>NZ_JADGMI010000001.1 GCF_015234305.1 Superficieibacter sp. 1612_C1
TAAACAGAATTTGCCTGGCGGCAACAGCGCGGTGGTCCCACCTGACCCCATGCCGAACTCAGAAGTGAAACGCCGTAGCGCCGATGGTAGTGTGGGGTCTCCCCATGCGAGAGTAGGGAACTGCCAGGCATCAAATTAGCAGTAAACCGGAGTGACATCCGGTCAGTGACAAAGAAATTCGGTGGAGCGGTAGTTCAGTCGGTTAGAATACCTGCCTGTCACGCAGGGGGTCGCGGGTTCGAGTCCCGTCCGTTCCGCCACTTATTAAGAGCCCTGAGTATTTACTCAGGGCTTTTTTTTATACTTTATTCATCCCGCCCTTTTAAACGCCTGTTAATGGCCGTACTCACTGAGAAAATCGATAAACGCTCTGATCCTCGCACTCACCGTTCTGTCGCTGTAATAGACAGCATTAAGCGGCATTTCAACAGGCACGCGCTTATCTGCCAGCAGTTCTACCAGTTCCCCGCGCTCAATTTCCTTATCAATCATATAGTCAGATAAACACGCAATGCCATTACCGCTAAGGCAAAGTTGTTTAAGCGTTTCACCGCTATTGGAAGAGATGCCACAAACAATCTCATAAAGCTGTGCGTCACAGCAATAAATGGGCCATGTATTCAGCGAGCCAGGCTCAGTAAAACCCAGGCAGACATGTTGTTTAAGTTCTTCCACGGTCTTTGGTTTCCCATGCCGGGAGATATAGTCCGGAGAGGCGATAATCTTGCGGTAGCTGGTCATTAATGGACGGGCGCGCAGGCTGGAGTCAGTCAGGATCCCGGCGCGGATAGCGACATCCACCTTACGTTCGATCAAATTGATAAACGTTTCTGAAGAAACCAGTGAGAGTGTGATGTCCGGATAACGTTCGCGGAAAGGTTTAATCAGCGGCATCAAATAATGCAGAAGCACGGGCGTGGCTGCATCTATACGTAATAAACCGCGCGGTGAATGTCGCGTCTCTATAATCTCATTCTCAGCCGCCGTCATTTCTTGTAAAACCACCTGCACGCGCCGGAAATAGCGTTCTCCCTCTTCCGTCAGGCTGAGCTGGCGGGTAGTCCGGTTTAGCAGGCTTACACCGAGCTTTGCTTCCAGCTTCTTAACCGTCCGGCTGATTGCCGAGTTTGCCAGACAAAGTTGTTCAGCGGCACGGCTAAAGCTTCCGCTTTCTACAACCGCCACAAACGTCGCGATTTCATCAGATGTTGCTTTCATTTTTGCCCCAAACGCAAAGCTATGCCGCTATTTTAGCGATCTTTGTTATTTAAACATTAACGTTTTTTGCAGGATAAAAACATTATGTAAAGCGTCATGAGGAATCTTTTGTTTACCAAACTCATCAATCTTTCTGTCGGTTAGCGTTGAAAGTATGCGCTAAAATCCCTATAACAATAGGAGTTGTTCGTTTTCCGGACCGGGTTGTAATTGAGGTGTAATGCCAAAAGTGCGAAAAAATACTTATGCAATGCGTTATGTCGCCGGGCAACCTGCGGAGCGAATTTTGCCGCCGGGATCGTTTGCGAGTATCGGCCAGGCATTGCCAGCAGGCGCACCGCTTAGCAGTGAAGAAAAGATCCGGGTCTTAGTCTGGAACATTTTTAAGCAGCAACGCGCGGAGTGGCAGTCGGTACTGCAAAACTTTGGTAAAGACGCCCATCTGGTATTGCTTCAGGAAGCGCAAACCACGCCCGAACTCATCCGATTCGCGACCTCGAACTATCTTGCCGCTGACCAGGTGCCGGCATTTGTTCTGCCTCAGCATCCCTCAGGCGTGATGACACTCTCTGCTGCACATCCGGTCTACTGCTGCCCGTTGCGCGAGCGTGAGCCGCTGTTACGCCTGTCTAAATCGGCACTGGTGACGGTCTATCCGCTGCCGGATGGCCGGTTGTTGATGGTTGTCAACGTTCACGCGGTCAACTTTAGTCTGGGCGTTGATGTCTACAGCAAACAATTGCTACCGATCGGCGATCAGATTGCGCATCACAGCGGTCCGGTGATTATGGCAGGAGACTTTAATGCCTGGAGCCGTCAGCGAATGAACGCGCTTTATCGCTTCTCCCGGGAAATGTCGCTGCGCCAGGTTCGTTTTACCGATGACCAGCGTCGCCGTGCCTTTGGACGTCCGCTGGATTTTATTTTTTATCGCGGTTTAAACGTCGGGGAAGCATCGGTTCTGGTGACCCGCGCTTCCGATCATAATCCACTACTCGTTGAATTCACGCCCGGCAAACCTGATAGATAAAGGATGTCAGGTCTGCCGTCGGGCAGACCTGTAATGGCGCTGCCCTTTTACTCTCACTCACAAAAGGACACACCATGACCACCACTACCCACCACGATCATATCAATAAACAATTTAGCTCACAGGCCGGAGCCTATCTGACCAGCGCCGTCCATGCTGCCGGTCGCGATTTGCAACAGTTGACCAGGCGTCTTGCCACTCTGCCACATGCTGAAGTGCTGGATCTGGGCTGTGGAGCAGGGCACGCCAGTTTTGCTGCCGCCAGTCAGGTCGCTCAGGTCACTGCTTATGATTTATCAGCGAGTATGCTGGAAGTGGTTGCCAGGGCCGCGCAGGAAAAAGGGCTGCATAATATTACGACCCAACAGGGCTATGCAGAGCACTTACCTTTTAATGATGAGCGTTTTGATGTGGTAATTAGCCGCTATTCCGCCCATCACTGGCATGATGTCGGGCAGGCGCTGCGAGAAGCAAAGCGGGTCTTAAAACCGGGCGGCGTGGTGATCATTATGGATGTCATGTCTCCTGGCCACCCGGTGCGGGATATCTGGTTACAAACCGTTGAGGCGCTGCGGGATACCTCACACGTCAGAAACTACGCCAGTGGGGAATGGCTGGCGTTGGCGAATGAGGCGGGCTTTATTACGGACGGCCTGACAACTGATCGTCTGCCGCTGGAGTTCTCATCCTGGATTGCGCGGATGCGCACTCCACAGCCCTTGAGCGACGCCATACGACTGTATCAGGAGAGTGCTTCTCAGGAGGTGAAAAACTATTTTGAATTGCAGGATGACGGATCATTTACCAGCGACACCATCATGTTTGAAGCTCACAAAGCGGCATAAATAAAAAAGGCACCGGGGGAAACGGTGCCTTTTTTGTCGTTCTGTCATCAGGAATCTGGCGTAGCACTATTTTTAACAAACAGCGTTATTCGATCGCCTGGTTGCAGATTATCCGTATCGCTATTCCAGCGCATCACATCTTTGATGTTTACGCCGTGATGCCTTGCAATGCTGGCGAGGGAGTCGCCTTTGCGCACGCGATAGGTAATGCTGTCGTCGTTGTTGGCCAGACGCTGTGCGCTACTACCAGCACCCACCGTCAGATTTTGACCAATTTTCAGACCTGAACCACGTAGATTATTCCACTGTTGCAAATCTTTCGACGTCACGCCAAGACGTGAAGCAATACCTGAAAGCGTATCGCCTGAGCGCACTTTATAGCTGCGGCTGGTGAGTGGCGTATTGTCAGCCAACAAACCTGGCTGGACAGCAGCGATTTCACCTGAAGCCAGAGACTCACGTAGCTGAGCGGCATGCTTTTGCGGCACCATCACATACTGAGGACCGCTGGCACCGAGGGTTGACCCCTTAACGCCTGCATTAAACGTCTTCAGCTTAGTGACAGACATACCTGCCATATCCGCCAACTGTGCCATCTCTACCGGGCTATTCAGGCGTACTCGTGCCAGTGCACGACTTTCATCGGTGCCAGGCAAGACAACACCATACCGTTTGCTGTTTTTGAGAATCTCGCTCAAGGCCAGCATCTTAGGCACGTAAATCTTCGTTTCCTGTGGCAATGAGAGCGACCAAAAGTCCGTGGGTAAACCGCGAGCTTTATTCGCTTTGATTGCCTTCATGACCCGACCTTCGCCGCTGTTGTAGGCCGCAACGGTTAACAACCAGTCGCCGTCAAACATGCGGTTAAGACGCTGCATCATGTCCAGTGCGGCCGTTGTTGAGGCCACAACATCACGACGCGCATCATAATTGCGAGTCTGTTTCAAACCGTAATTGCGCCCGGTGCTCGGTATGATTTGCCAGATGCCTGCGGCATTGGCACCAGACGTTGCGTGCGGGTTAAAAGCGCTCTCCACTATGGGTAGTAATACTAGTTCCATCGGCATGTTACGTTTCTTAACTTGCCCGGCTATCCAGTACATATACGGCTCTGCCCGTAAAGTTACATCGTGGAGATAGCTCTTGTTCTGTAAGTACTTCTGTTTCTGATCGCGAATCCGGCTGTTTTCCGGAATCCCCATCTTTAGCTCGTCGCCGATAAAAGCCCACAAGTCCTGATCCTGCCCAGAGAATGTTCCATCGTCCATCCACCGTGCTTGACTGGTAAACTTACCTGCTTCCCCTTGACCAGCTGCAGAAAGGCTCTGTGCGTGCTGTGTAACTTTGCCATCGTGCTGAGAAGACTGGCAACCTACAAGCAGGACAGAGGCGAATAATATCGCTTTTGCCTTCATGTGTGTGTCAATAGTTGCTTAAAAGACGACCGATCATAAAGGTGAAGCTGGCAAAACACAAGTCCGAATGTCAGAAATTATCTTTCTTTGCCCTTAACCAGGCAAAACGTTGTTCAGGTTGTTGCAAATTTGTTTCTTCTGAAATTACTTTAATTAAATCAATGTCATCAGTTCGTAAAAATAAATTTATCTGGCGCTCATTTTTCAGAATAACCGGAAGTGTCATCTGTTTCTTCGCGCGTAACCCTTTAACTTTAAGGTAATAATCATTTATGAACGAATCGTGCTGAAGGATACTTTTGGCAAACTCCATGTTTGATAAAGTATATTCATGTGCGCAACAAATAACCGTGTCTTCCGGTAATGCGTTAATCTTTTGAAAGGATTGATACATTTGTGCAGGAGTGCCTTCAAACAGGCGTCCGCAACCGCCAGAAAACAGTGTGTCGCCGCAAAAAAGGTAAGGATTATTGAAGAAACAAACATGGCCCGCGGTATGTCCAGGCGTAGCAAAAATAGTAAATTCGCTGCCCAAAACAGAGATCTTGTCGCCATCATTAACACGCCGGGTGGTTCCTTTATTTAGCGTCTCTTGTGGCCCATATACCGCTATATCCGGATAATGCTGGACGATTTCCTTCACGCCACCCGTATGATCGTTATGATGATGCGTCAAAAAGATTGCCGCTGGCTGCCACTTATTTTGCGCCAGAGCGTCCAGAACCGGACGGGCTTCTCCGGGATCCACAATGATACAACGATCGTTATCATCGCTTAATATCCAGATGTAGTTGTCCTGAAATGCGGGAATACTGTTAAGATTCATAATGACCTCATAAAGCGAAGCGGAAGAGTGTGATGAAACCGGCAAGGATTTCCCAGACAGCGCCATCCCCTAATCGCTGGAGCGAACTGCCCAGGGGGGAATACTATCGTGAGGCCCTGGAGCATCAGCTTAAACCGTGGCTGGCAAAAATGTATGGATTTCACTTGCTTAAAGTCGGCAATTTAAGCGCAGAAATCAATACTGATGCTTGTGCCATCTCCCATCAGGTTAATGTCTCGTTAAGCGGCGAACCGATGCAGGTCAAAGCCGATCCCTTGCATCTGCCGTTTGCTGAGAAATCGATCGATGCCTGCCTGTTGGCGCATACGTTGCCCTGGTGTCAGGATCCACATCAACTACTTCGCGAAGCCGATCGCGTACTCATCGATGATGGCTGGCTTATCATCACGGGCTTTAACCCGCTGAGCCTGATGGGATTGCGTAAGCTTGTACCGTTTATGCGAAAAAGGCCGCCGTCGAATAGCCGTATGTTTACCCTGATGCGCCAGATGGACTGGTTAACGCTACTTAATTTTGAAGTAATGCATTATAGCCGCTTTCAGGTTTTACCGTGGACGCGGCAGGGCGGGAAGTTACTAAGTACGCATCTTCCCGCGCTGGGATGCCTGCAAGTGATTGTGGCCCGTAAACGTACCATCCCGCTTACCCTCAATCCCATGAAACAGAGTAAAGCTAAGCGGCCGATAAGACAGGCCGTAGGCGCTACCAGGCAATATCGTAAGCCCTGAGGTCAGGCATCAGGCTGATAGCCGATGTCCTCCTGAGTGGGATGCGATGCCGCCGTACGTGCCAGTTCATCACAGCGTTCATTCTCGGGATGTCCGGCATGTCCTTTCACCCATTCCCAGCGGATTTGATGTTGCCCGAGCGCGGCATCGAGTCGCTTCCAGAGATCGACATTTTTAACCGGCTTTTTCTCTGCCGTCTTCCAGCCGCGTTTTTTCCAGTTGTGGATCCACTGGGTAATCCCCTGACGGACATACTGGCTATCAGTGCTCAGAACCACTTCACAATGTTCTTTTAAGGCTTCCAGCGCCACGATTGCCGCCATCAGCTCCATACGATTATTGGTGGTCAAACGATAGCCTTCGCTAAAGGTTTTTTCAGCCTGTTGATAGCGTAGAATAGCGCCATAGCCGCCCGGTCCTGGATTGCCGAGGCAAGAACCATCGGTGAAAACTTCTACCTTTTTTAGCATCTCTGGTAGACTTCCTGTGATTAAAAACGACAAGTCTGACACAAATGAACGATATGAGCACTGCTATTACACGACAGATCGTCCTCGATACCGAAACAACCGGTATGAACCAAATTGGCGTTCATTATGAAGGCCATAAGATCATTGAGATCGGTGCCGTTGAAGTGATCAACCGCCGTCTGACCGGTAATAACTTTCATGTCTATCTGAAACCGGACCGGCTGGTGGATCCGGAAGCGTTCGGCGTTCACGGTATTGCCGATGAGTTTTTGCTTGATAAACCCACCTTCGCCGACGTCGCGGATGAGTTCCTTGATTACATTCGCGGCGCTGAGCTGGTCATTCATAACGCATCGTTTGATATCGGTTTTATGGATTATGAATTCAGTAAGCTGAATCGCGGGATTCCAAAAACAGATACGTTTTGTAAAGTGACCGACAGCCTGGCGCTGGCGAGGAGAATGTTCCCCGGCAAACGTAACAGCCTTGACGCGCTATGCTCACGTTATGAAATAGATAACAGTAAGCGAACCCTCCACGGGGCACTGCTTGACTCCCAGATCCTCGCCGATGTTTATCTGATGATGACCGGCGGCCAGACCTCCATAGCCTTCGCCATGGAAGGAGAGAGCAAGCAGCAGGTCGATACCGGTATTCAACGTATCGTTCGTGCGGCCAGCAAATTACGGGTTATTTCTGCCAGTGATGAAGAGCAGGCCGAGCATGAATCACGGCTGGATTTAGTGCAGAAAAAAGGTGGCAGCTGTCTCTGGCGCGCCTGATAAGCCGGAAGATGCTGATTAAACCATCGTCCGGGCGATTTTTGCAGCAAACAATTCAAAACGTGAGAAAAACCGTTGACGATCTGAGAGGCACACCGTACTATTCGCAACGTTCCCAAGGGAACACAGCGGAGCGGTAGTTCAGTCGGTTAGAATACCTGCCTGTCACGCAGGGGGTCGCGGGTTCGAGTCCCGTCCGTTCCGCCACTATTCAGTTTTCGGGAGTTCCAGAACGTCCGAAAGAGTGAAAAAAAGGTATCGCTATCAATGCGATACCTTTTTTTTCGTCTGTATGTGTCTCTCCCGATTCCCGGGGATCGGCCACAAATGGTTTATGGAATGGTGCACAGGCCAGAAAGGCAAATGTCACAGGCTTTTTTTAATTGATGGCTGATAAATAAAGATGTATTCAAGTATTGGCGTCGTTCCCGTTGCTCGATATTGACGACAACTGAAGCAATAAACGATGGTATGACTCGCCGCCTGCTTACTGCCCTCGGTGTAAAAGGCAGAGCCTTCTGATTATGATCTGGGCCATGGGCTGAAGCTCTCTATCAGAACCATCAGTAAAAAATTAGCGTTTTCATTATCAGCATTCGGATTCAACTTATGTAATTTTGATGTTTAAAATTTATTTATAGAGTGGGTTGGTTAAATCTGATATTACATATAATGGCGGCAGTATTTTTTACTACTTGTTTATGGGGTGGTGATAATAAATTAATAAACCAGAAAAAATAAAAAAACACTCTACATCATTTTTATTTATGATGCTTATATTTCATTTGATTGTCATAAGATATATGAATGGTTTATTTTTTCCATATTACATGAAAATAGCGGTATAATGATTATCAGATTTGGGAGTGTTGATCCTATATAATACGAAGATAAGGACTCATCTATGAATATGAAGCCGCTGTCCGTTGTAATTTGCATCCTTTTACTGGCCGGATGTTCAAAATCATCATCTATTGATGGCAGGAAAACAGGAGCGGCTACACCGCGTATGGATGCGATTTCCACTTCCACATCACAGCTTACCGACCGGGATGTTTTTGGTGATGAGCTTACGCTGGATATTACGGAAGAAGATATTGAGAATGCGGTGGAGGAAGCCTCAAATGGGTTTGAGATCCCGCAGAATTCTGCCATTATTCTGGTGGAGTCAGGAGCACGCGCACCTGATGTTATTATGCAGAAGGAAATGCAGCGATATTACCGGGTTTCCACTTTCTCAGGCATTCCTGTCGCCAGGAAAAAACGGGCGGTTCAACCGGTAACACCTGTAAAGGAAACAGACAGCGACACGGAAAATTTTTCAGATAGCAAAAGCGGTGTAATCAACGCCAATTATATGCAGGCGCTGCGATACATCGGTGCAAAGGGAAGGCAAAAAACCATTGTGGTTTACTGGAGCGAACTGGAATCCGGAAAATATAATGCTGCCACAAAAGAGGTGGTCTGGAAAAAGTATATGGGTGGAAATATTTCTGGATCATCACTGCGCTATCTGATCCGGTTTGCCCTGGTAGATGTTGCGACCGGGGAATGGGCAATGTATTCACCGGTTAATACAGAATTGATGGCTGTTCCATTGACCGGAAAAGCAGATGAAAAAAAGGATATGACAGAGCAGCAAATTGCAGATCTGAAAAAGCAAACCTGTAAGATGGTGGTTGAGGATTTAGTAAATCGATATAGCAGTAAATAGTATTACATTATTTATGTATCAGCAGGGTTGCCGCAAATGAACTGTGGCGGCAACCAGAGTAGAGATAATTAAACTATTTTATTCTGGATACACCAGTAGAGTGTTTTTTGTGATAGCTATCATTAACGCAAAACGACTTGTCCGATAAAAATAAAAATGTCAGATTAAAAGAAATCCATTTCTTTCTGTTTTTATTGAGTATTAGTGAGCCAGAAATTGAATGTATATGATGCGATACTAAACTCACTTTATTTTCTGAATACCAGATATTAACAATAGATTTGAGTATAAATCATAAAATTATTTATGGCTTTTATTTTCTATCAGCGTCTTTTTATACTCGTCATATATTGTAATGGTATCATCATAGACAGTTAGTCTTGCTGAATAATCTTTGTTATTCTTGTATTTGTTTTTCATTGCGGATAGTTTGTGTTCAATATTTGAGCAATTTTCTTTAATAACACTTTCAACAATTTTGTAAGTTGTTTCTTCTAAGCGTGGGTCAAAGTCACTTACCCAAAGCTCGCAAGCATCAGCACTTTCAAAAAAATCCTGAAGATCTTGTGGCATTTTTTCTATAATAACTTTATCCACCGCAAATAATAAACTAGAGTGTAAGGTAAATAATATCATTAAAATAATTTTGAATAAATACTTGTTATTCATGACGTCATCCTAGATGGTGTTTTTAATCCATTGTATTTGTGATAGATTCATATTAGTTTTACAATATAGTGACGAAATTGAGGGGCGATAGCCAGGAAGCGCTCCATCACTTTGTGAGGCGTATTTACATTGTTTTTCGCGATAAAGAATAAATGAGCGATGCAGTTCCGGAAATGTTATTCTTGCTATATGAATATAAGGTTCGTAATCAATCGAGCCATCTTCATTAAGCCCTCTCGCTCCTTCAGTATCATATTGCTCTAGTCTTTTTTCTGCGCTGTCTTCCTCATGTTTTAACGCCAAAACGCTCTGCTGATATTTGTCCATAAGACACCAGTAAACTTTATCTTGCTGTATTAATAGGTCGTATGAACAATCAGATATTTTTATATCGTGTGCGTTTGCAATATTACATAACAATAATAAAGAAAAATATTTTTTTAGTTTCATTTGCATTCCTTAAATGAATTACCTTTTTTCACTCCCCTCAGCAATAAGGAGATTATAAATATATCCAACTTTTTCAGCATAATTCTTATCGCCTGGATTACTGGCTGTTGCTCTCTTTGGATCTCCATTATACTGTATTTGAATATTTTGTGGAGTAAACAATGTCCATCCGGGTATATACTGCTCTAGATGCGCTTTTTTATACTTAAGTTTATCTCCAGGGTGGATGATTTTAACTCCATTCAGTTTAGTAAGAACACTCTGTGTTGTATCTATTTTCTTGGCTATAGAACTATAGCCAAAATCGCCTTTAACGACTTCATAGTTATATACTTTTTCATCGTCATACACAATTCTATCTTTTTCTTTTTCTGACATTTTTATCATTAAAAGAGCAATGCCTGCCCGAATATTATATTCAGGATTACTTTTTATCATGTCAGTCTTATTTTTTAAATATTTGTCCCAAGTTTTCGGGACTATAATATTGTATTTTCTCGGACGAGCAGGAACTGTCACCTCGAGGATTCCTTCATCACCGATATTTCCTATCTGCATAGGTCTTGTTTTCCACGCGGCCGAAGTCGCACCTGTTTCGGTCCATATCATCGCCTTAACCAATTTCCAGTCAAGTGGTGTGTAATGTTCGATATTTTTTGACGTGGATAAATGCTGATTAATCTCAGACACAAGTTTCCTGATTGTATCATCATAACTTTCCCAGTCAGAATTTCCAATCACTTTTTTCCGCCCAGCCTTCCATTCATCAAGAGGACTGAGTTTTTTCTGTGGCGGTGTAACTGGCTGTTTTTGGTGGGGGTGTCCAGATCCTTTCCCTGTTGTCCTGGAATTTGTTTGGGATTTTGCCCTTGGATGTTCTGTTGCAGGAATGCCTTTTTGTCTGGACGCTGTGCGCGTTACCATGTGAAACCCTCCATTTGTTTGTAAAATTATTACTAGTAAACTCTCTCATCCCATAAACTGTATGCACTGGTCCCGGCAATGCAATGCTCCCAGTTTATTGATTCATATATAAAAGAAATGCTTTCTTGTGGCTGTAATTCGCTGTCAATGACAACATGCGCTATCGAGAAATTAATGTCACTAATCCGGGCGTTTGTTAATGTCAGCTTGTAAAACTTTTCATTAATGCCAAATCTATTTGTTCTATAAAATTCAAAAACACAGTTCAGTTTTTCATTGTCATTAATTGCTTTTCCCAGTAAAGGGGATGATTTGTCGACAGGTTTTTTTATCGTAACTGAATGATGATTGACATTTTGATCACGGCTTATCCCATGTGTTAGTTCATATACCATAATATGATCAATATGTTGCAACTGAGCTTTATTACCAATAGAGTCCAGTGAAGAACAACCTGCTGAAATCAGTCCCTGTTTTTCTCCGTTCAGTGTCAGATAAATTAAATTTGCCATGTTAATCTCCTTTTAGATAATGGTTATTTTCCGGTTTTTATATCCGCTGCCGTCTCCGGCAGTACATTGTTTTTCAGCAAAAACCAGCGGCTTAATACGCCATCCAGTTGTTCGCTAATCTGTTTTTCCAGCGCATCGGTATTTTTTCCCTGTGCGCGGTCATCCTGATACTGCGTCAGCAGGGATTCCAGCGGGGTTTCCTGGTTCAGGGTCCGCTCGGCCTGCCAGACAACATTTTTGATATATGAAAGGGTTAATCCCTCTTTTTCCCGCTGCATTACCAGGTCGGCGAAAGCCCTCAAATCCTGCCGGGTTTTCAGCCAGCCACGCAGTTGCGGGCTGTTTTGCGCGCGGGTTTTCAGTATGTCATTCCATTGTGCCGTCGCCTGTTGCTGTTGCAGACTCTCCGGCCAGCGACTGTCTGCGGTGCGCATCATCTGCATACCGGTCTCCAGCAGTTGCAGCGGCGAGGCTTGAGGAAGCTGTTGCAGCCGTTGTCCGTAACTGTCCAGTTCTGGCGAAGCCAGCCAGACCGTTGCTGCACCCTGTGCCGTATCCCTGACCTGCGCCAGTTGTTGCTGCATCGGATACACCTGCCACCACCAGAGTACGGCAGCCACAGCTGCCGTGCAGGCAACACCCGCCATAAAGCCTGTAATATTCAGGCCTGACGTGGCTCTACTCCCCGATTTTATATCCTCCACTGCGCCGTGGTGGACTTCCACCTTCATTTCCGGCAGGTCTGGCAGGGGAGAAAGATTTTCCCCCGTGGCAGGTTGCGTGCTCTCCGGTGCGTAGATAAGCGTCCTGAAGGTGGTTTGCGACGGCGTGTCCACGCTGCTTTTCGGCTGTGGTTCAAGTCGTTTGCGCGTGTTCTGCACAAAATACAGCAGGTTTTCTACATGCGGCTGGCGCTTCAGATCTACCTGCTGGAGTTTATCGCAGATAAGCTGTAGCGCGCGTTCAGTCCGGTAACCGCCCAACCAGGGAGAGTTCAAATGAAGCCCCCATATATTTGAAATGTGGTCTTGCGGAAATCGCCACCTGATACCAGCCCGGTTCGCCATCCACATCCATCACCTCAACCCGTGCGCCACGCAGAGGTTTACGGCTGCGGACGTCAGCGGGTGGGTTCTCCTGGTCAGCAACATACTGGCGAATCCAGGTGTTGAGTTCGCGCTCCAGGTCGCTTCTTTCTTTCCACGAACCGAGTTCAGGAATTCCTGCATAACGTGACTGTGCCAACCGATCCACAGTCTGGTCAGCCCGCAGGTCAGCGTGCCCACAAGCCATTCATCTTTACCGTGGCGCTGAATAAAGCGGTTCCGCTGATGTACAACGCGCTGGCTGCCGGTGAAATGCTGCCGAAAGTGGAACTGCACTGGTGGCGTACCTCTGTCGAAGGTAAGCAGGAGCACTATTTCACTACCCGCCTGACTGACGCGACCATTGTAGATATGAATCTGCATATGCCGCACTGCCAGGACCCGACACAGCGTGAATTCACGCAACTGCTCGCCGTATCACTGGCGTACCGTAAAGTTGAGTGGGAACACATCAAGTCAGGTACTTCTGGTGCCGACGACTGGCGTGCGCCGCTCGAAGCATAAGTATCAGTCCACAGCATCCCGCCTTATGGCAGGGTGCTGTTTTTTTATGTTCTGAATGAAAAAAGCAGTGTCAGTAAGGAGTTACGTTTTTTCACGGGAGATGGCGGACGCCGGAAACTTCGGCGGTACCTGAGCAGCCAGTCGGCGGGCTGTTACCGTACAGGCGATGATGACCTGTACCAGCGTGGACACCGCCTGAAACGGTCGGGGAACACGGAATATGAATACGACGCGGCAGGACGGATGGTCAGCCGCATAAGACACCGCGACGGGTACAGGCCGGAGCGGGAACAGTTCAGGTGGGACAGCCGTGACCAGCTAACGGGGTACAGTAACGGGAAGGGCGAGCAGTGGGAATACCGTTATGACGGCAGCGGACGAAGAACAGAAAAACGCTGCGATAACCAGGGAATTCGCCTCACGTACCTGTGGGACGGGGACAGTATTGCGGAAATCCGGGAATACCGCCATGATGTGCTGACCAGCGTGCGGCACCTGGTGTTCAGCGGTTTTGAGCTGGTGAGCCAGCAGGTGAGCCGGGAGCGACAGGTACACCCGACGGAGCCGGTGCGCTGGATGACGCGAACGGTTCATGCGATGAGTGAACAGACAGGCCGTCCGCTGATGCTCTTTAACAGTGCAGGTGAGGCAGTCAGACGTCCACTGGACATCACGCTGTGGGGGCGGACAGCGGCAGCCTTAACGGCAGACCCCGAGCTACCACGCAGGCGGGAGGATGAGGAAGCGGATCCCGGCCTTCTGTATGCGGGCCAGTGGCGGGATGCGGAATCAGGGCTGTGCTACAACCGGTTCAGGTACTACGAGCCGGAAAGCGGGATGTACCTGGTGAGTGACCCGCTGGGGTTGATGGGTGGAGTTAACCCGTATGCATATGTGCCAAACCCTCTATCTGCAATAGATCCTCTGGGTCTTGCTACGTGTCCTGTGATTAAGCAAAGGGTTCTGGATAATATTGCTGCGAGTAAGGCGGCGAGAGATGCATCTAAATTCCCTACAAAGAAAATTCCTGAATATGATCCCCGGATTAGGAAAAGAGCGGTTGAAGATCCTCGTGGACATCATTTCCCGTTCAGTTTTGATAAAACAATCTTGAATACCTCTCCTACTATAATTCGAGGTGGAGCTGAAGGTTATGCTGTTCGTGGTTATAAAAATGGTAAAGAGGTTATATATAATATTATTGTGAAAAACGGTGTTATTAATCATAGAGATATGATTGACGTTACAAAGTGGGGACAACGGAGTAAAAGTTTTGGTTGGCCTATTGATATTAATGATATACCGAAATTTGTTAACTAAAGGTTGGCTAAAAATGTTAAGCTTAATTATAAATTGTGAGGAAGGTGGGTGTTTAAGCCTTAATTCATTTATCTTAGAAGATGATTTTTTCAAGGCTAATGCAGTAGTTAAGTCAGATTGGTATGAAGCTAAGGCATCCTTTTATGTCTCGAAAGAAAGAATAGATGAGCTAGTTTCAGATTTAGAAAAAATGTCTCATGAGAGTAATAACGAAGTTGTCTTTATTAATGAGGATGGGAATTTTGAGATGAATTTTTCTATAGATTATCTAGGTAAAGTAAGGATTGCTGGTGTATTAATTAAAAGTATGATGGACTCATCTTCTCTAAATTATGAACTATACTCAGACTTACAATCTATAATGGATTTTTGTGGGCAGCTGAAAGCCATTGCAAATCAATAGGTTGATGAAGTTGAAATGATGATATTTAAAGCCGGAAAGCTTCCCCTTGGGAAAGACATTAAATCTTCCCGGCTTTTTTATTATCTAATCCACGTTCATCCCACTAAACAAGCACATCCTTAATCTCCTTAACCACCTGTTTAGGCTGTGTCCCTCAATTACATAATCTTCTGAGAAAAAGACGGATGCTCCCCAATTTTAACATCATAAGATAGTTTCTTGCTGTTTTTTCATAACGGGTAGCCACCCGACGGAACCACGCAGGGCAGACGGGCGATTGAATACCACTACCCGGATGAACGGACGGTCACGTGCTGCATCCTGCCGCCGGAAGGGGAGCAGGACCGGCACCCGGACGAGCAGCTGCTGAAAACCACATACCGTTATAACGCGGCGGGCGAGCCGGAGCACATTACCCTGCCGGGTGGCGAAACGCTGACGTTCACGCGGGATGAGGCGGACGGTTCATGGGGTGAGTGAACAGACAGGCCGCCCGCTGATGTTCTTTAACAGTGCAGGTGAGGCAGTCAGGCGTCCACGGGACACCACGCTGTGGGGACGGACCGCGGCAGCCTTAACGGCAGACCTCGACCTTCCGCGCCGGCGGGAGGATGAGGAAGCGGACCCTGGATTGTTGTACACCGGCCAGTGGCGGGATGCGGAATCAGGGCTGTGCTACAACCGGTTCAGGTACTATGAGCCGGAAAGCGGGATGTACCTGGTGAGTGACCCGCTGGGGTTGCAGGGGGGAGAGCAGACTTACCGGTATGTGCCGAACCCGAATGAATATCTTGATCCATTCGGATTAGCAAAAAGTTCGATTCCAACATTGATATCAAATCCTGGAAGAATAACTGGTGAGTTTAAAACTATTCGAGAGAAGTTAAGGCTTGCCAGGAACGGTGATGTTTCTGCACAAGCTGAAATTGCATATGCTAGATATATGCGTGGTCAGGGCAATCATGTATATTTTGATACACCACCAAATCGTTCAATATCTATGGCAGATTTCACTATTTATGGAGTCCAGGTTGATACAAAACTTTTGAGCGGTATTGGTGGCAATGCGGCTAAGAACGTTAGCAAGGGCGTGGGCCAGGTTGGTGACGGAGGGATTGTTCAGGTAATCAGGAGTTCCAATTCAAAAAATACACTTCAACAGTTTGATGAGTTTTTTGGTGGATTTAAACCTAATAACCCAACAGTTCGCATAGATGTAATCGACCAGTCAGTATTGGATCCTTTTTGGAGATTTTAAAATATGATTACCAAATCAAGTATTCTCACAGATTTCACGGATAAAAACAGATTAAGTGAGTCTATTTCTAATTTATTGTCGGTTTTTGATATCGACTTTACTATATTAAATTATGACTATTTTGATGTGGATGGGTATAAGGAATTTGTCAGGGGTGGTGCAATTTCTATTGAAGAGGATTTACGTTTCATTGACTTGCTAAGTGAAATTGATTTTCTGTATGAAATTGATTTTGGTACATCATTGAACTCAATTGAAAGTAATTATCTTCCATCCCTTACTGACTTTATATCTCAATCCTTATCAAGTCAATTAAGTTGTAACATGATAACCAGTTTTAAGCCATTGAGTAGTGATGAGTATTGCCCGGTAACATATTTCTCTAAAGATAAAGAAATTATCAATTTTATATGTTTTGCTTCAGATTTCTGGAGTAATGTATCTTGGGTGAAATTGGGAGTCAGCAATAAAAAAGAGTAAGCTAATTGCAGAGCCTTGGCCGTGCTATAACCGGTTCAGGCACTACGAGCCGGAAAGCGAGATGTACCTGGTGAGTGAGCTGCTGGGGTTGCAGGGTGGGAGACCTATCGGTATGTGCCGAATCCGTGTAGGTGGGTTGATCCTTTTGGGTTGGCGGCAACTTCTAAAATACTTAACAATTTAACATCAGCGAAAAATTTAACAGAGAAGAAGGCTGCTGAATTATTGGCGGGAGCAACCTCTAATACTCAACGAAGTAAATTACCTAGAGCAGTTTCAGCTGTTGTTGATAAAAAACCGGAAAGGTTTTCTTTGGGGAAAGTGAATGGCCTCATCCGATAGATATTCACCCCACTTTGCAGGTAAATATGCCTTCGACTAGTTTAGAATGATGGGCGATAGCGAATTGTGCAGAATTTAAAGGAGTTAATGAGGCATTAAAAGCAGGGGCTAAATTGGTGATCTTGAGGCCCATACAGTGTTGGTTAAAACAGGTGAAGCATTTCCAATGTGTAAAAACTGTCAAGTAACAATATTTGGTATAATTGTTGCTAGTGGGTAATATTATGTGTGACTTAATTGATTTTGCATCTAAGTATGGTAAGGTTACATTACAAAAAATAGATATTGAAGGCTGTTGCGAAAAATTATCTGAAGAAGGTTATTGCATATTTCCATTATTCCTTGATTTTATATCAAAATATGGTGGGGTTTATGGGTTTCATTCGGTATATAAAAATAATGATAAGAGTGAACAGTTTTTCATAGATCCTGAAAGAGCTGTTGATCGCATTTTTATTGAAAGAGTGAATAATTATATTGAAAGGTCCGGGGGCAATATGATTCCTGTTGGTGAATGTAGCAATGGTATATAACATTAATGTATGGTGAAAACGGTGCCATATACGGAGGCTGTGACGATTATCTTTGGAAATATGGATGCAATATATCTCTAGCAATGGATGCGATAA
This sequence comes from Superficieibacter sp. 1612_C1, assembly GCF_015234305.1. Taxonomy (GTDB): domain Bacteria; phylum Pseudomonadota; class Gammaproteobacteria; order Enterobacterales; family Enterobacteriaceae; genus Superficieibacter. Next base: position 17,647 of record NZ_JADGMI010000001.1, read on the forward strand.
TTAATGGTAAAGAAGCCATAGAAATACCAAATAGTGCATCCAATCCGTAGGTTGATGTAAACTTCTTTAAGTACTGGCTAATCGGGGGTGAGTCACACGAACGGCCCGGCTGCGGCTGGTCTACCACGATAGTGGCTGTCTGAAAGCCATTTAGCGGACAGATACTGGCGGAGTACCGCCAGGATGCACAATGCAGGCTGACGGAAGCGGATGCGCGGCTGAACTACCATCTGTTTTACAACTATGACAACGCGGGCAGAATAGCCCGCTGGTCGGATAACGACCAGACGTGGAGTTCTTTACATATGACACGCGAGGGTGGGTTATCGCCACTGGCGGGGCAGAAGGATACTATATGGGGTGAGTGAGCCGACAGGCCTTCTGCTGATTTCTTTTACAGCGCAGGTGAGGTGGTCCCGCAGGACACCACGCTGTGAGGGAAGACAGCGGCAGCCTTAACGGCAGCCCCCGAACTACCGCGCAGGCGTGAGGATGATGAAGCGGACCCCGGCCTTCTGTATGCGGGCCAGTGGCGGGATGCGGAGTCAGGGCTGTGCTACAACCGGTTCAGGTACTACGAGCCGGAAAGCGGGATGTACCTGGTGAGTGACCCGCTGGGGTTGATGGGTGGAGTTAACCCGTATGCATATTTGCCAAACCCTCTATCTGCAATAGATCCTCTGGGTCTTGCTACATGTAAAGTATACAGACAAATAACGCCTGATGATTTGGCTAGACTGGAACAAGGATTGGGGATAAAACCAAAAGGAATTAGTGGGTCAATTGCAGATCATGTCAATGGTCTTGATACCGGGCATATTTCAGCATCTCTCACAAAAGAAGCAACAAACCGGTTTAGAAGTGGTAATGGATTAATTGAAATTGACGTAAAAAAAGCCATACAAGGTGGGGCAAAATTCATTGATCATAATAACGTTCTTCAAGCGGCTGAAAAATTTGGTTCACTTATTACTAGAAGGGATGCCAAAAGGGCCTTAGAAGTCTTGTTTAAAGGCGAAATACCTTTTGATGCTATAAAAATCATTGGAAAATAAAGGAGTAATAAAATGCCTGCTTTGTCTGAGTATACAAATGTATATAATACTGCGTTGAATGTTCTTGATAAGAAAGGTTTTAGAACTTGGTATGATGATGAGGTGGATATGTTTTGCGCTGAGAAGGATGGATGGGATTTTATGGCGGAATCGCCTTGTGCTCTCCTTGGTATCGTATCTATCTTTGAATATAAAAAACCTAGCTCTTATAGTGAGTATTGGTGGAAGTTAGAAGAGAAAAAACTTTTCCCTGACACAAAAACGGAAAAACCATCTTATATATCGGTTATAGAAAAGAAATGATAATAAAGCCAGGGAACACCTCTTTGGTTCTCCCTGGCTATTTTTATCTGTTGTTTGCTAATACATTATCCTGCTGAATCTGCATAATCACCTTACTAGGCATCATGCCGAGCGCTAGCGGTTGCCCGGTCAGGCCGCATTGCGTTAGCCAGTCCCCCGCCAGATACAACTCGTCGTTATCCCGTATCCAGTCCACGCCGATATGGGCGATGTTCTTGTACCTCAACCAGTCTGTATTTGTCTTATCATTTGATTTAAAATGATTTTGTGCAGATAAAACTATCACGGTATGGCGGTAGCACATAAAATACGATGTAAAATGTTTGACTCATTACGCCCCAAATTAGGTAGTACGATCTACAAATTGGTTGGTTTCCTCCCTATGACCCGCTGGGGTTGCAGGGACGTGGAATACTTATGCTTATGTCCCAAATCCGTTAATATGGACAGACCCTCTTGGATTAGCTAAGTGCCCTCATGTCGAGTTAGCAAATAAAATTCAAGAGAGAGCAATTGACGGGAAGATCCCTAAAATAGCTCCGGGGAAAATATCTCCCAAGGGGTATCATGGTAGGCTTTCAGAGCAAAGAATGCAGGAGATAATTAAAAATCCTGATGGTGTATATGTTTCCACTGGAGGTAATAATAATATTATCCTTGCCAAGGATGGAAATATTGTGATTTTAGCAGGAAATAAGGCAGGAGCATATAAAGGGCAAACGATTGCATCTTATGGTTCTTCAGGGCCAAGAGACGAGAGTGGTGCAGCTATCTATGGTGGGCGAGCTAGTGACCCTGGGCTACCAATAACTGATAGCATGATTATAAATGGACAAATTCCGATCCCAGGTGGTGGATTTTTACCTCCTGCAACAGCTATAGTACTTTGAGGTTAACAATGAAAGCTATTTTTGGGATCTTGCCCATTTTAATGTTTCAATGAAAAGTCAGTATGGCGACATCTATGTGCTAGAAAATGACATAAGTAAATTTTTGGGAAGCAGTAATTTTAGTGAGATGGATTCGTTAGATTGTTTTTAATAGATAAGGAAACCAAAGAACTATCTTTTTTATTACTAAGCATACCATCGTACTTTTGTAGTTCACTAAATATAAGTTAATTAATGCTAGTAAATGGCATAATATAAAATTATCAGATTGTATAGATGAATTTGTATCTGATGTGACAATTCAAGATATGGCTTTCTTTTCAAGCGAAGAAAATACTTTAATTGTTACATCTGATTCGTCGTTAATTTATTATAAAACTCTCATTTCAGATGATCTCTATTTTTTTATTGAGCGATGATTTATCATACTGTGGTTTTGTGTTGACTAATGCAATCAATCATATTCCCGGGAATATTGAATCGTCAGATAAACAAGTGTTCAATTTACTTTTTTCAAGAATGCTTGATTTATGTAATCAGGAATTTTATGACGCAATGGATGAAAAAGATGAGTATTGCTTAAATGTTATAAATGCCTTGGAGAAGGATTGTTTATTTTATCAGAGTGTAGATAATAGGGTGCTCCAAATTATAGAATTTATAAAAAATATTAAATATACGTTTTATGATATAGATTTCGATTGAGGGTCGTGCCTCCAATCCGTAGCCATCAGTGATCTTTTATTGTGAAAAGGATCACTGATGGTGACGATTTTGACTCCGTGTTGTCTGTATTGCAGACATGCTCAATGTAACACCGAACAGCGGAAGATCCCAGTTCATCACCAGGATCGCTCTGTCACTTGCTACGTTTGATTACCGGAATATCGCCAGTATTATTCAGCGCACCGGGAAAATCTTTCAGCCACGCTTTAACTTTTCGCTGATTGATATAGGCTACGCTCATTCCTTCAATGCAGCCCCACAGTTCGAGGGTATTTTGCGGCGTAATAACGATGTAGTCTTTCATCACCCTAATTTTAACGGGCATCCTATTAATCAGGGAAATCGCATGAAAATCACATAAAATTCAGTATGATATAATGTCGTTCAAAGTCCGGATAGAAATCAATCTTAAAATACGGCCCTGAGGCGGGACTACCGAGCCAGCAGGTGAGCCGGGAGCGGCAGTTACACCCGACGGAGCCGGTGCGCTGGATGACGCGGGCGGTTCATGGGGTGAGTGAACAGACAGGCCGTCCGCTGATGTTCTTTAACAGTGCAGGTGAGGCAGTCAGACGTCCACTGGACATCACGCTGTGGGGGCGGACAGCGGCAGCCTTAACAGCAGACCCCGACCTTCCGCGCCGGCGGGAGGATGAGGAAGCGGACCCCGGCCTTCTGTATGCGGGGCAGTGGCGGGATGCGGAATCAGGGCTGTGCTACAACCGGTTCAGGTACTACGAGCCGGAAAGCGGGATGTACCTGGTGAGTGACCCGCTGGGGTTGCAGGGAGGGGAGCAGACTTACCGGTATGTAGCAAATCCGTGTGGGTGGGTTGATCCGCTGGGGTTAAGTAAAAGCTCGATATTAACCCGAGGGAGTAACGCTGGTCATGGATATGCTGCCAGTGTGAGTTCTGGAGGGCGAGGAACGGTGTTAGCCGGGCATGGGGGCAAGGTTTGGCGATAAAATGATAGTCCCAGAGGGAACTTCTATAACTATACCGAGAGATGGTATCAAGATATCTGATGTAACGGGAAGATTATTGGAATCTGGTAATATTGAGGATATTATGAAGGTTGCAAAAGATAATCCACGAGTAGCTGATGATCTTGAAGGATGGGTTACACATTTTCCTGGGTCTCAGATTCCTGACTATATATTAAAACCGTCGGTCAAACTTAATATATTGAGTAACTCAACTACAGTAGATTCGACAACGTATTTATCTCAACTAGTTACGTCTAATCAAGGTAATGTTATCTGGGCTGCTTGCACTGAGTTTCTAAAATAGAGAGGCTTTATGTATTTTGAAGATAATTCTGAATATACGTATTTTCTCCCTGAATGTGTTTCTTTACCGGAGGTTAAGAACATTGGATGGCTGGATTGTGAATTTCCTTTTGTTAAGGGGCAGGTTGATTTTTGTGTTGTTAATAAATTGATGGGAATAGTTCTAAGGGATAACAAATCCACTAGTTATATAGTTAATAGAATAAGAGGGTTCTATAAGTGTGTTTTTTGTGAGGATGAAATGATAAAAATCACAAATGGAGAGAATGTGGAATATCTTGGTATGAGTGAAATTTGGATACCATCAATCTGCGAAGGCGAGTACTATGCTTTTCCTTCTCTAATGCTGCACTATATACAATCTCATGAATATAGACCGCCAGACAAATTCATTGCATCTGTTTTGAATTTAGATTTGAATAAGAAATTCATAGCTCAAGATATTTATAAGGAAAGAATTAAAAAATTAAACATAGATTTTTGGTTTGGATGAAAGTAGTATTTGGGTGTTCATTACTCTAAAAAATTATAAATAATGTATTCAATTAATAGAAGATATTTTTTAGATAAAGGTACTATGACCTTTTCATGTAATGCTACAGAGAATGTAGTATTACAGCTATGACAGTTGCGGCTACCTGAGCGGCCAGTGGGCGGGAAAATACGGTACAGGCGATGATGTCCTGACCAGCGTGCGGCACCTGGTGTTCAGCGGTTTTAAGCTGCTGAGCCAGCAGATGAGCCGGGAGCGGCAGGTACGCCCGACGGAGCCTGTGCGCTGGATGACGCGAACGGTCCATGCGGTGAGTGAGCCGACAGGCCGTCCGCTGATGTTCTTTAACAGCGCAGGTGAGGCGGCCAGGCGGCCGCGGGACACCACGCGGGTGTACAGGGCTTTACAGATGGCATGGAAAAGCCGCGGCAGGCCGGAAAATATAATGTTCCACAGCGGACAAGGCAGTCAGTATATGGACCTGGCATGTCAGTAACTTCTGTGGAGATGCCGGATAAATCAAAGTGTCAGTCGTTGAGGAAACTATTGGGATAACGGCCTATTCAGAAAGCCTGAATCAGAAATGATGCAGGCTTTCGTCGTTTATACCCTCCACGCCTTCGATCGCAATTAACAAAACATAAACCAAAAATGTGCATTTAATTAACATTCGCACACATTTAGTGCGTTATGCGCACCAATAACGTGCAATCCTCCACCCGTTTTACTCCCGCTTACCCCGCCCTATAACCTCCCTGTAAAAAATAACCCTCCCATTATCAACCCTTTACCCAAAAAATCCAAAAAACTCCCGAACCAATACGTTATTGGTTCGTAAATTGCTTATTCATTAGAGCGATAAGTAAACATCCATACTAATAACTTATTGTTAATAAAAATAAAGCAATGATGAGAGCAGGCGAACCAATATGGAAAAACCGTCACGGTTTCTGGCAAATTCCAGCACCGCGCTTGAACAACTGCGTGGGCTGATCAACCAGCATGAGTCAACACCAGGCGTTCCGCTTCCCACCGAGCGTGAGATGGCGGAAATACTCGGCGTGGGGCGACGCGAAGTTCGCCGTGCGCTGGACGTGCTGGAAGAAGAGGGCCGCATCTGGCGCAAGCAGGGGAAGGGGACATTTATTGGTCCTGCTGCTCCGGTAGAGCCGCTGGCCCTTCAGGGGCTGGTGCAGCAAACTAACCTGCTGGAAATCATGGAAGCTCGCCTGCAACTCGAACCCGGCTTAGCCCGTCTTGCGGCGTTACGCGCCACCAGGGAAAACCTCGCGCTGATGCAGCGCATGCTGGAACGTATTAATAAGGTCAGCCCGGACGACCGCGATCTTAACGAATTGTGGGACAGTGCTTTTCACCGGGCTATTGCCGAGGCCGCCGGAAATCGCCTGCTGCTGGGGCTTTTTGACGCCATCGATGCTGTGCGTCGTGAACCTGCCTGGCAGCATCTGCGTGAACTGGCGCGTACGCCCGAACGTGTCGATCACTATAACTCCCATCATCACGCCATTATCAATGCGATCGTTCAACGTCAGCCCAACGAGGCGGCGGCCGCGATGCGCGAACATCTGCTCTCCCTGCAAAATGCCCTGATCCAGGCCATTCACCTTGAGGACGATATCACGCTATGACGACGATCCCCTTTAAGGAGTCCAAACCCGTACTACGCCTGCAAAACCTTAACGTCAAATTTGCCGGTTCGCCGGTCAGCGTGCTGGATGGCATTTCCCTGACTGTCGAGGCGGGAGAAACGCTGGCGCTGGTGGGCGAGTCCGGCTGCGGAAAAAGTATTACCTCGCTGGCGCTGATGGGGCTGCTGCCTGCTAGCGCACAGATTGTCAGCGGCGACATGCAGTTCCGCCGTCACGACCTGCGTAAACTCTCCCCCCGGGAATATGCCGATCTCCGTGGGCGCGAACTGGCAATGATTTTTCAGGAGCCGATGACCTCGCTGAACCCCGCCTTTACGCTTGGCGATCAGCTGAGCGAAGCGGTGATGCGTCATCAGAATGTTGGCCGTACTGAAGCAATGGCCATCGCCCTGCAAATCCTGGAAAAAGTACAGATCCCGGCGGCAGAAATGCGCCTTAAAGCGTATCCACACCAGCTCTCGGGCGGGATGCGCCAGCGTGTGATGATCGCCATGGCGCTGATTAATCACCCTCGTCTGTTAATCGCCGATGAACCCACGACCGCGCTGGACGTGACGATTCAGGCCCAGATCCTCGCCCTGTTAAATGCCCTTAAGGAAGAGACCGGCACGGCAGTTCTGATGATCACCCATGATTTAGGCGTGGTCGCCGAAGTGGCACAGCAGGTAGCGGTGATGTACGCCGGGCAGGTGGTGGAGCAGGGGAGCGTCGAGGCCATTTTTGCCGATCCGCAGCATCCTTATACCATCGGTCTGATGGGCTCGATCCCGTCTCTTGGCGCACGCAAAGGGCAGCTTTCAACCATACCCGGTTCCGTACCGCTACCCGAAGCGATGCCGCAGGGCTGTCGTTTTGCCACCCGCTGTCCTTTTGCGCAAACCCGCTGCCATGAGCATAAACCTTCCTTACAGACGATGGGTGTAAACCATCAGGTCGCCTGTTTCCGTGCGCCGCTGGAACAGCATATCGCGCTGGGAGAAATCGCATGACTATACCGATCCTTGAAGCCCGCGACCTGAGCAAACGCTTTCCGGGGCCGAAAAAACTGTTTACCCCGGCGCGTTATGTTACGGCGGTCGACCGCGTTTCGCTCGCCGTGATGCCGGGAGAAACCCTGGCCATTGTCGGCGAGTCCGGTTCGGGTAAATCGACACTCGGTCGCCTGTTGCTTCGTCTTCTGGCAGCCAGCGAAGGACGAGTCTTTTATCAGGGGGAAGAGATCACCAGCGCCACCGGCGCACGCCTGAATCAGCTGCGGCGTGAGCTGCAAATCATTTTTCAGGATCCCTTCGCCTCGCTGAATCCGCGCATGACGGTGGAGCAAATCGTCGGCGAGCCGCTGTGGCTGCATCAGAACATGAACAAGTCCGACCGTCGCTATCAGGTGGCCGAACTCTTGAAAACCGTCGGGTTGCCCGCCGCATGGGCTGACCGCTTTCCGCATGAATTCTCCGGCGGGCAGCGACAGCGTATCGGCATTGCCCGCGCCCTGGCGTCCGGGCCAAAACTGCTACTGGGTGACGAGCCGGTCTCGGCGCTGGACGTCTCGGTTCAGGCGCAGGTGGTCAATCTGCTGGAAAGCCTGAAACATCAGCTTGGTCTGACAATGATTATTGTTGCTCACGGTCTGGCGGTGATCCGCCATATGAGCGATCGCGTGGCGGTGATGTATCTCGGGCAAATCGTGGAGCTCGCCACTGTCGATGAAATTTTTGACGCGCCGCTGCACCCTTATACCCAGGCGCTGATTGCCTCCGCGCCGCAAATGCAGCCGGGCATGCAGCGCGATGCGCCGCTGTTACAGGGTGATTTACCGAATCCGGCCAGTCCACCCAGCGGCTGCCGCTTTCATACACGCTGTCCCTACGTGACCGATCAGTGCCGCCAGATTGAACCCATTAATCAGGTTCTGAATGGTGGACGGCAAATTGCCTGCCACCGCTGGCAGGAACTTAACCGCGATCGCAGCGTGATCCAGATTGCGCCGCCCTCTGCCGCCTTTTTACGTCGCCGCGCGCTGTTCGAACAGGCGGCAACCCACTCCTCTCTTCCACCAAGGAACTCATGATAATGACAATGCGTAACTCTCTTTTGACCGTACTGGGAAGTGTTATGTTGCTTGGCGCGGCGCTACCTGCGCATTCGGAAAACGTGCTGCGAATTGGTCTGGGTGCAGATCCGGATATGCTCGATCCACATCTGGCGCGGACCTACTATGGCCGATTTGTCTTCGCCTCGCTGTGTGATCGGCTGGTGGATGTGGATGAAAATCTGAAAGTGGTGCCGGGCCTGGCGAAAGACTGGGCGTGGAGCGATGACGGCAAAACCCTGACCATGAACCTGCGCGAAGGGGTGACGTTCCACGACGGCGAGAAATTTGACGCGGCGGCGGCCAAATACAACCTCGACCGGGCATTGACGCTGAAAGGTTCGCTGCGCAAAAGCGAAATCTCCTCTATCGAATCGGTAGAAGTGACCAGCCCGATGCAAATCGTCCTGCATCTGAAAACGCCGGACGCCGCGCTGCTGATGCAGTTGACCGATCGCGCCGGGGCGATGCTGGCTCCGGAAGCTGCCAAAAAACCTGACTTTGCCGCGCATCCGGTCTGCTCCGGTCCGTACAAATTTGACAGCCGCGTGTCGCAGGATCGCATCGTACTGAGCCGTTTCGACAATTACTGGAACAAAAGCGCGTATCACTTCGACAAAATTATCTATCTGCCGATCCCGGATGCCTCGGTGCGGCTGGCTAACCTGCGCGCGGGCGACCTGGACCTCACCGAAGGCATCGCCGCCAGCGATGTGAAAACCGTTGAGGCGGACAGTAAACTGGCGCTCGCCAAAGTCACCGGCCTCGGCTATCAGGGCATTACCTTCAATATCAATAACGGCAAGGTTCCGGCTAACGATCCGTTCAAAGATGCCCGCGTGCGCGAAGCCTTTTCGCTGGCAATCGACCGTGACGCACTGAATCAGGTGGTGTTTGAAGGGTTATACACGCCATCAAACCAGGCGTTCTCGCCGGTAAGCCCTTATCACGTAAAAGTGCCGGTGCCACAACGTAATGTGGAAAAAGCGCAGGCTCTGCTGAAAGCGGCAGGCGTGACCACGCCGCTGAAGGTTAACCTGCTGGTGCCGAACAACCCGACGTCACAGCAGGTCGGCCAGGTATTGCAGGCGATGGTCGGCGAAGCTGGCTTTACCCTTAATCTGCAAATGACCGAGTTTGCCACGCTGCTCGACCGTCAGCAGAGCGGCGATTATCAACTGAGTTTCTCCGGCTGGTCTGGTCGCCCGGATCCGGACGGCAGCATCTACAGCTTTATCAACAGCAAAGGCACCCTCAACGATGGCCGATACAGTAATGCACAGGTTGACGAATGGCTGGCTCAGGCGCGCCTGAGCAACGATCCGGCCGTGCGCCAGCCGCTGTATGACAAGGTAGTGAAACAACTGCAAACCGATATGCCGATTGCTTATCTCTACTTTGAACCGCGCATTTTTGGTCTGAATAAAAAAGTGCAGGGCTTTAAACCTTACCCGGACGGCATTGTGCGCGTAGCGGGTCTGACGCTGGCGCAATAACCGGCGCGAGGAGAAATCATGCTGGAACTGATTTGCAAACGGCTGTTGCTGGCGATCCCTACCTTATTGCTGGTGAGCATGATGGTCTTTGGCCTGCAAAAACTGCTGCCCGGCGATCCGCTGATCGCCATGGCGGGTGAGGAGCGTGACCCGGCGGTCATTGCCCAGCTTCGTGCGGAGCTGAATCTGGACGCGCCGATACCGGTGCAGTACTACAACTGGCTGACCCGCGCGCTACAGGGCGACCTCGGTTCGTCATTGCGCACCCACGAGCCGGTGACGCAGCTTATTGCCAGCAAGCTGCCGGTGACGGTGGAGCTGTCGCTGCTGGCGATGATCATCGCGCTGGTGTTCGGTATCAGCATGGGGATCCTCGCAGCGGTCAACAAAAATAGCTGGGTCGATCACGGGGCTAACTTTGTGGCGATCTCGGGGATCTCAATACCGCACTTCTGGTTAGGGATCCTGCTGATCCTGGTGTTTTCCGTGAATTTGCAGTGGTTACCCGCGTCAGGCTATGTGCCGTTTAGCGAAGATCCGCTGCAAAACCTGCGCACGCTGCTGCTTCCGGCGTCGGTGTTGGGAACCGGGCTGGCGGCAACCCTGATGCGTCATACCCGCGCCTCAATGATTGCGGTGCTGAAAGCGGATTACATCCGCACCGCGCGGGCGAAAGGACTACTGCCAAAAGCGGTGATTTTAAAGCACGCCTTTCGCAACGCGCTGGTGCCGGTAATCACCCTGACCACGCTGCTGTTTGGTGAGTTGTTGGGCGGCGCGGTGTTAACCGAACAGGTTTTCACCATTCCGGGCTTCGGCAAGATGATCGTCGATTCCGTTTTTAACCGTGATTATGCGGTGGTGCAGGGCGTAGTGCTGATTGTGGCCATTGGCTTCCTGTTGCTCAACCTGCTGGCGGATGTGCTTTACGTCCTTATCAACCCGAAAATGCGAGGCTAATTATGGCGGAACTCACAACGCAAAACGTGGCGCTGACAACACCGCGCGCGCAGAACCGGGTGCTGAAAAAATTCCTCGCCAATAAAAGCGCGATGATCGGTGCGGTCGTGGTCGGCATCTTCGTGCTGATTGCGCTGCTGGCACCGTGGATCGCCCCATTCGATCCGGTCAAAGCCAACTTCCTGACGGTGCGTAAACTGCCGTCAGAGCTTTACTGGTTCGGCACGGATGAACTGGGGCGCGACATTCTCTCGCGCATTATCTGGGGCGCGCGTACCTCGCTAATGGCGGGCTGCGTGTCGGTGATCATCGCGGTCGTCATCGGCGTGCCTCTCGGGCTGGTGGCGGGCTATTTCCAGGGGATCTGGGACGGGGTGCTCTCGCGTTTCATTGAGGCGCTGCTGGCCTGTCCCTTTTTGATCATGGCTATCGCCCTGGGCGCGTTTCTCGGGCCGAGCCTGAGCAACGCGATGATCGCTATCGGACTCTCCGCCATGCCGATCTTCGCCCGTCTGACGCGCGGGCAGGTGATCGCGATCCGTAACGAAGAGTATATCGACGGCGCGCGGGCCATCGGCCTGCCGGACCGCTGGATCATCGTGAAATACGTGCTGCCGAATGTGATGTCGCCGATCCTCGTGCAGGCCACGCTGGCGATTGCCTCGGCCATTATTGCTGAAGCCAGTCTCTCATTTTTAGGGCTGGGCCAGCAGCCGCCTAACCCTTCATGGGGCTCCATGCTCAACACGGCGAAAGGGTTTCTCGAACAGGCACCGTGGATGTCCGTTTTCCCCGGCGTCGCCATTTTCCTGGCGGTGCAGGGCTTTAATCTACTCGGCGACGGGCTGCGCGACGCGCTCGATCCGCGCCACGACTAAGGAGTCATGATGACCAAAGTGCTTGATTTTTCTACCGGTTACGCTTCACGACGCCCGCCGATGCTCGGTCATAATGCCGTGGCGACGTCTCAGCCGCTGGCGGCACAGGCCGGGATGCGAATGCTGCAACTGGGCGGCAATGCGGTAGACGCCGCTATCGCCACGGCAATGGCGCTCACCGTGGTAGAGCCGACGGGCTGCGGTATCGGCAGCGATGCGTTCGCCATTATCTGGGACGGGGAAAAGCTGCACGGCCTGAATGCCTCCGGGCGCTCACCGGCCAGCTGGCACGCCGACCTGTTTGCCGGTAAAACGGCGGTGCCGGAAATCGGCTGGGACGCGGTAACCGTACCTGGCGCGGTCTCCGGCTGGGTAGCGCTGGCGGAGCGTTTTGGCACGCTGCCGCTGACTACCCTGGCGCAGCCTGCGATTGACTATGCCCGTAACGGCTTTCCGGTATCGCCGCTGATCGGTCATCTGTGGCAGCGCGGCTATAACAAACTGAAAGATCAGCCGGGCTTCAGCGCCTGTTTTGCCCCGGAAGGGCGTGCACCGCGCATCGGTGAAATTTTCCGTAACCCGGCGCAAGCGAAAACGCTGGAACTGATTGCGCAAACCAAAGGTGAAGCATTTTATCGTGGCGAACTGGCGCAGAAAATTGCTGCTTTTGCGCATGAGCATGGCGCGCACCTGACGGCACAAGATCTGGCGAATCATCGCGTCGACTGGGTCGAACTCTTGTCGCGCGATTTTGCCGGTGGATCGGTGCAGGAACTGCCGCCGAACGGGCAGGGGATTGCCACGCTGATCGCGCTCGGGATCCTGGAGCAGTGCGATATTGGCCGTTACGATCCGGACTCGGTGCAGTCGCTGCATCTTTCCATTGAGGCGATGAAGCTGGCGCTGGCGGATCTCGATCGCTACGTGGCGGATGAAGCGCATATGGAGTTTGCCGCCAAAGAGCTGCTCAGCGACGCCTACCTGAAATCCCGCGCCGCACTGATCGACCCGGATCGTGCCTCTGATTTCACCTACGGCTCACCGACGCAAAGTGGGACGGTGTACGTCTCTACCGCCGATGCCAGCGGCATGATGGTGTCGTTTATTCAGTCAAACTTTATGGGCTTTGGCTCCGGCGTCGTGGTGCCGGATACAGGAATCAGCCTGCAAAACCGCGGCTGTGGTTTTGTGCTCGACCCGAATCATCCGAACGCGCTGGCGGGGAGCAAGCGACCGTTCCATACCATCATTCCGGGTTTTGCAATGGGCGGCGACGGTAAACCACTGATGTCGTTTGGCGTGATGGGCGGACCAATGCAGGCGCAGGGACATATGCAAATGGCGCTGCGCATTATGCTGCACGGGCAGAATCCACAGGCGGCGATTGACGCGCCGCGCTGGCGTGTGGTGCAGGGGAGAGAGGTGATTGTCGAATCGACCTTCAGCCGCAACGTCATTGCCGGGCTGCGTGAGCGTGGGCACCTTATTACCGTGGAAGATCCGCTACAGGATTATAATTTCGGCGGTGCGCAGGTAATTTACCGGATGCCGGAAGGGCACTACGTGGCGGCGACCGAAAGCCGCAAGGATGGTCAGGCGCTGGTCAGCTGACGCTAATGCCCGGTGGCGCTGCGCTTACCGGGCCTACAAAGTTTTTCTAACGTGCTGAAGTAGTGCGTCTTTATGCACCTGTAGGCCGGGTAAGGCGAAGCCGCCACCCGGCATTTTTATCACCCAAGGCTAAACGGGTCCGCATCCTGCCAGGCCGGAAACTTCTCCCGATACTCCTTCAGCGCCGTCAGCGACAGCTCGGCGTCAATCCGCGTCGCCTGATGCGGCTCGGCGGTGGCGAGGATCTCACCCTGCGGGGTGATCACCCGGCTATCCCCACGATAGTGGTGGCCGTTACCATCGGTGCCGACGCGGTTACAGCCCGCCACATACGCCTGATTCTCAATGGCGCGCGCCACCAGCAGCGCCTGCCAGTGCAGGGAGCGCGGCGCGGGCCAGTTAGCGACATACAGTGCCAGATCGTAATCATTACGGTTGCGAGACCACAGCGGGAAGCGCAGGTCATAGCAGACCAGCGGTAAAATACGCCAGCCGCGCCACTCAAAAATAACGCGCTCGCTGCCCGCTTCATAATGACGATGTTCCTCCGCCATGCGGAACAAATGGCGCTTATCGTAATAGTGAACTTTCCCTTCCGGCTCCACCAGCAGGAAGCGGTTCACCGGGCCGCGTTCGCTTTGCAATGCGGCGCTACCGGCAATCAGCGCGTTGGTTTGCTGAGCTTTGGCATGCATCCAGGCCAGCACATCATCCTGCGCCAGCGATTGCTGCGCGGCCTCCATCGCAAAACCGGTGGTAAACATCTCCGGCAGCACGATGATATCGCGCCCGGCGATCCCTTCCAGTTGGCGATCGAAATGGCGCAGGTTAGCCGGACCGTCCATCCAGACCAGCGGTTGTTGCAACAGGGTAATTTTCAGACCAGGCACGATCGTACTCCTCGTTTTACAGCATCCAGTCACTCTAGCATGGCATAAAAAATAAAAAACCCCGCCTGAGCGGGGCTGATAAGTGAGTGAACGTTATGCCGCTTCAGGCTTGCGCAATTTTACCGGCGGCTTTTTTACCGGTTTAGTCGCCAGCGCATCAGGCTCAAAATCGTCCACGTTGATGCTGCGTAAGCGGCTCTCTTCCGCCTTGATGAGCAGCGCGGCCTCATCCTGATTGATAAGCCCTTTGGACAGCGCGTTCTTCGCCAGTTCGTCCAGACGGGTAAATGGCAGATTTTTACCGATTTCTTTACAGATGCGCTGGTGAATGGGATCGGCCGCCATCACATCACGCAATGCCTCTTCCAGCAGCCCTACCGGATTATGCTCGTCCGGTGTCAGATACTGACCGCGGCCGATGCGTGCACGGGTAGCGCACGGCGTTTGCAGGATCTGGGCAACTTTATGATCAAGCTTATCGGACGGCGCATCATAGTGGCGGCCTGTCGGGAAGATCGTCGCGCCCAGCAGCCCGGCCACCGCACGGTTCGGGAAGTTGCGCAGCAGTTCGCCGATGGCGATCTCAGCCTGGTTGAGCGCATCCTGCACGCCCCAGTGAACCAGCGGCAGATCCGCTTCGTGGCGACCTTCATCGTCATAACGTTTCAGTACGGCCGAGGCGAGATAGAGCTGACTCAGCACGTCGCCCAGGCGGGCGGAAATGCGCTCGCGACGCTTCAGGCTACCGCCCAGTACCGCCATTGATACATCTGAAAGCAGGGCCAGGTTGGCGCTCAGGCGGTTAATATGCTGGTAATAGCGTTTAGTCGCATCCTGCGCTGGCGACGCGCTGGTAAGCCCACGCGTCAGGCCCAGCCAGAAACTCCGCACGACGTTAGAACCGACATGGCCGATATGTTTAAACAGCAGGGTATCAAACGCGTCGGCGTCGTTATTCTGTGCGGCGGCCATCTCATCCAGCACGTAAGGATGGCAGCGGATCGCCCCCTGACCGAAGATCATCATGCTACGGGTCAGAATATTCGCGCCTTCAACGGTAATCGCAATCGGTGCGCCCTGATAGGCACGTGCCAGGAAGTTACCTTCGCCCAGCATAATGCCTTTACCGCCGGTGATATCCATCGCGTCAATAATGGCGCGCTGTCCACGGTGGGTACAGTGATACTTCACGATGGCAGACAGCACGGCAGGTTTTTCGCCCAGCATAATGCCGTAGGTAATCAATGAGGCTGCGGCATCCATCACGTAAGCGTTACCGGCAATACGCGCCAGCGGCTCTTCGATACCCTCCATTTTACCGATGGAGACTTTGAACTGGCGACGGATATGCGCATACGCGCCGGTCGCCATCGCCGCCGACTTCAGGCCGCCCGTGGAGTTGGAAGGCAGAGTAATACCGCGTCCGACGGAAAGACACTCAACCAGCATACGCCAGCCCTGACCGGCCATTTTCGGCCCGCCGATGATGTAATCAATCGGGACAAACACGTCCTGACCGCGGGTTGGCCCGTTCTGGAATGGCACGTTCAGCGGGAAGTGACGGCGACCAATCTCAACGCCCGGCGTGGTGGTGGGGATCAGCGCGCAGGTGATACCGAGGTTCTCTTCGCCGCCCAGCAGTTTATCCGGATCGGTTAACTTAAAGGCCAGACCCAGTACGGTGGCGATTGGAGCCAGCGTAATATAGCGTTTGTTCCAGGTCAGGCGCATACCCAGCACCTGCTCGCCTTGCCAGTCGCCCATACAGACGACGCCGGTATCGGGGATAGCGCCCGCATCGGAGCCAGCTTCCGGGCTGGTCAGCGCAAAACAGGGGATCTCCTGACCGCGCGCCAGACGCGGCAGGTAATGATTTTTTTGCTCTTCAGTACCGTAATGCTGCAACAGTTCGCCCGGCCCTAAAGAGTTCGGAACGCCGACGGTAATCGCCAGGATGCCGGAGACGCCGGAGAGTTTTTGCAGTACGCGAGACTGTGCATAAGCGGAGAATTCCAGGCCGCCGTACTCTTTCTTGATAATCATCGCAAAGAAGCGATGTTCTTTCAGAAATGCCCACAGTTCCGGCGGCAGGTCGGCCAGTTCATGCGTGATCTCGAAATCATTCGCCATACGGCAGGCTTCTTCCGTCGGACCATCAATAAAAGCCTGTTCCTCGGCGGTCAGATGCGGCTGCGGGTAGCTGTGCAGCTTTTTCCAGTCCGGCGTACCGCGGAACAAATCGCCTTCCCACCAGGTTGTGCCCGCGTCAATCGCCTCTTTTTCTGTCCGCGACATTGGCGGCATCACTTTACGGAAGCTGCGGAATGCCGGAACGGAAATCATCGATTTGCGCATGGGCTTAAGATTAAGCGGGAGCAGGAGAAGCAAAACGGGTAGCAGCATCCACAGCGACCAGATGCCCGCCGCGCCCAGCGCCGCCGTCCAGGCAATTAAAATCAGACTACTCAAAACTAAGCTGACCCGGTGATAAAACAGCACGCCGAGCAGAATAACGGTGGCAACAATACTCAAAATCATCATAAAGAAAAGCTCCCTGGTTTGTAGGAGGTCTGACCACTTGTGATGATATGGTTGTAGTGGATGTTATTTTTTTTATCAATGTATTTACAATATAATTACAACCTCGCTCACATTGTTGCCGTTTTTCAGCGCACGGAAAATCAAAACAGCGGCGGATCGCCCCGGCTTCTGCTTCCCGCTTCTGGTGCGATTGGGTACACTGCATAGTGTCATTTTTATAAAATCTGAAGGATATCCTCATGTACCAGGATCTGATTCGTAATGAACTGAACGAAGCGGCGGAAACGCTGGCTAACTTTCTGAAAGATGAAGCCAATATTCACGCGGTCCAGCGCGCGGCGGTGCTGCTGGCCGACAGCTTCAAGGCGGGCGGAAAAGTGCTCTCCTGCGGCAACGGCGGTTCTCATTGCGATGCGATGCACTTTGCGGAAGAGCTGACGGGACGTTACCGTGAAAACCGTCCGGGCTACCCGGCGATCGCCATTTCCGACGTTAGCCATATCTCCTGCGTGAGCAACGATTTTGGCTATGATTATATTTTCTCCCGCTACGTTGAGGCGGTGGGACGTGAAGGTGATGTGCTGCTGGGGATTTCTACTTCTGGTAACTCTGCGAACATCATTAAGGCTATTGAAGCCGCTCGCGAGAAGGGAATGAAAGTGATTACCCTGACCGGGAAAGATGGCGGTAAGATGGCAGGAACGGCGGATATTGAAATTCGCGTGCCGCATTTTGGTTATGCCGATCGCATTCAGGAAATCCATATCAAAGTTATTCATATCCTGATCCAGCTGATCGAAAAAGAGATGGTTAAAGCCTGATGTTGCGGGGCGACCCGCACTGTTGTATGAGGTGAGCTATGTGTGAATTGCTCGGGATGAGCGCGAATGTGCCAACTGATATCTGCTTTAGTTTTAGCGGGCTTGTACAGCGCGGGGGAGGCACCGGGCCGCATAAAGACGGCTGGGGCATTACCTTTTACGAAGGCAAAGGTTGTCGTACATTCAAAGATCCGCAACCGAGCTTTAACTCACCGATCGCCAGACTGGTGCAGGACTATCCGATTAAGTCCTGCTCCGTGGTGGCGCATATTCGGCAGGCCAACCGGGGTGAAGTGGCGCTGGAAAACACGCACCCCTTTACCCGCGAGCTGTGGGGACGCAACTGGACCTACGCGCACAACGGGCAGATGACGGGGTATAAATCGCTTGAAACGGGGATGTTTCGCCCGGTGGGCGGGACCGACAGCGAGAAGGCATTTTGCTGGCTGCTGCATAAACTGACTCAGCGCTATCCGCGCACGCCGGGTAACATGCTGGGGGTATTTAAATATATTGCGAGCCTTGCCGGAGAAATGCGCCAGAAGGGCGTGTTTAACATGCTACTGTCAGACGGGCGTTATGTGATGGCGTTCTGCTCGACGAATTTGTACTGGATCACTCGTCGTGCGCCGTTTGGGCTGGCAACGCTTATCGATCAGGATATGGAAATTGATTTTCAGCGGGAAACCACACCGAACGATGTGGTCTCCGTGATCGCGACTCAACCCTTAACGGGTAATGAAACCTGGCAAAAAATTATGCCAGGCGAGTGGGCGTTATTTTGCCTCGGGGAGCGTATAGTTTGACGCCAGCTGCGGATGCACAATCTCGTGGCTCAGCGGCTTGCTGACCACGTAGCGTCCGTCAACGACGGAGACCATCGGCGGCTCCTGAGTTAGCGCAAAGTAATCGTAGCCGGGTTTCAATTGCTTCCAGAAATCGATATATGCGGAGTACTTATGCCGCTGCATATTGGCATCGGTCATACGGAACGGGTAGATGCTGACCTGCACCACCGGCTGACCAAACACCAGGGCTCCGGTAACAAACTGGAAGATCTCATCAATGCCGGAATCGGTCATGGCATAGCAGCCGATAGACACGCAGTTTCCGTGGATCATCAGGTATTTGCCTTCATAACCGTGCGCGCGATCGTACGCGTTCGGAAAACCAATGTTAATGGCTTTATAGAAGCGACTGTCGGGTTTTAGCTGGCTACGTTGTACGGTGTAGAACCCTTCAGGACTCTTGAAGTCGCCCTGACGCTGCTTAGGTCCCAGTCCGCCGGAATACTTGCAGATGTTGTAGCTATCAAGGAGCTGATACTTCTCGCCCATTTTGACGTAAAGATCGAGGGTGCGCTCTTCCTTAAAGATCTGGATGTAAACCGGCGACCCCATTAACTGCTGCTTATACTCTTTGTTCACCGGCGCTGCTGAACCGGTCAGGCCGGCAAATGAGACACACGGCATCAGAAGCATCGCAAGAAAAAATGCGATTATGCGCATACTGCTTGTTCCTTGATAAACGTTACCACATTGCCAGAACGGCAAAAGAGACCCGAAATCAGACTTATCTGGATTAGGAGCGCTCACATTAGCACCACCGTATTTTTTCGCAAGCCTGATGTACAGCGTTTACAAACAAGTTTGCGTTTAAACGTCTTTTTACGGACTTTCGAACGAAACGGCGACTGCTGTGCTCTGGACAAGGATAAACAGGCTTCTCAATTTATTCAATGTCACTGTATACTTATCCAGTGACTGACGGGGGCCGATGATGCGTAAGATCATACATGTCGATATGGACTGCTTTTTCGCAGCGGTAGAGATGCGTGATAACCCGTCCCTGCGTGATATCCCCATCGCTATTGGCGGCAGCCGCGAGCGGCGTGGCGTGATCAGCACCGCCAACTACCCGGCGCGTAAATTCGGCGTGCGCAGCGCGATGTCCACGGCAATGGCGCTGAAACTGTGCCCGCATTTAACATTATTACCAGGGCGCTTTGAAGCTTACCGTGAAGCCTCTGACCATATTCGCGAAATCTTCTCCCGCTATACGTCGCTGATTGAACCGCTGTCGCTGGATGAAGCCTATCTGGACGTCACTGATAGCCTTCACTGCCACGGCTCCGCGACGTTAATGGCGCAGGCGATCCGCAAGACCATTTATGATGAACTCAATCTCACCGCCTCGGCGGGTATTGCGCCGATTAAATTCCTCGCCAAAATTGCTTCCGATCTGAATAAACCTGATGGGCAATATGTCATCACGCCGGAAGAGGTGCCGAATTTCATTAAAACGCTGCCGTTAAGTAAAATTCCCGGCGTCGGCAAGGTATCGGCGGCGAAGCTGGAAAATATGGGGCTACGCACCTGTGAAGACGTGCAAAATAGCGATTTAGCGCTGCTGCTTAAGCGCTTTGGCAAATTTGGCCGCGTATTGTGGGAGCGTAGCCAGGGCATTGATGAACGCACGGTCAATAACGAACGGCTGCGAAAATCGGTTGGCGTCGAGCGCACGCTGGCGGAGGATATTCACGAATGGCACGACTGCGAAGCCATTATTGAACGTCTTTATCCGGAACTGGAAAGTCGGCTGATGAAAGTGAAACCCGATCTGCTTATCGCTCGTCAGGGCGTTAAACTCAAATTCAATGATTTTCAGCTTACGACCCAGGAACACGTCTGGCCGCGGCTCAATAAAGAAGATTTGATCGCTACCGCACGCAAAACCTGGGATGAACGCCGGGGAGGACGAGGCGTCAGGCTGGTCGGGCTGCACGTCACGCTGCTTGACCCGCAGCTGGAGCGACAGCTGTTGCTGGGGTTATAAGTCAGACCTTTAAGATTTAATAACCATTGCACAACCCGAATTTGAGTATTACTATACGCGCGTTTTCTACTCTCAATAACTGCAAAGGAGGTTCATCATGACATTTAATTCCCTGAACGCACTTTGCAGACATTTCCAGGATTAATCTTCCTTTATTGCCCTGGATTCGTCTGCCATTTCCTGATTTTTTAATTCATATATGGAATGGTATATGGGCAATTATATTCGTCCTTTATCCGATGCGGTATTTTCCATCGCTTCCGATAACCTGTGGATCGAAGGTTCTGCGATCCAACAATTACACACTACCGCTAAATTAGCGGGCATGACGCGCGTCGTCGGGATGCCCGATCTGCATCCGGGACGCGGCTATCCCATCGGCGCGGCGTTTTTCTCCCGCGGGCGTTTTTACCCGGCGCTGGTGGGCAACGATATTGGCTGCGGAATGGCGCTGTGGCAAACCGATTTACTGACCCGCAAATACAATGCGGATAAAACGGAAAAGCGGCTGGCTGAGCTACCGGATGTGGCGGACGCGCAGTGGCTGGCGGAAAATGTCCCCGCCGCAATGCAACATCATCCCTGGCGCTCCGCACTGGGATCGATTGGCGGCGGCAATCATTTTGCCGAGCTTCAGCAAATTGATAACATCGCCGATGCCGACACCTTCGCTCAGTCAGGTTTACAGAAAGCGCAGCTATTACTGCTGGTACACAGCGGTTCGCGCGGTCTGGGGCAGGCTATTTTACGTCGTCACGTCGAGGCATTTTCACATGACGGTTTGCCGGAAGAGAGCGACAATGCACGGCGCTATCTTAATGAGCATAACGATGCGCTGGCCTTTGCCCGCTGCAATCGTGAACTGATTGCCCGGCGGATCCTGCAACAGATCAAGGCAGAAGGCGAACCGCTGCTGGACGTGGCGCATAACTTCGTCGAACCCTGCACGGTAGCGGGTGAAGCGGGTTGGCTGCATCGCAAAGGGGCCACGCCGGACGGGCAGGGACTGGTGATCATTCCCGGTTCACGCGGCGACTATAGCTGGCTGGTAAAACCGATTATCAGTGACGAGAGTCTTTTCTCACTGGCGCACGGCGCGGGGCGGAAATGGATGCGCACCGAGTGTAAGGGCCGATTATCGGCAAAATTTACCCCGCTTCAGCTCAGCCGTACCGAGATGGGCAGTCGGGTGATTTGCCGCGATCGCCAGCTGATTTATGAAGAAGCGCCGCAGGCGTATAAATCTGTCGACAGCGTGGTGGACTGTCTGTTCGACGCCGGGCTGGTTACGCCGGTTGCCCGCTTGCGCCCGGTACTGACGCTGAAAACCGCAGGGGAGAAAAACGCATGATCTTATTGCAACTCTCTTCTGCTCAGGGGCCGGACGAGTGCTGTCTGGCGGTGCAAAAAGCGCTGAACCGTCTGGTTAAAGAGGCCGCCAGTGAGAAGGTCTCGCTGACGCTGCTCGAAACGGAGCCGGGCCGATTACCCGACACGCTGCGCTCCGCGCTGGTCTCGCTGGACGGCGAAAAGGCAATAGCGCTCAGCGAACGCTGGTGCGGCACGCTACAGTGGATTTGCGCCAGTCCGTATCGCCCGCACCACGGACGCAAAAACTGGTACGTTGGCGCGGCGCGTTTTACCCCTTCGGAGCAGGCGTTTTCCGCAGAGATACGCTTTGAAACCCTGCGCTCGTCCGGGCCGGGCGGGCAGCATGTCAATAAAACCGACTCGGCGGTACGCGCCACGCATATTGCGACGGGGATCAGCGTTAAAGTGCAGTCGGAGCGCAGCCAGCATGCCAATAAGCGGCTGGCCTGTTTACTGATAGCACATAAGCTGGAGCAGCGGCAGCAGGAACAGGGCGCGGAATTAAAGTCGCAGCGGCGGATGTTTCATCATCAAATCGAGCGGGGGGATCCCGTGCGGACGTTTAAAGGGATGAATTTCAGCGCGGTATCGTAACGGTTCTGAACCCAGCAAGCGTTTACCGCCGGGTTCATCATCAAAAAATCCGCGCCTCTGTTATGGCGCGGATATTATTACTTCTGCGGAATCGCCTTCAGCAGCTCGGTCAGCAGCGTCCAGTACTGGCCCACGCTTTCGATATGTACCTGCTCATCCGGGGAGTGCGGACCGGTAATGGTTGGCCCGATAGACACCATATCCATCTGCGGATACGGCTTCTTGAACAGACCGCATTCCAGACCGGCGTGGATCACCTGAATGTTCGGCGTTTTGTTGAACAGACGCTGGTAGGTTTCACGCACCAGCTGCATTACCGGTGAGCTGGCATCCGGCTGCCAGCCTGGATAGCCGCCTTTCGGCTGAGTTTTGGCTCCCGCCAGTTTACCCAGCGATTCCAGCATGCTCACCACGTAGTCTTTACCGCTGTCGATCAGCGAGCGGATCAGGCAGTGGATCTCAACGTTATCGTCAGTCATGGTAACGACGCCCACGTTCAGCGAGGTTTCCACCACGCCTTTAGCCACGTCTGAATTGCGGATCACGCCGTTCGGCGTGGCGTTCAACAGGTGCACAAAGCTGTCGCGAGACTGGGCGTTAAGCGCGCCTTTATCGGTGGTAGCGGGTTCCAGCACGATGGTCAGATTTTTTTCTTTGATCGACAGTTCGTTTTTCAGGATGTCCAGATAAGTGGCAACCTGCGTTTTTAACTGTTCTGCTTTTTCGGCAGAGACGGCAACGGTGGCAAAGGCTTCACGCGGGATTGCGTTGCGCAACGTGCCGCCGTTAAAATCCACCAGACGCAGATCCAGTTCGGCCGCATGGGCCGCCAGGAAGCGCGCCAGCAGTTTGTTGGCGTTACCCAGACCTAAATGGATATCGCCGCCGGAGTGGCCGCCTTTCAGACCTTTCAACGTCAGCTTAACGCTCTGGAAGCCCGCCGGGATCGCTTCGCGCGTCAGGGTCAGCCTGGAGGTAAAATCGATACCGCCCGCACAGCCCATGTAGATTTCACCTTCCTCTTCAGAGTCGGTGTTAATCAGAATATCCGCCTGTAACCAGCCCGCCTGTAGACCAAACGCACCGTCCATACCGGTCTCTTCAGTCATGGTCAGCAGCACTTCCAGCGGACCGTGCTCAACGCTCTCGTCAGCCAGCACCGCCAGCGCAGAGGCCATACCGATGCCGTTATCCGCACCCAGCGTGGTGCCGCGTGCTTTTACCCATTCGCCATCAATATAGGGCTGAATAGGATCTTTCGCGAAGTCGTGCACCGTATCGTTATTCTTCTGCGGCACCATATCCAGGTGCGCCTGTAACACTACCGGCTTACGATTTTCCATACCCGCAGTGGCTTTCTTACGGATCAGGATATTGCCCACAGCATCACGATCGACAAACAACCCTTTCTCTTTAGCCCAGCCCATAATGTGCTGCGCGAGTTCTTCTTCATGGTGAGAAGGGTGTGGAATGGAACAAATTTTGGCAAAAATATCCCACAGCGGCTGCGGAGATAGTTGAGACAGTTCAGACACGATAAGTCTCCTTTCGACTTTCTGCAAAGAGGCTTGCAGGTCAAGGGTTAGCAAAAAAGATCACACGACAAGTCAGGCTTGCGGATGAGCTTGAGAATACCACTTTATCCGGTTACGACCAGTATTAAGCACGCAAAAACACCCCGCAATACCGCTTAACACTGGTTTTTAGCGTTTCAGATCTCTATAATCTCGCGCAACCTATTTCCCCCTCGAACACTTTTTAAGCCGTAAAAACAGGCTGGGACACTTCACATGAGCGAAAAATACGTCGTCACCTGGGACATGTTGCAGATTCACGCACGCAAACTGGCCACTCGCCTGATGCCTTCAGAACAGTGGAAAGGCATTATTGCCGTTAGCCGTGGGGGTCTGGTTCCTGGCGCGCTGCTGGCGCGTGAACTGGGTATTCGTCATGTAGATACCGTTTGCATCTCCAGCTATGACCACGACAACCAGCGTGAGCTGAAAGTCCTCAAGCGCGCTGAAGGCGATGGCGAAGGCTTCATCGTTATTGACGATCTGGTTGATACCGGCGGCACCGCCGTTGCGATCCGCGAAATGTACCCGAGAGCACATTTCGTCACTATCTTTGCAAAACCGGCTGGCCGTCCGCTGGTGGATGATTATGTTGTTGATATCCCGCAGGATACCTGGATCGAACAGCCGTGGGATATGGGCGTTGTCTTCATTCCGCCTATCTCAGGTCGTTAATTTCCATGCTTTTCAGCGCCCGGTTTACCGGGCGTTGTTCATTTTAGCCTCTGACGCGTTACAATGAGCCTCAATGACGTCATCATGGAGGCTGCGCGCAATGACCCAGGCCAATCTCAGCGAAACCCTGTTCAAACCTCGTTTTAAACATCCTGAAACGTCGACGCTGGTGCGCCGGTTTAATCCGGGCGAACAACCGCTGATGCAATCCACGCTGGACGGTAAAAACGTTCCACACTGGTATCGCATGGTTAACCGCCTGATGTGGATCTCGCGCGGCGTTGATGCGCGTGAAATCCTCGACGTGCAGTCGCGCATCGTGATGAGTACCGCCGAACGTACCGATCCCAACCTCTATGATACGGTGGTCGGCTATCGCGGCGGCAACTGGATTTATGAATGGTCGAAGCAGGCGATGCTCTGGCAGCAAAAAGCCAGTCAGGAAGAAAATGCGACCCTCTGCGGCCGCCACTGGCTGCATGCCTGTAACCTTTACAGTATCGCAGCCTACCCCCATCTGAAAGGCGATGAACTGGCCGAGCAGGCGCAGGTGCTGGCAAGCCGTGCCTACGAAGAAGCGGCGCAGCGTCTGCCGGGACAGATGCGTGAAATGGAATTTGCCATTCCCGGCGGCTCTCCCGTGACCGGTTTTTTACATATGCCGGAAGGGGAAGGCCCTTTTCCCACTATCCTCATGTGTGGCGGCCTCGACTCGCTGCAATTTGACTACTACAGCCTGTTTGAGCGCTATTTTGCGCCGCAGGGAATCGCCATGCTGACGCTGGATATGCCCTCGATCGGCTTCTCTTCAAAATGGAAGCTGACGCAGGACTCCAGCATGCTGCATCAGCAGGTATTAAAAACCCTGCCGAATATCCCCTGGATCGACCATACCCGCGTGGCGCTGTTTGGATTTCGTTTCGGTGCCAACGTGGCGGTGCGGCTGGCCTATCTTGAATCGCCGCGGCTGAAGGCCGTCGCCTGCCTCGGGCCGGTGGTGCATTCGCTGCTTAACGATCCCCTGCGTCAGGGACGGGTGCCAGAGATGTACCTGGATGTGTTAGCTAGCCGCCTGGGGATGCACGACGCCTCAGATGAAGCATTGCGCGTTGAACTGAACCGCTATTCGCTGAAAACGCAGGGATTACTGGGTCGCCGCTGTCCGACGCCGATGCTGTCCGGCTACTGGAAAAACGATCCTTTCAGCCCGGAAGAGGAGTCCCGGCTTATCGCTTCGTCATCCGCTGACGGCAAGCTGCTGCCCATCGCTTTTAGTCCGGTGTATCGCAATTTTGACAAGGCGTTGAAAGAAATTACCGCCTGGATTAATCATAGATTTGGTTAATAGTTTGCTAATTTCTATTGATTTGGTAAAACAGTTGCATCACAAAAGGAGATAGCAATGACGTTACCGAGTGGACACCCGAAAAGCAGACTGATTAAGAAATTCACGGCGTTGGGCCCTTACATCCGTGAGGAGCAATGTGAAGATACCCGCTTCTTTTTCGATTGCCTGGCAGTTTGCGTCAATGTCAAACCGGCACCTGAAAAGCGTGAGTTCTGGGGATGGTGGATGGAGATGGACGCAGAGGAAAAGCGCTTTACCTATCGCTATCATTTCGGCCTGTTTGATAAAGAAGGTAAGTGGCAGCCCACTGAGATCAAAGATCCTGAAGTCACCGAACGTCTTGAGCATACCTTACGTCAGTTTCATGAAAGAGCGCGCGAACTGCTGAAGACGCTTGAGCTTTCTCTGGAGCCAGCAGAGGGTTTCTCCGAGCAGGTACTTAAATACCCGTCCTGAGACAGTGATAAACACGGTCAATAAAAAAAGCCCTGTCATGGACAGGGCTTTTTCGTATGAAACTTTAAAGATATCAGAACTGATAGGTCAGGCCAGCGGCCACGATGTCATCGCTGTTGATGCCAAGTTTGTTATCGTCATCAAGCTGGTTAATTTTATAATCAACAAAGGCGGACATGTTTTTGTTGAAATAATACGTCGCGCCCACATCGATGTATTTCACGATATCTTCGTCACCGACGCCTTCAATATCTTTTCCTTTAGACTGGACATAGCCCAGAGACGGACGCAGACCGGAATCAAACTGATACTGCGCGACCGCTTCAAAATGCTGAGCCTTATTCGCGAAACCACCGGAAATTGGCGTCATATTGCGCGTTTCGGCATACATGGTTGCCAGGTAAATATTATTCGCGTCATATTTCAGGCCGGTTGCCCAGGCTTCCGCTTTGTCGCCGTGACCGCGGGGAGCCAGCGCCAGATTCTGCTGATCGTCGGTACGATCAGAGTTAGTATACGCGCCGCTGATGGCGAAATCGCTGCCGCCGAAATCATAGGTCAGAGAGGTGCCGACACCGTCGCCGTTCTGTTTCTTAACGTCGCTACGACCTTCGTTTTTGCCCTGGTACTGAATGGTCAAATCCAGACCGTCGATTGCGCCGAAGAAGTCGGTATTACGGTAGGTTGCCAGCCCGCTGGAGCGCTTGGTCATAAAGTTATCGGTCTGACCGGAAGAGTCGCCGCCGAACTCCGGGAACATATCGGTCCAGGCTTCGACATCGTACAACGCGCCAAGGTTACGACCGTAATCAATCGAGCCAAATTTGCTAAATTTCAGACCAGCAAACGCCAGACGCGTTTTCTGCGTGCTGCTGTTGCCTTCTTCTTTGTTACCGGCGAATTCAGCTTCCCAGCGACCAAAACCGGTCAATTGATCGTTAATTTGCGTTTCGCCTTTAAAACCAAAACGCACATAAGTCTGGTCGCCATCTTTACTATCGTTATCGCTGAAGTAATGCATAGCTTTTACTTTGCCATACACATCAAGTTTATTGCTGTTCTTATTATAAACTTCAGCCGCATGTGCCGCAGAGGAGGCGACAACACCCATTACCACTAATGCCAGAATGCTCTTTTTCATTTTTAACCCTGCTTCTTTGAAAGACGTGCTAATAAATATCGGGCGACAGCCCCGTTGAAAACATGAAGGGTTTTAACGTTTGCACATGAACGATTTATGACAGTTTCAGAATATTTCTAAAATATTCATTTTAATTATGTTTGTAATGGTAATGTAAACATCAGCCGCTACGCTTGCTGATCCTGCGCAACAAAATGTCACGCCCGATGCCGCGAGAGTTGGCAAGTGCTCTCACTCCTGTTACAACATTTGCCTGATATCCATTTATGATTTGTATAACGGCAGAAAATGATGAGTGACAGCCAGACGCTGGTGGTAAAACTGGGCACCAGTGTATTAACGGGCGGATCGCGCCGCCTCAATCGGGCCCATATTGTTGAGCTGGTACGCCAGTGCGCGCAGCTACATGCCGCCGGGCATCGTATCGTTATTGTAACCTCTGGCGCGATCGCTGCCGGACGCGAACACCTCGGCTATCCGGAACTGCCGGCCACCATCGCCTCTAAACAGCTGCTGGCCGCCGTCGGGCAGAGCCGCCTGATCCAGCTCTGGGAACAGCTCTTCTCCATTTATGGCATTCATATCGGTCAGATGTTGCTGACCCGCGCCGATATGGAAGACAGAGAGCGGTTCCTCAACGCCCGTGACACCCTGCGCGCGCTGCTCGACAACAACATTGTGCCGGTCATCAATGAGAATGACGCGGTGGCGACCACGGAAATTAAAGTTGGCGACAACGATAATCTCTCGGCGCTGGCGGCGATCCTCGCCGGTGCGGACAAACTGCTGCTGCTGACCGATCAGCAGGGGCTTTTTACCGCCGATCCGCGCAGCAATCCCGACGCTGAACTGATTAAAGATGTTTACAGCATCGATGACGCGTTGCGCGCCATCGCGGGCGATAGCGTCTCGGGCCTCGGAACCGGTGGTATGGGCACCAAACTTCAGGCCGCCGATGTCGCCTGCCGGGCAGGTATTGACACTATCATTGCCGCTGGCAGCCGCCCCGGTGTGATTGGCGACGTGATGGAAAATCTCTCCGTCGGCACGCGCTTTCACGCCCAGGAATCACCGCTGGAGAACCGTAAGCGCTGGATCTTCGGCGCGCCGCCCGCGGGCGAAATCACCGTTGATGAGGGGGCAACCTCTGCCATTCTGGAACGCGGAAGCTCATTACTTCCTAAAGGCATTAAAAGCGTGACAGGAAACTTCTCCCGTGGTGAAGTGATCCGTATCCGTAGTCTCGATGGTCGCGACATTGCCCACGGCGTCAGCCGCTACAACAGCGATGCGCTGCGACGCATCGCCGGGCATCACTCTCAACAGATTGACGCTATTCTCGGCTATGAATATGGCCCGGTGGCGGTTCATCGCGACGATATGATCACCCGTTAAGGAGCGAAGTATGCTGGAACAAATGGGTAAGGCGGCCAAAGCGGCCTCTTACCAGCTGGCGCTGCTCGGCAGTAAAGAGAAAAACCGCGTTCTGGAAAAAATTGCTGATTATCTGGAAGCGGAAGCGCAGCAAATTCTGACGGCCAACGAGCAGGATCTGCTGGAAGCGCGCCGTAACGGCCTCAGCGACGCGATGCTCGATCGCCTGGCGCTGAACCCGGCGCGTCTGAGCGCGATGGCCAATGATGTCCGTCAGGTCTGCCAGCTGGCCGATCCCGTCGGGCAGGTGATCGATGGCGGCCTGCTGGATAGCGGCCTGCGTCTCGAACGTCGCCGCGTGCCGCTGGGCGTCATCGGTGTTATTTATGAAGCACGTCCGAACGTGACGGTGGACGTTGCCTCTCTGTGCCTGAAAACCGGCAACGCTGCGATTCTGCGCGGCGGGAAAGAGACCTGGCGCACTAATGCCGCAACAGTAAAAGTGATCCAGCAGGCGCTGGAAGAGTGCGGCCTGCCCGCAGGCGCGGTGCAGGCGATTGAAAGCCCGGATCGCGCGCTGGTCAGCGAACTGCTGCGCATGGACAAGTACATCGATATGCTGATCCCGCGCGGCGGGGCAGGGCTACACAAGCTGTGCCGCGAGCAGTCGACGATCCCGGTAATCACCGGCGGGATTGGCGTCTGCCATATTTTCGTCGATGATTCCGCAGAAATCGCGCCAGCCCTCGACATCCTTGTGAATGCAAAAACCCAGCGCCCGAGTACCTGCAACACGGTAGAGACGCTGCTGGTGCATCAGGGGATCGCCGGGCGTTTTCTGCCTGCGCTGAGCGAGCGGATGGCGGAACGTGGCGTTACGCTGCACGCCGACGCTAACGCGCTGGAAGCGTTACAAGCGGGGCCGGCGCAGGTTGTTGCGGTCAAAGCAGACGAGTATGACAACGAGTATTTGTCGCTGGATTTAAGCGTCAAAATCGTTGCGGATCTGGATGACGCCATTGACCATATCCGTCAGCACGGCACGCAGCACTCCGACGCTATCCTGACGCGCACGCTGCGTAATGCCGCACGTTTCATTAACGAGGTGGATTCTTCCGCCGTTTACGTTAACGCCTCCACCCGTTTCACCGACGGCGGCCAGTTTGGTCTCGGCGCAGAAGTGGCGGTCAGCACGCAAAAACTGCACGCGCGCGGCCCGATGGGACTCGAAGCCCTGACCACCTATAAGTGGATCGGCTACGGCGACGATACTATTCGTGCTTAAATACGGCCGGGTGATGCAAAAATAGTCGGTTGATTCATAAGACCATTGACGCATCGCCCGGTTAGTTTTAACCTTCTTCCCCGTGATTTACCGCTGGTAAGTTACTCCCTTCTCAGGGCCGATATAGCTCAGTTGGTAGAGCAGCGCATTCGTAATGCGAAGGTCGGAGGTTCGACTCCTCTTATCGGCACCAGTTAAATCAATAAGTTATAAAACATCCTTCCATAAAGTTTTCTGATTTTCCTTCTCTCGTGCCTGGTGGCGTGCGTACTTAGTATGGAATAACGACAAGCATATTAGTCCGGAAACCTCCATATCGATATTTATCATACTTACAGTATATATATCCCAGGGATCTGCCACCCCAGCCAGCACCCCATAAAATCAGCATTGCTTATTCTATTTACGGTTTTGCGCCCGCTAAAAAATACATTATGAATGGAGTTTTCATTATTGAAGGAAAAAAGGGATGAAAACAGGGGCATTAACTACCATCGCTTCGGCGTTACCAGAGTTCTGGAAGTCCGTCCTGATAGGCCGGGTTGGGAACGCTGCGATAAAACTCATCAAAATGGGAGGCGAGGGGATACCTGAAGAATCACATGCGGAATACGATGAGCTTCTGGTCGTTATTGATGGTGAGTTAGTATTACGAGTTGATGACCACTCAGTCACGTTGAAAAGCGGTGAATTTTACCTGATTCCGGCAGGAACCCTTCATTCTGTGCCTTCCGGAAGTTACGGTACCCTGTTATTAATTGATAAATAAAAGAGATTTGTCGGGGAGATTTTACCGCCTTATGCGAATAGCGCTGCATCGGGGGAAAAACCAGCAGGAAGGATGGCTATCAAAAGCTCTGGCGACAGCGACATCACAACTTCGCCAGATAATGCAGATGAAAAATTTTGTATAAGTCTTCCTGACCTGATGAGTTATAGCTGACGTTCGTAAGATTGGATAACGCGAATTTTTTGTGCTGCCGGTTCGTCTGTTTTATCGTGGATGATACTACAAGCGTGCTAACTGACTTTACGCTGGGATACAGATAAAAACCGCTACGTTCAATTCGTCAAGCCGCGTTATGCGCAAAATAGTAGCTTAATCACCACCATTGTTACTGGCTTTTTAAAAAAATGACGGTGAGCTAATGTAGACTACGGAAATCAGCATTCCCTTACAGAAGACGAAAATGCGTCAAGCGGCTAAAAATATTCTTTCTCTCTACCAGCGCCATGCTGACGCCTTCGCAAGCCAGCGCTCATGTGCGCTGTTCGAAAAAAGCTGGCTGGATAAGTTTATAGCGACAATGGAGGGCGCAGGGCATATCCTCGATATCGGATGCGGCAATGGTCAGCCCATTGCAGAATATTTTATTCAGCAGGGCTTTTTGCTCACCGGGATTGATGGTGCCGCCGCGATGCTTAACCGTGCCCGAAGTCGTTTTCCCGACCATTGCTGGCGTGAGCAGGGTTTTACGGTGATTGAGATGGTTAAAGAAGATCCACACTGCGCCGGACATACGATATGGCTGGCGAAAAAAGGATAGCTAAACAGCGCGAATACCGCAGTAACCATGCCTGATGCTACCGTTTATTCTGGTTTACTTCTGCGTCTTTCAGAAGCATGCGCTCGGCACGGTGCATCTGTTGATGAAGGAAGCTAACCTGCTTTACTTTGTCATTGCCTGCCTGGTGGTAGGCAACATCTGTTATCGCCACGCCTGTCATGCCGCATGCCGCCCGCTTTTTACCCGCAAATGTTATTTATATGTAAATAATGAGAGTGGCGCGCTTTGCAAAAAGAAAATTCCACGATGTTACGCTACGCTTTGCAAACACCCTCTGGAAAGCAGAGTACGCGCTCACGCGGCTTTGAACAGAACGTTAAACAGGCCAGTACAGCAGGCAAGACGGCTGTGATGCGCTCAACGTGTCCTCCAGGCAACCTGTCGACAAGTAAGTAGCCGTAAAAATGAATGTAAATGACGAAGATGAAATGCAGGCGTTGCGCGTTGCGCTGCAACAACGCCTTGAACAGTTATTACCTGTCGGCAACCAGCAGGATCTGGTCTGTGAAGCGATGCGGGGAGGGACGCTGGCAGCGGGAAAACGCATACGTCCGCTGTTATTGCTGTTAACGGCGCAAGACTTAGGGTGTCACGTTGAAAAGCCCGGGCTTCTCGATCTGGCCTGTGCGGTGGAAATGATCCACGCCGCCTCACTGATGCTGGATGATATCCCGTGCATGGACAATGCCATGCAGCGGCGCGGCATGCCGACGATTCATCGCCAGTATGGCGAAAGCGTCGCCATCCTCGCGGCAATCGGGCTGCTCAGCCGCGCGTTCGGCGTGGTGGCTGAGGCGAACGCGCTGCCGCCCGGCGTCAAAACGCAGGCGGTCACTGAGCTTTCCTCGGCGGTGGGTATGCAGGGGCTGGTTCAGGGCCAGTATCGCGATCTCGTTGAAGGCAAACAGGCGCGCAGCGCTGAAGCGATCCTCCTGACGAACGATCTTAAAACCAGCCGTTTATTCGATGCCACGCTGCAAATGGCGGCGATTGTTGCCGATGCGCCTGTACAGGCGCGTCAGCGCCTGCGCTGTTTTGCGCAGGATCTGGGGCTGGTTTTTCAATTGATGGACGATTTAACCGATGGAGTAAGCGGCACCGGAAAAGATATCAATCAGGATAACGGTAAATCCACGCTGGTTGAAATGCTGGGCGCGGAGGCCGTGCATCAGCAGTTGCGCGAACATCTGCGTAGTGCCGACGAGCATCTGGCAAGCGCCTGTGACAAAGGCACTTCGACAAGGCGTTTTATGCGGGCCTGGTTTGATAAACAAAAAGCGATGTTTGGTCTGGACTGGTCTTTACCGGAGTGCTGATGAAGGATCTGATTCAACGTAAAAACGACCATCTGGATATCGTGTTACATCCGACGGCGACTGTGAAAAAGTGCACAACGGGGTTCGAACAGTGGCGTTTTGACCATTGTGCGCTGCCTGAACTGAACCTGGATGATATTGATCTGCGGACCTCGCTGTTTGGTAAAACCCTCAATGCGCCATTGCTCATTGGTTCGATGACCGGAGGTGCCAGCCGCGCAGCGGAAATTAATCGTCATCTGGCACAGGCGGCACAAGCCCTGGGACTGGCAATGGGCGTAGGATCGCAGCGCGTTGCGCTGGAGAGCGATGTGAACAGCGGCCTGACGCGTGAACTGCGCCAGTTTGCGCCCGACATCGTTCTGCTGGCCAACCTGGGCGCAGCGCAAATTGCCTCCCGGAAAGGTCAGGATTACGCTCGCCGGGCGGTGGAAATGATTGATGCTGATGCGCTGATCATTCACCTCAATCCCTTACAGGAAGCCCTGCAACGCAACGGCGATCGCGACTGGCGCGGCGTACTCAACGCCATTGAAGAGACGGTAAAAGCCTTGCCGGTTCCGGTGATCGTTAAAGAGGTCGGGGCCGGGTTATCCGTTGACGTCGCGCGTCGTTTACTGGAAACAGGCATCGCCATGCTGGATGTGGCTGGTGCTGGCGGCACCAGCTGGGCAGCCGTAGAGGGAGAGCGAGCAACGACGGCTCACGGGCGTACTGTGGCAATGGCGTTTGCCGACTGGGGTATTCCCACTGCACAGGCGCTACACGATCTACATCAGGCCTTACCGCAGGCGCAGTTGATCGCTTCCGGAGGCATCGTGGACGGTATCGATGTGGCCAAAGCATTACGGTTAGGGGCAAGCATCGTAAGCCAGGCAGCAGGCGTTCTGGGAAGCGCAACCTCTTCTGCGCAGGCGGTGGTGGACCATTTTCAGATTATCCTAAATCAATTACGTATCGCCTGTTTTTGCACCGGTAGCGCCAGCCTCGATCAGCTTCGCCAGGCAACGCTGGTGCGTGTGTAATGGGCCACTTTGCGGTCATTACCCCTCCATTTTATAGCCATGTACGCGCGCAGGAAGCGCTGGCCCAGCAGCTTATGGCGCGCGGGCATCGGATTACCTTTATTCAGCAGGCGGAAGCCTGCACTTTACTCCGCGATGAGCGGATCGCGTTTTGTGCCGTGGGCGAACGTAGCCATCCGCCCGGCAGTCTGGCACGAACGCTGGCGCTTGCCGCGCGGCCTTCGGGGACGGGCATTTTCCGCATGATTGATAATCTGGCGCACACCACTGACATGCTGTGCCGGGAACTGCCTGGCGCGCTGGAAAAAAATGGCATCGACGGCGTGATTGTTGATCAGATGGAACCCTCAGGCGGGCTGGTCGCTGAGATGTTGGGCCTGCCGTTTGTGTCGGTGGCCTGCGCGCTGCCGGTCAATCGCGATGCGACTATCCCGTTGGCGGTAATGCCGTTTCTCTATGCCACCGATGCGCGCAGCAAAAAGATCTTTCGCTCCAGTACCGGGGTTTATGACCTGTTGATGCAGCGACAGAATAACGTTATCACGCGTTACGCCCGCGCGTTTGGCCTCGGCGAACGTCGTGGGTTGCACGACTGCCTCTCATCGCTGGCGCAGATCGGTCAGATCATTCCCGGTTTTGATTTCCCGCGCCGGCTGCCCGCCTGCTTTCATGCGGTGGGGCCGCTGCGTTCTGCTCAACGTGCGCCGTTCACGCCCGCCGATATGCAGAGCGGAAAGCCGTTGGTATTTGCGTCGCTGGGAACGCTTCAGGGCCATCGCTACCGTTTATTTCGTACCATTGCACGCGCCTGCCGTCAGGCTGATGTGCGGCTGCTGATTGCCCATTGTGGGGGATTAACGCTGGCGCAGACGACGCGGCTGAATGATATCGGTGCCAGGACCGTCGACTTTGTCGATCAGCCAGCGATCTTGCGACAGGCGCAGGTTGTGATCACCCACGCCGGACTGAATACCGTGATGGATGCGATAGCCAGCGCGACGCCGGTGCTGGCTATTCCGCTGGGATTCGATCAGCCTGGCGTGGCAGCGCGCGTGGTCTACAGCGGTATCGGCCGTCGGGCATCACGCTATGCCAGCCGGCATACGCTATCTGCGCATCTTGATGAACTGCTGAATAATCCGTGCTACCGGCAGCGTCTGACGGCATTGCAACCCGCGCTCAGGCAGGCGGGAGGTGCCACGCTTGCTGCACAGATCGTCGAACAGGCATTAACTACCCGTCGCCCGGTGCTGGCAGGGAGGGCACAATGCAGCAGCACTGGGATCTGATTTTCGTCGGCGGCGGTCTGGCAAATGGGCTTATTGCGTTGCGGCTGCGGCAGCAGCGCCCGGAATTGCGGATATTAATGCTGGAGGCTGGCGCGCGGCCCGGCGGCAATCACACCTGGTCGTTTCATCAGGACGATCTCTCAGCCGAACAGCATCGCTGGCTGGCCCCGCTGGTAGCGTACCGCTGGTCCGGTTATAACGTCCGTTTCCCGACACGCCACCGTACGCTCCCCGGCGACTATTTTAGCGTAACCTCAGAACGCTTTGCGGCGGTTATCACGCAGGCGATGGGCGATGGCCTGCTGACCGGGGTTTCTGCCACCCGCGTGACGCCGGAGGCGGTCACGCTTGACGACGGGCGGACGCTGACGGCAACGGCAGTGATTGACGGACGTGGTTACCGCCCCAGCGCGCATCTGATCGCCGGCCGTCAGGCTTTTTTAGGCCAGCAGTGGCGGCTCCGTCAACCGCACGGCCTGACGCGGCCCATTTTGATGGATGCCACGGTCGATCAGCGCGGCGGATATCGATTTGTCTATACGCTGCCCCTGTCGCCCACCGAGCTGTTAATCGAAGATACCCATTACATCGATCGCGCCACTCTCGATAACACGGTACTGCGTCAGCATATCGCGGAATACGCACAGCAGCAGGGCTGGATGCTGGATCGGCTAGTACGTGAAGAACAGGGCAGTTTACCGATTACGCTCGCTGGCAATGCCCGCGCCTTCTGGAATGAGGTGCATGATCAGCCCTGTAGCGGCCTGCGGGCCGGGCTTTTTCATGCGACGACCGGCTACTCTCTGCCGCAGGCGGTTCAGCTTGCGCAAGCCATTAGCCGACAACAGGATCTCTCTTCCGCGGCATTGTTTCATCTGATCCAGCAGACGGCGCTTCACCAGTGGCGCAAACAGCGTTTTTTCCGCTTGCTTAACCGCATGTTGTTCCTTGCCGGACGTCCCGATCGGCGGTGGCAGGTCATGCAGCGTTTTTACGGTTTAAATGATGGGCTAATTGCCCGCTTTTACGCCGGTCAGCTCAGGCTGACCGATATGGCGCGGATCCTGATGGGGAAACCACCGGTACCGGTGGGGGAAGCCCTGCGGGCCGCGCTCAACTCTTCTTCCCGGCTGCGAGCTTTCCATAATGAGTAAAACAGTAGTCATCGGCGCAGGTTTCGGCGGCCTCGCCTTAGCCATTCGTCTTCAGGCCAATGGTATTCCCGTGGTATTGCTTGAGCAGCGCGATAAGCCGGGTGGACGCGCCTACGTCTATCAGGATCAGGGGTTTACCTTTGACGCCGGACCAACGGTGATCACCGATCCTGGGGCAATTGAAGCGCTTTTTACGCTCAGCGGGAAGCGAATGGAAGAGTATGTGGATCTGCTGCCGGTAACGCCGTTTTACCGTCTGTGCTGGGAGACGGGGGAGGTTTTTGATTATGATAACCATCAGGAGAGGCTGGAAGCACAGATTAGACGTTTTAATCCGCAGGATGTCGACGGCTACCGGCGTTTTCACGCCTATTCGCAGGCTGTGTTTGAAGAAGGCTATCTGAAACTCGGCACCGTACCGTTTTTATCCTTCCGCGATATGCTACGCGCTGGCCCCAAACTGGCGAAGCTGCAGGCCTGGCGCAGCGTGTACAGTATGGTGTCGACATTTATTCAGAATGAGCAACTGCGGCAGGCCTTCTCATTTCATACGCTGTTGGTCGGCGGCAATCCGTTTGCTACCTCCTCTATCTATTCACTTATTCACGCGCTGGAGCGGGAATGGGGCGTCTGGTTTGCTCGCGGCGGCACCGGAGCGCTGGTGCAGGGGCTGGTGAAACTTTTTCAGGATTTAGGCGGCACCCTGGAACTGAATGCCCAGGTCAGTGGAATGGAAGTGGAAGATTCGCGCATCAAGGCCGTTCAGTTAAAAGATGGCCGACGCATTGAAGCCACCGCCGTGGCGTCAAACGCGGATGTAGTGCATACCTATGAAACATTACTGGGCCATCATCCTGTGGGCGCGAAGCGCGCGGCTTCCCTGAAGCGCAAACGGATGAGCAACTCGCTGTTTGTACTTTATTTTGGTCTGAATCATCACCACAGCCAGTTAGCCCACCACACCGTGTGTTTTGGCCCGCGCTATAAAGAACTGATTAACGATATTTTTACTAAAGCCACGCTGGCGGAGGATTTTTCGCTTTATCTGCACGCGCCGTGCGTCACCGATCCGTCCCTCGCGCCGCCGGGTTGCGGCAGTTATTACGTGCTGGCTCCGGTGCCGCATTTAGGTACGGCCGATCTGGACTGGACGGTCGAAGGGCCACGTCTGCGCGACCGTATTTTTGCCTATCTTGAGCAGCATTATATGCCCGGCCTGCGCGAGCAGCTGGTCACGCACCGTATGTTTACGCCGTTTGATTTTCGCGACCAGCTAGGCGCGCATCTGGGATCGGCATTCTCCATTGAGCCGATCCTGCAACAGAGCGCCTGGTTCCGGCCGCATAACCGCGACAGCCACATTCCAAACCTTTACCTTGTCGGCGCAGGAACGCATCCTGGCGCAGGGATCCCCGGTGTGATTGGCTCAGCGAAAGCGACCGCCGGGTTAATGCTGGAGGCGCTTTTATGAGCAACAGTACCCTGATGGATCACGCGACTGATACCATGGCGGCAGGCTCGAAAAGCTTCGCCACCGCCGCGAAGCTCTTTGATGCGACGACCCGGCGTAGCGCGCTGATGCTGTATGCGTGGTGCCGTCATTGTGATGATGTGATTGATGGTCAGGCTCTGGGATTTCCCTCCCGATCGCAGAGCGATGCCACTGCGTCACAGCGCCTGCTGATGCTGGAAACGCAGACACAGCGCGCGTTTTCCGGCGCGCCGGTGCAAGAACCTGCTTTTGCGGCTCTCCAGGAGGTGGCGACGCGGCACGCGCTTCCCCCACAGCTGGCGTTCGATCATCTGGACGGTTTTGCGATGGACGTGCGTGAAACCCGTTATGAGACCTTCGCAGACACTCTGCGCTACTGTTACCACGTCGCGGGGGTGGTCGGTCTGATGATGGCGCGCATTATGGGAGTACGTGATGAGGCGGTGCTGGACCGGGCCTGTGACTTAGGGCTGGCGTTTCAGTTAACCAATATTGCCCGTGATATTGTGGAAGATGCTGAGGCCGGACGCTGTTATCTTCCCGCAGAGTGGCTGGCGGCTGAGAATATAGCGCTTACGCACGTCAGCGATCCGCTACAGCGGGAAAAACTCGCCCGGCTGGCGCAGCGGCTGGTGACGGAAGCCGAGCCGTACTATGACTCTGCGCGGGCGGGGCTTTCCGGGCTACCGTTGCGCTCTGCATGGGCGATTGCCTCAGCGCATGGCGTCTACCGTGAAATTGGCATTAAAGTGAGCGCGGCGGGCGCACGCGCCTGGGATACACGGCAGGGCACATCACGATCGGAGAAGCTGGCGCTGCTGCTGAAAGGGGCATCTATGGCACTCCGCTCTCGTGTGTCTTCTCCTCTGCCGCGTCCGTCCGGGCTGTGGCAGCGTCCCGTGCGTTAAGCGTCTCACGGTGCGCTTCCTGCTTGCGGCTGCGCAGCGTCGCCTGTAATTTTTCCACCGGCGGTGCATAAAGAAAACCGAATGAAACGCAGCCTTCTTTACCGCGCACCGCATGATGCAGACGGTGCGCCATATACAATCGTTTCAGATAGCCCCGGCGCGGCACATAGCGAAACGGCCAGCGCTGGTGCACCAGTCCATCGTGGACCATAAAGTAGAGCGCGCCGTACAGCGTCATACCCGCGCCAATCCATTGCAGCGGCCAGACGCCTGCGGTCCCCACGGCAATCAACGCAATTGCCAGTGCTGCAAAAACCACAGCATAAAGATCGTTGACCTCAAACCAGCCGGTACGCGGCTCATGATGGGAGAGGTGCCATCCCCATCCCCAGCTGTGCATGATGTACTTATGCGCCAGCGTAGCGATGATTTCCATCGCGGCGACAGTTGCCAGAACGATCAGGGTGTTCCACAGCACAAGCATCGGCATTCCTCTTAAGACCTGTAAAGCGCGTTTCAGCGGCTTGCGTAATAGTAGCTGTCTTTGCAAAAAGCGTGATTTATCTCTGGTGGAGATGGGTAAATATGCTGGCCTGTCCGGTCATAATTACGTCAAAATACGCCTTTCTCTCTTAACTGGCGAGTAACATGAACAGCACCGTTTACGATGCCTTCCGTTGTCTGAATCTGCTCGCTACCGGCTCCCGACCGTTCGGCATTCGTGAAATCGGCCGTATGCTGGATCTGGATTCGGCAAAAGTAACACGGCTGATGCAAACATTGCTGGTGCTGGAGATGGTGCAGCAAAACGCTAAACGAAAATACAGTCTCGGCATGGGGATCCAC
Organism: Superficieibacter sp. 1612_C1; assembly: GCF_015234305.1. Classification (GTDB taxonomy): domain Bacteria; phylum Pseudomonadota; class Gammaproteobacteria; order Enterobacterales; family Enterobacteriaceae; genus Superficieibacter. Next base: position 57,611 of record NZ_JADGMI010000001.1, read on the forward strand.
CGCCTCTCCGCCAGCGCGATTCACAACTCGGCGTTTTATACGGCGGTACTGGATATGCTGGAGGAGACCGGAAGCCATTCGGTCTCCATCGTTATTGGCGTGCTGAGCGGCAAGGACGTGGTCTATTTACTGCATACCCGCGGCGGGAAAAGCATTGCCCGTGCGATCGGTAATTATGAATCGTTTCCGGTACGCGATTCAGTGATTGGGATTAAATTGCTGGCGACCATGAGCGATGAAGAAATTATCGATCGCCTCGGCATTCATGATTATCACCTGCTGAAAAAAGACATTGAAGAGGCCAGACATCATCAGGTGTTTGGCAAAGCTTACGGACCCGATGATTACCGTCTGGCCTGTATTATTCCCGGTATGCAGGCGGCGATCGCGCTGTCGAACATTCAGGGCGATCGATTAAATATTGAGAGCCTGCGCCAGTTTTTAGTCTCGGCGGCGCGAAAAATTAGCGGAGAGTCATTCCCCGGCGTTCAGTAATATCTGACAGCGTTCGGTGGTGAGTGAAACGGGCTGGCCGGGGCGATAAAGGGATGAGCCAATGCCCACGCTGTCGTAATAACGCAGATATTCCGCTGCGTTATCAACATCCACGCCGCCCACCGCGGAGAAAATAACGGCGGAAGAGAGCGGGCCTTTGATTAACTGCGGATAATTCAACGGTAGCGCGGCGGCAGGAAATATCTTCAGTACCTCCACGCCAAGTTCGCAGGCGGTGAAAATTTCGCTGGCGGTAAACACACCCGCGCAAATGCGCAGGCCGTGGCGTTTTGCGGCTTCCACCACGCGCGAGTCGAGATTCGGCGTCAGAATAAATTCCGCGCCCGCCTCTGCGCAGGTTTCAACATGGTCGGGCGTTAACACGGTTCCCGCGCCAGGTTGCACGCGGTCACCGAAGGCTGAACGCACACGTTTCAGGCTGATCGCCCAGTCGGGCGAATTGGTGGTGATTTCTACCGTCTTGATGCCATGATCCAACAGGCACGCGACCTGCTCTACGCTCTCCTGCGGCGTTATGCCGCGCAAAATGGCAACGATCTGCTTAGCAACTATCATGACGGAAGACCTCATTCAGTCCGGCAATGAGCGCCGTTTCAGCCTCAAGGGTAGAGCAGGGAAGCCCCAGCGCATCGCTGGCTTTCCGGTAATGGACAAGCAGTTCACGGCTGCCGATAAAACAAACCGGCGCGTCCCCCGGATGCCCCTGAAGTATTTCATGAGCAATCAGCAGCCCGGACAGCCATGCGCCCGCCGCCGCCGGGTCCAGCTCTCCAAGAATATAGCGACCGCGACAGCGGAACAGCTCGCTGACCAGCGCCTTCTCATGGCGTTCAATGGACTGCGCCGTTGCCACCCCGTCGAGAAACGCCTCGGGCGACGCGATTTGTGCGGGCAGCCCTTTACCAACCACCGAGTGATTGAGCACCAGATGATAAAGCTCTCCGGTCATCAGCGTTTGCAGGCTTTCGACGCGTTGCTGCTGACGATCCACCGTCATCCATTTGCTGTGAGTACCGACGGCAGCAAAGGTTGTGCTATCGCTCAGGGTCAGCGCGCCGGCCAGCTGCATCTCTTCGCCCCGGCAAATCTCGTTAACCCGGCGATCGCAGATACCGGGACGCAGGGTCAGCGGGTTGGACAATATGCCCGGCAGCGCCCGCCCTTTGCCCGTTAAATCAGAGAAGCTGAGCGGCAGTTCCATATAGCCCGCGTCGGCAATGCCGATATTGCTGCCGATCATCCCGCATAACAGTACCGGCAGGCGTTCGTCCCACGCATCGCCCAGCCGAAGCAGTTGCTCACGCAGAATAGCCGGAAGCGCCTCGCGCTGGCATTTGCCAACGCCGCAGGTATCCTGCACGGTGCGAATGACGTCGCCATTGCGCACGCTCATCGCACGAAAATTGCTGGTGCCCCAGTCAACGGCAATATAGTTCATCGACTGGCCCCCAGTGCTGCCAGCGACAGCGCATCGGTCAGATCGCGCAACTCTTCCCGCGTGACGTCATCAATGCGTTTTGCCGGTTCGCGCACCACATCGGTGGCGAAAATCCCGGCCTGATGCAGCACCGTTTTATGCACCGCTACGCCGATGCCAGGCTGAACGCCATAGCGCAGGAAAGGCAGGTAGCGATAGAACAGCGCCTGCGCTTCGCGGCGATCCCGCTGCCAGGCCTGAAGAATGGCATTGATCACATCGGGAAATTCGCAGGCGGGCATGGTGCCAATAATCCCCCGGCGCAGTTCTTCATAGAGAAAACCGGCGTTTAGCCCGCCAAACAGACCGATGCTGTCGCCCAGCGCCGTCTTCAGCGCGGTGATTTTTAGCGTGGTGGGAGGCTGCTCCACTTTGATATATTTGATGGTCAGAAAATCCTGGCACAGCTTAACCAGCGTCGGGACCGGCAGCGTAACGCCGGTCATCAGCGGCGCATCCTGGATCATAATGTCGATGTCGCAGGCATGGCAGATATCGCGCCAGAAATGGTAAATCTCGTCCGGGCCGGGTTTGACCACCGACGGCGGGTTGACCATCGCCACCTGCGCGCCCCAGCGCTGGACGCGCTGAATATCCTCGATTGCCACCGCGGCAGAGGCACCGCCCGCAGCGGCTACCAGCGGCAGATCGCCCGTCAGCCGCTTCACGCAGGCAAACAGCGCCTCTTTTTCACCGCCGGTGAGCGCGTAGCCCTCGGAAGCATTGCCGAACAGCGCCAGCCCGTCCACGCCCTGATCGAGCAAAAATCTCACCAGCTTCTCAATGGAAGCGAAATCCACCTCGCCATTTTCATCAAACGCCGTTGCCAGGATTGGCACATTACCTTTTAACATGTAGCCCCCATTACCGATTCGCGAACGCGATCTTCATTGATTTCAATACCCAGCCCGGCTGTCTGCGGGAGTTGATAATGCCCCTGTTCGCAGATCAGCGGCGTGTTAAGCAACTGGTTAGCAATGGCGAAGACAGGCGGCTGATACTCCAGCATAAAAAGATTCGGGATCGCCGCCGCCACATGGATGGAAGCCGCGATGCATGGACCCAGCCCGACGCTGAGATGCGGTGCAACCTGCAAATTCCACGTTTCCGCCAGCGCGGCGATATGCATGATTTCGCTGATGCCGGTACGGCCCACGTCCGGCTGGAGAATGTCGGCGGCGCGCTGCTCAATAAACGGCTTAAACTGGTAGCGGGTACGTTCCGTCTCGCCCAGAGCCACAGGAATCGGGCTTTTCGCGCGCAGCTCGCGGTGTCCGGCGATATCCTCCGGCAGTAGCGGCGCTTCGAGAAAACCCAGCCCCAGCGGATGCAGCGCGTTCGCCAGTTCTGCCGCCTGCGCGACGCTGTAGTTCCAGTGGGCGTCGAGAAAAATCTGTGCGTCTTCGCCCAGCGTCTCCCGGATGGCACGGACATTCTCAACGTCTTCTTTCACGCCGTAGCCCAGCGCGAGTTTTACTGCGGTAAAGCCTTTTTCCTGCCAGCGTTTTGCCAGCGCGCAACGCGCCGCAAGATCGGGTTCCGGCAGTCCTGAAACGTAACAGGGGATCGTGTCCCGGTACGCGCCGCCAAGCAGTTGATAAACGGGCAGGCCGAGAATGTTGCCTTTCAGATCCCAAAGCGCGATATCCACCGCCGCGAGCGCATCAATGTGATAGCCGGTGATATGCCCACGATCGCGCATCGCGTCATACATTTGTGAATTCAGGACCGCGCTGGCGAAGGGCGACTGCCCGGTCAGCAGTGGGGCGAATAAGTGGGTAATCAGTTCGGCAATCACCTGCGGCACCACCGGGGCCAGCGCTTCGCCCCAGCCAACATGTCCATCGTCGGCAGTGATTTTTACCAGGCAGGTTTCCATTTTGCGTGAATAGACGCAGCGATACTCGGGGCGGTAGTAGTAATCCGCCTGCTCTTCACTGACGCTGCCGCCCAGATACGCCTGTTGCGGCGTGATCCTGAGGGGAAAGCATTCAACTTGGCTGATTTTCATAACGACTCCAGGTCACGTTAATCGAGGATCTTGCCGGCGGTTTCTTTGGCGAACCACACGGCGATAAAAGAGATAAGCGCGGTGATCATCACGTACCACGCGGGAGAGAGCGGGTCGCCGGTCCAGGAAATCAGACTTGCCGAAGCCAGCGGCGTGACGCCGCCAAACAGCGCAACGGTCAGGTTATAGGCGATGGCAATACTGCCGTAGCGAATCGCAGTGGGGAACAACTCCACCATTGCCGCGCCGCAGCCGCCGTTAAACATGGCGACAAAGATGCCGAGCATGCTCATGGCGGCAATGGCATTCGTCACCGAGCCCTGGCTCATCACCAGCATCGCCGGATAGGTCAGGAGAATGAATCCCCCACAGCCCATGAGCATCAGCGGGCGTCGTCCCCAGCGGTCGGAAAGATAGCCGGTGAGCGGCATACAGACTGCCACGCTTAACAGTCCCAGCGTGGTAATAAGATAGGAGTCGGTGCGGCTGTAGTGCAGGTGCGTAGACAGATAGCCCGGCATAAAGGATTGCAGCACCCAGCTACTCACCGCTTTGACCACCACAAAGCCGGTACAGAACAGCAGTGCGCGCATGGAGGTGGACAGGGTTTTACGCAGCGGCGATTTTTCCAGTTTGCCGCTGGCTTTCAGTTTATGAAACTCGGCGGAGTCTTCCATATTGCGCCGCATATACAGCCCGCCGAGGCCCAGCGGTGCCGCCAGCAGGAACGGTATGCGCCAGCCCCAGTCATTCATCGCCGCCTCGCCCAGCATATGCGTCAGGAAAAGTACCAGTCCGGAACCGCAAACGAAGGCCATAAAGCTGAAGTTTTCGCTCCAGCAGGTGAGCGTTGCCCGGCGGTGCGGCGGCGCGCTTTCCGCCAGATAAGTAATGACGCCCGAGCTTTCGCCGCCTGCGGCAAAACCCTGTACCAGACGAGTCAGCACCAGCAGAATGGGAGCGAGGATCCCCGCCTGCTGCCAGGTCGGCAGGATCCCCATCACGAAGGTGGAAATCGAGGTAATGACGATAACCGTCACCAGTACTTTGCGTCGTCCGAGGCGGTCACCCATCGAACCGAAGAACAGCCCGCCCAGCGGACGCATCAGAAAGCCTGAGCCAAATACGGCGAAGGATTTCAGCAGCGCGACAGCCGGGTCGCTACTGACGAAAAAGTTGCTGGCGATAATCGCGGCCAGCGTGCCGTAAAGCCCGAAATCAAACCACTCGATAAAATGGCCGACGCCCGCCGACAGCATTATTTTGGCGGTGCGTCTGGCCGGCATTTTCTGCTGTCCGGCAGCATCGTCTCCGGCGTAGTGAATACCTGTTTGTTCCATGTAACCTCCTGAGGTTAAGCAGGGTAGCTGTCGGTGTGATGTTGTTGTTGTCAGTACGCTGAGTGTAGGGATTGCAGGCAGGCTGGCGAGTGCAGTGGCAGGTTGCGTGAGGCTTATCAAAGATTGCTGGCGCAAAGTGCTTCACATAGTGAAGCACTAACCTCCAGCGCCACGTAACGCATGCAGGAAGACTATCATTGCGTCATAATTTGTTATGTTATATTGTAACAATAAATATCAACATCACATTGAGGGTACTATTTTGGCGGTTAATTACAAAACTCTGGCGATGGCACTGGGCGCGCTGCTGGTTAGCGGACAGGCGCTGTCTCACGCGCACCATTCACATGGCAAACCGTTAACGGAAGCGGAACAGAAAGCGGCGGAAGGCGTTTTTGACGATAAGGACGTTAAGGACCGCACTCTGTCGGACTGGGACGGCGTATGGCAGTCCGTTTATCCGCTGCTGGTCAGCGGCGATCTGGACCCGGTGTTCAAAAAGAAAGCCGAAAAGGATAAAAGCAAAACCTTCGAGGACATTAAGGAGTATTACCGTAAGGGATACGTCACTGATGTTGCGACTATCGGCATTGAAAATGGGGTAATGGAGTTCCATACCGGCGACAAAGTGGACTCCTGTAAGTACGACTACGCCGGACATAAGATCCTGACCTATACCTCCGGCAAGAAGGGCGTTCGCTACTTATTCGAGTGTAAAGACGCCAGCAGCAAAGCGCCGAAGTACGTGCAGTTCAGCGATCATATCATCGCGCCCCGCCAGTCGGCTCACTACCATATCTTTATGGGCAACACCTCACAGGACGCCTTGCTTAAGGAGATGGATAACTGGCCGACGTATTACCCGTTCCAGTTGACCAACGAGCAGGTGGTTGATGAGATGCTGCACCACTGATCGTCTGGCCCTGCGCCTGGCGGCGCGGGGCCAACTAACGCTCATAGCTATCGTTGTCATCGCAGGTTGCCGCGGATGCGCTTACCTGCACATCATTAAATGACAGCCTGCTCACGCCTGAAATTTTACCGAACTCGGTCGCCTCAATAGCGATAGAGGATAACTGAAGTTTCTCGACGGGCCGTTCAGGATAGCCTTCAATAAAAAAAGCACGTGAAAAAATCGTATCGCCCGAACGGCGGGCGGTAATATCACTTAGCGCCACATTTGATACCTGCGTTAAGCCCGCCTCGCCGTCAACGCCCTCCGCCAGTTTTTGCCAGTGCGGCGGCTTATCGGTCAGATTACCTTTCTCGCCGTAGCTGTACTGCGGGAACCAGTTGAGCTGGATCATGACCGGAAAAGTGACGTCGGTGAGCGTCAGATGTCGTACCGCGATATCGCGGATAAACCCGCCGCGATTGCGGGCCGATTTGATGCGAAAACCGACGCCAGTGCCGTTAAACTGATTGTGTTCAATGGTCACCCGTTCAATACCGCCGGAGGTTTCGCTGCCGATGGTAATCCCGGAGCCTTTATTGAGCGTGCAGTGGCGGATAGTAATATCCCTGGCGCTGATGGCCTTTTGCGCCGCCTCTTTACCCCGGCCTGCTTTGATACAGATATTGTCATCGTTACAGGAGACCACGCACTTTTCCACGCGGACCTGTTCGCAGGCATCGATATCAATACCGTCGGTGCTGGGACCCGCGGAATTCGCAATCTGCACGCCGGTTACGTTAACGTGCGACGAATAGCAAAGATGGAGATTCCAGAAACCGGACTCGCGGCTGGTAAAATTATTCAGGGTAATGTTCTTGCTGTGGTAAACCACAATATTGCGCGGACGCTGACAGTCGTAATCCACCACCCAGCGCAGACCGCGGGCACTGTAGTCGGCCAGCATGCCGCCCTGTTCATCTTCGCCCCAGAAGCGATGCCACCAGACCGCGCCCTGACCATCAATAGTCCCCGGACCGCCGATCTGCACATCCTGACAGTGATTAACATTCACGATCCCGGCAGGCCAGACCATATCAATCCCGGCGACCCGGGTCTCAATCAGGGGATAGTCGGCCAGATTTTCGCTGCCCAGCAATACCGCGCCTTCCGCAAGATAAAGCGATAAGCCACTCTTCAGAAACAGCGCGCCGGTTAAAAAGCGGCCGGCAGGAATAACGAGGGTATCGCCAGGCTGCGCATCATCGATCATGCGCTGGAGAATATGGGTGATGACAAACTGTCCGTTGGCAAACGTATCCGGATGATCAAACGTAAGCTGCGCCATAAGGTGTCCTGTAAACCGAGATCTGAATACGGTTGTAGCGGATTATCGTCAGGAAAACCTTTTTCTGATGGACATCGTTATCGGGAGGATGGCAAAAAGGCCGTTAACCTGCCAGCGCGGGTAACCTGCCGGGTGACGCTTCGCTTGCTCGGCCTACAAAGTCACCTAATATCAATGCATTACGTATAACCTGTAGGCCCGCGCAAGCACAGCGCCGCCGGGCAAATGGAGACGCGCAGGCATAAAAAAGGACCGCCCTGAGGCGGTCCCTGTAGATCATATCGCTCGTAAATTATTTACGGGCGAGCAGGAAACCCAGCACAATCCCGACCGCACCCGCGATGGCTAAACCGCCCAGCGGATTAGTAGACACCTGGTCGCGAACCGTATCGGCTGCGTCACGTACCGCATAGCCTGCCTGCGATGCGTATTTACGGGTGGCACCTTTCACGGTGTCATCGTGGTTGTCAGTCGCGCGACCAAAAACTTCCTGCGCTTTACCCGCGGCTTCGTTTACTTTATTTTCTGCTTTCTCGAACATGTCAGGCTCCTTAGGTACGTGTGTACCTTAAGTATAGGAGCCCTTATGTCAGTGTGTAGCAAGTCCGGAAAATTCTCATCGCCTCGTCTCTTTCCCGGACGTGTCGGCTACCCGCGCGCCAGCGAGGCGCGAACATCGCGCCGCTGCCAGCGTTTTGCCAACAGGCCCAGGCCGCTACACAGCAGGTAATACACCACGCCAGTGAAAATAAAAATGGCGGTAGGGTAGATCTGAACCCGGTTATTAACCTGCCCGGCGACGGTGGTGAGTTCCGGTACGTTAACGATAAACGCCAGCGAGGTGTCTTTCATCAGGCTGATAAAAATACCGACCAACGAAGGCAGCACGTTGCGCAGCACCTGCGGCAGTAAAATAAGCCGTAGCGTCTGTCCGGGGCTGAAACCCTGCGTTTGCGCGGCTTCATACTGGCCGACCGGCAGCGCCTGAAGCCCTGCCAGCACCGAGTGCATCACCGAGGCGGCGGTAAACCACGCCAGCGCCAGCGTGACGGTGACCGCGCCGGGCAGGTCGCTGCCGGTGAGCATCGGCAGCAAATACCATAGCCAGAAAATAACGAAAATCAGCGGAATGCCGCGAATAAGCTCAGCCCACAAAAACAGGATTCGCCGTATGAATCCAGGATAGCGCCACGCGGCGCAGGCCAGCACAATGCCGCCGGGCAGGGCGAGGATCCCGGCACCCAGCGCCATGAGCAGCGTCAGTACCACGCCGCCTGGCTCGCCGTCAGCCAGTCGTCCCCACAGCAGATAATCGAGGTTATCGGTAATAACGGTAATATTCGCCAGCATCAGGCATTCCTCCTTTTTGCCGCAACGCGGGCGTGCTTCGGACCCAGACGGACCAGAATCGCCCCGGCGATGATACCGGTGAACAGATACAGCACGGTGCCAACGGCAAAGGCTTCCAGCGCGTGCGCGTTATAACTTTCGATCTGGCGCACCTGATAGGTCAGCTCGGCGAAGCCGATGCCGCTCGCCAGCGACGAGAGCTTCATCAAATTGAGATACTGTCCGATGATGGGCTGCCAGGCGTTTGCCAGCCCCTGAGGCAGCAGGATCAGCCGAAAAAGCCGCCACGTGGAGAATCCTTGCGCCAGCGCCGCCTCACGCTGTCCGCTCGCCACCGCCCGCAGACCGGATTCAATCTCTTCAATCAGGAAGGCGGAGGTAAACACGCCCAGCCCCCATGCCGAACAGATAAACTCCGGCGTCAGCCACCAGACATCGCCTGGCAGGATCGACCAGCGATGATCGGCATTAATAAAGTCGCGGAAAGCCAGCGGCAGCAGGTTCCAGGCGGCGAAATACCAGAACAGCAGTTGCACCAGCAGCGGCGTATTACGAAATAACGAGACCCAGACGGCCACCAGCCCATTGCCGACGCGCCCACCCGCCAGACGCAGCGCCAGAAACAGCACCGCCAGAACGGTTGCCAGCAGAATGCCCGCCACCGTGACCCATAAGGTGGTCAGAAAACCGGAAATAATCCATTGCAGGGGCTGCCCGGTCAGCACCCCCTGCCAGTCCAGTAGCTGATTCACTCCGGACGCTCCTGATGCAGCGGATCCAGCACTTTTTGCAGAAAGCGTTGCGCACGCGGATGGCGTGGCTGAGTGAAGAATTCCGCAGGCGGTGCCACTTCGCAGATATCGCCGCCGTCAATAAACACCACCCGGTCGGCGATTTCCCTGGCGAACTGCATCTCGTGGGTCACCACGATCATCGTGATGCCGCTGTGCGCGAGAGTTTTCATGACGTACAGCACTTCGCCGATCATTTCCGGATCCAGCGCTGAGGTCGGCTCGTCAAACAGGATGATTTGCGGCGAGGAGGCAAGGGCGCGGGCAATCGCCACGCGCTGCTGCTGGCCGCCGGAAAGCTGTGACGGCATATGCTGCGCTTTGTCAGTCAGTCCAACCTGATGTAGCAGTTCCAGCGCGCGCTTTTCAGCATCCGCTTTTTTCCAGCCGTGCACCGCTTCCAGCGCCAGGGCAATATTCTGCGCTGCGTTAAGATGGGCATACAGATTAAACTGCTGGAACACAAATCCCACCCGGCTGCGAAGCTGGCGTAGCGCACGTCCCTGCAACTGGCGGGTCGATTTATTGTCGACCAGTATATCGCCACTGCTCAGGGATTCGAGCTGATTGATGAGGCGAATCAACGTGGATTTACCGGAGCCGGAAGGGCCGAGGATCGCTACCACTTCGCCGGGGTTAATCGTTAAATTGATACCGTTTAATACGCGGTGATCGCCGAACGCTTTCACCACGTCGCGAAATTCAACGCTGGCGTTTTCCAGACGTGAAAAATCCGCAGACCCTGCTGCGGATTGAGAGAGTAAACCTGACAACATATTACTTTGCTTCGATAGTAAATGAACGTGGCTGTGGGGTTTTGGTGGAAGGACCAAACCAGGTATCGTAAATTTTGGCGGCCTGGCCGTTTTTCTCCAGATTCACCAGCTCGTCATTCACCGCTTTCAGCAGCGCCGTCTCGCCTTTCTTCACGCCAACGCCGATCTCTTCTTTACTCAGCAGATCCGGCAGGATCTTGAATTTCGCCTTGTCCGGCGCTTCCGCCAGCAGGCCCGCAAGAATGGTGCTGTCCTGAGTGATTGCCTGCACATTACCGTTACGCAGCGCGGTCAGCGCCAGGGGAATATCGTCATAGGCCAGCACGCGAGCCTGCGGATAACGCTGATGCAGCGCCTGCTCGCCGGTGGTGCCTTTTACCGCGCCAATACGGGCGCGGCTGTACTCATCCAGTTTGTCCGGGGATTTCGCCGGCACCAGGAACTGCTGTCCGGTGACAAAGTAAGGCGTAGAGAAATCAACCACCTGCGCGCGTTCCGGGGTAATGGTGATATCCGCGACGATCAGATCCGCTTTACCGGATTGCAGCAGCGGAATACGGTTCGCCGGATTGGTCGCCACCAGTTCCAGCTTCACGCCGAGCGCTTTAGCCAGTGCTTTTGCGAAATCCACATCGTAGCCGACGATGTCGTGACTTTTTGGATCGACCGAGCCAAACGGCGGGTTAGCGTCAAACGTCGCCACTTTTACTACGCCTGCGGCTTTGATATCCGCCAGCTGATCGGCATGAGCGGCGGAGCCCAGCGTTAACAGGCCCAGCGCCAGCGCCAGTGTTTTCATTGTGTGTAATTGATGTGCCATAGATTCCTCTGCGTACCCTGTTTTAGTTTTGTAGCGCTACGCTCCCACAATGCTTCATCGACCACAAAGAAGAAAAAGTTCTTATTTATGTCAGAAAAACTATAAGTAAAAACGATGTTATGACCAGGTAAATTGAATGAGTTTTTACTTCGCCAATGCCTGACGAAGGTCATCAATTAAATCCTGCGGATCTTCAATACCCACCGACAGACGAATAAGCTGCGGCGTAATGCCGTTCGCCAGCCGCTGCGCCAGCGGAATGGAGGCGTGGGTCATGCTGAAGGGCTGGCTGACCAGACTTTCCACACCGCCCAGGCTCTCGGCCAGGGTGAACAGTTTCAGTTTCTGGATAATGGTTGTGGCACGCTGGTCATCGCCCTTCACTACGATGGAGATCATCCCGCCCGCCTGCGACATCTGCCTGCGCGCCAGTTCAAAATGTGGATGCGATTCCAGCCCCGGATACCACACTTTTTCCACCTGCGGCTGCTGCTCCAGCCAGCGGGCCAGCGCCAGCGCGTTACTGCTGTGACGCTCAATACGTAGCGCCAGCGTGCGAATACCGCGCAACGTCAGGAAACTGCTGAACGGGTCAAGCACGCCGCCGATGGCGTTTTGCAGGTAGCCAAGCTTTTCCGCAAGTTCGGGGTTATCGCCCACCACGACCAGCCCCGCCACGACATCGGAATGACCGTTGAGGTATTTAGTCGCTGAATGCACGACGATATCAAAACCCTGCTCCAGCGGGCGTTGCAGTATCGGTGAGGCAAAGGTGTTATCCGCCACGCTAATCAGATGATGCCGTCTGGCGATGGCGGCAATTGCCTCCAGGTCGGCCAGTTTCAGCAGTGGGTTGGTCGGCGTTTCTACCCAGAGCATTCGGGTTTCCGGGCGGATCGCCGCCTCAATCGCCTGTACATCGTCTGGTTTCACCCAGCTCACCTGTAGACCAGCGGTGCGGCATCGTACGTTCTCGATCAGGCGGTAAGTCCCGCCGTAAACGTCGTCTACCGCCACGATATGACTCTCTTTATCAAGCAGTTCGAGCACGGTGGCGATCCCGGCTAGCCCCGAGGCAAACGCATAGCCGCGGCTGCCGCCTTCCAGTTCGGCGATGGCCGCTTCCAGTGTATCGCGGGTCGGATTGCCGCTGCGTGAATATTCGTAGCCGGTGTGCTGACCCGGTGCAGGCTGGGCAAAGGTAGAGGTGGCGTAAATCGGCGGCATGACCGCGCCGTGCTGGTCGTTAAACGCACCGCTGTGAACGCTAAGAGTGGCTAAGTTTTTCATAGGAGTTCCCTGTTATGACAGGCGGTTACGCCAGGTAGTTAACACATCGCTGCGGGTCACCAGGCCCAGAAAACGATGGTTATCGACAACAATCGCGACCAGGCCGCGATCGAAAATGGATTTGAGGGCGCTTTCCGGCTCGCGGCGGTCGATAATTTCTACCTCGCGGGTCATGGCGTCTTTAACCGGCAGGGCGAAACGCTGGCTGTCGCCTTTGACGTGGCTAATCAGATCCCACTCATCAATAATCCCCACCACCTCATCGTTGTTCAGCACCGGAAGCTGAGAGATATCGTACAGACGCATGCGGGCCAGCACGGTGGAGAGAGTATCGTCCGGCGCAGCGGTGACGGTGGCACCTTCATCATGACGCAGCGCGATAAAATCACTGAGATCGCCAGCCTGCGGACGGGAAATAAACCCCTGCTGGCGCATCCAGTCGTCATTGAACATTTTGGACAGGTACTTATTGCCACTATCGCAGGCGAAGGTCACGACGCGCTTCGGCGTGGACTGCGCCCGGCAGTAGCGCAGTGCGGCGGTGAGAAGCGTGCCGGTAGAGGAGCCTGCCAGTATTCCTTCAACTTTGAGTAATTCACGGGCGGCGGTAAACGCTTCGCTATCGGTTACCCGCAGCGCCTGTTTTACGCCGTCGAGATGGGAGAGGGGAGGAATAAAATCCTCGCCGATGCCTTCGACCAGCCAGGAGCCAGCGTCATCATAACGACCGTTTTCAACCTGATCGGCAAGGACAGAGCCTGCCGGATCGGCCAGAACAAACTCCGTATGCGGAGAGTGCTCAGCAAACCATGCCTGCAATCCACCAAGGGTGCCGCCGGAACCGACGCCGACCACGATGGCGTCAATACGTCCGTCCAGCTGCTCATACAGTTCCGGCGCGGTAGTGGTGGCGTGGGCCAGCGGATTGGCGGCATTGTTAAACTGATCGATATAAAACGCGCCGGGCGTTTCATCCGCCAGCCGCCTGGCATAATCCTGATAGTAAGCCGGATGACCTTTTCCGACGTCCGAGCGGGTGAGTAACACCTGCGCGCCAAGCGCCCGCAGATGAAATATTTTTTCGCGGCTCATTTTATCCGGCACGATCAGCAGCAGTGAATAGCCTTTCTGCGCGGCGATCAGCGCCAGGCCGAGGCCGGTATTGCCCGCGGTTGCTTCAATAATCGTCCCGCCGGGCTTGAGCAAACCCTTTCTCTCAGCTTGCGCAATCATCGACAGCGCGACGCGGTCTTTAATCGACCCGCCGGGGTTCTGGTTTTCCAGTTTTAAAAACAGTTCGCACGGTCCGCTGTCCAGCTTATGTAGCTGAAGCAGCGGCGTATCGCCGATTAAATCGGTCACAGAATGAAAAACGGTCATGGTATTCCACCAGCATTTAAGAACATGGCGGAATAGTAGATGCGCAAAAAAACGCTGATAAAGAATCTTTCTCTGTGGTTTATGCGTAAAGGTAATATAAACAACTGATTAGACATCAGGAAGGAAAGCCGTGCGGGGGTGCGCATGGATAGACGGCTAATTGTAGCGGAAGAATGCGCTTTACAGCGCTGTCAGCCGTCTGGCTCAGGAGGGCGTTATTCAGGCCGCGCATATGCTTTGCCGAATTCTCTCATAGCCAGCGAAGCCGCTAAGGCTGCTCTATAGCGCTTTTTGTTATAACTAATATCAATCAGTTTGTTTAAAAGATAATTTAGGCTGATTACTATCATATGGACGTCCATACTGCTAAACTGCCGTTCGCATCACAATTACGTAACACATAAGAAGCATCGGGTAACCAGATAAGATGATCCTACTCAGGAATATTTCGAAGATTTTTGACCACGGTAAGACGCCAGTGGTCGCCGTGGACAGCGTAGATTTAACGATCGAACAGGGGCAGATTTACGGCATTATTGGCTACAGCGGCGCGGGAAAAAGTACCCTAATCCGTCTGTTAAACGGGCTGGAGAAACCCAGCTCGGGCAGTGTGACCATCAACGGTCACGAGATCTCGTCGGCAAAAGGCGAGGCGCTGCGCCAGGCCAGACTGAAAATCAGCATGGTGTTTCAGCACTTTAATTTGCTGTGGTCGCGCACCGTGCGGGAAAACATTGCCTTTTCCATGCAAATCGCTGGCGCGCCGAAAGCGCAAATTCGCGCACGGGTGGCGGAGCTGATTGAGCTGGTGGGACTCACCGGGCGGGAAGACGCTTATCCTTCCCAGCTCAGCGGCGGGCAAAAGCAGCGCGTTGGCATCGCCCGCGCGCTGGCCAATAGCCCGGACGTCCTGCTCTGCGATGAAGCGACGTCGGCGCTGGATCCGCAGACCACCGATCAGATCCTGGATTTGCTGCTGGATATTAATCGTCGCTTTAAGCTGACCATCGTGCTGATCACCCATGAAATGCACGTGGTGAGGAAGATCTGCGACCGCGTGGCGGTGATGGAAAACGGCAAAGTGGTGGAAGAGGGCGAGGTGCTGGAGGTGTTTACCCGTCCGCAGCAGCCGATCACTCAGCAGTTTGTGCGTCAGGTGAGTCAATATAAAGAAGAGGAAGCGTTTAATCCTGATCTGACCAACGATCTGGCTGGCGCAGTCATTAAGCTGACGTTTACCGGATTAAACACCCATCAGCCGGTAGTAGGGGAACTGACCCTGCGTTACGGACTGCCGTTTAATATTCTGCACGGCAAAATGTCGCAAACCGCTCACGGCGTGTTTGGGCAACTGTGGCTTCACGTGATTGCAAACCAGGATCAACTGAACAATATCCTCGCGGATTTGCACAACAGCGGTATTGAATGCGAGGTGATTAAACATGCTTGATCAACTTTTACCCCATCTGAAATGGGACCAGCTGTGGGCGGCTACGCAGGAAACGTTATACATGACGGCGCTCTCCGGCATCGCAACCTTCGTGCTGGGGATTATCCTCGGGCTGGCGTTGTTTTTAACCGCGCGCGGCGGACTGTTCCAGAACCGTACGCTCTACAGCGTGATTTCGATTATCGTGAACGTGTTCCGCTCTATTCCGTTCATTATCTTAATCGTGCTGCTGATCCCGTTTACCAAAACGATTGTCGGCACCATTCTCGGTGCCAATGCGGCGCTGCCAGCGCTGATTGTCGGCGCGGCTCCATTTTACGCCCGGCTGGTGGAGATTGCCCTGCGCGAAGTGGATAAGGGCGTTATTGAAGCCACGCGATCGATGGGCGCACGTCTTAGTACCTTAATTTTTCGGGTTTTACTGCCGGAGTCCTCTCCTGCCCTGGTGTCAGGCATTACGGTGACACTGATTGCGCTGGTCAGCTACAGCGCGATGGCAGGGGTCATTGGTGCCGGTGGATTAGGGAATCTTGCTTATCTGGAAGGATTCCAGCGCAACCATAGCGACGTCACGCTGGTGGCGACGGTGACTATTCTGATCGTCGTCTTCATCATTCAGTTCTGTGGCGACGTTATTACCTCTCTGTTAGACAAACGCTAATAATACGGAAACCAACATCATGACGAAAACACTGACACTGATCGCCGCAGCAACCTTAAGCGCCATGAGCTTTGCCTCCTGGGCCGATACCCTGACCGTGGGCGCGTCCAACGTACCGCATGCTGAAATTCTGGAGCAGGCAAAGTCGATCCTCGCGAAAGAAGGCATCGATCTCGAAATCAAACCGTTCCAGGACTACATCCTGCCGAACACCGCGCTGGCCAGCGGCGACATCGACGCCAACTACTTCCAGCACATCCCGTATCTGAACAGCGTCCTGAAAGATCATGCTGGCGATAAGACATTCGACTTCGTCAGTGCCGGGGCGATCCACATCGAGCCGATTGGCATTTACTCTAAAAAATACAAATCGCTGAAGGATCTGCCGCAGGGCGGGAAAGTGATTATGCGTGATGCGGTGTCTGAAGAGGGACGTATCCTCTCCATCTTCGAAAAAGAGGGCGTGATCAAGCTGAAACCGGGCATCGATAAAGTAAATGCACGTATCAGTGACATCGTGGAGAACCCGAAAAAATTGCAGTTCCAGCCGAATGTAGAAGCCGCGCTGCTGCCGCAGATGTATAACAATGACGAAGGCGACGCGGTGGTGATCAACGCCAACTACGCCATCGACGCTGGTCTGGATCCGGTTCACGATCCTATCGCCGTAGAAAGCGGTGAGAACAACCCGTACGCCAACATCATTACCGTGCATCGCGGTGACGAGAAGAAAAAAGACATCGTGGAACTGGTGAAGGTACTGCACTCAAAAGAGATTCAGGACTGGATCCGCACCAAATATAAAGGCGCAGTCATTCCGGTAAACAACTAATTGCGCAGCGCCATCCGCTTTTACGGCGGATGGCGCAAGCTTGTTACCACCCGCGGCTCACCTGACTTACGCTTTTACGCCAGCCTGATGTAGGCCCGTGCAAGCGCAGCGCCGCCGGGCAGAGCCACACCAAATCTTACAGAATTTTCTTTTCCGCCAGATCGAGCGCGAAATAACTAAAAATCAGATCCGCGCCTGCACGCTTAATCGCGCCCAGACTCTCCAGCACCACTTTCTTTTCATCAATCGCGCCAGCCTGTGCCGCGAACTTAATCATCGCGTACTCACCGCTAACCTGATAAGCGCCCAGCGGCAGATCGCTGCGTTCCCGAATATCCCGCAGAATATCCAGATAGGCACCCGCCGGTTTAACCATCAGACAGTCCGCGCCCTGTGCCTCATCCAGCAGCGATTCACGGATCGCTTCCCGGCGGTTCATCGGGTTCATCTGATAGGTTTTGCGGTCGCCTTTCAGCGCGGTCCCGGCGGCTTCGCGGAACGGACCATAAAAGGAAGAGGCGAACTTGGTTGAATAGGACATGATCGCCGTATCAAAAAATCCAGCGGCATCCAGCGCCTGACGGATCGCCTGAACCTGTCCATCCATCGCGGCGGAAGGGGCGATGAAATCCGCGCCCGCGGCGGCGGCCACGACTGCCTGCTTACCGAGGTTGGCAAGGGTCGCATCGTTATCCACACCGTGCTCGCACAGCACACCGCAGTGGCCGTGAGACGTATATTCGCAGAAGCAGGTATCGGACATCACGATCATCTCCGGCACCGTCTGTTTGCAGATGCGGGACATACGTGCGACCAGACCGTCTTCTTTCCAGGCATCGCTGCCTGTGGCGTCGGTATGGTGGGAGATCCCGAAGGTCATTACCGAGCGGATCCCCGCGTTGGCGATGCGTTCAATCTCGCGCGCCAGATGCTTCTCGGGGATGCGCATCACGCCCGGCATCGCCTCGATGGCCTTGTACTCATCGATCTCTTCTTCAACAAAGATCGGCAACACCAGGTCGTTTTTGCTCAGTGTTGTCTCTTCAAACATGGCGCGCAGCGCGGGGGACTTGCGCAGGCGGCGGGGGCGAGTGATTAAATCGGTCATGATATGCCTGATGCTTGTGAAATATGACGTTATTGTACCTGAATTATCTCTATTGTGTTTTACTAAAGTTGCCGTTTAGCCGTGCCGTCCGGCGATTCCACTGATTATAGGCATCTCTCGGGGCGCTGAAATATTTTTAAATAGTTTGAGTGAATATAAATACGGCTTTCAATATTATCTATTATATATTCGGTTAATGGTGATGGGCGATTAATAACTAACGTTTTTCAGGGCGACAGGCGGCGCAATGCTCCTTGTTCCACGCTTTTGCAGTTTTAGGCGAACAGTTTTTATTATTTATTTTATGAATGCTTTTTTATGTATTTATGGGAATAATATTAAGTGGTCAATGTATTGATTTCTTTAACTTGATGCTTTTTAAGGCTTTTTTGTAATAGGTTTAGGGGTTTCAAGTTGCTCTTAATTTTGAAATGGCTTGTCTTTAAAGATAATTTGTCCGATTTCGGACTTTGGGCAAAGATTAATTGAACCTTCTACCCCTAAAACCGCATAATTCGGGCTGCAATGTAACATTACTTATTTTGATTGCATTAATTATTGATGGACCAACTAGATTACGTCCCTGAGGAGGGATGACAAATGCAAACCTGGAAAAAGAAACTGGTAGTATCTCAATTAGCATTGGCCTGCACTTTGGCGATCGCTTCTCAGGCAAATGCGACAACTTATGATACCTGGGGGTATCACGATAACGCTACAACTGCACTTGACTGGTCAAATATGGATGCGCCGGGCTCTGACGGCAACTATGTCACCTATAACGGCTTTGTTTATTACAACAATGCTAACGGTGACTTCGATCAGTCTTTCAACGGTGATACCGTAAATGGTACCATTTCTACTTACTATTTGAACCACGATTATACCGATGGTACAAATGGTAACGCGAACCAGTTGGATATTGCTAACTCAGTAATTCATGGTTCAATTACCTCAGAATTGCCGTTTGGTTATTATGGTACTCATATCGATGATCAAGGCACTCTTGTCTATGATGGTTACAGGTATAACAATGGTACCACTGTTGACGCACACGACTGGATCGATGGTGACGTATTCACTCTGAACATCGCTCATTCTACTATTGATGATGACTATGAAGCTCTCTACTTCACCGATAGCTATAAAGATGGCGATGTAGCAAAATCTACAGACGAAGCATTCTTTACCGCTCTTGGTGTTGCTGTAGATCTGAATGTAGAAAGTAATATCAATATTACTGATAACTCACGTGTCGCTGGTATTGCATTATCTCAGGGCGATACAACAGAAGATGCTTATACCACAGGCGATCATCAGTGGGATAACAATATCAAAGTGGTTAACTCAACTGTGACTTCTGGATCTGTGTATCCATTAGAAGAGATCACAGGACATTTTGGTAATTCTGATGAACCAAGCGACTACAACGGCAGCTATACTTCGCATGGCGTGACAGACGACACTGCCCTTGCTTTCATTGACAGTAACGCTTCTGATTACCGTATGGTAAACAAGGTAGAATTTGATAATTCTACCTTAATGGGAGATGTGTATTTCGAAAGCACGTTTAACCATGACTTCTCTGCAAATGGTCGCCTTGTTGACGGTTCTGATAAGGTCTACACCCATGGTGGCTGGGCTGATGATGACCAGAACGTTGATCACCTGACGCTGACGCTGAACCATAGCAAGTGGATCGGTGCTGCGTATATTGATTATCAGCAGGCAGAATATAACAGCACCTATGGCTGGGCTGACATCGCGCCAAACAGTCTGAATCCTGACGCATCATACTCTTATGATAACTGGGGCCGTACTGATAACGCCGATACCTTCCAGAGTGGTATCTTTGATGTTGTGCTGAACAACGGTTCAGAATGGGATACGACTAAAGATTCCCTGATTGACTCTCTGGCGATCAACACTGGTTCTCAGGTAAACGTTGCGGATGGTTCTTCACTGACCTCTGATAGCATCATTCTGAAAGATGGTTCAGCGTTGAATATCAGCGAAGATGGCGCGGTTGATACCGACAGTCTGACCATCGATTCTTACAGTACCGTTAAACTGTCTGATGAAGTCAGCGCATCCTGGGGTATCGATAACGCTGCTCTTTACGCTAACCATATCACCGTTACTAACGGTGGTGTGTTGGATGTGCAGACCAGCAATACCGGTGCTTCCAGCCTTTTCGAAACTGATACTCTGAACCTGACCAGCGGTGACGTTGCTCATAGCAATGATTACGTTAATTCTGGTGTCTTTAACATCCATAGCAATGACTATGTGCTGAATGCCGACCTGGTGAACAATCGTACTAACGATAAAACTCAGGTTAACTACGGTTACGGTACTATCGCGATGAACTCCGATGGTCACCTGACTGTAAACGGCAACGGTAACCTGGCAACAGACAGCAACACCAATGTTAATCCTGACGAAGTCGATAATAACGACAACGTGTATGCTGGTGGTAACGACAACGTCGTAGCCGCAACCGGTAACTACAAAGTCCGCATTGACAACGCTACTGGCGCTGGTTCTATCGCCGATTACAAAGGCAAAGAACTCATCTATGTTGATGATGTAAACACTGACGCTACCTTCAGCGCTGCCAACAAAGCTGACCTGGGTGCTTACACCTATCAGGCACAGCAGGAAGGCAACACTGTTGTTCTGCGCCAGATGGAGCTGACCGACTACGCTAACATGGCACTGAGCATTCCTTCTGCAAACACCAACATCTGGAACCTGCAACAGGATACTCTGTCCGACCGTCTGACCAGCTCTCGTCATGGCTTTGATGACAACGGCGGCGCATGGGTGAGCTACTTCGGTGGTAGCTTCGACGCTGATAACGGCACGATCAACTACGATCAGGACGTTAACGGCATCATGGTCGGTGTTGATACCAAAGTTGACGGTAACAACGCTAAATGGATCGTCGGTGCTGCGGCTTCCTTCGCGAA
This sequence comes from Superficieibacter sp. 1612_C1, assembly GCF_015234305.1. Taxonomy (GTDB): domain Bacteria; phylum Pseudomonadota; class Gammaproteobacteria; order Enterobacterales; family Enterobacteriaceae; genus Superficieibacter. The sequence continues at coordinate 78,625 of NZ_JADGMI010000001.1, forward strand.
AGGTGACATGAGCGACCGTACCGGTCAGGTAGATCAGGACAGCCAGTCTGCCTACATCTACTCTTCTGCTCACTTCGCTAACAACATCTTTGTTGATGGCAACTTGAGCTATAGCCGTTTCGACAACGACCTGACTGCGACCATGAGCAACGGCGCATATGTTGATGGCAACACCACTGCTGATGCATGGGGCTTTGGCCTGAAACTGGGTTACGACTGGAAAATCAACGATGCAGGTTATGTAACGCCTTACGCCAGCATCAATGGTCTGTTCCAGTCTGGCGACAGCTATCGTCTGAGCAACGACGCCAACGTCGGTGGTCAGGATTACGACAGCCTGCGCTATGAAGCGGGTCTGAATGCGGGTTACACCTTCAACTACGGTGACCAGGCGCTGACTCCTTACTTCAACCTGGCCTACGTATACGACGACTCTGACAACGATTCCGACTTCAATGGCGATAACATTGATAACGGCGTTAAAGGTTCTGCGGTACGTGTTGGTGCGGGCGGACAGTTCAGCTTCACCAAAAACTTCAGCGGTTATACCGGCGTTACCTACCTCGGTGGCGGCGATGTTGACCAGGATTGGGCAGCAAACGCTGGTGTTAAATACACCTGGTAATCAGGTGCAAAGGGGAGGAAACTCCCCTGTTTTACCCTTTTGTCACAATGCCTGTCATGGATATGACGGGCATTTTTCGCAAGGAAGGCATAGACATGACTACTCTGAGTAAACCGCTAAACGAATTCAACGCGCTTGATAAATACCTGTCCCCTCATGGCACCCGCTTCGTGTGCAACGAAGGTGAGACCATTACCGTTGAGGGCGATCAAACGCAAAATTACACCATCGTCATTCAGCAGGGCGTCATCTCATTAAGCCGTAAATACAACGATATTCTGCTTGGCTTCGCTAACGCTCCCTTCATTGTCGGGCTCTCTGCTGGCGCGATAAAAAATACCAGCGACTACATTTTAATGGCGGAGAGCGAGTGCAGTGGTTATTACCTGCCCGCAGAAGCCACGCTGGCGCTGCTGGAACAGGGAGGGCTGTGGCGCGAGGCATTTTACTGGATGACCTGGCAGCACCGACTGCTGGAAAAACGCGATATCCATCTGGTAGGCACCAGCAACTACAATCAGATCCGCTCTACGCTATTAACAATGGCGCAATGGGACGACGCTTTACGTTCTCGCATTGGGGTGATTAATTATATTCAGCGGCGCACGCGCGTCTCCCGCTCCGTCATTGCTGAGGTGCTCTCAGCGCTACGACGCGGAAGCTACATCGAAATGCATAAAGGCAAACTGGTTAATATCAACCGTCTGCCTTATGACTATTGAGTTAAGAAGCGGGCACGACCAGCGGCTTATTACCGCTCAGCTCGCTTATCAGATCGTTTACGCCGTCGCTCATATTCATAAATTTAGTCAACGGCGAACGAGTGACCACCACAAAAGCACCAATATTATGCTGGGGGATCATCGCCATATAGGTGATGAATCCACCACCGCCACCCGTTTTTTGGATGATCCCCGGCCGGCCATCTTTCGGGGCCATATACACCCAGCCCATTCCTAACGCATCGGCCTTGCCAGGCACGTCCATTCCCGTTACGCGGGTCAGCTGGCTACGCTGATAAATCAACGTCTGCATTCTGTCTGCCTGAGTATTACGCGTATAGAAATCGGAGGAAAGGAACTGCTGCATCCAGCGCATCATATCGTCGGGCGTGGAATACACGCCGCCGCTACCAATTGCCGCCAGCGTATTATTGCACGGGCTGGCACCTTTCTCGGCCACCATCAGACGTTTGCACTGATCCGGCGACGGCGTGAAGGTGGTGTCTTTCATTCCGAGCGGGCGGGTGATCTGCTGCTCAAAAAGCTGCGAATAAGGTTTACCTGCGGCGTTCGCCAGTGCGTCAGCCAGCAAATCAAAGCCGAGATTGGAATAGGCCGCCTGAGAGCCCGGCGCGGATTTTAGCGTCGCGGTAGAAAGCCAGCTCCAGCGCTGCTCGCGGGTCGGCCAGACAAAGACCGCACGATGTGCCGCGCCGCCGGGCTGTTCACGTGGAAGCGCACTGGTATGGGTCGCCAGGTTGACCAGGGTAATTGGCGAGCCTTTATAGGTGGGTACCCGTGCGCCAGGCGGGGCGTATTTACTCAGCGGATCGTTCAGTTTTACCACCCCCTGATCGAGCAGCTTCACCAGTATTTCACTGGTCATCAATTTGCTGAGCGAGGCGATGCGGATCACTGAGTCAAGCTGAGGACGGACGTTATTACCCGGCCGCGTCTCGCCAAAGCTACGGAATACGCGCTGATTACCATCAATAACCACCAGCGCCATCCCGGTCGCCCCGCTGCCATAAAAAATATGGTTGGCGTAACGATCGACAATATCAGAGGCAAAAACCGGATCGGGTGAGGTCTGTGCGGCATGAGTGACTGGCACCGCGGCCGCATAAAGCGCGGCGAATAAGAGAAGGCAACGTTTCAACGAGAGGATCCATAAATGAATTGAGAAAACTATGCCTATTTATACTACTTAATCCGCCGTTGCAAAGCGTCTTTCAGGCGAATCGATAAGGGAAAAAACCAACCCCGGAAAAACAACGCATTTTTTTTACAGTAAAGCGGTCCCGGTTCAGGCGCTTACGTCGGTCTGAATGCCGCATCGCCTGTAATCCGTCGATACAATTCCTCACGCATCGTCAGAGGACAACGCTTTACGCTTGAGAACTTGATTTTGCAGCGAAGTCTGCGCCACCCATCACCCTAAGATCGATCCGGGAGCTCATATGTTTAACTCTTTTTTCCCAAAACCGGGGCCATTTTTTCTCTCGGCCTTTCTTTGGGGGCTGGCAGCCGTGCTGTTCTGGCAAACCGAAGGCGGGGCCTGGCTGCTGCATCTTTTTTCCGCTACTGCTGATGCACCCATCAGCGCCGCGCGATTCTGGTCTCCTGGCTACCTGGTGTTTTATGCGTACTATGCTGTTTGCGTCGGGCTTTTTGCCCTGTTCTGGCAGGGGTACTGTCCGCATCGCTGGCAGCGCTGGTCCATCTGGGGCACCGCACTGATTATTTTTGTTACCTGGTTTTTGGTAGAAGTCGGCGTGGCCGTAAACGCCTGGTATGGTCCTTTTTATGATCTGATTCAAAAGGCGTTGAGCAAGCCGAATTCAGTCAATATTGAACAGTTCTACCATGGCATTGTTACCTTCCTCGGTATCGCGCTGATTGCGGTGGTCGTTGGCGTGTTGAACAATTTTTTCATTAGCCATTACGTTTTTCGCTGGCGTAGCGCAATGAACGAATACTATACGAATTACTGGCCGAAACTGCGGCACATTGAAGGGGCAGCTCAGCGTGTGCAGGAAGATACCATGCGTTTTTCCTCCACGCTTGAAGATATGGGCGTCAGTTTTTTGAACGCGATAGTGACCTTAATTGCGTTTCTCCCCGTGCTGGTCACGCTGTCTGCGCACGTGCCCGACCTGCCGGTGATTGGACATCTGCACGATGGACTGGTGATCGCCGGGATCGTCTGGGCGTTGTTGGGTACCGCTCTGCTGGCAGTGGTTGGTATTAGGTTGCCAGGGCTGGAGTTTAAAAACCAGCGTGTTGAGGCGGCGTATCGTAAGGAGCTAGTGTACGGCGAAGACGATCCGACTCGCGCCACGCCACCGACCCTGCGCGAACTGTTCACGGCGGTGCGGCAGAACTATTTTCGCCTTTATTTTCACTATATGTATTTTAATATTGCACGCATTCTGTACCTGCAAGTGGATAACGTTTTCGGCTTGTTCCTGCTGTTTCCGTCCATTGTTGCCGGTACAGTAACGCTGGGTTTGATGCGCCAGATCCTCGACGTCTTTGGTCAGGTACGCGAATCCTTTCAGTATCTCATCAATTCATGGCCTACTCTGGTAGAGTTGATGTCGATTTATAAGCGTCTGCGCAGCTTTGAACGCGAACTGGATCAGCCGGACACAGGGGAGGCTGTTAACACCTATTTTTAACTACAGGGATGCCTGAATAATGGCCGCACCGCACACTAGCTCTGCCGTAATCACCGTATTAGCCGCCCTGATCCTGGCTGGCTGTAGTACAGAAAAAGCGCCGTTGAAAAAAGGCGAAAAGGCCATTGATGTGGCGAGTCTGGTGAAGAAAAAAATGCCAGCCAGCGTTAAAAATCGTGATGAATGGGCACAGACCCTTGCTCGCACTTTTGAGAGTCAGAAGCTGGCCCCAACGGAAGAAAACGTCTGCTCGGTGCTGGCCGTCGCACAGCAGGAATCAAATTATCAGGCCGATCCTGCCGTGCCCGGCCTGAATAAAATTGCCTGGCAGGAGATTGAACGTCGGGCGGCAAAACTGCACATTCCGGCGCTGCTGGTGCATACCGCGCTGAAGATAAAATCACCCAATGGCAAGAGCTACAGTGACCGGCTGGATACGGTTAAAACCGAAAAGCAGCTTAGCGCTATCTTCGATGATTTAATTGATACCGTGCCGCTCGGGCAGCAGCTTTTTGGCTCGTTTAACCCGGTCCATACCGGCGGGCCGATGCAGGTCAGTATTGCTTTCGCTCAGGAGCACACGCGCGGCTATCCGTGGAAAATGGAAGGCACCGTGCGTCAGGAAGTATTTACCCTGCGCGGCGGCCTGTGGTTTGGCACATACCATTTGTTAAATTATCCCGCCAGTTATTCCGCGCCGCTCTACCGCTTTGCCGACTTTAACGCCGGTTGGTACGCCAGCCGCAACGCCGCATTTCAGAACGCGGTCAGTAAAGCCAGCGGCGTGAAACTGGCGCTGGACGGCGATTTGATCCGCTATGACAGTCGCGAGGCGGGTACTACGGAGCTGGCGGTAAGAAAGCTGGCGGGGCAGCTTGAGATGAGCGATAGCGAGATCCGCAGCCAACTGGAAAAAGGCGATTCACTCGCTTTCGAGAAGACCGATCTTTATCGTGGGGTGTTCAAACTGGCGGAGAGAAAAAGCGGGAAAGCATTACCGAAAGAGGTGTTGCCGGGCATTCAACTGGAAAGCCCGAAGATCACGCGCAATCTCACAACCGCATGGTTCGCGAAACGCGTCGATGATCGACGGGCTAAATGCATGGCGCAGAATTAACCATAGTGACGCCACCGCAGGAGCAATGCTACAACGCCAAGGATCATACAACCTATCAGGAAGGGTACCAGCCCAAAAAGGGTACCCACCGCCAGCCCCATTTCAACATGTGGTCGACCGGTGTCCTGTATTTGCATTAACTGCTCATACACGCCCGGCGCATGCACTACCAGATTAAGGATCTGCGCGCCCACCCAAAAGCAGAGCAATACGAATAGCGCGTATGCAATATTCCCTGGAGTGGACCGATCTTTCTTTTTTCCACGCAGCATAGGTTTGGAAAAGGTGAACTCTGTCATACCGACCTCCCGGACGCATTCTTTCAGACTTCATGCCCGTACTGATGCTTAGTTTGACAGGTCATTACCATTGTCAATATCAGATTCATGGTAATTTCGACGCTGGAATTTTCCTGGTTGCATAAGTTTGTGTTGTGTCACAAATTTTTAACTTAAGTTTAACTTATGCCGCTTTTAAGAATTTCCGCACCTGCCACAGACGTCCGGCTGAAAATATGCGAGGATGCGCTTTTCCTCTGTCGGAGTTGTCATGAAGCTGCCTGTAAAAATCCGTCGTGACTGGCACTATTACGCGTTTGCGATTGGCCTGATCTTTATTTTGAATGGTGTGGTGGGGCTATTGGGCTTTGAGGCGAAGGGCTGGCAATCTTACGCTGTCGGGCTGTTAACCTGGGTTATCGGCTTCTGGCTGGCCGGATTAATCATTCGCCGCCGCCCCGAGGAAGAGACGACGGCGAAACAGGATTAGGGGTTTATCGTGCATTTTAACTGGCTGTTGGCGCGATGACGCTCCAGAGCCAGTTCGATCAGACGGGTGATGAGTGCAGAGTAGCCAAGGCCACTGGCCTGCCATAACTTAGGATACATGCTGATATTGGTAAAGCCGGGCAGGGTGTTAATTTCGTTAATCACCACCTTGTTCTCAGTGGTGAGGAAAACGTCCACCCGCGCCATGCCGCTGCATCCCAGCGCTTGATATGCCTGAACCGCGACGTCACGAATGTGGTCATTAATAGCCGCATCAATATTGGCCGGGACCACGACCTGCGCGCCGCCATCGTCAATATATTTGGTGTCGTAGGCATAAAACTCGCTATTAAGCACAACTTCACCGCAGGTGCTGGCCTTGGGATACTCATTCCCCAGCACGGCGCATTCGATTTCACGTCCTTTAATGCCTTGCTCGACAATAACCTTATGATCGAACTCAAACGCCAGCGCGACGGCCTGCTGGTACTGGGTTTCGCTGGTCACTTTGCTGACGCCGACAGAGGACCCCTGGTTCGCTGGCTTCACAAAGAGCGGCAGGCCAAAGCGCGCTTCAACCTCGGCAAAGGTTACGCTGTGGCGATTAGTGCGGGTCAGGGTCACAAAAGGAGCAATAGCCAGCCCGGCATCACGCAGCAGGCGCTTGGTGATATCTTTGTCCATGCAGGCGGCGGAGCTTAATACGTCCGAGCCGACAAAGGGCAAATTGGCGATGCGCAGCAGGCCCTGCAATGAACCATCTTCTCCCAGCGTGCCGTGGACGATGGGGAAAATAACGTCTATCCTGGCAGACAACTGCCCGTTAGCGGCATCAATAAATTGTTCCGTTTGTTTACCGGGAATATGGGCGAGGGTAGTCGTGGAAGGCGCGAGCGCGATGTGCGCGGGATCGTGAGCGTTCAGCAAATAGTGGCTTTCATCATTAATATGCCAGCCGCCTTGTTTATCGATTCCTAAAAGCACTACCTCAAAGCGTGATTTATCAATCGCCTCGACGATATTTTTTGCCGATTGTAATGAGACTTCATGCTCTGCTGATTTCCCACCAAAAACGATACCTACCCGCAACTTAGCCATTTCAACACTGATCCCTGGTAAACGTAAAACACATAACATATCACGTCAAAATCGGCCCTTCTGCCATAATCTTAAGTAAATCGATAAAGGGGGTGCAGTGAAAGGAAAAGGGTTGATTGTTTTCGCCTTACTGGCTGGCGCTGCGTGGTGGGGATATCGCTATCTGCCCTCATACTACAACCCGTTTGCGCCGCTTCAGCTTACCGATCCTCCGGGGCGCATCACGCAAATCAAATTACGTCGGCTTTCTGAGGATGCGTGTCAGGCATTACTGGCGCAGGCAAATAAGCAGCACCTTATTACCACTCAGGCGGTGGCGGACAGTGGCGGAACCTGCCCGTTAAGCAATGTCGTGCGGGTGCGCGATTTTGGTGATGTCAGACTAAGCAGCAGTTTTCTCGCCAGTTGCCCTCTGGCACTCAGTAGCGCACTGTTTGTTGAACAGCAGGCGAAGCCGCTTGCGCAGCAGCTTATTGGCAGCCCGCTGCGGCAGGTTGATCATCTTGGTAGCTATGCCTGTCGTAATATTTATCATCGTGAAAATGCCCGTCTGAGCGAGCATGCGACCGCGGAAGCGCTGGATGTGAGCGGTTTTCGCTTCGCCAATGGGAAACGCGTAACGGTATTGAAAGGCTGGCCCGACCCGCAAACGCAGCCTTTTTTACGCGCCTTACTCTCCAGCAGCTGCCATTATTACGGCAACGGTCTGGGCCCGGAATATAATGCGGCGCATGCCAACCATTTCCATCTTGGTATGCGCGGATATGGCCTGTGCCGGTAAAGTGAAATGGTATCAAAATGCGTAAAACGCATCTCTGGCCCTGAAGGACGAAGGATAACTTGTTACACTGTCAGCTAATGAGTAAAAACTTAATTACTATATACGTTTATGGAATCCTGGAAGGTTAATCTTATTTCGGTCTGGCTCGGTTGCTTTTTTACCGGGCTGGCGATCAGCCAAATTTTACCCTTCCTGCCGCTTTATGTCTCACAACTGGGCGTCACCTCACATGAGGCGCTTTCTCTGTGGTCTGGCCTGACCTTCAGCGTGACGTTTCTGGTCTCGGCGATTGTCTCGCCGATGTGGGGCAGCCTTGCGGACCGTAAAGGGCGTAAGCTGATGCTGCTGCGCGCGTCGCTGGGCATGGCGATTGCGATTTTGCTCCAGGCCTTCGCCACTAACGTCTGGCAGCTCTTTTTCCTGCGCGCGGTGATGGGTCTGACATCAGGGTATATACCCAACGCTATGGCGCTGGTGGCCTCGCAGGTACCGCGTGAGCGCAGCGGTTGGGCGCTGAGCACCCTGTCGACGGCACAAATCAGCGGCGTGATTGGCGGGCCGCTACTGGGTGGTTTTCTCGCGGATCATGTTGGTTTGCGCGCGGTATTTTTTATTACCGCTATCCTGCTCACCGTGAGTTTTCTGGTCACGCTTTTCCTGATTAAAGAGGGTGTCAGGCCGCAGGTGAATAAAGCCGACCGGCTGAGCGGTAAAGCGGTTTTCGCCACGCTGCCTTATCCCGGGCTGGTGATCAGCCTGTTTGTCACCACCATGGTTATTCAGCTCTGTAACGGTTCCATTGGGCCTATCCTGGCGCTGTTCATTAAATCAATGCGCCCGGACAGCGATAACATCGCTTTTTTAAGCGGTATGATTGCCGCGGTGCCCGGCGTCTCCGCGCTTATCTCCGCGCCCCGTCTCGGTAAGCTTGGCGACCGCATTGGCACCGCCCGTATTCTGGTCGCGACGTTATGCTGCGCGGTAGTGATGTTTTTCGCCATGTCGTTTGTCACCTCGCCGCTACAGCTCGGGATCCTGCGCTTTATGCTCGGTTTTGCCGACGGCGCGATGCTGCCCGCCGTGCAGACGCTGCTGCTGAAATATTGCAGCGATCAGGTGACGGGGCGTATTTTTGGCTACAACCAGTCTTTTATGTATCTGGGCAATGTGGCGGGGCCGTTAATTGGCGCGTCAGTCTCTGCCGTTGCCGGGTTTCGCTGGGTGTTCCTTGCTACCGCCATCGTGGTGTTGATTAACCTGTGGCAACTGATTGTCATGCTGCGTCGTACCCGACAGAACGGTTAATCTCATCGCTATTTATGTACAGACCGCTTTTTAGAGGGAACTTACTGTGGCGTAAATAGATTGCGTTATTAATGAGTCCTGAAAACAAAAAAGCATAAAATTAAACGCCAGGCATACGTTTTGCTGATAACAATGGCATCTGCAAGGCTGACCGCGCAAAATGATGCGGCTGTCTTGAAATAACCCTCGTTCTCATGTATTTATTAGCACGGCTTAATAACAGGTTTAACCGGATTCGTAAGGACATCGCGCCATGAAAAATCTTATTGCGGAATTACTGGTCAAACTGGGGGAAAAGGAAGAGGAATCAAAGGAACTGTTAGCGCAGGTTGAAGCGCTGGAAATTGTTGTCACCTCGCTGGTGCGCCATATGGCACAGGATGAACAGCAAAAGCTGATACACAGTATTGAATCCGCGATGGAGGGTGCCAGCCCGGAACCACCCATTCCTGACGGTGATAGTGAACTCCTGCGACAATACGTAAAAAAGCTGTTAAGGCATCCCCGCTCCTGATAGCAATAAAACGATAACCCTGTCATCGTTCTGTCATTTCAGGTTTATACAGTCTTCGTGTTTTATTTATTTCTACATGGAGACTGTATAAATGAAACATTCCGCTATATTAATTGCGTTATTTCCACGCTTAACATCCTCTGGTTGCCGGGCGTAACTGTGCCGGGTAATCGAGGCCCGCAGGGCGATATCACGTTGTCTGATGGTTATTTTAAGGGCATTGTTGTGCTGTCGGCGATGAAATTTACCTCGCCGGGTGGTTTTTTTAGCGCAACGGACCAGACTTAGAATGAACCTCTTACTGAAGGACGACATAATGAAAATAATATTTCTGGTTACCCTGGTCTTTGGCATGGTTATTCTTTCCACGGTGGGCGCGGCTGAAAAAACGCTTACCCCTCAACAACAGCGGATGGCAACCTGTAACCAGCAGGCGGCGGATAAAACGCTGAAAGGGGATGAGCGTAAGCGTTTTATGAGCGAGTGCCTGAAGGGTGGAAAAGCAAAAGATGAAAAAGGGCTCACGCCGCAGCAATTAAAAATGCGCGATTGCAGCTCGCAGGCGACACAGCAGTCGCTTAAGGGTGAAGATCGCAGCAAATTTATGAGCGGCTGCCTGAAAAAACAGGCGTAAACGAAACGGGTGAGACCGACGTGCCTCACCCGTTCTTGATCAGGCGCGGCTAAGCTGTTCTGATTTCTCCATACAGCTGACCATCGCTTCGATCACCGCCGCACGAAAACCACGTTCTTCTAAGACGCGTACCGCTTCAATGGTCGTCCCGCCAGGTGAACACACCATATCCTTCAGCTCGCCGGGGTGCTTACCGGTTTCCAGCACCATTTTTGCCGAGCCCATCACCGCCTGGGCCGCAAACTTATACGCCTGTGCACGCGGCATGCCGCCCTGAACGGCAGCGTCAGCCATCGCCTCAATAAACATAAACACATACGCCGGTGCCGAGCCGCTCACCCCGACAACCGGGTGAATAATGGCTTCGGCGACGACTTCCGCTTCGCCGAAGCTGCGAAAAATCGCCAGGGCTTCCTGCGTTTCGTCATCATTGACCAGCGCGTTGGGTGTCAGTGAGGTCATCCCGGCGTTAACCAGCGACGGCGTGTTGGGCATGGCGCGAATAATTTTGCGGTCGTGGCCCAGCGCGGTCGCCAGTTGTGCCAGCGTCACGCCAGCCGCAATGGAAATCACCACCGAGTCCTTATTAAAGCTGGAGGCGATGTCATTCAGCGTTTTAACCGTGATGGCGGGCTTCACCGCGCTGAAGACGATATCCGCTGCCTGCGCCACTTCCTGAGCACTGTGCGCCCCGTTTACACCATACTGCTCATGCAGCGCCGCCACTTTTTCCGGTGAGGGGGTATAGACCCAAATCTTTTCTGGCTGTACCTGGCCGCTGGCGATAAGCCCCCCGAGGATCGCTTTACCCATATTCCCGCAGCCGATAAACCCAATTTTTTTCTCCATCACCTTTCTCCGCGTGTAATTTATCTGGGCGATAAGCTTAACGCGGATTATTCTTCAGGGCTAAAGCTTCCTGCGCCCTGGCGGCAGATTGCAGGGGGCACTGAACAAACAGGAGTGAGGATGGCTATTTGGGTTGATGCGGACGCCTGTCCGAATGTCATAAAAGAAATTTTATTCCGCGCTGCCGAGCGCACGCAGACCACGCTTACGCTGGTGGCGAATCAGTCGCTGCGCACGCCGCCGTCACGCGTGATCCGCACGCTACGCGTCGAAAGCGGTTTTGACGTAGCCGATAACGAAATCGTCCGTCTGTGCGCGGCGGGCGATCTGGTGATCACCGCTGATATTCCGCTGGCCGCCGAAGTGCTGGCCAAAGGCGCAGCAGCATTAAATCCGCGCGGTGAACGTTACACAGAAGCCACTATCCGCGAAAGGCTGACGATGCGTGATTTTATGGACACGCTACGCGCTAGCGGGATCCAGACCGGTGGCCCGGACACGCTTTCGCAACGCGACCGCCAGCGTTTTGCCGCCGAGCTGGATAAATGGCTCCTCCAGCAAAAGAAATAGAAGTGCAGATAGGGGATGAGTAACAAATTATGCAATAATATGTTTACACTTTTGCTACCCTCTGACGCGATTACCTCGCTGTTCTCAGGGCATTAATCGCGTATCGTAACTAAAGATTTACATGCCTTTTTGTACTAGTTTGATAGTATATCGTTCTTTGGTGCAAATTCATTGCCTCGCAGTATTCGGGAGAATTCCATTTTATGACGCAACCCGTTTTCTTCATTGGCCCACGCGGCTGCGGTAAAACCACCGTTGGTCAGGCGCTGGCACAAGAGCAAAACTGGCATTTTGTTGATACCGACCACTGGCTTCAGGAACGGGCGCAAATGGACGTCGCAGGGATTGTTGCGAAAGAAGGGTGGGAAGGATTTCGCGCTCGCGAAACACAGGCGCTGCAAGCGGTGGCTGCGCCGTCCACGGTGATTGCCACCGGGGGCGGGATGGTACTGGCAGACGTCAATCGTCGCTTTATGCGCGAAACGGGGCAGGTCATCTACCTGCGCGCGCCGGTCGCCGTTCTGGCGGCTCGTCTCGAAGCCTTTCCGCAAGAAGGACAGCGTCCGGCGTTAACCGCTAAACCGCTTGGGGAAGAAATCCGTGACGTGCTGGCGGAGCGTGAAGCGCTGTACTGCGAAGCGGCCCACTCTATTGTCGATGCCGCGCAGCCTCTTGAGCGTATTATTGCCGATGTACTGGCGGCGCTAAGCCTGTCCGCGTCTGACAGCCTGCGTCTATACTCATAGTTCTGATAACGAATAATGAGGAATATCTATGCCGACCAAGCCTCCCTATCCGCGTAAAGCCCGTATTGAAGTGGTTGAAAAAGGGACCGATCAACCAAAAGTGACCTGGTATCAACTGCGAGCGGATCATCCGGAGCCGGATTCGCTGATTAGCGAGCATAATACTGAGCAGGAAGCGCTGGATGCCAAGCGGCGCTATGAAGATCCGGACAAGAGCTGAATCAGGCGGGTGTCCGTACCTGAATATATTCCTAAAGCATGATTAACCTGGTATGAATCACATTTTTCACCTGTTGAAAATGTTACCAAACGATTAGTATCAAGCTTTACTGGTACATTCCGGAAGCATTCAGGAATTTATATGCACTTTGAACGCTCACCTGCGGCTTCGCCTGCTGAGCGTTTTCCTCTCGCACCCTGGGTGCAGCAGGGCTGTATAAGTTTCGTAGTAACGGTAGTGAATAAGGTGACAGACATGAGTGCGACTTTGGCGATGTTAACGATTGGCGTAGTTCCCATTCGTGAAGTATTGCCGCTCCTGACCGAACATATCAGGGAAGACCAAATCACCCATATCAGCCTGTTGGGCAAAATGTCGCGTGAAGATGTTATGGAAGATTACGCCGTTGAGCCGGGAGAAGAAGCGATCCTGACCATGCTCAGCGATCTGCAACCTGCCGCCGTTTCACGCGCAAAAGTTGAGCGCGATCTCCAGGCGGTCATCGAGGTGCTGGATACCCAGGGCTATGATGTCATCATCCTGATGAGTACCGCTCAAATTATCGGCATGAGGGCGCACAACGCGATCCTTCTTGAACCCCTGCGGATCATTCCGCCGCTGGTTGCCTCAATTGTGGACGGTCATCAGGTTGGCGTCATTGTGCCGATGGAAGAGCTGATCGCCGCCCAGAAAATTAAATGGCAGGTGCTGGAAAATCCACCGCTTTATTCGCTGGCGCATCCGCTCTACTCCTCCGATGACGAGCTGGTTGCGGCGGGACGAGAACTGCTTGAGCGCGGCGCGGACGTCATAATGCTCGATTGCCTCGGCTTTTATCAACATCATCGCGATCTGCTGCAAAAAGCGCTGGATGTGCCGGTTTTACTTTCCAATGTCCTGATCACCCGGCTGGCCTCCGAGCTGCTGGTATAGTGTTAATTTCGCGTGACAGCAAGGGAGTTTGCCCCCTATATTGGTTAATCATCAATTGCTTATAAGGGTCAGCTATGCTTCAGAGTAACGAATACTTTTCAGGGAAAGTGAAATCTATCGGCTTTACCAGCAGCAGCACTGGCCGGGCCAGCGTCGGTGTGATGGCCGAGGGTGAATATACGTTTAGTACCGCCGCGCCGGAAGAGATGACGGTAGTGAGCGGCGCGTTGAATGTGTTGCTACCGGGTGAAACCGAGTGGAAAGTCTACACCGCCGGGCAGGTGTTCAACGTGCCGGGTCACAGTGAATTTCATTTGCAGGTAGCTGAGCCGACTTCCTACCTTTGCCGCTATCTGTAATATCACCTTTCTCGTCGACGGTGGGATGAGGTTATCATCCCACTGCGTTATTAGCGCTGAGCTTCGCCGCCCAACCCTTCTACCAGGTTTTTGATCAGGGCGGCCAGTTCGCCGGTCATCAGCGTAAAGTCGGCATCAAAGCGCTGGGCTACGTTTTCGCGTTCGATATCATCGTTCTGATCGCGCAGTTCATCGGCAAATTTCAGGCGCTTGAGTGAACCGTCCTCGCAGATCATAAACTGAATGCGTTGCTGCCAGTCCAGCGCCAGTTTCGTCACCACTTTACCCGCTTCGATATGCACGGCAATTTCATCGCTGACCAGATCCTGTTTTTTCGCCCGGATCACGCCGCCATCTTCCAGCATCGCTTTCAGTTCGGCTTCATCCAGCAGTTGAAAACCCTGCGCGACGGTGCCGGAGCGTACCCACTCGGTTAGCGTCAGCTCAATCGGGTTTTCCAGCGCCAGCGGGACCACCGGTAGCGAGCCGAGGCTCTTACGCAGCAGCGCCAGCGTATCTTCCGCTTTTTTGGCGCTGGCGCAGTCCACCATAATCAGATCGTTCACGGTGTCGATCCACATCATCGTCTGGTTAAAACGACTGAAAGCCCGCGGCAGCAGTGAGTGCAGCACTTCATCCTTCAGGGAATCTTTTTCGGTTTTCTTCAGCTTACGGCCCTGATCGGCTTCGAGCTTCGAGATTTTAGCTTCCAGCGCCTGCTTGATCACCGGGGAAGGAAGGATCTTCTCCTCTTTACGCGCGCAGATAATGATCTGCCCGTTAACTTCGTGGGTAAATGCGTCGCTCTGTGACCCCATCGGCGGCACCCAGCCGGTTTTCGCCATATCCTGACTTCCGCAGGGGGTAAACGATAGCTCGGCTAACTGCTTTTCCATCTCTTCGACGCGTAAGGAGATGTCGCGGCTTAGACGGTAAACCATTAAATTTTTGAACCACAGCATGATAATTTCCACGGCGTTGTCGTTAAATCCAGCCGGCATGATAACGAATTGTCGCTTTGCTTGCATTGCTAATCCGGGCTGGCGGTTTTACGCTTTGATATTGTGAACAATTGAGGACGAAAGTATGCGAATCGGGATTGATTTAGGCGGCACCAAAACTGAAGTTATTGCGTTGGGTGATGACGGGCAGCAGCTATTCCGCCACCGTCTGCCGACCCCTGCCCATGACTATGCGCAGACGATTGAGACCATCGCCACGCTGGTGGCGATGGCAGAAAAAACGACCGGCATGGAGGGCACGGTCGGCGTCGGTATTCCGGGATCGATTTCACCTTTCAGTGGGGTGGTGAAAAATGCCAACTCGACGTGGCTGAACGGTCAGCCTTTTGATAAGGATCTGAGCGCGCGGCTGAAACGCGAGGTAAGAATAGCCAACGATGCCAACTGTCTGGCCGCCTCTGAAGCCGTGGACGGGGCCGCCGCCGGGGCAGAAACGGTTTTTGCGGTGATTATCGGCACCGGTTGCGGGGCAGGCATTGCGCTGAACGGGCAGGCGTATAGCGGTGGCAACGGTACCGCAGGCGAGTGGGGGCATAACCCTCTGCCGTGGATGGATGAGGACGAACTGCGCTATCGTGCCGAAGTGCCCTGTTATTGCGGTAAGCAGGGCTGTATTGAAACCTTTATTTCCGGCAGCGGTTTTGCGACCGATTATCAGCGGTTAAGCGGTCGCTCGCTAAAAGGTAATGAAATCATGCGACTGGTAGATGAACAGGACCCGCTGGCGGAGCTGGCGCTCAGTCGGTATGAATTGCGGCTGGCAAAGTCGCTGAGTCACGTGATTAATATTCTCGATCCGCAGGTGATTGTGCTGGGCGGCGGAATGAGTAATGTCGACAGGTTGTATAAAACGGTGCCGCAGCTTATTAAAAATTGGGTGTTTGGCGGCGAGTGTGAAACGCCGATCCGCAAAGCGGTTCACGGTGATTCCAGCGGTGTACGTGGTGCCGCCTGGCTGTGGCCGCAGCGTTAATTACAGGTGGTGAGAACGGTTTTGCTCTGTACCCTGTTATGCCGGGTGGCGCTGCGCTTACCCGGCCTACAAAGGCAAAAATATCAACCATTTGCATTCATCGTAGGCCCGCGCAAGCGCAGCGCCGCCGGGCAGGTAACGCCCCGCGTCAGCGCCATATCCCGACCGTAAGCCCGCGCAAGCGCAGCGCCGCCGGGCAGGTAACGCCCCGCGTCAGCGCCATACCCCGACCGTAGGCCCGCGCAAGCGCAGCGCCGCCGGGCAGGTAACGCCCCGCGTCAGCGCCGTACCCCGACCGTAGGCCCGCGCAAGCGCAGCGCCGCCGGGCATGAAGCGCCACCGGTGCCAGCGCCATACCCCATCCCTGTTTTACCCTGTTTCGCTTGCCCACACGCGAATGACTCGTCGTCATTCCCCAACAGCGAATACTCTGTCGAGCTTGCTATACCCTAACCCGTTCACTTTTTTCACCTTAATCTGCACCGGGATGCGCTCCTTCATCGCCTCGACGTGACTGATGACGCCAATGGTTTTGCCGGTGGCGTTCAGCGCATCCAGCGCGTCCAGCGCAGCGTCCAGCGTTTCGCTGTCCAGGGTGCCGAACCCTTCATCAAGGAAGAGGGAATCAATGCGCGTTTTATGACTCACCAGGTCAGAGAGCGCCAGCGCCAGCGCGAGACTGACGAGGAAGCTTTCGCCGCCGGACAGAGTACGCGTGTCGCGTACCGCATCTGCCTGCCAGGTATCGACCACCTCCAGCTCCAGCGCATCGCTAACCTTCCGTTTGAGCAAATACCGGCCGTGAAGACGGGTAAGCTGTTTATTCGCCAGCCAGACGAGATTGTCGAGCGTCAGACCCTGGGCGAATTTACGGAATTTATCGCCGTCACGGGAACCAATCAGACCGTTAAGCAGGCTCCAGTCGGCCAGTTCCTGCGCGGCTTGCTCAATATGCTGCATCAGCGTCTGCTGGTGCTGACGGTTAACCGCATCCTGTTTTAACTGCTGGCGGATCTCGCCCTGCCGTAAGCCGATGTCGCGAAGCCGCTGATTCAACTGCTCCAGGGTTAAGCGGAGTTGCTCACTATTCTGCTGCGCCGAGAGTCCTTCGGGCATGTGCTGCTGATGCGCCTGCCGCTGGTTTTGCGCCTGAGCCGCCAGCGTCTGACATTGCTGAAGCTGGCTTTCCAGCGCTTGCTTCAGGGACTCCAGCTGGCGACGGGCCGGTTCATCCAGCAGTGCGGCCAGAAATGCTTGGCGATCGGCAAACTGGCTGGCGCTAAGCGCGGCATCAAATTGCGCCTGCGCCTGCTGTAAACGCGATTTTTCCAGCGTTTCCTGTTGTTGCAGGGTTTGCCACTGGCTCTCGAGCTTCACGCAGTCGTCATGCGTGCTGCGCCAGCCCTCCAGCGACACTGGCCCGGAAGTGACCGTTGCCCCGGTGTGCGGCAACGTTTCCAGTAAAGGAATAAGCTGCGCCAGCGCCTCCTGAAGGGAGGCCAGCTCCGTCTGGCGGGCTTGCCACGTCCGGGCCTCTTCTTCCCGTGCCGCCAGCCAGGCGGATTCATCGCCTTCAGCAGGCCAGCTCAGCGATAGCGCCTGAAGCGCGGTTTCCAGCGTCGTCCGCTGGGCAGTGATGTGTTGGGCGAACCCGGCGATTTGCTGGCTCAGCTCAGCAATTTGAGTCTCCAGACGTTGACGCTGACTAAGCTGATGGAGCTGCTCTTCATAGCGATCCTGCTCCTGCTGCCAAGGCGTGATGTCGTCCTGCGGTTGCAGGGCTATTTGCAGCGTGGCGCTAAGCGTCTGCCATTCTTGGGTAAGTGCTTGCTCCTCCTGAGTGAGCGTCTGGATCTCACTTTCGTCGCGTTGCTGCTGGCGTTGCAGCGCATCCGTCTGGCCGCGAAGTTTGCCACCTTCATCGGCCAGCGATCTGACCTCTTTTTCCAGCGCATCACGGCGAGCCTGATTCACACTGGGTTCGAGCGTGCGATACTGCTCGACAGCAGGATGGGTCGTAGAGCCGCAAAGCGGGCAAGGGTGGCCGGATTGCAGCAGCGCACGTTGGCTCTCCAGATCCTTAATGCGCGCTTCAAGCTGGCAAAGGGTCTGCACATCCACAAGCTGCTGATTTTTTTCTTTATAACGCTGGCGCAGATTGACAATTTTTTCATTTAACGCGGCGTATTCCGTCCGGGATGCCTGAACGGTGCCGTGTAGCTTTTGCAGGTTCTGATGGACGGCGGTCAGACGCATATGTAATGCGTTTAATCGCTGGCGCAGCGGGCGCTGTTGTGTATGACGCGCCTGCGCCTCGCTGACCTCTGGCGGCGTAAGGCCGAGCGTCACGGCGGGTAGCGCAGCCAGTTCAAGCTGATGGCCGGCTAATTGCTGCTGGCGTTGTCGTAGCTGAGCATTGTCGCGCGTTTGCTGGGCAAAGGCGTGCCGCCAGCCTGTCAGTTCGCTGCTCCACAAACGCCAGCGATCGTGTTCCTGAAGCCAGTCAGTCAGATGTTTATGCGTCGTTTGCAGCGACGCCTGCTGGTGTTCCGCGCTGGCCCGCAGTTGAGCGCGCCGGGTTAGTGCGGTTTGTAAGCGAGCATTCACTTCCTGCGTCTGCCGCTGCGTTTGCTCCACGGCGCTGATCTGCTCCTGGCAACGGCTCCACAGAGGACGCAACTGTTCTGCGGGCTGGGCCAGCGTTAATGCGGTCAGCTGCGGTTGCGCCTGAGCCAGCGCCTGTTGCGCTGCGGCGAGGGCCGTTTGCGAACGCTGATGCTCCTCATCCAGTTCGTGCTGGCGATTCAACCAGTTAAGATGGTGTTGCGTCTGCATTTGCAGGCCTGACTGCTGGCGTTCCTCGTCAGTAAGCGCCTGCAAACCTTGCTCCAGCGCCTGCTGCTGCTCCGCGCTGAGCAGGGCCACGCCGGTGGCCTGCGCCTGCAATTTCTCCAGCGCGGTACGGGTGGTTTTATGCTTTTCAAACACCATCGCTGAGATGTGACCATAAATCTCGGTACCGGTCAGTTCTTCCAGTAACTCTGCACGCTCGCCGGGTTTGGCATTCAAAAAGGCCGCGAATTGACCCTGAGAAAGCAGCATTGAGCGGGTAAAACGCTCGTAATCCAGCCCGGTCAATGTGGCGGTCAGCTCCAGCTTATCTTTCACTTTATCGGCAAGGATTTTACCATCGGCACAACGCGCCAGCTCCACCCGGGGAGCCTGCAAATTACCGTCCGGCTGATTGCGCGCCCGGTTCTGGCTCCAGAAAGCGCGATACGCTTCGCCTTTAACCTCAAATTCGACCTCGGCCAGACAGTCGGCGGTGTCACGGGTCATTAAATCGTTTTGCGATTGCGACAGCGTACTGAGGCGTGGCGTCTGGTGATACAGCGCCAGACAGATCGCGTCCAGCAACGTCGTTTTGCCTGCGCCGGTCGGGCCAGTGATGGCGAACAGACCGTTGCTGGCGAAGGGTTCTGCGGCGAAATCAATTTTCCATTCGCCTTTCAGTGAGTTCAGGTTTTTCAGGCGCAGACTGACAATCTTCATGCTTCATCCTCTTCGGACAGGGTTTCCAGCGTTTGACCGAAAAGGGTAAACAGCCGCTTTTGCTGAGCCTCGTCGAGATCTTCCTGTGTCAGTCGGCGCTCAAATACATCTTCAACACTCAGTTCGCTGAGCGTTTCGCGCAATTCACCTTCCAGAATACGCTGGCGGTGCTCGCGGCTGCGTCTGACTAAAAGCACCTCAACCGGTAAATCTTCGGTCAGGGCCTGGATGCGCCGCTGGATATCATGCAGGTATTCTCCGCTGGTGATTTCGATATCCAGCCAGACCTTTGGCGTCGCGGGCGCATCACGCCACTGCATAAGCTGCTCGCTGATGCTGGCAAAATCGCCTTTGATCACTGCCAGCGGCTGCGTGACGGGGACCTCAAGCGGTGTCACCTCAGCGAGTTTGCCCTCCGCAAAGGTGACAAGATTGACGCTTTTATTTTTTCCCGTCTCATCGAAGCTCAATGAAATGGGCGAGCCGCAGTAGCGAATATGCTCGCTGCCGTTAATTTTCTGCGCGCGGTGAATGTGACCCAGCGCGAGGTAATCAACGGGCGGAAAATTTTGGGCCGGGAAGGCGTCCAGCGTGCCGATATAAATGTCGCGCACGGCATCGCTTTTGCTGGCTCCGATGGTCGTCAGATGTCCGCTGGCGATAATCGGTAATGGCTGCTCACCCCGCAGCTCGCAGGCGTTCTGATACTGCTGCTGATAATAATCAGTGATGGCCGTCAACAGACGTTGCTGCTTCTGGCTGCCGGATTGCCCCGCCTGGCTAATCACCATGTCGCGCGGACGCAAAAACGGCACCGGGCAAAATACCGCGCCCGGCGTGCCGTCGCGCTTTAACAGAAGGTGCGGTTTGCTGCCTGCGCTGGCAATCACGGTTGTCCTGAGAAACGCCAGAATATCGCGGGATTCATTAAGCGTGGCCACCGAATCATGGTTTCCCGCCAGCACCACCAGATGACAGCCGGTCTGCTGTAAATCGACCACAAAGCGGTAATATAATTCGCGGGCATAGCTCGGCGGCGAGCCGGTATCAAAAATATCGCCTGCCACAATAATGACATCAACCTGCTGCGTTTGAGCGGTCTCCAGCAGCCAGCCAAGAAAAGCGCTATGCTCAGCGGCACGGCTTTTACTGTAGAAATTCTGGCCGAGATGCCAGTCTGAAGTATGAATGATGCGCATGTCGGTTCCGTGGCAAAAAAGCGTATAACGGATTATACCCCCTGAAGCAGGTGGGGGCGAAGCCGACTGTCACATCGCGTTTACGCAATCGTCACATGGTCATCTTTTTCATAAATCTGTCATAAATCTGACGCATAATGACGTCGCTATCCATAATGATGATAAACAGGGTAAAAAATGGCGAGACGTATTCTGGTCGTAGAAGATGAAGCTCCAATTCGTGAGATGGTTTGCTTTGTTCTCGAGCAAAATGGCTTTCAGCCTGTAGAAGCGGAAGATTATGACAGCGCGGTGAATCAGCTCAATGAACCCTGGCCAGATCTGATCCTGCTGGACTGGATGCTTCCCGGCGGTTCCGGCATTCAGTTTATTAAACATATCAAGCGTGAGGCACTGACGCGCGAAATCCCGGTGGTGATGCTCACCGCACGCGGTGAAGAAGAAGATCGCGTTCGCGGACTGGAGACCGGGGCGGATGATTACATCACCAAGCCGTTCTCGCCAAAAGAGCTGGTGGCGCGTATCAAAGCGGTGATGCGCCGCATTTCCCCGATGGCCGTTGACGAGGTCATTGAAATGCAGGGATTGAGTCTCGATCCCTCCTCGCACCGGGTCATGACCAGTGAAAGCCCGCTTGATATGGGGCCGACTGAATTTAAGCTCCTGCACTTCTTTATGACCCATCCCGAACGCGTTTACAGCCGTGAACAACTGTTGAATCATGTCTGGGGAACCAACGTCTACGTGGAAGACAGAACGGTGGATGTTCATATCCGCCGCCTGCGCAAAGCGCTGGAGCAGAGCGGGCACGATCGCATGGTTCAAACCGTTCGCGGCACGGGTTATCGTTTTTCGACCCGTTTCTGAGATCTGACAGGAGTGTGACGCGTGCTGGAACGTCTGTCATGGAAAACGCTGGTTTTTGAACTGATTGTCTGTTGTCTGCCTGCGCTGATACTGGGGGCATTTTTCGGTTATCTGCCGTGGTTTTTGCTGGCGGCGGTGACCGGGCTTCTGGTCTGGCATTTCCTTAATTTGCTGCGTCTTTCCTGGTGGCTGTGGGTGGATCGCAGCATGACGCCGCCGCCGGGTCGCGGTAGCTGGGAGCCTCTGCTTTACGGGCTGCATCAGATGCAGCTACGCAATAAAAAGCGTCGACGTGAACTGGGGAACCTGATCAAACGTTTTCGCAGCGGCGCGGAATCGCTGCCGGATGCAGTGGTGCTGACGACCGAAGAAGGCACGATTTTCTGGTGTAACGGTCTGGCGCAACAGGTGCTGGGGCTGCGCTGGCCGGACGATAACGGACAAAATATTCTTAACCTGCTGCGTTATCCCGAATTTACGCTCTATCTGAAGCATCGCGATTTCAGTCGGCCATTAAATCTGGTGCTCAATAATGGCCGTCACCTCGAATTTCGCGTGATGCCCTACAGTGAAAACCAGCGGCTGATGGTGGCGCGTGATACCACGCAAATGCACCAGCTTGAAGGCGCAAGACGCAATTTCTTTGCCAACGTCAGTCATGAACTGCGCACGCCGCTAACCGTGTTACAGGGCTACCTGGAGATGATGCAGGAGCAGACGCTTGAAGGCGCGCCGCGCGAAAAGGCGCTGCATACCATGCGCGAGCAGACGCAGCGCATGGAATCACTGGTGAAACAATTATTAACCCTCTCCAGGATTGAAGCGGCACCTGCGCTGGCCCTCAACGAAAAGATTGACGTGCCGATGATGCTGCGTGTGATAGAGCGCGAGGCGCAAACCCTCAGCCACGATCGCCATACGCTGCGTTTTACCGTGGATGATTCGTTAAAAGTGCTGGGCAATGAAGAACAATTGCGTAGCGCTATCTCCAATCTGGTGTACAACGCGGTGAATCATACGCCTGCCGGAACCACTATTTCGGTCAGCTGGCAGCGCGATCCGCATGGCGCGCTGTTTGCGATTGACGATAATGGACCGGGAATTGCTGCTGAACATATTCCGCGTCTGACCGAGCGTTTTTATCGTGTCGATAAGGCCCGCTCGCGGCAGACCGGAGGCAGCGGGCTGGGGCTGGCGATTGTGAAACATGCCTTAAATCATCACGACAGCCGCCTGAATATTGCCAGTAAGCCGGGTGAAGGAACGCAATTTAGCTTTTTGCTTCCGGAACGATTGATTGCCAGAAATTAGCGGATTTATCGCGCTTGTAAGAGTAACTTTCCGCAGACCAGCCCAGGCTGGTCTGTTTACTTTGCAGACAAGCGAAACGGATGCCATATCCTCGCGCCTGCTGCTTTTTTGTTCGAATGATCAGCCATCAGTTTTTCTGATAAGTGGTCTGTCATGCTGGCTGAATATCCCGAATTAGCATAATCATCTGGTTTTACGATCCCACCTTGCTTTAAAACGTTATAAGCGTTTAAATTGCGCCCCAGAGGCTGTCATACCGACTGCTTTTGCGTGATAAATCGAAAAACAATACTTCATCACGTCAGTCAGGGAGTATATCCCGCTGGAAATATATGCAATTGCTGCGCGATCGTTCCGCATGGAAAGCAACAATTCATTTACAACACCACATCCACAGGCAGTAAATATTTATGACCCATCAGTTAAAATCTCGCGACATCATTGCTTTGGGCTTTATGACCTTTGCGTTGTTTGTTGGCGCTGGCAATATCATTTTTCCTCCGATGGTTGGTTTGCAGGCGGGCGAGCACGTCTGGACAGCGGCCATTGGCTTTTTAATTACCGGGGTCGGCCTGCCGGTACTGACGGTCATTTCGCTGGCGAAAGTCGGCGGCGGGATTGATAGCCTCAGCACGCCGATCGGTAAAGGCGCGGGCATCCTGCTGGCGACGGTCTGCTATCTGGCGGTGGGTCCGCTGTTTGCCACCCCGCGTACCGCAACGGTTTCCTTTGAAGTGGGGATTGCACCGCTGACGGGTGACGGGGCGATGCCAACCCTCATTTACAGCCTGGTCTATTTTGCGCTGGTGATCGTGGTCTCTCTCTATCCCGGCAAGCTGCTGGATACAGTGGGTAACTTCCTCGCACCGATGAAAATCCTAGCCCTGACGGTGCTTTCCGTCGCCGCGCTGGTATGGCCTGCCGGCCCGATCAGCCATGCGATTGACGCTTATCAGACGGGATCGTTCTCTAACGGCTTCGTTAACGGCTATCTGACGATGGATACCCTGGGCGCAATGGTCTTCGGTATCGTGATTGTCAACGCTGCCCGTTCTCGCGGCGTGACCGAAGCGCGGCTGCTGACTCGCTATACGGTCTGGGCGGGGCTGATGGCGGGTATTGGGCTGACGCTGCTGTATCTGGCGCTGTTCCGTCTCGGCTCCGACAGCGCTACGCTGGTTGATCAGTCTGCTAACGGTGCGGCTATTCTGCACGCGTATGTTCAGCACACCTTTGGCGGGGCGGGAAGTTTACTGCTGGCGGCGCTGATTTTCATTGCCTGTCTGGTCACTGCTGTTGGCCTGACCTGTGCGTGCGCTGAGTTCTTTGCGCAGTATCTGCCGTTCTCCTATCGCTCGCTGGTCTTTATCCTTGGCGTGTTCTCTATGGCGGTCTCCAATCTGGGGCTGGACCAGTTGATTCAAATTTCAGTGCCGGTGTTAACGGCGATCTATCCGCCGTGTATCGCACTGGTTGTGTTAAGCTTCACCCGCCCATGGTGGCATAATTCATCGCGCGTGATTGCGCCCGCCATGTTCATTAGCCTGCTTTTTGGTATCATTGACGGCATTAAAGCCTCGGCATTGAAAGATGTCCTGCCTGCGTGGACCGAGCGTTTACCGCTTACCGAGCAGGGGCTGGCGTGGCTGATGCCAACGGTAGTGATGATTGTGCTGGCTGTTATCTGTGATCGCCTCATGGGGCGTCAGGTAACTTCCAGCGCACATTAATCGTTGCACGGCGGTTCGTTTAACCACGGAACTTAGGGTTTCGTGGTTTTTTATTTTTTGTGTTGAATGGCATTTGAAACGATGGAAAGTACTAACAAGCTGAAGCGGGGACTGAGCACCCGTCACATTCGCTTTATGGCACTCGGGTCGGCAATTGGCACCGGCCTTTTTTATGGCTCGGCGGATGCTATAAAAATGGCAGGTCCCAGCGTACTGCTGGCCTATATTATCGGCGGCGTTGCTGCTTATATCATCATGCGTGCATTGGGGGAGATGTCGGTCCACAACCCCTCTGCCAGCTCCTTTTCGCGCTATGCTCAGGACAATCTCGGCCCGCTGGCGGGCTATATCACCGGCTGGACCTACTGCTTCGAAATCCTGATCGTTGCCATTGCCGACGTTACGGCGTTCGGCATCTATATGGGCGTCTGGTTCCCCGATGTGCCGCACTGGATTTGGGTGCTTAGCGTGGTGATGATCATCTGCGCGGTTAACTTAATGAGCGTGAAGGTGTTCGGCGAACTGGAGTTCTGGTTCTCCTTCTTTAAGGTCGCCACCATTATTATTATGATCGTGGCGGGCATCGGCATCATCGTCTGGGGGATTGGCAACGGCGGGCAACCGACCGGCATCCATAACCTGTGGAGTAACGGCGGCTTCTTCAGCCACGGCTGGCTGGGGATGGTGATGTCGTTGCAAATGGTGATGTTTGCTTACGGCGGTATCGAGATTATCGGTATTACCGCGGGCGAAGCGAAAGATCCTCAGACCTCCATTCCTCGCGCAATCAACTCTGTACCGATGCGTATTCTGGTGTTCTACGTCGGTACGCTGTTTGTGATTATGTCCATCTACCCGTGGAATCAGGTCGGCACAGACGGCAGTCCATTTGTCCTGACGTTTCAGCATATGGGGATCACCTTTGCTGCCAGTATCCTGAACTTTGTGGTGCTGACCGCCTCGCTTTCCGCTATTAACAGCGACGTTTTCGGCGTGGGGCGTATGCTGCACGGCATGGCAGAGCAGGGCAGTGCGCCGAAGTTTTTCGCCAAAACCTCACGTCGCGGTATTCCGTGGGTGACGGTGGTGGTGATGACCTTCGCATTGCTGCTGGCGGTTTATCTTAACTACATCATTCCAGAGAACGTCTTCCTGGTAATCGCCTCGCTGGCGACCTTCGCGACGGTGTGGGTGTGGATAATGATCCTCTTGTCGCAGGTGGCTTTCCGCCGCCGCCTGTCGCCAGAAGAGACTAAAGCGCTGAAGTTTAAGGTGCCGGGTGGTGTGGTGACGACGATTGTCGGGCTGATTTTCCTGGTCTTTATCATCGCGCTGATTGGCTATCATCCGGACACGCGTATTTCGCTGTACGTCGGCTTCGGCTGGATTGTACTGCTGCTGATTGGCTGGATGTTTAAGCGCCGCCAGGCATAATTCCGCAGTATAACGTTTGCCAGCAATCTGAGACCGGGAGATATCCCGGTCTTTTTTTTGCTTACATTTGCATTCTCTCGTGCACTAAAAACCGATCTATCCTGAATGTTCTGCGCCCCCGGCTTCACCCCTGGAAAAACAGCCAAAAGAGGAGGGGGAGCGGCGCGGCTTGTGTCATGGTGGGCTGATTTTTTAAGGAAAGAGGATTGATGATGTTACATGCCTGGCATCTTCCCGTTGCGCCTTTTGTCGCGCAGCGACAGGAACGGCTAACTATCACGCTGTGGCTGAGTGGGGAACACCTGCCGACGCGTGTTGTCCTGCGCAGCGAGCTGGATAACGAAGAGATTTCACTGCCCATGCGGCGTTCCGCGCATGCGCCGCATCCGGGGGTTGTCGCATGGCGCGCGGACATCGATTTGAACGAAGGGCAGCCCCGTCGCCGCTATCTGTTTAAGCTGCTGTGGGAAAATCGACAGCGGTGGTTTGGCCCGCAGGGAATCAGTCAGTTTCCGCCTGCGCGCCTCGAACATTTCGCGCTGGATCTGCCCGATAGCGGCCCGGACTGGGTGGCTGACCAGGTATTTTACCAGATCTTTCCCGATCGCTTCGCGCGCAGCAAACCGGGGCCGATTGCTAAAGACAACGTCTACTATCACCACGCGGCCGGGCGGGAAATTGTTCTGCGCGAGTGGGATGAGCCGTTAACCGCCGAAGCCGGGGGATCGACCTTTTACGGCGGCGATCTCGACGGGATCGGAGAGAAACTTCCATATCTGAAAAAGCTTGGCGTCACCGCCCTTTACCTGAACCCGGTTTTTGTCGCCCCCAGCGTGCATAAATACGATACCGAAGATTATCGCCAGGTCGATCCGCAGTTTGGTGGCAACGTTGCGCTGCTGCGCCTGCGGCAGACTACGCTGGCACAGGGAATGCGGCTGATCCTCGACGGCGTATTTAACCATAGCGGCGACTCCCATGGCTGGTTCGATCGCCATAACCGGGGAACCGGCGGTGCGTGCCATAACCCGGAATCCCCCTGGCGCGACTGGTACAGTTTTTCCGAAGAGGGACGCGCACTTGACTGGCTGGGCTATCCGAGCCTGCCGAAGCTGGATTATCGGTCAGAAACGCTGGTCGATGAAATTTACGGCGGCGAGGACAGCATTGTTCGCCACTGGCTGAAAGCGCCGTGGAATATGGATGGCTGGCGGCTGGACGTCGTGCATATGCTCGGCGAGAACGGCGGTGCGCGCAATAATATGCACCATATCGCCGGGATTACGCGTGCGGCGAAAGAAGCGCGCCCGGATGCGTTTGTTTTTGGCGAGCATTTTGGCGACGCCCGCCAGTGGCTGCAAAACGATGCGGAAGATGCGGCCATGAACTACATGGGCTTCACCAAGCCGCTGTGGGCGTTTCTGGCGAACACCGATCTCTCTTACGATCCACAGGATATCGACGCGCAAATCTGTATGGCGTGGATGGATAACTATCGCGCCTCGCTCTCCCATCAGCAGCAGCTACGCATGTTTAACCAGCTCGACAGCCACGATACCTCACGTTTTAAAACGCTGCTTGGTAAAGACGTGGCGCGTTTGCCGCTGGCGGTGGTGTGGCTGTTTACCTGGCCCGGCGTGCCCTGTATTTATTACGGCGATGAAGTGGGGCTGGACGGCGCGAACGATCCCTTCTGCCGCAAACCGTTTCCGTGGGATAAACGTCAGCAGGACGGTGAGTTACTGGCGCTGTATCAGCGAATGGCGATGCTGCGTCGGCGTAGTCAGGCGCTGCGTCGCGGCGCTTGCCAGGTGATCTATGCCGAGGGCGACGTGGTGGTGTTCGTGCGGGTGCTGAAGCAGCAGCGTGTACTGGTGGCGATTAACCGTGGTCAGGCGTGTGAAGTGGTGGCCGGTGATTCGCCGCTGTTAAACGTTAAGGCGTGGTATCTGAAAGAGGGGAAAGGCACGTTTGAGGGAGATCTCCTGACGCTGCCCGCGGTTTCGGCTTCGGTGTGGGTGGGGAACTAACGCGCTCAATCAGCGTAAAACGTGCCCGGTGGCGGCTTCGCCTTACCGGGCCTACGATCTGGTGTGATTGAGAAGGCGGGCGTCAAACGTAGGCCCGGTAAGCGCAGCGCCACCGGGCATCACGGCGCGACAATACTTTGCCCGGTGGCGGCTTCGCCTTACCGGGCCTGCGATCTGGTGTGATTGAGAAGGCGGGTGTTAAACGTAGGCCCGGTAAGCGCAGCGCCACCGGGCATCACGGCGCGACAATACTTTGCCCGGTGGCGGCTTCGCCTTACCGGGCCTGCGATCTGGTGTGATTGAGAAGGCGGGTGCCAAACGTAGGCCCGGTAAGCGCAGCGCCACCGGGCAACGCGTACTACAACTCCCCCCGCTGCGCCTGTACCATCATCCGCGGATAAAATTGCCAAAATAGCGTCTCCAGCTTCTCATAATGCGCATCCAGATCGTGCCAGGAGTCGCGTAACGCATCAAGACGCGGACGGCGGCTGGCCATACCGTTCAGTACGTTCTGAATAAAGGCCATATCGCGATAGCGTTCCAGCCAACGTTCGGACCATAAGTAATCATTAAGATTAATAAAACGCGGCGGCGAATCGGGCAGAATGCCGCCAATCTGCGCCTCGGCGTAGCCCACGAACTCCACCAGCGGCAGTTCGGGCGAGACTTCTTCCCAGTGCAGCGAAAGAAAATGATCCCACATGACATCCAGCGTGATCGGCGCAACCCGGCGTGTCTCCGGGCGAAACCACTCCCGCGCCGTTTTCACTTCCGGCAGATTATCCGTCAGCACATCGATACGCCGGTGCATATAAATGCCGTCCACTACCGCCTGTGGGTAGAGCGACTGCGGATTACCGCGGACGAAATCCGCCAGTAGATTGCCCGACAGCGAACTGTCAGCGAGATGAGCGAGGTGCAGGTGAGCGAGAAAATTCATGGTTTATTGCTATCTCCGGCAGGGTAAAGGTTGCAGGGAAAACGCCCCGGCACTAGACTACCCGCCTCTTTATTTGTCCTGGTTACCGTCATGCGTCTTGCCGATTTTTCCTTTGAACTCCCTGAATCCCTGATTGCTCACTATCCGCAGCCTGAACGCAGCGCGTGTCGCTTGTTATCGCTGGACGGGCCGACAGGGGCACTGACGCATGGTACTTTCACCGATCTGCTCGACAAGCTCAACCCCGGCGATCTTCTGGTCTTTAATAATACCCGGGTGATCCCGGCGCGTCTGTTTGGTCGTAAAGCCAGCGGCGGCAAGATTGAAGTGCTGGTCGAGCGGATGCTGGATGATAAACGTATTCTGGCACATATTCGCGCCTCTAAAGCGCCAAAGCCCGGTGCGGAACTGCTGCTCGGCGATGATGAAAGCATCAACGCAACGATGACCGCCCGTCACGATGCATTGTTTGAAGTTGAGTTTCACGATGAGCGCCCGGTGCTGGATATCCTCAACGCCATCGGCCACATGCCGCTGCCGCCGTATATCGACCGCCCGGATGAAGATGCTGACCGCGAACTGTATCAGACCGTCTACAGTCAAAAGCCAGGCGCGGTAGCCGCGCCGACCGCCGGTTTGCACTTCGATGAACCGCTGCTGGAACGCCTGCGGCAGAAAGGTATTGAGATGGCGTTTGTCACCCTGCACGTGGGGGCGGGGACGTTCCAGCCGGTGCGCGTCGAGAGCATTGAAGATCACATCATGCACTCTGAATATGCTGAAGTGCCGCAGGACGTGGTTGACGCGGTGCTGACCGCCAAAGCGCGCGGCAACCGGGTGATTGCTGTGGGCACGACTTCGGTACGCTCGCTGGAGAGCGCGGCGCAGGCGGCGAAAAATGACCTGATCGAGCCGTTCTTTGGCGATACGCAAATCTTTATCTATCCTGGCTATCAATACAAAGTCATTGATGCGCTGGTGACTAACTTCCACCTGCCAGAATCCACGCTGATTATGCTGGTCTCGGCATTTGCGGGTTATAAACACACCATGAATGCGTATGAGCAGGCGGTTAACGCCGAATATCGCTTTTTTAGTTATGGCGATGCGATGTATATCACGTACAATCCGTCGGCGATTAATGAACGTGTCGGGGATGACTCCGCGGCATAAGCTTTTCACGTTGGACTGTTTTTCCGGCGTACTGGAGAAAAAATGAAATTCGAACTGGATACCACCGACGGACGCGCCCGCCGCGGCCGCCTGGTGTTTGATCGTGGCGTAGTGGAAACGCCTGCGTTTATGCCCGTTGGTACCTACGGCACCGTTAAAGGCATGACGCCGGAAGAAGTTGAAGCGACCGGCGCGCAAATCATTCTCGGTAACACTTTCCACCTGTGGCTGCGTCCGGGCCAGGAAATCATGAAGCTGCACGGCGATCTGCATGATTTTATGCAGTGGAAAGGGCCGATCCTCACCGATTCCGGCGGTTTCCAGGTCTTCAGCCTGGGTGATATTCGCAAGATCACCGAGCAGGGCGTGCATTTCCGCAACCCGATCAATGGCGATCCGATCTTCCTCGATCCGGAAAAATCGATGGAAATCCAGTTCGATCTTGGTTCCGACATTGTCATGATCTTCGACGAATGTACGCCATACCCGGCGGACTGGGACTACGCGAAGCGCTCAATGGAAATGTCGCTGCGCTGGGCAAAACGCAGCCGCGACCGTTTTGACGGGCTTGGCAATAAAAACGCGCTGTTCGGTATTATTCAGGGCAGCGTTTACGAAGATTTACGCGATATCTCCGTCAAAGGTCTGGTGGAGATTGGCTTTGATGGCTACGCTGTCGGCGGACTGGCGGTTGGCGAGCCGAAGGCAGATATGCACCGCATTCTGGAGCACGTTTGCCCGCAAATCCCGGCAGACAAACCACGCTACCTGATGGGCGTCGGCAAACCGGAAGATCTGGTTGAAGGCGTGCGTCGCGGTATCGATATGTTTGACTGCGTGATGCCGACGCGTAACGCCCGCAACGGTCATCTGTTTGTGACCGACGGCGTGGTGAAAATCCGTAACGCGAAGTATAAAAGCAATACCAGCCCGCTCGATGCCGAGTGTGATTGCTACACCTGTCGCAATTATTCACGCGCCTACTTGCATCATCTCGACCGTTGTAACGAAATACTGGGCGCGCGTCTCAATACCATTCACAACCTGCGATACTATCAGCGTTTAATGGCTGGTTTACGCAAGGCTATTGAAGAGGGTAAATTAGAGAGCTTCGTCGCCGATTTTTACCAGCGTCAGGGGCGACCCGTACCACCTGTCAACGTTGATTAATTTTAATAATGAGGGAATTTGAATGAGCTTTTTTATTTCTGATGCGATAGCAGCACCAGCCGCAGGTGCAGGCCAAAGCCAGTGGACGTTGATTCCGATGCTGGTGGTTTTTGGTCTGATTTTCTACTTCATGATCTTACGTCCTCAGCAGAAGCGTACTAAAGAGCATAAAAATCTGATGAGCTCTATCGCGAAAGGCGATGAAGTATTGACCAACGGCGGCCTGGTTGGTCGCGTCACTAAAGTGGCTGAGACGGGTTATATCGTCATCGCTCTGAACGACACCACTGAAGTGGTTATCAAACGTGATTTCGTAGCTGCCGTTCTGCCGAAAGGCACGATGAAGGCGCTGTAATTTATTGATTTCCCAAAGGGAACTGCCGTGTTAAACCGTTATCCTTTGTGGAAGTACATTATGCTGGTCGTCGTGATTATCGTCGGCCTGCTTTACGCACTTCCCAACCTTTATGGTGAGGATCCGGCTGTTCAGGTCACTGGCGCGCGCGGCAGCGCCGCCAGTGAGCAAACGCTGATCCAGGTCCAGAATACGTTACAAAAAGAAAAAATCACCGCGAAGTCCATGGCGCTGGAAGAGGGTGCTATTTTAGTGCGCTTCGACTCCACGGATACCCAACTGCGTGCACGTGAAGCGCTGGTTGACGTGCTGAGCGACAAATACGTCGTGGCGCTTAACCTCGCACCGGCAACCCCGCGCTGGCTGGCAGCCCTCAAAGCAGAGCCGATGAAGCTCGGTCTTGACCTGCGTGGCGGCGTTCACTTCCTGATGGAAGTGGATATGGACACCGCACTGGGTAAACTCCAGGAACAAAATATCGACGGCCTGCGCAGCGATCTGCGTGAAAAAGGCATTCCTTACACTACCGTTCGTAAAGAAAATAATTATGGCCTGAGCATTACTTTCCGTGATGCGACTGCCCGTGATGAAGCGGTTTCTTATCTGAGCAAGCGTCATCAGGATCTGGTGATTTCGAGCCAGGGCGATAACGCGCTGCGTGCGGTGATGACCGATGCGCGTCTGAGCGAAGCCCGTGAATATGCGGTCCAGCAGAACATCAACATTCTGCGTAACCGTGTAAACCAGCTGGGCGTTGCCGAGCCGGTGGTTCAACGCCAGGGCGCAGACCGTATTGTGGTCGAGCTACCAGGTATTCAGGACACCGCGCGGGCGAAAGAGATCCTTGGTGCAACCGCAACGCTGGAATTCCGTCTGGTTAACACCAACGTCGATCAGGCTGCCGCCGCGTCTGGCCGTATTCCCGGCGACTCAGAAGTGAAGCAGATGCGTGAAGGCCAGCCGGTAGTGCTGTTCAAACGCGTGATCCTGACCGGTGACCATATTACCGACTCCACCTCTAATCAGGATGAGTACAACCAGCCGCAGGTTAACATCTCGCTCGACAGCGCAGGTGGTAACATTATGTCTAACTTCACCAAAGACAACATCGGTAAACCGATGGCGACCCTGTTTGTGGAGTATAAAGACAGCGGTAAAAAAGATGCCAACGGGCGTGCGGTTCTGGTGAAACAGGAAGAGGTGATTAACGTCGCCAATATCCAGTCTCGTCTGGGTAACAGCTTCCGTATTACCGGTATTAACAACCCGAATGAAGCGCGCCAGCTCTCGCTGCTGTTGCGTGCCGGTGCGTTGATTGCGCCGATTCAGATTGTTGAAGAGCGCACTATCGGGCCAACGCTGGGTATGCAGAATATCAAGCAGGGTCTGGAAGCCTGTCTGGCTGGTCTGGTGGTTTCCATCCTGTTTATGTTGGTCTTCTACAAGAAGTTTGGTCTGATTGCGACCAGTGCGTTAGTGGCGAACCTGGTGCTGATCGTCGGTATCATGTCACTCCTGCCGGGCGCAACGCTAAGTATGCCGGGTATCGCAGGTATCGTCCTAACCCTTGCGGTGGCGGTCGATGCTAACGTACTGATTAACGAACGTATCAAAGAAGAGTTAAGCAACGGACGTTCGGTGCAGCAGGCGATCCACGAAGGCTATGCGGGCGCGTTCAGCTCCATCTTCGATGCGAACATTACCACGTTGATTAAAGTTCTGATCCTCTATGCCGTAGGCACCGGGGCCATTAAAGGGTTCGCGATCACTACCGGTATTGGTGTGGCGACGTCGATGTTTACCGCGATTGTCGGTACGCGTGCCATCGTAAACCTGTTGTATGGCGGCAAACGCGTCAACAAGCTGTCAATCTGAGGAGTGCGATGTGGCACAGGAATATACTGTTGAACAATTGAACCACGGCCGTAAAGTCTACGACTTTATGCGCTGGGACTACTGGGCTTTCGGCATCTCCGGTTTGTTGCTGGTGGCGGCCATTGTCATTATGGGCGTGCGCGGATTTAACTGGGGTCTCGATTTCACCGGCGGTACCGTTATTGAAATCACCCTGGAAAAACCGGCGGATATGGACGTGATGCGCGAAGCGCTGCAAAAGGCGGGCTTTGAAGAGCCGCAGTTGCAGAACTTTGGTAGCAGCCACGACATCATGGTGCGCATGCCGCCAACCGAAGGTGAAAACGGCGGGCAGGTACTGGGTAGCAAGGTGCTGAGCGTCATCAATGAAGCCACCAGCCAGAACGCGGCGGTTAAGCGCATTGAATTCGTCGGGCCGAGCGTCGGTGCCGATCTGGCGCAAACCGGTGCGATGGCGCTGATGGTGGCGCTGATCTCCATCCTTGTGTATGTCGGTTTCCGCTTCGAGTGGCGACTGGCGGCAGGGGTGGTTATCTCGCTGGCGCACGACGTGATCATCACCTTAGGGATCCTGTCGCTGTTCCATATCGAGATTGACCTGACCATCGTTGCATCGTTGATGTCGGTTATCGGTTACTCACTGAACGACAGCATCGTGGTATCGGACCGTATTCGTGAAAACTTCCGCAAAATTCGTCGCGGGACGCCTTACGAAATCTTTAACGTGTCTTTGACCCAGACGCTGCACCGTACGTTGATTACCTCCGGTACAACGTTGGTGGTTATTCTGATGCTGTATCTCTTCGGGGGTCCGGTACTGGAAGGCTTCTCACTGACCATGCTGATCGGTGTTTCCATCGGTACCGCATCGTCAATCTACGTGGCTTCGGCGCTGGCGCTGAAACTGGGTATGAAGCGCGAGCATATGCTCCAGCAGAAAGTCGAGAAAGAAGGGGCGGATCAGCCGTCGCTTCTGCCGTAAACTGGCTTTTATGTCATACTAAAATCCCGGTCATTTGACCGGGATTTTTTTACGCAGGCGTCAGGCCGGGGGCGCGTAAATTTCCGTTTGCGCCGTCATGATCACCGGTTGGATCTGCCCGTCTTTAAACGCCAGCTTGTCCAGGCACAGCATTCGGTGTCCTGCTTCGCTATCGCCTGGAATGCGCCGGTGATAGGCAATTAGCCAGCTATCGTCATTCCCGAGCGAAATACAGCTGTGGTGTCCTGGGCCGTCGGCAATGGGCTGTGCGGTGAGGATCACGGTTCTCGGACCGGAGAAATCGAATGGCGTGTCGCTGTCTGCGGCCACTGCCCGGTAGGTTCC
Source organism: Superficieibacter sp. 1612_C1 (assembly GCF_015234305.1). Classification (GTDB taxonomy): domain Bacteria; phylum Pseudomonadota; class Gammaproteobacteria; order Enterobacterales; family Enterobacteriaceae; genus Superficieibacter. Next base: position 113,504 of record NZ_JADGMI010000001.1, read on the forward strand.
ATTCTTCCAGTTGCCTTCCGACCACATAAAATGATATCTCCCCCGGCGTTTTATCATGCACGGCGCTTCAACATAGCCGGGAATGTCGATTTCCCGGAACTTTTCGCCATTCTCAAAGGGAACAAATCCATCCATTTGCGGGTTCATCTGCGCGACGTTGCAGTGTCCCCATCCACCGTAATAGAGGTAGATTTTGCCGTCGTCATCGGCAAAAAGATGCGCGTCGATGGGCTGTGCGCCGTTGATAAAATGGTCAATAAGAGGGTGTTTAAGCAGCGCGCGGAACGGACCGGCGGGGGTATCCGCGACGGCGATTTCCAGACCGCCCTGTTCTTCATCGCGCTGAATGTCGTTAGAGGCAAAGATGAGGTAATACTTGTCGTGCGCGGCGACGATGGTCGGTGCCCAGACCGCACGCCAGATCCACGGAAAATCTGCCATCTCAACGATCCCCGAATGCTTTTGCCAGTGCACTAAATCCGGGGAGGAGAAGGCGTCAATATTGAGCTGCTTTTCATATTCCGTGAAGGAGCGCGTAACGTAAATCCAGTACTGGCCTTCGTAGAAACGTATTTCCGGGTCGGCATACCAGCCCTCGACCAGCGGGTTATGAAGCGTGACAGGCATGGTGTTTATTCCTTAACGTTAAGTTAATCAGCGAGCTGTTACGGTGAGATCCACGCGATAGCACCGACTCGCCTTTCGACGAGTCAGTGGGGTCAAGCGGGCAGGCGAGGGCACGCCTGTTCGTTATGATCAAAAAGATGACAACAGTGTGCCGGGAGGTGCAGCCTAACGGTGCTGTAGCACTGATGTTGATGATGGCCCGTGAGCTTCGCCGTGATGTCGCCGTCCAGATACAGACAGGTGGCGTCGCCAAGCTGCTCGATAAAATGGATACTCCGCTCAAGGACGTTCTCGCGCGCATCCGCCGTCAGGGTAATGTGCTCCGGGCGGACCCCTACCGTCACGTTTTCACCGCATGATAACTGCTTGCCGCTCACCCCTGCGCTCAGAATCTCACCACCCGGCAGCCTGACCTCCACGCGGTCAGCATGGATTTGGATTACCTGGGCGGGCAAGAAATTCATCCGCGGCGAGCCGATAAAGCTGGCGGTAAATTTATTGCGCGGATGTTCGTAAAGCGCCATTGGCGAGCCAATCTGCGCCACGCTGCCGTATTTATTGACGTTTTCGCCGCTGTTAAGCAGCACGATTTTATCCGCCAGCGTCATCGCCTCCACCTGATCGTGGGTGACATAAATGGTGGCGATGTTTTCAAATTCCCGATGCAGGCGGCCAATCTCAAGACGCATTTGCGCACGCAGACCTGCGTCCAGGTTGGAGAGCGGTTCATCAAACAAAAAGGCACCGGGTTTGCGCACGATAGCGCGTCCGATCGCCACGCGCTGTCGCTGCCCGCCGGAGAGCGCGGCGGGGCGACGGGTAAGCAGTTCCTCCAGCTGCAAGGATTTCGCCGCCGCGGCCACCTGTTTTTTTATCTCATTCTCGGGCATCTTCGCCATCTTCAGGGCGAAGCCCATGTTTTCCTCGACGGTCATATGGGGATAGAGCGCATAGTTCTGAAACACCATCGCGATGCCCCTCTCGGAAGAGGGGACCTCGGTCATGCGTTTATCATCAATATACAACTCACCTGCAGAGATCTCCTCCAGCCCGGCGATCATCCGCAGCAGGGTAGATTTTCCGCAGCCGGACGGGCCAACGATGACGCAAAACTCACCTTTGTTGATGGTCAGGTTGATATCGTTAATCACGATCTGTTTTGCCGAATACGCTTTGTAAACGGACTCTAATCGTATTGTTGCCATTGCCTTACCCTTTAATGTGCTTCCGCTTGCTTCTGGCGTCCGTCAACCCACGGGAATTCGGCGATGCGAATACGCGCGCAGCCGTAAGGCACCAGCGTGACCGTCGACGGGCACGACATTGCGTCGTACGCCGGGCTGTTCGGCACCGGGCCTGCCGAGTTATCCACGACTTTCCAGGTGGGGAGCCGACGTGCGCTGGCGCGCAGGGTCAGCGGGGCACTGGCTAGCGCAAACGGCTGCTCGCCGGAAGGCCGATAGTGGATCTCACGAATATCCGCGCCGGTTTCCGGCTGGACGTCGAGCGCATAGTTCCAGGTGGAACGTGGACGCACTTCCCAGTCGCCGGTGATCGCGCCGCCGGGAATTTTTTCCCAGATTTCGCCGGGCGTCAGCGCCATCAGCAGCGGACCGTAATAGAGGCTGACCGCGTTGTGATGACGCGGTTCAACGATAACCTCACGTTCAAAGATGACGGTAACATTGTCTCCGGTCTGCCACTGCCGGGTGAGGGGCAGATAGCCGCTTTCATTCACCACGGGAAGGGTATTGCCGTTGAGGGTGATAAGCGCGCCGCAGCTCCATTGCGGTATGCGCAGCCACAGCGTTTTCTCTCCGACAGGCGCGGAATGCACCGTAAAGATCAGATCGGCGTTGAAGGGATAATCGGTATCCAGCGATACTTTCCAGTCGCCCGATTCGACGGTAGCAGGGGCGTATACCATACAGGCCAGATCGCCTGCGCCGACGCGCATGAACAGGCTGTTACAGAACTTCGGCCAGCCCTGATGATAATTCGCGGTACAGCAGCCGAAGTTAGGCTCCAGACCGAAGGTATTACATTCGTCTCCGCTATAGGTCCAGTTGCGCTGGGCAACGCTGGCAGCAATCTGGTTCGGCTGTTGATGGTATTGGTGCGCCATCATGTCTGCGGTGATCCCGGCGGGCAGGGCGTTAAACGCGATGCGTTCGAGACGATCGGCAAAGCTGGCCTCGCCGTAGATCCGCAGCAGGTTTTCCAGCGAATACATTAATTCGACTATGGCGCATAGCTCCACGCCCTGTTCCGGTGCGTTGCCCGCCAGCCACTCATCGCCGGAGAACATGCCCTGCGCCTGCCCGTGGTGGCGATCCAGTTCGCTAAAGCAGCGCTGAATTTCTGTCAGCCGCTGGCGCTGTTGATCAATATCGTCATGCATGGCGGAGTATTTCATTCCCATCGCGACGTTAACCACATGCGTCAGATGAGAGAAATAGTTAACCGGGCCGGTGGGCAAATGATGGAGGATAAAGTCCGGCCAGTGATTTCCCTGCGCCAGCAGCAGTTGGGCAAGTTCGGGCAGTTTGTCATCATCCGGCTGCTGTTTCCACGCCCACAGTACCGGGAGAACGTTATCGGCGGCGCGGGCTTTCCCCCAGTCGCTCAGCGGGCGTTCAGGAAGATGTTGAAGCTGATAATGGAAGTAGCGCTGCATAAAAGGCAGAACGCGGGGATCGCTGGTGGCGTCGGCGTACTGCATCAATACTTTCAGCGCCACCATGCGCGGCCACCAGTCATTATTCTGCCGGGGTCCAAACCAGCCCTCCGCATCCTGACTATTGAGCATCCACTCAATCCACTTCTGCGTTTTCTTGATCAGCTTTTCATCATGCAGGCAGTACGCCAGCGGAAGCAGCCCGTCGAGGTAATAAGGGCCGCGCTCCCAGCTCTCGCCGCTACCGCCCAGCCAGCCGCTGTTTTCACCGACATCGGGCCAGACCTCTTCCAGTTGCCCGGAAAGACCCTGCGCCTGTAGTGTTAACTGACGCTTCAGCCATCCGAGAGGCTGGATATTGCCCGGATTAATAAACGACAGCGTTCCCGGAATGGCAGATACCGTATTTAGCTTCATGCTCGATCTCCATGAAATAATAGACAAGTATTGGATTAGCCTTTCGTGGCACCGCTGGTTAATCCGCTGACATAATGCTTTTGTAAAAACAGGAAAATAATGATGCAGGGCAGCATGGTGAAGGTGGTGCTGGCCTGGAGTAAGCCCCAGTTAACGGTGCCATACTGCCCGGAGCTGGTGGTAAACAGTAAAATAGGCATGGTGTAGTTCTCTGAATCGGTCATAAATACCAGCGCAACTAAGAACTCATTCCATGCGGCAATAAATGTGGTGACGATGACGGTGACAATGCCGGGGGAAATCATGGTCGGCATGACCCGGAAAAGGATTTTTAGCGGTGAGCAACCGTCAAGCTGTGCCGCTTCATCTATTTCTTTTGGAATGCTGTCAAAGGTGTTGCGCATCATAAAAACGCTAAACGGCAGCTGGAAAGTAATATAAACCAGCACCAACCCGATAATGTTATTTTGCAGCCCCATTTTGGTAATAATAATAAATAGCGGCGTCAAAATTGGCTGGAAAGGGATCATCATCGTTAACAGGATGATGACAAAAAAGAGGTTCTTACCGCGAAAATTAAAGCGTGAAAAACCATAGCCAGCCAGCGTGGACAAGATCACCGTTCCGATCACCGTCAGGAGTGATATTATCCCTGACAGCATAATTGCTCTGGTCATACTGTTACTGGAGAGCAACAGTTCGCTAAAGTTATCGATAGTGAAAATAGACGGCCACCATGTCGGCGGCGTCATTACCAGGTCGCCAGGGATTTTCAATGACGAAATAAATACGCACGCTAAGGGATACAGGAACCCTATCACTAACAGGCCATTAACCGCATAGAATAAGATCCCGGTGAGGGTGTTTCTCTGGCGGTTAAACTGTAAAACGACGTCGTTGCTCATGATTAAGCCCGTCCCTCTTTATCGCGTAAGAACCAGATTTGCAGAATGCTAATAACCATTAAGATGAATAGCTGGACAATAGATAACGCAGCACCATAACCCATACGACCATAAAGAAAGGAGTTGTTGTAAATATAAAATACGTTGGTGATGGTCTTATCCATCGGGCCGCCATTGGTAATAATATAAAACTGATCGAAAGCCAGCAGCGAGCCGGATACGGAGAGGATCAGCGTTAGCATAAAGGTGCGTCGCATCAGCGGCAGCGTGATGTAGCGTAGCCGCCGCCAGCCTGTTGCACCATCGACCTGCGCCGCATGATAAATATCTTTATCGATCCCCTGTAGGCCAACCAGCAGCAGGATCATGTTAAAACCCGCCGTTTTCCATAACACCATCGCGATAACGACACAGAAGCTGGCGTTAAAAGAATCCTGATAAATTACCGGTGCGTCAAACACCCCTAGCGAGACGCCGAGATGATTCAGCAGGCCGTAGCGCGGATCGAGCAACCAGCGCCACATAATACTGGCCGCGCCAAAGCCAATCACCGTAGGCAGAAAATAGACGCTGCGGAAAAACGCGACGCCGGGTTTGTGGTTCTCTTTCACCAGCGACGCCATGACCATCGACAGTATGAATATCAACGGCGTAATAATGATGGCGTACATAAACGTGAACTTTAATGCATGCCAGAAAATATCATCATCAATAATATTAAGATAATTCGTCAGGCCAATAAATTTGACCTTGCCAAACAGGGGCCACTTATAAAAAGACATCCATGCGGTCATAATGAGCGGGGTAATAAAGAACAGCCCCACGACGATCAGCACCGGCAGGATGAATAAAAACCCCAGATAACCTTTGGTGTTGTTTTTACGGAATTTCAGCCCGGACAATGCAGCATTTTTTTGTTGAAGCCATTGCTGAAAAAGCTGGGGTTGATACTCTTCTGTTTGTGTAGACATTCTCAACGCCTCACCGACAGGCGATCTGCCAGTAGTAACGTACTGGCAGAGGCCTTATTTAGAACGATTTTAGTAAATCTTACTGTTCCGATCTTTTTAAAATTTGCTTAATTTTATGGTCAGCCGTTTTCAGCGCGTTATCCACATCGCCTTCAAAAATGGATTTTTGTATCAGCGTCAGCAGCGGGCTATTTTGGGCATTAATGGTTTCATTATAAGGGACCAGATAAGGCACATGTCCTTTGGCCAGCGCTTTACTGGCCAGTAAATATTTGGCGTCTTTCTGGCTGTACGGATTTTCGCTGGCGTCCTGGCGCGTGGGAATATAGCCATTTTTCGCCAGGACTTCGATCTGCGTCTCTTTCGATAAGGTCCAGTTGATAAAATCAATGGCTTCTTTCTCATGCTTGCTACCGACCGGAATGGCAAAAGCGTCGCCGCCAGAGAAGGAGGCCCAGTCGCCTTTTTTCTCACCGGGGAAATAAGCTACGCCATAATCAATATCAGGGTAGTTATCTTTAAATACTTTAAAGGTGAATGCGCCAGAACCCACCATGCCGATTTTCCCGGAGGCAAACGAGTCGTTGAGGGAGGAATCGGCCCGGGAGAGCGGCGAAATTAACCCGTCTTTGTACATGTTGTGGAAAAAGGTGAGCGTTTTTTTGTTATTTTCTGAGTTAACCACCGAGGTTTTGCCGTCAGCGGAGACCAGATCGCCGCCGTTGGCCCAGAGATAAGGCACAAAGGTAAACGCCAGACAACCGGAACATCCGCCGGGGAGCGCAAAGCCGTAATAGCCGTCGCCAAGTTTGGTGATCTTCTCAGCATCCTCACGTAATTCCTGTAGCGTCTCCGGCGGTCGTTGCGGGTCTAAACCAGCCTCGCGGAAAAGCTTTTTATTGTAATAGAGGAAAGAAGATTCAGCGGCAAAAGGAACGCCATAAATATGGCCTTCATAGCTGCCAATCGCTTTCAGCGTGTCGCTAAACTGGCCTATATAATCTTTGGTGCCGATTTTGTCCGTCAGATCCACCAGCTGTTCAGAGCGGTTAAGTTCGGGGAAATAGACAATATCAAGCGCCACCAGATCGGGAGGATTCCCGGCGGCAATGGATGAGCTCAGTTTAGACATTAAGGAGGAGTTGGGAATGACATTCAGGCGAACGTTAACCTTATCCTGGGATTTATTGTATTCATTAACAATAACCTCCAGAGATGACTGATCGCTGCGGCCCCAAAAGGTTATTGTTTCTTTTGCCTGCGCAATTCCATTAAATGAGGCGGAAATAATACACGCGGCAACGGTGGTATGGACAAATTTAGAAATCATAAAATCCCCTAATTTGTTACGCTTGAGAATATTTACAACTTGATTCTCCGGGTTGTAAGTAGCAGGGGACCATAATTTTCCCTCTGCGATCCTGACCATCTATTTTTTCTATTAAACACTCACCGGCAATGCGGCCTAATTCTTTCAGTTGAAAATCAATACTGCTTAATGTGGGGCGGCACAATTCCGTGATGACCTGCCAGTTATCAAAGCTCACCACCGCTACATCGCCGGGGACGGATTTGTGGTATTCATATAACGCCTGTAGTACGCCGTGACCAATTAAATCATTCCCGGTAATGACGCCGTCGATCCCGATGCCCTGAGCCAGAAGATCCCGCACGGCGCTGTAGCCATGTTCCGAGGTCCAGCTTCCGTAGCTAAGAGGATAATTACGCAAACCCTGCGCCATCAGCACCTTCTGACAGCCCGCGTCACGCTGCTGCACGGCCATAAAACGCTCAGGCCCGGTGATTTGCACAATATTTTTGCAGCCCTGCTCGACCAGATGTTGACAGGCCAGCTCGCCCGCGCCGAAGTCGTCAGGCAGCACGCACATCGCATTGTCATCATCCACGTCGGTATAGGCATACACCACCGGCGTATTATTTTTTAAATTCAGCGGTTCGCGTTTATCCGTTTTGGCGGCGGTGACAATAATGCCATCTACATGTTTTGCTAATAAGGAGGCAATATGCCGTTTGAATTCCTGCGGCGAACCGCTGGCATTACACAGGAAAACGGAGATCTGCGCTTCTGCCAGCGCGCTTTCAATTCCTTTCAAAATAGGCAAACTAAATCGTCCGTAGCCGTCGCTGGATAATAAGCCGATGGTATAGGTTTTCTTCTGATGCAGCGAGCGGGCCAGTTCGCTGGGGCGATAATCCATATCATTAATGACGCGCGTAATTTTATCTTTGGTATGCTGACTAATCGACCCGGTGCCATTCATCACTTTGGATACGGTACTAATACTGACATTAGCCGCGCTGGCAATGTCTTTTATTGTGATGCGAGTTTTGTTATCGGCTTTTTTCATCATTTCTATTGCATCGGTTCGATCCTGTTGGCTGTGATTATAAAAAAAGGAAAACGTTTTCCTATTCGGTTTTGAGCAGAGTGAGAAAATGATCACAAATATACGCCGTGGATGACGAGTAACGTGATCCGTATAGCGTTTATACAATATTAAATATATTATTGAAATTAATAGGATGTGTATTTATATATCTGGAGATTATGTTTTTAGTTTTATAAATAGGCTCGGGGTATGGTTTATTAAATATTATTGACGATGTGATTATATAAATGCGAGCGGGGAAGGGGGAGCAGTAAAATAGCCCCCGATAAGTCGACAACACAGCCGACTTACCGGGAGAGCGGGGATTAGAAGTTATACCCTGCGACCAGATACCAGCCGAAGCCGTTAGACTTGATCGGCTCCGCCTGCCATACCGGCTGATCGCCATCGTTCCACTGACCACCGTTGTGGAAGTAACGCGCGACCACAGAGTAGTGCCAGTGATCGTAGTTCAGCCCCAGAACGTGACTGGAAGCAATGGAGTTGCTGGTGCGATACTGATCGTCGCCCAGGTCTGAACCCCAGTCAAAGTTGGTGAAGCCGATGTAGCTCAGGTGGCCGCCCCAGACGTCGGTGATCGGCACAAAGTATTTAATTTTGAAGCGGTAGCCATCCCACTCGTTTTCGTTAGAGGCACCGTAGTTTTGCCACTGGTACTTGGCATAAATGTTCAGATTAAGGCCAATTGGCAGACCGGTTTCCACGTCTGTACCCAGACCCATATACCAGGTGCTCTGACGACCCGCCTCGTTACGGCCCATATCGTAGATATAGTTGTTGGCGAAGTACCACTCTTTGAACGGGCCAACGCTCAGGTCGGAGTTGGTCAGTTTATCAATTGAAAAACGCGGTTCGATTTCGGTAAACAGTGGCGAACCGTGGTTCCAGATGCCGCGTGAATCGCCGTCACCGCCGAAGAAACGCGGCGCATCCACATAGCCGTAGAAGTCAAACCAGTCTTTTTTAGCGAACGCTTCGTATTCCAGATAGGTATCGTTACGTAATGCTGGCCCAAAGCGGGTGTGATAGCTGCCGACCACGTTGACGCTCTGATGCCACCAGTCGGAGAGGAACTGCGGTTTTTCCGCGTCGGCTGCCTGAGCGGTGAAGCCAGAAGAGAGCGCCAGCACTGCGCCTGCTGCAAGAATTGTATGTTTCATAGTTATGCCACTGTTTGAAAAATCCCTGACGGGAATGAAAAAGATGACTGCGCGTTACTAAATATTTCGAATTTCTGTGGTGCCTATTATAAGAATCATTGCTCACAAAAATATGTGTTGTTTCACATTCCTGTCACACACGTAATCGATTGCGTTCACGTTTGCGTACATTAACGGCGGCGATTGTACTGATAAGAGTGTTTGTTGCCAATATTTACCGGATTTAAATAAGTATGAGTGATGGTAACGGCCAGGCAGTGACCAGAAAAAACGATGGCAATCGGAAGCAGGGTGACAACAAAGACCGGTGGGTAAAGCAGGAATAGGGTTAGTGGGAACAAAGCCCAACCCGACAGCTGCGTCGGGTTGGGGCAATTATCCTGCGTCTGAAGGCTTACAGTACGTTGTCAGGGTTGCTGCGCGGGCTGAATATCATGGATTCGAACGAAACCTAATTGCTCAGGCGTAATACCGTTAAGCTGGAGCGGAATCTCAACATCGCTCGGAGCCAGCGTGCTGGCTGGAGCATTGATCAGCTGGTTCTTAACGTTAACTTCCTGATAATCCTGCGTCGTGCCCTGAAGTTGTCCCCACTCAACCGTGCCGCTGAAGGCTGGTAACGGATCGTTTGACTCCCCCTGAATACGCAGCGTGACGCGCGTGCCGTCTGCGTTCGGGGCAATATTTGCCAGCGACATACGCAGCATCCCAATCTGGCTGTTCAGGCGGGCTGGCGTATTCGCTCCCGGCAGCAGGTAGACGCCACTGGCCGATTTTTTATTCAGCGTATTTTGTTGGGTAATTTTTACCGTTTCCTGATTGAGCTGCGTCATCTCTTTATTGAGCGTACTGACGCTCTGATGCAGCTGGCGAACTTCACTTTGCGGCGCGCAGGCGGTCAGAGCAAACAGGCTTCCCAGCGCAAACACTTTCAAATAACGTCTTGTCATCGTGTCGATCCCTTTAAAAGGACAATTATTGTCATTATGGTAGAGGATAACGGCGCGTCTGCCATCGATCCATAGTCTCAAAAAAGCTCTTCCTTTGTAGTCCCGCCAGTTCAGGGTAAACTATAGGTCACATTCACCCCTCGTCAGGACGCGATATGCACTGCCCATTTTGTTTAGCCGTAGATACCAAAGTCATTGATTCTCGTCTGGTGGGTGAAGGATCTTCCGTGCGCCGTCGGCGACAGTGCCTGGTATGTAATGAACGTTTTACCACCTTTGAAGTGGCAGAACTGGTGATGCCGCGGGTGATAAAAAGCAACGATGTGCGCGAACCCTTTAATGAAGACAAGCTGCGCAACGGCATCCTTCGGGCGCTGGAGAAACGCCCGGTAAGCGCCGACGATGTTGAAATGGCGCTCAATCATATTAAATCGCAGCTTCGGGCAACGGGTGAACGCGAAGTTGCCAGTAAGATGATCGGTAACCTGGTGATGGAACAACTTAAAAAACTCGATAAAGTCGCCTATATCCGTTTTGCTTCGGTTTACCGTAGTTTTGAAGACATCAAAGAGTTCGGCGAAGAGATCGCCCGCTTACAGGATTAACCTCATGCAGGATGAAATATTCATGGCGCGAGCGCTGAAACTGGCGCAGCGTGGTCGTTTTACGACTCATCCCAACCCTAATGTGGGTTGTGTCATTGTGAAAGAGGGCCGGATTGTCGGCGAAGGTTATCATCGCCGTGCCGGCGAGCCGCATGCAGAAGTTCACGCCCTGCGTTTGGCGGGGGAGAATGCTCGCGGCGCGACGGCCTACGTTACGCTGGAGCCATGCAGCCATCACGGGCGCACGCCGCCGTGCTGCGAGGCGCTGATTGCCGCAGGCGTGACGCGCGTGGTTGCCGCCATGCAGGATCCTAACCCTCAGGTCGCCGGACGCGGGTTGTATCGCCTGAAGCAGGAAGGCATTGACGTCAGCCACGGGCTGATGATGAGCGAAGCTGAAGCGTTAAATAAAGGATTTCTCAAGCGGATGCGCACTGGTTTTCCGTATGTACAGCTTAAGCTGGGCGCATCGCTTGACGGACGAACGGCGATGGCGAGCGGGGAAAGCCAGTGGATCACCTCCCCGCAAGCGCGACGCGACGTGCAGCGTCTGCGCGCGCAAAGTCACGCGATCCTCACCAGCAGCGCGACGGTACTGGCGGACGATCCGCAGCTTAACGTGCGCTGGGACGAACTCTCCTCCGATACACAAGCGCTTTACCCGCAAGAAAGCCTGCGTCAGCCGGTCCGTATCGTAGTGGACAGCCAAAACCGCGTCACGCCTGAGCATCGCATCGTACAGCAGACGGGAGAAACCTGGTTTGCCCGCACCCAGGACGATGCGCGTGACTGGCCGCAGGGTGTCCGTACGCTGAAAATTCCGCCGCATAACGGGCATCTGGATTTGGTCGTATTGCTGATGCAACTGGGTCGTGAACAGATTAACAGCGTCTGGGTCGAAGCGGGTGCAACGCTTGCAGGCGCACTGCTTCAGGCCGGACTGGTCGATGAGCTGGTGGTCTATATTGCGCCTAAACTGCTGGGCAGCGATGCCCGCGGCCTGTGTGTTCTGCCAGGGCTTGAGAAACTGGCCGCTGCGCCCCATTTTAAATTCAATGAGATACGTCAGGTTGGCCCGGATATTTGTCTGCATCTGACTAACCTGTAGCGCCTGCGGTAAAAGAGAAGCAGCGCCTGAATTATTATGATAAAATCCGCCCCCCTGCGGGGCCATATGAACCCATAGGAAGAATATGAACATTATTGAAGCTAACGTTGCTGCCCCGGACGCTCGCGTCGCCATCACCATTGCGCGTTTTAACAATTTCATCAACGACAGTCTGCTGGACGGCGCGATTGACGCCCTCAAGCGTATTGGTCAGGTGAAAGACGAAAACATCACCGTTGTTTGGGTTCCAGGTGCTTACGAGCTGCCACTGGCGGCGGGCGCGCTGGCAAAAACCGGTAAATATGATGCTGTCGTGGCGCTTGGCACGGTGATCCGTGGCGGTACTGCCCACTTCGAATATGTGGCGGGTGGCGCAAGCAACGGTCTGGCGCATGTCGCTCAGGAGAGCGAAATCCCGGTTGCGTTTGGCGTACTCACTACGGAAAGTATTGAGCAAGCCATCGAACGCGCGGGAACCAAAGCCGGTAACAAAGGTGCAGAAGCTGCACTGACCGCGCTCGAAATGATTAATGTATTGAAAGCCATCAAGGCCTGAATTTTGTAAGGGGAATTCCGTGAAACCTGCTGCTCGTCGCCGCGCCCGTGAGTGTGCCGTCCAGGCGCTTTACTCCTGGCAGTTGTCCCAGAACGACATCTCTGATGTTGAATATCAGTTCCTGGCGGAACAGGATGTCAAAGATGTCGACATCGTGTATTTCCGCGAACTGCTCTCCGGGGTGGCGACTAACAGCGCATATCTCGACGGCCTGATGAAGCCGTACCTGTCCCGTCTGCTCGAAGAGCTGGGCCAGGTTGAGAAAGCCGTACTGCGTATCGCGCTGTTCGAGCTGTCCAAACGTGATGATGTGCCGTATAAAGTGGCCATCAACGAAGCCATCGAACTGGCAAAAACCTTTGGCGCTGAAGACAGCCACAAATTCGTAAACGGCGTGCTGGATAAAGCAGCCCCGGCGATCCGTCCCCGCAAAAAGTAATCTCCAGGCCGGAAGGGCAGAGCGGTCTCGCTCTGCCGCCGGCCTTATTCTTTGTTACTGCTGAGGCATAACGTATGGCATGTGGCGAATTTTCCCTGATTGCCCGTTATTTTGACCGCGTAAGAAGCTCCCGTCTGGACGTTGAAACCGGCATCGGCGACGACTGCGCGCTGCTCAATATTCCTGAAAAACAGACGCTGGCAATCAGTACCGACACGCTGGTCTGTGGCATCCACTTCCTTCCTGACATCGATCCTGCGGATTTGGCCTGTAAGGCACTGGCGGTGAACGTTAGCGATCTCGCCGCCATGGGAGCCGATCCTGCATGGTTAACGCTGGCGTTGACGCTGCCGGAAGTGAACGAGCCGTGGCTGGCGGCGTTTAGCGACAGTCTGTTTGAACAGCTTAATTATTATGATATGCAGCTGATTGGCGGCGACACCACCCGTGGTCCGCTGTCGATGACGCTGGGTATTCACGGCTTCGTGCCGCTGGGGCGTGCCCTTAAGCGCTCGGGAGCCAGACCGGGTGACTGGATCTACGTTACCGGTACGCCGGGTGACAGCGCCGCCGGGCTGGCGATATTGCAGGGCCGGCTTCAGGTTAATGATGAGGCTGACGCCGCGTATCTGGTAAAACGGCATTTGCGCCCAACCCCGCGCGTGCTGCACGGGCAGGCGCTGCGTGACCGCGCCAGCTCGGCTATCGATCTCTCTGACGGTCTGATTTCCGATCTCGGGCATATCCTGAAAGCCAGCGGCTGCGGCGCACGTCTCGATCTTGACGAGTTTCCGTTTTCTGCGCCGCTATTACGCCATGCCGAGCCTGAGCAGGCGCTGCGCTGGGCGCTGGGAGGCGGGGAAGATTATGAACTCTGCTTCACCGTGCCGGAGCTTAATCGTGGCGCGCTGGACGTGGCGCTGAAGCATCTGGGCGCGGCGTTTACCTGTATCGGACAGGTGGTTCCTGAAAGCGAAGGACTACAGTTTTTACGTAACGGTCAGCCCGTCACGTTTGACTGGAAAGGGTACGATCATTTCGCGTAATACGCATTGTTGACCCGGCCATAATATATGCAATGTCAATGCGTTACATATAACCGGTAGGCCCGGTAAGCGCAGCGCCATCGGGCAGAACCACAGCGGGTGCGTCAGCGCAGCTTTGCCGGGTGGCGGCTTCGCCTTACCCGGCCTACAATGTATGCAATATCAATGGGTTATACATAACCTGTAGGCCCGGTAAGCGCAGCGCCACCGGGCAGAACCACAGCGGGTGCTACAGCGCAGCTTTGCCGGGTGGCGGCTTCGCCTTACCCGGCCTACAATGTATGCAATATCAACGAGTTACATATGGTCTGTAGGCCCGGTAAGCGTAGCGCCACCGGGCAGAACCCGAATGGGTGCTACAGTGCAGCTTTGCCGGGTGGCGGCTTCGCCTTACCCGGCCTACAATGTATGCAATATCAACGAGTTACATATGGTCTGTAGGCCCGGTAAGCGCAGCGCCACCGGGCAGAACCACAGCGGGTGCGTCAGCGCAGCTTTGCCGGGTGGCGGCTTCGCCTTACCCGGCCTACAATGTATGCAATATCAACGAGTTACATATGGTCTGTAGGCCCGGTAAGCGCAGCGTCACCGGGCAGAACCACAGCGGGTGTTTCAGCGCAGTTTTGCCGGGTGGCTGTCTTATTTAAAACCTACCACCGGATGCTGTTGATACGGCGTTTCCAGCTCGGCAATCTGCTCAGGTGTTAACGCTAAATCCACCGCCTGCAACAGCTCATCAAGCTGCTCCTGCCGCGAGCTGCCGATAATCGGTGCGGCGACGCCGGGTTTACTGAGCAACCACGCCAGCGCCACCTGCGCCCGTGTTGCGCCAGTGTCTTCCGCCACACCTGCAAGCCGTTCGGCAATCTGTGCGTCGTTATCTTCTGTGGTGTTATACAGCGTGCTGCCAAACTCATCTGAAACCGAGCGGGCGGTCGTTTCGCCCCACGGGCGAGTCAGGCGACCCCGCGCCAGCGGGCTCCACGGGATCACCGCGACGCCCTGCTGGTAGCACAGCGGTAGCATCTCGCGCTCTTCTTCACGATAGATAAGATTGTAGTGATCCTGCATGGTAACGAACGGTGCCCAGCCGTGCTGTTTTTGCAGCGCCAGCGCCTGGGCAAACTGGGAGGCGTGCATGGATGAGGCACCGATATAACGCGCCTTACCCGCTTTCACCACGTCATTCAGGGCTTCCAGCGTCTCTTCAATGGGGGTGTTGTAGTCCCAGCGGTGGATTTGCAGCAGATCAACATACTCCATATTCAGACGGCGCAGGCTATCGTCGATGGAGCGCAGGATCTGCGCACGGGACAGTCCTTCTGCCAGATCACCCACCTGGTGATACACTTTGGTGGCGACAACGACCTCTTCACGACGCGCAAAGTCGCGCAGCGCGCGGCCGACAATTTCTTCACTGCTGCCGTCAGAATAGCTGTTTGCCGTATCGAAAAAATTGATGCCGCCTTCCAGCGCGCGTTGAATGATGGGACGACTGCTCTCTTCCGGTAAGGTCCAGGCGTGCTTGCCGCGATCCGGTTCGCCGAAGGTCATACAGCCGAGACAAAGGCGGGAAACCCTGAGGTCTGTTTTTCCTAACATGTTGTATTGCATGGTTCCACTCCTGCTATAAGGGTATCGTTAAGCATAGCAGGAGTGGGGAGGGGAGTTATGCGAGCCAGTTGCGGATTTTCGTTTCAATCCCTTCGGCATCAAGGCCAATTTCGGCACGGGCTTCTTCCTGGGTTCCCTGAGGAATAAAGAAATCCGGCAGGCCGAGGTTCAGCACTGGCACCGCTTTGCGCTGTGCCATCAATACTTCGTTCACGCCGCTGCCCGCGCCGCCCATAATCGCATTCTCTTCCAGCGTTACCAGCACCTCGTGCTGTTCGGCCAGTTGCAGGATCAGCGCCTCATCGAGCGGCTTCACAAAGCGCATATCCACCAGCGTAGCGTCCAGCGATTCCGCCACCTGCGCGGCGTCCGCCAGCAGGGTACCGAAGTTCAGAATAGCCACTTTCTCGCCCTCACGTTTCACGACCCCTTTGCCGATGGGCAGGGAGTGAAGCGGCTCCAGCGTCGCGCCGGTACCCGAACCGCGCGGATAACGTACCGCGCTTGGGCCATCGCTATAGTGATAGCCGGTATAGAGCATCTGACGGCATTCGTTTTCATCGCTCGGCGTCATGATCACCATATCGGGGAGGCAGCGCAGGAACGAGAGATCGAATGCGCCCTGATGCGTCTGACCATCGGCCCCGACGATCCCCGCGCGATCGATAGCAAACAGCACCGGCAGTTTCTGAATGGCAACGTCGTGGATCACCTGATCGTAGGCGCGCTGTAAGAACGTGGAGTAGATCGCGACGATCGGTTTATAGCCGCCAATCGCCAGCCCGGCGGCAAACGTCACCGCGTGCTGTTCGGCAATGGCGACGTCAAAATAACGATCGGGGAATTTGCGCGAGAACTCGACCATGCCAGAGCCTTCACGCATTGCGGGCGTCACCGCCATCAGCTTGTCGTCTCTGGCCGCCGTTTCACACAGCCAGTCGCCGAAGATTTTTGAATACGAGGGCAATCCGCCGCTGCTTTTCGGCAGTACGCCGCTGGTATGATCGAACTTTGGCACCGCGTGAAAAGTAATGGGATCTTTCTCGGCAGGCTCATAGCCGCGACCTTTTTTCGTCATAATGTGCAGGAACTGCGGACCTTTCAGGCCGCGCATATTCTTCAGGGTGCTCACCAGACTCAGGACATCGTGACCGTCAACCGGGCCGATATAGTTAAAGCCCAGCTCTTCAAACAGCGTGCCCGGCACCACCATGCCTTTAATATGTTCTTCGGTGCGCTTGAGCAGTTCTTTAATCGGCGGCACACCGGAGAAGACCTTCTTGCCGCCTTCGCGCAGGGAGGAGTAAAGCTTGCCGGAGAGAATTTTCGCCAGATGATTATTCAGCGCGCCAACGTTCTCGGAAATCGACATTTCGTTGTCGTTGAGGATCACCAGCATATCCGGGCGGATGTCGCCCGCGTGGTTCATCGCCTCAAACGCCATGCCAGCAGTGATAGCCCCGTCGCCGATCACACAGACCGTGCGCCGCTGTTTGTCCTCTTTTTCCGCTGCGACTGCGATACCGATGCCCGCGCTGATCGAGGTTGAGGAGTGGCCGACGCTCAAGACGTCATACTCACTCTCACCGCGCCAGGGGAAGGGATGCAGCCCGTCTTTCTGGCGGATGGTGTCGATTTTATCCCGTCGACCGGTCAAAATTTTATGCGGATAAGCCTGATGGCCGACGTCCCAAATCAACTGATCGAACGGGGTGTTATAGACATAGTGCAGCGCCACGGTAAGCTCAACCGTGCCAAGCCCGGAGGCAAAGTGTCCGCTGGAACGGCTCACGCTGTCGAGCAGGTAACGACGCAGTTCGTCGCACAGCTTCGGCAGGCTCTCTTTCGGCAAAAGGCGTAACTCCTGGGTGGAGTCGACCAGCGCCAGGGTCGGGTATTTGGCTATATCAAAACTCATAGAGACTCATCGCGGTGTTTGTTTATTTATCACGCTGGATTATGTAATTCGCCAGTGCTTCCAGTGCTGAGGTGTCGAGAGACTGTGCGGCCAGTTGACTGAGAGACTGGCGGGCATCGTCAATCAGATCCCGGGCTTTATCGCGAGCTTGCTCAAGGCCTAAAAGTGCGGGGTAGGTACTTTTGCCAAGCTGCTGATCGGCACCCTGACGTTTCCCTAAGGTCGCAGTATCGCCCACCACGTCGAGAATGTCATCCTGAACCTGGAAGGCCAGACCGATAGATTCTGCATATGTATCAAGAATGGGCAGTGCGTCACGTCCTTTATCGCCAGCGCTCAGCGCACCCAGCCTGACCGCCGCGCGGATCAGCGCCCCGGTTTTATGGCGATGGATACGTTCAAGCGCCGCCAGATCAACATGCTGTCCTTCCGCTTCCAGATCCAGCGCCTGTCCACCGCACATTCCCGCCACGCCGCTGGCCTGCGCCAGTTCTGCGACCATCGCCAGCCGATCGCGATCGGCAACATCCGGCATGGGCGCGCTGCTGAGGATCGAGAAGGCCAGCGTCTGCAACGCATCGCCAGCCAGGATCGCGCTCGCCTCGCCAAATTTAATATGGCAGGTGGGCTGACCACGGCGCAGATCGTCATCGTCCATCGCCGGGAGATCGTCATGGATCAGCGAATAGGCGTGAATACATTCAATGGCCGCCGCGGGCGCGTCCAGCGTCTGCGAAGTGACGCCGAACATCTCGCCGGTGGCATAAACCAAAAAGGGGCGCAGGCGTTTACCGCCTAACAATGCACCATAATGCATCGCCTCTACCAGCGGAGTGTTCTGAAACGGCTGCGGCTCAATAAACCGACGCAGCGCGCCGTTCGCCCGCTCAACACAAACGTGCAGTTGTTGGCTAAAGTCCATTTACTCAGCGTCCGGCGCAAAGGGGGTAAGAGGGGCCTCATCATTATCTGCCAGCAGGATCTGCACCCGTTGCTCAGCCTGTTGCAGTTTTTTCTGCCCCTGACGCGCCAGCTGCACGCCCTGTTCGAATTCGTTTAGCGCCTGCTCCAGCGGCAGGTCTCCGCTTTCCAGACGAGTGACAATTTGCTCCAGTTCGCTTAGCGCATTTTCAAAACTGGCAGGTGCATCGTTTTTCTTAGGCATAGTAAATGTCTGACTCTCAGTAGTTTCAGCTCAGGGGCTATGGTAACGGACCCGGAGTGATTAGCAAATAACGCGCAATGGTGAGGGCAGATGCACAGAATGACCGCGATGGTGGTATACTTGCGCACCTGGATGCAGCCGCAGGGTTGGGCTGCTGTACTATTCCCACTACAAGTCGCTTAAGACTTGCCAAAGAACCATTGCCGCCATGAAGTTTATCATTAAATTGTTCCCGGAAATCACTATCAAAAGCCAATCTGTGCGTTTGCGCTTTACTAAAATTTTAACCGGTAACATTCGTAACGTTCTTAAATCCCATAAAGACGATCTTGCCATCATTCGCCACTGGGATCATATCGAAGTTCGTGCTAAAGACGAAAACCTGCGTCCCGTTATTCGCGACGCGCTGACCCGCATTCCGGGTATCCATCATGTTCTGGAGGTTGAGGATGTTCCTTTTACCTCGGTACATGACATCTTTGAAAAAGCACTGGCGCTGTATCGCGAGCGACTGGAAGGCAAAACCTTCTGCGTGCGCGTTAAGCGTCGGGGCACCCATGAGTTTAGCTCTATTGAGGTTGAACGCTATGTCGGCGGCGGGCTGAATCAGCATATTGAATCCGCCCGCGTGAAGCTGACGAAACCAGACGTCACGGTTAATCTCGAAATCGAAAACGATCGCTTGCTGCTGGTGAACAACCGCGTAGAAGGGATTGGCGGTTATCCGATTGGTACGCAGGAAGACGTGATGTCGCTGATCTCCGGCGGTTTCGACTCCGGCGTCTCCAGCTACATGCTGATGCGTCGCGGTTGCCGCGTCCACTACTGCTTCTTCAACCTCGGCGGCGCGGCGCATGAAATCGGCGTGCGTCAGGTGGCTCACTATCTGTGGAACCGCTTCGGTAGCTCACATCGCGTGCGTTTTGTGGCGATTAACTTCGAGCCGGTGGTCGGCGAGATCCTTGAAAAAGTGGATGATGGCCAGATGGGCGTGGTGCTTAAGCGTATGATGATCCGTGCCGCCTCGAAAGTCGCGGAGCGCTACGGCGTTCAGGCGCTGGTCACCGGTGAAGCGCTGGGTCAGGTGTCCAGCCAGACGCTGACCAACCTGCGCCTGATCGACAACGTTTCCGACACTCTGATCCTGCGTCCGCTGATTTCACACGACAAAGAGCACATCATCGATCTGGCGCGTGAGATTGGCACGGAAGACTTTGCCCGCACCATGCCGGAATACTGCGGCGTGATCTCGAAAAGCCCGACCGTGAAAGCGGTGAAGGAGAAGATCGAAGCGGAAGAAGCGCACTTTGATTTTAGCATCCTCGACCGCGTGGTTGAAGAAGCCAACAACGTCGACATTCGCGAAATCGCCCAGCAGGCCGGGCAGGAGGTGGTGGAAGTCGAAACCGTCAGCGGCTTTGGCCCGAATGACGTGATCCTCGACATCCGCTCTGTCGATGAGCAGGACGATAAGCCGCTGAAAGTGGAAGGCATCGACGTGGTGACTCTGCCGTTCTACAAGCTGAGCACCAAATTCGGCGATCTCGATCAGAACAAAACCTGGCTGCTGTGGTGCGAGCGCGGCGTGATGAGCCGTTTGCAGGCGCTCTATTTGCGCGAGCAGGGGTTTAAGAATGTGAAGGTGTATCGGCCTTAATACTTCATACGCTGTGTTGTCTCGCAGCGTTACTTCCCGGCAGGCGTCTGCCGCCGGGTTTTTTACTCATAGTAATTATAAATCCCCGCCGCTATCACCAGTTGCGACGCCACTTCATGCGCTTTTTCACGCCCGACCAGCAGGTCGATAATCTTCAGGCCGAAATCAATCGAGGTTCCCGGTCCCTGGCTGGTTAACAGCTTCACGCGCGCATCCCACACTACACGTCTGTCCTGCCACTGTGCTTCGGGGATCTTATCTTTGAGCGCCGGAAAACCGGTCATATTCGCGCCAGGGAAAATATCGTGTGGCACCAGCACCGTGGCGGCAGCCGCGCAAATAGCGGCGACGATGCGCCCGGAGCGGTGGAACTGCTTCACGGTTTCGACCAGCAGCGGACTGTCGCGGAAACACTCCGCGCCTTTATTGCCGCCGGGCAGGATAATTACGTCGTAGTCGCCGTCGGCCACTTCGACCAGCGGCGCATCGGCGAGGATTTTCACGCCGCGTGAACAGGTGATAGTCAGGTTGCCATCGCTGGCGACGCTGGCAACCGTGACGTTAATACCGCCGCGAACCAGCAGGTCGATGGTGGTGACAGCTTCGATTTCTTCACTACCAGGGGCGAGGCATATCAGTGCTGCTGCGCTCATATTCACTCTCCTTTCGTTTCACCTGTTCAAACAGGCGGGTATTTTCCGGAACGGCGATCCCATGCGCGCGGGCGCGCTTAAGCAGGTAGCCGGTAATATAGTCAATCTCGGTATGACGCTGGCTGCGGATATCCTGCAACATGGAGGAGATATTGTCCGCCGTGCTATCAATAACCTGATAAACATAGTAAAGCAGATTTTCCAGCGAGGTATGGAATCCTTCGCGTTCCATCACTGCCGCTATCTCCTGGCACAGAGATTCAATTAATTCTGAATGACCACGCAACTCGCCGTTGCGGCAGTTCCACAGCGCAGTAATCGGGTTGATGACGCAATTAACCGCCAGTTTCCCCCAGAGGGCTGAATGGATATTGTTGTGCCAGGCGACGTCGGGGAGGACCTTTTGCAGGATATCTGCCAGCGTGCTGTAATCCTTCGGGTAGCTGCGAGCCGGGCCAATATGGGTGATCCCACTCGCCACGTGAACAATCACGTTGCCATCATGCCGCGCCGCGTGGGTGGTCGCGGAGACTAACAGCGGCTGTTTCAGGTTATGCAGCTCATCTACGGCACCCATCCCATTATGGATGAGCAGAATAGGGGACGTTTCAGGGAGGATCGCTGCCAGCGCTCGCACGGCGTCAGAAACTTGCCAGGCTTTAAGCGTGACCAGCAGTAAATCGCTCTGCGCCAGAAAGTCGGGATCGTTGGCTATCAGGGATTTGTTAAAGATCGAGCCATCCAGCTCAACCAGATTAACGCTGCAATACGGTTGCGGCACCCGTAGCCAGCCCTGTACATCATGCCCGCGTTTATGCAGCGCGGTTAGCCATAATTGTCCCAGTGCACCGCATCCGAGTACGGTAATTTTCATTCATCCTCCTCACCTGCAATACGTCCAGTATAGCGTTTTCAGCTATGCTTCTGGACAGAACAAGTTGAGTTATGCCGTGTGGCGGGTATTATGCATCGCAAAAGAAACGAAGGGAGAGGAAAAGATGCCATCTTTCGATATTGTCTCTGAAGTTGATCTTCAGGAAGCACGTAACGCGGTAGATAACGCCAGCCGCGAAGTTGAGTCACGCTTTGATTTTCGCAACGTTGAAGCCACATTTGAGCTGAACGATGCAAATAAGACAATCAAGGTACTGAGCGAATCTGATTTCCAGGTTAATCAGCTTCTGGATATTTTGCGCGCCAAGCTGCTCAAACGCGGCATTGAAGGGACGTCGCTGGACGTGCCGGAAACGTTCGTTCACAGCGGCAAAACCTGGTTCGTTGAAGCGAAGCTGAAGCAGGGCATTGAAAGCGCGATTCAGAAGAAAATCGTCAAGCTGATTAAAGACAGCAAGCTGAAAGTGCAGGCGCAGATCCAGGGCGAAGAGATCCGCATTACCGGAAAATCCCGCGACGATTTGCAGTCGGTGATGGCGCTGGTGCGCGGCGGCGATCTGGGGCAGCCGTTCCAGTTTAAGAATTTCCGCGATTAATGCTGTCGTCAGGGCGCGTAATATCGCCCTGACGTTTTTATACCGGTTTTATTGCCATTTCAATCTCAAAGCGGTTCGTCACTTTGCTGTCGATTTTGACGTACGCTGAATGTTCCTCTTTCACGACCAGCACTTCGCTAACGCCCTCTTTCGCCAGCAAACGTTCCTTCAACGCTTCGTCAGCCGCAACCTCCGGCGGAATTTCCACCCGCAGGCTACTAACATACGGCGGTTCTTTCATGGTGCTGGCGACCAGCAGCCAGAGCGTCGCCAGTAACGCGCCGGCGAGAAACACGGTCTGCGAGTCAAAAAGACCATCAACCCAGCCGCCCAGCGAGCCGCCAATCGCCACGCCGATAAACTGGCTGGTGGAGTAGACGCCCATCGCCGTGCCTTTATAGCCCGCCGGAGACTCTTTGCTGATCAGCGACGGCAGCAGCGCTTCCATCAGATTAAACGCCAGAAAGAACAACTGAACGCCAGCGATCAGTTCCCAGAAGTGCGGGCCTGCGCCCCACAGCACAATTTCGGCAATCAGCAGGATCGCGACGCACACCAGGAATACCCGCTTCATCCGCCGTTTTACTTCGGCATAAATAATAAACGGCACCACGGACACGAACGAGATCAGCATGGTGACCAGGTAAACCTTCCAGTGTTCCGCCGCCGGGAAACCCGCTTCCTCCATCTGGCCGGGGAGGGCGACAAAGGTCGACATCAGCAGAATATGCAGGCACATAATGCCGAAATTAAGCTTCAACAGTCCCGGCTCCATCAGCACTTTGCTAAAGCAGCCCTTTACCATCCCGGACTCGCGGTTCAGCACGTGACTGGTGCTATTGGGCACCACCCATAGCGTCAGGGCAATACCGACCGAGGCGAGGATGGCAATCATCCAGAACAGCGCGTTCAGCCCGAGCTTATGGGTGATCACCGGTCCCAGAACCATCGCAATCGCAAAGGTGATGCCAAAGCTGACGCCAATAAACGCCATCGCTTTGGTACGGTTTTGCTCACGGGTTAAATCGGAAAGCAGCGCCATCACCGCCGCGGCAATCGCGCCAGATCCCTGGAGCGCGCGCCCAAGAATAATGCCCCAGATGGAACTGGAGAGCGCGGCAATAATACTGCCGATGATAAAAATCGCCAGCCCGCCAACGATCAGCGGTTTACGGCCGATACGGTCGGAGAGCAAACCAAAAGGGATCTGGAAGACGGCCTGCGCCAGCCCGTAGATGCCAATCGCCAGGCCGATCAGCGCCTCGCTTGCGCCCTGGAGAGCCATGCCATAAGTGGTCAGAACCGGCAGGACCATAAACATGCCGAGCATACGCAAAGAAAATACGGTCCCTAAACCCCAGGTGGCGCGCAATTCGCCTGGCGTCATTTTATAATCGTTCATTACTACCTCGACGTGAAAATCGAACATAGTGTAGTGCGGCGAGGGGCAAGGGTAAACAAAGGGTTATTTAACAAATATTACATGGTGAAAACATTGTTCTAAAAATGAAAAAGGGGCCGCAAAACGATTCTGATAACCAGACGTAAGCCAGCGGACCATATGAATTCAGCTTCCTCAAATCCACGGATATCATCACGTCAGCACGATAACGAAACGTTATACGCTTAGACTTTATCCTCTCCGTTATAGCCGTCGCGCTCCTTTTTTCACTTCCAATATCCTTATATAAATTTTTTAACTTATTTATCAGCAGGTTAAAACAAAAATAATGATGGTTATCACATTATTTAATCAACTCTGTTGTCATGGTTTTTCCTGCGCATTACTTTGCTAACTCGAGTTAGCATTAGGGCAAAGCAGTATCGCAACGTTAACTTGAGCAGACTTTAACTACAGAGGTAGTACGTTACGTTTATCCGCCAGTGAAGGGAGGCGATGGAGATGTCAGTAGAAAAAATTGGCTTTATGCAGGATTTATGCCGCGTGAAAAATGCATCCAGCGGTCGGGTGTCAAGCTGGGACCAAAGCGGGCGCAATCAGGATTACTGGATGATACCGGCAGGTGAAACCGTCAGATTGGCGGATATCAGCGGGAGCGGGTGTATAACGCATATTTGGATGACCCAGTTTTGCCGGAAGATTATCGGTCCAGGGTTGATCGACCCGACGCTGGGGCAATACGTTGCGCCGATCAATGAAATCAATAATGCGCTGGGCGTCAGTTGGGAAGAACATGACGAAGCGTATTACCGTAAGGTGCTGCTGAAATTTTACTGGGATAACCAGCCTCAGCCCTCCGTTATTGTTCCGCTGGGGGATTTTTTCTGCATTGGGCATTCCATCCCGGGCAGCTTTACTTCACTGCCTTTTATGGTTTCTTGTCGTCCTGAAGAAAATTATAAGCCGGGCGCTACCGCCGCCTGTAATTGTTATCTGCCGATGCCGTTTAATGAGCGGGCGATTATTGAAGTAGAGAATCAGAACGATATTCCCTACGGACAATATTTCAACATTGATTTTGAATTTTATCCAGAAAAGCACGCTGCTGATATTGCGTATTTTCATGCATGGTGGAAACGCGAAAACCCCTGCAAAGGCTGGGCACCAGAGCTACAGGTTAACAGTCCGGAAGTCAATATCGCTAATGAAACTGGCGACGATAACTATATCCTTCTCGATATTGCCGGCGAGGGGCATTATATCGGCTGCAATCTCTCCGTTCGCCATCGCCAGTCGACATGGTGGGGAGAAGGGGATGAGATGATTTTTATTGATGATGATCCCGCCTGGCCGCCGACTATCCACGGTACAGGTACGGAGGACTATTTTAACCATGCGTGGGGAATGCAGGACTGTTCTGCGCCATTTATAGGTTCCTCTCTGCATGATTCACACGTGCCGGGGTTCCAGACCAGCTATCGTTTCCACATTACCGATCCGGTACATTTCAAAAAGCGAATTCGGGTGACGATGGAGCATGGTCACGCTAACCACCTGGCGGATGACTGGGCTTCAACCGTTTACTGGTATCAGAAGCTGCCTTCGCCATCGTTGACGATGCAGCCGGTTGAGGAGCGCATTCCGGCCAGACCCGGCGAGCCTTTTGCACCGCTGGAGGAGGTTGCGTTAAGCCCGGAAATGCTCAGGAGTAAAGAAAATGCCCGGCAACGACTGATGACGTGGCAGGAAAAAAGGCAGGCCGAGGTTGATAGAAAAATCGCTGCAACCTGGGTGAAAACGCAAAAAAATAAAGTGGTCAGCCCTTTTAGCCATAAATAAATATTAAGGCATACGCATTACTTTTTATATTTGCTGACGGATGCGTATGCCTGTTATTACCTTGTCCGGATTACGGGAATAATATTATGAGCTCACGTTTATCGGTTCTCGAAAAGAGCGCCTATGGCGCAGGGGATATGGCGCTGACCATATCTATTATTTCAGCTTCTATTTTAATTTATGCCTTTCTTGTTCAGGTGGTGGGTTTAACGCCTGTTGATGCAGGCTGGATTTTAATGATCGTCAGAACCATCGATGCGGTGTCCGATCCATTAATGGGGATATTGACCAGTAAATTTCGTACCCGGCTGGGACGTTACCGGCATTGGTTAATTATCGGCGCATTACCTTTCGGCGTTTCGCTCTGGTTATTGTTCACGACCTTCGGTCAAACCTATGGCGAGAAAATGGCGTGGTCTACCGGCGTTTATATTTTTAATAGCCTTTCATTTACCGTGCTGGCCATTCCCTATATTTCATTAATTGGTGTAATAACCTCCGATCCGCAGGAACGCCTGAATGCCAATGCGTTTCGCTTTCCGATGGCAAAAGTCGCCACGCTGATTGTCTCGACATTTGTTCCGTGGTGGGTCACTCAGGGGAGCGATCCTCGCAGTAATTACGCGATGGCATTTGCCGTCGTCGGCGCAGTCAGCGTGGCGATTATGCTGTTCTGCGCCTTCAACGTAAAAGAGCGCGTCATGAAGACCCAGGCAGCCGAACCTCTGGCGCGCCAAATCAAAGGCCTGGTCAGGAACGATCAGTGGCAGGTTATCAGCCTGGCGATGATCGTGTTGTTTATTGGTTTTCTGGTCAACGGCAGCGTTGCTATTTTGTATGGAAAAGAATTTGCGGGTGCCAGCGATGGGTTTGGCATCGCGCTATTTATGAGTATGGGATCGATAGGCGGCATTCTGGGTCCGTTGGTTTCCACCTGGCTTACCCGCTTTTACTGTAAAGTAAAAGTCTTTCGTTATTCCATGTATGCGTCAGCGTTGATGTCCGTTCTGGCATGGTGGATGGTAGGCAAAGGCGATATTTATGGCGCGACGATTTTTTATTTGCTGTGCTCGATCGTATCGCAAATCAATACGCCCATTCTCTGGTCTTCTATTACCGAAGCGTCTGATTACGGATTATGTAAAACCGGGATTGATGCGTCCGGGCTGGCAATTGGCATGATTTCGTTTTGTCAGAAATTGGGTATGGGGATCGCAGGACCCATTACCGGATACCTTCTGGCGTGGGTTGGCTATACGTCGCTGGGCGCACAGAGCGTGGAAGCGGTGGCCGGATTGTCCTGGATTATGCTCCTGGTACCCGCGTGTTTCTATCTCCTGACCGGATTCATTATGCGTTATTACTTTATTAATAATACCTATTACTCACAGATGATGAGCTCAGGCGTATTGCAGGAAATTGACGGGCCATTAAAGCCTGAGGCGGAATAAGCCACGACAAAAACCTGCGTGGTAACAGAATGCTACGCAGGGAGCGTTAATCGTTTTTTTTGCGGCTAATGAGCTTCATCTGTACTTTTATGGTTTCATTGACCGGATTATCATCAAGCGCTTTTCGCATAAGTTCAAACGCCTTTTCTGCCCAGCTATCTTCATCCTGTTGCATTGACCAGACGTTATTCCCCAGGAAACCCAACATAGGGTGCTCATCGAAAGTGCCAATATTAATATCGGCTGGAATGAAGCCAAAACGTTCGCGTAACGCGTCTATTGCCCCTTCAAGTACCGGCAGGGAGGAGGCAATAAACGCATCAGGTTTTCCATGAGCATCAAGCAGCTGGTTCATCATCTGGTAACCCCCTTCGTGGGAATTACCTGAGCCGGTCATGACCCAGCTTTCCGCAGGTAAGCCGCGTTCCACTAGCGCTTTTTGATAACCCGCTATGCGTTCACGAATGCTGGGTAGCTGTGGATCGCCCACCAGTAACCAGATTGGCAGTTTACCTGCATCGAGTACGCTGTTGGCGAGCGTTTCTCCCCCGGCAAAATTATCGCTCTCAACCAGCGGCGTCGTGGCAAAGGTGAAGTCCCTGTCCAGAAGAACCAGCGGCTTTTTGACCAGCCGTAAATGGTGCTGCTGGTTTTCCAGCGTGGCGGGCACGATGAACAGCCCGTCGACATTGCGCGCGATGAGGGATTTGACCAGTTTATTTTCATAATCAACGTCATCGTAGGTACAGGTGATCATTAACTGATAACCCGAGCGGCGGCAGCGAAGCTCCAGCTTTTCAGCGAGCGTCGCGAAAAATACGTTTGAAATATTAGGAACAATTAACCCTAACGTATCCGTTTTGTTCAGTTTAAGGCTGCGTGCAGAGTGATTGAGAACATAACCATAACGCTCAACGTGCGCGTGTATTCTGTTTTGTGTTTTGGCGCTAATTCGGTATTGCTCCGCTTTACCGTTTAGCACCAGCCGCACGGTGGTGACGGATAAGCTCAAATCGTTCGCAATCTGTTCAACTGTTTTGGCCATCTCTGCCTGTCTCTATCTCATTCATTACTGTGAATATTTCACCCTTATCCGGTCAGTATACCCCTTATCTGTTCATATCGCGTTCTCTCCCTGTCAGTTATTGAGATGTGATGCCGTTCACAAGTTGCAGTGAAATTGATTGTTTTTAGCGTAGTGGAATTCATATGCTAACTCGAGTTAGCTAAGGTTTTTATTTATCTATCTGAAAGTAAGGAGCGATTATGGCGGGTAAAACGATATTGCCGCGTGTCGGCATCCGTCCGGTGATTGATGGACGGCGGATGGGAATACGCGAATCTCTTGAAGATCAGACGATGGCAATGGCCCAGGCCGCGGTCAGTCTGATCACGCAGAAATTACGTCATGCCTGCGGAAGGGCGATTGAGTGTGTGGTTGCCGATACGTGCATTGCCGGGCTGGCGGAGGCCGCTGCCTGCGAAGAAAAGTTTGCGGCGCACAATGTTGGTTTAACGCTGACGGTAACGCCCTGCTGGTGCTATGGCAGCGAGACGATTGATATGGAGCCGCAGCGTCCGAAAGCGATTTGGGGCTTTAATGGTACAGAGCGGCCGGGAGCGGTGTATCTGGCGGCGGCGCTTGCCGCGCATAATCAAAAAGGGCTGCCAGCGTTTGCTATCTATAGTCAGGACGTCCAGGATGCGGGGGATACCGCTATTCCGGCGGACGTTGAAGAAAAGATCCTGCGTTTTGTCCGCGCCGGATTAACCGTCGCCGCTCTGAAGGGGAAAAGCTATCTTTCGTTAGGCGGCGTGTCGATGGGGATCGCAGGTTCCATTGTCGATCATGCTTTTTTTGAATCCTGGCTGGGAATGAAAGTCCAGGCTGTCGATATGACCGAATTACGCCGCCGCATCGACCATCATATTTATGATGAAGAAGAGGCCGAACTGGCGCTGAACTGGGCGCAACGACGTTTTCATTTTGGTGAAGATAAAAACACGCCAGCCCTGCGTCTTAGCGCGGAGCAAAACCAGCATGTACTGCGTGAAAGTTTGCTCATTGCGATATGCATTCGCGACATGATGCAGGGTAATGCCAGACTTGCCGACCTCGGCAGAGAGGAGGAGGCGCTGGGGTATAACGCCATCGCCGCGGGGTTTCAGGGGCAGCGTCACTGGAGCGATCAGTATCCCAACGCGGATATGGCAGAAGCGCTGCTGAACAGCTCTTTCGACTGGAACGGCGTACGGCAGCCAGCGATTGTGGCGACGGAAAACGACAGTCTCAACGGCGTCGCGATGCTGTTTGGGCATTTGCTGACGGGAACCGCGCAAATCTTCGCGGACGTCAGAACCTACTGGTCCCCGGCGGCCGTTGAACGCGTAACCGGGCATCAGCTTAGCGGCCGGGCTTCCCATGGCATCATTCATTTAATTAACTCTGGTTCGGCGGCGCTGGATGGCACCGGTCAGCAAATGGATACGTCCGGCCATCCGACGTTAAAACCGCACTGGCAGGTGACGCCGCAGGAAGCCGATGCCTGTCTTGACGCGACGACCTGGTATCCCGCTATGCGCGAGTATTTTCGCGGCGGCGGCTACTCTTCCAGTTTTCTGAGCCGCGGCGGCATTCCCTTTACCATGACGCGAATTAACTTAATCGCGGGCCCTGGTCCCGTTTTGCAAATTGCCGAAGGCTGGAGCGTGGAACTGCCGCAGGGGGTTCATCACATCCTTAATCAGCGTACCGATCCGAGCTGGCCAACTACCTGGTTTGCGCCGAGGCTAACAGGGCAGGGGGCTTTCCGCGATGTGTACACGATGATGGCGAACTGGGGCGCTAATCATGGGGTATTAACCGCCGGCCACGTCGGCGCGGATTTCATCACTCTGGCATCAATGCTGCGTATTCCGGTCTGCATGCATAATCTGCAAAATAAAGATATCTGGCGTCCTTCCGCCTGGGCGGCACATGGCATGGACGTTGAAGGTCAGGATTATCGGGCCTGTCAGAATTACGGGCCGCTGTACAAGCGTTACTAAACAGGGAGTCCCGGCATGCTTAAAAATATTTCGCCATTCCTCTCGCCGGCGCTGCTTAAAACGCTGGCGGAGATGGGACACGGCGATGAAATTCTCTTAGCCGATGCGCATTTCCCGGCGTACTCGCTGAGCGACAGAGTGATTCGTGCCGATGGGCTGTCGGTAAGCCAGCTACTGACGGCGATTATGCCGCTGATAGAACTGGACGACCGCGTTGAACCGTTAGTCATGATGGCGTTTGACGAAGGGAGAGCGGGAGAGGATATCGTAGAACAGCGCTACGGTAAGGCGCTTGAACCTTTCCGCACTGAGGTTCGCTTTGCCCGGATTAGCCGTGAAGATTTTTATGGAAGGGCACGTCAGGCTTACGCCATCGTGCTTACCGGCGAGACTGCGGCATACGGCAATCTGATCCTGAGAAAAGGGGTAACGGTATAAAGAAAAAAGGCATAGCCTGCGCTATGCCTTTTATAGGCTTACCAGACGTAAGCCAGCAAACTATGTGAATCCGGCACCATAAAGTCCACGGACATCATTACGCTCAGCGCGGTAATGGCGATAATGGAAAAGCCGAACAGCTTGCGCGCCCAGACCTTATCATCTTCCACTTTATAACCGCGCAGCGCCATGCCGAGCCACCAGACGCTTACCGCAGCGGCGACGATCAGATATTTATATCCGGCGTAGCCGCCCAGCGTCAGCATCAGCGTTGCCACGGCAAAGGCGATGATATACAGCGTAATGTGGTTTTTTGCCACTGAAATACCTTTCACTACCGGCAGGACCGGAATGTTCGCCGCCTGATAATCCTTAAAGCGGAAAATCGCAATGGCGTAGGAGTGGGGCATCTGCCACAGGCTGAAAATAGCCAGCAGAATAGCCGCGCCACTGTCGAACTGATTCGCGACCGCGCAGTAGCCAATCACCGGCGGCGCAGCGCCGGAGAGAGAGCCAATCAGCGTGCCATAGACCGAGTGACGTTTCATATACAGGCTATAAACGCCCACATACACCACGAAACCCATCACCCCCAGCCAGCAGGCCAGCGGGTTGGCACCGAACCACAGCAGCATAAAGCCAGCAATACCCAACAAGGTGGCATACACCAGCGAGACTTTTGGCGAGATCAGCCCCTTGACCAGCACCCGGTTTTTCGTCCGCTCCATCTTACGATCGATGTCGCGGTCGATATAGTTGTTGAAAACACAACCAGAGGCGACCACCAGAGATACGCCAAGCAGCGTATAGATGAACAGCGGATAGTTGATGCTGCCCTTTGAGGCCAGCAGGAATCCGCCAATCACCGAGATCAGGTTGCCAAAAATGATGCCTGGTTTTGTTACTTGCAGGTATTGCTTAAACATACTCGCCGCTCTTAGTGAAGCATCATGTTGTAGTTGAGGTTCCACATAATCCAGATCGAACCCACTACCAGGATGGCGATGATAATCACGGTAAAGACAAAGGCCGTCAGGTTCCAGCGCTCCTCAGAAGAGGTGTTCATGTGCAGGAAGCAGACCAGATGTACCAGAATCTGTACCACCGCGGTAACCAGAATGGTCCCGAGAATAGCGCCGTGCGATATCGCCCCTGTCATCACCAGCCAGAACGGGATCACCGTCAGGATGATCGACAGGATAAAGCCTGTCATGTAGGTTTTTACGCTACCGTGGGACGCGCCGTTGTGATCGGTTGAATGACTCATTACATCGCCCCCATCAGATAAACTACAGAGAACACACAGATCCACACCACGTCGAGGAAGTGCCAGAACAGGCTCAGGCACATAATACGCGTGCGGTTTGTGCTGGTCAGGCCACGACGGGACACCTGAATCATCAGGATCGCCATCCATACCAGACCAGAAGTCACGTGCAGACCGTGAGTCCCTACCAGCGCAAAGAACGCCGACAGGAAGCCGCTACGGTCAGGACCAAAACCTTCAGCAATCAGGTGATGGAATTCATAGATTTCCATTCCCACGAACCCGGCACCAAACAGGAAGGTGAGGGCAAGCCAGGTGATGACCTGGCTTTTGTTGTTTTTGTGCATGGCGATAGCCGCCATGCCGTAGGTGATGGAGCTAAACAGCAGCAGGAAGGTCTCTACCAGCACGAACGGCAGTTCAAAAATGTCCTTACCGGTCGGGCCGCCCGCGGTGCCGTTAACCAGCACCGCATAGGTCGCGAACAGGCATGAGAACAGAATGCAGTCGCTCATCAGGTAGATCCAGAAACCGAACACTTTGTTCGATCCTGCATCGTGGTGCCCATGGTCATGCGCATGGGCTGTGGTTTGATTAAAGGTGCTCGTTGCCATTATTTCAGCCCTGCCTTAGTGATTTCATCGAAATGCTGGTTTTCCAGTTTTTCGACTTCCGCTACCGGCACGTAATAATCCACATCTTCGTCAAAGCTTTTCACAATCCAGGTGATGATCATGCCTGCGAAGCTTGCGATAGCCAGCCACCAGATATGCCAGATCATAGCGAAACCAAACAGCGTGGTGAAAGCAGCAATAATGATGCCTGCGCCGGTGTTTTTCGGCATATGAATCTCTTCATAGTGCTGCGGCTTTTTGTACGCGTCGCCTTTGTCTTTCATTTCCCAGAAGGCATCACGCTCATGAACGTGCGGCACTACGGCAAAGTTATAGAACGGCGGCGGAGAGGAGGTAGACCACTCCAGGGTACGGCCACCCCACGGATCGCCCGTCAGGTCGCGGTTCAGATCGCGGTCGCGGATGGACACGTAGAACTGCGTCAGCTGGCAGAGGATACCGCAGGCAATCAGTGCTGCGCCGCCTGCGGCAATCATCAGCATTGAGTGGAACTGTGGATCGATCTGCTGGCTCAGACGACGGGTCATCCCCATGAAGCCCAGCACGTACAGCGGCATAAAGGCCACGAAGAAACCGATAATCCAGAACCAGAACGCGCGTTTACCCCAGGTTTCGTTCAGGGTGAAACCAAAGGCTTTCGGCCACCAGTAGGTCAGACCGGCGAAGCAACCAAATACCACACCACCGATAATTACGTTATGGAAGTGGGCGATCAGGAACAGGCTGTTATGCAGAACAAAGTCCGCGCCCGGCACCGCCAGCAGAACGCCGGTCATACCGCCCACCGAGAAGGTGACGATAAAGCCGATGGTCCACATCATCGCGGTATTGAACTGGATACGGCCCTGATACATGGTGAACAGCCAGTTGAAGATCTTCACCCCGGTCGGGATGGCGATGATCATGGTCGTAATACCAAAGAAGGCGTTTACGTTCGCGCCCGCACCCATGGTGAAGAAGTGGTGCAGCCAGACGATGAACGACAGAATGGTAATACAGACGGTTGCCCACACCAGTGAGGTGTAGCCGAACAGACGTTTACGCGAGAAGGTTGCAGCGATTTCAGAGAACACCCCGAACACCGGCAGAACCAGAATGTACACTTCCGGATGGCCCCAGGCCCAGATCAGGTTGATGTACATCATCATGTTGCCGCCCATATCGTTGGTAAAGAAATGGGTACCGATATAGCGGTCAAGGGTCAGCAACGCGACGGTGACGGTCAGGATCGGGAACGAGACGATAATCAGGATGTTCGCACACAGCGACGCCCAGGTGAATACCGGCATTTTAAACATCGTCATGCCCGGCGCACGCATGCGCAGGATGGTGACGAAGAAGTTAATCCCGGTCAGCGTCGTCCCGATACCCGAGAGCTGTAGGCTCCAGATCCAGTAATCGACCCCCACGCTTGGACTGTACTCTATTCCCGAGAGCGGCGGATATGCCAGCCAGCCGGTCTGTGCGAATTCGCCCAGGCCCAGTGACAGGTTTACCAGGATCACCCCGACCACCGTGAACCAGAAGCTCAGGTTGTTCAGGAACGGGAACGCAACGTCGCGCGCGCCGATCTGTAGCGGAACCACCAGGTTCATCAGACCGATAACGAACGGCATCGCCACGAAGAAGATCATGATCACGCCGTGGGCGGTGAAGACCTGATCGTAGTGGTGAGGCGGCAGAAAGCCTGCTTCGCCCGCCGAGGCCAGCGCCTGCTGGCTACGCATCATGATGGCATCCGCAAAGCCACGCAGCAGCATAACAATCGCTACGATGACATACATGATACCAAGTCGTTTGTGGTCCACAGACGTGAGCCACTCTTTCCATAACCAGGACCACTTACCGAAGTAAGTGATCGCCGCTAATACCGCCAGACCCCCGACGATGATGGCGGCGATCGTAACCATGATAATGGGTTCATGGTACGGCACTGCATCCAGTGTAAGTTTTCCGAACATCGTTTTCTTCCTCGGCCCCTTAGTGAGAGGATTCCGCGTGGCTCATGTCCATGCCTTCCATACCGTCGTGCGAAGCGTGCTCGCCTTCCGGTTGGGTCATGTCCATGCTCTTCCCGTGGCCCATAAATTTGTTAACAACATCTTTAAACAAATCGGGTTTCACGCTGGAGAAGTACTCCACTTTGTTATATTCGCTGGGCGCAGCGAGCTTATCGAACGTCGTCATATCGCTCATGGCGGTCGGAGACTGTTTCGCCTTCGCCACCCACTGATCGAATGCCGCACGGTCCGGTGTCGCGATAGCTTTGAACTTCATGCCAGAGAAACCTGGACCGCTATAGCTGGCGGAGATACCGTCATACGTGCCCGCTTCATTAGCGATCAGGTGCAGGTTGGTCTGCATACCCGCCATCGCATAGATCTGGCTGCCCAGACGCGGGATAAAGAACGAGTTCATCACGGAGTTAGAGGTCACTTTGAATGCGACCGGCGTATTCGCCGGGAAGGCGATTTCGTTTACGGTTGCAATGCCCTGTTCCGGATAGATGAAGAACCATTTCCAGTCCATCGAAACCACTTCGATGGTGATGGGTTTCTCGTCGTGAGCCAGCGGCTTGCTGGGTTCAAGCGAGTGCGTGGTTTTCCATGTCAGTACGGCAAGGAACAGGATGATCAGAATCGGCACCGTCCAGACCACAGCTTCCACTTTATTGGAGTGTGACCAGTTGGGGCTATACTTCGCATCTTTATTGCTCGCTCGGTACTTCCAGGCAAAACCTACAGCCATCAAGATGGCGGGAATAACGACAATCATCATCAGGCCAAAAGCCGTCAGTATCAGTGAGCGTTGCTCCAGTCCAATCTGTCCTTTGGGGTCAAGGAGTGCAGAATCGCAGCCACTGAGTAAAAAAGTGCCTGCGAATAATGACAACCATCCCAAACTTTTATTGTATTTCCTGAGTCTCATGTAACGACCTCAATTCCACGGGATCTGGTGGCGTTTAAAGAGTATGGTCATTTTAAGGGAAGGTTACATTACTGTAAACATGAATGGAGCAGTGTCAGTTAAGTGTTACTGTCTTCTGCCGTCTATGTCACACATGTTGCGCATTGTGTCTATTTTTCAACCAGCGCAGGCGCGGCGCGGGTGTTATAACGAAACCGGACGCAAAAGAAGGGCTGGCAGGGCAATTGGTATAACCATTGCTGAAAATATACAAATAATTAACAAATGCATATCAAATAAAAGACATTTACCGCGCAGGAAATTAAATCGCTAGCAGCTGAATCGGTTTAGGGGGAAATATTTTTTTGGAAAATTGCTAATAATTTCCAGAATTCTATA
The DNA here is from genome assembly GCF_015234305.1 of Superficieibacter sp. 1612_C1. Classification (GTDB taxonomy): domain Bacteria; phylum Pseudomonadota; class Gammaproteobacteria; order Enterobacterales; family Enterobacteriaceae; genus Superficieibacter. The sequence continues at coordinate 149,259 of NZ_JADGMI010000001.1, forward strand.
ACGCACAAAACAACAAATATTTTAAAAAATAAAAAATGAGAGGTCGCCGTTATAATTACCCGCGGTGATTACAACGGTAAATAACATTTTCTTATCGCTGAGCGACCGGGATCTGACGCAGGGCGAGGTAATCCAGCATCCCGCCGCATACGACACCGGCTATGGCGATCAGTGCCCCGGCCTCCAGCAGCAGTGGCGCAAAGCCTATGCTGATTGCGCCTGTCGCGTTAATGATGACTGTTACCAGCCACAGACCAAGCACCAGGCAGCCCAGCATCAGCAGCCTTAGCGCCAGGCGATAGGCGCGGGGGAAGCGGGTACGCGGCAGGAAGCCCGCATGTTGCCGCGTATACTCCAGCGTCTGCCGACACACCAGTAACAGCAATAATCCCGGTACGGCAGCGACCACGCTGAACAGGTAGAACTCAGACCAGCCGTGCGCTTCGACAAACCAGCCAGCAATCGGACCAACATACACGCGTCCCACGGCTGAAAGCGCAGACAGCAGGGCAAACTGGGTGGCGGAGAAGGAGCGGTTACACAGCGTCATCAGTAATGCGACAAACGCCGCCGTCCCCATTCCGCCGCACAGATTCTCAAAGAATACTGCCGCCCCCATGCTGATCATGTTTTTATCCGTCACCGACAGCAGCCAGTACCCGGCGTTCGACGCCCCTTGCAGCACGCCAAAAATCAGCAGGGCGCGAAACAGAGACAGGCGCTGCATTAGGATGCCGCCGTATAGCGCGCCGATAATGGTGGCCAGCAGTCCCAGCGTCTTATTCACCACGCCGACGTCACCGGCATCAAAGCCCACGCCGCGGATCAAAAAGGTGGTGGTTAAGCTCATGGCAAAGGCATCGCCGAGTTTATAGAGCACGATCAGCAGCAGAATAAGCCAGGCATTGTTACGACCGAAAAAGTCACGCAGGGGAGCCGCAACGGCCTGCTCCAGCGTTTTGGGGACCGGGATGGTGTCTGCGGGTTCCGGAGCCAGTAGCGTGGCGATAATACACGGAATGAGCAGCGCCGCCATCAACCAGTACATTCCCTGCCAGCCGAGCCAGCGGTCCGCCAGCCACAACGCCAGTCCACCGGAAACCAGCATCCCAAGGCGGTAGCCGAGAACGCTTATCGCCGCCCCGGTACCGCGTTCTTCCGCGGGCAACACGTCTGTTTTCCACGCGTCAAAAACGATATCCTGCGATGCCGAACAGAAGGCGATCACCACCGCCAGCGCCGCCATCCAGCGCAGCTGGCTGCCGGGTTCGAGAAAGCCCATCCCGGCAATCGACAGCAGCAAAAGAAGCTGGGTTGCCAGCAGCCAGCCGCGTCGGCGACCAAACAGCGGCGGCGTATAGCGATCCATCAGCGGCGACCACAGAAATTTAAAGACGTACGCCTGACCGACCAGCGAAAAGAAGCCGATGGTTTTAAGATCGATATTTTCGACGGTCATCCACGCCTGGAGCGTGCCGGAGGTGAGCGCGAGCGGTAAGCCTGAGGCAAAACCCAGGATCAGCAGAATGGCAGATTTAGGCTGCCGAAAGCGTTGCAAATAGTGGCTGGACATAAATGATAAGCACTGACCCGGCCTGCGCCGGGTCAGTAAACAGAATTAATGCGCGTTCTGTTTGATGAAGTCGTGAATGCTGGTGTCCTGCGCCATATCGGCGATGGTATCCGTCAGGACGTTGTTAACCGCATTGGCGATGTTCTGGTTCGATGCCTGGAACGCGCCCTCAATAGAGTAATTAGCACGGTAGTTTTTGGTCATTTTACTGCCGTTCGCTGCGGTGGCGATAATCGCGATATCCGCTTTGGTGGCAATGTTGTAACGCACGTTACCCTGCGACACATCGGCGTACAGCTGGTTAACGATAATTTGCAGATCTACCGCACCGTTTGGTCCGATCATATAGCCGCGTGCGGACATCTGTTTCTCCAGCACTTCCTGCAACAGGAAACGCAGATCGCGGGAGGCCGTCAGGGTGACCTGCTGGTTGTCGCGGGTGACTTTCGCCAGCGCCTGATCCGGACGCTGATCCGCGCCGTTAATGCTCACCGTGACGCCCATCAGGCTCGGATCCTGCTGCGGCAGGGTGATTTTTGGTGAAACATCAATGGTCGTAGGCGGCGTGGCACAGCCAGCCAGCATAAACATAGCCATTAACGGAAAGAGTAATTTTTTAAACATTTTCAGGTTCTCAGCGCAATGTGTACTTATTAGAAGAAAATTCCCGCCATCATAACATCGCTAACAATTAGGGGAAGTGCCTGGCGCAGGTAAATTCACCATGTTGTCCGTTTTCTGACCTGTTAACATCTTAAGGGAGGATATCTGTGGCAAATCAGGGGCATCAGGCCGTTAACTTTACTCGTCTGACAGATAAAATCAGCTGAAAGCTAAATTTTTGTTGTCTAAATGTAATGGAAACGGTAAAAGCGGCTACGATTTAAAGGGATGGGCGACATCTCAACGTTGTCGGAGGAGTAAATTCATGATGATACGCGAACAAATCGAAGATAAATTAAGGGCAGCGTTTGACCCCGTGTTCCTCGAAGTGGTTGATGAAAGCTACCGCCACAACGTACCGGCTGGCTCAGAAAGTCATTTTAAAGTGGTTCTGGTCAGCGATTGTTTTACCGGCGAACGTTTTCTTAGCCGCCATCGGATGATTTACAGCACCCTGAGCAGCGAACTGTCTTCCACTGTGCACGCCCTGGCGTTGCATACCTACACGCATAAAGAGTGGGAAGGATTACAGGATACGATTTTCGCCTCGCCTCCGTGTCGGGGCGCGGGCAGCATCGCATAGGCAATCCTGGTTGCATCAATAAGAACTTTTCCAGTATGTTGCTACAGATTATGTGAAAACGGCCTGCGGGCCGTTTTGTTTTGTCTGAATTTTGCGCAAAATGTACAGCGTTCAGACAAAATTAGCCGTGAATTGTGAAAAGTGCAGCCGCACGCGCAATAACCGTTCTCGACTCATAAAAGTGATGCCGCTATAATGCTGCGTCTTATTTTTCGGAATGTCTTCGGGATGATTCTGACGCAGGGAATGGGTTTCTGATTAGAGAGAACATCCCGGTACTGTGAAACACAGACATGTTTCCAGGTAGAGTTGACCGAGCACTGTGATTTTTTGAGGTAACAAGATGCAAGTTTCAGTTGAAACCACTCAGGGCCTTGGCCGCCGCCTGACTATTACAATCGCTGCTGACAGCATCGAGACCGCTGTAAAAAGCGAGCTGGTCAACGTCGCGAAGAAAGTACGTATTGACGGCTTCCGTAAGGGTAAAGTACCGATGACCGTTGTTGCTCAACGTTACGGTGCTTCTGTTCGCCAGGACGTTCTGGGCGATCTGATGAGCCGCAACTTCGTTGATGCGATCATCCAGGAAAAAATTAATCCGGCCGGTGCGCCGAACTACGTTCCGGGCGAATACAAACTGGGCGAAGACTTCACCTACTCCGTAGAGTTTGAAGTTTACCCGGAAGTTGAGCTGAAAGGTCTGGAAACCATCGAAGTTGAAAAACCGGTTGTTGAAGTGACCGACGCTGACGTTGATACCATGCTGGACACCCTGCGTAAGCAGCAGGCGACCTGGTCTGATAAAGACGGCGCAGTGGAAGAAGACGATCGCGTTACCATTGACTTCACCGGTTCTGTAGACGGCGAAGAGTTCGAAGGCGGCAAAGCCTCTGACTTCGTACTGGCGCTGGGCCAGGGTCGTATGATCCCAGGCTTCGAAGACGGTATCAAAGGCCACAAAGCGGGTGAAGAGTTCACCATCGACGTGACCTTCCCGGAAGAGTACCACGCTGAAAACCTGAAAGGTAAAGCGGCTAAATTCGTTATCAACCTGAAAAAAGTTGAACAGCGTGAGCTGCCGGAACTGACCGAAGAGTTCATCAAACGTTTCGGCGTTGAAGATGGTTCTATCGACGGTCTGCGTGCTGAAGTGCGCAAAAACATGGAACGCGAACTGAAAGGCGCGGTACGTAACCGTGTTAAAACACAGGCTATCGAAGGTCTGGTTAAAGCGAACGAAATCGATGTTCCTGCTGCCCTGATCGACAGCGAAATCGACGTGCTGCGCCGCCAGGCTGCACAGCGCTTCGGCGGTAACGAAAAACAGGCGCTGGAACTGCCGCGTGAACTGTTCGAAGAACAGGCTAAACGTCGCGTAGTTGTTGGCTTGCTGCTGGGCGAAGTGATTCGTACCAACGAGCTGAAAGCTGACGAAGACCGCGTTAAAGGTCTGATCGAAGAGATGGCTTCTGCCTACGAAGATCCGTCAGAAGTGATCGAATTCTACAGCAAAAACAAAGAACTGATGGACAACATGCGTAATGTTGCTCTGGAAGAACAGGCTGTGGAAACCGTTCTGGCAAAAGCCAACGTGACTGAAAAAGCCACCAACTTTAGCGAACTGATGAACCAGCAGGCGTAATTTACAGCGCCTTTTGTTCGATGTTTGTACAAAAACCCGTCACCTTCCGGTGGCGGGTTTTTTTTGCTGCCGTTAATGCTCTGAAAGAGTGCCAAAACGCTATTTCAGTGTTAGCGTAACAGCAAAAGATTGTTATGCTTGAAATAGAGTGATGTCGTACCCATAACGGGGAGACGGTCGTAAAGTTTCTGACTGATATACCGAAATAGCGTTAATGCGTTTAGTAAGAGGCGGCCAACGAAGGGCAGCCTGAAGGATGAAGAAGTGTATAATCCGTCTACGTGGTAACCATCAGTACAGCGCTTTTTTCAATTATTATCCAGGAGACGGAAATGTCATACAGTGGCGAACGAGACAATTTTGCACCGCACATGGCCCTGGTGCCCATGGTCATTGAGCAGACCTCACGTGGTGAGCGTTCTTTTGATATTTACTCCCGTCTGCTCAAGGAACGCGTCATTTTCATGACCGGCCAGGTCGAAGACCATATGGCTAACCTGATTGTGGCGCAGATGCTCTTTCTGGAAGCGGAAAACCCGGAAAAAGATATTTATCTGTACATTAACTCGCCAGGCGGGGTAATCACTGCCGGGATGTCAATCTATGACACCATGCAGTTCATCAAGCCGGACGTCAGCACCATCTGTATGGGGCAGGCGGCGTCAATGGGTGCTTTCCTGCTGACCGCAGGGGCGAAAGGCAAGCGTTTCTGCCTGCCGAACTCACGCGTGATGATCCACCAGCCGCTGGGCGGCTATCAGGGCCAGGCGACGGATATCGAAATTCATGCTCGCGAGATCCTGAAAGTGAAAGGTCGCATGAATGAACTTATGGCACACCACACGGGTCAATCTCTTGAGCAGATCGAACGCGACACCGAGCGCGATCGTTTCCTGTCTGCTACAGAATCCGTAGAATATGGTCTGGTAGACTCTATCCTGACCCAACGTAATTGATGCCCAGGCAGTAAGTGTGCCGCTATACTATAGGTACGGCGGCACAACGCTTGCGAAGCGGCTTGCGCTTAAGAATGGCATTTGCGTCGTGATGTGCGGCACAAAGAACTTAAAAAGAGGTTTTTACTCATGACAGATAAACGCAAAGATGGATCGGGCAAACTGTTGTACTGCTCTTTTTGCGGCAAAAGCCAGCATGAAGTGCGTAAACTGATTGCCGGACCGTCCGTGTATATCTGCGACGAATGTGTCGACTTATGTAATGACATCATTCGCGAAGAGATCAAAGAAGTGGCACCGCATCGCGAACGTAGCGCACTGCCGTCGCCGCACGAAATCCGTCATCACCTGGACGATTATGTTATCGGTCAGGAGCAGGCGAAAAAAGTCCTGGCGGTTGCGGTTTATAACCACTACAAGCGCCTGCGCAATGGCGATACCAGCAACGGCGTTGAGCTGGGCAAAAGTAACATTTTGCTGATTGGCCCGACCGGTTCCGGTAAAACCCTGCTGGCGGAAACGCTGGCGCGTCTGCTGGACGTTCCGTTCACGATGGCCGATGCTACCACCCTGACCGAAGCGGGTTATGTGGGTGAAGACGTCGAAAACATTATCCAGAAACTGCTACAGAAGTGCGATTACGACGTACAGAAAGCCCAGCGCGGCATCGTCTATATCGATGAGATTGATAAAATCTCCCGCAAGTCTGATAACCCGTCTATCACCCGCGACGTGTCCGGGGAAGGGGTGCAGCAGGCGCTGTTGAAACTGATCGAAGGGACGGTAGCGGCCGTTCCGCCGCAGGGCGGACGTAAACATCCGCAGCAGGAATTTTTGCAGGTTGATACCTCTAAAATCCTGTTTATCTGTGGCGGTGCCTTTGCCGGTCTGGATAAAGTCATTGCTCACCGCGTAGAAACCGGCTCCGGCATTGGTTTTGGTGCCACGGTGAAAGCGCTGTCTGATAAAGCGAGCGAAGGCGAGTTGCTGGCGCAGGTTGAACCGGAAGATTTGATCAAATTTGGTCTGATCCCTGAGTTCATCGGTCGTCTGCCGGTGGTTGCCACCCTGAGCGAACTGAGCGAAGAAGCGCTGATTCAGATCCTGAAAGAGCCGAAAAACGCCCTGACCAAGCAGTATCAGGCGCTGTTTAATCTGGAAGGCGTAGAACTCGAGTTCCGCGACGAAGCGCTGGATGCAATTGCCAAAAAAGCAATGGCGCGTAAAACCGGTGCCCGTGGTCTGCGTTCCATCGTTGAAGCCGCGCTGCTGGATACCATGTACGACCTTCCGTCCCAGGAAGAAGTCGAAAAAGTGGTCATCGACGAGTCGGTCATCACCGAGCAAACCAAACCGCTGCTGATCTACGGCACCTCCGAAGCACAGCAGGCATCTGGCGAATAATTAGCCAGTTCATACAATCAGTTAATCAAAAAGGGGGGATTTTATCTCCCCTTTTATTTTTCCTTTAAACATAGCGTTGAATGTATGGGAATCATCCCCATATACTGAATCACATGTTAAAGATGCATGAAGTACAGTGCTATCTGTTTACCTGGCGGACACTAAACTAAGAGAGAGCTCTATGAATCCTGAGCGTTCTGAACGCATTGAAATCCCCGTATTGCCGTTGCGCGATGTGGTGGTTTATCCGCACATGGTCATACCCTTATTTGTAGGGCGGGAAAAATCTATCCGTTGCCTTGAAGCCGCTATGGATCATGACAAAAAAATCATGCTGGTGGCGCAGAAAGAAGCGTCAACGGATGAGCCGGGTGTAAACGATCTTTTCACCGTCGGGACCGTGGCCTCTATTTTGCAGATGCTGAAACTCCCTGACGGCACCGTAAAAGTGCTGGTAGAAGGGTTGCAGCGTGCGCGTATTAGCGCGTTGTCTGACGATGGCGAACATTTCTCTGCGAAAGCGGAGTATCTGGAATCGCCAGCGATGGACGAGCGCGAGCAGGAAGTGCTGGTACGCACCGCGATTGGTCAGTTTGAAGGCTATATCAAACTGAACAAAAAAATTCCCCCGGAAGTGCTGACCTCGTTAAACAGTATTGACGATCCCGCACGCCTGGCGGACACCATCGCCGCGCATATGCCGTTAAAACTGGCAGACAAACAATCCGTACTTGAGATGGCCGACATCAACGAGCGTCTTGAATATCTGATGGCGATGATGGAGTCCGAAATCGATCTGTTGCAGGTTGAGAAACGTATTCGCAACCGCGTCAAAAAGCAGATGGAAAAATCGCAGCGTGAGTATTATCTGAATGAGCAAATGAAAGCCATTCAGAAAGAACTCGGCGAGATGGATGATGCGCCAGATGAAAACGAAGCGCTGAAACGTAAAATCGATGCCGCGAAAATGCCGAAAGAGGCAAAAGAAAAAACCGAAGCTGAACTGCAAAAGCTGAAGATGATGTCGCCGATGTCAGCCGAAGCGACCGTGGTTCGCGGTTATATCGACTGGATGGTGCAGGTGCCGTGGAACGCGCGTAGCAAGGTCAAAAAAGACCTGCGTCAGGCGCAGGAGATCCTCGATACCGACCATTACGGCCTGGAGCGCGTCAAAGACCGTATCCTTGAGTACCTCGCGGTACAAAGCCGTATGAACAAGCTGAAAGGGCCGATCCTGTGTCTGGTAGGGCCGCCGGGGGTGGGTAAAACCTCGCTGGGGCAGTCCATTGCCAGAGCCACCGGGCGTAAATACATCCGTATGGCGCTGGGCGGCGTGCGTGACGAAGCGGAAATTCGCGGTCACCGTCGTACCTATATCGGTTCGATGCCGGGCAAACTGATTCAGAAAATGGCGAAAGTCGGGGTCAAAAACCCGCTGTTCCTGCTCGATGAGATCGACAAAATGTCGTCCGACATGCGCGGCGATCCGGCCTCTGCGCTGCTTGAGGTACTGGATCCTGAGCAGAACGTGGCGTTTAGCGATCACTATCTGGAAGTGGATTACGATCTCAGCGATGTCATGTTTGTGGCGACCTCTAACTCCATGAACATTCCGGCTCCGCTGCTGGATCGTATGGAAGTGATCCGTCTGTCCGGTTATACCGAAGATGAGAAGCTGAACATTGCTAAACAGCACCTGCTGCCGAAGCAAATCGAGCGTAACGCGCTGAAAAGCAGCGAGATCACCGTAGACGATAGCGCGATCACCGGCATCATCCGTTACTACACCCGCGAAGCTGGCGTGCGTAACCTTGAGCGTGAAATCTCCAAACTGTGCCGTAAAGCGGTAAAACAACTGCTGCTCGACAAAACGCTCAAACACATCGAAATCACTGGCGATAACCTGAAAGATTTCCTTGGCGTACAGCGCTTTGACTATGGCCGTGCGGACAACGAAAACCGCGTGGGGCAGGTTACCGGTCTGGCGTGGACCGAAGTGGGCGGCGATCTGCTGACTATCGAGACTGCCTGTGTGCCAGGTAAAGGCAAGCTGACCTACACCGGCTCGCTGGGTGAAGTTATGCAGGAATCCATCCAGGCTGCGCTGACCGTGGTCCGTGCGCGTGCGGAGAAGCTGGGCATCAACGGCGACTTCCACGAAAAACGGGATATTCACGTTCACGTTCCGGAAGGGGCAACGCCGAAGGATGGTCCGAGCGCCGGTATTGCCATGTGTACCGCGCTGGTATCTTGCTTAACCGGCAACCCGGTACGCGCCGATGTCGCTATGACCGGTGAAATTACGCTGCGTGGTCTGGTCCTGCCGATCGGCGGGCTGAAAGAGAAACTGCTGGCAGCACATCGCGGCGGGATCAAAACGGTCCTTATTCCTTACGAGAATAAACGCGATCTGGAAGAGATCCCGGACAACGTGATTGCCGACCTGGAGATTCATCCTGTGAAGCGGATTGAGGAAGTTCTGAGTCTCGCATTGCAAAATGAACCGTCAGGAATGCAGGTCGTAAGCGCAAAATAGTGACCTTGCGCAAAGAGCGCTAATAAAAATAGGGCTGGCAGGCCAATTCGGACTTGCCAGCCTTTTTTTGTATAGCTAATTTAGATTGCTGGGCTGACACGCCATAGGTAACGAGTGTTGTAAGGGCATGTCAGTCCTGTTATAACTGCTGCGCGGTCGTACGATGAAGGATTCATGTACGATATAAATTATAAAGAGAGGAAGAGAACAGTGAATAAATCTCAACTGATAGATAAAATTGCTGCAGGGGCTGATATCTCTAAAGCTGCGGCTGGACGTGCGTTAGATGCTTTAATTGCTTCTGTTACTGAATCTCTGCAAGCCGGAGATGACGTTGCACTGGTGGGTTTTGGTACTTTTGCTGTGAAAGAGCGTGCTGCCCGTACTGGTCGCAACCCGCAAACAGGTAAAGAGATCACCATCGCTGCCGCTAAAGTCCCGGGTTTTCGCGCGGGTAAAGCGCTGAAAGACGCAGTTAACTGATCGTCTCCCGTAAGGGATGTGACACAGTATGAGGGCGCATCATTTGATGTGCCTTTTTTATTTGTGATGAGGGATTTCTGCTTTTGCTGCTGACAACCGCCCCGTTTTCTTGTCACAATACCCCCTTACGCGCAGGGTTCGTGCTATGCTGCGCGACGTATAAAGTCATCTACAGCGGAGCGTTGTTACACCATGATGGACAACTTACGTACGGCGGCTAACAGCCTCGTACTCAAGATTATTTTCGGTATCATTATCGTGTCGTTCATTTTGACCGGCGTGAGCAGCTACCTGATTGGCGGTAACAATAATTACGCCGCAAAAGTGAATGGCCAGGAGATTGGTCGCCAGCAGTTTGAAAATGCGGTTGCCAGCGAGCGTAACCGGATGCAGCAGCAGATGGGCGATCAATACTCTGAGCTGGCGTCTAATGAAAATTACATCAAACAGATGCGCCAGCAGGTGCTGACTCGTTTGATTGATGAAGCGTTGCTCGACCAGTATGCCCGCGAACTGGGCCTCGGCATCAGTGACGATCAGGTTAAAAAAGCCATTTTCGCAACCCAGGCTTTCCAGAACAACGGCAAGTTCGATAACACCCGCTATAACGAGCTGGTGAACCGTATGGGGATGACGGCCGATCAATACGCGCAGGCGCTGCGTAATCAACTGGTGACTCAGCAATTGATTAATGCCGTGGTTGGCACCGATTTTATGCTGCCGGGTGAAACGGATGAACTGGCGGCGCTGGTCTCTCAGCAGCGAGTGGTCCGTGAAGCGACTATCGACGTGAATGCGCTGGCAGCGAAACAGCAGGCCAGCGATGCAGAGATTCAGGCGGCCTACGCGCAGAATAAAGGTCAGTTCGTCTCGCCTGAGCAGTTCCGCGTAAGCTACATCAAAATGGACGCAGCATCGATGCAGCAGAACGCGTCTGACGAAGAAATTCAGGCGTACTACGATGAGCATCAGGATCTGTTTACCCAGTCCGCGCGTAACCGCTACAGCGTGATCCAGACCAAAACCGAAGCTGATGCGAAGGCGGTACTGGATGAGCTGAACAAAGGGGCGGATTTCGCCACCGTGGCGAAAGAAAAATCCACCGATATCATCTCTGCCCGCAACGGCGGTGATATTGGCTGGATGGACGATGCGGGTACCCTGCCGGAACTGAAAGACGCGGGCCTGAAAGAAAAAGGCCAGATCTCCGGGGTCATTAAATCCTCCGTAGGTTTCCTGGTGGCCCGTCTCGATGACACTCAGCCTGCGAAAGTAAAACCGCTGGCGGAAGCGCATGATGACATCGCCGCGAAAGTGAAACAGGAAAAAGCGCTGGATGCGTACTTTGCCCTGCAACAGAAAGTCAGCGAAGCCGCCAGCAATGACAACGAGTCATTAGCGGGTGCAGAGCAGGCGGCAGGTGTAAAAGCGGTTGAAACCGGCTGGTTTGACCGTAACAGCCTGCCGGAAGAGCTGAACTTCAAACCTGTCTCCGACGCGATTTTCAGTGGCGCGCTGGTCGGGCAGAACGGCACGCCGGGTAGCAACTCTGACATCATCACCGTTGATGGCGACCGTGCTTTTGTGATCCGCGTGAGCGAGCACAAAGCTGAAGCCGTTAAGCCGCTGGCAGACGTGAAAGAGCTGGTAGCTGCGAACGTCAAACGTGAGAAAGCGACGCAGCAGGCGAAGCTGGATGCCGAGAAACTGCTGGCTGCCCTGCAAACGGGTAAAGGCGATGAGGCGATGAAAACTGCGGGTCTGAACTTTGGGGAAGCGAAAACGCTGACCCGTACAGGTCAGGATCCGGTAAGCCAGGCCGCGTTCACGCTGGCGCTGCCGGCTGAGGGCAAACTGTCCTACGGCATTGCCAACGACATGCAGGGTAACGTCGTACTGCTGGCGCTGGATGAAATTAAAGCCGGAACCATGCCAGATGAGCAGAAAAAAGCGATGGTACAGGGGATCACCCGTAACAATGCGCAAATCGCCTTTGAAGCGCTGATGAGCAATCTGCGTAAACAGGCCAAAATCAAATACGGCGATATCGTCGAGCAGCAACAATAACGAGCTTGCTTCCACAATTTTGCAACTCGTTGCAATAACCAAAGGCCGCTTTCGCGGCCTTTTCCATTTTTGAAATTCGCCATTTGTTTCCTGTTTTGCATCCCGCTATCGTGGCTTCGCTGTCAACAAACAAGGAGATAACAGCATGAAAAGTGGAATCAAAATAGCGCTCATCACCGTCGCACTGACCTGTGCCGGGATCAGCTTTCAGGGGCTGGCTGCACAACCTGCGACAAAAGCCCAGGCGACGCAAACCGCATCTGAGGCAAAACCAGCCGCGCACGCTAAAGCAGTTGATGCGGCGAAGGCCAGCGATGATGAAGGCACCAGGGTGAACGTTAACACGGCCTCGGCTGAGGAGCTGGCTCAGGCGATGAACGGGGTAGGGTTGAAGAAAGCGCAGGCGATCGTCAGCTACCGTGAAGAGTATGGTCCCTTTAAGTCGCTTGAGGATTTGCAGCAGGTTCCGGGGATGGGCAGCTCGCTGGTGGAACGTAACCTTGCGCACCTGACGCTATAAATTTCATCTGAAGAGTTGCACGGCGGCAAATTTTTGCCAGACTAAAGAGGTCATACCAGTGGTGTGGCCTCTGTCTCTTATTACAACAATAAAGGTTATCGCGCTATGCAGACTCAAATCAAAGTCCGGGGCTTTCACCTCGACGTCTATCAGCACGTGAACAACGCCCGCTACCTGGAGTTTCTGGAAGAGGCGCGCTGGGACGGGCTGGAAAACAGCGACAGTTTTCAGTGGATGACCGCGCACAACATCGCTTTTGTGGTGGTCAATATTAATATCAACTACCGCCGTCCGGCGGTGTTGAGCGATCTGCTCACCATCACCAGCCAGTTACAGCAGCTTAACGGCAAGAGCGGCGTGCTAAGTCAGGTAGTAACGCTTGAGCCAGAAGGGCAGGTCGTTGCCGACGCGTTAATCACTTTTGTTTGTATCGACCTGAAAACCCAGAAAGCGCTGGCGCTGGAGGGAGAACTGCGGGAGAAACTTGAAGCGATGATGCCGGGAGAAGGGAAGGCGGACTAACGCCGTCACCGTGCCGGAAATGCCCGGTGGCGGCTTCGCCTTACCGGCCCTACGATTTGGCGCAAGCAATTGATTCACAAGGTATGATTAAACAGTAGGCCGGGTAAGCGCAGCGCCACCCGGCATAACTCACGCCAGCCCGGTTTTTTCCTGCATTGCCGCTTTCACCGCCTTCGAGTCCGCCAGATAGTGCTTTAGCCCGTTGGCGCGCAGGTTACAGGCGGCGCACTGACCACAGCCATCGCCCTTAATACCGTTATAGCAGGTCAGCGTTTCACTGCGCACCAGATCCAGCTTGCCCCAGTAATCGGCCAGCGCCCAGGTCTCGGCTTTATCCAGCCACATTAGCGGCGTTTCAAAGCGAATATCTTTCGCCATTCCCAGACTGACCGCGTGATTAAGCGCCTTTACAAATTCATCACGGCAATCCGGGTAGCCGGAGAAGTCGGTCTCACACACGCCGGTGATCACCGCTTCCGCTTTCACCTGGTAGGCGTAAATCGCCGCCAGCGTTAAAAACAAAATATTGCGCCCCGGCACGAAGGTATTGGGAATGCCGTTTGCGTCGGGTTCATAATCCGGCACAGGAATGCTGTCGCGGGTCAGGCTGCTGACCGCCAGTTCATTCAGCAAGGTCACATCCAGCACTTTATGCGCTCGCGCGCCCAGCTTGAGCGCCAGTTCGCATGCCACATCAATCTCTGCCCGATGGCGCTGACCATAATCAAACGTGACGCAATGAACCTCGTCATACTGATGCAAAGCCTGAATCAGGCAGGTGGTGGAATCCTGTCCTCCGCTAAAAACCACAACGGCGCGTTTCATTACTTTTCCCGCTCATAACATAAAAAAGCTATGGTAACGTCTGCGGGCCACGACGACCAGCTTCTTCACCGTATTGAAGCCGGAAGCCATGCCGAACAAAAATCAAACCAGCCGCGGGTGTTGAGGCGAATGCCGTTTACGCCCGGCGGCGCGCTGACCCGATAGTGATAATTAAACAGCGGCGTCAGAATAGCCTGCGACATCAGGGCGGCGAAAACCCGCTCCAGTGCGGCAGATCGCTGCGGTGCGTCTGGATGCCGCTGCACCTGATCCAGCGTCGCTTTCAACTGGCTGAAGTGTTCGTCACTGAGCAGCGCAGGCCACAGCGGATCGCAGCGCAGCCACTGTTCAAGCGTGTATTCCGCCGACTCGCCAATCAGCCTGTCGCCCATAATGATGTCTGCGCGCGTCAGGTCGGCACATCCCTCCCAGTTTTTCGCATCATAAAAAATCAGCGTCAACTGACAGCCCTGCGCTGCCATCGCGGCTTTAAGCTGTTGCGCCATGGTATGCAGTTCAACGGGAAGATGGTAAAGCAGCGTTAAGGTTGATGGCAGCGGCGTGTCGTTATGTGCTGAACCTTCCGGAATCGCCCAGCCGGGCAAAAGTTCATGACTGGGGGTAATCAGCCCCTCATCCAGCGGCAGCGTTTGCAGTAGGGCAGTGCGGTGGATCAGGTCGATCACCCGCTGCGCCTGTGGCCGGGTTAATCGCTCGCTCTGGCGCAGGGCAAGGTAGCAAAAGCCGAGGCTGATACTATTGCTGACCAGCCTGAGCTGGCTCAACTCTTCAGGATCCCCGATGGCAATTTGCACCGGATGACGACAGCTGGTCCCCAGATCCTGCTCAAAAAGCTGCGGCGTGATCCAGTATTCGATGGCCTTCAGCAGGGGATGCGTCAGGTGATAGCGGTCGTGGTTTTCCAGCCGCACCAGTTCCGGCTCGAAGATTTTCAGGCAAAACGGCCCGGTGCCTACCGCCGGATGTTCCGGATGAGCCAGCACGCTGCAATAGCTGGCAAGCCGGTGCGCCAGCCAGTAATCCGGACGATCAAGAATGAAGGTCAGGCATTGCGCGTGAGTCATCTCAATACGGCTGACGCTGGCAAATAGCCTGCGCAGGGCAGGCAGCGTTAACAGCATCTGCAAACGCGCCTGAAGTTGCCCGGTGGTAACCGCGTCGCCATTGTGCCAGTAGAGCGTAGAGCGGATATAAAATTGCCAGCACAGCCCGTCGTCTGAAACTTCCCAGTGATGAGCAAGATCGCCCTGTGGCTGCGTCGAATCCTGTGAAAAGCGGGTCAGCCCGGAGAACACCTGCTCCGCCAGATGCTGCTCTGCGCGGCCGGATAAAAAGCCCGGATGCAGCGGCTCAAGCGGCCGGTAATAAGGAATGCGCAGGGTAGGCGTATTGTTTTGCCACTGACCGCCGAGAAAAGGGTGTAACAGCGCCCGCAGTTCAATCGGTGCCAGCTGGGCCAGTTCAAGCGCGTTGTGCTGCTGGCCTTTATTGAGTGCCTGCTCCATCATCTCATTGCGCAGCGTCACCGGAGAAATCAAAAACGTCAGCATGCCGCGCTTCCCCCGTCCCGAACGGGCTTCCCAGCGCAGCCAGCCCGCCTCCTGTGCCTGGCGCAATAGCGTGCGCATATGCCGATCGCTGCAAAAACAGCGGGCGGCCAGTTCGGTAATGGTGACTTCCTGCGGCTCACCATCCGAAGGTTGCCACAGGCGCTGATACTGATTCAGTCGATTAAGCAGTCGCATAAAAACCCGGAACAATATTCATCAACTATTCACTATTACTTCCGTATATCTCAGTGGATACTTCAGAGCAAGAGAATTGCATCACTTAGCGGAGAAATTCATGGTCAAACTGGCTGCATTTGATATGGACGGCACATTATTAATGCCGGACCATCGTCTGGGAGATCAAACGCTGACGACCCTGAAACGCCTGCGCGATCGCGATATTACGCTGACGTTTGCCACCGGTCGTCACGCGCTGGAAATGCGCCATGTGATTGGCGAACTGGCGCTGGATGCCTTTCTGATCACCGGTAACGGAACGCGGATCCACTCTCTTGAAGGAGATCTGCTTCACCAGCAGGATCTGGCTCCCGACGTGGCTGAAGCTGTTCTGCACGGCAAGTGGCAGACCGATGCCAGTATGCACATCTTCAATGACGACGGCTGGTTTACGGACAAAGAGGTCCCGCTCCTGCTTCAGGCGCACGCCTTTAGCGGCTTCCGTTATCAGATCCGCGATCTACAGCGCGTGGCGAGTGATGAGGTGACGAAAATCTGTTTTTGCGGCGAGCATGACGATCTTTGCCGTCTGCAAATTCAGCTTCAGGAAGCGCTGGGCGACCGCGCCCATCTCTGTTTCTCTGCGCTTTACTGCCTGGAGGTTCTGCCGGTGGGATGTAATAAAGGCGCGGCGCTTACCTCGCTAACTCAGCATCTCGGCATTTCAATGCAGGAGTGCATGGCATTTGGCGACGCGATGAACGACAGCGAAATGCTCTCCAGCGTCGGGCGCGGGCTGATTATGGGCAACGCCATGCCCCAGCTTATCGATGGTCTGCCCCATTTAACGGTTATAGGAGACTGCCAGACGCAGGCGGTATCCCATTTTTTGGCTCACTGGCTGGATACTCCACATCTTCCTTATTCCCCCGAATAGCAAGATTTTTTCCAGCAAGCCAGGCCGTGTGCCTGGCTTTTTTTATTGATTTTGTGAATATAAATATTTTCCTAAAATCGCTTTGTCCTGTTCTGTATCTTACTTTCCTCTCTCGCTGAATAGTAGTCTCCTTTCGTGCAGTATTTTTAACAGAGGGATTTGACGATGAGCGGAAAACCAGCGGCACGGATGGGCGACATGACCCGGTACGGTGGCCCGATAGTTCAGGGTTCGGCGGGCGTCATGATTGGGGCACCGACGGGCGTGGCCTGCTCAGTATGTCCGGGCGGGATGACCTCGGGCAACCCGGTGAACCCGCTGCTGGGGGCGAAGGTGCTGCCGGGGGAGACGGATATCGCGCTGCCCGGCCCGCTGCCGTTTGTGCTTACCCGCGCCTACAGCAGCTACCGCACGAAAACACCTGCTCCGGTCGGGATACTGGGTCCCGGCTGGAAAATGCCGGCGGATAACCGATGGCGCAGGCCGCCGTTTCCGGCTGGTGCTGACCACACAGGCGCAGCGGGCGGAGGCGGCAAAGGCCGCTTCCGGTACCATCATGGCCGCCGCCTCCCCTTTTCCGGTATCTCTGCCGCCTTATACGGAATACGGCCGGGATAATGGTATCCGCCTGTCGCAGGTGTGGCTGGTGGCTGACCCTGAGTACCCGGATGCGTTGCCCGCCACGCCGCTGGCGCGCTATGACTACACGCCGCGCGGGGAACTGCTGGCGGTGTACGACCGTGGCGGCGTGGCGGTGCGTCACTTTGAGTATAACCCGCAGCATCCGGGGCGAATGACCGCGCACCGCCACGCGGGCAGGCCACAGATGCGCTACCGCTATGATGAGGCGGGACGCGTCACGGAGCAGTTAAACCCGGAAGGGCTGAGTTACCGCTACCGGTATGAGAAGAACCGCGTCACCATCACCGACAGCCTGAACCGTCGGGAGATACTGCACACGAAAGGTGAAGGTGGCCTGAAACGGGTGGTGATGAAGGTGTCAGCCGACGGCAGCGTGACGCACAGTGAATTTGACCCGGCGGGACGCCTGATGGCGCAGACGGATGCCGCCGGGAGAAAGACAACGTACTGGCTGAATGTGGCGAACGGCACCGTTTCGTCGGTGACCGGCCCGGACGGCAGAAAGACGCAGTTTTACTATCAGGGCGGACAGCTGACATCCGTCATTTATCCGGACGGGTTACGCAGCAGCCGGGAGTATGATGACAGGGGCAGGCTGACGGCGGAGACGTCGCGCACGGGCGGGACAACGCGGTATTTTTATGCCGACCTGCGGAGTGAGCGGCCTTCTGCCATGCAGGACGCCACCGGCAGCCGGAAGCAGATGACCTGGAGTTCTTACGGCCAGTTGCTCACGTTCACCGACTGTTCAGGATACGAGACGCGGTATGAGTACAACCGCTTCGGCCATCCGGATGCACGACGAGCGGACGCACCGGTATGAATACGACAGCCAGCACCGGCTGGTCCGTTATGTGCGCACGCAGTACGGGGAGACGCAGGTGGAAAGCCGGTATGTGTACGACCCGTCGGGCCGGCGCATCAGTAAGCGGATGTGGCGGCGCGAACGCAGCCTGGCGGGGTATATGGCGCTGACGAAAACGCCGGACGTGACATGGTACGGCTGGGAGGGGGACAGGCTGACGACCATCCAGACACAGCAGAGCCGCATCCAGACGGTGTACGTGCCGGGGAGCTTCACGCCGCTGGTGCGCATCGAAACGGACAGTGCAGAGCTGGCGAAGGCGAAGCACCGCAGCCTGGCGGAGAAGCTTCAGCAGGAGGGGAGCGGGGACGGCCAGGACGTGGTGTTCCCGGCAGTGCTGGTGCAGATGCTGGACCGGCTGGAGGGCGAGCTCAGGCGCAACGCGGTGAGCGAAGAGAGCCGGGCATGGCTTGCGCAGTGCGGGCTGACGCCGGAGCAGATGGCGGCGCAGCTGGAGCCACGGCATGAGCCGGAGAGGAAGCTGCACCTTTACCACTGCGACCACCGTGGTCTGCCGCTGGCGCTGATTAACCCGGACAATACGGTGGCGTGGCGTGCGGAATATGACGAGTGGGGAAACCTGCTGGTTGAGGAGAACCCCGAACACCTGGAGCAGCTGATAAGGCTGCCGGGACAGCAGTATGATGAGGAGTCGGGGCTGTATTACAACCGGCACCGGTACTATAATCCGGGACAGGGAAGGTATATCACGCAGGATCCGATTGGGCTGGAGGGGGGATGGAATCTTTATACGTACCCCCTGAACCCGATAGTAAATATAGATCCATTAGGTTTAACCTTATCTGATATACCAATCTATAAATTTAATAGTCAAGATGAAGCTGCGCTTTTTGCCATAAAAATGTGTAATAGCACATCAATTATAGAAAATAGAGAGTATGGTGGGTTAGTTTGTAAAACCTCTAATAATAAATATATTGCAACTGAAGCTAAGCAGGGAAGCTTGGCTGGTTTTTCTCCGTCAAATAGCTCTTGTCCTTTTGGCTCGACTAAGGTTGGTGATTATCACACACATGGCTTTTACTCTGATCTAAACGGGAATCCAGTATCACCTCAAAATGATGCATATGACTCTTTACATTTTTCACCGCAAGATATTTCTGGGATTGCAAGTGATGGCATAGGTAATCCAAATTATACTGGCTATTTGGGGACTCCAAATAATAAATATTATAAGTTTACCCCTGAAACTGGAAAAGTTGAGGGAATGAAATGAAATATTTTATTTTTACATTTATTTTTCTAATTCCGTTAAGATGTATGAGTGAGAAAGTTGTTTTTTTAAATGAAATACAAACAAAAACTATGTATGTTGCTTTTTCACATTTTAGAGAGCATACAAACTGGGGTTCATTTAATACCATAATACAGGATGATGATGAAAATATTAAAATTTCATTCTATTGTAAATCTCATCTGGAAGAAACCCGTGGTGGAGGTATGGAGCAAATTATTTATATAATCTCAAAAAAAGATTTTAGAATTAAAACCATAAACAAAAGTTATAGCAAATGAAGTAATGTAAATTATTGAGTAATTGGTGAATGTTATATCGTTTTTGCAGCGAGAATGAGAAAATACACCATTATCGTTATGACACCCAGCACCGTCTGGTGCATACCACCAGTACCGGGCTGGACATTACCCTGCCGTATGCCACGGACCCGGCAGGGAACTGGCTGCCGGACCCGGAGTTTTATCCGCAGAGCCGCAGCACGGTATGGGCGGATAACCGCATCACGGAGGATGCGCAGTACCTGTACCGGTATGACCGTTACGGGAGACTGACAGAGAAAACCGACCGTATCCCGGAGGGCGTTATCCGGATGAACGACGAGCGGACGCACCGGTATGACTATGACAGCCGGCACCGGCTGGTGCACTATGTGCGCACGCAGTACGGGGAGACGCAGGCGGAAAGCCGGTATGTGTACGACCCGTCGGGCCGGCGCATCAGTAAGCGGATGTGGCGGCGCGAACGCAGCCTGGCGGGGTATATGGCGCTGACGAAAACGCCGGACGTGACGTGGTACGGCTGGGAGTGCGACAGGCTGGTGACGGTGCAGAAACAAGAGAGCCGCATCCAGACGGTGTACGCGCCGGGGAGCTTCACGCCGCTGGTGCGCATCGAAACGGATAATGCCGGACTGGCGAAGGCGAAGTACCGCAGCCTGGCGGAGAAGCTTCAGCAGGAGGGGAGCGGGGACGGCCAGGTCATGCAGTTCCCGGCGATGCTGGTACAGATGCTGGACCGGCTGGAGGGAGAATTGAGACAGAATGCGGTGAGTGAGGAGAGCCGGGCATGGCTTGCGCAGTGCGGGCTGACACCGGAGCGGATGGCGGGTCAGCTGGAGCCACGGCATGAACCGGAGAGGAAAATCCACCTTTACCACTGCGACCACCGTGGTCTGCCGCTGGCGCTGATTAGCCCGGACAATACGGTGGCGTGGCGTGCGGAGTATGACGAGTGGGGAAACCTGCTGGGTGAGGAGAATCCGGCGCACCTGGAGCAGCTGATACGGCTGCCGGGACAGCAGTATGATGAGGAGTCGGGGCTGTATTACAACCGGCACCGTTACTATAATCCGGGGCTGAGGCGGTATATCACGCAGGATCCGATTGGGCTGGAAGGGGGATTAAATCCTTATACGTACCCACTCAATCCTGTTGAGCATATAGATCCTTTGGGGCTGGCTGATGTAACGCCACAAATGATGTTTGGGGCTAATTTTTATAATACTATGCAGGGTGCAAATGTTGGGTTCGTCCCGAACCTGTCAGATGAAGAAAGAGCAAAAGCTTTAGACAATTTTTCAAATATGCGTGGAATATATGATCCCATGGATAAGTATATTCAAGGTTGGGTATACGGTTCCGCTTTATATGCTTCCGTATCTCTGGCTGCATGTTCCTCCCCTGCTTTCGCCATGTCTGGTGCTTTAACTGGTGGAGCTAATGCTTTAAATCAAATATGGAATGGTGGGAATTTTAGTTTTAGTGATGTATATATGGCAACGAATGCAGGGATTCTAACCGAAGGCCGTGGTCTGTTAGCCACAATAGGTATAAATTTTGTCGGATATTCAATCAGTAATATGATTAAGGGAGCAACTCAGACGAAGGAAGGTGCTGTTGCAACGGTCTTTGGTTCAGTTATCGGCTTTGGGGCAGGGAAAGTTGTTGGAACAGTAGCTAATGGCACCACTACTACAGCAACTGGGGCAGTGATAACTGAAATGGCCACAAGTACAGCGAATGAGAATCTCAATGAGTAAGAGTAATAAAATGGATGCTGAGCGAAATCCTTTTAAATTTATTATGGTTTTTATAATAAGGTATTTTATAGTGTTAACAGTTGTATTTTATCTGGTACGATTTGGTATAACCGCCTTGGTTGGGTTAAAAACAGGAGAATTCAATTTTGATTTTCGCAATGTTTTTTTAAAATCCATTAAAGATGGTCTATTTTGGGGGGTGGTATTTGGCATCGGTGAATGGGCAATGCGAAAAGCAAAGGCGATCGATAAAGGCAAAAAATAGAGCGGCAGACGCTGAGTGACCCGCAAATGGGGGTACTATTATGGCAGCATGAAAAGCAGTAGTCATATAGTGAATAGGGAATTAGCGAACCGATTTAAACCAGATAATCTGACATTTATGGAGCGGCTATGTAACGGGAAGGAAGCCAAGGGATCCCGGAGGATGCCATCCGGATGAACGACGAGCAGACACACCGGTATGACTATGACAGCCAGCACTGGCTGGAGCACTATGTGCGCACTCAGTATGGAGAGACGCAGGCGGAGGGACGTTATATCTACGACCCGCTGGGTGGGTAAACGGGTATGGAAACGCGAGCCGGTCCACTGGAGCGAAACGCGGACGGAGCTGTCGCGCAGGCCTTATGAGACATGGTATGGCTGGGAGGGCGACAGGCTGACGACGATGCATACACCGCATAACCGCGTCCAGATGGTATACGCGCCGGGAAGCTTCACGCCGCTGGTGCGCATTGAAACGGATAATGCAGTCGGATGGCGATATTCAGCCTGTCATATTATCTTTGCAAAATCGTTACGCGATATCATAGCTCTGTGCCATTGAAGCGTTGGCATACATACTCTACGATATCGCGTTAATCAGTCGTTATTCAACCAGCCGCGCGATTTCCGCCTTCCACGGCGTCACATCGCCAATATTTTCCGTGACCCACTGCGGATTGTAATAGGTCTCCAGATAGCGCTCGCCACTGTCGCAGAGCAGCGTGACGATAGCCCCCTGGCGTCCCTCCTCGCGCATTCTGGCAGCCAGTTGTAATGCCCCCCACATGTTCGTGCCGGTGGAGGCCCCGACTTTGCGGCCAAGCTGCGTTTCCAGCCACTGCGCGGTGGCGACGCTGGCGGCATCCGGTACGCGCAGCATCTCATCCACCACGTCGGGGATAAATGACGGCTCCACGCGCGGGCGACCAATACCCTCAATCTTGCTGCCGACCGTGCTGCGCAGGCTGGCATCGCGGGTCTGCCAGTAGTCCATAAACACGGAGTTTTGCGGGTCGACGACCGCTAAGCGGGTGTTATAACCCTGACAGCGAATATAGCGGCCAATAGTGGCGGATGTGCCGCCGGTGCCGGCGCTCATCACGATAAACGACGGCACCGGATGCGGTTCGTTCTGCATCTGGCGAAAGATACTGTCGGCAATATTATTATTGCCGCGCCAGTCCGTTGCGCGCTCGGCAAAGGTGAACTGATCCATATAGTGACCGTTCAGCTCGCGGGCCAGCGTTTCAGAGGCGGCGTAAATCTCGCAGGCGCTTTCCACAAAGTGACAGCGGCCACCATAAAATTCGATTTGTTCGATCTTACGTCTGGCGGTGCAGGCAGGCATCACGGCAATAAACGGCAGCCCCAGCAGGCGGGCGAAGTAGGCTTCCGATACTGCCGTTGAACCTGAAGAGGCTTCGATGATCGGCGTCCCCTCCTGGATCCAGCCGTTGCACAAGCCGTAAAGAAACAGCGATCGCGCCAGACGGTGTTTCAGGCTGCCGGTCGGATGGGTACTTTCATCTTTCAGATAGAGTGGGATGCCGGTAAATCCCGGTAGCGTCAGACGAATAAGATGCGTGTCGGCGGAGCGCTGATAGTCAGCATTAATTTCACTGATGGCATGATTTACCCAGGTGCGGTTCATGGTGGTTTTCCGTTTGTCATTTTGTGCCCAGATTAGCGAATCGCACGGAAAAAATTGTTGCTATTTAACCTTTAAATTACAATTGAAAGAGAAATTTATTCTCCGGGAGAGGACAGTGTTAGATAAAATTGACCGTAAACTGCTTTCACTGCTTCAGCAGGACTGCACCCTGTCTTTGCAGGCGCTGGCGGATGCCGTTAATCTGACCACCACCCCGTGCTGGAAGCGGCTGAAAAAGCTGGAAGATGACAAAGTGCTGCTCGGCAAAGTGGCGCTGCTGGATGCGGAAAAGCTCGGGCTGGGACTGACCGCCTTCGTCCTCATCAAAACCCAGCATCACAGCAGTGAGTGGTATAACCAACTGGTGAAGGTGGTCACCGAACTGCCGGAGGTGCTGGGTGTCTGGCGCATGGCAGGGGAGTATGACTATCTGATGCAGGTGCAGGTCGCCGACATGAAACGCTACGATGATTTTTATAAACGGCTGGTGAGCCGCGTGCCAGGCTTATCTGACGTCACATCAAGCTTTGCGATGGAGCAAATCAAACATACGACGGCGCTCCCCATCGACTAATTTCCCGGCGTTATCGTCGGGCCAATCGGGAATTCAGGATTTTATCGCGTGCGATTATTTGCTCAACTAAGCTGGTACTTCCGCCGGGAGTGGCGACGCTATCTCGGGGCAGTAGCTCTGCTTATCATTATTGCTATTCTGCAACTGATCCCGCCCAAAGTGGTGGGCATCATCGTCGACGGCGTCACCCAGCGGCACTATAGCGCCACCCAGGTGCTTCAGTGGCTAGGGCTGATGGCGCTGATTGCGGTAGTGGTGTATCTGCTGCGCTACGTCTGGCGCGTGCTGCTGTTCGGTGCGTCCTACCAGCTCGCGATTGAGCTGCGCGAAGATTATTACCGCCAGCTCAGCCGCCAGCATCCTGAGTTTTACCTGCGCCACCGTACCGGCGACTTAATTGCCCGTGCGACTAACGATGTCGATCGCGTGGTTTTTGCCGCCGGGGAAGGGGTATTAACCCTGGTCGATTCGCTGGTGATGGGCTGCGCGGTGCTGATCGTCATGTCCACGCAAATTAGCTGGCAGCTAACGTTGCTGGCGCTGGTGCCGATGCCGGTGATGGCAATGATGATCAAGCGCAACGGCGATCAACTGCATGAGCGTTTCAAACTGGCACAGGCGGCGTTTTCATCGCTGAACGACCGCACCCAGGAAAGCATGACCAGCATCCGCATGATCAAAGCCTTTGGCCTGGAAGATCGCCAGTCGGCGCTGTTTGCTGCCGACGCTGCCGATACCGGGGCGAAAAACCTGCGCGTTGCCCGCATTGACGCGCGTTTCGATCCCACCATCTACATTGCGATTGGCACGGCAAACCTGCTGGCGATTGGCGGCGGGAGCTGGATGGTGATCAACAACACCTTAACCCTTGGCGAGTTGACCAGTTTCGTTATGTATCTCGGGCTGATGATTTGGCCGATGCTGGCGCTGGCGTGGATGTTTAACATCGTTGAACGCGGCAGCGCCGCCTACAGTCGTATCCGCGCCATGCTCTCTGAAGCGCCAGTGGTCAACGACGGAACCGAAACCCTGCAGCCGGAGCGCGGCACGCTGGAGGTGGCTATCGCGGCGTTCCGCTGGCCGCATGCGGCGCATCCTACGCTTAACAATGTCAACTTCACGCTAAAACCAGGGAAAATGCTGGGAATTTGTGGGCCGACCGGCGCGGGCAAAAGTACGGTGCTGGCGCTGATCCAGCGGCACTTTGACGTCGATAGCGGTGAGATCCGCTTCCACGATATTCCGCTCCCTCACCTGCAAATCGATAACTGGCGCAGCCGTCTGGCTATCGTCAATCAGACGCCGTTCCTGTTTTCCGATACCGTTGCCAGCAATATTGCGCTGGGCAAACCGGGGGCTACACAGGAGGAGATTGAGCAGGTGGCGCGCCTTGCCAGCGTCCACGAGGATATCCTGCGTTTGCCCCAGGGATATGAGACGGAAGTGGGCGAGCGCGGGGTGATGCTTTCCGGCGGACAAAAACAGCGCCTTTCCATCGCGCGGGCGCTGCTGGTCAATGCGGAGATCCTGATCCTCGACGATGCGCTTTCGGCGGTCGATGGTCGCACCGAACATCAAATTTTGCATAACCTTCGCCAGTGGGGCGAGGGGCGTACCGTGATTATCAGCGCGCATCGCCTCTCTGCCCTGACCGAGGCGGATGAGATTATCGTTATGCAGCACGGGCATATCAGCCAGCGCGGCGAGCATGAAACGCTTGCCGCCCAGCCAGGCTGGTATCGCGATATGTACCGCTATCAGCAGCTTGAAGCGGCGCTGGACGACGAGCCGGAGGAGGCCACCAATGCGTAGTTTTGGCCAGTTATGGCCCACGCTCAAACGTCTGCTGAAATATGGCTCGCCCTGGCGTAAACCGCTGGCACTGGCCGTCGGAATGCTGTGGGTCGCGGCCATTGCGGAAGTCAGCGGTCCGCTGCTGATCAGCTATTTTATCGACAATATGGTCGCAAAACGCACGCTACCGCTGGGGCCGATTTGCGGCCTGGCAGCGGCCTATATTGGCCTTCAGTTGCTGGCCGCCGGGCTGCACTATGCCCAGTCGCTATTGTTCAACCGGGCAGCGGTGGGCGTGGTTCAGCAATTACGCACGGATGTGATGGATGCGGCGCTGCGCCAGCCGCTCAGCGCCTTTGATACCCAGCCTGTCGGTGAGCTGATTTCACGCGTTACGAATGATACTGAAGTGATCCGCGATCTCTACGTCACCGTCGTCGCCACGGTACTACGCAGTGCGGCGCTGGTCGGGGCGATGCTGGTGGCTATGTTCAGCCTCGACTGGCGGATGGCGCTGGTGGCCATCACCATCTTCCCGGCGGTGATCATTGTGATGCTGATTTATCAGCGCTACAGCACGCCGATTGTCAGACGAGTACGCGCCTGGCTTGCTGAAATCAACGACGGTTTTAATGAAGTCATCAACGGCATGAGCGTGATCCAGCAGTTCCGCCAGCAGGCGCGTTTTGGCGAGCGGATGCGTGAAGCCAGCTATGCGCACTATCAGGCGCGCATGCAAACCCTGAAGCTGGACGGCTTTTTACTACGTCCGCTGCTCAGCCTGTTCTCCGCGCTGGTCCTGTGCGGATTACTGATGCTGTTCGGCTTTACCTCCGTCGGCACTATTGAGGTCGGGGTGCTGTATGCGTTCATTAGCTATCTGGGAAGGCTCAACGAACCGCTGATTGAGCTGACGACCCAGCAGTCAATGCTCCAGCAGGCGGTAGTTGCTGGCGAGCGCGTTTTCGAATTGATGGACCGTCCTCGCCAGGATTACGGCGGTGATGACCAGCCATTGCGCAGCGGAACCATTGATATTGAGAATGTCTCTTTTGCCTATCATCAGGACCGACTGGTGTTGCAGGATATTAACCTGCACATCCCTTCGCGCAGCTTTATTGCGCTGGTCGGGCATACCGGCAGCGGCAAAAGCACCCTTGCCAGCCTGTTGATGGGTAACTATCCGCTCACGCAAGGCGAGATCCGTCTCGACGGGCGGCCGCTGGCCTCGCTGAGCCACTCGACGTTGCGCCACGGCGTAGCGATGGTCCAGCAGGATCCGGTGGTGCTGGCGGATTCGTTCCTCACCAACGTCACCCTTGGCCGGGCCATCAGTGAAGAACAGGTGTGGCAGGCGCTGGAGACGGTCCAGCTTGCGGAGCTGGCGCGCGGGATGAGTGACGGTATCCACACGCCGCTGGGCGAGCAGGGGAATAATTTGTCGGTCGGGCAAAAACAGCTTCTGGCGCTGGCGCGTGTGCTGATTGATACCCCGCAAATCCTGATCCTTGACGAAGCCACGGCCAATATCGACTCCGGCACGGAACGGGCGATCCAGCTGGCGCTGGCGGCGGTGCGCAAGCAGACCACGCTGATTGTTATCGCTCACCGCCTGTCGACGATTGTTGATGCAGACACCATCATGGTCCTGCATCGTGGACAGGTGGTGGAGCGCGGGACGCATCAGCAGCTTCTGGCGGCGCAAGGACGTTACTGGCAGATGTATCAACTCCAGCTTGCCGGAGAAGAACTGCAGTCCGACAACCAGAACGAATCCCTGAGCGCCTGACGCACCACTTTCAGGCATCTCGCTCGCGACGGGATTTTCTGGTGCAATAACATAACGCATCATGCACCAGCATGGTGCGTTTTTTTTGACCAGCCACACTCTGAGCCCCGGTCACACTTTCTGCCTGCATATTCTCCGCGCTCCGCCACACAAAATCATTTCTGGCACGCCACTTGCTTTGTTCATCCGTGTGAGCTGCGGCCAAAACTGAATTCTGACTGGAGGGGATCTATGAAGCTGGTAACAGTGGTAATTAAGCCATTTAAACTCGAGGACGTGCGTGAAGCGCTCTCTTCTATTGGTATTCAGGGGCTTACCGTGACCGAAGTGAAAGGCTTCGGACGTCAAAAGGGGCATGCCGAACTTTATCGCGGGGCAGAATATAGCGTGAACTTTCTGCCGAAAGTGAAGATTGATGTGGCTATCGCTGACGATCAGCTGGATGAAGTGATCGACGTCATCAGCAAAGCGGCCTACACCGGAAAAATTGGCGACGGCAAGATTTTTGTCGCCGAGCTGCAACGCGTTATTCGTATTCGTACCGGCGAAGCCGACGAAGCGGCACTTTAACTCCTGGCACACAGTGATAGGGAACAAGACAATGAAGATAGCAACGATCAAAACGGCTCTGGGGATGGTGGCGCTGTTACCAGGTCTCGCCATGGCAGCACCGGCGGTGGCGGATAAAGCCGACAACGCCTTTATGATGATTTGTACGGCGCTGGTGCTGTTTATGACCATCCCCGGCATTGCGCTGTTTTACGGCGGTTTGATCCGCGGTAAAAACGTGCTTTCCATGCTCACGCAGGTGACGGTAACGTTCGCGCTGGTCTGTGTGCTGTGGGTGATTTACGGCTACTCGCTGGCCTTCGGCGAAGGCAACAGCTTCTTCGGTAACTTCAATTGGGTGATGCTGAAAAACATCGAGCTGACGGCGGTGATGGGCAGTTTCTATCAGTATATCCACGTTGCCTTCCAGGGCTCTTTTGCCTGCATTACCGTTGGTCTGATTGTCGGTGCGCTGGCGGAGCGTATCCGCTTCTCTGCGGTGCTGATTTTTGTCGTGGTCTGGCTGACGCTCTCCTATATCCCGATTGCGCACATGGTCTGGGGCGGCGGTCTGCTGGCGACCCACGGCGCACTGGATTTCGCAGGCGGTACGGTCGTTCACATTAACGCCGCCATTGCCGGGCTGGTGGGCGCGTATCTGATTGGTAAACGCGTTGGCTTTGGCAAAGAAGCGTTTAAACCGCACAACCTGCCGATGGTCTTCACCGGCACCGCTATCCTGTATGTCGGCTGGTTTGGCTTTAACGCTGGCTCAGCCAGTGCGGCTAACGAAATCGCGGCGCTGGCCTTTGTGAATACTGTCGTCGCCACGGCGGCCGCTATCCTGGCGTGGGTCTTTGGCGAGTGGATCACCCGCGGTAAACCTTCCCTGCTGGGGGCCTGTTCCGGTGCCATTGCCGGACTGGTTGGCGTCACGCCTGCCTGTGGTTACATCGGCGTCGGCGGCGCGCTGATCGTTGGTATCGCGGCGGGTCTGGCGGGACTGTGGGGCGTTACCATGCTCAAACGCGTGCTGCGCGTTGACGATCCGTGTGATGTGTTTGGCGTTCACGGCGTGTGTGGCATTGTCGGCTGTATCCTGACCGGGATTTTTGCGGCAACGTCGCTGGGTGGCGTTGGCTATGCGGAAGGCGTGACCATGGGGCATCAGGTGCTGGTACAGCTGGAAAGCATTGGCATCACGATTGTCTGGTCGGCAGTAGTGGCCTTCATCGGCTATAAACTGGCTGATATGACAGTTGGACTGCGCGTACCGGAAGAGCAGGAGCGCGAAGGTCTGGACGTCAACAGCCACGGCGAGAATGCGTATAACGCGTAATCGATATTAACGAAACTGAGTCGCTGGCCCGGCAGAGCAATCATGCCGGGCCTTATTGTTTTAACCGCGGTTACGCATCACCCCTTCCTGCACGGTTGAGGCGACCAGCACGCCGTCCTGAGTATAAAACTCGCCGCGCACAAACCCGCGTGCGCTGGAAGCGGAGGTGCTTTCCACGCTATAAAGCAGCCACTCGTTCATATTAAATGGACGATGGAACCACATAGAGTGGTCGATAGTCGCGACCTGCATCCCTTTTTCCAGGAAGCCCACGCCGTGTGGCTGTAGCGCCACCGGTAAAAAGTTAAAATCTGAGGCGTAGCCCAGCAGATACTGATGGACGCGTAAATCTTCCGGCATCGGACCGTTGGCTCGCATCCACACCTGACGCGCGGGCTCGGCAACGTGGCCTTTCATCGGGTTATGAAACTCGACCGGGCGGATCTCCAGCGGCTTATCACTGAGAAACTTATCTTTTACCTGTGGCGGTAACAAATGCGCCAGCGAGCGGGCGATATCGGTTTCCGATTTCAGCGAATCAGGTGCGGGCGCGGGCGGCATCGTTTTCTGATGTTCATAACCCGATTCCGGAGCCTGAAATGAGGCCGTCATATAAAAAATCGGCTTGCCGTTTTGCACAGCGGCCACGCGGCGAGCGCTGAAGCTGTTGCCATCGCGTAAAACCTCAACGTCATAAACGATTGGTTTCTGACTGTCGCCGGGGCGCAGAAAATAGCTGTGAAAAGAGTGCACCAGCCGTTCTTCCGGCACGGTCTCTTTTGCCGCATAAAGCGCCTGACCCACCACCTGACCGCCAAAAACCTGACGCAGGCCTAAATCTTCGCTCTGGCCGCGAAATAATCCTTCTTCAATTTTTTCCAGATTTAATAATGTCAGCAAATTGCTTAACGCCTGACTCATAGCTTTCCTCAAGTAAATAGCGGGCTGTGCAGTTCATTATAACCCAGAAAAGTAAGTGGTCCGATGGGTTCAAAAATCTGATTAACGGCCTGATTCCAGGCAAAAATAAGTGACTTGTGCCACACTTAATCACGTTGTCTTTCAGTTAACCACTCATCTGGTGGGAATCAATCTCGCAGTGCATAGCGTATAAGGAGAACGTAATGAAAGTCGTGCACATGTTAAGTGGTATTGCCGTAGCGGTTGCTCTGGCGGCCTGTGCTGATAAAAGTGCAGATATTCAGACCCCAGCACTCAACCCAAATACTTCTGGTGTAGCTTCAACGTCTGTCATAAAGCAGCCGAATGTTTCTGGTACGGTATGGATCCGTCAGAAAGTGGCATTACCGCCTGACGCCGTCCTCACCGTGACCGTTTCTGATGCTTCTCAGTCAGACGCGCCGTCGAAAGTCATTGCGCAGAAAGCGGTTCGTACCGACGGCAAACAGCCGCCGTACAGCTACGTGCTGCCGTTTAACCCAGCGGACATCCAGCCGAATGCCCGGATCCTGTTAAGCGCGGCGATTACGGTTAAAGACAAACTGGTATTTATTACCGATGGCGTAAAACCGGTTATCAATCAGGGCGGCACCAAAGTCGACCTGACGCTGGTCCCGGTTCCGCAGACGGCCGTGCCGTTACAGTCTAATGATGGTGCTGCAACGACGGTTCCTTCAACGTCGCCAACGCAAATTACGCCGTCCTCCGCTGTTCCTGCTCCGACCGTGTACTAATGACAACGCCCTCATCCTGAAAGATGAGGGCGTTTTAAAATACCCAGCGATAATGCTGGAGATCGATTTTCCCGCTCCCCGAGACCTGTACACCTTCCGCAAGCAGCGCCTGTCGTTGACGCTGAAGATCTGGTCCGGTCAAAGAGATAATCCCGTGTCGGTTTACCACCCTGTGCCAGGGAAGGGTCGATCCCTCCGGCAGACGCTTTAACACGCCTCCCACCTGACGCGCCGCCCGTGGCGATCCCGCCAGACGCGCAACATCACCATAGGTCGTCACAAAACCCTCGGGTATTGCCGCCACGATTTGCCACACGCGCTGGGGAAATGAGTCTTCTGGATCCATGGTCTGCTCCTGAATGAGGACGGTAGCCAGCATAAGCGCAGGAAGAGGGCGTGTGAAGTCAGAAAAAGCGCTTGTGCAATAAACCAGCATACGGTTCTCCCTGGCTTGCAATTGCCGGTCTCAGCAGTGATAATGCGCCTGCGCGTTGGTTACAACGCTCTCAATGGGGGCTCTGTTGGTTCTCCCGCAACGCTACTCTGTTTACCAGGTCAGATCCGGAAGGAAGCAGCCAGAGCAGATGACGTGTGTGCCGGGATGTAGCTGGCAGGGCCCCCACCCAATTCTTCAGTCTCAACTCCCTTTAATCTCCTGAACTCGCCGGTTTCAGCCTCCTTTTAGTGCCGTTAAGCCTCTCCACGGCTAAGTCTTCATCATTATTTTTTCCTGAAAAGCTATCGGTCATCATCCTGAAAAAATTCCTTCATTCTTCTGTCATAAATCACAGGCAGAATAACAATGAGATTAGTTTCGGGATAAGAATTATCTGTGGAACGCACAATAAATCAACGTTGTATATTACCTACAAGGGAAGCGTTAAACATGACTACTGTAGTCTTGAATGTCAAAATTGAAGAGACGCTGAAAGATAAGCTTCGTCAGTATGCAGAAGCGAATAATGAGAATTTGAGTACCGCAACGGAGAAATTATTGCAGTCGGCGTTCGAACTGGCCGATGATGTGGACGTTTCGGAAGATGACATTGATAGTCAGCATACTGAAGAGGAAGTTAATCCATTCACTCCTAAAGAAATCAAAGCATTACGAAAAATTCTGAAGAAGAGAAAATGAAACCACAAACCTCAGTAGCGCGTAGTTATACCGAAGCCTGTGAGCTGTTGCGTTCAGGCTATGTTAAACAGGTTCGCCTTAACTGGAATGTTGGCAGCGATGAGTTTTTTCGTATCGCGTCAGACTGGTGCGATACCGGGGCGAAAATTAAAAAAGAGGGCGGAAGCTTTATCATTTCGCTGAAAGGATTCCCGATCCCCCCTCAGCAATAATATTGCTGTCACACCTGAATCATTAAAGTGAAATAGCAGAACGTCATGATGACGAAAATGAGAAAGTTATTTTACCACCTCATCTTGTTCAGGGATGACGTTTACGGCGGGGATGTTACCCGCCGCTATTTTCTTTGGCGCATACGATTCAGGATACTTTGGTAAACCATTTCTTGCGATCGATGACGTCGCCATCGGTACGAAATATCCCGTCACCCGTATAGTGCAGGGTTTGCGGCCATTCCGGCTCAGGTTTAACGCGAGCGGCAACCACTTCAAAAATGAAAAAGTTGTAGCGCTCAATCATCGCGTCGTCGTACAGACGGCATTCGAAATTGGCATGGCATTCTGCAATGGACGGCGCGCTGACCTGCTGGCTTTTTTCCGCCGTCAGAGAGAAGGCGTCAAACTTACTGGTGGTCTCCGCGCTACAGTTGCCGATTTTTGCCACCGTGTCAGCCATCGTGACGTCGGGCAAATTAATCACGCATTCACCGCTCTGACGAATACGCTCAAAGCTGGCATTGCCTGCTGAAATCATGCAGCCTACCAGCGAAGGGGAGAACTCAAGGATGGTATGCCAGCCAAGCGTCATAATATTATCCTGTTCCCGCCAGCGGCTGCTGATAAGGACGACAGGGCCCGGTTCCAGCCAGTGACGAACATCTTCCACCGGCCAGCTTTGCTTTTTCATCGACGTTACCTCCTTTCGGTCCAGGCAATAAATGCCTGTTTATCAAGAGCCTTACTGTAAAGCCAGCCTTGCCCAAACTCGACGCCATGCTCGCGTAGCCAGGCTTCCTGCTGTGGGGTTTCGATACCTTCCGCCACCATTTTGAGATGTAGCGTTTTTGCCAGCGTAATGATGTGCGGCGTGACGTTGTTATATTCCAGCGCCTCAACGAAAGACTTATCGATTTTAAGCAGGTCGGCTTCCATCCCATGTAGATAGCTAAGACTGGAAAAGCCGGTGCCAAAATCATCAATATAAATAGCATGGCCCATTTTTCGATAACCTGCGATAACCGGGGCGCTCATTTTAGAATCGACAAAACTGCGTTCGGTCAACTCCAGCGCAATTTGTCCGGCATCAAGATGCCAGTAGGCGATATGCTGCTCCAGTAGCGTCGGGAGGGCGGGATTGCCCAGATCGGTTGCCGAAATATTAATGGAAATATGCAGATCCGGATGCTGTTGCAGCCACTGCCCTAAATCGGCGAAAACGCTCTCCACAATCAACTCCGTAAGTGGCGTTATAAGCCCGGTTTGTTCCGCCAGGGAGATAAAAATATCCGGCGCGAGAAAGGTGCCGTCGGGTTGCGGCCAGCGGGCCAGCGCTTCCGCGCCCGCCAGTCGTCCATCTTCAAGTACCATGATCGGCTGATAATGAACAACAATCTCCCTGGCGCGGATCGCCTCCAGCAGCCGCTGGCGTGGCGACTGAAGGCGGCGCAGGATGCGCAGGATGCGCAGGATAAGCCAGGCCGCCAGCAGGCTTACGGCCCCGCCAAAGGGAAGCCAGTACAACAACTGGCGTTGCCAGTCCCGATCCAGCGGGGTAGTCGAGGTCCAGGTCAGCGTGGCCACGTTGAGCGCCGGGTAGCGCGTAATATGGTACATAATATCGTGATGCTGGAACTGCGTCTGATGCGTGTGTATCGCCTGTACCCAACCGTTGTCCGCCAGCGGCGCGCTGCTGGCAATCACCAGGTTTCTTTTGATGCCGATCAGGGCGACGTTGATCGGCCAGGCTCCATAGGGCAGAACATCAATCAACGATTCGGGGTCGATCATCACGACATAGTGCGCGCTGCCGAGCGCGACCATATCATGCTCAATACCCAGATCGCTTTTTGCGGTATACCAGAAGCGATAGCCTTTGGGCGTCATCGCTAACGGCTGCGGAAAAGCGGCGCTTTTTTTGATGCCCTCCAGCGACGAGCAAACGGGCTGAAGCCCTCTGAAATAAAGGATTTCCTGAATATAGCGGCGGCTGTAAGAGACGCGACGCATCTCCAGTAAATGCTCGCGACTGCACGGTGGGACGTTAATCGCCTCCAGCCGTTGCAGCGCCTCTTCAGCCTGGTTGGCGACCATCGTGGTACGTAACATCACTCTGGCAGAAAAGCTTTCTAGTTCACCGGTAAAAAGCCGGGTGGCGTTTTGATGCGCCACCCAGACGCTCAGGCTGACCAGCAGTAGCGCGGTAATAATCAGTACAGCGGAGATCAACACGATCAGACGCCGGGTTCGCATAGTTGATCTTCCTGTCTGGCGACAAATGGCGCGCTACTAAAGAAAGTATCTGCAAATAATAGCGCTGGATCCGCTATTATACTTTGATCTAATTTAGCGAGAGCGCTATGAAAAAAAGCGAATTTGTTACGCAGGATCTGCTTAGTAAAATCTATCAGAACGATCCCTCTGGTTCGCGTAAACTTCCGCCGGAGCGCCAGCTTGCTGAAGAGTATGGCGTGTCGCGCTTCACGATCCGGCAGGCGCTGGAAAAGCTGGTACGGATTGGCGTCGTGCGGATTGTGCAGGGCTCCGGGATCTGGATCAACGCGTCGGCGCATAGCAATCCGCTGGTATACAACTCCATTACCGAAAAACGCTTCGATCAGATCCGCTTTCGAATGATTAGCCTGCATAAAAAGCGGCCTGACCGCGATGAGCAGCAGATTTTTGGCATCGGCGAAGAGACGTTTATCTGGCAGTTTTGCCGGCTGCGCTATGTCGATGAGATGGCCGTGCAGATTGAAATCTCGCGTATGCCGGTTACGCTGTTTGCCGATCTTAATCAGCAGGTGATTGAGCAATCGCTACAGCGATATGTGCTGAGCAAGGGCTATCAGATTTCACATCTGCTGACCAGTTATCGGGCGGTCAGCGTCAGCCGTGAGCAGGCAGCGCTGTTGGGCTGTAAAAAAGGCAGCCCGGCGATGCATATTAATAATCGCGGGATATTAAACGGCGGCCAGGTGTATGAAATCAGCGATATTATTGATATCAACTACACCTGCACGTATGTCATTCCCCACAATCGCGATAACCTCGCCTGGCGTCAGGGGGTGTGAATCGCGCCGTCGGCGAGGCGGCTTTGCGTCCAGTCGTGCGGGCGGTACACCACCGGATACTGCTTCGCCAGCGTTTCATCAAATGCTACCCCAATACCTGACTGCTCCGGCGGATAAATAAACCCCTCTTTAACCTGCGGCGCACCGGGAAAAACGGCGTCGGTAGCGGCAGAACGAGGAATAAACTCCTGAATCGCCGCGTTGTGCAGATGGATATTCAGGTGGGTATTCACCGCGACGCCAATGGGACTCATATCGCCCGGCCCGTGCCACGCGAGGCGAACGCCAAATGCCTGACACAGAACGGCCAGCTTAAGCGCAGGCGTGATCCCGCCGATCTGCGAAATATGGCAGCGAATAAAATCAATGCGCCGGTTCACGATCAGATCGTGCCATTCGGCAGGATTATTAAACAGCTCGCCCATCGCCAGCGGCACGCTGCTGTGCTGGCGGACCTGCTCCAGCCAGGCGCTCTGCTGGGGCGGCAGGATATCTTCGATAAACCACGGACAGTAAGGCTCGAGCTGTTTTGCCAGTTGTACCGCCTGCTGCGGAAACAGCCGCTCATGCACATCATGCAAAATATTCAGTTTTTCGCCGTACTTCTCCCGCAGCGCCCGGAACATGGCGACGGTGTTATGCAGGTACTCTTGTTGGGAATAATACGCTCCGGTAGTGGGATTATCCGGCGTACGCAGCTGCTCAGGCGTGCCGCCGTAAAAGCCGAGCTGGCAACGGATGTGCTGGTATCCCTGCGCCAGTAACCCATCGACAGCCGTGAACAGTTGTTCCAGCGTCTCGCCGCTGGCGTGCGTATAGGCGGCAATCGCGTCGCGTGATTTCCCCCCAAGCAACTGGTAGAGCGGCATGTCGGCCAGCTGCGATTTAATATCCCACAGCGCCATATCGACACCCGAAATAGCGTTATTCATCACCGGACCGTTACGCCAGTAAGCGTTAACGTTCATCATCTGCCACAGGTCCTCAATGTGATTGGCATCACGGCCCGTGAGCAGAGGCGTCAGATACTCCTCGACCATCGTTTTTACGGCCAGTGGACGCTGCTGGAACGTCGCGCAGCCGTGGCCGGTGACGCCTTTATCCGTGGTCACGCGAACGGTAACCAGATTATGACGGTCGGGACGGGTGACGAAACACTCGATGTTTTTGATGATGGTTGGGGTCACGGCAATTACTCCTGTGCTGCGGTGAACTCATTCACTGAATGCAATATGCTGATTATCATCCTCTAAAATTTACGGGCAGGTAAACGGTTTTTTTATTATTTATTTTGGTCAGTTATTTTTTATTTTTTTAATTAAAAAACGTACCAATTACAGGTTTTATTCCCTTTATCCTCTTTGTAGTAAGTAAAGTGTGAGCGCGTTCATATTTTATTGGTTTGTTTTGTCCTGTCGGTTTCTCTACCCTCTGTAACAGCACTTAACACTATCAGGGTAGCGGGCAGGAGTTGTTATGGGAACGGAAGAAGCGATTACCAGTATTATTCGGCTGGTGGGCGGGCAGGACAATATCAATAACGTCTGGCATTGCATGACCCGTCTGCGTTTTGATTTAGTGGATGATAATAAAGTCGATCAAAGTGAGATTAAGAAATTGCCGGGTGTGCTGGGCGCGCAGATCCAGAGCGATCAGTTTCAGATTATTATCGGTCCAAAGGTCAACGGCTGGTACGAGCAACTGCTGACGGCACTGGGGCAAAAAGCGCCGGCGGCCCCGCGCGGTAAGCAAGAGCGGAAAAGCCTGGTATCGCTGTTTATGGATACGGTATCCGGCGTGTTTGGTCCTATCGTACCGGCCATTGCAGGGGCCGGGATGATCAAAGGCTTGCTGGCCGGGCTGGTTGCGCTACAGGTGGTGCCCGCCAAAAGCGATACGGTGATTATCATCGATCTGATTGCCAGCGGCGTGTTCTACTTTCTGCCGTTTTTCCTCGCGGTATCGGCGGCGAAGATTTTCAAAACCAACGAATACCTCGCCGCCGCCGTAGCCGCCTGCCTGATGTATCCTTCGCTGATTGAAGCAGCCAAAGCCCTGGCGGCGCATCAGGACGGGGCGGCCAGCGCGTTCTGGCTGCTCGACGCGGTGCCGGTCCCGGTATTTAATTACGCCTCCAGCGTGATCCCGGTGATCTTCTCCATTCTGGCATTGAGTTACATCCATCGCTGGGTGGATCGTTTTATGCCGGACATCCTGAAAACGGTTTTTACGCCAACGCTTACCCTGTTTCTGGCGGCATTAGCGGCGCTGGTGATCATCGGGCCTATCGGTATCTGGCTGGGTAAAGCGCTGGCCTGGTTTATTGAAGGACTGTTTAGCGTATCGGCGAGTTTCGCGGGATTAATCGTTGGGGCCATTCGCCCGGTGGCGATTTTGACCGGTATGCATCACGCGATGACGCCCATTGCGCTGCAAAACTTCAGCGATCGCGGCTATGACATGCTGATGCCGATGATGTTCATGGCGAATATGGCGATTGCCGGTGCCACCTTTGCTATCTGGCGTATCAGTCGCGATCGCCAGGAAAAAACGGTGACGCTGTCGGCGGCTATCTCGGCGCTGCTGGGGATCACCGAGCCTGCGCTGTTTGGCGTACTGACGCGCTACAAGAAAGCGTTTATCGCGGCAACGGTTGCCAGCTCGCTGGCTTCGGCGTTCATTGCGTTCTTCGGCGTGCGGCTGTACGGCTATATTTTATCAAGTATTTTTAGCCTGCCAGCCTATATCGGGCCCTATTTTGTCTTCGCGATTTCCGGCGTGGCGATGGCGCTGATCCTCTCGTTTGTGCTGACGACCATGCTGGTTGGCAGAGAACCATGATCCGTTGCCACTCTGCACGCAGAGTGGTGCCTTTTACGCGAGACGCCACTTGATCTTTCATTACGGCCAGGCTATTTTAGTGTTATGTTATAACATATGAATTGGGGTTGTTATGAAACCGGATATCCATCCGCATTACCGTACCGTCGTATTTCACGACACCAGCGTGGACGAATATTTTAAGGTTGGCTCTACCATCAGGACCGATCGTGAAATTGAACTGGAAGGGGTGACGTATCCTTACGTCACGCTTGATGTCTCATCTGCTTCTCATCCTTATTACACCGGGAAACAGAAAACCCTGAGTAATGAGGGCAGCGCCGCCCGTTTCCAGCAGCGCTACGGGCGTTTTATTGGCGCAAAAAGGAGCTAAATTATGCAGGTACTCAATTCCTTACGCAGCGCTAAACAGCGCCACCCGGATTGCCAGATTGTTAAACGCAAGGGACGTCTGTACGTCATCTGCAAGTCAAACCCGCGCTTTAAAGCGGTGCAGGGACGTAAGAAAAGACGTTAAGCACGCAGGCTTTGCAGGGCGCGTTTCTGCCTGCCGTCGGCAGTAAAATTGTCGGCGGCAAGCCAGGCCCGCAGCGCGCGATCCACGGCGGGCCATTCACTGTCGATAATCGAAAACCAGTCGGTATCGCGATTGTGCCCCTTAATCACCAGCGCCTGACGAAAACGTCCTTCATACTGAAAACCCAGCCGCTGCGCCGCCCGGCGCGAAGGTTCATTCAAACTGTTGCATTTCCATTCGTAGCGTCGATAACCGAGGGTGTCAAAAGCGTAGCGCATCAACAGCCACTGGGCTTCGGTTGACATCGGCGTCTGGCTGAGCCGCGGTGAAAAGTGAACATGTCCCACCTCCACTACGCCATTATTGGCATCAATCCGCATCAGCGCCAGCGTGCCTGCGGGTAAACCGGTTCGCCGGTCGATAACCGCAAAATGGATCGGATCGCTCAGGTCAGATACGCTCTCAATCCACTGGCGATAAGCCTCTTCACTGGCGTCCGGTTCGCGTAATAGCCAGGTCCAGCTCCGGGTATCGTCGGCGGTGGCATACGCTGAAAACAGGGCGCTGGCGTGACGGCTTTCCAGCGGCTCCAGTCGGCAATAGTGCCCTTCAAGCGTAACGCGTTGGGGATGGGGGCGCGACTGCCAGTCGGGCAGGGCATCGCCCACGGGCTGACCAAATTGATTCAGTTCACTCATCATAAACTCCTTCAGTAGCTGGGAAGGTCAGCGTATGCTCACTGTGGCTCTATAGAAAGTGCCAGATCATTGGTTTTCAGTAGTACCACGCAAGAGAGGGCAGGGTGAATATTCCGGATGAAGCGTTATACAGGCTACTGCGACAGGCGCTGGAAACGCGCGCGACCGATACGCGCCAGCGCGCGCTATACCGTGTGCTGCGGGAGGTTATTCTTGCGGGTAAATTGCAGCCGCGCAGTCGTCTGCCGGGCTCGCGCATACTGGCAGAAGCGCTAACGGTCTCGCGCAATACGATAAACGCCGCGCTGGAACAGCTCGCCATCGAAGGTTACCTCACGCGCAACCGGCAGGGTACCACCGTTTCCCCTTTACCTTCTTCGCCAGGGGCCGACGTGTCATCTGCTCAGCCCGTCACGCTGGCCGCCCGATTACTACATTTGCCAGTCGGCACCCGTCGCGATTCTCCCGCGCTCTGGCTGACGCCCGGTTTGCCTGCGACCAATTATTTCCCGCTCTCTCTCTGGCGTCGCCTGCTGGATAAAGTGCTGCGCAGTGAAGGCAGTTTGCTGCTGGGCTATGGCGATCCGGCGGGAGAACCGCGCTTAAGAGTGGCGATTGCCCGCCACCTCGCGCTGTCGCGCGGCATTCATTGCGATGCCAGTCAGATAGTGATCACCGAAGGTTCTCTGGAGGGGATGAGTTTGTGTACCCACATTCTTAGCCAGGCGGGTGATGTGGCGTGGGTAGAAGATCCCGGTTATCCGGGAGCGAAAAGCGTCTTTATGACGGCGGGCCTGCGGGTTATCGGCATACCGATTGATGAAGAAGGCCTGGCGTTAGATAAAACGTCGGCGACA
The DNA here is from genome assembly GCF_015234305.1 of Superficieibacter sp. 1612_C1. Taxonomy (GTDB): domain Bacteria; phylum Pseudomonadota; class Gammaproteobacteria; order Enterobacterales; family Enterobacteriaceae; genus Superficieibacter. Next base: position 189,515 of record NZ_JADGMI010000001.1, read on the forward strand.
CCCGCGCTGATTTTTACCTCACCGTCGCATCAGTACCCGCTCGGCCAGGTGATGAGCGCATCGCGCCGTCTGGCACTGCTGGAGTATGCGCAGCAGCAGAGCGCATGGATTGTTGAAGATGACTACGACAGCGAGTTTCGTTATAGCGGCGAGCCGATCCCGGCAATGCTGGGGATGCGGGAGAATGCGCCAGTGGTCTATCTGGGCACGTTCAGCAAAACGCTGTTTCCCGCTTTGCGCATTGGTTTTATGGTGATGCCGCCCGCGCTGGCGGAAGCGGTAAAACCGATCGTTGCAGCGTTATTGCGTGGCGGCCATCGCGCTGAGCAACTGGCGCTGGCGCACTTTATCGAAGAGGGGCACTATGCCCGCCATTTAGCCGCGATGCGCCGCCTGTACCGTAAACGGCAGGGCGCGCTGCGTGACGCGCTGGCGAGTGAACTGAGCTGTCCGCATCAGGTTCGGGGCGGAGAAGGGGGCCTGCACCTGACGGTGGTGCTGGACAAGGTGAACGATGTTGCGCTGGCAGAGCAGGCGCGGCGTTATCAGTTAGCGCCGGGCGCGCTCAGCCGTTTATATCTTGATCTCACCGCCGCGCAGTGCGGATTGATCCTCGGCTATGGCAATACGTCGGCTTCGCACTACCTGACCGCAGTACGTACGCTTAACCGGCTGATTGCGCAGCCTCAGCGCGGGCAAGGGTAAAAATATCATAGAAAGAGAGATCGCCTTTGGTGGCGATCATCTTCTGCAACTGCGCCTTATAGGGCTCTTCAACGCGCGGCGATTGCAGGATGTTGTTAATCAACTGCTCAGGAGCGAAACGGGTGTTATACCACTCGCCGTTAAAACAGACGCGGAAATCCAGCACGTCGATATCTTCATAACGGTAGCGGGGATTGACGTCAAAAAAGAAGAAAGCGTTGAACAGAATAAACAGCACCACCAGTAGCCAGACGGAATCTGCCAGCGTTTCGGAACGCAGCATTACGACCAGCGTGGCAAACCAGGCGATGTACATACCGACAAACAGGCCGGGATGATTGCGAATGAAGCTGATGCTAAAGCGCGGGCGATTATCGCGTTTTTCGCGGGCATTAAGTTCGTCAATGGTTGTCGTCAGCAGTCGCTGTATTTCTGTCATGTTGGGCCTTTATTCTTCTACAAACGCAGTGAAACATCCCATTTTAAGTTGTAATAAAGCCAACAAAAAGTAACAGATGGGTTGCGAAAAAGCATAACAGTTACACGGGGATGGTTTTAATCACCCGTGCCGGATTGCCGCCGACCACGACATTGTCAGGAACATCTTTGACCACCACCGCGCCGGAGGCAACCACCACGTTATTCCCGATGGTGACGCCCGGATTGATAATCGCGCGTCCGCCGATCCAGACGTTATCGCCAATCGTTACCGGTTTGCCCAGTTCAATGCCGCTATTACGCTCGGTGGGATCCAGCGGATGCGTTGCGGTGTAAATATGCACGCCGGGAGCCAGCATGCAGTTATCACCGATGTGGACAGGACACACGTCCAGCATCACACAATCGAAATTGGCATAAAAATTAGCGCCGAGATGGATATTGTAACCATAATCGCAGCGAAAGCTCGGTTCGATATACGCGCCCTCACTCTTGCCCAGCAGATCGCCCAACAGCGCTTTACGTACAGCACGTTCGTCGGGGTCGGTATGGTTATAACGATGGATTAAATGCCTGGCGCGCAGACGGTCTGCCCTGAGCGTTTCATCTCCAGGGCGGTAGCGTTCACCGGCGATCATTTTGCGTTTTTCTTCACTCATACGGCGCTCCTGTTTACACGGAGCTACCTTAAAGGGTATCCATGCCGCAGGGAACGTTCCCCGTCATACAGTGTGATGCGAATCCCATTTTACGGCTGAGATAAAGGAAAAAGAGGAGAAATCGTAACGTAATTCATATCCTGAATAATAAACAAGGTATTAGCGAATAAATTGCCATACAGAAGGCGGGATTTTATCGTAAAGCTTATTCATGGTCAGTTCTGCAAGACGATGATCGGCGGCTGAGTAAAATACAACCAGCTCATTATCTGATAATTCATATTTGTTCTTTTCAATGACACGTTCGAGGGTGTCGATTGTCTGACAGCGCCTCAAACGCATCAAATAATCAGTCTTGGTTAATGCTTTGTCAGTCATAGATGTACCTTGTTGATTGTTATCGTATTAGCAGGAGAGTCTCGCCGGATTAGCCTGGCTCACATTAACAAAGCAGTGAAACAGGTTATTACCGGATTTACGCCACTTCTGCAAATCCTGCGTGCTAATGCCATAGTTGCTGAACAACATAAAAGTGTCGTCCAGATATTCATCAATCTGCATAACCAGATTATTATCTTCGTTGTACTTAATTTTATAATTAAGCGCGAAGGTAGCAATGTGTTCGATAAGATCGTTTAACTGAAGGTTGATCGCCGAGGTGGGATCGTTCACCCAGCCATGATTGCTCTCATCGAGGTTGGCAATACAGTCATGATACAGGTTTTCACAGAGAAATTTAAGCTGTGCGATATCGTGTCTTTTTGGCGAGTATTCGTCCATAGCGCATCCCCTTATAAATGTTTTAGACACCTGCTAGCGAACACTGTGTGGGATGGATACAACTCACTAACCTGAAGCTTACGCTCATTCCTGATACTCTAACTATAATCTACTCTTAAACAGATTTCACCGCTCTGGAACGAAAAATTACAATTCTGACGTTTTAATACTTTTCTGAACACCGCAGCGTAACAGAAATGATTTTAAACATTATTGCGCAAACTTCGATTGCGTGCTCATGAGAAATAGGGCCCATGTTTCTATTATGGTGATGATAGCAGCCAGGAAATTTCTTAATATTATGTGATAATTCCGCTGACTTATTTGTCACACATAAATAATAAATGTTTTGTTGTTTGCTGCTCAGCACATAAAAAAGGCCGCTTGCGCGGCCCTTGTTATGTATCAGCGTTACGGATGCTTAACCGAATGACTGTGCTCAACATCTTCATTCTTGCGGCTAAAGCGGCGGCGAACCACCACGAAGAACACCGGAACAAAGAAGACTGCCAGAACGGTCGCCGTCACCATCCCGCCCATTACGCCAGTACCGACGGCGTTCTGCGCGCCGGAACCTGCGCCGGTACTGATGACCAGCGGCATTACCCCAAGGATAAACGCCAGCGAAGTCATCAGGATAGGACGCAGACGCATACGCACCGCATCCAGCGTCGCCTCTATCAATCCTTTGCCTTCTTTCTCCATCAGATCTTTGGCGAATTCAACGATTAATATCGCGTTCTTCGCCGACAGACCAATGGTGGTCAACAGCCCTACCTGGAAGTAAACGTCGTTGGTCATCCCGCGGGACGTCGCCGCCAGCAGCGCACCGATAACCCCAAGCGGCACCACCAGCATTACGGAGAACGGAATAGACCAGCTCTCATACAACGCCGCCAGACAGAGGAAGACCACGATCAACGAGATAGCGTACAGGGCAGGGGCCTGGTTGCCAGACAACCGTTCCTGATAAGACATCCCCGTCCAGTCGTAGCCGATCCCGGTAGGCAGTTTGCTCGCCAGCTGTTCCATCAGATCCATCGCTTCACCGGTACTCTTACCGGCGGACGCTTCACCGAGAATTTCCATCGACGGCAGGCCGTTATAACGCTCCAGACGCGGAGAACCATACTCCCAGTGGGTCGTCGAGAAGGCCGAGAACGGCACCATCTGACCATCGCTGCCGCGAACGTACCAGTTATCGATATCGCTCGGCAGCATACGGTATTTCGCCTGCGACATCACATATACTTTCTTCACACGACCGCGGTCGATGAAGTCGTTGACGTAGCTGCCGCCCCAGGCCGCGCCCAGCGTGGTGTTGATATCACTGATAGAGACACCCAGTGCCTGCGCTTTCTCCTGATCGATGTCGATTTTAAACTGCGGCGTGTCTTCCAGCCCGTTTGGACGAACACCCGTCAGCATATCCGAATGTTTCCCCACCTCGCCCAGAAGCTGGTTACGCGCCTGAGTCAGTTTTTCGTGGCCGAGACCGCCCTGATCGATAAGCTGGAAGTCGAAGCCGGTAGCCGTACCCAGTTCCACAATCGCCGGCAGGTTAAACGCAAACACCATCGCATCTTTAATTTGCGAGAAGGTGCCCGTCGCCCGCCCGGTGATGGCGGCAACTTTGTTTTCATCACCTGGACGATCGGCCCAGTCTTTCAGCGAAACGAAGGCGATACCGGTGTTCTGACCACGACCGGCAAAACCAAAACCGTTAACCGCAAAGACGGACTGAACGTTGGCTTTCTCTTTATTGAGGTAGTAATCCGTCACCTCATCCAGCACCTTCTGGGTACGTTCCTGCGTCGCGCCCGCCGGAAGCTGCGCCATCGTCAGAAACACGCCCTGGTCTTCATCCGGCAGGAAGGAGCTTGGCAGACGAACGAACAGGAACGCCATGCCCGCCACGATGATGATATAGAGCAGCAGATAACGCCCGGTGCTGCGCAGAATGTTACCTACGCTGTCGGTGTAGTGATGCGTGCTCTTATCAAAGGTGCGGTTAAACCAGCCGAACAGACCTTTATGCTCGCCGTGGCCCCCTTTCTGAATCGGTTTCAGCATAGTGGCGCACAGGGCAGGGGTCAGGATCAACGCCACCAGTACGGAGAGCGCCATTGCCGACACGATAGTAATCGAGAACTGACGATAAATAGCCCCGGTCGAACCGCCGAAGAACGCCATCGGGATAAATACCGCCGACAGGACCATCGCAATACCGACCAGCGCCCCCTGGATCTGCCCCATCGATTTGCGCGTGGCCTCTTTCGGGGGGAGCCCCTCTTCGGCCATCACACGCTCGACGTTCTCCACCACCACGATGGCGTCATCCACCAGCAAGCCTATCGCCAGCACCATCCCGAACATCGTCAGGGTGTTGATGGAATAACCAAACGCGGACAGCACCGCAAACGTGCCGAGCAGAACTACCGGCACCGCGATCGTTGGGATCAGCGTCGCGCGGAAGTTTTGCAGGAACAGATACATCACCAGGAAGACCAGGATGATCGCTTCGACCAGCGTTTTCACCACTTCGTGAATCGAGATCTGTACGAACGGCGTGGTGTCATATGGATAAACGATCTTCATGCCTGACGGGAAGAACGGCTCCATCTTCTGTATTTCAGCACGGATCGCGGTAGCGGTATCCAGCGCGTTCGCGCCGGTCGCCAGTTTGATCCCAAGGCCCGACGCCGGCTGGCCGTTAAACTTCGCCACTACATCGTAGTTTTCACCGCCCAGCTCAATTTGCGCCACGTCTTTCAGGCGAACCTGAGAGCCATCCGGGTTCACTTTCAGCAGGATTTTGCCGAACTCATCGGTTGAGGTCAGACGGGTCTGCGCAATGATCGAGGCGTTAAGCTGCTGGCCTTTCACCGGCGGCGTACCGCCTAACTGACCGGCAGCGACCTGGGCGTTCTGCGCGTTAATGGCGCTGATCACATCGACCGGGGTGAGCTGATAATTATTCAGCTTATTCGGGTCCATCCAGATACGCATCGCGTACTGCGAACCAAACAGCTGAACATCACCCACGCCGGAAGTACGGCTGATAACGTCCTGCATATTGGCGGCAACATAGTCGGAAATATCCTCCTGGGTCATGGTGCCGTTGGTGTTAATAACACCGACAACCATCAGGAAGCTACTTGACGACTTCTCAACGCTTACGCCCTGCTGCTGAACTTCCTGCGGCAGTAACGGCATCGCCAGCTGCAATTTGTTCTGCACCTGAACCTGCGCAATATCCGCATCGGTTCCGGACTCAAAGGTCAGCGTGATCTGCACTGTACCGGTGGAGTCACTGTTGGAGGACATATACATCAGGTTGTCGATACCGTTCATATTCTGTTCGACAACCTGGGTTACGGTATCCTGAACCGTTTTTGCATCTGCGCCAGGATAGGTGGCTGAGATCGAAATGGCTGGTGGGGCAATCGTTGGATATTGCGCCACCGGCAATTTGAGGATCGCAAGCCCCCCTGCCAGCATGATGATGATCGCGATGACCCAGGCAAAAATGGGGCGATCGATAAAAAACTTAGCCATGACTTAACGGCTCCTGTTTAAGTTAAGACTGAGTTTGTTCTGACTGGCCAGCGGCAGGCGCTTGCTCTTTTTTGTCAGAAGTGACTTCCTGGGCTTTAACCTGAGCGCCCGGACGTACTTTTTGCAGTCCTGTCACAATCACGCGGTCGCCGGTCTTCAAACCGTCAGTCACCAGCCATTTATCGCCAATCGCCTGAGAGGTTTTGATCTGGCGGACTTCAACTTTGTCGCCCTCACCAACCACCATGGCAGTAGCTTCCCCGCGCGGGGTGCGGGTTACGCCCTGCTGTGGAACCAGCAGCGCATTCGGGTTAGTGCCTTCTTCCAGACGCGCGCGGACAAACATGCCCGGCAGTAACGCATTGTCAGGGTTAGGGATCACCGCACGCAGAGTGATAGATCCGGTCGTCTGATCGACCGTCACATCAGAAAATTCCAGCGTACCGCTCTGAGCATAGGTCTTGCCGTCGTTGCCGATAACTTCAACCTTCGCTTTGCCGTTTTCCTGCTTCAGCGTGCCGTTGGCCATTTCCTGACGTAAACGCAGGAAATCATCGCTCGACTGGGTCACATCGACGTAAATCGGGTCCAGTTGCTGAACGGTAGCCAGCGCATTGGTTTGCCCGCTCTGCACCAGCGCACCTTCGGTCACGGACGATTTACCGATCCGACCGCTGATAGGGGAGGTCACTTTGGTATAGGCGAGATTAATACGCGCCGTTTCGACTGCGGCTTTCGCGGCAATGGCGGCGGCGTTCGCCTGCTGGTAATCCGCCTGCGCCGTGTCGTAATCCTGCTTGCTGATATATTGTGTGCCGATCAGTTTCTGATAACGGTTCACCGTGACCTGGGCAATTTTCGCGGCGGCTTCTGCCTTCGCTAAATCGCCTTTTGCACTTTCATAGGATGCCTGATAGGTGGCCGGATCAATCTGATAAAGCGAGACACCTGCTTTAACGTCGCTGCCTTCTGTAAAGTTACGTTTCAGGATAATACCGCTGACCTGAGGACGAACTTCCGCAATGCGAAAAGCGCTGGTGCGGCCGGGCAACTCGGTTGTCATTTGTAGAGGTTCAGATTTGAGCGTGACGATACCGACTTCCGGCATCTGTTGTGCTCCTTGTTGTTCCTGTTTGTCGTCACATCCTGTTAGCGCTAAGCTGCCTGAAAGCATCAGAACGACCGCCAGAGGCGTAAACCCTCTGTTTTTGTTCATAAGTAAACCTCAAGTGTCCGATTTCAAATTGATCAATGGCGCTATCGCTCATCAACCCATTGCTGCGTTTCTATTATCGTCGTGCTATGGTACATACATTCACAAATGTATGTAAATCTGACCTCTGTAAATTCACCTGCTTATGGCACGAAAAACCAAACAACAAGCACTTGCAACGCGCCAGCATATTCTGGATGTGGCGATGCGTCTGTTTTCTCAGCAGGGGGTCTCAGCAACCTCGCTGGCTGATATTGCCAAATCAGCCGGGGTGACGCGCGGTGCTATCTACTGGCATTTCAAAAACAAGTCAGAACTTTTCAGTGAAATATGGGAGCTATCAGAATCCAGCATCGCCGACCTCGAGATTGAGTATCAGGCAAAATTCCCGGACGATCCACTGTCAGTGTTACGAGAAATATTAATTTATGTCCTTGAAGCGACGGTCATGGTGGAGCGGCGGCGCTTGATGATGGAGATTATCTTCCATAAATGTGAATTTGTGGGGGAGATGGCGGTCGTCCAGCAAGCGCAACGTAGCCTTTGCCTGGAGAGCTACGACCGGATAGAACAAGCGCTAACCCGCTGTATTGAATCCAAAATGCTGCCTGAGGATCTGCTTACCCGCCGCGCCGCGATTCTGATGCGCTGTTATATCTCCGGCATTATGGAGAACTGGCTATTTGCGCCGGAGTCTTTTGATCTAAAAAATGAAGCTCGTGACTTTGTGGCTATTTTGTTGGAAATGTATCAGCGCTGCCCCAGCCTGTGCGCGCCCCATTCCTGAAAACCATGATTTTCCCAGGGGATACTACTCTGCTTTCCTGAGCCGTGATATTCTTCGCCCGCAACCATCCCCGGTGGAACCGGTCTATTAATCACTCACGCTAATACTATGCTACGCAACGTAAATTTACGGAAAGCTGTCGGCCTGTTTTTGCTGGCCTGGATGCTTTTTCTCGGCAGTTTTTCACCGCTTCAGGCTCGCGCCCCGGCGACAGGCGATGTCAATGACCGTGCTGAACTTCAGTCACAGTTAACGGCCCTTAATAAGCAAAAAGATCTCTCCGCTCAGGATAAACTCGTTCAACAAGATCTCACGGACACGCTGGATGCCCTTGATAAAATTGAACGGATCAAAGCTGACATGGCCCAGTTTCGCCAGCGGGTCGCGCAAGCGCCCGAAAAAATGCGCCAGGCGACAGAGGGCCTGAACGCCCTCGGTGATAAAGACAGTGATGACGAGACGCGTAACACCCTGGCGGCACTCTCGTTGCGCCAGCTTGAAGCGAGGGTGACGCAAACGCTGGATGATTTGCAGACCGCCCAAAACGATCTGGCCAGCTATAACAGCCAGCTGGTATCGCTACAAACGCAGCCGGAGCGCGTGCAGAACGCGATGTTTAACGCGTCGCAGCAGCTTCAGCAAATCCGTAATCGCCTGAACGTGTCCGGCGAAGCGGCGTTGCGTCCCTCCCAGCAAACCCTGTTGACGGCACAGCAGGCGCTGCTTAACGCGCAAATCGATCAGCAACGTAAAAGCCTGGAAGGCAATACTGTCCTTCAGGATACCCTGCAAAAGCAGCGCGATTATGTCACCGCCAACAGTAACCGGCTGGAGCACCAGTTGCAGCTATTGCAGGAAGCGGTCAACAGCAAGCGTTTAAGCCTGACCGAAAAGACCGCGCAGGAGGCCATTTCACCGGATGAAACCGCGCGTATCCAGGCCAATCCGCTGGTGAAACAGGCACTGGAGGTTAACCATCAGCTCAGCGAGCGGCTCATTCAGGCCACGCAAAATGGCAACGATCTGGTTCAGCAGAATATTAAAGTAAAGAACTGGCTGGATCGCGCGCTTCAATCTGAACGCAATATTAAAGAGCAGATTGCCGTGCTGAAAGGCAGTCTGCTGCTGTCGCGTATTTTGTATCAGCAGCAGCAAACTTTGCCTTCGGCCGAAGAACTGGAGGATATGACCAACCGCATCGCGGATCTGCGCCTCGAACAGTTTGCCATCAACCAGCAGCGCGATGCGCTTTTCCAGAGCGATGCCTTCGTGGCAAAACTGGAAGAGGGGCATGAAAATGACGTTAATGCGGATGTGCATGACGCTCTGATGCAGGTCGTCGACATGCGTCGTGAACTGCTGGATCAACTGAATAAACAGCTTGGCAACCATCTGATGATGGCGATTAACCTGCAAATTAATCAGCAGCAGTTAATGAGCGTGTCGAAGAATTTGAAAGGCATCCTCACCCAGCAGATTTTTTGGGTCAACAGTAATAAGCCGATGGACTGGGAATGGCTGAAAGCGTTTCCCAAAGCAGTCCAGGATCAGTTTGCCGCCATGAACATCACCGTCAACTGGGAAAAAGCCTGGCCTGCGGTGTTTATCGCTTTTCTGGCGGGGCTGCCGTTATTGCTGATGGCGGGGCTTATTCGCTGGCGTCTGCAATGGTTAAAGGCGCGGCAGGCAAAACTGGCCTCCGAAGTGGGGCAGTTGCGTCATGATAGCCAATTGCATACGCCAAAAGCGATCCTGATTGACCTGATTCGTGCCTTGCCCGTCTGCCTGATCATCCTCGCGCTGGGGCTGATCCTGCTGACGATGCAGCTCAGTATCAGCGACATTCTATGGGCGTTCAGCAAGAAACTCGCTATGTTCTGGCTGATCTTCGGACTGTGCTGGAAAGTGCTGGAAAAAGACGGCGTGGCCATTCGCCACTTTACGATGCCAGCCCAGCTCACCGGCCACTGGCGTCGGCAAATTGTGCGTATCAGCCTGGCATTACTGCCACTGCATTTCTGGTCGGTGGTTTCCGAACTCTCACCGCTGCACCTGATGGATGACGTGCTGGGGCAACTGGTGATTTTCCTCAACCTGGTGGTGATCATCATTCTGACCTGGCCGGTCTTTGTCGACAGCTGGCGGGATAAAGAGTCGCGCGGCATTCGCCTGGTGACGATCACCGTACTCTCTATTGTGCCCATCGCGCTGATTGTGCTGACGGTAACGGGATACTTCTACACCACGTTGCGCCTTGCCGGTCGCTGGATTGAAACGGTTTATCTGGTCATCATCTGGAACCTGCTTTACCAGACCGTGTTGCGCGGGCTGAGCGTGGCGGCACGGCGTATTGCCTGGCGGCGCGCGCTGGCCCGCCGTCAGCATATTATTAAAGAAGGTGCCGAAGGCGCAGAGCCGCAGGATGCCCCTGCGATGGCGCTGGAGCAGGTGAGCCAGCAAACGTTGCGTATCACCATGCTGCTCATGCTCGCGCTGTTCGCGGTGGTATTCTGGACCATCTGGTCAGATCTCATCACCGTGTTTACCTATCTGGACAGTATCACGCTGTGGCATTACAACGTCAGCGAGGCGGGCGTCAGCGTGATTAAAAACGTCACGATGGGCAGCCTGCTGTTTGCGCTGGTCGCCGCGATGGTTGCCTGGGCGCTGATCCGCAACCTGCCGGGTCTGCTGGAGGTGCTGGTACTCTCGCGGCTGAATATGCGTCAGGGGGCCTCCTACGCTATCACCACGGTGCTGAACTACGCCATTCTGGTGGTCGGCACGATGACCGTCTTCGGGGCGCTCGGCGTCTCGTGGGACAAACTGCAATGGCTGGCGGCGGCGTTGTCGGTCGGTCTCGGCTTTGGCTTACAGGAAATTTTCGGTAACTTCGTCTCGGGTCTGATCATTCTGTTCGAGCGTCCGGTGCGTATTGGCGATACGGTTACTATTGGCACCTTTTCCGGATCGGTCAGTAAAATTCGTATTCGTGCCACCACGATCACCGACTTTGATCGTAAAGAGGTGATCATTCCTAATAAAGCGTTCGTGACGGAGCGGCTCATCAACTGGTCACTCTCCGATACCGTGACCCGCGTGGTTATAAAACTTGGCGTGGCGTATGGTTCGGATCTGGACAAAGTTAAAGAGGTGCTGCTTAAAGCGGCGAAAGAGCATCCGAAAGTGATGCACGATCCTGAGCCGTCGGTTTTCTTTACCACATTTGGGGCCAGCACTCTCGATCACGAACTGCGTCTCTATGTTCGTGAACTGCGCGATCGCAGCTATACCGTCGATGAAATCAACCGCTCAATCGACAAACTGTGCCGCGAGAACGATATCAACATCGCCTTTAATCAGCTCGAAGTGCATTTGCGTAATGAGAAGGGTGATGAGCATCTGGAAGTAAAACGCGAGGTGCAGGGCGACGATCCGATGCCAGCGCCGCGTTAAATAGTGAAGGCCGATTTACCGGTAATGCCCGGCGGCGCTGCGCTTGCACGGGCCTACATATTTGTTCAACCTTTTGATATTGTAGGATTTTGTAGGCCGGGTAAGGCGAAGCCGCCACCCGGCATTACACCACTCAGCGGTTAGCGCCGTACCACCCAGTGCCTGATGGCGCTGCGCTTATCAGGCCTACATTTTCGTACAACATTTTGATATTGTAGGATTTTGTAGGCCGGGTAAGGCGAAGCCGCCACCCGGCATTACACCACTCAGCGGTTAGCGCCGTACCACCCGGTGCCTGATGGCGCTGCGCTTATCAGACCTACATTTTCGTACAATGCTTTGATATTGTAGGATTTTGTAGGCCGGGTAAGGCGAAGCCGCCACCCGGCATGATGAGGCTGGGCGCAGGTGCTGTTTTACACGTCACGCGATGACTTGTCCCCTTCCTCCAGGCAAGTTAATTTATTTTCAAAATCGCGCTGCACAATCGCCAGCGCTTTCAGCACCGTTTCCGGCGCTATCGCATGTTCTTCCAGCAGCATAATCAAATCGACGGCCAGTTTTACGTCGTCAGGGGCGTTTTCAAGTGACATTCTCTCTCCTGTAATTAGCGGGTCAGACGTGCCAGCACACTTTCGATATCGACCAGCGCGCGGTGGCAGCGCTCGATCCGGCCGGTAAACGCGTCAATTTCGCGCGCCAGACGCTGCTGATCGGCGAGCGACGTCGCCTGCGCATGCTGCTGAACGCGCTGCGCCTTCATCTCAATCAGACGGCGTTCAAACTCCTGGTGCTGGAGTCGCTTACGCTGCCATTTTGTAATACCGGCAGAGCCGTTATCCCAGCCGCGTAGCGTCCAGCTCGCGGTTTCGCGCGTAATGGCTTCAATCTGTGCGCTCAGATGCTCTGCCAGCCAGGCGACCTGCGGGAGCTGCCGCCGCTCCACCGCCTGGCACAGTTCGTCATAGTGCCCCTGTGCCTCATCAACGCAAGCCTGTAATAATGTACTGCGGGTTTTGAACAGATGACGATCGAAGCGGGCGCTCAGCGTGGCATAGTGCGCCAGTGGCGCAACGCGGGTGCGGAGTTCTTCGAGCTGTTGATGCAGAATATGCAGTAGCCGGGTGGTTTTCACCGCATTCTCTCCTGTAAATTACAACAGCTATGTTACATTAGCCGTTCAGTTACGTAACGATTCGTACTATGCGACGCACTATTCTACTCATCATTGGCTGGCTGGCGGTAGTCCTCGGTACGCTCGGCGTGTTTTTGCCGCTGTTGCCGACCACGCCATTTATTTTACTCGCGGCCTGGTGCTTTGCGCGCTCTTCGCCACGCTTTCATCACTGGCTTGTGTACCGATCGTGGTTTGGCGGCTATTTGCGCCACTGGCAAACGTATCGCGCAATGCCGCCGGGGGCGAAACCGCGGGCGATTATTATGATCCTGCTGACCTTCGCGCTCTCACTATGGCTGGTGAAGATGTTATGGGTGCGCATCCTGCTGCTGGTGATTTTAAGCTGCCTGCTGATTTTCATGTGGCGGATCCCGGTGGTTGATGCAAAACAACAAAAGCACTGAAGGGTAATAAACGCTGTTGCAATTGTCCGGCACAGCCAGTAAATTCGACCGTTTTCGAGCACGCGCGCGCCTGGTCAAAGGTTAAACAAAGGTTTCTTTTGATCTCTTTCGGCTGCGCGGTGAGTAACACCGTATTAATCAGGCATATATCTATGACCGCAACTGCACAGCAGCTTGAATTTCTGAAAAACAGCATTAAAAGTATCCAGGATTATCCAAAGCCTGGCATCCTTTTCCGTGATGTCACCAGCTTAATGGAAGACCCCAAAGCGTATGCGCTCAGTATTGAATTGCTGGTTGAGCGTTATAAAAACGCCGGGATCACCAAAGTCGTTGGGACTGAAGCGCGCGGTTTCCTGTTCGGTGCGCCGGTTGCGCTGGGTCTGAACGTCGGTTTTGTACCGGTGCGTAAGCCGCGTAAACTGCCGCGTGAAACCATCGCCGAAAGCTATGAACTGGAATACGGTACCGATCAACTGGAGATCCACGTTGATGCAATTCAGCCGGGCGACAAAGTGCTGGTGGTCGACGATCTCCTCGCTACCGGCGGCACCATCGAAGCAACGGTTAAGCTGATCCGCCGTCTGGGTGGCGAAGTGACCGACGCCGCATTTATCATTAACCTGTTCGATCTGGGCGGCGAGCAACGCCTGGAAAAACAGGGTATTACCAGCTACAGCCTGGTCTCCTTCCCGGGGCATTAATCCCCTGATGCACAACCTCGCTCAATGGGTGAGGTTGTGATAGCATTACCCCTTCATGAATCCACCTTCCAGCGTCAGAGCCAGCCAATGAGTTATCAGGTCTTAGCCCGCAAATGGCGTCCACAAACCTTTGCTGACGTCGTCGGCCAGGAACACGTGCTGACCGCCCTGGCAAACGGCTTATCGTTAGGGCGTATTCATCACGCATACCTTTTTTCCGGCACCCGGGGCGTCGGTAAAACCTCTATCGCCCGCTTGCTGGCGAAGGGACTTAACTGCGAAACCGGCATCACCGCCACGCCGTGCGGCGTGTGTGATAACTGCCGTGAAATTGAGCAGGGGCGCTTTGTCGATTTAATTGAAATCGATGCCGCCTCACGCACCAAAGTTGAAGACACCCGCGACCTGCTGGATAACGTCCAGTACGCGCCTGCGCGCGGTCGCTTCAAGGTCTACCTGATCGATGAAGTTCACATGCTGTCGCGCCATAGCTTCAACGCCCTGTTGAAAACACTGGAAGAGCCGCCGTCACACGTGAAATTCCTGCTGGCGACCACCGATCCGCAGAAGCTGCCGGTAACCATCCTGTCGCGCTGCCTGCAATTTCACCTTAAGGCGCTTGACGTTGAGCAGATCGGCCATCAGCTTGAGCACATTCTTGATGAAGAGAAGATTGTCCACGAACCGCGTGCGCTTCAGCTCCTGTCGCGTGCCGCAGACGGCAGCCTGCGCGATGCGCTCAGCCTGACCGATCAGGCGATTGCCAGCGGGGACGGGCAGCTTACCGCCGCCGCTGTCAGCACCATGCTGGGGACGCTTGACGACGATCAGGCGCTGTCGCTAATCGAAGCGCTGGTCGCGGCGAACGGCGAGAGCGTGATGACGCTGGTCAATGAGGCTGCGCTACGCGGAATTGAGTGGGAAGCCCTGCTGGTGGAAATGCAAAGCCTGCTACATCGCATTGCGATGGTGCAGCTTTCGCCCTCGGCGCTGGGCGCGGACATGGCAGCCATTGAACAGCGGATGCGTGAATTAGCCCGCACCGTGCCGCCGACCGATATCCAGCTCTATTACCAGACCTTATTAATGGGTCGCAAAGAGCTCCCCTATGCGCCCGACCGGCGGATGGGCGTTGAGATGACACTCCTGCGTGCGCTGGCGTTTCATCCGCAGATGCCGCTGCCGGAACCGGAAGGTGTCCAGCAGTCGTTTGCACCAGTTGCGCCGACGGCGGTGCTGACGCCAACGCAGGTGCCGCAACAGTCCGCGCCTGCGCCCGCCGCGCCGGTTGTTCAAAATGAGGCTACCAGCAATGTGCTGGCGGCCCGCAGCCAGCTTCAACGTGCTCAGGGAGCAACCAAACCAAAAAAGAGTGAACCGGCAGCCGCTTCCCGCGCGCGGCCGGTGAACAACGCTGCGCTGGAAAGACTGGCTTCCGTTTCCGAACGGTTGCAGACGCGTCCGGCGCAAGCGACTCAGGAAGCGGTTTCGGCGAAGAAAGAAGCCTACCGCTGGAAAGCGACGACGCCGGTAAGCGAGACGGCTAAAGAAATTATCGCCACGCCGAAAGCGTTAAAAAAAGCGCTGGAACACGAGAAAACGCCGGAACTGGCCGAGAAACTGGCGGAAGAAGCGATGGTGCGTGACCCGTGGGCGGCCGAGGTCAAACAGCTGCAACTGCCGAAACTGGTCGAGCAGGTGGCGCTTAACGCCTGGAAAGAGCAGAACGGCGATGCCATTTGTCTGCATCTGCGTCCTGCCCAGCGTCATTTAAATTCCTCCGGCGCGCAGCAGAAACTGACTGAGGCGATGAGCACGTTATATGGTAAGCCGGTTGAACTGACTATCATAGAAGATGATAATCCGGCAATTCGCACGCCGCTGGAGTGGCGTCAGGCGATTTACGAAGAAAAACTCGCGCAGGCGCGCGAGGCAATTATTGCGGATAACAACATCCAGACGCTGCGTCGTTTCTTCGATGCGGATCTGGATGAAGAGAGTATCCGCCCCATTTGATCTTACGCTATGCGCAGGATCGTCAACCGTTAATGAGAGAGAAGCCTATGTTTGGTGGTAAAGGCGGTCTGGGTAATCTGATGAAACAGGCCCAGCAGATGCAAGACAAAATGCAGAAAATGCAGGAAGAAATCGCTCAACTGGAAGTCACTGGTGAATCCGGTGCCGGTCTGGTGAAAGTGACCATCAACGGTGCGCATAACTGCCGCCGCGTGGAAATCGATCCGAGCCTGCTGGAAGACGACAAAGAGATGCTGGAAGATCTGGTCGCGGCGGCATTTAACGACGCTGCACGTCGTATTGAAGAAACCCAGAAAGAGAAAATGGCTTCCGTTTCCTCTGGCATGCAGTTGCCGCCTGGCTTCAAGATGCCGTTCTGATGCAAACCAGTCCGCTGTTAACTCAGTTGATGGAAGCCCTGCGCTGTTTACCGGGCGTCGGCCCGAAGTCGGCGCAGCGCATGGCGTTTACGCTGTTGCAGCGGGATCGCAGCGGCGGAATGCGCTTGGCGCAGTCGCTGACGAAGGCGATGTCAGAAATCGGCCACTGCGCGGATTGTCGGACCTTCACCGAGCAGGAAGTCTGTAACATCTGTGCGAACCCGCGCCGTCAGGAAAACGGGCAAATCTGCGTGGTAGAGAGTCCGGCGGACATCTATGCCATTGAACAGACCGGCCAGTTTTCCGGGCGCTATTTCGTGCTGATGGGGCACCTGTCGCCGCTGGACGGTATCGGCCCGCAGGATATCGGTCTCGACCGGCTGGAGCAGCGGCTGGAGACGGAAACGCTGAAGGAAGTGATCCTCGCCACCAACCCGACGGTGGAAGGGGAGGCGACAGCTAACTACATCGCTGAACTCTGCGCGCAGTACGGCGTGGAAGCCAGCCGCATTGCCCACGGCGTGCCGGTGGGCGGCGAGCTGGAAATGGTCGATGGCACCACGCTGTCACACTCCCTCGCCGGTCGCCACAAGATTCGTTTTTAACCAAACGGGAGCAGAAATTTTTGCTCCCGCTTGAAATTTTCCTGCCGTAACCCCATCTCACCCTCATCACTTTTTTTACCTGATAAACGGTATTGTTGAGGTTGAACACGATGAAAGGACAAGAAACTCGCGGCTTTCAGTCAGAAGTAAAACAGCTTCTGCACCTGATGATCCACTCTCTCTATTCCAATAAAGAGATCTTCCTGCGTGAGCTTATCTCGAACGCGTCGGATGCGGCGGACAAGCTGCGTTTTCGCGCGCTGTCTAACCCGGATCTGTATGAAGGCGACGGTGAACTGCGCGTGCGCGTCTCGTTCGATAAAGAACAGCGCACCCTGACCATTGCCGATAACGGCGTGGGCATGAACCGTGATGACGTGGTTGACCATCTGGGCACCATCGCCAAATCAGGGACTAAATCCTTCCTCGAATCGATGGGTTCCGACCAGGCAAAAGACAGCCAGCTCATCGGCCAGTTTGGCGTCGGCTTCTACTCGGCGTTTATCGTGGCGGATAAAGTCACCGTGCGTACCCGCGCGGCGGGCGACAGCGCTGAAAACGGCGTGTTCTGGGAATCTGCTGGCGAAGGCGAATATACCGTTGCCGATATCACCAAAGACGATCGCGGCACCGAAATCACCCTGCATCTGCGTGAAGGGGAAGACGAGTTCCTCGACGACTGGCGTGTCCGTTCGATCATCAGCAAATACTCCGATCATATCGCGCTGCCGGTCGAGATTGAAAAACAGGAAGAAAAAGACGGCGAAACCGTGGTCTCCTGGGAAAAAATCAACAAAGCGCAGGCGCTGTGGACCCGCAACCGCGCGGAAATCAAAGACGAAGAATACACCGAGTTTTATAAACACATTGCCCATGACTTTACCGATCCGCTGACCTGGAGCCACAATCGCGTGGAAGGGAAGCAGGAGTACACCAGCCTGCTGTACATTCCGTCGCAGGCACCGTGGGATATGTGGAATCGCGATCATAAGCACGGCCTGAAACTGTACGTCCAGCGCGTCTTTATTATGGATGACGCCGAGCAGTTTATGCCGAACTACCTGCGCTTCGTGCGTGGCCTGATAGACTCCAGCGACCTGCCGCTCAACGTTTCCCGTGAGATTTTGCAGGACAGCACCGTCACCCGTAATCTGCGCAGCGCGCTGAGCAAACGCGTTCTGCAAATGCTGGAAAAACTGGCGAAGGACGATGCGGAAAAATACCAGACCTTCTGGAAACAGTTCGGCCTGGTGCTGAAAGAAGGCCCGGCGGAAGATACGGCCAACCAGGAAGCGATTGCTAAACTGCTGCGTTTTGCCTCCACGCATAACGACTCTTCCGAGCAGACCGTGGCGCTGGCGGACTATGTCTCCCGCATGAAAGAGGGCCAGGAGAAGATCTACTACATCACCGCCGACAGCTATGCGGCCGCGAAGAGCAGCCCGCATCTGGAACTGCTGCGTAAGAAAGGCATCGAAGTGCTGCTGCTTTCCGACCGTATCGATGAGTGGATGATGAACTACCTGACCGAGTTCGACGGTAAATCTTTCCAGTCCATTTCGAAAGCTGACGAATCGCTGGATAAACTGGCGGATGACGTTGACGAAAGCACGAAAGAAGCGGAAAAAGCGCTGACGCCGTTTGTTGAGCGCGTAAAAACTCTGCTGGGCGAGCGTGTGAAAGAGGTGCGTTTGACGCATCGTCTGACCGATACGCCGGCGATTGTCACCACCGACAACGACGAAATGAGCACCCAGATGGCGAAACTGTTCGCCGCAGCGGGTCAGGCAGTGCCGGAAGTGAAATACATCTTTGAACTGAACCCGGATCACGTGCTGGTGAAACGCACGGCGGATACACAGGACGAAGCGCAGTTTAAGGAGTGGGTGGAACTGCTGCTCGATCAGGCGCTGTTCGCCGAGCGCGGTACGCTGGAAGATCCTAACCAGTTTATCCGCCGGATGAACCAGCTGCTGGTATCCTGATAGCGGCCTTGTGGTGCCCGGTGGCGGCTGCGCCTTACCGGGCCTACGGTTTTGCTGATGTGAATTCTCTGGCTTGACGTTGTGATGCCCGGTGGCGGCTGCGCCTTACCGGGCCTACGGTTTCATGGGGGATGCGCTGGTTTACAGTTTTACTGGCGTGACCGCTTGCCACTCGTAGGCCCGGTAAGCGAAGCGCCACCGGGCATTCCGGCTCCATACCGCTGCTTTTCTCCTCATTCTTCCCCATTAACCGTTTCAGCCCCGGCCCCTTCCTTGAGACAATAGCGTGATGGTGGTATCGTTTAGCGCTTTGTTTAAAAATGACAACCTTTGAGGGGATTTTCGTAATGCGTATCATTCTGCTTGGCGCTCCGGGCGCAGGTAAAGGAACTCAGGCACAGTTCATCATGGAGAAATATGGCATTCCGCAAATCTCCACCGGTGACATGCTGCGCGCCGCCGTAAAATCCGGCAGCGAACTGGGTAAACAGGCGAAAGACATCATGGACGCAGGTAAGCTGGTGACTGACGAACTGGTGATCGCGCTGGTCAAAGAGCGTATTTCTCAGGAAGACTGCCGCAACGGTTTTCTGCTCGACGGCTTCCCGCGCACCATTCCGCAGGCTGACGCCATGAAAGACGCTGGTATCGCCGTTGACTACGTACTGGAATTCGACGTACCGGACGAACTGATCGTCGACCGTATCATTGGCCGCCGCGTCCATGCCGCATCAGGCCGCGTATACCACATCAAATTCAACCCGCCGAAGGTTGAAGGTAAAGATGACGTCACCGGCGAAGAGCTGACCACCCGTAAAGACGATCAGGAAGAAACCGTGCGTAAACGTCTGGTGGAATACCATCAGATGACCGCGCCGCTGATCGGCTACTACCAGAAAGAAGCGCAGGCGGGTAATACCCAATACGCGAAAGTTGACGGTACCAAAGCCGTCAGCGAGGTGCGCGCTGAACTGGAAAAAATTCTCGGCTAACGCATTTCTCACCCGGTTCACGCCGGGTGAGTCTCACCTTTCACAGCGATTAGTTCCTCGCCCGCGCTTTTCAGCTACAATTATCAGCCGTTTTAATGGATAAGAGGCGGTAATGCGTCAGACGAAAACTGGTATCCTGCTGGCTAACCTCGGCACTCCCGATGCACCGACCGCCGGTGCGGTTCAACGCTATTTGCGACAATTTTTAAGCGATAAACGCGTGGTCGATACGCCTCGCATTCTGTGGTGGCCGCTGCTGCGCGGGGTTATCCTGCCGATTCGCTCGCCGCGGGTAGCGAAACTTTACCAGTCGGTATGGATGGAAGAAGGCTCCCCGCTGATGGTTTACAGCCGTCGACAGCAGCGCGCGCTGGCTGAACATCTGCCCGACGTCCCCGTTGCGCTGGGAATGAGCTATGGCAAACCTTCACTTGCCAGCGCCGTTGATGAACTGCTCGCCAGTGATGTCGATCATATCGTGGTGCTGCCGCTCTATCCGCAATACTCCTGCTCAACGGTGGCGGCGGTGTGGGATGAACTGGGACGTCTGCTGGCGAAAAACCGTCGCGTGCCCGGCATTACTCTGATCCGCGACTATGCTGATGATTCGGCCTACATTCAGGCGCTGGCGAACAGCGTGCGCGCCTCTTTTGCTACGCATGGTGAGCCGGATCTGCTGTTGCTCTCCTATCACGGCATTCCCCAGCGCTATGCCAATGAAGGGGACGATTATCCGCAGCGCTGTCGCGATACCACTCGCGAGCTGGTCTCCGCGCTGGAACTGCCGCCGGAAAAAGTGATGATGACCTTCCAGTCCCGCTTTGGCCGTGAGCCCTGGCTGACGCCTTATACGGATGAAACGCTGAAAATGCTGGGTGAAAAGGGCGTTAAGCATATTCAGGTGATCTGCCCTGGCTTTGCGGCTGACTGTCTTGAGACGCTGGAGGAAATTGCGGTACAAAACCGTGAATTTTTCCTCGAAGCGGGCGGGGAAAAATATGAATATATTCCGGCGCTCAATGATTCAGCAGACCATATTCTGATGATGGACGAGATCACCCGCCCTTATCGCTAATCGCGCCGCAGGCGGGGAATATGCTACTATTCTCCGCCTGTTAACTGCCATCAGAACCCTGTTCATGAAATTTCCCGGTAAACGCAAGTCCAAACACTATTTCCCCGTCAATGCCCGCGATCCTCTTCTGCAACAAATTCAGCCGGAAAGCGAAACCGGCACCTCATGGATTGTCGGTATCGATCAGACGCTGGTAGATATCGAAGCTAAAGTCGACGATGAGTTTGTGACCCGTTACGGCCTCAGCGCCGGGCATTCACTGGTGATTGACGATGATGTCGCCGAGGCAGTTTATCAGGAGCTGATGCGTGACAACCTGATCACCCACCAGTTTGCCGGCGGGACGATTGGCAACACTATGCACAACTATTCGGTGCTGGCCGATGACCGGTCGGTGCTGCTGGGCGTGATGTGCAGCAATATTGAGATCGGCGGCTATGCTTACCGCTATCTGTGCAATACCTCCAGCCGCACCGATCTCAACTATCTACAGGGCGTAGACGGGCCGATTGGCCGCTGCTTTACCCTGATTAGCGACAGCGGCGAGCGTACCTTTGCCATTAGCCCCGGCCATATGAACCAGTTCCGCGCCGACAGCGTACCGGAATCGGTGATTGCCGGCGCGTCCGCGCTGGTGCTGACCTCCTATCTGGTGCGCTGCAAGCCGGGCGAGCCGATGCCTGAAGCGACCATGAAAGCCATCGAATACGCCAAAAAGCACAACGTTCCGGTGGTGCTGACGCTGGGCACCAAATTTGTGATTGCCGATAACCCGGAGTGGTGGCAAGCGTTCCTCAAAGAACACGTCTCGATCCTTGCCATGAATGAAGAAGAGGCCGAGGCGCTGACTGGCCTTAGCGATCCGCTGCTGGCCTCAGATAAGGCGCTGGACTGGGTTGATTTAGTGCTGTGTACCGCTGGTCCGGTTGGTCTGTATATGGCAGGTTTTACCGAAGATGAAGCCAAACGCAAAACCCAGCATCCGCTGCTGCCGGGGGCGATTGCCGAATTTAACCAGTACGAATTCAGCCGGGCGATGCGCCATAAGGATTGTGTTCATCCGCTGCGTATTTTCTCGCATATCGCCCCGTATATGGGTGGCCCGGAGAAAATCATGAATACCAACGGGGCAGGGGACGGCGCGCTGGCCGCACTGCTGCACGATATCACCGCCAATAATTATCACCGTAATAACGTGCCGAACTCCAGCAAGCATAAATACACCTGGCTGACCTATTCCTCGCTGGCGCAGGTCTGTAAATACGCTAACCGCGTGAGTTATCAGGTGCTCAACCAGCACTCCCCACGCCTGACGCGCGGCCTGCCGGAGCGGGAGGATAGTCTGGAAGAGTCGTACTGGGAGCGGTAAGACAACCGATGCAGGGTGGGCGGGGTGCATAAACCTGCCCGGCGGCGCTGCGCTTGCACGGGCCTACGGTGAGTACATGGCGTGGTTCTGTTTGCCTGCAATAGATTGATATTATTGGTTTTGTAGGCCGGGTAAGCGCAGCGCCACCCGGCATAGCGGCTGCCTTGATTAATACCGATTAACCCGTCACCGCCTCTTCCATTGGCGGTTTAGTCAGCAGCGTCATCATCGTATTGGCAATTTCCCGTTCGCCCATCACCACCTGATTGGCCCCGCGCTCGGTAATGTAATCCACTTCATCATCATAATGCGCACGGGCGATAATCTCGATTGTCGGGCACTTCTCGCGCGCGGTCGTCACGATTTCGCCCGCTTCATAGCCGTTGGGGATAGTCAGCAGCAGCCAGCGGGCGCAGTCGAGATGCGCCAGGTTGAGGATCTCTTCATTGGCGGCATTCCCCAGCACCGCACGGATGCCGCGCTCGCGTAGCTCATCCACGCGGGTACGTGACGTCTCCACCACCACCAGCGGAATGCCCTGCGCCATTAGCTTCTCACCCAGCAGGCTGCCGACACGACCAAAACCGACCAGCAGCGCATGGTTGCAGATATCGACCGGAATTTGCTTTTCCTCTTCGGTCACTTCCTCCAGCGTCTGCTCTTCCAGCGTTTCGGTTTTATCGAGATAACGCTCAAGGAGGACAAACAGCACCGGGTTAAGCATAATCGACAGGATTGCGCCCGCCAGCACCAGATTTTGCCCCGCCTGCGGCAGCAGGTTGAGTGCCATCCCCAGGCCTGCAAGGATAAACGCAAATTCACCAATCTGCGCCAGACTGGTGGCGATAGTGAGCGCGGTACGCTGCGAGTGGCCGAACATGCGTACCAGCAGGAGCGCCGCCACCGACTTACCAAAAATAATAATCGCCAGCGTGCCCAGCACGGCCAGCGGCTGATCGAGCAGGATCATCGGATCAAACAGCATTCCCACCGAGACAAAGAACAACACCGCAAACGCATCGCGCAGCGGCAGAGTATCGTGCGCCGCCCGGTGGCTCAGCTCAGATTCGTTTAATACCATTCCGGCGAAGAAAGCCCCCAGCGCGAAGGAGACGTCAAACAGTTCCACCGCACCAAAAGCGATGCCCAACGCCAGCGCCAGCACGGAGAGGGTAAACAGCTCACGTGATCCGGTGGCCGCGCTGCGGGCCATGATCCACGGCACCAGGCGGCGGCCCACCACCATCATAATGGCGATGAACGCGACCACTTTACCGATGGTGATCCCCATATCCAGCGACAGCGACGCCAGCCCGACGTTGCCTTTTTCAAGCATCCCGGCCACCGCTGGCAGCAGAACCAGGGTTAATACCATCACTAAATCTTCGACGATCAGCCAGCCGATGGCGATTTGCCCGCGCTGACTATCAATAAGCTGTCGCTCTTCAAGCGCGCGCAGCAGCACCACGGTACTGGCGGTTGAAAGACACAGACCAAAAACGATACCGGTCATCAGCGACCAGTCCATTAGTGCGGCAAGCCCCATTCCCAGTAGCGTAGCGACCGCTATCTGTGCAATCGCACCGGGAATGGCGATAGACTTTACCGCCATCAAATCCTTTAAGGAGAAATGCAGTCCTACGCCAAACATCAGCAGGATCACCCCCAGCTCCGCCAGTTCAGGAGCCAGTTTGGTATCTGCCACAAAGCCCGGCGTAAACGGTCCGGCCAGAACGCCCGCTAACAAATATCCCACCAGTGGAGAAATACGTAGTTTATTGGCAAGCATGCCAAGGATAAAAGCGAGCACAAGGCCGCCGACAATGGTGGTGATAAGCGGGGTGGCGTGATGCATTCCGTCTCCTTTCGTGTAGGCGTTGATCCATTTTTGGCAGGAAACCAAAAACCCGAGTAATAGTTTATGACAAAATTAATCATCATGTTGATGAATTATTGTTGAATTTTGATGAAAATTGGGATTTGCCGCAAAAAAAGCACAGAACGGAAAAATGGGCAGGACAAGTGCGGGGCAGAGCAGGAACTACGCGGGAATGCAGCGGCCAAAAAACGCTTTTGGCCGCAGGAAACTACGCCTTATGCCGGTTATCAGGCAGGAATATAGTGAGTATCCCCAGAAGTGGCAGGAAAGCGCAGATTTTATAAACCAAATCAATACCGTGATGATCGGCGATCAGCCCCAGCACGGCTGCCCCAAGGCCACCCATACCAAAAGCAAAGCCAAAGAACAGGCCAGAGACCATCCCAATACGCCCCGGCAACAGCTCCTGGGCATACACCAGAATGGCCGAAAAGGCAGAGGCAAGGATAAAACCAATAATCACGGTTAAAATGCCGGTCCAGTAGAGAGTGGCATAGGGCAAAAGCAGGGTAAACGGTGCCACGCCAAGGATAGAGCCCCAAATCACATACTTACGACCAATTTTATCGCCGACAGGCCCGCCAATCACCGTTCCGGCGGCCACCGCAAACAGGAAAGCAAATAGATGAAGCTGGGCGTTTTGCACCGAAAGATCGAACTTATGCATCAGATAAAAGGTGTAGTAGCTGCTGATACTCGCCATATAAAAATATTTTGAGAAAATCAGGATCAGCAGCACGCTAACGGCCAGGATCACCTTATTACGCGGTAACGGATTCATCACCGGCGCAGATGTTTTGCCCTTGTTCACCCGGTGCTGCGCGGCATACCAGCGGCTGACCTGTGCCAGCACCACAATCGCCAGCAGCGCGGCCAGCACAAACCATGCCACGTTTCCTTTGCCATACGGCGCGATAATCACCGCTGCCAGCAATGGACCCAGTGAACTGCCAAAGTTGCCGCCCACCTGGAAAATGGACTGCGCCAGCCCATGACGCCCGCCCGAGGCCATACGCGCGACACGGGATGATTCCGGATGGAACACTGACGAACCCGTACCTACCAGCGCTGCCGCCAGCAGAACCGTACCAAAACTTCCTGCTAACGCCAGCAGCACCAGACCGCTTAACGTAAAGCACATGCCGATCGGTAACGACCAGGGCATCGGATGTTTGTCGGTCCAGTAGCCCACTATCGGCTGAAACAGCGACGAAGCGAGCTGGAAGGTCAGGGTAATTAAGCCGATCTGCACGAACGTGAGCGAGAACTCAGATTGCAGAAGCGGATAAATGGCCAGTATCAACGACTGGATCATGTCGTTTAATAAATGGGAAAGGCTGATTGCGCCAAGGATACCAAACGCAGTACGCGCTTTTGGCGGCGGAACGGTGGAGCGGGTTTCACTGATTGCCATAAATTTCACTTTTAATGGTTTTACGATGCAGGGGAAAAGCAGGTTAGAAATTATTATGCCGCTAAGATACCTGTCTGAAAGCACCGAAGGAAGTCGCATTCTGCAAACAAAGTTGTCTACTATTTGATTACGCGGTAATTTCGCCATTACACATTGAGTCAGGGAGAGAAATATGACGTTTTTAAAACGGGGCATCGCGCTGGCAGTGCTGACAGCCTGTACGCTGGCGAGCCTGTCAGCTCAGGCGTATGAGAAAGATAAAACCTATAAAATCACCATCCTTCATACCAACGATCATCATGGTCACTTCTGGCGCAGCGAATACGGTGAATACGGCCTGGCAGCGCAAAAAACGCTGGTTGATAGTATTCGCAAAGATGTCGCCGCAGCAGGCGGCAGCGTCCTGCTGCTTTCCGGTGGCGATATCAACACCGGCGTGCCGGAATCGGATCTTCAGGATGCCGAGCCGGATTTTCGCGGCATGAACTTGATTGGTTATGATGCGATGGCGGTCGGCAACCACGAGTTTGATAACCCGCTGAGCGTGCTGCGCCAGCAGGAGAAGTGGGCAAAATTTCCGTTCCTCTCCGCCAATATTTATCAAAAAAGTACCGGCGAGCGGTTATTCAAGCCGTGGGCGCTGTTCAAGCGTCAGGATCTGAAAATCGCCGTGATTGGCTTAACCACCGACGATACGGCGAAAATCGGCAACCCGGAATATTTTACCGACATTGAGTTCCGCAAACCGGCAGACGAAGCGAAGCTGGTGATTCAGGAACTGAATGAGACCGAAAAGCCGGACTTTATTATCGCCGCCACCCATATGGGCCATTACGATAACGGGGAGCACGGTTCTAATGCGCCGGGCGATGTCGAAATGGCGCGCAGCCTGCCTGCCGGATCGCTGGCGATGATTGTCGGCGGCCACTCTCAGGATCCGGTCTGCATGGCCTCTGAGAATAAAAAGCAGGTTGATTACGTGCCGGGAACACCGTGTGCGCCAGATCGTCAGAACGGCATCTGGATTGTGCAGGCACACGAGTGGGGTAAGTACGTTGGCCGTGCGGATTTTGAATTCCGCAACGGTGAGATGAAACTGGTCAACTATCAGCTCATCCCGGTTAACCTGAAGAAAAAAGTCACCTGGGATAACGGCGAGAGCGAGCGCGTGCTCTACACGCCAGAAATCGCCGAGAACGCGCAGGTGCTGTCGATGCTGACCCCGTTCCAGAACAAAGGTAAAGCGCAACTGGACGTCAAAATAGGTAACGTCAACGGCAGGCTGGAAGGCGACCGCAGTAAAGTGCGCTTCGTACAGACCAACCTCGGTCATGTGATCCTCGCCGCGCAAATCGCCCGCACCAACGCCGATTTTGGCGTCATGAGCGGCGGTGGCATACGGGATTCCATCGAGGGGGGCGATATCACCTATAAAAACGTGCTTAAGGTGCAGCCGTTTGGCAACGTGGTGGTGTACGCCGATCTGAGCGGGCAAGAGGTGATCGACTATCTGACCGCCGTCGCGCAGATGAAACCGGACTCCGGCGCGTATCCGCAGTTTGCCAACGTCAGTTTTACCGCTAAAGATGGCAAACTGAACGATCTTAAAATCAAAGGCGAAGCGGTCGACCCGGCGAAAAAATATCGCATAGCGACACTGAGCTTTAACGCCACGGGCGGCGACGGTTATCCGCGTCTTGACGATAAACCCGGTTACGTAAACACCGGCTTTATTGACGCTGAGGTGCTGAAGCAGTTTATCCAGCAGAACTCTCCGCTGGATGCCAATGCGTATGAGCCGAAAGGCGAAGTGAACTGGGAATAAGGTTGCTTTCGTTAATAGTGGCGAAAACCGAGGAGGGGATATTTCCCCTCCTCGGTGAATTTTCTCTGCCGGGTGAAATAATAACGGTGAGCAAAATGCACGCATACACGATAATTGCAACTGGCATAGTGATGATTAATCCAGCCAGGAGAAAAATCAATGTCTGACTATCCTGAGATCGCTCTACTCGGTCCGGGGGCTATCGGAACGACGATTGCTGCCGTACTGCATGAGGTTGATCGCACGCCGGTGCTTTGCGGGCGCACTGCGCATCCACAGTTAATCCTGCGTCACGATGAGGGTGAAATTGTGGTACCAGGCCCGGTATTGAGCGATCCGGCGGCTATCCATCACCCGGTCGAGTTGCTGTTTGTCGCGGTAAAAACCACTCAGGTTGCAGACAGTGCTGCCTGGCTGGCCGCGCTATGCGATAAAAATACCGTCGTCTGTGCGTTGCAAAATGGGGTTGAGCAGGAAGACCTGCTGGAGCCTTATGTCAACGGCGCAACGGTGCTGCCTTCGGTCGTATGGTTTCCGGCACAGCGCGAGGCGGATGCTTCGGTCTGGCTACGGGCGAAACCGCGCCTGACGCTACCGGATGTGCCGCAGGCCAGACGCGTCGCTGATGCGCTTAAGGGCACACGCTGTAGCGTGGAACTGGCAACGGATTTTATCTCTATCGCCTGGCGCAAATTGTTGCAGAATGCGGTCGCTGGCCTGATGGTGCTTGCTAATCGCCGCGCCGGGATGTTTGCGCGCGAGGATATCACTGCACTGGCTCTGCTCTATCTGCGTGAATGTCTGATGGTCGCGCGTGCGCAAGGTGCGGTATTAAACGATTCCGTACCCCAGGAAATCGTTGACGGTTTTCATCGTGCCCCGGCAGATTTAGGCACCTCGATTCTTGCTGACCGCCAGGCTAACCGCCCGCTGGAGTGGGATATCCGTAACGGCGTGATACAACGTTATGGACGAGCGCAGGGGATCCCAACACCGATTAGCGATGTGCTGGTACCGCTGCTGGCGGCAGGGAGCGAAGGGCCAGGCTGATGCTGTGAACGGCAGGTGAGATTGAAATCGAACGGGTTTCACGCCTTCGCGTGTCCGATCTGCTCGCACTGCGGAAATTTATCGTCCAGACTTAACCCAAAGCATAGTCTGCGCAGGCATTGTGCTTTACACTGCGCGCTGCAAAAATAGGGCAGATAAACGATTAATCAGGCGGTAATGGCGATGAACGGAACGATCACAACATGGTTTAAAGATAAAGGTTTTGGTTTTATCAAAGATGAAAACGGTGATAACCGCTATTTTCATGTGATTAAGGTCGCCAACCCTGATCTGATTAAGAAAGATGCCGCGGTCACTTTCGAACCCACGACCAATAACAAAGGATTGTCGGCGTATGCGGTGAAAGTCGTACCGGAAAGTAAGTACATCTATATCGCGGGCGAACGCCTTAAGCTTACCTCGATCAAGTCTTACCTGGTCTACAGTGAGGAAGTGCCTGCTGAGACCCGCATCGATAAAGAAAACGCGGTACTGTCCGTAGGCGTCCTGATGGGAAGTATCAGACCCAAATCAGCCGCAAAATCTGGCGAAATGCGCACGCTGAAAAAACTGGCGATCACCACTTTCCAGGGAACGACGTTAATTTTCTCGGAAGATGAGATTGACATCGATGCCACGGTGAAACTGCTTAAGGTTTGAGATTAACCCCACATTTTTGACCGGATTAGAAACGACAATGACAAAACTTACCTTACAAGAGCAGATGCTAAAAGCTGGCTTAGTGACCAGTAAAAAAATGGCTAAAGTGCAGAGGACGGCTAAAAAATCGCGGGTTCAGGCTCGCGAAGCAAAAGAGGCGGTGGAAGAAAATAAAAAAGCGCAGCTTGAGCGCGATAAGCAGCTAAGTGAGCAACAAAAACAGGCTGCCATCGCTAAAGAATATAAAGCCCAGGTGAAGCAGCTTATTGAAATGAACCGCATTAGTATTGCAAGAGGCGATATTGATTTTAATTTCACGGATAATAACCTCATTAAAAAGGTCGCTGTGGATAAGCCAACTCAGGCGCAGCTGATAAATGGTCGTCTCGCCATTGCACGTTTGGTGGTCGATAACAAAAATGAGTATGAATACGCTATTATCCCTGCCAGCGTAGCCGATAAAATCGCGCAGCGGGATGCGAGCAGCATTGTATTGAACAGCGCGCTAAGTCAGGAAGAGCAGGACGAAGACGATCCGTATGCCGACTTTAAAGTGCCCGACGATTTGATGTGGTAACAGACCATAGCTGTTACGCATCAGCCGCTTTCAGAACGGGGAGGCATGATGCATCTTGATCGCAGCATTGCTGACGGGATGAACAAAATGCAGTTCGCTGGCATGCAGCATCAGGCGCGGCGTCAGTTCGGTGCCTGGCAGCAGGCGACCCCCGTACAGATCGCATCCCAGAATAGGGTGGCCCAGCAGCTGACAGTGAATGCGTAGCTGGTGGGTACGACCCGTTTCAGGGGTAAGCCGGACTCGCGTCAAGGGCACAAGCACCTTGTCTTCCTGTTCCTGATAAAAGCGCTCGATGACCCGATAACGCGAGCGAGCGGGCTTACCGTGGCGTGAACAAATCGACATCAGCGGAAACCGCGCCGGATCTTTGGCAATCGCCGCGTCTATCACCCCTTCATCCTCCTCCAGATGTCCATAAAGCAGGGCGCTGTATCCTTTGGTGACAGCGCGCTGACTGAACTGCTGGCAGAGGGCGGCATTGATCGCCTTAGTGCGGGCAACCACCATCAGCCCGGACGTCCCGAAATCAAGGCGGTGAACCAGCGTGCAGCCGGGGAATAGCTGTACCAGCCGGTGATGCACCGAGTCGAGATTTTGCGGATTTTTTCCCGACAGACTGAGCAGCCCGGTGGGTTTATTGATCAGCACCAGGTGCTCGTCCTGATAGAGGATCTCTATCTCTTCATGGCACGGCGGGGCAATAAAGGTATCAAAAATAGTCGACATCAGGCTGCCCGGCGGGAAAGTAGGAGCGGATCATAACCAATTTTTAGCAGGCTGGCGAATGGTCAGCGATCCATCATAACGTTCTCTCCCGTGACCTCCGGATTACTCGCGCCGCGCAATATCAGCAAATTTGGCACCAAGCGTCTTCGCCAGATCGTTAGCCGCCAGTTCAATATCTAACCCGCGCTTGCCGCCGGAAACAAAGATGGTGGCAAACTGCTGGGCGGGAGCGTCTATCAGCGTTGGCAGACGTTTTTTCTGCCCCAGCGGACTGATACCGCCAACCAGATATCCGGTGGTGCGCTGCGCGAGCTGCGGATCGGCCATCTCAACTTTCTTCGCGCCCAGTGCTTTAGCCACTTTCTTCAGATCCAGCTGGGTCGCCACTGGCGTCACCGCCACCGCCAGGTTTTTGGCCTCGCCGTTGACGGCGACCAGCAACGTTTTATAAACCTGTTCCGCATTCAGACCGAGCTTGCGCACCACTTCATCACCAAAATTGGTTTCGCCGGGATCGTGATCGTAAGTGTGGATCTGGAAAGAAATCTTCTGTTTCTCAAGTAACTTAACGGCGGGCGTCATGATAATCCTTACCTGCAAGCCAACAATGCTTCAAGCTTACGCCTGAAGCCGCAGGAAAAAATAGTATAATCTTGCTTATTAGTATTGGCAGTAACGATGCTTTGAGCGACAATTCATCAACCGGAGTTCGCTCCGGCATAATAATAAAGATGAAATTCCTCTTTGACGGGCCAATAGCAATATTGGCCACTTTTTTATCAATTTGCGCGTAAGACCTCGCTCAATCGGGCGGGGAGTACGTCAACGCATGATCTCCGGCAGGCTGCCTTCACCATAGAGATGCAGCGCGCCCACCGCCACAACGTAGCGTCCCGCAGGTAGTGCGCGGAGCATATCGCGCCAGGCGCGGTTACGCTGATGCATCAACACATCATACAACCCTGCGCTGAAGGTATTTGGCAGCTTAACGTCATGAGCCGCGGGCGGATGTTCCAGCCACCAGCTGATCATCATCTGTAACAGCCGCGCGTTGGTGTGCCAGTGGGTGAGGGTATCGTCCAGCAGCGCCATGCCGTTATCGGGCAACTCGCAGAGCAGGGCAATTTGCCGCGCGGCACCTTCCAGTTCGACGATACGGATCTGTTCCACCTGCGCCGCCTGAATAAGCTGAAGATCGACACCGTATTCCGGGCGCAAACCCAGTTGCTGTGCCTGTGTTGCCTGTAGCGCCATGGCAATTTGCCACAGCGGCTGCGTGCTAAACAGCGAAAGCGACAGACCCAATTCGTCGGCCTTATTATTCAGTTGAGCTAACTGCGGTTCACTCAGACGTTCTTCCAGCGGCGGAAACACAGGCAGATCGTGAAAGGGCGTTTCATCGCCAGCGATATTGGCTTCAACAATCAGCGCATCGGCCTGCTGGATTTTTTGCCGCAGTTGCGGGGGAAGCGGGGACATATTCTGCGTCCCCATATGAATGCTGCCGACGAGATGAAACTCGCGCCCGCCGGGGAGCGAAATGTCAATGGCAGGCCAGGAGTAAGCATTGCCGCGAAATGCAGCGAAAAACGTTTTTAGCCGGTAAAACAGATCCATGCGGCCTCCCCTAATGAAGCCCCATGCTAGCGTGCGCCTGGACAGCGCGCAATGCAATTGTTAAGCCCGGGGTTTGGATTCGGATGTTGAGAAATCCTTGCTGATGTGGGAATGTTGAACTTCGATAGCTCAGGAGAAAGCGACGATGACGATACTGGTTACGGTTCAGGGGCAACTGATCACAGGCGACAAGCAGGTCATAGAGAGTATGGCTCCGGAAGGTCCCTTTGCCGCCGTGTTCGAGGATGACGGAAGCACGGGATATTTTTATGCTCTGGATACATCGGGTGACGATAACCCTATTCAGGATGCCCTGCATATTTATAATGCCGACGAGGTTTCAGATGGTGATATCCCTTCTGATGTAAAAATTGGATGGTCGGAGGATAGTAAAAAATGTGTCCTTTTGATCAATGGTTATCCACATGGCGTGTTTGATTTCGATGGTAAAAGGGGATATTGCCGAACCGGTTTTCCTCCTCCGGTAAGTCATGACTGGTCAAAGACCGGCCATGAATGGGATGATGCTGTTGACGATTTTTTCAGATAGCAAAGAGGCGCTTTTGCTACATAAATATCTACAGGCAGCATTACGCGTTGTAGTGCTGCCATGATGGAGCGTTATACCTAAAGTTGTAGCAGTTACCGGTTATTCTTTCGGTTTAAACCGCAGCAGCCGATTGGCGTTACTCACCACCGTAATCGACGATAGAGCCATCGCCGCGCCTGCCACCACTGGATTGAGCAGCGTACCGGTTAGCGGCCAGAGGATCCCGGCGGCAATCGGAATGCCCAGCGAATTATAAATAAACGCGCCCAGCAGGTTTTGTTTCATATTCCGCAGTGTGGCGCGGGAAATCGCCAGCGCATCCGCGACGCCCATCAAACTGTGGCGCATCAGGGTGATGGCCGCTGTTTCAATTGCCACATCGCTGCCGCCGCCCATCGCGATGCCAACCTCTGCCTGCGCCAGCGCTGGCGCGTCGTTAATGCCGTCGCCGATCATGGCTACCTGCCGACCTTCGCGTTGCAGTTGCTGAATGGCATCGGCTTTGCCATCCGGCAGGACGCCAGCGATGACATCGTCAATGCCCGCTTCTCTGGCGATGGCGTTGGCCGTCGTCTCATTATCGCCGGTCAGCATGATCAGCCGGTATCCTGCCCGATGTAAACGCTGGAGCGCCGCCACGCTGTCTGCCCGCAGCGGATCGCGGATGGCAAAAAGCGCAGCGGCTTTACCGTCAACCGCCAGTAGCACCGGCGTCGCGCCCTGAGAAGCCTGAGCGCCGATTTCGCTTTCCAGTTCCCCGGCGGCAATGCCGTTCTCTTTAAGCAACGCCAGGTTGCCCAGCAACAGCGTATGACCGTCCGCCTCACCGCTCACGCCCAGCCCGCGCAGGGTGCGAAAACCGTTAACCTGCGGCAGCGTGTGTTCCTGCGCTTTGTCGAGGATCGCGCGGGCCAGCGGATGACTGGAACCCTGCTCAAGCGCCGCGGCCAGCCGTAACGCCTGCGCCTCTTCAATAGTGCCTGCGATTTTTACCGCCACCACCTGCGGTTTGCCTTCGGTCAGGGTGCCGGTTTTATCGAACACCAGCGTATCCAGCGTGCTGGCGCGTTGCAGGGCATCGGCATCGCGGACCAGCACGCCAAATTCGGCGGCGCGACCGACGCCGGAGATAATCGACATCGGGGTGGCGAGACCGAGCGCACACGGGCAGGCGATGATCAGTACGGTGGTGGCAATCACCAGCATATAGACGATTTGCGGCGCAGGGCCGAAGAAGTACCAGATCGCGGCGCTGAACAGCGCAATGGCGACCACTACCGGCACAAAAATAGCGCATATTTTATCAGCCAGCTGACCGATTTGCGGCTTGCTGCTTTGCGCCTGGCGCACCATACGAATAATGCGCGACAGCGTGGTCTGGCTACCTACCGCGCTGGCCTGAAACAGTACGCTGCCGTCCTGAACCACCGTGCCCGCATGTACCTCGTCATCGGGGCCTTTTTGTTGCGGCACCGGCTCGCCGGTCAGCATGGCTTCATCCAGCCAGGCTTCACCATGGGTAATTGTGCCGTCTACCGGCACGCGATCGCCGGTGGTCAGGCGCAGCGTCATGCCAGCGGTGACTTCCGCCAGCGGCAGATTTTTTTCGCCCTCATCCGTCACCACGCGCGCAGTGGGAGGGGTCAGATCAAGCAGTTTTTCCAGCGCCCGGGACGAACGCTGACGCGCCCGCGCTTCAAGCATATGACCGAGATTAATCAGGCCAATAATCATCGCGCTGGCTTCATAATAGAGGTGCCGCGCTTCCATCGGAAACCACTGCGGCCAGAGATTGACGCTCATCGAGTAAAGCCAGGCCACGCCGGTTCCCAGCGCCACCAGCGTATCCATGGTTGCGGTTCGGTTGAGCAGGCTTTTCCAGGCGCTGCGGTAGAAGTGGCCGCCAGCAAACACCATCACGCCGAGAGTGATTATGCCGATGACCAGCCACAGGCTGCGGTTGCCCTCCGTGACCATCATGTTGTCACCGAGCATTCCCCAGACCATTACCGGAATGCCCACCGCCAGCGCGATAATCGCCTGCCAGCGGAAGCGTTTCATGGTGGCGATGGCCGTTTCCTGCTGGCGCTCGCGGCGTTTGAGGTCATCTTCAATCGCCTCTGCGCCGTAGCCCGCGTTTTCTACCGCCTGCACTAATTCCGTGGCGGAGGCGCTGCCCATTACCAGCGCGGTGCGCTCCGCCAGATTCACCCGCGCCTGCGTAACGCCCGGTACGCTTTGCAGCGCTTTCTGGACGCGTGACACACAGCTGGCGCAGCTCATGCCGCTTAACAACAGCTGCTGGCTGTCGTCATCGGTTTGCGCTGCCGGAAGCTCAGGGGTAACCGCTGTCAGCGCTTCCGACGGGATTGATGACTCCGCCAGCGGTTTAGCCTTTGGGTGGCTTAACTCAGCACCGTACCCGGCTTGTTTGATGGTTTCGATCAGCGCATCGGCGCTGGCGCTGCCGGTTACATGCGCCTCGGTAATGGTGACGTCCGCCTGCTCAACGTCAGGACGCTGCTCAAGGCTTTCTTTAACGCGTTTAACGCAGTGGCCACATGAAAGGCCATCCAGCGTCAGGTCAATAATGTGAGACATGTTCTAACTCCTGTATCATAGATCGTAAAAATATTGATCTTAGCAAGCACTTTCGCTAACTCTTACTAAGGTTAAACCTTCCCGCAAGGGGAAGGTCAAGGGGGAACGATGAATATTAGCGACGTAGCGAAAAAGACGGGCTTAACCAGTAAGGCGATTCGCTTTTATGAAGAGAAGGGGCTGGTGACGCCGCCGCTGCGCAGTGAAAACGGCTATCGCAGCTACACGCAACAGCATCTCGACGAGCTGACCCTGTTACGCCAGGCGCGGCTGGTGGGGTTTAATCTCGAAGAGTGCGGCGAGCTGGTGGAGTTGTTCAACGATCCTGCCCGCCATAGCGCCGACGTAAAAAAACGTACCCTGGAGAAAGTGGCTGAGATTGAGCAGCATATTGTGCAGCTTCAGGAGATGCGCCAGCAGCTTTTGACGCTGGCGGAAAGCTGCCCCGGCGATGAGGGAGCAGACTGTCCGATTATTAACAATCTTGCGGGCTGCTGTCATCGTCACGGTTAGCGTTGGCGAAAATAGTCATGACAAAAGCTGGCCCAGGAAAGCGCCAGCTTTATCTCAGGCGACAGGAGAAGACGCTCTGACGATCAGCACAATTCCCTCGACCGCCACTACGTCTACCGGGGTTCCCGCCGGAAGATCGGTGTCCGCGCTGACCATCCACGAACTGTCGCCGACGCGCATATGCCCGCGCCCGTTAATCAGTGCGTTATCCAGCGTGAAGCGGCGACCAATAAGCTGCTGTCCGCGCTGGTTAAGCTGACTGTCGGCGGGTTTTTGCTCGCGCACACGCTGTGCCAGCCAGCGCCACCACAGCCACGCGGCCAGCAGCGTCAGCAGGGCGAACATCAGCCCTTGCCACTCCCAGCCCAGCGGCAGCAGCCAGACCACCAGCCCGACGATCACCGCCGCAACGCCGCTCCATAACAGGTAGCCGTTGCCACCGAGCATTTCTGCGGCGAGCAGCAGCCCGCCGAGAGTGAGCCAGAAGACATGTGGATGCGTCAGGATCAGTTCCATCATAGGCGTTTCCGCTCGCTGGCGCTGTCCTTGATAAGTTCACTGATCCCGGCAATCGAGCCCATCAGGCTGCTGGCATCCAGCGGCATCATCACCACTTTACTGTTATTGGCCGAACCAATTTTTTGCAGCGCTTCGGTGTATTTCTGCGCCACAAAGTAGTTCACCGCCTGGATATCCCCGGCAGCGATAGCCTCCGACACCATCTGGGTCGCGCGGGCTTCTGCTTCCGCTGAACGTTCACGCGCTTCCGCCTGCAAAAACGCCGACTGGCGTTCGCCTTCTGCGGTAAGGATCTTCGACTGCTTTTCCCCTTCCGCTTTAACGATCTGCGCCTGGCGAATACCTTCGGCCTCAAGAATATAGGCGCGTTTAGTACGTTCCGCTTTCATCTGGGCGTTCATTGCATCGATAAGTTCGGCAGGGGGGCGCACATCGCGGATCTCGATACGGGTGATTTTAATGCCCCACGGGTTAGTCGCTTCATCGACGATATGCAGCAGGCGCGTATTGATGTTATCGCGCTGGGAGAGCATTTCATCGAGCTCCATCGAGCCAAGCACGGTACGGATGTTGGTCATCGTCAGGTTGATGATCGCCAGCTCCAGATTGCTGACCTCATAGGCCGCTTTCGGCGCGTCAATTACCTGAATAAAACAGACGGCGTCGATAGATACGTTGGCGTTATCTTTGGAGATGATCTCTTGGGAGGGAATATCCAGCACCTGTTCCATCATGTTGATCTTACGACCAATACGATCCATAAACGGCACGACCAGACTCAGGCCCGGTTGAAGGGTAGTGGTATAACGACCAAAGCGCTCCACCGTCCACTGATAGCCCTGGGGAACAATTTTCACCCCGGCAAAAACCACGATGAGCGCCACGAGAATGACGACGGGGATCACAATCAACATTAAGCAAACCTCCTGTTATGACTGACTCACTATATCCTTTATCCGCCGTCGGCTCAGGTCCGGGAACAGACTTAGTACAGCAGCGAATAAAGCTTGCGACGATACTGGCTGGCAAGGGCGTCGCCAGTGCCGAGCGCCGCGAGGATTTCCTGCAACATTTTGCGTGCCTGACCGTCTGCCGCACCAAGGTCTTTTTGCAGATGGCTAAAGAGTAACGCTAACGCCTCTTCATTACGACCTACCTGATGTAGCTGGAGCGCAAGCTGCGAGGCCAGCGCCGCGTCTTCCGGGCTCGCCGCGACCTGCTGCTGAAGCTGCTGAATTTCGGGCGTATCGGCGGCCTGTTTCAGCAATTCAATTTGGGCGACCAGACCCTGATAGCGGGTATCCTGATCCTGAAGCGGGATCGTTTTCAGCACCGCTTCCGCGTCTTCTGAACGATTCAGGGCGATTTGCGTTTCTGCCAGCAGCAGGCCGATTTCGCTATTCTGCCCGGAGAGCTGCCAGGCTTCTTTAAGCAGCGGCAGCGCGTCCGCGTGGTTGCCTTCTTCAATAAGCTGGATCGCCTGCTGCGCTTTCAGCTCTTCTTCACGCGGCAACACTTTTTCCAGCAGCGCACGGATCGCCTCTTCCGGCTGCGGACCCTGGAAGCCGTCGACCGGTTGTCCGTTCTGGAACAGATACACGGTCGGGATGGCGCGCAGGCCAAATTGGGAGGCGACCATCGGCTCGGCATCGCAATCCAGCTTCGCCAGAATAAATTGTCCGCTGTACTGGGCGGCGAGGCTTTCCAGCACCGGTGTTAACTGCTCACAGTGCTGGCTGCGTTCGGACCAGAAATAGAACAGCACCGGGACGGTCATCGACTGTTCCAGCGTCTGTTGCAGGTTCGTTTCGTTAATATTGACGATATTCTGTACGGACATAGTGCACTCTCTATAAGCTATTTTTGTAATACATGGGGGTCAGCGCGTTAGCTTCAACTCACCCCTGCAAAATTTTATCCATCAGGCGGCCCGGCAGCAGGCGTTTTAGCACGTTTACCGCATGGGTCACTAAGGTCACGGGATAGCGCATTTTGGGCCGTTCGCTGGTAAAAGCATGGCGCACTTTCGCCACGACCGCCTCTGGCCCGAGGGTAAAACGTGCGGCAATACCCGGATTTTCGACCGGCTTATCGCTTTGGGTCTGATTAACGTTTTCCGTAAAGCGGGTGCGAATGGGGCCGGGTTCGATCAGGCTGACGTGGATGCCGCTATGGCGCAGCTCCATGCGCAGTGCGTCAGACCACGCTTCCAGCGCGTATTTACTGGCGGCATAGGCACCGCGGCCTGGCGTAGAGATCAGCCCCATTACCGATGACGTCATGACAATCCGCCCCTCGCCGTGGGGGATCATCGCGGGCAGCAGCCGCATGGTGAGCTGATGTGCGCCAAAAAAGTTGGCGGAAAATTGCTGCTCCAGCTGGGTACGGCTGATGGTCGGCAGTTGACCATACACGCCGTAACCCGCGTTATTGAAAATGCCGTACAGGCGATTTCCCGTCAGGGCAATGACCTCGTCGGCGGCACCATCGACGCTCTCTGGCTTATCGAGATCGAGTAAAATTCCCGTCAGCCCCAGGCTATTCATTCGCGCCACATCGTCCGTTTTACGGCAGGCGGCCAGCACCCGAAAGCCCTGACGCTGAAGTTCAAGCGCGCTTTCCAGACCGATACCGCTGGAACATCCTGTTATTAAGACTGATTTTTGCATAACTTTACCTGAGTGCGCCCCTGCAAGATTAAGACTCATGTTTTACTAAAGGAGCCAGCCGCGTCGCCATCCAGTCGGCAATAAATGGCTGCGCGTCGGGGTTAGGGTGAATACCGTCGTCCTGCATCCACTGAGGCTTCTGATAAACCTCTTCCATAAAAAATGGAACCAGAGGAATATCGAATTCTTTGGCGAGCGCCGGATAGATCGCGCTAAAGGATTCATTATACCGACGACCGTAGTTAGCGGGCAGGCGAATTTGCATCAGTAGCGGCTGCGCACCGCCATCTTTAACGCCCTGGAGTATCTTGCGCAGCGTCGCTTCGGTCTGCTGCGGCTGAAAACCGCGCAGGCCGTCGTTGCCGCCCAGCTCCACCAGCACCCAGCGTGGTTTATGCTGGGTAAGGAGCGCCGGCAAACGCGACAGTCCCTGCTGTGACGTATCGCCGCTAATACTGGCGTTAATTACCGTCGTCTGCGGCTGCCATTTTTTATTTAACAGCGCAGGCCAGGCGCTGGTGGCCGCCATACGATAACCGGCGCTAAGACTGTCGCCCAGAATTAATAGCGTGTCTGCTGCGGCAGCGCGGAAGCTTAACAGAGCCAAAAACAGGAACGGCAAATGCCAGCGGAAAACATTGTTGAAGTTCATCGTCTTAAGAAGTCCGTCGGTCAGGGGGAGCATGAACTCTCCATCCTTACCGGAGTTGAGCTGCTTGTCAAACCATCCCAGACCATTGCGCTTATCGGCGAGTCGGGTTCCGGTAAGTC
Organism: Superficieibacter sp. 1612_C1; assembly: GCF_015234305.1. Taxonomy (GTDB): domain Bacteria; phylum Pseudomonadota; class Gammaproteobacteria; order Enterobacterales; family Enterobacteriaceae; genus Superficieibacter. The sequence goes on from NZ_JADGMI010000001.1 coordinate 229,192, forward strand.
AACCCTGCTGGCGATCCTCGCCGGACTGGACGACGGCAGCAGCGGCGAAGTCTCCCTGCTTGGGCAAGCGCTGCACAAGATGGATGAAGAGGCCCGCGCCGCGCTGCGTGCGCAGCATGTCGGCTTTGTCTTTCAGTCCTTCATGCTAATACCGACGCTCAACGCGCTGGAAAACGTAGAGTTACCGGCATTGCTGCGCGGTGAAAACAGCCGCGAAAGCCGCGCGCAGGCGAAGGCGTTACTGGAGCAACTCGGGCTGGGTAAACGGCTCGATCATCTGCCTGCACAGCTTTCCGGCGGCGAGCAACAGCGCGTGGCATTAGCCAGAGCCTTCAACGGTCGACCGGGCCTGCTGTTTGCCGATGAGCCGACCGGCAACCTCGACCGTCAGACCGGCGATAAAATCGCCGATCTGCTGTTCTCTCTCAACCGCGAGTACGGCACGACCCTGATTCTGGTGACGCACGATGCGCAGCTGGCCGCGCGCTGCGACCGCCGTCTGCGGCTGGTAAATGGTCAGTTGCAGGAGGAAGCATGATTGCCCGCTGGTTCTGGCGCGAATGGCGCTCGCCCTCGCTGCTGATTGTCTGGCTGGCGTTAAGCCTGGCGGTGGCCTGTGTGCTGGCGCTGGGCAATATCAGTGACCGGATGGAAAAGGGACTAAGCCAGCAAAGCCGGGAGTTTATGGCTGGCGACCGGGCGCTGCGCAGTTCGCGCGTGGTGCCGCCGGAATGGATTGCTGAAGCGCGCAAATTGGGGCTGAAGGTGGATGAGCAAATCACCTTTGCCACCATGACCTTTGCCCGCGACACGCCGCAGCTGGCGAACGTCAAGGCGGTGGGCAATCTCTATCCGATGTACGGCGAGCTGCAAACCGATCCGCCGGGGCTGAAACCTGTCGCAGGCACCGCGCTGCTGGCCCCGCGATTAATGGCGCTGCTCAACCTGAAACCGGGTGATTCGATTGACGTTGGCGACACCACGCTGCGCATCGCGGGCGAAGTGGTGCAGGAGCCGGACGCCGGGTTTAATCCGTTTCAGATGGCCCCGCGCCTGCTGATGAACGTTGCCGACGTGGCAAAAACGGGCGCGACAGGGCCGGGCAGTCGCGTCAGCTGGCGCTATAAATTCGGCGGTACGCCGTCCCAGCTTGCCGCCTATGAAAAATGGCTGCTGCCGCAGTTAAAACCGGAGCATCGCTGGTACGGCCTTGAGCAGGATGAGGGCGCGCTGGGGAAATCGCTCGAACGCTCGCAGCAATTCCTTTTACTCTCAGCGCTGTTAACGCTGCTACTGGCAGTGGCCGCCGTGGCGGTGGCGATGAGCCATTATTGCCGTAGCCGCTACGATCTGGTGGCAATCCTGAAAACCCTCGGTGCCGGAGGGAGGCAGCTACGCAAGCTGATTATTGGCCAGTGGCTGCTATTGATGCTGCTTTCTATTGTGACCGGCGGCGTGCTGGGGCTGGCGTTTGAGCAGGTGCTGATTATCCTGCTTAAACCGGTGCTGCCGGTGGCGCTTCCTGCCGCGAGCCTGTGGCCGTGGCTGTGGTCCGCCGGTGCAATGACCACCATTTCCCTGCTGGTAGGTCTGCGACCTTACCGGCTGCTGCTGGCGACGCAGCCGTTGCGTGTATTGCGCCGGGATGTGGTGGCTAATGTCTGGCCGCTGAAAATCTATCTCCCGATCATTACCGTGGTGGTGGTCGCCCTGCTGGCGTGGCTTATGGGCGGCAGTACGCTGTTATGGGCGGTGCTGGCGGGTGCGCTGGTGCTGGCACTGCTGTGTGGCGTACTGGGCTGGATGCTGCTCAACGTCCTGAAGCGCCTGACCATCAATGCGCTGCCGCTGCGGCTTGCGGTCAATCGTCTGCTGCGCCAGCCGTGGTCGACGCTCAGCCAGCTGGCGGCATTCTCTCTCTCCTTTATGCTGCTGGCGCTGCTGCTGGTGCTGCGCGGGGATTTACTGGATCGCTGGCAGCAGCAGTTGCCGCCGGAAAGCCCGAACTATTTTCTGATCAACATTGCCCCGGAGCAGGTTGAGCCGGTTAAGCAGTTTCTGGCTGAGCATCAGGTGCGCCCCTCGACGTTCTATCCCATCGTTCGCGCACGTCTGACGCAAATCAACGGCCAGCCGACGGAGGGTAATAAGGATGAGGCGCTTAATCGCGAGCTTAACCTCACCTGGCTGAGTCAGAAACCGGACCATAACCCGATTACCGCAGGCCACTGGCCGCCTGTCGCAGGGGAGGTCTCTATGGAACAGGATCTGGCGAAACGGCTGGATATTTCCCTGGGCGATAGCGTGACGTTCACCGGGGACACTCAGGACTTCACCGCCAAAGTGACCAGCCTGCGTAAGGTGGACTGGGAGAGCCTGCGCCCCAACTTCTACTTTATTTTCCCGACCGGGGCGCTGGACGGACAGCCGCAAAGCTGGCTCACCAGTTTCCGCTGGGATAATGGCAGTAGCCTGCTGACGGAACTTAACCGTGCGTTTCCGACGGTCAGTTTGCTGGATATCGGCGCGATCTTAAAACAGGTCGGGCAGGTATTGGAGCAGGTCAGCCGGGCGCTGGAAGTGATGGTGGTGCTGGTAACGCTGTGCGGCGTGCTGTTGCTAATGGCGCAAATTCAGGTCGGTATGCGCCAGCGTCATCAGGAGCTGGTGGTGTATCGCACGCTGGGCGCGGGTAAACGCCTGCTGCGGACAACGCTATGGTGTGAGTTTGCCCTGCTGGGGCTGGTGGCGGGAGTGGTTGCAGCCATCGGCGCAGAAACCGCGCTGGCCGTACTGCAAACCCGCGTCTTTGACTTCCCGTGGGAGCCGGACTGGCGCTTGTGGGTTGTCCTGCCGTTTAGCGGTGCGCTGTTGCTCTCCCTGTGCGGCGGCTGGCTTGGCGTGCGGTTGCTCAAAGGCCGGGCGCTGTTCCGCCAGTTTAGCGCTTAGCCCTTGCTATGCGCCGATCGTCGGATCGGCGCATACTGCATCATCCTTCGCCATTCAGTGACACACTTCAAAACATCATGAAATAATTTCAATTACACCGGCTGGCGGAGTGTGACATCTTAGAATCTCCCTGCGTTTTGCGGGTGAAAAATAACAGCGCCGCATTGCACGGCGCATGCAAGACAACACCACATTTTATCCAGGAGAAATTATGGGACTGCGTCACAGCCTCCGCATCGCGGCTGGAACATTATTGCTGGCCTGCGGCTTACAGTTTGCCCACGCCAACAGCGATCCGCACACCATCGTCTTTGGCGTCGCGCCGGGACCTTATGGCGACATGGTAAAACAGGCGATTGCGCCTTCCTTAAAAGAGAAGGGCTATAAAGTCGTGGTGCGCGAGTTCAGCGACTACGTGCAGCCGAATATGGCGCTGTCCAACGGCAGCATTGATGCCAACCTGTTCCAGCACTCGCTCTATTTCGATAAATTTACCGCTGATAAAGGGCTGAAGTTGAGCAATCTTATCAGCGTGCCGACCGCCGGAATGGGCTTTTACTCGCGCAAGATTAAAAGCCTCGACGAGCTAAAAAAAGGCGACGTGATCACGCTGTCTAACGATCCGACCAACCTTGCACGCGGTCTGCGCTTCCTGCAATCGCTGGATCTGATCACCATCAAACCAAATATTGATCCGACCAAAGCCTCCGAGCGCGATATCGCCACTAACCCCAAAGGGCTGGTGTTCAAGCCGCTGGAAGCCGCGCAACTGCCGCGCACCCTTGACGGCGTGACTGCCTCACTGGTGAACGGTAACTTTGCGGTCGCCGCGGGGCTGGATCTCTCCAGTGCCATCAAGCAGGAAAATCTTGATGAGAACCTGAAAAATATTATCGCCGTGCGCACTGAAGATGCGGACAAACCGTTCGCGAAAGATATTGTCACCGTGGTCAAATCACCGGCTTACCGTGCGGTGATCGACGATCCGAAAAATATCTACAGTGCGTTCCAGAAGCCTGAATGGATGACGGCGGAAAAACAGTAACGGCGAGTATTTCTGAGGTTTGGCATGATTGAAATAGAAAAGGTCTGCGTCGATTTTACCGCAGGCCGCGGCCCCTCCACCCGCGCGGTGGATGAGGTCAGTTTACGTATCGCGCCCGGTGAGATCTTTGGCATCGTCGGCACCAGCGGCGCGGGCAAAAGCACCCTGTTGCGCACGCTGAACGCATTAACCCGTCCCAGTCAGGGCCACGTTAAGATTAACGGCGTGGAGATTTCGGCGCTGGAAGGTCAGGCTTTGCGTAAGGCACGTCAACGCATCGGGATGATTTTCCAGCATTTTAACTTAATGCACACCCGTACCGTGGCGCAAAACGTCGCCTTCAGCCTGAAAGCCGCGGGCTGGGAGCGCAGCAAAATTGCGCCCCGCGTGGCGGAGATCCTCGCGCTGGTCGGTCTGGCAGATAAAGCGAACCGCTTTCCGGTACAGCTCAGCGGCGGACAAAAGCAGCGCGTCGGCATTGCCCGGGCGATTGCCAATCACCCGGACGTGCTGCTTTGCGATGAACCTACCTCGGCGCTGGATCTGGAAACCTCTGCCACGATCCTCGCGCTGTTAAAGCAAATCAGTCAGCAAATGGGTATTACCATCGTGCTGATCACGCATGAAATGGACGTGATCAAGACGATCTGTGACCGCGTGGCGGTGATGTCTGGCGGGAAAGTCGTGGAGGAGGGCGAGGTCTTTGATGTGTTTGCCCATCCGCAGCATCCGTTTACGCAGCAACTGGTCTCGCATACCCTCAACCTGGACCTGCCGGAGCGACTGCGTCAGCATTTGCCGGGGCAATTGCTGAAAATCCTGTTTATCGGGGATTCTGCCGAACAGCCGGTACTTTCTGAGGTGGCGGTCAAATTTGGTGTGGCGGTGAATATTCTGCACGGCAAAATTGAATATATCGCTGAACGAGCGCTGGGCATTCTGGTGGTGCAGCTTACCGCCCCGAATGATCCCGCTGCCGTGGACGCGGCGGTGGAGCATATTCGTCAACGCACCGCGCAAGTGGAGGTGATCCGTGGATGACATGTTGCCTGATTTAACCCTGGCGTTTAACGAAACCTTCCAGATGCTCAGCATTTCGACGGTGCTGGCGATTGTCGGCGGCCTGCCGCTCGGCTTTTTAATTTTCGTCACCGACCGTCATCTGTTCTGGCAAAACCGGTTTGTTTATCTGCTCAGTTCGGTGCTGGTGAATATTATTCGTTCGGTGCCGTTTGTGATCCTGCTGGTCCTGCTGTTGCCGCTTACCCAGTTTCTGCTGGGCAATACCATCGGACCGATTGCCGCCTCCGTTCCCCTGTCGGTGGCCGCGATTGCTTTTTATGCCCGTCTGGTGGACAGCGCGCTGCGCGAAGTGGACAAAGGCATTATCGAGGCGGCGGAAGCGTTTGGGGCCAGCCCGATGCGCATCATCTGTACCGTGCTGCTGCCAGAAGCCAGCGCCGGGCTGCTGCGCGGCCTGACCATCACTCTGGTGAGCCTGATTGGCTACTCGGCGATGGCCGGAATTGTCGGCGGCGGCGGCGTGGGCGACCTGGCGATCCGCTACGGCTACTACCGCTATGAAACCGAAGTCATGATTGTCACCGTGGTGGCGCTGATTATCCTGGTGCAGATTGTGCAGATGCTCGGCGACTGGCTGGCGCAGCGGGCAGATAAGCGGGAACGGCGTTAAAGAAACTAGCTGGCCGAAAGGGTGATTCGGCCAGCTAGTTTTTAAAGCATTTAATTTTTTACAAGGAGTCAGGAATGCCCGATTCCTGTCGCTGACGCTGAGTTACTGCCTGCGGTTGATGACAAAGCCGTTGGCTATTGTATACACTGCTATGCCGGGTGGCAGCTTCGCCTTACCCGGCCTGTGAAAACCATCAATATCAAAAGCTTATTCTTAATCCGTAGGCCTGTACAAGCGAAGCGCCGCCAGGCATCATTCCACGGTATGACGTTTGTCAGTAGTCTGGGGCTGGGTACTGTCGCAAACTTGCACGCCATTTTCCCCTTCATATTTTTATAATCAATATATCTGGCTGGACTGCTATTTTTATAACAAATTTATAAAATTAAAAAATCTGCCATAATGACAGATTTCTTTAATTTATAATTAGAGATTTGCGACGTTATGATATACTTTTTGGACATCATCGTCATCTTCAAGGGCATCAACAAGTCCTTCAAAGATTTCTAAATCTTCTGGTGAAAGTTCAATTTCTGATTGAGCGATCATTTCTAATTCGGTTGTTGAGAATTCAGTAATTCCAGCTGCTTTCAGAGCTGCAATTCCTTTATGAAGGTCTGTAGGTTCGGTATAAATAACGATGTTTCCTTCTTCTTCGGTCACATCACGAACGTCAACTTCAGCTTCAAGCAAAATTTCAAAAATATGGTCAGGGTCTGTTCCTTTAAATACAATCACCCCGGTGTTGTCAAACATATAGCTGACAGCACCCGCCGCACCGATATTCCCGCCTTTTTTATTGAAAATCATGCGAACGTTAGCAATGGTACGGTTAACATTTGAAGTCAACGTTTCAACGATAATCATTGAACCACTTGGTCCAAAGCCTTCATAACGCCCCTGGACGAAGGTTTCATCTCCGCCACCTTTGGCTTTATCAATGGCTTTATCAATAACGTGCTTTGGAACTTGTGCCTGTTTCGCACGTTCAATAACGAACTTTAACGCTGAGTTTGATTCTGGGTCTGGTTCACCTTGTTTAGCCGCAGCATAGATTTCTACACCGAATTTTGCATATATATTAGACGTTGCACCGTCTTTAGCCGTTTTTTTAGCAACAATATTGGCCCATTTACGTCCCACTGGAACAGTCTCCTGGATAATTTATTTACATTACTAACAGGTTAATAACCTGCATGTTTTTCCGCCATATTATATCATAACATGTAAATTCTCGTCTATGAGAAATAAAAACATCTCAATTTTACGGGGTGTGACTTTAATTTTATTAATGGTTGATAGTGTGGGTAAACTATTTCCAGTTTTTTTTCTGGTTCTTTTATTTTTATTCTTAATAATTGAGCCGCAGTAATAATACATAATACAAGAGAAACAAAAGTAATAATTCAGGCCGAAACATCTGTTATTAACGTTGCCGCTGAACTGCTTACAGAGCGCTACAGGCTATGGTGCGCAGCGCCTTATTGAGAGTGTTTTCGCTGATCGGCTTACGTGGAGTGAGGTCACAGGGAAACCGTTTTAGCTATAGGGCAGAACTGTCTATCGGGACCAGTTAATGTAGTAAGCACGTAGCTGCTGGTCTTGACGGTTACACTCCCGGATGCGTTACGCCAGGATCTGGCCCGGCAATCAGGTGCGGTCCACATTCGTGAGCCTCTCAATTCCGTCATTTCTGCTGTCTCAGACCTTTCATCTATACTGACTATTGCAGTGGAAATTTGCACAGGAGGCCGCGCCGTGGTCAACGTTCTCATTGTGCTGACAAAGCAAGAAGCGCACAGACTGCAAAAGATACTTAAGGCATAGCAAGATGCAACTCAGTGCTCAGAGGAAAAGCGTTTAAATAACGTGAACATGTCAATGCGCTGATTAAACCGGGAGTTCCTGGCTTACACCCCAGAAAACTTAAAAATAATAAAATTCTATTTATCCGGGAGATAAAGAATGAAAATAAGTAAGTTTGTTTATTCCGCCTTAATCGGCGTTGTCGCCAGTTGCCGTTCTATGACGCCGATGGCGGCCCTCGCGGCAGCGCGCCTTGCCAGACGCGATACATCGGGCAGTCTCAAGCTGCTGGACCTTCCGCTATTCAAATATGGTGCGTTAGCGATGGGAGCAGGTGAGCTATTGGGCGATAAGATGAAGTCAGCGCCAGACCGCACCGTGTTTTTGGGTTTATCAGCACGTGTAGCCAGCGCAGGAATTGCGGGTGCCGCGTTGGCACCCGCGGGAGAAGAAAAAACCGGCGCAGCGATCGCTATCTCTGCTGCTGTGCCACTTGCCTATGTCACATTAGCGGCACGCAAAAAAGCCATGGCAGAAATTGGGCAGACCAGAAGTGGCTTGATTGAAGATACGCTCATCGTCGCTATCGGTGCGGCGGTTGTCTTCCTCGCAACACGGCCAAAACGTATTTAAATGTTCTCAGTCACGCCATAATGAAGAGCTCAGCGACTGCTCCTGGCACAGAGTGGTCGAAGCGAAAACGGATCTATCGGCTCCTGGCGCAGGCTGCATCACGATGCAGCCTGCTGCTTGATGAGAGTTTCAACATTCATAAATCCCTCAGGTTTATTTTTGCCATATTGTCACCAGAAGATTCAATCACCGTCATACTGGGCTCTTGTTTCCCGGAAATAGCTGGCGGATGTGATAATCCAGGACCACAAAGGCAGCATCCGCAGAAGCATTTCTTTTCCCATATCTGTAATCGCATAAACCACCCGGGGCAATTTTTCCTCATAATCATAGCGGGATATCAGCCCGTCCCGCTCCAGATGGCGTAGCGTTCGTGTCAGCATCCTTTGAGTGACATCCGTAAGGCAGCGGCGTAACTCTCCGTAGCGAAGAGGCCCGCTGGTACCAAGAATATGCAGCACGCCCAGCGACCAGCGATTACCTGCATGAGCCAGGATCTCACGCTTCAGGCCCTCATCATCGTTGCTTAATTCCTCACAAAATTCTTTGGAAAATTGCAACAGCGCTTCCCGTTCAGACGCCATATCACCTCCGGTATCATGCGTGTGCCTAATTGAACCCGACCATGTCAGCTGTCAGGATGACCTTTTAATACAACAGGACGCAATAATGAATACCGAAAAAAAACCTAAATATACTGTTCTGATACTCGGTGCAGGCGAGCTTGGTATACAGGTATTGAGAGCGATGAGCAGTAAAGTGCAGGAACATACCGATGTAAAAATTAGCGTGTTACTCAGAAGCGAAGCCGCTCACGCCGTTTCTGGTTCGCGCAAGACACGGCTGGATGAACTAATGAGGCTTGGAGTCACTGTGGTAGAGGGCGATTTGCAGGAAAACAGTGTTGATGAACTGAGTGCGCTATTTGCTGCTTTCGACGCCGTCATCAACTGTAGTGGTTTTGTCAGCGGACCGGGAACGCAAATAAAAATTACGCGGGCGGTATTGAAAGCGGCTGTAGCCCGCTACTTCCCATGGCAGTTTGGTGTCGATTATGACGTAGTAGGTAAAGGCAGCGGGCAACAAGTCTGGGATGAACAGCTTGACGTTCGCCACCTTTTACGCCAGCAAAATGCGACAGAGTGGGTCATTGTATCTACAGGTATTTTTACCAGCTACCTGTTTGAACCCGGTTTTGGCGTGATTGACGCGCAAAGTAAAACCGTCTGTGCGCTGGGAGACTGGCAGTACGCGATAACGCTGACCACGCCTGAAGATATCGGCCAACTGACTGCGGACATTTTCTTCCATCAGCCCACGTTGCGAAACGAGATTGTCTATATTGCAGGTGATACGCTGACTTATAGTGAGCTTGCTGATTTAATGCATGCTCACTGGGGCACTGACGTAAACAAAAAATTACTGGACGGGCAACAGCTTCAGGATGATATGCAGCGCAATCCGCAAGATGTCGGTGCAAATTACCGACTCGCTTTCGCACGGCCAGACGGCGTAGCCTGGAGTAAGAGCAATACTTACAATCACCGTAAGGGAATTGCAACTATAACGGCAAGTCAGTGGCTGGCAAAACAGCACGGGGTATAGCACTCCGGTAATGTTAAGTACAATTAACAGCGGTGCAGATCAAAATCAGATGCCAACGTCGTTACTCTCTGTTGTTCTTATCTTCAGCGCAAAAAAAGTCTCTGCAGTTTTGCTGACATTGTGGTTTACCCATCTATCCAAAGAGCCAGAGCTTAAAGTGATAGCCCTGATATAGTCAGGGCCCGCCTTTGCCCTGAATCAATTTTTCAACGTCTGGTTGAATTCACAGCACGAGGCGGACGAGCCAATTGAGCATAAGGTCCGCAGTGAGCGAGAAGCGGACATTGGCATGAAAAAAAGCCCCGGCGTTTAAGCTGAGGCTGTTAATTAAGCATGCGGCTCAATTCCGGCAGTTAAGGGAACAGTCAGCTTTCGTTCTGGCCGTCCATCCATACAAAATCATCAGACTGAACAAAATTAAGGCAGTCCCACTGAAAAAATCCATCTTGGTGCTGAGGTTGTCGACGATCACGCCACCGGCTGCCGAGCCTGCGGCTATAGCGACCTGAGCCGTGAAAGTGAACATCGCTGAACCTGCCTCAATCAGCTCGCCAGAGGCCTTGCGGTTATTAATATTCAGGCAAAGTGGTAACGCGCCCCATGCGGCTCCCCACAGCAGCACTCCCGCAACCAGCCATGCCGTACTGTGCCCTGCAGCCATCAGCAGCAGCGACACCACCATAACCAGCAGTGCTGTTGCCAGCGTACTTTTCAGGTGACTGCTGACAAAAGCAGAAGCCACAAAATTGGATACAAAGCCTGTTACGCCAAAGCCCAGCAGGCTCCAGGTGATTATGGCCGGCTCAATCCCGGCCTCAGCGAGCAGTGGAGCCAGAAACGTATAGGTGCCGAAGTGCGTACCAAAAATCAGTAAAATCAGCACAATACTTTTTCTCGCCTCAATGAGGCGAATAAAATTCATCAGAGAGGCAGGGCGCAGTTTGTCTTCAGCCGGCACTGACGGCAGAAAGATAAGCTGCAGGACAAGCGGCACGACGGCAATCAGCGCAGCGGCCATGAATGCTGTTCGCCAGTCGAAAAGGCCGGCGACAAACGTGCCGAAAGGCACCCCCAGAATCATGGCCGCCGTGACGCCGCCAAACACGGCCGCAATGGCCTTACCGGCGCTGTCCTGGCTGACGAGCCGGCCCGCAACAGCCAGCCCCATGGCCCAGAATGCACCAAGGCTGATACCGGCCAGCCCACGGCTCAGCAGCATGATATGCCAGTCCGGCGCCCATGCCGACATTGAAGCCGAGATAAGCAGCAGAAAGGAGAGCCCGATAAGCAGCCATCGCCTGTCCGCTCTGCCCGCCGCCATCATAACGCCCGGCGCAGCGACCGCGGCGAGCAGCCCCGGCAGGGTCATCATCAGTCCCGCCTCACCGGTTGTGATCCCATAATCACCCGCCACGTCGGGCAAAAGCCCGACCGGCAGGAACTCTGTGGTCACCGAGGCAAATGAACCCAGCGCCAGCGACGCAACGCCTGCCCACCCCCGGTTTTTTAGTCTGGTATTTTCCATATTCCGCGCTTATTTCAGGTTAACCGTAATGGAGCCGACCGCCTCACGCGACGTCAGACGTGCGTACCCTTTCTCAAACTCATCTGTGGGCCAGGTGCTGTCTATCATCGGGCGCACCGCTCCCCTGAAGGCCAGCTCGCTGAGTTTTTTCAGTGCCTCAACAGACTGCTCGCGGGTATCCGCATGAAGAGAGTAACCCTCGATAACTTTTTCAGAGGCGATAATGCTCAGCAGGTCAATTTCTGCTTTTCGCCCAGCGGTGAAGCCAATCGATACAATCCGGCCGCGCGGACGCGTAGCGTCAAAAAGCTTGCTGAAAATGGGTCCACCAACCGGATCGAACGCATGGTCGGCCCCCTTGCCCCCGGTAAGCGCATTCACCTTCTCCGTCACGTCCTCTTTCGTCCAGTCAACCGCAGCAAAGGCGCCGGCCTGAAGCGCCAGCTCCGCTTTTTCTGCGGACGACACCAGAGCAATGACTTTGACGTTGAGCGCGCGGCCGATCTGCACCAGGGCGTTGCCGACCGATCCCGTGGATCCGGACACGAGCGCGTATTCTCCCGCCCGTACCTGCGCGGTGCGGGTCAGGGCATTGAGCGCCGTCAGGTAGTTGACTGTCAGGGTGGCGCCTTCATCGAAGCTCATTGCGTCCGGCAGCGGCATCAGGCGCCAGTCATCCACGACCACCCACTCCTGAAAGAGGCCGTCCCGGGTCACACCTAAGTCATTGCCGCCAAAAATCGCCACACGGATACCTTTGTCCAGCGTGTCGCTCTCTTCGACGATGCCGGCACCCTCGTTTCCCAGCACCAGAGGCACCGGCGTGTTGCCAAAGCCCCCCGTGCGGATGGTATTTGACAGCTGATTAATGGTGGCGGCCTGCATTCTGACAAGAGAGGTGCCCGGACGGCGCTGCGGCAACCGACGCTCTTCAACGCGCATTTCTGGCGGGGCGTCGGCTTTGAAGGTCACAATCGCTTTCATGATGTTCTCCATGGTTCTCCCGGCACTGCCGGGCAGATTAGAAAATAATGCTGCAGGTAGTGAGTACCGGTGCAGCAGTAACGTATAGCGATCAGGATAAGCGCTGTGACTGAAAGAAAAAGTGTACTAACCTGTCATCTGTGTCCATGTGTATGGATAATCACTTTGGTGAATGAGTAAGATGAATCAGCTTCTGGCTATGCGCGCCTTTGTACGGGTTGTTGAGGCGGGCTCGTTTAATCGCGCCGCCGATCAGATGGGAATGCCGCGCTCCAGCCTGAGTAAACTTGTCAGCGATCTTGAAAAACATCTCGGGACAAAGCTTATTCACCGAACAACCCGAACCATTTCCGTGTCGGCTGAAGGTTTTGAGTATTTTCATCAGGCTGAACGGGTCATCGCCGCGGTGGACGCCGCCGACACGGCGGTCCGGGGGAAGAAACACAAGCCGGGCGGGCATCTGCGTATTGACGCGCCCGTTTCATTTGCCCATCGACTGCTTATTCCGGCCCTGCCGGACTTTCATCGCGAGTACCCGGACATCACCCTTTCGCTGGGCATCAACGACCGCACCGTTAACATTGTGGGTGAGGCCGTTGACTGCGCCATCCGCGCCGGCGCGCTCAGCGACATGACCATGATAGGACGTAAGCTCTTTGAGCTTGATTATGTCACCTGTGCCTCTCCTGATTACCTCGCGCGTCACGGCGAACCGACGTCGCCTGAGGATCTGCGGGATAATCACCGTATCGTAAGCTATTTCTTTGCGGCAACCGGTAAACCGGAGCCGCTTGTCTTCACCGCAAACGGTGACACGCAGGAAATTTACGCCAGCCAGTTTGCGGCAAACGAGGGGGACGGTGTGATAGATATGATCCTGGCAGGACTGGGCGTTGGTCAGCATCTCCGGCGCTTTGCTCAGCCGCACATTGACGCCGGTGACCTGATCCCGGTACTGACCCGCTGGAGCCAGCCTCGCCTGCCCTTTCATCTGGTGTACCCGCCTAACCGCCACCAGAGCGCCAGACTGCGCGTGTTCGTGAACTGGATGATCGAACGATACAGTACCTGACCGGCCGGAGGTACACCTCGTGATTATCCATCGGCATGAACACAGATGTCAGCTATACACACTTTTTCTGTCCTGCTGACTGAGTATGCTGATCCCTGATATCACTTCTTATCAGGAACAGCTATGAACGCTTTATTTACGCCGCACGCTCTCCCGGCGCTGGAACTGCCTAACCGCATTGTGATGGCGCCCATGACGCGTTCCCGCGCCGTAACGGAAAGTCCGGATGACGCCACCGCAGAATATTACGCACAGCGCGCCTCAGCAGGCCTTATCATTACCGAAGGGGCCGTCATTTCTCCGGAAGCCCGCGGCTATCTCTGGACGCCGGGCATCTATACCACCGGACAGATTGCCGGCTGGAAAAAGGTCACCGACCGGGTTCACGCCAAGGGCGGGCGCATATTTGCCCAGCTGTGGCACGTTGGCCGCATGTCGCATACCTCGCTGCAGCCTGACGGCCAGCTGCCCGTCTCTTCCGTCTGCTCCCGGTCGCTTAACTGGCCCGTTTTTGCCTGGGATGAAAACGGCCGTCCGGCTCAGGTCACCGCCAGCCCCGCCCGTCAGCTGACCGTGGATGAAATTCATCGCATCACTGATGAGTTCGTGCTGGCGGCCACATCCGCACAGGAAGCGGGTTTCGACGGCGTGGAGCTTCACGCTGCAGGCGCCTATCTCTTCGATCAGTTCATTAACGGCGGTATCAATACCCGCAGCGACAGCTATGGCGGAGCGGAAACGCATAACCGCCTGCGCTTTTTGCTGGAAACCGTGGATGCGGTTGTGGCCGCGACAGGCCGGGAGCGCGTCGGCGTGCGTATTTCTCCCGAGGCGCGCATTCACGACGGTCCGGGGTATGAGGACGAATTCAACACCTTCGTGACCCTGGCTAAAGCGTTGTCTTCACGTGGCATTGCCTACCTGCACATCAATGAAATGGGCACCAGCCAGCGCATGCTTGACGCCGTTCGTCAGGCGTTCAGCGGCACGCTGATACTGGCGGGCGAATATACCCGCGAAAAAGCGCTGGCGACACTGGAAGCCGGCGGTGCAGACCTGATCGCCTTTGGCCGTCCCTTCATCGGCAATCCGGACCTGGTGGAAAGGTTCCGCAATGACTGGCCGCTGACCGTTGCAGATCGTGATACCTACTACGGCGGAGACGAGCACGGCTACACCGACTTTCCGCCGTTTCAGAAGAGTGAACAGCGCGGCTGAAGATATCCGGGTGCGCCTTCAGGCGCACTTCTTATAGTGAATCATCAACGATGAGGAAAACCTGTGAAAAATGACACCAGCACGCTCCGGCTCGTTTTCCCCCAGTGGCAGGGCGGCGGCCCGATCGACACTTACGTCCCTGAGCTGCCGGCGGAGGACGCGTTCAGGGGGTATTTCCTGGGGTCCCAGCTGCTCAGTTTCCTTGCCCCTGAATCCAGCGGGCTAAAGGCCGAAATACCCGTCTCGCTGGATTTAGCCAATCGGACGGAAAAGAACGGCATTATTGCCTATGACGCCGTGGTTAAAAACACCCGGGCCGCGCTGAACGTCATACGCGAGCACGCGCCGGATCGTATCGTCACGCTCGGGGGGGAATGCTCCGTCAGCGTGGTGCCTTTCACCTGGCTGGCCGACAAATACCGGGATGACGTGGCCATCGTGTGGGTCGATGCGCATCCCGACCTCAATTATCCGGGCGAAGGCTCGCGAGGCTATCATGCCATGGCGCTCGCAAGCGTGCTGGGCCAGGGCGACGAACATCTGCAGAGTCTGCTTCCGGCAAGCGTTGACCCGTCGCGCGCCTTAATTGTCGGCCTGCGGACCTGGGAGAAAGAGGGAGGTACCCCTGAGCGCCAGCGCGAGCTGGGTGTGAAAAGCTGTCCACCGTCAGATGTATCCACTGAGAGCACTTCGGTCATCAACTGGCTGAAAAGTACCGGAGCCAGCAGGGTTCTTATCCATTTTGACCTCGACGTTGTCGATCCGTCAGACATGATTGCCGCCGTGGGCACCGATCCGGACGGTATGAAAATCAGCGAAGTGTCGCGCCTCATCAACGACATTGCGCGGGACTTTGACGTGGTCGGCCTGACTGTTGCGGAGCCTATGCCGCGCGTCGCCATCAGGCTGAAAAATCTTCTCTCAGGCCTGCCTCTGCTGCGTCAGGAGCAGAGCAGCAAACAGGAATGAGGCATCGGGTAGGTTTCTGAGACCGCCTGTCCCATGTTCATAAGGATGAACAGAGATGCCAGGCCGGTGTCATTCAACATTACTGTTCAGGCACTACATTAAATAAGTAACCGGGCCGGAGCGGCAGCGCTCGGGCCAGTAACCTTTAAGAAGAGGATTCTATGAGCAATTCAAAAACTGAAGCCAATAAAGCCGCGTTTCGTCTGCTGATTGAAGATGCCATGCCAAACGGTAACTTTGACGTTATCCGCAGCCTGGTGTCCAGAGAATGTGTGACCGAGCGCGCCGGGTTTGCCAACCTGTATAATGCCATCGGCGATGCTATTCCGGAGCGTGGCAACTTTCTTGAGTGGATCGAAAAGGGCTGGAAGCCGCTTTCAGAAGCGCTGAACGGCCAGAAAGTCACCATCCGTGAGGTGGCAGGCGACGGCAATACCGTCATGATGATGTGGGATTATGAAGTGCAGCATATCGGTACTTTTGCCGGCGCGCCTGCCACGAATAAGACCCTTTACTGGCAGGAGGTAGGCATGGCGCATTTTAATGACGAAGGTAAAATTGAAAAAATGTGGTTCATGTGTGAAGAGCTGAAGCTGGCCACACAAATCGGTTACAAACTGGAATTAGAGTAACTCTCTCATCAGCCCGTACGTGAATGCGCTGACGAGCTGCATAATTTGCAAAAAGTTACGAGCAACATCTCTGAGAGATAAATGAGTCAGCAACCTTAAAATGCCGCAATGTCCGCTCTTGGCACATAGCGGCCTAAGGCATCGTCCTTAGATAGCGATCTCCTGTAAGTTTCTTCTGCCCTGAATTAATCTCTTTCGCCAGCGTTTGCAGCTTTGCCTTCAGCCAGTTAGTCGCGCCTCGCTGAACGCTCCGTTTATGGGAATAAATCTTCACTTCAAACGAGCGTATTGCGAATGGTAATGGGAAAATCTTGATATTCATTGCCGGAATCAGTTTCTCAGCGGCAAAACGAGGGATCGCCATCAGCAGATCGCTTTCTGCAACAATAAATGGCGCGCTGAGCATAGACGGCGTTTTGATCGCTATCTGCCGTGTATGTCCCATCTGCTCAAGCTGTAAATCCACAACGCCCCGCTTTTCATTCCAGGGCGTGACAACAAGGTGCCGTGCGGCAAGATAATCCTCCAGCGTCAGCTGTGTTCGGTTGGTGTTGCCGATGACGACATACTCATCTTCGAACCAGCCGATCTCGTCCAGTTCCGGATGCCGGATATCATCCGACGTGCTGAATCCAAGTGCCAGATCCACTTCGCCCGCCAGCAGTTCCGTCAGCGCCGGGCTGTGCGGCAAATAGAGTAGCTCAAAGCGCAAGCCGGGCGCTTCGTGCTGCAGTTTGTGCATTAGGGAAGGGAAAATACAAAACGCGGTAAAATCCGTAATCGCAATCTGTAAACACTCCGTACTACCGGCGGCTGCAAAATCCGTTTGCGGCGTCAGCTCCTGATTGAGGAATCTCAGGGACGAAGCAATAGAAGGCGCAAGCTGTGTGGCGTATACGCTGGGGCACATACGGTGGCCTTCCCGGTAAAATAATGGATCATTAAGAGTGATACGCAGTCTTGACAAGGCATGGCTCAGCGCCGAGGTGCTCATGGCCAGTTCATCCGCCGCCAGGCGAACGGAACGGTGACGATAAATCGCGTCAAAAACAGGCAGAAGGTTTAAATCAAGTCGCCTCAATACTGGATGCATAATATTCATCATTTGGTGATTTCATTGCACTTAATTCTCCTGACAATAACCTTTATGCTTAGTGCCATCAATGTCGACACCATTCAGAAAGGACAGGAAAACTAATGAGTATCACGATTCGCCAGGCCCGCCCGGAAGATGCAACGGCAATTTACGATATGATCTATGAGCTGGCTGCATATGAAAAAGCGCCGGAAGAAGTGATCACCACGCCGGACGAGATCCGGAAAACCCTCTTTGGTGCAGACAGTAAAACCGAAGCGTTAATCTGTGAAATTGGAGGTAAAACCGTAGGGTATGCCGTTTTCTTCACCAGCTATTCCACATGGCTCGGGCGTAACGGTATTTATATGGAAGATTTGTACATTTCCCCTGATTATCGCGGCCAGGGTGCGGGAAGATCGCTGCTGAAAAATATCGCGCAATGCGCAGTGAAACGCCAGTGCGGCCGCCTTGAATGGAGCGTGCTGGACTGGAACCAGCCCGCCATTGATTTTTACCTGAGCATTGGTGCATTGCCGCAGTCTGAATGGGTACGCTATCGCCTTGATGGTGAAGCCCTACTGAAATTAGCCGAATAATAAAAGTATCTTAAATAGTGAGAAGATACCGTCGAAGCGGGGTCTTCTTCTTCTGTCATTATGACGCCTGTACTCTATTAACCCGAGCTCTTCAAACCGTCATTTAAGATATAGTCTGGAGATTTTTTATTACCTGTGGAGAGGTATGGCAAGTTTTACCGCGACTGTTGGCTGGAAAATCAATACGTTAAATGTCCGCTTCACGCCCTGAGACATTCGACAAGCTTTTTATGGCTTCAGTAAGGGCGACTTTCGCGCTTCCAGTGCCAGCAAGTATTTCGCTTCGTCGTATCGGGTTCAATGGCTTTTATCTTGTTGGGATAACGTAGCATCAGGTCTAATGCCAGCTCAGCATCCTGCGGATCATCCTTCGCACCGCTGGGCCAGAAAGCCTGTCGGTAGCGGGCCAGTGACAACGCGTGTACTGGAAAAACAGTGACAAATGGGTACTTCTGGAGTGCATACACCACCGGGCCTTTCTTCAGCTCAACGGCAATAGCAATCCTGCCTTTCACCCTCTGGTGTAACTCATTGAGCCAGATATCAAGTGCCTCAGGCGTATGTTCAATCACATGAAATATGCGATCACCGTTTTTAAACTGAACGCAGACATCGTGTTTTTTATCCGCCCAGTCCAGACCAACATGAGCAGCAAACTGATCTTTCGCAGTCATCACCAACTCCTTTTTATCGGGGATTGGTATGCATTCCACGCTCTTCGAAAGAAATATAGTCAGCAGTTTTTCTGCATGCCCTGAGTATTCGTTAGCGAACGTGGAGCACTTACTGGCTCGAAAGCAAAGCGGCAATCATCAAATCACATGATTCTGGCACAATATTCGTAACCAATAAGCGCATACCCTGAATCACTTAAAAGTGTAACTCTCAGGGTGTGAATGACTATATCTGGCACAGAGCAGACATGCGTACATTGCACGGTCCGCTTTGAACGAACAACGGACATATTGACTAAGTTGAAAAAAAACATTTTGAACGCTGTGTTTTTCAAAAGATGTCCGGCATTTAGTATCAATGCCGGATTGCCGATAACGCATTAAGGCACATTACTTGAAACGTTGTAGTCAGACCAACAGTGCTTTTGTTGCTAATGGCTTATAAGCGGGAAAATCGGTGTAACCTCGTTCATCTCCGCCGAAGAAAGCGTCACGGTTGTACGCCGCAAGAGGAAATGCATTTCGAATACGCTCCGGAAGGTCCGGGTTTGAGGTAAACAGACGACCAAAAGCAATCAGGTCGGCCTCATTTTTTTGCAACGTTTCTTCGGCATCTTCCGGATTAAAGCCGCCTGCTGCAATAATTTTCCCATGATAGAAAGCGCGTAAATCGCGGCTGGCGACCGGCTCCGCATACTGTCCCGCTTCCCTGTCGTCCGGTCCCACGATGCGGGGCTCTATGATATGCAAATAGGCCAGTTCTGAGCGATTCAGCTGTTCTGCAAGATAACGGAAGGTAGCTGATGGATCGCTGTCATGCATATCACCGTATATACCGCTTGGAGAGATACGTACAGCAACACGTCCCGACCCCCAGACATCCTTCAGGACGTCAACGGACTCAAGCAGAAAGCGCGCCCTGTTTTCAAGTGAACCGCCATAGCGGTCGGTGCGTTGGTTACTACCATCCAGCAGAAACTGTTCGGGTAAATAGCCATTCGCTGCATGGAGCTCTACGCCATCAAATCCTGCGGCTTTGGCCCGAATGGCTGCCTGGCGTAATTCATCCATGAGCGCATGAATTTCATCCAGTTCAAGCGCTCGTGGGGCGGGAAAAAGCTTACCTTCATAGGCTCCCTGCTTATTCTTGACCACACCATAGGTGTCTCTGGCGATGAGTGCGGATGGCGCTATGGGCTGGCGTCCTGATGACAGTTCAGGCAGAGACTGACGGCCCGGGTGCCAGAGTTGTAGCACGATCTGACTGCCGCGGGCGTGTACAGCCTCCACCAGATGCTGCCATCCCGCCTGTTGCTCGTCAGTGAAGATACCCGGCGCATCTTCATAAGCATTTGCAAAGGGTGAAACCGCCGTGGCCTCAGCGATAAGGAGCCCGCCGCGACTCGCGCGCTGGCGGTAATATTCAGTCATCAGGGTGCCAGGGATGCCGCCATGCACGGTTCTCATGCGTGTGGTGGGTGCCATGACGACACGGTGATCCAGCTGCAGTTTTCCTGCTGTAACAGGCGAGAATAACGTTTTCATAATAGGTTCCCCACGGTGAGCCAGAGCCCTCCCAAAAGGGCTTTGGCGCAATATCAAAATGAATTCAGCGATGCCGAAGATCCGAAATGTTTTTCCGGGACTTACAGTTAGGCCATAGTGTGCGCAACCTGAGCCGCGCTGATACCTTCCAGCGCCAGACCATAACCCAGACCTTCATCCACCAGACGCTTAAGACGCTGAGTCAGTGCAATCCTGGTATAGCGCGAAGTCAGTGGGGGAAGGGCTGCAATCCCGTCGGCAATTTCATGGGCGCGGGTCAGAAGTTTATCAGCCGGCACAATTTCATTGACCACACCCCAGTCCTTCGCCGTTTCCGCATCCAGCACCTGACGGGTCAGCAGGAAGTGGCGGCCGCGAATTGAGCCAATGACTTCCGGCCACAGAATGTGAACGCCGTCACCGGGGACAATGCCAAATTCGAAATGCGGCTTGTCCTGGAAAACGGTCTGTGGGGTGGCCAGAATGGTATCGGTCAGCAGGGCATACTCGCTGTGAAGCAAAACCGGGCCGTTGAGCGCGGTAATCATCGGAACTTCAATATCCAGAATGTTGCTCAGCACCTTTCTGCCTTCGCGCAGAATTTTGTCGAAACCTGTTGGGGAAAAGAAATCAAATCCTTCCGGGCTGATTGCATCCATGAAGGCATCACCTGAACCGGTAAGAATAATCACGCGATTTTCACGATCTTCGCCGATGGCATGGAACAACTCAACGAACTGCTCATGGGTATAACCGTTAAAAACCAGTTTTTCACCGTCGGTGTGGAACTTCACTTCCAGTACGCCATTTGCTTTACGGGTTAAAAGGGCGTTTGGGAAAGCATTACGATAAGTTTCAAACATTGACATGGTGGCGATCCTTGTTGTTACCAGTCCGAAGTGGCTGGCCCTGAAACAACAATATGTCATTCCTTTTTAATTGGGATCGCCTCGGAATTAGATAACAACTATTCCTATATGGAATTACTATTCCAACTTTGCCGCCATGATGGATTCGACAAAACCCGCGAACTGCCGCGCCTTGGCGCTGGCCAGACGGCCATTAGGGAAAACGGCCCACAGGTCGATCGAAGGCAGTTGCCATGATGTCAGCACCTTGCGGACAGCCCCGTTCCTTAATTCCTCTGCAAACATCCAGTCGGAGGCAATGCACAGCCCCATATGACCTAGCACGGCAGCACGCTGCCCTTCAGCGGCGCTGACGCGAATGCGACCGCTCAGGGTGGTGGAAACAACGGCACCCTGACAGGTAAATGTCCAGTGACTGGGCTGTGGGTTGTAGAGGATGGCTTCATGTTCTGCGAGCTCAGCCGGGGTATTAGGCTCACCTTTTTTAGAGAGATAGGCCGGCGTGGCAATTACCGAGCGGGCGCTGGTTGCCAGCTTTCGCGCGACGACTCCCGAGTCGGGCAGCTTACCCATGCGCAGTGAGACATCAATACCTTCAGCAATCAGATCGATCACCCTGTCATCAAGAATCACGTCGACATCCAGTTCCGGGTGTTCCTGCAGAAACACCGGGAGATGGGGAATGATATGCAGCCGGGCAAAAGTGGTTGCGGCTGAAATTCGCAGCTTTCCGGACAACCCTTTTCCAGCCCCCCTGGCAGCCAGCTCGGCCTCGTCGGCTTCCTGCAGGGCAGCCAGTGCCCGCTCGTAATAGCGTTGTCCAGCCTCGGTTGGCGTCAGGCCGTGCGTTGAACGTGTCAGCAATCGGGTCTGCAATCGTAACTCTAACTGGGCAACGATTTTGGAGACTGCAGGCTGGCCGACATTGAGTTGTCGGGCTGCAGCAGAAAAAGAACCCGTGTCGACGACACGTACATAGGTAGCCATTGCCTGAAATCGGTCCATGGTATTCCTTATAAGAATAGATGTTATCTCACGAGCTTACCTACCATTCCCCCAAGGTGCCAGCCATTATTGTTTCAACTTGTCGGGACCGGCCCCTCAACAATCTCAACAGGGAAATGACCATGATTGATATTTATGCATTCGCCACGCCTGACAGCATTAAGGTGCCTGTCGCACTTGAGGAACTTTGCCTGAAATATGATTTGCACGCGGTAAATGTGCGTAAAGGAGAGCAGAAGTCAGCCGAATTTCTCGCCCTAAATGCGCTTGTTCCACAGGGAGTATTGCCCGTCTTTTACAGCCAAAAGCATCGTTAATGTGCTGCTTAGGCAAGTTCATATAGCTAACGATCAAAAAGGATCGATTATTTATATACCTGACTAAAACCAGATCATGTCCGTCAACAAGAGCAGAAAGAGACGCATCGTTCTTTATGACGTGTCCCTGGCCAGTATGACCCATCCTGAGCTTTTGCAGGATATGTCAGAGGTCATTAACCGGAGTAAATGATGAAAAGAACTTTTTTAATTACGGGTGCTAGCAAAGGTATCGGGCTGGCACTGGCTCACAGACTGACCGGGGCCGGTCATCATGTTGTAGGGATTGCTCGGGGAGTTCCGGAGTATTTCCCCGGAACGTTAATTAGCGCAGATCTTGCCGACATTCAGCAGACACAAAGAACCTTTGAAGCGTTAAGCCAGCGATATGCATTTGATGGAATCGTCAACAATGTGGGACTGGTTAAGCCGCAGCGTCTCGGTCAGGTTGATTTAGCCTCTTTCGAAGAGGTTATGCGCGTTAATCTCAACCCGGCAATACTGGGAACACAGGCCTTACTCCCAGGCATGAAAGGCAGAGGCTGGGGAAGAATCATCAATATTTCCAGCCTTACCGTACTTGGTAGTGTGGAGCGGATCGCATATGCTGCAGCAAAAGCTTCACTGATCAGCTTTACCCGTAACTGGGCACTGGAGCTCGCTCAGACCGGTATAACAGTAAACGCCGTTGCGCCTGGACCAACTGAAACGGAGCTGTTTCGGGAAAATAATCCACTGGGGAGCGTGGGTGAAGAGCGATATCTCAAAGGCGTGCCAATGAAGCGATTTGGAAAACCAGACGAAATCGCGGCAACCATTGCTTTTCTGATGTCAGAGGATGCGGCCTTCATGACCGGGCAGACACTGTATGTGGACGGTGGTGCATCGATAGGAAACTTAATTTTCTGAAATCCTTGCGTTCTGAGGGGGATGGCTTGATTACCCCCTCAGGCAACAACAGTGTTTTTTAATGTCCGCTCCTGGCACAGATTTGCCCATCCGCTTAGGTTTATCCTATGCCATAACCCCACCCGATCAACATAAAGCTAATGCCCTTTACACCCTGTATACACCCAGCCTGCTCATCTTTATCGATATAAATCACCGCCATCTCCTTCAGGCCCATACCCGCATGTGTGCTGCTCAGCTATTGGCAGCAATCAATCATTCTCCCGACACACCCGACTCTCATCCCCTCATGCCCATAGCCAGCCCCCGGCATCCGGCGCAGTAAGCGGCGTTTCACCACGCCGCCAGCCACGCCTCCACCTCCGGCCCTGTGCCGCGAAACACAATCTTCCCGGCTTTTTTCTCCAGCTGATAGCGGTACATCGGGTCGTAATACTCCTCAAGCAGCGGCACCAGCCAGCTAAAGTGGGCGTCAGTGCTGTCGTTTTCACGCTGGCTGGCGAGGGCGAGATCCAGTAGCGCCGTTAGCTCGGCAAAGCGTTGCAGGCCGAGACGGCGGCGGATGGCAAACAGGCCGTGATGCAGGTAGTCGCTGTATTCCTGCCAGCCCTGTTCTTCACCATACGCCTGAGTGAAGTCATGGTACATACGGGTAAAATACTCCTCCCGTAGCCGCTCCAGGCGCAGTTCAAACGGATCTTCCACTACCACTACCGGCGCAACCTGCATCTGCAACCGCAGGCACTCCGGCAGATGGTTCGCGCCAATCATCTGGCCTTCATCTTCCAGCACCCAGCGCACCGGTTCCTGCTGCGCTTTTTTCAGCAGCGCCACCGCCAGATGATTTTCAAACGTTGCCTGAAAATGCTGCGCCTGCACGGTGCGCCCGAAAGAAGAGCCGCGATGGTGGGCCAGTCCTTCGAGATCGATCCCGCGGGCATGATCGCGCACATGCTGCGTTTTGCCATTGCCGGTACAGCCGCCAACCAGCACTATCGGATGCTGTACAAGCTCTTCCGTTGCCTGCATAGCCACCTGACGCAGCGCCTTATAGCCGCCGGGGATCAGCGGATACTCGACGCCATTTTCACGCAGCCACTGCTGTACGATATGCGAACGTTGCCCGCCTCGCGCACAACACAGATAGCCCTGCGGTGCACGTTGAGCGGCATCAATCCAGCCTGCGATACGTTGCGCACGCGTTTCGCCACTGACCAGTCGATGACCCAGCGCCAGCGCGGCTTCCGGTCCCTCGCGTTTATAGGTAGTGCCGACCGCGGCTCGTTCATCATCAAACATTAACGGTAAATTGAGCGCAGAAGGCATCGCGCTGCGCTGGAATTCGACGGGCGCGCGCACGTCAATCAGGGGAGTATCCGCGGCGAGAAGGGCGCGCAGCTGGGGGTCTTGCATCATGAATCAAACACCTCAAACATATTATCGCTCCATTCTACGCTCCTCTTGCGCCAGCAATTTGATTTTTCACCATCTTAGCCATCCAGCGTCGTTAAAAATCCGCTAATCTCCGGCTGACGCTGCTGAAACAGTCTGACGATATCGGTGACGGCTTTACCGGCATGATGAGTATGCCAGGCCAGACTGAGCGGAGACGGCGGGCGCATGGAAGGAATGGTGCAACTCACCAGCGCCTGCTGGTCAATCAGCGGCTGGCAGAGCGAGCGGGGCAAAAAACCGATGCCAACGCCCGCCATATGCGCGGCGATTTTGGTTTCAATATCCGGCACGATAATCTCCTTTTGCCCGGGCAGACGCCAGGCCACGCGCTTGGTTAAGGTGCGGGCGGTGTCTTCAACATTCACCGCCGGATAGCGCCGCAGTTGCGCTTCGGTCAGTAATACGCCGGGCTGATTGAGCGGATGATCCGGTGCCATTACGAAAAGCCATTCGACTTCACCCAGCGGCTCCAGGGCGATAGTCTCCGACAGCGGCTCAGTACCGGTCACCCCAATCGCCAGCGAAAAGCCGTCGTGTAAAAGCGTATCCCAGACGCCCATATAAATCTGCCGCGAAAAATGAAACTGGGTAAAGCGGTAGCGCTGCGTCAGCCACGCCAGCAGCCGGGCGATAGCAGTGGCATCATAAAGCAGATTATTCACCACGATATTCACCTGACGTTCAACCCCGTCGTTCACCTGCTGAAGCTCACCGGGCACGCTTTCCAGCCACGCCAGCCATTCCCGTGCCTGAGTGAGTAAATGCATACCGGCCGGTGTCAGGGTGACGCTGCGTGTGGTGCGGGTGAACAGCGCGGCTCCCATATCCTCTTCCAGCAGTTTGATGCGATAACTGATTGTGGCCGTGGTTTTGTATAGCCGTTCAGCAGCCCTGGAGAAACTTTCTGTTTCCGCCACGCTGATGAAGGTGCGAAGCGTTTCTTGATCGAGCATGCGTAATGGCTCCCGTTGCTGAAATGTCTTTCTCGCTGATTTTTAAGTATTTTTGCATAATAGCCTTTTGTAAATTGTGGACTAAATCTTGTTTTGGAAAAATATTCCAACTTTATGGTTGATGTCGACGCCAGAAGGTTTTAGATTGCATGACAGATAAGCCGTCAATGCCTTCAGGCAGGGTGAAAGGATTTTGGTTATAAGGAAACTATGATGAAACTTCAGGTACAACCGCTGAGCCAGCAGGCGTTTCAGGCGTATGGCGATGTTATTGCGACAGAGGATCGTGATTTTTTTCACATCAACGGCGGAAAAGTTGAGCGTTATCACGATCTGGCGAAAGTCGAAATCCTGGAGCAGGACCGCACCCTGATCAGCATCAACAGGGCGCAGCCTGCGGCATTGCCAATTGTGGTCACTGAGCTGGAACGTCATCCGCTGGGAACGCAGGCGTTTATTCCGATGAACGGCGAACAGTTTGTGATAGTGGTGGCCCTCGGGGACGACACCCCCGACTTAAGCACCCTGCGCGCGTTTATGACTAACGGTCAGCAGGGCGTCAACTATCACCGTAACGTCTGGCATCATCCGCTGTTTGCCTGGCAGACGGTCACCAACTTTTTAACCGTTGACCGCGGTGGTAGCGACAACTGTGATGTACTGAAGATCGCCGCACACGAACTGTGCTTTGCATGAGGTAACACGTGACGCTTCTGAACTTCTTGCTTAAGATGAGGGCATTTTTCATCGCTATGCTCAGAGTGTGAGCCGGAGTTTAGACGGGAATGACAGAAGTAAGAAGGCGAGGAAGGCCAGGCCAGGCAGAGCCGGTGGCGCAGAAAGGCGCGCAGGCGCTGGAGAGAGGGATCGCAATTTTGCAGTATCTGGAAAAAAGCGGAGGCAGTTCTTCCGTGAGCGATATCTCTGTGAATCTGGATCTTCCTCTCTCCACCACTTTTCGCTTATTAAAAGTGCTGGAGGCGGCAGATTTTGTCTATCAGGACAACCAGTTAGGCTGGTGGCACATTGGGCTGGGGGTATTTAACGTCGGTGCGGCGTATATCCATAACCGCGATGTACTGTCGGTCGCCGGACCGTTTATGCGCCGGCTGATGCTAATGTCCGGAGAGACGGTGAACATCGCGATACGCAACGGTAATGAAGCGGTGTTAATCGGGCAACAGGAGTGTAAATCGATGGTCAGGATGTGCGCCCCGCTGGGGAGTCGTCTGCCGCTGCACGCTTCTGGTGCAGGGAAGGCACTGCTTTATCCGCTCTCAGAACCGGAACTGCTTGATACCATTCTGAAGACCGGATTGCAGCGGTTTACGCCGACAACGATGGTCGATTTACCTGTATTGCAAAAGGCGCTGGATGCGGCGCAGCAGCAGGGTTATATCATCGATCAGGAAGAGCATGTTGCCGGACTTAACTGTATTGCTTCAGCTATTTTTGATGACGTAGGTTCCGTGGTTGCCGCCATCTCTATTTCCGGGCCGTCCTCCAGGCTGACGCCGGAGCGGTTTCTGAGCCAGGGGGAACTGGTACGTGATACGGCGCGCGATATCAGTAAAGCATTAGGGCTTAAAGCGCCCCAAATGTAAGCCAAACCCGCTCTCAGGAGCGGGGCTTTTTTGACATATTTTTAAGTTGGAAAATTTTTCCAAAATATGAGGTAGGAGAAAATGGCAAAAATGAGAGCCGTGGATGCGGCAATGTATGTTCTGGAAAAAGAGGGTGTGAATACCGCATTCGGCGTACCGGGCGCGGCGATCAACCCTTTCTATTCCGCAATGCGTAAACACGGTGGGATCCGTCACGTGCTGGCACGTCACGTGGAAGGCGCGTCTCATATGGCGGAAGGTTATACCCGGGCAACGGCGGGAAATATCGGCGTGTGCCTGGGCACCTCCGGCCCGGCAGGGACGGATATGATCACCGCGCTGTACTCTGCCTCTGCGGATTCCATTCCTATTCTTTGCATCACCGGCCAGGCACCGCGCGCGCGTCTGCATAAAGAGGATTTCCAGGCCGTTGATATCGAGGCTATCGCCAAACCCGTCAGCAAAATGGCGGTGACCGTCCGTGAAGCGGCGCTGGTGCCGCGCGTGCTGCAACAGGCATTTCATCTGATGCGTTCCGGGCGTCCGGGGCCGGTACTGGTTGACCTGCCGTTTGATGTGCAGGTTGCTGAAATCGAATTCGATCCGGATATGTATGAACCGTTACCGGTCTACAAACCGGCGGCAACGCGTCCACAGGTTGAACGTGCACTGGACATGCTGATCGCGGCGGAACGTCCGGTGATTGTTGCAGGCGGCGGCGTGATTAATGCTGATGCGGCAGACCTGCTGCAACGTTTTGCTGAACTGACTGGCGTACCGGTGATCCCGACGCTGATGGGCTGGGGCTGTATCCCCGATGACCATGAACTGATGGCGGGGATGGTGGGTCTGCAAACGGCGCATCGCTATGGTAACGCCACGCTGCTGGCCTCTGACCTGGTGTTCGGTATCGGTAACCGCTTTGCCAACCGTCATACCGGCTCCGTCGAGAAGTACACCGAAGGCCGGAAGATTATTCATATCGATATCGAACCGACGCAAATTGGCCGTGTTCTGTGCCCGGATTTAGGCATTGTTTCCGATGCGAAAGCGGCGCTGACGCTGCTGCTTGACGTCGCACAAGAGATGAAAAAAGCGGGCCGTCTGCCGTGCCGTAAGTCATGGGTTGCGGATTGCCAGCAGCGTAAGCGCACTCTGCTGCGTAAAACCCACTTCGATAACGTGCCGGTCAAACCGCAGCGTGTGTATGAAGAGATGAATAAAGCTTTCAGCCGCGACGTGTGCTACGTCACCACTATCGGGCTGTCACAAATCGCCGCCGCACAAATGCTGCACGTGTTTAAAGATCGCCACTGGATCAACTGTGGTCAGGCTGGCCCGCTGGGCTGGACCATTCCTGCGGCGCTCGGCGTGTGCGTTGCCGATCCCAAACGTGAAGTGGTGGCGATTTCCGGCGACTTCGACTTCCAGTTCCTGATTGAAGAACTGGCGGTGGGCGCGCAATTCAATATTCCGTACATTCACGTGCTGGTGAACAACGCCTATCTGGGCCTGATCCGTCAGTCGCAGCGTGCCTTTGATATGGATTACTGCGTCCAGCTGGCCTTTGAAAATATTAACTCCAGCGAAGTGAACGGCTACGGTGTCGATCATGTGAAAGTGGCGGAAGGTCTGGGCTGTAAAGCCATTCGGGTCTTTAAACCTGAAGATATTGCTCCGGCATTCGAGCAGGCAAAAGCGCTGATGGCGCAGTACCGCGTACCGGTCGTGGTCGAAGTTATCCTTGAGCGCGTAACCAATATTTCGATGGGCAGCGAACTGGATAACGTGGCGGAATTTGAAGAGATTGCCGATAACGCCGCCGATGCACCCACTGAAACCTGTTTTATGAAATATGAGTAAGTGAGGCGAACTATGTTACGTTTTTCTGCCAATCTTTCGATGCTGTTTACGGAATATGATTTTCTCGATCGCTTTGATAAAGCGGCGGCCTGCGGTTTTCGCGGCGTGGAATTTATGTTTCCGTACGATTACGACATCGACGTATTAAAAAATAAACTGGCGAGCAATAACCTCGACCATACGCTGCACAATTTACCGGCGGGTGACTGGGCGGCAGGGGAGAGAGGCATTGCCTGTATTCCGGGGCGCGAGGAGGAATTTCGCGAAGGCGTCGAGGCTGCGCTGCGATATGCACGCGCGCTGGGCAACCGCAAAATTAACTGCCTGGTCGGTAAAACGCCTGCGGGATTTAGCGCAGACGTTATTCACGCGACGCTGGTGGAAAACCTGCGCTACGCCGCCACTCTGCTGGCGCGGGAAAACATTCTGCTGCTGATTGAGCCAATCAACCACTTCGATATGCCGGGATTCCATTTGACCGGAACCCATCAGGCGCTGGCGCTCATTGAAGACGTCGGCTCTGACAATATTAAGATCCAGTACGATATTTATCACATGCAGCGTATGGAGGGGGAATTAACCCATACCATGCAAACTCATGCCGATAAAATTGGTCATCTGCAAATTGCAGATAATCCACGCCGGGGTGAACCTGGTACCGGGGAGATTAATTACGAGTATCTGTTTAATGCGATTAAAACGTCGGATTATGATGGCTGGGTAGGGTGTGAATATAAACCGCTCACCACCACTGAAGACGGAATTAAGTGGATTAAGCGTTACCTTTAATTTTTAACTGTTCAGGCAGCATTTATTTCTTCGTTCTTACGGAAGGGATTGCTGTTGCCTGAATTCGGGAAAAGTACGTTTCCAGAAAGAGGATTACTATGAAACTGGGATTTATTGGTCTGGGTATTATGGGCACGCCGATGGCCATCAACCTGGCAAAAGCGGGTCATTCACTGCACGTCACCACCATTGGTCCGGTGGCAGAAGATCTGCTGGCTCTGGGCGCAGTCAATGTTGAGAGTGCGCGCCAGGTCACTGAAAATTCAGATATTATCTTTATCATGGTGCCTGATACTCCTCAGGTAGAGGACGTTCTGTTTAGCGATAACGGTTGTGCAAAAGCCGCGCTGAAAGGCAAAACCATTGTTGATATGAGTTCTATTTCACCCATTGAAACCAAGCGTTTTGCCCGTCAGGTGAATGAGCTGGGCGGTGATTACCTTGATGCACCGGTCTCCGGCGGTGAAATTGGCGCTCGTGAAGGTACGCTGTCAATTATGGTCGGCGGCGAGCAGGTGGTATTTGACCGGGTCAAACCGCTGTTTGAACTAATGGGTAAAAATATTACCCTGGTGGGCGGGAATGGCGACGGCCAGACCTGTAAAGTGGCTAATCAGATTATCGTTGCACTGAATATTGAAGGGGTGTCTGAAGCACTGGTCTTCGCTTCGAAAGCGGGTGCCGATCCGGCGCGCGTCCGTCAGGCGCTGATGGGCGGTTTTGCCTCATCGCGTATTCTGGAAGTGCACGGCGAACGCATGATCAACCGCACCTTCAATCCGGGCTTTAAGATCGCCCTGCATCAAAAAGATCTGAACCTGGCGTTGCAAAGCGCGAAAGCCCTGTCGCTCAGTCTGCCAAATACCGCAACCTGCCAGGAGTTATTCAATTCCTGTGCGGCTAACGGTGGTAGCCAGCTTGACCACTCCTCGCTTATTCAGGCGCTGGAATTAATGGCAAATCATAAAATTAGTTAATATAAAACCCGCCGCAATATGACGGCGGGAATCATCATAAAATTTATTTTTTTGTTCCTCATAGCTGAACCCATAAGCGTTATTTCGATGCGTGAAAAGAGGGAATTATGGAACACCAGAGATCTATTTATAAACAACGCGGTTACAGTGAAGATTTATTACCTAAGATAGAGGAACAACGAACCTGGAAAAAATTTAACTATTTCACATTATGGATGGGGTCGGTACATAACGTACCAAACTACGTTATGGTTGGCGGCTTCTTTATTCTCGGTTTGTCAACCTTCAATATTATGCTGGCGATTATTCTTAGTGCATTTGTTATCGCATTAGTCATGGTAATGAATGGCGCTGCGGGCAGTAAATATGGCGTACCTTTTGCCATGATCCTGCGTGCGTCCTACGGGGTGCGTGGTGCGTTATTTCCGGGCTTATTACGCGGTGGTATTGCGGCAATTATGTGGTTCGGCCTGCAATGCTACGCTGGCTCGTTAGCTTTCCTTATTTTATTAGGAAAACTATGGCCTGCATTCCTGACTCTGGGCGGTGATTTTAATCTGCTGGGGCTGTCGTTACCTGGTCTGATTGCTTTCCTGGTTTTCTGGCTGATTAACGTTGGGATTGGTTTTGGCGGCGGTAAAGTCCTGAATAAATTTACCGCTATCCTGAATCCCTGTATCTACATCGTATTTGGCGGCATGGCTATCTGGGCCATCTCGCTGGTCGGTATCGGTCCGATTCTGGACTACCTGCCTTCCGGCGTGCAGAAGTCACAGAATAGCGGCTTTTTGTTCCTGGTGGTGATTAATGCGGTGGTAGCAGTATGGGCCGCCCCTGCGGTAAGCGCCTCCGACTTTACACAGAATGCGCGTTCATTCCGTGAGCAGGCATGGGGACAAACCTTGGGTCTGGTGGTGGCGTATATTCTGTTTGCTATCGCCGGGGTATCTATTATTGCCGGGGCCAGTATCCACTACGGTATGGATACCTGGAACGTGCTGGATATTGTCCAGAAATGGGACAGCCTTTTCGCCTCGTTCTTCGCCGTACTGGTTATTTTGATGACGACGATTTCGACGAATGCCACCGGTAATATCATTCCGGCGGGTTACCAGATTGCCGCTATTGCGCCAACAAAATTGACCTATAAAAACGGTGTGTTAATTGCCAGTATTATTAGTTTGGTTATTTGCCCATGGAAGCTGATGGAAAATCAGGACAGTATTTATTTATTCCTTGATATCATCGGCGGTATGTTAGGTCCGGTTATTGGGGTCATGCTGGCACACTATTTTGTGGTGATGCGGAGCCAGATTAACCTCGATGAACTTTATACCGGAGCAGGTGATTTTAAATATTATGATAATGGCTTTAACCTGATCGCCTTTTCAGTCACGCTGGTTGCCGTGGTGCTTTCGCTCGGCGGGAAATTCATTCCGTTAATGGAACCATTATCCAGAGTGTCATGGTTTGTGGGGGTTATTTTCGCCTTCGTTGCTTACGCCTTGCTGAAAAAGCGTAGCGTGGCGGTAACTAACCATCCACAAAACAATGCAATTTAACGTTCTACCAGGGATTTTTTAATTCACGGATGACTCGTACTCAAAAACTGTATCTATACATGGAGTATTAATTATGTCTTTTGATCTGATTATTAAAAACGGCACCGTTATTTTAGAAAACGAAGCCCGGGTGATTGATATCGCTGTGCAGGGTGGAAAAATTGCGGCTATCGGCAGCAACCTTGGCGAGGCTAAGCAGGTGATGGATGCCTCTGGTCTGGTGGTTTCTCCGGGCATGGTGGATGCGCATACGCACATCTCCGAACCGGGCCGCTCGCACTGGGAAGGGTACGAAACCGGAACGCGTGCGGCGGCGAAAGGCGGGATCACGACCATGATCGAAATGCCGCTGAACCAGCTTCCGGCAACGGTCGACCGTGCCAGCATCGAACTCAAATTCGACGCGGCGAAGGGCAAACTGACCATTGATGCGGCGCAGCTGGGCGGCCTGGTCTCCTATAACCTGGATCGTCTGCACGAGCTGGATGAAGTTGGCGTGGTTGGCTTTAAATGCTTCGTCGCCACCTGCGGCGACCGCGGCATCGACAACGATTTCCGCGACGTTAACGACTGGCAGTTCTTCAAAGGGGCGCAGAAACTGGCTGAGCTGGGCCAACCGGTGCTGGTGCACTGCGAAAACGCGCTGATCTGCGATGAACTCGGCGAAGAAGCGAAGCGCGAAGGCCGCGTCACGGCGCACGATTATGTGGCCTCGCGTCCGGTATTCACCGAAGTGGAAGCCATCCGCCGGGTCCTGTATCTGGCTAAAGTGGCGGGTTGCCGCCTGCACGTCTGCCATATCAGCAGCCCGGAAGGCGTTGCCGAAGTGACCCGCGCTCGTCAGGAAGGTCAGGATGTTACCTGTGAATCCTGCCCGCACTATTTTGTGCTGGATACCGATCAGTTCGAAGCGATTGGCACCCTGGCAAAATGCTCTCCGCCGATCCGCGATCTGGAAAACCAGAAAGGGATGTGGGAAAAACTGTTCAACGGTGAAATCGACTGCCTGGTCTCCGACCACTCTCCGTGCCCGCCGGATATGAAAGCAGGCAACATCATGCAGGCGTGGGGCGGCATTGCTGGTTTGCAGAGCTGCATGGACGTGATGTTTGATGAGGCGGTACAGAAGCGTGGAATGTCCCTGCCGATGTTCGCCAAACTGATGGCCACTAACGCCGCCGATATTTTCGGTCTGGAAAACAAAGGCCGCATCGCCCCAGGGAAAGATGCTGACTTCGTCTTCATTCAGCCCAACAGCAGCTATGTGCTGAAAAATGAAGACCTGGAATATCGTCACAAAGTCAGCCCGTACGTTGGCCGCACCATTGGCGCGCGTATTGCCAAAACCATCCTGCGCGGCGATGTCATTTATGACATCGAGAAAGGCTTTGCGGCTGCACCGAAAGGTCAGTTCGTTCTCAAGCACAAGCAGTAAGTTAATCTGAATCAATGCCCGTCTTATGAACGGGCATTCAGACCGCTGACAAAGTGGGTTGTCAGGGGAAACACCGGGATTGGGTTCCCGGAGGGAGGCCCAACCCGGTGGTCGCCCCGTGTTCCACGGACGGTTTGTCATCAACCTCAATGCCCGTCTTATGGACGGGCATTATTTCTTTCAGGGGATGTTTATGATTGCCTCTTCTGGTCGCCGTGAGAGTCTATTTTCAGGCTTTCAATGGTTTTTCTTTATTTTTTGTAACACCGTGGTGGTTCCACCCACGTTAGTTTCCGCTTTTCAGCTCCCCGCCGCGGCGCTTTTCACGCTCACACAGTATGCGTTTATGACTACCGGCATCGCCTGCCTGGCGCAGGCATTTTT
This sequence comes from Superficieibacter sp. 1612_C1, assembly GCF_015234305.1. Taxonomy (GTDB): domain Bacteria; phylum Pseudomonadota; class Gammaproteobacteria; order Enterobacterales; family Enterobacteriaceae; genus Superficieibacter. The sequence goes on from NZ_JADGMI010000001.1 coordinate 263,338, forward strand.
CGGCCATCGGCGCGCCATTATGGAAGGGCCAACCGGTTTGTGGTGGGGGACGATCCTGACCGTCACGCTCGCCGAGGCCGCGCGAGGAACGCCGATTGCCAGCATTGCCTCAAGTCTGGCCGTGGGCATTGCGCTGTCAGCCGCGATCACCATTATGATTGGCATCAGCGGGTTAGGAGAATGGCTGGCACGCTTATTTAGTCCGGCCGTCATGGTGGTATTTATGCTGCTGCTGGGCGCGCAGTTAACCACCATTTTTTTCAAAGGCATGCTGGGTCTGCCTTTTGGGGTAGTCAGCGGCACCGTGACGGTCCAGATGACGCACTTTGTGCTGGCGGCGGCGGTAGCGCTGCTGGTGATTGCGATGATCGTCTTTCTTCCGATCAGGATGGGCCGCTACGCGTTGCTGCTCGGCACGCTGGCAGGATGGGCGCTATATCGCTTCTGTTTTCCCGCCGCGCTGTCGCTGACCGGCGACGTTCACTGGCCGTGGTTTCCGCTCGGAAGCGGCGGAGCATTGCGTCCGGGGATCATTCTGACAGCGATCCTGGCCGGGGTGGTCAATATCTCGAACACCTACGGCGCGATCCGCGGTACGGAATGTTTCTATACCGATGCTCCTGCCACGCGACAGACCTGGCGCGGCAGTTTTATTGTTTCCGGGCTGATGACGCTGGTCACCGTGCCGCTCAGCGTCGTGCCATTCTCCCCCTTTGTTTCCTCCATTGGCTTAATAACCCAGACCGGAGACAGCACCCGCCGGGCATTTGTGCTGGGCAGTCTCTGTTGCCTGCTGGTGGGTATTATTGCCCCGTTAACCCGCCTGTTTTGCTCATTGCCGCTACCGGTGAGTAGTGCGGTTATGCTGGTATCGTATTTACCGCTGCTTTTTTCCAGCCTTACATTTAGCCAGCAGATATCGCTGTCGAGCCGCAATATCTATCGTCTGGCGCTGCCGCTGTTTAGCGGAATATTTCTGATGGGACTCTCTCCGGTCTATTTGCAGGATCTGCCCCTGACGCTACGCCCATTACTGAGTAACGGGCTGCTGGTAGGCATTTTACTGGCGGTAGCGATGGAAAATCTTATTCCGTGGAAACGGATCCCCTGATTTCATATAAAAAGGATGAACGATGAAAATAGTTATTGCGCCAGATTCATTTAAAGAAAGTGTAAGCGCGGAGAAATGCGCGCTGGCGATTAAAGCAGGTTTTAGTGACGTCTTTCCTGACGCAGAATATCTCTGCCTGCCCATTGCCGACGGCGGTGAAGGCACGGTGGATGCCATGGTGGCGGCTACCGGCGGACGCCTGGTGACGCTGCCAGTCACCGGCCCGATGGGCACGCCGATGCAGGGATTTTATGGTCTGACGGGGGATGGTAAAACCGCCGTAATTGAAATGGCGGCGGCGAGCGGTCTGATGCTGGTGGAGCCTGAAGCACGTAATCCGCTGCTGGCGACCAGCTACGGCACCGGGGAGCTGATCCGTCACGCGCTGGAGGCGGGAATTCGCCATATCATCCTCGGCATCGGCGGCAGTGCGACCGTTGACGGCGGGATCGGCATGGCGCAGGCGCTGGGCGTGCGTTTTCTCGATGCCGATCAACAGGTGCTTGGCGCGGGCGGCGGTGAGCTGATGCGTATTGCCAGCATTGAGATGGCCGACCGCGATCCGCGTCTGAGCGACTGCCGAATTGAAGTCGCCTGCGACGTCGATAATCCGCTGGTCGGCGCGCGTGGTGCGGCGGCGGTATTTGGCCCGCAAAAAGGAGCGACGCCGACGATGGTCGATGCGCTGGAGCGTGGGTTGGTCAACTATGCGCAGGTTATCCAGCGGCTGACGGGGCAGGATGTTGCGCAGATCCCCGGCGGCGGCGCGGCGGGCGGCATGGGCGTGGCGGCGGGTGTGTTCCTGAACGCCACGTTAAAACCGGGCATCGACATCGTGTTAAATGCCGTTAACCTCGACGGTGCGGTTCGGGACGCGACGCTTGTGATCACCGGAGAAGGGCGAATCGACTCACAAACCGCAGGGGGCAAAGCACCCATCGGCGTCGCGCAGATTGCTAAACGCTATCATATTCCGGTAATTGGTATTGCCGGCGTGCTGGGCGATGGCGTGGAGGTGGTTCACCAGCACGGCATCGATGCGGTATTCAGCATCCTGCCTCGTCTGGCTCCTTTGCCCGACGTGCTCGCCAGCGGCGAAACTAACCTTCGACAGTGCGCGCGTAATATTGCGATGGCGCTGAAAATGGGTAATTGTTTCCAGGCATAATCAGCAAATTACGCAACCTCTAGGCCCGTGCAAGCGCAGCGCCGCCGGGCAACGGTGGCACGGCGTCAGCGCCAGCCTCGCCGTTTTGCCGGGTGGCGGCTACGCCTTACCCGGCCTACAATGGATTTATAATCAGCAAGTTACGCACCCTGTAGGCCCGTGCAAGCGCAGCGCCGCCGGGCAACGGTGGCACGGCGTCAACACCTGGCTCGCCGTTTTGCCGGGTGGCGGCTGCGCCTTACCCGGCCTACAATGGATTTATAATCAGCAAGTTACGCAACCTGTAGGCCCGTGCAAGCGCAGCGCCGCCGGGCATTATTCCACGGTATAACGTTTGCCAGCACTCTCTTTTCTATTGTTTTTATTATAATAAAAAAAAGCCACGGTGTTCACCGTGGCAAAATCCTACATAGCTAAAATAAACCTTTTACTCTCAACAGGGTGGTATTAAATCTCGACGTCGCGATTACAATCTTTTGAATAGATATAGCTGAACGCTTCACCACGTCCGACGCCATACCCGGCCTGCAATGAGTAGGCTCCCATAAAGATATAATCCCCTTTTTGTACCGGTACCCAGTTATTATCCAGGTTATAAACCCCTTGACCGGAAAGAATATAGGCACCATGCTCCTGGACATGGGTTTCGATATAGCCGTGGCTGGCACCGGGCGCGAATGACAGAATGTGCATATTCATATCAAAACCCAGATCTTTTGGCAGGAAATCCAGCAAAATAACATCATCCATGCCTTCATAATGAATGCGTTCCAGCTGGCTGGTATTGCCGCTCACCAGATAAGGCGCGTGCCCGGCCACCGGAATATAGCGACGTTTATACAGGAAGATCTGGCTGTCGCCACTCTGATCGTTGGTAAACGTCATGATGACGCCTGGCGGACAATACAGATAACCGCCTTCGGTTAAGCTAAAGGTTTTCCCTTCGGCCTGGGCGGACACTTTCCCGGAAATGACATAACAGAACGTTTCAATGCCTTCGCCGCCAAATCCTGCCGTATTACCGCCGCCCTGATGCAGCGTCACCAGATAATCGACAAACGTCGCGCCCAGTTTTGGCGTCGACAGGATCGTCGCATCGCAGTTTTCAAAGCCGGGAATGCTATTTTTTACCAGGCCATCAGGCGTCAGTAGCGCATAGTTACCGTGTTTAACAATGGCACGGTTTGCCAGTAGATCGTTACGATAACCGGTAACGTTATTCAGATATCCCATGAGTGATCCTTAATTTTTCCAGGCCAGTTGATACAGCATCAGCGCCAGCGTTTTAACGCCTTCCGCCAAATCGTCGATATGGGTGCGTTCTGCCGGGTTGTGGCTGATCCCTTTTATGCTGGGCATAAAAATCATGCAGGTCGGCACGCGCGGGGCGAAAATCTGCGCATCGTGACCAGCACCGCTGTGCATCACGCGATAATTCAACCGCTCTTTTTCACACAGTGCGGTGAGCTGCTGCACCAGCCCGGCATCCATCGGCACCGGGGCTTCATCCATCCACAAATCGATATCAATAGCGATATTCATCTCAGCGCAGATGGCGCGCATGTCGCCTTCGAGAACCTCGGTAAAAGCACGCAGCGCCTGCGCATCGGTATGACGGCAATCGATGGTAAAGACGGTTTTACCCGGCACCACGTTTACCGTATTGGGCTGCGGCTCGACTTTACCGAAGGTCAGCACCAGCGGATCGCCATGCGCTTTGGCTTTGGCGATCGCTTCGCAGCAAATGCGGCTGAAAGCGTGAACCGTATCGCGGCGATAGCGCATTGGCGTGGTGCCCGCGTGGTTCGATTCACCGTCAAGGGTGATGGTATAGCGGCGCTGGCCGACAATCGCGTTCACCACGCCGACGGACTGGCCGTTCGTTTCCAGTACGCAGCCCTGCTCGATATGCAATTCCACAAAGGCTTTAATATCCTGACGCGGCGTCAGCGGCGCGGCGGGCAACGCAAAGCCGCACTCATTCATCGCCGTCACGAAATTAATCCCGTGCGCATCGCTGATATTTTTTACCTCCGCCGGGTTGGCGAGGCCGAAAATATTTTTGCTGCCCCAGAAGACATACGGAAAGCGGCTGCCTTCCTCTTCTGCCATTGCGACTGCTTCCACCGTGCGCAGCGGTGCGCCGTAAGTCTCTTTTAACCAGCGCAGCGCCAGCCAGGCGGCGAGTGCGCCAAACTGACCGTCCAGATTGCCACCGTTAACCACGGTATCAATATGCGAGCCGCTTAAAATCACCTCGTCAGGAAATTGTGTTCCGGTCAGGCGACCATATAAATTTCCCACTTCATCAAAACGGGTGTCAAAGCCGCTTTCGGCCATGCGTTTTTTAAATTGCTGCTGCGCTTCCAGCCATTCACGAGAATAAAGTAGTCTGGTCATCCCGCCTGTAGGATCGGCCCCGAAAGAGGAGAGCCAGGGTAATGTTTCTGCGATGGCATTGCGAAAATGATTTAACATTCTTCGTACCTGTTTAAGATATTATTGAGCAAACGGATCGCCGGTTTCATACGAGCGCAGATATAGCGCATCAGAAACCAGATAGTCATAAATATCATTAACAATCTCGATACCTTCTATCTCAGACTGTTTTTCATTAATATCCAGGTTCTGCCCTGGGTAATAAACCTGCTTAAAGCCAGGGGCCGGAGCGATCGCATTTAATTCACGCATTGTCTGGCTTAAATGCTGACGGAATAACGCGCCGGAGCCAAAGAATTCAGGATTAATCACCACGTGGAGCTGTCCTAAATTGCGGCCGGAGTTTAAGTCATCGTACATAGAGCTCACCTGACGGCCAAAAGGCAGGTTGAGCAGAATGCCGGAAAGTACGTCGATCATCATCATCAACCCGTAGCCTTTCGGCCCGGCGGCGGGTAACAGCGCGTGTACCGCAAAAGGATCCTTCGTGGGATGCCCTTTTTTATCGACAGCCCAGCTCTCCGGGATGCTCTCATTACGCGAGCGGGCATCCAGCACCTTTCCCCACGCCTGAACCGTGGTTGCCATATCGAAGGTCAGAATCTCACCGTTTTCTGCCGGTGCACAGAAGGCGAGCGGGTTGGTGCCATAGTAGATTTCTGCGCCGCCAAACGGCACCACCATCGGATCAGACTGGCAAAAAGAGAGGCCGATTAACCCTGCTCTGGCTGCCATCTGAGTGAAGTAAGAAATGGCACCGCTATGGCCCATGCGGCTGATACCGACCACCGCCACGCCGTTTTCCTGCGCCATCGTGATGGCGTGCTCCATGCCCAGTTTGGCCGCGACCTGACCCGCCGCGTTATTGGCATGCAGCGTGCCGGTACAGGGACCGGATTGTTCAAAACGGAATGTGGGATGGCAATTCGTACCCCCTTTCGAGATCCGTTCCGCATAGTATTCCACGCGGACGGCACCATGCGAGTGAATACCTCGTGCGTCAGCATAAACCAGTACATCCGCCACCGTAGCGGCGTGCTCACGTTTAAGTCCTGCTTTGCTCAGCTTATTTTCGATAAGCTGATGGAGTGTTTCCCGACTGACTTTCATCTGTCTTCCTTTTTTACGACGGTGTAGAGCATGACTGCGGTAAACATACCGGGAAAATAAACTAAATTTGTGATCCAGACAGGCAAATAAATATAGTTAGAATTAATTTGATAATCATTTTGTCTTTTGTAGAGAAATTAAATTAATCACTATTTTTAAAAAACGGCCATCAATGAACGGGCGAATATTTAAATCCATTTGCTAATAAAATGAGTGTGACGTTAATCACTCTCTTCGCATTCAGATCTGTATACCGTGAACGCACATTAACCATGCTCGTTCAATTGCAATGAGTGCAATTACTGGGGAGTCGTTATGATCCATGCCTTTATAAAAAAAGGGTGTTTTCAGGATTCAGTCAGCTTAATGCTTATTTCACGGAAATTAAGTGAATCAGAAAATGTTGATGATGTATCGGTCATGATGGGGACGCCGGCGAATAAATCGCTGCTGGAAACCACCGGTTTCTGGCACGAGGATTTCGCGCAGGCCACGCCAAACGATATTTGTGTTGCGGTGCGGACTGACATCGACGACACAACGATTATGCAGACCATTCTTCAGCAGCTGGAAGAGGCGCTGAAAACGCTGGCGCAGGGCGCGAGCGGTGGGCAGTCACTGCAACAGGTCAGGCGCTGGGAAAGCGCCTGCCAGAAGCTGACCGACGCTAACGTCACGCTGATTTCAATTGCCGGAGAGTACGCTGCGGAGCTGGCGCATCAGGCGCTCGATCACAACAAAAATGTGATGATCTTCTCCGATAACGTGTCGCTGGAGGATGAAATTGCGCTGAAAACGCGCGCCCGTGACAAGGGGCTGCTGGTGATGGGGCCGGACTGCGGGACGGCGATTATTGCCGGCACGCCGCTGGCGTTCGCTAACGTTATGCCGGAGGGAAGTATCGGCATTATTGGCGCATCCGGCACTGGTATTCAGGAGCTGGCTTCGCAAATTGCCCTGCATGACGGAGGGATCACCCATGCGATCGGCCTGGGCGGTCGCGATTTAAGCGCCGGGGTGGGCGGCATTAGTGCGCTGACGGCGCTTGAGATGCTGGCAGCGGATCAAAAAAGTCGCGTGCTGGCCTTCGTTTCAAAGCCACCCGCTGACGCGGTGCGCCAGCGCATTATTGCGGCAATGAAAGCGAGCGGCAAACCGGTGGTGGCACTGTTCCTCGGCTACCGTTCTCCGGTTTCGCGCGACGGTAACGTCTGGTTCGCGACGACGCTGGATGAGGCCGCACGTCTTGCCTGCCTGCTGGCGCGGGTGGCGGATCGTCGTCAGGCGCTTTCTGCTACCCGTAGTGGTGTGATCCGTGGACTTTACACCGGCGGCACGCTGGCCGCAGAGGCCGCAGGCTTACTGGCAGATTATCTCAATGTCACTACTGACGCCGCGCACCCGCACGGGATGATGCTGGATGCGGCCGGTCATCAGGTTGTGGATCTGGGGGATGATTTTTATACCGTCGGGCGTCCGCACCCGATGATCGACCCTGCGCTGCGTAATCAGCTGATTGCCGATCTCGCCTTTAAACCGCAGGTTCGCGTCCTGCTGCTGGATGTGGTGATTGGTTTTGGTGCCACCGCCGATCCGGCCGCTTCGCTGGTTGAGGCGTATCAGCGTGCGCGTGGCGGACGCGATACCGATCAACCGCTGTTTGCCATCGCCACCGTGACCGGTACTGAGCGCGATCCGCAGAGTCGCTCCCGACAAATCGCCACCCTGGAAGATGCGGGTATCACGGTGGTGGATTCGCTCCCCGAAGCGACGCTGCTGGCCGCTGAGCTGATCCGCTCACCCATCCCACAGAACCATCTCAAACCCGCCCGATTGCTGGAAGGCGTGGCGGTGATCAACGCCGGGTTGCGCAGCTTTGCTCTCGATCTTCAGGCTGCCGGAACGCCGGTTATTCATTATCAGTGGGCACCCATCGCGGGTGGCAATAAAAAACTGGCTCGTTTATTAGAACGTTTGCAATAAGAGGTCCCTATGTATACATCACTGGCGCAAGCCAATGCCGCAGTAATTGAAAAAATTCGTTGTGCGCGTCCGCACTGGCTGGATGTAAAGCCCGCGGGTTCACTGATTAGCGTGTTAAATCAGGGGAAAACCTTATTGCACGCGGGGCCGCCGATGCGCTGGGCCGATATGACCGGCCCGATGAAAGGAGCCTGTATTGGTGCGTCGCTGTTTGAAGGCTGGGCGAAAAATGAAAAAGCCGCGCTGGATATGCTCGAAAGTGGTGAAGTCACCTTTATTCCCTGTCATCACGTTAACGCCGTTGGTCCGATGGGCGGTATCACCTCCGCCAGTATGCCGATGCTGGTGGTGGAAAATGCCACCGATGGCAACCGCGCGTATTGCAACCTTAATGAAGGGATTGGCAAAGTGATGCGCTTCGGTGCTTATGGTGAGGATGTCCAGGCGCGTCTGCGCTGGATGCGCGATGTGCTGATGCCGGTACTGAGCGCGGCCTTAAACACGATAGAACGTGGTATCGATCTGACTGCCATGATGGGGCAGGGCATTACCATGGGGGATGAATTCCACCAGCGTAATATCGCCACGTCGGCATTGCTGATGCGCGCGCTGGCACCGCATATCGTCCGCCTCGACCATGATAAGCAGCAGATTGCAGAAGTGATGGACTTCCTCAGCGTCACCGATCAGTTCTTCCTCAATCTGGCGATGGCCTATTGCAAAGCGGCGATGGACGCCGGGGCGCAAATTGAGGCGGGCAGTATTGTCACGGCGATGACCCGTAACGGCAATATGTTCGGCATCCGGGTGAGTGGGCTGGGCGAGCGCTGGTTTACCGCGCCGGTCAATACGCCGCAGGGGCTGTTCTTCACCGGCTTTTCCCAGCAGCAGGCCAACCCGGACATGGGCGACAGTGCGATCACCGAGACCTTCGGCATCGGCGGCGCGGCGATGATTGCGGCCCCGGGCGTGACGCGGTTTGTTGGTGCAGGCGGCATGGAAGCGGCGAAATCGGTCTGTGAAGAGATGGCGGAAATTTTCCTCGAACGCAATATGCAGTTGCAGATCCCCGGCTGGGATTTCCAGGGCGCTTGCCTCGGGCTGGATATTCGCCGCGTCGTGGAAACCGGGATCACGCCGCTGATCAACACCGGGATTGCCCATAAGGATGCGGGTATCGGGCAGATTGGGGCCGGTACGGTGCGTGCGCCGCTGGCCTGTTTCGAGCAGGCGCTGGAAGCGCTGGCCGACGCGATGGGCGTCAATTAAGGGCACCTGATGAACATCATCCAGCCCATCCTTGCCAGCCAGCACGCGGCGGATTATCGCCAGGCGTGGCACCTTGCGGGCGTCTGGCGGCGGTCAATCAATCTGTGCAGCGACAGCGGCGAATTGTTAACGCTGCACCGTCGCGGCAGTGGATTCGGGCCTGGGGGATGGGTGTTGCGCTGCGAGGATTTTGACGCGCTTCGCGAGGCGCTGGACGGTAACGAGAGGCCGCAGGTCATCGCTGAGGGGATGAGGTTAGGGGCATTCACTCTGCGGACGCCGCGAAAATACTGTTCGTTACGTCTGATGCCTCACGCGCAGCCTTCTGGCCTTGCCGGGCATATGCTGATGCAGGGGGAGGAAACGGGGCTGTTCGGTCTGCTGGTGCAGGCCGTCAGCGCGCCGCTCGACGCTGAGTTGCTGCACTATCAGCGGAGTTTTGCCGCCGCGCTTACCGGAGAGGGCGTTGACTGGCGTCCCTGGCTGGGAAAAGGGCCGGGGCTGACGCCCAGTCACGACGACACGCTCACCGGCATGATGCTGGCAGGCTGGTACTTCGGTGCCCTGAAGCCCGCCGTTGCCCGGCGTTTTTTTGCCGCCTCCGGCAATCTGGCAGAGGTAACGACTATGGTGAGCGTGAGCTATTTGCGCTACGCCGCCGAAGGCTGCTTTGCCTCTCCACTTCTGCATTTTACCCACGCATTAGGCCGTAGCCGCCGCGTCCCTGAAGCGACGGAAGCGCTGCTGGCGCTCGGCCATACCTCCGGGGCCGACACCCTGCTGGGCTTCTGGCTGGGCCAACAAATTATAAAAGGATAAATCATGAAAACGCTGGTCGTTGCCCTCGGCGGCAACGCATTATTACAGCGCGGGGAAGCGCTGACGGTAGAGAATCAGTACCGCAATATTGAGAGTGCCGTCCCGGCGCTGGCGCGTCTGGCGCGGCAGTATCGGTTAGCGATTGTTCACGGCAACGGGCCGCAGGTAGGGCTGCTTGCATTGCAGAATCTGGCCTGGAAGGAGGTTGCGCCTTATCCGCTGGATGTGCTGGTGGCGGAAAGCCAGGGGATGATCGGCTATATGCTGGCGCAGCGTCTCGGTAGAGAACCCGATATGCCACCGGTCACCACGATTTTAACCCGTATTCAGATAGATAAAGACGATCCGGCCTTCCACTCGCCGGAGAAATTTATTGGCCCGGTCTACGCGCCGGAACAGCAGAATGAACTGGAAGCCACCTACGGCTGGCAGATGAAACGCGACGGTAAATACCTGCGCCGGGTGGTGCCTTCGCCGCTGCCAAAGCGCATCGAAGAGAGCCAGGCGATTGAACTGCTGCTTAAAGAAGGGCACGTGGTCATTTGCAGCGGCGGCGGCGGTGTGCCGGTGGCGCAGAATGGTCAGGGAACGGAAGCGGTCATTGATAAGGATCTGGCGGCGGCGCTGCTGGCAGAACAGATCAATGCCGACGGCTTAATTATTCTCACGGATGCGGATGCGGTATATGAAAACTGGGGGACGCCACAACAGCGGGCAATTCGTCAGGCTACGCCGGATAAACTGGCTCCGTTTGCAAAAGCGGACGGTTCGATGGGACCGAAAGTGGCCGCCGTCAGCGGATACGTCCAGCGCCGGGGAAAACCCGCCTGGATTGGCTCGCTGACCCGGATTGACGAAACGCTGGCAGGGCAGGCGGGGACCTGTATTCGTTTATAATATCCGCCTCTGCACCCGATTTGCCGGGTGGCGGCTTCGCCTTACCCGGCCTACAACAATTGTGTAATCAGCGGGTTACGTTGAGCGTAGGCCCGCGCAAGCGAAGCGCCGCCGGGCATTACGCGCAACCCGCCTTACGCCAGTTTCCCCTGTGCCCAGGTCAACCCGCTGGCATACTCCGGCGGTAACAGCGGCATCAACGCTTCCAGAGTAGCGCTGAGGCGATCCGTATCACTGTCATTAAGATTAAGATGCCCCACCTTGCGGCCCGGACGCACCTCTTTATCGTACCAGTGTAGATGGACCAGCGGCAGCTTCAGCCAGTCGTAATTAAGATCGGTGCCGATCAAATTCACCATCACCGACGGACTGTCGATCACCGGCTGTGGTAGCGGCAGATCGGTGATCGCCCGTAAATGCAGTTCGAACTGACTGATAGACGCGCCGTTCTGCGTCCAGTGGCCGCTGTTGTGCACGCGCGGGGCCAGTTCGTTGATCAGCAACCCGCCTGGCGTAATAAAACACTCCATCGCCATCACGCCGACATAATTCAGTTCGTGCAGGATGGCAGAAAGCATCGTTTCCGCCTGCGCCTGCTGCTCAGCATTGGCGCGCGGAAACGCCACGCTGGTACGCAAAATACCGTCCTGATGCAGGTTATGCGTCAGCGGATAAAACACCGTGGCACCGTCATGCCCGCGCGCGCCGACCAGCGACACTTCGCCGCTAAAGTTAATGCCCTGCTCAACGATGCATTCGCCGTAGCAATCGTCCGGTAACTGTGCCGTCTCTGCCGCGCGTAGACGCCACTGCCCGCGACCATCATAACCGCCGACCCGGCGCTTAACGATTGCCAGCTCGCCGAGACGGGCAAAAACCTCCGGCCATTCGTCGCGATTTGCCAGCAGCTGCCACGGGGCGGTCGCCAGACCGAGTTTATCGAACAGCTGCTTTTGCGTAAGACGGTCGGCGATAATCGGAAACACATCGCGATTCACAAACGCCGGATGACGCGCCAGCTCGCGGGTCAGGGCAGTCTCCGGCCAGCGTTCGATTTCAGCGGTGATCACGCTCTGCGCAAACGGCACTGCTTCCGGTTCGGCATCCAGTCCGACCGGCCATACCGGGATGCCCAGCGGCTCACCTGCCTGACGCAGCATCCGGCCAAGCTGACCGTTGCCCAGAATACAAACCTGTTTCATGCTGCACCCCGCGGATCCGGATTATCCAGCACCTCGTCGGTCTGCGTCTTACGCCACTCGACCAGACGCTGATGCAGTTCAGCATCATGCTGCGCCAGAATTTGCGCCGCCAGCAGCGCCGCATTCGCCGCGCCCGCTTTACCAATTGCCAGCGTACCCACCGGAATGCCGCGCGGCATCTGGACAATAGAATAAAGGCTATCGACGCCGCTCAACGCCACGCTTTGAACCGGCACACCCAGCACCGGCACCAGCGTTTTTGCCGCGATCATCCCCGGCAGATGCGCCGCACCGCCTGCGCCCGCAATAATCACCTGATAGCCGTTCTCCTCTGCGCTTTCGGCAAAGCTGAACAGCTTATCGGGGGTGCGGTGAGCGGAGACAACTTCAACATGGTGCGGGACGTTCAGAACGTCGAAAATTTCGGCGGCGAACTGCATGGTAGCCCAGTCGCTTTTGGACCCCATCACGATGGCGACACGCGCCGGGTTATTGCGGGAAGACATGCGTCTGAAAACTCCTGTGGGTGTGCTGCACAGACTGCTAAGGCCACAAAGAATAGCATGGAAAAACGGCAAGGAAAACGGTTGCGTAGCTGAATAGACCGATGATGACTACCACAAATTAGAACGGAAAATAAATCAACTCCACATCATCCTGCGTCACTTTTACCATCGATCCTTCGCTGTGCCAGGCACCTAACACCACGCGAAACGCAGGCTCGCCATTAGCCGTAAGCTGATGCACTGCGGGGCGATGAGTATGACCGTGGATCAGCCACTGTACGCGGTGGCGTTCCATCGCGTTGACCACCGCCTGCGGGTTGACGTCCATAATCTCCAGCGATTTGGTGGAGTTCGCCGCCTTGCTGTTGGAACGCATTTTCGCGGCGATCCGCTGGCGCACGAAGAGGGGGAGGGCCAGAAACAATTTTTGCAACCAGGGCTGGTGAACTTTGGCCCGAAACGCCAGATAGCCTGTGTCGTCAGTACACAGCGTATCGCCGTGCAGGATCAACAATTTGCGGCCATATAGCTCGAGGACGTTTTCTTCCGCCAGCAGGATCATGCCGCTTTCGCAGGCGAAGCGCTTGCCGAGCAGGAAATCGCGGTTGCCGTGGATGAAGTAGCAGGGCACGCCAGCATCGACCAGAGATTTAATCGCTGCGGCAATTTCGCGGTGCAGTGGTACCGGGTCGTCATCGCCAATCCACGCCTCAAACAGGTCGCCGAGAATATAGAGCGCGTCGGCCTTGCGGGCATCACCCGCTAAAAAACGCAGAAAACCGGCGGTGATCGCCGGTTCTTCGGTACATAAGTGCAGATCTGCGATAAAAAGTGTTGCCACCAATTACTCGCTAACGTCCACGCTTTCAATGATTACGTCTTCTTTCGGCACGTCCTGATGCATGCCGCTGCGGCCAGTGGACACGCCTTTGATTTTCTCAACCACGTCCATGCCTTCAACTACTTCAGCAAAGACACAGTAGCCCCAGCCCTGCAAGCTTTCACCGGAGAAGTTCAGGAAGTCGTTATCCGCCACGTTAATGAAGAACTGAGCCGTTGCAGAGTGCGGAGCCTGAGTACGGGCCATCGCCAGCGTGCCACGGGTGTTTTTCAGACCGTTATTGGCTTCGTTTTTGATCGCTTCTTTGGTTTCTTTCTGACGCATACCGGGTTCAAAACCGCCACCCTGAATCATAAAGCCGTTGATCACACGGTGGAAAATGGTGTTGTTATAAAAACCTTCGCGGCAGTAGTCCAGGAAGTTTTTAACTGTTTCAGGCGCTTTGTCATCAAAGGTCTTGATTACGATATCGCCGTGATTAGTGTGGAATGTAACCATTTTTGCATCCTGTTCCGTTATAGTGGTGCGTCGACCCGACAGCGGGTCACAGCCAGAGGCATGTTATAGCATATGCGAGAGGTTCGATCATCCCGCAAAGTGTGCTGCTTCATCGCCAAATTATAGGTATTATACGGCTTTTACGATCCACACACGTCTACTACATGGAATCTTCGATGTTAAAAATTTTTAATACTCTGACGCGCCAAAAAGAGGAATTTAAACCTATTCATGCCGGGGAAGTGGGCATGTACGTGTGTGGTATCACCGTTTACGATCTCTGTCACATCGGTCATGGCCGTACGTTTGTCGCCTTCGACGTGGTGGCGCGCTACCTGCGTTTTTTAGGTTACAGGCTGAAATACGTGCGTAACATCACCGATATTGACGACAAAATCATCAAACGTGCCAATGAAAACGGCGAGAGTTTTGTTTCACTTGTTGACCGGATGGTGAAAGAGATGCACGCGGATTTCGACGCGCTGAACATCCTGCGCCCGGACAGCGAACCGCGCGCCACCCAGCATATCCATGAAATCATTGAGATCGTTGAACGGCTGATACAGCGCGGCCACGCTTACGTGGCGGATAACGGCGATGTGATGTTCTCCGTCGAAACCGATGCCGATTACGGCAAGCTGTCGCGTCAGGATCTGGACCAGCTCCAGGCGGGCGCACGCGTTGAAATCGCTGATGTGAAGCGTAATCCGATGGACTTCGTGCTGTGGAAGATGTCCAAGCCGGGCGAGCCAAGCTGGACCTCGCCGTGGGGCGAAGGGCGTCCGGGCTGGCATATCGAGTGCTCGGCGATGAACTGCAAGCAGTTGGGGTCGCACTTTGATATTCACGGCGGCGGCTCGGATCTCATGTTCCCGCACCACGAAAATGAAATCGCCCAGTCGACCTGCGCCCATGACGGCGAATACGTCAACTACTGGATGCACTCCGGGATGGTGATGGTTGACCGCGAGAAGATGTCGAAATCGCTCGGCAACTTCTTTACCGTGCGCGACGTGCTGAAGTACTACGACGCCGAAACCGTGCGCTACTTCCTGATGTCCGGTCACTATCGTAGCCAGCTTAACTACAGCGAAGAGAACCTCAAGCAGGCGCGTTCGGCGCTGGAGCGTCTGTATATCGCCCTGCGCGGCACCTCAAATACTGATGTGGCGTTTAGTCGCGGGGAGTATTACGAGAACCGCTTTAAAGATGCAATGGATGATGATTTTAATACTCCAGAAGCGTACTCAGCACTTTTTGATTTAGCTAAAGAGATTAATAACGCTAAACAAACGGGCAATAATGAGGAAGCGAACGCCGCAGCGACCATGTTACGTAAGTTGGCTAAGGTACTGGGCCTGCTTGAGCAGGATCCGGAAGCCTTCCTGCAAAGCGGTGCGCAGGCTGACGACGGTGAAGTGGCGAATATTGAAGCATTGATCCAGCAGCGTCTGGACGCCCGTAAAGCGAAGGACTGGGCAGCGGCAGATGCAGCACGCGATCGTCTAAGCGAGATGGGGATCGTGCTGGAAGACGGTCCGCAGGGAACCATCTGGCGTCGTAAATAACTCCGGGGAACGAATGCCGGATGGCGACGCTGACGCGTCTTATCCGGCCTACAAAAGTTAATACTCTACCTTCAGCGCACGAATAATGTAGGCCGGGTAAGGCGAAGCCGCCACCCGGCATTTTCGACGCAAGGGCAAACTTACACCAACCCTCGTTACCGTCTGCGCCACCACCACAGCATCCCCGCCAGCAGCACGCCCGGCAACCACACCCACATCAACTCTGACACAATAACCTGATGTCCGTAAGGCGTGGTATAGCGTGACAGCGCGAACGGCGCGACCTTAATCACCTGCCACGGCGCGAAAAAGCGTTCATCCGACCACGGCCATAGCCAGCCGACGCCTTTACCGCCGGTAGTGACCGAATCCAGCAGGCTATGCGACAGCAGCGATACGGTGAGAAACAGCCAGCAGCGCACCAGTCCGGCCTTAAACCATCGTCGCCCGGCCAGCACGCAGAGCAGCGGCACCACAAAAGCAAAAAGCAGGGAGTGGGTAAAGCCGCGGTGACCGAACATATTGCCGTACGCAATGCCGAAGTGAAAAGACAGCACATCCGCATCCGGCAGCATGGCGAGTACCACCCCGGCGAACAGCAGGCGCGGCGGGATAATGCGTAACCCCAGTCCAGCGCCCAGACACAGAGGAACGGCGGCATGAGTAATGATGGTTGGCATAACGGCTTATCCGCAACGTGATAATCAGGCCGTTATACGTCTGTCAGGCGGAGATGTACAGAAGGCGCGCTGGGCATCACTCTGAAAATCTCAGGCCGACTCGCGCACCACCAGTTGCCCCGAGAGCGTAACGCGCTGATTAAGCAATTCCGGCTCGTTGATTTTGCGGATCATCAGCGTCGCGGCCTGGCGGCCCGACTCTTCGCTGGCGGAGGAGACATAGGTAAACGATGGCGAGGTCAGATTCACATGCAGCATATCTTCAAACCCCAGTAGCGCCACCTGCTGCGTCAGAAACACATCTTTACCCACCGTGCGTCCGACCTGATGAATACCGTTAATACAGCCGATAATAGCATCCGGCGAGTGGCAGAGCAGGGCAGTGATGGTGTTGTTATTTTCCAGTAAATGCCGGGTGGCATTACTGACGGCGCGGGTATCTTCGCTACAGGCGGCAACCGCTTCATCACGATAGACCATCCCGCTTTGCGTCAATGCGCTGCGAAAACCTAACAGCCGTTGATGACGAATGCGATCGTTCTCATTGCCGCCAACATACGCGATGCTGCGATGCCCGCGCTCAATCAGGTAGCGCGTGGCAAGCGTGGCCGCCTGACGGTTGTCGCGCATCACCAGATTACACTCTTCCTCTATCAGTGACTGCGACACCACCACCAGCGGCAGCGGACAATGGCGGATTTGAGAGGGCAGTTTCGCTGAGGTCGTATCAGAGGAGAGATAGATAACGCCCGCCACACCCTGTTGTTTAAAAGAGAGCAGGCAGCGTTCCAGATGCTCGCCTTCGTTGAGCGGCTGGCCGAGAAACACCATAAACCCTTGCTTCTCCAGCTCCTGTACGATGCTGGCCATCACTTTAATCGAGTAGCTGTCGCTGAAGTCACGCAGAATAAGGCCAATCAGATTCGAGCGATTCGCGCGCAGGTTGGCCGCCGCCACGTTATGCACGTAGCCCAGCTTGTTGATAGCGACGTGGACTTTTTCAATCGTCGCGCTGGAAATTTTCCCTTTCTGACGCAGCACCAGAGAAACGGTAGAAACAGAGACCCCCGCTTCTCGTGCGACATCAATAATACTGACCTTCTTCAAGTCTGCTCCCTGAAATCAGATGCCTCGCCTCCTGAAACGGCTCAGGAGGCGAGGCTATCATCATTTGCCAATCATTGACGACATCGTTTGTGCGATAAACTGCGCGCGAGCACCAAAAATAATCTGCACGCCCTTATCGCCGACGTAGACCACACCGCGCGCGCCTATGCCGTTAAGCCCGTCTTTATCGACCATATCGCCTTTCGCCACTTCCAGACGCAGGCGGGTAATACAGGCACCGACAGAGTTGATGTTCTGCTCACCGCCAATCAGACCGATAATTTCCGAGGCCAGCTCGTCGTCTGTTTTTGCACTGGCATCAGCGGTGACTTCCGTGCGTCCCGGCGTTTTAACATCAAAGCGGCGGATCACAAAGCGGAAGGTGAAGTAATAGATCAGTGCCATCGGCACCCCAACGATAATCGCATTGAGGAAGTTGGTCTGATAGCCGTTAAACGAGGGCAGTATACCAAATGAGATGTAGTCGATAAGCCCGGCAGAGAACGATTTTGCGATGTGCGCATGGAGTAAATACATGCACATATACGAAAGACCCGCCATGATGGCGTTAAACACATACAACACCGGCGCGACAAAAATAAAGGTAAATTCGACGGGCTCGGTGATGCCGGTTAAAAAGCAGGTTAAGCCCGCAGAGAACAGGATACCCGCCGCGATCTTTTTGTTGCGGGTATGCGCTTCCTGATACATTGCCAGACAGGCGGCGGGCAGGGCAAACAGCATCAGCGGGAACTCGCCCTGCATAAATTTACCGGCGTTCTGGTAAGAATCGCTGCTAAAGGATTTCACGCCATCTTCCAGCATTTTGAACCAGATAGTCTGGTCGCCGTGGATCACCTGACCGGCCTGGGTAGTGTAATCGCCGAAGGAGTACCAGAATGATGGATACCAGATGTGATGCAGACCCAGCGGGATCAGCGCACGTTCGACAAGTCCAAAAATAAAGGTCGATGCTGCCTGATTATCGCCGTTCACAATGACCGACAGAGCATCAATCCCCGCCTGAATATGCTGCCAGATATAAGGTAACAGCAGGCCCATGATGAACGACAGAAACGCGGTAGCGATGGCCACAAAACGCTTACCCGAGAAGAAGCCGAGAAACTCCGGCAGCTGCATGGTGTGGAATTTGTTATAGCACCACGCCGCGAGGATCCCGCAAATCAGCCCGCCGAAGACGCCCATTTGCAGCGTCGGAATGCCGACAACCATTGCATATTTGCCGCCCTGCGACGCCATTTCCGGCGTAATGGACAGCATGGTACTGATAGTGATGTTAGTGACGAAGACTGAGACCGCCGCCGATAACGCTGCGATACCCGATTCCGACGCCAGCCCCACGGCCGAACCAATAGCGAACAGCATGGGCAGGTTGTCAAAAATGACCCCGCCCGCGTTCATCATCAGCGGCAGATGGAACTTGTCCCCGAACGCCAGCAATAAGCCGGCCGCTGGCAACAGTGAAATTGGCAGCATTAATGCGCGACCAATCATAGAGAGCTTTGAAAGCGATTTTACAAACCCTGATATCAGACTCATGCTGACTTCCCCCGGTGTTGGCACACTACGCGCCCGATCTTTTATTATGTGAGTATAACGTTTTAGTAGAACGTTCTACTTATCGTGTGAGATCGCAGTAAAACTGGCAACAGAAATTTCACCGCCAGTCAGAGGAAATCGTAATTCTTTGAAGTGGATCGGATAATGAGCCCTTATGACTAAGGGCTTTTCAGGAAAGGCTTATGCGGTAACGGTCACTTTTTGTCTGTCAAAGGCGACGGTCTGACCGGCCACGATTTTGCAGCGCTTGCGCGTTTCAACCGCGCCATCAACGGTTACCTGGCCTTCAGCGATGACAATTTTCGCCTGTGCGCCGCTTTCGCTCCAGCCTTCCAGCTTCAGCAGATCGCACAGTTCAACGTGCGGGTGTTTCCCTAAGGAGAATGTAGCCATCTTACGCGACCTCCACGTCGTGATACTCTTCGCAAGCCTGTAGTGTATTTTCAATCAGCGTGGCAACGGTCATCGGACCGACGCCGCCCGGAACCGGTGTGATAAATGAGGCGCGTTCAACGGCGTCTTCAAACACCACATCGCCGACCACTTTGCCGTTTTCCAGACGGTTGATACCGACATCAATCACGATAGCGCCTTTTTTGATCCACTCGCCGGGAATAAAACCGGGTTTACCGACGGCCACGATCAGCAGATCGGCATGTTCAACGTGATGACGCAGATTGCGGGTGAAACGGTGGGTCACCGTGGTGGTGCAGCCAGCCAGCAGCAGCTCCATACTCATCGGGCGACCGACGATATTGGACGCGCCAATGACCACCGCGTTCAGACCGTAGGTATCAATGTTATAACGCTCCAGCAGCGTTACAATCCCGCGCGGCGTACAGGGACGCAGACGCGGCGCGCGCTGGCACAGGCGGCCAACGTTATAAGGGTGAAAACCATCGACGTCTTTATCCGGACGAATGCGTTCCAGCACCTTCACATTGTCGATACCGGCAGGCAGCGGAAGCTGCACCAGAATACCGTCAATTGCGGTATCGTTGTTCAGCTTATCGATCAGCTCAAGCAGCTCGGCTTCGCTGGTGGTCGCAGGAAGATCGTATGAGCGGGAGATAAAGCCCACCTCTTCACACGCTTTGCGTTTACTGCCAACGTAAATCTGCGACGCCGGGTTGCTGCCGACCAGTACCACGGCCAGCCCCGGCGCGCGTTTTCCGGCTGCGATGCGGACCTTCACTTTTTCCGCAACCTCAGAGCGCACCTGCTGCGCAATCGTTTTACCATCAATAATCGTTGCTGCCATCAGAGAGAGGATTCCATCTGTCACAATACATAAGTGGGATGGTTATATTTTGTCAGAAGCGCGGCGTGCTGTCAGTCTTCGTTTTTGATATTCGTCACTTTTCAGCGGTGGGAGGCCAGCTGGGGCGCTTATTTACCGAGCATCCAGTTGTAAAGCCATTGACTCAGCAGGCATTGACCGTATAATTCCACGCGTTTCACCCACCGCGAAGCTATCCCGCTTCTCAGTGCGCCCTTAGCTCAGTTGGATAGAGCAACGACCTTCTAAGTCGTGGGTCACAGGTTCGAATCCTGTAGGGCGTACCATTTCTCCTGATATTTTGTCTCAAAAATACCCCAGCTTGCCCGAAAGCCGCAACGGAATGAGAGAGGCAGCCAGGCACTCACAAAAGCTTGTTCATATTTATCCCCGTAACGCAAAACCCATTCGCTGAGTACAGCTGTCTCGCCTGCTGATTACCCTCCGCAACCCGCAGTTTCAACTGCATAAATTCTTCCGCACGCAATTTTTGCTCAAGCGCTTTCATGGCCGCGCTACCGTAGCCTTGACGTCTGAAGCGCTCAAAAATATAAAAATCATTGATATACGCCGACTTCAGCACGGTGTCTGCCTTATACCAGAAATAACCAATATGCTGTTCCGAACCATCCTGCTGAAGGGTGATACACAGGACAATCTGGTCCGGCGTCTGTTCCGCCTGCGGAAAACTCTGTTCCGCATCGCGGGTGGCCTGCGTCAGCGCATCCTGTTCAGAGAGGCGATAATTTACCGTGATTTCAGCGGCGTAATCCTGAATGAAATAGTCGAGAAAAGCAGAAAACTCGTCCTTATGGATTGGCCTTAACGCGATCATAGGTTCTCCTGAGGGGACTACTAATAACGCCCATTTTTTTAAGATGATATCGCCAGTCCCGGTTATCAATGCCCACTATATTTGGCAGGCAAAGCGCCGTTATCTTGCTGAATGGCTGTGGTAAGGTCATTACCCCTGTACCGACATAAACGGCTAAACCATGCTTTCAGCGCTTGATAAATTAAAATCCCGCTACCCAAAGGCGCACGTCTGGTCGTTTGGCGACTCCGCTGAGATGGCGGACGAACTGGCACAGTTAGTGATTGCCGGCGATAAACAAGCCAGCTGTGGTTCGTTAGCCGCCTGGCAGCAGGGTGATGAGACGGTCTCACCGGGAGACTATCATATCGTGCTGGATGGGCGTGAAAATCCGGCCTGTGTGATCAGAACCACCAGCCTGAAAATGATCCGCTTTAATGAGGTCACCGCGCAAGATGCCGCCGCAGAGGGTGAGGGTGATAAGAGCCTGCAATACTGGCGCAAAGAGCATCAGGAATTTTTTACGCGGGAAGGAACGTTCAGCGAAGAGATGGAATTAATTTTCGAAACGTTCGTGCTGGTCGAATCCGTTCTGCGCGATTAAAGGGCGTTACGCGTCGTCGGGTTGTCACGCTAGCGTGATGGCCCGAGGAATATACTTATTCCTGTTCTTCGCTCCGCTTCCCTTGTCTGTCGTTTCGCCTTTAATATCCTAATTAGTTACAACATACTTAAAGGTCGAAGTAGTCGAAAAACGTTGGCCCCGATCCTGAAATAATAGTCTTTATTGCCAAATGAATTGTTCTTAATTCAGAACAATTGGTATTTATCTTAAAACAGGTAAATCATTATTTTGGTATTGCTTAAGAAATTAAGCATATTGTATTTGATAAATTAGGTTTTCATATAAAACAAAGGGTTATGCATTAAATTTAGAGGGGTCTTATTTTATTTTAAATCCTGTAATGTGACCATCCTCATAAAACCATTTTATCGCGATAGACGCCTGCGGATATTTCCTCCTATTGTATATGTATTGTATACAATTCGTTTTTAGCTATTTTCCCGATTCACGCTGTAAAAGTACGTGTATTTGTTGTGTCGCCAACACCGTTTCACATTACCGATTTATCACGCTGTAAATACATATAAAAATCATAGTCTTTATACTGATAATTAATGAGGTCAGCTGCAATGCAACTGGAAAATTCAAAACCTATTGCTGTACAAAGCGAAACCGGCACCAAAAGAACAAATGTGCGCTGGCTGGTGGTCGCCATGCTGTTTTTTATGACGCTCATCAACTATGCCGACCGTTCGTCCATTTCGCTGGCCGGTCCGCAAATGGCCAAAGATCTTGGCCTCAGCCCGGTGGATATGGGGATTATCTTCTCCGCTTTCGGCTGGGCGTACGTTATGTTCCAGTTGCCCGGCGGCTGGCTGCTGGATAAATTCGGCTCGCGACTTATCTATAGCCTGAGCATTTTCTTCTGGTCGCTGTTTACCTTAATGACCGGTCTGGCAGGCTTTGTGACTGGCGCGACGGCGGTGGCATTTATTTTCGCCATGCGCTTTATGGTCGGCACTTCGGAAGCGCCGTCCTTCCCGGCAAATAGCCGCATTGTCGCCTCGTGGTTCCCGGCCTCTGAGCGCGGCACGGCGGCGGCGATTTTCAACTCGGCGCAGTACGGCTCGACGGTGTTTTTTGCACCGTTAATGGGCTGGCTGGCCCATACCTGGGGCTGGCACTCGGTCTTTACGGTGCTCGGTTTACTGGGGATCGCCTTCCTGCCGCTGTTCCGTAAGATCGTGAAAAGTCCGAAAGAACATCCGCAGGTGAACGACGCGGAAATTGAGTATATCTCTGCTGGCGGCGCGCTCATTTCACTGGATGAAAATAAGGCCGCACAGCAAGCGCCGGAAGGGCCAAAGTTACGCTATCTTAAACAACTCCTCAGCAGCCGCATGATGCTCGGGACCTACCTGGCGCAGTATTGCCTGAACGCCATTGGCTTCTTCTTTATCACCTGGTTCCCCATCTATCTGGTGCAGGAAAAAAACATGTCCATTATGAAGGCGGGCATGGTGGCGGCCATTCCGGCGATATGCGGATTCCTGGGGGGATTGCTCGGCGGTTTCTTCTCCGATTTTCTGATCAAAAAAGGCGTTTCCGTTTCGGTAGCACGTAAGATCCCCATCATTAGCGGGATGATGCTGTGCTGTGTGATGGTGCTGTGTAATTACACCGATTCAGAAACGGCGGTGATCGCGATTATGGCGATGTCCTTCCTCGGAAAAGGCATCGGCGGTATGGGCTGGACGATTAATACCGATACCGCGCCGCGTGAAATCGCTGGCTTATCTGGCAGCATGTTAAATACCTTTAGTAATGCCTCAAGTATTACCACGCCAATCATTACCGGCTACATCCTGGATATCACCGGATCGTTCCATGCGGTGCTCTGGTTTGTCATTTCTCATGCTGTGATGGTTATTTTCTTCTATTTATTTATGGTAGGAAAAATTCAGCGTCTGGTTCTCAAATAAACCCGGTAGCATAAAGGTGGATGTCCATTATGGTAATAGCTGATACACCTGATACTAAAAGATCGTTGAGTCTGGTCGCGTATGACGAAATTAAAACGATGATCCTCAACCTGCATCTTAAGCCCGGCGCGTCGATTACGGAAATGTGGCTTATTGAGCGGCTACAAATGAGCAGGACGCCGATCCGGGAAGCATTGTATCGACTCCAGCAGGAGCATTTTGTTGAGCTGGCACCGCGTAAAGGCTGGTTTGTGAGCGACATAAAACTCACGGATATCAAAGAACTGTATGTGATCCGTGAAGCGCTGGAGGGGATCTCCGCACGCCATGCGGCAGAGCGGATCAGTGACGATGAACTGGTCAACATGGAGCAGTACCTTGATTCATTGCAGGTCCTGCTGGAGGAAGATGAAGAGTCGGTCGACGATCCGGGGGATTCTATTCATAACCTGATATTCCGATTTTCCGGTAATGATTTAATTAATGAAGTGATGTGTATTCACCTTGAACGACTGCAAATGTTCCATTTAATCACCAGCAGTCTGCCGGGCCGAAAATACCAGTCGTGGATTGAACACCGGGAGATATTTTTTGCCTTAAAAGCCCGCGATGGCGAACTGGCAGAAAATGTCATGCGCAAGCATATCCGTAGCAGCCTGGAAAGCCTGTTACAGAGTTTGATTGAAAACAAAATTGACTATCAAAAGGCAATAAACCAGTCACGGCCAGGTCAGTTGAAATAACAGCGACAACGACGAAGGAGTCAGTAATGAAAAAAGTTATTCTTTTCGGGGTAGACGGGTTATCGATGCCCCTGCTGCAACGTTACGCCGGGGAAGGCGCTTTGCCGCATATTGCACGCATGCTGAAACAGGGGGCAGCGACTGAACTGCTGCCGTTTATCTCCGCCTGGGGCGACATCAACTTCGTGACCTTCCTGAGCGGGCAGGCTGTAGGCACCTCATGGATCGGGCAGGGGATGCCGCAGGACAATGCGCGTACCGGGAATTTGCTGGAGCAGATGAGCAAACGGGATCTCCGCGCGGCGCTGGTGCATTTTCCGGAAAGCATCAACGCTGATAAAGCGCATTTCAGCTATGCGCCCTACTGGGGCCGCAGTGAAGCCTGGCCGGCGGAAATCTTTAAACCTATGGGCTACACCACCCATTACGCGGCGCGGACCGGCGATAAGCAGGTAAAACAGCAAAAACTCGGCTGGCCGCCTAACTCCGCGCTGGCCTACCACGACAAAGGCGCGTGGCAACCGCTGAGTAAAACGGCGGAAGGCTATCAGTTTACCATGACGGGTAATCAGGGCGAATCGCTGACGGCTACGCTAACCACACAGGAGAGCAAACCGTTACTGCAACTGGCCGGACGTGCCCTGGCACTGGAGCCGCAGAGCTGGAGCGAGTGGATCACCTTCGACGCGGCAGGTACCGCCTGCCAGGTGCGCTTTTATATCGGCGCGTTCGATCCGGCAAATGATGATGTCGAAATCCTGCAAAGCCAGGTAACGCACCGTCAGCGACTGTTGGCAAATTCGCAGGCTGGCGATCTCTTGAATACCCCTGCGCCGTTTTACAGTAAATGGGTGGTGAAGGCATCGCCGCAGGAGGCGTATTTGCAGGCCACGCTTCAGGAGGCGGAAGAGCAGTCGCTGTGGCTGGTCAACAGCGCGTTGGAGCTGACCCAGCGGCAGAATTATTCCTTGTGGGCGACCGTTCACCGTCTGGTGGATGAATCCCATCATAACTGCCTCGGCCAGTGCGACCCGGCCTCGCCATTCTACGATCCGGCCCAGGCGGAGAGCTATGATGACGTGATGCGCCAGTGCTATCAGGTGCTGGACCGCTCGATCGGCAAACTGATGCAGGAGATGGATGACGACACCGTGCTGATGCTGGCTTCCGATCACGGCGCGGTCCCCAACAGCTATATGTGCGATATCTACCGCTATCTGGAAAAACATCAGCTGGTGACGCTCAACGAGGATGGCCTGCCGGACATGGCGCAAAGCCAGGTCTATCTGAAAGATGAACGTGGCGGTCTGGAGATCTTCGTTAACCTCGCCGGACGAGAAGCGTCAGGCATCGTCAGCGAACAGGACTACGACGCGGTATGCGCCCGCACCTTGCTGGCGCTGGGCAACTGGCAGGTTGACGACAACGGCGTCACGCGTAACGCCGTGAGCCTGGCGCTGCTGAAAGACGATGCGGTGGGGATTGGTTTCTGGGGTGAGTGCGCGGGCGATATCGTCTTCGCCTATAACAGCGGCTTTGTCTGGGGCGTCAGCCAGGGCAAAGAGGATATCTGTCCGGTTGAGGTGCCGGGGGCAAACCACGGACCGCAAAAACCGACCGCCGAAACCACGCTCTCCAACAATTACGGCGCGCTGCTGATGTACGGCACAGGCGTTCGTCAGGGCTATTACCGCAACCGTAAAACGCTGGGGCCACACACCATGACCGCCCCGGCGGCGACCATTGCCCATCTGCTCGGCTTACCGCTGGACACCCTGGATGGGCGCGTTATGCACGATATGATTTTGTCACCGAACTCAGGCGTATGAGGACACCATGAAAATTACTGCGGTAAAGACGCATCTGCTGTCAGCAAAATTAAAGGAACCCTTTTCTTACTCACGCGCCCGCTACGACACGCGTACCGCCATGCTGGTCGAAATTGAAACCGACGAGGGGATTTGCGGCTGGGGAGAATGCTACGGCCCGGCGCGGATCACCAAAGCGGTGGTCGACGAACTGGGCAGCATGATTATCGGCAGCGATCCGCTGAACAGCGAGTTTATCTGGCAGGATCTCTATGCCCGCCTGCGCGATCACGGGCAAAAAGGATTGCTCATCGAAGGACTCAGCGGCATTGATATCGCTTTGTGGGATATTCGCGGTAAATATTTTGACGTCCCGGCGTATACCTTATTGGGCGGGCAACTGCGTAGCGAAGTGCAGGCATACGCAACCGGCCTTTACCGTCGCGACGGCGGTAACGCGGCGGACTATCTTGCGGAAGAAGCGGCCAGCTACGTTGAACAGGGTTTCCGGGCGATGAAGCTGAAGGTGGGCTTTGGCGTGGAGGAAGATTATCGCATCACCCGCATCATTCGCGAGACTATCGGTGATGATGTGGCGCTGATGGTCGATGCTAATCACGCCTACGATGCGGTTGCCGCTATCGCCCTGGCGCGCAAAATCGAGCCGCTGGACATTGCCTGGTTTGAGGAGCCGGTGCCGCCGGAAGATCTCGATGGCTATCGCAGGGTCAAAGCGGCAACCTCGATCCCCATCGCCGGTGGGGAGTGCGAATTTACCCGCTACGGGTTTAAGAACGTAATTAGCGCGCAGGCGATGGATATTCTCCAGCCTGATATCTGCGCCGCGGGCGGACTCAGCGAATGTAAAAAGATCGCCGACATGGCGCAGGCGTTTGGCATTCGCACCAATCCGCACGTCTGGGGCAGCGGTGTTGGGATTGCCGCATCGTTACAGTGGATGGCGCTGGTGCCGACCCATACCCCGGTCTCCCTCACGCCGGCACAGCCACTGCTCGAATTTGACCAGACCGAGCACCCAATTCGTCAGGCCATTTTACAAAGCCCGATTACCCATCATCGTGGTGTAGTGCAAATTCCGACTGCACCAGGATTAGGTATCGACATCAACCGCGACGCGCTGGCGTTTTTTAAACCGTAAATCCGAAAGGCGTTTCGCTGCTTTTTCATGAAACGCCTTTTATCAGGAGCAGTCAGCACTCATGACCGAAAATTTTATTGCGATTGACTGGGGATCGACGCAGCTACGCGCCTGGCATTTCAGCCAGGGTATCTGCGTCAATAGCCGTCAGCAGGAGGCGGGGATCACGCGGCTGGCGGGGCGTCATCCGCGCGAGATCCTGCATGCCATTACCGATGGCTGGCGGACGTCATCCACGCCAGTGGTCATGGCGGGAATGATTGGCAGCCAACAGGGCTGGCAGAACGTGCCCTATTTGCCTTGCCCGGTCATGCTCAACGACCTCGGCAGGCAGCTTTATCCGGTGGACGATGCCACCTGGATTGTTCCCGGCGTTAATATCGTCGATGGGCGCGACGTGAATATTATGCGCGGCGAAGAGACGCAACTGCTGGGCGCATGGCAACTGGCCCCGGCGTCGCTCTATATCCTGCCCGGCACCCACTGCAAATGGGCAGAGGTCGATAACGGCTTCCTGACGCGTTTCAAAACGGTAATGACGGGAGAGCTGCATCATCTGCTTATGACGCATTCGCTGATTGGCAATGCGCTGCCGCCGCAGATCGCCAATCGCGAGGCGTTTATTCACGGCCTTGAATGCGGGCTTCTGGACGGGGAAATATTAGCGCGTTTATTTGAAACACGCGCGGCCTGGGTGCTGGGAAAACTGGCGCAGGATGCGGTGAGCGAGCGGCTGTCAGGGCTGCTAATCGGCGCGGAAGTAGCGCAAATGACGCGCCTTTACGCTTCATTTGCCGAACGGCGAATTGTCATTGTTGGCGGCGAACAACTGGCGTTACGCTACCAGACGGCGCTGGAGCTCATCGGTATTCAGGCAGACATTATTTCCGGCGAAACTGCCTTTCTACAGGGCATCAGGAGCATGATTAATGAACGGGTCATTTGATATTTCACCGATCGCGATTTTGCGTGGGATAACCCCTGAAGAGGCGCTGAGTCACACAGACGTCCTGCTGAACGCGGGATTCACCGCGATTGAAATTCCCACTAATTCTCCGCGCTGGCAGCAAAGCGTCGCCAGCCTGGTAAAACGCTTTTCCGGGCAGGGTTTATTTGGTGCGGGTACGGTACTGCATGTGGACCAGGTCGATGAGCTGGCGTCGCTCGGAGGGAAGATGATCGTGACGCCCAACACCAACCCCGCCGTCATTCGCCGCGGCAGAGAGCGCGACATGATGGTGTGCGCAGGCTGCGCCACCGCCACCGAGGCCTTCACCGCTCTTGAGCACGGCGCGCAGGTGCTGAAAATATTCCCGGCGGCAAATTTTGGACCTGATTACATTAAGGCGCTGAAGGCGGTTTTGCCCGCAGACGTTCCGGTATTCGCGGTAGGCGGCGTCACGCCGAATAATTTGGGCCAATGGTTAGCGGCGGGATGCGCGGGGGCAGGGCTGGGCAGCGATCTGTATCGCGCCGGACAATCGATCGAGCAGACCAGAACGCAGGCGCAGGCGTTTATGGAGGCCTGGCGGCGTTTTCATGACTAATGCGGGAGAGTGACGTACTACTGGCGCGACGCCGAATATTGTCGTCGCGCCAGCGTTAAGCGTTATTTCTCTTTCGGCTCACCAGAACCTAATTCAACGCCGGTGATCGGCTCTACATCGGGCGCGGATTGCGTCCGTTGCGTCATGGCTTTCACCAGCGCCAGCTGTTCGACGGACAGGGTGACGGTCGCTGTACCATCGCCTCCATCGACAGCCGGTTGCGGATCGGCTACATATTCAAAGTTTTCGTCGCTATTCCAGCTTCCGCGCGGATCGTCGCCTTCAGACATGTTGTAATACACATTGCTGTATTGCTCGATAGGCGGCAGTTTACCAGGCGGGAAGTTGTTACGAATGGAATAAAGCGCTTTCTCAAAAGAGAGCATATGCGCGGCTTCACGCGTCATCAGGAAGCCAAGCGCATCTTTAACGCCGGGATCGTCGGTGACGTTGATTAAACGTTCATAGATAATTTTGGCACGCGCTTCTGCGGCGATGTTAGAGCGCAAATCCGCGGTCACCTCGCCGATAGTGTCAATATAGGCTGCGGTCCACGGAACGCCCGCGGAATTGGTCAGCGCTGGCCCGCCGCCATAGAGCAGGGAGGTGATATGGCTGTCGTTGCCATTGCTGGTCAGCGAGCGGTAAAGATCCGCTTCACTCTCTACGCCTTCGGCCAAATCGCCTTTAGCGCCTTTATTAAGCATACCGACCATGGAGCCAATGATTTCCAGATGGCTTAACTCCTCAGTCGCGATATCCATCAGCATTTCTTTACGACCGACATCGTCATCGCTCAACCCCTGGGTGAAATAACGACATGCTGCCGCCAGTTCGCCCTGCGGGCCGCCAAACTGTTCGAGTAAAAGGTTCGCCAGCCCCGGATTCGGCTCGCTTACACGTACGGTATATTGCAATTGCTTCACATGACGAAACATACTCACTCCTTCGCGCAACAGGCACGAAATAAATTAAAAGATTATTATTTTTTAGCTTCTACGCCGGGCGTTTCTGAACGCAGAAGAAATTGTTGGGTAACATTGGGGAGGTGCTCAAGCGCCCATTTCGCCATCGCTTCTTCTTCGGCCAGAATGGTTTTAAAGATCTCTACGCCTTCGGCGTCGCCAGCCTGTTCAGCGGCGGCAATGAGCGAGGTGTAGCAGGCAATTTCAAACTGCTCGAAAACATAGCTGCTGATCGCGCCCTTAACGATTTCATCAGGCGTAAACATGCCGCCGACCGACTGGCCGAAAGCCGCCATCTTGCTCATGGAATCTTTTACTACCGAACGGGAAATATCGTTTCGATCGAAAACGCTTTCCAGCAGGGCAATCTGATGTTTTGTCTCAGAAAGATGCTGCTCAATACGTGCTTTGAGATCAGGGTAGTTATCAATACGTCCTGCCATTGCTTCAAGCATCGATTCCGCTTGTTTTTCCATTGCATGAGCGTCGCGTAGCCAGTCGTGATAATGTTCTGTTTTATTCATTTTTAATCCTCATGAAATCTATTTAAATCGTCAACAGGGCCGCGCGCTTTATCGCGTGAAGAAAAAAAGCACGGCTAAAATAATATGCTAAATAAGAAGACTTACCTTTTAAGTAAAGCCGTCCTGTCGCAGAACGATTAGGGTAATAATGTCGGCATGCGGCAGGCTAAAGAAATGAGGTGAATAAAAACAGATTTCTTCTGTTTATATTCATCCTCATTATGGAAGCAATCTACAGATGATGAAATCCGTAGATCGCCTCATTAGCTTACGTATTAATCGTAATCAAGCCAGGTCTTACTTGCGTCCGCCGCCATGGCTTTGCTGACCGCCTTTTTTGCCAGCTTCGGAGGCTTTCTCGCGATCGTTAGCGAAATTACCGCCGCTCTTACCACCGCTCTGCTGACCACCTTTCTTACCTGCTTCAGAAGCCTTTTCACGGTCTTCTGCGAAGTTACCTGAACCACCACGATGTTCGGCCATTTGAACCTCCACGTTAGCATTTAAAAGTGATATAAGGCAGATTTAAGAAACTAAAATGCTGCCACGGAATTAACTGTAGTTGGTGTTGCCAGCTTCGCAAGGGATAATTTATTTCGAAGAGGAAAAGGGGACGAAGAGATATTTCAAAATAATCTGTTTATTGTCTCAAATGTAACTGCATGTGTTTTATATTGTTCAGTACAACGGCTGACTATATATGAATCAGTAACAAATACAGCAGGGTGAAATGTTTTTAGCAGCAAGAGACAGAATTCTCTTAATAAACGAAACGCCACCACCGGGTGGCGTTTTCTTTTTTATCGACTAGCCTGGCAGACTGCTATTTCTCCTCAGCATCGGGGTGATTCAGCCCCTCCTCAATCACAATCTCATCGATTTCATCGGCGTTGCCCGGATGATCGCGCCCGGAGAGCAGGTTCCAGCAGGCGATAAACAGCGCGGCGATCAGCGGGCCGATCACAAAGCCGTTAATGCCATACACTTCCAGCCCGCCTAAAGTGGTGATCAGGATCAGATAGTCCGGCATGCGGGTGTCTTTACCGACCAGAATCGGGCGCAGGATGTTATCCGCCAGCCCGACGATCACCACAAAGAAGCCAATCATAAAGAAGCCCTGCCACAGCTGTCCGGTGGCGAACAGATAGATGGTCGCAGGTACCCAGATGATCGCCGACCCTACCGCTGGAACCAGCGACAGGAATGCCATCAGCGCGCCCCAGAGAATGCTGCCGTCGAGACCCGCGATATAAAACGCCAGCCCGCCAAGTACGCCCTGAACAATGGCCACTACGACCGTTCCTTTCACGGTGGCCCGAGAGACGGCAGCGAATTTAGCAAACAGGTGATGCTTCATATACTTCGACAGCGGCAGCGCCTCCAGCGTCACGCGTACCAGATACGGCCCGTCTTTCAGCAGGAAAAAGAGCAGATACAGCATAATGCCGAAGCTGATAGTAAAGCCAAACGTTCCCTTACCAATCAAAAACGCGCTGCCCGCTAAATACTGTCCGCCTCTCAGAGCCACGCCGGAAAGTTTCTGTTGGATGTCGGTGGCGTTATCCAGATCATGCTCGGCAAGGAAATGCTGCGCCCAGGCGGGAAGATGCTCAAGCACTCTGGCGATGACTACCGGAAACTCGGTGTTATGCTGCTGCAACTTGCTGTAAACCAGATTGATTTCAAACGCCAGCGACGAGAGGATCACTGCCAGCGGCGTGAATACGATCAGGCATATGATTAATAGCGTAAGCAGCGATGCCAGCACGTTGCGCTCGCCCAGCTTCTCGCGCAGTTTGCTTTTGAGCGGATAGAAGATGATCGCCAGAATGGCGGCCCAGAGTATCGCTGAGTAATAGGGGGAGAGGACATCAAAAAATGCCCAAGTGACGATGATAAGTATCAGTATGAAAAAGCCTTTGGTCAGACCCTTGAATCTCATAAGTACATCCTGTAAATGCCATGTTTAACATGGGGTAGAGTATAGTTACAAACCGGCCATGTGTTTGAAACCTTACTGTTTTATTCATGGTTTAAACACCACAAGTGAAAAAGGGTCGATCGCTAATCGTTTACATTTTGCATTGCTTTTTATGCCATAAATAATAAGAAAATTATTGGTAAGAATATTATTCTGCCGCTTCGTTTATGCCATTGTCGGGCTTGCATTATAGTGGTCAATATAAGATTGCTCTGAGAGATATAGCGGTTTTTGGCGACTTGCGAAGCTGGGCGCAGCGACTAGTATTAACTCTGCTTAGCAAGGGCGCAGGCCCTGATTTATTAACCATAAACATGTAATGAGGTAATTGTTATGACTCAACATCGTGGCGGTTCAGGTAATTTCGCAGAAGATAAAAACCGTGCAGCTGAAGCCGGACGTAAAGGCGGCCAGCAGAGCGGTGGCAACTTCAAAAACGACCCACAGCGCGCGTCTGAAGCGGGCAAGAAAGGTGGCAAGAACAGCCATAGTGGCGGTCGTTCATCCTCATAACTCTATTTTTATAGCACCTTAATCAATTCAGTCCGTTACGGTTTGTATGTAGCGACACTGCTGTAGTGATTAACTGGCTATAATAACGTGATAGTAATGGCACCTTGATATTTGTCAGTGGTGCCACTTTATTTATTTCTTATTTTACGACGAGGTTATAATTATGCCAACGGTAAAGAGCCTGAACGATCTATTCATTCATGAATTATCAGATATTTACAGCGCCGAGAAACAAATTACCAAAGCATTACCAAAAATGGCCAGAGCGGCCACCTCGCCAAAATTAGTGGCTGCCTTTGAAGCGCACCTTGAGGAAACTCAGGGGCAGATCGAAAGACTCGATCAACTGGTGGACGTGACGGAAGGCGTGCGTATCAAGCGCATGAAATGTCATGCTCTCGAAGGGCTGGCAGAAGAAGCGCAGGAAATTATCGAATCCGTTGAGGCGGGCGAGCTTCGTGACGCCGGGCTGATCGGGGCGGCGCAGAAGGTCGAACACTACGAAATTGCCTCTTACGGGACGCTGAGAACGCTGGCGCTCAAACTGGGCTATAACGAGGCGGCGAAGCTGCTTGAAGAGACGTTAAAAGAAGAAAAAGCCACCGACAGCAAACTGACCGTTATCGCCGAAGGCGGTAAATAAAATCCTTCCCCCGGCGGCAGTTAGCTGCCGGGCTAGCCTTTTCTGACTCGCTTTTCCCCCCGCACTCTGTTTCCCATCGTTAATCCTTGTAACATTTAGACTTGATAATACAAAGAGAATGAGTATAGTTCTCATTCTCTTTGTTATTCGCAGGCGCAACAGGATCTACCTGCACGACAGTGAACGCTTTCACAGGGAAACACTGAGGCACACGGTGGAGCGCGCGTAAGAATGACCGGAACGTAAAATCATAATCCGGGATGCCTCCACGTTTTTGCTATTTTGAAGGTGAAGGACTTCCCTGATGAAAATGAAAATCTCCGCCCTTGCGCTGCTGATGACCGTCGCGCTGAGCGGCTGCACGGCGCAACAATCCACCGCGACCAAACCTGCCGCTGAACCCCAGAAAACCACTGTCGCTGCGCTGCCTGCGAATGTACAAAAACGCGATCTGGCGGATGGCCTGTATGAAATGGCGCTCAGCCCGAAAGGGGATGCGCTGTACGTTGCCAGTTCTGAAGGCTTCAAGGATGTACAGGGTGGGGTGATCTACAAACTTGACCCGCGCACGCTGAAAACCATCGGGGCCAGCCATACCGATCTGAAAAACTTTGCCCTCGCACTGTCTGATGACGGACAAACCCTGTATGTCACCAACTCTCTGGACGGCGGCGTCAGCGCCATCAACACCGCCGACGGCAAAGTCAAAAACCGCATTCTGTTCCCGGAGCGTAACGACGAAGGCTTCCCTTACGGCGCGCGCCAGATCCTGCTGCATAACGACACGCTGTATATCGGCGCGGTTGCCGATCCGGCCATCATCTGGGTCGTTGATGCGAAAACGCTGAAGCTGAAAACCCGCATTAAAAATACCGGTAAATGGATGACCGGTCTGCATTACTCCGCAAAAACCGATCGCCTGTATGCGGCCAATGGCGGCGGCGAAATTCTGGTGATCAATCCGCGCACCAATCGTATTGAACACCGCTGGAAACCGCTGGGTGATAAACCGGCGCTGCTGCTGAACATCGCAGAAGACAGCGAAACCGGCCGTCTGTTCGTTACCGACAACTCAAAAGCCAAAACCACGCTGGTGCTGGATATCCGCAGCGGTGACGTGCTTAAGCAGCTTGATATCGGCGACTCGCTGTCGGTGAAATACAACGCCAAACGGAACGAGATCTACGTCTCCCGTCGCGACGGCGGCAAAGTTGTCAGCCTGGACGGCACCTCTTACGCCGTGAAGCAGTCGTGGGATCTGCCACCTAACCCGAACAGCCTGGAACTCTCTGCCGACGGCCAGACGCTGTTCGTGACCGTGAAGCAGAAGTTCAACAAAGATCATTCGACCAGCGGACCGGATAGCGTCGTCCGCATTGATTTGACTAAATAAATATCCGGCCCGGAGACGGGCCTTTTTTTCACTTTACCCTTTTTTCGAGTGAATTATGCACAACACCAACGTTTCATTCCCGCTGCGTAAAACGCTGCTGGCGCTGGCCATCGGTGCGGCAAGCCATACCGTCTGGGCCGCCACTGCGGACGACAGCAAAACCAAAGAAGACACCATTGTGGTCCAGGCGACGCCGGAGGCGGATTTCACGCCGGGCGGCAACGATCTGGTCCCTGCCTACCTGGACGGACAGATTGCCCACGGCGGACGAATGGGGATGCTCGGCGAACAGAAGGCGATGGATGTGCCGTTTAACGTCATCGGCTACACCTCGAAGCTGGTTCAGGATCAGCAGGCGAAAACCATTGCCGATGTCGTCAACAATGACGCAGGCGTGCAGGCCGTACAGGGTTACGGGAACTATGCCGAAACCTACCGCATTCGCGGCTTTAAGCTGGACGGCGACGACATGACCTTCGGCGGCCTGCCGGGCGTGGTGCCGCGTCAGGTGATGGATACGCAGATGCTGGAGCGCATCGAAGTCTTCAAAGGCGCGAATGCGCTGGTCAACGGCGCGGCGAGCAGCGGCGTTGGTGGGATGATCAACCTCGAACCGAAACGCGCGCAGGATACGCCAAACGCCACGGTGGGCGTAGACTACACCTCTGACTCTCAGGTCGGCGGTACGGTAGACGCCGGACGTCGTTTTGGCGATAACAACCAGTTTGGCGCGCGCGTAAACCTGGTGCATCGTGAAGGCGAAACCGCGGTAGAAGATGATAAACACCGTACTACGCTGGCCGCCATTGGCCTTGATTACCGTGGCGACCGCCTGCGCTCCTCGCTGGACTTTGGCTACCAGAAAAAAACCTTCCACGGCGGTGAGACGGGCCTGAACATCAGCGGCGTCGATTTTATCCCCCGCGTGCCGGATCCGACCAAAAACTACAGTCAGAAATGGGCCTTCAGCGATATCGAAAACGAATTCGGCATGGCGAAAAGCGAATACGATCTGACCGACAACTGGACCGCTTATGCGGCACTCGGCATGCAGCACGCGCATGAAACCGGCGTTTACAGCGGGCCAAAACTGCTAAACGCCAACGGCGATGCCACCGCCGGTCGTCTGGATACTAACCGTATTACCGACGCCTGGAGCGGAATGGGCGGCCTGCGCGGTGATTTCGACACCGGCTTTGTCTCGCATAAAGTGAACGTTGGTTACTCGGCACAAATCGAAAAAGATAAAACCGCATGGACAATGTCGTCGGTTAACCCGACCACCAATATCTATGATAATCATGCGGTGCCAATTCCTGACAACGCGATCTTCGGCGGTAACTACTCCGATCCGCTGACCACCACCCGTAACCGTACTCAGGGCTGGCTGTTAAGCGATACCCTTG
Source organism: Superficieibacter sp. 1612_C1 (assembly GCF_015234305.1). Classification (GTDB taxonomy): domain Bacteria; phylum Pseudomonadota; class Gammaproteobacteria; order Enterobacterales; family Enterobacteriaceae; genus Superficieibacter. Next base: position 299,439 of record NZ_JADGMI010000001.1, read on the forward strand.
GCGTACTGGACGATCAACTGCTGTTCACGGTTGGCGCGCGTCATCAGAAAGTGGTGGTGCGTAACTACAGTAACGCCACGGGCGCGGAAGATACCACCAGCCGCTACACCGAAAGCCGCTGGATGCCGACCTACGGCGTGGTCTACAAGCCGTGGGAAGAGCTCTCCCTGTATGCTAACCATACCGAAGCGTTGCAGCCTGGTACCGTGGCACCGAGATCGGCTACCAACTACGGTAAGAGTACCGGTATCGCGCACTCCAAACAGAACGAAGTCGGCGTGAAAGTGGATTTCGACCGCGTCGGCGGCTCGCTATCGCTGTTTGAAATCAAAAAACCGTCTGCGCTTCAGGACAGTTTAACCGGCGTCTACGCGCTGGATGGCGAGCAGCGTAACCGTGGCGTTGAGCTGAACGTGTTTGGCGAGCCGACGCTGGGGCTGCGTCTGAACGGCAGCACCGTCTGGCTGGATCCGGAAATGACCAAAACCAAAGACGGTGCCAATAACGGTAAAGATGCGATTGGCGTACCGCGCTTCTACATGGTGCTTGGGGCGGAATATGACATCAAACCGGTGGACGGTCTGACGGCAACCGCGCGAGTGAACCACTCCGGTTCGCAGTATGCAGATTCGGCGAATACCAAAAAACTGGACGACTACACCACCCTGGATCTGGGCGTGCGTTACCGTATGCACCTGAATCAGGAGAAGAACGACATGGTAGTGCGTGTCGGCGTGGATAACGTTACCAACGAGAAATACTGGTCGGGCGTTGAAGATAACGGCACCTACATCTTTGAAGGTGAACCGCGCACGGTCAAAGTTTCCATGAGCTACGACTTCTGATTATAAGAGCACCTCGTAAGGCGGGCAGGGAAGCCCGTTCTCGCCGCATAACTTGAAGTGTGACATCTATAAGTGTTAAAAGGTGCCCCTTATTACAAATAGCACAGGGGTAGGGCGTGAAAAACGCGTCACTGGCATCCGGACACTCTGCGGATGCGTCTTCAGAAAATAATCCAGCATTACACCGGGGTTTACAAAACCGACATATTCAGTTGATCGCGCTGGGCGGCGCTATCGGTACGGGGCTGTTCCTCGGCATCGGCCCGGCGATCCAGATGGCAGGCCCGGCGGTGGTGCTGGGATACGCTATCGCCGGGATCATCGCTTTCCTCATTATGCGCCAGCTTGGCGAGATGGTGGTCGAAGAACCGGTCTCCGGCTCCTTCGCCCACTTTGCTTACAAATACTGGGGACCGTTTGCCGGCTTCCTCTCCGGCTGGAACTACTGGGTCATGTTCGTGCTGGTCGGCATGGCGGAACTGACGGCGGCTGGCATCTACATGCAGTACTGGCTCCCGGATGTCCCGACCTGGATTTGGGCGGCGGCTTTCTTCATTGTGATCAATGCGATTAACCTGGTTAACGTGCGTCTTTATGGCGAAACCGAGTTCTGGTTTGCGCTGATCAAAGTGCTCGCCATTATTGGCATGATTGGTTTCGGCATCTGGATGCTGGTCTCCGGCCATGGCGGCGAGCGCGCGACGCTGAGCAACCTGTGGGTCCACGGCGGCTTTCTGGCGACCGGCTGGCATGGTCTTATTCTGTCGCTGGCGGTGATCATGTTCTCCTTTGGCGGCCTTGAACTGATCGGCATTACGGCAGCGGAAGCGCGCGATCCGGAGAAATCGATTCCTAAAGCGGTCAATCAGGTGGTTTATCGCATTCTGCTTTTCTATATCGGCTCGCTGGTGGTCCTGCTGGCGCTCTATCCGTGGATGGATATCAAATCCAGCAGCAGCCCGTTTGTGATGATTTTTCACGATCTCGACAGTAACCTGGTGGCCTCCGCGCTGAATATGGTGATTCTGGTGGCGTCGCTGTCGGTCTATAACAGCGGGGTGTATTCCAACAGCCGGATGCTGTTTGGCTTGTCGGTTCAGGGCAACGCGCCGAAATTCCTCACCCGCGTCAGCCGTCGCGGCGTGCCGGTCAATTCGCTGCTGCTCTCCGCGGTGATTACCTCGCTGGTCGTGCTGATCAACTACCTGCTGCCAAAACAAGCCTTCGGCCTGCTGATGGCGCTGGTGGTGGCGACGCTGCTGCTGAACTGGATCATGATTTGCCTGGCGCATCTTAAATTCCGCGCGGCGATGCGTCGCAAAGGACGCCTGCCGAAATTTAAAGCGCTGCTTTCGCCGGCCAGCAACTATATCTGTATTGCCTTTCTGCTGATGATCCTTGGGCTGATGTGCACCATGGAGGAGATGCGTCTGTCGGCGATTTTGCTGCCGATTTGGGTTCTATTCCTGTTTATCGCCTTCAAATGTCTGCGTCGTAAAGCATAACCTTTCAATGCAACGGGCCTGCCGGATAGCGCAGGCCCTGTCCGCAACGATCTGCCTGAACCCTGAATTACGCGCCTGAAACGGCGGTGGATCGCTGCTGCTTTTTTGTTCGTGATCGCTCTCCCACTTTCACCTCAAGACGCTAGATCTTTATTTGTAATCGATTACTTTCAGAGTAAACGTGTTTTGTAATCGATTACTTTTGAGGGTGGAGCGAAAAATGGTATCTACAACTGAAACCACTGGCAGAGGAGGCGTTCAATACCGCCTGCTGGTGCCGCGTCTGTCGTTAATGATGTTCTTACAGTTCTTTATCTGGGGAAGCTGGTCGGTGACGCTCGGGCTGGTGATGACTCAGCACAACATGTCGCTGCTGATTGGCGATGCGTTCTCCGCCGGGCCGATCGCCTCCATTCTCTCGCCGTTCGTGCTGGGGATGCTGGTGGATCGCTTCTTCGCCTCGCAAAAGGTGATGGCAGTGATGCACCTGCTTGGGGCGGCGATCCTGTGGTTTGTGCCGCAGGCGCTGGTAGCGCAGAACGGCGCGCTGCTGATCGGCCTGCTGTTTGGCTACACGCTGTGCTATATGCCGACGCTGGCGCTGACCAATAACATTGCCTTTCACAGCCTGGCGAACATCGATAAAACCTTCCCGGTGGTGCGCGTTTTCGGCACTATCGGCTGGATTGTGGCGGGGATTTTTATTGGCGTGACCGGCATCTCCGATACCACCGGCATCTTTACTCTCGCCGCGATCTGCTCGGTGGCGCTGGCGCTCTATAGCCTGACGCTGCCACACACGCCTGCGCCCGCGAAAGGGCTGCCGATCCAGGTGCGCGATCTGTTCTGCGCCGACGCCTTCGCGCTGTTGAAAACGCGCCACTTCTTTATCTTCTCGCTGTGCGCCACGCTGATTTCAGTGCCGCTGGGTACCTATTACGCTTACACCGCGTCGTACCTTTCTGACGCGGGCGTCGGCGACGTCAGCACCGCCATGTCCTTCGGCCAGATGTCGGAAATCGTCTTTATGCTGGTTATCCCGCTGCTGTTCCGTCGCCTTGGCGTCAAATATATGCTGCTGATCGGCATGCTCGCCTGGTTCGTGCGTTACGCGCTGTTTGCACTCGGGGTGAATGAAGAAGCGCGGGCGCTGCTGTATCTCGGCATTCTGCTGCACGGCGTCTGCTACGATTTCTTCTTTGTCGTCGGCTTTATCTATACCGACCGTGTGGCGGGCGACAAGGTCAAGGGCCAGGCGCAAAGCATGATCGTGATGTTTACTTACGGTATCGGAATGCTGCTGGGCTCGCAGATCTCCGGCGCGCTGTATAACCGCCTGGTGGCCGGACAAACCGTGCCGCAGGCGTGGGTGACCTTCTGGTGGATCCCGGCCATTGCCGCCGCCGTTATTGCACTGCTTTTCCTTTTCTCTTTCCACTATAACGAGAAAGAGCCTGAGTAATTCTGGAGGTGTTTATGAAAACCATTAAGGGACCGGGACTTTTTTTATCGCAGTTTCTCGGTGACCAGCCGCCGTTTAACACCCTCGAGGGGCTGGCGGGCTGGGCGGCGGGGCTGGGCTATAAGGCGTTACAGATCCCCTGCCATAATAAGGCGATTTTCGACCTGCAACGGGCGGCGGAGAGCCAGACTTACTGCGACGAGGTTAGCGGCAAGCTGGCTGCGCACGGGCTGGTTATCAGCGAACTGTCCACCCATCTGGAAGGGCAACTGGTGGCGGTGCATCCGGCCTACGATGCGGCCTTTGATGGATTCGCGCCGCCGGAGGTGCGCGGCAATGCCGGGGCGCGTCAGGCCTGGGCAACCGATATTCTCAAACATGCAGCGGCGGCATCCGCACGTCTCGGCCTCACGGCCCACGCGACGTTTTCCGGCGCGCTGGCGTGGCCCTATTTTTACCCGTGGCCGCCGCACAACACCGCGCTGCTTGAAGAGGCTTTTGACGCGCTGGCGCAGCGCTGGCGGCCGATCCTCGACTGCTTCGATGAGCATGGCGTAGACGTATGCTACGAAATCCATCCGGGTGAAGACCTGCACGATGGCGTCACCTTTGAGCGCTTCCTGGAAAAGGTCGACAACCATCCGCGCTGCAATATGCTCTACGATCCGAGCCACCTGCTGCTGCAACATATTGACTATCTGACCTGGATCGATATCTACCATTCACGCATCAAAGCCTTTCATGTTAAGGATGCCGAGTATCGTCAGAACGGGCGCAGCGGCGTTTACGGCGGTTATCAGCCGTGGCTTGAGCGGGCAGGGCGCTTCCGCTCACCGGGCGACGGGCAGGTCGATTTCAAAACCATTTTCAGCAAGCTGGCACAGTATGATTACCCTGGCTGGGCGGTACTGGAGTGGGAGTGCTGTCTGAAAGACGGAGAAACGGGCGCGCGCGAAGGCAGCGAGTTTATCCGTCGCCACATCATTCCGGTTTCCACACATGCTTTTGACGATTTTGCCGCTGGAAACGGGGTGCGCAAATGATTCAGGTCGGTATTATTGGTAGCGGGTTTATCGGCCCGGCGCATCTGGAAGCGCTGCGTCGGCTGGGGGATGTCGAGGTGGTGGCGCTGTGCGACAGCACGCGTGAGGCCGCAGAAAGCAAAGCGCGGGCGCTGCATGTGCCGCACGCTTATGACAACGTGGACGCGCTGCTGGCGCATCCGGGGCTGGCGGTGGTGCATAACTGCACGCCGAACCATCTTCACGCGGCGATTAACCGGCAGATCCTGCGGGCGGGGAAACATGTTTTCTCCGAGAAACCGCTATGTATGACCAGCGAGGAAGCCCGTGAACTGGTACAGCTGGCGGAACAGGCGGGCGTGGTTCATGGGGTGAGCTTTGTTTATCGCCAGTTCGCGATGGTCCAGCAGGCGGCCAGTATGCGCCGGGCGGGGAGCGTCGGACGGCTTTTTTCCGCCCACGGCACCTATTTGCAGGACTGGATGCTGCTGGAAACTGACTACAACTGGCGGGTGGATGCCGGGCAGGGCGGCGCATCGCGGGCGGTAGCGGATATCGGCTCGCACTGGTGCGATACGGTGCAGTTTGTCACTGGCAAGCGCATTGTCGAGGTGATGGCTGACCTGTCGATTGTCTGGCCGACGCGTAAAGCCAGCGTCTCCGGCGCGGCGACCTTCAGCCATGACGACGACGCCCGTTATGTCGATCGCCCGGTTTCCACCGAGGATATCGGCTCGGTCCTGTTCCGTTTTGAGGACGGCAGCAAAGGCTGTTTTCACGTTTCGCAGGTCAGCGCCGGACGGAAAAACCGCCTGAGTTTTGAAATCAACGGCAGCGCGTGCTCCCTGGCGTGGGATCAGGAAACGCCGCAGCGACTGTGGATCGGCCAGCGCGCGCAGCCCAATCAACTGCTGAGCGACGATCCGGGCCTGATGAACGCCGACGTTGCCGCCAGCGCCCATTTTCCCGGCGGTCATATCGAAGGCTGGCCGGACGCTTTTAAAAACATGCTCAGCCAGTTTTATCAGGCGGTGCGGGAAGGGCGAAAACCGTCACGTTCTGAGACCTTCGCCTCTTTTTATGACGGCGCAAACGTGATGTATCTCATTGAGGCAATTGTAAAAAGCCATCAGGAGCAGCGCTGGATACGCGTCGGGCAGTAAATCAATGCCCGGTTCGCCGGGCAACGCTTTTGTGGTAGCCTGCAATTATTAACGCTAACCGCAGGATTTGCCGTCACTATGTCCATTCAAAAAATTGCCCGTCTCGCCGGTGTCTCGGTGGCGACGGTATCGCGCGTGCTCAATAACAGCGATACCGTCAAAGCGAAAAACCGCGAACGGGTGCTGGCGGCCATTGCGGAAAGTAACTATCAGCCCAACCTGCTGGCCCGGCAGTTGCGGACCGCGCGCAGTTATATGATTCTGGTGATGGTCTCCAATATCGCCAACCCGTTTTGCGCGGCGGTGGTAAAAGGTATCGAAGAAGAGGCAGAGAAAAACGGCTACCGCATTCTGCTCTGTAACTCCGGTTCGGACATCGAACGTTCGCGTTCCGGCCTGAAGCTGCTGTCAGGCAAAATCGTTGACGGCATTATCACCATGGATGCTTTTTCTAAGCTGCCAGAACTGTCTACGATGATTGGCGATGCGCCGTGGGTGCAGTGCGCCGAATATGCCGACAGCGGCGCGGTTTCCTGCGTGGGCATTAATGATGTCGATGCCGCCCAGCATGTTGTCTCCTGGCTGGCGGATAAAGGCCGGCAGCGTATTGCGCTGATTAATCACGATCTCAGCTATAAATACGCCCGCCTGCGCGAGCGCGGTTATAAAAGCGTGATCCATACCCGCAGTCTGGCGTTTCAGTCCGTCGAATATGCCAGTGAGCTGAGCGTGGCAGCCGGAAAAGCCGCCGCCGAAAAACTGCTGACGGCAGAGCGTCGGCCCGACGCTATTTTCGCCGTTTCCGATACCCTGGCCGCCGGGGCGATCCGCGCGATTGAACAGGCCGGGCTGAACGTGCCGGACGATATTGCGGTGGTTGGTTTCGACGGCACCGAACTGGCGGAGATGATCTCGCCCCAGCTCACCACCGTTGAACAGCCGTCGCATGAAATGGGCCGTAAGGCCGTCGGGCTGCTGCTCAATAAAATCGACAATCCTGACTCCAGAGCCGAGCGGGTGATGATGGCGTGGCATCTGACCACCCGCGCCAGCGCCTAAAAGCGTTTATCCAGCGTCAGGTAGATATTGCGCTGGGTATAATCGTAGAAATCGATATTGCTGTTAACCTTTTTGTAGACGAAATTCAGCTTTGGCATCACCGACATAAAATGCAGATCGCGATGCCAGAGTGACACCATCGCAATCTGCTCATCATCCCGACGGCGAACGCCGAAAATATCGTTGTCATCGTCATAATGACGTTTAGCGAGCGCCCCCATCAGGCCAGCCGACACGCCCCACGGCAGATCCGTTTCCAGCCCGCCGCGCAGGCTATAGCGCTGGTTGGTTTCGCTGGCGGTGGTAGTGTTCTGCCACGCCACATCGCCGCCGACGAACACCGACAGCCGCGCGTTAACCACATGCGACAGGGTAGTTGAAACGTAGCGGTTATCCCCGGCTAAAAAATCATACTGCGCGTTGTCGTAATGCAGCTTCTGGTATTCCAGTACCTGACTGACTTGCCACGCCGGAGAGAGTAAATAGCTGTACTCCATACGCATACCCGGCCCGGAGGAATAAGCTTCGGTGCCGTACCAGCGTTTCTCATAAAAGGGCAGCAGCGAGATCTGCTGACGAAAATCCTGCCAGCGATATCCGGCGTACAGGCGGCTGGTAATATCGTCGAAGCGATGATTGTTCCAGTAGCTTTTGCCCGTTACCGTGCCGAGAAAACGAAGGGAGTGGCGGTCATAAAGATGCACATCTTTTTGCAGCGCGCCGTTAAACCAGAAGCCTTCGCCACGCTGCGGATAAGCCTCTTTATTACGGATAAACAGCTTGTCGCCGATACGAATATATTTATTGGTCGAGGCGTTATTCACATTACTGTCGTTAAGATAGCTGAGGCTGAGATTTCCCGTCAGCCGATCCTGTGACTGGATGCGCTGAAGGTAGGCGTTGATGCGCTGCGCCACCTCAGGCGGCGGACTGGCGGCTCTCACCCGTTCAAAATGATATTCTGCGGCGTCGAACTGCCGGTCTTCGTATAACGCACGGGCGAGATCGAGGCGAACGGCGGCAAAATCGGGATGTTCGCTGAGGATCGCCCGATAGTTTTTAATCGCCTCGCCGTAGTGACCTTCACTGCGCGCCACGCCCGCTTTCGCATAGTGAATGAGTACGTTGTCCGGGGCGGGTGAGCGTTCGTAAAGAGGCAGAACGCTTTTCACCACCGGCCAGGCTTCATCGCGTACCGCCTGATCCAGTAATGCCTTCGCCAGCTCCGGCTGCGCGGCAAGCTGCTGGTCTGAGACGTGCAGCGTATCGCCGGAAACCGTTTCACCCGACGTTTTCGGCGTTAAGCGTTCGAAATGGGGGGCCGCCGGGATCAGGGTATTGTCCGTGGGAGCCGCCGTGGCGACAGCGGGTAAAAAACAGGTTAATAACAGGGAGCGCAGGCGCAGGGAGGACATACCGCAGATTACCATCATCAGGAAAACCGGCCAGCGACGCTGGCCGGTAAAATATTATTGTTTTGTTGCGCCAAACGACGCGCTTTTGCTGGTATCGGCGAATTCCGCGATGCCGCCCAGCTCTTCTGCCGCAGGACCGTTGAAGTGGCCGACAAAGGTGCCGTTATCGCCGCCGGACTGCGCGTCACCCCTGAAGCCACCGTCAACAATAGCGCCCTGCATCGCCACCGCTGAACCAAAATCGTCGTTGCCGGTGATATTACCGTTGATGGTTTTCGCGGCGAAATCAACGTTAAAGCTGGCGTCGGTGCGCACGCCGTCACGCATACCGGAACCGACATAGGTGGCGGTGCCCTGCGTTGGCACATTGGCTGCTGCGGTGCCTTCCCCACTGTAGAATACGCCGTGCTCGCCTTTTTCCTGCGACGTCCAGCTACCGAACAGGGTGTAGCTCATCGGGCCACAACACCAGCTGGTGCTGGAAACCCGGGTGCCGTCGGCTTTGACCAGCCCTTCCGTCCAGGTACCGCCAAACGTAATGCCATCACGGCGCATCTGATATTCAATGCCATCCGGCGTGGTGTAGGTGACGCCGGAAACGCTCCCCAACGTGGCCTTACTTTCCGGCGGCGACAGGGGCTGCTCTGGCGCTGGCGTGGTGCCGGTATCCGGCTGAGACGGTGTACTGGTTTCTGGTGCTGAACCACTATCATGATGACCGCCGCCACCGCCGCCGCCACAGGCAGTAAGCGCAAGAAGGGAAAGCAAAATTGCAGGTTTAAGGTGTGCCATAGTAAACGTCCTGTTTCAGAGGAAATATGCCAACGAGGAAAATAAGATTTTGGACATATTAAGACATATTTTTTTACATGGATTATAAGAATAGTCCTGGATGGGAAGGCAAGCGGATAATGACTTAACGGAAATTGAAATTAGCGAAATTGTAATAGTCTGAATTTTATAGCTTTTTATTAAGGTTTTTTTAATTCGTTATCCCTGCACCCTAATTATTAGTAGGGGTGAAATATCCCCGGCGGGCATTATTTTTAACCCGCCGGGGAGGTATTTTATCCTTTTACGGACACACAGCGATTATCGACTGCAATAAAAAGACGCTGGCGATAGGCCACGGCGACGACACCTAATAACACCATCATCACCGCTTCCACGCCGAGAAAACCGACCATCGCCCGCGGGTAATTGCCCTGGCCGTGGTGCGCCAGCGCCAGAAATAACGATCCCAGCACCGCAGGCCCTAATCCCAGCGTCGCCTGTTGCAGGGTGCTGAGGATCGCACTGCCCGCACCGGCATCGCAGGCGCTGATGTCTTTCATGCCCACCCGATAAAAGCTGTTGACGATCAACGCCTGCCCGTAGCCAATGAGTATGGTCGAGGGCACCAGCGCCAGCGCGGTGGTCGCGCTGTCAAAACGCCAGAACGTGTACATCAGCGCCAGCAGTCCCACCATCTGCACCGCCAGACCGGTCATCAGGATGCGCCCGGTGCTGTAACGGGCGATCAGGCGCGGGGCGTACAGTGCGGAGGCAAAATAGGCGATGCCGAGCGCAATAAAGCTGTTGCCGGACTGCCAGGGAGCCATCCCCAGACCTTTTTGCATCGTCAGCGCCATGCAGAACATAAAGCCAGACCAGGCGCTGAAGAACAGCAGGGCGATAACCATACCAAAACGGATGCTGGCAAGTTGCAGCAGGCGCGGCGGCAGAAGAGGTTGTCCGCCCTGAGATTGTTGACGCCGGGCGCTGGCACGCATCCACAGTCCCAGCGGCACAATCGCCAGCAGCGCCGCCTGCGTCGGCCACGGCCAGTGCAGTTCCGGACCCAGCGCCATCGGAAATAGCAGACAGCAGAGGATCACCGCCAGCAAAAAGGTGCCCAGCCAGTCAATACGGGAAGGCATTTCGCGACGCGTTTCCGGCACGTAGCGTCGGCTCAGCGCCAGCACCAGCAGGCAGATGGGCACATTGATAAAAAAGGCGTTACGCCAGCCCAGCCCGGCAATATCGGCGGAGACCAGCCAGCCGCCGCCCATCTGCCCGACGATAAAAGCAATACCGCCAATGCCGCCGTACAGGCTGATCGCCCGCGCGTGCGCCCTGCCTTTTAACGTGACGTGCAGCGTCGCCAGAATTTGCGGCACGATCAACGCCGCGCCTGCGCCCTGTAAAATGCGCGCCGCCAGAAGTTCCGTTATGGTAGTCGCCATTCCGCACAGCAGCGAGGCGACGCCGAATGCCGCCACGCCCCACATAAACAGGCGGCGGCGACCGTAGTTGTCGCCAAGCTTACTGCCCATCGCCAGACACACCGCGAAGGCTACGCCATACAGCGCGACGATAAGTTCAAGCTGGGTGGCGCTGGCGTGCAGCGATTGGGTGATCGATTCCAGCGCCACATTGGTAATTGAGGTATCAATCAGCGGCAGCATCTGGCCGGTTAACAATAAAATCAGGGCCGCACGGCCGGGTGAAACAGCAGACGTATTCATGGTCACTCCATTGCGTCATTCAGCGAATGGACGTAGCATCGCTGATATAAAAAACGGGTACCAGTTCTTGCTTATACTGGTACTGGCACTACCCTGCTGGAGAGACTATGAGCCTGATAAGCGAACGTGAAGCGCCGATCCTGCCGCAGGACGACACGCGCAAACAGCTCGGCGCGTTTTTGCGTGCGCGGCGTGAAAGCCTCGATCCGCAGCGCCTTGGCCTGCCGCGCAGCGGGAGACGTCGCACGCCGGGATTGCGGCGCGAAGAGGTGGCGATGCTGGCGGATGTCGGCGTCACCTGGTACACCTGGCTGGAGCAGGGGCGGGAGGTTAACCCCTCTCCCGCCGTAATGACCGCGGTTGCCGCAGCGCTGCAATGTTCGCCGCTGGAGACGCGTCACATTTTCGTGCTGGCCGGACTAACGCCGCCGGAAAGCCCGCAGCTGGCGCAGTGTGAAGGCATCAGCGCGGGCACCCGGCGGCTGCTTGACAGCCTGATGCCGCAACCCGCCAGCATTCAGAAACCCAATTTTGACATCGTCGCCTGGAATGACAGCTTTTGCCGTCTGATGGGCGTCGACTTCAGTACGCTGCCAGAAGCCGATCGTAACTGCATCTATCTCTATTTAACCCATCCCACCTGGCGTAGCCGCCTGGGCAACCCGGATGTCTTACCGACCTTCGTTTCGTATTTCCGCGCCGCCATGGCGGAGCATCGCGGCGAGGCGGCATGGGAAGATAAGCTGGCGCGTTTTTTTGCTGTCTCAACGGAGTTTGAGGCGCTGTGGCACCAGCGCTATGATGTCCGCGGCGTGGAAAACCAGCTCAAGAGCTTTAATCACCCGCTGGTAGGGTGCTTCAGTCTTCAGCAGATGTACTGGTACTCCGCGCCGCGTAACGGCTCGCGGCTGCTGGTATATTTGCCGGTAGATGAGGCCGGGGAGAAGGCGCTGGCGCGGCTGGATGCCGGGGCGTCTTTTTAGAGTGAGTCTTATGGAAAATTATTAGCGTAAGGTGTACTATGTACCCCGAAAGGAGAGTTTGACAGTGAGTCATGCGATAGAGTTTATAGAAACACCAATATTTACCCGTCAGATAAAACAGATAGCGACAGATGATGAGCTTCGCTTACTTCAAAAAGAGCTTATTGCCTCTCCACAAAAGGGCGACCTGATACAAAGTACGGGTGGATTACGGAAGGTCAGAATGGCAACCGGATCTCAGGGGAAGAGCAGTAGTGTGAGGGTTATTTATTTTTTAGCCACTGAAGAGGCTATTTATTTAGTGATGGCTTACCCCAAAAGCGACAAAGTTAGCCTGACCAATATTGAAAAGGCAGAACTGAAAAAACTGACTAAGTTATTAAAAGGCGAGGTATAAAATGACTTTTTTTGATGAGCTAAAACAATCACTTGAAGAAGCTATTGATATCAAAAAGGGTGTTAAAGGACCTGCTCGAGTGACTCGTTATGAAGTCGCAGATGTAAAAAAAATTAGAGAGCAGCTAAATGTTTCCCAAAGCGAAATGGCAAAAGCACTTGGTACGAGTCTTGATACGATAAAAAGTTGGGAATCAAGGCGGCGTAACCCTACCGGGCTGGCGGCAAAAGTGCTCGCGGTCATTCAAACTAACCCTGCTTTTTTTCATGAACTTGCTGCCCGCTAAGTCAGCAACAGGGCACAGCATATAAAGGCGCGCGACCCCTCGCGCGCCTGAACATTAACACTCGGTCAGCGTGGTGCTGAACGGCAGGCGGGATTTCGGCAGGGCAGCGTTGAAATCTTCCACGCTATGCTGGCCGACCGGCACCACGACCAGGCTGGTGTAGCCTTGTTCGCGCAGGCCGAATTCCTCATCAAGAATAGCAGCGTCAAAGCCTTCAATCGGCACGGCGTCCAGACCCATCGCCGCCACGCCCAGCAGGAAGTTACCGACGTTCAGGTAAACCTGTTTTGCCATCCAGTGATGATCGTCTTGCAGATCTTTACGGTGCATATCGGCGAAGAACGTGCGGCCTTTGTGGTTAGCGGCTTTGGCTTCGGGGGTGGCGAAGCGGCCATCGGCCTCTTCCTGATTGACTACGCGTTCCAGCCAGGCGTCATCCATCGCGGTTTTAGCGCAGAACACCACCACGTGAGAGGCATCACGCATTTTACGCTCGTTAAACACGTAGGTGCCGGCGGCGGATTTGGCGACGCGCGCTTTACCTTCTTCCGTGCTGGCGACGATAAAGTGCCACGGCTGCGAGTTGGTGCTGGAGGGGCTATAGCGCAACAGCGTTTTCAGATGTTCAGCCTGCTCGGCGGTCAGTTTTTTACTCGGATCGAATGCCTTGGTGGAATAACGTTTTAAGGCAACGGAAACAATATCCATAACAACTCCTGGTGTTTTTGAATGCGCACCGCGCGGGTGCGCCCGACGGGCAGCAGAGTAGCGCTGCCGGACGAAAAAAATAAAGCGGCTTACGTCGATAACTATTATCGTTTTGTGCGACGACTCTCAAAGGGCGGAGGCGGGAATATTCAACGCCTTGCCGTCATCAGGCTTTCTCGGTGGAAAGCGCGCGCCACATGGTTTCAAAACCAATGGCTTTAAATTCGCTGGCGCGGGCAGGTTCGCGCGTCGCAAACTCCATCGTGGTTTCGGCCAGCGCAAGGAAGCAGGCATCGCCGAAGGCATTGAACTCTTCTGATTTAAATACCGGCAGGATAGACTGGCGGCACAGCGTTTTCATCTCCGGGAACATATCTTCCACCTGCTGTTTTGTTTCTTTGGTGATCTTCTCGCTCACCGCCAGCTGGCGCACGGTGCGATTACCCAACGGGTTCTGCATGCCCCAGTCGATGTAGTTATTCCAGATGTAGCGGGTATTTTCCACCGGATCGACAACCGCCGGATCGCGATTAGCCAGCATTGCCCGACAGAGCTGCTGTTTAAGATGGAGATAAAGCGCGTTAAGGAGATCGTCCTTGGTGGCGAAATAGCGGAACAGCGTTCCCTCTGCAACCCCCGCGCTGCGGGCGATGGTAGCGGTTGATGCGGTGATCCCGGATTGGGCAAAAGCGATAGTCGCCGCTTCCAGTAACGCCTGTTTTTTATCTTCACTCTTCGGACGAGCCACTACGCTTTACCTTTCTGTCTGTAAAAACCACGATTGAAACATGCCCTTAGCGGCACTTCAACGGCGAATGTCAAAAAATGAAAAACGTCTTGACGACATTCGGTCTCTTTCTATAATGAGTGCTTACTCACTCATAATCAAGTCACATTACACCGTCTTACGGAAAAGGCGTGTTTCAGGTCAGGATATGAAGCGTCTAATAATAAGTGTGGTTGCCGTAATGATGATCGCCTGCGCAGCAAGTTTACCGTTTGTATGCAACGCCGGATTCGGCCAGGCCCCGCAGGGGAACGGGCTGACGGAAGTCGAAAAATCGCCGCATTACCGCGACGGACAATTTCATAATCAGCTTCCCACGCCGGGGTTTACCGGCAAGAAAAACATGCTGGCCGCGTGGTGGGAGTTTCTGACCACCCGGCGGGAAAACTCACGACCCGCGCAGCCGCTGCCGCTGGTGAAAACCGATCTGGCGAGCCTTCCGCCAGAACAGGAGGTCGCCGTCTGGCTAGGCCACTCCTCATGGTATTTGCAACTGGGCGGCAAACGTATCCTCATTGACCCGGTATTCAGCGCCTACGCCGCGCCGTTTTCGTTTTTGAACAAGGCGTTTGACGGCGACTATCCGTGGACGGCGCAGGGAATGCCGGAGATCGACCTGCTGATCATTTCGCACGATCACTACGATCATCTCGACTACGCCACCATTCGCGCGCTCATGCCGAAAATCCACCGGGTCATTACGCCGCTCGGCGTAGGTTCCCATCTGCGTTATTGGGGTATGAACCCGGACATTATTACCGAAGCCGACTGGAACCGGGCGATTACCGTCGATGACCAGTTAACGGTGCACGTTCTGCCTGCCCGCCACTTCTCCGGGCGCGGCCTGAAACGCAACCAGACGCTGTGGGCCAGCTTTATGTTCGTCACGCCGGAAGAGAAGCTTTATTACAGCGGCGACTCGGGCTACGGACCGCATTTTAAAGCCATCGGCGAGCAGTTTGGCACGGTGGATCTGGCGATTATGGAAAATGGCCAGTACGACGAAGACTGGAAATATATCCACATGATGCCGGAGCAAACGGCACAGGCGGCGGTCGATCTTAACGCCAGCGCGATTTTACCCGGCCATTCGGGGCGCTTTGTGCTGGCAAAACATACCTGGGACGACCCCTATAAAAGACTGGCGCAGGCCAGTCTGAATAAACCGTACCGGCTGTTAACGCCGCAGTTGGGCGAACCGGTAAACATTTCTGATCGTATGCATCAATTTAGTGCCTGGTGGGAATAACCCACCATTACAGTAGAGAGGGGGAGCCATATGACCATTTCCGCTCAGGTTATCGACACCATCGTCGAGTGGATAGATGACAATCTGCATCAGCCGCTGCGCATTGAAGAAATCGCCCGTCATTCCGGGTATTCAAAATGGCACTTACAGCGTCTTTTTTTGCAGTACAAAGGCGAAAGTCTGGGGCGCTATATTCGCGAGCGTAAACTGCTGCTGGCGGCGCGCGACCTGCGTGATACCGATCAGCGCGTCTACGATATCTGTCTGAAGTACGGTTACGAATCGCAGCAAACCTTTACCCGCGTCTTTACCCGCACCTTTAATCAGCCGCCGGGTGCCTATCGTAAAGAGAATCACAGCAGCACGCATTGAGACGGGTTCAGGGGGATGTCCGAATGATGTACCCCTTTAGCCGGGCGGCGGCTGCGCCTTACCCGGCCTGTAAAACCTGCTTTACCGATGGGCTATGCCTCCCCGTAGGCCCGTGCAAGCGAAGCGCCGCCGGGCATCACCGGCGGGGCGCTGCGCTTTTCTTACCAGGAATAACCCAACGTTGCGGTCATCGTCCGGCCAATACCGTAGAAGCAGGCGGTATCGCTGGCACATGACGCCACGTACTTGGTATTCGCCACGTTATTGACGTTAAACTTGACGGTTGCGCCCTTCAGGCTGCTGTTCAGCTCGCCCAGTTCGTAGCTCACCATCGCATCATACAGATCCACCGACGGCACTTTGAAGGTGTTCTTCGCATCGCCATAGCTGGTGCCGAGGTAGCGCATACCGACACCGGCAGTCAGACTTTTCAGCGGGCCGCGGGGGAAGGTATAGCTGGCAAATGCGGAAGCCATATGCGTTGGAATACGCGCCGGCGTTTTACCTTCGGTCCCGGCGACCGTGGTGCTGGCGACCTCAGCATCGGTATACGTGTAAGAGCCGATCAGGTTGACCGTCTCATCCCACAGCGCGGAATGGATCTCGGTCTCGATGCCTTTCGAGCGCACTTCACCGGCGTTTTCATACCAGCCCTCGGTGCTGTTATAGGTCGGCACGTTGTTCTGGCGCAGATCGTAAAGCGCCACGCTCATCAGCGTATTTTGTGCCGGCTGATATTTCACACCCACTTCCGCCTGCTTACCGGTGGTCGGCGCAAATGGCGAGACGCCCGGCGCACGGTTGGTTTGCAGGTTAGGCTCGAACGAGGTGCTGTAGCTCACGTAAGGCGAGAGACCAAAATCGAAAGCGTAAAGCAGGCCGGTACGCCAGGTAAACTTGTCATCATTCTGCTGGGTTTTATCGGCGGCGGTTAAATCAGTCGTACGCACTTCCGACCAGTCATAGCGCCCGGAAAGCAGCAACTCCCAGTTGTTCCAGCTCATCTGATCCTGAAGATAAACCCCCATCTGATCGAGATTTTGCTGCTCGTTGGTCATGGTAGCGAAAGTGCTTTCATCGACGTTGACGCCATAAACCGGCTGCGTCCAGTCCAGGTCGTACTGGCTACCGGCACCGCGTCCCAGATACTGCTTATCATGGCTGGATTTATAATCAAGCCCGCCAAGCACGGTGTGATCGAGCATCCCGGTTGCCAGATGCGCTTCAAGCTGGTTATCGAGGCCGAATTCATTGGTTTCGCGCTCCTCATGCTGCGCGCGACGGGTTAGCAGCGTGCTGTTGGCCGCGCTGTTGGCATACACCAGGTAGCGATACTTTTGTTTGATGGTGGCGTAACGGGCGTTCTGACGGAAGGTAAAAACATCGTTGAACTGGTGTTCAAACTCATAGCCCACCATCGTCTGCTCGCGCCAGGACTGGTCGTAGTTCGGATCGCTGACGTTAAAATCCCACGGAATATACTGGCCGTTGGCGCTGACCACCGTGCCGTAGTACGGCAGGAAGTTACGGTAACCGGCATCGGGATCTTTCTGGTAGCTGGTCAGCAGGGTAAAGCGGGTCTGATCGTTGGGAAACCAGGTAATCGCCGGGGCAATCGCCATCCGCGTCTCTTTGTAATCCTCCACCTGATTATGCTGCGTGCGGGCGATACCGTTCAGGCGGTACAGCACCCGTCCGTCGTCGCTCAGCGGGCCGCCGAAATCAAACGCGCCTTCCGCCAGATCGTGATTGCCGGTGCGGAACTGCACTTCATGAACAGGCTCGCTGGTGGGACGTTTGCTGGTCATGCTAATCAGGCCGCCAGGGTTAACCTGACCGAACAGCACGGAGGCCGGGCCGCGCACCAGTTCCACCCGCTCCAGCAGCCACGGATCGACGGTGCCGGTTTGCGATGAGGCGGTGGCCCCGAAGCTCAGGCCGTCGAGGAATTTTGGCACATAGCTAAAACCGCGTACGAACACTTCATCATTACGGTTAGATGAGCCGCGATACTCGGTAAACACGCCCGGCGTATAGCGCAGCGCTTGCGACACGGAGGTCACATCCAGCGCGTCCATCTGATCGCGTGTGACAACGGAGACCGACTGAGGCGTTTTGACCAGATCCGCCGAGGTTTTGGTCGCCGACAGCGTTTTGGTCGCTACCATCCCTTTCAGCGGCGCGGTGGGATCTTCACTGTTTCCCTGCGTGACGACCATGGTTTCCTCGGCTGCCTGCGCCGGATGGCTGACTGCGGCGGTGGCTATACTCATTAACCAGAGATGCATTATCTTATTATTTTTAAACATGTTTTAAATAAAACCCCGTGAACGATGCCATAGAAAAATCCCGTATTGACGACCTCAATAACGGGAGATGAAAACGTAAACGGCGCTAATGATATTGCAAATTGTTATCATTTGCATTAGCGTTGTTACAAATTTCATCGGGAACCGTGCTGTAATGAAAATGGCGTGGAGTGGTTTATTAATTGGGCTGAGCGCGACACCTGCGCTTGCCGCGAATTGTGATTCCATGTCGGTGCAGGGAGAACAGCAGGGCAAGTTTGACGCCAGCGGCGAAATTTGTTTTGTGCTCCCGGCGCTGGGTGAAAATTATGTTTCTGCGACGTTGAGCGGCGTTACCGATGCGCGTCTTCTTGATCGGAATAACCGCCGTTTGCGCACGTTGCTGGAAGGGGAGCCGGGCGACAGTGAACAAACGCTCTTATTTTCTCTGCCGCTGAATCAGCCATCCTCGCTGATGTTACATGGCGAAGAGGGCACGCGCTGGCGCTTTAGCTGGCGGATCAAAGAAACCGCTTCCCTTGCCAGAACGCAGGTGCTCGATCCGGTCAGTCCACTGTTGCAGCAATTAGCCCGCGAACTTCAGGCGGGCGGGTCTACCGAGGCATTCTGGCAGGACCGTCGCCAGCAGGGGACGCCGCTGGTCGAGCCTGTCGATGCGACCCATAAGCGGGTGACTTTCCTGTGGCGCGGCGCGCGGAATAACGTCTTTATTCTTGGCTCGCCTGCGGGCGACCACGATCCGCTGTTCCGCCTCGGCGACTCCGATGTCTGGTTCCGCAGTTATGTCGTGCCTGCCGATACACTGATGCAGTACAAGCTGGCTCCGGACGTGCCGGTGGTGCAGGGAACGGCGCGCGATCAGCGGCGGGCGATCCTGGTCAGCGCCCAGGCCGATCCGCTGAATCCCTCTACGTTAACAACCGATCGCGCCGATCGCTGGAATCGTTATTCATTGCTGGCGCTGACGCCCGCCCGCTACTGTACGCCGCAGCGGATGATGCAGCCGGTTAAACACGGCACGCTGACGCGGCAATCCTTTTACAGTCCAGCGCTCAACAATCAGCGCGATATCATTCTCTACCGCCCGCGCGTGGCGCAGCCGGCACGCTGGACGCTGATGTTGTTTGATGGTCAGGTGTATCAGGACGATTATCGCTTCGCCAGTGTGATGGACGACCTGATTGCCCGCCACGTGGTGCCGCCGGTGAATATTGTCTTCATCGACAGTCTGGATCATGTCCGCCGGGGTAAAGAGCTACCGCCGAATCCGGCGTTTGCCGATTTTATGGCGCATGAACTGGTGCCGTGGCTGCGGCAGAAGGGCATCCCGGTACTGCGGCAAAAAACGGTGCTGGCGGGCTCCAGTTACGGTGGACTGGCATCCTCCTGGGTGGCGCTACGCTACCCGCGCGTCTTCGGCAACGTGCTGAGTTTGTCCGGCTCGTACTGGTGGTCGCCGAAAGGTGAAGCGCCGGGCTGGCTGACGCGACAGTATCAGCAGTCGCCGCGCTACCCGATCCGCTTCTGGCTACAGGCCGGACGCTTTGAAAGCCAGGGGCCGGACGGCGGTATTTATCGTAATACCGAGACGTTTGCTCAGGTGCTGCGCGATAAAGGCTATCGCGCCAGCTTCCATCCGTGGTCCAGCGGTCATGACTATGCTGCCTGGTGTGAAGCGCTGGTGGCCGGAATGCGCGACTTTACCGGCTTAACCCGCCAGCGAAAACCAGCGACGCCAGACAAAGCGAATGATCAGATACTCGATAATGCCGAGCATCAAAAACCACAGGCAGAACAGCAGGGTATATAGCTGGCCGAGATCCATCAGATGAAACACGGCGACCAGTTTCTGCGCCAGTACCAGTCCGAGCGACGGTGCTGGCAGCAGCAGGCAGGAGAGGAAGGCCAGCAGCAAAATGCCGCCAGCGATGGTCAGGGATTCAAGCGGATGTTTCATGTACCGTTAATCTTCTGTTAAAAATCATCAGGCGCATTGTAAAGCCTGAGCCGGGGAGCGGCTAGCCTGCCGCCCAGATTTCAGCGTGCTTTTGCACCAGCCCGGTAAGCGAGCCGCCATCGGCGATAAAATCGCGCATATTCTGCGCCTCACTTTTACCCCCTTTAAGCATCACGCCGATATCGTCCAGCGCGCTGGTGGCATCCAGCTTGTCCGCGTAAGGCGTCAGCCGCTCAAGCAGCCGCGAAATATCGTCGGCGATAGTGCATTGCTCGCCAGAATGCACATCCGTCAGCACGCCTTGCAGTCCATAGCGACACGCCTGGAAGCGGTTAAATTTGTATAGCAGGTAGTCCCGCTCCTGATGTTTGAAGGGGCGCTCCGTTAACAGCCAGCAGGCAAGCGCCTGAATAAACCCGGCGGTATTCACCGCATGTGTTAACGTCAGCGGCGTGTCCATCACCCGGACCTCCACCGTGCCGAAGCCAGGGCTGGGGCGAATATCCCAGTGCAAATCTTTAATACTGTCGATCATGCTGGTATAGCTCAGGCGACGAAAAAGCCCTTCAAATTCCTGCCAGCTATTCACCCACGGCATCGGGCCGTTATCCGGGAAAGAAGAAAAAATATTCAGCCGCGAGGACGCAAATTTACTGTCGGACCCCTGAATATACGGCGAGGCGGCATTCAGGGCGATAAAATGCGGCACAAAACGCGACAGGCCATGCAGCAGATAAATCGCATCATCGCCACTCTGGCAGCCGACGTGTACATGTTGCCCGAACACCGTGGCCTGCTGAGTCAGATAGCCGTAATACTCCAGCGTTTGCTCATAGCGGGCGCTTTTACTTACCTCCTGCCGTTGCCACGTCTGAAACGGGTGCGTCCCGCCACCGCAGATTTGCAGGTGATGCTTTTCAGCGGCGCGCAGAATGATCTGTTGCATCGCCGAATACTCCGCCGCCACCTGATGAATATCCCGGCAAACCCCCGTCGCAATCTCCAGCATACTTTCTGTAATGTCGTGCTTTACTTCGCCCGCGTTCACATCGGCTTTCACGGCATCAATCAGCGTGGAAGACTCCTGACTGAGATCGTAGCCCGGCGGGTTCACCACCTGTAACTCCAGCTCAACGCCAAGGGTGAAAGGGTCGGAGATATGGAAATCGGGTAAGGGCATAAAAAACCTCTTATGTTGTGTTTCGGTAAGTATAGAAGGGAGAGACCTGTTCGTCGTATAAACTCCAGGCGGAGAGGGAATGTTGGGCACCGGCGAGAAATAATAGTTTTAACGAGGTGGCATGCTGGTTTTATTAGAAGCAATAAGTAATGCAGTGCGCAAAATTATATTGCAGGATTGTGTTTTTCTCTTTTTCTTTTCAGCAGGGTTGGAAAGGCAATTTTGAAACGGCCCTACAATATCAGGTGATAGCCAAAAAATTTTTTGCAGAGTATAATTCGGCTGTTAACTCACTATTTTTATAAGGATATATCAATGGATACCCCACTTATCACTTGCCCACACTGCCGCAGTGAAATTCCCCATGGCGCGAATGTCTGCCGGGGATGCCGGGCAGAGATCAAGTACGGTACGCCGAAATTTTTTATTTGGCTGGGGTTGCTGTTACCGGTTGTGGTGGGCTATTTTATCGCACGCTTTTTACATCTTACTGTTGGCGCAGATGAGACAGTCGCTTACGTCGTCTGGGGTATTGTCACTTTGGCGGGCTGGTATGGCTGCATCCGCATTTGCAAGCGGTTGTTCAAAAACTATGTAAGCTTTATCCGGCAGATGAACCGTTAATTTCTGCTTTTATCGTAGCAGGCGCATCACGTTGCCTGCTCCCACATTCCCGCCTGCCACATTTTTTGCAGAACTTATATATCATTAAGCATCATTAAAGTTATTAATAACAACCTCTGTAGTCAAATAATTTACTTACGGAATTGTTATTCACGTACTTTCTATGGTGCATTTTCACAACATATTTCCCAACCCCGGTGCAGCCATATTGTAAGCAATAAGAATATATGATGCATCAGTGGGTAATATCTCTGGCAGCTATAATTAATTCTGATTTTATCGCTTGCTTCACAGTTAATTTCAATAAAAAGCGATCTGGTACGCATCTTGCCTGTTAATTACGCCACTTATTTTAACAGGGACCATGCGATGACGAACTCCTTCTTTATACGTAAAGGTTATCTTGCTGCCGCCATCGGCATCATGACGCTTTCAGGCGTCCAGCTGGCGCAGGCCTCGACGCTGCGTATTGCGATGACTGCCGCCGATATTCCGCTGACGCTCGGACAACCGGATCAGGGTTATGAAGGAAACCGTTTCACCGGTATCCCCATTTACGATGCGCTGGTGGAGTGGGATCTGTCGCAGGGTGAGAAACCCAGCGGTCTGGTGCCGGGACTGGCTAGCGAGTGGCATGTTGATCCGCAAAACCAGAGCCGCTGGATCTTCACGCTGCGTCCAGGGGTAAAGTTTCATGACGGCACGGAGGTCAACGCTGATGCGATTGTCTGGAACGTCGGTAAAGTGCTGGACAAGAACGCGCCGCAATACGCGCCAGGGCAGATTGGCAATACGATTTCCCGTATGCCGACCCTGACCGGGGCTGAAAAAATTGACGATCAAACCGTCGTGTTGACCACCTCCGAACCCGATGCGCTGCTGCCTTATAACATCACTAACCTGTTTATCGTCTCGCCGACGGCGTGGCAAAAAAGGTATGACGCGGTGCCCGCCTCGACAGGCGATACGGCGGCGCGTAGCAAACAGGCATGGACCGATTTTGCCGCTCATGCAGTAGGTAGCGGCCCATTTAAAGTGGAAAAACTGGTGCCGCGCCAGCAGCTAATCCTGGCGAAAAACCCGGACTACTGGAATAAAGATCGCGTCCCACGAGTAGATAAAATCGTGCTGATCCCGCTGCCGGAAGCGAATGCCCGTACCGCAGCGCTGCTCTCGAAGCAGGTAGACTGGATCGAAGCGCCCGCGCCGGATGCCGTCGATCAGATTAAAGCCCAGGGCTATAAGATTTATGCCAACACCCAGCCGCATATCTGGCCGTGGCAGTTCTCCTTCGTCGACGGCTCGCCGTGGAAAGATATCCGCGTGCGTAAAGCCGCCAACCTGTGCCTGAACCGTTCTGAATTAAAAAGTTATCTCGGCGGCTATATGACCGAGGCGACGGGCATCTATGAAGCGGATAACCCGTGGCACGGCAAGCCCACTTTCCAGATCAAATACGACGCGGATGCCGCACGTAAATTGATGACCGAGGCCGGCTACAGCGAAAGCAAGCCGCTGCATGTTACGGTCGCCACCTCCGCCTCCGGATCCGGACAGATGCAGCCGCTGCCGATGAATGAATACATCCAGCAAAGCCTGAAAAGCTGTTTCTTCAATGTCGATATTAAAGTCACCGAGTGGAACACCCTGTTCACCAACTGGCGTCTTGGTGCGAAAGATCCGTCAGCGAAAGGGGTAGATGCCATCAACGTGAGCGCCGCCGTCAACGATCCTTACTTCGGCATGCTGCGTTTTTCCACCGCCAAAGCCTTCCCGCCGGTGGCGACTAACTGGGGCTATTTCTCCACGCCGGAGACTGAAAAGCTGGCGACAGCGGTGAAACATGCCTTTACCCCTGCCGAGATGGATAAAGCGGCCAGCGAGCTGCATGCCGCGATGGTCGATCAGGTGCCGTTCCTGTACGTCGCGCATGACGTTGGACCGCGCGCCATCTCCCCGGCGGTGAGCGGGGTGGTGCAGCCGCAAAGCTGGTTTATTGACCTCAGTCTGGTGAGTAAGAAAGAGTAATCATTACGAGGAAATCCTATGATCAGCACGCTCTTTTATCGCGTTCTACTGGCTATTCCTACCATGCTTGGCGTCGCCGTGATTTGCTTTTTGCTGGTGCAAATTGCGCCCGGCGATCCGCTGGTCTCGGTGATGCCGCCGGATGCCTCGGAAGCCCTGCGCCAGACCTTAATGCAGGCATATGGCTTTGATAAACCGCTGCCGCTGCAATTTTTTCACTGGCTGTGGCGGGCGCTTCAGGGCGACCTGGGATTATCCGTTGCCACTGGCAGGCCGGTGATTGATGAGGTGATGAACGCCGTCAGCTACTCGCTGCGCCTCGCGCTGCTGGCCACGCTGATTGGCTTTGTCCTCGGCAGTCTGTTTGGTTTCGTGGCGGGCTATTTTCGCAACAGCGCGGTCGACCGCGCAGCGTCCATCCTCTCCGTGTTCGGCGTTAGCGTGCCGCATTACTGGCTGGGGATGCTTCTGGTGATCATCTTTAGCGTGAAAATGGCGCTCCTGCCTGCCACCGGAGGTGGGCCGATTGGCGAAAGCGGCTGGCAGTGGGACTGGGCGCATTTGCAGTTCATGCTGCTGCCCGCCGTCACGCTCTCGGTCATTCCGGTCGGTATTATTGCCCGCACCGTGCGCTCGCAGGTGGCGGACATTCTGAGTCAGGAGTTCATCATTGGCCTGCGCGCCCGCGGTCTCAATGAGTCACGGATCTTTCTGCACGTGGTGAAAAACGCCGCGCCCACCGCGCTGGCGGTGATGGGGCTTCAGGTTGGCTATCTGATGGGCGGCTCGATTTTAGTCGAGACCGTCTTCTCATGGCCCGGCACAGGGATGCTGCTCAATACCGCCATTTTCCAGCGCGATCTGCCGCTGCTTCAGGGCACTATCTGGGTGCTGGCGCTGTTCTTCGTGTTGCTCAACCTGCTGGTGGATATCCTCCAGACCTCCCTCGACCCGCGTATTAAAAGGAGCTGATGATGGTGGATACCGTTACGACAAAAATGGGCTCCGTCGCGGCCCCCGCGAACGTGACGCACGGCTACTGGCGCGGCGTGATGATGCGCCTGCTGCGCGATCCGGGCGGCGTTGTGGTCGGCAGTATTATTTTGCTGCTGCTGATGCTGGCGCTGTTTGGCCCCTGGCTTATCACCAAAGATCCTTATCAAACGTCAATGTTTATGCGCCTGAAGGCACCCGGATCAGAGGGCTTTCCGCTCGGCTCGGATGAACTGGGCCGGGATATGCTCTCACGGCTGATCCTCGGCACTCGCCTGTCGCTGTTTATGGGCATTGTCCCGGTGGTGCTGGCCTTTTTTATCGGCGGTGCCATCGGCATTATCGCCGGTTATGTGGGGGGCAAGACCAATACCCTTATCATGCGCACGATAGACGTTTTCTACGCCTTTCCATCGGTACTGCTGGCAATTGCGCTTTCCGGCGCGATGGGGGCCGGGGTGGGTAACGCGCTGTTGTCACTGACTCTGGTGTTCGTCCCGCAGGTGACGCGCATTGCCGAGAGCGTCACCGCGCAGGTCCGCCATATGGATTATATCGAGGCTGCCCGCGCCACGGGGGCCAGCGCGCTGACCATTATTCGTGTGCAAATCCTCGGCAATGTGCTCGGCCCCATTTTTGTCTTTTCAACCGGCCTGATTTCCGTGTGCATGATCCTCGCCTCCGGCCTCTCTTTTCTCGGGCTGGGCGTGAGACCCCCCGAGCCGGAGTGGGGACTGATGCTTAACACGCTACGCACGGCGATTTACACCCAGCCGTGGGTGGCGGCGCTGCCGGGGGTGATGATTTTTATCACGTCTATTTCCTTCAATATTCTGGCGGACCGCCTGCGCGCCGCAATGGCGATTAAGGAGTAAACGATGCAACCTTTTATCAATGTCGATATCGGCGGACCGGCGCAGCCGCTGCTGAAAGTGAATAACCTGGTCAGGCATTTTCATCTGGGCGCACGTAAAGGTCATGAGGTAGTACGGGCCGTGGATAACGTCAGCTTTGAGGTGATCAAAGGCGAAACGCTGGGCGTGGTCGGCGAGTCGGGCTGCGGCAAATCGACGACGGCGCGCCTGCTGATGCAGTTGCTCAATCAGGATCGCGGCGAGCTGATTTTTGATGGCCTGGAGGTCGGTTCATCGCGCCTGCCGATGAAAGCCTATCGCCGTCAGGTGCAAATGGTGTTTCAGGACAGTTATGCTTCGCTCAATCCGCGGATGACCATGGAGGAGAGCATTGCTTTCGGCCAGCGCGTTCACGGCGTCAGTCAAAAAGAGGCGAAAGCCTACGCCCATTATCTGCTCGCGCACGTCGGGCTGGAGCCAGGGCGTTTTGCGCATCGCTATCCGCATGCGCTCTCCGGCGGCCAGCGTCAGCGGGTCAATATTGCCAGAGCGCTGGCGATGAAACCGCGCCTGATGATCCTGGATGAGGCGGTCTCCGCGCTGGATAAATCGGTCGAGGCGCAGGTCCTTCAGCTTCTTCAGGAGTTAAAACGCACGCTGGATCTGACCTATGTGTTTATCAGCCACGATCTGCACGTGGTGCGCTGGCTATCGGACCGGATCCTGGTGATGTATCTCGGCGAGGTGGTGGAGATTGGTCCGGCGGAAAAATTGTTCACTGATTCTGCGCACCCTTATACCCGTGCGCTATTAAATTCCATGCCGTCGATGGACCCGCAGCACCGCACCCTGGTGTCGCCGCTGTCAGGCGATCCGCCGAGTCCGATTTCGCCGCCTTCTGGCTGCCGTTTTCATACCCGCTGTAACCATGCCAAAGCGGTTTGCGCACAAACATCACCGCGGCTGGAAACGGTTGGCGAGGGGCACCAGAGCGCCTGTCTGATGGCACAGCCGGACTCCGCCTGGCATCGTGAAATTATCGTACAGGAGGTCAGCCATGTCGCATGAACCCTGGGTGCACATTCGCGATCTGCGGGTCGAATTTCGTCGCGACGGTCAGACGGTAAACGCCGTCAACGGTGTCTCCTTCGACGTGCAAAAAGGAGAGGTGATGGCGCTGATCGGCGAATCGGGATCCGGCAAGAGCGTCACGCTGCGTGCGCTGATGCGTTTGCATCCACCTGCCAGTTCATTTCTTTCCGGCACGTTGCAGGTAGGGGGTGAGTCGGTGCTGGCGATGAATGCGGCC
This sequence comes from Superficieibacter sp. 1612_C1, assembly GCF_015234305.1. Taxonomy (GTDB): domain Bacteria; phylum Pseudomonadota; class Gammaproteobacteria; order Enterobacterales; family Enterobacteriaceae; genus Superficieibacter. Next base: position 326,453 of record NZ_JADGMI010000001.1, read on the forward strand.
CGCCTGCGCCAGTACCGTGGCGCACGCTGCGCAATGATTTTTCAGGAGCCGCTGCTGGCCTTCGATCCGGTGTATACCGTGGGCCAGCAGATCGAGGAAGGGCTGCGGCGTCACGAAGGATTGTCGCGTCAGGCGGCCAGAGCGCGGGCGCTGGAGGCGTTGCGCCAGGTGCGGATCCCCAGCCCTGAGCGGCGGCTGGATGCCTTTCCCCACGAGATGTCCGGCGGGATGCGTCAGCGGGCAATGATTGCGCTGGCGCTTTCCTGCAATCCCCAACTGTTGCTGGCAGATGAACCCACCACCGCGCTGGATGCGACGGTGCAGATCCAGATCCTGATCCTGCTGCGCGAGCAGCAAAAACAGCGTGACCTGTCGATTATCTTTGTCACCCATGACATCGGAGCGGCGGTGGAGATTGCTGACCGGGTGGCGGTAATGTACGCCGGTCGAATTGTGGAAGAGGCACCGATAGCGCAAATCCTTAACCAGCCGCGTCATCCTTATACCCGCGTGCTGCTGGGCAGCCGACCGAAAGACGGGCTGAAAAAAGGCGAGGCGCTGCACTGTATTCCCGGCTCACCGCCGGATCTGGCCCATCTGCCGCCGGGCTGCGCGTTTGCTGACCGCTGTGCGCATGCGAAGCCCGTGTGTCGCGAGCAGCAGCCTGTCACTGAACAGGCCGGGGAACGTCATGTGGTCAGTTGCCATCGCTGGCGTGAGCTGTCAGAGCCCGCCGCTACGTCTATTGCTGTTGCCTGAAACCGAGGAGAAAACCATGCAGGACGATCACCATGCTTTTATGCCTTACCCGTTCGTACCGGTACAACATGCGTCCAGTGGGCCACTGGCCGGGCTGACCTTCGCGGTGAAAGATCTCTTTGACGTAGCCGGGTATCCCACCGGCGGCGGCAACCCGCATATGCTGGCGCTGTCCGGAATTAAAACCGTAAACGCGCCGGTGGTGCTAACGTTACTGAATAACGGCGCGCGATTTATCGGCAAGACGCACACCAGTGAGCTGGCGTATTCGATGAGCGGGCATAACGTTCACTATGGCACGCCGCGCAACGGGGCCGCACACGACCGTATCCCCGGCGGCTCGTCATCGGGTTCCGCATCGGCAGTGTCCAACGGCGTGTGTGATTTTGCGCTCGGAACGGATACCGGCGGTTCAGTACGTACGCCTGCCAGCTACTGCGGCCTGTTTGGCCTGCGCCCGACGCACGGCCGTATTTCGCTGGCGGGCTGCCAGCCGCTGTGCGCCACGATGGATACCTGCGGTTTCTTCGCCCGCACGCCTGAGATATTCAGTGCTGTGGCCGACAGCCTGCTGGGAGACGATCCTCATCCGCCCGCGGCAATACAACTGGCCTGTCATCACGCCCTGTTTGATCGCCTTCCCGCACATAGTCAGCAGGCACTCCAGCCAGTGATGCAACGTCTGGGTGAGACATTTGGTGACATAACAACGATCGCCGGGGCGCTGCCGCCCCTCGACGACGTTTATATGGCCTTCAGGCAAATCCAGGGCTATGAAGCGTGGCAATCGCAAGGGCAGACGATTGAGCGCTACGGGCTGCAACTGGGGCCGGACGTCAGAGAACGCTTTTTCTGGGGCAAGGCGGTGACGGCGGCGCAGTTTGAACACGCCTGTCAGCTGCGCAAACAGTTTACCGGGTGGTGGGAGAGCCAGTTAGGCAATGCCATTCTGGTCATGCCCACCGTGCCGGATGTTGCGCCGCTGCTGAGCGCCACGGCGGAAGAAATTGAATCCACCCGCCGCCTTTCGCATGATTTGCTCCTGCTGTCGGTGTTGACGAAACGTCCGCAGGTTACGCTGCCTGCCGCCCATATCAACGGCGCTCCGCTCGGTATCTCATTACTCGGCCCCCGAAACAGCGATCGCCTGCTGGTTTCGCTGGCCGCCACCTTTTTTTCAGGAGAAGACGATGAGCAGTGATGTATTGACCACTCTGGCCGCAGAGATAAAAAATTCGCGTATTAACGGTGAACGACTCTGGGCATCGTTGATGGAACTGGCAAAAATTGGCGCAACACCTAAAGGTGGCTGTTGTCGGCTGACGCTCACGGATCTGGACCGACAGGGACGCGATCTCGTCATTAGTTGGGCGAAGGCGGCGGGGCTGTCCGTCACCGTCGACAAAATCGGTAACGTCTTTATGCGCCGCGAAGGGCGCAACCCGTCTCTGCCGCCGATTGTTTCCGGCAGCCATATTGATACCCAGCCCACCGGCGGTAAATTCGACGGCAACTACGGCGTGCTGGCGGCGCTGGAAGTCGTCCGCACGCTCAACGATCTGCATATTGAAACCGAAGCCCCGGTCGAAGTGGTGTTCTGGACTAATGAAGAGGGATCGCGCTTTGTGCCGGTGATGATGGGGTCCGGCGTCTTTGCCGGCGTCTTTGCGCTGGACAACATCTACGCGGCCACCGATAGCGAGGGCAAAACGGTGGGCGAGGAGCTGAAGAACATCGGCTATCTCGGCACGCAGACGCCGGGCGATCACCCGATTGGCGCGTATTTTGAGGCGCACATTGAGCAGGGGCCGATCCTCGAAGAGGAAGAGAAAATTATCGGTGTGGTGCAGGGCGTACTGGGGATCCGCTGGTACGACTGCATCGTCACCGGGCAGGAGTCGCACGCCGGGCCGACACCGATGCACCTGCGCCAGGACGCGATGCAGGTTGCCGCGCGCGTCATGCAGGAGGTGGTGGCTATCGCGCGTCGCAGTGAACACGGGCGGGGGACGGTGGGCATGGTACAGGTGTATCCCAACAGCCGTAACGTGGTGCCCGGTGAGGTTAAATTCTCTATAGACATGCGCAACATCAGTGACGACGAGGTGGCGAAAATGGATGTCGCACTGCGGGAATACATCAATACGGTAAGCCAGGAGGCCGGGATGGCGATTACGCTGGAAGAAGTGAGCCACTATCCTGCCGCACCGTTTCATCCTGACTGTCAGGCAGCCATTAGCAGGGCGGCAGATCAACTGGGCTACCCGTCCCGTCCCATTGTCTCTGGTGCAGGCCACGACGCAGTGTATATGAGCTATCTTGCCCCCACCGGGATGATCTTTATTCCGTGTAAGGACGGCATCAGCCATAACGAGATCGAATATGCCTCGCCGGAGCATGTGACTGCCGGGGCGAATGTGCTGCTGCAAGTCATTCTGGACTATGCAAGCGTCGTCTAGCGTCACCTTTCTCGCCCTTCCAGGAAGGGCGCTCAGCGGGTTACCCCATCTGCATTAATTGTCCCTTCAACACGTCCACCCCTGGCGCGATTGCCTGCGGATCAATCGCGTGAAAGCCCATGCGGAAAAAGTGATCCGGCGGTGCGTCGCCGAGAAAATGACGGGCACCCGGCTCAATCAGCACGCCCGCATGCGCCGCGCGCCAGGTGAGTTGCCGGGTACTGATATGCTGCGGCGTGCTCAGCCAGAAGGCATTAGCATGTTCGCTGCCGGCCATCATGTTGCACTCAGGCAGCGATGTGCGTAATGCGTCATGCAGGCGGTCCCAGCGGCGGGCAGAATCGTCATGATAGCGTCGCAGATGCGTTTCGTAGTGGCCCTGCGCCAGAAAATGCGCCATCTGATACTGAATATTGGTCGGCGGATGGCGGTACATGAGACGGCGCAGCGCGCGGGCTTCATCGATCAGATCCGGATCGGCGACCATAAAACCCAGCCGCAGCCCGGGCGACAGCGCTTTTGACAGGCTGCTGACGTAAATCACCCGACCGCTGCGGTCGCTGGCTTTTAAGGCGGGGAGCGGGTTAAGGGTAAAATTACTCTCCGAATCATAATCATCTTCAATAATCACCGCGTCATGACGAACGGCATGGGCCAGCAGCTGCTGGCGGCGCGCCTGGCTCATGGTGACGCCGGTTGGCACCTGATGTCCGGGCGTCACGTAGTAATAATCGCAGGCAGCGGCATCGTTAAGTTTTATACCCTCGTTGTCCAGCGGATGCGGCACGATGGCCGTTTCGCTCAACAGAAACGTATTAATGGCCTCGCGAAATCCCGGATCTTCCACTGCCACTCGCGTCTCCCGGTTCATCAGCAGACGGGTCAGCAGATAGAGCGCATTTTGTGAACCCAGGGTGATCAGGATTTCATCCGGCGAGGCGGCGATACCGCGTTTAGGCAGCACGCGGGTGCGGATCTGCTCAATCAACATCGGCACGTCCTGATCGATATGATCAACCACCCACGCCGGATCGCGCACTCCGCCGTGCAGCCAGTTAGCCGTGGCACGCCAGCTGGCGATCGGAAATTGCCGGGTGTCCGGCTGGCCATAGATAAACGGGTAGCGATAGTTCTTCCAGCCAGCGGGCTTCAGGATCGACTCCTGCTGACTGGGCGAAATTTTCATGCGTGTGCTCCAGGATGGTGCAGTTTCATCATGGATGAGCAGATCCTGGGCCGCAGAAGGGGGTGTCAGGTGGTAATCCGGATGCAGATAATAGCCGCTGCGCGGGCGGCTGATCAGATAGCCTTCACTCACCAGCCCCTCGAAGACCAGCGCCGTGGTATTACGTGAAACATGGAGCTGGCTGGCGAGCTGACGGCAGGAGGGAAGCGGGCTGTCTGGCGGAAACAGGCCGCTCAGGATCGCGCTTATGAGGGATTCGCGGACCTGCTCCTGCAAACCGCGCTGCCGGTCAAATTCCACATGCATCAGGTGTCGGATCATGGTGTCCTCCTCAAAATCTGCCTGTTAGTCATTCAGCAAATTCCGTACCAGCCTGAAAAGCACTGACACACGCGTTTAACGCAACTGGCTCTATTCAGATTGCAAAAAGGCTCCCTACAGTAAAAACGAATTTAACCGACGTGTGGGGTCGCTGATATCGGCATGCAATTTGCAGCGCATCAGCAATGGCTACCGCGTTTCAGGCAACGCAACAGAGGGCGGGGAAATGAAAAAATTATTGGGCGCATATTATCTGGCAGCGGCGGTGACGATGGCGTTTTCCTGCCACGCTATCGCCGCCGATTTACCTGAAATCGAAAAGGCTGGCACGCTGAAAGTGGCGACGGAGGACGATTACGCGCCGTTTAACTTTATGACCAACGGCCAGACCGACGGCTTTAATAAAGATATGCTTGAAGAGTTACGCAAATATGCCAAATTCAACGTCGATCAAAGCATTCTGCCGTGGACCGGCTTATTAGCGGCGGTCTCCACCGGACAATATGATATGGCGCTCACCGGCGCGGTGATTACCGATGAACGCCTGAACGTCTTTAATTTCACTCCGCCGTGGGCTTCCGCGCAGCACTATTTTGTCAAGCGTGCGGGCGACGACTCCTTAAATACCATCGCCGCGCTGAACGGCAAAAAAGTCGGTTTACAGGCGGGCAGCGCGCTGCTGGCGCGACTACCGGAACTCAAAGCGATGGTGGAGAAAACCGGCGGCAAGCTGGGGCCGGTGGTGGAATATCCCTCTTATCCGGAAGCCTATGCTGATTTAGCCAATAAGCGTCTGGACTATGTGATTAACGTGGTGATCTCGGTAAACGATTTAGTGAAAGCCAAACCGAAAGTGTTTGCCAAAGGTCTGGCGGTATCCGGTCCGGGCTATATGGCCTGGCCAATCCCCAAAAATTCGCCGGAGCTGCTGGCGTATATGACCAAATTTATGGATCACCTGCGCGAAACCGGCAGGCTGGCGGAGCTACAGAAAAAGTGGTTTGGCGAAACGTATGACAATCTGCCGAAAGAGCCAATTACCAGTGCCGATCAATTCCATAAATTAGCGGGTCTGTAATATCGTGCGGCGGGCAACCGCCGCCCGTGAAAAAGGGAGGGCAATATGGACGTAATGGCATGGCAATTATTGATTGAGGGCGCATGGACTACCCTTTGGATCTCGGGGCTGGCGATTCTGTGTGGCGTGGTTATTGGGCTGTTTATTGCCTTTGTCCGCATGATGAAATTGCCAGTCATCGATCAATTATTGGTGGTCTATATCAGCCTTGCGCGAGCGACACCGCTGGTGACGCTGGTGCTGTTTCTCTTCCTGTCGTTGCCGACGGTGGGAATTAATCTTGATAAAACCGTTGCCGCCATCGTCGCGTTAACCCTGAACACCTCTGCGTTTAATGCTGAGATTTGGCGTAACGCGTTTCGCAATTTTCCCCGCGAGCAGCGCGAGGCAGCGGAATCGGTGGGGATGCGGCGCTGGACATGGTTCCGGCATATTATGCTGCCGCAAATGTGGATTGAAAGTTTACCCGCGCTGGTTAATGAAATGTCCTTTTTAATTAAGGGCAGTCCGGCGATTGCAGTGATTGGGGTGGTGGATTTAACCCGTGTGACGAATCGGATCTCATCGGTGACCTACGAGCCGCTGTCGCCCATTCTGGCGGCGGCGTTGCTTTACATCATTATTATTGGCCTGCTGCTGCGCCTTCAGGGATTGGCGGAGCGGAAAGCCAAACGTCTGGCGCGTTAATGACGGGAGGAGATATGAATCAATGGGCGATTATCTGGGGTGCGCGTGAAAGCTTTGTTAACGGCCTGCTGGCGACGCTGGAGTTGTTTATTATTGCTGCTGTCGCAGGGCTGATGATCGGCATCATTCTGTGTTACTTAATGGAATATCAGAATAACGTAATTAACCGACTAATTATTGCCTTTGTCAGTTTAATGCGGGCCATTCCCTTTCTGATCCTGGCGTATCTGCTCTATTACGGATTGCCAGAAATAGATATCAGCCTTGAACCCTGGACCGCCGGATTACTGGCGCTGATTATTTATCACGGAGCCTACTTCTTTGAGATCCTCCGCAGTCAGCGGCGGCTATTTTCTGGTGGTTATATCGAAGCGGCAACCTCGCAGGGCTTTTCCCGCTATAAAACCTTTCGCCGGATTATTTTGCCCAATATCTTTTCATCGGCACTACCGCTGATGGGTAATCAGCTTATTATCTGCCTGAAAGACACCGCCTTTCTGTCGATTATTACCGTGCAGGAAATTACCGCAGCCGCTAACAGCGTGCAGGCGACCTGGTTTATTCCGTTTAATGCCTTTATTGTCGCTATTGCGCTCTACTGGGGGATTAGCATTTTGCTGGAATTACTGATTAAGCGGTTAAGTGTTTATGGAGCCAGAAGGGGATTAACGCATGCCTGATACTACAGCGGTGAGTGTAAAAAATGTCTCTAAGCAATTCGATAATATCGAGGTTTTGCGCGACATTAATTTGACGGTAGAAAAGGGGACGGTGGTCAGTATTCTGGGGTCGTCAGGATCGGGTAAGTCAACGCTGCTGCGTTGTATGAACTGGCTGGAGCAGCCGGATCGCGGTGAGATCCGCATCAGTGGTCAGCGTATCGGGGTGGATGAAGCCTCCGGCAAAAAGATGTCGCATCGCGAACTGTCGCGGATCCGCGAGCGGGTCGGGATGGTGTTCCAGAGCTTTAATCTCTGGCCGCATCTGACGGTGCAGCAAAACGTCAGCGAAGCGCTGCTCCACGTTAAAGGCATGAAACGCGCCGAAGCCAGCGACATTGCCCGTCACCAGCTGGAAAAGGTGGGCATGATGCACAAAGCGGACGCCTATCCGATCACCCTTTCCGGCGGGCAAAAACAACGGGTGGCGATTGCCCGCTCGCTGGCGATGTCGCCGGAAGTGATCCTCTTTGATGAACCCACCTCGGCGCTCGATCCTGAGCTGGTCAACGAAGTGCTGGGGGTGATGAAAGCGCTGGCGGCAGAGGGATATACCATGGTGGTGGTGACGCATGAGATGGAGTTTGCCCGCCAGGTGTCGGATGAAGTGGTGTTTCTGGAGAAGGGGCTATTAATTGAAAAGGCCCCGCCGGAAAAGTTCTTCAGCCAGCCGGATTCAGAGCGGGTAAGGCGTTTTTTGCAGAATAGCCGTTAATAGCCAGCCCTCTCATGGTGAGAGGGCGAAAAAATCAGTCGCGATCGATAGCAAATGGCTGCCAGGCCTGGCGCACCGGCATCACCTCAATGCGGTTAATATTCATATGGTCCGGCAGCGTGGCAATATAAAATATCTGTTCGGCGATATCCTGCGCGCTTAGCGGCGTGGTACCACGATAAAGCGTGTCTGAGGCGGCGCGATCGCCTTTGGTTCGCACCAGCGTAAATTCGGTTTCAGCGATACCGGGGGCCAGATCGGTTACCCGCACGCCCGTGCCCAGCAAATCACAGCGCAGGTTGTAGCTGAACTGTTTCACAAAGGCTTTACTGGCCCCGTAAACGTGACTGCCGGGATAAGGCCACTGTCCGGCAATCGACCCGATATTAATCATCGTCGCCCCTGCACCGTGGCGCAGCAGTGCGGGCAGCACCGCGTGCGTCACATTGACCAGCCCGCTGACGTTGGTGTCAATCATCGTCTGCCAGTCCTCCAGATCCACCTGCTGAGCTGGCTGCGGAGCCAGCGCCAGCCCGGCATTATTGACAAGGGTCGTAATGTCGGCAAATTCCGCAGGCAGGGCATCGATCGCCTGTTTCACCGCCGTGCTGTCACGGACATCCATTTCAATAATATGCACTGGCACCTGCTGCGCCAGCTTCTCTTTAAGCATTTCCAGACGTGATAGACGTCTGCCGCACACGATCAGCGACCAGCCCGCCGCGGCAAAAACCTGCGCTGCCGCTTCCCCAAATCCGGACGTTGCGCCGGTAATCAGCACCACTTTATTTGCCGTCATAATGTTCTCCCGTGTTGGTAGCCAGTCTTCACTATAAAAATCCCGATAAAGAGAGAACAGGGACAGACTGCCATCAGCGTTGTGACACAGGTGTCACACCTTTTTAACAAAACTGGCACTACCTCGTGAGGGTCCGGCGGCAGATGATGCAGACATCAACCATCATCAAAGAGGGGCAGCGAATGAAACTGGCACTTCAGGACGATATTGCAATCACCAATAACGATGTACGTCAGCTGGATCGCGCATATGTATTTCATTCATGGTCGATGCAGGGCAACCTCAATCCGCTGGTTATTGCCGGGGCGCAGGGGTGTGAGCTGTGGGACTACGAGGGCAATAGCTGGCTGGATTTCAGCAGCCAACTGGTGAATGTCAATCTCGGATACCAGCACCCACGCGTGCTGGCGGCGATGAAAGCGCAGATCGATGAACTGGTCACTATCGCCCCGGCGACCGCTAACCTGACGCGCGGCGAAGCGGCACGCCGTATTATCGAACTGGCCCCGGAAGGGTTCAGCAAGGTTTTCTTCACCAATGCGGGCGCGGATGCGAATGAAAACGCCATTCGCATGGCCCGGCTCTATACCGGGCGCGATAAAGTGCTGTCGGCCTACCGTTCGTATCACGGCAACACCGGCAGCGCGATTGCCGCCACCGGTGACTGGCGACGCGTACCGAATGAGTTCTCGCGCGGCCACGTTCATTTCTTCAATCCGTATCTGTATCGTAGCGAGTTCAATGCAACCAGCGAACAGGAAGAGTGCGAGCGGGCGCTGGCCCATCTGCGGCGGATGATTGAATGCGAAGGGCCAGCGGCGATTGCGGCAATTTTGCTGGAGTCGATCCCCGGCACCGCAGGCATTCTGGTGCCGCCAGCAGGTTATATGCAGGGCGTGCGGGCGCTGGCCGACGAGTTCGGCATTCTTCTAATCCTGGATGAAGTGATGGCGGGCTTTGGCCGCACCGGAAGCTGGTTCGCTTTCGAACAGGACGGCATTGTGCCGGACTTAATCACCTTCGCTAAGGGCGTCAACGCCGGTTATGTTCCGGCAGGTGGCGTCATTATCAGCGAGCCGATTGCCCACTATTTTGACGATCATTTCTTTGCCGGAGGGCTGACCTATTCAGGACACCCGCTGGCAATGGCGGCGATTGTCGCCACCCTGGACGCGATGAAAGAGGAAAAGGTGGTGGAGAATGCCGCGTATATCGGCGACAGCGTGCTGCGACCAGGGCTGGAAGCGCTGGCAGCAAAACACCCGCTGATTGGCGAGGTGCGCGGGCGCGGCGTGTTTCAGGCGATGGAGCTGGTGACGAATGCGCGGAGCAAAACGCCTGTAAGCCCGACGGAGATGGCGAGCATTAAATTCGCCCTGACCGAAGCAGGCGTGCTGAGCTTTGTGGTAGAAAACCGTATCCATGTCGTACCGCCGTGCACCATCAGCGCGGAGCAGGTGCAAAAGGGGCTGGCGATTTTTGATAGCGTTTTATTGCGATTTAGCGGGCTGGTACGGTAAGTCAGAAGCCAGAAGGTTAACGCGCGTCGGGTGGCAAACTGCCCGGCGGCGCTGCGCTTGCACGGGCCTACGGTGGGGACGGCGTGACGGCGGTGGTTTTGCCTGCCCGGCGGCGCTGCGCTTGCACGGGCCTACGGTGGGGACGGCGTGACGGCGGTGGTTTTGCCTGCCCGGCGGCGCTGCGCTTGCACGGGCCTACGGTGGGGACGGCGTGACGGCGGTGGTTTTGCCTGCCCGGCGGCGCTGCGCTTGCACGGGCCTACGGTGGGGACGGCGTGACGGCGGTGGTTTTGCCTGCCCGGCGGCGCTGCGCTTGCACGGGCCTACGATGGGGAACGGCGTGACGGCGGTGGTTTAACCTGCCCGGCGGCGCTGCGCTTGCGCGGGCCTACGGTGGGGGACGGCGTGACGGCTGTGGTTTAACCTGCCCGGCGGCGCTACGCTTGCGCGGACCTACGGTGGGGAACGGCGTGACGGCGGTGGTTTTGCCTGCCCGGCGGCGCTGCGCTTGCGCGGGCCTACGGTGGGGACGGCGTGACGGCGGTGGTTTTGCCTGCCCGGCGGCGCTGCGCTTGCGCGGGCCTACGGTGGGGGAGGGCGTGACGGCGGTGGTTTAACCTGCCCGGCGGCGCTGCGCTTGCACGGGCCTACGGTGGGGAACGGCGTGACGGCGGTGGTTTTGCCTGCCCGGCGGCGCTGCGCTTGCGCGGGCCTACGATGGGGGACGGCGTGACGGCGGTAGTGTAGCCTGCCCGGCGGCGCTGCGCTTGCGCGGGCCGACGGTGGGGATGACGTGACAACGTTAAATGGTTCTTTGTAAGGGGTTGATATTATGGCTTTTGTAGGCCGGGTAAGCGCAGCGCCACCCGGCATAACTACCACTGAACGTCGACCTGTCACACGGGCATAATGTGCTTCTGGCCGCGTGCCATCTCCACCGCATTCTGCCATTCATGCCACCGTTTTTGCAGGCGGCCATGACGTACCATATCGGGTTCGAAGATCGCATGTTCCGGTAAATACTGACGTAATGCGCCAACGTCCGCTTTCAGCAACGCCTTGCGCGCCAGCAGCGCCGCGCCAGTGGCGGAAAGCTCTGCGACGTCGCTGCGCATCACCGGACAACCCAGCAGATCCGCCTGATACTGCATCAGCCATCCATTCTTCGTCGGCCCACCGTCCACCATCAGCGCCTTCAGGGCAAAATCGCTGTGCTGACGCATGGCGACCGCCACGTCGGCAATCTGATAGGTGATCGACTCCAGCGCGGCGCGGATCAGATGCGCGCGCTTCACGCCCCGGCTCAGGCCGTGGATTAATCCGCGCGCCTGCTCGTCCCACCACGGCGCACCGAGGCCGGTTAACGCTGGCACAAAATAGACGCCAAGGGTGGATTCGACGGAGGCGGGCAGGGTATTTAGCTGCTGCGCCAGCTCCGCGGCGGGAAGCTCGCTTAAGCCGGTGCTGTCAGCCATCCACGCCACCGCATCGCCGGTATGCGGAATATTGCCTTCCAGACCGTATACCAGACGTTCGCCATCGTGCCAGGCCACGGTGGTCGCCAGCGTGTTAACGCCAAATTGCGCGGAAGAGACCGGGGCCATCACTGACGATCCGGTGCCATAGGTGGCTTTCACGCGCCCCTCTTCGCCCAGACTGTGCGCGAACAGCGCCGCGTGAGAGTCTCCAATCATCGCGAGGATCGGAATGCCATCCGGGATGCCTTTCAGCCCCTTCGTACGGCCAAACTCGCCGCTCGACGGGCGGATTTCCGGCAGCGCAGCATGGGGAATGCCGAACAGGGCCAGCATCTCCTCATCCCAGCCAGCGGTTTGCAGATTAAAGAGCTGCGTGCGTGAGGCGTTCGAGTAATCGCAGCAGAACGCTTCACCGCCGGTGAAATGCCACAGCAGCCAGCTGTCCACCGTTCCCAGACAAATCTCCGCCTCGGCAGCGAGGGCCTGGCCGCCTGGTACGGCATCCAGCAGCCAGCGCATTTTAGAGGCGGAAAACAGCGGAGCGACGGGCAGGCCGGTGATGGCTTTTATCCGCTCCTCGCTGCCCTGCTGACGCAGGCTCTGGCAAAACGCCGCTGTGCGTGAGCACTGCCAGCTGAGCGCCGGACCAATCGCCCGACCGTTGCTGCGATACCAGCCGACCGCCGTCTCGCGCTGGTTGCTGATCGCCAGCGCGGCGACACGATCGGCACCGACCGCGGCCACCGCCTGCGAGACCACATCCAGGGAAGCTTCAATCAGCAGATCCGCCGACTGCTCCACCCAGCCTTCGCGCGGCGTCTGGATCGACAACCCGCGGGAAAACGTCGCCACGACCTTGCCCGCCGCATCGATTGCCACCGCTTTCGCGTTGGTGGTGCCCTCATCAAGCGCAATAACGATCTCTTTACTCACCGACATAGTGTGCTCCGCCGTCCTTACTGGTGCAGGTAGGTGCTGACGCCGAGATAGCGCGTGAAGGCTTCGTGTAACACGTCGGCGCTGGCGGAGTGGTTCATCGCTACGTGATGCTCAAAGCCGTTGCGGCAAATCCAGTTCAGCAGATTTTCCAGATGCGGCACTTCAATTACCGCACGGCAGCCTACCGTATCCAGCGGATCATCCACCGATTTACCCGCGCCGACGTAAGCTTTGATTTCCCCGGTCAGGTCATCGGTGCTCAACCGGAAATAGGTAAGATCGCCGCTGCGAAAACGTCCGTGCACCGCGCCGCAGGTATTCTCTTTGCCGACGGTCGTACCGATGATATCCGCCGTGCCCATATGCGGAGTATCCAGGCTGGCGGCGGCGAAGTTACCGCAGTGAAACAGCACGCATTTGTTGCGATCGTCGCCGAAGTTATTGTTCCAGTCGGCAATCGAAGCCGGACTCATATTGCTGCTCGCCAGCGCGTACATCGACAGCGCGCCCATCACGTCCACTTCGCAGGCGCTAGGCATCAGCTGGCCGGACATCACGCTCATAATGGAGCACACGTTGATCCCGAGGTTTTCCTGAAGAGAAGTCCAGCACTGGATAGCGGTGGTGTCGATGTCGTTGGCAATCACCCATTCGCTGATCACCACGAACAGTTTCGCCATCGTCACCAGTTTGTCCGCCGGAATGCCGCTGGCGTCGGCGTTGTCGATCAGCAGGCGGCGTTTTTCATCCACGCGAATATCGTCGTCGCGCAGCAGTTTGATGCGGGTAAAGACTTCGGAGAGGTCAAGGGTTTCAACCGCAATACCGAGACGCTCAAGCAGTTTTTCGCTGTAGCGCACGGTATTAAAGCCCGCCGGACGAGCGCCGATGGCCCCGACGCGCACGCCGCGCATGCTGCTCACCACGCGACAAATCTGCTCAAACCGCTTCAGATCCTGCGCGAAGACCTCGCCATCCAGCGCGCAAACGTGCTGGGTTGTCAGGGTGAAGGGAATGCCGTACTGGCGCAGGTTATTACACAGCGAGATTTTACCGCAGAAGCTGTCGCGGCGGGTGGCAAGACCCATTTTATCAAGGTTGTCTTCCTGCGCCTGGACCAGCACCGGTACATTCAGACCGGACAGCCGCAGCGTTTCGGCGACGGCTTTTTCATCGCCAAAGTTCGGCAGCAGCACCACGACGCCGTGGATCTCATCGCGATGCGCGCGAAACAGCTCCGCGCAAACCTTCGCGTCCTGACGCGTTTCCACGCCGCCGAGTTCGGTCTGCGTTTCGTCCACCATAATGGTGTTAATGCCAAGGCGGGCAAAAAGCGCCACCGCCTGTTCACGCGCCTCAGCCACCAGGTAGCTGGGGAAAAATCCCCGGTTGCCAATAATGACCGCCATGGTTAATTGTTGCGGGATTCGGGACATTGCATAATCTCCAGTAAGGTTCAGCGTAATTATTGTTATCGTTGTGCCTGACAGAGCGCGGTTGCGTTTTTCACTACGCCTGCCGCGTCGATTTCATGTCGTGCGCGGGTGGAGGCGCGGTCGGCGGCAATAGCGTACTGACCATCGGGAATACCGAGTCGGCGCAGGGGAATGCCGCATCCTGCTTCCGCCAGCACTTCCGCCACCAGGCTGCCCACGCCGCCGTTGACGTTATGTTCTTCCACGCTGACCACCGCCTTGTGCTGCTTCAGCAGCTCAAGAAGCTGGGTGGTATTACACGGACGAATAGAAGGTACACTGATCACGCTGGCCTCAATACCGGCTTGCGCCAGTTGTGTGGCGGCCTCGACAATTTCATGCACCGTCGAACCCATCGCCACCAGCGCGACATCCGTACCTTTGCGCAGCACGTCAATATTGCCGGGCGTGAAGCGATAGTCGTCATCATGCAGTTCCGGCAGGGCTTTACCATCCAGGCGAATATAAACCGGGCCAATATGTTCCAGCGCGTAATCAATAATCTGTCGGCACTCCAGCGGGCTGGAAGGGGCGTAGATTTCGATATTGCCGAAACCGCGTAGTACGGAGATATCGTCAATACTGTGGTGGGTACTGGCCAGCGGGCCGTAGCTCGCCCCGGCATTCAGGCCGAACAGCTTGACGTTAGTGTTGTTGTAGCAAATATCGACTTTAATCTGCTCGTTGGCGCGGGAAATCAAAAACGGCGCGGCGTTACAGGTGACGGCGATTTTACCGCCGATGGCCAGCCCGGCTGCCGCGCCAACCAGCGTTTGTTCTGCGATACCGACGTTGACCAGACGGTCGGGGAATTTTTTAATAAACGGCGAGATTTTGGCGGTAGAGGTCGAATCCGCCACTACCGGCACCAGGTCCACACCGCGATCGACGGCATCAATAAAGGCATTCACCATCACCGTGGCGAGATGTTCGCTATTACTCATCTTTCAGTTCCTCCAGCGCCAGTTCAATCTCTTCACCTTTCGGCACCCGGTGGTGCCATTCAGGGCGTCCCTGAATAAAGGAGATCCCCGCGCCTTTCGTGGTATTGGCAATCACCACATGCGGTTTACCGTTAGGCTGTAACCCTTCCAGCGTGGCGACCACATCCGCCATGTCGTTGCCGCGGCATTCGGTGACTTCCATCCCAAACGCGCGCCATTTTTCATCCAGCGGATCGGTGTTCATGATCTCTTTGGTCGATCCTGCCAGTTGCAGGTTGTTTTTATCGTTAATGATGATCAGGTTATCGAGCTGATAGTGCGCTGCCACCAGCGCCGCTTCCCAGTTACTGCCTTCCGCCAGTTCGCCGTCACCGGTGATGGCGAAGACGCGACGTTTACTGTTACTGCGTTTCGCAGCAAGGGCGATCCCCACCGCCACTGGCAGGCCGTGACCCAGCGCACCGGTATTGAGTTCGATACCCGGCGTTTTGTGTTTCACCGGATGGCCAGGCAGATGCGAGTCCGCGTGTTGATAGGTAGAGAGCCATTCGACCGGAATAAACCCGGCTTCGGCGAGCACGCAGTAATAGCCGCCGACGGCGTGGCCTTTGGACTGAATATAAATATCGCGCTCGTCGCTCTCTTGCAGCGCGGGCGAGCAGTTCAGGATACGAAAATAGAGGGCGGTCAGCAGTTCGACCTGTGACAAATCAGCCCCGGTATGGCCCCCTGCCGGACTTTCCGCATTGAGGACAATAATGCGACGACGGACGGCACGCGCTTTTTTCTCAAGCTCCTCGACGGAGAGCGAAAACGGATTCATAAAGCACCTCTTGAATGTATAATCTGTTATGAATAAATATTCCAGCAGGGTAAAAGTGAACTCCGAACGTGGCATAACCAGTCAGGCTACATCGCCATTTCTTACTGCTCGGAATATATATTCACTACTGATTTATTATTCATGAGGTAAAGATATGCCTTGTTGAACGCTTTGTCTACGACAACAACCGTGTTGCTTTACAGAAAAGCGAGTACGATCACAAATGATCGCGCGTGCAGACGGCGGCTGGCTTGTTAAATATTCATCAATGCATAAAAATAACAGGCAGTAAATCAAGGGGAACACTATGTCTAAGCAGGATGAGCAGCGCTTGCTGGTGAAGATCGCCACGCTTTATTACAGTGAAAATAAAAAACAGTCCGAGATAGCCTCGCTGCTTCATCTCTCCCAGTCTTTCGTCTCGCGGGCGTTAACGCGCTGTCAGAAAGAAGGGCTGGTGAAAATCACCGTCGTGCAGCCGACCAATATTTTTGTCTCGCTGGAGAAAGCCATTGAGGAGCAGTACGGCATTCGCCAGGCGATTGTGGTCGATACCGGCGAAAACCCCGGTAACGCGCAGATCAAGCATGCCATCGGCAGCGCGGCGGCGCACTACGTCGAGACCCGCCTGCGCCCGGAAGACCTGGTGGGGATCTCCTCCTGGAGCAGCACCATTCGCTGCATGGTAGATGAAATGCATCCGCAGAACATCCGCGCGGCCGGGGTGATTCAGCTATTAGGTGGCGTTGGCCCCAATGGTAACGTGCAGGCCACGATCCTGACCCAACAATTAGCAGCGCATCTGGGGTGCCCGGCCTGGCTGCTGCCGTCACAGAGCATCGAACACTCGGTTGAGGAACGCACCCGGCTGGTCAGCAGCCCGGACGTTGCCGCAGTAGTGGAAAAGTTTGCTCAGGTGGACGTAGCGATTGTCGGCATCGGCGAGCTGGAACCTTCCCAGCTATTGAAAAATTCCGGTAACTATTACAACGAACAGATGCTGACACTGCTCTCCGAACGCGGCGCGGTAGGGGATATCTGTCTGCATTATTACGACGCAGCGGGTAACCCGGTTCTGAGCCATGAAGAAGATCCGGTAATTGGTATGGAGCTGTCGCAGATCCGCGCCTGTCCGCAGGTGATTGCGCTGGCAGGCGGACCGGAAAAAAGGAATGCCATTCGTGGGGCGTTGCAGGGAAATTATATCGATGTGTTGATTACGGATTACCCGACGGCGCGGAGTCTGGTGAAAGGCTGAAAATTCACGCAGCAGGAAAGTCATTTAAAATGGAAAAACGTATTACCGAAGCCAGTAAGTTTTTAAGTTTTGTACTGCGCCATCAGCCTGAAGCCATTGGACTGAGGCTGGACGCTGAAGGCTGGGCAGATATCAATGAACTGATTGTCCGCGCTACCAGCGATGGCAAGGTATTAACTCGCGAACTGATAACCACCGTCGTTGAAACCAGCGATAAAAAACGTTTTACCCTATCGGAAGACGGAGAACGTATCCGCGCCGCGCAGGGGCATTCGACGCCGCAGGTGGCGATAAACTACCCGGAAAAAAGGCCGCCCGAGTTTTTATATCACGGCACGGCGAGCCGCTTTCTTGAGGCGATTAACGCGCAGGGACTGCGCCCCGGCTCGCGTCACTATGTGCATCTCTCTGCGGATGAAGAAACGGCCAGATCGGTAGGTCTGCGCCATGGTAAGCCGGTGATATTAAAAGTAAAGGCGGGAGAGATGTATCAGCGCGGCGTAAAGTTTTATCTGGCCGAGAATGGGGTATGGCTGGTAGCGGAGGTAGGAAGGGCGTTTTTACTGGGTGAGACAGATCAATGATGAGAGCATCAAAAGGAGCCGTTGTACTTTGATCTGACTCAAAATGAAAATAACCGTAATAAAATCAACCTGATTTTATTTTTCACTTCTTAACAGGGATACCCATGCGCTTACAAACGATTCTTTTACTGTCAGGGATCCTGAATTTAACCGGATGCGTGGTCGCGGATATGGACTCGTCCAATTATCGCTACGTTCCCTGGATACAGGTGTTTCAAAAAGTGGATTCGACAGGTCAGACAAACATTCGCGAACGCAAGGAGGCGCTCTACAGCTGTGGCGTGGATCGAAGCGAAAACCTTGACGATAAAAACTGGGGATTAAACATTCAGCATGGGAATGAAACCCTGAAAGAAAGTGTCGACAGGAATCAAAGGATCTTCAGATGCATGGAAAGTAAAGGCTATCAGGTCTATGGCTTTGATGAATGCGGGCCACTGAAAAAGCCCAGCGGTTTATGCCCTAACTAAATACCGTATATCCCGTTTCTGCACACAGCATTAACATTGCTCCCTGCAATTCATAATAACGCTTTAGCGTAAAGTCATCCCTGACGGTTTCTCCGGCCGGTACACGCTTGCGCGCGACCGATGAGGCCATCTCTCGCTGTCGTCTTCCGGCCGGAGCCGGACTACGTCCATTGGCGTTAGTTCTTTTCTTCGTTCAGGCCTGCCAGTGTATGCAGGTACGGCACATGTTGAGCAGCAATTTCCGGTGTATTCATCGATTTCAACCAACTTCTGGCCTCATTGATTTCAACAAGTCGTTCGTCGCTGGCTTCCTCTCTGGCCATGTAACTAAGCTCATTGATAAGAGAAAAAACGCTTATCTCTTTTTCACTGAGCGCCAGGCTAAGTGCCGCTTCGCCAATAATGACGTGGCCTATCTCGTCTTCTGGAAATAACACTATAAAACCTCCTTTGGTACGAGTGGATGACAACCTCACTACACACTGTAGACCCTTGCTACGGATAAGACGCAAGATTAAGGCCAGCAAGACAAATAAAAGAGATATTCGGATTAATCGATAAAATACGGCGGCGTTAAGGGCGTCAGAGCACAAAATGGCAGCCAGAAGTTTCGCTTAAAGCGCGCGAGATGTTACACTGTATATACATCCAACAGTCGGAGGGGCTTTGACAAAAGATCATACAGGAAAGGGATTTGATTTAAGTGAACTTATCGGACAAGTTGTCGTTGACATGCTGGCACCCGCCAGGGTTATTACGGTCCACGATATTATCGAGTCGCTTCACAGCGTAATGGAGATAACAGAAAATCAATCCAGACGTGAAAACTGCAAGCTGTTGATTGAAACGCTTGCTCGTAAAATGCACTAAGGCATCTGGCACAAAAGGTTTTCTACCTCCAATACGAGGGTTATTTTCTACTCCGAACAGACATGCCGCCAGCAACGGTGCGATCTGCTCGAATCAGTGTGTATGCCGGGCGCTGGCTGAACGAGGAAAAAAGTAATCTTCATCTTCCGTTTTGCGACCCACTACGATTTCAAGACAGCTCCGCAGAATATCCAGTTGTACAACATCAGAGCATTTCTCAAGCTCGCTAATGAGACAAAGAATGATGGCCTTGTTAGTCAGCGTGACGTTATTGATCAGCAATTGCTTAATGATCCCATCAAGGACATGCTGCTCGGCGGCATACATATCTCCGTTGTCCAGAAACCACGCATGAAAGGCGGGTTGATTTGTTGTCTGGCGCATACTATTTCCTTCAGTGATTAATTTAAGCCGACAGATTGTATTGACGTAACCTCAGATTTTCAGCAGCTGACGACTCAGCTGCCGGTCAGATTACTTTCGTCAGGGATAATCTGCTCCGCAGGGACTAACTTTGCTTTTACCTGTGCCACGGCATGATTGAGTGCATGTGAATGCTGGCTATCCTTACTTGCATCCAGTGCGGTTTCCAGCTTCTGAAGCACGATCTCCGGGGTAAAAGAACATGTTTCATTCAGCAATTCCATCACAATGTCTCCAATAACGACATGGGTCTGGTTCTCTTTCATCTCTACTCTTCAGGATAATGATTAACCTCCTGGCAACAATACCGCTTCCTTGCTGCTGGAAGGAGGTCTAGTTCCGGAAAAGCAAACCTAACAGGTCCTGATAATGCTGTTTCTCTTCGCTGGATGACGACTGATCCATACGCGCCAGCAGGCGCAGACAAAGGGCTTTACGGTTCAGCGTTCTGCCTGATTTTAAAACCTCCACAACGATAGCGCCGAGCGTCTGTTGCTGAGAAGGCAGCGTTGCCTGACCGAGCAAGGCAGTAAGGTGGCTTGATATTGCATGGGATGGCATAATCTGTTGCATATTTAGCCTTGTTGTATGTTTAGTGTTGTCGATGGTGTTAAAGAAAGTTATACAATAATTGTAATCTTGTACAGGTTTTTTCTTGTTAGAAGTTTTCTGTTGATGGATTAATTATAAAAATCATTTTAAAACAGTAAGTTGAAGGAATGTAAAGTTGTACAATATTCAGAATGGCTAATGCAGAGTTGCCTTTATCAGGCTGTAGATATGCGAAAATGCTGCATGGTCAATGATGCGAGAAGGGGTGTTCACAGACAGACGTTGCCCGCGTTAATCGCTTATCGCGGGCAGAAACGTCTTACTTAGGCAGAATACCGTAACCTCTGAACCTGCCCGTTTGCTCTACAAAGGCGTTGTAATATTCATTCTCTTCAACCGTATTTTTCGCCGCAACCTTGACGTCAGCCGAGACCAGATCGCTGGTGGCCTGGAAGAACTCTTTTCTGACGTCCTCATGAATACCCGGATCGGTAGAGTCGTTGATCTTCTTCAACAGCGAAACTATTTTCTCCGCCTGCTTTTGCGTGGCCGGATCTTTAAATTTCGGTTCAGGAATACGGTAGTCGAAGACCGTATTCACAGAATCGCTGGCGTCACCGTTATCAGAAGACGGGTCGAGCTTTTGATTATATTCTTTTTCGAAGTAGGTCAGCAGTTCTGTTTTATCAAAACATTTGTTATAGATGTTGCCTTCGGTATTTTTATCAAGCGTCGTAATGTTATCAGGGAAAGGTTCACCTAACTGATATTTACAGGCAAAGAAAGTGTGGTCAATAATAGTGGCATTGGCACTGAGAAGCGGCATTTTGAGATTATGGCCGTTGATGGTGACCGCGTATTCCGCGGGTCTGAAACGCTGTTCATGTCCTTTAACGGCGTAGACTTCAGACAACATATAGTACATCTGATGATCCGGGTTAATAATCCCGCCGGTATTATTATCAAACACCATGAACTGATTTTTTTCACCCTTTGCGTTCACCATAGTGTGCATACCGGGTGACAGGCTCAGCTGTCCGGTTGCGCCGGGTTCCACTTTGTAATCCTTATCATCAACCTTAAAGGTCATCGTGTTATTAGTGGGATTACTGTAATGAAATTCCCCTTTGGTGCTGGTGGGATCCAAACTATCACACGCGGCAATGGAGAGAATAATTGCGCCCGATAACCCTGCTTTGACTGCCCATTTCATCAATATCATCCTTTTTTGCGATGTCTTATTAGAACAACTTATCATAATCGCTGGTGAGCGAAATGCTATGTTTATTGCCGGGTAGCAATAAAAACATATTCTCATCAAAACAGTGCTTTCGTTGTCCAGACGCGGCTGCGCCAGCGACGGTACATCAGCAGCGCACGTACCCCTTCATCGATGATATAGGCCAGCCACACGCCGACCAGCCCGAGACCGCAGGAAATGCCCAGCAGATAAGAAAAGGGCAGGCTGACAATCCACATCACAATAATGCCGCAGATAAAGGGAAACCGGACGTCGCCGGTGGAGTTAAGGCTGCTAATCACAATGATATTGGTGGCGCGGCCCATTTCAAGCAGTATGGCGAGCAGGAAAAGTTGTTTGGTCATCGCAATGATGTCGTGATTTGGCGTAAACCATTGCATGATTGGCTGCGCGAAAAGATAAATGATGACGCTTATCAGAAAGGCAATGACCAGGCCTATTTTCCAGCTTCGGATGCCCTGACGATAAGCGCGTTCAATTTCACCGGCTCCCGTCGCGCGTCCAATTATAATTTGCGATGCCTGGCCGATGGCGATAGCGAACATCGCTACAAACTGACTGATGCTCGAGGCATACACTTTGGTGGTCAGCGCCTCCGTTCCCAGGTACGCAATAATCGCCGTGACCACCAGTTGCGAACCAGCGTAGGAGAGGTTTTCGCCCGCAGAGGGCAGGCCATAACGTAATATTGAACCGAGCATCTTCTTCGAGCAGTGCTTCAGTTTTTGCCAGCGGAAGCGGTAGCCAATATATTTTTTTATCATCCAGACCGTGATCGCCATCCCCACAATATTGGCGAAGCTGGTGGCAATCCCGACACCGGTGACGCCCAAATTAAGATAGCTGAGCTGCCCGTAGAGAAATAAGTAGTTAAAAATGACGTTAATAATACCGACGGTGATGGGAACAATCATGGCCTGACGTACATAGCCATGCGTTCGCAGGATCGGTAACAGAGAGGAGTAAATCGCGATAATAACCGAGCTGCCGCCGATAATTTTAATAAACGGTGAACCAACGGCCACCAGTTGTTCGCTCAGACCAAGCCAGCGCAGGAAGGTATCGCCCAACACAATAAAAATGCCGCTCATCGCGATACCAATAATAAATGCCACCACCAGCCCGTTGGTGATCACTTTTTTGACCAGATGTTTTTTCTTCGCGCCCAGTAACTGAGCAATGACAATTTGCACGCCAACGGTCAGAAAACCATAAAAGATAACGGAGAGCGTCAGGATCTGGCTGGCAACGCCGGTTGCCGCCACGGCTTCATCGGAATAATGCCCGAGCATAAAGACGCTGACGTAATTCATCAGCAGACGAAGCAGTTGTTCGATAAAAATCGGCCAGGCAAGCGTATATAAGCCGAGTGGTAATTTATTATCTGTCCCTGACATAACTATCAATCTCCTTATCACTTATTTATTACAAAACGTGTCCCCGCTCTGGCATAAAAAAAGCGGACCGTCTTAGTCGACGATCCGCTTTTTATCATTAAGATACGCAATGATTTTTTGCTGAAGAATAATTATTGTGAATGTAATTGGCGTCCAGGTTGTCATCATTGCGTCCTGCTAAAAACCAGAAGCTAATGATAATAATCCCGTTGGTCATTATTCTCCATGATTTAATAACGAAGGCAGGTAGATAACTTTCCGCCTGCCGCGAGAGTTACTTGCCCTCAATCACCGCTTTTTGCGCCACCACCGCGGCTTTCTGCTGCATGCGGTTCTGCATCTGGTCGATAATCACCGCGACGATAATCACGATCCCTTTGATCACCATCTGCCAGAACTCACTGACGCCCATCATCACCAGACCATCGGCTAGGAAGCCGATAACGAACGCGCCGATCAGCGTGCCGAGAATGGTGCCGCGTCCGCCGGCCAGCGAGGTGCCGCCCAGTACCACGGCGGCGATGGCATTCATCTCAAACGCGGTGCCGTTGGCCGGATGGCTGGCGAGCAGTTGCGCAGAGACGACGATCCCGGCGATGGCCGCACACAGGCCGGAGAGCATATACACCAGCACTTTAATCTGCTTAACCCGCACGCCGGACAGTTCCGCCGCGCGTTCGTTATCGCCGATAGCATACACATGACGACCAAAGGGCAGGCGACGGGCAATGTAGGCGATGATCAGCGCCAGCACGATCATCATCCAGATGGCCCACGGAATGCCGAGCAGCGAGCCTGCGCCAATCTCGTCGAAACCGGTGTTACCAAGCTGCGGATTGCCCGACAGGCCGGGGAAAGTCTGGCCGTCGGAGGTAAGCATCGCCGCCCCGCGCAGCACGTACATCGTGCCGAGAGTACAGATAAACGGTGCCACGTTGTAACGGGTGATGATCCAGCCGTTAACGCCGCCAATCAGCGCGCCTATCAACAATACAATCGGCACAATCACCCACACGCTCGGGAAAATGGCGATGCCAAACATCGGCAGCACGATGCCTTTGGTGATAAGCCATCCGGCGATCATCCCGCACAGGCCAAGCGTGGCCCCAATCGACAGGTCGATCCCGGCGGTGATGATGACAAAGGTGATCCCCAGCGCCAGAAAGGCGTTGATGGCGATATGCTTAATCATAATCACCATACTGCCCGCCGAGAGGAAGCCCGGCACGGTGATGGTAAAAAAGCCGACGATCAGAAACAGCGCGATAAAGGTGCGCAGCTTCAGCAGCATAAGCAGGATATTTTCCCGCGACAGCGACGCCCCGGCGCGCGGCGCTAATGCGACAGACTGTGTTGTTTTCATCTTAGAACCCCTGAGCACTTGCCGTTACCAGTGCCGACTCTTCGGCCCGATCGCGCACGATGTCGGCGGTCAGTTTGCCGCCGGACATCACCAGAATGCGGTCCGATACCGCCATAATTTCTTTCAGATCCGACGTCGAGAAGACCACCGCAATGCCCTGTTCAGAGAGCTGGACCATCATGCGGAACACGTCCGCCTTGGCCCCGACGTCAATACCGCGCGTCGGCTCGTCCAGAAACAGGATCTTCGGATTGGTCAGCAGCGAACGTCCGATCACCACTTTTTGCTGGTTGCCGCCGCTGAGCGCCTGGATCTCCACCTCCGGCGAGGAGACTTTAATCGACAGGCTGCCGATGGTGCTGGCGACGACTTTTTCCTCATCCTTTTGCGCGATGGCAAAACCGCGCTGCAACCGTCGCCACAGACTGGCGATGGTGAGGTTGGTGGCGACGGAGGAGATGGGAAATATCCCCGTCCGTTTGCGATCTTCCGGGACCAGGCTCATGCCCATTTTGATGCGATCGGCAGGCGTCAGCCGCTGCGGCACCGGTTTGCTGTCCAGCCACAGTTTGCCGAGATAGTTGCGTTGCGTTCCCAGCAGGCATTCAAATAGCTCGGTGCGTCCCGCGCCCATCAGCCCGTAAATGCCGACGATTTCCCCGGCGTGAACGTTAAACGAAACGTCATTGACCACCGCATTGCCGCTGGCATTGACGCAGGTGATATGTTCCGCTTCCAGCACCGGTGCGCCAAAAGTGCGGCCCGGCGTCAGGAAGTTCGTCACCGGATCGCTGCCGAGCATTTCACGCACGATCCACGGCACGTCGATATCGCTTACCTTCGCTTCGGACTGGAACTTGCCGTCGCGCAGGATGGTTATCACGTCACCAATCGCCATCAGCTCTTCCAGGCGGTGCGAAATATAGATGATCGACACCCCCTGGCGGGTCAGTTCGCGGATCACCCGGAACAGGATCTCCACTTCGGTTTTACTCAGCGCCGAGGTGGGTTCGTCGAGGATCAGGATGTCCGCATCCTCGGCCAGCGCTTTGGCAATCTCAATCAGCTGCTGCTGGCCGACCTTCAGATTGCCCACCAGTTCGCGGGGAGAGATTGGCTGATCGAGACGCTTAAGCAGTCCGGCGGCGCGTTTTTCCTGCTCGGCTTCGTTAATCGGCGTAATGCCTTTCTGTAGCTCGCGGCCCAGAAAGATATTCTCCGCCACGGTGAGGTTCTCAAACAGGTTGAGTTCCTGATGCACCATACCGATGCCGTGCGCTGCGGCAGCGCGGGTGTCAGGAAAATGCACCTGCTTGCCGTTGAGCCACATTTCACCGAGGCTCGGCTGCTGCACACCGGCGAGAATTTTCATCAGCGTGGATTTCCCCGCGCCGTTCTCGCCGATAATCACATTTACTTTGCCGCGCCAGACGTTGTAATCCACATTGTCCAGCGCGATGGTGCCGGGAAAGAGCATCGAAATACCGCGCGTGCGCAGGATAATGTCATCCACAGGGCTGTCGCTCATTATTGTGCCTCCTGTTTCAGCTCCAGCGCGGCCGCGTTTTCGGCTTTGCCACCGTTAAGGGTCACGGCCATCAGTACGGTGGCGGTTTTACCCGTCCAGCTGTCGTCGATCTTCGGCAGGCTTTTTACGGCTTCCCGGTTATAGGCGCGCGACAGTTGGGCAAACTGTACCTGGTTAGTAAAATCTTCAAATTTAAATCCGGTTGCGTCGCGAATAGCGTTGCCGCGCATCACCGGGCCGGTCTGTACCTCCAGCGGCTGACCGTTAAATGTCATAATCAGTTTTTGTTCACGCTCGTTGCTAAGGTCAACGCGCTCCACTTTACTGGTGAGGCGGACGAAGACGCTTTCAGCTTCGGGTGATGGCGTTTTTAACTGCGTTGAGAGTGCGGTGGCGTCAAGCGCCTTTTTGTGTGCCGCATCAATCACGCGTTCCTGCCAGGTTTGTTGCGCGATCTGCTGTGGGGTCTGGTTGTCAAAGTTGGCTTTGGCGTTGGGATCGGCAGGCATAATCGGCTTGCCGTTCTCATCCAGATCCACCACCGTGCAGGCCGTCAGCAACAGGGTGGCACAACCCAATAG
Source organism: Superficieibacter sp. 1612_C1 (assembly GCF_015234305.1). Lineage (GTDB taxonomy): Bacteria > Pseudomonadota > Gammaproteobacteria > Enterobacterales > Enterobacteriaceae > Superficieibacter. Next base: position 352,642 of record NZ_JADGMI010000001.1, read on the forward strand.
CGCGACACCCCATTGTTTTAACGACATAACGCCTCCGCTTACTTACTGAGGTTGAACATGTTCAGTTTGCTGGCGTTGGTTTCATCAATCAGCACGCAGTCCATCAGTTGTTTCTCTTCCTTCTGGGCTTTGCCGTTTTTCAGGAAGTAGTCCGCCTGCTCAACAGCCATTTGCGCCTGCTGCCAGCCAGGTTGCAGGACGGTAGCCTTGATGTTGCCTTTATTGATGATGGAATCACGGGTGTAATCGCTGCCGTCAAAGCCGACAACAACAACGTCTTTCTTACCTGCGGCTTTCAGCGCGGCTTCTGCGCCGAGCGCCATGGTGTCGTTACCGGAAATGACGCCGACGATATCCGGGTTGGTTTGCAGCATCGCTTCCATACGGGTGAAGGCTTCGGTCTGGCTCCAGTTCGCGGTCTGCTGAGCGACCATTTTCAGGTCGGTGTAATCATCCAGCACATCGTGATAACCCTGCGAACGAACTTTGGCATTGGTGTCCGACTGACGCCCCAGCAGTTCGACATATTTGCCTTTACCGTTCAGCAATTTGGCAAATTTCTCCGCACCTAACTGCGCGCCCTGATAGTTGTTAGAGACGATCTGCGCGACGGCGATACCGGTTTTGTTAATTTCACGATCGATAAGGAACGCCGGAACGCCTGCCGCTTTCGCCTTTTCCAGCGGACCAACGGTGGCGTCCGCGCCGGCGTTATCCAGAATGATGGCCTTCGCTTTGCGGGCGATGGCGGTTTCAATCAGCTGGTTTTGTTTATTTACGTCATCGTCATGAGAGGCCACCAGCGTGGTATAGCCCAGCTCTTTGGCTTTGGCGGCAGCACCGTCCGCTTCGGCTTTAAAGAACGGGTTATCGTGTGAAGGGGTAATAATGGCAATCAGACCACCGTCGGCAGCAAACAGCGAGCCGGACGCGGCGAGAGTGGAAGCCAGTAATACGGATTTTGCAAAGGTCATGTTCATCGTTTTCTCCACATTGAATATTTATTCAATAATGATTTATTATTCAAGTTAACGATAAAGCGCCCGACTCAAACTGTCTACGGTTTACGCAGGTAATTTCTTAAAAGGAGAAAAGGATCACGATCCTGAGGGGGTTTATTGCGTCACGGTGACGATCTGTTGTGCAATTTTTGCCCAGCGAAGGGTAAGGATTTGGCCTGCCAGACGCGGTGAAAAATGCGCGGAGGGTTGCAGATGCAGGCTGTCCGGGCCAATGGCGATGACCCTGGCGCTGTGAAAACCGGGATGGGGAGCGGCAATAGCGGACCAGGCTTTAAACAGGCTCTCTTTGGCAGAGAAGGCCACGGTTAACGCCAGCGGGAAGGGGAGAGGGGCGGCGCGCAGCAGCCTCTGTTCCTGGAGATCGACGATGCTGTCGGCAAGCTCATCGCTAAGCGCCGGAGTAAAAAGCGTCTCTAAATCCACGCCCACCGGCTGACGAGAAACCACCGCCAGCGCCGTTGACTCGCTGTGGCTGATGCTGCCATAAACCCCGGCAGGCCACAGCGGCTGACGCTGTTCACCTATGCCCGGCACGCCTTTCTCATCATATTCACTCAGTGCATGGATAGCGGCGATGCGTCCGGCGAGATGCTCAGCTTTACGTTTGCGTCCGGCGCGAGCGAGTTGAGCGTAGTGGGGTAGCCAGAGGAGATCTTGCTCGCCAAAGGTCGCCAGTTCGAAATCAATCCGGTGCAGGCGATGGTGGGAGAGGGGGAGCGTGGTATGAACGGTTATCATCATCAGCGGGTGAAAACCCCTCTCCGTGCAGGAGAGGGGAGGCTATCAGAAGTGCGTATTCACGCTCATATACCAGGTGCGGCCAGACTCGTTATAGGTCTCAGCGCCCGCGCCATACATATAACCCGTCGTGCCGCCGGTGGTCTGGGCGTTACCCGCACGCCAGTGACGTTTGTCAAAGACGTTATCCACGCCGCCGGTCAGGCTGACGTTTTTGGTCGCATCCCACGTCGCGCTCAGGCCAACAATGCTATATGGACTAACTTCGTTGGTTTCTGAGCCGGAGACCGGTTTACCCTGGTAGTTATACTTCTTCGGCTGCTGTTTGCCATACCAGGTCAGGGTGGACTGCACAGAGAAATCCTGTTGTACCTGCCAGCTCAGCGTAGAGTTAACCGTGTACTCCGGGATAATTGACAGGCGCTCGCCGGTCTCTTTGTTTTTACTCTGCAACATGTAGGTCATGTTGTTGGTCCAGTTCACGGTATCGCTGACCGGCACGTTAATCGTCCCTTCCAGCCCTTCCACCACCGCTTTAGGAATGTTTTCCCACTGGTAGATATCGGTAGTGACTGTACCGGTCCCGGTCTGGCTAATTGGCGAGTAACCCGCTTCAATCTTGTTACGATAATCGTTACGGAACCAGGTCAGCCCGGCCAGCCAGCCGTCGCGTTTGAACTCCAGGCCAATCTCTTTGTTGTTGCTGGTTTCCGCTTTCAGGTCATCGTTACCCATCATATAGCAGCCGACACCAGTGCCGCTGGCGTAGCAGCCCTGGCCTTTACTGTACAGAATGTAGTTCGGGTTGGTCTGATACAGGCTTGGCGCTTTGTAGGCGCGGGCAATCCCCATCTTCAGCGTGAAGTCATCGCCGAGACCCTGCGACAGGTTAAGCGACGGACTCCAGTTATTGCCCACGATGCTGTGATGATCAAAACGCACTCCTGGCGTCAGCATGGTGGTGTCGGTCAGCTCAATATTATCCTCGGTGAACAGCGAGAAGATCTCCGCTTTCGAGTACGGGCTGCGGTCGGTGCTGTCGTAGCCAGGAATATTGCCGCCCATAAAGGTCTGGCTATTCGATGCCATATCCTTCATGCGCTGCTGGTTCCACTCGCTGCCCAGCGTCAGGTTCTGATTGACCAGGAAGTCGAAGGGCAGGTTAACTTCACTGTGCAGCAGCACATCGTCTAAATCGATATCGACAAACTTCTGCGAGGCATTCGGATCGAAGATCCCTTCCGTACCACCCGCCAGACCTTCAGGCGTGCGCGAGTTACGCGTATGTTCGTACTGTGCCCAGTTACTGGTGGTAATGCCGTTATCCCAGCTGCCGTTCCAGGTGACGGAATACTTCTGGCGATAAAGACGGTTGGTCTCTTTGCCATAGTTTTTCTTCACCAGCGCGTTGGTATTGGTGTTCTGCGTGTCGCCCGCGTAGAGGTTATTCTGGCGGCTGTAGCCGGATTCAAACTCCAGCGACTGCATCGGCGCGAAGTCCCAGCGCAGTACGCCGTTGATATCTTTGTTTTCCACGCCTTCACGGCCAGCCGCCATCGTATCGGCGTAAATGCCGGTACGTTCCGACTGATGATTCCGGTTAATGTCCCAGGCGTCAGCCTGCGTTTTATCCAGGTTGCCATACAGTCGGAAGCTAACGTCGCCGCCCAGCGGACCGGTCAGATTAAAGTTGGTGCGTTTGGTCGACCCTTCATCTTTATGTTCCGGGGCGTCGAGATAGGTATCCCACGAGCCGTGCCACTCGCCGTCGCTTTTTTTGGTGATGATATTCACCACACCGCCCGCCGCGCCGTTACCGTAGCGTGCGGCGGCAGGACCGCGGATCACTTCGATGCGTTCAATAAGCTCCGGCGGCACCCAGCTGGTATCGCCGCGGGTGTCACGCTCGCCACGCCAGCCGAGACGGACCGAGTTACGGCTTGTGACCGGCTTACCGTCGATGAGGATCAGGGTGTTTTCCGGACCCATGCCGCGAATATCAATCTGGCGATTGTTGCCGCGCTGGCCGCTGGTGGAGTTACCGGTCAGGTTAACGCCGGGCATGGTGCGGATAATTTCAGACACATCGCGGGCGGGAGGATTTTTGCGGATCTCGTCGGCGGTAATGGTGGAAACGCCGGGAGCCTGAAGGTTTTGCTGTGCGGCGGTAACGACCATCGTTTCGCCGTCGGAGGAGGTCTGCGTTGAGGCAGCCTCCTCCGCATGCAGCGGAAGCGCTACCCCGTAAATTCCCAGATTGACCAGCAAGGCCAGGGAGTGAATTTTGTTATTCATTGTGAGTCCTGCTTTTCGTTGCCGCATCCCCGTTGCATCCTTCCCAGTGGGTGAGGTGCTGGCATTATCATTGCCTGGTTGCTGATAACCGGTTCATTTCCCTGAATCGCTCAGCCCATAGCATGTTTTTAGGATTTTGCGCTGCCACGGCGCGTCAATACGCTATTGCAAATGCAAATAGTTATCAATAATATTATCAATATATTTTAACGATTAAAAAAAACGCTCCGGTAAACATAGGGTTATTAATGTGGTGAGTTTATCTACGGGTAGCGATGCCTGGTGGGAAATCCAAACGGGTCCGCATATTACGCGCGAAGGGGACAACTATCGGGTCACATTCCGCTGGCGCGATCCCGGCGGAGCGCAATCCCAGGTGCGACGGGTGTGGATTTATATCACCGGCGTCACCGATCATCACCAGAACGCTGTCCCGCAGACCCTGCAACGCATCCCTGGCACCGACGTCTGGCAGTGGCAGACGCTTCTCGCGCCTGACTGGCGGGGCAGCTACTGCTTTATTCCTTCTGAACATGACGGCGATTTTTCGCCTGACGTCTTTATTGACGGCGCGCCGGATCGGATGGCGCTGCGTGAAGGGTGGCGCAAACTGTTGCCGCGCGCGGTGGCCGATCCGCTGAATCCGCAGAGCTGGAAGGGCGGGCGCGGCCATCCGGTTTCTGCGCTGGAAATGCCTGAAGCGCCGGTTCAACCCGGCTGGACTGCCCCGGCGCAGGAGTGGCCTGCGCCGCATGTAATGGAATGGCGCAGCGCACGGTTAGGTAATACGCGCCGGGTGTGGGTGTTCGCCACCGGCGAGGGCAACGCCGACCGCCCGCTGGCAATCCTGCTGGACGGCCAGTTCTGGGCTGAGAGTATGCCGGTCTGGCCCGCGTTAACGGCGCTGACCGATGAAGGCCAGCTTCCCGCCGCCGTCTATGTGCTGATTGACGTGATTGATACCGCGCACCGCAGCGTCGAGCTGCCGTGTAATCCTGACTTCTGGCTGGCGGTCCAGCAAGAACTGTTGCCGCAGGTTAATGCCGTCGCGCCGTTCACCGATCGTGCCGACAAAACGGTGGTCGCCGGGCAGAGTTTTGGCGGGCTGTCGTCGCTGTACGCCGCGCTGCACTGGCCGAAGCGCTTTGGCTGCGCGCTGAGCCAGTCGGGATCGTACTGGTGGCCGCATCGCGGCGGTAAGCAAACCGGAGAGCTTGAGGAGAAAATCGCTCGCGGCGAGCTGACGCCGAACGGGCTGAAGCTGGTGCTGGAAGCGGGCGTGCGTGAGCCGATTATTCTGCGCGCCAACCTGGCGATGCGCGAACAGCTTCAGCAGGCGGGACAGCCGGTGGAATGGCGGCAGGTCGAAGGCGGTCACGATGCGCTGTGCTGGCGCGGCGGGCTGACCTCGGGCCTGATTTATCTTTTGCAGCCGCAGTCATAACGGGAGTTGGCGATGCAATTTAGTAATCCTTTCGATAACCCGCAGGGGCAATTTTATCTTCTGCAAAACGCGCAACAGCAGTTCAGCCTCTGGCCGCAATCCGTTTCCCTGCCGGACGGCTGGGACATTATCTGCGAGCCGCAATCCCGGCAGGCCTGTGATGACTGGCTAACCGCCCACTGGACCACATTAAAACCTGCGCATTTTGCCCGTTAAGGAATTTGTTATGACCACTCGTCTGCCGCTGGTAGCCGCTCAGCCTGGGATCTGGATGGCTGAAAAACTCTCCACGCTGCCGAACGCCTGGAGCGTGGCGCACTACGTTGAACTTCACGGCGAGCTGGACGCCGCCCTGCTGCAAAAGGCGATTATTGCCGGGGTGATGCAGGCCGACACCCTGCGCATGCACTTTACGGAAGAGGAGGGCGACGTCTGGCAGTGGGTCGATGAGCAGGCTGAATTCCCGCTCCCCGCGCTAAGCGATCTGCGCGGGCAGGCCGATCCGCATCAGGCCGCGCTGGCGCAAATGCAGGCGGATTTACACCAGAATCTGCGCGCCGATAGCGGTAATGCGCTGGTGTGTCACCAGATTATCCAGGTCGGTGAGCGTTGCTGGTACTGGTATCAGCGCTATCATCACCTGCTGGTCGATGGCTTTAGTTTCCCGGCCATTACTCGCCAGATTGCGGCGATTTATCGCGCCTGGCGGCAAGGCGAACCCACGCCCGAATCGCCCTTTACCCCCTTTGCTGAAGTGGTTGAGGAGTACCAACGCTATCGCGATAGCGACGCCCGGACGCGCGATGCGCAATTCTGGGCGGAGCAGCGCCGCCAGCTTCCTGCACCCGCTTCGCTCTCTCCGGCACCGCTGCCGGGCAGGGCGGCAAGCAGCGATATTCTGCGCCTGAAGCTCAGCGCCAGCCGGATGGCATTTAATCAGCTTGCCGCCGCCGCGCCTCACTGCCAGAGAGCGGATCTCGCTCTGGCGCTGGCCGCATTGTGGCTGGGGCGGTTGTGCGGACGTAACGATTACGCCGCCGGGTTTATCTTTATGCGCCGGATGGGCTCGGCGGCACTCTCCGCTACCGGGCCGGTGCTGAACGTGCTGCCGCTGGCGGTGACTATCGATCCGGCTGAGACGCTGCCCGAGCTGGCGGCGCGTCTTGCCGGACAGCTTAAAAAAATGCGTCGCCACCAGCGCTATGACGCCGAGCAAATTATCCGCGATAGTGGACGTGCCGCGGGTGATGAGCCGCTATTTGGCCCGGTATTTAATATTAAAGTTTTTGAGTATCAACTGGATCTCGACGGCATCACGGCGACCACCCATACGCTGGCAACCGGCCCGGTGAACGATCTTGAACTGGCGCTGTTTCCGGATGAAGAGGGCGGACTGTCGCTGGAAGTGCTGGCTAATCAACAGCGCTATGACGAGGCAAGTCTGACACGCCATGTCTCCCGGCTGAACGCTCTGCTCACCCAGTTTGCCGCCTCTCCACAGCTGCGCTGCGGCGAGGCAGAACTGATTTCGGCTGAGGAGCGCCAGCAGATCGCCGGGATCAACCATACCGCGCATGATCTGCCGCTGACCACCTTAAGCGCGCTGGTGGCTGAGCAGGTGCGTAAAACGCCGGACGCGCCAGCGCTGGCCGACGCGCAGTACCGGCTTAGCTACCGCGAAATGCGCCAGCAGGTGACGGCGCTGGCGCTAATGCTGCGCGAGAAAGGGGTAAAACCAGGCGACAGCGTGGCGGTCGCCCTGCCGCGCTCGGTATTTTTAACGCTCGCGTTGCACGCCATTGTGGAGGCAGGTGCGGCCTGGCTGCCGCTGGATACCGGCTACCCGGACGATCGTTTACGGATGATGCTGGAGGACGCCCGTCCACAGCTGCTGTTAACCTCAGACGATCAGCGCCACCGCTTCAGCGATTTACCGGATCTGGAGACGATCTGCTATGACGCACCGCTGCCGCCGTCGGACGCGCCGCCGTTGAGCCTTTCGTGCCCTGAGCACACCGCCTATATCATCTTTACCTCCGGCTCCACCGGACGACCGAAGGGCGTAATGGTAGGGCAGACGGCCATCGTTAACCGCCTGCTGTGGATGCAGGATCATTATCCGCTGAGTGCCGACGATGTGGTGGCGCAGAAAACGCCGTGCAGCTTCGACGTCTCGGTGTGGGAGTTCTTCTGGCCGTTTATCGCGGGCGCAAGCCTGGTAATGGCGGAGCCTGAAGCGCATCGCGATCCGCTCGCCATGCAGCGTTTCTTCGCGCAATACGGCGTGACCACCACCCACTTTGTGCCATCGATGCTGGCGGCGTTCGTTGCCTCGCTGGATCCCGCCGATGCCGCCGAACGGTGCCAGTCTCTTAAACGCGTTTTCTGTAGCGGAGAAGCGTTACCTACCGCGCTATGCCGTGAGTGGGAGCAGCTTACCGGCGTACCGCTGCATAACCTTTACGGCCCTACGGAGGCGGCGGTAGACGTAAGCTGGTATCCGGCATACGGGCCGGAACTGGCGGCGGTGCAGGGGAACAGCGTGCCGATCGGCTGGCCGGTGTGGAATACCGGGCTGCGCATTCTGGATGCGATGATGCGCCCGGTGCCGCCGGGCGTGGCGGGCGATCTTTATCTCACCGGCATCCAGCTGGCGCAGGGCTATCTTGGACGTCCCGATCTCACCGCCAGCCGCTTTATTGCCGATCCCTTCGCCCCCGGCGAGCGGATGTACCGCACTGGCGACGTCGCCCGCTGGCTGGACAACGGCGCGGTGGAATACCTGGGGCGCAGCGATGACCAGCTAAAAATCCGCGGCCAGCGTATTGAACTGGGCGAAATTGACCGTGTGATGCAGTCGCTACCGGGAGTGGCGCAGGCCGTCGCCCACGCCTGCGTATTTAACGAGGCGGCGGCCGTGGGCGGCGATGCCCGACAGCTTGTCGGCTATCTCGTGTTTGAGTCCGGACTGCCGCAGGAGACCGACGCGCTGCTTGAACAGCTGCGTGAACGTTTACCGCCGCATATGGTGCCCGTCGTACTGATCCCCTTGAGTGAACTGCCGCTGAGCGCCAACGGCAAGCTGGATCGCAAGGCGCTGCCGCTGCCAGTGCTGACAGCGAAAAATTCGGGGCGCGCGCCGCTTCCCGGCACCGAGACGTCCGTCGCTCACGCGTTTTCACAGCTGTTAGGCTGTGAGGTAAATGATGTGGATGCGGATTTCTTCGCCCTCGGTGGTCATTCGCTGCTGGCGATGCGGCTGGCGGCACAGTTAAGCCGCCAGTTTGCCCGCGAGGTTACGCCGGGGCAGATTATGGTCGCGTCAACCGTCGGTAAACTGAGTTTGCTGCTGGAGTCGACCTCTGGCGATGAACAGGTCTCACGGCTGGGCTATGAGCCGCTACTGCCGCTGCGTGAAAGCCACGGCCCGACGCTGTTCTGCTTCCACCCGGCGTCCGGCTTTGCCTGGCAGTTTAGCGTACTGTCGCGTTACCTGCCTGAGCGCTGGTCAATTACCGGCATCCAGTCGCCGCGTCCGCACGGCCCGATGGCGACGGCGGCCACGCTGGATGCTGTCTGCGAGCATCACCTGGCCACGCTGCTGGCGCAGCAGCCGCACGGTCCGTACTACCTCTTCGGCTACTCGCTCGGCGGAACGCTGGCGCAGGGCATTGCCGCACGGCTTCGGCAAAGGGGAGAGGAGGTGGCGTTCCTCGGCCTGCTTGACACCTGGCCGCCGGAAACCCAGAACTGGGCGGAAAAAGAGGCCAACGGGCTGGATCCGGAGGTACTGGCGGAAATCGCCCGCGAGCGCGAAGCCTTTATCGCCGCTCAGCAGGGACAGGGTTCCAGCGAGCTGTTCACGGCCATCGAAGGTAACTACTCCGACGCGGTACGCCTGCTTACCACCGCGCACAGCGCACGCTTTGATGGTAAAGCCACGCTGTTCGTCGCCGAGCGCACGCTGGCAAAAGGCATGGACCCGCACCGCGCCTGGTCGTCGTGGGTCGGCGAGCTGGACGTGTACCGCCAGGACTGCGCCCACGTGGAGATAATTACGCCGCAGGCGTTTGAGTCGATAGGGCCGGTGTTGAGGGAGATTTTGGGGTAAAAGGTTGCCGGGGAAACCCGGCCTACGAAAAGCATCAATATCAACGGGTTATTTTAAATCTGTAGGCCTGTGCAAGCGCAGCGCCGCCAGGCATCATTCCACGGTATAACGTTTGTTAACAGTCTGAGATCTCTTCTTACCCCCGCGCCCCCCTTCGCCCCAGCGGTACCACCAGCGGCGTTCCCGCTACCGGGTCATCGATAATCACGCACTTCATGCCGTAGATCCTCTCAATCAGCTCCGCCGTGACGATCTCCTTCGGCGCGCCCTCGGCGACAATCTTGCCTTCCCGCAGGGCAATCAAATGCGTGGCATAGCGACAGGCCTGATTGAGATCGTGCAGCACCGCCGCCAGGGTATAGCCCTTCTCGCGGTTCAGCTCGCTCAGCAGTTCCAGCAGTTCAATCTGATGGCTGATGTCCAGCCAGGTGGTTGGCTCATCCAGCAGCATGATGGCGGTTTCCTGGGCCAGAACCATCGCAATCCATGCCCGCTGGCGCTGGCCGCCGGAGAGGGTATCGACATTCTGCCCGGCTAAATCAGTAATGCGGGTGGCCTGCATCGCGCGGGTGACCGCCTGCTCATCCTCCTGCCGCCAGCGGGTAAACAGCGGCTGGTGCGGGTAGCGACCGCGCGCTACCAGTTCCTGAACGGTGATATCGCCGGGCGTGGTGGCATTCTGCGCCAGCAGGCCGATGCGCTTTGCCACCTCTTTACTGGCAAAGCGCTGGATCTGCTCGCCGTCGAGATACACCTGACCGTGCGTCGGCGTCATCAGACGGCTTAAGGTGCGTAGCAGCGTGGATTTGCCGCAGCCGTTCGGGCCGATAATCGCGGTGAAATGACCGTCAGGGATCGCCACGCTCAGCGATTCGGCGATAGTTTTTTTGCCATAGGCCAGGGTCAACGTATCGCCGTGCAGGCGGGTTGAAGTGTCGGTCATCTTTTGCGTGACTCCTGAATAAGTAACACGATGAGGTAGATACCGCCGAGGCTGACGGTGACCACGCCCACCGGAAGCTGGTAAGGCAGGAAAACGCGCTGGGCGCAGAAATCAGCAGCCAGCAGCAGTAACGCACCACACATTGCCGACTGGGTTAAGCCCCAGCGCGTGGTGCCGCTGATACGGCGGGCGATATGCGGCGCGACCAGCGCGATAAACGAAATCGGTCCGGCGAGGGCGGTAGAGGCGGCGGTCAGCAGCACCGCGACCAGCATCAGCAGCAGGCGGGAGCGCTCAACGCTGACCCCCAGCGCGCAGGCGGTATCGTCGCCCATTTCCAGCAGCCGCAGCCGCCGCACCAGCAGGGTGGCACAGGCCAGCATGATGAAAATCAGTGGCGCAGCAGGCCAGGTTTTAGCCCAGGTCAGTCCGTTGAGCGACCCGGCGAACCATAATCCGGCGGACAGCGCCGTCTCCAGCGATGCTTTCAGCAGCAGCCAGGTATTAAAGGCCATCAGCATGGCGCGAATGCCGATGCCGATAATAATCAGACGAAAGGTCTCAATTCCGTTGCGCCATGCCAGCGCCCACACGATAAGCGCGGTCAGAATGCCGCCGATCATCGCCGCCAGGGTAATGGCGGTCAGATGCTGACCAAAAAGCACCATCGCCACCAGCACCCCACTCCATGCGCCGGTGTTCAGGCCCATCACATCCGGGCTGCCAAGCGGGTTGCGCATCAGCGACTGGAAGATCGCCCCGCTCACCCCGAGCGCAGCCCCGGTCACCAGCGCCATCAGCACGCGCGGCAATCGCCATTCGTTGACCACCAGAGCAATGTTGCGCGGTGCATCGCCAAACAGCGCGGCCAGTACCTGAGCAGGTTGCAGCGTCACCGCGCCGCTGCACAGGCTCCACAGGGCCAGCAGCAGACTGACTACCAGCAGAATGAAAAAGCAGATAATCAGACGGCGGGAAGGCGCGTTCATCGCAGACCTCCCGCCTGGCGGCGACGAACCAGCCAGATCAGCACCGGCGCGCCAATAAACGCGCTGACCACCGAAACACGCAGTTCCCCCGGCACCAGCAGCCGTCCGAGAACATCAGCAAACAGCAGCAAAGAGGGCGTCGCCAGCAGCGTGGCGGGTAAGGACCAGCGGTGATCGGCTCCCATCAGCCAGCGCGACAGATGCGGCATCATCAGGCCGATAAAGGCAATCGGCCCGACTACCGCCGTCGCACTGCCGCACAGGACGGTAATGGTCAGTAAACCCACGATCTGCACGCGGGCCACGTTGTTGCCCAGCGCGGTTGCCGTATCGCTGCCGAGGCTTAGGCTGTTCAGGCTACGACTGAGCAACAGCGCGCAGGCGGCGGCAATCGCGACCGGAATAACCACCACTTTCAGGGTTTGCAGGGTACGAATATCCAGCGATCCTGCCTGCCAGAAACGCAGCTGATCGTAAACGTCCGGGTTAAGCAGCGCGATGCCGCTGGAAAGCCCTTCCAGCACGGCGCTCAGCGCCACGCCCGCCAGCGTCAGGCGAACCGGGCTGAGCTGCCCTCCACCCTGACTGCCGGTGAAGGCAACCAGCAGCGTCGCCGCCAGCGCGCCGCAAAAGGCCATCATGAGTTGCTCCTGCGGGGAGGCGATACCGAGCAGGGCGGCACCCAGCACGATGGCAAAACTGGCACCGGCGTTGACGCCGAGAATGCCGGGATCGGCCAGCGGATTGCGGGTGAGGGTCTGCATTAACGCGCCAGCCAGCCCGAGGGCAGCGCCAGCCAGCAGTCCGGCAAGGGTGCGCGGCAGGCGCGCGTCAAGGACGATGGTGCAATCGGCGCTCTGGCAGGTCCCCGTCAGGGCATCTACAACCACGGTGAAGGGCAGAGGCTTTGCGCCAATGAGCAAACTGAGTGCGACGGCGGCCAGCAATAATATCAATAGTCCCGGTAGCGCAATGGCCCGAACCAGGGAAGGGGAGTGCGACATAACAGCTTCCATTGCATGATAATGATAGTAATTATCGTTATCGATCTTATTTGATTATGGTAGCATGTGCGGCGACAGAATGGGTATACACAAAATCAATCACAATGCATTCTGCCGGAGAATGCGTTAGGTACAGGCACCGTAATGAACCGACAATCCTGGCTACTGAATTTAAGCCTGCTAAAGACACATCCTGCTTTTCGCGCCGTTTTTCTCGCCCGCTTTATTTCTATTCTCTCGCTCGGTTTGCTGGGCGTTGCTGTCCCCGTGCAAATCCAGCTGATGACCCATTCGACCTGGCAGGTCGGGCTTTCCGTCACGTTAACCGGCAGCGCGATGTTTATCGGCCTGATGGTCGGCGGCGTGCTGGCCGACCGCTATGAGCGCAAAAAAGTGATCCTGCTGGCGCGCGGCACCTGCGGTATTGGCTTTATCGGCCTGTGCCTTAATGCGCTGTTGCCTGAACCGTCACTGGTGGCGATCTATTTATTAGGTCTATGGGATGGCTTTTTCGCCTCGCTCGGCGTCACCGCGCTGCTGGCGGCGACGCCTGCGCTGGTTGGGCGGGAAAATCTGATGCAGGCCGGGGCGATTACCATGCTGACCGTGCGCCTGGGGTCAGTGATCTCGCCGATGCTGGGCGGCATCCTGCTGGCGAGCGGCGGCGTGGCATGGAACTACGGGCTGGCGGCGGCAGGCACCTTCATTACCCTGTTGCCATTGCTGAGCCTGCCCTCACTGCCGCCTCCGCCGCAGCCGCGCGAACATCCGCTGAAATCGCTGGTGGCCGGTTTTCAGTTTTTACTCCGCAGTCCGCTGATTGGCGGTATTGCGCTGCTCGGCGGGTTATTGACCATGGCAAGCGCCGTGCGGGTGCTCTATCCGGCGCTGGCGATCAACTGGCACATGTCCGCCGGACAAATAGGGTTATTATATGCCGCCATTCCGCTGGGCGCGGCACTGGGCGCATTGACCAGCGGCAGACTGGCGCAGCGCGAGCGACCGGGGCTGATTATGCTCGCCACCACCGTGGGATCGTTTCTGGCAATTGGCCTGTTTGCGCTGATGCCGGTGTGGATACTGGGCGCGCTGTGCCTGGCGCTGTTCGGCTGGCTGAGCGCCATCAGTTCGCTGCTGCAATATACGCTGATCCAGACCCAGACGCCGGAAAATATGCTCGGTCGCATCAACGGGTTATGGACGGCGCAAAACGTCACCGGCGATGCCATCGGCGCGGCGCTACTCGGCGGACTCGGTGCCATTATGACGCCCGCGACGTCTGCCAGCGTCAGCGGGTTTGCGCTGGTGGCGACAGGCGTTGTGCTTCTGCTGGTACTGAACGAATTACGGCGTTTTCGCCAGTCGCCTCCCTCCGTGGAAGCAACCGGCAGCTAACGCTTATTTGAACTGTGACGCCAGACGTTGCAGTACCAGCATCGCGCTGTAGTAATCAAGGCGGAAGGTCTCGGTGCCCAGCGCCCAGACCTGTTTATGTTGCACCGCAGGCAGGTGGGAAAGCAGCGGATTGGCGTAAATCGCGTCGGCGTCCTTCTGGTCGCCGGCAAAGAGGAACAGCGACTGGCCGTTAAGGCCCGCCGCCAGATTTTCGCCGCCGAGCTGGATTATGTCGTGACGTTTGCCCTGACTCTGGCTGGTGTGCAGCCCGGCTGGCAGCGTCGCCAGCGTAAAGCCGAGCTGTTGCAGGAGCTTGCCCTGCGCCGAGTCGGCGGTCCACAGATTCGCGCTGTGGGCCGCAGCAGTATACACCAGCGCGCTGACCGGCTGCGGCGGCAGTTTCATCTGCTGCTTCACGGTCGCAAGCTGGCGATCGAACTCGGCAATACGGGCGGCGGCCTGTTTTTCCTGGCCGGTGATCTGGCCCAGTTCGGTTAACAGCGCCTGCCAGCTTTTATCGTCGTAATTAATGACCAGCGTCGGGGCAATCGCCGAGAGCTGGTCGTAAAGTGCCAGCGCGGAGTCGCCGCCGGTGGCGCTAATCAGGATCAGGTCCGGCATTTGCGCCGCCACCGCTTCGGCGCTGGGTTCGCCGATGTACAGGCGCGCGAGCTGGCGTTGTTTTGCCACCTCGCCCCACTGGCGTAAAAAGCCCTGGGCGTCGGCGACGCGGTTATTCGGGGTGGTCGCCCCGCTGGCGATCACCGGCGCATCAATCGCCAGCAGGGAACCGGTGAGGGTGACGCTGGTAGAGACAATGCGCAGCGGCTTGTGATCGAGCGTCTGTGTACCACGGCTGTCGGCGATCTGCCGCGGCCAGTCAGCCGCCAGCGCTGAGGTTACTCCGAAAAGAAAAAGGCACAGCATCAGCAGCGCGTCGCGTCGCAAAGAGAGAAAATTCACGGACCGGTATCCTGTTTTATTGTGGTGAATGCTTCTCATTTTCAGCTTTGCCTCACGCGGATGCAAGCCTTACCCGCACAAGATGCTATCCCCGGCGGTTGACACAGGGCAGTTTTGCTTTTAGGTTAGCGAGCCAAAATATAATGATAATTATTATCTTTATCGTTTTTGGAGAGGAATATGGAAACGTCACTGGCTGAAGAGCTTCAGCAGGCAAAGGCGACGCTAAGCGCCGATCGCTTTCTTTTTATGTCGCCGTTCCGCAGTTTCACGACGACCGGCTGTTTTGCGCGGGTGAGCGAGCCCGCCGAAGGGGGAGACCTTGCGCACAGCGCATTCCAGCAGGCGCTGACGGAGGCGTTCGCCCGGGCAAAAGCGGCAGGAATCGAAAAACCGGTGATGGTCGGTGCGATCCCGTTTGATACCACCCAGCCCAGCGAACTGTTTATTCCCGAGCGCCATGAGACCTTCTCCCGCAAAGAGAAACAGCACTCCGCACGCTACGCTGCCCAGCAGCCGCCGCTGAATATCACCGCGCGCCGTGAGATCCCACAGCAGGATGAGTTTATGGCGATGGTCGCCCGCGCTGCCGCGCTGACCGCCACGCCAGAGGTTGATAAGGTCGTCTTATCCCGCCTGATTGAGATTGCCACCGACGCGCCGGTTAACAGCGGCGAATTACTGGAGCGTCTGATTGCCCAGAATCCGGCCAGCTATAACTTCCATCTACCGCTCAGCGACGGCGGCGTCTTGCTCGGTGCCAGCCCGGAACTGCTGTTGCGTAAAGAAGGCACCCAGTTTAACTCGCTGCCGCTGGCCGGTTCAGCGCGACGCCAGCCGGATGACGTGCTGGATCGCGAAGCGGGCAATAAGCTGCTGGCCTCGGAAAAAGATCGCCACGAGCACGATCTGGTGACCCAGGCGATGAAAGCCGTGCTGGCACCGCGCAGCCGCCATTTAACGCTGCCGGAATCGCCCCAGCTGATCACTACGCCAACGTTATGGCATCTGGGCACGCCGATAACCGGCGAGTGTGACGCGCAGGAAAACGCGCTGTCGCTGGCCTGCCTGCTGCATCCGACGCCAGCGCTGAGCGGTTTCCCGCATCAGGTCGCGAAGAAACTGATCGCCGAACTGGAGCCGTTTAACCGCGAACTGTTTGGCGGCATCGTCGGCTGGTGTGACGATGAAGGTAACGGCGAGTGGGTGGTAACGATTCGCTGCGCCCGGCTGTATCAGAATCAAATCCGGTTATTTGCCGGCGCGGGGATTGTGCCCGCATCGTCTCCCGTCGCGGAGTGGCGAGAAACCGGCACCAAGCTTTCTACGATGCTGAACGTCTTTGGCTTACAGTGAGGAACGATGATGAGCATTCCTTTTACCCGCTGGCCTGACGATTTAGCCCGACGCTATCGTGAAAAAGGCTACTGGCAGGATCTGCCCTTGACCGACATTCTGACCCGCCATGCGCAGAGCGATAAGATTGCGGTCATTGATGGTGAGCGCCATGTCAGCTATCGCGAGCTTCATCAGGCTTCGGATAATCTGGCCGCCGCATTACAGCGTCAGGGGATTAAGCCTGGAGAGACCGCGCTGGTACAGCTTGGCAACGTGGTCGAACTCTATATTACCTTTTTCGCATTGCTGAAGCTGGGCGTCGCGCCGGTGATGGCGTTGTTCAGCCATCAGCGCTCGGAACTGAACGCCTACGCTGCGCAAATCGAACCGGCGCTGATTGTGGCCGACCGCGAGCACGCGCTGTTTGCCAGCGATGCGTTTCTGAATCAGTTTGTGGCCGAATGCCACTCAGTCCGGGTGGTGCTGTTACGTCATCATCAGGGCGAACACGATCTTGGCGCGGCGATAGCGCAACCGGCAGACGATTTTATCGCCACGCCGTCACCGGCTGACGAGGTGGCGTATTTCCAGCTCTCCGGCGGTACGACCGGCACGCCGAAACTGATCCCGCGTACCCATAACGACTATTACTACAGCGTGCGGCGCAGTAATGAAATCTGTCAATTTAGCGAACGAACACGCTTTTTATGCGCGCTTCCGGCGGCGCATAACTACGCCATCAGCTCACCCGGCGCGCTCGGCGTATTTCTGGCGCAAGGGACCGTGGTGCTGGCCGCCGATCCCAGCGCTACGCTCTGTTTCCCGCTGATTGAAAAGCATCGCATCACGGTGGCACCGCTGGTGCCGCCTGCGGTGAGCCTGTGGTTACAGGCGTTACAGGAAGATGGCAGTAAGGCCCAGCTCGCCTCGCTGGAGCTGCTCCAGGTCGGCGGGGCGCGCCTGCCCGCGACGCTTGCCGCGCGCATTGTGCAGGAGATTGGCTGCCAGCTTCAGCAGGTTTTCGGCATGGCGGAAGGGCTGGTCAACTATACCCGACTGGACGATCCGTTGGATCGCATTCTCAATACCCAGGGCCGCCCGATGTGCCCGGACGATGAAGTGTGGGTCGCGGATGCCGACGGCAATCCGCTACCGCGCGGCGAAGTGGGACGCCTGATGACCCGCGGCCCGTATACCTTCCGTGGCTATTTTAAAAGCCCTGAGCACAATGCCAGCGCCTTTGATGAGAATGGCTTCTACTGCTCCGGCGATCTGATTGCGATTGATGAGCAGGGCTATATCACCGTGCAGGGGCGGGAAAAAGATCAGATCAACCGCGGCGGTGAAAAAATCGCTGCCGAAGAGATCGAGAACCTGCTGCTGCGCCACGAGTCGGTGATCCAGGCCGCGCTGGTCAGTATGGAAGATGAGCTGATGGGCGAAAAAAGCTGCGCGTGGCTGGTGGTTAACGCGCCGCTGCGCGCGGTACAGGTCCGCCGTTTCCTGCGCGAGCAGGGCGTTGCCGAATACAAACTGCCGGATCGCGTGGAGTGCGTAGAAGCGCTGCCGCTCACGCCGGTCGGTAAAGTGGATAAAAAACAGTTGCGTCAATGGCTGGCGTCCCGTTCGCCGGTCTGAAGGAGAGAAAGTCATGGCCATTCCAAAACTACAGGCGTACGCGCTGCCCACCGCCAGCGATATGCCGGATAACAAAGTCAACTGGACCGTTGATCCCGCGCGGGCGGCGCTGCTGATCCACGATATGCAGGATTATTTCATCAGTTTCTGGGGCAATAACTGCCCGATGATGGAGCTGGTCGTCGCCAATATCGCCGCTCTGCGCCAGTACTGCAAACAGCACAATATTCCGGTGTACTACACCGCCCAGCCGAAAGAGCAGAGCGATGAAGATCGCGCGCTGCTCAATGACATGTGGGGGCCGGGGCTGACCCGTTCGCCGGAGCAGCAAAAAATTGTCGACGCGCTGGCCCCGGATGAAAGCGATACCGTGCTGGTGAAGTGGCGCTACAGCGCATTTCATCGCTCGCCGCTGGAGGCGCAGCTTAAGGCCACGGGGCGCAACCAGCTGATCATCACCGGCGTCTATGCTCACATCGGCTGCATGACCACCGCCACCGACGCCTTTATGCGTGATATTCAGCCGTTTATGGTCGCCGACGCGCTGGCTGATTTCAGCCGCGAGGAACACCTGATGGCGCTGAACTACGTTGCAGGCCGCTCGGGACGCGTGGTCATGACCGAAGAACTGTTGCCTGCGCCGGTGCCGAAAAGCAAGGAGGCGCTGCGGGCGCTGATCCTGCCGCTGCTGGATGAATCCGATGAACCGCTGGATGATGAAAACCTGATCGACTACGGGCTGGATTCGGTACGCATGATGGCGCTGGCGGCCCGCTGGCGGAAAGTGCACGGCGACATTGATTTTGTGATGCTGGCGAAAAACCCGACCCTGGATGCCTGGTGGACACTGCTCTCCCGCGAGGTGAAGTGATGCCCGGTTTTGACTTTCGCGGTAAAACGGTGTGGGTGACCGGAGCAGGCAAAGGCATTGGTTATGCCACGGCGCAGGCATTTGTAGAGGCGGGCGCGACGGTGACTGGCTTCGATGTGGCCTTTACGCAGCACGACTATGCTTTCGCCACCGAAACGCTGGACGTGGCGGATGCCGCGCAGGTCGCCGAGGTATGTCAGCGTCTGCTGGCCGCTTGCGAGCGGCTGGACGTGCTGGTCAACGCGGCGGGCATTTTGCGCATGGGGCCTACGGACGGTCTCAGCCTTGAGGACTGGCAGCAGACCTTTGCCGTTAACGTCGGCGGCGCGTTTAACCTGTTTCAGCAGACCATGCCACAGTTTCGTCGTCAGCAGGGCGGGGCGATTGTCACCGTGGCGTCCGACGCGGGGCACACGCCGCGCATCGGCATGAGTGCCTACGGCGCGTCTAAAGCCGCCCTGAAAAGCCTGGCGCTGACGGTGGGGCTGGAACTGGCGGCAAGCGGCGTGCGCTGTAACCTGGTGTCGCCGGGGTCTACCGATACCGACATGCAGCGCACGCTGTGGGTCAGCGACGACGCGGAACAGCAGCGCATTCGCGGTTTTGGCGAGCAGTTTAAGCTCGGCATTCCGCTGGGCAAGATCGCCCGTCCACAGGAGATTGCCAACACCATTCTGTTTCTTGCCTCCGATCTCGCCAGCCATATCACGCTCCAGGATATTGTGGTGGACGGCGGTTCAACGCTGGGAGCCTGAAGATGATCTGGAAACGCCATTTGACCCTGGATGAACTCAACGCCACCAGCCTGAACACCATGGTAGCGCATCTGGGGATCGTTTATACCCGTCTCGGCGATGATACGCTGGAGGCCGACATGCCGGTGGATGTCCGCACCCATCAGCCGTTCGGCCTGCTGCACGGCGGTGCCTCGGCGGCGCTGGCGGAAACGCTGGGATCGATGGCCGGTTATCTGATGACCCGCGACGGTCAGTGTGTGGTGGGGATGGAACTCAACGCCTCCCATCACCGCGCGGTATCGCAGGGGAAAGTGCGCGGCGTCTGCCAGCCGTTGCACCTCGGTCGTCAGAATCAGAGCTGGGAGATTGTGGTATTTGACGAGCAGGGAAGGCGATGCTGCACTTGCCGTTTGAGTACGGCGGTGCTGGGGTAACGGTGGCTTCTGCGAAGATAACACCCTCACCCGTTTCACTCCTTTGCCGCCCTAAAGTGATCCCGTTAACATTGTCATGTAAATAAACGGTTTTAGCTCAGATCTCCAGTGTTTCACAGTTGTTAAATCCTGCCGAATGCTCTAGAAACAAAATGTAACATCTCTCTGGCTGAGGCAGCGGAACACAACTATGAACAATTCAGGGAAATACCTCATATGGGCAGTGCTCTCTATTGTGGGCGCATTTGCTCTGGGCTTCATTGCCCTCAATCGTGGTGAACAGATTAACGCGCTGTGGATTGTGGTCGCGTCCGTATGCATTTATCTCATCGCCTATCGGTTCTACGGGCTTTTTATCGCCCGCAAAGTGCTGGCGGTAGATCCGACGCGCATGACCCCCGCCGTGCGTTATAACGACGGGCTGGATTATGTGCCAACCGACAAAAAGGTGCTGTTCGGCCACCATTTCGCGGCGATTGCAGGCGCGGGTCCGCTGGTCGGTCCGGTGCTGGCGGCGCAGATGGGTTACCTGCCGGGGATGATTTGGATACTGGCGGGCGTGGTGCTGGCGGGGGCGGTACAGGACTTTATGGTGCTGTTCGTCTCCACCCGCCGCGACGGGCGTTCGCTGGGCGAGCTGGTGAAAGAGGAGATGGGCGCGACGGCGGGAATTATCGCGCTGGTGGCCTGCTTTATGATCATGGTGATCATCCTCGCCGTGCTGGCGATGATTGTGGTCAAGGCACTGACCCACAGTCCGTGGGGGACGTATACCGTCGCCTTTACCATTCCGCTGGCGCTGTTTATGGGGATTTATATCCGCTATCTGCGCCCCGGCCGGATTGGTGAAGTCTCGGTCATCGGGCTGTTTTTCCTGATTTTCGCCATCATTTCCGGCGGCTGGGTAGCGGAAAGCGCAACCTGGGCACCGTATTTTGACTTTACCGGGATCCAGTTAACCTGGATGCTGGTGGGCTACGGATTTGTGGCGGCGGTGCTGCCGGTCTGGCTGCTGCTGGCCCCGCGCGATTATCTCTCTACTTTCCTCAAAATCGGCACCATCATCGGTCTGGCGATCGGTATTCTGATCATGCGTCCGACGCTGACCATGCCTGCCATGACCAAATTTATTGATGGCACCGGGCCTGTGTGGACGGGGAATCTCTTCCCGTTCCTGTTTATCACTATCGCCTGCGGTGCGGTCTCCGGCTTCCATGCGTTGATCTCCTCCGGCACCACGCCGAAGATGTTGGCGAATGAGGGGCAGGCCTGCTTTATCGGTTACGGCGGTATGCTGATGGAGTCCTTCGTAGCCATCATGGCGCTGGTCTCGGCGTGTATCATCGATCCGGGCGTTTACTTTGCGATGAACAGCCCGATGGCGGTGCTGGCACCGGCGGGTACGGCGGATGTGGTGGCTTCTGCCGCGCAGGTAGTGACTAGCTGGGGCTTTAGCATTACTCCGGAAACGCTGGCGCATATTGCTAACGAGGTCGGCGAGCAGTCCATTATCTCCAGGGCTGGCGGCGCACCGACGCTGGCGGTAGGGATGGCCTATATCCTGCACGGCGCGCTCGGTGGCCTGATGGATGTCTCCTTCTGGTATCACTTCGCCATTCTGTTTGAGGCGCTGTTTATTCTCACAGCGGTGGATGCCGGGACCCGCGCGGCGCGCTTTATGCTTCAGGATCTGCTGGGCGTGATGGCTCCCGGCCTCAAGCGTACCGACTCGCTGCCAGCCAACCTGCTGGCGACGGCGCTGTGCGTGCTGGCGTGGGGATATTTCCTCCATCAGGGCGTGGTCGATCCGCTGGGCGGCATCAATACCCTGTGGCCGCTGTTTGGTATTGCCAATCAGATGCTGGCGGGGATGGCGCTGATGCTGTGCGCGGTGGTTCTGTTCAAGATGAAGCGTCAGCGTTACGCCTGGGTGGCGCTGGTACCTACCGCGTGGCTGCTGATTTGTACCCTGACCGCCGGGTGGCAGAAATCCTTCAGCCCGGATGCGAAAGTCGGCTTCCTTGCCATCGCCAATAAGTTCCAGGCGATGATAGACAGCGGCAATATTCCGTCGCAGTATACGGAGTCCCAGCTGGCGCAACTGGTGTTTAACAACCGTCTTGACGCGGGGCTGACCATCTTCTTTATGGTAGTGGTCGTGGTGCTGGCACTCTTCTCCATCAAAACCGCGCTGGCGGCGCTGAGGCAGAATGGGGTGACGGCAAAAGAAACGCCGTACCAGCCGATGCCGGATAACCTGGACCAGATCGTCGCGCAGTCAAAAGGCGCGCACTAATTACTCTCTGAAGAGTCCCTCCCTCAACCGGGGGAGGGATGACGTTATGGAGCAGCTATGTTTGATACCCTTTCTAAAGCGGGAAAATATCTGGGGCAGGCGGCAAAAATGATGATCGGGGTGCCGGATTATGACAACTACGTTGAACATATCCGCATCACCCATCCGGATCAGACGCCGATGACCTATGAAGAATTTTTCCGCGAACGCCAGGACGCGCGCTACGGCGGTAAAGGTGGCATGAAGTGCTGTTAAATACGCAGGCTGATTTGCTCCTGGGTACAGCCATAGAGCGCGGCCAGCTTTTCGCGGGTGCGCTTTTGCGGTCGGGAATCCGGTGATTCAAGCTGAGAAACCGCGGACTGGCTGATCCCCAGCTTTTCCGCCACCTCCTGCTGTGACAGACCTCTATAAATACGCCAGGCGGCCTGTAAGCTCACTTTCTCGTCGCACATCACGGCGATGATTTCGTCGGGAATACCGACGTCGTCATATTCATCCTGTTCGCACGGAATATCTTCCCAGCCTTCCGCCTCGCTTGCTGTTTCGAACTCCGCCATTTGCAGGCGCATTTGGAAAAAGACGTCATACGGGATCACCACATACTGCGGGTTCCCTTTTTCGTCTTTAATATATTGAATTCCCATAGGGTGCACACTCCTCATGCAAATAAGTGGTGGATGTTCTGCGCTTAACCGCCACGATGTAGCAGATATCGCACAACTCGCCTTGCAGCATATAGATGACGCGGTAATCCCCCACACGCAGCCGATAATGGTCTTTGGGCACCGACAGCTTTTTGACGTCCAGCCTTAACGTATCGGGATCGCCGATATCGTATAGCGCCTGCCTGATCCTGCGACGGTACCGCTCATCAATCTGATAAAACCGCTTTGACGCACTCCTTGACCACACAAACTTCATTTCGACCTCCACTGTACGCTCTGTCTGAATATAAGTAAATAATAAGATAATTAGATTTTTACATTATCTTATATCGGACACCATAGAGCGGATCGGCAGACACGAAAAGCGGCAACATCAGGGATTACGAGCAGGATCGCAAATGCCTCTGTCAGGCGACAGAGGCGTGCAAAAAAGGTGGATTAACGGCCGAAAAATTCGACTTTTTCGATGGCGGCGCGCAGGGTTTCCGCGGTCAGGTTGACTGGCAGGAAGTGAATGGATTCTACCGGGCGCAGCGTGTGGGCAATCACCCGGTCCAGCTCTTCGCGATTGTTGATGTCCACCTCCAGCTCGGCCAGACGGGTGGGCAGATGAAAACGATGATACGCGGCATTAAGCTGCGCCAGCACGTCGTCCTGACCAAGCAGCGCGCTCTGCACCAGAATGCCGTAAGCGACTTTGGTGCCGTGAAGGAATTTCTCGGTTTGCGGCAGTACCGTCAGGCCATTATGCACCGAGTGCGCCGCGGCGACGCGGGTATAGCGCTCGCCCAGGCCGCCCACCATGCCTCCGCCTGCGATAATTGCATCTACCACATCACGAAAATCCTGGGTCAGTTCGCCGCGCTGCTGATCGGCCAGCGCCTGCTCGCTTTGCGCCAGCAGCACGTCGCGGATCGCCAGCGCGCCGTTAATGCCCAGACGTACTGTGAGCGGCAATTCCTCCGGCTGCGGGGCCAGCACCACCGCTTCATACCATTTCGCCAGCGTGTCGCCAATGCCCGCCAGCAGATACTCCGCCGGGGCGTTGAGGATAATCTGTGGTTCTACCAGCACGAGAAAATTGGCATCGTCAAAAATTTCAAAATGCAGCGCCTGACCGGCATCGTTGTACCACACCGAAAGCGGCGTCCAGGCCGCGCAGGTGGCGGCGATGGTGGGGATCGCCACAAACGGCAGGCCGAGACGACGCGCCAGCGCTTTGGCGGTATCCAGCAATGCACCGCCGCCGATGCCAATAATGACCGCGCGATCGTCGCCTGCGGTTTGTGCCAGTTGGGCCACGTCCGTTTCGCTACAGTGGCCGGTAAACAGGCAGCGTTTTGCGCCGGGAGCGTCAAAAGCCTCGGGCAGAAAAGGACGCGCGCCAGCAATGGCCCGTTCGCCGTAAATCCAGAACGCGCGTGAAAGTTGCTCATCGCTGTAGAAATCAGCCAGCCGCGCGAGGCTGCCGCGGTGGGAAAAATAGTTAGCGGGGCCGGGAACGACGCGAATATCAGTGCTGCTCATGAGTGTTGTCCTTATGCGTAATCGCTAACCTGATGTTATGTCTGGACATCCGGATGGCTAATAATATTTTGTTTTATGTTATGCCTTTTCTGTCGTTGCCAGTCAAGGTGTTCGCAGGAAATATACGCTAAATCAAAACATTAATAACGGGGAGCCGCAGCCGATGAAAGCCAATCGCCTTGAGATGCGTGGGATCGGGCTGGCCTTTGCGGGGGTTAAGGCCCTCAACCAGGTGAATTTCACCCTGACAGGCGGCTCGGTACATGCCTTAACCGGTGCCAACGGCGCGGGGAAATCAACGCTGATGGCGGTGCTGTCGGGCACCTGGGACCATTATGAAGGCGAGATTGCCATCAATAATTCGGTGGTGACTATTCGCTCGCCGCTGGACGCCAAACGGCTCGGTATTCATCTGGTGCAGCAGGAGGTGGACGTGGCGCTGATCCCCGGCCTGAGTATTGCGGAAAATATTATGCTCGATGCGCTGGCCGAGCCGGGTCATCGCTACCGCTGGGGTGAGATCCGCCGTCAGGCACGCGCCGCACTGGCGCAGCTTGATGTGGCGATGGACGTGCGGCGGGCTATTGAGAGCTGCTCGCTGGCGGAGAAACAGCAAATCCTGCTGGCGCGGGCACTCTCTCATCACTGCCGTTTTTTGATCCTTGATGAGCCGACCGCACCGCTGGATCGCCATGAAAGCGAGCGCCTTTTTACCGTGGTGCGCCGTTTGCAGCAACAGAGGATTGCGGTGGTGTTTATCTCGCACCGTATCCATGAACTGAAAGCCATCTGTGACACCCTTACCGTGCTGCGCGACGGCAAGCTGATTGAAAGCGGCCCCATGGCAACACTGAGCGCGGAAGCTATCGTCGAGAAAATGCTCGGTCATGAACTCAGCGATATTTACCCGCCGCGCCGTCCGCCGTGCGACGATCGGGTACTGCTGAGCGTTGATGGCCTGCATGATGCGACCCTGCTGAAAGATATTTCGCTGCGCCTGCGCCAGGGGGAAATCCTCGGCATCGCCGGGCTGGCGGGGGCGGGAAAAACCGAGCTGTGTAAGGCGCTGTTCGGCGCGACGAAAAGCCGCAGCGAACGGGGCGAACTGAACGGCCAGCCGTGGCGTCCGCGCGATCCGGCGGACTCGGTCGCGCGCGGGCTGGCGCTGGTGCCGGAAGAACGGCGCAAAGAGGGCATCTTTGTTGATGAGTCTGTCGCCATGAATCTGGCGGTCAGCGCCGATAACAGCTTTTCACGCTGGAGCCTGTTCGGACATCGGCAGGCGTGGCGCTGGGCGCAGGAGACCATCGCCCGCGTCGGCGTCAGAACCACCGGACCGGGGCAGCATCTGCGACGCTTATCCGGTGGTAACCAGCAAAAAGTCGCCATCGGCAAATGGCTGCGCGGCAACGCCAGCGTACTGATTTTTGACGAGCCGACCAAAGGCGTGGACGTTAAAGCCAAAACGGATCTTTTTCAGTTGATAGATGGCCTGGCGCGGGAAGGTCGCGGCGTGATTTACGCCTCGGGCGAATTTAGCGAACTGGTCGGGCTGTGCGATCGGATTTGCGTGCTCTGGGACGGGCGCATCGTGGCGGAAATTCAGGGCGAGGATGCCCGCGAAGAGACACTTCTCTATTACTCGACCGGAGGAACGGCGGCGTGAGCAAAGCCCTTTCAGTAAACGCGACGGCATCACCCCGTCAGCAATTTTTCGATTTTCTCTATAAATGGGGCATGCTGCTGACCGTGGTGGCACTGATCGCCATCTTTGGTCTGGCATCGGATAATTTTCTCGATCCCTTCAACATCATCAACATTCTGCGCTCAATTGCGATTGTCACGGTGATCGCGATTGGCGTCTCGATCTCGCTCACCGTCGGCGGGTTCGATCTCTCGGTCGGCTCGACGGCATCGCTGGCAAACTCATTGGTGATCTCGCTGTTTGTCTGGCACGGCTTCGGCTCCACCGGGGCGATCCTGCTGACGCTGGCGCTTTGCCTGCTGGTCGGGCTGTTTAACGCCTTTCTGATTGTGGTGCTGCGCATTCCCGATATGCTCGCCACCCTCGGCAGCCTGTTTGTGATCCAGGGCGTAGCGATGACCTACAGCTACGGCGGCTCCATCACCGAAAACATGGTGCTGCCGAGCGGCGAAATGGCAGAGGGGACCATCCCGGCGGCGTTTAGCCTGCTCGGGCAGGTGCCGACCATTGTGATCATTATGCTGGTGGTTACTGTGCTGGCGCAGCTCGGCCTGTCGCTCACCACCCACGGGCGGCGGATGTACGCCATCGGCGGCAATGCCGAGGCGGCGCGCCTGTCGGGAATTCGTACCACTCGCTATAAAGTGGCGGCGTACCTTATTGCTTCTTTACTCGCGGGGCAGGGCGGCATTCTGCTGGCCTCACGCATCGGCTCTTCACAGGTGAATGCTGGCGGCGGCTATCTGATGGATGCCGTGGCCGCCGCGTGGATAGGTTTTTCGCTGGCTGGCTCCGGTAAGCCCAATGCGCTGGGCACGCTGGTCGGGGCGGTGATTCTGGGCGTGCTTTCCAACGGGCTGGTGATGCTCTCCGTACCGTATTACGCCATGGACATTATTAAGGGGCTGGTGCTGGCTGGCGCTCTTGCTTTGACTTACTTCCAGCGACGTTAATCATTCAGGGGAAACAGAGAAATGAAAAAAATGACGCTTTCACTGCTGGCGCTCAGTTTAGTCAGCGCAATTCCGGGGTATGCCGCCACGCCTGCGCCGGTTCCTGCGGCCATCGCTGAGCATCAGGGGCCGATCCGTATTGCGGTGATCCGCAATCTGGGATCGGATGACAATACCACCCAGTTTGTTTCCGGGGCGATCCTTGAAGGTAAAAAGCTGGGCTTTAAGGTCAGCACCTTTCTCAGCAACGGCGACGACGCCAAATTCCAGGACTTTGTAAATCAGGCGATTAGCCAGAAGTATGACGGCATTATTCTCTCGCAGGGGCGCGATCCTTACGCTACCGCGCTGGTCAAAAAGGCGGTTGAGGCCGGGATTAAAGTCTCTGTCTTTGATACCGCGGTGAACGGCGACATTCCTGGCGTGACGGTCACTCAGCAGGACGACGCCTCGCTGACGAATTTGTCGTTTGGTCAACTGGTTAAGGACTTCAACGGCAAAGCCAATATTATCAAGCTGTGGGTCGCGGGCTTCCCGCCGATGGAGCGTCGTCAGGCAGCCTATAAGGAACTGTTGAAACAGAATCCGGGGATTAAAGAGCTGGAGTCTATCGGTGCGGTTTCATCCGACGTGCAGGGCGACACGGCGAATAAGGTCGGCGCGGTGCTGGCGAAGTATCCGAAAGGACAAATCGACGCCATCTGGGGCACCTGGGATGCCTTCAGTCAGGGGGCGTATAAAGCGCTGAAAGAGAACGGACGCACCGAAATCAAACTCTACAGCATTGATATCTCCAATCAGGACCTTCAACTGATGCGCGAAGCGGGCAGCCCGTGGAAAGTCAGCGTGGCGGTCGATCCGAAACTGATTGGCGCGACGAATGTGCGCTTGATCGCCAATAAGATTGCCGGTGAGCAGACGCCTGCCACTTATGATTTTAAAGCGGCGACAATTCCGCAGGCGCTGCTGGCAAGCCAGCCGGGGGCGGTAAACGTGGCGGGCCTGGGTAAAATCATTCCGGGCTGGGGTCAGACTCAGGACTTTATTGCACCGTGGTTTGCCACGCTGGAAGCGAAGAATAAATAACGCTTACCGCGCGGATTGGTTGGTCGGATGAATTTACAGGCCGGATAAGGCGAAGCCGCCATCCGGCAGAAGGAGGGAATATGGCGAATGATTTACCCACCCCCGATTACAGCCGCAATATGCGGCTGATCGGCCATAGCGATCAGGGCGGGCGTCCCGACGGCGTGCAGCTGATGGTACACCGCGGTTATGCCTATATTGGTCATATGGTGTCGCAGGGATTTTCGGTAGTCGACGTGCGCGATGCGAAAAACCCCAAAGCGGTTGGCTATGTTCCCGCGCCGCCGGGCACCTGGAATGTGCATCTTCAGGCGCATGACGATCTGCTGCTGGTGATTAACGCCCGCGATCTGTTCGCCGATGCCCGCTTTGCTGATGAGAAAGTCTACTACACCCGCCAGGTGGGCGAGACGGTCAGCGATGTGCAGGACAAAGGCTGGAGTGCCGGGCTGCGCGTGTTTGATATTTCCGTGCCCGATAAACCTCGCGAGATTGGCTTCCTGTCGCTTAACGGGATCGGCATTCATCGCATCTGGTACGTCGGTGGGCGCTGGGCCTATGTGTCGGCGCTGATCGACGGCTTTACCGACTATATTTTCCTCACCATCGATCTGGCCGATCCGCGGAAACCGGAAGTGGCCGGGCGCTGGTGGTTACCGGGCATGAACCCCGCAGCAGGCGAGAAACCGACGTGGCCCGAGGGAAAACGCTACGCTCTGCATCATGCGATTATTGCCGGAGATACCGCCTACGGAAGCTGGCGCGACGGCGGTCTGACGCTGCTGGATGTGAAAGATCGCACGCAGCCGAAGCTCATCAGCCACCGCAACTGGAGTCCGCCGTTTGGCGGCGGTACCCATACCGCCTTGCCGCTGCCGGACCGGGATCTGCTGGTGGTGCTGGACGAAGCGGTGCTGGATAATCAGGAGGATGGCGAAAAGCTGATCTGGCTGTTTGATATCCGTGAACCGTCGAATCCGGTGAGTATCTCCACCTTCCCGCAGCCGAAAGAAGCGGATTATGTGGCGAAGGGCGCGCATTTCGGACCGCATAACCTGCACGAAAATCGCCCCGGCAGTTTTATCAGTTCGACGCTGATTTTTGCCACGTATCAGAATGCGGGCGTGCGCGCGTATGATATTTCGGACCCGTATCGCCCGGTGGAAACGGGGGCGCTGGTGCCTGCTGCGCCAGCGAAGATGATGGATACGCGGCCCGGCAGACCGCGGGTAATTCAGTCCTGTGATGTGTTTGTGGATGCACAGGGGATTATTTACAGTACCGATTATAACGGCGGACTGTCGGTGATTGAGTACCGGGGGTAAACCATCCTCTCCCTGAGGGAGAGGGACCTGTCCAGCATCCAGGGTGAGCCATCAGCTGTATTGCCTTACCCGCGCAATCAACGCTTCCACGTTCTCAATTCGATCGGCAATCACGATGAGCGCCTTGCCGAGGGTAATAGCGTGACGCAGGCAGGCGTGGCGCATTTCCTCATCGGGAATGGTGTCAATGTCCGCCACGTGGGAAAGCCCCACGCTGCGGCGAATCAACTCCGTGCCACAGAACCCCACCGCATCGTGCCAGATTTTTTGCAGGAACTGCGAGACATAGCCGGGGTAGCCCAGCGCGTCGTCACGGCTTTTCGCCACCGCCAGCGCCTGAAAACGTTCGGCAAAGGTCGTCCATACCTCGCGGATATCCACCAGCCGCTGTTCGCGGGCGGCGGCGGCATCGCGAATGCCCAGGTGCCCCGGCGCGCCGCAGAAGTTGAGCAGCAAATTGCCGATGGCCGTACCGACGTCAAAACCGATGGGGCCGAAGAAACCGAACTCAGCGTCTATTGCTTTCAGGCTGCCTTCGGCGACAAAAATGGAGCCGCTATGGATATCACCATGCAGCAGCGCCTCGGCGTGGGAGAAAAAACGGTGCTTCAGGGCGGCGACCGCAAGCTTAAGCGCTGCATCATCGCGCAGCGCGGCCACGTTCTGCTCAAGTTCTGGCGGGTAATTATTCCGCTCGTGAACCTGATAAGGATCGTTAAAGAATAGATCCTCGGTGATCTCACACATTTCAGGGTTAACGAAATTCGCTACCTGCGCTTTTTTATGGTGAGGATGCAGCCAGAAATCGCTGGTATGAAACAGCGTTTGCGCCAGATATTCGCCCAGTTGACGGGGAGCCTGCGGGTAATTTACCCCTTTAATAAGCTCCCCACGCCAGATGCGATGGTCGGAGAGATCTTCCATCACCATCACCGCAAGTTCAGGGTCGAAATGCACAATATTTACCGTGTGCTGCGGACAGTGCTGATAATGCTCGCGCAGCGTCTGCGCCTCCAGCCGGGCGCGGTCAAGAGTTAGCGGCCAGGACTCACCCACGCAGCGCACGTAGGGCAGCGCCTGCTTCACAATAATGCGGCTCACGCCCTGCGCATCAAAGATCTTAAAGACCAGATTAAGGTTGCCGTCGCCCACTTCCTGCGCCCCGACCAGCGCTGACGGGTTTGCCAGCCCGCCAAATTCCTGCGCATACGCTACGGCGTCTCCGGCGCTGAACGTTCGATATTGCGACATTGCCTTACTCCTTCACTCTTTTTGATTAAAGCCATTCAGACGTCTATACATCTGGAATTCATCCTGACACAATGTGATACATCAACGCAACAGGGATTTAACGAGATGCAGACACTACAGACGACCAGCCTGCGGGTGAGCCAGAATCAGCTTTTTATCCTCGACCAGCAGGCGCTGCCGCAGAAGAAAATCTGGCTGCCTGCCGACAATGTGGGTGAGCTGGTGGGGCATATTCACGCCCTTCGGGTGCGCGGTGCGCCGCTAATCGGGCTGTCTGCCAGCCTGCTGTTAGCGCTGCTGGCAGAGCGCGGAGCAGGGCGAGAGGAACTGGCGGTGGCGCTGGAGAGATTACGCGCATCGCGCCCGACGGCGGTTAACCTGATGAACAATCTTGACCGTATGAAAGGGGCGCTGGCGCAGGCCGATTTTGTTCCGGCGCTGGTCGCCGAAGCGGAACGTCTGGTTGCTGAAGACAAACAGCTCTGCGAACGTATTGCCGATGCCGGAAGTGCCCTGGTGAAGCCGGGCAGCCGGATACTGACCCATTGCAACACCGGCGGGCTGGCAACGGCGGGTGTGGGGACCGCGCTGGGGGTTATCGCCCGCGCGCACCACCAGGGGAACATCGCCAATGTCTGGGTGGATGAGACGCGTCCGCTGCTCCAGGGCGGGCGACTGACGGCGTGGGAGCTGGGCGAACTGGGTATACCTTATCAGCTGATTACCGATTCGATGGCCGCCAGTCTGATGGCGAAAGGCCAGGTGGATGCGGTGTGGGTCGGGGCAGATCGCATCGCCGCGAATGGCGACGTGGCAAATAAAATCGGCACCTATTCCCTGGCGGTGCTGGCGACGTTTCACGGCATTCCCTTTTATGTGGCTGCGCCGCACACCACGCTGGACTGGCAGTGTCCGCACGGCGACGCCATCCCTATTGAGCAGCGGGCGGCCAGCGAAGTGAGTGGCGTGGCGGGCACTTTTGGTGCCGTGCAGTGGGCACCGCACGATGCGCAGGTTTACAATCCGGCTTTTGATGTTACGCCAGCCGCGCTGATCAGCGGCTGGGTGCTGGATACAGGCGTTGTCTCGCCGCAGACGGTGGCAGAGGGCATCTTCGCGCCAGGCCGCTAGTATCGGCTGAGTTATTATAAGGCAATTTGGACGTCTAAGCGTCTTGATTGCCAAATGCATTGAGCGTGTTATAGTGATTTTAACCGTCTCAAGTCAATGGATAGAAACAATGAGTAGCCGCCCTTTGATCCCACAAAGTAAATTGCCCACTCTCGGCACGACCATCTTTACGCAAATGAGCGCCCTGGCGCAGCAGCATCAGGCCATCAACCTGTCGCAGGGTTTCCCTGATTTTGACGGTCCGCGTTATTTGCAGGAGCGGCTGGCATACCATGTTTCGCAGGGGGCTAACCAGTATGCCCCGATGACCGGCGCGCAGGCGCTGCGAGAAGCGATTGCTGATAAAACCGCGGAACTTTACGGGCATCGCCCGGATGTGAACAGCGATATCACGATCACCGCCGGGGCGACCGAGGCGCTGTACGCGGCGATCACCGCGCTGGTACGCGAAGGGGATGAAGTGATTTGCTTTGACCCCAGCTACGACAGCTATGCCCCCGCCGTTGAACTGTCCGGTGGCGTACTGAAACGCGTGGCGCTTCAGCCACCGCATTTTCGCGTTGACTGGCAGGCGTTTGCCGCGTTGCTCAGCGATCGTACCCGGTTAGTGATCCTCAACTCGCCGCATAATCCTTCCGCGACCGTCTGGCGCAAAGATGACTTCAACGCGCTGTGGCAGGCGATTGAGGATCGCGAAATTTACGTGTTGAGCGACGAAGTCTACGAGCACATATGTTTTGCACAGGAAGGGCATGCCAGCGTGCTGGCGCATCCGCAACTGCGGGAGCGTGCGATTGCCGTGTCGTCATTTGGTAAAACCTACCATATGACCGGCTGGAAGATTGGGTACTGCGTGGCCCCGGCGGCGATCGGCGCGGAACTGCGCAAAGTGCATCAGTATTTAACCTTTGCTGTTAACACCCCGGCGCAACTGGCCCTGGCGGATATGCTGCGTGCCGAGCCGCAGCATTATCGCGAGTTGCCTGCGTTTTATCGCCAGCGGCGGGATCTGTTTATTAGCGCGCTAAGCGCCAGCCGACTGGAGATCTTGCCCTGCGAAGGTACCTATTTCCTGCTCGCTGATTACAGCGCGATTTCCGATCTGGATGATGTGAGCTTCTGCCAGTGGCTGACGAAAAACGCGGGCGTCGCGGCGATCCCGCTATCGGTATTTTGCGCTGATCCTTTCCCGCATAAGCTGATTCGCCTGTGCTTTGCGAAACAGGAATCGACGCTGCTGGCCGCTGCCGAACGGCTGTGCAAACTGTAGTTATTTAACAGTCCAGCCTTCGGAGTACTGACGGCCGCTGAACAGTTCCAGCAGGCCGTTAATCTGTTTTAAGCGCAGGACTTCGTCGGCATCCATTCCCAGCTCCTTGCCTATTTTTATGTCCTCCCATCCCAGCTGTACCAGTTCGCGGACAATCTCAGACATGGCGTTAATTTGATGGCGGCCACGGGCGCGATTATGACGAATGGTGGAGGCCATCTGTGAAGAGCGCCGGTCAGGTCTCTCTTTCAGGGTCGCCACGGGCACGTAGCCTTTCAGTTTTCGTGCCAGCGAACTTTTATGTTGCGCCAGCTGTTGACGATGAAAACCATCGACAATTTCATACCTGCCCCAGTTGTTTTCAGCGACGACGACGGGCTGGGTAAAACCATCGGCTTCCAGTGAACGGAAAAGCAGCCGGTTTTCGGGCGGCGCTACATTATTAGGATTATAGTTATTAGGCGCGAGCCTCTCATGTTTTACCCATAATACACAATCGACAGGGTTGTCACTAAAAGGACTAAATTCGTGTAACACCCGGCGGAAATTATTGATTGCCTCAATACGCTCAGCCTCTGGCAACTTATCAAGGTAGGCTGCCAGTACTAACATTATTCGCTGTTGCATAATATGTTCCACTCCTTGCGTTTATTTTTTATCCGTTCATTGTAGCGCTGGTAGTGCCCTGGTTTATTCGGGCTAAAAGAGAGCATCCGGCACCAGTAATCGTTATTGAGTAAAACCTTACATATACGTCGCCAGGATGGAATATCTTTTGAACCGATATCACCAGGTTGGGTATCAGGAATATCCATAATTCCCCTTTTTTGATACCAGTGTAAATAAACGGCAATTTTGTTACGGTAATGCTCGGCCGTTTTCTGCGGCATACTGTCGAGTAAAAAGAGCGCATAGCTCTTCCACGTATGGTTAGCGGGTTTCATTAACTGGCGATGGCCGTAAAATTTGCTGTCCTGCCCGGCATAGACACCGCCGCTATGAACGCCGCTCACCCGTTCGCACATCAGGCCCCAACGCTCCGGCTCCAGCACATGATACAACCATAGTCCCTGGCGCTGCTCCGGGCCAAAAGGCTCACAAATACGCATATAGCGCGGCGGTACCCCCGCCTGAAACATAAGATTGTAGAGCGGGTTATATGGCTGATGGCTTTTGGCAAACCACGTCCAGATATCGGCTGTTTTCCAGTCGTATATCGGATAGACATACCACGCATGTGCGCCGGGCGCGAGTGTGGTCCAGGGTTTATCATCCGAAAAGCGATGCTTACGCCGGGACGCAATCGACAGAAAACGATTATAAGATTCGTCGGCGCGGATGCCAACCATGACAGCGGCGGGGCGCTTTTGCGAGAACCATTCGGCAAATTCCTGAACGAAAACCTCGAACGTCATACCTTGTTTATAAAACGGGAAGAAATTGTGGGCGGTGATCGCGTATTCCGGCGGTTGCCTGACCCATTCGACCCCCGGCTCCCAGCATTGCCATTCAGGCGTGAATTGCGAAAGCGAATTTTGTGTGGTCAGCGGTAAAGCAACCCAATAAAACGTGTCGATGACATCGCTGTAGTAATCATGCAGACGTTCACAATGCGCGATGGTGCAAGAAAATTGTGCTTCCCAGTCAATAAACAGGACGCTGATTTTTTTCCCTGATTCGCGAGCAAGCTGGGCGGTAAGGTGAAGCATTAAGGTTGAATCCTTGCCACCCGAAAAAGAAACGCATACGCGAGGGAAATTTTCCAGCGTCCACCGGATACGTTCCCGGCTGGCTTCCAGAACATTCTGGACCAGAGGAAATTTATGCAGAGACATTTTTCTACCGCTTTGAAGGGTTGAATTAGATTAGCAGAGCTTATAAATAATCTGCGTTAAATAGCAAGAGGATTATCACGCATCTTTTTACGTTAGTAAAATATTTTATTTATATATGCGATGTGAATAATATTTTTTTTAATGATGCTACTGGGGCTGTATTTTATTAATAAGGTCCGCAAAGGTGGTATTGTTGAGAGAGGCGCGGTTATACATCATGTAGATATTAAAAGGGGAAAAGCTCACCGGGAGGGCAACTTTTTTCAGACCCAGCGATTGTTTAAATGCTTCATAAGATCCCTCAGTCATTAGTCCTACCAGATCGGTGGCACTGACTATATTCATAATACTAATAAATGAATCGCTGCGAAAGGCAATTTTGCGCCCCGGTAGAAACGTTTCGACTTCAGACTGAAACTGACGTAAACCGATTTCATTATTATCAAGAAACGTGAAATCTTCGCGTAGTAACTCTTTAAGAGTACAGCTACTGCCAAGGCGAGGATGCTCTTTTCGGCATACGGCGACGACCGGGAGTTGTTTATAAACTGAGCAGCAAATCGAACGATTGGTGGTAGGGGAGATCGAAAAAATAAGATCGGCTTTACGGTAAGCCAGTAAATCTTCTGCGGATTCCGAAGACATCAACATATCGTGATGTTCGATTTCAAACTGGCTACTTTGTAGGAAAAGGCGCAGTGGCTGGATCAATCCGGACGCCAACAGCAGCTGCGGACAATAGATAACAAAATTCTTACGCAGCGAGGAGCTATGGGTAATGTTGATTGTTTGTTCAATTTGGTTAAGGTTTTGTTCAAGGTGCAAGTGCAGGTTAATCCCTACCGTTGTTGGCGTGATGCCTTTTCCGGAGCGGATGAACAGCGGGTCATCAAGTTGAACGCGTAGCCGCTGTAAGGACTGGCTGACGGCTGACGGGGTAATATAAAGGGTGGCTGCGGCTTTACTGATACTCAAATGCTGATAGATGCATTCAAAAATAACCAGCAGGTTGAGATCGAATTTTTTAAGATCGTAGAGATTAGCCATAAACCAGCCTTATGAATTACAGTTTGACCGAGTGTGTTATATAATTTATAGCAATGAGTTTATTTTATATATCTACAAAACGCATGATTTTAAATCTGCTGGCGATTTGACTTAGAATAAAGATATCATAAAAACCAATACTTAACCAGACGATTTGCGGAAGTGACATGCATAACAACGATTGTTTACATTTCTGCGATGAATTAAGTTTTTGTACCCTGGGAAAATCTTACTCTGCTTTCGCTAAATTAATTATTCGTATAATTAATGAAAATAAGTATCGGTTGCGTTTCAGCGGTAGGGCTGCGGCACATAAACATGACGTCTATTGATAGATTCTGTGATTAAATGGTGTTGGCTATCAGAGCCATAGGCAGCGCCTGTTAAATCTTGATTGCCCTTTCAATTGTAGGGTGATGTAATCCCGGACTCTGGATCCCAGTCCAGCATTTGCCAGCCCATCGATCCTGGCTGCATTGAGATTGTTAACTTTTAAGTAACATTGTCAATGACGCCATGTTGCGCGATTGCATTCAATGTCCGGGGTTCACAGCATCGTCATGTGATAGTTGTTAGCTAACGCTTATTGATTTGATAATGGAAACGCATTAGCCGAATCATCAAAATTTCGTTACCTTACATCTCAACGAAAACACGGAGGAAGTATAGATGTCCTTGATCAACACTAAAATCAAACCTTTTAAAAACCAGGCATTCAAAAACGGTGAATTCATCGAAGTTACCGAAAAAGATACCGAAGGCCGCTGGAGCGTATTCTTCTTCTATCCGGCTGACTTCACCTTCGTCTGCCCGACCGAACTGGGCGATGTAGCGGATCATTACGAAGAACTGCAGAAACTGGGCGTGGATGTTTACTCTGTTTCCACCGACACCCACTTCACCCATAAAGCATGGCACAGCAGCTCTGAAACCATCGCTAAAATCAAATATGCAATGATCGGCGACCCGACTGCTGCACTGGCACGTAACTTTGAAGTGCTGCGTGAAGACGAAGGTCTGGCTGACCGCGGTACGTTCATCGTTGACCCGCAGGGCATCATCCAGGCAGTTGAAGTGACTGCTGAAGGTATCGGCCGT
The DNA here is from genome assembly GCF_015234305.1 of Superficieibacter sp. 1612_C1. Classification (GTDB taxonomy): domain Bacteria; phylum Pseudomonadota; class Gammaproteobacteria; order Enterobacterales; family Enterobacteriaceae; genus Superficieibacter. The sequence continues at coordinate 389,756 of NZ_JADGMI010000001.1, forward strand.
GACGCGTCTGACCTGCTGCGTAAAATCAAAGCGGCTCAGTATGTGGCTTCCCACCCAGGCGAAGTGTGCCCGGCTAAGTGGAAAGAAGGCGAAGCGACTCTGGCTCCGTCCCTGGACCTGGTCGGCAAAATCTAAAATTCACTGCGTCTTTCGCGCTACAGATGCGTTGGCTGCGCTTAATAACCCCGGTCACTTACTTAGGTAAGCTTCCGGGGATTCATAAGCTTGCCGCCTTCCTGTAACACGAAATACTGGTGAATTTCGCTCAGGAACGGGTGCATAGTGCCCGTTTCTTTTCTAACACCATGATTCAAGATGCATTCAGGCACCGCAAATAAGGCAGCTTGCATGATGATGTTTTAAGCCCAGGAGATACCCATGCTCGACACCAATATGAAAACCCAGCTCAAAGCCTATCTTGAGAAGCTGACTAAACCTGTTGAGCTGATTGCCACGCTGGATGACAGCGCCAAATCGGCAGAAATCAAGGAATTGCTGGCTGAAATTTCTAACCTGTCAGAAAAAGTCTCTTATAAAGAAGATAATTCACTGGCGGTGCGTAAACCTTCATTTCTGATCACTAACCCAGGCTCCACGCACGGCCCGCGCTTTGCTGGCTCGCCGCTGGGTCATGAATTTACCTCGCTGGTGCTGGCGCTGCTGTGGACCGGCGGACATCCGTCGAAAGAAACGCAGGCGCTGCTGGAGCAGATCCGCGATCTGGACGGCGACTTTGAATTTGAAACCTACTATTCACTCTCTTGCCATAACTGCCCGGACGTCGTGCAGGCGCTGAACCTGATGGCGGTGCTGAACCCGCGCGTTAAGCATACGGCGATTGACGGCGGCACCTTCCAGAACGAAATCACCGATCGTAACGTGATGGGCGTTCCGGCGGTGTTCGTCAACGGTAAAGAGTTCGGTCAGGGTCGTATGACGCTGGCGGAAATCGTAGCCAAAGTAGACAGCGGTGCGGAAAAACGCGCGGCGGAAGAGCTGAATCAACGTGATGCTTATGACGTACTGATCGTTGGCTCCGGCCCGGCGGGCGCGGCGGCGGCGGTCTACTCTGCGCGTAAAGGTATCCGTACCGGCCTGATGGGCGAGCGCTTTGGCGGTCAGGTACTGGATACCGTTGATATCGAAAACTACATCTCCGTGCCGAAGACCGAAGGTCAGAAGCTGGCGGGCGCGCTGAAGGCGCACGTTAACGACTATGCGGTAGATGTGATTGATTCCCAGAGCGCATCACGGCTGGTTCCGGCGGCGCAAGAAGGTGGATACCATCAGATTGAAACCGCCTCCGGCGCAGTGCTGAAAGCGCGCAGCGTGATCATCGCTACCGGCGCAAAATGGCGCAACATGAACGTGCCGGGTGAAGATCAGTACCGCACCAAAGGCGTGACCTACTGCCCACACTGTGACGGCCCGTTGTTTAAAGGCAAGCGCGTCGCGGTGATCGGCGGCGGCAACTCTGGCGTGGAAGCGGCAATCGATCTTGCGGGTATCGTCGAGCACGTGACGCTGCTGGAATTCGCACCGGAGATGAAGGCCGACCAGGTGTTGCAGGATAAAGTCCGCAGCCTGAAAAACGTCGACATCATTCTTAACGCGCAGACCACCGAAGTGAAAGGTGACGGCGCTAAACTGACCGGACTGGAGTATCGCGACCGCGTCAGCGGCGACGTGCATCACGTTGCACTGGCGGGCATCTTCGTGCAGATCGGCCTGTTACCAAACACCACCTGGCTGGAAGGCGCGATTGAGCGTAACCGGATGGGCGAAATTATTATCGATGCGAAGTGTGAAACCAGCGTCAAAGGCGTTTTCGCTGCGGGCGACTGCACTACCGTACCGTATAAGCAGATCATCATCGCCACCGGCGAAGGGGCAAAAGCGTCTCTTAGCTCGTTCGATTATTTGATTCGCACCAAAACCGCATAATCAAAAAAGTAAGATAATACCTGCAATGTGAGCGGGCCACCTTCGGGTGGCCCTTTTTTTGCGGTCCGTTGTGGGTGAAAGTGGTGGCGCTGCGCCACCGGGCAGGTAAGTCAAAAGCAGCCATGATGCGGTGTAATGCCGGGTGGCGGCTTCGCCTTACCCGGCCTACGCATGGTGCCTTCGTCGGGTTTTGTCCCGTAGGCCCGGTAAGCGTAGCGCCGCCGGGCAGATGTCAACCAGCGCTTAACGTTAGCGCACCACCAGCACCGGGATATGCGCGTGGCGGATCACGTTTGACGCGTTCGAACCTAACAGATGCGTGGCGATAGACGGATTGCGCGATCCAATCACCACCACATCGGCATTCAGCTCTTCCGCCAGCTCGTTTACCGCGTCGCGCACGCTGCCCATCCGCACATGAACCTGAATGCGCGACGGATCGATACTGAAATGCGCAACCATGGTTTTCAGGCGGGTTTCCGCTTCCTGTTGTAAATGCTCTTCAAAGCGACGGAGATCGGCGGCAAAACGCTGCATCGTCATACTGGCGGACCCCGGAAGGACGTGTAGCAGATGGATGACCCCTTTCTGCTGCGCCAGAAATTCTGCATGGCGGACAGCCTTATCGCTGAGCTCCATTTCAAAAACATCAACCGGCATAATGATAGTGTTATACATATCTGCTCCTCCTTGTGATTGCTGCTGATATCAAAGCATATTTTGTCAGGAAGAGATGTCTGCGGGCTCGCAAAATTGCCGCCTGTTAACGCAAGCGCTGTAAAGTTTTGTATCCGGATATGGCGAGATGAGAAGGGCGGAAAGAGGATGCAAAAACATCCTCTGAAAAGCGGCTGGCGCTTAAGGCAGAACGTTAACGCTGATAGTCACCAGCGGCTTCGGGCTGATAGAGTAGCTCAAGCACTTCGAGATGGGCAGACGCGCCGCCGGGGAGTTCCCAGTGAATTGAACTGCCCACTTCAAGCCCCAACAATGCCGCGCCCACCGGGGCCAGTACGGAAAGCTGAGTGCCGCTGTCGGTCATCTGCGCCGGAAAAACCAGGGTACGCACGCGCTCCTCACCGCTGGTAAGGTCGCGGAACCGGACGGTGCTATTCATACTCACTACGTTACCCGGCAGCGACTCGGGAGAACACATCTGTGCGCGATCCAGCTCTGCATTCAGCGCGTCGGCAACCGGCAGCGCGGCATAAGCGGGTTTCTCCAGCAGACGGTCAATACGCTCGGCATCAAACTCATTGATGATAATCGCAGGTCTGGACATTTTTTACTCCGTGTTATTGTTGGCAGCTATGCGCTGCAAAATCCAAAAGAAAACCCCCACCGTCAGAGGTGAGGGTTAGCTATGCCCATCATACTGAGAGTTGGCCTGACTTTGAAGTGACCTGGCGCACAGAAGTTAGCGCGTAATACCCAGGTGTTTTTTGCGACAGCCGTCACTTTTCATCATTCTGGATTATGCTTTTAAGCATCGTTGCATACGGCAGCGTCCAGGCGTAACAGGAGATCCCATGAGCGGTTTCGATAAACTTACTTTGAAAGACGGCAGCTATCTCTATTTTAAAGACTGGGGCAGCGGGCAGCCAGTGGTGTTCAGCCACGGCTGGCCGTTAACGGCCGACGCCTTTGAAGATCAAATGCTCTATCTGGCTTCAAAAGGGTTTCGGGTTATCGCCCACGACCGACGCGGCCACGGTCGCTCCGCGCAGCCCTGGGAAGGGCACAATATGGATCAATACGCCGACGATCTGGCCGAGCTTACCGCGCATCTCAATTTGCAGGACGCGGTGCATGTCGGGCACTCGACCGGCGGCGGCGAGGTAGCACGCTATATTGGCCGTCATGGCACCGGCCGCGTGGCGAAAGCGGTGCTGATTGGTGCCGTGACGCCGATTATGATCAAAACTGATTTTAACCCGGACGGCGTCGATAAAAAGGTGTTTGACGGCATCCGTGAAGGGGTGATCGACGATCGTGCCGCTTTCTTTTATGAGCTGACCAAAGCGTTTTATGGCTACAACCGCTTTGGCACCAAAGAGTCGAAAGAGGTGCGCAGGAGTTTTGTCCGCCAGGGATTGCAGGGGTCGATCAAGGCGCTTTATGACTGCGTCGCGGCATTTTCAGAAACCGACTTTCGTCAGGATCTGCAAAAGATGACCCTCCCGACGCTGGTGATCCACGGCGATGACGATCAGATTGTGCCGTTTGAAACCTGCGGCAAAGCAGCGGCGGAGCTGCTGCCCAATGCGCAACTGAAAGTGTATAAAGGCGGCTCGCACGGCATTTGTACCACCCACAAGCAGGATATTAATGTCGATCTGCTGACCTTTATTCAGTCGTAGAAAATGGGCCTGGCGTCACAGGTTTGTCGCCAGGCCAGAAAACATTTTGTTTTCTGGATAAAATAGCGCATCTGTTATTACCGGAATACGCTTCATGCCCGTGCTGTCACTCCCCGCCGATCAACAATTTTTTGCCGATTTACTCAGTGGGCTGGTGCTCAATCCGCAGCGGCTGGGGCGCGTCTGGTTCGCCAGCGCGCAAAAGATGGTCAACGCGGGTGAACTCTGTATCGACTTCCCGCGTCTGGAAGTGGTGCTGCGCGGCGAGTATGGCAACCGGCTGGAATCCGGGCAGCAACATATCGGCCAGGGAGAGATGCTATTTATCCCACCGCGCGCCGCCAATGCGCCGCGGTTTGATAAGCCGGTCATGGTGCTGAGTCTGGTATTCGCTACCGCCTGGCTGGGGCTGGCGTTTTACGATAACCGCGGCGGCGTTACGCCGGTGCCGCTGCGAAAAATTGAATTGCCGCAGATCCAGCGGGGGGAGGGCGAGGCTATCCTTACAGCGCTCACGCTGCTCAGCCGCTCCCCGCAGGATCAGGATATTATCCAGCCGCTAACGTTAAGCCTGCTCCATTTGTGCCGCAAAGTGGTTAACGCTGAGCCTGACAGAACGCAGTCGCGTCCGGCGTTTCTTTATCAGAGCATTTGTAACTGGTTGCAGGATAATTATGCCGAGCCGCTGACGCGGACAAGCGTGGCGAAATTTTTTAATATCACGCCGAATCATCTCTCCCGGCTGTTCAGCGAGCAGGGGACGATGAGCTTTGTTGATTATGTGCGCTGGGTGCGGATGGCGAAGGCGCGCATTATGTTGCAGAAGTACCAGTTTGCGGTAGGGGACGTGGCACGCCGCTGTGGCTACCCGGACAGCGACTACTTTTGTCGTCTATTCCGGCGTCAGTTTGGGCTGACGCCGGGAGAGTATCAGGCGCGTTTCCAGTAATCGTCAGAAAGTGAGCTCTGCGTTAAGCAGATCCAGAATGGCCTGGGCGTCGCGGGCGGAGAACAGCGCTTCGCGAAAACCTTTGTTCACCAGCTTACGCGCCAGTTGAGAGAACACTTTGACGTGGTTGATCGCTTCGTTTTCGCCCAGCGTCAGCATGATCACCAGTTCGACCTCGCCCATTTCCGATTCCCAGTCTATCGGGGCCGGGAGGCGGGCGATGCTGATGCTGGAGTGGCGGATCCACGGCGATTTGGTGTGCGGTATCGCCACGCCAAAACCGACGCCGGTCGTCACAATCTCTTCGCGCTGCCAGATGTCTTCCTCCAGCTCCACCGGCCGGTCGGTACGTCCGTTGACCGCCAGATTGCCGCACAGGTACTGGATCACCTGCTCTTTACGGGTGAGGTTATCCACGAAGCAGATATTTTCCAGCGCCAGCAGCGGACGGGCGTCCTCCTGCGGGGTGAAATCCGCAAGCAGTGCTTCTATTTCGTCCGCGCTTCGACATTCGCAGGCTTTATCAGCCAGCTCGCGGCAGGTCTGGCTATCAAGCTGGCGCAACAGGCTTTTGATCGCCGGGATGCGCGGACCGCTCATGCTGAGTTCATCCAGTTCCATGCCGAGCAGCAGCGGCAGATAGCGCGATTCGCCACCCAGTTCACCACAGATACCGACCCATTTACCGTGGCGATGAGCCACGCTGACAATCTGGCGCAGCATGCGCAGGAAAGAGGGCGTAATGGGATTGTACAGCGGCGAGACGCGCGGATTATTGCGATCCACGGCGTAGAGATACTGGGTCATATCGTTGGAGCCGATGCTGAAGAAATCCACCTCATCGCAGAAATGGTCGATGATATAGCAGACCGACGGCACCTCAACCATGATCCCCAGCGGCAGCGCGGCAGCAAAGCGTAGTCCCTGTGACTGAAGCTGGGGGCGTACCCGCTCCAGCTCCTGTTTCACCCACAGGATCTGATCCAGACTGTGTACCATTGGGATCATCAACAGCGCGTTGCCAAACGCCCCGGCGCGCAGAATCGCCCGTAGCTGAGTGCGAAACAGATCGGCAAACTCCGGGTAAATACGCACCGCGCGATAGCCGAGGAAGGGGTTTTCCTCCTGCGGAATGTTCAGGTAGGGCAGCGGCTTGTCACCGCCGATATCCATGGTGCGGAAAATAACCGGTTTGCCTTCTGCGGCCAGTAACACCTGCTGATAGGCTTCAAACTGCTCCTGCTCATCCGGCGCACGATCCCGGTCCATATACAGCATCTCGCTGCGGAACAGGCCGATGCCTTCCGCCCCCAGAGAAAACGCCCCCGGCGCTTCCAGCGCGCTGCCGATATTGGCGGCGACTTCCAGACTTTTACCATCCCGCGACAGGGCCGGTAAGGCGGCGGCCTGCGCCTGCTGATGAGCCTGTTTATCTGCAAGCTGGTGGGCGATAGCGTAATAGCCTTTGATCGCCTCGTTCGGTGTCATCACCAGTACCCCGCACTGGCCGTCGAGCACGGCCTCGCGGTTTACCAGCGGCGCAAGCTGGGCCACGCTAATGCCGCTCAGCACCGGCACTGAGGAGGCGCGCGCGAGAATTAAGGTGTGCGAGGTGCGTCCGGTTTTCTCCAGAATCATCCCTTTCAACTGGCTAAGATCGAGACTCAGAAACTGGCTCGGCGTGAGATCTTCGGCGATCAGCAGCGTCGGCTGCGTGAGGGTGCGGGTGACGTTTTGGCGCAGATCCGGCCAGGTAATATGCAGAAGCTGCTCGCTAATGTCGCGGATGTCGCTGACCCGCTCGCGCAAATATTCACTGCTGGAGGCGGAGAGTTTTTCGCTGATCTGCTCCATGTTGACGATGATCGCCGCCGCCAGCCCCAGCTTACTTTCCCGCATCAGACGGCGGATGTTGCTGGCAAATTCATCATCCTGAATTAAGGACAAATGGGCACTGACGATGGTTTTACTCTCCCCGCCCAGCACCTGAAGCTGCTGGTTAAACTGCTCGGCGAGCGCAGCGAGGCTGTGTTCAAGGCGGGTATTATCTTCCGGGCTGGCGGCGATGGCGCGATAGCACTCAAGACTGTCGCTGTGCCATAGCGTCAACATGCCGCTGCCGATACCGGCGGCCAGCACGGTGCCGGCGAGCAGATCCGGGTTTAAGCGGGAAAGCGAGCGGGGCAGCGGCTGGTTCACCGGGACGGAATTGATCGGTTGTTCGCTGTCGCTGTCGATAAAACGGTGTTCAAGATAATTTTCCAGCGCACGCCGCGCCTGTTCTTCGTCGCTACCGCTAATTTCAAGGCTACAGCTGTCGTTGAACAGCGTGCCGGTGCCGATCAGCGCCAGCGAGCTTTTGGCATCCGCCTGACTGTTGAGGCGGTGATTAATAAAACGGATATCGCTGTGCCACTGGCTGCACTGCTCTTTCAGCTCCCAGGCGGGGCGTGCATGCAGCCCGTTGGGTAGCGGGCAGAGAAACGGAATGGTTAACATAACGGCTCCTGTAAACGCAGAATCAGCATCTGAAATCCGTCAGATGAGCTACGGTTTCGGCGTTAGTGTGGGTTAACATCGCCACCAGAAGCTGGTGGGTAAGGGCAATATCATTAGCGTCGGCAATGGAGGCGGCGCAGTGGCCGTGGCGCGTTGGCGGGCCAATGACCACGGTCGGGACACCGGTGCCGCTAAGGTGTACCGCGCCGCCATCGGTGCCGCCGTTGCTGAACATGTCGATCTGAAGCGGAATATCGGCGCGGGCCGCGATATCTTCCACCCAGGCGGTCAGCTTCGGCGGGGCCATCATCGACTTGTCGTGGATCACCAGCATCGGACCCGCCCCGGTCTGGCGGTGGTTATCATGGCCGTAGTCGAAGTTTTTGGCCCAGCAGGCGGTGTCGAGGACAATCGCCAGATCCGGGTTAACTTTACGCGTGGCGGTGTGTCCGCCGCGCAAACCCACTTCTTCGCTGGAGCTGGCGACCAGCCAGATCTCCGCGTCGAGTGGCGTCTGGTACAGTTCGCGCAGCAGTGAGATCAGCAGATAGCAGCCGAGCCGGTCATCAAACGCTTTGCCCATCACCTGATTGTGCGGTAGCTCAGCAAAGGTGGTGTCAAAGGTCACACGATCGCCGGGGGCAATGCCGGCATCTTCGACCTCTTTCGCGCTGCGTGCGCCAATATCGACGCGCAGTTTACCCACCTCGTTATCCTGGCGTTCACCCTCCAGCAGGCCGCTGATTTTGTCGCCTTTGCGGGTGGTAATACGCACCGTTTGCAGCTCGCGCGCCGCCATCCGCACGTTGCCGATGGGCAGGACGTCAATCCCGCCCGTACTGGTGATGCTGCGCACGATAAAGCCCACTTCATCCATATGCGCGCAGACCATAATTTTCGGGCCGCTGCTTTCATTAAGCCGAATAAGCACCGAGCCGAGGCCGTCAAACAGGACGGGCTTGCCGAGGTTATCGGCTTCATTGAGGATAATCTGCCGGACTTCCTGCTCGGCGGCGGCAATGGCATCCGCCTCGCTTAAGGCTTTGAGTAATGCTACATCCATGATCCTTCTCCTGTCGCCAGCAGCGTTTTGGGCAGGGTATAAAGCACCTCTGCCCCGTCAGCCGTGACCAGTACAACATCTTCAATACGCACGCCGCCCTGGCCTTCAAGATAAATTCCCGGTTCAACCGTCAGCAGCATGCCGGGCTGTAAAATCGTCGTGTCGGTAGGGGAGAAGCGTGGGTTTTCGTGGACGTCAATGCCGATGGCATGACCGGTGTTATGGCCGAAATTCGCGCCATAGCCAGCCTCAGCAATGACGTTGCGGGCAGCGGCATCAACGTCACAGCAACGAACGCCGGGACGGATGGCCGCGATGGCCGCCAGTTGCGCGGTGAGCACGGTGTGATAGACAGACCACAGCGGCATTTTTTCCGGGGCAGGGTCGCGCCCTGTCACCAGAAACGTCCGCGTCATGTCAGAACAATACCCCTGGTATTGGGCACCAAAATCCAGCGTCACCAGCTCACCCGCCACGATAACCTTCTCAGAGGCTTTACCGTGCGGCAGCGCGCCACGCGGGCCGCTGGCAACGATGGTATCAAAGGAGGGTTTTTCCGCTCCCTGTTGTTTCATAAACCATTCCAGTTCCGCTGCTACTTCGCGCTCGCGCATTCCCGGCTGGATAAAGCGGCGAATATGCGCCGCGCTGCTATCCGCAATACGGCAGGCTTCGCGAATAATGGCGATCTCCTGCGGCGTTTTGATTTGTCGCAGCGCATCCAGCGACACGGCTACCAGAGTGGCGTTGAGCTGTGTTTGCCAGTCGCTGCCGGTTTGCCAGCTCACCTGTTCGCCCTCAAAGCCAATCCGCTGAAGATTTTCGCTGGCGATGATCGGGTTGACGATCGCCGGCATCGGCTTCTGGCTTTCCAGCAGATGAAGCTGGTAGCCGCTGGTCTGTTCTGCGACCTGCGCGTAGTAGCGAAAATCCACCACAATATGCGCCGTGTGCCGGGTGACCAGCACATAGCCTGAGCTGGTGGCAAAACCAAAATGTGGCTGCTTGTTTTGCCGTGAGGAAATCAGCACTGCATCCAGTTGCTGTTGATCGAGCCAGTCGCGAAGCGTAGCAAGCAGCGTCATGGTATATCTCCTTATCTTACAGCGAGTCGATCAACAGCTTGCCTCTGCGGTACTGAATGTTGCGCAGAAAGAGCACCATCAGCGCAGTGATCACTGCCCCCAGCACAATGCCAAACATATAGACGCCAAGATTGCTCACCAGCGGCCAGGCCCAGATAGCAGATTCCGGGAACCACTGCACGGCACCGAGCCATACCGCGGTGGTGGAGCCGACAATGGCACCGACCATATAGGACGGGATCGCGGTGATCGGGCTTTCCAGCGCGAAAGGTATCGCCCCTTCGCTGATCCCCATAAACGCGAGGAACATTGCGGTTTTACCCTGCGGATAAAGCTGGGCGTTGAACAGGCGTTTGCCGGTCAGACGACGGTCGAGAATGGTGGCCAGCCCCAGACCAATCGGTGGGATCACAATGGCGATAGAGCGTGCGGTCACGGGTAGCACGTGGTCAGTAGTAAAGCTAAAGGCAACAAACCCGGCCGCCTTGTTAATCGGGCCGCCAAGGTCAATGGCCGTCGCCGCCGAAATACCGGCAGCATACATCAGCATGCCTCGTTCACCTGCTGCGGTCAGCAGCGTGCGGATACCGCCGTTGATCCAGCCGCCAAACGGGGTGATAACGTAATACATCGCCAGCATGACAAAAATAGCGGAGAGGATCGGCAGCAGAAACGTTGTTTTAAAGGCCAACAGGAAGTCCGGCAGCTGGATTTTCTGATTCATCCATTTCACCAGATAGCCCGCCACGATGGAGATAATCAGCGCACCGATAAAGGTCGACGGCACGGGCGCGGTGGTCACCCACTGTAGCGAAGAGGGATCGAAATTCAGTACCTGCGTCGGCTGGGTAGACATCAGGCCGCCGATAAATCCGGCCGGGAAAGCCAGTTTGCCACCGATAGAATTGGCAACGAAGGCCGCAAACATCGGGATGGCAAAACCAAACAGCACGCCGCCAAAAGACTGCGATAGCCAGGCAAACTTTAATAATGAGAGATCAAAACCGGTAAATTTACCGGAATTGAGCGCATCCATAATCCCGGTATCGGCAGGAATATGTAGCCAGCTGTAAGCAATGAGCTGCGAAAAAGCGAGGATTACCCCACCCATAATCAGGGTGGGAACCATCCGCGAAATACCGGACATCACATGTTGTGGCAACTCGCCCCAAAAGCTATTGCGGGTGGCCGGGGAATTTTTTACCACGGCTGCCCCGGATGTGCCGGGGACGACCGTGGCGCTGCGTTTTTTAATGGCCATAAGAGGTATCCCTGAAAACAGTTATTGTTGTTCGGCGGCAATCAACTCTTCGATTTCTTTGATGATGCCCGCTGCATTTTTGATCGCGTCCTGAAGGGTGATTTCGTAAACATCACGGGTCTCAAAACGTTCGTTGTCTTCGGGGGTAACCGCAACGGAATGGATGATGATATCGGCCTCGGCAATATCCTGTGCAGTAAGGCGATTCTGGATACCATCCGCGCCCTGGGTTTCAATTTTGATTTCGTCGTAACCCGCTTCCTGTGCGGCTTCTTCAAGCGCCTGGGCTGCCATAAAGGTATGAGCAAGGCCCATAGGGCAAGCGCAAAGTGCAATAAATTTCTTAGCCATGATGAACTCCTTTTAGTAAAGACTGAGCGGATTATGGTCAGGAAAAAGGAGGGGGGTTATCAGACAAATGATGCATTCACTGCACAATTGATGCACTGAATCTGAAATGTGACGCGCGTCCGCTTATAAGTAAACGGCATGAGAAATTCCGCCGGGCAGCGCGTCAGCGGGATGAAAATTAATAGCCAACCGCGTCGAGAACAAACGATTTGCTACAGTTGCCGGGATGCGGCTGGGGCAAAAACGAGGCGGCACCGAGCGGGGAATTAATGGCGGACGATTTAATCGAGATTTGCATTTCCGTCATGTAAGCCGGATTACCGTTACAGGTGAGCTTAAAGGCGTTAACGTTACTGGCTCCAAACGTCTGGGCAACGGCGGCGTTAAACGCCGTGCGGTCGACCGTTTTGCCATAGTTTTCCGCGATAAATCGCCCCAGCGCGCTTTGCCTGACTTCCTGATTGAGGCGCACCATCGTGCCGACCCAGGCATCAGGATCGAAACCGAAACAAACGCCATGTTTAGCATATTCATAGCGCTCAAGGCAGGACGTGCCGCCCGCGCCCGGCATGACGCCATTCAGTTTGTCCGCCATTTCCAGCGAGATGCCGGTTTCCGCTGCCTGACACTTACGATTGGCTCGGGCTTCCGGCAGGTTGGGGACGGGGCGTGAGGCGCAGCCAAAGCGCATCCAGCGGCGGTCATCCACGCCGCGAGCGGCAATCGATTTGGGCAAACCGGGCCACAGGCCGTGAACGGTAAGAAACGCGGCTTTGTCGTCATTTTCTTTTTGCAAACGGCACTCGTCAGGCTCGTTACGCTGCCTGTCGTGCTGGCTCTGGCAAAAGCCCGTTTGCCAGGAAAGTGCCAGGACGTAGCGGTCAAAATCGGCATAGCGGGTCGCGACAAGCGGTGTCGCACCAGCGCTTGTCGCGCACAGCAGCGTGATACAGGCGATACGCTTCCTGAACATTTGTGATCCTGATGGTCTGGCTGAATTAATTACTGAAGATTATTAAAGCATAAAATGAGGCGACGAGAGGCGCGGAAAGGGAAAAAGCCCGGCGAGAACACTCGCCGGGCCAAAGATTAGTGTGCCGGAAGACCGGGAACGAGAATTTCTGTCGCGACGATAACCACAATCAGACCGATGATGACCGGCACCGAGGTGCGTTTTACGACTTCGAAAGGCGAAATTTTCGCCATCCCGGCCACCGCGACGACCACGCCGGACACCGGAGAAATGGTACGGCCCAGATTAGACGCCTGGAGCATCGGAATGGAAAGATAGGCCGGGTTGATGCCCGACTGATGCGCCAGTTTAGGGATCATCTCCACAAAGGCGTAGAACGGCGCATTGCCGGAGCCGGTGGTCATCGCCGCCAGCATGGTCAACACCACCAGTACCAGCATCAGGATAATACTGGCCGAACCAAACGAGGTGGCAATCGAGATCAGGCTTTGAATAAAGCCGATGGTGCTCAGCCCCTGCGCAAACACGCCCGCCGCGACCAGCAGCATTACCACGCCGGCAAAGGCATCCGCCATCCCGCGCCAGGCGACATCCAGCCCGGAGAACACGTTCTGAATATTAAAGCCGCGCAGGAATTCCAGCACCGCCGCCAGCAGCATACAGACAACCAGAATGGCGATGATGTGCAGTTCCGGTCCCCATTTACCGTCGAAAATCAGCACGCCGATAATCGGTGTAAACGGCAGAATGGCGTAGAACGACGGGGCGGTGGTGGTGATTTCACTGACATCGAGCATCTCAGGGACAATTTTCTCTTTCTTATCCAGATAGCGCTGCCAGAAGAAATGGGCAATCGCCATGCTGATAATCGCGGCGATAGAGATGGGAAGCGTGGTTTTAAAGGCAAAATCAATGAGCGGCATTTCAGCGGCTTTTGCCGCCAGCACTACGTCACCCGAGGTGGGGGAGAGGATAATGGCGGCAGGCGACGCGCAAATGGCGGCGGCGGCACCGCGGCTGATCCCGACGTTGACCATCACCGGGAACAGCGTCGCCATCAGCAGCACGCCCAGGCCGGTGGCGGACGAGACGGCGAGCGACATCAGGCAGGCGACGAAATAGGCGGCAATCATCAAAATATAGGGGGAGTTGATGTAACGCAGCGGTTTAGAGGCCAGCTTGACGACCATATCGTTGGCCCCGATATGGGTCATGTAGGCGGCGAAGCCACAGAGCATCATGATCATCATGCCGAGATCGCCACCGCGGCTCATCAGCAGGATTTTGATATATTCGACGATGTCGGTAGCTGAATAACCCGTGCTGGGGTTAGCCGCAGGTAATATTTGATGCCCCAGAATCGCGCTGAGGATCAGCAGCAGCAGACCGCCGACGAACAGGACGCCGGTCGCGGAATAACCTTTGATGATGTATCGGGCAACGCCGACGATAACCACCACTCCGATAAGGAGTTCAATAAACGTTAACATTATTATCACCTGTGAAGTGGTAACCCAGAGAAAATGCTGCCTGAACAGTAATATGTAAATAATCTGCGGGAAATGTGCCGAAAAAATGGACGATATGTGCTGATAAAAATCAATAAACCCGTGATTAAAAAAACGCGGTGAGTATATTTCATTCGACCTGCAAAGGGGAGGTTAAACATTCATTAGGTGAATATATTCAAGATGTGAATATGATATAAAAATGATAAATAAAAGTTAATATTTAATGAAATAACGCCTGAATCAAACACAAACGTAAATATCCTAAAAAATGCTTTAATTTAAAAATCTACGCTGCGTATACTCGCTGCACGATTCATTGATTTGCGAAATGATATGCACGCCTACTGGAGCCACCGCCTGCGCTTTCTGAAAAAGCATCTGCTGATGCTTTTGCTGGCGTTTGGCTGGCTGCTGATCCAGAGCCAGATGGCGCTTGCCTCTCATGATTGCGCCATCGCGCCGCAGGGTGAAACCGTCATGATGCAGCATCTGGATCACCAGATGACGCATCCGCAGGTCGCCAACGCGCCGTTGTGCGATAAGCACTGCGTGCCGGATACGGTGCAAAAAATCGATCATCCTCCGCTGGTGGCGCTGCCGATCGCCGTTACGCTCGACGTTGTGCCGCTGCCGTGCCAGGCCGCGCCGCGCAGCGAATGGTCGTTAACCCCGCCCGCGGTGGGTCCGCCCGCCACCATTCGCTTCTGCCGCTTCAGAGAATAGCCTTCCCGATAATTCGCCGTTTTTTTATCTAAAATTCACGATTATCAGGAGTTGCTATGTCTATTTTTTTCCGCGCGCTGGCTGGCGTGCTGCTCAGTTTTTCCCTGTTTGCCGCTCAGGCACACGATCATCAATCTACTGTCGCTGCGACAGGCCCGGTGTATCACGCCCAGGGCACCCTCAAAAAAATCACGCCACAAACGGTGACTATCGCCCATCAGGCGATTGCCGATCTCAACTGGCCGCCGATGACCATGCAGTTTGCGCTTCCGCCCGGTGCTGAGCGCGCGTCACTGACGCCCGGTGAAAAAGTCGATTTCACCTTTGTTCAGGGTGAGAGCGGTTATCAGATCGTTTCTTTGACCGCGCTGCGCTGATCCGGAGGCCGTATGAAAAAACCTGCGCTGAGCCTGTGGCTCGGCGGGGTCCTGCTCGGTCTGATCCATGTCTCTGCTCAGGCAGAGTCGTGGACCCTCGCGCAAACCCTGACCGCTGCCCAGCGCTATTCTGCCGGACTTTCCGCCAGTCATAATGAGGCCCGCGCGCTTGAGTCGATGGCGAATTCCGCCCGCGAACTGCCGGACCCAAAGCTTAAATTTGGTATTGAAAACCTGCCCGTGCAGGGCAGTAACGATCGCCGCTTCACCCGTGAAGGGATGACCATGCAGCGGGTGGGCGTAATGCAGCGTTATGTCAGCAGCGAGAAGCGCGAGCGTAAGGCGCTGACCCTGGAGGCGCAGGCGCAAAGCGTCACCGCGCAATCAACGGCGCTTCAGGCTGCCCTCCAGCGCGATGCCGCTCAGGCCTGGCTGGATCTGGCGCTATCGGAAAAGGCGCTGACGACGGCGCGGCGCATCGTGGCCGAAACCACCCGTCAGCAGGCGGCACAAACGGTGAGCGTCAGTACCGGCAGCGCGATGCCCGACAGCGTGCCTGAGCTTCAAATGACGCTCAGCGCCATGCGCGATGAGGTCACGCTGGCAGAACGCGACGTGCAGCTTGCCCGCGCGCAACTGGTGCAGCTTACTGGCGAGTCGGTGACGGCGATTGCCGGAGCGCTGCCGCCGTATCAGCGTTTACCCGCCGATGAGAAAACGCTCCAGCAGGGCGTTGCGCTGCATCCGGAGGTGATCGCCGCCGCACGGGAGGCCGATACCGCCAAATCGCGCTCGGCGCAGTCGGCCATTGCGGCCATTCCGGATGTCGAGGTTGAGGTCTATTACGCCCACCGGGCGGAAGGGTACGACGATATGGCCGGGGTGATGTTTACCGTCGACCTGCCGCTGTTCCAGTCGCGCCGTCAGGATAAAGACCATGCTGCCGACGTGTCACTGTCGATGCAGGCAAACGATCGCCTGGCGCAGACGGCGCGCGAACATACCGCCTAGCTCAGTTCGCTGATCGCCCGGTATCAGGCGGCACACACCCTCTGGTCGCGCCAGCGTGACGACATTCTTCCCTTACAACAGCGTCGACTGGATCTGTTAACCGCCCAGTACCGCGCCGGGCAGTCATCGCTTTCTGCGCTATTAACCGCGCGGCGCGATCTGCTCACCAGTGAACTGGCGGCCAATAAGGCCGAAAAAGAGGTTGCCCGTAACTGGGCGGCGAGCCGCTGGCTGATCCCTCAGGAGATAACACAATGAAAAAAGGACTTCTGGCCGCGTTAATTCTGGCCGTTGTAGCGGCAGGCATCGGCTATTACGCCGGACGGCAGGCTTCCCAACCGGCCGCGCAAACACCAGCGCAGGCCGGGCGTAAAGTGCTCTACTGGTACGATCCTATGGTGCCCGACCGCCGCTTTGATAAGCCCGGTAAATCGCCGTTTATGGATATGCCGCTGGTGGCCCGTTATGCCGACGACTCTCCCGCGCAAGGTGGCGTGACGATTAGCGCAGAACAGCAGCAGAATCTGGGTATGAAAGTGACGACGGTCGAAAAACGGCTGTTAGCGGCAGATTTTTCCGCCTTTGCCACCGTGACCACCGACGAGCGCAGTCTGCGGGTTATCCCTTCTCCGGCTTCCGGCGTGGTGGAAAAACTGTTTGTCCGGGCTCCACAGCAGTGGGTGAAAGCCGGAGAGCCGCTGGCGCAGCTGTGGATCCCCGACTGGACGGTGGCGCAACAGGAGTATCTGGCAGTGCGGCAGCTAGGCGACGCTGCGCTGACCCGCGCGGCCCGTGAACGGCTGGGGTTGCAGTTTATGCCTGCCGCCACTATTCGCGAGCTGGAGCGCAGCGGTAAGCCGCAAACGCGTATCACCCTGCGTGCGGAGCAGGCGGGTTACGTAGCAAAACTGGAGACCCGTGAAGGGGCGCAGGTTGCCGCCACCGCGCCGCTCTTTGAACTGGCCTCGCTCGATCCGGTATGGCTGATTGTCGATTATCCGCAGACGCAGGCCGCGCGGCTTGCGCCTGGCAGCGAGGTCATCGCACTGTCCGATAGCTGGCCCGGCGAGCAATTCCACGGGCAGGTGAGCGAACTGTTGCCGCAGCTTGAAACCACCACCCGGACGCTGCGGGCGCGCATTGTGCTGGAAAATCCGCAGCAAAAACTGAAGCCCGGCATGTTTTTAACCGTCAAAAGCGCACGGGCGCAGCAGGGTTTACCGGTGCTGGCGGTGCCGGAAGAGTCGCTGATCGCCACCGGTAATGATGCCCGCGTCCTGCTTACCGACGGGAAGGGGCATTTCAGCCCTGTCGCTGTTACCACGGGCATCACGGCGAATGGCTGGACGGAAATTAAAAGCGGTCTGCAAGAGGGAGCGCAGGTTGTTACCTCCGGCCAGTTCCTGATCGACTCGGAAGCCAGCCTGCGTAGCGCACTACCGGAGCATGCCACGGTTAAAACTTATGAAACCACCGGCGTTGTTCAGGCGCTGGACGGCAATATCATTACCCTTGCGCATCAGCCGGTGCCTGAACTGAACTGGGGCGCGATGACAATGGACTTTACGCTTAAGCGGCCCGTCAGCGGGATTAGTACAGGCGACAGGGTAACGTTCAGTTTCACCCTGGATGATGAACAGGGGGCAACGATCGTCCATCTGATGCCCGCCGGGGAGGTGATGAAATGATTGCTGCTGTGATCCGCGCCTCGCTGCGCAACCGTCTGCTGGTGATCCTCGCCGCCATCGGCATGGCCGTCTGGGGACTGTGGGCAGTGCAGCGTGCGCCGCTGGATGCGCTGCCGGATCTCTCCGATGTGCAGGTGATCGTCCGCGCCAGCTATCCGGGCAAAGCGCCGCAGATTATTGAGGATCAGGTGGCCTGGCCGCTGACTACCTCGATGCTGTCGGTCCCGGGGGCGAAAAACGTGCGCGGCTATTCGATGTTTGGCGATGCCTATGTTTATGTCCTGTTTGAAGACGGTGTCGATCTGTACTGGGCGCGCTCCAGGGTGCTGGAGTACCTGAGCCAGATCCAGTCCCAGTTACCGGAGGGCGTGACGGTGGCGCTGGGGCCGGATGCCACCGGGGTCGGCTGGGTCTATGAATATGCGCTGGTGGATCGCAGCGGTAAGCATAGTCTGGCGGATTTACGCGCGTTGCAGGACTGGACGCTGCGCTACGAGCTGAAAACCGTGGCTGGCGTTGCTGAAGTGGCAAGCGTCGGTGGGATGGTGAAACAGTATCAGGTGATCCCCGATCCGGCGCGAATGCGGGCGCTGAATATTACCCATCAGCAACTGGTTGATGCGCTGAAGGCTGCCAATCAGGAGAGTGGCGGAGCGGTGCTGGAGATGGGCGAAGCCGAGTATATGGTGCGTACCAGCGGTTACCTGCAAAACACCGATGCGTTCCGCCAGGTGGTGATCGCCAGCCGTGAGGGCTTGCCGGTCATGCTGTCAGATGTGGCAGATGTGCGTATCGGCCCGGAAATTCGCCGTGGCGTGGCGGAATTAAACGGCGAGGGCGAGGTGGCGGGCGGCATTATCGTCATGCGCTACGGGCAGAATGCACTGGAGACCATTCGGGCGGTTAAAAGCAGACTCCATGCGCTGCAACAAACTCTGCCGTCCGGGGTGGAGATCGTGCCGGTTTACGATCGCTCAACGTTGATTGAACACGCCGTTGAGACCCTAAGCCATAAACTGCTCGAAGAGTTTATTGTGGTCGCCGCAGTCTGCACGCTGTTCCTGTTTCATTTCCGCTCGGCGCTGGTGGCGATTGTCTCACTGCCGCTGGGGATCCTCGGCGCGTTTGTGGTTATGCATTATCAGGGAGTGAATGCCAATATTATGTCGCTCGGCGGCATTGCCATTGCCATCGGGGCGATGGTGGATGCGGCCATCGTGATGATTGAAAACATGCACAAAACGCTGGAGCAGTGGCGGCACGACAATCCCGGTCGCCAGCCGGAAAACGCCGACTACTGGCGCATCTCCGAACAGGCGGCGGTAGAGGTGGGACCCGCGTTGTTCTGTAGTTTGCTGATTATCACCCTCTCTTTCATTCCGGTTTTCTCACTGGAGGCGCAGGAAGGGAAGATGTTTTCGCCGCTGGCCTTTACTAAAACCTGGGCGATGGCGGTCGCCGCCGGGCTTGGCATCACGCTGGTGCCGGTGCTGATGGGCTATTTTATTCGCGGTAAAATTCCTGATGAAAAAGCTAACCCGCTTAACCGCTGGCTGATCCGCGCCTATGAACCGCTGCTGGATCGTGTTCTCCAGTGGCCGAAAGCCACGCTGGGGCTGGCGTTGGTTCTGTTGATCGTCACCTTCTGGCCGCTTAGTCGGCTGGGCAGCGAATTTATGCCGCCGCTGGACGAAGGGGATTTGCTTTATATGCCGTCAACGCTGCCGGGGATTTCTGTTCGTGAGGCGACACGGCTGTTGCAGCAGACCGACAGGCTGATTAAAAGCGTGCCGGAGGTGGAAAGCGTGTTCGGTAAAGCCGGGCGCGCGGAATCGGCGACCGATCCTGCGCCGCTCACCATGCTGGAAACCACCATTCGCTTCAAGCCCCGCGACCAGTGGCGTAGCGGCATGACGCCCGACAAACTGGTGGCCGAACTCGATCGCACGGTAACGATTCCCGGTATTGCTAACGTCTGGGTGCCGCCCATCCGTAATCGCCTCGATATGCTGGCGACGGGGATCAAAAGTCCGGTGGGGATTAAGGTGAACGGCAATAATATTGCCGATATTGAGCGTGTTGCACGGCAAATTGAAGGCGTGGTGAAGGACGTTCCCGGCGTGACCTCGGCGCTGGCAGAACGGCTTTCCGGCGGGCGCTACGTCGATATTACTATCAACCGGCTGGCGGCGGCGCGCTATGGCGTTTCGGTGCAGGAGCTGCAATCGCTGGTGGCGACGCTGGTAGGCGGCGATAACATCGGCCAGACCATCGAAGGACGTGAACGTTATCCTATTAACGTGCGTTATCCGCGTGAGTTGCGCGATAACGTCGATAAACTCCGCAACCTGCCGGTCGTGACCGCCAGCGGTAGTCAGATTGCGCTGGGCGATCTGGCGGACATTACGATCAGCGAAGGGCCGCCGATGCTGAAAAGCGAAAATGCCCGCTTGTCTAACTGGATCTATGTGGACTTGCGCGGTCGCGATCTGAAATCTGCCGTCGATGAGATGCAGCAGCGGGTGACGCAGCAGGTCAAACTGCCACAGGGTGTAACGCTCTCCTGGTCAGGGCAGTTTGAATATCTCGAACGCGCGACGGCGAAGCTGAAAATAGTATTGCCGGTAACGTTGATGATTATTTTTGTGCTGCTGTGGCTGACCTTCCGGCGTATTTCCGATGTGCTGCTGATTATGGGCACGCTGCCGTTTTCGCTTATTGGCGGTGTCTGGCTACTCTGGCTGTTGGGATATAATCTGTCAGTTGCTGGCGCGGTCGGATTTATAGCCCTGGCAGGCGTGGCAGCGGAATTTGGCGTCATTATGGTGCTGTATCTTAATCACGCTAAAGAGAAATATCGTCGCCTGGAGCCGGAAGGCGGTAATGCCACACTGTTACGGGCAATTCATGAGGGGGCCGTCCTGCGCGTGCGTCCTAAAGTAATGACCGTGGCGACGATTATGACCGGATTATTGCCGGTAATGTGGGGCAGTGGCGCAGGTTCGGAGGTCATGAGCCGCATCGCCGCGCCAATGATTGGCGGCATGATCACCGCGCCATTACTTTCTATGCTGGTTATTCCGGCGGTGTATAAGTTACTGCATCGGATGAAATAAACAGAGTGCGCCCTCGCGGGCGCACTCTGATAATAAATATTTGTCATGCATATTATTTTGGTTAATCCATTCTTGCAAAAAATAATTTACATTCCAGATGCATGGCGTTAGATTTATATTTTTAATAAGAGATTAAAAATGGATACGGTTGAAGAAGTTAATGGAACTTACTTTTATGGCGGCTTTGTAAATCTGACGCCTGCGGACCTATTCAAGGCTATCTTATTGGAGAAATTTGCAAGATATACAGAAATAGAATTGTCAGCAGCGTCGCTTATATTGTCAGGCATGCCTTTAATCCCTACCAGGACCAAACCTGGTGGTGCTGTATGGGGAACCAGTTTAGCTTCAATAATTTCTCGTTCAGCACTTAATAAAATACATTTTCCTGAAGGTTTTCATATGTATACGCCAATAGGTGTGAATCCCAGCAAAATTCATTTTGCTAAAACGAATAAGTTAGGTACAGTGATTGGTCGATACATACCGTATATAGGCTGGGCTGGCGCTGCTGCTACCGCATGGCGTATTGCCTATGAAACCAGGCGGCACTATAATCTTATCGCCAGACCTGAACATCGTATTCAATGGGCAGCATTTTAATGAGTATTGAAGAGAGAGTTAAACAACTCGTAATAAAACACGCCTGGGAAATGGCAGATGATTCTTCGTTGAGTAGTGGCGATAATCAACTCTTGCCTGAAGATGCTGAACAACTGTTGAGTGAATATTTTACGGTGTTTAATGTTGATGATTCATCCTTTGATTTTAGACGATATTATCCTAATGCCGGAATTTGGTTTCTTCCCAACTGCATCCTTCCTCGCTATTTAAAAACTGATAAAAATGATCCTGAGCCGCTGACGATTAAAATGCTTGTAGCCTGCGCTAAAGCAGGGTATTGGATATATTGAGCGAAACCTTTTACGAGCATTTAAATGAACTGGTGATCGAAAGGTCAGGCGAACTACAATGCAGGCAAATAAACCAGACTAACCTTATACAAACTTGTTAATTTCTCGTTTAGATACTTTATACTATCCTAATGCGCGAATTAACAGAGTGGTTATACATGTGAAAAAATTCAAATGCTTTCTTCTTATTATGTTTTTTATTGTGCCTCCGGCGTTTGCCTCAACCATCGGTGCGATGATACATGATGGAGCCACAACGCTCAGCGATAACGTCGCCGAAACCTGGCAGGAGCCGCAGCATTACGATCTGTATATTCCGGCGATCACATGGCATGCGCGCTTTGCCTACGATAAAGAGAAAACCGATCGCTATAACGAGCGACCGTGGGGCGCGGGGTTTGGTCAGTCACGCTGGGACGAAAAGGGGAACTGGCACGGCCTCTATTTTATGGCGTTCAAAGATTCCAATAACAAGATCGAACCGATTGGCGGCTACGGCTGGGAGAAAACCTGGCGGCCGCTGGCGGACGATAATTTTCGTCTGGGCTTAGGATACACCGTCGGGGCAACCGCGCGAGATAACTGGTACTACATTCCGGTACCGGTTCTGCTGCCGCTGGCGTCGGTGGGCTATGGACCAGCGACCTTCCAGATGACCTATATTCCTGGAACCTATAATAATGGCAACGTCTACTTCGCCTGGCTGCGTTTTCAGTTTTAAGTTCGGTAAAAGCACGCTGTCACGCGTGTCATCATGACGGCTGAGTCAAAAGGGCGAATAATGTGATGCACTTAAAAAAGTTAGCGCTTTTTATCACTTTTTCGCACGGTTGGACTGGACAAATCGCACCACAATTGTTGTACTGATACCCGACACAGCATTTGTGTCCTTTTTTCATGTAAAGGTAATTTTGATGTCTAAGATTAAAGGTAACGTTAAGTGGTTTAATGAGTCCAAAGGATTCGGTTTCATTACTCCTGAAGATGGCAGCAAAGATGTGTTCGTACACTTCTCCGCTATCCAGACTAATGGTTTCAAAACTCTGGCTGAAGGTCAGCGTGTAGAGTTCGAAATCACTAACGGTGCCAAAGGCCCTTCTGCTGCAAACGTAACTGCTCTGTAAGTTCAACGACAGCATGAATTCAAAACCCGCTCACA
This sequence comes from Superficieibacter sp. 1612_C1, assembly GCF_015234305.1. Lineage (GTDB taxonomy): Bacteria > Pseudomonadota > Gammaproteobacteria > Enterobacterales > Enterobacteriaceae > Superficieibacter. The sequence goes on from NZ_JADGMI010000001.1 coordinate 412,740, forward strand.
GGCGGGTTTTTTTTCGTCCATAAAACGCTCAGCGTGCGCCCGCCGCGGAAAATAACCAGAAGGCCATCGCCGTCATGGCGAAGGAGCCCAGCAGGTTGACGGCAATGTTTAACAGCGCCCAGCCAAACCGCCCGTCCTGTAACAGAAATACCACCTCGGCAGAGAACGTGGAAAAGGTGGTCAGCCCGCCGCAAAAACCGGTAGTAATAAGCAGCTTCCAGACGGGATCAACATCCGTCAAACGATTGAACCACGCCAGACCTGCGCCAATGATAAACGCGCCTAACAGGTTTGCGGTTAAGGTTCCCAGCGGAATAGCATGATGCAGCGGGTTAAATTTCATCCCCAGCCACCAGCGCAGCACGCTACCAGTGCCCCCGCCAATAAATACCGCTACCATGACTTGTAACACGGTTATTACCTGCTATTTCATAATAAAGACGATAGTGTAACGTCAGCGTTGCGTTGCTGGAACACCCGGAGTGTATATGATTATTGCCGCTGGACAATTTGCCGTCACGCCCCACTGGGAAACCAATGCGCGACGCTGTGTTAATTTGATGGCTCAGGCCGCAGAGAAAGGGGCCGCGCTGCTGGTCCTGCCTGAGGCGCTACTGGCGCGCCAGGAAGACGATCCTGATTTGTCGGTAAAATCCGCTCAGCCGCTGGACGGCGTGTTTTTAACCCTGCTACGGGAAGAAAGCCGCAAGAATACCATGACCACCATCCTGACGCTGCACGTGCCCTCTGCGCCGGGCAGAGCGGTTAATACGCTGGTGGCGCTACGGGGCGGAGAAATTATTGCCAGCTACGCTAAACTGCATCTGTACGACGCCTTTAGCATTCAGGAGTCGCGGCGTGTTGACGCGGGCAACGTTGTCCCGCCGCTGATTGAGGTCGCCGGGATGCGGGTAGGGCTGATGACCTGTTACGATCTGCGCTTTCCTGAACTGGCTATCGCTCACGCCTTACAGGGCGCGGAAATTCTGGTTCTGCCGGCAGCATGGGTACGCGGACCGCTGAAAGAGCATCACTGGGCGACGTTACTGGCCGCCAGAGCGCTGGATACCACCTGTTATATCGTGGCAGCCGGTGAGTGTGGCACTAAAAACATCGGTCAAAGCCGGATTATCAGCCCCTCAGGGGTGACGCTGGCGGGGGCCGATGATGCCCCTCAACTGATCGTGGCAGACGCCGACCGGGAGGTGCTTCAGCAGTTTCGCGCAAAATTACCGGTATTAGTTAACCGAAAGTTTGCGCCTCCGCAACTATTGTGACGTTTTTTTAAACAATGCTTGATTCACCTTGTTACAGATTGCTATTGTGTCTGCGCCGCAAATGTCCGTTAATAGAGACTGGTCTTTGTGGCGTATTACGCAGCCTGTTTTTTTGAAGAAGGTATCTATGGGTGAGATAAGCATTACCAAACTGCTGGTGGTTGCAGCACTGATTGTTCTGGTGTTTGGTACGAAGAAACTACGTACGCTGGGCGGAGACCTGGGCACGGCAATCAAGGGCTTCAAGAAAGCCATGAACGATGACGACACTACTGCGAAGAAAAGCGCAGCAGAGGATATTCCGGCAGAACGGATCACACATAAAGAGTAACAGCAACGCTCTAAGGCTTGCGAAAAAAAACCGGCACTATCTGAGGCCGGTTTTTTTATGGTAAATGTAAGCGGCTGTATCTCGCTTATTTGACCTCAATACCTTTTGCCTGCAAATCGGCATGGTAAGACGAGCGGACAAATGGACCACAGGCGGCATGGGTAAAGCCCATCGCCAGCGCTTCGGCTTTCATTTCATCAAACTCATCCGGGCTCACGTAGCGTTGCACCGCCAGGTGATGGCGGCTCGGTTGCAGGTACTGACCAAGGGTCAGCATCGTTACGCCATGACGACGCAGGTCGCGCATCACCTCGATGATTTCGGCATTGGTTTCGCCAAGCCCGACCATCAGGCCCGATTTGGTCGGGATTTCCGGGTGCGCTTCTTTAAAACGCTCGAGCAGCTTCAGCGACCAGTTGTAATCCGCGCCGGGGCGCACCTGACGATAAACACGCGGCACGTTTTCGAGATTGTGGTTAAACACATCCGGCGGCGTGGCATTGAGGATTTCCAGCGCCCGATCCATACGGCCACGGAAGTCCGGGACCAGCGTTTCGATGCGAATGGACGGGCTTTTCTCGCGGATCGCCGTAATACAATCGGCAAAGTGCTGCGCGCCGCCGTCACGTAGATCGTCGCGATCCACGGAGGTAATAACCACATAGCGTAGCGCCATATCGGCAATCGTCTGCGCCAGCTTCTGCGGTTCGCCCGCATCAGGGGTGACCGGACGACCATGCGCCACGTCGCAGAACGGACAGCGACGGGTACAAATGGCACCGAGGATCATAAAGGTCGCGGTGCCGTGGTTAAAACATTCTGCCAGGTTAGGGCAGGAGGCTTCTTCACACACGGAGTGCAAGCCGTTTTTGCGCATTGCCGCTTTGATACCCTGGATACGAGAGGAGTCAGCCGGAAGCTTAATTTTCATCCATTCCGGTTTTCTTAACATCTCGGTACGCTCGGTAGCGACGTTTTTAACCGGGATAAGGGCCATTTTATCGGCGTCGCGGTACTTAACGCCGCGTTCCATCACAATGGGTTTACTCATAGCATGCGTGTTCCAGTTGCGGATAACGGGGGAAAACGTTTCTATTCAATGAAATGTCGTATTTATCAACTATTTTTGAATAAACTCCACGCAGTATACCATTGATAGCGAGGGGAAAGCAGCCTGCCAGGACAGCTATTTGTGAAATAGTTGTTGTTTTTGTTCACATGCCCTGGCGGAAGTTGGCGATGTTTTTTAACCGAGAGAGATCAGAACGCCTGACGAATCGCGTTTATCACGTTTTGTAAAACCGGATCGCGCAGGCTCAGCTTGTTGTAATGCAAAGAAAATTCTAATTTCTCCTCGTTCAGCGGCGGATAGTCAATCGTACGCAGCGGCCAGCAGGAGGCAAAAAGACCGTGGATGAGGGCAGGCATGAGCCCGATAAGATCGCTGTCCGCTATCAGCGCCGCAATGGTAAACAGGTTATAGCTGCTAAAACTGACCTGCCGGTCCGGGAACAGTTCATAAATACGTTTACGCAGGTCGCCGTGGTTTTGCCCGTCCACCATCAATAGCGTGTGCTCATACTGCCGGAGCGTATCGATATTCATCGGCTGCTCCAGCGCTGGATGCCCCTCGCGGCAGACCAGTACCAGTTGGTCGGTATAAAGAACGTGATGGGCCAGCGCACGGGCGGTGATGACGTAACTGTCGATGACTAAATCGGCCTGAAACTGGCTCAATTTATCGATAGCGTCCGTTACCGGAATATTGCGCAGCAGCAGTTGTGGAAACTCTTTTCTGACCGCCTTATAGATGGTCGGCATCACCAGCGCGCCGACGGAGGAGGAGGTGGCAATGGTGATGGTTCGCTGCTTGTCATAGCTGCCGGTTAAATCCAGCGCGCCGAGGATCGACTCCATGCCCTGACTAATATACTCATGGAGATGGCTGGCGTAAGCGGTGGGAGTGACGCCCTGGCCTTTACGAATAAAAAGAGGATCGGGAAATATAGCTCGCAGTTTCTGAATCGACTGGCTAATAGCCGACGGCGTCAGGTTCAAAATTTTGGCTGCGTTAACAATCCCTTTATGCACATAAACTGCCTCAAAAATAGTCAACAGATTGAGGTCAATATTTCGGAGCGTGCGGAATATTTGCGGGTTATCGTCCTCACGCAATGGTTTTATTCGTTTTTCTGGCAGATCGTTGTAATCCACGCTTAGGCTCCATTTCCATTCACAGTATGAATGATAGTTGATGCAAATCTTGTTGTTATTATCGTCTCAATTATCGCAAGGGTGAATGATCTTTATCTTAAATATTAAAAAGTTACCTGCGTATCAAAGCGGTAGATCCCCCTCGCGTCAAAAAAACCACCGCGCTCTGCTACTTTCCAACTCATTCATAATTAAAGCAAATCAAGCGAAATGAAAATATAGAAAGTTCAGGAGGTTGTAAAGAAAAAAGGGGATAAAGCGGGGGCGGACGCCAAATTAACATCCCGCCACGCTTAATCAGTTAAGTAGGGATATATTCATAACCTGGATTGTTTAGCAGTGCTAAAAAATGCTCCACTAATACAGGGGAAATAGAATCGGGGGTGGCATCGTTGACCCATTCACTTACCTGCGCCATTTCCATTCCCGCATAACCGCAAGGATTGATGCGCAGGAAAGGAGAGAGATCCATCGCAATATTCAGTGCCAGCCCGTGAAATGAGCATCCTTTGCGAATGCGCAGCCCCAGCGAGCAAATTTTCTTTTCACCGACGTAAACGCCAGGCGCATCGGCGCGAGGATGGGCTTCAATGGCAAAGTGCGCCAGCGTATTCACCACGGTTTGTTCAAGCAGCGTGACCAGTTCACGGACGCCCAGCTTACGGCGCTTCAGATTAAGCAGGACGTACATCACCTGCTGGCCCGGCCCGTGATAGGTCACCTGACCCCCCCGGTCACTCTGGATAACAGGAATATCACCGGGGACCAACACGTGCTCGGCTTTACCGGCCTGGCCCTGAGTGAAAACCGGGAGATGTTCAACCAGCCAGATCTCGTCCGGCGTATTGTCATCGCGGGTATCGGTAAAATCGTGCATCGCCTGCGAGACGGCTGCATAGGGCTGAAGGCCGAGGCGGCGAATAAGGATGGTGTCCTGAAGCAAAACGGTATCTCCGGGGGAAAAGCAGTATCGGGATGCCGGGGATTATATCATAGCGGGGAATGCGTTACCCGGCGGGAACCGGGTAACTGAATGACTTAAAGCACCATCCGAACAATGTCGATGTTGCCCAGCTCTTCATAGAGCGTCTCAACCTGCTCAATATGGGTCGCGTTAATCGTGATGGAGACCGAGTGGTAGTTGCCTTTGCTGCTCGGTTTTATCTGCGGAGAGTAGTCACCAGGCGCATGGCGCTGTACCACTTCGACCACCTGATCAACCAGCTCAGGTTTCGCCAGACCCATCACCTTGTAGGTAAACGGTGTAGGGAATTCCAGCAGTTCGTTCAGTTTGGTTTTCATGTCAGCTCCGGCGTTACAAAAAAGAATAACTCCCCAGGAAAGGGGAGTTATCAGGATGAGTAGTATATGGGGGTGGAAACCCGCTTTTCAATAGGCTAAATGTTAACCAAACCAGTGGTGGAACATTAGCTTGATGTAATCAATGATTTTACCGAAGAAGTTGCCTTCCGGGATCTCCTGGAGCACCACCAGCGGGCGCTGCTCAATGACTTTGCCGTCCAGCTGGAAGTTGATAGTACCAACCACCTGGTTCTTTTGCAGCGGCGCGTGCAGTTCCGGATTGGTCAGCACATAGCTGGCTTTCAGATCTTTCATTCGACCGCGTGGAATAGTCAGGTAGACGTCTTTATCAACGCCAAGAGAGGCGCGATCGCTGTCGCCGAACCAGGCGGGCTCAGAAGCGAACTCTTTACCTGCCTTCAGCGGGTTAACGGTTTCAAAGAAGCGGAAGCCCCAGGTCAGCAGTTTTTTGCTTTCCGTCTCGCGACCTTTAAAGGTGCGACCACCCATGACGGCGGAAATCAGGCGCATCTGGCCTTCGGTTGCAGAAGCGACGAGGTTATATCCCGCTTTTTCTGTATGCCCGGTTTTGATGCCGTCAACGTTCAGACTGTTATCCCACAGCAGGCCGTTGCGGTTGGTTTGGCGAATACCATTAAACGTAAACTCTTTTTCTTTATAGATAGAGTATTCGTTCGGCACGTCGCGGATCAGCGCCTGACCAATCAGCGCCATATCACGCGCGGAACTATATTGCCCCTCGGCGTCCAGGCCGTGAACGGTCTGGAAGTGGGTGTTTTTCAGGCCCAGCGCCCCGACATAGCTGTTCATCAGACCAACAAAGGCATCCTGGCTACCGGCAGCGAAATCTGCCATAGCCACACAGGCGTCGTTACCTGATTGCAGGTTAATGCCACGGATAAGCTGCGAGACCGGTACCTGCATCCCTGGCTTCAGGAACATCAGGGAAGACCCCTTGAATACCGGATTACCGGTGGCCCAGGCGTCGTTATTGATGGTGACCAGATCGCTCTCTTTGAACTTACCGGCTTTCATCGCCTGTCCAATAACGTAGCTGGTCATCATCTTGGTCAGGCTCGCCGGATCGCGTCGCGCGTCAGCGTTTTGTTCTGCCAGGACCTTACCTGAGTTGTAATCAATCAGGATGTAGGATTCAGCGTCGATCTGCGGAACGCCCGGGATCATGGTTTTAATGTTCAGATCGTCAGCATGCGCGGCAGTAGCAAGCGTGGCAATGGACAGGACTGAGGTGAGCGCAAGGCGCTGCACGGAACGAACGGAGAAAGTGGTCTTCATGGTCAGAAAAACGACATCCGTGATGGAGTTAAAAAAAGTGCCCTACTATAGCAAAAGCTATACGGACCGGCATCTGACATTGCGCATGACTTTGTTAATGTCATTTACATAATCTGACAAAGCCAGATGCCACTAAAGTTAATTTGCGCCAGTGATGAATGACTGGAGCTGCGCTTCGTTTTGCAAACGTTGCTGTAAGGCACTGGCATCAGCTTTGGAACTGAACGGACCCAGCTGGATACGCCATACCGCGCCGTTTTGCATCACCCGACCCGGCACAGAAAATTGCTGGCCAAGACGCTGCTGATACTGTTGCGCACGAGCCTGATCGCTGACAGCACCGACCTGCACCATATAGTTCCCGCTGGCGGCGGCTGGCGCTGGCGTGGCAGTTGCTGTCGGGGCGGCGGCGGGCGCAGCACTGGCGGCAGGCGCAGCGAGGTTACCCGGCGCGCTCACCGGCGCATTCTGACCCGCAGGCGCGCCAGCAGGCTGTACGGCAGCAGGTTCACTGCTCTCCAGGACGCCAGAGCTTAACGTCGTTGGCGCACCGAGGAAACCGCTGCTTTTCACTGGCGCACCGGCTCCGCCATCTTCAGGCTGTAAGGTATCATTGCTGATTGCCCGAATGTTGCCATCAGACGGCTGTACGGCTTGCGGTGCAGAAGAGGCGCTACCCATACCCCCGCTGAGATCGGGGCGATCCGGGAGAGCATAGGTCTGCTTCGCCACGGTAGTACAGGCCATGCCCGGCCCGGAAAGCGTACCATCCTGCGCGACGATAATCGGATCGATGCGCACTTTGGTATTATTGGACGTATTCAGCCGATCGGCCGCCGCCCGTGAAAGCGAAATAACGCGATCGTTGCCATAGGGGCCACGGTCGTTAATCCGCACCACAATCATCCGGCCATTCGCGGTATTGGTTATCCGCGCATAGCTTGGGATCGGCAGCGTTGGGTGCGCGGCGGTGAGCTGCATCGGATCAAACGTCTCTCCTGAGGCAGTCAGATTGCTACCCGGCTCAGCGTCATAAATCGCAGCCAGTCCCGCCTGGCTAAAACGTGAAGGGTCCTGAACGATTTTGTAGCTTTTGCCGTCGCGTTCATAATCCTGATTGACCGTTGCGTTCAGAGGTTCATAGCGCGGATCGGCCCCGCTAATCTCTGTTGTCGGACCATTACAGACCGCTGGCTGCGGTGCAGCAACATTTTGCTGCTGCTGATTTCCCGTATCCGTACAGGCTGCCAGTAGTCCTGCTGCTATGCAGATCCCAAGCCATTGCTTACGCATTGCGCACCCCTTAAACGCTTTTTGACAACATTTTCCTGTGAGTATGGATCGACATAACGATACCAAACCCGGCCATGAGTACAATCAGGGCAGATCCCCCGTAGCTCACCAGCGGCAATGGAACGCCCACTACCGGTAAGATACCACTCACCATACCAATATTTACAAACACATATACGAATAAAATCAACATCAGGCCACCGGCCATGACCCGGCCAAAGGTGGTTTGTGCCCGAGCAGCGATCCACAATCCGCGCATGATCAGTAATACATACAGCGCCAGCAGAACAAGGAAGCCCACCAGCCCCAGTTCTTCTGCCAGCACCGCAAAGATAAAGTCGGTATGGCGCTCGGGTAGAAACTCAAGCTGGGACTGGGTGCCGTGTAGCCATCCTTTGCCACGTAGCCCGCCGGACCCGATAGCAATTTTCGACTGTATAATATGATAGCCCGCGCCCAGCGGATCGGTTTCCGGATCGAGGAGCATCATTACGCGCTGGCGTTGATAATCATGCATCAGAAAGAACCACAGGATCGGAATAAACGCGGCGACCAGCAGCACGGCGATGCCAATCAGCTTCCAGCTTAACCCGGACAGGAACAGTACAAACAGTCCGGAAAGGGCGATAAGAATGGAGGTCCCGAGATCGGGCTGCGCCGCCACCAGCAACGTAGGCATAAAAATAAGCACCAGCGCGATGGCCGTGTTCTTTAACGAGGGCGGACAGACGTCGCGGTTAATAAAGCGGGCGACCATCAGCGGCACGGCGATTTTGGCAATTTCCGACGGCTGGAAGCGCACCACGCCTAAATCCAGCCAGCGCTGCGCGCCTTTAGATATCGCGCCAAAGGCATCGACCGCTATCAGTAAGATGACGCAGAAAATGTAGAGATAGGGTGCCCAGCCTTCGTACACGCGGGGCGGGATCTGCGCCATGACGACCATCATCACCAGCCCCATCGCGATCTGGCCAATTTTGCGTTCCATCATGCCAATATCCTGGCCGCTGGCGCTCCAGATCACCAGTGAACTGTACACCAGCAGCGCGAGGATGATCAGCATCATCGTCGGATCGATATGGATTTTATCCCAGAACGACTTTTTATTTGGATTATCGGTCATGATTATTGGTCCTCCGCCGCCGCTGTCGCCGGGTTTTCTGCTGGCAGATCGGTGTTGTTATCACCGAGCATAATATGGTCAAGGATCTGGCGCATAATCGTCCCGACGGCCGGACCTGCGCCGCCGTTTTCCAGGATCATGGCAACCGCAACGCGCGGGTTATCGTAAGGCGCAAACGCCGTCATTAACTTATGGTCGCGCAGACGTTCGGCAATCTTATGCGCGTTATACGTTTCGTTCGCCTTCAGGCCAAAGACCTGAGCCGTACCGGATTTTGCCGCTACTTTATACGGCGCATTCATAAAATATTTATGCCCGGTGCCGTTAGGGCGGTTCGCCACGCCGTACATGCCGTCTTTGGCGATTTCCCAGTAGCCGGAATGGATATCACCTACCGGTGGCTGTTGTGGCTGTACCCACGGAACCTGTTTACCGTCTTCCATGGTGCTCATCAGGAAATGGGGCACTTTGACCACGCCGTCGTTAATCAGGATCATCATCGCTTTGTTCATCTGGATTGGCGTGGCGGTCCAGTAGCCCTGGCCGATACCTACCGGAATAGTGTCCCCCTGATACCAGGGCTTTTTAAAGCGTTTCTGTTTCCATTCACGGGTCGGCATATTACCCGAGCGCTCTTCGGAGAGATCGATACCGGTATAATGGCCATAGCCAAATTTACCCATCCACTCGGAAAGGCGGTCGATGCCCATGTCATAGGCCACCTGGTAGAAGAAGGTATCGGCGGACTCTTCCAGCGACTTGGTGACGTTAAGATGACCGTGTCCCCATTTTTTCCAGTCGCGATAGCGTTTTTCCGAGCCGGGCAGCTGCCACCAGCCGGGATCGAACAGGCTGGTATTGCGCGTAATGACCCCCGCGCTCAGGGCGGAAACCGCAACGTAAGGCTTCACCGTCGAGGCCGGAGGATAAACCCCCTGCGTGGCACGGTTAATCAGCGGCGTGTCGGGATCGTTCAGCAGTGCGGCGTAATCCTTGCTGGAGATGCCGTCAACGAACAGGTTCGGGTTATAGCTTGGCGTAGACACCAGTGCCAGAATCCCGCCGCTACGCGGATCGGTGACTACTACTGCGGCGCGACTGCCGGCCAGCAGAGTTTCAATATAGGTCTGAAGCTTGAGGTCGATCGTCAGATAGATATCGTGCCCGGCCTGCGGCGGCACCTCTTTTAGCTGACGGATAACGCGGCCACGGTTGTTGACTTCAACCTCTTCATAGCCGGTCTGACCGTGCAGAACATCTTCATAATAGCGCTCAATACCGAGCTTACCGATATCGTGCGTTGCCGCATAGTTTGCCAGTTTGTTTTCTTTATCCAGCCGCTCAACGTCTTTATCGTTAATTTTTGAGACGTAGCCAATGACGTGGGTCAGGGCGGAACCATACGGATAGTAGCGACGTTTATAGCCCTTCACCTCAACGCCCGGAAAGCGATACTGATTGACCGCAAAACGTGCGACCTGGACTTCCGTCAGGTTGGTTTTCACCGGAATAGAGGTAAAGCGATGTGAGCGGCTACGCTCTTTTTTAAAGTTGGCGATGTCTTCATCGTTAAGATCGACCACCTCACGCAGGGCGTCGAGGGTCTGCTGCACGTTGTCGACCTTCTCCGGCATCATCTCAATCTGATAGATAGTCCGGTTCAGCGCCAGCGGCGTACCGTTCCTGTCGTAAATAATGCCGCGGCTTGGGGCGATCGGCACCAGCTTGATGCGGTTTTCATTCGAACGGGTCTGGTAATCGGTAAATCGATTAATTTGCAGATTATAGAGATTGGCAACCAGCACGCCGGAAAGCAGCAAAATCCCCGTAAAGGCGACCAGCGCCCGGCGCACAAATAGCGCGGACTCAGCCGAATAGTCGCGAAAAGAATTCTGTAATTTCATCCGCTGCTTAGTCTACCCTGATCATCGTTACTCGCGGTGGTAGGGGTGGTTAGTGGTGATACTCCACGCCCGATAAAGGCTCTCAGCGACCAGTACCCGAACGAGGGGATGGGGCAGGGTCAGCGTAGAGAGAGACCAGCTTTGTTCTGCCGCTGCTTTGCAGGCAGGAGACAGCCCTTCCGGCCCGCCGATCAACAGGCTGACATCGCGGCCATCCTGTTTCCAGCGCTCCAGCTCAACGGCAAGCTGCGGCGTATCCCAGGGCTTACCGGGAATATCAAGGGTCACGATGCGATTCTTGCCAGCCGCAGCCAGCATCAGCTCACCCTCTTTATCGAGAATACGCTTGATATCCGCATTTTTGCCGCGTTTACCGGCGGGAATTTCCACCAGTTCAAACGGCATATCTTTGGGAAAGCGACGTAGATACTCTGTAAATCCGGCTTGCACCCAGTCCGGCATTTTGGTGCCGACGGCTACCAGTTGCAGCTTCACGCATTAACCCCAGAGTTTTTCCAGTTCATACAGGCGACGGCTATCTTCCTGCATCACATGGACAATCACATCGCCTAAATCAACAACGATCCAGTCGGCGGAGTTTTCGCCTTCCACGCCCAGCGGCAGCATGCCAGCGGCGCGCGACTCCTGCACGACGTGGTCGGCAATCGACATCACGTGGCGGCTGGAGGTGCCGGTACAAATAATCATGCAATCCGTAATACTGGATTTACCCTGAACATCCAGAGCCAGAATGTCCTGACCTTTAAGGTCATCAATTTTGTCGATTACAAAATCCTGAAGTGCTTTACCCTGCAAGAGTTCCCCCTGGGGATGAGATAATTAACAATAATAAACAGCCTGCCAGTATACCTGAAACGCAGACATTATCGGGACAAATGTCGCCGGGCAGACGTTTAAAAGTGGGCCATCATCCCACCCCTTGCACAGGAATGCATCGCCATTTTTGTAAAACAATTTTCAAACGGGCGTAAGGGCAGGAAAAGTCTGGCGCGGAGAATAGCAGTCTGCCGTAGGGTGTCAATGGGGATGACGCTGAGAGGGCAGAAAATTAACGGTAAAGGCCCTGCTGATGAATATACTCCTCCACGGCGGACGGCAACAGATCCTGACACGACTCCTGACGCGCCAGCCGCTCGCGGATCTCTGTGGAGGAAATGTTATACCACGGCGTTTCCGCCAGATAGATTTTCCCGGCGGGCAAAACGTGCAGTGCTTCTGGATCGTGGATCAGATGGCGTTCAAGCCACATCTGGCGGTCGGGGTCGGGCAGGGTGGACGGATAGCCCGGGCGACGGCAAACGAGCAAATGGGCGTAGTCGAGGATGGTTTCGTAGCGGTGCCAGGTGTGAAAGGTCAGGAGGGAATCCTGGCCGATAATAAACGCCAGCGGTTTATCCGCGCCTTGCTCTTCGCGCCACTCCTGTAATGTCTGCGAGGTCCAGGAGGGCGTATCGCGGCGCAGCTCCCGCTCATCAAGGGTAAACAGGGGCTTATCGGCAATCGCCAGTTCAAGCATGGTTTTACGCTGCTCGCTGCTCGCCACCGGCTGCGGGCGATGCGGCGGAACGTTATTGGGCATTAAGATTGTGCGATCCAGCCCCACAAGGTTAGCCAGCGTTTCGACTGGTTTAAGATGCCCGTAATGGACAGGATCGAACGTGCCGCCAAACAAGGCCTGTAATCTGGTCATATCACCCGTCAATGAAAATCTCTGCCAGCGCTTTATGACAGAGTAGCAGAGAAAGGCTTTCCACACTGGTCCACACGGACTGACTGTAATCCTGCTTGAGCGTCAGTTCGGCGCGGCTTAATAGCGTCACCGCCTGACGCAGCTGGTTTTCACTCAGACGATTAAGCGCCTCACCGACCATCGCGCGGCGGTTTTGCCAGACGCGATACTTATCGAACAGAGAACGTAACGGCGTATGGGCCATCTGCCGTTTAAGGTTTACCAGCATCAGCAGTTCACGTTGCAGGGTGCGCAGCAGGATCGCCGGTTCGCTGGCTTCCAGCTGAAGCTGATGCAGGATATGCAGCGCGCGTTTACTTTTGCCAGCCAGCAGCGCATCGACCCAGTGAAACGGAGTAAAGTGCGCGGCATCGTTGACCGCCTGTTCAACGCGCGGCAGGGTCAGTTTCCCGTCCGGCCACAGCAGCGCAAGCCGCTCCAGCGCCTGTGCCAGCGCCAGTAAATTGCCTTCGTAGCAGTAGCACAGCAACTGACTGGCCGCATCGTCTATCTGCAAGTTGTTCTGCTTAGCGCGTGCGGCGAGCCAGCGCGGTAGCTGCGCCTGCTCCGGCGTCTGGCAGGTCACCAGTACCGAGCGGTTGGCGAGGGCGGCGATCCACGGCGCATTTTCCTGCGCTTTAGTCAGCTTGTTACCGCGCACGATCAGCAGCAAGTCATCGTGCAACAGACTCACCAGCGTAGAGAGCGGTTCATTAAACGGCGCGCCAGGCCCGTTTTCCGGCAGCAGCAACGTCAGCGTCTGGCGACTGGCAAAAAGACTCATCGCCTGACAGAGTGAATAGAGGGCGTTCCAGTCGGTGCTGGCATCCAGCGTAAAGGTATGATGTTCTTCAAACCCTTGCGCAACGGCAGCCTGACGCACCGCGTCCTGGCTTTCCTGTACCAGCAGGGGATCGTTTCCGAGAAGCAGATACGCCGCGCGCAGCCCTTCAGAGAGCTGCGCGCGGAGTTGTTCCGGGTACAACCGAATCATCAGTTGCTCAGCGTCGTCGTTACACGGCCTGACGTTGGGGCAACCGAATCAGAGGTCGTAGCATTCTCTTCTTCATCGGCGGCCTTCACGCTTGGCAGTTTACGAATCAGCTGTTCAGCGGCTTTATCGTACATTTCACTGATAATCATGCTTTGCTCGGCATCTTTCGCCAGTGCGCGCTGCGGGTTGTCAAAGAACGAACGGTAGACCCGGGTATTGATAGGGTAGATATCGTGGCCCGGGATCAACACGGATGCGCTGACCTCCATCACCATCTGATACTCTGCCGTCTGACCGTTCTGGAATACCGACGCCGTATCCTGCGAAACAGACGCCGCGCCCAGACGCAGAGACGGAATATCTTTCCGCGTTGTCTCTTTTTGCTCTACAACCTCAATGCCGTTCAGACGCAGTTGATTGCGCACCGCGCGGCTCAGCGGGCCATTTGGATCGCCTGAGTCCAGGATCATCGTTTTCATGGTTGTCGGCACCTGCGTCGTACTACGCAGATGCCAGCCACAACCGGCGGTGGCAAGCACCGCCAAAGATAACAACAGAGTAACCAGATGTCGCACGCTTCCTCCCGCGTTTAACCCACAACCAGATTGAGCAGTTTACCCGGCACGTAAATCACTTTACGCACGGTAACGCCGTCAAGGTATTTTGCGACCAGATGTTCCTGACCCGCACGTTCACGAACCTGTTCTTCGGTAGCATCTACCGCGACAGTAATTTTACCACGTACTTTGCCGTTGACCTGCACCACAACCAGCGTGCTGTTTTCGACCATGGCTTTTTCATCCGCTACCGGCCACGGCGCATTGTCGATGTCGCCTTCACCGTTCAGTTCCTGCCACAGGGTGAAGCACATATGCGGCGTGAACGGGCTGAGCATCCGCACTACCGCCAGCAGGGCTTCCTGCATCAGGGCGCGATCCTGCTCATCTTCCTGCGGTGCTTTCGCCAGCTTGTTCATCAGCTCCATGATCGCCGCAATAGCGGTGTTAAAGGTCTGACGACGGCCAATATCGTCGGTGACTTTGGCGATGGTTTTGTGAACATCACGGCGCAGCGCCTGCTGATCTTCGCTCAGTGCATCCACGTTCAGCGCGGAAGCGGCACCTTTAGCGGTATGTTCGTACACCAGACGCCAGACGCGTTTCAGGAAGCGGTTTGCGCCTTCTACGCCAGATTCCTGCCATTCCAGCGTCATATCTGCCGGAGAGGCAAACATCATAAACAGACGCACGGTATCCGCGCCGTAGCGTTCAACCATCTCCTGCGGGTCGATGCCGTTGTTTTTCGACTTGGACATCTTGCTCATGCCGGTATAGACCAGCTCATGACCTGCGGCATCTTTCGCGTTAACAATACGGCCTTTGTCATCACGCTCGGTAATGGCGTCTTTCGGCGACACCCAGTTACGCTCGCCGTTTTCACCCACGTAATAGAACGCGTCAGCCAGTACCATCCCCTGACACAGCAGTTGTTTAGCCGGTTCGTCAGAGTTAACCATGCCCGCATCGCGCATCAGCTTGTGGAAGAAGCGGAAGTAGAGCAGGTGCATAATGGCGTGTTCAATACCGCCAATGTAGATATCGACCGGCAGCCAATAGTTCGCCGCTTCCGGGTCCAGCATGCCTTCATTGTACTGCGGGCAGGTGTAACGCGCGTAGTACCAGGAGGACTCCATAAAGGTGTCGAAGGTGTCGGTTTCACGCAGCGCAGGCTGGCCGTTCACGGTGGTTTTAGCCCACTCAGGATCGGCTTTGATCGGGCTGGTGATCCCATCCATTACCACGTCTTCCGGCAGGATCACCGGCAGTTGATCTTCCGGCGTCGGCAGCACGGTGCCGTCTTCCAGCGTGACCATCGGGATCGGCGCACCCCAGTAACGTTGACGAGACACGCCCCAGTCGCGCAGACGGTAGTTAATTTTACGTACGCCCACACCTTTGGCCGCCAGCTTGTCAGCAATGGCGTTGAATGCCTCTTCAAACGCCAGTCCGTCAAATTCGCCGGAGTTAAACAGCACGCCTTTTTCCGTCATCGCCTGTTCAGACAGATCCGGTGCGGAACCGTCGGCGGCCAGGATAACCGGCTTGATGGTCAAACCATATTTGGTGGCAAATTCATAATCGCGCTGATCGTGACCCGGAACGGCCATCACCGCACCCGTACCGTACTCCATCAGCACAAAGTTCGCCGCCCATACCGGAACCTCTTCGCCGGTCAACGGGTGAACCGCTTTAAAGCCGGTATCGACGCCTTTTTTCTCCATCGTTGCCATATCGGCTTCGGCCACTTTGGTATTGCGGCATTCATCGATAAAGGCAGCCAGTTCAGGATTTGTCGCGGCGGCTTTTTGCGCCAGCGGGTGACCTGCGGCCACGGCCAGATAGGTGGCACCCATAAAGGTGTCCGGGCGCGTGGTGTAGACGGTCAGCGTGTTTTCGTAACCGGTCACGTCGAAGGTGATTTCCACGCCTTCAGAACGACCGATCCAGTTGCGCTGCATGGTTTTCACGGTGTCCGGCCACTGATCCATATGGTCCAGATCGTTGAGCAGCTCGTCAGCGTAGGCGGTGATTTTAATAAACCACTGCGGGATCTCTTTACGCTCGACTTTGGTGTCGCAGCGCCAGCAGCAGCCGTCAATGACCTGCTCGTTCGCCAGCACGGTCTGGTCGTTCGGGCACCAGTTCACCGCGGACGTTTTCTTGTATACCAGACCTTTTTTAAACAGCTCGGTGAAGAATTTCTGCTCCCAGCGATAGTATTCCGGCGTACAGGTCGCCAGCTCGCGGCTCCAGTCATAGCCAAAACCCAGCGTTTTGAGCTGGTTTTTCATGTAGGCGATATTTTCGTAGGTCCACGGTGCTGGCGCGGTGTTGTTTTTCACCGCAGCGCCTTCTGCTGGCAGACCGAACGCATCCCAGCCAATCGGCTGGAGCACGTTTTTACCCAGCATGCGCTGATAACGGGAGATCACATCGCCGATGGTGTAGTTGCGCACGTGGCCCATATGTAGTCGGCCAGAAGGATAGGGAAGCATCGACAGGCAGTAATACTTCTCTTTACTTGCGTCTTCGGTCACTTCAAATGTGCGCTTCTCTTCCCAGTGAAGCTGTACTTTGGATTCTATCTCTTCCGGGCGATATTGCTCTTGCATGGCAGCCAGTAGTCCTGTTTTGCGAATAGCTACAACGGTAGCCGTTTAATGTGGTAATTAAGATCCGCATAGCATAGCCCAAACGCCCGCGCCAAAACAGCCTTTCACACACTCCCCCGGCGCAAAAAGCTTGCAGGAATTTACACACTCTGTGGTGCACTCAACAGAGCGTAGCGTAAATAACGTCTATCATTATAGGTAGTTAACGACCCAGGAGACGAAATGATGAACAAGGTTGCTCAATTTTACCGGGAACTGGTAGCCACATTAACGGAGCGGCTGCGCAATGGCGACCATGACATCGATGCGCTGGTCGAGCAGGCGCGCCTGCGGGTAACGCAAACCGGGGAGTTAACGCGAACCGAAATCGACGAGCTGATCAAAGCCGTGCGACGCGACCTGGAAGAGTTCGCCAGAAGCTATGAAGAGAGCCAGAGCGACGTCGCAGATAGCGTCTTCCTGCGGGTGATTAAAGAGAGCGTCTGGCAGCAGCTGGCGGATATCACCGACAAAACGCAGCTGGAGTGGCGAGAAGTGTTTCAGGATCTCAACCATCACGGCGTGTATCACAGCGGGGAAGTGGTGGGGCTGGGCAACCTGGTATGCGAGAAGTGCCACTTCCATCTGGCAGTGTATACCCCTGACGTACTGCCGCTGTGTCCGAAATGCGGGCACGATCAGTTCCAGAGACGGCCATTTGAGCCTTGATAGCCGCAAAGCGTCGGCGCAGAATGCACTTACACTGCGCCGGCGCGTTAGCACTCGTCAGGGAGGCGTTATCGCGTGCTGATAATCATATCGACAGGGATGAAACACGATGAAGCAATCTTTATTACCCTTTATCCACGGCCTCACCACGTTGCTCCTGTGTCTGGGCGCATTCTCCGTTCACGCTGATATCACCCTCACCGCCAGCGATGAGCAGCAAATTAATGCGCTGGTGGATCGCTGGAATGATGTGCTGAACCGGGCTGAGAACGCCCGGCCGCAGTCGCTTTATGCTGAGAATGTGGAGTGGTTTGGCAAGACGCTACCCGCGCAGCAGGTGATTGCCAACAGCCAGGCTTTTCTGGCAAAGAATAAGGAATATCAGCAACGTATTGTCAGCACGCTGAATATTCAGCCTGTAAGCGAGAGTGACGATCGTGTAATGGTACGTTTTGTGAAATCCGCCGGGCTGGAAACGTTTAAGGAAAAAAATTATCCGGCAGAGCTACAGATGAGAAAAACTCCCGCAGGCTGGCGCATTGTCAGCGAAACGGATGCCATTACTCGCGCTAATCAGAATAAAGATGTTTATGCCGGGGTGATCAAAGGTAAATTCGACGGCAAAAATAGTAGTTACGCGTGGATGAGCGATGCCGATCCGCGTACCGGCGGCATGTGCACCGAAGAGAGCGATTGCGACTGTACATTGTGGAACAGCGATCCTCATGTCAAACCGGTTAAAATATCACAATGTCTGGTAGGGCATATGGAAATGCTGTCCGGGCTGGATGATAGCGGCCGCGACCGGGTAGTGGCGTTTCCGGAATGGTGGACCAGCGCAATGCGTGTAGTGTATGTCTACGATATTCAGCAGAAGCAGTGGATCAAGACGATGTCGGGCTTCTCCATGAATATTAATCTCCAGGAAGCGGCTTCGGCGGCAGATCTGGTTAAACGTGATCCGCAGCATCCGGGTAAAGTGAAAGTGACGCAGGCCACCTTTGATGAGGCCGCGGAAGAGGCGACAACGGAAGTGGTAAGCCAGACGCTGTTAACGCTGAAGTAGAAGGTCGCTCCCCCGACCCTGAAATACGCGGGCGAAGGGGAGCGCGGCGCGTCTGTGGCTATCGCGGCGTTGACGCGTAATACGTTAGCCGCTCCGCCAGCAAATCAATGAACGCCTTACGGTCAATGTCCACCATCACGCTGGCGTTTGGTTTATTTGTCGTCAGGAAATAATAATCCACCACCGTCATGCCCTGCGTATATTTCCCTCGGGTTTCTACGCCAACCCAGCGATCAATAGTGGTAAATATTTCTGGTTTCAACAGCCAGGCAATAGTACAGGGATCGTGCAGTGGCGCGCCGCTAAAGCCCCATTTTTCATCTTTATGGTATTGCAGGAAGAAGTCGAGCAGCTCAGCAACGACGGTGGCGACAGGATTGCCGATGGCGCGAAAGCGCTCAATATCTTCCTCATGAATTTGCGCTTTATGGGTGACGTCCAGCCCGGCCATGACTACCGGCAGGCCGGATTGAAAGACGATCTCTGCCGCTTCAGGATCGACGTAAATATTAAACTCGGCGGCGGGCGTCCAGTTACCCAGCGTCATAGCACCGCCCATGATCACAATCCGGTCAATTTTATGGTGCAACTGTGGATAGCCGTTAAGCAGCAGGGCGACATTGGTTTGAGGGCCGGTGGCAACAAGGGTAACGGGCGTCTCGCTCTCGCGCAGGACTTTCGCCATCAGTTCAACCGCAGTACAGTCCTGCGGCGTGAATGCCGGCTCAGGCAGGGTGGGACCATCCAGTCCGCTCTCGCCGTGTACGTTATCGGCAATAATCAGATCGCGCATCAGTGGCCGGGCGGCACCGCCCGCCACCGGAATATCCTGACGGCCCGCCAGCGTCAGCATCCGCAGGACATTACGCAGCGTTTTATCCGGCGTTTGATTCCCGGCTGATGAGGTGATGGCTTTAACCTCCAGTTCCGGGGAGGCGAGGGCGAGAACAATGGCGATCGCGTCGTCATGACCTGGATCGCAATCAATAATGATCGGGTGGCGCATTTCATTTTCCTTATGCACATGAATTCTGTGACAAGGTTAACGTCATGTCGTTCAGGAAACGAGATTGTGCGCAGAAAAACGTGATATGGCGCGCACACTGCGGTGCGCACCAGAAGATTAATGCAGGATTTTGGCGAGGAAATCTTTCGCACGGTCGGAGCGGGGGTTGGCAAAGAACTCCTCTTTCGCGGAATCCTCAACGATTTTGCCTTCATCCATGAAAATCACCCGATTTGCCACTTTGCGCGCAAAGCCCATCTCGTGCGTCACCACCATCATCGTCATCCCTTCATTCGCCAGCTCGACCATCACGTCCAGCACCTCGTTGATCATCTCCGGATCGAGGGCAGAGGTCGGTTCGTCAAACAGCATCGCCACCGGGTCCATACACAGGGCGCGGGCAATCGCCACGCGCTGCTGCTGGCCGCCGGAAAGCTGCGACGGGAACTTATTGGCATGTGCGGAAAGGCCGACGCGTTCAAGAAGCTTCAGCCCTTTTTCCCGCGCGGCGGCTTTGTTGCGCTTAAGCACTTTCACCTGCGCCAGCGTCAGGTTCTCAATAATCGACAGATGCGGAAAAAGTTCGAAGTGCTGGAACACCATCCCCACGTGCGAGCGCAGCTCGGCGAGATTGGTCTTCTTATCGTTGACTTTGGTGCCGTTAACGACAATCTCGCCTTTCTGTACCGGCTCAAGACCATTGACGGTCTTGATCAGCGTCGATTTACCGGAGCCGGAAGGGCCGCAAACTACTACCACTTCGCCTTTTTTCACTTCGGTTGAGCAGTCGGTCAGCACCTGAAAGTGACCATACCATTTAGAAACATTTTTCAGGGAAATCATGACACTGTCCTTTTCTTCAAGTAGCTGACCAACAGCGAAGCACTCAGGCTGATAACAAAATACACTGCCCCGGCAAAGAGGATCATCTCGACCTGGGTACCATCACGCTCGCCGATAGTGGAGGCGGTGCGGAAGAAGTCGGCGAGACTTAATACGTATACCAGTGACGTATCCTGGAACAGGACAATCCCCTGGGTGAGCAACAGTGGCACCATCGCACGAAACGCCTGCGGCAGAATAATCAGTTTCATCGACTGCCAGTGGGTCATCCCCAGCGCCAGCGCGGCGCTCGATTGTCCGCGAGAAATACTCTGAATACCCGCACGGATAATCTCTGAGTAATAGGCCGCTTCAAACATCGAAAAGGCGACCATCGCAGAAATAAGCCGGATATCGGTTTTCGGCGAGAGTCCCAGCACATTTTGCAGAAAACCGGGGACAATCAGGTAAAACCACAGCAGCACCATCACCAGCGGGATGGAGCGGAAGACGTTAACGTAAGCTTTGGCGAACCAGGCAACGGGTGCAAAACTCGACAGCCGCATGACGGCGAGGAGAGTACCCCAGACAATCCCGATAATTACCGCCGTGACGGTAATCTTCAACGTAATGATAAGTCCGGCCAGCAGATATGGCAGAGAAGGAACGATTGAACTCCAGTCAAACTCGTACATTATTTGCCTCCCATATTGCCAGGCAGGCGGATTTTACGTTCTACCAGATTCATCACCAGCATGATAATGGCATTGATCAACACATAAGCGAGGGTGATGGCGGTGAAAGACTCCCAGGCGTGCGCGGAATAGTCCAGCAATTTGCCGGCCTGCGCCGCCATATCCACCAGACCAATGGTGGAGGCGATGGCCGAGTTTTTCACCAGGTTCATCATCTCAGAGGTCATCGGTGGAACGATGACCCGATAGGCATTCGGCAGCAGCACGTAGCGGTAGGCTTGCGGCAGCGTTAACCCCATCGCCAGCGCGGCATTTTTCTGCCCGCGCGGCAGCGACTGAATAGCGGCGCGGACCTGCTCGCAGACGCGGGCGGCGGTAAACAGCCCCAGACAAATCATCGAGGAAAGGAAAAACTGGATATTAGGATCCAGTTCGGCTTTAAACCACATGCCGAGATCTTCAGGTAATAGCTCCGGCACCACCAGGTACCAGGTAAAAAACTGGACGATCAGCGGAACGTTACGGAACAGTTCAACGTACAGCGTGCCGAGGCCGGATAAAAAACGGTTGGGCACGGTGCGCAGGATGCCAAACAGTGAGCCAATAAGAAAGGCGATAATCCAGGCGGTAATCGACAGTGCGACGGTGACCTGGAAGCCGTTCCACAGCCAGCCCAGGTAAGTCGTATTGCCGAACGGAGCCTGCTGTAAAAAAATACCCCAGTTCCAGTCTATGGACATACATCTACTCCAGAAAAAAAAGGGTAGCAGCGCTACCCTCGAAGATCGTTAAACAGCGTACTGCGGTTTTCGCGTCGGGTGGGGAACGACCCCCCGACGTATAGTCTGTCCGTGCTGTTCAGCAATCGAGAGGGCAGATAACCCTGCCCCTGTTTCTTTTTAATTAGTTCAGAGCTTTGTCATTCGGTTCTTTGAACAGTGCTTTCATCTCATCAGAGAGTTCGAAATTCATGTTCAGGTTTTTCGGCGGGATAGGATTTTTAAACCACTTATCAAACCATTTTTCCGCTTCGCCTGAGGTTTGCGCCTGGGCGATGGTGTCATCCATCAGCTTTTTAAATTGCGCATCATCTTTACGCAGCATACAGCCGTAAGCTTCCTGGGACTGCGGCTTGCCGACGATCTCCCAGTTATCCGGTTTCTTCGCCTTGGCGCGTTCGCCGGCCAGCAGGGCGTCATCCATCATAAAGGCGACGGCGCGGCCGCTTTCCAGCGTGCGGAAGGAATCGCCGTGATCTTTGGCGCTGATAATGCGCATATCCATTTTCTGCTCATCGTTGAGCTTATGCAGCAGCACTTCTGAGGTCGTACCGGAAGTCACAACCACCGCTTTGCCTTTCAGGTCCGGGAAGTCTTTAACGTTGCCGCCTTTTTTGGCCAGCAGGCGAGTCCCGACCACAAAGATGGTATCGGAGAAGGACGCTTGTTTTTGACGCTCAAGGTTGTTGGTGGTGGAACCGCACTCAAAATCAAAGGTGCCGTTTTGCAGCAGCGGAATACGGTTCTGGGAGGTGATAGGAATAAGCTTCACCTGTAGGTCAGGTTTGTTGAGCTTTTTCTTCACCGCTTCAACGATGGCGTTAGAGTAGTCCTGAGAATAACCGACCACTTTTTGCTGATTATCGTAATAGGAGAATGGCACGGATGATTCGCGGTGACCGACAACAATGACGCCGTTTTTAGCGATTTTATCCAGCGTGCTGCCTGCCGCCGGGGCCGCATCTTCTGCATGGACCACGCCCGCCGAGACGCCCATCACCAGCATTGCCGTGGCCAGTTTACGTAATTGCATATCCAACTCCTTTTTATCGTCAGCGCCGGGGACGCTATTGATACCCGTTATGAGTGTTGTGTTGTTATGACCTGCGACTTAAGCGTGCAGTGTTATTGCCATTTGTTAACATTTAGTCTGGCTTAATGTAAAGATTTTGCTGCGTTATTGTTTATTTTTGCGAAGTGACCCGCACCATTTGAAGGCAAAAATAGGGGCTTGCACTTTTCGGGTGCTACCGGTGCGCCAATATGGTGCGACCGGGTTGCGCCTTATGCGTATTTCGCAGCCTGCTATAAATAATAAGCAAAGGATGTGCCAGGAATGGGTGAGGATGGGGATGACATCGCATATACGGCACAGAGAAATGAGCCGTAATGCCGGGTGGCGGCTTCGCCTTACCCGGCCTACAGAACTGACGAACTTGCGCCCCGGGGCATGTATGGGGCAGAGCATTGACGTCGTAATGCCGGGTGGCGGCTTCGCCTTACCCAGCCTACATAACGGAGCGCGTTTTAGACTGTAGGCCCGGCAAGCTTGCGCCGCCGGGCATGTAGGGGCAGAGCGTTTAGTGCTTACGGCGCTGGCGCAAACTCATCACCAGCCCGCCAAAGCCAAACAGCGCGGTCAGGATCCACAGCGGCCAGTTACCGGTACGTGCGTAAGGCGTCAGGCCGGTGGTTGGCGTCACGTTAGCGGTCAGCACCTGGCGGGTAAACTGCGGGATCATCGCCTGAACGTCACCGTCGGCACCAATCACCGCCGTAATACCGTTGTTGGTGCTGCGCAGCAGCGGACGTGCCAGCTCCAGCGCACGCATCCGTGCCATCTGGAAATGCTGCCACGGGCCGATGGATTTACCAAACCACGCGTCGTTGGAGATCGTCAGCAGGAAATCATTCTCCGGACGGAAGTTATCCCGCACCTGCTCGCCGAGGATGATCTCGTAACAGATCGCCGCCGTCAGCTTATAACCATCTACCGACAGCGGAGGCTGAACATACGGCCCACGGCTGAAAGAGGACATCGGCAGGTCAAAGAACGGTGCCAGCGGACGCAGGATAGCTTCCAGCGGCACGAACTCACCAAACGGCACCAGATGGTTTTTATTGTAACGATCGTCGGAGTTGTAGCTGTACGGCGATCCTTTACCCAGGGTGATGATGGTGTTGTAGGTGTCGTAACGATTCTGCTTATTCAGCCGCGCATCGACAATGCCGGTGATAAGCGAACTGCCTTTCTCGCGCAACATGCCGTCCAGCTCGCCGAGCAACGGCTGCTGGTTAATCTCCAGATCGGTAATCGCCGATTCCGGCCAGATAATCAGTGATGATTTACCCATCAGCGGTTTCGTGGCATCGATATAGACTTTCAACGTGGCGAGGAGCTGGCCCTCATCCCATTTTAGCGACTGAGGGATATTGCCCTGCACCAGCGACACCTGGGTCGTCTTTTCCGGCTCCGGCTGATACCACTGGATATAACGCAGCGGGAAGGGCAGGGCAAACAGCACAACAGCTGCCGCCAGCGGTCGCCAGCTGCGCGTTGCCGCGGCCAGTACCAGCAGACCGCTCACCACCATTAACAGGAAATTGATGGATTCAACGCCCATCACCGGAGCCATGCCTTTCAGCGGACCGTCGATCTGGCTATAGCCGAACTGTAGCCACGGGAATCCGGTTAGCACCCAGCCGCGTAAAAACTCGCTGATTTGCCAGACCACCGGCGCGGCGATTGCCACACGAACCCAGTTTGTTTTCGGCCACAGTCGCGCGAGAATGCCGCCGAAAAGCCCGGTATAAAGCGACATATACGCGGCGAGCAACACGACCAGGAAAACGTTAATCGGCCCCGGCATGCCGCCAAACTGCGCGATACTGACATAGACCCAGTTAATGCCGCTGCCAAAAAGGCCAAAGCCCCAGAAGAAACCAATCGCGGCGGCCTGTAACGGACGGCGGTTAAGCGTCAACCCCTGAAGCCCCATCAGCGAAACAAGCGCAGCGGGCCAGACGTCATAAGGAGAAAAAGCCAGCGTTCCGCTGGCTCCCAAAAGTAGCGCCAGCAGCAGACGTACGCGCTGGCGTTCAAACAGTGAGGCAAATGCCATTTACATTACTCGTCCAGTTTAGGTTGCGCTGCATCGTCCGGGAGTTTGACGTGGACCTGAATAACCCGACGGCTGTCGGCCATAGCGACTTTGAACTGATAACCATCGATATCAATCGTTTCACCCCGGGCAGGAAGATGACCAAACGCCTGCATCACCAGACCGCCGATGGTATCCACTTCGTCATCGCTAAAATTCGTGCCGAAAGTTTCGTTAAAGTCCTCAATAGAGGCCAGCGCGCGCAGGGTCCAGGTATGGCGACTCAACTGACGGAAGTCGATATCCTCTTCTTCGTCGTATTCGTCTTCAATTTCACCGACGATCAGTTCGAGGATGTCTTCAATGGTCACAAGACCAGAGACGCCGCCAAACTCGTCGATAACAATCGCCATGTGATAACGCTGAGAACGGAACTCCTTGAGCATCCGGTCAACCCGTTTGCTTTCAGGAACAACCACCGCCTGACGTAACACCTTTTCCATGCTGAAGGCTTCGGCATCGCTGCGCATAAACGGCAGCAGATCTTTGGCCATCAGAATCCCTTCAACGTGATCTTTATCTTCGCTGATGACCGGGAAACGCGAGTGGGCGGATTCGATGATGACATCGAGGCATTCGTCCAGCGTCTGGTTGCGTTTCAGGGTGACCATCTGAGAGCGGGGGATCATGATATCGCGGACGCGCTGGTCGGCAATGTCCATTACCCCTTCGAGCATGTCGCGCGTATCTTCATCGATAAGCTCGTTCTGCCCGGAATCACGGATCAGCGCCAGCAGTTCATCACGGTTTTTCGGTTCGCCGTGGAAGAGTTGGCTTAATAACAGGGAGAAAAATCCCTTCTTGCTATTTATTGTGTCACTACTGTGTGAATTGTCGTCGCTCATGGCGTCGTGTGGGTTCTCATGTTAGTTAAAATGTCGCCGCGGCGCGCATCGTCAGCGCCGGGCGTGATGCCTGCGCGCCAGCGGACTGGCGCACGGGTTATTCCTTCTCGGCAATGTACGGATCCTCGTAGCCCAGAGCAAGCATTATCTCTGTTTCGAGCGACTCCATCTCTTCTGCTTCATCGTCTTCAATATGGTCGTAGCCCAGCAGATGCAGACTGCCGTGAATGACCATATGCGCCCAGTGCGCTTCCAGCGGTTTCTCCTGCTCTTTTGCTTCCTGTTCAACCACCTGGCGGCAGATGATCAAATCGCCCAGCAGCGGCATCTCAATGCCCGGAGGCGCTTCAAAAGGAAAGGAGAGCACGTTGGTGGATTTATCCTTGCCGCGATACGTCAGGTTAAGCTCGTGGCTTTCTGCTTCATCTACCAGACGAATCGTTACCTCTGATTCTTCCTGAAACTGGGGGATAACGGCATCCAGCCATGTCTGAAACTGACGTTCTTCCGGCAGGCCCGCGTTGTTTTCGCAGGCCAGTTGAAGGTCGAGGATCACTGCACTCATTTTTGCTCCTGCGCGTCGCGCTTGCGTTCTTCGGCCAGTTCAGCGCGACGTTTTTGATCGGCCTCTTCCCAGGCTTCATAGGCGGTGACGATACGGGCCACGACCGGGTGGCGCACCACGTCTTCGCTGTGGAAAAAGTTAAAGCTGATTTCCTCGACGTTCGCCAGCACTTCGATGGCGTGACGCAGCCCCGATTTGGTGCTGCGCGGCAGATCGACCTGGGTGATGTCACCGGTGATCACCGCTTTGGAGTTGAAGCCGATACGGGTCAGGAACATTTTCATCTGTTCGATGGTGGTGTTCTGGCTCTCATCGAGGATGATAAACGCATCGTTCAGGGTGCGACCGCGCATATAGGCCAGCGGCGCGACTTCAATAACATTGCGCTCCATCAGCTTCTCAACTTTCTCAAAGCCGAGCATTTCAAACAGCGCGTCATATAGCGGACGCAGATACGGGTCGACCTTCTGGCTGAGATCGCCCGGCAGGAAGCCCAGCTTTTCACCGGCTTCCACCGCCGGACGGGTCAGCAGAATACGGCGGATTTCCTGACGCTCAAGGGCATCTACCGCTGCCGCGACCGCCAGATAGGTTTTCCCCGTACCGGCAGGACCGACGCCAAAGGTGATGTCGTGATCAAGAATATTGGCGATGTACTGCGCCTGGTTCGGCGTGCGCGGTTTGATTACTCCGCGTTTGGTCTTGATATGGATCGCTTTGCCGTACTCCGGCACGCTCTCGGCGCTTTGCTCCAGCACCCGCGCTTCTTTAATGGCGAGGTGGATTTGTTCCGGCTCGATATCCTGGATCTGGCCGCGCATCGGGGCGGTATCAACATACAGGGTACGCAGGATATCCGCCGCGGCATTGACGCAGATCGGCCGGCCAGTGAGTGTAAAGTGGTAGTCGTGGCGATTGATCTCGATGCCCAACCGACGCTCCAGATGTTTGATGTTGTCATCAAATGGTCCGCACAGGCTCAACAGTCGGGCGTTATCGGCGGGCTCAAGGGTAATTTCACGAGATTCTGTATTCAAACTGTTCCTCTTTTACCGGTATGGCCGGATCGCGTGTCTTAGGCAGGGATCGGGCGGGATGTCATCTGTAATAACGAAATTATTCACGCCACAGAAAAAGGCGCAAGCTCTGAAGTCAATATGGGGGAGGAGAAGAGGGAAAACAAGGCCTGCCGTGAGGCAGGCCGGAGGAGATTATGGCTGGTAAATGCCGACGCCAATCTCGTTTTCTTTGCGGGTGCGGGCAATCACCGATGCCGGGGATTCATTGATGCGCAGGCCCATTTCCTCTTCGGTGCGTACCAGCTTGCCGCGCAGGGAGTTCGGGTAAACGTCGGTAATTTCAACGTCGACGAACTTGCCAATCATCTCCGGCGAACCTTCGAAGTTCACCACGCGGTTATTTTCGGTTCGGCCCGACAGTTCCATAATGCTTTTACGCGAGGTGCCTTCCACCAGGATGCGTTGGGTGGTGCCGAGCATACGACGGCTCCAGGCCATCGCCTGCTGATTGATACGTTCTTGCAGAATATAGAGACGCTGCTTCTTCTCTTCTTCCGGTACGTCGTCGACCATATCGGCGGCGGGTGTACCCGGACGGGCAGAGAAGATAAAGCTGTAGCTCATGTCAAAATTGACGTCAGCAATCAGCTTCATGGTCTTCTCAAAGTCCTCGGTAGTTTCACCGGGGAAGCCGACGATAAAGTCAGAGCTGACCTGAATATCCGGGCGTGCGGCACGAAGCTTGCGAATGATCGCCTTGTACTCCAGCGCGGTGTGGGTACGGCTCATCAGGTTCAGCACACGGTCGGAACCGCTTTGTACCGGCAGATGGAGGAAACTCACCAACTCCGGCGTATCGCGATAGACTTCAATGATGTCGTCAGTAAATTCGATCGGATGGCTGGTGGTGAAGCGCACGCGATCGATACCGTCAATGGCGGCAACCAGACGCAGCAACTCGGCGAAGGAACCGGTGGTACCGTCGTAGTTCTCACCACGCCAGGCATTCACGTTCTGGCCGAGCAGGTTAACTTCACGCACGCCCTGCGCTGCCAATTGAGCGATTTCAAACAGAATGTCGTCGCACGGACGGCTGACTTCTTCACCACGGGTATAGGGCACCACGCAGTAGGTACAGTATTTGTTGCAGCCTTCCATAATAGAAACGAAGGCGGTCGGGCCATCAGCGCGCGGTTCCGGCAGACGGTCGAATTTCTCGATTTCCGGGAAGCTGATATCAACCACCGGGCTGCGATCGCCGCGGACGGAGTTGATCATCTCTGGCAAGCGGTGCAGGGTCTGCGGTCCGAAGATAATATCCACATTGTTGGCGCGCTGGCGAATATGGTCGCCTTCCTGTGAGGCTACGCAGCCGCCGACGCCGATAATCAGGTCCGGATTTTTTTCCTTTAATAATCTCCAGCGACCTAACTGATGGAAGACCTTCTCCTGGGCCTTCTCGCGGATTGAGCAGGTGTTAAGCAGCAGCACATCCGCCTCTTCCGCTACCTCAGTGAGTTGGTAGCCATGCGTGGCGTCCAGCAGATCGGCCATCTTTGATGAATCGTATTCATTCATCTGACAGCCCCAGGTTTTAATGTGGAGTTTTTTTGTCATTGACTTGCTCTTGCGAAATAGTACCAGGAATGCAGGGCGCGTATTGTAATGCTTTGGCGCGGTTGTGACCATAGTTCATCTTCCGGCCAAATAAAAGCGAAAATCCTGTAAACTTAAGGGATTCTCTCAAAAGGATGGGTGGCCATGAAAAATCAAGCGGGTGAAGTCGCGGTTATCGGCGGCGGGATGGTCGGCGGCGCGCTGGCGTTGGGACTGGCGCAGCACGGTTTCACGGTGACGGTCATTGAGCGAGCAGCGCCGCCTGCCTTTGATCCCACCTCTCCGCCGGACGTGCGTATTTCGGCAATCAGCGCCGCCTCGGTCTCGCTGCTACGCGGTCTGGGCGTCTGGGACGCGGTGCTGGGGATGCGCGCGCACCCGTACCGCCGTCTTGAGACCTGGGAGTGGCAAAACGCGCATGTCGCTTTTGACGCCTCAGAGCTTAAGCTGCCGCACCTGGGTTACATGGTGGAAAATAACGTACTCCAGCGGGCGCTGTGGCAGGCGCTGGAAGCGCATCCGCAGGTGACGCTACGCGTTCCCGCCAGCGTGAAGTCAATGCGATATGACGGCGACAGGCAGGTGCTGGCCCTAGACGATGGCGATACGCTGACGGTGAAGCTGGTGGTGGGCGCGGATGGCGCGAACTCGCAGGTGCGGCAGATGGCGGGTATCGGTATTCACGCCTGGCACTATCAACAGGCCTGTATGCTGATCTCCGTCGAGTGTGAAAACGCACCGGGCGACAGTACCTGGCAGCAGTTTACTCCCAGCGGGCCGCGTGCGTTCCTGCCGCTGTTTGATAACCGGGCCTCGCTGGTCTGGTATGACACTCCGGCGCGTATTCGTCAGCTTCAGACGCTGAGTATGCCGCAGCTTGAACGCGAAATTGCGCAGCATTTTCCGGCGCGGCTAGGCAAAGTGACGCCGGTTGCCGCGGGCGCATTTCCGTTAACCCGTCGTCACGCTCTGAAATACGCGCTGCCAGGACTCGCGCTGGTGGGCGATGCGGCGCATACCATTCATCCGCTGGCGGGGCAGGGGGTTAACCTTGGCTATCGCGATGTGGATGCGCTGCTCGACGTGCTGACCAGTGCCCGCAGCCACGGCGAGGCGTGGGCCAGCCATCAGGTGCTGAAGCGCTATCAGATGCGACGGATGGCGGATAATTTCATTATGCAGTCCGGGATGGATCTGTTTTATGCCGGGTTCAGTAACGATCTGGGACCGCTGCGCGTACTGCGCAACGTGGGGCTGATGGCAGCCCAGCGCGCGGGCGTACTGAAGCGTCAGGCGCTGAAGTATGCGCTGGGATTGTAACCCTGTAAGACGAGCCACTGGCGACGCTGCGCTTGCACAGGCCTACAGATCGGACTTGTAGGCCGTGGTAAGCGTAGCGCCACCCGGCAACATCACCCCATCAGCCTCAGTTCAATCTTAAAGCCGATTAAACATCGGCTCCCTGCCGCGTTTCGTTGTTATAAACCCCTGATACCAGATGCTACCCGTGCGGGTCGTCAACAATTCACTTTCCCAGCGGTTGTAGATCAACGTATATAACAAAGCGAAATTCTTGCCCATCGCATACAGCAAGCCCAGTAAAACGATGCACGCTAACGACGGCGTAACCGGGTCGTTTTTCGGGTACAGAAATTCATGCGCAAGGATCCCCATGCTTAATAACGTCATTGCGGTTTTCCCGACAGCACAGCGAATAAAAAATTGCCGTAATCTGTCAACGGAATAGAAACAGGGGTTTTTAAGTACCGCACGTTGTTCCTGTGCCGGAAACCCATAAATATAAGCGATCCATTGCGTACTCTCGGTTAACGTTAACGCGCAGCCAGACTCATTGAGTCGGTGCAGACGCATCGCCACCATGACCGGGAATAGCAGCCCTGACAGGATGAAATAGAAGAGAGGGGTCGACAGGCCACAAAAAGTGAAACCCAAACCTACAACGAGCAATAGCAGATGGCTGAGGCGAGTGTAAAAGGGAGAGAAAAGCTGATAGTTCATCACAAAATCCTTATTGTGTGGTTATGAACACATCATAACATCGCGCTGTAGGTTACTGAATAGCCCGATCCTTTTCAGGATTTTAGAAAACAAAAAAGCCCGCCGAAGCGAGCTTTTTTGTTTTGTGTGGCTGGGGTACGAGGATTCGAACCTCGGAATGCTGGTATCAGAAACCAGAGCCTTACCACTTGGCGATACCCCAATGGTTTGTCGGATATGACTCCAACAGGTGCGCTCAGTACAACGAACGTCTTTTAAAATTGGCTGGGGTACGAGGATTCGAACCTCGGAATGCTGGTATCAGAAACCAGAGCCTTACCACTTGGCGATACCCCAACAATTTGTTCCGGAGATAACGAGTTAAACTCACTACATCCTGTAACTGGTGGCTACGACGGGATTCGAACCTGTGACCCCATCATTATGAGTGATGTGCTCTAACCAACTGAGCTACGTAGCCAAATACTATCACATTCTTTGATGGCTGGGGTACCTGGATTCGAACCAGGGAATGCCGGTATCAAAAACCGGTGCCTTACCGCTTGGCGATACCCCAATGCCTGTCGCGGTAAACCCGCACATATCAAAGAATTTGGCTGGGGTACCTGGATTCGAACCAGGGAATGCCGGTATCAAAAACCGGTGCCTTACCGCTTGGCGATACCCCAACAAATCTTCTTCCAGATAAGATTTCTTCGGGCAATATCGCAAGTGGCCTTAGAGGCTCACTTACCGCCTGGAGAAACCCTATCCGCGCAACGCTTATCGGAAATGGTGCGGGAGGCGAGACTTGAACTCGCACACCTTGCGGCGCCAGAACCTAAATCTGGTGCGTCTACCAATTTCGCCACTCCCGCAAAAAGATGGTGGCTACGACGGGATTCGAACCTGTGACCCCATCATTATGAGTGATGTGCTCTAACCAACTGAGCTACGTAGCCATCTTTTTTCGCGTTACCTTATCGGCGTTGCGGGGCGCATTATGCGTATTGGACCCTGAAGCGTCAACACCTTTTTCACTGAAAGTAGCCCGAAAGTGACTGTTTGGTTAGGTTGCGAACAGCGTGGCGTAATATTCGTCAATTATTGAAAAAGGGTTGCGGATTGTATGCTTAAAAACAGCAGCGGACCCCGCAGGGTCCGCTGTGAGGCAGGCGTAATTATTTGTACGCCGACTGGTGCACACCAACCGCGCGGCCTGATGGATCGTTCATCGTTTTAAACGCTTCATCCCATTCGATAGCTTTGGCTGAGGAGCAGGCGACTGACGGGCCACCCGGCACACATTCTGCGGCGCTCGGGACCGGGAACAGCTCTTCAAAAATTTCACGGTACAAATACGCTTCTTTCGACGATGGCGTGTTGTACGGGAAGCGGAAGCTGGCGGTTTCCAGTTGTTGATCGGAAACCTGCTTCGCTGCCACTTCTTTCAGCGTATCGATCCAGCTGTAGCCTACGCCATCGGAGAACTGCTCTTTCTGACGCCATGCCACGCTTGCCGGCAGATAGGATTCAAAACATTCGCGCAGGATATGTTTTTCCATTTTGCCGTTGCCGCACATTTTGTCCTGCGGGTTAATGCGCATCGCCACGTCGAGGAATTTTTTATCGAGGAAGGGCACGCGTGCTTCCACGCCCCAGGCCGACATCGCCTTGTTAGCGCGGGCGCAGTCGAACATATGCAGCGCCTGCAACTTACGCACAGTCTCTTCGTGTAACTCTTTTGCATCTGGCGCTTTATGGAAATAGAGGTAGCCACCAAACACTTCATCGGAGCCTTCGCCGGAGAGCACCATTTTAATGCCCATCGCTTTGATTTTACGCGACATCAGATACATCGGCGTCGAGGCGCGGATGGTGGTGACATCATAGGTTTCGATGTGGTAAATCACGTCACGGATGGCATCCAGACCTTCCTGCACGGTGAAGTGGATCTCATGATGGACGGTGCCAAGGTGGTTAGCCACTTCCTGTGCGGCTTTCAGATCCGGCGCACCTTCCAGCCCGACGGCAAAGGAGTGTAGCTGTGGCCACCAGGCTTCTGAGCGCTCCTGATCTTCCACGCGGCGGGCCGCGAATTTCTTGGTGATCGCGGAGATCACGGAAGAGTCCAGGCCGCCAGAGAGCAGCACACCATACGGCACATCGGACATCAGGTGGCTTTTCACCGCCTCTTCCAGTGCCTGACGCAGTTCGTTTTTATCGGTAACGTTGTCTTTTACCGCCTCGTAGCTGAACCAGTCGCGATGATAGTACGGACGAATTTCACCGTCCTGACTCCACAGGTAGCTGCCTGCCGGGAACTCTTTAATGGTGCGGCATACCGGCACCAGCGCTTTCATTTCTGAGGCAATATACAGGTTGCCGTGTTCGTCGTGCCCCATATACAGCGGAATAATACCGATATGATCGCGACCAATCAGGTACGCGTCTTTTTCACTGTCGTAAAGCACGAAAGCAAACATGCCCTGTAGTTCATCGAGGAATTCGGGACCTTTTTCCTGATACAGCGCGAGGATAACTTCACAGTCGGAGCCCGTCTGGAAATGATAACGGTCGCCATATTCAGCGCGCAGTGCCTGGTGGTTGTAGATCTCACCGTTAACGGCCAGCGCATGCGTTTTTTTCTCGTTATACAGCGGCTGGGCACCGGCGTTAACGTCGACAATCGACAGACGTTCGTGTGCGAGGATGGCTTTATCGCTTGCGTAAACGCCGGACCAGTCCGGACCACGGTGGCGCATCAGACGTGACAGCTCCAGCGCTTTTTTACGCAGCTCACCCGCGTCAGTTTTAATATCCAGTACGCCAAAAATAGAACACATAACCTTCTCCGTTAACCCTGTGATGTTGCCTGATAATGAAAATGCCGCAAAGCCGGGCGGTGCGCAAGGGTTTTGGTGGAGGGATCGGAAAAAATGCAATAGCGATTAGCGAATGATGAAAAAACGCTGTCTCCAGAGAAGATATATTAGCGAATATGCATTTTTAAGGCGTTTTTATTGAATAAGGGTTTCGAGGAGGGCGGAGATAAAACCCGTTTAGGTAAGGTTGATGGCAAACCGTCCGTGGATATCGGGGCGACCACCGGGTTGGGCCTCCCTCCGGGAACCCAATCCCGGCGTTTCCCCTGAGAGGCCATGCTGGCAGCCGTCTGACCACGTCCGCAGGCGTGGTGTTGTTAAAAAATATCAATCTCGGCGACGGAGGGATAAATCCACGATGGCCGAAAAGGCATGCTATCAATATCATCCAGCGTCGACACGCCAGAGAGCACCAGAATAGTTTCCAGCCCGGCCTGAAAACCGGCCAGAATATCGGTGCGCAGGTTATCGCCAACAATCACCGTCTGCTCGGAATGCGCCTGCATGGTGTTCAGCGCGGCGCGAATAATCCACGGGCTGGGTTTGCCCACGCAAAACGGTTTACGTCCGGAGATTTTCTCAATACCCGCGCAGAGCGCCCCGCAGGCCGGATAGAAGCCGCGGCCGTGGGTGTCCGGGTTGGTGGCGATAAACCGTGCGCCGTTAGCGACAAAGAAGGCCGCTTTGTGCATCATTTCCCAGTTGTAGGAGCGGGTTTCGCCGACGATAACAAAGTCCGGGTTCACGTCAGTGATGGTAAAACCGGCTTTATACAGTTCATGAATCAACGCGCCTTCACCCACTACGTATGCTTTTTTCCCCTCCTGCTTGCGCAGAAAGTCGGCGGTCGCCATGGCGGAGGTATAGAAAACGCTGTCCGGCACGTTGATACCGGCGGTGGCAAAACGGTTAGCCAGGTCTTGTCCGGTCTGTGAAGGATAGTTAGTCAACAGGACCAGCGGCAGGCCCTTCTCCAGAATACGGGTTAAAAACTCTGCGGCACCTGGTACAGCAACGTTATCGTGCATCAGCACGCCGTCAATATCACAAATGATGTTTTGAATGGTCATGAACAACCCAGTTGTAAAAATAAGGTAACGACTATAAGCCGCCGTTAATTTTCCAGCAAACGTTGCAGCAAAATCCCGTTTAGCATGGCGCGTTTGACCAGCGCGAAAGCGCCAATCGCGGAGCGGTGATCCAGCGTCGAGCGCACCACCGGGAGGTTTTTACGGAACGCCTGTAGCGCCTGAGTATTGATGCAGCTTTCAATGGCTGGCAGGAGGATCTTTTCTGCTTCGACGATTTCCCCGGCGATCACCACTTTCTGCGGATTAAAGAGGTTGATGGCGATGGCAATGGTTTTACCCAGATGACGCCCCACGTGCTCTATGACTTCACTGGCGAGCGCATCGCCTTTATTAGCGGCCTTACAGATTGTTTTGATCGTACAGTCATCCGGCTTCACACGGCTCTGATGACCCTTTTCCAGTAACTGACGAACGCGTTGTTCAATGGCGGCATTGGCGGCAACGGTTTCCAGACAGCCAAAATTGCCGCAGTGACAGCGCTCGCCCAGCGGGTCGACCTGAATATGGCCGATCTCGCCGACGTTGCCGTTACGGCCGATGAAAATGCGACCATTGGAGATGATCCCCGCGCCAGTCCCGCGATGCACGCGAACCAGAATGGAGTCCGCACAATCCTGGCTGGCACCGAAATAGTGTTCCGCCAGCGCCAGGCTGCGAATGTCGTGACCCACAAAACAGGTGACGTTGAAGCGTTTTTCCAGCGCCTCTACCAGCGACCAGTTTTCCACCTGAATATGCGGCATGTAGCGAATGACGCCGCTCTCTGGATCGACCAGTCCCGGCAGGATCACCGAGATGGCGATCAGTTCGCGTATCTTGCGCTGGCAGTCCTCGATAAAGCGGGCAATGGTGTTAAGCAGCGCGTGTTCGAGTGTTTCCTGGGTGCGCTCTGGCAGAGGGTAGTGCTCTTCAGCCAGCACTTTGCTGCTCAGATCGTAAAGGGTGAGGGTGGTGTCGTAGCGACCGAGCCGGACGCCGATAGCATGAAAATGACGGGTTTCTGTGATGATGGAAATAGCGCGGCGGCCCCCGGTAGAGGCCTGCTGATCGACTTCTTTGATCAGACCGCGCTCGATAAGCTGACGCGTGATTTTGGTCACGCTGGCCGGGGCGAGCTGGCTCTGTTCGGCAATCTGAATGCGCGAGATAGGCCCGTGCTGATCAATCAGGCGGTAGACAGCCGCACCGTTGAGCTGTTTAACGAGGTCAACATTACCAATCTGAGCTTGCCCGCCTGATGTCATACTTTCTCTTTACCCGTTGACGACCTCGTTACCATTAACGATAGTCTTGATGATCTTATAATCGCGCGTGAACGCGGTCAGGTTGGCCACCATGCCTGGTGCAATGCTGCCCAACTGCTTATCTACGCCAATGGCGCGTGCCGGATAAAGTGTTGCCATGCGCAGTGCTTCATCCAGTGCGATATTCACGTGCTCGACCAGATTGCGCACCCCCTCAATCATGGTCAGCGACGAACCGCTTAACGTGCCGTTTTCATCCACGCACAGTCCGTTACGGTAGTATATTGTTTTACCAGCAAAAATGAACTGATCAATATCTGCGCCAGCGGGCGCGGTGGCGTCCGTTACCAGACAAAGTTTATCGCCTTTCAGACGCTTAGCGTTACGAATATTCACATAATCAACGTGAAGTCCGTCAGCAATAATGCCACACCATACGTCTGGCTCGTCAAAAATTGCGCCAATTAACCCCGGTTCGCGGCCGCTGATATATGGCATCGCGTTATAAAGGTGGGTGGCGAAAGTGATCCCGGCGCGGAAGCCGCGTTTTGCTTCTTTTACCGTGGCATTAGAGTGTCCGGCAGAAACAACGATTCCCGCCGCTGCCAGTTGAGTAATGACCTCAGGCGCAACCTGCTCCGGCGCGAGGGTGATTTTGGTGATCACATCGGCGTTCTCACACAGAAAATCGACCAGCGCGGCATCCGGCATACGTACAAACTGCGGATTATGGGTGCCTTTTTTAACGATGTTGAGCCACGGCCCTTCCAGATGCAGACCCAGCGCCTGATGCGGATGTTTCGCCAGGTATTCGCGCATCACGCGGACGCCCTGTTTCATTAGATCGTCGCTGGTGGTAATCAGCGTCGGCAGGTAGCTGGTACAGCCCGATTTTTCATTGGCGCGCTGCATAATTTCAAGCGTTTCAATGCTGACCGCATCGGCGGTGTCGTTAAACTGCACGCCGCCGCAGCCGTTCAACTGAACATCAATAAAACCGGGGGAGACGATGGCCCCGTTCAGCGACCGCTGTTCAATCCCCGCAGGCAGTTCCGTCAGCGGACAAAGACGTTCGATCAGGCCATTGGCGATAACAATCGCATGGTCATCAAGGATTTCGTGACCGGTATAAATCCGGCCGTGGGTTAATGCATACATGTCGACCCCCGGTGGGAAAAATAACCGTCCTGCGCACGAGGGCAGGACGGTGGGATATTACAGACCTTTGATATTTTCAGCTTCCAGCTCGTTGAAATATTTCAGGGTCTTCACTTTCAGTTCCATGGTAGACGGTTCGTCACAGACCACGATGGCTTTCGGATGCAGTTGCAGGCAGCTGATGGTCCACATGTGATTAACGTTACCTTCGACCGCCGCCTGCAACGCCTGCGCTTTCACACCGCCCAGCACCAGGATCATTACTTCTTCGGCATCCAGCAGGGTGCCGACGCCCACGGTCAGGGCATATTTGGGCACCTGGTTAACGTCATTATCAAAGAAGCGAGAGTTTGCCACGCGAGTGTCATGGGTCAGCGTTTTAATACGGGTACGCGATGCCAGAGACGAGGCGGGTTCGTTAAACGCAATGTGACCATCGTTGCCCACGCCACCCATAAACAGGTGAATTTTACCGTAGGAGCGAATTTTATCTTCATAGCGACGGCATTCTGCGTCAATATCTGGCGCGTTACCATTCAGCAGGTTGATGTTTTCAGCCGGGATATCAACGTGATCGAAAAAGTTATGGTGCATAAAGCTGTAGTAGCTTTCCGGATGCTCTTTCGGCAGGCCAACGTATTCGTCCATGTTGAAGGTCACAACATGTTTGAAGCTGACTTCGCCCGCTTTATGCATAGCAACCAGCGCTTTATAAGCGGTCAGCGGGGTGCCGCCGGTCGGCAGGCCAAGAATAAATGGACGATCCGCGGTCGGTTTAAAGGCATTGATGCGGTTAACGATATGGCGTGCCGCCCATTTTCCGACCTGCTCAGCCGTTGCCAGTGGAATCAGTCTCATTGTTCACCTCTAAAGTATAAGAAAAAAGTGTGCAGATTGAGCGTCTGTGCAGTGATAAGAGTAATGCACTTTGTCACTGAGCGGGGTAAATCTGCCTTGATTTTTTGAATTGTAAAATAAGTTTTGCCGCATGACCAGCATTATGCCGGGTTGAAAACGATATTTGGTGATTAAAATCACAAAAAACACGGATTTAATTTGCGATACGAATTAATTTTGCAGAGAATCATCATCTGTGTGAATTCAATCAGTGATTGCAGCAGTTGTCTCACAATAAAAAGGCTGTCTTAAACGAGCCTTATCAGGGTTTCTCAGGGGGAATGACAATGAACGTTTTAGGCTTTTTTCAGCGGTTGGGCAGGGCGTTACAGCTCCCTATCGCTGTACTACCGGTCGCGGCGCTGCTGTTGCGCTTCGGTCAACCCGATCTGCTTAATGTGCCGTTTATCGCCCAGGCGGGCGGCGCAATTTTTGACAACCTGGCGTTAATCTTTGCCATCGGTGTTGCGTCAAGCTGGTCTAAAGACAGCGCGGGGGCAGCGGCGCTGGCAGGCGCTGTGGGTTACTTCGTGTTGACCAGAGCGATGGTCACGATTAACCCGGAAATTAATATGGGTGTGCTGGCCGGTATCATTACCGGTTTAGTGGGCGGTGCGGTCTATAACCGCTGGGCGGATATCAAACTCCCTGACTTCCTGAGCTTCTTTGGTGGCAAACGCTTTGTGCCGATCGCCACCGGATTCTTCTGTCTGATCCTGGCGGCGGTTTTCGGCTACGTCTGGCCGCCGGTGCAGCACGCAATTCATTCTGGTGGTGAATGGATTGTTTCTGCTGGCGCACTGGGTTCCGGTATTTTTGGCTTCATCAACCGTCTGCTGATCCCCACGGGCCTGCATCAGGTGTTGAATACCATTGCCTGGTTCCAGATTGGCGAGTTTACCAATACCGCAGGCGTGGTCTTCCATGGCGACATCAACCGTTTCTACGCGGGTGACGGTACTGCCGGGATGTTTATGTCCGGCTTCTTCCCGATCATGATGTTCGGTCTGCCGGGTGCTGCGCTGGCGATGTACTTCGCCGCGCCGAAAGCGCGTCGTCCGATGGTCGGCGGCATGCTGCTGTCGGTCGCCATTACGGCGTTCCTCACCGGCGTTACCGAGCCGCTGGAATTCCTGTTCATGTTCCTCGCGCCGCTGCTGTATCTCCTGCACGCGCTGCTGACCGGGATCAGCTTGTTTGTGGCGACCGCGCTGAATATCCATGCCGGGTTCTCCTTCTCTGCCGGTGCCATCGACTACGCGTTGATGTATAACCTGCCAGCGGCCAGCAGCAACGTCTGGATGCTGGTGGTGATGGGTCTGATTTTCTTCGCTATCTACTTTGTGGTGTTCAGCTTTGTGATCCGCATGTTCAACCTGAAAACGCCGGGCCGTGAAGATGAAGAAGTCAATATCGTAAAAGAAGAAGCCAACAGCAATACCGAAGAGGGCTTAACCCAACTGGCGACTAACTATATCGCTGCGGTTGGCGGTACAGATAACCTGAAAGCCATCGATGCCTGTATTACGCGTCTGCGTCTGAGCGTTGCGGACTCTGCGCTGGTGAATGATGCCATGTGCAAACGCCTCGGCGCTTCTGGGGTGGTGAAACTGAACAAACAGACTATTCAGGTCATCGTGGGAGCAAAAGCGGAATCCATCGGCGACGTGATGAAACGCGTGGTGGCGCGTGGTCCGGTACCGGCGGCGACAGGTTCTGTCTCTCCGGTGGCGGCTGCCCCTGTCGCGGCGAAGCCACAGGCCGTACCCAATGCCAGAGTAATAGCCGAACTGGTTTCGCCAATTACCGGTGAAATTGTCGCGCTGGACGCGGTGCCTGATGAAGCCTTCGCCAGCAAAGCGGTTGGTGACGGCGTGGCGGTGAAACCGACGGATAAAACCGTGGTTGCACCGGCGGCGGGGACTGTTGTCAAAATCTTCAACACCAACCATGCCTTCTGTCTGGAAACAGAAAACGGCGCGGAAATTGTAGTCCATATGGGCATTGATACCGTGGCGCTGGGCGGCAAGGGCTTTACGCGTCTGGTAGAAGAGGGCGCGAAAGTGGTGGCGGGGCAGCCGGTTCTCGAACTGGATCTGGACTTCCTCAACGCCAACGCGCGTTCGATGATTAGCCCGGTGGTGTGTAGCAACAGCGACGACTATAGCGCGCTGGTGCTTCAGGCGACAGGCCATGTCGTCGCGGGGCAGACGCCGCTGTATGAGATCAAAAGCAAATAATCTGACCACATCATTGTGATGACGGAAGCGGCGGGGGCGACCTCCGCCGCTTTTTTTTGCGCCGTTCATCCCCATAATTCTCATCCGAACCGTAATTTCCGCAACTAATGGTTGTCTCTGGCACTGGCTTATAAGATCATACCCCGTTATCTGTTGTTTACGCTTTGAGGAACCCAAGATGAGTGAGGCAGAAGCCCGCCCGACTAACTTTATTCGTCAGATCATTGATGAAGATCTGACCAGCGGTAAGCACACTACCGTGCATACCCGTTTTCCGCCGGAGCCGAACGGCTACCTGCATATTGGACATGCAAAATCGATTTGTCTGAATTTTGGCATCGCCCAGGATTACCAGGGCCAGTGCAACCTGCGTTTCGATGACACCAACCCGGCGAAAGAAGACATCGAATACGTTGAGTCGATTAAAAACGACGTGCAGTGGTTAGGTTTTCACTGGTCGGGCGACATCCGCTACTCCTCTAACTATTTCGACCAGCTGCATCAGTATGCGATCGAGCTGATTAATAAAGGTCTGGCGTACGTTGATGAACTCTCGCCTGATGAAATCCGCGAGTACCGCGGCACGCTGAAAGCACCAGGCAAAAACAGCCCGTATCGCGATCGCAGCGTGGAAGAGAACCTCGCGCTGTTTGAAAAAATGCGCAGCGGTGGTTTTGAGGAAGGTAAAGCCTGCCTGCGTGCCAGGATCGATATGGCATCGCCCTTTATCGTGATGCGCGATCCGGTTATCTATCGCATTAAATTTGCCGATCACCACCAGACCGGCAGCAAGTGGTGCATCTACCCGATGTACGACTTCACCCACTGCATCAGCGATGCGCTGGAAGGTATTACCCACTCGTTGTGTACGCTGGAATTCCAGGACAACCGTCGCCTGTATGACTGGGTGCTGGACAACATCACCATTCCGGTTCACCCGCGCCAGTACGAATTCTCGCGCCTGAATCTGGAATATACCGTGATGTCGAAGCGTAAGCTCAACCTGCTGGTCACCGACAAGCACGTAGAGGGCTGGGACGATCCGCGTATGCCGACCATCTCTGGCCTGCGTCGTCGTGGTTACACCGCGGCGTCTATCCGTGAGTTCTGCAAGCGCATCGGCGTGACCAAACAGGACAACACCATTGAGATGGCCTCGCTGGAATCCTGCATTCGCGAAGATCTCAACGAGAACGCGCCGCGTGCCATGGCCGTTATCGATCCGGTTAAACTGGTTATCGAAAACTACCCGCAGGGTGAAAGCGAAATGGTCACCATGCCCAACCATCCGAACAAACCGGAAATGGGCAGCCGTGAAGTGCCGTTCAGCGGTGAAATCTGGATCGACCGCGCTGACTTCCGCGAAGAGGCCAACAAGCAGTACAAGCGCCTGGTGCTCGGTAAAGAAGTGCGCCTGCGTAATGCTTATGTGATCAAAGCTGAGCACGTGGAAAAAGACGCCGATGGTAACATTACGACCATCTTCTGCTCTTATGATGCCGAAACGCTGAGCAAAGATC
The DNA here is from genome assembly GCF_015234305.1 of Superficieibacter sp. 1612_C1. Taxonomy (GTDB): domain Bacteria; phylum Pseudomonadota; class Gammaproteobacteria; order Enterobacterales; family Enterobacteriaceae; genus Superficieibacter. The sequence continues at coordinate 454,733 of NZ_JADGMI010000001.1, forward strand.
CGGCTGATGGCCGCAAGGTAAAAGGGGTAATTCACTGGGTAAGCGCAACGCACGCGCTGCCGGTTGAAATTCGCCTGTATGACCGTTTGTTCAGCGTGCCTAATCCAGGTGCAGCGGATGATTTCCTGACGGTCATTAACCCGGAGTCACTGGTTATCAAACAGGGCTTTGCCGAGCCATCGCTGAAAGCGGCTGAAGCAAGCAAGGCGTATCAGTTCGAACGCGAAGGCTACTTCTGCCTTGACAGCCGCTACGCAACCGCAGACAAGCTGGTGTTTAACCGCACCGTCGGCCTGCGCGATACCTGGGCTAAAATCGGCGAGTGATCTTCGGTTAAGATGGCTGGCGACCATGTCAGCCTCGTTGATGTCGTTTTGCCGGGTGGCGGCTTCGCCTTGCCCGGCCTACAAAACCATTAATATCAACGTGTTAAGGCAATATGTCGACCTGTGCAAGCACTGCGCCGCCAGGCATCATTCCACGGTATCTCGTTTGTCAGCAGTCTGAACGCCGCGCTCTGCGGCGTTTTTTATTTTCACTATGTGCAAAATAATCACATAGCTAAATATATTCGCGACGCGAATTAATGATTTTGATCCTTTATCGCCGGTGATCTTCATTCTTAATAATATCAGATCTAACGCACTGTTTAATCGGCGTTATCGCCCTTGTGACACTTTCATTTTGGCGCATGAAATTGTTACAAAATACGATTAATTATGTGCGCTTCGTCATACTCCTGCATTTTCCCCGCTAAAAAAGATTGATAATTCGCGTCGCGAAAAATATTCTGAGTTACAGTAGCCAGTCACATTTTTAGCTGGCCACTTTTTAATTTTATTTTTATCGCCGCTTTAGTCGGCGTTTTTAAAAGTCAAAGAGGATCACTCCATGCGTACGTTCAGTGGCAAACGTAGTACGCTGGCGCTGGCTATTGCCGGCGTCACAGCAATGTCTGGTTTGATGGCTTCCCCGCAGGCCAAAGCCGAAGGATTTTTCGACGATTCAACCCTCACTGGCGGTATCTATTACTGGCAGCGTGAACGTGACCGTAAAGATGTCACTGATGAAGATAAGTACAAAGTTAACCTTTCTCATGCTACCTGGAACGCGAACCTTGATTTCCAGTCGGGCTATGCCGCCGATATGTTCGGCCTTGATATTGCTGCCTTTACGGCGATTGAAATGGCTGAAAATGGCGACAGCGCACACCCGAACGAAATTGCCTTTTCTAAAAGCAACAAAGCCTATGATGAAGACTGGTCCGGCGATAAAAGCGGGATAAGCCTGTATAAAGCGGCAGCAAAATTCAAATATGGACCCGCCTGGGCGCGCGCGGGTTATATTCAGCCAACCGGGCAAACCTTGCTGGCCCCGCACTGGAGCTTTATGCCGGGCACCTATCAGGGCGCTGAGGCCGGGGCGAATTTCGACTATGGCGATGCGGGTGCGTTGAGCTTTTCGTATATGTGGACCAACGAATACAAATCGCCCTGGCACATCGAAATGGATCATTTTTACCAAAACGATCAGAAGACCCATGTCGATTACCTGCATTCCATTGGCGCTAAGTACGATTTCAAAAATAACCTGGTCCTCGAAGCCGCTTTTGGTCAGGCAGAAGGCTACATCGATCAATACTTTGCGAAAGCCAGCTATCAATTCAATGTGGCTGGTGCACCTTTAACCACCAGCTATCAATTCTATGGGACTCGCGACAAAGTTGACGATCATGGCAGCAATGATATTTACGATGGCACAGCCTGGCTACAGGCACTGACGTTCGGCTATAAAGCGGCAGAGGTCGTCGATCTGCGTCTGGAAGGCACGTGGGTTAAAGCGGATGGTCAGCAAGGGTATTTTCTGCAACGTATGACGCCAACCTATGCTTCCTCAAACGGACGTCTTGATATCTGGTGGGATAACCGTTCTGACTTTAACGCCAATGGCGAAAAGGCCGTTTTCTTTGGTGCAATGTATGATTTGAAAAACTGGGATCTGCCAGGCTGGAACGTCGGCGCTTCCTATGTGTACGCCTGGGATGCGAAGCCTTCAACCTGGCAGCTTAACCCGGACGCTTACTACGATAAAGACCGGACCATTGAAGAGTCCTCGTACAGTCTGGATGCGGTTTACACCCTTCAGGATGGCCGGGCGAAGGGAACGATGTTCAAACTGCACTTCACCGAATATGACAACCACTCCGATATTCCGAGTTACGGTGGCGGATACGGCAACATCTTCCAGGATGAGCGCGATGTGAAATTTATGGTTATCGCGCCGTTTACCATCTTCTGATGCAGGCAACACTCTTCCAACCCGGCCGCGCAAGCGTGCCGGGTTTTTTAATGGATATCAGGAAGATGGTTAATTCGCGTAAGCTTGCCTTTATTGATCTCAATCGCGTTTTGCTGGCGCAAAAAGGCCATCGATTTCATGACGATACTCCGCGATAAGTTAGTCGACTTAACCACGAAATCGGCAACGTTCGTACTGGCGCGGATCGCCGGTTCAAGCCGATCAAGCAGCACAATTGCCCCCTGAACAGCAACCAGACTACTGTAGCCTAAAAGTAGCTCTTCCCGCTGGTATTGCCGCGTAATCTGCGCCAGCAAGAGGGTATGCATTTGCTGGTGGGCCTGCTGCTTATCGATCTGCGTAAAAAAAGCGTCATGGCTGACCAGTTGATAGTCACAATCACTGTCTGCGCGGATCGTGACAAACTGTTCCGCCGTATCGGGCAGGATCAGGCCGACGATGCCGGGAGCCAGCGCTCGGGTCAACAGCAACTCATCATGGCGACGCAGAAGCGAATAATCACCGGCATACAGCAAACAAATCGTATCCGCCTGAAACGTCAGGTAGTTGTGACGCAGTAAACGACGTTTGTTAGCGCCATCATCGAAAATAGTCAGAATGTGGGCAAGCGCCTTCTGAAGGGGGAGGTGTTGCTGCATGACGCGATCCTTGTCAACTTCATTGTCGTACAGGCATAGCGCCTGAAAGCGGGCATACTAGCCAGGCTGAGGAGTAAAAAGTATTGATGAAATCTGAATATACGGGCGGGGGAAGGGAATAAAAAAAGCCAGCCGGGGAGGCTGGCTTGTGATGCCGTTACTTGCTCACGCCTTCGTGGGCATTATCGTCTTCGCGGCAGTCGCCTTCAGCACAGTGACCATACAGATAAAGGCTATGGTTAGTGAGACGAATACCGTGTTTAGCGGCGATCTCACGCTGACGGGACTCAATCGAGTCATCGCTGAATTCAATCACTTTGCCGCAGTCGAGGCAAATCAGGTGATCGTGGTGATGCTGCTGAGTCAGTTCGAAAACGGACTTTCCGCCCTCAAAATTGTGGCGGGTGACAATGCCAGCATCGTCAAACTGGTTCAGAACGCGGTAGACGGTGGCGAGACCAATCTCTTCACCCATGTCAATGAGGCGTTTGTATAAATCTTCCGCGCTGACGTGATGATTGTCAGGTCCCTGAAGCACTTCCAGGATTTTCAACCGGGGAAGCGTGACTTTCAGGCCTGCTTTCTTTAATGCGGTATTGTTGTCAGTCATGCGGAATCTGTCCTGTTGCTATAAGATTCACTCCCCACAGGGAAGTATTTACAGAGAGTGCATCGCTCATAATGCCTCTCATTATAGAACTGCCATGCCTGATTGAAAACTGCAAGTATCAGACAAAGTTAGCGTTTAAAACGAGGGGTGGCCCGCAAAGCGGTACTGACCTCGTTAAATCAGTGGCTATTGTACAGATATGTACTGAAAAGTTAAAAAATTGTAGCAATTATTTTGATTGCTTTTATCTATCAGTATGACGCAACCAGAAAGTTGCGTCATATCAGCATCAGGCGTTGATGATATCGTTCAGGTGCAACTCTTCAGAAATCTGCTTCACCCACTGCTCTACGCGTTCAGCTGTCAGTTCTGGCTGACGGTCTTCATCGATTGCCAGGCCGACAAAGTGATCGTCATCAGCGAGGCCTTTTGACGCTTCAAAGTGATAACCTGCCGTTGGCCAGTGACCTACAATTGTTGCACCGCGCGGTTCAATGATATCGCGAATGGTGCCTAACGCGTCACAGAAGTACTCGGCATAATCTTCCTGGTCGCCGCAGCCAAACAGCGCCACCAGCTTACCATTGAAGTCTACCTCTTCCAGCGTCGGGAAGAAGTCGTCCCAGTCACATTGTGCTTCACCGTAGTACCAGGTAGGAATGCCCAGCAGCAGAATATCGTAGCCCGCGAGATCTTCTTTGCTGCTTTTGGCAATGTCATGCACATCGGCGACATCCTTACCTAGCTGCTTTTGAATCATCTTCGCGATATTTTCGGTATTGCCGGTATCGCTGCCGAAAAAGATGCCTGTGATTGCCATGAGTAAAATAACCTCTTGATACTTATTGATATGGTGGTGGCGTATTGCACACGGATAAGGGCAATCATAGCAGAACAGAGAAGTACGCGGAAATAGCAATCACGCCCGACTGCACTCTCTGCTACATGAAAAGGGGGATTGGGTGCTTTTTCAGACAATATCCTGCCCGTGCAACTGCGCGAGCTGGCTGAGTAAAATCTCTTCGATCAGCTCACTGCGGCTGATCTGGCGCGCATCCGCCAGTTCGTTGAGGGCATCAACCGCGTCAGCGTTGAGTTTTAACTCAACGCGCTTCAGGCCGCGTACTTTGTCGCGTTTTAACTGATTGCGCTTGTTGATGCGTAACTGTTCATCACGCGCAAGGGGATTGGTTTTGGGTCTTCCCGGGCGACGCTCATTCGCGAACAGATCTATTGTCGTACGGTCCGTTTGTTCTTTTGCCATGATTAAGAGTGACTTCGGGGAAACAAGCAGCCGGGCCATTGCCCGGTTGGGTAGCGCGCCATCATACATCAGTGCAGGAAGCACGCCAACGCCCGCGGGCAATCTGGCGTGCGGACGTTGGATTTTTAATCAGGCGCGTTCGGCCAGATAGCGGCGGATCGCCCGCAATACCGCCTCCGGTTTTTCTGCATGTACCCAGTGGCCCGCCCCGGCAATCACATGCGCCTTCGCCTGCGGAAATTGTGCCAGCAGTGGCTCACGGTATGCTTCGGTGACGTAGGGCGAATTGCCGCCGGGAATAAACAGCGCCGGGCGATCCCAGGCCGGGACCGGGTCCCAGCCGACAATGTGCGGATATTGTTCCCACAGTACCGGCACGTTGAAACGCCATTCGCCGTCGACAAACGATTTCAGTAAAAACTGGATCACGCCTTCTTCACTAAGGTGTTCGCGCATCACCGCAGCCGCCTGTTGACGCGTGGTGCTGCCCGCGTCGGTAACGGCATTAATCGCGGCAAAGATTTCATCGTGGCGACGCACGGCGTAATCCACTGGCGCAATATCGATGGCGACAAGTCCGTCAATCCGCTCTGCCGCCAGCGCGGTCAGGGCCATGACGGCTTTACCGCCCATGGAATGACCTATAAAGGTGGCTTTCTCGATCCCATGTTCATCCAGCGTATCCCGCAGATCCTGCGCCATCGCGGAATAAGTCATCTCCGGGGCGCGGGGCGAGAGACCATGATTGCGCATATCTACCTGAAGGATGTCGTAATCGCTGACCAGATCGCGGGCGAGGATGCCCAGATTATCAAGGCTGCCGAACAGCCCGTGAACGAGTACGATGGGTGAAGCATCAGACGAATGTTGTGCAGATTGCGTACGGGTATTTAATTTCATGGCAAAGATCTTTTTTTCGCTCTGGCAGGTTAAGGTATTATGGTGAACATTCTGCCGCCGGGCTGCAAGCTTTCAGAAGTTTCCGGACTTTTGCGGTCATCCAGGCTTGACGCTATCCGCAGTTGAGATTTGCCCTTATAATCTCAATAACTTGTACTTAAAAATATCGTACTGGATCAAGATGAAAACGATCGAAGTTGATGATGAGCTCTATCGCTATATTGCCAGCCACACTCAGCACATTGGTGAGAGCGCGTCCGACATTTTACGGCGCATACTGAAATTTTCCGCCGCATCACAGCCTGCCACGCCGGTAAGTAAAGCGGTGAGTGCACCCGCTCCGGTGGTTGAGAAAAAACCGGTTAATACCCCTAAAGATAACGTCCGCGCGATGCGTGAGCTGCTGTTGTCTGATGAATATGCCGAACAGCGCAAGGCGGTAAACCGCTTCATGCTGATCCTGTCTACACTGTATTCACTGGATAACACGGCGTTTGCCGAAGCCACCGAGTCACTGCACGGACGTACCCGCGTGTATTTTGCGGCTGACGAACAAACGCTGTTACAAAGCGGTAATCAGACTAAACCGAAACAGGTGCCGGATACCCCATACTGGGTGATTACTAATACCAATACCGGTCGTAAATGCGGCATGATTGAACACATCATGCAATCAATGCAGTTCCCGGCGGAACTGATTGAAAAGGTTTGCGGCACTATTTAACCCTTGCATCAGAAGGATCAGGCAATGGCAGTTCACAATCGTGCGGGTCAGCCTGCACAACAACGTGATTTGATCAACGTCGCTCAGCTGACGTCTCAGTATTATGTCCTGAAACCGGAAGCGGGCAATCCGGAACACGCCGTTAAGTTCGGTACCTCCGGCCACCGTGGTAGCGCAGCGCGCCACAGCTTTAACGAGCCGCATATTCTGGCGATTGCGCAGGCGATTGCCGAAGAGCGTGCGAAAAACGGCATCACCGGTCCTTGCTACGTTGGTAAAGATACTCACGCGCTGTCAGAACCGGCATTTATTTCCGTTGTGGAAGTGCTTGCCGCCAACGGCGTGGACATGATTGTCCAGGAGAACAACGGCTTCACCCCGACGCCTGCGGTTTCAAACGCCATTCTGGTGCATAACAAAAAAGGCGGCGCACAGGCTGACGGCATCGTCATCACGCCGTCGCACAACCCGCCGGAAGATGGCGGCATCAAATACAATCCGCCAAACGGTGGTCCGGCCGATACTAACGTCACCAAAGTGGTGGAAGATCGTGCTAACGCGCTGCTGGCAGACGGTCTGAAAGGCGTGAAGCGTCTGGCTCTGGATGCCGCGCTGGCGTCAGGTCATGTGAAAGAGCAGGATCTGGTGCAGCCGTTTGTCGAAGGGCTAGCTGAGATCGTCGATATGGCGGCGATCCAGAAAGCGGGCCTGACGCTGGGTGTCGATCCGCTGGGTGGTTCCGGTATCGAATACTGGAAACGCATCGCTGACTATTACAAGCTCAACCTGACCATCGTGAACGATCATGTCGATCAGACGTTCCGCTTTATGCATCTGGATAAAGACGAAGTGATCCGTATGGACTGCTCTTCGGAATCTGCGATGGCGGGGCTGCTGGCGCTACGTGATAAATTCGATCTGGAGTTTGCTAACGACCCGGATTATGACCGCCACGGGATTGTGACCCCCGCCGGTCTGATGAATCCTAATCACTATCTGGCGGTGGCGATCAACTACCTGTTCCAGCATCGCCCGCAGTGGGGCAAAGACGTTGCGGTCGGTAAAACACTGGTGTCGTCAGCGATGATTGACCGTGTGGTGAACGATCTGGGCCGTAAGCTGGTGGAAGTGCCGGTAGGCTTTAAATGGTTTGTTGACGGTCTGTTTGACGGCAGCTTCGGCTTCGGCGGTGAAGAGAGTGCGGGGGCTTCGTTCCTGCGTTTCGACGGCACCCCGTGGTCGACAGACAAAGATGGCATCATCATGTGCCTGCTGGCGGCAGAAATCACCGCCGTTACCGGGAAAAACCCGCAGCAGCATTATGACGAGCTGGCCGCACGCTTTGGTGCGCCGAGCTACAACCGTCTGGGCGCGAGCGCCACGTCAGCACAGAAAGCCGCGCTGTCTAAACTCTCTCCGGAGATGGTCAGTGCCGACACCCTTGCAGGCGACCCGATCACCGCGCGTTTAACCGCGGCACCGGGCAACGGCGCAGCGATTGGTGGTCTGAAAGTGATGACTGACAATGGCTGGTTCGCCGCCCGTCCGTCTGGTACCGAAGATGCTTACAAAATCTATTGTGAAAGTTTCCTGGGTGAAGAACACCGTAAGCGCATTGAAAAAGAAGCGGTAGAGATTGTCAGCGAAGTACTGAAGAACGCCTGACGGGTCTGTTTACCGTAACGCCTCCTGCGGGAGGCGTTTTGCGTTATGGTAACCGTCCGTGGATATCGGGGCGACCACCGGGTTGGGCCTCCCTCCGGGAAGCATTCAGACGGCTGACAAACGTTATGCCGTGCACTTATGCCTGGCGGCGCTTCGCTTGCACAGGCCTACGGATTGCGAATAACGTGTTGATATTGATGGTTTTCGTAAATCGACGGGAATTGAATAACATATTGATATCGTTGGGTTTTCGTAGGCCGGGTAAGGCGAAGCCGCCACCCGGCAAAGCGGCGCACATACTCGCAAAACCAGGTTCTTCACCAACCGTAAAGGCTCCCGCAGGAGCCTTTCCTCTTCATCCCCTTACCCGTGCTTATTCTTCAGTTCAAACCTCGGCGACACCAGACCGTACAGCGTCCAGCCCATAAAGGTAACTATCGCACCGTACAGCATCGCTTCCTCTCCCGAGGAGTAGAGCGCGTAAAAGCTATACACCGCGCCGATAAATGCCACCACGTTTGCCGCCTTTGCCTTACGCGGATCGACTTTCGCGACCTTCTGAATAATCACCAGCGCCGCCATCGACAGGATATAGGGGATGATATTGGTCACCACCGCCAGATTGACCAGCACATTAAACTGACTGTTCAGCGACGGGCTGATAGTCATCAGTGACAGTCCGCTCTGGAAAATCACAATCGCCAGCATCCCCTGAATCGGCGCGTCGGCTTTACTGAGGCGCGAGAAGATCTTCGGGAAATAGCCTTCGTCGGCAGAGGATTTAAACACCTGAGCAATGGTAAACTGCCAGCCGAGCAGGGAGCCGCAGCACGACATCACCATTAGTCCCATGATGATTTTACCGACGCCTGGCGTAAACATCTGGGCAAACGCCACGCCGAACGGGGCGGTGGAGTGGGCGAGATCCATATTCGGCACAATCCCGGCAATCACGTTGGTCGAGACGATGTAAATCACCGCCGCGCCAAGCGTACCGCCGAGAACGGCAATAGGCACGTTACGCTCCGGATTTTCCACGACGTCGGTATTCGCACAGGCGGATTCCAGCCCGAGAAACGCCCACAGCGTCATGGCGATGGAGGACCCCACCGCGCTGAAGAACGGCACGTTATGCGGATTCCACGACGCCGCGTACAGCGATGGGCTGAACCAGAACCAGCCAATCAGGCACAACCCTACCACCGGGATAATCACCCCCCAGACGGTGATGCTACTAATCTGCCCGGTGATGCGCGCGCCGCCGAAATTGGCTACCGTACAAATCCATAACACGCCGATGGTTGCCAGGCCAATCTGCACCGGGCTGAGGGATAATCCCAGCAGCTCAGTACCGTAACCCACTGCCGAAATGGCAATCGCGACGTTGGCAATCAGCAGCGACACACCGTAGGTATAGTTGGCCATAAAGTTGCCGGACTTGCCGAAGGCATACTCGGCATAGCCGCCCATCCCGCCGGATTTGCGGCTGAACATCCCGCATTTGGCGAAGGCCCACGCCAGCGCCATGGAGCCAACGGCGGTGACCAGCCAGGAGATAATCGAAATGGTGCCCACCTCGGCCAGTTTGGTCGGCAGCATAATGATCCCGGAACCCATCATGTTGACCATCGTCAAAATGGTGAGCTGGACCACGCCCATTTTATTGGACTTGCTCATAATTGTTCTCCTTTCAGCAGCGTGGAGGAGGCTTTCTCCGGCGTAATGACGTTGCACCACACCTGTTTGCGGCCATCCTGCTCCTGGATATAGACGCCCTGTAATTCCGGCGCAAAACCCGGCAGAAGATTAATGCCTTCTTCGAGCGCGCTGAAGTAACGCAACACCGCGCCACCCCAGATCTCCCCCGGCACGACGCACAGCACGCCCGGCGGGTAAGGGAGCGCACCTTCTGCCGCAATGCGACCTTCAGCGTCCTGCAAGCGCACCAGTTCAACCTGACCGCGAAGGTAGGCGTAGTTGGCTTCCTGAGGATTCAGGCTGACGCGCGGGAAATGCGCCTTGCGGAACATCTCTTTTTGCAGCTGCTTCACATTATGCCGGGCGTAGAGGTCGTGCATTTCCTGGCAAAGCTGGCGCAGAGAATAATCCGCGTAGCGATCCTGATACTGACGATACAGTGACGGCAGCACCTCTCGTAACGGCGCGTCGGTCTCCAGCAATTTTTCAAAACGTACTAACAACGCCACCAGCTGTTGTAGCTTGGCCATGTCCTCCGCCGGGGTCAGCAGGAACAAAATGGAGTTGAGATCGCATTTTTCCGGCACAACGCCATTTTCACGCAGGAAGTTGGCGAGAATCGTGGCGGGCACGCCGAACGACTCGTACTCGCCGCTGGCGGTGTTGATGCCAGGCGTGGTCAGCAGCAGTTTGCAGGGATCTACAAAATATTGGTGGTCGGCGTACCCCTCAAAGGCGTGCCAGTGTTCGCCCGGCACAAAGTGGAAGAAACGCAGGTCGCAGGCAATGTCGGAGGTCGGCCAGTGTTGCCACGCTTTTCCATCTACCTGTTCAGGCACGAACGGGCGAATATGCTGACAGTTTTCGAGGATCAGCTTGCGCGCGTCGATCCCCTGGGTTACGCAGTCCATCCACATATTTCGTCCGCACTGGCCCTCGTGCATCTGTGCATTAATGTCCAGGGCGGCAAAGAGCGGATAAAACGGGCTGGTGGAGGCGTGCATCATAAAGGCGTTATTCAGGCGTTTATGCGGAACGTAGCGCGGCTGGCCTTTAATGTGGCGGTCCTTTTTATGGATTTGTGACGTCTGGGAGAAGCCGGCCTGCTGTTTATGCACCGATTGGGTCACCAGAATACCCGGATCGTTTTCATTCAGCTCCAGCAGCAGCGGCGAGCAGTCCGCCATCATCGGGATAAATTGCTCATACCCGACCCACGCGGAGTCGAACAGGATGTAGTCGCAAAGATGACCAATTTTATCCACCACCTGACGGGCGTTATAAATGGTGCCGTCGTAGGTGCCCAACTGGATCACCGCCAGGCGGAATGGTCGCGCGTCACGGGCGTGCTGCGGCGCGACTTCGGCGATCAGCTCGCGCAGGTAGCGTTCTTCAAAACAGTGCGCATCGATGCCGCCGATAAAGCCATACGGATTACGGGCGGTTTCGAGATACACCGGCGTTGCGCCTGCCTGCAACAGGGCACCATGATGGTTCGATTTATGGTTATTGCGGTCGAACAGCACCAAATCCCCCGGCGTTAGTAATGCATTCAGCACCACTTTGTTTGCCGATGAGGTACCGTTGAGGACGAAATAGGTTTTATCGGCGTTATACACGCTGGCCGCATGCTGTTGCGCCGCGCAGGGTGCGCCTTCGTGGATCAATAAATCGCCCATCGCCACATCGGCATTACAGAGATCCGAGCGGAACAGCGTTTCGCCAAAGAATTCGACAAACTGGTTGCCCGCCGGATGGCGGCGGAAAAATTCGCCACCCTGATGACCGGGGCAGTCAAAGGCGCTGTTGCCCTGGTTCACGTAGTCTACCAGGGCACGGAAGAAGGGCGGGCGCAGTTGCGTTTCATATTTTTGCGCGGCGGCTTCGAGCTGGCGACCATAGTAGTCATTGCGGGTTTCATCGTATTCAAATACACCCTGAATGCGTGCCAGATATTCTGCCGGCACCCGTTCATCGTTATTTATGGCAATAAATACCGGGAGGTGATAACCGGTAGCGTCGATCTCATCAAGTTTCCCCGCTTCTACCTCGTCGATGGTTAAAACTACGGCAGCAACATTAATAAAGTGGGTTTCAGTAGTATTGACAATATCGCGCTGGGTACAAAAACAGTCAGGGCAGGCACGGCTAACGGCAATTTTTAATTGAGACATAATAAACTCTTTATTTTAGATAATAGTGTTCCCTCAATTTCCTGAGCAGGAAATTGATCGCGCCGGAAAAAAAGCAATAGTTACCCGCTGATGAAATATCAGTAATATGCTTTTTTTAAGATGACATAAACCCTGCCAGTCCGGGGGCTGGCAATGCAGGATTTAGCTAAGGCGAGCGCTGTCTGCTACAGGTAACGTCCTGTATTACAGAGATTTCAGGAAAGTTGCTATGCTGAAGCGCCCGAGGTCAGAAGACTATCGGGCGTTGAAGAAATGAAAGTCAAAACTATTGCGGTGGGCAAACATCATAATATGTGTTGTCCGCCTGATATGTGGCATAATTCGGCTATTGTTTTCCATAATAATCACCATTCATGAGTCAATTGAAGGTATGCTCATTTTATCCAGAAAAAAGCCTTTAACTGTGAAGCGGATCACCAAAATCCGATCTATCCAGAAATAATTACCCACGTTTTATGCATATTGGCTGATAAATATTATTTGTGTAAATGGGTTGTGAATAATATGTAATTACTTTTATTTTAATAAATCTTTTCGCCAGCCAAAATAATTGCCGGAAAAAGAGGGTGATAAATAAGAGGGGAAAATGAATAGTTATTCAAAACATAAAACGATAGCCAATGCCGGTTTCCGTTAATAAATGGCGGGGGCGGGCCGGATCGACCTCTACTTTCTGGCGTAAATGCCCCATATAAATGCGCAAATAGTGACTATGTTCGACGGCGTTGGGTCCCCAGACCTGGTTTAATAGCTGACGCTGGGTTAATACTTTTCCGGCATTGTTAAGCAACACCGCCAGCAGGCGGAATTCAATTGGCGTCAGATGGACCTCTTCACCGTCACGTAAAATTCGCCGTGCGGCCAGGTCGACCACCATTGCGCCAAATGCCACCTGCGGTTCATTTTTTTGCCCGCTGGCGTGGCGAGGCAGCGCTACCCGCAGGCGGGCCTGCAATTCCCCGATCCCAAAAGGCTTACTGAGATAATCATCGGCACCTGCATCAAGGGCGTCGATTTTGTCCGCCTCTTCAGTGCGTGCCGAGAGCACGATAATCGGCATCTGGCTCCACAGCCGGACTTCACGAATAAAATCGATGCCGTCGCCGTCCGGCAGCCCGAGGTCGAGGATGGTCAGGTCCGGTTTACGGCTGGCGGCTTCGAGCAGGCCGCGCTGGAGGGTATCGGCTTCATATACGCGCAGCCCGTCCGCTTCCAGCGCGGTGCGCAGAAAACGGCGAATCGCCTGTTCATCTTCAATAATTAAAACGTTAATTACAGTGCTCATCAAATTCCTCAAGCCGGGGTGCCGCGTCCTGCGGTAGGGTAACACGAAAACAGGCTCCGCCCTGTGGACGGTTACTGGCGGTAAGCGTACCGCCGTGAACGCTGACGATGGCCTGACAAATTGCCAGTCCTAATCCCACGCCGGGAATGGCTGACTCCTTCATGCCGCGGGCAAACTTATCGAAAATACGCTTTTCCTGCCCGGCAGGAATGCCAGGCCCACTATCCCACACCTCCAGTACCAGTTGTGCATCCTCCAGCCAGGCGTTAAGACCGATTTGCGCCCGTCGTCCGGCATATTTGAGGGCGTTTTCCAGTAAATTAATCAGCACCCGCTCAAACAGCGGACCGTCAACATGGATAAGTGTCAACGGCTCGCAAAGCGCCAGGTCAATGGGACGGCTGCCCGGCTCAAGGCTTTGAAGTGCGCTGCCGACCACTTCCTCCAGCGTCAGCCACTCTTTCTTAAGATTAAAGCCGCCAGACTGGATGCGCGCCATATCCAGCAGGTTATTGACCAGCCGCGTGGTGTTCAGCACGTGCTGGCGAATTTCACTGGCTTGCGGCGCGTGCTTCGAACCTTCACTGGCCAGATCGAGGGTCAGGATTTCCGCCTGACCAAACAGCACCGTCAGCGGCGTGCGCAAATCATGCGAAAGTGCCGCAAGCAGGGCATTACGCACGCTCTCACGCTCGCTCGCCAGCCGCGCCTGTTGTTCACTGGCGGTCAGCGCCAGACGTTCCAGCGCGCTGGCAATCAGTAGCGTAAAAGTTTCCAGCAGCCGTTGTTGTTCCGGGATCATCAACTGACGCAGGCTACCCGGCTCCACGATCACCAGCCCGTGCGTCCGGCTGGCGCTTTTCAGCGGCAGAATTTGGTACGGTACGCCGGGCAGGGTATCGGTGCCGGCTCCGGCGGGCTGGCCGCGATCGTAGCTCCAGCGGGCAATCGCCTCGTCCCAGGGCGTAATGCCGGGCTGCGGCGTCAGCGGCATCAGCCGGGCCTCAGCGTCGGGAAGTAACAGCTGACTGCGGGCCTGAAAGGTGGACTGTATAAACTGCTCGCCGATGGTCGCAATATCCTCCGCGCTGCGACTGACCGCGAGCCGCCGCGACATCTCATACAGATGACGGGTACGCTGCTCACGATAGCGCGCCACCCGCGCCTGGTAGCGCATTCCCGCCGTCAGATTACCGATCACCAGCCCGACAATCAGCATCACGATAAAGGTCAGAATATACTGCACGTCTGAGACGGCGAGGGTGCCGTGCGGGGCGATGAAAAACAGATCGAAGCTGACCACATTCACCACGGTCGCCAGTACCGACGGCCAGCGTCCGTAGCGCAGAGCGACCAGCACCACCGCCAGCAGATAAATCATCACCAGGTTGGTGGGATCGAACGCCGTGAGCCACTGCATTGCCATCAGCGTGATCCCGGCGCACAGCACGAGCGCGACAACGCAGCCCTCAAACTGAACGCGCCAGCGTTCCAGCAACGAACGCGTATCGCTGGCGCGTGGCGGCGTAGCGGGAGGGTCATCCAGCGCGACAATCACTAAATCTAAATCCGGCGCGTGGCAGGCCAGTCGCCCGGCAAAAGAGTCGCCCTGCCACCAGCGACGGCGGGTTTGCCGCCCCAGCACGATCTTGCCAAGATTGTGCTCGCGGGCATAACGCAGGACCGCTTTCTCTTCCGACGGATCGGCGAGGGTCGCGGTCTCCGCCCCCAGCTCCTGCGCCAGCCGCAGCGCGTTGAGGATCGCCTGGCGCTGGGCACGTGCAAGACGGTGCAGACGGGGCGTTTCGACATACACCGCATGCCAGACGCTACCGAGTTTTGCCGCCAGACGCGCGGCGGTGCGCACCAGCTTTTCGCTGCCGGTCTGATGACCGATACACAGCAAAATGGCATCGCGGGTATGCCACACCTTTTCCTGCCCCTGATGTTCCCGCCAGACCCGCATCTGGTCATCAACACGGTCGGCGGTGCGGCGCAGGGCCAGCTCGCGCAGGGCGTAAAGGTTGCCTTTACGAAAGAAGTTTTCAATCGCCCGTTCAGCCTGCCCGGCAAGGTAAACTTTTCCCTCGTGCAGACGCTGGCGCAGATCGTCGGGAGGCAGATCGACCAGCACGACGTCATCGGCGGCGTCGAACACCGGATCGGGTACGGTTTCCCGCACCTGAATGCCGGTGACGCCGCTGACCACGTCGTTCAGACTTTCCAGATGCTGCACATTGAGGGTGGTAAAGACATCGATGCCCGCCTCAAGCAGTTCCTCAACATCCTGCCAGCGCCGGGGATGACGCGAGCCGGGCGCATTACTGTGCGCCAGTTCATCCATCAGAATCAGGGCCGGACGCCGTGCCAGCGCCGCATCCAGATCAAACTCCTGCACCTTGCGCCCACGATGGGTGAGGGAGCGCGGAGCCAGTACCGTCAGCCCGTCAAGCATCGCTGCCGTCTCTTTACGCCCGTGCGTCTCCACCACGCCCGCCACAATATCCCGCCCCTGAGCGCGCAGACGCTGCGCCTCTGCCAGCATTGCCCAGGTTTTCCCCACCCCCGCGCAGGCACCAAAAAAAATCTTCAGCTTGCCCCGGTGCGCGGTGGCAGTTTGTTCCAGCAGCCGATCGGGATCGGGACGCTGCGGCTCGTCGGTCATTTATTATCCTTTACCCCATCGAGGGCAATATTCAGCTCAACAATATTTACCACAGGTTGACCGAGAAAGCTGAACAGCGGTTTTTGCGTGGCGTGGTCAATCAGCGGCGCGATCTGTTCAACCGATAAATGACGCGCTTTAGCCACGCGCGGCAGTTGCCAGAGGACGGCCTGCGGCGTGAGGTTGTTATCCAGACCGCTGGCGGAGGCGGTGACCAGTTCGGTCGGCACCGCGCCAGCCGCGTCCGGGTTTTCCGCTCGCAGCGTTTTAACTCGCTCAGCAATGACGCTATCCTGCGCCGGATTGCTCACCGCAAGGTTGCTGCCGCCGGATGCTTCGGGGTTATATGGCCTCTCCGCCGTTGCCGACGGGCGACCGTGAAAATAATCAGGCCGGGTAAAATTCTGGCCGATCAGATAAGAGCCGCGCACGCCATTTTCATCCTCAATAAGCGAGCCGTTAGCGCGGTCGCTAAACCACCATTGACCCAGCGTGGAGGTCAGTAGCGGATACACGCCGCCGGTCAGCACGGTTAAAAAAATCATCAACGAAAATGCAGGACGTAACAGAGTCATATTCACCTCACGCCAGACCCAGCAGGGTCAGCAACAGATCGATAAGCTTAATGCCAACAAAAGGCACAATCAGACCACCCAGACCGTAGATCCATAAATTGCGCCGCAGCATGGCAGAGGCGGACAGCGGCTTATAACTGACGCCACGCAGCGCCAGCGGAATTAGAAAGACAATAATCAGCGCGTTAAAAATCACCGCGCTGAGGATGGCGGAGGTGGGGGAGTGCAGGTGCATAATATTCAGCACGCCAACCTGCGGCCAGGTGGCAACGAACGCCGCCGGGATAATGGCAAAATACTTCGCCACATCGTTTGCCAGGCTGAAGGTAGTCAGCGAACCACGGGTCATCAGCATCTGTTTACCGATATGCACCACTTCAATCAGTTTGGTGGGGTTGGAGTCCAGATCCACCATATTGCCCGCTTCTTTTGCCGCCTGGGTGCCGGAGTTCATCGCCACCGCCACATCAGCCTGGGCCAGCGCCGGGGCGTCGTTGGTGCCGTCCCCGGTCATGGCAACCAGACGACCCTCTGCCTGATACTGGCGGATCAAGGCCAGCTTCGCCTCCGGCGTGGCTTCCGCGAGGAAATCATCCACCCCGGCTTCGGCTGCAATAGCGGCGGCGGTCAGGCTGTTGTCACCGGTGATCATCACCGTCTTGATCCCCATCTCCCGCAGGCGGGCGAAACGCGCTTTAATGCCGCCTTTAACGATGTCTTTCAACGCGATGACGCCCAGTACCCGCGCACCTTCCGCCACTACCAGCGGTGTAGAACCCTGACGGGCGACCTCTTCAACGTTGCGCTCAACGTCTGCCGGAAACTGTCCGCCATTGCTTTCCACATGGCGGCGAATAGCCTCTACGGAACCTTTGCGGATCGCACGGTTATCAACGTTAATCCCGCTCATTCTGGTTTGGGCCGTAAACGGAATAAACGTGGCGTGCAGAGACTGGATGTCACGCTCGCGCAGATTGAAGCGCTGTTTTGCCAGCACCACGATACTGCGGCCTTCCGGGGTTTCATCGGCCAGCGAGCTGAGCTGGGCCGCGTCAGCCAGCGTTTTCTCCTCCACGCCCAGCGCAGGAATAAACGCCGACGCCTGCCGGTTACCGAGCGTAATGGTGCCGGTTTTATCCAGCAGCAGGACATCCACGTCGCCCGCCGCTTCTACCGCGCGTCCGCTGGTGGCGATGACATTAGCGCCCAGCATCCGGCTCATCCCGGCAATGCCGATGGCCGAAAGCAGACCGCCGATGGTGGTCGGGATCAGACACACCAGCAGGGCAATCAGCGCGGTCACGCTCACCGGTTCGCCTGCATATGCCGAGAAAGGCCACAGTGTCGCAGTCGCCAGCAGGAACACGATGGTCAGGGCGATCAGTAAAATGGTCAGCGCAATCTCGTTGGGGGTTTTACGCCGCTGCGCACCTTCCACCATCGCAATCATCCGATCCAGAAAGGTTTCGCCCGGATTGACGCTGCATTCGATCACCAGCCAGTCGGAGAGAATACGCGTTCCGCCAGTAACCGAGGCAAAATCACCGCCGGATTCGCGGATCACCGGTGCGGATTCGCCGGTGATCGCGCTTTCATCCACCGAGGCACCGCCTTCAATCACTTCGCCATCGCAGGGGATGATGTCACCGGCGTCGACCCGCACGATATCGCCTTTACGCAGACTGGCGGCCGGAACGCGTTCACCGTCGGCATCATGCGTTGAGCCGTGAAGTTTCCAGGCAAATGCCGTTTTCTGCACCCCTTTCAGGCTGCTGGCCTGCGCTTTACTGCGTCCTTCGGCCATCGCTTCTGCTACGTTGGCGAACAGCACCGTAAACCACAGCCACAGGCTAATGGCGGCGGTAAAGCGCCAGTCGCCCGACGACAGGCCCATCAGCATGGCGATAGCGAGTCCGGAGGTGAGTACGCTACCCACCCAGACGATAAACATGACCGGGTTGCGAAGCTGAACATGCGGGCTTAATTTTTTTAGCGACTCAACGGCGGCTTGCCGCATCAGCGCAGGTTCGAATAACGCCTGTTTTTTGCGATTCATCATGTGTTCCACCGGCTCAACGTAACGAAAGAAATTCTGCCACCGGTCCGGAGACCAGCGCGGGAATAAAGGTCAGGGCACCGACCAGCAATATCGTGCCCATCAGCAGGCCGACAAACAGCGGCCCGGTGGTGGTCAGCGTTCCGGCGCTGGCCGGCTGGATTTTTTTCGCTACCAGCGAACCGGCGATTGCCATTAGCGGAATAATCACCCCGAAGCGACCCACCAGCATGCAAAATGCCAGCAGCCCGTTCCAGAAGGGTGTATTGGCGCTCAATCCGGCAAAGGCGCTGCCGTTATTGTTGGCGGCGGATGAGACGGCATACAGCACCTCGCTAAAACCGTGCGCGCCGGGATTTAACATCCCGCTACGCCCGGCTTCGGTCATCATCGCCAGCGCTGTGCCACCTAACACCAGCGCCGGGGTGACGAGGATCGCCAGCGCGGTCATTTTCATCTCGCGGACATCGATTTTTTTACCCAGATATTCCGGCGTGCGTCCGGTCATCAGCCCGGCGATAAATACCGCCAGCAACACGAACAGCAACATGCCGTATAGCCCCGAGCCGACGCCGCCAAAAACCACCTCACCGATTTGCATTAGCCACAGCGGGACCATGCCGCCGAGCGCGGTAAAGGAGTCGTGCATGGCGTTGACCGCCCCGCACGACGCCGCGGTAGTGACGACCGCGAACAGGCTGCTGGCCAGAATACCGAAGCGGCTCTCTTTGCCCTCCATATTCAGGCTGCTGTCAGCGCCCAGCGGCATCAAATGCGGATTGCCCTGGGTTTCGGCCCACATCACTACCGCAGCACTGACGATAAAAATCAGCGTCATGGCCCACAGCAGCGTATGACCCTGACGGCGATCGCCCACCGCCTCGCCAAACGCAAAACAGAGCGCGGCGGGAATAAGGAAAATTGCCAGCATCTGTACGAAATTGGTCAGAGCCGTCGGGTTTTCAAACGGGTGCGAGGAGTTAGCGTTGAAAAAGCCACCGCCGTTGGTGCCGAGCATCTTGATCGCTTCCTGCGAGGCGGCGGGCCCCATCGGCAGCCATTGCTGAACGCCTTCGAGCGAAGTAATGGACTGGTACGGCAACAGATTCTGGATCGCGCCCTGTTGAATGAAAAACAGCGCCAACAGCAGCGACAGCGGTAGCAGGATCCACAGCGTGATCCGGGTGAGATCCACCCACGCATTGCCCAGCGTTTCCCTGCTCCGGCGAGCAAAGGCGCGCGCCAGGGCAAAGATCACCGCTATCCCGCTGGCAGCAGAAAGGAAGTTTTGCACCGTCAGCCCGACCATCTGACTGAAATAGCTCATGGTGCTTTCGCCACCGTAGGATTGCCAGTTGGTATTGGTGACAAAACTCACCGCGGTATTCAGCGCCAGATGCCAGGAGAGGCCGGGCAGGTGCTGCGGATTCAGCGGCAGCCCATCCTGAAAGAGGAGTATAAAAAACAGGACCAGCAGACCCAGCAGGTTAAAGAGCAGGATCGCCAGCAGGTAGTGCCGCCAGTTCATCTCCTCACCGGAAATGCCCAGCAGTTTCCACAATGCGTTTTCCACACGGCTAACGCCGGGGAAGGTATTGCCAGCAATCATCCCCGCGAGTAGCGCCCCTGTCGGACGGGCGAGAATAAACAGCACCAGCAGAAAGCTGGCGATCAGTAAAAATCCTTGCACGGCCATCAGAATGCCTCCGCGTTAAGCAGGGCATACACCAGCCACGCCAATAACAGGATCACCAGCACCACGCCAGCTATTACGCCTGTACCCACACTTCACCTCCACAACGATTAGCGATATGCGCTGAAGGTAGGCGTTGGCGTGCAAAGATTTTGCAAAAATCCACGCTGGGGATGTAAAAAAAGTATAAAAATGCGGTCGCGGGTACCCCCGTTTGCGGGATGTGCGCCGTTTTGCCGGGTGGCGGCTTCGCCTTACCCAGCCTACAAATTACACATTCTCAGTAAGTTAAGTGGATTTCGTAGGCCCGGTAAGCGCAGCGCCACCGGGCATCATTCAAATCCGACATTATCAATAAGTTATGTGGATATCGTAGGCCCGGTAAGCGCAGTGCCACCGGGCATCATTCAAATCCGGCATTATCGATAAGTTACGTGGTTATCGTAGGCCCGGTAAGCGCAGCGCCACCGGGCATCCTTCCCCGGTATAACGTTTGTCACCAGTCTGCTAAAAATGACAATACCCATTATTTAACTAATGATTAGTATTATTTTAACCTTTATGTAACTTAATTACGCTGTGAATGTAAATGATGCTTAAATAACCCAAAAATAGTGGTCGGATGAGTAGTAAAATTACACAAAAAAAGTTACTATTTTAATCAGAGAACGATTTCCGGTTAACGTTACCGACCAACTTAAGGGGGAGAACTCTATGAATATGTATAAAGATTACTCAGCGAGCACCGTGTTATTTCGTCGTATTTTCGCCCTGCTGGCGGGAATCATTGCCTTACCGGTGATGCTGTTCTGGAAAGATCGCGCACGCTTCTACAGCTATCTGCATCGTATCTGGTCGAAAACCAGCGAAAAACCGGTATGGATGGATCAGGCCGAAAAAGCAGCCTGTGATTTTTACTAAGCAAGACGACACACAGCAATAATAATTTTTCCATCCTCTTATGGCCCGTCTTAACCAGACGGGCCATTTTTTTGTCTGATGCTGACTACACTTACTCCTGAGAATAATCAGGAGCCGTTATGAGTGACAAAATTCCTGTGGGCGTCAGCGCCTGTGTGGTAGGGGAACAGGTCCGTTTTGATGGCGGACATAAACGGCTGACCTTTGCCGTCGATGACTTAGCCTCGTGGGTCCGTTTTGAACCCGTTTGCCCGGAGATGGGCATTGGTCTGCCGGTGCCGCGTCCCGCGCTACGGCTGGTCAAAAACAGCGAAGGCGACATCGGCCTGCGCTTTAGTGATAAACGCGAAGGTGACTTAACGGCGGACATGGAAGCCTTTGCCCGTCAGCGTATCCGCCATTTCGAACATTTATGCGGCTATATTGTCTGCGCGAAATCGCCCAGTTGCGGTATGGAGCGCGTGCGCGTCTACGATGCCGATGGCAAAAACAATCGCAAAGCGGGACGCGGCATTTATACTCGTGTACTGATGGAGACGTTTCCGTGGCTGCCGGTTGAGGAAGACGGGCGATTGCACGATCCGCTGATCCGCGAGAACTTCGTCGAGCGCATTTATGCTCTGCATGAACTTAATACCCTTCGCGAAGCCGGGCTGACGCGCGGTGAGCTGATCGCTTATCACAGTCGCTACAAGCTTTTGTTGTTGGCCCATTCACAGCCAAAATATCGCGAGCTGGGACGGTTCGTGGCGGCGATCAACGAGTGGGCATCGCTTGAGGACTATTTTGCTGAGTATCGTCAGCGGCTGATGGATCTCATGTCCATCCCCACCTCGCGTCGCAACCATACGAATGTGTTGATGCACGTGCAGGGTTATTTCCGTAAACAACTCAATTCACGCCAGCGTCAGGAGCTGGCGGCGCTGATCGACCGCTATCGTCAGGGGCTGCAACCGTTGCTGGCTCCGGTCACGCTGATTAAACATTACATGGCAGAATACCCGGATGCTTATCTGGCGGGACAACGTTATTTTGATCCCTGGCCCGAAGAATTACGCTTACGTTACGGACATTAATTTATGACCACCCATCTGGTCTGGTTTCGGGCCGACTTACGTCTTCATGACAATCTGGCGCTGGCAGCGGCGTGTCGGGACCGACACGCCAGGGTACTGGCGCTGTTTATCGCTACTCCTGAACAGTGGCAAGCGCATCATATGTCGCCGCGTCAGGCGGCGCTGCTGGTCTCGCAGCTTAACGCTCTACAACAGGCGCTGGCGGAGAAGGGCATTCCATTAATTTTTAAACAGGTCGCCGATTTTGCCGCCAGCATTGAGGCGGTAAAGCAGGTTTGCGAGCAGGAGCAGGTCAGCGATCTTTTTTATAATTACCAATATGAGCTGAATGAACGGCAGCGTGATGCGCAACTGGAAAAAACGCTCAATGACGTGGTGTGCCAGGGCTTTGATGACAGCGTCATGCTGGCACCGGGCAGCGTGATGACCGGCAATCATCAAATGTATAAAGTATTTACCCCGTTCAAAAATGCGTATTTACGTCGCCTGATGGACGGACTGCCGGAATGCGTTGCCGCGCCGTCAGTTCGCGAGAGCGGGCCGCTGACGGGCACACTTGCGACGATTAACATTCGCTATCCGCAGGAGCCGTTTGACGAGCAGCTTTTTGCTGCGGAGGAAACCGCCGCTATTGCCCGTCTGCGCGAATTTTGTCGCCACGGAGCGGGGGAGTATGAGCAGCGACGTGACTACCCGGCGATTGACGGCACCAGCCTCCTGTCGGCCTGTCTGACCCTCGGCGTCCTTTCCCCGCGCCAGTGCCTGAACCGCCTGCTGGCGGAACAGCCGGACGCGCTGTCCGGCGGGGCGGGGGCCGTCTGGCTGAACGAGCTGATCTGGCGGGAATTCTATCGTCATCTGATGACGTACAATCCGTCACTGTGCCGCTATCGGCCTTTCATTGCCTGGACGGATAATGTGCAGTGGCAGCAGGATGACGCGCAGTTTGCGGCGTGGAAACATGGCAAGACCGGTTATCCCATCGTCGATGCGGCCATGCGGCAAATGAATGCTATCGGCTGGATGCACAACCGGTTACGGATGATTACGGCCAGTTTTCTGGTAAAAGATCTGCTAATCGACTGGCGGGTCGGCGAGCGTTATTTTATGTCGCGGCTGATTGACGGCGATCTGGCGGCCAACAACGGCGGCTGGCAGTGGGCTGCCTCGACCGGCACAGATGCCGCGCCCTATTTCCGCATCTTCAACCCGACCACCCAGGGCGAGAAATTCGACCGTGACGGCGAGTTTATCCGCCAGTGGCTACCAGAGCTGAAAGCGGTGCCGGGGAGGGCGATACATTCGCCGTGGGAATGGGCAGAGAAGAACGGCGTGACGCTCGATTATCCGCGTCCGGTAGTGGATCATAAGCAGGCGAGAAAAACCACCCTGGCGGCTTATGAAGCCGCGCGCAAAGGGGCATAACAAATTGCCCGGCAATATCGCTGCCGGGCAACAGGATAATCAGCTTTCGGCCACCGCCATCCGCTGATTCCGTACCTTTATGGCCTGGTACAGCCAGATGAGCAATACACATCCCACGCAGGCCAGCGCGCCCCAGGTGATTTCACTAAACACATCAATATACGCATTAATGGAATAGTTAATCGCCCCGGAGGCATCGAACGCGCCCTGCGAGGTCCGGTCAGCGATGACGCCTGCCAGATAGTTGGCAATCGCGCCGGAGAGCAGCATATAGATGCCGGTCAGCACGCCAGTGACGCCAGGGATTTCAATGCGGGTGATTTGCGACATCGCCACCGGGTCAATGAACAACTCGGCGAAGCCCATCACCGCCAGACCGAGGACCATTAACGGCATGGAGGAGTGACCGTAGGTGGCCGACCAGCGGGCGCTGAGGGTCAGAATGCAGAACCCGGCGCTCATCAGGCCGAGGCCCAGCGCAAATTTACCCCAAATTCGCACGGTGCGATTGCCGCTGACGCTCTCTTTCACCAGCCACGCCAGCACCACGCCGCACAGCATGACGGCAAAGGCATTCACCGACTGGAACATGGCGGTCGGGACGTCATAACCGAAAATGCCACGGTCGACAAAACGGTCGATATAGAGGCTAATCGAACTGCCGCCCTGCTGAGCAAAGGCCCAGAACAACAGGCTAAACAGCGTCAGAGTGACAATGAGTCCCAGCTCTTTACGCTGCTTCTGCGTTTGCGCCTGACGATAAATTTTCACCAGAACGGCAAAGCCTATCAGGGTCGCGGCGATCAGCGCATAGACTGACCACGCTTTCCAGAACAAAACGGTGATCCCGAGCGGGGCGACGACTAGCAGCACCAGCAGCCAGCTCCAGTTAGGCAGAACGAAGGTTCTGGCGCGCAGCGCCGCATGGTTCACCCCGGCGGTATGGGCAAAATGGCGATTGCCGCACAGGAAGATAATCAACCCGGCCAGCATACCGATGGCCGCCAGCGCGAATCCCATTGCCCAGCTGTACTCTTCCTGCACGTAACCACAGGCGATAGGGGCAACAATGGAGCCGACGTTGCCCGCCGCGTACAGCAGAGAAAACCCGCCGTCGCGACGCGGATCCTGCGGTTCATACAGTTCACCCAACAGGCAGCTAATATTCGACTTAAACAACCCGTAGCCGCAGACGATAATCGCCAGCGAAAGATAGAGGAACGTTGGCGCAACTTCGCTGGCACCGAGCACCAGATGCCCGATAGCCATCAGACACGCGCCAATCATCACCGCCATCCGGTTGCCCAGAATTTTATCGGCCAGATAACCGCCGAGGATCGGCGTGACGTAGACCAGAGAGCAGTAAGCGCTAAACAGTTCGTAAGCGTGATTGTCGTCGTACTTGAGCTGGTTGGTGAGATACAGGATCAGCAGCGCGCGCATGCCGTAAAAACTGAAGTATTCCCAAATTTGCAGTGCGACCACATAGTAAATGGCGCGTGGCTGTGAAGCTTTTTTGTTCATGATATTCCCGGTCTAAATCCTACGCAGGGCAGAAGCCCGAGGCGTAACTGCTTACAGTGATGTAGATCTAATAATCTATGCAATATGCTGTTTGGTTGCATAAATATACATGAAGCGTGGCGGATAACGGTAAGCAATTTGAGTCTTTATGCACGATGATCCGCAAGATTATGCGAGGTATCATTAAGGCGAATAATTGGCTGTCGACGAGGACGCGTGGGGACGCTATGGTAGTTCTGTAAATGGCACAAGGGGTAAGTCAAACAATGATGAAAAACACCGAACTGGAACAGCTGATCAACGAGAAACTGAACAGTATCACCTTCAGCGACTATGGTCCGAATGGCCTCCAGGTTGAAGGCAAAGAGACGGTGCAGAAGATCGTCACGGGCGTCACCGCCAGCCAGGCGCTGCTTGATGAAGCCGTGCGCCAGCAGGCTGACGCGGTGATTGTGCATCATGGTTATTTCTGGAAGAACGAGTCGCCGGTCATTCGCGGTATGAAGCGCAACCGCCTGAAAACGCTGCTGCAAAACGATATCAACCTCTATGGCTGGCACCTGCCGCTGGATGCGCATCCGGAACTGGGCAACAACGTTCAGCTTGCCGCGCTGCTGGGGATCACGGTGAAGGGCGAAATCGAACCGCTGCTGCCGTGGGGTGAACTCTCTATGCCGGTGCCGGGGCTGGAACTGGCCTCGTGGATTGAAGCTCGTCTGGGGCGTAAACCGCTGTGGTGCGGCGATACCGGACCGGACCTGGTGCAACGCGTGGCATGGTGTACCGGCGGCGGTCAGGGATTTATTGATAACGCGGCGCGCTTCGGTGTGGATGCTTTTATTACCGGCGAGGTCTCCGAACAAACCATCCATTCCGCGCGTGAGCAGGGGCTGCATTTTTACGCGGCCGGGCATCACGCAACCGAACGCGGCGGTATTCGCGCCCTGAGCGAATGGCTGACTGAAAATACCGATCTGGATGTCACCTTTATCGATATCCCGAACCCAGCGTAAAAAAGAGGAAAAAAAGTGCAGCGAGCGCGTTGTTACCTGTCAGGAGAAACCGCCGTGGTGCTGGAGCTGGAACCTCCCGTCACCCTGGCGAGCCAGAAGCGGATTTGGCGTTTAACACAACGAGTCGCCGAAATGCCGAACGTGGTGGAAGCCATTCCCGGAATGAACAATATTACCGTTGTGCTGCGCGATCCACAGTCGCTGGCGCTGGATGCGCTTGAGCGTTTGCAGCGCTGGTGGGAGGAGAGTGAGGCGCTGGAGCCGGACTCCCGCGCCATTGAAATTCCGGTGGTCTACGGCGGCGCGCAAGGGCCCGATCTGGAGGAGGTCGCCCGCCACAGCGGATTAACGCCGCGGCAGGTGGTGGAACTTCACGCCTCGGTGGATTATGTGGTCTGGTTTTTGGGCTTCCAGCCGGGCTTTCCCTATCTTGGCGGCCTGCCGGAGCAGCTTATTACGCCGCGTCGGGCTGAGCCTCGTCTGCTGGTTCCCGCGGGCTCGGTCGGCATTGGCGGCGCGCAGACCGGGATTTATCCGCTCCCCACGCCGGGAGGCTGGCAGCTTATTGGGACGACGCCGCTGGCGCTGTTCGATCCTGCCAAAAGCGAACCCGTATTGCTGCGTCCCGGCGACAGCGTGCGCTTTATTCCACAGACGGAGGGCGTATGCTGAATATAATTCGCGCCGGTATGATGACGACGGTGCAGGACGGCGGTCGGGTAGGGCAGCGTCAGTCCGGCATCAGTCAGTGCGGCGCGCTGGATCTTCCGGCGTTGCGTACAGCTAATTTACTGGTCGGTAACGATAAAGATGCGGCAGCACTGGAAATTGTCCTCGGCCAGTTTTCCGTTGAGTTTTCACAGGATGGCTGGTTTGCGCTGACCGGCGCGGGCTGTGATGCCACCCTTGATGGCGCTCAGGTGTGGACCGGCTGGCGGCAGCATGCCCGCGCAGGGCAGCGTCTGACGCTGAAGACGCCCCGTCACGGCGTGCGTAGCTATCTGGCGATTGCCGGTGGCATCGATGTGCCGCAGGTGATGGGATCGCGCAGTACCGATCTTAAACTGGGCATTGGGGGCCTTGACGGCCGGTTATTACAGGATGGCGACTGTCTTGCCGTCCATGTTCCGACGCGTGATTTCAGCGGGCCGCACGGTATCAAACAGCTTTTATGGAGCAACCGACTGCGGGCGCTGCCGGGGCCAGAATATAATGAGTTTGATGCGGCGTCGCAGGCCGCGTTCTGGCGCTTGCCGTGGCGTCTGAGTCCGCAAAGCGATCGCATGGGGTATCGGCTACAGGGGCAGATCCTCAGACGTACTACCGATCGCGAGTTGCTTTCCCACGGTCTGCTGCCGGGCGTCGTTCAGGTGCCGCATAACGGGCAACCGATCGTATTGATGAACGACGCGCAGACCACGGGCGGCTATCCACGGATTGCCTGTGTGATCGAGGCGGACATGTACCATCTGGCGCAAATTCCGCTCGGGCAGCCGATTCATTTCGTTCCCTGCACGCTGGAAGAGGCGCTTAAAGCGCGCAGCGATCAGCATCGCTATATCGAACAGCTTGAATGGCGGTTGAATGATGATCAGTGAAATGCCGGGAGCTTCTGGTAAAAGCCTTTCTGGTGCAGGAGGATCTATCGATCTTAACGCCGATGTGGGAGAGGGCTGCGCCAGCGATGCCGCGCTCTTTTCTCTGATCTCCTCAGCCAACATTGCCTGCGGCTTTCATGCGGGCGATGCGCTGACCATGCAGTTTTGCGTGCGGGAAGCACGTAAAAATGGCGTGGCCATCGGGGCGCATCCAGGATTTGCCGACCGGGAAAATTTTGGCCGCACCGCGATGCAACTGCCGCCGGAGACGATTTTCGCCCAGACCCTGTACCAGATTGGTGCGCTGGCCGCCATTGCCCGTGCCGAGGGCGGGGTCATGCGTCACGTTAAACCGCACGGTATGCTCTATAATCAGGCCGCACGCGATCCGCAGATGGCGGATGCCGTTGCCCGGGCCGTTCATGCCTGCGATCCGCAGCTTATTCTGGTGGGTCTGGCGGGAAGCGAGCTGATCCATGCCGGGCAGCGTTATGGTCTGGCGACCCGGCAGGAAGTATTTGCCGATCGACGATATCAGCGCGACGGCAGCCTTGTCCCCCGCACTCAGGCGGGCGCGCTGATTGAGGATGAAGAACAGGCGCTGACGCAGACGCTGGCGATGATCCAGCAGGGTCGGGTAATGAGCATGGAGGGGGTATGGGTGCCGGTTGAGGCGCAAACGGTATGTCTCCACGGCGACGGTGAACAGGCGCTGGCGTTTGCCCGCCGTTTGCGGGCCGCATTTGCAGCGCAGGGGATCAGGGTTAGCGCGGAATAACGTTTTGCGCGGATAGGGTGTCCGGTCTATGCATCATGCACGCCGCGTCTGGGCTATTGCGAGAAATGCCAGCCGCATTCTGGCTACCTGCCGGATGACGGCTGTGCCTTATCCGGCCTGGATTCAGAGTACAAACCGCGGTGGTAACGCCGCCATTCGTAGCCGTTCGTAGGCCCGGTAAGCGCAGCGCCACCGGGCATTTAACCCCCGATGGCCGGAGAATCGCTTTACCTCTCAGAGCCACTATACGTTCAGGAGAAATCATGCCAGAAGGACCGGAAATTCGCCGTGCTGCCGACAATCTGGAAAAGGCGATCAAAGGTAAACCCCTGACCGAAGCCTGGTTTGCCTTCCCCCACCTACAGCGTTTCGCCGCCGATCTGACAGGCGAACGGGTAGACGCCATTGAAACGCGCGGCAAAGCATTGCTTACCCACTTTTCTAATGGCCTGACGCTCTATAGCCACAATCAGCTGTACGGCGTCTGGCGCGTCGTTAACGCAGATGAACATCCGCAATCCACCCGCATCCTGCGGGTCAGATTACAAACGCAGGATAAAGCGATTTTGCTCTACAGCGCGTCGGATATCGAAATGCTGACGGCAGACCAGCTGGCGCAGCATCCTTTTTTACTGCGCGTCGGGCCGGATGTGCTGGATATGACGCTAACCGCTGAAAGGGTAAAAGAGCGCTTGCTGTCGACGCGTTTTCGCCGTCGCCAGTTCTCCGGACTGCTGCTCGATCAGGCGTTTCTGGCCGGGTTGGGCAACTATCTGCGCGTGGAGATCCTCTGGCATACGGGGCTTGCGCCCAGCCACAAAGCGGCCGACCTGACACAGACGCAACTGGATGCCCTGGCCGACGCGCTGCTGGCGGTTCCGCGGCTTTCTTATACCACCCGGGGCAAGGTCGACGAAAAACGCCACCACGGTGCGCTGTTCAGCTTTAAGGTCTTCCATCGGGCGGGGAAAAAATGCGAACGCTGCGGAGGGATTATTGAGAAGACCACGCTGTCGTCGCGGCCTTTTTACTGGTGCCCTGGCTGCCAGCATTAAAAAGCCCTCTCCAGAAGGAGAGGGCATGTCGACTAGCGTTTTTCCACGTCGGATTTAAAATCGCGCTGATCGTAGCCGGTATACAACTGACGCGGACGAGCGATCTTAATGCCGTCGTCGTGCATCTCGTTCCAGTGGGCGATCCAGCCCACGGTACGCGCCATCGCAAAGATAACGGTAAACATGGATGATGGAATGCCCATCGCTTTCAGGATGATGCCAGAGTAGAAGTCAACGTTCGGATAGAGTTTACGCTCGATGAAGTACGGATCGTTGAGCGCGATATTCTCCAGCTCCATCGCCACTTCCAGCAGGTCGTCTTTGGTGCCCAGCTCTTTGAGCACTTCATGACAGGTTTCACGCATCACGGTGGCGCGCGGATCGTAATTCTTGTACACGCGGTGGCCGAAGCCCATCAGACGGAACGAATCGTTCTTATCTTTGGCGCGGCGCAGGAATTCCGGAATGTGTTTAACCGAGCTGATCTCTTCGAGCATTTTCAGCGCCGCTTCGTTGGCACCGCCGTGCGCCGGTCCCCACAGCGAGGCGATGCCCGCCGCGATACAGGCAAACGGATTCGCGCCGCTGGAGCCTGCGGTACGCACGGTAGAGGTTGAGGCGTTCTGCTCGTGATCCGCATGCAGGATCAGGATACGGTCCATCGCGCGTTCCAGTACCGGATTCACCTCGTAAGGTTCGCACGGCGTGGAGAACATCATATTCAGGAAGTTACCGGCGTAGGAGAGGTCGTTACGCGGATAGACAAACGGCTGGCCGATAGAATATTTGTAACACATCGCGGCGACGGTCGGCATTTTGGACAGCAGGCGGAACGCGGCGATTTCACGATGGCGTGAATTGTTAACATCCAGTGAATCATGATAGAACGCCGCCAGTGCGCCGGTCACGCCGCACAGCACCGCCATCGGGTGAGAGTCGCGACGGAAACCGTGGAACAGACGGGTGATCTGCTCGTGGATCATGGTATGGCGGGTGACGATAGTCTGGAATTCTTCATACTGCTCCTGAGTCGGTTTCTCGCCGTACAGCAGGATGTAACACACTTCCAGATAGTTGGACCCGGTGGCCAGTTGGTCAATCGGGAAGCCGCGATGCAGCAGGATGCCTTCGTCACCGTCGATAAAGGTGATTTTGGATTCGCAGGATGCGGTAGAGGTGAAACCAGGATCGAAGGTGAATACGCCTTTTGATCCAAGACTACGGATATCGATTACATCCTGACCCAGCGTGCCTTTTAGCACGTCCAGTTCAACAGCAGTATCACCGTTTAGAGTGAGGTTTGCTTTTTTATCAGCCATTTACGGTCTCCTTAGCGCCTTATGCTTAAGACTGCCGCCAGCCGGATTTACCTTCAGCCTGAAGTTTAACGTGACCAGTTTGTTATGTGGCTTACGGCTCTGCTTATAGAGGAAAAACCAGGGTACAGAGCGATGGGCGCTGGCAGGTACGCGTCAAAACTACACTGAAACAACGGCAAATCAGGGTGTTGCAATCCGAATAATTCAAACCTGTATATCACTAATACCTGTACTGATTACTGCGGTCAATATCATCTCACTGTTACATAACTTATTCGCAGGTGAAAGAGTGACCCCATAACTTTTACGCATTATATGACTTTTCGGCTTACGTTTGTAACAATAATGTTTAATATTTGTCAAATCAGATGATTAAATTTTAAAATAATGTTGTTATCGTGATGCGGATCACTGTTCGGCATAAAACCCGACAAACTATATGTAGGTTAATTGTAATGATTTTGTGAACATCCTATACTGCCGCCAGGTCTCCGGAATATCCTGCACTCCCGAGCCACCCAGCGTAAGCCCGCGTCATTTGAACTGGTATCACCCGTTTTTATCCATGACGTGAGGTTATAGAAAGGACGCTGTCTGACCCGCACGCAGACCGGAGGAAGGGAACAATAAGAACAGCATGTGGGCGTTATTCATGATAAAAAATGTCAAAAAACAAAGACCTGTTAACCTGGATCTGACAACGATCCAGTTTCCTGTAACGGCTATAGCGTCCATTCTCCACCGCGCGTCCGGCGTGATCACGTTCGTGGCGGTTGGGTTGCTGTTGTGGCTGTTGGGCACCAGTCTCTCCTCGCCTGAAGGCTTTCTCACCGCATCGTCCATCATGGATAGCTTTTTCGCTAAATTCATTATGTGGGGCATTCTTACCGCGCTGGCGTATCACGCTGTCGGTGGGATCCGTCACATGCTGATGGATGTCGGTTATCTGGAAGAAACCTTTGCCGCAGGGCAGCGTACCGCCTGGCTTGCTTTTGTTATTACTGTCGTGCTTTCAATTCTCGCAGGAGTCCTCGTATGGTAAGCAACGCCTCAGCATTAGGACGCAATGGCGTACATGACTTCATTCTGGTTCGCGCTACGGCCATCATTCTGACTTTGTACATTATTTACATGGTCGGTTTCTTTGCCCTCACCAGCGACGTTACCTGGGAAGTCTGGTCTGGTTTCTTTGCTTCCGCTTTCACCAAAGTGTTCACCCTGCTGGCTCTGTTTTCAGTCTTGATCCATGCCTGGATTGGCATGTGGCAGGTGTTGACCGACTACGTTAAATCACTGGCGCTGCGTCTGACGCTGCAACTGCTTATTGTTATTGCGCTGGTGGCTTACGTTATTTATGGATTCGTTGTGGTGTGGGGTGTGTAATGAAACTGCCAGTCAGAGAATTTGATGCTGTAGTTATTGGTGCCGGTGGCGCGGGTATGCGCGCGGCGCTGCAAATTTCCCAGAGCGGCCAGACCTGTGCGCTGCTCTCTAAAGTTTTTCCAACCCGATCGCACACCGTATCGGCGCAGGGCGGGATCACCGTGGCGCTGGGCAATACCCATGAAGATAACTGGGAATGGCATATGTACGACACCGTCAAAGGGTCGGACTATATCGGTGACCAGGACGCGATTGAATATATGTGTAAAACCGGGCCGGAAGCGATTCTGGAACTGGAGCACATGGGCCTGCCTTTCTCACGTCTGGACGACGGTAAGATTTATCAGCGTCCGTTCGGCGGCCAGTCAAAGAACTTCGGCGGCGAGCAGGCAGCTCGTACCGCGGCGGCGGCGGACCGTACCGGCCATGCGCTGCTGCACACGCTCTATCAGCAGAACCTGAAAAACAAAACCACCATTTTCTCCGAGTGGTACGCGCTGGATTTGGTAAAAAATGAAGACGGTGCCGTAGTCGGCTGTACCGCACTGTGTATCGAAACCGGCGAAGTGGTGTACTTCAAAGCGAAGGCCACCGTACTGGCGACCGGCGGCGCGGGCCGTATTTATCAATCCACCACCAATGCGCACATCAATACCGGCGACGGCGTAGGCATGGCCCTGCGTGCAGGCGTCCCGGTGCAGGATATGGAAATGTGGCAGTTCCACCCGACCGGCATCGCTGGCGCGGGCGTACTGGTGACCGAAGGCTGCCGTGGTGAAGGTGGCTATCTGCTGAACAAACACGGCGAGCGCTTTATGGAGCGTTATGCACCGAATGCGAAAGATCTGGCGGGGCGCGATGTGGTAGCGCGTTCTATCATGATCGAAATCCGTGAAGGCCGCGGCTGCGAAGGTCCGTGGGGGCCGCATGCTAAACTGAAACTGGATCACCTTGGCAAAGAGGTTCTCGAATCTCGCCTGCCGGGTATTCTTGAACTGTCGCGCACCTTTGCGCACGTTGACCCGGTCAAAGAACCGATTCCGGTGATCCCGACCTGCCACTATATGATGGGCGGTATTCCGACCAAAGTCACCGGTCAGGCGCTGACCGTGAACGAGCAGGGTGAAGACGTGGTGATCCCGGGGCTGTTCGCGGTCGGCGAAATCGCCTGCGTCTCGGTCCACGGTGCTAACCGTCTCGGCGGTAACTCGCTGCTGGATCTGGTGGTATTTGGCCGCGCCGCAGGGCTGCATCTGCTGGAGTCCATCGCCGAGCAGGGCGAGCTGCGCGATGCCAGCGAAGAGGATATTGAAAAATCGCTGGAACGTCTTAACCGCTGGAACAACAACCGCGACGGTGAAGATCCGGTGGTCATCCGTAAAGCCTTGCAGGAATGTATGCAGCATAACTTCTCGGTATTCCGCGAAGGGGATGCGATGGCGAAAGGGCTGGAGCAGCTTAAGCAGATCCGCGAGCGGCTGAAAAACGCCCGTCTGGACGATACCTCCAGCGAGTTCAACACCCAGCGCGTTGAGTGCCTGGAGCTGGATAACCTGATGGAAACGGCGTATGCGACGGCTGTTTCCGCTAATTTCCGCACCGAAAGCCGTGGCGCACATAGCCGCTTCGACTATCCGGATCGTGATGATGCAAACTGGCTGTGTCATAGCCTGTATCTGCCGCAATCGGAATCCATGACGCGCCGAAGCGTCAATATGGAGCCGAAACTGCGCCCGGCGTTCCCGCCGAAGATTCGTACTTATTAATGCGGAGACAGGAAGATGAAATTCGAATTCTCGATTTATCGCTATAACCCGGATGTTGACGACGCTCCGCGCATGCAGGATTACACCCTGGAAGGCGAAGAGGGTCGCGACATGATGCTGCTCGACGCGCTGATGCTGATCAAAGAGCAGGACCCCAGCCTGTCGTTCCGCCGCTCCTGCCGCGAAGGCGTCTGTGGTTCGGACGGTCTGAATATGAACGGCAAAAACGGCCTGGCCTGCATCACGCCGCTGTCAGCGCTGGGTAACGGCAAGAAGAAAATTGTTATCCGCCCACTGCCAGGATTACCGGTGATCCGCGATTTGGTGGTGGACATGGGACAATTCTATGCACAATATGAGAAGATTAAGCCTTACTTGTTGAATAATGGGCAAAATCCACCCGCTCGCGAGCATCTCCAGATGCCTGAACAGCGGGAAAAACTCGACGGACTGTATGAGTGTATTCTCTGTGCCTGTTGTTCTACGTCCTGCCCGTCATTCTGGTGGAACCCGGACAAGTTCATCGGCCCGGCAGGTCTTCTGGCGGCATATCGCTTCCTGATCGACAGCCGCGACACGGAAACCGATAACCGTCTTGAAGGATTAAGCGATGCTTTCAGTGTATTCCGCTGCCATAGCATCATGAACTGCGTCAGTGTATGTCCGAAAGGGCTGAACCCGACGCGCGCTATCGGGCACATTAAGTCGATGTTGTTACAACGCAGCGCCTGAGCCATTAATGCCGGATGGCGCTACGCTTATCCGGCCTACAAGTGGTGGAATAGTAACGTAGGCCCGGTAAGCGAAGCGCCACCGGGCAACAGAGCACGGAGCGTTACATGCCGGATGGCGACGCAAGCGTCTTATTCGGCCTACAAATGGTGGAATAGTAATCCAGGCCCGGTAAGCGCAGCGCCACCGGGCAACGCAGGAAAAGTGCAGGAAACCTTTAAAAACTGCCGGATGGACTTTCTCCTTTCATAAAGGAAA
The DNA here is from genome assembly GCF_015234305.1 of Superficieibacter sp. 1612_C1. Lineage (GTDB taxonomy): Bacteria > Pseudomonadota > Gammaproteobacteria > Enterobacterales > Enterobacteriaceae > Superficieibacter. The sequence goes on from NZ_JADGMI010000001.1 coordinate 489,868, forward strand.
CGAGGCAGAACCAGGGGGAAACCCTCGGACAGTTTTTAAAGGTTCCTTCGCGGGCCAGTGTAGACAAGAGCTCGCAAGTGAACCCTGGGACGTGCGCCTTGCCGCGTACGTTGTAGTTATCCACGGCGAAGTAAGCATATAGATGCTTAAGGGATCACGATGCAGAACGGCGCAATGAAAGCCTGGCTGGACTCTTCTTACCTCTCTGGTGCTAATCAGAGCTGGATAGAACAGCTCTATGAAGACTTCTTAACCGATCCTGACTCTGTCGACGTCAAATGGCGTTCGATGTTCCAGCAGTTACCTGGCACCGGAGTTAAACCGGATCAATTCCATTCCAAAACGCGTGATTACTTCCGCCGCCTGGCGAAGGATGCCTCACGTTACACCGCGTCAGTGTCCGATCCTGATACCAATGTGAAGCAGGTTAAAGTCCTGCAACTGATCAACGCCTACCGTTTCCGTGGCCACCAGCATGCGAATCTCGATCCGCTTGGGCTGTGGAAGCAGGAGCGCGTGGCGGATCTTGACCCCTCGTACCATGATTTAACCGAAGCCGATTTCCAGGAAACCTTTAACGTAGGGTCTTTTGCCATCGGCAAAGACACCATGAAACTTGGCGATCTGATCGACGCCCTGAAACAAACCTACTGCGGTTCCATCGGCGCAGAATATATGCACATCACCTCCACGGAAGAGAAGCGCTGGATCCAGCAGCGTATTGAATCGGTGGCAGGCCACGCCAGCTTTAGCGTCGAAGAGAAAAAACGCTTCCTCAGCGAGCTGACGGCGGCAGAAGGGCTGGAGCGTTACCTTGGCGCGAAATTCCCCGGCGCGAAACGCTTCTCGCTGGAAGGCGGCGACGCGCTGATCCCGATGCTCAAAGAGATGATCCGCCACGCCGGTAAAAGCGGCACCCGTGAAGTGGTGCTGGGTATGGCGCACCGTGGTCGTCTGAACGTGCTGATCAACGTGCTGGGCAAACAGTCGCAGGATCTGTTTGACGAGTTTGCCGGTAAACATAAAGAACATCTCGGTACCGGCGACGTGAAGTACCATCAGGGCTTCTCGTCTGATATCGAAACTGAAGGCGGACTGGTTCACCTGGCGCTGGCGTTTAACCCGTCGCACCTCGAAATCGTCAGCCCGGTGGTGATGGGATCGGTACGCGCGCGTCTGGATCGTCTGGACGAACCGAGCAGCAATAAAGTGCTGCCCATCACCATTCACGGCGACGCCGCGGTGACCGGACAGGGCGTGGTTCAGGAAACCCTGAACATGTCGAAAGCCCGCGGCTATGAAGTCGGCGGCACCGTGCGCATCGTCATTAATAACCAGGTCGGGTTTACCACCTCTAATCCGCTGGATGCGCGCTCCACGCCGTACTGTACTGACATTGGTAAAATGGTGCAGTCGCCGATTTTCCACGTCAACGCGGACGACCCGGAAGCGGTGGCCTTCGTGACCCGCGTGGCGCTGGAATTCCGTAATACCTTTAAACGCGATGTGTTCATCGATCTGGTCTGCTACCGCCGTCACGGCCATAACGAAGCCGATGAGCCGAGCGCTACCCAGCCGCTGATGTATCAGAAAATCAAAAAGCACCCGACGCCGCGTAAAATCTACGCTGACCGTCTGGAGCAGGATCGGGTTGCCACTCTGGAAGACGCTACCGAGCTGGTGAATCTTTACCGCGACGCGCTGGACGCCGGCGAGTGCGTGGTTAAAGAGTTCCGTCCGATGAATATGCACTCCTTTACCTGGTCGCCGTATCTTAACCACGAATGGGACGAAAGCTACCCGAACAAGGTAGAGATGAAGCGCGTGCAGGAACTGGCGAAGCGCATCAGTACCGTGCCGGACGCGATTGAAATGCAGTCGCGCGTGGCGAAAATCTATGCCGATCGTCAGGCGATGGCCGCCGGTGAAAAACTGTTTGACTGGGGCGGCGCGGAAAACCTCGCTTACGCCACGCTGGTTGACGAAGGCGTTGCGGTGCGTATTTCCGGGGAAGACTCCGGTCGCGGCACCTTCTTCCACCGTCACGCGGTGGTCCATAACCAGGCCAATGGCTCAAATTACACCCCGCTGCAACACATTCACAATGCGCAGGGGCAGTTCAGAGTCTGGGACTCCGTGCTCTCTGAAGAGGCGGTACTGGCTTTTGAATACGGTTACGCTACCGCCGAACCGCGCACGCTGACCATCTGGGAAGCGCAGTTTGGCGACTTCGCCAACGGCGCGCAGGTGGTAATTGACCAGTTCATCTCCTCCGGCGAGCAGAAGTGGGGCCGGATGTGTGGGCTGGTCATGCTGCTGCCGCACGGCTACGAAGGGCAGGGCCCGGAGCACTCCTCCGCGCGTCTGGAACGTTATCTGCAACTCTGCGCTGAGCAGAACATGCAGGTTTGCGTACCGTCCACCCCGGCGCAGGTTTACCATATGCTGCGTCGTCAGGCGCTGCGCGGTATGCGCCGTCCGCTGATCGTGATGTCGCCGAAATCGCTGCTGCGTCACCCGCTGGCGGTTTCAACCCTTGACGAACTGGCGAACGGCACCTTTATGCCCGCCATTGGCGAGGTGGATGAACTGGATCCGCAGGCGGTGAAACGCGTGGTCATGTGTTCCGGCAAGGTATACTACGATCTGCTGGAGCAGCGCCGTAAAAACGATCAAAAAGATGTCGCCATCGTGCGCATCGAACAGCTCTATCCATTCCCGCATCAGGCGATGCAGGAAGCGCTGAAGCCATACGCCCACGTACATGATTTTGTCTGGTGCCAGGAAGAGCCGCTTAACCAGGGCGCATGGTATTGCAGCCAGCATCATTTCCGTGAAGTGGTTCCCTTTGGGGCATCCCTGCGTTATGCAGGTCGCCCGGCCTCTGCCTCACCGGCGGTAGGATATATGTCCGTTCACCAGAAGCAGCAGCAAGATCTGGTCAATGACGCGCTGAACGTCGATTAATTAAAGGATAAATAATGAGTAGCGTAGATATTCTTGTTCCCGACCTGCCTGAATCCGTTGCGGATGCGACCGTCGCCACCTGGCACAAAAAACCAGGCGATGCGGTAAAACGCGATGAAGTTCTGGTAGAAATCGAAACTGACAAAGTGGTACTGGAAGTACCGGCGTCGGCGGACGGCATTCTTGATGCCTTACTGGAAGATGAAGGGGCTACCGTTACCTCTCGTCAGATCCTGGGCCGCCTGCGCGAAGGCAACAGTTCTGGTAAAGAGACCAGCGAGAAATCCGAAGCGAAAGAATCGACCCCGGCCCAGCGTCAGCAGGCGTCGCTGGAAGAACAGAACAACGATGCGCTCAGCCCGGCGATCCGTCGCCTGCTGGCTGAGCATAATCTTGACGCCAGCGCCATCAAAGGCACCGGCGTGGGCGGACGCCTTACCCGTGAAGATGTGGACAAACATCTTAACAACGCCCCGGCAAAAGCAGAACAGAAAGCGCCTGAAGCTGCTCCACAGGCGGCACCGCAGCTGGGCAACCGCTCTGAAAAACGCGTGCCGATGACCCGCCTGCGTAAGCGCGTGGCCGAGCGTCTGCTGGAAGCGAAAAACTCCACCGCGATGCTGACCACCTTCAACGAAGTGAACATGAAGCCGATTATGGATCTGCGCAAGCAGTACGGCGACGCCTTCGAGAAACGTCACGGCATCCGTCTGGGCTTTATGTCCTTCTACGTGAAAGCGGTGGTGGAAGCGCTGAAACGCTACCCGGAAGTTAACGCCTCTATCGACGGCGACGACGTGGTGTATCACAACTACTTCGACGTCAGCATGGCAGTCTCCACGCCGCGCGGTCTGGTTACGCCGGTGCTGCGCGACGTTGACGCGCTGGGCATGGCTGATATCGAAAAACGCATTAAAGAGCTGGCGGTGAAAGGGCGCGACGGCAAACTGACGGTAGAAGATCTGACCGGCGGTAACTTCACCATTACCAACGGCGGCGTTTTCGGCTCCCTGATGTCCACGCCGATCATCAACCCGCCGCAGAGCGCAATCCTCGGCATGCACGCCATTAAAGATCGTCCGATGGCGGTTGCCGGTAAAGTGGAAATCCTGCCGATGATGTACCTGGCGCTCTCTTACGATCACCGTCTGATTGATGGCCGTGAGTCGGTAGGCTTCCTGGTGGCGATTAAAGAGCTGCTGGAAGACCCGACCCGTCTGCTGCTGGACGTGTAGTTATTAAGAATATCACCTGCCTGTAGGCCGGATAAGCGTAGCGCCATCCGGCATTCAGGCACAATGATAACGATTCTCTGAAGGATGGACAGAAGACATGAACTTACATGAATACCAGGCAAAACAACTCTTTGCCCGCTATGGTTTGCCTGCGCCAGTAGGTTATGCCTGTAACACGCCGCGCGAAGCTGAAGAAGCGGCCTCAAAAATCGGCGCTGGCCCGTGGGTGGTAAAATGCCAGGTTCACGCTGGCGGTCGCGGTAAAGCGGGCGGCGTGAAAGTGGTTAAAAGCAAAGAAGAGATCCGCGCCTTTGCCGAGCACTGGCTGGGCAAACGCCTGGTGACCTATCAGACAGATGCGAACGGCCAGCCGGTCAACCAGATCCTGGTCGAAGCGGCGACCGACATTGATAAAGAACTGTACCTCGGCGCGGTCGTTGACCGTAGCTCCCGCCGCGTGGTCTTTATGGCCTCCACCGAAGGCGGCGTGGAAATTGAAAAAGTGGCGGAAGAAACCCCGCATCTGATCCACAAAGTCGCGCTCGATCCGCTGGCGGGCCCGATGCCGTATCAGGGCCGCGAACTGGCGTTCAAACTGGGTCTGGAAGGCAAGCAGGTTCAGCAGTTCACCAAAATTTTTATGGGCCTGGCGACCATTTTCCTTGAGCGCGACCTGGCGCTGATAGAAATCAACCCGCTGGTGATCACCAAACAGGGCGACCTGATCTGCCTCGACGGCAAACTGGGTGCGGACGGCAACGCGCTGTTCCGCCAGCCGGATCTGCGCGAAATGCGCGATCACTCACAGGAAGATGCCCGTGAGTCTCAGGCGGCGCAGTGGGAACTGAACTACGTGGCGCTGGATGGCAACATCGGCTGTATGGTCAACGGCGCAGGTCTGGCGATGGGCACCATGGACATCGTTAAGCTGCACGGCGGCGAACCTGCTAACTTCCTTGACGTGGGCGGCGGCGCGACCAAAGAGCGCGTGACCGAAGCGTTCAAAATTATCCTCTCTGACGATAACGTCAAAGCGGTGCTGGTTAATATCTTCGGCGGCATCGTACGCTGCGATCTGATCGCTGACGGCATTATTGGCGCGGTGGAAGAAGTTGGCGTGAATGTGCCGGTGGTGGTGCGTCTGGAAGGTAACAATGCTGAACTGGGTGCGAAACGCCTGGCGGACAGCGGCCTGAATATTATTGCAGCGAAGAGTCTGACGGATGCAGCCCAGCAGGTCGTTGGCGCAATGGAGGGGAAATAATGTCAGTTTTAATCGATAAAAACACCAAAGTGATCTGCCAGGGTTTCACAGGAAGCCAGGGAACATTCCACTCCGAACAGGCGATTGCCTACGGTACGCAGATGGTCGGCGGCGTAACGCCGGGCAAAGGCGGCACTGAACACCTCGGTCTGCCGGTATTCAATACCGTGCGTGAAGCGGTAGAAGCCACCGGCGCGACCGCCTCGGTGATCTACGTTCCGGCACCGTTCTGCAAAGACTCTATCCTTGAAGCCATCGATGCGGGCATCAAACTGATCATCACCATCACCGAAGGTATCCCGACGCTGGATATGCTGACCGTGAAAGTGAAACTGGACGAAGCGGGCGTGCGCATGATTGGGCCGAACTGTCCGGGCGTGATCACCCCTGGCGAATGTAAAATCGGCATTATGCCGGGCCACATTCACCAGCCGGGTAAAGTGGGTATCGTTTCCCGTTCCGGTACCCTGACCTATGAAGCGGTTAAGCAGACCACCGATTACGGTTTCGGCCAGTCCACCTGCGTGGGCATCGGCGGCGACCCGATCCCCGGTTCTAACTTCATCGATATTCTGAAGCTGTTCCAGGAAGATCCGCAGACCGAAGCGATCGTCATGATCGGCGAGATCGGCGGCAGCGCGGAAGAAGAAGCGGCGGCTTATATCAAGGATCATGTGACCAAGCCGGTGGTTGGCTACATCGCTGGCGTGACCGCACCTAAAGGGAAACGTATGGGCCATGCGGGGGCGATCATCGCGGGCGGCAAAGGTACGGCGGATGAAAAATTCGCTGCGCTGGAAGCGGCGGGTGTGAAAACCGTGCGTAGCCTGGCAGATATCGGCGAAGCGCTGAAATCCATCATTAAATAAAATCGCTGCTCCCCGCCAGAGGGAGCGTGTTTTCGACATGGTTGGCCGCTGAAAAGCGGCCTTTTTTATTGGTGGCGAATGACATGATCGTCGCTTAAACGTATCAAGCCGGGGCTGCGGAAGGGGACGTTCACCTGCGGGCAATACCCTCGTGCACATTCTCAAAAAAGGGAAACTGACGCCAGCGGGAACTGATTTCATTATTCAGGGTTATAATCAATCAGGGGTGTTAATTTTTAGGTTCATGCGGTAAATGAAATGTAATAATTATCGGCACTCTTCCTGCTCCCGGGGAAATAATGCGATCTGGCTAACAATATCGTTGGCCTCGGAATGAGAATAACGCTTTATTTATTAAATATCTTTTCCTCCCCGCTCTAATTATCCAATAATTGATAACCAGCAACGTCATTTAAAGATCATGCTGTTAACATAAACTTTACGATATGCTTTACTTGCAAACATCATTAACAAAAAACATTAATATTGATTTATATCAAAAAGTAATCCTTTGATAAAATCACCGAAAAGAGCTAAATTGTTGCAGATCAAACAAGCCCTATAATCGTAAAATGGGCAGATATTGATCGGCATCGAAAATCGTAAAATTACTCGATAAAAACCTGTTTATTGTAAGGGTTTTACAGCGTAGTATATTTGCGGGATCAATTTGAGTTTTTTATTAACGTATTTGTAACTTTTCGAGCGGCCTGGCATAACGATTTGAAAAAATCCGCCTTCTGCGGCAGAAAAGTCACAGATAATTTGTATTGGGGCATGCGTGTGATCCTGTTTGATGGGGTTCACTCTCGGAGTCTTCATGCGATGAGCAAGGAGTCATAATGTTAGATATAGTCGAACTGTCGCGCTTACAGTTTGCCTTGACTGCGATGTACCACTTTCTGTTTGTGCCGCTGACGCTGGGTATGGCGTTCCTGCTGGCCATTATGGAAACGGTTTATGTCCTTTCCGGCAAACAGATTTATAAAGATATGACCAAATTCTGGGGCAAGTTGTTTGGTATCAACTTTGCACTGGGTGTGGCAACCGGTCTGACTATGGAGTTCCAGTTCGGGACAAACTGGTCTTACTACTCTCACTACGTCGGCGATATCTTCGGTGCGCCGCTGGCCATTGAAGGGCTGATGGCCTTCTTCCTTGAGTCCACCTTTGTCGGTCTGTTTTTCTTCGGCTGGGATCGCCTGAGCAAAGTTCAGCACATGGCAGTCACCTGGCTGGTGGCGCTCGGCTCTAACCTCTCTGCGCTGTGGATCCTCGTCGCTAACGGCTGGATGCAGAACCCTATCGCATCGGATTTCAACTTCGAAACCATGCGTATGGAAATGGTCAGCTTCTCCGAGCTGGTGCTTAACCCTGTCGCGCAGGTGAAATTCGTCCACACCGTTGCCTCTGGCTACGTCTGCGGCGCGATGTTCATTCTCGGTATCAGCGCTTACTACCTGCTGCGCGGTCGTGACATTGCGTTTGCTAAACGTTCTTTTGCTATCGCGGCCAGCTTCGGTATGGCGGCGGTGCTCTCTGTTATCGTCCTGGGTGATGAATCCGGCTACGAAATGGGCGACGTGCAGAAGACGAAACTTGCTGCTATCGAAGCTGAATGGGAAACCCAGCCGGCACCAGCGTCCTTTACGCTGTTCGGTATTCCCGATCAAGATTCGCAGGAAAACCATTTCGCCATTCAAATTCCTTACGCGCTGGGCATTATCGCCACCCGCTCTGTCGACACGCCGGTTATCGGCCTGAAAGATCTGATGGTGCAGCATGAAGAGCGTATTCGTAACGGGATGCGTGCGTATCACCTGCTGGAAGAACTGCGTGCTGGCTCTACCGATCAGGGTGTGCGTGAGCAGTTTAATAACGTGAAGAAAGATCTGGGATATGGTCTGCTGCTCAAGCGCTATACCGAGAACGTAACTGACGCGACCGAAGCGCAAATCCAGCAGGCAACGAAGGATTCTATCCCTCGCGTGGCACCGCTGTACTTCGCGTTCCGTATCATGGTGGCCTGTGGCGTGCTGATGCTGCTGATCATCGCCGCGTCGTTCTGGAGCGTGATCCGCAACCGTATCGGGCAAAAACGCTGGCTGCTGCGCACCGCGTTCTATGCCATTCCGCTGCCGTGGATCGCTATCGAATCCGGCTGGTTTGTCGCTGAATACGGTCGTCAGCCGTGGGCTATCGGTGAAGTTCTGCCGACCGCCGTGGCGAACTCATCACTAACTCCGGGCGATCTGATCTTCTCTATGCTGTTAATTTGCGGCCTGTACACACTGTTCCTGGTGGCAGAGTTGTTCCTGATGTTCAAATTTGCACGCCTTGGCCCGAGCAGCCTGAAGACCGGTCGTTATCACTACGAACAGTCCACCGTCGCTTCCCAGCCGGCACGCTAAGACAGGAGTCGTCAAATGATCGATTATGAAGTATTGCGTTTTATCTGGTGGCTGTTGATTGGCGTTCTGCTGATTGGTTTTGCAGTCACCGACGGCTTCGACATGGGGGTGGGCATGCTCACCCGTATCCTCGGTCGTAATGACACCGAGCGTCGAATCATGATTAACTCCATCGCCCCGCACTGGGACGGTAACCAGGTATGGCTGATCACCGCCGGTGGCGCGCTGTTTGCTGCCTGGCCGATGGTCTATGCCGCTGCATTTTCCGGCTTCTATGTGGCGATGATCCTGGTGCTGGCCTCTCTGTTCTTCCGTCCGGTAGGCTTTGACTACCGTTCGAAGATCGAAGTGTCGCGCTGGCGCAACATGTGGGACTGGGGCATTTTCATCGGTAGCTTCGTGCCGCCGCTGGTGATTGGCGTGGCGTTCGGCAACTTGTTGCAGGGCGTACCGTTCAACGTCGATGAATATATGCGTCTCTACTACACCGGAAACTTCTTCCAGTTGCTGAATCCGTTTGGCCTGCTGGCGGGCGTGGTTAGCGTGGGGATGATCATTACTCAGGGTGCAACCTATCTGCAAATGCGTACCGTCGGCGAACTGCATCTGCGCACTCGCGCGACCGCGCAAATTGCCGCGCTGGTTACGCTGGTCTGCTTTGCGCTGGCAGGCGTCTGGGTGATGTACGGTATTGATGGTTATGTGGTGACGTCCGCAGTCGATCATCACGCTGCCTCCAACCCGCTGAGCAAAGAAGTGGTGCGTCAGGCTGGCGCATGGCTGGTTAACTTCAATAATATGCCAGCCCTGTGGCTCATTCCTGCGCTGGGCGTAGTTCTGCCGCTGCTGACCATCCTGCTGTCACGTCTGGGAAGAGGGGCGCTGGCGTTTGTCGTCTCGTCATTAACCCTGGCCTGTATCATTCTGACGGCTGGTATCGCGATGTTCCCGTTCGTGATGCCGTCCAGCACGATGATGAATGCGAGCCTGACAATGTGGGATGCGACCTCCAGTCAGATGACGTTGAACCTGATGACCTTTGTTGCGCTGGTGTTCGTGCCGATCATTCTGCTCTACACCGCATGGTGTTACTGGAAAATGTTCGGTCGTATCACCAAAGAACATATCGAAAGCAACACTCACTCTATGTACTAAGTAAGGAGCACATTATGTGGTATTTCGCATGGATCCTCGGAACGCTTCTTGCCTGTGCATTCGGCGTGATCACCGCCCTGGCGCTGGAACACGTTGAAGCGTCGAAAGCGGGTGAAGAAAGACTCTGATGGTAAAAATTATCGCGACGCTGTATGCGGTAATGGATAAGCGCCCGCTACGGGCGCTTTCTTTGATCATGGCATTAGTGCTGGCAGGCTGTATGTTCTGGGATCCGACCCGCTTTGCGGCGAAGACCAGTGAACTCGCCATCTGGCACGGCTTAGTATTAATGTGGGCAGTCTGCGCGGGCGTGATTCACGGCGTGGGGTTTCGTCCGCGAGCCGTTGTCTGGCAGGGCGTTTTTTGCCCACTACTCGCTGATTTTGTCCTGATTACCGGCTTGATTTTTTTCTTTAATTGAGCAAGCACACATCTTTACGTTTATGGGCTTGCAAAAGCCCATAAATTTTTACTCTACGTTTACGTCAACCCATTCCAAACCACCTTTCCCGCGCGTATAGTAGCGAAGTTTGAAAGCGCTAACCTTTTTTGCGTTACTGGGATGTAAAGTGAATACAACGCTGTTTCGATGGCCGGTACGTGTCTACTATGAAGATACTGACGCCGGTGGTGTGGTTTACCACGCCAGCTACGTGGCTTTTTATGAAAGAGCTCGCACGGAGATGCTGCGCCACCATCACTTTAGCCAGCAGGTACTGTTGGCTGAGCGAGTTGCCTTTGTGGTGCGTAAAATGACTATTGATTATTTTGCGCCCGCCAGACTCGATGACATGCTCGACGTTCAAACGGAAATAACATCGATGCGTGGTACCTCGCTGGTGTTCACGCAGCGTATCGTCAATGCAGAGAACACGATCCTGAACGCAGCTGAAGTTCTTATCGTCTGTGTTGATCCACTCATAATGAAGCCTCGTGCGCTTCCCAAGTCTATTGTCGCGGAGTTTAAGCAGTGACTGACATGAATATCCTTGATTTGTTCCTGAAGGCTGGCCTTCTGGTGAAACTAATCATGCTGATTTTGATGGGTTTTTCAATCGCATCATGGGCCATCATCATCCAGCGAACTCGTATTCTCCGTGCTGCCACGCGTGAAGCGGAAGCATTTGAAGACAAATTCTGGTCGGGCATCGAGCTGTCTCGTCTCTACCAGGAGAGCCAGGGCCGTCGCGATAGCCTTGCCGGGTCCGAACAAATTTTTTACAGCGGCTTTAAAGAGTTTGCCCGTCTGCACCGTGCCAACAACCATGCACCCGAAGCGGTGGTGGAAGGGGCGTCGCGGGCGATGCGTATTTCAATGAACCGCGAGCTGGAAACGCTGGAAACGCACATTCCTTTCCTGGGTACGGTCGGTTCCATCAGCCCATATATCGGCCTGTTCGGCACGGTATGGGGGATCATGCACGCCTTTATCGGCCTCGGCGCGGTAAAACAGGCAACCCTGCAAATGGTTGCGCCGGGTATCGCAGAAGCGTTGATCGCTACGGCAATCGGTCTGTTTGCCGCCATCCCGGCGGTCATGGCCTATAACCGTCTGAACCAGCGTGTTAACAAGCTTGAACTTAACTACGACAACTTTATGGAAGAGTTCACCGCCATTCTGCACCGTCAGGCGTTTACCAGCAGCGAGAGCACTAAGGGGTAAATCATGGCTAAAGCACGTGGAAGAGGTCGCCGCGAACTGAAGTCTGAGATCAACATCGTACCGTTACTGGACGTGTTACTGGTACTGGTGCTGATTTTTATGGCAACGGCACCGATCATTACTCAGAGTGTTGAAGTCGATCTCCCGGATGCGACAGAAACGCAGGCGGTCAGTTCGAATGACGAACCCCCTGTGATCGTTGAAGTTTCCGGCATCGGACAGTACAGCGTCAACGTGGGGCAGGATAAGCAATCTCAGTTGCCGCCGGAGCAGGTGATCGCGGAAGCACAGCGCCGCCTGACTGCGAATCCGAAAGCGGTCTTCTTAATTGGTGGCGCGAAAGACGTGCCATATGATGAAATTATTAAAGCGCTGAACCTGCTACATACTGCGGGTGTGAAATCGGTTGGTTTGATGACGCAGCCTATTTGATCATCTGCACACTCCTGACGTTAATACGACGGGTAGCGGGCAAACTGTTTTTGGGAACCGAGAGTGTCAAAGGCAACCGAACAAAACGACAAGCTTAAACGGGCGATCATCATCTCGGTCGTACTGCATATCATTTTGATTGCGGTACTGATCTGGGGATCGTTCGACGAGCATATTGAAGCTTCTGCGGGTGGGGGAGGTGGCTCCTCTATCGACGCCGTGATGGTCGATTCCGGCGCGGTTGTTGAGCAATATAACCGTACTAAATCACAGGATGCGAGCGCTAAGCGTGCTGCGGAGCAGCGGAAAAAGCAGGAGCAGCAGCAGGAAGAAGAGCTGCGTCAACAGCAGGCGGCAAAACAGGAAGAGCTGAAAAAGCTGGAGAAAGATCGTCTGGCCGCCCAGGAAAAAGCACGGGAGCAGGCAGAAGAGCAGAAGCAGGCAGAAGCCAGGGCGCAACAAGCGAAAGAGCAGCAGAAGCAGGCTGAGGAAGCTGCGGCGAAAGCCGAAGCTATCGCAAAAGCGAAAGCCGATGCTCAGGCGAAAGAAGCGGCCGAAGCTGCCAAAAAAGCCGCTGCGGACGCGAAGAAGCAGGCCGAAGCTGAAGCGACCAAAGCCGCAGCCGATGCGAAGAAGCAGGCTGATGCTGCAAAAGCCGCGGCCGATGCGCAGAAGAAAGCGGAAGCTGACGCGGCTAAAAAAGCCGCTGCTGAGAAAGCGGCCGCTGAGAAGAAAGCGGCGGATAAGGCGGCTGCCGACAAAGCTGCCGCAGATAAAAAAGCGGCTGCCGCTAAAGCTGCGGCGGATAAGAAAGCCGCCGACAAGGCTGCGGCGGATAAAGCTGCGGCGGATAAAGCTGCGGCCGATAAAAAAGCCGCGGCTGCGAAAGCGGCTGCCGATAAGAAAGCAGCGGCAAAAGCGGCCGCCGACAAAGCCGCCGCTGAAGCAGACGATCTCTTTGGCGATCTCAGTTCCGGTAAGAATGCACCGAAATCGGGTAATCCTTCCTCGCAAGGACAGGGTAATAATAAAGCAAATGGCCCTACTCAAGGCGAAATTAATGATTACGGTTCGCAAGTTCAGGCAGCAATTAAGAATTACCTGCATGACTGGAGCAGTTATCAGGGTAAAGTCTGTACCTTGCGTATCCGGCTGGCAAGAGATGGGACGCTGCTTGATGCTAAGATAGAAGATGGAGATCCAGCATTTTGTCAGGCTATGCTTGCAGCCACCAATCGAATGTCGAAATTCCCTAAACCTCCGAGTGACGGGATTTATGAGACTTTCAAAAATGCGCCAATGGATTTTAAACCTTAAGCTATTTCTTCCTATGCAAACAGGGAAAAATAGACCAGGTTTAGTCGCAGGGTGAAAGTAGTTTTGTCCATTTTAGTTTGTTAACATTCTGCTAAATTATCGTGGGCTTTCCGCCTGGATAAGGGAGATATGATGAAGCAGGCATTACGAGTAGCATTTGGTTTTCTGATGCTGTGGGCAGCTGTGCTGCACGCGGAAGTACGTATTGAGATCACCCAGGGGGTGGACTCAGCACGCCCGATTGGCGTTGTGCCATTCCAGTGGGCGGGGCCGGGTGCCGCGCCTGAAGACATTGGCGGCATTGTCGGTGCGGACCTGCGTAACAGCGGGAAATTTAACCCGTTAGATCGCGCCAAGCTGCCACAGCAGCCGGGCACGGCGCAGGAAGTTCAGCCAGCGGCATGGTCGGCGCTGGGCATTGATGCCGTCGTTGTCGGTAAGGTTTCACCTAATCCTGACGGTAGCTACAGCGTATCTTATCAGCTCGTCGATACCGGCGCGGCTGCGGGTAGCGTGCTGGCGCAAAACACCTACAAAGTGAACAAGCAGTGGCTGCGTTATGCAGGCCACACCGCCAGCGACGAAGTATTTGAAAAGCTGACCGGTATCAAGGGCGCATTCCGTACTCGTATTGCTTACGTAGTGCAGACCAACGGCGGTCAGTTCCCGTATGAACTGCGCGTCTCTGACTACGATGGTTACAATCAGTTTGTGGTTCACCGTTCGCCGCAGCCGCTGATGTCTCCGGCCTGGTCTCCGAAAGGCGATAAACTGGCTTACGTTACCTTCGAAAGCGGTCGTTCCGCGCTGGTTATTCAGACGCTGGCTAACGGCGCTGTGCGTCAGGTCGCTTCCTTCCCGCGTCATAACGGTGCGCCGGCATTCTCACCGGATGGTAGCAAACTGGCTTTCGCTCTGTCGAAAACCGGTAGTCTGAATCTGTACGTGATGGATATCGGTTCTGGCCAGATCCGCCAGGTCACCGATGGTCGCAGCAATAACACTGAACCGACCTGGTTCCCGGACAGTCAGAACCTGGCATTCACCTCTGACCAGGCGGGTCGTCCGCAGGTTTACAAAGTGAACGTTAACGGCGGCGCGGCTCAGCGTATTAGCTGGCAGGGTTCACAAAACCAGGATGCTGATGTAAGCACCGATGGTAAATTTATGGTAATGGTAAGCTCCGATGGTGGGCAGCAACACATTGCCAAACAAGATCTGGTAGCGGGTGGCGTACAGGTTCTGTCGTCAACGTTCCTGGACGAAACGCCAAGTCTGGCACCTAACGGCACTATGGTAATCTACAGCTCTTCTCAGGGGATGGGATCTGTGCTGAATCTGGTTTCAACAGATGGGCGTTTCAAAGCGCGTCTTCCGGCAACTGATGGTCAGGTTAAATTCCCTGCCTGGTCGCCGTATCTGTGATAATAATTAATTGATTACTAAAGGAATTAAAGAAATGCAACTGAACAAAGTGCTGAAGGGCCTGATGATTGCCCTGCCTGTTATGGCAATCGCAGCGTGTTCGTCCAACAAAAATGCCAGCAATGACGGTAGCGAAGGCGGCATGCTGAACGGTGCCGGCACTGGTATGGATGCTAACGGCAGCGGTAATGCCTCTTCTGAAGAGCAAGCTCGTCTGCAAATGCAACAGCTGCAACAGAACAATATCGTTTACTTCGATCTGGACAAGTACGATATCCGTTCTGACTTCGCTGCAATGCTGGACGCGCACGCTAACTTCCTGCGTAGCAACCCGTCTTACAAAGTCACCGTAGAAGGTCATGCGGACGAACGTGGTACTCCTGAGTACAACATCTCCCTGGGTGAACGTCGTGCTAACGCCGTTAAAATGTACCTACAGGGTAAAGGCGTTTCTGCTGATCAGATCTCCATCGTTTCTTACGGTAAAGAAAAACCCGCAGTACTGGGTCACGACGAATCGGCCTATGCCAAAAACCGTCGTGCCGTACTGGTTTACTAAGAGAATGGCATGAGCAGTAACTTCAGACATCATCTGTTGAGTCTGTCGTTACTGGTTGGAATAGCGGCCCCCTGGGCCGCTTTTGCTCAGGCACCAATCAGTAGTGTCGGCTCCGGCTCGGTCGAAGACCGCGTCACTCAACTTGAGCGTATTTCAAATGCTCACAGCCAGCTTTTAACTCAGCTCCAGCAGCAGCTTACTGATAATCAGTCCGACATCGATACCCTGCGCGGTCAGATTCAGGAAAATCAGTATCAGCTTAACCAGGTGGTTGAGCGACAAAAGCAGATCCTGTTGCAGATGGATAGCCTAAGCAGTGGCGGTGGCTCAGCCGCGCAGCCAGCGACGGGCGATCAGAATGGGGCCGCGTCACCTGACGCTGGTGCTGCCACCTCTGGCGCACCGGTGCAGAGCGGTGATGCGAATACCGATTACAATGCGGCTATCGCGCTGGTGCAGGACAAATCGCGCCAGGACGATGCGCTCACGGCGTTTCAAAACTTCGTCAAGAAGTACCCGGATTCAACTTACCAACCCAATGCTAACTACTGGCTGGGTCAGTTGAATTACAACAAGGGGAAAAAGGATGATGCGGCGTACTATTTTGCCAGCGTGGTAAAAAATTACCCGAAATCACCAAAAGCGGCTGATGCGATGTTCAAGGTCGGGGTCATCATGCAGGATAAAGGCGATACGGCAAAGGCCAAAGCGGTTTATCAGCAGGTGATCAACAAATACCCCGGCACCGATGGTGCCAAACAGGCGCAAAAACGTCTCTCCGGTTTGTAATGATTAGCGCATGACCAGAAAGCGCTCTATTTCTGGTCTTGCCGCATGAATCGTAAGCAGTTAAGTGATCTTCCTCAAAATTTTTGTTGCGCTCAATTCTTAAATCAGTAATATATGCCGCCGTTGCCACGGGATATTAAACAAGCCTGAAGCAGCAAAAAAGCGGTGTAAAGTGGGTCGTTAGCTCAGTTGGTAGAGCAGTTGACTTTTAATCAATTGGTCGCAGGTTCGAATCCTGCACGACCCACCAATTGCTAAGACAGAATGCGAAAGTAAAGCGTGAAGGATAACGTTGCGACAGCAACGGCCCGTAGGGCGAGGCGAAGCCGAGTCATCCTGCACGACCCACCAATCGCTAAGAAGTATCCAGCGCAGTATCGGGTGATTAGCTCAGCTGGGAGAGCACCTCCCTTACAAGGAGGGGGTCGGCGGTTCGATCCCGTCATCACCCACCACTCGGGTCGTTAGCTCAGTTGGTAGAGCAGTTGACTTTTAATCAATTGGTCGCAGGTTCGAATCCTGCACGACCCACCAATCTAATATCAAACTCAGATGTTAGACGTGAAGGATAACGTTGCGTCAGCAACGGCCCGAAGGGCGAGGCGAAGCCGAGTCATCCTGCACGACCCACCAATCTAGCATCAAACTCAGATGTAGACTGGCCCGAGTAAAAATCTTTCAGGCAACACCCAAATGGGTCGTTAGCTCAGTTGGTAGAGCAGTTGACTTTTAATCAATTGGTCGCAGGTTCGAATCCTGCACGACCCACCATCCTTATCGGTGGTTACTGGTAGAGAACGTGAAGGATAACGTTGCGACAGCAACGGCCCGTAGGGCGAGGCGTAGCCGAGTCATCCTGCACGACCCACCATCCTGAATGATTACAGCAGTAAAATCCCCCAAGGGGTCGTTAGCTCAGTTGGTAGAGCAGTTGACTTTTAATCAATTGGTCGCAGGTTCGAATCCTGCACGACCCACCATTCGTTAAGACAGAACGCGAACTAAAACGTGAAGGATAACGTTGCGTCAGCAACGGCCCGAAGGGCGAGGCGAAGCCGAGTCATCCTGCACGACCCACCATCTCAACGCGTTTATCTTGCCTTTACTGTTATCTAAAACCGCTGTAGGTTTATCTTTAAATTCTGTAAATCTTCTTCTCCATTCCACAAAACCATCGACTGTATAAAAATACGTGTTCCCGATGACATTCCCTTTGCTATCGGCTATCTTGTTTAGTATATAAAACGATAATGCCTGCCAGTGCTTTTAGAAGCGAAAAAGGCAGGTTTTACGTTAAGCCCATAAAACGAGAAGCCCATGAGCACCCTTTTTGAACCGCAAAACGCCATTTACCCGTTTCCGCCAAAGCCCGCTCCGCTTAGTGGGGATGAAAAGCACTTTTACCGTGAGAAGATCACGCGCCTGCTAAAAGAGCGCGATGCGGTAATGGTGGCGCACTATTACACCGATCCGGAAATTCAGCAACTGGCGGAGGAGACCGGCGGGTGTATCTCTGATTCTCTTGAGATGGCAAGATTCGGTGCCAGACATCCGGCCTCCACGCTGCTGGTTGCGGGCGTTCGTTTTATGGGCGAAACGGCGAAAATTCTCAGCCCGGAGAAGACCATTCTTATGCCGACGCTTCAGGCAGAGTGCTCACTGGATCTCGGCTGCCCGATTGAGGAATTCAGCGCCTTTTGTGATGCCCATCCGGACCGCACGGTGGTGGTGTATGCCAATACCTCTGCGGCGGTAAAAGCACGAGCTGACTGGGTGGTCACCTCCAGCATTGCTGTCGAATTGATTGAGCACCTTGATAGCTTAGGTGAAAAAATCATCTGGGCTCCGGATCGACATCTGGGCCATTATGTGCAAAAACAAACCGGGGCGGACGTACTGTGCTGGCAGGGTGCGTGCATTGTTCATGACGAATTTAAAACGCAGTCCCTGATTCGTATGAAAGGGCTTTATCCCGATGCTGCCGTGCTGGTACATCCTGAATCGCCGCAGGCCATTGTCGATCTGGCGGATGCCGTAGGATCCACCAGCCAGTTAATCAACGCGGCAAAAACGTTGCCTCACCCGCAGCTTATTGTTGCCACCGATCGCGGGATTTTCTGGAAGATGCAACAGGCGGTACCCGATAAAGTATTGCTCGAAGCGCCGACGGCAGGTGAGGGCGCGACCTGTCGCAGCTGTGCCCATTGTCCGTGGATGGCAATGAACGGCCTGAAGGCCATCGCTGAAGGGCTGGAGACAGGTGGTGTAAGCCACGAAATCCACGTTGACGCGCGGCTGCGAGAAGGTGCCATGATCCCGCTTAACCGTATGCTTGATTTTGCAGCTACACTACGTCCATAACAATATCAACGCGTGACTACGCTCTGGGGAAAAGATGGATTTTTTGAGTACACAAAACATTCTGGTTCATATTCCGTTTGGTACCGGTGGCTACGATCTCTCATGGATTGAGGCGATTGGCACCATTGCGGGACTGCTCTGTATCTGGCTCGCCAGCCTGGAAAAAATTATTAACTACTTTTTCGGTCTGATTAACGTCACGCTGTTTGCGATTATCTTTTTTCAGATCCAGCTTTATGCCAGCCTATTGCTGCAAGTCTTCTTCTTTGCCGCCAACATTTACGGCTGGTACGCCTGGTCGAGGCAGACCAGCCATAACGAGGCTGCGCTGCAAATACGCTGGTTGCCAATGCCAAAAGCGATATTGTGGCTTGCCATCTGCGTGGTCGCCATCGCCTTGATGACCCTCTTTATTAACCCGGTGTTTGCTTTCCTGACGCGGGTGGCAGTGAATATCATGTCGGCGCTGGGGCTGAATGTTGCCATGCCTGAGTTGCAGCCGGATGCGTTCCCCTTCTGGGATTCCTGCATGATGGTATTGTCGATTGTGGCCATGATCCTGATGACGCGAAAGTACGTCGAGAACTGGATCCTGTGGGTGATCATTAACGTGATAAGCGTGGTTATCTTTGCGCTCCAGGGCGTTTATGCGATGTCGCTGGAATATCTTATTCTGACCTTCATCGCCCTGAACGGTACGCGGATGTGGATAAACAGCGCGCGTGAGAGAGGCTCACACGCCCTTTCCCATTAATGGTGATGATGATGAGCATGGCCGGCGTGCACCTCGTTGAGGTGGCATTCCGGCCCGCTGCAAGGCTGATACTCCATCTGCACGGTCGCATGGGCGATCTGATAATGGTGCTCAAGGAAATGATGGATGCGCTCCAGCAGCGCGTCATGATCGTGCGGAGGGATCACCTGAACATGTAACGTCATCAGCGGCTTTTCACCGACCAGCCAGACGTGTACATGGTGAACATCGCGCACTTCCGGGATCTCGCGACGTAACTTCTTCTTTAGCGCCGGAATATCCAGCGTCACCGGTGCGCCTTCAAGTAATTCATTCACGCTTTCTTTAAGCAATCGCCAGGCGCTACGCAACACCAGACACGAGACCAGTACGGAAAGAATCGGGTCGATTGGCATCCATCCTGTCGTCATTATCACGATTGCCGCGGCAATCGCACCCACCGAACCCAGCAGATCGCCGAGGACATGCAGCATGGCGGCGCGCACATTAAGATTTTTATCTTCGCTACCGCGATGCAGGATCCAGAAGGCCAGTATATTTGCCACTAATCCAGCAATGGCAATCACCAGCATGGTGGTGCCCGCAACCGCACGGGGATGATAAAAACGCTGGATGGCTTCCCAGACAATAAGAACGGTGATCGCGACCAGTGCAATGGCATTAACAAACGCAGCGAGGGTCGTCAGGCGCAGCCAGCCAAAGGTGTGACGGGCATTGGGTGGCCGCCGGGAAAATTGTACCGCCAGAAAGGCAAACAGCAGGGCAGCGGCGTCTGTCAACATATGTCCTGCGTCGGCGAGAAGGGCCAGGGAGTGAGCAATCAGCCCACCCACCACCTCAATAACCATAAAGCCAGCGGTAACGCCAAAAGCCAACAGCAGACGCCGGGCGTTGCTGTCTTCGGGCAGATGGGAATGCGAGTGCGCCATAACATTGTCCTGCAACGTTTAGAATTATCTATGCATTACATCATATCGGCATCTCTGGCGATTGTGCATAAAAAAGGAGAGCCGAAGCTCTCCGTTGTCGTGCCGGTATTACGCCGTATTAATGGGTAGTACCGTCAGTTTTGGTGTCGACGTCATTATTCACGCCGTCGCCAGTTTCCACTTTTTTGTTAATATCCGGGCAACGACCATCTTTACACATGGTGTTTTTATGGATGTCTTCTTTGCTCATGCCATCAGCGTCGGTGGTTGAGCTATCCGAATGCAGCATGGTGCCTGTAGAAGTAGTGCCCGTAGAACTGGTACCAGTAGTGCCAGTCGAATTAGTATTAGTGTTACCGGTGTTGATTTTACTGTTATCAACATTATTCGGTGCCACGTTCTCTTTCGCGCCCGGCTCTACCTGACCCGCGTCGGCGGAAGAGTTAGCCGTACCATTATTCGATTGGCTGCTTGCAGCAAAGACTGCGCCGCTGG
The DNA here is from genome assembly GCF_015234305.1 of Superficieibacter sp. 1612_C1. Classification (GTDB taxonomy): domain Bacteria; phylum Pseudomonadota; class Gammaproteobacteria; order Enterobacterales; family Enterobacteriaceae; genus Superficieibacter. Next base: position 510,493 of record NZ_JADGMI010000001.1, read on the forward strand.
TCATTGAGAGGGTTGCTGCCAGAAAAATTGTAGCCAGTTTAGTCGTTTTCATCATGCTGCTCCTGTTCTCATCGTTGTGTCGGATAACATCATCCAACAATACCGTTATGAAAATCGTCTGCTCAGTAGTAAAAGATCCTGTGACAAATATTTCCGTCAGCATAGAATCTGGTAATTAAAAACAATCTCAGTAGTTACATTTAAAAAGTGTAGATTAGATCTCGTTCTGCGCTACTTTCTGGTGTTTTTTTCGCTAATTCCAGGAATATTCTGCCCGAACTGTAAAAGCCCGTTTACAGTACCGGGCTGACGATATAGATTGAAGGGATTGCAAACACATTCATAAGTATGGCACGGCTGGAAAGAAGATGAATTATCAGAACGACGATTTACGTATTAAAGAGATTAACGAGTTATTGCCTCCTGTTGCACTGCTGGAAAAATTCCCCGCTACTGAGAACGCAGCCAACACCGTCGCGCACGCCCGCAAAGCGATTCATAAAATCCTCAAGAGTAATGATGACCGCCTGCTGGTGGTGATTGGTCCATGCTCCATTCATGATCCTGCTGCTGCCAAGGAATACGCCTCGCGTCTGCTTACGCTGCGGGAAGAATTGCGCGGTGAACTGGAAATCGTGATGCGCGTTTATTTTGAAAAACCGCGCACCACCGTCGGCTGGAAAGGGCTGATCAACGATCCGCATATGGACAGCAGCTACCAGATCAATGATGGCCTGCGCATCGCCCGTAAGCTGTTGCTGGATATTAACGACAGCGGTCTGCCTGCGGCGGGTGAGTTTCTCGACATGATCACCCCGCAATACCTGGCGGATTTAATGAGCTGGGGCGCAATCGGCGCGCGTACCACAGAATCTCAGGTACACCGTGAACTGGCGTCAGGGCTTTCCTGCCCGGTAGGATTTAAAAATGGTACTGATGGCACCATCAAAGTGGCTATTGATGCCATCAATGCTGCCGGAGCACCGCACTGTTTCCTGTCGGTCACCAAATGGGGCCATTCCGCGATTGTGAACACCAGCGGCAATGCCGACTGCCACATTATCCTGCGCGGCGGCAAAGCGCCGAACTACAGTGCGCAGCACGTAGCGGAAGTGAAAGAGGGATTGATAAAAGCCAGTCTCGCGCCGCAGGTCATGATCGATTTTAGCCACGCTAATTCCAGCAAACAGTTTAAAAAACAGATGGATGTTGGTGCAGATGTTTGTCAGCAGATTGCCAACGGTGAAAAAGCGATTATTGGTGTAATGATTGAAAGTCATCTGGTTGAAGGTAATCAGAACCTTGAGAGTGGTGAACCGCTCGCCTACGGCAAAAGTATTACCGACGCCTGCATTGGCTGGGATGATACCGATACGCTACTGCGCCAGCTGGCGAACGCGGTGAAAGCGCGTCGCGGTTAAGCATAAAAAAGCCGGACGGGATCGTCCGGCTTTACTCTGTTCTTATGCCCGGTTAGCCTGATAATGCTAACCGGGCTTTTTATTACTTCGCTTTGCCCTGATTCGCTACCGCTGCCGCTTTGGCCGCGATCTCGTCAGCATTACCCAGATAGTAATGTTTGATCGGCTTGAAGTTCTCGTCGAATTCATACACCAGCGGTACGCCGGTCGGGATGTTCAGTTCAAGAATTTCGTCTTCGCCCATATTGTCGAGGTATTTGACCAGCGCGCGCAGGGAGTTACCGTGAGCGGCGATGATCACGCGCTCGCCGCTTTTCAGGCGCGGCAGAATGCTTTCATTCCAGTAAGGGATCACGCGATCGATAGTCAGCGCCAGGCTTTCTGTCAGCGGCAGTTCCTGCTCGGTCAGGGAAGCGTAACGCGGATCGTGGCCCGGGAAACGCTCATCTTCTTTGGTCAGTGCAGGCGGGGTCACGGCAAAACCACGACGCCACTGTTTAACCTGCTCGTCACCGTATTTTTCTGCGGTTTCGGCTTTGTTCAGACCCTGTAGCGCACCGTAGTGACGTTCGTTCAGCTTCCAGGATTTCTCCACCGGCAGCCACGCCTGATCCAGACCATCCAGAATGTTCCACAGGGTGTGGATTGCGCGTTTCAGCACGGAGGTGTAAGCAAAATCGAAGCTATAGCCTTCTTCCTTCAGCAGCTTGCCCGCCGCTTTGGCTTCAGATACGCCTTTCTCGGACAGATCAACGTCGTACCAACCGGTAAAGCGGTTTTCGTTGTTCCACTGACTTTCACCGTGACGAACCAGTACCAGCTTAGTTACAGCCATACACTTACTCCTCAAGCTTTATTGAACGATAATAATTCTCATTATATTGCTATGACGCTGTCAGCAGCAATGCTTAACCCTAACCATAGCGAAAATAGCGGGGGAGTGTAAGATGCTTGTGAATTTGTGGTTATGATTTTGTCTTTGAACGGCGTTAATTTCAGCAAAGCGGGTAAAAAAAGCCCTCTTTTCAGAGGGCTCAGGTTCAGGCAGGAATAAACTGATATTCCGTCAGGCTGACGTACTCTTCACCCGGCCGCAAAATACAGTTCGGTTGCGGCCATTCCGGATGGTTTGGCGAGTCGGGTAAAAACTCGCTTTCCAGCGCCAGACCCTGCCAGGCATCATAGGTGCCTGGCTCACGGGATGAGGTGCCTTCGAGGAAGTTGCCAGAATAGAATTGCAGCGCAGGTGCGGAGGTAAACACCGCCATCTGCAATCTTTCATCGTCAGACCACACATGCGCGGCTTCACTTTTCACATCACCTTTTGCCTGAAGCAAAAAGGCGTGATCGTAGCCGTTAACCTTTTTCTGATCGTCATCGCTTAAGAAGTCGTCGGCAATGCGCTTCGGCGAGCGGAAGTCAAAGCTGGTATTCGCTACTTCTTTCAGGCCATGGCGCGGAATACCGCCTTCATCCACCGGCAGATACTGGTCGGCAAGAATTTGCAGCTTGTGGTTGCGCACGTCGGAGCGTTCACCGTTGAGGTTGAAGTAGACGTGGTTGGTCATGTTAACCGGGCAGGGCTGGTCTACCGTGGCGCGATACTCGATGGCGATACGGTTATCGTCGGTTAAGGTATAGCGCGCGGTGGCTTTCAGGTTGCCGGGAAAACCCTGATCGCCGTCAGCGGATTCCAGTGAGAAAATGACCTCGTGATCGCTCAGGCTCTGATAGCTCCAGCGGCGCTTGTCGAAGCCTTCCGGCCCGCCGTGCAGCTGGTTGACGCCCTGGCTGGGTACGACATTGACGACTTCACCATCCAGTTCAAAACGGCTGTCGGCGATGCGGTTAGCGTAGCGACCGACGGAGGCACCGAAAAAAGCCTCATGCTGCGGATACTGTTCCGGACCGGCGCAGCCGAGGATTGCTTCACGCACGCTGCCGTCGGAGAGTGGCACGCGTACAGAAAGCAGCGTTGCGCCCCAGTCCATCAGGGTCACTACCAGCCCTGCATTATTGCGCAGGGTAAGCAAACGAAACGGCAGCCCATCAGGGGCGCTCGCGGGCGTATTTCTTAGCACAGACCTGCTCCTTGTGATGGTTTACAAACGTAGAAGGTTTCTTTAATACCGGTTTTAGCTTCGTACTGTTCGGCGACCGCTTTTTTAACCTCAGAGACTAAATCTTCCGGGATTAGCGCGACGATACAACCGCCGAAGCCGCCGCCGGTCATACGTACGCCGCCTTTGTCGCCAATCACCTCTTTCACAATCTCCACCAGCGTGTCGATCTGCGGCACGGTGATTTCAAAGTCATCGCGCATGGAAGCGTGAGACTCGGCCATCAGTTTGCCCATCCGTTGCAGGTCGCCTTTTTCCAGCGCCTCAGCGGCCTCGACGGTGCGAATGTTTTCCGTCAGTACGTGACGCACGCGTTTAGCAACGACAGGGTCCAGCTCGTTCGCCACCGCGTTAAATTCGTCCAGCTTAACATCGCGCAGTGCAGGCTGCTGGAAGAAACGCGCCCCGGTTTCGCACTGTTCGCGGCGGGTGTTGTATTCACTGCCCACCAGCGTACGTTTGAAGTTACTGTTAATAATAACCACCGCCACGCCTTTTGGCATAGAAACCGCTTTGGTGCCAAGTGAACGACAGTCGAGCAGCAGGGCGTGATCTTTTTTGCCCAGCGCAGAAATCAGCTGATCCATGATGCCGCAGTTACAGCCGACGAACTGGTTTTCCGCTTCCTGACCGTTAAGGGCGATTTGCGCGCCGTCCAGCGGCAGATGATAAAGTTGCTGGAAGACGGTACCGACCGCCACTTCCAGCGAGGCGGAGGAGCTGAGGCCCGCGCCCTGCGGAACGTCGCCGCTGATGACCAAATCCGCGCCGCCAAAACTGGCGTTGCGCTGCTGAAGGTGTTTCACCACGCCGCGGACATAGTTGGACCACTGCTGATTTTCATGCGCCACAATCGGCTCATCCAGCGAAAATTCGTCAATCTGATTATCGTAATCTGCCGCAATCACCCGCACGGTACGATCGGTACGTGCCGCACAGCTGATCACCGTCTGATAATCAATCGCGCAAGGCAGCACAAAGCCATCGTTATAGTCGGTGTGCTCGCCAATCAGGTTTACGCGGCCCGGTGCCTGAATGACGTGGGTAGCAGGGTAGCCGAATTTTTCAGCAAACAGGGACTGTGTTTTTTCTTTCAGACTCATTGTTATTCTCCGGATTCGCGAAAATGGACGTCGCTGACCGCACGCAGGCGTTCGGCGGCTTGTTCTGCGGTAAGATCGCGCTGGGTTTCCGCCAGCATTTCGTAGCCAACCATGAACTTACGCACGGTGGCAGAGCGCAGCAGCGGCGGATAAAAGTGGGCGTGTAACTGCCAGTGTTGATTTTCTTCGCCGTTAAACGGTGCGCCGTGCCAGCCCATTGAGTAGGGGAAAGAGCACTGGAACAGATTGTCGTAGCGGCTGGTGAGTTTCTTCAGCGCCAGCGCCAGATCCTGACGCTGCTCGTCGGTTAAATCAGTGATCCGCAATACATGTGCCTTAGGCAGCAGTAGCGTTTCAAACGGCCATGCGGCCCAGTAGGGCACCACCGCCAGCCAGTGCTCTGTTTCCACTACGGTGCGGCAGCCGTCCGCCAGTTCGCGCTGAACATAGTCGACCAGCATCGGCGAGTGTTGTTCGGCAAAGTAACTTTTTTGCAGGCGATCTTCACGCTCGATTTCATTAGGCAGGAAGCTGTTGGCCCAAACCTGACCGTGCGGGTGCGGGTTGGAGCAGCCCATCGCCGCGCCTTTATTTTCAAACACCTGTACCCAGGGATACTCTTTCCCCAGCTCCGCCGTTTGCTGCTGCCAGGTTTCAACGACTTCCGCCAGCGCGTCGACGGTTAATTCCGGCAGCGTTTTGCTGTGGTCGGGTGAGAAGCAGATCACCCGGCTGGTGCCGCGTGCGCTCTGACAGCGCATCAGCGGATCGTCGCTTTCCGGCGCGTCAGGCGTGTCGGTCATCAGCGCGGCAAAATCGTTAGTAAAAACGTAGGTGCCTTTGTAGTCCGGGTTCTTGTCGCCGGTAACACGGGTATTGCCTGGGCAGAGAAAACAGTCCGGATCGTGCTGAGGCAGTTTTTGCTGCGAAGGCGTTTCCTGCGCCCCTTGCCAGGGGCGCTTCGCACGGTGCGGTGAAACCAGGACCCATTGCCCGGTTAACGGGTTATAGCGGCGATGCGGGTGATCGACCGGGTTAAATTGTGTCATCACTGTTCCTTAGTCTGAATAACCTTGCGGATGGCGAGACTGCCAGTGCCAGGTGTCCTGCGCCATTTGATCAAGGGTGCGGGAAACGCGCCAGTCCAGTTCTTTATCTGCCTTGCTGGCATCAGCCCAGTAAGCCGGAAGATCGCCATCACGACGCGGGGCGAAATGGTAATTGACCGGTTTACCACAGGCTTTGCTGAAGGCGTTGACCACATCCAGCACGCTGCTACCCACGCCTGCGCCCAGGTTGTAGATATGTACGCCAGGTTTATCCGCCAGTTTCTGCATTGCCGCGACGTGGCCATCGGCCAGGTCCATGACGTGAATATAATCGCGTACGCCGGTGCCGTCTTCGGTCGGGTAGTCGTTACCAAAGATGGCCAGCGATTCGCGGCGACCCACGGCAACCTGCGCGATATACGGCATCAGGTTATTCGGGATACCCTGTGGATCTTCGCCCATATCGCCCGACGGATGCGCGCCGACCGGGTTAAAGTAACGCAGCAGGGCGATGCTCCAGTCCGGCTGGGCTTTTTGCAGGTCGGTAAGGATCTGCTCGACCATCAGCTTGCTTTTGCCGTAAGGGCTTTGCGGCGTCCCGGTCGGGAAGCTTTCAACGTAAGGGATTTTTGGCTGGTCGCCATAGACGGTTGCAGAGGAGCTAAAAATGAAGTTTTTAACGTTGGCTGAGCGCATGGCCGAAATCAGACGCAGCGTACCGTTAACGTTGTTATCATAGTACTCCAGCGGCTTAGCCACGGATTCACCGACCGCTTTCAGACCGGCAAAGTGGATCACGGCATCAATATTGTGATCGTGCAAAATTTCCGTCATCAGCGCTTCGTTACGGATATCGCCTTCGACAAAGGTCGGATGTTTGCCGCTAAGACGTTCGATAACCGGCATTACGCTGCGTTTGCTGTTACACAGGTTGTCCAGAATGATGACATCGTGGCCGTTTTGCAGCAGTTGCACACAGGTATGACTCCCAATGTAACCGCTACCACCAGTAACCAGAACTCTCATTTTTCGCTCCATCATGCTTATGATATGTGATTAAGATAGCATAACAAAGATGCGAAAAGTGTGACATGGAATAAGTTTGTGGAATCGCTTACACTAAAATTCAACGCCAGCGTAAAGCGACAAAAGAACCTTAAAATCAAAAAGTTACATAAAGGTATGATAAATCCTAAAATCGCTTTGCGTAATATCGTTGTTTTCACTCACCAATTACCCTTGCCGTCATTAATGAAAACCGTAAATGGGCGGTGTTAAAATGTTTTGAAACAAAAGGAGCAAGAAATGAATACGTTTTACTCGACGGTCGCGGGCGGCAAAGTGCGCTGGCAGGCGCTACCGGGAAAAGGCGATCCGGTCGTATTTATCCATGGACTCGGCTGTGCTTCCTCTTATGAATACCCGCGCATCGTCGCAGATGAACAATTTGGCGGACGAGCGGCAATCCTCATCGATTTACCAGGAAGCGGTTATAGTGAACGGCCGATGGCATTTAGCTACCGTACCAGCGATCAGGCGCGGGCGATAATAGAACTGCTGGGTAACCTTAATTTGCCGCGTTTTTATTTATATGGTCACAGTATGGGCGGCAGTATTGCGATTGAAATCGCCACGCTTATCATCGATCGCGTTCTGGCGCTGGCGGTCTCTGAACCGAACTTTTCGGCTGGCGGCGGGATGTTTAGTCGCCAGATTGTCGCGCAGCCGGAAGAGGCGTTTGTGCGCGATGGCTACGCTGCGCTGTTAGCCGCTGAAACAACGGCCTGGGCAGGATCGCTGCAAAGTAATGCCCCGTGGGCGGTATGGCGCGGAGCAAAGAGTTTAGTCGATGGCATAACACCTTCGTGGCTGACGCTATTTCAGTCATTGCGCTGCCCGCATACCCTTATCGTGGGTGAACTGACGGAGCCTGATACCGATGTGGAAAGGGTACGGGCGTCGGGTATTCCTGTCCTGACGATTGAAAAGGCAGGGCACTCAATGTCATGGGAAAACCCGTCCGCGCTGGCGGATGCGCTCGCCAGCGTATTCCGTTAAAGCGCGTCCAGCGAGTAACGGTAGCTTTCGCCCTCCGGCACAAATGCTAACCGGTGGGTGATGCATTCTGGCGCGTCTTCCGCATGGTGCGAAACGAACAGGAGTTGTGTTTCGCCTTCACCAATCAGAATATCGACAAAGCGGCGAACGAGCTGGCGGTTAAGCGGATCGAGTCCCTGAAGCGGCTCGTCAAGGATCAAGAGCGTCGGATGTTTTACCAGCGCGCGGGCAATCAGCGCCAGCCGCTGTTGTCCCCAGGAAAGACTGTGGAAAGGGGCGTCGGCGGTGCGATTATCCATGCCAAGGATATCCAGCCACTGCTGTACCAGTTTATGCTGCCGGTCGGACACCGCCTGATAAATCCCGATCGAGTCAAAATAGCCGGAGAGGATCACGTTACGCACGGTGGTACTGACGCGGTAATCCAGATGCAGGCTGCTGCTGACGTAGCCGATATGTTTTTTGATGTCCCAGATGGTTTCTCCGCTGCCGCGACGACGACCGAATAGCGTCAAATCGTTGCTGTACCCCTGGGGATGGTCGCCCGTAATCAAACTCAGTAGCGTCGATTTGCCTGCGCCGTTAGGGCCGATGATTTGCCAGTGTTCGCCGGGGTTTACCGTCCAGCTAAGATGATTGAGAATGGGGCGATCGTCATAAGAGACGACGCCATCATTGAGAATAATACGCGGGGCGTTGGCGGCAAGCGTCAGGCGCACCGACGGCTCGTCAGGTTCAGGCAGCATAATACCTTCCAGACGTTCACTGTGCGCCAGCTGACCGATCAGCGCCTGCTGCAATAAGGTCTCTTTTTCGCCCGTGTCGATCAGCGTGCAGTCAGCCAGTACGCCAGCGTGCCGCACGAAAGCGGGGATCTCATCAAAGCGATTGAGGACCAGCACAATCGTATAGCCCTGATCATTAAGCGTCGCCAGCAGCGCAGCCAGCTGTTCACGCGATGCCACGTCCAGCCCGTCAAACGGCTCGTCAAGGATCAGCAAATCCGGCTCGGACATCAGCGCCTGGCAGAGCAGAGTTTTACGGGTTTCCCCGGTAGAAAGGTATTTGAAACGGCGGGTAAGCAGCGATGTGATACCAAACCGGGCGGCAAGCTGTGCACAGCGTTCGGGATTTTTTACCTCATCCTGAATAATGTCTGCCGTCGTGCGCCCGGTATCGTCTTCGCCCGGACTCAGCAGATCGGTATTGTTACGCTGCCATTCATCGCTGACCAGCTTTTGCAGTTGTTCAAAAGAAAGGCGGATTGTGCGCGAAAAACGACTCTCTCGCGTGCCTTTACCCAGTGGCAGTTCGCCAGCGAGTGCCCTGGCGAGGGCCGATTTACCGCTGCCATTCGTGCCGACAAAGGCCCAGCTTTCACCAGTACCTAGCGTCAGTTCAGGAATGGTAAGAACGCGTGTATCGCTCAGATGAAACGTGCCTTGCGAAATATGCAACAATGACATTCTGTATCCCGTTTTTTGCAGTGTTTTAAACAGGGATACGATTTCCTGGACGGATTGTCAATAATTCAACACAGCGTGGCGATAATCACCCGATCGGCATTGAAATACGCGATCACCTCGCTACCGGCTTCAAGCCCGACCGCGCGATCAACAGGAAGAGTAGCGCAAAGAATCTGACCGTCCGGGAGCGTCATCAGCACTTCGCACTGTTCCACACCACGCTCAATATGGCTTATAACACCGGTGAGCTGGTTATCAGCTTCCGCCGCCTCGGCGCGATCCTGCGTTATATTGACCCAGGGCGCTTTCAGGAGCACCAGCACTTCCTTTCCTTCATCCAGCCCAAGACGCTCGCCGCTCTGCGCAGTAATCGCCACTTTCATCCGGGTCTCACCATCCGCCAGTAAGATGTCCACATGCTGCTGAACCCGATCGTGATCGCGTCCGGTGACGGTGCCGAACCACTGATTACGGGCGCTGGTTTGCAGCGAGAAGCGGGAGATCGCTGCCAGCAGGCTGTTCAGCGGCAGGCCGTCATCCAGACTCAGCACATCAAACGCTTTTTGCTGGATCTGCGCCAGCAGATCGTATAGTTCAATCAGCCGTTGACCGTAGCGGGTGAGCAGTGCACCGCCGCCGCCTTTACCGCCGGTGGCTCTGTCCACCAGCGGCTGATCGCTGAGCTGATTCATTTCATTGATCGCATCCCAGGCGCTTTTATAGCTGATCCCCGCATCTTTTGCGCCCTGGCTAATAGAGCCGGTTTGCGCGATATGCTTGAGCAGAGTAATGCGGCGCGGATCGGCAAAAAGGCGCTGCTGGAGTTTCAGTGTGAGAAGAATTTCAGCCTGCATAACCATGTCCTGGCAAAAAGCGTATTGTGACGTAAATGGCTGCGGACGCCAACCACACCGCACAAATCGGCAGTGCTTTTCACCGAAATCCGGTTAGAATAGACTTATTCACAATGTCTGGAGTTCACCATGTTAGAGTTGTTGAAAAGTCTGGTTTTTGCCGTAATCATGGTCCCGGTGGTGATGGCTGTCATCCTGGGGTTAATCTACGGCCTCGGTGAAGTGTTTAACATTTTCTCCGGGGTGGGTCACAAAGACCGCTCTGAGCAACGCCGCTGATTCCCCAAACGCCCGTTTTTAACGGGCGTTTCTCCCTTAAGTTTTCTCCTTTATTGCCGATAGACTACCCATTGCACGGTAGCAATTAACGCTGGGAAAAATCTGAGCTTGTCGCTATATTATCGCATATATAACGACACTCACAGGAGTTAAAGATGGCACGTACATGGGTACGCTTTTTTGCAGGGGCAACGTTAACACTGACCGTCGCCGGACATGCGCTGGCAGATGAAGGTAAAATCACCGTTTTCGCCGCCGCGTCGCTGACCAATGCGATGCAGGACATTGCTAAAGAATACAAAAAAGAGAAAAACGTCGAAGTGGTCTCTTCTTTTGCCTCTTCGTCCACGCTGGCGCGGCAGATTGAAGCCGGTGCCCCTGCGGATCTGTTTATTTCTGCCGATCAGAAATGGATGGACTATGCGGTAGATAAAAAAGCTATCGACACGTCCAGCCGTGAAACGCTGCTGGGTAACAGCCTGGTCGCCGTTGCGCCAAAAGCCAGCAAACTGGACAAGATAACGATTGACGCCAAAACCGACTGGACACGCCTGTTAGACGGTGGCCGTCTGGCCGTTGGCGATCCGGACCACGTTCCGGCGGGCATTTATGCCAAAGAAGCGCTGCAAAAATTAGGTGCATGGGAGACGCTTTCCCCGAAACTGGCTCCGGCGGAAGACGTTCGCGGCGCGCTGGCACTGGTGGAACGCAATGAAGCCCCGCTGGGTATCGTGTACGGTTCCGATGCTGTTGCCAGCAAGGGCGTGAAAGTGGTCGGTACCTTCCCGGAAGATTCACACAAGAAAGTGGAATACCCGCTGGCAATTATCGACGGGCATAAAAACGCTACCGTCAGCGCGTTTTACGACTATCTGAAAGGACCGCAGGCGTCTGCGATTTTTAAACGTTACGGATTCACTACTCGCTAATGATACTGACCGATCCCGAATGGCAGGCCGTGCTGCTGAGCCTCAAAGTCTCTTCTCTGGCAGTTATCTTCAGTTTGCCTTTTGGGATCTTCTTCGCCTGGTTGCTGGTGAGACGCCATTTTCCAGGCAAAGCGCTGCTGGATAGCCTGCTCCATCTACCGCTGGTGCTGCCGCCGGTGGTGGTGGGCTATTTGCTGCTGGTGTCGATGGGCCGCCGTGGGGCGATCGGCGCGTGGCTCTACGACTGGTTTGGCATCACGCTGGCATTTAGCTGGCGCGGTGCGGTACTGGCGGCGGCGGTGATGTCCTTCCCGCTGATGGTGCGCGCCATCCGGCTGGCGCTGGAAGGGGTGGACGTCAAACTGGAGCAGGCAGCCTGTACCCTTGGCGCTGGCCGCTTTCGCGTCTTCTTTACCATCACGCTGCCGCTGATGCTGCCGGGAATTATTGCCGGTACGGTGCTGGCGTTTGCCCGTTCGCTGGGAGAATTTGGCGCGACCATTACTTTTGTGTCTAACATCCCTGGCGAGACGCGAACCATTCCTTCAGCGATGTATACCCTGATCCAGATGCCCGGTGGCGAAAGCGCCGCCGCCCGCCTGTGTGTGATTTCCATCGTGCTGGCGATGATTTCTCTGCTCATTTCTGAATGGCTGGCGCGGATAAGCCGCGCGCGGACGGGGAAATAACCATGCTGGAACTTAACTTTACCCAGACGCTCGGCAACCACTGTCTCTCTATCAACGAAACGCTGCCTGCCAGCGGGATCACGGCGATTTTCGGCGTCTCCGGCGCGGGTAAAACGTCGCTTATCAACGCCATTAGCGGTCTGACGCGTCCGGAAAAGGGACGTATTGTTTTAAATAATCGGGTGCTCAGCGACGCGGATAAACGCCTCTTTCTGTCGCCGGATAAGCGCCGCGTGGGCTACGTTTTTCAGGATGCCCGCCTGTTCCCGCACTATAAGGTGCGCGGAAATTTACGCTACGGGATGGCAAAAAGCATGGCCGGGCAGTTCGATAAGCTGGTGGCGCTGTTGGGTATCGAGGCGCTACTTGATCGCCTGCCGGGAAGCTTGTCCGGCGGTGAAAAGCAGCGGGTAGCGATTGGTCGTGCGCTGTTAACTGCGCCGGAACTGCTGTTGCTTGATGAGCCGCTGGCCTCACTGGATATTCCCCGCAAACGCGAACTGCTGCCTTATCTGCAACGGCTGGCGCGGGAGATCAATATTCCGATGCTGTACGTCAGTCATTCGCTGGATGAAATTCTGCACCTGGCAGATAACGTGCTGGTGCTGGAAGGGGGACTGGTTAAAGCGTTTGGCCCACTGGAAGAGGTCTGGGGCAGCAGCGTGATGCATCCCTGGTTGCCGCAGGATCAGCAGAGCAGCATCCTGAAGGTCAGCATACTGGAGCATCATCCGCACTATGCGATGACCGCACTGGCACTTGGCGATCAGCATCTGTGGGTGAATAAAATTGATCGTCCGGTCCAGTCAGCGCTGCGAATACGCATTCAGGCGTCGGACGTGTCGCTGGTGCTCCAGCCACCGCAGCAGACCAGCATTCGTAATATTCTGCGCGCGAAAGTGGCGCAGTGCCTGGACGATAACGGTCAGGTTGAAGTGCAACTGGAGATTGGCAGCCGCACGCTGTGGGCGCGGATCAGCCCGTGGGCCAGGGATGAGCTGGGGATCAAACCTGGCCTGTGGCTGTACGCACAAATCAAAAGCGTGTCGATAACCGCCTGATCATAGCAGGTGCGAGTAGATAAACTGCGCGATGCTGTCTTCGGTGTTTTCGCCGATCACCACATTGGCTCGCGCTTTCACTTCCTCAACCGCATTACCCATCGCTACGCCAGTGCCTGCGGCTTCCAGCATACTAATGTCGTTCTGGTTATCGCCAAAGGCTACCACGTCCTGCATGGACCAGCCCTGCGACTCAACCCACTGCGTCAGACGCTTGCCTTTGCTGTTGCCGTGCCGCGCCACATCGACCTGATCCTGCCACGACCATTCGCACTCCAGCGCCAGCGTCTCGCCCACGTTAAGGGCAAAGTCCTGAAGCTTGCTAATGTTCTCGTCCGTCAGGGCAAATTTCCACACCGCGTTGACGTCCTGCGCCGCCTGGCTCAGTGAATCAACCTGCGTGAAGACAGGACGTTGCGCTTCCGGCAGGGTTTGCGCCCATTTGCTCATCCGGATCACGTGCCCGGTTGGGCGTTCATATAGCATGGCGTCATCCACATACATCAGTCCGTGGATATTGTAGTCATTCAGCATTTCAATTAGTTGCAGCGCTTTAGGGACTGGCATCGGATCGGCGGTCAGGACTTTTTTTGCATGATAATCATACAAATAGGTGCCATTACAGCAGATAGCAGGTGTATCTAACGCCAGTGCCTGATAAAAAGGATGAATAGCAACGTGATGTCGCCCGGTGACAATAATCAGTTGATAGCCTGCCGCTTTGGCACGCATAAGGGCTTCAACGGATGAAGGGAGAAAAGTTTTTTGCGGGGTCAGCAGGGTGCCGTCTAAATCCAGGGCGATAACGCGCGTGGTCATTCGTTTTTCCTGTCACAGAGTTAATATAATAGCGTTGTGCGATGGTACACCGCAGTGCAGACAGGACAAATAAATTCAGCATTTACGGTCAAAAAAGACTATCCTGGTTATTTACTTCCACTCTGTTGTAAGGAAAGGAGTATTCATGAAACAAACCGTTTATACCGCCAGCCCGGAAAGCCAGCAGATCCATGTCTGGAGCCTTAATCCAGAAGGTTCGCTGACCCTGGTTCAGGTCGTCGACGTGCCGGGTCAGGTGCAGCCGATGGTGGTCAGCCCGGATAAACGCTACCTCTATGTTGGCGTGCGTCCCGAGTTCCGCGTGCTGGCGTATCGTATTGCGCCGGACAACGGTGCCCTCACTTTCGCGGCAGAAGCGCCGTTACCGGGCAGCCCGACCCATATCTCTACCGATCATAGCGGACGCTTTATTTTCAGTGCCTCCTACAATGCGGGCAGCGTCGGCGTAGTACGTTTGCAGGAGGGGTTGCCGGTCGAAACGGTCGACGTAGTGGAAGGGCTGGAAGGTTGCCATTCAGCGAATATCTCTCCGGACAACCGCACGCTGTGGGTGCCAGCGCTGAAACAGGATCGTATCTGCCTGTTTTCCCTTAGTGACGACGGTAAACTGGTCGCGCAAACGCCGGAAGATGTTAAAACGGTGGAAGGCGCAGGGCCGCGTCATATGGCGTTCCATCCGAACCACCAGTACGCCTATTGCGTGAACGAGCTGAACAGTTCGGTCGATGTCTGGGAGCTTAGCAACGCCCACGAGCAGATAGAGTGTATTCAGACGCTGGATATGATGCCTGCCGATTTTACCGATACCCGCTGGGCGGCGGATATCCATATCACGCCGGATGGTCGCCATCTGTACACCTGTGACCGCACCTCAAGCACCATCACCATTTTCAGCGTCTCCGAAGATGGCAGCGTGCTGGCGGTTGAAGGTCATCAGCCGACTGAAACGCAGCCGCGCGGCTTTAACGTTGATCATAGTAATCAGTATCTCGTTGCCGCCGGGCAGAAGTCTCATCATATTGCCCTGTATGAAATTCAGGGCAAGCAGGGACTACTGGAAGAGAAAGGCCGCTACGCGGTAGGACAGGGGCCGATGTGGGTGGTGATTAACGCTTACTGACAGACAAAAAACCTCGCGAGCGCGAGGTTTGACGTTAATGACAGATCTGGTTTTGCTATTGTGTGCACTTTTGCCGGGTGACGGCTTCGCCTTACCCGGCCTACAAAACCATCAACATCAATAAGTTATGCGTAACCCGTAGGCCTGTGCAAGCGAAGCGCCGCCAGGCATAATTCCACGGTATAACGTTTGTCAGCAGTCAAAGGGGGATTTATTCCCCCTTTTTGCTGTACAGATTTTACTACTTCGCCTGCGCAACAACCTGGCTACCCACGCCGCGGTTATTAAATTCCCACATGCGGTTGAATTGGGTATCGTTCAGGTCACGCTGGATTTCGCCTTTCTCATCCTGCGCACCGGTATTCCCGCTGAATGGACGTTTAGACATCGCGGCATCGGCCCACGGTTTTTCCATATTAAAGCCCTGGTTAATGACGCTGTCGCGGATCACCACCTGGCCGTTGACGTTACCGTCGACATCCAGCGAGCGGCCGAGCTGCGCCACGCCATCACCGGCGGCGGTGAAGCGGCTGTTGGTCGCCAGGAAACCATAATAGACGTTGGACAACGTTGCCGGGGCGAATACGTAGCCTTCCTGCTGGGTGCGGGAGTTAACGATGCGGAAGTCGGTGTTATCAAATACGACCGCGCCGCGACCGGACACCAGATCAACATCGCCTTCAACATAGCTATTCGTGACCAGCGTGCGGGTCTGGCGATCGTTTTGCAGCACGTTCTGCACGCCGCTGTTGGTCACAAAAAAGGTGTTCTGACGACCCAGAATGTTGACGTTGTTAATCTGTACCTGATCGCCATCGCTGCGCAGGGCAACGGCCTGATGGGTGCCAGCGTCAACGCTGTCGCCAAGATTGTTTTCGATAGTCAGGTTCTGTAATTGCAGGCCATTATTCTGCGACCATACGACCGCGGAGCACATTACGCCAACGGTGGCTGCACGTTTGCTCTGGCATTTGTCAAACATATACCATGCCGGTTTACCCGGCATATATTTGCCTGCCGGGTTGACCAGTCGACGCCAGCTTGTCGGATCGATTTCGGAATCAATCGCGGCGCTGATTTTCACGTCGATGGCTTTATCGCCTGTGCCGTACAGGGTCAGGCTGCCGGAAGCGATGGGCACATAGACGGTGCCTTCATACTCGCCTGGCATGATGGCGATGTATTGACGCTGGCCGGTATGACGCGCGATTGCCGCGTCCACGGCTGCCTGAATCGTGGTATGCGTCACGCCTGCCGTTCCGGCTGGTCCCACCACAAAGTCGGGCTGTGCGGGAAGAGTGATCGCCGAAGGTTTCCACGGCGCGGCGTTCGGATTCAGGGACAGGAAATAGTGATCTGCGGTGAAGTTTTTGGCTTCCCCGGCCGTCAGGATGGGACGCGCTGTAGTGCCGGGCGCAGCCTGGGAGGACGGCTGTTGATCGGCGGGGGTTGAACTACAGGCGGTCAGCGTCGCGCCCACAAGCAGTGTCAGAGTCAGGCGAGAAACCGAAAATGTGTTCAAGAGGATGCTCCAGACTTTTAATCGTTAAAGGGTCTTTAAAGCCTGCTGTTTTATACTAAGTTGAGCGAAACGGGAAGCCAAATTACGCAAAAGACACAACGAAACGTGTTGATTTACAAAGGCGGGGGATCCCCGCCGAAAGAAGGTGCAAAATCAGGGGTGTAGCGACAGGCCTTTAATCACCTTATCGACGGCCTTTTTCGGGCCGCGCAGCGCGAGGCCGACCAGATTCATCGCATCGGCATCTTCCTGCAGGAATACCGCGCGGTTATCCGCATCGTTGCCCGTGGCGAACATCGCCTGCACGTAAGGCACTATCGTCAATTCGCGCTCAAGACCTTTGCGATGCGTACGCCGGAGATCGTCAAGCCCACCGGCAAAAATCAGCATTGGCTGGCCCGAAATGCGTGAATAGTGACGGCCCACGGCATCGATGTAGTTCTCGCCGAGGACCTCAGGCGCGGCAGAAACAATACCGGTTGCCAGAAAAGCAACAACGTTCAGCCGCTGCCAGCTCTCGAGGTCGTCGCGTACCACCAGGGCAATTTTTGTGTCAAACATGCGTATTTCTTCTCCATCAGCACTGAAAAGCTCATCATCAAAGAAAGCGTGTCAGCGGGATAGAACGTTTGTGCACTGTTGCTGAAAGGCGGCGGGGGACATCCGGTACGCGCGCTGGAACCATCTTCCCAGATGGCTTTGATCGGCAAAACCTACCTGAGCCGCGACCTGTGCAGGCTCTTGTCCATGCGCCAGTAACGCTCTGGCACTGCGCAGACGCAGCCTGACAAGATACGCGTGTGGCGTTTGACCAAAGGCTTTGGAAAACTGCCGGCTGAGGCGAAAACGATCGATACCCGCGAGGCGGGATAATTCATCAAGGCCAATATCTTCCGCCATTCGCTCATGCAAAATCTCCCGGATCCGCTGCATGTGCAGTAGCGTATCGCTCTTTTGCGAGGGGGAAGCCACCTTGATATGGCGGGTGAGTAAACTGAGAAGCCGATCCATGCTCTGATCGCGCGCCAGTTTGCCCTCCTGATGATGAAAGGCGAAAAAGGTCTGCTGGATGGCGCAGAAAAGCGTGACATCGTCAGTGAGGGTATGGCGAAAGGCCGCCTCGATCAGGGAGATATCGGCCAGCCCACGCTGTGCAAGCTGGGTCGAAACCCAGGCTTGTGGCAGATAAAGCATGGAGTAGGTGAAGCCGTCGGTGTCCGGGGCGTGTCCATCATGAACTGCGCCCGGTTCAATCAGAATGGCGCGGCCTGGGCTGCTGGTATGAAGTGCACGATGGCAGCGAAAGCGCTGCACGCCCTGCTGGGTAAAACCCACCAGCACCTCATCGTGGTCGTGCGGATCGTAGGCGTGGCCGGTGAAATGAGCGCTCACGCTTTCAATGCCGCTTTCAGCCTCACGACGGAAATCAAGCCAGTCGCCGCTTTTTTCACCGTTCATATCGGAAGATCAGATATACCACGTCGTCAGCGACGCGCTGCCGAGGGTATGAAAGTGAACGTTAAAACCCACCATCGCCCCGCTGGCACCTTCATCGACCTCAATACGTTCAACGTTCAGCGCATGAACGGTGAAGATATAGCGATGCGATTCACCCTTCGGCGGCGCGGCACCATTGTAGCCCGTCTTGCCAAAGTCGGTACGGGTCTGAATCGCGCCTTCCGGCAGAGGAACCAGATCGGAGCCGGAACCCTGCGGCAGCACGCGCGTATCCGCCGGAATATTGGCGACTACCCAGTGCCACCAGCCGGAACCCGTCGGGGCATCGGGATCGTAGCAGGTGACGACGAAACTTTTGGTTCCCGCCGGAACGTCATCCCAGGCGAGATGGGGGGAAATATTATCCCCTTCATAGCCCATGCCGTTAAAGACATAGCGATTATGTAATTTGTCACCATCCTGGAAGTCTTTACTGATTAACTTCATATACATCTCCTTCAGGTTAATCCACGGTCGATCACAGGAGTGTAGCCCGAGCGGGCGAGCATCGCAGTACCTTATTCACTAAAAAGTGTTTCATCCTGCACCGCCAGATTGATCGCACGCGTCAGACGCGACAGCTGCTCCGGTTTAATTGGATAGGGCGGCATCAGGTAGATAAGCTTGCCAAAAGGCCGGATCCACACGTTTTGCCCGACGAAAAAGCGCTGTAGCGCCGCCATATTCACTGGACGGGTGGTTTCCACCACGCCAATCGCCCCCAGCACGCGCACATCGGCGACCAGTGCGGTCTCACGGGCGGGAGCCAGTTCTCGCTTCAACTGCGCCTCAATCGCCGCCACCTGCGCCTGCCAGTGATTTTCCTCCAGCAGCGCCAGACTTTCCGTTGCCACCGCGCAGGCCAGCGGATTGCCCATAAAGGTGGGACCGTGCATAAAGCAGCCCGCGTCGCCGTTGCTGATGGTTTCGGCGACTGTACGGGTGGTCAGGGCAGCGGAGAGCGTCATGGTGCCGCCGGTTAATGCTTTTCCGAGGCAAAGAATATCGGCGGTGATGCCCGCATGTTCACAGGCGAACAGTTTACCGGTGCGGCCAAAGCCGGTGGCGATCTCATCGGCGATCAGCAGAATGCCCTCCCGGTCACACATCTTGCGGATACGTCGCAGCCACTCAGGATGATACATCCGCATCCCGCCCGCGCCCTGCACGATAGGTTCAAGGATCACCGCCGCGATTTCATGGCGATGTGCGGCCATCAGGCGGGCAAAGGCCACCATATCGTGCTCATCCCACTCGCCATCGAAACGGCTTTGCGGGGCCGGGGCGAACAGATGCTGCGGCAGATACCCCTGCCACAGGCTGTGCATCGAGTTATCCGGATCGCACACCGACATCGCGCCGAAAGTATCGCCGTGATAGCCGTTACGGAAAGTCAGAAACCGCTGACGCGGCTCGCCTTTAGCCTGCCAGTATTGCAGCGCCATTTTCATCGCCACTTCCACCGCCACCGAGCCGGAATCTGCCAGAAACACGCACTCCAGCGCCTCAGGCGTCATCGCCACCAGCTTGCGGCACAGCGCCACGGCGGAAGGGTGGGTGATGCCGCCGAACATCACATGCGACACATGGTCGATCTGCGCCTTCATCGCCGCGTTCAGACGCGGGTGATTATAGCCGTGGATCGCCGCCCACCAGGAGGACATGCCATCCACCAGCTGCTCACCGCTGGCGAGCTGAAGCTCACAGCCCTGCGCGCTAACCACCGGGTAAACCGGCAGGGGGGAGGTCATCGAAGTATAGGGGTGCCAGATATGGCGTTTATCGAAGGCGAGATCGTCCAGGGTCATAATCGACTTGTAAACCATTTTGAAAAGTTTTAGGTTTACGATTCTACACCGAAGCAGAAATTAACTAAACCCTTTGGAGAGGCCCGATGGCTCACCACCCACGCTGGACAATGTCGCACGTTACCGAACTTTTTAATAAACCGCTGCTGGATCTGCTGTTTGACGCGCAACAAATTCACCGTCAGCACTTCGACCCGCAGCAGGTGCAGGTGAGCACGCTGCTGTCGATCAAGACCGGGGCCTGCCCGGAAGACTGCAAATACTGTCCGCAAAGCTCCCGCTATAAAACAGGTCTGGAAGCCGAACGTCTGATGGAAGTGGAGCAGGTACTGGACTCGGCACGCAAAGCAAAACTGGCTGGCTCCACCCGCTTCTGCATGGGCGCGGCGTGGAAAAACCCGCACGAGCGCGATATGCCCTACCTGGAGCAGATGGTGCAGGGCGTTAAAGCGATGGGCCTGGAAGCCTGTATGACCCTCGGCACCCTGGATGAAACCCAGGCGCAGCGTCTGGCCTCGGCGGGGCTGGATTATTACAACCACAACCTCGATACCTCGCCGGAATTCTACGGCAACATCATCACTACCCGCACCTATCAGGAGCGTCTCGACACGCTGGAGAAAGTGCGCGAAGCCGGGATTAAAGTGTGCTCCGGCGGCATCGTCGGTCTGGGCGAGACGGTGAAAGACCGCGCCGGGCTGCTGATGCAACTGGCGAATCTGCCGACCCCGCCGGAAAGCGTGCCGATTAACATGCTGGTGAAAGTCAAAGGCACGCCGCTGGCCGATAACGAGGATGTGGATGCCTTCGACTTTATCCGCACCATCGCCGTCGCACGCATTATGATGCCGACCTCTTACGTTCGTCTCTCCGCCGGGCGTGAACAGATGAACGAGCAGACTCAGGCGATGTGCTTTATGGCCGGGGCGAACTCGATATTCTACGGCTGCAAACTACTGACCACGCCAAACCCGGAAGAAGATAAAGATCTGCAACTGTTCCGCAAGCTGGGGCTGAATCCGCAGCAGACCCTGGTGCAGGAAGGGGATAACGAGCAGCAGGAGCGTCTGGAGCAGGTGCTGCGCACGCCGGATACCGACACGTACTACAACGCGGCAACGGTATGAGCTGGCAGCAGCGAATTGATACAGCGCTAGCGGCACGCCGCGCGGCCAGCACCTTGCGACGCCGACAAGCGGTGGAGCAGGGCGCGGGTCGCTGGCTTACTGCGCAAGGGAAACGGTATCTCAATTTCTCCAGCAATGACTATCTGGGCCTGAGCCAGCATCCGCAGGTGGTAGCCGCCTGGCAACAAGGCGCGGCACGCTTTGGCGTCGGCAGCGGCGGCTCGGGCCACGTCAGCGGCTACAGTTGCGTCCACCAACAGCTTGAAGAGGAGCTGGCGCAGTGGCTGGGCTACCCGCGCGCGTTGCTGTTCATCTCCGGCTTTGCCGCTAATCAGGCGGTGATTACCGCACTTGCGGCGAAAGACGATCGCATCGTCGCCGACCGCCTGAGCCATGCCTCGCTGCTGGAAGCCGCCAGCCTCAGTCCGGCGCAGCTTCGCCGTTTCGCCCATAACGATCCGGCGCAGTTGCAGACGCTACTGGCAAAATCCGT
This sequence comes from Superficieibacter sp. 1612_C1, assembly GCF_015234305.1. Classification (GTDB taxonomy): domain Bacteria; phylum Pseudomonadota; class Gammaproteobacteria; order Enterobacterales; family Enterobacteriaceae; genus Superficieibacter. Next base: position 531,929 of record NZ_JADGMI010000001.1, read on the forward strand.
CAGCGGGCAGCAACTGGTGGTTACGGAAGGCATTTTCAGCATGGATGGCGACAGCGCACCGCTGGCTGAAATCGATCGCGTGAGCCGCGCCGCCGGGGCCTGGTTGCTGGTGGATGACGCCCACGGCATCGGTGTCAGTGGTAACGGTGGACGCGGTAGCTGCCATGCGCAACAGGTGCAGCCGGACCTGCTTATCATCACCTTTGGCAAAGGCTTCGGCGTGAGCGGCGCGGCGGTGCTGTGCAGTGAACCGGTAGCGGCGTATTTAGTGCAGTTCGCCCGCCATCTCATCTACAGCACCTCCATGCCGCCAGCCCAGGCGGCGGCATTGCAGGCTTCGCTGGAGGTTATTCGTGGCGATGAAGGCCAGCAGCGACGCGACAAGCTTCAGCAGCATATTGCGCTTTTTCGTCGCGGCGCGGCAGCGCTGACGATGGCGATGACAGATTCAGCCAGCGCCATTCAGCCGCTGATTGTCGGCAACAACGCCCGCGCCCTGCGGATGGCGGAGGCGCTGCGCGAGCACGGGTGCTGGGCCACGGCCATCCGTCCGCCTACGGTGCCTGAAGGGACGGCACGCTTACGCTTAACGCTGACGGCGGCGCATGAGACCGACGATATTATCCGCTTACTGGAGGTGCTGGATGCCGCCAGTCGATAAACAGGCGGTGGCCGCCGCCTTTGGTCGCGCCGCGTCGATCTATTTGCAGCATGACGATCTTCAGCGTCAGAGCGCCGCCGCGCTGCTGGCCGGGCTATCTGAACGTTCTTTTCCACGCGTGCTGGATGCCGGATGCGGGCCGGGCGGTATGAGCCGTTACTGGCGCGAGCAGGGCAGCCGCGTCACCGCGCTGGATCTGTCGTCGCAGATGCTGGCCGAAGCACAACGCCAGGACGCCGCGCATCACTACCTGCTGGCGGATATTGAAGCTATCCCGCTGGCGGACGCGCAGTTCGATCTTGTCTGGAGCAACCTGGCCGTACAGTGGTGTGAAAATTTACAGGCTGCGCTTACCCAGCTTTACCGCGTGACCCAGCCGGGCGGACAGGTGGCATTTACCACCCTGATGGCCGGATCGCTCCCCGAAGTCGCGCAGGCGTGGCAGGCGGTAGACGGTCGTGCGCACGTTAATCGCTTCTTGCCTCCAGAGACTATCCACCACGCGCTGTCCGGCTGGCGATATCGCCATCATATGCAGTCGATCAGCCTGCGCTTTCCCGATGCCCTCAGCGCCATGCGCTCGCTAAAAGGGACCGGAGCCACGCATCTGCATGAAGGGCGGACCCCTCGCCCGCTGACCCGCAGCCAGTTACGCCAGCTTCAGCTGGCATGGCCACAGCAGCAGGGCGTTTGTCCGCTGACCTATCATCTTTTTGTGGGAATTATTGAACGTGACTAACCGTTTTTTTGTCACCGGCACCGACACCGAAGTTGGCAAAACCGTCGCCAGCTGTGCGCTGCTTCAGGCTGCCAGACGCCAGGGAGTGATTACCGCGGGCTATAAGCCGGTCGCCTCGGGCAGCGAGTCCACGGCGGAAGGGCTGCGCAACAGCGACGCGCTGGCGCTTCAGCGTAACAGCAGCCTGCCGCTGGGCTATCAGCAGGTTAACCCGTACACTTTCGCTGAACCGACCTCGCCGCATATCGTCAGCGCCGATGAGGGACGCCCCATCGACGCGGCGGTACTCTCTGCGGGCCTGAGACAGCTGGAAGCACTGGCGGAGTGGGTGCTGGTGGAAGGGGCCGGTGGCTGGTTTACGCCGCTCTCACCGACTCTGACTTTTGCCGACTGGGTGATAGCTGAAAAACTGCCGGTGATCCTGGTGGTAGGCGTCAAACTGGGCTGCATTAACCATGCCATGCTGACCGCACAGGCCGTTCAGCAGGCAGGATTAACGCTCGCAGGCTGGGTGGCAAATGACATCACGCCGCCCGGCCGCCGTCATCAGGAGTATCTCGCCACCCTCAGGCGCGTACTGCCCGCGCCCATGTTAGGCGAGATCCCCCGGATCGAACACGCTGTGGAAACGGCCGATCTCAGTCAGTATCTCGATCTTAGCCTCCTGGCGTCGGGGTCATCCACTGTGTGAGTAGCTGCTGGTCAAGCTGGTTAACCTGTCCCTGCGCGACGTTGCGGCCCTGATGCAGTAGCAAGAAGCGATCCGAAACGTGATGGATAAACGACAAATGCTGTTCTGCCAGCAGAATGGTCAACCCCAGCTCGCGTTTCAGGCGCAGGATAATCTCGCCCAGCTTATGTAAAAACGCCTGACCCGCGCCGCGTGTCGGCTCATCCAGGATCAGCAGGCGAGGGCGAGTGACCAGCGCATTCGCCAGCGCCAGCTGGTACTGATTCTCATCTGACAGCGTCGCCGCTTTCACCTGACGCAGAGCGCAAAGCTCCGGGAACAGATCGTAGATCCCACTGTTTACCGCGCCATCCCCGCTGGCGGCGTGGGCGATATGCAAATTCTCCTCCACCGTCAGCTGCGAAAAAATTCGCCTCTCCTGCGACACATAGCCAATCCCCAGAGCAATCCGGTTTGGCGCAGAGAGCGGCAGCAAATCGCACGGCGGGGCGTCATTGCCATGCCAGAAAATCGTGCCGCTCTCAATCGGCACGATGCCGGTTATGCAGTTAATGAGCGTGGTCTTGCCCATGCCCGGCAGCCCGATAACGCTGGTGCATTTCCCCGGCTGGAGTTCAAGGGTGATATTCCACAGCGTGTGCTGGCTTCCATAAAATTGATTTACAGCGCGCAGACTCAACATCGGTAGCTCCTCAATTCAGTTCGTGCGTTTCGACCATCAGGTATTGCAAAAGGCTTGCCAGAGACGGTCTGAGGCCCAAAAAAGGCACTTATTTCGGATAGCGCTGAGGATCCGGAGGAAAATAATGAGCATTTGGTCAGAGGCATGCACTTTGTCGGTGCCAGGGGCAGAGTGTAGTGGTGCAACCGCCACAGGATGAGGGTGCCCTTACTCAGCGTCCTTAAGCTGATAAAAGACAAAAAATAGTGGGAAATATTTTTTATGATCGCGTTTTGTCAGCGGCTTCGCTTTTTTGCCAGAGAGCGGTGGCTAAGGGCTGGCGCGAGTTATCCACTATTCCTGTGGATAACCTTGTGTATTAGAGTTAGAAAAGGCGTGGTAAACGAGAGAATACGCGGCCTGCGGATGAATTGACGGCAAACGCGTCTTTTATCTTATGTCTTTTATATTCAACGAGTTAAATAAAAGCAACTAGTGCAAGAAAAGTGTCATCTGCTGCCATAAAACCGTCATGACATTACTTGACAAAGTTAAAAAGCGAATTCTTTTGGGGATAACCCGTTTCAGCTGGCATTTTTCTTGTCTGACGCTACGCTTTTGCTGATGATTCCGGGGCAACGAGGCGATATTTTACGCTTACTGTTTTTTTATCCAGTATAAACTGTTGGCAAAATCGCCAGTGACGGGTAAAATTACGCCCCTGCCCGCTTATTCCTTTCAGGTAGCCATTAATGAGTAAACCGTTCAAACTGAATTCCGCATTCCGTCCATCTGGCGATCAGCCGGAGGCGATTCGTCGTCTGAAAGAAGGTCTTGAAGATGGCCTGGCCCATCAGACGCTTCTTGGCGTAACGGGGTCAGGGAAGACGTTTACCGTTGCCAATGTTATCGCCGATCTTCAGCGTCCGACCATGGTGCTGGCACCGAATAAAACCCTGGCAGCGCAGCTGTATGGTGAAATGAAGGAGTTCTTTCCGGACAACGCCGTGGAGTATTTCGTCTCCTACTACGACTATTACCAGCCGGAAGCCTACGTTCCCAGTTCCGATACGTTTATTGAGAAGGACGCGTCGGTCAACGAACATATTGAGCAGATGCGTCTGTCGGCGACTAAAGCGCTGCTGGAGCGTCGTGACGTCGTGGTGGTGGCTTCCGTGTCGGCGATTTACGGCCTTGGCGACCCGGACCTGTATCTGAAAATGATGCTGCACCTGACCATCGGCATGATTATTAACCAGCGCGATATTCTGCGTCGTCTGGCGGAATTGCAGTACGCCCGTAACGACCAGGCCTTCCAGCGCGGGACGTTCCGCGTGCGTGGTGAGGTGATTGACATCTTCCCGGCGGAGTCGGATGACGTGGCGCTGCGCGTCGAACTGTTTGACGAAGAGGTGGAACGCCTGTCGCTGTTTGATCCACTCACCGGGCATATTGAATCGACGATCCAGCGTTTTACCGTCTATCCCAAAACGCACTACGTGACGCCACGCGAGCGTATTGTGCAGGCGATGGAAGATATCAAAGTTGAACTGGCCGACCGGCGCAAAACGCTGATGGCGAATAATAAATTGTTAGAAGAGCAACGAATCACCCAGCGCACGCAGTTCGATCTCGAAATGATGAACGAACTGGGCTACTGCTCAGGTATTGAAAACTACTCGCGCTATCTCTCTGGCCGTGGGCCGGGCGAAGCGCCGCCAACGCTGTTTGACTATCTGCCCGCGGACGGCCTGCTGGTGGTGGACGAATCACACGTTACCATCCCGCAAATTGGCGGGATGTATCGCGGTGACCGGGCGCGTAAAGAGACGCTGGTCGAGTACGGGTTCCGCCTGCCGTCCGCGCTGGATAACCGCCCGATGAAGTTTGAAGAGTTTGAGGCGCTGGCCCCGCAAACCATTTATGTTTCAGCGACGCCGGGCAAGTATGAGCTGGAAAAATCCGGCGATGAAATTGTCGATCAGGTGGTGCGTCCTACCGGCCTGCTGGACCCGATTATTGAAGTGCGTCCGGTGGCGACGCAGGTCGATGATTTGCTCTCAGAAATTCGCAAGCGCGTGGTGATTAACGAGCGCGTGCTGGTCACCACCCTGACCAAACGAATGGCCGAAGATTTAACCGAATACCTCGACGAGCACGGCGAGCGGGTTCGTTATTTGCACTCAGACATCGACACCGTTGAGCGTATGGAGATTATCCGCGATCTGCGCCTCGGCAAGTTCGATGTGCTGGTCGGGATCAACCTGCTGCGAGAAGGGCTGGATATGCCTGAGGTGTCGCTGGTCGCCATTCTGGATGCTGACAAAGAAGGCTTCCTGCGCTCTGAGCGCTCGCTGATCCAGACTATCGGGCGTGCGGCGCGTAACATCAACGGTAAAGCGATCCTCTACGGCGATAAAATCACGCCGTCAATGGAGAGGGCCATCGGCGAAACCGAGCGTCGTCGCGAGAAGCAGCAGCAGTACAACGAAGAGCACGGCATCGTGCCGCAGGGCCTGAACAAGAAAGTGGTCGATATTCTTGCGCTGGGTGAAAACATCGCGAAGACCAAAGCCAAAGGCCGTGGTAAAGCGCGTCATCCGGTGGAAGAGGATGCAGCACTGCCGCTGACGCCGAAGGCATTGCAGCAGAAAATTCACGAACTGGAAGCGAAGATGATGCAGCACGCCCGCGATCTGGAGTTCGAGGAAGCGGCGCAGGTCCGCGACCAGCTGCACCAGCTGCGCGACCTGTTTATTGCCGCCTCGTAGCCTCGTAGGCCGGATAAGGCGAAGCCGCCATCCGGCATCACAACGCTGCTGTAGCCGCTGTGGGTTTCCTGCCCGGTGGCGCTGCGCTTACCGGGCCTGGAATATCTCGTAGCCCGGCTGCGCGCTCTTTGCGGGTATGTACACCTCGTAGGCCGGATAAGGCGAAGCCGCCATCCGGCATTATGCGGCACCGGGGCTAAACGTATTACCCGCGTAACGGCCTGAATTTCACCCAGGCCCGCGCGCCCGTCTGCGACTGGCGATTGTGCAAAAAAAACTGCGCGTCGTGCAGCTGGGCGATGCGCGTGACGATGCTTAACCCGAGGCCAATACCGCCGTAGCGGCTGTCCATACGCACAAACGCCTTGCTCAGCTCGCCGCCTTTCGACTCGTCAATCCCTGGCCCTTCATCTTCAACCACCAGCATGGGCTCGTTTCCGGGCTCAATATGAACGACGATCACGGAACCTACAGGGCTGTAACGATAGGCATTTTCCACCAGATTTCTGAGCAGCACGCGTAACAGCGTGGCGTCGCCCAACACGGCGACCTGGCTTTCCACCGGCAATGTCAGATATTGCTGACGCTGCGACAGCATGGTTTCAAGCTCACCCTGAAGCGGCAGAACCACATCGTGATAGAGATTAACCTGCTGATAGCTGCCAGCGGAAAAGGATTGACCCACACGCGCCAGTTGCAGAAGCTGGGCAATGCTGGTGGTCATCTGATCGAGGCGTTGCAGCAGCGGCTCGACATTCGCGTTTCCGGCCCGACCAATCAGCTCAAGGTGTAAACGCAGACCGGCCAGCGGCGTGCGCAACTCGTGGGCGACATCGGCGGTAAACAGCCGCTCGCGCTCGAGCGTCACGGTGAGTCGTGAAACCAGTTGATTGATGGCGGAGGTTACCGCCTCCACTTCGCTGACCGTCGCGTTAATGGCGATGGGCTGAAGGTTATCGGGCGTGCGTTCGCTTAACTCGCGTTGCAGCTCTGCCAGCGGACGGGTGATCTTTTTCACCGCGTGAAAGCAGATAACCAGTGCCAGGCCGATAATCAGCAGACTGGGCACCAGCAGGCTGGCGATAGCTTCGCGTACTTCATGCGCAATGTGTTTACTGTTGTCATGATTCTGGACTGCGCTTTGTACCAGCAGTTGAATCTGCTCCTGGCTTTCATGCCAGAGCCAGAAAACGCTATAAACCTGGCACACCACCAGAATTGCACCGATGGTCAGCAGCAGCTGGCTGCGCATCGTCGTCTTTCGTCTGCGAAAGCGCGCCATTATTTATCCCGATCCGGCATCATATAGCCGAAGCCGCGCACCGTGCGAATACGCGTTTTGCCGATCTTTTCGCGTAAATTATGGATATGCACCTCCAGCGTATTGGTCGAGGGTTCGTTTTCCCAGCTATAAATATCGTTATAGAGAATTTCACGATGCACCGGGCTACCCGCTTTTAGCATCAGTCTTGAGAGGAGCGCGTACTCTTTCGGCGTGAGCTCCAGCAAATGTCCTTCCAGCCAGACCTGACGGCGCGTGACGTTGAGCGTCAGATCGTCGATCGTCAGTTCGCTGTCGCCCTGATTATAATGGCGGCGCAGCAGCGCGCGGATGCGTGCATTCAGTTCATCCAGCGCGAAAGGTTTGATCAAATAGTCATCCGCGCCGGTATCCAGCCCGGCGATGCGATCGCCGACGGTATCGCGCGCGGTGAGGATCAGCACCGGCTGGGTGAATTTATCGCGTCGCAGATGGGCCAGCAGATGCAACCCATCCTCATCGGGTAAACCGAGATCCAGCACCACCAGACTGTAGTGGGCGCTGGCCAGACAACTCTTCGCATCGCGGGCGGTCGCCACACCATCGCAGACATATCCCTCGTTTTGCATGGCAAGGATCAATCCCTGTAACAGTAAAGCATCATCCTCAATAACTAATATTTTCACTTAGTTAGCTCCTTTGCACGACAATAAAATATCATCTTTTCCCTGATAGACCTGCGTGGTGACGCCCACCATCCCAAGCATAGTGGAGAAAAGATTATCCTGTGAGTACTCCTGGGTGTCAGCCCTTTTTTGCAGACACTGCTGGCTTACGTGATAGCGTTTCTGATAATCCTCTGAGATCCACATCAGCATCGGAATATGGGTTTGCATCTGCGGGGCAATTGACCACGGCAGTCCATGCAAATAGACCCCGTCTTCCCCCAGTGATTCACCGTGATCCGACAGATACACCAGGCTGGTGGTAAACCTGTCCTGCTTGCTTTGTAGCAGCCTGATTGCTTTATCGACGATATAATCCACATACAAAACGGTATTATCGTAAGTATTGGCCAGTTGCTCCTTACTACAGGTCTGTATCTCATTGGTGTCGCAGGTCGGGGTAAATTTACGGAACTGGGGCGGATAGCGGTTGTAGTAGGTTGGGCCGTGGCTGCCTATGGTGTGCAGAACAATCACGCCATCCCCCTGAAGCGTATCGATGTAATGGCTCAAACCGTCGAATAAAACCTCATCGTAGCATTCGCCATCAATACACTGGCCCGGCAGTTTCAGACGCGTCATATCCTGCGTCGGCACCCGCTCGCAGGCACCTTTACAACCGCCGTCATTTTCATTCCACAGCACCTTTATTCCGGCACGCTGAATGACATCCAGCACTCCTTCCTGATGGTGCGCCAGTTGCGCGTCGTAATGCTGGCGCGGCATGTCAGAGAACATGCAGGGGACGGACACGGCGGTTGCGGTGCCGCAGGAGGTCGTTTGCGGGAAGTAGATAACGTTATCCTGCTTTAAACGCGGATTGGTCTCGCGCTGGTAGCCGCCAAGGGAAAAGTTGGCCGCCCGCGACGTTTCGCCGACGATGAGGATCGTCAGGTTCTTACGCGGACCCTGCGCCATTCGGGGATCCTGCCGCGCATCTTCGCCAATCCGCACCAGCGGCAAATTATCCATTCGGTTATGGATGTACCAGGACCAGCTGGCAACGATACTGTTGGACGGATTAAGCGATTTCACCAGCTCTTTGTTGTTGCGAAACAGAGAGGCGTAATCTTTATAGAACAGTAGCGCCACCAGCAGGATCGCCAGAACGGAAAGGGTGAGGCTCGCCGCCCGCAGCACTCCGCCCCTGACGAGCGTCGCGGGATAGAGAATTTTCACCCACCAGGCCAGCGCTGCCATTAATACGCCGGAGAACAGCAGCGATAGCACCAGCCGGGTAGAGAGCAGGGCAAAACTTTCCGCAGGCGTGGTATCAAGGATGTTATCGATCATTGAGCGATCCATCACGATACCGAAGTTAAGAATAAAATATTGCACCGCCGCGCCGAGCAAAACGAAAAGGCTGATAACCAGCCGGTGCAGGCGTATAAGCGACGCCAGCGTCAGCAGAATATTGATGCCGGCAAACGCCACGACGGGCATAGAGATAAACACCAGCGCCGAATGCAGAGAATTCACCGGCAGCAGGTTAAATGCCTGATGCCAGAAGGCGATATTTAAAAAAAGTGCGATATAGAGCGCAAAAAGAACCAGAAACGTCAGCAGACCGAGGGTCGGTCTGCGCAGATGAAACGCCCGCATAATGTGATCTCGCCAGGAAAGGAAACGGCATCGTGGCAGAGAAGGTTTAAGCCAACCTTAAGAAACAAATAAAGATGAGAAGATTAGCCCAGCGCCTGAACCGCCTGTTCCAGCGCTTTGCGCAGCAAATGGCGATCGTGAAGGTAAGGAATATCGCTGGCTTCCAGCGGCTGCTGAACCACGATGCGATCGTCTGTTCCACGAATATCGGTATCCGGTCCCACCACCACCGCATCAATAACCCGTTTGCCGATAGCGCGCTCCATCAGGGCCAGCTTATCCACAACCTGAAGCTCAGCCGCCGGGAGGCTGACTTCACGGCCTAAATTGCCGATGTAGATCATCGGAGCCGGAGCGCGTCGTAGGGCCTGGGTAATATCAGACAGCAGCAGGATCGGCATCAGGCTGGTGTAAAAACTGCCTGGCCCGATGAGAATAAGATCGGCTTCGGCGATGGCCTGGACGGCTTCACGGGTGGCCGGAACGTTAGGGGAGAGCAGCAGGTCCGCTGGCGGTTGTTTAAGCTGGTCGATATTCACTTCGCCATAGACTTCATGGCCTTCGCTATCCACAGCCATCAAATCCACCGGCACTTCCGACATCGGGATCAGTAACGCGTCCACCTTCAACAAGTTGCGAATTAAATTAATGGCCTCCAGAGGCCGCACGCTCAGGTGATCCAGCGCCTTTAACATCAAATTTCCGAGATTATGCCCGGAAAGCTCACCGTTACCGCCAAAACGGTACTCAAACATTGCGGATGCGACGCTGGGTTCAGTAATCAGCTGATTGAGACAGTTGCGCATATCCCCCCAGGCGATGCCGCCCTCCGCACGCCGGATACGTCCGGTCGAGCCGCCGTTGTCGGTGGTGGTCACAATCCCGGTCAGCCGCGAGCCCAGCGATGAGAGTGAAGACATGACTCGTCCCAGGCCGTGTCCGCCGCCCAGCGCGACGACTCTGTCCAGATCCGCAAACGTGCGATTACGCATAACTTTCCCTTATTTAATCATTCCGCGTAACAGTAGCGTAACTACCCCTAAAAGACGATGGGCTAACGACGCTAAAATGACGCATATCAATGCAAAAACCTGATTTACGCGTAGTCTGTAGCGAAATTGCACGATTGTGTCGCTATATACATAATTATATAGCGTTTTGCGAGTGGCGGAAACGTGTTTGACGCGCTACTATCGGCATAATCACTCTAGCCTCTGCACCTGGGTCTTTCGATACGGTGCTTTGGCCGTGGCATAAGCCACCAGGGTACAGGAAGAAATGACTGTGCCTCCCGAACTGGAAAGGTGTACATGGCTTCACAACTTACCGATGCGTTCGCCCGCAGGTTTTACTATCTGCGTTTGTCGATCACCGATGTGTGCAATTTTCGTTGCACGTACTGTCTGCCCAACGGCTACCGGCCCAGCGGCGTCACCAATAACGGTTTTTTGTCCGTCGATGAAGTGCGGCGGGTGACTCGCGCCTTCAGCGCGCTCGGCACGGAAAAAGTACGTCTCACCGGCGGCGAACCTACGCTTCGTCGCGACTTTAGCGAGATTATCGCCACCGTGCGTGAAAACCCGGCGATCCGCCAGATTGCGGTGACCACCAACGGTTACCGGATGGCGCGCGATGTCGCTAACTGGCGCGACGCGGGGCTGACCAATATCAACGTCAGCCTCGATAGCCTCGATGCCCGTCAGTTTCACGCTATCACCGGGCAGGACAAATTTCGTCAGGTGATGGACGGCATTGACGCCGCATTTGACGCCGGTTTTACGCGCGTTAAGGTCAACACCGTTCTGATGCGCGACGTCAATCATCACCAGCTTGATACCTTCCTCGCGTGGATCAAACCTCGCCGCATTCAACTGCGTTTTATCGAGCTCATGGAAACGGGTGAGGGCAGCGAGCTATTCCGTAAACATCATATCTCCGGCATGGTGCTGCGCGACGAACTGCTCAGACGCGGCTGGATCCACCAGCTTCGCCAGCGCAGCGACGGTCCGGCACAGGTGTTTTGCCATCCCGACTATGAAGGCGAAATCGGCCTTATCATGCCGTATGAAAAAGATTTCTGCGCCAGCTGCAACCGCCTGCGTATCTCCTCTACCGGCAAACTGCATCTGTGTCTGTTTGGCGAGGGCGGCGTCGATTTGCGTGATTTGCTGGCGGACGACCAGCAGCAGGCGGCGCTGGAATCGCGTATTGCCGCCGCGCTGACCCACAAAAAGCAGACCCATTTCCTGCATCAGGGAAATACGGGCATTACTCAGAACCTTTCTTATATTGGCGGATAACCGCCTGCAAGGAGATCTCTATGAGTCAGGTAAGCGCTGAATTTATCCCGACGCGAATCGCTGTTCTTACCGTTTCCAGCCGCCGTGGCGAAGAGGACGATACCTCCGGCCATTATCTGCGCGACGCTGCGCACGAGGCGGGGCATCAGGTGGTGGATAAAGCCATCGTTAACGAAAATCGCTACGCCATCCGCGCTCAGGTATCCGCCTGGATTGCGCGTGAAGACGTTCAGGTGGTGCTGATCAATGGCGGCACTGGCTTTACCTCGGGCGATCAGGCACCGGAAGCGCTGCTGCCGCTGTTTGACCGTGAAATTGAAGGCTTCGGCGAAGTATTCCGTATGCTCTCCTTTGAGGAGATCGGCACGGCGACGCTGCAATCGCGCGCGGTGGCGGGCATCGCCAACAACACGCTGATTTTTGCCATGCCCGGCTCCACCAAAGCCTGCCGCACGGCGTGGGAGAATATCATTGCGCCGCAGCTCGATGCCCGTACCCGTCCCTGTAATTTCCATCCTCATCTGAAGAAATAATCATGTCACAACTGACCCATATCAACGCCGCCGGTGAAGCGCATATGGTGGACGTCTCCGCCAAAGCGGAGACGGTGCGCGAAGCGCGCGCGGAAGCCTTTGTTACCATGCTGCCGGAAACGCTGGCGATGATCGTCGAAGGCAGTCACCATAAAGGTGACGTATTTGCCACGGCCCGTATCGCCGGCATTCAGGCGGCGAAGCGCACCTGGGAGCTGATCCCGCTGTGTCATCCGCTGCTGCTCAGCAAAGTGGAGGTTCAGCTTCACGCCGAGCCGGAACATAACCGCGTGCGTATTGAAACCCTCTGCCGTCTGACCGGGAAAACCGGCGTCGAGATGGAAGCGCTGACCGCCGCGTCGGTAGCGGCGCTGACGATCTACGATATGTGCAAAGCGGTGCAGAAAGATATGGTCATTGGCCCGGTGCGTTTGCTGGCGAAAAGCGGCGGCAAATCGGGCGATTTTACGGTGAAAGCACATGATTAACGTTCTCTTTTTCGCTCAGGTGCGCGAACTGGTCGGCACCGATCGTCTGTCCCTGGAAGCAACGTTCGCCAACGTGGAAGCGTTGCGCCAGCACCTTGCCACACAGGGCGACCGCTGGGCGCTGGCGCTGGAAGAGGGCAAGCTGCTGGCTGCCGTCAATCAGACGCTGGTCGCCTTCGACCATGCCATCGTTGACGGCGATGAAGTGGCGTTCTTTCCACCCGTCACCGGAGGCTGAGATGGCTGAGACCCGTATTTGTGTCGGCCACGCGCCGTTTCGCGTTGGCGATGAGTATCCGTGGCTGGCAGAGCGTGATGAAGACGGTGCGGTTGTCACCTTTACCGGCAAAGTGCGCAATCATAACCTCGGCGACAGCGTAAAAGCGCTGACGCTTGAGCACTACCCCGGCATGACGGAAAAAGCGCTGGCGGAAATCGTGGCTGAGGCCCGCGCCCGCTGGCCATTAGGCCGCATCACCGTGATTCACCGGATTGGCGAACTGTGGCCGGGCGAGGAGATTGTCTTCGTCGGCGTCACCAGTGCCCATCGTAGCAGCGCCTTTGAAGCCGGGGAGTTTATTATGGACTACCTGAAAACCCGCGCGCCGTTCTGGAAGCGCGAAGCGACGCCCGAAGGAGAACGCTGGGTCGAGGCGCGCGATAGCGACAAGCAGGCGGCGCAGCGCTGGTGATGCGCCTTTTTCGTAAGATGTAGTAGGCTTACAAGAGTATTCATCTTATAAGGAGTTTCTCATGGATAGATATCCACGTTCAGATTCGATAGTCCAGCGCTCGCGTACCGGCTTGCAAACCTATATGGCGCAGGTCTATGGCTGGATGACCTGCGGCCTGTTACTCACGGCTTTCGTCGCCTGGTATTCCGCCAATACCCCCGCCGTGCTGATGTTTGTCTTCTCCAGCCAGATCACGTTCTTTGGCCTGATTATCGCGCAGCTGGCGCTGGTTTTCGTGCTCTCCGGGCTGGTGCATAAGCTCAGCGCCGGGATGGCGACCACGCTGTTTATGCTCTATTCGGCGCTAACCGGGCTGACGCTCTCAAGCATTTTTGTGGTGTACACTTATTCATCCATCGCCAGTACCTTTGTGGTGACGGCGGGGATGTTCGGCGCGATGAGCCTCTACGGGTATACCACTAAGCGCGATCTCAGCGGTTTCGGCAATATGCTCTTCATGGGCTTGATAGGGATTATTCTCGCCTCGCTGGTGAACTTCTGGCTGAAGAGCGAAGCGTTGATGTGGGCGGTAACCTATATCGGCGTGGTGATCTTCGTTGGCCTGACGGCTTATGATACCCAGAAGCTGAAAAATATCGGCGAGCAGATCGACACCCGTGACGGCAGCATGCTGCGTAAATACTCCATCCTCGGCGCGCTGACACTGTATCTGGACTTTATCAACCTGTTCCTGATGCTGCTGCGAATTTTCGGCAACCGCCGTTAAAGAGGGTGAGGCCGGAAACAAGCCTGTTTTAGAGAATGTATGCGTTACCTGCCGGGTGGCGCTTCGCTTACCCGGCCTACAATAACGTGCAATATCAAACCATTAACCGTTACCTGTAGGCCCGTGCAAGCGCAGCGCCGCCGGGCAGCGCGAGGCGAGGGCGCTTTATCCGCCCTTACGACTTCGCCATCGCTTTTTCGTTTTTCTCCCTGAGCTTTTTCGCCCGGCTTTCCAGCACCAGATATCCCACCAGCGCCAGCAGCAGCGGGGCGATATAATAGAGCATTCGGTACGCCAGCAGCGCGGCGATGATCGTGCCCTGCGAAGTATGTTCGCCTGCCAGCAGGGCGATGAAAACCGCCTCCAGTACACCAATCCCCGCCGGAATATGCACGATAACCCCGGCAATACTACTGACCAGTAGCACGCCGAGGACAAAGAAGTAGTTCACATCCTGGCCCAGCAGCAGCCAGATAATCAGCCCCATCACCATCCAGTTGATGCTGGAAATCACCATTTGGGCGATGGCAAACTTCCACGACGGCAGCACCAGTTTCTGCCCCTTAATGGTGATATGACGGCGCTTCGCAAAAGCGCAGCCCCACATATAGACCACCACCAGCAGCAGTAACACGATACCGACAATCCGCAGCGTACCTTCATCGATATACCAGTGAGAGGGAAGCTGGACCACGCCAAAGGTAAATATCAGGCCGCCTAGCAGGATATAGCCCAGCCAGTTAGTCGTGATGCTCAGCGAAAAAATGCGCGTGATGGTACTGCTCGGCAGGCCCAGCCGCGAATAGAGCCGGTAGCGCATGCCGATGCCGCCGACCCAGGTACTTAACGTCAGATTAAAGGCATAGCAGATAAACGACACCAGCATCACCTGCCGCTTCGCCAGCTTATGCCCGCAGTAGGCCCGGCCTAACAGATCGTAAAAGCCGTACATGACATAGCTGACAATCACCAGCGCCACTGCGCTCAGCAGGGCGAGGCGGTTATAGTCGCGGATCACCTTCCAGACATCTTCCCAGTTCACCTTTTTGGCATACACCACCAGCAGGACCGCCACGGCAATAAAAAACAGCCAGGTGAGAATTTTTTTCGCCAGCCGCCAGCGAGGATGTGATTTAGCCATCAGGATTTCACTCCGGAATTTTCGGTATCGACGCGATCCTGCGTTTCAAGCTCCGGTTGCACCGGAGGATCAACTTCTGCCATGAGTGGCGTATGTGCCGGAAGCCAGCCCACCAGCGCCGGAAAATGACGCAGGAAGTGGAACACCACTACGCTCTTGCCCAGATTCCACCAGGTCCGCTTCGGCATCATGGTTTCATCCACCAGCTTGCAATCTTTGCTAATAATGGCATTCAGATTTTCCCGCAGCGTCTGGTTAAATTCCCGGTCATGGATAATCAGGTTGGCCTCAAGGTTCAGCGACAGACTCAGCGGGTCCAGGTTGCTGGAGCCAACGGTGGCCCAGTGATCGTCCATCAGCGCCACTTTGCCATGCAGCGGACGGCGGCAGTATTCATAAACATCGACGCCGCCTTTAATCAGATAGTTATACAGCAGCCGTGCGCCGACTTTGACAATCGGCATATCCGGCTCGCCCTGGACGATCAGCTTGACCTTAACGCCACGCCGGGCGGCGTTACGCATCGCATGCAGCAAACGGTAGCCGGGGAAAAAGTAGGCGTTGGCGATAATCACTTCCCGGCGGGCATTGGCCAGCATTTTCAAATAGTGGCGTTCAATATCGTCGCGGTGCTCTTCATTATCGCGCCAGACAAACAGCGCCTGCGCTTCGCCAGGCTTACGGTTTTCCACCGCGCGGTGATGGCGTCGCCACCAGCGGCGCACCGAGGCGTTGCCCGGCAGGTTTTCGACTTCAAATTGCAGAATATCCTGTACCACCGGGCCTTCAATGCGGATGGCATAATCCTGCTTAGCCTGCGGGCCATAGCTGGACATATGCTCGTCGGAATAGTTAATCCCGCCAACGAAGGCAATATCGGTGTCGATAACCACAATTTTGCGATGCATGCGGCGAAAGACGTTAGTGCGCATGCCCATCATTCGCGGACGCGGATCGTAATAGCGGAACACCACGCCCGCTGCCGTCAGTTCGTTAACGAAGTTGTCGCTCAGATCCGGCGAACCATAACCGTCTAATAGCACGTCAATTTTTACGCCGCGCTGAGCCGCCCGCAACAGCACCGCGTGCAGTTGCTTACCCACTTCATCTTCAAACCAGATGAAGCTTTCGAGAATAACCCGACTTTTGGCGTCATCAATGGCGGCATGTACCGCCGGATAAAACTGCTCGCCGTTCTCCAGTAACTCGATGCGGTTTCCCTCTCGCCAGTCACATTTCATAGGTGGATCTCCGCACTCAGGGGGGCATGATCGGACAGATGACGCCAGTGGCGTAAGAGTAGCGCTGAAGGACTACTGGCGTGCGCATTCTTCACATAAATACGATCAAGGCGTAATAAAGGAAAACTCACAGGAAATGTGCGCGCGGGTCGTCCTTTCGCCCGGCTAAATATCTCCTCCAGGCCGGCCCGGGATTTCAGCGGATAATTGGCTTTTTGTCGCCAGTCATTGAAATCGCCCGCGACTACCACCGGTTCGCCTTCGGGAAAGGTATTTACCCAGTCAGCCAGCATGGTGAGCTGCGCCTGACGATGGGCTTCACGCAGCCCCAGATGAACGCAAATAACATGAATCGGATGATCGAGATCCGGTGGAGCAATCCGGCAATAGAGCAGACCGCGCTTTTCACTGCCGTCCACGGACACGTCGCGATTCTCATAATGTTCAATAGGGTAGCGCGACAGTACCGCGTTGCCGTGATGGCCTTCCGGATACACGGCGTTGCGGCCATACGCAAAATCGCTCCACATGGTATCCGCCAGAAACTCGTAATGGGTGGTATCCGGCCAGTTCTCCACGTGCAGCGGATGCACTTCATGCGCGCCCATCACTTCCTGAAGGCACACGATATCGGCACCGACGGTGCGTACCGCATCACGCAACTCAGGCAAAATAAAGCGTCGGTTAAATGCGGTGAATCCTTTGTGTGTATTAATCGTAAGTATTTTTAATGAAAAATGCTGCGCGTGTTGGGTCATAATTCTCCTGCCAGCGTCACTGTCCTGTTTAAAATAGTGTAGTAGGCGTCACAAAAAGATGCGTTGTTACGGAATTTTCCGTAAAGTCCGGTAGTCTGAGATATCAGTTAAAAATTCTTCAGGAGAAATGCCATGAAGTGGCAACAACGTGTTCGTGTCGCAACGGGTCTTAGTTGCTGGCAGATTGTGTTGCATTTGCTGATTGTGGCGCTATTGGTTGCCAGCTGGATGGGCGGCATAATGGTCCGTGTCGGGCTGGGTTTATGCGTGGTTTACAGCGTGACGGTAGTGCTGATGCTGGCGTTGCAGCGCCACCACGACAGGCGCTGGCGCGACGTTGCTGATGTCCTGGAAGAGCTGACGACCACCTGGTACTTTGGCACCGCGCTGATTGTGCTGTGGCTGATCTCCCGCGTCGTGCACAATAATCTTCTGCTGGCCGTCGCCGGGCTGGCGATCCTGGCCGGCCCTGCCGTGGTTTCCCTGCTGGCGAAAGATAAAAAATTAGGCGATCTTGCGACGAAACATCATATACGCCACTGATCCCGTGGTGGCCGCTATGACCAGTAGCGGCCACAGGCTTCCCCAGATAATCTCCAGACTCGCATCCTTCAAATAGATCTGCTTGGTAATATCGGTAAAGTGGCGGATCGGATTGACCCACGTCAGGTTCTGCAACCATACCGGCATGTTCTCAACGGGCGAAACGTAGCCGGAGAGCAGAATGGCGGGCATCATAAAGACGAATACGCCGATAAACGCCTGCTGCTGCGTCGAGCACAGGGACGAGATCAGCAGCCCAAAACCGACCAGCGACAGGCCGTAGATAATCATCGTGAAGTAAAACAGTCCCAGCGATCCGGCGAAGGGGATATGGTAGGCCCAGATGCCGACAGCGAGTACCACTGAGGCCTGAAACGTCGCCACCACCAGCGCCGGGACCGCCTTGCCGATAAATATTTGCCAGGTTGCCAGTGGCGACACCAGTAGCTGATCCAGCGTTCCCTGTTCGCGTTCGCGTGCGACCGAAAGCGAGGTGACAATCATCACGCCGATGGTGGTGATCATCGCAATCAGCGACGGCACGATAAACCATTTGTAATCCAGATTCGGGTTGTACCAGTTGCGCACCACCAGCTCGCTGTTGTTTGGCTTCGGTTGATTTTCGGTAAGCTCCAGTTGATAATTTTTGACGATCTGCTGGAGGTAGTTGGCGGCGATTTGCGCACTGTTGGAGTTGCGCCCGTCGAGGATGAGCTGCATGGGGGCGGGCTGAAGGGCGTCAAGATTGCGCGAGAAATCCGCCGGAAAGCGCACCAGCAGCAGCGCCTTTTGCCTGTCCAGCGTCGGCTGGATCTCCTGCGGGCTTCTCAGCAGCAAAACGTGGGTAAAGGCTTTCGCACGGGCGAAACGCTGGGTTAACTCTACCGCGTGCTTTCCGTTATCTTCGTTATAGATAGCGATAGTAGCGTTGCTGACCTCAAGCGTGGCGGCAAACGGAAACAGAAATACCTGAATCAGCACCGGCAGGATCAGAATGGCGCGCGTCTGCGGCTCGCGTAGCAGCGACTGTAGCTCTTTGCGAATCAACGTCCATAAGCGATAAAACATAGCGTCTCCTGTTAACACCATCAATCCAGCCGCCGTTTGGTTTTCATCCACGTCAGCCCGATAAACATCACCGCCGAGGCAATCAAAAACAGCACGTTTATCACCAGCACCGTGGGAATATTTCCCGCCAGAAACAGGCTTTGCAGCGTATTGACGAAATAACGCGCCGGGATGATATAGGTCACCACCCGGATCGCCGCGGGCATACTGTCTATCTGGAAAATAAACCCGGACAGCATAATCGACGGTAAAAACGCGGCGTTCAGCGCCACCTGCGCGGCGTTAAACTGGTTGCGGGTAATGGTGGATATCAACAACCCCATTCCCAGCGTGCTGAGTAAAAACAGGCTGGTGGTAATAAACAGTACCAGCAGCGAACCGCGGTACGGCACGCCGAGAATAAACACTGACACCAGCATGCACAGCAGCATCGCCAGCATGCCGAGAAAATAGTAGGGAATAAGCTTACATAACAGCAATTCAGTGCGCGTCACTTCGGTCGAGAGCAGCGCCTCCATCGTGCCGCGTTCCCATTCGCGTGCCACTACCAGCGAGGTGAGGATCGCGCCGATTACCGTCATAATAATGGTCACCGCCCCCGGAATGATAAAGTGCTGGCTGATCGCCGCCGGGTTGAACCAGTAGCGGGTCTGCACATCAATCAACGGCTCAAAGGTTTCCCCCCGATCCTCTGCCCGCTGCATTTGCCAGATCTGCCAGATCCCCTCGACATAACCCTGGACAAAGTTGGCGGTATTCGGCTCGCTGCCATCGGTAATCACCTGAATGGGCGCATCGTCGCCGTCACGCGCCATCTTGCGGGCAAAGTCTGTCGGGATCACCACGATCCCACGAATGCGTCCGGCCTGCATCAACTCAACAAGCTGCTGGCGACTGTCACCGATAGTGGCGTCTATATATGGCGAACCGGTCATCGCGTGGGTGAAGTCCAGCGCCTCTTCGCTGTGCTGCTCCAGCAAAATACCGACCCGCAGCTTACTGGAGTCGAGGTTAATGCCGTAGCCGAAGATAAACAGCAGCAGCAGGGGGATCACCACGGCAATCAGCCAGCTACTCGGGTCGCGGACGATTTGCCGCGTCTCTTTGACGCATAACGCGCGGACGCGTCGCAAGGAGAGGGCGCTACTGCTCATCGGCATGCTCCTTATCCCAGTTATTGATAAGCGTGATAAATGCCTGCTCCATGGTGGGATCACTCTGTTCATCGTCGGCAGCCTGGGCTTTCAGATCGTCCGGCGTGCCGTGGGCGATAAGTTTGCCGCGATACACCAGCCCGATGCGATCGCAGTATTCCGCCTCATCCATAAAGTGTGTCGTGACCATCACCGTTACCCCTTTTTCCACCATGCTGTTAATGTGCAGCCAGAATTCGCGGCGGGTGAGGGGATCGACGCCAGAGGTCGGCTCATCAAGAAACAGAATGTCCGGCTCGTGCATTAGCGAGCAGGCCAGCGCCAGGCGCTGCTTAAAGCCCAGCGGCAGCGCGTCGGTGGCATGGCTGGCGATGCTTTTCAGTCCGAACGCTTCGCTCATCCTGGAGATTTTTTCATTCTGCGCGCGACCCCGCAGCCCGTAGACGCCGGAGAAGAAACGCAGATTTTGCTCGACGGTCAGGTTGCCGTAGAGGGAAAATTTCTGTGCCATATAGCCCAGATGCTGTCGCGCTTTACCGGAGCTCACTTTGAGATCCATATTCAGCACCAGCGCTTTGCCGGAGGTTGGCACCAGCAGGCCGCACATCATTTTGAAGGTGGTAGATTTTCCCGCGCCGTTCGGCCCCAGCAGGCCAAAGATTTCTCCACGCTTGACGGTAAAATCCACATGATCGGTAGCCGCGAAATCCCCAAATTTCTTCGTAAGCTGTTTCGCTTCAATCACCGTTTCGCCCGGCGTCCCCTCTACCGTATGCAGGATCGCGCCCAGCGGCGACTCAGCGGTGCCCGCGCCGCCCAGCAGATCGATAAACGCATCTTCAAAGCGCGGCGAGGTTTCGCGCATCTCGACGTCCGGCATCCCTTCTGCATGACGAACCTCGTCAGCTACCGCGTCTTTTTTCAGGATCAGCCGCACCGATTTCCCCTGAATCATGCCGTCGCTGACCTGTGGCAATTTCAACGTCCGCTGTAACAACTGACGGTTATTTTCCTGCGGGCTGTGGAGTAAAAAACTGCGTCCGCCAATAGTCCGGGTCAGCGCTTTCGGTTCACCCTGATAGAGCAACTCTCCCTCGTTCATCAGCAGCACGTCGCGGCACTGTTCCGCCTCGTCAAGATAGGAGGTGCTCCAGAGGATCAGCATGCCGTCGCCCGCCAGTTCATGCACCATCTGCCACAGTTCGCGGCGGGAAATGGGATCGACACCGACGCCCGGCTCGTCGAGGAGCAATACTTTTGGCTCACCCACCAGGGTGCAGGCCAGCCCCAGTTTTTGTTTCATTCCGCCGGACAGCTTGCCCGCTAATCGGCCGGTAAACGGTCCCAGCGAGGTAAATTGCAGCAGGCGCTCGAAAGTTTTCTGCCGGGTATCGCCGGTGATGCTGCGCAAATCGGCATACAGCGTCAGGTTTTCCATCACCGTCAGATCTTCGTACAAACCAAACTTTTGCGGCATGTAGCCGAGCACGGCGTGCAGCGCGCTATCATCGGTAATCGGATCAAGGCCGATGACGCTGGCGCTGCCGCCGTTGGGTTTCAGCAGACCGGCCAGCATCCGCATCAGGGTAGTTTTGCCTGCGCCGTCGGGGCCGACCAGCCCGGTGACGTAGCCTGCGCGGATCGTGCAGTCCAGCGGGGCAACGGCGGGTTTATCCATCCCGGCAAAGCGTTTTTCCAGCCTGTTAAGGGTGATAAGCGCTTCACTCATCAGCCGCGT
Organism: Superficieibacter sp. 1612_C1; assembly: GCF_015234305.1. Taxonomy (GTDB): domain Bacteria; phylum Pseudomonadota; class Gammaproteobacteria; order Enterobacterales; family Enterobacteriaceae; genus Superficieibacter. The sequence goes on from NZ_JADGMI010000001.1 coordinate 553,465, forward strand.
CCTGATTGAATCTCAGCGTGACGGGCATCCCCTGACGCAGGGCATCGTCGGCGTCCGTCACAATAATACGCATCCGGTAAACTAAATCGGTGCGCAGATCCGGCGTCTCCACGGTTTTTGGCGTGAACTCCGCCGTCGGCGAAATAAAGCCAATTTTTCCGTGGTAAGGCTTATCCGGACGACCATCGGTATAAAGCAGAATTTCACGGCCCGGCTGCGCCTGATGCAAATTGCGCTCATCCACATAGGCACGTACCCATACCGGACGGGTGAGCGACAGGGTAAGTACCGTGCTGCCAGCGTTTAACATGCTGCCCGGCTCCACGGCGCGGGTTAATAGCGCACCGCCGGCGGGGGCGATAAGGGTGGTATCCTGCAAATCCAGTTCGGCCTGTGCCAGTTGTGCCTGCGCCTGTTCGAGGCTGGCTTTCGCCTGAGCGATCTCCTGTGGCCGATTACCGGCGCGGAACTGGCTGAGTTTATCCTGGGCGGATTTCAGGCTGGCCTGCGCCTGATCGCGTGAGGAGCGGGCGTTTTCCAGATCGTTGGCCGAAATGGTGCGGCTTTTCCATAGCCCTTGCTGGCGCTGATAAAAGTTCTGCGCGTACTGATACGCCGCCTGCGCCTGATTAACCGCCGCGCTGGCCTGAGCAATTTCTTCCGCCCGATACCCTGCCATGGTGAGATCGTATTTCGCCTGGGCAGTTGAAACGTTGGCTTTGGCCTGCATCAGCGCATTTTGATAAGGCGCGCGATCCAGTTCGCCCAGCACCTGACCCGCCTGAATGGTATCCCCTTCATCCACCTTAAGCGTAGCCAGCCTGCCTCCCACGCGAAAGCTCATATTGACCGTGCGAATATCCACGTTGCCATACAGCGTCAACGGCTGATTCTGCCTGCTGTGATACCACATCCAGCCGCCGCCGATGGCGGCCAGCAATACCACGACAACCAGCGCAATAACGACAGGTTTTTTCATGACGTCAGGCTCCTTTGGATAAACCATGCAGAATAAGATCGATATGGCAGGAAATGGTCTGGAAAATCAGCCCGGCTTTCTCCTCATCAAACTGTGTCCAGCCCGTGCGCAGCAGTATGGTTTCACGTACCAGGCGGAAGGCGAGGATCTCACCTAGCAGGGCATGGGTATGCAAAATCGTCCGGGTGTCTGTGGCATCCAGCCCGGTATACGCGGCAATCAGCCGGGTGAAATGCGTATGCATCGGGGCAATCACCTGGTCATGAATGAGCCGGTAGGCGGCAGTGGGAGAGAGCTGCTCGCGGGAGATAAATTTACTCAGGTTCACCGTTTCATCGCGGGTCAGCAGGGCGATCATATTTTCACAGGCGTTGAGGATCAGCTGACGAACCGCGTCTTTGTCTACGGTCGGCTGGGCCAGCAGCTTCTCCGCGGCCTCGGTATGGGGCTGAAACTGCACGCTGATAAAGTCCGCGATCCACTGGGCGCAGGCGAGGTACAGATCGTCTTTAGAGCCGAAATAATAGGGGATCGCCGCAATATTTTGCCCGGCCTGAGCCGCTATCTCGCGGGTCGTGGCATTAAGCCCATATTCGCCAAACTGCGCCAGCGCCGCGTGAATAAGCTGGCTTTTAGCCTGTTCGCCTTTGGTCGTGGCGGGAGTGACGTTCATCGGATGCTCGCAATATTAATCAATCGATTGATTAATATTATGATGGATTTTTAAGCTTGTCCATTCACGGCAGGCATTTTTATCAGGCGAACTTCAGCGTTGTGAAGAGGGTGATATTTCATGGTAAGTTATGCCGTATTAACATTATCGAGGGGCTGACGTGGCAGATTATGATGCATTCCCCGAGCAGCGGTTATCGCTGATCGAGCAGATGCTCACCGAAACGGGGCGCGTAATTGGTGTCGATCTCGCGCGTAAACTGGGTGTTTCGGAGCATACGATCCGCCGGGATTTACAAGAACTCGCCCGGCGAGGGATCTGCAAAAAAGTCTACGGCGGTGCCGTCAGCCAGATTAAACAATCCGCACTTTTTGACGTGCGGACTACGCAAAATATCGAAGAAAAATCGCGCATTGCCAGACGATGCGCAGAAATGATCGGGCCCGATAGCTGTATTTTTATTGATGCAGGCTCCACCTACCTTCAAATGGTCGAATTTATCCCCGCTGCGTTGACGCTGACCATCGTCACCAATTCACCGCAAATCGCCACCGCCCTCAGTAGCCGCCGCAACGGCGAGGTCATTCTGCTGGGCGGGAAGATTAACCCGTTGACCGGAAGCACACTCAGTTCAGATACGGTGAAGCAAATCCAGGGGATAATTTTCGATCAAACGTTTATTGGCGTTTGCGGGCTTGATCCCCAGGCAGGACTGAGCGCGGTTTGCTATGAAGATGCCTGCTTCAAAAAAGAGGTGTTAAGCCAAAGCAATGAGGTGATTGCGGCGGTCACGGCAGATAAAATGTCCCAGGTGGCTCGCTATAAAGTCGCCTCCTGTGAAGATATCGACATTGCCGTGGTAAGTGCCGACACCAGTATCGCTGATTTTTCCCACGTCAATATGCGCATCGACATGGCTACATAATCGGTAAAGAGGCTGTGCAATGTGATAATAATTTATGCGTGATGTCGCTCGCTGACCGGCAGAGTCCTTACGTCAGGTGGGATATTTATGCGCCACGTCACAAAAACTGCTACACTCCGCCCCTTCATGACATTGTGGTTTTTGTCATCTGCCTTATTGCTATCGCCCTGAAAACTACACCGGTAACGGTCAGGGTGGTATGGAGCTGTTATGTCTTTTGATTCCCTTGGCCTGAGCCCTGAAATTCTGCGCGCTGTTGCAGAGCAGGGATACCGTGAGCCGACTCCCATTCAGCAGAAGGCGATCCCCGCCGTGCTGGAAGGCCGCGATATTATGGCCAGCGCCCAGACCGGGACGGGTAAAACCGCCGGATTTACGCTGCCGTTGCTTCAGCATCTTTCAAAACGAGCACCGGCAAAAGGGCAACGCCCGGTCCGCGCCCTGATCCTGACGCCTACCCGCGAACTGGCGGCGCAGATCGGCGAAAACGTCCTTGAGTACAGTAAATACCTCAACATCCGTTCCATAGTGGTGTTTGGGGGCGTAAGCATTAACCCGCAGATGATGAAACTGCGCAGCGGCGTGGATATTCTGGTCGCCACGCCGGGCCGCCTGCTGGATCTGGAACATCAGAACGCGGTCAAATTAGACAATATTGAAGTGCTGGTGCTGGATGAAGCCGACCGCATGCTGGACATGGGCTTTATTCACGACATCCGCCGCGTGCTGGCTAAACTGCCAGCGAAGCGTCAGAACCTGCTTTTCTCCGCCACCTTCTCTGACGACATCAAGGGACTGGCCGAAAAGCTGCTGCGTAACCCGCTGGAAATTGAAGTGGCGCGCCGTAATACCGCTTCTGAGCAGGTGACTCAGCATGTGCATTTGGTTGATAAGAAACGCAAACGTGAACTGCTGTCGCAGATGATCGGCGAAGGTAACTGGCAGCAGGTGCTGGTCTTTACCCGTACCAAACACGGCGCTAATCACCTGGCGGAACAGCTGAATAAAGACGGGATCCGCAGCGCAGCGATCCACGGCAATAAAAGCCAGGGCGCGCGTACCCGGGCGCTGGCCGACTTTAAATCTGGTGATATACGTGTACTGGTCGCGACCGACATCGCGGCGCGCGGTCTGGATATCGAAGAACTGCCGCACGTCGTGAACTACGAGCTGCCGAACGTGCCGGAAGATTACGTACACCGTATTGGTCGTACCGGGCGTGCAGCGGCCACCGGCGAAGCGCTGTCGCTGGTTTGCGTTGATGAACACAAACTGCTGCGCGACATCGAGCGCCTGCTGAAAAAAGAGATCCCGCGTATTGCGCTGGCAGGCTATGAGCCGGATCCTTCGATTAAAGCGGAGCCAATTCAGAATGGTCGTCAGCAGCAGCGTGGCGGCGGCGGTCGTGGACAGGGCGGCGGTGGTCGCGGTCAGCAACAGCCTCGTCGTACCGACGGCGGCGCGCCGAAAGGCAGAGGTCCGCGCAGCAATGACGGCAAACCGGCCGGTGAGAAACCGCGTCGTCCCCGTCCGCGCAAACCTTCAGCAGTATAATTCTCAGGCCGGACCATCCGGCCTCAGATCGTTGACAAAGAGTGCGAAAAGGGGAAACACCAGAATTTGGTTCCCGGAGGGAGGCCCAACCCGGTGGTCGCCCCGTTTTCCACGGGCGGTTTGTCATCAATATCAGGCCGGATCATCCGGCCTGTTTCTTTTCAGCCAGGCGCGTCTTTTCTTAAGAGACGTTGTCACTTTGCGGCCGGGTAGTTAACATAATACTCTCTACAGGGAGCATCGTTAATGATTGATAAACACTCTACCGTGCCGGTCTATCTGCAACTTGAACAATACCTTACCGGGCAAATTACCGCAGGATTACTGCGTCCCGGCGATGCCATCCCTTCCGAGAATGAACTCTGTCAGCAGTTCACTATTTCCCGCATGACCGCGCGTAAAGCGGTGGATTATCTGGTCCGGCAGGGCAAAGTCGAACGTCGGCGCGGGCAGGGAACATTCGTGGTACAGAACAGCAAAAATCTGCGCATCTCACTGCCGCTCGATCGTCATCTTTCCTCCAGCGAGGCCACGCTGGGGCTGGATGAACCGGTGGTTAATCGTCTGATATGCCTCATTCGCCAGCCCGTCACGGCAGAGATTGCGCACACGCTCCTCCTTACACCGGGTGAGGATGTCTGGTTTATGAAGCGGCTACGGCTGGTGGGCGATATTCCCTTTGTTTTTGAGCAGTCGTGGATGATCGCTCAGCCCTTTGCCGATTTGAGTGAAGCCGATCTGAATGCGTCAAAATATGCGTATATTAGCCGCAAAGGTTTTACCGTTGAACGGTCTGAAAAGGAGATCCGCGCCGAACTTCCTTCGCAGGAGGTGCGCGATATGTTAGGCATTAGCCGCGACGAGCCGGTGCTGCATGCGACCTCTGTTGCCATACTACGCGACAACACCCCCTTTGAAATCTCAGAAATTTACTACAACCAGCAGCATTACCGCTTTACCCTCACCGCCGCGCGTCCCTGATCAGCACCCGCTGATGATTATGTGATCAATCTCCTGTTTTTAAATTAGTGGGCTAGACAACTATACATGTAAATCACCTATACTCGACTTAACGTGTAGTCTGTTAAGCCACTTCTACCTTACAGGGAATGCGATATGAGTCGGGCAGGTGAGTTTTTACAAGATTTAGGTAAGGCATTAATGATGCCGATCTCGGTGATCGCCGCCGCCGGTATTTTTCTTGGCCTGGCGGCGGCCTTGCAGAATCCGGCAATCGTCGGTGAAAGCATTATCCATGCTGAAATGATGCAGCAGGTGATTGGCTTTATTCGCAAGGTCGCCGGGGCCTTATTCGCCAATCTACCGCTGCTGTTTGCCATTGCCTGTGCGATTGGTCTGGCACGCGATGAAAAACCAACGGCGGCGCTCGCGGCGGTCATTGGTTTTATCACCTTTCACGTTGGCGTCAATTACAGTTTGCTGGCGCAGGGATTAACGCCAGAGACCACGTCGGCGGCGGCTTTTATGGCGAAAGGCTATAGCCAGACCGAGGCGGTGATGTATTCCGCAGAATTTGCCAATACCCTCGGTATTTTTTCCTACCAGATGAGCGTCCTCGGCGGGGTGATCGCCGGGATGGTAACGGTGATTCTGCATAACCGCTTTTATACGATTAAACTCCCGGCGGCCATCGCCTATTTTGGTGGCCGCCGCTTTGTTCCCATCATTACCGTTATTGTTCTGCCGCTGGTGGGCGTTTTAATGTCGCTGGTGTGGCCGGTGATTGCCAGTGCCATTATTCATTTAGGGCAATTTATTGGTGAATCCGGCCCATTCGGCACCTTTATCTATGCCTTCACCGAGCGCATCTTAATACCCACCGGGCTGCATCATATTCTTAATGAAACTGTGCGCTTCACCCCGGTCGGCGGCATGGTTAATGTCAATAACGAAAGCGTCATCGGCGCGCTCTCCATATTTAATTACGCGCTGGCCCATCCTGGCGCGCTGGCTGACGATATTACCCGCGAAGCCACGCGCTTTCTGGCACAGGGCAAAATTCCGGTGATGATGTTTGGTCTGCCCGCCGCCGCGCTGGCGATGTATCGCTGTGCGAAGCCGGAGCATAAACAGCGGGTGAAAGCCTTAATGATGGCCGGTGCCCTGGCCTCATTCACTACCGGCATTACTGAGCCGCTGGAGTTCAGCTTTATCTTTGTCTCGCCGCTGCTGTTTATTTTCCACGCCGTTATGACCGGGCTGTCGTTTGCCTGTGCGCAACTGCTTGAGATGATGATCGGCAATATTCAGGGCGGATTGATTGATTTTATTGTCTTTGGCGTATTGGGCGGCGCGAAAACTCACTGGTGGTTTAGCCTGCTGCTCGGCGCTATTTGGGCACCGGTCTACTACTTCGCCTTTAAGTGGATCATTTTACGCACCAACGTCAAAACGCCAGGCCGCGAAGAGGAAAGCGCGGTGCCGGTAGCCAGTGCCAGGGAATTACCGGCGGATGAACATAGCGCGCATATTATTGCCGGTCTCGGCGGTCAGGAAAATATCCAGCAGGTCGACTGCTGCTTCACTCGCCTGCGGGTAAAAATAATCGATATGCAAAAAGTCGATGAAGCTGCGCTCAGGCGCAGCGGTGCCAGCGGGTTTATCCGCGCGACGGATAATGACATTCAGGTTATTTACGGGCCGCAGGTAGAAAGCATTGCCAGCGCGGTGAAACAACATTTACTCGTTCAACAGACGCAATAAGAGAACTGATGATGAAAAAACATTTTAATATCGTATTAGTCGGTGGGGGTTCCACATGGACGCCGGGATTATTAAAAGCATTATGCAAACTCAAGGCGCGTCTGCCCTTAAAAAAACTGGTGATGTTTGACGTGAATAGCGAACGCCAGGCGGTGATTGGCGACTACGCTAAAGTCTTATTCAGCGAAGAATATCCGGAACTGGAATTTACCTATACCACCGACGAAGAGGTCGCGTTTAATGATATGGATTTCATCTTCTGTCAGATGCGCACCGGCGGCTATGCGATGCGCGAGAAAGATGAAAAAATTCCGCTAAGCCTCGGCGTCATCGGGCAGGAAACCTGCGGCGCAGGCGGCTTTGCCTACGGTATGCGCTCCATTCGCGACATGATTGCGCTGGTCGAAAAAGTCCGCGCCCGCTCGCCGCAAGCCTGGATCCTCAACTACACCAACCCGGCGGCAATCGTGGCGGATGCCCTGAACAAGCGTTTCCCGCAAGATAAACGCATCCTCAATATCTGCGATCAGCCGGTCAACCTGCTGCGCTCTTACGGACGCTTGTTGAACCGCGACCCGGCAACCTTCGATCCGGTCTATTTCGGCCTCAATCATTTTGGCTGGTTTACCCACCTGTATGATGAAAACGGTAATGACCTTGCTCCGGAACTGAAGGCCTATATTGCCGCCAACGGTTTTAAACCAGTGGATGCCGAGCAACGCGATAAATCCTGGCTGGAAACCTACGCGGCGGTGGCCGATATGCTGCGTGATTTCCCGGATTATCTGCCGAACACCTATCTGCAATATTACCTTTACCCGGAGTATAAATTCTCCAAACTGGACCCCAACTTTACCCGCGCCAATGAAGTGATTAACGGGCGCGAAAAGCGGGTGTTTGAAGAGTGCCGCACCGCGGTTGCAGAAGGAACGACGCGCAATGTCCACGTGGTACACAACGACGCGCACGGCGACATGATCGTCGAGCTGGCCGAGGCTATCGCCTTCAATCTGAAGAAAAAATTCATTGTGATGGTGCCCAATAACGGCCTGGTCGAAAACCTGGATGACGATGTCATGGTCGAACTGACGGCCGAAATTGGCTGCAACGGACCGCGTCCGTACGGCGTCGGCAAAATCCCGACTTTCTATAAGGGCTTGATTGAGCAGCAGTTTGCTTATGAGCGGCTGACCGTTGAGGCGTGGTTTGAAGGCTCCTACACTAAAGCCCTACAGGCGTTGACGCTTAACCGCACGATCATCGATGCGAAAAAAGCGCGTCAGGTGCTGGATGCGCTGATTGAAGCGAATAAAGAGTACTGGCCGGAGCTGCGTTAACGCTTTTCCCCTCTCCTGTCAGGGAGAGGGGCCCGTTTAAACCTGTGAATTATTTGCGAGTTGCTTTCCACAATTCCAAAAACCCATACCCCGTCAGGCTGAAAAATGGCACAATAGTGGCTGTTTATACAGTATCTCAGGTTTTACGATGGCCCTTACTCCCGCGCTAAAAGCGCAAATCGCCGCCTGGTATAAGGCGCTGCAACAGCAAATCCCGGAATTTATCCCGCGTCCGCCGCAGCGGCAGATGATTGCTGACGTGGCGAAAACCCTCGCTGGCGAGGAAGGGCGGCATCTGGCGATTGAAGCACCTACGGGCGTCGGTAAAACGCTGTCATACCTGATCCCCGGTATTGCCATCGCCAGGGAAGAGCAAAAAACGCTGGTGGTCAGCACCGCCAACGTCGCGCTTCAGGACCAGATCTACAGCAAAGATTTGCCGCTGCTGAAAAAAATCATTCCTGAGCTGCGCTTCACGGCGGCATTTGGGCGCGGTCGCTACGTTTGCCCGCGTAACCTCACCGCGCTTGCCAGCACGGAAGAAACCCAGCAGGATCTGCTGGCCTTTCTTGATGATGAGCTGACGCCGAATAATAAAGAAGAGCAGCAGCATTGTGCAACGCTAAAAAGCGATCTCGACAGCTATAAATGGGATGGCCTGCGCGATCATACCGACCGCGCCATCAGTGACGATCTGTGGCGACGCCTGAGTACCGACAAAGCCAGCTGCCTGAACCGTAACTGTCACTACTACCGGGAATGCCCGTTTTTTGTTGCCCGGCGTGAGATCCAGGAAGCGGAGGTGGTGGTGGCCAATCACGCGCTGGTGATGGCGGCAATGGAGAGCGAAGCGGTGCTGCCGGAAGCGAAAAATCTGCTGCTGGTGCTTGATGAAGGCCATCACCTGCCCGATGTCGCGCGCGACGCGCTGGAAATGAGCGCTGAAATTACCGCGCCGTGGTATCGGCTTCAGCTCGATCTTTTTACCAAACTGGTCGCGACCTGCCTTGAGCAGTTCCGCCCGAAAACCCTGCCGCCGCTCGCCACGCCTGAGCGCCTTAACGCCCATTGCGAAGAACTTTATGAGCTGATCGCCTCCCTGAATGCGATTCTGAATGTATACCTTCCGGCTACCCAGGAGGCCGAGCATCGCTTTGTGATGGGGGAGTTACCGGAAGAAGTCATGACCATTTGTCAGCGGCTGGCAAAACTGACCGAGCTGCTGCGCGGACTGGCCGAGGCATTTCTCAACGATCTGGGTGAAAAAACCGGCTCGCACGATATCGTTCGCCTGCATCGGGTGATCCTGCAAATGAACCGCGCGCTGGGGATGTTTGAGGCGCAGAGTAAACTCTGGCGTCTGGCCTCGCTGGCGCACGCCTCCGGTGCGCCGGTGTCAAAATGGGCGACGCGGGATGTCCGTGAAGGACAAATGCATATGTTCTTTCACTGTGTCGGCATCCGCGTCAGCGATCAGCTGGAAAAATTACTCTGGCGCAGCGTGCCGCACATTATCGTTACGTCCGCCACGTTGCGTTCGCTCAACAGTTTTTCCCGTTTGCAGGAGATGAGCGGCTTAAAAGAGAAGGCGGGCGACCGTTTTGTGGCGCTGGACTCGCCCTTCAACCACGTGGAACAGGGCAAAATTATTATTCCGCAGATGCACTATGAGCCGCTGATGGAAAACGAAGAGCAGCACGTTGCCGAAATGGCGGCGTTTTTCCGTCAGGAGCTGGAGAGCAAAAAGCATCGCGGTATGCTGGTACTGTTTGCCAGCGGTCGCGCGATGCAGCGCTTTCTGGAGCACATTACCGATCTGCGCCTGCTGTTGCTGGTGCAGGGCGACCAACCGCGCTATCGGCTGGTGGAGCTGCATCGCAAACGGGTGGAAGCTGGCGAGCGCAGTGTGCTGGTCGGGCTGCAATCTTTCGCCGAAGGGCTGGATCTCAAAGGTGAGCTGTTAAGCCAGGTCCATATTCATAAAATCGCTTTTCCGCCTATCGACAGTCCGGTAGTGATCACCGAAGGCGAGTGGCTGAAAAGCCTGAAGCGTTATCCGTTTGAAGTACAAAGCCTGCCCAGCGCCTCTTTCAATCTCATTCAGCAAGTGGGGCGCTTGATCCGCAGCCACAGTTGCTGGGGGGAAGTGGTGATTTATGATAAACGCCTGCTGACGAAAAACTACGGTAAGCGGCTGCTGGATGCGTTGCCGGTGTTTCCGATTTCCCAACCTGTCGTGCCTGACGTTATAGTTAACAAAACCAAAACAAAACCAACTCGTCGCAAACGACGTTAATGATGTGAGCCGCAGGAGGATGTTGGATGGATTACCGCAAGATCATCAAAGAAGTGGGGCGGGGGAAAAATCACGCCCGCGATCTGGATGTCGACACCGCGCGAGAGCTCTATACCCGGATGCTTAACGGCGAGGTGGACGATCTCGAAATGGGCGGCATTCTGATTGCCCTGCGTATCAAGGGCGAGGGTGAAGCCGAGATGCAGGGGTTCTATCAGGCCATGCAAAAGCAGGTGATGCGCCTGACGCCACCGGTGGCGAAGCCAATGCCTGTTGTTATTCCGAGCTACAACGGGGCGCGAAAGCAGGCCAATCTGACGCCGCTGCTGGCGATCCTGCTGCATAAGTTCGGCTTTCCGGTGGTGGTTCATGGGGTGAGTGAAGATCCTGGACGCGTGCTGACGGAAACCATCTTTTCCCTGCTGGGTATCGAAGCCACGCATCATGCCGGGCAGGCGCAGGCGAAACTCGACGGCTCGCAGCCGGTGTATATTCCGGTCAGCGCGTTCTGCCCGCCGCTGGAAAAACAGCTGGCGCTACGCTGGCGGATGGGCGTACGTAACAGCGCGCACACCCTGGCAAAACTGGCAACGCCGTTTGCAGAAGATGCCGCCCTGCGTCTCTCCAGCGTTTCGCACCCGGAATACGTTACCCGGGTGGCGCAATTTTTCACCGATATCGGCGGGCGCGGCTTGCTGATGCAGGGGACCGAAGGCGAAGTGTACGCCAGTCCGCAGCGTTGCCCTCCGATCAGCCTGATCGACGCAGGCGGCGTGCGGGTTATCAGCGAACGTCAGGAACTCAGCGAAGCCAGTGAACTATCGCTACCGGAGAGTAAAGATCCTGAGGTTACCGCGCGCTGGATTGAGCGCTGTGTCAGCGGCTGCGAGCCGGTACCGCAGTCATTGAAAATTCAGATTGCCTGCTGCCTGTTAGCAACCGGCGAAGTGGATTCTCTGGCGTCCGGGCTTGCCCGCGTTGCGCAGAGTTACTAAGCGGACGCCAAAAAAAAGCCCGTCCATCATGGACGGGCAAAAAGGGTAACAAACACAGAGTCAATAATGAGGGTTAATACGCCCCGCAAGTGGGTGGCCAGCGGGTCAGGTCAAAACAAGGCTGCAATTAGTTATAGATAACCGCAGTGCCGCTCATTTTGTTGTTACCGTTGGTAGAGGTGATGCTATAGCCTTTTGCGCCAGCGGCAGCAGCTTTCTCTGCCAGACGTGCTTCCAGGCCATCCAGCGTGGTCGCACCGTTAGCGGAGACCACGCCGACTTTATTCATGCTCTGTGCCTGAGCCGGGTTGACGGCTTCAGCAGCAAAAGCGCCAAAGGAAAGGGTAGAAAGGGCAATAGCAGCAACAGCATATTTGATGGTTTTCATAGGTAATCTCTCGCAGGTTATTCTGTTAATGTGACGATGTTCCGTCGATGTAATAAGTATCACGCTTTTTTTCGAGAGATAAAATCGAAGAGAATTGACGACGTTGTTCGAAAAATTTGATGGATTAATAATTTATTGATTATTAATAAATTATTTTCGACTTTTAATCTGGAAGAGAGATGAGCACGGTCAGAAACGTTTTAAAGGCACAGTTTGCTACTCTGGCCTTTAAAATTCGTGCTCGTAAGGTTACGGTGAGATCCTGTCAGCATCGGCAAAGAACAGTCAGCGTAACTGGCTATCCTTCGAACCTCTGCGATTATATCCTGAAAATTTCGCATTTTTTAAATCTTTCTTCTGCTGACAGTTAACGCACAGCCGCACGCCGGGAATCGCTTTACGACGCGCCTCCGGAATACGCTCATCGCATTCTTCACAAAATTCGACGCTTTCACCCGTTGGCAGGTCACGACGCGCGCGTGCAACCGCATCTTCAATGGTACTGTCGATTTGATCCTGTACAGCACTGTCATTTGCCCAACCTGATGCCATTTTTACCTCCTGAGGTTTACTTCATTATAGCAAAATGGGGTCAAATTTTGTGCAGACAAGGGCGCGGCGCGGGGTTTTAGGACCATTCGCGGCACGCCATATAAGGCCTAAGGATGAGTGAGAAGGGTAAAAATTATTCCTGCCGCGCATCCGGGCGGATCAGGTCAAAGCGGTGGGCTTCATCAATGCTGTAATACGCTGATGGCCCGCCCGCCCGCAGCACCGGCTGCGCTTTGGCGGTCTGATAGATGCCATCCTCCAGCAGCGACTCATCAATATGTACCGCCACCACTTCTCCCAGTACCAGCCAGGTGTCTACCGCCGTGCCGTCCGCGCCTGTGAGCTGAATGCACTGCGACAGACGGCATTCGAAGTTGACCGGACTTTCTGCCACGCGCGGGGCGCTGACGAGGCGGCTGGCCGCAGGCGTCAGGCCGGCGCGTAAAAACTCATTCTCGCCGTGCGGCAGAGTGGCGGAGGTTTCGTTCATCTGACGCGCCAGCGGTAGGGTGGTGAGATTCCAGACAAACTCTTTGGTCTCGACGATATTGCGCACGCTGTCTTTCCAGCCGCTACTGGCAAAACCGATAATCGGTGGCCGATAATTAAAGCAGTTGAAAAAGCTATACGGGGCCAGATTAGCCTTCCCCTGCGCGTCCTGCGAGGCGATCCAGCCAATAGGACGGGGGCCAATAATCGCGTTAAGCGGATCGTGCGGCAGGCCATGCCCCTGCGACGGCTGATAAAAATACATAGTTTTCCTCTGCAAAAAACGGATTTCTCCAGACTCACTTATTTACCCGCCCGGCGTCAACGGGTATCTTACGCGGCAATCGACAGGAGAAAGCTATGAATGCCCAGAAACCGGGATTACACCCGCGTAACCGCCACCGTGACCGCTACGATCTTCCCGCCCTCTGCGTGGCGTGCCCGGAGCTTGCTGAATTTATCACCACCAACCCCTCCGGCGAAGAGACCATTAACTTCGCCGAGCCGCGGGCCGTTAAGGCACTGAACAAAGCGCTGCTGATGCATTTTTACGGCGTACAGCAGTGGGATGTCCCGGACGGTTTTCTTTGCCCGCCGGTGCCGGGAAGGGCGGATTATATTCATCATCTGGCCGACCTGCTGTCAGAGACCGGCGGTGAAATTCCCCGTCAGGCCAGCGTGCTGGATATCGGCGTCGGCGCTAACTGTATCTACCCACTGATTGGCGCGTATGAGTACGGCTGGCGCTTTACCGGCACCGAGGTCAATGCCGAGGCGTTCGCCAGCGCTCAGGCCATCGTGAACGGCAATCCAGGCATGAATCGCAGCATTCGCCTGCGTAAACAGAAAGATGAAGCGGCTATTTTTCGCGGCATCATTCATAAAAACGAGCAATACGACGCGACTATTTGTAATCCGCCGTTCCACGATTCCGCTGAAGCGGCGCGTGAAGGCAACGAGCGCAAGCGGCGTAACCTGGGGCAAAAGCAAACTGATGCGCGTAACTTTGGCGGCCAGCAGCAGGAGCTGTGGTGCGAAGGCGGGGAAGTGCGCTTTATTCAGCAGATGATTGAAGAGAGCAAGCTGTTCGCCCGTCAGGTGATGTGGTTTAGCTCGCTGGTGTCCCGTGGTGAAAACCTGCCGCTGTTGTATCCTGCGCTGACGGCAGCAGGCGCGGTGAAAGTAGTGAAAAAAGAGATGGCCCAGGGTCAAAAGCAGAGTCGCTTTATCGCCTGGACCTTCCTCGACGAAGACCAGCGTCGTCGTTTCGCGGCCCGCGCTCGCTAAAGCGTCGGCTCGGCAGGCGGCTGGGGAGCCACGCCCGTTGTCGGCATGGCTCCCGGCTGCTGCATCGCTGCCCCTGGCGACGGCAGGATCTGCCAGGTTTGCACCGGGGCGCGGACATCGGCCCGGTCGAAATGTTTTTTCACCTGGCTGTCCAGCGCGAAACGGACGGTCCACTGTTTCAGCGGCTGAGTGGTAAACGAGACGCGCAGGGTAAAGGCGGTGTTAGTCAGGCCGACAATGCCCGCAAACGACGGCTCGCCAATCACCAGCGCGCGAATATCCGGCATTTCCATCAATTCGTTTACCGCCTCTTTCAGCGCCTGATTCGCTTTATCGGCATCCTCATGACGATCGACGTCATAGTTCGCTACCACCGAGCCGATGCCGCGCACGAAGTTGGCGAAGGTGGTGATCGAGGACCACGGAATAATGTGGTACGCGCCGGTATCCTGACGCACCCCGACCGAGCGAATCGACATCCGTTCGACCGTACCAGTGAGCGGTCCGATGGTCACCAGATCGCCGGTATTCATCCCGTTCTCAAACTGGATAAAGACCCCGGTGATAATATCTTTCACCAGCGTTTGTGAGCCGAACGATATAGCCAGCCCCAGTGCCCCGGCACCCGCCAGCAGCGGGGCGATATTCACGCCGATTTCAGAAAGTACGATCATGATAGTGATGGTACTGATAATCACCGCCAGCGCATTACGGAACAGTGTCAGCAGCGTACGGGTACGTGCGCTCGGTAGCGGGCGACCATGAATATCGGAAGACAGGCGATTCTCAATCAGGCTTGCCAGTACCGTCCAGCCCACCGCTGAGAAGAACAGGATCAGCGCGATGCGGATCAGAATATCAACGGTCCTCTCACCCGCGCCGTTGTGCAGCCAGTTCCAGAAATCAAACAGTCCCCACGCGCTGAGCAGCAGCATAATCGCTACGCAAACCACCAGAATGCGCGCGGCTTTCAGCGCCGTGGAAAGCCAGCCGTTAAGCCGCTTTTGCAGTTCAGGATAGTTACGCTGCGTTTGTGGAGACAGGGTAATCCGCTTGGCGATCCAGCGCGAAAGGATGCCGGACGCAAACGCCCCCAGGCCGATAATCGCCAGACTGCGTACCGTAGCACCCATCATAAATTTCAGGCTATTGCCCGGATCGAAGAGGGAGAAGAAGAACAGCACGATGAAATAGGCGGTGGCCAGCCAGTGCCACACCAGGGCAAAGGCGCGGATAAACAGGCTAAAAAATGAGAGCGACCGCTCGGCCAGATGCAGCAAATCCTCGGTGATTTTCTGTTTGTTATGGAAAATCAGATACAGCGCCCACAGCGTAATACACAGCATGATCGCCACGTTCGCCATCGCCCCGAACTGGACATTCACCTGGTTGGAGATAATCGGCACCGCCACGATCAGCCCGTAGCCAATTAAGCTACTGAGCGCGCTTAGTCGCAGATTCCAGTAGTGGGCCGACTCATCGGTGATTGAAAACGGACGCAGTTCAGGGACGCGCGGACAGAATATCAGGCGCAGAATCGCTTTGAAAAACTCGATCAGGGCAAAAGCGCTCAGGAACAGACTCTGCTGGAACGCGATGGTTTGGCTGCCTGAATTGAAATTATCAATCAGGATTTGGCCGACAAAAAGCGCCAGTGCCAACAGCAGTAAATCGATGATAAACGCGCCGATGATCATGCCGGGAAGCTGAAGCCAGTTGCCGTGCTCGCGATTTTTTTTGCGTCCCCAGCGGCCCATTCTGCGATAAAGCGGTAGCGCGGCGATGCGGATCACCGCGTAGAAGGCGAAGACCATGCCTGCCAGCATCAAAAAATGGGTGAGCGCATTAGTAAACGTATGGGGATTGAAAGCCTTATGCGGGGAGCCGGTGATATTACGATAAAGCTGGGCAAAGCGGGAGGAGAGTTGTTCGCCGTAATAACGGCCTACGGTGGTGACGTTTTCCAGCACCGTTGTCTCTTCTTTTGCCTCCGGCGGCGCAATGGCCGGGACCGGTTCCGGCGGCGGCGTAGCGGCCACCTGACGAAGCTGTTCAATCAGCTCGTCGCGGGATGTATCGTTAGCCAGGACGTCAGCCAGCGCGGCATAAGCCGCTTTTTTCTGGGCGAGATCCGGCTCGCTGGGCTCGGCTTTTTTATCCGTCGCTGCGGGGGCGCTGGTGGTGACGCCTGGGATAGACGCTGCGTGCAGCGGGGCGCTGAGTAAGCTAATGAGTAGCAGTAAAATCCACGGCACGGACTCCTCCAATGAGAATCTATAGCAAAAGGTTAAGTATAGATCCCAGAGAAGACGCGGCGGGAAATGAGACAATTCTGGCGATCCGCCCCCGAAGAGGCGGAGGGGGATCAGGAGACGTGCTGCAAAAACTCTTGCAGGCGCAGGCTGGGTGGGTTTTCGATCAGCGTTTGTGGATGACCATCTTCGGCAATCCGCCCCTTGTCAATAAAGATCAGACGCGAGGCAACCTTCTCGGCAAAGCCAATTTCATGGGTCACGATAACCATCGTCATGCCTTCTTCTGCCAGATCCTGCATCACTTTCAGCACTTCGTGGCGCAGCTCCGGGTCGAGGGCAGAGGTCGGCTCATCAAACAGCATCATCTTCGGTTTCACCGCCAGCGCACGGGCAATCGCCACGCGCTGCTGCTGGCCGCCAGAAAGCTCCGACGGATAATGGTGCGAACGTTCGGCAAGGCCCACTTTCGCCAGCAGCGACAGCGCCAGCTTTTCAGCCTCCGCTTTTTTCGCTCCGCGCACCCGCAGCGGGCCGAACATCACGTTTTCCAGCGCCGTCAGATGTGGGAACAGATAGAACTGCTGGAACACCATCCCGGCTTCCTGGCGAATTAAACGATCGTCCACTTTCGGATCGTTTACCTTCAGACCATCAACAATCAGCTCGCCGCTGGTAATCTCTTCCAGCTTGTTGATACAGCGCAGCAGCGTCGATTTTCCCGAACCTGACGGGCCGATAATGACCACCACTTCGCCCTGGGTGATGTGCAGATCAATATTGTGCAGCACTTTAGTGGGACCAAAATGCTTGGAGACGTTTTTAAATTCAATCACAGGATTTTCATCCTTTTTTCAAGACGGCGCAGAACGAAGCTCAGAACCAGAGTGATGATCAGATAGATGACGGCGACGGCGCTCCAGATCTCCAGCGCGCGGAAGTTACCGGCAATAATTTCCTGGCCCTGACGCGTCAGTTCGGCAACGCCGATGACGATAAACAGGGAGGTATCTTTGATGCTGATGATCCACTGGTTACCCAGCGGCGGGAGCATACGGCGCAGCGCCAGCGGCAGAATGACGTGGCGGATGGTTTCGTATCGTGACAGACCCAGTGCCAGCCCCGCTTCGCGAAAGCCTCTGTGAATCGACAGTACCGCGCCACGGGTGATCTCCGCGATATACGCCCCGGAGTTGATCATAATGGTGACTACCGCCGCGCTGAAGGGATCGATGCGCAAATCATTGAAGGCCATCGGCAGCGCAAAGTAGATAAACATCACCTGCACAACAATCGGGGTGCCGCGAATGATTTCAATAAACACCAGGGCGATGAAATTGATGATCCTGCCACCGAAAGAGCGGGCAAACCCCGCCAGCAGACCAATGATCAGACCGCCTGCAAGGCCGAGGACCGAGATCCACAGCGTCATTTTGGCCCCTTCCAGCAAAATCGGAATGGCAGGCCAAATGGCACTCCAGTCAAACTCCATAATAAATTCCTGTTACCGCGTTAAATAGAACAGGGGGCGAAAGCCGCCCCCGGAGATTGATGACAAAACGTCCGTGGAACGCGGGGCGACCACCGGGTTGGGCCTCCCTCCGGGAACCCAATCCCGGTGTTTCCCCTGACAACCTCTTTTGTCAGCAGTCTGGGGGGCGAAAGCCGCCCCCAGAAGCGTGCATCAAAGCGTATTATTTAGGTTCAGTACCGAACCATTTTTTGTAGATTTCGTTATAGGTACCGTTGTCGTGCAGTTTTTTCAGTGCGCCGTTCACTTTTTCACGCAGATCGTCGCTGCCTTTCGGGAAGGCGATGCCGTACTGCTGTGCTTCAAGCGACTCGCCTACGGCTTTAAATTTGCCGTTGCCCGCCGTTTTGATGAAGTAAAGAATGTTTGGCGTATCATGTATTACCGCGTCTGCACGGTTGGTGCCCAGTTCCATATAGGCGTTATCGATGTTCGGGAACTGACGCAGATCTTTAGTTTTGATGTTCGCTTTCGCATAATCAACGGAGCCGGTGCCGCTCTTCACGGCAACCACTTTACCGTCCAGATCTTTTACCGATTTCACATCGTTATTATCCGCTTTGACCATCACCAGCAGGCCGCTTTTGTAGTAGCCATCGGAGAACTCGATCGCTTTTTTACGCTCTTCCGTAATGGTGATGCCGGCCAGAGCCAGGTCGATGTTTTTGGTTTGCAGAGCGGGGATGATGCCGCTGAAATCCATCGGTTTCAGGGTGTAATCCAGCTTCAGTTCTTTCGCGATGGCGGCCCACAGGTCGACATCAAAACCAATATATTTATCGCCTTGTTTGAATTCGAAAGGAACGAACGCGGTGTCGGTGGCGACAACCAGTTTTTTATCTGCTGCGTGAGAAGAAACTGCGAAAGCCAGCGCGAGCGTAGCCAGGGAAACTTTAAATAGAGACTTCATAGCATTTCCTTTTATATTCACGGGGCGATCCCCTGCAAGAACAAACGGTGGTATGAAAAAATCGTGCCACTTTTACAACTCATTGTTTTTACAGTAACCGAGCGGCAGGCGAGTGCACGAAAATGATCGTTTCGCGATTTCATGCACTATCTCAGGGCACCATTTTGGTGCGCCAGTCTGATGTTATAGCCTGAGTTGATTTTTATCGCAGAATCCGGGGGGAAAACAATCTTTTATTAACGATTTTGTGAGGTGCTTGTTACGAGTGCTTAACTTTAGCCCGCGCAGGGCAAAAAAAATGCACCTTCACGGTGCATCATACCCCGCCGGATGACGACGGGGTGACAGGATTTTCTTATGGTTATTCGATGTTAGATTCGATAAACCACAGGAATTTATCCAGATCGCGTGAGGCAGCGGTCAGGATATCCGCAGTATCTTCGTCTTTCGCTTCGGTAATGCCTTTGCGCACATCGTTTGCGACGATCGCATAACGATCGGCCAGCTCTTTCAGGTGGTCCTGAACGGTGTGGATATCCAGCGGGTAGCTTTTCAGCGCCGTTTTGCTGTTAACGACCTGAGTGGTACCCAGGGCCACGCCGCCCAACTGAACGGCACGTTCAGCGATGGTATCCAGATGATCGGTTAATGCCGTGCGAAAGCCATCCAGCATTTCATGAACACCAATGAAGTTAGCACCGCGCATGTTCCAGTGAGCCTGTTTGGTGATCAGCGACAGGTCGATAAACTGAACCAGCTGACGATTTAACAGTTCAATGGTGGCTTTCTTCTCGCTGTCCGAAACATCGTTGCGAGTATAAAGCAGATTAGACGCTTTTGTTTTGACTAGTTTAGCGGTACTCATAATCTCATATCCTCTTGATGTGGGTTCCTAAGTAAATTTCGAGATTAAGTATAGCACCGCTTTTTAACTCTGCTATTCAGTCTGTACCTATCGGTTTAATAGCATGAGACGGCTGTTAATATAGGTATCTTTATATATCAAAGGGTTATTTTGGCATCATGGTAAATGATTCTTAATTCCGCTGCAAAGCCAAATGGCCTTAGCATTATTATTTATATGGCGATCAAAAACGGCAGAATAACGCTATGAATAAGATGCGAATATTCTGCATGGCTATGCACACCATGCAGAATAGTATTATTTTTTGATTTTAACGCGTTTAATCTCCGGCTCCCGACGCTGGGTTAACGTAGAGCCCATGGAGGCCGCAATAATGGCACCCAGCGCCAGTGTCTGTGTGGAGGTTAAGGTTTCACCAAGGAAAATGATGCCCGAAATGGCAGCCAGCGCCGGTTCCATACTCATCAGTGTGCCGAAGGTGCGCGTCGGCAGACGGGTGAGGGCGATCATCTCAAGCGAGTAGGGCAGCGCCGTCGACAGAACGGCAATCGCCAGCCCCAGCGGCAAAATAGACCAGTGCCATAAGGCATCTCCCGCCTGCAATGCGCCTAAAGGCACGAAAATAATCGCCGCAATCAGCGATCCCATCGCCACCGTCGCCGGACCATGTTCCGCCCCGGCGCGCTGACCCGAGAGAATATAAACCGCCCAGCACGCCCCCGCGCCCAGCGCCAGCAGGGTACCCGTCAGGTCAACGTGTGCCACGTCCTTGCCCAGCGGCAGCAGAAACCAAAGACCGAGAACCGCGAGGATCACCCACACAAAATCAACCGCCCGACGCGAGGCAAAAAGCGCCACCGCCAGCGGACCGGTAAATTCCAGCGCTACCGCAATACCTAACGGAATACGCTGGATAGCCAGATAGAACAGGTAGTTCATCGCCCCCAGCGACACGCCGTAGCACAACAGGGGTAAGCGCTGATCTTTTGCGAAACGCAATCGCCACGGCTTAAAGACGGCAATCAAAATGAGCGTCCCCAATGCCAGACGCAGGGCCGTCACGCCGGGTGCCCCTACCAGTGGAAAAAGCGTTTTTGCCAGCGAAGCGCCGCTTTGAATGGAGGCCATCGCGACCAATAAAATAACACAAGGTAACCAGATCGGCATTTTACGCTGTAGCCCAGGCATCCTTTCTCCCGTCAATATTTGTCAAAAGAGGTAAAAGTCACCAGTGTAATGGACCCGGCGTCGACAGTTTAGTCCCCGTTGAAAAAAGAGTGCTTATAATTCATCGTGTGAATCAGAATGTGCGCAAAAAAATCTGTCGGAGATTGAGAGTATTCCGATGATTGCAATCACCGGGGCGCGTCATAATAACGGCCTCTGCGACAAAAGCGCTGTTTTTTGAAAGGGATAGTCAAGAATGGAAATGTTTCGTTACAGGAAATGACCGACGGGACAACGCAATTTGCAAAAAGTTTCTTAGCATTTTGATATATTTAAAACTTAGGACTTACTTGAAGCACATTTGAGGTGGTTATGAATAAAATTGCATGTCTTTCAGCACTGGCCGCAGTTCTGGCCGTTTCCGCAGGTACTGCCGTAGCTGCAACTTCTACCGTTACCGGTGGTTACGCTCAGAGCGATATGCAGGGCGTGGCTAATAAAGCTAACGGTTTCAACCTGAAGTATCGCTACGAAAATGATACTCCGCTGGGCGTTATTGGTTCCTTCACCTATACCGAAAAAGATGACACCTCTAACGGTCTGTACAACAAAGCGCAGTACTACGGCTTCACTGCTGGTCCGGCTTACCGTATCAACGACTGGGCAAGCGTGTATGGCGTAGTCGGCTTTGGCTACGGTAAAGTTCAGGCGAACGACATTCCTGACAACCACAGCACCAGCGATTACGGCGTAGCTTACGGTGCTGGTCTGCAGTTCAACCCGATGGAAAACGTTGCTCTGGACGTCTCCTACGAGCAGAGCCGCATCCGTAGCGTTGACGTTGGCACCTGGATCGCGGGCGTCGGCTACCGTTTCTAATAACGACGTGATTTTACGTTGTAAAAAATCCGCCCTAGGGCGGATTTTTGTTTTTACGGGCAAGCGGGCTGATTTCACTAACGACTTTTTGTACTAAAAACGTCAGTGCCCAGATGGTTATAGTCCACTTTCTCCAGCCGGAAGTTGGTGATCCACGTCGGCCCGGCTTTCTGCGTCGAAATAAACTTGTAGCGATTTTTGATCTCTTCTGCGGTGATGCCGGTCCACTGCGAGAAAAAGGCGAGGAAATCATTGGCCGAGCGGCGCGTTTTGATTATCCGATGGGTTTTATCATCGCTGGACAACACCATAAACGGTACCTGGAAATTCTGCTGGTATTTATCGTCATGGGCGAGGTACTGCACCTCTTTGCCGCGCTCTTTAAACGCCAGCCCGTGATCGGAGAAATAGACCAGAGAGAAACTTTCGCCCGTGTTTTGCAACTGTGTATAAAGCTGACGTAATAAATCGTCGGTTTGCGTCATGGTGTAGAGGTAGCACGAGGTCTCTTTTGACTGCACAAAGACGCTATATTTTCCCTTTGTACGATCGCAGGCCTGCGGATGCGACCCCATCAGATGCAGAACGATCAGTTGCGGCTGGCTGCGCTGGGTGGCAAACACCTGCGAGGTCATTTTCAGCAGCGCCGTATCCTGCGTATTTTTATCCGCTTCGAAATCACCGCTCTTTAGAAACTGCGCTTCGTCAGCGCGTTTAGCGATGCTGGCGATCGCGGAGTCATACTCGCCGATTTGCCCCTGATTGGAAAACCACCACGTCTGGAAGCCCGCACGGTTTGCCAGCGTCACAAAACTGTCCTGATACTGTGGCTTATTATCGACGACCCGGTTAAGCGTCAGTCCGAGCGATTTTTGCGTCGAGCCGCTGGCGGCAATATAGTCGGTAAACAGCGTACCGTTGACTGAACTGGCAAACGGCGTGTTATCCCAGTGTCCGCCAAATGCGCCCAGCGCATCACGGCGCGCGCTTTCACCAATGACCACGATGTAATAGTGATATTTCGGTTTAACCGCTAAGACGTGCCAGGTATCTTTCACGCTCGCCAGCTGCGCCATTCGCGCCTGTTCTTCCAGCACTTCCTGATTGTTTACCACCACGTCTTTGACGAAGCGCACGGCCGGATAGCCCGTATCCTTAAGTTTAAATACGCCGCCCCACGCCAGATTCTGCACCGGCTGAACAAAAAACGTTCCCACGCTAAACAGCAGGCACAGGGTGTCCATTTTTCCCCATGATGACTGAGTTACCGGTTTACGGCGCACGGCAATCACGCCGAGGGCAAAAATAAACAGTCCAATAACGTAGCTGTACCAGGGAAAAATGGTCAGAATTTCGCTGGACTCTTCCATATTGGTCGAATGCATCGCCAGCAGGGTATTAAAGTTGGGAGAGCCATAGGCCTGGCCGAAGGGGTAATAGCTGGCGGCCACCAGGGAATAAATACCGATTATCACTTTTTGCGTCTTCGGCATCGTGCGCCATAGCAGGTGCAGCACGCAGGTAAACGCCACGGTATACAGCAGGCTAAAGGGATAGCCGAGCGCCAGGTTAATTAATAACGATTGCAGGAAATAAAAACCAATCCACGGGCTTAACGCCAGGCGTCGGGAGGCAAGCGATTCTTTCAGGGTGTAATTCATATGCCACTGTCATAAAACGCCATGTGCTCACCCTGGCGTCAAGGGTCAAAACCTGCCGGTGAGTGCGTGAAGAGGGGAGAGTGTCCGCATCTGCGAGCCGCAATAGTTGCAGGGCTGCAAGAAGATAAAGCGCCGTGAATATAAGGTCAACTAGCCGTCAGAAATTGTTTTGCGAGGTGGATTGCAAATACGGAAGAAAAAAGGGGTTTTAACAACAAAACCGTCAGCGTAACGCCGAAAGATGACAGGAAAATGAAGCGGCGTACCGCGACGCCGCATTAGTGAGAGGATTTATCATCCTGCCGGGGTTTACCGTTGATCATCTCGCACAGCATGTTCAACAGCATCAAGCGTACTTTAAAAGGAGAGTGGCTAAACACGCGTATACACCTCTGAAATTCGTTCATATGACCTCCTGACCGTTTGCCCCTTCGTCCGTGAAGAGTGACTGCATTACATACAGATATAGCATAGGCTATATTTTATAGCTATGGCTAAAAAGTTAATTTTTTGTACTCCCATCACAATCCTATACAATGAGCGTTCTTTACCTGATGCCCCGGGGGTATCGCATGAACGAGGAAGCACAATGAGTCGTCGCACGGGAAAACCAACAACAAAAAAAGTGACGCAATTGGTGAATGTTGAAGATCACGTAGAGGGCTTCCGCCAGGTGCGGGAGGCGCATCGTCGTGAGCTGATTGATGACTACGTTGAGTTAATTTCCGATCTTATCCGCGAAGTGGGCGAGGCGCGTCAGGTGGATATGGCCGCGCGTCTTGGCGTCTCACAACCCACCGTTGCCAAAATGCTCAAGCGACTGGCGAGCGTTGGACTGATTGAGCAGATCCCGTGGCGCGGCGTCTTCCTGACGCCGGAAGGTGAAAAGCTGGCCGAAGAGAGCCGTCAGCGTCATCACATCGTGGAAAACTTCCTGCTGGTGCTGGGCGTCAGCCCGGATACCGCGCGCCGCGACGCTGAAGGCATCGAACATCACGTCAGCGAAGAAACGCTGGAGAAATTCCACCAGTTCAGCCAGCAACACGGAACGCCCGCTGAATGAATCTGCCGTTCCTGCACGCGCTGGCCCGCGATCGTTTCCTGCATCTGCTAATTATCATTGCCATCATTCTCAGTCTGTTTGTCCCGTTTACTCCTGAGCGCTGGCCTGCCGCCGTGGACTGGCACACCATTATTACCCTCAGTGGTTTAATGTTGCTGACGAAGGGCGTTGAGCGGAGCGGCTGCTTTGACGTGCTGGGACGCAAAATGGCGCGCCGCTTTGTCACCGTGCGGCAACTGGCGCTGTTTATGCTGTGTGCGGCGGCGCTGCTATCGACGTTTTTAACGAATGACGTGGCGTTGTTCATTGTGGTGCCGCTGACGTTGACGCTGAAAAAGTGGTGTGAAATCCCGGTTAACCGGCTGATCATCTTTGAAGCGCTGGCGGTCAATGCCGGTTCGCTGCTCACGCCCATCGGCAATCCACAAAATATCCTGCTGTGGGGGCGATCCGGTCTCTCGTTTCCGGCGTTTATCTGGCAGATGCTGCCGCTGGCGCTCAGCATGATGATCACCCTGCTGGTGCTGTGCTGGCTCGCCTTTCCGTCTCAGGCCCTGCAATTTCGCAGCGGGGACAAATTACCCCAGTGGCAACGGCGGCTGGTCTGGGGCTGTCTGTTTTTTTACCTGCTGTTTCTCGTGGCGCTGGAGACAAAGCAGGAGTTGTGGGGACTGGGCATTCTGTTTATCGGTTTCCTGATCGTCGCCAGAGAGGTGGTGCTGAAGGTGGACTGGTCGCTGCTGCTGGTCTTTATCGCCATGTTTATTGACGTTCATCTCCTGACCCAGCTTCCTGTTTTACACAGTCTTCTGGAACGGGTCGGCGGACTTTCACCGCTTCAGCTCTGGCTGACGGCGATCGGCCTGTCGCAGGTGATCAGTAATGTTCCCTCAACCATTCTGCTGCTGAATTATGTGCCGCCGTCCGCGCTGCTGGCGTGGGCGGTCAACATCGGCGGATTTGGTCTGCTGCCGGGCTCGCTGGCGAATCTGATCGCGCTGCGCATGGCGGGCAACCGGCGTATCTGGTGGCGCTTCCATCTTTATTCTCTGCCGCTGCTGGTGTGGGCAGCGCTTGTCGGATACGGATTATTCCTTGTCAGTTAGTGCTGATTTGTCAGTTTTTCCTGGAAAATGTATAGCAACCTCCTAACTTTAGTTATCAGGCCCCATTACGCCGTTAACTGACAGGACCGTTGCAACTTATGGCAGAACAAGACGAAAAACCTGACAACCAGCAGGAAGAAAAAAAAGCGGAAAATCAGCAGGAAGACAAAAAATCCGAAAATCAGGAAGATAATCAGAAGAAGGACCAGCGCAAGCGTCCGGGTAAAAAGCCACTCATTATTCTTGGCATTGTGGTGATCGTGATGATTATCGTGGCGCTGGTGTGGTGGCTGATGACCCGTAATGAGGAAACCACCGATGATGCGTTTACCGATGGCGACGCCGTCACCATCGCGCCGAAGGTCGCAGGTTATGTGACCGATCT
Source organism: Superficieibacter sp. 1612_C1 (assembly GCF_015234305.1). Lineage (GTDB taxonomy): Bacteria > Pseudomonadota > Gammaproteobacteria > Enterobacterales > Enterobacteriaceae > Superficieibacter. The sequence goes on from NZ_JADGMI010000001.1 coordinate 579,483, forward strand.
GCGGGTGAAAGACAACCAGCGCGTGAAGAAGGGCGATCTGCTGGTGGTTATCGATCCGCGAGATGCGACGGCCCAGCGCGATCAGGCGAAAGCGCAACTGGGGCTGGCCGAGGCGCAGCTGCATCAGGCGCAGGCGCAACTGGCGCTCTCTAAAGTTCAGTATCCGGCCCAACGCGATGAAGCGCGGGCGCAGGTGCTGAAGGCACAGGCCGATCAGGCGAATGCCGAGGCGGCTTACCGTCGTCAGCGCGGTGTCGATCCGCGTGCGACCACCCAACAGAATATTGATTCGGCTAACGCGCAACTGCGCAGCGCCCAGGCACAGATGGCCAGCGCCAAAGCGCAACTTGAAGTTGCAGAGCAGGTCGAATTGCAGATCCGCCAGCAGGAAACCAACGTTGAAGCGCGCGAGCGTCAGGTCGATCAGGCCCGCGCCCAGCTCGAAACGGCGGAGCTGAATCTCTCGTGGACCGAAGTCCGCGCGCCGTTTGACGGCTTTGTCACTAAGCGTAACGTGCAGAACGGCACGCTGGTGCAGGCCGGCACCGCGCTGTTTTCCCTGGTCTCCCCCGATATCTGGATTGTGGCGAACTTCAAAGAGTCGCAGCTGGAACGCCTGCGTCCGGGGAATAAAGTCAGCATTAAAATTGATGCCTTCGGCGATATGGAACTCGAAGGTCACGTCGACAGTATCCAGCAGGGGAGCGGCTCGAAATTCGCCGCCTTCCCGTCGGAAAACGCCACCGGCAACTTTGTGAAAATCGTTCAGCGTGTGCCGGTCAAAATCGTCATCGACAAAGGGCTGGATCCGAATCATCCGCTGCCGCTTGGCCTCTCCGTGGAACCGAAGGTAACGCTGGAATGACCGACCAGAGCCATGAAAACTGGCGTCCGGCCAGTAATCCGTGGGCGGTGGCAATGGTGGTCACCCTCGCGGTATTTATGGAGATCCTTGATACCACGATCGTGAACGTGGCGCTGCCGCACGTCGCCGGATCGCTGTCGGCCAGCTACGATGAATCCACCTGGGTGCTGACCAGCTATCTGGTGGCGAACGGTATCGTGCTCCCCATTTCTGCCTTCCTCAGCCGCGTTTTTGGCCGCAAACAGTTCTTCCTGATCTGTATTGTGATGTTCACCATCTGCTCCTTCCTGTGCGGGATCGCCACCGAACTGTGGCAAATCATCCTGTTTCGTATTATGCAGGGCTTTTTCGGTGGTGGGCTCCAGCCGACCCAGCAGTCGGTGCTGCTGGATTATTTTAAGCCGGAAGATCGCGGTAAGGCATTTGGCCTGTCGTCGATTGCGATTATTGTGGCCCCGGTGCTGGGCCCGACGCTCGGTGGCTGGATCACCGATAACTACTCCTGGCGCTGGGTGTTTTTCATTAACATTCCGGTCGGCATCGTAACCGTACTGGCGATTTATCAGTTGCTGGAAGATCCGCCGTGGGAGCGTAAATCCGAAGAGAAATTAAGCATCGACTGGACCGGGATCGGCCTGATTGCCCTGGGGCTTGGCTGCCTGCAAGTGATGCTCGATCGCGGCGAGGATGAAGACTGGTTCTACTCTAACTTTATCTGCACCTTTGCGGTGCTGACGCTTATCGGCATTATTGGCGCGATATACTGGCTACTCTACGCCCGCAAACCGGTGGTCGACCTGCGCTGTATGGCGGATAAAAACTTTGCCGTCTCCAGCCTGCTGATGGCAGGGATGGCGATGATCCTCTACGGTAGCTCGGTGGTGATCCCGCAGCTGGCGCAGCAGGATTTGGGCTATACGGCAACCTGGTCGGGACTGGTGCTTTCGCCGGGCGCGGTGCTGATTGTGCTGACCATTCCGCTGGTGCTTAAGCTGATGCCGGTGGTGCAGACCCGCTATATCATTGCGTTTGGTTTCTTTCTGCTGGGGGCCGCCTTCTTCTGGTCGCGAACGCTGACGCCGGACGTCGACTTTGAAACGCTGGTGCTGTTCCGCAGCGCGCAGTCGCTGGGGCTGGGCTTCCTGTTCGTGCCGCTGACCACCATCGCCTTTATTACCATTCCGCGCCAGCTTAACGCCGACGCCTCGGCGCTGTTTACCATGTTCCGTAACGTGGCGGGGTCGGTCGGCATTTCGCTCTCCACCGCAGCGATCACCGAGCGGGCACAGGCGCACAGCGCCCATCTGGCTTATCACACCAGCCCGTTCAACGAACAGTTTCAGCAGGCGATCCGCCAGTCGGCGCAGGCCATTCGTGATTTTACCGGGCTGGTGGGCGATCCAATCAGTCTCGCCACCGGACAGATGTACCAGACGATGATTGAGCAGTCGCGCATTCTGGCCTATATCGACGTCTTTACGATCCTTAGCGTGGTTGCGCTACTGTTGATCCCTTTTTGTCTACTGCTGTCACCGGTGAAGAGTGAAGGCAGCGCAGGAGCACATTAATATGCACAGACGCAACATTTTCTCCCTGACCGTGATGGCGCTGATGGTGGCAGGGTGCAGCGTGGGACCCGACTACAAGACGGCAGTGCCGCAGACGCCAGCCCGCTGGAATGATGCGGGCAGCAGCGATGTGCCGTCGCAAACCCGGCCCCAGGCAGTTGATCCGCGCTGGTGGACAACCTTTAACTCACCGCAGCTGAATAGCCTTATAGAGCGGGCGATTGCGGGCAATCTGTCACTGCAACAGTCGGTGTTGCGTATTGCCGGGGCGCGTGAGCAGTTGAATCAGGCCGGCGGCGCATTTATGCCTTCGGTTAACGGCAACTTACAGGCCACCCGGCAGCAGCTGGGACTAAAAGGCGAGCTGGAATCGCATGATGTCTACGGCCAGCTCGATGATGTCGACCCGGAACTGCGTAGTGCGCTGGGACCATTGACCCAGCCAATCAACCTCTATCAGGGGAGCTTTGACGCGCAGTGGGAACTGGATTTATGGGGTAAAGTTCGCCGCCAGGTGGAAGCCGCGGATGCGCAACAGCAGGCGGCCATTGAGCAGCGTAACGACGCGCTGGTGTCGCTGGAGGCGGAGGTCGCCCGTGCGTGGCTGCAACTGCGCGGCGCACAAAGCATCATCCATACCATGAATACGCAGATTGCCACCGCGCAGCAGACGCTGGAGCTGACCGAAAACCGCCAGCGCGGCGGGCTGTCGCCGCAAATGGACGTGGAAAACGCCCGCGCCCAGTTGGGTAATCTCGAAGCGCAATTGCCGCAGTATCAGGCGCAGCAGCGTCAGGCGATGAACGCCCTTGCCGTATTACTGGGGAAAGCGCCCGGCACGCTGGATAACGAACTGCGCGGTGAACAGCCGCTGCCGCCGCTGCCGAATATCGTCAAAACCGGTATTCCGTCAACGCTGGCGCGTCGGCGTCCTGACGTGCGAGAGGCGGAGGCTAATCTGCATGCCGCCACCGCGCAAATCGGCGTTTCTGTCGCCCAGTTATTCCCCAGCCTGACCTTAAGCGGCCAGTTTGGCATGCGTAACAGCGAGGCCGACTGGTTGACCGACTGGAGCAGCCATTTCTATAGCTTTGGCCCGCAGGTCTCGATCCCTATTTTCCAGGGCGGACGTCTGGTCTCCAGCGTCAAACTGGCGCGCGCGCAGCAGGGGGCAAGCGTACTGCAATATCGTCAGACGGTACTCACCGCGCTGAACGATGTGGAAAATGCGCTGGTCAGCTACCGCAGCGATCAGCAGCAGGAGCAGGGGCTGGATAAGACCATCGAAGCGCTACAGAACGCCTTTAATCTGGCCAGCGACAGCTACCGTCAGGGGCTGGCGACCTTTATTGACGTGCTGGATGCCCAGCGACAATTGGCGCAGGCGGAACAGCAGCGCGCGCAGGCGAAAGTGCAGAGCAGTCTTGACCTGGTCGCCCTGTATAAGGCGCTGGGCGGCGGCTGGGAACCTTACCAGACCGTGCGCCTGCCAGACTATTCCGTCTTCGGCGACGCGCCGCGCGGATAATTTCAGAGGATTGGGCAAGAAAAGGACAGGAACGCCACATTCGCAATGGCCCCCTGACGGTTATAACTATGGGGTACTCACGTTATCATCCTGAAAGGAGAGTCCTGTGCGATATCAAAAACTTGGCAATACCGGTCTGTTTGTCTCTGAGCTGTGCCTCGGCACCATGACCTTTGGCGGCGAAGAGGGGATGTGGGGGAAGATTGGTCAGTTACGTCAGGCTGAGGCGGAAAAACTGGTCGGCACCGCGCTGGAGGCGGGGATCAATTTTATTGATACGGCGAATGTTTATTCAGAAGGCCGCTCGGAGGAGATCACCGGTCAGGCGTTGAAAAACCTGAAGATCCCGCGTGAAGATGTGGTGGTGGCCACCAAAGTGTTCGGCGAAACCGGCACCAAAGGCGTGAACTCGCGTGGCAGTTCACGCTATCACATTATCAATAGCGTGAAGGAGAGCCTGCGCCGTCTGCAACTCGATCATATTGACCTCTATCAACTGCACGGTTTTGACCCGGCGACGCCGATGGAAGAGACCCTGTACGCGCTGGATAACCTGGTGCAGCACGGTCACGTGCGCTATATCGGCGTGTCGAACTGGGCAGCGTGGCAAATCACCAAAGCGCTGGGGATTTCCGAGCGCAAAGGACTGGCGCGTTTCGCGTCGCTCCAGGCGTATTACACCATCGCCGGACGCGATCTGGAGCGTGAACTGGTGCCGATGATGCAGAGCGAAGGGGTCGGGCTGATGGTCTGGAGTCCGCTGGCAGGTGGCCTGCTGAGTGGTAAATACAGCCGCGACGGCGGAAGTGAAGCCGGTAGCCGCCGCCAGGAATTTGACTTCCCGCCGGTGGAGAGCGATCGCGCGTTTGATTGCGTCGATGTGATGCGTAATATCGCCGACAGCAAAGGCGTATCGGTAGCGCAAATCGCGCTGGCATGGCTGTTACATCAACCGGTGGTCAGCAGTGTGATTATCGGGGCGAAGCGCCCTGAACAGCTGACCGATAACATTGCCGCCACGGCGATCCGTCTCAGCGAAGAGGAGCTTAAACAGCTTGATGCGGTCAGTGCGCTGCCGCGGGAATATCCCGGCTGGATGCTGGAGCGGCAGGGCGAATATCGCCGTAATCAGCTGAAAGGGTAACGCGTTACGTTGTGGCCGCGGGCCTGCATTCCTGGTAATACGTTGATTTCAGAGGAAACGTAGACCGGATAAGCGTAGCGCCATCCGGCAAATCACCACCGGGGCAGGCATTATCCGTTTCACCAACACCGCCCGGCTTTCGCCGGGCTTTTCTTTTGCCGATCGCCACGATCTTTTCGAATCCGCTCACATTTTCGTCCATTACTTTTTGCCAGCCTGGGCTTTATGGGTATATGACTAGTCATATAGTTTAAATGACTTTACATATACGCACGAGGAGCCAGTAAATGACAAAAAAATTAGCTGACGGTTTTTTATGGGGAAATTCAGTCTCCAGCATGCAGACTGAGGGTGCCTGGAACGAAGGGGGAAAAGGGATGTCGGTTTACGATATTCGCGAGGCCAGCGAATTCGCCTCTGACTGGAAAGTGGCGACGGACTCTTATCACCGCTACCGGGAAGATTTCGACCACATGCAAAACCTGGGCATGAACTGCTACCGTTTCCAGATCTCATGGAGCCGGGTGTGCCCGCAGGGTGACGGTGAGTTTAATGAAGAGGGCATCGCGTTTTACGACCGCTTTATCAACGATCTCCTCGCCCGTGGTATTGAACCGATGGTATGTCTTTACCATTTTGATATGCCGTTAGCGCTGGCCGAGCAGTACAACGGCTTCACCGACCGCCGGGTGATGGACGCGTTTATCCGTTATGGCCAGCAGATGATCGATCGCTTCGGTGACCGGGTGAAATACTGGCTCACCTTCAACGAGCAGAATATTTTTCACATGCCGGAAGCGTTTAAGGTCTCGGGCTACCTGCGCGGAGATAAAACGCTGCGCGACCTGTATCTGATCCAGCATCACACCATGATGGCCCACGTCCATTTGACGCAATACCTGCACGACACCAAACCGGGCAAGCTGATGGGTGGCATGCTGGCGCATCAGTTGATTTACCCGGCCACCTGCAAACCGCGTGATATCTTTTGCGCTCAACAGTTCGATGAATTCCTGAATCAAAACCTGCTGCGGGTATACGCGGGAGAAGGGTACAGCCCGGAAGTGCTGGCGGTGGTGAAACGGGAAGGGTTCGAAGATATCTATCGAGAAGACGATCTTGCCCTGCTGCCGACGGTGAAAAACGATTTTATGGCCTTCAGCTATTATGCCAGTCGAACCCTGGACAGCGACGCTATCCCGGAAAATACGCCAGTAAATGATTACCTGCTGCACGGCGATAAGCCTAACCCGTGGCTGAAAGCAACGGAGTGGAACTGGCAAATCGATCCGCTGGGTTTTCGCACTATCATCACCCGTTACTACAACGACTGGCGTCTGCCGGTTTTCCCGATTGAAAACGGTATCGGCGTGATTGAATCCTGGGACGGCGTCAACATGATTGAAGATGACTACCGCATCGACTATCACCGTGAGCATATCAACGCTATGAAAGCGGCCATTTTTGAGGATGGGGCACAGGTAATTGGCTATCTCGGCTGGGGACTGATCGACATTCTCAGTTCTCAGGGCGATATGCGTAAGCGTTACGGCGTGGTGTACGTCAACCGTGAAAACCACGACCTGAAGGACCTCAAGCGGGTGCCGAAGAAAAGTTACGCCTGGTTACAACAGGTGATTCACAGTAATGGCGAGAAAATGTAGTTCACTGCCAAACCGGGTTTGTACTGATGACAGGTTGCAGGGGCCTGCAACCTGTATTGTCCAGGGGATAAAAGAAAGGGTTCTGCTATGTCTGGTACAAATATGCAGTCTTTTACCGATCGCTTTGTCGATATTTCCGCACGTATTGCCGGGCAGGTGCATTTGCGTTCGCTACGTGATGCTTTCGCCGCCATCATGCCAATTTTTATTCTGGCCGGGCTGGCGGTACTGGTGAACAACGTGGTGTTTCCGTGGGTGATGGAAGGGGAGACCCTAACGAAGTTCAAACTGTGGGGGGACGCGATTATCAACGGGACGTTGAATATTGCCGCCCTGCTCATCGCCCCGATGATCGCCTGGTCGCTGGCGCGAAATAAAAAAATCGACAACCCGGTTTCGGCGGTCATTATTGCGATATGTAGTTTTATCATCATGATGCCCATGCAGGTGGATCTGGTGCCGCTGGGCGCGAAGACCACGGTCAGTATTACCCAGGTATTGACCTTCGCCAATATCGGCACCACCGGGATTTTTGCCGGGGTGATTATCGGCCTGCTGTCGACCGAGATTTTCATTCGTATTTCGCGGCTTGAGCGGCTAAAAATTTCATTGGGTGAAAATGTCCCTCCGGCAGTCAGCCAGTCGTTTTCATCATTAATCCCCACCATTCTTACGCTGTCGCTGTTTGCTTTATTTGCTGCGTTACTGGCTAACCTGCTGCATACCGATCTGATTCATTTGATCACCACCCTGATCCAGCAACCGCTGCGCATGATTAATACCAGCCTGCCGGGGACGCTTTTTATCTATAGCTTCGGTAACTTCTTATTTACGCTGGGTATTCATCAGGCGGTGGTCAACAGCGTGATCCTTGAGCCGTTCCTGCTGATCAATACCAATGAAAATATGCTGGCGTTCGCTAACGGACAGCCCATTCCGCATATCATTAACAATATTTTCGTCCCGACCTTCGGCATGATTGGCGGCACTGGCAGTACGTTCTCGTTACTGATTGCTATTTTTATCTTCTCGCGGCAGAAAGCTGCGAAGCAGGTCGCCCGTCTGGCGATCTCTCCGGGCCTGTTTAATATCAACGAACCGGTCATTTTCGGCTTGCCAATTGTGTTTAACATTCCGCTGATGATCCCCTTTGTCCTCCTGCCTGCTATCGGCATCTTTTTTGCCTGGATGTGTACGTCGCTGGGGTTGATATCACGCTGCGTGGTGATGATCCCGTGGACCACGCCGCCGGTGCTCAGCGCCTGGCTTGCCACCGCGGGCGACTGGCGCGCCGTGGTGGTGCAATTGATCATCATTGTCTTTGGTGTATTCTTCTACCTGCCATTCCTCAAAATCGCCGAGAGAGTGGCGCAAAAAAATAGCGAAATAGCGTAAATAAAAAGGAAGGGTAATGGCTGCGAAGTATGTGTTGATCGCGCGGGAAATCAGGCAGCGTATTCTGAGTAAGCAGTATCCCGCGAGCGAGCCGTTGCCCGATCAGTTTGCGCTGGCGGCCGAGTTCAGTACCAGCCGAATGACCATCCAGCAGGCGATGCGCCAGCTGATTATCGAAGGGCTGGTCTATACCCGTCAGGGGCAGGGCACGTTTATTCGCAAAAATTTTCACCAGTTGTCGCAGTGGGAACTGGCCGGAAGCGACTATTTTGGCGCGACGCAAACGTGGAAGGATAAAGGCACGGTAAGCAGCGAAGTCGTTCGCTTCGAACTGCGTTTTCCCGACGAAACAGAGCAAACCTCGCTGCTCATTGGTGCTGACGCGCCAGTGTATGACTTTATCCGCCTGCGGCTGCTTAATGGCGAACCGATGTCGCTGGATGCCACCATTATGCCCGTGAGCCTGGTGCCGGGCCTGAATAAATCCCATCTGGAAAGTTCGGTTTTTCGCTACATTCAGCAAACGCTGGGGCTGAAAATCATGGGATCGTATCGGGTAGTGCGGGCGTTAAAGCCGAATGCGCTCGATATGCAGTATTTGAACTGTCAGGAGACGGACCCGGTGATGGAGGTAGAGCAGGTGATTTATCTGGAGGATGGAACGCCGCTGGAGTATGCCCACTGCCACTATCGCTACGATCACAGCGGGATTGTGATTGTGAATAACGGTTAAACATTTGCCCGGCGCGCGATGCGGCCGGGCATTCCAGTCTTAGTTCAGACGAACCGGCATACCGGAACGGTTCTGGATCGCCTGCTCCAGTACGGTCTGATCGACATCCGCCTGGTCGGTGACTTTTTTCACCGCTTTGGTCAGCGTGACCGGGACTTCTTCGTCACCACTAAACTGCGCTTCAGTCGTGGAAAGCGGGTTATGAACTTCAACATAACGGCTACCGTCTGGCTCAGTGGTGGATTTCACCGGCTCATCAATAAACTGTACGCGCGTACCTACCGGCACGTTCTGGAACAGGAATTTGATGTCGTCGTTACGCAGACGCACGCAGCCGTGGCTCACACGCAGACCGACGCCGAAGTTAGCGTTGGTGCCATGAATCGCATACAGGCGGCCAATGTACAGGGCATACAGACCCATCGGGTTGTCCGGACCTGCCGGAACGACTGCCGGAAGCGGCTGACCCGCTGCGGTATATTCAGCATGCATTTTTGCGGTTGGCGTCCAGGTCGGACCCGCTTTTTTGCGCTCAACCTTGGTAGTCCAGGCAATCGGCGTATCTTTACCTAACTGACCGATACCGATAGGCAGCACGATCACGGTGTTGGTGCCTTTCGGGTAGTAGTACAGACGCATCTCGGCGCTGTTGATAACAATCCCTTCATGCACGGTGTCCGGCAGGATCAGCTGTTGAGGGATATTCAACACGGTGCCGCCCTTCGGCAGATAGGTGTCCACGCCCGGGTTAGCTTCCAGCATATTGGACAGGCCCATTTGATACTCGGCCGCAAAGTACTCCAGCGGCTGTTTGTTATCATCCGGGATCTGAATCACCTGGTTTTCACCGATCAGACGGCTGCCATCGGTTGGCAGAGGATACGTAACGGCTGAAGCCGTTTTGCAAAAGCCCACGACAGCCAGCGCCGCCGCAAAGAGGGTCGTTAGTTTCATATTCATGTTATGCAAGATACCAGTGCCACAGGCTGTTGATTTAAAGTCCACTATCATTTGGAGCGCATTATAGGTGCATTCCGGTTTAGTGGGAAATAGATGTGTGCAAAATCACACTTTTTTCCGCTGACTACATTTTAGACGTAATTGCAGGGGACTGATTTTAATTCAGAATGTTGGCATAAACCCGGATTTTAACGCAGCGCTGAGGGTGAGCGTATTTCACCTGGTGAAAAAGCTGCGCTAAAGTGGCATAATTAGCGGTTTGTCACACTTTTTTCAGGAAATACCCGTGTTAGTTTCCAGCAACGTCACCATGCAGTTCGGCAGTAAGCCGCTTTTTGAAAATATTTCCGTCAAATTCGGCGGCGGCAACCGTTACGGCCTGATTGGCGCGAACGGTAGCGGTAAATCCACCTTTATGAAGATCCTCGGCGGCGATTTAGAACCGACGCTGGGCAACGTTTCTCTCGATCCGAACGAGCGCATCGGTAAACTGCGTCAGGATCAGTTCGCCTTTGAAGCGTTCTCCGTACTCGATACGGTCATCATGGGCCACGGCGAGCTGTGGGAAGTGAAGCAGGAGCGCGATCGTATCTACGGTCTCGCAGAGATGAGTGAAGAGGACGGCTATAAAGTGGCCGATCTCGAAGTGCTGTATGGCGAGATGGACGGTTATTCTGCCGAGTCACGTGCCGGTGAGCTTCTGCTCGGTGTTGGCATTCCGGTTGAGCAGCACTACGGCCCAATGAGCGAAATCGCCCCCGGCTGGAAGCTGCGTGTGCTGTTGGCCCAAGCGCTGTTCTCCAACCCGGATATCCTGCTGCTTGATGAGCCGACCAACAACCTGGACATCGATACCATTCGCTGGCTGGAGCAGGTGCTTAACGAACGTAACAGCACCATGATTATCATCTCGCACGACCGTCACTTCCTTAACATGGTCTGCACCCATATGGCGGATCTGGATTACGGTGAACTGCGCGTGTATCCGGGCAACTACGACGAATACATGACCGCCGCAACCCAGGCGCGCGAGCGCCTGCTGGCGGATAACGCCAAGAAAAAAGCGCAGATTGCCGACCTGCAATCCTTCGTCAGCCGTTTTAGCGCTAACGCCTCCAAATCTCGTCAGGCCACCTCGCGTGCCCGCCAGATTGATAAAATTAAACTTGATGAGGTGAAAGCCTCCAGCCGTCAAAACCCGTTCATTCGCTTCGAGCAGGATAAAAAGCTGTTCCGTAACGCGCTTGAGGTGGAGAAGCTGACTAAAGGCTTCGACAACGGTCCGCTGTTTAAAGACGTTAACCTGCTGCTGGAAGTGGGGGAAAAACTCGCGGTCCTTGGCACCAACGGCGTCGGTAAATCCACGCTGCTGAAAACGCTGGTGGGTGAGCTCGAAGCCAACAGCGGCACGGTAAAATGGTCTGAGAACGCCCGTATTGGTTATTATGCCCAAGATCATGCTGACGACTTCGCCAACGATCTGACCGTGTTCGAGTGGATGAGCCAGTGGAAACAGGAAGGCGATGACGAGCAGGTCGTACGTAGCTTCCTCGGCCGTCTGCTGTTCAGCCAGGACGACATCAAAAAGCCCGCCAAAGTGCTTTCTGGTGGCGAGAAGGGGCGTATGCTGTTCGGCAAACTGATGATGCAGAAGCCGAATATCCTGGTGATGGATGAACCGACCAACCACCTGGACATGGAGTCGATCGAATCGCTGAACATGGCGCTGGAGATGTACGAAGGCACCCTGATTTTCGTTTCTCACGACCGTGAATTCGTCAGCTCGCTGGCGACCCGCGTACTGGAAATCACCCCGCAGCGCGTGGTGGACTTCAGCGGCAACTACGAAGATTACCTGCGCAGCCAGGGTATCGAGTAAGTGTTGTCACGGGCTTTCAGGCAGTGAAAGCCCGCAAAAAAGTGACAAACGTTATACCGTGGAGTGATGCCTGGCGGCGCTTCGCTTGCACAGTCCTGTGGTTTACAGCTAAGCGGTCGATATTGATGCTTTTTGTCGGCCGGGTAAGGCGAAGCCGCCACCCGGCAAAAAGCCGGAGTCACTGGCTCCGGCTAACAACGTCAGTCGTTAAACGGCGGCGTATTATCCAGCACGGCCTGAATAACATTCAGTGCGCCATGATGATTGTTGTCATCGGTCGCATAGCGGGAGAGCGCCCTAATATTGTCCGCGGCGTTGCCCATCGCGAAGGAGTATTTCGCCAGTTTTAGCATTTCCGCATCGTTGCCGCTATCGCCAATGGCGACGCACTCCTGCGGGGAAATTTCCCAGCGTTTCAATAAACGGCTAATGCCGTTCGCTTTGTGCAGGCCGGGAATAATCAGGTCGATAAAGCCAAAACCGCTGGTGACCGGCTTCATTACGCCCTCAAGAGAAATATGCAGCGCGTCTACCAGTTGCGGGATCTGCTCGTCCGGCAGATTAAGCGAGAACTTAAACAGTTTATCATTGATTTCGCTGTAATCGTTGATGCGTTTCAGGCGGTAATAGTGCTTCGACATCAGTTCTACGAAGGCCTCCGGGGCTTTGTCGCTGACGTAAGCGCTATCTAAACCGCAGGCAACAAAATTAAGCTGCGGATCTTTGAGCAGTTCACCGATGACGATCTGCGATTCATGCTGCGTTAACTCACCGTGGAAGAGCTCCTGACCGTGCTCATACACCAGCGCGCCGTTTTCGGCGACGTAGGAAATGGCGTCGCGAACCTCGGGGAAGAAGGTAATAAGCTGGTAGTACTGGTTGCCGCTGGCGACCACAAATTCAATACCGCGCTGCTGAAGCTGGTCAAACTGGGCTAAAAAACGCTGGCGATCATAGGTCTTGGCGTCACTAAGAAACGATCCATCCATGTCGGTGACGATAACTTTAACGGTCATAACTACGCTCCTGGCGAAAACGGCAATGCGACGTATTTTAATGCGTAAGCGAAGCAATGCACGCATAAATTACCCGGCCCTGACGAATGCGCAGATTTCTGTGCAGCCCATTCCAGCGCAATGAACAGGTTGCAGACAGACGGATTCTTTTCTGAATTCGTCACGTAAAACGGAAAAGGGTCGCATGAATCTGCATCTGATAGCGGCTAAAGTCCGGCCATCGTAATTACCCTCTGATGGATAGCCATGGAAAAGGTCACCACTTCAACGCCGCATGATGCGGTGTTTAAACAATTTTTATGTCACCCCGATACGGCACGAGACTTTCTTGATATTCATCTTCCACCTGCGTTGCGCAAGCTCTGCGATCTGGACACGCTTGCGCTTGAACCTGCCAGTTTTATTAAAAAGGATTTACGCGCCTGGCACTCGGACGTGATCTGGTCGGTGAATACTTCTGCTGGTCAGGGCTATATCTACGTGGTGATTGAACATCAAAGCTCGCCTGACAGGCTCATGGCCTTCAGGCTAATGCGCTATACCATGGATGTTATGCAGCGTCATCTGGATAAAGGTCATCAACAATTGCCGCTGGTGGTGCCGATGCTGTTTTATCACGGTGTCGACAGTCCCTATCCGCATTCTCTGTGCTGGTTTGATGAATTTACCGATCCTGCCCATGCTCGCCAGCTCTATACCACACCGTTTACGCTGGTTGATATTACCGTCACGCCGGATGAACAAATCATGCAGCATCGCCGGGTGGCCCTGCTGGAACTGGTACAAAAACATATACGCCAGCGGGACTTACTGGTGATGGCAGAGCAACTGGCCTCGTTACTGGCGATGGGATACACTACGCACATTCAGCGAGAAACGCTGTTTAATTACATGGCGCGGTGCGGCGATGCCGTCGACTTCAGTACCTTTTTTCGCAGTCTCGCCAGGCGCGCCCCACAACACAAGGAGGAACTGATGACGATTGCTGAAAGATTGCATGCAGCGGGCTGGAATGATGGCAAACATGAAGGCCGTCAGGAAGGCCGCCAGGAAGAAGCTCTGCGTATCGCGCGTACTATGCTTGAAAACGGTATCGACCGCGAAGCGGTATTGAAGATAATAGGCCTGCCCAGCGAAGTGTTGCGGGCTCACGGCCTTTAATCACCGACAGCCAACAGGCACCTTGATTCCGGGTGCCTGGCCTTTACTCTCCACAAACCTCACATCCCGCCGCCCGCATCAGTTTCATTTCGCGGAACTGACAGGTCATGGCGTCATACATCACAATCTTTCCTGCGGCTGGCGTACCATAATGAGCTAACACTTTGATGGCTTCCATCGCCTGCATTGAACCGATCACGCCCACCAGCGGGGCCATTACGCCAGCCTCAACGCAGGTGAGGGCGTTCTCGCCAAACAGACGGCTGAGGCAGCGGTAGCAGGGTTCGCCTTGCTGCCAGGTAAACACGCTGATCTGTCCCTCCATGCGGATGGCGGCACCGGAAACCAGCGGGATTTTATGCGCAAAGCAGCCTGCGTTAAGCTGCTGGCGAATGGCGACGTTATCAGTACAATCCATCACCACATCGTGTTCTGCAATTAATGCAAAAAGCGCGGTATCGTCGAGCAAGGCATTAACGGGCGTCAGGGTGATATGCGGGTTAATGCGCGCCAGCGCATCGCGGGCGGAATCAACTTTAGGCTGGCCGATAGTGGCGTCACTGTGCAAGGTTTGCCGCTGAAGATTGGATACGGAGACCGTATCGAAATCCAGCAGCGTCAGTTGCCCGACGCCGGCACCCGCCAGATACTGCGCTGCCGCACAGCCCAGTCCGCCCAGACCAACAATCAGCACCCGCGCGGCTTTCAGGGCTTCCTGACCCTCAAAGTCAAACCCGTGCAGCACGATTTGCCGGTTATAGCGCATCATCTCTGTATCGCTGAGCTCCTCTGCCATTACAAACCTCCCAGCAGCGCGTTAAACGGCTCTACCTCAACCCATTCGCCAGCCTCAACGTTACCACGCTCGCGTTCCAGCACGATAAAGCAGTTGCCCTGGCTGAATGAGCTGAAAATATGTGAACCCTGATGCCCGGTGGTATGCACTTCCAGCTCGCCCTGTGCGTTCGGCTGTAAAATACCGCGCTGAAAATCGAGACGTCCCGGCGATTTTTTTAAGCGGCTGGCGCAGCGCACGCGCTGACGAGGTGGCAGAAGAGGGGCATTATTGCCGCTGAGTTTTGCCAGCAGTGGCTGCACCAGCTGGTAGAAGGTCAGCGCCGCTGAAACCGGGTTACCCGGTAGCCCACAAAACCAGCTGTCGCCCAGTTTGCCAAAGGCGAAAGGTTTACCCGGCTTGATCGCCAGCTTCCAGAAGGCAATCTCGCCCAGTTCTTCAAGAATCGTTTTAGTGTAATCCGCCTCGCCAACCGACACGCCGCCCGAGCTAATCACCACGTCCGCCTGGTCGCGGGCGCGAATAAAGGTCTCGCGTAGCCGTTGTGGCTCGTCACGAACGATACCGAGGTTAATGACCTCGCAACCAAGCTGCTCAAGCATCAAATGTACCGTCAGGCGGTTGGTATCATAAATCTGTCCTTCCGCCAGCGGCTGACCCGGCAGCTGGAGTTCATCGCCGGTGGAAAAGAGCGCCACCCGTACCTTGCGCACGACGTTAACCTCAGCAATACCCAGCGAAGCCAAAATCGGCAGTTCAGCGGCGGTGAGGCGGGTCCCGCGTGGCAGCACCGTCGCACCGCTGCGAATATCCTCTCCGCGACGGCGGATGTTTTGCCCTTCACGTACCGGTGCAATAAAGCGCACGCCTGCGTCAGACACCTCCGTCTCTTCCTGCATAACGACCGCATCGCAGGCCGCAGGAACCGGCGCACCGGTCATAATGCGGATGCAGGTGCCCTCGGGCCATTCATCCTGAAATGGCTGTCCGGCAAAACTTTTCCCTGCGACTGGCAGAGTCTGGCCATCGTTGAGATCCGCCCGTCGAACGGCATAACCGTCCATCGCTGAATTATCAAAACCGGGAACGTCCAGCGGCGAAACGGTATCCTGCGCCGTCACGCGACCAAAAGCCTGAACCAGCGGAACGCTTTCGGCTTCCGTCAACGGGACGATGCGGTTGAGCATCTGCGAAAGGGCGTCGTCGAGCGGTATCAGTCCGGCGTTAAAATTCATGGCAAACTCCTGCGGATAAAAATCGAATGCGCCATTATGGCAGAAAACGGCTTTTAGCTGTATGCCACCATCGGCTTAACCTTTACATCACCGCCGCATCTTTCTATATTCAAAAATTGTATATAAGAGTCGCCACGGTAATGATATCTATAGAAAAAGCCGTGACGCCGTCATGACAGGAAGGGAAAGATGGGAAATGCGGTTATTGCTATTCACGCAGGAGCAGGCGCGATAGCCCGTGCGCAAATGACGCCGGAGCGTGAACAGCAGTACATTGCCGCGCTCTCGGCGGTCGTTGAAACCGGGCAGGCAATGCTGGAAGCCGGGAGCAGCGCACTGGATGCGGTGACCGAAGCGGTGAGGCTGCTGGAGGAGTGCCCGCTGTTTAATGCCGGCATTGGCGCGGTCTTTACCCGGGATGGAACGCATGAGCTGGACGCCTGCATCATGGACGGTAGCAGCCTGAAAGCGGGCGCGGTGGCAGGCGTCAGCCATCTGCGCAATCCTATCCTGGCTGCGCGGCTGGTGATGGAGCACAGCCCCCATGTGCTGCTTATTGGTGAAGGGGCCGAAAATTTTGCCTTCCGGCACGGCATGGAGCGCGTCGACAGCGCCCTTTTTTCCACGCCGGAGCGCTATGAACAGTTGCTTGCCGCGCGCGCCAACGGCGAGCTGCGGCTGGATCACCACGCCGCGCCGCTGGATGAAACCAGCAAAATGGGCACGGTTGGCGCGGTGGCGCTGGATAAAGCCGGAGACCTGGCGGCCGCGACGTCTACAGGCGGGATGACCAACAAACTCCCCGGACGGGTGGGTGATAGCCCGATTCCGGGTGCCGGATGTTATGCCAATAACGCCAGCGTGGCGGTCTCCTGCACCGGCACGGGCGAAGTTTTTATGCGTACGCTGGCCGCTTATGATATTGCTGCATTGATGGAATATGGTGGTCTTAGCCTGCTGGAAGCCTGCGAACGTGTGGTGATGGAAAAACTCCCGGCGCTCGGTGGTAGCGGCGGGCTGATTGCCATTGACCGGGAAGGTAATGTGGTCCTGCCATTTAATAGTGAAGGCATGTATCGCGCCTGGGGCTATGCAGGTGATACGCCAACGATTGGAATTTACCGCGAATAAGGAGACGCTGTTGCCGCAAGGTCAACCATTCGCTGCCAGCGACGTGCTGGCGGTTAACAATCTGAACATCTCCTTTGCCCAGGAGCAGGGAAGTGTCTCTGCCGTGCGCAATCTGTCGTTCACCTTGCAGCGCGGAGAGACGCTGGCGATTGTCGGCGAGTC
This sequence comes from Superficieibacter sp. 1612_C1, assembly GCF_015234305.1. GTDB lineage: Bacteria > Pseudomonadota > Gammaproteobacteria > Enterobacterales > Enterobacteriaceae > Superficieibacter. The sequence continues at coordinate 596,720 of NZ_JADGMI010000001.1, forward strand.
AGGCTCGGGGAAGTCGGTCACGGCGCTGGCGCTGATGCGCCTGATTGAACAGGCCGGGGCAACGGTTTCCTGCGACCAGTTTTTACTGCGCCGCCGCAACGGTCTGACGATTGAACCTGATAAGCTCTTGTCATCGCAGATGCGCCGGGTGCGCGGTGCGGATATCGCCATGATTTTTCAGGAGCCGATGACCTCGCTGAATCCGGTATTTACCGTCGGCGAGCAAATTGCCGAGTCGATTCGTTTACATCAGGGACTGGGGCACCATCAGGCGCTGGCTGAAGCCAAAAAAATGCTTGAACAGGTGCGTATCCCGGAATCGCAGTCGGTGCTCAACAGCTATCCCCATCAGCTTTCCGGCGGTATGCGTCAGCGGGTCATGATTGCCATGGCGCTGTCGTGCCGTCCGGCGGTGCTGATTGCCGATGAGCCGACCACCGCGCTGGACGTCACTATTCAGGCGCAGATTTTACGCCTGATCGACGTTTTACAGCAGGATATGGCGATGGGGGTGATTTTTATCACCCACGACATGGGCGTGGTCGCCGATATCGCCGACCGGGTTCTGGTGATGTACCAGGGCGAAGCGGTGGAAACAGGCAGCGTGGAGCAGATCTTTAACGCACCCCAACATCCTTACACCCGCGCGCTGCTGGCTGCCGTACCGCGCCTGGGCGCGATGCACGGCAGCGATTTACCGCGTCGCTTTCCGCTCTCTGCCGATGAACAGGATGACGACGCCGGGCAGGATACCGTGGTGCCCGGCAAGCCGGTCCTTCAGGTCCGCGATCTGGTTACTCGCTTTCCGCTGCGCGGCGGCATTCTTAATCGCGTGACACGCGAAGTTCACGCAGTAGAAAAGGTCAGCTTTGATTTATGGCCGGGTGAAACGCTGTCGCTGGTCGGGGAATCCGGCAGCGGTAAATCGACCACCGGGCGGGCCTTATTGCGGCTGGTCGAATCACAAAGCGGTACCATTACCTTCAACGGTGAGCGCATCGACACGTTGCCCACCAGTAAGTTACAGCCGCTACGCCGCGATATTCAGTTTATCTTTCAGGATCCTTACGCCTCGCTGGATCCCCGTCAGACGGTGGGCTATTCGATTATGGAGCCGCTGCGGGTCCACCGACTGCTGGAAGGTGAAGGTGCCCAGCGGCGGGTGGCTTGGCTGCTGGAGCGCGTCGGGCTTAAGCCGGAGCACGCCTGGCGCTATCCGCATGAGTTTTCCGGCGGTCAGCGCCAGCGCATCTGTATTGCCCGTGCGCTGGCGCTGAATCCGAAGGTGGTGATCGCCGATGAATCGGTGTCCGCGCTGGACGTGTCTATCCGTGCGCAGATCATTAACCTGCTTCTCGATCTCCAGCGCGAGATGGGGATCGCATTTTTGTTTATCTCACATGATATGGCGGTGGTGGAGCGTATCAGCCACCGCGTCGCGGTGATGTACCGGGGGCAGATTGTGGAAATTGGCCCGCGCCGGGCGCTGTTCGAAAATCCACAGCACCCGTATACCCGCAAATTGATGGCGGCCGTTCCGGTGGCCGATCCTGCGCATCGTCGCCCACAGCGCGTGCTGCTGTCCGATGATATTCCGGGAAATATTTACAAGCGAGGAGAAGAGGTGGCTATTGCACCGTTGCAGCAGGTTGCGCCGGGGCACTACGTTGCGCGTTCTGGTTCGCAATTATAAATAATAAGGCAGGGGCCTCAGGAGAATAACATGACACAACGCATGACAGGTAAATGGCTTATTGCCGCCGGGATCGCTTCCGCGCTGGCGGCAACACCGGCATTCGCAGCAAAAGATGTCGTCGTGGCGGTAGGGTCGAACTTTACTACCCTCGACCCGTACGATGCGAATGACACACTGTCGCAGGCCGTGGCAAAGTCGTTTTATCAGGGATTGTTTGGCCTTGATAAGGACATGAAGCTGCAAAACGTGCTGGCGGAAAGCTATACCGTTTCCGATGATAACCTTTCGTACACCGTTAAATTACGCCAGGGCGTCAAGTTCCAGGACGGTACGCCGTTTGACGCGGCGGCGGTCAAGGAAAACCTCGATCGCGCCAGCAACCCGGAAAATCATCTCAAGCGTTTTAATCTGTATAAAAACATTGATAAGACCGAAGTGGTCGATCCTTCAACGGTGAAAATCACCCTGAAGCAGCCGTTCTCCGCGTTTATTAACGTACTCGCGCATCCGGCCACGGCGATGATCTCCCCGGCAGCGCTGCAAAAATACGGTAAAGAGATCGGCTTCCATCCGGTCGGCACCGGGCCATATGAGCTGGAGACCTGGAATCAGACCGATTTCGTGAAGGTGAAGAAGAATCCGGACTACTGGCAAAAAGGGCTGCCGAAGCTGGATACTATCACCTGGCGTCCGGTGGTCGATAACAATACCCGCGCCGCCATGTTGCAGACCGGCGAGGCGCAGTTTGCCTTCCCGATCCCTTACGAGCAGGCCCCGCTGCTGGAGAAAAACAGCAAGCTGGAACTGGTCGCCAGCCCGTCGATTATGCAGCGTTATATCAGTATGAACGTGACGCAAAAACCGTTCGACAACCCGAAAGTGCGCGAAGCCATTAACTACGCGATTAACCGTCAGGCGCTGGTGAAAGTGGCCTTCGCCGGTTACGCCACGCCAGCGACGGGCGTGGTGCCGCCTGCGATTGCGAATGCCCAGAGTTATAAGCCGTGGCCTTACGATCCGGCGAAAGCGCGTGAGCTGCTGAAAGAGGCGGGTTATCCCAACGGTTTCAGTACGACGCTGTGGTCGTCACATAACCACAGCACTGCGCAAAAAGTCCTGCAATTTACCCAGCAGCAGCTGGCCCAGGTTGGCATTAAGGCGCAGGTGACGGCGATGGATGCCGGCCAGCGGGCGGCGGAAGTTGAAGGAAAAGGGCAGAAAGAGAGCGGCGTGCGCATGTTCTATACCGGCTGGTCGGCCTCGACTGGCGAAGCGGACTGGGCGCTGTCGCCGCTGTTCGCGACGCAAAACTGGCCGCCAGCGCTGTTTAACACCGCGTTCTACAGCAATAAGCAGGTGGATAGCGATCTGACCGATGCGCTGAAAACCAACTCCGCTGAAGAGAAGACGCGGTTGTATAAAGACGCGCAGGATACTATCTGGAAAGAGTCGCCGTGGGTGCCGCTGGTGGTGGAAAAACTGGTCTCCGCCCACAGCAAAACGCTGACCGGATTTTACATCATGCCGGATACCGGCTTCAGTTTCGACAATGCGGACCTCAAGCAGTGAGGCTGGCCGCCTTTTGCCCCCAGGGACGGGGGCTGACATCAGCCAGTATGGGGGTGGCGTGAAATAATGCTTAACTATTTCGTCAAACGCCTGCTGGGGTTGATCCCAACGCTGCTGATTGTTGCGGTGCTGGTGTTTTTATTCGTGCATCTGCTGCCTGGCGATCCGGCCCGGTTGATTGCCGGACCGGAAGCGGATGCCCAGGTGATCGGTATGGTGCGTCAGCAACTAGGGCTGGACCAGCCGTTGCATGTTCAGTTCTGGCACTATATTAGCAACGCCCTTCAGGGTGACTTCGGACAGTCGATGGTCTCCCGACGTCCGGTCTCGCAGGAGATCGCCAGCCGCTTTATGCCGACGCTGTGGCTGACGCTGGCGAGTATGGCCTGGGCGGTGCTGTTTGGCCTCGCGGCGGGGATTGTCGCGGCCGTGTGGCGCAACCGCTGGCCGGATCGTATCGGTATGACGCTGGCGGTCACCGGCATCTCCTTTCCGGCGTTTGCGCTGGGGATGCTGCTGATGCAGGTGTTCTCCGTTGAACTCGGCTGGTTGCCTACCGTCGGTGCGGATAGCTGGCGACATTATATTCTGCCTTCGCTGACGCTGGGCGCGGCGGTGGCAGCGGTAATGGCCCGCTTTACCCGCGCCTCGTTTGTCGATGTGCTTAACGAAGACTATATGCGCACCGCCAGAGCGAAAGGCGTCAGTGAAACCTGGGTGGTGCTCAAACACGGCCTGCGTAATGCGATGATCCCGGTAGTGACGATGATGGGTCTGCAATTCGGCTTTTTGCTCGGCGGCTCCATCGTGGTGGAAAAAGTCTTCAACTGGCCGGGGCTGGGGCGTCTGTTGATTGATTCCGTGGAGATGCGCGACTACCCGGTGATTCAGGCGGAAGTATTGCTGTTTTCCCTGGAATTTATTCTTATCAATTTAATGGTGGATCTGCTTTATGCCGCGATTAATCCCGCTATCAGGTACAAATAAGTGCGACTGTTAAACTGGCGGCGTCAGGCCATTATGGATGCCATGCCTGGCGTTAAACCCGACCGGGTGCGCACGCCGTGGCACGAATTCTGGCGTCGATTTCGTCGCCAGCCGCTGGCGATTGCCGCCGGGATCTTCGTCCTGCTGCTGATTGTGGTCGCGGCCATCGCGCCGTGGATTGCTCCTTTTGATGCGGAGAACTACTTTGATTACGACCGGCTGAATGCCGGACCTTCCGCATTGCACTGGTTCGGCGTTGATTCGCTGGGGCGCGATATTTTCAGCCGGGTGCTGGTCGGCGCGCAGATTTCGCTGGCAGCAGGAGTGTTCGCGGTCCTGATCGGTGCGCTGATCGGAACGGTGCTCGGTCTGCTGGCGGGCTATTACGAAGGGTGGTGGGATCGTATCATCATGCGCATCTGCGACGTGCTGTTTGCCTTCCCCGGTATTCTGCTGGCGATTGCGGTGGTGGCGGTGATGGGAAGCGGTATGGCGAACGTGATTATCGCGGTTGCCATTTTCTCGGTTCCCGCCTTTGCCCGACTGGTACGCGGCAATACGCTGGTGCTCAAGCATCAGACCTTTATCGAATCTGCCCGCAGCATTGGTGCCAGCGACATGACGATTCTGTTCAGCCATATCCTGCCGGGGACGGTGTCGTCGATTGTGGTTTATTTCACCATGCGCATCGGTACGTCGATCATCTCCGCCGCGAGCCTATCCTTCCTTGGCCTGGGCGCACAGCCGCCGACGCCGGAGTGGGGCGCGATGCTCAACGAGGCCCGCGCCGACATGGTAATGGCTCCGCATGTGGCGTTGTTTCCGGCAATCGCTATTTTTCTGACGGTGCTGGCGTTCAACCTGCTGGGGGATGGACTACGGGATGCGCTGGATCCGAAGATTAAGGGTTGACGGCTTCATGTTATCCGACCTTTGTTTGCCTCAAGGACCTGATGTACGCTGTGCTGGTCTGAGGACGTTTGTAGGCCGGGTCAGGCGCAGCGCCACCCGGCATGATGGCTGAGACTCTGTGCCAGTTTTGCCCGGCGGCGCATTCGCTTGCACGGGCCTACGGAATGTTATCAACCTTCGAAAATGTAGGCTGGGTAAGCGCAGCGCCACCCGGCATGATGGCTACGACTCTGTGCCAGTTTTGCCCGGCGGCGCATTCGCTTGCACGGGCCTACGGAATGATATCAACCTTCAAAATGTAGGCCGGGTAAGCGCAGCGCCACCCGGCATTTAGCCGGATATGGCGACGTTAACTTTTTCCATCAGCGTGGCCTTTGCCTGCGTCGTCAACGACAGTACGCCGTTGTGTACCTCAATCTCCCTCTGCTCGATCCGCGCTTTCAGCCACTCTTCAATAAAACCTGGTGCATAGCCGCCGGTGCTAAATGCGCCTCCGAAAGCAATGATATTCGGGTAAGCTTGTAGATAGTCTGCATGGGTCACCTGCGGATGAGTGTTGGTATACAGCCAGAACTGGATATCGTAAAGCAGGTAGGAACGCTCGTCGGCGTGAAGCGCGAAGAAGCCTTTTTCTTCAACGATCTGGCGGGCGATTTCACGAATGGCCTGTTCGATGTTCAGCGCGCTATCCGCGCGGGAGCAGAGATCGGCGAGGGTGGCGGAAAACGCGCCGTGCCGTGCCATCTCCAGATCCGCCTGTTTATCTTCGGCAGAGGTATCATAAACCTCGTCATTCACCAGCCCGCAAATAAAACTTTCGAAATTATCCGCCAGGTGCGTTATGCGAAAATCGTCTTCCTGATCGACATGCACCACGGCAGGCTCGCCTTCAGGTCCGCACTCGCGATAATCAAGAAAAACCATATCATGGCCCGCGGAAGGACAGTCGCAGATAGCGATACCAATATTCGGGTATTCCCACTCTGCTATCCAGAAGCGGCTACCAAAAGCGCCGCCCAATGAGTTCGCCTTTTCCCGGCCAATGCCCATAATGCCGGTGATAGCGATATGATCTTCCGCCCAGCTTGTCGGTTCACTGGTGGGGAAATTCAGGTTGCGCGGGATGCCGCCATTTTGCTGCTTCATCAGCCAGATATAGGAGGCCGGTAAGCGATAACCCAGCTCCAGCTCCAGTTCGCGAATGAGTACATCGTCAGGTGGGGCGCTGATATATTCTTTGCGCGCATAATCGCTGTCTTCCCAGAATTCGGTCAGATCGAGGTTCTTAAAGAAGGGTGCAGTCATTAAAGCACTTCCTTTTCGCTAACGAGAAAAAAGCACTGTAACATTGAATAGGTTAAGCGGAAGAGCGCCGTCCGTAAACGGCGCTGTAAATTACACCCGACTTCCCCACAAATCATATTCGTCAGCGTTTTCGACTTTCACCCGCACGACGTCGCCCGGCTTGACGTTGGTCTCACCGTTGAGATAAACCGCGCCGTCGATTTCTGGTGCATCGGCCATACTGCGGCCAATCGCGCCTTCTTCATCCACTTCATCAATAATGACGAGGATTTCCCGGCCGATTTTCTCTTGCAGACGGCTGGCGGAGATCTCCTGCTGTAGCTGCATAAAGCGGTTCCAGCGCTCTTCTTTTACCTCTTCAGGCACCTGATCCGGCAGGTCGTTTGCGCCTGCGCCTTCGACCGGGCTGTATTTGAAGCAGCCCACGCGATCCAGCCGCGCTTCTTTCAGGAAATCCAGCAGCATCTGGAAATCCTCTTCCGTTTCGCCGGGGAAGCCGACGATGAAGGTTGAGCGCAGGGTCAGTTCTGGACAGATTTCACGCCACTGCTTAATGCGCGCCAGCTGGCGGTCGACGGAGCCTGGCCGTTTCATTAGCTTAAGAATGCGCGGGCTGGCGTGCTGGAGCGGAATATCCAGATACGGCAGGATTTTGCCCTCCGCCATGAGCGGGATCACGTCGTCGACGTGCGGATATGGATAGACGTAATGCAGACGCGTCCAGATGCCGAGTTTCGACAGCTGCTCGCACAGGCTGACCATGCTGGTTTTAACCGGCTCGCCGTTGTGGAAGCCGGTACGGTGCTTCACGTCCACGCCATAGGCCGACGTGTCCTGAGAAATAACGAGGATCTCTTTAACACCCGCATCCACCAGACGTTTGGCTTCGCTTAACACGTCGCCGATTGGACGACTAATCAGATCGCCGCGCATGGACGGGATAATGCAGAAGGTGCAGCGATGGTTGCAGCCTTCAGAAATTTTCAGGTAGGCGTAGTGACGCGGCGTCAGCTTCACGCCCTGTTCCGGCACCAGGCTCAGGAACGGATTATGCTTCGGTTTCGGGACATAGTGGTGAACGTGTTCCAGTACCTGCTCATAGCTGTGTGGCCCGGTGATCTCCAGAACCTTAGGGTGCACTTCGCGGATCTGATCCTCTTTGGCTCCCAGGCAGCCGGTGACAATCACTTTGCCATTTTCATTCAGCGCTTCGCCGATGGCTTCCAGCGACTCCTGTACGGCGCTGTCGATAAACCCACAGGTATTGACGATCACCATGTCGGCATCGTCATAACGGGGAACGACATCATAGCCTTCAGTGCGCAGCTCGGTCAGGATGCGTTCAGAATCGACAAGGTTTTTTGGGCAGCCAAGAGAGACAAAGCCGATACGCGGTTGTTGCATGCTAGTACGCTCACAAAGTAAACAGTAAAAAAACCGGGCGATTTTACACGCCTTTGCAGAGAGTCTCTACTGGAAGTTTTTGCGGATCGGGGATGAAAAGAAGAACTGATATGGCGGTTTATTGACCTTGCGCACCATTTTGTACAAAAAATAGTCATATCATATACAGTGCCGATAGCTGACACAGGAGGGAAAAAGCATGTCATTCGACAGACTTCATCACAACCTGCTGAATAAGCTCATTGATGCTCGTGTTGACATTGATGCTTATCTGCAACTGCGGAAGGCAAAAGGCTATATGACGGTGAGCGAAAGCCAGGCTTTACGCGACCACCTGTTTACGCTTTGTGCCGAACTGCGGCAAAACGCGCCGCAACTAAAGAGAAATTGCGCTCCACAGGAATTTGAGGCGCTGCGTCACGCAGGGGAATCTATCGCCAAAGCCGCCGTGTGCCTGATGAGCGGTCATCACGATAGCCCCCAGTACGTGACTGTTGATACTCACAAGCTGGGAAGCTGCCTGAGTACCTTAACCCACAGCATTCACTGCCTGCGCAATACGACGCCGCTTACCGAGGCGTAACCCTCCGGGGGAGGCTGCTCCCCCGTTTTCATTAAGTTTTTGTAAAAGTGCCCGCATCGCCGGCACTGCTGGCTAACCTTATGAGATAACGCCTGAAAGGAGCCCGCTATGCGACCACTTGCGACCTTTTTTACTCTCAGTTCACTGTTCTTTCTTACACCTCTGTATGCCGAACCGCTGAAGGTAGAGATCTTACAGAATAAGCTGGATCACCCGTGGGCGATGGCATTTTTGCCGGACAACGGCGGCATCCTGATCACCCAGCGGGGCGGACAGCTTCTGCACTGGCAGCCGGGTAAGGGGCTTTCCGATCCGATCACCGGCGTGCCTCGCGTGTGGGCTAACGGGCAGGGCGGGCTGCTGGATGTGGCGCTGGCTCCCGATTTTGCCGATTCTCGCCGCGTCTGGCTGAGCTACGCCGAAGCGGGAAAAGACGGCAAAGCGGGAACGGTCGTGGGCTATGGGCGTCTCAATGATGATTTAACGCGGCTGGAGAGTTTCCAGGTGGTTTTCCGCCAGATGCCTAAACTCTCCACCGGCAACCACTTTGGCGGCCGCCTGGTCTTTGACGGCAAAGGCTACCTCTATATCGGACTGGGCGAGAATAACCAGCGGCCAACCGCCCAGGATCTCGATAAATTGCAGGGTAAAGTGGTACGTCTGACCGATCAGGGCAAAATCCCTGACGACAATCCTTTCGTCAACAAAGCGGGCGCACGCCCGGAAATCTGGTCATACGGTATCCGCAACCCGCAGGGCATGGCGATGAACCCCTGGAGTAATACGCTGTGGCTGAATGAACACGGCCCGCGCGGCGGCGATGAAATCAACATTCCCGAAAAAGGCAAAAACTACGGCTGGCCGCTGGCAACCTGGGGAATTAACTATAGCGGTTTAGCCATTCCGGAAGCGAAGGGCGAAATAGTGGCGGGGACGGAGCAGCCTGTCTATTACTGGAAAAAATCGCCTGCCATTAGCGGCATGGCGTTTTATAACGCCGACACCTTCCCGCAGTGGAAAAACAAAGTGTTTATCGGCGCGCTGAAGGATCAGGATGTGATTGTGATGAGCGTCAACGGTAATAAAGTGACCGAAGACGGCCGCATTCTCGGCGATAAAAAGCAGCGTATTCGCGACGTTCGCGTCGGGCCGGACGGCTACCTGTATGTGCTGACTGACGAGTCGGAAGGTGAGTTACTGAAGGTCAGCCCCGCCGGTTAAGACGGGGCAGCGTCGCACATCAGGTGACCGGGATCATCACCACGTCCCGCCAGGCCTGGCGTTCAGCAAGCTGCTGATACCAGCGCTCAAGGTGAGGATGCGGCTGCCACTGCTCGACGGCGTTAAACAGATTGTAGACGAACGGCCCGACGGCGATATCCCCGAGACCGAACTGTTGGCCCGACAGCCACGGCTGCGTCGCCAGCGCATCATCCAGCAGGGTAAAAAGCGTTTCACAGGTCTTGATTCCCTCTTCGATGGCCCTGTGATCGCGCTTCTCCGGCGGCGTTCTGACCAGCCCCATCAGGATCACCCGATGCGCTGGCGAGAGCGTGCCGTTGGCCCAGTCCATCCATTTATCTCCCTGCGCCCTTTCGGCAGGCGCGTCGAGCCACAGACGGTTTTGCCCGTATTGCGCGGCCAGGTAGCGGACAATACTGTTAGATTCCCACAACACCAGGTCAGTTTCATCATCGCGTAACAGTGGGACGAGACCATTGGGATTCATCGCCAGATACTCGGCGTCGTGATTAAGGCCATACTCCAGCCCGGCAAGAATTTGCTGGTAGGGAAGCTCCAGCTCCTCCAGCGTCAGGCGCACTTTTTTAACGTTGGTCGAATTATTTCTGCCCCATAGCGTAATCATAGAAACCTGCCTTTAAGTGGATGTGAATCGAGTATGTTATGGATGATGTTGAAATAAAGTAAACATTCAGGCAACCGGGATCAAAAAAATCGTACTCGCTTCGGCACGACCAGGCGAGATTGCGTAAGCTTTTAAAACCGCACCCTCTCAGGGTATGCTTGCATAAGTTTGTAAGTTACTCCCCGGCAGGTGTTACAGCATGTTATGTTGTCGTGATTTTAAAAGGACATTTGGGTGGCATTTATGACGCGTTCCGCTTTTTCTCTTCGCGGCCTTATGGCTGGCTCGACTCTGTTACTTCTCGTTTCACCTGCGCTCCAGGCCGCTGAACAGCTCCCCGCTGCGCCGACTCTTGACGCGCGTGCGTGGATATTAATAGATTACGCCAGCGGTAAAGTGCTCGCCGAGAGCAATGCCGATCAGCAGCTTGATCCGGCGAGCTTAACGAAAATTATGACCAGTTACGTGACCGGGCAGGCGCTGAAAGCGGGCAAAATCAAGCTGACCGATATGGTCACTATTGGTAAAGATGCCTGGGCGACCGGCAACCCGGCGCTGCGTGGGTCGTCGCTGATGTTCCTGAAACCCGGCGATCAGGTATCGGTTGAGGACCTGAACAAAGGGGTCATCATCCAGTCCGGTAATGATGCCAGCATCGCCATTGCTGACCATGTGGCGGGCAGTCAGGACGCGTTTATCAGCCTGATGAACACTTATGCGCAGAAACTTGGGTTGACTAATACCACCTTTAAGACGGTACACGGCCTGGATGCGCCGGGGCAGTTCAGCACCGCGCGCGATATGGCGCTGCTGACCAAAGCGATGATCCACGATGTGCCGGAAGAGTACGCTGTCCACAAAGAGAAAGAGTACACCTTCAATAAAATCCGCCAGCCTAACCGTAATCGGCTGCTGTGGAGCACCAGTATCAATGCCGACGGGGTAAAAACCGGTACTACCGCTGGTGCAGGGTATAATCTGGTCGCGTCTGCTACTCAGGGCGATATGCGCCTGATTTCCGTGGTGCTGGGCACCAAAACGGACCGCATTCGTTTTAATGAATCGGAAAAGCTGCTGAGCTGGGGCTTCCGTTTTTATGAAACCGTCACGCCAATCAAACCAAATGCCGCTTTCGTCAATCAGCGCGTCTGGTTCGGCAATACCAGCGAAGCGAAGCTGGGTGCCGGTGAGGCGGGCTCGGTCACTATTCCTCGCGGGCAGCTTAAAAACCTCAAGGCCAGCTACAACCTCAATCAGCCGCAGCTCACGGCACCCCTGGCGAAGGGACAGGTGGTGGGCACCATCGACTTCCAGCTTAATAATAAAACCATTGAGCAGCGTCCGCTGATTGTGATGGAAGCGGTGGAAGAGGGCGGGTTCTTCAGCCGTATGTGGGATTACGTGTTAATGAAATTCCACGAGTGGTTTGGCGGCTGGTTCTCCTGATTCAGTAAAGCAGATCGATGGACTGCGCTTTTGCCAGCGCAGTCAGTTCCTCATCCGGACGACTGTCGCTGACGATGGCGTCAAAGCAGGTCAATTCTCCCATCCGCGCCGGACGGACTTTACCAAATTTACTGTGATCGACCACCAGCACATGATAGCGCGCATGGCGCATCGCCCACTGTTTCACCGGCAGTTCATCAAGATTAAAACAGGTTGCGCCGTGCTGCGGATCGACGCCTGCCGCGGAATAAAAGGCGACATCCGGGCTAAGATGGCCCAGCGTTTCCTGAAGGGTCAACGGCTTGAAAATAGCGTTGCTGGCGTGAAACTCACCGCCGCAGAGGATCACCCGGCACAGCGGTTTTTCCTGTAGGGCAAGAAAGGTATTGAGCGAGTAGCAGACGCCGGTAAAGGGAAGTTCATCGCTGATAGCGTCGATAACCCACGGCGTGGTGGTGCCGCAGTCAAAAAAGGCCATTTGATGTGGCTTGAGCAGGCTGGCGGCGAGGCGGGCTGCTTTACGCTTCTCCTCAACCAGCCGCGTTTTTTGATCGCTTATCAGATAGTGGCTGGCCCCGCGCGGCTCAAGCACCACATAGCCGCCGAGTAACACCACCGGTCCGCCGTGGCTGTTCAGATCGCGACGAACCGTCATTTCTGACACATCGAGCAGAGCGGCTGCCTCTTTCAGATGCAGTTTATCGCTGCGTTTCAGCGCATGGATCAGTTTGCCAATCCGTTCGTCGCGTCGCGTTTCCATAAATCCCCGGCAGGTCTTGTTATAAGCCAGCAATATTACCTGCCCGCAGGCGACTAGTCACGCACCCACCCTTTACGGATAGGCATTGAGAAGCAGAGACGATATAACTGCTGTAGCCGCTGATAGATCGCGTTGCCTGCCATCAGCCAGAGCATCTGCGCGGCCAGACAGCCGGTGATGGCCGCCAGCAACCCGCCCAGCATATCCAGCGGCCAGTGTACGCCAAGATAAACGCGTGACCAGGCGATAGCGCAGGCCATCACCAGCAGGACCGCCCCCGACCACAGGCGGTGCCAGAAAAGGAACGCCAGCGCGAAAGTAAAGGCAATCGTCCCGTGGTTGCTGGGGAAGGCGTTATTCGCTTTGTGCATGAGGAAGTTATAGCCGACGCCTGCCGCAAAAGGGCGCTCGTGAGGGAAAAGCGCCCCGATAAGCCAGGAGACAGTCAGGCTCACGGCCATCGCCAGCGTCACTTTAATCACCAGTTTGCGCTGCGCGCAGAGCTGCTCGCGCGGTCCCCATAGCCAGAGCGCAACCGCCATCAGCGGCACGATTTTGATCAGATCGTCAGCAATCATCCGGGCGAGGGTAAGACTCCATTGCGCAGAATCAGGGGTGGCGTTGATGACGTAAAACAGGGCGTAGTTAATATTTTCCAGCATACATTCCATACTCATGCGTAAGTGGGCGGCTCCGGTACGGCGCTAACCTTAAAAGTCCATCGCGAAGCGGTAAAGCGGTTTTGTCTTAATAGTCTGTCCGTTAGCGGATCGCTGATAAGCATTATGTCAGTAATGTGACAGTATTCTCTGACTATAATCCGGCAAGATTAAGCGAACCTTAAACCGCCGGGATTTCATATTTGCTTTTCCCGGTTATAATCTCCCCCTTGCTTCTCCACGCGTCCGATCATCGGGCGCGTTTTTTCGTTATTTAAGAGATTTCATGCAAAACCGTTTATCTTCCGGCAAGCGCCTGGGCCGTCAGGCATTGCTGTTTCCGCTGTGTCTGGTGCTTTACGAATTTTCCACCTATATCGGCAACGATATGATCCAGCCGGGAATGCTGGCGGTGGTGGAAGAGTATCAGGCTGGTGTCGAATGGGTGCCGACGTCGATGACGGCGTATATGGCTGGCGCGATGTTTATTCAATGGCTGCTGGGGCCGTTATCCGACCGTCTGGGCCGTCGTCCAGTGATGCTGACCGGCGTGGTGTGGTTCATCGTGACCTGTCTGGCGACGCTGCTGGCGCAAAATATTGAGCAATTTACCGTGCTGCGCTTTCTACAGGGCATCAGTCTGTGCTTTATCGGCGCGGTGGGGTATGCAGCGATTCAGGAATCTTACGAAGAGGCGGTATGTATTAAGATCACTGCCCTGATGGCAAACGTCGCGTTGATTGCGCCGCTTTTCGGCCCGCTGGCCGGAGCGGCGTGGGTGCATGTCGCTCCATGGGAAACGATGTTTGTTCTCTTCGCGCTGTTGTCGGCCATCGCCTTTTTTGGTTTGCAGCGTGCGATGCCGGAGACCGCCACGCGCCTCGGCGAAAAACTGTCGCTGGGTGAGCTGGGCTACGATTATAAGCAGGTGCTGAAAAACCCTTTATTTGTGGCGGGGGCGCTGGCGACCGGGTTTGTCAGTCTGCCGCTGCTGGCGTGGATCGCCCAGTCTCCGGTCATTATTATCAGTGGTGAACATGCCAGCAGTTATGAGTACGGCCTGCTGCAAATTCCCATTTTTAGCGCACTGATTATGGGAAACCTGGTGCTGGCGCGGCTGACGTCACGGCGCACCGTGCGTTCGCTCATTATTACGGGCAGTTGGCCGATCGTGGCCGGGCTGCTGCTGTCGGCGGTGGCCACGGTGGTCTCTTCCCATGCTTATCTGTGGATGACCCTTGGGCTAAGCCTGTATGCTTTCGGTATCGGGCTGGCAAATGCCGGGCTGGTGCGTCTGACGCTGTTTGCCAGCGACGTCAGTAAAGGGACCGTCTCCGCCGCGATGGGGATGCTGCAAATGCTGATTTTCACCGTGGGCATTGAGCTAAGCAAGCACGCGTATCTGCTGGGAGGGAATGGCCTGTTTAGCCTGTTCAATCTGGCGAGCGGCGTTCTGTACGGTGGGCTGATCATTGCCTTTCTTAAGAACAAAGCGGTGGGGCAGTCTCAGTAATCCAAATGACGTAAACTGCCGGGTGAGGGGAGTATCACCCGGTACGGCATTAATGAAACGGTGCCTTGCGATCCAGCACGTTATCAATAATCCCCAGTACGCCTTCATCATTATTCAGCGGAGCCTCAAAGCGAGCCACCGCTTTGACCGCCGGCGAGGCGTTAGACATGGCAAAACTGAACCCTGCCTGACGCAGCATTTCTATATCGTTGCCGCTGTCGCCAAACGCGACCACTTCACTATCATCAATGCCCCAGCGCTCCTGCAAAATCCGCAGGCCGTTAGCCTTATGTACGCCGGGGATGATCAGATCGATACTGCCGTGGCCGGTTGTCACGGCGGTCATCATATCGCCCAGCGCCGTATGCAGTAATTGCTGCATCTCCGGTACCAGCGTATCCGGAATATTCAGCCCGAATTTGAGGAAGGTATCGTCAATATTATCGAAATTATCCACCTCTTCCAGACGGTGATAATAGCGGGCAGCGATCGCTTTAAACGCCTTGTCATAATGTCTGAGCGTATAAGCGCTATTCTTCCCGCAGGCGATAATTTCAATATTGGTCAGCGTTTGCAGATGCTCAACCACCGCGTCGAAATGGGCTTTCGGCAGATTGCAGTTAAAGATATCTTGCTGTGCATCGACCACCCAGCCGCCGTTTTCGGCGACAAAGGCGATTTCATGCGCAATCTCCGGGAAAAAGGAGATCAGCTGGTAATACTGGTTGCCGCTCGCCACCACAAAGCGAATACCCTGCTGCTTCATGCGCTGGTACTGGGCCAGGAAACGCTCGCGATTATAAATCTTGGCATCGCTGAGAAAGGTGCCATCCATGTCGACGGCGATAAGTTTAATGCTCATCAATGACTCTCCATAGCAGGGGCCGGTGAAGGTTTAGCGACCGCCTTGGCCACCACGGCGGCGATCAGGACCAGGCCCAGAACCACCATCATAGCGCTACGCAGGCCATAATGCTCGCCGAGGAAGCCGAGCAGCGGCGGACCGACCAGGAACGCGAGATAGCCGGTAATGGCGACCACGCTCACCCGGGTTGGGGCATCCGGTCCGGTATCGCTGGCCGCAGAGATGGTCAGCGGGAAGCCCAGCGACGCGCCCAGCCCCCACAGGATCACCGACATGCCCGCCACCCAGGCGCTGTCGACGAAGATAATCAGCGCAATCCCCAGCGCACCCATCACCGCGCTGGCACGCACGACCGCCACCCGGCTGTAGCGATCGATAAACCAGCCGCCGGTAAAGCGTCCCACCGTCATGCCGAGGGTGAATCCGGCGTAGACCAGCGAGCCGGAAGTGGGGCTGAAGCCGTGGCCGTCGACCATCAACAGCGGCAGCCAGTCATTCGCCGAGCCTTCGGCAAACGCCATCGCCAGCACGATCACGCCAATCAGCAGCAGCTGGATATCGCGGTAAAACGGTAGTCCTTTTTCCGCCGTGGCGGCCGTTTCCGCGCTGTTTTTGCCGGTGCCATCCGGAATGGCTTTGATGGCAATCGCAATGGGGAGGATAGCGAACAGCGCGGCGAGCAGAATATGGATATTGGCCGAAATCCCAAACGCGGTCAGCATCATACCTACGCCCGCACCGGCCAGCGTACCGAAGCTATAAAAACCGTGCATCATCGGCAGCACCGTTTTATTCATCTCCCGTTCAACCGCCGCGCCTTCAACGTTAATGGCGACTTCTGCCGCGCCAAAGCTACCGCCAAAAATGGCCAGTCCAAAGGCAAAGCACAGCGCCGATGAAAGCCACAGCGCCCCGCTCAGCACCAGCATGCCCAGCACCGCGCAGGACATGGTGGCGCGGATCACTTTACGGGTACCGTAACGTTTGACCAGCCAGGCGGAAGACAAAATGCCGCTCATTGAACCCACCGAAAGGCCAAACAGCACCACGCCCATCTCAGCGGTTGAAACCGACAAAATATCGCGAATTGCCGGGGTACGTGTCGCCCAGGAGGCCATCAACAGGCCAGGTATAAAGAAGAAGGTAAAAAGGGCCCAGGTGCGTAACTGTAGGGCCTTGCGAGGCGTCATGGCTATTTTTCCCTATGCGCTAAAAATATCACCGCAGACAACACTAGCAACTCCGTGTACATTTGTACATAAACTGGATATGAGGAATTCTAATGGCTCGTCCGCCCAATGATCCGCTGCGCCGGGAGAAAATTCTTCAGGCGACGCTGGAAACGATCGCCGCCCACGGCATTAACGCGGTCACACATCGAAAAATCGCGCAGTGTGCCGGTGTGCCGCTGGGATCGCTGACCTACTATTTCGCCGGTATTGATGCCCTGCTGGAAGAGGCGTTCAGCGGTTTCACCGGGCAAATGTCCGTTCAGTATCTGGCTTTTTTTCAGGATGTACAAAATCGCGAGCAGGCGGCGGAGGCGGTAGCCGAACTGATCTTCAGCGCCCAGATGACTACCGTCAGAAACATGGAGCTGATGTATCAGCTTTATGCCTATATGAGCAAAAAGCCGGCGTTAAAGGGCATCATGCAAAACTGGATGCGCCGTAGCCAACAAACGCTGGAGTACTGGTTTGAGCCGGTCACTGCCCGCGCGCTGGACGCGTTTATTGAAGGGATGACGCTGCATTTTGTCATTGACCGCCAGCCGCTGACGCGGGATGAAATACGCTGCATGGTGGCAAGAATTGCGGGTGGGGATGAATCTCAGGCAACAAAAAACCCATCAACCTTGAACCAAAACGGCGGGGTTGATGGGCTCCACAAATTGGGGACATCAAAGAAAAGCAGTGGCACTAATTATGACTAGCGCCCAAAGGAAAAGTTCTCCGCGGTTGCAAAAAATTTTCGTTATGCTGCAAACTTCAGTTTTATCCTATGCCGGGCCAGATCACGATAATCAGTGTCCCTGCCAGGGTGAGGAGTACGTTGGCGATAGCGTAGGTGCCCGCATAGCCCAGCGCCGGAATATTACTGCGGGCCGTATCGCTGATAATTTCCATCGCAGGCGCGCAGGTTCGCGCGCCCATCATGGCACCAAACAACATCGCGCGGTTCATCCGCAGCACGTAAGCACCGAATAAAAAGCAGATAACCACGGGGACCAGGCTGACAATCAGCCCGGCGATCAGCATTTGTCCACCTACCGCGCCGAGACCATGGCCGATGCCGCTACCGGCACTTAACCCGACGCCAGCCATAAAGACCATCAGGCCAAACTCTTTGACCATCGTCAGTGCGCCCTGCGGGATGTAGCCGAAGGTGGGGTGGTTGGCACGCAAGAAGCCGAGCATGATACCGGCGAACAGCAGCCCGGCGGCGTTGCCCACGCCAAAGCTGAACGAGCTGAACTGGAAGGTGATCATGCCGATCATCAGACCGACAATGAAAAACGCGCAGAAGGCCAGCAGGTCGGTAACCTGACTGTGGATAGAAATAAAGCCGATACGGTCAGCGATGGTTTTGACGCGCCTTGCATCGCCGCTCACCTGTAAGACGTCGCCTTTGTTGAGCACGACGTTATCGTCAATTGGCATTTCGATCTGGCTGCGGATCACCCGGTTCAAAAAGCAGCCGTGATCGGTAAGCTTAAGCTGTGCCAGGCGGCGGCCTACGGCGTTGTGGTTTTTCACCACGATCTCTTCCGTGACGATGCGCATGTCCAGCAAATCGCGGTCAAAGACTTCTTTACCATTACGGAAGCTGGGGTCGAGACGGGCGTGGGCATCGGGGTAGCCCACCAGCGCAATCTCATCGCCCATTTGCAGTACGGCGTCGCCGTCCGGGCTTGCCAGGATACCGTTGCGACGAATGCGTTCGATATAGCAGCCTGTCTGGCGATAAATCCCCAGCTCGCGCAGGTTTTTACCGTCGGCCCATTCGACCAGTTCGGGGCCGACACGATAGGCGCGGATCACCGGCAGATATACTTTACGGTTTACGTCGGTATCCAGACCACGCTCACGGGCAATCTGCTGGGCGCTGGTCTGTAAATCCTGATGCTGCAACTTCGGCAGATAGCGCGCGCCGAAAATCAGGCTGACCAGACCAATTAAATAGGTCAGGGCATACCCCAGGCTCAGGTTATCAAGCGCCTGAGATAGCTGGCTGCCCTGCATACCCGAATGGCGGAGCGTATCCCCGGCACCCACCAGCACCGGCGTTGAGGTCATTGAACCTGCCAACATACCGGCCGTCAGGCCGATATCCCAGCCAAATAGCCGACCTAACCCCAGGGCGATCAGCAGTGCGCTACCGACCATTACCAGTGCCAGCATTAAGTAATTTTTTCCATCGCGAAAAAAAATGGAGAAAAAATTGGGCCCGGCCTCCACGCCGACACAAAAAATAAACAGCATAAAACCCAGATTCAGAGCATCTGTGTTAATGCTGAAGTGCTGCTGTCCCAGTAATAGTGAGACAACTAAAACGCCAATGGAATTACCGAGTTGTACCGAACCAAGGCGCAATTTTCCCAGGCAAAGGCCCAGTGCCAGAACAACAAATAATAACAGGATGTAATTCCCGTTTAACAATTCTGCGACGTTTATATTCACGGAAGCTAACTTCTTGTTTACGAGTAACTTGTTGAAAGAGAAAGTATTTTGGGCTACTGTTTTGACGCGGATTCATAAGAACAGTAAAAGTAATCCGCGGTGTTTATTACAGTAAAACAGGTCGTTAGTTTAATCGTTCCTGAATGCAACGGCTAGTGAGAATCGTATGTGCTCATATGGGCGCTTTTTTGGGCAGGGGATGCCGTAATGCTTTATCTGACCAGGTCCTGAAAAGGTTAAAAGTAGGTTTGGTAGAGGAAGAGTCAGGAGGATCCTTTGAAGTCAGAACGGGGTTGGGCCGGCGTTATCTGTTGCTTTTTACTTTTCATTGTTGTGTGTTTTGGGCTGGCAATGAAAATGCACGGTGCGTTTCGTGCGGCAGGTAATCCGGAACTGGGACTGTTGTTTTTTATCCTGCCGGGCGCGGTTGCCAGCTTTATGTCAACCCGTCAGCGTGTATTACGTCCGCTGTTGGGGGCTGTTTTGGCGGCTCCGCTGTGTCTGGTGGTGATGCATCTGTTTTTTGCCACTCACCGTTCATTCTGGCAGGAGCTTGCATGGCTGCTGAGTGCCGTATTCTGGTGCGCGTTGGGGGCATTATGTTTTCTGTTTATCAGTTCGCTGCTGGAAGGTAAAGACAAGTAACCGCTTATCTCTGGCTAACTACCGGCGGGAAGTTATACCCTATACTGGTATCGCTCTCCCGCCTGTAGCAGCGCGGGGAAGCGATAATCTTTTTTTCGCCAGACAGGAAAATGTAATGACGCCGACTATCGATCTTCTGCGCAGCCATCGCTCAATTCGCCATTTCACCGATCGCCCCATCTCTGACGAGCAGCGTCACGCTATCATCGCCAGCGCTCAGTCGGCCTCCAGCTCCAGTTTTTTGCAGTGTAGCTCCATTGTACGCATTACCGACCGCCAGATGCGCGAGTCGCTGGTAACGTTGACCGGCGGACAGAAACATGTCGCCGAGGCAGCGGAGTTCTGGATTTTTTGCGCCGATTTTAATCGCAATCTGCAAATTTGCCCCGATGCGCAGCTCGGGCTTGCCGAACAGCTTTTGTTAGGCGCGGTGGATACGGCGATGCTCGGACAAAATGCCATGACGGCGGCGGAGTCGCTGGGATTGGGTGGGGTATATATTGGTGGGATCCGTAACAGTATTGAGGCCGTGACCGAACTGCTCCAGCTGCCGAAATACGTGCTGCCGCTGTTCGGATTATGCCTCGGCTGGCCTGCGGACGATCCAGATGTCAAACCGCGCATGCCGGAAGCGATGCTGGTTCATGAAAATCACTATCAGCCGCTAGATGCACAGGTGCTGGCGCAGTACGATGACGAACTGGCGAATTACTATTTACATCGCGACAGCAACACCCGCCGCGATACGTGGAGCGATCATATTCGCCGCACCATCATTAAAGAAAGCCGCCCCTTTATCCTCGATTATTTGCATAAGCAGGGATGGGCAACGCGCTAAGAATCGGTATTATACGCCGGATCTTCAGGTTTTCTCAGAGAGGTAAAGGGTGAAAATTGCCATTTTGTCCCGGGACGGAACGCTCTATTCCTGTAAACGTCTGCGCGAGGCCGCGATGCAGCGCGGCCATATCGTTGATATTCTCGATCCGCTTTCCTGCTATATGAATATCAATCCCTCGGTCTCCTCTATTCACTATAAAGGCCGCCAGTTACCGCATTATGATGCGGTGATCCCACGTATCGGGTCAGCCATTACCTTTTACGGTACGGCGGCCCTGCGGCAGTTTGAACTGCTCGGCAGCTACCCGCTGAATGAATCTGTCGCGATTTCCCGTGCGCGCGACAAGCTACGCTCCATGCAGCTTCTGGCGCGTAAAGGCATCGATTTGCCGCTCACCGGGATGGCACATTCGCCGGATGACACCAGCGATCTTATCGAGATGGTGGGAGGCGCGCCGCTGGTCGTGAAGCTGGTAGAAGGCACGCAGGGCATCGGCGTGGTGCTGGCGGAGACGCGTCAGGCAGCGGAAAGCGTCATTGATGCGTTTCGCGGGCTGAACGCGCACATCCTGGTTCAGGAATATATCGCGGAAGCGAAAGGGCGCGACATTCGTTGCCTGGTGGTGGGCGATAAAGTAGTCGCGGCGATTGAGCGCTGTGCCAAAGAGGGCGATTTTCGCTCGAATTTGCACCGGGGTGGCGTCGCAAGGATCGCCACCATCACCGATCGCGAAAGGGAAATTGCCATTACTGCCGCGCAAACGCTGGGCCTTGACGTGGCTGGCGTCGATATCCTGCGGGCTAACCGTGGGCCGCTGGTGATGGAGGTCAACGCTTCACCCGGTCTGGAAGGCATTGAGAAAACCAGCGGTATCGACATTGCGGCCCGCATGATCCAGTGGATAGAATGCCAGGCAACGCCAGGTTTCTGTCTTAAAATCGGCGGATAACGCATTTTCACAGCGCATCATGGTATGCGCGGCGCTTTTTGCGTAAGCTATGGCGCTGATATTTTATTTCATGAGGTCGTACGCACTATGGATTCACTCGTCGTTCCGGGTCTGGATACGCTACGTCAATGGCTCGACGAATTGGGCATTAGCTTTTTCGAGTGTGATACCTGTCAGGCGTTGCACCTCCCGCACATGCAGAATTTCGACGGCATCTTTGATGCCAAAGTTGATATTATCGATAATATCATTCTGTTCTCAGCCCTGGCGGAGGTGAAGCCTTCCGCGCTGCTGCCGCTGGCCTGCGACTTATCGGCTATTAATGCCAGTTCGTTGACCGTAAAAGCGTTCCTCGATATTCAGGATGATAACCTGCCCAAGCTGGTGGTGTGCCACTCGCTCTCTGCCGCCGTCGGCGTAACCAAAGAGCAGTTTGCCTGGTTCCTGAGCCACAGTGAAGAACAGATCTCCATGGTGATCCTCGAGGCGGGCGCAAACCAGCTTCTCTTTACGGGCGAAGAAACGGAAGAAACGCCGCAGGAAGATATCCAGTACCATTTTCTTCACTGATCCTTTCTCTGAATAGCGCAGTCGCCACCAGCGCGGCTGCGTATTACCTGTTTTTATTCTGCTTTTAACCTCCTTTTAAAGAATTATTCACCTCCCTTTACGATGTTTTGCCTTATCCCATAGACAAAAACTGCATAAAAAATTGATAAACGGCGTTTTTTAATCTGGGCTATAGCCTCGCACTCTGGCTAAAGTTATTCTTGCCGGGCTTAAAGTAGCGAGTAATGCTTCCAGGAAGAGGGTCTTCTCTTCTGGTCAGCGTGTCCGAGAAAATATGCACGAATCTTGCATATCCTGAAATGCATACATTTTTGTTCGTTTGTTAACGAACGCTGAGAAGGAAAAGAGATATGACCGCCTTGAGTAAAAAATGGTTAACAGGTCTGGTTACGGGTGCGCTGATGGCCGTCTCTGCTGGCACGCTCGCGGCTGAGCAAAAAACGTTACATGTCTATAACTGGTCTGACTATATTGCCCCGGACACGGTGGCTAATTTCGAAAAAGAGACCGGGATCAAGGTCGTGTACGACGTGTTTGATTCTAACGAAGTGCTGGAAGGCAAGCTGATGGCGGGCAGTACCGGGTTTGATCTGGTGGTGCCGTCGGCCAGTTTCCTTGAGCGCCAGCTTTCCGCTGGCGTATTTCAGCCGCTGGATAAAAGCAAACTGCCAAACTGGAAGAATCTCGATCCGGACCTGCTGAAGCTGATTGCAAAGCACGATCCGGAAAATAAATTCGCCATGCCCTATATGTGGGCCACCACTGGCATTGGCTATAACGTTGAGAAAGTGAAAGCCGCGCTCGGCGCTGATGCCCCGGTTAACAGCTGGGATCTGGTGATGAAGCCGGAAAACCTGGCGAAGCTGAAAAGCTGCGGCGTTTCATTCCTCGACGCGCCGGAAGAAATTTTCGCCACCGTGCTGAACTACCTGGGCAAAGATCCTAACAGTACTAAAGCGGATGACTACACGGGTCCGGCAACCGATCTGCTGCTGAAGCTGCGGCCGAATATTCGCTACTTCCACTCTTCGCAGTACATCAACGATCTGGCAAATGGTGATACCTGCGTGGCTATCGGCTGGGCGGGGGATGTGTTGCAGGCTGCAAATCGCGCTAAAGAAGCGAAAAATGGCGTAAACATTGCTTATTCTATTCCGAAAGAGGGTGCACTGGCGTTCTTTGATGTCTTCGCAATGCCTGCGGATGCGAAAAATAAAGAGGAGGCTTATCAGTTCCTCAACTATCTGCTGCGCCCGGATGTGATTGCCCACGTTTCGGATCACATTTATTACGCCAGCGCCAACAAAGCCGCGACGCCGCTGGTCAGCGCTGAAGTACGCAATAATCCGGGGATTTATCCGCCGGACGATGTGCGCGCGAAAATGTTTACCCTTAACGTTCAGGAACCCAAAATCGATCGCGTGAGAACGCGTGCGTGGACGAAGGTGAAAAGCGGTAAATAACGGCGGATAAGTTTGCCCGCGACGTTAACGCTGGCGGGCAACCTCTTCTCCTGGCCGGGCACGCTTCGTTGTCCGGTACCTCGCACCATCCTGATGCATTTGCACCATTTTTGTTTTATGCCGGAGAGCAACTGAGTGAATGACGCGATCCTCCGCCCGCAGGCGAAAACCCGTAAAGCGCTGACACCGCTGCTGGAAATCCGCAATCTGACGAAATCTTTCGACGGTCAGCATGCCGTGGACGATGTCAGCCTGACTATCTATAAAGGCGAAATCTTTGCCCTGCTGGGCGCGTCCGGCTGTGGTAAATCCACGCTGTTGCGCATGCTGGCAGGCTTCGAACAGCCCACCGCCGGGCAAATTGTTCTCGATGGCGTGGACCTGGCCCATGTGCCGCCGTATCAACGTCCCATCAATATGATGTTTCAATCCTATGCGCTTTTCCCGCACATGACCGTTGAGCAAAATATCGCCTTTGGCCTGAAGCAGGATAAGCTGCCGAAAAGCGAAATCAGTGCCCGAGTGGCGGAAATGCTGGCGCTGGTGCATATGCAGGAATTCGCCAAACGCAAGCCGCACCAGCTTTCCGGCGGTCAGCGGCAACGCGTGGCGCTGGCTCGTAGCCTGGCGAAACGTCCCAAATTGCTGCTGCTGGATGAGCCGATGGGCGCGCTGGATAAAAAACTGCGCGACCGGATGCAGCTTGAAGTGGTGGATATTCTGGAGCGCGTCGGTGCAACCTGCGTGATGGTGACGCACGATCAGGAGGAAGCGATGACCATGGCCGGGCGCATCGCCATTATGAACCGGGGAAAATTCGCCCAGATTGGCGAGCCGGAAGAGATTTACGAGCATCCCACCACCCGCTACAGCGCGGAATTTATCGGCTCGGTAAACGTGTTTGAAGGATTGCTGAAATCGCGGGAAGACGATGGCCTGATCATTGAATCACCGGGGCTGGTCCATCCGCTGAAAGTCGATCCGGACGCCTCCGTGGTTGATAACGTTCCGGTTTACATCGCCCTGCGTCCGGAAAAAATCATGCTCTGCGATGAGGTCCCGGCGGACGGTTTCAACTTCGCCGTGGGTGAGGTAGTGCATATTGCCTATCTCGGCGATTTGTCGATTTACCACGTGCGGCTAAAAAGCGGGCAGATGCTGAGCGCTCAGCTACAGAACGATCATCGCTATCGCAAAGGGACGCCGACCTGGGGCGATGAGGTGCGTCTGTGCTGGGACGCAGATAGCTGTGTGGTACTGACGGTTTAAGGAGCGGCAATGAGTACATTAGAACCCCCGGCTCGCGCCCGTCAACCAGGCGGTGTTGCACGCTGGCTGGCAAAAATGCAGATGAAGCACGGGCGTAAGCTGGTGATCGCGCTGCCTTATCTCTGGCTGACCTTGCTGTTTCTGCTGCCGTTTTTGATTGTCTTTAAAATTAGCCTCGCGGAGATGGCGCGTGCCATTCCACCCTATACCGATCTTATGGAATGGGCGGACGGGCAACTGTCGATTACCCTCAATCTCGGTAATTTTCTGCAACTGACCGACGATCCGCTCTATTTTGAAGCCTATCTTCAGTCGTTGCAGGTGGCGGCGATTTCAACGTTGTGCTGTCTGGCGCTGGGCTACCCGATGGCCTGGGCCGTCGCGCACAGCAAGCCTTCAACGCGCAATATTTTGCTGCTGCTGGTACTTCTGCCGTCGTGGACGTCGTTTTTGATCCGCGTGTATGCGTGGATGGGCATACTCAAAAACAACGGCGTGCTGAATAACGTTTTACTGTGGCTCGGGGTTATCGATCAGCCGCTGACTATCCTACATACCAATCTGGCGGTTTATATCGGCATCGTGTATGCCTATCTGCCGTTTATGGTGCTGCCAATTTATACCGCGCTGACGCGTATTGATTATTCGCTGGTGGAAGCGGCGTTGGATCTCGGCGCACGTCCGATGAAGACCTTTTTCAGCGTGATCGTGCCGCTAACCAAAGGCGGGATTATTGCCGGGTCGATGCTGGTGTTTATTCCGGCGGTTGGGGAATTTGTGATCCCCGAACTGCTCGGCGGCCCGGACAGCATTATGATCGGTCGCGTGCTGTGGCAGGAGTTCTTTAATAATCGCGACTGGCCGGTCGCGTCTGCGGTGGCAATCGTGATGCTTTTGCTGCTGATCGTGCCGATCATGTGGTTCCATAAGCATCAACAAAAAACGGTGGGGGAGAACGGATGAATAATCTGCCGGTAGTACGCTCGCCGTGGCGAACTCTTATTCTGATCGTCGGGTTTACGTTTCTCTATGCCCCAATGCTGATGCTGGTCGTTTACTCCTTCAACAGCTCAAAACTGGTGACGGTGTGGGCAGGCTGGTCAACGCGCTGGTACGGTGAGCTGTTTCGCGACGACGCGATGATGAGCGCGGTGGGATTGAGCTTAACCATCGCCGCCTGTGCGGCAACGATGGCGGCGATCCTCGGGACGATTGCCGCGGTGGTGATGGTGCGCTTTGGCCGTTTTCGCGGCTCGAACGGTTTCGCCTTTATGATCACTGCGCCACTGGTGATGCCGGATGTGATCACCGGCCTGTCGCTGCTGCTGCTGTTTGTTGCGCTGGCGCATGCGATTGGCTGGCCTGCCGATCGCGGCATGCTCACTATCTGGCTGGCGCACGTTACCTTCTGTACTGCCTACGTGGCGGTGGTGATTTCGTCGCGTCTGCGCGAACTGGATCGTTCGATTGAAGAGGCGGCGATGGACCTGGGTGCCGCGCCGCTGAAGGTTTTCTTCGTCATTACCCTGCCGATGATTATGCCGGCGGTGGTTTCTGGCTGGCTGCTGGCATTTACCCTGTCGCTGGACGATCTGGTGATTGCCAGCTTCGTGTCGGGTCCGGGGGCGACGACGTTGCCCATGTTAGTCTTCTCCAGCGTGCGGATGGGGGTTAACCCGGAGATTAATGCGCTGGCAACGCTGATCCTTGGCGTGGTCGGAATTGTCGGATTTATCGCCTGGTGTTTGATGGCGCGCGCAGAAAAGCAGCGGACGAGAGATATCCAGCGTGCAAGACGCGGATGATGCGCCTAAAATCTTTGCAGAAATGGGCAATCGGTACGATTGATGACAAACCGTCCGTGGAACGCGGGGCGACCGCCGGGTGGGGCCTCCCTCCGGGAACCCAATCTTGGCGTTTCCCCTGACCATCCCTTTTGTCAGCAGTCTGTCGGTGCCGCCTTTTAGCGGCACCGTTTTTCATGGAAGGCGACCATATTGGGATTTTTTACTAAAACTCGCCGCTCTGGCGCTCGTCTGAACGTCCCTGCCCTGGTGCAGGTGGCGGCGATTGCGATCATCCTGATTCGCTGCGTTGACCTGCTGATGCTGTTTAACCTGCTGGGCTGGAAAGGACTCCAGGAACTGATCTTTCGTAGCGCCCAGACCTGGAGCCTGACGCTGGTGTTTATGGCGAGTCTGGTGCTGCTGTTTGTCGATATCCTCTGTGCTTTCTCAGTGGTCAAGGGGCGAAGCTGGGCGCGCTGGCTCTATCTGTTCGCCCAGGCGTCAGCAGGTGCGTATTTGTGGGCCGCTTCCATTGGCTACGGTTATCCGGAACTTTTCAGCATCGCCGGAGAGAGCCGGGGTGAAATTTTTCACGCGTTAGTGATGCAGAAATTGCCGGATATTATGGTCCTGATGCTGCTTTTTCTCCCGTCGCCCAGCCGCCGCTTTTTCCGTCTGCAATAACAGTGGTACAATCGCCGCCCCTGAAATTCAGAAGGTTTTATTATGCAGTGCGCACTTTATGACGCCGGTCGCTGTCGCTCCTGTCAGTGGATTGATCAGCCGGTTGCCGATCAACTCTCCACCAAAATGGCCGATCTTCGTGCATTGCTCGGCACGCTATCGGTGGGAGAGTGGTGCGCGCCGGTAAGTGGACCGGAGCAGGCATTTCGTAATAAGGCCAAAATGGTGGTAAGTGGCAGCGTGGAAAAGCCGCTGCTCGGCATGCTGCACCGCGATGGTACGCCGGAAGATCTCACCTCCTGTCCGCTCTATCCCGCTTCCTTCTCGGCGGTTTTTTCCGCGCTTAAACCTTTTATTGCCCGCGCCGGGCTGACGCCCTATAACGTGGCGCGTAAACGCGGAGAGCTGAAATATCTGTTGCTGACCGAAAGCCAGCAGGATGGCGGGATGATGTTACGCTTCGTCCTGCGTTCCGAAGCGAAACTGGCACAGCTGAGCGCGGCGCTACCAGCATTACAGGCGCAACTCCCGCAGCTAAACGTGATTTCAGTGAATATTCAGCCGGTCCATATGGCGATTATGGAAGGTGAGAAAGAGATCTTCCTCACCGATCAGCAGGCGCTGGCCGAGCAATTTAATAACGTGCCGCTGTGGATCCGCCCGCAGAGTTTTTTCCAGACTAACCCGACCGTTGCCAGCCGTCTGTATGCCACTGCCCGCGCGTGGGTGCGGGAATTGCCGGTACAGCATATGTGGGATCTGTTCTGCGGTGTTGGCGGCTTCGGCCTGCATTGTGCCACGCCTGAGATGAAACTGACGGGAATAGAAATTGCCCCGGAAGCGATTGCCTGCGCCAGACAATCCGCTGAGCAATTGGGGCTGCATAATCTGCATTTTCAGGCGCTGGATTCCACGGCGTTTGCGACCGGGCAGGGCGATGTTCCCGATCTGGTGCTGGTCAACCCGCCACGCCGGGGGATTGGTCAGGCGCTATGTGATTATCTCAGCAAGATGGCCCCGTCATTTATTATCTACTCCAGTTGTAACGCACAAACGATGGCGAAAGATTTGCAGCAACTTCCGGGCTATCGGATTGCGCGCGTACAACTTTTTGACATGTTCCCGCATACTGCCCATTATGAAGTGTTGACGCTACTCATGCGCGATTAACATTACCAGAGGGAAAGGTATGCGAACGCCTTCACGTTTTCTTTTTGCTGCGCCACAGGCACGGTTCAATGCAACCGGCTGGCTGGTGATTGCTTTGCTATGCGCCGCGCTTCTGTACGGGTTTTATCGTATGGTTGCGGCTTTTATCATTGATGGCGACCCGCTGATTTTTTTTATTTCGGCTCTCGTGGCGTGGCTGGTGATTGCCAGTATCCGGGGTAACCGCCAGTGGCGTGTGCATCTTCGTACGCTGGCTCAGCAGCGCAGGGATTACAGTATCTGTGATTTTGCCCGCAGCTTTGATTCGCGTGAGGTGGATACGTGGATTATCCGTGCCGTCTGGAATGTGTTGAGTGAAGGGGTAAACCGGGACGGCCCGGATGGGTTTACGGTGCCGATTTTCGCTGACGACCGCCTGGCAGATGAGTTTATGCTGGAAGATGACGAGGATCTGCTGGATACCCTGGAAGAGATGGCGCACAGAGCCGGGCGCAGCACTGAATTGTTGGGCACGGAAGGGTTTTCCGGTCCGGTGATCACCGTGCGGGATGCCGTGCTGTTGCTGAACGCGTTGCCGATGACCGGGGAGCGCAAGGGGCGGATGTGGACCGCGGTGTGATCGTCAGCCCAAACAATTTTCGGCTGCGGTGCCTTTTATGCCGGGTGGCGGCTACGCCTTACCCGGCCTACGAAAATCCAGCCCTTTCAGTCAGTTAATCCCGCTGCAAGCAAAATTCCACCGAAGTTCGCCGTTCATCTGTAGGCCCGCGCAAGCGAAGCGCCGCCGGGCACGTTCGGCTTATCGGGCCTGAAAACTTACTGCGGGAACCACTGGTCGCTGATTTTTTGATACGTACCGTTATCTTTAATCGCTTTCAGCGCGGCGTTCAGTTTTTCCAGCAGCGCTTTATTATCCGGGCGAACGGCAATGCCAAGGCCGGTGCCGAAGTACTGCGGGTCCGTCACTTTCTCGGTTGCGGTGCCCAGCTGCGGATTGGTTTTCAGCCACTCGTTGACCACGGCGGTATCGCCAAATACGCCATCAATACGGCCATTTTTCAGGTCTATAATCGCATTCTGATAGCTGTCATAGGCCACGGTTTTGACTTCCGGATGCTTATCCTGAATATATTTCTGATGCGTGGTGCCGTTTTCCATCCCGATACGTTTGCCCTTCAAATCGGCAAAGGTTTTGTAAGCATCTTTTTTCGCGATAACCACCGCGGAGTTAGCGTAGTACGGCTGGGTAAAGGCAACCTGTTTGCTACGTTCAGGCGTAATGTCCATTCCGGAAATCACCGCATCATATTTTTTGAATTTTAGCGACGGGATCAGGCTGTCAAACGCGTGATTGGTAAAGGTGCAATCGGCCTGCATTTGGGTGCACAGGGCTTTTGCCAGGTCAATATCAAACCCAACGATCTGGTTGCTGGCATCCAGCGATTCAAAAGGAGGATAGGTAGCAGAGACGCCAAAGTTGATTTTGTCTGCGGCGCTCGCGCCCGCTGCGAAAGTGGCAAGTAGTGCGGCCAGAACTAACTTTTTCATGATGAAGCTCCCGTCGGTCAATCTTATGTGGTGTGCCGGTAAGCGGCGTAAAAATACAATGCCACTATTTGAATTTGTATGCAATATAAATGAGTATTTATTGTTTTAATGGCATAAAAAAGCGGATAAGTGAGAGGCTTATCCGCTGAGGGTTTTCATGCTTATGCAATCGGCATCGCAGGTTCCCGGCAGATCGGGATGCAGCATCATGCGACGGCTTATGCTCAGTTACGGCGCTCAAACACCAGCGCGCGGCGCTCAATCAGACGCATCAGCAGGGTTAGCAGGCCGTTGACCACCAGATAGATCAAACCCGCTGCGCCAAATACCATCACGTCGTAGGTGCGTCCGTACATCAGCTGGCCATGTCCCATCACTTCCATCAGCGTGATGGTGTAGGCCAGAGAGGTACTTTTAAACACCAGCACCACCTCGTTGGAATATGAGGAGAGGGCACGTTTAAACGCATAGGGCAGCAAAATCGCGAGGGTGTCTTTCTTACTCATTCCCAGCGCGCCACAGGACTGCCACTGGCCGTCCGGAATCGCCCGGATGGCACCGTAGAACAGCTGCGTGGTATACGCGGCGCTGTTCAACGACAGGGCGATCAGCGCGCACAGCCACGGCTCGGAAATTAAGTGCCAGATCAGCGGATAATCCTGTAGCGTCGGAAACTGGCCCGGACCGTAGTAAATCAGGAAGATCTGCACCAGCAGCGGCGTACCGGTAAAGAGGGTGATATAGACACGCACGATCCACACCAGTACCGGCGTTTTTAGCGTCAGGATAATGGTGAAAATCAACGCCAGGATCAGGGCAACAACAATCGAAGCCACCGTCAGCGTCAGACTGGTATGCAGTCCCTTCAGAAGCTCAGGTAAATACTCAAACATCAGCCCGGCCTCCGTTCAAAACGCGTCGCGCGCAGGTCAATACGCTTAAGGATGTACTGGCTCAATAACGTAATCACCAGATAAATCGCCGCCGCCACGATATACCAGGTAAAGGGCTCCTGAGTTCGCGTGGCGATGCTTTTGGTTTGCAGCATCAAATCGTTAACGCTGATAAGCGACACCAGCGCGGTATCTTTCAGCAGCACCAGCCACTGATTGCCGAGACCCGGCAGCGCGTGCCGCCACATTTGTGGCATCACCAGGCGGAAAAAGATCGCACTCTTAGAAAGGCCCAGCGCCTGACCCGATTCCCACTGTCCCATCGGCACTGCTTTCAGCGCGCCGCGCAGGGTTTGCGAAGCATAGGCAGCGTAGAGTAAGGAAAGCGCAATGACGCCGCACAGGAACGGACTGACGTCAAAGTTTTCAATCTCCATCTGCACCGGGATCTGGGTGAAGCCGAGGTTAATCGAGAAACCATCAGACAGCGTCAGCAGTAGCTGTGAGGAGCCAAAATAGATAAACAGGACCACCAGGATTTCCGGTAGCCCGCGCATAATCGTCACCAGCGCCGTGCCCAGCCACGCGACGGGACGCCATTTTACTGACTCCCAGACCGCGAACAGCATTGCCAGCGCCAGGCCAATGACCAGCGCACAAACGGCAAGGCCGACGGTCATCCCGGCGGCGCTTGCAAGAGGAAAGAATTCGTTCATCAAAGATTACTTCTGGAACCATTTGTTGTAGATGGTCTCGTACGTCCCATCTTTCTTCACTTTTTCCAGCGCAGCATTGAATTTCTGCTGTAGGTCAGTGTTGCCCTGACGGACAGCGATGCCAAGACCCGTGCCGAAGTACTCTTTGTCGGTCACTTTATCGCCAACGGCTGCCAGTTTCGGGTTGGCTTTCAGCCACTCGGTGACCACGGCGGTGTCACCAAATACGCCATCAATACGGCCGTTTTGCAGATCCAGCTTGGCGTTCTGGTAGCTGTCGTAAGGCACCGTCGTGATTTCCGGATGTTTATCCATGATGAATTTCTGGTGAGTGGTGCCGTTCTGCACGCCCACTTTTTTACCTTTCAGCTGGTCAATGCTGGTGAATTTACCCTGCTGACCGATAAACAGCGCCGAGTTGTCATAGTACGGGGTCGTAAACAGCACCTGCTTTTCACGTTCCGCAGTAATGTCCATTCCGGCCATCACCGCTTCAAAACGGCGGAATTTCAGGCCCGGGATGAGGCTGTCGAACGCCTGATTAGTGAAGGTACAGGTGGCATCAATCTCTTTGCACAGCGCGTTCGCCAGATCGACATCAAAACCCACAATTTTGTTGTTGGCATCGACTGATTCAAACGGAGGATACGACGCTTCGGTGGCGAAACGAATGGTCTGGGCTGCCGTGGCGGAAAGACTGGCACTGGCGATTAGCGCGGCGATCAAAACTTTTTTCATTGTCATTTTCCCGATCTTCAGTGTGATAAATAGTGTTTAAAGGCGTCGGTTTGCGGATGCGTAAAGCAGCCTGCATCCCCTTGCTCAACAATATAACCATTTTCCATATACACCACGCGGCTGGCGGTTTTACGCGCCACTTCTACCTCGTGGGTCACAATCACCTGGGTGATGTTGGTTTCCGCCAGCTCGCGAATAATGCTGACGATCTGCGCGGTGATTTCCGGATCGAGCGCCGCAGTGGGCTCATCAAACAGCAATATCTGCGGTTCCATCATCAGGGCGCGGGCAATGGCCACACGCTGCTGCTGGCCGCCGGAGAGATGCAGCGGATAGCGATCGCTGTACGGCTTCAGGCGCAGACGTTCAAGCAGCTTATCCGCACGTTCCATCGCCTGCGCTTTACTCAGACCCAGCACCCGGCAGGGCGCTTCAATCAGGTTTTGCACCACCGTGAGGTGCGGCCACAGATTGTACTGCTGAAACACCATGCCGACGTTCTGGCGCAGTTCGCGAATCGCTTTATCCGACGGTGTTTTTGCGAAATCAAATTGATTGCCAGCGATGCTGAGGGTGCCGGAACGCGGCATCTCAAGCAGGTTGAGCACGCGCAACAGCGAGCTTTTACCCGCACCGCTTGGGCCAAGCAGCACCAGCGTTTCACCCTGCGGGCAATTAAGCGTGATGTCGAACAGCGCCTGGTGTGCGCCGTAGAAGCAATTTATGCCGTTTAATTGAATACTCATCGGGGCAGTCTTGTAGCAATTGAGGCCGCAAATAGTACCTTTCACAGAATAGTTATGCAATATTTCTGCGTTAAAAGTTAACTATAAGCCGCAGGATATCTTAAACTTAGCACAAAATAGCGCCGGGGGAAGAGGCGAGGGAGAAATGTCGGTCCGCTTTCGCTAAGACCGACATTTAAATTTAAGGCGGTAAAATCGTTAGCGTTTTTCCAGCGACTGACGCAGTGTGCCAGCCGGTGCGTGGCTTGCCCCGAGGTAGCGCACATCGTCAACCGCCCAGCACTGGCCTTCGCGGATCATTAAGACTTCATCCTGCCAGGCATCGCTGCCCTGTTTCAGGTCTACACGCAGAGGAATGTTTCGCGCATCCGTATTAGGAATAGTCGACGCGCTGGCAACGCGGGCGCTTTCTGGCGGCGTGTTACGACTGGAGAAAAGATCGGATTTCAGTAGCGCATTGTGGCTACTGTCACGACTGGCATCGCTCAGCATTTTCGCCAGATCGTCACTTAAGTAGGGGCGCAGCGCGGTGATATCGTTATTCCGGTTCTGGATACGCGCGTCATAAAATTTCTGGGCCACCGTATCCGGACCGCCTTCAACACAAGGGCCGCTGCGGGTGCCGATGTCATTAAATGCCGGCGTGACGGTAGTGCAGGCACTCAACAGCAACGCGCACGGGATAAAAAGAGCGAGAGCAGAGTAGCGCATTCTGATTTCCTTATAAGCAATCTACGATAATAATGGTTATGCTTTTCAAGCATAGCGTATCAGTTCGATAATGCGTTTGGCATCCAGAGCTAAGGCATTGAACGTAAAACAAGGAGACAGACGATGCAATTTTCGACGACACCGACTCTCGAAGGGCAGACAATCGCTGAATACCGTGGCGTAGTGACCGGAGAAGCCATTCTCGGGGCCAATATCTTCCGTGATTTTTTCGCCGGGATCCGCGACATCGTTGGTGGCCGCTCCGGTGCCTATGAAAAAGAGCTGCGCAAGGCCCGTGAAATTGCCTTTCAGGAACTCGGCGAGCAGGCTAAAGCGCTGGGAGCCGATGCGGTGGTGGGCATTGATATCGATTACGAAACGGTGGGTAAAGACGGCAGTATGCTGATGGTCAGCGTCTCCGGCACGGCGGTGAAACTACGCTAATGAGACGTTTTGTATGGAGTATTGCGCTGGCGCTGCTGTTAACGGGCTGCGCAGGCGAAAAAGGGATTATTGATAAAGACGGGTATCAGCTGGATGTCAGGCATCCGGCACAGGCGGCGTATCCGCGAGTAAAAGTGCTGGTGATCCACTATACCGCCGATGACTTTGACACCTCGCTGGCAACCTTAACCGACAAGCATGTCAGCGCGCACTACCTGATACCTGACGTGCCTCCACGGCATAACGGTAAACCGCGCATCTGGCAACTGGTGCCGGAGCAGGAGCTGGCCTGGCATGCCGGGGCGAGTTTCTGGCGGGGGGCCACGCGCCTTAATGACACCTCTATCGGCATTGAACTGGAAAACCGCGGCTGGCAGAAACGAGACGGGGTAAAATATTTTGCGCCGTTTACTCCCGCGCAGATAGCCGCGCTGGTGCCGCTGGCAAAAGATATCATTGCGCGTTACCACATTGCGCCACAGAACGTGGTTGCGCATGCGGATATCGCCGCCCAGCGCAAGGACGATCCCGGCCCGTTATTTCCCTGGCAGGCGCTGGCGGAGCAGGGGATTGGCGCGTGGCCTGATGCGCAGCGCGTCGCGTTTTACCTGAACGGGCGAGCGCCGTCTGAGCCGGTGGACACGGCGTCGCTGCTGGATCTTCTGGCCCGCTATGGTTATGAGGTCAAGCCTGAAATGACCGAGGCGCAACAGAAACGGGTGATTATGGCGTTTCAGATGCACTTCCGTCCGGCGCGCTGGGATGGTGTCGCAGATGCACAAACCCAGGCCATCGCCGAGGCGCTGCTGGAAAAATACGGCCAGGGTTGATGCTCTTCGCCCTCACCCTAACCCTCTCCCCCAGGAGAGGGGACCGTCCGGCGAGCGGTTGCGGCCAGTCGGCACATTCTATGGTAAAAGCAGTCAACCAGACGTTCCGCGAGGCACTGACTGCTCCCTCTCCCTGAGGGAGAGGGCTGGGGTGAGGATCAGCGGTGCAATTTCCCATGATCCCGCAGCCAGGCTGCCGTGCGCGTGATACCTTCATCCAGCGTCACCACCGGCTGATACCCCAGCTCTTGCTGCGCCCGGCTAATATCCAGCGTGAAATCAAAATTCAGCTTGGACACACCATAGTGCGTAAACGTCGGTTCTTTCGCGGTTTTACTGCCAAAGCGCTCCATACTGCGGGCGACGATATCCAGCATCGGATAGGGCACCGACCGGATGCGGCAGTGAATATTTAGCTCGTCGATGAGCTTCTGCACAATATCATGCAGTTTCTGCGGCTCGCCGTTGGTGATGTTAAATGCACGGCCGGAAGGCAGGGCGTCGCACGAGGGCTGGCTGGCCAGCCACATGGCGTGGATGGCGTTTTCAAAATAGGTCATATCGACCACCGCATCGCCGCCGCGTGGCAGGAGAACGCTGCCGTAGTGGTGCATCATCTGCGCCAGACGCGGAATAAATACCTTATCATGGGGGCCAAATAAACTTTGCGGGCGCAAAATAGTAAAACGCGTCTGCGGATTGGCACGTGCCAGCAGCTGAATCACCTCTTCGCCAGCCGCTTTGCTGCGGGCAAATTCATTGGCAAATCGCTGCGGGCGAAATTCTTCCTTCACATCGTGATGATGATGGTAATCGAAGTACAGGGAAGGTGACGAAATATGCACAAAATTGCGCACGCCCCAGGCGACGGACCACTCCCCCAGACGACGCGTGGCGCGCACGTTGGCGAGATCAAACGCCTCCTGCGTTCCCCACGGTGAGGTAAAGCTGGAGCAGTGCCACAGGGTATCGATACCGGCGAGCATGACCTTAGCCTGCGAAGAGACCAGTTCAGTGAGATCGGCCTGCACGAATTCTGCGCCCATTTTTTGCAGCAGCTTGCCCATCGCTTCATTACGACCGGTTGCTCTGACGCTGATGCCTTTACGACGCAAAAACTCGACCGCGTTTCGGCCTAAACCGCTGGTTGCGCCCGTTACCAGAACCTTCATATCGATCCGCTGTGTTTTAAAGAATTTCGTGCGCATTCTTCCGGTATTTTCGGCGGTATGCAATGGGAAAAATGAAAGAATCTGAGGTTAATGGCAAACCGTGTGCGGTTTTTAGTGCTCAGGCCATATCCCGGGAACATCGCCCCGACGTTTCTCCTGTTACCCTTTCTCTGCCAGACTGGCGATACGTTTTGCCATGCCGCGAAAGATGAACAAATGCGCCGGGATCATTAACAGCCAGTAAAACAGCCCCGGCATTCCGTGCGGGTGCCACCAGGCGCGGACGTCAAGCTGCCGATAATCACCTTTATCTTCCATAGTAAAGCAAAGGCGGCCCAGCCCCGGCGCTTTCATGCCAAACAGCAGCGCCAGCTCTTTTTCCGGATCGGCGATAATCACCTTCCAGCTATCAACGGCATCGCCTGGCTGCAAAAACGGGCGCGCCGGGCGGCCTTTTGCCAGTGGATGACCGATAATCTTGTCGATTAAGGCGCGGGTTTGCCACAGCGGATTGCCAAAAAAGTAGCGTTCCTTGCCGCCAAGCTGGTTTACTACCCGCCACAGGGCGCTAAGGCTGGCGGGCGTTTTCAGCGTAAAGCCCGCCTGTTTGGCAAAATAGCCGTAGTCCGGCCGCCAGCGGGCGAACGCCTGCGCGTCGTAACCCCAGTCGCTTGAGTTAACCAGCCTCTTTTCTTCTTCCAGCGTGCTGCGCACCGCATCATCAAACGGGATCAGCGTCTGCGGAATTAACGCCCGGAGCGGGCCGTCATCAGCGAGAAGATCGTGTTTGAGCCCCTGAATCAGCGCTTTTGCCGTGGTGGGAGGCACCGAGGTAATGACAGTCAGAAACCAGACTGAAATCCAGCGGGTAGGGAAGGGGATGGGAATTAGCGGGCGATGCCGACCGCTGACCAGCATAAAACGCTCAAACTGTTGCTGATAGCTCAGCACCTGTGGCCCGGCGGCTTCAAAAATGCGATGTTCGCGAGCGGGATGATCCAGTAACGCCACCAGATAATGCAGCAGATTATTCAGCGCAATGGGCGTGGTCCGTGAGCGCACCCAGCGCGGCGGGGTGAGCACGGGCAGGTTATAGACCATATCGCGCATCACCTCAAAGGCGGCAGAACCCGCGCCGATGATAATCCCGGCGCGCAGTTCAGTCACCGGCACACCGGACTCGCGCAGGGTGTCTGCCGTGAGCTGCCGGGCGCGCAGATGGTCGGACTGCTGGTGCGCCGGTGCCTGGAGCGAGCTGAGGAAAATCAACTGGTTCACTGGCGTCTCGCGCAGTGCATCGCGAACGTTGAGGGCAACCTGACGCTCATGAGCGACAAAATCGCCGCCTTCGCCCATGCCGTGAACCAGATAGTAAACGGTCTCACTATTTTTCAGCAGTTCCGGTAACGCCCTGGGCCAGCAGAGATCCAGTGAATGACAGCTGACGCCAGGCAGCGCCATCTTCTCCAGCCGCTCAATGCGCCGTGCCGCCGCCAGCACCTGATGCCCCTGCTGGCTCAGCGCTCTGATCAGGTGTTGACCAATATAGCCACTGGCCCCCAGCACCAGAATACGTTGCGGCACGGTGTGCTCCTTAGCGGTTGAGAAACGCTTTCCAGTGAGCAACGAGTTGCTCTAGCTGCTCGCGGCTGACATCAAGATGCGTCACCAGACGCACCACCGGAGAGGCATTGATCAGGATATCCTGCGCACGCAGATGTTCGCCCAGCGCAGCGGCATTTTCTTCACCGACCCGGACAAACAGCATGTTCGTGTCATGACGCATGACATCCGCACCAATTTCTTTCAATTGGGCAGCAAGCCAGGCGGCGTTGTCGTGATCTTCACGCAAGCGGGCAACATTATGCTTTAACGCGTACAAACCGGCCGCCGCCAGAATCCCTGCCTGACGCATACCGCCACCGGTCATTTTCCGCCAGCGGATAGCGCGTTTAATATAGTCGTGACTGCCGACCAGCAGCGAGCCTACCGGCGTACCTAATCCTTTCGATAAACAGATGGTGAAGGAATCGCAGTACTGCGTAATCTCTCTCAATTCGCAACCATACGCTACCACGGCGTTGAAGATGCGCGCACCGTCAACGTGCAAACCCAGCCCGCGGCTACGGGTAAATTCCCACGCCGCCTGGAGGTACTCTCGCGGCAGAACTTTGCCGTTATGGGTGTTTTCCAGACTGAGCAGCTTAGTGCGGGCGAAATGGATGTCGTCGGCTTTGATTTTGGCGGCGACTTTATCCAGCGGTAGGGTGCCATCGGAGGCGGCATCAATAGGCTGCGGCTGAATGCTGCCGAGCACGGCGGCACCGCCTGCTTCATAGAGATAATTATGTGCGCCCTGGCCGACGATATATTCTTCGCCACGCTCACAGTGGCTGAGAAGGGCAACCAGGTTGGCCTGGGTGCCGGTCGGCAGAAACAGCGCCGCCTCTTTGCCAGCCAGATCGGCGGCATAACGCTGGAGTTCATTAACGGTAGGATCGTCACCATAAACGTCGTCGCCGACCGGAGCGGTCATCATGGCTTCAAGCATGGCACGCCCCGGACGGGTTACGGTATCACTGCGTAGATCAATCACGGCATTTCCTTTTTGATTCAGGATGATGCCCTATTTTTACCTGAGCCAGTTGGTTTTTGCCAGTTCCAGCACCTCGTCACCGCGCCCGTTAATGATCGCGCGCAACATATAGAGGCTAAAGCCTTTGGCCTGTTCGAGTTTAATTTGCGGCGGCATGGCCAGTTCTTCTTTCGCCACTACCACATCCACCAGTACCGGGCCCTCGGTGGCAAAGGCGCGTTGCAGTGCGTCGTCAATATCAACCGCTTTCTCGACGCGAATACCGGTAATGCCGCAGGCATCGGCGATACGGGCAAAGTTTGTGTCGTGGAGATCGGTGCCGTCAGTCAAATAACCCCCGGCCTTCATCTCCATCGCCACAAAGCCCAGTACGCTGTTGTTGAAGACAATAATTTTTACCGGCAGCTTCATCTGCACTACTGACAGGAAGTCGCCCATCAGCATACTGAAGCCCCCGTCGCCACACAGGGCAACGACCTGACGGTTCGGCGCGGTAGCCTGTGCGCCCAGTGCCTGTGGCATGGCGTTGGCCATCGAGCCGTGGTTAAAGGAGCCTAACAACCGACGCTGACCGTTCATTTTAAGATAGCGGGCGGCCCAGACCGTAGGCGTACCCACGTCGCAGGTAAAAATGGCGTCGTCATCGGCATAATGGCTAATCTGCTGCGCCAGATACTGCGGATGGATCGCTTTCTCACTGGGTTTCGCCAGCGCGTCCAGATCTTTACGCGCGTCGCGGTAGTGCTTCAACGCGGTATCCAGGAAGCGGGTGTCGGTGTTTTCTTCCAGCAGCGGCAGCAGGGCGCTTAATGTGGCTTTGATATCGCCAATCAGCGCCATATCAACCTTGCTGTGCGCGCCGATACTTCCCGGATTGATATCAATTTGGATAATTTTGGCGTCGGTCGGGTAGAAGGCGCGATAGGGGAATTGGGTACCCAGAAGCACCAGCGTGTCGGCATTCATCATGGTGTGAAAACCGGAGGAGAAGCCGATAAGCCCGGTCATTCCCACATCATAAGGGTTGTCATATTCGACATGTTCTTTGCCACGCATCGCATGGACGACAGGCGCTTTTAATTTACCGGCGAATTCTACCAGCTCAGTATGCGCCCCGGCACAGCCGCTGCCGCAGAGCAGGGCGATTTTGCTGGAGTAACGCAGTAGCTGAGCCAGCTTTTTCAGTTCGTCTTGTGCGGGGGTGACCACTGGTTGCGGGGCAGGATACCAGTGGCTGCTGGCATTTTCCGGCGCAGCCTGAAGGGCAACATCACCTGGCAACACAATGACCGACACGCCGCGATTAAGCACAGCTTTACGCAGGGCAATGGCCAACACCTGAGGGATCTGCTCTGGCGATGAGACCAGTTCACAATAGTGGCTGCATTCGCGGAACAGTTCCTGCGGATGCGTCTCCTGGAAATAACCGCTGCCGATTTCGCTGGACGGAATATGCGCGGCGATGGCCAGTACCGGAACGTGGTTACGATGACAGTCAAACAGGCCGTTAATTAAATGCAGGTTGCCAGGCCCGCAGGAGCCAGCACAGACTGCCAGTTCGCCCGTCAACTGCGCTTCTGCACCGGCGGCAAACGCGGCCACTTCTTCGTGGCGGGTAGGCAT
This sequence comes from Superficieibacter sp. 1612_C1, assembly GCF_015234305.1. Lineage (GTDB taxonomy): Bacteria > Pseudomonadota > Gammaproteobacteria > Enterobacterales > Enterobacteriaceae > Superficieibacter. The sequence continues at coordinate 637,361 of NZ_JADGMI010000001.1, forward strand.
CCAGTCAATCGTGCCCATTTTGTTCAGACTGTCGCTCAGGCCATTCAGTGAATCACCTGTGACGCCCCAGATACGTTTAACACCCGCTTGTTCCAGCGTTTTAGCAAGATAAGCGGCAACGGTTTGTTTCATGGGTTTCCATCTCCTTTGTGTGATACCGCTTACAAGCTTAGGTCAGATCCTGAGGGTCGCGCAGAAAACCTCCGTGTATAAAGGCGCTATCTTTCGCATTGCGGAAGGCGTAATGTGAAGCAGTCGCATTTAAAACAAGAGGCATTTCAAATGGTTAAGAAATTGTTAATTGCCGTCAATAGAACCCTTTCACATGAAGATTTTGGCAAGCTGTTGTTACGCATTGCCGTGGGCGGGTTAATGCTTTTCCACGGGTTACACAAGCTGTTTGATGGCATCGACGGGATCCGTGGCATGGTGGTTGCGCAGGGATTACCGGGGTTTGTTGCCTACGGCGTGCTGATTGGCGAAGTGTTAGTGCCGTGTTTGATTATCCTGGGTATTTTGACGCGTCCGGCGGCGCTGGTATTGTCTTTTACCATGCTGGTGGCGTGGTTGATGGTAGGGATTAATAATACCTGGATGCTGGATAAAACCGGCGCATGGGCGATTGAAAATATTGCTTACTTCTTTATTGGCGGGCTGGCGATTGCTTTTATGGGGGCGGGGCGTTACTCAGTCGTGCGCGATCCGGCGTGGCGGTAAAACGGTAGCGACGTGCCATTTTGCCCGGTGGCGCTGCGCTTACCGGGCCTACAGACAAGATGACAACCGTGATCCGTAGGCCGGGCAAGCGCAGCGCCACCCGGCATATTTTACTCCTCAGGCCAGCACCAAATCCCCTTGCGGATGACATGAGCATGCCAGCACATACCCGTCAGCAATTTCCGCATCGCTCAGCGTCATGGTACTGCTGACCGTATATTCACCGGAAACCACTTTGGTTTTGCAGCAGCCACACACGCCTGCGCGGCAGGCAACGGTGATCGGCACCTTATTGCTCTCCAGAGCCTCCAGCAGCGTGGTGCCCACCGGCGCATAAAACTCCTGCACCGGTGCAAGCTTCGTGAACTTCAGACCCTCACTCGCCGCCTGCGCAACCGGCGTAAAGAACTTCTCTTTAAAGAATTTCGTCACTCCAAGCGCTTTCACTTCCTGCTCGACCAGTTCCATATACGGCGCGGGCCCGCAGGTCATTACGGTACGTGAAGCCAGGTCCGGCACTTTCTGTAATAGCTCAGGTGTCAGTCGACCGGAGACAAATTCCCCGGTCGCCTCGTTTTCCGCGACCAGCGTGACCGGATACTGCTGCCACTCTTCGGCAAAAATCACATCCTGCGGTGAACGGACGTTAAAGATCACCTGCACGTCGGCCTTTGGACGATACTTCGCCAGCCAGCGGCGCATCGACATTACCGGCGTCACGCCGCAACCTGCTGCCAGCATCAGGAATTTGTCTTCGGCTTTGTCTTCGCAGGTGAAGTCACCCATCGCATCGGACAACCAGATATAGTCGCCGCGTTTCACGTCGCGGGTTAACCACTGTGAACCTGCACCCTCGTCAATCCGGCGGACGGTCAGGGTAATATACTCGCTTACCCCCGGTGTGGACGAAATCGTATAGGCGCGCAGCGTCTCTGCGGAATGGCGTACGCTGACCAGCGCATACTGGCCCGCGCGGTACGGGTAATAATCGTGACACAGCAGCGAAAGGGTCCACACATCCGGCGTTTCCTGATGAATGTGGTGAACCTGCATCCGCCATGGACACTGCGTGGTGGGTATCGTCATCATCGCACTCCTTACGCGCTCAGCAACTGCTTCATATCTTCTTCAACTGTGGTCACGGAACGCAGACCAAACTTCTCGTTGAGAACCGCCAGCAGATCCGGGGTGAAGAAGCCTGGTGCGGTTGGCCCGGTAACGATGTTTTTCACGCCGAGAGAGAGCAGGGTCAGCAGAATGACGATGGCTTTCTGTTCAAACCAGGAGAGCACCAGCGACAGCGGCAAATCATTCACGCCACAGCCCAGTTTTTCTGCCAGCGTCACCGCCAGAATAATCGCGGAATAGGCATCGTTACACTGACCGGCATCCACCAGACGCGGCAGACCTTCGATATCGCCAAAGTCCAGTTTATTGAAACGGTATTTACCGCAGGCCAGCGTCAGGATCAGGCAGTCGTCCGGCACGCTGGTGGCGAAGTCGGTGAAATAATTACGCTCGCCGCGCGCGCCATCACAGCCGCCCACCAGGAAGATGTGACGCAGTTTTTCACGGCTCACCAGGTCGATCAGGGTATCGGCAGCGCCCAGCAGGGTCTGACGGCCAAAGCCAACGGTAATCAGGTGCGGAATTTCGCTGTAAGGAAAGCCCGCCATCTGCTGCGCCTGAGCAATTACCGGCGCGAAGTCGTCGCCTTCAAGATGGCTAACACCCGGCCAGCCGACGATGCTGCGGGTCCAGATACGGTCATCATATGCGCCGACGGTCGGGTCGATAATGCAGTTAGAGGTCATCACAATCGGGCCCGGGAAGCGGGCGAACTCTACCTGCTGGTTCTGCCAGCCGCTGCCGTAGTTACCGATCAGGTGTTTAAATTTACGCAGTTCCGGATAACCGTGCGCGGGGAGCATTTCACCGTGGGTATAGACGTTAACGCCGGTACCTTCGGTCTGCTCCAGCAGGTTATAAAGATCTTTCAGATCGTGACCGGAGATCAGGATGCATTTACCTTCGGTCGCTTTAACGTTGACCTGAGTCGGCGTCGGGTGACCATATTTGCTGGTTTCACCGGCATCCAGAATGCTCATCACTTTGAAGTTCATCTGGCCGATTTCCATCGAGCACTCCAGCAGAGCGTTCATATCGGAAGGCCACGTCCCCAGCCATGCCATGATTTTATGGTACTGCGCGTAGATGTCGTTATCGTACTGACCGAGAACGTGCGCGTGTTCCATATAAGCCGCCGCGCCTTTCAGGCCGTACAGGCACAGCAGACGCAGGCCGAGAATGTTCTCGCCAATATCGACTTTATCTTTATTCGGGGTGAAATCTGCCGCCTGACGCTGTAAGTCGCCTAAATCGTCACTGACCAGTTCCAGGTCGGCCATGGGATTAGTCACGGCGGCGCTGGCATCCACGCTCAGGCAATGCGCTTTCAGCGCCTCGCGCAGGGCAATGGCATCGCGTGCATAGCCCACGATACGCGGGGAGTCGAAGTTAACGTTAGTTAAGGTTGAGAAGAACGCGCGCGGCGCAAAGTTATCGATATGGTGGTCGATAATGCCATATTCGCGCGCCTTGATGGCCCAGGCGGAAAGACCCTGCAACGAGGCGATCAGCAGATCCTGTAGGTCAGAGGTTTCAGCTGTTTTTCCGCACATACCCTGCGCGTAAGAGCAGCCGTTCCCTGCCGGGGTACGGATGGTTTGTTCACATTGCACACAAAACATGGTCACACCTTTTTTAAAGTTATATTTGAAATACATGTTTAAGGTTATGCTGGTCGCAGGGGGATGAAAAGGGATTTGTGCGGTAAGTTAAAGGGAGATTGATTTAGCTCAATTTTGGCGGCAGAGGTCTACCGCCAAAGAGGGATCAGGCGGTGAAAAAGGCCATCAGTAACGGCACCAGAAGACTCAGGAGAAAGCCATGAACAATGGCGGCAGGGACGATCTCCAGACCACCGGAACGCTGTAAAACCGGCAGGGTAAAATCCATTGAAGTGGCACCGCACAACCCCAGCGCCGTCGAGCGGCTGCGGCGTACCAGTCCAGGAATCAGCATGATCGCGATAAGCTCGCGCGCCAGATCGTTAAAGAAAGCGGCACTGCCAATGACCGGGCCAAAGGATTCGGTGAGCAAAATACCGGAAAGTGAATACCAGCCGAAGCCGGAGGCCATCGCCAGACTGGTCCGCAGCGGCAGATCGAGTAAAAACGCGTTTAGTGCGCCGCCTGCCAGCGAGCTGACCACCACCACCACGCCTACCATCATCCCCCGGCGGTTCAGCACAATCTGTTTTAGCGTCATACCGCTGTTACGCAACTGAATGCCGATCAGAAACAGTAAAAAGATCAGCGTGTATTCGCTGGCCTCGGTGGCGTGCTGTAAGAGCGGAAAATGGGTCAGACCAAGGGCAAAGCCCAGGATCACCACGCCGCACAGTTTCAGCGACTCCAGCGCCATCGCAATACGCGACGGTAATTTCTCCTGCTGATGGGTATGCCGCCAGGGAATGACGCGATCAAGCCAGACAAGCGCCGCAATATTACACAACAAAATGACGGTAATACTGACCGAGGAGTAGTGAAAAATTGCCAGCAGGTTGCTGGCCAGGTTTTCCAGAAACGCGAGGCTGATCCCCATAAAAAAGAGGATGACGTAAACAATCCAGCTTAACAGACGATTGATAACTTTAAGGGCGGCAGCATGGCGCAGAGGGATCAGATAACCAATAATCAACGGCAGAAGAATAATTAACAAACCCGAAAACATGAAACCCCAGTCCCTTCATTCAATGAATAACGCTTGCTGACACTACCCAAAACAGCAGAGTGAGTAAAGGTGCAATAAAAAAGAAAAGTTATGCATATCTGATGTAGCCATACCCGGTTTGTTTCGCCGTCGGGAAACCATAACCCGGTGCCAGAAGAGAAAATTGGTGATATACAGTCAGAAACAGGGATATAACGAAAGTAAAGGAGACGCTATGCTTCTTGAACGAGTGGATATCGTAGGTTTTCGTGGCATCAATCGTCTGTCATTGATGCTGGAAGAGAATAACGTCCTGATTGGCGAGAACGCCTGGGGGAAATCCAGCCTGTTGGATGCGCTCACGCTGATCCTCGCGCCGGGCAACGAGTTGTACCATTTTGTGCACGACGATTTCTGGTTCCCCGCCGGCGATGTCCAGGGTCGCGAACATCATCTGCATATTATTCTGACGTTTCGTGAAGCGTTCCCCGGTCGCCATCATGCCCAACGCTTTCGCCCGCTATCGCCATGCTGGGTGCCTGGCGAGGATGGTTATCATCGCCTTTTTTACCGTCTGGAAGGTGAACTGGCTGACGATAATTCCGTCATGACGCTGCGTGGATTTCTGGACGCCGCAGGAAATCCGCTCCCCATCGCTGAAATAGACGAAATAGCCCGCCATCTGATCCGGCTGGTGCCGGTACTGCGGTTACGCGACGCCCGCTTTATGCGGCGCATTCGTAACGGTACGGTGCCGAATTTCCCCGATGTGGAAGTGACCGCCCGCCAGCTCGATTTTCTGGCACGCGAACTGGTGGATCGTCCGCAGAATCTTTCCGACGGGCAGCTTCGCCAGGGGCTGTCGGCGATGGCGCAACTGCTGGAGCACTATTTTGCTGAGCACAGTTCAGGTGAAACCCGCCATCGTTTAATCCGCCGCCGCTCGCGCAACGAGCAGCAGAGCTGGCGCTATCTGGACGTGATTAACCGGATGATTGATCGCCCCGGCGGACGCAGCCACCGGGTGATCCTGCTGGGGCTGTTTTCCACGTTATTGCAGGCCAAGGGAACAGTAAAACTGGATAAAGACGCCCGGCCGTTATTGCTGATTGAAGATCCCGAAACCCGCTTGCATCCCATCATGCTCTCAGTCGCCTGGCATCTGCTGAACCTGTTGCCGCTGCAACAGGTGACCACCACCAATTCGGGTGAACTGTTGTCGCTGACCCCGGTCGAGCATGTTTGCCGCCTGGTGCGAGAATCCTCGCGCGTGGCCGCATGGCGTCTGGGGCCGGGAGGACTGAGTGCAGAGGATGGGCGACGCATCGCCTTCCATATTCGCTTTAATCGCCCGTCATCGCTGTTTGCCCGCTGCTGGTTGCTGGTCGAGGGCGAGACGGAAACATGGGTTATTAACGAACTGGCACGGCAGTGCGGACACCATTTTGATGCTGAAGGCGTCAAGGTTATTGAGTTTGCCCAGTCCGGATTAAAGCCGCTGATTAAATTTGCCCGACGGATGGGGATTGAATGGCATGTACTGGTGGACGGCGACGAAGCCGGGAAAAAATATGCCGCCACCGTGCGCAGTTTACTTAACAACGATCGCGAGCAGGAGCGCGACCATTTAACGGCGCTGCCGGCGCTGGATATGGAGCACTTTATGTATCGTCAGGGATTTGCCGACGTTTACTACCGGGTAGCGCAGATCCCGGAAAACGCGCCGGTCAATCCGCGCCGGGTGATCGTTAAGGCAATCCATCGCTCGTCAAAACCGGATCTGGCGATTGAAGTGGCAATGGAAGCAGGGCGACGAGGGACGGAATCTATTCCGCTGTTGCTGCGGAAAATGTTCTCCAGGGTGCTGTGGCTGGCGCGTGGCCGCGCTGATTAACAGTTATTGCTTATCATTAACCTTTCGTTGACAGCGTATTGCGATAGAATTAGCACCTCGCATCAAAAGCTCAGGTATCTGGAATTTTTATGAATTTGAAGGGAAGAGGCAAAAAGCGCTGGCTGCTGCTGTTAGTGGTCATTGTGGTGGCAGCATTCTGGCTGTGGCAGAAGCTTAATGCCCCGCAGCCGCAGTACCAGACGCTGATCGTGCGTAAAGGCGATCTGGAGCAGGCGGTACTGGCTACCGGTAAGCTGGATGCGCTGCGTAAAGTGGATGTCGGCGCGCAGGTCAGCGGGCAGCTCAAAACCCTGTCGGTGAATATCGGCGATAAGGTGAAAAAAGATCAGCTGCTGGGCGTTATCGATCCTGAGCAGGCGGAAAACCAGATCAAAGAAGTCGAAGCCACGCTGATGGAACTGCGTGCGCAGCGTCGTCAGGCGGTCGCCGAAATGCAGCTGGCGAAGGTGACGCTCTCCCGTCAACAGCAACTGGCGCGTACCCAGGCGATTTCTCGTCAGGATCTGGATACCGCCGCGACCGAGCTTGAAGTGAAACAGGCGCAAATCGGCACGCTGGACGCCCAGATCCAGCGCAATCAGGCAACTCTGAGCACCGCCAAAACCAATCTCGACTATACCCGCATCATTGCGCCGATGGCGGGTGAGGTAACGCAAATTACCACCCTCCAGGGACAAACGGTGATCGCCGCTCAGCAGGCTCCAAACATTTTGACGCTGGCGGACCTGAGCACCATGCTGGTCAAAGCGCAGGTATCCGAAGCCGACGTTATTCATCTGAAACCGGGGCTGAAAGCGTGGTTTACGGTGCTCGGCGATCCGCTGTCCCGCTATGAAGGGACGCTAAAAGACGTGCTCCCGACGCCGGAAAAGGTGAACGACGCCATTTTTTACTATGCCCGCTTTGAAGTGCCAAACCCGAAAGGCATCCTGCGCCTGGAGATGACCGCGCAGGTGCATATCCAACTGTCCGGCGTGCGCAATATTCTGACCATTCCGCTTTCCGCGCTCGGCGACGCCACCGGCGATAATCGTTACAACGTCCGGTTGTTGCGTAACGGCGAGGTCCACGATCGCGAAGTGACTATCGGCGCGCGTAATGACACCAGCGTAGAAGTCGTCAAAGGGCTGGATGAAGGCGATGAAGTGATCGTTGGTGAAAAGCAGCCCGGAGATAAATCGTGACGGCACTGCTTGAGCTGACGGATATCCGCCGCAGCTATCCTTCCGGCGAGGGCAGCGTTGAGGTACTGAAAGGGATCTCTTTGCGTATTGAGGCCGGGGAGATGGTGGCAATTGTCGGCGCGTCCGGCTCCGGTAAATCCACCCTGATGAATATCATTGGCTGTCTGGATAAGCCCACCGGCGGAACCTATCGGCTTGCCGGGACGGATATTGCTACCCTGGACAGCGATGCGCTGGCACGCCTGCGACGCGAGCACTTTGGTTTTATCTTTCAGCGCTATCATTTGTTGTCCCACCTTACCGCGACGCAGAACGTTGAAGTGCCAGCCGTATATGCGGGTACGGAACGCGCGGCGCGACTGAAACGCGCCCGTGAACTGCTTGATCGGCTGGGGCTGACTGAGCGAGCAGATTATCAGCCCTCACAGCTCTCAGGCGGGCAGCAGCAGCGTGTCAGTATCGCCCGCGCGCTGATGAATGGCGGCCAGGTGATTTTGGCGGATGAACCTACCGGTGCGCTGGACAGCCATTCTGGCGAAGAGGTGATGGCGATCCTGCACCAGTTGCGCGATCGCGGGCACACGGTGATTATCGTCACCCACGATCCAGAAGTGGCAGCCCAGGCCGAGCGGATTATTGAAATCCGCGATGGTGAAATCATCAGTAATCCGCCCGCTAAAACGACCTCTCCAGGCCCGTTAAAGCAGGCGCATCAGGCGACGGTTCCGGGCTGGCGGCAGTTTAGCAGCAGCTTTCGCGAGGCTTTGACGATGGCGTGGCTGGCGATGGCGGCGAATAAAATGCGCACGTTGCTGACGATGCTGGGGATCATCATCGGTATCGCTTCAGTGGTCTCGATTGTGGTGGTGGGGGATGCCGCCAAGGAACTGGTGCTGGCGGATATTCGCGCAATCGGCACCAATACCATCGATGTGTATCCTGGTAAAGATTACGGCGATGACGACCCGCAGTATCAGCAGGCACTGAAATATGACGACCTGACTGCGATCCAGAAACAGCCGTGGGTAAAATCAGCAACGCCGGCCGTGTCGCAGAACCTGCGGCTGCGCTATAACAATCTCGATATGGCCGCCAGCGCCAACGGCGTGAGTGGGCAATATTTCAACGTCTACGGGATGACCTTCAGCGAGGGCGCGACCTTCAACGACGAGCAGCTGAAAGGGCGGGCACAGGTCGCCGTGCTCGACAGCAATACCCGGCGTCAGCTATTCCCCAACAAAACCAATGTGGTCGGAGAGATTATTCTCGTGGGCAATATGCCTGCAACGGTGATCGGCGTGGCGGAAGAGAAGCAGTCGATGTTTGGCAGCAGTAAAATTCTCCGCGTCTGGCTTCCCTATACCACGATGGCTGGACGGGTGATGGGCCAGTCGTGGCTGAATTCCATCACGGTGCGTATCAACGATGGCTATGAGAGCGCCCAGGCCGAGCAGCAGCTTACTCGCTTGCTGACTCTGCGTCACGGTAGAAAGGATTTCTTCACCTGGAACATGGATAGCGTCTTGAAAACGGCAGAAAAGACCACACGTACTCTTCAGCTGTTCTTAACGTTAGTGGCGGTAATTTCGCTGCTGGTCGGCGGGATAGGGGTGATGAATATCATGCTGGTCTCGGTCACCGAGCGCACGCGTGAAATCGGCATTCGTATGGCGGTTGGCGCACGGGCCAGCGACGTGCTGCAACAGTTTTTAATCGAAGCGGTGCTGGTCTGCCTGGTGGGCGGGGCGCTGGGCGTCAGTTTATCGATGCTCATTGCCTTTACGCTACAGCTTTTCTTGCCGGGCTGGGAAATTGGTTTTTCTCCCCTCGCGCTGCTGACCGCTTTTCTCTGTTCAACGCTGACTGGTGTGTTGTTCGGCTGGCTTCCGGCGCGTAACGCCGCCCGGCTCGATCCGGTGGATGCGCTGGCGCGTGAATAAAGATAAAAAAATGCCAGTCATAAGGGCTGGCATTTTGACGGCGGGATGTACACAATGGAGCTGGAGCTATGCAACCGCTTCGGCTTCGAAAGGGACGATCAGGCTGGCATGATTGCCTTTTGGCCCCTGGTGTACATCAAACCGGACGGCCTGCCCGGCTTTTAGCGTTCTGTAACCATCCATCTGAATGGTTGAATAGTGGGCGAAAATATCCTCGCCACCGCCTTCGGGGCAAATGAAGCCAAACCCTTTGGCGTTGTTAAACCACTTAACTGTACCCGTTTCCATGCTTCGACATCCTTCAGAGATCTTTTGCAAGTAAGATGGAATGAACCGGTGTTGGAATGGGAGTTGTTCAAAACCTCGTCAACTCCAGCTTGTACAATTTAGAGAAATCGGGCATCGCGTCAAGTGATTCGCAAAGGGTGACGGGGTAAAATGCGCTAAAATTTGAAGCAGTTAACGCTATTGACCAGGAATGTGACAGAAGTCGCGGATGATAACGATAGATGATAGTTATCTAAGATCTATTGTAGATTCATAGTATGCATAGACTCACGTCAGCGGTAATAAAAGCGAGCCGGTAACCGTAACTGAAGATGACGACTGACAATGAGTAAAGCGAAAGATTGGCTGGATTTCGACCAAATTACACAAGATGAGCTGCGCGACGCGCTAAAACCGCCATCTATGTATAAAGTTATGTTAATGAACGATGATTACACGCCGATGGAATTTGTTATTGACGTGCTACAAAAGTTCTTTTCTTATGATGTAGAACGTGCAACGCAACTGATGCTTACGGTTCACTATCAGGGTAAGGCCATTTGTGGGGTCTTTACCGCCGAGGTCGCGGAGACGAAAGTGGTGATGGTGAACAAATACGCAAGGGAGAACGAGCATCCGTTGCTGTGTACGCTGGAAAAAGCCTGATTAAGGCAAACTATTGAGGGGGGTGCCCAATGCTCAACCAGGAACTGGAACTCAGTTTAAATATGGCTTTCGCCAGAGCGCGCGAGCACCGACACGAGTTTATGACCGTAGAGCACTTGCTGCTGGCTTTGCTCAGTAACCCATCTGCCCGCGAAGCGCTTGAAGCCTGCTCCGTGGATCTGGTGGCGCTGCGTCAGGAACTCGAAGCCTTCATCGAACAAACCACACCGGTGCTGCCCGCCAGTGAAGAAGAGCGCGACACACAACCGACGCTCAGCTTCCAGCGTGTTTTGCAGCGCGCGGTCTTCCACGTTCAGTCCTCCGGCCGTAGTGAAGTGACCGGCGCGAACGTCCTCGTGGCCATCTTTAGCGAGCAGGAATCGCAGGCCGCCTACCTGTTACGTAAACACGAAGTCAGCCGCCTTGATGTGGTGAATTTCATCTCTCACGGCACCCGTAAAGACGAGCCGAGCCAGTCTTCCGATCAGGGAGGCCAGCCCGGTACTGAAGAGCAGGCAGGCGGGGAGGAACGGATGGAAAACTTCACGACCAATCTTAACCAGCTTGCTCGCGTAGGCGGTATCGACCCGCTGATTGGCCGCGATAAAGAACTGGAACGCGCTATTCAGGTACTGTGTCGCCGTCGCAAAAATAACCCGCTGCTGGTGGGCGAGTCTGGCGTAGGTAAAACCGCCATTGCGGAAGGTCTGGCGTGGCGTATCGTGCAGGGTGACGTGCCGGAAATTGTGGCTGACTGCACGGTCTACTCGCTGGATATCGGTTCACTGCTGGCCGGTACCAAGTATCGCGGCGACTTTGAGAAACGCTTTAAAGCGCTGCTCAAACAGCTCGAGCAGGACGAAAACAGCATCCTGTTTATCGACGAAATCCACACCATCATCGGCGCGGGTGCGGCCTCAGGTGGTCAGGTGGATGCGGCTAACCTGATTAAACCGCTGCTTTCCAGCGGCAAAATCCGCGTGATGGGGTCTACCACCTATCAGGAATTCAGCAACATCTTTGAGAAAGATCGTGCGCTGGCGCGTCGTTTCCAGAAAATTGATGTCACTGAGCCTTCCGTGGAAGAGACGGTGCAGATCATCAATGGCCTGAAGCCGAAGTACGAAGCGCACCACGACGTTCGCTATACCGCTAAAGCGGTGCGTGCGGCGGTTGAGCTGGCGGTAAAATACATCAACGATCGTCATCTGCCAGATAAAGCCATTGACGTAATTGATGAAGCGGGCGCGCGGGCGCGTCTGATGCCGGTCAGCAAGCGCAAGAAAACCATCAACGTGGCCGATATCGAGTCCGTGGTGGCACGTATTGCGCGTATTCCTGAGAAAAGCGTCTCGCAGAGCGATCGTGATACGCTGAAAAATCTCAGCGACCGTCTGAAAATGCTGGTCTTCGGTCAGGATAAAGCCATTGAGGCCTTAACTGAAGCTATCAAAATGGCGCGCGCCGGGCTGGGACACGACCACAAACCGGTCGGCTCCTTCCTGTTTGCCGGGCCAACGGGCGTAGGTAAAACCGAGGTGACGGTACAGCTGTCAAAAGCGCTGGGTATTGAACTGCTGCGTTTTGATATGTCCGAGTACATGGAACGTCACACCGTCAGCCGCTTGATCGGTGCGCCTCCGGGATACGTTGGCTTCGACCAGGGCGGTCTTCTGACCGACGCGGTGATCAAACACCCGCACGCGGTTCTGCTGCTCGATGAAATCGAAAAAGCGCACCCGGATGTCTTTAACCTGCTGTTGCAGGTGATGGACAACGGTACGCTGACCGACAACAACGGGCGTAAAGCAGACTTCCGCAACGTGGTGCTGGTAATGACCACCAACGCCGGGGTACGTGAAACAGAACGTAAATCGATTGGTCTTATCCATCAGGACAACAGTACCGACGCGATGGAAGAGATCAAAAAGATCTTCACGCCGGAGTTCCGTAACCGTCTGGACAACATTATCTGGTTTGATCACCTCTCAACCGAGGTTATCCATCAGGTTGTCGACAAGTTTATTGTCGAGTTGCAGGTTCAGCTGGATCAGAAAGGCGTCTCTCTGGAAGTCAGTCAGGAAGCACGCAACTGGCTGGCGGAAAAAGGTTACGACCGGGCAATGGGCGCTCGTCCGATGACGCGTATTGTCCAGGATAACCTGAAAAAACCGCTGGCTAACGAGCTGCTGTTTGGTTCGCTGGTCGATGGCGGCCAGGTAACGGTTACGCTGGATAAAGAGAAAAATACGCTGGCCTATGGTTTCCAGAGTGCGCAGAAGCACAAGGCGGAAACGGCGCATTAAGGCTTTTTAACGTAAACGGGAAGCGGGCTGGTGACAGCCCGCTTTTTTTATAGTTACTGTCGGAAAGGGTATGTTACCTTCAGGTAGCGCGTATTCGTTCAAATCCAGCTTAAAAAACGCCCACCCCAAAGTCTTTCATGATGTTCGCGGATCACTTCAGCTGAAAGCAACTCACCATCAACGGTCGTATGCAGCCCTTTCTTCATAAAAATGTGGTAGCCAAGCCCGTGTGCCATCCGAATTGTTGTATCCACACAATACTCGGTTTGTGCTCCGCAAAATTCAATTTCATTAACGTCAAGCCGTTTCAAAAGAGCGGCTAATTCTGTCTTATAAAAAGAATTCGCATGCGTTTTAGCCACAAAATAATCATCGTCCTGCGCATCCAGTTCGTCCATCAACGACCATTGCAAGGAATGGCGGGGTAAGTCTTCATCCTGATGTTGAATAAATACAATCGAATCGCCTGCTTTTCGGTATAACGCGATCCGGTTGTTGATGTCCGCTAAAATATTCTCAAGGTTGAAAAGGGGCTTTTCAGGAGTATGAAGCCCCTTTTGCAGGTCAATGACAATTAAAGCACGCTTCATCTTTTCCATTTTCCTTTTTTAAAAAGCATAAAAGGTTCTTTCAGCCCGCCTTTAGCGATCCTTTTTAGTTTCGTTTGAAACCACTTAACATTCGGACAAAGCGCTCGACGGACCACTCTTTAGTGTCAGAAACCTGCCCATCGCCGATTTCAACCAGCCGTAGTTCACCTTTGTCATTATTGATGACGTCAATAGAAAAAAACGGGCTACGCATGCGCTTTGCAATATCAATAACCTTATCAGGTATTTCATCCCGTGGCCCATATACGTGACCATCCATGACAAAGAACCGTTGTTCGCTGGTGGAATCAAAGGCTTCTACGCGACGCAGGCAGACACCTCCCTCGATCTCACCGCGGTACTGTTTTAATAAGCTAATTATTTCGCGAATTTCCTGTGCACTATGAGCGATAGAACCTCGCGAGGTGGTCAGCGACTTGACATAGTCTTTTACAAACCATGCTGACCACTGGCTTGCCAGTGTCAGGAGATCGAAATCGGCATCAGGATGAGTAATGATGGTTTCCGGCGTGAGATCCCGGCATTGTTCGTACCAGCCGGGCAAATGATGACAGCTAAGATACGTCTCTGTGGAGGTAAGCATTTGCGCGCCTTTTTTGATAACCGCGCGAGATAAATTTTCGTATTCATCCTGACGCAGCATCCATCCGCGCCATATTACAGAAACATTTTCCAGAAGCGGGGAAGAGAAACGGTACTCACCTAATGCCGCAGCTTCTGATGAAAGTAGCACGCAGTGAATATTATGCTGACATGCCTGCGTATATTCTGCACTAAACGTTTCATCTGCCAGGGAAGGGGTGAGCATGTCGTTCGGATAGATGATTTGTAAAGTGTTCATTTTGCGTCCTGCGAAAATGATGTCATCGTTGACAGTAGGGAGAATTATATCATCATCAAAAGTTGTATTAATCGTTGTATGCAACAAAAAAGGCCGGGGAAATTCCCGGCCTTTCGGTATCTGTTCGCCTCTACAGGGCGTGAAAACAATCAGCGGCTACGGAAGACAATGCGGCCTTTGCTCAGGTCGTACGGGGTCAGTTCAACAGTCACTTTGTCGCCCGTCAGAATGCGGATATAGTTTTTACGCATTTTACCGGAGATGTGCGCAGTGACCACGTGACCGTTTTCCAGTTCTACGCGGAACATAGTATTAGGCAGCGTTTCAAGAACGGTACCCTGCATTTCGATATTGTCTTCTTTGGCCATCTAGTCCTCTGGGGTATCACTACCATTTTTTTGAATCGGCAAGATAATGCCGAAGTTCATCAATTAAGTAAAGTTTTGTGCGCATAAAACGCAAAAAGTAGTTTTGGCGCATTGCTCTGCTTCACACGGCTTCGCCGTACGACAAGCGCAAACGTAAAGGGGAGACGAGGGTGAAACCTGAGTCGAACTGTTCCCAAACGGTGGCGGGGCAACGGGCAAAAGCTACTTTGCGCGACAATTATAACACCCTGACAAAGATTGTGCCGAAAACATTTACCTTCCCGGCGTAAATAACGTGCGCGGTTGCCAGAAATCGTCGGCAAGGGAGAGGGACAACAGCTTTTCGAGGTATTCCAGATAGTTGCGGCGAGGGATTTCCACCGCGCCCAGAGAAGCAGTGTGGCTGTTTAATACCTGACAGTCGATTAATTGACCGCCCTGGCGCTGGAATTCTTCACAAAAGAGGTATAAGGCGGTTTTGGAGGCATTTTCAGCGCGGCTAAACATCGATTCTCCGCAAAATAACGCTCCCTGAGATACTCCATACATCCCGCCAACCAGTTCTTCGCCCAGCCAGACTTCAATAGAATGGGCATGGCCCAGCTCGTGTAAACGCTGATAGGCACGGATAATTTCACGGGTGATCCACGTCCCTTCATCGCGCTCGTGCGCACAGCTTTCAATGACCTGGTCAAAAGCATGATTGAGCGTCACGCGATAGGGCGAGTTTTTATGAAACCGCTTCATGCTGCGGCTCAAATGAAACTGCTGTGGCCACAGAACGGCCCGCGGATCGGGCGACCACCATAAAATAGGATCGCCGGGCGAAAACCACGGGAATATGCCGTGCTGGTAGGCCATTAACAGCCGCGCCGGGCTGAGATCGCCCCCTAAGGCCAGTAAACCATTAGGTTCACGTAGCGCGCCTTCAGGGGAGGGGAACGCAATTGAATGACGGGACAGCTGGACCAGGCGCATGCTATGACAACTCCACTGCAAGACAAACCGCTCAATAATAGCCTACAGGCGCTGCTTAAACTGGTAATAACGCCCCTTGTTCGCCAGCAGTTCTGCGTGATTACCATGCTCAATAATTTGTCCGTTGTCCATCACTATTATATGGTCGAAGTGCGCCAGCCCGCGCAGGCGATGGGTGACCATCAGCAGCGTTTTATCTCGCGCCACGTCTGCCAGTAAATCAAGGATCTGGCTTTCAGTAGTGGCGTCCAGCCCTTCGGTGGGTTCGTCAAGCAGCAGCAGTGGCGCATCGTGCAGCAGTGCGCGAGCGATAGCCAGACGGCGCAGTTCACCACCGGAAAGCTGGCGTCCGCCTTCGCCCAGCCAGCTATTCAGACCACCATCTTCCAGCAGTTTTTGCAGACCAGTGCGCGTTAACACGGTGGCAAGCTGCTCATCGGTGGCCAACGGCGCGGCGAGAAGCAGGTTGTCACGCAGCGTGGCGCTGAAAAGATGAACGCGCTGCGGCACCAGGGTCATAGTGCGGCGAAGCGTCGGTTCGTCCAGTTCAGCGATGGGCGAACCGTTAATTAACAGTTCGCCATGCTGAGGATCCCAGGCGCGGGTCAGCAGTTGCAGCAGCGTGGATTTACCGCAGCCGGTGCGACCGAGAATGGCGATATATTCTCCTGCCGCCACGTCCAGATTGATGTTATTCAGCGCGGGTTGCGCCTGCTGCGGATAACGGAAAGTAATATCGCGAAGCTGCACATTCACTTCGGCAGGCGGCGTGACTGACTCTGACGGGAATATTACCTCCGGCGGCTGCTCGATAATTTGCGTGATGCGCAGGGCCGAGGCCATCACCTGACCGAGATGCTGAAACGCACCGGTCACGGGTGCCAGGGCTTCAAAGGCGGCGAGCGCGCAGAACACAAACAGGGCAATTAACGCGCCGGGCTGAGCGTTATCGCCTACGCCACCGGCGGCCATCCACAGCATCACCACCACGGCGATGCCGCCGATGAACAGCATTAACGCCTGCGACAGCGCCGTGAGCTCAGACTGTCTGCGTTGGGCATCGTGCCAGCTCAGTTCGGTATTCTCCATCTGCTGACGGTAGCGATCGCTGGCATTGAAGAGCGAAAGTTCTGCCTGCCCCTGAAGCCAGGCGGTTAACTGCTGGCGATACTGACCGCGCAAATGGGTCAGGTTTTCACCCACCGGTTTTCCCGCGCGATAGAACAATGGCGGGAGCAACAACAGCGTGAGCAGCATAATCCCGCCCAACGTCAGCGCCAGCGTCACATCCAGCAGGCTAAGACCGAGGGTCACCACCACGATCACCATCAGCGCGCCAACCAGCGGAGAAATGACCCGCAGGTAAAGATGATCGAGGGTATCAACGTCCGCCACCAGACGATTTAATAATTCGCCCTGCCGAAAACGGGCCAGCCCGGCAGGGGAGAGGGGCAGCACCTTGCTGAAGGTAAACACGCGCAGATGCTGAAGCACCCGGAAGGTGGCGTCGTGGCTCACCAGACGTTCAAAGTAACGCCCGGCGGTACGGATAATCGCCGCGCCGCGCACGCCAGCGGCAGGGAGCATATAGTTAAAGCTGTAGGCTCCGGCAAACCCGACCACCGCAGAAGCGGATAAAAACCAACCGGACAGGGTCAATAACCCTATGCTCGCCAGCAGGGTGACGATAGCCAGGATCACCCCCAGCGTCAGCAGTCCTTTGTGACGTTTATAAAGTGCAAGGTAAGGCAGCAGCACGCGCATTCAGATATCCTCCTGGCGGTGAGCAAGCAGGCTGGCAAATACGCCGTTGGCATGCGTTAAGGTCGTGAAATCACCCTGTTCGGTAATATGCCCGTCCTGCATGACCCAAATGGCGTCCCACGCGGCCAGATCTTCAAGCTGATGAGTTACCATCAACGTGGTTTGTCGCCGCGAGGCGTCGTTCAATGCTTGCATGACGCGCTGCTCACTGTGGGCATCAAGACTGGCAGAGGGTTCATCCAGCAGCAGTAGCTGGCACGGAGTAAGTAGCGCACGCGCCACGGCAACGCGCTGCGCCTGGCCAACGGAAAGTCCTCCTGCCTGGTCACCCAGGGGTGTATCAATCCCTTGCGGTAGCTGCGAGGCAAATTCGCTTACCCACGCCCGTTCCAGCGCTGAGCGCAGTTCTGCTTCGGTGGCGTCTGGCTTAGCCAGTAACACGTTATCGCGAAGCGTCGCCGCCGGAAGCTGCGGGTTTTGTCCCACCCAGCTTAACTGCCGCCGCCAGAGTTCAGGATCAAGCTCGCGTAGTTCCACGTTATTAATCAGCAGTGAACCTTCGTAAGGCAGAAAACCGGAAAGCGTATTCAGCAGCGAGCTTTTCCCCGAACCGCTCTGCCCGACCAGCACCACGCGCTGCCCGGCGGCAAGGTCAAAATTAAGCGGCCCGGCAAGCACTTTACCTTCCGGGGATTTGATAAACACATCGCGTGCCGTCACGGAGACCGCCTGCGTGGCGTTAAGCTGCTTCTCCCCACGCTGCGGCGATGCCAGCGGCGCTTCAAGGAAGGTTTTCAGACTGTCTGCCGCGCCGACCGCTTGCGCTTTCGCATGGTAAAACGTACCGAGATCGCGCAGTGGTTGAAAAAACTCGGGGGCGAGGATCAGCGCCAGGAAGCCTGCCGCTAACGTGACGCCCGCGCCGTAATGACCAAAATTCAGTTCGCCCAGATAGGAGAAGCCAAAGTAAACCGCCACCAGCGCAATCGAAAGCGAGGCGAAAAATTCCAGCACGCCGGAGGAGAGAAAGGCGAGACGCAGGACTTCCATTGTGCGTTGACGAAAATCCTGTGATGCCTGGCGGATATTCTCGATTTCAGCTTCGCCGCGCCCAAAGGTACGCAACGTTTCCATCCCGCGCAGGCGGTCGAGGAAATGACCGCTTAGCCGCGCCAGCGCCTGAAAGTTACGTCGGTTGGCGTCGGCCGCTCCCATGCCAACCAGCGCCATAAACAGCGGGATCAGCGGCGCGGTACCGAGCAAGATTAGCGCGGCAGCCCAGTTAGACGGGAAAATAGCGATCACAATCAGCAGCGGAACAAACGTCGCCAGCGCCATCTGCGGCAGATAGCGCGCATAGTAATCATGCATATCGTCGATCTGTTCAAGGATAAGCGTGGCCCAGCTTCCGGCGGGTTTACCCTGAATCCAGGCCGGGCCTGCCTGCTGAAGGCGATCCAGCACCTGACGGCGAATAGCGAAACGAATATGTTGTCCGGCGTGAAAGCCCACTTTTTCACGTAGCCAGACGACCCAGGCGCGGACAATAAACACCAGAATCAACTGTGCGAAAGGCAATAACAGCGCTTCACGCGGAATGTTGTCCATGATCATGTGCTGGAGGATCTGCGCCAGCATCCAGGCCTGGGCAACAATTAAGATGCCACTCACCAGGCCCAGCAGACGAGACATCATCAGCCAGCGGCGGGAAATCACACTTTGCTGTTTTAACCAGCGGGTTAGCTCTTGTTGACGGGTTTTATTCATTACGTGCTTAGCAGGTGAGTTATCAGAATATCAGGCACGGCAATGTTACAACGGCACAAAAATAAAGGCGACCTATAGTCGCCTTCTTTACCTTTGTTACTGATTTGTAAAAATTATTTGCTGTTTTCAGCCAGCCCGTCGAGATAACGTTCAGCATCCAGTGCGGCCATGCAGCCAGTCCCGGCGGAGGTGATCGCCTGGCGATAGATATGATCCATCACATCGCCTGCGGCAAAGACGCCGGGTACGCTGGTCTGGGTGGCGTTACCGTGGATGCCGGACTGCACTTTGATATAGCCATTTTCCAGCGCCAGTTGCCCCTCAAAAATAGCGGTGTTCGGGCTGTGACCGATAGCGACAAACAATCCTGCCACGTCCAGTGTTTCAACGTTGTCGCTTTGGGTATCGCGCAGACGCAGGCCGCTGACGCCCATCTGATCGCCAGTCACTTCTTCCAGCGTGCGGTGGGTATGCAGCACAATATTGCCGCTTTCCACTTTATCCATCAGGCGCTTGATAAGGATTTTTTCCGCGCGGAAGCTGTCGCGACGGTGGATCAGATGCACCTCGGAGGCGATGTTTGCCAGGTAGAGCGCTTCTTCGACCGCCGTATTGCCGCCGCCGATCACCGCGACTTTCTGGTTACGGTAGAAAAATCCATCGCAGGTGGCGCAGGCAGAAACCCCACGACCTTTAAAGGCATCTTCAGAAGGCAGGCCCAGGTAGCGTGCCGACGCGCCGGTGGCAACGATCAGCGCATCGCAAGTGTATTCCGCGCTATCACCGGTCAGGCGGAAAGGGCGGTTTTGCAGATCGACCGTATGGATATGATCGAAAAGAATTTCGGTCTCAAATTTGGTCGCATGCTCATGCATACGTTCCATCAGCAGTGGGCCGGTCAGATCGTTCGGATCGCCCGGCCAGTTTTCTACTTCCGTGGTGGTGGTCAGCTGACCCCCTTTTTCCATCCCGGTGATTAACACGGGTTGCAGATTCGCGCGTGCAGCATAGACAGCAGCGGTGTATCCCGCAGGTCCGGAGCCAAGAATTAATAGCTTACTGTGTTTCGCCGTGCCCATGAGATCCCCATAATTGTTGGCAGACATTGGACGAGATTGTAGGGAATTTGTAGCGTTAAAAAAAGAGCGCAAAATTTTTGTTAACGATGTGTGCAATAGGAGGGAACAATGGATTGCCGCTTTTCTGGGCCGCGTGCATAACTATTTCTACTGAAAATAAGTGGATTATAAGGTGATAACATGAGGAACACGCCTCATGAATGATGAATATCTGGCATGTCGTGCTAAAAAGCGATGTTTTGCTTTGACAATCCCCTGTGCATTTGCGAAAACATTCAAGGAAGAAAAAAACCGTATTCCGTGTGGAGTCATATTTCAGCACGTAATGGTCATTTTTTACCGGGCTAATGAAATCTACGCATGGTGTGGACAGATGCCATACGTGATGTCGGTAGCTGCCTGCGGGCAACGGTCTTCTCACCGCATACCCTGGAATACGATTTGCAGCACTCACAGAGCGTGCGGCACGTAAACAACGGGCGAAGACCCTGAACAGTGATGTGCACAGGGTCAAGACAGGAGTAGGGAAGGAATACAGAGAGACAATAATAATGGTAGATAGCAAGAAGCGCCCAGGCAAAGATCTCGACCGTATCGATCGCAATATTCTGAACGAATTGCAAAAGGATGGGCGTATTTCCAACGTCGAGCTCTCTAAACGAGTGGGACTTTCACCGACGCCGTGCCTTGAGCGCGTTCGTCGACTGGAAAGGCAGGGTTTTATTCAGGGCTACACTGCGCTGCTAAACCCGCATTATCTGGATGCATCACTTCTGGTTTTTGTTGAGATTACTCTGAATCGTGGCGCACCGGATGTGTTTGAGCAATTTAACACCGCAGTACAAAAACTTGAAGAAATTCAAGAGTGTCATTTGGTCTCCGGTGATTTCGACTACCTGTTGAAAACACGCGTACCGGATATGTCAGCGTATCGCAAATTACTGGGCGAAACCCTGCTGCGCCTGCCTGGTGTCAACGACACCCGCACCTATGTGGTGATGGAAGAGGTTAAACAGAGCAATCGTCTGGTAATTAAGACTCGCTAACACGGAACAGGTGCAAAATCAGCGTAATTTGATTACACTCCTGTTAATCCATACAGCAACCGTGCCGGGGAAACCTGGCACGGTTGTCCGTTTAGCATCAAGGACCTGGAGAGCCTTTCTTGAGCCAGGAATATACAGAAGACAAAGACGTCAAAATTACCCGTTTAAGCAGCAGCCGCCGACTTCTGGAGGCCATGCTTATCCTTTGCTCACTTTTCGCCATCTGGCTGATGGCGGCGCTATTGAGCTTCAATCCGTCCGATCCCAGCTGGTCGCAAACCGCGTGGCATGAGCCTATTCATAATTTAGGCGGTGTGCCCGGCGCATGGCTTGCCGACACGCTCTTTTTTATCTTCGGTATCATGGCTTACACCATTCCCGTGATTATCATCGGGGGATGCTGGTTTGCGTACCGGCACCGGGCCAACGAAGAGTACATCGACTATTTCGCCGTTTCGCTACGCCTCATAGGCGTACTGGCGCTTATCCTCACCTCGTGCGGGCTGGCCGCCATCAATGCCGATGACATCTGGTATTTCGCTTCTGGCGGGGTTATTGGTAGCCTGTTAAGTACTACGGTACTCCAGCCTCAGTTGCACAGCAGTGGCGGCACTATTGCGCTTCTCTGCATCTGGGCCGCTGGCCTGACGCTGTTTACCGGATGGTCCTGGGTGAGCATCGCTGAGAAAATTGGCAGCGTCATCCTGAATATTCTTGCCTTCGCCAGCAATCGCACCCGTCGTGACGACACCTGGGTCGAGGAGGAGTATGAAGAATACGAAGAGGACGAAGAAGAGTTGCAGGACGCGCCGCGTGAATCTCGCCGCGCCCGTATCCTGCGCAGCGCGCTGGCACGACGTAAACGCGTAGCTGAAAAATTTGCCAACCCGCTGGGTAGAAAAACCGATGCGGCGCTTTTTTCAGGCAAACGGATGGACGATCCGGAAGAGATTACCTATAGCGCACGCGGCGTTACCGCCGATGCTGATGACGTTCTCTTTTCGGGACATCGCGCGACCCAGGCTGAAGAGTATGACGAGTACGATCCGCTCTTAAACGGACATTCCGTCACTGAACCCGTCGCTGCGGCTGCTGCGGCAACGATGGCGACGCAGGCATGGGCAGCGCCTGTCGAACCGGTTATTCCGCAGCCACACATTCAGGGTGCGGAGCCGGTTATTACCCAGCCCGATGCTGCCTGGCAGGCGACACAGCCGCCTCATATAGCATCAGAAAGCTGGACGCCGCCTCAGCCCGTCCCCCCGGTTGACGCACCGGCCTATCAGACCACGCAGTATGAACAACCTTACGACGCTTATGCACAGCCTGCTGCGCAACCGCAGTATGAGCCTTACGTAGAGCCTACCGTTGCTCAGCCGCAGTACCAGCCGTACGCGGAGCCACCGGTTGCTCAGCCGCAGTACCAGCCGTACGCAGAGCCGCCGGTTGCTCAGCCACAGTACCAGCCGTACGCAGAGCCGCCGGTTGCTCAGCCACAGTACCAGCCGTATGAAGAGCCGCCGGTTGCTCAGCCACAGTATGAGCCGTATGCAGAACCACCGGTTGCTCAGCCACCGTACCAGCCTTATGAAGAGCCGGTAGCGCAGCCGCAGTATGAACCGTATGCAGAACAACCGCCGGCAGCGCATGAAGCTCCACAGCCGCACGAGATTGTGCAGGAAGAGGTGAAATCAAGCCGTCCTCCGCTCTACTACTTTGAAGAGGTAGAGGAGAAACGTGCCCGTGAACGCGAACAACTGGCCGCCTGGTATCAGCCGATCCCTGAGCCGGTACAGCAACCTGTTACACCACCGCCTGTGGTTGAACCCGATCCCGCCCCGGTTATTGCGCCCGTTGCCGCCAGTGTGCATCAGGCGACAACTGCCGCCGCCGTCGCTGCACCTGTCTTTAACCTGGCTACCGGAGGCGTGCGCACTCAGGTAAAAGAAGGTATTGGTCCGCAACTGCCGCGTCCTAACCGCGTCCGTGTGCCGACGCGCCGTGAACTGGCCTCCTACGGTATTAAATTACCTTCGCAACGGATGGCGGAGGAGCGTGCCCGTCAGGCAGAGCAACATTCTGACGACGATGCTGACGACTTTGAACAGCAAGAATTGGCTCGCCAGTTCGCTGATTCCCAGGAGCAGCGTTATGGTGTTGCTCCTGAGCAGGCTGAAGAAGACAATGCTGAGGAAGAGGAGCTGGCGCGTCAGTTTGCCGCCTCTCAACAGCAGCGCTACGCCAGCGAACAGCCGGAGGGAGCCAATCCCTTCTCACTGAGTGATTTTGAGTTTTCGCCGACTAAAACCCTGGTCGACGACGGTCCGAGTGCGCCGTTGTTCACCCCCGGCCGGATGGATGAGCCTCAGCCTGCTGCACAGCAGCAGTCGGTGCACCAGCCAGCCGCGCCGCAGTACCAGCAGCCGCAGCCGGTGCACCAGCCAGCCGCGCCGCAGTACCAGCAGCCGCAGCCGGTTCATCAGCCAGTTGCGCCGCAGTATCAGCCGCCGCAGCAGGCACACCAGCCAGCCGCGCCGCAGTACCAGCCGCCGCAGCCGGTGCATCAGCCAGCCGCGCCGCAGTACCAACAGCCGCAGCCGGTACATCAGCCAGCCGCGCCGCAGCCGAAGGAAAGCTTAATCCATCCGCTGCTGATGCGTAATGGCGACAGCCGTCCGCTCCAGAAGCCGACCACGTTGTTACCGTCGCTGGATCTGCTCACGCCTCCGCCGACCGAAGTCGAACCGGTTGATACCTTCGCGCTGGAGCAAATGGCGCGTCTGGTCGAAGCGCGTCTGGCCGATTTCCGCATTAAAGCTGATGTCGTGAACTACTCTCCAGGCCCGGTGATTACGCGTTTTGAACTCAACCTGGCTCCTGGCGTAAAAGCCGCACGCATCTCCAACCTGTCACGGGATCTGGCGCGCTCCTTGTCCAGTGCAGCCGTGCGCGTAGTGGAAGTTATTCCAGGCAAACCTTACGTTGGTCTGGAACTGCCGAATAAAAAACGGCAGACCGTGTACCTGCGCGAAGTGCTGGACTGTGCAAAATTCCGCGATAACCCATCGCCGCTGACCGTGGTACTGGGTAAAGATATCGCCGGGGATCCGGTGACTGCCGACCTGGCGAAAATGCCGCACCTGCTGGTCGCGGGGAC
Organism: Superficieibacter sp. 1612_C1; assembly: GCF_015234305.1. GTDB lineage: Bacteria > Pseudomonadota > Gammaproteobacteria > Enterobacterales > Enterobacteriaceae > Superficieibacter. Next base: position 661,741 of record NZ_JADGMI010000001.1, read on the forward strand.
CACCGGCTCGGGTAAATCGGTGGGCGTTAACGCCATGATCCTCAGCATGCTGTATAAAGCACAGCCGGAAGACGTGAAGTTCATCATGATCGACCCGAAAATGCTCGAACTGTCGGTTTATGAAGGGATCCCACATCTGTTGACGGAAGTCGTGACAGATATGAAAGACGCGGCCAACGCTTTGCGCTGGAGCGTTAACGAGATGGAGCGTCGCTATAAACTGATGTCAGCGCTGGGCGTGCGTAACCTTGCGGGCTACAACGAGAAAATTGCTGAGGCCGCGCGGATGGGACGTCCGATTCCGGACCCATACTGGAAGCCTGGCGATAGCATGGATGCCACGCACCCGGTACTGAAAAAAGAGCCGTATATCGTCGTACTGGTCGATGAATTTGCTGACCTGATGATGACCGTTGGTAAGAAAGTGGAAGAGTTAATTGCGCGTCTGGCACAGAAAGCGCGCGCCGCAGGTATCCACCTGGTACTGGCGACACAGCGACCTTCCGTTGATGTCATTACGGGCCTTATCAAAGCGAATATTCCGACGCGTATAGCCTTCACGGTGTCGAGCAAAATTGACTCCCGTACTATCCTTGACCAGGGCGGTGCGGAATCACTGTTAGGCATGGGGGATATGCTCTATTCCGGCCCTAACTCGACCATACCCGTGCGTGTTCACGGTGCCTTTGTGCGCGATGAAGAAGTTCATGCCGTCGTGCAGGACTGGAAAGCGCGCGGGCGTCCGCAGTATGTTGAAGGCATTACCTCCGACAGCGAAAGTGAAGGCGGTGGCGGTGGTCTGGAAAGCGGTGAAGAACTGGATCCGTTATTCGACCAGGCAGTTAACTTTGTGACTGAAAAGCGCAAGGCTTCTATCTCCGGGGTTCAGCGCCAGTTCCGGATCGGTTATAACCGTGCGGCGCGTATCATTGAGCAGATGGAAGCGCAGGGGATCGTCAGCGAGCAGGGGCATAACGGCAACCGTGAGGTGCTGGCACCGCCGCCGTTTGATTGATTGCAAAGTTAGGTAAGCAAGTCAAAATTCAGTATTTTCTTCTGTCGCCTGGCTGGGATGAAGCCTAGAGTAGATGACAAAGAGGACTCCCGTAGTGGGAAGACGTATTTGAGGAATAACAATGAAAAAAATCGCTATCACCTGTGCATTACTTTCAGGCTTCGTGGTAAGCAGCGTCTGGGCTGATGCCGCTGGCGATCTTAAAACCCGCCTGGATAAAGTCAGCAGCTTTCACGCCAGTTTTACGCAAAAAGTAACGGACGGCAGCGGCGCGGCGGTACAGGAAGGTCAGGGCGATTTATGGGTTAAGCGTCCTAATCTGTTCAACTGGCACATGACGCAGCCGGATGAGAGTACCCTGGTATCCGACGGCCAGAATCTGTGGTTCTACAACCCGTTTGTAGAGCAGGTGAGCGTTAACCTGCTGAAAGATGCTACCGGCAATACGCCGTTTATGCTGATTGCCCGTAACCAGGCTAGCGACTGGCAGCAGTACAACATCAAGCAAAACGGTGATGACTTTGTGCTGACGCCAAAAGGCAGCAGCGGCAATCTGAAACAGTTCACCATTAACGTGGGTCGCGACGGCACTATCCATCAGTTCAGTGCGGTAGAGCAGGACGATCAGCGCAGCAGCTATCAGCTTAAATCCCAGCAAAACGGAGCGGTAGATCCAGCTAAATTCACCTTCACTCCGCCGCAGGGAGTCACTGTAGACGACCAGCGTAGTAAGTAGAGGCCTACGTGAACAATATGTCGCTCGACTTTTCCGATAACGAGTTTCAACCTCTGGCCGCGCGTATGCGGCCAGAAAATTTAGCGCAGTATATCGGTCAGCAGCACCTGCTGGCAGCGGGTAAGCCGTTGCCACGGGCGATTGAAGCGGGCCAGTTGCACTCGATGATCCTCTGGGGGCCGCCCGGCACCGGAAAAACGACGCTGGCTGAAGTGATTGCCCGCTATGCCAGCGCCGACGTCGAGCGGATCTCTGCGGTGACCTCGGGGATCAAAGAGATCCGCGAGGCGATTGAGCGCGCGCGGCAAAATCGCAACGCCGGACGGCGGACGATCCTGTTTGTGGACGAAGTCCATCGCTTTAATAAAAGTCAGCAGGATGCTTTCCTGCCGCATATTGAAGACGGCACCATCACGTTTATCGGCGCGACCACCGAGAACCCTTCGTTTGAACTCAACTCCGCATTGCTCTCACGCGCCCGCGTTTATCTACTGAAATCGCTGACCACGGACGATATTGAACAGGTGCTCGATCAGGCAATGAACGACAGCGCGCGTGGTTACGGTGGCAAAGATATCGTGCTGCTGGAAGAGACCCGGCGGGCGATTGCCGAACTGGTCAACGGCGATGCGCGTCGTGCGCTGAACACGCTCGAAATGATGGCCGACATGGCAGAGCTGGACGATGCGGGCAAGCGCGTGCTCCAGCCTGCGCTGTTGACGGAGATCGCCGGTGAGCGCAGCGCGCGCTTTGATAATAAAGGCGACCGCTTTTACGATCTTATCTCGGCGCTGCATAAATCAGTGCGCGGCAGCGCGCCGGATGCGGCTCTTTACTGGTATGCGCGTATTATCACCGCTGGCGGCGATCCGCTGTACGTGGCGCGGCGCTGCCTGGCGATTGCCTCTGAAGATGTCGGCAACGCCGATCCGCGTGCAATGCAGGTTGCCATTTCCGCCTGGGACTGCTTTACCCGCGTGGGTCCGGCAGAGGGCGAACGCGCCATTGCCCAGGCGATTGTCTATCTGGCCTGTGCCCCCAAAAGTAACGCCGTCTATACCGCTTTCAAGGCGGCGATGGCCGATGCCCGTGAACGCCCGGATTATGACGTTCCGGTCCATCTGCGCAATGCCCCGACCAAACTGATGAAAGAGATGGGTTACGGTCAGCAGTATCGCTACGCCCACGATGAGCCGAACGCCTATGCCGCTGGCGAGCAGTACTTTCCGCAGGAAATGGCGCAAACGCGCTATTATCAGCCAACAAATCGCGGCCTTGAAGGCAAGATTGGCGAAAAGCTCGCCTGGCTTGCTGAACAGGATCAAAATAGCCCCACAAAACGCTACCGCTAATGCAGGCGTTGCGGTAAGGTTATCCGTGAATCTTTGCGATCGCAGGCTGCGGTCGCATTCTCCTTTTACTCATTCGATAAGCACAGGATAAGCATGCTCGATCCCAATCTGCTGCGTAACGAGCCAGACGCAGTCGCAGAAAAACTGGCACGCCGGGGCTTTAAGCTGGACGTAGATAAGCTGCGCGCTCTTGAAGAGCGTCGTAAAGTGTTGCAGGTAAAAACTGAAAATCTGCAGGCTGAGCGTAACTCACGATCGAAATCCATCGGCCAGGCGAAAGCGCGCGGGGAAGATATCGAGCCATTACGCCTGGAAGTGAATAAGCTGGGTGAAGAGCTTGATGCCGCGAAGGTCGAACTGGACGTGCTGCAAAGCGAAATCCGTACTATCTCGCTGACCATCCCGAACGTTCCCGACGATTGCGTGCCGCAGGGCAGAGATGAAAACGACAACGTCGAAATCAGCCGTTGGGGTACGCCGCGCCAGTTCGATTTTGAAGTGCGCGATCACGTCACGCTCGGCGAAATGCACAACGGCCTGGATTTCGCTGCCGCCGTTAAACTCACCGGCTCACGTTTTGTGGTCATGAAAGGGCAGATCGCCCGCATGCACCGCGCGCTCGCACAGTTTATGCTGGATTTGCACACTGAGCAGCACGGTTACAGTGAAAACTATGTGCCGTATCTGGTGAACCACGACACGCTTTACGGAACCGGGCAACTGCCGAAGTTTGCGGGCGACTTGTTCCATACGCGTCCGCTGGAAGAAGAAGCGGACAGCAGTAACTATGCGCTGATCCCCACCGCAGAAGTTCCGCTGACCAACCTGGTGCGTGATGAAATCATCGATGAAGACGACCTGCCGATCAAAATGACCGCGCACACGCCGTGCTTCCGCTCAGAAGCCGGTTCTTACGGTCGTGATACCCGTGGTCTGATCCGTATGCACCAGTTCGACAAAGTTGAAATGGTGCAGATTGTGCGTCCGGAAGACTCAATGGATGCGCTGGAAGAGATGACCGGTCACGCGGAAAAAGTGCTTCAGCTGCTCGGCCTGCCGTATCGCAAAATTTTGCTTTGCACCGGCGATATGGGCTTTGGTGCCTGCAAAACTTACGATCTGGAAGTCTGGGTACCGGCGCAGAATAACTACCGTGAAATCTCCTCGTGCTCTAACGTATGGGATTTCCAGGCGCGCCGTATGCAGGCTCGCTGCCGCAGCAAATCCGACAAGAAAACCCGTCTGGTTCATACCCTTAACGGTTCCGGTCTGGCCGTAGGCCGTACGCTGGTTGCCGTAATGGAAAACTACCAGCAGGCAGATGGCCGTATTGAAGTGCCGGAAGTGCTACGCCCGTATATGCAAGGTCTTGAGTATATTGGTTAAGCCTCACATTTTTCTCATATCAAGCGCCTGCGGGCGCTTTTTTTATAGCCATTTTGATACCGGACAATAACCACTAATTTATAAGGGTTAATATACTTTCGTTCGAAAGTAGCATTAACTGCTGCCATTTTGAATTATCGATATATAAAAACCTATATAACGAATTTTTGCTCTGACTCTTCCGGGCAAACAAAGTGAGCAATTATGAAAACAATTAACCCTGAAGTCGTACTGTCGGTGGAAATGAGCCGCCGTGGCTTAATGAAAACGACAGCCATCGGCGGCCTGGCCCTCGCCAGCAGCGCTTTTACTCTGCCCTTTACCCGTATCGCCAGCGCCGCAGAAGCTATAAGTCCTTCTGAAACGAGCGAGAAAATTATCTGGAGCGCGTGCACGGTAAACTGCGGTAGCCGCTGTCCGCTACGGATGCATGTCGTTGATGGCGAAATTAACTATGTCGAAACGGATAATACCGGCGACGATAACTTTGAGGGGCTGCATCAGGTGCGTGCCTGCCTGCGTGGGCGCTCAATGCGCCGCCGGGTTTATAACCCGGACCGGCTGAAATATCCGATGAAACGCGTCGGTAAACGCGGGGAAGGAAAGTTCGAGCGTATTAGCTGGGATGAAGCTTATGACATCATCGCCAAAAATATGCAGCGCCTGATTAAAGACTATGGCAATGAATCTATTTATCTCAACTACGGCACCGGCACGCTCGGCGGCACCCTAACCCGTTCGTGGCCGCCTGGAAAGACGCTGGTCGCTCGCCTGATGAACTGTTGCGGCGGCTATCTGAACCACTACGGTGACTACTCCTCAGCGCAAATTGCCGCCGGCTTGAATTACACCTATGGTGGCTGGGCAGATGGCAACAGCCCATCCGATATTGAAAACAGTGAGCTGGTCGTCCTGTTTGGCAATAACCCCGGTGAAACGCGGATGAGTGGCGGCGGGGTAACGTACTACCTCGAACAGGCCCGGCAGAAATCTAATGCGCGGATGATCATTATCGATCCTCGCTACACCGATACGGGGGCAGGACGTGAAGATGAATGGATCCCGATCCGCCCCGGTACAGACGCTGCCCTGGTGAGCGGACTGGCGTGGGTGCTGATTACTGAAAATCTTATCGATCAGCCGTTTCTGGACAAATACTGCGTTGGCTATGACGAGAAAACCTTGCCTGCTGACGCCCCGCAAAACGGGCATTACAAAGCGTACATTCTTGGACAGGGAAACGATGGTATCGCTAAAACGCCAGAGTGGGCGGCGCGTATCACAGGTATTCCAGCCGATCGCATTATTAAGCTGGCGCGAGAAATCGGCAGTGCTAAGCCCGCCTATATCTCGCAGGGCTGGGGTCCACAGCGTCATGCCAATGGTGAAATCGCCACCCGCGCTATTTCCATGCTGGCGATCCTGACCGGCAACGTTGGCATTAACGGCGGCAACAGTGGCGCACGTGAAGGTTCGTATGACCTGCCGTTCGAACGTATGCCGACGCTGGAAAACCCAATCCAGACCAGCATCTCTATGTTTATGTGGACCGACGCGATTGAACGCGGCACGGAAATGACCGCGCTACGCGATGGCGTTCGCGGCAAAGATAAACTTGATGTGCCAATCAAGATGATCTGGAACTATGCCGGTAACTGCCTGATTAACCAGCATTCAGAGATCAACCGCACGCATGATATTTTGCAGGATGACAAGAAGTGCGAAATGATTGTCGTCATTGACTGCCATATGACATCGTCTGCGAAATATGCCGATATCCTGCTGCCAGACTGCACTGCATCTGAACAAATGGACTTCGCGCTGGACGCGTCATGCGGCAATATGTCCTACGTCATTTTTGCCGATCAGGTGATTAAACCCCGCTTCGAGTGCAAAACGATTTATCAGATGACCAGCGAGCTGGCGAAACGGCTGGGCGTCGAGCGGCAATTTACCGAGGGACGTACTCAGGAAGAATGGATGCGTCATCTGTATGAGCTGTCGCGCCAGGCTATACCAGAACTGCCAACCTTTGAAGAGTTCCGCCAGCAGGGGATGTTTAAAAAGCGCGATCCTGAAGGGCATCATGTGGCCTATAAAGCGTTTCGTGACGATCCGCAGGCCAACGCACTGACCACGCCATCGGGTAAAATCGAAATCTATTCGCAGGCGCTGGCAGGGATTGCCGCCAGCTGGGAGCTGCCGGAGGGGGATGTGATCGATCCGTTGCCCATCTATACGCCAGGGTTTGAGAGCTACAACGACCCGTTAGTCAAAAAATTCCCGCTTCAGTTGACCGGTTTCCATTACAAAGCCCGCGTTCACTCGACCTACGGCAATGTGGACGTGCTGAAAGCGGCCTGCCGTCAGGAAATGTGGATCAATCCGCTGGATGCACAGTCACGCGGTATCAGTAACGGCGACAGGATACGTATTTTTAACGATCGCGGTGAAGTCCATATTGAGGCCAAAGTGACTCCGCGGATGATGCCGGGCGTCGTCGCGTTAGGTGAGGGGGCCTGGTATAACCCGGATGAGAAACGCGTGGATCAGAGCGGCTGTATCAACGTGCTGACCACTCAGCGACCTTCGCCGCTTGCCAAAGGGAACCCCTCCCACACGAACCTCGTTCAGGTTGAAAAAGCGTAAGGAGTAGCTGATGACAACCCAGTATGGATTTTTTATTGATTCCAGCCGTTGCACCGGTTGCAAAACCTGCGAGCTGGCCTGCAAGGACTATAAAGACTTAACCCCGGACGTGAGCTTTCGGCGCATTTATGAATATGCTGGCGGCGACTGGCAGGAGGATAACGGCGTCTGGCAGCAAAATGTCTTTGCTTATTACCTCTCCATTGCCTGCAACCATTGCGAGGATCCAGCCTGTACTAAAGTGTGCCCCAGCGGTGCCATGCACAAGCGCGAAGATGGCTTCGTGGTGGTTGATGAAGAGGTATGTATTGGCTGTCGCTATTGCCATATGGCCTGCCCTTATGGCGCACCGCAGTACAATGCGACGAAAGGACATATGACCAAATGCGATGGCTGTCATGACCGCGTGATAAATGAGGGAAAAAAACCGATTTGCGTTGAGTCCTGTCCATTACGTGCGCTGGATTTCGGCCCGATTGACGAACTGCGTAAAAAGCATGGCACTCTGGCGGCGGTTGCTCCTTTGCCGGGCGCACATTTTACGAAGCCGAATATCGTCATTAAACCGAACGCTAACAGCCGTCCCTGTGGAGATACCACCGGTTATCTGGCAAATCCGAAGGAGGTATAAAATGGGAAACGGATGGCATGAATGGCCGTTAATGATCTTTACGGTCTTTGGACAATGCGTGGCGGGCGGTTTTATCGTACTGGCGCTGGCGCTAATGAAAGGCGGTCTGCGCGCAGATGCGCAACAACGGATTATTACCAGCATGTTTGGGCTATGGGTATTAATGGGGCTGGCTTTTGTTGCCTCAACAATGCATCTCGGCTTTCCGCTGCGGGCATTTAACTCGTTAAATCGCATCGGTGCATCGGCGCTGAGTAATGAAATCGCCAGCGGCTCGCTGTTTTTTGCCGTGGGTGGCCTCGGCTGGCTGTTGGCGGTGCTGAAAAAAATGCCTTCAGCGCTGCGGATGCTGTGGTTGATGGCGACGATGATCCTGGGCGTGGTTTTTGTCTGGATGATGGTGCGCGTCTACAACAGCATTGACACGGTGCCGACCTGGTACACGGTCTGGACACCGCTGAGCTTCTTCCTGACGATGTTTATCGGCGGACCCTTACTGGGTTATCTGCTGCTGAGTATGGCGGGCGTGAGTGGACGGCCGTTACGTTTATTGCCGATGGTATCGCTGCTGGCGCTGATCGTCAGTCTGGTCACGGGATTGATGCAGGGCATCGAACTGGCGACGATCCACAGTTCGGTACAGCAGGCGTCCGCGCTGGTTCCGGAATATGGTTCGCTGATGGCCTGGCGGGCGGTGGCGATTGTTGTCGCGCTGCTGTGCTGGATCCTGCCGCAACTGAAAGGCAAGCGACCGGCCATATCGTTGCTGACCGTCGCTTTTGTGCTGGTGCTGGCAGGTGAATTGATTGGCCGGGGAGTATTCTACGGTTTGCATATGACCGCGGGTATGGCCATTGCAGGGTAATGACGTATAAAAGGCGTAAAGTCAGGGGCTTGCTCTGGCTTTACCGCTTTATTTGATCATGAAATTTTTCGACTGACTGGCGGCGAACTCTTATAATTTAATACAGTAAAATTAATGACATAATTTTTAATGTCACCTTTCTTATTCTGTTCTGGATAAGCAATTTCAATCGTCGAAAAACAAAGCGTGCTATGGCTGAAAAACGCCAATTGACTTTGTTTCTGGCGGTGGCATGATGCGCTCGAATTCTGATCTTCCTCACGGTTTATTATCCATGTCCACCTATACCCGCCCGGTGCAATTGCTGCTCTGTGGCCTGTTGTTATTGACCCTGGCGATCGCGGTATTAAACACGCTCGTCCCGCTCTGGCTCGCCCATGAAAACCTGCCAACGTGGCAGGTCGGGATGGTGGGATCGTCTTATTTCACCGGTAACTTAGTCGGTACGCTGTTGACCGGATATGTGATCAAACGCCTTGGCTTTAACCGTAGCTATTATCTTGCTACGCTGATTTTCGGCGTGGGCTGTATCGGTCTGGGGATGATGGTCGGTTTCTGGAGTTGGTTAAGCTGGCGTTTTATTGCCGGCGTTGGCTGCGCGATGATTTGGGTGGTCGTTGAAAGTGCGCTGATGTGTAGCGGCACCTCAAACAACCGTGGTCGCCTGCTGGCGGCCTATATGATGGTTTACTATGTGGGCACCGTGCTGGCTCAGCTGCTGGTTAGCAAACTGCCTACCGACCTGATGAGCGTGCTGCCGTGGGTGACCGCCGTAACGCTGGCTGGCATCTTACCGCTACTGTTTACGCGCATCGTTAACCAGCATAGCGAGCATCAGGATACCACCCGTATATGGCCGATGCTGAAACTGCGTCAGGCTCGCCTTGGAGTGAACGGCTGTATTATTTCCGGCATCGTTCTTGGCTCATTGTATGGTCTGATGCCACTGTATCTTAACCATCGCGGCGTCAGCGATGCCGGGATCGGTTTCTGGATGGCGGTGCTGGTGAGCGCAGGGATTTTTGGCCAGTGGCCGATTGGTCGACTGGCGGACCGCTATGGTCGTTTGCTGGTGCTGCGGGTGCAGGTTTTTGTGGTGATCCTCGGCTGTCTGGCGATGCTCAGCCACGCGGCGATGGCACCGGCCCTGTTTGTGCTTGGCGCGGCAGGTTTTACGCTCTATCCGGTGGCGATGGCATGGGCCTGTGAGAAGGTTGAACATCATCAACTGGTGGCGATGAACCAGGCGCTGCTCCTGAGCTATACGATTGGCAGCCTGCTTGGCCCATCGTTAACTGCGATGCTGATGCAAAATTATACCGATAACCTGCTGTTTATCATGATCGCCAGCGTATCATTCATCTACCTGCTGATGTTGCTGCGCAAAGCGGGTCAACATCCGACGCCTGTGGCTCACGTCTGATATTGCATCCTGCCGGTTAACGCCGGCAGGGTACCATTCCTTAATACATCACCTTATGACCATACTGCTCAAGAATACCCTTGACGCGTTCCATGGTCTCTTTTTTCGGTGGATGCACGCCGTCAAGTTTATATTCCTCGCCCATCGCTACCCATTTATGTTTACCCAGCTCGTGATACGGCAGCATTTCGATTTTCTCGACGTTGCCCATATCGCGGGTAAATTCGCCCAGGCGGTGCGCAGAGTCATCATCGTCTGACCAGCCGGGAACCACGACATAACGGATCCACACCTTGATGCCTTTATTAGCAATGTATTTGGCGAACTCCAGCGTGCGATGATTGGACACTCCGACCAGATTCTGATGGATCTCATCGTTCATCTGTTTCAGATCCAGCATCACTAAATCGGTCACTTCCAGCAGTTCATCAATCACCGGATCGTAACGACGGACGAAGCCGTTAGTGTCGAGACAGGTGTGAATGCCTTCTTTTTTGCAAGCGCGGAACCAGTCACGCACGAACTCGGCCTGCAAAATAGCTTCACCGCCCGATGCCGTAACGCCACCGCCGGAAGCATTCATAAAGTGGCGGTAGGTCACCACCTCTTTCATCAGCTCTTCCACGGTGACTTCTTTGCCGCCATGGGTATCCCACGTATCACGGTTGTGGCAATACAGGCAGCGCATCAGGCAGCCCTGGAAGAAGGTAATAAAACGGATGCCCGGGCCATCAACGGTGCCACAGGATTCAAAGGAGTGAATGCGACCAATTACTGACATTGCGGTGGTTTCTCCAGCTTTGGCCTTCCTGGCCTGTGAGTGCACAACTCGTTAAGGTTGTGTCGGGTCTGTTTTGACGGTTACCCATCTAAGTATAGATAACTGGCGAACCAGACTGCGGGTGTTAAAAAGGCCCCACTGCTGTGGAGCCTTTATTTTACGCTTTTTTAATCGCGATTTCAGTCAAAACCCATTACATGGTCTGAGTGAAAGTACGGGTAATAACGTCCTGCTGCTGTTCTTTGGTCAGGGAGTTAAAGCGTACTGCGTAGCCAGATACACGGATGGTCAGCTGCGGATATTTTTCCGGGTTTTCCATCGCATCAAGCAGCATTTCACGGTTCATCACGTTCACGTTCAGGTGCTGACCACCTTCGATGGACGCTTCATGATGGAAGTAACCATCCATCAGGCCAGCCAGGTTGGTTTTACGAACTTCGTCGTCTTTACCCAGTGCGTTAGGAACGATAGAGAAGGTGTAAGAGATACCATCTTTAGCGTAAGCAAACGGCAGTTTAGCAACGGAGGTCAGAGAGGCAACAGCACCTTTCTGGTCACGACCGTGCATCGGGTTAGCACCTGGTCCGAACGGCGCGCCAGCACGACGACCGTCTGGGGTGTTACCGGTTTTCTTACCATACACTACGTTAGAGGTGATGGTCAGAACAGACTGAGTCGGGATAGCGTTGCGGTAAGTGGTCAGTTTCTGAATTTTCTTCATGAAACGTTCTACCAGGTCAACCGCCAGGTCATCTACACGCGCATCGTTGTTACCAAACTGCGGGTATTCGCCTTCGATTTTGAAGTCGGTAGCCAGACCGTCTTCATCACGAATCGGAGTGACTTTCGCATATTTGATAGCAGACAGGGAGTCAGCCGCAACGGACAGACCAGCGATACCACACGCCATGGTGCGGATAACGTCACGGTCATGCAGCGCCATCAGAGAGGCTTCGTAGCTGTACTTGTCGTGCATGTAGTGAATCACGTTCAGCGCGGTGACATACTGTTTCGCCAGCCAGTCCATGAAGTGATCCATACGCTCCATAACTTCGTCGAAGTTCAGGACGTCGCCTTTGATCGGTTCAGATTTCGGACCAACCTGCATTTTCAGTTTTTCATCAACGCCGCCGTTGATAGCGTACAGCATGGTTTTCGCCAGGTTTGCACGCGCACCGAAGAACTGCATTTGTTTACCAACAACCATCGGGCTTACGCAGCACGCGATAGCATAGTCATCGTTGTTAAAGTCAGGACGCATCAGATCGTCGTTCTCATATTGCAGAGAAGAGGTATCGATGGAGACTTTAGCCGCATATTTTTTGAAGTTCAGCGGCAGTTTTTCAGACCACAGGATTGTGATGTTCGGTTCCGGAGACGGCCCCATGGTGTACAGGGTGTTCAGGAAGCGGAAGCTGTTTTTGGTTACCAGAGTACGGCCATCTACGCCCATACCGGCGATGGATTCTGTTGCCCAGATCGGGTCACCAGAGAACAGTTCATCATATTCCGGGGTACGCAGGAAGCGAACCATACGCAGTTTCATGACCAGGTGGTCAACCATTTCCTGCGCTTCTTGCTCGGTGATTTTACCGGCTTTCAGGTCGCGTTCAATGAACACGTCCAGGAAGGTGGCGGTACGACCGAAGGACATTGCTGCACCGTTCTGAGACTTAACAGCGGCCAGGTAGCCGAAGTAGGTCCACTGAATAGCTTCCTGAGCGGTAGTTGCCGGACCAGAGATATCGCAGCCATATTTTGCTGCCATTTCTTTGATCTGACCCAGAGCGCGATGCTGGTCAGCGATTTCTTCACGCAGACGGATGGTAGCTTCCAGGTTTACGCCGTTTTCCATGTCAGATTGCAGAGACAGGAACTGTGCGTATTTGTCTTTCATCAGGAAGTCGATACCGTACAGCGCAACGCGACGGTAGTCACCGATGATACGGCCACGGCCATAGGCATCCGGCAGACCAGTCAGAACACCGGATTTACGGCAGTTCAGAATGTCTTTGGTGTAAACATCGAAAACGCCCTGGTTGTGGGTTTTACGATATTCAGTAAAGATTTTTTTCAGTGATGGGTCCAGCTCGCGGTTGTACGCTTTGCAAGAACCTTCAACCATTTTGATGCCGCCGAACGGGATAATCGCACGTTTCAGCGGAGCTTCGGTTTGCAGACCAACGATTTTCTCAAGCTGTTTGTTAATGTAACCAGCGTCGTGAGAGGTGATAGTGGAGGCAACAGAAGTGTCGAAATCAACAGGCGCGTGAGTGCGGTTTTCCTGTTTTACGCCTTCCATTACGCTGTCCCACAGCTTGGTGGTAGCTTCAGTTGCGCCAGCCAGGAAAGACTCGTCACCCTCGTAAGGAGTGTAGTTTTTCTGGATGAAGTCACGGACGTTTACTTCATTCTGCCAGTCACCTTTCGCAAAACCTTCCCAGGCTGTGGCTAACTTTTCATTAAGCTCGGACATTGTAATACCTACCTTCTTAAGTGGACTTTTTATTTACGCCTGGAACAATCATTAATGATGATCGTTACCACGCAGGTAAATGACCCAGTATGTCAACCCAACTAACAAACCGCCGCCGATAATATTCCCGATAGTCACGGGGATCAGGTTATCAGTGATAAAGTTCATAATAGTCAGGTGAGAAAAATTGTCCGGAGAGGAACCGACTGCGGTCCAGAATTCCGGGCTGGCGAAATGACGTATTACGATACCCATTGGGATCATAAACATATTCGCGATGCTGTGCTCAAAGCCGCTGGCAACAAACATAGCGACCGGCAAAATCATAATTAGTGCTTTATCAGTTAAGCTACGGCCTGAGTAGCTCATCCAGACGGCAAGGCAGACCATCAGGTTTGCCAGAATACCGAGGCTAACTGCCTCAATAAAAGTGTGATGCATTTTGTGGTCAGCGGTTTGCAGAACGTTAAGCCCCCAGCCACCGTTGGCGGTCATGTACTCGCCAGAAAGCCACATTAAAAGTACAAAGAGCAGTGCGCCGATCAGGTTGCCGACGTAAACGTTCAGCCAGTTGCGACCCAGTTGACCCCAGGTAATGCGACCGCTGGCTTTCGCCACGACAATCAGTACCGTTGAGGTAAACAGGTCAGCCCCGCAGATAACGCAAAGAATCAGGCCCAGTGAAAAGCAGATGCCGCCTACCAGTTTTGCCATACCAAACGGCATGGAAGCAGTACCCGTGGTGGCAGTGATGTAGAAAACAAAAGCAATGGAGATGAAAACGCCTGCGGTAATCGCCAGGAAAAACGTGGTCATCGGTTGTTTCGTTGCTTTGTAGACACCCGCCTCTTCAGCCACTTTGGCCATTGCTGCAGGAAGTATTAGATCAAAAGGGTTGTCAGCTTTCACACTAACTCTCTCTTTATTAAGTCGGCGACGAGATACTAACAAAGCATTATAGAAGAGAATTTGATGTAGATCATATCTCGCCTGGCTTATAGGCCTTCATAGTGTATGGTTTTACAGCTATTTAGGGGTAATGTATTGATTATCCAAATAAAAATAAATTTTAAAAATTATAAATTGTGTTGAATTTTTTTATGACCTCATCAGCATGCGGTTAATTAAAATGGAGTATTTACAATATAAAGTAACATTAAGGAAAAGATAAACTTAATAAAATTTACTCATATTTAACTTTAACATTACATTTTCAGTTTAATACGCAAAATATAAAAAAACGGAGCGGTAAATGCGCTCCGTAATATAACGCAGACTCAGGTGTAAGCCTATGGTTTGCGCGGTTATTTAGCCCTGGTGTGACCAGAAAGCCGCTTTCGCTCGCTGTAGCTTCTCATAGGCTTTTAACAGTGACTGATGAGCCGGGAAAGCGGCCAGATCGCTATCAACCGCCTGCAAGCCGTAGAATGCAGATTCACCGCTTAAGGCGGCGCTGGCGGCTTCTACCGCGTCGGCACCGTACATCCGTACAAAGGCGTTCAGGTACTGCAACGGCTCGCGTTCATCTTCCTGGGTCAGCAGCAACAGCGTTTGCAGGCAACGGTAGTAGTTAGCCCGCTCGGCGCTGAAAACAGAGGCGTTAAATTCCATGGTCCATTCGGTCCAGATCAGCGCCTGCTCGGTGTCGCCACCGGCCAACGCCAGCATCGCTTTAAGCTCGCCAATACGCAGCGTATACCAGCCGTTATTGCTGCCTGTCGCCAGGCCCAACAATTCGCGCACGCGGGTAAAATCATCATGGCCTTCTTCATCAAGCTGGGCGATCAGGTTGAGATAATCTTCTTTATCCCAGTTGCTGTCCGGCAGCGCCAGAATCGTGTCGCGCAGATGGCTGCCCATGCTGTTGTTCGCCATCCATAAATCTTCCGCCGGATAGATGTCAGACATGCCCGGTACGATAATGCGGCAGGCGTAGACGCTGAGGTGTTCGTAATCGGCGATGTAGACCTCTTTGTCTTCTTTCCTGAAGATAGCCATCAGGGTCGCGAACTCTTCTTCAGTGGTGCCAGCAAAGCTCCAGTCAACAAACGGATAATCAGCGTCCTGCTTGAACAGATCCCAGGAGATAAGGCCGCTGGAGTCAATGAAGTGAGTTTCCAGATTGGTATGCTCGGCCACTTCTTCATCATCAAAGGTGGGCGGCGTGAAGACATCAAGATCTTTCAGGCCCCGACCCTGTAACAGTTCAGTGACGGTACGCTCCAGCGCCACGCCAAAATCAGGATGCGCGCCGAAAGAGGCAAAGCAGGTGCCATTTGCCGGATTAAACAGTACTACGCAAATCACCGGATACTGACCACCCAGCGAACCGTCATAGGCGAAAATCGGGAAACCTTCCGCTTCCAGCGTCGCAATGGCCTCTACCACGCCTGGATAGCGAGCCAGCACCTCGGCCGGGATCTCCGGCAGGCTGATCGATTCGGCGATAATGCGATTTTTGATATGACGCTCAAAAACTTCCGACAGCCCCTGGACGCGCGCTTCATTGGCCGTATTACCCGCAGACATGCCGTTGGAAACGTACAGGTTGCCGATGATGTTCATCGGGATATACACGGTCTGATTGTCAGATTGACGAGCGAAAGGCAGGGCGCAGATCCCGCGATCTTCATTACCGGATTGCAGGTCAATCAGCATCCCGGCGCTCAGATCGTTTTCCGGATCGTAAAACGCGCGCAGACGGGCATCGAGGATCCCTTCCGGCAGCTCGTCGTTTTCCGGCAGCGGGAACCATTTTTCATTCGGATAATGCACGAACGGGCCATTGGCAATGGTGTCGCCCAGCCAGAAATCGGCGAAGAAGTAGTTCGTTGACAGGCGCTCGAAATACTCACCCAGCGCAGAGGCCAGCGCCGCTTTTTTGGTAGCTCCTTTTCCGTTAGTGAAGCACAGGGCGCATTCTTTATCGCGAATATGCACAGACCAGACGTTAGGGACGGGATTCAGCCAGGAAGCCTCTTCAATATCGAAGCCGAGGTCCTGTAATTTTTGCTGGAAGCGAGCGATGGAATCTTCCAGAGCGGCGTCTTTGCCGGGGATGAAGGTTTGGGTCATGACATTCACTTTTATCGTACGGAAAGCGCGCAATGATACGGGTTTTAGCTGACCGGCGCTATCTTCCCGGCGTGCGGCGCGGAAATAAAAGTATTGGCTATGCTTATGGATAGTAACGTGCTGTTTGAGAATAAAAAAATGAAAGCATTCGATCTTCAACGTATGGCGCTGGATAAAGTGCCGTTTGAGTTTCTTGGGGAAGTGGCGCTGCGTAGTGTGTATACCTTTGTACTGGTATTCCTGTTTCTTAAGATAACCGGGCGGCGCGGCGTGCGTCAGATGTCGCTGTTTGAAGTGTTAATCATCCTGACGCTGGGTTCAGCCGCAGGTGACGTGGCGTTTTATGATGATGTCCCGCTGTTGCCGGTGCTGATGGTCTTCATTACGCTGGCGTTTTTGTACCGGCTGGTGATGTGGCTGATGTCACACAGTGAAAAACTGGAAGATCTCCTGGAGGGTAAGCCCGTCATCTTTATTGAGGAGGGGCAGCTGGCATGGGAGAAAGTCAATGCCGCTAACATGACCGAGTTTGAGTTTTTCATGGAGCTTCGGATCAGTAGCGTTGAGCACCTCGGGCAAATTAAGCTGGCGATAATGGAAACTAACGGCCAGATAAGCGTGTATTACTATTCTGATGATGAAGTAAAACCGGGGCTGTCAATTCTGCCATCGGGTATTGAGCGCTATACCACCGTGCCGGATGACGGCGAATACGCCTGTAATAAATGCAGCGCGGTGTATGTAATGAAAGCGGGTGACCATCAGCTTTGTCCCCGTTGCGCGCATCCGGAGTGGTCAAAGGCCAGCCGGGCAAAGCGGATCACCTGATAGCGGTTTTGTCGGCCTTTATTCGTCAATACGATAGATTATATTGTGTGATAAAGGACACATTTTTACCCTGCGGTTGATTACCCGTTGCGACACGTGTCACTGAATGGTAAAACCGATATCCACAGGAATAACGTATACCCATTGCGGTGGGTAGATCTAAGCAGCGTGGTGAGGGGAAATGACTCAGGTCTTCAATTTTAGTTCAGGTCCGGCAATGATACCGGAAGCAGTGCTTAAACTGGCGCAACAGGAACTGTGCGACTGGCATGGTCTGGGAACGTCGGTCATGGAAATCAGCCACCGCGGTAAGGAATTTATCCAGGTCGCTGAAGAAGCAGAAAAGGATTTTCGCGAGCTGCTGAACATTCCTTCAAACTACAAAGTGCTGTTCTGCCACGGTGGTGGGCGCGGTCAGTTCGCCGGCGTGCCGCTGAACCTGCTGGGTGACAAAACCACCGCTGATTATGTTGATGCGGGATACTGGGCGGCGAGCGCGATTAAAGAAGCGAACAAATACTGTACGCCAAACGTGATTGACGCCAAAGTGACGGTTGACGGACTGCGCGCAGTGAAACCGATGCGCGACTGGCAGCTTTCCGACAACGCAGCCTATCTGCACTACTGTCCTAACGAGACTATTGACGGTATCGCCATCGAAGAAATTCCTGATTTTGGTAACGACGTCGTGGTCGCTGCCGACTTCTCCTCGACGATTCTTTCCCGTCCGCTGGATGTCAGCCGTTTCGGCGTGATCTACGCTGGCGCGCAGAAAAATATCGGCCCGGCAGGGCTGACGCTGGTGATCGTACGTGAAGACCTGCTGGGTAAAGCGCATCAGTCTTGCCCCTCAATTCTTGACTACACTATTCTCAATGACAATGACTCCATGTTTAACACGCCGCCGACCTTTGCCTGGTATTTGTCCGGCCTGGTCTTCAAATGGCTGAAAGAGCAGGGTGGCGTGGCGGCGATGGATAAGATCAACCAGCAAAAGGCCGATCTGCTGTATGGCACCATTGATCATAGCGATTTCTATCGTAATGACGTCGCCAAAGCCAACCGTTCCCGCATGAACGTGCCGTTTCAGCTGGCAGACAGCGCGCTGGACAAACTCTTCCTTGAAGAGTCTCTCGCGGCCGGTCTGCATGCGCTGAAAGGACACCGCGTCGTCGGCGGCATGCGCGCCTCAATTTATAACGCGATGCCGTTAGCCGGTGTCAAAGCGCTGACCGATTTTATGGCCGACTTCGAACGTCGGCACGGTTAATTACCCGTTTCATTCTTCCCCGCAGCCTGTCTGCGGGGCTTTATTTTGCTTTTGCTTCTGAGAGTTAAGCTTCATGGATTCCCTGACGTTACAACCCATCGCGCGCGTAGACGGTGTTATCAATCTGCCTGGTTCAAAAAGTGTCTCTAACCGGGCGCTGCTGCTGGCTGCATTAGCCCAGGGCACCACGGTGCTGACGAATTTGCTGGACAGTGATGATGTCCGCCATATGCTGAACGCCCTGAGTGCGTTAGGCATTCATTACACCCTTTCCGCCGACCGTACCCGTTGCGAAGTGACCGGCAATGCGGGTCCTTTACAGGCGAACGGCGATCTGGAACTGTTTCTCGGCAATGCGGGCACCGCTATGCGTCCGCTGGCCGCCGCGCTGTGCCTGGGCAGTGGAAACGTTGTGCTGACCGGCGAGCCACGGATGAAAGAGCGACCGATTGGTCATCTGGTCGATGCGCTGCGTCAGGGCGGGGCAGACATTACTTATCTGGAGCAGGAGAATTATCCGCCGCTGCGTCTGCGCGGTGGTTTTACCGGCGGTCATGTAGAAGTGGACGGCAGCGTTTCCAGCCAGTTTCTGACGGCGTTACTGATGACCGCACCGCTCGCCGCACAGGATACGACCATCACCATCAAGGGCGACCTGGTGTCGAAACCCTACATTGATATCACCCTGAACCTGATGGAAGCCTTTGGCGTTGAGATAGAAAACCAACGCTATCAGCGCTTTGTTGTGCGTGGCGGTCAGACGTATCGTTCACCGGGTGAGTACCTCGTGGAAGGCGATGCCTCCTCTGCCTCGTATTTCCTCGCGGCGGCGGCAATAAAAGGCGGCACGATCAAAGTGACCGGCATCGGCCGTCACAGTGTCCAGGGTGATATTCGCTTTGCCGACGTGCTGGAAAAAATGGGTGCGGTAATCGACTGGGGCGATGACTTCATCAGTTGTACTCACCGTGAATTACACGCCATTGATATGGATATGAACCATATTCCCGATGCGGCGATGACCATTGCCACAACGGCACTCTTTGCCCGCGGCACGACGACGCTGCGCAACATCTATAACTGGCGGGTGAAAGAGACCGATCGCCTGTTCGCGATGGCGACCGAATTGCGTAAAGTCGGGGCGGAAGTGGAAGAGGGCGAGGATTACATCCGTATCACTCCGCCCGCGCAGCTGCATTTTGCTGAAATCGGCACTTATAACGATCACCGAATGGCGATGTGTTTCTCGCTGGTGGCCCTGTCAGATACGCCGGTGACGATTCTCGATCCGAAATGCACCGCCAAAACCTTTCCTGACTACTTCGAGCAGCTTGCCCGCGTCAGTACCCCGCAATAAATCCTCCTGAGCGCCGACACGTCGTCGGCGCTGTTATGTCCGTTTTCAAACTTTTTTGCTCTTACGGGTAATGCTATTTTCGTTGATGAATTTCATATCGTTTTAGGGCGATTGTTATAAATATCAACGGAAGATTACTATGAAGAATAAAAAGCTATTGCTGGCGCTCACGCTGTCAACGCTTATGCTGGCCGGCTGTAAAAATGGTGTAGATGGCAACATGCTTGCCAGCTCGGGTCTGTCAGCCTATAAAGCCGTGACGCTCAGCGATGCCGATGCAAAATCCATCGCCGATCAGGGCTGTAAAGAGATGGACAGCCAGAATCAGCTGGCGGGTTCTTCCAGCAAGTACAGCAAACGCCTGGCGAAAATCGCCAAAGCGCTGGGCAATAACATCGACGGCACGCCGGTAAACTACAAAGTTTATATGACCAGCGACGTGAACGCGTGGGCGATGGCTAACGGCTGCGTTCGCGTCTATAGCGGTCTGATGGACATGATGAACGACAACGAAGTGGAAGCCGTTCTGGGACATGAACTGGGACACGTAGCGCTGGGCCACTCTTTGCAGGAAATGAAAGCAGCCTATGCCACCGTTGCGGCGCGTGATGCTATCTCCGCCACCAGCGGCGTAGCAGCTCAGCTCTCTAAATCTCAGCTTGGTGATATTACTGAGGGAGCTATCAACGCTAAGTTCTCCCGCGCTAAAGAGTCTGAAGCAGATGACTTCTCCTACGATCTGCTGAAAAAACGTGGCATTAAGACGCAGGGACTGGTCGGCAGCTTTGATAAACTGGCAAGTCTTGACGCCGGTCATACCAAATCGCTCTTTGACTCTCACCCACCGTCAGCGGAACGCGCGCAGCATATCGCACAGGATAAAAAGTAAACCTGTGTCATTTCTGGGCTGGCACCACGCCAGCCCGCTTAACCCGCTATAATTCGCCAGGCGTCTCTCATTTTACGTTCAATATTCTGCAATTTGCATGCAAAGGTAACTCTCAGGCGCGGACACGCGTATAATGCGCGGCGTTTATGTTGACGGTATGCCTGTTTAAGGAGAAAAAGATGACGGCAATTGCCCCGGTTATTACCATTGATGGCCCAAGCGGCGCGGGTAAAGGCACCTTATGCAAGGCGATGGCGGAAGCGTTGCAGTGGCATCTTCTGGATTCAGGCGCGATCTATCGTGTGCTGGCGCTGGCGGCATTGCACCATCACGTTGATGTTGCCTGCGAAGATGCGCTGGTGCCGCTGGCCACGCATCTGGATGTGCGTTTTGTTTCGACTGACGGCACGCTGGAGGTGATCCTTGAAGGGGAAGACGTCAGTGGTGAAATTCGCACGCAGGACGTGGCAAGTGCGGCATCACAAGTCGCTGCTTTCCCTCGGGTACGCGAAGCGCTTTTACGTCGTCAGCGTGCTTTCCGTGAGTCTCCCGGACTAATTGCCGATGGCCGCGATATGGGAACCGTGGTGTTCCCCGAAGCACCGGTGAAAATTTTCCTTGATGCTTCCTCGGAAAAACGCGCGCATCGCCGTATGCTACAGTTGCAGGAAAGTGGCTTTAGTGTTAACTTTGAACGCCTTTTGGCCGAGATTAAAGAACGCGACGATCGCGATCGTAATCGCGCTGTAGCGCCGCTGGTTCCCGCTGCCGATGCTTTAGTTCTGGATTCCACCAGTTTAAGCATTGAGCAAGTGATTGAAAAAGCGTTACAATACGCGCGCCAAAAGTTGGCCCTCGCTTAAATGCGTCCGAATTAGTAGTACCCCCGCAGCAATGGAGTGTTAGCGGGTATGTGAAACAACCCCATCCGGCACGGAGTCAGATGGACGTTAATATGAAACCTGAAGATTAAACATGACTGAATCTTTTGCTCAACTATTTGAAGAATCCTTAAAAACAATCGAAACCCGCCCGGGTTCCATCGTTCGTGGTGTTGTTGTTGCTATCGACAAAGACGTCGTACTGGTTGACGCCGGTCTGAAATCTGAGTCCGCCATTCCGGCAGAGCAGTTCAAAAACGCCCAGGGCGAGCTGGAAATCCAGGTTGGTGACGAAGTTGACGTTGCTCTGGATGCAGTAGAAGACGGCTTCGGTGAAACCCTGCTGTCCCGTGAGAAAGCTAAACGTCACGAAGCTTGGATCACGCTGGAAAAAGCTTACGAAGAAGCTGAAACTGTAGTCGGTGTCATCAACGGCAAAGTTAAAGGTGGCTTCACTGTTGAGCTGAACGGTATTCGTGCGTTCCTGCCGGGTTCACTGGTAGACGTTCGTCCAGTTCGCGATACCCTGCACCTGGAAGGCAAAGAGCTTGAATTCAAAGTAATCAAGCTGGACCAGAAACGTAACAACGTGGTCGTATCACGTCGTGCCGTTATCGAATCCGAAAACAGCGCAGAGCGCGATCAGCTGCTGGAAAACCTCCAGGAAGGCATGGAAGTTAAAGGTATCGTTAAGAACCTCACTGACTACGGTGCATTCGTTGATCTGGGCGGCGTTGACGGCCTGCTGCATATCACTGATATGGCCTGGAAACGCGTTAAGCATCCGAGCGAAATCGTGAACGTTGGTGACGAAATCAACGTTAAAGTCCTGAAATTCGACCGTGAGCGTACTCGTGTATCTCTGGGTCTGAAACAGCTGGGCGAAGATCCGTGGGTTGCTATCGCTAAACGTTATCCGGAAGGTACCAAACTGACCGGTCGCGTAACCAACCTGACCGACTACGGCTGCTTCGTTGAAATCGAAGAAGGCGTTGAAGGCCTGGTTCACGTTTCCGAAATGGACTGGACCAACAAAAACATCCACCCGTCCAAAGTTGTTAACGTTGGCGACGTAGTGGAAGTGATGGTTCTGGATATCGACGAAGAACGTCGTCGTATCTCCCTGGGTCTGAAACAGTGCAAATCTAACCCGTGGCAGCTGTTTGCTGAAACCCACAACAAGGGCGATCGCGTTGAAGGTAAAATCAAGTCAATCACTGACTTCGGTATCTTCATCGGCCTGGACGGTGGCATCGACGGTCTGGTTCACCTGTCTGACATCTCCTGGAACGTTGCAGGCGAAGAAGCCGTTCGTGAATACAAAAAAGGCGACGAAATCGCTGCCGTTGTTCTCCAGGTTGACGCAGAACGTGAACGTATCTCCCTGGGCGTTAAACAGCTCGCAGAAGATCCGTTCAACAACTACGTTGCTGTGAACAAGAAAGGCGCAATCGTAAACGGTAAAGTCACTGCAGTTGACGCTAAAGGCGCAACCGTAGAACTGGCTGACGGCGTTGAAGGTTACCTGCGTGCTTCTGAAGCATCCCGTGACCGCATTGAAGATGCAACTCTGGTTCTGAGCGTAGGCGACGACGTTGAAGCTAAATTCACTGGCGTTGACCGTAAAAACCGTGTTGTAAGCCTGTCTGTTCGTGCGAAAGACGAAGCTGACGAGAAAGATGCAATTGCTACTGTTAACAACAAACAGGAAGAAGGCAACTTCTCTAACGCAATGGCTGAAGCATTCAAAGCAGCTAAAGGCGAGTAATACTCTCAATCCTTGAAGAAGGATGATGAGTAACTTGACAGATTACAGTTTTCGTTCTGTAATCAAGCACAAAGGGCGGCTACGGCCGCCCTTGTTCAAGCTGTTAGCGAATATGGCCATTAAGGAAACCGGAGGAATCATGACCAAGTCAGAGTTAATCGAAAGACTTGCAAGCCAGCAATCGCATATCCCGGCAAAAGCGGTTGAAGATGCCGTGAAAGAGATGCTGGAACATATGGCCTCTACCCTTGCCGTTGGGGAGCGTATTGAAATCCGCGGTTTCGGCAGCTTTTCTTTGCATTACCGAGCTCCTCGCACCGGGCGTAACCCAAAAACAGGTGACAAAGTGGATTTGGAAGGTAAATACGTTCCACACTTTAAACCGGGTAAAGAACTACGCGACCGCGCCAATATTTATGAAGGCGATTGATTTATCGCCGGAAATTGAACACGAAAAAAAGCACCTGCGGGTGCTTTTTTCATCTCTGTCTCCTGATGAAAAATGGAATGCTCCTCGCAACATTGCCTGCACATTGCAGCAATCCTGCCGATTCCTCACAAAGCTTGCCGCAAACCAGGCAAATCCCTGCGGACAACCTCATGACGTAGCGCGACACTCTCCGTAACAGGAAGGTGTCTATGCGTTTGCCACAACTGGCGATCTGTGTGATTGCAGGTCTCGCCCCGTTAATCTGGCTGCCGAAACTGCCGGGGATGGGCTGTACAGAAACTATCGTTATTATCGCGATGCTGCTGGCATGGTGCCGTCCACGAGCCCTTCAGATTACCGGGTTAACAGGTCTGTTTTTCTGCTGGGGTATCCTGGCTGCGCATCAGATAGTATGGCCTGCACAGCATCTTACCGGCAAAAATCAGCCTGTAGAAATCACCCTTACCGCGACCGATGGGGCAACGACGCATCAGGGCGTAATAACGCGCTATGACGGAAAACGCCTGTTCCCGGCACCGGGCATTACCCTTTACGGCAATTATTTACCCGAGGCGGGCTGCGCCGGGCAGCGTTGGGCGATGACCATTCGCGCAAGGGCCGTTCACGGCGAGCTAAACGACGGTGGATTTGATACCCAGCGCAGCGCATTTGCGCGACATAACCCACTAACCGGTCGTTTTATTGAGGCAAAAGCGCTGGATGCCCGCTGTAGTTTACGGGCGCGCTATCTGGCTTCACTCTCTGCGACGCTGACCGATTATCACTGGCAGGGGGTGATCTTAGGTCTGGGCTTAGGTGAGCGTCTGGCGGTATCCACTGAGGTCAAAAAATTGATGCAGCAGACCGGCACCCTGCATCTGATGGCGATCTCGGGTCTGCACATCGCTCTCGGCGCGTCGCTCGGCTGGCTGTTGATTCGCGGCCTGCAATTTTTCTTGCCATGCCGTCTGATTAGCTGGCGAACGCCA
Organism: Superficieibacter sp. 1612_C1; assembly: GCF_015234305.1. GTDB lineage: Bacteria > Pseudomonadota > Gammaproteobacteria > Enterobacterales > Enterobacteriaceae > Superficieibacter. The sequence goes on from NZ_JADGMI010000001.1 coordinate 686,542, forward strand.
TTAATTTTTGGCTTCCTTTGTGCAACAGGTTACGCATGGCTCACGGGATTACAGCCGCCTGCGCTACGAACCATTGTGGCGCTGGGAATATGGTATGGTCTGCGTTTAAGCGGGCGTCAATGGTCGTCATGGGACATCTGGCTGTGCTGTATTGCCGCCATTCTGTTCTGCGATCCACTGGCCGTGCTGTCACAAAGCCTGTGGCTCTCGGCGTTCGCCGTGGCAGCGCTGATTTTCTGGTACCAGTGGGTGCCTTTGCCAGCGTGGAAAATGCGGACGCCGCTGCGTCAGCTTGTTCGATTGATCCATCTTCAACTGGGGCTAATGATATTGCTGTTACCGCTCCAGGTGCTGCTGTTTCACGGCATCAGCATGACGTCGCTGCTGGCAAACCTGGTGGCGGTCCCGCTGGTCACCTTCGTGATTGTGCCGCTGATCCTGGCAGGAATGCTGCTGCACCTGACCGGACCTCAGTTATTCGAACAGGGGATCTGGTACCTGGCGGATCGGCTACTGGCGCTACTGTTTTACCTGTTGCGGCAATTGCCCGATGGCTGGCTGGATGTAGACGAACGCTGGCAGGGCATTATTGTGATGCCGTGGATAGCGCTGGTACTCTGGCGTTGTCGGGCCTGGCGCGCCATTAACGCCGTGACACTGGTCCTGTTGGTGGTACTGACCTTTCCGCTATGGCGGCAGGTGCGAAAGGACGTATGGGCGGTACATATGCTCGATGTCGGGCAGGGGCTGGGTATGGTCATTGAACGTCACGGCAAAGCCATTTTATATGATACCGGTCTGGCGTGGCCCGGTGGTGATTCCGGGCAACAGCTGATTATCCCCTGGCTGCGCTGGCATCACCTGCGACCCGAAGGCATCATCATTAGCCATGAGCATCTCGATCATCGCGGCGGGCTCAACGCCATTCATCAGGCGTGGCCTGAGGCATGGATCCGTAGCCCGCTAAAGTGGGAAGGGCACCTGCCTTGTTTTCGGGGGGAACGCTGGCAGTGGGAAGGGCTAACCTTCAGTGCTCACTGGCCGTTAAAGAATAATAAAACGCAGGGTAACAACCGCTCCTGCGTGGTAAACGTTGATGATGGCCAGCACAGTATTTTATTAACCGGCGATATCGAAACGCCAGCGGAACTCGCTATGCTTAGCCACTACTGGCAGCATCTGGCGTCTACCATTATTCAGGTACCCCATCACGGCAGCAATACCTCATCGGGGATCGCGCTGATACAGCGGGTGAACGGAAAAGCGGCGCTGGCATCCGCCTCGCGTTACAACGCATGGCATTTTCCGTCGCCAAAAGTAGTGAAACGCTACCGGCAGCAGGGATATCAATGGCTTGATACCCCTCATCAGGGGCAAATTACGGTCACTTTTTCCAATGATGGGTGGCAAATCAGCAGCCTGCGGGAGCAAATTTTGCCCCGCTGGTATCATCAGTGGTTTGGCGCGCCCGCAGATAACGGGTAGAATATGCGGCTATTTCAACAAATGCTGGTTTTTTGAATGCATAACGATAAAGATCTCTCTACGTGGCAGACCTTCCGCCGACTTTGGCCGATTATTGCCCCTTTCAAGCCGGGTCTAATCGTGGCGGCAATTGCGTTAATCCTCAACGCAGCCAGCGATACCTTCATGTTATCGCTCCTTAAACCATTACTGGATGATGGTTTTGGTAAAACAGATCGCTCGGTGCTGCTATGGATGCCGCTGGTAGTGATTGGGCTGATGATTGTGCGAGGTATCACCAGCTACATCTCCAGCTATTGCATCTCATGGGTGTCTGGCAAAGTGGTGATGACCATGCGTCGCCGCCTGTTCAGCCATATGATGGGGATGCCGGTTTCCTTTTTTGACAAGCAGTCCACCGGGACACTGCTGTCTCGCATTACCTATGATTCAGAGCAGGTTGCCTCCTCCTCTTCCAGTGCGCTCATTACCGTGGTGCGTGAAGGGGCGTCGATTATCGGCCTGTTTATTATGATGTTCTACTACAGCTGGCAATTGTCGGTGATCCTGATCGTCCTCGCACCCATTGTCTCATTTGCGATTCGACTGGTCTCCAAACGTTTTCGCAGCATCAGTAAGAATATGCAGAATACCATGGGGCAGGTCACCACCAGCGCAGAGCAGATGCTGAAAGGGCACAAAGAGGTGCTGATTTTTGGTGGTCAGGCCGTCGAAACGAAGCGTTTCGATAAAGTCAGCAACAAGATGCGCTTACAGGGAATGAAGATGGTCTCTGCCTCTTCCATTTCAGACCCGATTATCCAGCTGATTGCCTCCCTGGCGCTGGCCTTTGTGCTGTATGCGGCCAGTTTTCCCAGCGTAATGGAGACCCTGACTGCCGGTACCATCACCGTGGTATTCTCGTCAATGATCGCGCTGATGCGTCCGTTAAAATCACTGACCAACGTTAACGCCCAGTTCCAGCGCGGGATGGCCGCCTGCCAGACGCTGTTTTCCATTCTCGACTCCGAGCAGGAAAAAGACCAGGGCACCTTTGCCGTTGAACGCGCGAAAGGCAACCTGGAATTTCGCAACGTCACCTTCACCTACACAGGACGTGAAGTCCCGGCGCTGCGCAATATCGATCTGACGATCCCTGAAGGCAAAACGGTCGCGCTCGTCGGCCGTTCTGGTTCCGGTAAGTCAACCATTGCCAGTTTGATCACACGCTTTTATGACGTTGATGAAGGGCAGATCCTGCTTGATGGTCATGACCTGCGGGAATACACGCTCTCGTCGCTGCGTAATCAGGTCGCACTGGTGTCGCAGAACGTGCATCTGTTTAACGATACGGTTGCCAACAACATTGCCTATGCGCGCACCGACGTATACAGCCGTGAGCAGATCGAAGAAGCCGCCCGTATGGCGTATGCGATGGATTTTATCAACAAAATGGATAACGGCCTCGACACCATTATTGGTGAAAACGGCGTGATGCTCTCTGGTGGTCAGCGTCAGCGTATCGCGATTGCCCGTGCGCTGCTGCGCGACAGTCCGATCCTGATCCTTGATGAAGCTACCTCCGCGCTGGATACCGAATCTGAACGGGCGATCCAGTCCGCTCTGGATGAGTTGCAGAAGAACCGCACATCGCTTGTGATTGCGCATCGCCTGTCAACTATTGAACAGGCCGATGAAATTGTGGTGGTTGAAGATGGCCGCATTGTTGAACGCGGAAACCATCACGATCTGCTGGAACTGCGTGGGGTTTACTCGCAGCTACATAAGATGCAGTTCGGTCAATGATCGCCCGTATCTGGTCCGGTGAATCTCCGCTCTGGCGGCTATTGCTGCCGCTTTCCTGGCTTTATGGGCTGGTGAGCGGCCTTATCCGTCTGAGCTACCGCCTCGGTCTGAAAAAACCGTGGCGGGCACCGGTCCCGGTGGTGGTGGTGGGAAATCTGACCGCCGGAGGTAACGGCAAAACTCCCGTAGCCATCTGGCTGGTTGAGCAACTCCAGCAGCGCGGTATCCGCGTTGGTGTGGTGTCTCGCGGCTACGGTGGCAAGGCGGACCGCTATCCTCTGCTTCTCGACGCTAGCACAACGCCTGCCAGCGCAGGTGATGAACCTGTGCTTATCTGGCAGCGCACCGGTGCGCCTGTCGCCGTTTCGCCAGTGCGGGCTGACGCCGTTCGCGCACTGCTGGCAGAGCACGATTTACAGCTCATTATTACCGATGACGGCCTGCAACATTATCGTCTGGCACGTGACGTAGAAATTGTGGTGGTGGATGGCGTACGCCGTTTTGGTAACGGCTGGTGGCTTCCTGCCGGACCCATGCGCGAGCGTGCGTCACGGTTGCAAACGGTCGATGCGGTAATTACCAACGGCGGCGAGCCTGCGCCGGGTGAAATTCCCATGACTCTGCGCCCGGGACAGGCGGTAAATTTGCTAACCGGTGAACGCTGCGAGATGTCCACGCTGCCGAATGTGGTGGCAATGGCCGGTATTGGTCATCCGCCGCGTTTTTTTACCACCCTGGAAAAGGGCGGCGTGCGACCAGTCAAAACCGTCGCGCTGGCCGATCATCAGGCACTGCTCCAGGCCGATGTACAGGCGATGACCCAACCAGGAGAGACCCTGCTCATGACCGAGAAAGACGCGGTCAAATGCCGGGCCTTTGCTCAGGATAACTGGTGGTACTTACCGGTCAATGCCGAACTCCAGGGCGATGGCGCGCAACGACTGCTGGCGAAACTTACTCTTCTGGCGCAGCGTTAGCCTCCTGCTGCAAACGCCGGGATCGATGATGAGGAAATAAATGCTCTCTCTACATGCCGCGCGTTGTCTTCATCTTGCTGCGCAGGGGCTGCTTAAAAAGCCCCGACGCCGCGCTCAACCTGATGACATCCTGCGCACTATCCGCCAGATGTCGCTCCTGCAAATTGACACCATTAACATTGTTGCCCGTAGCCCGTATCTGGTGCTGTTCAGCCGTCTGGGGAATTATCCGCAGTCCTGGCTGGACGAGGCGTTAAGTCGCGGTGAACTAATGGAGTACTGGGCGCATGAAGCCTGTTTCCTGCCCCGCAGTGATTTTTCGCTGGTACGCCACCGGATGCTGGCCCCGGAAAATATGGGATGGAAATATCGTCAGACGTGGATGGAAGAGAACGTCGAGGAAATTGAACAGCTAATGGCGCATATCCGCGAGCAGGGTCCGGTACGCTCAGCGGATTTTGCCCATTCAGCAAAAGGTTCAAGTGGATGGTGGGAGTGGAAGCCGCATAAGCGTCATCTGGAGGGATTATTTACCGCCGGAAAAGTGATGGTGGTAGAGCGGCGCAACTTTCAGCGGGTTTACGATCTCACCAGCCGGGTATTACCGGAGTGGAATGACACGCGCGATGCGCTCAGCCAGGAAGCGGCGGAAGAGGTGATGCTGTTAAACAGTGCCCGCAGTCTGGGGATTTTTCGCCCTCAATGGCTGGCGGACTATTACCGATTGCGCCAGCCAAAGAGCGCTGTATTACTGGCACGCTGGCAGGAACAAAATCAGATTGTCCCCGTTGAGGTTGAAACGCTGGGACAGCTATGGCTGCACACGGATCTTCTGCCTTTGCTGCCTGCGGCGCAGGAGGGCAAACTTAACGCCACGCATAGCGCGGTGCTCTCGCCATTTGATCCCGTTGTCTGGGATCGTAAACGCGCTGAACAGCTTTTCAACTTTAGCTATCGGCTGGAGTGCTATACGCCTGCTCCGAAACGTAAATACGGCTACTTTGTACTGCCGCTGCTGCACCGGGGAGGGCTGGTAGGGCGCATGGACTGTAAAATGCACCGTAAAGCGGGCGTGCTGGAGATCATCTCGCTATGGCTGGAAGCGGGTGAGAGCGTCAGCCGTACGCTTGAGCAAGGGCTACAGTCCGCCATCGACGATTTTGCCCGCTGGCAGGGCGCATCGCGTATTCAGGCCGGTTTCCTGCCCGAAACGCTCTTTACGCATCAGCGCAGCGGCTGGGAAATTGACGTAGCCTGATATGCCATTATGATAGGTTGCAACCGGACCTTTTCGGTCCATCAGGAGGAATTATGGATCATCGTTTGCTTGAAATCATTGCCTGCCCGGTCTGTAACGGCAAGCTATATTATAGCCAGGATAAACAGGAGCTTATCTGTAAAGCCGATCACCTGGCGTTTCCGCTGCGTGAAGGTATTCCGGTGCTGCTGGAAACCGAAGCCCGTCAGCTCAATGCTGAAGAGAGCCGTCCATGAGCTTCGTGGTTATTATTCCGGCGCGTTACGCCTCGACCCGTCTGCCGGGTAAACCTCTCCAGGATATCAACGGCAAACCAATGATCCTGCACGTGCTGGATCGCGCACGCGAATCCGGCGCGGCGCGGATTATCGTGGCGACCGATCACCCAGACGTGGCCAGCGCCGTAGAAGCGGCCGGGGGCGAAGTCTGCATGACGCGTGCCGATCATCAGTCCGGCACCGAAAGGCTGGCGGAAGTGGTGGAGAAGTGCGCTTTCAGCGATGACACCATTATCGTCAATATTCAGGGTGACGAGCCGATGATCCCTTCGGCGATTGTGCGTCAGGTGGCAGAAAATATTGCCGCGTGTGAGGCGGGCATGGCGACGCTGGCGGTGCCGATCCACAATGCCGAAGAGGCTTTCAACCCGAACGCGGTTAAAGTGGTGATGAATGAACAGGGCTATGCCCTCTATTTTTCTCGCGCCACTATTCCCTGGGATCGCGATCGTTTTGCTCACTCGCGCGAGGCCATTGGCGATACGCTGCTGCGCCATATTGGCATTTATGCCTACCGTGCCGGTTTTATCCGCCGCTATGTTAGTTGGGCACCCAGCCCGCTTGAGCAAATCGAAATGCTGGAGCAGCTTCGCGTGCTGTGGTACGGCGAAAAAATCCATGTTGCTGTTGCCCAACAAGTACCTGGCACCGGTGTGGATACGCCAGAAGATCTGGAACGCGTGCGTGCAGAAATGCGCTGATCCCCGTCTCCCTTCCAGCCGGAAGGGAGAATAATTTTCGTTATTTTTCAACTTTTCTGTAGCACCTTTGATCTTACCCGGTGACATCCTGCCTTCAGGCGCTCATTATGAAATCAGTAACATTCATAAGGGTTATCCGTGATGGAACAATTGCGTGCCGAATTAAGCCACCTGTTAGGTGAAAAACTCAGTCGGCTGGAATGCGTCAATGAGAAAGCCGACTCTTCGCTGTGGTCGTTATACGATTCGCAGGGCAACCCTATGCCGTTGATGGCGAAAAGCTTCACCACGCCGGGCCTTGCCAGACAGCTTGCCTGGAAGGTATCCATGCTGGCGCGTAGCGGCACGGTAAGAATGCCCGTGGTCTATGGGGTACTTACCCATGAAGAGCATCCGGGGCCGGATGTCTTACTGATTGAACGGTTACGTGGCGTGCCGGTGGAAGCGCCCGCGCGTACCCCCCAGCGCTGGGAGCAACTGAAAGATCAAATCGTCGAGGGTCTGCTGGCGTGGCATCGTCAGGATAGCCGTGGCTGCGTAGGGATGGTGGATAATACCCAGGAAAACCTGTGGCCGCAGTGGTATCGCCAGCGGGTCGAAATGCTCTGGAGCACGCTCAATCTTTATAATAATACCGGGTTAACCATGCAGGATAAGCGGCTGCTGTTTCGCGCCCGCGAATGCCTGCCGTCGCTGTTTGAAGGCTTTAACGACAACTGCGTGCTGGTACACGGTAATCTGACGTTGATGAGCATGCTTAAAGATGCGCGTACCGATCAACTGCTGGCGATGGTCGGGCCGGGCATCATGCTGTGGGCTCCGCGAGAGTATGAGCTGTTTCGCCTGGCGGATAACCGGCTGGCAGAAGATCTGCTGTGGCATTACCTGCAACGTGCGCCGGTAGCGGAAGCCTTTCTCTGGCGGCGCTGGCTCTATCTGTTGTGGGATGAAGTGGCGCAGCTGGTGAATACCGGACGCTTTGACCGCGCCCGGTTCGATCTGGCGGCAAAATCACTCGTGCCCTGGCTCACCTGACGCGCCTTTTAACCATTGCCAGACACGGCCCAGGGTTTCATACGCGACGCGGTCGCTGTGGCCCAGCCACACCGGGGAAGGGATCGCCCGCTCCCAGGGATTAAGCGGTGAATCAATCGCCAGCTGATTCGCGGGGGCGGGAAGCGGATGCAGACCGACGTGCTCAAAGAAAATCATCGCGCGCGGCAGATGCGAGGCGGACGTTACCAGCAGGAAAGGCGCATCACCGATGGCCTTTTTAACCGCAGCGGCTTCTTCTTCCGTATCTTTCGGTTGGTCGAGGGTAATAATGTCGCTGCGCGGTACGCCAAGGCTTTCGGCGACTCTGGCCCCAACCTCAGCGGTACTGACATTATTACTCACCGCGACGCCCCCGGTAAAAATCAGCTTTGATCCCTGATTCGCACGCCATAACCGTATTCCCTCATTCAGCCGCGGCAAACTATTGTTAATCAGATTTGAACTCGGGGCCCACTGCGGATTCCACGTATACCCGCCACCCAATACCACCACGTACTGAGCCTGCTCGCGGCCGTGCCAGGTGGCGTATTTATTTTCAATCGGACGGAGTAAACTGTCTGCTACGGGTTGCAGACTCAGCAGCAGGAGCACCAGCCAGCCGAGGGTAATAAATGATTTGCCGGTTTTTTGAAAACGACTGAACCAGACCAGCAGCACGCCGCAGCCAATCAATAAAAGTAACAGAGGCAGGGGCAGCATCATCCCGCCGATGAACTTTTTTAGCGTAAAAAGCATCCTTCGTGGCTCCTTTTTTAACCATACAACCTTGCTTTGTCCGGGATATTACACCAGATTGCTTCATTCTCTGCCCGGCTGTGACAAAATAGCGCCTTTGACAGGATCGCGGAGTGAAGTTATGCAGGATCGCAATTTCGATGACATTGCGGAAAAGTTTGCCCGCAATATTTATGGCACCACCAAGGGCCAACTGCGTCAGGCGATCCTGTGGCAGGATCTCGATAGTCTGCTCGCATCATATGGCGACCGTCCGCTGCGCATCCTTGATGCGGGCGGCGGGGAGGGGCAGACGGCGATTAAAATGGCGGAACGTGGGCATCACGTAACGTTATGCGATCTTTCCGCTGAGATGATCGCGCGTGCGAAACTGGCGGCGGCGGATAAAGGTGTGAGCGACAACATGCATTTTGTACAATGCCCCGCTCAGGAGATCGCTCAGCATTTGGAATCGCCGGTTGATCTGATATTGTTTCACGCGGTGCTTGAGTGGATCGCCGAACCGCAGCGCATGTTGCAAACGTTATGGTCGGTGTTACGTCCCGGCGGTGCGCTGTCGCTGATGTTCTATAACGCCAACGGTTTTTTGATGCACAATATGGTGGCCGGGAATTTTGACTACGTGCAGGCGGGAATGCCGAAAAAGAAAAAGCGAACCCTCTCGCCGGACTATCCGCGCGATCCGCAGCAGGTCTACGGCTGGCTGGAAGAAGCAGGGTGGCAGATTACCGGGAAAACCGGCGTACGGGTATTTCATGATTATTTGCGCGAAAAACATCAGCAGCATGATTGCTACGCCGCGCTGCTGGCATTAGAAACGCGCTATTGCCGTCAGGAACCCTATATTAGCCTGGGCCGTTACATTCACGTCACTGCGCGTAAACCGCAGGAAGATGCAAGGATAACCGATGAGTGAATTTTCCCAGACAGTCCCCGAACTGGTTGCCTGGGCCAGAAAAAATGATTTCTCCATTCAGTTGCCGGTCGACAGGCTCTCATTTTTGCTGGCTGTCGCCACGTTAAACAGCGAACGGCTGGAGGGCGAAATGACGGAGGGCGTTCTTATCGACGCTTTCCGTCACGTCAGCGATGCGTTTGAGCAAACCAGCGAAACCATTGGCGTGCGCGCGAATAACGCCATCAATGATATGGTGCGTCAACGTCTGCTGAACCGCTTTACCAGTGAACAAGCGGAAGGCAACGCCATTTACCGCCTGACGCCGCTGGGAATTGGCATCACCGACTACTATATTCGCCAGCGTGAATTTTCCACCCTGCGGCTGTCCATGCAGCTATCGATTGTGGCCGGCGAATTAAAACGCGCCGCCGATGCCGCCGTCGAAGGGGGAGATGAGTTCCACTGGCACCGCAACGTTTATGCCCCACTGAAATATTCGGTGGCGGAGATTTTTGACAGCATCGATCTCACCCAGCGTTTGATGGATGAACAGCAACAGTCGGTCAAAGACGACATCGCCCAACTGCTGAACAAAGACTGGCGGGCAGCGATCTCCAGCTGCGAACTGTTGCTCTCTGAAACCTCCGGTACGCTGCGTGAGTTGCAGGATACACTGGATGCGGCAGGCGATAAGCTTCAGGCTAACCTGCTGCTCATTCAGGATGCCATTCTGCCTCGTGACGATCTGAATTTTGTCGATCGGCTGGTGTTCGATCTGCAAAGTAAGCTGGACCGCATCGTCAGCTGGGGACAACAGGCGATTGACCTGTGGATCGGTTACGACCGTCACGTGCATAAATTTATCCGTACCGCGATTGATATGGATAAAAACCGCGTCTTTGCCCAGCGGCTGCGTCAGTCGGTGCAAACCTATCTGGATGCCCCCTGGGCGCTGACCTACGCCAGCGCCGACCGTCTGCTCGATATGCGTGACGAAGAGATGACGCTGCGTGATGAAGAGGTCACCGGTGAGCTTCCGGCAGATCTTGAGTTTGAAGAGTTTAACGAGATCCGCGAGCAGCTTGCCGCCATGATTGAACAGCAGCTGGAAGTCTATAAATCCAGAAACCTGCCGTTGGATCTTGGCCTGGTTGCGCGCGAGTATCTGGCGCAGTATCCGCGCGCGCGCCATTTTGACGTGGCGCGTATTGTTGTGGACCAGGCCGTGCGCCTGGGCGTTGCACAAGCAGATTTCAGTGGGCTGCAAGCACAATGGCAGCCAATTAATGATTACGGAGCCAAGGTACAGGCGCATGTCATTGACAAATATTGAACAAATGATGCCAGTTAAAATGGCACAGGCTCTGGCCAACCCGCTTTTTCCGGCGCTGGATAGCGCGCTACGTTCGGGTCGCCATATTGGTCTTGACGAGCTGGATAACCATGCCTTCCTGATGGATTTCCAGGAGTATCTGGAAGAGTTTTACGCCCGCTATAACGTAGAGCTGATCCGCGCGCCGGAAGGATTCTTCTACCTGCGTCCGCGTTCTACTACGCTTATCCCGCGTTCGGTCCTTTCCGAACTGGATATGTTGGTGGGTAAAATCCTCTGTTACCTCTATCTCAGCCCGGAACGGCTGGCTAACGAAGGCATTTTCACCCAGCAGGAGCTGTACGATGAACTGCTCACCCTGGCAGAAGAGAGCAAGCTGCTGAAGCTGGTCAACAACCGTTCTACCGGTTCTGACGTTGACCGACAAAAACTTCAGGAAAAAGTGCGCTCGTCGCTTAACCGCCTGCGCCGTCTGGGAATGGTGTGGTTTATGGGTCATGACAGCAGCAAGTTTCGCATTACGGAATCCGTTTTCCGCTTTGGTGCCGACGTGCGCAGCGGCGACGACCCGCGCGAAGCCCAATTGCGAATGATTCGTGACGGTGAAGCGATGCCGATTGAAAATCATTTGCAGCTGAATGATGAAGCCGAAGAAAGTCAGTCTGATAGCGGAGAGGAAGAATAATGTTAGAACGCGGTAAGTTTCGTTCGCTAACGCTGATTAACTGGAACGGCTTTTTTGCCCGTACTTTTGACCTTGATGAACTGGTCACCACCTTATCCGGGGGTAACGGGGCCGGTAAATCCACAACCATGGCGGCTTTCGTCACGGCGCTGATCCCGGATCTTACGCTGCTGCATTTCCGTAACACCACCGAAGCCGGGGCCACCAGCGGTTCCCGCGATAAAGGTCTGCACGGTAAACTGAAGGCCGGGGTATGTTACTCGGTGCTGGATGTGATCAACTCCCGTCATCAGCGGGTGCTGGTGGGTGTCCGATTACAGCAGGTTGCCGGACGCGATCGCAAAGTCGATATCAAACCTTTTGCCATTCAGGGCCTGCCGATGTCAGTCGGGCCGACCGAACTGTTGACCGAGGCATTAAACGAGCGTCAGGCGCGGGTGTTAACGCTTCCGGAGCTGAAAGAGAAACTTGAAGCGACGGAAGGCGTGCAGTTCAAGCAGTTTAACTCCATTACCGACTATCACTCGCTGATGTTTGATCTGGGCGTGGTGGCGCGTCGTCTGCGCTCGGCCTCAGACCGCAGTAAATACTATCGTCTGATTGAAGCCTCGCTGTATGGCGGTATCTCCAGCGCAATCACCCGCTCCCTGCGCGACTATCTGCTGCCAGAAAATAGCGGCGTGCGTAAAGCCTTCCAGGATATGGAAGCCGCGCTGCGCGAAAACCGGATGACGCTGGAAGCCATTCGCGTAACGCAGTCGGATCGCGATCTGTTCAAGCACTTAATTTCCGAAGCAACAGACTATGTGGCAGCGGACTATATGCGTCACGCCAACGAGCGCCGGGTCCATCTCGACAAGGCGCTGGAGTTCCGCCGTGAACTATTTACGTCGCGTAAGAAACTGGCGGCGGAGCAGTACAAACACGTCGAGATGGCGCGTGAGTTGCAGGAGCACAACGGTGCAGAAGGCGATCTGGAAGCCGATTACCAGGCGGCCAGCGATCATCTGAATCTGGTACAAACCGCGCTGCGCCAGCAGGAAAAAATTGAACGTTACGAGTCGGACCTGGAAGAGTTGCAAATCCGTCTCGAAGAGCAGAATGAGGTGGTCGCCGAAGCGGTCGACCGCCAGGAAGATAACGAAGCGCGGGCGGAAGCCGCTGAACTGGAAGTGGATGAGCTGAAAAACCAGCTTGCCGACTACCAGCAGGCGCTGGACGTGCAGCAAACCCGCGCCATTCAGTACAACCAGGCGTTACAGGCCCTCCAGCGCGCGCGCGAACTGTGCCATCTGCCGGACCTGACGGCGGAGAGCGCGGACGAGTGGCTGGAAACCTTCCAGGCGAAAGAGCAGGAGGCCACCGAGCGCCTGCTGTCGCTGGAACAGAAGATGAACGTGGCACAAAGTGCGCACAAGCAATTTGAGCAGGCGTTTCAACTGGTGGAAGCCATCAACGGCCCGCTGGCCCGTGATGAAGCCTGGGATATTGCCCGTGAATTACTGCGTGACGGCGTCAATCAGCGCCATCTGGCTGAGCAGGCACAACCGCTGCGTAGCCGCCTGAGCGAGCTGGAGCAGCGGCTGCGCGAGCAGCAGGATGCGGAGCGCCTGTTAACCGAATTCAACAAGCGCCAGGGTAAGCGTTACGATATCGAGGAACTTGAGGAACTGCATCAGGAGCTAGAAGCGCGTATTGCCAGCCTTTCCGATAGCGTCTCAAACGCCCACGAAAAACGCATGAACCTGCGTCAGGAGCTGGAGCAAACGCAGACGCGCATTCAGGCGCTGCAAAAGCGTGCCCCGGTCTGGCTGGCTGCGCAAAGCAGCCTGAACCAGCTTGCCGATCAGTGCGGCGAAACCTTCGAAACCAGCCAGGACGTAACGGAATATCTGCAACAACTGCTGGAGCGTGAGCGCGAGTCTATCGTTTTACGTGATGAAGTTGGCGCACGCAAAAATGCCGTTGATGAAGAGATTGAGCGTCTCAGTCAGCCGGGCGGGTCGGAAGATCAGCGTCTTAACGCGCTGGCCGAGCGGTTTGGCGGCGTACTCCTGTCTGAAATTTATGATGACGTCAGCCTCGAAGATGCGCCGTACTTCTCCGCGCTGTACGGGCCGTCACGTCATGCGATTGTGGTGCCGGATCTGTCGCTGCTGACCGAACAGCTCGAAGGGCTGGAGGATTGCCCGGAAGATCTGTACCTGATCGAGGGCGATCCGCAGTCCTTTGACGATAGCGTATTCGCCGTCGATGAACTGGAAAAAGCGGTGGTGGTGAAAATCGCCGACCGCCAGTGGCGTTACTCCCGCTTCCCTGAACTGCCGCTGTTTGGTCGCGCCGCGCGCGAAAGTCGTATTGAAAGCCTGCACGCCGAGCGTGAAACGCTTTCCGAACGCTTTGCCACGCTGTCCTTCGACGTGCAGAAGACCCAGCGTCTGCACCAGGCTTTCAGCCGCTTTATCGGCAGCCATCTGGCGGTGGCCTTTAAAGACGATCCGGAAGTGGAAATTCGTCAGTTAACCACTCGCCGTGGCGAGCTGGAACGTGGGCTTACCAGCCACGAAAGTGACAACGAGCAGCAGCGCGCGCAATTTGAACTGGCGAAAGAGGGCGTTTCACAGCTCAACCGTCTTCTGCCGCGCCTGAACCTGCTGGCGGATGAAACGCTCGCTGACCGGGTTGATGAAATTCAGGAGCGTCTGGACGAGGCGCAGGAAGCCGTGCGCTTTATTCAGCAACACGGCAATCAGCTGGCAAAACTTGAACCGCTGGTCTCCGTTCTGCAAAGCGATCCGGAGCAGTTTGAACAGCTCAAAGAAGATTACGCCTGGTCGCAGCAGACCCAGCGTGAAGCTCGCCAGCAGGCGTTTGCGCTGACGGAAGTGGTCCAGCGCCGGGCGCACTTTGGCTATTCCGACTCGGCAGAAATGCTCAGCGGCAACAGCGATCTGAATGAAAAATTGCGCCAGCGTCTTGAGCAGGCGGAGGCCGAACGTAGCCGCACGCGTGATGCGCTGCGCACGCATGCGGCCCAGCTCAGTCAGTACAATCAGGTGCTGGCGTCGCTGAAAAGCTCGTACGACACCAAAAAAGAGCTGCTGGGCGACCTGCATAAAGAGTTGCAGGATATCGGCGTACGTGCCGACAGCGGCGCGGAAGAGCGTGCGCGTAGTCGTCGCGATGAACTGCATAGCCAGTTAAGCAATAACCGTGCACGTCGCAATCAGCTGGAAAAAGCATTGACCTTCTGCGAAGCGGAGATGGACAACCTGACCCGCAAACTGCGCGCGCTGGAGCGTGACTACCTCGCCATGCGTGAGCAGGTGGTCACCGCCAAAGCGGGCTGGTGTGCGGTCATGCGGCTGGTGAAAGATAACGGCGTTGAGCGTCGTCTGCATCGTCGTGAGCTGGCCTATCTTTCTGCTGATGAGCTGCGTTCTATGTCGGATAAGGCGCTGGGTGCGCTGCGTCTGGCGGTGGCCGATAACGAACATCTGCGCGATGTGCTGCGCATGTCGGAAGATCCGAAACGTCCAGAGCGTAAGATTCAGTTCTTCGTGGCCGTCTATCAGCATCTGCGCGAGCGTATCCGCCAGGATATCATTCGTACCGACGACCCGGTGGAAGCCATCGAGCAGATGGAAATTGAGCTGAGCCGTCTGACGGAAGAGCTGACCACCCGCGAGCAGAAACTGGCGATCAGCTCAAAAAGTGCGGCGAACATTATCCGTAAGACCATTCAGCGCGAGCAGAACCGTATCCGGATGCTCAACCAGGGGCTGCAAAGCGTCTCCTTTGGTCAGGTCAACAGCGTGCGTCTCAATGTCAACGTCCGCGAAGCCCACGCGACGCTGCTGGATGTGCTTTCAGAGCAGCACGAGCAGCATCAGGATCTGTTTAACAGCAACCGTCTGACCTTCTCGGAAGCGCTGGCGAAGCTGTATCAGCGTCTGAACCCGCAGATCGACATGGGCCAGCGCACGCCGCAAACCATCGGTGAGGAACTGCTGGACTACCGCAACTATCTGGAGATGGAAGTGGAAGTTAACCGTGGTTCTGACGGCTGGTTGCGTGCGGAATCCGGGGCATTGTCGACCGGTGAAGCGATCGGTACCGGGATGTCTATCCTGGTGATGGTGGTGCAGAGCTGGGAAGATGAATCGCGTCGTCTGCGCGGGAAAGATATTTCGCCGTGCCGTCTGCTGTTCCTCGACGAAGCAGCGCGTCTGGATGCGCGCTCCATTGCCACGCTTTTTGAACTGTGTGACCGTCTTGAAATGCAGCTCATCATCGCTGCGCCGGAAAACATCAGCCCGGAAAAAGGCACTACCTATAAGCTGGTACGTAAAGTCTTCCAGAACACGGAACACGTACACGTGGTAGGGCTGCGTGGCTTTGCGCCGCAGTTGCCAGATCCCCTGCCGGGCACCGCAGACGCATCGTAATAGTCCTAAAAAGGACCAAAAAGGCGGCAGCGATGCCGCCTTTTTTGTATTCAGTATTACCTTAGAACGGTGATAATATCTTTAATCTTCTTTACATTAGGGAAGGCAAAACCCGTTTTGTCTTTATATACTGAAAGTAAGCGGAAATGACATCGTCAAAACAGGGGGCAAGGGATGTTGCTAAAGCGTAATTATGGTCGTCGATTGTCAGCATTAAGTTTGTGCCTGGCCTTCGCATTTGCTCCACTGTTCAACGCTCAGGCTGATGAGCCTGAAGTGGTTCCCGGAGATAGCGTCGCCGCGATGAGCGAAGGCGCACAGCCGCTGGTCCAGTCCAGTGCCGTCGAAATGATGACCGGTGCGCGGGCTTTCCCGGAGAACCATTCTCCGCAGGCGGGACGTACCGAGATTGAGTCACTGCTTCCGGCAGGTTACTCGCCCGTCTATCTCAATGCGCTGGCATCGCTGTATGCCGCGCGAGAAATGAAACCGATGTGGGAAAACCGCGAGGCGGTAAAGGCGTTCCAGCAGCAGCTGGCGGAAGTGGCCATCGCCGGTTTTCAGCCACAGTTTACCACCTGGGTGCAGTTATTGACCGATCCTGCTGTCACCGGGATGGCGCGTGATGTCGTGTTATCCGATGCCATGATGGGCTATCTGCACTTTGTCAGCGGTATTCCGGTCAAGGGCAACCGCTGGCTCTACAGTAGCAAACCTTACGCGCTGGCAACGCCGCCGCTGTCGGTCATCAATCAGTGGCAGATGGCGCTGGACGACGGTTCTCTGCCGCAGTTTATCGCCACGCTTGCCCCGCAGCATTCCCAATATGAGGCGATGCATCAGGCGTTGCTTGCGCTGACGGAAGATCGTCGTCCGTGGCCGCAACTGACCGGTAAAGCCTCGCTGCGCCCAGGACAGTGGAGTAACGATATTCCGGCGCTGCGAGAAATCCTTGAGCGTAACGGTATGCTGGATGGCGGTCCTGATATTGCGCTTCCCGGCGATGTCGCCGTCAGCCCTTCAGCGGCTTCGACAGACACTAACGCGAAGGCGAAAAAGCCAGCTCAGGCAGTGCGCGCGGCGTACGATAAAACGCTGGTGGACGCGGTGAAGCGCTTCCAGGCGTGGCAGGGGCTGGGCGCTGACGGCATTATTGGCGGTGCGACGCGTGACTGGCTGAATGTGTCACCTGCGCAACGTGCGGGCGTATTAGCGCTTAATATTCAGCGTTTGCGACTGCTGCCGGGCAAACTCTCTACCGGCATCATGGTGAATATTCCCGCCTACTCGCTTGTGTATTATCAGAATGGCGATCCAGTGCTGGATTCGCGAGTCATCGTCGGTCGTCCCGATCGCAAGACGCCGATGATGAGCAGTGCGTTAAATAACGTCGTGGTTAACCCGCCGTGGAACGTGCCGCCTACGCTGGCGCGTAAGGACATTCTGCCGAAGGTCTGGAACGATCCGGGGTATCTGGAGCGTCATGGTTATACGGTCAAGCGCGGCTGGAACAGCAACGAGACAATCGATCCGTGGAATGTAGACTGGGCGACCATTACGCCGTCTAATTTACCGTTCCGTTTTCAGCAGGCACCGGGGGCGCATAACTCGCTTGGTCGTTATAAATTTAATATGCCAAGTTCAGATGCTATTTATCTGCACGATACGCCGAACCATAACCTGTTCCAGCGCGACGCGCGTGCGCTGAGCTCCGGCTGCGTTCGCGTTAACAAAGCCGCGGAACTGGCGAATATGCTATTAACCGATGCAGGCTGGAATGACGCCCGCATTTCGGGCGCGTTAAAACAGGGCGATACCCGCTACGTTAATATTCCGCAAACTATTCCGGTCAATCTCTATTATTTAACGGCGTTTATTGGTGCGGATGGCAAAGCGCAGTATCGAACAGATATTTACAATTATGATCTCACCGCGCGATCTGGCGCACAAATTATGGAAAAAGCTGAACAATTAATCAGGTAAATGAAGCAGTTCAGAAAAACTAAGTACCGAAAGTATCAGTAAAAAAACGGGCCTGCATCGCTGCATGGCCCGTTTTTGCTGGGTTTGGTAGCCTTGACGCCAGTGATAATGCCCGGTAAGGTGCTTTCGTGCGCCAGAAGTGCATAAATTATCAACACTAATACTTTTACTGTAGACCTGATTATCATGGACAAATTTGACGCTAATCGCCGCAAACTGCTGGCGTTAGGTGGCGTTGCGCTGGGCGCAGCCGCCATCTTACCGACGCCTGCATTTGCCACCCTCTCGACCCCACGGCCGCGTATTTTGACGTTAAACAACCTGCATACGGGTGAGTCAATTAAGGCGGAGTTTTTCGATGGCAGAGGCTATATTCAGGATGAATTAGCAAAACTTAACCATTTTTTCCGCGACTATCGCGCGAATAAAATAAAGTCCATCGATCCGAAGTTGTTCGATCAGCTTTACCGTTTACAGGGACTGTTGGGCACGCGCAAACCGGTGCAGCTTATCTCCGGCTACCGTTCGTTGAATACTAACGACGACCTGCGCAGGCACAGTAGCGGGGTGGCAAAAAACAGCTACCACACCAAAGGCCAGGCAATGGATTTCCATATCGAAGGCCTTTCATTAAGCAATGTTCGCAAAGCAGCGTTATCTATGCGCTCAGGTGGTGTAGGATATTACCCGAGCAGCAACTTTGTGCATATTGATACCGGGCCGGTGCGCCACTGGTAATCAAACGCTTAATGAAACAGGAGCAGCATGAACTATCGTATTATTCCGGTAACCGCCTTCTCGCAGAACTGTTCACTGATCTGGTGTGAGCAGACAACACAGGCGGCGCTGGTCGATCCCGGCGGCGATGCCGAACGCATTAAACAGGAAGTGGCCGCGTCCGGCGTGACGCTAACGCAGATCTTGCTTACTCATGGACATCTCGATCACGTTGGAGCCGCTGCGGAGTTAGCAGAATTCTACAGCGTACCGATTGTGGGACCGGAAAAAGAGGATGAGTTCTGGCTTCAGGGGTTACCCGCACAGAGCCGGATGTTTGGACTGGAGGATTGTCAGCCGCTGACGCCGGATCGCTGGCTGAATGAGGGCGACAAGGTGAGCGTTGGTAACGTGAATCTTGAGGTGCTGCATTGTCCCGGACATACGCCAGGGCACATCGTGTTTTTCGATCCGCTTTCCCGTTTGCTGGTCTCAGGTGACGTAATTTTTAAAGGTGGAGTAGGGCGCAGTGATTTCCCGCGCGGCGATCATGGGCAACTTATTGATGCCATTAAGCGCAAATTGCTGCCGTTGGGTGATGACGTCACCTTTATCCCCGGCCACGGCCCGATGTCGACGCTCGGCCATGAAAGGCTGCATAATCCTTTCCTGCAGGATGAAATGCCGGTCTGGTAACGCTGTACTGCTATAAAAAATGCCGCATTCCGATGCGGCATTTTTAATGGTCGCAGGCTTATAACACCGCGACAATCGCTTCGCACAGCGGAGCCATGTTATCCGGCGTCATCCCGGCAACGTTGACGCGTCCGGATGCCACCGCATACACACCAAACTCTTCACGCAGACGCAGTACCTGAGCTTTGGTCAGACCGCTGAATGAAAACATGCCGTTCTGTCTGGTAATAAAGCTGAAGTCACGGTTGGCACCTTTTTCCTGAAGCGTATTCACAAACAGCAAACGCATACGCTGGATGCGCTGGCGCATGTCGGTCAGCTCCTGCTCCCAGATGGCGCGGAGCGCGTCATTACTGAGGATTGTCGCAACTACCGCAGCACCGTGTGCCGGTGGGTTGGAGTAGTTAGCGCGAATGGTCGATTTCATCTGGCTGAACGCGCGATCGGCGGTTGCCGCATCACCCGCCACCAGCGTACAGGCCCCGACACGCTCGTTGTACAGGCCGAAGTTTTTGGAGAATGAACTGGCGACAATCAGCTCCTGATGCAGCGCCGCAAACGCGCGCAGACCTTCGGCATCCTCTTCCAGCCCGCGGGCAAAGCCCTGATAGGCGAAATCAAACAACGGCAACCAGCCTTTTTCTACCGACAGCTGTGCCAGCTGCTGCCACTGTTCCAGCGTCGGGTCGATACCGGTCGGGTTATGGCAGCAACCGTGGAAAAGCACGACGTCGCCCGCTTGTGCCTCGTTCAGACTTGCCAGCAGGCCGTCAAAATCGAGAGCATGGTTAGCTGCGTCATAGTAGTTGTATTCACGAACTTCCAGCCCCGCCGCGTTAAATACGCCCTTATGGTTCGGCCAGCTCGGATTGCTGACCCAGATACGTTTAACGTCGGTATTTTTGGCGATAAAATCAGCCGCCACGCGCAGTGCGCCCGTGCCGCCTGGAGTCTGAGCGGTGCGCGCACGCGTGTCGCTGACAATGGCACTGCCTTTACCGAATAATAATTCCTGCGTGCAACGGCCAAATTCCGGGATACCGTCAATACCCAGATAGTTTTTCGTATTTTCGTTTTCCAGCAGATATTGTTCTGCTTTCTTCACGCTGGTCAGTACCGGCGTCTTGCCGGTTTCATCTTTATAAACGCCGATACCGAGGTTGATTTTTGTCGGGCGGTCATCGGCACGAAACAGATCGGCAAGGCCCAGAATAGGGTCGGCAGGGGCTGCGGTAATGTTCTCAAACATGGCGAAGTTCCATTGTGATTACAGAAGGGAGATCCGCTATCAGGTTAACGGTAGATGGCGCAAATGCCAACCGTTTGCGACAAAAAGCGCGGGTCTTTTTACAAGAGAAAATTTTTCGCTGACGGACATAAAAAAACAGGACCGAAGTCCTGTTTTTCAAGTATCTGACAGAATAGTTTCTGATTAGAACTGGTAAACGATACCCACTGCAACAGTGTCATCAGAACCAATGCCCAGCTCGTTGTCGCTGTCGATCTGGTTGATGATGTAGTCTACGTAGGTAGACATGTTTTTGTTGAAGTAGTAGGTCGCGCCCACTTCGAAGTAGTTCACTACGTCAACGTCACCGATGCCTTCAACATCTTTCGCTTTAGATTTGGTGTAGCCCAGGGACGGACGCAGACCGAAATCGAACTGATACTGTGCAACCAGCAGCACGTCTTCAGTTTTGTTCGCGTAACCGCCAGGGATACGGCTTGCGTTACGGGTTTCGCTGTAAGTACCGGCCAGGTAGATGTTGTTCGCATCATACTTAACAGAGGTCGCCCACTGCTCAGCAGTCGCGCCGTCACCCAGTGCCAGAGCTTCCTGGTCATTGGTACGGTCAGCGGCACCGTAAGCACCCACCACGCCGAAGCCGTCAACTTCGTAGCTCAGAGAGCCAGCCCAGCCGTCGCCGTTAGAACGGTTAACGGTAGAACGTTCGTTTTTGCCCAGGTACTGTGCAGCAAAGTTCAGGCCGTCAACCAGACCGAAGAAGTTGGAGTTACGGTAAGTAGCCAGACCACCGGTACGGCCAGCGAAGAACTGGTCGGAACCTGCGGTGTCGCCGCCGAACTCAGGCAGCATATCGGTGTAACCCAGCGCGTCGTATACCAGGCCGTAGTTACGACCGTAGTCGAAAGAACCCGCGTCGCCGAATTTCAGACCCGCGAATGCCAGACGGGTTTTGTTACCGTCCTGAGCGTCAGAACCTTCGGAGTTGTTGCCGTTGAACTGATATTCCCACTGGCCGTAACCGGTCAGTTGGTCATTAATCTGAGTTTCCCCTTTGAAACCAAGACGGGCATAGGTCTGATCGCCGTTACCACCGTAGCTGTTATCGCCATTGTCTTTAGAGAAGTAGTGCAGACCTACTGCTTTACCGTAGATATCAACTTTGTTGCCATCTTTGTTGTAAACTTCAGCAGCGTTAGCCGCACCCGCTACCAGCAGGGCAGGGATAACCACTGCCAGGATATTGCGCTTCATCATTATTTATTACCCTCATTGGTTTTTTTTTGAACACCTGCCACTGCCGCCAATAAATTCTGTCAATATAAATTTACGGAACCATTGATGAGAGTTTGGTGTCTTTCTGTGTCTGAGAGGCATCTTTCCATTCATAACAACGTTTCGCTAGCCTGAAAGTGCTACAAATGTCTAAAATGAGTAACAAAAAGAAATAATGTGTAAATAAATATTAATTTTAAGGAGCTTTGTGAGACACCTCTAAATTCCGGAGCGATCGCTTATTAAAACAGCGTCTTATACTCTATATATATGAAA
Source organism: Superficieibacter sp. 1612_C1 (assembly GCF_015234305.1). Lineage (GTDB taxonomy): Bacteria > Pseudomonadota > Gammaproteobacteria > Enterobacterales > Enterobacteriaceae > Superficieibacter. The sequence continues at coordinate 708,374 of NZ_JADGMI010000001.1, forward strand.
TGCTTATATTTAATTTAGATAAAAGCCTTTCTTATCGTCGGACCAATCCAATCACGTTTTTTCTTCTGATGTTATTTAGCCATCCAGATAGCCGATATGAACGGTCAAATTATGCTATGTGATAAGAAATAACTTAGGCGCAATAAGAATGTGGGATTATTTTTGTACATTTTTGTAACATCGAAACGGAGTGTTACAGTCCTGGCTGGAAAGGGGGTTGAAAGAGGGATTTGCTGAAGATTATTGACAAAACGGGCAGAGAAACAAAAAAAGCCAGCCGAAGCTGGCTTTTGGGAACATCAGAATGTGGCGTTGCGCGGGGTACGCGGGAACGGGATCACATCGCGGACGTTTTGTACGCCAGTGACATACGCAATCAGGCGTTCAAAGCCAAGACCGAAACCGGAGTGCGGTACGGTGCCATAGCGACGCAGATCGCGATACCACCAGTAATCCTCTTTGTTGAGGCCCATTTCAGCCATGCGCGCGTCCAGCACATCTAGACGCTCTTCACGCTGCGAACCACCGATAATCTCACCGATACCCGGCGCGAGAACATCCATGGCAGCCACGGTTTTCCCGTCATCGTTAAGGCGCATATAGAACGCCTTAATGTCTTTCGGATAGTTTTTGACAACTACCGGCGCTTTGAAGTGCTGCTCGGCGAGATAACGCTCGTGCTCGGAGGAGAGGTCTACACCCCAGTAAACCGGGTTCTCAAACGTCTGGCCGCAGTTTTCGAGAATGGTTACCGCGTCGGTATAATCTACCTGCGCGAAATCGGCGGAAATAAAGCGTTCCAGACGTTCGATGGCGTCTTTATCCACGCGTTCTGCGAAGAATTTCAGGTCATCCATACGCTCGTCAAGCACCGCTTTAAAGACGTATTTCAGCATGGCTTCCGCCAGGCGGGCGTTATCTTCAAGATCGGCAAAGGCGATTTCCGGCTCCAGCATCCAGAACTCTGCCAGATGGCGGCTGGTGTTGGAGTTTTCGGCGCGGAAGGTTGGCCCGAAGGTATACACTTTTGACAGCGCGCAGGCATACGTTTCGGCGTTAAGCTGCCCGGACACGGTCAGGAAGGCTTCTTTACCGAAGAAATCCTGGTCGAAGTCGATTTTGCCCTGATCGTTGCGCGGCAGGTTTTCCAGATCCAGCGTGGAGACGCGGAACATTTCGCCGGCACCTTCGGTATCGGAAGCGGTGATAAGCGGCGTCGACACCCAGAAAAAGCCCTGTTCGTGGAAGAAACGGTGCAGCGCCTGTGCCAGGGTATGACGTACGCGGGCGACCGCGCCAATCAGGTTGGTGCGCGGACGCATATGCGCCACTTCACGCAGGTACTCGATGCTGTGGCGTTTAGCTGCCATCGGGTAGGTATCCGGATCGTCCACCCAGCCCGCAACGTCTACTGAGGTCGCCTGAAGTTCAAAGGCCTGGCCCTGTCCCGGAGAGGCGGTAACCACGCCGGTGACGATAACTGAACAACCCGTCGTCAGGTGCAGCACATCATCATTGTAATTGGGCAGAGAATTATTTATGACGGCCTGGACAGGATCAAAGCAGGAACCGTCATAAACGGCGAGGAAGGAGATGCCAGCTTTTGAATCTCGACGGGTACGTACCCATCCGCGCACGGTGACTTCACTGTCAACGGCAACGCGGCCCTGGAGTACGTCGGCTACAGGCACAACGCTCATAAATAGTCTCTCTGTTATCTGTTAATAGTCCAATGAACATATAAATATCCACCCCTGGCGGGGGGATACCTATGTTACCTGTCATCCGCTATCAGACAAGCAGAATTCGCAGCGTGAAGGGAATAAATCGGAAAATAACAATGACAAAGGGAGCCGTTACGGCTCCCTTTTCAGACCAGACGTGACTCAGACTGATACTAGCTGGCTTTTTTCACTTTAGGCAGGTCGAACGCCTTACGCAGCGCGCGCACAAACGCTTTATCGTGGCAAATAGTTTTACCCGGACTGTCGGACAGTTTGGCAACCGGCTTGCCGTTACATTCTACCAGTTTAATGACAATATTCAGCGGTTTCACCTGGGGAATATCACAGGTCAGACGGGTGCCGATGCCAAAGCCCAGATTGACGCGATCGGCAAAGTGCCGGTACAGGTCAAAGGCTTTATTGAGATCGAGATTATCGGAGAACACCAGCGTCTTGCTTAACGGGTCGATACCCAGCTTTTGATAATGCGCAATGGCCTTTTCACCCCATTCAACCGGATCGCCGGAATCGTGGCGCAGCCCCTGATAGCGGGTGGCAAACTCGGGGCCAAAGTCGCGCAGGAAGGCGTCCATGGTAATACAGTCGGTGAGCGCAATACCCAGCTGATCCGGATATTCCGTTAACCAGGCGGCAAGCGCGGCACGCTGGCTGGTGGCAAGGTCCGGGCTGATTTGCTGATGCGCCTGGAACCATTCATGCGCCTGAGTCCCCATCGGCGTAAGCGACAGACGACGAGCGAGATCGTAATTGCTGGTGCCGACGAACCACGGTTCCTGCTGTAAACGGTGGACGATGGCCTGCTGCACGTCGCGGGAAAAGCGGCGGCGGGTGCCGAAATCCATCAGCCGGAACGCAGACATGTCTGTCTCTGCGGTCAGCGTGGAAAACGTCGCAAGCTTTTGCTCCAGCGCGTCCAGCGCCAGTTGCGTGGTCGCCTCGGGTGAGCGGTAGCGATGAACCAGTTCACTCACCACCGCCAGCAGGGGCACTTCCCACATAATCACTTCCCGCCACGGCCCGGCAAGACGAATGCTCAACTTGCCATCTTCATTACTGACCGTCACCTGTGATGAGTCGTAACGGAAATCGCGAAGCCAGTCGAGGTAGTCTTTTTTAAAGAAGGGCAGGCCGGACAGCCACTGATATTCGTCATCCTGCAAGCGGAGGGATTGCATCGCCTCGACCTGTTCACGAATAGCATCGGCATAAATACCCAGCAGATCGTCTCCACGACAGCGGAACTCAGCCGCAACCTGTACGTCGTAGTAGTGGTGGAAAACCGCCTGCTGCATGTGCAGCTTGTAGGCGTCGGTATCAAGCAGCGAATACAGTATAGGAGAAGCGAATTGTCTCATGGTGCGCTGTAGCGTCCTCTTACAGGAGCGTTTCCATCTCAAACCGGGTAGATAAAAGACGCAGGAGTATACCCTGATTATCTGTTTATTAAACCCCGATCACAACACAAGCTGCCAGTTGGATCGAGAGCATTTCGTGCCACATGTTACCTGAATGTAGAAAAAATTACTTAACCCTTAGAAAATTAAGCCTTTTAAGCACTAACTCGTTTCTGGCAAGTTTCAACGGGTAAAAAATTTCTCTATGGCTTTTGTTTAGTATAGCGAACCATTTGCCGGGGGAACATCAGGCGGTCTTATCCTGATCGTCAACGCCGTAATACAGTTTTCCCAGTTTAATGAGGCCGCGCCCCTGCGCTTTGCGGTGCAGATTGCTATCACGCAGGGAATAAATACAGCCGCAATACTCCTGCTGATAAAACTGCTCGCGCTTGCTGATTTCGATCATTCGCGCAGAGCCTCCCTGTTTGCGCCAGTTATAATCCCAGTAAGTCAACTCATAAGCAGCGGCGGCGCGATGACCGCAGTCGTTAATCTGCTGCATGTTTTTCCAGCGGGAAATACCCAGTGAACTGCTGATAACCTTAAATCCATTTTCCGCCGCGTATAAGGCGGTACGCTCAAAACGCATATCAAAGCACATGGTGCAGCGCACGCCGCGCTCTGGCTCCCACTCCATGCCCTTTGCCCGCTCAAACCAGTTGTCGGTATCATAATCCGCATCAACAAAAGGCACGCCGTGTTTCTCGGCAAAACGGATATTCTCCTCCTTGCGCAGCAGGTATTCCTTTTGCGGATGGATATTCGGGTTATAGAAGAAAATGGTGTAGTCAATACCAGACGCCTGTATGGCTTCCATCACTTCGCCTGAGCAAGGGGCACAGCAGGAGTGCAACAGCAGTCGGGTTTCATTATCAGGTAGCGTCAATTGTGGGCGGGTGAATTCTTGCATTTTTTTGGCCTTTAGCCCGATCATCATTACGCTAGACCATAACAAAAATTGAACAGTATTTTAACCTTTAGGGCGATAATCTGGATTTCTGGCGCTGACCTGACATAGAGTGTCAGGCATTCAACTTGTCAAAACGACTATAACTGGACCCGTTGATGCATGAGCGTAAGAAATGGTGCAATTTGCGCCCTCAACGGCGAAAGATGTTTATTCTGCATAGCGCGATCCAGGCAACAGGAATAGACTGGAATCGATACCTAACTGAAGATGCTAAAGGTTTTTTATGACACAACAGCCACAAGCCAAATACCGCCACGACTACCGTGCGCCTGACTACCTGATTAGTGATATTGACTTGACCTTTGACCTGGATGCCACAAAAACCGTGGTAACGGCGGTAAGCCAGGTCTCTCGCCAGGGAGCGTCTGAGGTTCCACTGAAGCTGGACGGCGAAGAGTTGACGCTGGTGTCCCTGCATGTCAATGACCAGCCGTGGACTGAGTATCAGCAGGAAGAGCGGCATCTGGTGATTTCCGGACTACCGGAGCAGTTTACGCTGCGCATTGTTAATGAAATCAGCCCGTCAGCGAATACCGCTCTTGAAGGGCTTTATCAGTCGGGTGATGCACTCTGTACCCAGTGCGAGGCTGAAGGCTTCCGTCACATTACCTGGTATCTTGATCGTCCGGACGTGCTGGCGCGGTTTACGACTAAATTAATTGCTGACAAGACCAAATACCCGTTCCTGCTCTCTAATGGCAATCGTATCGACCAGGGCGAGCTGGAAAATGACCGCCACTGGGTGCAGTGGCAGGATCCGTTCCCGAAACCGTGCTATCTGTTTGCGCTGGTGGCCGGTGATTTCGATGTGCTGCGCGATACCTTTACTACCCGTTCAGGCCGTGAGGTCGCGTTGGAGCTGTTTGTCGATCGTGGCAATCTCGACCGTGCGCCGTGGGCGATGACCTCGCTGAAAAATTCGATGAAATGGGATGAAACGCGTTTCGCTCTCGAATACGACCTCGATATCTATATGATCGTGGCGGTGGATTTCTTCAACATGGGCGCGATGGAGAACAAAGGGCTGAACGTCTTTAACTCCAAATATGTGCTGGCCCGTACCGATACCGCGACCGACAAAGACTATCTTGATATTGAGCGCGTGATTGGCCACGAATATTTCCATAACTGGACCGGCAACCGCGTAACCTGCCGCGACTGGTTCCAGCTCAGCCTGAAAGAGGGGCTGACCGTCTTCCGCGATCAGGAGTTCAGTTCCGATCTCGGCTCGCGCGCCGTCAACCGCATTAATAACGTACGTACCATGCGCGGCCTGCAATTCGCTGAAGACGCCAGCCCGATGGCGCACCCGATCCGCCCGGATCAGGTTATCGAAATGAACAACTTCTATACCCTGACGGTGTATGAGAAAGGGGCGGAAGTGATCCGTATGCTGCATACGCTGCTGGGCGAAGAAAACTTCCAGAAAGGCATGCAGCTCTATTTTGAACGCCACGACGGTAGTGCAGCGACCTGCGATGACTTTGTGCAGGCGATGGAAGATGCCTCAAACGTCGATCTCTCCCATTTCCGCCGCTGGTACAGCCAGTCGGGTACGCCGGTCGTGACCGTGCGCGACGATTTCGATGCTGAGAACAGCCAGTACACCCTGACAATCAGTCAGCAGACGCCGCCGACCGCCGAGCAGCCGGAGAAAGCGCCGCTGCATATCCCGTTTGATATCGAACTGTATGACAGCGAAGGGCAGGTTATTGCGCTGCAAAAAGGCGGGCATCCGGTGCATCATGTGCTGAATGTGACCGAAGCTGAACAGAGCTTTATCTTTGATAATATCACGACGCCGCCGATACCCTCATTGCTGCGTGAATTCTCCGCGCCGGTGAAACTTGAGTATAAATGGAGCGATCAGCAGCTTACTTTCCTGATGCGTCATGCGCGTAACGATTTCTCCCGCTGGGATGCGGCACAAAGCCTGCTGGCTATCTGGATCAAACTGAACGTGGCTCGCTATCAGCAGGGGCAACCGCTCTCCTTACCGATCCACGTCGCCGATGCCTTCCGCGGCATCCTGCTGGATGAGCATATCGATCCGGCGCTGGCCGCGGAGATCCTGACTCTGCCGTCGGCAACGGAAATTGCTGAGCTGTTCGAGATCATCGATCCGATTGCCATCGTTGCGGTGCGCGAAGCGCTGACCCGTACGCTGGCGACCGAGCTGGCGGATGAATTCCTTGCGGTCTACAACGCCAACAAACTTGATGCTTATCGCGTGGATCACGCCGATATTGGTAAGCGCACGCTGCGCAATGCCTGCCTGCGCTACCTGGCGTTTGGCGACGAGACGCTGGCGGTGAAACTGGTCAGCCAACAATATCATCATGCCGATAACATGACCGATGCGCTGGCGGCGCTCTCTGCTGCCGTGGCGGCGCAACTGCCGTGCCGCGATGCGCTGATGCAGGAATACGATGATAAATGGCATCAGGATGGTCTGGTGATGGACAAATGGTTTGTGCTGCAATCCACCAGCCCGGCTGAAAACGTGCTTGAGACGGTGCGTGGTCTGCTGAATCACCGTTCGTTCACCCTCAGCAACCCGAACCGCATCCGCTCGCTGATCGGCGCATTCGCCAGCAGCAACCCGGCGGCGTTCCATGCGGAAGATGGCAGCGGCTATGCGTTTATGGTTGAAATGCTGACCGAGCTGAACAGCCGTAACCCGCAGGTGGCGTCACGGCTGATCGAACCGCTGATCCGTCTGAAACGCTATGACGAAAAACGTCAGGCGTTGATGCGTTCTGCGCTTGAGCAGTTGAAAGGTCTGCCGAACCTCTCCGGTGATTTGTACGAGAAAATCGTCAAAGCGCTGGCCTGAGTATTACCTGACCAGCGTAACCCGGCGTATCTGCCGGGTTACGCTGGTGACGCGTTGTAAGTTATTTGATCGGATACGGCGTTGATGCCGCGATCCGGTTTTATTTAACCGTGCCTGAGTGCTTTTTTCTCCGTTTCTCCACGCTGCATCACGCGATTCAGAACTTCCTCTTCCAGCTCGACTAACCTGACCGACGCCAGCTGCCGCGGGCGCGGAATATCGACCGTCAAATCCAGACCGATTTTTCCATCTTCAATCAGTAAAACGCGATCGGCCATCGCCACCGCCTCGCTGACGTCATGGGTCACCAGCAGGACCGTAAATCCATGTTCCTGCCAGAGCGAGACGATCAGGTCCTGCATTTCCAGCCGGGTCAATGCATCCAGCGCACCGAGAGGTTCATCCAGCAGCAGTAACCCCGGACGATGAATTAACGCCCGGGCCAGCGCCACACGCTGTTTCTGTCCGCCAGATAACGCGGCGGGCCACTCAGCCGCGCGATTTTCCAGGCCGACGGCCGCCAGCGCCTGACGAGCCGCGCTGCGCCAGTCGCCTTTCAGACCCAGCCCGACATTATCAATCACCGATTTCCACGGCAAAAGGCGTGCTTCCTGAAACATAATACGCGTATCGTCCTGAATGTCCGCCAGCGGCGTCGTTCCGGCCAGTAACTCGCCTCCGGTGGGCGCTTCCAGTCCGGCCAGCAGGCGGAGCAGTGTGCTTTTACCGCCGCCGCTGCGCCCGACCACCGCAACAAATTGCCCCGCCGGAATGTGCAAATCCAGTTCATTGAGTACGGTATTCGCGGCGTAACGCTTAGTCACCGCATTAAGCAGCAGCGGCGTTCCCTGATTCAATCGCGCAGTATTCATACGCTTGCCTCCTTCACATGATAAGCGGGATTCCAGCGCAGCCAGATGCGCTCGAGTAATTGCGCGCTGACGTCGGCAAACTTACCCAACAGGGCGTAGAGAATAATCGCGACCACCACGACATCCGTTTGCAAAAATTCACGTGCATTCATCGCCAGATAACCGATACCCGAATTAGCGGAAATCGTCTCCGCAACGATCAGCGTTAACCACATCAACCCGAGTGCGAAACGTACGCCGACCATGATTGAGGGCAGGGCACCGGGCAGGATCACATGCGCAAATAACGAAAAACCGGACAGGCCATAGCTGCGCGCCATTTCGACCAGGCCGCGATCGATATTGCGGATACCGTGCCAGGTATTGATATAGACAGGAAAAAGTGTGCCAAGGGCGACGAGAAAAATCTTCGCGGTTTCATCTATACCGAACCACAGGATCACCAGCGGGATCAGCGCCAGATGCGGTACGTTGCGTAGCATTTGAATGGAGGTATCCAGCAGCCGCTCCCCCCAGCGCGAGAGACCGCTGATCAATCCCAGCGTCAGACCTATTGAGCCGCCGATGGAAAAGCCAATCAGCGCGCGCCATGAACTGATCGCCAGATGCTGCCAGAGCTCGCCGCTGGCAGAGAGCGTCCAGAAGGCCTCCACCACCCCTTCTGGCGAAGGAAAAATACGACCTGAAAGCCAGCCCATTGAGGACGCCAGCTGCCAGACCGCCACGATACCCACTGGCAGAAACCAGGGAGCAGCGCGCAATAACCACTTATTTGTCGGCGTCGCCATGATCGTCACCCTCAGCTTTGCGCCGCTTTACGCGGAATATAGTCGTTGGCCACGGCCTCACCCTGCTGATGCAGGCGCTGCGGCTGAGGGATTTCCGGGATAGCGACATCAAGATGCGGGAACAATAATTCGCCCACCTTATACGCCTCCTCCAGATGCGGATAGCCGGAAAGAACAAAGCTGTCGATGCCGAGCGCCGCATATTCATTGATCCGCGCCGCCACCGTCGGGCCATCGCCCACCAGCGCAGTCCCGGCTCCGCCGCGCACCAGGCCGACGCCCGCCCACAAATTCGGGCTAATCTCCAGCCGATCGCGTTTACCGTTGTGCAGCGCGGCCATACGGTGCTGACCCACGGAATCGGTCCTGGCGAAGGCAGCCTGCGCTTTGGCAATGGTGTCATCATCCAGATGTTCGATTAGCCGATCCGCGGCCTGCCAGGCTTCCTTATTCGTCTCGCGTACGATCACATGCAGACGAATGCCGAAACGTATTTTGCGCCCGTGCGCCGCCGCTTTCGCCCGTACCTGGTCAATCTTTTCTTTTACCTGCTGCGGAGGCTCGCCCCAGGTGAGATAGAGATCGACCTGCTCGGCAGCCAAGTCCTGCGCCACGTCCGACGAACCGCCGAAGTAGAGGGGAGGATGGGGCTGTTGCACAGGCGGAAAGAACAATTTGGCACCACGCACATGAATATGCTTACCGGCAAAATCTACCGTTTCACCCTGTAACAGGCGACGCCATACCTGCGTAAACTCCGACGAAGCTTCATAGCGTTCGCTATGATCGAGGAATACCCCATCGCCCGCCAGCTCCTGAGGATCGCTTCCCGTCACCAGATTAAACAGTGCCCGTCCATTGGAGAGTCGGTCTAATGTCGCTGCCTGACGCGCGGCAACCGTAGGCGAAGTAACGCTGGGGCGCAGTGCGACGAGAAATTTCAGCCGCTGCGTCACCGGGATCATTGAGGCCGCCACCAGCCAGGCGTCTTCGCAGGAGCGCCCGGTCGGGATCAGCACACCGGTAAAACCCAGACGATCAACGGCTTGGGCGATCTGCTGTAGATAAGCCTGGTCCACCGGGCGCGAACCCTTTTCCGTTCCCAGATAATGACCATCACCGTGCGTGGGTAAAAACCAGAAGAGATTCAGGCTCATGATTTATCTCCTTTTAAAGCAGTTGGGTGCCAGATACGGGTGCGAATATCGACCTTTTTCGGTACTAATCGATTTTCAAAGAACAAATCGGCGGTCTGTTGTTGCAGTTCTGCAGTCGTGTCGCTTACAGGCCGGATAGTGGCGGGAGGTCGATGCTCGAGATAGCTTGCGATGACAGCCTCAGGGAGGCCAATGGTCTTAGCCAGTAGCGCGATGCTCTCCTGACGCTGGCTAACGGTTAGCGCATCCGCCTGGCTAAAGGTATCCAGCACGCCCTGAATAAACTCGCCATTTTTTTCGGCGTAAGGGCGGGAGGCGAGATAAAACGAACCGGTTTGTTTTAAATCGGTACCATCTTTCAGCACGCGCACGCCGCCCTGTAGCAGCGCCGCAGAGTAATAGGGATCCCAGATAACCCAGGCGTCTACATTGCCCTGCTGAAAAGCGGCCCGGGCGTCGGCAGGCGTCAGGTAGGTTGGCTGGATATCGGTGAACTTAAGCCCCGCCTGCTGTAAGGCGCGTAACAGTAAATTGTGCGAGCTGGAGCCTTTCTGAAACGCCACTTTATGACCTTTCAGTTCGGCAACGGTTTTGATCGGGCTATCCTGGGGAACGAGAATAACTTCTGCTTTCGGCTTCGCGGGCTCTGAGCCGACATACAGCAAATCAGCACCGGCCGCCTGAGCGAAGATTGGCGGAATATCCCCGGTACTACCTAAATCAATACTGCCGACATTCAGCGCCTCCAGCATTTGTGGCCCGGCCGGAAACTCGATCCAGGATATTTTGCTGTCAGGATAGCGTTTTTCCAGTAGTTGATGGCTTTTGGCCAGTACCATACTGACGCTACCCTTCTGATAACCAATGCGTAAAGACTCTGCGGCATGCTCTGCCGCCTGACTCCAGGCGGACAGTGTGAGCAGACCTCCCAGCGCCAGCCACTGAGCCCGGTGTTTAAAAAGATTAAACATGCGCGACTCCTTCTGGAAGCGTAAAGGAGGGAACATGAATATCGCGGCGATGCAGTGCCTGCCAGAAGGTATCCAGCGCATTATCGAGCCGACGTTGTAGCCCCGGCGTAAAGCGCGGTCGGTGCTCGTAATCGGTGATCTGGGTATCATCAGCGAAAACGCCATGTAAGATTTCCTGCGCCTTCAATGCGCTTAACACCGGCTTCAGCGCATAATCCACCGCCAGCATATGAGCAATCGTGCCGCCGGTTGCCAGAGGCAACACGACTTTCCCTTCCAGCGCCCGCTCGGGTAATAAATCCAGCAGCGTTTTCAGCGCACCAGAATAGGCCGCTTTATAGACTGGCGTGGCGACAATCAGGCCATCCGCACCCGCCAGCTGCTCGTTGAGTGCCAGTAACGCCGGGCTGTCAAAGCGGGCGTAGAGCAGATCCTCCGGGGCAAAGTTTTGCAAATGCCAGTGGCATACCTCCACATTAACGGCAGCGAGTTTCTCACGAACATACTCAAGCAGCGCGCTTGAACGTGACGGGAAGCGAGGGCTGCCCGCCAGGGTAATGATGCGCATATCCACTCCTTATAACCAAAAAATCACTTTTAGGTAAAATTGATAACATTTCAGTGGAGTGTGACAGAGGGGTTTTATTTGAATAAATGATTTATCCGGCGATGAATTTTCGAAAAAAGCATAACTCTCAACTTGAAAAGAAACCGTTTGCGTGTAAACGGCTGTTTTTTGCCGCAGGTCAATTCCTTTTCTCCTGAATATCACCCATAATACGCCCCCGGTTTGCACACCGGGAATCCAGGAGAGTTCATGTACTACCCCTTCGTTCGTAAAGCCCTTTTCCAGCTCGATCCAGAGCGCGCTCATGAATTTACCTTTCAGCAATTACGCCGCCTTTCAGGAACGCCACTGGAAGCGTTGGTGCGCCAGAGGGTGCCGCAAAAGCCAGTCACCTGCATGGGATTGACGTTTAAAAATCCCCTCGGCCTGGCCGCCGGACTGGATAAGAACGGCGAATGCATTGATGCGCTGGGCGCAATGGGTTTCGGTTCGGTTGAAATCGGCACGGTCACGCCGCTGCCTCAGCCTGGCAATGATAAACCGCGGATCTTTCGGCTGGTGGAGGCCGAAGGTCTGATCAACCGCATGGGCTTTAATAATCTTGGTGTTGATAATCTGGTTGAGAACGTCAAAAAAGCGCATTTTGATGGCGTGCTGGGGATTAATATTGGTAAAAATAAAGATACGCCAGTCGAGCATGGTAAAGATGACTATCTGATTTGTATGGAAAAAGTCTATGCCTGGGCCGGTTATATCGCGATTAATATTTCCTCGCCAAATACCCCCGGTCTGCGCACGCTGCAATACGGCGAGGCGCTGGATGATTTATTAAGCGCGATAAAAAATAAACAAAATGAACTCCAGGCGCGGCATCACAAATATGTTCCGATCGCGGTAAAGATCGCCCCGGATCTTTCTTCTGAGGAGCTGATTCAGGTCGCCGATAGTTTATTACGCCATAATATTGATGGCGTTATTGCGACCAATACGACATTAGATCGGTCTCTGGTTCAGGGGATGAAACATTGCGATGAAAGCGGCGGTTTAAGCGGCCGTCCATTACAGTTAAAAAGCACTGAAATTATCCGCATGCTGTCTGCGGAATTAAAAGGTCAATTGCCCATTATTGGCGTCGGCGGCATTGACTCAGTGATGGCTGCCCGTGAGAAGATGGCGGCGGGGGCTTCGCTGGTGCAAATCTACTCCGGATTTATTTTTAAAGGCCCCCCGTTGATTAAAGACATCATTTCTCACATCTAATCCTGAATTTTGTGACCTGCCAGGGCTTTATTTTCAGCCCTGGTTGTTTTATATTCCCCTCTTGTTGCTTATTTATACGTTCTGGTCTTTTATTATTGAGGCAACAAACGAAGCGGCAAAGGACGATGCCGAAATCAACATCTGAAGGGGACAGAAACATAATGCGTATTAAACCCGACGATAACTGGCGCTGGTATTTCGACGATGAGCACGATCGAATGATGCTCGATTTAGCGAATGGTATGCTTTTTCGCTCTCGTTTTCCCCGACGGATGCTGACGCCGGATGCCTTTGAATCCTCTGGCTTTTGTGTTGACGATGCCGCGCTTTATTTCTCCTTTGAAGAGAAATGCCGCGACCTCGATCTCAAAAAAGAACATCGTGCCGAGCTGGTGCTTAATGCACTGGTCGCCATTCGTTTTCTGAAACCTCAAATGCCGAAAAGCTGGCACTTCACCTCGCATTCCTCCCACTGGGTGCCTATGATGGGCGATGCCGCCTGTGTATGGCTTAGCGACTCCCTGGAGCAGGTTAATTTGCTGGTGGTTGAACCTGGCGATAACGCCGCGCTCTGCCTGGTGGCTCAGCCCGGCGTAATGATTGCCGGGCGTATGATGCAGTTAGGGGATGCGATAAAAGTGATGAATGACCGACTCCGTCAGGTCGACTGCGTCAGTCACTATCTGGAGCATGCGGTTTAATTTTGCAGGCGTAGTGCTGTTTTTGGCACGCAGCTACAGCACAGGATGGTTCCGTCCTGAGCGATAGCCCCTTTCCTTAATTCGCTCACCTCTCCCTCAACCAGACGAATACGGCAGCTGCCACAGAGTCCGGCACGACAAGAGTAGGGTACGCGGATCCCCTGTTGTTCCAGTTGCTCGAGTAAGATCTGCTGATTGTTACCGCTAAACGTTTGCCCCTGCCAGTCGATATCGACCGCCGCGTTCTCCTGCTGCGCAACGGCAATATTTTCAACGACCTCACCCGCGCCATAGGGTCTGGCCGGACCGGTAGCCAGAACGGTTATCTCATCGCCCACCCGAACAACGCCGCTATTACGGGCAATCAGATTTTGGCCAAAATCGACATCGCCGTTGTCCGCCGTACGGAACGTTTGCAGGGTGGCCAGCGGTTCACCGGCGGGATGTTTCTGGCCTCGTTCGGGGCTGACGGTGGTTAATACGCAGCGGCTACAGGGTTTAACGATGTCAAAGATAACCTCGCCGATGCGGATCGTTTTCCACGTATCTTCTTCCCACGGTTGCGTGCCCGCCACCACCAGATTAGGGCGAAACTGTTCCATCTTCACCCCGGCAGAGCAGCGGTTTTGCACATCGCGCAGCGAGGCTTCACTGGTCAGCAGAAACGGAAAGCCATCGGCGAAGGACAGCGGCACCGCATCGAAGCGCTTAACGCGTCGCGTTGGCTCGGGTCCCACCCAGCGCAACTGGACCTCGCGGGCGAAAAAGCCCGAAAGCCAGCGGTTAATTTCCCCGGGAGCCACGAGTGCGGTAAAATGATTTCCCCATACTTCAGTGGGCTCGCCGTGGTCGGCAAAATCGCTAAAACGAACCAGCGCGCTGCTGCCATCAGGTGCGGTAAGATGAAGCCCGTTATGCAAAGGCGCAGGCGTAAAGCGAACCATCTGTGGAAACTGACGGGCGGTAATGAACGTGCCATCAGGTTCAGTGATCATAAAGATCCGGTCAAATGCCAGGCCGCTGATATCCGCAAGGGCATGCGTCAGGCCAATGCCGCGCATCGATTTTACCGGATGAATGAAAAGTCTGGATAACGTGGCCACAACCTGCCCCTTATGCATGAAAATAAGCCCTCAACTTTATGACATAGCGTTGAGATTGGCTATAATGCGCAACAATTTTATTAGAGTAAAAGTGACGATATGAATTCTCTGTTTGCCAGTACGGCCCGTGGGCTGGAAGAGCTGTTAAAAACTGAACTGGAAGGACTTGGTGCGGTGAATTGCCAGGTGGTCCAGGGTGGTGTCCACTTTGAAGGGGACGCGCGGCTCTTATATCAAAGCCTGATGTGGAGTCGTCTGGCGTCGCGCATCATGATGCCGCTCGGAGAATGCAGCGTTTACAGCGATCTCGACCTGTATCTCGGCGTACAGGCGATCCCGTGGACGGAAATGTTCAACCCTGAGGCGACCTTCGCGGTTCACTTCAGCGGCCTCAACGACAGCATCCGCAATAGCCAGTACGGTGCATTAAAAGTTAAAGATGCTATCGTCGATGCCTTTATGCGTAAAAACCTGCCGCGTCCGAACGTTGACCGTGAGTCTCCGGATCTGCGCATTAACGTCTGGCTGAATAAAGAGACGGCGCACATTTCTCTCGATCTGAGCGGTGACGGTCTGCACCTGCGCGGCTATCGCGATCGCACCGGCATGGCCCCCATCAAAGAAACGCTTGCCGCTGCCATCATAATGCGTTCCGGCTGGCAGCCGGGTACGCCGCTGCTGGATCCGATGTGCGGTTCGGGGACCTTGCTGATTGAAGCCGCTATGCTGGCGACGGACCGTGCGCCAGGCCTGCATCGTGGACACTGGGGCTTTGGCGGCTGGGCACAGCATGATGAAGCGCTGTGGAAAGAAGTTAAAGCCGAGGCGCAGACGCGCGCTCGTCAGGGACTGGCAGACTATGGCTCACGCTTTTATGGCTCTGACGTTGACGGCAGAGTCGTTGAGCTCGCGCGCGGCAACGCCCGCCGCGCCGGCGTTGGCGAACTGATTACCTTTGAAGCAAAAGATGTGGCGCAGCTGACCAATCCGCTGCCGAAAGGACCTTACGGCACCGTGGTCAGCAACCCGCCTTACGGCGAGCGTCTGGAGAGTGAACCTGCACTGATCGCGCTGCACAGCCTGCTGGGTCAGATCATGAAAAACCAGTTTGGCGGCTGGAATTTGTCGATGTTCAGCGCCTCGCCGGATCTGCTTAACTGCCTTCAGTTGCGTGCCGATCGCCAGTTCAAAGCCAAAAACGGCCCGCTGGACTGCGTGCAGAAAAACTATCATCTCGCCGAAACTACCGCTGAGAGTAAACCGGCCACGGTAGCGGAAGATTACGCTAACCGTCTGCGTAAAAACCTGAAGAAACTGGAAAAATGGGCGCGTCAGGAGGGGATTGAATGCTATCGCCTGTACGATGCCGACCTGCCGGAATATAACGTGGCGGTCGATCGCTACGGTGACTGGATCGTCATTCAGGAATATGCGCCGCCGAAAACCATTGACGAGCATAAAGCACGTCAGCGTCTGTTTGATATTATCGCGGCAACGATCGCTGTCCTTAATATGGCTCCGAATAAGCTGATCCTGAAAACTCGCGAACGGCAGAAAGGCAAAAATCAGTATCAAAAGCTGAGCGAGAAGGGTGACTTCCTTGAAGTGAGCGAATACAACGCGAAACTGTGGGTGAACCTGACCGACTATCTGGATACTGGCCTGTTCCTCGATCACCGCATTGCCCGCCGGATGTTGGGGCAGATGAGCAAAGGGAAAGATTTCCTCAACCTCTTCTCTTACACCGGCAGCGCCAGCGTTCACGCAGGGCTGGGCGGCGCACGCTCAACCACCACCGTTGATATGTCACGTACCTATCTGGAGTGGGCCGAACGTAACCTGCGCCTGAACGGTCTGACCGGGCGTCAGCATCGCCTGATGCAGGCCGATGTCCTGGGCTGGCTGGCCGAAACCGATGAGCAATTCGATCTGATCTTTATCGATCCGCCGACGTTCTCTAACTCTAAACGGATGGAAGAAACCTTTGACGTGCAGCGCGATCACCTGCGTCTGATGCGCGATCTCAAGCGCCTGCTGCGCAAAGGCGGCACCATCATGTTCTCTAACAACAAACGCGGTTTCCGCATGGATAACGACGGGCTGGCCGAGCTGGGACTGAAAGCACAAGAAATCACCCAAAAAACGCTGTCGCAGGACTTTGCCCGCAATCGTCAGATCCATAACTGCTGGCTGATTACCGCCGCCTGAAAGGAAAAGTAAATGTCATTAATCAGTATGCACGGTGCATGGCTGTCGTTTAGCGACTCGCCGCTGCTGGATAACGCAGAACTGCATATCGAAGATAACGAGCGCGTTTGTCTGGTTGGCCGTAACGGCGCAGGCAAATCCACGCTTATGAAAATCCTCAATCGTGAACAGGGGCTGGATGACGGTCGTATCATCTATGAGCAGGATCTTGTCGTGGCGCGTCTGCAACAGGATCCGCCGCGCAACGTGCAGGGCAGC
This sequence comes from Superficieibacter sp. 1612_C1, assembly GCF_015234305.1. GTDB lineage: Bacteria > Pseudomonadota > Gammaproteobacteria > Enterobacterales > Enterobacteriaceae > Superficieibacter. The sequence continues at coordinate 725,208 of NZ_JADGMI010000001.1, forward strand.
GTCTATGATTTCGTTGCGGAAGGGATTGCAGAACAGGCGGTGTATCTCAAGCGTTACCACGATATCTCGCATCTGGTCATGACCGATCCGAGTGATAAAAATTTGCACGAGCTGGCGAAAGTGCAGGAGCAACTGGATCACCACGGCCTGTGGCAGCTTGAAAACCGCATTAATGAAGTGCTCGCGCAATTAGGCCTGGAGCCGGATACCGAGCTGGCTGCGCTCTCCGGCGGCTGGCTGCGTAAAGCGGCGCTGGGGCGGGCGCTGGTCAGCGCTCCGCGCGTTCTGCTGCTCGACGAGCCGACTAACCACCTGGATATTGAAACTATCGACTGGCTGGAGGGGTTCTTAAAATCCTTCAACGGCACGATTATTTTTATCTCCCACGACCGTTCCTTTATTCGCAATATGGCGACGCGCATTGTCGATCTCGATCGCGGCAAGCTGGTGACTTATCCAGGCAATTACGATCAGTACCTGCTGGATAAAGAAGAGGCGCTGCGCGTTGAAGAGCTACAGAATGCGGAGTTTGATCGCAAACTGGCGCTGGAAGAGGTGTGGATCCGTCAGGGTATCAAGGCGCGTCGTACCCGTAATGAAGGGCGTGTGCGGGCGCTAAAAGCGATGCGTAACGAGCGCAGCGAACGCCGTGAAGTAATGGGCAGCGCGAAGATGCAGGTTGAAGAGGCCACCCGTTCCGGGAAAATTGTCTTCGAAATTGAGCATGCTAATTACCAGGTCGACGGCAAAGTGCTGGTAAACGATTTCTCGGCCCAGGTACAGCGCAGCGACAAAATTGCCCTGATTGGGCCTAACGGCTGTGGCAAAACCACCTTGTTAAAATTGATGCTCGGTCAACTTAAGGCGGACAGCGGACGGATCCACGTCGGTACTAAGCTTGAAGTGGCGTACTTCGACCAGCACCGGGCGGAGCTCGATCCAGATAAAACGGTCATGGATAACCTCGCCGAAGGCAAACAGGAAGTGATGGTCAACGGTAAGCCGCGTCACGTGCTGGGATACCTACAGGACTTCCTGTTCCATCCAAAACGGGCGATGACGCCGGTACGGGCGCTCTCCGGCGGGGAGCGTAACCGCCTGCTGCTGGCACGGTTATTCCTCAAACCCAGCAACTTATTGATCCTCGATGAACCGACCAACGACCTCGATGTCGAAACGCTGGAACTGCTGGAAGAGTTGATCGACGGTTATCAGGGCACGGTTCTGCTGGTGAGCCACGATCGTCAGTTTGTTGATAATACCGTGACGGAGTGCTGGATCTTCGAAGGTAACGGCAAAATTGGCTGCTACGTTGGCGGCTATCACGACGCGCGCGGTCAACAATCTCAGTCGCAGACGCAGGCAAAAAAAGCGGTTGCCAGTAGCAAAGCGCCGGAGCCAGCGGCGACAAAAGCGGAAAATGTTAAGCGCGGTGGTGCAAAGTTAAGCTATAACCTACAACGTGAACTGGAACAGCTGCCGCAGAAGCTGGAGAGTCTGGAGGCGAATCTGGAGTCGCTTCAGGCTCAGGTCGCTGACGCTACGTTCTTTAACCAGCCACACGATCATACGCAAAAAGTGCTGGCGGAGATGGCCGCCGCTGAGCAGGCACTGGAAGAGGCGTTTGAGCGCTGGGAATACCTGGAAGCGCTTAAAAACGGCGCATAACCCGAGGAACGAGTATGTGTGATAGCCATCATGCTGCGAGGCATATTTTATGCCCGCAGTGTGATTTGCTGGTGGCCTTACCGCCGCTGGAACACGGTCATAAAGCCACGTGTCCACGTTGCGAAACGACCCTGACAACCGAATGGTTTGCGCCCAGGCAGCGCCCGACCGCCTACGCGTCGGTGGCGCTGTTCATGCTTTTGCTGTCAAACCTGTTCCCCTTCGTCAATATGAACGTGGCGGGCGTTAAAAGCGAAGTGACGCTGCTGGAGATCCCGCGCGTTATGTTCTCTGAAGATTACGCCAGCCTGGGGACGTTTTTTATCGTCTTCGTTCAGTTAGTCCCCGCGTTTTGTCTGATCACCATTTTACTGCTGGTGAATCGCCTTGAGATGCCGGAGCCCGTAAAGCGGCTACTGGCACGGGTGCTCTTTCAGCTTAAAAGCTGGGGTATGGCGGAGATTTTCCTCGCGGGCGTGCTGGTGAGCTTCGTTAAGCTAATGGCCTATGGCGATATTGGCATTGGCAGCAGTTTTATTCCGTGGTGCCTGTTTTGCATCGTCCAGCTGCGCGCGTTTCAGTGCGTGGATCGCCGCTGGCTGTGGGATGACATCGAACCGATGCCCGCCATTTCGCAGCCTCTGACACCGGGTGTTACGGGGATCCGTCAGGGGCTGCGTTCGTGCGCCTGCTGCACGGCGATCCTGCCCGCCGATCAAAAAACCTGCCCGCGTTGCCACACGGAGGGCCATGTGCGGCGCAAAAATAGCCTGCAATGGACGATGGCATTGCTGGTGACCTCCATCCTTCTCTATCTTCCGGCCAATATCCTGCCGATTATGATCACCGATCTGCTGGGCGATAAAATGCCGTCCACTATTCTCGCTGGCGTCGTCCTGCTGTGGAGTGAAGGGTCTTATCCGGTCGCAGGGGTCATTTTCATCGCCAGTATTATGGTGCCAACCCTGAAGATGATCGCTATTGCGTGGCTGTGTTGGGACGCCAAAGGGCATGGTCAGCGCGACCGGGAAAGAATGCACCTGATTTATGAAGTGGTGGAGTTCGTTGGCCGCTGGTCGATGATTGATGTATTTGTAATCGCAGTCCTCTCGGCGCTGGTGCGCATGGGCGGATTAATGAATATTTATCCTGCTATGGGCGCGCTCATGTTTGCGCTGGTGGTGATAATGACCATGTTCTCGGCAATGATCTTCGATCCCCGTTTGTCCTGGGATCGGGAGCCGGAAAGCAGCCATGAGGAATCGTTATAACATGGAAACAAAAAAGGGTGAGGCCCAGGTGAAGAAGGTGAAAAACTGGTCCCCGGTCTGGATATTTCCTATCGTCACTGCGCTGATTGGCGCATGGATCCTGTTTTATCACTACAGCCATCAGGGGCCAATGGTAACGCTTATCACCACCAATGCGGAAGGCATTGAAGGCGGTAAAACCACCATTAAAAGCCGCAGCGTTAACGTTGGCGTTGTCGAAAGCGCCACGCTGACCGACGATCTGACGCATGTTGAAATCAAGGCGCGGCTTAACGCTGGAATGGAAAAACTGCTGCATAAAGACTCGGTCTTTTGGGTGGTGAAACCGCAGGTCGATCGCGAAGGAATTAGCGGCCTCGGAACGCTGCTGTCAGGGGCTTACATTGAGCTTCAGCCGGGTAAAAAGGGCAGCGAGCCGGAAAACTATCAATTGCTGGATTCACCGCCGCTGGCACCGCCGGATGCGAAAGGGATCCGCGTCATTCTTGACAGTAAAAAAGCCGGACAGCTCAGCCCCGGCGATCCGGTGTTGTTCCGTGGCTACCGCGTCGGCTCTGTCGAAACCAGCACGTTCGATCCGCAGAAACGCGCCATAAGCTATCAGCTGTTTATTAATGCGCCTAACGATCGTCTGGTGACCAGTAACGTTCGCTTCTGGAAAGACAGCGGGATCGCCGTCGATCTTAACTCAGCCGGTATGCGCGTTGAGATGGGATCGCTGACCACGCTGTTTAGTGGCGGAGTAAGCTTTGACGTGCCGGAAGGACTGGAACTGGGACAACCGGTGGCGGAAAAAAGCGAATTCAATCTTTACGACAGCCAGAAAAATATTCAGGAGTCGCTGTATACCGATCACATCGATTATCTGATGTTCTTTAAAGATTCGATTCGTGGCCTTCAGCCCGGTGCGCCGGTTGAGTTCCGCGGCATCCGTCTGGGTACGGTCGGTGAAGTCCCGTTCTTTGTGCCGGGTCTGCGCCAGGCGCTGAATAACGATTACCGGATCCCGGTATTGATCCGCATCGAACCAGAACGTCTGGCCAGTCAGCTTGGCGAAAATCCGGACGTGGCGGGGCATCTGGCGGATCTGCTTAAACGCGGTCTGCGTGGCTCGCTGAAAACCGGTAATCTGGTCACTGGCGCGCTGTATGTCGATATGGACTTCTACCCCAAAGCCACACCCGTTACCGGGATGCGTGAGTTTGGCGGCTATAAAGTCATTCCGACGGAAAGCGGTGGGCTGGCGCAAATCCAGCAGCGCCTGATGGATACCCTGGATAAGATCAATAATCTGCCGCTTAATCCAATGCTTCAGCAGGCGACCAACACGCTTAGCGAAAGTCAGGCAACGCTGCGCCGCCTGCAAACGACGCTGGATAATCTTAATAAGCTGACTGCCAGTCAATCCGCGCAGGAACTGCCTGCGGATATGCAGAAAACGCTACGTGAACTCAATCGTAGTATGCAGGGCTTCCAGCCAGGCTCCGCCGCCTATAACAAAATGGTGTCGGATATGCAGCGTCTGGATCAGGTATTGCGTGAGCTACAACCGGTACTGAAAACGCTGAATGATAAGAGCAACGCGCTGGTCTTTGAAGCGAAAAGCAAAAAAGATCCTGAGCCGAAGAGGGCAAAACAATGAAAAAGTGGCTGATGGTCATAATGGTACTGGCGTTAACCGCGTGCAGCAGCAGTGAAGAGAGCAAGACCTGGTACCAGCTGCCTTCTTCACAGTTATTAACGCAGAGCGTTGCCAGCCAGGGAAATCGCCTGCTGTGGGTTGAGCAGGTGGCGGTGCCGGATTATCTCGCCGGAAACGGCGTGGTTTATCAGACCACCGATGTTCAATATGTTATCGCCACCAGTAATCTGTGGGCCAGCCCGCTGGATCAGCAGTTGCGCACCACGCTGGTGGCTAATCTGAGCAACCAGCTTCCGGGGTGGGTGGTTGCCTCGCAGCCGCTGGGCAGCGATCAGGACACGTTAAACGTGACGGTGACGGGTTTTCACGGACGCTATGACGGGCATGTCATTGTCAGCGGTGAGTGGCTGTTAAACCATCAGGGTCAGATCATTAAGCGCCCGTTCCATGTTGAACTGGCGCAGCAAAAAGATGGTTACGACGAGATGGTAAAAATGCTGGCCCAGGCATGGGGTCAGGAAGCATCGGCTATTGCCAGTGAGATTAAGCGTCTGCCATAAGTAAAATTAATACTGCTAAAGCCGCCCCGGGCATTCTGCCGGTGCGGCTTTTTTTTGCATTTATCTTCAGTCCGTTACTCGTTCTGGCTCACAGATTTTCCACAAAACAGAATTTGCATACCTCACAAATATGACATCGGTATGAAATTTGCGCATTGACGCTCAGCATTTTTCGCGGTATTCGTTAGATGTGATTGCGCGTTTAGTAATCACTGTTTTCTTTTCCACCAGACCAAAACGATGAGGGAAACGAGGCATGAAGAGACAAAAACGAGATCGCCTGGAACGGGCACATCAAAGAGGGTATCAGGCGGGTATTGCCGGACGCTCAAAAGAACTTTGCCCCTATCAGGCGCTGAATCAGAGGTCATACTGGCTTGGAGGCTGGCGAGAAGCCATGGAGGACAGGGCCGTTATCGCCTGATTCTGTCTCTTTAATAAAGAAACCTCCGCCTGGCGGAGGTTTCGCCTGTTAACCCATCAGAATGCTGAAGTGTCCTGGAACAGACCCACTTTCAACTCTTTTGCAGTATAAATCAGATGGCCGTCAACCAGCACTTCGCCATCGGCAAGGCCCATCACCAGGCGGCGGTTAACCACACGCTTGAAGTGAATACGGTAGGTGACTTTCTTCGCGGTCGGCAGGATCTGACCGGTAAATTTCACTTCACCGACACCCAGCGCGCGGCCTTTGCCTTCACCGCCGAGCCAGCCAAGATAGAACCCTACCAGTTGCCACATCGCGTCGAGGCCCAGGCAGCCAGGCATCACCGGATCGCCGATGAAATGGCAGCCGAAGAACCACAGGTCAGGATTAATATCCAGTTCGGCTTCAACATAACCTTTGTCATAGTTGCCGCCCGCTTCCGTCATTTTAACGACACGGTCCATCATCAGCATGTTGGGTGCCGGTAACTGCGGGCCTTTAGCGCCAAACAGTTCACCGCGACCAGAGGCAAGAAGGTCTTCTTTTGTATAGGATTCGCGTTTATCTACCATGTTCTCAGTAAGCCTTATTTTAGTGAAGCACGCAGGATAGCTAACACGTGTACGCTGAACAAGTCCGATCAGTTTGAACTAAATCGGTTGAACCAGCGTAACGGCCAGGGATAGCGATGACGCGCATCCGGCTGATTGGCCTGTGCTATCCGCTCCTGAATTGTTTGCAACAGCGTGGTCTGCCCTTCACCATCCCACACAAGGCGGGTTAGCAGAGGCAGCGCGTCGGTAACATCATCGACAGCCCAAATGAAAAATTGTTCCGCTTCCACAGCCTGTAATAACGCCTGCGTGAGGCTGAGGTGGCGCACGTTAGCCGCCGGAATAATGACCCCCTGGCTACCCGTCAGGCCACGCTGCTGGCAAATCGTGAAGAAACCTTCAATTTTCTCATTCAAACCGCCGACCGGCTGGACGCGACCAAACTGGTCTACCGAGCCGGTAATGGCAATACTTTGATTAATCGGCGCGCAGGCCAGGGCGCTAATCAGCGCGCACAGTTCGGCCAGCGAGGCGCTGTCGCCATCGACCTCACTATACGATTGTTCGAAGGTGAGCGACGCCGAGAAGGGAATCTGCTGGTCAAGCTCAAGCTCGGTCATCAAAAACGCCTGCATAATCATCATGCCTTTAGCATGAATGTTGCCGCCCAGCTCCGCTTTGCGCTCGATATCGGTAAACTCGCCGTCGCCGACATGGACTACACAGCTAATACGCGAAGGTTCACCAAAGGCGCGCGGATGCCCCGGAAACTCAACCACCGACAGGGCGTTGATTTGTCCAACCTGTTCACCCTCAGTTTCGATGAGGATTTGCTCAAGCAGGATCTCATCCTGGATGCGCTCGGCCAGGAAACCTTCCCGCCACTCACGCTGGGTCAGCATGACCTGAAGCTGTTCCGCCGTAAACGTCGACGCTTCGGTAAAGGCAGCCGCTTCACGCAGCTGACGTGCAATCCACAACGGGCAGAGCGGCAGAGTGTCCTGATCGCCGGTATATCGCACGGCTTCACGGACGAAAATGGGCCAGGCATCAGCAGCCGGTTTCGGCAGCTGATAATAATCCGCCACCTGGTAAATCCAGCGGCACCATCGCTGCATATCATCGGCATCGGCGACCTGGAAATTATCTTCAAATTCGCTGTAGATGGCGTTGGCAGTCAGCTCTGGCTCCATCTCCTGAAAATCAGCCAGCGAGTCTCGCTCGCCCACGAGGATCACTTTTAAGGAGAGCGGCATAGACGGCACGCTGACCGGCAGGGGACGTGACTCGTCAAAAGCCACCCAGTCAAAGCGCTGGAGGGCGACAATCATTTTCAGACGCATCCATAACAGGGGCTGGGTTAACAGCGTGCGCAGGGAGACCATCAGCACACCGCCGTTTGCCTGATGTACCAGGCCCGGATGCAGGCTTACTTCGCCATTAAACTGGCGCACGCAGCCAAAAAGCTGTTCCGCTTCAACCCAGTCGGCACAAATGATTTTACCCGTGCCGGCAAAGTTGTCGTCCGGGGACTGCGCAGGGTGTAGCGTAATATGGTGTCGATCAATCTGATAGCGAACACCGGTAAGTTGTTCTTCCGGCGGGCAGAGTTCACGGGCCGTTGCCGCCAGCAGATGCAGGTACTCGGTTTCTTCTGGTGCTTTCACCAGCATAAAGGAGGATACCGACAGCGGACGAAGCAACTGCTCAAGCGCATAGAGCAGACGGTCCTGGGTGCCGTTCAACAGCGTGTCGTCAACAGATGCGAAATCAGGCTGTGCAAACACATTCTGATAGCTTTCGGTATCAGGCGTAAGATCGCGCCAGGCAAGTTTATTTATGGTCAAAGTCGATATTTTTAGTCAGATTCAAAGCGCGCGATTATACCGCATGCAGCAGGTGAGCACACGGATAATAGATAATCAACGTGCGGTTAAACTCATTTCGAATTAGGGCCTGCGATTTCTGCTCAGCACAACGCAAAAAAACTGTTATCCTGAATGAGTTACACGGTCACATTGAGATCGCGATGAAATATCAACAACTGGAAAATCTTGAGAGCGGCTGGAAGTGGAAATACCTGGTGAAAAAACACCGGGAGGGTGAGTTGATCACCCGTTATATTGAATCCAGCGCCGCCAGAGAAGCCGTCGATGTCTTGCTGAAGCTCGAAAATGAACCCGTTCAGGTGAACGACTGGATTGAGCAGCATATCAATCCGGATTTGTTGAACCGCATGAAGCAAACGATCCGCGCGCGGCGCAAGCGGCACTTTAATGCCGAGCATCAGCACACGCGCAAAAAATCCATCGATCTGGAGTTTGCCGTCTGGCAGCGTCTGGCGGGTCTGGCTCAGCGTCGGGGTAAAACGCTATCCGAAACGATTGTGCAGCTGATTGAGGATGCGGAGAATAAAGAGAAGTATGCCACGCAAATGAGCAGCCTGAAGAGCGATCTTAAAGCGCTATTGGGTAAAGAGTGAGTGCAAACTGTGCGAAAGACATAAAAAAAACCCCGCAGCGCGGGGTTTTTTATTGGACGATAACTTAAGCCTGCGGCTGAGTTACAACGTCTTTGATACCTTTAACTTCGATCTCAACGCGACGATCCGGTGCCAGGCAGTCGATCAGCGCAGCACGAGCTTTCACGTTGTCACAGGTGTTGCCGGTAACCGGGTTAGATTCACCCATACCACGTGCGGAGATCTTGTTGGACGGGATACCTTTAGAGATCAGGTAGTCAACAACAGACTGAGCACGTTTCTCGGACAGACCCTGGTTGTAAGCGTCAGAACCGATACGGTCGGTGAAGCCCAGAACCACGACAGAACCATCTTTCGGATCCAGGTTGCTCAGCTGGGAGTACATCTGATCCAGCGCCTGCTGACCTTCCGGTTTCAGGGTAGCTTTGTTGAAGTTGAACAGAACGTCAGACTTCAGCGTGAAGTGTTTGGTCTGTACTTCTGGAGCCGGAGCCGGAGCCGGTGCAACTACCGGTGCAGCTTCTTCCTGACCAAAGCGGTAGGAAACACCTACGCTCAGCAGGCCGTTGTCCGGACGAGTACCAACGGTGTTAGCGTCGCCGATGTTGTTGGTCCACTGGTATTCCAGACGGGTAGCAACATCACGAGTCACAGCCCACTCCAGACCACCAGCGAATACCGGAGAAACGCCAGTATCGTGATCTTTGAAGGTGTCGCCGCTTACGCGAGACTGAGCTTTAGCATCTGCACGCCAAACCATACCACCCAGACGAGTATAGATGTCCAGGTCGTCAGCTACCGGGTAGCTCAGTTTGGTGGTCAGCTGGATGCCCTGTGCTTTGAAAGCACCGTTTACGTTGTCGCCTTTATAAGGCATACGGCCTAACCAGTCGTAACCCAGTTCGAAACCAACGTACGGGTTAACCTGGTAACCACCGAAAGCGCCAGCGCCAAGCTGGTTTTCGTGGGTCGGGCCATCATTCGGGATAAAACCGGTGTCATGGTACTGAGACCAGCCCAGTTTAGCACCAGTATACCAGGTTTCGTCTTTCGGAGCGGCTTGCGCTACGGTAGCGAAGCCAGCCAGTGCCACTGCAATCGCGATAGCTGTCTTTTTCATTTTTTGCGCCTCGTTATCATCCAAAAATCGCCATGAATATTCAAAGAAACTCACGGTTAAATCCTTCACCGGGGGCGCGACTTATTAATTACGCTGCCGTTATTAACGGCTTAAGACGAGCACCCCTGGCGATGTAAAGTCTACAACGTAGTTGGAAACTTACAAGTGTGAACTCTGTCAGGCATATGAAAAAAAAAGGTTGCTGAACATAATATGAAACATTTGTGTGTCATTTTTGGACTGGAGACAATGCGGGAAACCGCACCAGACAAGCTTTGTCGCGAAATTTGCTAGTACAATAAAAAGGTTGCCAACAATTTAAAATATTTGCCAGGAAAATTCTTAATTGCGATTAATGATACAAATTTGAGTGAATTTTTAACCCACTTGAGTGTCTGCCGTTACGATCCCCCCCTCGAATGGGACGCATAACAAACCCCATCGCATGACCTTCTTCTGCTGCCTGCGCCAAAAGTGAATATTCATCAGGCGTTAACTCTTCAGATAACCAACCAATCACCACGCTGTAGTTTCCGGTGCGTAATGCGCGGATCATGGACGCCAGCGTATTGCACGGAGACAGCTGGTTAATCTGCATAACTTTAGTCAGGGGGAGACCCGCCGCCTGAACCCACTCACGGCTCAGCTTTTGTTGAGGGGTGAGCCAAAGCTGCCAGCGAGATTGTTGGCCCAGCTGCTGTAGCAGAGGCAATAGCAGAAGTTGCGTCATCATGGGCTGGTCTTCGTGATAGACAATTTCGCTGATAAGACCCATTGAGGATGGCTCAGTCGCGGAGTAAGCCCCGGCGGTAGACGTTGTCGAAAATGAAGAGGTACGATTTGCATGACCTGAAGTGTACATAATCAATCCAGCCCTGTGAGTTACTGTATGCATATACAGTACCCCTGCCACGTATAAAGATCAACCTCATTTTCTGAAAGCGACTCGCAAATTTGAACTTCAGTTCTGTAGATTGTGAAATTCATCTTGCCGCGAGACGTGAAGTTGCCTATTTTCCTGATTAGCGGATCCGTTAGTAAAATTTATAGTTTATATACATGATTTTTAAGGAATAATCATGAGCAATATCTCATACAAACGGATTTATCAGTCGCAAGAATATCTTTCGCCGCTGGGAACTGTCCGCTATCGGGCGCTGTTTGGCGGATATAGTCTGGCGATAGATAACACGGTCTTTGCGATGGTGGCTGAAGGGGATTTGTACCTGCGAGTTTGTGAACAAAGTGCACCCTATCGGGTTAATCATCCCACCTCGTTACTTACGCTTCAGAAAAGGGGGCGTCCGATCCTGCTGAATTATTACCGGGTTGACGACGCGCTCTGGAGCGACCGCCAGACGCTTTTGCACCTAAGTTCATTCTCACTTCAGGCCGCGCAACAGGAAAAAGTTCGCCGCGGGGGCATCAAAAGATTGAAGGACCTGCCGAATATTACCTTTCATCTTGAAATGCTGCTGATGGAGGTGGGGATCCGTACCGAAGAAGACCTGCGTGCGCTGGGCGCAGAACTGGCGTGGTTAAAGATAAGGGAAAAGAAACGGTATCTGTCGGTCAGGCTGCTTTATGCACTGGAAGGCGCTATCGCCGGTATGCACGAAGCCATGCTTACCGTGCAACGACGTCAACAGCTGACGGACTGGTTTAATACGTTGCCAGAACTCAGCAATGATTAACGGCTAGCCTGGCCTGTATTGACACGGTGATCGGCAATCGTTGCGGGCGGCATGCGTCAGGGGTGCCGCCCTTTAAGGCTACCCGCGCGTTTTATTAATATTGGGTGCTGCTGTAAGTGAACGATCCGGGGACAACGCGCTGTGGATCGTAGGTTTCCAGTAGTTTGACGTATCGCGCTTTGTAATCATTATCCACCTTAAGCTGCGGGATGACCGTGGAGGCTTCATTTAAGAAATGCAGTGAATCCCGGCCCATCGCCACGCCGCGTCGGGTATGCTTATCCAGCGCAATATCGGGGATCACCGGCAGCTCTCCCATGGCCACGCTTTTAATGATGATGTTCTTCAGCAAATCACTGGAGCGGTCTTTCTCGCTGCTGCATAAAACACGAATGGCGTGGATAAAAAAGATGGGCTGATCGCCATCATCATAAGGAAAGTTTTTACGCATTTCGCACAGATTCTGAACCAGCCCTGCCGCATCCAGATTACCAAAACCGATATCCTCAACCGAAATAGCCAGCAGCCTGCGCCACAGCTTATCCAGCAGCAGGGGAGAGGTAATGTACAGCTCGTAAGCAAATCGACAGGCGTCTTCGACCAGACCGCGACGGATGGACTTCTGTAGCGCCGAGATGATCTCATCCGCTGGAAAATCATTTTTGGTTTTTAATTCAGACCAAATATTGTAGGCCATTGTTTTTTTCCTCTTATCTTTGAGTAAATTCCATCAGCTCTTTTACACCTTCGAGGCCGCGTTCTCTTTCCTCAACTCCTCCGCTTCCATCGCTTTAAAGAAGGGATAGTAGAACGCCGTCATGAGAAGCAGACACACCGCGACCAGGAGCACTGCTTTGATATCCAGCGTCATCAAAAAAGCACCGACGCCAGGCGGCAGGAAGCCTGGCGGCTCGGCTATCGGGTGACCAACAAGGCCTGTACTTATCGCAAAGTAACACATGCAGGTCACTACCAGCGGACCGAAGACAAAGGGAATAAATAGCCAGGGGTTCAGTATGATCGGTGTGCCAAAAATGACCGGTTCATTGATGCCAAAACAGGACGGTACGATGGCCGCTTTGCCCATTGAACTTAGGTTTTTCGAGCGGGAAAAAAACATCAGGAGCACCAGGCCGAGCGTCAGGCCAGAGCCCGACACCTGAAGCAGAGCGTAGTAGTAGCCAAAGGTAAAATAATGCTCGACCGGTTGCCCTGCACCGTAGGCGGCAATATTCGCCGCGCCATAGGTTACGGCAAAAGGGACCCAGACGGCGGAAGTGATTGCCGGCCCATGAAGCCCGAAAAACCACAATAGCTGAGTCAGGAAAATAATAATCAGCATCGCCGGTAAGGTATCCATTGAATTAACGGCCGGTGCCAGAATGGTCATTAGCCATTGTGGGAAAGGTTGCCCGGTTAATGAGACAATACCCACTGAAACCGCCGCCGCTAAAATAACGGTGACAATTAATGGCAGCAGGGCTAAAAAACTTTCCATCACCATCGGCGGTACGCTGTCAGGCATTTTAATAACCAGCTTACGCTGGATCATAATACGGGTAATTTCAACCGTAACGATGGCGGAAACAATACTGGTGAAAAGACCTTCAGCCCCGAGATAAGCGGTGCTTAAATTACCGTCAGTAATGGCAGCACTTAACATGACATGCATAATAATAGTGGAAATGCCGGTAATCAGTGACGAAATACCATAAAGTTTCGCCAGAGCATTGGCGATAAAAAAGGCAGCGTAGAGTGAAATCAGCCCGGTCGTAAACTGGCTGGCCAGCGTCAGGCCGTGCAGATGCGCGCCGATAAAGTCTGCCGCCGGGCCTGTGCCCAACAGATTTTTAATGGCAATAGGTAATAACGAGAATGAACCCACAATGATAACGGGAATGATAGCAATCATGCCATCTTTAATCGCCTGTAAGTGTTTTTGCTGCGCAATCTTATTGGCAACCGGCACGAGAAATTTTTGTAATGTTTCCTGGAATGCTGACAAACTCATATTAAATCCTTTTATAAAGACGCTTTCCCATTCACTCAATGTATTATTATTGTAAACGTGTTTTCTCTGTATACCGAAGGAGCGGAAATTTTGCAAATGATAATGCAGATGCCGTCCATAAAAGGATCGCCGTGATAAATACGCTGTTGTATTGTTAAAATAGAGAAATGAAAACGACGTAAATTTAATTTTCCTAGTCGGTTTGTTATTGGCCTTTTCGCATAAGGTGAATCATCAATGTTATTAATGCGATTAAGTTTGGTGGCAGGTTATATTAAGCGTGTTCACGCGCCTGACCGGAAAATGTCAGGCGCGGATCGACGGCTATTGAGAAGGCGGCGTAACCTGTTGCTGCAAGCGATTAATCTCAGGAAGCAACGCAATGAGCAGCCCAATCTGTTGCAGAACCAGCGGCTCGGTGCTGCGGGTATGAGGCTCCAGATGGTGAATACGCCGGGTGAGATCGTCCAGCGCCTGACGCACGCGGGGTTCGTCGTCCGGCGCATGGTGAAAGGCATCATCAACGTAACATACCGCGTCATCCAGTAGCGCCAGCACCTCGTCGCTGCTTAACTTCTCGCGATGTGCCCCCAGCGCCGAAATATAGCTGGTAAAGGTATGATTAAGGCACAGCAGCCGGAAGGCGTTTTCCCGCAGCTCAGCGGAGGCGTCGGGTTCGGTTGACATATTTGACACCACCGACGCCAGTTCCGCGTTGCGGTTGTAAGCGTCACGGCGCGCAATGCGGTAGGCCAGACGGTTATCACGGCCCTGATGGTATTGCTCAAGAATGGCATCGAGATAGCGGCAGTTGGCGTTAATCGACTGCTCCAGCACGCGCGGCAGATTACGAAACCGCCAGTCTGGCCAGATAAAGCTCACCGCCGCCCAGGCGATAGCACAGCCGATAAGCGTATCGAAAATGCGCGGCAGGGCGACCTCAAATCCTTCACCGAGCAGGTTAAAGCACAGCAGGACCAGCAGGGTAATAAACATCGTCGCATGGGCATACTGCACATTTCGAAAGGCAAAAAACAGGACGCCGGTCAGCACGATCAGAATCAGTTGCCCTTCAATCGACGGCACGAAAAACAGTACCGGCAGGCCAATCGCCACGCCAATGATGGTGCCGATGACCCGCAGCGCCAGCCGGTGACGCGTGGCGTTGTAGTTTGGCTGGCAGACGAACAGGCTGGTCAATAAGATCCAGTAGCCATGATGCAGGCCGGTAAACTGGATAAATGCATAACCGACACACAGCACCAGCGACATGCGGACAGCATGGCGAAATAGCGCGGCCTCTGGCGTGAAGTTGCGGGCTAATCGCGTGCGAATATCGCTGAAGCCGTGCAGTCGGTCATCGGCCAGCAGATTTTCGGTCTCATTGTGGGATTGCGGCTGCGGCTGCCCGGATTCAATGGTCGCCAGCTGCGCATCAATCGCCCGCAGGTTATTGAGCAGAAAGCCCAGCGCCTTGACCTGATCGTCCGGCACGCCCGAGGCGCGTACCCGATCCAGGGCGGCATCAAGATGGATAAACGCTTTTTCGAAACGCGGATCGTGCTGCCACGGCGTGCGCATGCGAATAGCCTGGGCGAGATGCTGACAAGCCTGCGCCTGCATCGACAGCAGCCGCTGGAAACGAAACATCACATCGCTGTAGCGAAAACTGTCGCGCAGCGTCTGATACTGAATGTGCGAGGAGCTGGCGCGCTCGTGGATGTCCTGAGCGACGAAATAATAGTGCAGTGTTTGCCGCGTGCCGCGCTGTCCCCGGTCGCCACGCAGGCGAGTCAGCAGTGAGGCTTTGGTTTGATTTAAGGTCGAGATCAGTTGCCCGTTGGCCAGTGCCAGATCGTACATCGGGGCCTGGCTTTCCTCTTCGATATCCGGATCGAACAGCCGGGACTTCAGCTCCAGATAGTGCGCTAACTGCTCGTAACTGCGGGCGAGGTTATCCTGCAATGGCCGGATGGGGAAAATAAGGTGCCCGCTGAGCGTCAACAGGTTATACCAGACGGCTCCCGCCAGCAGCAGTAGCGGTTGCTGATACCAGTGTTCGTACAGCGACACGCCAAGCATGGTGTAGATGGCAATTAATAGCGCGCCAAAGGCAATAGTGGCATAGCGCTGCCCCAGCCCGCCTAACAGAATAAAACTGCTGGTGGAGATGGTCAGGCCAATTGCAAACAGCCACGGCCAGTCAAATAACAGTTCCACTGACGCGGAGGCGATAAAAAAGCTCACCAGGGTGATCGCCAGATTACGCAGCCGCCCGGTAAGCCGGTCATCAAGATCAGCCAGCGCCGCTGCCACCACGCCCAGCGTCAGTGGGATGGTCAATTTAACCTCTCCCAACCACCAGGGCAGAGAGACGGTGCCGCACAGGGCGATAAAGATCCTGACGTTATAAAGCCAGACGCTGTTGCCGGTAAAACGGCGTATCAGAGGGCTGAGCATAGCGTTAGCGATCCTGTGCTGAAAGCGAGGTTGCAGGCCAAAGGAGGGCAACTACAGCCTCTCCCGGAACAAAATTGAGGATATTCAGGACGGTGCACATACAGCCTCAGTAAAACTATGGGAATAATCGTTCCCGATGATTGTAACGTTTTTTTGGCTGGAGCACCCGGTATCTGACGGTTAAACTGGGTGACAACAGGTATTGTCAGGGTCGAACGTCGCATGGAACTGAAAGCCACATCGCTGGGCAAACGCATGGCGCAGCATCCCTATGATCGGGTGGAAATTCTGCACGCCGGGGTGAAAGTCTCTGGGGAACGTCATGAATATCTTATTCCTTTCAATCAGTTAATCTCAGTTCGCTGTAAGCGCGGCCTGGTCTGGGGCGAACTGGAATTTGTGCTGCCGGAAGATAAAGTGGTGCGCCTGCATGGGACCGAGTGGAGTGAAACGCAGCGCTTCCACAGCCATCTGATTTCGCTCTGGGACGCGTGGAGCGCGCAGATGAGCGAGATTGCCGCTCAGGTGCTTAACGAACAATTAGACGACATTGCCCGCAGCAGCGGTGAAGGCAAATGGCTGACGCGTCAGCAGACGCAGGGGCTTCAGCAGCAGATCCGTAACGCGCTTGATGCCTTGCCGGTGCCCACCAGCCGTCTTGATAGCTTTGATAACTGCCGTGAGCCGTGGCGGCAGTGTCAGGCATGGCTGAAAGATAGTGAAAGCTGCCGCCTGGCGCATAACCAGACCTTCACCGACACCATGCTCAGCCAGTATGCAGACTTCTTTGAGCAGGTAGAAAGCTCTCCGCTGAATCCGGCGCAGGCACGGGCGGTGGTGAATGGCGAACAATCATTACTGGTATTAGCCGGGGCGGGGAGCGGTAAAACCTCGGTATTGGTGGCGCGGGCCGGTTGGCTGCTGGCGCGCGGTGAGGCCGCGGCGGATCAAATATTGCTGCTGGCGTTTGGTCGCAAGGCCGCTGAAGAGATGGATGAGCGCATCCGCGAACGACTACATACCGAAGAGATTTCCGCGCGCACTTTTCATTCGCTGGCGCTGCATATTATCCGCCAGGGAAGCAAAAAGGTTCCGCAAGTCAGCAAGCTGGAGAACGATTCATCTGCACGCCAGAAGTTGTTTACCGACGCCTGGCAGCAGCAGTGTCAGGAGAAAAAAGCCCAGGCTAAAGGCTGGCGGCAGTGGCTGGAAGAGGAAATGGCGTGGGAGCTACCGGAAGGCAGCTTCTGGAATGACAAAAGCGTGCTGCGGCGGATGGGGAGCCGTCTTGACCGCTGGGTAAGCCTGATGCGGATGCACGGCGGGGCGCAGACAGACATGATCGCCGCTGCGCCAGAGGAGGTGCGCGATCTGTTTAGCCGTCGTATTAAGCTGATGGCCCCGTTGCTGAAAGCGTGGAAGACAGCGCTGAAAGCAGAGAACGCGGTGGATTTCTCGGGGCTGATCCATCAGGCCATCAACATCCTGGAAAAAGGGCGTTTCGTTAGCCCGTGGAAGCACATCCTGGTCGATGAGTTTCAGGATATCTCGCCGCAACGCGCTGCATTGTTGGCGGCATTACGCAAGCAAAACTCGCAAACGACGCTGTTTGCAGTCGGTGACGACTGGCAGGCTATCTATCGTTTCAGCGGTGCGCAAATGACCTTAACTACCGCCTTTAATCACTACTTCGGTGAAGGGGATCGCTGCGCGCTGGATACCACTTATCGCTTTAACGGACGTATCGGTGAGGTTGCCAACCGTTTTATCCAGCAAAACCCGCACCAGCTTAAAAAACCGCTTCACAGCCTGAAGACGGGCGATAAAAAAGCGGTCACGCTAATGGCGGAAGAGCAGCTTGATGCACTGCTGGACAAGCTCAGCGGCTATGCCACACCGCAAGAGCGGATCCTGCTGCTGGCACGCTACCATCATCTGAAACCGACGGTTCTGGAAAAGGCTGCTACCCGCTGGCCAAACCTGGATTTACGGTTTATGACCATTCATGCCAGTAAAGGCCAGCAGGCAGATTACGTGATTATTCTCGGGCTTGAGGAGGGGCAGGAGGGTTTTCCGGCACCCGCACGCGAGTCGGTGATGGAGCAGGCGCTGCTTCCCCAGCCAGAGGATTACCCCGATGCGGAAGAGCGTCGTCTGCTGTACGTGGCGATTACCCGGGCACGTCAGCGCGTCTGGTTACTGTTTAATAAAGACCGGCCGTCCAGCTTTGTTGAGGCATTAAAGCAGCTTGACGTACCGGTCGCGCGAAAACCCTGAGGGCCTATTGCAGGCGTTCGGCAAGATAGCGTTGATAATCGGGGATCAGAATATCAATGCTGTCGCTGAATTGCGGCGACTGAATAATAAAATCGGCGGTCGAGACATTGGTCGCCACCGGAATGTTCCAGACCGTTGCCAGGCGCAACAGCGCCTTCACGTCCGGATCGTGCGGCACGGCGTTTAACGGGTCCCAGAGAAAAATCAGTACGTCAATTTTGCTTTCCGCAATCATCGCGCCGACCTGCTGATCGCCGCCCATCGGGCCGCTGAGCATGGCATTAACCTCAAGCCCGGTTGCCCGCTGGATCAGATTACCCGTCGTCCCGGTGGCATATAAAACGTGCTGCTCCAGCAGAGGCTGGTGGCGCTGCACCCATTTCATCAACGTGGTTTTGCAATGGTCGTGGGCCACCAGCGCAATATGCTTACGCGGCGGGAGAGAGCGTGTTGTGAGTTCCATGGTAAATATCCGTAGTGTAATTTGCTTACAGAGTACTGAAAGTGATTGCGGCTGCAAGCCACACCGTCAAAAAATGTGAATTATTCGAAGCAGCGATTTTCAGACGTCTCCCTGGGGGTTTTGTAGTGGCTCTGCCAGGATTATCGTACACTGGCTGAAACTGCCCGGAGGATAAGATGAAAGAGCACGATATTGCAGGCATTCTGACGTCAACACATACCATCGCGCTGGTGGGCGCGAGCGATAAGCCCGACCGGCCCAGCTATCGGGTCATGAAATATCTGCTGGACCAGGGTTATCACGTTATTCCGGTCTCACCTAAAGTGGCGGGAAGTACACTTCTGGGGCAGCAAGGCTATGCAACACTGGCCGATGTGCCGGAGAAAATCGATATGGTCGATGTTTTCCGTAATTCAGAAGCCGCATGGGGCGTCGCGCAGGAGGCCATCGCCGTGGGGGCCAAAACCCTGTGGCTACAGTTGGGTGTAATTAACGAACAGGCGGCGGTGCTGGCACGCGATGCTGGTCTGAACGTGGTGATGGATCGCTGCCCGGCGATTGAAATTCCTCGCCTGGGCCTGGCGAAATAAGTAAAAAGCCCGCCGCGGTGTGAACCGGGCGGGCTTTTTCATATACGGAGTTTAGTGGCAAAGTCGGGGCGACTGAAGCTGGCGACGGATGGTGCGGGACAGTTCGTCCATCGAAGGCTGTTCCGGGTGCTCCTCCAGCATCTCACCGCTAAGCTGCGCTTCGGCGAGATAGGTATGCACTGGCTGGCCGCTGTCGTCTTCCATTACCACATGATACCAGGGCGCGGCGCGAAGCTCGTCATTGACCGCAAGTTCTTCAGGTGCTGGCTCTTCAAGGGAATACTCAGCATCGACATCCACAATAACGCCCAGATAGCCCAGCAGGGTGTGGCGAACCTGCTGACCAATGCCATATTTGCTGGCAATCATTGTCACCTCCAGGGGAAAATTGCTCTACAGGTTATGTGGGGCAAAATTTCCCTTTTTCAAGTTACATGACGCGACAGGCAAAGCCTTTCAGATAAAGTCCTTCTGGATAGGTAGCAATCACCGGGTGATCGGCGGCCTGACGGAACTGCTCTATAAATTGTATATCACGTCCGGCATCAATTGCGGCATCAGCGACAATTTTCTGGAATAAATCGGTGGTCATCAGCCCGGAGCAGGAGAAGGTCAGCAGTACGCCGCCGGGGTTAAGCAGCTGAATCGCCAGCATATTGATATCTTTATAGCCACGGCAGGCACCCTGTAACTGGCTTTTATTTTCAACAAACTTCGGCGGATCCATTACGATCACGTCAAATTTCTCGCCGCTATCGCGATATTTACGCAGCAGTTTGAATACGTCATCGCGCACAAATTCAGCTTTGCTGAGATCCAACTGGTTTAGCTCAACGTTCTGCTTCGCCACGTCCAGCGCTTCCTGTGAGGTATCGACGCTGATGACCTGACGGCAACCGCCCATCAATGCGGAAACCGCAAAGCCGCCGGTATAGGAGAAACAGTTCAGCACGCGCGCATTTTCGACATAGCGACGGGTTGCCAGACGGCTGTCGCGCTGATCGAGATAATAGCCGGTTTTATGGCCTGCTTTGATATCCACCAGCAGCTTCATGCCATGTTCCTGAATTGGCAGCAGGGCAGGCGGTTGCTCGCCGGTGACCGGCCCCTGCGTCAGCTCCAGACCCTCTTTCTTACGCACCGCCACATCGCTGCGATCGTAAATTGCACATTCCGGCCACAGTGACTGGAGCGCCGAGATCAGCGCTGCACGCTGATATTCTGCTCCGGCGCTCAGCAGTTGCAGCACCAGGAAATTGCCGAAGCGGTCGATGGTCACGCCCGGCAGACCGTCAGACTCTCCGGCGATTAAACGCCAGGCATCCAGCCCGTCGCGTTTCGCCAGCCAGTCACGCCAGGTCTGCGCACGCTGAAGGCGGCGAATGAAAAAGTCGATATCCACCGACTCCTGCGGATCGAATGTCCAGACGCGGGCGCGGATCTGTGAATCGGGAGAATACGCGGCGCGTGCCAGCCATTTGCCCTGATGATCGACAATATCAATGGTCTCACCCTGGCTGGCCTTGCCTTCCATACGGGCAACGGCACCGGAAAAAATCCACGGATGGCGGCGCAACAGCGATTTCTCGCGCCCTTTCGCTAACACTAAACGTACGCTCATAGTTTACTTTTCTGTCGAATTAAGAAATTTGGCGCATTTTCCCGACTTCGCCCGGAAATTGCAACGCGTTAAGCGAAACCCACCTTCAGTATCCTGCAATCCAGCATGTGCTGTTAAACTTAGCCTGAGGTTTTTGAACAGTGAGGTTATTATGTCTGATGAAAAATCGACCCGCTGCGTAAAATGTTGGGTTCACGGCATGGTGCAGGGCGTTGGGTTTCGCTATACCACTCAGCATGAAGCGCAAAAGCTGGGGCTTACCGGCTACGCACGTAACCTGGATGACGGCAGCGTGGAAGTGGTGGCCTGTGGCGACGGTGAGCGGGTAGAGCAATTACTGGCATGGCTGAAAGCGGGTGGTCCGCGCAGCGCCAGGGTGGAGAAGGTTCTGACTGAACCCTCTCAGGGCGATCCGTCATGGACCAAATTCAGCATTCGCTATTAAATGCATTTCACCGGTTTAGGCAGGCCGGCAATTTTTGTCGCCTGCTTCGCGGGACCTTTCGGAAACAGGCGATAGAGATAGCGGCTGTTGCCTTTCTCTTCGCCAAAGGTATTCGCCATCGCTTTGACCAGCATCCGAATCGCCGGTGAAGTGTTAAATTCAAGATAAAAGGCGCGCACAAAACGCACCACTTCCCAGTGTTCCGCTGAGAGCGCAATTCCTTCCTGCTCGGCAATCACTTCAGCGAGTGCTTCGCTCCACTGATGAGTATCCTTCAGATAGCCTTCGCTATCGGTTTCAATGTCATGGCCTGCAAAGTTAAGCATCATCTTTCACAATGTCATTCGGTAAACTGGCGGCAGTGTAGCAAAAAACAAAGCCCCGCATAAGCGGGGCCTGGTGACAGCATATTACCTGTTAATCCCGGCTGGCGAAGCCCAGGATGCTCAGCAGGCTGATGAAGATGTTGTACAGCGAAACATACAGGCTGACGGTCGCACGAATATAGTTGGTTTCACCGCCGCGAATAATGTTGCTGGTCTCGAACAGAATCGCGCCCGATGAGATCAGAATAAACACCGCGCTAATTGCCAGGTGCAGCGCCGGAAGCTGTAGGAAGATATTGGCTACCATTCCCACCAGTACCACCACGATCCCCGCCATCAGCATACCGCCGAGGAAGGACATATCTTTGCGCGTGGTCAGCACATAAGCGGAACAGCAGAAGAACACCAGCGCCGTACCGCCCAGCGCCATCCCGATCACATCTCCCATGCCAGCGGAGAGATAGGCGTTAAGGATTGGCCCAAGGATATAGCCGAGGAAGCCGGTAAACGCGAAAGCCGCCAGGATACCTGAAGGCTGATTAGCCAGCTTGTAGGTCAGGAACATTAACCCGTACATGCCGACCAGCGTCAGGATCAGGCCCGGCGACGGCAGCGCCAGCAGCGTGCTCGCCGTGGCGGTAATCGCTGAAAACGCCAGCGTCAGGCTCAGCAGGAAATAGGTATTACGTAGCACTTTATGCGTGCTAAGCAGCGATGAACTCTCTCGGGAAACGGTAATAAAACGATCCATGAGTCACTCTCTTATGACAGATGTAATTAGCAAGAATAATAGAAAATCAAAGCCTAACGGCATATCGGTTTTACCCATCTTTACTCATTTTACGGTTTTCTGCACAGAATAAAATAATACGAATCAGGTTCCGGGCAGGATGAATAAGCGATCTCAGGAAAAGACGAGATCAATATCTTATAGGTCGCTAAAAAGGTTTGCTTTGCCCGCTAACTGTCGTTAAGAGTGGAGAGAGCGTGACGAGAAGTATCCCATTGATGAGGCAAAGGAAATGAATCGAGTTACCTATAAAACATACAATTACACCTTGCTGGCAGCGAGTTTACTGTTGACAACGACCTCCGTACTGGCGGCAACCGTCCCTCCCGGAACAGAGCTTGCTGCGCAGCAGGAAGTGGTGAGAAATAATGGTAGCGAGCCAGCATCGCTGGATCCGCATAAAGTAGAAAGTGACGTTGAGTTTAATCTTATCAGCGATATGTTCGACGGTCTGGTCGGGGTTAATCCCGACGGCACCATTGCGCCCCATCTCGCGGCGAGCTGGGAGAATAAAGATAATACCGTCTGGACGTTTCATTTGCGCCCCGGCATAACCTGGTCCGACGGTACGGCTATTACCGCGCAGGATTTTGTCTTTAGCTGGCAGCGGCTGGTGGATCCTAAAACCACCTCTCCCTACGCCAGTTATCCGGGCAATATGCATATCGTCAATGCGGCTGATATTGCGCAGGGTAAAAAAGCACCGGATACCCTGGGCGTGAAAGCTATTAACGATACCACGCTCGAAGTCACGCTAACCCAGCCTACCGCTGCATTCCTCGCGATGCTCGCCCACCCGTCGCTGGTCCCGGTCGATAAAGTGCTGATTACGCGTTTTGGCGATAAATGGTCGAGACCTGAGCACGTTGTCAGCAGCGGGGCGTATAAGCTTTCGGAGTGGGTGGTCAACGAGCGCATCGTGGCGCAACGCAACCCGCGCTACTGGGACGACAAAAACACGGTCATTAATAAAGTGACCTATCTTCCGCTCTCTTCCGAGACCGCCGACGTCAACCGCTATCGCGCAGGGGAAATTGATATTACCAATACCGTGCCGGTCAATCAGTTTGCCCAGTTGAAAAAAACGCTGGGCGATCAGGTTAACGTCTCGCCGCAGCTCGCCACTTACTACTATCAGTTCAACACCACTAAAGCACCGTTTAACGATCCGCGCGTGCGCCGGGCGCTCAATATGGCGCTGGATAAGGACATTATTGCTCAGAAAGTCATGGGGCAGGGGCAGCGTGCGGCGTGGGTCATTAGCCAGCCGGAAATTGGTGGTGTTACTCTGAAAGGACCTGACTATGCCAGCTGGCCGCGCGAAAAACGTCTTGCCGAGGCGAAGAAATTGCTGGCCGACGCGGGCTTCGGTCCGGATCACCCGCTCTCCTTTAGTTTGCTTTATAACACCATGGAGACCCATCAGCGCATCGCCATCGCTGCCAGCTCCATGTGGAAGAAAAATCTCGGCGTGGAGGTCAAACTCCAGAACCAGGAGTGGAAAACGATGCTGGACGCGATGCACACCGGCAGCTTTGACGTGGTGCGCTACGCCTGGATTGCCGACTATGACGATGCGGCCACCTTCCTTAATAATTTCCGTACCAACGACAGCGAAAATACCAGCAAGTACAGTAATACCGCGTACGATGAGGCGCTGGCAAACGCCGCCCGCGCGGCGGATGTGAAAGCACGCGGTCAATATTATCAGCAGGCAGAGGAGATTCTGGGGCATGATGTGCCTGCGATCCCGGTTTATCACTATGTGCGCACGCATCTTGTGAAGCCGTGGGTCGGCGGATTTACGCCCGACAGTCTGGGGTATTACTACACCAAAGACCTTTACATCAAAAAACATTAAGCGCACGCGTATCGTTTGTGTTGATTAACTGCTCAATATGCTGTTATTTCAGCCGAATAATCACATTTTGACGCTTTTTCAGGCAAACGATCGGATTAGTGCTTTACACGGCGCATGGAGATGTTTATATTGCGCCTCAACCCGGAAGCGTGGCCGAGCGGTTGAAGGCACCGGTCTTGAAAACCGGCGACCCGAAAGGGTTCTAGAGTTCGAATCTCTACGCTTCCGCCAAATTTAACAAGGGGTTACCGAAAGGTAACCCCTTTGTTTTTTTGGGTCTGCTGACACAGGATGTTGCTATATTTTCGTGATTACCATCCCATTTAGTCTTCTCGCGTCAGCGATGGCCCCATCGCGAGTTTTCCAGAAAATGTGACTTTGTTTCTCGCCAGCGATGAGCATCGTTATATCGCTGGCACAGTGAACGGTATAAAGGGGCGTTTCCCCCTTATCATCACCTCTCTTCTGACAAATAAATTTTATAACCCGACCTGGCGTCTCTTCATCCTGACCAGTTGCGGATAACGCAATGCTCTTATCGACAAGCCCGACATCAGAGCGCCGATGATCCCAATTTTCGAAATTCTATCCTGAAAGCCTTCCTGCTCGCCATGCCCCATCATCCGGCCAGGAAAACCAACCCTGCATAACGGCAATTACGGCCAGAAGCGGTAAATGTACACTCGATCACAAAAAGAAAATTAGCCCAATTTTTCTTCTTTTGTTTTAACTGTTACGCGTATACAGTTACCGATAACGTCAAAAGGAGGCGGTATGGAAAATTTGTTTGGACTCGCCGGAAAACGTGCGTTGATCACCGGTTCTGCGCAGGGTATTGGTAATTTGCTGGCAAAGGGATTAGCCGCGCACGGCGCTGAAATTGTGATTAATGATATTACGCAAGCGCGGGCAGATGAGGCGGCGCGCATGCTGGTAGAGATGGGTTACAAGGCGGTGGGATATGGCTTCGACGTCACCCACGGGGGAGAAGTTGAGCAGGCCATTGCGCACATTGAGCAATCCGTAGGCTCTATCGACATTCTTATCAACAATGCCGGGATCCAGCGTCGCTATCCCTTTACTGAATTCCCCGAAGAAGAGTGGGACAGGGTTATCGACGTCAACCAAAAATCTGTTTTTCTGGTATCAAAGCAGGTGGCTAAATATATGATGGCGCGGCGTCAGGGCAAAATCATTAATATATGTTCCATGCAAAGTGAACTGGGCAGAAAAACCATAACGCCTTACGCCGCGTCAAAAGGGGCAGTAAAAATGCTGACGCGTGGAATGTGTGTGGAACTGGCAGAATATAACATACAGGTGAATGGGATCGCGCCTGGCTATTTTGCAACGGAAATGACCTCTGCACTGGTCAATGATGAGAATTTCTCTGCCTGGCTGTATCAAAGAACGCCTGCTGCCCGCTGGGGAAGACCGGAGGAACTTATTGGCGCTGCGGTTTATCTGTCTGCACCGGCTTCCGATTTTGTCAATGGACACGTTCTTTTTGTCGATGGAGGAATGCTGGCGGCAGTATAAAAATAAATAACCTGTTTTGATTGCAAATTAATTTTTATCGCTGAAATTCTCAGGAATTATTATCGCCTGAGTCGGGAGCGCTTTACCTTTTTTGCCCTCCTGAAGTGACAGCGAAATAAATATTTATTGATCATCTGAGGATTACTTATGAATATACAAAAATTACCAGCTCGTCGCTGGTGGTATTTGATGCCTGTTATTTTTATTACTTACAGCCTGGCGTATCTTGATCGCGCAAATTATGGTTTTGCGGCAGCTGCAGGTATTGAGCACGATCTTGGTATTACCAAAGGCACCGCCTCATTAATTGGCGCGCTGTTCTTTTTAGGGTATTTTTTCTTTCAGGTGCCGGGCGCTATTTACGCCGTAAAGCGCAGCGTAAGAAAAATGATTTTCTGTAGCCTGATATTATGGGGATTTTGTGCCGCCGCCACCGGTTTTGTCAGTAATATTCCGACCCTGATGGTCCTTCGTTTTACGCTGGGTATCGTGGAAGCGGCAGTGATGCCCGCCATGCTGATTTATATCAGTAACTGGTTTACCAAAAGCGAACGTTCACGGGCTAATACCTTTCTTATCCTGGGAAATCCGGTGACGGTATTGTGGATGTCTATTGTCTCCGGCTATCTTATCCAGGCGTGGGGCTGGCGCGAAATGTTTATGATTGAGGGCTTACCGGCGGTCATCTGGGCGGTCTGCTGGTGGGTACTGGTACGTGACAAACCCTCGGAAGCGACATGGCTGAGCGCGCAGGAAAAGCAGACCCTGCAACAGGCGATGGATAGCGAGCAGAGTGATATCAAACCCGTGCGTAATTATGGCGAGGCCTTACGGTCGCGCAATGTCATTATGCTGTGCGCGGTACATGCCTTGTGGAGTATCGGCGTATACGGCTTCATGATGTGGATGCCGTCCATTCTTAAAAACGCTGCGCAAATGGATATCGTCTCCGTCGGCTGGCTGGCCGCTGCGCCTTATCTGGCGGCGATTTGTCTGATGCTCACCGTCTCCTGGCTATCGGATAAATTCCAGAACCGTAAGCTTTTTGTCTGGCCGCTGTTGTTAATCGCCGCCGTGGCGTTTTTTGGTTCCTGGATGCTCGGCAACCACGCGTTCTGGCTCTCTTATGCCTTACTGGTCATTGCCGCAGCCTGCATGTATGCGCCTTATGGACCTTTCTTCGCCTTAATTCCGGAACTACTGCCGCGTAATGTTTCCGGCGTTTCGATAGGCCTTATCAACAGCTTCGGCGCGCTGGGCGCGTTTCTGGGGGCATGGCTTGTGGGCTACCTTAACGGATTAACGGGAGGGCCGGGTGTCTCTTACTCTTTTATGGCCATTTCTCTGCTGGCTTCGGTCTCGCTGATGTACAACGTGCGCGCCGGCAATAAAACCTCTGCCACCCCGCTGACAACGGGCAACGTCGCTGGCTGAACGGATATCGGTGATGCGTGCCCGCATGGACTATGTTAAGGTTCTCTGCGATAACAGTTTGACGTATATCGCAGAGAATCATATGAAAAACAATCGGATGACATTGCAGGATATTGCGGATCTGGCTGGACTGAACAAGATGACAGTGAGCCGTTATTTGCGCGACCCGAATCAGGTATCGCAACGCAGCCGGGCAATTATTTCGAAAATTATGGAGGAGAATAATTACATTCCGAATCGCGCCCCGGAAATTTTACTTAATGCCCGCAGCAAAACCTTCGGCGTACTAATTCCCTCTTTTCGTAATTTAATTTTCGCCGACGTATTGGCGGGAATTGAGTCTGTGACGTCTGTGCGTCAATACCAGACGCTGATTGCCAATTATGAATACGATCCAGAGCGTGAGGAGCGAGAAGTCCTTACTCTGCTCTCTTACAATATTGACGGGCTTATTCTGACTGGCAGGCAGCATACCGCACGGATGGTGCAGTACGTACGTGCCAGCGGGATTCCCGTCGCCGAACTGATGGATCTCACCGAAAATCCCATTGATATACAAATAGGTTTTGATAACGAAAAAGCCGCATTTGAAATGACGCAGGCGTTTATCGAAAGCGGAAAACGCGCCATCGCCTATTTTGGATCTATGGACGATCCCCGTGATATTAGCCGTTTTCGCGGCACCGAAACGGCGCTGGCGGCGCATGGCCTGCGTCCTGTCCATTTCGCGCCCAAAAGTATTTCCTCCATTACGCTTGGCCGCCAGATGTTTCAGCAGGTTATGCGTGAAAGGCCGGAGACTGACGCTATCTTCTGTACCAACGACGATCTGGCCGTTGGCGTTCTGCTTGAATGTCTGTCACAGCAACGCAACGTCCCCGGCGATATCGCCATAGCAGGCTTTCATGGCCTGGAAATCGGCCGCGCCAGGCTTGAGAAGATCGCCAGCGTGGTTACGCCGCGCTACGACATTGGCAAAGTCGCAGCAGAGTTATTAATGCAGCGGCTTAGCGGCAAAGATACGCCGCAAAGCGTTAACCTTGGTTATCAAATTTATTATGGCGATACGCTATAAAACGATCCTCCAGGCGAGCGTCAGGGCCCGGAAAAAGCACCACTCATAATGCTATCCTTCAAAAATGCGAGACATTGGGGGCGCGGTCGTTTTCCAGCAAAAGGAACTGACGCCAGCTGACCTCGTCGACCTCAATACCATGACTCAACCGATGCTGCTGATGACGCCGCTCCGCCTCGCCGGGCAAGAGTACATCGCGGTCGCCATGGCCTTCTCGGGTCCACTGTAATTGCGCAACCAGCTCATCTTGCCACTCCGGTCCCGCACCCAGCAGGTCGGGATTAACTATCAACGACAACATACTATTCACCACCCCGGCACCTTTGCTCTTTTTCAGACGTTCGCTTTCGCCGCCGGTTAACGCCGCGCCAAGCAGGCTACACACCAGCGCCAGACCGGAACCTTTATGGCCGCCAAACGCCAGCAGCGCGCCGAACGGTTCCTGCACCAGCCAGCGCGGATCTTCGGTCGGGTTGCCGTGGTCATCCACCGCACAGCCAGGGAGGATGCTGCGACCTTCGTTCCAGGCGATACGCGCTTTATTGCCCGCAATTGTGCTGGTGGCGAAATCGAGGATAAGAGGCGGCTGCCCGGCGACGGGAATACCGACGCAGAAGGGATTGGTGCCAAAGCGCGGCGACAGGCCGTTAAACGGCAACACCACCGGACGAGAAGCGACGTTGGCGAAGTGAATAGCAATCAGCCCTGCATCGGTAATTTGCTCGGCAAAGGCACCGATACGTCCCAGATGGTGCGACTGCGCCAGTCCCACCACCGCGATGCCGAAACGGCGGGCGCGTTCGATACCATGAACTATCGCGTCGCGTCCCTGTACCTGACCGAACCCGAGGCCGCCGTGAAACGAGAGTAACGCGCCTTCATCGCGCGTCAGACGCAGCGGGGCGGTTGGGATGAGCTCACCGGCGCGGATGGCTTCGATATAGCGTGGCAACAGGGTCACCCCGTGCGAGTCGTGGCCTTTTAACGAGGCGTCCACAAGGTTATTCGCCACCACGCTGGCAATGTCCGGTGCAACATCAACCCGTTGCAAATGCTGTGTAAGATAATCACGTAAGAAGGTATGGCTTAGAAGAGGCATAATCTGACCTTAAACAGAATAGAACCGGTCCGGGAACGCCCCGGACGACAGTAAGCCGGGTTAGCGTTGCATTCCCCAGCGTTTGATGGTGAGGCGTTCGATAGTGGCGAAGATCAGCGTCTCCACCAGTAAACCAATCAGGATCACCGACGCCAGTCCGGCAAAAACCCGGTCGGTATAAAGCTCGTTACGGTTCTGGAAAATGTACCAGCCCAGACCGCCCTGGCCGCTGGAAGCGCCAAATACCAGTTCGGCAGCGATTAACGTCCGCCAGGAGAAAGCCCAGCCGATTTTTAAGCCAGCAAGAATAGAGGGTAAGGCGGCAGGCACCAGAATATGCCAGACGTAACGTAATCCGGTCAGGCCGTAATTCCGCCCGGTCATCCGCAGCGTCTCGCTGACGCCAAGAAAGCCCGACCAGGTATTCAGCGCCATCGGCCACAGCACCGCGTGGACCAGTACAAATATCAGGCTGTTGGTACCCAGACCAAACCACAGCAGCGCCAGCGGCAGCAGGGCGATAGCGGGCAGGGGATTGAGCATAGCGGTCAGGGTAGAAAGCAGATCTCGTCCCAGGCGGGTGGAGACCGCCAGCGCGCTAAATGCCAGCGCCAGTAGCGAGCCAATCGCATATCCTTTCAGCAAGGTGCCCAGTGAAATCGCGATTTTTGCCGGCAGTTCGCCGCTGCGCATATCCTCAACGAAAGCGTGGATGACCTGTACGATGCCTGGCAGCATCAGATCGTTGTTTTGCCAGCGCGCGCCCGCTTCCCACAGTATCGCCAGCGCCAGTACCAACAGCGTTTTACGCAGCGGAGTAAAATTCCACAGACGTTGCGTCCACGGCAACGTCTGCTCCAGGGGAACATCATCTAATGGTACCAGGTCCTGTAAATATTCCGGGCGCACCGGAGGTAATCGCTTCATCATCAAGGCCTTATTCGCTTAATAAAGGGAGCGGGGCGTCCTGGCCTTGCAACAGGCGAGCGGACGCAGAATAGGGGGCGGTGGTGGGCGGAAACAGCAGATCGTGAATGCGTCGCGCCGCAGCCTGGAACGCCTCTCCGCCCTCTTCGCGGCGCTCAAACTGATGACTGTTAAGCTCGGCGCGCACGCGCCCGGGATGCGGAGAGAGCAAAAGAATGCGGCTGCCGATAAGCAGCGCCTCTTCAATTGAATGGGTGACAAACAGCAGGGTAAAACGCACTTCGTCCCACAGTTCAAGAAGCTCTTCCTGCATCTTGCGTCGCGTCAGGGCATCCAGCGCGGCAAACGGCTCATCCATGAGCAGCACTTTCGGTTTCATGGCCAGCGCGCGGGCAATTGCCACCCGCGCTTTCATACCGCCGGAGAGGGTGTGCGGCCAGGCGTCGGCAAAATCCGCCAGTCCGACTTTTTCCAGATAGTGCAGCGCCTGGTCGCGCGCCTCGCGGGCTGAAAGCGTGCCGGTAACGCGCAGCGGGAACTGTACGTTATCCAGCACCGTTTTCCAGGGTGGCAACTGGTCAAATTCCTGAAATACCATCATCCGATCGGGACCCGGATGCGTAATCGCGCGTTTGTCCAGTAGGATCTCGCCGCTGAGCGGCGGTAAAAAGCCGCCGACGGCCTTTAGCAGGCTTGATTTTCCGCACCCTGACGGGCCCAGCAGGACGAAACGATCGGCAGGAAAAACATTGAAGCTCACGTTATGCGTGGCGCGCACGCGTCGTTCGCGGGTAGCATATTCCAGGCTCAGCGCTTTCACCTGTAATAACGGCTCAGGCGTATCTGACGGCTGAAAACTCATCATTCTTTTCTCCATTAGTCCTGTTGCGCTTATTTACCCTGATAGCCGCTTAGCTGCCCGAGGCGATATGCGGGTCTTCAAAGAAGTAATCTTTTATCGACACTGGGTTGTGCTTAATGGCACCGACGCGATACAGGAATTGCCCAAGCGACAGGGTATTTTGCGGCGCGACGGTGAATTTCACTTCCGGACTCTGCAAAATTTTCAGCAGCAGCGTACGGTCAATTTTCGATTTATTGACCCGAATAAACGCCTCAGCGGCTTCTTGCGGATGCTGGGTCGCGAATTGCGCCGCTTCGGCGATAGCGCTGACAAAGGCGCGGTAAGTGCGCGGGTTGTCTTTACGGAATTTTTCCGTGGTGTAAAGCACCACCGGCGTATTGGGCCCGCCCGCCACGGTGTAAGAATTGAGTACGATGTGGGCTTTCGGATTCGCCGCCAGCGCCTGTTCCTGGAATGGCGAGTTGCTGAAGTGGGCGCTGATTTCCGTCCCGTTGCTAATAATTGCCGCCGTGGCGTCAGGGTGCGGAACCGCCACCTGGAGTCTGTCGAGGCGATTATAAGCTTTATCTCCCCATAGCTGCGCCGACGCCTGTTGCAGGAAACGCGATTGTACCGAGACACCGACCGCCGGTACGGCGATACGGTCCTTGTCGCTGAAATCAGCGATGGTTTTCACGTTGGGGTTGGTACTAATTAAATAATAAGGGAACTGTCCGGTGGCGACGACTGCCCGCACGTTTTGCCGATCTTTAGTCCTGTCCCACAGGGTAAACAGCGGACCGATGCCCGCCCCGGCAATATCAACGGAACCCGAAAGCAAGGCTTCATTGACCGCCGCACCGCCGGATAACTGCTGATAATCCACCTTAATATCCAGCCCTTCTGCCTTACCGTGTTTTTCAATAAGATGCTGATCCTGCGCGATATTCAGTAGCAAGTAGACGACCCCGAACTGTTACGCAATCCGCAGCTGGCCTTCCGCGCTCGCGCCAAAGGGGAGTGTCAACGACGCCAGCAGCAGACCGGCGCTGGCAAGGGGGGTGGTATTAAGCTTTATTTTTTTCATCATCATTCGCCATTTAAATGATTACAGTGAAAGCAGATTCAATCCTGCAAGAAAAATAAGCGAGGCAGCGACAAAGCTATTTCAGCCGAAAAACAATGCTGCTGACGTTATTGTTTTTGTAGAATAAATGGCGAATGACGGCTGTTAAATAACATTTCATTCTAAGTTAGATGATGCAGGCGTTTTCATGATTATCTGCGTCCAGTACCTCACTGTTCGCGGTATTCGTCTTTACAGTCGGGAAATAAAAGTTAATAAATTGTTGGGCTGTTTATTTGTTTTTATCATAACCTTATCTATTAAAAATCATTAGCAGGGAAGAGATTAATAGCGCCGTGATAATATTCACTGCGCAATAAACGGTTGGCGTTAATATATGCGCGGCGGCCAGCGATTAATTCGTATGGCGCATGGCGCTTTCTTATAGGTCATTTATAAGCAGGCTCCGATCGCTGTTTGTCGCGTCGCCGTACCCACCTCCGGCGACATTATAACGCGATGACCAGGTTGGCTGAATGGCAGCGCGAGCAGCACAGCGCTATATGCTGTTCAGCGGCGCTTTTTTCTTCCTCCGATTGCACCGTATCCCGATGGTCAACGACGCCATCAATAACCGGAGTAAGGCAGGCACCGCAGATCCCCATTTCACAGGACAACGGCACATCGACGCCATTTTCGATTAACACCTGGGCGATCGTTTTATCGCCGGGCACCGGCCATTTTTCCCCGCTGGAGGCCAGGGTGATGGTAAAGGTCTGCGTATTGTCTTCAATCGCCGGCGAAGGCACAGGCTGGAAAGCTTCGCTGTGGACCCAGGCTTGCGGCCATCCTTTGGCTGTCGCGATCTCTGTGGCGGCGGACATAAACCCCGCAGGCCCGCAGGTGTACAACCGCTCCCGCCCTTTAGGTGCGGAAATCGCGTCATTCAGGCCGTGGCGCGCGCTTTCGCCCTCATCAGAACAGTGGATCAGGCAAACGCCGTTTTTTAGCGGCCGGGAGAGTTCGCGCAGAAAAGCGGCGCTGGCGCGGCTTTTGACATAATAGTGGAGCGTAAACGACGTGCCGACAGCCTCCAGGTGAAGCGCCATGGCATACAGCGGGGTAAGGCCGACGCCAGCCGCCAGCAGCAGGACGTGGTCAGCATCATGCAGTGGGAACAGGTTACGCGGCGGCGAGATCAGCAACGTCTGGCCGGGGCGCAGGGTTTCATGGACATACTGCGATCCGCCGCGTGATGCGCTCTCTTTCGCCACACAGATAAGATAACTCTCCCGGGAGGCGCTGGTGCCGGTCAGCGAATATTGACGAATAATGCCGCAGGGCAGGTGGACGTCAATATGCGCGCCCGGCTGCCAGGCGGGTAGCGGTTCGCCGTTTTCCGCCACCAGCCTGACGGCAAGGCTTTTATCGCCCTGCCGCCAGAGTCCATCAACTATTACCTTCAGCACATCATTCATCTCTCTTCTCCGTCAAACGAGGAAAAATTCGCCAAAACCCATCTTTTTCAATCCGCGGCGGTAGGCGATCGAACTCCTGTCGGCAGGAATATGCGCCTCTAGCGTCAGATCCAGCGGCAGTTTTTCCGGGCGCTGCGTCTCCACCATCAGGCGATCTTCT
This sequence comes from Superficieibacter sp. 1612_C1, assembly GCF_015234305.1. GTDB lineage: Bacteria > Pseudomonadota > Gammaproteobacteria > Enterobacterales > Enterobacteriaceae > Superficieibacter. The sequence continues at coordinate 759,092 of NZ_JADGMI010000001.1, forward strand.
TCGAATACGCGTAAATTGAATGCATGGACGTCCTCAACCGGCACATGGAGATCGAAATTACGCGCGATGGGCGCATACATGCGGGTGATGCGCGACGATACCGGCGAGGCGGCGTTCATAATCACCAGGCGGGCCTCGCCGGGAAAATGGATGGTCAGCGTGGCGGTAAAAGGCAGATGCATTTCAAAATGGCGTAGCCACTGAAATCCTTCCGGCGCGCGAAAGTCTGAACTGGCGGGGTAATTACCCACCGAACTCCAGTAATCCGCAATAAAGCCCGTCGCCGTTTCCTGCGGATGATACGCTGGCACAACCTGATTATCCGGGTCGGCGAAGGTGTCGGTGTGGATCCAGGCAAAATGAGCGACATCAAGAAACCCTTCCACCTGGCGACCGGCAAAACCATTAACCTCAAAGGCCGGGCAGTTGATCTGCTGAAAACCGTCGTCGTGCCAGTGCGGCATGGTGGGCAGCGGCACCGGGTTCTGCGGATCGAAGGCCAGACAGGCCCAGATCAGACCGTAACGCTCCTCCGTCGCATAGCTTGTCAGGTTGAGCTTCGCCGGAACCGGCTGATCCGGGCTGGAGGGAATGCGGTTGCAGCGGCCATCCTCGCCAAAACGCAGCCCGTGATACGGGCAGATAATTCCTTCGTCATCGTGAAATCCGAGGGTCAGCGGTACGCCGCGATGCGGACAGACATCGCGGGCTACCACGACCTGATTTTTTATCCGGTAGATCACCAACTGTTCGTCCAGCAGCGTAGCCTTCACCGGTGCCGCGCCGATATCGCAGGCGCGGGCCACCGGATGCCAGCATTTTGCCAGGCGCAGCCAGTCTTCCGGATCGAAGGTGCAATGGGCGGGCGGCGTGGGATGTTGTGTTTTCATGGGTGTCCTTCCTGCTCACGGAAAAGTATTTGTTTAATTGTTGTGACTTTATTGTTGCCATATTAAGGTGTTCACATCCATCGCCATTAATTCACTAACCCGTTGCAAAAAAGCGTACAGGTGGCATATGAGTCCATTTTCCCGTTTCGCCCTCTATTTTTCCGCAGTGGCCCGCAGCGGCAGCCTGCGCCGGGCTGCGGAAAAATTGCATATTTCTCCCTCGGCGATTAATCGCCAGATCCTACAGGCCGAGGAGACGTTCGGTACGCCGCTGTTCGAACGGCTGCCGGAAGGGCTGCGTATGACCACGGCGGGAGAGTTGCTGTATGACAATCTGCTGCGCTGGCAAAAAGAGTTTCAGCTCACCCGGCAAAAATTTGATGAGCTACAGGGATTAAAACGCGGAACGGTCAGCGTCGGAATGGTGCAGGCGCTGGCAGAAGGCAGTTTTGCCGGGGCGCTGGCCAACATCATTGCCGACTGGGACTGGCTTGAACTGGAGCTACAGGTGGCGGACAGCTATACGGTCAGCCAGAAGGTGCGTCAGGCCGATCTTGATTTCGGCCTGATCCTCGACCCCGAAGGGCAGGCAGGGCTTAGCGTCCTGGCGTTTGCCGAGCTGGAGATGGGCGTGGTCATGCGCCCGGAACATCCGCAGGCCCGCTCCGCCACGCTCTCTCTGGGCGCGCTAAGTCAGGAACGGCATATTGTTCCCGGCGCGCCGCTTATCGTCCACGATCGCGTGGAAATGCTCTACCGACATTACGACTTTTACCCGGCGAATAGCATCCGTTGTAACGATATCAGGCTGATTAAATCGCTGGTACTCAAAGGTAGTGGCGTGACGGTGCTCAGCCTGCTGGACGTTCTGGACGAGGTGAAAGGCGGTCAGCTGGTCTTTGTGCCGCTACGTAACAAACTGCTGCGGCCTTTGACGCTGGCATTGTGTACCGCGCCATCGCGCCAGCTCTCCCGCCCGGCGCAAATGGCGATTCAGAAACTGACGACCGTCATTGAGGAGATGCAGATCGTCGGGGGAGCATCATCCTAACGGCCCGCCCTGAATGGTATCGCACAGGCCGTTGATGATCCGCTCACCGGTCTCTTCTTTCAGTTCCTGATACCAGGCCTGCGTCAGCGCCATATCCTTGCCATGCGTTATATCGCAGCGCTTACGGGCCTTAAGCACCAGATCGCGTACCCGATCGCAGCGCAGCGCTTCATACTGGCGCAGGGCGGCGGTGATATCACGGGTGCCGCGGAAAATATCGCCCAGCACCACCGCATCTTCCATCGCCGCGCAGCCGCCCTGACCAATATCCGGGGTGGTGCTGTGCCCGGCATCGCCCAGCAGCGCCACTTTACCGCGTACCAGCCGGTCAAAAGGCTCAATATCGTGGATCTCGATCCGATTGGTGGTCTGCGGATTAAGCGCGGCGATCAGTTTTTGCACCTGCGGTGCCCAGCCGCTGAAGTAGCGGGTAAGATCCGCGCGTAGCGTGTCACGGTCCTCGGTAAGGCCTGCCGGAAGAGGAACGTCGAAGAAAAAGTAAAAGCGCCCGTCGGAAACGGGCATCAGGGAGACCCGCTTGCCTTCGCCGACGAAGGTCGTCCACTGATCGGCAGGTGCAATGCTTTCATCGATCTCCACCAGCCCATTCCAGTTTACATATCCCGCGTAGCGGCGCTCCGGCGTGTAACCCAGCACAAAGGGACGCAATGCCGAGTGGCTGCCGTCGGCGGCAATCAGGAAATCGCCCTGTGCCGATGTTCCGTCGGTAAACCACACGGTCACGCCATCGGCGTCTTCCTGCGCCCGTGCAACCCGTTTGCCGAACTGCACCGTCTCGCGCCCCCAGAATTCCAGCATCTCACGCTGCAATTCAGCGCGGGAGACGGGGCAGGGGCGACCGCCGGTGCGTTCAACTAACGGCGCGAGGCTAAAGCGAGTCAGGGTCTCTCCCCGCTGATAATCCTGATAGGCCATAAAGCGCATCGGACCGCCGTAGGTTTCCATTATCTCGCCCATACCGAGATGATTCATACACTTTACGCCGTTGGGCCAGATGGAGATAGCGGCACCGACGGGCTTAATCTCTTTTACCGCTTCAAAGACCTCGCAGGCGATGCCCGCGTTTTTTAGCGCGACGGCCGCGCTCAGACCGCCGATACCCGCGCCGATAACCAATGCTTTCATTCCGTTCTCCTTAAATAAACCCGGTAAGAGTCAGGAGCAATTTGCGTACCAGAATGATCGCTGCCCTGATAGCGGGGCGGTAATGCACAAAATAGCGCTATCGCGCACCTTATTGGTGCGCATACACCCATGCATTGCCTTTTTATGAATCAAAAGTTTCTTTAGTCATCAGCAAGAATCTAATGTTTCAACAGGGGTAAGGCGGAATGGAGGATGACAGCGGACTCTGGCCTGCTTTGTGCATAGGACAATGCACACTTGTTCATAACGGGATGGAATCACCATGTCAGAAGAAAAGAACGACACGTTATTGTACGGCCTGGAGCAGAAGATCCCGCCGCTGCCTGCGTTCTTTAGCGCACTACAGCATGTGCTGGCCGGGCTGGTGGGAATTATTACCCCGCCGCTAATTATTGGTGCCGCGCTGGGGCTGGGAGAGTGGATGCCGTACCTGATTAGCATGTCGCTGCTGGCGTCGGGCATCGGCACTTTTTTACAGGCCAACCGCGTGTGGGGCATCGGGGCCGGGATGATCTGTATGCAGGGCACCAGCTTCGCCTTCCTCGGGGTGGCTATCGCCGGCGGCATGTGGGTGAAGGGGCAGGGCGGCACGCCGCAGGACATTATGGCGATGCTGTTTGGCGTTAACGCGGTGGCAGCGCTGGTGCCCATTATTGTTAGCCGCTTCATTGAGCCGCTGAAGAAAATCTTTACCCCAATCATTACCGGCAGCGTGATTGCGCTGATCGGCATCAGCCTGATTAAAGTGAGCGTGATCAACTGGTGCGGCGGCGAGCAGGCGAAGGATTTCGCCAGCATGAGCAATATCGCGCTGGGCGCGGGTACGCTGGGCGTTATTGTCCTGCTGAGCTGCGCCCATAACCGCTGGCTGCGCCTCTCTTCCGTCGTGGTGGGGATTGCCATCGGCTGCCTTGCCGCCGCGTTTACCGGCAGGTTTCATTTCAGCGGCGCAGGCGACGTCTGGTTCCGCCTGCCCGCGCTGTTTCCGTTTGGTTTCCAGTTTAACAGCGCCATCTTTTTGCCCATCGCCCTGGTCTCGCTGGTCTGCATTCTGGAGGCGGTAGGCGATCTTACGGCGAATTGCCTGATCTCCCGGCAGTCCATCGACGATAGCGCGTTTCGCTCGCGGCTGAAGGGCGGTATCCTGGCCGACGGGATTAGCTGCCTGGTTGCCGCCATGCTGTGCGCCTTTCCTAATACCACCTTTGCGCAAAATAACGGCGTGATCCAGATGACCGGCGTCGCCAGCCGGTTTGTTGGCCGCTATATCGGCGGGATCCTGATCCTGCTGGGGCTGTTCCCGCCGTTTGGCGAGGTGCTACGCCAGATCCCAATCCCGGTGCTGGGTGGGGCGACAATGGTGATGTTCGGCTGCGTTGTCGCTGCGGGCATTCGTATTATTACGCAGAAACCGTTAACCCGCCGCGATATGCTGATCGTCGGCCTGGCGTTTGGCTTCGGGATGGGCGTGGAAGCCGTTCCGGCATTTCTCACCCATTTCCCGCCGATTATCGGCAACCTGTTCGGCTCGGCAGCCACCTGTGGCGGCGTGGTGGCTATTGTTCTGAACCTGGTGATTCCTGAAGAAAAAAGCGCGGCGACAGCGGCGGCAAGGAGCAATGATGATCGCGCTGAATCACTTTAACCAGTTATCGACGATTGAAGCCCTCGCCGTGTTGCAGCCCTGCGTGGCGATCCCCTCCTGGTCGGCGGCACTGGTGGCGGCGCGGCCCTATGCCAGCCTGGCCAGGCTGCGAAAAGAGGCTTACCAACAGACGCTGGGCTGGGGGGCGGCTGAGCTGGAGACGGCCCTCGGTGCGCACCCGCGGATTGGCGAAAAACCCGCAGGTCCGCAGACGCACGCGGCACTCTCGCGCCAGGAACAGTCAGCGGTGGATGACCGTGATGCCCGGCTAACGCAGGCGCTGAAAGAGGGCAATGCCCGCTATGAGGCGCGCTTTGGCCGGGTGTTTTTGATCCGCGCCAAAGGACGCAGCGGCGAGGAGATCCTCGAGGCGCTGGCGCAGCGTCTGGCCCATAGCGATGATGAAGAGCTTCGGGTTACCCTTGAACAGCTTCGCGAGATTACGTTATTACGACTGGAAGGAGTGATTGGCGAATGAGCAGTCTTAGCACCCATATTCTGGATATTTCCACCGGCAAACCCGCCGAAGGGATAACAGTTCGCCTGGAACGCGACGATCGGGTCGTTGCCGCTGGCACGACCAATGCCAACGGGCGCATCAGCGAACTCGGCGCGGATCTGCCGCCGGGAAGCTACCGGCTGGTGGCGGACATCGGAGAGTGGTTTGCTAACCACGGGCGCGCCACTCTCTTTTGCCGGGCGCAAATCGACTTTGCAATCGGTGATGCGGCAGACGAACATTTTCATCTGCCGTTTTTAATCGCGCCCGGCGGCTGGTCAACCTATCGCGGAAGCTGACGCCTGCCATACGCGCTGGCCGTTAACCCAGGTTTCATGGATATTTCGTTCATCACCCAGGGTCATTAGTACAAAAAGCCGTTCATAAATATCCTTACAGCGCCCGATTCGCAGGCGCTGTAAAGGTGTCACCGCCGGATCAATGACCACAAAGTCGGCCTCTTTGCCCGGCGCAAAATTGCCAATCCGATCGTCAAGACGCAGCGCGCGAGCGCCGCCCAGCGTGGCGTGATAGAACGCTTCGCTGGCGCGTAGCCGGTAGCTTTGCAACTGGCATACTTTATAGGCTTCGCCCAGCGTGCGCAGCATACTGAAGGTAGTGCCTGCCCCCACGTCGCTGCCCATCCCTATCCGCACCTTGTGCTGCCAGCTTGCCGGCAAGCGAAACAGTCCGCTGCCGAGGAAGAGATTCGACGTCGGACAGAAGGCGACGGCGGACCCGGTATCGTGCAGGCACTGCCACTCCCGCTCGTCAAGATGAATACCGTGGGCAAAGACGCTGCGCTCGCCGGTCAACTGATAATGATGATAAACATCCAGATAACGCTCGTGCTCCGGCCAGAGATCTTTCACCCACGCCACTTCATTCGGGTTTTCGCTCAGGTGCGTCTGTAGCCAGGTTTGCGGAAATTCTTCCCTGAGTTGACGCACTGCCTCCAGTAAAGCGGGGGTGGAGGTGGGCGCAAAGCGCGGGGTGATGGCGTAGCCAAGCCGTCCCTGATGCTGCCAGCGCTGAATGAGCTCCCGCGTCTGCCGGTAGCTCTCTTCGGCCGTCTCGCTCAGGTAGTCAGGCGCATGTCGGTCCATCATCACTTTTCCGGCGATAAGGCGCATATTCAGTCGCAGTGCCTCGCTAAACAGGGCATTGACCGATTCAGGATGCAGCGTACAAAACACCAGCGCGGTGGTGGTACCGTGGCTTAAAAGCTGCTCCACGAAGAAGCGGGCTATCTCTGCCGCGTAGGCTTCGTCGGCAAACTGGCTTTCCACCGGAAAGGTATAGGTCGTCAGCCATTCCAGAAGCTGCTCGCCAAAGGCACCAATCATCTCCGTTTGCGGATAGTGGACGTGCGCATCAATAAAACCAGGGAGCAGGATTTTACCGCGCAGATCGGTATAGCCCGTTTGCGGGTGCAGATACTGCTCGCCCTCCTGCCAGGGCATCAGCGCCTGAATATGGCCGTCCCGAATGAACAACAGCCCGTCATCGACATGCCGCGCGTAACGGGCGATATCATCGGCAGTCTCGGCGGGGTGGGCGATATCAAAAAACGTACCGCGAATAGCGGCATGATAGTCAATCATGGTTTCTGCCTTAGTGGATGTCATGCCGGGTAAGATCGAAAAGCAAAATAAATGCCAGTATTGAGATAGCCGCGACGGTACGCCGCGGCAAAAGGGGAAGGGTTACTCTTTTTGCGCGGCGACGCTGGCGTTAAAACCTGCCGACGCGGCGACAGTACGCTCTTCACGCGCCAGCCAGCGATAGGCCCCCGCCCCCAGCAGCACCCCGATAAACCAGCTAAAGTTGGCGACGTCATGCAGCGACGGGATAAAGCTGATAATCAGACCCACCGCAACCGACGGCAGCAGCGCGGCGATGGCTTTCGGGTTAAAGCCGTTGCGATACCAGTACTTGCCGTTCGGCGTATCGTCAAACAGATCGTCAACGAACACTTGCCCGCGCTTAATCAGATAAAAATCGGCAATCAGGATGCCGAACAGCGGGCCGATAAACGCGCCCAGCACGTCGAGGGTGTAGTGGATAAGTTCCGGCGAGTTGAACAGATTCCACGGCGTCAGCAGAATCGAGCCGACGGCGGCGATCATGCCCCCGGTGCGGAAACTGATCTTTTGCGGCGAACAGTTTGAAAAATCAAACGCCGGGGAGACAAAGTTCGCCACGATGTTGATGCCGATGGTGGCGGTAATCATCGTCAGCAGGCCAATCGCCACCGCCAGGTCGTTACCCACGCGGCTGACGGTTTCGATAGGGTCGGTGATCATCCGGCCAAACAGCGACTGGGTGCCGGAAACAATGACCACGGTAACCACCGAAAACAGCAGGAAGTTAAACGGTAAACCCCAGCGGTTGCCGCGACGAATTTCTCCCATACTCTTGCCGTAGCGCGAAAAGTCGCCGAAGTTCAGTAGTGGCCCGGAGAAGTACGAGACCACCAGCGCGGTAGCGGTGATCATCTGCCAGGTCTGTTCGCCTGCGCTTAGCGATTTGCTGGCAAGGGTAAAGGAGATACCGTCAAAACCTGTCTTGTATACAATCCATCCGGCCAGCGCCAGCATAACGACGTATACCGCCGGTCCGGCAATATCAATAAAGCGTTTGATGGCGCTCATCCCATGCCAGAACACCATCGCCTGCAATAGCCACATGGTGGCAAAACACAGCCAGCCGAGATACGACAGGCCGAGGAACGCACTCTGGGTCAGCGGCGTCAGCGAGGGCCAGAATTTCAGGATCACCAGCATCAGCGCATTCGCCGCCAGATAGGTTTGAATGCCATACCACGCAAAGGCGATCAGTCCGCGGATCACCGCCGGAATATTGGCACCGAAGACGCCGAACGCCTGACGGCAGATAACCGCGTAAGGCACCCCGGCCATCTGACTGGGTTTTGCCACCAGGTTCGCACACAGCTGCACAATACAAATTCCCACCAGCAGGCAGAGTAAGACCTGCCAGCTTGCCAGACCGAGCGTAAAAAAGCTGGCCGCCACCACGTAGCCGCCCATGCTGTGCACGTCCGACATCCAGAAAGAGAAAATGTTGTACCAGCTCCAGTTTTGATGGCGTGTGGGGGCCAGATCGTCATTGCAAAGCCGTGGGCTGTAGCCTGCACCGGAACCCGTGGTTTTTATCTGATGCGCATTTTGTCTGTTTGGCATGAAACCTGCTCCTGTGAATGTAAACCCGTTAGAAAGGGAGTGCTGAGGACGTTGCAGGATCCGGGCCAGAATAATCATTTTTGTATGCAATATTTTATTTTTATGTATACGATTCGATATCAAAAAGTAAAAGGTGGAGTGGTTAATGAACGATGAAAAAAGCCTGCATGCCGCGCCAGCGTTGCAGGACAAGGATGAATCCATTTACCAGGCGCTGATGACGGCCATTGTTGAACATCAGCTGCTACCGGGCAGTAAATTGCCGGAAGAGGCGCTGGCCGATGTGTTTGGCGTGAGCCGCACAGGGATCCGCAAGGTGCTGCAACGACTCGCCACTGTGCAAATGGTCACCCTGACGCCCAAACGTGGTGCACACGTCGCCAGCCCTTCCGTTGAAGAGGCCCGGGAAATTTTCCGCACCCGTACCTTGCTGGAAGTCGCCAACCTTCCCGACATACTGGCTCACTGCCAGCCGCCGCACCTGGCGGCGCTGAGCGCCATTATCGGCCAGGAGCAGCAGGCGCATGAAATCTATGACGGCCCCGCCGCTATTCGCGCTTCCGCCGAATTTCATATTCAGCTCCAGGCCATCTCCGGAAATCAGGTCCTGACGGAGATGGTGACCAGCCTGAGCCAGCGCTCGTCGCTGGTCATCGCCGCGTGGGGCGCGCCGTGGCGGCAGGGGTGCCGCTGCCACGATCATGAGCATCTGGTGGAGTTGCTCCGTCAAAAAGCGCTGCAACCGTTAAGTGCGGCACTGACACACCATTTTGAACATATTGTCGCCAGCCTGCGCTTTGAGCGCGCTGGCGTTTGTCTGCCGGATTTTGCCCGCCTGTTCGGCGATCGCAAGGAGTCATAATGTCTGCCCTTCGTATACAAGTGATTAACCCCAACACCAGTCTCGCCATGACGGAAACCATCGGCGCGACCGCGCGGTCGGCAGCCGCGCCGGGTACCGAAATCCTCGCGGTCTGTCCTGACGACGGCGTGCTGTCCATTGAAGGCCATTTTGACGAGGCGATAGCCGCTATCGGCGTGCTTGAACAAATCCACGCCGGGCGTCAGCAGGGAGTGGACGGTCATGTCATCGCCTGCTTCGGCGATCCGGGACTGCTGGCGGCACGCGAGCTGGCGCAGGGGCCGGTCATCGGTATTGCCGAAGCCGCCATGCATATGGCCACGCTGGTGGCAACCCGCTTTTCCGTTGTGACCACGCTGCCGCGCACGCTGATTATCGCCCGCCATCTTTTGCACCAGTATGGCTTCCACGATCGCTGCGCCGGGCTGCACGCCATCGATTTACCGGTGCTCGCGCTGGAGGATGGCAGCGGTCTGGCGCAGGAGAAAGTACGCGCGCGCTGCCTTCAGGCGCTCCGGGAGGACGGCTGCGGCGCGATTGTGCTGGGCTGCGGCGGTATGGCCGATCTGGCGCAGGCGCTGACCCGCGAACTACAGGTTCCGGTGATTGACGGCGTCAGCGCGGCGGTGAAGATGGTCGAGTCGCTGGTGGCGCTGGGATTGTCTACCAGCAAACACGGCGATTTAGCCTTTCCGGAAGCCAAAGCCGTCAGCGGTAAGTTTCAGATGTTCAATTCATTTTAATGAGAAGGGAGAGGGGCAATGACCGATTTCGAACCGCACTATCCGCGCGATTTGCGAGGCTATGCCGGAAAACCGCCGCATGCGCAGTGGCCCGGCCAGGCCCGGATTGCCGTACAGTTTGTGCTGAACTATGAAGAGGGATCGGAAAATCACATCCTGCATGGTGACGCTGGCTCTGAACAATTTCTCTCCGATATCATCGGTGCCGCCAGCTATCCCGACCGGCACATGTCAATGGATTCGCTATATGAATACGGTAGCCGCGCCGGATTCTGGCGCATCCACGACGCGTTCAGCACGCGCGGCCTGCCGCTGACCGTATTTGGCGTGGCGATGGCGCTGGCGCGACATCCCGATATCGTCGGGGCGATTAAAAGCGCGAACTACGACGTGGTAAGCCACGGCTGGCGCTGGATCCATTATCAGAATCACGATATTGAGACGGAGCGCGAGCATCTGCAAAAAGCGGTGCAGGTATTAACCGATCTCTTCGGCAAAGCGCCTACCGGCTGGTATACCGGGCGCGACAGCCCGAACACCCGGCAACTGGTGGTCGAGCACGGCGGGTTTGATTACGATAGCGACTACTATGGCGACGATCTGCCGTTCTGGACCGAAGTCGAGTGTAGCAACGGTTCACGCAAGCCCCATCTGATCGTCCCTTATACCCTCGACGCGAACGATATGCGCTTCGCCACCGCGCAGGGCTTCAACACCGCCGAGCAGTTTTATACCTATCTGAAGGACAGTTTTGATGTGCTTTATGAGGAGGGCGAAAGCGCGCCCAAAATGATGTCTATCGGGATGCACTGCCGCCTGTTAGGACGTCCGGGCCGTTTTCGCGCGCTCCAGCGGTTCCTTGATTATATTCAGCAGCACGATCGCGTCTGGGTTTGCACCCGCCAGCAGATTGCCGATCACTGGCGTCAGGTTCACCCCTTTCAAAAATGAAGATCGTGCCCGGACGATGCGCCGGGCCGATCGTATCAACGCATCAGGCTGACCTGCGCCGCCACGATGCGCCAGCCGTCAGGAAAGCGCACCCAGGTTTGCTGCTGGCGGCCAATTGAATCGCTACTTTCACGGGTAAATTCGGTACTGCATACCGCATAGTCTTCGCCAAAGGTGGTGATTTGCGTATGGCGTAACGTGCGTTGCAACCCGGCGGCGGGGCGCGCCGCGCGAAATGCGCGTATGTCGTCAATGCCGTAGAGATTTTCCCCGGCACCCAGGCGCACCGTGCGGGCGTCGTGCCAGAAAAGCTCGTCGAGCACCTCGATGTGGTTGTTTACCAGCGCATCTTCATAGCGATAAAACGCCGCCGTGACCTCGGCGACAACCTGTGGACGATTAATGTCATCCCGAATCATCATACTCTCTCCTGTGCAGGACGGGCATCGGTAACGCCGCTTGCTTCAAGCACGCGGGCGGCGCGCAGGCAGGCTTGTTCATTAAACGGCGCGGCAATCAGTTGCAGGCCAATCGGCAATCCGCCAGCCATGCGCAGCGGCACCGAGGCGACCGGCAGGCCCAGGAACGAGATTGGCTGCGTCAGCATCCCCATGCTGGCGCGCACCGGAAGCCTCTGGCCGTTAATCTCCATCGTTTGCTCGCCAATGCGCGTGGCGCAACGCGGCGTGGCGGGCGCGATCAGCACATCTGCGTGGGCGAACAGCGTCTTAAACGCCTCCCGCGCATGGCGGCGAAAACGCTGGGCCTGGATATACCACGCCGACGGGATCATCGCTCCCGCCAGCAGGCGCTCGCGGGAGTGCGGCTCCACGCGCTGCGGTTCCCGGCGCAGCGCAGGAAGGTACTGATTGCCGCCCTCAGAGGCGCTGATAATAAACGCCGCCGAACGGGAAAGTTCCGCCTGCGAAAATATCAGCTCATCGGTGGCGTCCAGCACGCGAGCGGCGCGGGTGACGGCTTCCCGGGCGTCGTTATCGCACCAGGCGCTGAAATAGCCGCCCAGCACCGCGCAGCGCAACCCCTCCAGCCCGTGCGTCAGCATGGTGGAGACGGGCGCGTGTGGCGTGTCGGCCTGAAAGGCGTCGCGGGGATCGCGCCCTTGCAGGGCGTCATACACTGCCGCAAGATCTTCAACCCGGCGGGCGAAGGGGCCGATATGATCGAGGCTTGGCACAAATGGATGGCTTCCGGCGCGGGAGAGGCGGCCAAAGGTCGGCTTTAGCCCGAAGATCCCGCACAGCGAGGCCGGAACGCGTATGGAGCCGTTGGTGTCGGTACCGAGCGCAAAGTGCACCAGCCCGGCAGCGACGGCGGCGGCGGAACCACCCGACGATCCGCCCGCAATGCGCGTTAAATCGTGCGGATTGCGCGTCGCGCCGTAATGGCTATTTTCAGTGGTAAAGCCGTAGGCATAGGCGTCCATGTTCACCATGCCCGTCAGCATCCCGCCTGCGCTGTGCAACTGGCGCACCGCCCAGCTATCGACGGTTGCCGCCGGGCGATCGCTAAACAGTTCTGCGCCCGCAAGCGTCGTATGTCCGGCCACGTCAAACAGGTTTTTCACGGCGTAAGGAATGCCGGCCAGCGGCGGTAGCGGCTGTCTGGCCCGGCGCAGGGTATCAATTGCGTCCGCCTCCGCCAGCAGGCGTGATTCGGTGACGGCGGTCCACGCGTTGATCTGCGGATTGACGCGCGCGATGGACGCCAGCGTCTGACGGGCAATCTCGCGGGCGCTGAGATCGCCCGTTATCAACGCCTGACGGATGTCGCTAATACGCATTTCATGCAGCTTCATGCTTTATAGACTCCTGCAATCTCCAGACGGTCATCAAGAGGGAAGGCCATCAGCGGTTCGGCCATGGCGGCAATCCGGCTGAACTGCAACCGCAGCTCCGCGCGGCGATCATCATCAAGTTCCACATTCAGGATCTGCGTCATTTGCGTCAGGTACGCGTCCCATTCACAGGGTTCGTTATTCATGGTTTTCTCCTCAAAAACCGGCGGCGGAGCCGTTGCTGCGGGGATCGAAGGCCCCTTCAATCAGGCCGTTGGGATGAAGGACTATCGCGCCAGCATGGCCCATGGCTTCGCTGAAATCCGTCAGGATATCTATCTCATGACCCGCTTCGCGCAGGCGGGCGACCGTCTGCGGCGAAAAGCGGCCTTCCAGTTTTAGCGTGTCCGAGCTTTGCCCCCAGGTGCGCCCCAGCAGCCAGCGCGGACGGCTAATGCTCTCCTGCAACGGCGCGCCCTGTACCACGTAGCGGGTAAAAAGGGCCGCCTGAGTTTGCGGCTGACCGTCGCCGCCCATCGAACCGTAAACCATCACCCGTCCGTCGCTCAGGCGCGCCGCGGCAGGGTTAAGCGTGTGAAACGGCTGTTTTCCTGGCGACAGCGCCAGCAGATGCGCAGGGTCGAGGCTGAACGATGCGCCGCGGTTTTGCCAGACGATGCCGGTATCCGGGAGGACCACGCCGCTGCCGAATTCGTGATAAATGCTCTGAATAAAAGAGACCGCCAGCCCGCTTTCATCCACAACGCCCATCCAGACCGTATCGCCCGGTCCTTTCCCCGTACCCCACGGCGCAGCCTGGCGATCGTCAATGTGCCGGGACAGCACGCTCAGCGCGTCGGGCTCCAGCAGGCGTTGAATATCGGTATTCAGATGACGCGGATCGGTGATATGGGCATCGCGCAGGCCAAAGGCCAGCTTAGTGGCTTCGACGATACGGTGTACGGTGGTCGCATCATCGGCATCGGCCATATCAGGACGGTCGGTTATGCCGAGGATGGCCAGCGAGACCAGTCCCTGAGTGGGCGGTGCCAGATTCCACACGTCGCCGTGGGTATGTTGCAACCTGAGCGGCGTCGTGCGACGGGCGCGATGCTGCTGTAAATCTGCAAGGGTGATGGGCAGGCCGCACTGCGCCATGCCGTTTGCCAGGCACTCCGCCAGCGGACCGCGGTAAAAACTGTCCAGCCCCTCGTCGGCCAGCCGTTTCAGGGTGGAGGCAAGCGCGGGCTGGCGAAAGCGGCTTCCGGCCAGCGGGGCCGCGCCCTCCACCAGCCAGGTTTCAGCAAAACCTGGCAGATCGCGCAGTTCCGCCAGTTTATCGGCGGTGGCATTGGCCTGAGACGCCGTAACCGGCATTCCGTCTTCGGCATAGCCGATAGCATCGGCAAGCAGACGGCGCAGCGGCAGCGCCTGACCGGTGAGCGACTGCGAGAGACTGAGCGCATCGTCCCAGCCGCTTACGGTGCCCGCAACGGTCAGCGCGGCGCGCGGGCCGCGGTGAGGGATCTGCGACACATCGCTGTAGGCTTCCGGCGTCGCCAGCGAACCCGCCGCGCCGCTGGCGTCAATGGCAACAGGCTCGCCTTCCGGCGGCACGATAAGCCAGAAGCCGTCGCCGCCCAGCCCGTTCATATGCGGGTAGACCACCGCGATGGTTGCGGCAGCGGCGACCATCGCCTCTATAGCGCTACCGCCTTCGCGCAGGATCGCCAGCGCGCTTTGGCTGGCCAGATGATGGGGGGCTACCGCCATCCCGCGTGTCGATACGTTACTCTGCATAAGGCATCCTCATGACCGAAAGAGATCGTGAAGTTGCAAAAGCTGTTCCACATCTGAATAAAAAGTTTCAGCCAGCGGGCCGAAGGGATTTTTTGCACATCGGGTATGCATTGTGAAAGCGTTTAGCGATATAGTGCGGTGAAACGAAAGTTACAGAGGTCATATGCAACAGCTTGATGAACGACTGAAAGGGCAGTATGCCGCTTTGACGCCGCAGGAACAGCGGGTGGCCGATTTTATTTTCGATCACTTTGACGATCTCATTAGCTATAACAGTGCCGAGCTGGCAACGCTGAGCGGGGTATCAAAAGCGACGGTGAGCCGTCTGTTCAGGCGGCTGGGCTACGAAAAATATAAGGATATGCGCGATGAGCTGCGTACCCTGCGCCAGAGCGGAATGCCGCTGACCGATAATCGCGATGCGGTGCAGGGCAATACGCTGCTGGCGCGCCATTATAAACAGGAGATGGCAAACCTGACCCAGTGGGTCAACGCCCTGGATGCACAGCAATTCGCTGACGCGATAGCCAGCATGGTTGCCTCGCGGCGCATTATTATTATCGGCATGCGTAATGCCTATCCCGCCGCGTTACACCTGCGTCAGCAGCTGCTACAGGCGCGCGGGCAGGTGCTGGTACTGCCGCAGCCGGGACAAAGCCTGAGCGAAGAGCTGGTGGATCTCACGGCTGACGATCTGGTGGTCGTGATGGCCTTTCGTCGTCGCCCGCGCATTATTCGCCCGTTATTACAGCAGCTTCAGAACAACGGTATTCCGGTATTGCTGATGTGCGAACCGCAGGCGCACAGCCTGTTTCCGCTCACGCGCTGGCAGCTCTGCGCGCCGCTGGACAGCGTATCGGCGTTTGATAGCTATGCCTCGGTTAACAGCCTGATCAACCTGCTGGCTAACGCGCTACTGCACGGCATTCTCGATAAAGGCCGTCCGCGCATTCACGATATCGCCACGCTCTATCAGCAACTCGACGAGCTGGAACAGCGATAATGGGGCGTCAGGCTGGTGCTTTGCCTTATTCCGGTGCATTAACAGAACCGCTAAACGCAGCCTTATTGCCTGCCTGCTCTCCTCAGGGCGTTTCTTTCCCGCTGTTTTACTGTTTTCGCCGTGGCGCAGCGGGTAAGGCTTCTCTGGCACATTAGTTGCAAATGTCTATTTATAGAATCTTTTGTTTCATGCTAACGTAACGGGCCAGGCACCGATCAACATGCGGGCTGCGCCTGACCGCTGACAACATCATTGAGGCGGCTCCCCCCGTGCGCGGCCTTATTAAACCAAAGGAACGTCATATGGATATCGCTCAATTTCCGCAAATTAATCCGCCGCAGCGCCTGCTGATGGGACCCGGACCGATTAACGCCGATCCGCGCGTGCTGCGCGCGATGTCGAGCCAGCTTATTGGTCAGTACGATCCGGCGATGACCCACTATATGAATGAAGTCATGGCGCTGTACCGCGGCGTATTTCGCACTGAAAATCGCTGGACGATGCTGATTGACGGCACCTCGCGCGCCGGTATTGAGGCGATCCTCGTCTCCGCCATTCGTCCCGGCGATAAAGTGCTGGTGCCGGTGTTTGGCCGCTTTGGACATCTGCTGTGTGAAATCGCCCGCCGCTGCCGCGCGGAGGTTCACACCATCGACGCGCCGTGGGGTGAGGTATTCACTCCGGACCAGATAGAGGACGCCATCAAACGGGTGCGTCCGCGCCTGCTGCTGACGGTGCAGGGCGATACGTCGACCACTATGCTGCAACCGCTGGCGGAGCTGGGCGAGATTTGCCGCCGTCACGACGTGTTGTTCTACACCGATGCGACCGCTTCGCTGGGCGGCAACGCCCTTGAAACCGACGCCTGGCAGCTGGACGCCGTCTCGGCGGGAATGCAGAAATGTCTCGGCGGCCCATCCGGCACCTCGCCCATTACCCTGAGCGCACGGATGGAGGAGGCCATTCGCCGCCGCAAATGCGTGGAAGAGGGCATCCGCACCGATGCGCATCGTGATGGCGTTGATGAAATGGTCTACTCCAACTACTTCGATCTCGGCATGGTTATGGATTACTGGGGACCGGAGCGTCTCAATCACCACACGGAAGCCACCTCGGCGCTGTTCGGCGCACGCGAATGTGCGCGCCTTATCCTTCAGGAAGGGCTGGATAACGGCATTGCGCGTCACAAATTGCACGGCGATGCTCTGCTGAAGGGGATTCAGGCGATGGGGCTGGAAACGTTCGGCGATCTGAAGCACAAGATGAACAATGTGCTGGGCGTGGTTATCCCCTCCGGCGTGAACGGCGATCGGGTGCGTAAGCTGATGCTGGAGGATTTTGGCATTGAAATCGGCACCTCGTTTGGCCCGCTGCACGGCAAAGTGTGGCGCATCGGCACGATGGGCTATAACGCCCGCAAGGATTGCGTGATGACCACCCTCAGCGCGCTGGAGTCGGTACTGAACTATCTGAAGTTTCCCACCTTACAGGGTGCGGCAATGCAGGCGGCATGGGATCATTATCGCAGCGAGGCGTCACAATGAGTGTGTCAGCGTCCCTGAGGGTGGATATTCAGCAGGCGGCGCGGGTAATGGCGCGCGCCGACGAGCTGGCGGCAATTAGCGAAGCGCCGGACGCGCTGACCCGGGTCTATCTTTCCCCGCAGCATCTACAGGCTAATCAGCGGGTAGGCGAGTGGATGCGTCAGGCGGGAATGACCGTCTGGCAGGACAGCGTTGGCAATATCTGCGGACGCTACGAGGGCGAACAGGAAGGCACGCAGGCGATTTTATTAGGTTCGCATCTGGATACCGTGCGCAACGCCGGGCGCTACGACGGCATGCTGGGCGTACTGACCGCCATTGAGGTGGTGCACAGCCTGCATCAACAGGGTAAACGGCTGGCGAAAGCCATCGAAGTTGTCGGTTTTTGTGATGAAGAAGGCACGCGCTTCGGCATTACGTTATTGGGCAGCCGCGGCCTGACCGGCACCTGGCCCGACGGCTGGCTGGCGCAAACGGATGCGAACGGCATCAGCGTGGCGCAGGCGATGGTGAATGCGGGGCTTGACCCGACGCGGACCCACCTTGCCGCCCGCCGGACGGAGGAGTTGGCCTGCTACCTTGAGCTTCACATTGAACAGGGTCCCTGTCTTGAACAGCAAGGGCTGGCGCTGGGCGTGGTTGAGGCGATCAACGGCGCGCGTCGCCTGAATTGCCGCTTTACCGGCGAGGCGGGGCACGCGGGAACGGTGCCCATGCACCACCGTAAAGACGCGCTGGCCGCCGCTGCCGAGTGGATAATGGCGGTGGAAAGTACCACCCGACAGCGCGGGGGCAATTTGGTTGCCACAATAGGAACCCTGGACTGTACGCCCGGCGCGGTGAACGTTATCCCCGGCGAGGTCACGCTGACGCTGGATATTCGCGGACCTGAAGACGCGCCGCTGGATGCGCTGTTACACGATCTGCTGGCGCAGGCACAGGACATAGCCACCCGTCGGCATATGCGCTTTGGTGCGCAGGAGTTTTACCGCATTGCCGCCACGCCGTGCGATGCACAGCTACAAACGCTGCTTGCCGACGCGGTAACCAGGGTGCAGGGGCGTGCGTTGCACCTGCCGAGCGGCGCGGGACACGACGCCATCGCCATCGCTGAACGCTGGCCGACAGGCATGCTGTTTGTACGTTGTCAGGGGGGGATCAGCCACCATCCGGCTGAATCCGTTAACGTCGATGATGTCGCGCTGGCAATAAGCGCATTCACCAGCGCGGTAGAGACGCTGGCGCAACGTTAACCGCTCGTCATTAATCCGGCTAAGAGAGGTTTGCTCTATAAGCGTTTTCGACCACACTGTATTTGACAGGGAGTGTTTTTCAGCCTTCTGCAAACGGTTTGCGCCTGACAGCGCGCCGACTTCCTGCAAACAGATGATCGAAAAACTTCGGACGAACATTCATGAAAAAGATCGCGATAGTCGGCGCAGGCCCCACCGGTATTTATACTTTTTACTCGCTTCTAAAAAAGAACGTGCCGCTTTCCATCACGGTTTACGAACAGGCGAATGAAGCCGGCGTGGGAATGCCTTACAGCAATGAAGACAATTCAAAAATGATGCTGGCGAATATCGCCAGCATTGAAATTCCGCCTATTTTTTCCACCTATATCGACTGGCTGCGCGCGCAGGATGAAGCACATCTGGCGCGCTATCGCGTTGATTATGCGTCGCTCCACGTTCGCCAGTTCCTGCCGCGTATTCTTCTCGGCGAATATTTTCGTGACCAGTTTGTGCAGCTTGTCGCCGAGGCAAGAAAGCAGGGCTTTGAGGTTAACGTACATGAGGCTTGCCAGGTCACCGATCTGGAAGCCACTGAAACGGGCGTCAAACTGTGGGTTGAAAATGAACTCGCGGCAGAGCGCTTTGACCTGGCGGTGATTGCAACCGGCCACGTCTGGCCTGATGACAGCACCTCGACCCGCACCTTTTTCCCCAGCCCCTGGTCGGGGCTGATGGAGGCCAATATACGGGCCTGCAACGTCGGGATCATGGGCACGTCGCTGAGCGGCATCGACGCGGCGATGGCGGTGGTGGTCCAGCACGGCGCATTCGTGGAGTCCGACGACGGTCATCTTCAGTTTACACTGGACCCGCAGAGCCAGGCACTCAACATTACTCTGATGTCGCGCTCAGGCATCCTGCCGGAAGCGGATTTTTACTGCCCGATCCCTTATGAACCGCTGAATGTGGTGACAGAAAACGCGATCCAGCGTGAAATAGACGCTGGTACCGATGGGCTGCTCGACCGCGTATTCCGGCTGCTGGTGCAAGAGCTTGAGCAGGCGGACCCGCAGTGGAGCGAGCGTATTGCCCTTCAGACGCTGAATGCCGATACGATTAACGAGGCATGGTTCGCCGACCGCAAAAAACACGATCCTTTCCGCTGGGCGCAAGCCAATCTTGATGAAGTCGAACGTAACAAGCGTGATAAGCGCACGGTCGCCTGGCGCTATACCATTCTGCGCCTGCACGAAAAGGTGGAGGAGATTGTTCCGCACCTCAATGAGCAGGATATGCAACGTTTTACATCGGGGCTGGCGCGCATCTTTATTGATAATTATGCCGCTATTCCTTCGCAGTCAATTCGTCGCCTGCTGGCGCTGCGCGAAGCGGGGATCATCGATATTCTCGCGCTTGGGCAGGAGTACGAGATGAAGGTGGAGGAAAACCAGACGCGGATTTTCAACCAGCAAAATAGCTGGTCCTTCGACGTGTTTATCGATGCGCGCGGACAACAGGCGCTGAAGACGAAAGATCTTCCGTTCCCGACGCTGCGCCAACAGCTGCTTGCGACGGGGGAAGACATTCCGGATGTGGGGGATGACTACACCTTACAGGAGCCGGCACTGGCCCGCGGCCATATTGCCTTTGGTGCGCTGCCTTATCTGATGCACGACAGACCGTTCGTTCAGGGGATCACCGCCTGCGCTGAAATTGGTGCGGCGATGGCAAGGGCGATAACTCAGCCCGCCGCGTGGTCGCGTCGTCGCCTGCCCTTTATTGAGGTATAACGAAAAGGCGGGGCGTTGACCTCAGTTCTGCGCCTCGCTTCCCTGTATCGGCATTAACGTTAACGTGCCGCTGAATACCGCGCCGGTATCTATATAAAACTGATTGGTGAAATGCAGCGGGACCGCGACCGGCGTGTGGCCGAAAACAAAGGCGTCCGCACCGCTGATGGCTTTCCGGTGACCACGCTGTGAGGCCGCGATCCGCTCCCGGCTCCAGACTACGCGCTCTTCATCAACCGGCTGGTCCCGCTGGTAATGCTCAGCGGGGTAATCGGCGTGGCAAATCACATAGCGGCCCAGCGGCATTTCGACCTCGATAATCAACGGCAGCGCGGCGACCTGCGGCAGTAATCTCTGCACGCGGGTTTTATCGGCGTCATCAAGCGTAAAAAACCACTCCCCGCCATTCATTCTCCACAACCCGGCATCGCGGTGATTCACCAGCGCGTCCAGCATCATCTCTTCATGATTGCCGCGAATGACGCGAAACCAGGGTTCGCTGATAAGCGAAAGGCAGGCGACATTCTCCTTTCCCCGGTCGGCAAGATCGCCAACGGAAATAAGTAAATCCTCATCTTTATTGAAATTTACCGCCGCCAGTTTGCTTTGCAGCAAGGAATAACAGCCGTGCAAATCACCCACGACCCAGATGTTGCGCCAGTCTGCGCCATTGAGGTACTGGTAAACCGTCATCGTCGTCTCCGGATTATCTGTTTAATGGCAGGTCACAACAGTATGGATGTTCGCAGGCGACTGAGATTAATCTTAGTTTAGAAATATCGGGGTTGACGCGGTGAATAAATAAACGCTGATCGGAGGACTGCTTACTATGTTGGGTTTCGTTTAACTATATGTTTTAAAATGAAAATAAGTAGATTTGTCCGGCGGGCAGTGTCCATGTCAACGGTCCCCGTTCAGCGAATTACCCATAAATAATGGTGATTGTTGTGCCACGCGTTACGTGGATAATGCGCGTAAATTTTACAGAAATTAACATTAATCACTATTTCCTTACATCACAGGGAACGTCAGATGGGCAGCCGCCGAACCGCATTACGTTACGCTTTTTTCACCACGACCGGCCTGCTTCTGACGCCAGTCGTGAGCGCCGCCGACGGCATCGCCGGGGCTGATGAACAACTCATTATTCAGCAGCAGCGCCAGAAAGCGCTGGAGCAGCAGCTTACGCCGCCAAAACCTGACGTGCGCCTGTCGCCGCCATCCTCCGGCTTTGGCCGCATTAACTATCCTGCTGAAACGCCCTGTTTCCCCATTAAACATGTGGTATTGCGCGGAGAAGAAAAACTGCCGCGCTGGCTGCCTATTCAGCATCTCGGGAAAGAGGCCGAAGGACAGTGCCTCGGCGCGCAGGGCATTAATCTGCTGATGAGCACCCTACAAAACCGGCTGGTGGATCATGGCTACATCACCACCCGCGTGCTGGCCCCGTCGCAGGATCTGAACAGCGGGGTATTAACGCTGGTGCTGGTGCCGGGCTACGTCCGCCACGTCAGACTGACGCCGGACAGCGATCGCTATATCCAGCTCTACAGCGCCTTCCCGCCGCGTGAGGGCGCACTGCTTGATTTGCGCGACATTGAACAGGGGCTGGAAAACCTTCAGCGTCTGCCCACCGTCAAAGCGGATATGGAGATCGTCCCCGGCGAGCAGCCCGGCGAAAGCGATATTGCGGTGAGCTGGAAGCAGGACAAAATGTGGCGTATCGGCGCGTCGCTGGACGATGCCGGAACCAGAAGCACCGGGCGTTATCAGGGCGGGTTAACGCTCTCGCTGGATAACCCGTTCTCGCTCAGCGATTTGCTCTATTTTTCCGCGTCCCATGATTTACAGGGCGAGGGCGGCAAAGGCAGCAAAAACTACACCGGGCACTATTCGGTGCCGTTCGGCTACTGGATGTTCTCGGTCACCGGCAATGATTACGACTATCACCAGACGGTTGCCGGCGCTAACGAAGACTATCGCTACAGCGGCAAAAGCAAAAACCTCGATGTCCAGCTAAGCCGCGTGCTGCACCGCAGCGGCACGCAAAAAACCACCATGAGCTATGACGTGCTGGTGCGTAAAACCCGCAGCTACATTGACGACACCGAAGTGGACGTGCAGCGCCGTCAGACCTCCGCCTGGCGCATTGGTTTACAGCACCGGCATTACATCAGCCAGGCGACGCTGGACGCGGGCATCAGCTATCAGCGCGGCACCCGCTGGTTCGGCGCGACGCCTGCGCCGGAAGAGTATTTCGACGAAGCCACCGCGCTGAGCAAAATCCTGCAATTCAACGCGCAGCTTAACGTTCCCTTTGAGATTGGTTCGCAAAACTTCCGCTACAACGTGCAGTACCAGCGCCAGATGAGCAGCACGCCGCTGACGCCGCAGGATCAGTTTGCCATCGGCAACCGCTGGACGGTGCGCGGCTTTGACGGCGAACGCACGCTGAACGCCAGCCACGGCTGGTATGTGCGCAACGACATCGCCTGGAGCACGCCGCTGCCGTCGCAGGAATTTTACCTCGGGGCGGACTACGGCGAAGTGGGCGGTGCCGGATCGGAATATCTGGTCGGTAAGCACATGGCGGGTGGTGTCGCGGGCCTGCGCGGCTACGCGTTTAATACCGGCTACGACATGTTTGCCGGGACGCCGTTCTCGAAACCGGACGGCTTCGATACCAGCGACTTAACCCTCGGGTTTAACCTCAACTGGGACTGGTAAGGAGCGGCAGATGCGCGCTGGTGAGTACGACATTAAAGCCCCGCTGATGCTGGGCGGGCAGGAGAGCGAAGCCGAAGTGCTCGGCGCAACGGTATGGCTGTGGATGCACTCGCCGATGCACCGCGACGCGCCCCTGCACGCGCTGCCCACGCTGCTGCTGCCGATTATCAAACGCGGCCAGTACGTGCTGGTCACACAGCATGCGCGGCCGATCTTCTTTCTGAGCTGGGCCTGGCTTAATCCTGAATCAGAAGCCCGCTTTCTCACCCGCGCATCGATTCATATGCCGGAAGAGGACTGGGACAGCGGCGACCGGATGTGGTTTTGCGACTGGATCGCACCCTTTGGTCATACCCGTGACATGTATCGCCTGATGCACAACGAGATTTTCCCCGACAGCTGCGCACGATCTCTCTGGCACCGGGGACAACAGCGCGGAAAACGCGTAATGAATTTTCATGGCACGCGGGTCAGCCGTGAAGCCGCACGACACTGGCGACGCGAGCACCCGCTGGCGGTCAATCTGCCGGAAGCTTAACAAGGAACACCCATGAACAAGAACCTGTATCGTATCGTCTTCAACAAAGCGCGCGGTATGTTAATGGTGGTGGCGGAGATCGCCCGCTCGGGCCGGGCGTCGTCAGCGCGATCTTCCGGCACCGGACATACGCACAGCCGCCTTATCGGTAAAGTGGGGGCGTTAAGCTTCAGTCTGTGGCTGGCGACGGGCGTGATACAGCCCGTCCACGCTAACGTGGTGGCCGACGGCAGCGCGCCGGCAAATCAGCAGCCCACCATCATCAACAGCGCTAACGGTACGCCGCAGGTCAATATTCAGACACCGTCCGCCGCAGGCGTCTCGCATAACAAATACGGCCAGTTCGACGTTAACCAGCAGGGCGTCATTCTTAACAACTCGCATAAAAACGTCCAGACGCAACTGGGCGGTATGGTGGCAGGCAACCCGTGGCTGGGCAAAGGCGAAGCCAGGGTCATTCTTAACGAAGTAAACTCCCGCGATCCAAGCCGCCTCAATGGTTACGTGGAAGTGGCCGGGAAAAAAGCGCAGGTGGTGATTGCCAACCCGGCAGGCATTACCTGTGACGGCTGCGGCTTTATTAACGCTAACCGCGGCACGCTGACCACCGGGCAGCCGCAGATGAATAACGGCCAGCTGACCGGCTATAACGTCGAGCGCGGCGAAATCCGCATTGACGGCAGGGGGCTGGACAGCTCCCGCGCCGATTACACCGATATTATTGCCCGCTCGGTTAAAGTGAACGCCGGGGTATGGGCCAATGAACTGAACGTCACCACCGGGCGTAACCAGGTGGATACGGAACATCAGCAGATCAGTAAAACCAGCGATGACCCGGCGACCCGTCCGCAGATGGCGCTGGATGTTGCCAGCCTCGGCGGCATGTACGCGGGTAAAATTCGTATGGTCGGCACCGAAAGCGGCGTCGGCGTGCGCAACGCCGGGAATATTGGCGCACAGGCGGGCAATGTCACGATAACCGCCGACGGCCGCATTGAGAACAGCGGCAACATCAGCGCCAGCGGCGACACGCAAATTGCTGCGACGGGTGGTATCGATAACCACGGCGCGGTGTATGCGGGCAACAACGCCAGCGTGCAGAGCGGCGGCGAGCTGAACAACCGTGGCTCGGTGGTGGCGCGTAACAACGTCCGCGTCCAGGCGGCCAGCCTGACCGGATCGAAACAGGGCGTGCTGGCCGCCGGGGTGCAGGATGACGGCAAACTGGCTGCGCAGGGCGATCTGGACCTCAGCACCCGCGGGCAACTGGCCGCGCACGGGCAGACGCTGGCGGGCGGTAATCTCAGCGCGCGCGGGCAGGGGGTCGATCTCAGCGGCAGCCAGACGCAGGCGGATAACATCACGCTCGACGCCGGGAACGGCGATCTGAACACCTCCGGCGCACTGGTCAGTGCCCGCCAGCTGACCGCCCGCAGCGGCAAATTACTGAATAACGACGGCGGCACGATTAACGCTGATGCCATGTCCGTGCAGGCCAGTGCGCTGTCCAACCAGAAAGGCAGTCTCGTGCAGACCGGCAGCGGCGATCTGTCGCTGGATCTACCGGGGGAACTGAATAACCGCGAGGGGCAGATTGCCGCCAACGGTAACGTGGCGCTGCACGCGCAGTCGCTCAATAACCGGAGCGGGCAGGTGGTAGCCGCGCAGAACGGCAGCCTGAACACAGAAATTCGTGACGGGCTGGATAACAACAGCGGCTCGCTGGCGGCCAGCGGCGATGTGCGTGTGAACGCGGGCGCACTGAATAACGACGACGGGCTGATTTCCGCCTCAGCGGGCACGTCTGACCTCACCAGCCGCGGCGCGGCCAGCAACCGGAAAGGCCGCCTGGAAAGCGCCGGCGCGCTGACGCTGAATGCTGCCAGTCTTGATAATACGTCAGGAGAGGTGGTTGCCAGTGGCACTACCCTCCAGCTTAATGGCGGTGCGCTGACGAATACCTCCGGCACGCTGTTCTCGCAGGGCGACCTGCGCCTCGACAGCGGGGCGCTGGACAACACCGCGGGACTCATTCAGGCGGCAGGCAACAGCTGGCTGGACACCCACGGCGCGGCGCTGACTAACCGCGACAGCGGCACCACCGGCGGCATCAGCAGCGGCGGCACGCTGAACCTCGCGGCGGGCAACATCGATAACCAGCAGGGCGTGCTGGTCAGCGGCGGTGCGCTGGATCTCACAGCCGGGTCGCTGGATAACCGCCAGGGCCAGCTGGGTTCGGAGCAGGCGCTGACGGCCCGCACGGATACGCTCCTCAACGTGGACGGCTCGCTGAAATCCGGCGGCGATATGGTTCTTGCGACCACCGCCCTGAATAACACCGGCGGGGTGATCGGCGCAGGTAAGGCGCTGGATCTTGATGCCGCCACCCTGGCTAACCAGAGCGGCGTAGTGGTCAGCGGCAACGGCGCAGACATTCAGGTGCAGTCGCTGGACAACCATGCAGGCCAGATTGCCGCGCAGCAGGCGCTGACGCTTGGCGGTAAAAATATCAATAACGACGACGGCGGACTGATCCAGAGCGGCGACGCGCTGACCCTCAACGCCGGCACCCTGAGCAACCGTCGCAGCGGCGACACCGGCGGTATTACCAGCCTCGGTGACATGACCCTTACCGCCGACAGCGTGGCGAACAACGACGGTGTTCTGCTCTCGGCAAAAGCGATCGCGCTTAACAGCGGCACGCTGGATAACACCTCCGGGGAACTGGTTGCCACGGATGCGCTGAATCTGGCGCTCGACGGCTCGCTCACCAACACCAGCGGCCTGATGCAGGGCGGCAGCGTAACCGTGGACACCGCCGGACACGCCTTCACCAACCAGGACGGCACGCTCAACAGCCTCGGCGCGCTGACCCTCAGCAGCGGCGCGCTCAATAATCAGAACGGCACCCTGGCGGCAAAAGGCGCGTTCGACCTCAGCACCGCCAGCCTCGATAACCGCAGCGGCGGGCGCATCATCGGTGAGCAGGACACCACCCTGACCAGCGGCAGCCTGCAAAACGGCGGCGGACAAATTCAGTCGGTGGGCGATCTGCTGCTGGACACGGAGAAAGGGGCGATTGATAACGTCTCCGGCCTGATCCGCAGCGGTGCGGACCTGACGGTCAATGCCGCAAGCTTCGCCAACCAGAACACCCAGGGCAGCAATCAGGGCGTTGAGGCGAGTACGGTGACCTTCACCACCGGGACGCTGAACAACCAGCGCGGCACCCTTCTGGCGGATAAGGCGCTCAGCATCACTAACGGCGGCCTGCTGGACAACACCGGCGGCGCGCTGGCCTCCTCGGGCAGGCTCACGCTTAACGGCGCGGGGCTGGACCTGGTGAATACCGGCGGTGTGGCAAAAGCCGGCGAACTGCTGGATATCAGCGCGCAGCGTGTCAGCGGCGACGGCGATCTGCTCTCGCTCGGCGACATGATCCTGCGCAGCAACAGCGCGCTGGACAACAGCGGCTCGATTATTGCCAATGACAGCCTGCAACTGACCACGCCGGGCAGCATCAGCAACAGCGGCAAACTGCTGGCCGGGAAAAAACTGGACCTGCACGGCGGCAGCCTGAGCAACGCGGAGAGCGGCGAAATCAACGCCGGGGAAAACCGCCTCACCGTCAGCGGGACGCTGACCAACTACGGGCTTATCGACGGCGGCTATACGCGCATTGACGCGAATACCCTGAACAACATTGGCACCGGGCGGATCTACGGCGACGCCATTGGCATTAACACCGTCACCTTCAACAACCTCGCCGCAGGCGGCAAAGCGGCGACGCTGGCCGGGCGCGAGCGGGTGGATATCGGCACCGGCACGCTGAATAATTATGATCACGCGCTGGTCTACAGCGGCGGCGATATGGCGATCGGCGGCCAGCTTGATGACATGGGCAACGTGGCGGGCCGCGCCGGGGTTATCAATAACCACAGCTCGACCATCGAATCAGCCGGGAATATGGGGATCGCCGCCGGGCAGATCAACAACATTAACGATCATTTCTCTACCGAACTGGTGACGGTATCTCAGGAGCAGATCCGGGAGTACCAGCACAGCGGTTCACCAACCCGCTGGGACGCCACCACCGAAGGCGTATTCGTTGACGGCAACTCCGCTGACCGTCTGCGCAACCTCAACACCCCGGATGACACTGGTTCGAACAACGACAACTTCAACCAGTATGACTACAACCGTACCGTTGAAGAGACGCGGATTAAGGAAACCGATCCGGCGAAGATCATTGCCGGTGGCGATATGACCATTGTGGCCGATGAACTGTTTAACGATAAGAGCCAGGTTATTGCCGGGGGAACGCTATTTACCGATGGCATTAAATCGACCCGTAACGAGGCGGTGGACGGGGAGCGTCATACTACTGATGTTGGTACGGTCACCCACTATTACCGTATCCGTCATAAAGGTTCAGACGAGCAGGGACGCGATCGCACGGCTTACCAGCCGCCAACGGTGATCCAGACCATTTCGCTCAAGCCAGGCCAGATTATCAGCCAGGGCGACGTGCAGGGCAGCAATGTGACGATTGCGCCGCTGACGACTCAGGGCACCGACGTGGCGATTGCTAAATCTGGCCCGGTAACCGGCAAAGTGGACGCCAGCACCCCTGCGCCGTGGCAGCAGACCGTTTCAGACGGCGAGCCGGTAACGCCGCCGCCGGGGCAGCAGTTTGCAGTAACGCCTGGTGAGGAGACCATTCGCATCGTCGGACCAAACACGCAGTTGCCGGATAACAGCCTGTTTAAAATTAATCCGTCGGCCAGCGAATCGTACCTGGTCGAAACCGATCCGCGCTTCACCAATGAAAAAGAGTGGCTCGGCAGCGACTATATGCAGGACGCGCTCGGTCAGGATCAGGACAACAAACTCAAACGGCTGGGCGACGGCTACTACGAGCAGCGGCTGATCCGTGAACAGGTGGTCGATCTCACCGGTCAGCGCTATCTCGAAGGCTATACCAGCGATGAAGAGCAGTACAAAGCGCTGATGGATGCCGGGGTGGCCTTCGGTAAACAGTACGCGCTCAAACTTGGCGTGGCGCTGACGCCGCAGCAGATGTCCTTGCTGACGGGCGATATCGTCTGGCTGGTCAATACGCAGGTGAAAATGCCGGACGGCTCGATGCAGTCGGTGCTGATGCCGCAGGTGTACGCCAAAGTGAAACCGGGCGATATCAGCGGGTCCGGGGCATTAATCGCCGGCAACAACGTGGTGATGAAACTCGACGGCGACCTGTTCAACCGGGGCACTATCGCCGGACGCCAGGTGCTGCAACTGGATGCCGACAATATCACTAATCAGGCAGGCACGATCCAGGGGGCCAGCGCCAGTCTGACCGCCCGCACCGATGTGAATAATATCGGCGGCGTACTGCAGGGCACGGACAGCCTGCTGGTTAATGCCGGGCGGGATATCAATGCCACCACCACCACCCGCAGCGCCGAAAGCGCCGTGAGCCAGAACCGCTTCTCGCGTACCACTATTGACAGCGTATCCGGGATCTACGTGCAGGGTGATGACGGCAAACTGTCACTGAAAGCGGGCCGTGACGTCAATCTGACCGGGGCGCAGGTGATTAACAGCGGTGAGAATGGACAGACCCAAATCGGTGCCGCGCGGGATATTAACCTCGGCACGGTCACGACCTCCGCTCGCGACAGTCTGGTGTGGGACAAAGACAACACCCTCAATCAGGGCCGCGTCGACCGCATCGGTACGCAGATTAAAACCCGGAATGATACCGCGCTTGCCGCCGGACAAAATATTAACCTCGATGGCTCGTCGATTACCTCCGAAAAAGCGCTCAACCTCAACGCCGGAAACGATGTGAACATACGCGGCGTGCTGAACAGTACCGACCTGGATGAGCGCCATAAAGTCACTGGCAGCAGTGGCTGGCTGTCGAAGAAAACCACCACCACCCGCGATACGGTCGATCGCCAGACCGTGCAGGGCAGTGAACTCAGTGCCGACAGCGTGAAAGTGATCGCCGGGAACAATATCGGCGTGGTCGGCAGCAGCATCGCGGGCACTGGCGACGTGGCGATGAAGGCGGGCAATGATTTAACCATCAGCAGTATGGCGGGTCGTAACGACGAAACCCACCTTAAGCAGGAGAAAAAATCCGGTCTGATGGGCTCTGGCGGCATCGGCTTTACTATCGGTTCACGTAAAGAGTCTACCGATCAGGCCAGCCAGGCGCAGAGCGGCGAAAGTTCGCTGGTCGGCAGCCTTCAGGGCGACACGGTACTGGTCGCCGGCAATAACTACCGCCAGACCGGCAGCACCGTCTCCTCGCCGAATGGCAACGTAGTGATTGAAGGGAAAAACGTCACCATCGAAGCGGCGCAGGACACCTATGCCTCGCAGTTTAAACATTCTGTTGAGCAGAAAGGCTTTACCCTTGCTGTCAACGTGCCGGTAATTCAGGCCCTGGAAGCGGCGGCTGCCTCGGTTAAACGCGTGGGTGAAAGCAACGACGATCGCATTAATATGCTGGCAGCGGCGAATGCCGGATGGGACAGCGCGCGGGCGGCGAATGCGATGATGGACAGCGCCCAGGGTGTGATGCAAAACGGCGCGCAGGGCGCGGCGCAGAACGTCAGTGTTTCCCTGACCTACGGGCAAAGCAAGCAGAGCAGCACTCAGGACACCACCAGTACCAGCGCGCTGGCCAGCAAGGTCAATGCCGGGAAAAATGCCGTCGTGGTGGCGCATGGCGGCGAACGTTCGGATATCAATATCATTGGTTCGGACGTCAGCGGCAAACAGGGCACGCTGTTGCAGGCGGATAACGACGTCAATATTCTTGCCGCACAGCAGGAGCGCCACGAGCGTTCGGATAATAAATCCAGCGGCTGGAATGCGGGCGTGGCGGTGAGCTACGGCCAGGGCGGCGCGTCCTTCGGCATTACCGCCGGGGCCAATAAAGGTAAAGGCTACGGTAACGGCGATGAGGTCTCCTGGCGCAACAGCCACGTCGGCGATATGGACAGCCAGACGCAAATCGTCAGCGGCGGTGACACCACCCTGCGCGGCGGTCAGGTACTCGGCAAAGGCGTGGATATCGTCGCTGATAACCTGAATATCGAAAGCCTTCAGGACACTATGAAGTACCAGGGCAAGCAAACCGATATGGGCGGCCAGGTGACGGTTGGCTACGGCTTCGCGGCCTCGGGTAACTTCAGCAAATCGAAAGTTGATGCCGACTACGCCTCGGTGGCGGAACAGTCGGGGATCTTCGCCGGGGACGACGGCTATCAGATTGATATTAACGATCTGACCAACCTGAAAGGCGGTCTGATCACGTCTAACGAGAGCGCCGAGCAGGCGGGTAAAAACCGCTTCAGCACCGGCACGCTGACCTGGAGCGATATTGATAACCATTCTGAATATGAAGGAACGGGCATCGGGCTGGGCGGCTCAATGAGCATGAACGCCGATCTGGGGCTGGGCGACAATGCCGCGCCGCAGAGCAGCAAAACGGTGACCGATAAGAATGGCAATACGCAACTGGCGACGGGCTATGGTTCATTGCAAAAAGACGTTTCATTCGGGATTGGCCATGACAGCGATAGTCAACAATCAGTGACCCGTAGCGGCATCAACACCTCTGCTATCACGATTACCGACGCCGACGCCCAGCAGCGCCTGACGGGAAAAACGGTAGATGAAACCCTGGCCGAGATTAAAACCGATATCACCACGGAAAATGCCGCTGCTAATGCCGGATATCTCGAAAATAACTTCGATAAAGATAAAGTTTTTAAAGAGCTTAACCTTCAGGTCAAGGTAACCAAAGACTTTAAGCAGAATGCGAACAAGCAGATAAGTTCATATCTGGATGATAAGCAGGCAGCGGCGCGGGATGTGCTTAAAAAAGCGATTGCGAGCGGGGATCGGGAAAAGCAGCAGGAGGCTGTGAACGACATTTATAAGCTACAGTATCAACGCCGCTTCCTGCAAACCCTGGTGGGCGTCGTGGCAGGTTCACCCGACACGGCAATTACGCAAGGAACACTCTCGCTTGCCGCCACGAAAATGCGCGAAGAGACTATTCAAAACTCGCTTATTTTTGAAGGCGTTAAAGACAGAACAACAGGGAAAGTTTATAGCAACGTTTCCGGTGACAGTACTGCACTTTATGACGGTGTAAAAGCGGGTGGTACCCGAATCGGCTTAGATATTATTTGTGGTAAAGATAATGGTCGTTGCGAAACGGTAGACAAGGCGGGACTCATTTTGAAACGCGATACCGAAGGGCATGTTATTTACAAAGGTAACGATGACTACAAAACGATGGATGAATTTTTGCAAAGTTCATTGGCAAAAGATTTATACGGTGCAACCGGCGGCTCTCAGGCGCTTGGTGGAATACTGAAACCGTTCGGTACTTATACGCCCGGCGGGTTCTGGGGAGATATTGGTGATAATATTGTTGAAAGCTTCGCAGGCGCTCACGATCTTATTGGTGGTCAGTTGCCTGGTTTCTACGATCAGGAAGGGAATACCGCCCGTGGCCGAAGCCCTCTGACAAATGCTGCTGCTGAAACCTGGACGATTGCCGCAATACCCATTGCTGCTCCTTTTGCGGCAAGTGAGCTGATTTCTCCAGAACTACTGGAATTTATTTTTAATGCGCAGCCTTAAGGGGGAAATAATGCGACTTAGTTTGATGTTTATTCCGTTCAGTGTATTTACATTAAGTGGCTGTGTCGTAGCGGATATGGATTCATCCAACTATGATTTTCCGCCATATATACAGACTTTCCAAAAACAGGGACAACTGGGGCATACTGACACGGTTCAACGTAAAAACGATCTCTATGCCTGCGGTTTAGATCGCAATACCGATCCTGACAGCAAATTATGGCGTAGAAATGTCGCTCTGGAAGGCGAGACGATGGAGCAGGAGGATCGCCGAATTGCCAGTCTTGAGGCTTGTATGAAAAACAAAGGTTATGTTCTATTAGATCCGGGCAGATGTGGCCCGCTTAAAGCGCCAACCGGTATGTGCAATTAATGCCTTCTCAGCTTATAAAAAAATTGAGAGCACGTGTGTTAATCTTGCTCTTGCCGCTGGGATTGAATGGGTGCGTCGTGGGAGATATGGATTCATCAAATTATCGTTTTCCACCCTACGTGCAAACTTTTCAACAACGGGGACAAATGGGTCACACCGATCCTGTTCAGCGTAGAAACGATCTTCACGCTTGCGGCTTAGATCCGAAGATTAATCCTGATACTGAACAATGGAGAAGAAACGTTTTAGTTGACGGTGAAACAATGGAAGAACATGACAAGCGGATCTATAAACTTGAAAGCTGTATGGATAATAAAGGATACGCAATACTGGATCCGGGAAGCTGTGGCCCGCTTAAAGCGCCGACCGGCAAATGTAACTAAGCTGCCCAGCCGATAGTCTATACTTATCCTTCCAGACGTATTCGAAGGAGAAAACCATGCTGACTATCGAAAAAGACGATCCGCGCGAAGCCCCGGAATCCGGTGATAAAAAACCTACCCCTGAGAAGAAGTAATCGCAACAGGTCGCTACGGCGGCCTTTTTTTTGCCCCGAATACGCGCAACGTCACAGAATCAATAACCCGAGCGCCGCGGGAGCGTGGGGTGTGTCATAAATCTGTCACAATTAACGAACGATTAACCTCTGAGGGGCAAGGAATGAAAAAAACACTACTTGCAGCGACCATTATGGGCTCGCTGGTCATGACCTGTGGCGTGCAGGCGCAAACCGCGCCGGACGGGTACAAGCTCCAGCAGGTGCTGATCATGAGCCGTCACAATCTGCGTGCCCCGCTCGCCAATAACGGTAGCGTGCTGGAACAGTCTACGCCGCAAAAATGGCCGGAGTGGGATGTGCCGGGCGGTCAGTTAACGACCAAGGGCGGCGTGCTTGAGGTGTATATGGGCCACTATATGCGCGAGTGGCTGGCGCAGCAGGGGATGGTGACCTCCGGCGAATGCCCGACTTCCGATGCGGTCTATGCCTATGCAAACAGCCTGCAACGCACCGTGGCGACCGCGCAATTCTTCATTACCGGCGCGTTTCCCGGCTGTGATGTCCCGGTCCATCACCAGGAAAAAATGGGCACTATGGACCCGACCTTTAACCCGGTGATCACCGATAATTCGGAAGCCTTCAGCAAAACCGCCACCACCGCGATGGATAAAGAGCGTCAGCAGATGAAGCTGGCGGAAAGCTATCAGTTGCTGGAGAAAATAGTCGATTATAAAGACTCGCCCTCCTGTAAAGAGAAGCAGACCTGCTCTTTGACGGAACCGAAAGACAGCTTCAGCGCGAAATATCAGGAAGAGCCGGGCGTCTCCGGGCCGCTGAAAGTCGGCAACTCGCTGGTGGACGCATTTACGCTGCAATACTACGAAGGTTTCCCGATGGACCAGGTGGCATGGGGCGAAATTAAAACTGACGAGCAGTGGCGCGTGCTCTCGCGTCTGAAAAACGGCTACCAGGACAGTCTGTTTACCTCGCCGGAAGTGGCCCGTAACGTCGCCGCGCCGCTGGTGAAATATATCGATAACGCGCTGGTCAAAGACGCGAATAAAACGCCAAAAATCACCCTGCTGGTCGGCCACGACTCTAACATCGGTTCGCTGTTAACCGCGCTGGATTTCAAACCTTACGAACTTCACGATCAGAACGAACGCACGCCGATTGGCGGGAAACTGGTGTTCCAGCGCTGGCATGATGAGAAGGGCAACCGTGATTTGATGAAGATTGAGTATGTGTATCAGAGCACGAAGCAGATCAGAAATGCCGATAAGCTAACCCTGGAAGCGCCGCCGCAGCGCGTTACCCTGGCGCTGAATGGCTGCCCGGTTGATGCAGAAGGCTTCTGCCCTATGGAGAAATTTAGCGAAGTGATGAACGAGGCGGTGAAATAACGCTTTTGCTCCCCTGTGGATGCAGGGGAGCCTGTGTATTACACGTTCTTCCGCTCAATCGTCTGTTCACCCCAGAACAGCGAATCTTTATCGGTTTTCTCAAAGGCGCGAATCAGCACTTCGTCGTTGCCTTCCTCCCAGATTTTCTCGACCAGCGTTTCGTCATAATCGGCCAGCTCAAAGATGGCTTCGGCGATCTCTGGCGACGTATTGCGCAAACTGGCCCATTCTCCAACGCGATGAGCTTTAGCTTCTTGAGTAGGCATACATATTCTCCTGTGAAAGATTAGCCGTTGAGTTTTACTACCAGTCCTGCAACGTACTCGCCCTGATAGCGAGCGATTGCCAGCTCCTCCTCGCTGGGCTGGCGGGAACCGTCGCCTCCTGCGATTGTGGTCGCGCCGTAAGGCGTGCCGCCGCGTACCTGCGAGATGTCAAAAAGTTCTGGGGCACCGTAGCCAATCGGCACGATGATCATCCCGTGATGAGCAAGCGTCGTCCAGGTTGAGGTGATGGTTTGTTCCTGCCCGCCGCCGGTGCCGGTTGAGCTAAACACGCTGGCGATTTTGCCGCGTAGGCTGCCGTTGGCCCATAAGCCGCCGGTCTGATCAAGAAAGGTACGCATCTGTCCGGTCATATTGCCGAAGCGGGTTGGCGTACCAAAGATGATGGCGTCGTAGTCCGCCAGTTCCTGTGGGGTGGCGACAGGCGCGCTCTGCTGCTTACCGCCGGATTTTTCAAACAGTTCAGCGGGCATGGTTTCCGGGACGCGTTTGAGTACGACGTCGGTGCCGGAGACTTTCTTTGCCCCTTCCACGACAGCGTTCGCCATCGTTTCGATATGTCCATACATGGAATAATAGAGCACTAAAATTTTTGCCATTTCTTTCGCTCCTCAATACGGCCGTTATGTTTAAACGCACTCCCTTAACTCTATGTCGAGATGCTAAAAGTGCAAATTTACCGCCTTATGGATTGATTTTTGTACAGAAAAGAGGCTAACAGGGGTGAAGAGGGGAGGCGTAGCAAAATGAAACATTTTCCGCGGCGCTATTTTTTCAAAACATAATAAACGCTTATGTTTGCGCGCAGGAAAAACGGTCATTTTTAGCGCCGATCCTGTTGCAGAATATTAATATCCGCTGGCTAACAAACCTCATTCCACTATGCTTAATCTCACGCGGCGCAGTTAAAGATTCTTGTAGTTTGCCGTGAGGTGAAAGAATACTCTTTTACTGAATGCAGTATGATGTCTAATCAATAATGGAGGTCAGTAATGACAACCCATCGTGGTGGTTCCGGTAACTTCGCAGAAGACCGAGACAGAGCATCAGAAGCAGGCCGTAAAGGTGGTCAGCAGAGCGGCGGGAATTTTAAGAACGATCCCCAGCGCGCCTCTGAAGCTGGCAAAAAAGGGGGTAAAAGCAGTCATGGCGGCGGTCGTAGTAGCTAGCTGACTGTTTTTCAGAAGTGGTAGTAAGTGACTGAAGTAGCAGTAAGTTGAAATGAAGTAAGTAACTGAAGTTGAAGTACTGAAGTTGAAGTACTGAAGTTGAAGTACTGAAGTAAGTAGTTCATGTAAGAAACTGAAGTTGAAGTACTGAAGTAAGTAGTTGAAGTTAGTAACTGAAGTTGAAGTGCTGAAGTAAGCAGTTGAAGTTAGTAACTGAAGTAAGTAGTTCAAGTAAGTAACTGAAGTTGAAGTACTGAAGTAAGTAGTTCGAGTAAGTAATTGAAGTTGAAGTAAGTAACTGAAGTCACTCCCCCAGCCGCCGGGTTCGCGCCCGGCGGCATTTTAATTTCTGCGCTCCAGAAAAGGGTAAGTCAGTTTGCAGGCGGCAGCGGACAGCTTAAATCGCCTTCTTCACACTGCAACATCGACCCCAGCCAGGCGTTACGCTCTTCCGTTTTTTCCGTCAGACACTGGTTATGGATCAGCGGTTGCACGCTGCCGCCTTCGGTGCCAGAGGCAATCAGCTCACAGTCGGCGTCGCGTAAGGCAATCCATTTTTGCTGCGCTTTCTTCAACAACTCTTTTTGCGGTGCCTGGGCGCGGTTTAGCGCGGTAGTCCACGTCTCGTTCAGCTTTTTGTCTGCCGCCTGGTACTGTTCGGCGCTGCACTGGTTCATCTCCAGCTGCGTCGAGGCGTTGTCGCAGTTATCGGCAAAAGCCGGAATGCTGACCAGCAGGCTGGTCATCAGTAACGTCATTCGCTTCATTATGGACCTCGAATATCTGTGCCGTTTTGCCGGGAGGCGGTTTTGCCTTACCCGGCCTGGGAATTTTTGGCTGTACCATTTTTCCAGACCCGTGCAAGCGGAGCGCCGCCGGGCATCATTCCACGGTATAACGTTTGTCAGCAGTCTGAGGCTCCTGTAGCAGGAGCCTTTACAGAGTAACGAGTGTTTAACCGATTGTCATCAGGCTGGCGTTGCCGCCTGCGGCAGCGGTGTTAATACTCAGCGAGCGCTCAAGGTAGAGACGCTCCAGCGGCAGATCCGTCTCGCCGCGGGCAAAGCCGAGCACCGGAACGATCGCGCCCTCGCGTTCGGCGATATCGCTGCACAGCTCGCGGAGTTTATCGGAATCGCCGTGGAAAATAACCGCATCGAATGCCTCCGCGGTTAGCGCCTGGACGTTAATGAACCCGATACGCGCCTGTACCCCGGCTGGCAACGACTGCCAGAGGTCGCGATGCAGCGTTCCCTCCGGCCACAGGACGCGTCCGCCCGTCGCCAGGACTGCCGCCAGCTGGGTCAGCGCATCGTCCTCATTATCCGCAAGACATACTACCGTTTCACGCGGCATCAGCGTCCAGCTATTACGCTCCCCGGTAGGACCGGGCAGCAGACGCTGCGTGCCGGTCTGCGCCTGTTCGCCAAAACGCTGGCACAACGTCTGTAGCGCAGGACGGTCCGCGGCCCACGACGTTAACGCCGTCAGCGGCTGCGTCAGTAAGTTCTTCAGCTGTGTATCTGCCGGGCGTTCACCATCCTGACGGGTGAGGGTGATAGCTGGCGCATTCTGCGGACGGCTTGCCAGCAGACGGTAGAGATAAAGCGGGCCACCGGCTTTCGGTCCGGTACCGGATAACCCTTCACCGCCGAACGGTTGTACCCCAACCACTGCGCCCACCATATTGCGGTTGACGTACAGATTGCCGACCTTCGCTGTGCCGGTCACCTGAGCGATGGTCTCATCAATACGCGTGTGGACACCCAGCGTCAGGCCATAGCCTGCGGCGTTGATCTGCTCAAGCAGCTGCGGTAGCTCACGGCGAGAGTAGCGCACCACATGCAGGACCGGGCCAAAGATCTCTTTTTTGATCTCATCCACGCTCTCCAGCTCAATAAGCGTCGGCGGAATAAAGGTGCCGCTTCGCCACTCGCGGCTGTCATCACCCACCTCGCGTGCGGCCTGGAATACGGTGCGTCCTTTCGCGCGCATTTCCTGAATATGGCGTTCAATATTCGCCTTCGCGTCGGCATCAATAACCGGGCCGATATCGGTGCTGAGGCGTCCCGGATTCCCCATCCGGCACTCGGCCATCGCGCCGCGCAGCATGGTTAACGTATGATCGGCGGCGTCTTCCTGTATACACAGCACGCGCAGCGCCGAGCAGCGCTGCCCGGCGCTGTCAAAGGCCGAGGCCAGCACGTCGACGACCACCTGTTCCGTCAGTGCCGAAGAGTCAACGATCATCGCATTGAGCCCACCCGTTTCCGCGATGAGCGGGGTTGGACGACCCTGCGCGTCCAGACGTGTGGCAACGCTACGCTGCAACAGGCTGGCGACGTCCGTGGAGCCGGTAAACATCACCCCGCGTACGCGTTCATCAGCGGTGAGTTTTGCCCCCACCGTCTCTCCACGTCCCGGCAGCAGCTGAATAACGCCGGGCGGGACGCCCGCTTCCAGCAGGATCGCCACACCCTGAGCAGCGATGAGCGGCGTCTGCTCGGCCGGTTTGGCCAGTACGCTGTTGCCCGCCGCCAGCGCCGCCGCTATCTGCCCGGTGAAGATCGCCAGCGGGAAGTTCCACGGGCTGATACAGACCACGGGACCCAGCGGGCGATGTGTTTCGTTATCAAAATCATCGCGCACTTGAGCGGCATAGTAGTGCAGGAAATCTACGGCTTCGCGCACTTCCGCAATCGCATTACTGAAGGTTTTCCCGGCTTCACGCACCAGAATGCCAATCAGCGTTTGCATCCGGTCTTCCATCAGCACGGCAGCCCGTTGCAGGATCGCCGCACGCTCCTGCGGCGGTGTGGCGAACCAGATGGGCCCCTGGTTAACCGCACTGACCAGCGCCCGATCGACCTCTGCCTCGCTGGCTTCGCGGACAAAGCCGACGATATCTCCCGGTTCAGCAGGGTTGACCAGCGGCGTCATTTCACCTTCTTCTGTGGCCTCAGCCAGCACTGGCAGCGCCAGCCATTTTTGCGCCGCGCTATTCAACAGCGCTGAGGAGAGCGACGCCAGGCGGTGCTCGTTCGCCAGATCCAGCCCGGCGGAGTTAAGCCGTCCCGCGCCGTACAGATCGCGCGGCAGCGGGATTTTCGGGTGCGGCAGGCCGATTTCACCCTCTTTAACCGCCAGCTGCTCGACTGCGGTTACCGGGTTCGCCACCAGTTCGTCGAGCGGCAGGGTGCCGTCGGCGATGCGGTTGACGAAAGAGGTGTTGGCACCGTTTTCCAGCAGGCGACGGACCAGATAGGCCAGCAGCGTTTCATGCGTGCCCACCGGCGCATAAATGCGGCACGGACGGTTCAGTTTGCCGTCGGCGACTTTCCCGACCACCTGCTCGTACAGCGGTTCGCCCATTCCGTGCAGGCACTGGAATTCATATTGCCCCGGATAGTAGTTTTGCCCGGCAAGATGATAAATCGCCGCCAGCGTATGCGCGTTGTGGGTAGCGAACTGCGGGTAAATAAGATTGGGCACCGCCAGCAGTTTTTTGGCGCAGGCAAGGTAGGAGACATCGGTATAAACCTTGCGGGTATAAACGGGATACCCCTCCAGCCCCTCCATCTGTGCACGTTTGATTTCGCTGTCCCAGTACGCGCCTTTTACCAGACGGATCATCAGCCGGCGGCGGCTACGGGTCGCCAGGTCAATCAGGTAATCAATGACGAACGGGCAGCGCTTCATATACGCCTGAATCACGAATCCAATGCCGTGCCAGCCCTCCAGCTCCGGCTCGAAACAGAGTTTTTCCAGCAGGTCGAGGGAGATTTCCAGACGATCCGCCTCTTCGGCATCGATATTGATGCCGATATCGTACTGGCGGGCCAGCAGCGTCAGCGACTTCAGTCGTGGATACAGTTCCTCCTGCACCCGATCATACTGGGCGCGGCTGTAACGAGGGTGCAGCGCGGAGAGCTTGATGGAGATCCCTGGTCCTTCATAGATGCCGCGCCCGTTAGAGGCTTTGCCGATGGCGTGGATCGCCTGCTGGTAAGAGACCATATAAGCTTCAGCATCCGCCGCGGTCAGTGCCGCTTCGCCCAGCATATCGTAGGAGTAGCGGAAGCCTTTTTCCTCAAGCTTGCGGGCGTTGGCCAGCGCGGCGGAGATGGTTTCGCCCGTCACAAACTGCTCGCCCATCAGACGCATCGCCATATCCACGCCTTTACGGATCAGCGGCTCGCCGCTTTTGCCGATGATGCGGTTAAGCGAGTGCGAAAGGTGAGATTCGTTATGGGTCGAGACCAGCCGGCCGGTAAATAACAGCCCCCAGGTGGCGGCGTTAACAAACAGCGACGGGCTGCGGCCAATGTGCGACTGCCAGTTGCCATTGCTGATTTTATCGCGGATCAGCGCGTCGCGCGTGGCTTTATCCGGAATACGGAGCAGCGCCTCGGCGAGACACATCAGCGCCACGCCTTCCTGTGAAGAGAGGGAAAATTCCTGGAGCAGACTTTGCACCATCCCGGCGCGGCCGCTGGCATTTTTTTGCTGACGCAGCGATTGCGCCAGTTGGTATGCCAGCTTGTGCGACTGCTCATCAATCGTCTGCGGCAGACGCGCCTGCTCCAGCAGCATCGGGACGGCGTCGGTCTCGGGCCGGCGATAGGCGGCGGTAATGGCGGCGCGGTTTACCGACTGCGGCAGGATCTGCTCGGCAAAATCGAGAAAAGGCTGGTGGATCTCTTCAACCGGCGCGACGTTATCCTCGTGTTCAGCGGCATGGCTGAGCAGGGCAGGGATCTCGGCAACGGGCTCGTTGCTTTCCAGCCGCTCCAGATAGTTAAAAATCGCCTGCTTGATCAGCCAGTGCGGTGTGCGATCGATACGATTTGCCGCCGCTTTAATCCGCTCGCGCGTGGCGTCGTCAAGTTTGACCCCCATGGTGGTCGTCCCCATGCCTTACTCCTGTTGTTCTGTACGTTATGGCAAAAGACTATCGGGCATGTTGCAACTTTGTGCAACCTTGTTAAATGTGACGGCGGTAGCAAGGCTGAAAATAGGGTGAATGTTAATTAAAAGTTACTACCATTGCCGACGCCGGGAAGATCGTTGGCTGTGGTTTTATGCGTTGGTTAACACTTTCTTCGGGTGCAACCCGTAAAAACGTGAGCGAGTGCAACCTAAAGGAAAATCATATTTGTACTTAACAAAAAATGATGTGAATGCTGTGTTAAACCATTTGTGAATAGCAAAAGGTTACGGCAGGATACGGTCGCCTGATGATGACAGCATATTGCCACCCCGTTCCGGTGGCGCAATAACAGATAAAACACTCTGGAGATGGTTAATGGCTATGAGCACCCCAATGCTGGTGACATTCCTTATTTATATTTTTGGCATGATATTGATTGGCTTTTTTGCCTGGCGCTCGACAAAAAACTTTGGCGATTACATTCTCGGCGGGCGGCGGATGGGGGCGCTTGTCACGGCGCTCTCCGCTGGCGCGTCTGATATGAGCGGCTGGCTGTTGATGGGGTTGCCGGGCGCGATTTTCATTTCCGGGATCTCGGAAAGCTGGATCGCCATCGGCCTGACGCTCGGCGCATGGATTAACTGGAAGCTGGTGGCCGGACGCCTGCGTGTGCATACTGAGGTGAATAATAACGCGCTGACCTTACCGGATTATTTCACCGGGCGCTTTGAAGACGGCAGCCGCCTTCTGCGGATTATTTCGGCCCTGGTGATCCTGCTTTTCTTCACCATCTACTGCGCCTCGGGCATCGTTGCCGGTGCCCGTCTGTTTGAAAGCACGTTTGGTATGAGCTACGAAACCGCACTCTGGGCGGGCGCGGCGGCGACGATTATTTATACCTTTATCGGTGGTTTTCTGGCGGTCAGCTGGACCGATACCGTGCAGGCCAGCCTGATGATTTTCGCCCTGATCCTGACCCCGGTAATGGTGGTTATGTCCGTCGGTGGTTTTGACGAGTCACTGGCGGTTATCCGGCAAAAAAGCGTCGAAAACGTTGATATGCTCAAGGGGCTGGATGTGGTCGCCATTATATCCCTGATGGGCTGGGGGCTGGGCTATTTTGGTCAGCCGCATATTCTGGCGCGTTTTATGGCTGCGGATTCTCATCACACTATCGTTCACGCCCGCCGCATCAGCATGACGTGGATGATCCTCTGTCTTGCCGGGGCGGTGGCAGTCGGTTTCTATGGCATCGCTTACTTTACCAATAACCCGTCGCTGGCAGGCGCGGTGAATCAGAACGCTGAACGTGTGTTTATCGAACTGGCGCAGATCCTGTTTAATCCGTGGATTGCCGGGGTGCTGTTGTCGGCGATTCTGGCCGCAGTGATGTCCACGTTAAGCTGCCAGCTGCTGGTCTGCTCCAGCGCGATAACTGAAGATCTCTATAAGGCGTTTCTGCGCAAAGGAGCCAGCCAGAAAGAGCTGGTGTGGGTCGGCCGGATGATGGTGCTGGTGGTGGCACTGGTTGCCGTCGCGCTGGCGGCCAATCCGGAAAACCGCGTGCTGGGCCTGGTGAGCTACGCCTGGGCGGGCTTCGGTGCCGCATTCGGGCCAGTCATTCTGTTCTCCGTGCTGTGGTCGCGGATGACCCGCAACGGCGCGCTGGCCGGGATGATCATCGGTGCCATCACGGTGATCGTCTGGAAACAGTTCGCCTGGTTCGGCCTGTATGAAATCATCCCCGGTTTCATTTTCGGCAGCATCGGCATTGTGGTATTTAGCCTGCTGGGCAAAGCGCCATCGGCCGCGATGCAACAACGTTTCGCCGAAGCGGATGCGCACTATAACAGCGCACCGCCTGCACGCGTAGCGGAGTAATTTCCCTCAGAACCTACTGATGAGGCGGGGTAATACCCGCCTTTTTTGTCGCTTATTTTGAATTTGTAACCTGAGTTACTATTAAC
Source organism: Superficieibacter sp. 1612_C1 (assembly GCF_015234305.1). GTDB lineage: Bacteria > Pseudomonadota > Gammaproteobacteria > Enterobacterales > Enterobacteriaceae > Superficieibacter. The sequence goes on from NZ_JADGMI010000001.1 coordinate 801,833, forward strand.
CAACGCATCAACTTTTCCCGCCGCTAAACGAGATTTCGCTTGTTTTTCTTCTTTCCGTAATGATAATCACTATCACTGCTATTTACGTTTCTTTTCAACTATTGACCTTACTTGATATAAGGGCGCGTCGATGTTTGTTCCATTTCTCATCATGTTACGCGAAGGGCTGGAAGCGGCGCTGATTGTCAGCCTGATTGCCAGCTACCTGAAGCGAACCCAGCGGGGACGCTGGATTGGCGTTATGTGGGTTGGTGTGGTGCTGGCAGCGGCGCTGTGCCTCGGGCTTGGCATCTTTATTAACGAAACCACCGGCGAGTTTCCGCAAAAAGAGCAGGAGCTGTTTGAAGGGCTGGTCGCCGTGGTGGCGGTCATCATCCTCACCTGGATGGTGTTCTGGATGCGCAAAGTATCCCGCAACGTTAAGCAGCAGCTGGAGCAGGCGGTCGATAAGGCGCTACACAATGGCAATCATCACGGCTGGGCGCTGATCCTGATGGTTTTCTTCGCCGTCGCGCGGGAAGGGCTGGAATCGGTGTTTTTCCTGCTGGCGGCCTTTCAGCAGGATCTGGGGATCTGGCCGCCGCTGGGCGCGGTGCTGGGGCTAACCACCGCCGTCGTACTGGGGTTCCTGCTGTACTGGGGCGGTATTCGCCTTAACCTCGGCGCGTTCTTTAAGTGGACCAGTGTGTTTATTTTGCTGGTCGCGGCGGGGCTGGCGGCGGGCGCTATCCGCGCCTTCCATGAGGCCGGACTGTGGAATCAGTTTCAGGACGTGGCATTTGATTTAAGCAACGTGCTGTCGACGCATTCGCTATTCGGCACCCTGCTGGAAGGCGTTTTTGGCTACCAGGAGGCACCGAGCGTCAGCGAAGTGGCGGTGTACTTTATCTATCTTATTCCGGCGCTGGCGCTGTTTATCTGGCCGCCGCGCGCCGCTGTGGCGTCCAGTACGCCTGCGCCCTGATTCATACAATGACTTTATTAGTTACAACATACTTATTAAAGGATGTGCTATGACCACCAACGTTAGCCGTAGTGCCCTGCAACTCAGCCTCGCAGCGCTGTTTGCGTCCGCCTTTGCCGTACAGGCTGCCGATGTGCCGCAGGTGAAAGTGACCGTCACCGATAAACAGTGCGAGCCGATGAACCTGACGGTGAAGGCGGGAAAAACGCAGTTTATTATTCAAAACCATAGCCAGAAAGCGCTGGAGTGGGAGATCCTGAAGGGCGTGATGGTGGTTGAAGAGCGGGAAAACATCGCGCCGGGCTTTACCCATAAGATGACCGCCAACCTCCAGCCGGGTGAATATGATATGACCTGCGGTCTGTTGACCAACCCTAAAGGTAAGCTCACGGTGACGGGGACGGCCACGGCGGATGCTGACAAAGGGAATGCGCTACTTTCTCTGAGCGGCGCTATCACGGAGTACAAAGCCTACGTGACGGCGGAAACGTCGGCGCTGGTGAAAGGCACCAAAGACTTTACCGATGCGGTTAAAGCCGGTGAAGTTGAGAAAGCGAAAGCGCTGTATGCGCCGACCCGCCAGCATTACGAGCGCATCGAGCCGATTGCCGAGTTGTTCTCCGATCTTGATGGCGCGATTGATGCCCGTGAAGACGATTACGAACAAAAAGCCGCCGATCCAAAATTCACCGGTTTTCACCGGCTGGAAAAAGCGCTGTTTGGCGATAACAGCACCAAAGATATGGATCGCTACGCCGACGGGCTTTATACCGATGTCGTTGATCTCCAGAAACGCATCGAAGAACTGGCATTCCCGCCGTCAAAAGTGGTGGGCGGTGCGGCTGGCCTGATCGAAGAAGTGGCTTCGAGCAAAATCAGCGGTGAAGAAGATCGTTACAGCCATACCGACCTGTGGGATTTCCAGGCCAATATCGACGGCGCGCAGAAAATTGTCGACCTGTTGCGTCCGCAGTTGCAAAAAGAGAATGCGGCGCTGCTGGCGAAGGTGGATGCCAACTTCAAAAAAGTGGATGCCATCCTCGCTAAATATCGTACCAAAGAGGGATTTGAAACCTATGACAAACTCACCGATGCCGATCGCAATGCGCTGAAAGGGCCGATCACCACGCTGGCGGAAGATTTGGCGCAGCTGCGCGGTATCCTGGGTCTGGACTAAGCGCGATGTCTGATTACGATCCCTCCGGCGTCGACGAACCGTCGCGCCGTCGTTTACTGAAGCACATCGGCGCGCTGGGTGGCGCGCTGGTTGTTGGCGGCGGTTGTCCGGTTGCCCACGCGGCGAAACCGCAAAGCGCGCCGGGCACGCTGTCGCCGGATGCGCGAATGGAGACGCAGCCGTTCTACGGCTCTCATCAGGCAGGCATCCTCACCCCACAACAGGCGGCGATGATGCTGGTGGCGTTTGACGTGCTGGCGAGCGACAAAGCCGAACTGGAACGTCTGTTGCGTCTGCTCACCCGGCGGTTTGCCTTTCTGACTGCGGGAGGCCCCGCGCCGCAGACGCCCAATCCCCGCCTGCCGCCGACCGATTCCGGCATCCTCGGTAAATTCATCGCGCCGGATAACCTGACCATGACGCTATCGCTGGGCCATTCGCTATTTGACGACCGTTTCGGTCTGGCGCAACAGACGCCGAAAAAGCTGCAAAAGATGACTCGCTTTCCCAATGACTCGCTGGACGCCGCGTTATGTCATGGCGATCTGCTGCTGCAAATCTGCGCCAACACTCAGGACACGGTGATCCACGCGCTGCGCGATATCATCAAGCACACGCCGGATTTATTAAGCGTGCGCTGGAAACGAGAAGGGTTTATTTCCGATCACGCCGCGCGCAGTAAGGGTAATGAGACGCCGATCAATCTGCTGGGGTTTAAAGACGGCACCGCTAACCCGGACAGTCAGAATAACGCGTTAATGGATGAGGTGGTCTGGGTGACGGCGGAGCAGGGCGAACCGGCGTGGGCCACGGGCGGCAGCTACCAGGCGGTACGGATCATTCAGTTTCACGTTGAATTCTGGGACCGCACGCCGCTAAAAGAGCAGCAGACCATATTTGGTCGTGACAAAGCCACCGGCGCGCCGCTGGGCATGCAGAAGGAGCACGATACGCCTGATTATGCGCAGGACCCGGACGGCGAGGTGATTGCGCTGGATAGCCATATCCGGCTGGCAAATCCGCGCACGCCACAGACCCAGTCCAGCCTGATGATGCGACGCGGCTACAGCTACTCGCTCGGCGTCACTAATTCTGGTCAGCTGGATATGGGCCTGCTTTTTGTCTGTTATCAGCACGATCTGGAAAAGGGTTTTCTGACGGTGCAGAAGCGTCTTAACGGGGAAGCACTGGAAGAGTACATCAAGCCGATTGGCGGCGGCTTTTTCTTCGTTCTGCCAGGCGTACAAAACGCGGAAAGCTATCTCGGCCAGGCGTTACTGGAGGCGTAAATTCCACGATCTGACGCGCGTTATGCTCGTCAGATCATAATTTTTTCCTCTTTCCCGGGCATTGTTATATTTCTGTAATATAAATATAAGAGGCTTGTGCAAACAAAAAGTTAACCGTTTTTGTTATTTTTAAGTAAATATAATGTTGCAATTTTGGAAAGATTTGTTTTACTTTTTATATGAACGGGAAACCACGACAGGATGTCGCTACAACGGGAGATCGTGAATGGTAGCGTCCGGCACTGGACATTCAGCATCGATAATCCATCCCTGCATCAGCGGAGGCAGCGCCTTCGTCACCCCCTTCTTTACCACCTTATTTTCCCCATCAAGGGCAGCTAACGAGTTTACCGACGGATCGTATGACGCGGTTGGTCGTACGTTCACGTCCGTTAAAACGCAAGTCATGGCTTACAAGGAAGCCAAACCTCAGATGTTTGTGTACATAATCGCGCCGATCGTAGCGTGTGGATGTTAATTAACAACTCAAGGTGCTATCCATGGGAAGACAAAAAGCAGTGATCAAAGCTCGTCGTGAAGCTAAACGTGTGCTGAGACGGGATTCGCGTAGTCATAAACAGCGTGAAGAAGAATCGGTCACCTCGCTTGTCCAGATGAGCGGCGTAGAATCAATCGGTATGGCGCGGGATTGCCGGGATAACTCACCGATTGAGGCGCGTAATGAAGCTCAGGCGCACTACCTGAATGCTATCGAGACCAAACAGCTTATTTTTGCTACCGGTGAGGCAGGTTGCGGTAAAACCTGGATCAGCGCGGCTAAAGCGGCTGAGGCTCTGATTCATAAGGATGTGGAGCGGATCATTGTCACACGTCCGGTCCTGCAAGCCGACGAAGATCTCGGCTTCTTACCCGGAGATATTTCCGAGAAGTTTGCACCTTATTTCCGCCCGGTCTACGACGTGCTGGTCAAACGACTGGGGGCTTCTTTTATGCAGTACTGCCTGCGTCCGGAGATCGGCAAGGTAGAAATCGCGCCGTTCGCCTATATGCGCGGACGTACCTTTGAAAATGCGGTCGTCATTCTCGACGAGGCTCAGAACGTGACCGCTGCGCAAATGAAGATGTTTTTAACACGCCTCGGGGAGAACGTGACGGTCATCGTTAACGGCGATATCACCCAGTGCGACCTGCCGTCGCACGTAAAATCAGGGTTGAGCGATGCGCTGGCACGTTTTGAAGAAGATGAGATGATTGGCGTGGTGCGTTTTACGACGGACGACTGCGTGCGCTCCGTGCTGTGTCAGCGCACGCTGCAAGCCTATTATTGATATTTATTTTGTGTGCAAAGCCCGGGGAACCGGGCTTTGTTGTTTTTGGCAAACTCCTTTCGCTATGCATACGCCGTTTTCCCGGGTGGCGGCTTCGCCTTTCCCGGTCTACAAATTCATCAAGAATCAGCAGGTTATGCGCAATCCGTAGGTCTGTGCAAGCGCAGCGCCGCCTGGCATAATTCCCCGATATAACGTTTATCAGCTCTGAAGTCCGGCAAGCAGAGCCAAAAGAGGTTTGGTTAATTTTTTAGTGTTATGTTATAACATATCTATAGGTGAGTGAGGCGCAACATGAATGCGGTTAACCGTATTCCCGTTGCCGTTCTGACCAGTTAAACGAAAAGAGAACCGCCAACGATATGCGCAATCAGGATGCTGCCAGCCTCCTGATTACCCGTACCGAAATCGAGAAGAGCACCGTGAAGCGCAATACCGCACATACGCTAAAAGATGATTTTGATCCGCTGGAAAGTGTTCTCAGCGTCGATATTCAGTCTCTGCCGCGACCCGGCGGCGGCGAGTTGCTTTCAGCCATTCATTTTGCGGTCAACGCCGGAGAGTGTCTGGCCGTTATCGGACCTAACGGCAGCGGTAAAACGTCCCTGGTGAGGGCGATTAGCCAGGAACTGACCCATCTGAAAGGGGAAATTCGTCTGCGGGGCCGCGCCATGTCTGCTTTATCCCGGCAACAGCGGGCCAGACAGGTTGCTGTTCTGGCGCAGAACGATACACCCGATATGAGACTGTCCGTTGAGGACTATGTGGCGCTGGGGCGTATCCCTCATGCCGGGGATGTCCCGCGCAATGCAGATGATGCGATTGTCGCAAAAGCCATTAAAGATACCGGATTGCAGCGGCTACGCAGGCGGTCTCTGGTTGCGCTTTCCGGTGGCGAAAGACAGCGGGCCGCGCTGGCACGGGTACTGGCACAGACGCCCGAGCTGGTATTGCTTGATGAACCCACCAACCATCTCGATCCCCCCGGACGTGCGGAGCTCCTTTCGCTGGTGAAAAGTAAGGGGATCACCGTCGTGGCGGTATTACACGATCTGACACTGGCAGGATCCTTTGCTGACCGTGTTCTTCTCCTGTCTCAGGGGCAGTCAGTGATCTGTGACACGCCGGAGAGGGTACTGGTATCAGAATACCTTTATCCCGTCTTTGGCTTGACCAGTTTTACCGTACCGCATCCTCACACAGGAAAGGCGTTACGTATTTTTGAAGTGCCGCATTGTGCATAAATTATTCCCTGAGAGTCAGTAATGAAAAAAAGGTTTATATCCCTGCTGGTGGTACTGTCTGCTTCAGCAGCCAGTGCTGCCGATTTCCCGGTGACGATTGAAAGTTGTGGGACGCCTGTCACCTTCGCCAGTCCGCCGAAAAGGGCGGTTATTAACGACCTTAATATGTCAGAAATGGCGTTTGCACTGCATTTGCAAGATCGCATCGTTGGGCTGACCGGTATTAGTGGCTGGTACAAAATGACGCCGGAATTTAAACAGGCGATGGGTTCGATCCCGGAACTGGCACCAAAATATCCCACCCTTGAAACCTTACTGGCCGCCGAACCTGATTTCTTTTTCGCTGGCTGGAACTATGGAATGAAAGTGGGCGGCGAAGTGACGCCGGATACGCTAAGCAAATATGGCATCAAGACTTTTGTTCTGAGTGAAAGCTGTGTGTTCACCACTGCGCACAAAAATAAAGCCACGATGGATCTGCTGTATAACGATGTCCTCACGCTGGGTAAGATTTTTGGCAAGCGCAATGATGCACAGACCCTGGTCAGCGGCTGGAAAAAGCGGTTGAACGAACTGCCGAAGCCAGCGGCAGGTACCCGTCCTTTAAAGGTGTTCGTCTACGACTCAGGCGAGGATAAACCGTTTACCAGTGGTAAATATGCGATGCCTACGGCCATTATTGAGGCGGCTGGTGGTAAAAATGCAATGGAGGCGCTGGATACCAGCTGGGGCACAACCTCCTGGGAAAGCGTCGCGGCGGCTGAGCCGGATTTTATTATTTTGTTGGATTACCAGACGGGTAGCGGGGCAGATGCGCTGCGTCGTTTTCTGGAGAAACATCCATTAATGAAACTGACTCCGGCGGTACAGCATCAGCGCTACCTGAAGCTGCAATATGCTGAACTGACGCCGGGACCTGCTAACGTTGATGCGGTGGAAAAACTCGCGCGGGCAATGTACCCGGCAGCGGCGAAGTAATACTCATGTCCTGCCGTTATCACTGGGCGATGTGGGGAGCGATGGTAGTGCTGATCGGATTGATGTTATTCAGTATTACCAGAGGGACAGTGCCACTGTCGCTAATGCAGGTGCTGGGAGCACTGAAGCTGACGGATGAGCCGGTATCTGCCATGGTCAGCAGAATCGTGACGGATTTACGCGTCCCCCGGATGTTACTCTCTGTGCTGACCGGGGCGGGACTGGCGATGGTGGGGGCGTTGTTACAGACGACCACCCGTAATGATCTGGCCGATCCTTTTTTATTCGGGCTATCCTCCGGCGCGTCAGCGGGGGCGGTACTGGTGATCACCCGCTTTGGCGATCGACTCGGTGCATTTACGCTTCCGGTATCGGCGTTTGTCGGTGGCGTGTGTTCCGCCATCGCAGTGATGCTGCTGTTTCATTTTAAAAAGCAACGCGGAGCTGAGCATCTTATTCTCTGTGGGCTTGCCATCTCTTTTTTGTTCGGCGCGCTGACCAGTTATTTCATTTTTTCCGGCGATCAGCGGGCGGCCAGCTCTGTACTGTTCTGGTCTCTGGGCGGCCTGGGATTAGCCAGCTGGGACAATTTGCCCTTTGCCGTGTTCAGCCTGGTGCTACTGATTGCCTTTGTCCTGTTGCGGTGGCGCTCGCTGGATGGCGTGCTGGCAGGAGAACAGACAGCGCTGTCACTGGGGATTAACGTCAGTCGTCTGCGGATCGAGATTTTTCTCTGTTGTGCACTGGCAACATCGTTGTTGGTGGCATTAACCGGCGTGATTGGATTTGTCGGCTTAATGGTGCCTCATCTGTGTCGGCATTTTGCAGGGGTGAAGCATCTGTTGCTGTTACCCTTGTGTGGCGTCTGGGGAGCAATACTACTGTGTGGTGGTGACATCGTCAGCCGGACGATACTGGCTCCGCAGGAACTGCCGATCGGCATTATTACGGCGGGCATTGGTGGGGTGTTTATTATCACCATACTTGCACGGAATTCGTCCTGAAGCACAGGGCATTAAGGTTAACTATGTCAGTGAAAATAACAAAAGCAGGCTCTGGGATTACTCATTAATGACTATGCCTGTTATAGCCTGAGATAATATTGGGATGGTTTATTTTTAGCATTTTTCTGGTTACTGCTTTTGTCGACAATCAGGGCAAATCACCCGAATTTCAATGTTCTTTTTTTGTACCGCGCAGCCATATTCCATGGCGTTTTTTTCAATATAAGCATCAATATTATTGTCAGTATGCTGAATAATAGTCCCGCAGCTTGAGCAAATCATAAAAAGAGTCATCACCTCAGAGGATAAATTGTCTTTTCTGACAAATTTACTACAGCATTCTATTTTTACGATAATGCCTGCCTGTTGCAAATAATCCAGAGAACGGTAAACCGTAGTGGGTTTTGCATTCGGATTATATTTTTTCATTAATTCCAGTATCTGATATGCGCTAATGCCTTTTTCTTTTGCATGCCTGACGAAATGGTAAACTCTCTCCCGGAGCGGTGTGAGCCGCACCTTTTTACTCTCAATCAGCTCCCTCAGCCCGGCACCATCCGATGACGATAGCGCAGCTTCCCTTGTAATCAGAGAATAGGGTTTATTGCTCACCGATTCTGGCCTCCTGTCGTTGTCAACGCGATATCTTCTTTTCTTACCCCGGACGGCAGGAACGCTGCTGACGCAGTGATGGTGCGGAATTAAAAAGAAGGACTGGCAAACTTAATTGTTACGTTATAACATAGCACAAGCTAAGTGAGGTGCCAATGTTTCTGTTACTGGAAAAAGCCCATGCAGGCGCAGTGTTTCAGCTTGAGGATATCCTGCCGTCAATCCCCTGGGACAGTCATGGCTTGATCGCTGCCGTCGCTCAGCAATACAACTCAGGAGAGGTTCTGATGCTTGCATGGATGAATCGACAGGCCTTAGAAGAGACATTAAAGACGGGCCGGGCCTGTTACTGGTCCCGATCCCGGTCATGCCTGTGGCGCAAGGGTGATACCTCTGGTTGTATCCAGCAGGTGCTTGATATTCGTCTGGATTGTGACGGCGATGCCGTACTTTTGCTTGTTGATCAACTGGGAGGCGCTTGCCACACAGGTCGGCGAAGCTGCTTTTATAACGCCATTAAAGGCGAAGAGGTGGTCGTACTTAACGACCCGGTTAATCCAGTCTGGAGCAACAAAACAGGAGAGGTAAGTTAATGTCCGAAGTCAGTGCAACTGTTTATAACGATAAACGTCTGCCGGTTACCGTACTTTCGGGATTTCTGGGGGCAGGGAAAACGACCCTGCTTAACCATATTCTGAACAACCGGGAAGGCCGACGGGTGGCCGTTATTGTGAACGATATGTCAGAAGTGAATATTGATGCTGCGCTGGTCAGGGATGGCGGTGCAGAGCTCTCCCGTACGGATGAAAAGCTGGTAGAAATGAGCAACGGGTGCATTTGCTGTACATTGCGCGAAGATCTGCTCCTTGAGGTTAATCGTCTGGCGAAAGAGGGGCGTTTCGATCAGCTTGTCATTGAGTCCACGGGGATCTCTGAACCCCTGCCTGTTGCTGAGACGTTTACCTTTGCGGATGATGACGGTGAAAGCCTTTCGACAGTGGCCCGCCTTGATACCATGGTTACCGTGGTGGATGCATACAATTTTCTGAAGGACTATGGTTCGCAGGACAGTATTCAGTCACGCGGAGAATCGCTCGGTGAAGGCGATGAAAGGAGCGTGGTTGACCTGCTGATCGATCAGATTGAATTCTGCGATGTGCTGGTCCTTAATAAAGTCGATCTTATCAGTGAAGCGCAAAAAGAAAAATTGATGGCGGTTTTACGCTCGCTTAATCCACGGGCGAGGATTGTTGTTTCACAATTTGGTCAGGTCCCCCTGGATAACGTACTCAATACCGGCCTGTTCGATTTCGATCAAGCCGCTCAGGCACCCGGCTGGCTTAAAGAATTGCGCGGTGAACATAAACCGGAAACAGAAGAATACGGAATTTCCAGCTTTGTCTTTCGCGCCCGTCGGCCTTTTCATCCGACCCGTTTCTGGCAGGTGATGGAAAACGAGCTGGATGGCGTCGTTAGATCAAAAGGGTACTTCTGGCTGGCCAGCCGTCCGGAATTTGCAGGTTCATGGTCACAGGCTGGCGGGGTTGCGCGCCAGGGACTGGGTGGCATGTGGTGGGCAAGCGTGCCGAAAGAACGCTGGCCAGAAGACGCAGAATCACTGGAGTTCATCATGTCTCACTGGATGGATGGCATAGGTGATGCCCGCCAGGAACTCGTTTTTATTGGCATGGAAATGAATGAATCAGAACTGCGCAACAGGCTGGATTCAGCCCTGTTAACGGATGCCGAAATGGCTGAAGGACCGCAAAAGTGGCGTCATTATCCCGATCCTGTTGAGCCCTGGTTCGAGGAGTGAATTAAAGGCACCCGCATTTGCCGGGTGCCTGAGTATGAAAGCGAAACAGGCTGTCATTTTTACGACACGCCTTCCTGCACTTTTTTAAACCATTGAACAATACTGTTCAGATGAGATTGTCCATATAACGAGACAAAGCGTCTGGTTTCCTGGTGTCCGGGGTCCTGAAGAACAGCCAGGCGGGATGTAATGAATGCCTGCGTAAGGGGAATGCCACATTCTTCTGTAATGCATCGGTACCATTGCTGGTAAGTTTTGGGGATCATATTCATGCTCCATGAATGAATAACAGGGATATCACCAGAGCCACAACCAACGAACTCAGCGCTTGTCTTCCTGCTATTGCCGCGGCGAACCGCCAGCTTATTTCCCGGGCGATGGTAAATACCGTGACAAGGCATGCCATCAGGGTAGAGGCGAGCCAGACAAGCAACAGAAGCTGAGATGTGCTGAGGGACTGTAATATGCTGCCGCCATCCTGATTCAGCACCATAAGGCCATCTTTTCGTAACAGTGAAAAGATGATCCCAGGCATCAGTTCTGCTGGCAGTTTAAAAAGATGAAGTAAAGGCGCAGTAGTTTCGCTCAGCCAGCGGGTGATACCTGCGTAATCAAGCACTCCCGCAATAAGACAGATGATCAGGAACAGTGGCATGGCTTGCATAAGGAACTGACGGAGGATATTTCTCAGCATCCACGTCACGTTTCGCCAGCGCGGCCATTGTAGCCAGGTCAACTCTGTCAAACGCGGATTCTCGCCAGGCTTTAACGGCCTGTTCCAGAGCCGCGTATGTATTGCGCCAGTGATAAAAAGCAGGCTGAGATAAGGTGCAAAGAGCCAGGGATGATGAGAAGCATTAAAAAGTGAAAGCGTCGCCCCCGTCTGATAGCTGCAAGCAGAGCCAAAGCTAATCATGCTGATACAGGCATGCCGCGTACAGCGCGAACATGAACGGCTCTGAAAAACTGCCACCACGTTACAGCCGAAACCACTTAATACGGGAATAAGATCCTGACCGCTGAGACCCACTTTTCGCAACCAGGGATCCAGCGTCGCGGTAATTCTTTCCTTAAGCCCACTGTCGTCTGTCAGTGAAAGAGATATGCCGACCAGTACCACCACAGGAAAAGCCCATACGAAAGAATAGAGTCCGAGGCTAAAAAGACCGTAATTGCCAACAAATAATGCTTTCAGAACATCGGGCCAGTTGGTCGTTATATTCTCAAGCGGCTGAATAACCGCACTGTCAATGACAGGCTGAATGAAATCTGACAGCAGCCATGCCCCCCATACCGGAACGGCAAACAGCAGGAAAAGGCATACTATTGCAGCAACTTTTCCAGCCCAGCGATGTTCAAATATCGTTTGTTGAGGCGATTCAGCCAGCAGATTAATTACCGGTATCTTATGGCGGGGTAAAGAGACAGCGGAAGGTGCTGGTTTATCCTGCAACAGCAACTGCACTATTTCCTGGCGAACATTGCTGCCAGCTTCCCGGGCATTGACTGCCAGTACAGGCGCACCTGATGTTTCGCTCAGGTATTCAGTCACTTCCCGAAGGCCCTTTCTGATCTTATCAGCAAAGGTCAGGAGTATAACAAGGTGTTTTACCTGTGGCGGTATGAGGTGACAGAGCGTTTGCCACTCCTGCTGAGCGTGCGTGGCTCGCAGAACCACCAGAATGCCATCATGCTGGTTTAGCGCATCAAGGGCGAGTTTCGTGGTTTCACTGTCGCTCTGAAAACGTATGCCTGGCGTATCAACCAGGCAGATCCCTGCATCATTGATGAGACCTTCCCGACATACAACGGTCGATCCCCTGAAATTACGCTCATCACTGGCAGCACTTTCCGTCAGGATATTAAACAGGGTAGATTTTCCTGCACTTTCTAATCCCATTAAAACGAATGATTGCATAAACACGGACCTCAGCATGCACAGTCATCATCGGCACAGCAGTCAGGCTCTGAAGGCAGAACCCACCAGTCCCGTACTCCTTCAGAGGACAGGCCCAGATGACGCGTGATACTTTCTGCCACGACGGGAAAGCGCTGGCGGAACTTATAGATAAAACAATAAATATTTCCGGCATGCCGGACATGGGGGCCGACAAGGTACAAACCGGGAAAAAGAGTTGAGCAGTCGTCGTCCGTCAACACCGGATAGCCATCATCATTCCATTCAAAAAAAGCAGCCAGTTGACTTGCTCCCCCGCCACACTGGAAGCCGGTGGCAAGCACAGGCACCTCGTCAGTGGCCCAGGCGCGTCCGTTAGTGGTATGGACCTTGTAGGAACTCCCCGGGCCGGGCATCCTGACCACCTCACAGACATCCGCATCTTCATAAATTTCGAAAAGACGGTTATTCATCGCCCTGTTAAGTCGCTCACGGGTATAAGGAGAGAGCGACAGACTGGGATCGCTGATATGGTTAGTTGACCAGGGGGCAGAGCGGGTCAACATTTTTACCGATGAACCATTTTCCAGCAGGTTTACAGCGGCATCCACCGCGCTTTCATAGCCGCCGATCACGATGTAATCGCCTTTTCGGAAGTCCTTCCAGCTGGACACATCAGCGTAATGGCAACACATTTTTGCTCCCGGAAAAATCTGCCGGTCAGGGAACTGGAATTCACCTGTAGCCCATATTAATGAGCGCGTTTCAATTCTCTCTCCTGTTTCTGTTGTCAGCATAAAATGACCTGAACTGAGCAAGGCCACCTTTACAACCCTGGCGGGGGCCATGACAGGGATCTGATACTCATCCAGCACGGCATTGAGGTATTTTGCGTACGTGTTTCCCCCGGCGTGTTCTTCACCGCAGAAAAGCGCCAGGGAACTGTCAGGCGTCACAGCATTAAGATCGGCTTGTCCGAACGGATTGGAAAAAAAAGAAGGAGTAATAAAGCGGGTTTCTTCCGGCCAGCGCATAAAGGAGGCACCCACTTCGTGACTATCCACGACGAGGATATCCTGCACGGCGCTCCGACGAAGAAGCGCCGCCATACCCACCCCAGCCGGACCCGCACCGACAATAACGACTTCGCGTGGTTGGTTCATAGAATCACCTTTTATGTTACGTTATAACATAACATATCACATTGAAATTTTTTTTCCTCCTGATGTTCGATTTATCGGATGCGCCAGGAGGTGTTTTCGCCGACATCTTCAAGCTCGATGCCTTGCTCCGCTAATTCATTTCTTAAACGATCGGCCTTGCCCCATTCGCCCATACGTCGTGCTTCGCTACGCTGATGGATTAGGTTTTCAATAAGCTGCAACTCTGCTGGGTGAAAGTCATCGCGGTTGGTCAAAAAGGCAGCCGCGGATTGTTCAAACAACCCCAGCACATTGCCCAGATCTTTCAGCGTGGTGGCAAGTGCTGCCGTTTCGTCTTTATTCATTGCGTATAGCCGATTAATTTCTCTTGTTAGCTCAAACAGAACGGCAAGCGCCTGAGGCGTATTAAAATCATCATCCATTGCCTCACAGAACCTGGCCTGCCAGGCATCATGCTCTTCAGACCGGGAGCCATCAGCAAACTGGCATGCGGTATAGAGCCGTGTCAGCGAGGCGCGCGCCAGATGAATATTTTCCTCGCTGTAATTTAATGGCTTACGATAATGGGCACTTAGCAGGAAGAAACGCAAGCTCTGGGCATCGAACCGGTTCAGAATATCGCGCAGGGTAAAAAAGTTATTCAGCGATTTCGACATCTTTTCTTTATCTACCGTCACCATGCCGGTGTGGAGCCAGTAGTTCACGTAAGGGCCATCGTTGGCTGAGGTAGACTGAGCGATTTCATTTTCATGATGTGGAAAAATGAGATCCGAACCGCCGCCATGAATGTCGAAATGCGTTCCGAGGTAATGACAGTTCATCGCAGAGCATTCAATATGCCATCCCGGTCGCCCTTCTCCCCATGGAGAGGGCCAGGCCGGCTCGCCGGATTTCGCCCGCTTCCAGAGAACAAAATCCAGCGGGTCACGTTTATACTCATTGACGTCGATGCGGGCCCCGGCGCGAAGCATGGTAATATCCTGTCCCGAAAGCTTTCCGTAGTCTTGTGCCGATGCAGTGGAGAACATGACGTCACCACTCTCTGCAATGTAAGCATATTGTCGATGCAGAAGTCGTTCGATCATACTGATGATTTGTGGAATGTGCTCTGTGGGGCGGGGTTCGATATCTGGCGGCAGGATGCCTAACTTTGCAAAATCAATGTGCATTTCATGCACCATTCGCTCTGTCAGGCTGCGCCAGTCCTCTCCGGTTTCACGGGCGCGCTGAATAATTTTGTCATCTATATCGGTAATGTTGCGCACGAAAGTCACATCGTAGCCGCGAAAGCGCAGATAGCGCACGATCATATCAAAAGCCACAAAGGTTCTGGCGTGTCCCAAATGGCAAAGGTCATAGACCGTGACACCGCAGACGTACATGCCAATTTTGCCTTTCGTGATCGGAACCAACAACTCCTTTTGCCCATTCATTGTATTTGTCATTTTTATCATGGCGCTTACCTCATTACTTTGCATAGCAGTACGCGAGCACGCCTGGTGCTAATCAACGGTCGCATGGAATAAGAAAAAGATTATTTAGTCAGAGTACGATTACAGTCCGGACAGATACCATGGCTGGAAAGGGTAATTTCCCGTTCGGTCATACCATGTCCGGTGAGATGCGACTTTACCATTTCAATGGCTGCTTCCAGCGCTGGATCCTGTTCAATAGGAATAACATGATGGCAGTTATCGCATTCAAAAACCCCTACGGCAGCCCGTTGGGTCAGAGCGAAACGCTGAGTTCTTGCCGAGTCGGTATAACGCTGAACAATACTCACCTGCATTAGCCGCTCCAGAATGCGGTAAAGGGTGACGCGATCGGGAGCCTGCTCGCCGAGTTGCTGAGTCAAATCGTCGTGGCTCATGGCCTGGCTGGCATGTTCAAGGCATTGCAGCGTAGCAAGGGTGGATGGCGTTGCCCGCAAACCCTGTGCGCGTAACGTTTGCTTCCAGTCATACGTTTTGGCCACTGGTGTTGTCATATTTTCCCCTGTGAGTCTTGTCATTTGAATTTTGGCAGTAAGTCGGTATTATTGCAACTTGATTGCATTAATGTTTGGCGACATAAGATCAGACGCTATGAAAAGAACACCGCTCATTATCCTTAATGGTTTTCTGGGTGCAGGGAAAACCACGCTATTAAAAAACCTTCTTGCTCAGGCGCACAAACGGCAAATGGCGGTATCGGTCATCGTTAATGACATGAGCGAGCTTGATGTGGATGGCGTGCTGATAGCCAACACAGAAATCGTTGATGCAACCAGTAACAACTTTGTGAGTATTTCAGCAGACAGTATTAGCAGCAGAAGCGGGATCCAGAAGCTGGATTCGGCGCTGAAAAACCTGCTTGAAAAACGGCATCCGGCGTTTATTTTACTGGAAACGTCAGGCAGCAGTCATCCTCTTCCCCTGGTCCACTATCTGCGTGAGCATACCCAGGTAAGTCTCAAAGCATTTTTATCGCTTGTTGATACTGTGATGCTTAATGATGACTATGACGGAGGAAAGGATCTTATTCCCGTTTTTCAGGAGCACCTCAACAAAGGAACCCGGGGAGTGGAAAGCCTGCTGGCGGAACAGATTATGTTCTGTAATAAGCTCCTGTTAACCAAAAACGACCGGTTGCCCTTCTATGTGGTTACTGATGTGGCCAGGGCCATACATCCTCTTAATCCGCAGGTGGCAATTATGGCTGTGCCCTGGGGGAACTTACCGCTGGATGAATTGCTTTCCATGCCGGATTACGATTTTCATCGGGTGGCGTTACTTATCGATGAACTTCAGGAGGAAACCGACTCCGTTTCATCAGATGAATCGGTGAAACAGTATGATATCTCCTGGCGAGTCATTGAGGATGACCGCCCGTTTCATCCGCAGCGGCTGTGGGATACCTGCCATCGCTTTATGGGCGCAGGCGTTTACCGCAGTAAAGGGTTTTTCTGGTTACCGGGAAGGGATGACCTGGCATTACTGTGGAACCAGGCCGCAGGAAGCATCAATCTCGAATTTATAAGCTACTGGAAAGCCGGGGTCCTGACGCACACTGATAATTCACTGACAGAGGAAGAACGTTCAGCTATTCGTCAGCAACTGGCAAAAATGCCGGGCAGATTTGGTGACCGACGCTGCCGCCTGACGGTTATTGGCGAGAGCGGCGAAATTGACGATTTTGCCCTCGCGTTGCGCCAGTGCTTACTCACTGAAGAGGAAATCCGCTGGTGGCAGCAGGGGGGGATTTTCCACGATCCCTGGCCCACGAAAGTGGCCCGGCTGGCTTAACAGGTTATTTTGCAGCGATAGTTAGTGTTATGTTATAACGTTTCAACATGAAATTTTATCGGTACAGGACATGACTAAACCTACCCGCGCTGAACGAGAAAAAATCCTGGCAATGCCGCCAGAAGACTACATGAACCCTGTGCAACAGGACTACTTTCGGCGGCTTATGCGCTATGAGAGGCAGGAGGTGCTTGATCATATCGATCAGATGAAGCAACAGTTGCAGGAGAATCCCGAAACGGGTGACGAAGGAGATATCGCCATTCGTGAAGAGCAGTTACGTCTGCTGTTCAGACAGATAGACAGGGAAAGCCGCCTGCTGCCGAAATATGACGCTGCGCTGATACGGCTGGAAAAAGGAGAGTATGGCTTCTGCCGGGATACTGGCGAACCTATCGGCCTGCAACGCCTGCTACTCAGGCCCACCGCAGAATTAAGTATTGAAGCCAAAACCAAGGAGGAAAAAGTTGAGGTTCAGTACCGAAAGAAATAAAGCCGCCCGGGGCGCGGGTAGGGACAGGAACGAATAACAGATCAGGCAGGTATATATGAGTATGGCAGCGAAACAAACCTTATGCCCCGGCATGCTACCGGATATTCAGTCCACTAAGGGCGACGATGAGGGCGAGTCATTATCCTGGGTTGGTATGGAGCAAATCGATCTGCCGGTAGAGATCGCAGGCAGGCCGGTAGCCGCAAAGGTTAATGCCGGCATCAACCTTCTCAGTTCACCTGAAGCCGAAAAGGGGATCCATATGTCTCGCCTTTATCTGCTACTGGATGAACTAACACAAGGGGAAATGACGCCGGATTTATTGCAACGTGTGCTGAAAGCATTTCTGGTATCGCATCAGGGACGTAGTGATGAAGCCAGTATTGAGATTTCAGGGGAGGTGTTACTGTCGCGTAAGTCGTTAAATTCTAATCACTCCGGCTGGAAAGCCTATCCTCTGACTCTGAGCGCCGAACTCAGGCAATCTTTTACGGTTACCCTCAAAGTGGGTATCCCTTATTCGTCAACCTGTCCTGCTTCCGCTGCGCTTAGCCGCCACGTCGCGGGTTTGCAGTTTAGCAAAGACTTTGGTAACCGGATCGACAGGCTCCCGGCAGCAGAAATAGCGGACTGGCTTGTTGAGAAAGGAATGCCGGCAACCCCGCACAGCCAGCGAAGCTGGGCATGGGTGAGTATCCGGCTTAATCCTGAAGCAAAATCACTGCCTGTGATTGAGCTAATTGATTATGCTGAAGTTGCTCTCGGGACAGCAGTGCAAACGGTCGTCAAGCGGAGCGACGAACAGGCTTTTGCGGTGGCTAACGGTCAGAATCTGATGTTTTGCGAAGATGCTGCCCGTCGGCTCCATAATGTTTTTTGTTCGGCACCCTTTTGTGAAGCATTTGATATCAGGGTCGAGCATCAGGAAAGTCTGCATCCTCATAATGCCGTTGCCCGTATTCACTGGAAAGGAAGTAATAATGTTACGTAAAAACCCATCGGGTCATACCCCCGTTGTTTCCACTAAAGCCTATATTGATCCCACCGCGGTCATTTGTGGGCGTGTTATTATTCATGATTATGTTTACGTCGGACCTTATGCGGTTATCCGGGCTGACGAGCTAAATGCAGACGGGGATATGGATCCTATCATTATCCATTCCCACTCTAATATTCAGGACGGGGTGGTTATTCACTCAAAAAGCGGCGCACCAGTGACGATAGGAAGCGGAACGTCTATCGCCCACCGTGCAATAGTGCATGGCCCCTGTCAGGTTGATGAGCGGGTATTTATTGGATTCAACAGCGTGTTATTTAACTGTCATATTCAGACTGGTTGTGTTATTCGCTATAATGCAGTTGTGGATGGCGTTACCCTGCCTGAGAATACCTATATTCCATCAACGGAACGCGTGGGGCCTGATTCCGATCTTAAAAGTTATTCGAGGGTAGACCCCGCTTCTTTACAATTTTCAGAAGAAGTGGCCAGTACCAACGTTAAGCTGGTCGAAGGTTATCAGAAGTTACGCAATGAATTCTGAGTATAGCTCGGCTAGTGCCGTTAACATAACACCGTATTATTAACGATTTGTTATTAATGTAGCAAAATGATGCTTGCCTCTTCAATATTTTTGCGGAAGAGGCTTTTCTGTTTTATTAAAGAGGTAGCGGTGAAACTTTTTATTAATGATCTGACGGTCATGGATTTTAGTTTCCTTGATGCGGAAGCCGGACTGATTGGCGATAGCCTTATCGTTGATATTATTGTTGAAGGGGAGCTGAGTGCTGAATCAATGGTAATGGATTTCTCACATGCAAAAAAAACTATCAAGCATGAAATTGATAAACTGGCCGATCATGTCCTGATTGTGCCGGAACAAAATAGTCATATTATTGTTAGTCATGCAGGCACTACGATGGGAGTCGCCATGCTGCGTAAGAACGGGGAGACCCAGTGTTTTATTTCCGGACCGCAGGAGAGTTTCTGGCTGGTGCAGGCAGATAATATTACTTCCCGTTGCCTTGAGTCCCAAATAGAAAAACATTTACTGGCGTGTTTGCCGCAGGGAGTAAAGGATATAACGATAACGTTACGGCCGGAAAGTATTAATGGTGACAGTTATCATTATTCGCATGGGCTGAAAAAACACCGCGGAAATTGCCAGAGAATAGCGCATGGGCATCGCTCTGCGATCAGAATTTTTGTGGATGGCGAGCGAAGCCATCTGTGGGAACAGGAATGGGCAACGCGATGGAATAACGCTTATCTGTTAAGCCGGGAAGATGTCGCTACAGTGACAACACTTTCACCGCGTGCCATAGCATACTGGCATAAGGGGCTGACATGTTCTTCCTGGCGGAGTTCTCAGGGATACTTTGAAATCATGCTTTGTTCTGAGGTAGTAGATATTCTGCCGTGTGATACCACGGTTGAGTCACTGGCTTTATTTATCAGGCAGTCAATTGAGCACGGTTTACCCGCAGCGAAAATAGAAGTCCATGCCTTTGAGGGAGTGGGTAAAGGCGCTATTGCCTGACACATTATTCTACTTTTCAGGGGTATTGATCTGTTTTCTCTCGTAAAACTACAATGCCCGGTTTTGTAGCTATGTATCTAATAAAAGGTGAGTCAACTACCTTTCTGTTTTTCGCTAATGACGATGCATTTCTGAACCAGATGTTATTGTGTTCTTTGATAATGATCCCAACATGTGAAACATCCAGTCCTCTTTTTGTTGAATAAATACCTACGTAATCACCTGTTTGCAGTTTATTTATTACCTCGTTATCTATTGCAGAAGCCGGTATATAACTTATCCGGCGTGAGATAATGCCGAGACCCTTAACATATTCTTGTTTTTTATTCTTCTGGCTTAGCTGTTTGTTGACTGTAATAGTATACGGGCTGATGTCCTGAGTAACATCTTGTGCATTTCGCGGAGATATGACAGCCCAGTCCGTGAAAAAATGTTTTCTGCCAGTAAAATCAATCATTCCGTTTGTATAACGGGTCTTAACAAGTTCAGATACATAAGTTTGCCAGCTACTGGCGTGCGCCATGGAGCGAACATAATCAATAAAAGTAAAACAATCCACAGTACTGGGGTTAGTGACCAGCCTCTCTTGCATCGAAGATGATCCAATCAGTGTATGCGCCTGGTAAGGCGTTCCGAGGAAACGGGAAGATATCTCAGCAACGCGTTCACTATAGCTGAGGCCCTTCCTGTACAAAGAAGTGGTATGAAGGATTTTGTTAACTTTAGCCTGACTTTCTTCAGTAGAATAGTCGCTTCGTGCCTGCTGAGACTCAGCAAATCCCGCGCAGCTATAAAATGAAAGGAGAAAGATAATTGCTTTTTTCATAAAACATTAACTCCCTCAGAGGTATTTCTCATTATATTTAAAACTTGAGTATATAAAAATAGCTATAAATACCAGAGCAAAAAGCAAGACAATCGTTGGAGCAGGCGCACTATCAATGAAATAAGAGAGGTAAACGCCGGTCGTTGACACCAGAGCCGATAAAGCTACAGCGATGAATATTGCGCTGCTAAATCGTTGCGTCAAAAGAACTGCAATGGCACCGGGCGCGATAAGCAAAGAGACGGATAAAATAATCCCCACGGACTTTAGCGTGGCGACCACGGTAAGCGAAACCATGCACAGTAATCCGTAGTAAAGCCATCCCGTACGTAGTCCACTGACCCTGGCCTGCTGAATATCAAAACAGTAAAGCAGGAAATCACGCCATTTAATTCCGGTAATCAGTAAGATAAACAAGGCAATGGTGCCCGTCTGGAGTATGTCGGTGGCGTTTATACCAAGCATGTCGCCAAAGAGGATATGTTCAAGCGGAACATCCGGGCGGACTGAAACATACAAAATCAGTCCGGAGGCGAACATACCTGAAAAAATGATACCCAGCAGCGTATCCTGCTTTATGCGGCTGTTATCTTTAATATATCCGGTAAGTAAAGCACAGGATAATCCGGCCACAAAAGCGCCGACACCTAATGGCAACCCTACAATCCAGGCCAGTACAACGCCGGGAAACACGGCATGGCTCATGGCATCTCCCATCAGAGCCCAACCCTTCAGCACGAGAAAAACAGAAAGCAGGGCGCAGGGAACAGAGACCAGCAGCGCGATTATCAGGGCATAATTGATGAAGTCAAAGTGGAAAGGTTCAATGAGCACATTCAGCATTTACGCGGTCCTTTTGCCTGAGAAACCGATCGGCGGTTCGCCAGTAAGCCATGTACCGGGGCGAAAATGAACACCAGTAAAAAAATGAGGGTCTGAGCGACCACGATAATGCCACCCGTTGCGCCATCAAGGTAATAACTTGCCCACGCACCCAAAAAGCTGGTGACACTGCCTATGGTTACCGCAATACAGACCAGGCGGGGGAAGCGATCGGTCAGCAGCCAGGCGGTTGCGCCAGGCGTTACCACAAGGCAGATCACCATGAACGCGCCTACGGTCTGTAATGCCGCAACGGTGGAGAGGGTTAACAGAAAGAAAAATAATATCTTAAGCCTTTCCGGATGTAATCCTACCGCCCGCGCATGATTTTCATCGAAAAAGGTCAGTAATAAATCTCTCCATTTTAACAACAACGTAATAACCGAAATAATGCCAATGACGGTAAGCTGAAGAATATCTTCTGGCGGAACCGCCAGGATATTTCCCAGAATGATTGATTGTATATTTACTGAAACAGGATTCAGCGAGACGATAAATAATCCAAGCGCGAAGAAGGATGAAAAGATCAAACCAATGATGACATCTTCTTTTAGACGGGTACGTTGATTAAGAAGGAACATGCTGCCTGCTGCCAGCCCGCCAGAAACAAACGCACCCACCGAGAAGGGCAGTCCCAGCATAAAAGCGCCAGCTACTCCGGGTACGATAGAGTGGGACAGCGCGTCGCCAATTAGTGACCAACCCTTCAACATCAGATAACAGGATAAAAAAGCACATATGCCCCCGACCATTGCTGAAATCCACATGGCATTGAGCATGTATTGATACCCAAAAGGCTCCAGAAGCCAGCTCATGATGACCTGCCTTTATCTTTATATTCAGCGGAAGGTTTATAATTTGGCTGTGTTGATCCTCCCTTGTCTGGCAATATATCTGACTCACTCTCTCTGTTTGCACTAAACGTCTTTTTTATATTTTCCGGCGTAAATGTCGTGGCGACAGGTCCGCTTGCCAGCACGGTGCCCTTCACCAGAACGGTATAATCACAATATTCGGATACGGAGGTAAGGTTATGCGTTGAAACCAACAAAGTGCTGCCTTCTTCTTTCAGTTCACCAAGCAGCGTGATGATTTTCTTTTCTGTATTGACATCCACACCAGTGAAAGGCTCATCAAGAAGGATTACTTTGCCCCGTTGTGCAATAGAACGCGCGAGAAACACCCGCTTCTTTTGCCCGCCGGATAATTCACCAATCTGCCGGTGACGGTAAGGAAGCATATCTACGCGCTCAAGCGCATCATTAATGATCCTGCGATCTTCTTTACCCGCTCTACGCAGCATACCCATATGACCATACCGGCCCATCATGACGACATCTTCCACCAGTACCGGAAACGACCAGTCAATTTCCTCGGACTGAGGGACATAGGCAATGATATTGCGGCGAAGCGCCTGAGCAGGAGGCATTCCCAGAAGTGAAATCGTTCCGCATGAAGGGGATACGAATCCCATCATTGCCCTGAATAATGTCGATTTCCCGGAACCATTTACCCCCAGCAGGGCCGCGATCGACCCTTTGGGTACGCTGAATGAGGCATTTTGTAATGCCTTATGGCCATTACGATAAACAACGGTTAAGTCCGCTACTGTGATGCCTGCCGCCTGGCTCATCTTTTACTCCTTCATTCCGCTGTGCAAACCCTGAACCACTGTCCGGGTAGTGACGTTCAGCAGATCAAGGTAGGTGGGAACGGGGCCATTTGCTGCGCTCAGGGAATCCACATAAAGTACGCCCCCATAATGCGCACCTGTTTCGCGTGCGACCTGACGGGCTGGTTTATTGGAAACGGTACTTTCGCTGAATACCGCCGGAATTTTATTCTGCCGGACTTTATCGATTACGTTACGAACCTGCTGCGGGGTTCCCTGTTGATCGGCATTAATCGGCCACAGATAGAGTTCTTTCAGTCCCAGATCGCGTGCCAGATAAGAAAATGCGCCTTCACTCGATACCAGCCAGCGCTGTTCGGCAGGGAGGGTTTCTATCTGTTTACGCAGCGGTTCAAGCGTCTGACGAATTTTTTGTTTATAAGCATCGGCATTGGCTTTGTAAGTTTCCGCGTTTGCCGGATCGTATTTCACCAGCGCATCACGAATATTATCTACATAAATCAGTGCATTATCTGGCGACATCCAGGCATGAGGATTCGGTTTTCCATCATACGGTCCCTCGGTAATGCTTATTGGAGTGATGCCCGTAGTGACTACCACATCCGGTACGTTTTTCAGTCGTTGATAAAATTTCTGAAACCAGAGTTCGAGGTTGAAGCCATTCGAAAGGATGAGCTGCGCCCCCTGGGCTCGCTTTATATCGCCGGTTGTAGGCTGGTATTCATGGATTTCTGCGCCAGGCCTGGTGATCGAACTTACTTCTGCGGCGTCTCCTGCCACGTTCTGTGCCATGTCAGCAATTACCGTGAAGGTTGTGATGACCTTAAACTTTTCAGCAGCGTAAGCGCCCTGGATAGCTGTCAGTCCTGTGATGAGCGTGCTTAACAGGATTATCTTTACCGTGTTGAGTTGAAGCATGGTTATCTCCTGATGAAATCACTGTTTGTCAATGCTACGTAATGTTATAACATAACTTTATCTGTAAAACATAGCACAGGCTATATTTAAATGAGAGGAATTATCTTTATCATTTAAGGCCTGATGCCGCAATTTTTTATGGCTTACGCAGGGATTGATATTTCAGACATGCGACTTTTAATGCAACAAGGTTGCGTTAATTTGTGGGTTAATGCAACATAGTTGCTGTTAATCACTGAGCTGTGTCGGGATACGAAAATGTCAGAAGCACTTATAACAGAGTCAGAACCTCTCACCTTTACTCTTCCTGATGGCTCTCTGAAGCTCGTCAGAAAAGGGACCACCTTGCAGAACGTCGCGGAAAGTATCGGTTCTTCCGTCGCGAAAAACGCCGTGTATGCTGAAATCGATGGCCAATACATCGATCTGATCGAGGCAGTGCAGAAAAGTGGCACGCTCAATATCATTACGCTTTTTGACGAAGAAGCGTTGGACCCGATTCGCCGTGGCTGCCTTCTCCTTCTTGCTGCGTCTGTAAATCAGCTGTTTCCCTCTGCCAGGGGGGTTGAAGGGCATCTGACAGAAGAGGGGTTTTATTACGATTTCGCGACGGATAAGCCTTTCACTAGCAGCGATCTGCTGAAAATTGAGCAGCACATGACCAAATTGATCGCCGAAAACCCGCCGGTTTTTAAAGAGCAGGTTACGCGAGCGCAGGCAATTGACTGTTTTGAGCGGCAGGGAGAGAAATTCAAATCAACGAGGCTGATGGAAATACCGGCAGATGAGTCGGTGACATTATGCCATCTCAGGCATTTTACGGACGACTTTAATGGCCCACTGATTCCGGATCTTCGTTTTCTGAAAAATATGAAGTTGCTTAACGTATCCGGTGCGTACTGGCAGGGGGAAGCCAGCAACGTACAGCTACAGCGGATTTATGGCACGGCATGGGCCAGCAAAAAACAGCTTGATGGCTGGCTTGAGAAAACAGCCGAAGCGGAGAAACGCGACCATCGTAAGCTGGGGCGGGAGCTGGATTTGTTTCATTTTCAGGACAATGCGCCTGGCGCGGTTTTCTGGCATCCCAGGGGGTGGACAATCTTTCAGTCGCTTATTGCCTATATGCGTAATCGCCATGAGGTGGCGGGTTACGTTGAGGTCAATACGCCTGATGTCATGGACCGCAGCCTGTGGGAAATTTCCGGTCACTGGGACAACTATCGCGATCATATGTTTACAACGCAAACGGAGGATGGTCGACGTTTTGCTCTCAAGCCAATGAACTGTCCGGGGGCGGTATCGCTGTTTAAATACGGGCTCAAGAGCTACCGCGATTTACCCGTTCGCCTGTCTGAATTTGGTAAAGTCCATCGTTATGAACCCTCTGGATCGCTGCATGGTTTATTACGGGTCCGCCATTTTACTCAGGATGACGCGCATATCTTTTGCACGCTGGAACAGGTAGAGGGGGAGTGTAAAAGTATCCTTCAACTGGTGCTTGATATTTATAAGCAGTTTGGATTTGAAGAGGTCGCAATCAAGTTATCCACCCGTCCTGAAAAGCGCATGGGAAGCGACGCCGACTGGGATCGGCTGGAAAATGCGCTTTCAGCCTCTCTGGAAGCGCAGGGATTACAATGGTCGGTAAATCCCGGTGAAGGTGCCTTCTATGGCCCTAAACTGGAGTTTGTGTTGCGCGACGCGATTGGCCGTGACTGGCAGTGCGGAACGCTACAGGTGGATATGAATCTGCCTGAGCGATTTGATATTGGCTACATTGCCGAGGATGGCTCGACAAAACGCCCGGTGATGTTGCACAGAGCGCTCTTCGGCTCTCTTGAGCGTTTTACCGGTATTCTTCTTGAACATTACGCCGGTAAACTGCCCGCCTGGCTGTCGCCGGTTCAGGCCGTGGTCATGACGATTACCGACAAGCAGCACCAGTATGCGGAGCAGGTTTTGAAGGCGCTTCGCAAAAAAGGGCTGCGTTGTGAGGCCGACCTCCGCAATGAAAAAATTGGATTTAAAATCCGTGAACAGACTCTGGCCCGCATTCCTTTCCTGCTGATCGTTGGCGATGCGGAGGAGAATGCGGCGCGTGTCACCGTACGCGATCGTACCGGGAAGTGCATGGGAACGCTGTTACTCAATGAGGCGGCAGACGCTATCAAAATATGTTGCCAGCCACCGGAGGTTCACCTTGATTAAGCAAAGCGGAAGCGATATCCCCCGGCGCGAGAACGGTCGTCACGTCTGGCCAGTGAAGAAGGATGATACCCAAAGCAACGATATCGCGTTTTATGAAACAGCCTTCAGAGAACAATCCAGGCGATGGGGGCTTTACGAGATTGTTTTGGGAAGCGTTGTTGACGGCACAATATCATTGTATCAGTCCGTCAATCAGGGTGCCGACGTTCCGCACATTCTGATTGCGGCAGGGTTTCATGGAGAAGAACCCGCGGGATGCTGGGGGATGCTGGATTTTCTGCGCGAGGGCTCCCCTGAATTGTTTGATAACGTGGCCGTGAGTTTTTTACCGCTTGTGAACCTGTCTGGCCTGAGTGCTGGCTGTCGGCTTAACAGTATTGGACAGAACCCAAATCGCGGCTTTACCAATGGGGCAGAGGTCGAGCCTTCTGTTGAAGGAAAAGTACTGCTTAATTATGAAGCGCTTCTGAAAAACGCAGCCAGACACGGTGTGCTCTGTTGTCATGAGGATATTCTTCGCCAGCAGGCGTATCTCTACACCTTTGAACATACTGCCCGTCCAGGCCATTTTAGCGTGGCATTACGTGATGAATTTGAACGTTTTTTCCCGGTCATGGAAAAAGAGCGGGTTGATGGCTGTGAATGTGAGGATGGCATCATCTTTAACCATTTTGATTCGTCATTTGAATCCTGGTTGTTTTCTTCAGGTTCCGACGTCGCAGCGTGCACTGAAACGCCGGGGTTGCAACCCTTTGCAAAGCGAACAGAGGCAAACCGTTATTTAATCGGCGCGTTTATCTCATCCATACTGGAGCGCAACAGTATCGGGGGCGGGATGTCATGAAGCCTTTATTACTGACCAATGCATTAATAATCAGTGAGGACATGCGCTATCAGGCCGACATCCTTATTGATAAGGGACGGATCCAGAAAATTGCCTCGCTTATTCCCTCCCGACCGGAATGGCAGGTTATTGATGTGCGAGGAAAATGGGTGATCCCCGGTATGATTGACGATCAGGTTCATTTCCGCGAACCCGGTCTGACGCATAAGGGAAGTATTGCCACTGAATCCGCCGCCGCAGTAATGGGAGGCATTACCAGTTTTATGGAAATGCCGAACGTTACGCCACCCACGACAACCCGTCAGGCGCTGCGTGAGAAATTTCAGCGTGCCTCGCGTTCTTCGCTGGCGAACTACAGTTTTTACTTCGGCGCGACGAACGATAACCTTGACGAACTGAAAGCGCTTACGGCTTCGCAAGCCTGCGGGGTGAAGGTCTTTATGGGGGCTTCTACCGGGAATATGCTGGTGGACGATGAACAGGTGCTGGAAAGTATTTTCGCTAATGCCCCGTGTCTTGTGGCAACACATTGCGAGCATACCCCGACAATAAAGCAAAATGAGGCGATATGGCGGGCTCGTTTTGGGGATGCTATTCCTCCCGGCGAGCATGCCGCTATTCGTTCTGTGGACGCCTGCCTGACATCCTCCCGCCAGGCCGTCTCTCTGGCGAAAAAACATCGTACCCGATTACATGTTCTGCACATTACCACAGCAGATGAACTTGTACTCTTTGATGCAGCCACCACGCTGGAGGCGCTGCGCCAGAAAACCATTACGGCTGAAGCCTGCGTTCATCACCTGTTTTTTAATCATGACGATTATGAAACGCTGGGACATAAGCTCAAATGTAATCCATCCGTAAAGACCTCGTTTCATCAGGAAGCCCTCTGGAAAGGCGTTAATGAAGGCATTATCGACGTTATCGCAACTGACCATGCGCCGCATTTACTGGAGGAAAAGCAGAATGACTATTTTGCTGCGCCTTCCGGCTTACCGCTGGTGCAGCATGCTCTTCCTGCACTGCTGGATATGTGCAGCAGGGGGATTTTTACCCCGGAAATGGTGGTGAGAAAGACCAGCCATGCTGTAGCCGAGCGCTTCCAGCTCAAAGATCGCGGCTATATCAGGGAGGGCTATTGGGCGGACCTGGTGGTTATCGATCCGTTCAGTCATCAACAGATAATCCGGGAAGATGTGGCATACAAATGCGGATGGTCCCCCTTTGAAGGCCGGATTTTGTCAGGCGGTGCGGTGGATATGACGCTGGTAAACGGCCACGTTGTCTGGAATGGGCGCGCCATACAGCAGAAGTACGGCCTGCCACTGGAATTCTGTCGCTAGCCACGTATTTATTTTGCTCAGGCTTAACTTCTCCCTGAGAACACAGAAAAGGTACATTTTGTGAGTATTATTATTCCTGGTTCTTTCCCGGCGCGACGGCTGCGCCGTTCTCGCACCCATTCTTTCAGTCGCCGTCTGGTCGCTGAAAATCAGCTGACCGTAAACGACCTGATTTTACCTGTATTCATTATTGAGGGACGAAACCTGCGGCAGGAAGTGCCGTCGATGCCGGGCGTATTTCGTCTGTCGGTTGATATGTTGCTTCATGATGCCGCGCAATTTGTTCAGGCAGGTATACCGGCTATTGCACTATTTCCGTGTATAGAAAGTTCTGCTAAATCGCTGATGGCAGACGCTTCGTGGGATCCATCCGGTTTAGTACCGCGAGCTGTAAGGGCGCTGAAAAAGGCTTTTCCTGAACTTGGGGTGATAACTGACGTTGCTCTTGACGCCTATACGTCACATGGTCAGGACGGCATCATTGACGAACATGGATATGTGCTTAATGAGCCGACAAAAGAAATTCTCACCAGACAGGCGCTTACGCACGCCGAAGCGGGTGCAGATATTGTCGCGCCAAGCGACATGATGGATGGCCGCATCGGGCATATCAGACAGGCATTTGAAACGAATGGTCTGCTGACTATTCAGATCATGGCATATTCAGCGAAATACGCGTCAAACTATTACGGTCCTTTTCGCGAAGCCACTCAATCTGCCATGGCACTGGGCAAGCGGGACAAAAAGAATTATCAGATGGACCCGGCGAATGCGATGGAAGCGTTGCATGAAATTGCCCAGGATTTGCAGGAGGGGGCAGACATGGTGATGGTTAAGCCGGGCATGCCATATCTGGATATTATCAGGGAAGCCAGGAACACTTTTGCGGTACCCGTCTTTGCCTATCAGGTTTCCGGCGAGTATGCGATGCATATGGCTGCGTTCCAGCATGGCTGGCTCGACGAAGAGAAAACGGTGCTTGAATCACTTATATGCTTCAAACGCGCCGGGGCGGACGGCATATTGACCTACTTTGCCAGCTCGGTAGCCCAGTGGCTTAATCAACATCAGCGGGAATACTGATTTCTTGTTCACTCGTTTTCCTGGCGGCTCAGCAGAATAACCGCAGAGAACAACGGTCATCACCCGCGAAAATGTTATGTTATTATATAGCGTTAGGGCGTATGATTTACATACAGTCATGTGAATTACTGTTATCGTTTTGTTTCCGCCGCTGCGAAAGACGATCCAGAAAGAGGTTGATATGAAAATCAGTAAGATAATTGCCCTGACGCTAACAATGGCTTCAATACACGCTCTGGCATTTCAGGCAAAGGACAGGGCGGGCGCAGAGCTTTCCGGCCAGCAGTTACGCACGGCGGAAGATAACATTCTCAGTAATTTTTACAGCCAACACGGTATTCAGTCTCAGGCAACGACGTTGGGAACGTGCGCCGCCGTGCCGGTACCCGGCTGCCAGTGCCCGTTCTGCTCAATGCTGCGTAGCCAAAAGGCCTGAGCCGATTATCGGGTGCTTTGCTGAGTACGGTACCTGCTTGTGGGTAAGATGGAAGGCTCCGCCGCGTTCAATGAGACTTATACCGATTTGATCAAGCTTCATGCGGCATATTTTTGACGGTTTACCCATGCGTTGGCGAGGCTATTTACAGGTTTTCTGCAATCACATCATTCACCAGCCAGTCGTGAAACACCTTCACTTCATGACGCATGACATTCTGCTGAGGTGTGACGACATAATAGGACCATTTTAGCGGCCAGCGATGTTCTGGATGCAGCTGGACAAGTTGCCCTGTCTCCAGAAGTTGTTTCACCAGGGCATGGCGAACGATCGCTACTCCGCGGCCACTGAGAGCCGACAAAATCACTGCCGACGTCGAGTTAATATGCAGGCCGCTCTCCTGTGCTTCAGGCGCATTAACGGTGTTGAGCACATCTTCCCATGATGGAAAATCTGCGCCGGGATGCGGGGTGTCGTCATGGATTAATTTTTGCGTAGCGAGCCACTTACCGCAGGCAATTTTCTCTGATGGAACAAGTCGTGGACTGCATACCAGCACGGCCTCTTCATTTATCAGCCAGGTTTTATTCACGCCCTGCCAGTCTCCCTGACCACAACGAATACCTATATCTGCCTCGCCGTGTGAGACATCCATCAGCCTCTCGGTCACGTTGAGCCGCAGATCAATATTTTCGTGGCTTTCAGAAAAACGGTTAAGACGATCCATTAGCCAGTTCATTACCAGAACCTGTGATGCGGTTACTACCACAACAGAACGCGCCCGACGGCCGCGCAGTTTATTTAATCCCGTTTCCAGTTTATCCAGCCCCTGAGTGATGTCCTGCAAGGCGTCCTGAGCTTCATCAACCAGAGTAAGACGCTCTTTACCCGTGCGGGTACGGTTGAGGAGCGGGTGCCCGACCCATGACTCAAGCGAGCGGACCAGTTGTCCTACGGCCGCAGGGGTAACACCCAGCTCTTCGGCAGCCCCTGTAAAGCTGCCGTGCCTCGCTGCGGCTTCAAAAGCGTGCAGCCATTTTAGTCGGTTAAGCGATCGCACTTGTGACTCCTTATATCGTCTGCCAGCCATTATATCTTATCAAGAAAGTTTTTCTTTTCCGGCTCGCAACTTCTTCTCATTCGTCATCACCGATTCGCGGTGGCAATCTACCGCCACACGATAAGAGGCAACGGCTCTTATTAACACCCATCAAAATGATTTTAAAGAGGTTAGCGATGAACGCATCATTTACCGGTAAAAAACTGTTAGTGGTCGGTGGAACAAGTGGTATGGGTTTCGAAACTGCGAAACAGGTTCTGAAAAACGGCGGTAGCGTAGTGCTGGTGGGCAATCGGCAGGATAAAGCTGAACATGCTCGCAAGGCGCTGGCAGCTGACGGTCAGGTGTCAATTATCATTGCTGATTTGATGAAAGAACAGGGGATGCAGCATGTGATGGATACCATCAACGCTGAGCATAAAGACATCAGCCTGCTGGTGAATGCGGCGGGTGTTTTCTTCCCGAAACCGTTTACCGGGCATGACGCCTGCGACTATGACATGTATATGAATATCAACCGGGCGACTTTCTTCATTACCCGTGATGTCGTGCGCAACATGCTTGACGCTGAAATTAAAGGATCTATCGTCAATATCGGATCCATGTGGGCACAGCAGGCTATCGGCGCAACACCATCATCCGCCTATTCTATGGCGAAAGCGGGTTTGCATGCGATGACCAAAAACCTGGCGATTGAGCTTGGCGGAAAAGGTATCCGCGTAAATGCCGTTTCTCCGGCGGTTGTACATACTCCGATTTATGAAGGCTTCATTCCTAAAGACGATGTGAAAGAGGTAATGAATAGCTTCGACAGTTTCCATCCCATTGGTCGCGTGGGGACACCTGAAGATATCGCTGAAACGGTAGCGTTTCTGCTTTCTGACAGGGCGGGCTGGGTCACCGGAGCCATCTGGGATATTGATGGTGGTGTGATGGCGGGCCGAAACGCCTGATGAGGATGCCACATGCGGCAAACC
The DNA here is from genome assembly GCF_015234305.1 of Superficieibacter sp. 1612_C1. Lineage (GTDB taxonomy): Bacteria > Pseudomonadota > Gammaproteobacteria > Enterobacterales > Enterobacteriaceae > Superficieibacter. Next base: position 833,793 of record NZ_JADGMI010000001.1, read on the forward strand.
GCATGTGGCACGGGAGTTTTTATGGAAAATGACGTTACACAATATGAACTCGTGACGACATGGCGAGGCGGTATGACCAGCCGGACACGCTGCCAGTCATGTACGGTCGGGGGGCGCGTACAATCCTCCCAAAAATATATTATCGATTCAGATGAGCCTGAAGCGCTGGGCGGAACAGGGCTGGCACCTGGTCCCCGGGAGCTGATGCTTGCCGCATTTAACGCCTGTATGACGGCAGCTTTTATTTCTGAAGCTGACCGGCTGAACGTCACGGTAACGCATCTGGAAATTCAGACCGCCGGTAAACTCCATACAGGGTTGCCGGTCTCTTCCGTTCAGGACGTGGATGACTGGATCCACTACACCCTACACGTGAGGGGAAGTGGAGGTATCCGGGAGTTCGAGAATATTCATAGCGGCGTTATTAGCTCGTCACCTACCCGATGGCTACTGGCGCAGAATATGACTATCGAAGGCGATCTCATTGTTAACTGATCACGCCAGCTATCTATTTCACCTGCAAATTAATTCGGGATAATGCCTTAGATGACCACAGAACATGCTCTTTCAATATCAGAGCAAAATAATAATATCATCCGCCTTGCCGCAGCTCAGGCGCTTGCCGGAGCGAACTCGGTGGTGTTCTACGCCACCGGCGCTATTGTCGGTAATGTCATTGCCCCCAGCGCTTCGCTCTCAACGCTGCCCATCACCATGTTTGTGCTGGGGATGGCGGCGTCGATCCTGCCTTTCGGGGCACTGGCAAAAAAAGAGGGAAGAAAAGCCGCTTTCATGACAGGAACAGGGGCCGGGGTGATTACTGGCCTGACGGCTGCTCTTGCGGTGGTGTTGGGCTCTTTTTTGCTTTTCTGTCTTGCCGCGTTCCTGGGCGGGGCCTATGCGGCAGTTGCGCTCAGTTTCCGCTTTGCAGCGACAGACGGTGTCTCTCATGAACGCCGTGCCCGGGCGTTGTCACTGGTGATGGGGGGCGGGGTGGTAGCGGGCGTCATTGGCCCAATGCTGGTTACCGGAACAATGAATCTCTGGCCCCCCCATACTTTTGCCATCACGTTTATCGCTCAGGCGCTGGTGGCTGCGATTTCGGCTTTCATCCTGAAGGGCGTAATTCCTGCGGAGTCTGCAATAACGACAACATCCGGTGGTCGTCCTCTGCGCGAAATTATTCGTCAACCGGGATTTGCCAGAACCGTATTCAGCGGTGCCGTGACATATATGGTCATGAATTTCTTAATGACGGCTGCGCCTTTGTCTATGCATATGCACGGTATTTCTCAGGAGGCCTCAAATCTTGGGATCCAGTGGCATGTGATCGCCATGTACGGACCGGGATTTTTTACCGGTAAGCTTATAAACCGTTTTGGCGCTATGCGCGTTGCGGCTGCGGGGCTGCTGCTCACCGCAGGATCGGTCGTTGCCGGACTAAGCGGAACAGAGGTCCACCATTACTGGCTGTCATTGATCCTGCTGGGGCTTGGCTGGAATTTTGGGTTTATTGGTGCATCAGCAAAAATCATTGATTATCATCGGCCTGAAGAGAAAACACAGGTTCAGTCCCTGAATGATTTTGTGGTGTTTGGCGTCATGATCGTGGGCTCTTTTTCATCAGGCGCGCTTTTGAACCTCTATGGCTGGAATGCAGTATTATGGGGCTCGCTGGTGCCGGTGGGGCTGGCATTTCTGGCAATCATTCTTGCTCGCCGCGATTCATCAGCGAGGAACTAAATAAAGCCTGTAAAGAGGCGTCTTTATGCCTGCTAAGATCGAGGTGTTATCGTAAGCCTTTGGTTTTAATTGATTAGAGTGAGGGGGACTGGCTGCGCTCGGCCGTTGTCGAACCCCGGTCGGGGGTTCTCATCCCCCCCTGGCTTGGGGGATATACATAAGCAAAAAGCCCGTACTTTCGTACAGGCTCTCAACTCGAATATGGCGGTGAGGGGGGGATTGACTCGCTGCGCTCGCCCTGCGGGCAGCCTCCTCGCAGGCTCGTCGTCTGTCCAACGGGCTGTCGCCCGTTGTCGAACCCCGGTCGGGGGTTCTCATCCCCCCTGGCTTGGGGGATATATATAAGCAAAAAGCCCGTACTTTCGTACAGGCTCTCAACTTGAATATGGCGGTGAGGGGGGGATTGACTCGCTGCGCTCGCCCTGCGGGCAGCCTCCTCGCAGGCTCGTCGTCTGTCCAACGGGCTGTCGCCCGTTGTCGAACCCCGGTCGGGGGTTCTCATCCCCCCTGGCTTGGGGGATATATATAAGCAAAAAGCCCGTACTTTCGTACAGGCTCTCAACTTGAATATGGCGGTGAGGGGGGGATTGACTCGCTGCGCTCGCCCTGCGGGCAGCCTCCTCGCAGGCTCGTCGTCTGTCCAACGGGCTGTCGCCCGTTGTCGAACCCCGGTCGGGGGTTCTCATCCCCCCTGGCTTGGGGGATATATATAAGCAAAAAGCCCGTACTTTCGTACAGGCTCTCAACTTGAATATGGCGGTGAGGGGGGGATTCGAACCCCCGATACGTTGCCGTATACACACTTTCCAGGCGTGCTCCTTCAGCCACTCGGACACCTCACCATATTGTCTGTCACCGTCCTCGAGGGGGGCGACGGGGCGCTACTATAGGGAGTTGCGGGGAAACGGTCAAGCATAATTTCTGCTTTATGTTTCTTTCGGTTAAGCAATAAGCATCCCCCGCGCTGGTGACAGCGTGGGGGATAGGGTATTAGCGCTGGGAGTCCAGTTTTTCGCTGTTTTGCGCCACTTCCTGCGCTTTGGTGTAGCTTTCCATCAACAGCTGATAGGCCGGGAACACTTTGGTGTACACTTCTGCCCACTCGCCCGCATCTTCGCGGTTCCACGTCGCCTGAAGCTCCGATGCCACGGCACCGGTATCTATCGGTACTACGCCCGCCTGAACGATGCGAGCCAGCGTAATTTCCTGCGCCATCTTGCTGTATGTACCGGACGCGTCGATTACAGCAAACACTTTATACCCTTCAGCCACGGCGCTGATTGACGGGAATGCCATGCAGACGCTGGTGATGGTGCCAGCAATAATCAACGTTTTTCGCCCTGTGGCTTTTACTGCGGCGACAAATTCCGGGTTATCCCAGGCGTTAATCTCGCCTTTACGGGCAACATACTGAGCGTGCGGCGCGTTAGCATGAATTTCCGGGATCAGCGGGCCGTTTGGCCCCTGTGGTACAGAGGCCGTGGTGATCACTGGCAGTTTCGCCAGCGTCGCTATTTTCGCCAGCGCGGCGGCACGCGCCCGCAACTCCGGCATTGGCATATCGCCAACGGTTTGAAACAGGCCGCTTTGATGATCGATCAGCAGCATGACTGCATCATTCGCATCAATGACCGGACGGGCACCATTAAAGTTAGCTGGAGTAGACATCGTATTCTCCTGTATCGTTTACATCTGGCCAAAGCGGCCGGTATTGAAATCACGGATGGCTTCCGCAATTTCAGCATTGGTGTTCATTACGAAGGGGCCGTAGCCGACAATCGGTTCGTTTAACGGTTCTCCCGCCAGCGCCAGCACTTTGGCGTCGCTGTTGGCGCGAAGATGGATTTTGCTCTCTTCCTCACTCAGTACGATCAACTGCGATTCATGAGCGGTGGTATCGCCGTTGATCTCCACACTGCCTTCGGTAACAACCAGCGCGCTACTCCAGCCGACCGGTTGTTCAAGGGTAACTTCACGATTCTGACGTAAGGCTATATCCCACACGTTTATTGGTGAGAACGTATGCGCCGGGCCTGGTGTACCCGCGTAATTCCCCGCGATAACGCGTATCTGGCCGCTGTCGTCGGAAAGCGCGATAACAGGGATCGCGGCGTCAGTGATACTTTGATACCCCGGAGAGGTCATCTTGTCTTTAGCCGGCAAATTGACCCACAGTTGCGCCATTTTCAGCTCGCCTCCCTGGCGTGAAAATGCCTCCGAATGAAACTCCTGATGCAGAATGCCTGAGCCTGCCGTCATCCACTGCACATCGCCTGGCCTGATAACGCCGCCGTTGCCGGTTGAGTCGCGGTGTTCAACTTCACCGGCGTAAACGATAGTGACAGTTTCAAACCCGCGGTGCGGATGCTCGCCAACGCCGCGTTTCATATCATCCGCAGGGAAGGTGTGCGGTCCGGCATAATCCAACAATAGAAAAGGACTCAGGCTTTTGCCGTGCGACTGATAAGAAAATAATGAACGAACCGGGAAGCCATCGCCCACCCAGTGTGGATGTGGCGCGGTATATACACCCGTAATCTGTTTCATTTGTTTCTCCTTTATAATGAGCTTTGATGTCAATTAGCTTATATTTAGATTTAATACTTCGGTAGATAACTAAAATGGTTCACACTGTTGCAGAAAATGGAACGATGGGATGGCGATGCAGGATCTGAATGATTTCGTTTGGTTTGTTCACGTTGTTGAGCATGGCGGTTTTGCGGCGGCCGGACGAGCACTGGATACGCCAAAATCAAAACTTAGCCGTCGCATTGCGCAACTGGAGGAGAATCTCGGCGTCCGGCTTATTCACCGCACGACGCGAAAATTTACGGTAACGGAAGTGGGTCACGCTTTCTACCAGCACTGTAAAGCGATGCTGATTGAGGCAGAGGCGGCTCAGGATGCGATTGCCATGGTGCGTGCCGAGCCGAGAGGAAGGGTAAAACTCACCTGTCCAGTGACGCTGCTGCATGTCCATATCGGCCCGATGTTGGCAAGATTTATGATGCGTTATCCAGGGATCCATCTGCAACTGGAAGCGACAAATCGGCAAGTGGATTTGGTGGGCGAAGGCGTTGATGTCGCTATACGTGTACGTCCTCGTCCCTTTGATGACAGTGATTTAGTTATGAAGGTATTGGCCGATCGGGGACATTGCCTGGTTGCCAGCCCTGCGCTGGTACAAAAAATGGGAAAACCGCAATCGCCTGCGGAGTTGAGTCAGTGGCCGGGATTAAGCATGTCGGCTGGCAAGCATATTCATAAATGGGCGCTTGGCCGCATGGACGGCGCGCGAGCGGAGATCCACTTTACGCCGCGATTTATCACTTCCGATATGCTGGCGCTACGGGAAGCGGCAATTGCCGGCGTCGGAATTGTGCAGTTACCGATCCTGATGGTTCGCGATCAGTTGGCTTCCGGCGAGTTAATCGGGTGCTATCCGAATGGGAGCCGCGGCGTGAAGTTATCCATGTGGTTTTCCCTTCCCGGCGGGGACTCTTGCCTGCGGTCAGAGCGTTGGTTGACTTTTTGACCGAAGAGTATGAACGAATGGTAGAGGAATAAAAGGGGAAGTGGGATTAACTCGTTGCGGGCAGCCTCCTCTGCACTCACGCCTGCATGTGTTCACGACTTCCTGTGGAAAATGGCTGGCATCGGTAGGGTACTCACTCAACGCTTACGGTAAAAGATGCATTGTGCGTCTACACTACTAACAGTTGCAACGGCGGAAGTGCTTGAACAGTAACCCAATTGCTACGTTCTGCTCTCTGGAGCGAAAACCTGAAAAATCGGCCTCCATCGACTCTCCATAATTGTATAAAAAAAGAACAGCAATGTGTTGTTATGTGACAAGTGAGAATGAGTTTTATTTTTAACATTTATAGGGATCGACTTTAACAGATGTTATACATTTCGTTATAAAAGTCCTTGTACACAGGATATTTTTGTCCATTTTAGTCGGACGTAACTTCTATAATCCGTTTGATTTCCTTATGTTACTATGTGTAATTATATTATATCTACTCTAGTTAAATAAAATGTTACACACCGCGAGATTCTTAATGTTTGACATAGGAATTTGCTTAAAACTAATCTATGTGCATTATGAATATTTGATTTTGTTAATTTTCTTCTGGCGGGGTGAATTAAAATGAGAAACCTTATTTAATGTTTTACTAAGCAGTTTTGAAATCATCACATAAATAGAGCGTGTTTTACGACTCTCATTTTTTTGGCGTATTTTAATACGGCCTGGTTTACTGATGGTTGCAGCATTGCTTGTGTTTCGTTGAAGAATGAATATTAACTATAATTTTTTCTCTTAGGGTGCATCATGAAATTTAAGCAAAACTTGATGGCTACTTCAATAACGTTAGTGCTGACGGTGAGTACAAAAGCTTCAGGATTTTACAAAGAGAAAAAGAAAAACGATCATAATCACATTCAGAATGTTGGGCTTGAGCATTCGAATGATAGCTTTCATCAAACGGACTCGTTGATCTGAAAAAAGCTGCCGGAAAAGATAAATAATAAACGTAAACCGAGGGGAGCTATGGCACACCAGATTGGTGCTAAAAGCTTTAGTGACGGCTGTATACCGCTTGACCTTTATACCTGTTATTTCTTTTACCTTATAGGGTGGTAAAAGATTATTAATCTCAGAGGGATAGTTTTGTATGAGAAATGGCGAAATAATGATTTCAAAACGTGCAGCCTGGATTATGGTTTTCATAATTGGTGTTTTATTTTGGATTACATTTGGATTTGGAGTTTATTTTGTCTTCTTCTGATAAAGATGATTCTTTCAGCCACGAAGAGGCAAATGTAAGGAAGGACGATGCAGAAATCTTTCCTTCCTTAATGTTGTCTGAAGATCAGGTAGCATTCATTAAACTTTTGCTTGAGAGTTGCGATAAAGACGAATAATTCATTCTGAATGACGGAATTTCCTTGTGAAATTTATAATTAAAAATGCACGCACATCTCTCGGGGTTCAGGCCCATAACGCTAAGCGAACAGCAAATGATAATAGTCGATATTGCTGCTTATAATGCAATGCGGTTATGGTGTGATAACGCCAAAGAAAAAGAGATCAGGGAAATTGAAATGGAGCAACCTCAAGAGCTTCGGCCGTACTTCAGAAAACAGTTTAAATATTGGTTAAGTCTCTATACCGAACCATTATTTTTTCTTAGTGAGGATTAAAAAGTATCATATAAGCTGTATGTGCTTCCCATTGCGTTTTTTTACTTGCTACGCAGGTTAAGGTGGGATTTTTAAGCTTTGAAAGATTTTATCATTTTTAGATGATAACCCTTTACTGATGTCTGGATGATATTGATTCTTGTATGCCCTCTGATACAGCTTCGCTTGCCTCTGCCAGATACCCCGAAAATGAAAGCACTATTACAGTTTTTTTCGTCAGCACACCTTCACAAACCGAACATGCACTGCGATTCAGCCACCTCTTTCAGACCCTGCCAGTAATAGAGCTGACGCCGTTTGAAAGGGCAAACGAAGTGCTCTACAGTCTAAAACAGGGTCAGGCGCGCTACTGAATAGTACTTACAATGAATCAGAATAATTAATCATATGTCGACAGAATATAACTGCGTGGCCTTTTATGTCACCGGAGCATGTGTTGGTCATGGCGGAAAAACTGGGCATTCAGGTTATACCGGCGCTGGCGAAGCGTAAATCATAACATTAACGGTAGAGGTGACAGCCTCTGCCATCGGGACGGACGACATTATGTTGCAAAAACAGTTGGCGCTATTCAGCGCATTCCCCCTGCTGGTCTGGGCCAGCGAGCCGATCCGTTCTGCCCGTACTGCAAACAATTCTGGGCAGCTGCCCGACCATGGATCAGTTCCGGTAAAGTGGAACTGAACACGCTGTTAGTGGCGGTGATTAACCCGAAAAGCGGGCAATATGCGTCGGCAATCCTTAACGCTGATGATCCTGCGAAAGCCTGGAGCGACTATGAAATGTCTAACGGGAAAAAGCGCCCTGAACCGCCAGCCAGTACACCGAAAGAGACCTTCAACCTGCTGCAATACCATCAGCAGCTGATGGACGAAACCGGTGCAGTAGCAACCCCGGCAATTTATTACATGAATGACAAACAGGAGCTTCAGCAGGTTGTCGGAATGCCTGACGAGAAACAACTGGAAGCTATGTTCGGGCCTAAACCCCCTTCAGCTTAAGCTCAAAGCGGGCTCTGCATTGCGACAGCCAACTATATGCAGGGCCGATTGTATTCTGGGACAGGCGCACTCTAACAACGATCCTGATACGCCTGGATTATCGTGGCGAGCCAGCGGCTGTGATAAGCATCACAGTCGTTTTAAGTAATTGAATTTCCAGGCACAGTAAAGCCATTTCAACTCCTCCCAGGCAACACGCATGTAGTTCAACAGCGTTAGTTTTCTGCCACTCAATTTTTTACCAGCGATACCAGCGTTCCCACAACTGAACGCGGGTAGTTAACCACTCTATCCATACGTTGTGTGAATCAGATCGCAAAAAGCTGCCAGCGCGCTTACTATTCGTAATACTAGTATGGTAGAAAAGTGTTTTTACTTTAAAGGTGGTAATAGGTATGCAAATGACAATGCGCTGGTTTGGACCAGTGGAAGATAAAATTTCGCTGGAATATATCCGCCAGGTTCCCGGTGTTGAGGGAGTTGTAGGGGCGCTGTATGACGTTCCGGTTGGCGATGTGTGGCCAGCGGAAAAAGTCCGCGCCCTTGCCGACCAGGTTCAGCAGGCCGGTCTAAAAATGGAAGTGATTGAAAGCGTGAACATTCACGATGATATCAAAATTGGTCTCCCCAGCCGTGACCAGCTGATTGCTAATTACCAGCAGACGATCCGTAACCTGGCGGAAATCGGTGTTAAAGTCATCTGCTATAACTTTATGCCAGTCTTTGACTGGATGAAAACAGACATGAATTACGTCCTGCCGGATGGTTCATTGACCATGGCGTTTGAAAAAAATGGTATCGATAAAACCCTCGATGAAGTGGTGAAAGAGGTACTGGAAAATTCCAACGGTTTTGCCCTGCCAGGCTGGGAGCCAGAACGTCTGGCGAAAGTTCAGGAGTTATTCGCCAAATATAAAGATGTTGATGATGCAAAACTGCGGGAAAACCTGGTCTATTTCCTTGAACGCGTTATTCCGGTATGCGAAGAAGTCGGTATTAAAATGGCCATTCACCCGGATGATCCGCCGTACTCTATTTTCGGATTGCCTCGCATTGTTAAAAGCAGAGACGATCTCGACTGGATTTGTAATGCAGTAAATTCTGAAGCCAATGGAATTACGTTATGTACTGGCTCCATTGCTGAGGATCCTGATAACGATGTTTATCAAATTCTCGCTGAATTTACCCGCCGCAAGCGTATCCATTTCGCTCATGTGCGCAATATCAAATTGATTAAAGATAAAGATTTCTACGAATCCGCACATTTATCACGCTACGGTTCTCTTGATATGTATGAGGTGATGAAAGCCCTGCATGATAATAGTTTTGACGGTTATATCCGACCGGATCACGGACGTTTTATCTGGGGAGAAACCGGGCGTCCGGGTTATGGGCTGTACGATCGCGCCCTCGGCGTCACCTACCTGCACGGATTGTGGGAAGCACTGGAAAAACAACACCAATAATGTATGGGCCGGAGGCTTCTCCGGCTTCTCTTGACGCACCATCTGTAAGGAATGCTCTATGTCCCCGCTGTTAGCATTATTTTGGGTGCTGGTAGGTATTGCGCTCCTGGTTCTCATGAACCTCCGCTATAAATTCCACAATATTTTCGCCTTGCTGATTGCCGGTATTTTTGTCGCTATCATGGAAGGTATTCCGCTGGATAAAATTGTCACAGTAATCCAGGACGGGTTGGGCAGTATTCTCGGTCACCTGGCGTTGATTATTATTTTCGGTGCCGTCATCGGAAAATTTATGACCGAGTCAGGTGCCAGCCAGCGGATCGCTGATACAGTTATTGAACACTGCGGTACGCGATTTCTTTCTGTTGGATTAATGTTTATCGGCGTTATTTTTGGCATTGCCATGTTTTATGAAGTGGCATTCCTGATTGCAATGCCGCTGGTATTAAATATCGCCAAAAAAGCAAATATCCCGTATATGAAATTAGTGGTCCCAACGGTTGTAGGTGCAACAATGGGGCATAGCCTGTTCCCGCCGCAGCACGGCCCGGTTGCACTTATTAGCGCCTTTAATGCCGATATTGTACAGGTTTATCTGTATGGCATTTTAGTGATCCTTCCGGCGCTGTTTTGTGCAGGCATTCTGCTGCCAAAATACCTGCCGGGCATCAAAGCAATTCCGCTCAATTCGCTGCTAAAACCGGTCGAGGAAAAAACCTCACAGGATTTACCCTCCTTCGGCATCAGTATATTAATCCCGCTGATCCCGGCGGTACTAATGATTGTGGCTTCCATCATTAAAGGATTTATGTCCACCAGCCCGGAACTGGTTAAAGTGTGCACCTTTTTCGGCAGCGCGGAAATCAGTATGCTGCTGGCAACACTTGCCGCCGTCTGGTTTCTCGGCGTGAAGCGTGGCATGACGGCGGATGGTGTAACGCATTGCGTGAGCGACGCTATTGCGAAAATAGCTAACGTTTTATTTGTGATAAGCGCTGGTGGCATTCTGAAACAGGTGATTGTGGTTTCCGGCGTCGGCGATCATATCGTCACGATTATGGGTGACTTACCTTTATCGCCGTTTATTGTCGCGTGGATAATCACCGCGATTATTCGCATTCTTACCGGCCAGGGCGCGGTAGCGGCTATTACTTCTGCCGGGATTGTTGCACCAATGGTCAGTGCGTTTCATCTCAATCCGGCTCTGATGTGCCTCGCTGTTGCCTGCGGCAGTAATACCATCACGCTAATGTACGATGGCGGCTTTCTGTTGTTCAAAGAGACATTCGGCATTTCAATGAAAGACACCTTTAAAACCTGGGGTTTGCTGGAGTTGATTAACTCTGTGGTCGGCCTGGGGATGGTGCTGGTGCTGAGCCTGTTTATCTCTTAATCCTTCAAAACGTGTACCTGCTAGCGTAGTAAGCGCTTTGCGCTAGCGGGCTCAGGGGCAGCCAGTAGTGCAGAAGGCATCTGCGTCTTCTCAAGAGCATAAACGGGTCAGTGAGCCTGTCGCTCAGAAGGTGACTTTTTCCTTCATGTGGACAAACATTCCCAGGTTATTCCAGTCCCGTTTATTAATACACTTTATGTATTCACGATATGAGGCTTCAGGATTCATCGGCATTTTCCGGGGCAGAAAGAACTATTTACAGCCTGTACGGCACGGCGGGCCGGGCGAGTTTGAGTTCAGCATAACCCATTTTCAGCTACGCTTCTTGATAAGCATTTTAGCCGCAGCCAGGAGATTATGATGCCCCCGTTGAATTCCCCTTTACAGTCCGATCTGAATCGTTCATTTAAAGCCACTGTTCCGCTTGGTATAGGAATGATGGCTGCAATTGATGAAGTGGTGTTTCATCAGATTCTGGCCTGGCATCACTTTTTTGACTGGGGCACGCCAGCTTTCAGCCTGCTTTCGGATGGGCTGCTGCATTCAGGTGAGCTGATTTTTTTTGTGCTCGGTTTTTTTATGTTTGCGGATCTGCGTAGCCGTAGCAAACTTAACCGGACGTCGGCATGGGCGGGCTTCGTTTTTGGTCTGGGTGCATTTCAACTGTTTGACGGGATTGTCGATCATAAGCTGCTCAGGCTGCATCAGATCCGCTACGTTGACAACGTACTGCTTTACGACCTTGTCTGGAACGTGTCTGGTCTGCTGTTGTTACTGGCAGGATACCTGATATTTCGCCACGCACGTGCGACTACACACTATGTGGCGGGAGGCTAATCAGTGGAGCATGCGATGCACCATACTGGAGGGGCCCCTTCAGCCGCGCTTTTTATTCTTCTGGTTATTATGCCTGCCGCACTGCTGTGTTTATATCTGTTAGCCGCCGTCCGGATACGACGCACTGCCAGATGGAGCGCCTGGCGCATTGCCAGCTTCACGACCGGAATCGCTTTAATCGTGACATCCATGTTGCCGCCTCTGGCAGGCTGGGCCCATAACGATTTGCGCAGTCACATGCTACAGCATCTGTTGCTGGGGATGTTCGGGCCTCTCGGGCTGGTATTTGGTGCGCCGGGTTCACTTTTTCTGCGCAGCGTTTCTGCGCAGACGGCACGCGGCACAATGAACGTTCTTCGCATCCGACCGGTGCGTTTTTTAATCCATCCGGTTACCGCTGCTTTTCTTGATATTGGCGGGATGTACCTTCTTTATCTCACGCCTTTTTATGCGTTGAGTATGGGCAATCCTGTACTGTTTGTTTTCCTTCATCTGCATTTTGTTCTCTCCGGCTACCTGTTTACCTGGTCTGTCGCCGGGCCAGATCCCGCTCCTCACCGTCCGTCGAGGGCCGTTCGGCTTACGGTAATTTTCCTGGCCACGGCCGCTCACGCCATTCTCGGTAAACTGATGTACGGCTACGGATATCCGCAGGGTATCTCAGCCAGCATTGAAGAAATTCAGGCGGCTGCGCAGTGGATGTATTACGGAGGGGACGTTGCCGAGTTTTGCATTATTATTGGCTTTTTCGCAGCGTGGTTCCGGCAGCGCAGTACGCTACCGGATGCGTTGGCAGATTAAACTATTAATCCTTTGTTTTCGTCCTGAGGTTGGCTAATGTGGCTGCGACAGGTTTCTCCAGCCAGAGTCTGAAAACGTGATTCGCCAGGGTTTTGGATGTGCGGATACGCGGTTTTCTGACCGAGGAAGTGGGCTGACGCCCGTTGTCGAACCCCGGTCGGGGGTTCTCATTCCCCTGGCTTGGGGGATATATATAAGCAAAAAGCCCGTACTTTCGTACAGGCTCTCAACTCGAATATGGCGGTGAGGGGGGGGATTGACTCGCTGCGCTCGCCCTGCGGGCAGCCTCCTCGCAGGCTCGTCGTCTGTCCAACGGGCTGACGCCCGTTGTCGAACCCCGGTCGGGTGTTCTCATCCCCCCTGGTCCGGAGGTATATGCGAAAAAAAAGCCCGCACGTGAGTGCGAGCTCTTCTTCAAATATGGCGGTGAGGGGGGGATTCGAACCCCCGATACGTTGCCGTATACACACTTTCCAGGCGTGCTCCTTCAGCCACTCGGACACCTCACCATATTGTTGTTCCGGCGTCACCGGAACGGGCGCTAATGTAGGGAAATCCGTTACATCCGTCAATGTTCTTTTTACCGGAAGCGGTGCGTTTAGTTAAACTTCCGCCAGGTTGCTTCCGGAATAAACAAAAAGTGTCTTTTTTGTCGCCGGATGGCTTTTTACAAAACTCCGCGCAGAAATTTGATATCCTCAAAAACGATACAGATCAAACAGAAACCGTCGCGTCCGCTACAGGACAAGCGTTGGATAACGTCAGGAGTTCACATGGATATCATCTTTTACCATCCCACCTTTGATTTTCACTACTGGAAAGCGCAACTGGAAAATAAACTGTCGGGTGCCACGGTGCGCCAGTGGGAGGAAGGCGATCATCAACCTGCGAATTATGCACTGGTCTGGGAGCCGCCGGTGGAGATGCTGAAAGGCCGCCAGCTAAAAGCGGTATTTGCCCTGGGCGCGGGCGTCGATTCGATTCTGAAAAAGTTGCAGGCGCACCCGGAGATGCTGGCGGAGTCGACCTCGCTCTTTCGCCTCGAGGATACCGGTATGGGCGAGCAGATGCAGGAATATGCGGTAAGCCAGGTGCTGCACTGGTTCCGGCGCTTTGACGATTATCATGCGCAAAAGCTTCAGGCGCGCTGGGAGCCGCTGGAGGCGTATAATAAAGAGGATTTTACCATCGGCATTCTCGGCGCGGGCGTGCTTGGCGGTAAGGTCGCGCAAGCGTTGCAGGCATGGGGATTTCCGATCCGTTGCTGGAGCCGCAGCCGGAAATCATGGCCCGGCGTAAAAAGCTTTGCCGGCCAGACCGAGCTGACCGAGTTTTTAAGCGGCACGCGCGTGTTGATTAACCTCCTTCCGCACACGCCGGAAACCGTCGGTCTTATCAATGCCGGACGTTTAAGCCACTTGCCGCAGGGGAGCTATTTATTAAATCTGGCGCGCGGCGTTCATGTCGTGGAAGCGGATTTATTGCAGGCGCTGGAAAGCGGCCAGTTAAAAGGCGCGATGCTGGATGTCTTCAGCCGCGAACCGCTGGACCCGCAAAGCCCGCTGTGGGCGCATCCGCGCGTGGCGATGACGCCGCATATCGCCGCTGTAACGCATCCCCCGGAAGCCATTGCCTGGATCGCCCGTACCATTACCGGGCTTGAGAAAGGCGAGGAGGTTACCGGGCGCGTCGATCGCGTTCGCGGTTACTGAGTCGAATCCGGCTCCGGCCGGGTTTTGCTTAATATCGCAGGGCAATACCTGCTATCCTTGCGCAAAACATCAGAGGAGAGAACGATGTATCCCGTCGATCTGCATATGCACACCGTCGCCAGCACCCACGCTTACAGCACGCTTAGCGACTACATTGCGCAAGCAAAGAGTAAGGGAATTAAGCTCTTTGCGATCACCGACCACGGTCCGGATATGGTAGATGCGCCGCATCACTGGCACTTTATTAATATGCGCATCTGGCCGCGAATTGTCGATGGCGTAGGTATCCTGCGCGGTATCGAAGCCAATATTAAAACCACGCCCGGCGAGATTGACTGTACCGGTCCGATGCTGACCTCGCTCGACCTGATTATCGCCGGTTTTCATGAGCCAGTATTTCCACCGCAGGATGAAGCTGCCCATACCGAGGCGATGATCGCGACGATGGCCAGCGGCACTGTCCACATTATCAGCCACCCGGGTAACCCGAAGTATCCTGTCGATATTCCGGCGATTGCTGCCGCGGCCGCGAAGTATCATGTGGCGCTGGAAATTAATAACTCGTCGTTCGTGCATTCGCGTAAAGGCAGTGAAGAAAACTGCCGGGCGGTAGCGGCTGCGGTTCGTGATGCGGGCGGCTGGGTCGCGCTGGGATCGGATTCCCATACGGCGTTTACGCTGGGCGATTTTAGCGAATGCCGTAAAATCCTTGATGAGGTCCATTTCCCGGAAGATCGCATCCTCAACGTTTCGCCCCGGCGTTTACTTGATTTTCTGGAGTCGCGCGGCATGGCTCCCATCCCTGAATTTGCCGATTTTTAAATCTCATACTGGAATTAATGCATGAACGAGTTTTCAATCCTGTGTCGCGTCCTCGGTTCGCTCTACTATCGTCAGCCGCAGGATCCACTGCTGGTGCCGCTGTTCACCCTGATTAAAGAAGGCAAACTGGCCGCCAGCTGGCCGCTGGAGCAGGATGACCTTCTGGCCCGCCTGCAAAAAAGCGTTGATATGGACGTGCTGACCGCCGACTACAACGCCTTGTTTGTCGGTAACGACTGCCGCGTTGCGCCGTTCCGTAGCGCGTGGGTGGAAGGGGCTACGGAAGGCGACGTGCGCACATTCCTCAGCGATCGCGGTATGCCGCTGGCGGAAAGCCCGGCGGATCATTTCGGTACGCTGCTGCTGGCAGCCTCCTGGCTGGAAGATCAATCCACTGAAGATGAGAGTGAAGCCCAGGACATCCTGTTTGCCGAATTTTTACTACCGTGGTGCGATACCTTCCTCGGTAAAGTAGAAGCGCATGCTCAAACGCCATTCTGGCGCACGCTGGCGCAACTGACGCGCGATGCTATCGCGGCCATGTGGGAAGAGTTGCAGGAAGATGAAGTCGAGAAATTGTGATTTAAATCACAAATAAAATGTAATTAAGTGAGAAATGTTGCACATGTTGTGCGGCAGATCTCTTTTGTTTGGTGCGCATCTGTTATGATGCGCGCCATGAGCACACTTCTCGCTATCGCAATCACCACAGGCATCCTCTCCGGGTTATGGGGCTGGGTTGCCGTCTCCTTAGGTTTATTGAGCTGGGCCGGATTTCTTGGCTGTACGGCCTATTTTGCCTGTCCGCAAGGTGGCCTGAAAGGGCTGGGTATTTCGGCCTGCACACTGATAAGCGGTGTGCTCTGGGCGCTGGTGATTATTCACGGCAGCGCGCTGGCACCGCACCTGGAGAGTGTCGGCTATATAATGACCGGCATGGTGGCGTTTTTAATGTGTATCCAGGCGAAGCAGCTTTTATTGTCCTTCGTGCCCGGCACGTTTATTGGAGCCTGCGCGACGTTCGCCGGGCAGGGCGACTATAAACTGGTGGTCCCCTCTGTCATGCTGGGTCTTGTTTTTGGCTATGCCATGAAAAACAGCGGCCTGTGGCTGGCCTCCCGCGCGGCTAAAAAGCGCCTTCCGCTGAACGCGCCCGAATAACAACCCTATGCGTTAAACTAGTATGTCTTCTTCTGCGGCGACCCGTCTCTGACGATGTCGCCCGCATTTCCTTTTTCCGTCCTCACTCATCATTCCCCGCTATAAATTTGCGCAAATATATTCATTTGCTGAATATATTTGTATTAAAGTTTAATATTTTGTGAAAATAATCGATTATTTCGTTAATACGTATTTCTTTCTTTGTTAATAGAGAGTAGTAAAGATAATTAAATGTTCAGTTTTACTTCCGTTTTCAGAAACGTTTTCTGGCAGAGGAGAGTGACCATGAAATTATCTTTTCACGTTTTTTTCGGCGTCCTGGCGGTAATGGCGGTGGGTTTCTCTGTTGACGCTGTCGCAGGCAAGGAAACCACAGGCGGTGTGATCCATTTTCATGGGCAGATTGTCGAATCTCCCTGTGAAGTCACTAACAACAGCCGTGATATTGCGGTGACATGTCAGCGTGAAGGCAAAACCGTGACGCTGCACCGTTCTTTAAGCTATACGGCGCACCAGGAGATCGCTCACGAACTGTTTGACGCGGCATCGCTGAAATACCTTAACCCGGAACGGACGCTCGCCATCTATACCATTGAGTACCGTTAGCATAGCGGCGCGCTCCTGCCTTTTCGCAGGACGCGCATTTCTCCCGGCAGCGAAGTAAGATAAAGTAAACGCTACCGATGCCAGCAGGAGAAAATTATGCAATCACGCATTCAGGTTATCCGGGGAGACATCACGACCATGCAGGTGGATGTCATCGTTAATGCGGCCAACGCTTCTCTGATGGGCGGCGGCGGTGTGGATGGCGCTATCCACCGCGCGGCCGGGCCTGCATTGCTGGACGCCTGCAAAGTGGTGCGCCAGCAGCAGGGAGAGTGCGCGCCGGGCCATGCGGTGATTACCCTGGCCGGTAACCTTCCGGCAAAAGCGGTCATTCATACCGTGGGACCCGTCTGGCGCGGGGGAGATCACAACGAAGCGCGACTGCTGGAAGATGCGTACCGCAACAGTTTGCAACTCGCCCGCGACAACGATTTTCACTCCATCGCTTTCCCTGCTATCAGTACGAGTATTTACGGTTATCCGAAAGCGGCTGCCGCCGAAATCGCAATTAATGCCGTTTCGGATTACATTACCCGGCGTCCTCAGCCAGAGCAGATATACTTTGTCTGTTATGATGAGGAAAATGCAGGACTTTATGAGCGATTACTCACCCGGCAGGGAGACGAGCCAGTCGCATAATACGCGACTGGGGCGAGCAATCGCCCCGGCCCGTGCGGCGCATCCTGACCTTTGTGGTCTTTTACCCCTTGATGATAGCCTTGACGCCTTTGCTGCCCGTTACCGGCTGGCGCAAATGGCGGAACGGACTCTGGATGTGCAGTACTATATCTGGGAGGACGATATGTCCGGACGCCTGCTGTTTCGCGTGCTGGTTGAAGCGGCGGAGCGGGGCGTTAAGGTGCGGCTTCTACTGGATGACAACAATACGGTCGGGCTTGATGATACGCTGCGCCTTCTGGACGCCCACCACAATATCGAAGTGCGTCTGTTCAACTCCTTTTCCTTTCGCACGCTGCGTATCCTCGGATATCTGACGGATTTCGCGCGCCTTAACCGCCGGATGCACAACAAAAGTTTTACCGTCGATGGTGAAGTGACCATTATTGGTGGCAGAAACGTGGGCGATGCCTATTTTGGTGCGGGCAAGGAGCCGTTATTTACCGATCTCGACGTTATGGCGCTGGGCGACGTGGTTCAGGATGTGGCGGAGGATTTTCAGCGTTACTGGGAGTGTAAATCGGTCTCGACACTCCAGCAGGTGCTGGATATTTCGGAAGAGGATATTACCCGACGGGTAGAGATCCCCGATGAATGGCTTAATGACAAATACGCCCAGCAGTACCTGCACAAGCTCAAAACCACCTCCTTCGTTTCTCGCCTGGAGGCTGGCACGCTTCCTTTGCTCTGGGCGCATACCCGTCTTCTGAGTGACGATCCGCGGAAAGGGCAGGGGAAAGCCCGCAAGCGCACGCTGCTGCCCCAGCGTCTGATGAACGTGATGGGGGCACCGGAAAAGCAGATTGATATTATCTCTTCTTATTTTGTGCCCGGCCGCGCGGGGGTGGCGATGATCCTGCAAATGGTCCGCCGGGGCGTTAAAGTCGCGATTCTGACCAACTCGCTGGCCGCCAACGACGTGGCGGTGGTCCATGCGGGTTACGCCCGCTGGCGTAAAAAACTACTGCGTCATGGCGTGGCACTTTTCGAGCTAAAGCCGACAAGCAGGCCGACGCCGGGCCTGCACGATAGCGGACTTACCGGTAACTCCGGCTCCAGCCTGCATGCCAAAACCTTCAGCGTGGATGGCGGCAAAGTGTTTATCGGCTCGTTTAATTTCGATCCGCGTTCAGCGATGCTGAACACCGAAATGGGCTTTGTGATCGACAGCGAGCCGCTGGCGCAGAAGATCCATCACAATTTTCTGAAGAGCCAGCGTCACGCCGCCTGGCAACTCAAACTCGATCGCTGGGGACGGATTAACTGGATCGAAGAGCGGGATGGGGAGACTATCGTGCTGAAAAAGGAGCCGAATTCACGCTTGCTGAAGCGGTTATTGGTGCGTCTGGTTTACCGTCTGCCGGTGGAGTGGCTGCTGTAATTTGAGTCGCCCCCTCAGGCGAGGGGGCGGGGTGTTATCTGGCGGTAACCGGCGGTTTATCCTGCTTCGTCTGCGGCTTGCCTGAGAACAGGAAACGCAGGAGCGGAATACGCAGGTGAATTTCATAAAGCACCAGCGCGCAGCCCACCACAAATACCAGTCCGGTAAAGAAGCCCAGCGTATTAGAGCTGATGTGCGGCGTAATATACGCGCCGAAAAACAGCGTTAACGGGTGATGTACCAGGTAAATAAAGAGTGATGCGTTAACGAAATAGGTCACCCGCGCCGACTGGAAATTGAGCAGCCGGTGTCCGAAGGAAAAGACCACGTTCACCATCCACAGGCCAAATACCATCGTAATGACCGACTCGGTTTCATACATCCAGGCGTCACCGCTGCCGTAGCGCTGATTGAGTAAATAGGCGGCAAATCCTGCAATCGCGCCGAGCATGCACCACGGCGAAGGCGTCGTGAAAAGATCCTTCAGGCGGGGGTTAATAAAGGCCAGCGCGCCGAGCACAAAGAAAGGGATATAAAACAGGGTCTGCATGACCACGAAGTTAAACAGGCCGTCGCTAAGAATTGGCGAGTAAATAATTAGCAACGTACGACGCAGGGCGGCGTAAGCAATACCAAGCAGTAAAAAGATCAGCGTCAGTTTGCCGAGCGTCAGGCTGGCGAACAGGACGCCATCCTGCTGTTCCTGCCGCTTGCGAAGCACGCTAAACAGCCACAGCCCCGCGGTGGTCAGGATGGTCAGAACCAGTAAAAACCACAGGTGCGAAGTCAGCTCCCAGACCAGGGTATTATACTTTTCATACAATGAGAGCGTGTGCCAGGTTTCGGTTTTACCTTTCACATATTGCAGCATCATAAACTGCGGCAGCGTTAATAAAGGTATGGCGGTGAGCATAGGAATACCGACGCGCTCGACACGAACTTTCCACCATTTTTTTAATGGATAGCGTAAAAATAACATGTATGAAAAATAACCGGAAATAACAAAGAAAACCTGCATCCGGAAGGAATGAATAAAATCGTTAAACAGGGTAAGCCACCATGACGCCTCGGCACTATTTACGTGCCAGGTATGGCTGGAATAGATTAACGAGATATGAAAGGGGATCCCCAAAAGCATCAACCATGCGCGAATGGAATCGAGGAAATATTCACGTTGTGCGGGTACTTTACTCATATAATTGTTTGCATTCTCAGACTTTTCGTCTTATCACCAGACGCGATAATGTTAACATCCGCTGCAACCCTACACCAAGTCCGAAAAGCTGTCTCCAGGATAAGCACGTAAAGTGCAAAAGGTCGCTGACGGTTGCTTAAACCCTAAGCCGCTAGCTGAACAAAATGGGGATTATGTTGTCGGATTGCCAGAGTTTCCATTAAAATGGATCGGATCGATTTAAGCACACAAAGGGGGAAGTGCTTACTTATTATGAAAAATAAATCACAGATGATGAAAATGCGCTGGTTAGGCGTAGCCATAACGTTGTCCCTGTGCACCTCATCTGCATGGGCGTTCTCCATTGATGATGTGGCAAAGCAGGCACAGTCACTGGCAGGTAAAGGCTATGAGGCTCCTAAAAGCAATCTGCCCTCCGTCTTCCGCGACATGAAATATGCGGATTATCAGCAGATTCAGTTCAACCACGACAAGGCTTACTGGGGCAAGATTAAGACTCCATTCAAGCTCGAATTTTATCATCAGGGGATGTACTTTGACACGCCGGTGGCCATCAACGAAGTGACCTCCAACGCCGTGCGTAAGATCAAATACAGCCCGGACTACTTCAATTTTGGCAATGTTCAGCACGATAAAGACACCGTAAAAGATCTGGGCTTTGCAGGTTTTAAAGTGCTTTACCCGGTTAACAGTAAAGACAAGAACGACGAGATCGTCAGCATGCTTGGCGCAAGCTACTTCCGCGTACTGGGGCAGGGTCAGGTTTACGGCCTTTCCGCCCGTGGTCTGGCGATTGACACCGCGCTGCCGTCAGGCGAAGAGTTCCCGCGTTTTCGTGAGTTCTGGATTGAACGTCCGAAACCGACTGACAAGCGCCTGAATATCTATGCACTGCTGGATTCTCCGCGTGCCACCGGCGCTTACCGCTTCACCATTATGCCAGGCCGCGATACCGTCGTTGACGTACAGTCGAAAGTGTATCTGCGTGATAAAGTCGGCAAGCTTGGCGTCGCGCCGCTGACCAGCATGTTCCTCTTCGGGCCGAACCAGCCCTCTCCAACCACCAACTTCCGCCCTGAACTGCATGACTCCAACGGTCTGTCGATTCATGCTGGTAACGGTGAATGGATCTGGCGTCCGCTTAATAACCCGAAACATCTGGGTGTGAGCAGCTACGCGATGGAAAACCCTCAGGGCTTCGGTCTGTTACAGCGTGGCCGCCAGTTTAGTCGCTATGAAGATCTCGACGACCGTTACGATCTGCGTCCAAGCGCCTGGATTACGCCGAAAGGCGAGTGGGGCAAAGGCAAAGTTGAGCTGGTCGAAATTCCGACCAATGATGAAACCAACGATAATATCGTGGCCTACTGGACGCCGGATCAGCTGCCTGAAGCCGGTAAAGAGATGAATTTCAGCTACACCATCACCTTCAGCCGCGATGAAGACAAGCTGCACGCGCCGGATAACGCGTACGTGACGCAGACTCGCCGCTCGGCTGGTGACGTTAAACAATCTAATCTGATCCGTCAGGCGGACGGTACGCTGGCCTTCGTGATTGATTTCGCCGGTCCGGATATGAAAAAACTGCCTGCGGATACCCCGGTCACTGCGCAAACCAGTATCGGTGACAACGGCGAAATCGTTGAGAACAGCGTACGCTATAATCCTGTCACCAAAGGATGGCGTCTGACGCTGCGCACTAAAATCAAAGATCCTAAGCAGACCACTGAGATGCGCGCCGCGCTGGTTAACGCTGACCAGACGCTGAGTGAAACCTGGAGCTATCAGCTACCTGCCAATGAATAATACAACGAAGTATATCGACGCTCTGCCGCTTACGGATGCTGAAAAAGCGGCACTTCCTGCCGATATGGATATCCGCGCAGTCCATGAAGCGCTTGATGCCGATCATCAGCGATTCGAGCCTGAAGATGACGCTCCGCTGGGGTCAGTCAAGTCACGTCTGGAACACAGCTGGCCGGAGTCACTGCACAACGATCAGCTGATCAAAGACGATATGGGCCGCACGCAGTTGCACGCGATGCCAAAGGCGAAGCGTTCCTCAATGTTTCCCGACCCGTGGCGTACCAACCCGGTTGGCCGTTTCTGGGACCGCCTGCGCGGTCGTGAAAAACAGCCGCGTTATCTTTCCCGTCTGACCAAAGAGCAGCAGGTCAGCGAACAACAGTGGCGTTTGATGGGGACGATTCGTCGCTATATTCTGCTGGTGTTAACGCTGGCGCAAACCGTAGTGGCAACCTGGTATATGAAAACCATCCTGCCATACCAGGGCTGGGCGCTGATCAATCCGGGCGACATGATGGGTCAGGATTTACTGGTCTCCTTCATGCAGCTTCTGCCGTATATCCTGCAAACCGGGATCCTGATCCTGTTTGCGGTGCTGTTCTGCTGGGTCTCTGCGGGCTTCTGGACCGCGCTGATGGGCTTTCTGCAACTGCTTATCGGGAAGGATAAATACAGTATATCCGCCTCAACGACCGGCAATGAGCCGCTCAATCCCGAGCACCGTACGGCGCTGATCATGCCAATCTGCAACGAAGATGTGGATCGTGTTTTCGCCGGACTACGGGCAACCTGGGAGTCGGTGAAAGCCACGGGTCAGCAGCAGCACTTTGACGTTTACATCCTCAGCGACAGCTACAATCCGGATATCTGCGTTTCCGAGCAGAAAGCCTGGATGGAGCTTATCGCGGAAGTGCAGGGCGAAGGGCAGATCTTCTATCGCCGTCGTCGCCGCCGCGTGAAGCGCAAAAGCGGTAACATTGACGACTTCTGCCGCCGCTGGGGCAGCCAGTACAGCTATATGGTGGTGCTGGATGCGGACTCGGTGATGACGGGGGAATGTCTGACCGGTCTCGTGCGTCTGATGGAAGCGAATCCTAACGCGGGTATCATCCAGTCGTCGCCGAAAGCCTCCGGCATGGACACGCTATACGCGCGCTGCCAGCAATTTGCCACTCGCGTCTACGGTCCGCTGTTTACCGCCGGTCTGCACTTCTGGCAGCTGGGTGAATCGCACTACTGGGGGCATAACGCCATTATTCGCGTGAAGCCGTTCATTGAGCACTGTGCGCTGGCACCGCTGCCGGGCGAGGGCTCTTTTGCCGGATCGATTCTGTCGCATGACTTCGTGGAAGCCGCGCTGATGCGCCGTGCGGGCTGGGGCGTGTGGATTGCCTACGATCTGCCGGGCTCTTATGAAGAGTTGCCGCCAAACCTGCTGGACGAGCTGAAACGCGACCGTCGCTGGTGTCACGGCAACCTGATGAACTTCCGCCTGTTCCTGGTGAAAGGGATGCACCCGGTTCACCGTGCGGTATTCTTAACCGGCGTCATGTCCTATCTCTCCGCGCCGCTGTGGTTTATGTTCCTCGCGCTTTCGACGGCCTTGCAGGTGGTACACGCCCTGACGGAGCCGCAATATTTCCTTCAGCCGCGTCAGCTGTTCCCGGTATGGCCGCAGTGGCGTCCGGAGCTGGCGATTGCGCTGTTTGCGTCGACGATGGTACTGCTGTTCCTGCCGAAACTGCTCAGTATCATTCTGGTGTGGTGTAAAGGGCCGAAAGAGTACGGCGGTTTTATTCGCGTCACGCTCTCCCTGCTGCTGGAAGTGCTGTTCTCAGTGCTGCTGGCTCCGGTCCGTATGCTGTTCCACACCGTCTTCGTGGTCAGCGCGTTCCTCGGCTGGGAAGTGGTCTGGAATTCACCGCAGCGTGATGATGACTCAACCTCATGGGTAGAAGCGTTTAAGCGTCATGGCTCGCAAATGCTGCTCGGTTTGGTGTGGGCAGTAGGTATGGCCTGGCTGGACCTGCGTTTTCTGTTCTGGCTGGCACCGATCGTTTTCTCGCTGATCCTCTCGCCGTTTGTTTCGGTCATTTCCAGCCGTTCGACGGTGGGGCTACGCACTAAGCGCTGGAAACTGTTCCTGATCCCGGAAGAGTACTCACCGCCGCAGGTGCTGATCGATACCGACCGCTTCCTGGAGCTGAATATCCAGCGCTCGCTGAAAGATGGCTTTATGCATGCGGTATTCAACCCGTCCTTCAACGCACTAGCCACGGCGATGGCGACAGGGCGTCACGGTAAGGGGAACATCCTTGAAATTGCCCGCGACCGCCATGTTGAGCAGGCGCTGAACGAGACGCCGGAAAAACTTAGCCGCGACCGTCGTCTGGTGCTGCTGAGCGATCCGGTGACGATGTCACGGCTGCATTACCGCGTGTGGAGTTCGCCAGAACGCTACTCTTCATGGGTGAGTTCGTATCAGCAACTGGCGCTAAACCCGCTGGCGCTGAAGATAAAATCATCCAGTTAAGGCAGGGTAAACACAGCACTATGGTGCGTAGGCCGGGTAAGCGAAGCGTCACCCGGCATTACAAGGCACCAAACCATAGATACTGTTATCCGTTCAATACCGGCCTCAGGCCGGTATTTTTTTAGGGCAGGGGAAAATCATGAGAATGGTACTGGTCGTAGCGATGTCGATAATGCTGTGCGGCTGCGGCAGTGTTATCAGCCGTACCATTCCCGGACAGGGGCATGGTAATCAGTATTATCCTGGCGTGCAGTGGGACGTGCGTGATTCCAGCTGGCGCTGGCTGACCGTTCTGGATCTGCCGTTTTCTCTAATTTTTGATACGCTGCTATTACCGCTGGATGCCAGTCACGGGCCCTATGAATAACAGGCCCGTGATCGGCGGCAAGGTTAGACGTTAATCACGAATATCCCATTCGTCAGCCGCTGCCTGGCCTTCTTCGGTATCCAGCGGCGGCGCGAGCTGAAACTCGCCGTCATCCCACTCATGCAGCGTATTTTCTTCCAGCCACTCCTGACGAAGTTCGATTTCGTCATAGTCGTCGTCGAATACGCTTTGCGCTGCCTCTCCACTGAGGACAGGCAGACATTCACCGTTCTCACCCTCCTCGGCGAAGAATTCGGCTTGCCACATGATGTCGCCATCCTGTAACACATACTTCTGGATGCTTAACTGCTGAATGTTGGCCTCTTCCTCTTCAACACCGGGGGTATTGGCAAGAAACTCTTCGCGCGCCGCATCAATGGCTTCTTCGAGTGTGGCATACATAGTCATTGGTATCTCCCTGTGATTCGACGTGTTGTTCAGGGAAAGAATAGCTGAATATTGGCCAGTGCAAGGTTGAACAGCAAAAAATCATCCACATCGCGTATGACCTGGCGAAAAACCCGCTTAATCAACCGGTTGTTCAGGTGCCCGGGCAGGACGTCGGCGACGCAGACTGAAGGTCGAGTAGATAACGTTAAATAACACCACGCCAGCGGTCACCAGGAAGACAGCACGGAAGCCATAGCTGGCGGATACGGCCGCACCAATCAGCGGACCGGTGACGTTGCCGATATCGCGGAATGACTGGTTATAGCTAAAAATACGCCCGGCGATTTGATTGGTGGAGTTATACACCAGCAGCGTTTGTACGGCGGGCAACAGCGCGCCATCGGCGGCACCGAGCAGAAAGCGTAAAATACCGAGCTGGAGCGGCGTTTGCACAAATGACATCGGGATCAACAGCAGTACCGAAACGACGAGTGCCGCAATCAGGATTTTCTCCGGGCCGATGCGATCACCCAATTTACCTAAACGGGGAGCGCTTAACAGCGCCGCCACGCCGGGCACAGAGGCGATCATCCCGCTGATAAACGCGATGTTGCTGACGTTGCCTGCCAGCTCGCGCACGTAAAGCGTCAGAATTGGCGCAATGGAACCGGTAGCGACCTGAATAATCAGGGTGGTGATAAACAGACTCAGCACCAGCCGGGGGCTTTTCAGTGAGGCAATGACCTGGCGGGCATTGAGCATCTCTTTTTTCGCTACCGGGACAAATTGTTCGTGAATACAAAACAGCGTGAGCAGGAAACACAAAAACAGCACGCCAGCGGTCATAAAGAACACCGGGCGCAGGCCGTAGCTGTCGGCGAGCAGGCCGCCCACCAGAGGGCCTAACAGCGCGCCGCTGACCGCCCCCGTGGAAAGTGTGCCCAGCGCCCAGCCGCTTTTATTACGAGGGATTTGCGTGGCTATCAGCGCGTTCGCATTCGGGATGAAGCCGCCGAGCAGCCCGAGCAGCGCCCGCAGGATCAAAAACTGCCAGATGTTTTGCGCCATTCCCATCAGCATCATTACTATCGCCATGCCGAGGGCAGAACGCAGCAGCATAATTTTGCGTCCTTTACGGTCGGCGAGGCCACCCCACAGCGGCGAGGCAAAGGCGGAGAACAGGAAGGTGATACTGAAGACCAGTCCCGACCACATATTCAGTGCGCTGTGATCGGTGATGCCGAGTTGTTCGACGTAGAGTGGCAGGAAGGGCATGACCAGGCTAAACGCGGCACCCGTTAAAAAACAGCCAAACCAGGTGACCGTAAGATTACGTTTCCAGTTGATCGGGGTATCTGAAGAGGCCATAGGCTCCCGCAATGCAGCACAGAATAAACTAAGTTTAGCTAAAAATATGATAAGCCCGCTAATTATGCGCCCGGCCACGGGGAGCTGCAAACGGGATAGCTTTTAAAGCTTAGAATGGGGGCTGGCGGGTGGATTGAGCGCAGGCCCGGCAAGCTTGCGCCGCCGGGCAGGTCGGGTAAAAGCCTGGCATCCCGGCATCAATAACGGGAAGGCACACCCTGAGGACGCGTTTTAAAACGACGATGCAGCCACATATACTGCTCGGGGGCCATCATGATGCACTTCTCGACGATCTTGTTCATCCACGCGGCGGTCGTTTCGGCGCTATCCAGAGGGGGATCGCATTCCGGCTCAAGCGCGATAAGTTCATAACCTTTGCCATCGGGTTTACGACGCGGCACGAACGGCGCAATGCAGGCTTTGGAGGTGCGGGCCAGCATCCAGGTCCCGGAAGTAGACGCTGCCTGCTCTACCGCAAAAAACGGCACGAACACGCTGGTGCGCGGGCCGTAATCATGATCGGGAGCATACCAAATTACATCGCAGTTTTTCAGCGCGCGGATCATGCCTTTTACGTCTTTGCGGTCGATCATATCTTTATTGGAGCGCATCCGCCCCCAGGTCTGCAACCAGTCCAGCACCGGGTTATCATTAGGACGATAAACGCCAATGCCCGGAAGATGCATGCCAAAAATACGCGCGCCCATTTCCAGGGTCAGAAAATGGACGCCGATCAGTAAGATCCCGCGACCCTGCGCGATTTGCTCCTTAATCGCATCCATGCCGCGCTCCTCGGTCCAGCGTGCCATCCGGCGATCCGACCAGAACCAGGCCATGCCGGTCTCAAGCAAGCCCATGCCAACAGATTCGAAATTTTTATGCACCATCTCGTCGCGCTGCGTCTGGCTCATCTCAGGAAAACAGAGCTCCAGATTACGCGCGGCAATTTTTACCCGACGTTTCATAACGCGTTGTGCCAGATGACCAAGACCATGTCCAAGGCGATAAAGAACCGGGTAGGGTAGCTGCACGACCAGCCATAACATGCCAATGCCCAGCCAGGTTAACCAGTATCGCGGATGAAGCAGCGCCACGGTGAATTTTGGTAAATGCGTCATGTCATTCCTGTAATTAAATTTACAACTGGCTCTATTGTCGCACTTTTTTATCTGATGCCAACATTTTACGCGACGAAGTGAGTAGTAAAACAGCAGTTGTGGATTGTAAGTTTTGTAGATGATGCAAATGTAGCTAAAAATGTGGGGATGTAAATTGACAGTTATTGCTATATGATGCCGCCCGCTTATCTTTTTTATTCATGATTGCAGGAACGTACACCATGCCAGTGTTACACAACCGCATTTCGAATGAAGAACTGAAGGCGCGGATGCTGGCCGAGACCGAACCGCGCACGACGATCTCATTCTATAAATATTTCACCATTGCCGATCCCAAAGCGACGCGCGACGCGCTGTATACTGCCCTGACTGAGCTCAACGTCTTTGGCCGTATTTACCTGGCGCACGAAGGGATTAATGCCCAAATCAGTATTCCGCAAAGCAAAACCGACGCGCTGCGGGCGCTGCTGGAGAATGTCGATCCTGCGCTTCAGGGGCTGCGCCTTAATATTGCCCTCGACGATGACGGTAAATCATTCTGGGTGCTGCGCCTGAAAGTGCGCGAACGTATTGTCGCCGACGGAATTGAAGACGCCAGTTTTGATGCCAGCGATGTCGGTGACTACCTTAAAGCCGCCGAAGTTAACGCCCTGCTCGACGATCCGGACGCCCTGTTTATCGATATGCGCAACCACTACGAATATGAAGTGGGGCACTTTGAAAACGCGCTGGAAATCCCTGCTGATACCTTCCGTGAGCAGTTGCCGAAAGCGGTGGAAATGATGCAGGAGCATAAAGACAAAAAAATTGTCATGTATTGCACCGGCGGGATCCGCTGCGAAAAAGCCAGCGCCTGGATGAAACATAACGGTTTTAACAAAGTCTCGCACATTGAAGGTGGCATTATTGAATACGCGCGCCGGGCGCGTGAACAGGGATTGCCGGTACGGTTTATCGGTAAAAACTTTGTCTTTGACGAGCGGATGGGCGAGCGCATTTCCGATGATATCATTGCCCATTGCCACCAGTGCGGCGCGCCCTGTGACAGCCATACCAACTGCCTGAACGACGGGTGCCATCTGCTGTTTATTCAGTGCCCGAGCTGTACAGAAAAGTATTCCGGATGTTGCAGTGAAGCGTGCCAGACGGAGAGGGCATTGCCTGAAGAGCAACAGCGCCAGCTACGCGCGGGGCGTGAAAACGGTAATAAGATCTTCAATAAGTCCCGGGGGCGTCTGAACACTAAACTGGGTATTCCCGACCCGGAATAACACGTAGCCCGGCAGCCTGAACTGCCGGGCTAATCATTACTTCTGCTGTACGCCTTCCACCGAAATAATCAGCTCTACATCCTGCGATGCCGGGCCGAGATCGGTCTTAATATTAAACTCTTTCAGGCTGATTTTACCTGCCGCCTCAAAACCGGCGCGTTTGCCGCCCCATGGATCGTCACCCTGACCGATCATCTTCGCCTTCAGCGTCACGGGTTTAGTCACCCCGTTCAGCGTCAAATCACCGGTCACATCCAGCGCATCGCCGTCGGCTTTAACCGCGGTCGATTTAAATGTCGCCTGCGGGAATTTTGCCGCATTCAGAAAATCGGCGCTGCGCAGATGTTTATCGCGCTCTGCATGGTTGGTATCCACGCTGTTGGTATTCAGCGTCACGTTAACTTTATCGGCAGACGGGTTCTTCTCATCAAAAGTAAACGTACCGTCGAAGTCGCGGAAGGTGCCGTACAGCCAGCTATAACCGAGATGCTGAATGCGGAAATTGACGAAGGCGTGCTGGCCTTCTTTATCAATTTTATAATCTGCGGCAATGGCTGAACCAGCGGTCAGCAGCAGACTTCCCAGTAACAATCCTTGCAGGCTTTTTTTCATATTACGCTCCAGAGTCAGGGGACGATTTTCCCAGCATGCGGCGCAGGGTATCGTCTTTATCGATGAAATGGTGTTTGAGGGCGGCAAGCGCGTGCAGGACGGACAGGACCACCACGCTCCATGCCAGCCATAAATGCAGATTGCCCGCCAGATCGGCCTGTACGCCCGCGTCGGTCAGCGTGGCAGGAACGTCGAAAAGGCCAAAGACGCTGATCGGTTGACCGTCAGCCGTGGAGATCAGATAACCGCTAATCACGATGGCAAACAGCAGCAGGTAAAGCGCAATATGGGCCAGCACTGCGCTGATGCGAGTAAGTTTTGAGTAGTGGCTCAAGGCTGCCGGAGTCGGGGAAACGGTGCGCCAGATCAGGCGAACCACCAGCGTAAGCATCAATATAATACCGATGCTTTTATGCAACTCAGGCGCTTTGTGATACCAGCCGTCGTAGTAGCTGAGCGTGACCATCCACAGTCCCAGGGCAAACATTCCATAGACCGCGATAGCCACCAGCCAGTGCAACGCAATTGAAACAAATCCGTAGCGATGTGAGGAATTACGCAGGTTCATACCCGGTATCTCGTAACTGAATTAAGAGTGCTTACAATGATGGGCGATAAACTATATTGCAACATCAAATTAGCATAATTTTATAACTATTTTAACTTATTCAGTAATATTGAATAAAAGTAAGTTTTTAGTTCAGGATGTTCGCGTTTTCAGCGGCTTGATGTCGAGTTGGCAGGCTTTTTAATCTAAGCTATCATTCAAATTTTTATAGCTAATTTTATATTTTTATCAATCTGTGTCAGCTTTTGTCAGTAAAATTCGCGTCACTAATACAATACTGCGCAAAGTAAGGCTGCTAAGTAAATAACGTATTCGCCAGGATGAAAACCCAGAAAATAAGCTGCGGCCACAAAGACCGCAACCGGATTAATGTTGAAAGCGGGCGAGGGAGAAAGGCGATAAATCAAATTCGCTGGATTCGCCTTTAGCAAACTGTACGGCAATTACACCCAGCGCCGGGGCAAATTTAAAGCCGTGGCCGCTAAGGCCGGTGATTAACAGCGTATTCAAATGACCGGGAAGAGTATCGATAATGAAATCCTCGTCCGGCGAATTATCATAGGTACAGGCTTCACCATGCAGGCATCCGCCGATGCCCGGCAGGATCTGTCGCAGGAACGAAAATGACTCAGCGCCGTCGCTTCCGATGGTGCCAAAAGGTTTACGTTCTTGTGGGGAATGAATGACCTGCCCACCGTTGTGTTTGCCTATTTTGAGGGCGTTATCCTCGGCCGGGAAACCGTAAAACTGATCGCCATCAGGCAGCTCGCCGGTGAACGCCGGGAAGTGATTTTTGCTGCTGTAGCGCCCGTCGGCCTGGTGCCAGGCGAAAATCTTACGTACCGGTTGCAGCGGCAGCGACGGCACCAGTTTCGTCACCCAGGTACCGGCGCTAATGAGCGCTTTACGGGCATGGTACTCGCCATCGGCAGTGGCAATCGTGACGCCGGCGTCATGATGATGAATAGCCGTCACCGGGCAGTTGAACAACTGCGCGCATCCCGCTTCGCGCGCCTGCTGCACCCAGGTTTTAATCGCCAGTTCGCTGCGCAGTACGCCTGAATTGGCCTCAAAAATGCCGATATAATTTTCCGGCACGCGAATTTCCGGCCAGCGCGTCATGATGGCGGTGGCATCAAGCTGCTCTGTCGCCAGTTGCCAGCGCTGAGCGCTGCTGGCGACGTTCGCCAGAAAAGGGGAATCTGCCGGACCCAGGTTAATGACCCCGGTGCGTTCGAATACCGCCTCGCCGCTTTCCGCGGCAAATGTCTCCCACAGCGCCTGCGCACGCAGCACCAGCGGGACGTATTTTTCACCTTCACCATAGGCATGACGCATAAGCCGCGTATCGCCGTGGTGACTGCCTTCCTTATGCGGAGGCAGATGGGCATCGGTCATAAGTACGTTCAGCCCGGCGCGTGAAGCATAATAGCCCGCCGCCGCCCCGACGGAGCCACTGCCAATAATTACCAGATCGTATTGCATCGCGCTCCCGTAGAATGAGATTAATTAACAACAGGTAGCATACGTTTTTTAAGATGTAGCGCAAATAAGAAAGGCACCCTGTGGGTGCCTTTTGAGTGAATGTACAGCATTAATCTGGGTGATATTAATGCCTGCGATACTCATTTTCCTGGTAGTCGCCGGATTCAATTTTAGCGATACCTGCTTCTAAAATAGAAATAAACTGACGTGCAACATCAGTTGTCAGCCATAGTGTCTGACCGATCTCTGCATCTTCGGTCTCGGGCTGATTGGGGGTCTGGTAATGTAAACGCAGCATCAGCGCATCGTAGCTGTCTACGGTGCTGATGTCCCATCCAACAAGGGGATGGGTCTGGATGACTTCATTATTTTTTTCCATCATGACCCCTTTGTAAGCGTGAAAAAACGATACCTGCTGGGTTCAATGCGTCTTTTTTTGAAGCAACTTAAGTATATCAATAAAAAGATAAAATGTTCCAATAAATATATTTGCGCTGGAATATTTTTTCATGGTGTGTCTTTTTTGAACGATTAAGCGCGGGATTGTTCTTTAATTTTTATTAAGTATTACGATCAATAAGAAAGTGACTAAAAAACCAGCAGGAAAAAGATGAAAAAAAGCCGGGGCGACCCGGCAAACATGCACAATGAGGGAGCAAAAATTAATCGGTAATGAACCAGTCGTCAGCGCTTTCCCAGGTCTCCTGGAGAATTTCACTGATGCGATCTTTGTCTTCTTTAAGCCCACCAAACACGGAGAGGTTATTGGCAGCAGCATAACGCACGCTGACGTTACCGTCACAGTCAGGAAAATGAGTGAGAACCCGCCGGGACAGTTCGCCCGCAAGAGCGTCCAGCGCACCGGGCGGTAAGGATGTGGTTCTGGCGATAGTGACTTCAATACGCATAATTGCCCCCTGTGTAATGCACTGTATATTTATACAGTTTAGCGCATTAACTTACAACAGGGGGCTTCAAATTATTTTACCAGCGTCCAGCGCACGGTTTCGCCCGCAAGGAACGGAATCAGCGTATCGTCAGCCAGGGCGATAGACTCGGCGACCTGGCTCTCCTGGCGAACCAGCTCAACAAACGTGTCGTTCACCGGCAATTGATAGAAGCGTGGACCGTTAAGCGAGCTGAACGCTTCCAGGTGCTTCAGCGCATTCATCTCCTCAAACACGGACGCATAACTGGCAAGCGCGGTAGGGGCATTGAAACAGCCCGCGCAGCCACAGCTGGCTTCTTTACGATGACGCGCATGCGGGGCGGAGTCAGTGCCGAGAAAAACGCGGTCAAAGCCGCTGGCGACCAGCTCACGTAGCGCCTGCTGGTGAACGTTGCGCTTGAGGATCGGCAGACAGTAAAGATGAGGCCGCACGCCGCCAACCAGCATATGATTACGGTTAAACATTAAATGCTGCGGGGTGATGGTCGCCGCCAGCCGCTCATTGCCTTCACGCACGTAATCCGCCGCGTCTTTGGTAGTGATATGCTCAAATACCACTTTCAGCCCCGGCAAGCGCTGGCGCAACGGTTCCATAACGGTCTCAATAAACCGCGCTTCACGATCAAAAATATCAATATCCGCGTGGGTGACCTCGCCATGCACCAGCAGCGGCATACCCAGCTTTTCCATGCGCTCCAGCACCGGCATAATGGCATCAATACTGGTCACGCCGTGGCTTGAGTTGGTGGTGGCATTGGCCGGATAAAGTTTGGCGGCGGTAAAGACACCCTCGTTAAAACCGCGCTCCAGTTCTGCCGGATCCAGCGAATCGGTCAGGTAACAGGTCATCAGTGGCGTAAAAGTATGTCCGGCAGGGACGGCATCCAGAATGCGCCGACGGTAGGCTATCGCGGCATCTACCGTCACGACAGGCGGTGCCAGATTGGGCATGACAATCGCACGGCCATAAATTTCGCTGGTATAAGGGACGACGGTTTTCAGCATTTCCCCATCACGCAGATGGAGATGCCAGTCGTCAGGGCGGCGGATTTTGAGTACTTGCGGTTGATCAGTCATTAGAGCGCTCCGGCGGGTATCAGGGCTGTTTCTTGCCGGGCACTAAGAATAGGCGGAAACGTTTTCGTTTGCACTCTTTTATTGTATTACGCAAGCCAGAGGGAGCACCTTGCAGGCTTGCGCGGGAGGCCAGCAAAACGATCAATCGGTGAAAGGAATGACGATTTCACCCGGCTTCACTTCAATGCCTTTAGCGTATTTTTTAGCCAGTGCTTCGCCTTTTCCACCGTCATCTTTCAGCATATAAGCCGGCTGATGGTTAAAGTAGTTGCGCAGTGACTGATTCAAATAAGGGAGCAGGGTTTGCACCACCGGCTGCATTTTGTCTGGCTTCACGTCAGCATCCACCACTTCCATTTCCTGCAAGTAGATCGCGCCCTGCTCTTTGTTAAAGGCGGGGAGCGCTTTCAGCTTCAGGGTAATCGTGGCTTTCTGGCTACCGAACAGGGAGTTCATATCCAGCAACGCATCGCCGCTCAGCGTCACTTTATCCGCCTCTTCACGGCCAATGGCGCTGGTGAGGTTGTTCAGGACAATATGTGCGTCAGCCACGCCCGGCAGGCCAATGTCTTTGGAGAAATTATTCCGTTTTTGTAGCGCCTGATTAATTTCCGACTCACTGACGGTGTACTGGGTAAGCTGGTTACATCCGACGATCAGGCCGCTGACGATCAGCGCGGCGGCAACAACAATCTTCTTCATGGGTTTCCTCTGCATCATGCCTGTCATCTATCCTGACACAGGCAGCATGTACTGTCAGCACAGAAATTAACAGAGGAAAAGGCTTAAAAGTACTGGCGGACGGACGTCCGTCCGCCAGATGGTTACGACGCGATAGAAGAGAGCAGATTGATTTGTGTCTGTTTCGCCATGTTGTCGCGATAATCAGCAACCCGGGTCGGCCAGTTAATCCCGGCGACGATGGTCAGATTACGCAACAGCGGAAACAGGTGAATGTCATCTTCCGAAAGCTCACCGTTCACCGCGTTGGGTTTCACAATGTGTTTATCCAGAATGCGCAGATCGTCGCTGATATTCTTAATAAGCCCGGCGGAATGGGCAAGGTGATCGGCAAAGCTGCCCAGCTGGGCCTCTTTTTTCTCCGTGAAATAACGACGTGCTTCCGGGGTGGAAAATTCATCAAACGGTGATTTCGCAAAACGCGGGATCAGCAAACGGTTAGCGTAGCCGTTCACTTTACGCAGCCACTCTTCAATAGCAGGGTTGCGATCGCCGGTCAGCAGCGGTTTTCGGTCAACGTTATCGACGTAATGCACGATGTCGAGGCTTTCCGGCAGGTAACGGCTGTCATCTTTTTGCAGGATAGGAGCCATCTTCTGACCGATCATTCTGACCGGCGTTGCCTCGTCGTCGCTGAGCAATGTGTTCAGCTCAACAGGGATATTTTTGAGGCCGAAGATCATTCGGGCTTTTACACAGTAAGGGCAGTGGTCGTAAATATAAAGCTTCACGTTTCTCCTCCAGGTATTACCGTCCAGACCTTCAGTATGGAAGAGAAACAGAGGCTAATCAAATCAGGTCCACGGCTCCAGCATACCCGGCGCGGCGCGTTTCTGGCTGAATTGCCACCACAGGGCCAGCAGCGTCATCAGGCCAATCATCGCCAGCATAAACCAGGGAAGCTCGGCCTGGCCGGAGGCTTTGCCGGCGTCAAACAGCCAGCCGCCGCCGGCGTAGCCCAGTGCGCCGCCAAAGGCTAATCCCAGACGGCTGAAGCCCATATAGCTACCGCGTGCGCGGGCATCCGCCAGCTCGGCACTCAGCGTTTCGCGCGCCGGTTCAGCGATAATCGAGCCAATGTAGAAGGTGCAGATCAGCGAGAAAAGCTGTTGCAGGCTGCCCACCAGCCCGATGGGCAGCATACTGAGCGTCATGATCAGCAGGCCTGCCATTAAGCGATGTTCAAGACGAAACCGTTTTTCGCTCCAGCGCGCCAGGGGGTAAAGCAGGCTAAGCGACAGCGTGGCTTCAATCGCATACATCCACTTAACCGCCGACGGGGTGCCGGCAATGTCGTTGACCATAATCGGTAGCATCAGCATCACCTGCACGGCCAGCATATAGTAACCGGTCAGGGTCAGAACATAGGTGACAAAACGCTTGTCACGCAGCACGCGAGCAAGCCCTTCACGCACCGGCACCTTCACCGTTGACAGCTTCCAGGCAGGAAGATACCAGGCATTAAACGCGGCGCAGGCAATAAACAGCACCGCGCCGACGCTGCACACCAGACTAAAGTTGTACTGTAAAAGCCAGCTGCCCAGCAGGGCACCAATCACCGCGCCTGCGCTGTCCTGCATCATGAGTAGTGAGAAAAAGCGACCACGCTGATGCGGTCGAACTAATTTCACCACCAGCGCCGAGCGCGGCGGGTCGAACAACGTGCCGCCAAGGCCCGAAAGCAGGCAGGAAAGCCACAGCATCCACGGCTCCTGCGCGATTGCCATGGTGGCAAAACCGGCGGCGCGCATCAGCATTCCGGTGACAATCATGGGTTTCGCGCCAAAGCGGTCGGCAATGGCTCCGCCAAAAATACCGAGACCCTGCTGGATAAGCTGGCGCAAACCGAGAGCAATACCGACCATCAATGCGGCCCAGCCCATTTGATCGACAAAGCGAATCGAAATCAGCGGAAAGACCACGAAAAAGCCGAGCACGACCAGCATGTTATCTATCAGCAGGAAATATTTACCCAGGCTCCGTGCCTGCGAGATACGGGACATTTCCCCTCCGGGAAACAAAAAGGCGAGTACCCGCCTATTTTGCGGCCCGTCCACCATTTTTCCCACCTTTTGCGCGACGATATTTTTTAATCAAACGGCCGCTTTGATTGATACCTTTTATCGAAAAAGGGACCTGGCGCAGAAAATGGTATGTTGTTGTTTTCACACCAGCCCTGTGGGCAGGTATAGTGAAGTGACCAGGGCAAGAAGTAAGTGAAGGAGTCTACATGTTTGGCTATCGCAGTAACGTGCCGAAAGTACGCCTGACCACGGACCGGCTGGTCGTGCGTCTGGTTCACGACCGTGATGCCTGGCGGCTGGCGGAGTATTACGCGCAGAATCGACAGTTTTTAAAACCCTGGGAGCCGGTGCGCGATGACAGCCACTGTTATCCCTCAGGCTGGCAGGCGCGGCTTGGCATGATTAACGAATTCCACAAACAGGGCACGGCGTTTTATTTTGCGCTGCTCGACCCGGAAGAAAAAGAGATTATCGGCGTAGCTAACTTTTCTAACGTGGTTCGCGGATCGTTCCACGCCTGCTATCTCGGCTACTCCATCGGCCAGAAATGGCAGGGGCAGGGGCTGATGTTCGAGGCGCTTACCGCCGCCATCCGCTATATGCAGCGGACCCAGCATATTCATCGCATCATGGCGAATTACATGCCGCATAATCAGCGCAGCGGCGGACTGCTGGCACGGCTGGGTTTTGAGAAAGAGGGTTACGCCAAAGACTATCTGTTAATTAACGGCGAGTGGCGCGATCATGTACTGACGGCACTGACTACCCCGCAATGGACCGCCGGTCGATAAGGAGAAAAAAATGAAATATACGTTAACCGTAACGGAAGCGCGCGTTATCGGTTGTCTGCTGGAAAAGCAGGTGACTACCCCTGAACAGTACCCGCTGTCCGTTAATGCGGTCGTTACCGCCTGCAATCAGAAAACCAACCGTGAGCCGGTGATGTCGCTGAGCGAACAGGAGGTTCAGGAGGTGCTGGATGCGCTGGTGAAACGCCACTATCTGCGCACCGTCAGTGGCTTTGGCAATCGGGTGACTAAGTACGAGCAGCGTTTTTGTAATTCTGAATTTGGCGATCTGAAATTGTCTCCGGCGGAGGTTGCGCTGATCGCCACGTTGCTGTTACGCGGCGCGCAGACGCCGGGAGAATTGCGCAGTCGCGCCCAGCGCATGCACGAATTCAGCGATATGAACGAAGTAGAAAATGCGCTGGAAAAACTGGCCAGCCGGGAAGATGGCCCTTTTGTCGTGCGGCTGGCACGGGAGCCGGGACGGCGCGAAAGCCGTTTTATGCATCTGTTTAGCGGGGAGGTCGACATCGCCACGGCAGCGCCTGACGCTGCCCCTGCGGCGTCTGACGATCTCTACGCCCGTGTCGACGCGCTGGAAGGCGAAGTCGCTGAACTTAAACAGCGGCTTGAATCGCTGCTGGCGCATTTGGGAGAGTAAACGTGACCAATAAATTACGCATTGGTGTGGTCGGGCTGGGCGGGATCGCCCAGAAAGCCTGGCTGCCGGTATTAAGCGCGGCGACGGACTGGACGCTACAGGCGGCCTGGTCGCCGACGAAAGAGAAAGCGCAGCGGATCTGTGAGAGTTATCGTCTGCCCTGTGCGGATTCACTCCCGCAACTGGCAGCCCAGTGTGACGCCGTATTTGTCCACACCTCCACCGCATCGCATTATGCGGTGGTCAGTGAGCTGCTCAACGCAGGCGTTCACGTCTGCGTGGATAAGCCTCTGGCGGAAAACCTGGAAGATGCTGAGCGGCTCATCGCCCTGGCTGAGCGTAAGCATCTGACATTGATGGTCGGTTTCAACCGGCGTTTCTCGCCGCTCTACCGAGAGCTGAAAGACAACATGGGCGCGGCGTTCTCGCTGCGGATGGACAAACACCGCAGCAACAGCGTCGGCCCGCACGATTTACGCTTTACGCTGCTGGACGATTATCTGCACGTGGTGGATACCGCACTGTGGCTGGCGGGCGGTGAAGGTGCGCTTAAAAGCGGAACCCTGCAAACCACGGAACAGGGCGAAATGCTGTATGCCGAGCACCATTTCAACCACCGTCAACTGCAAATCACCACCAGTATGCATCGCCGCGCGGGTAGCCAGCGCGAAGCGGTACAGGCGGTGACCGACGGCGCGCTGATCGATATCACCGATATGCGCGAATGGCAGGAAGAGCGGGGGGCAGGCATCGTTACCCGGGCTATTCCCGGCTGGCAGACGACTCTGGAACAGCGCGGCTTCGTCGACTGCGCGCGCCATTTTATCGAGTGCGTGCAAAATCAGACCGTTCCGCAAACGGCGGGCGAACAGGCCATTCTGGCTCAGTCCATCATTGAAAAATTGTGGCGCGAGCGGGCACAGGGATAACCCGCTGTAACATCTGGCAGTAGTAATTCACGGCAATCCAGGTAGACTAATCGCCTTTTCCAGCGCCTGCACGCAGGCGTTCTGCTCTGTGTTGTGGAAAACACATTAATGAACCTATTAAAATCGCTGGCTGCCGTCAGCTCTATGACCATGTTCTCTCGGGTGCTGGGATTTGCACGCGATGCAATCGTGGCGCGCGTTTTTGGTGCGGGTATGGCAACGGACGCCTTTTTTGTCGCCTTTAAATTGCCCAACCTGTTGCGGCGTATTTTTGCCGAAGGGGCATTCTCTCAGGCGTTTGTGCCGATCCTCGCGGAATATAAAAGCAAGCAGGGTGAAGAGGCTACGCGAGTTTTCGTGGCCTATGTTTCGGGAATGCTGACGCTGGCGCTGGCGATTGTCACCGTTGCCGGGATGCTGGCCGCGCCGTGGGTGATCACCATTACCGCACCAGGCTTTGCGGATACTGCCGATAAATTCCTGCTCACCACCCAACTGCTAAAAATTACCTTCCCCTACATTTTACTGATTTCGCTGGCCTCGCTGGCAGGGGCGATCCTTAATACCTGGAACCGTTTCTCGGTACCGGCATTTGCGCCGACGTTTCTGAACGTCAGCATGATCGGTTTTGCGCTGTTTGCCGCACCGTACTTCCATCCGCCGATCCTGGCGCTGGCGTGGGCGGTGACGGTCGGCGGCGTGTTGCAGCTGTTTTATCAACTGCCGCACCTGAAGAAGATCGGTATGCTGGTGTTGCCGCGTCTCAATTTTAAAGATGCTGGCTCAATGCGGGTGTTAAAGCAGATGGGACCGGCGATCCTCGGCGTGTCGGTCAGCCAGATCTCGCTTATCATCAATACCATTTTCGCCTCCTTCCTGGTCTCCGGCTCGGTCTCCTGGATGTATTATGCTGACCGCCTGATGGAATTTCCCTCCGGCGTGCTGGGAGTGGCGCTGGGGACTATCCTGCTGCCGTCGCTGTCTAAAAGCTTCGCCAGCGGCAACCACGATGAGTACAACCGCCTGATGGACTGGGGGCTGCGTCTGTGCTTCCTGCTGGCGCTGCCGAGCGCGGTGGCGCTGGGGATCCTGGCCAAGCCGCTGACCGTCTCGCTGTTCCAGTACGGTAAGTTCACCGCGTTTGATGCCGCCATGACCCAGCGCGCGCTGGTGGCCTACTCGGTGGGCTTAATGGGGCTGATCGTGGTGAAGGTACTGGCTCCGGGTTTTTACTCGCGTCAGGACATCAAAACGCCGGTCAAAATCGCTATTGTGACGCTGATCATGACCCAGGTAATGAACCTGGCGTTTATCGGTCCGCTGAAACACGCCGGGCTGTCGCTCTCAATTGGTCTTGCCGCCTGCCTTAATGCCAGTTTGTTGTACTGGCAGTTGCGTAAGAAAAAAATCTTTACTCCGCAACCGGGCTGGGGCAGTTTTCTGCTGCGCCTGATTGTTGCGGTTGTGATTATGGCGGCAGTGCTGCTGGGCGTGATGCATCTGATGCCGGAGTGGTCGCAGGGCGAGATGCCAGTGCGCATCCTGCGTCTGATGGGCGTGGTGGCGGCGGGCGTCGTCGCTTACTTTGCGACGCTTGCGGTACTGGGCTTTAAAGTGAAGGAGTTTGCGCGCCGGACGGCGTAAGTGAGATTTGGGGAGTGGCCTCGCTGGCCGCTCCCAATACCATTAAATAGAGATTTTTTTGCCGCCGCGACTGGCGGATGACGCCTGACCATCGGCCCCATACAGGCCAGGTTCCTGGTGCGGCTTAAGCACCGCAAGCGCCTGCTGGTTACGCACGATCTGCCCTTCAAGCAGCCAGCCGTTATGCTGGTTCAACTCGCGCAGTTGCAGCGTTTTTTCGGTAATACTCTGCCAGCGGTCGGCCACATCATCATTAGCGCTACGCTGCGCGTCCTGCTCATGCCGACGCTGGCTTTCAAGGTAATCGAGCGTCGCCAGCAGCGAACTTTTTTGCTCAGTAATACGCTGTAATGCGCTGCCGTTGACGCTGCCAACGGAAAGCTGCTGCTGCTCGGCATCCATAATGCCTTTAAGGGCATTAAGGGTAACGGTCATTTGGTCCAGTATTTCTGGCAGACGACTCATACGGTTATTTACTCTGCCAGTCACTCTGTGCTTCACGGATCAACGCGTCGGCGATTTTGCCGGTATCCATCTTCAGTTCGCCGTTACGAATAGCCGTTTTCAGCGCTTCGACGCGTTCAACGTTGATGTCATCTTTGCCCGCCTGCGTCAGTTTGGCCTGCGCATCACTCAGCGTGACGCTGGTGCTGTTAGCGGTAGTGGATTTCTCCGCGCGTGCTTTCGGCGTAGTGAGATCGCTGGTTTCGCGAGGCTGAACGGTGCTCACTGGCTTCAGGGACGATGTACGATCAATGCTCATTCTGTTGTCCTCATCGAGGTTATGGTGCTGCTGCCATCTATATCAATTGTTAGCTAATTATCGGCAACGGTCGTTATTTCTTTAAAAAGATTATAGGTTAATCAGAACATTCCCATCCGCGTTCACCGTGCCGCTAATTACCTGGCCTGAGGACATCCGCACCCGGGCATTCTGGGCAATGGCGGCATTGTTGAGCGCCTGACCTTCACTATTAATACTAAAACCCTCTCCGCTGGCAATGACCTGCACGCGCTGTCCGGCTTTGACCCGCCACGACTGGCGCAGCATAAATTGCTGTACGGGCTGGCCAGCCGCCAGATCGCGTAATGCCACCGCGTCCTGCACCTGGTTCATCTCCAGCAGCGTACGCGGCGGTAACTGATCGAGACGTCCGCGTTTTAGCGTCACGCTGGCGGGAGAGAGCGTACTCCCCCGGGACAACGGCGCGGCGGCTACCACATAATTTCCGGTCGCCTGAACCTGCACCTGAATATAACGCTTCTCGCCGCCGCACTGGGCCAGCACGTTCACGTTGCCCCACAGTTTGCCGTTGCCCTGGACGCTCAGCGCAGGCTGCTCACAGTGTGGCAGCAGGTTGCTCGCCGTTTTGACCTTCACCACGACTTCATCGCTGAATCCCGTCAGACGATGAGCAAAAAATGCCGACAGTTGGGCATTAAGATCCTGCGCCTGTGCCAGAGGGCACAGAACGAGCAGGGCAGCAGTGAGGGTGCCTTTCAGGGCGGACATCGCGAACTCCAGCCGGTTAAGGAATGGAAGGATTTTACCCGTTGTCGCTTTCTATCAACGCAACAAATAGCGACGCATTATGCGTTTATTCCGTCGATAACGCGCGCGTAAGGAGAATTAAGCTACTGGCTGAAATTTTGCCATCAGCGGAGGAGATATGCTCGATAGACTCGACGCCGCGTTACGCTTCCAGCAGGAAGCGCTGAACTTACGGGCGCAGCGTCAGGAAGTCCTGGCGGCCAACATTGCCAATGCGGATACCCCAGGGTATCAGGCGCGTGACCTGGATTTTGCCAGTGAACTGAACAAAGTGATGGAGCGTGGACGCCCTGAAGCCTCCGGAATGCAGCTGGCGGTAACGTCGGCGCGTCATATCCCTGCCCAGACGCTATCTGCCCCTTCTGTTGACCTGATGTACCGTATACCCGATCAGCCTTCGCTGGATGGCAACACTGTCGATATGGATCGGGAGCGGACGCAGTTTGCTGATAACAGCCTGCAATATCAGACCGGGCTGACGGTATTAAGCGGACAAATTAAAAGCATGATGAGCGTGCTTCAGGGGAATTAATTCATGGCGTTACTGAATATTTTCGACATCGCTGGTTCCGCGCTTACCGCGCAGTCGCAGCGGCTTAACGTGGCGGCCAGTAACCTGGCAAACGCCGACAGCGTAACCGGGCCGGACGGCGAACCTTACCGTGCAAAGCAGGTGGTTTTTCAGGTAGATGCGGCGGCGGGAGCGGCTACCGGCGGCGTCAAAGTTGCCAGCGTGATTGAAAGCGAGGCCGCTGACA
Source organism: Superficieibacter sp. 1612_C1 (assembly GCF_015234305.1). Taxonomy (GTDB): domain Bacteria; phylum Pseudomonadota; class Gammaproteobacteria; order Enterobacterales; family Enterobacteriaceae; genus Superficieibacter. Next base: position 876,438 of record NZ_JADGMI010000001.1, read on the forward strand.
AACTGGTGTATGAGCCAGGGAATCCGCTGGCTAACGCCCAGGGCTACGTGCGAATGCCTAACGTAGATGTAGTGGGCGAGATGGTGAACACCATGTCCGCTTCGCGCAGCTACCAGGCCAACGTCGAAGTGCTCAATACCGTTAAAAGCATGATGCTAAAAACCCTGACGCTCGGACAATAACAATAAAGGAAACGCCCATGTCTATCGCTGTAAACGTAAACGATCCAACCAATACTGGCGTCAGTACAACCAGTACCAGCACCAGTACGGTGACGGGTAATAGCTCCGCCGACCTGCAAAGCAGCTTTTTAACGCTGCTGGTGGCGCAGTTAAAAAATCAGGACCCGACCAACCCGATGGAAAATAACGAGCTGACCACCCAGCTGGCGCAAATCAGTACCGTCAGCGGCATTGAAAAGCTCAATACCACCCTCGGCTCGATTTCCGGACAGATTGATAATAATCAGTCTTTACAGGCCACAACGCTGATCGATCATGGCGTGATGATCCCCGGCACCACCGTGCTCTCCGGTAATAGCACCACCACCCCATTTGGCGTGGAACTTCAGCAGGCAGCGGATACCGTCACCGCCACCATTACCGATAAGAGCGGCAAAGTGGTGCGGACTATTGATATCGGTGCGCTAACCGCTGGGGTGCATACCTTTAGCTGGGACGGCACCTCAACTGACGGCACTGCGGCACCGGAAGGCTCTTATAACGTCAGCATCGCCGCCAGTAACGGCGCGACGCAGCTGGTGGCCCAACCGCTGCAATTTGCACTGGTGCAGGGCGTGACCCGTGGCGATAGCGGTAGCCTGCTGGATCTGGGTACCTACGGCACCACCACACTCGACGAAGTTCGGCAGATTATTTAAGCCTCTTTACTTATCAGGAGTAAGTTATGGCCTTTTCTCAAGCGGTTAGCGGCCTGAATGCTGCGGCCTCCAACCTCGATGTCATTGGCAACAACATCGCCAACTCCGCCACCTATGGCTTTAAGTCGAGCACGGCGTCGTTTGCCGATATGTTCGCCGGTTCTAAAGTCGGTCTGGGCGTAAAAGTGGCGGGCATCACTCAGGATTTTAACGACGGCACTACGACCAACACTGGCCGTGGGCTGGACGTGGCTATCAGCCAGAACGGGTTTTTCCGTATGGTCGATACCAACGGTTCGGTTTACTACAGCCGTAACGGCCAGTTCAAACTGGATGAAAACCGTAATCTGGTAAACATGCAGGGGCTTCAGTTGACCGGCTATCCGGCAACCGGCACGCCGCCTACCGTACAGCAGGGGGCAAACCCGACCGGCATTTCTATCCCTAACACCCTGATGTCGGCCAAAACTACCACCAGCGCTGCGATTCAGATCAACCTGAACTCCTCGGATGCGGTACCGGCGAAGACCACGTTTAGCGCCAGCGATGCCGACACCTACAATAAAAAAGCGGCGATCACCGTCTTTGATACCCAGGGTAACGCCCACGACGTCAACGTGTATTACGTTAAGACAGCGGAAAACAAATGGGATGTCTGGACTCAGGATTCCAGCGTGGCTGATGCGGCGGTCGTGAAAGCTGCGCAGATGAACTTTGACAGTAATGGTCAACTGGAAGGCGTATACAACTACGCTGCCAACGGCACCCTGAGCGAGAACGCCAATCCACAGCCGCAGATCGACGTCACTACCGGCGCGATGAACGGGGCAACCCCGGCGACCTTCGCCCTCAGCTTCTTTAATTCCATGCAGCAGAACACCGGCGCGAACAACGTCGTTGCCAGCTCGCAGAACGGCTACAAGCCGGGCGATCTGGTGAGCTATCAGATTAACGACGACGGCACGGTGGTGGGTAACTACTCCAACGAACAGTCGCAGGTACTGGGACAGATCGTACTGGCTAACTTTGCCAATAACGAAGGTCTGGAGTCTCAGGGCGATAACATCTGGGCCGCGACTCAGGCCTCCGGCGTGGCGCTGCTGGGCACCGCCAACAGCGGTAACTTCGGTTCGCTGACCAACGGCGCGCTGGAAGCCTCCAACGTCGATCTGAGTAAAGAACTGGTGAACATGATTGTCGCCCAGCGTAACTATCAGTCCAACGCGCAGACCATCAAAACCCAGGATCAGATCCTCAACACGCTGGTTAACCTGCGCTAAGCGCCTGACGGGATAGCTTAATGGATCACGCAATATATACCGCGATGGGCGCGGCCAGCCAGACCATGAATCAGCAGGCGGTCACGGCCAGCAACCTCGCTAACGCGTCCACGCCGGGCTTTCGCGCCCAGCTAAATGCCCTGCGCGCGGTGCCGGTTACCGGGTTGTCTCTTGATACCCGTACGCTGGTGACTGAATCCACGCCGGGAGCGGATATGACGCCCGGTCAGATGGACTACACCTCGCGTCCGCTGGACGTGGCGGTGCAGGAAGAGGGCTGGCTGACGGTGCAAACCGCCGATGGCGGCGAAGGATATACCCGCAACGGTAACATCCAGGTCAGCCCGACCGGCCAGTTGACCATTCAGGGTCACCCGGTGATTGGCGAAGCGGGTCCGATTGTGGTGCCGGAAGGGGCAGAAATTACCATTGCCGCCGACGGTACGCTTTCCGCCCTGAATCCTGGCGATCCGGCCAACACCATCGCGCCAGTGGGAAAATTAAAGCTAGTGAAAGCCGACGGCAACGAAGTGCAGCGTGGCGATGATGGCATGTTCCGTCTGACGCAACAGGCACAGGAAACGCGCGGTGCCACGCTTCAGGCCGATGCCGGTATCCGCGTCATGTCCGGCGTGCTGGAAGGCAGTAACGTGAAACCGGTGGCGGCGATGACCGATATGATCGCCAGCGCGCGACGTTTTGAAATGCAGATGAAGGTTATCAGCAGCGTGGATGAGAACGCGCAGCGGGCTAACCAGTTGCTGTCAATGACCTAATAGCAGGATACCTATGAACAGTTCTTTATGGATCGCCAAAACTGGCCTCGACGCGCAGCAGACCAATATGGATGTCATCGCCAACAACCTGGCGAACGTCAGCACCAACGGCTTTAAGCGTCAGCGTGCGGTTTTCGAAGATTTGCTGTACCAGACCATTCGCCAGCCGGGTGCTCAGTCTTCTGAGCAAACGACGCTGCCGTCCGGTTTACAGATCGGTACCGGCGTGCGTCCGGTCGCCACCGAACGTCTGCATAGCCAGGGTAACCTGTCGCAGACCGACAACAGTAAAGACGTCGCTATTAAAGGCCAGGGCTTCTTCCAGGTGATGCTGCCGGATGGTACCTCGGCTTATACCCGCGACGGCTCGTTTCAGGTCGATCAGAACGGTCAACTGGTGACAGCGGGCGGATTTCAGGTTCAGCCTGCGATCACGATTCCGGCCAATACCCTGAGCATTACCATCGGGCGTGACGGCGTGGTGAGCGTCACCCAGCAGGGACAGGCCGCCCCGGTACAGGTGGGGCAGCTTAATCTGACCACCTTCATGAACGACAGCGGCCTGGAAAGCCTCGGCGAGAATCTGTATGCCGAAACGCAATCCTCCGGCACGCCGAATGAAAGTACGCCGGGTCTGAACGGCGCGGGGCTGTTGTACCAGGGCTATGTTGAGACCTCGAACGTCAACGTGGCGGAAGAGCTGGTCAGCATGATCCAGGTTCAGCGCGCCTATGAAATCAACAGTAAGGCCGTGTCGACGACCGACCAGATGCTGCAAAAACTGACGCAACTCTAAGAGGCGGCCGGTGTGACGTTGTCACATCGGCGCTCTGATTTTAAAGATGAAGGCAATGCAAAAATACGCGGCGTACCGTTATTCACTTCTGGCTGTGCTGGCAATGTCCGTTACCGGCTGTGCCCTGATCCCGTCAACGCCGCTGGTGCAGGGCGCAACGTCGGCACAACCCGTTCCCGGACCGTTGCCGGTGGCCAACGGCTCCATTTTTCAGTCGGCGCAGCCGGTGAATTATGGCTATCAGCCGCTTTTCGAAGATCGTCGCCCGCGTAACGTCGGCGATACGCTGACTATCGTGCTCCAGGAAAACGTCAGCGCCAGCAAAAGCTCGTCGGCGAACGCCAGCCGCGATGGCAAAACCAATTTTGGCTTTGATACTACGCCGCGTTACCTGCAAGGGCTGTTTGGTAATGCCCGTGCGGATGTTGATACCTCCGGCGGCAATACCTTCAACGGCAAAGGCGGAGCCAATGCCAGCAATACCTTTAGCGGTACGCTGACGGTGACGGTGGATCAGGTGCTGGTCAACGGCAACTTACATGTAGTGGGTGAAAAACAGATCGCCATTAACCAGGGCACTGAGTTCATTCGCTTCTCCGGGGTGGTTAATCCGCGCACCATCAGCGGCAGCAATACCGTCGCCTCAACGCAGGTGGCGGATGCGCGTATCGAATATGTCGGCAACGGCTATATCAATGAAGCGCAGAATATGGGCTGGCTCCAGCGTTTCTTCCTTAATTTATCGCCGATGTAAGCGAGGTGGTTATGTTTAAATCCCTGATGGGTATTGCCCTGATCCTGCTGGCAGGCGTGACGCAGGCCGAACGTATTCGCGACCTGACCAGCGTGCAGGGCGTGCGGGATAACTCGCTGATCGGCTACGGGCTGGTAGTGGGGCTTGACGGTACGGGCGACCAGACAACGCAAACCCCGTTTACCACCCAAAGCCTGAACAACATGCTCTCGCAGATGGGCATTACCGTGCCAGCGGGCACCAACATGCAGCTGAAAAACGTGGCGGCGGTGATGGTGACGGCGAAATACCCGCCGTTTGGCCGTCAGGGGCAGGCGATTGATATTGTCGTCTCCTCAATGGGTAACGCCAAAAGCCTGCGCGGCGGTACGCTGCTGATGACCCCGATGAAAGGGGTCGATAACCAGGTTTACGCGCTGGCGCAGGGCAATATTCTGGTCGGCGGGGCGGGTGCGTCCGCTGGCGGTAGCAGCGTGCAGGTTAACCAGCTCAACGGTGGACGTATCACCGGCGGTGCGGTGATCGAGCGCGAAATTCCCACCCAGTTCGGCTCCGGCAATACCATTAACCTTCAGCTCAATGAAGAAGACTTCACTCTGGCGCAGCAGGTGGCGGATACCATTAACCGCAACGGCGGCTATGGTGCCACCGCGCTGGACGCGCGAACCGTGCAGGTTCGGGTCCCGGCAAGCAATAGCTCACAGGTGCGTGCGCTGGCCGACATTCAAAATATGAACGTCAACGTGACGCCGCAGGATGCCAAAGTGATCATCAACTCCCGTACCGGATCGGTGGTTATGAACCGTGAAGTGACGCTGGATAGCTGCGCCGTCGCGCAGGGGAATCTCTCGGTCACGGTTAACCGTCAGGCCAATGTCAGCCAGCCGGATACGCCGTTTGGCGGCGGTCAGACGGTGGTCACCCCGCAAACGCAAATCGATCTGCGCCAGAGCGGCGGCTCGCTGCAAAGCGTCAACGCCAGCGCCAACCTGAATAGCGTGGTGCGCGGACTCAACGCGCTGGGCGCAACGCCGATGGAGCTGATGTCAATTTTACAGTCGATGCAAAGCGCCGGTTGCCTGCGGGCCAAAGTGGAAATCATCTGATGTTAAGCGATAGCAAACTGCTGTCCAGCGCCGCATGGGATGCACAATCGCTGAACGAACTGAAAAACAAAACCGGTCAGGATCCGCAGGCGAACCTGAAGCCGGTGGCGCGTCAGGTCGAAGGGATGTTTGTCCAGATGATGCTGAAAAGTATGCGTGAGGCATTGCCGAAGGATGGGCTGTTCGGCAGCGATCAAACGCGGCTTTACACCAGCATGTACGACCAGCAAATTGCCCAGCAGATGACCGCCGGCAAAGGACTGGGGCTGGCCGAGATGATGGTCAAACAAATGGTGGCGGGTCAATCCCAGCCGTCAGAGCAAACCGCGCAGACGCCGATGCGCTTCGACCTCGAAACGGTGACCAGTTATCAGAATCAGACGCTGACGCAGATGGTGCGTAAAGCGCTACCGAAAGTACCGGAAACCACCGACACGGCGCTCTCCGGCGACAGTAAAGATTTTCTGGCACAGCTCTCGCTTCCGGCGCGGCTGGCAAGCGAGCAGAGCGGCATTCCTCATCATCTGATTCTGGCGCAGGCGGCGCTGGAATCCGGCTGGGGACAGCGGCAGATCAAACGTGAAAACGGCGAGCCCAGTTTTAACCTGTTTGGCGTGAAGGCGACTTCCAGCTGGAAAGGGCCGGTGACCGAAATCACCACCACCGAATTTGAAAATGGCGAAGCCAAAAAGGTCAAAGCCAAATTCCGCGTCTATAGCTCGTATCTGGAAGCGCTTTCTGACTATGTCGGGCTGCTGACCCGCAATCCGCGCTATGCGGCAGTGACTACCGCTTCCAGCGCAGAGCAGGGCGCGCAGGCATTGCAGAATGCCGGTTATGCCACCGACCCGGCCTATGCCCGTAAGTTGACCGGGATGATCCAACAAATGAAGGCCATGACTGACAAAGTCAGCAAGGCTTACGGTAACGCTCTCGAAAATCTGTTCTGAAACGTCTCAAGTTCAACGGAGTCCTGCCGATAACTGTTAGCGGGACTCATGTCTGAAAGTGTAAAAGGAACCTCCATGTCCAGTTTGATTAACAGCGCCATGAGCGGGCTTAGCGCAGCGCAGACCGCGCTCAATACCGTCAGTAATAACATTTCCAGCTATAACGTTGCGGGCTATACCCGTCAGACGACGGTATTTGCCCAGGCGAACAGCACTCTGGGGGCGGGCGGCTGGATCGGTAACGGGGCGACTGTCACCGGTGTTCAACGCGAATATGATGCCTTCATTACCAACCAGCTGCGTTCTGCGCAAAACCAGAGCGCCGGGCTGACCACGCGTTATGAGCAGATGTCAAAAATCGATGACATGCTCTCCAGCAGTACCAATACACTTTCAACGACGCTGCAAGATTTCTTCTCCTCGATGCAGACCCTGGTCAGTAACGCGGAAGATCCCTCTGCGCGTCAGGCCGTTATCGGCAAGGCCGACGGGCTGGTGAATCAGTTTAAAGTGACCGATCAGTATCTGCGTGACCAGGATAAGCAGGTCAATATTGCGGTCGGCTCCAGCGTCGAGCAGATCAACAACTACAGTAAGCAGATCGCCAATCTTAACGATCAGATTTCGCGCCTGACCGGCGTTGGCGCGGGCGCATCGCCTAATGATTTGCTGGATCAGCGCGACCAACTGGTGTCCGAGCTGAATAAAGTGGTCGGCGTCGAAGTGAGCGTGCAGGACAGCGGCACCTATAACGTGACGATGGCGAACGGCTATACGCTGGTGCAGGGTTCCACGGCGCGTCAGCTGGCGGCCGTACCGTCCAGCGCCGATCCGTCGCGCACCACGGTGGCGTATGTTGACCCGACCGCCGGTAAAATTGAAATTCCCGAGAAGCTGCTGACCAGCGGTTCGCTCGGCGGCATGCTGACGTTCCGCTCGCAGGATCTGGATCAGACGCGCAATACGCTTAACCAGATGGCGCTGACATTTGCGGATGCCTTTAATCAGCAGCATGCTCAGGGTATTGATGCTAACGGCGATGCGGGCGGTGATTTCTTTAACATCGGTAAACCGGCGGTGGTCAGTAACAGCCGTAATACCGGTACCGCAGCGCTTAGCGCAACGATTAGCGACAGCACCAGCGTGCAGGCTACCGACTATAAAGTGACCTATGACGGCAGCAACTGGCAGGTGACGCGTCTTGCTGATAATACGACGTTCACCCCGACGCTGGATAAAAGCGATAACTCGCTCAGCTTTGATGGCCTGAAAGTGACCGTCAGCGGTACAGCCGCAAAAGATGACAGCTTTACGGTGAAGCCGGTGAGCGACGCCATCGTTAATATGAGCACCGCGATCAAAGATCCGGCCAAAATCGCTATGGGCCTGGACGATAGTGAAAGCGGTGAAAGCGATAACCGTAACGGCCAGGCGCTGCTGGATTTACAGAGTGCGAAAAAGGTCGGCGGTAGCAAAACTTTTAACGATGCGTATGCCACCCTGGTGAGCGACATCGGTAACAAGACCTCAACGCTTAAGACCAGCAGCACTACCCAGACGAACGTCGTCACGCAGTTGAGCAATCAGCAGCAATCGATTTCCGGGGTTAACCTCGATGAAGAGTATGGCAACCTGCAACGTTACCAGCAGTATTATCTGGCGAACGCGCAGGTGATGCAGACCGCCTCGACGCTATTCGACGCGCTTCTCAATATGCGCTAAGGGACCTGAACAATGCGTGTTAGCACCCAAATGATGTACGAGCAAAATATGCGCGGCATCTCCAGCTCGCAGACCGAGTGGCTGAAGTATGGTGAGCAGATCTCCACCGGTAAACGGGTAACCAAACCGTCAGACGATCCGATTGCCGCCTCGCAGGCGGTGGTGGTTTCTCAGGCGCAGGCGCAAAATAGCCAGTATGGTCTGGCGCGTACCTTCGCGACTCAGCGTGTTTCGCTGGAAGAAAGCACGCTCGATCAGGTGACCAAAGCGATCCAGAGCGCGCAGGAAAAAATCGTCAATGCCGGAAACGGCACGTTAAGCGATGACGACCGCGCCTCGCTGGCAACGGACTTGCAGGGGATCCGCGATCAGATCATGAACCTGGCCAACTCCACTGACGGTAACGGGCGTTATATCTTTGCTGGCTATAACACCGATAAAGCGCCGTTCTCACAGGAGGATGGCACCTACTCAGGCGGTAACACCAGCGTTACTCAGCAGGTGGATGCCGCGCGTTCGATGGTCATCGGCCATACTGGCACGCAGGTATTCGCCAGTCTGACCAGTAACGCCGTTGCTGAGCCGGACGGGTCCGCCTCCGAGAAAAACATTTTCTCCATGCTGGACAGCGCCATCGCGGCCCTGAAAGTACCGGTAGCGGATGATGAAGAGGCGCAGGCCCAGTCACAGGCGGCGATTGATAAGACTAACCGTGGCCTGAAAAACTCGCTTAACAACGTCCTCAGCGTGCGTGCAGAACTCGGTACTCAGCTTAATGAACTGGATGCGCTGGATGCACTGGGCGACGATCGTAGCGTATCCCAGGCGCAGCAGATGAGCGATCTGGTTGACGTGGACTGGAACTCGGCCATCTCGTCTTACATGATGCAGCAGGCAGCGCTCCAGGCGTCGTATAAAACCTTCAGCGATATGCAGGGGATGTCCCTGTTCCAGCTAAATAAATAATCGCCATTTCGCTCCGGTTCGCCGGAGCGTTTTTTTACGTGCGATATGCCTGGCAGTGATGATGCGGCGGTTCGCCATCACCCTATCGTCAGCGCGATAATCCCCATCACCGTTGTTGCCCCTCGTCCAGCCCGTCAGATGATAAACGTTATACCGTGAAATTATGCCTGGCGGCGCTACGCTTGCACAGGCCTGGATTTTGCTGCGTTCTACGTGCAAATTGTAGGCCCGGTAAGCGAATGCGCCACCGGGCAAAGGTGTACGAGGCTGGCGTTTTCGGGGTGTTGTTAGCGGGCGTAAAAAAGCCGACCCTGAGGTCGGCTTTTTAGTTTACTCCGCTGACTGCGGTCGCGTTGGTGCGGCCGTAGCGTGGTGGGTGGCGCTGTGACCACCCGCTGAGCCTTTGCCGTCAAAGTCGAACGACGGGCGTACCCAGTCACTCTGACGTGGCGCTTCCGGCGTATATTCCGGCGCAGGGGCGCGGGTCATCGGCGCGGTTGCGTGGCTGCGAGCTTTCTTCAGCTCAGCGCTGGAAGCGACGATTGTTGGTTTAGCAACGAGCGCTGGCTCAACGACCGGCGTTGGCTCGACAGCTTCAACTGGCGGTTTAGCGACCGGTGCTGGTTCAACAGCCTCAACTGGCGGTTTAACAACCACCGCTCGCTCAGCCGCTACTTCTGACTCAACCGCAGGTTTGGCAACCGGGACATGTGCCGCAGGCTGTTCTGCCACTGGCGCAGCAGGTTCTTCCTCTGCCGGTGTCGCTTCAACAGGAGGCTGTGCAACGGGTGCCTCTTCCGTTACCGGCGCTTCTGCAACCGGTTCAGCAGGCGTTGCCGCCGCAGCGGTTTCTTCCGCCTTTGCTTCATCGGCATCGGCAATCAGCTGTGGCTGCTCGTCGACCGGTGCTGCAATCACTTCCGGATGCGTCGTTTCAATGGCCGGGGTCTGCGGTTCAGCGACCGGAGACTGCGGTTCTGCAACCTCTACCGCGGCTTCCGCCTGCGCTTCTTCGATGACGGCCACGATTGCCTGTTCAACTTCCGCAACAATCGGTGCTGACGCTTCCTGCTGCTCCATCTCGCTTTCCTGAGCGCGGGCAACCGGATAGCGGATCCACACTTTACCGGAGGCCATTTCTGGCGAGGCGCAGGCGACGGTCAACGGCATTGGCGACTGGGTCGGATAACGCTCATCACGATAGCGACGACGACGCTGACCACTCACGCGCAGATGGCGCGGTGAACGGCGTGAACGACGTGGCATACCGTTGTTATCGCGGTTTTCACCGTTTTCATCCTGCTGCTCAGAAGAGGTTTCAACCACCGCTGGCAGGTCAATTTTTGCCAGTTCGGTACGCTGAGCCGGTGCGTTTTGCACGTGCCCAGTGACGGCAGAAGGCTGCGCGGTAACCACAGCTGGCTGTTCAGTTGTTTCAGTCGCTTCTGGTGCCACATCAAAACGCACCTTTTGATTCAACTGGCGCTGTTTACGGCGCGGCATTGTCTGAACGCGTTCTTCCTGCTCTGCTACCTGAACTGGCTGTTCTTCGCGTTCGGTAACGTCCTGCTGATTCTGACGCTTATCGTCATTACGGCGGCGGTTACGCTCACGGCGAGGCTGTTGCTCGTCACGCGCTTTTGGCTTCTCGGCCTCATCGCTTACCGCTGTCTGACGCACATCACGCGTTTCGGCATTCTGCGGTTTTTCACGACGGTTGCGACGGTTATCTTCGCGCGTTTCACGGGCTTCGCTGCCGTCGTTACGTTCGTTACGTTCGTTACGGTTGTCACGGCGGTCGTTGCGGTCGCGACGGTTGTTCTGACGTGGCTTACGGCGTTCCTGAGGACGTTCCTGTTTCTCTTCCACCTTCACTGGCGGTTGTTCAACAGGTTTGCTCTCTTCTTCACCGGCAAACATTTTTTTCAAGGCGCTGATAATGCGCGAGAACAGTCCCGGGCCTTCAGCGCTCTGGCTGGCGGCAGAAGCAGGTTGCGCTGCCGGGGTTGCTTTGACAGTCTCTTCAGACACTGGCGGAGCAGGAGGAATATCCGGCATGGCAAAGGTTGCCAGTGCAGGCTGTTCCGGACGTTTACGCTCCGGCGTGTCTTCTTCAGACGGTAGCGCCATCGCTTCTTCGTGCAGTTTCGGCAGCAGATAGCTGAGCATCGGCGTTTCTTCGCCTTTACGCACGCGCAGCACGTGGTAGTGCGGGGTTTCCATCTGATCGTTCGGCACGATCACACAGCGCACACCGTCCTGACGGGTTTCGATGGCATTGACCGCGCTACGTTTTTCATTCAGCAGGTAGGAGGCAATGGGCACCGGAACAATGGCATGCACTTCCTGAGTATTTTCTTTCAGCGCTTCTTCTTCAATCAGACGCAGAATCGACAGCGACAGGGATTCGTTATCACGCACGGTGCCGGTACCGCTACAGCGCGGGCAAACGTGATGGCTGGATTCACCCAGCGACGGGCTCAGACGCTGACGCGACATTTCCAGCAGGCCGAAGCGAGAAATATGGCTAATCTGAATACGCGCACGGTCCTGACGCACCGCTTCACGCAGACGGTTTTCTACCGCGCGCTGGTGGCGAACCGGGGTCATATCGATATAGTCGATGACAATCAAACCGCCGAGGTCGCGCAGACGCAGCTGGCGGGCGATTTCATCAGCCGCTTCAAGGTTAGTATTGAATGCGGTCTCTTCGATATCGCCGCCGCGGGTCGCGCGAGCAGAGTTGATATCAATGGCAGTCAGCGCTTCCGTAGAGTCGATAACAATGGAACCACCGGACGGCAGACGCACCTCACGCTGGAAGGCGGATTCGATCTGCGATTCAATCTGGTAATGGCTGAACAGCGGGATTTCACCGGTGTACAGTTTAATTTTGCTGCTGAAATCCGGACGGCCCAGCGCAGAGATATGCTGACGCGCCATCTCCATCACTTTCGGGTTATCAATGAGGATTTCGCCGATGTCCTGACGCAGATAGTCACGGAACGCGCGAACGATAACGTTGCTTTCCTGATGGATCAGGAACGGGGCAGGGCGGCTGTCAGCGGCTTTTTTAATCGCTTCCCAGTGCTTCAGACGGAAGCTCAGATCCCACTGCAATGCTTCGGCAGATTTGCCAACGCCCGCGGTACGCACGATGAGGCCCATGCCATCCGGCAGTTCAAGACTGGCCAGCGCTTCTTTCAATTCGGTACGGTCGTCACCTTCGATGCGGCGTGAAATACCACCTGCACGCGGGTTGTTCGGCATCAGCACCAGATAGCTGCCCGCCAGACTGATAAAGGTGGTCAGCGCTGCGCCTTTATTACCGCGCTCTTCTTTATCAATTTGAACGATGACTTCCTGGCCTTCGCGCAACACATCTTTGATGTTCGGGCGGCCATGAGAGTTATAGCTGGCAGGGAAATACTCGCGAGCGATCTCTTTGAGGGGAAGGAAACCATGTCTTTCAGCGCCATAGTCAACAAACGCGGCTTCAAGACTGGGTTCAATACGGGTGATTTTACCTTTATAGATGTTCGCTTTTTTCTGTTCGTGGCCCGGGCTTTCGATATCCAGGTCGTACAGGCGCTGCCCATCTACAAGGGCAACACGCAACTCTTCCTGCTGAGTTGCGTTGATTAACATTCTTTTCATCGTAACTTACTCATTATTCTTACATTGACGACTAAGCTACGGGCAGAGTATTGCCTTTCCGGGGATGACCGATGGCCTCGTGTCTGTTCACGTCGCCAACCTCACGGTTGTCGCTCGCTTATAGAGGCGCAGAGTGTCGGTTGCCTGTCTTTCATACGGAAACACAGCGCAATTAACTGGGAAACAGCCTGGGGAAACTCTCCAGGGACGAATCCATTTACCGGTAAGGACTACAACCCGTAGCCCGCTAACTGTCTGAAAGGTCAATACGTCTTACGCCATTGCTGCGTTGATGACCGGACAGACAAAACTGGTAATTCCGCAAAATTCCTTGTCTTAACAAGATTCAACACGGAAAACCGCATCATTATTCCATTGCTAACCTTATTATAGCAAGCTGGCTTTTACCTTTTATCACCCGGTTACTCACAGTTTTTACACGTCAGGGTCAGATTGTTCTAATAACAACCACAACGACATCATGTAAACCCGATGAGATCGGATGATGTTAAATATAAGCACAGAAAAATGAGTGGCGCTAATGAGGATGGCTAATTAAAATCGCCGACTATGAAAAATGAGAATCCATCCGTAAAAATGATTGCCATTACCGCTGATGACGCGGGGCAACGAATCGACAACTTTTTGCGCACCCAGTTAAAAGGGGTCCCAAAGAGCATGATTTATCGCATCCTGCGTAAAGGCGAGGTGCGGGTGAATAAGAAGCGCATCAAGCCTGAGTATAAGCTGGAGGCGGGGGACGAAATTCGTATTCCTCCGGTGCGCGTCGCTGAACGTGAAGAAGTGGCCGTCTCGCCGCGCCTGCAAAAAGTGGCCGCGCTGACGGATGTCATTCTTTATGAGGACGAGCATATTCTGGTGCTCAACAAGCCGTCAGGGACGGCGGTCCACGGCGGCAGCGGTCTGAGCTTTGGCGTGATTGAAGGTCTGCGTGCGTTACGCCCGGAGGCGCGCTTCCTTGAGCTGGTACACCGTCTCGACCGCGACACCTCCGGCGTGCTGCTGGTCGCCAAAAAGCGCTCGGCGCTGCGTTCGTTGCATGAGCAGTTGCGCGACAAAGGCATGCAGAAGGATTATCTGGCGCTGGTACGCGGTCAGTGGCAGTCGCATATGAAAGTTGTCCAGGCTCCGCTGCTGAAAAATATTCTGCAAAGCGGTGAGCGCATTGTGCGAGTGAATCAGGAAGGCAAACCGTCAGAAACGCGGTTCAAGGTGGAAGAACGTTACGAGCATGCCACCCTGGTGCGCTGTAGCCCGGTGACCGGGCGCACGCACCAGATCCGCGTGCATACGTTACATGCGGGCCATCCGATTGCGTTTGACGATCGCTACGGCGACCGTGAGTTTGACAAGCAACTGGCGGGAACCGGCCTTAACCGTCTGTTCCTGCACGCGGCAGCGCTGAAGTTCACCCATCCGGCCACAGGGGAGGTGTTGCGTATTGAAGCGCCGCTGGATGATGAGCTGAAGCGGTGTTTGCAGGTATTACGTAACGCGAAGTAGCCCCGCAGCCGTCATGCCCGGTGGCGCTGCGCTTACCGGGCCTACGATCAAGGCTTAACGATACCATCATTCGCACGGTACAAGGCCCGACGATACCGCTATTTGTAGGCCGGATAAGGCGAAGCCGCCATCCGGCATATAGTGCACCGCTGCCGGATATCAACTCCATACCCGCAGTTCTTTTATCCCAACAGCGGGTTCATCTCTTCACGACGCAGCATCTGGCACAGCGCAATAAGTGGCAGCCCCACCAGCGTATTGGGATCGCGTCCCTCCAGCCTGTCAAACAGCGCGATCCCCAGCCCCTCGCTTTTAAAACTACCCGCGCATTGCAGTGGATTTTCTCTGCGCAGATAATCGCCTATTTCCTGCTCACTCAGATGGCGGAAATGGACATCAAACGGCTCACATTCAGTTTGTAAATGCCCGGTCGCCGAATTATAAAGCGCCAGCCCGGTATAAAAAGTAACAATATTGCCACTGGCCTGCATTAATTGCCGCCGTGCGCGTTCTTCGGTTAACGGTTTACCGGCTATTTCACCGTCCAGAACGCATATCTGATCCGAACCAATGATCAAATGCTGAGGGAACCGCTTGGCCAGCGACTGTGCTTTAGCCTGCGCCAGACGCAGCACCAGATGACGCGGCGTTTCGCCGGGCATCGGCGTTTCATCGGTATCCGGCGCGGCACATTCAAAGGTAAGGCCAAGCTTTTCAAGCAGCATGCGCCGCCACGGCGAAGTGGAGGCAAGAATAAGACGGGTCATATATTTTTTCATTCAGATATAGCGTATCAGATGACCTCATTTTAAACTAAAGGCCGCAATGTGTGCGAATTATTGGCAAAAGGCATCCTGAGGTTGCCTTTTTCTTTGACTCTATGACGTTACAAAGTTAATATGCGCGCCCTATGCAAAAGGTAAAATTACCCCTGACTCTTGACCCGGTTCGCACGGCTCAAAAACGCCTCGATTACCAGGGCATTTATGCTCCCGATCAGGCAGAGCGTGTTGCCGCGTCTGTAGTCAGTGTGGACAGTGATGTAGAATGCACGATGTCGTTCGCTATCGACAACCAGCGCCTCGCGGTCATCAACGGCGATGCAAAGGTCACGGTAACGCTCGAATGTCAGCGTTGCGGGAAACCGTTTACTCGTCATGTTCACACAACGTATTGTTTCAGTCCGGTCCGTTCCGACGAACAGGCTGAAGCACTCCCGGAAGCGTATGAACCGATTGAGGTTAACGATTTCGGTGAAATCGATCTGCTGGCGATGGTTGAAGATGAAATCATCCTCTCCTTGCCGGTAGTTCCGGTGCATGATTCTGAACACTGTGAAGTGTCCGACGCGGACATGGTCTTTGGCGAACTGCCTGAAGAGGCACAAAAACCAAATCCATTTGCCGTATTAGCCAGCTTAAAGCGTAAGTAATAGGTGTTTCCCGCGAGCGCGGGGAGAAGCCGTAATTAAGGAGTAAGGTCCATGGCCGTACAACAAAATAAACCAACCCGTTCCAAACGTGGCATGCGTCGCTCTCATGACGCTCTGACCGCAGTTACCAGCCTGTCTGTAGACAAAGCGTCTGGTGAATCCCACCTGCGTCACCACATGACTGCCGACGGTTTCTACCGTGGCCGCAAGGTCATCGCTAAGTAATCACGCGATCCTCAACGACTTTCGCGTTACCGTTGCGGTGACGTGAAAGACGAAGAGTGGAAGCGTGGTGAAGCTTAGTGAGGAACTCCCCGTGCAGACGGGGATAACCAAACCGGGCAGCGACGATACCTTGACTCATCTAACCCTGGCGTTAGATGTCATGGGGGGCGATTTTGGCCCTTCCGTGACAGTGCCTGCAGCTTTGCAGGCACTGAACTCTAATTCGCAACTCACACTCCTCCTTGTCGGCGATCCCGACGCTATCACGCCATTACTTGCCAGAGCTGACTTTGAACAACGTTCGCGTTTGCAGGTTATTCCTGCGCAGTCAGTTATTGCCAGTGATGCTCGACCCTCTCAGGCTGTGCGTAACAGCCGGGGCAGTTCTATGCGTATTGCGCTGGAACTGGTGAAAGAAGGACGTGCCGAAGCCTGCGTCAGCGCGGGCAATACCGGTGCGCTGATGGGGCTGGCGAAATTACTGCTCAAGCCGATTGACGGCATTGAGCGCCCGGCGCTGGTGACTATCCTTCCTCACCAGCAGAAGGGAAAAACGGTAGTGCTCGATCTGGGTGCTAACGTAGACTGCGACAGCAAAATGCTGGCGCAGTTTGCCGTTATGGGCGCGGTGCTGGCGGAAGAGGTCATCGGCATTACTCAGCCTCGCGTGGCGTTGCTGAATATTGGTGAAGAAGAAATCAAAGGACTTGATAATATTCGCCAGGCGTCCGAACTGCTGAAAAAAGTGCCCTCGATCAATTATATTGGCTATCTTGAAGCCAATGAACTGTTGACCGGAAAAACCGATGTTATGGTCTGTGACGGATTTACAGGCAATGTCACATTAAAGACCATGGAAGGTGTTGTAAGGATGTTTCTTTCGCTGCTGAAGTCTCAGGGCGAAGGTAAAAAAAGGTCGTGGTGGCTGTGGTTATTAAAACACTGGTTACAAAAAAGCCTGACAAGGCGATTCAGTCACCTCAACCCCGACCAGTATAATGGTGCCTGTCTGTTAGGATTACGCGGCACGGTGATTAAGAGTCATGGTGCTGCCAATCAGCGAGCCTTTAGCGTAGCGATTGAACAGGCAGTGCAGGCGGTGCAGCGACAAGTCCCCCAGCGGATTGCCGCTCGCCTGGAATCTGTATTAGCAAAAAGTGACTGAGCGTACATGCATACGAAGATTATTGGTACCGGCAGTTATCTGCCCGAACAAGTGCGAACCAACGCCGATCTGGAAAAAATGGTCGACACGTCTGACGAGTGGATTGTCACTCGTACAGGTATTCGTGAACGCCGTATCGCCGGGCCGAATGAGACCGTTGCTACAATGGGCTTTGAAGCTGCAAAACGTGCGCTTGAGATGGCGGGCGTTAATGCCGAACAGATCGAACTGATTATTGTTGCCACCACCTCGGCAAGCCATGCGTTTCCGAGCGCGGCCTGCCAGATCCAGAACATGCTGGAGATCAAAGGCTGTCCGGCTTTTGATATTGGCGCAGCCTGTGCAGGTTTTACCTATGCACTGAGCGTGGCTGACCAGTATGTAAAATCCGGGGCGGTGAAACACGCGCTGGTGATCGGCTCTGACGTACTGGCACGTACCTGCGATCCCACCGATCGCGGTACGATCATCATCTTTGGCGACGGTGCGGGTGCGGTGGTGCTGAGCGCGTCTGAAGAACAGGGAATTATTTCTACCCATCTTCACGCTGACGGCCGCTACGGTGAACTGTTGACGCTGCCGAACCTCGATCGCGTGCATCCGGAAAATTCTACTTACCTGACGATGACCGGTAATGAGGTCTTTAAGGTAGCGGTCACTGAACTGGCGCACATCGTCGATGAAACGCTGGAAGCCAATAATCTGGACCGTTCGCAGCTGGACTGGCTGGTGCCGCATCAGGCTAACCTGCGTATTATCAGCGCGACCGCGAAAAAGCTGGGTATGTCAATGGACAACGTGGTAGTGACCCTTGACCGCCACGGCAACACGTCAGCGGCCTCGGTGCCTTGTGCGCTTGATGAAGCCGTGCGCGATGGACGCATCAAGGCAGGACAACTGGTGCTGCTGGAAGCCTTCGGCGGCGGTTTCACCTGGGGTTCGGCGCTGGTTCGTTTCTAAAAAAGGATAATAACATGACGCAATTTGCATTCGTTTTTCCGGGACAGGGCTCGCAGACCGTTGGGATGCTGGCTGATATGGCCGCTGCTCATCCGGTTATTGAAGAGACCTTCCGCGAAGCCTCTGCGGCGCTGGGCTACGATCTGTGGGCACTGACCCAGCAAGGTCCGGCAGAAGAACTGAATAAAACATGGCAGACGCAGCCTGCGCTGCTGGCCGCTTCGGTTGCACTGTATCGCGCGTGGCAGCAGCAGGGCGGTAAAACGCCGGAACTGATGGCGGGTCATAGCCTGGGTGAATACTCGGCGCTGGTCTGTGCTGGCGTGATTGATTTCGCCGACGCGGTACGTCTGGTTGAACTGCGCGGTAAATTTATGCAGGAAGCTGTACCCGCAGGAACCGGTGCGATGTCTGCCATCATTGGCCTTGACGACGCGGCGATTGCTAAAGCCTGCGAAGAGTCAGCGCAGGGTGAAGTCGTCTCTCCGGTGAACTATAACTCGCCGGGCCAGGTGGTTATCGCCGGGCATAAAGACGCCGTTGAGCGCGCTGGCGCGGCCTGTAAAGCTGCCGGAGCCAAACGTGCACTGCCGCTGCCTGTCAGCGTTCCGTCTCACTGCGCGCTGATGAAACCCGCCGCAGAAAAACTGGCAGCCGAGCTGAAAAATATCACCTTTAACGCGCCGTCCGTTCCCGTTGTCAACAACGTCGACGTTAAGTGCGAAACCACGCCGGACGCCATCCGCGATGCGCTGGTACGCCAGCTCTACAGCCCGGTCCAGTGGACGAAAAGCGTAGAATTTATGGCTTCACAGGGCGTTGAGCACCTCTATGAAGTCGGTCCAGGCAAGGTATTGACCGGCCTGACCAAACGTATTGTTGACACCCTGACCGCATCGGCGCTTAACGAGCCGGAAGCACTGTCAGCGGCGATTGCACAATAAAAAGAGGAATATCATGAGTTTTGAAGGAAAAGTCGCACTGGTAACGGGCGCAAGCCGTGGCATTGGCCGCGCGATTGCGGAAACCCTCGTTGCACGCGGTGCAAAAGTGATCGGTACCGCGACCAGTGAGAATGGCGCGCAGGCCATCAGCGAATATCTGGGCAGCAACGGTAAAGGCTTAATGCTGAATGTGACCGATCCTGCATCTATCGAATCTGTGCTGGGAAATATTCGCGCAGAGTTTGGTGAAGTCGATATTCTGGTGAATAATGCCGGCATCACGCGTGACAACCTGTTAATGCGCATGAAAGATGACGAATGGAATGACATCCTGGAAACCAACCTTTCATCGGTTTTCCGTCTGTCAAAAGCAGTATTGCGCGCTATGATGAAAAAGCGTCATGGGCGTATCATCACCATCGGTTCTGTCGTTGGAACCATGGGAAATGCAGGTCAGGCCAACTATGCTGCGGCAAAAGCGGGTCTGATCGGCTTCAGTAAATCGCTGGCGCGTGAAGTGGCGTCTCGCGGGATTACTGTAAACGTTGTTGCTCCGGGCTTTATTGAAACGGACATGACGCGTGCGCTCTCTGACGAGCAGCGTGCGGGTATTCTGGCGCAAGTTCCGGCGGGTCGCCTTGGTGATGCAAAAGAGATCGCCAGCGCGGTGGCATTCCTGGCGTCTGACGAAGCAGGTTACATCTCTGGTGAAACCCTGCACGTCAACGGCGGAATGTACATGGTTTAACCACGATGCACCCGAAATGCTCAGGAACCGCGCAAACCGCACGTTTTAGAGCATAAACAGGTGCAAAATAGTTTGCGTTATTGAGGGGTTCACCCGCAAAATAGCGTAAAATCGTGGTAAGAACTGCCGGGATTTAGTTGCAAATTTTTCAACATTTTATACACTACGAAAACCATCGCGAAAGCGAGTTTTGATAGGAAATTTAAGAGTATGAGCACTATCGAAGAACGCGTTAAGAAAATTATCGGCGAACAGCTGGGCGTTAAGCAGGAAGAAGTGACCAACAATGCTTCCTTCGTTGAAGACCTGGGCGCAGATTCTCTTGACACCGTTGAGCTGGTAATGGCTCTGGAAGAAGAGTTTGATACTGAGATTCCGGACGAAGAAGCTGAGAAGATCACTACCGTTCAGGCTGCCATTGATTATATCAACGGCCACCAGGCGTAAGTGAACATCTCCAGGCGGTCACTCGACCGCCTGAGTTTTATCTGGCACTTTTTTTTTCCCTCCCTGGAGGACAACCGTGTCTAAGCGTCGTGTAGTTGTGACCGGACTGGGCATGTTGTCTCCTGTCGGCAATACCGTAGAGTCTACCTGGAAAGCTCTCCTTGCCGGTCAGAGTGGCATCAGCCTGATCGACCATTTCGATACTAGCGCCTATGCAACGAAATTTGCTGGCTTAGTAAAGGATTTTAACTGTGATGACATTATCTCGCGCAAAGAACAGCGCAAGATGGATGCCTTCATTCAATATGGAATTGTTGCAGGCTGGCAGGCCATGCAGGATTCTGGCCTTGTTGTGACGGAAGAGAACGCGACACGTATTGGTGCCGCTATCGGTTCTGGTATTGGTGGTCTCGGTCTTATCGAAGATAACCACACCTCGTTGGTGAACGGCGGTCCTCGTAAGATCAGCCCGTTCTTCGTGCCGTCCACAATTGTTAACATGGTGGCGGGTCATTTGACCATCATGTTCGGCCTTCGTGGTCCAAGCATTTCTATTGCCACTGCCTGTACTTCTGGCGTGCATAACATCGGCCAGGCCGCGCGTATGATCGCTTATGGCGATGCTGACGCCATGCTGGCTGGTGGGGCTGAAAAAGCCAGCACACCGCTGGGCGTGGGCGGATTTGGCGCAGCGCGTGCGTTGTCTACTCGTAATGATAATCCGCAGGCGGCAAGCCGTCCGTGGGATAAAGACCGTGACGGTTTTGTCCTCGGCGACGGTGCTGGCCTTATTGTGATTGAAGAGTATGAACACGCGAAAAAACGTGGCGCTAAAATTTATGCGGAAATCGTCGGTTTCGGCATGAGCAGCGATGCGTATCACATGACGTCGCCGCCGGAAAATGGCGAAGGTGCCGCACTGGCGATGGCGAACGCTATCCGCGATGCGGGTATCGACGCAAGCCAAATCGGCTACGTGAATGCGCACGGTACGTCTACACCAGCAGGCGACAAAGCAGAAACTCAGGCAGTGAAAACGGTCTTTGGTGACGCAGCTCGTCGCGTAATGGTCAGCTCGACCAAATCCATGACCGGTCACCTGTTAGGTGCAGCAGGGGCAGTAGAGTCCATCTACTCCATCCTTGCGCTGCGCGATCAGGCTATTCCGCCAACCATCAACCTGGATAACCCGGATGAAGGTTGCGATCTGGATTTCGTTCCGCACGAAGCCCGTCAGGTCAGCGGACTGGAGTACGCTCTGTGTAACTCCTTCGGCTTTGGCGGGACTAACGGTTCGCTGATCTTTAAAAAGATTTAATGAAACGCTAGCGCTCCCTCTTAAAGGCCCGCCTCGGTGGGCCTTTTCAATTCAGTTTTCTCCGCTTGTTCTTCGTCAGTCATCCTGCCAAACTGTCCGGCCAAAAAGGAGCCTCCATGTTCTTGATTAATGGCTGTGAACAGAACACCTTAGCGGCGGCAGACCGGGCAACGCAGTATGGCGATGGCTGCTTTACCACCGCCAGAATCGTCGCGGGCGGTATCGCGCATTTTGATGATCACGTGCAGCGTTTGCGCGTCGCCTGCGAACGACTGTGGATCCCGTTTGATCAATGGGACTCGCTTACGCAGGAAATGCAGCAGCTTGCCGAGGTGAAGGGCGATGGCGTGCTTAAAGTCATTATCAGCCGGGGAACGGGGGGGCGTGGTTATAGCGCCGCTACGTGCCATAGCCCGACGCGCATTCTCTCTGTCTCCGATTATCCTGCCCACTTTGCCCGCTGGCGTGAAGAAGGCATTACGGTGACGCTCAGCCCGATACGGCTGGGGCGCAATCCGCATCTGGCCGGGTTAAAACATCTCAATCGTCTTGAGCAGGTGCTGATTCGCACGCATCTTGAGCAGACAGAGGCTGACGAGGCGCTGGTGCTTGACAGCGAGGGGGCGTTAACGGAATGCTGTGCCGCCAATATATTCTGGCGTAAGGGCCAGCAGGTCTTTACCCCGCGCCTCGACAATGCTGGCGTGGCAGGAATTATGCGTCAACGCTGTCTCGATCATCTGGTCGCATCGGCCTATCACGTTGTCGAATCAGAGACACCGGTTACGGCGCTGCACGAAGCCGATGAAGTCATTATTTGCAACGCGCTGATGCCGCTGGTGCCGGTTCGTCGCTGGGAAGATACCGTCTGGTCGTCGCGCGAGCTTTATCATTTTTTAGCCCCACTTTGTGAGCCATTGATTACATCATGAAGAAAATGTTGCGTTTTATCCTCCTGTTGCTGGTTGTGCTGGGTATTGCCGCTGGCGCAGGAGCCTGGAAAGTTCGCCACCTGGCAAACAGTAAGTTGCTGATTAACAACGAGACCATTTTTACCCTGCAAGCAGGCACCGGTCGGCTGGCGCTGGGCGAACAGCTTTATAAAGAGAAAATCATTAACCGTCCGCGCGTGTTTCAGTGGCTGCTGCGCCTTGAGCCCGATCTGTCGCACTTTAAAGCCGGGACCTACCGCTTTACGCCGGGGATGACCGTCCGCGAGATGCTAAAACTGCTGGAGAGCGGCAAAGAGGCGCAGTTCCCGCTGCGTCTGGTAGAGGGGATGCGCGTCAGCGATTACCTGCGCCAGCTTCGCGACGCGCCCTATATTAAACATACGCTGAAAGACGACAGTTACTCCGCCGTCGCCGACGCGTTAAACATGGAGCATGCGGACTGGGTCGAAGGCTGGTTCTGGCCGGATACCTGGATGTATACCGCCAATACTACGGATGTGGCGCTCCTTAAGCGTGCACATAATAAAATGGTTGCCGCCATTGATAAGGCCTGGGAAGGGCGAGTCGACAATTTACCGTACGCGGATAAAAACCAGATGGTGACCATGGCGTCAATCATCGAAAAAGAGACTGCCGTCGCCAGCGAGCGCACGCGGGTCGCCTCCGTATTTATCAACCGTCTGCGCATCGGGATGCGCCTGCAAACCGATCCGACCGTGATTTATGGGATGGGCGAGAGTTATCATGGCAATCTGACGCGTAAAGATCTGGAGACGCCAACCGCGTATAATACCTATATCATCGCGGGATTACCGCCGGGGCCGATTGCCGTGCCGGGCGAAGCATCGCTTAATGCTGCGGCGCATCCGGAAAAAACGCCGTATCTTTATTTTGTTGCCGACGGGAAAGGCGGGCATACCTTTAATACCAACCTTGCCAGCCATAACCGCTCGGTGCAGGATTACCTGAAAGCACTTAAGGAAAAAAATGCGCAGTAAATATATCGTCATTGAAGGGCTGGAAGGCGCGGGAAAAACTACCGCGCGTGACGTCGTGGTGCAAACGTTGCAACAGCAGGGCATCAGCGACCTGCTGTTTACCCGTGAACCCGGCGGTACGATACTGGCTGAAAAACTGCGCAGCCTGGTGCTGGACATTCAGTCCACGGGCGATGAAAAAATTGACGTTAAAGCCGAAGTGCTTATGTTTTACGCCGCCCGCGTGCAGCTGGTTGAGACGGTGATTAAACCGGCATTAGCGAACGGGCAGTGGGTTATCGGCGACCGTCACGATCTCTCGACCCAGGCTTATCAGGGGGGCGGACGCGGCGTTGACCGTACCATGCTCGCCACCATGCGCGATGCGGTGCTCGGCGATTTTCGCCCGGATCTCACCCTGTATCTCGATGTAACGCCTGAAGTGGGGCTAAAACGCGCCCGCGCCCGCGGTGAACTGGATCGCATTGAGCAGGAGTCGCTGAACTTTTTCAACCGTACCCGTGCGCGTTATCTGGAACTGGCGGCGCAGGATGCCAGTATTCGCACTATTGATGCGACACAACCGCTGGAGAAGGTGATGAGCGATATCCGTGACACCATTATTGCCTGGGTTAGGGAGCAGGGGGCATGAAATGGTATCCGTGGCTGCGCCCGCATTTCGAATCGCTGGTCGCCAGCTATCAGGGCGGGCGCGGCCATCATGCGTTACTGATCCACGCCTTGCCGGGGATGGGCGCGGAGTCGCTGATGTATGCCATCAGCCGCTATTTAATGTGCCAGCGTCCGGAGGGGCATAAAAGCTGCGGCCAGTGTCATAGTTGCCAACTGATGCAAGCGGGAACGCATCCGGATTATTACGCGCTGGCTCCCGAAAAAGGCAAAAGTTCGCTTGGCATTGATGCGGTGCGCGAACTGAGCGAAAAACTGTATGAACACGCGCGGCTTGGCGGGGCGAAAGTGGTCTGGTTAAGCGACGCGACGCTTCTGACCGATGCTGCCGCCAATGCATTGCTGAAAACGCTGGAAGAGCCGCCGGCAAATACCTGGTTCCTGCTGGCCTGCCGTGAACCGGTGCATCTGCTGGCCACCTTGCGTAGCCGCTGTCGAATGCATCACCTCGCACCGCCCGGGGAGCCGTATGCGCTGGCCTGGCTGGCGAGAGAAGTGACAGCGTCACAAGAAATGCTGCTTACGGCGCTGCGCCTGAGCGGCAACGCGCCAGCCGCGGCGCTTCAGCTTTTGCAGACCGACGCCTGGACGGCTCGCCAGCAGCTCTGTCAGGGGCTGGAAAACGCGCTCACTCGCCGTGACTGGCTGTCACTTCTGCCGGTACTGAATCACGAAGATGTCGCTTCGCGCCTGCACTGGCTGGCGACGCTGATGCTTGATGCGCTGAAAGTGAATCAACATATTACCCGCTTAACCAATGCGGACGTCGTCCCGCTGGTTACTCTTCTGGCGCGGGAACTTACCGGAGCCAGATTGCGGACCCTGGTGCAGGAGATCTGCGCATGCCGTCAACAGTTGCTTAACGTGACGGGCCTTAATCGCGAATTGACGCTGACCGATTGCTTGCTACGCTGGGAGCACTACCTGCAACCCGGCGTGACGCTCCCTGTTTCACACCTCTGAGAGAGACATTATGTTTTTAGTCGACTCACACTGCCATCTTGATGGCCTTGATTATCAATCTCTGCATAAAGACGTCGATGACGTGCTGGCGAAAGCCGCCGCCCGCGATGTGAAATTCTGCCTTGCGGTCTCGACCACGCTGCCGGGCTATCGCGGTATGCGCAAGCTGGTGGGCGATCGCCCGAACGTGGTGTTCTCCTGCGGCGTTCACCCGCTTAATCAGGACGAGGCGTATGACGTTGAAGAACTGCGTGCGCTGGCGGCGGAAGAGGGCGTGGTGGCGATGGGGGAAACCGGCCTCGATTACTTTTACACCCCAGAAACCAAAGCGCAGCAGCAACGCTCTTTCCGCGATCACATCCGCATCGGGCGCGAGCTTAATAAGCCGGTTATTGTCCACACGCGCGATGCGCGAGCTGACACCCTGCAAATCCTGAGTGAAGAAAAGGTGACGGAGTGCGGCGGGGTACTACACTGTTTTACGGAAGATCGCGAGACGGCAGGTAAGCTCCTGGATATGGGGTTCTATATCTCGTTTTCCGGCATCGTGACCTTCCGCAACGCAGAGCAGCTGCGCGACGCCGCGCGCTACATTCCTGTCGATCGTCTGCTGGTGGAGACGGATTCGCCTTATCTGGCACCCGTTCCGCATCGGGGTAAAGAAAACCAGCCTGCCATGACGCGCGACGTGGCGGAATATATGGCCGTGCTGAAAGGGGTAACGCTTGAACAACTGGCGCAGCAGACCACACAGAACTTCGCCAGCCTGTTTCACATCGATCCGCTTCGCCTTCAGTCAGTCTGAGCCACTAATTTTTTTAGTACTCGTAATTAATGTCAGAAACGAGTAAAGTCCACCGCCTGAAAACAGGCGGTGAAGTTAATTTATAAGCTTCTTTGTTATCAAGATTGTAAATATATGCAAAGTTTCTAATCATTGATAGTGGAAACGTGATTGTCGTCAAACAAAGATCCTATGAATTATTTTACTCTGTGTAATAAATAAAGGCCCTAAGAGGCCTGGTTAACGATGAGGCTCTCCCCCCTCATCCAGGCGCGAAAGCGTAAAAAAAGCACAAATACTCAGGAGCACTCCAATTATGTTTAAGAATGCATTTGCTAACCTGCAAAAGGTCGGTAAATCGCTGATGCTGCCAGTCTCCGTACTGCCTATCGCAGGTATCCTGCTGGGCGTCGGGTCGGCAAACTTCAGCTGGCTGCCAGAAGTTGTTTCGCACGTTATGGCGGAAGCTGGCGGATCTGTTTTCGCTAATATGCCTCTGATCTTCGCCATCGGCGTTGCGCTGGGTTTCACCAATAATGACGGTGTTTCTGCCCTGGCTTCCGTTGTCGCTTATGGCATCATGGTTAAAACCATGGCTGTAGTTGCGCCGCTGGTGTTGCATTTACCCGCCGAAGAAATCGCGGCTAAACATCTGGCAGATACCGGCGTATTAGGCGGTATTATTGCGGGTGCGATTGCGGCATATATGTTCAACCGCTTCTACCGTATTAAGCTGCCTGAGTATCTGGGCTTCTTTGCCGGTAAACGTTTTGTGCCGATCATCTCTGGCCTGACGGCGATCTTTTTGGGTATCGTGCTCTCCTTCATTTGGCCACCTATCGGTACGGCTATTCAGACCTTCTCGCAGTGGGCTGCTTACCAGAACCCGGTAGTCGCTTTCGGTATCTACGGCTTCATTGAGCGCTGCCTGGTGCCGTTTGGTCTGCACCATATCTGGAACGTTCCTTTCCAGATGCAGATTGGTGAATACACCAACGCGGCAGGTCAGGTGTTCCACGGCGATATCCCGCGCTACATGGCAGGTGACCCGACGGCGGGCAAACTGTCCGGCGGCTTCCTGTTCAAAATGTACGGTCTGCCTGCTGCTGCCATTGCTATCTGGCACTCTGCGAAGCCGGAAAACCGCGCGAAAGTCGGCGGTATCATGATCTCCGCGGCGCTGACCTCGTTCCTGACCGGCATCACCGAACCGATTGAATTTTCGTTCATGTTCGTTGCGCCGATCCTGTATGTGATCCATGCGATTCTGGCCGGTCTGGCTTTCCCGATCTGTATCCTGCTGGGAATGCGTGACGGTACCTCGTTCTCACATGGTCTGATCGACTTTGTGGTTCTGTCTGGTAACAGCAGCAAACTGTGGCTGTTCCCGGTAATCGGTATCTGCTATGCGATCGTGTACTACACGGTTTTCCGCGTGCTGATCAAAGCGCTGAACCTGAAAACGCCGGGTCGTGAAGACACCAGTGAAGATGCCAAAGCGGGCGCGACCAGCGAAATGGCTCCGGCTCTGGTAGCGGCGTTTGGTGGTAAAGATAACATCACCAACCTTGATGCCTGTATCACCCGTCTGCGCGTAAGCGTGGCTGACGTGGCTAAAGTCGATCAGCCTGGCCTGAAACGTCTGGGAGCAGCAGGTGTGGTGGTGGCAGGCTCTGGCGTGCAGGCTATTTTCGGCACCAAGTCTGACAACCTGAAAACTGAGATGGACGAATATATCCGTCACAGCTAAGCAGTCAGTTGGGGAGATAAAAGGCAGCGGAAACGCTGCCTTTTTTACGTCAGGATCGGGAGGTTATTTACCTTCCTGCTCCAGATAATCCGTCAGGAAATGTTCGGCATTGCCTTCCTGTGATAGCGATTGACTATAAGCGACCCAGGTCGATGAAGATTCGCCAGGCAGGTAAAGCTCACCTGAGCCATCTTTTACACGCAGCAGTTCCCACGATTTGCCATCAATTTCCGTTTTATAACTGGTTGCGCCGCCGCTCGCTGGCTCCACTTTGCAACGAATAATCTTCTTATCCAGCGCGTTATCAACATTCGCAATCTGTACTAACGACTCGTTAGCCTCTTTTGGTCCAATACGCAGCGTCCATACCTGAATGCCTTCCTGACCTTCATAGCCTTTGACGTATTTAGCAATTTCAGGACGGGAAGCGTCTGCGAAGGCCGATTGGATAATCATTAACGAGCCGAGGATGGCAATAATAAAGCGAAACATGTTTTCTCCTGTTGAAGTCGATCCCTGCACAAAGATGCGTCAGAGCAGGGAAGTATCCCCTGAAAATATAAACTGTAACAACATCAAAATTGGTGGGCAGTAAAGGCTTGAAAAGCAGGGAGCCGGGCGGCCCCCTGTAGAAGATGACAATCAGAAGCTGTAATTGGCAGTAATTGAGAAGTTACGCGGTTCGCCGTAAACGATAGAGCCTTCGATATTAGTATCGTAAGTTTTATCAAGCAGGTTATTAACGTTACCCTGCACGGAGAAGTTTTTGGTGACCTGATAACGGGTAAACAGATCTACCAGCGCGTAGCTGCCCTGTTCTGCACGGAAGGTACCGAATGGGGTCGCGGTATCGGTGTAAACGCGGTTCTGCCAGTTCACGCCGCCGCCAACGGTCAGTTCCGGTACAGCCGGTAGACGGTAGCTGGAGAACAGCTTCACGCTGGTGCGTGGCAGGTTAGGATTCACCGCGTTGCCTTCGCTGTCCTCAGCAACATAGCGCGTTGCACCAAAGGTCATCTGCCAGTTATCGGTTATCGCGCCGTTAATTTCAAATTCGACGCCTTTGCTTACCGTGCCGTCCACCGCTTTGTACGCGGTCTCATTGTTGCTGCCAGCGATAGGTGAGCCGGTAGACTGTGCGACGTTATCCTGTTCAATACGGAACACGGCCAGCGTGGTGGTCAGACGGCTGTCCATCCAGTCTGATTTCAGGCCCACCTCGTAGTTATTACCCGTGATTGGCTCAAGGTATTTACCTGAACTGTCGCGGGAATTCTGCGGCTGGAAGATAGAGGTATAGCTGGCATAGGCCGACCAGTTATCATCAATGTCGTAAACCAGTCCCGCATAAGGCGTGGTGTGGTTTTTCTCCATGCTGTAGGTCAGCGTATCGATCTGCCAGTTGGTATAGCGGGCACCGAGGATCAGGTGTAGCGGGTCGGCCAATGAAATGCGCGTCGCAGCATACAGCGATTTCATATGGGTGGTATCATCCTGCGCCAGAGACTGCTGTCCCCAGTTGGTTTCCGGGAAGTTGCCGTCGTAGTTATAGAAACTACCCAGCTCATCCGGGAACACGTTGGCCCAGGTGTTCACGTAGCGGTTATTCTGCTTACTGTAGCTTCCGCCGATCATCAGGTTATGCTGACGGCCGAACAGATCGTAGCTGCCGTCGGTAAAGAGATCCACCGCGTCGACTTTACGCTTGCCGCTGTTCCAGCCGGTGCCGCCGACATAATCATAGCCCGGACCATAGCTGCTGTAAGGGCCAACCAGCATTCCATCGGCTTTGTTGACATACGCATCAACGTACATCGTTTTACTGTCGAACTTCACTTCGGAGTGGGTCGCGTTCAGTGTGGCTTGCCAGGTTTCGGCGAAACGCTGTTTAAGCGTCACAAAGACTTTATTAATTTCTTTATTATTGTAAGCCCAGTCCGGCGCGGTGCTGCGCGAGCGATCATAGTGATTAGTACTGCCGTCAGTATTCCAGCGCGGCAGACCGCCCCAGGTCGGGCTGTTGACATCTATGCTCTGGTATTCATAGCCTGCGGAAAGGGTGGTGAGATCACCCAGATCGGCATCGATAATGCCGGAGAAGAATTTTTTTTCATTGTTGTAGCGATCGAGCCAGGAGTCATTATTCTGATAACCCGCCACAATGCGACCACGCACTTTACCATTATCGGTCAGCGGGCTTTGTAAATCCGCGACGTAGCGCTGTTTGTTCCAGCTTCCGTACTCCGCAGAAACGTTGCCTTTAAATTCCTGACTGGTCGCATGCTTACGGATCATATTGATGGAGGCGGAGGGATTCCCCGTTCCGGTCATCAACCCGTTCGCGCCGCGCACCACTTCCACTCGCTCGAACAGGGCGGTATCAGATAAGGCATCGCCCAGGTTCCAGCGGGACTCAAAATAGGTTGGAATGCCATCAACCATGTAGTTATCAATCTGGAAGCCACGCGAATAATAAAGACTGCGATCGGAGTCCGCCTGACTTTTACTGATGCCTGTGGTGTTGTCCATCACCTCCCCCAGGGATTGCAGTTGCTGATCTTCCATGCGCTGCTCGCTAATAATGCTCACCGACTGTGGAATATCACGCTGTACCAGCATCATTTTCGTGCCGGCGGTACTGGCTTTAACGCTGTAATCCTGCTCCTGCGTATCCGCTGCGGCCTGAGCGGCAGCATCAACCACAATGGTATCTTCTTTTTTAGTATCAGCAGCGAAAACGGCGGAAGGCATCAGCGCAAAGGCGATGCAGGCGGCCAGACGAGTTGGGGTGGTGGCAGGCGTATGCTGGTCATCCCTGGTTGAATGAGTGAAAGACATGTTGAACCCTTTGTTATGTTTACTATTTGCCTCAAACCGATGCGGTGCCGGTAGTAAGTGCAAGGTAATAATTCTGATTTGCATTCGCGCATGTAAATGCAAATGCGAAATATACGCATTTATGCTCATGCTGTAAACAGATGTTACACCGCTTTCCAGAACGTTGTTTTGATCGCGCGGACCGCGTTTCGGCAGGATTTCTGCTTAAACCAGCAGCGCCTGAGCGAGAAGGGGAAAGAAAACGTCGGATAAAGTTGAAAGAGCGGGAGTAAGTCGCTCATACTCTTATGGATGTTGTATTCTGTATGTCAGGTTTGCGCACTCATAATGAATTAAGGAAATGTCATGGCCGAAGAGACCATTTTTAGTAAGATTATCCGCCGCGAAATCCCGTCGGATATCGTGTATCAGGATGAACTTGTCACCGCGTTTCGTGATATCTCCCCGCAGGCTCCCACCCATATCCTGATCGTTCCTAACATTCTGATCCCAACGGTGAACGATGTGACAGAAGCGCACGAGCAAGCCCTGGGCCGGATGATCACCGTCGCGGGCAAGATCGCTCGCGATGAAGGCATTGCCGAGGATGGCTACCGGCTGATCCTGAATTGTAATCGTCATGGCGGGCAGGAGGTTTACCACATCCATATGCACCTGCTGGGTGGCCGCGCATTGGGTCCTATGCTGACGCAGAAAGGTTAATATGATGAGAAGAGGACGTTATGCTGCGTTGCTGACGATGGTTCTGCTGGCTGGCTGCGTTTCCTCGCGTCCGGAAATTCCGGTCGGCGATAACCAGACGCTGGTTATGGAAGCAACGGTGCTGGCCGCCGGGATCAGCGCTCAGCCGCCTGAAGTTAAAAACTCCGATATTCAGGCGATTGCGTCCTCTGCTCTGTTTAATGAACGACGCGAACCGGTCACCGTACACTACCGTTTTTACTGGTACGACGGTCGGGGTCTGGAGATGCACCCGCTGGAGGCACCGCGCAGTGTGATCATTCCTGGACATTCCGGCGTAACGCTGTTCGGGACGGCAAACGGTCTGGGTGCCGAGAAGGTCAGACTTTATCTCTATTTATAACAATATAACGGGGTAACCTTGATGATAACTATGCGTCGCTTTGCGCTGATTAGCGCCCTCGCGATTTTTCTTGCAGGGTGTGTGACCAAAGAGCAACAACCTGCCCCAGTGGATACCGCCCAGCCGGGCGCGCAGCCGCAACCGACCCAGCCGCAGCAGCCGGTGCCGGTCGTGCCGACGGTGCCGACCATCCCTGAACAGCCAGGACCGATTGAGCATCAGGATGATACCGCCGCACCGGCACCGCGTGAGCGCCACTATGACTGGAACAGTGCGATTCAGCCGCTGGCCGGAAAAATGCTTCAGGCAGACGGCGTGAACAGCGGCAGCGTTCTGCTGGTAGACAGCGTGAACAACCGCACTAACGGTTCCCTTAACGCGAGTGAGGCGACCGAGGCGCTGCGTAACGCGCTGGCTAACAACGGTAAATTTACGCTCGTTTCCGCTCAGCAGTTGTCTGTGGCAAAACAGCAGCTTGGCCTGTCTCCGCAGGACAGCCTCGGTAGCCGCAGTAAAGCCATAGGCATCGCCCGTAACGTTGGCGCGCATTATGTGCTGTACTCAAACGCGTCGGGTAATGTGAATACGCCAACTCTGCAAATGCAGCTGATGCTGGTGCAGACTGGCGAGATTATCTGGTCGGGTAAAGGTGCAGTTCAGCAACAATAAGCTGTCACGTGACCAGCTACTGTCACGCTTTTTTCCGCAGTATCATCCCGTCGCGCCGGGGTCCTCCTCCGGGTTAGGCGGCGGGAGTTGCATCATTGAGAAGGGCTTGCAGAGAAGGGTGCTACGTCAGCACCACGATCCGCAGGCCCCTGAATTTCACTTTCTGCGCCAGTACCATGCGCTTCGCCGCCTGCCTGCCACGCTCGCGCCGTCGGCGTGTTTTTACACGCGCGGCTGGATGGTCGTCGATTATCTGCACGGCGCAGTAAAAAGCACGCTGCCCGCGACTGCCGAACTGGTAAAGGTGCTGTATCATCTCCATCAGCAGCCGCGTTTTGGCTGGCGCATTACGCTTCTCCCGCTGCTGGAGTATTACTGGCAGAACAGTGCCAGCGAGCGGCGCAATCCGTTCTGGCTCAGGCAGTTAAAACGGTTAAAACGCGGCGGCGAACCGCAGCCGTTGCGGCTGTCGCCGCTGCATATGGATGTTCACCCGGGCAATATCGTGCACACCGCCAGCGGACTGCGGCTGATTGACTGGGAATATGCCGGTGATGGTGATATCGCGCTGGAGCTGGCGGCAGTGTGGATGACAGAACAGGCGGAAAGACGCCAGCTGGTTAAGGACTATGCGGCAGCGGCGGGCATAGCGCCCTCGTTGCTCTGGCGACAGGTCAGACGCTGGCACCCGTGGGTGCTGATGCTGATGGCGGGCTGGTATGAGCGCCGCTGGCAGCAAACCGGTGACGGGCAGTTTATCGTCCTCGCCGATGAAACATGGAAACAGCTACATAAAATACAGGAGAGATAAGCGTGGGTCCGGTAATGTTGGATGTCGAAGGTTTTGAACTGGATGCGGAAGAGCGTGAGATTCTGGCGCATCCGTCGGTAGGCGGATTAATTCTTTTTACCCGCAACTACCACGATCCCGCGCAGTTGCGCGAGCTGGTGCGCCAGATCCGCGCCGCCTCGCACCATCGGCTGGTGGTGGCCGTCGATCAGGAGGGTGGACGCGTTCAGCGTTTTCGCGAGGGTTTTACCCGCCTGCCTGCCGCCCAGTCTTTTGCTGAATTGCACGGTCTGGAGGCGGGTGGCAAGCTGGCCGAAGAGGCGGGCTGGCTGATGGCGAGCGAAATGATCGCCATGGACATTGATATCAGTTTTGCCCCAGTGCTGGATGTCGGCCATATTAGCGCCGCGATTGGCGAGCGTTCTTATCATGACGATCCGCTGAAGGCGCTGGCAATGGCCCGCCGGTTTATTGACGGTATGCACGCGGCGGGAATGAAAACAACCGGTAAACACTTCCCCGGCCACGGCGCGGTGACGGCGGACTCGCATAAAGAGACGCCGCAGGACCCGCGCGCTGAAGCGGAGATTCGCGCCCGGGATATGACCATCTTCCGTACCCTGATTGACGAAAATCGTCTCGACGCCATTATGCCCGCGCATGTGATCTACACGCAGGTCGATCCGCGTCCGGCCAGTGGTTCGGCGCACTGGCTGAAAACCGTCCTGCGTGGTGAACTTCATTTTGACGGCGTGATTTTTTCCGACGACCTGTCGATGGAAGGTGCGGCGATCATGGGAAGCTACGCCGAGCGCGGTCAGGCATCGCTGGATGCAGGTTGCGATATGATCCTGGTCTGCAATAATCGTAAAGGAGCGGTCAGCGTTCTGGATAATCTGTCGCCGATCAATGCACAGCGTGTTACGCAATTGTATCATAAAGGGACGTTTACTCGTCAGGAACTGATGGATTCCGCCCGCTGGAAGACGATAAGTGCGCAACTGAATCAGCTGCACGAGCGCTGGCAGGAACATAAAGCAATCCATTAATCCCTGCGGGATACAGAGTATGGTGAGGATGCGATGATTATTTATTTACACGGTTTTGACTCAAACAGCCCGGGCAATCACGAAAAGGTATTGCAGTTGCAGTTTATCGATCCGGATGTGCGACTGATTAGCTACAGTACGCGTCACCCGAAGCATGATATGCAGCATCTGCTGAAAGAGGTCGATAAGATGCTCCAGTTGAATGCGGACGATCGCCCGCTGATTTGCGGCGTCGGGCTGGGCGGTTTCTGGGCAGAACGCATTGGCTTCCTCTGCGATATCCGCCAGGTGGTGTTCAACCCGAACCTGTTCCCGGCGGAGAATATGGAAGGCAAAATCGATCGCCCGGAAGAATATACCGATATTGCCACTAAGTGCGTGAGTAATTTCCGGGAGAAGAACCGCGACCGGTGTATGGCGATCCTGTCGCGCCGGGATGAGGCGCTTAACAGCCAGCGCAGCGCAGAGATTTTGTGCCCGTGGTACGAAATCGTCTGGGATGAAGAGCAGACTCACAAGTTCAAAAATATCTCGCCACACTTACAGCGTATTAAGGCGTTTAAAACACTCGGATAAACGTTCTGTCAGATAAAGGGTCAGCCATCGGGCTGGCCCTTTTTTTTGCCTGTGTCTACAGTTGTTCATCTTTTCAGCGGCAAAACTTGATGTACATCAATTTTGGTATGACCAATGACCCTGACGTGTTATTCTCATGGGAGTGATACGGTTTCATAGCGGTAACTTGTTGTTAACTAAAAGTTATTCTCATAACCTTTAGTTAACAATTGGTTAATAATTTTAGGGGGTCACGTTGACTACACCATTGAAGAAGATTGTGATTGTAGGCGGTGGTGCTGGCGGTCTTGAACTGGCAACGCAGCTGGGCAAAAAGTTAGGGCGGGGTAAGAAAGCCAAAATCACCCTTGTCGATCGCAACCACAGCCACCTGTGGAAGCCGCTGCTGCATGAAGTGGCGACGGGTTCACTGGATGAAGGTGTGGATGCCCTGAGCTATCTGGCCCACGCGCGAAATCACCATTTCCAGTTCCAGTTGGGGTCGGTTATCGATCTTAATCGTGAAAGTAAAACGTTGACCCTGTCTGAACTGCGCGATGAAAAAGGCGAGTTACTGGTGCCTGAGCGCAAACTGCCTTACGACACGCTGATCATGGCGCTTGGCAGTACCTCTAACGACTTCAATACGCCGGGCGTTAAAGAGCACTGTATTTTCCTCGACAACCCGCATCAGGCGCGTCGTTTCCATCAGGAGATGCTCAACCTGTTCCTTAAGTTCTCGGCGAATCTGGGGGCTAACGGCAAGGTGAATATCGCGATTGTCGGCGGTGGGGCGACCGGGGTTGAGTTGTCGGCGGAGCTGCATAATGCGGTGAAACAGCTCCACAGCTACGGCTACAAAGGGCTGACCAATGAAGCGCTGAATGTGACGCTGGTGGAAGCCGGCGAGCGTATTCTGCCTGCGCTGCCGCCGCGTATTTCGGGTGCGGCGCATAACGAACTGACCAAACTCGGCGTGCGTGTCCTTACTCAAACGATGGTGACCAGCGCCGACGAAGGCGGATTGCACACTAAAGAAGGCGAGTATATTAAAGCCGATTTGATGGTCTGGGCCGCAGGCATCAAAGCTCCGGACTTTATGAAAGAGCTGGGAGGACTGGAAACAAACCGCATCAATCAGCTGGTGGTCGAGCCGACACTGCAAACGACGCGCGATGCGGATATTTACGCCATTGGTGACTGCGCCTCCTGCGCTCGTCCGGAAGGCGGATTTGTACCGCCACGCGCGCAGGCCGCGCACCAGATGGCAACCTGCGCGCTGCATAACATCCTGGCGCAGGTGAAGGGGAAACCGCTAAAAGCGTACCAGTATAAAGATCATGGTTCGCTGGTGTCGCTGTCTAACTTTTCGACCGTCGGTAGCCTGATGGGGAACCTGACCCGTGGCTCGATGATGATCGAAGGGCGCATTGCACGCTTTGTGTATATCTCGCTATACCGTATGCATCAGATCGCGCTACACGGCTATTTTAAAACCGGTCTGATGATGCTGGTCGGCAGCATTAACCGGGTGATCCGTCCGCGCCTTAAACTGCACTAAGGTATGCAGCCGGGCGGCGCAAGCTCGCCCGGCCTGTGAATCCACCACACGTTGCCTGAATACCGTAGGCCTGATAAGCGTAGCGCCATCAGGCATTCAGCCCACCCGACTACCTCCGTAGGCCTGATAAGCGCAGCGCCATCAGGCAATTTCCCTCCCTGGCAAAATATAATCCTGCCAAACAGGCGTACAGCACTAAGACTCCTCTGAATCATTCTGTTTTACCCGCCGATCCCCCGTTTTTAGGCGCTGTTCTGATTGGCGAAATATCCTCTTGATTGCAAAATTATGACCAACAGCAACGAAGGAGGAGCTCCCGTGAATAAATCAATGTTGGCGGGTATAGGGATTGGCGTAGCCGCTGCGCTGGGTGTGGCAGCCGTGGCCAGTCTGGACGTCTTTGAACGTGGCCCGCAGTATGCGCAGGTAGTCTCAGCAACGCCGATAAAAGAAACGGTTAAAACGCCGCGTAAAGAGTGTCGGAACGTCAATGTGACCCACCGACGCCCGGTGCAGGACGAAAACCGCATTACCGGTTCCGTGCTTGGTGCGGTCGCAGGCGGAGTTGTAGGCCACCAGTTTGGCGGCGGACGTGGTAAAGACATTGCCACAATCGCGGGCGCGCTGGGCGGCGGCTATGCCGGTAACCAGATCCAGGGCTCAATGCAGGAATCGGATACGTACACCACCACGCAGCAGCGCTGCAAAACGGTGTACGACAAATCGGAAAATATGCTTGGTTATGATGTGACCTATAAAATCGGCGATCAGCAGGGGAAAATCCGCATGAAAGACGATCCGGGAACGCAGATCCCGCTCGACAGCAAGGGGCAGCTGGTCCTGAATAACAAAGCATAAAAAAGCGTTATTACTGTTTGCCCCTCATCGCTCAGGCTGAGGGGCTTTTTTGTGGCTTACAGCGTAAGCATTTTTGGCCACAGGCAGAAGGTAGTGCGGATAATCTGCTGCAAATCCTCAAGGCTTGCGCCTTCGCGCGCGCTAATCGACATGCCCTGCAAAATACAGTTCAGAAACTGCGCCAGCGCCTGAACATCTTTTTGCGCCGGGAGTTCACCGCGCTGCTGTCGGGAAAGCAGAAACTTGCAAAGCGTCTGTTCCTGCTGCGCATGGCGCGTTTTCAGCGTGCGGGCAATCTCTTTTGACGAGGCGGCAAGCGTCGCCGAGGTGTTGATCATAAAGCAGCCGGCCGGGGTTTCTTTGCTGGTAAAGCAGGTAGCAACCGCCGTGAAATAGTCCTGCAACGACTGCTCTACGGATTTCTCCTCATTGAACAGAGCGGCTTCATGACGCGCGGCGAAACGCGAGATATAGCGATCGAGCACCGCCCGAAATAAACCCTCTTTATTAATAAACTCCGCATAGAGCG
Organism: Superficieibacter sp. 1612_C1; assembly: GCF_015234305.1. GTDB lineage: Bacteria > Pseudomonadota > Gammaproteobacteria > Enterobacterales > Enterobacteriaceae > Superficieibacter. The sequence continues at coordinate 914,138 of NZ_JADGMI010000001.1, forward strand.
TCGGGGCTTTAGCGCCCGTCGCTTCGACCAGATCGGCGAGCGAGGTTGCTTCATACCCGTGTTCCCAGAAGAGTGTCATGGCCTTATCCAGCGCCGCGTCCCTGTCGAACACTTTTGGTCGGCCACGGCTTTTTTTTGTGCAACTTTGAACGTCAGCTGTCATGGTGCCGTTGTACCTGAGTCAGTTAAGTGAATAACCATTATAAAAATAAATGTATCGCGGTGCCACCTCAGAACCAACAAAAATTTAATAAGCTTATGTTTATGAAAGATAATGGTTTTTATTTTATTATAACGATCGTTATAGAATAAACTTGACTGTGATATTGATCACATTTATGATTTACCTATCGATCGTTAATTAAATGCGGTCCACCGTTCATCTGCATAAGGTCAATATTATGAAAAACGTCAAAACCCTCATCGCCGCCGCTGTACTGAGTTCACTTTCTTTTGCAAGCGTTGCTGCCGTTCAGGTGCAGTCCACCCCAGCCGATCAGCAAAAAGCTGGCGTTATCTCTGCGGATGCCGGGACAAATTTAGGCTCGCTGGAAAATCAGCTGGCGCAAAAAGCGGATGCAATGGGCGCGAAATCTTTCCGCATCACCTCCGTAAGCGGTCCGAATACGCTGCATGGCACCGCTGTGATTTACAAATAAGATAACCCTCTACCTGGTATTTACAGGAAGCCCCACGGTGATTACCGTGGGGCTTTTTTTATCACAGACTCAGGCTATTGCATTTTCCTCAAGCTGGCGCATAAAGTTGCGCACCCAGTCCATACGGACTTTCCGCTCGTTGAGATCCTGGAAAAACTTTAGCCGCGTCGGGCCATCAAGCCGGAAATGCTGCGGCTCCTTTTGCAGCAGGCCAATCAGCCAGGCAGGGTTAACGTGATTATTCTCCGCAAATTCGATCTGCCCGCCTTTATCATTGCCCTCAAGCTTACGGATCCCCAGCCGCTGCGCCTGCTGACGCAGACCCGCAATATCCAGCAGATTACGCGCCGGATCAGGCAGCAGGCCAAAGCGATCAATCAACTCGACTTTAATCTCTTCAAGCGCATTATCATTTTTGGCGCTGGCAATGCGTTTATAGAAGGAGAGGCGGGTGTTAACGTCCGGAATAAAATCATCCGGCAGCAGCGACGGCATTCGCAGTTCGACCTCCGTTTGCTGACTGGTGAGATCCTCAAGCGACGGCTCGCGACCCGCTTTCAGGGCGTCTACCGCATTTTCCAGCAGATCCATATACAGCGAGAAGCCGATGGTTTCCATCTGACCGCTCTGATCTTCCCCCAGCAGTTCACCGGCACCACGAATTTCCAGATCGTGCGTTGCCAGCGCAAAGCCCGCGCCTAAATCTTCCAGCGAGGCAATCGCTTCCAGCCGTTTCTGCGCGTCGGTGGTCATCGCCTTCGGATGCGGCGTCAGCAGCCACGCATAGGCCTGATGGTGCGAACGACCGACGCGCCCGCGTAGCTGATGTAGCTGCGCCAGTCCGAAATGATCGGCGCGTTCGATGATGATGGTATTGGCGGTCGGAATATCAATCCCGGTCTCAATGATGGTGGTACACACCAGCACGTTAAAACGCTGGTGGTGAAAGTCGTTCATCACCCGTTCCAGTTCGCGCTCGCGCATCTGACCGTGACCGATGGCAATGCGCGCCTCCGGCACCAGCTCGGCGAGGCGCGCCGCCGCTTTCTGGATGTTTTCGACGTCGTTATAGAGATAATAGACCTGCCCGCCGCGCAGGACTTCACGCAGGATCGCCTCACGGACCACCAGATTATCGTACTCGCGCACGAAGGTTTTCACCGCCAGACGGCGGGCCGGTGGGGTAGCGATAATCGACAGATCGCGCATTCCGCTCATCGCCATGTTCAGCGTGCGCGGGATTGGCGTGGCGGTCAGCGTCAGAATATCCACGTCAGAACGCATCGCTTTAATACGCTCTTTATGCCGCACACCGAAGCGGTGCTCTTCATCGACAATCAGCAGGCCCAGATCGCGCCATTTGACATCCGCCTGCAACAGTTTGTGGGTGCCGATCAGAATATCGATTTTTCCTTCGGCCGCCTGTTCGAGAATTTGCGCCTGCTCTTTGGCGCTGCGAAAGCGCGACAGCATCTCGATACGCACCGGCCAACTGGCGAAACGGTCGCGGAAATTGTCAAAATGCTGCTGGGCGAGCAGGGTAGTGGGAACCAGTACCGCGACCTGCTTATTATTTTCTATCGCGAGAAAGGCGGCGCGCATGGCGACTTCAGTCTTACCAAAACCCACATCGCCACAGACCAGACGATCCATCGCCAGCGGCTGACACATATCACTCAATACGGCATTGATTGCCAGCGCCTGATCGGGCGTGGTCTCAAAGGGGAAACTGTCGCAAAACAGCTGATACTGTTCGCGGTTATGCTTAAAGGCAAAGCCTTTTTTCGCCGCGCGCTGGGCATAAATGTCCAGCAGCTCTGCCGCCACGTCGCGCACCCGCTCGGCGGCTTTCTGCCGGGCGCGGGTCCAGACATCGCTGCCCAGTTTATGCAGCGGCGCATTCTCTTCTGCACCGCCCGCATAGCGGCTGATCAAATGCAGGGAGGAAACCGGAACGTACAGTTTGGCCTCGTTGGCGTAGGTCAGCATCAGGTATTCCGCGGTGATGCCGCCTGCTTCCAGGGTGGTCATGCCCGCGTAGCGGCCCACGCCGTGTTCCAGATGTACTACCGGTTGCCCGATATGCAGCTCAGCGAGGTTGCGGATCAGCGTATCCGGGTTGATGGTGCGGCGACTATCCTGGCGACGACGCGCCACGCGCTCGCCCAGCAGATCGCTTTCGCAGATCAGGGCACGGTTGCGCAGGGTGTCGATAAAGCCGTGCTCGGCCGCACCGATCATCACGTAGCGTCCTTTGTCCGTCGCCTCATCCAGCCGCAGGATGCGTTTTGGTGACAGCTTGATACGGGCTACCAGCTCGCCGAGCGCTTCACGGCGTCCTTCACTTTCCACCGAGAAAATCACCGGACCGTCGAAAGACTCCAGAAACTTACGCAGATTGTCGAGCGGGGACTTTTGCTGCGCCTGTACCGACAGGTCGGGCAATGTGCGATAGCCCAGATTAGTAAAGGCCGCTTTATCTGCCAGACTCTCGGTTTTTAACTGTATGCGCGGCCAGCGTTTTAATTCGCCGAGCAGCTCATCGGTGCGCATCCACAACTGTTCTGGCGGCAGCAGGGGACGCATCGGATCCACGCCCCGGTTCTCATAGCGGGCATGGGCATCGGCCTGAAAACGGGTGGCGCTACCTTCGACGTCGCCGGTATTGATAATCAGCGTATTGGCCGGGAAATAGCTGAACAGCGGCGACAGCGGCTCGCTAAAAAATAAAGGCTGCCAGTATTCGATCCCGGCAGGCAATGTACCTTTACTCACCTGCTGATAAATATGCTCGGCGTCGCGTTTTACATCGAACTTATCGCGCCACTGGCTGCGAAAAAGTTCGATCGCTGCTTTATCCGTAGGAAATTCGTGCGCGGGCAGCAGGTTGATGGCGTCGACTTCTTCCAGCGTGCGCTGGGTATCGGCATCAAAAAGGCGCAGGCTGTCGATTTCGTCATCAAAAAAATCCAGACGATAGGGCTGCACGCTACCCATCGGGTAGAGATCCAGCAGCGCGCCACGGGTGGCATATTCACCGTGCTCCATGACCTGATCCACATGACGATAGCCTGCGGATTCCAGCTGCGCGCGTAGCGCATCGCGCGACAGGCGCTGCCCTTTTTTCATCACCAGCGCATGACCGTGCAGATAGCTGTGCGGACAGACGCGCTGCATCAGCGTATTCACCGGCAGGATCAACACGCCGCGCTGCATGGTGGGAAGCTGATAGAGCACCGAAAGGCGCGAGGAGATGATCTCCTGGTGCGGTGAAAAACTATCGTAAGGCAGCGTTTCCCAGTCGGCGAGGTTGATAACCAGGTTATCCGTAAACTGGGTGATTTCGTCGTGCAGGCGCAGGGCGTTTTGCATGTCGGGCGCAACCAGCACCACCGGCCCAGAATGGCGCTCGACGATCCCGGCGATCTCTGTCGCGCAGGCCGCGCCGGTTAACTCTCCCAGTTGGCGTTGATCGCCTGCTTTGACAGGCAAGGAATAACGGTGTTGTTCAGGCATAGGTCGTGTCGGGGTCTCTGATAGGTTTGCCCAGAAGATATGGGGACAACGTGCTGATTCTCAATGCAGATTATTATCCGCGTTCAGTTTACATAAGCAAATGGTAGATCAATCTGCGCCTGCGCGCGTGAATCAATAATAGCAAATTGATTTATCTGAACTTTTTGACAGTCCGATGACGAACTCTTACGGTTTCCCTCATTTACGCTGTGCGCTTTCGCTTATATACTTCCTCTTCTGCCACAGCAACCAGACGGATTACATGTACCAACCTGTCGCACTATTTATCGGCCTGCGCTACATGCGTGGGCGCGCAGCGGACCGCTTCGGTCGCTTTGTCTCATGGCTTTCCACTATCGGCATTACGCTTGGCGTGATGGCGCTGGTGACGGTGCTTTCCGTTATGAACGGCTTTGAGCGCGAGCTGCAAAACAATATTCTGGGGCTGATGCCGCAGGCCATTCTTTCTTCCACGCAAGGGTCGCTGGACCCGCAAAAAATTTCTGAAAAGGCGGTGACGCTTCAGGGCGTAAATCGCGTTGCGCCCATCACCACGGGGAATGTGGTATTGCAGAGCGCGCGCAGCGTGGCAGTGGGCGTGATGCTGGGCGTCGATCCGGCGCAAAAAGATCCGCTCTCACCGTATTTAGTTAATGTGAAGCAGACCGATTTGCAGCCGGGACGTTACAACGTCATTCTCGGCGAGCAGCTGGCCGGGCAATTGGGTCTTAACCGCGGCGATTCATTACGCATCATGGTGCCGTCGGCCAGCCAGTTTACGCCGATGGGACGCATTCCCAGCCAACGCCTGTTTACGGTGATTGGCACCTTTGCCGCCAACAGCGAAGTCGACGGCTATCAGATGCTGGTCAATATTCAGGATGCGTCGCGCCTGATGCGTTACCCGTCCGGGAATATCACCGGCTGGCGTCTGTGGCTTAACGAACCTTTACAGGTGGATACGCTCAGTCAACAGACGCTGCCGCCGGACACCAAATGGCAGGACTGGCGCGAGCGTAAAGGCGAGCTGTTCCAGGCCGTGCGGATGGAAAAAAACATGATGGGCCTGCTGCTCAGTCTGATTGTCGCCGTCGCCGCCTTTAATATCATCACCTCGCTGGGGCTGATGGTGATGGAGAAGCAGGGCGAAGTTGCCATTCTGCAAACCCAGGGCCTGACGCCACGGCAGATCATGGCGGTGTTTATGGTACAGGGGGCCAGCGCCGGCATTATCGGCGCACTGCTCGGTGCTGCGCTGGGGGCGTTGCTCGCCAGCCAGCTCAACAATTTAATGCCGATTATCGGCGCATTTCTTGACGGCGCGGCGCTGCCGGTGGCGATTGAACCGTTGCAGGTGATCGCTATTGCACTGGTGGCGATGGCGATTGCGCTGCTGTCCACGCTTTATCCTTCATGGCGCGCTGCCGCCACTCAACCCGCTGAGGCTTTACGTTATGAATAAGATCCTGTTGCAATGCGACAACCTGTGCAAACGCTATCAGGAAGGCAGTGTGCAAACCGACGTGTTGCACGATGTCAGCTTCAGCGTGGGCGAAGGGGAGATGATGGCAATTGTCGGCAGCTCCGGCTCCGGGAAAAGTACGCTACTGCACCTGCTCGGCGGGCTGGATACGCCGACCTCCGGCGATGTGATTTTCAGCGGCCAGCCGATGAGCAAACTTTCGTCGGCGGCAAAAGCGGAACTGCGTAATCAGAACCTCGGCTTTATCTATCAGTTTCACCACCTTCTGCCTGATTTTACCGCACTTGAGAACGTCGCGATGCCGCTGCTGATCGGCAAAAAGCGTCCGGCCGAGATCAACCAGCGGGCGCGGGAGATGCTGAAAGCCGTAGGGCTTGATCATCGCGCCAGTCACCGTCCCTCTGAGTTATCCGGTGGTGAGCGTCAGCGCGTAGCGATTGCCCGTGCGCTGGTCAATAATCCGCGCCTGGTGCTGGCCGATGAGCCGACCGGTAACCTGGATGCGCGTAACGCCGACAGCATCTTCCAGCTTCTCGGTGAACTGAACCGTGCGCAGGGGACCGCGTTCCTGGTGGTGACCCACGATCTGCAACTGGCGCGGCGGATGTCCCGTCAGCTGGAGATGCGGGATGGTCGTCTGAATACTGAACTGAGCCTGATGGGAGCTGATTAATGGCCTCGCCTTTATCCCTTCTTATCGGGTTGCGTTTTAGCCGTGGCCGTCGCCGTAGCGGCATGGTGTCGCTGATTTCGATTATCTCTACCGTCGGTATTGCGCTCGGTGTCGCGGTGCTGATTATTGGACTGAGCGCAATGAACGGTTTTGAGCGCGAGCTGAACAACCGTATTTTAGCCGTGGTGCCGCACGGCCAGATCGAGCCGGTGAATCAGCCGTGGAACGGCTGGAACGACAAGCTCAGCAAAATTGAGAAAGTGCCCGGTATTGTCGCTGCCGCGCCCTATGTCGATTTCACCGGGCTGGTCGAGAGCGGCGCGAACATCCGCGCCATTCAGGTGAAGGGCGTCGATCCGCAGCAGGAAAGCCGTCTTAGCGCGCTGCCTCAGTATGTTCAGGGCAGTGCCTGGGCGAACTTTAAGGCGGGCGAACAGCAGATCATTATTGGTAAAGGCGTTGCCGACGCGCTGCACGTTAAGCAGGGCGATTCAGTGTCGATTATGATCCCCAACGCCAGTGCCGATCATAAGCTGCTCCAGCCGAAACGTATTCGACTCCACGTTACCGGTATTCTGCAACTCAGCGGTCAGCTCGATCACAGCTTTGCGATGATCCCGATGCAGGATGCACAGCAGTATCTGGAGATGGGCAGCAGCGTGACCGGCATTGCGCTGAAGGTCAACGACGTCTTTAACGCGCCGGCGCTGGTGCGCTCGGCGGGTGAAGTGACCAATGATTACGTCTATATCAAAAGCTGGGTAGGCACCTATGGCTATATGTATCGCGATATTCAGATGATCCGCGCCATTATGTACCTGGCGATGATTCTGGTGATCGGCGTGGCCTGTTTTAACATCGTCTCCACCCTGGTGATGGCGGTAAAAGACAAAAGCAGCGATATCGCGGTACTGCGCACCCTTGGCGCGAAAGACGGACTGATCCGCGCGATTTTCGTCTGGTACGGACTGCTCGCAGGACTATTTGGTAGCCTTATCGGGGTAGTTATCGGCGTGATTGGCGCGCTACAGCTGACGGCGATTATTGAGTTTATCGAAAAGCGGATCGGCCATCAGTTCCTGTCCGGCGATATTTACTTTATTGACTTCCTGCCGTCAGAATTACACTGGCTGGACGTGCTGTATGTTCTGGTGACGGCGCTGCTGCTGAGCCTGCTGGCAAGCTGGTATCCGGCGCGACGCGCGAGTAACATTGATCCTGCAAGGGTATTAAGCGGGCAATAATTTCAAAAGGAGTGGCGATGTATTACGGATTTGATATTGGTGGCAGCAAGATTGCGCTGGGGGTATTTGATACCGAGCGACATATGCAATGGGAAAAGCGCATCGCCACCCCACGAGACAGTTATGAATCCTTTTTACAGGCAGTAACCGGACTGGTTGCCGAGGCCGACGCCCGTTTCGCCTGTAAAGGCACGGTCGGTATTGGTATCCCCGGTATGCCGGAAACCGATGACGGCACGCTGTATGCCGCTAACGTCCCCGCCGCCAGCGGCAAACCGCTGCGCGCCGATCTCAGTCGTTTACTGGACCGCGATGTGCGTCTGGATAACGACGCTAACTGCTTTGCGCTTTCCGAAGCCTGGGACGAAGAGTTTATCCAGTATCCGCTGGTGATGGGTCTGATCCTCGGGACCGGCGTCGGCGGTGGTCTGGTCATCAACGGCAAGCCCATCACCGGGCGCAGCTATATCACCGGTGAGTTTGGTCATATTCGCCTCCCGGTCGATGCATTTACCCTGATGGGCTTAGACTTCCCACTACGGCGCTGCGGTTGCGGTCAGATTGGCTGCATTGAAAATTATCTTTCCGGTCGTGGCTTTGCCTGGCTTTATCAGCATTATTACCACCAGCCGCTCAGCGGCGAGGAGATTGTGCACCTCTGGCAACAGGGCGACGAGAAAGCGCGTCAGCACGTAGAGCGTTATCTCGACCTGCTGGCGGTGTGCCTTGGTAATATCCTGACGATTATCGATCCTGATTTAGTGGTGATCGGCGGTGGATTGTCTAACTTTAGTGCTATAGCTGAAGGACTCGCGGCGCGTTTACCGCGCCATCTGTTACCGGTTGCCAGCGTACCGCGCATTGAGCGCGCGCGGCACGGTGATGCAGGAGGAATGCGCGGCGCGGCGTTCCTTCACCTTACTGATACGCCCCAGAGGTAATTATGCAGTCGCGCCGCCTACATCGATTAAGTCGTTTTCGCCGTAACAAACGCCGACTGCGCGAGCGTCTGCGTCAGCGCATTTTCTTCAGAGACAGGGTGCCAGAAGAGATGGATAAACCAAGAGTCGTGGTTCTGACCGGTGCCGGAATTTCAGCCGAGTCGGGGATCCGCACCTTCCGTGCGGCGGATGGCTTATGGGAAGAGCATCGGGTCGAAGACGTGGCGACGCCGGAAGGTTTCGCCCGTGACCCGGCGCTGGTGCAGGCGTTTTACAACGCCCGGCGTCGGCAGCTCCAGCAGGCTGAAATTGTCCCTAACGCCGCGCATCATGCGCTGGCTAAGCTTGAAGAGGCGCTCGGCGATCGCTTTCTGCTGGTCACGCAGAATATCGATAATCTGCATGAGCGCGCGGGTAATAAACATATCGTGCATATGCACGGCGAACTGCTGAAAGTCCGCTGCTCGTGGAGTGGGCAGGTGCTGGAGTGGACCGGTGACGTCACGCCAGAGGATAAATGCCACTGCTGCCAGTTTCCTGCACCGCTGCGCCCGCACGTGGTATGGTTCGGTGAAATGCCGCTTGGCATGGATGAAATCTACAGCGCGCTGGCAATGGCGGATGTCTTTATCGCCATCGGCACCTCCGGGCATGTTTATCCAGCGGCAGGCTTTGTCCATGAGGCCCGCTTGCACGGCGCACATACGGTGGAGCTGAATCTCGAACCCAGCCAGGTTGGTAGTGAATTTGAAGAGAAGCATTACGGTCTGGCGAGTGAAGTGGTGCCGGAGTTTGTGGAGAAAATGCTGAAAGGTTTGTAAGGCACTTTCCAGGCGGAGCAGCCTGCTCCGCCTGTCTGCTGTTAGCGTCCCGCTTTCAGCTTCTGATAATACTGCTCATAAATCGCGCTGGCGTCGCCGACATCGTTCTGCCACTCGCCTTTGCTGATGGTCTCAGCGTCAGGATAGAGCGACTTATCGTTCGAGACTTCCGGACTCAGCAGCTTGCGTGCGGCGAGGTTAGGCGTCGGGTAACCGATAGTTTCCGCAACCTCTTTCGCCACGTCCGGGCGCAGCAGGAAGTTAATCAGCTTCAGCGCGCCTTCTTTATTTTTTGCGTTAGCCGGAATGGCGAGGCTGTCCATCCAGAAAATACCGCCTTCTTTCGGCCAGACTACCTGCAACGGCGTACCCGCCTGACGGGCGACATAGGCCGAACCATTCCAGACCATCCCCAGGTTCACTTCGCCTTCCATATACGGGTTGGCCGGGTTATCCGAGTTGAATGCCGCAACGTTCGGCATCAGCTTTTGCAGCTCTTTATAGGCCGCTTCGATCTCTTTGGGATCGGTGGTATTGCCGGAATAACCAAGCTTGCGCAGGGCGATCTGGAAGACTTCGCGCGCGTCGTCAGTCAGCAGCAGACTGCTTTTATACTGCGGTTTCCACAGGTCAGCCCAGCTGGTGACGCTTTTCGGATCGATTTCATCGCTGTTAATACCAATCGCGGTTGCGCCCCAGATGTAGGGAATGGAGTAGTCATTATTGGGATCGAAAGGCTTATTCAGCACTTCCGGATCGAGATTTTTAAAGTTGGTCAGCTGGGATTTGTCGATCTTCTGGATCATCCCTTCTTTGCGCATTTTATCGACGAAATAGGTGGACGGGACCACCAGATCGTACGCGCCGTCTTTATAGGTCTTCAGCTTGGCGTACATGGTTTCATTCGACTCGTAGGTCGAATAGATAACCTTGATCCCCGTCTCTTTGGTGAACTGCTCCAGCAGGCCCGGCGGCACATACTCAGTCCAGTTGTAGAAATAGAGCGTTTTGCCGTCGTCGGCATGGGCGGCGCTCATACCGAAGGCCAGTGCGCCCGCGGCCAGCAGGTGGCGTGACCATTTAATCATCTTAACGTCCCCTTGTTTTATCACGTGCAATAAGCTGGCTGGCAATCACCATAACCAGCGACAAAACCAGTAAAATCGTCGCCAGCGCGTTCACTTCAGGTGACACGCCAACTTTGACCATCGAATAAATTTTCAGCGGCAGAATTTCATAGGCCGGACCGGTCACAAACGACGACACCACCACGTCATCCATCGACAGGGTAAAGCTGAGCAGCCAGCCGGCCGCTACGGCGGGCATCGCCAGCGGCAGAATGATTTTACGCAAGATCGTCATCTCGCTGGCACCCAGATCTTTCGCCGCTTCCAGCATCCGCACGTCAAACCCTTTCAGGCGCGAATAGACCGTGACCACCACGAAGGGCAGACAGAAGGTGATATGCGAAAAGAGCAGCGACCAGAATCCCAGTTCGATCCCCAGCATCATAAACAGCACCAGCAGGGAAATCGCCATCACAATATCCGGCGACATCATCACGACAAACAGCATCCCGCTGACGAAGGGTTTGCCGCGAAAACGGTAGCGATAGAGCGCAACGGCGGTCAATGAGCCAATCAGCGTCGCCAGGGTTGCCGAAAATACCGCCATGGTCAGCGAATGCTGTGCCGCCTGTAACAGGCTGTCATTATTCACCAACAGGCTATACCATTTGGTGGTAAAACCCTGCCAGTTAATGCCGAAGCGCGAACTGTTAAAGGAGTTCACGATCAGAATAATGATCGGAATATATAAATAAGCATAGATGGCGGTCATAAAACCGCCGCGCAGCAGTCGGCCGATCATTCCAGTTCCACCTTTTTATTCAGCAGGCGTGAGGCACGCCAGTAAACCAGCAGCATCAGTCCCATCACCACCGTCAGGGTAATGCTGGTGGCTGAACCGAACGGCCAGTCGCGAATATTGAGGAACTGACTCTTAATGACGTTGCCAATCAGCAGGTTTTTCGCGCCGCCCATCAGGTCTGAAACGTAAAACAGCCCCATCGCTGGCAGCATCACCAGCAGACAACCAGCAATAATGCCCGGCATGGTCAGCGGCAGAATGATGCGTACGAAGGTTTGCATCTTGTTAGCGCCCAGATCTTTCGCTGCTTCCAGCAACGGTTTATCCAGCTTCTCAATACTGGAGTACAGCGGCATCACCATAAACGGCAGCAGGATGTACACCAGGCCGATGATCACCGCGCTGGGGGTAAACATAATGCGGATGGGGGTTTCAATGACGCCCAGCCACAGCAAAAATTCGTTCAGATAGCCTTTGGTGCTGAGAAAAATCTTCAGGCCATAGATGCGGATCAGCGAATTGGTCCAGAAAGGAACAATCAGCAAAAAGAGTAGTAGCGGACGCACCTTTTGCGGCAGCCTCGCCAGGAACCAGGCAAACGGATAGCCCAGCGCCAGGCAGGCAACGGTAGCGATCAGCGCCATATTCAACGAGTGCAGCAGCACCTGGAAATAGAGCGGGTCCACCAGCCGGGCATAGTTATCCAGCGTAAAGACCAGCTTGACGAAATTGGCGTCGTCGCGGGTCAGGAAGCTGGTGCCGATGATCATCAGGTTGGGCAGAAAGACAAATAACACAAGCCAACCAACGATAGTGGCGATCACCACATTCTGGAATTTACTTGTGTTCTTCATCAGCCAGTACAACCTCCCAGCTCTCTACCCAGTTAATTGCCATTTTCTGATTCAGCGAGTGATCGAAATCCGGATCGTCTTCGTTAAAGAACTCGCTGACCAGCACCATCTTGCCATTTTCCAGCTCGACCACCGACTCCAGGGTCATGCCTTTGTAGTTACGCTCGCGCACGTAACCCACCAGCCCTTCGGCCTCGCTGCCGTCATTGATCTCTTCAACGCGCAGATCTTCCGGACGCAGCAGGACGTTCAGATTCTGGCCTTTTTCGACGGCAAAGTTGACGTCAATGTTACATTCCCGGCCTTCGACGCTGGCGCGTACGCGGCGTTCGTCGAGACGCTCGATTACCGTGGCGCTGAATATATTAATTTCGCCAATGAAACTGGCGACAAACAGGTTTTTCGGTTCTTCGTAGATCTCGCGCGGCGTGCCGTCCTGCTCAATGCGCCCGTCGCGCATCACCACGATGCGGTCAGACATGGTCAGGGCTTCCTCCTGATCGTGGGTGACAAAGACAAAGGTGATGCCGAGCTTACGCTGAAGCGCTTTGAGTTCATTCTGCATCTGCTTTCGCAGCTTGTAATCCAGCGCGGAAAGCGATTCATCCAGTAACAGCAGGCGAGGTTTGTTGACCACCGCGCGAGCGATGGCGACGCGCTGCTGCTGCCCGCCGGAGAGCTGATGCGGTTTGCGCTGGGCAAATTCTTCGAGTTGCACCATATGCAGCGCTTCGGTGACGCGCGGTGTGATTTCAGCGGCAGGCGTTTTTTGCATCCGCAGGCCAAACGCCACATTTTCAAAAACGGTCATATGCGGGAAAAGCGCGTAGCTTTGAAAGACGGTATTGACGTGACGGTTTTCTGCCGGAACATCGGTAATATCCAGATCTTCCAGACGAATGCGGCCGGTATCGACATTTTCCAGCCCGGCAATCAGGCGAAGAACGGTTGTTTTACCGCAGCCAGAGGGGCCAAGCAGCGTGAGGAATTCACCGTTGTTGATGGTCAGGTTAAAATCTGCGATAACCTTCTTACCGTCAAAACTTTTATTAATTCCCGCCAGTTGCACCAGTGGTGAAAGCGAACGCGGTTGTGTATTCAATTTATGACTCTGTCCCATGTAGACGCATCGGGAAGCTGACCGATACGGGGTTTGTGATTAACCACCTTTGGGTTCTGCACATGATTAAGGGCTGGCATTCTACGGCAAACCATTGAAATCGCCAATCCTTGATACGTAATGGTACGCTACCTTTATTACAAAGGCTGGCGTAACGAAAAATATTCTCGTTTGCCAGCCTAAAAGTGACCTGACGCAATATTTGTGTTTTCGTGCTTATTGATAATGTTGTCACAAAAAGTGAGGGTGACCGCATGGAAAAATTACTTGAGCGTTTTTTACAGTACGTTTCTCTGGATACGCAATCGAAGCCTGGCGTGCGTCAGGTGCCGAGTACCGAAGGACAATGGAAGCTGTTGCATTTGCTCAAAGCCCAGCTTGAGGAGATGGGGCTGGTTAACGTTACCCTTAGCGATAAAGGCACCGTGATGGGCACGCTGCCTGCCAATGTTGATGGCAATATCCCGGCAATCGGATTTATCTCCCACGTTGACACGTCGCCAGATTTTAGCGGCAAAAATGTCAATCCGCAGATCATCGAAGGTTATCGCGGTGGAGATATCGCGTTAGGCATTGGTGACGAAGTATTGTCGCCAGTGATGTTCCCGGTGCTGCATCAGATGCTGGGCCAGACGCTGATTACTACCGACGGTAAAACGCTGCTCGGCGCGGATGACAAAGCGGGGGTGGCTGAGATCATGACCGCGCTGGCGGTGCTGAAGGGCAAAAATATTCCACACGGCGATATCCGCGTGGCCTTTACGCCGGATGAAGAGGTCGGCAAAGGCGCGAAACATTTTGACGTTGAACAGTTTGGCGCGCAGTGGGCCTATACCGTTGACGGCGGCGGCGTGGGTGAACTGGAATTCGAAAACTTCAACGCCGCGTCAGTGACCATCAAAATCGTCGGGAATAACGTGCATCCGGGGACGGCGAAAGGCGTAATGGTCAATGCGCTGTCGCTGGCTTCACGTATTCACGCAGAAGTGCCTGCCGAAGAAAGCCCTGAGCGCACCGAAGGTTACGAGGGGTTCTATCACCTCACCAGCATTAAAGGCACCGTTGATCGTGCTGAAATGCACTACATCGTGCGCGACTTTGACCGTAAGCAGTTTGAAGCCCGCAAGCGCAAGATGATGGAAATCGCCAAAAAAGTCGGCAAGGGGCTGCATCCGGATTGCTACATTGAACTGATCATTGAAGACAGTTATTACAATATGCATGAAAAGGTGGCCGAACATCCGCATATCATTGAAATCGCGAAACAGGCTATGCTTGACTGCCATATCGAACCGGACATGAAACCCATTCGCGGCGGCACCGATGGCTCCCAGCTGTCCTTTATGGGATTACCGTGCCCGAATCTGTTTACCGGCGGCTATAACTATCACGGCAAACACGAGTTTGTATCGCTCGAAGGAATGGAAAAGGCGGTACAGGTGATTGTGCGTATTGCGGAATTAACGACAAAGCACAACGCTAACGTTGCCTGACAGGTTTGTCGGCCAGTGTTGAGGCCGGTGGGTTGAATGTCTGATGGCGCTGCGCTTATCAGGCCTACGTGGGGCTGGCGTTGGGTTGAATGCCTGATGGCGCTGCGCTTATCAGGCCTACGTGGGGCTGGCGTTGGGTTAAATGCCTGATGGCGCTGTGCTTATCAGGCCTACGTCGAGGCTGGACGGTGTATGGACGTTGTAGGCCGGGCAAGCCTGCGCCGCCCGGCATGTTTAAGGAAAGAGGTTAACCTTAATCCTCGAAGAACCAGTATCCGCTATTGACCAGCGCGGCCAGCATCGCGAGGAAAGAGGGATCTTCCAGCGCGTCGCCAAAATGCTCGCCGCTCAGCACGATATGGCTGGAGAGGGCTTCGAGCGCCGGACGGTGAGGGGAGTCGATTTTCTCACCGTTGGCAAACACCTCGTCGCCAATACGCAGCACGCGCAGGCCGCCCTGGCGTACCAGTTTATCTCCCTGCTTCAGCGCATCGTAAATTTCATCCGGCTGATAAGGCGGTTCCGGCGGGGCAATATCCAGCTCGTGACGCGCCTGGGTGATAAACTCGCCAAACCACTGGCTGAAATGCTCCGTCTGATTAATCAGATCCAGCATCATGCCGCGCAGTTTATCCAGCTCTTGCGGCAGAATATCTGCCGGATGGTCGCGTGACGGGATCTCCGGATCGCTGTAGCGGAAACTGCCCAGTTCGCGTTGCAGAACATAATCGGCAAACCCGCTGATCAGCTCCCGCGCGTTTGGCGCATGGAACCCCACTGAGTAATTCATCGAGTTTTCCAGCGAGTAACCCTCATGCGGGAATCCTGGCGGAATATACAGAATATCGCCGGGCTCCAGCTCCTCATCGATAATCGCTTCGAATGGATCGACCTGAAGCAGGTCAGGATGCGGGCAGTGCTGCTTCATTGGCACTTTCTCGCCGACACGCCAGCGGCGGCGTCCGGTACCCTGAATAATAAACACATCATACTGATCGAGATGCGGACCCACGCCGCCGCCCGGCACGGAAAAGGAGATCATCAGATCGTCCACGCGCCAGTCAGGGAGGGCACGGAAAGGACGCATCAGCGCCGCAGTTGGCTCATGCCACTGATTGACGGCCTGCACCAGCAGCGACCAGTCGTTTTCGCCCAGATGATCGTAGCTTTCAAAAGGACCGTGGCTGAGCTGCCATTTGCCATCCTGATGGCTTACCAGACGGCTGTCGACTTCGTTTTCCATCGCCAGACCGGCCAGCTCGTCGGGAGAGATAGGATCCACAAAATTGGCGAAACCCCGTTTCAGCACCACCGGGCGTTTTTGCCAGTAGCGTTCAATGAAATCGGGCCAGTTTAATGCTAATTGATAGTCCATAATAGTTTCCCGCAGGCTCGTAACTGAAGCGATTATAACGGATGCCAGCCAGTTACGATGCAGGAGAAAAAAAGAAAAACGCGGCAGTTAACCGTTTTGATTACCGGGATGCTGTCGGCCAAAGATAATTTCCATTCGCGCGCCGCCGAGCAGACTCTCTTCGGTGACAATTTTACCATCGTATTGTTCGACGATTTCCCGCGCTACAGAAAGCCCCACACCCTGACCAGGACGCAGCGTATCAATGCGCTGCCCGCGATCAAACACCAGTTCGCGTTTACTTTGCGGAATGCCGGGCCCATCATCTTCAATCATAATGTGCAGGTGGTCATCCGTCTGGCGAGCGGAGATTTCCACAAACTCGAGGCAGTATTTACAGGCGTTATCCAGCACATTGCCACAGACTTCCATAAAATCGTTTTTTTCGCCGACGAAACTGATTTCCGGCGAGATATCCAGCGAAATGCTGACGCCTTTGCGTTGATAAACTTTATTCATCGCGGAAGTCAGATTATCCAGCAGCGAGGCTACCGGATGCAATTCGCGGCTCAGCATAATATTGCCACCGCGCATACTGGCACGATGCAAAAAATAGCCAATTTGCTGTGAGATGCGGCTGATTTGATCCAGCATCACCGGCTCAGCCTCGGCAACGCTGATTTTTTCGCTGCGCAAAGATCGCAGCGTACTTTGCAGTACGGCGAGCGGCGTTTTCAAACTGTGTGTGAGATCGGTGAGGGTGGTGCGATATTTTTCGTTACGCTCGCGCTCCGTCTTCAGCAAGCGGTTGAGGTTGCGCACCAGATGGGTAAGCTCGCGCGTGGTTTCAGGATTTAGCGCCTCGCGGTGGTGCTCCTCAAGTTCGCGGACCTCTTTCGCCAGCGCCTCCAGTGGGCGTAAACTCCACCATGCCGCGACCCAGAGCAGCGGGATCACCAGCAGTAAGTTGGCAATCAGCACATAGAAGAACCAGTTCCAGACCATATAAGAGCTTTTCAGCTCAATTGGGATGGTGTCGATGATGACAATGGTTAAGCGTGGCATTCTGGCGGTTGCCGGATAGATATTGACCGCCACAGAGTGCGTCATTTCATCGTCAGGATCGGCTTCGCGGCGAATTTCCTCAAGCTTATCTTTCACGTCACGACCGTCACGCAGCAGGCTGCTACTGAAATCCACGTCCGCTTCGATTTCCTGAAATCCGTTAGTTTTTAGCCACTCCGGGTGGATGCGTTGAATAAGCCAGGGAACGTCGCGCTGCGCCCAGAGCAGTTTGCCGTTATCGTCATAAATCAGCGCGATAGACGGACTTTGCTGCGCCAGGTTTTCCGGCAGGTCAATGCTTAGCGTGCCATTCTCCCACCTGGCGAGGGTATAAAATAAGTTGCTCTCCCCGCGCAGCAGGCGATAGGTAGTTTTATCAAAACTCACGCTATAGCCGACCAGCGCCACCATGCCATAGGCCAGAGACAGAATTAATACGATGGCCGCCGTGGCCAGCAGAAAGCGGATCCGCAGAGAAAGCGGCAAAAAATGCCGTAGCAGACGGTTCATGCCGGCAGTTCGAAACGGTAGCCCTGGCCGCGCACGGTGGTGATAACCTCATGCGGATAGCGGGTCTGAATTTTTTTGCGCAGTCGCCCCATCAGCACATCAATGGTATGGCTCTCACGCAGTTCCGCATCCGGATAAAGCTGGAGCATTAGCGCGTCTTTGCTGACCACTTTACCGTGGTTGCGGATCAGCGTTTCCATAATCGTGTATTCAAAAGCGGTTAGCTTGATGGTTTCGTCGCTGACGGAGAGTTCACGGCGGGAGAGATCGACCTGGAATGGTGGCAGAGAAATCACCTGCGAGGCCAGCCCGCTATTACGCCGTAACAGCGCCTGCATCCTGGCGGCCACTTCTTCGATATGAAAAGGCTTGGTGACGTAGTCATCCGCGCCCGCGCTTAAGACTTCGACCTTATCCTGCCAGCCTTCACGGGCGGTCAGCACCAGCAGCGGGAGGGAGACACCGTGGCTGCGCCAGCGGCGGATTAGCGACAGACCATCTTCATCCGGCAATCCCAAATCGACAATCGCAATGTCAGGAACATGCTCACCGAGGTAATAATCCGCCTCGCGGGCATCTTCGGCAGCATCGACCTGATGGCCCATCTCCTGAAGCTGGACTTTAAGATGATGACGCAGCAGGGGGTTATCTTCTACAACGAGTACGCGCATAACTCTTTCCTCACATAACGATCGGCAACAGTGTAGCGCAAAGAGATAAATAGTGGTTCAACCAGCTGGTAATAACGCCCTCTCTCCTGGCAGAAAGAGGGCGTGGCAGGACATTACTTCAGTTCGTCAACCATGGTGATGGCACGACCAATATAATTGGCCGGAGTCATGGCTTTCAGGCGGATTTTTTCCTCTTCCGGCAGCGCAAGACCGTCGATAAATTGTTTCATACCTTCCGCATCGACGCGTTTGCCGCGCGTCAGCTCTTTCAGTTTCTCATACGGTTTTTCAATGCCGTAACGGCGCATCACGGTCTGGATCGGCTCGGCCAGTACTTCCCAGTTGTGATCCAGTTCATCCAGCAGACGATCGCGGTTCACTTCCAGTTTGCTGACGCCTTTCAGGGTAGATTGATAAGCGATCAGCGCGTAACCCACGCCAACGCCGAGGTTGCGCAGAACGGTGGAGTCGGTCAGATCGCGCTGCCAGCGGGAGACCGGCAGTTTGCTCGCCAGATGCTGCAATACTGCGTTGGACAGGCCCAGGTTGCCTTCGGAGTTTTCGAAGTCAATCGGGTTCACTTTGTGTGGCATGGTGGAGGAGCCGATTTCACCGGCGATGGTTTTCTGCTTGAAGTGATTGAGCGCCACGTAACCCCAGACGTCACGATCAAAATCGATCAGGATAGTGTTGAAGCGCGCGATGCAGTCGAACAGTTCAGCAATATAGTCATGCGGTTCGATCTGGGTGGTATACGGGTTCCACTGAATGCCCAGCGAAGTGACAAACTCCTCGCTAAACTGGTGCCAGTCTACTTCCGGGTAGGCCGCAATATGGGCGTTATAGTTGCCCACCGCACCGTTGATTTTGCCGAGGATCTCGACCTGGCTAAGCTGGCGATATTGACGCTCCATACGGTAGGCGACGTTAGCCATCTCTTTACCCAGCGTAGACGGTGTAGCTGGCTGACCGTGGGTGCGGGAGAGCAGGGGAATATCGCGGTACTGCACGGCAAGATCTTTGACCGCGTCAATCAGTTTGCGCCAGTAAGGCAGGATCACCTCATCGCGCGCGGTTTTCAGCATCAGCGCGTGGGAGAGGTTATTGATATCTTCGGAAGTACAGGCGAAGTGAATAAACTCGGAAACCGCATGCAGCTCGGGCACGCTGGCGACTTTTTCTTTGAGGAAATACTCAACCGCTTTTACATCGTGATTCGTGGTGCGTTCAATCGTTTTGATGCGTGCTGCGTCTTCTTCAGTAAAGTCAGCCACGATTTTATCAAGGTAACCGTTTGCGTCGGCAGCAAATGAAGGAACTTCCTTAATCGCTGCGTGCGCGGCCAATTTTTGCAGCCAGCGTACCTCGACCTGAACGCGGAATTTCAGCAAACCGTATTCGCTGAAAATGCCGCGCAGCGCGCTGACTTTATCGCCATAGCGTCCATCGACGGGGGAAACGGCGGTCAGTGAGGATAATTCCATAGATCACAACTCCGGAGTTAAATGAGCAAGAATGTGTTTGGCCTGAGTTAGCAGGCGCTGACGAGAAAACATGAGTTGCAGGCGGCTACCGCCAACCTGGTGCCAGAGTACAGCTGCACGAATACCGGCCAGTAGTGAGGCGCGAACCTTGGCCTGCACCTGCGCGCTTTGCAGCACGGCAGGGGAGCCAGTGACCTGGATGCGTGGCCCGAGCGGGCTAATGACGTCGACATAAATGCCCGCCATCGCACTCAGTAAGGTCTCAGACTGAAGATCGAAATGGTCGAGCTGGCGCTGTAAACCAGAAATGCTGTTGCCAAGCGTATCCATTGCGCCTTTGGCTTTGGCGAGCTTACGCTCAAGCACCATCAGGCTAAGGGTATAACGAGTGAGTTCAGCGTTCAGGCCCTGACGGCTGCTGGCGTTCAGCACACCAAGTAGCGTTTCAAGACCGAGACGGAGATTGGCTTCGCTGCCACCGAAAACGCCCAGCGTTGAGTCCGGGTTGAGATCGATGATGCTGTTCAGCGAAACATGCAGGGCGTCGCTATCGCAGTGGCCCTGATGGGCCAGTTGTTGCACCAGACGTGCGGACTGGCAGATCCCTGCCAGCGCCAGGGTGATGTCATAATAGTTCTTCGCCACACTCACTCCTTGTTAATCCTGCGTATCCACGATCCGCAGGTAAACATAATCAAAGACGCTTTTATAGCGGCAGCGGCAGACGCTGCTCAATAATACCGCCGCCGAGGCACACTTCGCCGCTGTAGAAGACCGCAGACTGACCCGGCGTGACGGCCGCGACCGGCTCATCGAAATGAACCTCAATGCGATCGTTGTCCAACGCCGTCACCGTACAGGCAATATCACTCTGACGATAGCGGGTTTTCACCGTACAGCGCAGGGTGCCGGTGAACGGCTGACGGTCGACCCAGTGCAGTTGCTGGGCGATCAGCCCGACGGACATCAGACGCGGATGGTCATGCCCCTGCGCCACGATGAGAATATTGTTCTCAACGTCTTTATCCACCACGTACCACGGATCTTCGCTACCCTCTTTGGTCCCGCCAATCCCCAGCCCTTTACGCTGGCCGAGGGTGTGGTACATCAGCCCCTGATGCTGACCAATTTCTTCGCCATCAACGGTAAGGATTTTACCCGGCTGGGCGGGCAGATAGCGACCGAGAAACTCGCGGAATTTACGCTCACCGATAAAGCAGATACCGGTGGAGTCTTTTTTCTTCGCGGTGATCAGATCCAGCTCTTCTGCAATCTTACGCACCTGCGGTTTTTCCAGTTCGCCGACCGGGAACAGGCTCTGAGCGATCTGTTCATGGCCGAGGGTGTACAGGAAGTAGCTCTGATCTTTATTGCCGTCCAGCCCGCGCAGCAGGCGACTTTTACCGTCAACATCCGCACGACGCACGTAATGACCAGTCGCGATATAATCCGCGCCCAGATCTTCGGCGGCAAATTCAAGGAAGGCTTTAAATTTGATTTCTTTGTTGCACAGAATATCCGGGTTCGGCGTGCGGCCTGCTTTATACTCTTCGAGGAAATGCTCAAAGACGTTATCCCAGTATTCTGCGGCAAAGTTAACGGTGTGCAGCTCAATGCCGAGTTTGTCGCAGACTGCCTGCGCGTCGGCCAGATCGGCCGCAGCGGTACAATATTCCTCGCCGTCGTCTTCTTCCCAGTTCTTCATGAACAGGCCTTCTACCTTATAGCCCTGTTGCAGGAGCAAATAAGCAGAAACGGAAGAGTCGACACCGCCGGACATACCGACGATCACTTTTTTTGGGCTTTCAGACATAGGAATACTCACGACATTGAACTTCAAGGCGGCGTATTTTAGCACGCCCCCCCTGACTTGACACCCTCTGTAAACGGCCAGTTAAATTCGCCGATTAGCGCCAGCGGGTATTTCTGACCGTTTTGCCAGCAGCGAATACTCTCCGCTACCAGCGGCGAACGCAGGTTTGCTGCATTGAGGATTTCATCGGCGCTGACCCACAGGCAGCGATCGATATCGCTGTCGTGGGGCTCTGTAGGGCACATTTCGTTAAGCTCTATAGCAAACAGGAAGCGCAGAAACGGGGTTTTATCCGGGGCGATCCAGTGATGCAGGCGGATAAAATGCTGCGGTTCTGCCACGATACCCGTCTCCTCCCACAGCTCGCGCTTTGCTGCCTGCACCAGCGTTTCATCCGCTTCCAGATGGCCTGCGGGCTGGTTCCACAATACTTTGCCGTTAATGGTCTCTTCAACGACAAGAAATTTGTCCTCTGCATGCACGATGCAGGCGACGGTGACGTGCGGTTTAAACATACTCTCTCCTTATTAACTGGCGTCTCGCCATTCACCGCTGGCAAGATTATCCAGCGTATAGTCACCCATCGCGTAGCGGATCAGGCGCAGCGTGGGATAGCCGACATGGGCCGTCATCCGGCGCACCTGACGATTACGGCCTTCATAAAGCGTCACCTTTAGCCAGCTTGTGGGAATTGATTTCCGCTCGCGGATCGGCGGATTGCGCGGCCACAGCCAGTCAGGCTCCGCCACCACCTCAATGCCCGCGGGCAGGGTGGGGCCGTCATTGAGCGTGACACCGTGGCGCAACGCTGCCAGCGCCTCTTCTGAAGGTACTCCCTCAACCTGAACATAATAGATTTTACCGGTGCGTTTACCCGGCTGAGTTAATCGCGCCTGTAGTGCACCGTCGTTCGTCAGGACCAGTAGACCTTCGCTATCGCGATCCAGACGCCCGGCGGCATATACCCCGGTGACCGGGATAAAATCTTTTAAGGTGCTGCGTCCGGCCTCATCGGTGAACTGCGGCAGCACATCATAGGGTTTATTGAACACAATGACCCGCTGCGGCTGGTCTTTACGTTCATTCCTGGTGGCTCGTTGTGAGCTGAATCGCTTAAGGCGGTGATTTGTATAAGAAGTTTTACGCATAGTATTTTCAGACGTTATCAATTGCCGCATTATAGCGTAATGATGAATGCCTTTCATGGAACCAAACTATCAGGTAGTATTGATGGGCTTATTACAAATCATTAACAAAAATCAGTAACAACCAGAAGCGCTCGAAGGAGAGGTGAATGGAAAGCAAAGTAGTTGTTCCGGCGGAAGGTAGTAAAATCACCCTGCAAAACGGCAAGCTGAACGTTCCGCATAACCCGATTATCCCCTTCATTGAAGGTGATGGTATCGGTGTTGACGTCACGCCGGCGATGCTGAAAGTGGTCGATGCCGCCGTGGAAAAAGCCTATAAAGGCGAGCGTAAGATCTCCTGGATGGAGATTTATACCGGTGAAAAATCGACCCACGTTTATGGCCAGGACGTCTGGCTGCCCCCTGAAACACTTGATCTGATCCGTGAATACCGTGTGGCCATTAAAGGTCCTTTGACTACCCCGGTCGGCGGTGGTATTCGCTCTCTGAACGTGGCGCTGCGTCAGGAACTGGACCTTTATGTCTGCCTGCGCCCGGTGCGTTACTACCAGGGTACGCCAAGCCCGGTTAAACACCCTGAACTGACCGATATGGTTATCTTCCGTGAAA
This sequence comes from Superficieibacter sp. 1612_C1, assembly GCF_015234305.1. GTDB lineage: Bacteria > Pseudomonadota > Gammaproteobacteria > Enterobacterales > Enterobacteriaceae > Superficieibacter. The sequence continues at coordinate 937,465 of NZ_JADGMI010000001.1, forward strand.
ACTCCGAAGATATCTACGCCGGGATCGAATGGAAAGCCGACTCTGCCGACGCGGAAAAAGTCATTAAATTCCTGCGCGAAGAGATGGGCGTGAAAAAAATTCGCTTCCCGGAACATTGCGGCATTGGTATCAAACCGTGCTCTGAGGAAGGGACCAAACGTCTGGTGCGTGCGGCGATTGAATACGCTATCACTAACGATCGCGATTCCCTTACCCTGGTACACAAAGGCAACATCATGAAGTTCACCGAAGGCGCGTTCAAAGACTGGGGCTACCAGCTTGCGCGTGACGAATTCGGTGGTGAACTGATTGACGGCGGCCCATGGCTGAAAATCAAAAATCCGAAAACCGGTAAAGATATCATCGTTAAAGATGTGATTGCCGATGCATTCCTCCAGCAGATCCTGCTGCGTCCGGCAGAATATGATGTTATCGCCTGTATGAACCTCAACGGTGACTACATCTCTGACGCCCTGGCGGCACAGGTTGGCGGTATCGGTATTGCGCCGGGTGCAAACATCGGTGACGAATGCGCGCTGTTCGAAGCCACGCACGGTACGGCACCGAAATATGCCGGTCAGGACAAAGTAAACCCGGGCTCAATCATTCTGTCTGCAGAGATGATGCTCCGTCATATGGAATGGTTCGAAGCCGCTGACCTGATCGTGAAAGGCACCGAAGGCGCTATCGCGGCTAAAACCGTGACCTATGACTTTGAGCGTCTGATGGAAGGCGCTAAGCTGCTGAAATGTTCAGAGTTTGGCGACGCGATCATCGAGAATATGTAATTTCTGATGGTGTAAAACCAAAGCGGGAGCATGATTGCTCCCGTTTTTTATTATTCAATTTCGAACGGTTATCAAAAATTTATCAAAATGAGTTATCAAAACCCCTCCTTTCAGATGGACTAAATTGCAACGGTAGTCCAGTCTTTGCCGCGATCATCGTTATATCGATCTGTCTGTTGTTGAGACTTGTGGCCAAGTAATTTGCGAGTATCTATACCTTGCTCTTTATAAAGCCTTTCAGAAAGCGAACGCTGTTCATGAAATGTCGCTGGCGAACCATCACCCCAGTCAATATCCGTTTTATCTCTGGCTTTGCTGAAATTCATCGTCAATGTGTTCGCTTTTACCTGAGCGCCTCTTTCGGCCTGAGACGTGGCCCTGAAAAAGTGAATCAGGTATGGGCTAACCGCATAATCTCTACAGCGTGCGATTACTTCCCTTAAACTCCAGTTAATTGCGTTGAGACGAAGCGAAAGTGGAATAGCTATTTTACTTCCAGTTTTCTCCTGGATTACATGGATGTGATCGTCCCAGATATCGCTAAACTTCATCCTTGAAATATCCCCCAAACGCTGGCCGGTTACCAAAGCCAAGAGCATGGCATTACCTAAATACTTATGGCTCCCATCTGCTATCTCAAAAATCCGCTTCCACTCTTCAAGACTTAGGCGCTGACGTGAAATTCTCCGACGAGGCTGTTTAGTCGCCAGCGCTGGATTATGGCCCGGCGGCACTTCGCCGGCATGTTGTGCCTCTTTAAAAACGTCGATCAATACCGAACGGATCACCTGAGCCATTCTCGGCTGACCAGCACTAATGTAGTCATCCAGAATGCTTGCAATGTCCCGGACATCCACAGAGGATATCAGCTTCATTCCGACGCTTGCTCTGAGAAGAGAAACTGGTTTTGCTTTTTGTTTGTAAGTGTTTTGCTTGATGTCATCTGACTTAAGCCTTTCATCCTGTATTTTCCAGTAACGATCAAGCCAGCTGGCAGTTGTGATTGCTTTGCCCTTGCTGGTGGCTATTTTATCGCTGATGGCTAATATTTGCCGCGTTCGTTGCTCAGCCAGACGGGCATTTGCTTCTGTTGCTATTGCAACAGCTTCTGCCTCATCTGTACCCAAAGCATGAAATTTGCCTGTTAGAGGATGCTTATATCTCCAATAAACTTTGTTCACTTTCCGGCTATAAAGAGGGTATAAGTTAGGAACTGATACGTTATTTTTACGTGGTCTGGCAGCCATCGTTTAAGATCCTTTGCAGCATAGGTGAGTCAGATTTCTTGATTACTGGTACCGTAAGTTCACCAACAAGTTCTGCATCCTCTCTTACGCGCCATAAGCGTCCTTGCTTCATCGCTGGCGGTGAAAACATATTGTACTTGGCATAACGTCTAAGCGTTGAAACGCTTGGCGGATTGCTTCGGTACTTTTCTGCGGCCCATTCTTCAAGAGTTAACATCTGAATCATGCTTAGTTCTCCACTTAGCCCGGCTGCACCCGGGCGTTAATCAATAAGCTTTTTAATCGCAGACGACATCAAACGTGCCTTCTTTGATCGCCATAACAAGGCGGTGCGCAGCAGTTTTTTGTGCCGGAACGCTGGCAATAACAGTAGCCCTATCTTTTTCAGCATTCGCGCAAATACCCGCCCAGGATGAAATCAGGAAGAAGTTTTCCAGCTCCTGCATGGTGGCTTTCGCGACCAACTCCTCAATCATCAGCAGTACCGCATGTAGAGGGTGATGCTTAAGGAGTTCCTGAAGGGCAAATCCGAACGCATTGATCATCACGGCATGGAACTGGATATAATCCCGTTTATATTCGGCTTGTGATACGCCATGCCTTATCCCTTCGATAGCTGTCAGGTTGAGCCATGCCTCCCATATATCGAATACATCACCCTCCGATAAGGGTTGTGCGCCAGAGGTAGAAAATTTTGCAGTTGCATCGCTCAGGGCTTTGAAGCTGATCCATAAATCACTTTTTGCGGGTACTACGTTGTGCTCAAAATCAGTAATTTCCGAGAACACTGCATGAGATGAAAGAAAAGACACCATATTCTGGGCAACCTGGTTCCTGCCGTTATAAGCCATATTGATTGCCGCAGACGGTTTGGAGACATTGTTGTTAATGTCTGAGAAAAACTGTTGCCGTGTCTTCAATGGCAGTTGCAGAGTCATCATCAAAGGCACATGGAGGTTTGAGTCAGAGATTTTGCAAAATTGCGAGATGCCAGCGGCACGGTGCTGCCCATCGAAAAGTTTAATTTCGGCGTCCATTGGAAAGCGAACCACTCCAACGTTAGTATTGCCGAACTCCTCAAACTCAACCTGTGAAGCGCAGTTACCGACAAGTGGCGGGACAATGAATGGCTCTTTGCGTTCATCAGCAGCCACCAGATATTCATAGAATTTTTTAACACGTGATTTGTTAATTTCACGCTGAGAACGCTCAAGTGTGTGACCATAATTATCGGATGCCAGTACACGGGCAAGAGTACGGCCTGGTACACTCATCAGAAGAATTATGTTTCCACCCTGCAACCCCCTTGAGGCGGGGAACTCAAAATAATATTCCATATTTGATTTGCTCATGGCTTCACCTCGTCGCGCAGTTTTTGTACGTAATAATCTCGTAGCGCATTGGCCGCCACAGAAATCAGCGTGTCAAAATCACAGACAACTGTATCGCCGTTGTGCTGTTCTGAATTTGCTATAACCTTCAACGCGCTAATCAGCGGCGCTGCCTCATCAGACTTGATCCCCGGGAGAAAGCGCTCCGTAGCAGGTGTTAGAGGCTGACGCGTGGAGGCGTAGTCAAAGTCTACGCCGTCCTTTACGAAGCAATCTGTGTTAATGAAACTGAGCATGTTAGCGTTCTCGCTTTCAAGCTGGTGGTTCCTTTCCATCGCTTCAGAAAGCGCAACGTAGGTCACATCGAGGCGTGTTGCCACCTCGCGCAGTAAGGCTGCATCGGCATCCTTGAGAACGCGCGCAACCTCGTATGCCCGCGCTATCAGTTCTTTGACGGTCAGGCGCATGCGCGGGCCTCCTCCAGTTCATTGAAGCGGTTCATAAACAGGCCATACGCCTGTCCTGGGCGCAGCGGGATAATCTGGATCAGATCCGATTCTGGAATGCCAGCCAGCATCGGCCACTCGGTACCGTCATCAATATCCAGATCGCGGCGTTCGGTTTTTAGCATGGTCAGGTCTGCATATTTCACTACCTGGCTGATTTCCTCCGGCAGGTTGTATTTATGGCGGATCAGCCTGTCTATACGGGCTGCAATGAACCGGTAATCCGGGACCAGCACTTTCAGCGGTGTGGGCAGATCGCAGCAGTATGCTTCTTCTCCATCATGCAGAAGTGCTTCAAGTGCGAACTCTGGCGGCACGATCTGGCTGCACAGTACCGAGTGCTGCGCCACGCTGTAGAACTCCGGCAGGTGGCCGCCGAAACGGCAGGTATGCGAAAGCGCCGTAGCGATATCCTCGATCACGATATCGTCGGCGGTGGAATTGAGGTAATCAAATTTCTTTCCGGATAATGTCTGAATAAAGCCCACTGTGTTTTCTCCATATAGCTGGCGCTCTGCACCGCGCCTGATTTTGGTTGCACGAATCCCTCGCCGGGTGGCGATAATAAAAAGGATTACGCTTCCATAAATGCCCCCGCAGGGGCACTTGCAGCAGCGAAATTAAGCGTTAAACGTACCGATAAACGTTTCCACGTCGCTGCCCTTAAATTTCTCTACCAGCAGATCACGGAACTCGGCGGCCATTGCTTCCTGCTGGGTTTCCAGCTGCACAATACGCAGAACCAGTACAGGGCGATCGCCGGTAATGATGCTCAGGCGGAGTTTAAAGGGACGTTCTGTCAGTCCTTCAAATGGCACACACTTAAACTCAAACGCCACCGGCATAATGTCTTTGGTTCGCGCTTCCACGGATTCCATTAATGAGCGCTTACCACTGAAGTCATTGTCTTCGAAGTCGGCAGACTGATTAGACTCGATGGTGATTTTGCGCACCGCTGCTGAAGCTTTCTTTGCATCAATTACAGCGCCACCGGCATCAAAACCTATAAGATAATCAGCCCAGTCCTCAAGCCATTCCGCCAGGTCTTTCTGATTGTTGCGATCGCCATTAATGCCCAGCAGCGCGGCGAATGGCGCTGTTTTTTTCAGGGACAGCACAGCCGTGTTATCAGCGTGACCAGGATTATCCAGCGTGCCGAGGTTGAATAAGGCCACCGCGCGCATTTCGTCTGCGTTGATAAAGCACCGGGACCCTGCAGCAGCATAACCAGTAGCGTAGCGGGCAAAGTCTTCAATACTGAAAGTCTGCAATTTTCCACGGAAGCGGTAACGCTCAAGGGAAAAGCGTTCCAGGCTTTCCACGTTGACGTTTTCCGGGACGACCGCCACCGGACAGTCAACAGACGAGAGTTTTTCTTCCAGAAACTGAGAAAGGACCAATTCCTGCACTTTACTGATTGCGCAGGCATCAACGGTATGAGACATGGTTTTTCCTTTTAATTTTATCGGGGGTTTTACTGCTGGGTACGCAGCTTCGCGTCAGTATCGCCGGCGAGACTGAAAAGCTGACCCTGGTCTTCCTGCAGGATTGTGAGCTTACCGCCGCGATTGACATACATCGGCGTTTCGGTGGTGTCTTCTTCAGACGACTTGCCGCGCGGGGTGGGGCGGACAAATGCCAGTTTGTGTTTGATCATCACGCGTTTTTCTTCGACTGAATTACTCATGCGATCGATATCCAGAGTAATGACGACCTTTCCCTTCTGGCCGTTATTGAGGACGCCGAAGGCAACCTCGCTCAGCGCCATCGAGATCTTGTTTTCGAAGACCCCGCCATCCAGTTCACCGATAAAATCCGGCACTACTGTTGCACGTTCATTTGACATAGGTTTTACCCTTTGAAAAGGCGGCTGCCACCGCCGGTTAGTTTCTCCACACAACACAAAAGAGCACCTGTACAAATTACGACTGCAACCGGTTTGTACCCGAAGCGATTGGGTTATGAGCCGTTGCAACGGTGATGCTCTTGTGTGTTGTGTAAAAAGGGCGGTACCAGCGACTTAAAGGGTTAACTCTGGTACCGCCAAGACTACACACAGCAATCACGATCCTAACGTGATGGGTTTGTGATGGCCGGTGCTGATCTCCGGCTTTGATGGTATTTGCCGCCATACTTTCAGGCGCGTCCCAAGTCTCCAATTCCCACCCGACCTGCCATTAAGGCTGCGCATCAGCCTGCGCATTCACCACAATCAAAAAGAGCGACCCTTCCACAGTATCGGTGCGGCCACCGGGGTTGGCCGTGCAAACATCCGGGAGAAGGGATGTGGCACCGTGTCGAATACTTTTTTGAACGCCCGCGCTCTTTGATTGTGGTCCCGGTTGCCTCCGGGGCTGTTTGTTCCAACTATTCCTGCCGTTGGCCACAAGAGCAGCAGCTTCTTTCGCTCGCACAAGGATATTGTTGTGACACCGGGTCGCTAACCCACTTATTTCCCGCCGCTCTGTTTTGGTATTGGCCGCAAGTTACTACGGCTCAGTCGATTTACGGGTCTTTGCGTCGACCGGCGCTGCAATACGCTTGTATACGCCACAACGGTGAGAGCACTGCGTAACCTGGCACCGATCTGGCCGCCGGTCGGTTTGTACTGGATTCTTCCCCAGTCACTGGCCCGGACAACGAAGCTTCTATGTGCGTTCCAACCAATACTCTCGCCTGTTATGTGCCTGTCTTTTCACCACATCAGGCTCGGTGGTATCTTGGTAGCTCTCACACTGCCAAGAGGTTTTTATGCGTATTGCTAATGATAATTTCTACCATCTCATAGAAAGCAAAATTGCCGACCTACACCAGATTCCTGTTAATGGCTTCGTTCAGGAACCTGGCTATTCCCAAGTGAAAAATCGTGCTGCATTGATACTTGCTCTTGAATATGTTCTTGATGCCCATCGTAAGAAATATGCTACTTATTGGAACCCACTTACTGGCAGGGCCGCCCTTCATCATCTTTTGCTTCAAAAATACAAGTGGCCTTTAAAAGAGATTCGATCTCTTGATCTACAGGACTCAATTTTTCTTTTGCAAGAAGAACTAGCCCTTGACGCTTTGCCCGAGGAAGCAAAAGAATCAATCAATTTCTTTGCTGGAGGTACTCGCCCTAATACCCATTTCCCCGAAATTCGCGAGGAAGAATGGGATTCCACGCTTAGCAGCCGTACTCCATTGAAGCGGCGCACTCCAGATTTTTGATTCTTGCGTCAACCTCAGCCAGCGCTTCAAGCAATTCTTGCTTTTCTTGCAGCGCTGAGCGGAGGAACCGAACAGAACGCAACTTCTCTTCCATCCATTTGCATAATTCTTCATCGGTAAAACCATTAGCGATGATTTTTGGTTCGCTCTTCGTCAAAGCTCATCCCTCAGGTGGTTTAGTTAACTTGCGAATCATCCCCATCTTCATACGCCTGGGGCGGCTACTTCGTGGGCGTCCTGCCTGTTCGCTGTGAATGTATTTAATGTACCTTTAGTTACCTTTTCCGTCAAGAGTAAATGTACTTTATGTTACCTTTTCAGATAAAAAAAACCTGCAAGTGTATGCAGGTTCGGTTGCTCCGTTAAATATTTTGAGTTATTTGCACAACTCTACCGATGATTCTACAGTTGCCATCGATCTGTATAGGTTTGAATGAGGGATTCAGAGGCATCAAGTATGCGAAAGGACTGTCCCAGACTAATTTTTTGACTGTAGCCTCAGATGAACCGTCTAGAATGGCGACTACTATTTTCCCGTACAGATCATCTAATTGACCATAGTTTGGTTCTACGATAACTATTGAGCCTTCTGGAATTGAAGGTAGCCCATTGGGGTTTGTCATTGACTCCCCTCGAACCACTAAACCAAAGACCTCCTGTGAAACATCGGCTGTTGTTTGTGTCCAAGTTATCACGTCGGTCAACCTCGACGCTGCAAAGCTTTCCGTCCAATGTCCTGCCTGGACAGCGGAAATAATCGGCACAGCAGTAGGTTGCTTAATGAAGGGTGTGACTTTGGTATCATCCTGCTTTGCATCTCCTTCTCCATAAAGGAGCCATTCCGGCGTAGTGGAAAGTGCCAAAGCAAGTTGATGTAAATTTTCCCCATCTGGTTTGGTGATGCCACTTTCCCATTTTGTTACAGACACGCGGCTTACACCCAGCCTTTTGGCTAGGTTCAATTGCGTTACATCCATCTGTAATCGCCTGGCTCTAATGCGATCTTTCATCTCTGTTCTCATGTAACTAATGTTACATTGATTTCATGTAACTGTTGTTTGCTATTTGATGTACCTTTTGTTACCTTAAAGGTACGTAATCAAGGAGGCCATAATGTTAAAAAAAGTTGTAGTCGAGCATTTCGGTGGCATTTCTAAAACTGCAAATGCCCTCAATATTTCGCATCCAGCCGTTTGCCGTTGGGGCGAAATAATCCCCGAAAAGCAGGCGTTCGTTATAGAGAGGATCACAAAAGGAAAGCTTAAATACGATTCATCTCTATATGAAAAAACTAACGGAACAGCGGCATAAATATAACTACCAAAAGGAAAACATCATGGTAGAGAGCATAAACACAGCAATCCGTCTTATGTGTAAATCACACAAACAAGGTCGTTTAGGGATGGCAAGTGATCTGGGCATGACCATCGACCAGTTTCATAACCATTTGTATCAGAAATGCGGTAGTCGCTTCTTCACGCTTAAAGAACTCGAGTCTATGGAAGATCTGTCCGGCACCAGTTTCTTCACAGAATACGTTGCTGAAAGGCAGGGTAAATTCCTGGTGGATAAGCCGGTACCTGGGCTTGTGGACAACGTCGATCTCTATGACATCGAGCTGAAAGCAGCGGTAGCTGAAGGGGATTTTGCAAGAGCAAAAATTGAAGCAATGGCCGACGGCGTGATTGACAAGAAGGAACGAATGTTTCTTTCGGATTTATTCAACGCGAAATTACGCCATCAGATACATGGGTTTATGGGCTTTTTGGCTTTGTATGGCGTTGGCATTGCAGATCACGCGGTTGACGCATTCGTAATTAATGGCCGGAAGGGTGACGCCCCGAGTGTGCAGCTCGAGGCGTCTGGCGCGCCAGCTTTCTAAGTGGAGAAATTTAACGCATGAACAGTTTAAACCGATACAGGCCTGCTAAGCAATTCAGATGCAAACCGCTGGTGGGCAATGCTCCGTTCGGCTATGAGGAAATCGTACATTCTGCGGACGGCAGCCACAACTACCAGACGCCAGTCGATATGGTAGGCGCATTTTCAGAAATGAATGAAAGAGGGCGTCTTGAGTGGAACTGCTTGACAGGCGTTACATCGACAACCGTGGATTTGAAGTCCATGTCATCGGCTATGACCGGGATAAGCGCCAGGTTATCTACAGGCGCGCCGGTTATCCGCACGACTGCATGCAGCCTGTTGAACGGTTCCGGGAGAAATTCAGAAGGGTGGAAGGATGAGCACTAAGTTAACCGGCTATGTGTGGGACGCCTGCGCTTCGTCGGGTATGAAGCTGACCAGCGTGGCAATTATGGCGCGCCTGGCGGACTTCAGCAGCGACGAGGGCATTTGCTGGCCTTCCATCGACACCATTGCCCGCCAGCTGGGCGCAGGTGCCAGCACCATTCGTACAGCGATCGCTAATCTCGAAAAAGAGGGCTGGCTGGTACGTAAACAGCGCCGCCAGGGTAATCGTAATGCCTCGAACGTCTATCACCTTAACGTTGCAAAGTTACGGGCTGCGGCATTTTCTCACCTGCCAGAATCCGACGCCTCAGAATCTGACCCGTCAAAACCTGATGCGTCAGATTCTGATGCATCAAAATCCGACCCGTCGAAATCTGGCAAAAAAGGCGGTTTTGACCCGTCAGAATCTGGCGGGGATCCGTCAGTAAAATCAACACAAGATCCACAAGTAAAACCTAAACCCTTTTGTCAGGTTGCCGGGCAACCCGACCGGGATGTGATGATCACTGATCAAGCTAAACAGGTTTTAACTCACCTGAACCAGAAAACCGGATCCCGGTACCAGGTCTGTAAATCATCGCTGGAAAACATCCGTGCCCGCCTGGGCGAGGGGTTCAGCCTGGATGAGCTGGTGCTTGTTGTGGACTACAACACCGCGAAGTGGAGCGAAGACCTCAAGATGGCGGAATACCTGCGTCCGACCACGCTGTTTCAGCCGACAAAATTTCCTGCCTACCTCAAAGCCGCTACCAACTGGGATAACGCGGGGCGTCCACTGCGCCAGAACGGGGAGTGGGTGAGCAGCCCGGCGGCGCGTGCATCATTTGACAACGTTGATTATTCACTGCCAGAAAATGCGGGGTTCCGGTCATGAGATATGGATCCGTTTGCAGCGGTATTGAAGCCGCAACAGTTGCCTGGGAGCCGCTGGGTTGGAAAGCTGCATGGTTTGCTGAGATAGAAAAATTCCCGTCGGCCGTCCTGGCAGCCCGTTGGCCTGAAGTGAATAACCTTGGCGATATGACAAAAATCGCCGCCGCTGTGAGGGCCGGAGACGTCGAAGCGCCAGATGTGGTGGTCGGAGGCACACCGTGCCAGGCATTCAGTATCGCTGGTTTACGAAACGGACTCGCCGACGCGCGCGGGCAATTAACTCTTTCATATGTGGAGCTGGCAAATGCCATCGACGACAAACGCACTGAGCGGCAGGAAGAAGAAGCAATCTTCGTCTGGGAAAACGTCCCGGGTGTCCTCTCAGACAAAGATAACGCTTTCGGGCACTTCCTTGCCGGGCTGGCTGGAGAAAATGAAGCAATCGAACCTGGTGAACGACCTGCAGCAGGTAAAAGCAATGGATACTGGCGCTGGAATAAAAAAACCTGTCAGCACATTGCAGCATGGCCGCAGCGTGGTTGTATTTATGGACCACAGCGCGCGCTGGCCTGGGTTGTCAGAGATGCCCAATACTTCGGAGTGGCCCAACGACGCAAGCGTGTGTTCGTTGTCGCAAGTGCTCGAAAAGGATTCGATCCCGCAGAAGTACTTTTTGAGTTCGACGGCATGCGCCGGGATACTCCGCCGAGCCGCGAACCGCAATCGGCAGTTGCCACCAATGCTGAAGAGCGCCCTGAGAGCGGTAGCCACTGGGACAACTCGTTAAATCCACATCCAACTCTCAATCAGTCAAACAATACTGGTGGCATAGGACAAAGCAACCAGGAGATTTTTGCTCAGCGTGGTGCAGGCATCGTCTGTAACGATCATCATTCAGCAGTTTATTCTTCTGTAGCACGCACCCTTTTGGCAAAAGAAAACGACAGTACCGCTGAGGATTTAGAAACATACGTTCTGGCTTATGGCGGGGGCAATACTGCCGGAAGTATTGACGTTGCAACCGCATGTACCGCGCATGGCGTGAGGATGGATTTTGATACGGAAACCTTCGCTGTGCATGGTACTCAGGATCCTGATTTTAATTTCGAGCTTGCGCATACGTTGGGGCGCAACGGCGGCCAGGAAAATGCATGCATTGCTTTCAGCTATAAGGATTATGGTGCTGATGCCACTGTTAATTTATCTCCAACCATCCGCGCCGGGAATCACGACACCAGCCATGCAAATAGTGGTCAACCTCCAGCTGTAGCTTTTGCTGAAAATAGCCGGAACGAGATACGGTTACAGAATGGTGATGGGCAGATTACTGGCCCACTATCAACCGGTGGCGGCAAACCAGGACAGGGTTATGCAGCTATCGCAACAAAAATGCAGGTACGTCGCCTCACACCAATAGAGTGCGAGCGCCTTCAGGGCTTCCCTGACAACCATACCCTCATTGTCTGGCGCGGCCGAGAGGTTGCTGATTGCCCGGATGGGCCGCGCTACAAAGCGATCGGCAACTCTATGGCAGTTCCGGTTATGCGCTGGATTGGCGAACGTATCGCCGCTGCGCTGCCAACGGAAGAACCAGCGCCGCGCACATGGCAGCGCCCGTTCCTGAAGTGGGCTGGTGGCAAATACTCTCTGCTGCCGGAACTGGATCGTCTTATCCCGGCAGGAAAACGCCTGATTGAACCATTTGTGGGCGGCGGTTCGGTATTCATCAACTCGAATAAACATGCCGCTTTCCTGCTGGCAGATGTTAACGCCGATTTGATTAACCTTTATCAGATGCTGGCGCTGGTGCCGGAAAAGGTGATGTGCCATGCACGGCTTTTATTCAGCAGCCTTAACACTGCGGAAGGTTACACAGCGGTTCGCGATGAGTTCAACCGGCAGCTCATCGCAGCACCGGAGCGCGCGGCTGCTTTTTTGTTCCTCAACCGCCATTGCTTTAACGGCCTGATCCGCTACAACCGCGCCGGAGAATTTAACGTCGGCTGGGGCAAATATCCGGCACCGTATTTTCCTGAAAACGAAATAAAAGTATTTGCTGACATGGCACATAACTGCGTTTTTATGAACGCTGGTTTTCGCCGCACGCTGTCGCTGGCAGGCGAGGGTGATGTTGTGTACTGCGATCCGCCTTATGAACCGATGCCGGGTACCGCAGGCTTTACCGGTTATGCCTCCGGAGGTTTCACCTTGGAGGATCAGATCGCTCTCGCAGAATGCTGCGTTGCAGCCCACCAGCGTGAGGCGCGTATCGTCATATCAAATTCTGTGGCCCCGCGCATCGTTGAACTGTACGAGCAGCATGGGTTTTCGCTGAATTACGTCACCGCACGCCGATCCATTTCAAGCAAAGGCAGCACCCGCGAGATCGCAAAAGATCTCGTCGCGGTGCTTTAAGGGGGAACAGTGGAAAAAGACAAAAAATTAACTGTCAGCCAGCAGAAGGTGCTCGACGAACTGATCGCATTCCAGCACGAGCATGGTTTTTCACCAACAGCGGCCGAGCTGGCTAAACGTCTGGGTTTTCGTTCGCCCAACGCCGCCGCAGATCATTTACGCGCACTTCATAAAAAAGGCGTTATTTCGATCTCGCCTGGCATATCGCGCGGCATCGCTATTACCAGCATGAGTAATGAGGCCAAGGCAATATCCCTCCTGCGTTCGCTGGTGGATGGTGATGAGTACGCCAGAGAGCATGCGATCGCTTTCCTGGAATCCCGCGGGGAGGCGGCATGAAGTTAATTCTGCCGTTCCCACCCAGCGTTAACACCTACTGGCGCGCACCTAATAAAGGCCCACTGAAGGGCAGGCATCTTATCAGCGCCAAAGGGCGGGAATACCAGAGCGCAGCGTGTGCGGCGATCATTAAGCAATTGCGCAGACTGCCTAAGCCCACTACCGCAGACGTGGCGGTAGAGATCATCTTCTACCCGCCCGACGCCCGCCGCCGGGATCTGGATAACTACAACAAAGCGCTTTTCGATGCGCTGACACACGCTGGCGTATGGAAAGACGACAGCCAGGTAAAACGCATGCTGGTGGAGTGGGGACCAGTGGTACCGAAAGGGAAGGTTGAAATCACCATCAGTAAGTATGAGCCAGCGGTTTCAACGGCGTGAACCAGTGGATATGCATACAGTTAAGGTTGAAAGATATGCAAATCAGCAGTAAGGTCAATATGTGCAAACGAAGCGGGAGTGCAGTCCCGTTAGTAACAAAAAAAGTGGAGAAACCTATGAGTCAATTACTCGTGATTGACGGCGTTTCCGTACGCCGTGATATTTTTGGTCGTTACTGCCTTAACGATCTCCATCGCGCTGCCGGTGCTCATGATAAGCACAAGCCAGCGTTCTGGCTCCGGAACGAGCAAACCGAACAATTAATAAGCGAGTTGCAAATTAGCAACTCGGAAGCGCCGGAACCCGTAAGTGTTATTCGGGGCGGTAAAGAGCAGGGCAGTTACGTCTGCAAAGAACTGGTCTACTCCTACGCTATGTGGATCAGCCCACAGTTCAGCCTGAGGGTAATTCGGACGTTTGATGCAGCCGTAAGCCTGCCAGCAACCTCTAACAGCCTGGCGGCAGATAAAATGCAGGCTGGCGTTATCCTGCTCGATTTTATGCAGCGATCCCTTAATCTATCAAATTCCTCCGTACTGGGCGCGTGCCAGAAGCTTCAGGAGGCCGTTGGCCTACCGAACCTTGCTCCTCACTACGCCATTGACGCGCCTGCTGGCGCACCGGATGGCTCCAGCCGCCCCACGCAGTCTCTGAGCGCTCTGCTTAAAGCCAGTGGCATCCGCATTACTGCATCGCTGGCATACCAGCAGCTGGCTAAACTGGGGATCGTCGAGCAGAAGGAGCGCCGCAGTCGTTCAGGTGCAAACGGCGTGAAGCGCTTCTGGTCTGTGACCGCCAGGGGCTGCATGTACGGGAAGAACATCACCAGCCCTGCCAACCCACGCGAAACTCAGCCACATTTTTTCGAGTCGAAATTTCCAGAGCTACTGCGCCTGCTTGAAACAGTACATTGAGGTGATAAGTGAGAGCACTGCTTAAACCCGATATTGCCCGCCACCTGGGTATCGTGCTGCTGAGGCCCGGAAGTGAGCTGATGACAATCTTCAGTTCCGGACGGGTGCTGGTGGAGCCGCAGCCGGAAAATATGATGCATCTCCCTACCGGGCGTGTTGCTGATGCCCGGCAGCCACTGGCAGAAGATGAGAGGCTATATTCGTTCTTCTGCGATGAGCGGGTGATCCATGCCGCTGGCGGTATCGGCGCGCTGGAATCCTGGCTCGAGCGGTATGGCGGGGGAAAATGCCAGTGGCCGCACTCGGACTATCACCACTGCGAGCTGGTCACCCAGCGACACGAACCCGGCGCGCTGCTGCTGTGCTGGCACTGCGATAACAATCTGCGCGAACAGACCACCGACACGATGGCGGCCCTGGCCCGCCAGAACGTTGCCAGATGGATAGTGGATGTGGCGCGCTTGTCATCCGGCTATGACGCATCGCGGGAGCTGTCATTGTCCGAGCTATGCTGGTGGACGGTTTATGCCGGTGTGGCTGACGCTATCCCGGAAGATATGGCGCGCCGCGCGCTGAGTCTACCTGGAGAACCGCATCAGTCTGTTTATCGCGGTCACGATCTCGGCCCGTCTGTCGGTGGTAAAGAGGTGCTGGGCAAGCGGCTGAAGAAATATAAGCCAGCCGCGCGCCAGTCAGCCGAGCCACCAGCAGCTAAACCAGTGGTAAATATTCAGGTTGATCCGGAATCGCCCGAAAGCCTGATGCTTCGCCCGAAGCGTCGGCGCTGGGTGAATGAAAAATATACCCGGTGGGCTAAAACGCAGGTATGCATCTGCTGCGGCAAGCCAGCAGATGATCCGCACCATCTTATTGGTTACGGGCAGGGTGGCATGGGAACCAAAGCGCATGATCTCTTTGTGATCCCGCTGTGCAGGGCGCATCACGATGAGTTACATGCTGATCCAGCGGCGTTTGAAGCGAAATATGGCAGCCAGCCAGAGCTGGTGATGAAGACAATAGACCGTGCGCTGGCCTTCGGCGTGCTGGCGTAAAGGAGTGGAGAAATAATGAACCTTGATGGCGTAGTGAAATTCTTTGCACCAAAAGGGATGTACATCTCTGACAGTATCCGCGCAACGGCCAGCGAACAGCTTACCGTCACCGATGTGATGACTGCACTGGGAATGACTCAGGCTGATGCAGGGATAGGTCTGGCAATGTACTTGGGTAAGGCAGGCATTAGCCAGCAGGACCGGGAGGCTGCAATAAGCTGGCTGGCAGCTTATGCAAAAGAAAAGGCTCCTTTCGCGGTTCGCCGTCTGGCAGGGAAAAAATTTCCTCTGTGTATGCGCATTCTGGCGAAGTTTGCCTACAACGATTATGCATCTTCTGCGGCAGATACGGTCGATTGCCCGAAATGTCATGGTAAAGGGATCATTGAAAAAGCTGTCACGATGGAAAAGAGCCATTACACAATGCGCCTTCCTCAGTTTGCCAAAGACCTTGGGCAGTCTCCCTCAGACTTTGAAGTAAAGCGCATCATTGAAGATACAGAGCATTGCCTTTGTAGTAGGTGTGGTGGGAAAGGGAAGATAAGTAAGCGCTGCCAGTGTGGCGGCACAGGTAAGACGCTCGATCGCAAAGCAACCGACTTTCAGGGGATACCAGTTTATAAAGACTGTAAACGCTGCGAGGGGCGGGGTTTTACCAGACCAAAGTCGTCAGTCGCTTACCGGGGCATTTTCTCATTGCTGCCCAGTCTGCCAGATCGCACATGGAGATATTCGTGGAAGCCTTTTTATGAAAGCCTGGTAACGAAATGCTTTGAAGAAGAAAGCTATACCGACAGACAATTAAAAAGAGTAACTGGCTCGCAAAGTTTGAATGATTTCTCATAATTTAGCGACACGATACTTGCAATCTTGCCGTTTTTGTGTAAATTTGACATTAACGATGGGCATTGTATGTTCAGAGTTAACAACCCGCCTACGAGCGGGTTTTTTTGTTTCTGGATGCCGCCGCCAATATGACAAAGAGCGGGAGTGATGCGAAGCCTACATGTCCCAGCCGATCGCAAAGCTCAACAAGGCAGGGCCACAATATGAATCTGCGGCAGTTGCGGCTGGTCGCTCCGTACCAGTAAGCGGAAATTTGACGCCATCGACATTGACGAAATTCGTTTCTCGGCTGTTAATTAGTGAGTGGTGAATCCCCCTGTGCGGAGGGGCTACCAGCAAGGTCTTTGATTATTCAACATCGCGGGTCTGCTGACTGGGGCAGATCCACCGGGAGGCACCCGGCACCACATATACCTACTTCACCGACAGTCATATTTGCTTTGCTACTTCTGGCCTGCTTGTCCGAGCAGGCTTTTTTTTAACCATCATTAACACATTGTGCGATAGGGTGCTGTTTTCAGCGTCATAAACAGGCGAATACAGCGAAACGGTATAAGATTTTTTTGTGGTGAATCCCCCTGAGCGGAGGGGCGTAATCAGCACCCGGTTAACAGCAAGACAACCTAACACGCAAGTTTCAGTCGCTGGCTCGAACTTACCGGGAGGCACCCGGCACCACAACTCAAAAAAATATCTCACAAGCCTGCGATGCAGGCTTTTTTTTATCCTTTTTCCCTTAACCACTTCCCCTCAGCGGAGGTGAGAGACATGTCCCATATGAGCAAACTCGTAACCGGTGTCGCGCTCGGCACTTCCGGCGGCACCATCCTGAACGGTGTTCTGACAAAACTGAGCCCTGATGAATGGAGTGCCGTCGGTGTGCTGGCTGGTATCGCGGGCATTGTCATCACCGGGCTTATTAACTGGTACTTCAAACGAAAGGTCGCCAATGCCCAGGTAAGGGCGCTGGAGAAATACGGCCCGACGGTAAAAGTTGGAGATGACTGATATGCCGATGACCAGCAGTCTGCGTAATAAACTCATCGCTGCTGCGGGCGGCGGCGCGATGCTCATCGCCACTATTTTTCTTGGTGGTCATGACGGTGTGGAAGGGCGAAGGTATGTAGCCTACAAAGATGTGGCGGGTGTCTGGAGTGTGTGCGACGGTCACACCGGACGCGATATCGTCCGGAACAAAACCTATACCGACCGGGAATGTGATGCTCTGCTGTGGAAAGACCTGCAACCGGCAAAGCGCACCGTTGACCAGCTGGTAAAGGTGCCGGTGGGCGAGTATCAGCGCGCCGCGCTCTACAGCTTCGTCTTTAACGTCGGCTCCGATGCGTTCTCTAAATCCACTTTGCTGCGGAAACTCAATAAGGGCGACCATGCCGGTGCGTGCGAAGAGATGCGCCGCTGGGTTTACGCTGGTGGCATGAAATGGAAAGGACTACAGAACCGGCGCGAGATGGAGCGTTCCATGTGCCTGGCGGAAGGTAAAAATGACCTTTAAAGCAAAACTTATCGGCGCGCTGCTGGTTGCTGGCCTGCTGGTGGCGCTTGGCTGGGCGGTTAATCACTACCGCGATAATGCCATCGCCTATAAAGAGCAGCGCGATAAAGCAAAAGGCGACCTGCAACTGGCGAACGATACCATCGGTGATATGAAGGTGCGCCAGCGCGATGTCGCAGCGCTCGATGCTAAATACTACGGAGAACTGGCAGATGCCAAAGCGACTATTGACCAGCTTGAACGTGATGTTGCTGCTGGCCGTAAGCGGCTGCAACTCAATGCCACCTGCAGAGCGAACGGAACGCCCGGCACCCCCAGCATGGATGATGGCACCGGCCCCCGACTTACTGACGCCGCTGAACGGGATTATTTCACCCTCAGAGAGCGAATCGAAACTGTCACCAGACAGTTGACGGGATTGCAGCAATATGTTCGATCACAGTGTAATGTATCGATAAAAAATTAATAATTTTCTCAAGTTGGCAGCGTAATAATCTGTTGAGGCAGAGCTTTTACGTAATAAAATGGTGCAACACCATATTAAAGGGCCTCAATCCATATTTGTCGTGTGTAATCCTCACAGACGCCTACACTCATCCCAGCTCTGATACTGCAAGCCAACACCAGTGTTTCAGAGTTAACTGTCAACCTAAGCGCTGGTAATTTCGGGTGGCTCCTGATTATCAGGACTAAAAGTAACGACAGTGACTTACAAAGGCCACGGAAATTTTCGTGGCCTTTTCTATTTTCGGACAGGTTGTTAAGCCAATAAAAGAAAGCCCTCAGCAAGAGGGCAAGGGTTGGAGTATTTCATATTATGCTTTGACTAACGTTGACTGTGACCACTCAGTAAATGAAGCGATACCCTGGCAGTTGGCACAGCTTCGGTTTCCCCGGGCAGAAGTCACGGAGAAAGTCTGGTTTGAAAGGCTGATATGGCAAGCGGGAAGGGATGTAATTGGGATTAGTCCTGTTACAGATGCAAAAAATTTCCCTTCCAAAGTGAAATCCAGGAACTTCAGAAGGGAGACCAAGTGGTCTTCGTTACAAAGAATGCATGTAGAATACCATTCAAATTGATGTTTAGTAGATAGATTAAAAAATATATTCAAAACGCATCTTTGAGTTAACCCACTAATACATAAAAGAAAAATACAAAATTTAAACAATTATTACGTTGAGTCAACAAAAATGAAATGCTTAAGCGATTAGATCGTCCGCCCAAGCCGCAGTCATGATGCGGCCCCGAGTCTCCGCGTAAGAGCCAGCTTTGCTTCTGGTAAGGGTTAATAAGAAAAGAAGTACTGGTTTCACCGCGTGACAGCCAATCACGCACTGGTATGAGCCAACGGGGAGCAGAGACGAACCGGGGGGACGAACTCAAGGGCATGAGCGCGGCCACTGCGAGAGTGTGGGGCATCACAAGGCGCATTTATGAGTGCGCCTGATGATGCTTATCAGTTTGTAAAATCAAAGCTGCGTTTTCAATTTTGAAGGGTCGTTGGATGGAGTGGCTTCTTCTGATGGTGTGGCGGTGAAGTCTTTAATGATTGCACATCCCCACCAGTTAATAATCAATGCCGCCACAGCGGTAAACAGCCATAGTATTTGTGAGCCTTCGAAGTATTGCTCGCTAATATAGTTACCGGTGGTAAAGCAGGTGAAGATGGTCGCACCGATAAACCATCCCTGAAAAAGATTGGTTTTCAAAGTCATGATAGTTCCCCATTCGTATGAGGTGCCAATATCTCTCTGAGGACAACGGAAAGCAATCATCTCATACCATCTGCTTATGTATTTGTTTTGAACTCAACTTGCGCATAGCGGGTCTTTTTTATGCACAGTGTACGCAAGCATCGCAAAGATACTTTAATGAGCATTCCGGGAAAAGTGGCTTGAGTGACTGTATAAACTCAGCGATACGTTAACCACATCGCAAAAAAAGACAAACTACATCTCCCGACTTTTTATAAGATAACTGAACTGGAATGATGCAATAATTTCACATATTTCATTACAATCAGAAAGATGCTCCATACAGTCGCGATTGTTGATAAAAGGGATTCGCTCAACTCAATGACCAGATTGCCAGAATTCTCACTTTCGTTCTTTCACCCCCGTTACTGGCTGTTATGGCTGGGAATACTCCTGCTTCGCTGCCTCATTCTGCTTCCATACCCTCTTTTGTGCCGTATAGGATGTGGTCTGGGTAGACTGGGTATGCGAATAATGTCACGTCGCGTAAATATTGCTCGACGAAACATTGAGCTTTGCTTCCCCGAGCTGGCGAAAGATGACCAGGAAAAAATGCTCATTGAAAATTTTGAGTCAGTCGGCATGGGTGTCATTGAAACAGGTATGGCCTGGTTCTGGTCCGATGCAAGAATACGTAAATGGTTTACGGTTACGGGCTATGAGCATATGGAAAAAGCCCGGTCGTGTCAGCGTGGAGTCCTTCTTATTGGTATGCACTTCCTGACGCTTGAGCTTGGTGCACGTATTTTCGGTATGCTTAATCCTGGAATTGGTGTTTACAGGCCAAACAATAATGCGTTGTTTGACTGGTTACAGACACGCGGTCGTCTGCGTTCTAATAAAACGATGCTGGACCGCTATGATCTGAAGGGAATGATTCGAGCCCTTAAGCAGAATGAAATCATCTGGTATGCGCCAGACCATGACTATGGTGCGCAGAACAGTGTATTTGTGCCATTTTTCCAGGTCCCTGATGCTGCAACAACCGCAGGCAGCTACATGCTTGTTAGAGGTGCTCGTCCGGCGGTAGTGCCATTTGTCCCACGTCGCCTGCCAGACCGGAAGGGTTATGAGCTGATTATTTTACCGGATATCAGTGAAGAGCTGGCTGGCAGGGAAAAGGAGTTTGTCGCCACGAGAATGAATCAGACAATTGAAGAGGCAATCATGTTAGCACCGGAGCAGTATATGTGGTTGCATCGTCGATTTAAGACCCGTCCTCCTGGAAGAGAATCTTTTTACAGTAAAAAATGAGCATGGTTTGGTCAACCCAGGCTAAACGATAGCAGCCCTGCATATGCGGGGCTTTTTTCTTGGAGATGTTATGCAGGTCACTATTGATGGTGTCCCGTATGTTCCTGCCTGCGCTTCATCTACCCGTATAGGTATTGCCATTACGACGCATAATCGTGCTGCTGTTCTCAGCAGGGCGCTGGACAAACATCTGCGGTATTTGCCCGCCGGTGCGCTGGTGGTGGTGATAGATGATGGTTCGGCCCCGGCAGCTACTGTTCCCGATGGCGTAAAACTTATCAGGCACGACACATCTTTGGGCATTGTCGCATCGAAGAATGCCAGCCTTGCCGCGCTTATGGATGCCGGATGCGAGCATCTGTTTCTATGGGATGATGATGCCTGGCCGATCGCCGATGACTGGCATTTGCCCTATATCGAATCGCCCGAACCGCACCTTGCTTATCAGTTTCTCGATTTGGCCGGGCCGCGTAAGCTGAACGATCTGGCGGTGCTCTACCGTGACGATCAGCATGTGGCCTATACCGGGCAGCGCGGCGTCATGCTGTATTACCACCGCAGCGCCATTGAGAACGTAGGGGGCTTTGATCCGGTGTACGGTCGCGGCATGTACGAGCATTCGGATCTGGCACTGCGTATCAATAACGCCGGGCTGACAACGTGGGCTTACGCTGATGTCACTGGCTCGGAAAAGCTGATTCACTCGATGGATGAGCACGAAGAGGTGACACGCTCTGTTTCCCGTCCCGATCGCGAGGCGCTGGTGGCGCGCAACGTGAAAATCCACAACGAGCGCCGGGATGCCGGTTATACCGGTTTCGCAGAATACCGCCCGCGTCGTAACGTGGTGATCACCACTCTGTTAACCAGTCAGCCGGATCCGCAGCGTGGTAGGAAGATACAACCGGACCCGGCTTTGTTGCACGCCTGGGCGACGTCAATCAGTAGTGCTGATGCGGTTGTGCTTGCCGACGAACTGACTGAAGCGCCACCCGGCGCACAGTTGGTGAGTGCTCCTCACGTGGCGATGAATGTTTATTTCCGGCGCTGGCTGCACATCTACCAGTATCTGCGCGATCACCCTGAATACCATTTCGTCTGGTGCACCGATGGTACTGACGTCGAGATGCTGCACGTGCCGTGGGATGAAATGGCGGCCGGTAAGGTCTACATCGGATCGGAACCAAAAACTTACGCTGACGCCTGGGCACGGCAGAATCACCCGGAAGAAGTTTATCAGCGCTTCATTACTGAAAATAAAAATGAAGTGATGCTTAATGCCGGGTTGCTTGGCGGCACGCGCGAAGATGTCATGGCGTTTGTCCATGCGATTGTGCGTCTGTATTACCGCATTGAGAGTAACCGCTTCTGGCAGACTGAACGTGCTGGCCCGGCGGTGGGAGACATGCTGGCGTTTGGTATTGTGGCGAAGTCTTTCGGTGACCGGGTGGTCACTGGTCCGCAAGTCCACACAGTGTTTAAAACTGATGGTATCGGTAAGGAGGTCGCATGGTTTCGCCACAAGTGAAATTTGTGGTGGTCGGCCATCACTCACGGCACAGGCAGGCCTTACGCCTGGCTAAATCTCTCGGTGCCGTTCTTTTAATTGATAGCGGGGATAACGGCGCGAACTGGAATCATCGTCGCGCGCTTAAGTGGGCCGCCAGCCAGTCCTGCCGTGTAGTGGTGCTGGAAGACGACGCACAACTGGTGAGTGGTTTCGTCAGGCATGTTACCGACTGGCTGGCCCGTTTTCCTGAGAACATGCTGAGCTTTTATCTCGGTACCGGACGCCCGCCTCAGTATCAGATGCAGATAGCGGAACAGCTGATTAAGTCCGACCGGATGCGCAGCGACTACATCACGCTGCCTCGCCTGATACACGGTGTCTGCTACAGCGTACCGCCGCAGCACATCGGCAGGGTGCTTGCACGATGGGACAGCAACAAGTCAGCAGACTTTGCCGTGGGTGATGCGTATGGCGGTTCAGTTATATACCCCTGCTGGTCGCTGGTGGACCATGCCGATGGTGAACCGGTTGAGCGTCATCCTGACGCAGCGCCTCGTACTGAGCGCCGTCGGGCATGGAGGCTGTTATGAAGTCAGAGCCACGCATCTATGGCAGTAAATGGGATAAGGAGCGCATTGCCTTTCTGCGCCTTCATCCGCTCTGCGCCATGTGCCAGGAGCAGGGCAGAGTGACGGCCGCAACGGTGGTTGATCACATCACCCCTCACAGGCTTAAAGAAGCACTGAACGCCGGGGATTCTGTCGCGATAGCAAAGGCCCAGAAGCTTTTCTGGAGCCGGAGAAACTGGCAGGGACTCTGTAAGCAGCACCATGACTCAACCAAACAGCGGATGGAGAAGCGCGGCATCATCATTGGATGTGATGAAAACGGCATCCCACTCGATCCGGCATCACACTGGCTCAAATGAGATCAGTTATCATTTGCATCATAATGGAGGAGGGCGGGTCAAAACTTCAGAACCCTGAGTCCGCATGACCGCCGCCAGTCCTTTTTACGCACAACCGCGAAATGAAAAGTTTTTTTCCGGGAGGTTCCGATGGCAGGACGACGCCCGAAACCGACCCACCTCAAAGTGGTTACCGGCAATCCGGGCAAACGAAAACTCAACGACAAAGAACCCGCGCCCGTCAGAGAAATACCCAGTCCGCCCGCTCATCTTACTGACTGGGGAAAGGTGGCGTGGGGAAAACTGACCGTGCTGCTTGATGGCATGGGCGTTCTTACCGTTGCAGACACGCTGGCGCTTGAGCGCCTTTGCGATATTTACGCTGACATTCTGCAGTTACGTCTGACCATCGCTGACGAAGGGCGGACCTATACCGTTCAGACCGATGGCGGTTTTTTGATTAAGGCCAATCCGGCAGTAGCCATGCTGGCCGATGCGGATCGCCGCTTTAAAAGTTACCTGGTTGAATTCGGCCTTACCCCTGCGGCCAGGACGAAGGTGAAAGTTGATGGTGGAGAAAAAGAAGAAGACCCGCTCAACCAGTTCTTCGGTTGACCCGGCCACGCAGTACGCGATGGACGTCACATCCGGAAAAGAAATGGCCGGTCCGGATATTCGTAATGCCTGTAAGCGTCATCTGGCCGATCTGAAATCCTGCCACGCGCGCGGACTGCGCTGGGACACGGAGGCTGCGCAGCGGGCGATCGACTTTTTTGCAAAAGTCCTGAAGCTCAACGGCGGGGACTATGAAGGGAAACCGTTTAACCTGCTGCCATGGCAATGTTTTATCGTTGGCTCAATATTCGGCTGGAAAAACAGTGAAAGCTACCGCCGGTTCAGGATGGTCTATGTGGAATCGGGAAAAGGGTCTGGCAAGTCGCCGCTGGCGGGCGGCGTCGGACTTTACTGTCTGGTGGCTGATAAAGAACCCCGTGCCGAAGTGTATGCAGCGGCGACAAAAAAAGACCAGGCCATGATCCTGTTTCGTGATGCGGTGGCCATGGTTGATCAGTCTCCGGCACTGGCGCAGCGGATCAATAAATCCGGTGGTGCTGGTAAGGAGTGGAATCTTGCCTTTTTGCAGACAGGCTCCTTTTTTCGCCCCATCAGTTCAGACGATGGCCAGTCAGGTCCGCGCCCGCACTGCGCGCTGATCGATGAGATTCACGAACATAAAAATAACCAGGTTGTTGAAATGATGCGCGCCGGTACCAAGGGGCGACGTCAGGCACTGATTTTTATGATCACCAACAGCGGGCATGATAAAACCAGCGTCTGCTATGACTATCACGAATATGGTCGTAAGGTTGCAGAAGGGTCAGTTGAGGATGACAGCTTCTTTTCCTTTATCTGCTCGCTTGATGAGGGTGAAGATCCCCTCAGAGATGAATCCTGCTGGAAAAAAGCCAATCCGTCGCTGGGACACACCTTTACGGAGCGCTATCTGCGCGAGCAGGTTACCCAGGCACGCGGTATGCCGGCGAAAGAGAGCATCGTCAGGCGGCTTAATTTCTGTCAGTGGGTGGATGCTGATAATCCCTGGATGAGCAGCGATGTCTGGATGGGCTGTGAAGAGGATTTCGATCCTGCCGAACTACAGGGAGAAGAATGTTATGGCGGTCTCGATCTGTCCGGCAGCCGCGACCTTACCGCACTGGCGCTGTTCTTTCCGAAACAGCGAAAGCTGCTGGTGGAATTCTGGACGCCAAAAGACACGCTTACCGACCGCGCCAAAACCGACCGTGTTCCCTACGATGCCTGGGAACGAAACGGCTTTATTCATACCACCCCGGGCAAGGCGGTGAAGTACGGTTTCGTTGCTGAGCGCATCGCTGACCTGTCCCAGCAGTTTTTTATAAAGGCCATCGCGTTTGACCAGTACCGGATCAAATATCTGGAGCCGGAGCTGGAACAGGCCGCCGTTGCGGTCCCGCTTATCCCGCACGGACAGGGATATTACAAGGCGCAGGAGTCAGGGCTGTGGATGCCGCATTCAATAGAGCTTTTTGAAGGTATGCTCGACGAGTCATCTGTTGCGATAAAGACCAACCCCTGCCTGCGCTGGAATGCCGCTTCAGCGGTGACAGAGGCAGATCAGAAAGAAAACCGTATCTTTGCCAAAAAGAAAAGCACCGGCCGTATCGACGGCGTGGTGTCGTCAGCCATGGCTATCGGTGCCGCCGAAAGTTATGAAGATGACTCCGGCGATATCGATGACTTCTTCAGTAATCCCATCATAGTGTGAGTCACCATGAATAAAGAGAAAAAGCCGGGCCGGATGAAAAGTGCGCTCCGCCGGTGGCTTGGCATACCTGTTTCCCTGACCGACAGTGAATTCTGGTCGGCGTATGCCGGAGGAGAAACCGCCTCCGGGAAATCCGTTACCGTGGATAAAGCGCTCCAGCTGTCAGCGGTCTGGTCCTGTGTGCGCCTGCTTTCCGAAACCATTGCCACGCTGCCGGTAGGCTTTTATGAGAAAACCAATGACGGGCGGGAAGCGGCCAGTTCTCACCCTCTCTATGAATTGCTGCATAACCAGCCCAATGCCGATATGACTGCCGTGGAATTCTGGGAAGTGGTTATGGCCAGCCTGCTGCTCTGGGGAAATGCCTACGCAGAGATTGACCGCACCGGCAAGCGGATCACTGCGCTGGTGCCTCTGCGACCGGAAAGAATGAAAGTTGAACTCAGCAACAGCGGCGCGCCTGTTTATACCTACCGGGACTGGCCTGGCGGGAAAATACGGAACATTAACGAGCGGGATGTGATGCATATCCGCGCCTTCAGTACAAACGGCATCATGGGTCTGTCGCCGGTGAGCTACGCCCGGCAGACGCTGGGGCTGGCAATGGCGACCGACGAGGCCAGTGCGAAGGTATTCAAAAACGGCATGCGGCCCAGCGGGGTGCTGTCGATGGAGCAGATCCTGAAAAAAGAACAGCGCGCTGAGGTCCGTGACAGCCTCGCTGAGCAGTTCGGCGGCTCGATGAATACCGGGAAAATGATGGTGCTTGAGGCTGGCATGAAATTTCAGCCTGTGACCATGAACCCCGAAGATGCGCAGATGCTCCAGACGCGGGCCTTTAATATCGAGGAGATATGCCGGTGGTTCAGGGTATGGCCGGGACTGATTGGTCACAATGCGCAGGGACAGACCATGTGGGGCAGTGGGGTGGAGCAGATGTTGATCGGTTTTCTGACATTTTCCCTGCGCCCCTGGCTGACCCGCATTGAACAGGCCATTCGCAGAAACCTGCTGGCACCCGGCGAGCGGAACCGCTATTTCGCGGAGTTCTCCATTGAAGGACTTCTGCGGGCAGACAGCGCGGCGCGGGCGGCTTTCTACTCGACAATGACGCAGAACGGGATCATGACACGCAATGAAGCCAGGAAGAAAGAAAATCTGGCTCCCCACACCGGGGGTGATCAGCTTACGGTGCAGTCCAACCTGATGCCGCTTAACCAGCTCGGTGTCGGTGTGGAGAGTGAGTCTGCAAAAAATGCCTTACGAGAGTGGCTGGGAATTAAATCAGAGGAGACGCCGGAATGTACCGGAAAAGCACAGCAATGAAAGTAAAAGCTTTCGATTTCGACATAAAGGCCGTCAGTGATGACGGCCTTTTTTCCGGGTACGGCTCCGTATTCGATGTGGTGGACAGCTACAACGAGGTGGTGGCACCCGGCGCATTTCTTGAAAGTATCGAAGAAACGCGGAGCAAGGGCCGTACCTTTCCGGTGCTGTGGCAACACCGGACCGGTGAGCCGATTGGTAACTGGGATATCAGCACCTTAAAAGAAGACGATCATGGCCTGTTTGGTGAGGGTGCGCTCTGGCTTGATGACGCTGCTTACGCTAAAACTGCCTGGCGGGGAATGAAGACCCGGGCCATTACCGGCCTCTCTATCGGCTATTACGTCCGCGAGTCTAATTACGACGAGAAGACACGCATCAGAACCCTGACGAAACTCGATCTTGTCGAAATCTCGATCGTTACCGTGCCTGCGAATGATGATGCCCGGGTGGATATTATCAAGTCGAAGTTATCACACGGCGATCTTCCTTCATTACCTGAATTTGAGAAGTTCCTGCGCGAGGCAGGTTTCTCGAAAACACAGTCTGCGGCGATCGCCTGCCGTGGTCTGACACATCTGCGTGGCCGGAGCGAGTCCGGGGACGAAGACGGCGAAACCAAATTGGCTATTGCGGCAATGAGCCAGCAACTCAGCCAGTTCTCTCTCCCCAAAATCCAGTAAGGAATCAATATGTACCAGAAAAAATCCGCCGACGATCAGCCCCAGAGCATCAGTGAAGTCTCGGCCAGGCTCTCCGAGGTCATGAATCAGGTCAAAACCTTCGGCGAAGACGTTCAGAAGAAAATGCAGTCAGGTGAAAATGTCACGCTTGAACTTAAACAAATGACGGATCAAAGCCTGACCGAAATGAACGAGCTCAAGGAGCGTCTGACCGAGCTGGAGCAGAAAGGTGCACGCCGGCCGGGTGACGAACCGGCGCAGCGAAAATCGCTGGGTAGCCTGGTTATTGAAAGCGACGCGTATAAAGGAATGGACAGTTCCGCACGCAAGAGTATTCGCGTCCGGCTTGAGCGCAAGGACATTATGAACGTGCCTGCCACCACCGGTACCGGGGCCAGCGCGACAAACAGTCTGGTTATTGCGGATCGCATTCAGGGGATTGTTGCACCCCCTGAGCGCACCATGACCATCCGCGATCTGCTTATCCCGGGCAATACTGCCTCGAACGGCGTTGAATTCGTTCAGGAGACGGGATTCACCAACAATGCCGCGACGGTGCCGGAGGGCGGACTGAAACCCAAATCCGATATTCAGTTTGAACTGAAAAACGCGCCGGTGCGCACCATCGCCCATCACTTCAAGGCATCGCGCCAGATCCTCGATGATGCGCCGGGGCTGGCCAGCTATATTGACGGCCGCGCCCAGTACGGGCTGCGCTTTAAGGAAGAGCAGCAGTTGCTTAACGGTGACGGCACAGGGGCGAATATCCTGGGCATTCTTCCGCAGGCGGCAGAGTTTGCGCCCGCCATCAGCGTGGCAGGTGCCACTCCGATTGACCGTCTTCGCCTGGCGGTTCTTCAGGCAGTGCTGGCTGAATATCCGTCCTCGGGCTTTGTCCTCAACCCCATCGACTGGGCGGGCATTGAGCTGACCAAAGATAACGAAGGCCGTTACATCATCGCGCAGCCGGTCAATGGGGGTGTGCCGCGCATCTGGGGGCTTCCGGTTGTCGAAACCCAGGCGATTGCGCAGAACAACTTCCTTACCGGTGCGTTTAACATGGCGGCACAAATCTTTGACCGTACCGAAATTGAAGTGCTTCTGTCGACGGAGAACGAAGACGATTTCATCCGCAACATGGTTACTATTCTCGCAGAAGAGCGGCTGGCCATGGCTGTTTACCGTCCTGAAGCGTTCGTCACTGGCGCTGTTATGGCGGCTGGTTCCTGAGGCAGGGGGCCGCTGTGGCGGCCCTTTTTTAGATAAGGAGTGAGTAATGAGAACGAGTAAAAAAACCGATGCCGGCAGGGCTGCTGACGATCAGAGTCACCTGAATGAAAAAGCAGTTAAGCCAGGGTTTGTTTCCGTTCAGCCTTTACGCCGTTTTATGGACGGCACCACTTTTCGCTCACCTGCGGATGATGCGTTTACAGTAACGCGGCAACGCGCGGCAGAGCTTGCGGCAAACGGGCTGGTGGTCATAGTGACAGACGTTACGGAAAACAAAATGAACCCTCAGCCGGATTCAAAGGGGTAAGTGCCATGACTGTTGTCCGGATTGAAACCGCGCTGGAGCATCTCAGACTGGATGAGGACACAGATAAGGCCATGGTTGAAATCTATCTTTGTGCAGCTGAAGATGCAGCGATGCAGTTTCTCAACCGACAGTTTTATGCGGATGAAACAACGCTGGCCAGTGCAGTGTTGTCCGGAAAAGCGGGTGAAAAGCCCATGATCATCATGCCGTCTGTTGAGAGTGCCGTGCTTCTTATTCTGGGCTGGCTGTATGAAAGCCGCGGTGATGATCCTGGCGGCGACTTTCCCAAATCTGCGCGCTGGCTGCTGAACCCCTGGCGTGTTGATATGGGAGTCTGAAAGGAGACGGGTATGAAAATTGGCCCAATGCGACACCGTGTTACCGTCATTAATTTTACCACCACGAGATCGCCTTCAGGTCAGCCTGTAGAAAACTGGACTGACGGTGCGACCGTATGGGCTGATGTGAAGGGGATCAGCGGACGCGAAATCATGACCGCCGGTGCAGAACATGCTGAAGCCACTGTCCGCGTCTGGAGCCGTTACCGCCGGGATATCAGTGCCTCATCACGCCTTAAGGTTCGGACCGGGCCGTTTAAGGGAGCGGTGCTGATGGTGACAGGTCCTCCGCTGCCCGACAGCAAAGGAACGCGGCTTGAAATACTCTGCAAACTCGGGAGCGAAAAATGATTGATGTGAATCTCGACTTCTCCGGGCTGGAGGATATTGCCCGCGACCTTGAAACCCTGAGCCGGGCCGAAAATAACAAGGTGCTACGCGATGCCACGCGCGCGGGTGCTGACGTGCTGAAAACTGAAGTCATTAACCGGGCGCCGGTCCGCACCGGGAAAATGAAAAAAAACGTGGTGGTGGTCACGCAGCGATCGCGCCGGCGGGGTGAAATTTCGTCCGGCGTACATATTCGTGGTGTTAACCCCCGGACCGGCAACAGTGATAACACCATGAAAGCCAGTAATCCGCGTAATGCGTTCTACTGGCGCTTCGTTGAACTGGGTACGGTGAATATGCCTGCTCATCCGTTTGTGCGACCTGCGTTTGATACCCGGCAGGAAGAGGCCGCCGAAGCCGCTATTGCCAGGATGAACAGCGCCATCGATAAGGTGCTGAGCAAATGACGGAAGCCGATCTTTACCCGTTGTTATCGCACCTGGCTGACGGGCAGGTTTATCCCTATGTCGCACCGTTAAGCGACGATGGCCAGCCGTCCATTTCTCCTCCGTGGGTGATCTTCTCCCTGGTCTCTGATATTTCGACCGATGTGCTGTGCGGTCAGGCGGAATCCCGCGCATCAGTGCAGATCGATGTTTACTCACTGACCATTGAGGAAGCCAGATCCATTCGTGATCAGGCGCTGGAAGCGGTTAAGCCCCTGACCCCGACTGAAATAACGAATATCCCTGGCTATGAACCAGATTTTCGGCTTTATCGCGCCACGCTCGAATTTCGGGCCACATCCTGAAACGTTAATCAACCCTGAACAACCCGCTCCGGCGGGTTTTTGCTTTTATGGAGACAGCCATGTCCTCTTTGTATGAAAAATCGCAAAACACCAAAATCCTGATCACAGAAGTTCCCGCAACCAGAGACACGCTGAAAACCGCCAAATTCCTCGATCTGAGCTGCACGCTTAAAGAGGTGCAGTTTACCGGCGGTCAGAAACAGGATATCGACCTCACCACTTTCTGTTCAGAAGAGCAGGAAAATGCCAATGGCCTGCCAGCCCCGTCTGAAATTTCCATGTCGGGAAACTTCTACCGTAACCCGGCACAGGATGCGCTGCGAACGGCCTATGACAATGACACGACCTATGGTTTTCAGGTCGTCTTCCCGTCCGGCAAAGGGTACAAGTTCCTGGCCGAAGTACGCCAGCATACCTGGTCGGCCGGTACTAATGGCGTGGTGGCCGCCACGTTCTCCCTGCGTCTGAAAGGCAAACCTGAAAACATCGAGTCCGGCTCGTAAGGAAAAACATGACATCGCTTAAAGAACGCGCCCTGGCTAAAGACTCGGGCTTTCGCTTTAAAGAAACCACCGTGCCTGAGTGGGATAACGCCAAAGTCGTGCTGCGTGAGCCCTCCGGCGAAGGCTGGTTACGCTGGCAGGAAATCTCCCGTGCTGGTGGTGATGACGAGAATATTTCAGTGTCTGAACGGGCGCACCGCAGCCTTTGTGCTGATGCTGCATTATTTATTGACGTACTGTGCGATATAGATCGTCAACCCGTATTTTCTGCCGGGGAACAGGATCAGGTACAGAAAATTTATGGCCCGGTCCATTCCCGTTTGCTCCGGCAGGCACTTGATCTCATCACCTCGGCGGATGATGCGCGGGAAAAGTCGCAACCCCCGGCGTAAAATTCCTGATGTCGCTGGCGCTCCGTCTGGGGCGCACGCTGGCTGAACTGCGTCAGAGCATGACGGCCAGCGAACTGATGATGTGGATCGAGTATGACCGACACAATCCGATTGGTGATGTTCGCGGCGACATACAGGCGGCACAGATAACATCTGCTGTTTATGGCGCACAGGGGGTGAAAGTGCCTCTGAACGATGCAATTCTGCAATGGTCCAGAGATGAGCAGGCAGAGGAAGACGATCCGTTTGCAGGTCTTGAGGCAGCTTTAGAAGCAGCAATACAGTGACTTTCTTTCATGATGTGTTTAGGATTAATCCGTGAATAATGGAGGGCATCATGAGCGATATGGTTGAGAATTACCTTGCATTAGCGAGAAACGCTTCGATCGCAGGCAACTACGGGGAGGCATTGAATTATTATAATAAAGTTTTAGAACTTGAACCTACCAATTATATAGCGTGGTATGGGAAAGGAGAGGCTGTTGGCTGGATGTCTACTGTACAAACACTTAGACTGAATGAATTATTTGTTTGTTTTGAGAATGCTATAAGATTTTCAAGTAATAATCCAAGCCTAATTAAGAATTGTGCGTTAAAAATAAATGAAATCGCAACAGCATGTTATAGTATTTGTAGAAATCATATGCAAGAGTTTATTGCTTTAAATAATGCTTGGGTGGATTATTTAAGCCAGTGCTCTCAAATAATTTCCGCTTATGAAATAGCGCATGTTTACGATTCTAATGATAGTAATATATTAAAAAATATTATAACTTTATGTGAAGACAATATTAAAGGCATGGCTTATAAAGATGAGTTTGATAATAATGCCAGTAAAGCAGTTTCTTTGTCTCCAGAATACGAACAGGAAATGAGAGATAAAATCGCTTTGTACGGGGAAAAGTTAAAAATTATCGAACCTGATTACCAGATCCCTAATCCTGTAGTTGCAAAGCCTGAATCAGCATGTTTTGTAGTCGCTGCCACAATGGGAAATGAAGATAACTTTATAATTAACGATTTAAGAAATTTCCGTGACTCTTGGCTTCGTAATTCAAGTTACGGACGCAAGTTTATAGACTGGTATTATAGAAATGGTCCTGTACTAGCTAATTTTATAAGAGGTTATTGTTTTTTTAGGATGTTGAGCTTTGCTTTCATAGTTTTTCCTTGCTGGGCCTTATCATCTGTCTTATTGAAATTTTCTAAAAAATAATTAGCCAATTTTCTACTAAACCCCGCTAAGCGGGGTTTTTTTATGAGGTTAATATGGCGACACTACGTGAACTTATCATTAAAATATCTGCAAACTCTCAGTCCTTTCAGTCTGAGATTTCACGCGCAGGTCGTATGGGGCAGGATTACTACCGAACCATGCAAAATGGAGGGCGGCAGGCAGCAACGGCGCAGCGAGAAACCCAACGCGCCCTTTCTGCGGTTACCGCGCAACTAAACACTACACGCCTTGCAGCATTGAGCATGACAGGTGCTTTTGCGGGGGCATTTGCGACAGCTAACCTAATTCGCCTTGCGGATTCATATAACTCTCTTTCAGCAAGGGTAAAACTGGCGACTACTGATGCCAGTGATTTTTCCACCGCACAGAAAGGTCTGATGGAAATCAGTCAGCGCACCGGCTCAGCGTTTGCTGATAATGCTGCGCTGTTCAGCCGTGCTTCCACATCATTACGCGAATGGGGGTTTGGAACTCAAGACATACTCAAACTGACCGATGCCCTGGCTAACGGGCTTCAGGTTTCGGGCGCGTCCGCCGAAGAGACATCTTCTCTTATTGTTCAGTTGTCGCAGGCATTAGGCCGCGGCGTGCTACGCGGGCAGGATTTTAACTCCGTGGCACAGTCCGGGCAGCGAATTATGAAAGCGCTGGCTGATGGTATGGGTGTTGCCCAGAAAGACCTGAAGGGCATGGCTGACGCCGGACAGTTAACGACAGACAAAATCGTACCGGCGCTAATCAGTCAGCTTGACAAACTAAAATCTGAATTTGCCTCAATGCCGAACAGCGTCAGCGCCGCATCCACACGTATTCAGAACGCCTTCATGGACTGGGTTGGAGGGGCCAATAATGCGAGCGGGGCAACAGCGACGATCTCCGGGGTAATGGATGACGTGTCGAAAAACATCGATACGGTGGCCACAGCCGCTGGGGCACTCGTTGCGGTTGGAGTATCCCGCTATTTTGGCAACTGGACAACTGCACTTGCCGGAAACACTGCTGAACTAATTAGAAATTATCGATCTCAGGTTAACGCTGCATCAGCCCAATTAAATGCAGCACAAATAACACAACGGAAAGCAGTGGCAAATGCTGATGCTGCAAGTTCTGCCTATAACTTAGCGAGAGTAGAGGCAAATATTGCAAAAGGCACCAATGCCGCTGTCATTGCTAACCAAAATTTAATCCAAAAAAGAAAAGAATTGATTGCAGCCAACACAGCTCTTGTCCAGTCTAACCGGGCTGTTGCAGCATCCCAGACAGCCCTGAACAGGATAACGTCGGTCTGGTCATTAATGGGAAGAGGGGTATCTGGATTAATTTCTCTGCTTGGTGGGATTCCCGGTGCTCTAATGCTGGGTGCTGGCGTATGGTATGCCGTTTATCAAAGTCAGGAACAGGCCAGGCAATCTGCAAGAGCTTATGCAGATCAGATTGATGAAATAAGGGAAAAGACGTCAAAAATGACCCTTCCCGAGGTGGACAGCAACCGCAAACAGACCGTAGAGGCGATGCAGGAGCAAAAACGCCTGATTGCAGAGCAGGAAAAAAATATTGCCAGGCTGAAATCCGATCTCGATAAAATTAATAATACACGCGGAAATTCAGCTTTAAACCAGAACAATGAAGTAGATATTTTAAAGTCAATAGCGATTTTAACAGAGCAAATTTCAGTTGAAGAAGAAAAACTAAGGCAGTTGCGAGAAAAATCAGGCGACATATCAAGAACAATTGAAGCGGAAGACAGAAGGCGAAATGATTTAATTAAAGAGCAGGCATGGCGTCAGAACGATGTTTACCAGAACCTTGTCATGATGACCGGTGAATATTCCAGAGTTAACCGGCTGCTTGGGCTGGGAAACCAGTTGCTGATGGAGAGGCAGGGGCTGGTGAATGTGCCGCTGAGAATGCCCCAGGTTACCCTGGATCAAAAGCAAACTGATGCTTTAGAAAAGAGCCGGCAGGAGCTAGAGCAATCCAAACTAAAAGGCGAGGCAAGAGAAAGATACCGGCTCAACCTGGAAGCAGATACGATTTTCCCTAAAGGTGATGCCCGTTATCAGACCAGCCGGGGGGAATTCATCAAAAATGGTCTGGATAAGTGGCGTAATGATGAAGCCAATAAGCCAGCAAAAAAAGGCCCAAAATCTGATGCTGAAAAAGCGGTTGATACTTACGACCGCCTTATTAAACAGCAGAAAGAGCAGATCGCGCTCGAAGGACAGAACACCGAACTGGCAAAAGTAAAATACCAGGTCAGTCAGGGTGAGCTGGCAACGTTAAGCCAGGCGCAGAAAGCCGATCTGATGCGCAATGCCGCACTTATCGATCAGGTTAAATTACGCGAGCAGCTCCGCAACTACGAAGCGAATCTTGCCGACAGTAACGCCAGCGCGCGCGCCGCGAATGAGGCCCAGCTTACCGGCTACGGGCAGGGAACCCGGTTCCGTGAACGTATGCAGGAGCAGTTCAATATCCGTAAGGAATTTGAGCAGAAGAATACCGATTTGCTCCGGCAGCGGCAGGCAGGCGACATTAGCGAGAGATTTTATCAGCAGGGGCTGGCGCTCAATAAACGCTACCTGGATGAACGCCTGCGCGACCAGCAGGGCTTTTACAGCGCCTCAGATGCACAGCGTGACGACTGGTTCAGCGGACTGAGCGAAGGTTATGCCAACTGGGCAGATGAAGCGACTAACTATTCCGCTCTGGCGGCCGATGGCATGAGGCAGGCGATGGATGGTGCCGTTTCCAGCGTAACCGATATGCTCAACGGCAATGTGTCGGGCTGGAAAGACTGGGGCGTCAGCGTGCTGAAGATTGTCCAGAACGTGCTGGTAAACATGGCGATGGCGAATGCCGCCAGCTCCATCGGGTCGCTGTTCAGCTTTGGCGCATCCTCTGCGGCAGGCAGCAGCGGAACCGCCATTCAGAGTGCCGCGGCTAATTTCAAATTTAACGCGAAAGGTGATGTGTACGATTCCCCGTCGCTCAGCGCCTACACCAACGGGGTGTACAGCACGCCGCAGTATTTTGCGTTTGCCAAAGGCGCGGGCGTGTTTGGCGAGGCCGGGCCTGAAGCCATTATGCCGCTTACGCGCGCGGCGGATGGTTCGCTCGGTGTGCGGGCGATGGGCGGGGTACAGACCGAACGCGCCGCGCCCTCCATCAACATCGGCGATATCCATATCAACTCACAGTCACAGCAGCCGGTCAGCCAGGGCGCGGACAGCGCGGCAGGTCGTCAGCTGACGGATGCCATCCTGCGCACGGTGAATGAAGAGGTCAGCCGGCCAGGCACGCCGCTGTGGCGGGCTATTAAAGGAGTGTAAGCGTGGCGACAGAAATATTTGAATGGTGTCCGCGCATCACGTCGCAGGTTGATATCACCCTGCGCACGCGCAAGGCGCAGTTCGGGGACGCTTACGCGCAGGTGGCCGGGGACGGCATTAATCCTAAGCTGGCGCAGTGGAGCGTGAGCTTTACCGGTGATGAAGACTATATCCTGGCGATAAAGGCATTCATCGAACGGCACGGCGGATGGAAATCTTTTCGCTGGAAACCGCCGCTCGAGCCGGAAGGGCTGTACCGCGCAGAAACCCTCCAGCTTTCGTCCCACGGCAATAACATTCATACCCTCAGCAGTACCTTCATACAGGCATATCACCCATGAGTATTTCATCTGACGTTCAGAAACTTGAGCCGGGCAGCCGCATTCAGCTGATCGAAGTGGACGGCTCCGCCTTCGGTGCGGGCATCCTGCGCTTTCATAAGGAGAACATCCCGCACACTGAAGCTGAGCTGGCGGCAGCAGGCGGCGATGAGTCGAAGCTGGAAGCAAAGTCCGTCTGGTGGCAGGGCGAGGAATACGGGGCCTGGCCGTTTGAGCTGGAAGGGATTTCCGTCAGCAGCGACGGGCAGAGCGCCCGGCCAAAGCTGACAGTCGCCAACATCAACGGCACGATCGGCGCGCTGTGCCGCCGTTTTCAGGGTATGGCGCGGGCGAAGGTGATTATTCACGACACCTTTGTGCATTATCTCGATGCGCGTAATTTCCCTGAAGGCAATGCGGATGCAAATCCGCTGGAAGAGCGTAAGCAGGTGTTTTATGTGGATCGCAAATCCGGCGGTGATGATGAAACCGTGGAGTTCGAACTTTCCAGCCCTGCCGACCTGCGCGGCCAGCAAATCCCGACGCGCCAGATCCAGCCGCTCTGCACCTGGTGTATGCGGGGATGGTACAAAACCGGGAACGGCTGCGCCTACGCCGGGCAAAATGGCTGGTTCGATAAGGACGGTAAACCCGTGGACGATCCGGCACAGGACGTCTGTTCCGGCCTGCTGTCCACGGGTTGTAAACCGCGCTTTGGCGAGAACGAACCGCTGGACTTTGGCGGCTTCCCCGGCGCTTCACTGCTCAGGAGCTGATGATGAAAGATAAAACGATCAGCGCCATCCTGGCGCATGCTGAGGCGGTTTTCCCTGATGAATGTTGCGGGCTGGTTATTCAGAAGGGCCGCGTGGAGAAGTACATTGCCTGTGAAAACCGCGCCGCGTCGCCTGATGAACAGTTTGAGATCGCCCCGGAGGATTACGCCGGTGCAGAGGATCAGGGTACCGTGGTTGCGGTGGTGCACAGCCACCCCGGCGACGGCGCAACTACTCAGCCGAGCGAGCTGGATATGCTGATGTGCGATGCCACGGAAATACCGTGGGTCATTGTTTCCTGGCCGGAAGGCGATATCAGAACGGTCATGCCGCGCGGCGATCGCCCGCTTACGGGCCGTCAGTTCGTGCTGGGTCACGCCGACTGCTGGTCGCTGTTGATGGATTATTTCCGCACTCAGCACGGCATCGCACTGCCCAACTACAGCGTGGAGCGCCACTGGTGGGAGCAGGGCGAAAACCTTTATATGGATAACTGGCATGACTGCGGCTTTCGCGAGTTCGACGGCCCGCCGCAGCCCGGCGATGTGGTGATCATGCAGGTCCAGTCACCTGTACCGAACCATTCCGGTGTCCTGCTGGAAGGCAACATGCTGTTGCACCACATGTACGGCCAGCTGAGTCAGCGGGTGCCATATGGCGGGTATTACCTCGATCGCACCATCAAAATTGTGCGCCATAAGGAGCTGCTAAATGCACAACACGACAGTGATTAAACTCAGCGGCTCAATGGCACAGCGCTTTGGCCGCACGCATTACCGCGTTCTTGATTCGTCGCGGGAGGTCTTTCGCGCGCTGTCGGCCACCCTTGACGGCTTTGATGCCTGGCTGCGGGAGGCGCGGGCGAAAGGCCTGGATTTTGTCATCTTCCGCGACCGCCGGAACATCGGGCAGGACGAATTTGAAATGGTCAGCGCCGGGAGTGAACTTCGGATCATACCTGTTATTCGGGGCAGCAAGCGGGCGGGGGTATTTCAGACTATCCTCGGCGCGGTGGTTGTCGCTGTGGGCGCGATCGCCACCTTTGTTTTTGAGCAGCCGTGGGGTGTCAATGTCATGTACGCAGGCGGCTCGATGATGGCGGGCGGCGTTGTCCAGATGCTTTCTCCACAACCCGCCGGGCTGCGTATGCAGCAGGATCCCGATAATAAACCGTCCTATGCGTTTGGTGGTCCTGTAAATACCACGGCTGCCGGGAATCCGGTTCCGCTTCTCTACGGTCAGCGCGATATCGGCGGCGCGATTATTTCAGCGGGCATTTACGCCGAAGACCAGCAATAGCATTTTTCAGTAAATCCCTGCCGCCTTATGGCGGCTTTTTTTATGGATGCGATATGGCAACGATTATTGGTGCAAAGGGTGGCAGTAAACAGGGACATACGCCGGTTGAATCCCCGGACAGCATTCAGTCCATCGCCCGCGCAAAAATGCTTATCGCCCTGGGCGAAGGAGAATATGCGGGCGGGCTTGACGGAAAAACAATTTTTCTCGGTGACGGCACGTCCTACACGCCGCTGCTGAACGCCGACGGTTCAGAAAACTTTCCCGGTGTGGTGTGGGAGTTTCGTTCCGGCACGCAGGACCAGACCTATATCCAGGGTTTTCCGGGCATTGAAAACGAGCTGCAGGTCTCCCAGGTACTGAAGCAGAATGTGCCGTATGTGCGCGCCATCTCCAACACGCAGCTTTCCGCTGTGCGCGTGCGCGTCGGCTGGGAAACCCTGCTCTGGCAGAAAGACAACGGCGATAAGGTCGGTACCCGCGTTGAGTACGCCATCGATCTGTCTGTTGACGGCGGCGCGTACGGGACCGTAGTGAATGGCATTGTGGACGACAAGTCCACCACGCTTTATGAGCGCAGCCACCGCATTAACCTGCCCAAAGCCACGACCGGCTGGCAGCTGCGCATCCGCCGCGTCACGCCTGATGCCACCTCCGTGAACATCGTGGACACGATGAAGGTTCAGGCCAGCACCGAAATCATCGATGCAAAACTGCGTTATCCGCATACCGCGCTGCTGTATATTGAGTTTGATGCAAAACAGTTTCCGAACGGTATTCCGCAGGTGGTGTGCTGCCCGAAGGGACGTATCATTCGTGTACCGGACACCTACGATCCGGAAACACGCGGTTATAGCGGTACCTGGACCGGGGCGTTTAAGTGGGCATGGACCGATAACCCGGCATGGATTTTTTACGATCTGATCCTCAACGAGCGCTTTGGTCTCGGCCAGCGCATCACCGCCGATCAGGTTGACCGCTGGGAACTTTACCGCATTGCACAGTACTGCGATCAGCTGGTGCCCGACGGCAAGGGCGGTACCGGCATGGAGCCGCGCTTCCGCTGTAACGTTTATATTCAGGATCGTGCTGAAGCCTGGACGGTATTGCGCGACCTGGCCGGTATTTTCCGGGGGATGACCTACTGGGGAGACAACCGCCTGTATGTGCTGGCGGACATGCCGCGCGACATCTGGCACGTTTATAACCACGCCAGTGTGGTCGACGGTAAATTTACCTTCTCCGATCCGAGCGAAACCACCCGTTATACCTCGGCAATGGTCAACTGGTCCGATCCGAAAAACCATTACAAAGACACGCCGGAAGTGGTGTACGACAACGATCTGGCGATGCGGTATGACTTCCGCCAGATGGAAATGACGGCGATTGGCTGTGACCGCCAGTCCGAGGCGAACCGCCGCGGGCGCTGGGTACTGCTGACGAACGGGGCCGGGGAAGTTGCGTCCTTTGCCACCGGGCTGGACGTGCCGCCGGTGGGCGAGGTTATCGGCATCGCGGCGAACGAACTGGCCGGGCGGATCATCGGCGGGCGCGTCAGCGCAGTGAACGGACGGAATATTACCCTCGATCGCATCGCTGACATCAAACCTGGCGATCGGCTGTTCGTGAACCTGCCGTCCGGTCCGGCGCAGGCGCGCACGGTTCAGGCGGTGAACGGTAAAACCGTGACCGTGACTACCGGCTGGAGTGAGACGCCGGAAGCGGAAACCAACTGGGCGGTTGAAGCCGACGATCTGTATATTGCCCTGTTCCGCGTGACGGGCGTCAGCGATAACAATGACGGCACCTATGCCATTACCGGCACCACCTACAATCCTGACACGTATCCTGCCATCGATCACGGCACCCGTCTGGATGAGCGCCCGATCAGTGTCATTCCGCCGGGCGTTCAGGGTCCGCCAGTGAATGTGACGGTCGACAGCTATTCCAGCGTCAGCCAGGGCATTGCCATTACCACCCTGCGCGCGTCATGGGAAGCGGTAACCGGGGCGGTGGCCTATGAAGCCGAGTGGCGCAAGGATTCCGGGAACTGGGTAAGCGTGCTGCGTACCTCCTCGCTGGGCTTTGAGGTACCTGCCATTTATTCAGGCCGCTATCTGGTGCGGGTGCGGGCGGTGAATGCCAGCGATGTCTCATCGGTCTGGGCTGTCAGCCCGGAAACCATCCTCACGGGTAAAACCGGTGCACCACCGAAACCGGAAGGACTGCGCACACAGGGTATTGTCTTTGGTGTCGTGCTGAACTGGGATTTTCCGGCCGGTACCGGCGATACCCTCAAAACCGAGATCCAGTACAGCGCGGCGGCCAGCGGCACAAATCCGCTGTTGCTGGCCGATGTGGCGTACCCGCAAAAGACTTACCAGCAGCTCGGCCTTAAATTCGGGGTGACGTTCTGGTACCGCGCGCGGCTGGTGGACAAAACCGGCAACCAGAGCGCCTGGACAGGCTGGGTCAGCGGTATGCCGGCCGATAACGTCGCTGACTACATCGACAACATGGACGAGGCGATCCGCGACACCGACACGTACAAAGAGCTGGACAAGTCGATTCAGGACAACCAGACCGCGATCGCGAAAGAAGTTACTGATCGTGCAGCCGCCCTGACCAAAGAGGCCAGCGATCGCACAGCTGCTATTTCGAAGGAAACTACGGCCCGCACGCAGGCACTGACCAAAGAAGCCTCTGATCGCACAGCGGCAATCGCGGCTGAGGCAACCACCCGCGCGCAGCAGGATCAGAAAGTCGCGTCAGACGCAGCCAATGCTCTTCTTAACGAGCAACTGACGCGCGAAGCGGCGATTACTGAAACCAACCTGATTATTCAGAACAAAACGGACTCGCTGGCGCAGTCGATCGCGCAGGTGGCGGCGGGCAGCGGCACGCAGTTCGATTCCCTGAAAATCTGGCATTTCAACTCTTCGGGCGTTGAAGGCTGGACCGGCAACGGCACACCGACAGTGGTCGATAACTGCCTGCGTCCGGCGAATCACGCTAATAACCCTTACGTTGTCTCTCCGGCATCGCTGGCAGTGGATGCAGCGTCTTATCGCTTCGTTAAGCTGCGTATCAGAAAGGTAGGCAAACCAGCCTGGCGGGGTCAGCTGCGCTGGCGCGATACGGCGGCCTTCAACGACACGAATATGGTGACACTGGCTGAGCCTGCTTTTGATGCCGGCGGCGTGGCCACCATTGATTTCAGCGATATAAAATGGAATACCCTGGCTAACGTGGCACAGATCCGCCTGGATATTGGTGCAACACAGACCGCCAGCGATTATTTCCTGATTGACTGGATAGCGGTGGGTCGCCCGGCACCGGGTGCCAGCACCGCGGCGCTTGAGGATGAAGCGACAGCGCGTATCGCGGCAGACTCTGCCGAAGCCACGGCACGCAGCACCCTGGCGGCGCAGCTGCGCGGCGGTACCGATGGCACCGATCCGTCGAAACTTACCAGCGGCCTGATTTACAACGAACGCCAGGTGCGCATCTCTTCGGAGAAGGCCATCGCCGAAGACGTTGAAGCGCTGGAGACCAGTTTCAACGGTAACAAAGCAGCAGTGCAGCAGTCGCTGGAAATCCTGACCGATGCCCAGACGTCACAGGGTAAAGCTATTACGAACATCAGTGCATCGCTGAAATATGCCAACATTGATGCGGCTAACATGCTGACGAACGGCTCCTTTGAAACGGACTTTGATTTCTGGGACAAACGCGATTATCCGCAGGCTCAGAGCATCATCAATGGCGGCGCATACAGTGGTGATAAAGTTCTTCGTTTCACTGCATACGTCAGCGCTTCACGCATCACGCAGAAAAATATCCTCCTTCTGAAAGGGCGAACCTACCGCCTGTCAGCGGTCTGTAAGTTTTCTTCTGATGCGGTGGCCGGGGCGGGGGACAGTACAAAACTTGCCTTTCGAAACAGCGCATCGGATGCACTGATTA
The DNA here is from genome assembly GCF_015234305.1 of Superficieibacter sp. 1612_C1. Classification (GTDB taxonomy): domain Bacteria; phylum Pseudomonadota; class Gammaproteobacteria; order Enterobacterales; family Enterobacteriaceae; genus Superficieibacter. The sequence continues at coordinate 979,713 of NZ_JADGMI010000001.1, forward strand.
AAAGCGTTACCCTCCTGGCAAATGGCGATACTGCACCAACAGCATGGACAGAAAGAACGCTCGATTACACCGTTGGCAACAATAACGATCTGGTGGTAGCCGTAGCGGTGATGTCATACCTGACCGCCGGGACGATGGATATTGACTCTGTCCGAGTCATGGATATCACCGATACCAAAGCCATTGAGACGAAAGCCGACGCTGGCGCTCTAACCACGCTGGACGGAAAAGTGAAGGCTATCGGCGATACAGTGGATGCGCAGGGCACCGCGCTGACGCAGGTTCAGTCCAGTATCGGTCGACGAACTGTCTACCGGGCTGTATCAGTCGGTAATGGTGGCACTGGTGGTATCGGGGCCGCGGGTATTTTTAAGGAAGATGGTACTAAGCTGGCGACACCGGCGCGGTCATACATGCTGTCAGTTTTCAGAACCAATGCGGACGGCTCTACAACTTTTACATCTACTAACTTTGATGTTTACTCCGGATCGGCAGCGGCATCATCTTTTAATGATGCTGTAGCAGCATTACCCAATGGGACGTATGTAGCCGTCACAACATGGGACGAGCCTAACGGGTACAAATCTCTAATCTTTGATGCTATTGAAAGCCTGGGGGGTAGTCGTGAAGCCATGGGAACAATGGCAGTCCGAAGCGCGTATATCCTTCTTGGATGCAAAGGAATTGGCAAGGGTAATGGGCAAGAGCTGGTAAGTCCATCCGCCAATGGACCTGATGCTCGTGTTTTCGCGGCCATTGAGTTCATCAACGGGACGATGGTTGGTCTCGGTGCCGGCGCATCGGCGATTGCCAATGCTAACGCCTCCGCCACGACCGCGCTTGACGCGAAGGTGACGCAGCAGGGCAAAGATATCAGCACCCAGGCTGATGCCATCACTCAGCTGAAAACGGATGTGGGAGGGAAAGCAAGTCAACAGGCGTTAAGCCGGCTGAGCCAGCGAGTTACAGACGCAGAAGGTGACATTGAAAGCCAGCAGACGGCGATCACCGGGCTGAATAACAGCCTCAAAAATAAAGCTGACGCCAGTGCGTTCAGCAAGCTGGAAACGACTGTTAAAGGTCAGGGCGAGCGTATCGATGCTGTTGAAACAAAAACTGTCAGGGTAGACCTGTCAGCGTTTGATCCCGATACGTATTATCCGGTGACGCTGGCACTGGCTAACGCCGCCCAGATAAGGCAGCGCATCCGCGTTGTTCGTCCATTTAACTCGACCAGTGACTGGACCAAACCAGTCTGGAGTACCCACACTAACAAAAACTTTGGGCTGACGCTTGAGTGGACGACGATCGGGAGCGGGTGGGGGGCAAATAACATTGACCGGAATATTGAGGAATTCCAGTACACGTTTGCCGCTAAATCTCCGGCGGTCGGAATAAATCAGATGAGCCGCAGCTCTCAGGAGTATGTCTATCTCCGGGGCGGGGCTAACTACAATTTTATTCTACCGAAGTCACTACCTGATCCTGTCGTCAGGACCACTGATTTCACTCAGAACGATATTACCATCAGGCCAATTGGACTGAATGATCCGCTGGCCATTCCACCGTCTACTACCCGGCAGGATACGGTTGCCAACGCAACGGCGACGACACAGCTTAAGTCAGAGCTTAAGGAATTCAGTACAAATACGGCAACAGCCATCACTCAGTTAAAGACAACCGTTGAGGAGCATGGCGATACGCTGACGTCTCAGGCTGAAAGTATCGAGGGGCTGAATACCAGTCTGGGTGAAAAGGCTGAAGCGAAGGCGCTGAATGACACTGTTGCGAATGTAACGCAGCAGGGCAAGGACATTACCGCTAATACCAAATCAGTCGGTGAGCTTAAAACGCGTGTGGAGGGCGCGGAATCGGGGCTGGCCCAGACGTTTGAATCCATCGCCCAGGCCGGGCTTGCGCAGTTCAGGGGCTTCTACGATCAGCGCGCTGAAATTGTCAGTAATGACACGAAAATCAGCGCGTCAATCAATGAAGTCAATGTGACTATCGCGAACGAGACCGGCGCGCTGGCGCAGCAGATGAGCACGTTGCAGGCGAGCGTCGGCGATAATGCCGCCGCTATCCAGGTGACGTCCTCCGCGCTGGCGGATGTATCCGGCAAACTGTCGGCGCAGTGGGGCGTTAAAGTGCAGGTAGATGCACAGGGGCGCTCATACGTTGCCGGTATGCAGCTGGGTATTGACGGCAATGGGTCATCTCAGTTTTTGATTGATGCTGACACGTTCGGAATTTATAACCCGAATGCTGCCGGTGGTCGGGTGCTGGCGTTCGCGGTGAGTGGTGCGACCGCTTATCTTCGGGCGGCGATGATTCAGGATGCGAGCATTGATTTCGCCAAAATCAGCGATTCTCTTCAGTCGAGTAACTTTGTTGATGGTCAGACAGGGTGGCGCCTGCCGAAGAATGGCGCGTGGCAGGTTAACGGCAGCGTGGCGGGCGAGGGGCGTATGACAATCAATAATGATGGCATCAGCATTTATGACGGTAACGGTGTGCTGCGTGTCCGCCTGGGGAGGCTGTAATGTCCATCGGGATTGGTACGTGGAGTGCGTCAGGCAGTCCGAATAACTATGGGATCAAGCCCGTCCCTGTGGTCGGGTTTATTTCTCTGGCCGCCGGGCAGAATACCGGCTCATGGTCATTTCCCATTCCGGCGGGTCATAAACTTAGTGTGATTGAGGTACCCACTGGCTACGCATACGACGCAGGGGAGCGTTATGTTTCCGTGTCCGGAAACACGATATCCCTTTCCCCTGTCGGCGGTGGGAACTTCCGTATGCTGGCTAACCCCGGCTACCTCATCGTCTATATACAGAGGACATAGTATGCAATACGGCGGGCTTTTTTCTCTGCCCAACGGTGAAACCTTTACCACGCCTGATGCCATTCCGATGCGGCTCAGACAAACCTATGACTTTCGTTCTTCCATTACCAATGCCACTGCCCGCGCAGCAGGGTTTATTCCGGTGGATTTATCCCGGCCTTTTCTGCCTGTGTTCTTTGCGTGGAATGACGGTAACAGCACTTCTCAGTTAGTCACCTGCAACTGGAATCCTGTCAGCGGTGGAATAAACGTGGAAGGGTTTGCCTATGGCGGAGGTAATACAGTCAATTTCACGATGCGCGTGTATCTGTTTTCCATGGAGCCGAGAAGTAATCCCGGTGGATATGGTCTGGCCGTATACGACGCGCAGGGAAATTTAATTATTACCCATGAGGATAAAGTCTTGACGGATATTCAGTCTTTAGGTGACCGGGGAAGCCAGAATGCCGGAACGGGCATAGATGTAACTTTCGGCGGGCGGTGGGGATATATCCCCGGGATAGCCGGAATACAGTTCTGGCGGTCAGCCGGTGGCGGTCCGGGGGGAACGCTGACACCGATTAACATGAGGTTTGGTAATTATTTCGACGGGACATCCACCCGACTCAGTTCCGCCCTGACGCTGGCCCCTTCGGGTCAGGTCGAAAGTGGAGCAAATGCGTTAAGCCCGATGACTGTTTTCAATCTCAGTATTTATGATTAAGGAAAAAATATGGCAACTATTTCCGATGAACTGGCTGCAGGACTGACAAAGATTCTTCAGCTTGCCCAGCTCGATATCCAGAACCAGGACAAACTGTTTAACGGTAACGGCGACGTGACTATCACCCGCGCCGACGGTTCCACGTTCGCGGCGGCAACGTGGGCCAAAATGATGGCGGCAACCATCGACAATATTAAAAACCGGGGCAGTCTGGGTGTTAATAATCTGAATGAGATTAATGGCACCCTGGACGGGGCCTGGCGCCAGCCCAGCACATCTAATGCCACCACGTCCCGAAACTATCCTGAAACTGTCGCTGGCTCGTTATTTGTTATGCAGAACAGCGCAAATTCTTTGTACGGGTGTACTCAGATGTATTTTCCATATAACAGCAATATTGTTTATGTGAGGACCGGCATCGCTAACGCAAGTGGCATTTCATCATGGACGGCCTGGCAAAAGCTGGCCTTTACCAACGACCCGGTATTTACCGGGAAAGTCGTTTTCCCTAACCAGATTCATATCCGTGACGGTAAGGCGAAAATCACCTCTAATACCGAAAACAGCATGACGTTTACGGTTGGCGGGAATTTTGACGCAATTCAACTCGACGGCGACGGACTTTATAACAACGGGCGAATAGATTGCGTTCGCGGTTACGCGTCACGTAAAGGTGTAGGACAAAATAGCGCCGTAACCGGGAACCTTTATTCTTTTGGGTGGGAAAGTACCGCAAAGATGGGGTTATACGTCGACAGCTCCACTATCGGCTTCCTTGCTATGCAATCTTCGTCAGATCGTGAGCTAAAGAAGAGCATTAAATACAGGTCGAAAGAAGATCGTCTGAAGGCGCTGGGTGAAGTGATGGGCTGGAAAACGGCCACATTTAAATTCAAGGCGCGCGGCGATGGTCTTATCCCTGAATCTGACACTAAACTGGGCTTCATCGCTAATGACCTGAAAGAAGTCAGTCCGGAGTGCGTTGAGGGCGAGGGACTGGCGGAAGGTGATGAACTCGACCCGACAAAAGCGTTTAGCCTGGACACCGTGGCAATGATGGCAAAAATGACATTAGCGATGCAGGCAATGGAAGACCAGATCACCGATCTGCAAAATACGGTTAAAGAATTGAAAGCTCAGCTTCTTTCCCGGCTATAAACTCGTCGATATCTTACTCCAAATAAATCATCCACTTTTAAAATACTCCAGCCATCCATGGCAAATCGGGAGTTGTTAAGAGCCGGCTATTACGCTGGTATATTTGTGGGTAAATATGTAGAAAAAAACACAATCTCCCTCCTGATGCTCATCCTTCTGGATGTTGATGCATCAGTTTTTGGCAGATTAGCTTTAACTAAATTAATGGCCGAAAGGATTGCTTTTTTCCTTTCAGCAATTCTTTCGGCCATCAACATTGATTCCAGTTCAGTCAGAAGAGCCTCAAAACTAACCGGCTCGTCAGAATCCAGTATCTTAATCACAGCTTCGCCAAGAATAATGTCAGTAAGCTTTTTGTCTTCTTTATACATAACAGCCACTTATTAGGTGTAATACGGTGAACTCAGGAAGAAAAGTTTGGGCAGATAGGTATCTGTCTGTGGCTTCACTTAAGACTGTCAGGATGTCCATGCAGACATCTGTTTTACTAACGACACTTCTCGAAAGCCTGGCAGGATTTCTAAGCATAGCGCTCTTATCTGAAAATTCAAACCTTCACGGTAAAAAGCATAGTGAAATTGCCATAAAGGTATGTTTTTTTTAGTTAAGATTGTAGGTTAGAAGCGTAACTTATTGCTGGAGCATCGGGGTATAATTAACTAAGGGAAAAGACTATTTATTAAAAGGTATCATCATATATTTTATATAAGGCATTACATATTATCATTCAAATCTTGCCAAACATTTTTTTATTTTCATTGAGCAAGTCAATTGCAGTTTGCATTGCAATTTTATTATCTCTTCTCTTTTGCTTTTGCTGCGTTACCAGCAGGTATTCAAGCAAGGTTCTGGCGTTTATAGGTCTTCCCTGACGGGCGACTACTAACACTGCATCGCCAATAGCCAGTTTAACATGGGGTAATTGGCTTGGGAACCAGTCAAGCGTGTCTTCAGATTTCATTTTATTTCTCAAAACTTTGTTATCAGTAATCATCTTGATTATTGGAAATAGCTATACCTAAGCGTGTTAAAGCCAGTGCCATTGTGATGAACACAACTAGCCCACCTAAAGGTATTAAAAATATCAACATATTCATGGGTACTCCTTTTGCCATTATTTTTCAGTGAAGAAAAAATAGGCTGCGGACTTATGGAAGAAAACACTATCGTTCTATTACAATGCACGCTAAGTGCTAAAAAAGATACTTAAATTTATGCTGTTTCTTAAAATAAAAAACATTGAAAGTCCTTTAATTCTTATGCTCTTGTTTTGTGGTTGTTTTATCCTTAAGAGGTGCAATGAAAAGTTTTGTCAGTGATTATGGGTTAAGGGGATCGCTTTACTTAAAATTATATTTTTATCTGCTTCATGCCCATTCCCTACATGCACAATAGTGTTTGACGAATTGTTAGATTGCATGACGTGAGGGTGGATAAAAGATAGATGATTTGGTGTAACCTGTCATCAGTCTTTGTAAGACGTTACAGGCAATGATGTTATGGGGCATGGGTGAGATATAGAATCCCTGACATTGTCAGATTAACTTAGCAACCAGAACCCACAACAACACTAACCAAAGGTTACTTAATGCGCTGTAGGACGATCTTTATCGTTTATAAAATCTGCATAGTCATTTACGCAAAATGAAGCTACTTGGTGCTATCATTTTGATGATACTGTTATGACAGAGTGAAGCTTCCCTAAGGGAAAACTCATAATGATTCCCGGTCATCAGCTAAATCTCCCACTTTTAACAATCGGCTCAGACGTGTAGTATTAACAGCGAGCTTATCTTCAAAGGGTAAGGGTACATTTTCAAAGTAGTACACAGGAATGTACACATTCCGCAGAGTGAAGCGGAAAACTTTCCCTAACTGAATGATAATTAACTAAAATGCAATTTTGTATGTGATCTTTCGTGTGGGTCACCACTGCAAATAAGGACATAGAATGCCTGTAATTACTCTTCCTGATGGCAGCCAACGCCAATTCGACCGCCCCGTAAGCCCGCTGGATGTCGCCCTTGATATTGGACCTGGTCTGGCAAAAGCCTGTATCGCGGGTCGCGTTAACGGTGAGCTGGTAGATGCTTCCGATCTTATTGAAAGCGATGCTCAATTAGCCATCATTACTGCAAAAGATGAAGAGGGAGTGGAAATTATTCGCCACTCCTGCGCGCATCTGCTGGGTCATGCCATTAAGCAACTCTGGCCCAACACTAAGATGGCGATCGGCCCGGTTATCGACAACGGCTTCTATTATGACGTTGACCTTGATCATACGCTGACTCAGGAAGATATCGACGCGCTCGAAAAGCGGATGCACGAGCTCGCCGAGAAAAACTACGATGTCATTAAGAAAAAAGTAAGCTGGCACGAAGCGCGTGAAGCGTTTTTACAGCGCGGTGAAATTTATAAAGTCACCATTCTTGATGAAAACATCTCCCATGATGATAAGCCTGGTCTTTATCATCACGAAGAATACGTTGATATGTGCCGTGGTCCGCACGTGCCGAACATGCGTTTTTGCCATCACTTCAAACTGATGAAAACCGCAGGCGCATACTGGCGTGGCGATAGCGACAACAAAATGCTACAGCGCATTTACGGTACTGCCTGGGCAGACAAAAAAGCGCTGAATGCTTATCTGCAACGCCTGGAAGAGGCGGCCAAACGCGATCACCGTAAAATTGGTAAACAGCTTGACCTGTACCACATGCAGGAAGAAGCGCCGGGTATGGTATTCTGGCACAATGACGGCTGGACGATTTTCCGCGAACTGGAAACGTTTGTTCGCTCTAAGCTGAAAGAGTACCAGTATCAGGAAGTCAAAGGCCCGTTCATGATGGACCGTGTGCTGTGGGAAAAAACCGGCCACTGGGACAACTACAAAGATGCGATGTTCACCACCTCTTCAGAGAACCGTGAATACTGCATTAAGCCGATGAACTGTCCGGGTCACGTGCAGATCTTTAATCAGGGTCTGAAATCTTACCGCGATCTGCCGCTGCGTATGGCGGAGTTTGGTAGCTGCCACCGTAACGAGCCGTCAGGCGCGCTGCATGGCCTGATGCGTGTTCGCGGCTTTACCCAGGATGATGCTCACATCTTCTGTACGGAAGAGCAGGTGCGTGATGAAGTTAACGCCTGCATTCGTTTAGTCTATGATATGTATAGCACCTTTGGCTTCGAGAAGATCGTCGTCAAACTCTCCACTCGTCCGGAAAAACGTATCGGCAGTGACGAGATGTGGGATCGTGCTGAGGCGGACCTGGCCGTTGCGCTGGAAGAGAACAATATCCCATTCGAGTATCAACTCGGGGAAGGTGCGTTCTACGGTCCGAAAATTGAATTTACCCTGTATGACTGCCTCGATCGTGCATGGCAGTGCGGTACGGTACAGCTGGACTTCTCGTTACCTGCGCGTTTAAACGCCTCTTATGTGGGCGAAAGCAACGAACGTCAGGTTCCGGTAATGATCCACCGTGCCATTCTTGGTTCACTGGAGCGCTTTATTGGCATCCTGACTGAAGAATTTGCTGGTTTCTTCCCAACCTGGCTTGCACCCGTGCAGGTTGTGGTGATGAATATTACCGATTCTCAGTCCGAATATGTCAGTGAATTAACGCGAAAACTGCAAAATGCGGGCATTCGTGTAAAAGCGGACTTGAGAAATGAGAAGATAGGCTTTAAAATCCGCGAGCACACTTTACGTCGTGTCCCTTACATGTTGGTCTGTGGCGACAAAGAGGTTGAAGCCGGCAAAGTTGCTGTGCGCACCCGTCGTGGCAAAGACTTGGGCAGCCTGGACGTAAATGAAGTTATCGAGAAGCTGCAACAAGAGATTCGCAGCCGCAGTCTTCAACAACTGGAGGAATAAGGTATTAAAGGCGGAAAACGAGTTCAAACGGCACGTCCGAATCGTATCAATGGCGAGATTCGCGCCCTGGAAGTTCGCTTAACAGGTCTTGAAGGCGAAGCTTTGGGTATTGTGAGTCTGAGAGAAGCTATCGAAAAGGCTGAAGAAGCTGGAGTAGATTTAGTTGAAATCAGCCCTAACGCCGAACCGCCAGTTTGTCGTATTATGGACTACGGCAAGTTCCTTTATGAAAAGAGTAAGTCTTCTAAGGAACAGAAGAAGAAACAGAAAGTTATCCAGGTCAAGGAAATTAAATTCCGTCCTGGCACCGATGATGGCGACTACCAGGTAAAACTCCGCAGCCTGGTTCGCTTTCTGGAAGATGGCGATAAGGCTAAAATCACGCTGCGTTTTCGCGGCCGTGAAATGGCCCACCAACAGATTGGTATGGAAGTGCTGACGCGCGTCCGTGACGATCTGAGTGAACTGGCAGTAGTCGAATCCTTCCCTACGAAGATCGAAGGCCGCCAGATGATCATGGTGCTCGCTCCTAAGAAGAAACAGTAAGGCCATCAAGTAATCTTACCTGTGGGCTGATGTCCACAGGTGGATTCGCCTTTGTTTCGTTTATTAACAATGCGAAGTGGAAGTTATTAAAATGCCAAAAATTAAGACCGTACGCGGTGCTGCTAAGCGCTTCAAAAAAACCGGTAAAGGTGGTTTTAAGCACAAGCACGCTAACCTGCGTCACATTCTGACCAAAAAAGCTACCAAGCGTAAACGTCACCTGCGTCCGAAAGCCATGGTTTCTAAAGGCGATCTGGGCCTGGTAATCGCGTGCCTGCCGTACGCATAAGTCGTTAACCCTTTTAACTTTTTAATTAGAATAGATACAGGAGAGCACATATGGCTCGCGTAAAACGTGGTGTAGTTGCCCGTGCACGTCACAAGAAAATTTTGAAACAAGCCAAAGGCTACTACGGTGCGCGTTCACGCGTATACCGCGTTGCCTTCCAGGCTGTTATCAAAGCTGGTCAGTATGCTTACCGTGACCGTCGTCAACGTAAGCGTCAGTTCCGTCAACTGTGGATTGCGCGTATCAACGCAGCAGCACGTCAGAACGGTATCTCTTACAGCAAATTCATCAACGGCCTGAAAAAAGCCTCTGTTGAAATCGACCGTAAGATCCTGGCTGACATCGCAGTATTCGACAAAGTAGCGTTCACCGCTCTGGTCGAAAAAGCGAAATCAGCTCTGGCATAAGCCAGTTGAGAAGAGGGAGCCTGGCTCCCTCTTTTTTGTTTTGATTGACATTTTTCCGTTAAGCCTTTTCAATGACGGCTTACGGTTCCGACTTACACAAGGTAACGCAAGCATGAATGCTGCTATTTTCCGCTTCTTTTTTTACTTTAGCACCTGAAACCGGGAGGCTAGCGCGTGAGAAAAGAAACGGAAAACAGCGCCAGAAAGCCTCCCAGTGGAGGCTTTTTTTGTATCTGGCGTTTATATATCGTCACATAATGAGGAAAATCATGTCACATCTCGCAGAGCTGGTTGCCAGTGCGACGGCAGCCATTAACCAGGCGTCAGATGTTGCCGCGTTAGATAACGTACGCGTTGAATATTTGGGCAAGAAAGGGCATTTGACCCTGCAAATGACGACCCTGCGTGAACTGCCGCCGGAAGAACGTCCTGCGGCAGGTGCGGTGATCAATGAGGCCAAGGAGCAGGTTCAGCAGGCGCTGAACGCGCGTAAAGCGGACCTCGAAAGCGCCGCGTTAAACGCACGTCTGGCGCAGGAAACCATTGATGTCTCCCTGCCTGGCCGTCGTATCGAAAACGGCGGGCTGCATCCGGTAACCCGCACCATCGACCGTATTGAGAGCTTCTTTGGTGAACTGGGCTTTACCGTGGCAACAGGGCCGGAAATCGAAGACGATTACCATAACTTTGACGCGCTGAATATTCCGGGCCACCATCCGGCGCGCGCCGATCACGACACCTTCTGGTTTGATGCCACCCGTCTGCTGCGTACCCAAACTTCCGGCGTGCAGATCCGCACCATGAAAAACCAGCAGCCGCCAATCCGCATTATCGCCCCGGGACGCGTCTATCGTAACGACTACGATCAGACCCATACCCCGATGTTTCATCAGATGGAAGGGCTGATTGTCGACACCAATATCAGCTTTACCAACCTGAAAGGGACGCTGCACGATTTCCTGCGTAACTTCTTTGAGGAAGACTTACAGATCCGTTTCCGTCCGTCCTATTTCCCGTTTACTGAACCCTCAGCGGAAGTTGACGTGATGGGTAAAAACGGTAAGTGGCTGGAAGTGCTGGGCTGCGGCATGGTGCATCCGAACGTACTGCGCAATGTGGGTATTGACCCGGAAGTGTATTCCGGTTTCGCCTTTGGTATGGGCATGGAGCGTTTGACCATGCTGCGTTACGGTGTCACCGATTTGCGCGCGTTCTTCGAAAACGATCTGCGTTTCCTCAAACAGTTTAAATAAGGGCAGGATAGAACAATGAAATTTAGTGAACTGTGGTTACGCGAATGGGTGAACCCGGCTATTGATAGCGTCGCGCTGTCCGATCAAATCACGATGGCGGGTCTGGAAGTCGATGGTGTGGAGCCAGTCGCAGGGGCCTTCAACGGTGTCGTGGTCGGTGAAGTGGTTGAATGCGGTCAGCATCCGAACGCGGACAAGCTGCGCGTAACCAAAATCAACGTAGGTGGTGAACGCCTGCTTGATATCGTCTGCGGCGCGCCAAACTGCCGTCAGGGGCTGAAAGTCGCCGTAGCAACGATCGGTGCGGTGCTGCCGGGCGATTTTAAAATTAAAGCGGCTAAACTGCGCGGCGAACCGTCGGAAGGCATGCTGTGCTCTTTCTCTGAGCTGGGTATTTCCGACGATCATAGTGGCATTATCGAACTGCCAGCCGATGCGCCGATTGGCACCGATATCCGTGATTATCTGAAACTCGACGATAACACTATTGAAATCAGCGTTACTCCTAATCGCGCCGACTGCTTAGGGATTATCGGCGTTGCGCGTGATGTCGCTGTACTGAATCAGTCACCGCTGATTGAGCCAGAAATTAACCCCGTCGCGGCAACGATTAGCGATGTACTGCCGATTGCCGTTGACGCGCCTGATGCATGTCCGCGTTACCTGGGCCGCGTGGTTAAAGGCATCAACGTTAGTGCGCCGACGCCGCTGTGGATGAGAGAGAAACTGCGTCGCTGTGGCATTCGCTCTATTGATGCGGTGGTTGACGTGACCAACTACGTCCTGCTTGAGCTGGGACAGCCGATGCATGCGTTCGATAAAGATCGCATTGAAGGCGGGATCGTAGTGCGCATGGCGAAAGAGGGTGAAACGCTGGTACTGCTCGACGGCAGCGAAGCGAAGCTCAGCGCCGATACGCTGGTTATCGCCGACCACCACAAAGCGCTGGCGATGGGCGGTATCTTTGGCGGCGAGCATTCAGGCGTCAACGCAGAAACGCAAAACGTACTGCTGGAATGTGCTTTCTTCAACCCGCTGTCCATCACCGGTCGCGCACGTCGTCACGGCCTGCATACCGATGCTTCTCACCGTTATGAACGTGGCGTCGATCCGGCTCTGCAATATAAAGCGATGGAGCGTGCGACGCGTTTGCTGATGGATATCTGCGGCGGTGAAGCCGGTCCGGTGATTGATGTTACCAGCGAAGCCACGCTGCCAAAACGTGCCACCATTACCCTGCGTCGTAGCAAACTGGACCGCCTGATTGGTCATCACATTGCTGACGAACAGGTAAGCGATATCCTGCGTCGTCTGGGTTGTGAAGTGACGGAAGGCCAGAATGAATGGCAGGCTGTCGCCCCAAGCTGGCGTTTCGATATGGAAATCGAAGAAGATTTGGTCGAAGAAGTGGCGCGCGTGTACGGCTACAACAACATTCCGAATGCGCCAGTACAGGCGGGTCTGATCATGGGTAACCACCGTGAAGCCAACCTGTCTCTGAAACGTGTGAAAACGCTGCTCAACGATAAAGGCTATCAGGAAGTTATCACCTACAGCTTTGTCGATCCTAAGCTGCAACAGCTGATCCACCCGGCAGAAGAGGCGTTGATCCTGCCAAGCCCGATCTCCATCGAGATGTCGGCAATGCGTCTGTCGCTGTGGACCGGGCTGCTCGGCACCGTGGTTTATAACCAGAACCGTCAGCAAAACCGGGTACGTATTTTTGAATCCGGCTTACGCTTTGTCCCGGATACGCAGGCCAATTTAGGTATCCGTCAGGATCTTATGCTGGCAGGTGTCATTTGTGGTAACCGCCACGATGAACACTGGAACCTGGCGAAAGAGGGCGTTGATTTCTATGATTTGAAAGGCGATCTGGAATCTATTCTCGACCTGACCGGCAAACTCGCTGACATCAGGTTCAAAGCAGAAGCCAATCCGGCGCTGCATCCGGGTCAGTCAGCAGCGATTTATCTGAAAGATGAACGTATTGGTTTTATTGGCGTTGTTCATCCTGAGCTGGAACGTAAACTGGATCTTAACGGTCGCACACTGGTGTTTGAACTGGAGTGGAACAAGCTTGCAGACCGCGTGGTGCCTCAGGCGCAGGAGATTTCTCGCTTCCCGGCAAACCGTCGCGACATCGCTGTCGTAGTGGCTGAAAATGTCGCCGCAGCAGATGTTTTGGCAGAATGTAAGAAAGTTGGCGTAAATCAGATAGTTGGCGTAAACTTGTTTGATGTGTACCGCGGTAAGGGCGTAGCGGAGGGTTACAAGAGCCTCGCTATTAGCCTCATCCTTCAGGATACCAGCCGTACACTCGAAGAAGAGGAGATTGCCGCTACCGTTGCCAGATGCGTAGAGGCACTGAAAGAGCGATTCCAGGCATCATTGAGGGATTGAACCTATGGCGCTTACAAAAGCTGAAATGTCAGAATATCTGTTTGATAAGCTTGGGCTTAGCAAACGGGATGCCAAAGAGCTGGTTGAGCTGTTTTTCGAAGAGATCCGTCGCGCTCTGGAAAATGGTGAGCAGGTAAAACTGTCCGGTTTTGGTAACTTTGATTTGCGTGATAAAAATCAACGCCCGGGACGTAACCCGAAAACGGGCGAAGATATTCCCATTACAGCCCGGCGCGTAGTGACCTTCAGACCCGGCCAGAAGTTAAAAAGCCGTGTCGAAAACGCTTCGCCCAAAGCAGAGTAATCTGAACTAACCAAAAAGGCCGCTTATGCGGCCTTTTTTCTTAACGTGCCTCTGACCGGCCCGGTGTTTCTATTCACCCTGTAATCCAGTATATTTCAGGCGTTTCTTCTCCATGCGGGGGAGTTTTCTTTACGGAGACGTTCACATGCTTGTCTGGGAGCAACGACAACAGCGGCGCAACCGATACTGGCTTCTCAGTCTGTCACTGGCGCTGACGCTGGTCGTGATACTCGGTATTTGTGAAGGCGAGCAGTGGATAAGCCCCGCCTCCTGGTCCACCCCGCAGGGGCATCTCTTTGTCTGGCAAATACGATTGCCCCGCACGCTGGCCGTGATCCTTGTGGGTGCCGCGCTGGCGCTCTCCGGAGCCATCATGCAGGCGCTTTTTGATAATCCGCTGGCAGAGCCAGGATTACTCGGTGTTTCAAACGGTGCGGGCGTAGGGTTAATCGCGGCGGTGCTATCAGGCGAGGGGAGGCTGCCGCAATGGGTGCTGGGGCTATGTGCCATCGCCGGTGCGCTTATCATCACGCTTATTCTGCTGCGGTTTGCCAGACGACATCTTTCCACCAGCCGTTTATTGCTTGCGGGCGTAGCGCTGGGGATTATCTGTAGCGCCTTCATGACCTGGGCCATCTACTTTTCAACCTCTTTTGACCTTCGACAGCTGATGTACTGGATGATGGGCGGTTTCGGCGGCGTCGACTGGCAGCAAAGCTGGTTGATGGTGGCCCTGCTGCCTGTCATGGTATGGGTGTGTTTTCAGTCATCCGCGCTTAATTTACTGGCGCTGGGTGAGACCTCCGCCCGGCAGCTGGGATTACCGCTGGGGCTATGGCGAAATCTGCTGGTGGTGGCGACCGGCTGGATGGTCGGCGTCAGCGTGGCGCTTGCTGGCGCGATAGGCTTTATTGGTCTGGTTATCCCGCATATATTACGGTTATGCGGCCTGACCGATCATCGCGTGCTGTTACCCGCCAGCGCGCTGGCGGGGGCGATAGCGTTGCTGATTGCCGATATTATTGCCCGCCTGGCGCTGGCATCGGCAGAATTACCCGTTGGTGTTGTGACGGCAACACTGGGCGCACCTGTTTTTATCTGGCTATTATTAAAGGCCGGGCGATAAGACCCGGGAAATCCACTAAGGGGACGCTATGCAACACGATATTCTGAATACCGGTGTGACCACCATTGATGGGGAAAACACCACGCTTGAGCACTACAAAGGTGATGTTCTGCTGATAGTCAACGTTGCCTCAAAATGCGGTCTGACACCGCAATATGAAGGGCTGGAGAACATCCACGCTGCGTGGGCAAAAGAAGGCTTTAAGGTTCTGGGGTTCCCCTGCAATCAGTTTCTGGGGCAGGAGCCGGACAGCGAAGAGGAGATTAAAACCTTTTGCAGCACGACCTATGGCGTCACTTTCCCGCTGTTCAGCAAAATCGAGGTAAATGGCGAAAACCGTCACCCGCTATATCAGAAACTGATCGCCGCTGCGCCGACGGCCGTCGCGCCAGAAAGCAGCGGATTTTACGAGCGGATGGCGAGTAAAGGGCGTGCGCCGCTTTACCCTGACGATATTTTATGGAATTTTGAGAAATTCCTCGTCGGGCGCGACGGTCAGGTAGTGCAACGTTTCTCACCGGATATGCAGCCGGAAGATCCTATTGTTATGGAAGCGATTAAACTGGCATTAGCCAAATAATGTCTGTGGTGTTAGAAATGCGTAATGTCGTGGAGGCCGGGCGGGTAGGCCCGATCTCCGCCGACGTTAACGCCGGAGAGATTGTTCATCTGGTCGGGCCAAACGGTGCCGGTAAAAGCACGTTATTAACCCGTATTGCCGGTCTTAGTACGGGCTCCGGTACGGTGGCGTTGAACGATCGGCCGCTGGACCAATGGTCAGCCGCCGGGCTGGCACGCCATCGCGCCTTTCTGACCCAGCTCCAGACGCCGCCTTTTGCCATGCCCGTGTGGCACTACCTGAAACTGCATCAGACGGCTTCTGCACAGACATCGCTGCTTGAGGATGTCGCTACCAGGCTTGATTTGGGTGATAAGCTGGGCCGCCAGGTAAACCATCTGTCCGGCGGTGAATGGCAGCGCGTCAGACTGTGTGCTGTCATTTTGCAAATTCATCCCGGCGGCAATCCCCACGGGCAGCTATTATTACTCGACGAACCGATGAATAGCCTTGATGTCGCACAGCAAGCCGCGCTGGATGCGATGCTCAGTGAGTTGTCTCAGGCCGGAATCGCCATTGTGATGAGCAGCCATGACCTCAATCATACGCTGCGTCATGCGCATCGTGTCTGGTTACTGCGTGGCGGTCAGATGGTGGCTTGCGGGACGCCTGATGAGACGCTTACGCCAGCGTGGCTTGCCGCCACTTACAGTATGCCGTTTCGTCGCCTGGACATTGAAGGGCATCGCATTCTGCTTTCAGACGGGTAGCACGAATGGTCTCTTGCCAGTCTGATAATTAACAGGGTAAATTATTCCGTCATTAAAAGCGTAGAGGGATCGCACGGACATGCGTTGCTGGTTTATTTTATTTACGGCACTCCTTTTAGCCGGGTGTAGCTCGCATCGGGCACCTCCGCCAAATCCGCGACTCGCGGACTCCATTCTCGTTATTGCCAATCTCAATGAGCAGCTCCATGACTGGCGCGGCACACCTTATCGTTATGGCGGCATGAGTCATCGCGGGGTTGATTGTTCGGGTTTCGTGTTGATGACATTTCGCGACAAATTTGCCCTCCAGCTGCCCAGGGAAACCCGCCAGCAGGCCAAAATAGGTACTGAAATAGATAAAGAAGAGCTCCTTCCTGGCGATCTGGTTTTTTTCAAAACCGGGTCGGGTGAAAGCGGGCTGCATGTGGGTATCTATGATACCGACAATACCTTCATCCATGCTTCCACCAGCCGGGGCGTGATGCGTTCTTCGCTGGATAACGTCTACTGGAGCAAAAATTTCTGGCAGGCGCGTCGCATTTAGCAGAGAAAACCGTTATTTGCGGTTTTTCTCAATACAAGAAAAGATGATTTAACGCAAATTACTTAGCTGATTCTGAACGTATTATCAGTTTTCTGATTCCCTGTAGCGGGGTAATCAGCAACATTCTGCATTCGTCCTGGTTTTAACTTTAATTTATAAGCACCTGCCCGCGCCGGGAGAGGCGTTGAAAAAGCGAGCCTGCTAAGCATTATCACCACCACGGTGACAATAAAAAGCCGCGTTGAATTCAGAGATTTCCGCCAGGGACTTTAATTGTATTACTTACCCGACATAGATTACACTGAAGCGCGAAGGGTAGGGAAAATCCGTAATGAAAATGGACAATATGCAACACTCTTTATTAAAAGCTATTTGGCAGAGCCACTTAACTCATCATTCTAAAAAGCCTGTTCTTACCCTTAATGAGGGGTTGGTATAATGATAGTTTCTCTGGATAACGATTATCGTTCAGATCTATTATTTCTGCCTGCCAGAAATGGTAGTGGCGAATTGGTCGGACTTGAAGTTGTCGCCACCTTTTCCGCCGTCAGGGCCGATGTGCGGTTCCCCGTCGAACTCCTTTCTCCTCTTCTTACTGCGGAACAAGAACTTAGCCTTTTTCTGGAAAAACTGGCGCTACTGGAAACCTGTCAAATATTCTTTATTCAACAACAATTATTAGCCTGGATTTCTATTACCCCGGCCATCGTCGAAGCGCTGTTAACGGATGCAGAATTTGCTTCCGTTATTGAACGGTTTCCTTTTCTGGAATTGACCTTAAATGAGAATTATCCAGGATTAAATACATTAACAGAAAGTCATCCGCTGGTACGTCTGGCAAAGCGCTATCCGCTTGTATTAGCCAATTTTGGTGCCGGGGACGCGACTACCCATGCAGTATTCGCCGGGCTATTTAAACGTATTGCGCTGGATAAGAATTTTGTCCAGCGACAATTATCAGGCATTGCTTTCGAACCCTTTATGCGTGCGATGTTTGCGCAGATAAGTCCTTTCTGTACATCCGTTATGATTGCTGGCATAGACAGTGAAGAAATACACCGGCGCGTGACTGCGTTTCCATTCAGTGCGATGCAGGGCACACTATGGCCGATGGTCAATAAAGAAGAGGTCACGTCGCTGGTTCAGTGATAACCCTGTAAACCCTCCGTGTTCACTCCCGGCCTGAGGCACTACACTTACAGGCAGGAGGATCTATGGACCTGACTTTTATTAATAGCTGGCGCGATGAATTGCCAGACTTTTACACCGCGCTGGCCCCAACGCCGTTACGCAATGCCCGCGTAATCTGGCGTAATGAGGCGCTGGCTGACACTCTCAATGTGCCTGATAGCCTTTTTCACCCTGAGCAGGGGGCGGGCGTCTGGGGTGGAGAAACGCTACTACCCGGCATGTCGCCTCTTGCTCAGGTCTACAGCGGACATCAATTTGGCGTATGGGCGGGGCAGCTCGGCGACGGCCGGGGGATTTTACTTGGCGAGCAGCAACTGCCCGACGGGCGAAAATTTGACTGGCACCTGAAAGGGGCCGGAAAGACGCCCTATTCACGCATGGGCGATGGCCGGGCGGTGTTGCGTTCGACGATCCGCGAAAGTCTCGCATCAGAAGCTATGCACTGGCTCGGTATCCCCACCACGCGGGCGCTGTCTATTGTCACCAGCGATACGCCAGTGCAACGCGAAACCACTGAGCAGGGCGCAATGTTAATACGCATCGCCGAAAGTCACCTCCGTTTCGGCCATTTTGAACATTTCTACTATCGTCGCGAGCCGGAAAAGGTGCGTCAACTGGCAGATTATGCGATCCGCCATCACTGGCCCCATTTGCAGGATGAGGCGGATAAATATGCCTTATGGTTCCGCGATGTGGTGGAGCGCACGGCGGTAATGATTGCCCGCTGGCAAACGGTCGGCTTTGCGCATGGCGTGATGAATACCGATAACATGTCGATTCTTGGTCTGACGATGGATTATGGCCCGTATGGGTTCCTTGATGATTATCAGCCCGGTTTTATCTGTAATCATTCCGATCATCAGGGACGGTATAGCTTTGACAACCAGCCTGCGGTAGGACTGTGGAACCTTCAGCGGCTGGCGCAAACGCTCTCGGTATTTATTGATGTCGATACCCTGAACGCGACGCTGGATCATTATCATCATGCGCTCTTTACCGAATATGGGCAGAAAATGCGCCGCAAGCTGGGGTTCTTTAACGAACAACAGGCCGACAACGAGCTGCTAAATGCGCTCTTTGCCCTGATGGCGCGCGAAGGCAGCGATTACACCCGCACTTTTCGCATGCTTAGTCACGCGGAGCAGCATAGCGCCGCCTCGCCGCTGCGCGATGAGTTTATCGACCGTGGCGCGTTTGATAGCTGGTTTGCGCGTTACCGCGAGCGTTTACAAACGGAACAGATTGACGACGCGCAGCGTCAGCAGGCGATGCAAAACGTGAATCCTTGCGTGGTATTGCGTAACTGGCTGGCTCAACGCGCTATTGAGCAAGCGGAACAGGGGGATATCAGCGAGCTTGAGCGGCTGCACGCCGTCCTGCGAGAACCCTTCCGTGAGAGAGACGATGACTATGCCGCCCGCCCGCCGGACTGGGGCAAGCGACTTGAGGTCAGCTGCTCAAGTTAACACGCACTATTTCGTGAGGATCAACTTACCGGCCTGGGTCTGACGCAGCAGATACTGTTGACCATCATGTTCGATGACGACGCGGCCTTCGCTGCCCAGTAATTCATTACTGTCAATGCGGCGATCTTCTGGCTCAGGATGCGGGGTGTAACGTTTGCAGGTGTCGGTAAGGTCTGTGGGTTGCATAGCGTAATGATATAAAATGATTATCAATCTCGTATTGATAATCATTATCACGAATAGTCTGGCTGGCGGCAAGAAATATTGCCGCAGAACCCACAGAAAGAGTGCAAACGCCATCGCAATTGCTATGGCGTTATTTCAGCATCTCAGAAGCGGCTATCCACGGCGGTTGCCAGTTTTTCCAGCAGCTGTTCGCTATCTTCCCAGCTCAGACACGGATCGGTGATCGACTGACCATAGATCAGCGGCTGACCGGCGATGATTTTTTGCGTTCCCTCACGCAGGAAACTTTCTGCCATAATCCCGGCAATGGCGGTTGAGCCATTGCGGATCTGCTGACAAATATCATCACACACCTCTAACTGACGACGATGCTGTTTCTGGCAGTTGCCATGGCTGAAATCGACGACCAGTTGCTCTGGTAAATCGAATTCATGCAGCGTATCGCACGCGCACGCAATATCGTCCGCCTGATAGTTAGGCTTTTTGCCGCCGCGCATAATGATGTGGCCATAAGGATTGCCGCTGGTCTGATAAATGGTCATCTGACCGTTTTTATCCGGCGACAGGAACATATGGCTGGCGCGCGCGGCGCGGATAGCGTCCACGGCGATACGCGTATTACCGTCCGTCCCGTTTTTAAAACCGACCGGGCAGGAGAGCGCCGAGGCCATCTCACGGTGGATTTGGCTCTCCGTGGTCCGCGCGCCGATAGCACCCCAACTGATCAGGTCAGCAATAAACTGACCGGTCACCATATCGAGAAATTCAGTTGCGGTGGGAACGCCTAATTCGTTAACCTGAAGTAAGAGCTTACGTGCCAGTTCAAGACCGTGATTAACGCGATAGCTGCCGTTGAGGTCCGGATCGGAAATTAGTCCTTTCCAGCCGACTACCGTGCGCGGTTTCTCAAAATAGGTGCGCATCACGATTTCCAGCCGCGACTGATATTTCTCGCGCATCGGTTGCAGGCGGCGCGCATAATCCATCGCGGCATCCAGATCGTGAATGGAACACGGCCCAATAACCACCAGCAATCGGCGATCTTCACCGCTGAGTATTTTCTCAATGCCACGGCGCGACGCGGTAACATGATCCGCGACGTCAGGCGTGACGGGATAGCGTGACGCCAGCTCAGCAGGCGTCACGAGGCTGTCGATCTGCGCGGAGCGCAGTTCATCTGTCTTATTCATCAAATGTCTCAAAAATTTTTTACTTACGCGACATCAGTGCCGGGAAGTGATGCGCATCACGATAAACCAATCCCTGTCGATTTCAAGTGCAGGGCGTGTGGCGTCTGAATTCTGGAGACAGATAATAACTGAATTTGAGATGTTGTACTAGTTTATTAGTACATGCGACGACTTAACCCCATAATGTCGAGGATCTTAGTCGCCATTTCTTCAACGGAAAAGTTGGTGCTATTAAGGAACGGGATTTGGTTTTTGCGATACAGCGCTTCGACCTCGGCGACTTCCATTCGGCACTGGCGCATAGAGGCGTAGCGGCTGTTTTCGCGGCGCTCCTCGCGGATCGCCGCGAGCCTTTCGGGGTGAATGGTCAGGCCAAACAACTTATGCTGCAATGGTTTTAAGGCCGCCGGCAGGACAAGGTTATCCATGTCATCGGCAATAAAGGGGTAGTTGGCGGCGCGAACGCCAAACTGCATCGCCAGATACAGGCTGGTGGGTGTTTTGCCGCAGCGTGAAACGCCCAGCAGGATCACCTGCGCCTGATCGAGATTACGCAGGGAAATCCCGTCGTCGTGTGCCAGAGTGTAATCAATGGCGGCAATACGCGCATCATACTTGGTCAGGTTGCCCGGCGTCAGACCGTGGGTGCGGTGGGCAATGGGCGTCGGATCGAGCTTCAGCTCCTCCTGTAGCGGCGCAACCAGCGCCTGCACGATGTCCTGACAGAACCCCTCGCTTTGCAAAATAATCATGCGGATTTCCGGGATCACGATTGAATAAAACACCAGCGGACGAACGCCAGTCTGCTGGAAGATGGCATCTATCTGATCTTTCACGGCCCTGGCACGACTTTCACTTTCCACAAACGGCAGCGTGATACTGTTTATTGCCACCGGAAACTGCGACATCACCGCATGTCCTAACACTTCAGCGGTAATGGCCGTACCATCAGAAATATAAAAAACATGACGATCTACAGAGCTATCCATTTTATTCATCCCGATTATTTTGCGTGGTCAATGGGTTGTATGAATTAAGTTAAACACATTCCAGACTTTTTTGTCGCCGACTAAAAATGAAATGCTGTTTTTATATTTTCTGAAATAACTGGTTCAATTTCAGGGCCGGCAATAGACCGCTGGTCTGCAAGGGAATCTATCTGAATCATAGCCTTAGCATAAACGGGTAAACTCTCCTAAAAAATAAAAAAATAGGGTGCTTGAACGATTCACCGTTTTTTTTAACGGGTTAACTATGTCAGGATAAATGACGAATCAGTAGATTCTTATCTCTCGCACATAAATCACAAAAGGATTGATCGATGTCCAACAATGGCTCGTCACCGCTGGTGCTTTGGTACAACCAACTCGGCATGAATGATGTAGACAGAGTCGGAGGCAAAAATGCCTCCCTGGGAGAAATGATTACAAACCTGGCTTCTGTGGGTGTCGCCGTACCCAACGGGTTTGCCACAACCGCTGATGCGTTTAATCAGTTTCTTGATCAAAGCGGCGTCAACCAGCGTATTTATGAACTGCTGGATGAAACCGACATTGACGACGTCTCTGAACTGGCGAAAGCCGGGGCACAGATCCGCCAGTGGATCATCGATACTCCGTTCCAGGGTGAGCTGGAACACGCTATTCGTGAAGCCTATGACCAGCTTTCGGCTGATGATAGTGAGGCCTCTTTCGCGGTGCGTTCTTCTGCTACAGCAGAAGATATGCCGGACGCCTCCTTTGCCGGACAGCAGGAAACGTTCCTTAACGTGCAGGGCTACGACGCCGTGCTGGTGGCCGTGAAGCACGTTTTTGCATCGCTGTTTAACGACCGCGCGATCTCATACCGTGTCCATCAGGGATACGATCACCGCGGCGTGGCGCTCTCCGCTGGCGTACAGCGCATGGTGCGCTCCGACCTGGCCTCGTCTGGCGTGATGTTCTCCATCGATACCGAATCTGGTTTCGATCAGGTGGTCTTTATCACGTCGGCCTGGGGTCTGGGTGAGATGGTGGTGCAGGGCGCGGTGAATCCGGACGAATTTTATGTGCACAAACCAACGCTGGAGGCGGGGCGTCCCGCTATCGTGCGCCGTACCATGGGATCGAAAAAGATCCGCATGGTGTATGCGCCGAGCCAGGAGCATGGCAAACAGGTCGACATCGAAGATGTGCCGCAGGCGCAGCGAGATGTGTTCTCCCTCACCGATGAGGAAGTGCAGGCGCTGGCACAGCAGGCGGTGCAAATTGAGAAGCACTATGGCCGGCCAATGGATATCGAGTGGGCGAAAGACGGTCATACTGGCAAGCTGTTTATTGTCCAGGCGCGTCCGGAAACCGTGCGTTCGCGTGGACAGGTCATGGAACGCTATACGCTGCACGCGCAGGGTAAAATCATCGCCGAAGGCCGCGCCATTGGTCATCGCATTGGTGCCGGCAAAGTGAAAGTCATCCACGACATCAGTGAGATGAACCGCATCCTGCCGGGAGACGTGCTGGTCACCGACATGACCGACCCGGACTGGGAACCGATCATGAAGAAGGCGGCCGCTA
This sequence comes from Superficieibacter sp. 1612_C1, assembly GCF_015234305.1. Taxonomy (GTDB): domain Bacteria; phylum Pseudomonadota; class Gammaproteobacteria; order Enterobacterales; family Enterobacteriaceae; genus Superficieibacter. The sequence continues at coordinate 1,003,085 of NZ_JADGMI010000001.1, forward strand.
TTGTCACTAACCGTGGCGGACGAACCTGTCATGCGGCGATCATTGCGCGCGAACTGGGGATCCCGGCTGTCGTTGGCTGCGGCGACGCCACCGAGCGGATGAAGGACGACGAGGAAGTGACCGTCTCCTGTGCCGAAGGCGATACCGGCTACGTGTATGCCGAAAAACTCGACTTCAGCGTTAAAAGCTCCAGTGTAGATAAAATGCCCGATCTGCCGCTGAAAATTATGATGAACGTGGGCAACCCGGATCGCGCGTTTGATTTTGCCTGTCTGCCTAACGAGGGTGTCGGCCTGGCGCGTCTGGAATTTATCATCAACCGTATGATCGGCGTTCACCCGCGTGCGCTGCTGGAATTCGACGATCAGGACGCGAAGCTGCAAAACGAAATCCGCGAAATGATCAAGGGCTACGACTCGCCAAAAGAATTCTACGTTAGCCGCCTGGCGGAAGGTATCGCCACCCTCGGCGCGGCATTCTGGCCGAAGCGGGTGATCGTGCGCCTGTCAGATTTCAAATCGAATGAGTACGCGAACCTGGTCGGCGGCGAACGCTACGAACCGGAAGAAGAAAACCCGATGCTTGGCTTCCGTGGTGCGGGGCGTTATGTCTCCGACAGCTTCCGTGACTGCTTCGCGCTGGAGTGCGATGCCGTTAAGCGGGTGCGTAATGAGATGGGGCTGACTAACGTCGAAATTATGGTGCCTTTCGTGCGTACCGTCGATCAGGCGAAAGCGGTAGTGGACGAGCTGGCGCGTCAGGGGCTGAAGCGCGGTGAGCAGGGACTGAAAATCATCATGATGTGTGAAATCCCGTCGAACGCCCTGCTGGCTGAGCAGTTCCTTGAACATTTCGACGGTTTCTCCATTGGCTCTAATGATATGACGCAGCTGGCGCTGGGTCTGGATCGCGACTCCGGCGTGGTCTCCGAGCTGTTTGATGAGCGTAACGATGCGGTGAAAGCGCTGCTGTCGATGGCAATTAGTGCAGCGAAGAAACAGGGTAAATACGTCGGCATTTGCGGTCAGGGACCTTCCGACCACGAAGATTTTGCCGCCTGGTTAATGGAGGAGGGGATTGATAGTTTATCCCTCAATCCTGATACCGTGGTGCAAACCTGGCTGAGTCTGGCTGAGCTGAATAAATAACGTATCCGGCAGTTTTTATTGATCCCTGGCAGAGATGCCGGGGATTTTTTTTATTATTACGCCAAATAAAAAAGCATAAAAAAAAGCCCATCATAGGAGATGGGCAAAGACTACACACAGCAATTCGTTGTTTCACTCAGGGGATTTCCATGCTTATAAATCAAGGCGTTGATTTATAACCGTGACCTAATAGTAGAGTGCGCCATCTCCGGCGTCGATCAGATTCATCTCATTAGTTTAATGAATATGATGGTTGCGGAAGCGATATTCCATCTGCACAGGGAAAATAACCGTCTGGTGCGCTAACAAGCTAAACTTTTAATTAGCCATGCTTAACTATTAAATAAAACAGCCTGCTAAAAAGCAGGCTGTTTAGCGATCAATGACTGGACGACTCAGGTGGCGTAAATTCGTCTGTCACCTCGTCAGCATTATCCAGCGGCGGCGGTACTTCCTTCACCCAGGCATCAAACAGACGCCAGGTGACGGCCAGCAGCACCGGACCGATAAACAGGCCGATCATACCGAAGGCGACCAGTCCGCCAATCACGCCGGAGAGAATAAGGATCATCGGTAAATCGGCACCCATGCGGATCAGTACCGGGCGCAATACGTTGTCAATAGTACCGACGACGCAGCTAATCACCAGCAGTACCGTTCCCCAAGTGGTATCTCCACTCCAGTACAGCCAGATAATAGACGGGACCAGTACCGGCAACGGGCCAAGCTGGATCAGGCAGGAGAAAAGCATCACCACGGTGAGGATGGTCGCGTAAGGAACCCCGGAAATCGCCAGACCAATCCCGCCGAGCACCGCCTGCACCAGTGCGGTCACCACCACCCCCAGCGCAACTGCACGAATGGCTTGTGCGGCGAGAACCACCGCCGCGTCACCACGTTTGGCCGCAAGACGGGTGGCAAAGTGGCGGATACCACGCGCCACTTTTTCACCCTGCCAGTAGAGCAGCGCGCTGAATAAAAGCATTAACGCGCAGTGCATCATAAAGCGGCCAATATGCGCGGCCTGACCCACAAACCAGGTGGTCGTCGTGCCGATATAGGGGCGGATTTTGGCCATAATCGCCGTGCCACCCATATCCAGCAGGTTATGCCAGCCGGTATAGAGACGTTCACCGACCATGGGAATACTGTTAAGCCAGTTCAGGTCTGGCAGCGTCATCTCTCCCGACGATACTGAGCGGATCAGCGGCACGCCGCTATCAACCATACTGTTGACCAGCAGCGCAATCGGAATAATAAACAGCAGAAACAGCAGCAGCGTCATTACCAGCACCGCCAGCGCCCGTCGTCCAAACAGCAATCGCTGTAAACGAATTAAGACCGGCCACGTAACAATGACCACGGTTCCTGCCCAGGCGAAGCCGAGAATAAAGGGCCGCACGATCCACAGGCAGGCGACAATCATGAGTGATAAAAACAGCACCGACAGCAAAATTTGCGGTACATCCCTGGGCTGGTTTGGATTAACCATAACGTAAATTTACCTTTTTAATCTCGCCACAATGCGGGCGCGGCATAAAGCTGGACCATTAATGATACCAGTGATTTCGACAGCGTTTATAGTCCGTAATTCTGTCAGGCAGGTAAGAAAAAAATGTGGTAAAACGATGAATGCACAACGCAAACGATTAATCACTCACATTACAACAGTCAGGCAGGGTCAACGGTAATGATCCCACAGATTTCTCAGGCTCCAGGTGTCGTTCAACTGGTGCTGAATTTTTTGCAGTCACTGGAGCAACAGGGTTTTACAGGTGATACCGCCACCAGTTATGCCGACCGGCTAACCATGGCGACCGACAACAGTATTTACCAGCTTCTTCCTGATGCCATCGTTTTTCCGCGCTCTACGGCGGACGTTTCGCTGCTGGCACGGGTGGCGGCGGAGGAGCGCTTTAAAACGCTGATCTTCACGCCGCGCGGCGGTGGTACGGGCACCAACGGGCAGGCGCTGAACCAGGGCATCATCGTTGATATGTCCCGCTATATGAATCGCATCATTGAAATTAACCCCGAAGAGGGGTGGGTGCGCGTCGAAGCCGGGGTGATCAAAGATCAGCTCAATCAATACCTGAAACCGTACGGCTACTTTTTTGCCCCGGAATTATCGACCAGTAACCGCGCTACGCTTGGCGGCATGATTAATACCGACGCCTCAGGGCAGGGATCGCTGGCCTACGGTAAAACCTCCGATCACGTACTTGGCGTACGCGCGGTATTAACCGGCGGCGATATTCTGGATACCCACCCGATGCCCGTGGCGCTGGCGGAAACGCTGGCGAAAGAGCAGTCCGCATCCGGACGGATTTACCGCACGGTGTACCAGCGCTGCCTGGAGAATCGCCAGTTGATACTGGATAAATTCCCCAAACTGAATCGCTTTCTCACCGGTTATGACCTGCGTCACGTCTTTAATGACGCGATGACCGAGTTCGATCTGACCCGCATCCTGACCGGTTCCGAAGGAACGCTCGCATTCATCACGGAAGCACGGCTGGATATCACCCGGCTGCCGAAGGTGCGTCGTCTGGTCAACGTGAAATATGACTCTTTTGATTCAGCGCTGCGCAACGCGCCGTTTATGGTGGAGGCGAAGGCATTATCTGTTGAAACCGTCGATTCGAAAGTGCTGAATCTGGCGCGGGAAGATATTGTCTGGCATTCGGTCAGCGAACTGATCACCAGCGTGCCAGATAAAGAGATGCTCGGGTTGAATATCGTTGAATTTGCCGGCGATGATGACGCGCTGATTACCCGTCAGGTTGACGGGCTCTGTGCCGGTCTGGACGCCTTAATGGCGCGAGGGGCCGGTGGCGTTATCGGCTGGCAGGTATGCGACGACCTCACGGGGATAGAACGCATCTATGCCATGCGTAAGAAAGCGGTGGGGCTACTGGGTAACGCAAAAGGGATGGCGAAACCGATTCCTTTTGCCGAAGACACCTGCGTTCCGCCAGAGCATCTGGCCGACTATATTACCGAGTTTCGTGCGCTGCTGGACGGTCACGGCCTGAGCTACGGGATGTTTGGTCATGTGGATGCCGGCGTATTACACGTGCGTCCGGCACTGGATATGTGCGATCCGCAACAGGAAATGCTGATGAAGCAGATTTCCGATGAGGTGGTGGCGTTGACGGCCAAATATGGCGGACTGCTTTGGGGTGAACACGGCAAAGGGTTTCGTGCCGAGTATAGCCCGGCGTTTTTTGGCGAACAGCTTTATGGCGAACTGCGTAAAATTAAAGCCGCGTTTGATCCCGATAACCGCTTAAATCCGGGAAAAATCTGTCCGCCGGAAGGTGTGGACGCGCCGATGATGAAAGTGGACGCCGTTAAACGCGGCACCTGGGATCGGCAAATTCCGATTGCGGTGCGCGGTGCCTGGCGTGGTGCAATGGAGTGTAACGGCAACGGTCTGTGCTTCAACTTCGACGTGAAAAGCCCGATGTGTCCGTCAATGAAAATCACCAGCAACCGCATTCATTCGCCGAAAGGCCGCGCGACGCTGGTCAGAGAGTGGCTACGCTTGCTGGCGGACCGGGGAATCGATCCGAACCAGCTGGAAAAAGAGTTGCCTGAGCAACGTGCCAGTCTGCGCACGCTAATTGAGCGCACGCGCAACAGCTGGCATGCGCGTAAAGGCGAATATGATTTTTCCCATGAGGTGAAAGAGGCGATGTCGGGTTGTCTGGCCTGTAAAGCCTGTTCGACCCAGTGTCCGGTGAAGATCGACGTGCCGGAGTTCCGCTCGCGTTTCCTGCAACTTTATCACTCCCGCTACCTGCGCCCGCTGCGCGATCATCTGGTGGCGTCGGTGGAAAGCTACGCGCCGCTAATGGCGCGGGCACCGAAAACCTTCAACTTTTTTATGAGCCAGCCGTGGGTGCGCAAGCTCTCAGAAATGCATATCGGAATGGTCGATTTGCCGCTGCTTTCATCGCCATCGCTTCAGCAGAAAATGGTGGCGCATCGTTCAGCGAATATGACGCTTGAGGAGCTTGAAGCGCTGGATGCCGGGCAAAAAGCGCGGGTTGTACTGGTGGTGCAGGATCCGTTCACCAGCTATTACGATGCGCAGGTGGTTGAAGATTTTGTCCGGCTGGTGGAAAAACTCGGTTACCAGCCAGTGCTTTTACCGTTTTCCCCTAACGGTAAAGCGCAGCACATCAAAGGCTTTATGACCCGCTTTGCGAAAACCGCCCGTAAAACGGCTGACTTTCTCAACCGCGTCGCGCAGCTTGGCATTCCGATGGTGGGTGTGGACCCGGCACTGGTGCTCTGTTATCGCGATGAGTACAAACTGGTGCTGGGGAAAGAACGCGGCGATTTTCACGTCATGCTGGTTCATGAATGGCTACCGCTGGCGCTGGAAGGCGGCGCTCGCCAGGAGGTGAGCGGCGAATCCTGGTATCTGTTCGGCCACTGTACGGAAGTGACAGCGTTACCTGGCGCGCCAAACCAGTGGGCCGCTATTTTCGCGCACTATGGCGCAAAACTGGAAAGCGTTAGCGTCGGCTGCTGCGGTATGGCGGGAACCTACGGTCATGAAGTAAAAAATCATGCGAATTCATTGGGCATTTATGCGCTCTCCTGGCAGCAGGCAATGCAGCGCTTGCCGCGCAATCGCTGTCTGGCGACCGGCTACTCCTGTCGCAGCCAGGTAAAACGTATTGAAGGTAATGGTGTACGCCATCCACTTCAGGCGTTGCTGGAGATAGTGGGATGATCTGGAAGCGTGCAGTGACCCTTGAAGCTCTGAATGCGATGGGAACGGATAATATGGTTGGGCTACTGGATATTCGTTTTGACAGGATCGCTGACGATAGTCTGGAAGCCACGATGCCGGTAGACGGTCGAACGCATCAGCCATTCGGTTTACTGCATGGCGGCGCGTCGGTGGTGCTGGCAGAAACGCTGGGTTCTGTGGCGGGCTATTTATGCACCGAAGGTGAACAAAAGGTGGTCGGCGTCGAGGTCAACGCAAATCACCTTCGTTCCGTGCGAAGCGGCCGGGTACGCGGCGTGTGTAAAGCCTTACACCTCGGACGCAGACACCAGGTGTGGCAGATCGAGATCGTTGATGAGCAAGGACGCCTTTGCTGCTCATCCCGGCTGACGACCGCCGTGCTATAAATCGTCGGGCACATTTCTGAAAAGAAGCGTGCCCGCGTGTAATATCCTTTTACTTTAAATCGCCTGTGATATTCTCCGCCGACGGATTTGTTTCCCTTTCTGGTTGTCTCAGTTAAAACCGTATCGCGTAATGACTAATGAATACTTTCGTTTCTCCTTTAAGCGCTACACTACTTCCGCTTAAGGAAAAAATATGGCTCGTCCAACGTTCGAACTCGCATTTCTGCACCCGCGTCACTGGCTGACCTGGTTTGGTTTAGGCATCCTCTGGCTGCTGGTGCAACTCCCTTATCCTTTTTTATTCTGGTTTGGCTCCGCGCTGGGCCGTACGTCGCAACGTTTTCTCCAGCGGCGGGCAACTATTGCCAACCGCAATATTGAACTTTGCTTTCCGGGCATGGATGCGCAACAGCGCAAGATGATGATTGAGAAAAATTTTGCCTCTCTGGGAATGGCCCTGCTTGAAACCGGGATGGCCTGGTTCTGGTCGGATCGTCGGGTGCGCAAATGGTTTGATGTCGAAGGTTACCATTATCTGCTGGAAGCGCAGCGCAAGCAGAAGGGCGTCATGGTGGTTGGTGTACACTTTATGTCGCTTGAACTGGGCGGTCGCGTGATGGGGCTTTGCCAGCCCATGATGGCTACCTATCGTCCGCATAACAGCCCGGTCATGGAATGGGTGCAAACGCGTGGCCGTCTGCGCTCTAATAAATCGATGATCGACAGACATAATCTGAAGGGACTGGTCAACACATTGAAAGGCGGTGAGGCCGTCTGGTTCGCGCCGGATCAGGATTACGGTCCGAAGGGCAGCACTTTTGCGCCATTCTTTTCAGTTGAGAATGCGGCAACCACCAACGGAACTTACGTGATTTCACGGCTTTCGGGGGCAGAAATGCTGACTATCTCGATGGTGCGTAAAGATAACGCTCGCGGTTATGCCCTGCATATCGGACAGATGATGGAAGACTTCCCGCGTGCAAACGAGTACGAGGCGGCGAGCTACATCAATAAAATGATTGAGCACGAAATTTTACGCGCGCCTGAACAGTATTTATGGATCCATCGCCGCTTCAAAACCCGTCCGACGGGTGAAGCTTCACTGTATGTCTGATTCATACTAGCCTTCATCGGGGCGGCGGCCCCGATGGACTATTGCTTATTCTCATCCCCGGACGTGACGGCTTTCATTGCCTCAACGTCGAGTTCAGCGCCCACCCTGGTCAGCAGCTGTGCCATTGACAGAATATCATTAAATTCATTAAGCAAAATTTCGGCATCCGATCTCAGCGGATTGTCGGCCATTTCGACCGCAGCATTGATGGCTTTCTTAACGGCTTCTACCATTTCCATCACGCCACCTTCTTTCCCGGCCGCGAGTAAAAACGCGCTGAGCAGAAGAGACTGAGCTTCGATTCGCGCGGTAAGCTGTTTCGTTTCCGCGTCCATTCTTGATATCTTGGCAATCATGCCTAAAATAATATTGGTCATCTTTTTCTCCCTGTTAGCATCGGCGCTAACGGCAAACATAGTCCCGGCCATGTGGCGAGTCATTAAAGGCACAATAGCTATAATGAAATGCGACGAGCCAGTGTTACATTTTCTCAGCTCTCCCGCACGTAGATTAAAACGAAATTATTACTACAAATCGCATAATTGCCTTTTTTGATTTCAAAAATAGGTATTGCCTATACATCTTTTCCATTGTCCGCTTGCAGCCACATCTGTCTTAGTAAAACCGATAAAAATCAGTCAGATAATTCCTTCCATTTCCCCGTTATAAGGTTATCTCCACGGTCTATGCTTAGTAGATGTGCAGTGAAAAGCCCATTATACACAATACCCATACTGCAAGTGGGTTGAAGTGATAATCATTATCACTAACATAGTGTTAACTTTTCAGTCTCTTAACGTGAGGTGGACCGATGGATGTGCATGCAGGGACTTTTGATCCCAATGAGTTTGCCTGGCATGGCCTGACGATGACCCCGGCTGCTGCCGCGCATATTCGCCAGCTGGTCAGCAAACAGCCTGGAGTACAGGGTTTGCGGCTGGGCGTGAAGCAGACCGGCTGCGCGGGGTTCGGTTACGTGCTGGATACGGTGAATGAGCCACAAAAAGACGATCTTCTCTTTGAAGTCGATGGCGCACGTCTGTGGGTTCCCTTACAGGCGATGCCGTTTATTGATGGCACCGAAGTCGATTATGTCCGTGAAGGCTTAAACCAAATCTTTAAATTTCATAACCCAAAAGCCCAGCACGAATGTGGCTGTGGTGAAAGTTTTGGGGTGCAGGCGGAATAATTATGTCGCGTAATACTGAAGCAACTGACGATGTCAAAATGTGGTCCGGCCCGCTCAATTATAAAGAAGGGTTTTTTACCCAACTCCAGACGGACGAGCTGGCCCACGGTATCAGCGAGGATGTCGTTCGCGCGATATCCGCGAAACGCAACGAGCCGGAGTGGATGCTGGAATTCCGGCTGAGTGCTTACCGCGCCTGGCTTGAGATGGAGGAGCCACACTGGCTTAAGGCCCATTACGATAAGCTGAATTATCAGGACTACAGCTATTACTCCGCGCCGTCCTGCGGCAACTGTGACGATACCTGTGCGTCCCAGCCTGGCGCGGTGCAGCAAACCGGTCCGGCGTCTTTCCTGACGGACGAAGTTGAAGCGGCGTTTAATCAGCTTGGCGTACCGGTACGTGAAGGCCGTGAAGTGGCGGTGGACGCCATTTTTGACTCGGTCTCCGTCGCCACCACCTACCGCGAAAAACTGGCCGAGCAGGGCATTATTTTTTGCTCATTTGGCGAGGCGATCCACGATCATGCTGAGCTGGTGAAAAAATATCTGGGGACCGTTGTCCCGAGTAATGATAACTTTTTCGCCGCGTTGAATGCGGCAGTGGCATCGGACGGCACATTTATCTACGTGCCGAAAGGGGTGACCTGTCCGATGGAGCTTTCGACCTATTTTCGTATCAACGCGGAAAAAACCGGCCAGTTCGAGCGGACTATTCTGGTCGCTGACGAAGGTAGCTATGTGAGCTATATCGAGGGCTGCTCGGCTCCGGTACGTGACAGCTATCAGCTTCATGCGGCGGTGGTCGAAGTGATCATCCATAAAGATGCCGAAGTGAAATACTCCACGGTGCAAAACTGGTTCCCTGGCGATAACCATACCGGCGGGATCCTGAACTTCGTGACCAAACGCGCGCTGTGTGAAGGTGAGAACAGCAAAATGTCCTGGACCCAGTCCGAGACGGGGTCGGCAATCACCTGGAAATACCCAAGCTGCATTTTGCGCGGTGATAACTCCATCGGCGAGTTCTTCTCCGTCGCCCTGACCAGCGGTCATCAGCAGGCCGACACCGGTACCAAAATGATCCATATTGGTAAAAACACCAAATCGACCATTATCTCCAAAGGGATTTCTGCCGGACATAGCCAGAACAGCTATCGCGGGTTGGTTAAGATCATGCCGACTGCCACCAATGCGCGCAATTTTACCCAGTGTGACTCCATGCTGATTGGCCCGGACAGCGGGGCGCATACCTTCCCGTATGTCGAGTGCCGTAATAACAGCGCTCAGCTTGAGCACGAAGCAACCACTTCGCGTATTGGCGAGGATCAGCTTTTTTACTGTCTGCAACGTGGGATCAGTGAGGATGACGCTATCTCGATGATCGTCAACGGGTTCTGTAAGGACGTCTTCTCTGAACTGCCGCTGGAATTTGCCGTTGAAGCGCAAAAACTGCTGGCTATCAGCCTCGAACACAGCGTCGGTTAAGTATCTAAGGGAACAACCATGTTAAGCATTAAAGATTTACAGGTATCGGTAGAAGACAAAGAAATCCTGCGTGGACTGAACCTTGAGGTTCGTCCGGGAGAAGTACACGCCATCATGGGACCCAATGGTTCCGGGAAAAGTACGCTCTCGGCGACGCTGGCCGGGCGTGAAGATTATGAAGTCACCGGTGGCAGCGTTGAATTCAGGGGAAAAGACCTGCTGGAGCTTGCGCCGGAAGATCGTGCGGGCGAGGGCATTTTTATGGCCTTCCAGTATCCGGTAGAGATCCCCGGCGTCAGCAATCAGTTTTTCTTGCAAACGGCGCTGAATGCGGTGCGTACTTACCGTGGCCAGGAGACGCTCGACCGCTTCGATTTTCAGGATCTGATGGAAGAGAAAATTCAGTTGCTGAAGATGCCGGAAGATCTGTTGACCCGTTCGGTGAACGTGGGCTTCTCCGGCGGCGAGAAAAAACGCAATGATATTTTGCAGATGGCGGTACTGGAGCCTGAACTGTGCATTCTTGACGAATCAGATTCAGGGCTGGATATCGATGCGCTGAAAATCGTCTCAGAGGGGGTGAATGCCCTGCGTGACGGCAAGCGAGCCTTTATTATCGTCACTCACTACCAGCGTATCCTGGACTATATCAAGCCGGATTACGTCCACGTCCTGTATCAGGGGCGGATTGTGAAATCGGGTGATTTTACTCTGGTCAAACAACTGGAGGAGCAGGGCTATGGCTGGCTTACCGAACAGCAGTAACGCACTGCAACAGTGGCATCATCTCTTTGAAGCGCAGGGCGTACAGCGCTCGGCGCAGGCCCGGCAGCACCTTCAACAAATGCTGCGCCTCGGCCTGCCAACGCGTAAGCATGAAAACTGGAAATATACGCCGCTGGATGGGCTGCTGGGCAGCACGTTCGTTACGGTCCCTTCCGCTGAAGTGACCGCCGCTCAGCGTGATGCGCTGGCGCTTAAGGTGGATGCCGTACGACTGGTGTTTGTCGACGGGCAATTTAGCGCAGCACTGAGCGACAGCGTGGAAAATAGCGGCTACGACATTCATATTGGTCAGGAAAGCCCCGCTTTACCCGCCGCCATCCAGCCGGAAGTGTTTTTGCATCTGACGGAAAGCCTGGCGGCCAGCGTGACCACCATCCGCGTCGCCCGTAATCAGCGCCCGGCTAAGCCTTTACTGCTGATGCATATCACCCGTGGCGTCTCTGGCGAAGAGATGAATACGGCGCATTATCGCCATCATATTGAGCTGGCGGAAGGCGCTGAGGCGACGCTGATTGAACATTATGTCAGTCTGAATGATGAGCGTCATTTTACCGGCTCAAGGATCACCATGAACGTCGCGGCGAATGCGCAGTTACATCATATGAAACTGGCGTTTGAGGCTCCGGTCAGCTATCACTTTGCGCACAATGACATTGTCCTTGGTCAGGATGCGGCAGCCTTCAGCCACAGCTTCTTGCTGGGCAGTGCGGTACTACGCCACAACACCAGCAGTCAGCTGAATGGCGAAAATACCACGCTACGTCTGAACAGCCTGGCTATGCCGGTGAAATCAGAAGTCTTCGACAGCCGAACCTGGCTTGAGCACAACAAGGGATACTGTAATAGTCGCCAGTTGCATAAAACTATCGTCAATGACAAAGGCCGCGCGGTGTTTAATGGCCTGATTAACGTGGCGCAACATGCGATTAAAACTGACGGTCAGATGACCAACAATAACTTGCTGTTGGGGCGGCTGTCGGAAGTGGATACTAAACCACAACTGGAAATCTATGCCGATGACGTCAAGTGTAGCCACGGCGCAACGATTGGACGTATCGACAACGAACAACTGTTTTATCTGCGCTCGCGCGGTATTGATGAACAGGCCGCGCAGCAGATGATTATCTATGCCTTTGCCGCTGAACTGACGGAAGCCATCAGCGATGAAGCGCTAAAACAACAGGTGCTGGCCCGCATCGGCCAGCGTCTTCCCGGGGGCAAAGCATGACATTTTCCGTTCAGCGGGTGCGGGAAGATTTCCCGGTCCTGACGCGTGAAGTTAACGGTCAGACGCTGGCGTATCTGGACAGCGCGGCCAGCGCCCAAAAACCCAGCCAGGTCATTGACGCTGAAAGCGAATTCTACCGCCACGGCTACGCGGCGGTGCATCGTGGCATTCACACACTCAGCGCGGAAGCCACGCAGCGTATGGAGCAGGTACGGCTCAAGGCGGCGACCTTCCTCAATGCTCGCTCGCCGGAGGAGCTGGTATTTGTCCGCGGCACGACCGAGGGCATCAACCTCGTTGCGAATAGCTGGGGCGAAAGCCAGATCCAGCCGGGCGATAACATCATCATCACGGAGATGGAGCATCACGCAAATATCGTTCCATGGCAGATGCTCTGTGCGCGTAAAAATGCAGAATTGCGGGTCATCCCGCTCACGGCTGAGGGCACGCTTGCGCTGGACGCACTTCCGGGCCTGCTCGACGCCAGAACCCGTTTAGTGGCCGTGACGCACGTCTCTAACGTCCTGGGGACCGAAAATCCGGTAGCGGATATTATCCGCATTGCGCATCAGCACGGGGCAAAGGTGCTGGTCGATGGCGCACAGGCGGTGATGCATCACACGGTTGACGTTCAGGCGCTGGACTGCGATTTTTACCTCTTCTCGGCGCATAAGCTTTATGGGCCGACCGGTATCGGCGTGCTGTATGTGAAAGAAGCGATCCTCCAGGATATGCCACCCTGGGAAGGCGGTGGCTCCATGATCGCCACCGTCAGCCTGACTCAGGGGACGACCTTCGCCAAAGCGCCGTGGCGTTTTGAAGCGGGTACGCCCAATACGGGCGGAATCATCGCTCTCGGCGCGGCGCTGGATTATGTCAGCGAGTTGGGGCTTGAGAATATTCATGATTACGAGCAGGCACTGATGCAATACGCGCTTAGTGAGCTCGCTACCGTGCCCGAGCTGACGTTGTATGGCCCGCAACAACGGCTGGGGGTGATTGCCTTTAATCTGGGGCAGCATCACGCTTACGACGTCGGCAGCTTCCTGGATAACTACGGCATTGCCGTTCGCACCGGGCACCACTGCGCGATGCCGCTGATGGCGCATTATCAGGTGCCGGCGATGTGCCGGGCGTCGTTAGCCATGTACAACACCCATGAAGAAGTGGATCGGCTGGTGGCAGGATTAAAACGCATTCATCAGCTACTGGGATAGCAGGGAGATTTTATGGCTGCATTACCGGACAGAGAAAAGTTGCTGAAAAATTTCCAGCGCTGTGACAACTGGGAAGAGAAGTATCTGTATATTATTGAGCTGGGTCAGCGTCTGGCACCCCTTAGCGACGATGCCCATAGCCCGGAAAATAGTATTCAGGGCTGCCAAAGCCAGGTCTGGATTGTTATTGGGCGCAATGAAGAGGGGATTATTGAGCTTCAGGGCGATAGCGACGCGACCATTGTCAAAGGGCTTATCGCCGTAGTGTTTATTCTCTACGATCGGATGACGGCGCAGGATATCGTCGCGTTTGATGTTCGCCCCTGGTTTGAAAAAATGGCTCTTACGCAGCACCTTACCCCGTCCCGCTCACAGGGACTGGAAGCAATGATCCGCGCCATTCGCGCTAAAGCCGCAAATCTCAGCTAAACTCAAAAAACAGCTTTCATTCTGTTACGCGAGGCGTTTATACGCCTCGCTGGTTTTCAGCTTTCTGGCGTTCAGCCAGTGATTAAGGAATTCCAGTATGAAACGCGCGTCTCTTATTACTCTAAGTCTTATCGGCTCGCTCAGCGCCTTTCAAAGCGTTTGGGCGGTGGATTATCAGTTGCCTGCGCCTGGCAGCCGGATTATTGGGCAAAACCAGATCTATAAGGTGCCGACCGATGGCAAAAATCTGGAGTCGATTGCCCAGCGTTTTGATACCGGTATATTGCTGTTGCTGGAGGCCAATAATACGGTCGACCCTTTTTTACCGATGCCGGGCAGCGAGCTGACCATTCCTTCGCAGATGTTGCTGCCTGACGCGCCGCGAGAAGGCATTGTCATTAACCTGGCTGAGCTGCGGCTGTACTATTATCCGCCAGGCAAAAACATTGTGCAGGTGTTCCCGATTGGCATCGGCCAGCAGGGGCGAGAAACGCCGGTCATGACCACCCGTATTATCCAGAAGATCCCGAATCCGACATGGACGCCTACGGCAAACATCCGCGCCCGTTCGCTGGCGCAGGGGATAAAACTGCCAGCTGTGATCCCTGCCGGGCCAAATAACCCGCTGGGACGTTTTGCACTGCGTCTGGAGCAGGGCGGAGGGGAATACCTCATACATGGCACCAACGCGCGCAACAGCGTAGGCTTACGCGCCAGTTCTGGCTGTATGCGAATGCGTGCCGCAGATATCCAGACCCTCTTCTCGCAGGCAGCGTGGGGAACACGGGTACAAATCGTCAATGAGCCAATCAAATTCTCGGTCGAACCCGATGGCCGACGTTATGTGGAGGTCCACCAGCCGCTGTCACAAAATGACTGGGAAGATCCTCAGACGGTGCCAATTGCCGTGACTGCAAGCTTTGGTCGTTTTGCCGATGATGCGGGGAGTGACAGTAACGGCATTAACCGCGCCATTACGCGACGCGCTGGTTATCCGGTACAGGTGAATGCAACAATGGCTCAACCGGTGCCTGTAACGCCCGCACAGAGCGTGAGAGTGGCTCCTGCACCCGTTACTCAGGCAGAGGGAACGCTGGTGACGGCGAACAGCCTGGTCGTGCAGTAGGAAGGGGAAAACAGAAGGCAAAAAAATGGCGCACACTGTGCGCCATTTTATTAGACCAGGAACACTTATTTTTTGTAAGTGCGAGTCTGGTTGTCCAGACGCTGGTTAGCACGTGCTGCGTCGTCTTTAGCAGCCTGAACGTCGGAACGGATTGCGTTCACGTCGTTGCTCAGCTGGTCAACTTTAGCGTTCAGAGTCTGAACGTCAGAAGACAGCTGGTCGATTTTAGCGTTGCTGGAGCAACCTGCCAGCAGAGTAGAACCCAGGATTACCGCGCCCAGTACCAGTTTAGTACGATTCATTATTAATACCCTCTAGATTGAGTTAATCTCCATGTAGCGTTACAAGTATTACACAAAGTTTTTTATATTGAGAATATTTTTTTGATGGGAATGCGCTTATTTTTGATCGTTCGCTCAAAGAAGCATCGACTGGCCCCGTTACATCAAAAAAACTGTGTGAAAACAGGAGGCTTCCATCGGATTCATCTTAGATAATGGGCGATTTAAATAGTAAAATACGATTTGCTTTCCTAATGAAATCTTCGTCGGTGCTAATAAAAAAAGCGCCCCGGAGGACGCTTTTTAAACAAATGAACACATCTGTTAATAATTACAGTACGTGCACAGAGGCCGTATTTGTTGTGCCGCTCGGGACCAGTGCACCAGAAACCATCACGACGACGTCGCCTTTCTGCGCCAGGCCGCTCTCTACCGCGACTTCTTTACCCAGACGGTAGAAATCATCAGTAGAGTTGATTTCTTTCACCAGCTGCGCCACAACGCCTTTGCTCAGTACGAGCTGACGTGCGGTCACTTCATTGGTGGTCAGCGCCAGGATGGTGGCATCCGGGAAGTATTTACGTACTGCACGCGCAGATTTACCGCCGTTGGTTGCTACCACGATCAGCGGAGCTTCAAGTTTCTCAGCAGTTTCAACCGCACCACGGCACACGGCTTCGGTGATACGCAGTTTACGGCTATCGTGATTATCATCCAGACGGCTGGTCATCACGCGGTCGGTACGCTGGCAGATAGTAGCCATGATGGTCACTGCTTCCAGCGGGTATTTACCTTTTGCGGATTCGCCTGACAGCATGACGGCGTCGGTACCGTCCAGGATGGCGTTGGCTACGTCGCCAGCTTCAGCGCGGGTCGGACGTGGGTTTTTGATCATGGAGTCGAGCATCTGGGTGGCAGTGATTACCACTTTACGGGCGCGAATACATTTTTCGATCATCATTTTCTGCGCGAAAATAACTTCTTCAACCGGGATTTCAACGCCCAGGTCGCCACGCGCAACCATGATGCCATCAGAAGCTTCAAGGATTTCGTCGAAGTTGTTCAGACCTTCCTGGTTTTCAATTTTGGAAATGATCTGAATGTGTTCGCCGCCGTGGGCTTTCAGGTGCTCACGAATTTCAACCACGTCAGAGCGCTTACGGATGAACGAGGCAGCAACAAAGTCTACGCCCTGTTCGCAACCGAAGATCAGGTCCTGTTTGTCTTTTTCAGCCAGTGCTGGCAGAGCGATAGACACGCCTGGCAGGTTAACGCCTTTGTTCTCGCCCAGGTCACCGTTGTTCAGCACTTTACAGATGACTTTGTTACCTTCAATAGCGGTAACTTCCATGCCGATCAAGCCATCGTCTACCAGAACAGTGTTGCCGACGGACAGGTCAGAGGTGAAACCTTCGTAAGTGACTGCAACGGTGTCAGAGTTACCCACTACGGTTTTATCCGTGGTGAAAGTGAAGGTCTGACCTGCTTTCAGCGAAACGTCATTGCCACCTTCAAGTTTGATGGTACGAATTTCCGGACCTTTGGTGTCCAGCAAGATCGCCGCTTTTTTACCGGTTTTGCTCATCACGTTGCGCAGGTTCTGGATGCGCTGACCATGTTCAGCATAGTCACCGTGGGAGAAGTTAAGACGCATAACGTTCATGCCCGCGTCGAGCATTTTGGTCAGCATCTCTTCAGATTCGGTTTTCGGGCCGATGGTGCAAACAATTTTGGTCTTTTTCATGACAGTCTTAGTCTTTAAGTTGAGAAGAATATGGAGGTAACGCTCCGGAGCGATGTGAGCACGGAGTCAAACCTGTGATACGAAAACTGCGATGCCACGTGATAAGAATAGGTGACATCAAAAAAGCGTGCAGAGGAATGTGCGCTGGTGGTTCAGCCCAGGAGGTTAAATGAAGATATACGCGTTTGAGTAGATAGTTCAAGGCGCTGAAACCATTCAATTAAGAAACGGTGCGCATTATACGATGTTACAAAGTAAAAGGAAAATAAAAACAGCGTTTTAATATGGATTTGGGCATCCTGCCAGAGGTTGTTGGATGAATGTTAGAACGGAGTAATGTACCTGCTTTGCTCCCCGCTCAGCCGTCCTTTTAAAAGCGGCCTGCCGCGCGGGTGTCGTTTGATTTGCATCGATTTTTTGGCAATAATGTAATTGTGTTGTTAAAACTTTCAGGAATATATCATGGGCAACCGGGCAAAAGATGACGAGCTGTATCAGGAAATGTGCCGGGTCGTTGGCAAAGTCGTTCTTGAAATGCGCGATCTGGGTCAGGAGCCTAAGCATATCGTTATTGCCGGCGTGGTAAGAACCGCACTGGCAAATAAAAAAACGGTTCGCTCGGACCTGAACCGGGAAGCGATGGAGCAGGTAGTGAAAGCGCTGGCGAGGTCATAGCTTGTAGTCGCTGGTGCGGCTAGCGGGTATATCGCGAGAGAAAGTCATCGTTATTGACGACGGCTGAAAAAACAAGGGAAGAAAAACCGGAAACATCATGAATGGTGCGTCCGAGTGGACTCGAACCACCGACCCCCACCATGTCAAGGTGGTGCTCTAACCAACTGAGCTACGGACGCACTGAAGGATGGTGCGTTCAATTGGACTCGAACCAACGACCCCCACCATGTCAAGGTGGTGCTCTAACCAACTGAGCTATGAACGCATTGTTGTGCCTGACAACGGGGACGAATATTAGCGGCAGTGTCGGGATGTGGCAAGAGGGAAACGCGATTTTTCTTTCATAATTCACGCGATTGCAGAACTACTGCGCAAAATGTTGAGAAAGTAGCCGCCCGCTGGCGGCTACCCTGAGCTTAGCGTGCGGCGCGTCGCAAAATGACGGCCGAAGGCTGACGTTGCAGAAAACGCATTCTTACCATCATCATCACTGCCGCGGAGGTCAGGCCGATGATAAATCCAAGCCAGAAACCTGCTGGCCCCATCGGTTCAACGACCCAATCGGTTAACGCCAGTACGTATCCGCTCGGCAGACCTAACACCCAGTAGGCGATGAAGGTAATAAAGAAAATCGAGCTGGTGTCTTTATATCCGCGCAGAATGCCGCTGCCAATCACCTGGATAGAATCTGAGATTTGATAGATGGCTGCCAGCAGCATCAGGTGCGCGGCCAGAGTAACCACTTCAGGGTTGTCATTATAAAGCAGGGCGATATGTTCGCGCAGTGAGACCGTGAAAATCGCGGTCAGAACGGCCATACACACGCCGACGCCAAGACCGGTACGTGCCGAGGTCTGCGCTTCAAACGTTGATCCCTGGCCGAGGCGATAGCCCACGCGGATCGTCACCGCCGCGCCCAGCGACAGCGGCAGTACAAACATCAGCGAGCTGAAGTTCAGCGCAATCTGGTGCCCGGCAACATCCACGATCCCCAGCGGAGAAACCAGCAGGGCCACCACCGCAAACAGTGTCACCTCGAAGAAGAGCGCCAGCGCGATGGGTAAGCCCAGCTGCCCGAGACGCAGCATCGTCGCCCATTCTGGTTTGCTAAAACGCATCGTGTTACGTATATCGCGCATTGAACTGGCTTTCTTAATGTATGAAAGCATGCACAACAACATCACCCAGTAGACCGAAGCCGTTGCCACGCCACAGCCAACGCCGCCCAGTTCTGGCATACCGAAATGGCCGTAGATGAAAAGGTAATTCACCGGAATATTGACCAGCAGTCCGCAAAAACCGATAAACATCGCCGGTTTGGTTTTCGCCAGGCCATCGCACTGGTTGCGCGCGACCTGAAAGAACAGATAGCCAGGCGCGCCGAATAGCAGCGCACGCAGATAGCGAACGGCTTTATCTGCCAGCTTAGGATCGATGTTATGCATGGCGTGGATGATGTGGCCGGCATTCCACAGCACCACCATCACCAGTACAGAGACAAAGCCCGCCAGCCAGAAACCCTGACGCACCTGGTGTGCGATGCGATCGCGTCGTCCGGAGCCGTTTAGCTGGGCGATAACGGGGGTGAGGGCCAGCAGCAGGCCATGACCAAACAGAATTGCCGGCAGCCAGATGGAGGTGCCGATAGCCACGGCGGCCATGTCGGTAGCGCTGTAGCCGCCCGCCATTACCGTATCGACGAAACCCATCGCCGTTTGCGCCACCTGCGCAATAATCACCGGAATTGCCAGCGCCAGAAGCTGACGCGCTTCATTGAGATACTTCTGCACGTGAACACCTTTAGTATTGTTGTTATTTGAGAGACTAAAAAAGCCGCCATAAAAGGCAGCAAGAAAGAGTTAACAAGAGGTTATGCTGCTATTGTAACGAGGATTACCCATTAAGCCAGTGAAAAAGTGGATAGCGCACAGACTGGACTGGCAAGCCTATTTTCCACCTGTTATTGTGCCTGACAGAATGGCGGGGAACAGACCGCCTTGATGGCATACAGGAGTTTAAGCATGTTTACTGGTATCGTGCAGGGCACAGCAAAAATTGTGTCCATTGATGAGAAACCCAATTTCCGTACTCACGTCGTGGCATTACCCGACGATATGCTTGACGGGCTGGAAACCGGGGCTTCGGTGGCGCATAACGGGTGCTGCCTGACAGTGACAGAAATCAACGGTAATCATATTAGCTTTGATTTAATGAAAGAAACGCTGCGTATTACTAACCTCGGTGATTTACAGCCAGGTGATGTTGTCAATGTTGAACGTGCGGCAAAATTCAGCGATGAAATTGGCGGGCATTTGATGTCGGGCCATATCATGACCACGGCTGAGGTATCGAAAATCCTTACCTCAGAAAATAATCGCCAGATCTGGTTTAAATTGCAGGACCCGACGCTGATGAAATATATCCTCTATAAAGGATTTATCGGTATCGATGGCATTAGCCTGACGGTGGGAGAGGTGACCGCGACCCGTTTCTGCGTGCATCTGATCCCGGAAACGCTCCAGCGCACTACGCTCGGTCAGAAAAAACTGGGCCAGCGAATTAATATTGAAATCGATCCGCAAACTCAGGCGGTAGTGGATACGGTTGAGCGGGTACTGGCGGCGCGGGAAGCGGCGCTGTTACAGAAAGTGGCTGACTGAGGTTAAACACCCCGGCAAGCCGGGGTGTTTACAGGTTAGCGGGCGACGCGTAAACCATTTTCTACACCGCGCGAGAAAACCACCTGCCAGAGCTGAATATCCCGTGCACGAAACGCACCGGCGCAGGCATTCAGATAATAACTGAACATACGCTTAAAGCGTTCAGAGTAATTATCGGCAATTTCTGGCCATGAGGCTTCGAAACGTTCGTACCAGGCCATCAGCGTTTTGTCATAATCTGCGCCAAAATTGTGCCAGTCTTCCATGATAAAATGGGGTTCGCTGGCAATCGCAATATGTCGCACTGATGGCAGACAGCCGTTGGGGAAAATATATTTGTTTATCCACGGGTCGACGTTATTGTCGGTTTTTTTCGCCCCAATGGTGTGCAACAGAAACAGCCCGTCCGGCTTCAGATTACGATCCACGACGTCAAAATAGGTTTTGTAGTTTTTAGGGCCTACATGTTCAAACATGCCGACGGAGACGATACGGTCAAACTGGTCCCGCAGGTCGCGATAATCCTGAAGCAGGATTGTCACGTCAAGTCCCGCGCAGCGGGCCTGAGCGAGTTTCTGCTGCTCGGCAGAAATGGTCACGCCGGTCACGCTCACGTTGTAGTGTTTTGCCATCCATGAAGCCAGACCACCCCAGCCGCAGCCGATATCCAGCACGCGCATGCCTGGCTCAAGCTGAAGTTTTTCGCAAATAAGCTGTAGCTTCGCCTGCTGAGCGTCGGCCAGATTATCAGCCTCTTTCCAGTAGCCGCAGGAATACTGCATATAAGGGTCAAGCATGCGGGTAAACAGATCGTTACCCAGATCGTAGTGCTCTTTGCCGACAATCCAGGCGCGCTTTTTACTTTGTAAGTTAATCAGGCGTGAGGCGGCGACACGAAACACATCTTTCAAATGGTGCGGTAACTGGTTATCCAGTCCGGCGCGCAGAACCCGGGTAAAAAATATATCCAGCCGGTCACATTCCCACCAGCCATCCATATAACTTTCGCCTAAACCAAGCGAACCCTCCTGAAGCACGCGTTTAAAGAAATGCGGGTTTTTAACCCGTAAATCACAGGGAGCGGTACCGTTAATAGCAATACCTGCGCGGCTTAATAACTCATTGGTAATACGATACCAGTCGTCGTTCGGTATGCTAACGTCTTCTATACACGATGAACTCATAGCTTCTCCATCACGCGTATGTGATCAGAACCTTAAAACAGCGTAGATGCTATTTTGGTTTGTGAGAAATCTTACGGGAAATCCGTAAGCCTGCTATCCGACGTAGAAACAGAGGAAGGGAGAGGACCCTTGCCGAAATGCCGTCCATGGTAGAAACGGGTGAAATCCATCACCCGCTAAATAATACGCTTTTTATCATAATAATATGGCAACGAAAACGAGTATAGGACGCTAAACTCGCTGATTCAACACAAAAATGTTAGCACCCTAACTAAATGGCTATTTATGAGGCTACGCCCGACAGGTTTCTGCCGCCATTTTGTGCTGAGCAGCACGGCTCGCCACCAGTTGCATCCAGTAACCTGCACCCGCCAGTAGCACTGTGAACAACATCACGCTGGTGGTGGTGAGAAGCGGTGTTTCCACCAGCCAGGAGACCACCAGGCTTGCCAGAAAGCACAACCCAAGCTGGAGGGTGTTCTGTAACGCGGCAGCCCGACCGGTCGCCTGAGGGAAAGGACGCAGGGCCTGCGCCACCACAATCGGGTAAATCGCGCCGTTCGCAATCGCCATCACACAGAAAGGGATTAACAGCGCCGTCAGCGAGCCGCCATCTAACAGGCCCGTCACCCAGGTTGTCACCACGCTGAAGGCGTATAGTCCCAGTAGCCATGGCAGTAACTGTTGTCCCTGCCATTTTTGCAGCGCCGCGCGACAGCCGTAGCCCCCTGCGAGGAATGCAATGGTCTGCGGGACATAGCTCAGGCCAATCGCCGCCGGACCGTAGCCCATTTCACTGAGGATAAAAGGTGATCCGGTGAGCCAGGCAAAGAAACTGGCCGAGCAGGCGGCATACATTAGCACATTGCCGAGATATAACCGTGAGCGCAGCAGCGTGGTAAAGGTCAGTTTCTCTCCGCTATTCGGTTTTCTATGCGCAACGGATCTCAGACGCAGCGCTGGCAGCATCAGGAGCAGAGTGATGGCAAATAAAGTGGCGAAAATAGCCTGCCAGTCAAAATGTGTCAGGATCCAGCTGCCGAGCAACGGTGCCAGGGCGGGGGAGAGTCCGACCAGCGGCATAATGGTGGCGAAAATCCGGTTAACGCGCTGGGCCGGATAATAGTCAGTCACCATCGCCTGCCAGGTCACGGCGGCAGCACAAACGCCCGTCGCCTGAACAAAACGCAATACCAGCAGCATCGTGGCACTTTGCACCCACAGCATCCCCAGGCAGCCAACGGCAAAAATGGCCAGCCCGATGAGCAAAATGGGACGCCGTCCGAAGCGATCCGACAGCGGTCCCCAGACGAGCTGGGCCAGAGCGAAACCGGCCAGAAATAAACTCAGGCTGGCGCTGACCGCGGCGGCCGGGGAGTGAAGATCGTGCTGAATTGCCGCAAACGCGGGTAAATACATATCAGTGGCCAGAAATCCCAGCACGCTTAGTCCGGCGAGCCAGACCAGAAAACCTTTTCCAGGCTGCATATACATTCTCTTTTTAGAAGCAGGTGACAGGCGCAAGAGTGTAGGCAGTGCATTCAGCGTTGTGAAACGCTAATATTTGCGTAATGACATCAAAAAATTTGCAGGCAGAAAATGTGGTCAGAATATTCTCTCGAAGTGATTGATGCGGTTGCCCGCAACGGCAGCTTTAGCGCGGCGGCGCAGGAGCTGCATCGTGTCCCGTCAGCGATCAGTTACACCGTGCGTCAGATGGAAGAGTGGCTGGGTGTGCCGCTGTTTGAGCGGCGGCATCGCGATGTGGAGTTAACCCCGGCGGGCAATTGGTTTTTAAAAGAAGGACGCACTGTTATCAAAAAAATGCTGATCACCCGTCAGCAGTGTCAGCAAATCGCGAATGGCTGGCGCAGTCAGCTCCCCATTGCCGTTGATAACATCGTCAGGCCCGAGCGTACCCGGCAAATGATTGTCGATTTCTATCGCCATTTTCCTGACGTCGAGCTGATTGTTTTTCAGGAAGTCTTTAACGGCGTGTGGGATGCGCTGGCCGATGGACGGGTTGAACTGGCCATCGGCGCAACCCAGGCTATCCCGGTCGGGGGGCGCTACGCGTTTCGGGATATGGGGATGCTGAGCTGGAATTGCGTTGTCGCCTGCGATCATCCCCTGGCAAAACAGCCGGGGCCGTTAAGCGATGATGAATTACGCAACTGGCCTTCACTGGTTCGCGAGGATACCTCACGTTCGTTGCCAAAACGCACGACGTGGCTGCTGGACAATCAAAAGCGGGTCGTGGTGCCGGATTGGGAGTCATCGGCGACCTGCATCTCGGCGGGTCTGTGTGCGGCGATGGTGCCTTCACATTTTGCCCGGCCATGGACCGATTCAGGCGACTGGACAGCGCTGGTCCTTGAGAACCCGTTTCCTGATGCGGCCTGCTGCTTAACCTGGCAGCAGAGCGATATCTCACCTGCACTGGGATGGCTGCTGGAGTATTTGGGGGATAGCGATACGCTGAATAGAGAGTGGCTGCGGGACCCGGAAGAAACGGCTCCCGCAGATTAACTTAACGGCGGTAGTCGACGAACGGACCGTCGGCTACCGAGCGGCGTTCAATCAGGCGAGGGTGTACCTCAATGGATTTTGATTCAACGCGCTTATTCACAATGCGATCCAGCAGCGTATTAAACGCGGCTTCGCCGAGGGAATCTTTCGGCTGGTGGATAGTGGTCAGCGCTGGCGTAAAGAAACGCGCATTGCGCACGTTATCGTAGCCAATCACTGAAATATCCTGCGGCACGCGCAGGCCCATCTCATCGGCTGCACATAACGCCCCCATCGCCATGATATCGCCCCCGCAGAAGACGGCGGTCGGGCGCTGGGACTGATTAAGGATCTGTTGCATCGCCTGATAGCCGGATTCCGGTTCGAAATCACCCTGCACGATCCACTGCTCGGGAATAGCGACCTGAATTTCTTCCATCGCTTTCATAAAACCGGCCAGTCGCCCGGCCCCGGTATTACGCTCCAGCGGGCCTGGAATAATACCGATATCACGATGGCCGCGTTCAATCAGATAACGCCCGGCCATATAGCCACCTTTAAAGGCATTATCAATCACCGAGTCGGTAAAGTCCGCTTTCGATTCGCCCCAGTCCATCACCACCATCGGAATGTGACGATACTCTTCGAGCATGCTTAATAGCGATTCTGGATATTCAGAACACATGACCAGCAGGCCATCGACGCGTTTTTGCGCCATCATCGACAAATAGGCGCGCTGCTTTTCAATATCGTTCCACGCGTTGCCGAGGATCAGGGTATAGCCTTTCTGGAAGCAGCTTTTTTCAACCGCTTCGATAATTTCGGCAAAATAGGCCGCTTCGCTGCTGGTCGCCAGCAGGCCAATCGACTTGGTATGATTAACCTTCAGGCTACGAGCAACCGCGCTTGGAGAATAGTGAAGTTCTTTTATTGCCGCCCACACTGCATTACGCGTATCTTCAGCAACAAAACGGGTTTTGTTGATAACGTGTGACACAGTTGTAGTGGAAACGTTTGCGCGTTTCGCGACATCTTTAATTGTTGCCATTACATCTTACTCCGGACCCTGGCCTGAACGCCTGCAAATGGGAGGGTAAACGTTTGCCTTCACACACCCCTGGCGCAATTTTGTGAGCATTGCTTTAGGTCAGGAAAACGACACAGAACGTCAGGTGGGGGTCAATGGCTGGTACGCTTATAATTAAGCGTGGAATTTTGGCCGATCCTGATGAAAAGGGAAAGAGAAAAAATGTATATCAATCTAAATCCTGCAAGATTTTCGTCCTTAAGTATGTAAAAATGAACAGGCTCACTTTTCACAGGGTCATAACAAGGAGTAAAAATTGATGAGTGTCGATCTTAAGTTTTCTCTGGTAACGACCATTATTGTGCTGGGTTTGATCGTCGCCAGCGCGTTGGTTGCCGTACTGCATTGATTTATCCGAGGGAGAGTCTTCTCCCTCACGCCCCTTCTGTCGATTTTGCACTTATCAGCAAAACTCTTTTGCATTTTGCCTTACTTTTGTTTTTTTGTGATTAATGTCATGCTTTTGACTTCTTTGCGTCGTGTCGTGGTGATGTCGGCCAAAACGGAGTCTGTTCATGAAAGTTAATTTTCCCCTGCTGGCGCTGGCTATCGGTGCGTTTGGGATCGGCACCACTGAGTTTTCTCCGATGGGGTTATTGCCCACGATTGCCAAAGGGGTGGATGTTTCTATTCCAACTGCCGGTATGCTCATCAGCGCCTATGCGATAGGGGTGATGGTGGGTGCGCCGATCATGACGCTTCTGCTCTCCCATCGCGCCCGGCGTAACGCGCTGATTTTTCTGATGGCGATTTTTACCCTCGGCAATGTGCTTTCTGCCATCGCGCCAGATTACACCACCCTGATGCTTTCCCGTATTGTCACCAGCCTTAACCACGGGGCGTTTTTTGGTCTGGGGTCAGTGGTTGCCGCAAGCGTGGTGCCAAAACATAAACAGGCCAGCGCCGTCGCGACCATGTTTATGGGACTCACCATTGCCAACATCGGCGGCGTTCCGGCGGCGACCTGGCTGGGTGAAGCGATTGGCTGGCGGATGTCCTTTTTTGCAACTGCGGGTCTGGGGGTTATTGCCATGCTGAGCCTGTGGTTCTCGCTACCGAAGGGCAGTGCAGGAGAGCGACCCAACGTGCGGCAGGAACTGACGGTGCTGATGCGCCCGCAGGTCCTTAGCGCGCTGCTGACGACCGTGCTGGGGGCAGGGGCGATGTTTACCCTCTACACCTATATCGCTCCGGTTCTGCACAGCCTGTCTGCCGCGACGCCGCTCTTTGTCACCGCGATGCTGGTACTGGTTGGGATTGGGTTCTCCATCGGCAATTATCTTGGCGGTAAGTTTGCCGATCGGTCAGTGAATGCCACGTTGAAAGGTTTTCTGCTGCTGTTAATCGCGATCATGCTGGCGATCCCGCTGCTGGCGCGCAATGAGTTTGGCACGGCGTTCAGTATGCTGGTATGGGGTGCCGCGACATTTGCCGTGGTTCCACCGCTGCAAATGCGCGTCATGCGCGTGGCCAGCGAAGCGCCGGGCTTATCATCGTCGGTGAATATAGGGGCGTTTAATCTCGGCAATGCTTTGGGAGCGATGGCTGGTGGAGCGGTGATCTCCGGCGGGCTGGGCTATAGCTTTGTTCCGGTAATGGGAGCGATCATTGCGGGTCTGGCACTGCTGGTGGTGTTCTTTTCAGCCCGCCAGCCCACGCGTGAGGTCTGCGCCAGCCGTTAAGCGATAGCGCAGAAGGCAAACGCCTTCTGCGCATTGACTCAGGCTGCCAGGTTTTGTGCCACAAACGGCCAGTTAACCAGCGCCCAGAAATGCTCCAGATAACCCGGACGGGCATTACGGTAGTCAATATAGTAAGCGTGTTCCCAGACATCCACGGTCAGCAACGGTGTGTCACTGGTGGTCAGCGGCGTGCCGGCGTTAGACGTTGACACAATCGCCAGACTGCCGTCCGCTTTTTTGACCAGCCACGTCCAGCCAGAACCAAAGTTCTTGATTGCCGCATCGGTAAACTGCTTTTTAAATGCCTCGACGCTGCCAAAGCTATGGCTGAGCGCATCTGCCAGTTCACCCGCAGGTTCACCACCGGCAGCGGGGGCCAGGCAGTTCCAGTAAAACGTATGGTTCCACACCTGAGCCGCATTATTAAACATGCCGCCTTCAGAGCCGCGAACGATCTCTTCCAGCGATTTATTTTCCCAGTCCGTATCTTTGATGAGCGCGTTGAGATTGGTGACGTAGGTCTGATGATGTTTGCCGTGATGATAAGCGAGGGTTTCCGCGGAAATATGCGGTTCCAGCGCGTCTTGTGCATATGGTAATGCAGGTAATTCGAACGACATTGCGATACTCCTTTTTTATTTTGATAACTTAATATCCACATAGTAAGCATGGATATATTAACAAAATAATGGAGGCGTAACAAAGGCATATCCTGCTGCGTGAGCAGCAGGATAGCGATTAGCGGATGGTTTTGGGCGTCATTACCCGGCGCGCCCCAACGTAGTGGCGTACCCAGTAATCTTCACTCAACGATGAGATTTGGATATCCTGGCCGCTGCGCGGAGACTGAATAAATTTACCGTTGCCAACGTAAACGCCGACGTGATCGGCGGTGCCGCGTCCCTGAGTACGGAAGAAGACCAGATCGCCGCTTTCGAGGCTGCTGCGCTCAATCGGTGCGGCATCACGCAGATGATACATTTCGTTCGCCGTGCGCGGGATGGGGATCTTGACCAGATCTTTATACGCGTAATAAACCAGACCGCTGCAATCAAATCCGGTACGCGGTGACGAACCGCCCCAGTGATAGGGTTTGCCAATCTGATTCATTAACTTGGACATCGCCGTTTTCTGCGCTTTCTGCATACGGACCTTGTGAACTTCACTCAACGCCAGCGGTTTGGCAGAGGCATTGAGGCATTTATTCTTGTAACCTTTACGCACCGTACATTTTTTATCTGCCAGTTTTACGGCAGCCGTTTTGGTGGGTTTGGTTTTATCACGTCTGGATTTACTGGCGGTGAGGGTCGTTTTGGTTTTCGTTTTGCTGGTACTTTTACTGGATTTCGTCGCTGTTTTATTGACGGTCTTGCTGGTTTTTTTACTGGACGTCTTACTTTTCGTTTTTTGTTCTGAGGCTTTTGCCAGATGCGTTTTCTGTATGGCAGACGCTCTCGTCTGCTCAGAAGCCTGAGCAAGTGGTGAAAAAGCAAGCGATGTAAACAGTAAAGCACAGAGCGTGATCGAGACTTTATTTATCCGCGCCACTGAGCATTCCCCTGGTTCGGGCAGGCATGAAGAGATGCCTGCGCATGATGATGACAAAAAGCCAGTCGATTCTAATGCATAAAAAGCCTGAAAGTTAATAGTCTTTTTGCATCTAAAATACTGATTCGTTACCGAGCGCAAAAAAAATCACCCGTTGGCGGGCAAACTGCGCACAATTTGTGCGATTAATTTGTGTCATCAATAATAAAACGGTATTGATAAAGCATCTTTTGGCTTCAGACGATAGAATAATAGCGAGTGAATAAAATGTTATTTTCGGTCCAGGGCCTGAAACGCTACAATGACAGACTACTGCCGTAAAAGAAGTTAAGGAAGCATGACAATGAGTACGACAATTGAAAAAATTCAGCGTCAGATCGCTGAAAACCCGATCCTGCTGTACATGAAAGGCTCACCGAAATTACCGAGCTGTGGTTTCTCTGCTCAGGCCGTGCAGGCGCTCTCCGCCTGTGGCGAGCGTTTTGCCTATGTTGATATCCTGCAAAATCCGGATATCCGCGCAGAATTGCCGCAGTACGCGAACTGGCCGACCTTCCCACAGCTGTGGGTGGATGGTGAACTGGTTGGCGGCTGCGACATCATTATTGAGATGTATCAGCGCGGCGAGTTGCAGTCACTGATCAAAGAGACTGCCGCCAAACACGCGACTGACGGCACCGACGCTCAGTAAGCTACCGGCAAAAACAAAAAAGCGACTCATGAGTCGCTTTTTTTATCGCTATTGTTCGCTCGCGACGGGCAGCGGCCAGCCGCCAAGGCGTTTCCAGCGATTCACGATTTCGCAAAACAGCAGCGCGGTTTGTTCCGTGTCATACAGGGCGGAATGTGCCTGCGTACTGTCGAAATCAAGCCCGGCGGTAGCGCAGGCTTTGGACAGGACCGTTTGCCCGAGTGCCAGCCCGCTTAACGAGGCGGTGTCGAAGGTGACGAAAGGGTGGAACGGGTTACGCTTCAGCGATGCACGCTCGGCAGCGGCCATCATAAAGCTATGGTCGAAGGTCGCATTGTGCGCCACCATAATCGCCCGGTTACAACCCTGATCTTTAATGCCTTTACGCACCGCTTTGAAAATTGCATGCAGAGCGTCATGTTCGCTGACGGCTCCGCGCAGCGGATTGGTGGGATCGATACCGTTAAATGCCAGCGCTTCAGGCTGTAAATTTGCCCCTTCAAAAGGCTCAACGTGAAAATGCAGCGTCGTGTCCGGCATCAGCCAACCGTGTTCATCCATTTTCAGGGTAATAGCAGCGACTTCGAGTAGCGCATCCGTTTTGGCGTTGAATCCAGCCGTTTCAACATCAATGACGACAGGATAAAAACCACGAAAACGGTCGCACAGACCAGTCAGTTGAGCGTTATCGGACATCAGTATCTCTTAGTAGAAAAAAGTAGCGCGCATTATGGCAAATTTTGCCCGGCGTTGCAGTATGCGAAGAGAAAAGGGTGGGCCAGAACAGGCCCACCGGCAATTAATCGCCCAGACCTTTACCTGCGTCTTTGGCTTCAATCAGCTCAATTTTGTATCCATCAGGATCTTCCACAAAGGCGATCACGGTCGTACCGCCTTTAACCGGACCCGCTTCACGCGTTACGTTACCGCCGTTCTGGCGAATTTTTTCGCAGGCTTCAGCGGCATTATCAACGCTTAGCGCAATATGACCGTAAGCGGTTCCCAGATCGTAACGGTCGGTGCCCCAGTTATAGGTCAGCTCAATCACCGCCTCTTCGCTTTCCGGGCCGTAACCGACGAAGGCGAGGGAGTATTTATATTCCGGGTTTTCGCTGGTACGCAGCAGCGACATGCCAAGGACGTTGGTGTAGAAATCGATAGAGCGTTGCAGGTCGCCCACACGGAGCATAGTGTGAAGTAAGCGCATCTCATCCTCTCAGTTAAAAGTTTGTCTTTTCATTTCAATCAGAAACGTTGTTTTAGTATAGCGGCGGATCCTTGCCGCTATCAATGCAGGATTACAAAGAGGGGTAATCGGTATAGCCTTCAGCGCCGCCACCGTAGAAACTTTCCGGACGTTGCGGGTTCAGTTGCGCTTTGCGTGCCAGGCGCTCGACCAGATCCGGGTTGGCGATGTAATCACGACCGAAAGCGACTGCATCAATCAGACCTTTGGCGATCAGGGTTTCGGCTTTCTCCGGCGTATAGGCACCGGCACCGATAATCGCGCCATCAAAACGCTCGCGGACTTTCTGACGGAATGCCTCGGTATAGGGCTGTCCGCCTGCCCAGTCGGGTTCAGACATATGCAGATAGGCAATGCCGCGCTTGTTCAGCTCTTCAATCAGATACAGGGCATCTTCTTCTTCATTCGGCCCGTTATCCGTATTCTGGAAGGTGCCAACCGGCGAAACGCGGATGCCAATACGGTCGGCGCTCCACTCTTTACTGACGGCATCAATCACTTCCAGCACCAGACGAGCACGATTTTCTACGCTGCCGCCGTACTGGTCGGTACGATGGTTGGAAGAGGGAGACAGGAACTGGTGCAGCAAATAACCATGCGCCGAGTGCAGTTCGACCAGATCAAAACCCGCATCGCGGGCATTAGCCACGGCCTGACGGAAATCATCGACGATACCTGGAATTTCGCTGGTTTCCAGCGCGCGAGGCGTGGAGGTATCAACACGAATAGCATGGCCGTTTTCATCACGCAGCGAGGTACGCGTACCGGCATTTAATGCGGAAGGTGCGACCGGTGCCTGTCCACCAGGCTGAATGCTGCTGTGTGAAATGCGTCCGGTATGCCAGAGCTGCACGGCAATGCGGCCATCTTCGGCATGAACCCCGGCGGTAATTTTCTGCCATGCGGCGATTTGTTCGGCACTGTGCAGGCCAGGTGCCCCGGCATAACCTTTCGCCTGCGCGGAGATCTGCGTTGCCTCAGAGATAATCAGCCCGGAACTGGCGCGCTGGCGATAATATTCGCCCATCAGCGGCGTCGGAATATCGCCCGGTTCAATGCTGCGCAGACGGGTAAGGGGAGCCATAAAGACCCGATTAGGAACAGTAATCGCACCCACTTTTAGGGGGGTAAACAGCTTTTCGGTTGTCATATTCACTCCTGAGTAGACCGGTCGTCTTGAAAAAAAGGAAATAAAAAAACGCCTGTGATTAGTCAGGCGCGGCAATAATGGTTTTGACATGAGCCAGCGCGCTTTCCAGGGGAATAGCACTGCGCGACATTTTGGCCTGCAAATTCGCTCCCAGCCATAAAGAGTAGAGCACCTGCGCCTGGGTATGGGCGTCACCTGAAAATGCCAGGCTCTGATCTTCTCGCCCTTGATCCAGCGCCTGAGCCAGCAGCGAAATAATCATGCTGACGCCGACGTTCATCTCAGAACGCATATCTTCCGACAGGTCACAGACTTCCGCAGACAGTTTGACCGTCAGACAGCCGCTGATGGTGCCGTGCTGGCAAAACTGTTCAATGGTTTGCTGATACCACGCCAGCAAACGAGCGCGGGACGATCCTGGCGCGGTGAAAAAAAGCTGATCCAGCGCCAGTTGATAGCCCGCGTAATGCCGGTGCAGCATGGCCACGCCAAACGCCTCTTTCGAGCGAAAATAGTGATAAAACGACCCTTTAGGAACCTGGGCCGTCTTTAAGAGTTCACTCAATCCCATGCCGGTAAAGCCGCGATGCATGCAAAGCTGCTCGCCTGTGGCAAGGATATGTTCGCGGGTGTCATGTTCAGTATGTCTGGTCATGGCGCTACTCTAATAGACCAGTCGGTCTAATGCAACCCGCCATTTTAAGTTGCGCGTTCCTCGATGAGGGTCTTCAATAACAGTTATCATCCATACACGGGAGGTAGTCGTGGCAGAACAACTGGAGTTTTTCCCGCTGCAAAGCCCTTGCCGTGGCATCTGTCAGGTGGATGAGCGCGGATTTTGTCGCGGCTGTATGCGCAGCCGGGAAGAGCGTTTTAACTGGCAGCATTTCAGCGATGCGCAAAAACAGCAGGTGCTGCGACTGTGCCGCCAGCGTTTATTGCGTAAATTACGCGCAAACAAACCCGCTTCCGATGAAGAACCGCAGCAACCCTCACTTTTTTGATAACGTAATTACGTATACTCAATGAAATTCTTTGTTGAGGAAAACATGATGGTTCAACGTATTACCATGGCTCCGCAAGGGCCGGAATTTTCACGTTTTGTGATGGGCTACTGGCGGTTAATGGACTGGAAAATGTCCGCGCAGCAACTGGTCAGTTTTATCGAAGCGCATCTTGATCTGGGGATCACCACTGTCGATCATGCCGATATTTACGGTGGCTATCAGTGTGAAGCCGCGTTCGGCGAGGCGCTAAAGCTCGCGCCGCATTTACGTGAGCGGATGGAAATTGTCTCCAAATGTGGGATAGCTATCACTGCCCGGCCGGAAAACACGTTGGGGCACTACATCACCGATCGCGATCACATCATCCGTAGTACCGAACAGTCGCTGAAAAATCTGGCGACTGACCGTCTGGATCTATTGCTGATCCATCGCCCCGATCCCCTGATGGACGCGGATGACGTCGCGGAGGCTTTTCTGGCGTTGCATCAGAGCGGGAAAGTGCGTCATTTTGGGGTATCTAACTTTACGCCTCGCCAGTTCACCCTCCTGCAATCGCGCCTGCCGTTCACCCTGACCACCAATCAGGTCGAAATCTCTCCGGTTCACCAGCCGTTGCTGCTTGACGGCACGTTAGATCAGCTTCAGCAGTTGCGTATTCGTCCGATGGCGTGGTCCTGCCTGGGCGGCGGGCGTTTATTTAATGACGAATCGTTTAAACCATTACGCGATGAACTAACGACAGTGGCGCAGGAAGTGGGTGCCGACAGCATTGAGCAGGTGGTTTATGCCTGGATCCTCCGTTTGCCGTCGCAGCCGCTGCCGATTATTGGCTCGGGCAAAATTGAGCGCGTACGCTCGGCCATCGCCGCAGAGCAACTGCAATTAACCCGCCAGCAGTGGTTCCGCATCCGTAAAGCCGCACTCGGGTACGATGTGCCCTGACGCACGCTTTTAAGCACTTCCCGGTGAGAGCTGTGTCCGTGGTTTACACTTATCGCGGACACTGAATTTACCGGAGGTTATATGAAGCGTTTTAATCTGGCTCTGTTAGTGCTGGTCGTCTGTACCGGCGCGCAGGCCGCAAGTGAAGAAGTGCAGATGAATCTGGTCACCTCACAGGGGATTGGTCAGTCGATTGGTGAAGTGAAAATTAGCGAGACCGATAAAGGGCTGGAGTTTGCACCGGATCTCAAAGCGCTGCCACCCGGTGAGCGTGGCTTTCACGTTCATGCCATGGGCAGTTGCGAACCGGCGATGAAGGCGGGAAAACCCAGCGCGGCAGAAGCGGCGGGTGGACATCTCGATCCGCAAAAAACAGGTAAACATGAGGGACCGGAAGGCCATGGTCATGCCGGCGATCTCCCGGTGCTGGTGGTGGACAAAGACGGTAAAGCTACGCAGGCGGTAGTTGCCCCGCGCCTGAAAAAACTTGATGAGGTGAAGGGCAAGGCGCTGATGATCCACGTCGGGGGCGATAATATGTCTGATAAACCTGAACCGTTAGGCGGTGGCGGGGCACGTTTCGCCTGTGGTGTGATTAAATAATCAGTGTTGAACCGCTGCGGTGGCGGGTGCCATTTCCAGCTGCGAGAGTGAGCACTGTAATCGCCAGACAATCGCCGCCAGCTCTCTGGCGGCAGGCTGGTGATGCCGTGAGAGGGTGTCACTAATACGCTGTAATTCCTTTAACGTGACGGCCAGCGGGCGCTGCTGAACGCCGCGCTCGCTCATGACATCGCGTAACAGCGTCATACAAATATCCCGAACCCGCGCCAGCGGATCGGAACGCGTCTCCCATTCACGCAGCTGCCAGACCACATGCGAGCAATTCAGAAGCACAACGCCCCAGCGCAGTAGCCAGCGCCGCGCCAGCGCGTCCTGACTATTACTGAGCTGGCTAATGCGGTGGTAGACCAGCGACTCAAATTCATTTTCACTGTGCAGAGGATGCGAGCGCAACTGGTCGATAAAGTGACGCCGTAACGCCGTGATGTGGCGTCGGCTTTTTCGCGCATCGGAACCGGGGCGCAGCACAGCAAACGCCAGCCATGCCAGCCCAACGCCAAGAATTTTGGCAATATTATCATTGAGGAAATCAGCGAAATCGTAAACCGGCGGATTGGTCACCGCGATGAACGATCCCATGAAGACGATCAACTGCCCCCACAGACCCGCCTGCTTAGCGATTTGTAACTTGAACAGTTGCATAGTGGTCAACAGAGGGAAAAGGAAAAGCAGGAATTGCCACAGCTCGGTGATCTGCACCATAAGGCCAAATTTGACGACGAAGCTAAAAAGCGACAGGAGCAGCAAGGTTCGCAACAGCAACGTGAGGGAATTAAACGGCGACGGCACCATGGCGTAGATCACGCAACCGATTGACGTCATCGTCAGCGCTGCCGAGCCTGAATCCCACTGGGTGTTGATACTCCATGCGCCCACCATCCACAGTGCGACAAAGGCGCGAAAGCCGTTCCACAGCGCTTCAATATAATCAGTATGGCGTGCCAGCGCCGGGCTGGCCGGAACCGCAAACTGCGCCACCGCCGACGCGTTCTCCAGCCTGCGTAGCCAGCGGCTACTGCGCAAATACACAGAGCAAAAGTAGCGCAATCGCTGCCAGAAGGCATGGTGCCGATGATCCTGCGGATCACGCGGTGCAAGCGGCGCGATAATACGCGAAAGGGTGTAGATATCCGCATCCGGTCGGGCTAATGCCTGAATCAGGTTGCTCAGCACCTGCTGCATATTCGCCGGCGGATTGGGCCAGTTCATCAGCATTCGTCGCTGGCTGGAGATGAGGCTGGTCATGCGCAACTGCTGATGCAAAAGATAATTGAGCAGATTGTTTTGTCGACGAAAACGGTAGTGGCTCCAGAACGCCTGAATGCGCAGCAGGTTCATGGTCAGGATTTGGCGGATCACCCCTTCATGCGCGGTACGAATGGCATCGGTTGTGTCTTGCTGCCAGAGCAATGCCGCGTGCTCCAGCAGTCGCGCATGCATGTTTTTAAGCGCGGTCAGCAGCGTGGTGCCATCAGAGGTACTGGGCAGGATCATCATCATCATGCCGCCGCACAGAATCCCCAGCATCACTTCGCACACGCGCGCCTGGGCTATTTCCCATAGCTGGGTGGCATCGACAATGTTAATCACCGGAAACGCGATGATCGCGGCGGTATAGCCTGAAAGCTGAAAAGCATAGGCAACGTTATTGTTAAACATGGCGCAGGCCCAGGTACAGACTGCAATCCACGCCGAAATGCTGAGCAGAAACAGCCACGGGTCGACCAGCGTATGTCCCGCGATAATCAGCGCGGCGGTCGCACCAAACAGGCTCCCGGCAATGCGGCCAAAACTTTTACTGATAACGCCGCCGACCGTTGGAAAGCTAACCACTGCCGCCGAAGTCATTGCCCAGTAGGGCTCATCCAGATTCAGAGAGTAGGCGATGCTCAGCGCCAGGCACATCGCCATGGTATTACGCAGCGCATAACGCCACTGTCCAGGGGTGGCTTTACCCCAGGGCAGGCTTTGCCATGACAGGTACACGGGCTTCATTTACGTTCGCCAATAGCCACGCTGCACGTCGTCCCGGAGACCAGCGTGATATCTTTCGGCAGGTTATCGAATTCAATTCGTACCGGAACACGCTGCGCCAGTCTGACCCAGGGAATATTGGGTTTGATATCGGCCACCAGCCCGCTGTCGCTTTCAACGCTCTGATCGTAGATAGCTCGGCCAATACTGGAAACGTGACCCTGTAACGTTTGATCGCTACTGTAGAGAATGATTTTCGCCGCTTTTCCTGGCTGAATATGCCGCAGTTTCGTCTCTTCAAAATAGCCAATGACATAAAACGAATGGCTGTCAACCAGGGCAAAAACCGGTTGGCCTTCGGAGGCATAGTTGCCGACCCGTGTGGAGAGGTTGGTGATCCATCCGTCAACCGGGGCTTTGACCGTGGTTTGTTCGAGCTGCCACCTGGCGTGGTCAAGCGTTGCCTGAGCTGCCTCCACGCTGGCTTTCATGGCCTCTACCGTGGTGTTGGCGGTATCGAGATCTTCTGCTGAGATATAGTTTTGTGGCAAATTGCGGCGACGGCTGGCTTCATGGCTGGCTTTGGTGAGATCGGCGCGGGCTTTGGCTAACTGCGCTTGCGCATTGAGGACGGCGATGCGCCAGGGCGTTTCATCGAGCCGGAACAGTACGTCGCCAGCCTTAACAAACTGGTTGTCGACCACGTTTAAGGACTGGATCGTCCCCGAGACTTGCGGCGTAATATTAACCTGCTCAGCACGAACTTTACCGTCGCGAGTCCAGGGGGAGTGCATATAAAAATTCCACATCGCCCATACTGCTGCCACCGCCACGACGACCACCAGCAGGGTGGAAAAGTATTTTAATTTTTTGAAAGCCATAGCATCACCACGAGACGAGGATAACCAGCGCCAGACATACAGAGAGCGCAAACAAAGAGAGATCCATCAGCATTGGATGCCAGATGTCGCCAGCATACATCCAGTCGCGCAGTTGGCGATGCACGACAAGCCAGATCAGAAAGCCCACTATCACGGCTTTGAAAAGTGGGGGGAAGTAGATGGATGCACCAGCCACCAGATCCTCCAGGAGTAATCCTGAAGCATTGAAAATCAACTCCACAAGCAAAAATCCTTTGCAGTAAATGAGTATTGCCTCGTCAGCATCAACTAAGCTTGCAAACGGTGCGCCGGTTTTACTGAGTGTAAATCATTGCAATTCCCGGGGCGAATGCGGCAATGCATTTGTTTTGGCAATACAAATGCTGCACACTATTCTAAAATCAGTATAATAACTTAGCAAGCTAATTATAAGGAGATGAAATTGGAATCGCCACTAGGATCTGACCTGGCACGTCTGGTGCGTATCTGGCGGGCTCTGATTGACCATCGCCTCAAACCTCTGGAGTTAACGCAGACACATTGGGTCACGCTGCATAATATACATCAGCTACCTCCCGAACAGTCGCAAATTCAGTTGGCAAAAGCGATAGGTATTGAGCAGCCATCCCTGGTTCGTACGTTAGATCAGCTGGAGGAAAAAGGGCTTATCTCCCGGCAAACCTGTGCCAACGATCGCCGTGCAAAACGCATCAAGCTCACCGCAAAAGCTGAGCCTCTCATTGCGGAAATGGAAGGCGTTATCAGTAAAACGCGGGGAGAGATCCTGTCCGGGATCTCTCCTGAGGAACTGGAATCCCTGATCAGTATGATTCAGCGCCTGGAACACAATATCATCGACCTCCAGGCAAAAGGGTGAAAGCAGAGCCTTGCACAATGCAAGGCTCTTACTCTTCCCAGACCACCACCCGATTACGTCCTGTCTCTTTCGCCTGATACATCGCCTTGTCCGCCCGTTCCACGCACGTTTCGGCAGAGAGTGAAGGGCTGGTCGCGGTATAGACCCCAAGAGAAATCGTGATCGGCTCCGGCAATTGCTGCTGGCTGGTCGCGGCATCATGCCCGGCAATAGTAAGGCGAATACGTTCGGCAATATTTTGTGCATCCTGCGCTGTCGTATTGGTCAGAAGCAACGCAAATTCTTCACCGCCGATGCGTGCGGCCACATCATCCACACGAACCGCCTGTTGCAGGACGCTGGCAACGAATTGAATCACTTTATCGCCCTGTAAATGTCCATACGTATCATTGATGCGCTTAAAACGGTCCAGATCGCTGACGATAACCGATACGGGCCTGAGTGCAGACGCTTCAACCAGTTGTTTGACCAGCGTATCGTAAAAATAGCTGCGATTATGTAAACGAGTCAGCGGATCGCGGATTGAGTTTTGGTACGAATGAAGGTATTTATTCCGCGAATCGCGGTAAAGATTGAAAATGTCATACAGCAGGGTGAAGATAATAAACAGCGTTGAGGTGGCTTCAAAAAAACGCGCCTGATACCAGGCCAGCCCGTCACTATTGCGGTCGGAAAGCAGAAAAATCACGGTGAAGATATAACAAATGCAAAAGAAGCCGCCGCTAAACCAAAAAACATTTCTTAATTGGGTAACGCGTAGCAGCATTATTAACGTCAATGCCCATAACGCGACCAGTAACCAACTGAAAAAATGATTCCACAACCTTGTGAAGGCATGCGTTTCATTATCTACCAGCGAAACACTTAACAGCGGATTATAACTGGAGTATAGATATGCCAGTAGCAGCATTAATAGCGTAAAAAAGACGATCCCTGAAACAATCATCGTATGGAACCCTGCGCCTCGCTCGGCCCACTTTTGCTGGCGGAATAAAACAACAGAGGTGGCAAATAACATCGCCATCATCATATTACGAAAAGTAAAAAAAATGATGGCGTCGTTGTAGTTAGCGACGCTGCTGGAGTGACATATAAACCAGGCCGGAAAGCTGTGGAGCGTGCCGATCATCATGATGGCGGAGCCCGCGAACGCACAGGCAATAGCGACCAGATAGAGATGTTTTTTATCGCACATGTACTTCATTAGCATAAAGCCCGCGACCATGACATGAAACACCAGCAAAAAGATGGTCATTGCCGGAAAAAGCAGCGGCGACAGCGACTGGTCGAGTTGAATTAGCTGTCTGAATGCCAGTTCCAGTAAGGTAATGGCGATAAAACCGATCGCGAAGAAAAAGAAATAGCGATGCAGGTGATGTTTTTTTTCACTCATTAATGACTTCCTGTTGTCCCGTGGAATACCAAAGGGCGTACCTGTCCATTCTTAGACCTTCAGCCTGTTTGTTAACTATTTTATAACTTATAGATAGTGTAAGTATTGCGCGGGAGCAAATTATTCTGTGGAAGACGTTATTTAATGTATTAATTTAGTGAATACAATATTAATTAGTAATACGAATATTGTATGTATTGCGGTGTTCAGACGGGGGAAGCATGTGCGTGGTGAATATTCACCACGCACGAAAGCATTATCGCGGGGAAACGGTAATCTGGCTACCATTGCTGGCCATGGCAACACGCTGACCGGTAGAGAATTTAGAATCACCCTGTTTCTGGACCACCATGATGGTATTACCATCGTCCTTACGGATCTCCAGTTCTACGCCCTGGGTTTTGTTCATTGAACCCTGAACGCCCTGGCCTGCAACGCCACCCGCAACGGCACCGGCGGCAGTTGCCAGCGAGCGACCTGCGCCGCCGCCAATCGTATTACCGAGGAAACCACCCAGCACAGCGCCGCCAATCGCGCCGATAGCATTCGAATCATTACCACCCTGAATTTGCACGGGACGGACATTAACGATAGTGCCGTAAGTCACGTTTTGAACCTGTTTGGCCTCTGATGCAGAATAAACGTCTCCGGACAGGCCACTGTTGTTCACACAGCCTGCCAGCGTAAAACCAATCATCGAAACGGCTAATGCACGTAAAATCATCTATGAATCTCCTGTTCACCAAGAAAGCTCAGGCGAGCATCCGTCTATAAGTAATTATATGCGTTTCAACGCCACAGTTCATAGCGTGCGGCGAAACAATAGCAAAAATAATAATCTGCCGGGGATTAACCATACGTAAACGGCGCGTTCCATTGTACAAATATTGATAAAAAATATTAACGGATCATAGTA
Source organism: Superficieibacter sp. 1612_C1 (assembly GCF_015234305.1). Lineage (GTDB taxonomy): Bacteria > Pseudomonadota > Gammaproteobacteria > Enterobacterales > Enterobacteriaceae > Superficieibacter. Next base: position 1,043,033 of record NZ_JADGMI010000001.1, read on the forward strand.
TTAGGTGTCATTTTGTGATGGAGTAAAACCATCACCAGGCAAATTAAGGAAGACGAATGATATCGGGTCGCTACATTGGTGTTATGTCAGGCACCAGTCTTGATGGTGTGGATGTTGTCCTCGCGACGATTGATGAAAATATGGTGGCGCAACAGGCCAGCTTGTCATGGCCGATCCCGCTGGCACTAAAAGAGGCGATTCTGGCTATTTGCCAGGGCCAACAGCTGACATTGTCGCAACTGGGACAATTAGATACTCGTCTGGGACGCCTGTTTGCCGAGGCGGTACAGGCTCTGATGCGCCAGGAAAATCTGCGTCCGCAAGAGATTGTCGCCATCGGCTGTCATGGGCAAACCGTATGGCATGAACCCGGTGGCGGTGCCCCGCACACTCTGCAAATTGGTGATAATAACCAGATTGTTGCACACACCGGCATTACCGTGGTGGGGGACTTTCGCCGTCGTGATATGGCCCTTGGCGGTCAGGGCGCGCCGCTGGTGCCCGCTTTTCATCACGCGCTGTTAGCGCATCCCGACGAGCGGCGAATGGTGCTTAACATCGGCGGCATTGCCAATCTTTCGCTTCTGCTGCCGGCTAAGCCGGTGCGGGGTTATGACACCGGTCCGGGAAATATGCTGATGGACGCCTGGATCTGGCGTCAGCGGCAAAAACCCTATGATAAAGACGCTGAGTGGGCCAGCGCGGGCAGGGTGATCATCCCGCTCTTGCAGGAGATGCTCAGCGATCCTTACTTTGCCGCCCCGGCCCCGAAAAGTACCGGCAGAGAATATTTCAACTATGGCTGGCTTCAGTCACATTTATCGCGCTACCCGGGGCTGGATGCCGGGGATGTGCAGGCAACGCTGGCGGAGTTAACGGCGGTGACTATCGCTGAGCAGGTGTTACTCAACGGCGGCTGCGATCGTCTGCTGGTCTGCGGCGGCGGTAGCCGGAATCCGCTGGTGATGGCGCGGCTGGCCGGGCTGCTTGCCGGAACTGAAGTGTCTACCACCGATGCCGCCGGGATATCAGGCGATGATATGGAAGCGCTGGCGTTCGCCTGGCTGGCATGGCGAACTATCGCCGGTAAGCCAGGGAATCTGCCGTCGGTCACTGGCGCATCTGAAGCGACTGTACTGGGGGCCATTTACCCGGCCAATCCGCGGCAAAATAAGAGTTAACCGAATAACCCGCTGGCTATTCTGTCGTTAGACTGGGAGCTTCCAGGGAGGATGGATATATTCTCCCGCGTTCGGAATGTCTGAAGGATCCGTCTAATGAAAAAAATAGCCATCGCCGTCCTCCCGCTCATGCTTGCCGGTTGTAGTTACTATGGTCAAATGGTTGAGCGCATGCATACTGATACTCTTGAATACCAGTGTGACGAAAAACCGTTAACTGTGAAGCTCAATAATACGCGTCAGGAAGTGAATTTCGTCTATGACAATAAACCGCTGACGCTCAAGCAGGGGCTCTCTGCGTCTGGCACGCGGTATACCGATGGGATCTGGGTCTTCTGGTCGAAGGGCGATAGCGCGACGGTCTACAACCGCGATCGTATTGTCCTTAACAACTGTCAGTTGTCCACGGCGAAGCGTTGAGATTTAGACCTGGGCAGCGCACAATAGCGCTACATGATTAACAGTCCAGGTCAAACGCTATGCCAGATAACGATGAACTCCAGCACATCGCGCATTTGCGCCGTGAATATACCCAGGGCGGCCTTCGTCGCCACGATCTCCCTTCGGAACCTCTGGCGCTGTTTGAACGCTGGCTCAAACAAGCGTGCGATGCCCGGCTAGCCGATCCTACCGCCATGGTTGTCGCGACCGTTGATGAACACGGACAACCTTACCAGCGCATTGTGTTATTAAAACACTATGATGAAAAAGGGCTGGTCTTTTACACCAATCTCGGCAGCCGCAAAGCGCATCATCTCGAACAAAACCCGCGTATCAGTCTGCTCTTTCCCTGGCATATGCTGGAGCGTCAGGTCATGGTCATTGGTAAAGCCGAACGGTTATCGACGCTTGATGTGATCAAATACTTCCACAGCCGCCCCCGCGACAGTCAAATTGGGGCCTGGGTCTCCCAGCAGTCCAGCCGCATTTCCGCGCGCGGTATTCTGGAAAGCAAATTCCTTGAACTCAAACAGAAGTTTCAGCAAGGCGAGGTTCCGCTGCCGAGTTTCTGGGGCGGTTTCCGGGTGAGCTTCGAACAGATGGAGTTCTGGCAGGGCGGCGAACATCGCCTGCACGATCGTTTTTTATACCAGCGCGACGGCAATGAGTGGAAAATAGATCGTCTGGCACCGTAATGATGACAAAATGTTGTTTTATGTACTGGTACTCCTGATTCCGGCGCTTTATTCTATGACTCTTTCGCATCAGGCGAACAGTCGTGTACCGGCAAAGGTGCAGTCGTTTTATACATGGAGATTTTGATGGCAAGCAGTAACTTGATTAAACAATTGCAAGAGCGGGGGCTAATTGCCCAGATTACGGACGAAGAAGCGTTAGCAGAGCGACTGGCGCAAGGGCCAATTGCACTCTATTGCGGTTTCGATCCTACCGCTGATAGCTTGCATTTGGGGCATCTTGTTCCATTGTTATGCCTGAAACGCTTCCAGCAGGCCGGGCATAAACCTGTTGCATTGGTGGGCGGCGCGACTGGCCTCATTGGCGATCCGAGCTTCAAAGCTGCCGAACGTAAACTGAATACCGAAGATACGGTGCAACAGTGGGTGGATAAAATCCGCAAACAGGTTGCGCCGTTCCTCGATTTTGATTGCGGCGACAATTCGGCCATCGCGGCCAATAACTACGACTGGTTTGGCGGCATGAACGTGTTGACCTTCCTGCGCGATATCGGCAAACACTTCTCCGTTAACCAGATGATTAACAAAGAAGCGGTCAAGCAGCGCCTCAACCGTGACGACCAGGGGATCTCTTTTACCGAGTTCTCCTACAACCTGCTTCAGGGTTACGATTTTGCCTGCCTGAATAATCTGCACGGCGTTGCGCTGCAAATCGGTGGCTCCGATCAGTGGGGAAATATTACCTCCGGGATCGATCTGACCCGCCGCCTGCATCAAAATCAGGTGTTTGGTCTGACGGTTCCGTTGATCACCAAAGCGGACGGCACTAAATTTGGCAAAACTGAAGGTGGCGCGGTCTGGCTCGATCCGAAGAAAACCAGCCCTTATAAGTTCTACCAGTTCTGGATTAATACCGCGGATGCAGACGTTTATCGCTTCCTGAAATTCTTCACCTTTATGGATATCGCAGACATTAATGCGCTGGAAGAAGAGGATAAAAACAGTGGTAAAGCACCGCGTGCGCAATACGTACTGGCTGAACTGGTGACGCGTCTGGTTCACGGCGAAGAGGGTCTGTCGGCCGCGAAACGCATTACTGAAAGCCTGTTCAATGGTACTCTCAGCGCCCTGAGCGAAGCCGACTTCGAACAGCTCGCCCAGGACGGCGTGCCGATGATCGAAATGGAGAAAGGTGCCGATCTGATGCAGGCGCTGGTGGATTCTGAGCTTCAGCCCTCTCGCGGTCAGGCGCGTAAAACCATCGCTTCCAACGCGGTCACGATTAACGGTGAAAAACAGATCGATCCTGAATATACCTTTGCTGACAGCGATCGTCTGTTCGGACGTTACACTCTGCTGCGTCGGGGCAAGAAAAACTACTGCTTGATCTGCTGGAAGTAACTCAGCAAGGCAAGGAGGGGCGTGGGAAACCACGCCCCTGATTTTTGGGCTCAGGCAGTGAAAAAAAGAACATACTCATCGTTCTTGCTATCAGAGTCCTTCCGCCGCCAGCGCGGCAATCACCGCAGGTCGCGCCGCGACACGATCCATATATGCATTCACATTGCTCAGGTCGTCCATCTTCAATTTTACCGCCCGCGCCCAGCGCAGAACGGTAAAAAGATAGGCGTCAGCAATGGTAAAGCGTAAACCGTTAATCCACTGCTTATCTCTCAGCGCCTCTTCAACGAACTGGAGTTTTTTCTCCAGCTGCGCACGTACAGCGGGTTTGTACTCTTCTGGCGTATCCGGACGGAACAGCGGGGTGAAACCTTTATGCAGCTCAGTGGCAACATAATTGAGCCACTCCAGCGCCTTATAACGCGTAATACTGCCTACAGGAGCCAGAAGCTGACGGTCAGGGACGCTGTCAGCAATATACTGCATGATCGCTGTGCCTTCGGTGAGCAACGTGTTGTCATCCAGTTGAATGGCCGGAACCTGGCCTTTCGGGTTAACGTTGAAAAAGTCGCCACCATTTTCCAGATGTTTATTCGCCAGATCGACTTTCTCCAGCGTAAAGTCCACGCCACTTTCACGCAGAACAATATGTGAAGCGAGAGAGCAGGCACCGGGTTTATAAAAAAGCTTCATCATTACACTCCTTCGAAGGCAACAGTATGCATAGTCGTATGGTAGTGCGACAGCCGCTAAAAAAAAAGCCGCTAACAGGGTTAGCGGCTTAAAAGTCTGTGTTTCCCGATGATATTACGCGGCAGGCGTCTGCGCTGCTTTCACGTCTTTCTCGTCGCTTTGTGTCATGCGGTTAAGTTTCGGCGCAGTAAGCAGCATCAGAATAGCGATGACGCCGGTAGCAATGCCGATCTGCATGAAGACATGGCTATAGACCTGTAAGGAAACCAGAGGATCATTAACGTCTTCAGGAACCGCCATCATGTTTGCGACATAACCGCCGATCAGGTTAGCGCCCGCCGTGGTAAGGAACCAGCTACCCATGATGAAACCCATTAAACGCTGCGGCACCAGCTGCGCAACCATAGCCAGACCCAGTCCGGAAATCATCAGCTCGCCAACGCTCTGCAGGGCATAGCTCAGAACCAGCCAGCCTGAAGAGACAATGCCGGCATCGGTAGCCAGTTTTGCCCCTAACGGCAGAACCAGGAATGCACCTGCGCACAGCACCATGCCAATGGCAAATTTGGTCGGCATCGGCAGCGTATCGCCCATCTTGTTATAGATAGCGGCCAGAATCGGGCTACCGATAATGATCCAGAACGGGTTCAACGCCTGATACTGTTCTGGCTGGACGTTAATGCCGAAAATGGCATGTTCAACGTTGTGAATCGCAAAGAAGTTCAGTGACGTTGGCATCTGGCTATAAAGCACGAAGAAGATAATAGCCTGCAGCATCAGAATGAACGCGACAATCATTTTGCGACGTGCAGCACCCTGCATTGAGAATGCTTCTTTAGCAAAGATGCAGATGATACCCAGCGCGATAACGCCCAGAACCATACGTGCAATACCCTGGTTGTGCAGCAGCCAGGTGGCAATCGCGATCAGAATGACAACGCCCACAATTGTGATTAACAGTTTGCCGACCTTCAGGGGTTCGAAGTCCGGCTTAGAACCGTACTGTTTAACCCAGCGCTGGCAGAAGGCGAAGTTGACCACGGTGATCAGCATGCCCACAACGCTCAGGGCGAACGCCACGCTCCAGCCGAACTCTGCTGCCAGCCATGGAGTTGCCAGCATTGAGAAGAAGGACCCGATGTTGACGGACATGTAGTACATGGTAAAAGCACCGTCGAGACGGGGGTCATCTTTGGCATAGCAGGTAGAAAGCAGGGAGGACGGGTTAGCTTTAAACAGCCCGTTACCTACCGCGATAGTAGCCATACCCATATAGACGACAGCGACATCATGCCCGGACCAGGCGACCAGCGCGTAGCCAATGGCCAGTACGATTGCGCCAAGCATAATGACGCGTTTGGTGCCGAGGACTTTATCGCCCAGCCAGCCGCCGATAGCGACCAGACCATAGACCAACGCGCTGAATGATGAAAACAGCGTAATGGAGTCCGTTTCGGTCATACCCAGTTGTTTTACCAGGTAAACCGCCATAATCCCTTGCAGGCCGTAGAAACCAAAACGTTCCCATAACTCTATCGAGAAGATGAGATAGAACGCTTTTGGTTGTTTGAAAGCGTTCATGCTCACGCTTTCTGTTGGTTTATTGTTTGCAGTTGACACATATACCTCTTTTTTTACATCCCATATCAACGGGGGCGTTTTCGGTGGGATGCTCAATAAACATCCACTTTATAGTTATTCTGGAGGGGAAACGGCAGCTAATGTTCACTATCCTGCCCACTCAGGCAATACTTTTGTAATAGTCTGTTACATATTAATTTTACCGTATAATTAACCTGCTATGCAAATGTTATCCAGCGTTTAATTTCATCGTTTCGCCATTAGTGGTTTTTTAAACTGGCAAAAGGGCGTCGGGCTAGCCTGGTGGCGATATATTTTGCTGTTTTGGTCTTTTTGCAGTGATATAGGCCATAATCTGAAAAAAAGATGGTTTATTGTTTTGTTCTTCATTGGTTTCATAAAAGTAATGCAGATGTAATTACCGCGAATAAGAACAAATTCTTAACATTACGTTAAATAACTGACCAGGAAGGTAAGCGCTTAGAAAATTTTTGTTCTGAAAAAAGGATTTCACTGGTCAGCGATTCTAACGCAGCGAAAAATCATGGGCAGAGGGTGAGGGATAACGCACTATGCGGTATGAAACCGCTGCCAGCAGGCAGCTGACATTACCGCCTTTTGCCTGCCGACTGCGATCTCAGGCATACACTTTTTCTTTGTACTCGCAGACATCTTCAATGATGCATGAGCCACAGCGCGGTTTACGTGCAATACAGGTGTAACGCCCGTGCAAAATTAACCAGTGGTGACAGTCCACTTTAAACTCGGCGGGGACGACTTTAAGTAACTTTTCTTCAACCTGTTCGACATTTTTACCCGGGGCAAATTGTGTTCGATTACAAACGCGAAAAATATGCGTATCGACCGCGATGGTTGGCCAGCCAAAAGCGGTATTGAGCACTACATTCGCCGTTTTACGCCCCACGCCCGGTAACGCTTCAAGAGCAGCCCTGTCTTCCGGCACCGCTCCATCATGTAATTCAATCAACATCCGGCAGGTCTTGATCACGTTCTCGGCCTTACTGTTATAGAGGCCAATTGTTTTGATATAAGACTTAACCCCGTCTACTCCCAGCTCAAGCATCGCCTGCGGCGTGTTGGCTACCGGATACAGTTTGGCGGTCGCTTTATTGACGCTGACGTCGGTCGCCTGGGCAGAAAGCAGCACGGCGATCAGCAATTCAAATGGCGAGTTGAAGTGAAGCTCTGTGGTCGGATGCGGATTATTATCACGCAAGCGGGTAAGAATAGTCAGTCGTTTTTGGTTGTTCATCAGGCTTTCTCTGACGCCGTAGGTGCAGACATTACGGAGTTGACCGCGGCCTGCGCCCGACGTTTTTTAGAACGTTCATCAATCAGGTATTTTACCGCCAGCATCATGCCGAGACCAATAAAAGCGCCGGGCGGGAGCATCGCTAACAGGAAAGGCGTATCGGTGTGGAAGATTTCAACCCGCAGCGCTTTAGCCCACGGACCGAGCAACGCGGCCGCGCCGTCAAATAGCGTACCGTTACCCAGAATTTCACGCAGCGAACCAAGCACAAACATCGCACTGGTCGCGCCCATACCGATAGAAAAACCGTCCAGCGCGGAGAGCGGCACGCTTTTTTTGGCAGCAAACGCTTCTGCGCGCCCGATGACAATGCAGTTGGTGACGATCAAGGGAATAAAAATCCCCAGTGACTGATACAGTCCATAAGCGTAAGCATTAATGAGCATTTGTACGACGCTGACCACAGAGGCAATGATCATGACGTAAATGGGAATACGAATTTCAGCAGGAACCCAGCGGCGAAGGGCGGAGACCGCTGTGTTGGTCAGCGTCAGCACTAACGTCGTTGCCAGCCCAAGGCCAAGCGCATTGGTGGCGGTCGAGGTTACAGCAAGCAGGGGGCACAGTCCCAACAGCTGCACCAGCGCGGAGTTATTTTTCCACAGGCCCTGAACAATAACGTCTTTGACTTCGCTCATGGTTTATTCTCCACAGGCTGAGAGGTGAGAAAGTTGCGCAGGCAGCGTTTCAGCATAAAGCCCCGTGCGCTTAACCGCATTGACCACCGCGCGCGGGGTAATGGTCGCGCCGGTAAACTGATCGAAATCACCGCCGTCTTTTTTCACCGCCCAGTGGCTGTCATTCTCGCCGTTAATTTTTTTCCCGGCAAAATGGGTGATCCAGTCGGAGAGACGCAGTTCAATTTTATCCCCCAGGCCGGGCGTTTCATGGTGCTCAATAACGCGTGAACCGAGTACGGTGCCGTGAAAATCTGCCCCGACCAGCAGCTTTATGGCTCCGGAATAACCGTCCGGGGCCGTGGTTTCCAGAACGGCCGCAACCGGGGTATTGTCATGAGTGGCAATATAGACCCGATGTTGCCCTGTACCCAGTGCAGGCGCGCTCACCAGATAACAACTTTTTTGCAAATCGTTGTTATACAACTCCACCGGGAGTACCTGATCGAAAAGCGCTTTCTGCTGGCCGGCTGCCTGCTGCGCGATAGTAGTTTTTGTTACCTGATCGATGGCCGCCGTTAGCCCCGTGGTGCCCACGGCGAACAGCGCCAGCGTGACGCCATGTTTACGCATAGTCTTCAGCATGTTCTTTCCTCAGCGATGACCGTAAACGCGGGGACGCGTGTAGTAATCAATCAGCGGCACGGTAATATTGGCCAGCAGCACCGCAAACGCCACGCCATCAGGATAGCCGCCGAAACTGCGGATAAGCCAGACGAGAAGCCCCGCCAGCGCACCAAAAATCAGCCTGCCGCGATTGGTGGTGGAGGCAGTAACCGGATCGGTCAAAATAAAGAAGGCCCCTAACATCGTCGCGCCTGAGAACAGGTGAATGGACGGTGACGCCAGATGATCGGGGGCAAAGAGCCAGCCGAGCGTAGAACACACGGCAAGGCTTACAATAAAGCTCAGCGGGATATGCCAGCGAATCGCTTTTTGCCACAGTAAAAACAGACCACCGGCCAGAAACGCCAGATTCACCCACTGCCAGCCAACGCCTGCGAAGGCGCCCTGATAAATCGTGGACTGCATAATCTGCGTCACATCATGTCCGGCATGTAGCGAGGTTTTAAAGGTATCCAGCGGCGTCGCCTGACTAATGCCGTCGATGCCAAGACGCAGGGCATTCATGTCATAACCCGCGGCGGTATGGCCGCTAAAAATAACCTGTAACACCTCAACAATATCGGGCGTTCTGGCAGCGATGTCCTGCGGCGGTAACCATGACGTCATTTGAACCGGAAAGGAAATCAGCAGCACCACATAGCCAATCATTGCCGGGTTAAACGGGTTATGTCCGAGGCCACCATACAGCTGTTTGGCGATGATGACGGCAAAAACGGTGCCCAGCACCACCATCCACCATGGTGCAAGCGGCGGGATGCTGATAGCCAGCAATACGCCGGTCAGCCACGCTGAATTATCAGCCAGAATGCCGCCGACAGACTGTTTGCGCAATTTAAGCACGATGGCTTCCGCGCCCCAGGCTGACACGCTGGCGAGGATCAGCTGGATTAATGTTCCCCAGCCAAAAAACCAGAGCTGCGCGGCGATGCCCGGCAGGGTCGCCAGCAGCACCAGCATCATAATGCGTGATGTCTGGCGCTGATTATGGGTATAGGGAGAACTTGCAATTCTGAAAACCATTTAATCCTCGTTAACGGCCTGCTGTGCTGATTTTCGTGCCTGAACGCGGGCGATAGCGGCTGCCACTGCCGCCTTACGCGGATCGTCGCTGGTCGCGGGGGCAGTGGCCTGCTGCTGAAGCTTACGGGCTTTGGCGCGGGCAATCGCCGCTTCGACGGCAGCTTTACGCGGATCGGCTGGCGCTGAAACCGCCTCACTCTGCGTCTGCTGTTCCGCTTTGCGGGCTTTGGCGCGGGCAATAGCGGCTTCGACGGCAGCTTTGCGTGGATCGACTGGCGCTGACACCGCCTCACTCTGCGTCTGCTGTTCCGCTTTGCGGGCTTTGGCGCGGGCAATCGCCGCTTCGACGGCAGCTTTACGCGGGTCGGCTGGCGCTGAAACCGCCTCACTCTGCGTCTGCTGTTCCGCTTTGCGGGCTTTAGCGCGGGCAATCGCCGCTTCAACGGCGGCTTTGCGCGGGTCGGAAGCCTCTACAGCGTGCTCCGTCTGCTGAACTTTTTCAGCCTTAAGCGCGCGAGCCTGCGCTTTGCGGGCCTCACGCGCGGCAATAACCTCGCGATTATCCGGTGTTTCCCCGGCCTGAACGACGACCGGCTGGCCTGCTGCCTGCTGTTTTTCCCGCACCCTGGCGATAGCCGCCTGAATCGCATCCTGATCCTGCGCGGCAGGCTGTACGGCCGAGCGCTTGTGACGCTCCTGGCGCGCCACTTTCTCCCGCTCAAGGCGCGCCTGACGCGCTTCAAAGCGAGCTTTGGCTTCGGCCGCCCGTTTATCCTCAAGGCTGATAGCGTAAATTTCGGCCTTTTCCTGACGGAAATACTGCACCAGCGGTATATTACTTGGACAAACCCAGGCACAGGCACCGCATTCAATACAATCCTGAAGATTGTGCGCCGTGGCCTTATCATGCTGCTGACCTTTACTGAACCAGTACAGCTGTTGTGGCAGAAGATCGGCAGGACAGGCATCGGCGCAGGCGCTACAGCGGATACAGCCTTTTTCTTCCTGTTGCTCACCCATTTCATTAACGGACGGCGCGAGCAGGCAGTTAGTAATTTTGACCACCGGCACATCCAGCCACGGAAGGGTAAAGCCCATCAGGGGGCCGCCCATAATGACCATCTGTTCGGAGGAGGGGCAAAAACCAGCGAACTCCAGCAAATGACGCACAGGGGTACCCAGTCGCACCCAGACGTTACCCGGTCTGGCAACGGCTTCCCCGGTCAGGGTGACCACGCGCTCCGTCAGTGGCTCACCGTCAATAATCGCCCGTTTAATTGCATAGGCGGTACCGACGTTTTGCATTAACACGCCAATATCAGATGAGCGGCCGCCATGCGGTACCTGTTTACCGGTCAGGATTTGCGTAAGCTGTTTAGCCCCCCCGGAAGGGTATTTGGTGGGGATCACCCGCAGAGCAATATCGTGCGCATCTGCCAGTACTGCACGCAGCATGGAAATAGCCTGCGGCTTGTTATCTTCAATGCCGATCAACACCTGCCGGGGCTGTAAAATATGCGCGAGGATGCGCACGCCTTCGATAATTTGCGCGGCGCACTCCTGCATCAGCCGATCGTCAGCAGTAATATAGGGTTCGCACTCGGCCGCATTAATAATCAGCGTTTCGATTTTATCGCCGCCGCCGCGCAGTTTACTGCCGGTAGGGAAACCGGCACCGCCTAACCCTGCCACGCCGTATTGATGAATTCGCTCGATCAGCTCGTCACGGCTTTTACTGTGATAGTCTTGCCAGCCGTCACGATCTATCCAGCGGTCTTCGCCATCGGCATCGATAATGACGCTTAATTCAGCCAGCGCGGAAGGATGCGCGGTAGAGTGGGGGGCAATCGCCGATACCACGCCAGACGTGGGTGCATGTACAGGCAGCATACGTCCCCAGCCGCGGGTCAACGGCTGACCACGCAGGACATAATCGCCTGCCTTCACGCACAACTCGCCCTCAGCACCGATGTGCTGCTTCAGTGGAATAACAAAGCGCTGCGCCAGCGGCACTTGACGCAGCGGCGTCACGCTGGACTGAGTTTTCATTTCCGGCGGATGGATACCGCCGTTGAAATCCCAAATCTTGTCCTTTCTGAAGGCAGAAAATAGTTTAAACATGGTGTTCCACAGGAATGATACGGACGGGGATGGTCTGTAAATCCCATTTCCAGTTTTCAGTGGTGGTGGCTGCCGGTTGCAGGGTAATACACTGCGTCGGGCAGGGATCCACACACAGATTACAGCCGGTGCACAGGTCGTTCATCACGGTATGCATTGCGCGGGTTGCGCCAATAATGGCGTCAACCGGGCAGGCCTGAATGCATTTGGTGCAACCAATGCAATTATTTTCATCAATAACCGCCAGCATCCGAACCGGCTCAAGCGTCTGCGCATCGCCCTCTATCGGTTGCGGGTCAACGTTAAGCAAGGTGGCTATTTTTAGCATCACCGCTTCGCCACCGGGCGCACATTTATTGATGCTCTCGCCGTTGCGACCTACCGCCTCAGCGTAGGGGCGACAGCCGGGAAAACCACACTGTCCGCACTGGCTCTGGGGTAAAATGGCATCAATTTTTTCAACAATCGGATCTTCCTCAACCGCAAAGCGACGGGAGGCGTAGCCCAACAGAATACCAAAAATCAGCCCGAGAATGCCGAGCGCCGCAATCGCTATCCAGATCGCCGTCATCACAGTTTCACCAGACCGCTAAAGCCCATGAAGGCCAGTGACATCAGCCCTGCGGTAATCAGAGCGATAGCGTTGCCGCGAAACGGCGCGGGCACGTTGGCCACTGCCAGGCGCTCGCGAATGGCGGCGAACAGGACCATCACCAGCGAGAAACCCGCCGCGGCCGAAAAGCCGTACAGCGCCGACTGAAGAAAGTTATGCCCGAGATTAATATTCAACAGGGCGACGCCGAGCACCGCGCAGTTAGTGGTGATCAGCGGCAGAAAAATACCCAGCAGGCGATACAGCGCCGGGCTGGTTTTGCGCACTACCATCTCGGTAAACTGCACAACCACGGCAATGACCAGGATAAAGGCCAGGGTACGCAGATAGACTAAATCCAGCGGAATGAGGATCCAGTTATCAATCAGCCACGCACAGACAGACGCCAGCGTCATCACAAAGGTGGTGGCCAGTCCCATACCCATCGCTGTTTCCAGCTTTTTAGAGACCCCCATAAAGGGGCACAGGCCCAGAAACTTCACCAGGACGAAGTTGTTTACCAGGACTGTTCCAACAAATAGCAATAAATAGTCAGTCATTATTCGACCTGAAACAAAAAAAGCCGTCTATTATCGGTCAAACCAGACCAGGCGACAACAGGATAACTGTAGGGTTATTACGGATTGACGAAAGTGCTTTTTACCCGCTGCGATCGTCTGAAATAGGGGGCCAGTAGCGCAGCCGCAAGAAGAGGGAACAGCAGTTGCCTGATTGCCAGCGCGTCGGAGACCGGGGCGAAAGCAAAGGCCTTGATCGCCAATACCACGGAGATCAGTAGCCAGACAATATAGTGCTTCGGCACTGATTTACGGCGTTTGAAAAAGGCGATGGTTAACCACAGCGTATAAAACCACATGGCGACGGCGAACGCGCAGGAGATAGCCCACAGGGTGACATAGCTGCTGCTTTGCGTCTTCAGCGACGCCAACATTTCTGGTGTCATTAGCGCACCTGCATAAATCAACAACGATAGCGACGCGCTGAATAAGGCCAGCAGCAGCCAGGCTAAAGGTGCCAGCAGCCAGCCGCCAATACGTTCACCGGATTTTACAGACATGCCCACTCCAGAAATTAGCGCCAGAAAAGAGGTCTACGACCGGGCGGGAAGTATAAAACAACTGGCGCTATTATTTACAGACTTTATTGCACGTATCGCCAGACGGTCTTTGGAACCTGACCGATATCGAACAATTTACCACCTGACACCAGCTCGGCACGACGGTGGTCGGCAGCCCGGTACATATTGATGATTTCGGCCTCGTCGGTCAGGTTATAGTTGAGGTGGTCAAACAGTTTTTCCAGGCTTTCAAGGGAGCTGATTTTACGAAACTTTAATAAGTAGTCCTGAACGGTCATATTAAGTGGGTCCATTTTATAATGAGAATAATTATATGAATTTAGACTTATCACATCAGGATATGCATCAAGGGCCGTGCTTTTACCCGTACTATGCTTATCAGCCATCGCTGGAAGCGACGCTTCCCAGGGCTGAATGCCGCACACGTTATTTAAACCATACAAGGTAAAAGCAAAAACACGAATAATTTCTGGTTTACTTAAAAGGGATGTAAAGCATATCCATCAGATATAGCAGGTGCCGAAGGGCACCTGCGAAGAGAAGATTAACGCTGTTCGCCGTGGCTGGCAATCACGTTCTGATACCAGTAGTAACTCTTTTTGCGTTTGCGTGCTAAATCCTGGCTATGATCGACATAAACAAAGCCGTACTGTTTTTTATAACCGTTCAGCCAGCTCAACAGATCGATAAACGACCACGGATAATAGCCACGAACATCGGCACCGGCCTTGATAGCCTTTTCCAGCGCGTCGATATGCATGCGCAAATAGTCAATACGCGGGTCATCGAGCACTTCACCGTCGACAACAGGGTCTTTCGCGCCCAGACCATTTTCGGTGATGTAAATCGGAATATCGCCATAGCGCGCTTTTATCATCATAATGCCGTCGGTTAATCCCTGCGGCCAAATCTCCCAGTCCCAGTCGGTATAAACCCCTTCTGGGTTGCGAACGAATTTAAACAACCCCTTAAAGCCGAACTCGCCGCCGCTCTGGCGTTCACTGCTGTGATTCGCCTGGGTGCGCGTTTCGTGCGGATTCGCCGCCACGGTTTCACGCCGATAATAATTGAGACCAATAAAATCGCAGCGGTTATCACGCAGCAGCGCCATATCGTCAGGGGCGCATTGTGGAACGCCCCACAGCTGCTGAGTTTGCTGGAGCAGTTCGTCGGGATAAGCGCCTTTAAGGATCGGATCGTAAAACCAGTGCGTATGAATGGCATCGGCCAATTCGGTGGCGGCAATGTCTTCAGGGCTCTGCGTTAACGGAGTATGCGGCTGAAGGACGTTAACAAAGCCGATTTCACCGTTAATGCCGCTTTCGCGAAACGCGCGGACCGCCATGGCATGAGCAATAAAAACGTGGTGACAGGACTGAATCGCGCGGGCGGGATCGTTAACGGAAGGGGGATGGCTGCCGGTGATGTAGCCATGGCCGATGAACACAATCGTTTCATTAAAGGTGGCCCACAGTTTAACTCTGTCGCCAAAGCGCTCGTAGCACAGACGCGCATACTCAACAAAGGCCTCCGCCGTCGCGCGGGACTCCCAGCCGCCCTCATCCTGCAAGGCCTGAGGAAGATCCCAGTGGTAAAGCGTCAGCATAGGCTCGATATTATGCGCCAGCAGTTCATCGATCAGATCGCTGTAGAATTTCACCCCGGCTTCATTAATCTCGCCACGCCCGTTGGGCAGCAGGCGCGGCCAGGATACGGAAAAACGGTAGCTTTGCAGCCCCATCTCCGCCATTAACGCCACATCCTCGCGGAAACGGTGGTAGTGATCGACGGCGACGTCACCGTTGGTATCCTGATAAGTCGTGCCGGGTTGATGTGAAAAAATGTCCCAGATAGACGGGCCTTTGCCGTCTTTATCATGTGCGCCTTCAACCTGGTACGCCGCCGTCGCCGCGCCCCACAGAAAATTGTCCGGAAAAGCAGCCATGCTCATCTCCTGTTCGTTAAAAACAACAGTGTAAGAAGAGCGATTGAGGGTATGCAACCGGTTTCAGAAACCGGTTGCAGCATTGCGAGCCGGATCACTTTCCAGGACGATATTATTTATGCAGTGACGGTGTATCCGTCTGCGGTGGTTCGTAGTTGTCGATATGATTCGCGGCGATGAGTAAAAGTACGGTAAGGCCCACGACAGCCCAACCGGCCATTTCAAGGATGCGTGAAAAAGGAGACGACATAATCTTATAAACCCAATTAAAAATGTCGGTAAATGCTACCTGGCACGCAGGAGGACAGCAAGTCGTGACCCGATTTAATTTATGTCACATGAATTGCGGGGTTATTTGTCGGTAACAATGATGAAAACTCAAACGTTACGTGGTGTTATTAATGTGTTGTGGCGGCAGGAAAGATAGGGTGAAATAGGGGCTGGTAAAAAAGAGGGCTATAAGATGAGTGACAGTTTACGCGTTGGATTAATTGGTTACGGTTATGCCAGTAAGACATTTCATGCACCGCTCATTGACGGCACTCCGGGACTGGAACTGGCGGTCGTCTCCAGTAGCGATGAAAGTAAAGTTAAAGCCGACTGGCCGGGAGTAAAGGTCGTTTCCGAGCCGAAGCACCTCTTCAATGACCCCTCTATTGATCTGATTGTGATCCCCACGCCGAATGACACCCATTTCCCGCTGGCAAAAGCGGCGCTGGAAGCGGGCAAACATGTGGTGGTGGATAAGCCCTTTACCGTGACGTTGTCACAAGCGCGCGAGCTGGATACGCTGGCAAAAAGTCTGGGACGGCTGCTGTCGGTGTTTCATAACCGTCGCTGGGACAGCGATTTCCTGACCGTTAAAGCACTGCTCGCAGAAGGCACGCTGGGAGAAGTGGCGTGGTTTGAATCCCATTTTGATCGCTATCGCCCGCAGGTGCGCAATCGCTGGCGCGAACAGGGTGGCCCGGGCAGCGGTATCTGGTATGACTTAGGGCCGCATCTGTTGGATCAGGCTGTCAATTTATTTGGCCTGCCGGTCAGCATGACCGTCGATTTAGCCCAGCTTCGTCCGGGTGCCCAGTCCACCGACTATTTTCATGCTATCCTCAGCTACCCGCAGCGGCGCGTGGTTCTGCATGGTACGCTGCTGGCCGCCGCTGAGACCGCGCGTTATATCATTCACGGTTCGCGCGGCAGCTACATCAAGTATGGTCTCGATCCGCAGGAAGAGCGGCTGAAAAACGGGGAGCGTCTGCCGCAGGAAGACTGGGGCTATGATATGCGTGACGGCGTACTGACGCAGGCAACAGGAGAAGATCGGGTGGAAGCCGCGCCGCTGCTGACCAGCCCGGGTAACTATCCGGCTTATTATGCGGCGATCCGTGATGCGCTGAACGGTCACGGTGAGAATCCGGTTCCCGCCAGCCAGGCCATTCAGATTATGGAACTGATTGAACGTGGGATCGAATCCTCAAAACAACGTGCCACGGTGAATCTGGCATAACCGTTTCCCGCTCATCACGTTGATGAGCGGGATATTCATTAGCGTTGTGCGACGCGCTGAATCAATGCTGCCTTTTCCTGCGGCGTCAGAAAGGCAATTTCCAGGCCGTTAATTTGCGCCTGGCGGATTTGCTGCGGGCTCAGACCGGCGGCAGGGGCTGCCACCGTATACTCATGAATGATATCCACGCCTTGCACCGCCGGATCGTCGGTATTAAGCGTTGCCAGCACGCCCTGTTCGAGGAACGTTTTCAGGGGATGGTGAGCGAGGCTCGCCACGGTGCTGGTCTGAATGTTAGAGGTCAAACAGGACTCGATGCCGATCCGCTGCTCACGTAAAAATTCCATGAGCGCCGGATCTTCAACCGCTTTAACCCCGTGACCAATACGCTCAGCGCCCAGTTCGCGAATCGCCTGCCAGATACTTTCCGGACCAGCCGCTTCCCCGGCGTGGACGGTGATATGCCAGCCGGCATCGCGCGCGCGGTTAAAATGACTCAGGAATAACGACCCCGGAAAACCCAGTTCATCGCCCGCCAGGTCCAGTGCCGTAATACCGTCGCGGTGCGCCAGCAATGCCTCAAGCTCCTGCTGACACGCCGCTTCGCCAAAGGTGCGGCTCATAATGCCAATCAGGCGGGCCTCCACGCCAAAATCACGGCTGCCTTCACGAACGCCTGCAATCACGGCTTCAACGACACCCTCTATCGGCAGGTTATGCTCCATCGCCATATAGCCAGGTGAGAAACGTAACTCGACATAGTGCAGACCGTTGTGGGCCGCATCCTCCATATTTTCATACGCCACACGGCGGCAGGCCTCCAGCGAGGCAAGGACTTTCACGCCCCAGTCGAGTTTTGCCAGAAAACTGACCAGGTCTGGCTCATTACGGGTGACCTGCACATGCGGAATAAGCGCGCTAAGCGTATCGGCGGGAAGCTTGAGATTGTACTGGCGACCGAGGTCAAGAATAGTTTGGGCGCGAATGTTGCCATCCAGATGGCGGTGAATATCGGTCAATGGGAGGGTTGTATCAATCATGATCGCACTCTTTTTTTAAGTAAAGTGCGATCCATTATACATCACATTGCTAACCTGTTAGAAATGCTGGATAAATCATGCACCTAAGAATGTGAAAGGAGAAGTCTGGAGGAAAGATAATCGCACCAGAAGTTACCACGATGAATCTTGTAATTCGGATCAATATCAACTTTAACACGCTCTCGGCGACTGGCAATTGGGTGCCTGGGGAGTACCCGCCACCCTTACAATTAAAGATCACTCTTTGGCCCGTACAGGATTATTAGGTAGTTCTGACGTCGCCTATCCATTCGAATTCAGAGACTGCTTTTATATTAACGCTTTCATTTACGACATAGGATAAATTATGGCTACCATAGTAGTGCTTCAGGTGCTAACAACTACTGTTTTGGTTGGGATGGGCAAGGATGATCCTTTACGTTGATAATACTGCGGTCGGCTCTTTGAACACCACGTCAACGTCAGACTTGGGACTGAAGAAAGATATCAAGAATAACACGCAGTGTGACAGGCTGGTGGCGCTAAATGAGGTGATGTACTAGGCCACTGCGACATTTAAAATGAGGGCCCGAGGTGACGTTATCCCCGAGTCGCCGAGATGCTGAGCTTTATCGCTAACGACCTGAAGGCCGTTAGTCCGGAATGTATTTCGGGTCATGGACTGGAGAAAGAGTACGAACCGGACCCGCTGAAAGCCTACACCCCTGAACCGATCGCCATGATCGCAAACTTACTCTGGCACTACAGGCACAGCAGGACTTAATCCCTGACCTGCAAAAACAGTTAACTCCCTCAAAGCTCAAATTATTTCTTGGCCTTAAACTAATCAATGCCATACCTTAAATTCATTCTTCATTCTTCATTCTTCATCCTTTAAACGAAGTTATGCCATACTGAACACAATGCTGCGCAAACTTAGCCTGAGCAGATTGCTGCGCCCGAAGCAAAGGAAATTTCAGATATGACGGCTAACGTTGCTGCGAGTATACCATCTCAACTTTTCATATTGGGAATGAAGAAAGCTTCTGATATTCATGTAATATAGCTAGCCATCATTAAAACTGAAGGGTGTCCGTGTATGACGAAAAGACATTAAAATGCGTGACTGTGCAAGTTCCCCTGAAATACAGATGACATAACTGTCTGTATCAAAGATACTTACTCCTGTAATACACTTTAACAGACGGGGGAATGGAGATAACTAAAATCACAGAGAGAAATGTTAACTATAACGATTTTAAATACAGCCCCGCAATGGGGCTGTGAGGGCGGTCACTTTATTTTTATACGAGATATTTCTTCTTTGGATATATTATCCAGCATGACTATGCTAATTTTACTTGTATTTTTTTTATTGCACCCGTGTATATCAACGCTAGAGTAAAAGTAATCACCGATCTGCGATAGTTCAAATTTTTCATCTGTTTTTGAATTGCCCTTTTGGGTCTGGCATTCAATATTTAATGATAATTTCTTATGGTCACCAAGTATAGACTGAGGTGTTTCTTTCAAGCTAAACTTCATTAGCATTTTATTGCTAATACTAAATCTATTTACCTCTTTATAGAATTTAATAGCCGTAAGTGAGATGCCATCTGCTAATTCATATGAAGCAGGTATGTATTCACCTGTAGAAATGTGTGAGTAGTCAAAAGGCACGCTGTATTTAATAAGGTTTTTTACCTTAAAATATTCGTTCATTTTTTCATTTTGATATGTATCCAGCATATCGCTTTGCTTGGCGAGAGTCGTAAAGTAGAAATCGGGGATGTAAATTTCTTGTGCGCCTTGCTTTTTTGCATTTGATATAACTTGCTGACGAATTTTATCTTGCTCCCAGTTGCTGTTGACAGCATTAACAAACCAATAATATGAGGGTATAAAGTAAAATAGTAACCCAGCCATAACTATTGATATGCATGATTTAGTGATTTTATTATTGCACTGGCAAATATCTGAAACAATGAATGAAGCCGATATTAATAAAAAGCATAGTCCGCCATTCATTGATCGTTCAGGGAAAGCTGGAGAACCAACGAATGCTGCATTAGACAGCAAAGCGCATACTAAGAAAAAAAGCGAATAATTAAGAGTCCGCTTACTTATTGTCTTATTAGTGGATGCAAATAGTAGCACTACAAACATCATTAGTAATGCAAACCAGTACGCCTCGACTGAACCTGGAAATCTTTCATAGAAATGTGTAAAGAATTTATCTAAGAAAGATGTGTGGTTCCATTCTGTGTAAAGTGTCGCTCTGTTTCTTGTTCCAGGTGATAAAAGAAGTATGGCCGTACCGATAATAGAGCCAATAAGACCTAATGTAAGGGATATTTTATTTTTTTCAAATATAACAAGAACAATGCTAAGCAGCGCTACAATAATTGAAGTGTTTTCATTTGAACATCCAGCGATAACACCTAAAGCAAACGTAAGTAAATAGTAGATTTTATTATTTGTTTTATGTGCGCTGAACATAGAGATTATGTAAATTCCTATGAACATGTTTGTCCATAAATAATTGGCTGAGCCAACTATCCAAAATGATGTCTCTCCCAGTTTTGGATTTGAAACCCAATAGGTTAAGAAAACGAATATCAACATGAATGGATGATATTTATTTCTTTCCTTGCTTACGACAATTGGTATAAATGAAATGAAGAAGCAAAGCGCAAGAAATGCTATTGAATTGATTATTTCAATAGTGGTATGGCTGAAATTGTAAAGAAGGGTTGAGCTTATTGCGTTAGCCAAAACTCTACCAGACCAAATCAAATAGTGGTCATACATTTCCTGAGGAGAGTTCCCTAAAAAATAATAAAAATAATCATCTGAATGCATTGGTATACGCATTGATGGAATTAATATTATCGCGAAAACGATTAAGCCTGTGATGCCGATTTTTAACTTATTACTGAACACGTTTGGTCTCCTTTGGATTTTTTATTATATATTTCGGCCTTTCTTTGCATTCTATATAAATCCTGCCAATATACTCACCAAGAACTCCAATGCCGATGAGTTGAATGCCACCTAAAAACAATATCGATACAATAATTGAAGGGTATCCTTGAACAGGATTCCCAAAGACTAAAGTGTTTAAAATCATCCATGCGCCATATATAAATGACAGTCCCGCAACGATGAGTCCAATGTATGTCCACATGCGAAGAGGAAAGGTTGAGAAACTGGTAATTCCTTCCAGAGCCAGATTCCACAATTTCCAGCCATTAAATTTGGAGTCGCCCGCTACTCGTTCTGCGCGCACATATTCGACAACGTCAGTACGACCACCAACCCATGACAATATCCCTTTCATGAAAAGGTTTCTTTCTGGCAGCAACTTGATATTTTCTACTATTTCACGGGACATAAGCCGGAAATCGCCGACATTTTCCTCGATCCTGGGGTTGCTTATCTTATTATGTAATTTATAAAACCATTCGGCTGTCTTTCTCTTTAATCGTCCATCAGTTGAGCGATCTGAGCGCTTAGCCAGAACCATATCTGCGCCAGCCTTCCATTTATCTATCAGATGGGGGATTACCTCGATAGGGTCTTGGAGGTCAACATCTATTGGGATTATGGCATCCCCCGTAGCATGATCAAGCCCAGCAAATAGGGCTGGCTCTTTACCAAAATTGCGGGTAAATGATAGCGGGACGACAAGATGATCGGAAACTGCAAGAGCATTTATAATAGATTCAGTAGCATCTTTACTCCCGTCATTGATGAACAATATCTCAACCTCGTACTGTTTTAATTCTTCAAACTCCCGTACGTTTTTGTAGAAAATAGGTATCGTATCTTCTTCGTTGAAAACTGGAACAACCAGGGAAATTTTCATTTTGCATCCCTAAAAACAATGAATTTTGAATAGACAAAACCGATAATCAAGCTAAAGCCCGAAAATAAAATAAGGGTAATGAAGGGTGGCGCACGAAGCAGGTCAGCAATATGCCCAGTTATCGCTGCTATTGCACCCATGAATAAAACAAATGCGCTATATCTCCATGGTGTAGCTTGTGATTTGAATGTCCACTTTGCATTAGCAAAGAAACTGAATGTGACTGCTACGCAGAACGCAACAACATTGGAAACAGCCTGAGTTGCTCCGAGAAAATGAACCAATGCACCGAAGCATACCCAGTGCAGGCCTGTGTTTATAACACCAACTGAAATATATCGACTAAATAACTGTATCATTTGAGAAATCAGTTTAATCTGGAAGGGATTAAGTTTAACATCCTGTCCCCAAGGGGTCGATAGTAAATCCTTAACTAGCCACATATCAGCCTTTTAGATCGTATCTTCCAGATGTGTTTAAGTCGCTCAGGCTTATTTTTGAGCAATTCCTATTTGAGGATTGCGCCGCATCGATTAACTTTCCGGAGCACAGTGGCGAAAGAGGATGGCGGCCGAGATTGGCAGAGCCTGCGCTCGTGCCAATGGTGTAATAACCAGTATCATTGCTCTTGCTCCAGTTTCATCGTCATTCGCAGTTCGCAAAGTGATGAGGTCACTCGTACATAACTGGATGATAATCAACAAAATGCAATTTTGTATGTGAGCTCTCGTGTAGTCTCAATCCATAAGAAACTGAGGCTTACGAACAGGGGCATCTTGGGGGCATAACGCTAAAAAGGGGCACGTTCAGGGACAGATAAATGTCGGTTAATGGCCGATAATGTTGATATGCATTTGTTTCTAAACGTTTGAATAAAAAGATTATCTTTGTTTTTCAAAACGTTCAGAAATCCAGTATGTAAAGTGCGATCCATTATAAAAACAAATGCGGGAAAAAAGCTATTTTGCGCAACAGATTTCTCTCTTGCGCAAAAACGTCAACGTAATGAGCGGATCCCGGCAATGAGACGCTCAACCCCTTGTTCCAGCTTGCTGCGCGGACAGCCCGCATTGAGGCGTATAAAATCGTTGCCCTCAACACCATAGGTGTAACCGGGCATGATGGCGACTTTTTGCTGCTCGATCAGCGTCTTTTGCAGCGCATGCTGATCCACGTCAAGCGGGCTCAGGTCGATCCAGGCAAGATAGGTAGAGTGTGGCGGCTGCCAGCTAAGCTCGGGGAATGCGCCGTTTAGCGCATCGGCAATATAGCGCAAATTACCCTGTAAATAGTCGCGTAAGGCATCCAGCCACGGCGCGCCCTGCTGATAGGCGGCAATGTGCGCCACCAGTGCCGGCACCGACGGGGAAGAGAGCGCATCGCGATTTTTTAGCGCGTTGAGATAGGCCCCGCGCGACGTGTCTTCACCGATAAGCCCATAAGCGCCGGTCAGCGCCGGAATATTAAAGCTTTTTGAAGCGGACGTTAACAGCGCCCAGCGGCTGCGTGCCACCTCGCACCACGGAATATGCCGATGCGCTCCCCAAATCATATCCATGTGGATTTCATCGCTGATCACCGCCACGTTGTGTTTCTCACACAGCTGCGCCATGGTGGTCAGTTCTTCGAGCGTCCAGACTTTTCCGCTGGGGTTCTGCGGGCTACACAGCAGCATAATGGTGTTCTGCGGTTGTGCCAGCGCCTGCTCAAGCTGGGCGAAATCACATTGCCAGTCGTTATGCTCTTTACGCAGCGGAACCGCCACCACGTGTCGCTGATTACTCTCAATGGTCTTGTAGAACGCATCGTAGGCGGGAGTGTGCACCACCACCCCGTCGCCGGGGGCGGACCACTGGCGGATCATCTCGGCGACCATATAAATCACGGAGGGGCCGTACACCAGTTGCTGCGTATCGATCCGGCTGTTAAACCGGGTAGCGTACCAGTGCGCGACAGCCGCTACAAAGTCGTCGTTTTTCCAGCGGCTGTAACCCAGCACGCCGTGGTCGAGCCGTGTGCGCAGCGCGTCAAGAATGCAGGGTGCGGTGGCAAAATCCATATCGGAAATGGTAAAAGGCAGCAGATCGGCTGCGCCGAAGCGGTCGGCGACGTAGTCCCATTGCGTACACCAGGTACCGTGTCTGTCCACCGGGGTTGAAAAGTCAAACATGTCAGCGTCCTTATCTTTAAATCGAAGGCTGATTTTCCCCCTTTGGAGCAAAGGGGGAAAGTGTATTTTAGGCCTGAACCGTATTCATGAGCGTCGCCATTTCATCTTTGACCGACTGCACCTGAGGCCCAATCACGACCTGAAGATTATGCTGGTTAAGCTGCACCACCCCAATAGCGCGCAGGTTTTTTAACGCCGCGCTGTCAACTTTACTCATATCCTGCACCGACAGACGCAGACGGGTAATACAGTTATCCAGCGAGATGATGTTTTCTGCACCGCCCAGCGCGGCCAGGATGGCAGGGACGTTGTACCCGGATTTACCCGTGACGCCAGCGACGGCTTTTTCCAGCGGGCTGGTGGTATCAACTTCACGTCCAGGCGTTTTGATATTAAAGCGCACAATCGCAAAGCGGAAGATGGTGTAATAGGCCACAAACCAGATCACCGCAACTACCGGCACCATATACCAGCGGGTAGCCAGCCCGTGCAGCATACCAAAGACCACGAAGTCGATGATATTACCGTCGGTATTACCGATGGTCACGCCGAGCACCGCCATGATGGTGAAGCCCAACCCGGTGAGCAGAGCATGGATCACATATAGCACCGGCGCTACGAACAGGAACAGGAATTCAAGCGGTTCAGTCGTGCCGCCGACCACGCAGGCGACCACGCCTGAAATGAGCAGCCCTTTAACTTTAGGCCGATTTTCCGGGCGCGCGCAGTGATACATCGCCAGCGCCGCACCCGGCAGACCGCCGAGGAAAGAGGGCATTTTGCCCTGCGACAGGAAGCGAGTGGCACTCTCGGCAAACCCGTGGGTTTCGCTGCAACCTAGCTGCGCCTGAAAGATGGTTAACGCACCGCTCACGCTGTGACCACAGACATCCAGGGTACCGCCTGCTTCGGTAAAGCGGATCAGCGCCACCAGAATATGATGTAACCCAAAAGGCAGCAGCAGGCGTTCGCCAGTACCAAAAATCATCGGACCAAAATCGCCCGCGCTATTGATAGCGTAACCCAGCGCATTGATACCCATGGCGAATACTGGCCAGATAAGCGGGATCGCCAGGCCGACCAGGCCCAGCACTACCGAGGTAATAATCGGCACAAAACGTGTGCCGCCAAAGAAGGCCAGCGCATCCGGCAGGCGGATGGTGTGAAAACGTTCGTGCAATATCCAGACGATGATCCCGGCAATCACTGCCCCGAGGATCCCGGTATCAATCGACTGAATGCCCAAAATCATCTGGATGTTATTTGCTTTTAAAATAGCGGTATCCGTCGTCGGTAAAATGCCTTTTGCGGTTAGCCAGAAGTTAACGGCAAGGTTCATTACCGCATAGCCGACAAACCCGGAAAAAGCCGCCACGCCTTTATTATCACGCGCCAGCCCCAACGGGATGGCAATACAGAACATCACCGGTAGAAAGCTGAAAGCAAATGAGCCAACTTTGCTCATCCAGCCAAAAATAGCCTGTAGAAAAGGGTTATCCAGCCATGGCAGAAGGGTGGTGACATCATGACTGCTCAGGGAACTGCCAATCCCCATCATGATCCCACAGAAAGAAAGTAGCGCCACGGGTAACATAAAGGTTTTGCCGAGCTGCTGGAAAAACTCCCACAGCGTGATTTTTGCTGGTGCTTTTGAATTCATTGATGACTCCTTGTCAATGTCATAATCAAAACGTAGCGGCAAGATAAAGCGTTTTATCAAATTTTAGTGAGATTTCTATCACACTATGAGACCAATATAGTGTTCTGATGACAGAATGATGGATAAAACGTTTTACCTGTCAGTCGAAGAAAAATGGATAATCAGATGACAATCGCAAAAAAAATTACGATCAGCGATGTTGCGCAGGTGGCGGGCGTTTCCGTCAGCACGGTCTCGTTGGTCCTGAGCGGGAAAGGGCGAATATCGTCTGCGACCGGTGAACGGGTCAATCAGGCGATTGAGCATCTGGGCTTCGTGCGCAACCGCCAGGCGGCTTCGCTCAGAGGCGGGCACAGCGGGGTGATAGGGTTGATTGTCAGGGATATTTGCGCGCCATTTTATGCCGAACTGACCGCCGGGATCACCGCAAGGCTTGAGTCGCAAGGGCGAATGGTCTTCCTGACGCAGAGCGGCGGCGACGGTGAATGGATGCTGCAACGCCTCGAGATGCTTATTTCTCAGGGCGTGGATGGGGTCATTATTGCCGGTCCGCTGGCGCGGGGAACCGAACTGCGCCAGGCCGCAGACGAGGCGGGTATTCCGCTGGTGTTTGCCTCCCGGGCCAGCCATCTGGATGAAGTGGATCTCATCCGCCCGGATAATATGCAGGCCGCGCAAATCATCACTGAACAACTAATTCAGCGCGGTCATCAGCGTATTGCCTGGCTTGGCGGACAAAGCGCCTCGCTAACTCGCGCCGAACGCGTCGGCGGTTACTGCGCGACGTTACTCAAGTTTGGTTTACCGTTCCACAGTGAGTGGGTGGTGGAGTGCGAAACCAGCCAAAAACAGGCGGCCGAAGCGGTAGGGGTCTTGCTGCGGCAAAATCCGACTATTAGTGCCATTGTGTGCTACAACAGCGTCGTGGCAATGGGGGCCTGGTTTGGTCTGTTACGCGCCGGGAAACAGAGTGATGAGAGCGGTATCGAACGTTATTTTGAGCAGCAGGTGGCGCTGGCGGCTTTTGCCGACGTACCGGAGTGCGCGCTGGACGATATCCCGATCAGTTGGGTGATCACCCCGGCAAGAGAGATGGGCGAGAGCCTCGCCGATCGCATTCTGCAACGTATCGCCAATGGCACGACGACGCTGCGCAATCAGATTATGTCACCGAGGCTGGCGGGCAAAAATTAGCCCCTCCGTAGAGGGGCTAAACCGTTACTGTTGTGGTGCGGGGGCAGCGGGTGGCACCGGCGTCACGGGGACTGCCGGATCGGCAGGCGTGGCGGGGATCGCCGGAACCGCCGGGGTCGCAGGCTCGCCAGGTGTTGCCGGGTTAACCGACTGCGGGGCCGGAATACCCAGATCCGGCATTCCGAACATGCCAACAAAATCGGTCAGCGGCATTTTCTGTCCGTTCAGCGTCACCTGACCGTTGCTGTATTGCAGGCGGGTGGTGATACTGTTGTCTTCCATGGTGGTGATGCGGAACATCTGGCCCATCGCCGCCAGGCCTTTCACCTGCTGGTTCGCCAGTTTCGCCGCTTCCTCATTCTGATACCCTTCCAGACGGGCGATCTGCGTCATAAACTCGGTCGCCATATCGGTTGGGATCACCAGTTTAGTATCCAGCGACTTCACGCTGCGATCCACTTCCTGCTCCAGCGTCTGAGCAGGCTCGGTGGCCTGGCCCGGATCTTTGAGGAACAATGAAAGGTTGAACGTGGTTTCACCCTTGCTATTTTTCCAGCTCAGCGGGGCGATGGTGATCACCGGCTCACCCTTGAGCAGGATCGGCAGCGCGCCGAAAAACGCTTCGGTCATTTTCTGCTGGTAAAGCTGCGGGTTCTGTACCACTTCTGGCTGCGCCATCAGCGCACGGGATTGTGCATTGTACTGCTGGCTAAACTGATGCCATGCCTGACCGTCGATCTGACCGATTTTCACCGTCAGCTTGCCATTACCCATATCCTGATTCTGGAGCTTCAGGCTGTCGAGGGTGTAATCAATCTGGGAGTCAATGGTTTTACCATCTTTACCCAGTTCGGATTTACCGACGATATTCATGCCATCAAGCACCGCCAGCTCTTTGCCCTCGACCGAAATAGCGAGTTTTTCGACGCTCAGTTTCTGATTACCAATACGCTCATCAAACGAGGTGAGCTTACTTTCGCCTTCGGTTTTCAGCTTATTGAAGGTCATCCGCACGCGCTGGTTATATTCATTCACCGCATCAACCATACCGCTTTCGGCATCGCCGGTGAGGGCGAAGGCATTGCCTTCACGGTCGGCATCCAGCTGGAAGTCACCGCCGCTGAAGGCCACTTTCTCGCCGTCTTTGTCATAGTTCAGCGGTTTCAGGCTGATATCCGAATGGCTGTCGCCGGAGTAACCAATACGGGTATTGGCTTCGAAAGGCGTCTCGCCTTTGGCAATATCATAAATGGGTTTGGAGGCTTCGTTATTGGCAAGGGTCGTTTTAACTGACGCCATGGACGGGATAAGGTTGAATTTCTTCAACTGGGCCAGCGGGAAAGGGCCATGATCAACGCGTTCATTAAACACCACGCTTTGCCCGTCCTTCAGCCATGGACTCGTTGCCCCTGCAACCGGTTTAATCACCAGATCAAGATGACTGGTAAACACGCCGCGCTGATAGTTAGCGTAACTCAGCTCTACGTTCGCTTCCGGCGCGGTACGTTTGAGCTGTTCATTGGCCTGTTGAACGACCGTCGCAATACGATTTTCGAACTGCTTCCCGGTGTACCAGGCACCCGCCGTCCAGACGACGCCCAGCGCAACGATAATTCCGGCAGCAACCACAGTTTTTTTCATAGCGTTTATCCCTAAAAATAAAAACGGGCGGAACATCCCGCCCGATAAGCATGCAAGGCTACCTTTAAGCGTAGCAAGACTTCTCAAAAAAGTTCAGCAACTTACTTGAGCTTGTTGTAAACACGCGCCAGTCGCCCCGTTCCGCTGACGGCGACGGTTGATTCAGCACTGCTGATAAAAGCCGACTCGCCGGGCTTGAGCACCAGTTGCTGCTCGTCTTTCCGCAACACCGCTTCGCCTTCAACGCAAAACAGGATCGCGGCGCTGTGTTGAGTAATGAGGTTTTCCTGATTCGACAGATCGTGCAGCGAAAAGGCGAAGTCATCGACCGGAATAGGGAAATCGAGTTGCTGTCCATTTTTCACCGGCTGGGTGAGCAGTTCCGCCGCAGGTTTAGCCTCGAATTTAACGTTGGCGACCAGCTCAGGAATATCGATATATTTTGGCGTCAGGCCCGCGCGCAGAACGTTATCGGAGTTCGCCATGACTTCCAGCGCTACACCCTGCAAGTAAGCATGCGGTGTCTCAGCAAACAGGAACATGGCCTCGCCAGGATTGAGCTTCACCACATTCAGCAGTAGCGGTGAGAAAAGGCCGCTGTCATCCGGGTAAAACTCAGAGATCAGGCGAATGGTCTGCCACGGCTCTCCTTCCTGAGTATCGATAGCCGATTTGAGGATAGCCAGCGCCCGGCTTTTTTCCTCGCCTTCCAGCGCCAGCAGGCTGGCGAAAAGCTGCTTGAGACGATCTTCATCTGGCTGCTGCAAAAAATGTGCGATAGCGGTATGTGCGCCCGCAACAGGTTGCAGCAGGGAGACAATTTCTGAAAACTCGCGGAACGCATTCATCGCCAGGAACGGCGTAAGGGCGAAAACCAGTTCGGGTTTATGGTTGGGATCTTTGTAATTACGTTCGGCCGCATCCAACGGGATCCCGGCGGCATTCTCTCTGGCAAAGCCCTCTTCAGAGGCTTTTTTATTGGGATGTACCTGGATTGAAAGCGGCTGCGCGGCGCAAAGCACTTTAAACAAAAACGGCAGTTCACCAAAGCGGGCAGCCACGCTTTCACCGAGAAGTGACGCTTTATCGGCGTCAATGATCTCGCGCAGTGAGCGTTCGTTTCCGCTGGCGTCCTGCACTTTTGAGCTGCTCTTCGGATGCGCGCCCATCCACAGCTCTGCCATCGGCAGGTTTTGCGGATTGGCGATACCGTAGAGATCCGTTAACGCAGAATGACTTCCCCAGGCGTAGTTTTGCACTGAGTTAATGAGTTTTTGCATTATCAAGCCCTGTATTTAATGGAGTTAATCCCGGTATTAAACCAATAAACCGGGCAGAAGTAACCCTCGGGTCTAAAAAGTCGTATTACTCTCAGTTTTTGTTAAAAACTTGTGTAGGATAAGCGAACTCGCTTTGAACAGGGCAAATGGAATATCTGCCTCATACAAATAACCAGATTGAGTCATCAGTGAGAGCAAAATGTCGAACAAACCCTTCCGTTATCAGGATCCTTTCCCACTGGCAAAGGATGAAACCGAATACTATCTCCTCAGTAGTGACTACGTGTCTGTTGAACACTTCGCCGGGCAAGAAATCCTCAAAGTCGATCCGCAGGCGCTGACGCTTCTGACGCAGCATGCCTTTCACGACGCCTCATTTATGCTGCGCCCGGCCCATCAGCAGCAGGTCGCCGATATTCTGAGCGACGCGGATG
Organism: Superficieibacter sp. 1612_C1; assembly: GCF_015234305.1. Lineage (GTDB taxonomy): Bacteria > Pseudomonadota > Gammaproteobacteria > Enterobacterales > Enterobacteriaceae > Superficieibacter. Next base: position 1,073,212 of record NZ_JADGMI010000001.1, read on the forward strand.
CCAGCGAAAACGACAAGTACGTCGCACTGCAATTCCTGCGCAACTCTGAAATCGCCGCTAAAGGTATTCTGCCGACCTGTCAGGACACCGGCACGGCCATCATTATGGGTAAAAAAGGGCAGCGCGTGTGGACCGGTGGCGGCGATGAGGCGGCGCTGGCTCGCGGGGTGTATAACACCTACATCGAAGATAACCTGCGTTATTCGCAAAACGCGGCGCTGGATATGTATACCGAAGTCAACACCGGTACCAACCTGCCAGCGCAAATTGACCTCTACAGCGTCGACGGCGATGAGTACAAATTTCTCTGCATCGCCAAAGGCGGCGGCTCGGCGAATAAAACGTATCTCTATCAGGAAACCAAAGCGCTGCTGTCGCCGGGCAAACTGAAAAATTATCTGGTCGACAAAATGCGTACCCTCGGCACCGCCGCCTGTCCGCCATACCATATTGCCTTTGTGATTGGCGGCACCTCAGCCGAAGCGACGCTAAAAACGGTCAAGCTGGCGTCAACCAAATACTACGACGGGCTGCCGCACGAGGGGAATGAATTGGGGCAGGCGTTCCGCGATGTGCAACTGGAGCAGGAGTTGCTGGTAGAAGCGCAAAATCTCGGCCTCGGCGCGCAATTTGGCGGTAAGTATTTTGCCCATGATATTCGGGTGATCCGCCTGCCGCGTCACGGGGCGTCTTGTCCGGTGGGGATGGGCGTTTCCTGCTCCGCAGACCGTAATATTAAAGCGAAAATTAACCGTCACGGCATCTGGCTTGAGCGGCTGGAAAACAATCCGGCGCGCTATATTCCCGAAGCGCTGCGTCAGGCCGGCGAGGGTGAGGTGGTCCACGTCGATCTCAATCGCCCGATGAGCGATATTCTTGGCCAGCTCTCGCAATGCCCGGTTTCTACTCGCCTGTCGCTCACGGGGACAATTATTGTCGCTCGCGATATTGCCCATGCGAAGCTCAAAGAGCGTCTGGATCGCGGTGAGGGCTTGCCGCAGTACGTTAAAGATCACCCGATTTATTACGCTGGCCCGGCGAAAACGCCGGAGGGTTATGCGTCAGGCTCACTTGGCCCGACTACCGCCGGACGGATGGACTCTTACGTCGATCAGCTTCAGGCTAACGGTGGCAGCATGATTATGCTGGCGAAGGGCAACCGCAGCCAGCAGGTGACCGATGCCTGTCATAAGCACGGCGGGTTTTATCTTGGCAGCATCGGCGGCCCGGCAGCGGTTCTCGCGCAAAACAGCATTAAGCACCTCGAGTGCGTCGAGTATCCGGAACTGGGAATGGAAGCCATCTGGAAAATTGAAGTCGAAAATTTTCCGGCATTTATTCTGGTTGATGATAAAGGTAACGACTTTTTCCAGCAGATTAACAGCGGACAATGCGCGCGCTGCGTGAAATAGCGTTAACCATAACGATCCCGGCAGCCGCGCTGCCGGGAAACGACTTTCGCGCTTCCTCTTAAGCGCACGAAGCATTAAGTGAGTTGCCAAAAATAGCTGATACTTCATCTCGGTTGCAGATGAGCAATGTCGACACTTCCATCATTTATTCAAGGAGCCAGTCATGACAACGCATCGCAGTGAGAAAGATTCGATGGGGGCTATTGAGGTCCCGGCAGACAAACTGTGGGGAGCCCAGACCCAGCGATCGCTGGAGCATTTTCGCATTTCCAGCGAAAAAATGCCGGTCTCGCTGATCCGTGCGCTGGCGCTGACCAAACGCGCCGCCGCGAAAGTGAATCAGGATTTAGGGCTGCTGCCCGCTGAAAAAGCCACTGCCATTATTAACGCCGCCGATGAAGTCCTTGCCGGAAAGCATCCGCAGGAGTTCCCGCTGGCTATCTGGCAGACCGGTTCCGGCACCCAGAGCAACATGAATATGAATGAGGTGCTGGCGAACCGCGCCAGCGAATTGCTGGGTGGCGTGAGAGGCATGGAGCGTAAAGTCCATCCTAATGACGACGTTAACAAGAGCCAAAGCTCCAACGATGTTTTCCCGACCGCCATGCACGTGGCGGCCATTATTGCGATCAAGGAAGACCTGATCCCGCAGCTTAATGTCCTGAAAAGCACCCTGGCGGAGAAATCAGCGGCCTTCCGCGATATTGTCAAAATTGGCCGCACCCACTTGCAGGACGCGACGCCGCTCACCCTTGGTCAGGAGATTTCCGGCTGGGTGGCGATGCTTGAGCATAATCTTCGCCATCTTGAACACAGCCTGCCGCACCTGAGCGAACTGGCGTTAGGCGGCACCGCCGTGGGTACCGGCCTGAACACGCATCCTGAATACGCGCAGCGGGTGGCGCAAGAGCTGGCGTCGCTTACCGGCCAGGCGTTTGTCACCGCGCCGAATAAATTTGAGGCGCTGGCGACCTGTGATGCACTGGTCCATTCGCACGGAGCGCTGAAGGGGCTGGCGGCATCGATGATGAAAATTGCCAACGATGTGCGCTGGCTGGCGTCCGGCCCACGCTGTGGGATCGGCGAGCTGTCCATTCCGGAAAACGAACCTGGCTCGTCGATCATGCCGGGTAAGGTCAACCCGACGCAGTGCGAAGCGATGACTATGCTGTGCTGTCAGGTGCTCGGCAATGATGTGGCGATCAACCTCGGGGGCGCTTCGGGCAACTTTGAGCTCAACGTCTACCGTCCGCTGGTGATCCATAACTTCCTGCAATCGGTGCGCCTGCTGGCAGACGGTATCGAGAGTTTTAACGAGCACTGTGCTACCGGTATTGAGCCAAACCGTGAGCGCATCTCGCAACTGCTTAACGACTCGCTGATGTTAGTCACCGCCCTGAACACGCACATCGGCTACGACAAAGCGGCGGAAATTGCCAAGAAGGCGCACAAAGAAGGGCTGACGCTGAAAGAATCAGCCCTTAAGCTTGGCTATCTGACTGAAGAGGAGTTTGAGCGCTGGGTGCGTCCGCAAGACATGGTCGGTAGCATGCCAGCTACTCGTTAGCCACATACAGGTGCAGTCGGGGAATGATCGGCGTTAACGACTGCGCCTCCGGCTTATAACGGTGCTGTACGTTTTCGGCGTCATAATCCAGTAGTTCACCAATATCCGGCACGCTGACGCCGCCGGTGCCGGAGATCAGCGCAATAATGGGGCTGGGGCAGGCGTACTGAACCTGTTTTTGCTGTCCGGGATACCACACGCGGGCGATGGGCTGCACTTTTACTGGCCGCTTGATTTTCAGTTTCGCCCGTTCTGGCAGGGCAGCGACATCCTGATGCTCCCGCTCAAGCCGGGCCTGCCATTGTTCACGGGTCCAGGGGGCCACCGCGCGCGGCGATTTCAGGCTTTTCTCCAGCTGTTCCAGCACCTCATTACGCGTCAGATTTTTTATAATGTGCTTATTGGCCCAGCCAAAGCGCAGCGTGCCCGGATCGTTAAGCAGTGTGACCGTGCGATAAGCGTTGAGGGTGATAAGCCCTGGCAGGTAGCGATGTACCCATTCAAAACGTGCGGTGGTCGGTAAACCTGATTCTACGGTAACGATATTTTCAAACGTCGTTTTAAGCGCGTTAATATGGCTGACGCGGGTCTGCAACGCCTCCTGTTGTGCGGGCGTTACCTGAAAGCAAATCACCCCGGGGAGACGTACCGCCGCTTTACTGCTGCGAACTTCAGACTGCTGCTGGATGAACAAATGGCTAAAATGGCTGAGCGCCTGGGCGAAGGCCGCTTTACCCACGTGCTGAATCACCCGGATACGATTGAGCGGCGAATGCTCATCCTGTTTTTTGATCTCCGGCAGCTCAAAGACGCGCGCCGCCAGCAGCCGACAGTTTTCAAGATCCTGGCGCAGTTCAGCCAGTTCATGCTCCAGCTCACGAAAGGTAGAGGTTAAACGCTCAACAACATCATAACTGGCCATGAACACTCCGCGTTAGTTACAACATACTTTTAGAGTATTCATTTTATGTAAACTCAGGCTCCGGTGCAACTTTTTCAGGCAGAAGTTGGCAGGGCGATGTTATGCCATAACGGCCAGCTAAACCGAAAACGTGCGCCTCCGGCCGGACTGACCTCGCAGGCAACGTCCCCTGCCATCGCCTGAGCGATGGAGGCGACTATTGCCAGCCCAAGGCCACAGCCGCCGGTCGCCCGGTCACGGCTGGGGTCGAGGCGAACAAAAGGTTCAAACACGCGCTGGCGTTCGTGCTCCGCAATGCCGCAACCGTCATCGTCAACTATCAGACAGGCGCGGTTGCCAGTCAACGCCAGGCTGACCACAATTTGCTGCTCACTGTAGCGCAGCGCGTTATTCAGCAGATTATCTAACACCCGCTCTATAAGGCGCATATCCACGGCACCGTAGTCGCCGGGGACAATATTGCCGGCAACGATCTGCCGCTGTGGGTTAACCGATTGCACATCATCAACATGCGCCGCGATCCAGGTGGGTAAATCCGGTGTCGTCAGGGTGAGGGCCGTTTGCGGGCGATCGAGACGGGCGTAAGTTAACAGCTCCTCAATTAGCGCTTCGAGCTGTTCAATATCGCGATTTAGCGCCTGCGATTCGTCAGGCGCAAGACCTTCGCTCATCTCTAGCCGGTAGCGCAGGCGGACCAGCGGCGTGCGCAATTCGTGGGCTATGCCGTCAATCAGTTGTTTTTTACTGGCAATCAACGCATTGATATTATCTGCCATCTGGTTAAACGCCACGCCGAGCCGTTCGAAGCTGGACATACTGTCAAAGTGAATGCGCTCGGCCAGATGTCCTTCGCCAAAACGCTGGGCCGCCGACTCCAGCCGCAGCATATCCTGCCAGTGAGGGCGCATCCAGATGAACACCGGGAAGGCTAGCGAAATGCCGATAAACGCCATTAGCGCCACGTCAAGAAGCCGCATCTGGTGCATAAAGTAGAGATAGGGCACTGGCCCGACGGCGAGCACGTAGTGGCTACGTGGAATGCGCTGGACAAACGTGTACTGATCGTCCAGCGCCACAATATCTCCGGCGCGCAGGTGCTGCATATCGCTGGCCGCGAGAGTAAATTTGCTGAGCGGTTCAATGCGTAAATCAAACGATAAGTTCAGATCCAGCCGTTTGAGGGTTTTATTCCACGCGTGCGGCGGAATTTCACGCAGTTCGCTGCGCATTAAATAGAGCGAGCTTTTCATCAGATCGTCCAGCGACTGACGGCCGGCACGCTCGGCGGTGAATTTATAGACCAGTCCTACCAGCATTGTCATCACCAGAAAGCAGACAAACAGCAGGAGGTAAAACTGCACAAACAGTTTCTTCATGGCGGTATTCTATCCCGTCAGTGAATCATTAATTGTCCCAGGCGTGAGGGGCAAATAAGTAGCCTTTATTACGCACGGTCTTAATCCGATAAGGTTCGGTGGCATTGTCCTGCAATTTTTTCCGCAGGCGAGAGATAGCCACGTCAACGCTGCGATCCATGCCGTCATAGCTGACGCCGCGCAGGTTTTTCAGCAGCGCATCGCGATCCATAATCTGCCCGGCGTGGGTGGCCAGCTCCCACAGCAGGTCGAAATCGGCCGTGGAGAGGGCGATGTTGTCACTGCCTAATAATACCTGGCGATTAACCGGGTCGATTGCCAGCGAGCCAAAACGAATAGCTTTATGCGGCGTCAATGCGGCAATGGCCGGGCCAGAAGAGGGGGCCATATGCTGACGGAGATGCAAACGCAGGCGGGCCAGTAATACTGCGGGTGGCGTGGTTTTAAGAATGTAGTCATTCGCCCCCAGCTCAAGAGAGAGAATATGATTCATATCGCTGTCGAGCGAGGTCAGCAGGACAATCGGCCCCTGCCACTGCTTGCGCAGATCGCGGCAGATGGTCATTCCGTCTTTGCCTGGCAGCATGATATCCAGCAGCACAAGATCGGGGGCTTCCCGCAGCACCGTCTCTTCCGCGCGATCGCCGCGTGGCTCTATGACGACAGCAAAATCATGCTTCCCAAGCCAGGCGGCTATGAGTGCGCCAACCTCAGGATCGTCTTCGACGAAAACTATCTTATTCATATAATTGATACGGTACAAAAAAAGCCAACATACACCGCCTGAGCAAAAGCTTCCATTAATCGTTCATAAACAGAGTCACTTCCGTTATGCTGCGGTAATTGTTATTTATCTGTTAAAGGCAAAGGAATGGGGCTTTTGATCAAAGCGGCGCTAGGGGCGCTGGTGGTAGTGCTGATTAGCGTACTGTCAAAAACGAAGAATTATTATATCGCCGGGCTAATCCCTTTATTTCCGACATTTGCCTTAATCGCCCACTATATTGTCGCCAGTGAGCGGGGTATTGAAGCGTTGCGAACCACTATCGTGTTTGGGATGTGGTCGATTATTCCTTACTTTATTTATCTGCTGTCGCTGTGGTATTTCACCGGCTTTATGCGCCTTCCGCTGGCGCTGAGCGCTGCCGTTATCTGCTGGAGCCTGAGTGCCTGGCTGCTCATTCTGCTCTGGAGTCGATTCCACTAGCGCAGCGGCCATTCTCCGCCGACGCCGAAACTGCGCCCGCTAACATAACCACATTATTGACCAAAAGGATCGGCGTTAGGGCGCGCTTTTTATCCCATCAGTATCCAGGTTGCAGGAACCGCAGCAACCAGTAAGAACACGATTAATGCCTGTTCCCCGGCTTTTAATTTGCTGTCATGCTGATGCGTGCGGCGGGCGTAGATAAACACCAGCAGACCCGGTGCGTACAAGATCACTGACAGCAATAAATGCAGGGGACCTGAGGCATACAATAACCATAAGCCATAAATACAGGCTCCAATACCCACCGCGCGATGAAGTGGGCGGGCAGCCACTTTGACCAGAAACGCACCGACCAGGAAGTAGGGAACCAGGATCATTTCTGAGGCGATATTCAGTAGCGTGTTGTAATCGGAGTGCGTCAGCCAGATTAGCAGCAGACAAATCTGCACGCTGATGTTGGTCAGCCACAGCGACGCCGCCGGGGCATTATTTTTATTCTGCCTGGCAAAAACACGCGGGAAGGTTTTATAAGTCGCCGCTACCAACGGGACTTCGGCCGCCATAATGGTCCAGCTAAGATAAGCGCCGCAGACCGAAATAATTAACCCGGTGGCAATGATCACTTCACCCCACGACCCCATCATATTGACCATCAGCCCGGCCATGGAGGGATTGCGCATTTCCGCCAGTTCAGGACGGGCAACCACGCCGAGTGACAGCATCGTGACCAGCAAATAGACACCCAGCGCGGCGAGAACGGCCAGCAATGTCGCGCGTCCAACATCACGCTTATTCTGTGCTCTGGCGGAAACCACTACCGCGCCTTCAACCCCAATAAACACCCACAGCGTGATCAGCATTGTGCCTTTGACCTGCTCCCACACCGGCATCGCTAAATCTACGCCGCTAAAATCCAGGGTAAAGGTATCAAGGCTAAAAGCTAACCCCGCGAGCACGATGAATAATCCCAGCGGCAGCAATTTAGCGAGCGTGGCTACAAGATTTATTCCGGCAGCGGTCTGCACACCGCGCAGGACCAGGGCATGTACAATCCACAATAGTACTGATGAGCCTGCAATCGCCTGCCAGGTATTACCATCGCCAAATAGGCGCAGCTCAGGCGTATCGGTAAAGAAACTGAGGGCGGAAAACACGATCACCAGGTATGAGACGTTAGCGATCACCGCACACAGCCAGTAACCCCAGGCGGAACAGAAGCCGATCAGCTCGCCAAAGCCTTCGCGTGCGTAAGTGAATATGCCGCCATCGAGGTCGGGCCGCAGGCGCGTCAGCAATAACATCGCAAAGGCCAGCAGCAGGATCCCCACACCGGTGATGGCCCAGCCGATAATCAAGGCCAGCGGGCTGGCGACCTGTGCCATATTTTGCGGCAGGCTAAACACGCCCGCTCCCAACATGGAGCTTAAAACAAGTGCGGTTAAAGCACTCAGACCAAGTTTCTTTTCCATTGATATCCTGTGGCATAAATAGGGCAAGAGCGAATATTTATCTTACAAAACCGCATAAAGATGGTAGATCGCTCTGAGGCGCGGGATTGTACGAAGTGTGTTACTGAGATGCAATATTGGAAAGAAGGAATAGTGAGGATATTGTCAAAAAAAGAAGAGGGTAAGAGGATGGGTCTGGAAGCCGGGCCTGTTTCAGGCCCGGCGCGACGCAGTCAGAATTATTTGAACAGATCGGCGCTGATGGTCACGTTGCCACCGCGTTCCTGCCACTGACGAGTGATGTGGTAGTATTTCGCGCCTTTTTTAGCCGCACGTTTTGCCACCTGATAGGACACTTCAGTCATGTTGCCATAGTTGCCGGTAAACTTAACGCTATCGAACGGCACCATTTGCGCCGCGGTAATTTTGTTTACCTCTTCGACTTTCGTGCCATCCGGTAACGTGACAGTGTAACGCCCACCTTTTGATGACTGAGTTTCAAAGAAACGGCCAATTTCCGTGCTGGGGGCCGCGCTGGTGGCTACGCCCGGGATCTCAACCTTTTTGGCTTCTTCGCCGCCTTTTGCCAGGGCGGCACGTCCGGCGTCGGAATCCGCAGGGATAGCATCCGGGCTTTGCAGAACGCGTTTCTTCGCATCGGCTTTATAGATGAAGGCGGTAATACGCTGGTTGCCACCCTGGTTCGCATCGACCTGACGAACGATGTAGAACGAGGCTGCGCCTTTTTGTTTCGCGGCTTTGGTAATGGCGTCGTTCACTTCAGGCTGACTGCGGAAAAATCCCTGAATGGTGACGGTATCAAACGGCTCCAGCGCGACGGCCTGATCTTTTGGTAATTCCATCACGCCGTTAATAACGCGATTTTGCGGTTTGTCGGCCTGCGGCGCATTTTCTTTATAGACGTCGGCGACGACGCGCCAGTTACCGCTGTTATTGGCATCTGACGTATCCTGAATGTAAAAAGACGCTGCGCCCATTTTATCTGCACGGCGGGAAACGGCATTTACCGCATCGCCAATGGCATTAAAACGACCGGTAACGACCACACGGTCGTAGGGCTTCAGCGCTGCTGCTTGCTCCGGCGTTAATTCTGTGGCTGCCTGTGCCGACAGAGCGGTGGCAGACAGGAGTGCGGATGCCAGGAGTGTGTTCTTAAGCTTCATAAAAAAGAGTCCTTCGCCTTGCGCAAACCAGTGACTGGTATTGTTGTTGACTGAAATTGTGCTGATTATTGCATTTAAACGGCGCAATTGTCTGCGTGATTTTTCACCCCGTCGATCTGAAACGGCTCTCAGATGATAACTTTTCACGATATGTTGAAAAAACAGACCCTTGAGCACGTAATCCGGGAATCGATATTACTTTAATAGGTTAACGTAATGTTAAATAGATTTTTCGTGCTGGATATCATCATCTTTTCACCTGCTCGCTGCGCTCATTATCAGCCGTACTAATAATTTGGGCGGCGAAACTGACTGTGATCTCGCCAATCAGGATGTTTGCGCAATAAATTCGCAAATACTTTTTTCTTGCGGTGGATCACAGCCGTTATTTTCAGTAGGTTATAGAAAGTTTGTTACTGTTTTATTTTTCAGAGGTAATGCGGCTGCGCGAGTCGCGTTATGCAGTGCTTCTGGTGATACAACAACCATCTTCAAAAATCGATGGAAGGGAAAACTATGCGTATTGGGGTACCAAAAGAGCGGTGGGCCGGTGAGACGCGAGTGGCAGCAACGCCGAAAACGGTAGAACAGTTGCTGAAGCTTGGTTTCACCGTCGCTATTGAAAGCGGCGCGGGTAAGTTGGCGAGCTTTGATGACGAGGTGTTCACCCAGGTGGGCGCAGACGTGGTTGATGAAAACAGCGTCTGGCAATCGGATATCATTCTTAAAGTGAATGCGCCAGCGGACGCTGAGATCGCATTGCTCAATCCCGGCACCACGCTTATCAGCTTTATCTGGCCGGCACAAAATGCGGAACTGATGGAAAAACTGGCGGCGCGTAATGTGACCGTTATGTCAATGGACGCTGTGCCGCGTATCTCACGTGCCCAGTCGCTTGACGCGCTCAGCTCAATGGCGAATATCGCAGGATACCGTGCCATTGTTGAAGCGGCCCATGAATTCGGCCGCTTCTTTACCGGGCAGATCACTGCCGCAGGCAAAGTGCCGCCAGCCAAAGTGATGGTGATCGGTGCTGGCGTGGCCGGTCTGGCGGCCATCGGTGCGGCAAACAGCCTGGGCGCGATTGTCCGGGCTTTTGATACCCGTCCGGAAGTGAAAGAACAGGTTCAGAGTATGGGGGCCGAGTTCCTCGAGCTGGATTTTAAAGAAGAAGCGGGCAGTGGAGATGGCTATGCAAAAGTCATGTCTGAAGCCTTCATCAAAGCGGAAATGGAACTGTTCGCGGCACAGGCAAAAGAAGTCGATATTATCGTCACCACCGCGTTAATTCCGGGTAAACCAGCGCCTAAGCTTATCACCCGCGAGATGGTGGACTCGATGACGTCCGGCAGCGTGGTGGTCGATTTGGCCGCACAGAATGGCGGTAACTGTGAATATACCGTCGCCAACCAGGTAGTGACCACGCCAAACGGTGTGAAGATTATTGGCTACACCGATTTGCCGGGTCGTCTGCCGACGCAGTCTTCTCAGCTTTACGGGACCAACCTTGTCAACCTGCTGAAACTGCTGTGCAAAGAGAAAGACGGCAACATTGTTGTTGATTTTGACGATGTCGTTGTCCGTGGCGTCACCGTGATCCGTGACGGCGAAGTCACCTGGCCCGCGCCGCCGATTCAGGTTTCCGCTCAGCCGCAGGCGGCACCTAAAGCCGCTCCCGCACCAAAAGAGCCGGAAAAACCCGTCTCGCCGTGGCGTAAATATGCCGTGATGGCGCTGACTATTATCCTGTTTGGCTGGCTTGCCGATGTGGCACCGAAAGAGTTCCTCGGTCACTTCACCGTGTTCGCGCTCGCCTGCGTGGTGGGTTACTACGTGGTGTGGAACGTTTCCCACGCACTGCATACGCCATTGATGTCGGTAACAAACGCCATCTCGGGGATTATTGTGGTGGGTGCGCTATTACAAATTGGGCACGGCGGATGGGTAAGCTTCTTCAGTTTCATCGCCGTATTAATTGCCAGCATTAACATTTTCGGTGGCTTCACCGTGACTCAGCGTATGCTGAAAATGTTCCGGAAGAACTAAGGGGTAACACATGTCTGGAGGATTAGTTACAGCTGCATACATTGTTGCCGCGATCCTGTTTATTTTCAGCCTGGCAGGCTTATCAAAACATGAAACCTCGCGCCAGGGTAATACATTCGGGATTGCCGGGATGGCGATTGCGCTGATTGCCACTATCTTCGGGCCGGATACCGGCAACGTAGTGTGGATTATCGTGGCAATGGTCATCGGCGGCGCGATTGGTATGCGTCTGGCGAAGCGTGTTGAAATGACCGAAATGCCGGAGCTGGTTGCCATTCTGCACAGCTTTGTTGGTCTGGCGGCGGTCCTGGTAGGCTTTAACAGCTACCTGTATCACGAACCTGGCATGGAGCCGATTCTGGTCAATATTCACCTGACCGAAGTGTTCCTCGGCATCTTCATCGGTGCAGTGACCTTTACCGGATCGATTGTGGCCTTTGGCAAACTGCGCGGCAAGATTTCTTCTAAGCCGCTGATGCTGCCAAACCGTCACAAGCTGAACCTGGCTGCGCTGGTGGTCTCGTTCCTGCTGCTGGTTGTCTTCGTTCGTACCGACAGCGTAACGCTACAGGCGCTGGCGCTACTGGTGATGACTATTATCGCGCTGGCATTCGGCTGGCACCTGGTGGCATCCATCGGCGGTGCAGACATGCCGGTGGTGGTCTCCATGCTGAACTCCTATTCAGGATGGGCAGCGGCGGCGGCAGGCTTTATGCTCAGCAATGACCTGCTGATCGTCACCGGTGCGCTGGTCGGTTCATCGGGTGCGATTCTGTCTTATATTATGTGTAAGGCGATGAACCGGTCGTTTATCAGCGTCATTGCCGGCGGTTTTGGCACGGACGGCAGCTCCGATGGCAGCGATGCAGAAGTCGGTGAACATCGTGAAATCAGCGCTGAAGAAACGGCTGAAATGCTGAAAAGCTCACAAACGGTCATCATCACCCCGGGCTATGGCATGGCGGTGGCGCAGGCGCAGTACCCGGTGGCAGAAATTACCGAGAAACTTCGCGCTCGCGGTATCAAAGTCCGTTTCGGCATCCACCCGGTTGCCGGGCGTCTGCCGGGGCATATGAACGTTCTGCTGGCGGAAGCCAAAGTACCGTACGACATCGTGCTGGAGATGGATGAGATCAACGATGATTTCTCCGATACCGACACGGTTCTGGTTATCGGTGCCAACGATACGGTGAACCCGGCGGCACAGGACGATCCGCGTAGCCCCATCGCCGGGATGCCGGTGCTGGAAGTCTGGAAAGCGCAGAATGTCATCGTATTCAAACGCTCTATGAATACAGGCTATGCAGGTGTGCAGAACCCGCTGTTCTTTAAAGACAATACCCAGATGCTGTTTGGCGATGCGAAAGCCAGCGTAGACGCGATTCTGAAATCGCTCTAACACGCCATTCAGGTATTCCGCAAAAACCGCTCTTCGGAGCGGTTTTTTTTGGCTCGCGCATGGTATTGTTAATGGTGGGTAGCGAAGATGTTTCTCTAAAAGGAAGACTGACCATGATAATGGCAAAGCTGAAAAGCCGAAACGGGAAGAAATTTATCGCGGGAGTCGTGCTGGTGTTTATCACGGCACTGGCGGTCGTAGGGCGGGCGACCATTGTCGGCGTGATCCAGCAATATAACATTCCACTGGCCAACTGGACGCCGTCCATGTTTGTGATTCAGTCGGCAATGATCTGCGTCTACAGCCTGGTTTTCACCATTCTGCTGTCGATCCCGCTGGGTATTTATTTTCTCGGCGGTGACGAAAGCCACTAAAAAAGACCCGGCTTGCCGGGTCTTTTTCGTTTAATCGTCTTCGTCGTCATCCAGCTCCACCGGAGTCTGGTACTGGTCAGGTTTGATCACCAGCAGGTCGCAGCGCAGGTGATCGATAACCTGTTCAGCCGTGTTGCCCAGAAACGCGGCGGAAATACCGGTACGACCCACTGTGCCGAGAACCACAATCCCGGCCTGTAAATGCTCAGCCAGATCGGGAATGACCTCTTCGGGCAAGCCTTTCTCTACGTGCGTCATGTTTTCGCTAATGCTGAACTTCTGGCGCAGCGCTTTCATCGCCAGCAAATGTTGCCCACGGATCGCATCGTTGTACACGCTGGGGTCAAAGTCGGGGAATTCGATAGCAATATTGATAGGCGTAACGGGGTAGGCCCCGCCGAGATGCACTTCGGTATGATTTACGTGTTCTGCCAGGCTGATGGTCTCTCTGACCAGTTTTTCGTTGAGGGAGTTGTGGTACTCCTCTTCACTGGCAAGATTGACCGCCACCAGCGCTTTACCGCCTTCCGGCCACGGCTGATCTTTAACCATCCATACCGGGCACGGACATTTACGCAGCAGGTGCCAGTCGGTAGGGGTAAAAATCACCGACTCCAGCTTGTCGTGCTGGTGGGTCATTTTCAGCAGCAAATCGTGATCGCCGCTAATCACTTCCTGAATAATCGCTTCAAATGGTCGGTTATGCCAGACCACTTTGATATCGATAGGAACGCCGGATTCCAGGTAGAATTTTGCCTGCTCGCGGATCCAGGCGGTACGTTGACTAATGACGCCCTGACGCATTGCGGTGCGCTCGTCCGGGGAGAGAAGGGTGGTCATCTCATACGAAAAATCGTAGATCGGCAGGAAGGCTTTGATGCGGCCACCAATCCGTTGATGCAAATAAACGGCACGCCGTAATGCGGGTTGATCGTCCTGATTCGGGTCGATAGCGACCAGCATATTTTGATATTTTGCCATAGTGGGTCTCCTTACAACTGTCGCCACAGTCTGTAACTACAAGATAACTCATCTATGTAAAATGAAACAGGGGATCACCCTCGCCAGATCAATAAATCAGAAAAATATAATATCTGGCGAAGGGAGGATATATCGGGGAAATCAGGCGGGATTACGGCTATGGCCCGCCAGCTGTGCCAGCGTGTCATTATTTTCGATGGTGATGTATTTACCCTTCACCGCCAGCATGCCGCTTTTCTGAAAACGCCCCAGCAGGCGGCTGATGGTTTCAACCGTCAGGCCCAGATAGTTGCCGATATCGCCACGGGTCATGGTCAGACGGAACTCGCGCGGTGAAAAGCCCCGCTGAGCGAAACGACGAGAGAGGTTGTAAATAAAGGCCGCCAGACGCTCTTCAGCGTTCTTTTTCGACAGCAGCAGGATCATGTCCTGATCGCCCTTAATTTCGCCACTCATCAGACGCATCATTTGCTGACGCAGGTTCGGCATTTTCCCCGAGAGATCGTCCAGCGTCTCAAAGGGAATTTCACAGACCATTGAGGTTTCAAGCGCCTGGGCAAAGCTCGGATGATGACCGGTGCCAATGGCATCAAAGCCAACCAAATCGCCGGCCAGATGAAAACCGGTGATCTGCTCATCACCCTGCTCGGTGATGGTGTAGCTTTTAATGGTGCCAGAACGGATAGCGTACAGCGATTTCAGTTCATCACCCGCTTTAAACAGCGTCTGACTTTTCTGGATGGGCTTTTTTCGCTCGATAATATTATCGAGCTGATCAAGCTCATGCTCATTCAGCGTGAAGGGGATGCAAAGCTGGCTGATACTGCAATCCTGACAATGGATTGCACAACCGCCAGACTGAATGCGCCGTATAATTCGCTTTTCCGGGATCATAGGTCTGCTCAGGCCGTTATTGATATTGGTCAATTTTATCATCTTTTTTGTGAGCAAGTAACCCTGCTGAAACAGCATTGACTGAATAATGAAACGGTTGCAAAAAAGTTGAATTCATCCCCTTGATATTATTAAGGTTATGAAACAGGTGAGCGTAAAAACGCTGAAAACTACGCACGTATAATCAAAGCAAAAGATAGCCTTCATGGCGTAAAAGCCACTCTTTACGCTGTACGCCACCGGCATAACCGGTCATTGTGCCGTTGCTGCCAATCACGCGGTGGCAGGGAACAACAATGCTCACCGGGTTGGATCCATTCGCGGCACCCACCGCTCTTGCGGCTCCGGCACGTCCCAGATGGGTAGCAAGTTGACCATAATGCATCACCTGACCACATGGGATCTCGCGCAGCGTTTTCCACACTTCACGTTGAAAAGGGGTTCCGGCTGTTTCGGTAGGCAGGGTGTCAATAATTTCCAGATCACCAGCAAAATAGTCCGCCAGTTTTTGACTGAGGTTGCCTGGGTTGCTGGCATCTCTGCGTTGATAGCCCTCCTTTTTGTAGTGCAGATTGAGTAATAACTCCATCCGCGCGCTGTGTTCTTCCCATTCCACCGCGCGCAGGCGAAATTGTTCGTCGCATATCACCCATAATGCGCCAAGCGGTGTCGAAATTTTATCCTGTAAAAGCGTCAGCATTATTTTCTCCTCTGCCATAAAGGATAAATAATGTGCATCTTTTGTAATCGACGCAAGCATTACGTTTTGAGCTGGCTAATTGATCACAGCATCCGTAATTATGGATATGTCCAAAAATTCACCGCCATAATACATAAGTAGTATTTATGAATAAACAAGTGGGCTGACAAAGCAGCAACAGGAAACATAGCTGAGAGGGGGCATGGTAGCGAAAAACAGATAAAAAACAGAGCCTGCCGACATCCAACAGACTCCAGAGTGATTAAATAGTTGTATCCTTAATTTCCACCACATTTATTTTCCGTGATGCGGATAACTTAAGTTATAACAAGTTGTTCATTATTTTCCAGCGATATCGGGTGATATATTTCACATATTTTTAAGTTCGATCAATATATTAACCAGGGTTAATAACTATTAAGCTCTATTAAAGCTTTCGAATTAAGGAAGGGTGGAGAGTAACTGTTTTCCTGTATCGCCCCGGAAACCGCCGGTAAAGAGTGTAAATCGTATTGAGCGTGGGGGGCCGCACCGCTATAGTGACCAGGTAGAGGTAGCCGGAGGAGTAGACATGAACCTTGACGACAAATCGCTGTTCCTTGACGCCATGGAGGATGTCCAGCCGCTAAAACGATGTAGCGATGTTAAGTGGTATCCAAACCGGAATACTCGCGCCCCTGAGCGCATTGATTCCCTGCAACTGGATAATTTTCTGACCACCGGTTTTCTGGAGGTGATCCCGCTTGCGACACCGCTGGAATTCAAACGTGAAGGCTTACAAAATGGGGTGATCGATAAGCTGCGCCTCGGCAAATACAGCCACCAGGCCAGCCTGAATCTTCTTCGTCAGCCCGTCGAAAAATGCCGACAAAACGTCTTTGCTTTTATCACTCAGGCGCACAAAGATGGGTTACGCAACGTGCTGATTGTGCATGGAAAAGGGCGGGATGATAACGCTCACGCCAACATCATTCGCAGCTACCTCGCGCGATGGCTTGCTGAACTGGATGACGTACAGGCTTATTGCGTCGCCGCTGCGCAGCATGGTGGCAGCGGGGCGTGTTACGTGGCGCTACGTAAATCCAGCGAGGCGAAGAGGGATAACTGGGAGCGTCATGCTAAACGCAGCCGGTGATCGCCCTTATTCTTCTTTCGCCAGTGCATCCAGTTTGTCGGTAAAGCCGGTCACCGCGATAGCGCGGTTATCGGCCCGCCAGCGATCTTTTGCGCCGGGCGCTGAGCTTTGAACCGCAATCAGTCGCCAGCCCTGTTCCGTTTTTAACATCAGCGGCGAACCGCTATCACCCGGAAGGGTGTCGCACTGATGAGACAGCACAGAGTTTTGTGCCCAGCCCGTCACAATACAATCCTGGTGGCTATACAGATCGTCAAGGTGATCTACCGGATAACCTGACTGCGTGACTTTGCGGTCTGCCGCTTTGAGGGCAGCGGTCAGGTCGGCTTTACTCCCCTGAAACAGAGGCAGAGGCGTAATACCTGAAGGCGGGTAGCGAAGCACGATCAGCCCAAAGTCCCAGGATGCGGCAGCGGGGGGCACGATCCAGCCTTCGCCATCTGGCGTCAGGCGTTTACCCAATCCTGGGTCGACCCGGCCTTCAATCCCATGTATCTCATAGCGCCAGAGTCCTTTCTGCGACACAAAACGCAGCGCAACAGCGTTATCCATTTTGCCCTTCGGCGGTGTTAACAGGCAATGACCTGCGGTGAGCGCAAGATGGGGAGAAATGAGCGTCGCGGTACACAGGTTACCGCTGGCTGTTTCGAGTTGACCGATAGCATCCCAGGGAGATTCAGTGGGAGTGGTGACGTGCGTTCTGTCATCATGACCAAAAAATAGCGTTCTGATATCTTTGGCACTCATCGTTTCATCAGCATGAGCAACAAAAGAAAGCAGAAGAGATCCTAACAGCACAACGGTTTTACGCATATCACTCTCAGACGGGGTAATTATGATTATTAAAAGTGAACCCAATGAGATAACTATAGACGGGACGCGAAGAAAGTGGGAGCAAAATCAGCGTGCTACATTAATTCAGGAAAAGGTGGGTAGCAATAAGCGCGCATAAAATTAATGTAATCAGAATGAGCTCAAATCGATAGCGACGCAGCATCACCGCTCTCCATAAAAATCGGCGCTGAACCAGCGCCGATGTGTTAATTATGCGGATCAGAGGCTGATATTACGCAGCTGGCTGAGCCGCTGGTTTTGCCGCAGCAGGTTTTGCCGCGTTGTGTTTCACGGTTTTTTTGCTTTTCTTCGCAGCCTGCGCTTTCTGAGCAGCCGGTTTAGTCGCATCCTGTTTTACCGCTTTTTTGTGTTTCTTAGCGGCCTGAGCTTTCTGGTCAGCGGCCGGTTTGGCTGCTTTTTTATGTTTTTTGTGATGCGTGGTTTTGGTGGTCGTGGCGTGAGTCGTGGTGGTAGTGGTGGTCGCGGCTGGCGTTTGCGTGGTGCTGGTGGTTTCAGCAGCGAATGCAGCAGATGACAGACCCATAGCAGCGGCAACAACCAGAGCTAATACTTTTTTCATTCTGATATCCTCGAATTGGTTTTTCATGCAACCCCACTGCGGGGCCGTTGAAAACACTATATCCCTGAGTATTCAGCCTTTCCGTGAGTGTTTGGTTTCCGCGTGTAACCGTTTGTACAACGCCACTCCGTTAACGTAATCGCCGGTGTAAAAGGGTGCCCACGATTAAGGCGACCGTGAGCATTAAGGCAATAAAACCGCCTACGCCATTCCAGCCGTAATTGTGCCAGAACAGACCGCCCAGGGTGCCTGCGATGCTGGAGCCAACATAATAGCTAAACAAGTACAGAGAAGAGGCCTGGCCGCGTGCACGCCGCGCACGCGGGCCAATCCAGCTGCTGGCGACAGAGTGGGCAGCAAAGAAACCCGCTGAAAACAGCAACATGCCAGCAAATATCAGCCACAGGGAGGAGAAAAGGGTCAGCAACAGACCGATAAGCATTACCCCGGTCGAGAAGATCATCACCGGTCCCCGACCATAGCGCTGGGTTAGCGCGCCCGCTTTCGGCGAACTCCACGTGCCGGTCAGATAGGCTACAGAAAGGAGACCCACTACCGTCTGACTCAGTGACCACGGCGACAGCATTAATCGATAGCCAATATAATTAAACAGGGTCACAAACGACCCCATCAGCAAAAAACCTTCCAGGAACAGTAGCGGTAATCCTCTGTCATGCCAGTGCAGGCGAAAGTTCAGCACCAGGGTTTTAGGGCGCAACGATGAGGCTTTGAAATGCTGCGATTCCGGAAGGATTTTCCAGAACATAATGGCGGACGCCAGCGCGAAGCAGCCAATCGCCGCTAGCGCGATACGCCAGTTAAACAGATCGGTGATCACCCCGCTCAACAGACGACCGCTCATCCCGCCAATCGAATTTCCGCTGATATACAGCCCCATTGAAAAGGCGACAAAACTTGGGTGGATCTCCTCGCTAAGATAGGTCATACCCACCGCCGCGACGCCGCTTAAGGCCAGCCCGGTTAATGCCCGCATGACCAGAATGCCATGCCAGCTGGTCATCATGGTGGAAAGCAGCGTACAGCAGGAGGCGAGCAGGAGGGCTGTAACCATCACTTTCTTGCGACCGATGGCATCCGACAGCGGGCCGGTGAATAACAATCCGATTGCCAGCATAGCCGTCGAAATGGAGAGCGAAATACTGCTGCTGGCAGGTGAAATGCCGAATTCGTGCGACAGCACTGGCAGAATGGGCTGAACACAATAGAGCAGGGCAAAGGTGGCCAGCCCGGCAGAAAAGAGGGCCAGGGTAACGCGAATAAACTGTCGGGTACCGCGCTGAATATATTTTGCAGGTTGCGATGAGGGCGTGGCGATCGCGTCGTTTTGCGGATTGGCATCGACGGTGGTTGTACGGCTCAATGGAGATTCCTTGCGCATTACGAAAAAATGAATATCACCTGACAAGGGTAGGAAATTGTAAATATTCTGTCTAATATATTAATAATCTCAATTGATACTTTTAAAATATGAATATTGAACTGCGTCACCTGCGCTATTTTATCGCGGTTGCCGAAGAGTTACATTTTGGCCGCGCCGCTGCCCGCCTGAATATCTCCCAGCCTCCGCTCAGCCAGCAAATTCAGATCCTCGAACAACAGATTGACGCGCGGCTGTTTAACCGAACGAATCGCAGCGTCAGTCTGACGGCAGCGGGCAAGCAGTTTCTTACCGACAGCCGGCAAATTTTAGCCGCGGTAGACGATGCCGCCTCGCGTGCCACCCGGCTGCATCAGGGGGAAGCCGGGGAAATACGCATCGGTTTTACCTCTTCTGCACCCTTTATCAAATCCGTTTCCGACACCTTGTCTTCCTTTCGTCTGGATTATCCGGATGTCCATATTCAGACGCGCGAAACCAATACCCGCGAACAGATAGCGCCCCTCAACGACGGTGCGCTGGATTTAGGGCTGATGCGTAATACGCAACTGCCGGACACCCTGAGCTGGCAGGCGATCCTTCATGAACCTTTACTGGCCATGATCCATCGTGAGCACCCTCTGGCCAGCCAGCGTGTCGTTTCTCTGGCCGAACTGGCGCGTGAGCCGTTTGTTTTCTTCGATCCCCACGTTGGAACAGGGCTATATGACGATATCCTGGGACTGATGCGCCGGTATGGTTTATCGCCGGTGATCACGCAGGAGGTAGGCGAAGCAATGACGATAATTGGCCTGGTGGCCGCCGGGCTGGGGGTATCAATTTTACCGGCCTCTTTCCGGCGCGTACAACTGGACGAAATGCGCTGGATACCCGTGCTCGAAAAAGATGCGGTTTCGCAAATGTGGCTGGTATGGGCGAATCATCGGACGCTTAGTCCGGCAGCGATTCGCTTTAAAGAACGACTTTTAAGGGGTGCAAAAGCCCAAAAATAACGAAAAAATGTGCGTTAAATCACATGGCTAAGCAAAAAGTTGACGCCAGCTATTGAAGTGTTTCACCATAGCCTACAGATTATTTCGAAGCGCGAAAATAAAGGGAGTCAGCGGTGGTATCCGATAGTCAGCCAGGACATATTGATCAGATTAAGCAAACCAATGCAGGAGCGGTTTATCGCCTGATTGATCAGCTTGGCCCGGTATCGCGTATTGATTTATCTCGTCTCGCACAGCTTGCTCCCGCCAGCATTACCAAAATCGTCCGTGAAATGCTGGAAGCGCACCTGGTCCAGGAAACGGAAATTCAGGATCCGGGAAGCCGTGGTCGTCCGGCCGTCGGCTTAAAAGTCGAAACTGACGCCTGGCACTACCTTTCTCTGCGCATTAATCGCGGCACCATCCAGATTGCACTGCGTGACTTAAGTAGCAAATCGGTGGCTGAAGAGGAACTTGAACTGCCGCTGGACGATCCGCAACCGTTATTAACCCGCATTGTCACCCATATCGACCAGTTTTTTATCCGCCATCAGCATAAGCTCGAGCGCCTGACCGCTATTGCCATCACGCTACCCGGTATTATTGACACCGAAAATGGCATTGTGCACCGCATGCCGTTCTATCTGGATGTTAAAGAGATGCCGCTGGGTGAGACGCTGGAAAAACACACCGGTGTTCCCGTTTATATTCAGCATGATATCAGCGCCTGGACTATGGCTGAGCTGCTGTTTGGCGCGTCGCGCGGTGCGCGGGATGTGATTCAGGTCGTCATCGATCATAACGTGGGGGCCGGTGTGATCACTGATGGCAGGCTGCTGCACGCAGGGAGCAGTAGCCTGGTGGAAATAGGTCACACGCAGGTTGATCCGTGGGGAAAACGCTGTTACTGCGGCAATCATGGCTGTCTGGAAACCATTGCCAGTATTGAGAGCGTGCTTGAGCTTGCGCAGGCGCGAATGAGCCAGTCGATGAGCTCCCGGCTTCATGAGCAGCCGCTGACCGTCACCTCGTTATGCGAGGCGGCGCAGCAGGGGGATTTGCTCGCCAAAGATATTATTAGCGGTGTCGGTACTCACGTTGGCCGCATCATTGCCATCATGGTGAATTTATTTAACCCACAAAAGATTTTGATCGGTTCGCCGTTCAATCAGGCGGCGGATACGCTGTTTCCCGCTATCGCAGACTGCATCCGCCAGCAGGCGTTGCCCGCCTACAGCCAGCATATTACGGTCGAAAGCACCCAATTTTCTAATCAGGGCACGATGGCCGGTGCCGCGCTGGTAAAAGACGCTATGTATAACGGATCGTTATTGATTCGTCTGTTGCAGGGTTAACAAATATTTACTGATAACCTAAAAATTGCGCTAACTCAAATTAGCCACTGACATCTTCACTTAGACTTTCTCCACCCTGATCCATTAATCAGAATGATATTTACCCGATTCAACGGTGGAGTGAATCATGCTTAAGCGTTTCTTTATTACCGGTACTGATACTGCTGTCGGAAAAACGGTGGTTTCCCGCGCGCTGCTACAGGCGATGGCTGCCTGCGGCAAAAGCGTGGCGGGATATAAACCCGTCGCCAAAGGGAGCAAAGAGACGCCGGAGGGGCTGCGTAATAAAGATGCTCTGGTGCTGCAAAGCGTTTCATCGCTCTCTCTGCCTTACGAGGCCATCAATCCTGTCGCGCTGAGCGAAGAGGAAAGCAGTGTGGCGCACAGTTCACCCATCAACTATTCACGCCTCTCTGAAGGGCTCGCCAGTCTTACCCGCCAGGTTGATCACGTTGTGGTCGAGGGCACGGGAGGGTGGCGTAGCCTGATGAACGATCTGCGTCCGCTCTCGGAGTGGGTGGTGCAGGAGCAGCTTCCGGTGCTGATGGTGGTCGGCATTCAGGAGGGCTGTATCAACCATGCGTTGTTGACTGCGCAGGCCATTGCCAATGACGGATTGCCACTGGTGGGATGGGTCGCCAACCGTATTAATCCGGGGCTGGCGCACTATGCTGAAATTATTGACGTGCTCAGTAAAAAACTGCCCGCGCCGCTGGTAGGCGAGCTGCCTTATCTGCCGAGAGCGGAGCAGCGTGACCTGGCACCCTACATCCATTTAACGATGCTCAAAGATGTATTAATGATAGATGGAGTTCCGGCGTAACGTCCGTGACAGCACGGATGCCACCACGCAGGAGAGTAACAAGCCGGGTAATAACATATATTGCCCGGTCATTTCACAAATCATCAGCGCCGACATAATCGGTGCATGAGTGGTCGCCGCCAGCAGTGTCGCCATGCCGGTTAATCCCAGCAGAACGGCAATGTCCCCGTAGCCCGGTAGCCATAGCGCCCACAGACTCGCAAAAAGCATCCCCGTAGCCATCCCCATAAACAGCGTCGGAGTAAAAACGCCTCCCGGTGCGCCCGAACCGCTGCTGGCGAGCACAGCAAGCAGCTTACAGACAAATATGCCAGCCACTACTGCAAACGGCGGCGGCAAATGCAAAAATCCCTGCACGACGCTATAACCATTCCCCCAGACGTCCGGCGTGAGCAGGGATAACACGCCAACGATCAGGCCACCCGCTGCCAGCTGCAACGGCGGCGACAATTTCAGGCTAAGAAACAGACGGTGGCTGGCCGACATGAGCCAGATAAATAGTGGGCCACACACTCCGGCCAGCAGGCCGGTCGCCAGCATCAACAGGTAGTCAATCCCTTCTACGGGAGTTGTGAGTTGTACGCTGTAGAGCAGAGACGGTCCGCCGTTGAGCAGTGAGGTTGTCAGCAGGGCGGTCACCGCCGCAATAACCACTGGCCCTAATGAGGCCAGCATCAACGTGCCAAATAAAATCTCGGCAATGAACAGGCTTCCGGCCAGCGGCGCATGATAGGCGCTCGCCATCCCGGCTGCCGCACCGCAGGCAATCCACAGCTTCCATTCCGCTTTTGCTGTAAACCGGCGTGCCAGAAAGGAGGCGGCGAGGGCAGAAAGCAGGATCATAGCTCCCTCGCGACCGATAGCGCTACCGCTGACCACCACCAATAGCGAGGCAAACGATTTAATCAGACTGGAGCTGACATCAAACTCGCTGTTTTCGCTCTCCAGCACTTCCATATAATCGGTTGGCGCATGAGGACGCTGGCGGGTGTACCACTGCCAGCAGAATAAAAGCCCACCGGCTGCCAGTCCACCAAGGGCAGGTGTAATCAGGCGTCGCCACCACGGTAGCCCGTCAGCGGCGTTAACCAGGCTGCCGCTGTTATTGCTCAGAAAGATCCATTCCAGCGCCAGCATCGCGTGGCGGAACAACGCTACGGCCAGTGCCGCCAGCACGCCAACGGCTATGGCAAACAACAGACGCCGAAGCATAACGGTTGAGTCAGGGTAGGTATGAAGACGGTGCATGGATCATTACAGGCAATGAGTGAATAGCATAATTGTGCCGTCAACGCGGGACGATTACAAAAGGTTAGCGTGCTACCGCGCTGAGTAATAGCGTTAAATTGTTTTCACTTCACCTGATTTTCACTTAAGGGTTTTACTCTGTCTGCATAACGTCTTAAGGGATAATGAAAAATGAAATATCAGGGAGTTAAATCCATTTTAGGGTTTGTTTTATTGGGGCCGCTGTTTGGCTTTATGCTCACCATCACGTTCTATCTTTTTGTCGTTCCGGATGCAGGCTATTTCCTCGAACGTGTGTTCAACGAGTCAGGCTTTATTCTTTTGTGTTGCTATGTCGTGGGATTCCTGCCCGCGTTGGCAACGGGGCTATGTTATGTGTTTCACCGCGCGCGCCCCCATGCGCTGCTTTCAACGACATTCACCGGGGCAATAACGTCATGCCTGCTGAGCGTGATAACTGGCTTATGGCTGGAGTGGATGATGAGATTGCCTGTACTGTATATCATACCGCATTTTGCGCTGAACGGTGGGCTATCGGCGCTGGGAAGCGCTTCTATTCTTGACCTCCTGATGGGCAAACCCACCAGGAGGCATGATGGTTAATTATCGCTATGAATATTCAGCGCGCGGCGGGTACGGCCGGAACTGAGATAATCGGCGATATAGTCCTGAGATATTTCACCGCTGTAGCGACCCTCTTCATCAACAATCGGCATCCAGCTGGTGTTACTCTCGTACAGTTTCGACAGCACCACGCGCAGGTTATCTTCAGCTTTACCGGTGACGCGGAACGGATGCAGCAGGGCTGCACTTTCTCCGGTCGCGTTACGTGCTTCACGGCGTTTGATAAAGCCCAGCGGCTTACCGTCGACGTCAACGACGGTGATCGCACGGATGTCGTTATCATCCATTATTGCAAAAGCTTCTGCGGCAGGCGTTGAGCGACGTACGGTCAGGGTCGGCTGCTGGTCGGTGACGTCACCGGCTGACACTAACAGCAGACGCTTAAGCGTGCGGTCCTGGCCGACAAACGAGCCCACGAACTCATTCGCCGGTTTTGCCAGCAGTTCGTCCGGGCTGGCGCACTGTACGATGCGCCCCTGGCGGAAGACGGCAATCCTGTCGCCGAGCTTCAGCGCTTCATCAATATCGTGACTGACCAGCATGACGGTTTTTTTCAGTTTGCGCTGCATTTCAAGGAACTGATTCTGGATCACCTCACGGTTGATCGGGTCGACCGCACCAAAAGGTTCATCCATCAGCAATACCGGCGGATCGGCCGCCAGGGCGCGGATCACACCGATACGCTGCTGCTGACCGCCCGACATCTCTTTCGGATAACGGTGCAGGAATTTTTTCGGATCCAGCGCCACCATATCCATTAGCTCTTCGGCGCGGCTTTTATAGCGGGCTTTGTCCCAGCCCAGCATTCGGGGGACCACGGTAATGTTTTCTTCAATGGTCATATTGGGGAACAGGCCAATCTGCTGGATCACATAGCCGATATTACGGCGCAGCGTTACGGTATCCATCTCGCTGGTATCCTGACCATTAATCAGAATCTTACCGCCTGACGAGGGGATCAGCCGGTTAATCATTTTCAGCGTCGTTGTCTTTCCACAACCGGAAGGGCCGAGCAAAACACACATCTCACCTTCGGGCACGTTCAGGTTCACATTGTCGACCGCGTTAAACGTCTGGCCGTTCTTTTGCTTAAATTGTTTAGTCAGGTTTTCCAGTTTTATCATTATCGTATCCCCTTCGGTGTCAGCACGATTTGCAGACGATGCAGTAACCAGTCCAGCACAATCGCCAGCAGACAAATCATTAACGCTCCGGCAATCAGCATGCGAATATCGCTTCCGCCGATACCGTTAAGTAATAAAAGACCCAGCCC
The DNA here is from genome assembly GCF_015234305.1 of Superficieibacter sp. 1612_C1. Classification (GTDB taxonomy): domain Bacteria; phylum Pseudomonadota; class Gammaproteobacteria; order Enterobacterales; family Enterobacteriaceae; genus Superficieibacter. Next base: position 1,098,967 of record NZ_JADGMI010000001.1, read on the forward strand.
GCCTGCACCAATGACGGCGGCTATCGCCATCACCCCGATGTTCATCACCACGGCAGTACGAATCCCGCCGAAAATGACCGGCAGCGCCATCGGAATTTCAACCCAGCGCAGACGTTGCCAGAAGGTCATACCAATGCCGCGACCCGCTTCGCGTAATCCCGGCGGCAGATTATCCAGCGCGGTATGCGTATTACGCACGATGGGCAGCAGCGAGTACAGAAACACGGCGGTAACAGCGGGAAGGGCACCAATCCCTTGGCCGATGAGGGAAAATACCGGGATCATCAGGCCGAATAGCGCAATGGAAGGAATGGTCAACAGAATAGTCGCCAGACCCAGCACCGGGGTTGCCAGCCATTTATAGCGAACAATGACAATTCCGAGCGGTACGCCAATGATAATCGCCAGACCAACTGCCAGCCCTACCAGCCACAAATGCTGGAACGTCAGGCTGGAGATATAGCCAGCATTATCAATCATGTAATGTATGGTATCCATCTGCGCTCCTTATAGCAGGCCTTTGCTTTGCAGGAAGTCGCGGGCGACCTGCTGAGGTGACTGATGCTCGATATCCACTTTGGCGTTTAAATCGATAATCGTCTCGTTATTCAACTGGTCCGATAGCGTATTGAGCGCCTCTTCCAGTCCCGGGTTCGCCTCCAGCGTATCCTTACGCACCACAGGGGTGACGGCATAGCTCGGGAAAAATCCTTTATCATCCTCCAGCACTTTCAGGTCGAAGCCTTTAATACGACCATCAGTGGTGTAAATCAGACCCGCGTCAACAAAGCCGTCACGAATGGCGTTGTAGACCAGACCCGGATCCATCTGGCGAATTTGCGGACGGTCAAGCTCCATCTGGTAAGCTTTTTGGAGCGGTTTCATTCCGTCGCTGCGCCCGGAAAATTCGAGATCCAGTCCCAACAGCCAGTTTTTATCCGGATCGGTTTGACGGATATTTTCGATTTTCGCCACCATCTGCGACATGGTGGTAATGTGCTCAGCTTCAGCGCGTTTACGCTGCATCGCAAAGGCGTAGGTGTTGTTCATATCAGCCGGTTTCAGCCAGACCAGACCGTGTTTAGCATCCAGCTTTTTCACCGTGTCGTAGGTCTCCTGCGGGGTCATTCTCTTGTTGATATGATTAAAGATAATCAGCGACGTGCCGGTGTATTCCCATGTCATATCAATCTGCTTGTTGATCATGGCATTGCGCGAAATGACTGTGGCAATATTGGTCTGCGGCTGTACCTGAAATCCTTTCTTTTGCAGATATTGCACGGTTAAGGCCGAAAGGATGTGCTGTTCGGTGAAGCTTTTGGTCGCCAGTACCAGCGGGGCGGCGCTGGCCTGCGTGGCGACAAGCGACGCCGCCGCAAGCAGGCTGATAATGTGTCTACGTAACGTCATATAACGCTCCTTATTATTGTTATCGTGCGACGTGCGGCGTCAGGACCCGGCCAAGGCTGGCCAGCAGGACGTCAAGAATTAAGGCAAAAAGCGCGGTGGCCGTGGCACCAAGAATGAGCGTCGGGAAATCATTGAGATAGATGCCGGGGAAGATCAGCTCGCCGTAGCTGCTGGCACCAATAAGAAACGCCAGCGGGGCAGTCCCTACGTTAATCGCTGTCGCGATGCGGATCCCGGAAAGCATGACGCTCCAGGCATTAGGCAATTCCACCTGGCGCAGACGCTGCCATTTTGTCATCCCAATACCGTCAGCCGCTTCCAGCAGCGAGGCGGGAACCGAACACAGCCCGGCGTATGTGTTACGCACAATCGGCAGCAGAGACGCGAGGAAAAGCGCAATAATCGCCGGTGTGTCACCGATGCCGATAAACACCATCGCCAGCGCCAGCACGGCCAGCGGTGGCAGGGTATTGCCGATGTTAAAAATCTGCATTACGTATTCCGCCACGCCGCGAGCAGCAGGGCGGCTGAGTAATATTCCGCACGGAATACCGACCAGCAGCGCTAAAAACATAGAACTGAATACGAGGATCAGGTGCTGTTGTCCGAGATAGAGGAGGTCAACTTTTCGCGCCATGATAGTGTCCGGGCCAATTCCCCAGACCAGTAATGCCAGCACGATGATGATTGCTGCAACGATTAAAAGTGCGCGCTGGAGCGCAGTAACATTATGCATTCTTATCCCTCTCCCTGTATGCATGTGTTATGGCAACCTGTTGGTTGCATATTGTTATGCCATGTCTGGCAGGGTCATAGAGCTATAGCAAGGGAGGGAAAGGGATGCCAGAAAGACGCGAAATTAATAGTTTCGTCAGGGAAGTGTAAACTATTGGTTATGCCTTATAACGTAACGGTTGGGAGCAGTATTAAGGAAAAGTCTTAAAAATTCTTTTTAAAAGTGACACTGTCACGTTGAGCGGCATTTAATCAGCAAAATTGCCTGCCGATCAAACAGAAAGAGTGATTAATGCCGGAGCGGGAGGATCTTCCGGCATTTTGCAACGATTAGCGATAAAGCGGCTTTTGGGCGATCGGAATTAATAACCGATCCTGCCATTGTGCCAGCGTGAGTTGTGCTAGCTGACCGAGCGCCTGATAAAAGGGATGTGCAGCATGCTCACTGAAAAGCGTCAGGAAACGTCCTGCCCACGGTAGCAGATGCCAGGCCAGAAGCTGTTCCCACTCGGTATGGCGGCCATTTTCACTGAGCCAGGCTCCCAACAGCAGCAGCGTGCCAAAATGATCTTCAGGTTCATTTTGTTGGCTTTCGAAGGCAATGTCGTTCTCGCGCATCCATTGTCGCAGCGCCAGCGTTGAATCGCCGAATAACACGCTTTCCCGATCCAGCCAGACAGACCCCCACGGCGGCGCGGGCAGCGTCCACGGGCCGACAAAAAGGCGCTGAAAAGCCTCAGGCAGTGACTCGTCGCTTTTTTGACTGAAGGTATTAACCAGCGGCTCCAGTGTTTCCGCTGGAAGAGGCCACTGCTCAGCCCATTCACCGCTGACAAAGGCGTCGGCCAGGGCGGCAACATCAGGCGTATCCGGCGGGTAGTAAAAGAGTGCGCCCAGCACGCGAGCTGTAAAAGCAAACGATCCGCACTCGTGTAATTCATTCATTCTCTGTTTCCTTGAAAGGCGCAGTATCACCTGCGCCTGTTACTTATCCGGCAACCGCCATGCCTGCGGTCATATGCAGACCATAAAAAATCACCCGTCCCAGCACTTCACCGACGACAACCAGTATAAAGCCGGCTAATAAGCTGATAACGTGCGGCGATTGACGGCGGATTAACGGACAAAGCCAGCAGCCCAGCCCTGCGGCGAGTAAAACCAGACGGCAGATTTGCATTGCGGCATAATCCGGCACTAGCGCACTGGCCTGCTGCACGGAACTCTGTACCGCGCCAATTTGTGCGCCCTGTAATAGCATAACCGCAGCACTGACCAGTAAGGCGACAATGCTAAGCGAGGCAAACGCGGTTCCTTTGAACGGAATTCGAGCCATACGTAGCAGCAATGCGCCAAAAACAGGGCCACCCAACAATGCGGTCAGGAAGAAAGTTGCCGTGGTGTAGCCGGTATACCAGGTCGGCACCGTCTCAATCTGATACACGCGGGTCATGGCCCAGATGAAAATGACCCCCAGCACCATGCTGATCACCAGCCAGATTTTACCCGCCAGCGCAGGCATTTTACCGATAACGGCCACCAGCCACCCGAGGCCGCCCACAGCAAAAAATAGCGAGCCGCTGGCGATTTCGTTACTCAGCGCGGAGCTACCTATCCGATTCAGCGAATTAAATGCCCGCAGCGGCGAGCCAAGGTGCATTACCGAGGCCAGAAAAGCAATGCCCATTACCAGCCAGAGAAAAAACATGCTGCGGACAATCCGCTGCTGACTGGCGCGATCGCCAGAAGACGCCATCCAGCCCAGCCCCGTGACAATCAGTCCGCCCACCACGCACTGACCGAGCACCGTAAATAACACCAGCGGCCATTCATGCCATCCGTTTCCCATTTCAGACCTCCTCCGGGTTTGCCAGGTAACCAGTGGTATCCCCACATGAACGGCTGTTGGCGTTAGGTTTTATCACGATATTCGGTCGGGTGAAGTGCGCTCCCGGCAATGGCGCAACCGCCGCCAGCTCGCCGTATTTTTCCCGCAGCTCTGCTATTGGCGCAAAATCCAGCGCCCGCAGCGGGCAGGACTCAACGCAAATCGGTTTTTTCCCCTCGTTCATCACGCGGTCGTGGCAGCCGTCGCATTTGGTCATATGGCCTTTCGCGGCGTTATACTGCGGCGCGCCGTAAGGGCACGCCATATGGCAGTAGCGGCAACCGATGCAGATATCTTCATCAACGATCACGAAGCCATCCTCACGTTTGTGCATTGCGCCGCTCGGACACACTTTGGTACACGCCGGATCGTCGCAGTGGTTGCAGGCAATCGACAGGTAATAGGCAAACACGTTTTGCTGCCAGACGCCGTTATCTTCCTGCCAGTCACCGCCGGCATATTCGTAAATTCGGCGGAAACTCACGTCCGGAGTGAGATCCTTATAATCTTTACAGGCCAGTTCGCAGGTTTTGCATCCGGTGCAGCGGCTGGAATCGATATAAAATCCGTATTGAGTAGTCATTGCGGCTCCTTAAACCTTCTCGATTTCAACCAGATTGGTATGCTGAGGATTACCTTTCGCCAGCGGCGAAGGACGGTGAGTGGTGAGCGTATTCATGCAGGAGCCATGATCGACTCTGTCGCCGGCCATATCTGCATCGTGCCATGCTCCCTGGCCCATCGCGCTAACCCCCGGCATAATGCGCGGCGTCACTTTAGCGGCAATGCGCACTTCGCCGCGCGCATTAAACACGCGAACCGTGTCGCCATTGGCAATCCCACGCTTCTGCGCATCAAGCGGATTGATCCACACCTCCTGGCGGCAGGCGCTTTTCAGAACATCAATGTTGCCGTAGCTGGAGTGGGTACGCGCTTTGTAGTGGAAGCCAAAAAGCTGGAGCGGGAACGTATTCCGCTGCGGATCGTCCCAGCCTTCGAACGTGGAGGCATATACGGGCAGGGGGCTTATCACCTCATCTTTTTCCAGCTCCCAGTGGGTCGCGATCTCTGCCAGGCGGCTGGAGTAGATTTCAATTTTGCCAGACGGCGTTTTGAGGGGATTAGCAACGGGATCGTCGCGGAATTTTTTATAGGCAATGAAATGCCCGGCCGGGTCTTTACGTTTATAAATCCCCATTTTTTTCAGTTCGTCATAGGAAGGCAGAAGGGGATCTTTTTCCAGCATTTTAGCGTAAAGGTATTTGAGCCACTCTTCCTGAGTGCGACCTTCAGTAAAGCGCTGGTAAATATCTGAACCCAGCCGCTTCGCCACCTCGCTCATCATCCAGTAAATCGGGCGGCGTTCAAATTTAGGTGCGGTCGCCGGCTGGATAAAAATTAAATACCCCATATTCCCGGCATAATCGTTAGGAATAATATCTTCCTGTTCAACGGTCATCAGATCCGGTAGCAGGATATCGGCGTATTTTGCCGAGGAGGTCATAAAATTATCAATAACAACGATGGTTTCGCACTTGCTCTCATCCTGCAAAATATCGTGAGTTTTATTGATATCGGAATGCTGATTGGTAATGGTGTTGCCCGCGTAGTTCCAGATGAACTTAATGGGCACGTCGAGCTTATCTTTTCCGCGCACGCCGTCACGGGTAGCGGTCATTTCCGGGCCACGGGCGATAGCATCGGTCCAGCTAAAGCAGGAGATTTGCGTTTTGACCGGGTTATCCGGCAGCGGCATGCGCTCGATGGTAATGGTATACGTTGATTCGCGTGCACCGCTGTTGCCGCCGCTAATTCCCACGTTGCCGGTCAGGATCGGCAGCATCGCGATAGCCCGCGAGGTTAATTCGCCGTTGGCCTGACGCTGAGGCCCCCAGCCCTGACAGATATAAGCGGGTTTAGCAGAGCCGATTTCTCGTGCCAGTTTAACAATCCGCTCGGCGGGAATACCGGTAATATGCGCTGCCCAGTCAGGCGTTTTCGCAATGCCGTCTTCGCCGTTACCGAGAATATACGCTTTATAATGGCTGTTGGCCGGCGCGCCTTCTGGCAGCGTTTTTTCATCATAGCCAACGCAGTATTGATCGAGAAAATCCTGATCGACCAGATTTTCATTGATGAGTACCCAGGCCAGCCCGGCGACCAGCGCAGCATCCGTGCCGGGACGGATAGGGATCCACTCATCTTCTCGCCCGGCGGCCGTGTCAGTATAGCGCGGGTCGATAACAATCATTTTGGCATTTGAGCGCTCGCGTGCCTGCTCCAGAAACCAGGTGATCCCGCCGCCGCTCATACGGGTTTCGGCAGGGTTATTACCGAACATCACCACCAGCTTTGAGTTTTCAATATCAGAGGTGCTGTTGCCCTCATTCGAGCCGTAGGTATACGGCATCGCGCAGGCAATTTGCGCGGTAGAATAGGTGCCATAATGGCTCAGAAACCCGCCGTAGCAGTTCATCAGCCGGGCCACCAGGGAAGCGTAAGGCGAGGAGCGGGTAATATTGCCCCCCACAATGCCGGAGGAGTAATTAATATAAACGGCTTCGTTACCGTATTTCTCCACCACGCTTTTAGGCTTTGACTGATGGTGTCCAGCGCCTCATCCCAGCTTATGCGCTCAAATTTACCCTCACCGCGTTTACCGACCCGTTTCATTGGATAATTCAGACGGTCGGGGTGATTAATCCGCCGACGAATAGAACGCCCGCGTAAACAGGCCCGTACCTGGTGATCGCCATAAACATCGTGACCGGTATTATCGGTTTCAACCCAATATACTTCGTCATCACGAACATGCAGGCGTAACGCACAGCGGCTGCCACAGTTGACGGAACAAGCACCCCACACCACTTTATCCGAGGGCTGAGTAGCCTGTTGCACGGCCGCCGCAGCGGTTTTGAACCCAAAAGGTAGAGAAAAACTTCCGGCAGCCAGCGCCAGCGAACCTATTGCCGTTGATTTAACAAGGGTTCGTCGGCTGATCCCACCGGGGTTTTCGACATTGGACATAATTGCTCCATCATAGTTATCGTAATAAAAATATTACCGGCCGAAATTAATACCGGCCTAATGATGGGCAATGCTACCTCTTCGGGAGTACGGATTATTATCACGGGTCAAACGGGGGGGCATTAAGGAAAAAAAAGGTGGCGTTTAATCGACCTGGCTCACAATATTAAACGCCATAACTAAGATTGAACTCATTTACTGTGGCTCAGCAGGTTGTCCGTCCTGAGTCGCATTGCCGCTTACGGGATAGTTGCCGCTGCTGGTGCGGGTATAGAGAATTTTATACGTATCATTGGCACAATGGCCTACGACCTGCGAATCAGGCTGGTCAGTCTGATCGTTAGGCACGATGGCAAGCGTAAAACCGGCTTCTGGTACGCCATTGTTAATGATTTTTTGCTGAATATCGCTCTTCACCCGTTCACAGGAATCCGGGGCGGCCAGCGCCGGGGCGGAACCCGCGATAAGCAGGGCGATTAACCAACGAGAAGTTTTCATATCATCATCTCCTAATCTCAGGATTTACGCTAAAGCATAGCACAGACAGTGTAAACGTCTGTATTTGCTATTATAATTGAGAAAGGTCCTGACTCAGGTAGATAACGTGAACAAATTACTGATTTTAATCCCCTTCGCCGCTCTGCTGGCAGGCTGTGACGAACCGGCCGCCCCGGTGGCATTTACCCCGGAGATGGCGGGCTTCTCCAGCGAATTCGACTTTGACCCCTTGCGCGGACCCGTCAAAGAGTTCAGCCAGACCCTGGTAGATGAGAAGGGCGAGGTCGCGAAACGCGTTTCTGCCTCCATGTCCAAAGAGGGATGCTTTGATGTGCTGGAGCTGCATGACGTGGCAAACGACTCCGGCGTGGCGTTGATCCTTGATGCGAATTATTATCTGGATGCGCAGACGCATGAGAAAAAACTCCGCACTCAGGGCAAATGCCAGCTGGCGGAACTGCCTGCCGCAGGGCTCTCCTGGGAAACAAATGACAAGGGATTTATTACTGCGGCGAAAGGGCGCGAGGTTCAGATACAGTATCAGTACGACAACGAAGGCTATCCGCTGGGTAAAATCTCTGAAGCAAAAGATAAACGTCTTAAAGATGAAATCAAACCATCAACCGATCCGCGCAAAAAAATGGATTATACCGCGGTAAGTTTGTTGAACGACAAGCCGTTGACCCGGGCGAAACAATCCTGCGACTACGATAGTCACGACAACCCGGTAAGCTGCAAATTACTGCTCACCGATGAAAGCGCCTCTCCTGCGGTAGAGACGCACTATACGATTAAATACACCATGCAATATTATTAAGCCGACCGCACAACTTACTGCGCGGTCGGTTTTAACAGCGTCTGGCCGGATGGCTTGTGGTTTTCCAGATACTCCTGCTGGAATATGCACATGCGGATGGTGTTGCGATACTCACCATTAATAAAAAATTCATGGATCAACTCGCCCTCAATTCTGAATCCGAGCTTGCGATAGATATGGATCGCTTTCTCATTTTCTTTATCGACGATCAGATAGAGCTTATAGAGATTTAATACAGTGAAGCCATAATCCATCGCCAGCTTTGCCGCACGCGAAGCCAGCCCTTTACCCTGATGTTCAGGCGAAATAATAATCTGGAACTCGGCCCGGCGGTGAACGTGGTTTATCTCTACCAGTTCAACCAGACCCACGTTATCGCCATTGCATTCAACGACGAAACGACGTTCGCTTTGATCGTGTATGTGCTTGTCATAGAGATCGGACAGCTCGACAAACGCCTCGTAAGGCTCTTCAAACCAGTAGCGCATCACGCTGGCGTTATTGTCGAGCTGGTGGACAAAGCGCAAATCTTCACGCTCAAGAGGGCGGAGTTTAATGACGTCGGTCATCAGAATTCCTTTCTTGTCATTGTTAACAATGGAAACTTATGGCGTAACGACGCGACCGGTACGGCGATCGAGACAGCGCAGCGTATTCGACTCCCAGTAGGCGTTCACGTTGGCGCTCTGATGGCATTTATCCTCGGCATCAAAGGCCACATCGGCTTTATCCCACTCTTTCTCGGCACGCTTATTGATCTTCTGGCGCATCGTGCGCGTATCGTCCCACTGCTCTTTGTCCATAGCGGCATTTTGTCGGCTCTGGGCGCTGTTACCCGACTCAATCACCAGCTTGCTGGTTTCGGCATATACCGTGCCGGAAGCGGTATACACCACGGCGGCCAGCGCCAGCATGGCGGTCAGACCCAGGCGTTTGCTCAGTGTCATTTTCATTGAGATTCCCTCTGTCAGTACACGAAATAATATAGTGCAGATTCTACTCTATCTCTCACAAGTCGCCTACCCACAGAGAGTGTATGAATATGCTCAACTGATTATGTCGTATGATGGTTCAACCGCACCTCACTGAAATGGGCACATGTTAAAAACAACCCTTCTTTTTTTTGTCACCGCGCTGTGTGAAATCATCGGCTGCTTTCTTCCCTGGCTGTGGCTGAAGCGAGGGGCCACGCCATTATTGCTGATCCCGGCAGGTCTGGCGCTGGCGATGTTTGTCTGGCTATTGACCCTTCACCCGGCGGCAAGCGGACGCGTTTATGCGGCTTATGGCGGGGTGTACGTCTGTACTGCGCTGATCTGGCTGCGGGTGGTGGATGGCGTAAAACTCAGCGTTTATGACTGGGCGGGGGCCTTAATCGCTCTGTGCGGCATGTTGATTATCATTGCAGGATGGGGGCGCGCCTGAGCGCCTTTTTTTGTGATCGGTGGCCGCTTTTTTGATCTTAATACTTGTATGGTAGTAGCTCAGGTGAGTAAATTCCCGGCATCACATACTGCGATGTAAGGGATACAAATGAAAATTGTTGGCGCTGAAGTCTTCGTTACCTGCCCTGGACGTAACTTCGTTACGCTGAAAATTACCACCGACGATGGCATTACAGGTCTGGGCGATGCCACGCTGAATGGTCGTGAACTGTCTGTCGCGTCCTATCTGAAAGACCATCTGTGCCCGCAACTGATTGGCCGCGATGCCCATCGCATCGAAGATATCTGGCAATTCTTTTATAAAGGGGCTTACTGGCGTCGTGGTCCGGTCACCATGTCGGCGATCTCCGCCGTAGATATGGCGCTGTGGGATATTAAAGCGAAAGCAGCCAACATGCCGCTTTACCAGTTGCTCGGCGGTGCCTCGCGCGAAGGCGTGATGGTCTATTGCCACACCACCGGTCATTCGCTGGATGATGTGCTGGAAGATTATGCTCGCCACAAGGAGATGGGCTTTAAAGCCATTCGCGTTCAGTGTGGTGTGCCGGGCATGAAAACCACTTACGGCATGTCGAAAGGAAAAGGGCTGGCTTACGAGCCGGCGACAAAAGGCCAGTGGCCGGAAGAGCAGCTGTGGTCCACGGAAAAGTACCTCGATTTTACCCCAAAACTGTTTGCGGCCGTGCGCGAAAAATTTGGCTTCAATGAGCATCTGCTTCACGACATGCACCATCGCCTGACGCCGATTGAAGCCGCCCGCTTCGGTAAAAGCATCGAAGACTATCGCCTGTTCTGGATGGAAGACCCGACCCCGGCGGAGAATCAGGAGTGTTTCCGTCTGATCCGCCAGCATACGGTGACGCCGGTCGCGGTAGGCGAAGTCTTCAACAGTATCTGGGATTGCAAGCAGCTGATTGAAGAGCAGCTTATTGATTATATCCGCACCACCATAACCCACGCGGGTGGCATCACCGGGATGCGCCGCATTGCTGATTTTGCCTCTTTATATCAGGTGCGCACCGGCTCCCACGGTCCTTCCGATCTCTCACCGGTCTGTATGGCCGCCGCCCTGCATTTCGATTTGTGGGTACCGAATTTTGGCGTTCAGGAATATATGGGCTATTCGGAGCAAATGCTGGAGGTCTTCCCGCATAACTGGACGTTCGATAACGGCTATATGCACCCTGGCGATAAACCCGGACTGGGCATTGAGTTTGATGAAAAGCTGGCGGCGAAATACCCCTACGACCCTGCTTATTTGCCAGTCGCCCGACTGGAAGACGGCACATTGTGGAACTGGTAACGGAGCAAAATATGAAAAGCATCGTTGTTAAACAGCCCAATGATTTAGTCATTGAGGATCGTCCGCTGCCGACGCCCGCCGCCGGAGAGGTGCGGGTGCGGATTAAACTGGCCGGAATATGCGGTTCAGATAGCCATATTTATCGTGGCCATAATCCGTTTGCAAAATACCCGCGGGTCATCGGGCATGAGTTCTTTGGCATTATTGATGCGGTAGGTGAAGGGATTGAACCGTCGCGCCTGGGACAACGCGTCTCCGTCGATCCGGTCATTAGCTGCGGTCAGTGTTATCCGTGCTCGGTCGGGAAACCTAATGTTTGTACCTCGCTGGTAGTATTAGGTGTTCACCGCGACGGCGGATTCAGTGAATACGCCGTGGTGCCAGCCAAAAATGCGTTTGCCATTCCCGACGCCATTTCCGACCGGCACGCGGTGATGGTCGAACCTTTCACTATCGCCGCGAATGTGACCGGTCAGGTCAACCCCGGCACAAAGGATATTGCGCTGGTTTACGGTGCCGGGCCGATGGGACTGACCACCGTTCAGGTACTGAAAGGGGTTTATAACGTCAGCCAGGTCATCGTTGTCGATCGTATTGATGAACGCCTCACGATGGCGAAGAAGAGTGGTGCTGACTGGGTTATTAACAATCGTGAGCACTCTCTGGCGGCGCAACTGGCGGAAAAGGGAATACAACCCACGCTGATTGTCGATGCCGCGTGTCATCCCTCCATTTTGCAGGAAGCTATTTCACTGGCTTCGCCAGCGGCACGGATTGTCATTATGGGATTCTCCAGCGAGCCTGCTGAAATTATCCAGCAGGGTATTACCGGAAAAGAAATCTCTATTTTTTCTTCGCGGTTAAATGCGCATAAATTTCCTGTGGTCATCGACTGGTTAACCCAGGGTCTTATCGATCCGGAAAAACTTATTACGCATACTTTTGATTATCATCATGTCGTTGATGCTATTAACGTTTTCGAGAAAGATCAGCAGCGGTGCTGCAAGGTATTACTTACGTTTGCTTAATGATTATATCAATGCGGGCTAGTGGTACGCACCTTACCTTTTGAGATGCCAATATGACGCAAATTAAACATGAAAGAAGCACTAAGGATTTAGTTCGGGCCGCTTTATCCGGCTGGTTAGGAACAGCGCTGGAGTTTATGGACTTCCAGCTTTACTCTTTGGGTGCAGCACTGGTCTTCCATGAAATATTCTTCCCGGAACAATCGGCAGCGATGGCGCTTATTCTTGCAATGGGGACATATGGCGCAGGCTATATTGCGCGAATTATTGGTGCGTTTATTTTTGGCAAAATGGGCGATACCATTGGCCGCAAAAAGGTACTGTTTATTACCATCACGATGATGGGTATCTGTACTACGCTCATCGGTGTGCTGCCAACCTATGCGCAGATTGGTATTTTTGCGCCTGTATTATTAGTCACCTTGCGGATTATTCAGGGGCTGGGGGCCGGTGCAGAAATATCGGGTGCCGGTACTATGCTCGCGGAGTATGCCCCAAAAGGCAAACGCGGCATCATCTCTTCATTAGTGGCGATGGGAACCAACTGCGGAACATTAAGCGCCACAGCCATCTGGGCGGCAATGTTTTTCTTTCTCGACCGTGAGGAATTATTAGCCTGGGGCTGGCGAGTGCCATTTCTGGCGAGCGTGGTGGTGATGATATTTGCCATCTGGCTACGTCTGAACCTGAAAGAAAGTCCGGTATTCGAAAAAGTGAATGATGCCGAACGTTCTCTGGTTAACGCTCAGTCGCAGCAGACAACATTGGGCGCAATGTTTAAAAGCAAATCCTTCTGGCTGGCAACCGGGCTTCGTTTTGGTCAGGCCGGAAATTCGGGTCTGATCCAGACGTTTCTGGCCGGTTATCTGGTGCAAACGTTGCTGTTTGATAAGAGTATTCCCACCGATGCGCTGATGATCAGTTCAGTGTTAGGTTTCCTGACGATTCCTTTATTAGGCTGGTTGTCGGATAAAGTTGGCCGCCGCTTACCCTATATTTTGTTAAATATTTCCGCCATTGTTCTGGCATATCCCATGCTGGCTATCATTGTGGATAAAACGTATAGCCCCGGCGTAATTATGCTGGCGCTTATTGTGATTCATAACTTCGCGGTACTGGGACTCTTTGCGCTGGAAAATATTACCATGGCAGAAATATTTGGTTCGCGAAACCGCTTTACCCGGATGGCCATTTCGAAAGAAGCGGGTGGTTTGGTTGCCGTCGGGTTTGGCCCGGTACTGGCAGGGGTTTTCTGTAACGTGACGGGGTCATGGTTACCTATTGTCGCCATGCTTATCATCTATTCGTTAATTGGCTTCGTTTCTGCGTGGATGATGCCTGAGGTTAAAGATCGCGATTTAAGTATCGCTGAAGATGCCGCTGAAATTCAGGAAGCGGTAAAGGCGACGAACGCCCGTCATTATATTTGAAACTAAAGGGCACTGTGCACGTAGTGCCTTTCATTCAGCATTACCCGACTGTTTATTTACTATTCAGAGAGGTATGGAGAATACTATGAGTTTTATTAACGATCGCTTTATGATCACGAACGAGCCTGGCCTCAAACTTTATCAACAGGTTGCTAAGCATCTGCCGATTATTGATTACCACTGCCATCTCGATGCCAAAGAAATTTATGAAAACAAGACCTTTGATAATATCACCCAACTGTGGCTTGCGGGCGACCACTATAAATGGCGAGCCATGCGGGCTAATGGGGTCAGCGAAGCCCTGATTACCGGAGACGCTTCGGACGAGGAAAAATTTCAGGCCTGGGCGCAAACGGTGGAATCTTGCTTTGGCAATCCGCTCTATCACTGGACGCATCTGGAACTGAATTTTTATTTTGCCTGCGACAAAATCCTGGATAGCCATAACTGGCGCGAGGTGATGGAGACGTGTAATCGTCGCTTACAGGAAGATGAATTTAAGCCGCGGGCGTTAATTTCTCGCTCCGGTGTCGAGGTCATTTGTACCACCGACTCACCGCTGGACTCATTACACTATCATCGGCTATTAGCCAACGATAATACGCTGACCTTTAGAGTATTGCCGACGTTCCGTCCGGATGAAATGTTCGATGAAAATCCCGCAACCTGGTCAGCCTTTATTGCAAAGCTCGCGGAACTGACCGACAAACAGATTTCGTCCCTTGATGATTTCGAGGCGGCGATTGCTCAGCGAATTGATTTCTTTCATGACGCGGGATGCCGTATTTCCGATCATGGGCCGCTGGAAATTAATTATGTGCCAGCCGAGAAAGCGCAGGTAGCGAGCCTCTTCGCGAAGAAACTCAATGGCGATACGCTAAGCGTAAATGATCATGCCATTCTCAGCAGCGCGATGTTTATCCTGCTGGCGAAACAGTATAAAAAACGCCGCTGGGCAATGCAGATTCATTTTGGCGCGATCCGCAATAATAATAGCAAAATGCGTGAAGCCCTGGGCATTAACACCGGCTTCGACTCGATTAACGATCAAGTCAATCTCGCCTCCAGTCTTAATCACTTACTGGATGCGATGGCTCAACAGAATGCCCTGCCTAAAACCATCCTTTATAACCTTAACCCTGTCTATAACGATATTGTGGCGACCACCGTGGCCAACTTTCAGTCCGCAGAGGAAGGGGTTAAGTCGCCGATTCAGTTTGGTTCAGGCTGGTGGTTTAACGATACCCGTCGCGGAATGGAAAGCCAGCTTAATTCTCTGGCCGATCAGGGACTGCTGATGAATTTTGTCGGCATGCTGACAGATTCACGTAGCCTGGTGTCCTACACCCGGCACGATTATTTCCGCCGTATTCTTTGCAATCTTATCGGTGGATGGGTTGAACGTGGCGAAGTCCCTGATAATAAAGACATACTGACCCGTATGATAAAAAACATTTGCCATGACAATGCTGAAAACTATTTCAAATTTTAATTAGATAGCTTCCGATGAGGATAGAACATGACCCGCAAAAATAAAAAAATAACCATACCGGTAAGTATCGGTTATGGCCTGACCGATATTATGGGCGGTGGGGCCTTCACGGTTATTGGTGCCTGGTTATTATTTTTCTATACGACGTTTGTCGGCCTTTCTCCCGTGGAGGCCGCGTCTATCGTGGCTATCGCCCGTATTGTGGACGCGATTGTCAGTCTGTTTATGGGAAGTTTTACCGATCACTTCTACAAGAACGCGTTAGGTAAGAAATTTGGCCGCCGCCGTTTCTTTCTGCTGATCGGTGCGCCATTAATGCTGGTCTATACCTTACTGTGGCTGGATGGCATGGGCTACGGTTTCTATCTGGCCGTTTACCTGGCGTTTGAAGTGATTGCCGCGATGGTGCTTATCCCATGGGAAACATTACCTTCAGAGATGACCAAAGACTTTAACTCTCGGACAAAACTTTCGACCTGCCGCATGTTTCTGTCGGCCACCGGCACCTTCCTCGCCACCTTTATTCCGGGCCTGCTGATCAGTCACTTTGGTGAACATAATGCTAACGCCTATATGATTAACGGAGTGGTGTTTGCGGTACTGTTTATGCTCTGCGTATTTATTTCATGGAAAGTGACCTGGGAGCGGGAATTAACGCCAGAGATGCTGGCCGAACTTGAAAGCAAGGCTGCGCCGAAAACGTTCATTGAAAACATGCGAATGGTTGGCGGCTTATTTAAAGATTACGCCTCAACGCTGAAAGTCAGGGCGTTCAGAAAACATCTGGCTATCTACCTGTTTTCCTTTACCGGTAAAGATGTCTACAACACGGTATTCGTCTTTTTCTGCGTCTATTGCCTGAATGTCTCCTCGGCATTTGCGGGCAGTTTGTTATCCATGAGTATTGTCGGCCTGCCGGTAACATTATTAGCCGGTCTTGCCATTATTAAATTCGGTCCATCACGGCTGTATGTCTTTGCCTATAGCGTCATGCTGCTATGCCTGCTTGGCTTTTTCGTTGTCTATCAGTTCCCGGCATGGAATACCATCCCGACGCTGATTGGGCTGGCCGCGGTTTATCAGGTTGGGCGCTGCGTTCTGGAGTTCACGCCGTGGAACGTCTTTCCGTTCATTCCCGATATTGACGAAATGATCACCCGCCAGCGTCGGGAAGGGCTGTTCGCGGCCGTGATGACGTTCTCCCGTAAAACGACGGTTGCCATTGCCACCTTTGTGGTCGGCGTGCTGTTACAAAGCGGAGGCTATGTAAAAGGCAGTCAGGTGCAGCCGCAGGAAGCCATTACGATGATCGCCATCCTGCTGTTTGCCGGGACGGGATGTCTGCTGGTCATCGCATTGTGGCAGGCGCTGACTTTCCATCTTAATAAGCAAACGCACAAAATCTTCGTTGATGAAGTTGAACGTCTGAAAGCGCATGGCGCGAAGCAGGATGTGGATCCGAAAACGCGGCGGATTGTCGAAGATCTTACCGGTTATCGTTATGACCAACTGTGGAACGATCCCCCGCAGGCAGGTGTTGTACCTGCGGCAAATCTGTCCAAAGCCAATTAATACCGGGTGGCATCGGAAGACACTTTCGATGCTGTCACACACGTTTTGTTTTTTGTTATACCAATTGCAACGAGTTTAATACAAATCAAAGTATCCGCTGTGCCGGAGGGTAATCTGGTGCAGTAAAATCATCCCTAAAGCGAGTTAAATATGGAAAACGAACTCTTAAAAGCGAAAGCCACTCTGCCGGGTTACGATCGCAACACACTGGTACCGCGTATCGTTCATCTCGGTTTTGGTGCTTTTCATCGTGCTCATCAGGGCGTTTACGCGGACATCCTGGCTTCAGAACACGGCAGCAACTGGGGCTACGTTGAAGTTAATTTAATTGGCGGCGAGCAGCAGGTTGCCGATCTCAAACAGCAGGACCATCTTTACACCGTCGCGGAAATGTCGGCCGATGCCTGGACCGCCCGCGTCGTCGGCGTGGTTAAAGAAGCGCTGCACGCTCAGGTTGACGGGCTGGAAACCGTACTGGCAAAAATGTGTGAACCGCAGATTGCCATCGTGTCGCTGACGATTACCGAGAAAGGATACTGCCACTCTCCGGCAACCGGAAAGCTGATGCTCGACCATCCATTGATTGTGGGCGATCTGCAAAACCCGCATCAACCGAAATCAGCGGTCGGGGTGATTGTTGAAGCCCTGGCGCGCCGTAAAGCCGCCGGGCTACCGGCATTCAGCGTGATGTCCTGCGACAACATGCCTGAAAACGGCCACGTCATGCGTAACGTGGTTTGCGCGTACGCTCGCGAAGTGAATGCCGATCTGGCCGGGTGGATTGAGCAGCATGTCACCTTCCCGTCCACGATGGTGGATCGAATCGTACCGGCGGTGACGCCTGATACGCTTAATAAGATTGAGCAACTGACTGGCGTGCGCGATCCGGCGGGCGTGGCCTGTGAACCTTTCCGTCAGTGGGTGATTGAAGATAACTTCGTGGCAGGGCGTCCTGAATGGGAAAAAGCCGGTGCGGAACTGGTGGCCGATGTGCTGCCGTTCGAAGAGATGAAACTGCGTATGCTTAACGGCAGTCACTCTTTCCTCGCATATCTGGGCTATCTTGCCGGCTATCAGCATATCAATGACTGTATGGAAGATGATAATTACCGTCTTGCCGCCCATGCGCTAATGCTCCAGGAGCAGGCACCCACGCTGAAAGTGCAGGGCGTCGACCTCAAACAGTATGCCGACAGACTGATTGAACGCTACAGCAACCCGGCGCTGCGCCACCGTACCTGGCAAATCGCCATGGACGGTAGTCAGAAACTGCCGCAGCGGATGCTGGACTCCGTGCGCTGGCATCTGGCGCACCAGAGCCGCTTTGATCTGCTGGCGCTGGGCGTGGCAGGCTGGATGCGCTACGTGAGCGGCGTTGACGATCAGGGCAACCCGATTGAGATCTGCGATCCGCAGTTAGCAGTGATTCACGAAGCGGTGAACCGTAGCGAAGAGGGGCCGGTGCGTGTTCAGGCACTGCTGGGCATCGAGGCGATCTTTGGTAAGGCACTGCCGGATGACAGTGAATTTGTTAGCGCCGTAACGCAGGCGTATAAGATGCTGCTGGAGAAGGGCGCGAAAGCAACCGTGGCACAATTTGTGGCTAATCGCTAAACGTCACCCGGGCCGGGCGGAACCACGCCGTCCGGCTACATTTTTTGCGATCAATCTTCGCTAAACCAGTCGCGATTTTCCTGGCGAATCAGCTGTACGGAACCGCTAATTTCCTGCAAATGCAGCGCCATCGCCTTTTCAACCGTATCAGCATCGCGCTGCTGGAGAGCGGCAAAAATGTCAAGGTGCTGGCGGAGGAGCATTTCCGGCGGGGAGACATGATCAAGACTCATGTAACGCACCCGGTCAATAGCCGCTTTGATATTTTCAATGGTATCCCACGCCAGCTGACAGTCCGCGATCAGCGCCAGTTTCTGATGAAATTCGTCATCAAGCAGAAAAAAATCGTTGAGCTGCTTACGCTCAATGGCGATCCGCTGCTGATGCAGATTTTGCTCAAGCTGCCAGAGTTGTTCATCATTAATCATCCCCGCCGCGCGCCGGGCAACGGCGCACTCAATCGCCTGGCGGACAAAACACCCGTTCCGCACCTGGGAAAGTGAGATCTTGTTGACGTAACTGCCGCGCTGCGGACGGATCTGGATAAGACCATTTTCTGCGAGTTTAATGAAGGCTTCGCGCACCGGCTGGCGAGAGACATCGAAGCGGACTGAAATTTCTTTCTCGGAGAGAGGCGTGCCGGGCGCAATCAGACAATGCACGATATCCCGGCGTAAAATCCGGTAGATCTGCTGATTAACAGGCTGTGTAGGGTTCAGTTGGGTCTCGAAGGTCATTCATTCTTACTTTTTAGACGATTAACCAGTTGATTTTACCACCACTTCGCTACTTTCAATACCCGGCCTTGCGGCCGGGCGATAAAAATTAACCCCGATGTACGCTTAATCCGGCATACGTCTGGCTAACCGGCATCATTTCAAGGGTATTGATGTTGACATGCTTCGGCAGCGTGGCGACCCACCATACCGCTTCAGCGATATCTTCCGCAGACAGCGCGGTGGTGTTTTCGTAGGTTTTATCGGCTTTCGCATCGTCGCCTTTAAAGCGCACATTGGAAAACTCAGTACCACCCACCAGCCCCGGCTCAATGTTAGTCACGCGAACCGCCGTTCCATTAAGATCGGTACGTAAGTTGAGGCTGAACTGATGCACAAATGCCTTCGTTGCCCCGTATACGTTTCCACCCGCATAAGGCCAGCTACCGGCCGTGGAGCCGAGATTGATCACATGCCCACGGTTACGTTCGACCATGCCAGGCAGCACGGCGCGCGTCATATACACCAGGCCTTTATTATTGGTATCGATCATATTTTCCCAGTCTTCAACGCTCGCTTTGTGCGCAGGCTCCATGCCAAGCGCCAGTCCGGCGTTATTAACCAGGATATCGATGTCACGCCATTCTGCGGGCAGCGACGCGAGTTTTTCATCGATTGCCGCCCGATCGCGGACATCCAGTTGCAGTGGATAAATGGCGTCGCCAAGCTCCTCTTTCAGCGCCTGGAGACGCTCCTGACGGCGGCCGGTTGCAATCACTTTATGTCCATTTTCAACGAAACGGCGCGTAATGCTTTCACCAAAACCCGCCGTCGCGCCTGTTACCAGAATAATCATCTCACTGTTCCTCAACGCTTTTTGTGTTGTATAACCTTAACATGCGTTCCCGGGTTGCGGGAAACCGAAGTTAAGTGTGGCAAAAAAGTGCCGCTAACGTTTGGATAGATGACGCATCCACGTTATTTTTGTGCGAATGTCTATAAAGCGTGGTGTATCAGCGAAATGCCTGGTCTGAACGGTCAGGTTTTCAGGAGAAAGTGATGTCGTTAAACAATCCGTTTTTTAATGTGAGCACCTTGCCTTATCAGGCTCCTCGTTTTGATCAAATCAGGGAGGAACATTATCGCCCGGCCTTTGATGAAGGAGTACGCATTAAGCGCCAAGAAATTGAGGCTATCGCGCAAAACCCGGCTCCGGCAGATGTCGAGAATACCTTTGTGGCGCTCGAAAAAAGCGGCCTGCTGTTAGGTCGGGTGGTCACGGTTTTTTTCGCCATGTCCCATGCTCATACCAACGATACGCTGCAACTGCTTGATGAGCAGTTTTCTGCCGAACTGGCGGCACTGGCGAACGATATTTATCTCAACGATGCCCTTTTTCAACGTGTGGAGCATGTCTGGCAGCAGCGCGAGTCGCTGGCGCTGGATGATGAAACCCGCCGTCTGGTTGAGACGACCAGGCAGCAGTTTGTCCTCGCGGGCGCAACGCTGGGCGAGGCTGAGAAAGCGGCGTTAAAAACGCTCAATACCGAAGCGGCTACCCTGACCAGCCAGTTTAACCAGCGTCTGATGGCGGCGAATAAAGCCGGGGCATGGGTGGTTGAGAGCGAGCAGCAGCTGGCGGGGCTGACTGAGGATGAGATCGCCGTGGCGGCGACTGCCGCGCGTGAAAAAGGATTAACCGATCGCTGGTTATTACCCCTGCTAAATACCACTCAGCAGCCTGCGTTAGCGGCACTACGCGATCGCCATGCCCGGGAGCAGTTATTCAACGCGGGCTGGACCCGGAGCGTAAAAAATGACGAAAATGATACCCGGTCGCTGATATTACAGCTGGTGGAGATCCGGGCAAAACAGGCCGAACTTATCGGTTTCGACGATTACGCCAGCTGGAAAATTGCCGATCAAATGGCGAAAACCCCGGCGGCCGCGCTGGCGTTCATGCGTAAAATTGCCCCTGCGGCACGGGCGCGGGCCGAACATGAGCACGCCGCGATCCAGCAGGTTATTGATAAGCAGAACGGCGGCTTTCAGGCGCAGGCGTGGGACTGGGATTTTTATGCCGACCGGGTTCGTCAGGAAAAGTATGCGTTTGATGAATCGCAGGTCAAACCTTATCTCGAACTGAATACCGTGCTGCAAGAGGGCGTCTTCTGGACCGCGTCGCAGCTTTTTGGCATCCGTTTTGTCGAGCGTTTTGATATCCCCGTTTACCATCCGGACGTTCGCGTCTGGGAGATCTTCGATGCCAGTGGCGAAGGGCTGGCGCTATTCTACGGCGATTTCTTTGCTCGCGACTCCAAGAGCGGCGGGGCATGGATGGGTAACTTCGTCGAGCAGTCGACGCTGCTTAACACCCAGCCGGTGATCTACAACGTCTGTAACTATCAAAAACCGGCGGCAGGCCACAGCGCGCTGATCTCATGGGATGACGTGATTACGCTGTTCCACGAATTTGGTCATACGCTTCACGGCCTGTTTGCGCGTCAGCGTTACGCCAGCCTGTCAGGCACCAATACCCCGCGTGATTTCGTTGAGTTTCCTTCGCAGATTAACGAGCACTGGGCGACGCACCCCCAGGTATTTGCCCGTTTTGCCCGTCATTATCAAACCGGTGAATCGATGCCGGAAGCATTACAGGCCAGCATGCTACAGGCGACGCATTTTAATAAAGGCTATGAAATGACGGAGCTGCTCAGCGCGGCATTGCTCGACATGAACTGGCACAGCGTCAGCGTAGATAATATCCCTGAATCGGTGGATGACTTTGAAACGGCGGCGATTCGCCGGGAGCATCTGGATCTTCCCGCCGTCCCGCCGCGCTATCGCAGCAGTTACTTTGCGCACATTTTTGGCGGCGGCTATGCGGCAGGCTATTACGCCTATCTGTGGACGCAAATGCTGGCCGATGATGGCTACCAGTGGTTTGTCGAACAGGGCGGTTTGACGGCGCAAAATGGCCAGCGTTTTCGTGAAGCTATTTTATCCAGGGGGAACAGTACCGATCTGGAGACGTTGTATCGTCAATGGCGGGGAAGCGACCCCCTCATTGAGCCGATGCTTAAACATCGTGGTTTAAGCGAGCAGGGATAAAAGAAAAACGGGCGCAAGCCCGTTTTGTTTATCTGTCCTGTGTGCCGACGTTTAAATATCGTCAGGCGTATTCAGTACAACCATTTCTAATGCGCTGCGGTAGATATCCAGTTTGACGATATCTTTTTCTGTTTCAAGCCGGACCACCAGTTCCAGAATGATGTCTTTATTATTAACAGCACTTTTTCTGGACAAGAGATCCTGCATAATCTCAGAAATGACTTTTTGTCCGGCATCATCATGGCTATAACCAAACGACAACGGGGAACTCTGGTCTACTTCTTGTATTGGCATGTTTTATGTTGCACCGTGCATAGTTAACGATAGTGGAGTAGTGGAGAGACGGGAGTCTTCAACTCAACGGTTTTAAACTAGTCACAAACCTGCAAATGTACAAATTCAAAAGCAAAAATATTTTCAAATGCTCAAATAAATAACAATACATTAACTTTTTTAATGCATTTTACCCAGGGGAGTTAAAGCCCGGGCTCAGGAAAGAAAAAAACGAGTTTGCGAATAACGTAATAATTGGCCTGCCTCTATTCTCACCCTTCTTATTTTTGCGCCAGAACTCAGGCAATCTTTATTGTTTAACACGACGATATTCTTTGCGGAATTGGGTCGGCGACAGCGAAAAATGCTGACGAAAGTGCTGGCGTAATACACTGGCGTTGCCAAAACCGGTCAACTCCGCGATGGCCTCAATACTGTGCTGGCTATGCATCAGGTGATCCTGAACACAACGCAGGCGCTCGCGCAAAATCCAGCGGGCGGGTGTGGTCCCCGTCGCGAGGGCAAACCTGCGCAGCAGGGTGCGGGTACTCATGCCTGCCCGCTGTGCCAGGGCATCCAGGCTATGTGTCTGCGCCAGATTCTGATGCAGATAATCAAACAGCTGGCCCAGCGACTGACTTTCACGGGCGCTGGCGACGGGGCGGGCAACAGTTTGCGCCTGGGAGCCATCACGGTGGGGTTGGATCACCAGTCGACGCGCAACGCTATTGGCAATCTCCAGACCGTAATCCTCACGAACCACGTGTAAACACAGGTCGATACCTGCCGCGCTGCCCGCCGAGGTCATAATGCGCTGCCCGGCGACGTAAAGCACATCATTCACCACCGTGATATCCGCAAAACGCTGCTGGAGGATCTGCGTATAGCGCCAGTGGGTCGTTGCTTTCAGCCCCGAGAGCAATCCTGTCGCTGCCAGGACAAATACGCCGGAGCAGATCGATATTATCCGACAGCCGCGCGCATAAGCCTGGCGTAGTGCGTCAATGAGCGCCGTCGGCACCGGGGAATCAATGCCACGCCAGCCCGGAATGATAATGGTGTCTGCCTGCGCCAGTAAATCCAGTCCGCCATCGGCCATGATGCGGATACCTCCTGTGGCACGCATTTCGCCGCTCTCGGCTGCCGCCACGGCAAACTGATACCAGTTATCACCAAATTCCGGGCGCGGCAGGCCAAAAATTTCGACCGCCACACCAAATTCGAACGTGCAGAGGCCATCATAGGCGAGGACGATCACCCGTCGTGGCGTGAGTGGGGAAGGCAATGTTGTCATTTTTACGGCGCTTTCTGACATGTTGATGGGCGGTTTTACCGGACGGACTCTGGTTAAATCATTGTTAACATAAACAAGGAGAACACGCTATGAGTTACGTTACTGATTATCCCGCCGCTGCCCCTGAAGAAGCCGCTGCCTGGTTTTCCCGTCGCCTGAGCCTTGAAACAGACTGCTCGGACGTACATGACGCGATAAGCCAGCATCAGCAGGACTTTGTTTTACTCCACGTGATTGGTCGCCAGGCGCACTTTGACCAAAAACATCTGCCGGGTGCAGTTCATCTTCCGCATGCGCAAATCAATGCGGAAACATTAGCGCAGTGGCCGGCAGAGACGTTATTTGTCGTGTACTGCGCCGGACCACACTGTAATGGTGCCGATAAAGCCGCGCTTAAGATTGCCCGACTGGGCCGACCGGTGAAATTGATGCTCGGCGGTATGACCGGATGGCACGATGAAGGTTTTGCGTTTGCCGAAGATTCACCGCTGGCAAAATGAATTAATTTCATGCGCCGTGAAATTTTCTCCTTTGCGAAGTGATAATAACTATGTCATATTTTAGACATATAGCCATCCAGAAGTCTAAGTGTTCACATGCTGAATTATCACTGTGGGCAATGAATTGCCTACAGCTAAAGGAGAGAATATGTCACAGCAACATGGCCCATACCGCGCAGATATCGTCGGCAGCTTTTTACGTCCGGACAGCATCAAGCAGGCGCGTCAACAACTGGCGAGCGGCGAGATTACCGTCAGCCAGCTTCGTGAGATAGAAAATGACGCCATCCGCCATGTGGTACAGCAACAGTGCGAATGCGGTTTGCATGTGGTCACCGATGGTGAGTTCCGTCGCGCCTGGTGGCATTTTGATTTCTTCGATGGATTGCAGGGCGTGGAACGTTACGATTCCGATAAAGGCATCCAGTTTAACGGTGTACAGACCAAAGCCCACGGCGTGCGCGTGACCGGGAAGCTGGCATTTGGCGATCACCCGATGCTGGAAGATTTTCGCTATCTGAAAA
This sequence comes from Superficieibacter sp. 1612_C1, assembly GCF_015234305.1. Classification (GTDB taxonomy): domain Bacteria; phylum Pseudomonadota; class Gammaproteobacteria; order Enterobacterales; family Enterobacteriaceae; genus Superficieibacter. The sequence continues at coordinate 1,123,641 of NZ_JADGMI010000001.1, forward strand.
GCATCAGTGGTAACGCTGAGCCAAAAATGACCATTCCGTCGCCAAGCGTCCTGCATTTCCGCGGCGGACGTAAAGATATTGATGCCAGCGTTTACCCCGATCTGGCCGATTACTTCGCTGACCTCGCAACCACCTGGCGCGATGCGATTCAGGCATTTTACGCGGCGGGATGTCGCTATCTACAGCTTGATGACACCGTCTGGGCGTATCTGTGCTCAGACGATCAGCGCCGTCAGGTGCGTGAACGTGGCGAAGATCCGGATGAACTGGCAAAAATCTATGCCAGGGTGCTGAATAAAGCGCTCGAAGGCAAGCCTGAGGATCTGACGGTGAGCCTGCACGTTTGTCGCGGTAACTTCCGCTCGACGTGGATTTCGGAAGGCGGCTACGAGCCGGTAGCGGAAGTCTTATTCGGCACGGTGAACGTGGATGCGTTTTTCCTCGAATATGACAACGATCGCTCCGGTGACTTTGCGCCGCTGCGCTTTATTCGTCCCGGCCACCAGCAGGTCGTTTTGGGCTTGATCACTACCAAAAATGGCGAGCTGGAAGACCCTGAAGGAATTAAGGCGCGTCTCCAGGAAGCGGCAAAATATGTGGATTTAAAACAGATCTGCCTAAGCCCGCAGTGCGGATTCGCCTCCACCGAGGAGGGCAACTCGCTGACTGAACAGCAGCAGTGGGACAAAGTTCGTCTGGTAACGGATATTGCCTCCCAGGTCTGGTAACACTCTGCGGCACAGCGTTGCACTGTAATAATGCAGCGCTGTGCCACAATAATGCTCTCCACGCGCTGTACCACCTTTTTATCTCAATTCCTGCAATAAAAACACACCTGGCATCCTTTTTGCCTGATCTCTCCTGAACGCTTTCGTCGACCTTTGTCATTTGAATATTCAGGAGTGAATTATGCAACGTCGTACCCTGTTAAAAGCTTTTGCGCTCTCCGCCTCCGTTGTCAGCATGGGGATGACCTTCAGCGTCTACGCTGCCGACACCATCAAAGTCGGCATCATGCATTCGCTCTCCGGCACCATGGCGATTTCTGAGACGCCGCTTAAAGATGTGGCGTTGATGACCATTGATGAGATCAACGCCAAAGGTGGCGTGCTGGGCAAAAAACTGGAGCCGGTGGTGGTCGACCCGGCATCTAACTGGCCGTTGTTCGCAGAGAAAGCGCGGCAATTGTTAACCCAGGATAAGGTCGCGGTGGTGTTTGGTTGCTGGACATCCGTCTCCCGCAAATCAGTATTACCAGTGTTTGAAGAACTCAACGGCCTGTTGTTCTATCCGGTGCAGTATGAGGGCGAAGAGATGTCGCCGAACGTCTTTTACACCGGCGCGGCTCCCAATCAGCAGGCCATCCCGGCCGTGGAATACCTGATGAGCGAAGATGGTGGCAGCGCCAAACGCTTCTTCCTGCTCGGTACTGATTATGTTTATCCACGAACCACCAACAAAATCCTCCGCGCGTTCCTGCATTCAAAAGGCGTGCAGGATAACGATATCGAAGAGGTGTATACCCCGTTTGGGCATAGCGACTACCAGACTATCGTTGCCAATATTAAAAAATTCTCGGCGGGCGGCAAAACGGCGGTGGTGTCCACCATCAACGGGGATTCCAATGTTCCTTTTTACAAAGAGCTGGCAAACCAGGGGCTGAAAGCCACCGATGTGCCGGTCGTGGCGTTCTCCGTGGGCGAGGAAGAACTGCGTGGCATTGACACCAAACCGCTGGTGGGCAATCTGGCGGCGTGGAACTATTTTGAATCCGTCGATAATCCGGCTAATCAGAAATTTGTCGCGGATTATAAGGCGTGGGCTAAAGCCCGCAAGCTTCCCAATGCCGATACCGTGGTAACTAACGATCCTATGGAAGCCACTTATGTCGGTCTGCATATGTGGGCACAGGCAGTCGAAAAAGCAGGGACTACCGATGTTGATAAAGTGCGTGAAGCGATGGCCGGGCAAACCTTTGCCGCGCCGTCGGGCTTTACATTGACCATGGACAAAACCAACCATCATCTGCATAAACCGGTGATGATCGGTGAAATCGAAAACAACGGTCAGTTCAACGTGGTATGGCAAACCGACGCCCCGGTCCGCGCCCAGCCGTGGAGCCCGTTCATTCCTGGAAACGAAAAAAAATCCGACAGCCCGGTTAAATCGGGCGGGCAATGATTTTTAGCCCTCCTCACGGAGGGCGCGTTTCGGGAGAACGGGTTATGAACATTATACGTATTATGTACTGTTTATTACTGCTGGCAGGGATCCTGCCGCTGAGCGCACAGGCGGCGGATGCCGATGATTTCGTTGCCGCCAGCCGATCCGCGCAGGCAACGCTGCTGGAAAAATGGGCTGCTGAGCCGCAGCCACAGCGGATCCCTTTCCTGCGCGCGCTGGCCGCAGAAAATCTGAATATAGACGGCGGGCGTCATGCCTTTGCGCTGGAGAACGGTCAGCCCGTGGCGCTGAATGGAACCTCAACGCCAGAGGGCGGACTTAAAAAGGTCCGTCTGACAAACCGGTTACGTAATCTGGCGGCGGCGGCTCTCGCTACGCATTTACTGGTAAGTGACAATGTCACGGAAAGGCTGGCCGCGGCAAAGACCCTGCGTCGCGATGCACAGCCATCAATGTTACCCATGCTGACGCAGCGTAAAGCTCTGGAAAAAGATGACGAGGTCAAAGAGCAACTGACCATTGCCCTCGCCAGCCTGCAACTTACCAGTGCCGATGCGGCGGTACGTCGCAATGCTGCAATAGCGTTAGGCAGTTCTTCCGATCCGGAAACGCAATCGCGTCTCACGCCTTTTACCGATATACACACCGAACCCGATGCCAGTGTTCGCGAGGCGGCCATAAGCAGCATTGCGCAAATTAAGCAGCGTCAGGTTCTCGGCGAGATCCTGGGACAAGCCTTTATGGGACTGTCGCTGGGCTCCATTTTATTGCTGGCGGCGCTTGGCCTGGCGATCACCTACGGTCTGCTTGGGGTCATCAATATGGCGCATGGCGAAATGCTGATGTTAGGCGCGTACAGCACCTGGCTGGTGCAGCAGGCGATGGCGCAGTTTGCGCCACAGTGGCTGGCATTCTATCCCGTGGTGGCACTGCCGGTGGCCTTTGCCGTGACGGCGGGGATGGGAATGTTACTTGAGCGCACGATAATCCGCCATTTGTACGGGCGTCCGCTGGAAACGTTGCTGGCGACATGGGGGATCAGCCTGATGCTTGTCCAACTGGTGCGTATGCTGTTTGGCGCACAGAACGTCGAGGTCGCCAATCCCGGCTGGCTGTCAGGCGGGATCCAGGCATTGCCCAACCTCATTCTGCCGTGGAACCGGGTGGTGGTGCTGGGATTTGTGTTACTGGTGCTGTTTTTCACCTGGCTTATTCTCAACAAAACGCGGCTGGGCATGAATGTGCGGGCGGTGACGCAGAATCGTGCGATGGCGGCGTGCTGCGGCGTGCCCACGGGGCGCGTCGATATGCTGGCCTTTGGCCTGGGATCCGGTATTGCCGGGCTGGGTGGTGTTGCACTCTCACAGCTTGGTAACGTCGGGCCGGAGCTGGGACAGGGTTACATTATCGACTCTTTCCTTGTGGTCGTTCTTGGTGGTGTCGGCCAACTGGCAGGCAGCGTTGTCGCGGCGTTCGGCCTTGGGATCTTCAATAAAATCCTCGAACCCCAGATGGGCGCGATGCTCGGTAAAATCCTCATTCTTGTTGTCATTATTTTGTTTATTCAGAAACGGCCGCAAGGGCTGTTCGCCCTGAAAGGGAGGAGCATTGACTAATGAGCCAGCCTTTGACGCTTACTCTGGCGCAAAAAGCGCCCTTTACGCTGCCTATTGTCGGCGGGATCCTGTTTGCCGGATTGCTGATATTACCGTTCCTGGCGCTGTTGCCTGCCAGTCATCCGCTGTTTCTGTCGACATGGATGCTGACGCTGATCGGCAAAATACTCTGCTATGCGGTCGTCGCTGTGGCTCTGGATCTGGTCTGGGGCTATGCCGGATTACTGTCACTCGGGCACGGGATTTTCTTCGCCCTCGGCGGCTATGCAATGGGAATGTATCTGATGCGTCAGGCCGCCGGGGACGGGCTGCCCGCGTTTATGTCGTTTCTGTCGTGGAGTGAATTGCCGTGGTTCTGGTGGGGAACGCAGCATTTCGCCTGGGCAATGATGCTGGTGGTACTGGTGCCGGGATTGCTGGCGCTGATATTCGGCTACTTTGCCTTTCGCTCGAAAATTAAAGGCGTCTACTTTTCGATTATGACTCAGGCGCTAACCTTCGCGGGCATGCTGCTGTTTTTTCGCAATGAAACCGGCTTTGGCGGCAATAACGGGTTTACCGGCTTTACCACGCTTCTCGGTTTTCCGGTAACGGCCACGTCAACGCGAGTCGCCCTGTTTTTAGCGACGGTGCTCCTGCTGCTGATGTCACTGGCTATTGGCTATGCGCTGGCAAAAAGTAAGTTTGGCCGGGTACTTACCGCCGTTCGCGATGCGGAGAACCGGCTGATGTTTTGCGGTTACGACCCACGCGGCTTTAAGCTGCTGGTCTGGACGTTGTCCGCGGTTCTCTGCGGGCTGGCAGGCGCATTGTATGTTCCACAGGTCGGCATTATTAACCCCGGTGAAATGTCGCCCACGAACTCGATTGAAATGGCGATTTGGGTTGCGCTCGGGGGACGAGGAACCTTAATTGGTCCGGTTGTGGGTGCCGGGCTGGTCAATGGTGCAAAAAGCCTGTTTACCGTTGCCATGCCGGAGTACTGGCAGGTATTTCTCGGCCTGATATTTATTCTGGTCACCCTGTTTTTACCCCGTGGCGTCATTGGCCTGCTGCGCAGAGGAGATAAATGATGCAACCTGACGAAGGGCTTTTTACCCGGCAGCATCCGGGAGACCGCTTCCGCGACCAGACCGATCCGGTTCTGCAACTGAAAAATATCAACGTTAACTTTGACGGGTTTCAGGCGCTGACCGATCTGACGCTAAACATCGGCGTCGGCGAGTTGCGCTGTGTAATTGGGCCGAATGGGGCAGGTAAAACGACCCTGATGGACGTGATCACCGGCAAAACGCGCCCGCAAAGTGGTTCTGCGCTTTACGATCAGTCGCTGGAGCTGACTCGTCTGGATCCCATCGAAATTGCGCGTCGCGGCATCGGGCGTAAATTTCAGAAGCCGACGGTGTTTGAAGCATTAACGGTCGCGGAGAACCTTGAGCTGGCGCTAAAAACCGATAAGTCGGTACTGGCGACGCTACGGGCAACATTACGTGGTGAGCAGCAGGACCGGATCGATGAAATTTTGCTGCTGTTGCGTTTTGGCGCAGAGCGTCATCGCCGCGCCGGACTGTTGTCCCACGGGCAAAAACAGTTTCTCGAGATCGGGATGCTGCTGGTGCAGGAGCCGCATCTGCTATTACTGGATGAGCCTGCCGCCGGAATGACCGATGCCGAAACCGACTATACCGCCGAGCTTTTTCGCCAGCTGGCAGGGAAACATTCGCTGATGGTGGTCGAACACGACATGGGCTTCGTCGAAACGATTGCCGACAAGGTCACCGTGCTGCATCAGGGGCAGGTACTGGCAGAAGGATCGCTACGCGAAGTCCAGCAAAATGAACAGGTTATTGAAGTCTACCTCGGACGCTAAGGAGCGATGATGTTACAGGTTAACGATTTGCATCAATATTATGGCGGAAGCCATATCCTGCGGGGTGTCAGTTTCACGGCCCAAACCGGGGAAATCACCTGTCTGCTGGGGCGCAACGGGGTAGGTAAGACCACGCTATTAAAATGTTTGATGGGGCTTATTCCGGCGCGCAGCGGCTCGGTGATCTGGCAGGATCGCCAGATTACCAACCGCAAACCGCATCAGCGCGTGCAGTCCGGTATTGCTTATGTGCCACAGGGGCGTGAAATATTCCCCCGTCTGACGGTGGAGGAAAATCTGCTGATGGGGCTGTCCCGCTTTCCGGCGCGTCATGCACGTACGGTTCCCGATGATATCTACCACCTCTTTCCGGTGTTAAAAGAGATGAAACATCGTCGTGGTGGCGATTTGTCCGGCGGGCAGCAGCAGCAACTTGCCATCGGTCGGGCGCTGGCAAGCCGCCCGCAACTGCTTATTCTTGACGAACCGACGGAGGGTATCCAGCCGTCAGTGATTAAAGAAATTGGCGTGGTGATCCGTGAACTCGCCCGTCGCGGCGATATGGCCATTTTGCTGGTGGAGCAATTTTATGATTTTGCCGCCGAACTGGCGGACAGCTACCTGTTAATGTCCCGCGGCGCTATCGTGCAACAGGGACGGGGAGTGAACATGGAAGCCGAAGGCGTACGGGGAATGGTGGCGATTTAAAAGGGTGCGCATGTTATTGCCTCCGTGCAAAGAAGAGACTAACATCCGATTGTCTGGTTCGGATGTAGGCCTCAGGTGGATAGAAATATCTCCTGGGGCTTTTATCTTTCCGAACTCCGACAAGGCCTGAGACCGGAAAGCCTCAAGCACCCGCCGTGTATTCTATGCTTCGATAACGTCCGCACCAGCCTGTTTTCAGGCTTTATTCTCAGGCTGCGAGGAGGCTCGCAACGTCTCAGTTTGTTTGCACAACATCATGAATACGTTTGCTACCCATCCCGCGGATAATCATCAACCAGGCCAGAATGATGGCCGCCATTAAAATAACAAATAATGACCAGTGCGGGAGATGAGTTAATATTAATCCGGTCGCCAACGGATTCACCGCTGCACCCAGCCAGCCCAGCGCCTGAGCAGAAAAATAGCTCGCTTTCATTCCCGGAGGCGCAATATTGTCAATTAACATGTATTCACCCGGTGCATATATTATCTCACCAATAGTAAATACCGCTGCCGATATTCCCCAGACGACCAGGTTTACCCCCGAAAACATAAATCCCATCAAGCCTGCCACGAAGAAAACGGTGCCGACAGTCATCAACGGGCGTAAATTTTTTGCCGTTAACCGACGACCAATCGAATACTGTAACGTCACAACCAGCGCGGCGTTAACTGGCAGCACCACCGCGACTACATGCTCGGCAACGTTGCTGTCGGCGACTGCCAGCACGTATTGTGAAATGCATGATGCAAAGGATCCGCCGACAAACGAGGCCAGAAAACCCGACAGGGTAAACCAAAACAGCGCTTTATCCCGCAGCAGAACGGAAGGTGACCAGGTAACAGGTTCACCATTGGCACTGCTGGCCGCCACCCGCTGCACGAAACGCCCGATAAACACCAGCGGGAAGGCGGCGCAAAATGCGGCCAGCCAGAAAGGCAAATTCAGACTGTACATCACCAGCAACGTGCCGATCGGTGGGCCTATCGTCCATCCAATATTCAGAAAACTGTAGTTAAGCGAAAATATCCGCGCTTTCTCTGACGGAGAAAGGACGTCGGCAAACCAGGCTTTCAGGACGGTGGCAAATACCGAATACGCGCAGTTAATCATCGCAAAAAATATAACGACCAGCGCAACATTATTCACTACGGGAATGGCAATAAAGCCAAGGATAAATACCAGTATTGAAACCAGCATATAGCGTTTTTTATCAAATTTATCCGCCATAATGCCGAAACCAAGACTAAATACGACGCCAATGGTCAGCGCGATAGTCATCGCATAGCCGATCGCCTCAACGCTCATCGCATAGCGACGCGTGAGATAAATCGTCATAAAGGGGAGGGTTGCCCCGCGACCAATAGTTAAAAGTAATGACGATGCCAGCAGCGCAGTAATGGAGCGCCTGGTTGATGTGATCATTTTTCTGCCCGACAATTATTTCGTCTTATCAGGAATATCACGCAATAAGAACAATGTATAGCGCGGCCAGGGGGGCGGATGACCTACCAGAAATAATGATCTGTTAAAGCGTGTTTTTTTCCGCTAACGTGGGATAGTTCACATAATTCTAACAATTACAGAGGCAGGGTATGACGCGTAAAGATGGGCTGCTGGCACTGCTGGTTGTCGTGGTTTGGGGGCTTAACTTCGTCGTCATCAAAGTCGGATTGCATAATATGCCGCCGCTATTGTTGGCTGGCCTGCGCTTTTTGCTGGTGGCTTTTCCTGCCTTGTTTTTTGTGGCGCGCCCGAAGGTGCCGCTGCGTTTACTGCTGGGATACGGACTCACCATCAGCTTTGGCCAATTTGCCTTTCTCTTTTCGGCGATCAAATTTGGCATGCCCGCAGGGCTGGCGTCACTGGTTCTTCAGGCGCAGGCTTTTTTCACCATCCTGCTTGGCGCGTTCGCGTTTGGTGAACGATTGCAGGGGAAACAGCTGGCCGGAATTACGCTTGCGGTATTCGGCGTTCTGGTGCTGATAGAGTCGAGCCTGAACGGACAGCATGTTGCGGTGCTGGGCTTTATGTTGACGCTGGCCGCCGCGCTGAGCTGGGCCTGCGGCAATATTTTTAACAAGAAAATTATGCAGCTCAAGAACCGTCCGGCAGTGATGTCGCTGGTGGTCTGGAGTGCGCTGATCCCCATTGTGCCATTTCTGCTGGCGTCGCTGAAGTTTGACGGTCCGGCAGCGATATTGCAAAGCCTGGTGGCAATCGATCTGACCACCATTTTATCGCTGATTTACCTGGCATTTATTGCCACCATCGTGGGCTACGGCATCTGGGGTTCATTGCTGGGACGCTATGAAACCTGGCGCGTTGCACCGCTGTCGCTGCTGGTGCCGGTGGTTGGATTAGCCAGTGCGGCACTGTTGTTAGGGGAGACCCTCAACCTGCTACAACTTGTGGGCGCGGCACTGATCATGGCAGGGCTGTATATCAATGTCTTTGGCTTGCGTTTTCGGCGGGTGAAAGCGGTCAGGGGATAAACCCTCACGACGGCAGTTCGGGTTACAGGTGATGAAAAACCTGTACTCCCGGACTGCCGTTTCTGGCAGTGGTTAAAACGTTTCCTTCCACGCGGTATACAGCAGCGAATCTTCCATATGCAAAGCATCAAGAGGAATCAACTCGCCTTGCGGAATATCACGGGTTAATACTTTATTCGACAGCAGGTAATAAGGCGCAATACCTGCACCAGCGGATTTTGGCAATAGCCGGGCGCTGACGTTGGGGATGGTGTGATGATGACCGCCCATTTCCAGCAGTTCTCCTTTCTTCAGCGGACGATCGGCATACCCAGCCATCACCGCGTGGATCTGCTGATTAGTCGCTCCGGAGGCGCGATGGTGCAGTACCGCAGAAAATATGGAGAGTGGCGATTCAAGTCCCATGATGTGATACGGCAGATAAATACAGGCGTATTTACCGTTTTTGCTAACCACATGCCCTTTGCCGGCCAGCATTTCCCAGGTGGCGTTATCTTTACAGCGCACAATGATAAACACACCGCCGCCAAAGCTCACTTCGTCCTCGCGACGCAGGCAGTTAAACACATCAACCACGCCATGACGTTTCAGGATGCCGCCATCCTCCTCAGGAATAAAAATATCGGCCAGCTCGCTGATATGGCACATCGGATAGCTCATTTCATCGCACGCCGGGGTTAACGCGGCGGAGTTTGCTACCACGTTCATTTCGCAATAGTCCGGCGTGGCGCTAAGCGGTAGCATACTGAGTAGTGATGTTCTCCTGGCGAGCGTGGCGGCAATATCGTCGCTTAACTGCCAGCACTCCGTCAGACCACTGACCTCAACCTGACGATCGCACCAGGTGATGGTGTTGCTGGCTGGCGACCAGACAAAGTCATACTCACTGGATTTACCGGCAGCGACAATTTCCAGCCCCAGAACCTGCGCCCAGGTGATGAGACCCAGCAGATTCGAAGGCTGATCGCCATCGACAGTGGTGTAAACCGCATCATGTTTCAGCGCCAACTGGTTCAGCCACGGACCCGCGACAGAATCGGTTTCTTTACTCACCATACCGACATGAACGCCGCGCTGTAATGCATGGATAGCGATAGCGATGCTGATCTCGGGTTTACCAGTAGCCTCAATCACCATATCCAGATCGAGCGCATCCAGAAGGGTGTAATCGCGTATGATGGCGGTTTTTCCCGCCTGCTGAGCGGCAATAGCCTGCCCGGCGTCTTCGCAAATTTCCGCATCAGTACAGTAGTTAAGATCGTTGAGTAATGACTGCGAGCCTTCAACGTTCAGGTCGCAGAGGGCGACGATCTCTATTGACGGAATTTCCCGACACTGCACCAGCAATGAGCGACCAAATCCGCCGGATGCCCCGGTGATGGCGATGCGTATCTGACGGGTATTTAACGTGTCGAACAGCAATGTGTAGTTCATGTTCCTTCCTCATTAATAAACAGGTTAGCCAACGAGGGCGTTAAGCAATAAAACGAAAATCAGACCGAGGACCGACAAGAACGACACCAGCAGGGTCCAGCTTTTCAATGTCTCGGCCACCGTAAGCTGAAAATACTCTTTAAACAGCCAGAAACCGGAGTCATTCACGTGCGATAACATCAGACCGCCCGTGCTGGTCGCGAGTACCAGCAGTTCGAGGTTCACTCCGCTGTGGCTGGCCAGCGGGGCGACGATCCCGGCGGTAGTAACCACGGCAACGGTTGCAGAACCAATGGCAATACGAATTAAGGCGGCAACAACCCACGCCAGTACCAGTGGCGAGATGTTCCAGTGCATTGCAGAGTTGGCAATCAGCGTACTGACATTGGTCGCCAGCAGCATCTCTTTAAATCCGCCGCCAGCGCCGAGGATAAGAATGATGGCAGCGCACGGACCGAGGCTTTTGCCGACGATTTTTTGTAACTGGCTCATGCCGAAGCCGCTGCGCACGCCAAGTGCCCAGAGAGAAAACAAGACGGCAATAAGAAGCGAAACTATCGGGTCACCAATTGTGTTGAGCAATTCCGCAGGAACGGTGCCAGGTTCCACGTATCCTTTTGCCAGTGTTTTGAACATCATCAGAATTGGCGGCAGCAGGATGGTGAGCATCGACATCGCGAACGAGGGCATATTCTGGCGAGTCGTCTCCTGCTCATTCTCTTTAGTTTGCATTTGACGATAATCCTGACGGCGCAGATCCGGAAACACCTTTAACGCAAAATGAGTAAATACCGGGCCTGACAGGATAACCATCGGAATAGCCAGCAGTAGTCCGTAGAACATACACATACCGGCATCAGCGCCATAGGTTGTCATCGCAAGCGTCGGTGCGGGATGCGGCAACATTAAACCGTGGGCAACATATAACCCTGCCGCCAGAGGAATACCAATACGTAACAACTGACTGCGGGTACGGCGCGCAATGACATACACCAGCGGCACCAGCATGACAAAACTGACATCGAAAAGATGTGGAAGGCCGATGATCAGTGCGGCTATGCAGATAGTCAGGGGGATCATGCGAACCGAACCAAGACGAATAAAGGTATTCGCGATCCTATCAGCAGCCCCCGATTCCAGCATAACGCCGCCGAGCATGGTGCCCAACCCTACCACCAGGCCGGTCGACCCTAATACGCCGCCAAAGCCTTTCTCAAAGCTTTTTATTGTTTGCGTTGGTGACAATCCCGCAGCAACACCTAAAAAACCTGCTGCAATGATTAATGCCAAAAAAGGATGGAACTTAAACTTCGTAATCAGAATAACTAATATCGCAATAGATGCAATGAGTGAAATAAAGTGGCTGATTTCAAATTGCATAGAGCCTCCGGGCTGACTGGTGCAGTAGCCTTATATTTATAATTGGAAACTGGTAATAGAATTTATCGTTTGTAGGGAATGAGTGAAGATCTACATTTTATTTCTCCTTGCTGTTCCATGCATGGCTCACCTGGTGCAGGCGCAATGGCAACTGTTGTAATTTATTAATGGCTTCTGCGGGAAGCTGATCGTCGCAAATAATGTCATCGATCTGATCAAGATGACAAATATGGAACATGCCGTATTTGCCATATTTACTGCAATCTGAAACCAGCACCTTATGCCGGGATGAACCTATGACGGCCTGTTTTACCAGCATTTTTCCTTCGTCAGGCGTAGAAATCCCGTGTTCACAATCCCAGGAGCTGGTACTTATGAAAGCGATATCAATATTATACTGACGGATTAACTGAGCTGCGCAATGTCCTACCGCCGAGCGATTACGCACGTCAACCCGGCCTCCGGTATGAAACAGTTCGACACACGATGTCGACATTAAAAAATCAGCAATCGTAAAATCATTAGTAATAACGGTGACTTTTTTTAATTTATTGGCAATAACCTGGGCGATTTCATACGTTGTCGTCCCGGCATCAAGATAAATCACGCTGCCTGAATCAATAAATTGCTCGGCAATGACCCCGATTTGCCTTTTAGTTGAATGATGGAGCATTGCTTTTTCAACGTAAGGTAATTCCTGAATAAGCACTTCATTCAATTTAGCCCCACCACTGATAAATTTGACTCTCCCTTCGTTCTCCATTTCTTTTAAGTCTCTGCGAATGGTCATGTGCGAGACACCGAGTAATTTCGCCAGATCGCCGATCGCCGCGTGGGCATAACGGTGAAGATGACTGTAGATAAAAACGCGGCGCTCGTCGGGTAACATTTCAGTATCCTTAGGGGGCTGGAGGCGTAGTATGGACGCTGAAGCGGGTTTTCAGTTCGCTGACCTGCTCATCATTCAGCGTATTCATTCCGTGTGGCCTGATCATAAACCAGATCCGTGCGGTATCTTCCAGCTCTTCGGCATTGAATGTTGCCTCGCGCAGCGTGGTCCCCCCAATAACAGGACCATGATTCGCCAGCAGCATCGCATTATGATCCGGAGCCAGTTTTGCCACCTCATCCGCCAGACCCGGATGCCCCGGCCGTAAATAGCGGATCAGTGGTAATTTACCTGTACGCATAACGAAATAGGGTGTAATAGGCGGCAGGCAGTCCTGCGGATCCAGATCTGGCAAACACGACAATGCCGTCAGAGAGGTAGAGTGAAGATGCACAATACCACCAATATCGGCGCGCTGGCGATAGAAAGCCAAATGCATCAATGATTCTTTCGACGGTTTTTCTCCTGAAACCCACTGGCCCTGAGCATCAAGTTTGCTGAGGGTTGCAGGATCGAGAGAGCCAAAGCTGGAGTTGGTCGGTGTTACCAGAAACCCTCCCTCCGGCAGACGCGTACTCATATTTCCTGCGCCACCGCTGCTATAGCCGCGCATAAACATCGAACTGGCCAGCGTGACCATCTGCTCCCGCAGTTGTAACTCATTCATTAAAAAGCTCCTGAGCTTTGATAAAAAAGCGCTCGTCACCAAAATTACCTGATTTAAGCGCTAACCACATATTGCGCGAGATATCTTTTACCCACGGTACGCCGGGAGCAATAGACTGGCCGATAACAAATCCCTTTACGCCGAGGTGTTGAACTAACAGGCTGGAGGTTTCGCCGCCCGCAACAATGATCTTATTCACCCCGTGATGCGTGAGTTCACTGGCAAGCGCCGCAATAAGTGACTCGATAGCGATGCCGGCAGCTTCTGCGCCATAGCGTTGCTGTATCACTTTCACTTCGTCGGCAGGACGCGTGGCATACAGCATCGGTGCCAGTGAGCCTGAGCGGGATAAATACCAGCTGACCAGTTCCTCCAGATAGGCTGTTTTATCATGTAACACGCGTTCAACATCAATAGACAACGACGGCGCATGCTGACGATAGAAATTAACCTGGCGGTTGGTCATGGTTGAACTACTGCCCGCCAACACCAGGCATTTTCCTTCAGTACCTGGAATACCGATATCCGTGGTGTTACGCGATTCAGGTGTGAGGAAAGCCAGTGCGCCCGCCAGCCCTGAACCGCCAGTAAGTAAAAGATTTTCCGGGATCGCCAACGCAAGCACTTTCAAATCTTCATCGGTCATGGCATCCAAAACCGCGTAGCGTTGGTTTTGTTGTTGCAGCGCATTAAGTTGATGGGTTATCGCCTGACTGCCAGCCCGCACGTGATCCAGTGATACCAGGCCACACTGGCCCGATGCCTGTTGTTCCATCACGCGCAGCAGATTGGCATCGGTCATGGGGGTGATCGGATGGTTTTGCATCCCGGATTCGTTGAGTAGCTGACCGTTCACAAACAGATGACCATGAACAACGGTTCTGCCATTCACCGGAAGTGCAGGGCATAACACTGCCATGGGCGATTGTGTGAGTTCAAGAAGGAGGTCCGTGACCGGACCAATATTGCCTGCCGGACCAGAATCAAACGTCGAGCAATACTTAAAATAGATGCGCTGACAGCCCTGAGACTGGAGCCATTCACAGGCTTCGCGCGTCATACGTTTTGCCTCATTAACCGGACAAGAACGGCTTTTCAACGAAATAACCACTGCATCAGCGTGGGTGATATCGACGCGCCGGTCGGTAATGCCATTGAGTTGTATGACCTGCCAGCCTGAAAATGCAATAAAGCTGGCGATATCGGTCGCTCCTGTAAAGTCGTCTGCAATGATGCCCAGGCGTATGCTCATACTTTTTATTCCAGCGCTACGTTGTGATGATGTGCATTATTGTGAAGGGTGTACTTTCACATTAAGATGATGAATATCACAAAAAAGCGCATGCATTTAACGCTATATTGATTTATAACCTATTGATTTTAAAGTTATTATTGCGTTACTGTGTCTTAACACTGCTGTGTGAAATTCTGTGAATGTTGTGATTTTATGTGTGCAACGAGATTAAACAGCGCGAGGGTATTGCTTGCGTGGGTTGTATCGGGGTGGGTATTACCGGGACGTAATAAAGCAGAGCGGCAGATCGGGCAAAAAAAAAGCCCCGCGCGGGCGGGGCAAACGAATCACAGGCTGTGCTGATTATAATAGGGCACACCCAGTGCGTCGGATTTGTCACTTCCTGTGCCCATATGATTAAAATCAAACGGAGACTGGTCATACGCGGAAGGAATCGTTAACGTCGCGCGGGCGCTGCCTTCAGCAGGGTGACGAGGTTGCTCCGCAAAGCTCTGACCGGCGGTCAGTATCGCTAATGCAAAAGTAGCGGAGACGAGCAGTTTCATGATTTCCTCGATACGTCTTAAAACAGGCGATTAGTGATTACAGTGATTTAACGGTTGCAGGTAGCGTGCTTCGCCCGGCATATCCATGATCCGGTATTTATGCGGTGGCACGTCGAAATAGTTCTTGAACGTTCGGGTCAGCGTTTGCTGCGATTCAAACCCGTAACGTTCAGCCAGATACAGGATCGGCTCGTTACTTTGCTTCAGCTTCCGGGCGATTTCCGTCAGCTTACGGGTGCGAATGTACTGGCCCAGCGAGTGTCCGGTTTCCTTTTTAAACATTCTTTGCAGGTGCCATTTTGAGTAGCCGGAACGTTCTGACACTTTCTCCAGTGACAACGGCGTCTCCAGATTGTCTTCGATCCAGTCCAAAATGCTATGAATGGTAATGGCGTCAGTATTACGTCTGGACATCGTCTTACCTCTTATGTTTACGGCAGGACTTTCTTGAGCAGGTATTCAAGAGTAGCCACTTCGTCCGCCGATAAGTTTTTTGTTAGTTCCTGATGCAGATCTTGCCCAACAAGCTGATGACATTGCTCACAAATGGTGGTGCCTTCCGGCGTCAGTCGTACCAGTACGCCGCGTTTGTCATTGGGATTCGGCAAGCGCTCAACCCAGCCTTTACAGACCAGTCTATCGAGCATACGAGTCAGGGCACCCAGGTCGACCGACAGCACTTTTTTCAGCTCGACAGGGGTGACGCACACTTCGCAGCGAATAGAGCAAAGCACTTTGAACTGGGTGGCGGTAATGTCCTGCGGCGAAAGATAATCGTTGAGCAAACGGTCTTTTTTTTGGTTAACCATGTGGATCAAACGTCCCAGCGGAATGATTTCGTTAAACAGATCCCCTGAACTTTTCACAATGGTTGCCCTGGCAAGTATATTAGTTGCGGAGGATATTATTGCCCAGGCAAACATAAGTCAACTGAATGAATAAGTTTGTGCCACGATTTGCTAAAAAGAGGATTAAGTCCGCGTCCGCTATGGGGTTATAGTGCGGAGGGAGGACGTGATGCAGATGTGAGAGAGGGTAAGAAATAGGCGATATTATTTGTCGTGGTGATGTATTGGGGCCAGTCATGGCCCCAATCAGTACGCCATTACTGTGTCTGTTCTTCCAGTGAAACCGGCCAGCGGCGGAAAATAATAACCGCCCAGATCAGCGCGGACAGTGCCGGCACCGCACCGACATAGCCGATGGCCGCCATCGAAAAATGGCTGCTTACCTGGCTGCCCACCAGCGCACCGGCACCGATACCGATATTAAAAATGCCCGAGAACAGCGACATGGCGACATCGGTAGCATCCGGAGCCAGCGCCAGTACCTTCACCTGCATTCCAAGGCCGATGATCATAATTGCCACGCCCCAGAACACGCTCAGAATAGCCAGATGGTTTTCATTTTGTGCGGCCGGAACCAGTAATAGCAGGCAAACAAATAGCAGGCCAATAGCACCTGAAATCAGGGTTGAGGCGTGCAGGTTGCCCAGCTTGCCGAAAAGCAGACTACCGAGAATGCCGGAGCCACCGAGGATCAGCAGCAGGACAGTGGCAAAATTACCGCTCAGACCGGCGACCGTTTGCACGAAAGGCTCAATATAGCTGTATGCCGTGTAGTGCGCCGTCACCACCACTACCGTTAACAGGTAGATGCTCATCAGCGCCGGACGACGGAACAGCAGCGGCAGGCTTTTAAGTGAACCTGAATGCTCGCTCGGCAATTTCGGCAGCAGTTTAATCAGGCACAGCAGAGTAATCAGTGCGCCGGTACCGATAGCAAAAAAGGTGGTACGCCAGCCAAAGTACTGGCCCACTATGCGGCCAATCGGAATACCCAACACCATCGCCAGCGCGGTCCCGGTAGCAATCAGACTCAACGCCTGTGCCCGCTTTCCGGCCGGGGCAAGGCGAATGGCCAGCGAGGCGGTAATTGACCAGAATACCGCGTGCGCAAACGCAATGCCGATACGGCTAATAATCAGGGTGGTAAAGTTCCAGGCCAGGAAAGATAAAACGTGGCTGGCGATGAACAGGACGAACAAGCCAATGAGCAATTTACGTCGCTCCATCTGGCTGGTCAGCAGCATAAACGGCAGTGACATCAGGGCAACCACCCAGGCGTAGATCGTCAGCATAATACCGACCTGCGCGGTCTCCATGCCGAAGCTCTGCGCAATATCGGACAGCAAACCCACCGGTACGAATTCCGTGGTATTAAAAATGAACGCTGCAATGGCAAGCGTAACCACCCGCAGCCACGCCACTTTGCGTGAAACAGTATTCGTTGTCATAGAGATAATCTGGGTTGGTTGTACAGAAGAAGAGGAGATGATCTTAAAGCTATCGCTGGCGCAAATACAACCATTTTGTGACGCAGATCTCAATTTAACCCGTAAAAAATTAAAGATTCGTTATAGTTTGTATTAACGCTGGCGCGATCAATGGACGCCATGTCAGCGTAGTGGCGAAATAACAACAAGAGGAAAGAGCATGCGGTTAATTGATTATTATATGGTCGATGCGTTCAGTGAACGCACCTTTGGCGGTAATGCCGCCGCCGTCTGCCCCCTGACAGACTGGTTGCCGGATGAGGTCATGCTCAGCATGGCGCAGCAACATAATCAGTCAGAGACGGCGTTTTTCGTTCCGCATAATAACGGATTTTCCCTGCGCTGGTTCACTACCCGTAACGAAGTCAATTTATGCGGCCATGCTACGCTGGCTGCGGCGCATGTGATCTTCAACCATCGGGGCTATACTCAACCAGCCATTATTTTCGACACCGCCTCCGGCGAGCTGACGGTCAGTCGTGATGATGACTGGCTGACTCTGGATTTTCCGGCGGATCGCACCGAACCGCAAACGCCGCCAGCTACCTTGCTGCGCGCGTTAGGTATTACGTCATACCAGGCGGCGCATAAAGGCCGTGCATGGTTGATTGAACTGGCAGATCGACAGCAGGTTGAAGCGGTTAAGCCTGATATCGCTGCAATGGTGCCTGGCGAGCACAAAGTCACCATCACCGCGCCAGGCGGGGAGGGATATGATTTTGTCAGCCGCTTTTTCTCACCAGGCGAAGCGGTATGGGAAGATCCGGTGACCGGTTCCGCCCACACAATGTTGATCCCTTACTGGGCGCAGAAGCTGGGTAAAAATCGCATGTTTGCCCGCCAGGTTTCAGCCCGTGGTGGGGATATTCGCTGTGAGTTGAAAGGCGACCGGGTATTGATGAGCGGGCAGGCGAAAACCTATATCGTGGGTAAGTTGATGCTCGGGTAAGGATTCTTCTGCCAGCCCACACGGCGGCATGGGGCTGGCAGAGCCAAAATACTTAAGGCAGGCGGGCGATATTCGCTTTGATCACGCTGGCCGAGTGGCGGAATTTTTCCAGCTCATCGTCGGCAAGATGTAACTCAATAACCTGTTGTACGCCGCTTTGCGCCAGCACGGCCGGCACGCCAATCGCGACATCGCTTACCCCATACTCGCCGTCCAGAATGCAGGATATCGCCAGCGCACGATGGCTACCGGTAAAGATATTGCGACAAATTTCAGCAATGGTCCCGGCGATGCCGTATTCCGTACAGCCTTTACCGGCATAAATTTCGAAACCCAGTTTACGGACTTTCTCTGCCAGTAGCCCACGGTCGAGCGTTTTGCCGGTATGCCGCTGATAAACGTCGCTAATCGGTGAACCGTATACGGAAGAGTGTGACCAGACCGGGAACTGGGTATCACCATGCTCACCGAGAATAAAGGCATCAATACTTTGTGCGCCAATATCGAGGTGCTGTGCCAGCGTACGGCGTAAGCGGGTGGTATCCAGCCAGACACCGGTCCCGATAACCTGACTTCTCGGCAGGCCGGAAAGTTTCCACACCTGCCAGGTAATGATATCGCAGGGATTAGTGGCGATAAGAAAGATCCCGTTAAAGCCGCCAGCCATCATTTGCGGGACGATACTTTTCACAATTTTTGCCGTATTAGTCAGCTCATCGAGACGCGTCTGCCCTGGTTTCAGTGCGCCGCCTGATACGGTGATGACGGCGATATCAACATCCGCACAATCGCTGGCGTCGCGTGTGGAGATGGTCATCATGCCGGGCATATAAGCGGCTGCATCGCTGAGATCCTGCACATGGCCTTCGACCAGCGCCTTATTGAGATCGACTAAAATCAACTCTTCACAAATTGACTGATTCAACAGGGCATAGGCGGCAGAGGCACCGACATTGCCCGATCCAATAATCATCACTTTACGTGCTTTGGTGTTCATGGTTAATCCGTTTAACGTGAGAACAAAAAAATAACCTACTGCCGGAACCGGCATCAACGCAACATTCTGCGTTATCTATATGATAATCCTATGGCTGCGCCTTAGGTAATGTCTCTTTCACCATCTCAATGAAGGCCTCCAGCGATCGCGTCATTCCGCCGCGACGCCATACCAGCCAGGTGGTCAGCCAGCGCCAGTTTTCTGCCAGCGGCCAGGCGGCTACCTGATGACTCCCCGGCATGGTCTCCAGCATTGAACGCGGGATCAACGCCAGGCCCGCGCCGGCAATTACGCAGGCCAGCATCCCGTGGTAGGACTCCATCTCATGTATTCTGCCCGGCGTGGCCTGGTCGGCGTGAAACCAGTTCTCAAAATGTCGCCGGTACGAACAGTTAGCGCGGAAGGCGTAAATATTGACGCCGTTAACGTCTCTGGCACGCGCGATGGGGGCGTGCCCGTCGGGGGCGACAATCATCATCTCTTCCTGATAAACCGGCATCCCCTCCAGCGCCGGGTGAGCGACAGGTCCATCCACAAATGCCGCGCTCAGTATGCCCGCCAGTACGCCATCAAGCATGGTTCCTGAGGGACCGGTCGCCAGATCAAACTGGATTTTCGGGTAACGTTGAGTGTACTGCGCAAGCGTGGCCGGAATGCGCACGGCGGCGGTGCTCTCCAGCGAACCCAGCGAGAACAAGCCCTGCGGCTCATCACCGGCGATCACCCGGCGCGCCTCGTCCACCAGGGCGAGAATTTGCTGGCTGTAGCGCAAAAAATTGTGTCCGGCGGGAGAAAGACGCAAACGCTGATTTTCACGAATGAACAGCTCGACGCCAAGATCGGCCTCCAGCTGGCGAATGCGGGTTGTCAGGTTTGACGGTACTCGATGCACCTGCTGTGCCGCCTGAGTAATGCTGCCTGTCCGGGCGACCGCATTAAACATTTCAAGCTGGGTTAAATCCATAGCTTTCTCGTTTTATGAATGAGATGGTCAGTATTATTCATTTTTCAGGAATGGGTGAGTGTAGCAGAATAGGAGCCTGTAAAGACATCGCTAAGAGAGAATCGTATGACCTCACCTATAAATGAAGCTGTTTCTGTTAATCCGGCCAACGGGCACACCATGATTTCTCTGCCGTGGGCAACGCGCGAGGAGGTAGAGAAGGCCATTGAGCAGGCATCGCAAGGCTACCGTCAGTGGCGCAGCTATAGCGTTAACGATCGGGCGGCAAAACTGCGCGAGCTGGGTGCTGCTCTGCGTGGACGAGGCGAAGAGATGGCGCAGTCGATCTGCCGTGAAATGGGCAAACCGATTGTGCAGGCACGCGCTGAGGTGAACAAATCAGCCGATTTGTGTGACTGGTACGCTGAGCACGGCCCGGCGATGCTGGACACTGAATCAACGCAGGTTGCTGGCGGTCAGGCGGTCATCGAATACCGTCCACTGGGGCCGGTGCTGGCGGTAATGCCGTGGAACTTCCCCCTCTGGCAGGTGCTGCGTGGCGCGGTGCCGATCCTGCTGGCGGGCAACAGCTATCTGTTAAAACACGCCCCCAACGTGCCGGGTTGTGCAGCGCTCATTCAACACGTCTTTAATGATGCTGGCATCGCGCCGGGGGTGTTTGGCTGGATCAATGCAACCAATGACGGCGTGACGCAGGCGATTAACGATCCGCGTATTGCCGCCGTCACCGTCACCGGCAGCGTGCGCGCAGGCAAAGCAATTGGCGCTCAGGCAGGGGCGGCGCTGAAAAAATGCGTGCTTGAGCTCGGCGGCTCGGACCCGTTTATTGTCCTCAATGATGCCGATCTGGATCTGGCGGTGCGTGCCGCGGTTGCCGGGCGCTATCAGAATACCGGGCAGGTCTGCGCGGCGGCAAAGCGTTTTATCGTTGAAGCGGGCATTGCCCGGGAATTTAGCGACCGCTTTGTGGCGGCGGTTGCGCAACTTAAAATGGGCGATCCCACGCTGGAGCATACCGATCTCGGCCCGATGGCGCGTTTTGATCTGCGTGATGAGCTACATCAGCAGGTACTGAAGACGCTGGAGCAGGGCGCAACCTTATTACTGGGCGGCGAAAAAGTGGCGGGCGAAGGTAACTATTATCCGGCAACGGTGCTGGGTGACGTAACCGCTAATATGACCGCATTTCGGGAAGAGCTGTTCGGCCCGGTGGCTGCCATCACCGTCGCTCGCGATGCAGAACACGCGCTGGCGCTGGCCAACGATAGCGAGTTTGGTCTCTCCGCTACCGTTATGACGGGCAGTGAAGAAAAAGCGCACTATTTTGCTGAGCGTCTGGAGTGTGGCGGCGTGTTCATTAATGGCTTTAGTGCCAGTGACGCACGGGTGGCCTTCGGCGGCGTGAAGAAAAGCGGGTTTGGCCGTGAACTGTCGCACTTCGGTCTGCGGGAATTCTGTAACATTCAGACCGTGTGGAAAGATCGCCGCTAGTTCTGTCACACTGCTGTCATGGCATTGTCATTTTCATCTCCTACACTCGCGCGTAACTTGTTGTTATAGATGAAAATTATGAACTTAACTCAAATTCTCCGCCGCCGTGTACCACGTGTTATCCCCCGTCAGTTTGGTTTACTGGCGGGAATTCTTTGTATCATCGGCCTTTTTTCCGCGCTGCAAATCTCGTCTTCGCTGTTATTGTCGCATTCGCTGCAAAACGCGCGGCAGAATGAACAGCGTAATCAGCAAACGCATCTCCAGCAGGTCAAAGTCGATGAGGCCCGGGTAGCGTTGTTGACGGCCAGCGATTTACTTAACCGGGCTGGCGTCTGGTTTATGCAGGATCGTGATACCGGCTCGGTAGGGAGCTGGAACGGCTTGCTTGATGACGCGCAGAACGCGCTGGCACACTCACAGAAAGCCTGGCAAGCGTGGCAGGCACTCAATCCTCCCGGTGATGACGCTCTCATCAATAGTTACCAGCTATTTTATAGCGCCATTAAAGAGCAGGCCGATGCGCTGGGGAAAACCCAGTCTATTGATGCCTTCTTTGCCGTACCGGTGCAGGCATTTCAGGCTGATTTTAACGATAACTATGCCCGCTTTCAGCAGGCCAGTGAGCAACGCGCCGGGGAGGGACGTCAGGCGTTAATGACCAGTCTGGCGTCACTGCAAACGCTTTTTCTGCTCGCCCCGGCCTTGCTGTTGATTATTGCGGTGGTGGTCTGGACCGGGATGTCGCGCTGGGTAATTGTGCCGCTGCGACGACTGATTGCTCATATCAATCGTCTGGCGGCGGGCGATCTCTCCGCACCGCTGCCGCCGGTGCGTCGATTTAACCGGGAGATTAGCCAGCTCAGCCAGAGTATTGGCGAAATGCAAACAGGGCTTCAGCAACTGGTGATACAGGTCAATGATGCCACTGCTTCAATGGTGGGCAATATTCATCGCCTGGCGGAGGGAAATCAGGCGCTTTATCAGCAGTCGGTGAAACAGACGCGCGAACTGGATGATGTCACCACCCACATTGCCACGCTTGAATCACACGTCGAGGGCAATACCGGCTACGCACAGCAGGCAAGTCAGCGAGCAGACGAGGCGCGTCAGGTGGCGGCGGGCGGTGACCGGATGATGGAAACGGTCAATCAGTCGATGCGGGAAATCGTCGAGCGATCCGCCGAGATGCGTGGCATCGTGGCGATGATCGATAATGTCGCCTTCCAGACCAATATCCTGGCGCTCAATGCGGCCATTGAAGCGGCACACGCCGGTGAGCAGGGGCGTGGCTTCGCTGTAGTAGCAAAAGAGGTTGGCCTGCTGGCGCGCAAAAGCAGTCATTCCACGCAGACCATCCAGCAATTGATTAATCATTCTCTTCAGGGGATTGAAGATGGATCAAAAGCGGTGACCCGGCTCGAAGATAATCTTCAGCAGGTCACGGGACTGGTAGGCAAACTCAGTAGTCTGTTGAGCGATATTTCGGATGCCACGCTGAGCCAGGGAGAGAGTATTCACCAGATGACCCGTCAGCTGCATGCCCTTAACCTCGTCGCGCGACAGACCGGCGATCTGGTCACTCACGCCTCGCAGGCCTCTCAGCAATTACAGGATGATTCACAGCAGCTCACGCTGGCGGTAACGCGTTTTCGGCTTCCTGCCTGACCTGTTATACTCGCAGGCCGAAAATGGCCTGTGACAAGGAGCAACAGGTGGCAAAGGTCATCACAACGACGTTACTTGAATCCATTCTGGCCGACGTCAGACCGTTGATCGGTCAGGGCAAGGTGGCGGATTATATTCCGGCACTGGCTGCTGTTAACCCGCACAAACTGGGTATAGCGATCAGCACCGTTGATGGTCAGCATTTTGCCGCCGGCGATGCCAGTGAACGGTTCTCGATTCAGTCTATCTCTAAAGTGCTCAGTCTGATTGTGGCGATGAATCACTATCCTGAAGACGACATCTGGCAGCGCGTGGGTAAAGATCCCTCCGGACAACCGTTCAATTCGCTGGTGCAGCTGGAGCTTGAGCAGGGGAAACCGCGTAATCCGTTCATTAATGCCGGAGCCCTGGTGGTGTGCGATATGCTACAAAGCCGTCTGAGCGCACCGCGACAGCGGATGCTGGAAATTGTCCGTCAACTCAGCGGCGCGGCAGATATCAGCTATGACAGCGTGGTCGCACGTTCTGAGTTTGAGCATTCCGCCCGTAACGCGGCGATTGCCTGGCTAATGAAGTCTTTTGGCAACTTTGATAATGATGTTCCGACCGTGCTGCAAAACTATTTCCATTACTGCGCACTGAAAATGAGTTGCGTGGAGCTGGCGCGAACCTTTTTGTTCCTCGCGGATAAGGGAAGGGCACCGCACCTGAGTGAGCCGGTGATCACCCCGCTCCAGTCGCGGCAGGTTAACGCCCTGATGGCGACCAGCGGCATGTACCAGAGCTCTGGCGAATTTGCCTGGCGCGTGGGACTGCCTGCAAAATCAGGTGTCGGTGGCGGTATTGTGGCTATTGTGCCTCATGAGATGGCGATTGCCGTCTGGAGTCCGGAGCTGGATAGCACCGGTAATTCGGTCGCTGGTGTGGCAGCTCTGGAAAAGCTGACGCAGCAGCCCGGACATTCGGTATTTTAATGGATCGTTTTGATACGCTTTTTGCACGCCTGGCACGTTCAACCTTTCGCTCCCGCTTTCGCCTGGGTCAGAAGGAGCGGCAATACTGTCTCGATAAAGGGGCGGAAAAGGTCAGTGAGCACGCAGCTGACTTCGTCGCCCGTCGGCTGGCTCCTGCCGAGCCGCTAAATGATGGCAAACAGACCCCCATGCGCGGACATCCCGTCTTTATCGCGCAGCATGCGACCGCGACCTGCTGTCGCGGCTGTCTGGAAAAATGGCATAACATCCCTCAGCATCAGGCGCTTTCTGATGAGCAGCAGGCCTACATTGTGCAGGTCATTTTCCACTGGCTTGTGATCCAGATGAATCCGCCTCGTTAGCATTAATAAATGCTATTGTTTAAAAGAGGTTAGCCAGACGCTAAGAATTTCCTAATATCGCTTGATACCGGCTTTTATCGTCAATAAGATAAGTCTGCATATGCAGCGGAAAAATCGTGTCATGAACGAATCTGACAAGCTACTAAAGAATGAGCGGGTTAACGGAGCCAGATTTGTCAGACGCATGTATCTGATGCGCACGCTCGGCACGCTGCTCTGCTTTTTTCCGGTTCTCTCCGTTCTGGTCGAGCTTGACCGTCCTCTCTGGCTGCTGGTTTTACTGGCGGTCAATGCGTTTATCTGGCCGATGGTGGCCTATCTTCGTGCTAAAAACGCATCTCTGCCGCTGGATAAAGAACATCACAACCTTATTTTTGACGCTGCGGCGGGCGGTTTCTGGATCGCCATGATGGCAGTGAATCTTCTGCCGTCGGTGGTGATTGCGACGATTTTGATGTCCGATCGGGTTTCTGCGGGTGGCTTTCCGTTATTGCGTAAAGGCGCGGCGGTGATGCTCGGCGCGTTTGCTATTACCTGGCTGGCGCTGGGGTTTCCTTTTGCGCCTGTCGTCTCACAAAAAACGCTGTACGCCACTCTGCCGTTAATCGCTATTTATGTGTTTGCGCTCAGCGTGCTGACTAATTCCATTGCCCGCAAGCTGCGTAAAAACAGTCGTGAACTGGAGCGGATTGCGATGATGGATCCGCTGCTGGATATTGCTAATCGTCGATTGCTGGAGCGGCGGATTGAGTTTGAGCTGATCAAACTGCGTCACAATAGCCATAGCTCGGCCTTAATGTTTATTGATATCGACAACTTTAAAGAGGTTAACGATCGCTACGGGCATAAAGTCGGTGATTCTCTTTTAGTGACAGTGTCACAAATATTGCATGTCGCGACTCGTAAAACGGATACGCCAGCGCGTCTGGGCGGCGATGAGTTCGTGATCCTGCTGCCGGAGACGGTGGATGACGAGGCAAAAAATATCGCCAGGCGAATTATGGAAGCGGTGTCGGTGATGACGGTTTTGCCTGATAACACACTCTCTCTGACGCTCAGTATCGGTATTGCGCGGGCAACAAAGGAGATGATTTCCTCTACCGACTGGCTCAAGGCTGCCGATGACGCGCTCTATCAGGCCAAACGTGAAGGAAAAAATCGTATCTATGCACACTGATGAAGTCGCTGCGCTGGCATAGACTGAAGTATCAATAATAAAAGGAGATGCAATGAAGAGTCCGGCCATACCTGTGAACGAACCGCAACGCCTTGCCTCGCTACATGAGTCAGGGATCCTTGAATCCGGCGATCCGCAGCGCTTTGACCGTCTGACCCGTCTTGCAAAGCGCCTGTTTGATATTCCCGTCGCGCTGGTTACGCTGGTGGATGAAGACGTATTGATTTTCAAATCCCATGACGGCATCGATATCACCACCTTACCGCGCAATATTTCATTTTGTGGGCATGCCATCTTCAGCGAATCGCCGCTGGTGGTAACGGACGCCACTCAGGATGAGCGTTTTGCCGATAATCCGCTGGTGGAAGGGGATGCGCACGTGCGTTTTTACGCCGGGTACCCGCTGCGCCTGCCTGATGGCGCGGTGGCGGGGGCCTTTTGTCTGGTAGACCGCCAGCCCAGGACCTTCAGCCCCAGCGATCTCGAGATGCTCAAAGATTTGGCGGCCATTGTTGAGGGCGAATTTGCCGCAATTAATGCGGCCACCACCGACGAACTGACCGGGCTGTTTAATCGCCGTGGTTTTAATAACCTGGCAAACTATGCGATTCGTTCTGCCGCCCGGCGCGCGGTGCCGCTGACGCTTGGCTGGCTCGATCTCGACGGTTTTAAGAAAATCAACGATCGCTGGGGCCATGCGGAAGGGGATGCGGCACTGAAAACCATGGCGATGCTACTGAAGAATTCATTCCGCGATACCGATCTGACCGTGCGTTATAGCGGTGATGAGTTTGCCATTCTCTTTTCTGACACCGACGAAAATGGTGCCTGGATTGCGATGCAGCATCTGGTTGAAGAGGCGGAAGCCTTTAACCAAACGTCCGGCAAACCCTGGAAGCTTGCCTTTTCATGGGGTGTCACCGAATTTGACCAGAATGGCTCAACCCTTCAGGAATGGCTGAAAGCGGCCGATCAAAAGATGTATACCATGAAAAATAAGCAAGAAGACAAAGGTCGTTAACATCATAAAATCCTATGAGAGAAAGACTTGTGTTGTGAGTTTGTTAAAATAATAGTGATGTGGTCATTTACAAGGAGCATGTATGGCTACATCAATTTCACTGCGCACCTTTTCACGTAACGATATCCTGCATCATCTCGATGCCCTCACCGATATTCTTGAGAACTGCATTAATGGCGGGGCTTCTGTCAGTTTTATGCTTCCCTGCCAGCCGGAAGCGCTGCGAGCCTGGTGGATCACGATTGCTGATAGTGTCGCGGCACAAGAACGACTTCTGCTGGCGGCGCTCAATGAAAATCAACAACTCGTCGGTACTGTTCAACTTATTCTGGATCAACCTGAGAACCAGCCGCATCGTGCTGACGTTGCTAAGTTGCTGGTTCACGAGCGAGCGCGGCGATTAGGTATCGCCGGGCGGCTCATGTCAGCGCTTGAAGCGCTGGCTCGGGAACATCATAAAACGTTGCTGGTACTCGATACCGCCACCGGAAGCGGAGCTGAAACATTTTACCGGCGCAACGGCTGGATCAAAGTGGGTGAAATTCCTGACTATGCTCTGATGCCAGATGGCGCGCTGACGGCCACTAGCGTGTTTTATAAGCAGATGTAATTTATTTTTACTATAGCGTCACGATTTGATCAAAACGGGGTTTTATTGGTTTTAAAGTCTGTTAAGTTATTGGACCAATTCCTGTGAGTTGTATGATTAATTAAAAAAGGACCCTATCGTGAAAACGCTGAACCGCCGTGATTTCCCTGGAGCAAACTATCCTGAACGTATCATTCAGTTTGGTGAAGGCAACTTCCTGCGCGCCTTCATTGACTGGCAGGTGGATCTGTTGAATGAAAACACCGACCTCAATGCCGGTGTGGTGATTGTCCGTCCGATTAAAAGTGATTTCCCGCCGTCATTAAGCACTCAGGATGGTTTGTATACCACTATCATTCGTGGACTCAATGAGCAGGGCGAGGCGGTCAGCGATGCGCGTTTGATTCGTTCGGTCAATCGCGAAATCAGCGTTTATGCACAATACGATGAGTTTCTCAAACTGGCTCACAACCCGGAAATGCGCTTTGTCTTCTCGAACACCACCGAAGCGGGCATTAGCTATCATGCTGGCGATAAGTTTGATGATGCGCCTGCGGTGAGCTATCCGGCAAAACTGACGCGCCTGCTTTTTGAACGCTTCAGCCATTTCAACGGCGCAGCGGACAAAGGCTGGATCATTATTCCTTGCGAATTGATTGACTATAATGGCGAAGCATTGCAGGAACTGGTGCTGCGCTATGCGCAGGAGTGGGCGCTCCCTGCTGAATTCACCACCTGGCTGAACGAAGCTAATGCCTTCTGCTCCACGCTGGTCGACCGTATTGTTACCGGTTATCCGCGTGATGAAGTTGCACAGCTTGAAGCTGATTTAGGCTACAAAGATGGATTCCTGGACACCGCAGAGCATTTCTATCTGTTTGTGATCCAGGGGCCAAAATCACTGGCGTCCGAACTGCGTCTGGATAAATATCCGCTTAACGTCCTTATCGTTGACGACATCAAACCGTACAAAGAGCGCAAAGTGGCGATCCTGAACGGTGCGCATACCGCGCTGGTTCCGGTCGCCTGGCAAGCGGGTCTGGATACGGTTGGTGAGGCGATGAACGATCGCGACATCTGCGCGTTTGTCGAGAAAGCGATTTATGAAGAAATCATCCCGGTGCTTGACCTGCCGCGCGATGAACTGGAATCTTTCGCCAGCGCGGTAACAGGGCGTTTTCGCAACCCGTATATCAAGCACCAGCTCCTGTCTATTGCGCTAAATGGCATGACCAAATACCGCACGCGCATTCTGCCGCAGCTGCTGGCAGGGCAGAACACCTCTGGTAAATTACCGGCCCGTCTGACGTTTGCGCTGGCGGCATTGATTGCGTTTTATCGCGGGGAACGCAACGGTGAGACCTATCCGGTACAGGATGATGCGCACTGGCTGGAGTCCTATCAACAGCTGTGGGCGAAGCATCGCGACCAACAAATCACCACGTCCGAGTTGGTTACCACCGTTCTCAGCGTCAGCGAGCACTGGGAGCAGGATCTGACCCAGGTTCCGGGACTGGTAGAGCAGGTGACCGCGGATCTGGATGCTATTTTGTCCAAAGGAATGCGCGAAGCCGTAAAACCGCTTTGCTAAATAATCAGCCCGGCTTTTAGCCGGGTTTATTAGTGGTTTAATTAGTTACAACATACACTTTCTTTATATGTAGTCTAACAGCACTAACGCTTTACCTTGAAACGGCCTTACACCGTCCAAAAGGCGACCGCCTGTAATTTATGTCGTCTGAGATTTTTCCTCAGGCTGACAAACAGTCCAAATCGTCTCACGCAGCCAACGATGCTCCGGGTCGGCGTGCAGACGAGGATGCCAGATCGCTGAAATTTTGATAGTCGGGGTTTCCACCGGCAATTCAAACCAGTTCATTTCGGACATCTCCGGGTGCAGAGAGGAACTGGCTAGTGCAGATAACGGAACCAGCCCGATAAGATGCGAATGGCGTACGATATGAATAGCGTTGGTAAAGGCAGGGACGACCATTACAATCTGCCGTTTCAAGCCTTGTTTTGCGAGAGCTGCATCGACTGGTCCATGCAACTTATTTTTGCGTGAGACCACCACATGCGAGTAGCTGGCATAACGTTCGGCTGTTATGCAGGGAGTCTGAAGCAGAGGATGGTCAGATCGACAAATTCCCACGAATCGGTCGTTAAAAAGCATTCGCGTTTTTAATTCTGGCGCTTCAGTACCCAGCACGCCGATTTCAAGATCTATCGTTCCATCACGCAGAGGCTGGGCGTCTTTATCATGTTTTCCGACAAAATGTAATCTCACCCGAGGCGCATTTTTTTGCAGTTCAAGTGCCAGCTTTGCCGAGGCCAGATCGATAAAACTTTCATTAGCGCGGATAACGAAGCAGCGATCAAGCGTGAAGAGATCGACTGTTTTCGGCGCTGGCTGTAACAGGGTATAGACACTGCGGGTAGTCTCATGAACGCGTTCAATCAGCGTCAAAGCATAAGGTGTTGGTACCAGCTGGCGACCCGCTTGTACCAGTAACGGATCGTTGGTGACCCTGCGTAGACGAGTAAGGTTACGACTCATGGCTGATACGCTAAGGCCCAGACGCTGCGCTGCGCGCGTCACACTACGTTCAGCTAACAACGCATCCAGCGCCTTAAGTAAATTCATATCGATATCAGTCACAGTTCACCCATTCACTTGCATTTCATGCAATCTATTATTGCATGCATAGCGTCTGGTGCAATCAACGGGGGCTGTTTATGCTTTTCATTCATACCTTTTCAGGAGCATTGACCCTATGTCTGCAATAAATAACAACGGCCATTTGCCACTCATTGGCATTGAAGAACATTTTCTGACAGAAGAAGTTTTACAAGTCTGGGAAGAGGCTGGCTTATTCGCCACCGATCCCAGCACTGCCCATAACGCGGGTATTATAGGTGAACGTTTACTGGATCTGGCCCAGGGCCGCCTTGATTTAATGGATGAAGCAGGCGTTGATGTACAGGTTCTTTCACTCACTACGCCAGCATTGCACGAGATATCTGCGGCAAGTGTCGACATCGCCCGACGCTGCAACGATGCCATCGCAGAAGCGATGGTCCGTCATCCGGGCCGTTTCCAGGGATTAGCGACATTACCCGTAGCCAATCCCGAAGCGGCGGCTCTGGAACTGGATCGTTGCATCAAAATGCTGGGATTTAAGGGGACCATGTTAAGCGGACGAGTGGGGGACAGAAATCTGGACCATCCAGATTTTTGGCCGATATTTCACAGCGCCGCCAGACTTGGAGCACCTGTTCTTTTACATCCTCGCACGCCTCCTGTTGCCGTACGTAAAGCCTATTATAATGACCTTAATCCTGCATTAAATGTCGCTATGGCGACGTATGGTCTCGGCTGGCATTACGATGCCGGATTGCAGTTCGTACGACTACTGGTGTCAGGTATTTTCGACCGTCTGCCTGAATTGCAAATAATTTTAGGCCACTGGGGAGAAATGGTTCTTTTTTACGCTGAACGTTTTTCTGCCATGGATCGCGTAGCGGGGCTCAAGCGACCTGTAGCTGATTATCTGAGACATAATTTATATGTGACCGCCAGCGGCATGTTTTCAGCAAACTATCTGCACCAAGCCGCCAGCATTGTAGGCAATGAGCGGCTACTGTTTTCAACCGATTATCCCTACCAGTACAGACCGGGCCACGATGCCAGACGTTTTTTAAACAACTGCGGTCTTGAAGGTGAAGCGCTGACAGGCTTCGCTCACACCAACTGGCAGCGCCTGACACAGCATTGCGGCTCTCGCTAAAAAGGTGTGAGTGCGAAAGTACAGGAAAATGAGAAGATCACCAGGGGATCCTGACGAATCGGTAATGGACTTTCCTGATTCAACGCCACTTTATGCCGTCACAGCCGGGCGATAGCGGAGAACGGTAACTATAAAAGGTAAAAATGATTAGCTTTTGGCGTGCATTTTGGTTTCACTTAACGTTTACACTATTATTTACCTGCAAATTCTCAAATGATCATAAGACCGCAACAACACTGGCTAGCCCTTATCTTTGTCTGGCATGGCTCAGTGCTCTCCAAAGTTATCTCCAGACTATTACTTAACTTCCTGCTTTCCATCGCCGTTATCATGATGTTGCCGTGGTATACCTCATTAGGGATTAAGCTCACCGTCGCGCCTTTTAGCATTCTCGGCGTCGCTATCGCCATCTTTCTCGGCTTTCGCAACAATGCCTGTTACTCCCGGTTTGTGGAAGCGCGTCAGCTTTGGGGGCAGTTGATGATAGCGGCTCGCTCGTTATTTCGGGAAGTCAAAAACACCTTACCCGACGATCCGCGACTCGGGGAGTTTGTGCGTCTGCAAATTGCCTTCGCCCATTCATTACGCATGACGCTTCGCCGTTTGCCTCAGGAAGAGACGTTAACCTCATTATTACCGCCGCATCAACTTCAACAGGTGCTGTCGGCCCATTCTCCGGCAAACCGTATTCTGCTGCTGATGGGGGAGTGGCTGGCCGTGCGCCGCCGTAGCGGCGATCTTTCCGACATCCTTTTTCACAGCCTGAATAACCGCCTGAATGATATGTCTGCTGTGCTGGCAGGCTGTGAGCGCATCGCTAATACGCCGATCCCTTTTGCTTATACGCTTATTCTGCACCGTACCGTATATATATTCTGTATTCTGCTGCCATTCGCGCTGGTCGTTGACCTGCACTATATGACGCCATTTATTTCGGTGCTGATTTCCTATACGTTTATTTCTCTGGATGCACTGGCTGAAGAGCTTGAAGACCCTTTCGGACTGGAAAATAACGATCTCCCGCTGGATGCTATCTGCAATGCAATGGAGATTGATCTCCTGCAAATGAACGATGAAACCGACATCCCGAAAAAACAACTGCCGGATAAAAACTATCAGCTCACCTGATCATGTTGAGGAATCTATGCTGGAACTCAGACCTGGCGGCATTGACGTTACGAGTGACTGCGCCATGAGGGAACGGCCCTCTGCCCGGTTACTGATCGTCGATGCCGCCGAACGAATACTCCTGTTTCGCTTTACGCATACTAACGATGCGCTGCAAGGCCGCTCCTATTGGGCGACGCCCGGTGGCGCAGTAGAAGAGGGGGAAAGCTTCGAACAGGCAGCACTCAGAGAGCTTTATGAAGAAACCGGGATTATCGCTCGTCATCCAGGTCCGGCGGTGGCGCAGCGTTCATTCTCGATGCTATTACCCAGCGGCGAACAGGTGCTGGCAATAGAGCGGTTCTATATCCTCAGAATAACCGACCATGATGTGAATAAAGATCGCTGGAGCCTGAATGAAAAGCAGGTAATTAGCCATTTTAAATGGTGGGATCGCCAGGCGCTTACCCGCACCACTGAGACCATTTTTCCGGAAGATATTTTATCTATCCTCCAGAATGAGGGGAAAGCACTCTAACGGATCAGGAACATCACCACGGTCTAAACCGCTCAAAAAAAGAACTGGATATTTAACCAGTACATTGTATACTATTTCAACTACCCGCATGGGTGTTGTGAGTAAGTGAGTGGTGAACCTATGATGATTACGTTTGATAGCCAACGGACCCTTGACCAGTCTTCCCTGATGAGTAGCCGTGAGATCGCTACCCTGACCGGTATCACTCATGGCGAAGTAAAACGTATTATTAATGGGCTGGAGACGGCGCAGCGTTTTACCCAGCCTGTTACGGTGAGTCTTTATGAACGTGAAGGCGAAACGTATCAGGAATTTTTCCTGAATAAACGCGATTCGCTGCTCGCCGTAGCACGTTTGTCTCCAGGATTTACAGCCGAAACGCTGGACCGCTGGCAGGAGCGTGAAAAGCGCGACAATCTGCCCGATTTTACCAACCCCGCGACAGCGGCGCGTGCCTGGGCTGAACAATACGAACAGCGCCAGATAGCCGAGCAGCGGCTGGCACTTTCGGTGCCAAAAGCTGAGTTTTTCGATCGCTACGTGCAGGTTGAAGATTCGCTCGGTTTTCGTCAGCTCTGTAAAATGCTCAGGGCTAAAGAACCCGAGTTCCGCCAGTTCTTGCTGGAGCGCAATATTATGTACCGGGTGAATGGCGTGCTGACGCCTCATCACCATCACGCACAGGCTGGCTATTTTACGCTGCGCTCGGGTGTGGGCGAAAACCAACATACCTTCTCGCAGGCGCGTTTTACTGCAAAAGGGGTGAAATGGATTGCCAGCCTGTGGGCCGGTTATCTGGCGACGCAGTCCAGAAGCGCGGCAGCGTGACTTATTCTTTTGATGCTCAATAAATGCCCGCCGCGTTGCGGGCATAACAGAGTAAGGCTTTTACCGCCACGGGCAAACCGAGGTTCTGACTAACTCTTCAAGCGTCGCCAATACGCCGTAGTTTTCCTTCTTTTTCAAATTCCCATCCAGCAACATCCCCACCAGAGAATCGCCCC
Source organism: Superficieibacter sp. 1612_C1 (assembly GCF_015234305.1). GTDB lineage: Bacteria > Pseudomonadota > Gammaproteobacteria > Enterobacterales > Enterobacteriaceae > Superficieibacter. The sequence continues at coordinate 1,157,649 of NZ_JADGMI010000001.1, forward strand.
CGAATACAGGCATGCCGCCAGCGCCCAAACCGCATTCATAATTGTTTGCTTTTTCGTACACCCTATAGGGATTGTGCCGTATATTATCAACACAGGAATAAGCGATTATTGTGGCATTTCATTCCGTGTAAAGGACGAATTCTCATGCAGACAAAACGTGATCACAGCTTCAAACTCGGCGATCGTCAGGTAAAACGCATTGGTTATGGCGCTATGCAGTTAGCAGGGCCGGGAGTGTTTGGTCCGCCGAAGAACGTCGATGCGGCGCGTGAGGTTTTACGTGCAGCCCTGGCGGCAGGCGTTAACCATATTGATACCAGCGATTTTTATGGCCCACATGTCACCAATCAGCTTATCCGCGACACCTTATCTCCCTATCCGGATGATTTAGTCATTGTGACCAAAATTGGCGCGCGTCGCGATGACAAAGCCAACTGGCTACCCGCCTTTTCTGCCCAGGAATTACGTCAGGCGGTGGAAGATAACCTGACCCATCTGGGGCTTCAGCAACTGGATGTGGTCAATCTGCGCCTGATGTTTGGCGTTCACCAGCCGGAAGAGGGTTCTCTTGAAGCACCGCTGAGCGTGCTGGCGGAGCTTCAACAGCAGGGGCTGGTACGTCACATTGGCTTAAGCCATGTAACGATGAAGCAAATCGAAGAAGCACAAAAAATCTGTAAGATTGTCTGTGTGCAGAACCATTACAACCTGGTGCACCGTCATGATGACGAGATGATTGATGCATTAGCGGCAGAGGGCATTGCGTATGTGCCGTTCTTCCCGCTGGGCGGATTTACTCCGATTCAGTCATCGAAACTCAACGACCTCGCCGCACGTCATCATGTTACGCCGATGCAGCTGGCACTGGCGTTTCTGCTACAGCGTTCAGATAATATTCTGCTGATCCCGGGGACCAGTTCGGTAACGCATTTGCGTGAGAACCTGGCGGCAGGTGAACTCACGTTGTCCGCAGACGTAATCGAGGAACTGAATTCACTGGGTTAAGCTTAAGCGCAGAGCGGACTAATTCCCGCTCTGCGTGTCTCGCTGCATCCGCTGTACCATCCAGTCACGCAGTTTTCGGATGTCATCGCGCTGGGCCATCTCTTCGAGCGTCAAAAACAGATAACGCGCACCGGGAAGAGGAGCATCGAAAGGCGTCACCAGCATTCCTCTGCGTAGCAAATCACCGGCCAGAAGTTCGCTGGCAATCACCACGCCCTGGCCGGCAACGGCTGCCTGAAGCGCATGGGTCTCGTCGCTAAATCGCACACCTTTACCGATATCAAGTCCGGCAGGACCATAACGTTGATGCCAGTGTTCCCAACTCGGCGACTGTGCCGGCACATGTCGATTATCGACGTGAAAAAGGGTGGTTGTTACCAAATCTTCCGGCGTTTTTAATGCCAGTGACGGGCTCGCCACGACGATAAAGCGATCTTCAAATAGCAGACAGTTGTGTAACCCTGGCTCCTCCATTTCACGATAGCGAATAGCAACATTGACCGTTCGCTGGCTTAGATCCATCCGCTCAACGCTGGTATGCAGACGAAGATCTATCTCCGGGAACTGAGCCGTAAAATCACCCAGGCGGGGGATCAGCCAGTTGGTCAAAAAGTTTGATGTCGTTGTGATAGTCAGTGAGGGCGGTTGCAGGCGATGAGCGATGCGCGCAGTGGCATCCTCAAGAGCAGTAAATGCCTGCCGGGAAGCCGAATATAAAATCTGTCCCGTTTCCGTCAGTGATACGCCCTGGGCATTGCGATCAAATACCCGGCAGCCCAGCGTATCTTCCAGCACGCGGATCTGATGGCTGATAGCTGTTGCGCTGACATTAAGCTGAGCCGCAGCCTGCCTGAAGCTCAGCGTACCTGCTACGGCATGGAATGCGCGCAGGGTTCCCAGCGGAGGTAAACGGATTTTGTTCATGATGAGTTATTTTCACCCTTTGATGAAATGTATGACTTTGAATAAGCCTCTCAGAAGAGATTAAGATGAGTTTACTTCATCCTATGGATGAGTTCGCACCATCTTACGAGAATTTTGCCTCTGGAGGTACTATGTCTGGTCTGTCACCATCGAAAAATAATCAGCGCGATGTTGAAATGAATATTATTTCTGAGATATTCATGTGGAGTTTATTGACCGCAGAAGGGGGCTTATTAATCAGTCTCTATGCCGACAAACCGCTGTTGACTATCCCTGGTATGCCGCTCATGCTGCTGGCTGCATTTATTTTTGGAAATAAATTTCTTAGCGCGAGGAATTGCTGGCTGACCACCCACTTCAATCCAGTCTTATGCGGATTTTCAGTCTGTGCAGCAGGGATGTTGCTCATTATGTTGAGCATCACCATTTCCCGGGGAAACCCTGGCGTACTGTCAGGCGTTATTATTTCGGGTATAGGCTATAGCATGATCTACACTGCAAACAAACAACATCATAATAAGCGTGAAAATTACGGCTATTGGCGGATCCGTTACCTGACAATATTGTTCAGCATCATGCTTACCGCCGTAGCGCTACTCTCACAATCGGGTTTTCAGGGTGCGAAGGACGCTGCCAGGGGCTTTGCAATTGTACTCGATGTTTCTTTGCTGGGGCTGGTCTATATAAAAATCCGAAGAGATGATTGTGCTATTAATTTAACGAAATAGTGATTGTGCTGTGCGTAAATAAGAATGCGTTTATTTTTATATAAAACACCAAATTATCAAATCGAGCATTCTGATGACTCAGCATAATAGCAATTTGTTTCAAAATGCTAACATGAAGTGCAAGTCTGAATTTATGGTCTATGCTTTATAGGGTTACATTAACATCAACCAAAAAAGGTATTTTATGATTAATAAAAGCGAAATTAAAGACCATTCTCAGGTTGTAGCGAGCTGCGGTACTCATGTTGGTGTTGTCGATCACCTTGACGATCAAGATCGAATTAAGCTTTCAAAAAGCGACCCAGAAGCGGGCGGTAAACATCATTTCATCCCGCTGGCATGGGTGGATAAAGTTGATGATAATAAAGTTATTCTCAACAAAAATAGTGAAGAAGTATTTGCTGGCTGGCAAGAAGCATAACACCCTGACGAAGCCCCTTGAACAGGGGCTTTTTTGCGTCTATACATTTAGTAAAGCCATTCACCACATCGAACGTTTTTCGAACAAATGAGCAATTCGTTTATTCATTGTTGACGTTGTTAATATATCATTATTTTTATAACAAGAACGTGTCGCCACTGTTGGAATGCAGCGAGGCGTTGTCATTTTCCATCGGGTAAGAGTCCAAAAACCATTATGAAGCAAGAGCTTGTGTTGACCGATGATGATTTGCTGGCCAGGGGCAACGATCGTTATGTCTTTCAGCATCCACAAGATAGTAAGCTACTGATTAAAATCGTTATTCCTGGGATTGCAAAGTATAAAAGCAAGCAGCGTGAAGTTCACCGGGATATCAAAGAGTGCAAGCCCCATAATGAGGCTGACTCGCTTTTTATGCAGAAAATCCTGGGGCTGATCGAAACAAACAGAGGAGTAGGGCAAGTCATTGTAAAAGAGTGCGATGAACAAAATAACATTGCCCAGACCCTTTATCAGCTTGCCCTGAACAAAGAGCTTGATGCACATAAACTCCAGAAGCTGAATGTTTTTTTAGCATGGTTTGTTAGCACGCGTGTGATTATTAATTCTCTACATTGTAAAAATATTGTCTACGCCTGGGACAGCACACGTCAGGAGTATCGCTTTAAAGTCATTGATGGTTTTGGTGACAAAACCTTTTTTCAGTTGAGCAAAGTTTCAGGGGCGATACGCGATAAAAATAAAATTAAGTGTCTTAAGCGGATGCTCAGAGATTTGAACAGCCTCCAACAAGCGTAACGACGTCGGTTTAACATAATCTCATCTCCACAAGCCCGGCGCAGGAACATCGCCGGGCTTCGTTATTCTGATCGCATCGATGTTTTCCCGCCAGTGATCCGTGAGATACAATGGAGGGCACATGCCATTGCATTGCAGGAAAAACAATGCCCACTATTGTCACGGACCGATTGATTTTACGCCCCCAGGTTATCACTGATTTCGCCGCATGGTATCCCATGTATGCCGATCCAAAACTGATGAATGCACCAGGTTTCACGCCTGAAGAAGGCTGGAATCGCTTACTGCGCAATGTTGGCCACTGGGCAACCTTTGGTTATGGCATTTTTGCGATCCTGCGAAAAATTGATGGCGCGTTTCTGGGAGAAACAGGTCTGGCAAATTTTCATCGAGGTATCGATGAGAACTTCGGGAAGTATGCCGAGGCATCCTGGGTCGTATCGCAAGCCGCCCAGCATCAGGGGATCGCAAAGGAAGCCGCCAATGCGGCACACACATGGTTTGTTGGTACGTATTCGCCAGCCAAAACGATCTGCCTTATTGCGAAGGACAATGTAGCTTCGATCAACGTTGCTGAGAACATCGGTTATCAGGTGTATGACGAGTGCATCTATAAAGGAGCCGAGTGTCTGAAATTGGAATGCCTGTGGATAAAATGAAAAAATCCTGCCGATGAATGATGACAGAGCAGGAAAAGCAACGCTGCGGAACAACAGAAGATAAGAGTAAGTAGACAAGATCTCGAGTGGGATTTTGCCATCCTCAGAATCACTCGATGGTCGGCCGAGTGCCCAGATTGGCATGATTATTTAGCCCTTATGCTGTAAGTGCGCATAATGTATATTATGTTAAATTACCTGCGAAGGTACTTTACTTCATTCTTCACATCCACACATAGATGAATCAATACGTTGTGATTTCTGACTACCCTCTCGTTTCTTTCGTTAGTTTGCGTTACGTTGATTCTCTTCGACATTTCATAGTCCAATACCGGGATCATGTAAAGCCACAGATATTATAGATGGCTCACCGAAACTATGAGTTCGGCGAGCTTATGTAAAAACCAACTCAGAATGAATCCTTTCAGGCATTATCCATTTATACTATTTTTGGTTTATACCAACCAGCTTAATAGTAAAGTAGCCATGATTACCGTAGATGCACCGCCGATACGTGTTGCAATTTGCGCGAACGGCATTAACGACATGCGATTGGCCGCAGATAAGATTGCCACATCCCCCGTACCGCCCAGTCCGCTATGGCAGCTGGTAACGATAGCCGCCTCGACGGGATACATGTTCAGCCGCGAGGCAATAAAGTAGCCGCTTAACGCCATGGCGATAACAATCGCGCCGCACACGACGACATAACCGACAGAGAAAACCGACACTACGCTTTCCAGCGGCACGTACAGCATTCCAAGTCCTATCATCAGCGGCCAGACCAGCGCTGCGGAGACAAATTTGTAGCAACTGTGCGCGCCCTGTTCCATTGAAGCGGGAATAACGCGGGCATACTTACACAATACCGCGATAAGGATCATCAGCACCGGTCCGGGAATGTGGACGATGTTTTCGAATAGTCCGCCGACGATAAAGAAGGCGCAGATCAACAGCAGCCCGCCGCCCATCAGATTGAAATCGGTTTGCTGCGCGTCCTGTGCGCGGGTAAACATTTGGTTCTCTTCGTTGCTGCGGATCAACATACCGTTGCCGGTCAGCGTCGGGCGACGGCTGCCGAGTCGTGCAAGGACGCCTGCGCAAATGATGGCGAAGATATTGCCTACCACCGCCGCCGGGGCCAGTTGCGCCACGTAAACGTCTGGCGTCTGGCCGAGGATCGCTGAGTACGCCAGCGACAGCGGCAGAATACCCTCGCCAATGCCTCCGCCAATGATCGGCACAATAATAAAGAAGAAGGTATGGTACAGGCTATAGCCAAACAGCGATCCCACCGCCAGCCCGACGATTGTCGCCATCACCGTGCCCACAACCAGCGGCACGAACATGCGTAACATTCCCTGAATGAGAATAATACGGTTCATGCCCAGAATACTTCCCACCACCAGGCAGGCGATGACAAAGTAAAGCAGGTTGGCCTCCTTCATCAACAGATGCACCGTGTCAAGTGTATGCTTCTGGAAGACACCGAAGTAGACCAGAACAGACGGCAGCATCAGGCATAAGATCGCCGGCCCGCCGATATCTTTAAACAGCGGAATGCGACGGCCAATTTTCGCAAAGGCAAAGCCGAGGGTCATAATCACCGCCAGCCCGCCAATCATATTTTTCGGCAACACTCCCGCCCATGCGGATAACGCCACAATCATGGCGATCCCCATAAACAAGATCAGCGGGACGGTCCCTACTTCGGTATTGCTCAGCAGGCGCGAGGCCGGGCCAGCAAAAGCAAAGCGCGACGCCGGCGTCGGAGGAGTTGGCTGCAAAGGATTATTTTTCATTTTGTTCACCTGATTTGCTCGTAGGATAAAAAGGCACAGAAACAGGCAACGTTATTTCTGTGGTTCTCATTTTAATAGTCAAAATAAAATAATAAAAAAGTGCTCTGAACGTTTATGTTTCAGCGAAAATAAGCACGGGCACGATGCTGAAAAAAAGGATGCACTATTACCCGCAATAAAATTGTGAACAGCGCACAAATTCAGCGTTAAATAACTTTTCTTCAGCGTTTTGTAAGTAAAGTTATTTAATCGACAAACGTCCCGCACTCACTATTTTTGGTAAAGGGCTGTAGCATTACAGCAATAATCCAAAAGCCGCAGCGCTGACAGGTTTTCAGAGGAATACAGTAACTTGATAAAACCATTAAAAACATCAGGTTATATTAAATGCAAAATCCAGGATTCATTATCGCATCAACAATTGAAATTAAATTAACCCTTTTGTAATTATTTAAACCAGACGGACTGTGATCTTTATCACCCTTGATAAATTCCCTGTTCGTTAGATTAACGTCTGAACGAAACCTAAAAAATGATACCCTACAGGATATGTTATGCCCTCATTACTTTTACAATCGCTGTTTCCGCTGGTCTTTATTATGCTATTAGGATGGCTAAGCGGAAAATTAGGCTATACGCGTCGTGAAGATGCCAGCGTACTGGCGACGGTGGTGATCCGTTTTGCGCTGCCCTTTCATCTCTTTATCGGCGCGCTGAATACCGATCCGAATAAAATAAAAAATCTCTCTTTTATGGCCGTGCTGGTGATTGGGTTGATGGGCTCCTATTTACTGACCCTGTGCCTCTCACGCTACGTCTTTCGTCACGACATTAAAACCAGCGCCATCCAGTCGCTGGTCTGCGCCTTTCCGGATATGGCCTATTTTGGCGCGCCGGTACTCTCAGTGCTCATCGGGCCGGAGGGTTTTCTCGGTGTGCTGATCGGCAACCTGATCACCAGCGTTTTTATGATCCCGCTGACTATCGTGCTGATTCGTATGGGCGATAAAGACAGCGACCTCAGCACGCTGAATCCGGGCAAAATGGTGGTGCAGAATCTGATTAAAGCGGCCCGCAACCCTATCGTGTGGATACCGGTTTCCGGCGTCCTGCTGAGTCTCGCGGGCGTGCAAATACCGCATCTGCTGAGTATGCCGATTGAAATGGTCGGTAAAGTGGCGGGCGGTCTGTCGCTGTTCGCCCTGGGTTTGCTTTTTTATGGCGAGCGTCCGCAACTCAATATTCAGACCTGCACCAATATTGGCATTAAAAATCTTATACAGCCCGCCATGATGGCCGCAGCGGGCGTGGCATTTGGCCTGAGTCATACCCTGTTGCAGCAGGTGGTCATTATCGGCGCGACCCCTTCCGCTATTGCCGCAGGTATGTTTGCCTTACGCAGCGATACCTATATTGATTCAGCCTCATCGACCATTTTAATCGGCACCGCCGTCGGGGTGGTGACGGAAGGAATAATGATTTATTTGATTTCGTAAACGGTGGGCCGTCCGGCCCGGCAACACGCTATCGTGACAGGCCGCTTCCGCACGATCGTCATGTACGGCGGACAAAACACGTTAACAACGCACTCTCGTTATCTTTATATTCAGGAGCAACGCATGTCAGGCAATGAAATTTTGTACACTCCCTATAACGGCGCGGTTCTGCTGGAAACGCCGCTCTTAAACAAAGGGCTGGCCTTCAGTGAACAGGAGCGCGATAACTTCAATCTGCATGGTTTATTACCGCAGAATATCGAAACCATCGAAGAGCAAACCGAGCGCGCCTGGGGACAATTCTGTCATTTTAATCGCGATATTTCCCGCCATGTGTATCTGCGTAATATTCAGGATACCAACGAAACGCTATTTTATAATCTCCTGCGCACGCACATGAAGGAAACGTTGCCGATCATTTATACCCCCACGGTGGGCGAAGCCTGCGAGCATTTTTCTACCCTCTACCGCCGCGCGCGCGGCCTGTTTATTTCCTGGCCCAACCGCCACCGTATTGATGAAATGCTGCAAAGCTTCTCGCGCAACGATATTCGCGTCATCGTAGTCACTGACGGAGAGCGTATTCTCGGCCTGGGCGACCAGGGCATCGGTGGGATGGGGATCCCGATTGGTAAACTGTCGCTCTACACCGCCTGCGGCGGCATTCCCCCGGCCTCTACGCTGCCCATCATGCTGGATGTCGGCACTAACAATACCCAGCATCTGGAAGATCCGCTCTATATGGGCTGGCGTCATCCGCGCATCAGCGACGATGAATACACCGAATTTATGGATATGTTTATTGAGGCGGTGAAAACCCGCTGGCCGGATGTCCTGCTACAGTTCGAAGATTTCGCCCAGAAAAACGCCACCAAACTGCTGAACCGCTATCGCGACCAGCTCTGCTGCTTTAATGATGATATTCAGGGCACCGCCGCCGTCACCTCCGGCACGCTTATCGCCGCCGCCCACGCCGCCGGAACACGCGTGCGCGATCAGCGGGTGGTATTTTTAGGCAGCGGCTCTGCGGGCTGCGGTATTGCCGCGAAGATCGTTGCGTTGATGGTTGACGATGGCCTGACCGAAGCCGAAGCCCGGCGTCGTATTTTTATGGTGGATCGTTTTGGTCTGCTTACCGATGACATGCCGAATCTGCTCGACTTCCAGCAGAACCTGGTCACTGCCCGTGAGGATCTCAGCCACTGGCAGGTAGCATCGACCAACATCTCGCTGCTGGAAGTGGTGCAAAATGCGCATCCGACGGTGCTGATTGGCGTATCAGGTCAGCCGGGGCTGTTCAGCGAAGAGATCGTAAAAGCGATGCACGCACACTGCCCGCGCCCGATCATTATGCCGCTCTCTAATCCGACCTCGCGCGCGGAAGCGCAGCCTGCAGACCTGATCGAGTGGACGCAGGGTGCGGCGTTGGTTGCCACCGGCAGCCCTTTTGCACCAGTATTCTGGCAGGATGCGCAATATGACATCGCCCAGTGCAATAACGCGTATATCTTCCCTGGTCTGGGCCTCGGCGTGCTGGCCAGCAAAGCCCTGCGGGTCACAGAGGGGATGCTAATGACGGCCAGCCGCGCGCTGGCGGCGCATTCACCGCTGGTGAAGACCGAAAAAGGCGGCCTGCTGCCGCCGGTGGATGACATTGAAGCGGTATCCCGCAACATCGCGCTTGCCGTGGCGCGAACGGCGATGGAAGAAGGGATCGCGCCGACGGTGAGCGATGCCGCGCTGGAGAAGCGCATCGAACAGATGTACTGGAAGGCAAAATATGCTTCATACCGACGCGCCTCGCTGTAGCGGCACCCCTCGCGCGGCAGGTACCGCGCGCACGGGTTCAGGCTCCGGCAAGCGGGCTTTGTGTTTGCTGCAACGCGAAACGCAGACGATCGTCATTGTCCTTCAGTATCCTGCGCGCCTCGCCGGGGTCCATCCCGGTAAGGATCGTCAGGATGGCGGTCGGGCAGTGGCGATGACAGGCTTGAAGCGCGGCTTTCGCCTCGCTGCGCGAGCAGTCGCTGGCCGCCATGACGACTGCGATCTGGCGTTCGCACCAGCGATCCGAGTGAAAAGGTACGTCCACGCGCATGTTGCGCCACGTTCGCCCGGCGCGGATCGCCAGACCGCTGACGATCATCGTCAGTATTTGCTGCTGTGCCAGCTGCGCTTTGGGGGTACTGAACCCGGCCACCACTTCCGGTCCGGTATCCGGCGCGACGATCATCTCTGCCAGTTGGGCGGCTTCGCTGGCAGCGTTGCCGGTGATAAGCGCGATGCGCGAACCCTGAGATCCGGCGTGACGCAACCCACCCCACACCCACGGGGTTTTGCCGCTGACCGAGAGGGCGAGCAGCATGTCGTTGTGATCAAACGCGATGGACTGCAAATCACGAATTCCCCGGTCATAGTCGTCAGCGGCCTCGTTACGCATGTGCAGCAGGGTTTTCTCCCCCCCCGCCACCAGCGCCCGCAAACCATGATCGCCATCCGGGGAGAATTCGCTTACCGCCTCCATTGCGGCGCGCCCGGATCCGCCCGCGCCAATCAACACTACCCTGCCGCCCCGGCCAATAATATCGGCGGCGTTGTCCACAATGCGCGCAATCTCCGGCAAACAAGCAGCAACCGCCCCGGCGATACGCCGATCCTCGCCGTTGATGACGGTTACCATGTCCAGCGTCGACAAATGGTCGAGCGGTTCCGCTGCGGCGCTGCGCAGAAACGACGGAATACGGTCATGCTCACTGCTCATTATTATCTCCTTATTATTAACGCCATTCGTACTATAAGGTTATTTGCATTGATTACCTGCGAATGGCGTCACGCTTCCCCAGGCAATCCTCGCATTTTGCGGTGCGGAGAATGCTTTATGATATCGCTGCTGTCGGTGATAATGGTTCATCGTTGTAATATCCGGGCTGTTTATGAATGCTTTCCCCCACTTCGTTTATTCCGCACGTAAGCACCCTATGAAACTGAGCACGACGGTGACTTTGATGGTGTGCTGCGTTACCGGATCGATACTGGCGCTGGTCTTTGCGCTGTGGTTCTGGCAGGTCAGCAACGCCACGCGCGACAATTTGCAGGCCACCGCGCTGGCAGTGGCCCGCACTCTGGCGAACGCGCCGGAGGTGAAAAAGGGCCTGACGCAGCCGCCCATCAACGGGCCTGTCCAGTCGCAGGCGATGGCGGTGACCACCCGCAACGACCTGCTGTTTGCGGTAGTGACAAACATGGACGGCATCCGCTACTCCCATCCTGACGCCGGGCTTATCGGCCAGCGTTTTATCGGCGACGATCTGCAAACTGCCCTGCACGGCAAAGAAAATACGGCGATTAATCATGGCGTACTGGGCCTGGCGATGCGCGTCTTCACACCGGTCTATGACGCCCGGCACCGGCAGATCGGCGTGGTCGTGGTGGGTATCTCCCTGAGCAAAGTGGATGCGCAGATCAATCGCAGCCGCTGGAGCGTGCTGTGGACGCTGCTCTTTACCGTGGCGGTCGCCACGCTCGGTATCTGGCGGCTGGTTCACGCCCTTAAGCGAGTACTACTGGGGCTTGAGCCGTATGAAATTACCGCGCTATACCAACAGCGGCAGGCCATGCTGGAGTCGCTGAAAGAAGGCGTCATCGCGACCGATGCTGAAGGCCGCGTGACGTTGTTGAACAATGCCGCCCGGCACATGCTGTTTAGCGACGAGCAAAATCAACATAATTCCACCGATAACGTCCTGCTGACGACGCTGTTGCAGGAAGCAGTGAGAACCGGCGTGCCCATTGCGGATCGCGAGTTGAGCTGCAACGGCCTGCTGTTGCTCAGCAATACTGTACCGGTTCGCAGCGAGGGCGCGGTGATTGGTGCCATCAGCACCTTCCGTGACAAAACAGAGGTCAGCCAGTTGCTCCAGCGTCTCGACGGGATGGTTAATTACGTTGATGCCCTGCGGACTACCTCGCATGAATTTATGAATAAACTACACGTCATCCTCGGCCTGCTGAGCATGAAAAGCTATGACAAGCTTGAGGAGTACGTACTGCAAACGGCCCATAATTATCAGCGGGAGATCGGCGCGATTCAGCACCGCATCAAATCGCCGGTAGTGGCGGGTTTTCTGCTCGGTAAAATCAACAGCGCCAAAGAGCGTGGGTTCACGCTTACGCTGGCGGATGAGAGCCTGGTGCCCGACAATCCCGACGAGAAGCAGGTCATGGCGCTGGTCACCGTGCTGGGCAATCTGATTGAAAACGCCCTGGACGCGATGAGCGATCAAAATGAAGGCGAAGTGGGATTGTTGCTGCATTATATGAACGGCTGGCTGATCGCCGAAGTGAGTGACGACGGACCGGGTATCCTGGCAAGTCATCTTCCGTTAATTTTTAATAAGGGTTTTTCAACCAAAGGCGACGATCGCGGCGTCGGTCTGTTTCTCGCCAGCCAGCAGCTCCGGGAACTGGGCGGTACGATTACCGTCGAGTCCGAACCCGGCGTGTTTACACAATTTTATGCCCATCTTCCCTGGGATAGCGAGAGGAACAGCGCGTGATTAATGTTTTGATTGTTGACGATGATGCGATGGTTGCTGAACTCAACCGCCTGTATGTGGCGAAAATCGCCGGTTTCCACTGCTGCGCCACCGCCTCCACGCTCCGCCAGGCCGAAGCGCTGATTAACGATCCGCAGCAGGAAATCGACCTGGTGCTACTGGATGTGTATATGCAGCAGGACAGCGGTCTGGATTTACTTCCGAGGATCCGCGCGTCGGGGCGAGCGATTGACATCATCATGATCACCTCCGCCGCCGACGCTTCTACGGTGCAGACATCAATGCGTTATGGCGTCGTTGATTATCTGATTAAGCCCTTTCAGTTTCCACGCTTTGAAGAGGCGCTACTGACGTGGCGCAAACAGCGCAAACAGATTGCCGCCCAGCAGTGGTTCGAACAGTCCGATGTCGATCGCTTGCTGCACAGCGGAGCTCCGGACGCTGTCGATACCAGCCGCCTGCCGAAGGGCCTCACAGCCCAGACGTTGCGCACCATTTGCCAGTGGATCGATGCCCATCCGGAGGCGGAGTTTTCAACCGATGAACTGGCCAGCGCGGTGAATGTTTCCCGCGTTTCCTGCCGGAAATATCTTATCTGGCTGTCGCAAATTAGTATTCTTTATACCACGATCCACTATGGTGCCACCGGGCGTCCGGTGTATCGCTACCGGCTAGTGGCGGAGCAATACAGCCTGCTCAAGCAGTACACGCACTGACACGGTAGCTGTCGTCAAGCAGCGTAAAACGGAATTGACGCTGTGAGGAGAGGATCACATCGCGGTTTTTGGTGATAAAAATCGCTTCGATATCCTCGCGCTGGCGCAGTAATGCACACCCTTTCTCCACGCCGAAACCGTACAGTAGTGTCGTCCAGACGTCCCCGTCCAGCGAATCGCCGGAGACGATGGTTACGCTCTCAAGCTCATTGTCCAGCGGATAACCGTTTCGCGGATCGAGGATATGGTGCCAGCGCTTGCCGTCCTGTTCAAACCAGCGTTCGTAGATGCCAGACGTCACGACCGATTTATTGGCGACCTCAACGACACCCACCAGCGCATCGGCGGCGGCAAAGGGCTTTTTCACCCCTACCGACCATGTCCCCTGCGGCGCGCCAAGGGTCAGCACGTTGCCGCCAAGATTAATGAGCGCCTGTTCAACCCCCTGCTGGCGCAGAAAATCCCGCACCCGATCGGCGATGTAGCCTTTGGCGATGGCGCCTAAATCGATCTCCATTCCGGCGTGGGCCAGAAAGACGCTGCGATCGGCGACATCAAGGATGACGTCTGTCGGGCGGGTCAGCAGCAGCCGGTCAGCAATTTCATCCCGGTCAGGTATCCGGTTGCCCTGGAAGCCAATGCGCCACAGTTTGACCAGCGGGCCAATCGCCAGATTGAACACACTCCCGCTGACCAGGCTGGCTTCCTTCGCACAGCGGATCAGATCAAAAACCGCGCTGCTGACCTTCACCGGATGCAGACCCGCAGCGTGATTAATAGCCATCACCTGGGAAACGGCGCGGTTAACGGTCAGCGCGTCTTCATAGCGCTGGATCAGACGGAATACGCGGCCAGCCAGATCGCGATCGTCGATAAGCAGGGAGAGGATGATGGGCGATCCCATCAGGACGGTGGACCAGCTGTGCAGGCGAGGTTCGGACATTGTGTTCTCTTTCAGATAGCGGCGAACTTTTCCCGGCGGCAGAATGCCGCCGGGAGGCGGACATCAACCGGCCCGTCGCGTCGGGGAGATCGCCAGACGGTTGGCGCGTTCGGCGGCGTGGTGTCCTGCGAGAATACCAAAAATGATGATATCTGCTACGGCGTTGCCACCAATTCGGTTGCCGCCATGAATGCCGCCGACCACTTCTCCGGCCGCCCAGGCACCGGTAAGTGGCTGGTTCGCCCGATCAAGAACTTCTGTTCTGGCATTGATGGTGACGCCCCCCATGGTGTGGTGGACGCCCGGCGCAATCTGAATCGCATAGAACGGCCCGGCGTTAACCGGCGAGCGCAGCGCGGTGGTGCGGCCAAAATCCTCATCGCACTGGCGCCCGACAAAATCATTGTAGCGCTCAAGCGTCGCAAGGAATACGTCGCTTTCAAAGCCCACTTTTTCCGCCAGCGCGCGCGGTGAGCTGGCGCTGGTCACCAGCCCCCGCGCAATATATTCATCAGCGGCTTTGTTTTTCGCCCGCACCTGCTCATCGAAGACGATCCACGCGTATTTTTCCTCCAGCGCGATGATCGCGGCAGAGACTTTATCGCGGGTTTCCATTTCGTTGAAAAAGCGCGCGCCCTGCTGATTGACAAGGATCGCGCCTCCGCCACGAATCGATTCCGAAATGAGATACGAGTTGCTTTGCTCCACCGTCGGGTGGATCTGGATTTCACCCATATCCACGGTGCCTGCGCCGATGCGCTCCAGCAACGCGATGCCGCCGCCCGTCGCGCCTTTATGGTTGGTCGTGACGAACCCGGCCAGATCGGGACGATATTTGACCACCATCTCGCTGTTGGCGCTGAATCCCCCGGTCGCCACGATGACATTTTTCGCCTCAATGGTCAGCTCGTCCTGCTCGTCAGTCAGCAGCCGCACGCCGCACACTTCGCCATCCTGGCGCAGGATCTCCTCCACGCTGGTTTCCAGCATCACATCAATGCCGCGACGAGTCACATTGCGTACCAGGCCGCTGATTAAATAACCGCCCACGGCCGAGCCATCTCTCGGACGGTGAGTACGATCAATGCTCATGCCGCCGGTCGTGGTAATATCATTGAGCATAATCCCACGATCTGCCAGCCATTCGATGGCCAGCGGCGCGTTCATCACAAACCGGCGCAGCAACTGCGGGTTATTTTTGTTGTGGCCGCCCTTCAGGCTCTCCTGGTAAAACAGCTCTTTACTGTCTTCGATGCCTCTGGCGCGCTGGAAGCGCGTTTCTGCCGCATTCATCCCGGCGGACGCTTTCAGCGTATTGCCGCCGAGGGTCGGCATTTTTTCGACGATCAGCACGCTGGCCCCGTCGTCATGGGCCTGAATCGCCGCCGCGAGTCCGGCACCACCGCTGCCTATCACGACCACATCATAACTTTTCGCCGCGTCGGCATCGTTACCCTCTTCTTCGCGCCGGGCCTTACTGGATTTCGCCATGGCTTTGACGACGGCTTTTTTCACCGCCTCGCTCTGGCTGGTGGCCCCGGATATAGCGTCAACGTGCGGGGTGTTGGCGTTGAGGATGCGGGAGCGGATCTCGCTGAAGCTGCTGGTGAATTCCACATCGTCCAGCGGGCCGGCCGACAGTTCGATGTCGGTCAGGCGGTCCGTTTCGAGGCTGACGCTGATGGTAAGCTCATGGGCGTCATCCTGCACTTTCTCGACAAATACGCCAGGTTTGAACTTCGCCGCCGTCATGCTCAGATCGCGGATCATCGCTTCTACCAGCGAAAAGCGCCACAGTGGTTCGGGGATCTTCAGGGCTTCCTGCTGCGTGCTGTCGATAAACAGCTCCAGCGTCTCGCCGCGCGCAATGCGCGCCGTCCAGTCGGGGTAAGCGATGCAGGCGCGGCCAACGGCCATCAAATCATAGCCGTTATCGAGTCCACACTGCACATCCGTCATATTGACCACGCCGCCGACGCCCATAATGGGGATCTGCGCCAGCGTCTGAGAACGCCGTTCAACATATTTTTTAATCAGTGGCGTCGGATCGCTGGTGTTAATAATCGACGCGCGCAGGCTGGTGCCAATGGAAAAATGGAGGTAGTCCAGCCCACATGCCGCCAGCTTTTCCAGCAGAAACAGGGTATCGTCGAAACGAATGCCCGGCACTTCCAGCTCTTCCGGCGAAAAACGATAACCGATGATAAAGGCGTCATCGGCATACTGGCGAGCCATCCGGTGAGTAATATCCAGTACCGCCAGTGGGAAACGGGCGCGGTTTTCACGGCTTCCGCCCCACTCGTCTTTGCGCTGGTTGGAGTTGGGGGAGAAAAATTGCTGGATCAGGTAGGTATTGGCCCCATGGATCTCCACCCCGTCGAAGCCTGCCTGAATGGCGCGCCGCACGGCGTCGCCGAACTGAGCGATGAGCGCAGATACCTCGTCATTGCTGAGCATGGATGGCGTGGCCGCCCCTTCGCGCGGTGCGGCCAGCGCCGACGGCGCAACAGGCGTTCTTCCGCCGATTAACAGCGGATCAACCATCCGGCCGCCGTGGTAAATCTGTAAAATGGCTTTAGAACCTTCCGCCTTGATGGCATTGGCGATTTTTGCCAGTCCGGCAACCTTTTTGTCATTATCAATCCCAATCGCGCCGGGAAAGGCCGGACCAAGTGGGTCGATAAAGCAGCATTCGACAATAATCGCGCCAACACTGCCGGCTCTTGCCCGGTAATATTCCACCAGCTCCTGGCTGACGGTGCCATCAAAATAACCTGAACAAGTGGTCATCGGTGCCATCAACAGACGATTTTTGAGCGCGGCACCATTCGGTAATGTATAAGGGCTTAAGATTTGTTCATAGCTGGTCATAATAATTCTCCAGTTCCTGAAATATTAAAAAAGAATGGGGTGGCGGATTTTTTTGGTTATCGTTTTTATCCTTAAAAGCCAGATCACTAATATACTACCAACTTTAATTACAAAACTGATTACGTTAGTTAAATAACTATTTAATACCGGCTGCAACAACCTTACCTCTTAATGGTTATAGAATTTAAATACAATCTTTACAAGTTGTTAATTTACTGCAACATAACTATTACTTTACACATAACAACAAAGCGAGATAAATACACTTTTATTCGTAATTATCAATATGTTACTTAAAAACGCAATACAAATACAAATATTAATAAATCCTGTCAACGCTGCGCCTGTCATCTTCTCCGGAAGAATTAAATTCGGAGCAATTGAAAAATGATACTAATAATTTTATGCTCTGATTACGTTTTATTGATCTTTATCAATTGCTTGTTTTGATGAAGGGGCAATATAAAAAGAAACCACTTATTTTTTTCATAGCGTCACTTCCGCGGCGCTACGTTATTGTCGATAAAACACCATCTGTGAGTTAAATAATTAAAAAAAGTTTCGTAATTAAAGTTATCAGCGGTGTTTTATGGCACAACCCTATTTTCAACTACTCGTAGGCGTTTATTTATGAAAACAGAAACGTTACCCTTGCCGCTTGCCGGTGCCACAGCCCTGAAACCGGGTAAACCACGTCGACTTATGATGATGGCGTTGCCGATCGTTGTCGCCCTGCTGTTGCTGCTTGTCCCGGTTCCGGACGGACTTCCCCCCTATGCCTGGCACTACTTTGCCCTGTTTGTCGGGGTGATTGTCGGGCTTATTTTCGAGCCGTTGCCGGGCGCGGTGATTGGCATGACCGGCGTGGTCGCCATCGCGCTTGCCAGCCAGTGGCTGTTGTTCAGCCCCGAACAACTGGCCGCGCCAGGCTTTAAGCTTGCCAGCCAGTCATTTAAGTGGGCGGTTAGCGGCTTCGGCAACTCAACCGTATGGTTGATTTTCGGCGCCTTTATGTTTGCAGCCGGGTATGACAAAACTCAGTTCGGTCGCCGCCTGGCATTGATTCTGGTTAAGTACCTTGGTCGCCGCAGCCTTACGCTGGGATATGCGATCACCTTTGCCGATCTGCTGCTCGCGCCGTTCACGCCTTCCAACACCGCACGCAGCGGCGGAACGATTTATCCGATCATCGCCAACCTGCCGCCACTGTATGGTTCGAAGCCGAACGATCCGAGCGCGCGGCGCATCGGTTCATACCTGATGTGGGTCGCCATCACCGCTGCCTGCATTACCAGCTCGATGTTTCTCTCTGCGCTGGCACCCAACCTGCTGGCGCTGGCGCTGGTAAAAAGCACCGTCGGACTGAATATTTCCTGGGGCGGCTGGTTTATCGCCTTCCTGCCGGTGGGGGTACTGCTGATTTTGACCATGCCGCTGCTGGCGTACTGGCTCTATCCGCCGCAGGTAAAAATAAACGATGAAGTGCCGCTGTGGGCCAGCCGCGAGCTGGAGAAACTCGGCAGGCTTTCACGCCATGAAATTCTGCTCCTCGTCTTTGTCTGCTGCGCGCTGATGATGTGGATTTTCGCCGCCCAGTGGATCGAACCTGCTATGGCCGCCCTGCTGGTAGTGGTGCTGATGCTGTGGACCGGCGTGCTGTCATGGAGCGATATCACCGGCAACAAGGCCGCGTGGAACACCTTTGTCTGGTTTGCGACACTGGTGGCGCTTGCCGACGGCCTGTCATCAACCGGTTTTATCGCCTGGCTTGGTAAAGAAGGCGGCGCGCTGATGAGCGGCATTTCACCGGGCGTCGCCACCGTCTGCCTGCTGCTGGCGTTTTATTTGCTGCACTATCTGTTTGCCAGCTCCACCGCGCATACCACTGCGCTGCTGCCTGCGATGCTGACCATCGCGTCGACCATTCCGGGAATCAACATGGAGGTGTTCGTCATGTTAATGGTCACCTCGCTGGGCGTCATGGGCATCATCACGCCTTACGGAACCGGGCCAAGCCCCATTTATTACGGTAGCGGTTATTTACCGACCAAAGATTACTGGCGTCTCGGCACCATTTTTGGCGCGATTTTCCTCGCCGCGCTGCTGCTGATCGCCTATCCATGGATGTCCATGATGTTCTGATACCCGTCACCGGCGCACTGCCGGTGACTTTATTTCAGGGAGTAAAAACAATGTCGAACAAACCGTTTATTTATCAGGACCCGTTTCCTCTGCAACACGAGGATACCGACTACTACTTGTTAAGTTCCGACCATGTTTCCGTCAGCGAGTTTGAGGGCCAACCCGTGCTGAAGGTCGCCCCCGCCGCGCTGACTCTGCTGGCACAGCAGGCTTTTCACGATGCCTCGTATATGCTGCGTCCCTCTCATCAGCGCCAGGTGGCGGCGATCCTGGACGACCCGCAGGCCAGTGATAACGATAAATATGTAGCCCTGCAATTTCTGCGCAACTCGGAGATCGCCGCGAAAGGCATATTGCCTACCTGCCAGGATACCGGCACGGCGATTATCATGGGTAAAAAAGGTCATCGTGTCTGGACCGACGGTCATGACGAAGCTGCGCTGGCCCGTGGGGTTTACCATACCTGGACCGAAGATAATCTGCGTTATTCGCAGAACGTGGCGCTGGATATGTACAGCGAGGTCAATACCGGAACCAACCTGCCGGGGCAGATCGATATCTATAGCGTCGAGGGAGATGAGTACCGGTTTCTTTGTATCGCGAAAGGCGGCGGCTCGGCGAATAAAACGTATCTGTACCAGGAAACCAAAGCGCTGCTGTCACCGGATAAACTTAAAAACTATCTGGTTGATAAAATGCGCTCGCTCGGCACGGCGGCCTGCCCGCCTTATCATATCGCCTTTGTAATCGGCGGCACCTCCGCTGAGGCGACGCTGAAAACGGTCAAACTGGCCTCCACCCACTACTACGACAGCCTGCCGACGGAAGGCAATGCGCACGGTCAGGCCTTCCGCGACATTAAACTTGAGCAGGCACTGCTGGAAGAAGCGCAGACGCTCGGTCTTGGCGCGCAATTTGGCGGTAAATATTTTGCCCATGATATCCGGGTGATCCGTCTGCCGCGTCATGGCGCATCTTGTCCGGTGGGCATGGGCGTTTCCTGTTCTGCCGATCGGAATATTAAGGCTAAAATCAACCGTGACGGTATCTGGATCGAAAAACTGGAGCACAATCCAGGCCAGTACATCCCGCAGGCGCTGCGTCAGCATGGCGAAGGCAATGCCGTCAGCATCGATCTGAACCAGCCGATGTCAGAGATCCAGCGCCAGCTTTCCCGCTATCCGGTTTCAACCCGCCTGTCGCTCAGCGGCACCATCATCGTGGCGCGTGATATCGCCCATGCCAGGCTCAGGGCGCTGCTGGATAATGGCGAGCCGCTGCCGCAATACGTGAAAGATCACCCGATCTACTATGCCGGACCGGCGAAAACGCCGGAAGGCTATCCCTCCGGATCCCTCGGTCCGACCACCGCCGGGCGCATGGACTCCTACGTAGATCTCCTCCAGTCACACGGCGCGAGCATGGTGATGCTGGCAAAAGGCAACCGCAGTCAACAGGTAACCGACGCCTGCGCCAGACATGGCGGATTCTATCTGGGAAGCATAGGCGGTCCGGCAGCGGTGCTGGCACAGCAGAGTATTAAAAGTCTGGAATGCGTCGCCTGGCCGGAACTGGGAATGGAGGCCGTATGGAAGATAAGCGTTGAAAACTTCCCGGCATTTATCCTGGTAGACGACAAGGGAAATGATTTCTACCAGCAAATTCTGTCCTCAAAATGTATGGCGTGTGATAAATGTAATTAATTGGCCTGGTCTCCGGTGATTCACACATCGCGATAAGCGGGAAGCCGTAGAGCAACGCATGTTCAGCGCCTGAATGCGTCGTTAAAAGAAAGTCTGCTTCATCTACTGGCCGACGCGCCTGCATTTGAAGCGAAAGCCTGAGGTAAAAACGTCAGAATCAAATGGTATCTTTGCTGCGAGGCAAAGGTACCACTGACTTTGCCTGAACGTAGGATTGATTTACTAAGAATGGGAAGTATTCAGATTAGCATCTTCCTAACCCCAATCCCTGCTACGTAAGAATTTCCGACCTTCATCTCGTTTCTTTTTTCAAGTCTACCCTGGTAACCTAAAAAAGCGCCCGCTTCTCTGTGGGCGCTCATCGTATACATTACGTTACTCAGGTATCGGCAAAATGTAACCTTTACGGGCGCTTTGCCATGCCAGAAAAGCAAGCCCCAACGCAATAAAGGACAAAATTGCCCCCGCCCAGTTCGGTGAGGCCAGACCAAAACCTGCGGCAATGGTCACGCCGCCAGCCCATGCACCCAGCGCATTTCCCAGATTAAACATGCCAATATTGACCGATGCGGCCATCGTGGGTGCACCAGCATGGCTGGCGCGCTCCATCACCAGCTTCTGAATGGGCGAAACCGTCGCGAAGCCGAACGCCGCCATCAGGAAGACCGAGATACTTGCGACCCACTGGCTTTCAACACCCGCCCAGAAAACCAGCAGTACCAGCCCCTGAGCGGCAAGCGTGACGAAAAGCGTGCCAAACAGAGAGCGATCGGCAAAGCGCCCGCCTATCCAGTTTCCAACAGCCAGTCCCAGGCCAAACAGTACCATCAGTCCTGCCACGCCGCCTGCGGTGAAACCGGCCTCCTGAACCATCATAGGGGCAATATAGGTGATGGAGGTGAAAAAGGCTGCCGGGCCGAAAATCGTGATCCCCATGACGAGCAGCACTTGCGGATCGACAAAGGCCCGCAGCTCGTTGCGTAAGGCAATGGCCTTACCCTTCGCAATATGCGGAACCAGTACGGCTACGCTTGCCATCGTCAGCAGTCCGATACCGGCAATCACCCAGAACACTAGTCGCCAGCTAAACGTCTGAGCAAGCCAGGTACCGGCCGGCACACCAAGCAGATTGGCCAGCGTCAGCCCCGAAAACATAAAGGCAATGGCGCTTGCCTGACGACCTGGCGCTACCAGCGAGGCGGCAATAATCGAACCGATACCGAAAAAGGCTCCGTGATTAAAGGACGTGATAATACGACCCGCAATCGCAACCTCCATCGTCGGCGCGATTGCCGTAATGATATTGCCGACCGTAAAAATACCCGCCAGCGCGATCAGCATGGCCTTGCGAGGAACCTTTGCGCCCAGCACTGTTAACAACGGTGCACCAACAAAGACACCAAGGGCGTAGGATGTCGCCATCATTCCCGCTTTCGGGATACTGACACTAAATTCTGCGGCAATTTGCGGCAGGATCCCGGCAATGACAAATTCAGTCAGACCGATACCGAATGCGCCGACGGCAAGAGCGAAAAGTGCGATAGGCATTGCAACTCCATTAACTATTTTGTGACTTAATAATATTAGGTAGAATGTAGTATATTCATACTTTCATTCAGACTGAGAAGCCCTGTGAGCACATTTGATAAAGAAAAAGATGGTATTCGGCAGACAAGGCATAAACCGGCAGAACTGGATGCTATTGACCGAAAAATATTAGGTGCCTTAGCGGAAGACGCAGGCCGCAGTTACACGGAGTTGAGCGAGATTGTGAATTTATCGGCACCCGCGGTTCACGATCGCGTAAAGCGACTGAAGCGTGATGGAGTGATCAAAGGCACCGTAGCAATACTGGATGGCTGCAAGCTGGGACGGACGCTACTCACGTTTCTGGTGATCGATACCAGCAGCTATCAAGCGACACGCGCCCTTCTACAATTCACCAGCCGCAAAGAAGTAGAAGAATTGCATACCGTTGCCGGAGACGGCTGCGTCTTTATCAAAGTACGGGCCGCCGATACCGAATCGCTGGAGAATTTCCTGATGGAGATTCAAAGCCTTGAGGGCGTGCGCTCTGTGCGGAGCTATATCGCGCTTTCCACGTTTCTGGAGCGCGGACCTTCGCCTGACTAATGCGTGCGGCCTTCTGCCGTGAGGTGAAAAACGGCGGCGTTCAGAAGAACTCAGACCAACTTTTCATTCTCCAGCTTCTGTCGTTTACGCAGATGGGGAAATATCGTCATCCACACCGCGACTACCATCAACGTCCCAATCCCTCCCAGTGCTGCTGCGGGTACAGCGCCGAGCCATGCGGCCAGCACTCCGGATTCAAACTCGCCGAGTTGGTTGGAGGTATTGATAAAAATCGCATTCACCGCATTGACGCGCCCGCGCATATCATCTGGCGTATCAAGTTGAACCAGTGCGCCACGGATCACCATGCTGACCATATCGAAACCGCCGAGCGCAACCAGTGCCAGTAGCGACAGCCAGAGCTGGGTGGACAGCGCGAATATCAGCGTCGCCAGTCCAAAACCTGCCACCGAGCCAAACATAATGATCCCGACATTTTTCTCCAGCTTGTGACGACTCAGCCATACGCCCATCAACAGCGCGCCAACGGACGGTGCGCCGCGTAGTAATCCGAGTCCCCACGGACCGGTATGCAAAATATCCTGAGCAAAAATGGGCAACAGCGCAGTCGCTCCACCGAGCAGTACGGCGAAAAGATCAAGAGAAATTACGCCCAGCACATCTTTACGCTCCCGGATAAACCGTACGCCAGCAAACAAATTGGTTAAATTCATCGGCAAACGAATCTGTGCGGGACGTTCATAGCGCAGCTGGCTGACCAAAATGATGGAGCAAAGATAAAACAGCGCCGACACGCCATAGACAACTTCCGGCCCGATCACATACAACACCCCACCCAGCGTGGGCCCAATAATCACTGCCGCTTCACCGCTTACCGAACTGGCGGCCATTGCTCGTGCAAGAATCGGCGGTGGAACCAGTGACGGCAACATTGATGTCATCGCGGGCCATTCCAGGGCTTTCGCCACTGAAATTAAAAAAACCAGACCCCAAATCTCAAATTGATCCGCCCAGTGCAGCAGCGTCAGGGCGACTAATCCCAGCAAAGCGCCCCACTCTATCAACTGTCCAAGAAGCACAATCCGACGGCGGTCGAGTTGATCTGCCAGGTGCCCGGCCGGTAGCGCCAGCAATACTGAGGGTAAGAATTGCATCAGGCCGATCATACCGAGCGCCATCGCGCTATGTGTTAAGGCATAGATCTGCCAGCTGACGGCGACGGAAAACATTTGAAAGCCGAACGATGAGCAGGTGCGGGCCAGCCAAAAAGCGACAAACGACCTGTGCCGCAGCAGAGAGTCATCTGCTACAGTATGTTGTGATCCCATATTCATCCCATTAAAAAGGTGTGTCGGCTGACGTCATAGCATTAGCCTGATTAGAAGTTCGATAACTTAACCCTTATTAAACATAGGGCTAAGCTATTTTTAGCATCAAATTAACAATATCAGCCCTGTGGCAGACTGTCATTGGCTGGATGGGCCTGTATATCGCAATTGCCCGCATTTCCTGCTTGTAAGTTGGCCTCACCAGAGGCCTAATATCCTGATTATAAACGTTGAAACTACCGGACTTCGCATGGCCGCCCATTGCCCTAAGGTTCCTTTCGTTAAACGGTTAAGCGCGCTGGCTTGCTGCGCCCTTTTCCTTGCCAGTTGCTCATCTAAAACGCCAAAATCTGTCGTTACTCCCCTTCCTCCCGTAGCGAAACAGCCGCTGCCAGGAAAATCGCAGCAGGATCAGACACCCGTGCGCGGCGTCTGGCTGGCAACGGTCTCCCGTCTCGACTGGCCCCCGGTGAACTCAATCAATGCCAGCAGCGCTGAGAGCCGCAACCGGCAGCAGCAGAAAGCGTTGACCGATAAGCTGGACGAGCTTAAAAGCCTTGGAGTGAATACCGTTTTCTTTCAGGTGAAGCCGGATGGTACTGCGCTCTGGCCATCTAAGATATTACCCTGGTCTGATATGCTCACCGGTAAAATTGGTCAGGATCCTGGCTACGATCCGCTCCAGTTTATGCTGGATGAGGCCCATAAACGTGGAATGAAAGTGCATGCCTGGTTCAATCCCTATCGTGTTTCGGTAAATCTTAAGCCGGGTACTGAAGCCGAACTCAACCGAACACTATCCATGCATCCGGCAAGTGTTTTTGTTCTGCATCGTGACTGGGTCCGTACCTCAGGTGATCGCTATGTGCTCGATCCAGGCATCCCGGAAGCGCGGGACTGGATAACCAGCATCGTGGCGGAAGTGGTGGCACGATATCCGGTCGATGGCGTTCAGTTTGATGATTATTTCTATACCGAATCTCCCGGCGCAACGCTCAACGACAGCGAAACGTTCCGTAAATACGGTCAGGGTTTCGCGTCGAAAGCTGACTGGCGGCGGAATAATACCGAGCAGTTGATTGAACAGGTTTCACGCGCGATCAAACAACTGAAGCCCGAGGTTGAGTTTGGCGTCAGTCCCGCTGGCGTCTGGCGTAATCGATCCTTCGATCCAGCAGGCTCCGATACCCGTGGCGCAGCCGCCTATGATGAATCGTATGCCGACACCCGCCGCTGGGTTCAGCAGGGACTCCTCGATTACATCGCCCCGCAACTCTACTGGCCCTTCTCCCGCAGCGCCGCACGTTATGATGTACTGGCTAACTGGTGGGCGAACGTGGTGAAACCCACTAATACGCGTCTGTATATCGGCATTGCATTATACAAAGTCGGTGAGCCGTCAAAAAAAGAACCTGACTGGATGGTTGACGGTGGCGTCCCGGAGCTGAAGAAACAGCTCGATTTGAATGAGGCCAACCCGCAAATTAACGGCACGATTTTATTTCGCGAAAGCTATCTGCATCAGCCGCAAACGCAGAAAGCCGTCTCTTATCTGAGGAGCCGCTGGGCGCAGCAATAGCACACTCAAACGTCAATCAGCTGATCATAAAGGCTGTGCAATCTTACCCGCAGATACAGCACAGCTTTATGTTTACGTGATAATAACGCTTGAACGCTCAGACCAGTTTCTTCCGCCAGTTGTTTGACGCTATAACCCTGCAATTCCGTTTTTACAAACGCCTCGCGCTGTGCGGGAGGAAGTTCAGCGAGCGCTTCTTCCAGCTCCTCCCAAAATAGCGCACTTAAATAGTCATCTTCCGGCGTCTGCGGTACGCCAAATAAGGTGGCTTCAAGTTCACTTTCCGTAAAATCAGCGTCGCTGTCGAGGTCGGACAATGAGAGTTCGCGTTTTTTACGTGACCGGTCCGTCATTTCATTACGCGCTGCACGAAACAGCCAGGCGGCGATGTTTTCCACCGGCTGTTCTATTTTCATTAATTGATAAGTGACTTCCTGTAGAACATCGTCTGCCTCATCGCGTACCGCCATGCGGCCGCGAATAAAGGCTTTCAGTCGGGATCGGCAGGCATTTAGCGCCGATACCAGTATTGACTCGTTCTTCATTGGCTTACTCGCCTGCTGGCTTTTCTTCAGACGATGAAGAGGTTTTCTCGCCATCATCGTGATGCCGGCATCCGCCAAAACGAGAGCGATGGCCAAAACCGGCGCGACGTTGCTGGATAAATTCCTCACGCTGCTCCGGTGTCATATTCATCCAGCGTTCATGCATGCGGCGATGCTCACGTGCCATGCCGAACATGCCAGGACGCATCCCGAGTCCGCCAAAAAGAATGCGGCACAATATCAGTAGCCCAAGCGCCTGCCAGAAACCAATTGTTGTTACCCCGACAATACCCGGAAGCAATGCATTCCACAGCGTCATGACCACCACGCCCAGCAGGACGAACAGAGCTGCACCGATGATCGCCGGCTTACCCATGCGGTGTCGGCCAAATCGATGTCCGCGACCGTGTGTATCGAAATCTCTCATAATGTCTTACCTCGTTATGTTAATGAAGAGTGTCTGTAATGAGGTAGACGAATGAGGAAGGGAAATATTGCTAAAAAAATGAAGAAGATTTGCGAAAGGTAATATGTATTGAGGAAACTCGTTGTTAATAAAGAGAAAGGATTTTAACCCCCTTCTCTTTATACGCCGTGATAAGTAACGGCAAAGCCCTGCTCCTGCCAGTGAGCTAGCTGCTCATATTGTCGTCGTGACAACGCTTTGCCTGTCCATAAAAAAATTTGCTGTCCGGGAAAGAGTTCCGGCCTCGGTGAATCCAACGGTTCCGCCAGTACGGTAATATGCCAGCCGCGCTGCGAAAGTCGCCACGCCTCCAGCCATAATCGGGTATGGTCATCGCTTCCCCACCCAATCAGCAATGCCTCTTTGCCCTCTTTCTTCCGCGCTTCAGAAAGGCATGAAACCGCATAATCTATCAACATTCCATCCAGTAAACTGCACATCGTACGGGCTGTATGTTGATCGAGACTCAGTTTCTGACGGACAGGCACAAACACACTATCGATAAGGTTTTCTGCTGAATGCTTACGCCCTATTTCCACTATTTTGGCGCGAAGGCTGACGGGATGAACACGACGCAGGATGCTCATCATCTCTTCCTGAAGCAATGCCCAGCCGTCATGGGCAGCGACCGCTTCCCCTTCAAGCAGCGCCTTCACTTTACCCACGGGCACACCGCTGTCTACCCAGCGTTTAATTTCTTCAATACGCTGAATATCATCTTCATCAAACTGACGATGCCCGCCTGTGCTACGTTGAGGTTTAAGGAGACCGTAACGCCGCTGCCACGCCCGTAATGTCACGGGGTTGATTCCACATCGTTCAGCTACATCACCAATGCTATAAAAAGCCATTCACACTCTCATACTTAAAACCGGAATGTACAAGTTTAGGCTAACAATTCACTATGACTTGTACAAGTTTTTTTATTGTACAACGTGAATTTGCTGGTCTGTATAAAAAACGTATCAACCGCAGGCGTAAAAAAAGCTGCTGATAATGCTATCAGCAGCGTTTATTTGACGAGGATAGTGTTAAAAGTTGGTTTTCTTTTCTGGCCAGAACACAGCGGGAACGGCCCCTAACGCGGGTTTAGCAAAAAGATGTCCCTGAAACAGCGAAATCCCGGCGGACTCCAGCCACATCCACTCTTCTGCCTTCTCGACGCCTACGGCAGTGATAGAGATTTCAAGCGATGTACAGCATTTGATGATGGCCTGAATTATCGCCTGACGCGGACCACTTTTATGCACATCCTTGATCAGATCGCGGTTTATTTTGATGCGGTCCGGCTGGAACTGCGCGAGGAGCGAAAGTCCGGCAAAACCCGCACCAAAGTGATCGATAGCGACCCGGATACCGGCCGCTTTTAGCTGTCTTACCGCATCAGTGAACTCATCAAGTCGCGAAATGATTTCGCTTTCAGTGAAATCGACAATGATCTGTTCCGGAACCAGCCCATTGGCTTCTATTTCTGTCAGCAGAAAGCTCACCGCGCCGGGGACGTTGACCAGCGTCATCGGCTGCAAATTGACCGTCAGCGTCTGCTCGCCGAGATTCAGCGACGCCGCCATTGCGAAGGCCACTTTTTTACTGTGAAGGTCTGCCTGATAAAGCGCATCCCCGCTCAGGGATTCAAAATAAGCCTGCGGAGGCGCACCCTCGGGGGTACGAAGCAAGGCTTCAAGCGAGACGATTTCCTGGGCGAGCGGATCGATGGTTGGCTGGAAAGCGAAACTGCAATTCGCCGTTAAATCACTCTTCAAATCTTGCGGCAGCACCGCATTGCCATCGGAAATAAAGTCCCAGGAATCCCCGGCGGGAATTTCAAAGTAGTTCTCTTTTTCCCGCGCCTCAACGAAGGTACGGAAGAACTGCAACGCGCGGTCATCATAAATTAACTGATATTTAGACGTCCCTTTATCAAGCACGACCTGGAGCACTTCATCCCTGTCATGCTCGCGTAAATCAAACAGTTCCATCCCGGCCTTACCAAAACGCCGCGAGGGCGAATAGTCACGCAGGAGCTCAACGACATTGTAATGGCGATCATCTTCGCAAATATGGCGATAGATAGAGGTAACACTCTCCTGCGGGCCTTCGAGCAGCTGGAAAAAGTGGGTGCCATTAAACAGCAGAATACCGGTGACGCCTCCATGGCTGTTCTTTTCGTTTGCCGCTGTAACCATCTCCTCCAGCGCTTTATACGGGACGTTATCGCAGAAATGGCTGCGGTAAATGATTGTGGTGAGCATGAAGATCTCATAGGCAGGATGAATGAACAGCCACACTAGCAGATACTGGTTTTTGAAGCTTGTACTACTTAAGCATTTCTCTCACTTTCTCCTGACAATCTGATCACATTGTCGGCATAGCAACATGCCGCTATGAGTAAATCGCTCGTACTGTACAACTCACAAAGAACCTGCACATCAAAAAAAATCACGTTAACTTATTGTAAGTTAACAATAAAAATATAAACATTTCCTATTTTTCAATAATTGTACAATTATATGTGTACAAGTTTGCCAATTTTGTATAACTTTAGCCGTACTTGATGTGACAAAATATTTTACAGGAGTGACATATGCAGCAGAATAGTTACATTCCAGATACCGCTAATGCCATTGCCCGTTATTTCAATAAAGCAGCCCTGCCTACTCAGCAGGAAACCTTGGGTGAAATTGTACGGGAGATCCTTACCGAGGGACGCAGCCTGAACCGTAAAGCGATCTGTACCAAATTGCTTAAGCGACTGGAAACCGCTTCCGGCCCGGAAGAAGAAAGCCATTATCACCGGCTGATTGGTCTGCTGTTTGACCGCTGAGGTTTGCCAACCCTGAATGACGGAGGCCCTTTTTAAGTCAATTCGGGCGGAGGACTTATGCTTTACAAAGGACCATCGACTACCAGAGAACCTCTTGCAGCAGCGAACTGACTTTATGCCGCGCTTCCCAACCGGGACTCAGTGGCAATTAGAGATGCAGTTATGAAAAGAAGTGAAACAGAACAACTGACAGACGAGCTTATTGGCGAGGCAGTGTTATCTCTGCTGGTCGATAATAGCCCGATTAACAAACAGTCGTTGATTAGCAGGCTGCGGTCTATTGAGGCCAGTGAGCCTGACCGACAGCGGCGAGACATTCTTGCGAATATTATTATGGAAATCAGTAATAACGCAGAACGTAATAAAACAACACATGAACCGTCACCATGGGGCGGGGATAACGTTCATCAGCTGTTTGGTGCTAACCAGCAGTCTGGCAAACGCAAAAATCATTGATAGCCTTATAAATCGCGGAGTAAATACATGAGTCAGGTAATGTTGCAGGAACGAGAAAGTTACGAAGATTTGCCTACCCTGGCGCTGACTCAGTATTTTCGTACTGCCGGCGATAGACTGGTGGAGGAATCCGCGATGCTCGGCACGGCTATCAGAAGCATTATGGCCTCGCACGGTGACTTGTCGAATAAAGCGATCATCCAAAAACTTATCGCTTTTCTGGAAACCAATGATGATGTAGTGACCGGCGATATCATTCGCAAGACACTGGAAATCATTGTCGATCACACGATGGACGACATCTGAGTCCCCTATATCAATTGCCGCTTAACGGGCGTGATATTATCGCGCCCCTGGCAAACATTCCCTTCCCCGCCTCAACGATTTAAACAATGCTTAGAGCGCAATAATTTGAGATGATATCAGCATCTTCGCTAAGGTCAGGAGTATCGCTTCGGTACCTTTGATAACTGCCACTATCATTGAGAGTCAAACGTTTTTATGGAAACCACACACGCAAACGTTCTGTCCGTCTTCGATTTTGATGGAACCCTCACGCGTCATGACAGCTTTATCCCGTTTCTGCGTTATGCTTTTGGCAATCGTTTTTTTATACGTAATATTGCCAGGATGACCCTGCCTGCGCTGCGCTGCATGCGTCGCAAGCTGACCCGGGATGAACTGAAAGAAGTGTTGATTACCACCTTTCTGACCGATATTGATGAAAAATGGCTGCGCGCAAAAGCGGAAACGTTTTGCGAGCTGTACTGGGATCGGCTAATGCGCTCCAGCGGGTTACTGGCGGTCGCTTCAGAGCGGATGTCCGGTGCTGAAGTCACCTTATGCTCGGCGTCCCCTGAACTGGTGTTGCAACCCTTTGCGGATAAACTGGGGGTAAAGCTGATCGGAACTCAGCTTGAGATCCAGGACGGCAAGCTGACCGGCCGGATTAGCGGACACAATTGCCGGTGCATTCAAAAAATTAACCGGCTCGAAAGCGTTTATGGATCGCTGGCGGACTATCATCTGCGGGCCTGGGGCGATACCCGTGGCGATTACGAACTCCTTACCGCCGCCAGGGATGCCCACTGGCGTCATTTCCACCCGGCCTGGAAACGCCGCAAGTCGCCGCTGGAAATGCTCAAAGCTAACCAGCAAAACTACAATTTATGATGATATCGCCCCGATGTCGGGGCGATATTGTTACAGAATACGCAATGACGTCGCCTGATCGTGCCAGTCCCTGAACTCTTCGAGCAGTAAATCATACAACTGCTCATCTTTCATTTTTGCAAAATCATCAATCGCAAAGAAATTGCTGTTATCCACCCGCCGCTCGGTAAAGGTATCCAGTTTTTCGAGGATGCCGTAACTTGAACCGCCGAGGCCGACGAACTTCCAGAAGATCGGCCCTTCCGCAGAACGCCGAATCACCTCTTTAATCTCGCGGGTTTTGCTGATGCCGCCATCGGTAATAAAGACCACAAACACCGGCAACGTACTTCCCCGGTAGAAATCGACAATCTCATTCATCACCGGCGGCTCATTATTGAGGCCACCCAGACCGGGCAAAACTTCCAGCATGGAACTGCGGGATGCGCTCTGAATGCGGGAGATATAGCCATCCAGATTATCAAGCGTGACGTCAGGGTATTTTTTATGTCGCTGGGCAAAACCCCACATATCCATCGCGCCATCGTCATCAAACTGGACGGCCAGAACGGCAATACGATCCAGAACGGCCTGGACATTGCCTTTTTTAAACTGCCCTTTCATTGAGCCTGAGGCATCCAGCACAAATGCCACTCTGGCCTGAATAGACTCCAGCTTATGCTTCGTCAAACTCACCGTTGCCGTTTTCGCAAGGCTGACCAGACGCGGGGCTTTCTCCTGAAGTTTTTTCTCCAGGCTGATTTTGACCGGCGCCGATTCGGCTGCCGGAGCGGCAACATCGACGCCATAATGACGCGCCAGCGGCTCCAGCCCACCGTTAAAGCCCTGCCCGATAGCCTTTAGCTTCCATTGCCCCTGATAGCGATAAATCTCAGCCACGATCAACGCCTTTTCCTGACGACCGTTAACATCAACATCAAATCGGGCCAGCTCACCCGCCGCGACCGATAACTGAGCCAGCTGTCCCAGCGCATCGTCGCCGTCGATGACGACCGTCAGGGCAATCTTGTGGATACGAGGCGGTACATCGTGTAAACGGACGCGGAAAGTGGCGCGTTGCGGGGAGAGATCCATCTGGACCGCACCGTCTGCCGATTGCAGATTATTAAAGAAGATAAAGTCTTCGTCCTGCGCCACCCTGCCGTTTTCTGCCAGCAAAAAAGCGGAGGGATCGAGGTCGCTGCGAAAGGAAGCATTCCCCTGATAATGAAGCGTGAGGGCGATATCTGAAGTGGTAATAACCGTATTTTGTCCTGCCTGAAGTTGCATGTACGTTCCCTTTTCGTTTGCCGGCAAAAAAGAGAGCACTTCGGATGCAGCTGAAATGGCGCTGTTTTTTGCGGACCAGGGGAAAAGCCCGGACGGATGCCGGGCTTCTGACACTACTTTTAGATATTCACACCGTGCTGAGAGGCCAGCGCACTCAGACCACCGGCAAAACCCTGACCTACCGCTTTGAATTTCCATTCGTTACCGTGGCGGTAAAGTTCACCGAAGATCATCGCGGTTTCAGTCGACGCATCTTCAGAGAGATCAAAGCGAGCAATTTCAGTGCCGTTGTCGTTGTTGTAAACGCGCATGAAGCTGTTGCTCACCATGCCGAAGTTCTGTTTACGTGCTTCAGCATCATAAATCGTGACCGCAAACACCAGTTTTTTGACGTTCGCATCAACTTTAGCCAGCTCGATTTTGATCTGCTCATCATCGCCGTCGCCAGCACCGGTGCGGTTGTCACCCTGGTGCTCCACTGCGCCGCACGGGCTCAGTTTGTTGTTGAAGAAAATAAAATGACTATCGGACAGCACTTTGCCATCTTCGCCAACCATAAACACTGAGGCATCCAGGTCAAAATCCTGACCATCAGTGACGCGAGCATCCCATCCAAGACCGACCATGGCAATGTTCATGGTTGGTGCTTCTTTAGTAAGGGATACGTTACCGCCTTTTACGAGAGAAACTGCCATTTTTAGCTCCTGCTGTTAATGATGGAGCTGCGTTTGCAGCTCCGGTAGATAAGGATGATCAGGACGCGTTGATGCCGTACTGAGCACATACAGATGCCAGTCCGCCAGCATAACCCTGGCCGACGGCACGGAATTTCCACTCACCGCTGTGACGATACAGTTCACCAAACAGCATCGCCGTTTCTGTTGACGCATCTTCCGTCAGATCGTAACGCGCGACTTCGGTCTGGTTGTCATTATTGACCAGACGGATGAACGCGCCGGAAACCTGGCCAAAACTCTGGTGGCGAGCCTGGGCATCGTGGATAGTGACGACGAAAATAACTTTATCAACGTCTGCCGGCACGGTATCCAGTTTCACGATCAGTGACTCATCATCACCGTCGCCTTCGCCAGTACGGTTATCACCGGTGTGAGTCACTGAACCGTCTGCGGACTTCAGATTGTTATAGAAAATGAAGTCTGCGTCACCGCGTACTTTGCCGTTTTGGCCAAGCAGGAATGCAGACGCATCGAGGTCAAAGTCCTGACCATCAGTAGAGCGAGCATCCCAGCCAAGACCAATCAGGACATTTTTCATTGCCGGTGCAGCTTTGCTTAAGGATACGTTGCCGCCTTTAGAAAGAGAAACGCTCATAAAAAATCCTCACTGGTTACGTTTTAAGATAGAAATTATTTACTCTGCATCCGCTTTTTCCGGGAACAGCACGCTGGCAATGATCCCGATAGCCAGTACCACCAGAACCACGATCAGGCTGGTTGTGGCGGAAAGACTGTAGCCATGATGCCAGATATGGTCGGAGGCATTAAGACCCAGTTTGGCTGCGATAAAGAACAGCAGCACGATCACTGCTTTTTCCAGATGCGTCAGATACTGTTTCAGCGCCTCAAGGACAAAGTAAAGAGTACGCAGGCCCAAAATGGCAAACATCATCGCACTGTAAACAATCAGCGGTTCACGGCTAACCGCGATGATTGCCGGGACGGAGTCAAAAGCAAACATCACGTCAGAGAGTTCAACGACGGCGACGCAGAGCATCAGCGGAGTGGCATAAAGCGCCGCTTTTTTAACCCGTCCCACGACGATATCTTTGTTCTCCGGTTTTGCCAGTTCAGTATCTACTTCTTTCTGTGTCAGCAAAAAGGCGTGGCCAGAAAGCTTTGGCCAGATCGGGAAGAAGCGTCTGACCATGCGGTAGGCAAGATGCTGTGAATAGTCTTCGACCTCCTCTTCATCGCCACCGCTTTTCAGCATCATGACCGCCGTCCACGCCACTACAACAGCGAAGATCAGTTCGACGTATGGGCCGAGGGAAAGCAGGCCGGTGCCGATAGCAACAAAGATACCCCTGAAGACAATGGCACCAATGATCCCCCAGTACAGCACGCGGTGACGATAGCGGTCCGGTACCGCAAACCATGAGAAGATCGCCATCATGACAAACAGGTTGTCGACGGAAAGCACTTTCTCAAGCGCATAACCGGTCACGAACAGGCTCGCCACTTCCGCACCGTGATGTACGTACAGAAAACCAGCAAAAGCCATCGCCACAATGACCCAGAATACCGACCATAACGCCGCGCTTTTCAGCGAGATCGGCTTGTCATGGCGATGCATGAAGAGGTCAATAAAGATGGCACCGACTGACAATGCAATAAATACAGTGACAGTTTCAGCCGGAAATCCGATATGTGTAGAAACCATGTTTTACCCTTTACAGAAAAATCAGAGGCCAAATTCAGCAGGCTCGAAGCCTAACGCAATGGCAATTTCACGAACGGCTTTCTGCTCATCAGGATCAAAATTACCGTCGCTCTTACCGACGGCAATACCTACCCGAATAGCCAGTTGCGCGGCTTCAGGCTGATCTTTCAGAGCCAGAATGTATTTCATTGTTTCGCCTTTACCGATTTCCATATCAAAGTCAAAACTTGAAATTAGCTTGTTAAAAAACTCGATAACTTCATTGGTATCAAAGACTTTTAGTTCATCGGATGAACGTAAGAAACCGATCATCTTCTGCTTTTCTTCAGCACTGACGCCATCGCTGGCAACCGCAATTCGTGCACAGACAGCTACCGTCCCCTGCATGAATTTTTTGTTTTTAAACCGGCTGACCTGCTTTGTCAGCTCTTCACGGCTGGTATTAAATGCACCTTTAACTTTATTGAAAAAACTCATCACTCTGTCCTCAGCATTAACGTTATTTTGAACCCGTCGTCCAGCGAAAGCCCCAGCCGAAAGCACGGTCCATCTCCTGTTGTCCTTTAAAGAACTGATTAATACGCTCGATTTTAATTGCGCCGTTTTCGTTAACCAGACGCGCAATAGCACACAGCGTGCGCTTGTTATCGCCTTCGGTCAGACGCGTTTCAATCGGTGGCTGTTCAGGGATATGGAGGGTGACAATACCATCCGTTTTATCCCAGCTGGGGGCCCCCTGATAGATAAAGGTATAGATCAGCACTTCGCTAATATTTTTCCATTCGCGGCCATTCACATGGATCCATTCCCCGTCACTCACATCGCCGGTGCGATCGTCGCCCTGGAGCTGAACGTAAGGGTGAGAATGGTAGGAACCAAACATGTTTCCCAGCGCCTGAACAATGGTTTTCTGCCCATCGCGGAGCTTGATAAACGCACCGAGATCGAGATCGATGCCTTTATCTCCGCCAAACATGCCCAGCAGGCCGGAGGATTTACTGCCCCGGTGCCAGTTCAGGTTGATGCGGATTTCACCAAAGTTGTCCTGCTTGGCAAGGCTGATTGCCGGTTTCTCTTTGGTTAATGAGACCTTACTCAGGCTTATTTTGCTGGCCGGAGGCGTAGGCGGTACGGGCGCTGGAGTTGGAGTTGGGGTTGCCGCTGGGGTTGGCGAATCCGCAATATCAACGCCGAAATACTCGGCCAGCGGTTTTAATCCACCGTTGAAACCCTGAGAAATAAAGCGGAATTTCCACTCCCCATTACGACGGTACAATTCGCCCAGAATTAACGCCGCTTCCGTACGGCCATTGAGATCCACATTGCCACTGGCGACCGACGAACCGGCATTGTCGACCTGAATGGCAAGACTTCCCAGACCTGATACTTTCTGAACGCCTTCGCAGGTCGCCGTGAACGCCACTTTTTGCACGTCCGCTTTCAGGTTGTTGAGATTAACGATGAACGTGGTGTTATTACCTTCATTCGTCAAACTAATAGTACCGTCGTCATTACGCGGCTGACCGTAAAAAACCATGTCAGGATCGCCCTTCACTTTTCCATCGGCATAGAGCCGGAAAGCAGAAGTATCGACAGGCGAACCGGAAAGGATACGCACGCGTAACTCGCCGTTCGGAACGGAGGTGTTACCTCCTGGGCTTAGATTCATTAGCGTACCACCGTAGCCACAATTTCTGGCAGCATGTCGTCAATTGTCCGTCCACGGCAGGCATTGCCCAGCGCCGTGAAGTCCCAGCTACCGCCACTACGGCGCAGCGAGGCAATAACAATACCGGTGTGGCTGCCCTGCTCGGAAAGCGCGTAACGCGCCAGCTCTTTGTTCGCCTGGTCCACGACGCGGCAGAACGCATTTTGCACTTCATTGAAGGTCTGGCCGCGGAAGCTGTTAACGGTAAACGCCAGATATTCCACCTGCGAAGGCAGCTTCGTCAGGTTAACATTAATGACTTCGTCATCGCCGTCGCCCTCACCTGTTAAATTATCGCCGCTATGAACCACAGAACCGCAGCGGGAACTAAGCTGGCGGAACCAAATGGTATCTATTTTATTGCCGCTCGCGTCCAGAAGAATACAGCTTGCATCCAGATCGATATCACCAGAGCCGCCCAGAAGACCGCCAAAGAATCCTTTCTTCTTAATGGGATCCCAGCCAAGTCCAAACTTAAGCTGACTAAGTGAAGAGGATTCTTTACTGAGCGACACCGTCTGATTCTTACTTAAAGAGACCATATATTTTCCTTAACAAGGGTTAACTGAAACGACACTTCGGGTTGAAAAAATCCATCAGCAAGAAAATCATATCATGATGTAGTTCACTCACAAGATAATTTTCTTAAAAACTTCACTTCAACTAAATAACCTATTGATAGTATTATTTTTATATTTTATAACCCCCTATATTTAGGGGGTGAAAGTTAAAAATTGCCTTAACTATTGAGGGTGTGAATGCATAACGATTTAAAATCATAATATGATTGACAATGTACCAGACCATAAATAGACTGCTGGGATCCTCCTCTATTTAAGTGCTGCCCCGTAAAATGAAAAATAAAATATGGTTTATGGAAGGTCTTTCTTCTCAACGGGATCTCATTCAAAGTGTAAATGATTTTTCTCGCGCGTGTGGTAAACCAGTCACAATCTATGCTTCGCATCGTAATGAAAGAAATGAAATTTTATCGTTGGCCCATTTTTCTTTAACTGAACCAAAAGATGCCGATCGGCGTTTGGCATTTATTGAAGCTATAGTAAGAGAACACGGGATCAACGTTATTCATACCGGCCGCCACAGCCGATGGTTCGAAACTCACCGTCAGGCGATTGAATCGACTGGCGCAGCGCTGACGACGGGCGCATCTGGTGTTGATGACATAGACATTGCCGATGACAAAGTGACATTTGCTCAGTTTATGGAAAAGAACGGGCTGCCGGTCGTTCCCTCACTGCGTATCACCACACTGAGTGAACTGAAAACACAGCTTGCTCACTCACCATTTACCTCATCACAACTCTGTGTCAAACCGGTGAAAGGGATTTATGGAATGGGATTCTGGCGCGTTGATGACGCGGTATCGCCCATGACAATGATCCACTATCCCGAGCGTCGTCAGATTACGACCTGGCAATACCTTGCTGCCTGCGAGGCCGCCGGGGCTTTTGAACCGCTGGTGCTAATGCCTTACCTGCCGGGGCCGGAATATTCGGTCGATATGCTGGTAAACAAAGGCAAGGTTCTGGCCGCCGTGGGGCGACGTAAAGAAGGCGCGCTCCAGTATCTCGAAAATACGGGTGAGGCTTACGAGCTGGCGCTGGCCTGTGCAGCCGTTATGAAAGCGGATGGGCTGGTCAACGTGCAAACGCGCAACGACGAGAGCGGCAAGCCCGTCCTGCTTGAGATCAACATGCGTCCTTCGGGCGGTATCGGTTATACCCGTCACAGCGGTGTTAACCTCGCGGGGCTGTATGCCGGTTTCAAACTGGGTTATCTCAGTGAACGCGACGTTCAGTCTGAGACGCAGGCACGTTTTAGTCCTGCCACCGTGCGTGCCATGACAGAGGCGATTGCTTACCACGCTACGCTAACCAATGCACTGTGATGCAGACGCGATTTATTTACCCCATCATGTTCAGGACGTAACGCTATGATGAATACTCACGACGCCAACGTTTATCGTCGCACTCTGACCAGCGGAACCATCAGCGTCACCCGCCATAAAGGCGTGGCCGCGCTTGAATCATTATTTGATATTGCCGAGCGCCGTAATCCGAAGAGAGCCTTTTTATTCGTCAGCAAAGTGCTTGGCCGACATATTCCGGTCTCACCGACCATAATGCGCTCCGTCTTCCGCCAGCTCAGCGAACTGTTTCCACAGGATCTTCCCGGCCCCGTACTGTTCATCGGTATGGCCGAGACGGCGGTCGGTCTGGGTGCCGGTGTCTTTGATGAACTGAGAGAACGCGTTGGCGATCCGGTTTATCTGACCTCCACACGTCATCCTGTTGACGGCGAGTTGCTGTGTGAATTCAAAGAAGCACACAGCCATGCCACCGATCACCTGCTCTATCTGCCGGCAGATCCTGAGATGCGTCGCCGCGTTCAGCAGGCGCAGACGGTAGTGCTTATTGATGATGAAGCGACCACCGGAAATACCTTTATTAACCTGCTGGCCGCGTTGCGCGACGACGGCGGATTAACGTCGCTGCGTCAGGTGGTCACCGTCACGCTGACCGACTGGAGCCATGATGCGCTGGAGGCTGGCTGCCCGCTCCCCGTACACTCTCTTTCTCTGGTGAGCGGCCAATGGTCGTGGGAACCCGTTCCCGACGCACCGGTGCCGGTGATGCCGCAGGTCAATGTCACTGCGACGGGCACCTTTGCGCCGTCGAGTAAACAAACCTGGGGGCGGCTGGGAATGATGAAACCCGCCGCCGATCTGGCTCCTGATGTCACCGTTCAGCCGGGAGAAAAAATTCTCGTGCTGGGGACCGGGGAATTTGTATGGGAGCCGTTTTTACTCGCAGAACGGCTGGAAGCCATGGGCGCAGAGGTGAAATACAGCTCCACCACCCGTTCGCCTATTGCCACCGGTTTTGCCATTCAGTCCGCCCTTTCCTTTACCGACAACTACGGTCTGGGGATCCCCAACTTCGTGTATAACGTTGCACATCAATCATTCGATCGTATTTTACTCTGCGCTGAGACACCGGCTGAGAGTATTGATGCCCTGCTGCTCACCGGTCTGAAAAATGTCGCTGACTCCGTAGAGATTATTACCTATGAATAAACCCGTTTTTCTTTCCGACCTTGACGACACGCTGTTTCAGACCCGGCGCAAAATGATTAATGAGCTGGATCTGGAGCCGTTCCGTACCGGTGCGCTCGATCGCAGCCTGCAACCGCGCAGTTTTATGACCGAAGAACAAGCGATGCTGGTCGACTGGCTGCTTGAACACGCGGAGCTTATCCCTGTCACCGCCAGAGGCACGGAAGAAATTAGTCGGGTGCAGATCCCCTTTCATTCATGGGCTATCACCACCCACGGCGCGGTGATCCTGAATGCCGATCGTCAGCCTGATGAAGAGTGGAAAGCGCATATGCTGGCCCGCTTAAAACCCTATGAGGAAAAGCTGACCTCTATGCAGCGCCAGATCACCGAGCTGATGGACGCCAGAGGCATTAATGCCTGGGCACGGCTCAACTACGAATATGGCGATGTGCCGGTGTATCTGGTCATGAAACATCGCGACAGCACTCGCCTTGATGAACTCAACGCTATCGGCGATGAAATCGAAGCCCTCTTCTCGACTAACGGGTTTTATATCCACCGCAACAGTAACAACATTGCCTGGCTTCCTGAACCGGTAGAGAAAGGGCTGGCGGTCAACTGGCTACTGCAAAAATTACGCGCAGAGCGCGGCGTTTTCCCGGTCATCGGCCTCGGTGATAGCCTGAGCGATCATCGTTTTATGAAACTTTGCACCTGGTTCGGCGTTCCGCAACAAAGTCAGTTTGCCGGGGCTATTGCGCAATCACTTTTTGGGGACCACGATCATGCGTGAAGAGACGATTTTCTCAGGCTCTTATCTGCCTGAAGATGTTCATTTTCTTCTTCAGCCGGTACAAATGGAAATGACGCCGGTAGAGTTGAAAGAAGAATATATTCAGTCCGGCAAAAAACACTATTCAGAAATGCTCAGTCAGGAGCCAGAACCGACGCCGTGGCACATTGACCTGTTTCGCCGTTCGCTCGATCAGGGCGCGGAACGCCTCGCGACTGAAGTACAGCAACTTGCCAACGCCCTGGTGGCACAGTTTGGTGATACCCCCATCGTACTGGCAAGCCTGGTGCGCGCGGGCGTGCCGCTGGGCGTAATGTTACAGCAGGCGCTGCGCGAGATGGGCCGAACCTCCTTTCATTACGGCATCAGCATTATTCGCGATCGTGGCATCGATACCGCCGCGCTGGACTGGATTGAATCCCGTCACGGGACCGACGGTATCGTCTTCGTCGACGGCTGGACCGGAAAAGGCGCGATTACCGGCGAACTGATCAAATCGCTAAAAGGACGTCCGGGCTATCCGGATATGCCTCGTCTCGTCGTCCTGGCCGATCCCTGTGGCCGGGCCTGGCTTTCGGCCAGCGACGATGACTGGTTGATCCCCTTCGGTATTATGGGCGCGCCCGTCTCAGGACTGATTTCTCGCTCGATCTGGACGCAACAGGGTTTTCACGGCTGCGTGCAGTGCGATCATCTCGCCGCCTGGGAGTGCAGCCGCACGCTGGTCGACACCGTAGCGGAGCAGCGCCGACGCCTGCATGAGGTCCCGGCGCTGTCTCCGGCGAGTTCTGATAAGGCGCAGCTGCGCGAAACCAGTGACCGGGTCGTCAGCACGCTGGCCAGCCGTTACCAGGTCGACAGTATTAACCGTATTAAACCCGGCATCGCTGAAGCGACGCGAGCGGTGCTACGCCGGGTGCCCGATCACGTATTTGTTCGTGCCATTGACGATCCTGATGTGGCCTTACTTGTCGCACTGGCGCAAGCCAAAGGCATCGCGATCGCTGAGGTTGGCGATGCTATCGGGCAGTATCGCGCCGTCACCATCATTAAGAAGGTGCTTTGATGATGAAACGACTTTCTCCCTGGAATCTTGGGGCAACGCTGTATATGCCCGCCACCCGCACGGATATTGCCGAGGCGATCCTGAATGTCAAAGTCGAGGGGCTACGGTCGCTGGTGATCTGCCTCGAAGACGCCGTTAGCGAGGAGGATGTTCCTGCCGCGCTCAGTAACTTGCAGATTCTGCTTGATGCACTGGCGAAAGCCAAAGCCACTGACGGCAGTTCTCACTGGCCGCTGGTGTTCATCCGCCCACGGGATGTTGAGATGGGCGCGCGACTGACTCAAACGATGAATCTGAGTCCGGTTGACGGACTGGTGCTGCCTAAGTTTACGCTGGCATCATTACCGGCATGGTGGGAATTCATTCAGCATACCCATTTATGCATGATGCCGACGCTTGAAACCGAAGAGGTTTTCGACGTTGAGCAAATGCGACAACTGGCGATGTCGCTGCTTGATCATCCCTGCCATCAACGGCTTATCGCATTGCGTATTGGCGGTAACGATCTGATGAACGTGATTGCCCTGCGTCGTCCGCGGCATCTTACGCTGTACGATGGCCCGATGGGCTATGTCATTAAAATGCTGGTCTCCGTCTTTGCTACACGCGGTTTTGCATTGACCGCACCCGTCTGTGAGCACATTGACGATCACGACATTATGGACAAAGAGCTGGCGCTCGATATGGCGCATGGTCTGGTAGGAAAAACGGCAATTCATCCTAATCAGATCGGCAAAATAGAGGCGGCGTTGAGAGTATCGGATAACGATTATGCAGACGCATTGCGGATCCTGAACTCCTCACAGGCGGTCTTTAAATCGCTGGGTGCCATGTGCGAGCCTGCAACGCATCGCCGCTGGGCGTCGGCTGTCCTGCAACGTGCTCAGGTCTACGGCATTATTAGCGAACGCGAAAACGGCGGCATTGTCCGGGTTCCGCTGTCGCAGCAGAGCTGAGGTGACGTAGAAAATGCTATTAAGTTCGCGACAAGAACGCGTATTCAGGCTGGCGACGATCCTTGGTACCGGCAAACCGGTTTCTGCAAGTCATATTCTTGAGCTTCTGGAATGCTCTGAACCCACCCTTACCCGCGCGCTTAAAGAGTTGCGGGAGTCATATTCGGCGGATATCAAATACAGCAAGGCCGTCCATGCTTACCAGATGACTCATTTTGGCTCGCTGGATAAAAAAGCGCTGCGGCGAATGACCGAGTCGCTGAGCGCGAACGCGGAGCTGAAAAAAGGGGAAGCAACCCGCTGGGTCGATCTGGACAAAGACAAGAAAACCGCCGTCTCGCTTTCTCTGCGTATGAGCATCTTGCGCAAAATTGACCGTTACGCGTTTGCCAATGACAAAACCCGC
Source organism: Superficieibacter sp. 1612_C1 (assembly GCF_015234305.1). Classification (GTDB taxonomy): domain Bacteria; phylum Pseudomonadota; class Gammaproteobacteria; order Enterobacterales; family Enterobacteriaceae; genus Superficieibacter. Next base: position 1,200,555 of record NZ_JADGMI010000001.1, read on the forward strand.
AGCGAAGCCGTTGAGTTGCTGACGGAGAAAGCCTTTGAACTGCTACAAAATGAACGCGTCAATACCAGGAAATAGCGGTCAATTTCCTCTGCCCGTCGCGCGTGCGACGGGCTACACTCTCAGTTTGTCTTGATAAAAACCAGAAAAATACTCGCTCATAACGCCTTAAAAGCATACTGTATTTTGGTCATTACCCCTCTGGTTAAAAATCTCAAATCATCAGGAGCTACACATGCGAAGACTTCCTGTTTATTTACTTCTCGACACTTCAGGTTCAATGAACGGTGAACCTATCGAAGCGGTCAAGAACGGGGTACAAACCCTGCTGACAACCCTCAAACAAGACCCCTACGCGCTCGAAACCGCGTATGTTTCCGTCATTACGTTTGATTCCTCCGCGCGCCAGGCCGTGCCGTTAACCGATCTGCTTAGCTTTAAACTCCCCGATCTGGTTGCCAGCGGGACCACCGCTTTGGGCGAAGCGCTTTCCCTGACCGCCGACGCTATTTCTCGTGAAGTTCAAAAAACTACGGCAGAGACCAAGGGAGACTGGCGTCCGCTGGTCTTTATCATGACCGACGGTTCGCCAACGGATGACTGGCGTAAAGGCGTCAGCGCATTCAAAGCCGCCAGAACAGGCGTAGTGGTTGCCTGTGCTGCTGGACATTCAGCAGAAACCAGCGTTCTTCAGGAAATCACTGAGATTGTACTGCAACTGGATACCGCCGATTCCACCACTATTAAAGCTTTCTTTAAGTGGGTTTCCGCCAGTATTTCCGTCGGCAGCCAGAAGGTTGAATCCAAAAAAGAGGTGATTGGGCTGGATGATTTGCCGCCGCCACCGCCGGAAGTAAACGTCGTTTTGTAACCACATAAATAAGGAGATGTTATGTCAGTCAGTTTACGCAAGGGGCAAGGCGTTAGCCTGCGAAAAAATGAATACGATCTCTCTTCCGTCACCATCGGTTTGGGATGGGACATTAACGAAGAGAAGAAAGGATTTTTAGGTAGCGTATTTGGCAAAAAGGAAGAAGAGTACGATCTCGACGTTATTGCTTTTTTGTGTAACGCCCAGGGAAAAGTGACTGATTTAGGCGACCAGGAGAACGGCAAGCCGACGCTGGTCAATGGCGACATCATCTTTTTTAACAGCCTGCGACATAAGACAGGCAACATCTGGCTGACCGGCGATAACCGTACCGGGGCTGGCGACGGCGACGATGAGCAAATTATCGTGAAGCTTAACGCCCTCGAACCGCGCTATGAAAAAATCGTCTTCATTGTGCAAATCTACAACGGCGAACGCCTGAAACAGCATTTCGGCAAGGTGAAGAACGCGTTTATTCGTGCGGTTGATGCACGCAATATCGAAATGGCACGCTTTGATCTCTCAGGCGGAGCCGCATTCAATAATCAGTGTTCGATGCTTTTCGCCGAGCTGGTAAGGGAGCCGAGCGGCTGGAAACTTAACGCCGTCGGTGAGCCGTCTGAATCCGATACCTTCGTTACCCATTTAAAGAGCTATATTTGATATGAGAAGACTCCCTGTTTATCTGCTCATTGATACCTCCGGATCGATGCGCGGCGAATCCATTCACGCGGTTAACGTTGGCGTACAGGCGATGCTTAGCGCATTGCGCCAGGATCCTTACGCGCTTGAAAGCGTGCATATCTCGATTATCACCTTTGATAATGAAGCGCGTGAGCACACTAAACTCTCCGCGCTGGAAAACTTTCAGTTCACCGATATCGTGGTCCCCAGTGCCGGGGGCACGTTTACTGGCGCGGCGCTGGAATGCCTCGTGGGCTGTGTCGATCGCGACGTGCGTCGTTCGGATGGCGATCAGAAAGGTGACTGGCGGCCACTGGTATTCCTGATGACCGATGGCACACCTTCTGATGCCTGGGCTTACGGAGAAGCGATCAAAGAGGTCAAAAAGCGTGCGTTTGGCTCTATCATTGCCTGCGCGGTAGGCCCCAAAGCGCGTCATGAACACCTGAAGCAACTGACGGATACCGTTGTGGCGCTTGAAACGCTTGACTCAACCGCCTTCGCCGGTTTCTTCAAGTGGGTGTCGGCCAGCGTAGCCTCGGGCAGCACCAGTGCGGGAGTCAATTCCAGCACGGACACGCTCCCTCCTCCGCCGCCAGAAATTCAACTGGTGCTGTAACGGCCTGATGAGGTGATCTCCGTGAGAAGACTTCCGGTATTTTTTGTTCTGGACTGCTCAGAGTCCATGATTGGCGACAATCTAAAAAAGATGAATGACGGCCTGCAAATGATCGTCAGCGACCTGAGAAAAGATCCGCATGCCCTCGAAACGGCCTGGATTTCAGTGATTGCCTTTGCCGGTATCGCGAGAACCATTGTGCCGCTGCATGAGGTCCTGTCGTTTTACCCCCCGCGCCTGCCAGTGGGTAGCGGCACGAATCTCGGTGCCGCGCTGCGTGAACTGATGACGCAAATTGATACCCAGGTTCGTAAAACCACCGTCGAACGCAAAGGCGACTGGAAACCGGTGGTGTATCTGTTAACTGACGGTCATCCCACCGACGATGCTGCCGCAGAAATTAAACGCTGGAAAGAGTATTACGCCCGTAAAGTGAATCTGATTGGGATCGGGCTTGGCCCCTCTGCCGACCTTAATACGCTGCGCCAGCTCTCAGAGAATGTGTTTCATTTCAACGAAGCGCATGAGGGTGACTTCACCCGCTTCATAAAGTGGATCACGGCCTCCGTCACCGCCCACAGCCGTAGCGTGGGTGAAGACGTGCCGCCGCCGGCGGTCCAGACCGACTATCTGGTTAAGCTGGCGAAGGATGACGTGGCGCGTGCCTGCGATGAAACCTGCGTCACCCTCGCCGGACGATGCAGTAAATCGCGCCGCCCTTACCTCATCAAATATGAACGTCCGCCGGTGAATCTTTCCGGTCTAAATTTCAATCTGAATATTAACGGCTTTAATCTCGCGGGCTGTTACCCGATTGATGAAGATTATTTCGAGTGGAGCGATCCCTCCGCCTCATCAATGCAAGTGAATACCAGTGAATTACACGGCGTACCGGGTTGTCCACACTGTGGCAATGCCAGCGCATTTGCCCTGTGTCGCTGTGGCCGACTGCTGTGCGTCAACGGCCCCGACGACATTATCTGCCCGTGGTGCGAAACCGCGTTAACGTTCAGAAATGGCGATGACAATGACTTTGATGTCAGCAGAGGTAAAGGATGATGGACGACAATATGCCTCTGAAAAAAAAGATCCTCGCTCTGATTATTGCCGAAAAAGGCCTGACCTTGACGCCGGAGGAACAACGCTCCCTCAGTCACAACGACGAGCTTGACGCCGAAATCAGCGCGATCATTGAGAAAGTCAGCGCGGGCGCGGCAGAAGAGGCAGCGTCAGAGCCTGAATCTGACGCTGAAGCGGCTGACAAAAATCCGCCGCCTGCACCGGAAGAGAACGCCCCGGATGAAGAAAGTACCAACCCTGCGCCGTGGCAAAAAATGCCTTACGATGAACTCAATGAAACAGCGCCTCAGGAAGCTGAATCCGTGAGTAAACCGGTTGAATTATTAAAGCCCGGCCAGATTCCCTCGCATCCGGCCGCAGCGCACACCCCGCCGCTCAAGGCTCCCAACGCGCGGATCGGCATTGCCAACGCCCGGGCTGGTGCGCCTTTTCACTGTACGGTAGATATTGCTCTTGATAATGGCGAACGTGCCGAGGTTGAAGATATTATTTTCGACGCGCCCATTGGACTAACGTTTGAGCGGGCTGAAGGCACTCTGTCAGGCACGCCAACAACCAGCGGCGACATGGAGATTACGGTGAAATGGTCCTGCCCGTCACATCCTGACGGTGCATCCAGGATCACGTTTATAGTTAATCCCGATCCTCGGACGTTATGGAAAGATATCGATCCTCCAGAAGAAGACAGGTATTACAAAACCAATCTCGATCATCAGCTGATTAAACATGCTGGCGTGACCATCGCCGCGGCCAGCCGCCGTGGACGCTCCCACGCCCATGTTGGCTCGTTCCGCGATGATGATTTTTACATTAACGCCAGCGAGCAGAGCGGCTGGAGCGTGATGCTGGTCGCTGATGGCGCAGGTAGCGCCAGTCATTCACGTCAGGGTTCACGGATTGCCACCGAAACGGCTGGTAACTACCTGTTTGATCAGCTTAAAGGCGATAAAGGTCTGGCGCTCAAAACCCAAATTACCCAGTGGAACACCGACGATCAGCGGCAGATTTGGGACTATTTTTACCGCCAGTTCAGTCTGGCCTCGGCGCTGGCGGTTAACAATATCAACCATGAAGCCAAAATCGCCGGGGAAAAAAGTAAATCCTACTCAACGACGTTATTAGCACTGGTCTCTTTTCGTGAAGGCGATGAGATTTTTGCGGCTGCTTTCTGGCTGGGCGATGGTGCTATTGCTGCCTACGGCCCTGCGGGAAAAGTTCGCGTCCTGGGTATGCCGGACAGCGGTGAATACGCGGGTCAGACACGCTTTCTGGACGCTGAAACCATCCAGGATGCGGAATTCAGCAAGCGCATTATTATCGGCCGCTGGAAAGAGATTTCCCACCTGGTGCTGATGACGGACGGCGTGTCCGATCCCTGCTTCGAAACAGATAACGGGCTGCAAAATCCACAGAAATGGGATGCGCTGATCGCAGAGCTGACGCCTCATCTGGACGATGCAGAAAACGCGGCGGAGAACCTGGTTGAATGGCTGAACTTCTTTTCGCCAGGCAATCACGACGACCGCACTATCGTGGTCTCATGGTGACGGGCGGGTGAGATAATATGGCAAATATCGTAACGTGTACCACCCGGGACGGTAAAACCGTTCAATATGTGGATGAAATCATCGGCTCCGGCTCAATGAAGGATGTCTATTTTTCGCCGGATAAAAGCTATGTGGTGGCGTTTTATAAAAAGCCGCAGAATGAGCAGGCGCGCGAGCGAATCGACATGATCACGGGCCGCTATCGGCCCAATATTTTTGAGCAGGCCGGCGGCGAATACTGGAAGGATCTTTTCTGCTGGCCGACCAGCGTAGTGGAACATGACGGGAAAATCGGTATTGTGGTGCCGACCTACCAAAGCCACTTCTTTTTCAAATATGGCTCCAAAAATAACGATTTTCTCGGCATTCGCGGGCGCGAAAAAGAGGGGAAATGGTTTGCCAGCGCCAACAACCAGAACAAATTTCTCGATCCGCGCGAAAAAGGCAATACCCTGACCTATCTCAAGGTCTGCTTATTATTGAGCCGCGCGGTAAGGCGTATGCATGCGGCAGGACTGTGTCATAGCGATCTGAGTTACAAAAACGTCCTGATCGACCCGGAGCAAGGTCACGCCTGCATTATTGATGTCGATGGCCTTGTGGTGCCGGGAAAATTTCCCCCGGATGTGGTGGGCACGCCGGATTTTATTGCGCCGGAAGTGGTTAAAACCAGCCATCTGGAAAAAGACGATCCGCGCCGGGTTTTGCCGAGCATTCTGACGGACAGGCACGCGCTGTCAGTGCTGATTTATATGTACCTGTTTTACCGCCATCCGCTCCGGGGCGGTAAAATTCACGATCTGGACGACGAAATGCGCGACGAATCCCTGTCGATGGGTGAAAAAGCGCTATTTATTGAGCACCCTGTCGATCGCAGCAACGCGGTGAAACTCAATCAGGTCTCGCCATCATCGCTGCCGTGGGCCGATCCGCAGAAGATCCCTTACACCATCATGGGACCGTACCTGACCCCACTGTTTGACCGGGCGTTTATCGAGGGCCTGCACGATCCGCAGCGTCGCCCGACGGCGGACGAATGGGAATCGGCCCTGGTGAAAACGGTCGATCTTATCCAGCCGTGCCAGAATCCTGGCTGCGAGCAGAAATGGTACGTTTTTTCAGGTAAAACCAAACCGGTTTGCCCGTATTGCGGCACCCCTTACAAGGGGAAACTGCCGATCCTCAATTTATATTCGTCACGTAAAGCGGGCAGCTTCCGACCGGACGATCACCGCCTGATGGTCTGGAGCGGGCAGTCGCTGTTCGCCTGGCACGTAAATCGTTTAGTGGCTCCCAATGAGCGCACGACAGAAGCCCAGAAGAAACGGGTCGGGTATTTCGTTTTCCATAACGATCGCTGGTGGCTGGTGAATGAAGGCATTCCGGGCCTGATGTCGCTGCCTGACAAAACGGTCATTGGGATCGGCGATAAGCTGGCGCTGGACGACGGGACCCAGTTCGTGCTTTCAACGGAAGAAGGTGGCAGGCTGGTGGTAGTGCAACTGGTCTCAAATTAACCATGATGAGCCGGGTGAACCTCTCACCCGGCGATTCGCTTACTCAGCCACGGCTGACATTCCTGGAACAAGGATCACTTTGCGGCAATCCTCCTCGCGCTTCTCGAAAATCTCATAGCCTTTTGCCGCCTCTTCCAGCGGCATATGATGAGTAATAATCTCTTCCGGACGCAGCAGCCCTTCTTCAATCAGTTTCAGCAGTTCCGGCAGGTACGCATGCACATGCGTCTGGCCCATTTTGAAGGTTAAGCCTTTATCGAAGGCGTCACCGAACAAGAAACCGTGAATGAACCCGGCATAAACGCCCGGTACGCTGACAATGCCGCCACGGCGCACCGCAGCGATACACTGGCGCAGCGCTTTACCGCTGCTGCCCTCAATCTTGAGATTGCTAAGTACGGTTTCCGTCAGGCTTCCTTTGGCTTCAAAACCAACCGCGTCAATGACCGCATCCACGCCGCGATGATTATCGGTATTTTCAATAATCCACGCCGCCGGATCGTCATTTTTATCAAAGTTAATCGGAATAACGCCATAACACTGGCGGGCAAAATCGAGGCGGTAATCATGATGGTCGATCATAAATATTTTTTCTGCGCCTAAATAACGCGCGCAGGCGGCTGACAATAACCCCACCGGTCCGGCACCAAATATCGCCACGCTGGACCCTTTTTTGATCTCTGCATTTTTAACCGCCTGCCAGGCGGTTGGCAAAATATCGGTTAAAAAGAGAACTTTATCATCGGACAATACGCGAGGAACTTTAAACGGACCGGTATTGGCTTTGGGAACGCGGACATATTCTGCCTGACCACCGGGGACGCCCCCGTATAATTTGCTGTAGCCAAATAGCGCAGCGGGTGGCGTAATGGTTTTGCGGTTCAGCGCTGCACCCTTCCCGCTATTGGTCGTTTCACAGGCGGAATATTGCTCAAGCTGACAGAAAAAACAGTTGCCGCAGGCAATGACAAAAGGGATCACAACCCGGTCGCCACGGCTCACCGCCGTGACATCTTTCCCCGTCTCGACGACTTCGCCCATAAACTCATGACCAAAAATATCACCGTGACCGGTACCCGGAATTTTTCCGCGATAAAGGTGTAAATCGGAGCCGCAAATAGCCGTTGCGGTGACCCGCAGAATAATGTCATCACTGGCTTCAATTATGGGATCCGGATGCGTATCAACGCTGACTTTGTGCGGCCCGTGATAAGTGAGTGCTTTCATGTGATTCTCCGGGAAATGATCCGCCAGGGCGGGAAGTCTTAAATCTAGTTGCCAGCGGGCAAAGTTCAAGCTGAAGGGAGGGCGTAAGCCTTGTCTAAGAATTATCTGGTATAAATAATTACCGTCCGCCTGTTTTGTCCGGAGTTTCTATACTGGGTGCAGGAGGTTTTACTATGCGATGGTTCCGTTCACTTTTTACCAGCCCCGAGAGATTTTTGCAGGTCATTAATCACCAGGATATCGAAGAATCTATTGAAGATGGCGAACGCATCCTGGTGGATGACGACGGCAATGCGACGGTCAATGTCCATTGCCGCGCCGTACAGGAAGATTTTGATCGCCACGTTAACGCACTGAAAAGGGCCTGAGATGGGAACGGCTATATTTATGGTTCTGATGGTGTGTGGTTACTGGTATAGCAGCCGGGATCTCTCCACCCGTTTTAAATTCAAACGCACTTTCGGCTGGGATGTGTATTTTCTGGTCGCCCTTTATGGTTGTATTTTCGTCCTGCAAGGTATTATTGCCACTGGCATTCTGTGGCTGATGTTATTGATCGCGTCCGTGACGATGAACGCCCTTCCCGCCTGGTTTGGACCTGAAGAACATCGGTTTCAGATGGTATTCATGAACTGGAGCTTTTTAGGCATTCAGGCTCCGGTAGTGATCATGCTGGCCTTCGCGATTTTCTTTTGTCTCTACCGCTCCAACTGGGCGATGAGTGCCAGACTGGATAGTAAAGGACGACTGGCGCTTTACAAGACGCTGGCCAGCGGAAATAGCCTTGAGGGACTGCTTTATCAGTGTATGGAGAGTGGTCAACTGGTCTGGCTGACGTTGCGGTCTCAACGTATTTATATCGGCATGGTTCATGCTGCGACGTTTGATGCCAGTAACGCCAGCAATATTGTGATCATCCCTATGTTAAGCGGTTATCGCGACAGTAAGACATTCGACTTTACTGCCGAACATAATTACAGCGCATGGTATGCGGATCATGAGATTACCCTGGCATCGGAGCCACAATCGGCGCTGGATTTTCGTAAGGTGATCCTGATAGAGCAAATCGAAAGCTTATCGCTTTTCGATCCTTCTCATACTCTGGCGCTGGGGATGCGCAAAGAAAGCGAAATGTTTAAGGATATTTAAAGGGAGTAAAAGAACTCGCCCGCAGCATGCGGGCGAGTCGGGGATTAGGCGTTCAGCTGGTAATCAAGCGTGATCTCAGCATTCAGCAGCTGTGAAACCGGGCAACCCGCCTTCGCTTTCTGGATAATAGCGTCAAAGGCAGACTGTTCAATCTGCGGCACCGAGACCTTACTTTGCAGGGCAACTTTGGTAATCGCAAAACCACCGTCTTTTTTATCAAGGGAAACGTCTGCAACGGTATCGATGGAAGTCGCGGTATAACCCTGTTCGCCCAACATCAGTGAAAGCGCCATTGAAAAGCAGGCGGCGTGTGCTGCGCCAATTAACTCTTCAGGGTTGGTTCCTTTCTCACCCTCAAAACGGGTATTGAAACCATACGGGCTTTGGTTAAGGACGCCACTCTCTGTCGAGACGGTACCTTTACCACTTTTGATATCCCCTTCCCAGTGTGCCTGACCTTTCTTATGAATCGTCATAATTGACTCCTTTTTGCTGTCGAGTCATCAAGTATAGGACGCGCCTGAAAGTTTGCGGCAAAAAGAGAGTGTTCCTAAAAGCCGCCGATCGATTGCAAAACGCCAGGGTTTGGTCAATGCTTAACAGTCAGCTCGCCTCGCGAGCTGTCCTTTAGGGTAACGTTTCGTCCGGCACCCGCCGGGCTTGTCCTTGAAACCAGTAAAACAGGATTAAGGAGTAAGAATGAAATCGAACCGTCAGGCACGTCACATCCTTGGACTCGATTACCGGGTCTCAAATCAGAAAAAAGTCGTTATTGAAGGTGATAGCGAAACCCCTGTTACGCACACCCACGCGACTGGCCGTAAACGTCGTAGCGAATAAAGCGTCTTTTCGATGTGATCCCAGACACCATCTTCTCGGGAGGGGGGTGTCTGACTGCTGATAAACGTTATACCGTGGAATTATGCCTGGTGGCGCTTTGCTTACACAGGCCTACAGATGGTGGACAACCTGTAGGCCGGGTAAGGCGAAGCCGCCACCCGGCAAAACGGCACAGACATAGCAAAACCCGATTTTTTAACAAGCTGACACCACCTTCCCCGGAAGGTGGTGTTTTTGTTTCGGGGGTGGCCTGTTCTTTCTGCAAAACTGGGTAAGTAAAGGTACGGTGTTGCGTATGATTATTTGTTAAAGACAAGCATTAAGTATGTTGTAACTAATGTTTTATCCACCAGCAACATTAGCCTGAAAATCCCAAATATTGCGAGGAGCTTTCAGGCTTTGCGCTATCTCTATTGCCTGAAGAAAAGCGTGTGATTAAGCTGCACTGAGCGTATAGTGTTGACAAAATGGCAACGGAAGGTCATATGCATGTAATTTCACAAAAGAAACTTGCCGTGGCGGCAGAGAAGTATCCACAGTTCAGAGATGAGTTGATCGCACTGGGAAAGATTATTGCCAAAGGGCAGTTCCCTACTCCTGATTCCCTGCGACAAATTTATCCTACTCTGGATAATATTAAATATATTGATAAGTACTATGTTATTGATATTGCAAGAAACAGACTACGCATCATTGCAATCATCTTTTTTAAAACCCAAAAATTTTATGTCCGGCATATTTACACACATAAAGAGTACGATGAATTTGTAATGAAGTGTCGCACTAAAGGAAAAACCAAATGGCTGTAGAAGAGGCATTAAAAGCAGCAGAAGCATTAAAACGAGCAATCCCCCTCCTTGTCGGTAGTACACGATGTGAGGACTATGATGATGCTCTGAGGCTGGTGGAATATTGGCTCCTGCACGATCCGGAAAACCCGTTGCTTGAGTTGGTAGCCGCAAAAATTGCGGTGTATGAAGCAACATTACCTGAAGTGGCGGCCTTCAGAAAAGCGAGCGCTAAAACCCATTCAGCACTCGCCACGCTACGTATCCTGATCGATCAACATAATCTGACGCTTTCAGATTTTAAAGATGAAATCGGTAGCAAATCTATGGTATCGCGCGTATTAAACGGTGAACGCCAACTTACCCTCGCGCATATAAAAAAACTTGCCGCACGGTTTGGCGTATCTCCAGCGCTATTCCTCGACTAACACCCGGCCCCACGAAGGGGGCCGGAGTGAGATTACATTCCTTCACTACTCTCTTTTTTTGCTTCCAGTCTCTCCACATCCCGGTACCAGCGCGGGTGATGCTTCTTCGCCCAGCGGCGGCTAACCTTCCCTTCCACCATGCCGTTAATGGAGCCTTTCACCCAGAACGCCATATACATATGAATAAGAATGGCGTGGATCAGAATAATCGCCGACGTCGCGTGCAGCAGCAGGCTGTAGCGGATCACCTGAATCGGGAAGTAATGCGCAAAATAAGGCCGCCAGATAATCACGCCCGTCACCAGTAATACAAAAATCATGCTCATGATGCTCCAGAACATCATCTTCTGTCCGGCGTTGTATTTTCCTACCCGGGCGACCTTATGCTCGTTGCCCTTCAGGACCTCGAGGATGCCCTTCACCCACGGGATATCCTGCTTATCCGGAATGTTATGATGTACAAAGCGAACAAACATAAACATCAGAGCAATAAAAATGACTACCCCAAAGAATGGATGGAGGATGCGCCCCATCTGCGGCGTGCCGAAGGTTTCCGTCAGCCACTGAAGCGTCGGGAAGAAAAACGAAATCCCCGACAGCGCCACCAGAAAGAAACAGATCACCACCGTCCAGTGACAGGCCCGGTCGATAAAGGTGGTACGCACAATCATCTTACTCATGATGCTCCTCCTCATCATCGACCTCTTTATTCGGGCCAATGCCAATGTAGTGATAAATCAATCCGGCAAAGGTGGCGACAAAACCTATCGCGGAGAGCGGCTTCAGCACCCCTTTCCATAGCGTAACGGCGGTATCGATATGCGGATCTTTCGCTAAACCGTGATAGAGCTGCGGCCGGTCCGCATGATGCAGGACGTACATCACATGCGTACCGCCCACGCCCACCGGGTTATACACGCCCGCATGCTGATAGCCGCGCGCATGGAGTTTCCCGACCCGTTCCGCCGCCACCTCCAGCATCTCCTGCTTAGTGCCAAAGTGAATCGCCCCGGTGGGACAGGTTTTCACGCAGGCGGGCTCCTGCCCGACGCTCACCCGATCCACACACAGCGTGCATTTATAGACCCGGTTATCATCCTTATTCAGCCGCGGCACGTTAAACGGACAGCCGGCAATGCAGTAGCCGCAACCGATGCAATGTTCCGACTGAAAATCAACAATACCGTTGGCATACTGAATAATCGCTCCGGCGGAGGGACAGGCCTTCAGACAGCCAGGATCCGCGCAGTGCATACAGCCGTCTTTGCGGATCAGCCACTCTAGTCGGCCATTTTCTTCGGTCTCGCTAAAGCGCATCACCGTCCAGGACTTAGCGCTCAGATCGGCGGGATTGTCGTAAACCCCGACGCAATGCCCCACCTCATCACGGATATCATTCCACTCTGAGCAGGCCACCTGGCAGGCTTTACAACCCACGCAGGAGGAGACATCGATAAGCTTGGCCACTTCCAGTTTATAATCACGCCCCTGGGGAGGCGGCGTAACCGGATTGGTGGCGGAGCGTTTGATAATGTCCTGTGTTTCCATCGTCATGGTTCGCTCCCTTACGCCTTCTCGATGTTAACTAAAAACGCTTTATATTCCGGCGTCTGCGAGTTGGCATCGCCGACGTTAGGCGTCAACGTATTGGCGATATAGCCTTTCTGCGCCACCCCTTCGAAGCCCCAGTGCAGCGGAATACCGACGGTCTCAACCCGCTGACCGTTCACCTGCAAGGTTTGCAAGCGGCGCGTGACGACGGCTACCGCGCGAATAAAGCCGCGCTGGCTGCTCACCGTCACCCGATCGCCATTCAGTATTCCTTTTGCGGCGGCCAGCCCTTCGCTGATCTCAACGAACTGCTGCGGCTGTGCGATGGCGTTCAGCCGGGCATGTTTGGTCCAGGTATGGAAATGCTCGGTCAGACGATACGTCGTCCCGACATACGGGAAGTTATCTTTCTTACCCAGCCGCTGCGCATCCTCGTCATACACGCGCACGACCGGACTGGACACCACATTCGGGTGCAGCGGGTTGGTCCCCAGCGGCGTCTCCATCGGCTCGTAATGTTCCGGGAACGGTCCTTCCGCCAGCTTATCGAGGGCAAATAGCCGTCCCAGCCCTTCCGGCTGCATAATAAACGGCCCGGTGTTGCTCCCCGGCGGCGCGGTATTAAAATCAGGAATATCGTTACCGCTCCACGTCGTACCGTTCCAGGCAATCAGCATCCGTTTCGGGTCCCAGGGTTTACCGTGAATATCCGCCGAGGCGCGGTTATAGAGCACGCGTCGGTTCAGCGGCCACGCCCACGCCCAGCCGAGGGTATTCCCCAGCCCGGACGGATCGGCGTTATCGCGGTTCGCCATCTGGTTGCCCTGCTCCGTCCAGCTGCCGCTGTAGATCCAGCAGGAGGATGCGGTGGTGCCATCATCGCGCAGCAGCGCAAAGCTGTTCAGCAACTGGCCTTTTTTCGCCACCAGCGCGCCGCTGGCATCATAGAGATCGGCCAGCGCGACGCCATTATTCTCCTTCGCGACCTCTTCGGACTGCGGACGATCCGGCTGCTCATAGTCCCACGCCATTTTCAGCAGCGGCTCCGCGCCCGGCCCGCCTTCGCTGCGGTACAAATCGCGCAGGCGGTGATAAATTCCCGCCAGGATCTCGCCGTCATTGAGCGCTTCCCCCGGCGCGTCCTGCCCTTTCCAGTGCCACTGCAACCAGCGTCCGGAATTGGCAATCGATCCATCCTCTTCGGCAAAGCAGGTTGACGGCAGACGGAACACTTCAGTCTGAATAGACGCCGTATCCACATCGTTCATCTCGCCGTGGTTTTGCCAGAACGTCGATGTCTCGGTGACCAGTGGATCGACGACGATCATGTATTTCAGCTTGCTGAGCGACTGCACCACCTTGTTCTTATCCGGGAACGAGGCAACCGGGTTAAAGCCCTGACAGATATAGCCCGTCACTTTCCCGTTGTGCATCATGTTGAAATACTTAATGACGTCATAGGACTGATCCCACTTCGGCAGCCAGTCAAAGCCCCAGTTGTTGTCCGCCTGCGCCGCCTCGCCGTAAAAGGATTTCATCAGACTGACGAAGAACTTCGGATAGTTGCTCCAGTAGTTTACCTGGTCCGGCAGCGTCGCTTTCGGCGTGCTGGCTGTAAGATAGGTTTGCAGATCGGGTTGTTTCTCCGACGGTAGCGTCAGATAGCCCGGTAAACTGGTCGAGAGCAACCCTAAGTCGGTTAATCCCTGGATATTGGAGTGACCGCGCAGCGCATTGACCCCGCCGCCCGCCATGCCCATATTCCCCAGCAGTAATTGGATCATCGCCATGGTACGGATGTTCTGTGCGCCCACGGTATGTTGGGTCCAGCCCAGCGCGTACAGGAAGGTGGTGGTTCGGTCCGCCGCACTGGTTGAGGCCAGCGCTTCACATACCTTCAGGAAATCCGCTTTCGGCGTACCGCAGATATTTTCCACCACTTCCGGCGTATAGCGGGAAACGTGCTGTTTCAGCAGGTTCCAGACGCAGCGCGGGTGAGTCAGCGTGTCATCGCGACGGGCGTAGCCATTTTCATCGAACTGATAGTTCCATGAGGATTTATCGTACTGACGCTTTTGCGCGTCGTAACCGCTGAACAAGCCGTCATCAAAACTAAAATCATCCCGCACCAGCAAACCGGCGTTGGTATAGTGCTTAACGTACTCAGCATTCATTTTTTGATGCTGGATCAGGTACAGCAGGACGCCGGACAGGAAGGTGATGTCCGTGCCGGAACGAATAGGCGCATAGATATCCGCCACCGACGCCGTGCGCGTAAAGCGCGGATCGACCACGATCAGCAGCGCGTCGTTATTATTTTTGGCTTCCATCGCCCAGCGGAACCCCACCGGATGCGCTTCGGCGGCATTACCGCCCATCACCATCACCACGTTGGCGTTTTTGATATCAACCCAGTGGTTCGTCATCGCACCGCGACCAAATGTTGGAGCAAGACTTGCTACCGTTGGTCCGTGTCAGACGCGTGCCTGGTTATCGACTGCCAGCATCCCCAGCGAGCGGACGAATTTTTGCGTCAGCATGCCGGTCTCATTACTCGCCGCCGAGGCGCACAGCATCCCGGTGGACAACCAGCGGTTGACCGTGACGCCCTGTTCGTTTTTCTCAATAAAATGGGCGTCGCGATCGGCCTTCATCAGACGGGCAATGCGATCGAACGCGTCGTTCCAGCTGATGCGCTGCCATTGGTCGGAACCCGGCGCGCGATACTCTGGGTAACGCAGACGATTATCGCTATGAACATAGTCCAGCAGGCCCGCGCCTTTCGGACACAGCGCCCCGCGGCTGACCGGATGATCCGGGTCGCCTTCAATATGATAAATCGCTTCTTTCGCGTTCTTTGCCCCATCACCGAGGCTGTACATTAATAGCCCACATCCTACGGAGCAGTACGTACAGGTATTACGGATCTCTTTGGCGCGCAGCAGTTTATAATTGCGTGCCTGAGCCAGCGCCATTTTGGGGGCAAACCCCAGCGCCGCTGCCGTCGTCCCGGCCATACCACCCGCGCAGATTTTAAAAAACTTTCTGCGACTGACGTTCATTGCCTTCCTCATTATTCTGAAATGTCATGCGGCATGGAAACTAACAGCAAAGCCCCTGCATTTTTTGCGTCAAATCAATTCAGCCCGTTGACGCCCTCTTAATAGTCGCAGCGAGCGAATTTTATTAATCCTTAGGAAGTAATGACGCTGGTGATTAATTCGGCATGATGGAACAAAAATGGTATAACTGCCGTTTGGCATTTCATTGGGCATATTGACTCACCATGACAAAACAACGCGCAACGCTTATCGGACTGATGGCTATAATCCTGTGGAGTACGATGGTGGGGCTTATTCGGGGAGTCAGTGAAGGTCTCGGTCCCGTAGGCGGTGCAGCAATGATTTACACCCTCAGCGGTCTTTTACTGCTGGTCACCGTCGGTTTTCCCGATATCCGCCGCTTCCCCCGGCGCTATCTTGTCGCAGGTAGCGTGCTGTTCGTGTGCTATGAAATTTGTCTTGCGCTGTCGCTGGGGTATGCAACCACGCGCCACCAGGCGATCGAAGCCGGGATGGTTAATTACCTGTGGCCAGGGCTGACTATTTTGTTCGCCATTCTGTTTAACGGCCAGCGTACAAATGGATGGATAATTCCCGGCCTGTTGTTGTGTATTATCGGCGTCGGCTGGGTATTGGGTGGAGATAATGGATTCAGTATTGACGATATTATCAGCAACGTTGTCTCCAGCCCCCTGAGCTATATTCTGGCATTTTGCGGCGCGATTATCTGGGCCGCTTACTGTACGGTAACCCGCAAATATGCCGCGGGAAATAACGGGATCACGCTGTTTATTTTGCTGACCGCGGTGACCTTATGGTTAAAATACGTGCTCTCTGAACAGCCGCCGATGCTCTTTAGCTGGCCGGTAACGCTCAGGCTCGGCCTGGTTGCTCTGGCGCTGGGTTTTGGCTATGCCGCGTGGAACGTCGGTATCCTGCACGGTAATGTGACCATTCTGGCGACCGCGTCCTATTTTACTCCGGTACTCTCTTCGGCACTGGCCGCCCTGTTGCTTAATGCATCCCTGTCATGGGCTTTCTGGCAGGGAGCCTGCATGGTCTGCGCAGGCTCCCTGCTAAGCTGGTATGCCACCCGCCAGCGTTAAGCTGGCGCTTTTTCTGCGTTTGCCAGACCAAACCAGATCCCGGCGGCCAGTAAGAGCAGCATGCCGCCGGCAGAGTACAACGCCACGCTGTGTGAGGTGATGAATGCCTCTCTGGCCGCGGCGATCAGCGCCTGGGCCATACCGTGATCCAGCGTTGCGGCAAGTTGGATCGCTTCTGCAATGGAAGACGTGGCCTGTCCGGCCTGCTCCGCCGTTAATCCGCCAGGCAGGGTGACTGACCCGGCATAGCTACGGCTGAGGATCACCCCGAAAAGCGCAATGCCCAGCCCGGCCCCGAGTTCATAAGCCATCGTTTCAATCGCCCCTGCTGCCGCCGCTTTCTCTTTCGGTGCCGCCGCCATAATGGCTGCCGTCGAGGCCAGTAAGGCGCTGGCGGCGCTGAATCCCAGCAGCGCCATCAGGCACCATGCCTGCCACGGCTGAGCGCTAAAGCTGGTCATCGACAACCCGAGAAAGCTCAGCGCGCTGAGCGTCATGCCTCCCGTCGCCACATAACGTAATCCCAGGCGTGAGACCAGAACGCCGGCAACAGGTCCGCTGAAACCACTCGCCACCATGACCGGCAGCATAAACAGTCCGGCGGCAAACGGTGTCATCCCGTGAACGAATTGCAGTTCCTGCGCCATCAGCAGTTCAAATCCCACCAGCGTTATCATTGCCGTCATCGCCATCACCACCCCGCTTAAAATAATGCGGTGCGTAAACAGGCTCAGGTCAATCATCGGCCGTACCGCCCGTAATTGCAGACGAATAAAAATGACCAGTAACGCCGCGCCCGCCACTAAAATCGCCAGTACGATACCGACGGCAAGCTGCCCTTTCATGCCGGTTTTAATGCCATAGACCAGCAGCAGGATCGCCGTAATCAGCACCAGCGCATGCGCCAGATCCAGCGGCTGCTCCCGACGACCGGCCTGACGCGGCAATAAATACGCGCCCAGCAGCAGCACGATCAGAATAATCGGCACGTTAATCAGGAATATCGCACTCCAGTGAAACTGCGCCAGCACCATCCCACCAATGAGCGGCCCGAATGCCGCGCCGCCTGAGCCGACGGCGGTCCAGATCCCCAGCGCGATATTGCGCTCACGTACCTGGGTAAAGGTGGTGCGGATCCCGGCAAGCGTCGCCGGGAGGATCATCGCCGCGCCCCCGGCCAGTAACACGCGGGTCATAATGAGCCACTCTGCGCTATGGGCAATGGCCGCCAGCATCGACGCCACGCCAAATAGTGCGCTACCCAGCATTAACAGCCGCTTATAGCCGATGCGATCACCCAGCGCGCCCATCGGCAATACCAGACCTGCCATCACCAGCGAGTAAATATCAATGATCCACAGCAGTTGATTACCGCTTGCGCCCAGCGTCACGCTCAGGGTGGGCGCGGCGACATGCAGTACCGTGGCATCAATCGCCACCGGAATATAAACCAGCACGATAATCACTAACGTCAGCCACTGACGAGACATACAAACATCCTCACATTTTAAAACTGGACAAATGTCCAACTTCGCCGATCCTACGGAAAGTTGAACGCTTGTCCAGCTTTTTTGATATTCTCTGATGCAGAGGATTTAGTGAGGAAAAAGAAGGCAATGAGCTATCTTAATCGCGAAGAACGCCGGGAGCATATTTTGCAGGCCGCGATGCGCGTGGCGCTGGATGACGGCTTTACCGCCATGACCGTCCGGCGTATTGCCAGCGAAGCAGGCGTGGCAACCGGCCAGGTGCACCATCATTTTACCTCCGGCGCGGAACTGAAATCGCTGGCCTTTATCCGCGTCATTCGCGCGCTGCTTGATGTGGATATCCTGCATGAGCAGGCTACCTGGCATCAGCAGCTTCACATGATGCTGGGTAGTAATGATGAACGGTTCGAAAAATACATCCGCCTGTGGCGAGAAGCGCAGATCCTCGCGGCCAAAGATGACGACATCAAAGGTGCCTACATCCTGACGATGGAAATGTGGCACGATGAAACGGTAAAAATTATTCATAAGGGCTGCCAGGCGGGTGAATTTACCCTCGCAGACAGCGCGGAAAATATTGCCTGGCGGCTGATTTCGCTGGTCTGCGGTCTGGACGGCATCGCGGTGCTGGGAATGGCAAGCCTCGATCAAACGGCCTTTGAACGCCATCTGGCAAAAATGATCACTCTGGAGCTGGGATAGATAATCTTTCTGCTCCACAGAAGCGTATTCTCAACGAATACCCCCCCCTCTTGCATGGACTGTTAATATTACGGAGATAAGATGCGCCAGAGAATAATTACCTGCCCGGTTATTCAAAACGACGGGCACTATTTGCTGTGTAAAATGGCTGCCGACCGCGGCGTGTTTCCTGGTCAATGGGCCTTGCCTGGCGGAGGAATGGAGCCAGGAGAAACCATAGAGGACGCTCTCAGGCGAGAAATTCGGGAAGAGCTGGGCGATGCGCTGGAGATTGTGGAGGTCAAACCCTGGGCTTTCCGGGATGATATCCGCATTAAACAGTACGCGGATGGCACCCGAGAAGAGATCTACATGATTTATCTTATCTTTGACTGCCTCAGTGCCAACCGGACCATTACCTTTAACGAGGAATTTCAGGAGATCGCCTGGGTCTCTCCTGACGTGATCAAAGAGATGGACCTCAACGACGCAACCAAAATCACATTCGCGCAAAAAGGGTTGCTATAGCCGTCTGATGTCACTCCCCAGCCGGGGAGTGACGCTGGCGTTGGCCGCGAAATAGGCTACTTCCCGGCCTGCGGATGAGTATCAAACCCGGCCATCACCGCCGTCAGAGCATCGAGGCTAAAACCGTAGCGGTGATCGTTCACCCCCAGCCCAAAACGCGTTTGTACAGTTTCATACAGGGCCGCGACATCCGGCAGCGTGAATTGCTCGACGGCGCGATCGTGCTGCCAGTGGGTAAAATGGAAATTGGTCAGCGTCAGCTTGCCGCCGTCAGGTAAATGACGGCACATCAGCAGATGATGCAGAAAATGCGATTGCGGCCAGTGGGCGGACCAGAAGTTACCCATCATAAAATCTGCAAGGTAGCACTCGGTAAGATCGAAACGATACATCGACTGCCAGCGCTCATGGTGCCAGAACTGTAAAATCCAGTCGCTCCCCTCCTGCTGTAACCGGTAACGACCGTGCGGCGTGCTTTGCTCAATGTCCGCCAGCAGGCGGATCGGCGCGGTCAGGGTCTGGCTGCCAAATCCGACATCGGCAATCCATAATTCGTCCTCCAGCTCCACCAGCAGTAGCCGGTGGGTGCGCGGCGGCATTTGCGGCGGAGTAGCCAGCACCACCCGTCCGAGCAGGCTGCGCACGCGAAAGCCAATCTCCGCCAGCGCCCGCTCAAACAGACCGTTTTGTTCGAAACAGTAGCCACCCCGCCGGGCGGTGACCAGTTTATCTTCCAGCGATTGCTCATCGAGCAGGATCTCGCCTGGCAGAAGCACATCAAGATTTTCAAAGGGAATGGTACAGTTATGCTGCAAATGCACTGCCCGCAGCGTTTCAATGTTAACGTCAGGGACTTCTTCCCACGCCAGTCGGGATAAATACGCGTGCAAAAACGGGGTCATGAAAGGCTCCGGCAAAATACGTTTACCCCTTTATACCCTGAATTATTTTTTACGGCGGCGAATTTGTGCGATCGCAGGCCGCTCCCGGCGCTGCATCAATGCCATTGCGCCAGACATCAACCCCAGCCCGGTGATCAGGGTCAGCGTCGCCATCGCCATTCCCTGACCGGGAGAGCCCTGCTCGAACTGCCGCCAGATAAACACCGCCACCGTCTGCGTTCCCGCTGGCGCAAGCAGCAATGACGTCACCAGCTCACGCGAGGCGATAGCAAACACCATCAGCATGGCGGCCAGCATCGCCGGGAATACCAGCGGCAGGACAATCAACCGCAGCGCCTGAAGCGAAGACGCACCGTGCACCCGGGCCGCTGGCTCCAGATTGCCACCCAGCTGGCGCAGCGCGCTGCCAACATAGCGTACCGGCCACGGCAACAGCAGGCAGCAATAAGAAAGCAGCAAAATCGCCCAGGTGTTGTAGGGGGAAACGGGCCAGAAAGCGCGGTTCCAGAGCAGGATCAGCCCCACGCCGACCACAATTCCCGGCAGCGCGGCGGGCATCAGTGAAAGCGCATCAATCAGACTACGTCCTTTGATCTTCTGCACCACCACCAGCCAGGCGGCCAGCAGCCCCACCAGTCCGGTGACGAGTGCCGCGCAAAATGCCAGTGACAGACTGGTGCCCAGAGCCGAAAGCGCATCGCCCTGCTGGCTGAATAATGCCGCATAGTGTGACAACGTCACGTTATCCCAGGATACGCCTCCGGAGAGTGTGGCCATCATCCCTGTCAGCGCCATCGACATACCCGGCAAACCTACCGCCAGTAACCCAACCACACTCATCGCGGTGATAATGGGGATCATAAACCCGCCCGGATGCGCACCGTTGTTTTCCGCGGGCTTACCGGTAATACTGGTCACGTCTTTATCGCCCACCAGCCGACGTTGTAGCCACCAGCCGCCCAGCGCCACGGCAATTAACACCAGCGACAGCAAGGACGCGCCGGGAAGATCGATGGGCCAGTCCGCCAGTTTTTTCTCAATGCCGACCGTGAGCATCACCACGCCTGCCCGTGAACCGAGTGCGGCGGGCACCCCATACTCTTCGATGGCCAGCGTAAAGGCGAGCAGCATTCCTGCCGCCAGCGCCGGAGACACCATCGGCAAGGTAATATGCCAGAAAGCCCGCCACGCGGTCGCGCCATGAACCCGCCCCACCAGCGCAAGACGCTGTCCGCTGGCCAGCAAACTGCGCGACACGGCAAAATAAACCACCGGAAAAATATTCAGCGTCATCACCAGAATAATTCCGCTGCGGCTGAACAGCAGATCGTTGAGGTTAATGCCGGTAAACTGCTGAAGATATCCCTGCGTTTGCAGCACCAGCATCCACGAAAGTGCGGCAATATACGGCGGCGTCAGAAACGGGATTAAAAATAAAACATCCCACAGTTTCGCCAGCGGTAGCCTGAACATCCCACGTGCGACGCCCAACGGCAGGCCAATCAAGGCGCTGAATATCGCCACCCCGGCGGCAATCGTCAGCGTTCCGCCCAGCATGGCGGGCAGTTGTGGGTCATCCAGCAGCGGGGAAACGCCCGCAAAGGCATCCTGCCACACACCGCTGCTGAAATGGGGAAAGATCGCCTGCAAAATAATAAACAGCAGCGGTAAGGCAACCAGCAGCACGAGCATCGCCAGCGTAAAGGCCGGAATGAGTTTTTGTTTCACCAGTCTGTCCTGCGGGCGGGGTCGCCCCCGCCGATAGCGTTATTGCGCGAAGAGTTTATTGAAGCGGGTGAGAACGCGGCTACGTTCACTGCTGCCGTCACTGGTGGTGGGCAGGATTTTCAGTTCATCCAGGAGCGGACGTTTTGCTTTAACATCGCTGCGGGCAGGCATCAGCCAGGCATCTGCCACCAGCGTCTGACCTTCCGGTGACAGTACATAGTCGATAAAACCTTTGGCCTCATCCACCTGTTTGCTGGTTTTAAGGATCATCATTGGGCGCGGCGCAATTACCGTTCCGCTGGCCGGAAAAATCACCTTCAGCGACTCACCCTGACTGATATTGCCATAAGAGACATAATCCACTGCGCCAAAGACTGCCGCTTTGGCTCCCTGCATGACCGGCGTTACCGCCTGCGCATTTGGCCCGCTGACCACCATGCCGTTGTTTTTCAGCGCGTCAAACAGGCTCCAGGCTTTTTCACCCATGCCGTTTTGCAGACCGATCAGCAGATCCAGCGAGGCCCCCGACAGCGCCGGATCCGGCGTCGTAACCTTATCTTTAAATGCCGGACCGGTCAGATCCTGCCACTCTTTCGGCTCCGGTGTACCGCTCTTGCTATTCCAGACGATGCCCAGCGCCGATACGCCCTGGGCGATAAAATCAGCCGATTTAAGATTTGCCGGCACGTTAACGGCATTAGCACTCTGATAGGGCAGCAGCCAGCCGCGCTGATGCAGATCTTCCGCCGTATCCCATGAGGCAGAAATCAGAATATCGGCCTGCGGGTTGGCCTGTTCCGCTTCCAGCCGGGCCATCACTTTACCGGTGGTGGCCTGAAAAATATTCACCTTCACGCCGGTTTTCTTTTCGTAACCGCTGGCAAGATTTTTCGCCAGCGTACCTGGTCCGGCGGTATATACCGTCAGCGCATGAGCGCTGGAAATCATGGCAGATGACAACATAATGGCTAACACAACTCCTTTCTTAACGGCTAGTACGGATGTCATACGGCTTCCCCTGAGGATGAAGTAACTGAACGAATGGCGGCAATACTGCCGCCAGAAAGATGCACAATGCGGTCCGCCAGCAGTTCTGCTTCACGACGGTCATGGGTGACGTAAACTGCCGTGGTACCCAACTGGCGCAATAGCTGACTCATTTCCAGGCACAGCGACTCACGAAGTTCGCTATCGAGGTTGGAAAGCGGTTCGTCAAACAGCAGCACGCGCGGTTCGGCGACAATGGCGCGTGCCAGCGCCACCCGCTGCTGTTGACCGCCTGACAGTCCGGCAGGTTTCCGCCCGGCAAACGCCGCCAGCCCCACCCGTTGCAATGCCTGCTCAACCCGACGTTCACGTTCTGCGCGTGAAACACCGCGCATACGCAGCGGAAAGGCGACATTCTGCGCCACCGTCATATGCGGCCACAGGGCGTAGTCCTGGAACACCATACCGATATCCCGCGCTTCCGGAGGTAACGACCATCCCCGTTTAGCCACCCGCCGTTCGCCGAAGAAGATTTCGCCGTCGGCGGGCTGGGTCAGCCCGGCCAGTAAACGTAAAAGCGTGCTTTTGCCGCAGCCGGAAGGCCCGAGTAGCGCCACAATGCTGCCGGGGTCAATATGCAGGTCGATCTGATTGAGCACGGTTTGCGTGCCGAAGGCGAAGGAAACGCCTCGCAGAGAGATTGAGGTGAATGCGTGCATCAGCGCCCTCCCGTTACGGACAGCGTGATAATCCCTGCGGTCAACACCCGCCGGGCCGCACTCACCTGTGAGAAACACAGGGGAGCCATCATATTGTTATCCTCTTTGGGACTTTATCTGGCGATGACTATAGGGGGAGTGCGTGACGGTGAGATGACAGTTTGATGGCGATTTAGTGGTGGCGGGAGGGTGATAATGCCGGGTGGCGGCTTCGCCTTACCCGGCCTGTAAAACTCACAATATCAGAGAGTTATAGAGAAACCGTAGGCCCGGTAAGCGCAGCGCCACCGGGCATCTGAGGTAAAGCGCTAATGCACATACCGGGCATTATGGTCACATACTGTAGCCCGGTTTTTTAATCAACTCGTCCATGTGTGGGGCAATTTCACTGTCCCAGACCTGCTGCCATTTTTCCGGTTCAACCTGATTAAGTGCCACCGAGATCGACTGCTCCTTACTTTGCAGATGACGAATAATCACTTCGGTAATATCCGCGGCCAGCGCCGATTTCTGCTCGTCGTTCAAATCTCGGGGAAAGCATTTGATATCAATGTGTGGCATGGTCTTCTCCTTTTGCAATGGACCTTAACGCTAGCATAAAAAACCCGCTGCGATTTATCATTACGCCGACTCGCGCTCGATCAGATGAAAGCCGATATCCACAATACTCTCGTCCTGTCCAACGCCTTCGATACGGTCGGCCAGCAGCGTGGCGGCGCGACAGCCAATCGCCCGGCGATCCACACTGACCGTGGTGATCGCCGGCCGGTTACTGGCGGCAAAATCCAAATCGCCAAAGCCAATCACCGCCAAATCGCCAGGCACGCTCATGCCCCGGCTTTCCGCTTCCATAATCGCCCCCTGCGCCAGGGTATCGGAGCTACAGACAATGACGTCATAGTCATCCTGCGCCAGAAGCGCCGTCAGCCCACTGCGTCCCAGCGCCAGTGACGCAGGCAGCGGGACGTCAACTTGTCCCGGTTCGCTGATGCCGTGGCGGCTCAGCACCTCGCACAGCCCGCGTTTACGCTGCGCGGCACGCTGGTCACCGGCCCACAATAATCCAGGCCGACGATAGCCTTTGCGGTAAAGATATTCCCCGGTAGCGATACCAATCTTCTCGTGAGAAAACCCCACCAGCATATCCAGCGGCGTCGGGGTGAGATCCCAGATCTCCACCACCGGAATGGCAGCGTTAAGAATGATTTTCTTCAGTTCTGGCGAATGATGAATACCGGTCAGCACCACGCCATCTGGCCGGCGGGATAACAGTGTGGAAACCAGCTCGGACTCCGTTTGCTGCGTATAACCCGCCACGCACAGCAGCATGTGATAACCGCGCAACGCCAGTTCGTCACTCAGCGTCTGAATGGTATCGACAAACATATTGTTGTTGATTTGCGGCACCACCACGGCAATCAGCCTGCTGCGCCGGGAGGCCAGCCCCCCCGCCAGCGCGTTGGGAATATAGCCGGTGACCCGCACCGCCTGTAGGACTTTTTCTACCGTTTTCGGGCGCACCAGATGCGGCGTATTCAGCGCTCGGCTGACCGTCATTGAGGATAACCCCGCCGTGCGGGCAACATCATCGAGCGTCGGCGCGCGCGTCAGTTTCGAACTTTTCACCACAAAGCCCTTTTAAGGATCGTTGTTATCGTCACGGCATTATTCATGATGCTCCGTCCCATTGCCAGACGCCGCCCGATTTTAACCACAAATCAACCTGTTACCTGTTTTATGCCTCTGATAAATGTTATCGCTATCATTACAGGTTGGGCATTTTCACATACACTTCTGGAATGTGATAGTAGTTATAAAAATAGCGCCATTTTCGCCGTTATTTGTGATCTGTTGTACATAAACGCAGCATAACGCTGGCAACCTTCTCCCGCCAGAGATAAAAATGTTAGCGCAAACATTTTAATTCATCAGGAGAAAAAAATGACCGCAAGTGCCAATTCCGATGCTGTCTCCTACACCCGCGTGTCGGGGGTCAAAACCGCCGCTGAAACCGGCGACCGGATAGAATGGGTAAAACTGTCGCTGGCATTCCTGCCGCTGGCGACGCCAGTTAGCGACGCAAAAGTGCTGACCGGACGCCAGAAACCGCTGACTGAAGTGGCGATCATCATTGCCGAAATCCGCAGCCGCGACGGCTTTGAAGGCGTTGGCTTCAGCTATTCAAAACGGGCGGGCGGCCAGGGGATTTATGCGCACGCTAAAGAAATTGCCGATAACCTGCTGGGCGAAGATCCCAACGACATCGACAAAATCTACACTAAATTGCTGTGGGCTGGCGCATCCGTAGGCCGCAGTGGTATGGCGGTGCAGGCCATCTCCCCTATCGATATTGCGCTGTGGGATATGAAAGCCAAACGCGCCGGACTGCCGCTGGCAAAATTGCTTGGTGCACACCGCGACTCCGTTCAGTGCTACAACACCTCCGGCGGTTTCCTGCACACGCCGCTGGATCAGGTGCTGAAAAACGTGGTGATTTCCCAGGAGAATGGCATCGGCGGCATCAAAATTAAAGTGGGTCAGCCGAACACGGCCGAAGATATTCGTCGCCTGACGGCGGTACGCGAAGCGCTGGGAGATGATTTCCCGTTGATGGTGGATGCTAACCAGCAGTGGGATCGCGAAACGGCAATCCGCATGGGCCGTAAAATGGAGCAGTTTAATCTGATCTGGATCGAAGAGCCGCTGGACGCTTACGATGTTGAAGGTCACGCACAGCTGGCTGCTGCCCTGGATACGCCGATTGCCACCGGGGAAATGCTGACCAGCTTCCGTGAGCATGAGCAGTTAATCCTCGGCAACGCCAGCGATTACGTTCAGCCGGATGCACCGCGCGTTGGTGGTATCTCGCCGTTCCTGAAGATTATGGATCTCGCCGCCAAACATGGCCGCAAGCTGGCTCCGCACTTCGCCATGGAAGTCCACCTGCATCTCTCCGCCGCCTACCCGCTGGAGCCGTGGCTGGAGCATTTCGAATGGCTGAACCCATTGTTCAATGAGCAACTGGAGTTACGCGACGGAAGGATGTGGATCTCTGAGCGTCACGGTCTTGGTTTCAGCATCAGCGAACAGACCCGCCGCTGGACACAGCTCACCTGTGAGTTTGGTAAACGCCCTTAATTTTAACGACAGGCGGGAATAATCTTCCCGCTCCTCTACCCTACAAAATAAAACTCAACCCTGTTAAGGAGTTGGTAATGACGGCACTTATTCAACGCACCAGAGTGCGTTACGGAATATTGTTATTTTTATTTTTGGCTACCGTATTTAATTATGCTGACCGCGCCACGCTTTCCGTGGTTGCGCCCATTATGAGTAAAGAGTTAGGTTTTGATGCGGAGGATTTAGGTCTCGCATTTTCGGTATTTGGTATCTCCTACGTTATTATGCAAATCCCCGGCGGCTGGTTGCTGGATAAATATGGCTCAAGGCTGGTCTATGGCACGGCACTGATTGCCTGGTCACTGATTACCATGTTTCAGGGGACGATTTTTTTGTTCGCCAGTCCGCTGATGGTGCTGGTGATCCTGCGTCTGATGATGGGAGCCATCGAAGCGCCAGCGTTTCCAGCTAACAGTCGTTTAAGCGTTCAGTGGTTTCCTAATAAAGAGCGCGGTTTTGTCACCTCGGTTTATCAGGCAGCGCAGTATATCTCTTTGGGTATTATCACCCCGCTGATGACGATTATTCTGCATAACCTGAGCTGGCATTTTGTCTTTTATTATATTGGTGCCATCGGCGTCGTGCTGGGGATATTCTGGTTAATTAAAGTCAGAGATCCACTGCACCATCCGAAAATTAACCAGCAGGAAATGGACTATATTCGTGACGGCGGCGGAGAGCCGACTCTTGGCACCAAAAAAGACCAGCCAAAGCTTACCCTCGCGCAAATTAAAAGCGTCTGCGTCAACCGGATGATGATCGGAGTATATATCGGTCAGTTCTGCGTAACGTCGATTACCTGGTTTTTTCTTACCTGGTTCCCGACCTACCTGTATGAAGCTAAAGGCATGTCGATTCTGAAAGTCGGCTTTGTCGCCAGTATCCCGGCAATAGCGGGATTTATTGGCGGTTTGCTCGGCGGTATCTTTTCCGACTGGCTGCTCAAACGCGGCTACAGCCTGACCACCGCGCGCAAATTTCCGGTGATTTGCGGCATGCTGCTCTCCTGCGTCATCGTCGTCGCCAACTACACCTCCTCGGAAGTGGTGGTGATCGGCGCAATGAGCCTGGCGTTCTTTGCCAAAGGTTTCGGCAATCTGGGCTGGTGCGTGCTCAGCGACACGTCGCCAAAAGAAGTGCTGGGGATCGCCGGTGGGGTGTTTAACATGTGCGGCAATATGGCAAGTATCGTCACACCGCTGGTGATCGGCGTGATCATCGCCAACACCCACTCCTTTGACTACGCCATTTTGTACGTGGGTTCGATGGGACTGATCGGCCTGATCTCTTACCTGTTTATTGTTGGCCCGTTGGATCGTATTACCTTAACGCCATCGGCCGCCCGATCCTGATATGGCGACCTTTCGCCACGCTGTTCCGGGACTGAACTCTCCGGAACAGCGCTTTTTTTGCCTTAGTAGGTGATCCCCGGCGGGTTAATCTCCGAAGCCGCTACTTCTTCCCCCTGCTCCCCCCAACGCGCCAACACCTGCTGATACTCACCGCGCGCAATCGCCCCGTCCAGCGCTGCCTGTAGCGCATTCACCAGACCGTTGCCTTTTTTCGTGGTTGTCGCTACATAGGCTTTTTTCGGTCCCAGCCCCACGACGCGAGTTTTGCCGGTTAGCGCCGCTTTATAGGAAGCCACGGACTGCGGACCAAAATTCACGTCCGCACGCCCGGACTGAATATACAGATTGCCCGAAGCGTCATCGGTAAGGTAAACGGGCTGAGCGGGTTGACGCCCGGCCTTAGCGTTTTCCGCATTCCAGCCGAGCAGAATGCGCTCCTGATTGGTGCCGGAGCCCACAATGACTTTCTTACCTGCCAGATCTTCCGCTTTGCTGATGGTTTTAATCGGGCTGGTGGATTTTACCGAAAACGCCAGGCGGTCGACACGGTAGGTCGCAAAATCAAACTTCTCTTTGCGCTGCTCGGTCACGGCAATATTGACCAGCGCCACGTCATAACGCCCGGAAGCGATCCCCAGCGGCCAGTCCTCCCACGCCACCGGCACCAGCCTCAACTTCAGGCCCAGCGCCCCCGCCAGCAGGCGGGCAATATCCGGATCGCTACCAATACGGGTGCGGTTGTCGCTGGCAAGCAGCGCCAGCGGCGGCGAGTTCAGCGCAGAGATAGCCACCGTCAGCGTGCCCGGCTCCACAAAGTGATAGCTGGCCGGGATTTTAGCGACAGCATTGTCATCCCGCGTCACCGGCAGCGGTTTCTCATTGGCCTGAAGATCCAGCGCTTCCTGTGCAAAAACACAGGCGCTTAACGTTAACAGCGCCAAAAGCATATATTTCATTAGAGTACCTTCGATAAAAACTGACGGGTGCGCGGATGCTGCGGCTGGTTAAGCACCTGCTCGCTGCTGCCCTGCTCGACGATTTTGCCATCAACCATAAACACCACCTGATCCGCCACTTCGCGGGCGAAACCTATTTCGTGGGTAACGACCACCAGCGTGGTGCCGGAACGGGCGAGCTTTTTGATAACGTCCAGCACTTCGCCCACCAGTTCAGGATCCAGCGCTGAAGTTGGCTCATCAAATAACATTACCCGTGGACGCAACGCCAGCGCGCGGGCGATAGCAATCCGCTGCTGTTGGCCGCCAGACAGATGACGCGACCACGCATCGGCCTTGTCGCGCAACCCCACCACATCCAGCAGTTCATAAGCTCGTTGTACGGCGTCCCTGCGGCTCAAGCGCCGATGGGCCACCGGCGCTTCAATCAAGTTTTCCAGCACCGTCAGATGGGGAAATAAATTAAAGTTCTGAAAGACGTAGCCGACGTTGACCCGCTGACGCAGGATCTCTTTTTCCTTTAGTTCATATAGCTTGTCGCCCTGTAGGCGATAGCCGATATAGTCGCCGTCGATCTGGATAAACCCTTCATCAACGCGTTCCAGATGATTAATGGTGCGTAATAGCGTTGATTTTCCTGACCCGGACGGTCCGAGGATCACCGTCACCGTCCCCGGCGGAATATCGAGTGAGACATCATCCAGCGCTTTATGCCGGCCAAAATATTTACTGACGCCAGTAATGGAGATATGACCTTCAGGAGAGATGGGCATGAGCAGGCTCCGGTGATTGTGCAACGGGGGTAGCGGAAACGGTGCGCGACGTGCGCGCGGGATTAATAGCTGAACGCCGCTCGCTGCGCGCCAGCCAGCGCTCGACCAGATGCTGGATCAGCGACAGCACGCTAGTGATCGCCAGATACCACACTGCCCCTACCATCAGCAGCGGGATCACTTCCTGCGTGCGGTTGTAGATCATCTGGATGGTATAGAAGAGCTCCGGCATCGCCAGCACATAAACCATCGCAGTCCCCTTGGCGAGACTGATGATTTCATTGAAACCGGCAGGCAGGATCGTGCGCAGCGCCTGCGGCAGAATAATACGCACCGTGCGCCGCCAGGCCGGAAGACCCAGCGCGGCCGCCGCTTCATATTGACCATGATCGACACCGAGGAAACCGCCGCGAATAATCTCTGCGGTATAGGCGCTTTGCACTAGCGTCAGGCCCACCACGGCGGTAGAAAACTGGCCCAGCACGTTAATGGTTTCATACTGCCCCCAGTTGATGCTGGTGAAGGGGATGCCAAGGGACAAGGTGTCGTACAGATAGGAAAAGTTATACAAAATAATCAGCACCACAATCAGCGGCAGCGAACGGAACAGCCAGATATAGCTCCATGCCAGGCTGTTAAGCAGCCAGGAGGAAGAAAGCCTTGCCAGCGCCAGCACGCCGCCAAATAGTACGCTTAATACGGTACCAATCAGGGTCAGCAGCAGCGTTTGCCCCAGCCCTTCGAGGATCACCGGGTCAAAGAACCAGCGGGCGAAAACCGCCCACTCCCAGCGCGGATTAAAGGCGACAGATTGGATCACTACCGCCAGCACAAACAGGGCAACGACAGCGCCCACCGTACGTAGCGGATAGCGGGCAGGCACCACTTTAATTGTTTCTGAGCTTTTCATACTGACTCCTCAGGCGCTTTTACTCAGGCTGGCCGATAATACTTTGGTGAAGCGCAGCCGCCCGTCATAAGGCGGCAGGCTGTACTCGTGCGGATCGCGATTTACATCGAACTGCGGCGCGTAACCCTGGCGGAGATAAAGTCTGACCGCCTCCGGCTGGCGAAATCCGGTGGTCAGATAGAGATGGCTGTAGCCCGCCAGCTGCGCCCGGCACTCCAGTTCCTGCACCACCCGTGCCGCCAGCCCTTGCTGGCGCAACGCGCTGTGCGTCCAGATGCGTTTGATCTCGGCGGTGCTGGCGTCGAAAGGTTTATACGCGCCGGTAGCGATGATCTCCCCATTACGTTCCAGTACGATAAACAGCCCCTGCGGCGGCAGATACCATTCGGTCAGTTCCACTTCCGCATCGCGGGAAAAATAATTGCCATAGCGCGCGGCGTATTCGGCAAATAGCCCTTCAATAATGGGCTGAAGTTCAGGTGCCTCCGGTGAGAGGACGCGGAATCGATCGCTCATCGTTCGCTCCTTAGTCGCCCAGACCCGCTGGGTTGATTTCCGATTGCGGGATGCGCTCAATGCTCTCCCCCCAACGTTTCAGGACCTTGTCGTAATCCCCGCTCTGGATCGCGCCATTAAGCGCGGTCTGTACCGGTTCAACCAGGCCGCTGCCTTTTTTCAGCGTCACCGCAATATGCGCCGCCTTCGGCCAGCCGCCGTCCACGCTGCCCACCAGCCGGGTTTTTCCGGTTAACTCCGCCTTCCATGCACCAATCACGTTCGGGCCAAAGAAGGCATCCGCCCGGCCCGACTGGATCGCCAGCGTTTGCGCTGCGTCGTCTTTGGTATAAACCGGGGTAAAAGGCTTCAGTCCCTTCTTCAGATTGGCTTCGTTCCATGCCAGTAAAATCGATTCCTGATTGGTGCCGGAGCCGACGATAATCCGCAATTCGGGAATATCCTCCGCTTTCTCAATCCGCTTGATGGGACTGGTGGATTTGACGTAAAAGCCGAGCGAATCTTTGCGATAGGTCGCAAAGTCAAACTTCTCCTTACGTTCTTTAGTAACGGTAATATTGCTGATCGCGGCATCATATTTGCCTGAAGTTACGCCGAGCGGCCAGTCTTCCCACGACGTGGGCACGACGTTCAGTTCCAGGCCAAGGCTGTCGGCGACCAGACGGGCAATATCTACTTCGCTGCCGAGCAGCGTTTTATTATCATCAGCAAACACCGTCAGCGGCGGCGAGTTAAGCGCGGCCACCGCCACGGTGAATTTCCCCGGCACGGCGAAATGATAATCTTTCGGCAACAGGGCGATGGCCCGCGAGTTTTTCACGGTGTGAACCGGCGTTTTATTTGCTTCCAGACTGACGCCGGTACCATTTATGGTCACCTCCTTTGCCAGAGCAACGGAACTCGACGCCAGCGCGAGCGCCAGAACAAGCGATGTTTTCTGCATAGCACTGTCTCTTATTATTGTGTGAACTGATTGGCGGGCAGGCTCAGGCCAAAGCTCTCGCGCAGCGTGTTGCCGGGGTAGTCCTGACGGAACAGGCCGCGCGTCTGTAAAATCGGCACCACGCGATCAACAAAGCGTGGGAAGGTATCGGGCGTGCCACCCTGAATAATAAAACCGTCCGCCCCGCGCGCCTCAAACCAGTGCTGTAGCCCATCGGCCACTTCCTGGGCGGTGCCGGAGAAACGCGGGCGCGGGCTGGCGGCTTCCAGCGCGACCTGACGCAGCGTCAATTGACGCTCGCGGGCGTTGCGTTTGATTTCATCGGTCGTGCTGCGAAAGCTGTTCTGACCGAGATCGCCGATGTCCGGGAAGGGGGCGTCCAGCGGATACTGGCTGAAGTCGTGATGTTCGAAATAGCGCCCAAGATAGTTAAGCGCATCGTTAATCGTGACCAGCGCGGCGGTGGTCTGATACTGCTGCTCCACATCGTCGGCATCGTCGCCGATAATAACGCTCACGCCCTGGAAAATATGCAGCGCGTCCGGGTGACGGTCATACCCTTCCAGTTGATGCTTTACATCCTGGTAAAACGCCTGCGCTTCTTCCAGCGTTTCATGATGGGTGAAAATAGCGTCCGCGTGACGTGCCGCCAGCTTTTTGCCATCTTCCGACGCCCCAGCCTGAAAGATAATCGGTCGGCCCTGCGGAGTACGGCCAATATTCAACGGTCCGGCGACCTGGAAAAAATCGCCGTGATGGTTAAGGGTGTGCAGCTTCGATGGGTCAAAAAATTGCCCGCTCTTTTTATTGCGCACAAAGGCGTCCTCTTCCCACGAATCCCATAATCCCTTCACCACGTCGAGATATTCATCGGCAATGCGGTAGCGCAGCGCGTGTTCCGGATGCTGAGCACGGGAGAAATTTTTCGCCGATCCCTCCAGCGGCGAGGTCACTACGTTCCAGCCCGCGCGACCGTTGCTGAGATGATCGAGGCTGGCAAACTGGCGGGCAGTGGTAAAAGGCTCGCTGTAGGAGGTGGAAATCGTCCCCACCAGTCCCAGATGCCGGGTGATGCTTGCCAGCGCGGAAAGCACGGTCAGTGGCTCAAAACGGTTAAGAAAATGCGGGATCGATTTTTCATTAATATATAAACCGTCGGCGACAAATAAAAAGTCGAGTTTCCCCTCTTCCGCTTTTAATGCCGTCTGCTTTACGAATTCAAAATTGATGCTGGAGTCTGCTAGCGCCGCCGGATGACGCCAGGCTGACATATTTCCCGACGCGCCGTGTAAAATAGTGCCAAGACGTAGTTGCCGTTTAGCGGACATAATTACCCCTTCCCCTGCTTAGAAATAAGTTAGATATGATGTAATGCCTGTTCCGCCAGCGCGGCAAAATAGTGTGCCGCGGGCGCGATCAGCGCTTCGTCCGGGTTAAATGCCGGATGATGCAGACCGAATTCGCTGGCGCTGCCGATACTGACAAACGCGCCGGGAATGTGCTGGAGATAGACGGCGAAATCTTCACCGCCCATATGCAGATCTGCATAGCTGGTGTGATAGCCGGATCGTTCTGCGACCTCATGCGTAAATGTTGCCCAGCGCTCGTCGTTAACCAGCGCCGTCGGCCCGGCGTACCAAATCACATCGATTTGCGCGCCGAATGCTTGGGCAAACCCGGCGGCGATCTCGCTGACTCGCGCCTTCACGCGCTGCTGAACCTCTATACGGTGAGTACGCAGCGTGCCCTCCAGCTCTACGCTCTCCGGCAGCACATTCCAGGTATTGCCGCCCTGAATGCGCGTGACGCTCAGCACCACGGAATCCAGCGTATTGACTTCACGGCTAGCGACGCTCTGTAG
Organism: Superficieibacter sp. 1612_C1; assembly: GCF_015234305.1. Taxonomy (GTDB): domain Bacteria; phylum Pseudomonadota; class Gammaproteobacteria; order Enterobacterales; family Enterobacteriaceae; genus Superficieibacter. Next base: position 1,234,547 of record NZ_JADGMI010000001.1, read on the forward strand.
TGCAGTCACCAGTTGGCTGGCAAGCAGGATCGCATCGCGACCTTCGTGCGGTCGCGCGGCGTGCGCGCCTTTACCTGTCACGCGGATCACGAAACGATCAACATTGGCATAGAAAGCCCCGCCGCGGGTTGCGAAATGGCCCACCGGCAGGCCAGGTTCATTATGCATGCCGAAAATTGCCGAGATACCGTCCAGCACGCCTGCGCGGATCAATGCCTTCGCGCCGCCAAAATTTTCCTCAGCGGGCTGAAAGAGAACGCGCACCCGGCCCGGTAATTCGGCTTCTTTCTCTTTCAGCAGCAGCGCCGCGCCAAGCATCACGCTGGTGTGTACGTCATGGCCGCAGGCGTGCATCACGCCCGTATTCTGCGAACGGAACGGTAGGCTGCTCACTTCATCAATCGGCAGCGCATCAATATCTGCCCTCAACGCAATGGCTTTCTCCCCGTGACCAATCTCTGCCACCACGCCAGTTTTGAGATCGTATGGCAGCAGGCGGATACCGCCGCTCTGTAGCCAGTCCCGTAGTCTGGCGGTGGTCGCCACTTCTTCGAGAGAAAGTTCAGGGTGCTGGTGGAGTTCGCGCCGCCAGTCAATTAACTGCTGGCTAAAACTCATGGCAGCACCTCATCCGCGGTTCGTGCTTCCGCCAGCAGGCGCAGCGAGTTAATGCGCGCATCGCCTTCGGCGACGGGCGTATCAATAATAAATTCATCAATCGCAAACTCAGCGTGCAGCGCATTAAGGCGATCGACAACCTGCTCCGCCCTCCCGTGAAGTAGCGAAGAAGCGCGACGGGCGATGTGTACCGGCGGGCTTCCGGCCTGACGCGCAAAGGCGAGCGCCTGCGCCTCGCTGCTGACGGTCACGCGCTGGCCGTTTTCCAGCTCCACGCCCCAGGCTTCCACCTGCTCCGCCAGTTTCGCCGCACGGGCGCTATCGTCAGCGACAATCGCCTGCACCGCGACAATCACCGGACGGCGGCTCAGGGCGCGCCAGCCGGTAATTACTTCACGTAATAACGCTATATCACCGTTAAGATGAGCGGCAAAAACAAAATCCCAGTCCAGCGATGCCGCCAGCCGCGCACTCTGCACGCTGGCACCCAGCAGAAAACCCTGCGGCCGCTGCGGCGGGACTGGCGTTGCCAGTACGCTTGCCTCATCTTCCGCTCCGGTGAGCGACAGCCAGTTATCCAGTTGCGCCAGCTGATCGTCAAAACGCCCTTTTTGTGCCGGGTCCACCGCCTGCTGGAGCGCGCGGGTAGAATTAGGCAGACCGCCTGGCGCTTTACCGACGCCCAAATCCACCCGCCCCGGCGCGATGGACGCCAGCAGGTTAAAGTTTTCCGCCACTTTATACGGGCTGTAGTGTTGCAGCATCACGCCACCGGAACCGACGCGAATGTGGCGGGTTTGCCCGAGAATCCAGGCGATAACCAGCTCCGGCGACGGGCTTGCCAGTTGGCCAGTATTATGATGCTCGGCTATCCAGAAACGATGGTAGCCCCACGCTTCAGCATGTTGCGCCAGTGTTAAAGTGCGAGTTAGCGCCTGAGTGGCGTTTTCTCCCTCCGCCAGTGGACTCTTATCCAGGATGCTCAATTGATAGGACATTTTGCAGGCTCATGTTCAAGGACATACCTGCATTATTAAAATCCCGCGCCGCTGATGAGAAACAATTTATTTACATTTGTACTACTGAAAAACAGAAATACCCCCCGCGCCTTCCCGGTGAGCGCAGGCTGATCTTCGGGAAGTTAACGTTTTTTCTCACTGAATCGGCGTCATAATGCAGAAAACGCGTTGTTGCTGACGCGGTTCACCTATACAGCGGAAGATTGCCTCCACGTTCTTCCCATCTTCGCAGACCATTACGTTTTTCAACGGCTGGCTGGCTTTACGGCATCGTTCAGATGAGTGTAGGATGCTTCGCCCCCTCCGGTGTTATCTCTACATCAGAATAATGAGAAGGACCGGACGGCATGCCTGGAAAGGCATCGGCAATCCTTGCAGGATTTGGACAGGAAAAACAGGAAAATACATGAACACAACACATCACACGTCGGCGGAGCAGCGCGCTGCCAAACGCCGGTGGTTGAACTCGCATGAAGAGGGATACCACAAAGCGATGGGCAACCGTCAGGTACAGATGATCGCTATCGGCGGCGCTATCGGCACCGGTTTGTTTTTAGGGGCTGGAGCCCGTTTGCAAATGGCCGGGCCTTCGTTGGCAATCGTCTATCTGGTTTGCGGCATCTTCTCTTTCTTTATTCTACGTGCACTGGGCGAACTGGTGCTCCATCGTCCCTCCAGCGGCAGTTTCGTTTCATATGCGCGCGAGTTTCTCGGGGAAAAAGCGGCTTACGTGGCGGGCTGGATGTACTTCGTCAACTGGGCGATGACCGGTATCGTCGATATCACCGCCGTGGCGCTGTATATGCATTACTGGGGCGCGTTTGGTGATGTGCCACAGTGGGTGTTTGCCCTCGGTGCGCTGGCCATTGTCGGCACCATGAACATGATCGGCGTGAAATGGTTCGCCGAAATGGAGTTCTGGTTTGCGCTGATCAAAGTGCTGGCCATTGTGATCTTCCTTGTCGTCGGCACCGTGTTTCTCGGCAGCGGCAAACCGCTGGATGGCGGCGCAACAGGCTTTCACTTAATCACCGATAACGGTGGCTTCTTCCCGCACGGCCTTCTGCCCGCGCTGGTGCTGGTACAGGGCGTGGTCTTCGCCTTTGCCTCTATTGAGCTGGTAGGAACGGCGGCGGGTGAATGTAAAGATCCGCAGACGATGGTGCCAAAAGCGATCAACAGCGTGATCTGGCGTATCGGCCTGTTCTACGTGGGTTCGGTGGTACTGCTGGTGCTGCTGCTGCCGTGGAACGCCTACCAGGCGGGGCAAAGCCCGTTTGTCACCTTCTTCTCAAAGCTCGGTGTGCCGTATATCGGCAGCATTATGAATGTTGTGGTGCTGACGGCGGCGCTTTCCAGTCTTAATTCAGGTCTGTATAGCACCGGGCGCATTTTGCGTTCGATGTCGATGGGCGGGTCCGCGCCGAAGTTTATGTCGAAAATGAGCCGCCAGCATGTGCCTTACGCCGGTATTCTGGCAACGCTGTTCATCTATGTGATCGGGGTGTTCCTGAACTATCTGGTGCCATCGCAGGTGTTTGAGATTGTGCTTAACGTCGCGTCGCTGGGCATTATTGCGTCGTGGGGATTCATCGTGGTCTGCCAGATGCGCCTACGCAAGGCAATTAACGAAGGAAAAACGCCTGACGTCGGCTTTAAAATGCCCGGCGCACCGTTCACCTCCTGGCTCACCCTGCTGTTCCTGCTGAGCGTGCTGGTGCTGATGGCGTTTGATTACCCGAATGGCACGTACACCATCGGTTCCATTCCGCTGATTGCCGTGCTGCTGGTCGCAGGATGGTTTGGCGTGCGTAAACGCGTGCAGGCGATCCACAGCCTTGCACCGGGCAATGAAACGCTAACAAAATAATGTGAATATCCGCGTTGCCAGCCCTGGCAACGCATTTTGCCGGGTGGCGGCTTCGCCTTACTCGGCCTACAAAACTCACAATATCAGCGATTTACATCACAATCGTAGGCCCGGTAAGCGCAGCGCCACCGGGCATCCGGGGTACGCCGCTGGGCCCATACCGGATAATGCCGGGTGGCGGCTTCGCCTTACCCGGCCTACAAAATTCACAATATCAGCGCTTTACATCATAACCGTAGGCCCAGTAAGCGCAGCGCCACCGGGCAGCCGGGATACGGCGCTGGGCCCATACCGGACAATGCCGGGTGGCGGCTTCGCCTTACCCGGCCTACAAAATCCACAATATCAGCGCCTTACATCATAACCGTAGGCCCGGTAAGCGCAGCGCCACCGGGCATCCGGGGTACGGCGCTGGGCTCATACCGGATAATGCCGGGTGGCGGCTTCGCCTTACCCGGCCTACAAAATCCACAATATCAGTGCTTTACATCATAACCGTAGGCCCGGTAAGCGCAGCGCCACCGGGCATCCGGGGTACGGCGCTAACGTTTACAACGCAATACGGATCACGTCATCCGGCTGGGTCGCTTCTTTCTCACGGGTAGATTCCTGTTTCACGGTCACGTACAGCGTCTGGCCATCGGCGGACAACGCCAGGCTATTCGGGAAGGTCGGCGTGTCGAAGGTCTTCACCACTTTATAACTTTTCGCATCCACGACGCTGACTTTCCCCGCCTTACGGTGGGTCACGTATGCTTCATCACGCACCGGGTTAAACAACACCGCCAGCGATTCTGGTGCGTCGATTTTTTCAATCACCTTACCATCACGGCTATCCACCACCAGCACCTGCGGCTGTTTTGAATCGGTAATAAACGCGCGATGTCCTTTTACATCCAGACTGATGTTGAGGAACATATGATCCTTGCCATCATCCAGCAGCTTTTTACGCGACAGGATCTTATTGCTGGCGGTATCAATGGTAATCAACTCGCCGTCCGCGTTGGTGACATAAAGGCGTTTCGCCCCGGTATCCAGCGCCAGACCCGTGCCCATTGCGCCGGTATTGGTAATGGTGGTTTTCAGCTTCAGCGTTTTTCCATCCACCACCCACACGACGCTCTCTTTACCCAGCCCGGTGATGTAAACGGTATTGGTGGTTTCATCAACAGTCAGCTCACGCGGCTGAAGCGGGCGCACGGTTTCAGAGCGTTTACGCGCATCCAGCACCAGCCGGCCTTTTACCTCGCCGGTTTTGGCATCGACCGCCGTGACCGCGCCATTGGTGGTATTGCCAAACCATAGCGTGCCGGTTTGATTGTCGATCGCTGCGCCAAACGGTTTGAGATCGTTATGAATTGACTGCGTGATTTCAAGCGTGGTCGGATCGAGACGGTAGATCACGCCGCCTTTATCCGTTTTGCGGCTTTGTGACGTGGCAACCCATAGCGCATTTTCCTGCGGGCTGAGGGCCATTTCATACGCACCCTTGCCGACCGCCTTGCGCAACATCTCATCGGCAGCGTGTACAGTAAACGACCCCGCCAGCAGCAGAGAGGCAAACAGAATGGAATGGCGCAGACGCGGCGCGGACAGTTGACGTAAAGACATAACGACTCCCTTTGATAAGCAATGTTAGTACTACTTCACAGGCTTCCACGGGCAAACTCATCGTTCCGCCCTTATTTTAGATGCGAATAATAATCATTATTTTGTTGAATGTGGAGTGTTAATTTTTACCTTTCCGGCAAAAACTGATTTACTTCCTATACTTGCATTTAACGTAACGTGCCGTTTTGATTTTCAATTATTTACAAAAGCTTTAACATAACGGCGTTTGTTCACTTATGTTCGCCTGTAAGAGTCTCTTTAATGAAAATCCCGATCGCCCGTCAGACCGCATTTCCGGTACTGTTATTACCTGTTATGGCCCTCCCCACCCTGTCCGTCGCCGCAGACGATCAGACCCTGATTGTTACCGCCGCTCCCCACGCCGTGTCCGAACTGGACACCCCTGCCGCCGTGAGCGTGGTCAATGGCGAGGAGATGCGCCACGCCGCGCCGCGGGTGAACCTTTCCGAATCGCTGGGGGCAGTACCGGGGTTGCAGGTGCAGAACCGGCAGAACTACGCGCAGGATCTGCAATTATCGATACGCGGTTTTGGTTCGCGCTCCACTTATGGCGTGCGCGGCCTGCGGCTGTATGTGGACGGTATTCCCGCCACCATGCCGGACGGTCAGGGGCAAACGTCCAATATTGATATCAACAGCGTAGAGAGTGTGGATGTCCTTCGCGGTCCCTTCTCGGCGTTGTACGGCAACTCCTCCGGCGGCGTGATGAATGTCACCACCCAAACCGGCGAACAGCCCACCACCATTGAAGCCAGCAGCTATTACGGCAGTTTCGGTAGCTGGCGCTACGGCCTGAAAGCGACCGGGGCGACCGGCGATGGCACCCAGGCAGGCGATGTGGATTACACCGTCTCCACCAGCCGTTTTGCCACCCACGGCTATCGCGATCACAGCGGGGCGCGTAAAAATCTCGCCAATGCCAAACTGGGCGTGCGTATTGATGAGGTGAGTAAGCTAACTCTGCTGCTGAACAGCGTCGATATTAAGGCTAACGATCCTGGCGGTCTGAGCAGCGCGGAATGGCATGATAATCCGCGCCAGTCGCCGCGCGGCGATCAGTACAATACCCGTAAGGATACGAAACAAACCCAGGCCGGATTACGCTATGAGCGCCAGCTTAGCGCCGATGACGATCTCAGCGTCATGATGTATGCGGGCGAGCGTGAAACCACACAGTATCAGTCCATTCCGCGCGCCCCGCAGCTCAATCCGAACCATGCCGGGGGCGTCATCAGCCTCAACCGCAACTATCAGGGCATCGATACCCGCTGGACCCATCGCGGCGAATGGCTGGTTCCTGTGACCTTCACCACCGGCCTTGATTACGAAAACATGAGTGAGAACCGCAAAGGTTATGAGAACTTTGTGATGGTCAACGGCGCGCCGGAGTATGGACAGAAAGGCGCGTTGCGCCGTGATGAACGTAACCTGATGTGGAACCTCGACCCTTACCTGCAAAGCACCTGGCAGTTGACCGAGAAATTGTCGCTGGACGCGGGTGTGCGTTATAGCTCCGTGTGGTTTGACTCCAACGATCACTACATTACCGCCGCCAACGGCGATGACAGCGGCGATGCCAGTTACCATAAATGGCTACCGGCAGGATCGCTTAAATATGCCGTCACTGACGCGTGGAATGTGTACCTCTCCGCCGGACGCGGTTTTGAAACGCCGACCATCAACGAGCTCTCTTACCGTTCCGATAATCAAAGCGGGCTGAATTTCAACCTCAAGCCCTCTACCAATGACACCGTGGAGATCGGCAGTAAAACCCGCGTCGGCAATGGCCTGATTACCGCCGCGCTATTCCAGACCGATACCGACGATGAGATCGTGGCGGATGCCAGCAGCGGCGGACGCACCAGTTACAAAAACGCGGGCAAAACTCGCCGTCAGGGGGCTGAACTCTCCCTCGATCAACAGTTTGCCGAAAACTGGCGTGCTAAAGCCTCGTGGACCTGGCTTGATGCCACTTATCGAACCAATGCCTGCGGCGCGAACGACTGTAACGGCAACCGTATTCCGGGCATCGCGCGGAATATGGGCTTTGCCTCGCTGGGATATGAGCCGGAAACGGGCTGGTATGCCGGAAGTGATATTCGCTATATGAGCGACATTATGGCGGATGATGAGAATACGGCGAAAGCGCCGTCATGGACGGTAGTGGGCCTGAACACCGGCTATAAATTTAATTACGGTCACTGGATGATGGATATTTTTGGCCGGGTGGATAATTTATTCGATCGCGAATATGTCGGATCGGTGATCGTGAATGAATCCAACGGTCGCTACTACGAACCGGCCCCGGGCCGCAATTACGGCGTCGGCTTATCCGTTGCCTGGCAGTTCTGATCGGTTATTTCGCCCGGCGACCTGCGCCGCCGGGCGTTTGCTCAGAATGTTGTCCAGTTTCCTTCCGCTAATCCCCCAGCCGCTAATACCGGCTGACGTGCCGAGCGCTGAACGCGAACGCTGTCATCCAGACGGAATGCGGCAACCAGCTCTTCCAGCACCCTGGCCTGCTCTTCCAGCGATCCCGCCGCCAGCGACGAGGCACTCACCAGCGAGGCATTTTGCTGCGTGGTGCTATCCAGTTCCGATACCGCGCGGGCGATCTGCTCGATGCCCCGGCTCTGCTCTTCCGAGGCCGAGGAGATCTCACCCATAATATCGTTCACCCGGGTCACGGAATGCACCACCTGCTCCATCGTTTGCCCGGCTTTGACCACCAGATGACTGCCGGTATCTATGCGCGACACTGACTCAGCGATAAGATGTTCGATATCTTTTGCCGCCTGCGAACTGCGTTGTGAAAGGCTGCGCACTTCGCTGGCGACCACCGCAAATCCGCGCCCCTGCTCGCCAGCGCGTGCCGCTTCCACCGCCGCGTTGAGCGCCAGTATATTGGTCTGAAACGCGATGCTGTTGATCACCGCAGTAATATCGGCGATTTTGCGCGAGCTGGTATTAATATCACCCATCGTCGCCACCATATCGCGCATCACGTTGCCGCCCTGACTGGCAGTCTGCGAGGCTTCCGCCGCCAGTTTGCTGGCGTGACGGGCGTTATCGGCGTTGTTTTTTACCGTGGCGGTAAGCTGCTCCATACTGGCGGCGGTCTGCACTACCGCGGCGGCTTGCTGCTCGGTACGCGATGAGAGATCGGTATTACCATCGGCAATTTCCGAGGCGGCGCTGGTGACGCGAGTGACGCTGTGGCGTACTTCACCAATCATTGAACGCAGTTTGCTGTTCATCACGCCCATCGCGGAGGTGAGTTTACCGAACTCATCCTGACTGCGGGCCTGAATATTGGCGCTTAAATCGCCGCTGGCAATGCGCTCTGCAAGGTGGAGATTCTCGCGAACCGGGCGGGTGATTTGTCGCGTTACCCACCACGAGACCGCAATCCCCAGCAGAATAGCAATCAGCCCCACCAGCGCGGTGATGGTCGCTGAGGTATTGGCAAGGCTGTCGTTATGCGCTTTCACCAGTGCGATAATTTCTTTAATTGAGGCGCTGGAACGGTCGCCCGCCGTTTTAACGTTATCTTCTGTGGCTTTAAGATCCTGCACAGCCTGGTAATAGTACAAACTGTTGTCGCGGTAGCTGGTGCTCTCTTCCCACAGCGACTGAAGCTGTGTTTGCGCCGCCTCAGGCAGTTGCGGCTTCAGGCTCTCAAGCGCGCTTTGCGTCGCCGCAGACTGTTTTTCCAGCGCGTCACGCGCCTCCTGACTGGCGCTAAAACGTAGCGCCAGCGCCCGGTCGCGCAGGTTGCCTAGCGCAAACAACACATCATAAAGTTGATAGCTAAGCGCAGTATCCTCAAGCGGCGTACGAATAAGCGCGGCATAACGAGGCTGAAGATCTTCCGTGCCCGCCTGATCCAGCGCGCCCCTCAGGGCCAACAGATTGGCCGTTGATTTCTGCATTGCCGCAACGCTGGTTTTAAACGCGTCAAGATGACCGCCCATCGTGTCGATGACAGCTTTTTCTGCGGGTGTCCACTCAAGCTGTTGCGCCGTGGCGGTAAGTTGTAGTGCATGATCGACGTAATCCGCCATCACCTGACCTGATTTTTCATCGCTGCTGTAGAAGTATTTCAGACGGTTAATTTTGGCCTGAAACACTTCAATATTAATGTTGTAAATCAGATTGGTTTTTTCATAGACATCGCGTATTTCGCGAAAGCGCAGCACGCTTAGCGTGGTAGCGATAGCTACCAGCAAGAGCACCACGCCAAACCCCATGGCGAGTTTTTTACTGATCGTGATATTGCGTAATCGTTGGCGAAAACCGGACATCCCGTGCTCCCTGGATAACAAGTGACAAATCGATAGCGTGTCTTGTTATCGGCAGGGAAAGGGGTTAATTCAGCCTCACAGAGGCAAAAACACCATCATGGCCGTAGAACGGGAGCCGGATCACACTACGCCGTGCAACGTTGCACGGCGTAAGCGTCGCTTAGCTTTCGGCAGAAACCTGAATCACGACTTTGCCGAAGTTTTTGCCCTCCAGCATACCAATAAAGGTCTGCGGCGCATTCTCCAGCCCTTCGGTGATCTCTTCACGGTAGTGGATTTTTTCCGCTTTCACCCATTCGCCCATTTGCTGCTGGAATTCATCGATACGGTGAGCGTAATCCTGGGCGATGATAAAACCCTGCACCCGCATCCGTTTTTTGAGGATCGTGCCCATCAGCAATGACAGCCGATCCGGCCCTTCCGGCAGATCGGTGGCGTTATAACCGCTTACCAGACCGCAGACCGGCACGCGAGCGGAGGTGTTGAACAGCGGCAGCACCGCATCAAAAACCTTGCCGCCGACGTTTTCATAATAAATATCAATACCATCAGGACAGGCGGCGGCGAGCTGGTCGGCGAAGTCTTCCGCACGGTGATCGAGACATTCATCAAAACCGAGTACCTCTTTGGCATGACGACATTTTTCACTACCGCCCGCCACGCCAATCACCCGACAGCCCTTCAGCTTGCCGATCTGCCCTACCGTCGCGCCCACCGGCCCGGTCGCGGCGGCCACCACCAGCGTTTCACCCTCTTTCGGACGACCGATATCCAGCAGCCCCATATAAGCGGTGAAGCCCGGCATTCCCAGCACACCCAGCGCCCAGGAGCGCTGCGGGATACTGTCGTCAAGTTTGACCAACCCTTCCCCTTCGGAAATCTCATATTTCTGCCAGCCGCTGTAGCCGAGCACCCAGTCCCCTTCTGAAAAATCAGGATGGCTGGATTGTTCAACCCGGCTGACGGTGGCCCCCACCATCACCGCGCCAATCTCCACCGGCGGAGAATAGGAGGGCTGATCGCTCATGCGCCCGCGCATATAGGGATCGAGTGAAAGGTAAACGGTGCGCAGCAGCAGTTGCCCTTCTCCAGGCGTGGGAACCTGATCTTCTTCAAGGCGAAAGTTTTCGGCGACCGGCGCGCCGTGCGGGCGCGAGGCGAGGACCCAGCGGCGGTTACGTTGCGGTTGTTGACTCATAGATCGCTCCTTCTGGTTAAATGCATCCCTTGATACTAGACCGTGAACGGGAGCATCGCTTTACTTTACGCGGCAGAAGGGTTTAAGCGCACCACCAGATAAATGCAGGGTACTGATGATTCATTGATAAACCGACAGTCGTTAGGCGGCCCCAGTTCAAGGCAGTCTCCCGCACGCATGTCGTGGCGGGTATCGCCTTCAACAAACACCAGTTCCCCCTGCTGTAGCCAGATTAACTGACGCGCCAGCGCATAAGATGAGGCGGGCATCGGGACGTCGCTCCCGGCGGGCAGTTCGATTTGCACCAGATCGATGGGGAGATCGCTGCGGGGAGAAACATGGCGGCGCAAATAGCCGGTTTGTGGATCGTGCCACACCGGCTGATTCTCCAGCCGTAACAGCTTGCCTTCCTGCATCTCTGCCCTGGCGATGAGCGTTGACATACTAATGCCAAACGCGCCGGACAACCGCCCGAGTAACGTCGCCGTGGGGCTACTCTCCCCGCGCTCGATTTTGTGGATCATCGCCCGCGACACGCCCGCCCGCTCGGCCAGATCGCTGAGCGACCAGCTACGCGATTCGCGCTCGATACGAATGCGGATGCTGATGCGCTGATTAATCGTGTCTTCGGGGGTATTCATGGCGCTCCACGGTTCAATATAAAAAAGAATGACAACCCTGCGTACAGTATTGTAATAATATCGTACTACTATAGTGTACAACAGTTGAGGTACAAAATGTCTCTTCGTTACGCCTGTCAGGATGACTGCGCGGCCATTGCTGAAATTTATAACCACGCGGTGCTGCACACCGCCGCCATCTGGAATGATAAAACGGTAGAGGTGGATAACCGTATCGCCTGGTTCGAGGCGCGCAAGCTGGCGGGCTACCCGGTGCTGGTGAGTGAAGAAGATGGCGTGGTTACCGGCTATGCCTCATTTGGCGACTGGCGCGCGTTTGATGGATTCCGCCATACCGTCGAACATTCGGTGTATGTCCATCCCGATCATCAGGGCAAAGGGCTGGGCCGCGAGCTGTTGGCACAGCTAATCGTTGAGGCGCAACGTATCGGCAAACACGTGATGGTGGCGGGTATTGAATCGCAAAATCAGGCATCGCTGCACCTGCACAGCAAACTCGGCTTCGTCACTACCGGGCAGATGCCGCAGGTCGGCACCAAATTTGGCCGCTGGCTGGATCTGACGTTTATGCAACTTCAGCTGGACCAGCGCAGCGATCCGGACGGCGTCGCATGAACCAGACGCTGACCCTCACCTTTCTGGTGGCAGCGGGCATCGGGCTGGTGGTGCAAAACACGCTGATGGTGCGGATCACCCAGTCCTCGTCCACGGTACTGATCGCCATGCTGCTTAACTCGCTGGTCGGCATCGTGCTGTTTGTCAGTATTCTGCTGATCAAACACGGCTTCGCCGGCTTCAGTGAACTGGCGGCGAACGTGCGCTGGTGGACGCTCATCCCCGGCCTGCTGGGTTCGTTTTTTGTTTTTGCCAGCATCAGCGGCTATCAGTACGTCGGCGCGGCCACCACTATCGCCGTGCTGGTCGCCAGTCAGTTAATTGGCGGGCTGGTACTGGATGTCATCAGAAGTCACGGCGTGACGTGGCGGGAGCTGGCGGGTCCGGTTTGTGGTGCGGTACTGCTGGTGATTGGCGTCTGGCTGGTGGCCAGACGCTCATTTTGATAATCGATTGATTTATTGGGGAATTACTTTCTTCCCCAAAGCCTCCCCAAAATTAGACGGCAACCACCCGCCAGCCGTTATCCTGCTGAAGTTTTTCCGCCAGGCTCCTGCGATACGTTCTGACCAGCGTTGCGGTTTCCGTTTCAATACGCAGCAGCAGCGTAAAACTCCCCGGATGATAGGCTGTCTCGATACGGGCTGCCTGCGTCTGCATTGCCGTCAGCCGGTCGCCATCCCATCCGTACCAGGTCGTCTCCGGCTGGCGCGGCATGTCGCCGTATTCCTCATAAAGCGTATTTGTCGCCCGGCGCTTACAATGCCATACCATCCGGCACACCCTCCTGCCCGTTGCATCATAGATATACCGGCTCTCTGTAATGTCCCGGTTGCTGATCCAGCATTTATGCCAGCATTTGCATAATGATCTTTGTAGCAGGTATTTATAACTCGGCATTTTTCACTTCAATTGAGTATATTATTTCCTGTAATTTCAGACCCCCATTATTTATGGTATAAAACTCAAATATAACTCTTTCACTTTTTCCAGAAGAATATGAAAAATGACATAGGACACGATATTCCATTCTCTTTATATTTATACCCATCACTGTAGCAGTGATAGAAAGAATATCTAAAGAATTTAATTTTCCCTCATGCTTTCTTTTCAATTTGGTTTTTTCTAACACATTGAAAATTTCTTTCTCATTCATAATTTTTACAAATGAATAGTCAATCAAAGAACCATCATTGTACTCTTGCTCAAATCGCAATATTAACTCTTTAATTTTCTTTCTATCTGAAAAAATCGTAAATATATTATATAATATTGTAAAAAAACCGGCTATAGATATCATTTTAAAAGTTTTTTCAATGAAACCACTGTTATAATAAACACCCTTTCCATTTAAATAATTCAATATCCCAACTATTATGACTATAACGATAGAAACAAATAATACGGATATAATGTATGAAATTACAAAAAACTTCACATTAACAATGTTACGTTTTCTAAAAAAAATAAAATCAATTATTTTCATCATTTTTATTCAAAGCCTTCCCTATATTATCGCCCGTACCTTCAGATACTAACCCCGTAGCAAAATCACCAAAACCATTTGATAAAAAAGGTATTTTACCTAAAGCGCCACTCACTATCGTTCCGATTCCAGCGCCTAAAACACCTCCGCCACTCCCGCTATTCAAACAGCTGACTCTTCCCGCAATTAATGAATACAGCACACCAAAACTTTTCCTGAAATTGTCTTTTCTTTTAATAACCCAGATTTATTTTTTATGTTTCTCACTCTCCTTTGCTTTTCGCATTGCCCACTCGCCTATGCCAAATATTACGCCAAAAAACAACCCTTTTTTAAGGAAGAACATCAACTCACCGCGAAAATCAAAATAAAAAATACTGCTATTTAACATATGAAAAATTGAAATACCCAACAGTGCCAAATAAAGAGCAAGAGTAAAAGCAATGCAGCATTTCAAGATTGAACCCAGCAGAAATATATATGAATTGCTTTTTAGATTCATTTAACACCTTCTAATTATCAAGTGTTTCATTAGTTTTACTCGTTGTAGCTTCAGTTACGACAGCCCTAACTCCCGTGGCAATATTACTACCAACCGTAGCTCCTAATGCTTTAGTTGTTCCAAAACCAGTTATTGTTCTCAATGACGTTACAACAGCACCTTCCGTTGTTGGAGCAGAGCCTTTAGTCATATTACTGATTGAATACCCGGCGACATTTATACCTATTGTGGATAACAGACCACGGCCTTCGGTTAGAATCTCTGCATTCGTTGCCACAGATATATATCACTAAAAATAAAATCTCCGCCATTCCACATTTGATTTAAAGCATTTCCGTTTCAATGCGCAGCAGCGGCGTAAAACTCTCCTGATGATAAACTGTCTGGATACGGGCTGCCTGCGTCTGCGTTGTCGTCAGCCGGTCGCCATCCCATCCGTACCAAGTCGTCTCCGGATGGCGCGATAATTTTATCCGCGTCTCATTCCAGTAGACTGACTCACGTTTCCACACCCGTTTACCCATCTAGCGGTCGTAAATATACCGCCCTTACTCCAGCGTCTCACCTCATTCTGGTAACCCGCCGCTTAAATTCATCCTCAATCCAACTCTTTCGGCATTTTATTATTAATGTATTTACTTCATCACTATATGGTCGCCCAACTGAAACAATAGTAAAACTAATAACACCATCAGTTTCCTCTAAATGATTTTCTACGATATAATCTCCAGGCATCATTCCTGGTGGAGATGATTCAAAATATAGAACATCAGAAAAAACAATATAACCATTTTTAATATTATCAGATTCATCCCAATCTTTTTTGTTATAACCTGATTGGAAGAGAAATGACATAGCACTTATTTTTATCCTCACCTCACATTTCCAGCTATCTATTTCAACCCCAAGGATCGATCTGTCGCCAAGATAAACTTCATTGATCATATGCTACCTCCTTCAAATCAGGTTTGTATAACCACAAAGAGTATCTGCATTGTTCTGATCTATATTATACTCTATTTCTTTGCTCATAGCACAAAAACACTGTCCAATGCTTCCTTTTTTACAGCTACCAAAAGTAGACATATGAATAAATGGTGAAAAAAATGACAATATACCTATTGCTTTTACATTATAAAAATGCGCAGCTTTACTAGCTGCATCTACAATGTCTCCATTAATATCTAATGAGTACCCTTGACCAGTATTATGAGGGCCTCTCCCTTTTAAATGTGCATGACCATGAGGAGTTTTATTACCAGAATGTCCCTGAAAATCCAATCTATAAATATTAGAATCATTGTCATAAACAGTATTAATACTTAATTGAGGTTCTCTTTTGGGTGGATATCCAATCACTTTGCCTCCTGTAGGAATTGCCATTGTATTTCCTCTAGAGTCAACTGCAAAGCTTTCAACTATTCCTTTAGTTATAGGATCAATAACATAACTCTGGCTTGCGACTATCTGTTTGGGGATGGTAGCAATATTTTTTCAAGCCCCAACGGATCTATATTTAAAATCAGATCTGAGGGATATTGATAAAGCTTCCCTCCTCCCTCCAGACCAATCGGGTCCTGCATGATATACATCCCTTGTACCGGTCCGTGGTACCAGTTCCTATTGCAATACAATTTCAATCTTCACTATACAGTTACCATGACAGATGACTAATCAATTTATGGCAAATCGGACTTGATGCATTTCATTATTCCTTCATACACTTAACTGATTTATTAATATAATTAATCGTATCATCAATCCTCCATTGCATATTATTTTCATCACTACATATGTGTTTGATATTTAAATCAGAGAATCTGGGTGAGTTCGTTTTTTTTATATACATTACTTCTTTAATACAATCATCTTCAAGTTGCTTCACATTTAATTTTTTTAAAAAAGGTTTTATACGCCCACCTTTTTCTAATAGATAACATGTATATAACTCAGAAAGGCCAGCATCTATTTTATATTGCATTATCCTTGACAATGAATTAAGAGACGCTCGATCATTATTTACTGCTATATAGGCTAATCCAAGTTCAGCATCTGAATCTTTGCACGCAAAAGAACTATGCCCACAAGCTTCTCTACCTTCCTTTGTGCTTGCAGATATTCTCTCCCACAATATAGTGTTTTCAGCCATTTTTAACTCACGCAATCTCAATTCCGCCAGAGTCGCAGTAGAAAAAAACAATAAAAACAGAAAAAATAAAAAAATAATCTCATATTCATTAATCCGTTACAGTTAATGTACTATCAGGTTCAGCGGCCAATATCTCATTTAATTTTTCCATATCCACCGAGGAGCCAGTAATACAGCCCTCAGAACAAAATCTTGGACCTAATGATGGCCCAAATGCATTCAAACAACTATGTGTTAAGAAACCACTTCGACCATAGGTCTCTGTATCATTAGAGGGAATCAGTCTGGTTCCATTAGGCTTAGTATTACTGGCACCTGGTCCATTGACATTCCACGTCCATAATCCTTGAGGGATTGGCCCCCTATTAGCTAAATGTTTACAATCGGGGTTGTTTTTACATTGCATGTTATTACCATTGTTCCCAGATGCAACGGGTATATTCAACACATCATGGATATTATTAGCATTTGGTATATCTGAAACACATGAAAGCATACCTATCGTTATACTGTACATACAAGTCGCTAAACCTAAGGGGTCTATCTCTGCAATCGGATTTAGCGGATAACTATATAAATTTAACCCACCTCTCAGCCCTATCGGATCCTGCGTGATATACCTCTTCTGTGACGGATCATAGTAACGGTACCGATTATAGTACAGCCCGGTTTCCTTATCATACTGCTGCCCCGGCAACCGGATAAGCTGTTGCAGATTTTTCGGGTTATCCTCCAGCAGTTGATTGCCCCATTCATCATATTCCGCGCGCCATACCGCTTCGCCCCTGCTGTTTATCAGCGCCAGCGGTAATCCCCTGTGGTCACAGTGATTCAGCTCCCCCTCCAGCCCGTTAAGTTGCGCCACCAGCTCCGCCGGGAAGGTTATCCCCGTATCCTGCTGAAGTTTTTCCGCCAGGCTCCTGCGATGCATTTTTGCCAACGCTGCGGTTTCCGTTTCAATGCGCAGCAGCGGCGTAAAACTCCCCGGATGGTAGACTGTCTGGATACGGGCTGCCTGCGTCTGCGTTGTCGTCAGCCGTTCGCCTATCCATCCGTACCACGTCTTATACAATTTTGTGCAGTTTCAATAACTCTATTATATCTGATCTGTCATTAATCTTAGCAATATCAAGTGGTGTATCTCCGAAATCATTTTTTACTTTTACCCTACAACCAAGAGTGACAAGTATTTTTATTATCTCATTATTCCCTTGTCCAACCGCTTCGTGTAACGGAGTATTCCCATGCTCTCCGATAGCATTTATATTTGCACCACCATTAATTAATGCCATTACTTCATCAATATCCCCCCGGACACATGCAATATGCATAGGGGTATTACCAAAAATGCCGGATTGATTTACAAAAATAAGATCAATCCCACTAAACTCTGGCAAGCCTTCTTCATGATAGCGTTTTAATATATCAGCAGCACTCAAGGTTTTCATGATTTAGCCCTCTATTGACAATTTTCTTTGATAAAATTTTCCAGTTTATTAATGCTAGTTTCCAATTGAACAATGCTTTCCTCATGTTTACCTGGGCGCCACTTTTCATCCCACGCTTTTCTCATATCTCGGCAATCCTTATTCCTGTTTAATTTCCACTTGGCTTCACTACAAATATCGAGGCCAGAGGGCGTTGACTGATTGCAACGATCTTTATATCTTCTGTATTCTTCCTGTCTTTGTTTCGCCTCAATCTTATTGGCTTTATTACTGGCGGCTAACATTACCCCCAAAAATTCAGGATACTGCATGGCAACATAAAATGTTCTTTGAGACGCAGTCTCATCCCACCATTTTGTTAAATCCAGTGCCGCCTGCTGTCTGTATTTTCCCATAGGGTCTGCGATAAACCAAGATGAACCAGGCTGTTCTATAGAGTCTTCACCGCAAAGGCCCAACGGATCTATATCAGTGGTTGGACTCAATGGGTACTGATATAAATTCCATCCTCCCCGCAGCCCTATCGGATCCTGCGTGATATACCTCTTCTGTGACGGATCATAGTAACGATAACGATTATAATACAGCCCCGTTTCCTTATCATACTGCTGCCCCGGCAGCCGGATAAGCTGTTGCAGATTTTCCGGGTTATCCTCCAGCAGTTGATTGCCCCATTCATCATATTCCGCGCGCCATACCGCTTCGCCCCTGCTGTTTATCAGCGCCAGCGGTAATCCCCGGTGGTCACAGTGATAAAGATGAATTTTACGCTCCGGCGTGAACTCCGGCTCCACCAGGCCCGCCAGTTGCTCCTGAGTCAGTCCGCACTGCGCCAGCCACTGCTGGTTCTGTTCGCTGACCTTCCCGCGTTTCAGCTCCCCCTCCAGCCCGTTCAGTTGCGCCACCAGCTGTGCCGGGAAGGTTATCCCGTATCCTGCTGAAGTCTTTCCGCCAGGCTCCTGCGATGCATTTTGCCAGCGCTGCGGTTTCCGTTTCAATACGCAGCAGAGGCGTAAAACTCCCCGGTTGATAGACTGTCTGGATACGGGCTGCCTGCGTCTGCGTTGTCGTCAGCCGGTCGCCATCCCATCCGTACCAGGTCGTCTCCGGCTGGCGCGGCATGTCGCCGTATTCCTCGTAAAGCGTATTTGTCGCCCGGCGCTTACACTGCCATACCATCCGGCACACCCGTCTTCCCGTTGCATCATAGATATACCGGCTCTCTGTAATGTCCCGGTTGCTGAATCCGTGGGTGAGGCGGTAATGCACCAGACGGTGCTGGCTGTCATAACGGTAATGGTGTGTTTTCTCATTCCCGCTGCGTATTGCCCCTACCGGAATATTGGTGCGCTTCTCCGTCAGGCTCCCGGACTCATCGTAGCGGTACAGGTACTGTAAATCTTCCGTGATACGGTTATCCGGGAAGCGTTCCGCCAGCCCGCGTGCTTCCCGCAGCGCTTTTTCCTCCACCCGGTTGCCTGCTGCATCCGTTTCATACGGTATTTCCACACGGACATCACCCTCCGTCAGGATAATATCTGTCAGCCTGCCGCTCCCGCTGTAGCCATATTCCCGCGTCCGGTGCATCCCGCTGATGCGTCCCAGCCGTCCGGCAGCGTCCCAGCCATAGTCGAGGTTAAACTGCGGAAGGGACGTGTACTGGCTCTGAAGCTGGCCTGCTGCCGTGAATGTGGTGGTCTGTTCGTAAGTCCCTGCCCCTGAACCAAACCGCCGCAGCGTCTCGCGGTGCAGACGGTCCCGCGTGAACTCAACCAGCGGTGTGTCACCCAGCTTCATACCCACCAGATAACCGCTGCCGTAGGTAAGCCACTCCACCGGAGGGAGGTTAACCGGATTGCCTGATGTTTTCCCGCCCGGACATACCGAGCAGGCCACGCCGGTCGGTGCGCCTATCAGCACCCCCGCCGACCCCTGCACAATATCTGCGCCCTTAATCCTGGTGCTCTCCCGCATGCTCAAAGCGGCCCGCCCAGCCGGGGCGTTTAAAGGTGTAGTCCTTGCCGGTGACGGATGAGGGGCGTATCTGCGCGCTGTGCCGGAACTGGCTGATACAGAGTGTGCTGACTTCAGTACGGGTGTTCGGGTTCCACGGGATGTCAAAGGCCTCCGGCAGGAAACGGACCGTGTCACACAGCACCAGGCTCTGGTCGTCGCTCTGCTGCGCGTGCTCCTCGTAGAAGAATATCCCCTCCTCCGCCGCCATCCGCGCCAGAAAGTCGTAGTCCGTTTCCCCGTACTGCACGCAGAACTCCCGCGGCGGATGCGGTTCAATGAACAGCGGACTCCACTCCGTCACCCCGTTCTCCTGCAACATCGTCCCCAGAATGCTTTTTATGTCCTCGTTCTGGAATATCCGCGAGTTCTGTCTCAGCGCCGCCCGCCACAGCGGCGGGCGCACCCTCATGCTGTACAGCATCTGGTTGCCGTCGTATTCCCCCTGCTCAAACCACGTCACCACGCCCTTCACCCGGCGCTGTATCTCCGTGCCCTGCCAGATTTTCAGGTGCGCCGTCTTTTCCAGCACCTGAGAGAATTCGATATTAAGGAGCTGCTGGCTGACCAGCGAGATGTCGAGGGTGAACAGCGAGGAAAGGGACTGGTCCAGGTGAAAGGACACCACCGCCAGTGCGTCCTGCGGCAGCCCGTCCACCTCCAGTGTGAAACGTAATCCTGTTGACATAACTTCCTCCCTGAATAAAAAGGCATCTCTTCCAACATCTCTTGATACTATTTAGAGTACTTACTTTCCTGCAAGTAACAGGAAATTTTTCTCTTTGCTCGGGTCTTATTAAAAGGCTTATCCAGGTCTTTTTCTGTGACAACAATCAATAAGTTTTCTTTAGGCGTTTATTTAGTTTAAAAGTGCAATCAAACCTCAATTAAGCAATAACAATAAATTTATAGTATTTAACAAACAATACACACAATCAATATTTTTAGTCATAACTTATTGATAATGCAAGAAATTTAAAATCGCAGAGAGTAAAATAACGTTTGCAAAAAACAGTACTATGTATTCATTTCATGAATATAAAACATTCGAACGAACGTGATAAAACAGAGTGGAAATGTGCCATTCCCAAATATATACATTACGGGAATGACACATAATTTCTGCTATTGCTGTTCTGAACCCACTACAAAATCGTGCCGCCCTTAGTCAAATGCTCGCGGCGCGCTTCCCGGTCTTCCTTATGCTGATGCCCGTGATGGGCGATGGCATTACGTAAGCGTTGCTGCTGGGTATAGCGCTCTTCGCGCGCCAGCACCGCATCGTCGCTGAGTTCTACCAGTAGCTCATTCATATGGGTGATCACATCTTCCGCAAGCGCGGCGTCAACGCGGGCGCGAACCTCATCCAGGTGCGACATACACTCTCCTTCGTATTAGTTCAGTTTAGCTTTCGAGAAATCACTGCCCATCAGGCTAACACTATATCCGGTCACGTTGCTGCGGGTGGCATAGAATGTTTTGCCGTTGGCCAGCGCGATCCACGGAGCCTGTTGATAATAAATCTCCTGTGCCTGAGCGTAGAGTTTTGCCCGCTCTTCCGGGACGCTGGTCAGACGCGCTTTTTGCACGAGATCGTTATAACCTTTATCGCACCAGCGCGCGGCGTTGGAGCCGGTTTTGATGCTGTTACAGCCCAGCAACACATCGGCGAAGTTATCCGGATCGCCGTTATCGGACATCCAGCCGAACAGCGCGGTATCGTGCTCACCCTTACGCATCCCGGAGAGATATTCCCCCCACTCATAGGAGACGATTTTGGCTTTTACGCCGACTTTCGCCCAGTCGCTCTGGATCATCTCGGCGATGCGGCGCGAGTTCGGGTTATAGGGACGCTGAACCGGCATTGACCACAGGGTCGCTTCGAAGCCCTTCTCCAGCCCGGCCTGTTTCAGCAGATCTTTGGCCTTTTGCACGTCATAGCCGTAATCTTTCAGGTCTTTATTGAAGCCCATCATATTTGGCGGGATCGGCGATTTTGCTACCGTACCGGACCCCATAAAGACGGCATTGATAATCGCTTCTTTATCGGTGGCGTAGTTCAGCGCCTGACGCACCAGTACATTATCAAACGGTTTTTTCCCGGTATTAAACGCCAGATAACCCACGTTCAGGGCATCGACGGAGTGCAGCGTCAGATCTTTGTTCTTTTTGATAGCATCAAACTGAACCGGCGACGGCGCAGGGATAATCTGGCACTCGTTGGTTTGCAGCTTCGCCAGACGCGTTTCGACGTTAGGGGTGATCGAGAAGATCAGGTGTTTGGTTGGTACCTCACCGTCCCAGTAATTCGGATTGGCGATGTAGCGGATCAGCGAATCGACTTTGTATTGTTGCAGCGCATAAGGTCCGGTGCCGACAGGCCAGGTATCGACGTTTTCCGGCGTGCCTTTTTTCAGCATCGCGTCGGCGTATTCCGCAGAGAGGATCGACGCGAAATCCATCCCCCAGTCGGCCAGGAAGGCAGCGTTAGGTTCGCTGAGAGTGAACTGTACGTGATAATCGTCGATTTTCTTCACGTCGGTAATCAGCTTATCCAGCCCGACATCGTTGAAGTATTCGTAATTGCCCTGCGACACATTATGGTAAGGATGCTTAGGGTCTTTCTGACGCATCACGGAGAAAATGACATCATCCGCGTTAAAATCGCGCGTCGGCTTGAAGAATTTATTACTGTTGAATTTGACGCCCTGACGCAGAGTGAAGGTATAAGTCTTGCCGTCGGGAGAGATGGTCCATTCCGTTGCCAGTGACGGAATGGGGGTATTTTTTTCGCGATCGAAATTAATCAGGCGGTTATATAACACCTGCGAGCTGGCGACGAACGTCGGGCCGGAGCTGGCAATCTGCGGGTTGAAGGATTCCGGAGACGCTTCGGAACAGTAGATCAGCGTATCGTTATTCGCCGCCCAGGCGGCACTTGCCGGTAATAAGGTGCTCAACGTCAGCGCGAGCAGGGTTTTTCCCATCGACATGGTTATAAGCCTTTCGGTTTTATTATATGGAGCTTAATAACAGCATAGCGATCTGCAACTGGCAAATAACAAATCACTATCAGGTTATGCTTAAGCAACGTTTTTCGCTGGAATAATAAGCATCGGACGCGATGAAATCGTGCGGTGGGTGGACCTGACGCCTTCCCCGCCGTCAATGCCGCGAGAATTACCCAGTTTTTGCCTCTCTTCCACCGTTTATCTACGGATGCTTTGCGTAAAGTAGAGCGGTGAAAAAGTCAGTGAGATGAAAACGTGGCAAAAACTCTTTTACGCAGCGGTGACTTAGACGATTTTCAGGCGGTGGGTGGCGGTGGCCAGGCCGTTTTTGATTCGGCGCTGCAAATTCGCGAGACGCTGCGCCTGCGTAAACAGCTGGCGATGGTGGACTGTCTGGCGATCCCGCAGGTCAATGACGATGGCGACCGCGTGAACTGGTACTCACCGGTCGAAGGCCAGCCTGTTGCCTGGCAGGCTGCGGACGCGGAAACCCGCTCCCGCGCCCTGCGCTACCTTGAAACGACGCTGGATGCTGCGACGGCGCTCAGCCGCAAATGCCTGCAATCGGGTAAAACCGCCCAGCAGCTCTTCGGCTCCCTGCTGGAAAAAGCGCTCCAGTTTCCGGGGGAAAATCATCTTTTCCTGGTAGATGGCAAACCGGTGATCACGTTCTGGGGATTCGTCAATCTTAACGAAAACGCCCGCGACGATGTGCTCGACTGCCTGCGCCAGCCCGCGACTATCGAACCCACTCTGCTCTCGCTGCCTGTTGAAGAAGAAGATGAAGAAGACGCGCCAGTCATGGTGACGATTACGCAGGCGGACGAACCTTTATTGCCGCCGCCTGTGCCCGCAGAACCGCGACCTGCCATTGTGCTGCCTGCCGCGAAGCCAGAAATCATTCCGTCGCCCGCACGCGTCAAGCCGCGCCGCCGCGTCCCGCTGTGGATAGCGACCCTGGTTGCGGTGTTGATTGCGGTTGCCGCCGCGCCGTTGCTGATGTCCCGCCCTGCGCCGCAGAGTGCAGCGCCGGTCGCGCAATCCGGCACACCGTTGCCGGAAATCATGGCTGCCCTGCCGCTTCATCAGGCTGAGGTGGTTAAACCCGCGCAGCCGGAAGTGGTTGCCAGCAAGCCGGTCGTCATTGCGGCCATTCCGAAAGAAGCACTGGTCATGGACGCCAGCCAGGTCAGGGCCGGTATGACCCGTTTCCTGAACGGTAACTGGCAGGTACAGATCGCCATTCAGGACCCGGTGACCGGTAAAGCCCCCGGTTTACGCTTTCAGATCCAGAATAATAAAGGGACGGCGCGACTGACCCACGGTAAAAATATTGTCTGCCGTGCGGAGATCTTTTCCGGTCTGCATCAAAGCGGCGAGCTGATGATCAAAAGCCGCAACAACGCCCGCTGTAACGATGGCTCCCGCTACCCGATGCCGGAGATCACCTGTAAAGCGGGTAGCAATGATGTGGCCGAATGCGTTGCGCGCTACGATGCTGCGCACGCCGTTCCCGTGACGTTTCGAAAAATAGGTGCCTGATCCCATGCTGGTAAATCTCTGCGATTACAAACAGAGCGTCACGTTAATAGCCAACAGTGGCGTGCAGTTTCTTGATTTTGGTCTGACGCCGCTGGATGCGCCACATAGCGGCCGCTTTGTGCGTAAAACCGCCAATGGTCCGCTACTGCGTCTGGGTTACGATCTGGCGAGCGGACGCTATACGCTTGCCGGACGCGACGGCATGCAGCCCGAGGTGGTAAAACCCGAAAGCACCCTGCCGCTGACCCACTCTCTTGCCCTGCTGGATGGCGTCTGGCTGCCGCTGCCTTTTTTGCGGTTTAATCCGCCGCGCACGTTTGTTGAAGGGCCGGATAACTGGGGTCGGATGCAGATCCGCAAACTCCATGAGCCGGACAGCGCAGGCAATACCCACCGCCTTACGCTGGCGCTGGACACGCAGATTAGCGATCGCTCCCCTGCGGCCCTCGCCCCGGTGGAAAACGATCTCCTTAACGGCACCCGTTTTGCGCTGGCGTGGCAGGATGACGAACTGGCCGATTTTCTTGACCAGACCTGGATCGACGGCTGGCTGCGCGAAGTCTTCACCCAGTACGTTACGCAACAGGAAAAACGCAGCGAGACCGAAATTGCTCAGGCGCTGAGAAGCTTTGAGTATCAGGGACACTGGCTCAATTTACTCGCCCTGCTGGGCGAGCAGCTCAACGTGCCGGAAGTCAGGCTGGTCACTGCCACCCTCAGTACGCCTGCGATCCCGGTCGATTTGATCCTCGACGTGGGGAACACCCATACCTGCGGTGTGATTATCGAAGATCATGGCGATGCGAACGATGGCCTGCGCCAGACGGCAGAACTACAGGTCCGTTCCCTGAGCGAGCCGCAGTTTTTTAACGATCCGTTATTTACCAGCCGCCTCGAGTTTTCCGAGGCGCGTTTTGGCAAGCAACATTTTTCGGTGCAGAGCGGTCGTGAAGATGCGTTTGTCTGGCCGTCGATTGTCCGCGTTGGCGACGAGGCGCGTAAACTGGCGATGCAGCGGCTCGGCACGGAAGGCAATAGCGGCATTTCCAGTCCACGCCGCTATCTGTGGGATGAATCCCCGGTACTTCAGGACTGGCGTTTCAGCCAGATGAATGCGAAAACGCATCGAGAACCGCTGGCCACCGCCTTCCCGTTGATGAACCTGATGAATGACGACGGTCAGCCGCTGTTTACCCTGCCGCAGGACGAGCGTCTGCCGGTCTTTTCGCCCCTCTACAGCCGCAGCACGCTGATGACGCATATGCTCTGCGAGCTACTGGCGCAGGCGCTGGGGCAAATCAACAGTATTGCCACGCGTCTACGTCTGGGCTTTCCGGCATCCCCCCGCCAGTTGCGCACGATCATTCTTACGCTGCCTTCTGCCATGCCTAAACAGGAGCGAGAAATTTTTCGCCGCCGGATGTTTGAAGCCATCGCGCTGGTGTGGAAAGCGATGGGCTGGCATCCGCAGGATGAGGATTTTGCCAGTCAGAAACAGCGTGATAAAAGTGTGATCCCGGTACCAGAGATCCAGATGGAGTGGGACGAGGCCAGCTGCGGGCAACTGGTGTGGCTGTATAACGAAGCGATGTCGCATTTTGGCGGGCAAACGGAAGCCTTTTTTGCCTCCCGCATTCGCCCCGACCGGGCAACGCAGGGGGATCGCACGCTAAGGGTAGCGTCGATTGATATTGGCGGTGGCACCACGGATATGGCGATCACTCATTATCAACTCGATGATGGCACGGGCAGCAACGTCAAGATCACCCCGCATTTACTGTTCCGCGAGGGCTTTAAAGTCGCGGGTGACGATGTGCTGCTGGATATCATTCAACGTTATATTCTCCCGGCGCTGCAAACCCAGCTGCAAAAGTCAGGAATTGCTGATGCCGCGGCGCTAATGGCGACGCTGTTTGGCGATTCCGGGCGCATCGACACTCAGGCGGTACTGCGTCAGCAAACCACTCTGCAACTGTTTATGCCCATCGGGCACGCGATCCTCTCCGCCTGGGAACAGAGCGATATCAACGATCCGCTGGCGGGATTGCACGCCACCTTTGGCGAACTGCTTGACCAGCCGCCGGGGCGCAATGTGATGAACTATCTCACCCAGGCCATTGAACATGCGCTGCCTGCGGGGGAAACGGCATTCGACATTCTGGCGGTCCCGCTGGCGGTCAATTTTGGCGAATTGCAGCGGGCGATGCTGGCAGGCGAATTTACCCTGGCCGCCCCACTGCACGCCGTCTGTGAAGCCATTTCACATTACGTTTGCGACGTGCTGTTAATTACCGGACGTCCGGGCTGTCTGCCCGGCGTACAGGCGCTGATCCGCCATCTTCAGCCGGTGCCGATAAACCGTATGGTCTGGCTGGACCAATACCGGGTCCATGAATGGTATCCGTTTAGCCAGCAGGGACGCATTGGTAACCCTAAATCCACGGCGGCAGTGGGCGCAATGCTGTGCAGCCTCGCGCTTGACCTGCGTCTGCCGCGTTTTAACTTTAAGGCCGCGGATATCGGCGCTTATTCCACGGTGCGCTATCTTGGCGTCCTGGATAATACCGTCAATACGCTGCGTGACGAAAAGGTCTGGTATCACGATATCGATCTGGATAAAGGCGGCAGCAAGCTTGACGCCCGCCTGCACTTCCCGCTGCGCGGCAACGTGACGCTGGGCTTTCGCCAGCTGGCCAATACCCGCTGGCCCGCCACGCCGCTCTATACCCTGAGCATTAACTCTCCTGAGCTGGCGAAAGCCATTGCGGGCGACGGGGTGCTGAATGTGCGCCTGCAATTAACTGGTGGCAGTAAAACCCAGGGGCCGGAAGCGTTTATTCTCAGCGATGCCTGGTTGCAGGACGGCACGCCGGTGGCGGCCGATGCGCTAACCCTCAAGCTGAACACCCTGGCCGACCGGCGTCATAGTGGCAGCCATTACTGGATCGACAGCGGGAGCATCTATTTAAAATGAATCAATTACAGTCAGTCAGTGAATGGATCGACGCCGCCCGCCAGCGCTCGGCGGCGCTCGATACTGACGCCGATGCGTTGCAGGCCGCCGTCGCCAGATTGGTCGCCCAGTCGCGAAAGTTGGCGCAGGCGCAAAGTGCGGGGGCAAGCGTGGCGCTGTACGGACATTCGCAGGCGGCAAAAGCGCACCTGCTTACGGCGCTGTGCGGTAACGACAGCGGACGCCTGACGGTCCGCCCCGGCGCGAAGGCGCTCGACTATTTTAGCCATATTAACCCCGGCCATCAGTTGACGCGGATGGCTCTGCGTTTCAGCCATCGCCACGCCACGCCGGATGAAGCGTTTCCGCTGCGCCTGGTGCTGATATCGGAATCCGAGCTGGTGCAGTTATTTATTGTCCATGCGCAGTCACAGGCAGATTTACGCGTGGTCGAGCGCTCGGTTATCGAGGCCCGACTTCATGCCTGGCGAGCGTTGCGTCAGACGCAGACGGTGCCAGGACTCGATGCCAGCGACGTGGCATCCATTGCCCGTTTCTGGCGTGGTGTGGTGCCATCTTCCCGGCAGCAGATCGATGATACTCTCTGGTCTCAGTTTGCCGACCTGCTGCCTTCGCTGGACCTCAGTACCCGTGCAAGCGCCTGGTCGTTACTGTGGGGCGAACAGCAGGAGCTGACCCAGCAGTGGCTGGCGCTGGCGCATGTTCTCCATCAGACTGGCAACGCCCGCGAGCTGGCTGCGCCGCTGAGTTTGCTGGTAGATCAGTTTGCGCTGCCAGCCGAGGGATTTTTAACCGCAGAAAGTGATGCAGAAGACGACGTGGTCGTTCATCCGTGGTCAGAAGACCCACAGCACAAAGCTATCAGCCTGCCGGGTTCCACCCTGGCCCTGCTGACCTGCGAACTGATCCTGCCGCTGGAAAGCGGCGCGCTGGCGCAGGTCGATATCATTGATATTCCTGCCCCCGCACCGCAGAACGCGCCACCGCTGTGGCTGAGCAAGTGTCGCTGGCTGCTGGATCGCTATCGTCAGCATCTTCAGCCGGACGTGCTGGTGATCTGCAATGCCATCGACGAACGCGCCCGGACGCCGGCGATGGCAAAAACGCTGCGTCAGTGGGTGGATGAAACGCAATCAGGGGAAGAAGCCTCCCTGCCAGGGCTGGTGTGGGCGATTACGCCCCAGGATGAGAGATTTACCCGCAAGCGCAACCTTGATGAGGGTATTCAGCAATTACTCGGTAAGCCCGGTCAGCGCTGGGGCACGCTTCAGGCACTGGATGCCAGCAGCGTTCAGCGTCTTGTGGAGTGGTTATCGCAGGCAACTTCGCCCGCGCTGCGGCATGCCCGACTTGAAGCGCTTAGCGCACGTTATCAGCAGCAGCTTCACGCGCTAATGCAGCCCTGGCGGGCGACGGCGGATGATACCGCCAACGCCAGCATCGCCGATATGATTAAAACGTTACAACGTCACGCATCCGTACAGGGGGAAATGCTGGCAGGACTGCTGCCGGATATAACCTTGTTTGAAGAGATCTGGCACGTGCAACTCCCCCGCGAAGAGAAGGTCAACGGCCTGTTTAATGAGGCTATCGATCTCTTCGCCCCGGATAACGTTGCGACCAGCGTGTACGATCGGGGAGAGAATATCGGCCAGCGGGCGCATGCGATATGGGTGAAACACCTGCGCCAGTGGAGTCGCCGAAACGAGAATGCGCAGCGACTGGCACTGACACCGGCTATCTTACAGCAGCTGACAGACTGCCTGATTACGACCAGCTACCGTCTGGATCTGCCAGGTCAGCTACAGGCTTCGATGCAAAATGATCGCGCCCCTGCGGCGCAATTACAGGCGGTGGTGGGCAATTTCATCACCTGGCTCGGCTATGCCGATGTGCCGCTGGCGCAGCGTCCGGCAAGCAGGATAGCCAAAGGCAGCGTGATTTTTGCTCCCACAGAGGCCATCGCCATGACCCGTCTTGATCGCCTGGCAGAGCAGCCCGTTCATGCCGCTACCCGTTACGTCTACGACTGGCTGGTGGCGCTGTATACCCGCGCCAGTGAAAATCAGCGCTACCAGAATCCGCTCGACGTCACGCCAGCGGACCGGGAGCGACTACTGGCACTGCTACCCTAATCGTTGCCCGGCCATTTGTGCCGGGCGCATCGCGAAGGTCAGAAAATAGACAACAGCAGCGCCATGGGAAAACTAAAGGGCCAGGTCGCACCAACCAGCAGCGCCGCCACCAGGCGGATACTGGGTTTGTCTTTCGTCAGGAACCAGGTGATCAGGGCGCAGATCGCGGCCATGACCACATAAAAAATCAGCATTTTTTGATAAAACGTCATAACCAATGTCTCCTCCCTGGAGAAAAATGCCGCGAATATGCTCTTTTTTTTGACCTACATCAAGTTTTTCTGGCACAAATTCCTAAACCCAAACTAAAATCAAATCTGCGCAAACAAAAGTATTGGGTTTTCGACCCAATTTTTCTGTGCGCAAGCTACCATTTGGTCAAACTTTTGAGGGTTAAAACACTATGGAAGTTTCGGACAAAACAGTGGTGATGATTAATGTTTTTGCAGCGCTCGGCCTTTTCAGCCTGCTTTCATTGCGTTTTGGATGGTTCCTCTGAAGATTTTGTCACTTCAGTGACGCAACGCCCGGCATCCGCCGGGCGTTCATCATTCCGCCCTAGGACT
Source organism: Superficieibacter sp. 1612_C1 (assembly GCF_015234305.1). Lineage (GTDB taxonomy): Bacteria > Pseudomonadota > Gammaproteobacteria > Enterobacterales > Enterobacteriaceae > Superficieibacter. The sequence continues at coordinate 1,264,270 of NZ_JADGMI010000001.1, forward strand.
CTTTAGTAATAATGGAAATATGACCATTGCGCTCGAGGATCGCGAATTTAATATCGGATATTTTATAGACTCCCTGATTATTTCGCGCCGAGGCCATAATATCGTCACAGGAGATATCAGCCAGTTTCATCTTCTCATGCAGTAATTCGCCATTCTCCACCAGAATAACCGGCGAGCCGTCAATCATCGATTCGGCACCCGAAATATACTTTTTAATCATGCCAAAAATCATATCTACCACCACTAACGTGATGATGGTTAAGGCTGCACCGGTGACGGAAAAATCATTGCCCAACAGCGCCTGCTGCGTGGCCTCACTGATGATAAGGAGTAAGATCAAATCAAATGAGGTCATCTGTAATAATGTGCGCCGTCCAGCAATTTTAAATACCACCAGCAACACCAGATAAATGGCTACCGCTCTGACTATCATGTCCATATTTTGTTCCTACGGATAAATAAATTGTGAGAAAGTCACGGTTTCAGTGTTATTAAGGGTAATTTTATTATGCCGGTTGCCTGGATTAAGCGGCTCTAATCCAATCCAGACGCTGTGCTCCGCCGGCCCACCTTTCCCCGGATATTCAAGGATCAGACTATTGTTCTGACTCAACGTGTGCAGCGGCTGGGGTTGCAGCGTGCGGATCTCATAACGTTCCATCAAATCGCCATCCAGAGCCAGAGTAAACCCCCGCCCCGGCTCGCCACGCACGATCACTTTGATGGAGATATCGCTGGTTTGCCTGCCGAAGCGTTCATACTCTACCGAAACGCGATTATCCGGGCTGGCGGCCGTGGTTTCACTGAAAATCCCGCTGGAGAAAAGGCCGCATACGCCCGCCACTATAATCAGCACCAGCAGTAGAAAACCCCACCGGCGGCAGCCCGCTTCAAAGCGCAGCCAGATATCATTCTCATGCACTGGCTGGGAGGCATTACTGTGAATTATCGAGCTATCTTTGCGCATCCATTAAGCCTGTAAAAGTAACCTGAAGTAATGGAAGTATGGCTCAGAAGTGAAAAAGCGGTGAAGTTTCGTTGCGCTTACGGGAACCGTTCAGGCCCCGTAAGCGGATGATAATTAGTGCTTAATCATAACGTGGCGGACCACGGTATAATCTTCAAGGCCATACAGCGACATGTCTTTACCGTAGCCCGACAGTTTCTGTCCGCCGTGGGGCATTTCGCTGACCAGCATGAAATGCGTATTCACCCAGGTGCAGCCATATTGCAGACGGGCGCTCAGCCGGTGCGCCCGTCCAACGTCGCGGGTCCAGACGGAAGAGGCCAGACCATACTGTGAATTGTTGGCCCACGACAGGACCTGATCTTCATCGCGAAATGCCGTGACGCTGACCACCGGACCAAAGACTTCATGCTGGACAATGTCATCCTCCTGTCGCGCCCCTGCCAGCAGCGTTGGCTGGAAATAGTACCCTTTTCCGCCAGCTTTGCTGCCGCCAGTGACAACCTGAATATGATCGAGCGCTTTGGCCTTTTCAACCGCGGCACTGACCCGCTCGAGGTGGGCCTGGGAACTGAGCGGCCCCAGCTCGGTGGTCTCCTCCTCCGGTGCGCCCATTTTCAGGCTGGCAACCGCCGCGCCGAGTTTTTCCACCAGCGCGTCATAAATGGCTTCATGCGCATAAAGGCGACAGGCGGCGGTGCAGTCCTGCCCGGCGTTATAAAAACCAAACGTGCGCACGCCTTCGACAACCGCATCCAGATCGGCATCATCAAACACAATCACCGGGGCTTTGCCGCCCAGCTCCATATGAGTCCGTTTTACCGACGAGGCGGTGTGGCTGATGATATGCTGGCCGGTCGCAATAGAGCCGGTCAGCGACACCATCCGCACTTTTTCATGCCCGGTTAGCGGATCGCCTACCGTTTTACCGCGCCCGAAGAGGACGTTAATCACGCCCGCCGGGAAGATATCTTTTGCCAGTTCCGCCAGCGCCAGTGCGGTAAGCGGTGTGATTTCAGAGGGTTTGATCACCACGCAGTTGCCCGCTGCCAGCGCCGGAGCCAGCTTCCAGGCCGCCATCATCAGCGGATAATTCCACGGCGCAATAGAGGCCACCACGCCCACCGGATCGCGGCGGATCATCGACGTGTGCCCTTCCAGGTATTCTCCGGCGGCCAGGCCGTTCAGACAACGCGCCGCGCCGGCGAAGAAGCAAAACACATCCACCACCGCCGGGATTTCATCACCGATCACAGCATGCAGCGGCTTGCCACAGTTTTGTGACTCCAGACGAGCAAGGCGGTCAGCGTGCTGCTCAATGACCTCCGCCAGCCTTAACAGGCATTCCGCACGGACTTTGGGTGTGGTTTGCCCCCACTGGGCAAAGGCCGCGTCTGCCGCTTTTACTGCCGCATCCACCTGCGCGGCAGACGCTTCGGCGATCTCAAGGATCACCTCGCCCGTCGCCGGGTTATACACCGCCTGTTTTTCGCCTTCACCGGCCACCAGTTCGCCATTAATCAATAAATGATGTTGCATAGTGTTGTCCTGTTCAAAGTGATCGGGTCCTGTACATCAAAATGCAGCAAGCGTGCCAGGTGTTAACGACACGTCGACATTGATAAAAGGATAGATGGCAACCGGGCGGTGTGACGCACGCAGAGTGTTAACGCCGCCACATAACTGAACAGTGATGCACATTCGCAGTGCACCAGCAGGAATTTACCCCATCATCTCGCGGATGAGCACGCCGAGGGTGCGTACTGCGCTATCCTCTTTTTCACCCCAGCCCCAGGAGGTGTTGAAGCGAAAAAAAGGCCGCCATGCGCCCGAGGTCGAAAACATTTTGCCCGGCGCGATGCTGATATGGTGCGCCAGCGCCCGCTCGCTAAGCTCCCCGGCGTCGAGATGAGAAGGCAGTTCCAGCCACAGAAAATAGCCGCTATCGTTGTGATGAATTTTTACCTCCGGCGGCAGATAACGCAGCATCGCCTGCCACGCCAGCTGTTTGCGCTCGGCCAGCTGGCGACGCAGCCGCCGCAGGTGGGCGTCGTAGCGCCGGGTAGAGAGATAATCGACCAGCGCCAGCTGCATCGGCGAACTGCTGGAAAGCGTGCTCATTAGTTGCAGTTGTTGAATACGCCGGGCGTGTTTCCCTGCCGCCACCCAGCCAATGCGAAACCCCGGCACCAGGCATTTGGAAAACGAGGAACAGTGCAGCGTCATGTCATCGCGATCCCAGGCCTTAGCGGGCAGCGGTTTCTCGCGGCCAAAGTAGAGCTCGCTGTAGACATCATCTTCAATCAACACCACATTATGCGCCGCCAGCAGCGCGACCAGCCGGGCTTTTTTGGCCGCACTCAGGGTAAAACCGAGCGGGTTCTGGCTGTTGGTCATCAGCCAGCAGGCTTTGACCGGATACGTCGCCAGCGCCTGTGCCAGCGCCTCCAGATCGATACCCTCTTTCACGTCGCTTGCCACCGCCAGCGCCTTCAGCCGCAGACGCTCCAGCGCCTGAAGCGCGCCGTAAAAACAGGGGTTTTCAACGATCACCCAGTCGCCAGGTTCCGTCACCGCCTGCAGGCTGAGATTCAGCGCCTCCAGCGCCCCGGCGGTGATCACAATCTCGTCAGGCGACACCGGAATGCCTTGTAAAGCGTAGCGACGCGCGATGGCATGGCGCAGTTCACTGTTTCCCGGCGGCAGGTTTTCAATCACGCTCATCGCGCTGGCGGTTTTGCTAACCTGCGCCAGCGAGCGGTTAAGCTGACGCAGTGGAAACAGATGCGGATCGGGAAAGGCCGAGGCGAAAGGCAGTACCGAGGCTTCGCGGCTGGCCTGAAGCACCTCAAAAATGCAGGTATTGATGTCCACCGACTCGTCGCTCATCACGCGGGCCGGTGGTGCGGGTTGTTTGCTGACGGGGTGTGGTGCCACGTAGTAGCCGGACTGCGGACGCGCCACGATCCGGCCCTGACTCTCCAGCATCTGATAGGCGTGACTGACGGTCATAAAACTCATCCCGCTGCTCCCCACCTGCTCGCGCAGAGACGGCAGGCGATCGCCAGGTTGCCAGACGCCTAAATCCATCTGTTCAAGAAGCTGTTGTGCCAGACGCTGATACTTTTTCATCAAGAAATGATAAGCCAGTGAGTGAATAGTTAAGAATAAATTATATCAGTTGCAGGAAAATAAAGCATTTGTAGCAACTGTTATAGATAAAAAGAACGCATCTGTGTCTGACAGTTACCGCTTGCAGTGACTACCCTATGATCATCGTTATTCTGTTTCGGGGTAGTCCATGTTTGGTCTCGATGCGTTTCACCTCGCGAGGATCCAGTTTGCCTTTACGGTATCCTTTCATATTCTTTTCCCGGCCATCACTATCGGCCTTGCCAGCTATCTGGCGGTGCTCGAGGGGTTATGGCTTAAAACTAAAAATCCGGTCTGGCGCATTCTGTATCATTTCTGGCTGAAAATTTTCGCCGTCAATTTCGGTATGGGCGTGGTTTCCGGTCTGGTGATGGCCTATCAATTCGGTACTAACTGGAGCGGTTTTTCCCAGTTTGCGGGCAGCATTACCGGGCCACTGTTGACGTATGAGGTGCTGACCGCCTTCTTCCTCGAAGCCGGCTTTCTCGGCGTGATGCTGTTTGGCTGGACCAAAGTCGGTCCGGGGCTACATTTCTTCTCTACCTGCATGGTGGCACTGGGAACGATTGTCTCGACCTTCTGGATCCTCGCTTCGAATAGCTGGATGCATACGCCACAGGGGTTTGAAATCGTTAACGGCCAGGTTATTCCCGTGGACTGGTTTGCGGTGATTTTTAACCCCTCCTTCCCGTATCGCCTGCTGCATATGACCATCGCGGCCTTTCTGAGCAGCGCCCTGTTTGTCGGCGCGTCCGCCGCCTGGCATCTGTTGAAGGGCAATAATACCCCCGCCGTCCGCACCATGTTTTCGATGGCGCTGTGGATGGCGCTGATCGTCGCGCCCATTCAGGCGCTGATTGGCGATATGCACGGCCTCAATACGCTTGAACATCAGCCCGCTAAAATTGCCGCGATAGAAGGACACTGGGAGAACCGTTCCGGCGAGGCCACCCCGCTGCTGCTGTTCGGCCTGCCGGATATGGAACAGGAGCGCACCCGCTATGGCGTGGAGATCCCGGCGCTGGGAAGTCTGATCCTGACGCACAGCCTGGATAAGCAGGTTCCGGCGCTGAAAGATTACCCGAAAGAGGATCGCCCGAATTCGACAATCGTTTTCTGGTCGTTCCGCGTGATGGTGGCGATGGGCCTGCTGATGATGCTGCTTGGCGTGCTGTCGCTCTGGCTGCGTTATAAACGCCGGCTTTACGAGTCCAGAATCTTCCATCGTTTTGCGCTCTGGATGGGGCCTGCGGGTTTGATTGCCCTGCTCGCCGGGTGGATCACCACCGAGGTGGGGCGACAGCCGTGGGTGGTTTACGGTTTCCAGCGCACTATCGATGCCGTATCCGCGCATGGTGAACTGCACATGAGCCTGACGCTGCTGGCATTCTTTGTAGTCTACTCATCGGTGTTTGGCGTCGGTTACGCCTATATCGGCAGTATGATCAAGAAAGGGCCCCAGCCGTTTGACGAGCTTCCGACGCAGGGCACACCTGCCCGTCCGCTATCAGCGGCGGGTGAAGAGTTTGATACGAAGGAGAAAGTATAATGGGTATCGATCTCTCTATTATCTGGTTTGTGATTATCGTCTTTGCCACCCTGATGTATATCGTGATGGACGGCTTCGATCTGGGGATTGGCATTCTGTTTCCTGCCGTCCGCAGTGCGCAAGATCGCGATGTGATGGTCAACACTGTCGCTCCGGTGTGGGACGGGAATGAAACCTGGCTGGTGCTCGGCGGCGCGGGGCTTTTTGGCGCGTTTCCGCTGGCGTATGCGGTGATTATTGACGCACTCACTCTGCCACTGACGCTGATGCTGATTGGCCTGATTTTTCGCGGCGTGGCGTTTGAGTTTCGTTTTAAAGCAACGCCATCACATCGGCCTTTCTGGGATAAAGCCTTTATCGGCGGCTCCATATTAGCCACTTTTAGTCAGGGCGTGGCGGTGGGCGCGGTGATCAATGGTTTCCAGGTGACCGGACGCAGCTACAGCGGCGGCGCGCTGGACTGGCTGACGCCGTTTAACCTGTTCTGCGGTCTGGGGCTGGTTGTGGCCTACGCGCTGCTCGGCGCAACCTGGCTGGTGATGAAAAGCAGCAACCCTCTTCAGGACCGGATGCGCTACGTCGGGAAAAAACTGCTGCTGGCGCTGCTGGTGGTGATTGCGGTGATCAGCGCATGGACACCGCTGACGCATCCCGCCATTGCCGATCGCTGGTTTACGTTGCCAAACCTGTTCTTCCTGCTGCCGGTGCCGCTGCTGGTGCTGCTGTTCAGTTTCTGGCAATGGCGCTGTCTGAATAATCCGCACAGCCACACCCGGCCTTTTTTGCTGACGCTGGGGCTGGTGTTCCTCGGCTTTAGCGGGTTGGGTATCAGCATCTGGCCGCATATTATTCCGCCGTCCATTACGCTCTGGCAGGCAGCGGCACCGCCGCAAAGTCAGGGCTTTATGCTGGTCGGCGCGCTGCTGATTATTCCGGTGATCCTGGTGTATACGTTCTGGAGTTATTACGTGTTCCGCGGAAAAGTACAGCACGGCGAGGGGTACCATTGATGCAACAACCGTTATTAAAACGCCTGTTCTGGCTGGTAGTGATCTGGGGCGGCAGCGTGCTGGCGCTCGCCGTGGTCGGTATGTTTTTCCGCCTGCTGATGACCGCTGCGGGGTTTAAGTCGCATTGAGGCGGGGCAACACGGTGGCCCCGGGTGGCGGCTTCGCCTTACCCGGCCTACAAAACCCACAATATCAATAAGTTATACAATAATCACAGGCCCGGTAAGCGCAGCGCCACCGGGCAACGCGGCGCGGGCCTGGATTATTTTCGCCCTGGCAGCGTTTTCACCAGTTCTTCGGGACTGACCGACGCCACCACACTGCCCACCAGCGGCATTTTCAGGATGTGATTTTTAATCTTACCCACCACATGCATCTCGCACGGCTTACAGTCAAAACGCAGGGTTAATACCTCATCGCCATGCACCAGCTGCATCGGCGTGGCGCGCCCGCCTTTAACGCCGGTCACGCCTTTTGCCTGTTTCGGACACAGATTAAAGGCAAACCGCAGACAATGTTTGGTGATCATCACCGGCACGTCGCCCTTCTCTTCATGCGCTTCATACGCCGCGTCGATCAACGTCACCCCATAGCGCTGGTAGAACGCCCGCGCTTTATGGTTATAGACGTTCGCCAGAAAGCTCAGATGCGTTTCTGGATAAACCGGCGCAGGCTGCGCCACCGCTTTTCGCTGCCCGCGCTGGTATCTCGCCAGCCGCGCCTCGTCCAGCAACTCCACCGTTTCGCGGCGTAGCTGGTTGAGCTGGCTTGCTGGCACAAATAACGCCCCCGGCAAGTTGACGGCGACGTTCTGCGCGTAGTAGCGCGTTTGCCCGAGCTTCGCCAGGCCGTCATGCAGGCTGGCGAGGGCTTTCTCCGCGTTGTTAGCCTCTCCGAACAGCCCTTCAAGCGTATGCGTCACGCTGACGCCATCCTCGCTGGTCAGGGTTAAAATAAGCTGTTCCTGCCAGCCGCCGAGTTCGATATCCACCGCAATGCGTCGCTCGCTGGAGGTCTTTAACAGCGCCTGCTGCCAGTGATGATCGAGGTTACGATTAAGCGGATGGTGCGCGCGCAGGGTCTGCATCTGCGCGGGCATCTCATTCGGCCAGACGCGATAGCGATTTTCCGTCAGCTTTTCCACAGTATTCGCCCGGAATCCGACGACCTCGCGCTTAATCATCACGTTAAGACCGTCGCCGTTCGCCAGCGGCACGGTCGCGTCAACATCCAGATGATCTCTGGCGACCTTCAATACCTCTCCCACCGGCAGTCCGATAAATTTGGGCGAATCAAACGCGCCGATGTCGCCTTTGCGCTGGTTGACGAAGTAATCGGTACTGCCGCGGTGAAAGGTTTTCTCGGTGGACGGAATGAAGAAATGTTCCGTGCGCCCTGCCGATGCGCGTGCCAGATCGCCGCGCGCCTCAATAATGGCATCCAGCATCTGCCGGTAATGAGCCGTAATATTCTTTACGTAGCTCATATCTTTATAGCGACCTTCAATCTTGAAGGAGCGCACGCCCGCGTCAATCAGCGCCGCCAGGTTGGCGGTCTGATCGTTGTCTTTCATCGATAACAGATGCTTTTCATAGGCGACAACCCGCCCCTGATCGTCCTTCAAGGTGTACGGCAAACGGCAGGCCTGCGAGCAGTCGCCGCGGTTGGCGCTGCGCCCGGTCTGGGCATGAGAGATATAGCACTGGCCGGAATAGGCTACGCACAGCGCGCCGTGAACGAAGAACTCAATGGTGGCGTCGGTGGCCTGGTGGATGGCGCTGATTTGCGTCAGGTTAAGCTCGCGGGCAAGCACGATCTGACTGAAACCAACATCGCCGAGAAATTTCGCCTTTTCCACGCTGCGAATATCGCACTGGGTGCTGGCATGAAGCTCAATCGGCGGGATATCCAGCTCCAGAATGCCCATATCCTGCACAATCAGCGCGTCCACGCCGGTCTGATAGAGATCGGTGATCAGCTTTTGCGCTGGTTCCAGCTCATTATCATGAAGGATGGTATTAAGCGTCACGAAGATTTTCGCGCCGTAACGATGGGCAAAGGGCACCAGTTCAGCGATATCGCGAAGCGAATTGCTGGCATTGTGTCGCGCGCCAAAACCGGGGCCGCCAATATAAACGGCGTCCGCGCCGTGCAGAATCGCCTCGCGGGCGATAGCGGTATCGCGGGCAGGACTTAACAGTTCAAGATGATGAGGTTGCAGGCGCATACAATCGTCGTTATCCGGAAAAAGAAAAGGACGGCTATTGTAGTCAGAAGCCCACAGTTTCGAAACGGTTTTTACGGCGTTGGCGCGTAATGGATGAGCGAGTGAAACAGTACCGTTTCCTCCGTGCTGTTGCGGTAAGCGTGCGTCTGGTCGCCCGCGAAGCGGATGCCGTGGTTAGCGGTAATGGTCTGCCACCTTTCGTCAATGCGCATCTCTAAAACGCCGCTGATCACCACCACATGCTCAATGACCCCTTTTTCATGCGGCGTGGATTCGCTGAACGCGCCGGGCGCAAGCGTGATTGACAGATGATCGAAGCGCAGCACCTCATCGAAGGGAAAGAGCGGCGTGATCACCATCGCCTGCTGCTGCGGATCGTAAACGGGGCGTGGGTCAGCCTGTTCAGGCACGATAAATACCGAAAACGGCACGTTCAGCCCGGTGGCGATTTTCCACAGGGTAGCCACCGTCGGACTGGATTCATGACGTTCAATTTGACCGAGCATCGCTTTCGAGACGCCCGTTTCTTCCGCGAGACGTGAAAGGCTCCAGCCCCGCTGCTGGCGCAGGTTTTTTAAAGTTGTCGCCAGATAATCTGCAATATCCATCATCTCTCCTGTGAAGCCGCCAGTTTAGCACTTGTCCGCTATAGCGCACAGTGTTAGATTTTCTGGACGTTATAACGCACGAGGCAGCTATGCGCAGTTTGTCATTCTCTTTTCATCCGCTACTGGCGGGGTTCGTGGCAGTCCTTGTTGGCTATGCCAGCTCGGCGGCAATTATCTGGCAGGCCGCCGCTGCCGCTGGCGCTAACGATGTGCAGATCGCTGGCTGGATGACCGCGCTGGGCATAGGCATGGGGATAAGCACGCTGGCGCTGACACTCTGGTATAAAACGCCGGTACTTACCGCCTGGTCAACGCCCGGGGCAGCGCTTCTCGCCACCAGCCTGGAGGGCGTTTCACTGAACGAGGCGGTGGGCATTTTTATCTTTGCCAACGCGCTGATCCTGCTCTGCGGCCTTACCGGACTGTTCGCCCGTCTGATGAAGATTGTGCCGCCGGGGCTGGCGGCAGCGATGCTGGCAGGCATTCTGTTGCGCTTTGGGTTGCAGATGTTTACACCGCTGCCGCAAAATATCGTGTTGTGCGGCAGTATGTTTCTTGCCTGGTGCAGCGTGCGCCTTATTGCGCCACGCTATGCCATTATCGCCACACTCGTCGTCGGCCTTATCATTGTCATCCTAAAAGGTGACATTGTCACAAAAAACTTACCCATCGCGCTTGTGATGCCGACATTTATTATGCCGCAATTTACCCCATCCGCGCTGGTGAGCATTGGCCTGCCGCTGTTTCTGGTGACGATGGCCTCGCAAAACGCGCCGGGCGTCGCCACGATGCAGACCGCGGGATACCCCGTCGCCGTCTCTCCGTTGATGATATTTACCGGCGGGTTGGCGCTGCTGCTGTCGCCTTTCGGCGTCTATTCTATCTGCATCGCCGCCATCACCGCCGCGATATGCCAGAGCCCGGACGCCCATCCGGATAAAAATAAGCGCTGGCTGGCCGCTGCTGCTGCCGGGGGTTTCTATCTGCTGGCGGGCATCCTCGGCGGTTCGATCACCGCGCTGATTGCCGCATTGCCGACAAGCTGGGTTCAGATGCTGGCGGGGCTGGCGCTCTTCAACACGCTTAGCGGGAGTTTACACCAGGCGCTGATCCACGAACGCGAGCGTGATGCGGCGATGCTCACCTTTCTGCTGACGGCCAGCGGCATTACGCTTTTCGGCGTTGGCTCCGCCTTCTGGGGGTTAATCCTGGGAGGCGCGTACAGGGCGCTGACGTCACGCCTGCGACGCGCGGAGCTGTGACGGCGTCATGCCGATCGCGCTTTTAAAGCGGTTGCTGAAATGGCTGGCCGAGCTGAACCCACAGGCCAGCGCGATATCGGTAAGCGGCGTCGTTGAATGCCGCACCAGTTGAAGCGCCCGCTCCATTCGCCGCTGCATCACATATTGATAAGGTGCCATCTGCATCGACTGACGGAACATCCGCGCAAAATGGTATTCACTCAGGGAGGCGATGCCCGCCAGGTCGTTGAGCGTCAGCGGTTGCGACAGGTTGGCGTCGATCCAGGCTAACACGTTGCGTAATACCGAGGGGGCCAGGCCACCTTTCACCGTGGGCAACTGCCACTGTACGTTGCTGTAGTGGCGAATTAAATGCGTCAGCAGCAGCGTTGAGGCGGTGCTGAGCGTCATCTGATTGGCCTGCTCGCGCCAGCTGTTACCGAGCAAAAACTGCCGATAGACGGTTGTGATCTGCGCATCGCTGCCAAAGGTTTTTTCATCCAGCGTCAGGGAGTGCGGACTCCGATCCCAGACCTTCTCGCCAATATCACGCAGATGGGCATCGGTACAGTAAAGATGCACAAACGACAGGTCATCGCGGATATCCCAGCTTGACTCGCTCTCTTTCGGCATCAGACAAAACCGATCCGGGCCGCCGCCGTTTTTCCAGCCGCCTGCCGTTTTATGGTAGCTCTCATAGCCGTCAGCGACATACAGGCTCAGCGTATGATGGTCACAATATTGCGTGATGTTATCGCGTTTATTCGACCATGCCGCCAGCCGGATACCGGAATTCAGCGCTACGGTATCGTGTAATACGGCTTTATGATTTCGCAGATTTTCAAATGCGCCGTAGGTTTCTGCCATCGCGTTACATCACCTGTGGGGGATCATTATTTCAGTCTATGGACAGGCTTTCTGAGATACCAGACCTGAGCACCATCCAGCGTTAAAAAAGCGCAAGAATTTGCAAGTCTCCCGCAGCCCGCTGCAAGCTGACGCGCCGGGTAAGGCGCATACTGCGTGCATTCAACATAACAGAGAACCACGTATGAACGCACTGCTTTACGGCCTGGTAGTGGCGATCTGGGGCACGACCTGGATCGCTATTTTTCTTCAACAGGGTGATGTTCCCGCGCCGGTATCGATTTTCTGGCGCTTCGCCGTCGCCAGCCTGACGCTGCTCATTGTTTTAGGTCTGAGCCGCCGACTGCGCAGGTTGGCCCTGCGGGATCACCTTTTCTGCGTGCTTCAGGGCTGCTGCGTTTTCGGCTTTAACTTCTGGTGTTTTTATACCGCCGCCGCGTGGATCAATACCGGCCTTGAATCAGTTATTTTCTCTATGGCAGTGCTGTTTAACGCCCTTAATAGCTTTTTGTTTTTTGGACAGAAGCCGTCGCGCCGCTTTTACATTGCCGCCATTCTGGGGATGGGCGGGATCGTTACCCTCTTCTGGCAGGATCTGATGGCGACGGGCGTGAGCTGCACTCTGCTTTTCGGCGCGGGCCTTTCCCTGCTGGGGACCTGGGGCTTTTCGCTGGGCAATATGATAAGCCTGCGCCATCAACGTAACGGGCTGGAGACAATGACCACAAACACCTGGGCAATGTTGTGGGGCACGCTGATCATGGGAACCATCGCGTTATTACGCGGGGACGACTTTACCCCTGACTGGACGGTGAGCTATCTCGGCGCGATGCTTTATCTGGCCATATTCGGTTCGGTGATTGCCTTCGGCGCGTACTTTACGCTGGTGGGCCGCATCGGGGCCGGGAACGCGGCTTACAGCACACTGCTTTTCCCGCTGGTGGCGCTGACCCTCTCCACGTTCTATGAAGGCTATGTTTGGCATCTGAATGCAGTGCTGGGATTAGGGTTAATCCTTACCGGCAATCTGGTGATGTTCGCCAGGCCCGTGCGCATCGCAGGCATTAGGAAGTTACAACGTCACGCCTGAAACCGCTAAAAAAACCCGGCATCATGCATAGCCGGGTTTTTCCACTTTATTTTGTGATGTCAAACATCGTGGCGTCGGTCGCCAGATCGTCGACAACCTGTTTTAACGTATCGGCGGTCATTGGCGTATTTTCATTGCTCAGGCTTTCACCCTCGCCCATACGTACCACTCTTACTACCGGCTTGTTGGTGGCAGCGTCAATCAGCTCGCCTTCGAAATAGAGGTGCGTATCCATAGTACGGTGTCCCGTTGCCATTTGCGTTCCCGCCACCACCAGCGCCACCGGGATCACCTCATAGAATTGCAGCCCTTCTTTGCTGGTGTTCACACCGGTGATCGCACCGCGGAAAATCAGGGTATGTGGCCCCGGAGTCATCACCAGTGGTTTACGCTCTGCCGCCGCCGCTTTTAATTTCGTATTGGTATAGGTCAGCAGCCCATCCAGAACTTCTTTACCCACCTGCGTCGTCGGTTTAGGAATTGGATAATAAGTGACCGGACGGTAATCAATGCTGTCGTAATTCGCCGCATTAAAATCCGACGCAACCCAGCGTAAAATGGGTTTCCCGGTTGCCGAAGTGGTTTCCTGGAGGCCAGAGTAGTCTTTCAAAAAGCCGGAATACTTCTCGGGCTGCGTCACTTTCGATGCACAGCCGGTTAACGCCAGCAGGCCGCAAAGGGCAGCGACTTTAAAAAGAGCTTGAGTACGCATGAATATGTCCCTGAATTGATTATTCAACATGTTAAGTTATAGCAAAAAGGCAAGAAATAGTTGTGACAAAAAAGGTGCTGGAGGCGGAAAATCTGGGGCTAAAGCAAAAAGTCTCCTGCCCCAAAACTCAGGCAGGAGACACGTTTTACCCGGTTGATACGGACTTACTACTCAAGATTGGCGTGTCGACTGAACATCTGCGCGTCGGTCTGCGCCGTTTTCTCCTTCAATGCGATCACCACGCTGTCATAAATAAGCCAGCTCAACGATGGCGTGGTCGGTTCGCCAACGAACCAGACGCTAAAGCCCAGGTGCATCAGGCGGTTGGAAAAGGCTCGCGCCGCAAAACCGGAACGCCCGGCCCCGGCAACAAATATTCGTTTGGCCCGCATAATCGCCTCGCCCAGCGCGTTAACCGCCTCACCGTCAATCTGCCGCGCCAGGTCCGGGCGAACCTGGCGCAGGTATTACTTCATATCTACCTGATAAAAAATGTGTTTACCAAACGGGTCGATTTCGTAGCCCGTCACCTCTTTGCGCACCGGCTCGAAAATCGTGGAGTGGGCAATCATCACCGCAGGCATCTGATCGTGCATCATCTGCTGCGCCTGTTTGTACAGCGCGGTGCGTTTGTCCTGGTCGGTAATGACTTTTGCATCGGCAATCAGCTTGTCAAACGGCTTATAGCACCACTTCGCCGAGTTAGAGCCGCCATCCGCTGAGGTGCAGGTAAACAGCGGGCCGAAGAAATTGTCCGGATCGCCGGTGGCGGTGGTCCAGCCCATCAACGCCGCCTGGTGCTCCCCGCTCTTCACGCGCTTCAGGTATTCGCCCCATTCGTAGGTCACAATTTTGGCCTGTACGCCCACTTTCGCCCAGTCGGCTTGGATCATCTCCGCCATGCGTTTGGCGTTCGGATTATAGGGACGCTGAACCGGCATGGCCCACAAATCGATAGTGGTGCCGTTCGCTAAACCGGCCTCTTTCAGCAGCGCTTTCGCTTTTTCCGGATCGTAATCGTAATCTTTCAGATCGCTATCGGCGCTCCATACCCCCGGCGGCAGCAGATTTTTAGCCGCCGTGCCGGTGCCGTGGAATACCGCTTCAATGATTGCGGGCTTATTGATGGCCAGCGCCAGCGCCTGTCGTACTTTGACGTTATCCAGCGGCGCTTTCTGGGTGTTAAAGGCGAGGAAACCGGTGTTCAGCCCCGCTTTACTCATCAGGTTCAGGTCCTTATTTTCTTTCATCCGCGGCAGATCGGCAGGATTGGGGAATGGCATCACCTGACACTCGTTTTTCTCCAGTTTAGCGAAGCGTACTGAGGCATCCGGTGTGATGCTAAACACCAGCCGATCCAGTTTTGCTTTGCCGCCCCAGTATTCCGGGAACGCGGTGAAAAGAATGCGCGAATCCTTCTGATACTGCGTCAGCTTAAATGGCCCGGTGCCGACCGGCTGCATATCCACGCGCTCAGGGGTTCCCGCTTTCAGCATGGCGTCGGCATATTCGGCGGAGAGGATGGAAGCAAAATACCAGCCCAGATCGGCAACAAATGGCGCTTCCGGATGAGCGAGATTAAAGCGAACCGTGTAGTCGTCCACTTTATCAATACTGGTAATGAGCGTGCCAAACTCGAGGCTTTCAAAGTTGGAATAGGTGCCGCCAGAAACCTTATGGTACGGATTGTTGGGATCTTTCTGGCGCATAAACGAGAAGATCACGTCATCGGCGTTAAAGTCCCGCGTCGGCTTGAAATATTTATTGCTCTGGAACTTCACGCCTTTGCGCAGATGGAAGGTATAGGTTTTGCCATCCTCGCTGACGTCCCAGCGTTCCGCCAGGCTCGGCTCCAGCTCCGTGGTGCCGACTTTAAAATCCACCAGCCGGTTATACACCGGGACGGCGCTGGCATCCACGCTGGTGCCGGAGGTATAGAGCTGCGGGTTAAAGTTTTCCGGCGATCCTTCCGAGCAATACACCAGCGTTTTCGCCGCCACGGTTGAACTTACCGTCAGTGCGGCCAGCGCCAGAGCAAGGGTAGAGAATTTGCTTTTCATCACTTTTTCCTGTTTTCTTGAGCCAGAGGCGGATGACGTACATGTCGTTTGCTGACTCATAGATAACATTAAAAACGCCTTGCAAGCACCTGATAACATAAATAAAGAAGGAAACACCATGTCTTCGCCGCTAGCCAGTCAATTAACCCAACGCTTCTTCCGCTATCTTGCCATCAGCAGCCAGAGCGATCCTGCGGCGACTACCCTGCCTACCACCCCGGGGCAACACGAGATGGCGCGGGCGCTGGCGAGCGAACTGGCGCAGTTTGGACTGGACGATATCGTCATTGATGAACATGCTACGGTGACCGCAGTGAAAAAAGGCAACGTGCCCGGTGCGCCGCGCGTTGGCTTCATTACCCATATCGATACCGTCGACGTCGGACTGTCGCCGGATATTCATCCACAGATCCTGCGTTTTACTGGTGAAGATCTCTGCCTGAACGCTGAGAAAGATATCTGGCTGCGGGTGAGTGAGCATCCGGAAATTCAGGCTTATCCGGGCGAGGAGATCATTTTCAGCGACGGCACCAGCGTGCTGGGCGCGGATAATAAAGCGGCGGTGACAGTAGTGATGACCCTGCTGGAAAACCTGACCGCCGAACATCGGTACGGCGATATCGTGGTGGCGTTCGTACCCGATGAAGAAGTGGGTTTACGCGGCGCGAAAGCGCTGGATCTGCAACGCTTTGCGGTGGATTTTGCCTGGACCATCGACTGCTGCGAACTGGGTGAGATTGTGTATGAGAACTTTAACGCCGCGTCCGCCGAGATCCGTTTTACCGGCGTGACGGCGCATCCGATGTCGGCGAAGGGCGTGCTGGTCAACCCGCTGCTGATGGCCTGCGATTTTATTAACGAATTCGATCGCCAGCAGACGCCGGAGCATACCGCCGATCGCGAAGGTTACGTCTGGTTTAACGGTATGGAAGCGGTGCAAAGTTATGCGGTACTACAGGCGAGCATTCGCGATTTCGACCTTGCCAGCTTTGAGCGGCGCAAGCAGCAGATCGCTGAGGTGGCACACAAAATAGGTGACCGTTACCCCACTGCAAAGGTGGAATACACGATCAGCGATATCTACAGCAATATCAGCAACGCGATTGGCGAAGACCGCCGGGCCGTGGATCTGATCTTTGAGGCCATGCAAACCCTCGGCATTCCCGCAAAACCGACGCCGATGCGCGGCGGCACCGACGGGGCTGCGCTTTCTGCAAAGGGATTGCTGACCCCGAACTTTTTCACCGGCGCGCATAACTTCCACTCGAAGTTTGAGTTTTTGCCGCTGAAATCTTTCGAGGCTTCTTATAACGTTGCGCTGCAACTCTGTTTGCTGGCCGCCCGTTAAGCGCCTTTACGCGCCAGCATAGTGGCAAAACGCAGCTTGATGCGATTACCCTCGGCGTCGGTGCGGTGCAGCTCACCGACGTCTTCATTATATTTCACCAGCTCCCAGCCGGTATAATAATCGCGGAGTTCGCCGCGCTTAAAGGCAAACGGAAAACCAACGGTACAGGGATAATCGTCGGTATCCATCGCCGCCACGATCAGGTTATAGCCGCCGGGCACGGTGCAGCGCTGCATATTGGCGATCAGGCCCGGAATGGTCTCCGCTTCAAGGAACATCATGACGACGGTGGAGAGAATAAAATCGTATTCGCCGTCAAACCGCAGAGTGTTCAGATCCTGAATACCGGTGCGCAGATTTTCCAGCCCCTCCGCCGCCCGAATGGTCTCCAGATTTTTAATGCTCATCGGATTACGATCCCAGGCAGTAACGTCATAGCCGTTTGCTGCCAGCCACAGGCTGTTGCGGCCATTACCGCAACCCAGATCCAGCGTTTTGCCTGGCGACATATGGGTGGCGGCTTCAACGACGTCTGAGTGAGTTCGGGTCAAACCATATTTTTCAGTGAAGTAATTTTCATCGCGTACGTTCATGTTTTTTCCTGCACTTTTATAAGATGTATTTTTGATGAATTTTAAGAAAATCCGTTCTTAATAGCCAGCGCTATAACCTCTGCTACCTTTATCTAAGGTGAACCGGGAGAGAAGCATGCAAAAATACCGCCTGAGCGAGGAAACGCGGGTTTATAGCTGGCAGGAAGACGGGGAAACCTATCGTGTGACGCTATATCAGATTATCGCGCTGAAAGATTTTGCGGATGTGGTAACGGGCAGCGAGGGCGGCTGGATAGACAGCGAAGCAGCGCTCAGCCAGTCAGGCGACTGCTGGATCTACGACGTTAACAGCGCGGTATTCGCCGGGGCGCGAATTGAAGGCAACGCCCGGCTGACCCAGTGCTGTGTGGTCAGTCATGGTGCAGTGGTGAAAGATAACGCCTGGCTGGACGCGGCGGAGGTGAGTCAGCGGGCGGTTATACGTGACAACGTCACTATTCAGCACTCTTCCGTGCGCGGTGAATGCCTGATTAGCGGCGAGGCACGGATTTTACACCACAGCGAAATTATTGCGGTTCGCGGGCTGACGCGGGAACGCGACCAGCTGCTGCAAATCTACGACCGCGCCACCGTCACCGCATCGCGCGTTGTCCATCAGGCGCAGATTTACGGTGACGCCATCGTGAAATACGCCTTTATTGAGCACCGCGCCGAAGTGTTTGATTTCGCCCTGCTGGAAGGCAATGAAGAAAACAACGTCTGGGTGTGCGACTGCGCCAAAGTGTACGGCCACGCGCGGTTGATTGCCGGGACGGAAGAGGATGCGATCCCGACGCTGCGCTACAGCTCGCAGGTGGCAGAGAATGCGTTAGTCGAGGGGAACTGCGTATTGAAGCATCATGTGCTGGTTGGCGGTGAGGCCTGGCTACGGGGCGGCCCTATCCTCATCGACGATAATGTGGTGATCCAGGGGCGCGCCCGCGTGAGCGGCGACGTCATTATCGAGCATTTTATTGAGCTCACCGACGATGCGGTGATTGAGGCCGCTGAAGGCGACGTACTGCAACTGCGCGATCATAAAGTCATCAACGGCGCGCAGCGGGTGACCCGCACGCCGCTGGCCGGTCTACTTTGAGATTCACTCAAAAATACGCGCGTAGATATTCTGATCTTCATATGCGCCGTTGAGAAATTCTGCCTGCTTCAGACAGCCTTCCAGCGCGAAGCCGTTACGCAAGGCTAGTTGATTACTTCTGACATTACCGACGCGACATTTAATGACGAAGCGGCGAAGCTCGCCACGGTTGACATAGTGCTGCATCAGCGCCTGAAGCGCCTGCGACACAATCCCCTTTCCCTGCGCCTCCTCGTCCAGCCAGTAGCCGATATAAGCGGTTTTATTTAGCGGTTCGATCAGATTAAACGAGAGCACGCCGACCAGCGCCTGATGATAAAAAACCAGATACATTTTGGCGTAGCCTCGCTGGTGCAGCATCACGTTGCCCTGCACATTTTTCCGCGTATCCTCCTCGTCATTGACAAACTGCGGCCAGTTCAGGCTTTGCTGTAGCCAGTCCCTGTTTTTCTGCGTTAACTGATACAACGGCGTGACGAAAACGTCATCCACCGCGCGCAGAGTAATGGCGTCGTTAACCGGGATCATGTCAATTTGCAGGTCAGTTGACGCAGTCATCGAGAACCTCTTGATAGCATTTACGGCGATGCAAGAAGCCGGACAGTATGACGCCGTCCGGCAAGTACAGTTTTAGCGCATGACGCGGTCGTCAACGTAGTTACGTTTATCCACCGCCGGAGGGAAATACTGATACAGCCAGGTTTCGCTGATCGCATCCCCTTGACAGCGCAGGAACAGGCGCATTTCTACCGGATCGGTGGCGTCGGACGTTGGATACCAGTCAAACAGGATACGGTAGCCGTCGAAAGGTTCGACGTAGAGAACCTCGACCTGTTTCGCCTCGCCGCTGGAGAGCGTGATCACTGGTTCAATGCCTTTCGGTGCGGCGGCTTTCAGGTCGCCGCCGACAAAATCAATAGCAAAGCGGCGCGACCATTTTTCCGGGAAATGTTCGCCCGGTGCCCATCCTTCCGGGAACGACCCCATACCAGTACGCGTCGCCATCACGCGGGCCAGTGGTGAGCGAACCGGCGGCTGAGCGCTCCAGTAGAGACGGTATTTGAAGTCCAGCGCATCACCGGCGCGGATCGCTTTCTCCGGTTGCCAGAAGCAGACAATGTTATCCAGCGTTTCGCCGGTGGTCGGGATCTCCATCAGGCTGACGGCCCCTTTCCCCCATTTGCTGCGCGGTTCAACCCACAGGCTTGGACGTTTGTTGTACCAGCCCATCACATCCTGATAGTGGGTGAAATCACGATCGAGCTGTAACAGTCCAAAGCCCTTCGGGTTGTTATCAACGAAAGCATTGAACTGCAATTTCTGTGGATTGTTGAGCGGACGGCAGATCCACTCGCCGTTGCCGCGCCACATCGCCAGGCGGTCGGAGTCGTGGATTTGCGGATGGATAGTGTCGCACATCCGGCGCTCGTTATTGCCGCAGCTAAACATACTGGTCATTGGGGCGATACCAAGCTGCTTGATGTCTTTACGCGCATAGACGTGGTTTTCCACATCCATAATGACCTGGCTCTCTTCGCAGTGGATCACGAACTTATACGCCCCGGTCACGCTGGCGCTGTCCAGCAGCGCATAAACCGTAAATGTGGTCGCTCCCGGCTTGACGGTTTCAAACCAGAATGACGTGAAATCAGGGAACTCTTCCGGCGTATCGGTAAAGGTGTCGACGGCCAGACCTCGCGCGGAAAGGCCGTACTGGTAAGTGCTGTCCACCGCGCGGAAATAGCTCGCGCCGAGAAAGGAGACGATGTCGCGACGCGCCAGCTCAGGAGCTTTAAAGGCGCGGAATCCGGCAAAGCCTAAATCGGTCTGGCCGACTAGCTGGCGGGTATCAACCCCCGCATCGTTGTACTGGAACAGTTCCGGGCGGAAATGGATCTCCCGCGCTCGCTGCGTCGCGGAATCCAGCGAAAACATCCGCACCCGGCGGCGGAAGCCCATCCCGACGTGGAAAAACTGCACGTCCAGTTTGCGCCCTTCGACGTTATTCCACAGGGAGTGCGCTGCATCATATTGAATGCTGTTATAGGCCTGCGGGGTCAGCGTTGCCAGCGTATTGGGTAACGGACGCGGTGCACCGACCCAGGGCTGCTTCGCCAGATCGCTGGCGGTAGACTGGAGAACGGAAAAGTCAAAAGGCCGGGTCTGGCCGTCGGCGATATCCGACTCTTCCGCGAAGGCTGCCCGCGAGAACAGCGTCGAAATCCCGGAAGTACCACACACGGCGGCGACCGCCATTGTATTTTTAAGAAATCTTCTGCGATTCATGCCTGGAAAAACATCCTTTGGTCAGCAAATGGAGCCGCCCATGCCGATGACGGCAGCGCGTCCGAAAGCGCCCACTTTAGACAAAATCCGTTAATAAACCAATTGTTGACGGCGGAAAAACTGCGTCAGGAGGAAAAAACAAGCTGCCAATGAGACCAGGCTGAATCATCGGTAAAGTTATGTATGAAAAATCCCCATCTCTGTTATTAAATGGGGAGAAGTGTTTCACAGCAGTCCGCAACGCTTTTTACTGCGATCTTCCGCCTGCTGATAAAGCGTAAACTCATCCAGAACCGGACACCCCAGCGCCTGCTCAAAGGACTGGCGCGAAGCGTTGCCGTGACGGCGAGCCTGGGTTTCGTTGCCGAGGTTCGACTGAAAAATCCCGGCGGCGCTGACCGGCAAAAAATCCTCATAAATAATAGGCTGCGCCACGACCCAGCCGCGTTCAATCAGCGGCTGTGGATCGTCGCCGGGATGAATGGCGTTACGATGCGCCTCCCCTGACGGCGTCAGTCGATAACGGTAATAGGCCAGTCCCTGACGGCGCAGGAAGATATCGCTATCGGGAAAGCGTTTAAAGACGTCCTGTAAATGCAGTTGATGGGTCAGATTGTCTTTACCCGTTCCCGCTTCACCAAGAAGCCGATCGTATAGCTCGCGCCCTTTTGGCGTTAACGCCACGCCGCGCTGCTCAATTTCGCCAAAGCGCGCGGTGTGGGTTCCCTGATGGCTCCCGGCGAACAACACCGGCTCCTCCAGCGCTTTGAAACTGGTCTGGCGGAGTAAAATTGGCACCTCGCGGCGCGGTGGGCCTTCGATCAGGGTTTTAGGTTCGATACCGCAACCCGGCATCAGCGCCTGTGCCCGATCGATATCCAGCGTGCGCGGGGTAAGATGGTTGATATGGCAGCCGGGAAAACACACTACATCGGCAATCAGGCGGTGCTCCTGATTAAGCGCATGATAGGTCTCTTCATCAACGGTGGCGTGCCGATGCCAGCGGAACGTTTCCAGCGCTTCGCGCACAAACTCCTCGCCTTCCGCCGGGGTAAAAACACCCTGCTCGTCGAATCGGTCCAGCAGCGCCCGGCAGCGCGGCGTGAAAATATCGCGTAGTGCAAGCGTCGCCGCTGCCCGCTCCCGCAGTTTCGGGTCATCAATCAGTTCAAGGCGCAGTAATGAGGTGAAAATACGAAACGGATTACGCGCCAGCGCCGCATCCTCCACCGGACGAAATGCCGTGGAATGCACCGGAACGCCCGCCTGCGACAGGTCATAATAGCTGACGGGAAACATCCCCATAATGGCGAACATCCGCCGCAGCGTGCTGAGTTCCCTGGCCGTACCGACGCGGATCGCGCCGTGACGCTCAACGTTTAATCGTGCCAGCTCATCCGCGTTCGCCAGTTGTTCATGTAACGCCGCATTATTTTCCAGTACCGCCAGATTCACATCTGCCACCAGTTCCAGTAACGTGCCGTACTGAGGCACTTCCTGCTGGTACATTGCCGACATAGCCTGCGAAAATTGTTCCCGAATCTCATCAGCCGTGATGGTGTTCGCCATGATGTCTGCCTCCAGTGAATACTCTCTGGAGTGTAGAAAAGCGCTTCTAAAGCTGGGGGAAGAATTTGCGATTTGTGATCGCTGCCGATCTTCCTTCTCCGGGTTGATTATTTACCTCTTACATGACCCAGGCTTATGAAAGATGGCCGGAGGTTTCACTTAAAATTAACCTCGCTCGTTGGCATCCTTTGACAATCGACTGATTTTTAGACTAATTCACTGATTAACCCCAATATGAAAATGTTAATGAAATTTTGCTAGCAAGTTATCAAAATTAGATAACTTTACTTGTCACTGTTGCGCTCTGTTTTTAACATCCGGTTATGGAAAAAAATGGCCTTTTTAATCAGCGCATTCGGTTGCGCCACCTGCACACGTTTGTTGCCGTCGCTCAACAAGGGACGCTGGGACGTGCGGCTGAAACGCTCAACCTCAGCCAGCCAGCACTGTCAAAAACGCTCAATGAACTTGAGCAATTGACCGGTGTGCGGCTTTTCGACCGTGGGCGACTCGGCGCACATTTAACCCTGGTCGGCGAACAGTTTCTCACTCATGCCATGAAGGTGCTGGACGCGCTGAATACCGCCGGGCAATCGCTGAACCGCAAGGAAGGCGTGAGTAATGATATTGTGCGTATCGGTGCGCTGCCGACCGCGGCGCTGGGGATCCTCCCGGCGGTGATCGGTCAATTTCATAAGCAGCAAAAAGACATCACCTTACAGGTTGCTACCATGAGCAATCCGATGCTGCTGGCGGCGCTGAAGTCGGGAGAAATTGATTTGGGCGTGGGACGGATGTCCGACCCTGAACTGATGAGCGGTCTGAACTACGAACTGCTGTTTCTTGAATCGCTGAAGCTGGTGGTCCGTCCCGGTCATCCGCTGCTCCAGGAAAATATTACCTTTAGCCGCGTGCTGGAATGGCCGGTGGTGGTCACTCCCCGAGGGACCACGCCAAGACAGAATGCGGAAGAATTATTGCTCAGCCAGGGATGCAAAATGCCCGCTGGCTGTATTGAGACCCTCTCTGCCTCGCTTTCACGCCAGTTAACGGTAGATTATAACTACGTCTGGTTTGTGCCGTCCGGTGCGGTGAAGGATGATTTACGTGTCGGTACCCTGGTGGCGCTGCCCGTGACCACGCAGGGAACCGGCGAGCCTATCGGCATTTTAACGCGGATTGACGGGAATTTGTCGCCCGGCGCACAGACACTGCTGAGTGCGATCCGTAAAACGTTGCCGGAGTAATATTCTTTCTGCTCCGCCGTACAACCCGTCAGTGTAGAGTCTCTACAGCCTGTGAATAACTTTTTGATATTGATGATTTTGTAGGCTGGGTAAGGCGAAGCCGCCACCCGGCAACGTTACCACACAGAGGCCGCTTTTGGCTGCCTGCCCGGCGGCGCTGTCGCTTGCGCGGGCCTACGGGTAAAATTCACGCCGCAGCGATCCCACCCAGCCAATAAAGCGTAGGCTGGGTAAGCGAAGCGCCACCCGGCACGTTACCACACAGAGGCCGCTGTTGGCTGCCTGCCCGGCGGCGCTGTCGCTTGCGCGGGCCTACGGGTAAAATTCACGCCGCAGTGATCCCGCGCCTCCAATGAAACGTAGGCCGGGTAAGCGAAGCGCCATCCGGCAAAACGGCGGGTAAATAGCAAAACCTGTTTTGTCATCATTCTGCAACGCCGGCCCCCCGGCGTTTTTTACGTGACCACAACCGGCCTGGTTAAAACGTCTCCCAGTTATCCCCGGACACGACCGCTGGTCTCTGCGTAGCCAACACCGGCGTTTGCACCGCTGGCACGCGGCGCTCAGTGGTACCGGTTTGCAGGCGGAAAGCCCCGACGGCTTCCGTCAGGCGAGCGGCCTGCTCTTCCAGGGAGGCGGCGGATGCGGAAGCTTCCTCCACCAGCGAGGCGTTTTGCTGCGTTACGTTGTCCATTTCGCTGATCGCCTGGCTAACCTGGGTTATTCCCCGGCTTTGCTCATCCGAGGCGGCAGCGATTTCGAGCATAATGTCCGTCACGCGTTTCACTGCCTCGACGATTTCTTTCATCGTGCCACCTGCGGCAACCACTTCACCGGAGCCGCGCTCGATCAGGGTGACGGATTCGCTAATCAACCCTTCAATCTCTTTCGCCGCCTGCGCACTGCGGCTGGCAAGGGTCCGGACTTCACTGGCGACGACCGCAAACCCACGGCCCTGTTCACCAGCGCGCGCCGCTTCCACCGCCGCGTTCAGCGCGAGAATATTGGTCTGGAAAGCAATGCTATTGATAACAGCGGTAATCTCAGAGATTTTCTTCGAACTGGCGGAGATATTGCCCATAGTGGTGACCACGCCGGAGACAATTTGCCCGCCCCGGCTGGCTTTACCGGAAGCATCTTCCGCCAGTTTGCTGGCATGATGGGCGTTATCCGCATTCTGTTTCACTGTTGCGGTGAGCTGCTCCATGCTGGCGGCAGTCTGTTCAATCGCTGCCGCCTGCTCCTCGGTGCGCGAAGAGAGGTCGGTGTTACCCGCTGAAATTTCGCTGGTGCCACGGTAGATCTCATCTGCGCCCATGCGAACGGTGCCAACGGTGCGCACCAACGAATGCTGCATTTTTTGTAAATCGCGGCTTAAATGGCCAATTTCGCTGCGGCCAGTCACTTCATCGGCCAGCGTCAGATCGCCAGCGGCGATATTCTCAATACGCTGCGCGGCGCGCTGTAAGGGCGAGATCACCGTGCGGCGTAACACGATAAAGGTCAGCAGCGTTAATACCAGCGCGATAGCAAACGCGGCTGCCATAAATACCATGCCCAGCTGGCTGCGATGATGCGCCTGCTCCCGCAAGCTATTCGCCCGCTCGGTTCTTAACTGGATCGCTTTTAACAGCACCTCGTTATAGGCGTTATCCAGCGGACGTGCCTGTTCATTTTCGTGATTAATAATGGCTTCAAACATGCCGTTTTTTGCAAATTTGAGCATCGGCTGCATGCCTTTAATATAGGCGGCAAAGCTGGCATTCAGCGGGGCATCCAGCGCTTCATCCGCAGGCGTTTTGATCGTGCGATTCATATAAACGGCAAAACCGTCCTGCGATTGTTTAATACGTTTTTCTGCTTCGGCAATGTTCGCCTTCATCGCATCCATTTCGGCAATACGGCTGGCTGCTCCGGCATGGATCAGATTGATACGCGCGGTGCGCAGGTGGTTCGCACTGTTGGAAAGCCCCATACGGACCTGGATCTCTTCGGTGACATCTTTCTGATCGTGGTCGGCCTGCATTAAAAAATAGCCGGCCAGTCCCGCACTTAGCGCGAATAACAGCAAAATGCCGCCGAGAATGGTCGAAAACAGAGGAACCAGACGGATATGGTGTAAAAAACTCAGCTTGTGCGCAGGTTGCAGCGCTGTTTTATTGTCCATGGCTATCGACTCTCATTGAAAGAAGCGTACAAACACGCCCGTCTGATAGTCATCGGCATTTAAGCGCAATTACTTACCGCGAAAAGCGATACCTGGCTCACACTTCACAACATTGAGGGGAGTGCCAGCGGCGGGAACCGCTGGCAGATGAATCAGTTATCGCCGAAATGGATAACGGTACGGATGGATTTGCCTTCATGCATCAGGTCGAAGGCGTCATTGATCTGCGCCAGCGGCAGGCGGTGAGTAATGAACGGATCGAGCTTAATTTTACCCGCCATCGCATCTTCCACCATGCCGGGCAACTGCGAGCGCCCTTTCACCCCGCCGAATGCCGAACCGCGCCATACGCGGCCTGTCACCAGCTGGAACGGGCGGGTACTGATCTCCTGACCGGCACCGGCGACGCCGATAATCACGCTTTCGCCCCAGCCTTTATGGCAACATTCCAGCGCAGCGCGCATAACGTTGACGTTACCGATACATTCAAAGCTGAAATCAACGCCACCGTCGGTGAGTTCAACGATAACGTCCTGAATCGGCCGGTCGTGATCTTTCGGGTTGATGCAATCGGTGGCACCCATCTCTTTTGCCAGCTTGAACTTCTCCGGGTTAGTGTCGATGGCAAGAATGCGTCCCGCCTTCGCCTGCACCGCGCCCTGGATCGCGGCAAGACCAATACCGCCGAGACCGAAAATGGCAACGGTATCGCCCTCTTTCACTTTCGCCGTGTTATGTACCGCACCGATACCGGTGGTCACGCCACAGCCCAGCAGACAGACTTTATCCAGCGGAGCCTGCGGATTCACTTTCGCCAGCGAAATCTCGGCGCAGACCGTGTACTCGCTAAAGGTACTGGTTCCCATATAGTGATAAATCGGCTCACCATTATAAGAGAAACGGGTGGTGCCATCCGGCATCAACCCTTTGCCCTGCGTGGCGCGGACCGCCTGGCAGAGGTTGGTTTTGCCCGATTTACAGAACTTACATTCGCCGCACTCTGCGGTATACAGCGGGATCACGTGATCGCCCGCCTTCAGGCTGGTCACTCCCTCACCTACTTCAACCACAATGCCGCCGCCTTCATGACCGAGCACCGCCGGGAAAACGCCCTCCGGATCGTCGCCGGAGAGGGTAAAGGCATCGGTATGGCATACGCCGGTGTGGGTAATTTTGACCAGCACTTCGCCTTTTTTCGGCGGCGCGACATCAATATCGACGATTTTTAAAGGCTGGCCCGGGCCAAAGGCCACTGCTGCACGTGATTTCATATTCTTTCTTCCCCTGTTGCGATGTTAATCATTTATTTTAGATACGAACGGAGTAAATGGCCGACTTCCGCCATTCGCACCGCGCGCTGATCGGGCGTTGTCTCGCCGCTGACCAGCTCGTCTTTAAGGTGAATTTCGACCATCTCGCCCATCAGCCCATTTGCGGCCCCACGAATAGCCGCGATCTGTTGCAGGATGGCAATGCAGGGTTCGCCTGACTCCAGCGCCCTTTCCAGCGCATCGACCTGACCACGAATGCGCCGGACGCGGGTTAATGCGCGTTTTTTATCTTCGGGTGACTGCGGCATGAAAACTCCGGGGTTATACTATAGGAGGGTATAGTAACAGCGAGATAACTGTCTTGCAAACCCCACCCCCTTTCCCATGCTCTATACTCTCAACAGGCTGTCGACGGGAGAATGGCTATGTGTGGGCGTTTTGCGCAATCAAAAAACCGTGAAGACTATCTCGCGCTGTTCGGTAAAAAGGAGGCGTTCAACATCCCTTACGATCCTGAACCGATTGGGCGCTACAACGTGGCACCGGGGACGAAGGTTTTGCTGTTAAGCGAGCGCGACGAACAGGTTTACCTCGATCCGGTGCTGTGGGGATATGCGCCGGGGTGGTGGGATAAACCGCCTCTGATCAATGCCCGTGTTGAAACGGCCGCCGCCAGCAGAATGTTTAAACCGTTATGGCAACACGGACGGGCGATAGTGTTCGCCGACGGCTGGTTTGAGTGGAAGCGCGAAGGCGATGTGAAGCAGCCGTATTTTATTCACCGCGCGGACGGCGAGCCCATTTTAATGGCGGCGATCGGCAGCACGCCCTTTGAGCGCGGTGATGAAGCGGAAGGTTTTTTAATCGTGACGGCGGCAGCCGACCGTGGGCTAATTGATATTCACGATCGCAGACCGTTGGTTCTGGTACCGGAAGCCGCGCGTGAATGGATGCGGCAGGACGTCGGCGGTAAAGAGGCCGAAGCAATAGCCGCTGAGGGCGCAGTGCCAGCGGATGCCTTTATCTGGCATCCTGTCACGCGGGCTGTCGGTAACGTACATAATCAACGCAGCGATTTAATCACACCGCTTGATGAGCGTTAACCACTACATCCCAGGCGTTGGGCAGGAAGCCGGTGCGCCGGTTGAGTCAACGCATCCGCCTGCTGCCGAGGTGATTTTCGTGCCGGGCGCGGGGGCGGCATGCTCTGCCGCTGTCTGATTATCAGAACGCGTGGCTTCCGTATAAGTGGTGTGCGAGCAACCCGCCAGGGTGAATAACAGGCCAGCGATAAAAAATTTATTCATAATTCCTCTCTATAAATCAATCGGGATAAACAGAGACCGGTTACAGTAAGTGTGACTGATAAAGAGAAATTTTCCAGCTCCCGCTTCGGATCGCCGCCCGCCGGGGCATTACCTTTTAAGCGGCAGACCGGCGGTCTCTTTCGCACGCAGCACCGTCAGGAGCGTGATCAGCGCCGCCCCCATCACATACCAGGCCGGAGAAAACTTATCGCCAGTGGTTGCGATCAGCCATACGGAGAACCACGGCGTGATACCGCCAAAGAACGCCACCGCAAAGTTATAGGCAATTGACAGCCCGCCGTAGCGGACGCTGGTAGGAAAAAGCTCGGCCATGGCTGCGCTACAGGCTCCGTCGAAGGCGGCAATAAAGGCTCCCAGCATCAACATGGCGAAAACAGCGGAGAGCACATCGCCCTGCGCCATCACCATCATCGCCGGGTAACTAAACAGAATAAATCCGCTACAACCTGCCAGCATCAGTGGCTTGCGGCCAAAGCGGTCGGAGAGATAACCCATAAACGGCACCATAACCGCAATAGCAAACAGTCCGATGGTGGTAATGGCGTAGGCGTTCAGGCGGGAAAAATGCAGTTCGGTCGCCAGATAACTGGGCATAAACGTTTGCAGCGTCCAGTGCCCTACCGCCTTGAGAACCACAAACCCCACGCAAAACAGCAGTGCAGCCCACGCTTTCGTGACCGCTGCGCGAAGCGGCGCGGCCTCGGTTTTCCCTGTCGCGGCCACCGCTTTATATTCGGGCGAATCTTCCAGATGCTGACGCAGATAAAGCCCAATCCAGCCCAGCGGTCCGGCGATTAAAAACGGAATGCGCCACCCCCAGTCGTTCATGGTGTCGTCCCCGAGCGAGGCCGTCAGCAGGAATACCAGCCCCGATCCGGCGACAAAGGCCATAAAACCAAAGTTATCGATCCAGCAGGTGAAATAACCGCGTCGGGCGACGGGAGCATATTCCGCCAGATAAGTGGTCGCCCCCGAACTTTCGCCGCCAGCGGCGAAGCCCTGGACAAGACGTGTGATGACCAGCAGTATCGTCGCGGTAATGCCGATGCTGTGATAAGAGGGCAACAATCCCATCGCAAACGTTGCGCCAGAGGTGAGCAGGATCACTGTCGCCAGCACTTTCTGCCGCCCTACCCGGTCTCCCAGCGAGCCAAACCATAACCCGCCGAGGGGACGCATAATAAAACCCGCGCCGAAAACGGCGAATGAGGAGAGCAATGCCACGGCCGGGTCGGCCGAGGGGAAAAATTGCAGGCCGATAATCGCCGCCAGCGTGCCGTACAGGCCAAAATCAAACCATTCAACGAAGTGGCCCACGCCAGTCGCGAGTAGCACTTTGCGTAGCTTCCTTTCAACCGGTACCGGGCGATCTTTGGTTATTGTTGTCATCACCACCTCAAAGTGTTTCTATTATAGATATACTTTTACACCGACCGGCGATTATATGCACAGAAGAAAGGCATTAAAATGTGACCGTCCGCAAAGATGCCGCGCAGAAAAACCGCGTCGATCACATTTTTGACCGCAAAAAAAGCCCCGCCATAGCGGGGCAAGAAGCAACATTATCAGCTGCGTTTTTTGGGCATCATGCGCAGTAACGTATTGTCTTTCCAGAAATAGTGATGCAACAGTGCGGCCAGTGCGTGAAGGCCGATCACCCAGTAGCCCAGTTTTGCCAACAAAATATGGTAATCCTTCACCACGTCCACTACGTCAAAATTGGCTTCTGCGGCATACGGCATCACCACGCCAAACGCCATCCACGGGTGGCCACGGTTATACATCATCACCAGGCCGAGGATCGGCAGCACGATAAAGAGCAGATAAATAACCAGATGTCCCAGATGGGCCATGCCGGTCATCATCGGTCTGGGCTTAGGCACAATCGCCGGCGTCTTATATTTAAGGCGCAGCAGCAGACGGGCCAGCATCAGCACCAGCACGGAAATGCCGCAGGAGACATGCACCATGTTAAACCACAGCCGGGCGCTTCGCGGAGCCAGACCGCGAAATTCCATTGCGCAGTACGCCACCACAACTAACAGAAACACCAGCCAGTGAATGACAATTTGCACGCCGGAATATTTATTACCCATCAGATTTTCCCGAAATATCCATAATAAAAGAACAACATAGCGGGGTTTCGTTAAAAATTCATTAACTTTTAGCGCAGCGTACTGCGCAAAGTTTGATTTTGAAACAACAGTTTACTTTGTTGGCTGGCTTAACATTTTTCATGACGCGCTGTGCTATAACCTCTTTTTGCCCTTCACAGGAGAAACGGTATGTTGTCCATTCCCCCCGAAGAACTGGTGCAGTTGATGGCGGAAGCTACCCGCAAAGCAGGCACCTTCCCCGTCTGGCCTCAGGGCGAGGCACCCGGCGCGGTGACCAGTCGCGTCCAGTTTGTGCTGGAAGAGAATCACACGGGCAGTTCCGCGTTTGATCGTTCCGTGACCGGCGTTCGCGCCCCGCAAATTACGGTTTATGCCCCTGCCGAGCCGAACGGTATCGGCATTCTGGTCACGCCGGGCGGATCGTACAAACGCGCGGTGCTGGATAAAGAAGGCTGTGCGCTGGCTCCGTTTTTTAATGCCTGCGGCTATACGCTGTTTGTGATGACCTACCGTATGCCCGACGACGGTCACGCTGAAGGCGCCGATGCCCCACTGGCGGATGTGCAGCGTGCGATGCGCACGCTGCGGGCACGCGCGGCGCAATGGCAACTGGATGCGGATCGTCTCGGTGTACTGGGTTTTTCTGCCGGAGGACATGTGGCGGCAAGCCTCGGTACGCGCTTTGCGGAACAGGTTTATCCGCCGCTGGATGAGATTGACACCCTGTCGGCACGTCCGGCGTTCATGGCGCTGGTTTATCCGGTGATCACTATGCGCGACGAGATTGACCATCCGGCATCGCGTCAGGCATTGATCGGCACACAACCGGACGCCGCGCAGATCGCACATTACTCCCTGGAACAACGGGTCGACAGCCAGACGCCGCCAACCTTTTTGCTCCACGCGGTTGACGATCCGACGGTGAAAGTGGAAAACAGCGTGGTGATGTTTACCGCACTGCGCCAGCACGGCGTGCCGGTGGAGATGCATTTGTTTGAACAGGGTAAGCACGGATTCGGTATCCGCGATGCGCAGGGGCTACCAGTATCGGTGTGGCCTGAACTGATGATGAGCTGGATTAAAAGTAAATTTTTGCAGTGAGCGCGGCCCGGCGGGTAATGCCGGGTGGCGGCTTCGCCTTACCCGGCCTGTGGGATGGAATTTATTATAGTATTTACAAACGGTTAGCTTTCCCACAAGATCGCGTTTCATCCACCCCGTAGGCCCGGTAAGCGCAGCGCCACCGGGCAGAGCGGCACGGGAGTGCCGTCAATCCCCCGTCAGGACTGCAAATACACCACCTGCGTTTGCAGATACTCTTCCAGCCCGTGACGACCATCGGCTCCGCCAATCCCCGATTTGCGCCAGCCGGCGTGGAAACCCTGCATGGCTTCAAAGTTCTCGCGGTTAATGTAAGTTTCGCCGAACTTCAGCCCCTTAATCGCTTTCATCGCCGTATTCAGGTTCTGGGTATACACCGCCGATGTCAGGCCATAATCGCTGTCGTTGGCCATCGCCAGCGCCTCTTCAAGGGTATCAAACGCGATAACCGGCAGCACCGGACCAAAGGTCTCTTCATGAACAATCGCCATTTTCTGATGCACATCCAGCAACAGCGTCGGCGGATAGAAGTAGCCCTTGCCTTCCGCAGCCTTACCGCCGAGAACCACTTTCGCGCCTTCTTCCACCGCGCGGGCGACTTTCTGCTCCACGCGCTCCAGCGCGGCGGCATTAATTAACGGCCCCATCGCAATATCGCTACGCTGGCCCGGATCGCCATATTCCACCGCTTTCAGCGCCTCGCCAAGCCGGTTCACAAAGCGATCGTAAATCCCTTTCTGCACATACACCCGCTCGGCGCAGTTACACACCTGCCCGGTATTGATCACCCGCGAATCAACAATCGCTTTTACCGCCAGATCCAGATCGGCATCGTCCATCACGATAGCCGGAGCCTTGCCGCCGAGCTCCAGGCAGACTTTAGTAATGTTTTTCGCGGCGGCAGCCATGATTTTTTCCCCGGCCCCTACGCTTCCGGTCATGCTGACCATAGCCACTTTCGGGTTGCCCGCCAGTTCCTGACCGACCGTTTCACCGCGCCCCAGCACCAGGTTGAAGACCCCTTTCGGCAGACCAATCTCATGGACGATTTCGGCAAAGGCGATGGCATTATTCGGCGTAAACTCGCTGGGTTTGATAACGATAGTGTTGCCGGTAATGAGCGCCGGAGCCAGCTTACGGGCGATCAGGAAAAACGGGAAGTTCCACGGCAGGATGCCGGTGGTGACGCCCAACGCGCGTTTGAAAACGAGGATATTTTCGCCGGGACGATCGCTTTGCAGGATCTCACCTTCGTAGCGGCGCGCCCACTCGGCCATATAGTCGATATAGTCAGCGGTAAAAGAGACTTCTACTTCGGCAAGCTGCTGGATTTTGCCGCCTTCCGCAACGATCAGCGCGCTAATCTCACTGGCTCGCTCACGAATACCCGCCGCAATTTTTTTCAACCAGCCCGCACGTTCAATGGCCGGTAACGCCTCCCAGCCTGGCTGCGCCCGATGCGCCGCATCAATGGCCTCTCGCGCCTGCTGAGCACTACCATCCGGAATACGCGATAGCAGCGCTTCGGTTGCCGGATTGATGACGTCGATCCAGTTATCGCCCTGCCAGCTTACGAACTGACCATCGATATACATTCCGTGCTGCACTGGTGCTGTCATGTCTGCTCCTGTGATTATATTGTTTTCAACAAGTAAACGCATTGTTAAAACAATACAATCGCAGGCGGGAATTCCTACTGTCAAAGGCCGATTATGTGAGATGACGCATAAAAGTGAGCGAAATGAAACAGATGTGCCCGCTGGTACGGCAACGGGCAGCGCATTACATCAGCGAACGGGTTTTGAGCGCATCAATCAGTAATTCATCATCTTTAAGGGTATGCCAGGCGTGTTCAACTTCCGCCGGAATAGTGACGTGACTGATGAATCCTTTTCCATTAGGGCCGTACCCCTGCGCATCATCACGCAGGCGTGGGATCTCGCCGAGGATCAGCGACAGATAACGCTCGACCGGCCACAGACCTCGTTGGCTATCCATCAGCGCCAGACCCTTCTCGCTATTATGCAATTGCGGCACGATCCCGGGATAACTCATCAGGCGCGGCGGCGTTTTACGGTCGCGAAACTCATGCGCAAATGTCGCCATGGTTCGACGCTGCATCGTGGGGTCCTGCACCACCACGGTATTGGCGTGCGCCAGGCCAGTAACATCAAGCATCTGACGGGTAAAGTGCGCATTTTCACCGCAGTTCGTGGATTTGCTCTCTATCAACACCCGTTCAGCAGGGATGTCCCAGAACTGCCGGGCGATCTCCGCCAGAATCTCAGCCTCTGAGCGCCCGGTGGTTTGCACTTTGTTATAGCGCGGATGGCGGGCAATGGCGGCGTAGAGAAAGGTCGTCGAATGGCCGATACCGCCGCTGATCAATAAGGGACACGATTTGGCCGCAGCCACTTCGCAGGCCGCATCAATACTGGGGATAACCGCGTTCCCCGCCAGCACCACCAGATCAACAGCCCCGTCGACAGACTCATTCTGCGCCAGCCATTGCCCCAGCAGATTTGCCGCCTGAAGGGTGGCAGCGGGCAGTTGTGGAAAAATACCTGTCATTCTTATTACTCCTTGATTTGACTCCCTGGAGCGTAACATCTGTCACGCGCCTTCACAGCGGATCTATCTTAAAGCCGCAGTGTAATCCTTTCCGCGTTCCCGCGCCGCTGGTCTATATTTTCATTCACTTGAATTATGAATCATACCGGTTGTACACTCGAATGCCGGGTGCTGAAGATACTGTTATATAAGGTGGAAAATCATTATGCGCCTGCCAGGACGTGATCCCTACGCGCCGCGCGAATGGGCACCTCATGAAAAGCCTATGCTGCTCGGCTCGCCGTCGACGCCGTTGCACAGTACGCCAAAACGCATCGCTTATGGCATTGTTGGCCTGCTGGTCTGCCTGACCGGGGCACTGGGTAATGCGGTCGTCACTGCCAACCTGCAAAATTTGCAGGGCACCTTTGCCGCGTGGTCGACGGAGATCGCCTGGCTCCCTACCGTATACGTGATGACCAATGTGTCCATCAACCTGCTGCTGGTGAAATTTCGCCAGCAGTATGGCCTGCGCGCGTTTACTGAAGGATTTCTGGTGCTTTACGTGCTGGTGACCTTTTTTCACCTGTTCGTCAACGATCTCAGTTCGGCGATGATGGTGCGTGCTGCGCACGGAATGGTGGCGGCAGCGCTAAGCTCACTGGGGATTTACTATCAGATTCAGGCCTGGCCCGCGCGTCATCGCCTTAAGGCCCTGACGATTGGGATTACCGGCTCCTCGCTGGCGATCCCGCTGGCGCGCCTTTTTTCCAGCGACCTGTTGCAACTGGACGAGTGGCGCGGTCTCTATTTTTTCGAACTGGGACTGGCGATGATTTCGCTGGCCTGCGTGATCTTACTCAAACTTCCGCCCGGCGATCGCAAAAAAGTCTTTGAGAAGAAAGATTTTCTGACCTTTATCCTCCTGGCCCCCGGCATGGCATTGCTCTGCGCGGTACTCTCGCTCGGTCGGCTGGAATGGTGGTTTGAAACACCGTGGATCGGCTGGGCGCTGGCAGGCTCGCTGGTGCTGATTGTCTCCGCTATTGTGTTCGAGCATAACCGGCAAAACCCGCTGCTGAATACGCGCTGGCTCTCGAGCGGCAGTATTTTACGCCTCGGGCTGATTATGCTGTTGATCCGCATTGTACTGGCGGAACAGAACACCGGGGTGATCGGCTGGCTTCAGTATGTCGGTCTGCAAAACGAACAGATGACCTCGCTGGCATGGTCGATTTTTGCCGGGATAGTTTGTGGCATCATCGCCAGTTGCCTGACGATCAAACCGCAGCGGCTGGCGTGGCCGATCCTGACCTCGCTGGCGCTGATGATCATCGCCTCCTGGCTGGACAGCCATTCCACCAGCCTGACGCGCCCCAACCAGTTACTCTTCAGTCAGTTTTTACTGGGCTTTAGCAGCGCTTTTTTTCTCGCCCCTGCCATGCTGGCCGGCATCGGTGGCGTAGTCGCTGAACCCCGCAATCTGGTCAGTTTCTCCGTGCTTTTCGGGATGAGTCAGAACATCGGCGGCCTGCTCGGTTCCGCTATTCTCGGGACGTTTCAGACCTGGCGCGAAAAATATCACTCCAGTCTGCTCGCCGACCAGTTAACCACCCTGAATCCGCTGGTTAACGAACGTCTTCAACTATACAGCCAGATGTATAAGAGCCTGATTGGCGACAGCAATTTGCTTAGCGTTCAGGCTAACCTGCAATTACAAAATGCCTCTACGCTGGAAGCAAATATTCTGGCGTATAACGATACTTACTTATTAACCGCGTCAGTGGCGGCTGCAACGATGCTATGGATTTTCTGGCGATTGCTGCGCCTGCGCATTACGGCGCGGATCGGCCTAAAACGGGCAACGGGAACAAAATAATGCTATTTCAGGAGAGGTTATGAGTCAGCAGGACGCCGCCAAAGAGCGGGCGAATACGCGCAGCAACGTGCGTGTAGTCTCTATTTTTGCCGCCGCCGCGATTGCTATCGTCGGGGTCCTGGCGATCCTGTACGCCTGGCAGTTGCCGCCGTTCACCCGCCATACGCAATTCACCGATAACGCCTACGTGCGCGGACAGACGACGTTTATTAGCCCACAGGTTAACGGTTATATCACTGCGGTAAAAGTGCAGGATTTTGTGCAGGTGAAGCGCGGCGACGTGCTGATGCAGATTGATGACCGCATCTATAAGCAGCGTGTTCACCAGGCGCAGGCGCAGCTGGATATGAAAATCGCCGCCCTTAACAACAATCTCCAGCAGCGTAAAAGCGCGGAAGCGGTTATCGCCCGTAATCAGGCGGCGCTGCAAAATGCCCGTGCGCAAAGCCAGAAAACGCAGGCGGATTTACGCCGGGTGAAGGATTTGACCGCCGATGGTTCTCTGTCGATTCGCGAACGCGATGCGGCGCTCGCCAGCGCGGCCCAGGGTAACGCTGACATTGCACAGGCCCAGGCCACGCTTGAGATGTCTCGCCAGGATCTGCAAACCACCATCGTGAATCGCGCCTCGCTGGAAGCCGATGTTGAAAATGCGAAAGCCGCGCTCGAACTGGCGCAAATCGATCTGCAAAATACGCGGATAATCGCCCCTCAGGATGGTCAGCTCGGACAAATTGCCGTGCGCCTCGGGGCCTACGTTGCCGCGGGCACCCATCTGACTTCGCTGGTTCCCGCGCAACACTGGGTTATTGCCAATGTGAAAGAGACCCAACTGGCAGAGATCCGTATTGGTCAGCCGGTGCGTTTTAGCGTTGACGCACTCAATAACCGCAGCTTTAAGGGCCGGGTGCAAAGTATCTCTCCGGCAACCGGCGTCGAGTTCAGTGCCATTTCTCCGGATAACGCGACCGGTAACTTCGTCAAAATCGCCCAGCGTATTCCGGTACGTATTGAAGTGTTAGGCCAGCCTGAAGAGATCGCGCATCTGCGACCGGGCATGTCGGTGCAGGTCACGATTGATACTCGCGAGGAGCAGCAATGAGACGGCATTCCCTTGCCCTGCTGCTGGCATCATTACTGCTTGTCGCCTGCCAGTCGGTTGACGTCAAACCCGCCAAACCCTCGCTGCATATCCCGCCGCAGTGGCGTCAGGACATCGGTCCGACAAGTCCGGTTGAAGGGGTCTGGTGGCGTAACTTTCACGACAGCGCCCTGAATCGCTATGTCGATCGGGCGCTGCACTATAACAGCGATGTGCTGATTGCCCGCGAACGGATTAACGAGTATCAGGCGCAAGTTTATGCCACCCAGGGCGATCTTTTCCCTACCCTGGACGCAGGACTGAGCGGCACGCGTGCCCGCTCGCAGTCTGCCGCGACCGGGCTACCGGTTTACAGCACGTTATACAAAGGCAACCTGACGGCCAGTTACGATGTTGATATCTGGGGAGCAAATCGCAGCGCCACCGAGGCCGCCGAGGCCGGGCTGGAAGCGCAAAAGGCCGCCGCCGCTGCCGCAGACCTGACCGTTGCGGCGTCGGTGGCGAGTGGCTACGTGACGCTCCTGTCGCTTGATGAGCAGTTAAAAGTGACACAGGCCACGCTGGAAGCGCGTGAAGCGTCATTTCGCCTCGCCCAGCGTCAGTTTGAGACGGGCTACAGTTCGCGTCTCGAACTGATGCAGGCCGATTCCGAACTGCGCGCCACCCGCGCGCAGGTGCCACAAATTCGTCATCAAATCACAGAGCAGGAGAATGCCCTCAGCCTGTTGCTGGGCCAAAATCCGCAGAGCGTCGGGCGCGGCGGCGCGTTCGATCAATTGACGCCGCTTACGCTTCCTTCCCAGCTACCGTCAACGCTGTTAAACAGGCGTCCGGACATTGTCCAGGCCGAGCGCCAGCTTATCGCCGCCGATGCCACGCTGGCCGCGTCGCGCGCGCAACTACTACCGTCCCTCAATCTGACCGCCACCGGCTCGGTGCAGGATCGCACCCTGCCCGGCCTGCTTGATAACCCGCTCCAGCTCTGGAGTATCGGCGGCAGTATTCTCGCGCCCCTGCTGAACCGTCAGGCGCTAAATGCGCAGGTAGATGTTTCAATGTCACAGCGCAACCAGGCGCTGTACAGCTACGAGAGTACGGTGCGTAACGCCTTTAAAGAGGTGAACGACAGTCTGGATGCCATCCGCCGTTTACAGGAGCAGTTACAGGAGCTGGAAGGCCAGGAAGCCGTGGCGCAGGAGACATTACGCATCGCGCAGAACCGCTATCGCAACGGTTATTCTTCCTATCTTGATGAGCTGGATGCCCAGCGCACGCTGTTTTCAACCCAGCTGAATGTGGTGCAGGTGAAAAACAGCGTATTACAGGCGCAGATTGATTTGTACCGGGCGCTGGGTGGGGGATGGAACGAGGGGTGAAAGCATAAACCCGGCAGCTTTTACGCAAACCGGGTTTAAAGGCATAGCACATTAACAGGGAATGTTATCCGCTAATCTGCTCCATCGCCTGTAAAATACGCTTATCGGATATCGGGTACGGCGTGCCCAGTTGCTGAGCGAAGTAGCTCACCCGCAGTTCTTCGATCATCCAGCGGATCTCTTTCACGTCTTCATCTTCACGACGCGCGGGCGGCAGTTTATTCAGCCACTGTTGCCACGCCTGCTGGACCTGCTCCACTTTCAGCATTTGTGCACGGTCGCGATGCGGATCGACCGCCAGTTTCTCCAGCCGTTTTTCAATCGCCTGTAAGTAACGCAGCGTATCGCCGAGACGTTTAAAGCCGTTGCCGGTAACAAAACCGCGATACACCAGCCCGTTCATCTGCGCTTTGATGTCCGATAGCCCGAGCGCCATAGTCATGTCTACCCGGCCTTTAAGCCGTTTGTTGATGGTAAACACGGCGGTAAGGATTTGCTCGACTTGTTTGGCGATCTCCACGACGGTGTCGTTCAGTTCGGCGCGGACTTTTTCATGCAATACGGCAAAGCCCTCTTCGGTCCACACCGGACCACCGGCTTCATGGATCAGTTTATCGACACCGCAGGAGATGCAGTCGTCGATCAGATCCAGCACTTTGCCATACGGGTTAAAATAGAGTCCCAGTTTGGCTTTATTCGGCAGCTTTTCATGCAGATATTTGATCGGCGACGGGATATTGAGAAGCAGTAAACGCCGCAGCCCGCGCCACATTGCCTGCTGCTGTTCCAGCGGGTTGTCGAACAGTTTGATCGCCACGCTATCGCGCTCATCCACCAGCGCAGGCCACGCTTTCACTTTATAGTTGCCGCGCTTCTGCTCGTAGCTTTCCGCGAGAGTACCAAAGCTCCAGATATGCAGGCCGCTTTGTTCGATGCCATCGTCCGCTACTGCCGAAAGCGTCTCCTGGACTTTGCCTTTCAGACTCTCTTTCAGCGCCGTTAAATCGCGGCCTTCGAGCAGTTTTTTGTTTTTGTCATCCACCACACGGTAAGTGATTTTAAGATGATCGGGTACCTGATCCCAGTGCCAGTCGTCACGGTCGATGGTGTTGCCGGTCATCCGCCGCAGTTCGCGCTCCAGCGCCTCCAGCAGCGGCAACTCCAGCGCCGTCACGCGGCCCAGAAACGCCTCGGCATAGTTGGGCGCAGGCACGAAATTGCGGCGAACGGGTTTCGGTAACGATTTAATCAGCGCAATCACCAGCTCACGGCGCAGGCCGGGGATCTGCCATTCGAAACCGGCTTCTTCGACCTGGTTCAGCAACGGTAGCGGAATGTGGACAGTGACACCGTCCGCATCAGCCCCCGGTTCGAACTGGTAGCTCAGGCGCAGTTTGAGATTGCCCTGGTGCCAGAAGTTCGGATAATCGAGCTTGCTGATCGACTCTGCGCCCTCTTTGATCAGCATACTTTTTTCAAAGTTGAGCAGGTCCGG
Organism: Superficieibacter sp. 1612_C1; assembly: GCF_015234305.1. Classification (GTDB taxonomy): domain Bacteria; phylum Pseudomonadota; class Gammaproteobacteria; order Enterobacterales; family Enterobacteriaceae; genus Superficieibacter. Next base: position 1,304,279 of record NZ_JADGMI010000001.1, read on the forward strand.
CGTCTCGCGGCTGACCTTTTTCCACCAGTTGTCGAAATGGCGGGCGGAAATAACATCCACGCCAATGCGCTGGTCGTAAAATTCAAACAGCGTTTCGTCATCGACCAGAATGTCGCGGCGACGGGATTTATGCTCCAGCTCTTCCACTTCGGCACGCAGCTTCAGGTTCTCACGGAAGAAGGCGTGACGCGTCTGCCAGTCGCCTTCCACCAGCGCATGACGTATGAACAACTCACGGCACAGCGCCGGGTCAATCTGGCTGTAGTTCACTTTTCGCGCGGCAACAATGGGCAAGCCGTAGACGGTGACTTTTTCCGTCGCCATTACCGCGCCCTGCGCCCGCTCCCAGTGCGGTTCGCTGTACGAGCGTTTCAACAGATGCTGCGCCACCGGCTCTACCCATTCTGGATCGATCCGCGCGGCGATGCGTCCCCACAGGCGGCTGGTTTCCACCAGCTCGGCGACCATCGTCCATTTAGGCGGCTTTTTGAATAAGCCGGAACCGGGGAAAATTGAAAAACGCGCGTTGCGTGCGCCGGTATATTCCTGCTTGTCAGCGTCTTTCATGCCGATATGCGAGAGTAAACCTGTCAGCAGCGCAATATGAATTTCGCGGTATTCCGCAGGCTCGCTGTTCACCGGAATGCCCAGTTCTTTCACCACCTGGCGCAGCTGGGTATAAATATCCTGCCACTCACGCACGCGCAGATAGTTAAGATAATCGGTGCGGCACAGACGGCGGAAGGCATTCGAGGAGAGCGCCTTCTGCTGCTCGCCGAGGTAGTTCCACAGGTTCACAAACGCGAGGAAATCAGATTCTTTATCGTGGAAGCGGCGATGTTTCTCGTCGGACGCCTGCTGTTTGTCCATCGGACGCTCGCGCGGATCCTGAATGGACAGCGCGGAAGTGATGATCATCGCTTCGCGCACGCAGCCGTGTTTTTGCGCTTCCAGCACCATTCGTGCCAGGCGCGGATCGACTGGCAGCTGCGATAGCTGACGACCCTGGGCCGTCAGCTTATAGGCCGTTTGTTGCTCGTCGGTGGTGATCGCCCCCAACTCTTCCAGCAGGCGCACGCCATCCTGAATATTACGTTTATCCGGCGCTTCCACAAAAGGGAACGCGGCGATATCACCTAATCCCAGCGCGGTCATTTGCAGGATAACGGACGCCAGGTTGGTACGCAGGATCTCCGGATCGGTAAATTCCGGGCGTGACAGGAAATCGTCTTCCGAATAAAGACGGATGCAGATCCCCTCCGACACGCGGCCGCAACGCCCTTTACGCTGGTTGGCAGACGCCTGCGATACTGGCTCAATCGGCAGGCGCTGGACTTTGGTGCGGAAACTGTAACGACTGATACGCGCCGTACCGGGATCGATAACGTATTTAATACCCGGCACCGTCAGCGAGGTTTCCGCCACGTTGGTCGCCAGCACAATGCGCCGTCCGCCGTGCGGCTGAAAGACGCGGTTCTGCTCGCTATTCGACAGGCGGGCATACAGCGGCAGCACCTCGGTATGGCGCAGGTTGAGTTTGTTCAGTGCATCAGCGGTATCACGGATTTCGCGCTCACCGCTCATAAAGATCAGGATGTCGCCCGCACTTTCACGCCCCAGCTCGTCCACCGCGTCGAAGATAGCCTGGAGCTGGTCGCGTTCGGTATCGTCCGCCTCTTCCACAATCGGGCGATAACGTACTTCCACCGGATAGGTGCGCCCGGAAACTTCAATGATCGGCGCATTATTAAAGTGGCGCGAGAAACGTTCCGGATCGATGGTTGCCGAGGTGATGATGATCTTCAGGTCCGGACGACGCGGCAACAGCTCGCGCAGGTAGCCGAGCAGAAAATCGATATTCAGGCTGCGTTCGTGCGCTTCATCAATAATGATGGTGTCGTACTGCATCAGCAGCCGGTCCTGCTGGATCTCCGCCAGCAAAATACCGTCGGTCATCAGCTTAACCATCGTGTTATCGCTGACGTGATCGCTGAAGCGGACTTTATAGCCGACGCAGCCGCCCGGCTCGGTTTGCAACTCTTCGGCAATACGGTTGGCAACGGTGCGCGCCGCCAGACGACGAGGCTGGGTGTGACCAATCAGGCCCTTAACACCGCGCCCCAGTTCCATGCAGATTTTCGGCAGTTGGGTCGTTTTACCGGAGCCGGTCTCGCCAGCGACAATCACGACCTGGTGATCGCGCACGGCCTCAAGAATGGCCTGTTTTTTCTGGCTGACGGGCAGATTTTCCGGGTAGGTTATCGGCGGACGTACCGCAACGCGCCGCGCAACTTTCCCCGCCGCCTGTTCTATCTCGCCCGCCAGCGCCGTCAGAATGCCTTGCTGAGATTCAGGATTTTTAACCTTCTTCGCGCCGTGAAGCCGTTTCGCGAAGCGCTGTTTGTCGCGCAGCATCAGCTCGTCAAGCTGCTGATGCAGGTGCGCAGGAGTCAATTTCTGTTGTTCTGTCATCGTATTATTGGGCATTAAAATGCCCCAGGGAAAATTTACTTTTATGATGGCTATAGCGTAACACACTGGCGCTTTGACCGCCTTATTCAAAAAAATCGAATATAGAATTCGATATATTGCGCTTTCACTGGGCCGTTTTTGTGAATAGAGTGTAAACAAGTGGCGGGCTATCCCCCTTCAAACACATAAAAGGAAACACCCATGAGCAAAGTATTGGTTCTTAAATCGAGCATCCTGGCAGGGTATTCACAGTCTGGTCAGTTATCTGACTACTTTGTTGAGCAGTGGAGTGAGAAACATCCGGGTGATGAAGTGACCGTCCGCGATCTGGCAGCGAATCCCGTTCCGGTGCTGGATGGCGAACTGGTTGGCGCACTGCGCCCGAGCGACGCGCCGCTGACTCCACGTCAGCAGGAAGCGCTGGCGCTTTCCGACGAGCTGATTGCAGAGTTGCAGGCTCACGATGTGATTGTTATCAACGCACCGATGTATAACTTCAATATTCCGACCCAGCTGAAAAACTATTTTGATCTGGTGGCACGCGCTGGCGTGACCTTCCGCTACACCGAAAAAGGGCCGGAAGGTATGGTCACGGGCAAACGCGCAGTGATCCTCTCCAGCCGCGGCGGTATTCATAAAGATACGCCAACCGATCTGGTTGCGCCGTACCTGACGCTGTTCCTCGGTTTTATCGGTATCACCGATGTGAATTTCGTCTTTGCCGAAGGTATTGCTTACGGTCCGGACGTGGCCGCGCAGGCGCAGAATGATGCGAAAGCGGCGATTGATGGTCTGGTAGCAGCATAAGTTCTCAGCCCTCTCGCCTCTGTCGCGGGAGGGCTTATGAACTCTGAGTAACACACATCGTTACTGATTCTCTTCAGCAGAATCAAACACCACGCTCGCCAGGCACTCCGGGCGTTTTTCTTTGAAGCCAAATGCCAGCTTCCAGTGGTTAAACGTGGTGCGGTATCCGGTTTCTTCCTCCAGCGAATGTCCGTGCGGCACCTGACTGAGCGTTAAGTCAGCATAATGCTGTTTAACATCCTCCAGGGTGATACACCCTTTACCTTCCAGACTGAGCACCAGAAAGCTGCCACGCGGCGAAGCGCCGGGTGTGGGCACTCTAAAATCGATATTAGCAATACGCAGATTATTGTTAAGCTGAGGACCAGCGCCTGCATAAAACAACGTGTATTGGTTCTGGTTTTTTAACGTCAGTTTGGTCGCAAAATCCCGTTCAATGCTTTTGCGCGTCATAGCCGATTCGCTGCGAAGAAGCGTCATGATCTCCCACAGGGTTTTCGTTGTGCCGGCAGCAAAAGCGCCTGGCTGGGCTGCGCTTAAAAGTAGTATGCCGACCAGAGAGGCATAAATTTTCATGGTTGTTTTCCTGACGGAGGATTGAGCCTCAATGGTGTTAGAGCGTAATAATCAGCGCAAGCAGCCACAGCGCCCACGCCAGCATCGTTGCTTTCATCGTCAGATGCAGTTGCCGCCGGGCACCCTGCTCCCGCTCTGTCGGGGTTAAGGTGCTGAGGCGTTCACGCTGCCAGATAAAGGCCAGCGTTTCTCCCGCCGCTGCATGGCAGTCTTGATTAAGAATTCTGAAATAGCCTTCATCCAGCCACAGTCGCCAGCAGCCAAAAGCAATATAACCTGCGTTGATGACCACTATGATTTGCAGCCAACCAGCAGGCAACACCGTCACTGCCCACAGCAACGGTAGCATCCCCAGCAGCAAAAAGAATTTCCAGCTTGCCAGAGAGTGCGTCAGCAGCGCTGCTCTTGTCAGGTCGTCACGGTTTTCTGCCATTGTTGCAGCACCTCCAGTTGACCGGGTTTAATCACAATCTGCTGGCGACAGGCGCGGAGCATCGCCACCGCCTCTTCTGCCGTCTGGGCTTTGCCGGTACGTAAAAGCCAGGCCGCAACCACCAGCGCACTGCGCGACAGCCCCAGCGCACAGTGAACCAGCACCGTTCCATACTCAGCGCGCAGCTGTTCAAGTTGATTAACGGCCAGCGTTAGCTGCTCCTCTTCCGGCACCACCAGGTCGAGCATCGGCACGCTGTAATAAACCTGGTGTGCGGTTGCCGCGGCGCGGGGGAATTCGCAGGTAAGATCGAGAACGGCGCGCTGTTCCGTTTGCTGACGGGGATAGCTGCCGAGAAAAATGCCTTCTGTTATGGGGGCGACGTTGGGAACGTTGCGGGTAAACCACAGCGCAGAGAGATGCGTACCGAGACGCCAGGGAAGTAACAGCCAGTATGCAGCGGGTGCGATGCGTCCTTCAGCATCTTTCTGCATCGCCGACGCGCCGAACGCCATATAACCCAGCGTCACCATTAGCAACGAAATCGCGGCCCAGCTCAGCCAGGGTGTTGCCAGACACAACAGCGCCCCGGCAAAATAACGCAGCGCCAGTTTTCTGCGTCCCGACTCAGGACGGCGTAAGCGCCACTTTCCCCGGTCCGGTATCAGCCAGCTAATCAGCATTCCGACCGCCAGTCCGGTGATCGCATCGATGACATGATGCTGCCAGGTGGTGACAACCGATACGGCGATCAGCAGAAACCAGCCGTCGCACAGTTTCTGCCAGCCGCCGGAAAGACGCTGATGAAAATGCCACCAGATGATCCAGCAGAGAATAATATGCAGCGACGGCGACTGATTAAACGGTAAATCGAACTGCTCAAGCTGGCCAAATAACCACCCGGCTGCGCCCTCCACGTGCGGGCGAGTGAAGGTAAAACGCAGCGGAAAGAGCAGAAACCCCAGGCAGGCCAGCAGCGAGGCGAGTAATAACCGGCACGCCAGCCGACGCTGTTCACTCAGGGTACGGCAGCACAACAACGACAGCCCGTAGAGAAGATCCAGGCTCCAGTACGGGATAATACTCAGCGGAATAAAAGGAATATGGTGCTCCCAGGAGAAGACCATACTGCCTACATCGCTCCGGCTGGCGGTATAGAGATTCACCTGCCCGTAGGTCAAAAAGAAAATCGGCCCCAGCAGGGCTATCCAGCCCAACCCCTGAAGCAGAATGCGACGATCCACGGTTATCATTCGCGACGTACCGCCATGGAGACGGTAAAAATGCCCCACTGGTCGATAAGCTGGGCGCATTTATCGAACCCGGCTTCACGCACCAGCGCATCCATTTCGCCCTGCGAGCGCACGCGCATCACCCACGCTTTACCGTCTTTGTGGCTGGTGAGTGACCAGGCAATGGTTTTCAGCTGCGGGTGCCAGGGCTGGCCGGTATAGATCAGCACACCGCCGGGGGGAATTGCTGCTGCTAACCCGGCAAGCGACGCGCGCACCGGGGCGTTTTCCGGGAACAGTTCATACAATCCCGAGACAATACCCAGCGTGGGAGTAGGATCAAGCGCCGCCAGCTCATCGCGGTTGAAAGCATCGCCGCGTTCAAATCGTGCGACGCCCGCCATACCCCGCTGAGCAATCATCTCCTGACCTTTACTCACGTTCAGTTCGCTGTAGTCACGCAGCAGAATGGCGTCTACGGCGGTATTTCCCTGGAGGGCATCCAGCACGTAGCGACCATGCCCGGCGGCAATATCCACGATCCGCACCGGTTTATTTTCCTCGACCAGACGATTCACCGCCTGCCTGATAAGCGTATCGAGATGAATTTTACGCTGGCGAATCCCCTGCCAGCCGACGCTGTTGAGGTAGTTTTTATCGATCATCCGGCCCAGCACGCTACTGCCCTGCGGCTGGTTACGATAGACATAATCCAGGGTGCTGCCGGAGTCGAAACCGGTATCAAACCCCAGCTTTACGCCGCTGGACTGGGTGCCAAGCGCTTTCATGCCATAACGCAATGCCCGGAATGACAGGTCGTCAATGGAATACGGTTCCGGTCCGCCGCTGAGAATGCGCCAGGCATCTGCGCCGGGACTGTGGCTGTCTTCTTCCCGGTAATCAAATTGCGCCAGCGGGCTGGCATAAAGACGGTCAATAAAGGCGCGCATTTTGTCAAACGCCAGATGGCGCTCCTGCTCGCCGAGCGTGTCGTGATAAAACCCCGGCAGGATATGCAACTCTTTCTGCGGACTGCGCAGGCGCTGGTAAAAGTCCAGCTGTGGCTTTCGATGCACTACGAAATCTTCACCAGACACCAGCATTTGCGTCGGGACGACGATGGCAGCCGCGTCGCTGACGATACGCTCTGACGTTTTGTACAGTTCCAGCAAAATATTGACCGCGATGGCGCGGGTAATCAGCGGGTCGTGGTTGAAGCTCTCAACGCGCGCCGGATCGTGGGTCAGATATTTGCCTTTGACGTAAGAGTTAACGTAGAAAAGACCGCGAAAACGCTGCATCAGCCCCAGACCGGAACGGGCAAACGGGACGTACAGTTTCACCCTAAACGCCGGTGAGGCCAGGATTAAGCCGCGCAGCTGCGGCGCGTAATCATGCACCCACGTCGCGGCCAGTACGGCCCCGACGCTTTGCGCCACCACAACCACCTCGCCCAGCGTCAGCTGGCTGTCCGCTGCGGCAAAGCGGACAAATTCGTCAACGTCCTGCACCGAGCGGGCCAGCGACGGGCTGTAGCCGCGCGCGCCTTCCGTTCGCCCGTGACCGCGGGCATCCCAGGCGTAAAAGGCGGTGTCTGGCATCATCAGTTCATCAACGATATGCTGCAAGCGACCGGAGTGCTCATGTCCGCGATGAAAAAGGACAATGACCTTACGCACGGGCGTATCGCTTTGCGCAGGCCAGTGGCGATAAAACAGCGTCTGGCGATCGCTGGTCAGAAAGGTATTTTCTTCAGGCGTGCGGAGGTTAGTCATGTGTTTCATGTCCCTGTTGGTGTGGTTGCAAATGCAGTAATGCCTGCAACAGCGAATCCATAAAAGTCGGTTTATCCGGGTGGGTAGCAACTGGGTCCCCCACACAGACATCAATAAATAGCGGCAGCGGAATGCGATTCCCCTTCGCCAGTACCTTTTCCGTGCCCGACAGCCATACCGGGATCACCTTGGTTTCGGGCACGCGCTGGAGCAGATGCCAGATGCCGGATTTCAGCGGCGAGAGTTTTCCCGGCTCGCCCCGCGACCCTTCCGGGAACAGGATCAGAATTTTATTCTGCCGCAGCGCCTGCTCACAACCCGCCAGCGGATCGGTATCTTCACCGGTACGTACCACCGGGATGATATTAAGAATATTTAAGGTGAACCACGCCAGCCAGCGGTTACGCAAAAAATAGTCGGCCGCGGCAACCGGATGCACCTGCTGCTGAGTACGCAACGAAAACAGCGACAGCAGCGCAAAAACGTCCATATGACTATTGTGATTCGCCACCACAATCGCCGGGCCAGCGGTGGGAATAAGATGCCGATGCCTGACCCGCAGGCCAAGCCACAGCCAGATCACCGGCCAGACAATCGTCATGGTAAATAACAGGCGAAGCGCTTTTTTACCCATAGGCTTAATAGTAAAAATAGTGGATGAAATGGAAAAATACCGGCGCGGTAAAAATCAGAGAATCCAGCCGATCCAGAATACCGCCGTGCCCTGGCAGCAGCGTGCCGCTGTCTTTGACGCCAATATCACGTTTCACTGCCGACATCACAATGTCGCCGCAAAAACCGGTGACGCCAATGATAAGACCTGCCACCAGGGCCATAGTCCAGTTCATCGGTGTCATCAGCGGGCCGAGGATCAGGGCAATAACCGCGGTGCTGGCAACGCCGCCGATCAGTCCGGCGAGGGTTTTATTTGGGCTTACGCGAGGCGTGACTTTAATGCGCCCCAGGGATTTACCCCACAGGTACTGGGCAATGTCGTTAAACTCGGTTAAGCCGACCAGAAACAGCACCAATAAGGCACCGGTTTGTGCGCCATCGTTGGGCAATACCAGCAGATATCCCACATGACCGAACGCAAATACGGTGGTCATTAACGCCCAGTGGTGCTGGGAGGCGGTGCGCAAAAAGCCCTCGGTGTTGCCGGTCAAAACCATCCGCGCGGGCAGGAAAAGGAAGGCGTAAACCGGGATGAAAATGATAAACATCCCGTACCAGTTGCAGCCAATCAGCCAGTAGTTCAGCGGGATAGCCAGAAACATCCACAGCAGCGGCATCCGGTCGGAGCGCCGGGAGGGAATGAGGGTTAAAAACTCTTTTAAGGCCAGAAAGCTCACCAGCGCGAAGAGCGTCAGGGCCAGCCAGCGAGGGCTTATCATCGCCAGTGAGAAAAAGAGAATAATCACCCACCAGGTGCGAATACGCAGGGTGAGTTCGCGCCAGTCTTTTTCCGGCCGACGCCAGACCAGCAGCAGGTTAACGAGCGAGGCAAAGATGAGCAGCGAAAAAATCACCGCCAGCGCGGTAAAGAGTAGCGGCATCAGTTCGGCTCCCGTAATACCGAACGGCAGCGGTTGATGGCCGTCCAGAGAAGTAACAGCGTCGCCGCGCCCCACACCACGTTATTCCAGACATTGAGCTGTGGCCATAGCGCGATAACGAATCCCCAGCTACCGAATACCAGGGCTCTGTCGCTTTTGCCAAACGGCCCGGCATAGCTGCGCACCGCGTTAATGGTTTGCGCGAGGATGCCGCAGAATTCGCTCATTACCGTGAAAAACAGCATCGTCAGGATCAGCGGCACATTGCTTTGCGGCAGAAAAATAAACGGCAGATAGAGCGCAATATCCGACAGCACATCGCCCGTTTCATTGAGAATAGCACCCAGCCGCGTTTGCTGGTGATACTCCCGCGCCATCATTCCGTCGAGCGCATTAAGCGCCATACGAATAAACAGCACGACAGGTAATACGATAAACCAGAACGGCTCACGCACGATTGCCAGAAACAGGCCCGTTATAACAGACAGCGCCAGCGCGAATAGCGTGATTTGGTTCGCGCTGATCCCGGTTTTATGTAAGCGGCGTAGCAGTGGACGAAGTAATGCCTGAAAGCGAGGTTTTATATCGTAAAGCGTTATCATGACCGTCTCCCTGAACATGATTAACTACAGAATAAGAGCAAACTATAAGGTTGATGACAAACCGTCCGTGGAACACGGGGCGCTCCCCCACGTTGTCAGCGGTCTGAACTATTTTTGTAACCACTTCCCGTTGATGCCCTGAACATACTCGCCAGGCGACGCGCGCTCAACCAGTTTTTGCCCGGCCATTTTTGCCACTTCGTCGACCGGCAAATTATTGGCGTCTGCCAGACGTTGATAACTTTCGCTGCGGGCCTGATTAATCTGCTTCACCAGCGCCTGGGTTTGGGCATCCTGACGCAGCGGTGCAATATAACCGCTTAAGGTCTCACCGACTCGCCCTTCTGTGCGGGCCTCATTGAGACTCAGCGCAAAAACGCGGGGGCTTATCAGGCTCAGCGCCAGAAGCGCCAGTTTTAACGATTTTTTCATCATTGCCTCAAAACAGATCGCTGCGTGACTTCAGGAGCGTTTCAACGTCTTTATCTACCTTAATATGGATTTCATGTTCGATTTTGACATTCATGTTGATAGTGATCGGCGCTTCGGGTGCCGCCACTTCAATGCGGGGCGTGCAGCCGGTTAACAGCGCGAGTGCCAGCAGCGGTAATAAAGCGATCGCAGTTTTCATTATTATTCCTCACATTCCTTTCTTATCTGACAGCGTCGCATTCTTTTCAAGCCATGACTGTAAATTATCGCCGAAGCGCAGACTACGCCAGAGGGTAAAAATATTCTCCTGGTGGCTATAGTTTAGAGTGATAGCATTACTTTTTCCTTCAACACGACTCGTGCCGGTAATCGCCGCCTGAAGCGTCAGTAATCCCAAATTATCGACGTTAATTTTGGTCCATGAACGGGATATTTCGATGTAACGCAGCCAGTTTATTGCCGCGCCAGCCGCCATATTATCGTTAACAATTGCGTCCGCCGTGTCTTTATCAATACGCAACGTTAACGGGCCGGGGTTGCTTAACCAGCCGTCTTTTACGATCCATTTTTCATTATTCAGCCACAACGGTAGCGCGCCGCTCACCGGGCCGGACAGGGTAAATTGTTTTGGGTTAATGGCGCTAATCAGCTCGCTGGAGGAGATATTCTGCACCCGCAGCAGCGCCGGATCGTGCTGCGGCATCCGCAATTGCAGCAGGGTAATTTTGCCTCCCAGCACATCGACGCTGACGTCGCTGAGCAGCAACGGATCGGTTTCACTCCACGGCCAGCGCCCCTGCAAACTGGCGGTAAAATTTCTCGCCGTGACCTGGTTTTCGATCTCCGCGATATGCAACGATACCGGTCCATGAGTGCCGAGTTGCCAGTTACCGTTGCCATAGCGGAACGGCAAAATAAAGTCGACGCCGTTGATTTTATTATCCGGCAACCATGCGCTGCCGCCTTTGACCACGCCGTGTCCCCCTGCGGTGAATCCTTGAGCGGGCGCGGCAGAAAACGCAATTTGCGCATACAGCTCTCCTTCGCGCAGATCCACTTTCCAGTCCGGCGGCAGCAGCGGCTGAAAAACGGTCAACGACTGCTGCGGCCACCACGCCTGTCCGCGCAGCCGCTCGCCGTCCCAGCGTCCGTTAACTCGCACCGGGCCGATGGCCTGCGCATGCAGATCGCCTTTAAACTGGAATAGCGTCGGGTCGCTACCTTCCACGCTGAAGTTGAGAACCGAGGGCGGCAGAACGCTGCCGCCGCTGAAGGTGGTTTGTCCCGCTTCCAGAGTCAGCGCACCGCTGAACTGCGGATGCTGTGGATCACGCAGCCAGACGACGGGTTTATTGAGGGTGAGACGCGGTTGACGCATCTGCATGGTGCCGTAGCGTAACTGATTAAACCCGGTGGAAAGCGTATTCAGGGTGATGCGCTGGTCCCGCCACTCGCCCGTTCCGGCAACGTCCCAGCGCGCCTGCATTGGCGTAAAGCCGCCCTCGCCCCAGTAACGCCACTGCCACAGACCGTTATCCGGCAGAAAATCCTGCGCTTTGCCATCCAGATGCAGCAGGAAGTCGCCCAGTTGTTGCTCGTGCGCGCGCAGGATCGCCTGAAGTCGTCCGTCAACGCCGCGTTGGGAAAGCGTAACGCCCGCCAGCGGCCAGCGGATTTCATCCAGATTAAGCGATTCGATCACCCGGCCACGCGAGCGCAACAGCGCCCCCGGCGTAAAGGCCAGTTGCGGATCGTCAAGCCGCCCGCTGAGATGTGCCGGAAGAACGGCGTAGAAAATCAGATCCTCATGTTTTGCCTCGCCGGTAAGCTGCATCGGCATATCGCTGGCATCGGGATTCAGTTTACCCGGCCCAAAATTCAGTACCGCGTTACCTTTACCGGCTTTACCGGTAGTAATGACGTTCATCCGCCCGCTGATCAGCGCGTTATCCAGCCCCTGCTTCCAGCCGTCAACATTGACGCCCAGCCGCCCGCTGAGCGGCATGCCCTGATATGGCCAGCTCCAGCGACCGTCACTAATCGTGAGGCGTTGGGGCGTTAGCTGCCAGGGAAGGTCGAGAAGCGGATCGCCCGTTTCGCGGTCAAGCGCGATAAGCTCTCCTTCTCCTTCACGCCACGCTACTTCAACGTCGACCGGGGAGGCGATCGTGGGAATTTGTAAGGTAGTACGCGTATGCCCTTCCACCGGCAGGCCATCCGGCACCAGCGGCATCACAAACTGCCCGTTAAGGGTGATCGGTGGCCGATCGGCGAGAAGGCGCAGCGCAAATTCATCGACAACCAGCGCCTGTCCCTGCAATTGCGCTGAGAGGGTAATATCCTTCCCCTGATAACGCACAGTCTGTTTTTGCGGCGTGATATCGAGCGCGAGTTTCCCCTGCCACTGCTGCCAGGGTGACAGCGTCAGGCGATCGATCGTCACCCAGCTATAAGGCAGCATCGACTGCCATTGCGCCAGGGTACGGGGGGCCGTGGCGGATGGTTCCGCCTGCGGGAGTTTACTCAGGCAGGCGGAGTTGATCTCCAGTTCACCGATGTTGAGACGCCAGCGGCCAGGATGGGTTAACTCGCCCTGCCGGAGGTGCGCCAGTTCGCAATCCGCGACGATATAGCGCAGATCGGGAATACGCAGCGCGTGTAAAGACAACTTCGGCGGGCCGTCCAGCGCAATGCGCGTCCCGGCCGGTAGCCAGATGCCTGCCAGCTTAGGTACCCACCAGCCAAGCGTCATTACCAGCGCGAGCGGCAGAAGTATAATGAGTAAGAGGAGCGCAAGTGCTGCTTTATACCTACCCTTCATGGGTATTTAATATCCTGATTATTCGCGTTTTATCGTCCAGTATCGGCGCATTGTGACACGTAAAGCCAATGAGATGAACCCGTGAGCGCGGCGGTTGCCATTCTGCTAAATATTAAGTATATGCGGCTTTTGGCGTCTGGCTTGATTTGTGTTTAGCCCAACATTACAGAAATAAAGGCCATTACATCGGCGAAAATGTGGTTTTTATGTCATTATTTTGTTAATAAAGCCTAACGGGTGACGGCAAAAAAGAGGGTTTATCCTTCGCGCGGGAGCAATGCATGTTCTCTGGGTTAAATGAAAACGAAACCAAAAAGCTTGCTGCATTTGAACTGCTGCGCAAGGAAAATGCGCCGCGAGACCAAACGCTCGGCGGTTTTGCCCAACTGGCAAGGCAGCTTATCGGCGTTTCGGGCTGTTTTGTCACCATCTTTGATGATAAGTATCAGTACATCAAATATGCCTTTAATCTCGCTTCGGTGCCGGAAACGCTGCCCGCCGATGAGACGATGTGTAAATATTCCGTTGGCACCTGCAAGCCGGTCATTTGTCCTGACGCCCGCCTTGACCCACGTTTTACCCGGCACCCGCTGGTGGTTGAAGGCGCAATTGTGTTCTATGCCGCGGCGCCCCTGAAAACGAAAGACAATTTTGTGCTGGGCACCCTGTGCGTTTGTGATGCCAGCCCCGCCTTACCGACCCCGGAACAGATCGAGCAATTTTTACAGTTAGCCGCGCTGGCAAGCGCTTATCTGGAATCGTGGTATTCTGTGGGTCGCATGGATGCCCTGACCGCACTGCCCAACCGGCAAAGCCTGCTTGAAGAAGTGAATAGCCTGTCGCGGGTGGAAAACGCCGGCAATTACACGCTTATTATCTTTGACTGTATTGATATTAACCGGGCCTATGAGCTTTCCCGCTATTTAGGTATTGCCGCCGTCGAAAATATGCTGCGCAATTTTGCTCCCCTGTTGCGCATCCGACTCGACCTTGATCCCTCCGTTATTCTTTATGCTTTTGCGACGGCGCGTTATGCGCTGTTAATGAAAGAAGATCTGGCCGACGAATTAATTCAGCAGGCGGTAGGATTTCCGGCAACTCAGGCCAAAATTACTGGTGATATTGAGATATCGCTGAGCATGCACGTCGGTTATTTCACTTTCGATCCCGCGGTGATTAACGCTCAGGAAGTGCTGCGCAAAACGGTCAGCGCCCTGCATGAAGCCATTCGTCAGGATGCCCCGGTCAGAGCGTTTGATCCTGAGATGGATGAAAAAAGAAATCAGGAGTTCAGGCTACTTTACGATCTGGGCGAGGCGCTGAAGAGCGAAGGGCAGCTTTATCTGGCGTATCAGCCTAAAATTTCACTGATTAACGGCGAGATTAAAGGGGTTGAAGCGCTGCTGCGCTGGCAGCATCCGACGCTTGGCAATATCTCTCCGGCGATTATTGTTACCCTCGCAGAGCGCACCAGTCTGATGGCAGAGATTACCCAGTGGGTGATCCGGAGAACGCTTTCACAGATCACCGAGTGGCGGGCAAGCGGCGTGAACATTCCGGTGTCAATCAACATCACGGTCAGTGATTTCTCCAGCGCCGGTTTTTCGCTCAGATTAACCCGGCAAATTATTGCCGCTGGTCTCACGCCCGCGGATATTCGTCTTGAGTGCCTGGAAACCGAGAAAATGCTGGAAAGTCCGGCGGCGCTGAATGAACTGGATATTTTAAAATCCATCGGCTTTATTATTCTGCTCGATGATTTTGGTGCCGGTAACAGTAATATTAATTACCTAAGGCGTATTCCGGTCGACACTATCAAGCTCGATCGCTCCCTGATAAGCCAGGTCACTTCCGACTCTGGCAGCCGAATTATCGCCCGTAACGTGGTGGTGATGCTTAAAGAACTAAATTACACGGTGCTGGCGGAAGGGGTTGAAGATCGTGAGACGGCGCTGCTACTGAAATCGTTCGGCTGTGATGAAGCGCAGGGTTATTACTTTGCGATGCCCATGCCGCCCGAAGAGATTCCTGCGTGGATTGCGGCGAACCCGACGCCGGACAAGTTACGTCCCTGAGCGACAGACCTTATGACGCGAATCCGGTCATTTATCTGCGGAACCGACTAAAATTGAGGGATAACACAGTCGATTCAATTATTTTTTATAAATTGTCAGATTATTTTAAAAATGTTAATCTGATCGCAGAAAATCATTGGAGAAAGTCTTATGAAACTCGCCGTCTACAGTACCAAACAGTACGATAAAAAGTATCTGCAACAGGTTAATGACGCTTATGGCTTCGAACTGGAATTTTTTGATTTCCTGCTGACCGAAAAGACCGCAAAAACGGCCAATGGCTGTGAAGGCGTGTGTATTTTCGTTAACGATGATGCCAGCCGTCCGGTGCTGGAAGAGCTCAAAAAGCACGGGGTGAAATTCATCGCGCTGCGCTGCGCGGGTTTCAATAATGTCGATCTTGATGCGGCGAAAGAGCTGGGTCTGCGCGTGGTTCGCGTTCCCGCCTATTCACCGGAAGCCGTAGCGGAACATGCTATCGGTATGATGATGACGCTTAACCGCCGCATTCACCGTGCCTATCAGCGTACCCGTGACGCCAACTTTTCTCTTGAAGGGCTGACCGGCTTTACGATGCATGGTAAAACTGCCGGGGTGATTGGTACAGGTAAAATCGGCCTGGCGACGCTGCGTATCCTGAAAGGGTTCGGCATGCGTCTACTGGCGGTGGATCCCTATCCGAATGCAGCCGTGCTGGATCTCGGGGCCGAGTATGTTGATCTCGACACCCTGCTCTCTCAGTCGGACGTGATTTCTCTCCACTGTCCGATGACGCCTGAAAACTATCATCTGCTCAATCAAAGCGCCTTCGACAGAATGAAAAACGGCGTAATGATCATCAACACCAGCCGTGGCGGATTGATTGACTCTCAGGCCGCCATTGAGGCGCTGAAAACGCAGAAAATTGGTGCGCTGGGCATGGATGTTTATGAAAATGAACGCGATCTGTTCTTTGAGGATAAATCCAACGACGTGATCCAGGATGACGTGTTCCGTCGCCTCTCCGCCTGCCATAACGTGCTGTTTACCGGGCACCAGGCTTTCCTTACCGCCGAAGCGCTGATCAGTATTTCAGAAACCACGCTGGAAAATCTCCGCCAGCTTGAGAATAGCGAAACCTGCTCTAATGCCCTCGTTTGACCGCTATGCTCCCCTGCGGGGGAGCACTTTCAGAATAACCCCGAAGACCTCGCGCGTAATCTCTCTACAATAGCAGTGATAGACGTTACAGAAAGATACAGGTACAGAAGCATGAAGAAGAGTATTGCGCTGCTTTGCGCGTTAATGCTGACCGGTTGCGTGACGGATAAAGATACTTCGGTCACAGCAGAAAAATTACAGCAGCAGCGTTTTGTGCTGGAGACGGCAAACGGTGAGCCGGTTAAGGCCAGCGAGAAACCGCTGGAACTGGCGTTCGGTGAAAAAACTACTGCGCTGGAACGCGTTCAGGTATCAGGCTCCATGTGTAACCATTTTACTGGCGCAGGCAAAATGTCCGCCGGTGAGCTGACAGTAAAAGAGCTGGCGATGACGCGCATGATGTGCAGCGATCCGCAACTGAATACACTGGATCACACGCTAAGTGCGATGCTTAGCGCCGGAGCACAGGTCGATCTGACCGGAGACCAGTTAACGCTGGCAACAGCCGATCAAACATTAACCTTTAAACGCGTCAACGCAGCGAGTTAATAGCTGCCGCAGGTGCCGCTGGCAAGCGACTGTTCGGTGCAGCGTTTGCCATTGGGCAAGGCGCACATCCCTGAACTGGAGCCATCAAGCTGGCGAGCAACGGAAAGTGAACCGCCAATCATGGCGCAATTTGCCTGGCCTGAACTGGACATCGCCGCTTTCATACCTGGTGCAACGTGCGCCGCCGTCGCCTGCTGAACAGGCTCATTGCTACTACTGCACGCCGTTAATACCATCGCGGCAAATCCGATTAAAAAAGCTGCTCGCATCTTTTCTCCCCTGTCGTTAGGCCAAAACAAAGCGCCGCCTGCGGTCATCGCTGACGTAGCCAAAGCATCATAGGCACCCGAAAGCGGTTCGTCGAGAGATGAAACGCGCATTTGCGGCCGAGGAAACATTTTCTGGCAATTTTTTCTGCTGAAAGCCATTTAATCATTGATGAAAGCGATGCCAGGGACACAAAAGCGAAAATGGTGCCCTTTAACCTTTGCTAAACTAAGGAAATAATTTCGGGATTCACTGGCGTTTTATGAGTTCCCTTTTTTGAGCAATGTATGAGGTCATATGATCACAATTGACGGTAATGGTGCAGCCGCCTCGGTGGCGTTCCGCACCAGTGAAGTTATCGCCATCTATCCGATTACCCCCAGTTCGACAATGGCTGAACAGGCCGACGCATGGGCGGGAAATGGATTAAAAAACGTGTGGGGCGATGTGCCGCGCGTGGTGGAGATGCAGTCTGAAGCGGGAGCGATTGCTGCCGTTCACGGCGCGCTGCAAACCGGGGCGCTGTCTACCTCATTTACCTCATCGCAGGGGCTGCTGTTGATGATCCCGACGCTGTATAAGCTTGCGGGTCAGCTTACGCCGTTTGTTCTGCATGTGGCCGCACGCACGGTGGCGACACACGCGCTGTCTATCTTCGGCGATCATTCGGATGTGATGGCGGTACGCCAGACTGGCTGTGCGATGCTCTGCGCGGCAAATGTGCAGGAAGCGCAGGACTTTGCGCTCATCTCTCACATCGCCACGCTAAAATCCCGCGTGCCGTTTATTCATTTCTTCGATGGTTTTCGCACCTCGCACGAAATCAATAAAATCGTGCCGCTGGCCGATGAGACCATTCGCCAACTTTTACCGCAGGCGGAAATTGATGCTCATCGGGCGCGGGCGCTGAATCCGGAGCATCCGGTGATCCGTGGGACGTCCGCCAACCCGGATACTTATTTCCAGTCGCGCGAGGCGACTAACCCCTGGTATAACGCGGTCTACGATCGCGTTGAAGAGGCGATGAATGATTTCGCCAGCGCCACCGGGCGACAGTATCAGCCGTTCGAATACTATGGTCATCCGCAGGCGGAACGCGTGGTGGTGCTGATGGGCTCGGCTATCGGCACCTGCGAGGAAGTGGTCGATGCGTTGCTGACGCGCGGCGAAAAAGTGGGCGTGCTGAAAGTCCGCCTCTACCGGCCCTTCTCCGCCGCGCATCTGCTGCGCGCCCTGCCAGAAAGCGCGCGCAGTATTGCCGTTCTTGATCGCACCAAAGAACCGGGCGCGCACGCCGAACCGCTGTATCTGGATGTTATGACCGCGCTGGCCGAAGCGTTTAACCGCGGCGAGCGTGAGACTTTACCGCGCGTGATCGGCGGGCGTTACGGTCTTTCATCAAAAGAATTTGGCCCGGACTGCGTACTGTCGGTGTTTAACGAACTTAGCGCGGCAAAACCGAAGCCGCGCTTTACCGTCGGTATTTACGATGACGTGACCAACCTGTCTTTAGCGCTGCCGGAGAATACGCTACCCGCAGAAGCCAAACTCGAAGCCCTGTTTTACGGGCTGGGCAGTGACGGCAGCGTTTCCGCCACGAAAAACAACATCAAGATCATCGGTAATGCGACGCCGTGGTATGCGCAGGGCTATTTCGTCTATGACTCGAAAAAGGCCGGCGGCCTGACGGTTTCCCATCTGCGCGTCAGTGAGCATCCCATCCGCTCGGCCTATCTAATTTCGCACGCCGATTTCGTTGGCTGCCATCAGTTGCAGTTTATTGATAAGTATCAGATGGCGGAGCGCTTAAAACCCGGCGGGATTTTCCTGCTGAATACGCCTTATGCGGCGGATGAGGTCTGGTCGCGGCTGCCGCAGGAAGTGCAGGCGGTATTAAAACAGAAGAACGCCCGCTTCTGGGTGGTAAATGCGGCGAAGATTGCCCGTGAATGCGGCCTTGGCGCACGCATCAACACCGTGATGCAAATGGCCTTCTTCCATCTGACCAATATTCTGCCGGGCGATACCGCATTGACCGCGCTACAGGGGGCGATTGCCAAAAGCTACAGCAGTAAAGGTCAGGAGCTGGTGGAACGCAACTGGCAGGCGCTGGCGATGTCCCGCGAGTCCCTCGCAGAGGTCACGGTGCAGGAGGTTGACGTTAATAGCGCCCGCCGTCCGCCGATTGTGTCGGATGCCGCACCGGATTTCGTCAAAACGGTCACCGCCGCGATGCTGGCGGGTCTGGGCGATGCGCTCCCCGTCTCCGCTCTACCGCCAGACGGTACCTGGCCTGTGGGCACCACTCAGTGGGAAAAGCGCAATATTGCCGAAGCGATCCCTATCTGGAAACCCGAAATCTGCACCCAGTGTAACCACTGTGTCGCCGCCTGCCCGCATTCGGCCATCCGTGCGAAAGTGGTTTCGCCGGAGGCGATGGAACACGCGCCCGATGCTTTGCAATCGCTGGATGTAAAATCCCGCGATATGCGTGGGCAGAAGTATGTCCTCCAGGTCGCGCCGGAAGATTGCACCGGTTGTAATCTGTGCGTGGAAGTGTGTCCGGCAAAAGATCGCCAGGACCCGGAAATCAAGGCCATCAATATGATGTCGCGCCTTGAACATGTGGAAGAGGAAAAAGTGAATTATGACTATTTCCTCGCACTGCCGGAAATGGACCGTAGCAAACTGGAACGTATCGACATTCGTACCTCACAGTTGATTACCCCGCTGTTCGAATACTCCGGGGCCTGTTCCGGCTGCGGTGAAACGCCCTATATCAAGCTGCTGACCCAGCTTTATGGCGATCGAATGATGATTGCTAACGCCACCGGCTGCTCCTCCATTTACGGCGGGAATCTGCCCTCAACGCCGTACACCACCGATGCCAACGGTCGCGGCCCGGCATGGGCGAACTCGCTGTTTGAAGATAACGCCGAATTTGGTCTGGGCTTCAGACTGTCGGTCGATCAGCATCGCCAGCGCGTGATGCGCCTGCTGGACACCTTTGCCGATCGGCTGCCGGCTGAACTCAACGCCGCGTTACATGCAGACGCCACGCCGGAGGTTCGTCGTGAGCAGGTTGCTGCGTTGCGTCAGCATCTGAGCGGCGTCGACGGCGCACAGCAGCTGCTAACTGACGCCGACGCGCTGGTGGAAAAATCCATCTGGCTGATCGGCGGTGACGGCTGGGCCTACGATATCGGCTTTGGCGGGCTTGATCACGTGATGAGCCTGACGGAAAACGTCAATATTCTGGTGCTGGACACCCAGTGTTATTCCAACACCGGCGGGCAGGCGTCGAAAGCCACCCCGCTCGGCGCGGTCACCAAATTTGGCGAGCACGGTAAGCGTAAAGCGCGTAAAGATCTCGGCGTCAGCATGATGATGTACGGGCATGTTTATGTGGCGCAGATTTCGCTTGGCGCACAGCTTAACCAGACGGTGAAGGCCATTCAAGAGGCCGAATCGTATCCGGGTCCTTCGCTGATCATCGCCTACAGCCCCTGTGAAGAGCATGGCTACGATCTGGCGCTAAGCCACGATCAGATGCGCCAGCTCACCACCACCGGTTTCTGGCCACTGTTCCGCTTCGACCCGCGTCGTGCGGATGAAGGCAAGATCCCGCTGGCGCTGGACTCACGTCCGCCGTCAGACGCGCTGGCGGAAACGCTGCTTAACGAGCAGCGCTTCCGCCGTCTTAACGCTCAGCAGCCTGAGGTGGCAGAACAGCTCTGGAAAGACGCCGCCGCAGATTTGCAGAAGCGTTATGATTTCCTGGCGCAACTGGCAGGAAAAGCGGAAAAAACTTCCAGCGAATAATTTCAGCATTCACTGGTTAATGGCATAAAAAAAAGCCCGAATTCATATTCGGGCTTGTCATAAGTACCGTTTACCTGACGGACAGGTGAACTGGTCAATAAAACAGTGACAATAAAGGCATATAACGCCGTTATAATACGAAACTGCCGTACCGGTGTATAATTTTTATTTTGTATGATTCGCAATTAATCATTCACCAAATTTATCACTGTAACCCTCGATATATATTCTTAAGATTTTACTTATCAGGTAACAAATGATATTTACCATATAAGAATAGTCTCCTTTAGCATGTCTTCACTTCCTGCAAGGGAAGTAAGTGCAAAAAAACAACTAAAGGAATATTTTAATGAAAAGAAAAGTACTGGCCCTCATGATCCCTGCGTTATTAATTGCAGGCGCAGCTAATGCCGCTGAAGTTTATAATAAAGACGGCAATAAACTAGACGTTTACGGCAAGGTAGACGGTCTGCATTATTTTTCTGATAACCATAATGCTGATGGCGATCAGACCTATGTTCGCTTTGGCTTTAAAGGTGAAACGCAGATTAACGATCAGCTGACCGGTTACGGCCAGTGGGAATATAACGTTCAGGCTAACACCGCCGAAAGCGACGGCTCTAACTCCTGGACTCGTCTGGGCTTCGCCGGTCTGAAATTCGGCCAGTACGGCTCTTTCGATTACGGTCGTAACTACGGCGTGCTGTACGATGTTGAAGGCTGGACCGATATGCTGCCAGAGTTCGGCGGCGATTCTTACACCCAGGCTGACAACTTTATGACCGGTCGTGCGAATGGCGTTGCCACCTACCGCAACACCGATTTCTTCGGTCTGGTTGATGGTCTGAATTTTGCCCTGCAATACCAGGGGAATAACGAATCCAGCAGCAACGATCAGGAAGGCACCAACAACGGCCGCGCTCTGCGTAATGAAAACGGCGACGGTTTCGGTATCTCCACCACCTATGATTTAGGCATGGGCGCAAGCTTTGGCGCGGCATACACCACCTCCGATCGTACCAACGATCAGGTTAACGCGGGCGGCAAAGTCGCAGGCGGTGACGAGGCTGACGCATGGACGGCTGGCTTAAAATATGATGCCAACAACATCTATCTGGCAAGCATGTACTCTGAAACGCGTAACATGACTCCGTACGGTAACGCGGGCGTCGCTAACGAAACGCAGAACTTTGAAGTCACTGCGCAGTATCAGTTCGACTTCGGTCTGCGTCCGGCTGTCTCTTTCCTGATGTCTAAAGGCCACGATCTTAACGGCAACGCAGACACCAGCAAAGACCTGGTAAAATACGCGGACGTTGGCGCAACCTATTACTTCAACAAAAACTTCTCTACCTACGTTGATTACAAAATCAACCTGCTGGACGACAATGACAATTTCTACGCTAACAACGACATCAATACCGATGACGTAGTGGCACTGGGCATGGTTTACCAGTTCTAATCTTTATCGCCCGCTGTTTTCGGCGGGCGACTTCTTTTTGTCAGCAATATTCCTTTCATTATAAGTAATCAGTTGCGCGATTGCCTCCGGGTGATGGATGATATCGTTCATCAATGATCAGTTGTAGAGGATGCGCACCATGAAACATCATCCCGTAAAATCATCCCGAATCACCTCTATTGCCTGGGACGAAACGTCCTCCACGCTGGAAATAGCGTTCCATAACGCCGACGTTATTCAATATCAGGGCGTACCTGCACGTATTTTTCGAGACTTTCTTGTCGTGGTATCTAAAGGCCGTTTTTACGATGGTGTGATTAAGGGCAAATATCCGGAAAAAAAACGCAACGGACGTCACTAAAAACATAACTTTACCGTTGCAATGCATATCAATCGCGGGCTGATTGACTAAACTTTAAGCAGGTACTTAACGAGGAGATTGTTATGAACAGAACAATTCTTGTCCCCATTGATGTATCTGACAGCGATTTAACCCAGCGTATCGTCTCCCACGTCGAATCTCAGGCGCGGATTGATGATGCGCAAGTGCATTTTTTAACCGTTGTTCCTTCCTTTCCTTACTATGCGTCGCTGGGGCTGGCGCAATCAGGCCAGCTCCCTTCAATGGATGATTTACAGCGTGAAGCCATCAGTAAGCTCGAAGAGATTGCCGCCCGGTTTCAAATCCCCGATGACCGCAAACAGACCCATATTGCGGAAGGCTCGCCAAAAGACAAAATCCTTGAACTGGCAAAAACGCTGCATGCTGATTTGATCATCCTCGCTTCACATCGTCCTGATATTTCCACTTACCTTCTTGGCTCTAACGCGGCTGCGGTGGTACGTCACGCGGCATGCTCCGTACTGGTTGTACGTTAAGCTTCCCGGCCCGCACTCTCACTGCGGGCCGCTTGCGCACGGATTTACTTATTTTTGGGTAGAGACATTTCGCCCTATCGTTATATAATATTTTATATAACGAGTGGTGAGGTATCCGATGACCAATTATTTTGGAACGGGGATCGTGGAGGGCCTTAAAGGGCAGCATCCGCGTAAGGTGACCGATTTCAGCGCCTTTAATGATGATTATAAACGCGGCTACGTGCTGGGATATTGCCACCAGCTTCGGGAGCAATGTGGTGAAAAGGAGCTGGCCGCATGGCAGGCTGGCCTGCTGACCCGCCAGTATCATCTTGATAAAAATACGATGATGGAGTTTTTCACCGAGTTCGGCTCTGACGAGTACCTGCATTATTTCCGTCAGGGATACCAGGAGTGTCTCAACGCCGCCCACTCACTTGTCCGTAGCGCCCGCCTTCGCGGTTAGGCGCTGCATTCTCTCCAGCGCGACGCCCTTTTACGTCTGATTTACTTTTCCGCCTGACTCAGGCATAAAACGTGCCGTAAACCGTACCATACACGCCATAGATAACCGTGCAACCAGCCGGTTGATGCCATGTCGACCCAATATAATATGTATGCCTGGCGAGCTTTTAGCAGCCTTAATCCTGTTGCAGTCTGCTTACAGGAGTTGCATTAGCGATTATTGCTCCTTCTACGTCTGGGTGGAGAAGTCCGTGTTGAAATGTCTGCTATGTGCCAAATATAGTCATTCACACCCTGAGAGTTACACTTTTAAGTGATTCAGGGTATGCGCTTATTGGTTACGAATATTGTGCCAGAATCATGTGATTTGATGATTGCCGCTTTGCTTTCGAGCCAGTAAGTGC
>NZ_JADGMI010000010.1 GCF_015234305.1 Superficieibacter sp. 1612_C1
CTTGTTGTAGTTGCGCCAGTTGGTGATTTTGAACTTCTGCTTTGCCACGGAACTGCCTGCATTGTCAGGATGATGCGTGATCTGATCTTTCAACTCAGCAAAAGTTCGATTTATTCAACAAAGCCGCGATCACGCTTCTTGTCATCAAGAATGTTCAGACTGGTAATAAAAAACCATATCGAAAGTAAGATATTGAAAAGCATCCAGATTAATGCCGTAACCGCAAAGGCTGTATCAAGATATTTGTCACCTGCGGATGAAAGCAACCCACTAATCAGTATAAATGCAGCAAGTGATAGTCCGCTCAGTCCGGCAAACATATAACCCGAGTGCAACTGATAGGCGCTCTGAATGTGAATCCGCGAGGATTTTTTCTGGAAGAGCACGCTGATAAGTCCGACAACAAGCGGAAACACAATCGCGATAATCGTCAGCTGGCTGCCGAGCAGGTTTGACATCCATTCAGGAAGTTTAGTGACATTTTTCAGATGAGTGGCCGCAAAGCTACTAAATTCAGCACGGAAGCCTATTGCTATGAGGACAGCGCTGCCTGCCATAGCCCAGAGCAAAAACATGGCCTTCAGATAATGCGTGGAGCAGTAAACCTGTGCCCTCTCAACAAAGCTCCAGCGATGCTTCTTATATGTCTTATTGCCTTTGAGGTTGCGTTTGAGTTCGGCTTTCAATTTAAACGTGAGGCGATTAAGCAGTATGCCAGACATAGCGTTCCTGATATCTAGATGATCGATTTATCCCCCATCATACGTCCAGTTTGTAAGGTATTACCTCAAAAATCCGTCTGGTCTATTGATGAACATTGAAAAGTATTTCCTCATTAGCATCTTTCCGGATCTGCGCGGCGGGAAATCCGCAGTGGATATGATTAGTAAGCCATATGCATAAAACATACTAAATGTGATATTTATCATTAATCATAAAATCATATCTGATATGATGTTTATATGAATCTACATAAATCATTCTAAGTATGATTTTTACTTAACATGGAATTATCAAACGGAGCGTGCGGTATGGATAAAGAAGTGACGTTTTCACTCAGCTATGAACAGCTGACCACCATCACTGAACAGTACATCAAAACATGTATTCAGAATGCGACCGGGACCTCCGGGCGTGAGGCAGAGATCGAAATGGACTGGGCACGCGCCACCCTGGATTACTGGTATCTGCTTACACAGGCCGGAAATGCACAGGATGCTGTGGTGGAGGCTGATCGTCTGCGAATGACCGAAATGATCTGGCGCACAGCTTCAGAGGAGGAGCATGCATGCCGGCAGTAACCTCACGCCGGCCGTCACCGCTGCAGCGGCGGGTGCTGATTGTGCTGGCCG
This sequence comes from Superficieibacter sp. 1612_C1, assembly GCF_015234305.1. Classification (GTDB taxonomy): domain Bacteria; phylum Pseudomonadota; class Gammaproteobacteria; order Enterobacterales; family Enterobacteriaceae; genus Superficieibacter. The sequence continues at coordinate 1,353 of NZ_JADGMI010000010.1, forward strand.
CCCTCGGTGCGAAACGTCCGGGGCCGGTGGCGACACGGGATATAGAGCGGGTGCTGGAGCAGGGCGGGGACGCCCCGGTGTACGGGCCGAACCTGCGCGCCTCCTGCCGGCGTATGGAAGCCGCGGGCTGGCTGCGCACGCTGCGCGCCAGGAACCTGCAGCTGGCCGTCGAGCTGACGGACGCCGGCCGTGCGCTGGCCGCCCCGTTTCTGGCCGGTGAACAGGCGCGCGTCCTGGCGGAGCGCCGCGCGACCGAGGTCCGGGTTCTGCCCCCGGGCAGCCAGGCTGATGAGGATGAAGACCGGCCGGTGGAGCTGGGCGGTCGCTGGCACCTGGCGTGCCGGGGCGACTACGTTATTCGTCTCGACGGCACAACCTGCCTGCAGCTGTGGAATGCGGCCGCCCAGGTAACGCGCCTGGCCGGCGATCCCCTGCAGATCGCCACCTGGCTGCAGGCCTGCCACGATGCGGGTATTGCGGTCCGGATGCAGATCAATGAAAGCACCACGCCGGAGGAGGGCACGGTAAACGGTACTGCGCCGGCGGACCGGACGGACACCTGGTTCCGCCAGCTGGAGGCTGCCCTTGAGTCGGCGGGGATCGCCGGGCTGACGGACAGCATACGCCAGGCCGTGGTGATGCCCGATGAGGCACTTCGTTCATTGCCGGCACCGGCACGGCTGCTGCACGTGCTGCGTGAAATCCCGGAGGCGTTCCCGCTCACGGCATCCTTGTATGAAGAAGACACGGAAGCCGCGCTGGCTGACCTGCTGGCCCGCACAGGGTTCACCGCCAGCCAGGTGCAGGAGCTTCAGTGGCACCGCATCCGCTGGCCGCTGATGAGTGAAGAAGATCCCGCCAGAAGCCTTTGGAAAAATAAAACCGACGCGGACTTTAAATGACGTCTGGTGATATCTTTTTAACGACGCCACAGTATCAGGGTATGTTTCCCACATATTAAGGAAAAAACAGATGAGCCTGACCGGGAAGAAAATAGAAGAGCTGATAAATATTATTAACGATTTAATATGTGAGGAAAGTCTACTGGATCGCGACGACAGGAGCACGCTGATTAAGGCAGTGGCTGTTGCCGGCGCAGTAAAGGCTCGCCTTCAGGCTTCACCGCAAAAACCCGGAAAAGAGAATAAAGAAAAGATCCCCCGCGTCACGGACCCGCGATTTCCGAATGCCGGCAAACCCTGGACCGGGGAAGACGAGTCCTTTCTGCACGGTATCATCGATGAGCTCCCTGATGACGCCATAGACGGGCAGGTCGTCTGGCTGGCTGAAAAGCTGGGACGAACGCCCTACAGCGTGGCCTGTAAGATTGTCCTGGAAGGCCGGTGTTCGAAAGCATGGCGATCACAGTATCAGTCGCTGACGGAGAGTATAAGAGAATCAGGTCTGGATATTGCCACTTATATGGCCGGATATAAAAATAATCAGTAACAGCATTCTGCTCCGGGGGAGAATCGTAGAAATATCATATATAACAGACAATTAGCTAAACTTTTTTCTGCTGAAGCCGATAACTTCTTTAACAGAAGGGGCTTTTATTTATGAATTCATTCCATCATTTTTCAGTCAGCCTGGCCCAAAAGAACCGGCATCAGGCAATGCTGGTTATCCGCGACAAAAAAGAAAATGTCGTACGCAGCATTCTCAGAAAAACAGGCGTGTCAGTACCCTGATATACCGGGCGGCAGTTCTGGGTCTGGGTGCAGAACTATATTTTTACGGCATGTCAGAAGCAGGATGATAATAATGAACCCGAAAGCACTGCCGGTGATCCTGCCGGAGAGAAACCGTTTAACCCCGGCGCTGAGTCCGGGTGCCCTGGATGTGATAAAAGTGACAGCACTGCTGGCCATGCTGGCGGATCATATCAACACCGTCTTTCTTCACCCTCCTGTACCGGAGCTGTATATGGCGGGAAGGATGGCCTTTCCCCTGTTCGTGCTGGTATGGGCAGTCAATGTAAACCGGACACCGGAAAGGCTTCAGCACAGGGCGACGCGGCTCTGGATTTGGGCAGCAGTGACCCAGCCGGTCTTTGCGCTGGCGTTCAGACAGCACCATCCCTGGTGGGCCCTGAATATCCTGTTCGTTTTCGCCGGCGTAACGCAGCTGCTGGCCCTGAAACATCACGCCGGCATCCGGGGAACAATTGCCGGAGTGATGCTGCTGGCCGCGATGGTTTGCCCCCTGCGTCCGGCAAGTTACGGACTGCCGGGAATATTACTGGCCCTTTCTCTTGCCATCATTTTCAGCGGAGCAGACCGGTTACGTCTCCCGGCGGTTATTATCGCCCTCGTATCATTGTCCGCGCTCAACGGGATAACGCATATTGCAGCCCGGCCGGCAGAGACCCTCATGTTTGCCACATTACCGACGGTACTGCTGCCGTTTGTGGTGCTCCGGGCAGCCAGACAACTGATGCCTGCCGGCAGCGCCCGGTTTATGCCGGGAGGCTTTTTCTGTGCCGCCTACACCGGTCATTTGGTGCTCCTCGGGCTGATGATGTCTGCCTTATCCACGGCAGGATAACCGGCGCTGACCGTTCGCCGGAGTTTATGCCCTTTAACAGGAACCTGAACGGAACGGACTGTTCACTGTCCGTTCCGTTCAGGTTGGACAAGCCCGGAAAATCCGGGCGCGTCAGGCCGTCAGCGTACCGGGCAACTTATGTCCCTGTGATTTCACGCAACTCCTGCATGGCCATCATTAAACCGATACGCATCCTCTGATTTCTGGAAAATTCAGCATACATAACCATCTCCTCCATGCACTCAAGCAGTGAAGCATGACTGATTACCGCTTTACGCAGGAAAAGACGGACAGCTGCTTCCCCGATAAGCGCATAAGGGTTGTCCCACTCTTCAGAACCGTTCATTTTAGTCCCCTGAATAATGGCGCCAGCTGGCCCGGGTGATGAGGTGCCGGCGTTTGATCACTGTACTGACAGGTTTTATCTGTCAGGTCCTTCTTCCTGCAAAGCCATACCCGCCTGAAACCACACCGGTGCTGCATTGCGCGGCTGTATCTCCGCGCACGGGTGCCAGCGGGTTACGGGCGTGCAAAACCAGCTTATCGCCGGATACTGCCAGGGTACATTCTTTTTTGTAGTTACAACATCCTCCTTGAGGCGCGCTGCTCCGGGCAGGCCCGGGGCGGGGTGGCTCAGAGGAGGCTACCGTCAGGACGGGTCGGCGTGACAACTTCCGTCAGGGACCCGCCGCCTGCGGTGGGGGGGACTTTATATTCTGTCCCCGTTATTCACAGGCGCTGAGTTCCGAATAAGGTGATCTTTTATGAATAAGGGTAAGGATGAAATCCTGAATGTATTGCGGCTAAATATGGAGCAGCTTGCAGCTAATCCTCTGTTTCTGTTTGCGGGTAATTGTGTATAACGTTCCGGGCCATAAGAAAACGGGGGAGATCGGCCCTGCGTCAGGGAAGATATGAGGCTGAAGTGGACACTTTACAGGCAGTACGGGGGGACGGGTGCGGGGAGGCCTCCGCCGTCAGGCGGATGTTTAAAAACCAGGCTAATGAGGCTGAGGCCTCCCCGGGGGATCGAGATTCACCAGTTCGAGCTGGTAGAGCTGCTGCCAGACCATTTTTTCAAACTGACGTGGGGTCAGCGTATGCCTGCTGCCGCGCAGGCTCCGGAAAAGCTGTTCTGCCACCTGCTGTTTACGCTCATCGAAGGGGAGTTTTTTCAGCTGACGCCGTTGTCTGCCTTCCATTGCGCGGGTACGGCGACAGAGTATGGTGCGGTGCCGGCAGGTTTCGTACCAGCGCTTCCGGAGGGTTTTAACAGAGACGACTTCCCCGGGCTCCAGTATACCGTCCGCAGTTGCGTCTATACGCAGCTGCTGCTCAGCCCGCAGTTTATCCATGCTGGCCCCGCCCAGCCGCCAGGCGGTCTCTGTCAGAATGACGTGTTTCGGGAACCGGCATCCCTCTGTTCTGTCCCATTCGGTTTGCGGAAGTTCGATAATGCCAAACCGGGCAAGCATGAACAGCAACCGTGACACACGTGACGCTGTCACTCGCCGTTCAGGAATAATTTTTCCGGCGCTGTCCCGCGGGCTGAGCGCACCGGACAGAGCAGAAACGTTCAGCGTCACGATAAAGGTGGCCAGATCGACTTTATCAATCATCAGGACATACAGCATATCCAGCAGCGCCGCCCGCTCGGGACGAAACGCCCGGCGGCGCCCGCAGGCTTCCCGTAAAAAAACAAAGAGCGGATCGGTGGATACGCGGCGGCGGAGCATTACCCGGCCGGTAGTTTTATCTTTCCACATCAGATTACGCATTACGCGGCCGTGCTCACCGCTGAGCGATTTATGCTGCGACGGGCGCTGATAGAAAGGCGCAGGGCATTTGCAGGCCGTGGAGTGGCTACCACGGTGGCGTCGATCGACGCGGGGATTCAGATTGTCATTCACGCCGGCCTTTTCTTATGGCGGCCGGGTGTTGTGTTATATGGTGCATGCGTTATAATCCTTCACAGGCGACGCGCCTGCTTTATGACCCCCTGATTATCCTCCGTTCCGCCAAGTTCGAGAGGGATTCTCAGGGGGTTTCTGCATTCAGGCTCCGGCGAACAAGCAGAAGCCTTCTCCCGGGCGTTTTTGGATACGCCCCATCCATGAATCCTTAATGCTTTCCGCCTGCTCGCATGTGCCGACTGAAAGCATGAATTAATCCGGTCTCCCTGAATCGCCGGTCCCACCACAAGACGTCAGATCCAGTCAGCATGCTGATTTGAGATAAGTCATAATCCACAAATGATTTTATGAAAACGCCTCACCACAGGGCTTTCACACCGGAACGAGTCTACCCAATTGGTGCCGGGTTTTCCAGTCGAAAAGGATCATGAATATGGTGAAAGGATCAAATAAATCGAAGAAAGCGAATGCTTCAGAAAGAAACTGGCAGTAGTGAAGTATGTAGGTTTTTCTTCCCTGCGGTCAACTCATAGAATTCGCGCCGTAGGCTTTTTGGAATTCTAGAATGGAGTACTGTAAAGACCATTGAAACTGGGGTGAGTTTGGAGATCGGAAATTATTATACGTTAAGCCTGTTTTGGGACAGTCTTAACAGTAGCTTTCCGCTCCCCAAACCAACTCAGTTGTTAACGCTTAGCGATGCTTTACACTGCGAGAAACTTGTCTCTCGCCAGTGGTGGCAGATTTTCCACTCAGCTCAGAAACGTTTATGGCTCGCTAGGAAAATAAAGTTTTATCAGTCTTTCTTTTTCGGAGTTAAACTCAGCGTCAAAATCAACGTCGTACTCCAGCTCAGATTGCAATTCATGCAGGGCTTTAACCAAGACCCACGCGCTATAGTGAATGAAAGGGTTCAGGCCAACCACATTACCAGCGGTAATGTCGTTCACTGATTTTACGGCCAGTATCGCTTCAATCTTCTTTACAGCGGCTGCAATATCCCAATCAGATACAAACAGCATAAGCGCTGCAAATGCCATAAGTGGATTGCTACCTCTAAGAGCGCTATACGAGTGGCCCAACAGTACCCGCAACCGTGGATGAGCATCTCTAACCAGTGACGCAACTTGTGTTGCCAGCTGATATTTTTCAGAAAGGATTGTTCTATCGAATGTGGCCGTACCCGAATCTTTCACAATAATGCTTTTAGCTTTACTGGCCACCCCTTTGAGCCTTATATCCCATAGTTCGTGATTATCCCGATAATTCAGAAGCAGTTCGGGAAACTTGAAATACAACGACTGATAAACTTCATAATCAATATCAAACCAACTGTTTTTAGTTTCACTGACATCAACAATGTACTGTTCTCTGTTTCTTTTGTCTCTTATCAGAGATGCTCTGGCAATCTGTACGATATGTGGGTTCAGATTAAAGATAAACGAACCTTGCTCACGCAAGCCCAAGAACCACTGTCGCATGTTCCGAATGTCTTGCTGAGTGAATATATTGGTTTCAATCCCGGCACAGACCATCACCCCGATCAGTTGCGTGGCTTCAGAACCAGAACGCGTGAAATCAACACGCCCGTCGTTAGCAACGACATTTAGCTTGTCTGAACCGGTGTAAAAATCACAGAAAGGAAGATGAGTATCTTTTCCCTGGCTGTCGCGAAACGCAAAATGAGCCTGCTTTACAACATTGCCTTTCGACTGGGATTTAGCTTCTGCAACGTAATGTCCGCCTGAAACATTGCAGGCTGGGCATTCAATATCTGCTTTCACAAAATCTCGAAAACTCAGCGCTGGATCGGCATTATTTTCATCAAAAAGGCTTTCCAACTGCCTGGCATCAAGTTCACGCTTAAACGTTCTGGAGTAGGCCGTAATCGTCATCAGGAGTCTCCTTTCATGAGAAAACGTATTTTATCACATTGCCATTCATGTAAGCGAAACGCCATATAAAGTGGGAGTTCTCCCTAGTGCTATAGATAGTTCAGCTCAAAAAAACAGACTTAACGTACAATGATTTCCTATCTCCAAACTAGAGCCAAAGGATGTCTTTACGGGCATCCTTTTTTTGAATGACTTCCATCATTGTACATTCGTTTAATCTTTACCATCTGTAACGTTGGACAAGTCAGTCAGAATGGTATGCGTCAACGCTGAGCTTTTTCTATCGCGGAAATTATTTGCTGTGGGGAAGCCAGCCCGGCAAACACCGTGACAGCGTCGGGCTCTGGATTATTCACCGGCATGACAATCAGCCCTGGTGTACCGGACAGGCCCAGCGTTCGTGCGAGCGTGTCATTTTTCTCAAGAACGACGGTGTGGTCCACCGGTTTCAGCTCTGCCATACCGGCGGCTTCAGCCGCCGCCTCAATATCTTTTGCTGTCAGGTCTCCCTCAATATGCCGGGTGCTCCAGAGGCTGTTGTGGTACTTCATATATCCCGTTGTACCTTTTTGCTTCCAGGCCTCAATACCATACTGCGCTGCACTGGATGAGGCATCCCATTTTGAGGCAAATATTGGCCATTCCTTGAAGATGTAACGCACATCCGGGCGGGCTTTCATTACCTGCGCCATCCCCGGGGCCAGTCTGCTGCAGTAAACACACTGGTAATCAAAGAATTCAATCACGGCCACTTTCGCTTTTTCCGGCCCGAAAGCCGGCGTATCCGGGTCGTGCAGAAGGGAAGCCTGATTTTCGAGGACGCTGAGGGCGTATTTCATCTGCTTTCGGGCCTTCTGCTGCTCCTGCAGTCTGTTGCTGACCGTCACCAGAATCTCCGGATGCGCCACCAGGTACTCTGCGGCGATTTCACCTATTCTGGCCTCCTGCGCCGGGCTGAAGACCGGCTGAGGTGCTGAGGCGTGTGCAGTTAATCCATATCCAATGTATGTTGTAACTATTAAGACCGCTACGGCGTTTGCTTTCATCTCTGTATTATCCTCTTTAAAATGCGGTTAACGTTCTTTCTGGATGGTCCGGCTGAGCGTCTGTTCGTCGTGCTCCGGCATCCGGCCGCGCTCTGCGTTATCCGGGATTCTGATTATATCGCGCTCTGCATTTGCCAGGTCGGCTATGACGCGTGAGGCCCGCGCCAGCTCTCCGGAAGCTTTATCAGCACCGGCCAGTTCACTTCGCACCTGTACCGCAGCCGTCATTTCACGCTCCTCAGCGTTTTCTCCCTCTCTCACACGGGCAATCACCCCCGCATCCGGGGTGAGTGAACCCGGTTTACGCGGATAAACGTCCTCCGGCTTCAGTTTCACCACCTCTTCCTGGGGCACATCTTTCAGCCCTGTCTCCGGTTGCTTACTGCGCCCGGCCTCTTCATTGCGGATCTGTTCTGCCAGCATCTGTTCCCGCTGCTGAAGTGCGTTCTGACTGTCATTAAGCGTGGTGACAATACTCTGCGGTGCATCCTGTCTGATCCCTCCGCTGACCTTAAGCAGCCATGATGAGGGAGGTTCATCGCCGGTCTGCCAGACCACGCCGTCCTCCGGATTGTTGCGTAGCGCATCAAGCGCGGCTGCCAGGTCACTGGCCACAATGGTATTTCCCGTCCTGCTGCGCTGAAGTACGCCGCCCCGCGCCTCCTCAGTGGCCACCATGCGCAGGTCGCCCTGCGTCAGCCGCCCGTCGGCTCCCGGGACCAGAGAGATAAGGGCAAGGCCAGCGCTTTTCCCGTTATTGTTATAAAGTGGCAGCGCCAGTGCCGGCTCCGGAAAACGACGGGTGGCAGGGATAATTTTTGCCGTCAGGCTGCGTGCATCCACCGACTGATGACGTGACCAGGTGCGGCCGATGGCGGTGGATGAGACTGACTGCCCCATTGCCCAGATGGCTCTGGCCTGCTGTCGCCGGGTTTCAGGCTTCAGCGCATCGTGCGCAGTTTTAACATCACTTTCCGGCGTTTTAACGGTCCCTGCCCATTCGGCCAGCCCGTCAGTGTAAATCTGCACATGCTCCCGGCCACGTGAGGCCGAAATATAAAAGGCACGGCGGGTGGCCAGATATTCACGGGCAGACTCTGTCCCCTCCAGCGAGATAACATAATCACTGCTCGCCCCCTGGGCACCGTATCCGGTCACGGCCCATGCATAGTCGATATGTTGTTCAGCACGAACGTCAACCGGATTGATAATCCGGCTACCGGTGGGCCCCTTAAGCACTAACTCCCCTTTATCGCTGATGGACTGCACGGTAAATCGCTGATTTCCGGTCTGCCCCCGTTCACGATCGGTCGCCGTAAAGCGCAGCTCGACGCCGGGCCGGACCTGACGGAAGTCACGTGTGAACAATTCAACGTCGCCGGTGATGAGCTGACGGGGAGAATACATTCCCGTTTTTCCCTCCTCATCCCGCACAATCACTGTTTCACCGTTTCTGTCAACGGCAACCACATCCTGATAGCGATCGCCGCGTCTGACGACCATGCCGGTTTCCCAGGCTTTGATACTGTTAAATTCGTGGCGGGTGTGACTGATTTTATCCAGCACAGGAACGGTGATCTCAGCGTCCCCCAGTTCCCCCCGTTTCGAGAGCGAGGTATAAATTCCCGCATTCACCGCATGGCGGTCTTTATTCAGCTGGGTGATGATAAGCGTCCGCCCGCGTGCGTCCGGCGTGCGCCCGATCCAGTCCCTGACAATATTTTTGACCGGCGCAGCGGTTTCCACAATGCTGGCGTCCGGCACAGTGGTGCCGGGTTCGCGGGGTACCCTGTCAACCGGCAGTGCTTCAATACGTCTGAGGGCGGCATCGATACGATTATCAATAATGTCATGTACTGCCCCCTTCAGTTGCATGTCCTTTTGCCGTACGATTTCTTTCATCACGGCCACATCCATCGGGCTTCGCTCCTGCATCAGTTTAAAAGGTGAGCCGGAATCAATTGCCTCAAACTGATCGACATCCCCCATTGAGACGGCGCGTCCACCGCCGTCGCTGATGGCCTGAAACAGCGCCGCCGTATCCTGGTTTCCGCTCATCGAGGATTCATCAATAAGAAAAAGATGGTTGCGGTAGTCTGGTTTCTCCCCTGCCGTCACCAGTTGATCGTGCTCCACCAGAAAGGATTTAACCGTCTGCGCCGGCACGCACCTGGTCCAAACCGTAGCTGTTCTGCTCGCGGATTTTGCGCCTGCGCTGGTTGCCCAGCTCCTCTTCAACCACTTTGGCCATCTCCGCACTCGGAGAGCGGCCATACATACGGGTGTTCATCAGGTCAAAGATGCTTTTGGCCAGCTCGCGACCGTAAACGTGAACCAGCTGGGCCATGTTCTGCATGCCCAGTACAAAGCAGCCGCCAAACTTACGTGCTTCGGCCAGCGTCTCGGCCAGCTCCGGAATGCGCTGCAGGCTCGGGGCTTCATCAATAATGAACCATACGCGGCGATCGCTGTTTTCCCCCATGCTCTGCAGCATTAGCGTGGCCAGTGACACCCAGAGTGAGATCAGCGGCCGCACGCTCTTGCGGTGACGGGCCTGGGTCGAGATAAACAGCCAGCTGTTGTCATAACGCTCCTGCGTCATCCACTCGCGGATGGTGAACGGAGGCTTCGTCCCGTCATCCAGCCCCTGCAGATAGCGAAGGGCTTTGGCGTAGTTGGTCACCACCGAGCGAATGGAGATGGCCGTTTTCTCAATCTTCTCCTCAACCAGGTTGGCTGAAGGGGTGTTGGCCAGATAGTCGCGCAGACTTTTCATGCTGAGGGACAGCAGAGTTTTAAGGAATTTCTCTATGCTTTTCTCCGGGTCAACTGACATGCGTATGGCGAGATCAGCGAAGATGGTGCGGGAACTGGAGACCCAGAACGGATCGGACTCCCCTTCCACAGGAATCAGGCTGGCGGCCAGGTTGTCGTAATCGACCGCGTCGACGCACTCCCCCCACATCTGCCAGTTGGCGCAGCGTTCGTCGTGGGCGTTAAGAATGAAATCGGTGGACGGGTTGTAATGGGTTGCGGTAAAAGTACAGCCGGAGTCGTAGATGATGGCGCGATCACCACGCTTGCGAATGTAGTCGAGTAGCCAGCGTATAAGGGTTGATTTACCCACCCCGATGGTGCCATGCATCAGAAAATTCAGCACCTCCGCCATTCTGACCATGTACAGATCACCCACACGCAAATCAGACAGCTCATTATTCTTACGCAGCAGCCTGTTTACCTCAGCAGGCCTGTCGGTCAGCTGCATGCCGGAGATGTACTCGTCCTCACTCTCCCTGCGGCCAATACCGGCAATGAACCAGGTCACTCCCATAAACACCACCATACTGAAGATGCCGCTGGCACCGGCCGCCCACTGCAGTTCACGCAGCAACAGGTCGCCCATCGCCTGCATGTACGGGTCAGCGTAAATCTGCGGCAGGGTCATTTTAAGTACCATTGCCGTCGCGGTCGGCGCATACCAGTAGTGAACGTCGTAGATTTTTGGCGTGCCCGTTGCCGGCATCAGGTCGATAAAACTGCTGTTGATGCTGGCGAACCACCACAGAGAGCCGTTATCGACAGCTTCCCGGGGAATACGCCAGAGAAAAATGACGCTTGTCAGTACAGCAAACAGGATGAAGATCCAGAATCCTATCCAGTTATTGACCTGAATGAACATGCGCCAGCGGTAGGCGGTCATCTGCCCGCCCTGGGTGAGGTTTTTACCTGCAAAACTCATAGATAATGTCCGGCCGTTATCGCATCACCGGTACGGTGATGGGGGTTATCAGGAAGGTTGGGATAAACAGAATGGTTGCCGCGGCTATGGCGGTAAAAAAGCAGAATGTCGTAACAGTTCAGCCAAAGATCCAGTCTTCACAGGAGATGTGGGTAACCGGGAGGTTTGTCGTGATAATACAAACATCTCCGTATCCGCCGTCATGGGATGCGGCATAACGAGCCGCTGAGACCGCATCGCCTTTATGGCTGAATATGGCGATGGTTTCCTCATTGTTGTACATCCGGCGGACATCGTAGTGGGTACCCGGCGGCAGGTCTTCCTGAATCCAGACGTAGCCGTCAGAGCCTTCCGGTGAGCCACTGATTTTTCTGAAAGCTGTGCCATACAGTGTCATTCTGTTGTTATCTTCGTGGTTTTCGAAAGTAGTGAGCTCCTGCTCATAGCTTTGGCGTTCATCATCAGCGACGGCAAGTGACCAGAATTCAGCAGAGTAACCTTCGCGTACATGTGATTTCATTTCGTCATTCCTCAACTCCCTGACTTACAGCAGGGTGAATAAAGTGAACGCCCGTACCGATTGGTACGGACAGAGCGGGTTAAATATTTGACTCTCAGGGTCTGGAGGTTACGGGAAGCGATACGGTAAAGAGTGTCTGTCACTTCTTTTGAAAATTAAGCACCGGCAGAGATATATCACCTGCTGAAACCCTGCACTGTAGCTGCACAACAGGATGCATGTTGTACAGGCATGTTAATCATGCGCTATGATTATGCGCATACTAGATGCACGGGAGATGATGCGCATGAATACCGCCACGCGAGTCAGAAAGAAAAGCACTAATATTTCGCTTGATGCGGCACTGGTCGAGGAAGCAAAAGCCCTTAACATCAACCTCTCCGCTGCGCTTAACTCAGCGCTGGAGAATGTTGTCAGGGCGCAACGTCAGGCCCGCTGGCGTGAAGAAAATCAGGCAGCGATTGCCGCGATGAACCGGTTTACGGAAGAACATGCCATACCGGGAAGTAGCGACGGGTTAAGGGTGTTCAAATGATTCAGGGAACAATTTTCCGGCGCCCGGATAACCAGGACTATCCGTACTTTGTTATTGCTCAGTCTGGTCAGCTTGACGATCTCAACACCCGCGTCATAATCCCGCTGGTACGCTGGCACCCGTCCCTGCCGGGAATGAACAAAATTAACCCAACAATTACGATTGACGATGAGCGGTTTATTTTGATGACGCAGCTCATTCAGACCGTATACCTGCATCAGCTGGATGAAGATGATATTCACAGTTACCGCCCTGAGATGAGGGATATGATCGTCAGCGCAGTAGATTTTCTCATTACCGGAAGCTAGAAATCAGGACGACCAGCGTCGTCCCGTTAAATTACATAATGCCGGCAATTGATTTAGCCAGTTGTGCTTCAAGCACCGGTTTGGCTTCTTCAAACTTAAGATTAACCTTGTTGGCGTTGGACACCACCCGGGTCTGATATTTGGCGCGGTTGCCCTGCTCCGTACTGGTCTGCAGCTTAACACCGGACGTTCCCTGCTTCAGCGCCGCTATGTTGTCGGTAGTAACGGTTGCTTTGCTGCGTTCTGAGATTTGCAGATCGGTCACCATCGTATAGTTGACGTCCTCAACCATCGCATCTGCAGCCATACCAATCAATCCGGTGGCCAGCCCTACGCCCAGGGTCGCCCCCGCAGAGCTGGAGTTGTAGGCGGTGATACCGGCACCCAGGGCTGCGCCCATTGCTGCGCCTTCATAACCGGTCTTCAGGAACCCCTGTGCATCACGCAGGTCCATCTTTTCGGCTTTCAGCACGTTTGCCTGAATCCAGTAGTAGGCGGTGTCCGGAGAGCTGGAAACCCGGTAGCCTTTAGCCGCCAGTTCATTAGTGATCTGCGCCTGCAGGCCTGACATATCTTTATCGGAAGTATTGCGGATTTGCAGATAGACCGTTTTCTCTGATGACGGCTCCAGCCAGATGGTTTCACTCATCTGGGTTTTGACATCAAGATTACGCTTTTTCACTGCTGTAGACATGGCACCACAACCTGAGAGTGCAAAAGTAGAAGCGACCAGAGTCACGACAGCTAATTGTTTTAATTTCATGAGTTCATCCTGTGCATAGAAAAACGTCCCCGTTAGCGAGACAGAGCTAACAGAGACGTTATTGGCTGATTTGCTGAGAAATTTATATTAATGGTGTGTATAAAAAACCGAAACTAAGAAGCAGTACCGGTTTTTTTATTTCTTAAAAGGCTAAATTTAGGTAAGGGAAAACATTTAATGATGACTATCTACTAATCAACTTGTTAGCCGTGGACATCAATGGCCCAAGGCCGTAACGAGCGCTCTGTATGCCGAGATACCCATTGATTATGAAGATTGACATGAACAAAACGACTGGAATAGTTCCAGCTAATAAGATCATCCAATCAGAGAACATCCCCACTAGAGATAACAAGGTCGCAATCCCCCACAGTATCAAAAACGTTTTTTTAACCGTAGATTTTATAGAAGCGATTATTTTGGAACGACTTCGAATGTCCTCAGGTATAGATAGATATATCAATGCTGTCGAATAGCTTATGAGTATAAAAAATATTGCTACTACGGTTGTCACACCGATAGATATCCATCCCTCATATCCCATAATCAGCTGAGCTGCTTCAAAATAAAATCCTAACTTTTGCCCGGTATTATCTCCTGTCATTACCATCATGGCATAAAAAGAAAACCACAACAGAATTACAGTAAGGATCATCATTGCAGGGTATATAGCTACAATCTTGAAAGCTTCTTTAGGCGATGAAACAGGGCGTTCATCACTACCTATCCCTGAGATAATTTCTGCTATTTCTTTTCTTACATCACCATTTGAGAATGCCATATACCCTCCTCATCAGCCAACCTTCCTTGATCTTAGCTCTTCTAACCTACGTTTCATTTCTTCATCATGTTCAGAAGGAGATGATTCCCCTTGCTTCATTCTCTCTTTATTTAAACCATAAGAGAATGAACTTTGTGAATTATCAAGTTCTCCCTTTAATATATCACTGGATGTCTGAACAGTGGATTGTTTTTTCCCAATTTCTCCAGCAGATTCGTTGATTTTATGCTCATTTTCAGATCTTTGTTCCGCTACACGCCGCTGTAACTCATTTTGCGGACCAAATCCCTGCCCTGATTGTTGATGCAATTTCTCCTGATTTTCTCTGAAAGTGTCCTGCATGGCGTTGCCAGGCACCCGCTGCCCTTCGGCATTGACGCCTGAGCGACTATGAGTCATTTCACCCGCCGGGCCTGTTGCCGCCCCCTGCTCTCGTATGATGCCGGAATGGCGGAAGTCCTGATGCGTCTCAGCAGCAGGACCATACAGTTCCCCTTCAGCAGCGCGCCTTCCGGTATCATTATCGCTGGCTGACGCGGTGACTTTTGCCTGATTGTCCCTGAAAGTGTCCTGCATGGCGTTGCCAGGCACCCGCTGCCCTTCGGCATTGACGCCTGAGCGGCTATAGGTCATTTCACCCGCCGGGCCTGTTGCCGTCCCCTGCGCCCGTATGGTGCCGGAATGGCGGAAGTCCTGATGCGTCTCAGCAGCAGGGTCGGACCGTTCCCTTTCAGCAGCCTGCCCTCCGGTATCATTTCCGCTGGCTGACGTGACGATGCTACCCTGCCCGCTTCTTTCCCCTCCGGCTCTGGCAGGACCACCTTCGGCATTTTGTTCAGACCGATCGTATTCAGAATACCTTCCGTAATGACCGTTTTCGCGCTGCCCGTCAAAGGAATGGCTTTCAGTATGCGTTTGCGGAGCAGCCGATGGCTCACTGCTGTATGTTTGCCCTGTCCCCGCAGGAGCAGAACCGGCTGATCCGACAGGTGCACTTTCACTTATTGATGGGACTTGTCCGCCCGGCAGGCTCCCCTGTTCCGTAAACTGATAAGTACCAGTGGCATGGGCGTTGCCTGCTTCAGCCTGGCTATCAGAGCCGTTGACAGGGCTGTAACGAGTTGCGCCATCATTACCTGCAGAGCCTGCTACCTGTTGACTATTGTTAGCTGGCTGGACAATGTGCTCACCACTGAATGCCGCATGTTCACTACCGCTGGCAAGATCTGACCGTCCCTGCTGATAGTCGCCCATAATTTCAGGCTTGAGACGCTCATTCACGAACTCCATCGCTGCTTCGCGCGCCGACGGGGCGCTGGTCAGCATGGACTGAGCCCTGTCACCGTATTTGTTTGCCGCCCAGTCCACAAACTCCTGGGTATAGTTCGTGTCGAGGCTGGCACTCTGGTTCTGGGCCATCGTGGCCATACGGCTGAACTCATTACTCTGGGTCGAACTGGTGGTGTACTGATGGTACTGGCTCTGAGCATCATTGAGCGTGGCCGCCAGCTGCTGAACATTGCTGCTGGCAGCATTCTCGGTATGACTGGAACCATCACTTACGCGGCTGCTGGTAACCATATCCATCCCCTGGCGGAAATCATTAACCGCCTGGCTGTTCTGATCATGTCGCATATCCTGCGTGTGCGATCCTGAATCCTGAACGCCCCGTGAGCTTCCTGTCGTGTGGCGAGCATCTGCGGAAAGATTTCCTTCTGCGCCCCATTTGGCAACGCCGATATTTATACCACCGCCCAGCGTGGTTTTTACACCTGCGGACAGGGAACCCTGATTACTGATATCCATCAGCTTGTTATAGGCTTCCTGCGTAGAAATATTGTTTGCCTTAGCATAGTTCTCAGCCGCCGACATCATCATGCCGGCACCGCGCGACGCATTAGTCGCCAGGCTGTTTTCACTGCCTCTGGTCAGGCTGTCGCTGCTACCGGTCTGGTTAGACATCTGTGAGAGCTGCGACCAGCCACTGGTGACGCTGTGGTTGTAGCCATCAAGCGCCGTCTGAGCCTGAACCTGTGACTGCCGGGCTGATTCCTGGAATCCACTGCTGGCCAGCTGGCTGAGCTTCATGTTCACCGGCAGATTCGACATCGCACCGGAGCCGTCAATAACCGTGTGGCCACCGGCGGTCTGTGTCTGGGTTGAGCCGTTATCCGCCTGCCACGTCTGCTGGCCCTGACGCTGCACCAGGTTCGTGTCCATCTTGTTCTGGCTGACGTTATCCATCGACATGTTGTTAAATGACCAGTTGCCGTCTGCCGTGGTGGCAGCCACACCGGCCGACGTGAACGCTCCCGAACTGAGCATACTCCCTGCCACCTGAGAGCCGATCGCGGCAGCCCCTTTAGTCAGATAGAACGACAGAACCGGGATGGACAATGACAGATAGCCCGCGAGGTTCGCCACATCCGAGTGCTGCAGCGCCACGACATCCCTGTTGGCCAGTACCAGAGGCGTGCCCCCGGACTGACTCTGAAGCCAGTAGTTAGCGGCGTAGTTAAGAATGGCGAACATCACCGGCCACATCTGGAAGTAGATAAATCCACCGACGTAAATCTTCAGGGTGTTCAGGCCAAAAAGCGTGTGGTTCGACACGGCCAGCGCAATCATCAGCGGGAAGAGGCACACCAGGATAAGCATCAGCAGGGACTGCGCAAACGGCAGCGTCCGCGTCGCCAGCTCGTTACCCGCCGCCCAGCTGAGGCGTTGTTTTGTCGCGGCGTTTTCAGTGGCCAGATTAAGCAGGTTGGCCGTATCGGATGAACGTGCGGCAAAACCCTTAACCCCCTGCCGTACAGCACTGTTGGTGATGTTGTTCTTCATGATCTGCGCGGCTGTCATGCCGCCGGAATAGAAGTACCCGTAACTCTCACCCATCGCATTTGAAAGTAATGCCGCGCCGTTCACCTTGTTGCCAAAAACCTTCCGCGTCAGCCAGGTAAAGGTCTGACTGCCCGGATTCACGTCGGTAGTGGCCAGCGTCTTGATTTCTGCTGCGGCCTGCTGACAGGTCAGAAACTGCCGCGTGGTGGACGTCATTTTGAAAATGCCACGCAGCGGACTCGGGTTACTCGTGATAAGCGTCAGCGGGTCAGTCGAATTCAGCAACTGGTTAATCGTGTATTTACCGTTCAGCAGAATGTCGCCAATCACGCAGTTTTCCACGTAGTCCGGCAGCATTTGCGCCAGCTCCGGGTTTTGCGTGGAGAAGTCACTGGTTTCTGCCACAATCTGCGAGCCGAACAGCATCCCGGTCTTGCTGTAGGTCACCGAGTCGGGCCTGGCCATCAGCATGTCATACACCGACGCCATCCTGTACCCGATACTGGTCGTCAGCGATGCGATGGCCGCCAGCCCCACCGGCACGTTATCTGTTTCCCACACCGCAGCCGGATCGGACAGGTCGATGACCTGCACGGAACGTTTCGGTACCAGCAGAATGGATGTAATAACCATGAAGATGGCCAGCCACTGGACAAAAACCATCGGGTTACGTTGTCTGATGAAGGTAAACAACACGGCCAGCACCCCGAAGGTGCCGGCAATACGCATTAACGTGTGAAAGGTATTCTGACCGACGAGAGTGACAACGGCGTCCAGCGCCGTTTTCCACATCCCCCCGCCATAGATAGTGTATATCTCAAGCATCAGCGATCACCCCAGTGATAGTTGCTTTGATAGGAGCCTGAAACGATAGTGGAGACCTGCTGTTGCAGGTACTGCATGTTACGGTCGATACCGTCCAGCGCGTTCTGGTCAGCGGCTGACTGCAGCTTCATGTCGGCCAGCAGTCCCTGCGCGTGAATGACGTTATCACGTAGCTTCGCAGCAGCTTCCTCCGGGAAGTTTTTTCCGGCAAGTGACATACTTGCCTGTTTAACGAGTTCCTGGAGATACTGGATCATCAGGTCCTGCGCGATAAAGTCCGACACCTGCAGCAAATACGTCGCGCTCATTCCCATGCTCTGGGCGTTGGTCAGGTACTTCAGTACCGGCACGGACGTGGTGTTCACAAAGCCTTTTTCCTGATCGGTCAGCGACTTGTCATCAACCAGCTTGTTCTGCATGGAAATCATCAGGTTTTTCACCAGTGTCACCAGGGCGTTTGATTCCGAAATGGTCAGATTAGTAACGACGGGGCCCAGGCAGAGATCAGCCTCATCGCATCCGTAGACTTTCGCCGTTCCTCCGCGCATCAGTACTTTAATCAGGTCGCGGTTATCGACAAGCGGGGTCAGAATGGTGACATCTCCGTCTTTGTTGAAGATGATGGAGCCTACGGTACTCATGACCAGCTCCTTCAGCGCGCGATCGTTACCGAGCAGTCCGTTCTTACTGAGCGTGTCCCAGATGAGGTTCTTGTTTTTCAGCACCTGGTCTTTTTCGGCTTCTCCCGCTCTGGACGTGACGTTGTTCCCCTGTCCCCCGACAGTACAGCCCTGACGCGATGCCGCCCAGTCAGAGAACATATTGGTTTCGCCCGCAATGTCCTGACAGATTTTCTGCTGCGACACCTGCGTCACCGGCCACAGCCCGCCGATAATGCCCTGGGCGGCCTGACACGAACTCATGTTCATGCTGTTCACATCACTGGCCAGCTTCTGCAGAAAATCTTTTGCCTGCTTCAGCTCCGGAACCATCGTCTGCAGGGCAAGGTCGAAGGCATAGCCGGCGGCATTGCTCATGATTTGTTTCACGAACCGCTGAATTTCCTCCCCGCTGATCATACTGAATGCCCCCAGATAGGCATCGATTCCGCCGCAGCCGGCGTTCAGGGAGGGCAGCTGCATCGAGATAAGCTGGACGTTTTTCACGGGGTTGCGCAGGTAGACCGAACCACCTGAGAAGTAGCCGGCCGCCTGTCCCTGCCAGGCCTGCGCCTGAGAGACGTTACCGCTGTAGCCGAGGCTGCCAAAGAAGCCGTTAAGGTCGCCGTTGACGTCGGCCTGTGCCGGCAGCGCCGCCATAAAAAGGGTGCCTGCCGTCATCAGTGTCTTAAGCATGAGGGATCTCCCCACCGCTGCCGTTATGGTTAAGCGACAGACATGTGTTTTTAGTCATTATGTAGTCCGGGTGAATTACTGCTGTGTGGCCTGAAGGCCAGATGGCATGGGGGGCAACAGCGCCGGGTCAGTCTGGTCCATATCAGCCTGGATCAGGCTGGCGTAGCGGTTTTCCAGCGCCGGGATTTCCATAACGCCCTGGGTGAGCGGATAGGCATTCAGCGTATTGACGTTCACCACAAACGCCGTGGGAGTGGCAATCGGCAGACCGTTGCCAAAAAAGGTAATAATTTCATCTGCCAGGGGTGAAGTGCGGTCAGTCTTTCTGGGTATCATCGGATTCGGGAAGGCGACATCACCTCCGCCATCAAGCGTGTAGGGATAGACGCGAATGCCGTGCTGGTCAGCCCAGGCTTTCAGGGTGGGATCAAATTTTGCGCTGTACTGGCAGTGGGACTGCATGAACAGCACCACGGCGTAGTTTTTCATATCAGTCCGGCGGCCGTCCGGCAGCGCCATCAGATTGGCCGGAGAAGTCACGGGAACAGGCGCTTTCCCGGCCGGGGTACGGCTTAACGACAGGCCCGTTTTACCGGCTTCGAGTGCCGCCAGTTCCTCACGGGTGCCGGCGATGGCCAGCACAGGCAGCATCATCAGAAGAAAGAAGAATTCTTTACTCTTCATGACCGGCCTCCGTATTAACCCTGTCATGCTTTCCTGGTCTGAGATGCCGCACGCCGGCATACACAGCCATCACTCCGGCACTCACCCAAAGCCCGTAACTTATCCACGTCAGCAGGCCCTGTGTTAAGGTAACGGACACGGTGATGAGCTGACTCAGGCTGCGCACCACCATGCCCCAGAAGAACAGTCCGGCAAAAAGATTAATGTTCATTATTTTTCCTCCGGAACCATTTCACCGGCAGGGAGGGCAGCTTCAGCTCATTCATCGCTATCCAGTAGAACAGTGAAAACAGTACCGTTATTACGTAAAAGCTGCGGACTGTCTTATCGACCGTTGTCTGCCAGACTTCAGCACTGACGAGAGTCTTTTTACAGGGAACCGCTGTTACCGCTGGTTTCTGAAGTTCAAAAGGCGCTACCGATGGTTTATTCAGATCTAATGGCGCTTTTTTTAGCGGACGCTCACAGACCCATACCTTACCCGCCGGGGCACCGGCGACCAGGTCCCGGGCACTGTCCAGAAAGGTTCCGCTGATCGACGCGTTAAATGACAACACAAGAAAAAAGGCAAACAGGAAAAACGCCGGTACCTTCACCAGACTGAAAAACAGGGCACGCTGAAATGAACGCATGGAGCGCATGTATTTAAAGTTGTTCACGGGGAGACTTCCTCAGAAGTTAGGTTTAAAACCGGTGGAGACGTTCAGGAATCGTTTGGCCAGGTCATCCTGGGTCATAAAGCCCCAGGCCAGTGGTTTAAAGCTGTGACTGGCCGGGTCCACAAGGAACAGCGCCGGGAAATGGCTGACCCCCATCCTCTGTACCTGGCCACTGTCAGGGCGGCTGTCCGGCAGCGACTGCGCCACCTGGCCATCGACAGAAACCGGGATGAGCGAAATATGATGAGTACGGGCAAAATCAGCCACCACACCCGCCATCTGCGTATCAATCGGATCGCTGCCACGGTAGAAGTAAAACATGCCGTACTGCTGTGACAGTTTCGTAATGGCGTCCTGCCGTTGCTGCTGATCACGCGTCTGCACGAAGGGGGCTGTGCTGTTGTAATGTGGAAATTCCAGGTTGTAGTCCAGTTCCGGATGCGACAGCTGTGCGGCCGCAAAAGACTGACTGAACATGGAACTGCGATCGGTCCAGAATTTCTGCCATTTCAGGAACGTCGCTGTGTTTTCCCGTGTCGGATACAGAATGGCGCGGTTAAGCGCCTCCATTGTGTACCCGCGTAACACCTTTGCCTGCTCCTGCGCGGACATTTTGCTCAGGTCCGGAACAGACTGCGGTGCAGGCTGTTCCGGTCTCGCCGGCTTTTCAGGGGAGGGTTTCGGTTCGTTGTACCAGGACCAGCCAGTGAACGGCGATGCCGGCGTCAGTATCTCCTCTGCCAGGGCTGTATGACTGATCAAAGCCAGGATCAGACCGTAAAGAAAGGTTTTCATTTCCCCCCTCCCTGCTGGTTCACCTGGGCGGCGATACGGTCTTTAGCCTGCTGCACCATCGTCCCGGTGTCGGGGATTTTCTGGTTATTCATCAAATCCTCATAGAAGTCTGAGAAGTTGATTTTGTCAAAATCGATGCTCTGCAGCTCCGGCACCGTAATGCCCCGGCAGTCGGGGCTGTCACCGCTGCCGAACCGCACGCCCAGCTGGTCACGGCGGCCCTGCTCCTGGATAATGCGTGCCAGCTTACCGCCAAACACGCAGTAGACCTTGCTTTTTTGTATGCACACGCCGAGCGCCTTGTGATCGCAGCGCTCGCCGACACTTACAGTCACTTTTTTGGCTTTGGCTTTGCCGAGCGCCATTTCATCACTGTTACACTGGGACAGCCCCGCATCCTGACCCCATCCACTGTCCTTGCAACAGTTGGAAAAGCCGGCAAACGCCTTGCGACAGCTCATCGCCTCGCCGGTAAACGCCCTGACATCCACTGAGTCACCCCGCGCATCTTCTGCTGCCGAGGCCAGCCCGGCCAGTTTTGCCACAGCCGTGTCAAAGCCGCTGTCACCTGCGCCGTTTGACTCATCGCATTCACCTGACTGACAAAGGTAATTACCCCCCTGCGCCAGAAGTCGCGCTCGCGCAGGCTGCGGGTAATGTTGCCCGGGTTACTCATCCGGAAACGCACGATGCGCAGGTGGTTACCGACGAACTGGCGTTCCGGTGTCAGGCGTATATCACTGGCGGGTGTGTACGCCGGCATTCGGCTGACCGGGTATTCCTGGTAATCATCCGGCACCTGGCCATTGACCACGGTGCGGGACAGTGCGACCAGGGTTTTCTCGTAAGTCTGTCCTTCTTCCCATGCCTTCGCGTCGTCATTCCTGCGAAGTGGTGGCGACATTGGGGTGAAGCGCAGCGTTTTGCCGCTGCCAGGTTGTGGTCTGACATTCAGGCTCAGTGCGGAGCCGCGGTCAGTCTGGATAAACAGCGTAAAGTTCTGGCCGACGAGCGGAGACAGGATGAGTGCCCCGTTGTCGGTTGTGCTCTGGTCATAGGCACCGGATGGTCCGCTGATGCTGGTAATTAATTCTCCGTCAACCACAACCTTGCTCGGGTTGGTGTTGCTGAGAGTGACGTTAAAGGCGGCGTCGTTCTCGAACGGAATGGCTGCGGGTGCGGCCCAAAGGCCGCTGGTAAAGAATCCCGCTGCCAGAAACACAGCAGCAGCTACCGGTGAAATGCGAAATTTCATTGGCAGTCCTGTCAGTTAGTGGTGGATACCGACCGGAGTTCTTCGAAGCTGTGGAGGTTAATCACACCATTCTCATAACTCAGTTTCAGTCGGTAGGTTTTTTCCTGGTCTTTCAGTGGTGTGGTGATGGCGCCGTTGGTCGTGGAAGACTTCAGTACCCCGCTGTACATCACAGCGTTATCGTTCATGACGCGAATTTCAGTCGTATCAAACCGGGTGGTGATGCCCCCTTTTTTGATACGTTCAGCTTCAACATCCAGGACTTTTTTAAGTTCATCCCGTTCGGCGGAAGGGACGAATCCAAGCAGCATTTTCTGGTTGTTGTCGATATTTTCCGGGCTGACGTTCAGCCGCCAGTAAATGAAGGACGTGGCGAACATGGTCATGCCGGTTGTATCTGCACTGACGGCGTCAGAAGTAAAAGGGTGGTTATATGTCATCGGGGTGGTGATGGTTTTCTGGGTGGTGGCAAAATGCCATGCCAGCGAACCGGTTAATACATTTCCCACGCCCATAACTAAAGCCAGGGAAGAAAGTCCAATAAACGCATAACTGAGTTGTTTATCCCGCTCTCCTTTAATTTTCAGCTTCATGGTAATTACGCTCTCCAGTGCCGGAAACTTGAATCAGGTATCAGGCGAAAGGTTACTTTAAATAACAGAGATGGCAGGTGCCAGTAACAGAAATTAAGTAACCAGTAAGACCCCTGCCCCTTTTTGAGATACCTGACTGCAAACCAGAGGATCCCCGCTATCACTGACAGCTCGACGGACATATTGTTAAGCACCCCCAGAACAACAAGAGGTGCGGTCACAATTAACTCATCGACAGGCAAACCTAAATAGCGTTCCTGCTGATTCAGTGTTTCCGGGAAGTAGTATTTATCCTCTTCCCCGCTCATCATTCAGCTCGCAATACCAAAGGCAACGCGGGTAAAGATGATAGCCATAACGATACCAACGAAAACCAGAGGTGAACGGGCTTTAATATAAATAAATAAGCCCATGATGATTTCAGCGATATAGAACCACTTAACCAAGGAAGAGCCGGAACCAAAGGTGGAATTAACGGTTGTGTTCTGGGAGGATAACAAATCGGTTCCGGTTGCGTGCGCCAGTTTTGTCACAAGCAGCGTAAGCATAATTGCACTTAAAAACCGTGCGACGTTACTTAAATTAATTTTAGCGGAGGTGCGCCGGAAATAAGACGCTACCGCCCGTCCCTTTTTGACAGCAAGGGCATTGCCTGAATGGTTCATGTTTATTTTTTCCTTGAGTAAACAAAAGGTGTGCGCGTAAGTGCTTGTTTACGCGTACGTTATTGTCTCATGACTCTAAAAAAAAAAAACTGTGATCTGCGTCACGTTTTGGTGGATTGTTTAGGAATTATCTGACCAGCAGGTAAACGTACCCTGTATGTGCAGGTATACGACCTGCTGTATCAGGAATTTATCGATATGAAAGTAAAAGAAAATATGTGGGAAAAGCGCGGCAGGCCACGAAAGTTCCGGCCGGGCGAAGCCGTGGAATGGCGGCTTCGTGCGCCGGATAATTTGCTGATGGAGCTTCGCATTTGTGCCCGGGCAGGAAAAAGAAGCGTAAATGACGAAATAATTTCGCGGTTATTATTAACTCTAAATTATCAACCTGGTAAGCCAGTAATAAAAACCGCTGAAGGTGAGAGACTCATTGCACTGGCGGTGAGGTTCGAGGAATGGCTGGGAAACTTACTCGATGATGAGTCTGAAAAGACTGAAGAAAAAAAGAAGCCACTGCCTCGTCAGGAGCAGCTCTGGATGTGGCGCGAGGGGGAGCGGGTATTACTTCCGGGCAAAACTACAGGGTACAGCATGCGTATTCCTGAAAATCTTGCAGAAGAAATCAAGGCGATGGCGAAGGTCCATCACCGCAGCCTGAATGATGAAATGCTGACAAGGTTGATGAATACTCTGGGATATTTTACCGGGCGTATACTTGACCAGAACGAGGATGCACAGGCACTGAAAGTGTTATGTATGGAGTTTGAGTTATTCCTTAAAGATAAATTAAATGAAGTAGAGAAGGCTGGCTCTTCCAGGGATAAAAGCGACGTTCTGTGACGATTGTGGCCGTATGGTTCCGGCCACAAACAATCAATTATCGCCGTTGACAAAATGTCTTGTTTCGGCCTCTTGCTCGGCAGCGTTAATTCCGCTGATAATCATATCGAGCGTCTCTTCAAGCTGGCTTTCGCCTTCTTTCCCTGTCATTTTTAAATACATTTCAGAGAGCAGTGTAGCAATAAGTACAGTTCCTTCCCTTGAGCCGGCTGCCTTTCTGATAAGGTCCCTTCTGTAGCCCTCAAGGTCGAACTGCTGTCCGTCTTCACCATCCCGCTTATAAACAAGAAGCCCCAGACGAATTAGCTCATTGCATGTTGCCGAGATATTTGCCTCTCCCGGATTGGCTCCGTTCTGCAGGTCATGCAGGACAATGTCGCGTACTTCTCGTTCGATTTTATCTTTAAGGTAAATACCTACTCTTCCCATATTTCAGACCTTTTTATGTTAGTGTCGGAACCGACACTACGCATGAATATTTCTGGCGACAGTGATATCGTCAGATTGTACTGTATGGTTTTGAATTCCCGTCAGCTCCAGTTATATACAGTAGTATAATCCTGTACCAGGATGTGAGACAGTGTGACACTGTGTGATATCTAATTCAATGTTATTTATGAATATCTACAATTATACGACACATGTACCACATACCGACACTAACAGGTGTCATAATGCTACGATAGTATAGTGTCGGTATGTACGATAAAAATGGGTCAGATTACTTAATTACGCACAATTTTTAACGCTATCCAGATGAATATAAAGAAAAAATCTGCAAGACGAAGTCTTGCGTGGGGTGTGATGTTTTAAGGGGTGGGTAAAGAGCGGCTGGTAAATACCGGCATCTGGTCAGGCTCGAATATTCCGGCAGAGGAGCAAACACATGCAGCTGAGCGTTCACGCGCGTTTGTAGTGAATAAACTTGATTAAGACGATCCGCCGGGGTATTTTTTACAGCGTCTCCCGGACGGGCTTATATTTCGCTTAAGGCCATAAAATGAAAATATCACTACTGCCTGCCGCTATGATGGTCATTTCACTTTCAGCGGGTGCAGCACCCCAGATGTGCTTTGACCAGGCAGGGAAGGATTACCGGATTGATCCGCTGCTGCTCATGTCAATTTCAATTAAAGAGAGCAGACTCAAACCGGCCGCGATAAATGGATCAAACCGGAACGGAACGGAAGATGTCTGCGGGATGCAGGTCAACAGCTCCCATTACGGGAAACTTAAAAAGTTTAATATTACCCGTGAGCGCCTGTTAAATGATCCGTGTATCTGTGTCTATACCGGAGCGTGGGTTCTGGCGCACAACTTCCGGTCATATGGAAAAAACTGGGACAGCGTGGGAATGTATAATACAGGACCGGGCAAAAAACTCATCGTACAGCGTCGGGCGTATGCTGAAGATATCAGGAATATATACCGCGTATTGCTGGCAAGAAAAACGATCTTTTCACAACGTCCGGCACCTGCTGCGGAAAAGGCAAGCAAGGAAAAGTTAACAGAAACGGCAGCGTTGAATAACACGCAGTAAAAAGCCGCTCAATGGAGCGGCTTAATTTTCAGGCTTTCAGCTTCGCGAATTCCTCAGCCATTTTCCATAACGCCTGATTAAGTTTGATATCACCGTCAATTCCTGTAACTTCGCGCGTTCTTGTCCGGTTGCCTTTCGCCGTTCTGCCGGAAATGCCGCCCCTGATGACATTTTCCTGAATGCGGTTAAATGTGGTCCATAAATCATTACGGTTATCCTCAAACCGGCGATGGCGTATTACCTGCTCCGGCGTAATCGGGGCCTGTTTTCCTTCATACTTATATTCCAGCGCTGCCGCACCCAGTAAATGTTGCTCCGGCCCGGTGAGCTGTATACTGCGCATCAGGTCAATATTCTGATCAACGTTTTCAAATGTCCGCAGCACCTCAAATGCGCCCTCAATAACCTGCCCCACAATATCCCCTTTGTGTGGCACGCTGATTTCGCCAAAATCTTTCCAGGCAACGAGACCATTAGAGCAGACCTGGCGAAACATGCCGGGGATCATTTTATAGCTGCTCGATCCGTCGTGACTGTTCAGCAGAATAATTTCCGGCACCTCTTTACCCTGAATTTGATCGTGGCGGCGAAGACGCAACAGATGTTTTGTGAATTCGCGTTTGTCAGCATTACGCGTACGCGACTGCGTGGCAAAATATGGCTGAAAGCCTTCATCACGCAAACGGTCAAGTAATACGATAGTGGGAATATAGGTATAACGCTCTGAACGGGATTCATGTTTTTCAACGGAAAACGCGCTGGGAACAATACGCTGTAATTCATCGTTAGTAATAGGGCGGTTCATACGAATTGAAGACGGCATACGATAACGATTTGCAAAGCTGACCATAATATTTTCCTCTCAGTTAAAAGTGATATGGTTATGCGGAAATGACACGGTGAAAGTTTTCCAGTGGAAGCGTTGCGGCTACCGGATAACTATTCATGATCCACACTGAAAAATAATCAGGGCAGTTATCATTCATTACAGTGATTTCGTAACTGCCCGCGGGCGGAATAAAGATTTCAGGCTGGGGCTTACCCTCTGTAATCCGTAATACAAGGCAGAATAAATCCACCACCTGATCGACCGTCAGGGGCACAGGAATGCCTGATGTTTTTTCACATCTTCCGGAAGATTCTTGAGCGGCGGTTTTGACGTTGACGTTTTGTGTGTTCATCCTGGTTTTCTCCTGTGGTGATGGTTATCCATCTCCCTGGTGAGTTCTCTCGCGGCAGGGGCAAAGGAGCGACGGCAGCACGGCTGTTGCAAGGGCGCCGCAGGCGCTCTGTTTACCCTTGCAACTGACGGGATGACGGTGCTACGACAGGCCCCCCGCGTGAGAACGACCGGGGCGATGGATGGCGCACGGAAAACGGGCAGGATGAACACACCCGACACGTCGGAACGACGGGGCGACTACAGAGCGCCAGCGGCGCGGTGAAAGCGACGTGACCGGAACGGTCACTGTGAGCGCGGGGTTGACCTTCGCCATCAGACCCTAGCCGCAAGGCCCGAAACCCGCAGGGGTTCGGCGGAGACTGGCGGGTGCGCAGCAGCTGCCTGGCGGAGTGGGGCTTGACGACCGGGCAGCAACGCTGCCCGGGAGCCGAAGGGGGCCATCGCCCTGAAGGTTTTTTTGGTTATGGTCATCACTGAGCAGCAGGTGAAAAAGTTAACACACAAAACACCGGTTAAAACGAACAGCCCGAAGAACATGGCTGATGCCACGTGGAAACACGGCTGAAGGATAAACACTACAGCGGGAAACGGCATGAGCGCCGGAGGCGCTTTTGCCCTTCCCGTTTCCCCGGAGGGGAAGGATGTTTTTGCGGTTGCCCCGATGATCGGCACCGGGGCACTGTGCGGCAGATCAGATCAGCTCTCCGCTTTCCCCTCCGCTTTCCCCTCCGTTTTCCTGCTCATAGTGCATCATGGCTATATTCAGCAAAGCATTAAAACCCTCGATATCCGCATTGCACAGGGTCAGACTCTCCACGTCGGGTGCCATAAATCCGCCACCGTCCGGCAGACGATAAAACTGCCAGAACCCTCCCGTATAGTCGGGGCAGTAGCGGTGTGCGTAGGCATACATGGATGCCTCAGACATCATGAAATCGCCACCAAACAAATCAGGTAAAAACGTCAGGCGCTGCGCACCTTCAAGACGCACGGCATCACAAATTACGGTCTGGTTCATAGATCCTCCACTGTTAACATATTCCCGGTTCCGGCATCGCCGTGACGACACGACAGACCGGCGAAAAGCGGAGGACGCAGGGGCGACGCCGCAAGCCGCAGCGCAAAGCCTTCACGGGCTGAATGCACCGTGAAGGGTGCGAACGGGTGAGCAGTTGTGTTTGATGTCAATCAGTGGCTGTAATAGATGACGAGCAGCAGTAATAGATAAATGCCCGTATACTGGCAGGCGGAACTTAGGCGGTGTAGAGTCCGCTCTATAACGTTTTCTTAATCTCCGTATCACAAACAAAGTTGCCTTGCTAATTACCTCCCTTCTCAAAAGTACTCTCTAATATCCTTTAGGTGCTGATAGACACCAACAAGAGGTACTGTTTAAATATCCAGACAAAAGAATTCCCTCTGGGTTAGATGAGTGATACAGTTTCACCCATAAGACCCCAGGAGGCATTATGTCTGAATTTGAATTGCTGGCGCAGGACCTGCTCGAGAAAGCAGGTACGGAGGAAAAGCTGCGACAGGAAAATGATAAGAAGCTGATCGAGCAGGTACTGGAAATCTATGATCAAAAGTACGTGGCCGAGTTACTCAGAAAAGTAGGCAAAAACGAGTGGAGCCGAGAAACCCTTAACCGCTGGATTAATGGCAAGTGCCCACCAAAGTCGCTGACTTCAGCAGAAGAAACGCTTCTCCGGAAAATGCTACCAGAACCGCCTGCACATCATCCGAACTATGCCTTTCGGTTTATTGACCTGTTTGCTGGTATTGGCGGTATACGAAAAGGTTTTGAGTCAATTGGTGGACAGTGTGTTTTTACCAGTGAATGGAATAAAGAGGCGGTGCGTACTTATAAAGCCAACTGGTTTAACGATGAGCAGGCACACAAGTTCAATCTTGATATCAGGGAAATAACGCTCAGTGATAAACCTGAAGTGTCGGAAACTGATGCCTACGCATACATTGATGACCATGTACCGGATCATGATGTACTTCTGGCCGGCTTCCCATGCCAGCCGTTCAGTCTTGCTGGCGTGAGCAAGAAAAATTCTCTTGGTCGTGCACATGGTTTTGAATGTGAGGCGCAGGGAACGCTTTTCTTCGACGTAGCACGTATTATACGGGCAAAAAAACCGGCCATCTTTGTTCTGGAGAACGTCAAAAACCTGAAGAGCCATGACAAGGGCAAAACCTTTAAAGTCATCATGGAAACCCTTGACGAATTGGGCTATGAAGTTGCAGATTCGGCTGATGTAGGTAAAAACGATCCTAAAGTCATCGACGGAAAGCACTTCCTGCCTCAGCACCGCGAACGTATCGTTCTGGTAGGTTTCCGCCGCGACCTGAATATCCATAGTGGCTTTACCCTGCGCGATATCAGTCGTTTTTATCCGGAACGACGTCCATCATTTGGCGATCTATTGGACCCCGTGGTGGACAGTAAATATATCCTAACGCCGAAGCTCTGGGAGTATCTGTACAACTACGCAAAAAAGCACGCGGCAAAAGGGAATGGCTTCGGTTTTGGTCTCGTCAACCCTGAAAACAAGGAAAGCGTTGCCCGCACGCTTTCCGCACGCTATCACAAAGACGGGTCTGAAATTCTGATAGATCGTGGCTGGGATATGGCCACAGGTGAAACAGATTTTGCAAACGAAGAAAACCAGGCTCGTCGTCCTCGCAGGTTGACTCCCCACGAGTGTGGACGCCTTATGGGATTTGAGAAACCAGACGGCAAACCTTTCCGTATCCCGGTTTCTGATACTCAATCGTACCGGCAGTTCGGTAACTCTGTCGTTGTACCAGTGTTTGAAGCCGTTGCCAAATTGCTGGAACCTTACATTCTAAAAGCTGTTTCTGCTAACGCTGATGAGGGTGAACGGGCCTGAGTAATCTTCCCGGCATTATATGCCGGGAGCTTCCCTAGTTAAGTTCAGCGTAAAGCCCAGTAAGCTCAGCAATGAACGCACCAAGCGTCATCAATTCCTCTCTGATAGCTTCCGGGTATTTTTTGTGTAATGGCGACGGAACGACCAGCCTGACCCCCGCATCCTGCATTTCCCTGTACTGTGCCTGAGAAACTCCCTCCTGCAACGTAAACAGGTGCACCTGATGGATTTTATCTGCTTCGTTCAGTATCTGACGCCATCGATCTTTGCAGGTGGTCTTGACCGCCAGCATACGTAGATTTTCCCCGGGAAACTCATCGTCGTGGTAAGCCTCCGCAGAAGGGAACAGAAAATCCGGTTTTTTATTGCCTTCCGTAACTGCCTGCGTGGCGAAGTGCCGAAGCCCATGTTCAATGAAAAGATGCTCAAGGTGCAGCTCTAGTGATTTTCCGGCCCTAGATTTACGGCGATTACTGACGGAGTTGGCCAGCGCAATAAATTCGTCCACAGAGCCAAATCCCTTCCTGATGATATCCAGAACGTGAAATTCTTCAACCAGTAGAAAGATATCATACTCGATGCGCCGACGGTCAATGAGCTGCTCATCCGGGTCTTCAGAGTCTTGAATGTAATGAATGCCAGCATACTGAATAATTTCATTTCCAGAAGGGAAACGCCGCTTCCAGTCTTCAGGAATATCATATGTATGATTGACCGGTAAATACTGAATAGACAGCCCGCCCAGAATTTGTCCGGCTGGCCCGGAGATAAAAGTGCCGGGAATAATTTCGCCTATAGCGGTCTCTATAATGTCCTCTTCATCAGGACTCACGCAAACCCAGATATCTACCTCAGAACAATCACCACCCTGTTCATCGAGTCTAAAGGCCAGAAGCGCCAAGGCTCCGGTATTTTCAGGGTCTTGTAGTGGGCTTCCCCTTCCCCAGCGCGTGATGCGTTTTTCGTTTCGGGTCTTACCAAAATGACGACTGTTATAATAAATTGCTCGTGCTTCGCTGTCCGGGCAATCATGTGACGACACGTGCGCAGTGAGAAAGACCGAAGGGTTCAACTCAAGAGTATGGTTGATGGACGGAAACAGTTTTTCAACTATACCAGTAGGGATATAAAGCCCGACCTGATGGCCACCTGTTGCGCCTGTATCGTTGGCTGATAGGCGCTTGATGTAGACAAAGTAATTCCCGCCAGCGATCTCAAGCAACCAGTCATGAAAAACCGACATAAGCATCCCTCTGTATCTGTTACTCTGAAATTCGAGCTACCATTTTTTCATAGTTATGCAGAAGCAGCCAGTAGACGATGTGTAGAAGAAGTATGCCTGACAGGAGTCGCTATATATCTACACGAAAAGACGTGCAATTGACGTACTATGCCTCCCCCGAAATAACAATGTCACCATAGTGCTGGCCTCATTTAACCCTTCGGTTACCCTGAAATAGGATGCAGAGGTTTCGTATGCCGATCAAGGAGGTGCTTATCAATCCACTGCGTGGTTCTCCTGCCGACTGATAAATCACCCCCACTTTGTTTTCTAAAGGCTATGAGGAGCATAAGGTTCTATATCTGCTGGCTGCGATGATACAGTTCGGCAATCCAAGGTGAATGTTTACCCTTTTCATAAACCATGTGCAGCTCTTTTCGAGGACGGGTGACGCCTACATAAAAGAGGCGACGGGCCTCGCGAAGGGCATTATCTGAAGCTAGATCTCGCTTACTCGGGAAGTCATATTTATTTACCCCAAACATTATGGCTACATCAAATTCTCGGCCTTTTGCACTATGAAGAGTGCTAAGGGTGATGCGCCCAGTTCCTTCTACTTTCCCAGCGAATACATCCAGAGCCATATCCAGTCCCCTGAGGGGATCGGTTCGTTTCAGTAACTCAGAGATGACATCCCATTCCTGCTGAGTGTTCTGTGATATACCCATCCAGCCGGTGATGATCTCATCATTTAAACGTCTCAGCCACTCGTGAGCACTTTCCGCTTTATCAATTCCGTTTCGTAAAAAAGTGATGAGCTGTACGGTCAGTAATTGTTCTTCAGCACGGCTTGCGCGGCGGCCATAAACAAGAAAGAGCGCCTGACCCAGTAAGAGGTTAAATGGTGGAGAGGCTTCTTTCCATCCCCCAGTTACCCACTGACTGCAGGCTTCGATGAAACGGGCAAGACGAGAATTGCGCTTAATGAGAGCATTACCGTCAGCACGTATTATGGCAATATTTCTGGCCTTGAACTCATCCGCAACTTTATCGCCAAGCCAGGCTGCCCGGTAAAGAACCCCGATGCGTTCAGGCTGAAACCCTCTTTCAAACAACGAGGGAATTAGATTATGAGCGATAAAATGCGCCTGTGCGTCATAATCGCCATTAATCCCATGGAATCCTAACTCTCCCTCTGGATTACCATCGGGGCCAACATAATCGCGGTCTTCTCCCAGCGCCCCTAGTGATGCCCTGATAATTTTCGCGCCAGATCGATAATTGAAGCGAAGACGGAACGGTCTTACATCTGCCCGTGAAACAAGACTGTCCAGTAGCCCTGGATTTGCACCATTAAATCCGTAAATGGACTGATCTGCATCACCGACCGCAAACAATCGTATTCCACCGTTAAAGCACAGCAGCAGAACCAACTCATGAAGAGCGTGCCCCAGATCCTGATATTCATCTACAAACAAAACAGGATAGCGCGACCGGATAGCATTACGTATCCATTCATGCTCGCTAATAATACGAAAAGCGATGAGTGGCATATCATCAAAGTCAATCAGTCCTAAGCGCCGAAGTTCTGCCTCATAACCTTCAATAAAATCTGCCAGCTCCGGATTGTTATTCCGCCAAGCCGGTAGGAGTCGGTTCACATCCCGGCGTCGTTTCTCTTCTGCAAATTTCCACCGTGCATGAGGATCTCCGACAGCTCCGAATCTAGCCTGGTAAGCCACTTCAACAGCCGCGCGACTCTCATCTCTGGTCGCCACACGAAAATCATCCGGCAGCAAACCAGGTATACATCGTGAGTAGGGGATTAAAACCTGATTTAATGCAAAGCTATGCACGGTACCAATAAAGTTCCGATCATCGCCAATGACGTTAAAGCATGCCAGACGTCCTTCAAGTTCAGAAGCGCATTCATTGTTGTAAGTAATACAGGCCACGCCTCGGGGGTCAGCGACCTCTTCAATCAGGGCACGTGCCATGGCGGTCGTAAGTGTTTTGGTTTTCCCGCTGCCTGGCCCAGCAATAACTACGCAGTGGCGGGGGTATGTGGCCGCAGCGTACTGCTCTCTGTTCGGCAATAGCTCATTCAGAGCCTCCGAAAGTGCGCGCCGGTCAGACATTCGACACCACATATTGAATAGCTGAAGCGATATACTCCGGCGGCGCAAGCCCAGGTGCTTTTTGCTTCAGCTTGGCAGCCAACCGTCCTTTACCTATGTCAGATATCATCGCGAGAAGTTGCGTCGGGTCTGGAACCATACCGGCACGCCATGAAGCAATCCTTGATGAACGTAACACACCAAATCCCTGTTCATCGAGGATATCCAGCAGCGCTTCTTTGAGGCCAGTCGTATTGGCCACGGCGACTTCAAATGTCTGATCGTTAAAAAAAATGCCAATCCTTTCAAATACAGGCTTACAGACTTCATAAGAACTGTTATTGAACCAATTAATATTTTCAGGGGTTAGTTTTCCCAGTTTTTCCGATACATCACTATATGCTTGCCAGATACCAATTGAACGGGTTTTACCCATCGATTGTTTCGTACCATCCAGTGGGTCCCAGTCGGTTACGACGGAAAAAGGTAGTCCGAGGCTGGCTGCCAGCTTCACGTATGGTTCAAAATTAACTCCCGCTACGTTACATACCGTAATCCCAAGCTGGTCGAGATTGATCCCCATGGCCTGTGCGAAACCTGGAAGTAAAACCTCCTCAGCATCGCCTTCAACAAATATTACACCGTTAGCAAAAAGCAACTCCGATCTGGTTGCTGTTAAATATCGTTCAATGTCGTCGAGTTCTTCACTGGTTACTGGCAGATCGGCTAGGGAGAAAGCTCGAGATCGCCCTTCAGGATCCCTGCAAATGCGAACAACAGAACGGAGAGGAGCAATGGTTGCCAGCGTGGGAGAATGGCTCGTTACAATCAAAGACTGATCTTTGGCGGCATTATTGAAGAGTTTGTCAAAAACAGCGCGCTGAAGCTGTGGGTGAAGGTGTGCTTCGGGTTCTTCAATACAAAGCAGGGAGAAATTACGTTCATTCTTTTCACGTCGCCATGCAAACTCTGCTAGCTTGAGTGATATCAGAGCCACGTTCGCAGAACCCAGGCTGGCTTCAATGATGCCTCTCTTTCCATCATCAATGAACATAGAGATAGAACGCATCAATCTGAGCGGGTCAGCAGGTGCAAAACGGAGGCGGGCATCTAAATCATGAGCAGTTCCAGCCAGGTCAAGAATGCCACCACGAAGAGAATCTTCGAGATCCTTAATTGATGGGAACTTCTCCATGGTTTCCGTTGCTGCCTGAAGCTCAGTTGCTACGCGATCCAAATCGGCTCGGCTCAGTGAAGAGAATGCATCTTCCAATAAGGGGCGTAGCGGAGAGTTTCGCCAGGAAGCAAGTTGTGCTTCCGCATCGCGTAACGCGTCCAGCATATCAATGGAGATCCGCCGCCTGACGCGTCCAGGAATGGCTCGCGATTCCTGACCTCCGCCAAAAACAATAAACTCACAGTCCTCACCCGAACGTGGAGCCCCATCGACTTCTTCCTTTTTACGAAAAATGTAGCTCAACCTTGCTACGGTAGGATCCTCTGCGATGCGAAAATCGGTCAACAGAGCTGAGAGGGAAGGATTACTGTCGAAATCGGCGAATTCAAGGTGCACCTCAATTTGAGGGTTTGATTCAAGGTCGCAGCCATCCCAAAAATCTGACAGCTTAAGCTGCCTGGCTGAATCAGGCAGAGTGGGATCAATAACCAGTCGAATTGCGAAAAGCAGATTACTTTTACCGACACGATTTTCCCCCAATAACACAACATTACCTGCCAGGGGAATATCAGCCGCCTCAAAATTTCTAAAGTTGCGGATTCCGAGTTTTGATAAATACATAAAACTCCCTCTAAATGCATTACATAGGCTTTGGAAAGGTGTTGTCTGGCAAAAAGCTCATAAAATTTAACAGCGAAGGTTCTGAGCGATTTTACTTTATTCTTTTCTTATCATCGGCCGTTAATGGCAAGAGTTCAACATTGGATTTAGAGCTTACTATAGAGGGGGCAACCCATAACATCTGCTGATGGAAAATAAGCAAACTATCAGGGAGCGCTCTGATAAAGTCATGCAACCAAGCGTGAAAGTTTGAAAATTAGGTCATGTGTTGATCGCTCATATCCCCATAATCCCAATCTTTTTGATCGCGAAACATGGCATTTAGTATCGTAATGAACTTTCTTATACAGGCAGTAAGAGCCACTTTTTTTGGTTTTCCCCTTGCTAACAGTCCGTTAAAGAAAGCTTTTATTTGTGGATTAAAGCGCACCGCTGACAACATGGCCATAAAAAGGGTAGCGCGCAGACCAGACCTTCCACCCCAGATCGCCCTTTTCCC
Organism: Superficieibacter sp. 1612_C1; assembly: GCF_015234305.1. Taxonomy (GTDB): domain Bacteria; phylum Pseudomonadota; class Gammaproteobacteria; order Enterobacterales; family Enterobacteriaceae; genus Superficieibacter. The sequence continues at coordinate 37,174 of NZ_JADGMI010000010.1, forward strand.
TCGAAGTTGTCCACTGTCTCTGTCATAAGGACAAACGCCAACCAAAGCTGAAACCTGCCGACGTGTAAGGGATCCTAGTTCTGGAAGCTGTATCAAAAGTGTGGCCTGCGTTATGGGCCCTATACCTTTTACCTTTTCAAGCAACCGGCGTTTCTCAGCCAGAGTTTCATCCTGGCGAAGCCGTTGCTTGATCTCAGCATCTAGCATATCAATCTCAACACCGAGCCATTCGATGTGGCGTTTAATTCCTTGCTCAATATAAGCCCCGCATCGTTCTTTGAGACGGTTGGTTTCCATCACACGGCTTTGAATCAATTGACGCCGACGGGTCAAAAGTACGGCAAGATATTGTTGCTTCTCGCTTTTTGCCGGTCTGAATTGTGGCGTCATGCGTCGACCATATTCGCAAATAATTCTCGCGTCGATTGGGTCACTCTTTGCTACCCTACCCATAGCTCTGGCAAAGTTCTTTATTTGACGAGGATTAATTACAGCAACAGGCAAACCCGCTGCAGTTAGCATTAGTTCAGCAGTACAGTGATATCGGCTTGTTGCTTCCATTATAATTCCAGTTACAGCAAACCCGCTTAGTGCTTCCTGCAACTCAAGAACTCCCGTAGTTGAATTTTCCAGATGTAGTAACTGCCCGGTAGTGTCGATAAATACTTCCAGAGTGTTTTTGGCTACATCTATACCGATCGTGGTTTTATCACTCATGTTCAGTTCTCCCATCCTTGCAGATACGGGCTGTTTGCGCGCCCCGGCAATTGTTCGGGCTAATACTGATACTGATGTTACGCAAAGATGCTCACCCACGGGTTCATATCCCTGGACGAAGGACGTGCTGCAACATCAGGTAAGACACAATGAGTGTATACGTTTCTCATTGTGATACTAAACATACAAGGACGGAGGCGAAGCGAACCCTTGCGGCCGGAGCGGCCGGGTTAGCGTGAAGGCACGGCGTTTAATTCCGCCGCCGGTGAGGCGGCATAAACGTGGAGGGTACCGACCTCCTTACCGGAGCCACCTGAAAAACGGGAGATGCATTACGCAGGTTTTTAAACGGACAAGGGTTAACAGGCCGTTCTGATGTGAAACTGCGGAACCAAAAGGGGCGAAAAGACCGTCCACAGGGAGGTTTCAGAATGGAAAGAGCCGCCGGATCAGGATGGATTTTCTTCCTCAAACGCCAGAATAACGCCCACACACATCATTCCGGCATAGCCGAGCTGCAGCAGTATTTTGCCGGCAAGGGGCATATGTTCGAAGATCAGAAGAGGAACTATCAGCAACGAACTGCCCAGAATCAGCCAGCCGCCGGTTTTTTTAAGCTGTGTCGTAATCTGCATTTGCGGCACGCCTGCACGCTGCAGATATTGTTCAGCCAGCTGCCTAATACGTGACTTAAAATGCTGCATATTCCTCCTCCTCTCAGAATATTTTTTTCATGTTCTGCCGGAGCCTGTCAGAAGACGCTGTCGTGCTGTCCTGCTTATTCACGGGGACGTGAGCGGAGCCCTCCTGTGAAGGACAGGCCGGCGTCTGCGTCTCTGGCTGACCGGCCATCTCCTCCAGCAGGGCGACCAGAGCCTCCGGGCTTTCGGGAGGCACCGGCAGATTTGCAAGCAGGCGCGGAAGTCTTTGATCCACCGTATGGAGCGCGCACCCGGTGGTGATAAACTGCCGGATAACCTGCCCGCGCAGCCGGGAGGGCACCGTTTCAAGCAGGGTGACAGTGATATCCTCCGCAGGCAGCTGTAGCGTCATGCGGCGACGCTCATAATGCTCCGGATGCTCTTCTTCCTGCCAGCGACATAATGGCCAGCGGGCATCACCCGTTGATGAAACGGCCGGTCTCCCCCCGGCCAGCGCAGCCGTCAGAAAAATTATCTGCGCGGCATGCATTTTCCCGCTGAACAGCTCCGTTATCAGCGCCGGCAACCGGGTGTCTGTCCGGTACAGTACGCCCCCGGCGATGGCTGCCGTGCGCAGAAAATCTCCCCGCAGCGGTTGTGATATGCCATCAAACGTGGCGGCAACCAGCAAATCCGTCCGGTCGTCATTATGCAGATAGAAAGTGTATTTGCCGGAAGGCACAGTCAGTCCTCGTTATAATAAAGGGCAATCTCCCTGGCGAGCGCCAGCTGTGGATCGCAGATGATTTCTGTCCGCTCCGCTGCCAGCGGCCATGCCTGGCGTACTGCATCCTCAATCAGGGGAGCACCTCCGCCAACCAGAAATATCCGGTTCACGCTGCGATAACGTGCCAGTTCGCTGACAACCAGCGCGCCCAGGGCAGATATTGCTTCCTCAATTTTGTCTGTTACATAATCAATTTTGTCACCATCATTGATGATGCTGTTCAGAAATGCACGATCTTTTCGCCTGCGGATCACATTGTCTGCCATAAGCGGACTGGTTTCGCTTTCAGCTGTGCGCAGGGCCGCCTGCGCGGCACGCGTCACCACAGAGACACCCACGCCCGTATTACCGTGTATGGCACTGATATCATCAAACTGCCCCACAATGATCCCCGCATCCAGCGTCGTTCCCCCGAGATCGATAATCATGGACGTTTCTTCCGGCCCCGGTTTCAGCTCAGCCAGCCTGCTGAACGCCGCCGGCAGGGACTCAGGCATCACCCTGACATCCGTGATGGTGAAGCATTCCTGCTTGTTTACCTTCAGCGTACGCAGAAGGTTTTCCCGCTTGCGCTGAATATTTACCTCATTCTTCTGGCAGTCCTGGTCATAAAATTCGCTGAGGGGCAACGTCACCGTCAGGGTGATCTTCCGGGGCGATAAACCGCTTGTAAGCAGGGCGTGATGCACGGCCAGGAGATTGAGATCTCCATACTGATATTCCACGTTGGTGGTAGGCACCGCATCACGGCTGACCCTGTCCCAGGTATATTTGAGCGCCCCGACCTGGTAATTAAATGCTTTCGCGCCGAACGCAGCCACTTTCCAGCCATGCCGGAAAGAGTTTGCTGAAACAGCAGTCTGTAACACCCTCTCATCAAACCATGCCAGTTTTACATTAGTGGAGCCGTCATCGCAATAAACATTCATCATAATGCACCTTTTAAATATCTCAAAATGAGAACAAAGAATATCTTTCGGCGCATAAATGTCAACCATAAATACTCAATATGAGAATATTAAAAGCTCTAACATGAGAAAAACACACTATTTTTATGTAATTCTCAGATTGAGTAACTCAAAACACTCTTCACAATATGAAAAAACCCTGTTTATACTGTATATAAATACAGTTAAAATAAGAGTGAACGAGATGAAACTGGTTATGTTATTGCCTGCCAGTGATTGTCCACCGCAGGCATTTCCGTTATTTGCCGACAGGGCATCGTGCGGGTTTCCGTCCCCGGCCCAGGACTACGTTGAGCAGGAACTTGATTTAAACGACTACTGTGTACGTCATCGCAGTGCGACGTACTACCTTCGGGCCAGCGGCGACAGTATGCAGGATGGCAGTCTGTTCAACGGCGATCTGCTCGTCGTGGACAGCGCGGAAAAGCCGGACCACGGTGATATTGTTGTGGCCTGTATTGATGGCGGTTTTACCGTTAAACGTCTGCTGTTGCGTCCCCGCCTTGCGCTACAGCCCATGAATCCGGCATTTCCGCCCTTCTATCCCGATCCGGATCAGCTGGATATCTTCGGCGTGGTCACGCATATCATTCACCGTCCCCGGGAGATGCTCTGATGTTTGCCCTGGCGGATGTGAACTCCTTCTATGCAAGCTGTGAGAAGGTCTTCAGGCCTGATCTCAGGGGAAAACCGGTCTGTGTACTGAGTAACAACGACGGCTGCGTGATTGCCCGCTCCGCGGAGGCGAAACGATACGGGATCAAAATGGGGGTGCCGTGGTTTCAGCTGAAGAATGCCCTTTTTCCGGAGAAGATCCATGTCTTCTCCAGCAACTATGAGCTCTATGCTTCCATGTCAGCCCGGGTGATGTCCTGCCTGGAAGAGCTGGCACCACGGGTGGAGCAGTATTCCATTGATGAAATGTTTCTTGATATACGCGGGATCGACAACTGCATGGATTTTGAGGCTTTTGGCCGCCAGTTGCGGGAGCATGTCTTTGCCTGTACGCGGCTGACAATCGGTACCGGCATGGGTCCGACTAAAACACTGGCCAAGTCGGCACAGTGGGCCTCAAAGGAGTGGCCACAGTTCAGGGGAGTCCTTGCACTGACTTCCGGAAATCCACGGCGAACCGAAAAGCTACTTTCCCTGCAGCCCGTGGAGGAGATCTGGGGGGTGGGCAGACGTACAGCAAAAAAACTTAACGCAATGGGGATCACCACTGCCCTGCAGCTGGCAAGGGCGAATCCCGCTTTTATCCGGAAAAATTTTTCGGTAGTACTGGAGCGCACGGTAAGAGAACTGAACGGAGAAAGTTGTATTGCCCTGGAAGAAGCCCCGCCGGCAAAGCAACAAATTGTCTGCTCCCGCTCATTTGGCCAGCGCATAACCACTCATGAGGAAATGCGTCAGGCTGTCTGCCAGTATGCTGAGCGGGCTGCAGAAAAGTTACGTGGCGAGCGCCAGTACTGCCGGCATATCTCGGTTTTTATTAAATCATCCCCGTTTGCGGTCAACGAGCCGTACTACGGCAACGTGGCAACGGAAAAACTGCTTACCCCCACCCAGGATACCCGTGATGTTATTGCAGCTGCCATACGCGCTCTGGAGCGTATCTGGCTGGATGGTTATCGTTACGCCAAAGCAGGTGTAATGCTGAATGATTTTACCGCCAGTGGCGTGGCTCAGCTGCTCCTGTTTGATGAACAGGCTCCTCGTCCTGACAGTACCCAACTGATGAAAGTTCTCGACGGGATTAACCAGTCCGGCCTGGGTCAGGTCTGGTTTGCCGGGCGGGGCATGACGCCTGAATGGCAGATGAAACGCGATATGCTGAGTCCGGCTTACACTACCCGCTGGAAAGATATTCCTGTTGCCAGAATCAGCTAAAATCTGCTTTTCAGAAGGAACTGGCAGTGCTCGCCGCAGACAAGTGACCGGGCGTAGCCCGCGAACGGTCGAGGAAGCACCAGGACTGCCCATGCTGATACGATCCACTTACGCGCCGATCTTACATAGACCGCAGAAGGATTTATCCACTTATACACAGCGTATTTTTTCAAAGATCATTTTATGATTTTTATGCTTTTTAATTTCTTTTAGTCAGCCTGTAAGCCTTGCTATGACCTGCCTCAGCAAGGTTCATTATGGGAGATGGATAAAGATGTTATGGGTTATACGTCATTTTTGTATGGGAGCGGGCACAATATAAGATGGGATATGCATCAACATGCTATGGGAATCAGGTCAAGTTCAGTCGTTACTTATTCACTTGTGGATAATTTCCATATTTTCCCATTGGATAAGTATCGAGATACTCTTGCAATTTCTGCTTTTACTGTCATTATGGGTGAATATTAATTTACCCACAGGCATTGAAATGGACTCTCAAGCACCTTTGCCAGCTACTAAAACGTTCAAAAAACGCGCCAGTATCAAGCAATCTAACGAGTTGACCGAAGCTGCGTATTATCTGCCTCTTCAGGCAAAGCGTGTACTGTGGTTATGCCTCATGCAGGCTTATTTTAGTGATACCCAAGATGATGATTCCGATGTATTACCTCTTTTCAAAATCAGCGTTGCTGATTACGTCAAATACTTCAACGTCGCAACTTCTGTAGCAAGCAGAGATGTTAAGGCAGGCGTAAATGCTTTGGGTGAGTCGACGGTAACCTTCTACCCAAAAGAAGGTGAGTTTGAAGAAGTAAAACGTCCTTGGCTGGCTGAAGCGGGAATGAAGAGAGGTCGTGGCTCTTGGCAGATTGAATTTAACTACAAAGTCATGCCATTTCTTGTCGGCTTGACCTCCCAGTTCACTACATATTCTTTGTACGACTGTGGCCAGCTTAATAGTGTCCGAGTGATCCGACTTTATGAAAGCCTCTGTCAGTTCCGAAGCACTGGCGTTTGGATAACCTCACACGAATGGTTATGTGAAAGATTTATGCTCCCTGCCTCGCAGAAAAGCAATATTGCAGAAATGAAGCGTACTTTCCTTGAACCTGCCTTGAAGAAAATTAACGATAAGACGCCATTAAAGGTTAATTATAAAACCGAAGAAGATGGACGTTTATTGTTTAACTTTCTTGATAAAAAATAAACACATACCCCCCTCCTTTAGAAGTATCTCAGGGGAGCAGCATCTCAGAAAAACTTGACCTGTTTCCCACATTTTGGGAAACCTCTCAACTTGACCCTTTTCCCACAGTTTGAGAAAGCGACTAACTTGACCCCTTTCCCTTAACTCGGGAATACCACGAACTTGACCTGTTTCCCACATTTGGGGCACACCACGAACTTGCTCCCTACCTCACGGCTCAGTACCTGATGAACATGACCCCTTTCCCACAGCTCGTGCCCCGATGAACTTGACCTGTTTCCCACATTTCGGGGGCCTGACGAACTTGACCTCTTTCCCACAGTTTAGGGACCCGACGAACTTGACCTCTTTCCCACAGTTTAGGAACCCGACTAACTTGACCTCTTTCCCATATTTCGGGTGCCTGACGAACTTGACCTCTTTCCCACATTCGGGTGCCTGACGAACTTGACCTCTTTCCCACATTCGGGGGCCTGACGAACTTGACCTCTTTCCCACAGTTTAGGGACCCGACGAACTTGACCTCTTTCCCATAGTTTGGGAATCCGACGGACTTGACCTCTTTCCCATAGTTTGGGAATCCGACGGACTTGACCTCTTTCCCATAAGTCGCCAGTTACAGCCTACCTTTCACGTCTCGCTAATCCCTGCACATACTTGACCTATCTCCCACAAATCTACGTCGTCTATATTGCAGGGCATCACTTGGCTTGATACGAACTTGAGCTGTTTCCCTTAAAACTCGGTGTCATATCTATCTTTAAATGAGGTTGAGCATTCGTCAGGCTTCTGCACATGCTGCCATGTAAGTATCATTTTCATGATTACTATCGCATAACTATTATTATGATATTATTTTAATATTAAAATGCAATCATATGGATATTGCTTTACCTTCAAAATAAACTTACACTTACTTGACAGCAGTGAACTTCAGTCACTACTATATTGATAGTTTTTTAATATTAAAAAGAGATTAAGATGATACTAACAATAGCGAATACGAAAGGAGGAGTAGGTAAGTCTACTCTCGCGGTTAACATCGCAGTGGCAAGAGCCCGACAAGGCAGGAAAATATGGTTAGTTGATGGTGACAAACAGGGGTCGTCACAAACAGCTATTCTGGTTCGTTCAGAAGACGGTGTTGAGCCAGGTATTGCTTGCTCGCATTACCCAGAAGGCCCGGTGTTACGGAGCCAGGTTCTACAACAAAAAGATAACTTTGACGATATCATCATCGAATGTGGAGGCCGAGATTCCACTGCTATGAGGGCTGCTCTGACAATCACAGACGTCCTTTTAGTTCCTTCAGCACCTGGGAGTTTCGAAGCTTGGGCCATGGATGCCAACGCCGATCTAATAAAAGAAGCGCGAAGCATAAGAGATGGGTTGGTCTGTTATTCGCTTTTGAACAAAGCAGATACTCAAGCCAGATCTTCCGACAACAGAGATATGCTGGAAATGATGGAAGAGTACAAAGAGGACATCCCAATTCTCGACAAAATAATCTATCAAAGAAAAGTTTACGCAAATGCCGCAGGTAGTGGCAGAACCGTAAGTGAACTGAAATTACGTTCGCATGAAAAGATTGCAGCGCAAGAGCTAGATGCTCTCATATCAATGCTATTTAAATAGTAAAACGAAATCAAAATAATATTAAAGTAATGTATAGGTGATATGAAATGGCAATCCAAAAAAAACCCAAAACTCAGCTCCCTGTTTCAAAAAATGAGGCAGTAGAGAACTTCATAAACTCAGCCCCCGATGCAAAAATCCCCGCTTCGAAGGGAGTCGTTAAAGGTAGAAAACAGCAGATCACAATCACAATGGACCCTGAACTGATTCAGCGTATTGATGAAGCAGCTGCAGAGAATGGTCAGTCGCGCGCTGCTTTCATTAATATGTCATGCATCAACATACTGGACTATGGTTTGCAAATTGCGGGCAAGAAGAAATCCAGCGAGTAAACAACATCAAAAAACTATTAAAGCAATTGCTCATTGATGTTGTTTTGATATCAAAACAACATCAAACGATTATCTCCCGTATCTTTCTGCTATCTTAAATTTTTTTTATCATCGCAATTGCCTCAGACCCCGGCATCTGAAACTGTACCCTGTGCCTTGCTGCGACATCGAGTGCAAACACCCTGGTATAAACCTCCGTCGAGCTGATGCTCTTATGCCCCATGAGGCTCTGCAGCACCTTAAGCGGTATACCAGCATACAGCATGTGCATCGCGTAGGAGTGGCGGAACGTATGAGGGGTCACCGGCACGGAGAACGTTACCCCGTCGGCTGCAGCAGCCTCCACCGCTTCACTGAGCCAGGTACGGACGGTACGGTCGGTAATATCCCAGATTCGCGCCTTCTCGGTTCTGCCGGTGCGCTTATTGCGCCGCTCCAGCGGGATTTTCAACGTGGCCACCATCATCTCCAGCTGACCGACATAGTTCGCATCAGAAAGCGGTACCAGCCGGTGAGTCTGACTGCCGGCGGGCGCACGGCCGGCCGTTCTGGCGGCTTTTTCAGTCCTTTGTTTGAGTGTGGCCAGCTGCACGAACGGGTAGGGCGGCACCAGGGAAAAATCACTCCGGGTGAGCGCCAGAGCCTCGTTAATGCGTGCGCCCGTGTTCCAGAGCGTCGCCAGCAGCATCTTGCGGTGCAGATCGGGCACATAATGGAGCAGGGCGCTCACTTCCGGCGCCAGCAGGTATTTCGGTAGTTCATCCTGTACAAGGGCCATCTGACGCAGGGCGAGGGCGGCAGGGTAGTCGATAGCCACCGGCAGCTGCGCTGCAGTTCCTGGTTGCGGCCCCAGGGTAACGAGTCCGGTCATCAGGATACATCTCTGTCTGTTGATATGTTCAGCGCCGAAGCAATAATTTCCCGGTTTTCCTCACTACGCCAGTTTCCGAAATAGTCCACCTCCTGGCACAGGGATCTGTGTGCAGCCTCTATAAGGTCAGACACTCTCTGAAGAGCATTCTGTAGCTGCTGAGCTGATATCTCTATTGGCACATCATGCTCATTCACGCCGTTACGGTGCACGAGGTCGTTTCGCCAGTCTGCAATAATGCCCAGCGGCTTAACCGGCCAGACGGGCTGAGTGCGCAGCACGGCGCTGAAATAGCGCTCAATGGTTTTAACGTTATGAAACGTCATTCGGGAAACATAATTGCGTGCGGCTGGCCTGAACATATCAAGTTCCATCTCACGCGCTGACTGCTTTTCGTTTTTTTTGACGCGTTCGGACTTCAGGTAATACTCATCCCTGAAGCGTTTAAGGGGCCAGTCATGTTCCAGCAGAGCCCTGGCACAGTACATCAGGTACGCCTCCATGACCGTCACAGCATGGACGAAAGACATCCTGTACACCAGTTCAGGCTGCTCTCTATCGAGCAGGGCATATAGCTTCTTCAGCTCCTGTCTTGCGTGCTGGTAACGCTGATGAACATCGTTCAGGGAAATCACGAACAGCCCGTGTTCATGATCCCACTGAGCCTGATCAGCAAGCGCCTCCTGCTCCCAGTAATACAGGTTCGCGGCCTGCTCCCATTCTTCAGACTCGGGGACTACATCCGGGTAATTTTCCACAAGCCATTCATTAAATCGTTCAGCTTCAATATCAATCATCATGTCTTTCATGATTCCCATAGCCCAGAACCTCTCTGTATGGTTATGTGAATGAGAAATCCCGCCTACAGTGAGATAAAAATGCACAGTTGCGCAATGGACTCTTCACGGTTACTCAAATCCAGCGGCCAGATTTCCTTTAAATCAGCATCTGCAGGATATGAAACTGGCCAGTAGCACAATGTCCACCCGCTGTGTCCTCCCGCCTCACGAAAATTCTTTGCAACAATATCGCCATCTTCGCTGGTAATAAAATACACCTCCACAGATCCATCATCGGTGCGCAGATGGTTGGAGCACAGCGTCACCTTTTGATGGCCATCCTTAATGAGCGTATCTATCAGTTCTTCATAGTCCATGACACTTCCTTTTAATTAAAATAGTCACTAATAGTAAATATTACTCGCAGCACAATCAGCTGCGCACAACCCTGTGTCTGTCACCTGAATGATTTTCCCATGCTGTTATCATTTTCATACATATAATAAGCAGCCATATAGCCACTCCAGTAAATTACCGGATGGCCGTTCCGGTGAGATCCGATTTTTTAGCGTATAACGACTTTCCGGAAGTGTACCACGGCGACGGAATAAGCAAAGCGGCAATATCTGCCGCCGCGCGCCGGGTCACGGCACGGATAATTAACACAACATACAGGAGAAACGCCGCTAAAAGAGTGGCATATGTTGTGTTCTGGTGCCGCTGCGCCCCGGAGGGGAGGAAGAAGATCCGGAACTCAGGGTTTTCGGATCTCCGCTGAAAGGAGAGATAAAGGATGCAGATAAAGCATCAAATACATCACATAAAAAATTAGTTGCCCATCACATTAAATTAATAAAAAAAATTTTCTTTAGTAAGTGATGTTCTTGTAGCTATGCTAGCATAAAAGTAAAATCAAAGATGAAAGGAATGATGATGCTCAGTCAGCTTAACCTGCGTTTTCATAAAAAACTGATCGGGGCCCTCAAGGTGAGGGCAGGGGAGGAAAATGTTTCGGTCAACGCCCTGGCCGAGCGCTTCCTCGATGATGGACTGAAAACGGCTGCTGCCGGCGACGGCTGGTTTCAGCTGATCGCCGATCCGGAGGCCACCGTACGGCTGCTGTACCGGCATATCGTTCTCGGGCAGAGCTTCGGCACGTCGCCGCTCTCCCGCGACGAGCTGCGCTTCATTCTGGTTCATGCCAGGGAGGCCTTCCTGCGCGGACATAACAGGCTGTCCACCCTCCCGGCCCTGAGTAACCTGCTGGACATTACCCGCGATCTGCTGGCCTGGCAGGTGGGGCATGACCGCCAGGTGGACGGCCCTTGGCTGAAGGGAGTTTTCCGCCTGGCCGGAGAAAACTGGACGGAGGAATTTGACGCCTTCCTGGCGGAGCTGCGCCCCGTTGTGGATCAGATGTATGCCGAGCACCTGCTGCGCCCGCTCGGGAGCGACTGTTTTGACCTTGCGGAGGTGCCGGACGCCGTGCTGGCGGAAATCTTCACCCTGCCGCGGCTGAAAGCCGTTTTTCCGCTGGTTCTGCGCGGGCTGGACTGGAGCGAGGAGAAGGCCAAAACCCTGGCTCAGGAGATGCGCCCGGTGATCCCGGGCGTAACGCAGACCATTGAAGCCGGCACGCTGCGCCTCGAGATCCGCATTGAAGGTCAGGACCCCGGCGAGCGTCCGGGAGCCTGGTACAACACCCCGCGTCTGCATCTGCTCATCACCGGGCAGGACTTCGTGGTGCCTTATGGCTGGGAAGCGTTCTCTGAACTGCTGGGCCTGTTCACGCTGTATACCCGACATCCGGAAGCCCTGGCGCACGGCCATCAGGGTGAGCGCATCATGTTCTCTCCGCCCGGACACGTCACGAAAGAGGGATTTTTCGGGATCGACGGGTTACGAATTTTTTTACCGGCAGAGACCTTTGAGGCACTGGTCCTAGAGCTCAGCACGCGATGCGCGGAAGGCACGCTGGCGGAGGCCCTGACCGGGCTGCGCTGCCTGTACGGGGATGTCTGACATGGTACGTTTTACCTTACTGGAAAATGCGCTGGACTCTGTAGAAATCGGACTGGAATATTTCAGCAAATCCCGGGAAAGCCAGAGCCGGCGTGATTATAAACAATGCCTCCTGAATCTCTTCCAGGCAGCAGAATTGCTGCTGAAGGCTGTCGTTTCGCGTCAGGATGCCGGAAGAATTTTCACGCAAAAATCCTTAAAAAAGCATTGCAGAGATCCTGCATGTCCCACAGAAAGTGAGCTGCACCGATGTCAGTCTGTGAAGATTAGTGAATTATGTGAACTAATAAAAACACATCACCGTAGTGAATTTTCGGATCATGGGTTTAAGTTGATGAGTGCTGTAGCACAGATGAGGAATAATCTTCAGCATTTTGCGCTGGAAGTCAGCCCGCAAAGTCTGGCGATGCAACTGTCTGAATTGTACAAATTGATCTTTCGGCCAGCGTTCATCCTGCTACAGGCCGATGAAGAGCATAATTCCTGGAATTCAGCCACACGCAGACAATTTATTGATCTGGAGGCTCAATTTATGGAGATTACAACCCCGGATGAATATGTGCTTGCACTTTGTCCCGTTTGCGAAAGCTGGTCGCACTTTATTGTCTATGACGGTGAAAATTATCCGGTCAGCTCTCATTGTATCTGTTGTAACTTCAGTCTGAATAATTTGCAAATATGGGAATTTCAGCGGTGCCCTGAATGCGACTGGTATTCAGTGATCTTTGTACCTAAATATAGGGCAGGAGTCTGTCTTTGCCATACCTGTTACTACAGCAAAGAGGGCGGGTTTGTTCCTATGGAACCGTGCGAATGCGGAGGATATCGACTGGAGGAGCATTGCAGTAACTGCAATCCGGAGGAAGAGTAAAACCACCCGACAGAGAAGTTAGGTAGCAGAGCAACAGAATTGCTGCCCTGCATGTTCTCATTCGAGTTCTTCAGCCCGGTCGATGATCTCCTGACGTACCGCTGAAATATAATTATCCCAAGCCGGTGAGTATTTACTGATATAGCTCAGGACGGTATGTTCTATATTGGATTTTCTGGCAAAATGATTCAGTTTTTCATAGTATTCATGCCAGTCTGCCAGTCCGTTGATCGACCTAGAAAACCCTCTTAGCTTGATGTATTCAGCAGACTCTTCAGCCGAAATAGTGGCAGGATCTATCGCTTCAAACCAGCGTTTGTGATTATATTCCGGGGCACCTTTTTGAGGGAAATCAGCAAGACTAAACTCAAAAATCCGGGTCATAACCGCACGACGTTGTTCTCTTTTATCTGTTCCTGTCAGGCACTTGTTTACTATTTTATGTCTCTCAGAGACAGTTCGGTGTACATCGCCGTCAAGAACACACATAACCTTTTTAATATCCTTGCCGGCAAGCATTAGCCCTGCCAGAACGACCACCGAGTTTTCAGCTGCACCGAACAACTCAACATTCACCTTATCGGTCAGAGCCTCACGTTCCAGAAACACATTGATAGCCGTGCGTGCCAGTTCATCTTCAACGAAAACACTGACCATTTCAGGCTGAATATCGGTCAGCTGTCGTAGTGCATCAGCTGAAACACCAGGAAAAGCAGAGATCCCTGAGCCCATATTGAAGATACTAACAATATTTATTGCCCTTCTGAACTGAACAATAGATTCCCTGTGCGTTGAGAAGACAATTTCAAGCAGAGCGTTTTCGGCTATGGAAATCAATTCTTCAATCAGCTTTTTAAAAGCCTTTTCATGCAAAAGTACATCCAGTTCGTCAATCAGCAGTAAACCATTGGGCCTAAGAAGGGGGTCATGAGCGGCTTTCAGCACTTCAAAAACTCGTTTCTCTCCTGCTCCCATTGTGTGTTCAGTGTAGGTAATTCCGTTTTTGGTAAATTTACTGAATGTGTAGCCACTGCTAGTCGTACAGGTCATCAGATCTGTGTAATCCGCTTCAAGCACGCGACACATAGATTCCAGTATTTTTTGTTTAATATTTGCGGGTTCGAAGCTTTGGCTTACATATTTCGCATGACGTGAAGCAGCCAGATCGTCGGACAAAGTGCCAAGCGTTTGCAGACCCAGATAGAGCGACTCCTTGACTGGACGTCGTGCATATACTGGCTGCCAGCGACTGACTTTGGCATACACCTGAGTAAAGGTATCATTCGGTTCTGTTGTGGGGACAAATGAAATTTTGTTGCCCTGATTGTTCAGGCTTCCTGCGTAAAAATGGGCTGTAAAGCCACTGTCACGCCAGTTGTTATCATCGTGAGGAGTAAAGAAATCTGAAAATCTGTTATTTTCCTTTGAGGTTTTATCCCGGGGTTTGTAACAGCAGGCAAGGGCATGAATAATCGTCGATTTACCGGAGCCGTTCATCCCCATAATGGCAGTAACTTTGCTGTCAGCAGGAAATGTGATTGTACAGTTTGAAATGCCTTTGAGGCTCTGAATCTGTATTTCCTTCAAGCGTAATTGTGCTGGAATGTTTTGCCTGGCTGCCATTCTGATCGGTTCCTTTGTATGCCAATAGTCAAATTAATCCTAAATATTTTACCTTAATTCAGGAAAAAAGTCTGGCATCTAGAGCAGAGGTTTTGACAGGCAGACATTACTTGTTCCGACTTTACCTTTTTTCGGATCTCAGCAGAAAAATCAAGAGATTGATGCTGATAAGACATTAATAAGAGAAGATTGTTGCTATAAACAGATTTTTGCTGTTTTAGTTATATTAGTAGTTAAAATTAATACTACAGCAATAATAATAACTGAACGGCATACCCGAGCCGTTCAGTCAGACTGGTCAGAGATGATTAAATCGTGCCACGACGGAACCATTAATCCCGAGTTCCTGTTTCCAGCCGGTAGTCACCCTGCCCGACAGAGGGTCTTCGTCACTTGCATGCCACGAGGAACTGAAAAGTTTCCCGTCGGAATCGCTTAGCATGTGAAGAACGCCAAAGACACTGTTCCGGACAAGCAGAGAGTAAAATCCTTCATTTTTACCCCATACCTCATATATAACACAGTTGTTGATCCTGACTGGCATTAGGCCATCGGAATCACTCTTTATGTCCAGTGTGATCCCCAATTCCGCAAACCTTTCTGCATGGTAGCTCAGTTCACGCAACTCGCTTCCCAGATGGGTTCCAAAGAAAATAAGCGTATAGTCTTCGTTATCGGCAGTCATCTCCCGTAAATGCTTCAGCAGTTCGTATTCGTCGCGGATGTTGATTGTCCGGAGGGGCAGCAACTGAGTCAGTCCATGATAAACGTCACGAAGCAGAGATAATTTGACGTCAGAAATCGATGTCAGTTCTACGGAAATAGTGCTGTTGATCCCACGGGCAATGATATTTTTAGGTATGGTTCCGTTAACTGATCTGGTCGTCCACGCTATCTCCCCGCACTTTGAGATGATGTAAGAAAATCGGGAAAGCAATGCATCCCGGGCAAGCATAGTGGGTAGTTCGCTGGTAAGAGTAAGCTCGGTATTTTTCAGCCGCTCAGTATCAATCTCAGCGTTAAGCAATTCGGAATGCATGCTCTGGCTGAAAGCCTGAATATAGGCGTCGAGGGTTTCATTAAAACAAACAATCTTATCTTTAAAGGATTTATCAGACATTAAATAACCATCCGAGGGCCTGTCTTCCCGCATTTTAATTCTATGGAGTTGATTAATAATTTGTTCCTTTTGGTGATACGAAAACAGGTTATCGTTCAGTGCCATCCTTACGCGCTGCGTGACAGGAAGGGGCTTGACTGAAAGATAAAAAGCAATATCAGCATAACTGGCGTAAATATTCCTGGCATCTTCATAGGTTCCCATATAGATACGCCCGGATATGATCTCGGTTTCATTAAACGATGAAAAAGCCTTTACGAGATCTGACAGCTTTTTGTACCAGGAATCTTCACCGTCGCACGGGCGACATTCCAGCCTGATAATAATGTCAATAATATCAGTAGAAGACCTCAACGAGGTCGTCATGAGATCGTGTGCTCCTGTCGGATAGACAAGTTCAGAATTAAGAAGTCGTTTTAAAACGTTTTTCAGAGGCACATTCATTTTCTGCTGAACATGCGAAAGAATATATCCGGCAGTGAGCAGGCGAATATCTGTCAGGGCATTGAAAAAAATCATTGCCTGTGCAGCTTTTTCTGAATATTCATTTCCTCTAAGAACAGTCTGCCAGGCCGGTTTGTCAGAGGCCTGAGTAAGATATGACGGCGTCAGGAAGAAGCTGTGCCAGCGGTATTGTTCAAAGAGCTGTTCAAATCGATTCCGGCTGAACCAGAGTAAAAGCATATCTGTACTGTGATCTGAAGCATAGCGGTCGTCTGACATCACAGCCGCCATGACTATCTGGGCTGTCTGATAAAGATGATAAAGCAGTTCAGCCGAGTCAACATCAAACCTGTTCTCGCTACGCCCCCTAATAAGTCGCCACATGTACCAGCTTTCCCATTCTCCTATAAAATCTTTGACAATTTCCCTGTGACGCTGCTCCTGGCTGACCGACAGAGTTTCTGCGTACCCCCTTTTCCAGATGTTCAACGCGTGCCAGACATAGAAAAGAGACTCAATACACTGCTGAAAATCGCCGATTTCACGGCTGTCTGAATAACGATATACAGAGAATGGTACATCAATAATTTTGCGAAAATATTCTCCCGTTGTTTCCAGTGTCTTTACTGCCTCGTGACTGAAAGTGTAAAAATCATGATAGAATGACTGGCTGAATGTAAAGGCCATACCTGATCCAAGACATTCATCAATATAGTTTCCGTCAGCGTACCGGAAGCTTTTTTTTAGCGTTGAAAATGTTTCAATCAGCCTGTCTGTTGCGCTGGTAAAGGTACTTATATTTCTGTCTTCCATTGCATCATAAACCTCACCATAAAAATCACGAGTGATGTGTCTGTACTCTTTCCATTTATTTTGAGGACCCTTTATAAAACATCGTTTAAAAAAGAAAGTCCACCACCATGGGACAATCACGTCAGTTGAGGAAAGTAGTGTTATTGTGTTATCACTTTTCGCCAGTGACGGAAGAATAATAAGCGAGCCATTTTTATCCTGTACGGGTTTCAGTTGGCGTAACAGATAATACAGAGGCCGAAGATTAACATCGCTGATTCCCATATGGTCCTGAATATGGAATTTAACTGAGTCCATACTTTTTTTGCTTGAAGTAGAAAAGGGAAGAATGGTTATCCCCTTAATATAATCCTTGCCTATTTGTGAACCGGGGTATTTTAACCAGGAGTCTTTCAGGGAACGCAGAATATGGTCTTCCACAATCTGTGACTGAAAATATTTCAGCATCAGGCGATCACGGGCTTTGTTGAATAAATCAGATTTGGGGCAAGCATCTTCGTAGTAAGTTGCAACTGTCAGATAATACGCACGCTTTCTGGCATACCTGCCTTTGTCATTTTGTTCAGCGCACGCACCATGGCCAAAGCCTCTGCAACCTGACCATCGTAATCACGCAACGTCAGCGAACCCCCAAATAACTGCTTTACCCTGTACATCGCCGTTTCCGCTATCGACCGACGGTTGTAATCTGTTGTCCATTTCCACCGTGCATTGCTCCCGCTCAGTCGTTGATTCGCAACGGCACGGTTTCGGTCCTCATACCCGACTGGCCAGTAGCCCGCTCCCTTTCGGGGAGGGATGAGCGCACTAATTTTCTTGCGACGCAGTTCGTCATGACATCGCCGCGTATCGTAAGCGCCGTCCGCCGCCGCTGACCTGATTTTTCGGTGGGTCTGCCGGATAAGCCCCGGGAATGCTTCAGCGTCCGTGATGTTGTTCAGTGACAGGTCCGCGCAGATGACTTCATGCGTACTCGCATCAACAGCCAGATGCAGTTTTCGCCAGATACGACGGCGCTCTTTGCCGTGCTTTTTGACTTTCCACTCACCTTCACCGAAGACTTTCAGTCCTGTGGAATCAATCACCAGATGCGCAATTTCACCCCGGGTGGGCGTTTTAAAACTGACGTTAACCGACTTTGCCCGCTTGCTGACACTGGTGTAATCCGGGCAGCGCAGCGGGACATCCATCAGGGCAAAAATGGAATCAATAAAGCCCTGAGCGGCCCGCAGGGTCAGCCGGAATACACGTTTAATCACCAGGACGGTTGTGATGGCAAGGTCTGAATAGCGCTGAGGCCGTCCCCTGGATGCAGGCGTTGCTGACTCATACCAGGCCTGAATCGCCTCGTCGTCCAGCCAGAAAGTGATGGAGCCACGATTAATCAGGGCCTTGTTGTAGTTGCGCCAGTTGGTGATTTTGAACTTCTGCTTTGCCACGGAACTGCCTGCATTGTCAGGATGATGCGTGATCTGATCTTTCAACTCAGCAAAAGTTCGATTTATTCAACAAAGCCCTGTTGATTAAGAATCTGGCTAACTGAATGGAATAGTCTATAATTCAAAAGTTACTGTTTATTATCGTTAAAATTGTTACATAAGGGAATTACCATGAACAGAATAAACCCATTAGCGATAGTTATGGTTGTATTCATAGCAATCATTGCTTCCGGCTGTTCGTCTAATCAGGCCATTAAAACTACTGACGGGCGGACTATCGTGACCGATGGAAAACCTCAGATTGACGATGATACTGGTCTGGTTTCCTATAAGGATGCTCAGACTGGCAGAAATGAGCAGATCAACCGCGACAAAATTACTAATATGAGTGAGCTGGACAACTAATTAAAGGGGAAGTGCTATGAAAAAGTTTTTACTTACGGCTTTTGCGGCAACGATTGTTCTGTCTGCTCTGACTGGTTGTACACGTACCAGTTATGCGATACATACCAATGACGGACGCACGATCATCAGTGACGGGAAACCCAGTGAGTCTGAAACTGGCCTGCTCGGATACACTGATGCCAACGGTGTGAAACAACAAATTAACAAAACCGACGTCAGAGAAGTAGCCGAGATACCACATTGATATCTATGGAAAGCCGCCATTGGCGGCTTTTTTTGTGCCTGCGTGGTTTCTTAATGTAAGATAAAGCAGACTGTCTGCGGCTGTGGTGTTTAATAACAAGGCGATACTATTGTCATAATTTTTCCTGTTAAACTTTGTCAAAAATCAGCCAAATTCATACGAATCCTAAGGGTTATATATCGCAGCATTTTAAATGAGTGTATAGTAGCTGGGGTGTTCTGTAAGGAATTCCAGTTTTTTCCAGACGATGCGGAGATTACACGTTAAGGGGAAAATTATTACCTGCCAGCCTCCCGGCTTTTGATTGCCGTATAAAATGTGATCCTACCCACGTAATATGGACACAACCCTAAGCGAGGTTCTGGTTTTCAAACTGTTCCGGACTGAGACCGCCACAGGCACTGTGACGACGCCACCGGTTGTAATCGCACTCGATATAATTAAACACTGCTGTCCGCATTATTTCCCGGCTGGCAAAGTCCTCTCCGTGGATACATTCCACCTTCAGCGTGTGGAAGAAGCTTTCCGCACAGGCATTGTCGTAACAATCGCCTCTGGCGCTCATACTGCCCTGCAGATTATGGCGTTTCATTAAGCTCTGGTAATCCGTTGAACAGTACTGACCACCTCTGTCTGTATGCACGATGACATTTTCCGGACGTTTACGCCGCCACAACGCCATCTGTAACGCATCGCAGGCAAGCTGTGCTGTCATCCGCGAGGACATCGAACAGCCAATGACTGACCGCGACCACAGGTCAATAACCACGGCCAGATAAAGCCAGCCTTCACCAGTGCGAAGATACGTGATGTCATCACCCACCCACTTCTGATTCGGGCCCCTGGCGTAAAAGTCCTGCTTCAGCAGATTCTCTGATACTGGCAGACCAGGCTCATGATAACTGACCAGGCTGAACCGGCGGGAGGCTTTCGCCCGCAGTCCCTGCCAGCGCAGGCTGGCCGCCACGGTTTATATGTTATACACCAGTCACTGACATCCGTCAGGCGTGGCGCACCATAGCGCTGTTTTGTGTCACTGAATGCCTCCCGGACGACGTTATCACAGACAAGGCAGAACTGCTGACGCTGGTTTATCTGATGACGATGCTGATGCCAGACGTACCACCCGCTACGGGCAACCTGAAGTACACGGCACGTGGCTTTCATACTGAACTCAGCCTGATGTTTTTCGATGAAGACATACTTCATTTCAGGCGCTTTGCGAAGTATGTCGCAGCCTTTTGGAGAATGGCCAGTTCCTCATCCCGTTCTGCCAGTTGACGCTTCAGACGGGCGATCTCAGCGGACATCTCCTGTTCACATTCAGAAGAAGAGAGCTGACTTTGCTGTTTGCTTCGCCAGTTGTAGAGCTGTGATTCATACAGGCTAAGTTCGCGGGCGACTGCGGCCACACCCATACGTTCAGCCAGTTTCAGGCTTCCTGACGAAATTCAGGCGTGTGCTGTTTGCGTGGCTTTTTGGTAGTCGATACAGGCTTTGTCATGTGAGGCACCTCTGGTTAAGAGTTTACTCACTTAGTCGCGTGTTTACTATTGCAGGGTAAGATCAGCGACTACCATCTCCGATATTCAGCGCATGTTCAACGGCATGAGTGATAATCTGCCTGTCATAGCAAAGAGTATGGGTATCTACCTCAACCCAAAAATCGGGGCAGACTGGCAAGTGCGCGGGCTGCAAAAACGCGAGGTGACTCCGGGGCGGAATGAAAAATACTATCTGGCCAGAGCGCTGCACACCGGAACGGGGAAAGTCAGCCACGTTGGTGGCAATTGCAAAAGTTTGGTGCTGTTTATCAATCTGCTTAAGCACCTTAAGGCAAGCTACTGCGGCGCTAAAACGATCATACTCATCGTCGATAACGACATCATCCATAAAAGTCGCGAAACTCAGCGTTGGCTGAAAGCGAACCCGAAGTTCAGAGTGATTTATCAGCCAGTTTACTCGCGCCATGGGGGAATCACGTTGAGCGGTTATGGCAAGCATTTCACAACACGATAACGCGCAAACATCAATGCCGTTCAATGTGGCAGTTGCTGAAAAAGGTAAGGCACTTTATGGAAATCGCCAGTCAGTTCCCCGGAGGGAAACATGATCTGGCAAAAGTGTGGCGGTATTAGGCGCAGCTATTTAGGACAAAGGTTCTTGGTTAAAGTGAACATGCAATAAGATGAATGATGTCATTGATATCGGGGGCAGTTAAACGCTCACGGTATCTGTACATTCCGTTACGTATTGCTAAGAAAATTGAGAACGATTAATAACTGATAACTCAAGTTATCAAATACCAGAATCGGTCAGTGTTGCCCTCACATGAGGAAAACTCTGAGGATAATTTTGCTGAATAAACTCAATCATTTTTTCACGCACATGGCAGCGTAAATCCCACGCAATGGGAGAATTCTGTGCCGTCATCAATAATCTGACAGTCATAGTCTTGTCATTAGTATCGGTAACCTGGAGCACCTGAGTCTGTTGATCCCAGAGTTTTGTTTCACTGAGTACTTTTTCAAAATGCTTACGGAGAGGATCTAATGGCATTGAATAATCAAGGTAAAGAAAAACTGAACCCAATATTTGTGCGTTATTACGCGTCCAGTTCTGGAAGGTATTTTCTGTAAAGTATGTAATTGGCAGTACAAGTCGGCGGAGATCCCATATACGCACAACAACATAAGTCAGGTTGATCTCCTCAATCCAGCCCCATTCATTTTCAACGACCACTGCATCGTCAATTTTTATAGGTTGCGTAAAGGCTATCTGAATTCCGGCAAAAAGGTTGACCAGCGTCTTCTGAAGAGCAAATCCAATTATTATTCCTGCTACGCCGGCACCGGCCAGGATTGTAGTGCCAAATTTTCGAACAGCAGGGAAGCTGAGTAGAATCAGGGAAACACAGAATAACACAAGCAGAACGATAGCAACTTTTTTAACATATATTAATTGCGTGCGAATTTTACGAGCGCGAAGGTTATTTGAAAGGTTAATATCATAACGAATGAAAAGCATATCCTGCGCCACATTAATCAATCGAATTAAAACAGAACAAACTGATAAAATAATAAACATATTGATTGTCGATGTAATAAAAACCAAAGAATTCGGATTAATTTTGATATAATTAATCCCAATATTTATTAACAGTAAGGGGATGAAAAAAAACATGGAACCACGAAGATGCTTTTCAAGGGATTTGAATAACTTTCTGTCACGACCCTGCCAGTAACGGATAAGCCTGAGAAGTGTAAATCGGGCCAGAAAACCTAGTGCGAATGAGAAAGTGACGAGCAATACAGCAGGTACCCATGATGGAGCACCAGATAACTCATCTAATAAAAATATCATTATTTCCCCTTATGTTCAGCCAACAACTTTTAGTTGTCAGATAAGTAACAAAAATCAGTAACCATTGTCTGCTCGGTTATCTGCAGATTACATAATTACACATATTAGTTTAGGAAAAATTTAATCAACTGACTTCCCTGGATGATAAAAAAACATAAAGAAACAGATAGCTTATCGGTTGCATAAACATAACTTTATGAAATTTATGAGATATTTAATTTTATAAGCTGTTCAGCAGGATATCTGTACAAAAACTACTCAGGCAAAGCAATTCAGGTATCTTACAGAACATCAGGGGGACGTCTTGCTCATTAAATACACATTATCCATGCTTTTTCCCCACATCCTTATGCCCTTCTGGCTCTACAGTGAGGCGAAAGGACGCAGTGAGACAACCAATGAATATTGATTTGCACACATACGTAAGGGCTCAATATACCGTGTTAATTTCAGACCTAACGCCAGAAAACGCTATGATTCCGATTGTACTAAGACTGAGTGGCATAGTTTCCGCCACGCAGCTACCGTCAGCTATCGGTTATCCAGCGGGTCTTGCTACGCGTCAGATGGCGATGGTCTATGACGAACAACCAGACTACCTGCTGGTACTAGAGGTGAACGCCCCGCACAACTTTGTACCAGATTTGCACCGTAAGATGTTGCTAGCCACTCTCCGAAATACCGACGCACGCATCAAAGAATCGCTAGCCCTTACGCAGGGAGATTTTTCGCAAGATCCGCCTTACCAATTTATGGAGTTGTCCATGCTCACGCAGCATGCAGACAAGGTAGCCAGAATGGCAGGATGTGCTCCAGCTGGCAGTCAGGCGCACCATCAACCTTCCATTTCAGATACCGTCGGCGTCGTCTTTGGGTTATTCGGCACTATGTTGGTTTATACCAATGTCGCCAGCTTTATGCCCGATCCCAATCAGGCTGTTTTCTGGACAGAAGAACTCAAACAAGCGGCTCAGCTTGATTCTACGCTGATGCTGCTGGCCTTTGTTTTATCCTTATTGGCTTCGGAACTAAAACCGGGCTTTTCCCGATGCACGCCTGGCTGCCGGACGCCCATAGCGAAGCGCCCAGCCCGGTCATCACCCTGCTTCCAGCAGAGCTGCTGAATTGCGCTCTGTTGGTATTGATTCGTTACTACATCATTATTTGCCAGGCCGTCGGCGAAGATTTCCCCGGTGAATTACTACTGATATTCGGGCTGCTTTCAGTCGCCGTCGCAGCGTTCTTTATCCTCGTCCAGCAGGACATGAAACGTCTACTGGCTTACTCAAGCGTAGAGAACATGGGACTTGTCGCTGTCGCGCCATGCATTGGCGGGCCGCTGGGAATTCTGGCCGCCCTGCTCCATACGCTTAATCATAGCCTGGAGAAAGCCTTGATGTTCTGCGACTCAGGCAATGTCCTGATGAAGTATGGCACCCGTAATCCGGATGTTGTCTGCGATATGTTAAAAATCATGCCGCTTACCGCCACGCTGCTTGCCGGTGGCGTGCTGGCGCCTGGCGGCATGCCGCCATTCAACATTTTCTCAGCGAGTTTATGACCGTAACGGCGGGTCTTGCCCGCGACCATCTATTTATCACCATCCTTTTATTGCTGCTGCTGACGCGGGTGCTGGCAGGTCTGGTGCGTATGGTGGCGCGAGTATTTTTCGCCCGTCCACCAGAAGCAGTCAGCCGTGGCGAGCTGGGCTGGCTGACGACGGCACCCATGGCTGTTCTGCTGGTGATGATGCTGTTGATGGGCATCCATATCCCACATCCCGTAAGCCAGATTCTGGAGGATGCCTCGGCCATCGTCCTGTCAGTAACGCAGTAACAGCCGGTGAAGTTCAACGGCTGGCAGGATGTTATTAACCCGACTCTCGCATCGGTACCCCCCACTGCGTGAACGCCGGGAAGACATCCCCTGCTGGCAAAATACTTCACGCGAAAAATATCTAAACGCATGAATCGCATTATTGACACCATTCCCGAAGAAACTCTGCGTCATCTGATGTCGTGGGACTGGCCAGGCAACGTCCGCGAACCAGAAAACGTTATTGAACGCGCAGTTCTGTTGATGCGTGGCACCAGACTGAATTTATATATTAATTCAAGACAGACACGCCTGCTGCCTACATTGGGCGACGCCCTCCCTACGAAAGGTCCAATGGCGCAGATGTTGAATCCTGCCAACCCGGAAAACGATAAAGAGGAACGCCAGCGAATTATCCAGGTATTAAAAGAGACCAATGGTATTGTCGCCGGACCGCGCGATGCAGCAACCCGTCTTGGAATGAAACCCACGACACTGCTTTCTCGGGTGCAACGCCTGGGGATCGCTGTCCACGAAGTGTTATGAAAATCGGCAGGTGACGGCAGTCACAATTTTCAATTATACCAAAAAATGTATTCTGGCACGCGCTTTGCGGATATTTCAGCAACTATGCATTTCTCAATGCTCTCCAGGAGTCTGCTATGAAGAATGATATTTCTTTTGATTTACGTATGCCCGCTGAAATGGCCAAAATGGCGGAACAGGCCGGAGTCTATAAAGTTACAAAGAAAAAAGAACTCGCGTTTTTTCTGGCTGTAACGGCGGGTATCTTCATTTCCATTGCTTTTGTTTTTTATATCACCGTCACTACCGGTGCGACCCCTGCCAGTTCGCTCACTAAAATGGCATGAGATCTCTGCTTTACACTCGGACTGATTCCGGTAGTGGTTTGAGGTGCCGATCTCTTTACCTCAACCGTAATGACGGTCATGGCAAAAGCCAGCAGTTTAATATGCTGGCGACAATTAATCATTAACTGGATTATTGTTTATTTCGGTAATTTTGTCGGCGCGCTCTTTTTCGTATTTCTGATCTGGTTCTCCGGATAAATCATGAGCAGCAATGGCTTATGGGGACTCAACGTCCTGCAAACCGCCAACCATAAAATGCACCATACTTTTATTGAAGCTGTCTGTCTGGGCACACTCTGCAATTTAATGGTCTGTCTTGCCGTCTGGATGAGCTATTCGGGTCATTCGTTAACCGACAAAATCGTCGCGATGCTGTTACCCATCGGCATGTTTGTCGCCAGCGGTTTTGAACACAGTATCGCAAATATGTTTCTTATTCCCCTGGGTATTATGATTCGTGACTATGCACCAGATGAATTCTGGTATATAACACAAACGACTGCGAATAATTTTCCGAGTCTAACGGTGAGCAATCTTGTTACCGATAACCTGATACCTGTGGCTATTGGTAATATCATCGGCGGCAGCGTACTGGTCAGTATTACCTACTGGATAATATATTTGTGCGAGCAGCATCACTGAAATTACTGACAGTATGATACCTGATTTTTTGTAAATTCATCAGGGCGCATAAGGTGTTATTGAATTAATCAGAGCCAGAAGGCTGGCTAGGCGCCTGACAGAAAGGAATAATATGGGGTTATGAGTCTCCCGTCATGAGAGATGAACTCACCTGGGCAGAGTCCATTAATTACATAATCTTTTGTAAAACAGCCGGATGCACCCCGGTTTCACCATCGCCAGATAATACCTCGCCGTTTTGTCGTAACATGTGGCAATGCGACGGTATTCTTTCAGATGGCCAAAACACCGCTCAACAACGTTGCGAGTGCGGCAGGCATCACGGTCGTGTTGTGAACGACCATCTGCTGCCATTTTTTTATTAGATTTCCGCAGGATAACCACTTTATCCTTTTTCTTTCAGCTCATTGCGAAGCGTATGTCCTGAGTAAGCTTTATCAGCCAGCACCGTATAACCACGACGCTTCATGCTGCCGTTCTGGCGCTGAACACCAATACCGTCCTGAAGACATAATGTGGACTGGCTTTCGTGAGCCTGTCCGGGGCTCAGCACGATATCTAACGGCAGACCGCTTCCGGCGGTTGCCAGATGAATTTTGGTGCTAAAACCACGAGAGAGCGACCCAGCCCATTATCTCCGGTGATATTGGAATGTTTTTTTGCGCACCGGCGGCGCACCTGAGTGCCCGGATATTGCTGCCATGCAGCGCGGTCGCGGACCAGTCAATGAGACCACAAACATCAAGAGAAGAAATTAAACTGTCGAAAAAAATGCTAAAAATTCCCGATTCAGACCATCGGTTAAAACGGTTATAAACGGTCTTCCATGGGCGATAACGGTCAGGCTAATCGCCTGAACACAGCACCCAGAACATGCCGTTAATGAATTTATGGTGCTTAGCCCATTGACGTCCGGCCCGTGGTGTTGCTGGTTCAGCAGGGGATAAGTGCTGGATGATAGTCCATGCTTCATCGGGAAGGTCGTAGCGAGCTATAGTTCAATGTGTTGCGGAAACAGATAGTTACTATAGCTCAGGTGATTAAGGGACACAGCCTAATCATACAGCATCAGTTTTCTGGAACTTTTACTATAGAATGATCCCGCTGTATTCGGTTCTTTGAAAATCCAAGGATTGCGAACAAATTAATAAAAGCTTAAGATCCTTAAGCAGAGTGAACAGTTATAATTACAATTGGTTACAATACCTGCATCTGTCGAGAGGCGTAAGAGACGGAGTGATACACAAATTACCGGGCCGGACAAGTTTGTTTTATAGATCGTACGACCCTGAAAGGTGGTCCAGTCAACCTTTTAATATTCTATGCCGCAGGGATCAGGCTTCACAGTGATATGGTCAGTAAGATTTTTTTGATATCGATTTCATAATTGACCTTTTGTGCGTTCAGAAAGTAATTATTGACTTTATGGTAAGCAATCATAGTAAAACAGTCTAAAGTTTAATGGTGGTGTATCCCCCTGAGCGGCGGGGCGTAAGTGGCTGTGGTTATCTTGCCAACACGCGGTTCATGGTCAGCCAGCCAAAGAACCACCGGGAGGCACCCGGCACCACATTCATCTGTAGGGTACAAAAACTTTTTCCTGCCTGAACTTTTAATCAAGGCAGGCTTTTTTTTAAGAACAACGGTTATTTCGTGTGATCAGGCTTGCATTTTGTGTATTCTCTCATTAATCATGACGAAACGGCTTATGTGAAAAACATGATGAGTTTTCTATTTTGAAGATAGCAGTCAGTCGGATGGAAAATGATAACGCAACCTGACACGCAATTTCCGGCACTGTCACAGACTTGCCGGAGAATGTGTCATTATCCCTACCGTCAAGGCCGTTGATTTCATGTCTGGAACTTCCTGCAACATCCTTCTATATGGTGTTCAGATTATTTCATATAAACAGAGTGTCGGCATCCTTACAGCATACAGCAGGGCTTACGTTCAAAAGGCTACTTTGTTAACATTTCGTGCGATTCGACAGGCTTTTTTGTCTAAGAAAAGGAAAAACGCGTCAAAGTTGTCTAAATTTGAAAAGTGGTGAATCCCCCTGTGCGGAGGGGCGAACCAGTTCTCAATTGGTGTTATTTGTTATTGCTCGCGGGCTTGCTGGCTGGAGCAGGCTCACCGGGAGGCACCCGGCACTACATGTATAACACCTTTTTATTTAGTGGTTTCGTTGAAGCATCGTTCAGCTAAGTTCTTGCGGGTGCAGACTTTGAGTTCTACTCATTGCCTGCCAGTGCAATAGTCATCCCCACTTATGACTTTAATAAAAAAGTGGTGGCGGCAGGGAAAGACCTGCATCACTGCCAGCAATTTGAATTTATTTCCATATGGTTTACCGTTGCTGTCAATCTTATGCCCCTGATAGCGGTAATCTTTAAGGAAACGTTATAACTGTGCGCCCTCTTATCGCAGGATGTGGTCAGTCTGTTTTTATTTTACTCTTAATATGGTTACTGATCGGGGCTTAACCAGACAAATGCTGTACCAGGCTTTTCTTATGTAAACTCTGTATTCTCATTATGTATGACCCGATCAATGTTATGTTTCCGCTTTACTAAAATCCAAAACGCGTTTTAAGATAAAAAATGTGGTGAATCCCCCTGAGCGGAGGGGCGAACCAGGAACGGCTCATCTGCTGTTGTACGCATTGCGAGAATCGCGGGTTATGTGTACTGGCGCAGACCCACCGGGAGGCACCCGGCACCACAATTTTTTTGCAGTCCTTTCTTTTTTGACTTTTTGTGCTTTAGAACTGATTTTATTGCTGACAGGCAGAGAAAACGAAAAAAATTGTCTATGCTTGAGTAGAAGTGAATCCCCCCTATGCGGAGGGGCGTAACCAGCAACCCTTACTCGAGGGTTAACCGTCATCAATACGCAAGTTCCAGTTGCTGGCTGGACTTACCGGGAGGCACCCGGCGCTACATAAATTCGCTTTAGCTTTTTTTTCATGATTATTTGATGCCTGCTTGCCCGAGCAGGTTTTTTTTTGGAATTTCGCTTCAACAGAACTACTTTACTGAAAAGAATCAGAAAATGTTATATAACTGTTCCGGTAAGGTACTGAATTGAAAAGATGGAGTAGATTTTTTATATAATACTGACCAGGGAAAGGGATTCCCTTCTGTATTTAATAACACATCATTTCGGTAACCGATAAGGGCGAGATTGGTGAATGAAGCTTTGCGATATGCTTCCTGATGACTGCTGTACATGTCTTAACTTTCTACGCTCAAGATTTGTATCGCAGACAGGTTAGTTATATAACATCACAGTGAACTGAAGGCCGGGCAGTTATTATAGCCACCCGGCTTGTGATTACTCTGCCAGCTCTTTTGTCTTAAGCTGTTCAAAGTAAAATTCATAACGCTTCAGGAATTGCATCCTGCAGTCTTCATCCATGTTGCCGGTAATAGCATCTGTGGGCAGCTGTCGGCCCAGAAGACGCATTCTGGCAAAACTTAAAGCAATAAAATCTAAATCTCCGGAAAACAAAACACACTTATCACTTTTCAAAGGCATAAATTCCTCCGCTGTCATACAATTTGAAAGGAAAGATGCGCATATACTAAGTATAGTTCAAAAAACGATGATCTGTTTATTTTATTCTGGTAAATTAACGCATCTCAGAAGTTATGCCCTTCTACCGGTTAAGCCCTGTCGCCCCAGAATACAGAAAGTAGCCGCGTATTCTGAGCATTGGCCCAGTCAGCAGAATCGATTCCAATCCGGACGTACCATGCCTGAATACTTTCTCTTAACGTTTGACAGGAATATGCTATTTTAGTCAGCCCAACATATACTGAGACGATTGTGTGCGGATTTCCCATTTGGACACAGGCTTGCTGATATCGTATTGATTTAAGCAATAACACAAAACCAGATTCAGAACTTGCAAAACGGATGTAGTCCATAGATATAAAAGATGGCTTAGGGGATAGCATACTTACGGCAAAGCTCCCCCGGAAGAGACCAGGGCTTCGGCCTCCCGGTGAATACTGATGATCTGTTCACCGGAAAAATGCTTCCTCATGAGATATCCTCAGGTTAAAGATGAAGACAATACTAACATCGCGGTGTGTTTATCAACCGGGAGCAGGTCCGTTAGGTTTTAGCCGAAAGCGTCTTGATAAGGTAAGGTATAACATAACCAAAAAGGCGGAACCGCTGACGCTGGTTCTGTATTAAGTTGAATACCATAAGTGAGATCATAATAAGTAACAGAAATTGCCCTGAGGGCATTAAATATTTTATAATTTTCTGACTGTAGAAACAAAATTTTGTATTAAAATTTAATGCGTTCTGGTGTGGATTGCTTATAATGGCAGTCAGGATTTTTTAGGGTAGGCATAAAATATGAGACTGAAAACGAAAGTTTCTGCATCGACGTTTTTCCTTTTTATCATCTCACTGTTTTTTCCATTTTTGGCGGATCTGCAAACGCCACTGATGCACGGTGAGATAGTTAAGTGGATCGAAAACAGCCAGGCGGTCTGGCTCCTGTTTGGTGCCATATTTACGTTTTTTTATATGAATACGATGCGACATGAGCAGAAAAAGTTCTGGTTATGGGCCGTGGTATGGTGGATTGTTCTGTTAGGTAGAAGTATCAGTTGGGGAAGAAACTATTTACCTGATGAACCAAAATTTATCTTTAGAGCTATTTCGATTCTATTGATTGCAATGTTGCTTCTTCCCGTGATTTTTTCGAATGCTTTACGAAATGCTATTGCCATAAGATTTCGAACTGTACAGTTACCGTTATGGACGACTCTGTTTGTAGTAGTGACTTTTCTTATCGCCGATTCGGTAGAACATCATAGATTTATCGCTCCGCTATTTTTGCATAATATGCAGTACACTGATTTAATTGAAGAGCTTTACGAGACTGTTTTTCTGCTGGGCCTTTTTGAAGTATCGTTTGAAGTTATGAAAGATGAAAAAAAACGCCTTTCCAAGTAGCTATATTAAATACATTAATAATGTTGCAGTCCCATAATGATTATCGAGTTATGGTTATCGATTTCCATAAAGTGAAGGACTTCTTTAATAAATGCTCATATTTCGACACTAAAGGGGCTTTGTTGAATAAATCAGATTTGGGGCAAGCATCTTCGTAGTAAGTTGCAACTGTCAGATAATACGCACGCTTTCTGGCATACCTGCCTTTGTCATTTTGTTCAGCGCACGCACCATGGCCAAAGCCTCTGCAACCTGACCATCGTAATCACGCAACGTCAGCGAACCCCCAAATAACTGCTTTACCCTGTACATCGCCGTTTCCGCTATCGACCGACGGTTGTAATCTGTTGTCCATTTCCACCGTGCATTGCTCCCGCTCAGTCGTTGATTCGGGGGTCCGCTTGGAAAACGGAATCTATGGTCACTCCCGTTTTTGCAACACCGATTTTGACGACAAGTTGGCTTGCTTGAATCTATCCGGCGTCTGAATGGGATTTTATTCCCGCGCCTTGATGAGTTCCGCGCCTGATGAACCTCC
>NZ_JADGMI010000011.1 GCF_015234305.1 Superficieibacter sp. 1612_C1
ATGCCGGGCGACAACATCAAAATGGTTGTTACCCTGATCCACCCGATCGCGATGGACGACGGTCTGCGTTTCGCAATCCGTGAAGGCGGCCGTACCGTTGGCGCGGGCGTTGTTGCTAAAGTTCTGGGCTAATATTTAGCTTTGAATAGAAAAGGGCGCTTCGGCGCTCTTTTTTTATGGCTTTTATAAAATATTCCGCCTGACAAGAGTCAGGATAGCCAGCAGGCATTGTATCTAAGACCGTTTAAATTCATTTCTCGTTGTTGAATATGATATTGTAAGAGGAATAAGAAGCGTCGAAAGTGTTGTTGCTGTACCAATATGGAATGTCGTCACAGGAGTGGATGCATGCTTTTATTTACGCCATATAACGGACCTTACCTGTTCGCTATTTCATTCATATTACTTATCGGTTTGCTGGAAATTATTTCCCTCCTCTGTGGTCACCTCCTCTCCGGTGCGCTTGACGCCCATCTTGACCATTATGATGCATTAAGCGAAGGCAACATTGGGCAGGTGCTTCATTATCTGAATATTGGGCGGCTCCCCGCGCTTGTGGCACTCTGTTTACTGGCCGGGTACTTTGGACTGTTCGGCATACTCGCACAGCACGGCTGGGTTACGTTCTGGCAAACTCCTCTGAACAATCTCCTGCTGGCACCGATTAGCCTGGCAGTCTCTGTCGTGGCCACGCACTATACCGGCAACGCCGTTGCGCCCTGGTTGCCCCGGGATGAAACTACCGCCATTACGGAAGATGATTATATAGGGTGTATGGCTATTATTACTGGTCATGCGGGTAAATCTGGCTTGCCCTGCGAAGGCAAATTTATCGATAAATTTGGTCAGGTGCACTATTTACTGCTGGAACCTGAAGAGGGCAAAGAATTCAATAAAGGGGACAAGGTGCTGATCGTTTGTCGGCTTTCAGCTACGCGCTATTTAGCAGAGCTGAACCCCTGGCCGGATGTTTTGTAATAGCGTTATTAATTAAAGGGACACACATAATGGATGATGTATTAGGCATGCTGCCATCATGGATGGTTTCCGCGATTGTTGTGGTTATCGTTCTGTTAATTATCGGTATTATTTTCGCAAGGCTTTATCGCCGGGCCTCCGCTGAGCAGGCGTTTGTGCGTACCGGCCTTGGCGGGCAGAAAGTGGTGATGAGCGGTGGTGCCATTGTAATGCCCATTTTTCATGAAATTATTCCTATCAATATGAATACCCTCAAACTTGAGGTGAGTCGCGCAGCCATTGATAGTTTGATTACCAAAGACCGTATGCGCGTTGATGTCGTCGTGGCGTTTTTTGTCAGGGTTAAACCTTCTGTAGAAGGTATTGCTACCGCCGCGCAGACGCTGGGACAACGAACCCTCTCGCCAGAAGATTTACGTATGCTGGTTGAAGATAAATTCGTCGATGCCCTGCGCGCTACTGCCTCACAGATGACCATGCATGAGCTCCAGGATACCCGCGAAAATTTTGTTCAGGGCGTACAGAACACAGTCGCGGAAGATCTGTCGAAAAACGGCCTGGAGCTGGAGAGCGTTTCGTTAACCAACTTTAATCAGACTTCGAAAGAGCATTTCAACCCCAATAACGCCTTTGACGCCGAGGGTCTGACCAAGCTGACGCAGGAAACCGAGCGTCGTCGCCGTGAACGTAACGAGGTTGAACAAGACGTAGAAGTGGCGGTACGTGAGAAAAACCGTGACGCCCTGTCGCGCAAACTGGAGATTGAACAGCAGGAAGCCTTTATGACGCTTGAGCAGGAGCAGCAGGTAAAAACCCGCACTGCCGAGCAGAATGCCAAAATTGCCGCCTTTGAAGCTGAACGCCATCGTGAGGCAGAGCAGACGCGTATCCTGGCCGAGCGGCAGATTCAGGAAAGCGAAATTGAACGTGAGCAGGCGGTCCGTACCAGAAAGGTTGAGGCCGAGCGTGAGGTGCGAATCAAAGAGATCGAACAGCAACAGGTCACGGAAATCGCCAACCAGACAAAATCCATTGCCATCGCCGCCAAATCCGAGCAGCAATCCCAGGCGGAAGCGCGCGCCAACGATGCCTTAGCCGAAGCAGTTCGTGCGCAGCAAAACGTTGAAACCACGCGCCAGACGGCGGAAGCGGATCGTGCAAAACAGGTAGCACTAATTGCCGCTGAGCAGGATGCGGAAACCAAAGCGGTTGAACTGACCGTGCGGGCGAAGGCAGAGAAAGAAGC
The DNA here is from genome assembly GCF_015234305.1 of Superficieibacter sp. 1612_C1. Taxonomy (GTDB): domain Bacteria; phylum Pseudomonadota; class Gammaproteobacteria; order Enterobacterales; family Enterobacteriaceae; genus Superficieibacter. The sequence goes on from NZ_JADGMI010000011.1 coordinate 2,225, forward strand.
GGCAGAGATGCAGGCCGCCGCTATCGTGGAGTTGGCGGAGGCGACGCGTAAAAAAGGGCTGGCGGAAGCGGAAGCCCAGCGGGCGATTAATGACGCTATCAACGTGCTTTCCGATGAGCAAACCAGCCTCAAGTTCAAACTGGCGCTGCTGCAATCCCTGCCAGCTGTTATTGAAAAATCCGTTGAGCCGATGAAGTCGATCGACGGTATTAAGATCATTCAGGTCGATGGCCTGAACCGCGGCGGCGTGGCCGGAGACGTGACCGCTGGCGGCGCGAGCGGTGGGAACCTTGCTGAGCAGGCATTATCCGCTGCGCTTTCCTATCGTACCCAGGCACCGTTAATCGATTCGTTGCTAAAAGAGATAGGGCTTTCCGGCGGCTCGTTGACTTCCCTGACCGAACCGCTGAAAGCATCGCCAGCCGTAAGCCAAACTACCGAAACTAGCCGGAGGGAAACATTGGTAAGCTGCGTCCCGGAAGCCAGCCTTTCAACTGAAGAATAAACGCCATTCTGCCCCGGCGATACCGGGGCATAACATCTTATGTAGCGAATGGATGTATCTCTGTTGGTACTTATTATTCGATACAAACGTTACTATGCAGCTATTGTAATCATAACTATTCTCATTTACACTTTGCGCATAAATTGAACGGGAGTGATCATGTACGTTTGTTTGTGTAATGGTGTCAGTGATAAAAAAATCCGCCAGGCGGTGCGTCAGTTTCACCCCCAGTCCTTTCAGCAGCTACGTAAATTCATTCCGGTAGGGAATCAGTGTGGGAAATGCATCCGCGCGGCGCGAGAAATAATGCAGGATGAATTGACTCAGATCCCGGAATACAAAGAGATTGCCTGAAGCCCAAACTTTTTTTTGACATCCCGGTAGCCCCATCTACGCTTCAATAAGTGGAAGCGGAGGGACTATATAATGAAAGGTGATGTCAGAATCATAAGTCATCTCAATAAATTATTGGGAAATGAGCTTGTCGCAATCAATCAGTACTTTCTCCATGCGAGAATGTTTAAAAACTGGGGCCTGATGCGCCTCAATGATGTTGAATACCATGAGTCCATTGATGAAATGAAGCACGCCGATAAGTACATCGAGCGTATTTTGTTTCTCGAAGGCATCCCCAATCTTCAGGATCTCGGCAAGTTAGGGATCGGTGAAGATGTCGAAGAAATGCTGCAATCGGATTTACGTCTCGAGCTTGAAGGCGCACAGGATCTGCGTGAAGCGATCGCGTATGCCGATAGCGTTCATGATTACGTAAGCCGCGACATGATGATCGAAATCCTTGCCGATGAAGAAGGACACATTGACTGGCTGGAAACCGAGCTGGATCTGATCGGCAAAATCGGTTTGCAGAACTACATTCAATCGCAAATCAGAGTCGAAGCAAAATAGTCGGCAGATAAAACGTCTGCCAGCCGGCGATCAAACCCGCTGCGGCCATATAAGGGCCGAAGGGCAGCGGGTTTTTTATTGCCTGCCATTTACCGGTGCGCAGACCGTAGACGGCAAGAAACGTGCAGGCCAGAAGGGAAGAAAGTAAAATCAGGTAAGATAAGTTTTGCCACCCGTGCCATGCCCCTAACGCCGCAAGAAACTTTACGTCACCATAGCCCAGCCCCTCCCGCCGCCGTACGGCGCGGTAGCCCCAGTAAATAAGCGCGAAGCCTGCATAGCCTATGATTGCTCCCCATACGGCGTTGGCTAACGCTTGCGGCTGGCAGAGTAAATGCCACAGTAGCCCACACCATAACAGAGGGCAGGTGAGAGCATCAGGAAGCAGTCCCTGGCGTATATCGACGATAGCCAAAGCAAACGATAGTGCGATGTAGACGATGATAAACCCAATAGTACATGCCATCCGTTGCAGCCTTTGTTCCCTTACCTGACGTCAGTCTCAGGGATAAGAAATCAGTTCACCACTCAGAAAATAGATAATTGCGTGGCGTCTTCAGAACAACCTACGATGCCGGATGCAATTGCATCTGTAGTTGCGACGTTGCGCCTGAAAACACAATTAATCTGCTTGTTTTCTAAACATCACTTGCGTCGACACCAGATTTACGTATAATGCGCGGGCTTGTCGTAATTGACGGCTGGTTCGATATGAACCCCGGTAACGCATTTTGTTGCCAACAATGCTCCCAATTGGGGAGCTACGTAAGAACGATTACACTCCCCCATCAATCGTAATGGGTGTGAGGAGTAATTATTTTCGTCTATAAATAACTGGAGCTTCTGGTCTCATGCAGAACCAAAGAATCCGTATCCGTCTTAAAGCGTTTGATCATCGTCTGATCGATCAATCAACCGCGGAAATCGTCGAGACTGCCAAGCGCACTGGTGCGCAGGTTCGTGGTCCGATCCCGCTGCCGACCCGCAAAGAGCGTTTTACCGTTCTGATCTCTCCGCACGTTAACAAAGACGCGCGCGATCAGTACGAGATCCGCACTCACAAGCGTCTGGTTGACATCGTTGAGCCAACTGAAAAAACCGTTGATGCTCTGATGCGTCTGGATCTGGCTGCCGGTGTTGACGTGCAGATCAGCCTGGGTTAATCAGGTCATCAAGCGATTGAGAGGTTGATACAATGATTGGTTTAGTCGGTAAAAAAGTGGGTATGACCCGCATCTTCACTGAAGATGGCGTCTCTATCCCAGTAACCGTTATCGAAGTTGAAGCAAACCGCGTTACTCAGATCAAAGATCTGGCTAACGATGGCTATCGCGCTGTTCAGGTTACCACTGGTGCTAAAAAAGCTAACCGTGTAACCAAGCCGGAAGCTGGTCACTTTGCTAAAGCTGGCGTTGAAGCTGGCCGCGGCCTGTGGGAATTCCGTCTGGCAGATGGTGAAGAATACACCGTTGGTCAGGACATTAGCGTTGAACTGTTTGCTGACGTTAAAAAAGTTGACGTAACCGGTACCTCTAAAGGTAAAGGTTTCGCAGGTACCGTTAAGCGCTGGAACTTCCGTACCCAGGACGCTACTCACGGTAACTCCTTGTCTCACCGCGTTCCGGGTTCTATCGGTCAGAACCAGACTCCGGGCAAAGTGTTCAAAGGCAAGAAAATGGCAGGTCAGCTGGGTAACGAACGTGTAACCGTTCAGAGCCTGGACGTAGTACGTGTTGACGCTGAGCGCAACCTGCTGCTGGTTAAAGGTGGTGTCCCGGGTGCAACCGGCTGCGACCTGATCGTTAAACCAGCTGTGAAGGCGTAAGGGGATAGCAATGGAATTAGTATTGAAAGACGCGCAGAGCGCGCTGACTGTTTCCGAAACTACCTTCGGTCGTGATTTCAACGAAGCGCTGGTTCACCAGGTTGTTGTTGCTTATGCAGCTGGTGCTCGTCAGGGTACTCGTGCTCAGAAGACTCGTGCTGAAGTAACCGGTTCCGGCAAAAAGCCGTGGCGTCAGAAAGGCACCGGCCGTGCGCGTTCAGGTTCTATCAAGAGCCCGATCTGGCGTTCAGGTGGCGTGACCTTCGCTGCGCGTCCGCAGGACCACAGTCAAAAAGTTAACAAAAAGATGTACCGCGGCGCGCTGAAAAGCATTCTGTCCGAACTGGTACGTCAGGATCGTCTGATCGTTGTCGAGACGTTCTCTGTTGAAGCACCGAAAACCAAGCTGCTGGCACAGAAACTGAAAGACATGGCTCTGGAAGATGTGTTGATCATCACCGGTGAGCTGGACGAGAACCTGTTCCTGGCTGCGCGCAACCTGCACAAGGTTGACGTACGCGATGCAACTGGTATCGACCCGGTTAGCCTGATCGCCTTCGACAAAGTCGTAATGACTGCTGATGCTGTTAAGCAAGTTGAGGAGATGCTGGCATGATTCGTGAAGAACGTTTGCTGAAGGTGCTTCGTGCACCGCACGTTTCTGAAAAAGCGTCTACTGCGATGGAAAAAACCAATACCATCGTTCTCAAAGTTGCTAAAGACGCGACCAAAGCAGAGATCAAAGCTGCTGTGCAGAAACTGTTTGAAGTCGAAGTCGAAGTCGTTAACACCCTGGTCGTTAAAGGGAAAGTTAAACGTCACGGACAGCGTATCGGTCGTCGTAGCGACTGGAAAAAAGCTTACGTCACCCTGAAAGAAGGCCAGAATCTGGACTTCGTTGGCGGCGCTGAGTAAGTCGGAGGAGTAATACAATGGCAGTTGTTAAGTGTAAACCGACATCTCCGGGTCGTCGCCACGTCGTTAAAGTGGTCAACCCAGAGCTGCACAAGGGCAAACCTTTTGCTCCGCTGGTTGAAAAAAACAGCAAATCCGGTGGTCGTAACAACAATGGCCGTATCACCACTCGTCACATCGGTGGTGGCCATAAGCAGGCTTATCGTCTGGTTGACTTCAAACGCAACAAAGATGGTATCCCGGCTGTTGTTGAGCGTCTTGAGTACGATCCGAACCGTTCCGCGAATATCGCGCTGGTTCTGTACAAAGATGGCGAACGCCGTTACATCCTGGCCCCTAAAGGCCTGAAAGCTGGCGACCAGATTCAGTCTGGCGTTGATGCTGCAATCAAAGCAGGTAACACCCTGCCGATGCGCAATATCCCGGTTGGTTCTACCGTTCATAACGTAGAAATGAAACCAGGTAAAGGCGGTCAGCTGGCGCGTTCCGCTGGTACTTACGTTCAGATCGTTGCTCGCGATGGTGCTTATGTCACCCTGCGTCTGCGCTCTGGTGAAATGCGTAAAGTCGAAGCTGAATGCCGTGCAACTCTGGGCGAAGTTGGCAATGCTGAGCATATGCTGCGCGTTCTGGGTAAAGCAGGTGCTGCTCGCTGGCGTGGTGTTCGTCCTACCGTTCGCGGTACTGCGATGAACCCAGTCGACCACCCACATGGTGGTGGTGAAGGTCGTAACTTTGGTAAGCACCCGGTAACTCCGTGGGGCGTTCAGACCAAAGGTAAGAAGACCCGCAGCAACAAGCGTACTGATAAATTCATCGTACGTCGCCGTAGCAAATAATTTTAGAGGATAAGCCATGCCACGTTCTCTCAAGAAAGGTCCTTTTATTGACCTGCACTTGCTGAAGAAGGTAGAGAAAGCGGTGGAAAGCGGAGACAAGAAGCCCCTGCGCACTTGGTCCCGTCGTTCAACGATCTTTCCTAACATGATCGGTTTGACCATCGCTGTCCATAATGGTCGTCAGCACGTTCCGGTATTTGTTTCCGACGAAATGGTCGGTCACAAACTGGGTGAATTTGCACCGACCCGTACTTATCGCGGTCACGCGGCTGATAAAAAAGCCAAGAAGAAATAAGTAGGAGGAAGAGATGGAAACTTTAGCTCAACATCGCCACGCTCGTTCTTCTGCTCAGAAGGTTCGCCTTGTTGCTGACCTGATCCGCGGTAAGAAAGTGTCGCAGGCTCTGGACATTTTGACCTACACCAATAAGAAAGCGGCTGTACTGGTCAAGAAAGTCCTCGAATCTGCCATTGCTAACGCTGAACACAACGATGGCGCTGACATTGACGATCTGAAAGTTGCGAAAATTTTCGTAGACGAAGGCCCGAGCATGAAGCGCATTATGCCGCGTGCGAAAGGTCGTGCAGATCGCATCCTGAAGCGCACCAGCCACATTACTGTGGTTGTGTCCGATCGCTGAGACTCTGGAGACTAGCAATGGGTCAGAAAGTACATCCTAATGGTATTCGCCTGGGTATTGTAAAACCATGGAACTCTACCTGGTTTGCGAACACCAAAGAATTCGCTGACAACCTGGACAGCGATTTTAAAGTACGTCAGTACCTGACTAAGGAACTGGCTAAAGCGTCTGTATCTCGTATCGTTATCGAGCGTCCGGCTAAGAGCATCCGTGTGACTATTCACACCGCTCGCCCGGGTATCGTTATCGGTAAGAAAGGCGAAGACGTAGAAAAACTGCGTAAGGTCGTAGCGGATATCGCTGGCGTTCCTGCACAGATCAACATCGCCGAAGTTCGTAAACCTGAACTGGACGCAAAATTGGTTGCTGACAGCATCACTTCTCAGCTGGAACGTCGCGTTATGTTCCGTCGTGCTATGAAGCGTGCTGTACAGAACGCAATGCGTCTGGGCGCTAAAGGTATCAAAGTTGAAGTTAGCGGCCGTCTGGGCGGCGCGGAAATCGCACGTACCGAATGGTACCGCGAAGGTCGCGTACCTCTGCACACTCTGCGTGCTGACATTGACTACAACACCTCTGAAGCGCACACCACTTACGGTGTAATCGGCGTTAAAGTGTGGATCTTCAAAGGCGAGATCCTGGGTGGTATGGCTGCTGTTGAACAACCGGAAAAACCGGCTGCGCAACCTAAAAAGCAGCAGCGTAAAGGCCGTAAATAAGGAGCGTCGCTGATGTTACAACCAAAGCGTACAAAATTCCGTAAGATGCACAAAGGCCGCAACCGTGGTCTGGCTGCGGGCGCGGATGTTAGCTTCGGCACTTACGGTCTCAAAGCTGTTGGCCGTGGTCGTCTGACTGCCCGTCAGATCGAAGCAGCACGTCGTGCTATGACCCGTGCAGTTAAGCGTCAAGGTAAGATCTGGATCCGTGTATTCCCGGACAAACCGATCACTGAAAAGCCGCTGGCAGTGCGTATGGGTAAAGGTAAAGGTAACGTGGAGTATTGGGTTGCCTTGATTCAGCCGGGTAAAGTCCTTTATGAAATGGACGGCGTACCGGAAGAGCTGGCCCGTGAAGCATTCAAGCTGGCAGCAGCGAAACTGCCGATTAAAACCACCTTTGTAACTAAGACGGTGATGTAATGAAAGCAAAAGAGCTGCGTGAGAAAAGCGTTGAAGAGCTGAATGCCGAACTGCTGAATTTACTGCGTGAGCAGTTTAACCTGCGTATGCAGGCAGCAAGTGGCCAGCTGCAACAGTCTCACCTGTTGAAGCAAGTGCGTCGTGATGTCGCACGCGTTAAGACTTTACTGACTGAGAAGGCGGGTGCGTAATGACCGATAAAATCCGTACTCTGCAAGGTCGCGTTGTTAGCGACAAAATGGAGAAATCCATTGTTGTTGCTATTGAACGTTTTGTGAAACACCCGATCTACGGTAAATTCATTAAGCGTACGACCAAACTGCACGTACACGACGAGAACAACGAATGCGGTATCGGCGACAAGGTTGAAATCCGTGAATGCCGTCCGCTGTCCAAGACTAAGTCCTGGACGCTGGTTCGCGTTGTAGAGAAAGCGGTTCTGTAATACAGTATCGTTCTCAATACAAATAAACGGCTCAGCAATGAGCCGTTTATTTTTTCTACCCATATTCGATAACCGGTGTTATAATGCCGCGCCCTCGATATATGGGGCTTTTTAATGGCTCTGATTTTGGAGTCTCAGGTAGTAGTTGACATTAGCGGAGCACTAAAATGATCCAAGAACAGACTATGCTGAACGTCGCCGACAACTCCGGTGCACGTCGCGTAATGTGTATCAAGGTTCTGGGTGGCTCGCACCGTCGCTACGCAGGCGTCGGCGACATCATCAAGATCACCATCAAGGAAGCAATTCCGCGTGGTAAGGTCAAAAAAGGCGATGTGCTGAAGGCGGTAGTGGTGCGCACCAGGAAGGGTGTTCGTCGCCCTGACGGTTCTGTCATTCGCTTCGATGGTAATGCATGCGTTATTTTAAACAATAACAGCGAGCAGCCAATCGGCACGCGTATCTTTGGGCCGGTAACTCGTGAACTTCGCAACGAGAAGTTCATGAAAATTATCTCTCTGGCACCAGAAGTACTCTAAGGAGCGAATCATGGCAGCGAAAATCCGTCGTGATGACGAAGTTATCGTGTTAACCGGTAAAGATAAAGGTAAACGCGGTAAAGTAAAAAATGTCCTGTCTTCCGGCAAGGTCATCGTTGAAGGTATCAACCTGGTTAAGAAACACCAGAAGCCGGTCCCGGCTTTGAACCAACCAGGCGGCATCGTTGAAAAAGAAGCTGCTATTCAGGTTTCTAACGTTGCAATCTTCAATGCGGCAACCGGCAAGGCTGACCGTGTAGGCTTTAGATTCGAAGACGGCAAAAAAGTCCGTTTCTTCAAGTCTAACAGCGAAACTATCAAGTAATTTGGAGTAGTACGATGGCGAAACTGCATGATTACTACAAAGACGAAGTAGTTAACAAACTCATGACTGAGTTTAACTACAATTCTGTCATGCAAGTCCCTCGGGTCGAGAAGATCACCCTGAACATGGGTGTTGGTGAAGCGATCGCTGACAAGAAACTGCTGGATAACGCAGCAGCTGACCTGGCAGCAATCTCCGGTCAAAAACCGTTGATCACCAAAGCACGCAAATCAGTTGCAGGCTTCAAAATCCGTCAGGGCTATCCGATCGGCTGTAAAGTAACTCTGCGTGGCGAACGCATGTGGGAGTTCTTTGAGCGCCTGATCACTATTGCTGTACCGCGTATCCGTGACTTCCGTGGCTTGTCCGCTAAGTCATTCGACGGTCGTGGCAATTACAGCATGGGTGTCCGTGAGCAGATCATCTTCCCAGAAATCGACTATGACAAAGTCGACCGCGTACGTGGTATGGATATTACTATCACCACTACTGCGCAATCTGACGAAGAAGGCCGTGCTCTGCTGGCTGCCTTTGACTTCCCGTTCCGCAAGTAAACCAGGGTTACGTTCATGGCAAAGCAATCAATGAAAGCACGCGAAGTAAAGCGCGTGGCTTTAGCTGAAAAATTCTTCGCTAAACGCGCTGAACTCAAAGCAATCATCTCTGATGTGAACGCTTCCGACGAAGATCGTTGGGACGCTGTTCTCAAGCTGCAGACTCTGCCGCGTGATTCCAGCCCGTCTCGTCAGCGTAACCGCTGCCGTCAAACTGGTCGTCCGCACGCTTTCCTGCGGAAGTTCGGGTTGAGCCGTATTAAGGTCCGTGAAGCCGCTATGCGCGGTGAAATCCCGGGTCTGAAAAAGGCTAGCTGGTAATTGTCACCAATTGAATCACGGGAGTAAAGACAGATGAGCATGCAAGATCCGATCGCGGATATGCTGACCCGTATCCGTAACGGTCAGGCCGCGAATAAAGCTGCGGTCACTATGCCTTCCTCCAAGCTGAAAGTGGCAATTGCCAACGTGCTGAAGGAAGAAGGCTTTATTGAAGAATTTAAAGTTGAAGGCGACACCAAGCCGGAACTGGAACTTACGCTTAAGTATTTCCAGGGTAAAGCTGTTGTAGAAAGCATTCAGCGTATCAGTCGCCCAGGTCTGCGCATCTACAAACGTAAAGATGAGCTGCCGAAAGTTATGGCGGGTCTGGGTATCGCAGTTGTTTCTACCTCTAAAGGTGTTATGACTGATCGTGCAGCGCGCCAGGCTGGTCTTGGTGGCGAAATTATCTGCTACGTAGCCTAATCGGAGGAAAAAATGTCTCGTGTTGCTAAAGCACCGGTCGTTATTCCTGCCGGCGTTGACGTAAAAATCAACGGTCAGGTTATTACGATCAAAGGTAAAAACGGCGAGCTGACTCGTACTCTCAACGATGCTGTTGAAGTTAAAAATGCAGATAATGCACTGGCTTTCGGTCCGCGTGATGGTTACGTAGACGGTTGGGCACAGGCTGGTACCGCGCGTGCCCTGCTGAACTCAATGGTTATCGGTGTTACCGAAGGCTTCACTAAGAAGCTGCAGCTGGTTGGTGTAGGTTATCGTGCAGCGGTCAAAGGGGATGTAGTAAACCTGGCTTTAGGTTTCTCTCATCCTGTTGAGCATAAGCTGCCGGCCGGTATCACTGCGGAATGTCCGACTCAAACTGAAATCGTGCTGAAAGGCGCTGATAAGCAGGTGATCGGCCAGGTTGCAGCAGATCTGCGCGCCTACCGTCGTCCTGAGCCTTATAAAGGCAAGGGTGTTCGTTACGCCGACGAAGTCGTGCGTACCAAAGAGGCTAAGAAGAAGTAAGGTAACACTATGGATAAGAAATCTGCTCGTATCCGTCGTGCGACCCGCGCACGCCGCAAGCTCCAGGAGCTGGGTGCGACTCGCCTGGTGGTACATCGTACCCCGCGTCATATTTACGCACAGGTAATCGCATCAAACGGTTCCGAAGTTCTGGTAGCTGCTTCTACAGTTGAAAAAGCTATCGCTGAACAGCTGAAGTACACCGGTAACAAAGACGCTGCAGCAGCTGTGGGTAAAGCTGTCGCTGAACGCGCTCTGGAAAAAGGCATTAAAGATGTGTCCTTTGACCGTTCCGGGTTCCAATATCATGGTCGTGTCCAGGCACTGGCAGATGCTGCCCGTGAAGCTGGCCTTCAGTTCTAAGGTAGAGGTGTAAGATGTCTCACATCGAAAAACAAGCTGGCGAACTGCAGGAAAAGCTGATCGCGGTTAACCGCGTATCTAAAACCGTTAAAGGTGGTCGTATTTTCTCCTTCACAGCTCTGACTGTAGTTGGCGATGGTAACGGTCGCGTTGGTTTTGGTTACGGTAAAGCGCGTGAAGTTCCAGCAGCGATCCAGAAAGCGATGGAAAAAGCCCGTCGCAATATGATTAACGTCGCGCTGAACAACGGCACCCTGCAACACCCGGTTAAAGGTGTTCACACAGGGTCTCGTGTATTCATGCAGCCAGCTTCCGAAGGTACCGGTATCATCGCCGGTGGTGCAATGCGCGCCGTTCTGGAAGTTGCTGGAGTTCATAACGTTCTGGCTAAAGCCTATGGTTCCACCAACCCGATCAACGTGGTTCGTGCAACTATTGATGGCCTGGAAAATATGAATTCTCCAGAAATGGTCGCTGCCAAGCGTGGTAAATCCGTTGAAGAAATTCTGGGGAAATAAACCATGGCAAAGACTATTAAAATTACTCAAACCCGCAGTGCAATCGGTCGTCTGCCGAAACACAAGGCAACGCTGCTTGGCCTGGGTCTGCGTCGTATTGGTCACACCGTAGAACGCGAGGATACTCCCGCTGTTCGTGGTATGGTCAACGCGGTTTACTTCATGGTTAAAGTTGAGGAGTAAGAGATGCGTTTAAATACTCTGTCTCCGGCCGAAGGCTCTAAAAAGGCGGGTAAACGCCTGGGTCGTGGTATCGGTTCTGGCCTCGGTAAAACCGGCGGTCGTGGTCACAAAGGTCAGAAGTCTCGTTCTGGCGGTGGCGTACGTCGTGGTTTCGAGGGCGGCCAGATGCCTCTGTACCGTCGTCTGCCGAAATTCGGCTTCACTTCTCGCAAAGCAGCGATTACAGCCGAAATTCGTCTGTCTGACCTGGCGAAAGTAGAAGGCGGTGTAGTAGACCTTAACACGCTGAAAGCAGCTAACATTATCGGTGTTCAGATCGAGTTCGCGAAAGTGATTCTGTCTGGTGAAGTTTCTACTCCGGTAACTGTTCGTGGCCTGCGCGTGACTAAAGGCGCTCGTGCTGCTATCGAAGCTGCTGGCGGTAAAATCGAGGAATAAGTAGCAGATGGCTAAACAACCGGGATTAGATTTTCAAAGTGCCAAAGGTGGCTTAGGCGAGCTGAAACGCAGACTGCTGTTTGTAATCGGTGCGCTTATTGTGTTCCGTATTGGCTCTTTCATTCCGATCCCTGGTATTGATGCCGCTGTACTTGCCAAACTGCTTGAGCAACAGCGAGGCACCATCATTGAAATGTTTAACATGTTCTCTGGTGGTGCTCTCAGCCGTGCTTCTATCTTTGCGCTGGGTATCATGCCGTATATTTCGGCATCGATTATCGTGCAGCTGCTGACGGTGGTTTATCCGCCGCTGGCAGAACTGAAGAAAGAAGGGGAGTCTGGTCGTCGTAAGATCAGCCAGTACACCCGTTACGGCACTCTGGTGCTGGCAATATTCCAGTCGATCGGTATTGCTACCGGTTTACCGAATATGCCTGGTATGCAGGGCCTGGTAATGAATCCGGGCTTTGCATTCTATTTCACCGCTGTTGTAAGTCTGGTCACAGGAACGATGTTCCTGATGTGGCTCGGCGAACAGATAACTGAGCGTGGTATCGGCAACGGTATCTCAATCATTATCTTCGCTGGTATCGTTGCGGGTCTCCCGCCAGCCATTGCCCACACTATCGAGCAAGCGCGTCAAGGCGACCTGCACTTCCTCCTGTTGCTGTTGGTTGCAGTATTAGTATTTGCAGTGACGTTCTTTGTTGTATTTGTTGAGCGTGGTCAACGCCGTATTGTGGTAAACTACGCGAAACGTCAGCAGGGTCGTCGTGTCTATGCTGCACAGAGCACACATTTGCCGCTGAAAGTGAATATGGCGGGGGTAATCCCGGCAATCTTCGCTTCCAGTATTATTCTGTTCCCGGCGACCATCGCGTCATGGTTCGGGGGCGGTACTGGTTGGAACTGGCTGACAACAATTTCGCTGTATTTGCAGCCTGGGCAACCGCTTTATGTGTTACTCTATGCGTCTGCAATCATCTTCTTCTGTTTCTTCTACACGGCGTTGGTTTTCAACCCGCGTGAAACAGCAGATAACCTGAAGAAGTCCGGTGCATTCGTACCAGGAATTCGTCCGGGAGAGCAAACGGCGAAGTATATCGATAAAGTAATGACCCGCCTGACTTTGGTTGGTGCGTTGTATATTACTTTTATCTGCCTGATCCCGGAGTTCATGCGTGATGCAATGAAAGTGCCGTTCTACTTCGGTGGGACCTCGCTGCTTATTGTTGTTGTCGTGATTATGGACTTTATGGCTCAAGTGCAAACTCTGATGATGTCAAGTCAGTATGAGTCTGCATTGAAGAAGGCGAATCTGAAAGGCTACGGCCGCTAACAGTTCGCTCGAGAAGTTACGGAGAGTAAAAATGAAAGTTCGTGCTTCCGTCAAGAAATTATGCCGTAACTGCAAAATCGTTAAGCGTGATGGCGTCATCCGTGTGATTTGCAGTGCCGAGCCGAAACATAAACAGCGTCAAGGCTGATTTAAATCGCATATTTTTCTTGCAAAGTTGGGTTGAGCTGGCTAGATTAGCCAGCCAATCTTTTGTATGTCTGTGCGTATCCATTTGAGTATCCTGAAAACGGGCTTTTCAGCATGGTGCGTACATATTAAATAGTAGGAGTGCATAGTGGCCCGTATAGCAGGCATTAACATTCCTGATCAGAAACACGCTGTGATCGCATTAACTTCGATCTATGGCGTCGGCAAGACCCGTTCTAAAGCCATCCTGGCTGCAGCGGGTATCGCTGAAAATGTTAAGATCAGTGAGCTGTCTGAAGAACAAATCGACACGCTGCGTGACGAAGTTGCCAAATTTGTCGTTGAAGGTGATCTGCGCCGTGAAGTTAGCATGAGCATCAAGCGCCTGATGGATCTTGGTTGCTATCGCGGTTTGCGTCATCGTCGTGGTCTTCCAGTACGCGGTCAGCGTACCAAGACCAACGCACGTACCCGTAAGGGTCCGCGCAAACCGATCAAGAAATAATCGGGGTGATTGAATAATGGCAAAGGCACCAGTTCGTGCACGTAAGCGTGTAAGAAAACAAGTCTCTGACGGCGTGGCTCATATCCATGCTTCTTTTAACAACACCATCGTGACCATTACCGATCGTCAGGGTAACGCGCTGGGTTGGGCAACAGCCGGTGGTTCCGGTTTCCGTGGTTCGCGTAAATCTACTCCGTTTGCAGCTCAGGTTGCAGCAGAGCGTTGCGCTGACGCCGTAAAAGAATACGGTATCAAGAATCTGGAAGTTATGGTCAAAGGTCCGGGTCCAGGCCGCGAATCTACTATTCGTGCTCTGAACGCCGCTGGTTTCCGCATCACTAATATTACTGATGTGACTCCGATCCCTCATAACGGTTGTCGTCCGCCGAAGAAACGTCGCGTATAACGCTTCGTTTTCCAGGTTTGTTGGAGAAAGAAAATGGCAAGATATTTGGGTCCTAAGCTCAAGCTGAGCCGTCGTGAGGGCACCGACTTATTCCTTAAGTCTGGCGTTCGCGCGATCGATACCAAGTGTAAAATTGAACAAGCTCCTGGCCAGCACGGTGCGCGTAAACCGCGTCTGTCTGACTATGGTGTGCAGTTGCGTGAGAAGCAAAAAGTTCGTCGTATCTACGGTGTGCTTGAGCGTCAGTTCCGTAACTACTACAAAGAAGCAGCACGTCTGAAAGGCAACACCGGTGAAAACCTGTTGGCTCTGCTGGAAGGTCGTCTGGACAACGTTGTATACCGTATGGGCTTCGGTGCCACTCGTGCAGAAGCACGTCAGCTGGTCAGCCATAAAGCTATTATGGTAAACGGTCGTGTTGTTAACATCGCTTCTTATCAGGTTAAAGCGAATGACGTTGTTAGCATTCGTGAGAAAGCGAAGAAGCAGTCTCGCGTGAAAGCCGCTCTGGAGCTGGCTGAGCAGCGTGAAAAGCCAACCTGGCTGGAAGTTGATGCTGGCAAGATGGAAGGTACGTTCAAGCGTAAGCCGGAGCGTTCTGATCTGTCTGCGGACATTAACGAACACCTGATCGTCGAGCTTTACTCCAAGTAAAGCTTAGTACCAAAGAGAGGACACAATGCAGGGTTCTGTGACAGAGTTTCTAAAACCGCGCCTGGTAGATATCGAGCAAGTGAGTTCGACGCACGCCAAGGTGACCCTTGAGCCTTTAGAGCGTGGCTTTGGCCATACTCTGGGTAACGCACTGCGCCGTATTCTGCTCTCATCGATGCCGGGTTGCGCGGTGACCGAGGTTGAGATTGATGGTGTACTACATGAGTACAGCACCAAAGAAGGCGTTCAGGAAGATATCCTGGAAATCCTGCTCAACCTGAAAGGGCTGGCGGTGAGAGTTCAGGGTAAAGATGAAGTTATTCTTACCTTGAATAAATCTGGCATTGGCCCTGTGACTGCAGCCGATATCACCCACGACGGTGATGTCGAAATCGTCAAGCCGCAGCACGTGATCTGCCACCTGACCGATGAGAACGCGTCTATTAGCATGCGTATCAAAGTTCAGCGCGGTCGTGGTTATGTGCCGGCTTCTACCCGAATTCATTCGGAAGAAGATGAGCGCCCAATCGGCCGTCTGCTGGTCGACGCATGCTACAGCCCTGTAGAGCGTATTGCCTACAATGTTGAAGCAGCGCGTGTAGAACAGCGTACCGACCTGGACAAGCTGGTCATCGAAATGGAAACCAACGGCACAATCGATCCTGAAGAGGCGATTCGTCGTGCGGCAACCATTCTGGCTGAACAACTGGAAGCTTTTGTTGACTTACGTGATGTTCGTCAGCCAGAAGTGAAAGAAGAGAAACCAGAATTCGATCCGATCCTGCTGCGCCCTGTTGACGATCTGGAATTGACTGTCCGCTCTGCTAACTGCCTCAAGGCAGAAGCTATCCACTATATCGGTGATCTGGTACAGCGTACCGAGGTTGAGCTTCTTAAGACGCCTAACCTGGGTAAAAAATCTCTTACCGAGATTAAAGACGTGCTGGCTTCCCGTGGACTGTCTCTGGGCATGCGCCTGGAAAACTGGCCACCGGCAAGCATCGCTGACGAGTAACCGGATCGCAGGTTAAGGTTTTACTGAGAAGGATAAGGTCATGCGCCATCGTAAGAGTGGTCGTCAACTGAACCGCAACAGCAGCCATCGCCAGGCTATGTTCCGCAATATGGCAGGTTCACTGGTTCGTCATGAGATCATCAAGACGACTCTGCCTAAAGCGAAAGAGCTGCGCCGCGTAGTTGAGCCGCTGATTACTCTTGCCAAGACTGATAGCGTAGCTAATCGTCGTCTGGCATTCGCCCGTACTCGTGATAACGAGATCGTGGCAAAACTGTTTAACGAGCTGGGCCCGCGTTTCGCGAGCCGTGCCGGTGGTTACACTCGCATTCTGAAGTGTGGCTTCCGTGCAGGCGACAACGCGCCGATGGCATACATCGAGCTGGTTGATCGTTCTGAATCGAAAGCAGAAGCTACCGCAGAGTAATCTGTAGTAACGTAAAAAAACCCGCTCCGGCGGGTTTTTTTATATCCGTCCTATCCCCACTTACCTACAATGTTTGTACTCTTTTTGTTCATCCCCTGGAGAATGGCAATGTGGTTAACAGACCAGTGGGCAGAACGCCATATTCTTGATGCCCAACGCAAAGGTGAGTTTGATAATCTTGCCGGTAGCGGTGAACCCTTAACGCTGGATGATGACTCCCATGTGCCGGCTGAACTGCGTGCAGGATATCGGCTGTTAAAAAATGCCGGTTGTCTGCCACCGGAACTTGAGCAGCGTAAAGAGGCGGTAGCGCTTGCTGATTTATTGAAAAATATTCAGCGTGACAGCCCCGAGTATTCGCAGCTGAGTCGTCATCTGCTATTGCTTGAACTTAAGCTGCGTCAGGCAGGTATCAATACCGATTTTCTTCACGGTGATTATGCCAACAAATTGCAGCGGAAAATAAGCGAGGAAGAATGATGTATCGCATTGGTGAACTGGCCAAACTGGCGGAAGTGACGCCTGATACCATTCGGTATTATGAAAAGCAGCAGATGATGGATCATGAGGTCCGTACGGAGGGGGGCTTCCGACTTTATAGCGAACAGGACCTTCAGCGCCTGAAGTTTATCCGCTATGGTCGGCAGCTGGGATTCACGCTTGAATCGATCCGTGAGCTTCTTTCGATCCGTATCGATCCTGAGCATCACACTTGTCAGGAATCAAAAAGTATTGTGCAAAGTCGGCTGGCAGACGTGGAGGCAAGAATCGACGAGCTACAGACGATGCGCCGTTCTTTGCAAAGATTAAATGATGCTTGTTGCGGTACGGCTCACAGTAGCGTGTACTGCTCGATCCTTGAGGCGCTCGAACAGGGTGCCAGTGGCGTAACAAAGGGCTGTTGATTTCTTCGTCTTACAGATCTACACTCGCGCCGTTTTACTACAATCTGGAGAAGTTATGAGTCGCTATCAGCATACCAAAGGGCAGATAAACGATAACGCGCTTGAAGCGCTACTGCACGATCCGCTGTTCAGGCAACGTGTTGAGAAAAATAAAAAAGGAAAAGGCAGCTTTCTGCGTAAAGCGAAGCACGGTAAGAAAGGGAACTGGGAGGCCAGTGGCAAGCAAGCAAACTGCTTTTTTACCACTGGCCTTCCTGCTTTGAGCGCCTGTTAAGGGCGGTTATTCTGCTCTTTAAGCAGATCGCGAATTTCAGTCAGCAGGACTTCTTCTTTCGAAGGTGCCGGTGGCGCTTTTGGTTCTTCTTTTTTACGACGATGCAGTTTATTTATCACGTTGATTGCCAGGAAAATGGCAAAAGCGACGATCACGAAGTCGAAAATGTTCTGGATAAAGATCCCGTAGTGCATCACAACCGCAGGCGTTTCGCCGATGGCTGGCCGCAGCGTTAATGCAAACTGTTTGAAATCCACTCCCCCAATTAGCAAACCCAGTGGCGGCATGATGATATCGGCAACCAGCGACGAGACGATTTTACCGAATGCCGCACCGATGATCACACCTACCGCCAAATCGACAACATTTCCGCGCATCGCAAACTCGCGGAACTCTTTAAAAAAACTCATTTTTTTCTCCTTAACACTTTTAAATAATAACAAGTTTAACAAATGTCATCACAATTTCCATTTGCGAAAACATAATGTTAATAAAATTACCCCATATTAAATAAAGGGTTAAAGGTTAAAAGTGAGGCATCCTGGGGATGCCTGACAATTATAAGAAGAAGGGGCTGGGCTGGAAGAGGCGTTCGACGTCGGTAATAAATTTCTTATCGGTTAAAAACATGATGACATGATCGCCCTGCTCAATACGCAGGTTATCGTTAGCAATCATAACGTCATTACCGCGAACGACCGCGCCGATAATCGTGCCTGGCGGCAACTTAATATCATCAATGACACGACCAACTACGCGCGAGGTGCTTTCATCTCCGTGCGCTACGGCTTCGATAGCTTCAGCTACTCCACGGCGCAGGGAAGATACCCCAACGATATCTGCTTTACGTACATGGCTAAGCAGGGCTGAGATGGTCGCCTGTTGAGGGGAGATGGCAATATCGATCACGCTACCCTGAACCAGATCGACATAGGCTTTTCGCTGGATCAAGACCATGACTTTTTTAGCGCCCATGCGTTTGGCTAACATGGCGGACATAATATTCGCTTCATCATCGTTGGTGACGGCAATAAAGAGATCAACTTGATCAATATGTTCTTCCGCCAGTAATTCCTGATCCGATGCATCACCAAAAAAGACAACGGTATTTTGCAGTTTCTCAGCCAGTTCTGCCGCGCGTTGTTGATCGCGCTCGATCAGTTTAACGCTGTAGTCTTTTTCCAGCCGCTGCGCCAGTCCGGCACCAATATTGCCACCCCCAACCAGCATGATGCGCTTATAAGGCTTTTCCAGACGCTGTAACTCACTCATTACCGCGCGAATATGCTGTGAAGCCGCAATAAAGAATACCTCATCTCCCGCTTCAACAATGGTAGAACCCTGCGGACGAATAGGGCGATCGTGGCGGAAAATGGCGGCAACGCGGGTATCAATATGCGGCATATGCTCGCGCATAGTCGAAAGAGCATTCCCTACCAGCGGTCCGCCATAATAGGCTTTTACAACGGCCAGGCTGACCATTCCTTCAGCGAAATTCACTACCTGCAAAGCGCCGGGATATTCAATCAGACGATAAATGCTGTCGATAACCAATTGCTCCGGGGCAATCAGGTGGTCGATAGGTACCGCGTCTGAATGGAATAATTTTTCAGCATCGCGAACATAGTCTGGGGCACGAATACGGGCAATACGATTTGGCGTATTAAATAGCGAATAGGCGACCTGGCAGGCAACCATATTGGTCTCGTCTGAACTGGTGACGGCAACCAGCATATCTGCGTCATCCGCCCCAGCTTCGCGCAGCACTCGCGGATGCGAGCCATGCCCCTGAACCACGCGGAGATCAAACTTATCCTGCAATGTGCGCAGGCGTTCGCCATTAGTATCGACAACGGTAATATCGTTATTTTCCCCGACCAGGTTTTCTGCCAGCGTGCCGCCGACCTGTCCTGCACCCAGAATAATAATTTTCATCAGTCGCGACCCGTTATCTTCACTGTTTGATTAGTTTAGCGTAAAAGAAGCCGTCGCCATCTTCCATACCTGGCAGATTTTGCTGCCCTGGATGGTCTGGCGTGCCGGTAGCGCTAAGACGCGCATCCGCTGTGCGAGTCAGGAAAGCGGCAACTTGTTGGCTATTCTCCTCCGGCAATATTGAGCAGGTAGCATAAACCAGCGTTCCACCCTGTTTCAGATGCGGCCAGACGGCATCAAGTATTTCAGCCTGAAGTTTTGCCAGTTCAGCGATATCGCGATCGCGACGCAGCCATTTAATATCAGGATGGCGGCGGATCACCCCGGTGGCTGAGCAGGGGGCGTCCAGAAGGATGCGATCAAACTGTTGCTCGCCACACCATTGTGCCGGGAATCGCCCATCGCCCTGTTTAACTTCAGCTTTCATGCCGAGACGCTTCAGATTGTCATAAACGCGGGACAGCCGTTGCTCATCAACGTCAACCGCCAGTACCTGCGCATCTGGAGCGACCTCCAGAATATGCGTGGTTTTTCCACCCGGTGCAGCACAGAGATCCAGTATATGTTCACCATTTTGCGGCTCCAGGAACGTCATGCAACCCTGTGCGCTCGCGTCCTGCACCGTTACCCAGCCCTGATCAAAACCGGGCAATGCATGAACAGGAGCGGGTGAAGCAAGCCGCACGGCATCCGGATAATCGGTATGTGCAAAGCCTTCCATCCCGGCCTCTGCCAGCAGTGCGAGCCATTCATCGCGGGAGTGATGATGACGATTAACGCGCAGCCACATCGGCGGGCGTGCATTGTTAGCGTCTATAATCGCTTCCCACTGGGCCGGATAAGCTTTCTGTAACCGTTTTAATAGCCAGGCCGGGTGCAGGAAACGCTCATCACTGCGGGTAAATTCTTCCAGCAATGCTTCCTGCTGGCGCTGAAACTGACGTAGTACGCCATTGATCAAGCCTTTAAGCTGCGGGCGCTTAATGACCACCGCGCCTTCAACTGTCTCCGCCAGTGCTGCGTGAGGAGGAATGCGGGTATGCAACAGCTGATAAAAGCCGACCATAATTAAGTAGTGGACGGTGCGCTGTTTGCCCGTCATCGGGCGTGACATTAATTTATTAATCAGCCAGTTAAGCTGGGGAAGGGTGCGTAAGACGCCAAAGCACAATTCCTGTAACAGTGCTTTGTCTTTATCAGAGACGTTTTGCTGCAACGCAGGTAATACCTGGCCCAGTGACTGACCCTGCTCAACGACCTGTTCAACGGCCTGGGCCGCCATGCTGCGTAAATTAAGTTGTTTTTTCATAACCGTAAAAATAAAAATGCCCGGTCATACCGGGCTTATGAATAGATAAGTGTCAGGACAGCGTATTGCCAGGGGTGAACCATTCCCGACGTGAATTCAGGAGATCCTGGGCGCTCATCGCTTTTTTACCGGCGGGCTGTAATGACTCCAGATTCAGTACCCCTTCACCTGTGGCGACCTGAATACCCAGCTTTGTAGCGTCGATAATTGTGCCCGGTGCAGCATCGCTTTGAATATCCAGTGCTGAGGCTTTCCAGACTTTCACCGGCTGCTCGTCAATCATCAGATAACTCATCGGCCACGGATTAAATGCCCGGATGCAACGTTCAAGCTCGCAGGCGGATAGCGACCAGTCAATGCGCGCTTCTTCTTTACTTAGCTTTTCTGCGTAGGTCGCCAGTGTTTCATCCTGAACCTGCGGCTGCGCGCGTCCTTCTGCTAACTGCTTTAGCGTCTCGATTAGCCCTTGCGGACCAAGCTGCGCTAATTTGTCATACAGCGTGGCGCTGGTATCTGCGGTTGTAATGGGACAGGAGAGTTTATAAAGCATGTCTCCCGTGTCCAGACCCACATCCATCTGCATAATAGTTACGCCGGTTTCGCTGTCGCCGGCCCACAGCGAACGCTGAATAGGAGCGGCACCACGCCAGCGTGGCAGCAACGAACCGTGAACGTTAATGCAGCCCAGGCGCGGCATCTCGAGTACGGCTTTTGGAAGGATCAATCCATAAGCGACGACAACCATAATGTCAGCATTCAGATCGGCCACAAGCTGCTGGTTATCCTGCGGACGTAGCGAAGCGGGCTGGAATACCGGTAGACCTTTCTCTTCAGCCAGAACTTTTACCGGGCTGGGCATCAGTTTTTTGCCACGGCCTGCCGGACGATCCGGTTGGGTGAATACACCAACGATCTGATGCTCAGATGACAACAGCGCGTCAAGATGACGCGCTGCAAAGTCGGGAGTACCCGCGAAAATAATGCGAAGTTTTTCTGACACGATATTCCTTGTCCTTACGCTCGCGCGTTCATCCGATCCAGTTTTTCCACTTTTTGGCGGATACGCTGCTGTTTTAATGGCGACAAATAATCAATAAAGAGTTTGCCAACCAGATGGTCCATTTCATGCTGAATACAGATTGCCAGCAGGCCATCCGCCTCTAACTCGAAAGGATTGCCATCACGATCGATGGCGCGGATTTTAACGGTCTCCGCACGCGGAACCAGCGCGCGCTGTTCCGGGATAGACAGGCAGCCTTCTTCGATGCCCGTTTCGCCATTTTTTTCCAGCAGTTCTGGATTGATCAGCACCAGGCGCTCATCGCGATTCTCGGAAACATCAATCACGATAATACGTTGATGGATATCGACCTGAGTCGCGGCCAGACCAATGCCCTCTTCGGCGTACATCGTTTCGAACATATCATCAACGATACGCTGAATTTCTGCATTCACTTCTTTTACCGGTTCAGCGACTTTGCGAAGGCGCTCGTCCGGAATATGTAACACGTGCAAAACTGCCATAAATTTCCAGAGTTGAGTTCAGGAGTAGAAAAGATTATTACCTCTATTCTAGACAAATCTCCCCTTGATTGACAGCATCAGTGACCAATCGCAAAGATTGCCGGAAGTGCTTGTGGCAAGGGGAAACGGATGACGCCCACCGAAATTTGGCTACGCCTGTTAAAAATTCGCCAGCTTTATGGCGACCGAATGGTTCGCCTGGCGCAGACCTTAATGAAACAACCGCATGTTGAGAGAGACAGCCTGCTGGCGGCGGGGTTAACGCCAAAGCAAAGCGCTACGTTTATGGCGCTAACGCCTGCGGATCTCGACCGTAGCCTGAACTGGCTCGATCATCCTGAACATCACCTGATAAGTGCTGATGACTCCCGTTATCCACCGCAACTGCGCGCAATTAGTGACTACCCAGGAGCGCTCTTTATTCATGGCGATCCGGCGTGCCTGGCTACGCCACAACTGGCGGTGGTCGGTAGCCGTAATCATTCATGGTATGGGCAGCGCTGGGGGGAAAGCTTTAGTAAAGCGCTTGTCTCCAGCGGGCTGATTATTACCAGTGGGCTTGCCAGAGGTATCGACGGTATTGCACATAGTGCGGCGCTTAGCGCAAACGGGAAAAGTATCGCGGTTCTCGGGAATGGGTTATTTACGGTTCATCCGCGTAGCCACGCTTCACTGGCGGCGGCCATCGTTCGATCTGGCGGGGCAGTCATCTCAGAGTTTCCGCTTTCTGCGCCGCCCCGGCCGGAGAATTTCCCTCAGCGTAACCGTATTATTAGTGGATTAAGCCTCGGCGTGCTGGTGGTAGAGGCCGCTATCCGCAGTGGTTCACTGGTGACTGCACGCTGCGCTCTGGAGCAGGGTCGGGATGTCTTCGCCCTGCCGGGGCCGTTAGGTAATCCTGGCAGCGAAGGTCCCCACTGGTTAATTAAGCAGGGAGCCATTCCCGTGACTGCGCTTGAGGATATCCTTGAAAACGTGCAATTCCCTTTTCAATCGTTGCCAGATAAGGCGGAAATTACAATTTATTCACCAGAACACGAAGCCGCGGCATTGCCATTTCCTGAGCTCCTGGCTAACGTAGGAGATGAGGTAACACCTGTTGACGTCGTCGCTGAACGTGCCGGCCAACCTGTGCCAGTGACAGTGGCTCAGCTACTTGAACTGGAGTTAGCAGGGTGGATCGCAGCTGTACCCGGCGGCTATGTCCGATTAAGGAGGGCAAGCCATGTTCGACGTACTAATGTATTTGTTTGAGACTTACATCCATAACGAAGCAGAGATGCGTGTGGACCAGGATAAACTGACGCGGGATCTTACCGACGCCGGTTTTGACCGAGAAGATATCTACAGCGCGCTGGTGTGGCTTGAAAAGCTGGCAGATTATCAGGAAGGTCTTGTCGAACCGATGCAGCTCGCTTCCGATCCGCTCTCCGTGCGTATTTATACCGCAGAAGAGTGCGAAAGACTGGATGCCAGTTGCCGGGGATTCCTGTTATTCCTGGAGCAGATTCAGGTGCTCAACCTCGATACGCGTGAAATGGTGATTGAGCGTGCGCTGGCGCTGGATACCGCCGAATTTGAACTCGACGATCTTAAATGGGTGATCCTGATGGTTCTGTTCAATATTCCCGGCTGCGAGAATGCGTATCAGCAGATGGAAGAATTACTCTTTGAAGTGAATGAAGGTATGCTGCACTAATCTTTTGTGCAGCAGTAAGAGTTGTTATGGCCAAATCAGCACTCTTTACAGTGCGTAAAAATGAGCCCTGCCCGCAGTGCGGGGCTGAACTTGTCATTCGGTCCGGGAAACACGGTCCGTTTCTCGGGTGTTCCCATTATCCGGAATGCGATTATGTCCGTCCCCTGAAAAGTCAGGCCGACGGCCATATCGTTAAAGTCCTGGAGGGACAGTTGTGTCCTGCTTGCGGCGCGGTGCTTGTACTTCGTCAGGGGCGTTTTGGTATGTTCATCGGCTGTAGCCGCTACCCGGAATGTGAACATACCGAACTTATCGATAAACCTGACGATACCGCTATTACCTGTCCGCAGTGTCAGATCGGACACCTTGTCCAGCGACGCTCTCGTTTCGGCAAAACCTTTCACTCCTGCGATCGCTATCCGGAGTGTCAGTTTGTTATTAATTTCAAACCCGTAGCGGGTGAATGTCCTGAATGTCATTATCCGCTGTTAATAGAAAAGAAAACCGCGCAGGGTGTAAAACTTTTTTGTGCGAGTAAACAATGTGGAAAGCCGGTTGCGGCGAAACAGACCAGTGAAGAATAACCTGCTCCCTAAGGCCATCGCTGAGGCAGTGGCCATACTAAAAAATCAACATGTGATCGCCTACCCGACTGAAGCGGTGTTTGGTGTCGGTTGCGATCCTGATAGTGAAATTGCCGTTAACCGCCTGCTGGAATTAAAACAGCGTCCCGTAGAAAAGGGATTGATCCTCATCGCGGCTAATTTTGAACAGCTTAAGCCCTATATTAATGATGAAGTGCTGACGCCAACACAGCGTGAGGCAATATTCGCTCGCTGGCCGGGCCCGGTTACCTTTGTTTTTCCGGCAAAGGCGACCACCCCGCGCTGGTTAACGGGACGTTTTGATTCTCTGGCGGTACGTGTTACCGATCATCCGCTGGTGGTTGAACTGTGCCAGGCCTATGGAAAACCGCTGGTATCAACCAGCGCGAACCTCACGACCCTTCCGCCATGTCGTACGGTAGAAGAAGTCCGTGCGCAGTTTGGCGACGATTTTCCGGTCCTTGAAGGCGCAACAGGCGGTCGTCAGAATCCATCAGAGATCCGCGATGCCCTGACGGGCAAACAGTTTCGACAAGGGTAGTGATATGGAAACTTATGCCGTTTTTGGTCATCCGGTCGCGCACAGCAAATCGCCTTTTATTCATCAGCAATTTGCCGCGCAGTTACAGATTGAACATCCTTACGGGCGCGTGCTGGCTCCACTGGATAACTTCATCGTGACGCTGGACGATTTCTTTGCCGCCGGGGGAAAGGGGGCAAACGTAACCGTACCTTTTAAAGAGCAGGCTTTTGCTCATGCCGATGAGCTTACCGAAAGGGCGGCATTGGCTGGCGCGGTGAATACGCTTAAGCGTCTTGAGGATGGCCGCCTGTTGGGCGATAACACTGACGGCATTGGCTTGTTAAGCGATCTGCAACGGCTGGCATTTATCAGACCGGGCGCGCGCGTTTTGCTGATAGGGGCAGGAGGCGCGTCACGCGGAGTATTATTGCCTTTGCTTTCTCTGGACTGTGCCGTAACCATCACCAATCGTACTTTTACACGTGCGCAGGAGCTTGCGCAGTTTTTTGCCCATACCGGCAGCGTAAAAGCCGTAGCGATGAGTGATTTGGGCGAACATGAATTTGATCTCATCATTAATGCAACATCCAGCGGCATTGCCGGTGACGTGCCGGATATTCCTGGCTCGCTAATTCATCCTGACATTTATTGCTATGACATGTTTTATCAGAAGGGAAATACGCCTTTCCTTAAATGGTGCGAACAGCAGGGCGCTCATCAATGTGCGGATGGTTTAGGAATGCTGGTGGGCCAGGCGGCACACGCAGTGCTCCTGTGGCACGGCGTTTTGCCTGATGTGCTGCCCGTGATTGAAAAACTAAAGCTGGACCTGGCGAAATGTATCAGGCGATTCAGTTTCCCGATCGTGAGGAGTGGCGGGATAGTGTGCGGGCGCTGTGTTTTCCGGCACTGGTTAATGGCATGCAGTTAACGTGTGCAATAAAAGACACAACGCTGGCGCACCGTTTTGGCGGCGATACGCCAGCGAGCTGGATTGCGGCCTTCCGGGAACAGCGCTGGGATCTCGAAGAGGAGGCCGAAGCGCTTATTCAGGAGCAGCAAGAAGACGATCAGGGCTGGATCTGGCTATCCTGATCCAGGTACTCATCTTTCCATTTTACGTAGTTGTTTGCGGAATACTTCAGCCCTTCGATCTCCGCCTCCTTCAGGGGGCGGATCTGTTTTACCGGACTGCCGAGGTAAAGATAACCGCTTTCCAGACGCTTATTCTGTGGGACAAGGCTACCTGCTCCAATCATCACGTCATCTTCTATTACTGCACCATCAAGTAAAATCGATCCCATTCCCACTAATACCCGATTGCCAATGGTGCATCCGTGCAGCATCACCTTATGTCCTACCGTCACATCTTCACCAATAAGAAGCGGGTTGCCTTCCGGGTTAAAGGAAGATTTATGAGTAACATGTAGCACGCTGCCATCCTGAATATTGCTACGGGCACCAATCTCAACGTAATTAACATCACCACGAATAACAACCAGCGGCCAGATGCCGACATCTTCGGCAAGGCGGACGTCACCAATAACAACACTGGTGCTGTCGATCATCACGCGTTGACCAACTTTTGGGAAAAGATCTCTATAGGGACGTAAAACTTCGGGCATGATTACCTCTGCGACTGCTAACGGTAAGGATAACTTTGGGGGCTTTAGCTGGCGGGAGCAAGCCTTACATGCACCAAAATTTAAGCAGATCGAGCAGGATCACAGCAAAAAGAATGATAAAACACCAGTTAGAAAAAAAGATCGAAAAAAGGCTTGTGCTAAAAACTGGGATCCCTATAATGCGCCTCCATCGACACGGCGGATGTGAATCACTTCACACAACAGCCGGTCCGGTTGAAGAGAAAAATCCTGAAATTCAGGGTTGACTCTGAAAGAGGAAAGCGTAATATACGCCACCTCGCGACGGTGAGCTGTAAGCCGCGTCGCAACTGCTCTTTAACAATTTATCAGACAATCTGTGTGGGCACTCGAAGATACGGATTCTTAAATGCCGAAAGGCAAAAATGAATACCAAGTCTCAAGAGTGAACACGTAATTCATTACGAAGTTTAA
>NZ_JADGMI010000012.1 GCF_015234305.1 Superficieibacter sp. 1612_C1
ATGAATATGGAAAGAGTTTTTACCCAGATCGATACCAATGAGCGCAATGTTTTCCATGATAGTTCTCCGAATGAAAGCCTGTCCTCAGCATAGTACCGGGAAGGAGGGAGTGACCATCTCATTAATTATCCCACGCTAAGACTGTTTTTTAAGCAGGCATGATAGGCAGCGTTGAGCGAGAATCGAACATTTGAACTTTGCTTCAGTCCGGACATTGCTATCACGCAGGCGTAAAGCCCCTACGACGAACAAATCTCAGCGTTTTCTTGAGCAGGACGACCTGTTCAATGCCCTGATGAAACGTCAGTCACACTCTTGAGTGACATTTGGGAAGAAACAGATATATAAACTCCGGGCATGGCTGGCTATCCGATTGTTGCCTGAATAACACGTAATAGCGCTATCGTTAACCAGTGACCCCTGGAATGAATAATCAAAGTCGAGGCCGTACTGGGGATCGTCTGTTACCCGTATCGCTGAGCAATCTTACGAGGTATCCTAAAATGTTGAAGCCTTAGACATCTGCTACCCATTTTTTACGCTATGCATCTTGCTGGAATTAAAGTTCAGATCGCACAGTATTTCACGGGAAGCCTGTTTTTCCAGCGACTCCAGTACTAGGCTCGCCAGTGCCTTTCCCACTTGCTTGTAGGGTACTTCATACCCTTCTGGTCGGGTATCTAGAAACGCGGGGATATCGCTGCTGAACACGGCGGCACAAAGCGGGCGACGGAAACCGGATGCACTGGCATAAAAACTGGCTCCGACGGCCTGTAAATCAGATATACAGAGAATGTAATCTGGCGCATCGTCGCCCAGGGAATGGAAATAATGCATCGCGTCAAAGCCAGATTTTTCGCTGATTTCCCCCCAAAAAACCAACGCCGGATCAGCGGAGAGTTTCCATCGCGCGGTTTCCCTTTGCCAGGCGTCATAAACAATTTTTCCCTGCATACTGTCGTTACCCAGCGTCACTAACCCCACGCGCTGATGCCCCTTTTTACAGGCTCGGTAAACTGAATCCGCCACAACATCTTCAAAATTAAAATCGACCGAACTGTAATTTTTCTGGTGCGTATGACTTCTCCCGAATGTAATAAATGGGAAATTCGAATTTTGCAGAAAATTAATTCTGCGGTCATTCACCTGTGTCCCTGTTAATATTAGCGCATCCACTTTTTGCCGGGTTATTGCATTATTAATCCAGTCCAGCTCTTCTTCCTGGGTGGAGAATAAGTGGATAAAGGTGTCGATTCCATTGGCATTAAGGTCATACTGCATTTGCGCCGCAATGCGCATGAAAAAGGATGCGGTATAAAAGTTATCCGCATCCCCCGGCGGGAGTAACAGTACCGTTGAATACGACTTGCCGCTGCGCAAACTCCGCCCCGCAGCGTTGGGATTGTAATCATACTTGATGGCGGCCGCTCTGACCCGCTCCCGCGTTTTGGCGCTTACCTCAGGATGGTCATTCAGAGCCCGTGATACTGTAGCAATTGAAATTCCAAGAACTTTTGCCAACTCGGTGATGTTCATTGCATTCCCTGTATGGATAAAAACGCTATATATATTAACAAAGACACTTTAATTTCTGGAAGTATACCAGACCGTCTTATTAAAGATAAACGTATATGCTAGCCGGGCCATAAAATGGTTACCAGATCACAGAACATGAATCTTTCAGCCATCCTCACTTTCTAAATTAAACGTATTCCATTATATATAGAAAAACCGTAAACGTTTACGGAATCCATGAGAAAAGGATATAGCATGCGTTATATTGACTCACTTAATATTGAAAACAATCGACTAAAATGGCACTACAATGGTATGGCGATGCACATCATTCCGTGGGGTAACGATGGGCTGCGAGTATTAGCTGGTTATACCGAAGATATTGACCACGCGCCCCTCTCTGCGTTACTCGATGTTGATTCACCACAGGCCAGATTCCTTGAATCAGACACTGATGTCACCATCATTAACGGGGATATTTCTGCCCGCGTTGATATTCAGGGACGGCTGGAATTCAGAAACAGTGCAGGCAAATTATTGCTCAAAGAAATGTGGCGACAGCGCGATAACGGTGAGCACTTCTGGGCCGCAGGTGGCGGACATCCGGAAAACATCAGCGCGCTGAAAATCTCCGGGCGCGAATTTAAGCCATTATCAGGCAATGCCTCGCGCATTACCGTGTCATTTGAATCGGAACCCGATGAACATATCGCCGGCATGGGGCAGTATCAGCAGCCGTTTTTAAATCTGAAAGGCTGCAGCGTTGAGCTGGCCCAGAGAAATTCACAGGCGTCAGTGCCATTTATGATGTCCAGCCTGGGCTATGGTTTTCTGTGGAACAACCCGGCTATTGGCGAAGCGACATTTGCCCGAAATGTCACTCGCTGGACATCGCAGGCCGCAACCTGTATGGATTATTGGATCACCGCAGGCTCATCTCCGGCCGACATTCTGCGCAATTATGCCCGCGTCACGGGTACCCCGCCCGAAATGCCAGACTACGGACTGGGCTTATGGCAATCCAAACTGCGCTACCGCACGCAGGATGAACTGCTCGGCGTCGCCAGGGAATATCACAAAAGAGGGATCCCGCTCTCGGTTATTGTCGCCGACTTTTTCCACTGGCCGGTTCAGGGCGACTGGAAATTCGATAGCAGAGAATGGCCCGATCCTCAGGCAATGACCGAAGAACTTAACGCGATGGGTACGAAGCTGATGGTATCCGTCTGGCCAACCGTTGATTACCGCAGCGAAAATTATGCGGAGATGAACGAAAAAGGCTACCTGGTAAATACGCTGAAAGGTCTGAATATCAATTTTGACTTTCTCGGCAATTCGCGTTTTATCGATGTCACCCACCCCGATGCCAGAAAATTCATCTGGGAAAAATGCCGGAAGAATTATTTCGATCAAGGCGTACGTCTGTTCTGGCTCGACGAAGCCGAGCCAGAATATGGGGTATATGACTTTGATAATTTCCGCTATCACATCGGCAATACACTTGAGAAAGGGAATATTTACCCGCTGCATTACACCCAGGCATTTTATGAGGGGTTAGTCGCAGAAGGTGAGGCAAACCCAGTCAATCTTGTGCGTTGCGCCTGGGCAGGCAGCCAGCGTTACGGTGCGCTGGTGTGGTCCGGCGATATTCACTCTTCTTGGGACGCCATGCGTAATCAACTTTGCGCCGGTCTCAGCATGGGCCTTTCCGGCATCGCCTGGTGGACAACGGACATCGGTGGCTTTCATGGTGGGAATGTCGATGATCCGGCATTTCATGAACTGCTCATTCGCTGGTTCCAGTGGGCGGTATTCAGCCCGGTCTTACGTATGCACGGCCACCGGGATCCGATAACCGAACCTGAAATCCCCTTCCGTGACGGCATCCCCCAGTGCAATACCGGTGCCGGGAACGAGCTCTGGAGCTTTGGGGAAAAGACCTGCGAGATCCTTACCCATTTCAGCCAGTTACGTCAGCAACTCAAACCCTATCTCCGTGAGCTTATGCGCCATGCCCACCTGACCGGGGAGCCCCTGATGCGCCCGATGTTCTACCACTACAGCGCACAGCCCCAGAGTTGGGCGCTGGAAGATCAGTATCTGTTTGGCCCCGATATTCTCGTCGCCCCGGTCATGTCAGCCACGCAGCAGCATCGTCGGGTGTGGCTGCCAGAGGGAGAGACATGGATAGACATGAACACCCGTGAAGCCCTGAGCGGTGGTCGTTTTATCTCTGTGCCCACCCCACTGAACAGTATTCCGGTGTTCATTAAAAAGAACAGCCCGGTTCTGGAATACCTGAACTTACTCTTCTGACCTTTGAGGTTAACTATGGCTCATATTACCGATAGTCCGGCATCTACTGCCGTTAATAAAGGCAGTGTCGCTTTAAGCGTAAGAGAAAAAATAAGCTATGGATTTGGTGACGCTGGCGGCACAATTGTTACAGGTTTAATCTCGAACTTTCTCACCTTCTTTTATACCGATATTTTTGGGCTGACACCGGCCATCGTAGGAACGTTATTTCTGGTCCTGCGCGTCATTGACGCCATTTCCGATCCGGTTATCGGGATCATTGCAGACAGAAACCGTTCAGCTAAAGGACAATTCCGCCCTTTCCTGCTGTGGACGGCGGTCCCCTTAGGATTGATTTTATTTTTAACCTTCACGGTGCCGGATATCGGCACCGGCTGGAAAATTCTCTATGCCGTGCTGACCTATTTCGGCCTGTCATTGCTCTATTCGCTGAATAATGTGCCGTACTGTGCGCTCATCACCAAACTGACCACCAACCCACAGGAGTTAATCTCCTGCCAGTCTTATCGTTTCGTACTGTGCGGCGTGGCGGGTTTCATTGTCTCTGTCGGACTGCCGGTGATGGTGTCATGGTTTGGACAGGGCGACCAGGCGAAAGGCTATCAATTGGGCGTGGCCGTGCTGGCCACGGCGGCGATGGTGATGTTTCTTATTTGCTACGGTGGGGTAAAAGAACGCGTCAATACTCTGGCAACGCATGCGTTTAATTTAAAAGACAGCCTGCGCAGTATTCGTAAAAATGATCAGCTGATTTTGACGTTTTTTATGTCGCTGCTTCTGATCAGCATTTTTAATACCAAAGGCGGTTCAGCGCTCTATTTTATTACCTATGTCTTGCATGGCGACGCCACCTATACATCCCTGTTTTTTGGTCTGGCAACATTGGGCGGCGTAACAGGATCCGTGCTGGTCACCTGGTTCACCCGCTATTTTGAGATCCGTCGAATCTACTTTGCCGTGAACGTTCTGCTGGCCGTGGCACATTATGCCGTCTGGTTTGTGCCTGCCGGATATACCACCTTCTGGCTGGTTCTCGTTTTTGTCTGCTGCGTGGTGTTGGGTTTTTTACTGCCCATGCATTTCACCCTTGTCGCCTTCGCCGACAGTTACGGTGAGTGGAAATCTGGGACGCGGGCATCCGGAATGAGCTTTGCCTTTAATCTTTTTTTCGTGAAGCTGGCTTGGGCTGTTGCCGGTGTCATTATCAGCGTGACGCTGAGCGTGATTTCATACCATGCCGGGCAGGAACATCAGACGCCGTTATCACTGGGCGGCATAACGTTGCTCTCTACGGTGATCCCCGGTGTCCTGCATATGCTGCTGGCGGTGGTGGTCTATTTTTTCCGCATCGATAATGCTATGGAAGAACACATGCGCACAGAGATGGCCACCAGAAAGTAAAACTGTTGAATGCCAGAGGCTGAGTTATCAGCCTCTCTTCTACATAGGTGTCTATCAAAATAGTAATGTCCACTCCAGGCACATAGCAGACCGTCCAGCCAAGAACTCAGGTTTATTGCTGTTTTGTCTTTACCCGGAGTATCGTTTGCCGGGAGGTGTTGAATTCCCGCGCAATGGCGCTGATGCTGATTCCAGCGTTTATCCGTGTAATCACCGTAATTTTCTGTTCTTCATTCAGTGCTGAAGGACGTCCAAACCGTTTTCCTGCTGCTTTTGCTCGCGCAATACCAGAGTGTGTACGTTCAAGCAGCAAATCCCTTTCAAATTCAGCTACAGCTGAGATGACTTGCATGGTCATTTTTCCTGCCGGGCTGGTCAGATCCACTCCACCCAGAGCGAGGCAGTGAACGCGAATATCTGAAGCAGCCAGCTGTTCCACCGTTTTTCTTATATCCATCGCATTGCGCCCAAGTCGGTCGAGTTTGGTAACAATCAGCACATCGCCATTCTCCATACGGTCAAGCAGTCTGGTGAAGCCTGGCCGCTCACTGGCAGCAACCGAACCACTGATATGTTCTTCAATCAATCGTTGCGGTCTGATGGCAAAACCTGCCGCTTCAATTTCACGACGCTGGTTTTCTGTGGTCTGCTCCAAAGTGGAGACCCGGCAGTAGGCAAAAACTCGTGACATAGGAAACTTTCCGTACGAAAAGGGTGTCCGAATTATAACGCATGTACGAAACAAATTTCGCTGACTTTCGGACACATTGTCAGCCTGGTGTACGAAACCGACCGGTTTCGGTCATAGCCAATCCATAACATATGGAAACTATACGCGAGGGAAGCATTTATGCCACGGCGACAGATACTGAGCAGTGAAGAGCAGGAGCGCTTGCTGGTTATTCCAGATGATGAAATTATTCTGACCCGAATGTGTTTTCTGAATGAACAGGATATTGCACTCATTAATAAACACCGGCGGCCAGCAAATCGCCTGGGCTTTGCTGTATTACTCTGTTATCTGCGTGGACCTGGATTTATTCCGGACAAAAGCAATGTCCCTCACAGTAGCGTCATATCCAGAATCGCTTCCCGACTGAAGCTTCAGCCTGATTTATGGCCGGAATATGCTTCAAGAGAGCAAACCCGCTGGGAACATCTGACTGAGCTTTATCGATACCTGAAATTATCTCCGTTCAGCCGATCACTGCAAAAAGACTGTATCCGGCATCTGCATCCCTATGCGATGCGAACAGACAAAGGGTTTATGCTGGCGGAAGAAATGCTCAGTTGGCTACATAGCAATAATGTTATTTTCCCTTCTGTTGATGTGATCGAACGGACGCTTGCCGAAGCCGTCACGCTCGCTGATAGAGCGGTATTTTCAGCACTTACCGCACAACTGGAAAAGCAGCATAAATCAGCACTCGACAGTCTGCTCAAATCAGAGGGTGAACAAGCTTCCCGCCTGGCATGGTTACTTCAGCCTCCGGGTAAAATCAACGGTAAGAACGTGCTGCAACATATCGACCGGCTTAATTCCATCGCCGCGCTGGGATTGCCTGATGGTATTACGCTTTCCATTCACCAGAACAGGTTGCTTAAGCTGGCGCGTGAGGGCCGGAAAATGAGCAGCAGAGATCTGGCAAAATTCACCGATGTCAGACGTTACGCTACGCTGGTTTGCGTCATTCAGGAAGCGCAGGCCACACTGACTGATGAGGTTATCGAACTGCACGAACGTATTCTGGGGACTCTATTCAGTCGGGCAAAACGCACACAAGCCGAGAGGCTTCAGCTGACGGGGAAACTCATCCAGAGCAAGTTGAAGCAATATGTTACTGTCGGTCAGGCACTGCTGCATGCCAGAGAATCCGGTGAAGATCCCTGGGCAGCGATAGAAGATGTCCTTCCCTGGCAGGAGTTCATCAACAGCCTGGAAGAAACGCAGTTTCTGTCCCGTAAGGGCAATTTCGACCCGCTTCACCTGATCACCGAAAAATACAGTACGCTGCGTAAATACGCCCCGCGTATGCTTTCAGCATTGCAGTTCATCGCGACACCTCCCGCGCAGACACTCAGCGATGCGCTGGACACCATCAGGGACATGTACCGTAAACAACTTCGTAAAGTTCCGCCAGCAGCTCCAACAGGATTTATCCCTGAAAGCTGGCGAAAACTGGTACTGACGCCTTCAGGAATCGACCGCAAGTACTACGAGTTTTGCGTAATGAATGAACTCAAGGGGGCGTTACGATCCGGTGATATATGGGTAAAAGGATCGCGCCGCTACAGAAATTTTGATGATTATCTCATCCCGGCTGCTGAGTTTGAGAAATCCCGACATAATGACCAGTTACAACTGGCCGTTCAGACCGATTGCCGGGCATACCTTCAGGCCCGTATGACGCTTCTTGCATCGCGTCTGGAAGAAGTTAACGCGATGGCTCTTGCCGGTGATTTGCCCGATGTTGATATCTCAGATAAAGGCGTAAAAATCACTCCGCTGGAGAACAGTGTTCCTTCGGGGGCTTCCCCCTTTGCCGATTTGGTTTATGGCATGCTTCCTCATCCGAAAATTACGGAGATACTGGAAGAAGTGGACAACTGGACGGGGTTTACGCGTCACTTCGCACACCTCAAAAATAATAACGTCAGACCAAAAGACGGAAGACTGTTGCTGACCACTATTCTGGCCGACGGCATCAATCTGGGGCTGACAAAAATGGCGGAGTCCTGCCCGGGGGCAACAAAATCGTCACTCGAAGGTATTCAGGCATGGTACATCAGGGATGAAACCTATTCAGCGGCACTGGCCGAGCTGGTCAACGCTCAGAAAGCGCGACCTCTGGCTGCATTCTGGGGCGACGGTACAACATCGTCGTCAGACGGGCAAAACTTTCGGGTAGGCAGTCACGGGCGTTATGCCGGTCAGGTCAATCTTAAATATGGTCAGGAGCCAGGCGTGCAGATTTACACGCATATCTCAGACCAATATAGCCCGTTCTACGCCAAAGTGATCAGCCGGGTGCGCGACTCAACCCATGTGCTTGATGGTCTGCTGTATCATGAAAGCGATCTGGAAATTACCGAGCATTACACCGATACCGCAGGTTTCACTGAACATGTTTTCGCTCTGATGCATCTGCTGGGATTCGCTTTTGCACCGAGGATCCGGGATCTTCATGACAAGCGGCTGTTTATTCATGGAAAGGCCGAGCGCTATCCGGGGCTTCAGTCCGTCATATCAACAACCAGCCTGAATATCAAAGACATTGAGGCGCACTGGGATGAGATATTACGCCTAGCAGCCTCGATTAAACAGGGGACTGTCACCGCATCGCTGATGATTAAAAAGTTGGCCAGTTACCCAAAACAGAATGGACTAGCCAAAGCGCTGAGAGAGATTGGCCGCATCGAGCGGACGCTGTTTATGCTGGACTGGTTTCGTGATCCCGGGCTGCGCCGACGTGTACAGGCAGGGCTGAATAAGGGGGAGGCCCGTAATGCCCTTGCGCGAGCGGTGTTTATGCACCGGCTGGGTGAAATCAGGGATCGTGGGCTGGAGAATCAGAGCTACCGCGCCAGTGGACTGACGTTACTGACTGCGGCGATCACGTTATGGAACACGGTATATATAGAAAGAGCCATTGAGTCACTAAAACGAAAAGGTATTCCGATTAATAATCAACTGGTATCTCATCTTTCTCCCCTGGGCTGGGAACATATCAATCTGAGTGGCGATTACGTCTGGCGTAATAATATTAAGCTAGGGTCCGGAAAATACCGCTCATTACGCACAGTCGACACCGAATTGTACAAAAAACAGGCTTAGCGTAGGATATTTAATGAGATGGTCACTCCCTCCTTCCCGGTACTATGCTGAGGACAGGCTTTCATTCGGAGAACTATCATGGAAAACATTGCGCTCATTGGTATCGATCTGGGTAAAAACTCTTTCCATATTCATTGCC
>NZ_JADGMI010000013.1 GCF_015234305.1 Superficieibacter sp. 1612_C1
CATTTGTTCAGGAACACGATGATGTACGGAACGCCTACCTGACGACCCAGCAGGATGTGCTCACGGGTCTGCGGCATCGGGCCGTCAGTCGCAGCAACAACCAGGATCGCGCCGTCCATCTGCGCAGCACCAGTGATCATGTTTTTAACATAGTCGGCGTGGCCCGGGCAGTCTACGTGCGCGTAGTGGCGAGTCGGGGTATCATATTCAACGTGAGAAGTGTTGATGGTGATACCACGAGCTTTTTCTTCCGGCGCGTTATCGATCTGATCGAATGCGCGAGCAGCACCGCCGTAGGTTTTAGCCAGTACGGTAGTGATTGCAGCGGTCAGCGTTGTTTTACCATGGTCAACGTGGCCGATAGTACCGACGTTGACGTGCGGTTTTGTACGTTCAAACTTTTCTTTAGACATCGATTGTCCCTCTAAGACACGGATAAATCGGTGATATCACCACATCAACCAGGCAACACGCCCGACTTGTTGAATGAAATAACAGAAGAGAAACAGGGGAGGAGAGATAAAGAAGTGGTGCTGATACCCAGAGTCGAACTGGGGACCTCACCCTTACCAAGGGTGCGCTCTACCAACTGAGCCATATCAGCACGTCTGGAGCGGGCAGCGGGAATCGAACCCGCATCATCAGCTTGGAAGGCTGAGGTAATAGCCATTATACGATGCCCGCATCCTGAAACTCGGCTACCCAGTTCTTTCTGTTTAAGCTGGCTCATTTTACTGAACCAACTCAGGCGACGCTAAGCGTTGCCAGAAATGGTGGTGGGGGAAGGATTCGAACCTTCGAAGTCTGTGACGGCAGATTTACAGTCTGCTCCCTTTGGCCGCTCGGGAACCCCACCGGGCTTGATGGTGCCGACTACCGGAATCGAACTGGTGACCTACTGATTACAAGTCAGTTGCTCTACCTACTGAGCTAAGTCGGCATCAAGTAGCGCGCATTCTAGGTAGACCTGCGCCTGCATGCAACTAAAAATTTGCATAAATCGTTCTATCGCTCACATTTTGTGCGCACGTGGGCAAATGTGGTGTAAATTCACTCATTGCAGAACATTATTTCATCTGCTTATCGTCCTGATGGCATCAGCTCTCAGGCTTGTAGATAACGTACGCGGCTGTTTTTACATCGGAGTTTGGACAGCTTCAGGCGATTTTTTCTTATCTTCCCTTTCATCTGGTGTTAACCTCCTGCCCATTGTGTAAATTAACTGAAATGTGCCGCGCCTTCATTCCCTGGTCGTTCAGAGGACGGGAGGGCAGCGAGAAACATGTTATGAGCAAAAAAGAACACGCGTTAACGACACCTTATATGGAATTTGACCGCCGCCAGTGGGCTGCTCTTCGTGATTCAGTTCCGATGACACTGACTGAAGGTGAGATCGCCCGCCTGAAAGGGATTAATGAAGACCTTTCTCTGGAGGAAGTGGCAGAGATCTACCTGCCCCTGTCGCGTTTGCTCAATTTTTACATTAGTTCCAACCTGCGCCGTCAGGCCGTGCTTGAACAATTTCTTGGAACCGATGGGCAACGCATTCCTTATATCATTAGCATTGCCGGGAGTGTCGCGGTAGGTAAAAGTACCACTGCACGCGTACTACAGGCGTTGCTGAGCCGCTGGCCGGAGCATCGCCGCGTAGAACTCATTACTACCGATGGCTTTCTGCATCCAAACCAGGTTTTGAAAGACCGGGGAATAATGAAGAAGAAAGGCTTTCCTCAGTCCTATGATATGCATCGGCTGGTTAAGTTTGTTTCTGATATCAAATCAGGTGTACCCAATGCCACTGCACCGGTCTATTCGCATCTTATTTATGATGTCATCCCCGACGGCGATAAAAATGTCTCTCAACCCGATATATTAATTCTTGAAGGATTAAATGTATTGCAGAGTGGGATGGACTATCCACACGATCCGCACCATGTATTTGTCTCTGACTTCGTGGATTTTTCTATTTACGTTGATGCACCGGAAGAGTTATTACAGACCTGGTATATCAATCGCTTCCTGAAATTCCGCGAAGGGGCGTTTACCGATCCAGATTCCTATTTTCATAACTATGCAAAGTTATCGGAAGAGGAAGCGGTGAAGGTAGCAACCTCATTATGGAAAGAGATTAACGGATTGAATCTTAAAGAGAATATCCTGCCTACCCGCGAGCGTGCCAGCCTGATCATGACAAAAAGTGCCAACCATGCAGTCAGGCAGGTTCGGCTGCGTAAATAAAAAAAGGGAGCGCTTGCTCCCTGCTTTTATTCAGCGCTACGAAGAGAAATTTCGCCGCCCATCCACGGTTTAATTTCACCGTTCTGTTCCAGCATCAGCGCGCCCTGCGCATTTATTCCACGAGAAATACCGACGATTTCTCTGTCGCCAATAATGAGTTTCACCTGCCGATTAATAAAGTTATCTAACTTTTCCCAGCGGGAAAGATAAGGTGTTAGCCCTTCCAGCTCAAAAAGTTGTAAAGAGGTTCTTAGCTCTTTGATTAATCGAACGGCAAGGGCATTACGATCGATTGCGATCCCGGCTTCCTGAAGGGTGATCCAGCCCTGGTTTACCACCTCTTCCTCAACCCGGCGCATCGCCATATTAATGCCAGCCCCAATAACAATCTGTGCAGCATCGCCCGTTTTACCGGTGAGTTCAACCAGAATACCTGACAGCTTACGATCTTGAAGATAAAGGTCATTAGGCCATTTTACCCGTACCTGGGTTGCGCCCAGGTCGTGTAGTACTTCAGCCATAACAATGCCAATGACCAGACTCAAACCAATTGCCGCCGCTGGTCCCTGCTCCAGTCGCCAGTACATCGAGAGATAGAGGTTCGCGCCGAACGGTGAAAACCATTTACGTCCGCGGCGTCCCCGGCCCGCCTGCTGATATTCGGCAATGCAGGCATCTCCCGATTGCAATTCATTAATACGGTCGAGGAGATACTGGTTGGTGGAGTCAATGACCGGTAATACCGCCACCGATCCATATTCAATTTGGCTGCGGATCAGTTGTTCATTCAATAACTGGATGGGTTCAGGGAGGCTATAGCCTTTGCCTGGTACGGTAAAGACATCTACCCCCCAGTCGCGCAGCGTTTGGATGTGTTTGTTAATGGCTGCACGGCTCATGCCCAGTCGTTCGCCTAACTGCTCGCCAGAGTGAAAGTCTCCGTCGGATAAAATAGAGATTAACGTTAACGGAATAGTATTATCTTTCACGCGATAGTCTCCACGGCACTGACTTCCCCGCGGCTGCCGATAAAGCGCACTTCAGGTTCAAGCCATACGTTAAATTTTTCACCCACCTGCTGTCTAACCTGGTGTGCCAGATGAATAACATCTTCACTATGCGCATTGCCGGTGTTAATGAGCACCAAAGCCTGCTGTTTGTGCACCATCGCCCCACCGATTTGCGTGCCTTTGAGCTGGCACCGATCGATGAGCCATCCTGCGGCAAGTTTGACGGACCCGTCGGCCTGCGGATAATGTGGGGCGTCCGGGAAGTTCGCCAGCAGAGTCTGAGCTTCTGCGCTGCTGATAACGGGATTTTTAAAGAAACTACCAGCGTTACCATTTACTTTAGGATCCGGCAATTTGGTGGTGCGCATATGGCAGACGGCCTCGTAGACCTGTTGAGGCGTTACCGTTTCGGGATCCAGGCGTGCTAAATCACCGTAGGTTAAAACCGGCTGCCATAATTTTGGCAAACGCAAACCTACCGCGACAATAGCGTAACGATCCTGATATTCATGTTTAAAGATACTGTCGCGATAGCCAAAACGGCACGCTGAGGCGTTAAGACGTGAAGTTTGCCCGGTAGCCAGTTCAACACAATCGACATAATCGCAGACGCGCTGTAATTCAACGCCATAGGCACCAATATTCTGGATGGGCGAAGAGCCGACACAGCCCGGGATCATGGCCAGGTTTTCCAGGCCGGGCATGCCGTGTTGCAGAGTATATTGCACCAGGTGGTGCCAGTTTTCTCCTGCCCCCACATGTATATGCCACGCATTCTGCCGCTCAGTAATGTTAATTCCTTTGATACGATTAACGATTACTGTACCGCTGAACGAGGCAAGAAACAGGACGTTGCTGCCCTCTCCCAATATCAGCACGGGAGATTGTTCCTGAGTGGATTTTTGCCATGCGCTTAAGAGTTGTTGCTCATTTTCGACACAGATAATCTCATTTGCAGACTGATCGATGCCAAAGGTATTCCAGGGCTTAAGGGAGTGATTCATAGACGCTATCCTGATGCAAAATCACGGCTAGTTTACCGTATATGCAGGAGTATGGCTTGTAGTTATAAAGGAGAGAGAAGGCAATGACGGGGAGAATTTTTACGACAGAAACGCAAAAAGCCCATCCGTCAGGATGGGCTTCTCACTTGTTTGATGCCTGGCAGTTCCCTACTCTCGCATGGGGAGACCCCACACTACCATCGGCGCTACGGCGTTTCACTTCTGAGTTCGGCATGGGGTCAGGTGGGACCACCGCGCTGTTGCCGCCAGGCAAATTCTGTTTA
>NZ_JADGMI010000014.1 GCF_015234305.1 Superficieibacter sp. 1612_C1
CGTCACACCATGGGAGTGGGTTGCAAAAGAAGTAGGTAGCTTAACCTTCGGGAGGGCGCTTACCACTTTGTGATTCATGACTGGGGTGAAGTCGTAACAAGGTAACCGTAGGGGAACCTGCGGTTGGATCACCTCCTTACCTTAAAGAAACGTCTTTGCAGTGCTCACACAGATTGTCTGATGAAAAACGGGCAGTAAAAAATCTCTGCAGGCTTGTAGCTCAGGTGGTTAGAGCGCACCCCTGATAAGGGTGAGGTCGGTGGTTCAAGTCCACTCAGGCCTACCAAATTTTCCCTGAATGCTGCGTTGTGGCAACGCTCACATACATCAGTATGCTTCGCGTCACCACGCCTTGCCTCAGGAAAAATTCCGGTGAGCGAGATTTACGATGGGGCTATAGCTCAGCTGGGAGAGCGCCTGCTTTGCACGCAGGAGGTCTGCGGTTCGATCCCGCATAGCTCCACCATCCTTTACTGTCCGAAACAAGAAAACTTCAGAGTGTACCTGAGAAGGTATGCTGCGAAGTTTTGCTCTTTAAAAATCTGGATCAAGCTGAAAATTGAAAAACACTGAACAACGAAAGTTGTTCGTGGGTCTCTCAAATTTTCGCAACGCGAAGTGAAACAGCTTCGGGTTGTGAGGTTAAGCGACTAAGCGTACACGGTGGATGCCCTGGCAGTCAGAGGCGATGAAGGGCGTGCTAATCTGCGATAAGCGCCGGTAAGGTGATATGAACCGTTATAACCGGCGATACCCGAATGGGGAAACCCAGTGCAAT
>NZ_JADGMI010000015.1 GCF_015234305.1 Superficieibacter sp. 1612_C1
ATTGCACTGGGTTTCCCCATTCGGGTATCGCCGGTTATAACGGTTCATATCACCTTACCGGCGCTTATCGCAGATTAGCACGCCCTTCATCGCCTCTGACTGCCAGGGCATCCACCGTGTACGCTTAGTCGCTTAACCTCACAACCCGAAGCTGTTTCACTTCGTGTTGCAAAAATTTGAGAGACCCACGAACAACTTTCGTTGTTCAGTGTTTTTCAATTTTCAGCTTGATCCAGATTTTTAAAGAGCAAATATCTCAAACGTGACTGATACAGTCAGTTTTGAGATACGTTTGGTTGTGCCTTTCACCCACAGCCAGCAAGTGGCGTCCCCTAGGGGATTCGAACCCCTGTTGCCGCCGTGAAAGGGCGGAGTCCTAACCGCTAGACGAAGGGGACACGGAGTGTCACGACTTCGCAGCCGTCTTGCTCGTTACTTTTTCATCAGACAATCTGTGTGAGCACTACAAAGGCGGTTCTTTAAGGTAAGGAGGTGATCCAACCGCAGGTTCCCCTACGGTTACCTTGTTACGACTTCACCCCAGTCATGAATCACAAAGTGGTAAGCGCCCTCCCGAAGGTTAAGCTACCTACTTCTTTTGCAAC
>NZ_JADGMI010000016.1 GCF_015234305.1 Superficieibacter sp. 1612_C1
GGGTTGCAAAAGAAGTAGGTAGCTTAACCTTCGGGAGGGCGCTTACCACTTTGTGATTCATGACTGGGGTGAAGTCGTAACAAGGTAACCGTAGGGGAACCTGCGGTTGGATCACCTCCTTACCTTAAAGAACCGCCTTTGTAGTGCTCACACAGATTGTCTGATGAAAAAGTATCGAGCAAACAGTATCAGAGTCCCCATCGTCTAGAGGCCCAGGACACTGCCCTTTCACGGCTGTAACAGGGGTTCGAATCCCCTTGGGGACGCCATACTGGATAATGAGTGAAAGACATTATCCCTGAATATCTTAAAGATGACTTTCGAGTCATGTTTAAGATATTGCTCTTTAAAAATCTGGATCAAGCTGAAAATTGAAAAACACTGAACAACGAAAGTTGTTCGTGGGTCTCTCAAATTTTTGCAACACTGAAGTGAAACAGCTTCGGGTTGTGAGGTTAAGCGACTAAGCGTACACGGTGGATGCCCTGGCAGTCAGAGGCGATGAAGGGCGTGCTAATCTGCGATAAGCGCCGGTAAGGTGATATGAA
Organism: Superficieibacter sp. 1612_C1; assembly: GCF_015234305.1. Lineage (GTDB taxonomy): Bacteria > Pseudomonadota > Gammaproteobacteria > Enterobacterales > Enterobacteriaceae > Superficieibacter. Next base: position 549 of record NZ_JADGMI010000016.1, read on the forward strand.
CCGTTATAACCGGCGATACCCGAATGGGGAAACCCAGTGCAAT
>NZ_JADGMI010000017.1 GCF_015234305.1 Superficieibacter sp. 1612_C1
AATAGAATTAACCCGTCATTAAATGGCCTTGAAGTCACGATTATTGATGGGGAGCATGAATCGCCTCGTCGTTCAACTAAGCGCCTATCTACTTTACGGGATAGTTACGAGCGATAACCGCTATCACCATGAATAAGAGAAGCCGCTTATACAGCGGCTTCTTTATGTGGTACGGGCAATGAGACGTTATGGTAAATCTGGATCAGTGACTTGTTTTGGAGTGCGTGGGTGGATTTATGGGGCGCAAAATACCGTAATGCACATCCCCTGAATGCTGTGTGATTTGGCCCATACATTCGTTCAAAAT
>NZ_JADGMI010000002.1 GCF_015234305.1 Superficieibacter sp. 1612_C1
TAAACAGAATTTGCCTGGCGGCAACAGCGCGGTGGTCCCACCTGACCCCATGCCGAACTCAGAAGTGAAACGCCGTAGCGCCGATGGTAGTGTGGGGTCTCCCCATGCGAGAGTAGGGAACTGCCAGGCATCAAATAAGTGAGAAGCCCATCCTGACGGATGGGCTTTTTGCGTTTCTGCGTTCTGCCATAATCGCTGTGTCGGAGGCAGCCTGCTGATCCTGCCAGCAAACGCGATTATTGTGCCACTTCCCAGGCCCGGTAAGCGCATTGCCACCAGAACCCAATCCAATGAACTATCCTTAAGTTGCTTATTCAGGCAAAGAGGATCTCCATTGGCTATCAAACCCTTCAACTATCAACAAGACTTTTCCAGCATTAACTTTCGCCAGCATCCCGAGCTATATCAGGTAGGTCGGGGCGAACAAGGTGTATTACTGGTCGAACCCTATAAAAGCGAGATCCTGCCTTTCTGGCGCTACAAAGACGAAGCATCAGCGATCAAATCTGCCGAAAAAATCTACCAACTGTTTGAAGATTACCGTCAGCAGGATGATTTTGTCGGTATGGATATGGCGCGTAAATTTATTCAGATGGGTTATACCCGCGCCAGACGCTATGCCAACTATAAAGGCGGCAAAAAGTATGCAGAAGATGGCAGCCTGAATACCCGAGGTAACGATCCTACCAAAGCAGCCGCAGCGACGGTTTTCAAAGGATGGTGGGACAAAATCCGCGAAGATGATGATTACTTAAAACGTAAACGCCAGCACCAGGCTGAATGGGGATAAAAATTAGCCAACAAATAATTAACACTTTATTTACTTTTTCAGCCCGCGTAATCTGGATCTCCAAAACAAAAGGCTGAACAAGCCTGATATCACGGAGAACAGCATGGCAGAAATTATTCAGCGCACCGATAAAAACAAAGCTGATGCACCGGAAGTGCGGCGTCGGGTATGGGCTATTGTCGGGGCCTCTTCCGGTAACCTGGTGGAATGGTTTGATTTCTATGTCTACTCCTTCTGCTCACTCTATTTTGCGCATATCTTCTTCCCTTCCGGTAACACTACGACGCAGCTGCTGCAAACGGCAGGCGTTTTTGCGGCTGGTTTTTTGATGCGCCCTATCGGCGGCTGGCTATTTGGGCGTATCGCCGACCGACGCGGACGCAAGGCCTCTATGCTGATTTCAGTATGCATGATGTGCCTCGGCTCTCTGGTGATTGCCTGTCTGCCGGGCTACGACGCCATTGGTACATGGGCACCGGCGCTGTTGCTGATTGCCAGGCTATTCCAGGGGCTTTCCGTTGGCGGCGAATATGGCACCAGCGCGACCTATATGAGTGAAGTCGCCCTTGAAGGACGCAAAGGATTTTTTGCTTCATTCCAGTACGTTACGCTTATCGGCGGACAGTTACTGGCGCTGCTGGTCGTGGTGATTTTGCAGCAAGTGCTGGATGATGCTGAACTCCGCGCCTGGGGCTGGCGAATTCCGTTTGCCTTAGGCGCTGTGCTGGCTGTCGTTGCGCTCTGGTTGCGCCGTCAGCTTGATGAAACCTCGAAGCACGAAACACGTGCCCTGAAAGAGGCTGGATCGTTCAAAGGCCTGTGGCGCAACCGCAAAGCCTTCATTATGGTACTCGGCTTCACGGCGGGCGGCTCGCTGGCATTCTATACCTTTACCACCTATATGCAGAAATATCTGGTGAATACGGCCGGGATGCATGCCAATGTAGCCAGCGGAATTATGACCGCCGCACTGTTTGTGTTTATGCTGCTACAGCCGTTGATTGGTGCATTATCAGACAGAATTGGGCGTCGTGCTTCGATGCTCTGTTTTGGCGGCCTTACCACGTTATTCACTGTCCCCATCCTGACCGCGCTGCAAAATGTCACTTCGCCTTATGCCGCGTTTGCGCTGGTGATGTGCGCCCTCATCATCGTCAGTTTCTATACCTCGATTAGTGGCATCCTGAAAGCCGAGATGTTCCCGGCGCAGGTCAGAGCGCTTGGCGTAGGGCTTTCCTATGCTGTTGCCAATGCGCTGTTTGGTGGATCGGCGGAGTACGTTGCCTTGTCATTGAAATCAATAGGCTCAGAAACTACTTTCTTCTGGTATGTCACCGCGCTGGGAGCCGTTGCTTTCGTCGTCTCACTGATGCTGCACAAAAAAGGGAAGGGTCTGCGCCTTTAGTGTTGCGCTAATTGCCATACCGTATAGCCGGTAGTCGCGCCGGCAAGATCCCAGGCGAAATCTTTCCAGCTCCAGCCGCTTCCTTCGGAGCGGCTGTCCCACAGTTCTTTCGAGGCTCCCAGTCCCAGAGAAAACATAACGCCAATAGCCGCGCTACGGTCGCGGCCGATCCCCTGATGCTGTGCATACTCATTACCCGCAACGGAAAGCAGGGCAGAGGCGATAAAGTGTTGGGCTTTATCCTGACCGCTCCAGCTATCGTTAGCCATATGACTACAGCCAGAGAGAAGCAAAACACCGCAAAGCAGTAAATAACGCATGGCGAGCCTCATAAAAAAGCCCCGACGCTGCGGGGCTTACTATTACAGGATACGGCTTATTAGCCTGTCGATGCGGATCCGTCGCAAACGGCGGATCAGCTTACGTACCTTCACCGGATACTCAGCGATACTTTGTAGATCGCAATAGTGTTTAACCACGGTGGTGTGAGTGCGGATCAGATCCAGCTCTTTATCTCGCTGCGCGGCCAGCTCCTGACGCGGATCGTGAATTAAAATCGCATTTTCGAGATCCAGACGCCACGCGCGCGGATTCAGGTTATTCCCGGTCAGCAGCATCCATTCGTCATCCACCCACATGCCTTTCAGATGATAGGTATTGTCCTCGTCTTTCCACAGACGAACAATAAGCTGATCGGTATTCACATAGTATTGCAGACGGCTGAGGAAGCGACGCAGGTTGATCTCGTAAAGATAGGGCAGCGCGCCGATGATTTTAAACGGCTGATCTTCAGGAATATAGAAATCGTTGGCCGTTTTATCGCCCACGATAATTTCCACTTTCTTACCTTCACGCAGCAAATGAATGATATTGCGTACCAGCACGGCGGGAAGATTAAAATAAGGCGTACAAATCGTCAGCTTCTGCTCTGCGCAGGGCATCAGATGGAAAATCGTTTTGTTCAGCAGGCTGGATTTACCCAGACCGACCAGCGGCGTCACCGCCAGCTGTTCGTTATCCGCATTACCCTGGAAGTGATAACTGGTATCGCGCAGTTCCTGGCGATAGAGGCGAACGTCATTCTTGATTTCCGGACTTTTAGGACGTGAGTCGGTATCGAGACGATTTACGCCGCGTCCCTGGATCAGGTTCTGATCCACCCAGTCGAACATAATGTCAGCCATTCGCGCATTACGGATCCACTGGTAACGATCGTAGCGGTATTTATCGTGCTGATGCAGATAGACGTCATTGAGGCTGGCACCGCTATAGATAACGGCATCATCAATAATGAAACCTTTATAGTGCAGGACGCCCAGCGCTTCCCGGGTATTTACCGGCACGCCATAAACGGGAACGTCTACGCCAGGGTTTTCCTGCGCAGTACGGCAATACCAGTCAGCATTGGTGTTTGCTGCGGCGGCACCAATGCGGCCGCGCTGGGCGCGATGCCAGTCAACAAGCACGCGGACATCCAGTTCAGGACGCAGGCGTTTGGCCTCATAGAGTGCCGATAAAATACCCTGACCACCGTCATCCTGCTCCAGATAGAGAGCGATAACGCAAATTCGGCGCGTAGCGCTGGCAATTTTGGCCAACAACGCTTCCCGAAAATCAGCGGGATTATAAAAGAACTTAACATCATCAACTGACTGAGAAAGCTTAGGTAGTTGGGCAAGGTGTTGTTGATGTTTATTACGCTTAAATTTTGACAACATCACAGTGCGGTTCTTCTCTGTTTATTGAAGGGTCCTCTGTACCAGGCAGACGACTTAAGCGAGCAATCATATCACCGTTGCCTGCCAAAGTGATCAACATTTCCAGCAGCTTACTTAAGTGTTACCGGACCCGGTCAGCATGAGCGTCAGGCAAACAATGCCATCTTCGAGCTGGATATCAACATCAAATCCCAGTTTACGCGCCAGGGCGACCATACCGCGATTGTTCGGCATGGTAATGCCGTTCAGCCGCTCCAGTCCGTGATCGCGGGTATAATTGATGAGTTTTTCCAGCAGACGTCGACCCAGACCTAACCCCTTAAGATCGGAGCGGACCAGCACGGCAAATTCCGCATCGATATTATCAGGATCTGAGATAGCGCGGGTAACGCCGAGGATCTCTTCCCCCTCATCCAACGGACGAATGGCCACAAACGCCATTTCCCGATCGTAGTCTATCTGGGTCATATTCGCTAAATCTTCATGGGTAAATTCGTTGATTTCACTAAAGTAGCGATAGTACAGATCTTCTTTTGTTACCTGGGCTATGAAGCGCTGAAGCGACGGCTCATCTTCCGGCAGGATCGGCCGGAACAGGCAGCGTTCACCGTTCTTTAAATCCACCCACTCCTCCAGCTGCTGCGGATACGATCGCACCGCCAGCCGACTCTCACGATCGCCTTCAAAAGGCGCAATCTCCAGCGTAACGTCCAGCACGGTAAACTCTTCTGCCGACGCCAGCAACGGGTGAATATCCAGCCGCTGAATTTCCGGGCAGTCGACGATCAGGTTTGACACCCGTACCAGTAGTTGACTCAAACCCGGGATATCCAGCGAGCGCAACGCGCTACGCCCGCGGATCTTCTTGCTTTTGATCGCCTGGATCACCAGATAGCGAGCCAGATTCATATTCAGCGGCGGCAGGGCGACGGCGGCCTGATCGTCCGCATGCCATTCAACGTTACCTTCGCCAAGCATGATCAGCGGACCGAAAACGGGATCGTGCTCGACGACCACGCGCAATTCCTGCGCCCCGGCACGGTTAGCCATACTTTGTACTAACAGACCGTGAACGCGCGCCCCCGGCCACGCCATTTTCACCCGATCGAGGATCGCATCGGCGGCCTGCTGTACTTCGCTGGCGGTACGCAGATACAGCATGACGCCCTGAACTTCTGACTTGTGTGGGATATCCGGTGAGCGTAACTTCAACGCCACCGGGTAGCCAATTTGTTCGGCGATATGCACCGCTTCGGCGCTGTCGCTGGCAATCCAGGTTGGCAGAGTATGCAGACCATACGCCTGTAAAATCGGCTGAACTTCATGGGTATCCAGCGAGGAAGCACCTTCCGCCAGCGCCTGCTGGAGCAGGCTGTGTGCTTCAGCCGTATTCGCGGCAAGGTTATCCGGCAGGGCAGGCGTTTCCCGCAACTGCTTCTGGTTACGCCGGTATTCCACCATATGCATAAACGCGGTGATGGTGCCTTCCGGCGTGCGGTAGGTGGGCAGCCCGGCTTCGCTGAACAGGCGTCGCGCCTCCTGCGAAGAAAACTCCCCGCACCAGTTGGTCAGCACCGTCACGTATTTTCCGCGTGGATGGCGTTTGAGCGCATCAATCAGCGCCAGCGCGCAGGCGGTGCCTGGCGCGGCGGCGCTGGGGGCGTGGATCACCATCAGCGCATCGAAATCCTGGCTGCTTAACAGGATGTTCAGCGCGGCAAGATAGTGCTCGCTGCTGGCGTCGTCGCGCAGATCGAGGGGATTCGCCGCGTTGACCGTGTCCGGTAGCGCCTGACGTAGCTGCTGACGCGTCTCCTCGCTGAGCGAGGCGAGTTTGCCATTGCGTAGCCATAGCGTATCCAGCGCCAGAGCAGCAGGGGCAGCGCCGTTACTGATAATCATCAGGCGTTCGCCGCGCAAGGGCCGCATATGACTCAGCGTTTCAACGGCGGAAAAGAGTTCATGCGTATCCTGAACGCGAAGCAGGCCAGCGCGCTGAATCGCGGCATCCCAGGCCGGATCCATTCCGGAATTCACATGGAGCAAACGTTGCGCCTCCGGGCTACGTCCGCTTTTAATCACCAGGATCGGCTTATTACGTGAGGCGCTACGGGCGGCAGAAACGAAGCGTCGGGCGTCGCTTAAATGTTCAAGATAGAGAAGGATGGCGCTGGTTTTGGTGTCGCGGGCGAGAAAATCAAGCAGCTCATCAACGTCAATATCCAGGCTATCGCCCAGCGCAATGAAATAGGAAAATCCCATCTCCCGCTGCTGCGCCCAGTCCAGAATGGTGTTGGAAACCGCCGCCGACTGGGAAATAAATGCCAGCTTACCACGGGTAATCGGCACCGGGGAGAAACTGGCGTTAAGCCCTTGCCACGGGGCCAGCAGGCCAAGGCTATTCGGGCCGAGAAGGCGCATCTGATAGCGTCGTGCGCAGGACTGTAGCTCGGCAAATTGTTCGGGAGGGGAAGAAAGAATGATGCAGGTTTTGCATCCTTTTTCACCGAGCGCCTCAAGCAGTGTGAGGTTGCGACGCGCGTGAGTACAAAGCACGGCCAGGTCGGGCGTAAAAGGTAAGCTGGCGACATCCGGCCAGGCCAGCACCCCGAGGACGGCTTTCCATGCCGGAGTGACGGGCAAAACCGGCCCGCTAAAGCCGCCCGCCAGTAAATTACGCATCATCAGATAACCGGCCCGCTGCGGTTTCATGGATGCCCCAATAACCGCTATCGATTTAGGCCGCAGTAGCGCTTCAAGCCCTCGCTGACTCATTCCTGTCTTCCTTATGCAGAAGTGACCGAATGATTTTAAACGCTTTCTGCTAATGCTGCTGTGATGTTGCCCTGATGTGCTGATTTTCCTGCCAGATAACGCTCACGAAAAAGCGAAAAATGGTTGCCAAGCGTCGTGGCTGCCTCAATGTCGCCCGCCAGATCCAGCAGCGCAATCGCCACTTCGGCGGTGCAATACTGGCCTTCGGCGTGAACATCGCGCAGACGATAAGACGACACCCGCGCCAGATCGACAGAAATCACCGGCAGGCTATCCAGCCACGGGCTTTTACGAAACATTTTTCGCGCCTCTGGCCATGTGCCATCCAGCATGATAAACAGCGGCGGTTTGCCCGACGGAGGGGCAGCCAGAACCTGACGTTCCGCACCCGCATAAGAGGCAGGGAAAACCACCAGCGGCTGATAATCCGGATTAGCGACCAGCTCAAGCAACGCCTGAGGCGGCTCGGTGCGCGACCATTGAAAGGCAGTGGTTTGCGGCAAAATATCGGCAATTAAACGCCCGGTATTGCTGGGCTTCATCGGTTCGGTGTCAAACATCACCAGGCAAAATTGGCTTTGGGCTTGGGTGGGCACGATGGTGGCGCAAAGGCAGGTTTTCAGCGGCAGAAGACAGCGCTGACAGCGGCGAACGCGATTACCACGGGCAAGAAAAGGGCGGGTTGCGCGAGCAAGTCGCTCGGCGCGAAGGCGAAGTACGGCATTATCAGTCATGGAAGGCGCACAGAAAAAACGCCATTGTCGCAGAGGTAAGAACGGGGCACAAGCAGTGCCCCGCTGACGTCAGAGGGATTCGTTCAGCCAGCTATCGAAAGGGGCTTTCGGCACTGCGCCATTAAGCATATCGACAACTTCGCCTTTTTTGAAAATCATGATTGTCGGGATACTGCGGATGCGGAAGCGGGCGCTCAATTCACGCTCGGCTTCGGTATTGACCTTAACGAAACGCACTTTACCATTACGCTCTTCCGCCACGTCTTCGAAGACCGGCGCGAAGTTACGGCATGGGCCGCACCACGGTGCCCAGAAATCGACGACCACGGGGAGATCATCCTTTAGCAGTTTATCGAGTGTCTCACCGGTCGCGTTGATCACATCGCCATCGAACAGATCGTGACCGCAGCGTCCACATTTCGCTACATCATCCATTCGATCGTCCGGAATGCGGTTAAGCGCCTGGCAGCTGGCACAAACGGTATTCATAACTAACCTCAGGGTAAGAAGGTGACAGAATGGCGAGATCGCCAGAATGTTTCTTTAATGTTACATATTATTGTTGAGTCTGTTTTAAACAACAACGTGTTTTATTCGATGAGTACAATAGACACAGGCTTTTGAACGAAAACATGGCGAAGCGAGTGTACATCAGGTAATCTGCGCGCTTCGCGCAGCGCTGGTGGAGGAAAGCATGAACGACAACGACGAAATTAAGAATAAAAGCGGCAAGGTAAAAGTAATGTACGTCCGTAGCGACGACGACTCGGATAAACGTACTTACAATCCACGAACCGGGAAAGGCGGTGGCCGTCCTGGATCGTCCCGTGCCGAAGGTGGTCGTCGTCCTTCCCGCGAGGATCGAGGCTCACGGGATCGCAACCGCGATCGTGACTCCTCTTCACCGTGGCGTACGGTTTCCCGTGCACCGACTGATGATACGCCGGTAAAACCCGATCACGGCGGCATCAGCGGTAAGAGCTTTATCGATCCGGAAGTGCTGCGCCGTCAGCGTGCCGAAGAAACCCGCGTTTATGGTGAAAATGCCTGTCAGGCCCTGTTCCAGAGCCGTCCGGATTCCATCGTACGTGCGTGGTTTATCCAGAGCGTTACGCCGCGTTTTAAAGAAGCGTTACGCTGGATGGCGGCGAACCGCAAGGCATATCACGTGGTGGATGATGAAGAGCTGGCCAAAGCGTCCGGTACCGATCACCACGGCGGCGTTTGCTTCCTGATTAAAAAACGTAACGGTACCTCAGTGAAGCAGTGGGTTGCCCAGGCCGGTGAGACCGATTGCGTGCTGGCGATGGAAGATATCGCTAACCCGCATAACCTCGGTGCCATCGTGCGTAGCTGTGCCCACTTTGGTATCAAAGGGGTAGTAGTGCATGATGCCGCTGTGCTGGAATCCGGTGCCGCGATCCGTACGGCGGAAGGCGGTGCGGAACACGTCCAGCCTATCACCGGCGACAGCGTGATCGCTGCGCTGGAAGAGTTTCGTCAGGCGGGCTACACCATTGTTGCCACCTGTGGCAATACCGGTACGCCGCTGTTTGACGCTGAACTGCCGCGTAAAATGGTGCTGGTGGTCGGTCAGGAGCGCGACGGCGTCTCTGATGCCGCTCACGAGGTTGCAGATATGAACATCGCCATCGATGGTACAGGTAATGTGGAAAGCCTGAACGTTTCGGTGGCAGCGGGTGTAATGCTCGCCGAGTGGTGGCGACAGAATAAAATCTGACCGTTCTACTGAAATAAAAAGTCCGGCTCTGTGAACACACAGGCCGGACTTTTTTTATTCTGATTCGGCAGGGAGCACCGGCATCCAGTCAATCGGCTTTTCACCATGCTGCTCCAGCCACTGATTTGCCAGCACGAAGTGATTACTGCCAAAAAAGCCCCGGTGTGCTGAAAGGGGAGAAGGGTGCGGCGCTCTCAGAATGTGATGACGTTTGCCGTCAATCAGCGCGCTTTTCTTCTGCGCATGCGAGCCCCACAGTAAAAATACGACCCCTTCACGGTGCTCATTAATAATGCTAATCACTTTATCGGTGAAGGTTTCCCAGCCAAGGCTGGCATGAGAATGTGCCTGACCCGCCCGCACCGTCAGCACCGTATTGAGCAACAAAACGCCCTGTCGGGCCCAGCTTTCCAGATAACCATGCGCAGGTCGCGTAAATCCCGGAACCGTCGCCTCAAGTTCTTTATACATATTCAATAACGATGGCGGGATCGCCACGCCAGGCCGTACCGAGAAAGATAATCCGTGCGCCTGACCCGGGCCGTGATACGGATCTTGTCCTAAAATTACCACTTTAACCTCGCCAAGTTCCGTAAAACGGAAGGCGTTAAAGACATCTTTTTGCGGCGGATAAATCGTGGTGCCTGCCTGACGTTCAGCAGCAACCGTTTGAAGGGTGTTAACAAAGTAAGGCTGCGCTTTCTCTTCCGCCAGTACGTCATGCCAGGTTAAGGACGTGGTCATTTTGCTCTCCTGCAAAGGGTAATAGAGATAGCTTAACTGCTTCTGTGCGCATCACAAAATCTGCCGACGTTTTATCCGATAGCAGGCGCAAAAAAAGTTTAAACTTTACGAAATTTTTTTGCCGATACTCACGGTAAAAATTGATATAAAACAATAATATCCAGTATGACCATTTTTGATGTGTGGTTTTTGTTGATTTAAATCAAAGAATGCGGATGGCTTGACTGTTATATATACACTCAAGCAACAATGGTTTTACCAATTGGCCAGAGCTGGTCAACAAGAAAATGAAATGTAGCCCAAGGAGGCATCACATGATTACAGGTATCCAGATTACAAAAGCCGCTAACGACGATCTGCTGAACTCATTCTGGTTGCTGGATAACGAAAAAGGCGAAGCGCGCTGCGTATGTGCAAAAGCGGGATTTGCTGAAGATGATATCGTTCCGGTAACGAAACTGGGTGAAATTGAATACCGCGAAGTGCCGCTGGATGTGCAGCCGGAAGTTCGCGTTGAGGGCGGTCAGCACCTGAACGTTAACGTACTGCGTCGTGAAACGCTGATGGATGCCGTTGAGCATCCGGAAAAATATCCGCAGTTGACCATCCGTGTTTCTGGCTATGCGGTACGTTTTAATTCGCTGACGCCTGAACAGCAACGCGACGTTATCGCCCGTACCTTTACCGAAAGCCTCTGATTTTTAGCGGCAGATAAAAAAACGCCGGGCATGCCCGGCGTTTTTTATTTCTCTGAAGATTCTGTCTGCGGCGCGGCCTCAGCGCTCGGCTTACGTCGCTTACCGATATTTTTGGTGTCGCGGTGACGTTTTTTCACGCGCGGCTTCTCTTTTTCTTTCTCTTTTTTCTCGGCGCGTTTTGCCAGCACTTTCTTCGACGGTTTGCCGGTCGATTTTTCACTTGGTGCGCGCGTGGTCGGACGTAGCTCATCAATCACACGGGCTTTTAGTGGCTCGTCGATATAGCGACCTGCTTTGCCGAGTAACAAATGGTCGTGTGCTTCTACCAGCGAAATGGCCGTCCCCTTACGCCCCGCACGGCCGGTACGGCCAATACGGTGCAGATAGGCGTCGCCGCTGCGTGGCATATCAAAGTTAAATACGTGGCTGACATCAGGAATATCGATCCCGCGGGCGGCAACATCGGTGGCAACCAGCACGTTTACCCGGCCATCGGTCAGACGCTTGATGGCTTCGTTACGTTTGACTTGCACCATCTCGCCTTCGAGATAGCAGTTATTGATGCCTGCGGAACGCAGCCAGTTTGCCAGCTCGTGCACGCGCTCGCGTTTACGCACAAAGACGATAGAGCGCGTGGCTTCAGGCTGCTTCAGCAGATGAACCAGCAGAGCGGTTTTATGTTCAACATCATCAGCGCGGTAATACCACTGATGGATCTTCTTACGTTCGCGGGTGGACGGCGTGGCTGACACTTCCACCGGATCTTCCAGCAAACGCTCGGCAAAATCTTTGATCGCCTCATCGCCTTCCAGCGTAGCGGAGAACAGCAGCGTTTGTTTGCGCCAGCGGGTTTCACCAGCAATGTGCTCAATATCCTGGGCAAAGCCCATATCCAGCATGCGGTCGGCTTCATCAAGGATCAGCGTCTCAACCGCACGGCAGTCAAAATTCTCTTCTTTAATGTACTGCATCAGGCGACCGGTGGTGGCGACCACGATGTCCTGATTTTCACTGAAGACTTCCGCGTGGTTCATATACGCCACGCCGCCGGTAATCGTGGCGATATCCAGATGCGTATTTTTTGCCAGTTCGCGAGCATGGTCCGCAACCTGCATGGCCAGTTCACGCGTTGGCGTGAGGATCAGGATACGTGGCGGGCCAGATTTTTTACGCGGGAAGTCGATCAGGTGCTGCAACGCTGGCAGCAAAAATGCCGCCGTTTTACCGGTGCCTGTCGGTGCGCAACCAAGGACATCACGGCCCTCCAGCGCAGGCGGAATTGCGGCAGCCTGAATGGCGGTCGGGCGCGTGAAGCCTTTCTCCTGGAGCGCATCCAGCAGGCTATCGTCAAGTTCGAGTTCGGAAAAAGTCGTTACAGTCATGTTCTACCTCAGTGTGGGGCGCTGATTATAGACGTTAAGGCCACAATGTTCATCTGTTTGTGTGGCTATCTGTTCTCCGGTATTGTGCATAACCTTAAGCTATAAAGATGATATCAGGAAGAGTGCTTACGATGTCTCAGTCTAAATCCGTACTGCGCCGGAATGGATTCACGTTTAAACAATTTTTTGTCGCCCACGATCGCTGCGCTATGAAAGTCGGCACCGACGGTATTTTACTCGGTGCATGGGCACCCGTTGCTCAGGTGCAGCGTATTCTGGATATCGGCACAGGAAGCGGACTGCTGGCCTTAATGCTGGCTCAGCGGACTGCGGATGATGTGATTATCGATGCTGTCGAACTTGATGAGCAGGCGGCGTTACAGGCGCAGGAAAATATCAGCCAGACGCCCTGGGCCGCACGCATTACCGTACATACGGCGGACATCCAGCAGTGGACGCCCCTGCAACACAAGCGTTATCAGTTAATCATCAGCAACCCGCCCTATTTTGAAAAAGGGGTTGAGTGCCGCAGCGAGCAGCGTGAGCAGGCCCGCTATACCACGTCACTTGATCACGCGGGATTACTGGCCTGCGCTGCGGAGTGTATCACTGAAGAGGGCTTTTTCTGCGTCGTGCTACCGGTCGAGGTCGGCATGGCGTTTACGCAACTGGCGGAGTCCGGCGGCTGGCATTTACGCTTGCGGACCGATATCGCTGAAACTGAGACCCGGCTACCGCATCGCGTCCTGCTGGCATTTTCGCCGCAGGCCGGAGAGTACTACAGCGACCGGCTGGCGATCCGCGGGCCAGAGCAGCAGTATTCAGAAAGCTATACTGCCCTGACCCGGATGTTTTATCTGTTTATGTAATGCGCAGGGATCAGGACAGAGGGACCCGCATCCGGCAACTGCCGTGGGTGATCCAGCGTATAATGCAGACCCCGGCTCTCTTTACGCATCATCGCGCAGCGCACAATCAGCTCAGCAACCTGCACGAGGTTACGCAGCTCCAGTAAGTTGTTGGAGACGCGGAAATGGGCGTAATACTCATCAATTTCCTGTTGCAACATCGTGATCCGCCGCAGCGCCCGCTCCAGTCGGCGGGTGGTGCGCACAATCCCGACATAATCCCACATCAGCAGCCGCAGCTCGTGCCAGTTATGCTGGATCACCACGCGTTCATCGGCATTATCGACCCGGCTTTCATCCCAGGCGGGAAGGGCGTCCCTCTCCCCGGCCACCGATGGCCGTTTTTTAATATCCTCGGCGGCGGACCAGCCATAGACCAGACACTCCAGCAGTGAATTAGACGCCATTCGGTTAGCGCCGTGCAGGCCGGTATAGCTCACTTCGCCAATGGCATACAGTCCGTCCACATCGGTACGGCCCGCCTCGTCGACCATCACGCCGCCGCAGGTATAGTGCGCGGCGGGCACAATCGGCACGGGTTCCTTCGTCAGGTCAATACCGAGTCCCAGCAGCTTTTCATAAATCATTGGAAAATGCTGGCGAATAAAGGCTTCCGGCTTATGGCTGATATCAAGATAGAGACACTCTACGCCGAGGCGCTTCATCTCATGATCGATAGCCCGCGCGACGATATCTCGCGGGGCCAGTTCGCCGCGCTCGTCAAAATCAGGCATAAAGCGCGAACCGTCCGGGCGTTTTAAAAATGCGCCTTCACCGCGCAACGCTTCCGTCAGCAGGAAATTACGCGCCTGGGGGTGAAACAGCGCGGTGGGGTGAAACTGATTAAATTCGAGATTGGCGACCCGGCAACCGGCGCGCCACGCCATCGCAATGCCGTCGCCGGAGGCGATATCCGGGTTAGTGGTATATTGATAAACTTTCGATGCACCGCCCGTGGCCAGCACCACCGCTGCGGCCCGGCAGGTTTCCACTTGTTCCAGATTGCGATTCCAGATCCACGCGCCGATCGCGCGACGGGGACCGGGAAGGCCGATCTTATCGGAAACGATCAGATCGACCGCATTGCTGCGTTCAAGAATACGGATATTAGGATGGGCCAGCGCTTTTCCCACCAGCGTCGTTTCCACGGCTTTACCGGTTGCATCGGCGGCGTGCAGGATCCGACGGTGGCTGTGACCGCCCTCACGGGTCAAATGATAGCCCGCTTCACCGTTGGGCTGAACCTGGGTATCGAAAAGCACACCCTGATCGATGAGCCACTGCACGCAGTGCTTCGCATTACTGGCGACAAAGGAAACGGCGTCTCGCTCGCAGAGTCCCGCGCCTGCGACTAAAGTATCTTCAACGTGTGACGCAATGCTGTCCATCTCGTCAAAAACGGCGGCGATGCCTCCCTGCGCATACAGGGTCGAGCCTTCGTTCACTGGACCTTTACTTAAGACCATCACGGAACGGTCCTCAGCGAGGCGTAATGCCAGCGATAAACCCGCGGCTCCGCTGCCAATAATCAGTACATCACAGGAATACTCTGGTGTAGTGTTCATCGTATTTGTTTAATTTACTAAACATGGTTGCCCGAGCATAGCACCGTATTTACAGTATTAGCACTATTTTTTTACGTTTTGCTGTAATGGCTAAACAGCGAGGCGGAAGAGGCGGTAACGTGAAATCAGGAAAATATTTTGCGAAGCTGATCGTTAGTTGCGGATTTTATGGTGAAATCGTCCCTGTGTTACGTTACTCTGCAAGCGTGCTACAGCATTAGCTCATGGAAAGGGCGTAGTACACGTCTAACAGACTTATAATGAGTGATAACGAACGGTCGGTGGACATTCACTAAAACAATGGCGTGACGGAACTTTACATACAACTGACACTCTAACCTTCTGCTTGCTCATATTGCAGTGTATAGAGTGGCGTTTCGATTACGCGTGGATATTGGGTTTGAGGAGACATTACCTCGGATGAGCGAGCAGTTAACGGACCAGATTCTGGTTGAACGGGTCCAGAAGGGAGATCAAAAAGCTTTCAACCTGCTGGTGGTGCGCTATCAGCATAAGGTGGCGAGTCTTGTTTCCCGCTATGTACCTTCAGGCGATGTGCCTGATGTTGTGCAGGAATCGTTTATCAAGGCCTATCGTGCGCTGGATTCATTCCGGGGAGATAGTGCTTTTTATACCTGGCTGTACCGCATTGCGGTCAATACGGCCAAAAATTACCTGGTTGCTCAGGGGCGTCGTCCACCATCCAGCGATGTGGATGCCAGTGAAGCGGAAAACTTCGAGAGTGGCGGCGCACTGAAAGAAATTTCGAACCCTGAGAACTTAATGTTGTCAGAAGAACTGAGACAGATCGTTTTTCGAACCATAGAGATGCTTCCGGAAGATTTACGCATGGCTATCACCTTGCGTGAGCTGGATGGCCTGAGCTATGAAGAGATAGCCGTCATCATGGATTGTCCGGTTGGTACAGTGCGTTCGCGCATCTTCCGTGCTCGGGAAGCTATTGATAATAAAGTTCAACCGCTTATCAGGCGTTGACGATAGCGGGATACTGAAAGGGTATTAGGCATGCAGAAAGAAAAACTTTCCGCTTTAATGGATGGTGAAATGCTGGATAACGAGCTGCTCAACGAGCTGTCTCGCTCTTCAGAAATGCAAAAAACCTGGGAGAGTTACCATCTCATTCGTGATTCGCTGCGAGGCGAGACGAGTGATCTTCTCCATTTCGATATCTCTTCCCGCGTGATGGCCGCCATTGAGAACGAACCTGCGTCCCTC
This sequence comes from Superficieibacter sp. 1612_C1, assembly GCF_015234305.1. GTDB lineage: Bacteria > Pseudomonadota > Gammaproteobacteria > Enterobacterales > Enterobacteriaceae > Superficieibacter. The sequence goes on from NZ_JADGMI010000002.1 coordinate 15,697, forward strand.
ATCCCGGAAGCGCAGCCTGCGCCGCACCAGTGGCAGAAAATGCCGTTCTGGCATAAAGTCCGCCCGTGGGCCAGCCAGCTGACGCAAATGGGCGTGGCCGCGTGCGTATCGCTTGCAGTTATTGTTGGCGTCCAGCACTATAATGAGCAGGGTGAATCAGCCCAGCAGCCTGAAACGCCGGTCTTTAATACCTTGCCCATGATGGGTAAAGCGAGTCCGGTAAGTCTGGGCGTGCCGGCAGATTCATCCGTTGCCGCCAGCGGTGGTCAGCAGCAGCAGGTTCAGGAGCAGCGTCGTCGCATTAACGCGATGTTGCAGGACTATGAACTCCAGCGTCGTCTGCATTCTGAACAACTTCAGTTTGAACAGGCACAAACGCAGCAGGCCGCAGTTCAGGTGCCGGGTAACCAGACTTTAGGAACGCAATCGCAGTAATGAAGCAACTTTGGTGTGCCATGTCACTCGTGGCTGGTAGCCTGTTTTTCTCTGTCAACGCCTCGGCTGATGTTTCGTCCGGGGCGTTGTTGCAGCAGATGAACCTGGCCAGCCAGTCACTCAATTACGAGCTGTCTTTCATCAGCATCAATAAACAAGGCGTCGAATCTCTGCGTTATCGTCACGCGCGACTGGACAATCAGACGCTGGCGCAACTTTTGCAGATGGACGGCCCGCGCCGCGAAGTGGTGCAGCGCGGCAACGAGATCAGCTATTTTGAGCCGGGTCTCGATCCCTTCACGCTCAATGGCGATTATATCGTCGATTCGCTGCCGTCGCTGGTCTACACAAACTTCAAACGTCTCTCGCCCTGGTATGATTTCATCTCCGTCGGCAGAACCCGCATTGCAGATCGCCTGTGCGAAGTGATCCGTGTCGTGGCACGGGATGGCACGCGATACAGCTACATTGTCTGGCTGGATTCGGAAACCAAACTGCCGATGCGGGTCGACCTGCTGGATCGCGACGGCGAAACGCTGGAGCAGTTCCGCGTTATCGCGTTCAACATGAACGATACCGTCGCCAGCAACATGCAGAATCTGGCGAAAGCCAATCTTCCGCCGCTGCTCTCGGTACCGGCGGGCGATAAAGTCACCTTTAACTGGAATCCGTCCTGGCTGCCGCAAGGGTTTAGTGAGGTTTCCAGCAGCCGCCGCTCGCTGCCGACGGTAGATGTACCCATCGAATCGCGTCTCTACTCGGACGGCCTGTTCAGTTTCTCCGTGAACGTGAGTCGCGCCACGCCTTCCAGCAGCGATCAAATACTGCGTACCGGGCGACGTACCGTCAGCACCACGCTGCGGGATAACACCGAAATCACCATTGTTGGCGAGTTGCCTCCGCAAACCGCGAAGCGCATTGCTGACAGCGTCAAATTCAAGGCCGTCCAATGATTAAAGAGTGGGCGACCGTTGTCTCCTGGCAAAACGGTCTCGCGCAGGTCAACTGCGATGTCAAATCCTCCTGCAATAGCTGCGCGTCTCGCGCAGGCTGCGGCAGTCGCGTGCTGAACAAACTCGGCCCGCAGACCAGCCACACGATTACCGTGCCCAGCGCGCAACCGCTGATCGCGGGTCAAAAGGTCGAGCTTGGTATTGCCGAAGCCAGCCTGCTGAGTTCGGCGCTGCTGGTCTATATGTCGCCGCTGGTGGGGCTGTTTATCGTCGCATCCCTTTTTCAGCTACTGTTTTCCAGCGATGTTGCCGCATTATGCGGGGCGATCCTCGGCGGCGTTGGCGGCTTCTTAATCGCCCGCGGTTTTTCCGCCACTCTGGCAACGCGTGAAGCGTGGCAGCCGGTGATCCTGAGCGTTGGCCTTCCCCCGGATGAACTACGCATCGCCGAGTAAGACCCTTCCTCTCTCCTGGTACAGGATGAGCATTTCCTCGCGTTCATGTTGTAGTGTAGAATGCGGCGTTTCAGACTAAAAAACGTCAGGCTCAGAATCGTGGCCTCCTGGTATCCGTAAGGCAAAATAATCTCCATATATGAAGAATATACGTAACTTTTCGATCATTGCTCACATTGACCACGGTAAGTCGACGCTGTCTGACCGTATTATCCAGATTTGCGGCGGCCTGTCCGACCGTGAAATGGCAGCTCAGGTACTGGATTCCATGGATCTGGAGCGCGAGCGCGGCATTACGATTAAAGCGCAGAGCGTTACGCTCGATTTTAAAGCGGCCGATGGCGAAACCTATCAGCTGAACTTTATCGACACCCCCGGACACGTTGACTTCTCCTATGAAGTTTCCCGTTCGCTGGCCGCCTGCGAAGGTGCGCTGCTGGTAGTGGACGCCGGACAGGGCGTTGAAGCGCAAACGCTGGCAAACTGCTACACCGCGATGGAAATGGATCTGGAAGTGGTTCCGGTCCTCAACAAAATTGACCTTCCTGCCGCCGATCCGGATCGCGTGGCGGAAGAAATTGAAGACATCGTCGGCATCGACGCCACCGACGCGGTACGCTGCTCGGCGAAAACCGGTATCGGCGTGCAGGACGTGCTGGAACGTCTGGTACGCGACATTCCCGCGCCGCAGGGCGATCCCGACGGTCCGTTGCAGGCGTTGATCATCGACTCCTGGTTCGATAACTACCTTGGCGTTGTCTCCCTGGTACGCGTGAAAAACGGCACCCTGCGTAAAGGCGACAAAATCAAAGTCATGAGCACCGGCCAGACCTATAACGCCGACCGTCTCGGGATCTTCACGCCGAAGCAGGTCGATCGCACCGAGCTAAAGTGTGGTGAAGTGGGCTGGCTGGTCTGCGCAATCAAAGACATTCTGGGCGCGCCGGTAGGCGATACCCTGACGCTGGCACGCAACCCGGCAGAAAAAGCGCTGCCGGGCTTCAAAAAAGTGAAGCCGCAGGTCTACGCGGGTCTGTTCCCGGTCAGCTCTGACGACTATGAAAACTTCCGCGATGCGCTGGGCAAACTGAGCCTTAACGATGCCTCCCTGTTCTACGAGCCAGAAAGTTCCTCGGCGCTGGGCTTCGGTTTCCGCTGCGGCTTCCTTGGCCTGCTGCACATGGAGATCATTCAGGAACGTCTGGAGCGTGAATACGATCTCGATCTGATCACCACCGCGCCGACCGTAGTTTACGAAGTTGAAACCACGGCAAAAGAAGTGATTTACGTCGATAGCCCTTCCAAGCTGCCGCCGGTCAACAACATCTTTGAACTGCGCGAGCCGATTGCCGAGTGTCATATGCTGTTGCCGCAGGAATATCTGGGCAACGTGATGACCCTGTGCGTGGAAAAACGCGGCGTACAGACCAACATGGTCTACCACGGCAATCAGGTTGCGCTGACCTATGAAATTCCGATGGCGGAAGTGGTACTCGACTTCTTTGACCGTCTGAAATCCACCTCGCGTGGTTACGCCTCGCTGGATTACAACTTCAAACGCTTCCAGGCCTCGCGGATGGTGCGCGTGGACGTGCTGATCAACGGTGAACGTGTTGACGCCCTGGCGCTGATTACCCACAGCGACAACGCGCCGTACCGCGGTCGTGAGCTGGTGGAGAAAATGAAAGAGCTGATCCCGCGCCAGCAGTTTGATATTGCGATTCAGGCGGCGATTGGTACCCATATCATTGCCCGCTCGACGGTGAAACAGCTGCGTAAAAACGTGCTGGCAAAATGTTATGGCGGCGATATCAGCCGTAAGAAAAAGCTGCTACAGAAGCAGAAAGAAGGTAAGAAGCGAATGAAGCAGGTCGGTAACGTTGAGCTGCCGCAGGAAGCCTTCCTCGCCATTCTGCATGTCGGTAAAGACGGTAAATAATTCTTAAGGAGTTGGCATGGCGAATAAATTTGCCCTGATTCTGGTGATTGCCACACTGGTGACGGGCATTTTGTGGTGCATTGATAAATTCATCTTTGCCCCCAAACGGCGGGAACGTCAGGCCGCGGCGCAGGCGGCTGCGGGTGACGCGCTGGATAAAAAAACGCTGAAAAAAGTTGGCCCGAAACCGGGCTGGCTGGAAACCGGGGCATCCATATTTCCGGTACTGGCGATTGTGCTGATCGTGCGTTCCTTTATCTATGAACCGTTCCAGATCCCGTCGGGTTCAATGATGCCGACGCTGCTGATCGGTGATTTTATTCTGGTGGAAAAGTTTGCTTACGGCATTAAAGATCCGATCTACCAGAAAACGCTCATCGAAACCGGACATCCGAAGCGCGGCGACGTGGTGGTGTTTAAATATCCGGAAGATCCGAGCCTTGACTACATCAAGCGCGCCGTGGGCCTGCCGGGTGATAAAGTGACTTACGATCCGGTTGCCAAGCAGGTCACCATCCAGCCTGGCTGTAGTTCTGGTCAGGCCTGCGGCAGCGCGCTGCCGGTGACCTACTCGGACGTGGAACCGAGCGATTTCGTGCAGACCTTTGCCCGTCGTAACGGTGGTGAAGCGACCAGCGGTTTCTTCCAGGTGCCGCAGAACGAGTCGAAGGAAAACGGCATTCGCCTGGCGCAGCGTAAAGAAACGCTGGGTGACGTGACGCACAACATATTGACCGTACCTATTGCTCAGGACCAGCTTGGCGTCTATTACAAGCAACAGGGTCAGCAGCTGGCGACCTGGATCGTACCGCCGGGACATTACTTCATGATGGGCGACAACCGTGATAACAGCGCGGACAGCCGTTACTGGGGCTTTGTGCCGGAAGCGAATCTGGTGGGTCGGGCGACGGCTATCTGGATGAGTTTTGAGAAACAGGAAGGCGAATGGCCGACCGGCGTGCGCTTAAGTCGCATCGGCGGTATCCATTAACCGGTCCTGAACGTTCATCTTGCTGTCATTTTGGCGGCAAGATGAATTATTTAAGATATAAATCCCTTCAAACTAACGACATCCTTTGTCGTTGTGTATAGAATATTCCACCGAAGTTTCAGATTGTCTCCCGCAAGGGGGCGACAGCACACGAAAACGCGTTGATTCCCTCCTCAGGTCGATTTCGTGTGCTGAATTGTTGACGCATTCATTTATTGGTATCGCATGAACCCCATCGTAATTAATCGGCTTCAACGGAAGCTGGGCTACACTTTTCATCATCAGGAATTGTTGCAGCAGGCGTTAACGCATCGTAGCGCCAGTAGTAAACACAACGAGCGTCTGGAATTTCTCGGCGACTCCATTTTAAGTTATGTCATTGCTAACGCGCTTTATCATCGCTTTCCTCGGGTAGACGAAGGCGATATGAGCCGTATGCGCGCGACCCTGGTGCGCGGCAATACGCTGGCAGAAATCGCCCGCGAATTTGAGCTGGGCGAATGCCTGCGTCTCGGGCCGGGCGAGCTGAAAAGCGGCGGCTTCCGTCGTGAATCTATTCTCGCGGATACGGTCGAAGCATTAATCGGCGGGGTTTTCCTCGACAGCGATATTCAAAACATCGAGAAACTGATCCTGAGCTGGTACCAGACGCGTCTGGATGAAATCAGCCCTGGCGATAAGCAAAAAGATCCGAAAACGCGTTTACAGGAATATTTACAGGGCCGTCACCTGCCGCTGCCGTCTTATCTGGTGGTACAGGTACGGGGCGAAGCCCACGATCAGGAATTTACTATCCACTGCCAGGTCAGCGGCCTGAGTGAACCGGTGGTAGGCACAGGTTCCAGCCGTCGTAAGGCGGAGCAGGCTGCCGCCGAACAGGCGCTGAAAAAACTGGAGCTGGAATGAGCGAAGAAAAAAGTTATTGCGGGTTTGTTGCCATCGTAGGGCGTCCTAACGTTGGTAAATCGACCCTGTTGAACAACCTGCTGGGGCAGAAGATTTCGATCACCTCCCGCAAGGCACAAACGACCCGTCACCGCATTGTCGGTATCCATACTGAAGGCCCGTATCAGGCGATTTACGTCGATACCCCGGGCCTGCACATGGAAGAAAAACGCGCTATCAACCGTCTGATGAACAAAGCGGCCAGCAGCTCTATTGGCGACGTTGAGCTGGTGATTTTCGTGGTCGAAGGCACGCGCTGGACGCCGGACGATGAAATGGTACTTAACAAGCTGCGTGACGGTAAAGCGCCGGTGATCCTCGCGGTGAATAAAGTCGATAACGTGCAGGAAAAGGCCGATCTCCTGCCGCACCTACAGTTCCTCGCCAGCCAGATGAACTTCCTCGACATCGTACCGATGTCCGCAGAAACCGGGATGAACGTCGATACCGTTGCCGGGATCGTGCGCAAGCACCTGCCGGAAGCGATCCACCATTTCCCGGAAGATTACATCACCGACCGCTCGCAGCGCTTTATGGCCTCTGAAATCATCCGTGAAAAACTGATGCGTTTCCTCGGTGCCGAACTGCCTTACTCGGTGACGGTGGAGATTGAGCGTTTCATCACCAACGAGCGTGGCGGCTACGACATCAACGGTCTGATCCTTGTTGAGCGTGAAGGGCAGAAGAAGATGGTCATTGGCAACAAAGGGGCCAAAATCAAAACCATCGGAATCGAAGCGCGTAAAGACATGGAAGAGATGTTCGAAGCCAAAGTGCATCTTGAGCTGTGGGTGAAAGTGAAATCTGGCTGGGCCGATGACGAGCGCGCGCTGCGCAGCCTCGGCTACGTTGACGACCTTTAAGAGCTAAACCTGATGGAAGGCTGGCAGCGCGCATTCGTTCTGCATAGTCGGCCGTGGAGCGAAACCAGCCTGATGCTGGACGTCTTCACGGAAGAGTCGGGACGCGTGCGCCTTGTCGCTAAAGGCGCGCGAGCCAAACGTTCTAACCTCAAAGGCGCTCTCCAGCCTTTTACGCCGCTGCTGGTGCGCTTTGGCGGACGCGGTGAAGTCAAAACCCTGCGTAGCGCCGAAGCCGTCTCTCTGGCGCTCCCCTTAAGCGGTATCACCCTCTACAGCGGCCTGTACGTTAACGAACTGCTCGCCCGCGTGCTGGAACAAGAGACGCGCTTCTCTGAGCTCTTCTTTGACTACCTGCACTGCCTTCAGGCGCTGGCGGGTGCGACCGATTCCCCTGAACCTGCGCTACGGCGATTTGAGCTGGCACTGCTCGGTCATCTTGGCTACGGCCTCGATTTTCTGCACTGTGCCGGAACCGGTGAACCGGTGGAAGAGACCATGACCTATCGCTACCGTGAAGAAAAAGGCTTTATTGCCAGTGTGGTCATTGATAACAATACCTTTACCGGACACCATCTCAGGGCACTGGCCAGCCGGGAATTTCCTGATGCTGATACCCTGCGCGCCGCGAAACGCTTTACCCGCATAGCGCTCAAGCCTTATCTTGGTGGTAAACCGTTAAAGAGCCGGGAGCTGTTTCGCCAGTTTGTACCGAAGCGCTAGCGGCTCGCAAAATTTCTGACCTGGAAGACTATTGAGGATTGTCATGGCTGATTTACTGTTAGGCGTCAACATTGATCATATCGCCACGCTACGTAACGCGCGCGGTACGGCGTATCCGGATCCGGTACAGGCGGCGTTTATTGCCGAGCAGGCGGGGGCGGACGGCATTACCGTTCACCTGCGTGAAGATCGCCGTCACATCACCGACCGCGACGTTAAGATCCTGCGTCAGACGCTCGACACCCGCATGAATCTGGAAATGGCCGTCACCGAAGAGATGCTGACCATTGCCTGCGAAACGAAACCCCATTTCTGCTGCCTGGTGCCGGAAAAACGTCAGGAAGTGACCACTGAAGGCGGGCTGGACGTGGCCGGGCAACGCGACAAAATGCGCGATGCCTGCCAGCGCCTTGCTGCCGCAGGCATTCAGGTTTCCCTGTTTATCGATGCCGACAACGAGCAGATTAAAGCGGCGGCGGACGTCGGCGCGCCTTACATTGAAATTCATACCGGCTGCTATGCCGATGCGGAAAATGACGCTGACCGTGCCCGCGAGCTGGAGCGCATCGCCCGCGCGGCGACCTGGGCCGCCAGTCTGGGCCTGAAGGTCAATGCCGGTCACGGCCTGACCTATCACAACGTGCAGGCCATCGCCGCACTGCCGGAAATGCATGAGCTGAACATCGGTCACGCGATTATTGGCCGGGCAGTGATGAGCGGGCTGAAAGAGGCGGTGGCGGAAATGAAGCGCCTGATGCAGGATGCGCGCCGTTAATGGCGATTCTTGGCTTAGGCACCGATATCGTGGAGATTGCCCGCATTGAGGCGGTGATCTCCCGCAGCGGCGATCGCCTGGCGCGGCGGGTGCTCAGCGATAACGAGTGGGCCATCTGGGAAGCGCACCAGCAGCCGGTGCGTTTTCTGGCTAAGCGTTTCGCGGTCAAAGAGGCGGCGGCGAAAGCCTTCGGCACCGGTATTCGTAACGGTCTGGCGTTTAATCAGTTTGAAGTGTACAACGACGAGCTGGGAAAACCGCGCCTGCGATTCTGGGGAGAGGCGCTGCGTCTGGCGGAAACGATGGGCGTCACCTCAACGCACGTCACGCTGGCGGATGAGCGTCATTACGCCTGCGCCACGGTGATCATTGAGCGCTAGATTTTATCCGCATGGTGCATCAGCACAAACTTGTCCCACAGCTGTTCTTCATTTTCGATGTGTGCCGGATCTTTCAGGATGGTATTGGGGATCGGGCACACTTTCTGGCAGGTCGGCGTCTCATAATGTCCCACGCATTCGGTGCAGCGCTCGCTGTTAATCACGTAGATGCTGTCACTCATTGAAATGGCCTCGTTAGGACATTCGGGTTCGCACATATCGCAATTAATGCATTTTTTGGTAATTAACAGCGCCATCAGGAAATTCTCAGAAGCAACACAAACAGGGCGGGCATTATACGCCGATCTTTTGTTCAGACCAGTTTTTTCACCAGCGCCTCGCTCTGACGGATACGATCCGGCGCGTGCTCCAGATCCTGCTGTACCAGCGCCATAAACAGCAGATCCGTGAGTAGCATCTGCGCGCTGGTGGACGAGATGGCGGCGCTGCGGGTGGCCTGTTCTTCCGCAATAGTATAAAGCGTGTGGGATGCGCGTTGCTGGAGCGTATTAAGCGTAAATCCGGTAATGGCAAACACCTTCGCGCCAACCCGATGCGCCTCCTCAGCGGCCAGACAAATTTCACGCCGTTCACCGGTATAGGAAATCGCCAGCAGCACATCGTCGGGAGACATCGCCTGTACCACTGCCAGCAGGGCGTGCATATCCAGCTCAATAAGCGCATTCAGGCCAATTTTCATCAGCTTCCAGCCAAAATTTCGCGCCACCAGACCGGAGGCACCAATGCCGGTCAGGATTATCCGTCGTGCGCCGCGCAGCATCTGCACGCTCTCCAGAAGCTTGTCTTCGCTGTTGATATCCAGCGAGGCGTGCATCGCCGCGAGTTTCTCGGCAATCAGTTTTTCACCCACCAGACGCAGGGGATCGTCTCCGCGAATATGGTTATGCACCGGCATTGAAGGAGGAAGAGAGTGGCTGGCCAGCGCTTCGCTAATCGCCAGCTTGAGGGCCGGAAAACCTTTAAAGCCTAATTTTTGTGCAAATTTCACCACGCTGGACTGACTGACGCCCGCTTCCTGAGCAAGCTGCTGCGAGCTGAAATGCCGGGCTTCATTGGGGTGTGAAAGTAAAAAATCTGCCAGCTTTTTATCGCTCTGGGCCAGCGCCGGATAACGCTGACGAATACGGCTCAAACAGTTCATAACTTCTCCAGCGAATAACAGGTTTTTGACGAAAAAAAGCTCGCCTGTCTGAATATTATATTCCAATATAGTCAGGTTATTATGAATTAAATATTCTGGAGGGACAAAATGAATCTTGGCTCGCTGATTTCTGAAACCCGTAACGCGCGGACGATGGCGCTGGACGGGGTATCGACGCGTGAAATGGTTGGTTTACTGAATCACGAAGATGCACAGGTCGCGCCAGCGGTAGCGGCCGTGCTGGATGAGGTGGCAAAAGCCGTCGATGCGGCAGCAATGGCGCTACAGGCGGGAGGACGCATTATCTATATGGGCGCGGGTACCAGCGGTCGCCTGGGCGTACTGGATGCGTCCGAATGTCCTCCGACATTTGGCGTGCCGCACGGTCTGGTGGTGGGACTGATTGCCGGTGGCCCCGGCGCGCTGCTGAAAGCGGTGGAGGGCGCGGAAGATAGCCTGCAACTCGGCGAAGAGGATTTGAAAGCGCTTAATCTGACCGCAGAGGATCTGGTGGTTGGCATTGCTGCTTCCGGGCGTACGCCATACGTGATTGGCGGGCTGCGCTATGCAAAAGCCACCGGCTGCACGACCGTCGCCATCTCCTGCAATCCCGCCTCGCCGATTGCCAGCGAAGCCGCCATTGCGATTTCTCCGGTTGTTGGCCCGGAAGCGCTGACTGGCTCTACGCGCCTGAAATCCGGTACGGCACAGAAAATGGTGCTGAATATGATCTCGACCGGTGCGATGGTGAAGTTTGGCAAGGTATATCAGAACCTGATGGTGGATATGAAAGCCTCTAACATCAAGCTGGTCGACCGCGCCTGCCGAATGCTGATGGAAGCGACCGGCGTTGAGCGCGCACAGGCGGAACAGGTGTTACAACAGACCGATCATGAGGTGAAACCGGCGATCCTGATGGTGCTGACAGGCCTGGATTCCGCAAGTGCTCGCGACCGGCTTGAGGAGCATCGCGGTTTTTTACGTGCCGCGCTGGAAGCCCGTTAACGGCTGACAGCAGGAACTTGTGACGCTCAGGACCGGAAAAATCAGGATCTATCTGTTAGGCTAATTAAAGTGTTTACCGTCTGGCATATTGCGGTCAGGCGATCGCAGCTTAAGATCCTGAGGAGTAAGGTTTGGCAACTAATGAGCGTCGCGTCGTATTTTTTGATCTTGATGGAACGCTGCATCAGCAGGATATGTTCGGCAGTTTCTTGCGCTATCTTCTGCGCCATCAACCCTTAAATGCGCTGCTTGTCCTGCCTTTACTCCCGGTCATCGGCATCGCGCTGCTGGTCAAAGGCCGCGCCGCGCGCTGGCCGATGAGCTTATTATTGTGGGGCTGCACCTTCGGTCACAGCGAAGCGCGCTTAAAACGGCTGGAAAGCCAGTTTGTCGCCTGGTTTCGCCAGCACGTCACTGCTTTTCCCGTGGTACATAATCGGTTAACCGACTATCTGACCAGTACCGATGCCGACGTCTGGTTAATCACCGGCTCGCCACAGCCGCTGGTGGAGCAGGTCTACATTGATACACCCTGGCTGCCGAGAGTTAACCTTATCGCCAGTCAGATCGCCCGGCGTAATGGAGGCTGGGTGCTGACCATGCGTTGCCTGGGCCATGAAAAGGTCGCGCAACTGGAGCGCCGCATCGGTACGCCGCTGCGCTTGTACAGCGGCTACAGCGACAGCAAACAGGATAACCCCTTGCTCTATTTCTGCCAGCACCGCTGGCGCGTCACGCCGCTCGGTACGCTCCAGCAACTCGAATGAGAAGGGTGTTTAAAAGATAACGGCTGTGTATAATGCGCCCCGCTTTTCTCTCTGGAGTGTCCGCTTTGTCCGACCACGAACTGAATCATGAACACTGGATGCGCCACGCGCTGACGCTGGCTCAACGGGCCTGGGACGAGGGCGAAGTGCCGGTCGGGGCGGTGCTGGTTCATAATAATCAGGTCATAGGCGAGGGCTGGAACCGGCCGATAGGGCGTCACGATCCGACCGCGCATGCGGAAATTATGGCGCTGCGTCAGGGCGGACTGGTGCTACAAAACTATCGTCTGGTCGATACCACACTGTATGTCACGCTGGAGCCGTGCGTAATGTGCGCCGGGGCGATGGTCCATAGCCGTATCGGGCACCTGGTGTTTGGCGCACGTGACGCTAAAACCGGGGCCGCCGGATCGTTAATGGATGTGTTGCATCATCCCGGCATGAATCACCGGGTTGAATTTACCGAGGGCGTGCTGGGGGAAGAATGCGCCGCGCTGCTCAGCGATTTTTTCCGTCATCGCCGGCAGGTCAAGAAAGCTCTCAAGCAGGCAGAGAAGGGGCAGAGCTAGCGCCGTGCACCTTCAGTCAGAATCGGTGCTTTCGCAGACGTAGCGTTCTTGTTGAGCATCGATAAGAACGGAACAACAGGCGGCGCTTCCTGTACCAGCGTATCGGCAGGCACCACCGGATAGGCCCGCGAAAGCTGAAGCGCTTTTTCCGTTAACCGGTCTTTCTCCAGCAAATAGCCCACCAGACTGATTTGATACTTACGGATGTTTTCCACAAACGCGTAGGCTTCATGTCCCCGCGCATAACCATAGGTCAGGCTGCTGTAAATGGGTTTCTGAGCGAGCAGCGGTAAACGTTGTTTGACCTCTGCCCAGCTATCGGGATTGCCATTTTGTTTTGCGGTTAATGCCCTGACATCCAGCATATGCGCGTAGCCCATATTGTATGCCGCCAGCGCAAACCAGATCCGTTCGTTTTCCGGGACGGTCTCCGGCACCTTGCCGATCAGCTCCCGCAGATAGCGCATCCCGCCGCTGATACTTTGCTCGGCATCGGTACGATCGCTTAAGCCCAGGCTTTGCGCCGTATTGCGGGTCAGCATCATCATGCCGCGTACCCCGGTTGGCGACGTCGCCAGCGGGTCCCAGTGCGACTCCTGATAAGAAATGGCGGCCAGTAAACGCCAGTCAATACTGTCAGCATACTTCTCAAATAGCGGCTGGAAATCCGGCAGGGTGCTGTCAATCGCCCGCAGGAATGAGCGGGTATCAACATAGTCAAAATCCTGGCCGTGTCCGAGATACTTCTCTTCCAGACGCGCAATAACTCCCTCTGTGCTCGTCTTACCAAAGAAAACGCGCATCGCCTCGGACAGGGTTTTATCGTCATCCTGCACGCTAAACCAGGTGACAGGCTGTTCATCGGTCACGTCCAGCGCCACCGCCAGTTCCGGATGGACGCGCTGGAAGAGGCTGATGGCCCCGGAATCGGCAATGGTATAGTCAATCCGCCCCGCAACCACATCCTCCATCAGCACCTGGCTGCTACGTTTATCGTCGACCGTCCAGTTAAGATCCGGGAACTTCCTGGCCTTCAGCTCACGCAGATCGTTGATGACCGCATGACCCGGGGCAATGGTGAGCTGGCTGGCATCAATGGCCGCCAGCGATCGTGGACGGCTGTTTCCCACCCGGTAAACCAGCTGCTGTGAAACAGAGGAGTAGGGTGGACCGGGCTGATAGTGTTTTGCCCGTTCGCTGTTCCATACCAGACCGGCGGCCAGGATATCGGCCTTACCGTTATCAAGGTCATCAAACAGTTGACCGATGGTTGGCCTGACCGTCACTTTCAGGCGCACGCCAAGCTCGTCGGCAAACTGCTGCGCCAGCTCGTAATCAAAACCTTCGACTTTGCCGTTAATGTTGATATAGGTCATCGGCGAGGTGACGGTACTGATACGCAGTTCGCCGCGCGCCTTTATCGCTGCAATACGGTTTTCCGGCCAGTGATGCCAGACAAATGCGGCTGACAGGGCGACGAACAGTAGCAGCGCAGCAATGCCCAACAGCGGGTAATTAATCTTTAATTTTTTCAAATAGTTAATTCTCTTCGCTGTGCCTGACCCTGAGGTTTCTCGGCCCGTATAATGTGAGCGGATGTTTCAGAAAGAGCGGCATTTTGCTTAACATTACGCCGTCTGGCAACTTTTTCAGGCCATGTGCCACACTGAATGTTAAAAATGCGGCGGCATTTTATTTCGACGCAAACGGTTTCGTCATGGCTCACTATTCTTTATAATGACGCCCGTTTTCCCCCCTTGCGCACACTGAAAACTGAGAAGACGAGAGATTATGATGGAAATTCTGCGTGGTTCGCCTGCACTGTCGGCATTCCGAATTAACAAACTGCTGGCACGCTTTCAGGCGTTCAACCTGCCGGTAAGCACCCTTTACGCTGAGTATGTCCATTTTGCCGATCTTAACGCGCCGCTGACAGCGGAAGAGCACGCCCAACTTGAGCGTTTGCTGACCTACGGCCCGCATCTCAATAGTCATACCCCTTCAGGAAAACTGCTGCTGGTGACGCCACGTCCGGGCACCATCTCTCCCTGGTCTTCTAAAGCCACCGACATCGCTCACAACTGTGGTTTACAGCAGATTAACCGCCTTGAACGTGGCGTGGCGTATTATGTCGAAGCGTCAACGCTGAAGGCTGAACAGTGGCAGACGGTTGCCGCAGAACTCCACGATCGCATGATGGAGACCGTGTTTACCTCGCAGGAAGAAGCGGAACAGCTGTTTGCTCATCACCAGCCGACACCAGTGACCAGCGTCGATGTGCTGGGGGAAGGGCGTCAGGCTCTGGTTGACGCTAACCTGCGCCTCGGGCTGGCGCTGGCGGATGATGAAATTGATTATCTGCACGCTGCCTTCAGCAAACTGGGCCGCAATCCGAACGATATCGAACTGTATATGTTTGCGCAGGCCAACTCCGAGCACTGCCGCCATAAGATTTTTAACGCCGACTGGGTCATCGACGGCGAACAGCAGCCGAAATCGCTGTTTAAGATGATCAAAAACACCTTTGAGAAAACCCCGGACTTCGTGCTGTCGGCGTATAAAGACAATGCCGCGGTCATGGAAGGTTCGGCGGTGGGCCGCTACTTTGCCGACCATAAAACCGGGCGCTATGACTTCCACCAGGAAGATGCGCATATCCTGATGAAGGTCGAAACCCATAACCACCCCACGGCGATCTCTCCGTGGCCCGGTGCGGCAACCGGTTCAGGCGGTGAAATCCGTGACGAAGGGGCAACCGGGCGCGGTGCGAAACCTAAAGCCGGGCTGGTGGGCTTCTCCGTTTCTAACCTGCGTATTCCCGGCTTCGAACAGCCGTGGGAAGAAGATTTCGGCAAGCCGGAACGTATTGTCACCGCGCTGGATATCATGACCGATGGCCCGCTGGGCGGCGCGGCGTTTAACAACGAATTTGGCCGTCCGGCGCTGAACGGCTACTTCCGTACTTACGAAGAGAAGGTCAATAGCCACAACGGTGAAGAGCTGCGCGGCTACCATAAGCCGATCATGCTGGCCGGTGGGATCGGTAATATCCGTGCCGATCACGTGCAGAAAGGCGAGATCGTGGTCGGAGCGAAGCTGATCGTCCTCGGCGGTCCGGCGATGAATATCGGCCTGGGCGGCGGGGCGGCGTCATCAATGGCCTCGGGTCAGTCTGATGCGGATCTTGATTTTGCTTCCGTGCAGCGCGATAACCCGGAGATGGAACGGCGCTGTCAGGAAGTGATCGACCGTTGCTGGCAGCTGGGCGACGCTAACCCGATCCTCTTTATTCACGATGTAGGCGCGGGCGGGTTGTCTAACGCCATGCCTGAACTGGTCAGCGACGGCGGGCGCGGCGGAAAATTCGAACTGCGCGATGTGCTCAGCGATGAACCCGGCATGAGCCCGCTGGAAATCTGGTGTAACGAATCGCAGGAGCGCTATGTACTGGCGGTGGCGGCTGACCAGCTTTCACTGTTTGACGAACTGTGCCAGCGCGAACGTGCGCCGTATGCGGTGATCGGTGAAGCGACTGAAGAGCTGCATCTGACGATGAATGACCGTCACTTCGATAATCAGCCTGTCGATCTGCCGCTGGATGTGCTACTCGGTAAAACACCGAAAATGACCCGCGACGTACAGACGCGTAAAGCGGCGGGCGATGCTTTTGATCGCCAGAACATTACCGTCGCGGAGGCGGTGAATCGTGTCCTGCATCTGCCAACGGTGGCAGAGAAAACCTTCCTGGTGACGATTGGCGACCGTACCGTGACCGGCATGGTGGCGCGCGATCAGATGGTCGGCCCCTGGCAGATACCGGTAGCTAACTGCGCGGTCACCACCGCCAGCCTCGACAGCTACTATGGTGAAGCCATGTCGCTGGGCGAACGTGCGCCGGTGGCGCTGCTGGACTTCGCCGCGTCTGCGCGTCTGGCGGTCGGCGAAGCGCTGACCAATATTGCCGCCACCCAAATCGGCGACATCAAGCGCATTAAGCTCTCCGCCAACTGGATGGCCGCTGCCGGGCATCCGGGCGAAGACGCCGGTCTGTATGAAGCAGTAAAAGCGGTGGGCGAAGAACTGTGTCCGGCGTTAGGGCTGACGATCCCGGTGGGTAAAGACTCCATGTCGATGAAAACCCGCTGGCAGGAAGGCAGCGAACAGCGCGAAATGACCTCGCCGCTGTCGCTGGTGATCACCGCGTTTGCCCGCGTAGAAGATGTGCGTCAGACCATTACGCCACAGCTTTCGGTGGAAGATAACGCCCTGCTGCTGATCGATCTGGGTAAAAGTCATAATGCGCTGGGTGCCACGGCACTGGCGCAGGTTTACCGTCAGTTAGGTAATACGCCAGCCGATGTGCGCAGCGTTGAGCAGCTTAAAGGGTTCTACGATGCCATTCAGGCGCTGGTGGCGGCGCGTCAGTTGCTGGCTTACCACGACCGTTCCGACGGCGGCCTGCTGGTTACGCTGGCGGAAATGGCCTTTGCCGGTCACTGTGGCATTGAGGCTGATATTGCCAGCCTCGGTGAGGATCGCCTGGCGGCGCTGTTCAACGAAGAACTGGGCGCGGTCATTCAGGTACGTGCCGCAGAGCGTGAGGCGGTGGAGGGCGTGCTAAACGCGCACGGTCTCGGCGATTGTGTTCACTATCTGGGTCAGGCGGTGCCGGGCGACCGTTTTGTCATCACTGCGGGTGAGCAGGCGGTCTTTAGCGAAAGCCGTACCACACTGCGCCTGTGGTGGGCGGAAACCACCTGGCAGATGCAGCGCCTGCGCGACAACCCGGAATGTGCCGATCAGGAACACGAGGCAAAGCGCCACGACAACGATCCGGGTCTCAACGTCACGCTCTCGTTTGATCTCAATGAGGATATTGCCGCGCCTTACATCGCCACCGGTGCTCGTCCAAAAGTGGCCGTCTTGCGCGAGCAGGGCGTCAACTCGCATGTTGAAATGGCCGCGGCGTTTCACCGTGCGGGTTTTGATGCCATTGATGTGCATATGAGCGATCTGCTGGCAGGGCGTACCGGGCTGGAGAGCTTCCAGGCGTTAGTGGCCTGTGGCGGCTTCTCCTATGGTGATGTGCTGGGCGCGGGGGAAGGCTGGGCCAAATCCATTCTTTTTAATAACCGCGTGCGCGATGAGTTCGAGACGTTCTTCCACCGTCCGCAAACGCTGGCACTTGGCGTCTGCAACGGTTGCCAGATGATGTCGAACCTGCGCGAGCTGATCCCCGGCAGCGAACAGTGGCCGCGCTTCGTGCGTAACCACTCCGATCGCTTCGAGGCCCGTTTCAGTCTGGTGGAAGTGATGCAAAGTCCGTCGCTGCTGTTACAGGGCATGGTGGGATCGCAGATGCCAATTGCCGTGTCACACGGGGAAGGGCGTGTGGAAGTGCGTGATGCGGCGCATCTGGCGACGCTTGAGAGCAAAGGGCTGGTAGCGCTGCGCTACGTGGACAATTTCGGTAAGGTGACTGAAACCTATCCGGCGAACCCGAATGGCTCGCCAAACGGCATTACCGCCGTCACCAGCGAAAGCGGGCGCGTTACCGTCATGATGCCGCACCCGGAGCGTGTTTTCCGCACCGTCAGTAACTCATGGCATCCGGAAAACTGGGGCGAGGACAGCCCGTGGATGCGTATTTTCCGCAACGCACGCAAGCAGCTTGGGTGATTCAGTCCGGGTAAGGCGTAGCCGCCGTCCGGCAATACCGTCAGGCAGGCGCTGAAATTGTGCTACTTTGCCCGGCGGCGCTTCGCTTGCGCGGGCCTACAATCAACCTGGCGCTCTGGCGTTCAGCGCGTAAAAAACGTAGGCCGGGTAAGCGCAGCGCCACCCGGCAGAGCGGTGGGGCACTGTATCAGCCAACAAAAGCCGGGCGTAACGCCCGGCTTTTTTATAGCGAAGAATCGATCAAAGGTGTCTGCAAAACCCGACATTGTGCTTAAGGTCTGTCTCCAGATAGCGACACTTAACTCTTTGATTTTATAATATAAAAAATATGATATTCCCAGGTGTTGTTTTTTGGCGACACTTTGAGCGAAAAACCATCGTCCTGATAAGCACACTTATTTTATATAAATTCCTTTTAAAACATAGCAATAACAAATAGTTTTTAAAGATGGCACATATGCTGCATAATACAGACCAGTGGCTCATTCACCTTCTTATGTCAGCCCCTCCGGGAAGCGCTACATAAACCTCGAATGACGCACAACAAGGTGCCTGCCGTCCAGCTTCTGATAATAGCCTTGCGCTTTATCAACCATCGGGCGAAACGTCGAGTTAGGCACCGCCTTATTACATAATAAAGCCGGGTTAATACCCGGCTTTATTGTATCTGCCTTCCGCCTCAGTTAGCATCGCCCTATTCGGGTCTGATGAGAGTAACACCTTGAAGCGCTGGTCCATTTTCCCTCGTTCACTACGACAACTGGTTATGCTGGCGTTTTTGCTGATCCTGCTGCCGCTACTGGTACTGGCATGGCAGGCGTGGCAAAGCCTGAACGCGCTTAGCGCGCAGGCCGCGCAGACCAACCGCACCACGTTGATTGACGCGCGTCGTAGCGAGGCGATGATCAATGCGGCGCTGGAGATGGAACGCAGCTATCGCCAGTATTGCGTGCTCGACGATCCTACTCTGGCACGGGTGTATCAGGGGCAGCGTAAGCGCTACATCGACATGCTGGATGCCCACGCTGGTGTGCTACCGGATGACAAGCTCTACCAGGTTCTGCGTCAGGATCTCAACGCGCTGGCCCAGTTACAGTGTCTCAATAATGGCCCCACGACCCAATCCGCCCGCCAGTTAGAAGCCTTCGCCAGCGCCAATACCGATATGGTGCAGGCCACGCGTGCCGTTGTCTTTTCTCGTGGTCAGCAGCTCCAGCAGGAAATCGCCGAACGCGGCCAGTTTTTTGGCTGGCAGGCGCTGCTCCTCTTTCTGGTTAGCCTGCTGATGGTGCTGCTATTTACCCGGATGATCATTGGACCGGTGAAAGGCATTGAGCGTATGATCAACCGTCTGGGAGAAGGCCGCTCGCTGGGCAACACCGTGGTGTTTCGCGGACCGCGCGAGCTACGCTCCGTGGGTCAACGCATTATCTGGCTAAGCGAACGCCTGTCATGGCTCGAAGCGCAACGTCACCAGTTTTTACGTCATCTCTCCCATGAATTGAAAACGCCGCTGGCCAGCATGCGTGAAGGCACCGAACTGTTAGCCGATCAGGTGGTTGGGCCGCTTACCGCAGAGCAGGTCGAAGTGGTGAATATCCTTGATGACAGTAGCCGTAACCTGCAAAAGCTAATTGAGCAATTGCTTGATTACAATCGTAAACTGGCGGACAGCGCCATCGAACTTGAGCATGTCGATCTTGCCCCGCTGGTCGACATGGTGATGTCGGCGCACAGTCTTCCGGCGCGGGCAAAAATGATGCAAACCAGCGTCACGCTTGATGAACCCGCCTGCCTGGCAGAGCCGATGCTATTGATGAGCGTGCTGGATAATCTTTATTCGAATGCGGTGCACTATGGCAATGAATCCGGTAACATTTACATTCGCAGTCAGCGCTATGATAACCGGGTGCGCATTGAAGTGAGTAATACCGGCACACCGATCCCGGATGCTGAAAAAGCGATGATTTTCGAGCCGTTTTATCAGGGCAGCCATCAGCGTAAAGGCGCGGTTAAAGGCAGTGGACTGGGCCTGAGTATCGCCCGTGACTGTATTCGCAGGATGCATGGCGAACTTCATCTCGTTGATGAAAGTACGGGCAACGTCTGTTTTCGCATCGAACTTCCCGTGTCGGGGCCGGACAACCTACAATGAATATAAATCTGGTGAATATGTCACACATTCTGGCACGTCTTTATCATGCAGCTTTTCCCCGCCGTTTTTTGACGCTCCCTTTTTCCTGCCTGCTGCTGGCTGGTTGCTCCTCGCATTTACCGCACCGCGCGCTGGATAAAGCCGAGACCAAAATTCCCCAGAGTCAGGTTGCTGATTTTCTCTCAACTGACTGCGCAAACATCTGGGCGACAAGCAATGCCGAAAGTGATAAAAATCCGCTTTACTGGCTGCGTGGCATTGACTGCGCGGAACGCCTTTCTCCTCAACAGGCGAGATCCGAGGCGCGAACCTATTCAGATGACACCTGGCAGGATGCTTTCCGGCGCGGGATCATGCTGGCTAATGCCAGAATCACCCCGGTTGAACGGCGGGACAGCGTGACCCGTCTGGACGCCTTAAGCCCGCAAATTCCGGCGCAGGTGCGTCCGATGTATCAGCTCTGGCGCGACAGTCAGGCATTACAGTTGCAGCTTTCGGAGGAGCGTTACCGCTACAGTAAACTGCAACAGTCTACCGACGGGGAGCTGGATACCCTGCGCCAGCAGCAGCAGTTCTTACAAAGCCAACTCGATGCCACTACCCGCAAACTGGAGAGCCTGACCGATATCGAACGTCAGCTTTCCTCCCGTAAACCTGCGGGCAATTTCAGTTCAGACGCCAGCCATGCTGGCGATAAACCCGCCGAGCCTAAAGAGAATCAGCCTGCCGACGAGGATAGCCATGATAAGCCGTAAGCCTGCACACCTTTTACTGGTGGATGACGACCCCGGACTCCTAAAACTGCTGGGCATGCGTCTGACCAGCGAGGGATTCAGCGTGGTGACGGCGGAAAGCGGCCAGGAAGGCTTACGCGTACTCAACCGCGAGAAAGTCGATCTGGTGATTAGCGATCTGCGGATGGATGAGATGGACGGCATGCAGCTCTTCGCCGGCATTCAAAAGCTCCAGCCAGGCATGCCGGTGATTATTCTCACCGCCCACGGCTCGATTCCGGATGCGGTCGCCGCGACCCGACAGGGCGTTTTCAGTTTCCTGACCAAGCCGGTAGATAAAGACGCCCTCTATAAAGCGATTAACGATGCGCTGGAACACTCGGCACCAAATACTGACGAGCGTTGGCGGGAATCCATTGTCACCCGCAGTCCGGTGATGCTGCGCTTGCTGGAGCAGGCGCGAATGGTCGCCCAGTCAGACGTGAGCGTATTAATTAATGGTCAGAGCGGTACCGGGAAAGAGGTTTTCGCCCAGGCGATTCATAACGCCAGCCCGCGTAGTGGTCAGCCTTTTATCGCCATTAACTGCGGCGCGCTGCCGGAACAACTGCTTGAATCCGAGCTTTTCGGCCATGCGCGCGGGGCGTTTACCGGGGCGGTCAGTAACCGTGAAGGGCTGTTTCAGGCGGCAGAGGGGGGCACACTGTTTCTGGATGAAATTGGCGATATGCCGATTCCATTACAGGTCAAACTGCTGCGCGTGCTTCAGGAGCGCAAGGTTCGTCCGCTGGGCAGCAACCGCGATCTCGACATTGACGTGCGCATTATCTCTGCCACCCATCGCGACCTGCCAAAAGCAATGGCGCGCGGTGAGTTTCGTGAGGATCTCTTCTATCGCCTCAACGTGGTAAACCTTAAGATCCCAACGCTTGCTGCCCGTACCGAAGATATCCCGCTGCTGGCGAATCATCTGCTGCGGCTTTCAGCCGATCGGCATAAGCCTTTCGTGCGTGCTTTTTCCACCGATGCCATGAAGCGGCTCATGACGGCGAGCTGGCCGGGAAACGTGCGCCAGCTGGTCAACGTGATTGAACAGTGCGTGGCGCTCACCTCATCGCCGGTGATTAGCGATGCGCTGGTGGAGCAGGCGCTGGAGGGCGAAAACACGGCGCTGCCCACCTTTGCCGATGCGCGTAACCAGTTCGAACTCAACTACCTGCGCAAGCTGCTGCAAATCACCAAAGGTAACGTCACGCATGCGGCGCGGATGGCAGGGCGTAACCGCACCGAATTTTATAAACTGCTTTCGCGTCATGAACTGGATGCTAACGACTTTAAAGAGTAATTTGTCGCGCCTTCCGGGACTGAGATATGATACGGTGAGCAACCGTTTACGCGAATAAACCAGACAACGTTTCCAGGGAACACCATGAAAAAGATCGATGCGATTATCAAACCTTTCAAACTGGATGATGTGCGTGAAGCGCTGGCCGAAGTCGGCATCACCGGAATGACAGTAACGGAAGTCAAAGGTTTTGGCCGGCAAAAAGGCCACACCGAACTGTATCGTGGCGCGGAATACATGGTGGATTTTCTGCCGAAAGTGAAAATTGAAATTGTGGTTACCGACGATATTGTCGATACCTGTGTGGACACCATCATCCGCACCGCGCAGACCGGAAAAATCGGCGACGGTAAAATCTTCGTCTTTGACGTGGCACGTGTGGTGCGTATCCGTACCGGCGAAGAAGACGACGCAGCGATCTGACAGGTGGCCTGCTGGACGGCGAGAGTAAGCGTCAACCAACTCACTCTCGCTCCGGAGCACTATGCCGGGTGGCGGCTGCGCCTTACCCGGCCTACAAAATCTGCCATATCAACGAGTTGCACGTAACCCGTAGGCCCGGTAAGCGCAGCGCCACCGGGCATAGCCACGCCGCAGCTACTGGCAGCGAACCCGCACCGCACGGCCCCCTAGCCAGCGGATGCCAACGATCGCAATCATCAATCCCACGCAGACCAGCGTCCATTCTCCCATCTGGCAGAAAAAGCGTCCGTAAGCGGCCACTGCAACATCGCTGATTTGCGATTCGGTGGTTTGTTGGGCGACGATTCCGGCCAGCCAGTTGGCGACTGCGCCGGTGGCCAGCATATAAATCCCGGTCAGCACCCCTGTCACGCCGGGCAGATTAAGCCGGGTGATCTGCGCCATCGCCACCGGATCGATAAACAGCTCGGCAAATCCCATTAGCGCCAGTCCGGTAATCATCAACCCCATTGATGCCTGTCCGTGCAGCTGAGCGCTATGGGCATTCAGGGCCAGCAGCAGGAAACCCGCGCTCATCAGCACCAACCCGACCGCAAATTTCAGCCACACGCGAAGCACCGAGGTCTGAGGGCTGACCAGCCATGCCAGAACGACGCCTGCGACCATCACCGCCACCGCATTCACCGACTGAAACAGCGCCGTTGGCACCTCAAAACTCAGCCAGTGACGATTCACAAAGCGATCGATAAACAAACTAATCGAACTGCCACCCTGCTGGGCCAGCACCCAGAACAGCGTCCCGGTCAACATCAGCAGAACGATTTGCCACAGCGCGCGTTGGTGCTGAGGAAACCTGAACATAATGCGCGCCACGATCCCGGCGGCGACAGCGCTTGCCAGCATCAGCAAATAACCAGCCGCATCGTATTTTAGCAGCAGGGTAAACAACAGCGGCGCGATGCACAGCGCCAGCAGCAGCCAGCTCCAGACCGGCAGGGAAAATTTAACCGTTCGCAGCGCCGGGCGATTAACATGTTGCGTATGGCGAAAATGGCGATGACCGCTAATAAAGACCATCAGGCCAATGAACATGCCAATGCCTGCCAGCGCAAAGCCGGTGTGCCAGCCGTACCATTGCGCCGCCAGCCCGCAGGCGATAGGGGCTGCGATGGAGCCGATATTCCCGGCTGCGTAGAGCAGGGAAAATCCACCGTCGCGTCGGGGATCGTCCGGGGCGTAAAGCTCGCCCAGCAGACAGCTAATATTGGATTTAAACAGGCCGTAGCCACAGATAATAATCGCCAGCGCGAGATACAAACTCTGCGCGGAATTTGAGCCTAACCCCAGCACGATATGGCCGAGCGTCATCAGCAGTGCGCCAGCGATAACCGCCGTGCGATTGCCGAGCAGGCGGTCGGCAAGCCAGCCGCCGAGAATGGGAGTGACATAAACCAGAGAAGCGTAAGCGCTGAAGAGATCGATGGCATGGCTATCATTAAAGCCAAGCTGATGGGTAAGATAAAGGATAAGCAGGGCACGCATGCCGTAAAAGCTGAAGTATTCCCAAATTTGAATCGCCACGATGTAATAAATCGCGCGCGGTTGTGAGGGTGTTTTCATGTCGATTCCTTGTACTTTGAAAAAACGAGGCGGTTGATAACAAACCGTCCGTGGAACACGGGGCGACCACCGGATGGGTCCTCCCTCCGGGAACCCAATCCCGGTGCTTCCCCTGACAGTCCACTTTGTCAGCGGTCTGAAGGGAAGCGGCAGACCGCTTCCCTTCTGGTTTCAACTTACTTGTTATTCTCTTTCAGCACTTTAACGGTATAGCGACCATCCGCCTGACGGTAGGCACCGTGAATATCGGTTTCGAAGCCCGGATAATGCGCGCCGATTTCGCAGAGCATTTGCAGGAACTCCAGCACCGGACGGCTGGCATCGGTGATCATCTCACCCGGCATCACCAGCGGAACACCCGGAGGATAGGGGAGGATCATGTTGGCGTTAACGCGACCCACCATCTCTTCGAGATACACCTCTTCGGTTTCACCGTGCAGCTCTTTCTGGAACGCGACATACGGCGTCATTTCCATTGACGGCAGCACTTCAAACGCGCGGAACATCAGGTCCGGCAGATCATGGTGCGCAATCAGTTTATGAATATTCTGCGCCAGGTCCTGAATACGCATATTTTCATAAAACTCCGGCGCTTCCTGATACAGCGAAGGCAGGATATTTTTCACCCGCAGGTTCAGGTCGAACGCGCGTTTAAATTCGGTCAGCGCACGCAGCAGGCTCAGCGCTTTGGTTTTATCGATACCGATGCTGAACAGGAACAGCAGGTTGTACGGACCGGTTTTTTCCACGATGATGCCGCGCTCGTCGAGATACTTGGCGACCAGACTTGCCGGAATACCAAAGTCATCCATGGTGCCGTCTTTCTTCATACCCGGCATCAGAATGGTGACTTTGATCGGGTCAAGGTACATGTGTTCGTTATCGATGTTTTTGAAACCGTGCCACGCGCTGTCAGAACGCAGCGGCCAGCACTCCGGGCCATCAATATGTTCCGGCTGCCAGACATCAAAGAACCAGCCGTCGGATTCGCCTTTCAGGCGTTTGATCTCTTTACGGAACTTAATTGCTCGCTCAATAGAACCGTTGATCAGACGCTTACCGGCATTACCCTTCATCATTGCCGCTGCGGTCTCGGTAGAGGCCACGATGCCGTAATGCGGAGAGGTGGTGGTATGCATCATAAAGGCTTCGTTGAAGGTCTCTTCGTTGACATCACCTTTCACGTGGATCATGGATGCCTGCGAGAACGCCGCCAGCAGTTTGTGCGTGGACTGGGTTTCATAGATCACCTTGCCTTCAACGCGACCGCCGCTCATCCCGCACTTACCGGCATAGATCGGGGAGAAGTTGGTATAAGGCACCCAGGCAGAGTCAAAGTGGATGGATTTCACATCCAGCGTTTTCTTGATGTAGTCGGTGTTATACAGCAGGCCGTCATAGGTCGAGTTGGTGATCACCGCATGCACCGGCCAGGTGGCGTTCGGCGTCTCTTTTACGCGTTTTTCAATGGTGGCACGCTGGAATTCACTCTGCGGAATACCACCGAGGATGCCGTAGGCGTTACGGGTCGGACGGAAGTAAATCGGCGTAATATCGCTCATCATCATCAGATGGGTCAGCGATTTGTGGCAGTTACGGTCAATCAGTACCGTGCTGCCCGCCGGTGCCGAGTACATGCCGACGATTTTGTTGGCGGTGGAGGTGCCGTTGGTCACCATGTAGCTACGCTCGGCGTTAAACACGCGGGCGATATACTCTTCAGCCTCTTTATGCGGACCGGTGTGATCCAGCAGAGAACCCAGCTCAGAGACAGAAATCGACACGTCCGATTTCATGGTATTCGGGCCGAAGAAATCGTAAAAGATGCTGCCGACCGGGCTTTTCTGGAACGCGGTACCACCCATGTGGCCCGGCGTACAGAAGGTGTATTTACCTTCGCGAACGTATTTGAACAGCGCTTTGGTCAGCGGCGGCAGAATGGTGTCGATGTATTCATCGGTATTCTGACGAATTTTCGCCGCGATATCGGCTGCTGCGCCGAGGGCATATTCGAAGAAACGAACCTGCATGCGCAGATCGTTCAGGCTAACGTCCAGCGTGGAATAGCTATTAGCGAAAGCATAAACCGGCATGTACTCGTTCAGCGCGCTGATCTCTTCGCACAGTTCGAGATTGTATTTATCCCAGTCAAAAATCACACCGCAAAGGCGGGCATTATTTTCAATCAGTTTCAGTAAATCTTCGCGGTCGTTCGGATAAACGATGCGGAAGTTCAGGCTTTCCAGCGCAAGGTGCAGTTCACGGATAGGCTCTTCTTTGAAATAGACACCCATGTGATTCATGATGGCAATAACGTTCATAGACATAGTCTTATTCCAGATAAAGGAGGCCCTTCCCGCGACAATGTGGCAGGTGAAGAGAAGAGCCTTGAAATTAGGGAGTAGTGATTAAAGTGCTTCGGCAGTACCGTCTTCGCTGTTCTGGCGCTGGTGCATTTTGCGACCGTAGAACATCAGGATAATCAGGCTGACGATAAAGGTGCCGGACAGTTCGAAGGAGCTGGCACCCA
This sequence comes from Superficieibacter sp. 1612_C1, assembly GCF_015234305.1. Taxonomy (GTDB): domain Bacteria; phylum Pseudomonadota; class Gammaproteobacteria; order Enterobacterales; family Enterobacteriaceae; genus Superficieibacter. The sequence goes on from NZ_JADGMI010000002.1 coordinate 42,142, forward strand.
TCAGGGCGATGAAGCAGAACGCGCAGCCGAGAACCGAACAGACCAGACTTACCGCATTGCGAACGTTGATGCCTTCAAAGCGGATCAGGTCAACGCAGGAGTAGAAGTAAGGCAGCATGGTCAGCAGCACCGCGATCCCGGTCAGTTCGCCGAACAGGTCGGACGCTTTACCACCGTTGGAGTTCATGATGGTGATGATGATCATCAGACCAGTCATTTTCAGCGCGGCCAGCAGCAGACCTTTCTTCGGAATGCCGTTTTTATCCAGTTCGCCGTACACTTTCGGGAAGTTACCGTCGTTGGCGGCGCGAACACCTGCCTGACCGACCAGCATCATCCAGGAACCCAGCGAGGTCAGGCACGCAAAGGCGGTGAATGCAGAGACCAGCGGCGCAGCCCAGTTGCCCAGAATGGTAGAGGCGCTAAGCGCGAACGGTGCACCCGACGCGGCCATCTGCGATGCCGGATACATACCGGTCATCACCTGAGTTGCGGCAACATAGACGATACCGGCCAGTGCGGTTCCCAGAATGGTCGCCAGCGGTACGGTACGTTTCGGGTTTTTCACCATCCCGGTGCTGACGGCGGCGGATTCCACACCGACGAACGCCCACAGGCACAGCAGAATACTTTTAATCACGGCATGCGGATCGGTGGTGGTAGAGGTGTTCCAGTTCGCGTGATAGGTAGCGATATCGAACCAGTGCCAGCCTACAACCGCGGTCAGCACGACCGGGATCAGCACGAGGAACAGGCCAATGGTGGTCAACCGGCTTACCCAGGTTCCGCCCAGCATATTGATAAAGGTAAAGAACCAGACGATAGCAATACAGGCGATCCCGGCAGGAATCGGATTATTTAAAATCGGGAAATAGGTTGAAAGATAGGAAACGGCGGTAATGCCGATGGCCAGGTTACCAATCCAGTTTGCGTGGTAATAAAGTACGCCGGTCTGGAAACCGAAGGCCGGAGATAATTCACCAGCGTATGCAATCGGGCCACCCTGTTGCGGGTTTTTAGTCGCCAGTCGGGCATAGACATAAGCCAGAGACATCGCGCCGATAATAGATATTACCCAACCCCAAATGGCAATGCCTCCGATGCTGGCGAGGTTCGCGGGTAATAAGGCAATCCCACTCCCCATCATATTACCGGCAACCACACCGGTACAGGCAAATAGCCCGATTTTTTTAGCAGAACTCATGTTTATATCTCCTCAGCGGTATTTTGAGAACCGGATCGGTGAATCATAAATAATCATTGACCCGTCCAACTGCCGACAAGATTACTGAGCAGGCTAAGTAAAGTCCTAAAGTAAAAGTGAAATAAACACAAACATCGTAAAAGTGATAACTTGAGCTTTTTCAGGTAACAGGAAAAAGATAAACAAAACTGTCAGGAAAAGATAAACATTCTTTATTTACAGAGAGTTGTGAGGTGCGTTGCAGGCGGAATTTGTGTTGCAAAAATTAACATTGAATATTTTTAATAACATCTTTATTACGTTTTACTGGCATCAGTTAAACTATTTTTTTCACTGATGCCAGCTTTTGCATTATTCTTTCATTATTCTTTCGCAAGAAAAACCTTAAGGTAGGGCACAACTTTGTCTATGGACGTCTGAAATATGCCATTTTCAATCCAGTACAAGGTATTTTCGCCGGGGCGCAAATTAAACGCGGTGAGATAGGCATCTGCCGCCAGGCGATTTTCACCTTTCATCTCGTATACCTTCCCTAACAGTACATAGTTCAGCCATGACATCTCCAGCGCAATGCTTTTATTGATGGCATCATAGGCGTCATCGACATCGCCTTTACCCAGCAGATAAATAGTTTGCACTTTATAAAACAGAGAGGTTTGCTGAATACCAGGAATTTGCGCTAACTTTTTCAGTTCTGCATTTAACGTCGCCATTTGTTGCGGGTCGAACGTCTGCTGAGATTGACGCAGGACATCCACCAGCACTTTGCCTTCCTGGGCATAGGTGAACTCAGGAGACTGTTTAATGAGGGTGTCCAGAAGCGCACTGGCTTTATTCAGCGATTGTACATCGCCGCTAAAAGCCAGCTGACGCGCCTCATATAAACGGGACAATGACGTGGGCTGCGGAACGCGGAACTGGGCGAGTTGCGCCTGCATGCGCTCAGGCCAGGGCTGCGTCAGGACATCCGACAGACTGTTAAACAGATCGTCCTGGATGGCGATCTGGTTGGTGTCGGTAATGAAATAACGCTTATCCAGCATGGTTGAACCGTCAGCGTTATCCAGCAGAAGTACCGACATAAAGCACTGCTGGGCGCGATAATGGCGCTGGTTAACAAAGCGGATGGTCAGCGTTTTTCCGGAACTGCTGGGTTCGTTGACGCTGTAGTTGGTTTTGTCATGCACCATATAGGTGGAGAAGGTGTTGAGCGACGTGGTGATAAGCCCACCAAGTCCAATGGCATAGGACTTCTGCGAAACCCAGTTATTACAGGAGTTGCCGCCGTCAAAACGTACATCGATATCGCGGGGATTCAGCAACAGCCGCGATTTTGTCACCGCCGGCGTGTGATGAATGACCGACATCAAAATCAGCGCCATCAGCGCGCTCAGCGAGAGCAGGAATAAAAGCCAGGTGCCGATACGGGATTTTCTCGTTTTCACCGGGGGAAGGGGCGCGGTTGGCGCGGGCACGGGCGCGGCAGGCAATTCATCAGGCGCGGCGGGGGCCGGAACTGGCGGAAACGAGTTCGCGATTTCCGAATCGTCGGGCCAGACCACCGAGGCGGTCAGTTTATAACCCCGCTTGGGGACGGTGACGATATATTCGGGACTGTATTCATCGCCATCGCGCAGCGATTTGCGAAGCTCGGAAATACTCTGGGTGACAACGTGGTTGGTGACAATCGTCCGCATCCATACGTTATCAATAATATTATCGCGGCTGAGGACTTCATCCGGGTGCTGAGCGAAGTACATGAGAAGGTCGATCAAACGTGGTTCGAGGGTAATCTGACGTCCCTGACGACTGATTTGATTAACCGAAGGCGTGACCAGCCATTCCCCGACGCGGACAACAGATTGCTGCATAAAGTCGCTCTAACGAATCAATAGAAACGTTAATAATAACACGCTTTGCCGGCCCGCATTTCTGCCAGACGGCAACCTTAAGGGCAAAATGATTATCGCAGGTCTGGCAAGGGAGAAGCGCTTACAGCAATTCAGATTGATGACAAACGTTATACCGTGGAGTTATGCCTGGCGGCGCTTCGCTTGCACAGGCCTGCGGGTGTTGTTAACTTGTTGATATTGAAGATTTTTTGTAGGCCGGGTAAGGCGAAGCCGCCACCCGGCAAAACGGCGTACAAAATAGCAAAACCCGGTTTGTCATTAACCTCAGGCGCTTACAGCACCTTATGCGGGCCGAAACATTCGTAGTGAATGTGGTCTTTTGTCACGCCCAGTTCGATCAGCTGTTGCGCGGCGAACTGCATAAATGCCACCGGACCACAGAGATAATACTGGCTTTCAGCATCGCTCAGCGTCCCTTTCAACTGACGCAGATTCATCAAACCTTCGCTATTAAAACGGGCCGCCTGGCGGTCTGCCTCGGTCGGCAGGCGATACCAGATATGGGCGTTAAACTGCGGCAGGGCATTGCCCAGCGCCATCACCTCATCGGTAAACGCGTGAACGTCGCCGTTTTCCGCCGCGTGATACCAGTTAACCGGCGCGGGGTGCTTGCTCTGGGCGAGCGTATCCAGCATTGCCAGCATAGGCGTTTGCCCCACGCCTGCGGAGATAAGCGTAACGGGTGTTTCTGGCGCAACATGCATAAAGAAATCACCCGCCGGCGCGGCGAGATAGACGACATCGCCAACGTTCGCTTCATTATGCAGCCAGGTAGAAACCTGCCCGCCCGCCTCGCGTTTAACCGCGATGCGATAGTGCTTGCCGTCGCCTTTACGCGTCAGCGAATACTGACGAATCTCCTGATACGGAAAATCTTTTGGCTTCAGCCAGACGCCGAGGTACTGGCCTGGCTGGTAATCGGCGACCGGACCGCCATCGACCGGCTCAAATTCGAAGCTGGTGACCAGGCTGCTGCGCGGCGTTTTATCGACGATGCGAAACGCTCGCGTGCCTTCCCAGCCGCCGGTTTTGCTGGCGTGCTCCTGATACAGCTCGGCTTCGCGATTGATAAAAACGCCCGCCAGCACGCCGTAGGCTTTGCCCCACGCGTCCAGCACTTCCTGACCAGGGCTGAGCATTTCATCCAGGGTGGCCAGCAGATGCTCGCCCACGATATCGTACTGCTCCGGCTTGATCTGGAAACTGGTGTGCTTCTGGGCGATTTTCTCTACCGCTGGCAGCAGCGCCGGGAGGTTTTCAATATTACTGGCGTAGGCGGCGATGGCGTTGAACAACGCTTCGCGCTGGTCGCCGTTACGCTGATTACTCATATTGAAAATGTCTTTAAGTTCTGGATTGTGCTCAAACATGCGATCGTAAAAATGCGCGGTCAGTTTGGGACCGGTTTCCAGCAGCAGGGGAATGGTGGCTTTCACCGTAGCGATAGTTTGTGAATCGAGCATTGCAACGTCCCTCTTTATAATATGTATTTCAAATGCATCTTATAAAAATAACCTTATCTTGTAAATGGTTCTTTGCGACGTGAAAAAATCGCACCTTTAACCTGAAAAGAATTCCATTGCCGGGCGTAAGATCTTTAATCCCAAAACCCTGATATGACGCCATGCCAATCGTTTGCGTAAAATCGTTTGTCAAGACCTGTTATCGCGATGGCAATCGGTTATACTGTCCGCCGTTGCCCAATTTTAATTGTTAGCTGAGTCAGGAGATGCGGATGTTAAAGCGTGAAATGAACATTGCCGATTATGATGCCGAGCTGTGGCAGGCGATGGAGCAAGAAAAAGTACGTCAGGAAGAGCACATTGAACTGATCGCCTCCGAGAACTACACCAGTCCGCGCGTAATGCAGGCGCAGGGCTCTCAGCTGACCAACAAATACGCTGAAGGTTATCCGGGCAAACGCTACTACGGCGGTTGCGAATACGTGGATATCGTCGAACAACTGGCGATTGATCGCGCGAAAGAATTGTTCGGCGCTGACTACGCCAACGTCCAGCCGCACTCCGGCTCTCAGGCCAACTTCGCGGTCTACACCGCGCTGCTGCAACCGGGCGATACCGTTCTGGGTATGAACCTGGCGCAGGGCGGTCACCTGACTCACGGCTCTCCGGTGAACTTCTCTGGCAAGCTGTACAACATCATTCCTTACGGTATTGATGAGTCCGGCAAGATTGACTACGAAGATATGGCGAAGCAGGCGCAGGAACACAAACCGAAGATGATTATCGGCGGCTTCTCTGCTTACTCTGGTGTGGTTGACTGGGCAAAAATGCGTGAAATTGCCGACAGCATCGGTGCCTGGCTGTTCGTCGATATGGCGCACGTCGCAGGACTGATCGCCGCAGGCGTTTACCCGAACCCGGTTCCGCATGCTCACGTTGTGACCACCACCACCCACAAAACGCTGGCCGGTCCACGCGGCGGCCTGATTCTGGCGAAGGGCGGCGATGAGGAGCTGTACAAAAAACTGAACTCTGCCGTATTCCCCAGCGCTCAGGGCGGCCCGCTGATGCACGTTATCGCGGCGAAAGCCGTGGCGCTTAAAGAAGCGATGGAACCAGAGTTCAAAGTTTACCAGCAGCAGGTAGCGAAAAACGCCAAAGCGATGGTAGAAGTGTTCCTGAACCGCGGCTACAAAGTGGTTTCCGGTGGTACTGAAAACCACCTGTTCCTGCTGGACCTGGTAGATAAAAATCTGACTGGTAAAGAAGCTGACGCCGCCCTGGGCCGCGCCAACATCACCGTCAACAAAAACAGCGTGCCGAACGATCCGAAGAGCCCGTTTGTCACTTCCGGTATCCGTATCGGCTCTCCGGCCGTGACCCGTCGCGGCTTCAAAGAAGCTGAAGTGAAAGAGCTGGCCGGCTGGATGTGTGACGTTCTGGACAATATCAATGATGACGCGGTTATCGAGCGCATCAAAGGTAAAGTGCTGGATATCTGCGCACGCTTCCCGGTTTACGCCTGATTCTTTATTGTTTGCAAAGGCCGCCTCGTGCGGCCTTTTTTTTGCCTGTTTTTCAGCAATGTTGATAATGTGTTGCTTAACGTTGCAAGCCGCACCGTTTATCGCCAGACTATCGCCTCCACACGGGAGGGGATCATGGTTTTGCACTCGACGCGCTGGCTGGCGCTCAGTTATTTCACCTACTTTTTTAGCTACGGTATTTTTCTGCCCTTCTGGAGCGTCTGGCTGAAAGGCACCGGGCTGACGCCAGAAACCATCGGTTTGCTGCTTGGCTCAGGGCTGGTGGCGCGTTTTCTCGGCAGCCTGCTGATTGCGCCGCGGGTGAGCGATCCCTCTCGTCTGATTATGGCCTTACGCGTACTGGCGCTGTTAACGCTGGTGTTCGCACTGGCCTTCTGGTTTGGCACGCAGGTGGCGTGGCTGATGGTCGTGATGGTGGGATTCAACCTCTTCTTCTCGCCGCTGGTGCCGTTGACCGATGCGCTGGCAAACACCTGGCAAAAGCAAATTACGATGGACTATGGCCGCGTGCGGCTGTGGGGCTCTATCGCGTTTGTGATTGGTTCCGCGCTGACCGGTAAACTGGTCAGCCTGTATGACTCGCAGGCCATTCTGGCGCTGCTTACCGTGGGCGTGGCGTCGATGTTAATCGGTATGTTGTTGCGTCCTTCGGTTATGCCACAGGGTGAGAAGCGTCAGCAGGAGGCGGCAGGGTGGGGTGCCTGGCGTAATCTGCTGGTCCAGCACTGGCGCTTTCTGACCTGTGTCTCCTTTTTGCAGGGCGCACATGCGGCCTATTATGGCTTCAGCGCGATTTACTGGCAGGGCGCGGGCTACTCTGCTTCCGCCGTGGGCTATTTATGGTCGCTGGGCGTGGTCGCGGAGGTGGTGACGTTTGCATTGAGTAAAAAGGTGTTTCGTCGGTTTAGCGCCCGCGATCTGCTGCTGCTTTCCGCCGTGTGCGGTCTGCTGCGCTGGGGGATCCTCGGCTGGTCCACGGCGCTACCGTGGCTTATCGTGGCGCAAATTCTGCACTGTGGCACGTTCACCGTCTGCCACCTTGCGGCGATGCGCTACATTTCCGCGCGGCAGGGCAGCGAGGTTATCCGCTTACAGGCGATGTATTCGGCGGTGGCAATGGGCGGCAGCATTGCCGTCATGACCGTATTTGCCGGTTTCCTCTATCAGCATCTTCAGCAGGGCGTTTTCTGGGTGATGGCGCTACTGGCGCTCCCGGCGATGCTGCTGCGCCCCCGCGTGGCGGCGCAGCGTTAAGATTCCAGCATCTGCTGAATATGTTCGCGTTGATTCACGCTGAGCGGCTGTTCGGCGTGGATTAACGGCGGAGAAAACAGCGGCAGAAGCGTCACATAAGGCGTGACCACCAGCGTCACTTCCTTCGGCGCGCCCTGCGTCTGAAAGGCATGAAGCGTAAGATATTTAATATTGAGCGGCAACAGCGTCAACTCGCGCAGCTGCTGCTCAAGCGCCTGCTCCAGCACCGGATCGTCGCCGACCAGCAGCAGTACCTGTTTTTCATGCAGATCGTCTTCATGCATCAGCCAGGCCCCGAAGATCACCGCAATCAGCCCGGCTTCATTATCGGTAAACTGAAGATCGTAACCGTCCTCCAGACAGCGCAGCGCCTCGCGGGTGGTGCGCATCAGGCGTGGATAAAGTTGATTGATCTCTTCCGGCAGACTGTTATCGATGCCGATACCGAATACGCTACGATCCAGCGCCTGAACCAGATGAATATAAAGCTGGCGGCTCAGTCCCTCTTCATCACTGAAACGTCGGCCTGCCAGCTGCTGAAAGCGGGTGATAAGCTGACCAATCATCAGACGCAGGCGGCTGTCCTGCTGATGCGCGTCACGCAACGGATCCGGCGTTCTCAGCACCATAAACAGCAGGCTCAGAAAAAGATGCTCATTGGTATGAAGTTTTTGCGTCACCCGACGCTGCCAGTGGCGAATAACATCCGTGGTGGCGATATACTCAGCCCGCGCCTGCGTCCAGAGCTGCTGGGCCGGGTTAAACTCTGGCGACAGCCCCAGTTGATGCTGAAGCAAACAGTATTGTAAGTAGAGCCGCAGAAAATGCCGGTCGCGGCATTCAAACTGCCGCTCCAGCCGCCGGGCGCAGAGATTGACCAGCGCTTGCAAATTGGTTTCATCATAAAGCGTGCGCGCGATACCCTGCACTTTCATTTGCGATTTCAGTGCGGGCGTGAAGTGCTGATCGATAAAATGCGGGCACAGTCGCAGCGCCCGGCGCAGCCAGTGCAACAGGCACAGGCGCTGGTCGAGAGTGGTGCCTTCAATCCGATAGCTACCGTCCGGCTGCGAGTTGATGGTGAGACGATGATAACGCTGGATCTCCTGATTCGCCTCAGCGATATCCTGCCGGGTCACGGCACTCTCTACGTTATTCACTCTGCCAATAAAGTCAGGGGTGATCGTGTGCCCCGGCAGATACAGCATCAACAGCACCTGACACCGGCGCTGTGGACTGGAAAGCACAGATGGTGGAGCGGTAAGTGTCATCATCTGTATGGTTCCAGTTAACGGGTTAATGTTCTCGGGATCCTGCAAATGGCGTCGGGCGCATTTACCCGTGCAACGTATTCATGTACGTTGCAGAAAGGCTTTTATTGACTGCCCTGATGCAACCTGAAGGATTTGTGTATAAGAATAGCTAAAGGATCGCAGTGCGAAAGCGCAGCCGGACCTCTTTCCATAAGGAATGCTGGGGAATGTCACAGAATTTTTCACGTAAGAAGCTCATGAACAAAGTTAAAGCGTGCGCCCTGGCGCTCATTTTCGGGTTTTTATCGCTACCTGTAGCCGCGCATCCCCACAGTTTTATCAGCATGCGCAGCGAGGCAATAACCGCAAACGGGCAATTTACCGCGCTCAAAATGCGCTGGACGATGGATGAAATCACCTCTGCGGACCTGCTTTATGATGCGGGCGATGCGAAGCCGGGGGATGAAATCTGGAAAAAGCTGGCGGCGGAAGTGATGGCTAACGTGCTGGGGCAGCACTATTTTAGCGAGATGTGGCACAACGGACAGAAAGTGAAATTCATGAACCGCCCGTCGGAATATCATCTCGCCCGGGAAGGGCACAAGGCGGTGCTGACCTTTGTGCTGCCGCTGGCTGAGCCGCAGCCGTTGTCCGGGCAAACGTACACCTTCTCGACCTTCGATCCAACGTACTTCGTTGATATGAGCTACGCCGGGAAAGGCGATATTGCTTTTGCAGGCCAGGATGCCTCACGCTGTACCCTGACGCTTCATACGCCGAAGCCGGATGAAAAAATGACCGCGTACGCGTTGTCGCTGGATAAAGCTGATGCACCGCCGGAGGATATGGATCTGGGTAAGCAGTTTGCACAACAGGTGGTATTACAATGTCCCTCGTTTTAAATCCGGTTCGCCGCAGGCGACGCTGGCTTCACCTTTGGCCGCTGGCGCTTTTTTTGCTGCTGGCGCTGGCAGGCGCAATGTGGCTGTGGCATGACTGGCCGCAGGTGATGATCAAAAGCATTATCTGGCAGCGCGACGTAAACCAGCGGATGAGCGCACTGCTCCAGGCGGTTGCCGCCAGTCCGCTGCGGGCCGGGGCTTCGCTGCTGCTGTTTAGTTTTACCTACGGCATACTGCACGCGCTGGGGCCGGGGCATGGCAAAATCGTAATAACCACCTGGCTTGCCACCCATCCTTCGCAGCTTAAATCGAGCATCGGGCTGACGCTGGCGGCATCCCTGCTTCAGGGGCTGGTGGCGATTGCGCTGGTGGTGATTGTTCTCACCGTGTTGCAGTTGCCCGCGCGGGAATTACACCTCAGCAGCTTCTGGCTGGAGAAGGGCAGTTACGCGCTGGTCGGCGTACTGGGCGTATTGCTGTGCTGGCGGGCGCTGAAAAAACTGCGTCTGTTGCTGCGCAGGCCAAAATTTACCGCGTTTACGCCCCATCATCAGCATCATGCGCATTGCGGCTGCGGACATCAGCATTTGCCCACCCCCGAGCAACGGCAGGCGGGCGATGACTGGCGGGCCAGGCTAATGATTGTGCTGTCGATGGGAATGCGCCCCTGCTCCGGGGCAATTATGGTGCTGCTGTTCAGCAAGGTGATCGGCGTCTTTAGCTGGGGCGTACTCTCCGCGCTGGCGATGGCGGCGGGCACCTCGATTACCATCTCATCGCTGGCGCTGCTGGTGCACAGCTTCCGCTCGCTGGCGGTGAAACTTAGCGACAATAAAGCGCCGGTGTTGTGGCGGCAGGTCGGCTGGGCGACGCTGGCACTGGCAGGCGGCGGCGTGCTTATCGCCGCGGCGCTGGTGATGTGGCTCAGCGCACAACCCGTCGCGCGTGGCCTGCGTCCTTTTTAATGCGCCAGCGCGGAGAGATAAAACTCAACCAGTTTATCCCGGTAAATATCGCCGTGGCGCGAGGTAAACGCGTCGATATGTTTGCCGCCGGGAATAATGATTTTTTGTTTCGGTTCAGCGGCAAGCTCAAACAACTTTTCTGTATGGTATGTGGCGATAACATGATCATCGGTGCCATGCAGCAGTAATAGCGGGATGGGGCTGAGTGAAGCGATGTATCGCTCCGCGCTATAGTCGTCATCTAACAGAAAACCGATACCGGGGATGGCATCGCTGGCGCTCGCTGAATACGAAAGAAACGTCGAATCAATGGCAATCGCTTTAATGCCCTGGCGATCGCCGCGCCCGACGGCGGCGATGACGTTATTGCCGCCGAGGCTTTGTCCCAGTAGCACGAGGCGCTCAGGATCGATATCTTCCCGCTGGCGCACATAATCAATGGCGCTCTCTGTATCATCGCACAGTCCTTCCGGCGTCGGTTTACCCTGAGAGTCGCCGAAGCCACGATAATCGAACATAAAAACATTGAAGTTGCGTTCAGGCAGCCAGCTGACCAGCGGCCAGTGGGCGGTCATGTTGCCCGCATTGCCATGCGCGTGAATGACGGTTGCGTTCGCCTCGAGAGGATGGCCTTTTGTCGAGGGAATAAACCAGCCCGTCAGGTGCGTACCGTCTTTGGCGGTAAAATCGACGCGCTCGAAAATAGCCGGGCGATAGCCATAGTAATGGTTATCAGGGTAGTAAAAGAAGTTGAGGGCGACGCGCGGCAGCAGAAAGGCGCAGAATGCGAGGACGAAAATAATAAATAAACGCTTCCAGTGCTTTATCAGAATCATGGTATCCATACCGTCTCAGCTTTTAAACCCGCCCCCGACAACGCGGGGGCCAGGTCAGGCGATTAACGCTTCAGCGCTTCGCTCAGTTCGTCACGCATGTTTGCCAGCATCGCTTTGACGACACGCGGATTACCGGCAACGATATTGCCCGTCATCATGTAGTTATGACCACCCGTGAAATCACATACCAGCGCGCCTGCTTCACGTGCCAGCAGTTCACCGGCGGCGAAATCCCACGGCTTCAGGCCGATTTCAAAGAAACCGTCTACGCGACCCGCGGCGACGTAGGCTAGATCCAGCGCGGCAGAACCGGTGCGGCGGAAGTCGGCACATTCAGTGAACATTTTACCGAGGATCTTCATATACGCAGGAGCGTGCTGTTTCGCTTTGAACGGGAAGCCGGTAGCAATGATGGTGCCATCCAGATCGCGTGCGCTGCTGCCGCGCAGACGATAGCCGTTCAGCTGCGCGCCCTGACCACGGGTGGAGGTGAACAGTTCGTTACGCATAGGATCGTAGACCACCGCGACTTCAGTGCGGCCTTTAATGCGCACGGCGATGGAGACCGCGAAGTGCGGCAGACGTTTGATGAAGTTGGTGGTGCCATCCAGTGGATCGATAACCCATTGTACATCCTGATCTTCGCCTGCGTGTTCACCGCTTTCTTCGGTGATAATGGTGTGTTGCGGGTAAGATTTGCGAATGGTTTCGATAATCAGCGCTTCGGCGGCTTTATCGACGTTGGTTACGAAATCATTGCTGCCTTTCTGGCTGGCTTCGACGGAATCAGGCGTTTCGTAATGTTTGGCAATCAGGTTACCCGCCTTGCGCGCTGCGCGCACGGCGATGTTCAGCATCGGATGCATCGGTTACTCTCACTGGATGTTAAAGAACGGGGAAAATCGGCGCATATCATAACAGCGAATTCGGATTATGTCTTCGGTTTATGATAATATGCCCGAATAATCTTTAGCCGAAGAAAGACAATGCTGCAAAATATTCGAATTGTGCTGGTGGAAACTTCTCACACCGGCAATATGGGCTCTGTGGCCCGCGCAATGAAAACCATGGGATTAACTAATCTGTGGCTGGTCAATCCTCTGGTCAAACCGGACTCGCAGGCCATCGCGCTGGCGGCTGGCGCGAGTGATGTTATTGGCAATGCCAATATCGTAGAAACGCTGGATGACGCGCTGACCGGCTGTAGTCTGGTCGTCGGTACCAGCGCCCGTTCGCGCACCCTGCCGTGGCCGATGCTCGATCCGCGTGAGTGCGGGCTGAAAAGCGTGGCGGAGGCTGAACATGCGCCGGTGGCGCTGGTGTTTGGCCGTGAGCGCGTAGGGTTGACCAATGACGAACTACAGAAGTGTCATTATCACGTGGCGATTGCTGCCAACCCGGAGTACAGCTCGCTGAATCTGGCGATGGCGGTACAGGTTATCGCCTACGAAGTGCGCATGGCGTGGCTGGCCACTCAGGAGCAGGATAAGGGTGATATCGCTGCGCCGGAAGAAACGCCGTACCCGCTGGTAGACGATCTCGAACGTTTTTACGGGCATCTGGAGCAAACGCTGCTGGCGACCGGTTTTATTCGCGAAAGCCATCCGGGTCAGGTGATGAATAAGCTGCGCCGTTTGTTCACCCGCGCGCGCCCGGAAAGCCAGGAGTTGAATATCCTGCGCGGGGTGCTGGCGTCGATTGAGCAGAAGCATAAAGAAGAGTGACGTTTGACTGTCGCGACAACGCTACGCGGCCCCAGAGTTGCTTTGCCCGGCGGCGCTGCGCTTGCACGGGCCTACGGAGGGTGAATTTCCGTACGTAATGCTGGATCGTACATAATGTATGTAGGCCGGGTAAGCGCAGCGCCACCCGGCATCACAGCCACGACAGACGCGCCAAACGCACGGAACGTTAAATACCTGACTAAAACAGTCAAGTAAATAGTTGACCATTTTAGTCGGGAATGTCAGACTTGGCCCTGCTATGCAGTACACCCCGATTTTAATAAAAATGCCCAGGCAGGGCCAGGTTTGAGGTTAAGTAAGACATGAGACTGACATCTAAAGGGCGTTATGCCGTGACCGCAATGCTGGACGTTGCGCTCAACTCCGAATCCGGCCCGGTACCGTTGGCTGATATTTCTGAACGTCAGGGGATTTCCCTTTCTTATCTGGAACAACTGTTCTCCCGTCTACGCAAAAACGGTCTGGTTTCCAGCGTGCGTGGACCAGGCGGTGGCTACCTGCTGGGTAAAGATGCAAGCAGCATCGCCGTCGGCGAAGTGATTAGTGCCGTTGATGAATCCGTTGACGCCACCCGCTGTCAGGGTAAAGGCGGCTGCCAGGGCGGCGATAAGTGCCTGACCCATGCGCTGTGGCGCGATCTGAGCGACCGTCTGACCGGTTTCCTGAATAACATTACCCTGGGTGAACTGGTGAATAACCAGGAAATCCTTGACGTGTCCGACCGTCAGCATACCCTTGAGACGCCGCGCACCGTCCGTTCGCAGGACCAGATCAACGTTAAGTTACGCGCCTAATAAAAAGTGCCCGTCGCTCAGATAACTGAACGGCGGAGCAAAAAAAGTATTCTGAATCAGGCCGGGGGCATTAATTCCGTTAACCCGGTTAACTATCTCGCCGGTTGCCTGATTCCTTGCATTGATGAGTGATGTACGGAGCTTAAGAGCAATGAAATTACCGATTTATCTCGACTACTCCGCAACCACGCCGGTGGACCCGCGTGTTGCCGAGAAAATGATGCAGTGCCTGACCTTAGACGGGACCTTTGGTAATCCGGCCTCCCGTTCACACCGTTTCGGCTGGCAGGCCGAAGAAGCGGTAGATATCGCCCGTAACCAGATTGCCGATCTGGTCGGTGCCGATCCGCGTGAAATCGTCTTTACCTCTGGTGCGACTGAATCTGACAACCTGGCGATTAAAGGTGCGGCCAACTTTTATCAGAAAAAAGGCAAGCACATCATCACCAGCAAAACTGAACATAAAGCCGTGCTGGACACCTGCCGTCAGCTGGAGCGTGAAGGGTTTGAGATCACGTACCTGGCACCGCAGCGTAACGGCATTATCGATCTGAAAGAGCTCGAAGCGGCGATGCGTGACGACACCATCCTCGTTTCCATCATGCACGTTAACAACGAAATCGGCGTGGTGCAGGACATCGCGACCATCGGCGACCTGTGCCGTGCACGTGGCATTATCTATCATGTTGATGCGACGCAAAGCGTTGGCAAACTGCCTATCGACCTGAGCCAGCTGAAAGTGGATCTGATGTCCTTCTCCGGCCACAAAATCTATGGCCCGAAAGGCATCGGCGCGTTGTACGTGCGTCGTAAACCGCGTATTCGCATCGAAGCACAGATGCACGGCGGCGGTCATGAACGCGGCATGCGTTCCGGTACGCTGCCGGTTCACCAGATCGTCGGCATGGGCGAAGCGTATCGCATCGCCAAAGAAGAGATGGAAAGCGAGATGGCGCGTCTGCGCGGTCTGCGTAACCGTCTGTGGGAAGGCGTGAAGGACATGGAAGAAGTGTACCTGAACGGCGACCTTGAGCAGGGCGCACCGAATATCCTCAACGTCAGCTTTAACTACGTTGAAGGCGAGTCGCTGATTATGGCGCTGAAAGACCTGGCCGTTTCTTCGGGTTCCGCCTGTACGTCTGCGAGCCTGGAGCCGTCTTATGTGCTGCGCGCGCTCGGCATGACCGATGAGCTGGCACACAGCTCTATCCGTTTCTCTTTAGGTCGTTTCACTACCGAAGAAGAGATTGACTACACCATCAAGCTGGTTCGTAACTCCATTGGCCGTTTGCGCGACCTTTCTCCGCTGTGGGAAATGTTCAAGCAGGGCGTGGATATCAACAGCATCGAATGGTCACATCATTAATCGGTAGATAAGAGGAATTCAATCATGGCATACAGCGAAAAAGTTATTGATCATTACGAGAACCCGCGCAACGTTGGCTCTTTCGACAACAGCGACGAGAACGTTGGCAGCGGCATGGTCGGTGCACCGGCCTGTGGCGACGTAATGAAGTTGCAGATCAAAGTGAACAATGACGGTATCATTGAAGATGCGCGCTTCAAGACCTACGGCTGCGGTTCGGCTATCGCCTCCAGCTCGCTGGTCACCGAATGGGTGAAAGGAAAATCCCTTGACGAAGCGCAGGCAATCAAAAATACCGACATTGCTGATGAACTCGAACTGCCGCCGGTGAAAATTCACTGCTCCATCCTGGCAGAAGACGCCATCAAAGCCGCTATCGCAGATTACAAAAGCAAACGTGAAGTGAAATAACAGAGGTTTCTATGTCGATTACCCTGAGCGACAGTGCTGCCGCGCGAGTAAATACCTTCCTGACCAACCGTGGTAAAGGGTTCGGCCTGCGTCTGGGGGTGAGAACCTCCGGCTGTTCCGGGATGGCCTATGTGCTGGAGTTTGTTGACGAGCCGGCGGCAGAAGACACCGTGTTCGAAGACAAAGGCGTTAAAGTCGTGATCGACGGCAAGAGCCTGCAATTTCTGGACGGCACGCAGCTCGACTTCGTCAAAGAAGGTCTCAACGAAGGGTTCAAATTCACCAACCCGAACGTAAAAGACGAGTGCGGCTGCGGCGAAAGCTTCAACGTTTAACCCCGTGTCATCAACAAACCCCACCGCAGCAACCCTGCGTGTGGGGTTTGTTTTAACAGGCTAACCCTAAGATTGTTATGGATTACTTCACTCTTTTTGGTTTACCCGCTCGCTATCCTGTCGATATTCAGGCGCTGACCACGCGTTTTCAGGATCTGCAACGTCAGTTTCATCCTGATAAATTTGCCAGCGGCACGCCAGCGGAACAGCTGGCCGCGGTGCAGAAATCGGCGACGATTAACCAGGCCTGGCAAACGCTACGCCATCCGCTGATGCGCGCTGAATACCTGCTTTCGCTGCACGGTTTCGATCTCGCCAGCGAGCAGCATACCGTGCGCGATACCGCTTTCCTGATGGAACAGCTCGAGCTGCGCGAAGAGCTGGATGAAATCGCCCAGGCAAAAGACGAAGCGCGGCTGGAAGGCTTTATCAAACGGGTGAAGGGCATGTATACCGCCCGCCATCAGCATATGGTGGAACAACTCGATCGTGAGACGTGGGAAGCGGCGGCGGATACCGTGCGTAAACTACGTTTTCTCGATAAACTGCAAAGCTCAGCAGAACAACTCGAAGAAAAGCTGCTCGATTTTTAATTTCGGAAGCAATTATGGCCTTATTACAAATTAGTGAGCCGGGTCTGAGTGCCGCGCCGCACCAGCGTCGTCTGGCGGCGGGTATTGACTTAGGCACCACCAACTCGCTGGTCGCTACCGTGCGCAGCGGCCAGGCTGAAACGCTGCCTGACCATCAGGGCCGACATTTACTGCCGTCCGTGGTGCATTACCAGACGCAGGGGCACGTTGTGGGCTATGACGCACGCGACCGCGCCGCCCAGGACCCCGCGAATACCGTCAGCTCCGTTAAACGCATGATGGGTCGCTCTCTGGCCGACATCACTGCGCGTTATCCGCATTTACCCTATCAGCTTCAGGCCAGTGAGAACGGCCTGCCGATGATCGCAACGCCTGCGGGCGTACTGAATCCAGTGCGTATCTCTGCCGATATCCTGAGCGCCCTGAGCGCCCGCGCCAGTGAAGCGCTGGCGGGTGAACTGGATGGCGTGGTGATCACCGTTCCGGCCTATTTTGATGACGCTCAGCGTCAGGGCACCAAAGATGCCGCACGTCTGGCGGGTCTGCACGTTCTGCGTTTACTGAATGAACCAACCGCTGCGGCGATTGCCTACGGTCTGGGTTCCGGTAAAGAGGGCGTGATTGCCGTCTACGATCTCGGCGGCGGCACCTTTGATATTTCCATCCTGCGTTTAAGCCGTGGCGTATTTGAAGTGCTGGCCACCGGCGGGGATTCTGCGCTCGGCGGCGATGATTTCGATCATCTGCTGGCCGATCATTTCCGCGAGCAGGCAAACCTGGCCGACCGCAGCGACGACCGTGTACAGCGCCAGCTTCTCGATGCCGCCATTGCCGCTAAAATCGCGCTGAGCGATGCCGACCATGCCGCCGTTGAGGTAGCGGGCTGGAAAGGCGAGGTGACCCGCGCACAGTTTAACGATCTCATCTCCGCGCTGGTTAAGCGCACCCTGATGGCCTGCCGTCGCGCCCTGAAAGATGCGGGCGTGGAAGCCGAAGAGGTGCTGGAAGTGGTGATGGTCGGCGGTTCTACCCGCGTACCGCTGGTGCGTGAGCGCGTGGGCGAATTCTTTGGCCGCACGCCGCTGACGACAATCGACCCGGATAAAGTCGTCGCCATCGGCGCGGCGATCCAGGCGGATATTCTGGTCGGCAATAAGCCGGACAGCGAAATGCTGCTGCTGGATGTGATCCCGCTGTCGCTGGGGCTGGAAACCATGGGTGGCCTGGTCGAAAAAGTCATTCCGCGTAATACCACCATTCCGGTGGCCCGTGCGCAGGAATTCACCACCTTTAAAGACGGCCAGACCGCGATGTCCATCCACGTCATGCAGGGTGAGCGCGAGCTGGTGCAGGATTGCCGCTCTCTGGCGCGCTTTGCCCTGCGCGGTATTCCGGCGCTGCCGGCGGGCGGGGCGCACATTCGCGTCACCTTCCAGGTCGATGCCGATGGTCTGCTGAGCGTGACGGCGATGGAAAAATCTACTGGCGTGGAATCGTCCATTCAGGTCAAACCGTCCTACGGGCTGACCGATAGCGAAATCGCTGGCATGATCCAGGACTCCATGAGCTACGCCGCGCAGGATGTCCAGGCGCGGATGCTGGCGGAGCAAAAAGTCGAAGCCGCGCGCGTGCTGGAGAGTTTGACCGGCGCGCTCGCTGCCGATGCCGCGCTGCTAAGCGTCGCAGAGCGTCAGGTGATTGACGAGGCCGCCGCTCATCTGCGCGTCGCAGCCGAAGGCGATGATACTGACGCCATAGAACAAGCCATTAAAAATGTTGATAAGCAAACCCAGGAGTTCGCCGCTCGCCGCATGGACCAGTCCGTCCGCAGCGCGCTGAAAGGTCACTCCGTGGACGAGGTTTAATATGCCAAAGATTGTTTTTCTGCCTCATCAGGATCTCTGTCCTGATGGCGCAGTTCTGGAAGCTGAGACTGGCGAAACGATTCTTGACGTTGCCCTGCGCAACGGCATTGAAATCGAACACGCCTGCGAAAAATCGTGCGCCTGCACCACCTGCCACTGCATCGTGCGTGAAGGGTTTGACTCCCTGGCGGAGAGCACGGAAGACGAGGACGACATGCTGGATAAAGCCTGGGGTCTGGAGCCGGAAAGCCGCTTAGGCTGCCAGGCGCTCGTCACCGACGACGATCTGGTGGTCGAGATCCCTCGCTACACCATTAACCACGCGCGGGAGCATTAAGATGGGACTGAAGTGGACCGACAGCCGCGAAATCGGCGAGGCGCTGTATGACAGCCGTCCGGATCTCGATCCGAAAAGCGTGCGTTTTACCGATCTGCATCAATGGATCTGCGAACTCGACGATTTCGATGACGATCCAAACGCATCCAATGAAAAAATTCTGGAGGCGATTCTGCTAGTCTGGTTAGATGAAGCAGAATAAGTTGTCGGGCTGCCTTCGGGCGGCCCTTTTGCATACATGGGCTAATAAAAAAGGATAAAACGATGACAACCGACGCCATGAAAATTACGCTTTCCACGCAGCCCGCCGACGCGCGCTGGGGTGAGAAAGCCGCTTACAGCATCAACAATGACGGCATTTCCCTGCACCTGAACGGTAAAGATGATTTGGCCCTGATCCAGCGCGCGGCGCGTAAAATCGACGGGCTGGGCATTAAACACGTTCAGCTGGCCGGCGAAGGCTGGGATGCAGATCGCAGCTGGGCCTTCTGGCAGGGCTATAAAGGGCCGAAGGGCAGCCGTAAAGTGGAGTGGGCGACGCTGGAAGCAGCAGAGCAGAAAGAGCTGGATAGTCGTCTGAAAATCATCGACTGGGTGCGCGATATTATCAATGCCTCAGCCGAAGAGGTTGGCCCTGAGCAACTGGCACAGCGTGCGGTGGATCTGCTGTCCGGCGTGGCGGGCGAGCAGGTCTCTTATCGTATTACCAAAGGTGAAGATCTGCGCGAGCAGAATTACCTCGGGCTGCATACCGTCGGCCGTGGTTCCGATCGTCAGCCAGTCCTGTTAGCCCTCGACTATAACCCGACGGGCGATAAAAACGCCCCGGTCTATGCCTGCCTGGTGGGTAAAGGAATTACATTCGATACCGGCGGCTACAGCCTGAAACAAAGCGCCTTTATGGACTCAATGAAGTCCGACATGGGCGGTGCGGCGCTGGTGACCGGGGCGCTGGCATTCGCTATTCAGCGTGGCCTCAACAAGCGCGTGAAACTGTACCTGTGCTGTGCTGACAACATGGTCAGCGGTAACGCATTCAAACTGGGCGATATTATTCATTATCGTAACGGCAAAACCGTTGAAGTGATGAATACCGACGCCGAAGGCCGCCTGGTGCTGGCGGACGGCCTTATTGATGCCTCGGCGCAGAAGCCGGAGCTGTTGATTGATGCTGCAACCCTGACCGGGGCGGCGAAAACCGCGCTGGGTAACGACTATCACGCGCTGTTCAGCTTCGACGACGCGCTGGCAAACCGTCTGCTGACGAGCGCGCAGGCAGAGAATGAACCGTTCTGGCGTCTGCCGCTGGCCGAGTTCCACCGTAGCCAGCTGCCGTCTAACTTTGCCGAGCTGAACAATACCGGCAGCGCCACCTATCCGGCAGGCGCAAGTACCGCCGCCGGGTTCCTGTCGCACTTTGTGGAAAACTACCAGCAGGGCTGGCTGCATATCGACTGCTCTGCGACCTACCGTAAAGGCGCAGTGGAACAGTGGGCCGCAGGTGCGACCGGCCTTGGCGTGCGCACCCTTGCGAATTTGCTGATCGCAGAGTAAATCGTGTGGCGGGGGCGTGTCGCTTACCCGCCTTACCCACTGTTGCGCTTCACTTAATTCCCCAGCGAACCGTAGGCCGGGTAAGCGGAGCGCCACCCGGCATTTTTGAAGTAGCGAGCTTATGTCCGACACAAAAAACGAATTAGAATCCCTGCTGGAGCAGGCGGCGACCGAACCGGCACACCGTCCGGCATTTTTCCGCACCCTGCTGGAATCGACCGTCTGGGTGCCGGGAACGGCTGCCGAAGGTGAAGCCGTAGTCGCGGATAGCGCGCTGGATCTTCAGCACTGGGAAAAAGACGATGGAACCTCCGTGGTGCCCTTCTTTTCCTCATTGCAGGCGCTACAGCAGGCGGTCACCGCAGAACAGGCATTTGTTGTGATGCCAGTGCGCACATTGTTTGAGATGACGCTCGGCGAAACGCTGTTCCTCAATGCCAAACTGCCCACCGGAAAGGAATTTACCCCGCGTGAAATCAGTCATCTGATTGCGGACGAAGGCAACCCGCTCAGCACGCAGCAGGTGCTGGAAGGGGGAACGTCGCTTCTGTTATCCGAAGTCGCGGAACCACCCGCCCAGATGATCGACTCGCTGATTACCCTGTTTAAAACCCTGAAAACGGTGAAGCGTGCCTTTATTTGCTCGATCAAAGAAAGCGCGGATCAGCAGCCAAACCTGCTGATTGGTATTGAAGCAGAAGGGGATATCGAAGAGATTATCCACGCTGCCGGTAGCGTGGCGAGCGATACGCTGCCCGGTGACGAGCCTGTCGATCTTTGTCAGGTCACGGAAGGTGAAAAGGGCATCAGCCACTTTATGCTGGCGCATATCACGCCGTTCTACGAAAAGCGCTGGGGCAGCTTCCTGCGTGATTTTAAACAGAACCGGATTATTTGAATGGAAAGCCGCCCCGAAGGGCGGTATGCATGATTTTAGTGTGGTTATTCCATAGGGATGCTTGACTTAAGTGTTTTGAAAAAGCACTATTCCTGTACTGGGGAGTACCTGCGTTGCTTTAGCAACACAGCCCGCTGGAAAGGCCGCGAACCGGACCAGCATTAAAAAAACCGCCTGCACAGGCGGTTTTTTTATGGGCGCGATCCCGTGCATTACTCCGTTGCCTCCAGCAGCAGTAAATCAATCAGCAACACCAGATTCGATTCAAACGACGTGATCCCGGCTGCTTCAGCCGCAAAATGCACCGCTTCGTCATACAGCGCGAAATGCAGATCGGCCAGGGCAGCAAGGCTATTCGCCGATGCGCGGGTAAACGCCACCACCGTCATGCCGACATTTTTCGCGATCCTTGCTTTATCCAAAACCTGCTCGGTTTCCCCGCTACGCGAAACGGCGATAAATACCTGATAGCGTGCGGCGTTGCTGAGAAAAATATTGCGGCTGTCGCCAGGGCCGGAAATAAACGCCGCTTTGCCCAGCACCTGTAATTTTTTGGTCAGGTATTCCGCGAAGAGATAAGAAAACCCCGCGCCGTAAAGAAAAAAACTCTCTTTATCGCGCAAAAGGGCAGAGAACCGCTGGCGTTTCTCCATGCTGACCCAGCGAAAGGTCTGCTGATAGTTGGCGACAAAGCGCGCAAACAGCTCCGGCAGATGATCAACCGTGTCAGGGGACGGCTCACGGATATGCGGAGTGTCAGACAAGAGTTGTTTACAATGCCAGATAAACTCGCTATAGCCGCTAAAGCCCAGCTTCTGACACAATCGTACAATCGTCGCGGTGGAGACATAGGTTCTTTTCGCCAGCTCCCGCACCGTGATATGGCCGACCAACAAAGGGTGCTCCGTCAGGTGCGCCAGAGCACGGTATTCCGCGCGGGTAAGTAGCTCCCCGCGCGAAAGAAGAGGAGCCAGGCGGTTATCCATTATGACGCGGGTTCAACCGGCAAATCGGCGCGTGCGCCCCATTCGCTCCAGGAGCCGTCGTAGAGTTTCACATCATTGACACCAAGCGTAGTCAGGGCCAACACGACCACCGCCGCCGTAACGCCGGAGCCACAGCTGGCGATAATGGGCTTCCTCAGATCAACCCCCTGACGAGCAAATATCTCGCTCAGCTCATCGGTCGTTTTCAGTTCGCCGTTGACCACCAGATCGTTCCACGGGACGTTCAGTGCGCCGGGAATATGGCCGCGGCGCAGGCCGGGGCGGGGTTCATCCGCTTCAGCGTTAAACCGCGCGGCGGGACGCGCATCGATCAGTTGCGCCGTCCTCTCATGGCTGACCAGCATCACGTCGGTCAGCCGTTTTACCGCGTCGCTGTCATATTCCGCTTCAAACTCACCTTCGGACACGCTGGCAACCCCTGACTCCAGCGGGAGATCGTCGCGCAGCCAGCCAACCAGTCCACCGGCCAGAATCGAGACGTGCTGAGCGCCAAACGTGCGCAGCATCCACCATGCGCGCGGCGCAGAGAACAGGTTGCCATCGTCGTAAACCACCAGATGCTTATCTTTATTCACACCAAGCTCGCGCATGGCAACTGCAAACGCTTCCGGGCGCGGCATCATATGGGGCAGGGGGTTGGTATGATCGGAAAGCGCTTCAATATCAAATGAAATCGCGCCGGGGATATGCCCGGCGCGATACTCTTCGACGACGTCGCGATCGGTCACACCGGGAGGTGCCATTCGTGCGTCGATAATCTGGATTTCAGGATCCGCAGCGTGTTCAGTCAGCCAGTCGGCCGCGACAAAAAATGAAGTGGACATGCTTGCCTCCGTTGTATTCATCATCCCTGAATTGTCGGTGTTTTTTCTCACGCCGACAAGCAAGCCCACGGCGAAATTATTTGATCGCCTCCCCATTTTGCCAGGCTTGTTGCAGTTGCGGCCAGTAATCGCGGTTGGCCTCGATCATATCGTCGAGGATCGCCTTCGCATGCTGCATGGTCGGAACGGTACGGTTCAGCGTAAAAGCCTGAAGCGCTTTCTCATAGCTTCCCTCAATCGTCGCCTCCACCAGCAGCTGCTCTGAAGCAAGTTGCTGCATCAGCAGCGTCTGATGGAACAGCGGCACCGCGCCCATTCTGACCGGCTCCGGCCCTTCGCTGGTAATATAGGCAGGCACTTCGACCATTGCATCATAAGGCAGATTGGCAATCGCGCCTTTATTCTCGACGATAACCAAATGGCGCTGGCGCAGATCGAAGGCCAGCGAACAGGCGACATCAACGATAAACGCCCCGTGCACGCCGACGTGAAACGCATCCGGCAGGATCCCGCTGCGCTTGTACTCTTCGGCGGCGGCGAACAGCTTTTTCTCGCGCCCGTTCATCACTTCATTCGCGCGGGTGTAATTCGGATCCTGATGCTCCACGATGTCATTGGGCATCAAATAATATTGCAGATACGGATTCGGCAGATACTCGGGGAAATGATCCATAATCGGCTTAATGTTGCGCCAGGTTTTCACCCATGACGGATCGGCATGCTGGGGATCGGTTTGCGCCGCATCCTCGGTCAGCAGACCGAAACGGGCAATATGACGACGTAGTTCCGGCAGGCGATCTTCGCCATCCACCAGCACGCGCGTAAACCAGCCGAAGTGGTTGAGACCAAAATAATCCACCTGCAATTTATGCCTGTCCACGCCGAGGATCGCGCCCATATTGCGCATTGCCGCCACCGGCATATCACAAATGTTCAGCACCCGGGCATTGGGCCGCAGGCGGCGCACGCCTTCGGCCACAATCGCCGCCGGGTTTGAGTAATTCACGATCCACGCTTTTTTATCGGCATAGCGTTCCGCCATATCGATCAGTTCGACCATCGGCAGGATCGTGCGCAGCCCGTAGGCCAGCCCACCTGGTCCACAGGTTTCCTGACCCACCACACCGTGTTTCAGCGGAATTTTTTCATCCTTTTCGCGCATCTTGTACTGGCCGACGCGCATCTGGGCAAAGACAAAATGTGTGCCGCTGAAGGCGGTTTCTGGATCGCCGGTGACGGTAAATTTAATCGACTGACTGTGATCGCGGATGACTTTTTCTACTACCGGCGCAATGGTATTCTGCCGGGCTTCATCAATGTCGTAGAGGCGAATTTCAGCCAGCGGGAAATCCTCCAGCCGCATCATCAGACTTTTGACGATGCCAGGGGTGTAGGTACTACCGCCGCCCGCGATGGATAAAATAAATGGGGGTTTCAACATTTTTGCCTCCTTCAGAGTACCGACTCAACGGCCTCGCGCATTTTTTTCACATGCAGCCCGTAGACTACCTGAACGTTATTGCCTTGTTTGATGACGCCTTTCGCACCGGTGGCCTTCAGACGCGGCTCGTCGATGGTGGCGACGTCTTTGACCGTGACGCGCAGGCGGGTGTAGCAGTTATCGACGACGTCGATATTCTCGCGTCCGCCCAGCCCGGCGATAATCGCTTCGCCAAGTCCGTCATTCTGGCCTTTTGCCTGGTAATCCTGCTTGCTGTACAGGCGCGTCCCCTGCTCCTCTTCCTCACGCCCCGGCGTTTTCATATCGAAATGACGGATCAGGAAGCGGAAGACCACGAAATAGAGCACCGACATAATCAGCCCCACCACGATGTACATCGGCCAGTTGGATTTCTCCGTGCCGAGCGGCAGGTTGTAAAGCACGAAATCGATAATGCCGTTTGCGCCGATGGCATGAACGCCCAGCAGATAAAACAGCATCATGCCGATGCCGGTCAGCACGGCGTGGACCACAAACAGCATTGGCGCGACAAACAGGAAGGAAAACTCGATAGGTTCGGTGACGCCCACCAGCATTGAGGTCAGCGCGGCGGGGATCAGAATCGCTTTTGCCGCCGCTTTACGCTCCGGTCTGGCGGTGACGTACATCGCCAGTGCGGCGGCGGGCAGGCCGAACATCTTACTGATGCCGCGCGCGTCCCAGACCACGGTGCTGCTTAATTGCTTAACGTCAGGACAGGCCATTTCAGCGAAGTAAATATTACGCGCACCCTGATACATCGCCCCGCAGACATCCGAGGTGCCGCCCAGTTCGGTATACAGAAAAGGGGTATAGACCAGATGATGCAGGCCGGTAGGCACCAGAATGCGTTCAAGAAAACCGTAAATGGCGACGCCAAAGGCACCCGAGCTTTTAATCAACAGCGCCAGCGTGCTGATACCCTGCTGGGCGAACGGCCAAAGTTCGCTCATCACCACGCCGAGAACAATCGACACCGGCAGCATGATAATGGCGACAAAACAGTGGCCGGAGTAAATCGCCATCGCCCCGGAAAATTGCACCCCGGAATAGCGGTTATAAAGATAGCCGGAAAGCGCGCCGGTCAGGATCCCGGCAAACACGCCCATCTCCAGCACCTGCACGCCCAGCACCATACTTTGCCCGGCGGCGCGCATCTGCCCGGCGGGAGCCAGCGCGCCCTGAAGCTGTAACGTCACGTTCATGGCGTTGATAAACACCACGAACGTCACCAGGCCGATCAGTGCCGCATAGCCCTTATCCCGCGCGGCGAGGCCGATGGGAATGCCCACCGCAAACACCAGCGCCAGATTGACCAGCACCGACACGGCGGATTTGGCAATAAGTTGCCCGATACTTTGCACCAGTGGATAGCCGAGAAAAGGCAGGTATTCAGCCAGATTACCGTTACCCAGGATGTTACCAAAGGCGATAAATAACCCAACGATAGGTAAGATGAGTACCGGACCGTAAAGTGACTTGCCAAAGTTTTGTAGGGCGTTAACGGCTCGTTTCATACGCTTCCCTCTGTTATAGAACCGTGCAATAGCATTACCGTAGCAGTCAGTCAGGCTGTTAATCCATCTATCTGATTGTTTTAAAAACAAATGACGTCTGATGTAACATGTTACTTTCCAGAGTGTGAGTGATGTAACAACCTGCAATAACGAAAAATATCTTGCGATAAAGATTCAACAACCATTATTCGGACTTTTGTATTCCTGAAAGTTGCGCATAATATTGTCAACCGTGATTGACGGCATTTCGGCCAGGGATTAATAAATGAAACAGTTCCGCCTGACGGCACTAACGCTTACGCTGGTGGCCGCCTTCAGCCTTGCTGGATGCGATGACAATAATAAAACTCAGGCGGCGGCTCCGGCAGCCGCGTCGGCCTCAACGGCAGAGCAGGCGAAAACGCCACCGGCAAAACCGGATGCTGAACAGCTTAAAAAACTGGCGGCGCAAAGTCAGGGCAAGGCGCTGAATTTGCTGGATGCTTCTGAAGTCCAGCTTGAAGGTGCCGCGACGCTGGTGCTGACATTCTCTATTCCCCTCGATCCCGAGCAGGATTTTTCCCGCACCGTTCATCTGGTCGATAAAAAAGAGGGCAAAGTTGACGGCGCGTGGGAGCTGGCTCCTAATCTGAAAGAACTGCGTTTGCGCCATCTGGAGCCAAACCGCAACCTGGTACTGACGGTTGATAGCGGCGTTATCGCCCTTAACAAAGCGACCTTCGGCAAATCTTTTGAGAAAGCCATCACCACACGTAATATTCAGCCGTCTGTCGGATTTGCCAGCCGTGGTTCGCTGCTGCCGGGCAAAGTGGTTGAAGGTCTGCCGGTCATGGCGCTGAACGTTGATAACATCGACGTTAATTTTTTCCGTGTGAAACCTGAATCGCTGGCCGCTTTCGTTAGCCAGTGGGAATATCGCAGCTCGCTGTCAAACTGGGAATCGGATGAACTGCTGAAGATGGCCGACCTGGTCTATACCGGGCGTTTCGACCTCAATCCGGCCAAAAATACCCAGGAAAAATTGATGCTGCCACTTGGCGACATCAAACCGTTGCAGCAGGCGGGCGTTTATATTGCGGTCATGAATCAGGCCGGGCATTACAGTTACAGCAATGCCGCCACGTTGTTTACGCTGAGCGATATCGGCCTTTCGACCCACCGCTATCATAACCGGCTGGAAGTCTTTACCCAGAGCCTGGAAAACGGCGCATTGCAGTCTGGTGTAGATGTCATGCTGCTGAATGAAAAAGGGCAAACCCTGGCGCAGGCCACCAGTGACAGTCACGGTCGCACCACGCTGCAAAGTGAAAAAGCCGGGGCGCTGCTGCTGGCGCGTAAAGACGGGCAGACCACCTTGCTGGATCTTAATCTCCCGGCGCTGGATCTGGCCGAGTTTAAAATCGCCGGCGACCCGGGTTTTAGTAAACAATTTTTCATGTTTGGCCCGCGCGATCTCTATCGCCCGGGCGAAACGGTGATCCTCAACGGCTTACTGCGTGACAGCGATGGTAAAGCGCTGGCCGATCAGCCGGTTAAGCTGGAAGTCATCAAGCCTGACGGACAGGTGATCCGCACGGTAGTGAGCAAGGCGGAAAACGGGCTGTATCGCTTTAACTACCCGCTGGAAAGCAGCGCCGCCACCGGGATGTGGCACATTCGCGCCAATACCGGCGACAACCAGCCGCGCCTGTGGGATTTCAACGTTGAAGATTTTATGCCGGAGCGGATGGCGCTGAATCTGACCGCGCAAAAAACGCCGCTGGCCCCGGCCGATAGCGTTAATTTTGACGTGGTTGGCTATTATCTGTACGGCGCGCCGGCGGCGAGCAACACCCTACAGGGCAAACTGTTCCTGCGCCCGCTGCGTGAAGCGGTTGAAGCACTGCCCGGCTTCCAGTTCGGCGACGTCAGCGAAGATAACCTCTCTCGCACTCTGGATGAGGTCAACCTGAAGCTGGATGCGAAAGGCCACGGTCAGGTCTCTACCGACAGCCAGTGGCAGGAAGCGCATTCACCGTTGCAGGTACTGTTACAGGCCAGCCTGCTGGAATCCGGCGGTCGTCCGGTGACCCGTCGTGCCGAACAGGCAATCTGGCCGGCGGATACCCTGCCGGGCATTCGCCCTCAGTTTGCCAGCAAAGCGGTGTATGACTATCGCACCGATTCTACCGTCAATCAGCCAGTGGTCGAAGAGAACAGCAACGCGGCGTTTGATATTGTCTACGCCAACGCGCAGGGGCAGAAAAAAGCGGTTTCAGGGTTGCAGGTTCGCCTGATCCGCGAGCGTCGCGACTATTTCTGGAACTGGTCAGAAAGCGAAGGCTGGGAGTCGCAGTTCGATCAGAAAGACCTGGTGGAAGGCGAACAGTCGCTGGATCTGGCGGCGGATGCCACTGGCAAAGTCAGCTTCCCGGTCGAGTGGGGCTCTTATCGTCTGGAAGTGAAAGCGCCGAATGACACGGTCAGCAGCGTGCGCTTCTGGGCTGGCTACAGCTGGCAGGACAATAGCGACGGTACCGGCGCAGCGCGTCCGGATCGCGTGACCATGAAGCTGGACAAAGCTTTCTACAAACCGGGCGACAGTATCAAGCTGCATATCGCCGCGCCTGCCGCCGGGAAAGGCTATGCGATGGTGGAGTCCAGCGAAGGGCCGCTGTGGTGGCAGGAAATTGACGTTCCCGCCGACGGTATGGATCTCACTATTCCCATCGATAAAAACTGGAACCGTCACGATCTCTATCTGAGTACGCTGGTGGTTCGTCCCGGCGATAAATCCCGCTCGGCCACGCCGAAACGCGCCGTTGGCATTCTGCATCTGCCGATGGGCGATGAAAATCGTCGTCTGAATATTGCGCTGGATAGCCCGGACAAAATGCGTCCTAACCAGCCGCTGACGGTGAAAGTGAAAGCCAGCGTGAAAGAGGGCGCGCTGCCGAAACAGGTTAACGTCCTGCTCTCGGCGGTAGATAGCGGCGTGCTGAACATTACCGACTATGTGACGCCGGATCCGTGGAAAGCCTTCTTCGGCCAAAAACGCTACGGTGCGGATATTTATGATATCTACGGTCAGGTCATTGAAGGTCAGGGACGTCTTGCCAGCCTGCGCTTTGGTGGCGACGGCGACGAACTTAACCGTGGGGGTAAACCGCCGGTTAATCACGTTAACATCATCGCTCAGCAGGCGCAGCCGGTAGTACTGGATGACAATGGTGAAGGTACGGTCACGCTACCCATTGGCGATTTTAACGGCGAACTGCGCGTCATGGCGCAGGCGTGGACGACAGAAGATTTTGGCAGCAGCGAAGATAAAGTGGTGGTTGCCGCGCCGGTGATTGCCGAGCTCAATATGCCGCGCTTTATCGCCAGCGGCGATACTTCTCGTCTGACGCTGGATGTCACTAACCTTACCGATAAACCGCAAACGCTCAACGTCGCCCTTAAAACCAGCGGTCTGTTAACGCTGGAAGGTTCGCAGCCGGGACCGCTGAAAATCGATCCAGGCGTGCGCGTTACGCTGTTCGTGCCGGTCAGTGCGCAGGAGGGTTATGGCGAGGGGGAAATTGATGCCACCATCAGCGGCGTTAACCTGCCGGGTGAAAATCTGCCGCCGATGCAAAAACAGTGGAAACTTGGTGTGCGTCCGGCTTTCCCGGCACAAACCGTGAATCTGGGTACCGTGCTTCAGGCGGGTGAAAGCTGGCAGATACCGGCGGGTGCGCTCCAGAACTTCTCGCCGGCGACCCTGCAAGGCCAGTTGCTGCTGAGCGGTAAACCGCCGCTGAATCTGGCGCGCTATATCCGTGAGCTGAAAGCTTATCCTTACGGTTGCCTTGAGCAGACAACCAGCGGTCTCTTCCCGTCGCTCTACACCAGCGCCGCGCAGTTGAAAACGTTGGGTATTAAAGGCGACAGCGATGAACAACGCCGTGCCGCGATTGACCTTGGTATCTCCCGTCTGCTGCAAATGCAGCGCGCAGACGGCGGTTTTGCCCTGTGGGATAAAGACGGTCAGGAAGAGTACTGGCTTACCGCTTATGTGATGGATTTCCTGGTTCGCGCCAGCGAGCAGGGATATAGCGTTCCGGCAGAGGCGATGAGCAAAGGCAACAACCGTTTGCTGCGCTATCTCCAGGAGCCGGGGCTGATGACCATTCGCTACAGCGATAACGCTCAGGCGAGCCGCTTTGCGGCGCAGGCTTACGCCGCGCTGGTGCTGGCGCGTCAGCAGAAAGCGCCGTTGGGCGCACTGCGTGAAATCTGGGAGCGTCATGAACAGGCGGCCTCTGGTCTGCCGCTGTTGCAGCTCAGCATCGCGCTGAAAGCGATGGGCGATGCGCCGCGCAGCGAGCAGGCGCTTCAGCTGGCGATGAAAACGCCGCGTACCAACAATCACGTCTGGGTGGCGGACTACGGCAGCGTGCTGCGCGATGACGCCATGATGCTGACGCTGTTGAAAGAAAACAATCTGCTGCCGGACCAGCAAAACCGTCTGCTGACGACGCTTTCGGAAGAGGCATTTGGTCAGCGCTGGCTTTCAACGCAGGAAACCAACGCCCTGTTCCTTGCCGCCAGAGGATTGCAGGATCTGCCGGGTAACTGGCAGGCGCAAACCTCGCTTGATGCGCAGCCGCTCAGCGCCGATAAAGCGCAGGTGCGGAATGTGACGGCCGATCAGCTGTCGGCTCTTCAGGTGACCAACACCGGTAGCCAGCCGCTGTGGCTGCGTCTGGACAGCACGGGCTATCCTGAATATGCGCCCGCGCCGTCAAGCAATGTGCTGCATATTGAACGCCATATCTATGACACCAAAGGGCAGACGAAATCACTGAGCGCGCTGCGTAGCGGCGATCTGGTACTCGTCCAGCTTGAAGTGACGGCCAGCCAGAACGTGCCGGACGCGCTGGTGGTCGATCTGCTGCCTGCGGGCCTGGAGCTGGAAAACCAGAACCTTGCCAACAGCAGCGCCAGCCTTGAAGATAATGCTACAGAAGTACAAGCGCTGGTCACGCAGATGCAGCAGGCGGATATTCAGCACGTTGAATTTCGCGACGATCGCTTTGTGGCGGCAGTAGCGGTGAATGAAGGGCAGCCGGTGACGCTGGTTTATCTGGCGCGTGCGGTAACGCCGGGAACCTATCAGCTGCCTGCGCCGCAGGTGGAATCCATGTATGTTCCACAGTGGCGCGCCACCGGAACGACGAATGGACCGCTGATCGTCACGCCGTAATATGCCTGCACTGCGTAAAATAAAAACCCGCTGGCTCTGGCTGGCGGGTTTTCCATTGGTGCTGTGGCTGGCGGTCTTCACTGCCGATCGCCTGTGGCCGTTGCCGTTAAAAGACGTTACCCCTGCACGCGTGGTGGTGGCGGAAGACGGGACGCCACTGTGGCGCTTTGCCGATGCTGACGGGATCTGGCGTTATCCGGTTACGCCGGAGGAGGTCTCGCCGCGCTATATCGAGGCGCTGCTGCAATATGAAGACCGCTGGTTCTGGAAACATCCTGGCATTAACCCGCTGGCGATACTCCGTGCTGCCTGGCAGGATCTCACCTCTGGGCATGTCGTCTCTGGCGGCAGCACCCTCACTATGCAGGTGGCGCGCTTACTTGATCCTCATCCGCGTACCTTTGGCGGCAAGATCCGCCAGGTCTGGCGCGCCCTGCAACTGGAATGGCACCTGTCAAAACGCGACATCCTGACCCTCTATCTTAACCGTGCGCCGTTTGGCGGTACGCTACAGGGTGTCGGCGCGGCCAGCTGGGCCTATCTCGGAAAAGCCCCCACGCAGCTCAGCTATTCGGAAGCCGCGTTATTAGCCGTGCTGCCGCAGGCCCCCAGCCGCCTGCGCCCGGATCGCTGGCCGGAACGCGCTCAGGCGGCGCGGGACAAAGTCCTTGAACGGATGCTCACCCAGGGCGTCTGGCCCGCGGCGCGCGTAAAAGAGGCGCAGCAGGAGCCGGTCTGGCTGTTCCCCCGCCAGATGCCGCAGCTGGCCCCGCTGTTTTCGCGCCGGGTACTGGCGAAAAGTAAGCAGGATAAAATTGTCACTACCCTTGATGCCACGCTGCAACGGCAAATGGAAGAGCTGGCGATGAACTGGAAATCGCGCCTGCCGCCGCGCAGCTCGCTGGCAATGATCGTCGTCGATCATACCAACATGAAGGTGCGTGGCTGGGTAGGCTCGGCAGATATCAATGATGACAGTCGCTTTGGGCATGTGGATATGGTTGCGGCGATCCGATCGCCGGGATCGGTGCTTAAACCCTTCGTCTATGGAATGGCGATGGATGAAGGGCTGATCCATCCGGCGTCGCTGCTTCAGGACGTGCCGCGTCGGGTAGGGGACTATCGTCCCGGTAACTTTGACAGCGGGTTCCACGGTCCGGTCAGTATGAGCGACGCGCTGGTCCGCTCGCTGAACCTGCCCGCCGTTCAGGTGCTGGAAGCCTACGGGCCTAAACAGTTTGCCGCCCGGCTGCGTAATGCCGGATTACCGTTGATCCTGCCTGCAAACGCCCAGCCTAACCTGGCGCTGATCCTCGGCGGCGCGGGGGCCAGGCTGGAGGATATCACCGCCGCGTACAGCGCCTTTGCCCGTCACGGCAAAGCGGGCCGCCTGCGTCTGCTGCCGGACGATCCGCTGATCGAGCGACCGCTGTTGTCGCCGGGAGCGGCGTGGATTATTCGTCGCATCCTCGGCGGAGAAGATCAACCTCTGCCGGACGGCTCGTTGCCACGCGTCGCGCCGCTGGCGTGGAAAACCGGCACCAGCTACGGCTACCGTGATGCCTGGGCGGTTGGCTTAAATGCCCGTTATACCATCGGCATCTGGACCGGACGCCCGGACGGGACGCCGGTGGCCGGCCAGTTTGGTTTCGCCAGCGCGGTACCGCTGCTTAACCAACTAAATAATATTCTGCAATCGCGTCCCGTCACTACGGGAGAACGTGTGCCGGTCGATCCGCGTCCGTCATCGGTCAGCGCCGCCACGATTTGTTGGCCGGGAGGCCAGGCATTGCCCCCCGGTGATACCAACTGCCGCCGCCGCCTGGCGACCTGGCTGCTGGATTATAGCCAGCCGCCGACGCTGCTGCTGCCAAGTCAGGAAGGCATTCGGGGGATTCGTTTCCCTGTCTGGCTGAATGCCGACGGACAGCGGGTCGCGGCGGATTGTCCGGACGCCGTGAAAAAAGAGCTTCAGGTCTGGCCGTTGCCGCTGGAACCCTGGCTACCGGCAGCGGAGCGCCGCGCCGCGCGTCTTCCGGCGGCTTCCCGCACCTGCCCGCCGCGACAGCAGCAAAACATCCTGCCGCTGGTGCTCTCCGGTGTCCGTGAAGGCGCGGTCATTCGCCATTTGCCAGGTCAGATGACTGTCTCGTTGCCGGTGCAGACGACCGGCGGAGAGGGCCGCAGATGGTGGTTTTTAAACGGCGAAGCGCTGAGCGACGCAGGAAACGTCATCACTCTGCAACTTGAAAAAGCGCAGAGCTATCAGCTTGTGGTGATGGATGACGCAGGGCAGGTCGCTACGGTGACGTTTGAATTACGCTGAAAACAGGCGGAATAAATCAGACTGCTGATAAACGTGATCCCGTAGAATTATGCCTGGCGGCGCTTCGCTTGCACAGGCCTACAGATTGCGAATAACCGGTTGATAATGCTGCTTTTTGTAGGCCGGGTAAGGCGAAGCCGCCACCTGGAAAAATGGCGAATATAAGAGCAAAACAGGGTTGTCATCAATCTCAATATAAATAAGAATTATTTCGGTTAAGTTACTTAAAAATTAATAACTTAGCTTTTTTTGACGATAGTCAAAAGCCGCTCGTCCGGAAAGCGGCAAAATCGCTTTCATTTATGGATGAAGCGTAATGAGTTCGAAAAATAGCCCACCCGAGGAGTTGCTACCTCATTTATCACGGCGGCATTTCCTCCAGGCCAGTTCCGCCATGATTGCCCTGCCTTTCTTTACCGCGCCAGGCCACGCAGCCAGCGAACCTGTCCAGCCAGCGGCAGAAAGCGGTACCGCTGAGCGCGTAGTCCACACCTGTAGTACCTTCGACTGTGGCGGTAAATGTGACATCCGTGCGCATGTGCAGGATGGTGTCGTTACCCGCATTTCCACGCGTCCGGACGACGCGCTCGACCCGCAAATGCCCATCATGCGCGCCTGCGTGCGTGGTCGCGGCTACCGTAAGTTTGTCTACCATCCGGATCGTCTGAAATACCCGATGAAGCGCGTCGGCAAGCGTGGAGAAGGAAAGTTCGAGCGAATTTCCTGGGACGAAGCCACCACCATGATTGCCGATAAGCTGAAAAGCATTACCGCTAAGTACGGCCCCGCGTCGCGCTATATGCACGTTGGCACCGCCACTTCCGGCGGCACTTTCTCCGGCAATCTGATGGCGCAGCGGCTGCTGAACATGACGGGCGGCTATCTGGCGAGCTATCACTCCGTCAGCATGGGGAATACCGCCGCCGCCACGCCCTATACCTACGGCGTGGCCGCCAGCGGCAACTCGCTGGATACGCTGCTCGACACCAAACTGGTGATCCTCTGGGGGCATAACCCGACGGAGACCATTTTTGGTCATACTAACCATTTCTTCCAGCAGATGAAGCAGAACGGAACCCGCTTTATCGTAGTCGATCCGCGCTATTCGGATACCGTCTCGTCGCTGGCTGACCAGTGGATCCCGCTACTGCCTACCACCGACAATGCGCTGATGGATGCGATGATGTACGTCATCATCACCGAGAAGCTGCATGATGAGGCCTTTATTCGTCGTCACACGCTGGGTTTTGATGAAGACTCGATGCCGGAAGGTGTGCCGGAAAACGAATCGCTGGTGGCATACCTTACCGGCGCGAAGGACGGCGTGCATAAAACGCCTGAGTGGGCGGAAGCGATCACCCACGTTCCGGCACAAACCATTCGTCAGCTGGCGCGTGATTACGCCAGTACCAAACCGGCGGCGCTGATTCAGGGCTGGGGTCCGCAGCGTCACAACTGCGGGGAACGTACCGCGCGTGGCTCGACGCTGCTGGCGACCATCACCGGTAACGTCGGCGTAAAAGGCGGCTGGGCGGCAGGCTATGGCGGCTGTGCCAACCGTAAGTTCTGCGTCGGGCCGGAGATGCCGGATAACCCGGTAAAAGCCCAGATTTCGGTGATGAACTGGATGCAGGCGGCGGATGATGCGTCAAAAGTGACGCCGCAGGACGGCCTTAAAGGCGCGGAAAAACTCGACAGCAATATTCGTCTGCTGTTCTCGCTGGCCGGAAACTATCTCACCAACCAGAACCCTGACCTGCACCAGGCGGCCCGTCTGCTGGAAGATGAATCCAAAATTGAGTTCATTGTGGCGAGTGATTTGTTCATGACGCCGAGCGCTAAATACGCCGATCTGTTGCTGCCGGAAACCAGCTTTATGGAACGGTGGAATATCGGTGAAACCTGGGGTACCGGCAGCTATCTGGTGCTGTCAGAAAAACTGATCGAGCCTGAATTCGAACGCCGCTCCGACTACGAGTGGCTGCGCGATGTGGCGGCGAAACTGGGGATCGAAAAAGAGTTCAGCCAGGGCCGTGATGAGAAAGCGTGGATCGAGCATATCTGGGAGCAAACCCGTCTGGCTATGCCTGATGAAAATCTGCCCGATTTCGCCACCCTGCAAAAAACGCGTCAGCATTTGTTCAAAAGCGAGCCGTATATCGCCTTTGAGGACAATATTCGCGATCCGGAAAATCATCCTTTCCAGACGCCGTCCGGCAAGATTGAGATCTTTTCAAAACGGCTGTACGACATGCACCATCCGGAAATTCCGGCCCTGTCGCATTACGTCCCTGCCCATGAAGGGCCGGAAGACGCGCTGAGCGAAAAATATTCGCTACAGATGATCACCTGGAAGGGCAAAAACCGCGCCAACTCCACGCAGTACGCGAATCCCTGGTTGCAGGAAGTGCAGATCCAAAAACTGTGGATCAACCCGCAGGATGCACAAAAACGCGGCATCAATCAGGGTGACGAGGTGCGCATTCATAACGATCGCGGCGTGAGTATTGTTCCGGCAGAAGTGACGCCGCGCATTATTCCCGGCGTGGTAGCGATGCAGGCGGGGGCCTGGTGGCAACCGGATGCGCAGGGTATCGACCGTGGCGGCTGCGCCAACGTGCTGAGCTCGGCCCGTATTACGGCGCTGGCGAAAGGCAACTCCCATCAAACCATGCTCGTGGAGGTAGCCAAAGCATGAGTCAGTTTAAAGACTATCCGCCGGTGAGCGATAAACAGCTCGGCTTTTTTATCGATTCTTCCCGCTGCTCTGGCTGCAAAGCCTGCCAGGTGGCCTGTAAAGACAAAAATAACCTGGAAGTGGGGCGTCGTTTCCGTCGCGTGTATGAGGTGAACGGCGGAGGATTTATTCCGACCGGGCAGGGCGGGGTGCAAAACAACGTGTTTGCCTACACGCTTTCCATCTCCTGTAACCACTGTGCCGATCCGATCTGCACCAAAAACTGCCCGACTACCGCAATGCACAAGCGTCCGGGCGACGGGATCGTGCGCGTCAACACCGATAAATGCGTGGGCTGCGGCTACTGCGCGTGGTCCTGTCCTTACGGCGCGCCACAGCTCAATAGCCAGACGGGGCAGATGTCAAAATGCGATTTCTGCGTCGATTTACAGGCCAAAGGTGAGCAGCCGGTCTGCGTGGCAACCTGTCCGCTGGGAGCGATTAAGTTCGGTCCCATCGACGAGCTGCGTGTGAAATACGGTAGCGTAGACAGCGTGAAAGGATTACCGGAAGCCAGTATCACTCATCCGAGTCTGGTGATTAAGCCGCATCAGGGTGCAGAAAAAGAGGAGCAGCATCATGCATGAGTTACCACTACTGCTCTTTACGCTGCTATTGCAAGGCTCGGTAGGTGTGACCTTATGGCTGGCGCTGCTGCGTTCGCGCGCCGGGTCCATGCTGCCCGGCGTCGTGATCGCGTTTGTGATGGCCTGCACTGGTCTGCTGGCCTCAATGCTGCATATGGGGTATCCGCTGAACGCGCTTAATGCGCTACGGCACGTTGCCAGCTCCTGGCTCAGCCGTGAGGTGGTATTTGCCTCTCTCTACCTCGCCGTACTGGGGTTGAGCGGCCTGTTGATGATTGTCCGTAAGCCGGGCGGGAAACTGCTGCTGCCGCTGGCGGCGCTGTTTGGCGTTATTGACGTGTATTGCATGGGGCAGATTTACATGCATACCTCGGTGATCACCTGGCAACACGTCAATACGCTGTTTCTGTTCTACGGTACCGCTGGCATCGTTGGCTCGGTGCTCATCGCGTTGATGGCGCTGAAAGGGCGCTGGACCTGCTTACCACAGCTGGCGAAATGTGCTGTGGTGGTGGTGGCGATCATGGTGTTGGCCCGGTTGCTGGTTCAACCGCTGTGGTTTAACGCCATCATGGACGCCAGCCAGCAGATCGTGACGCTTCCCCATGCGCCGTTAGTGCGCCTGCAACAGCTACACGATGTGTATATCGCAGGTTGGGTTGTATCGGTGGTGGGGCTTTTCTGCTTCACTGTCGGCGGACTGAGAAAAGCCAAGGGCTCGCTCATTCTCGGAAGCCTGCTGCTGGTGATTGCCGAAGTGATCCTGCGCTTTGTCTTTTTTAGCATCGGCTAACCGTGCGTTTTTTACTGGCACAACCTCAGGAGGCACCGGCGATCGGTGTCTCCTGCACGCATCATCTTCTGCACCGTTCTTCCTGCCAGGCCTGCGTGGATGTCTGCCCTGTGCAGGCGTTGACGTTTGTTGAGGGGAAGGTAACGCTTGCCCCTGAACACTGCCTGCACTGTGGGGATTGTCTCTTTGCCTGCCCCAGCGAAGCCATTCACGGTATTACCGCGCCGTCCCGCCATTACCGCGAGGATGCGCTGGTTGCGCCGCTGTCTCTTCAGCCAGCGAGTACGGCGGAACTGTTAATCTGGCATCGTCTTTATCACATTCGCGCCGTCGCCTGCGATGTCGATGCGCACCCCGGCTGGGCGCTGGCGGTGGCACGTCTGAATCTGGTGCTACAGCGCTATCAGGAGCCAGTCTGGCGTCTGCTCCCGCCTGCGGCTACCGGGGTTAACGTGGCGAGGCGGGCACTGTTTCAGGCGCGTGAAGCGTCAGTGCATTATGCCAGCGTCCCGACGGGAAAGCGTCGTTTGCGGCAGCTTTATCCGCAGTTTAGCGAGATGATCCCGCTCGTTGACCGCCAGCGCTGCCACCTTTGCGGAGCCTGTACACGCGTTTGTCCGGAAAGTGCGTTACGCCTGACAGAGGATTTTTTTGAAATTGAATCAGCACGTTGCACCGACTGCAAAAATTGCCAGGCGGTTTGTCCCTCTCAGGCCATTACGCTTGAGGCCGGGCCGCGCAGCGAACCCCTGAGCCAGCAAGCGCTGTTTACCGTGCGATGCCCGAATTGCCAGCGTGCTTTTGTATCCTGGGAGAGTGAAAACGGATTGTGCCCGCTTTGCCGCCAGCATCAGCACGGTATGCGCCGTACTTGTTGCTAAAACTCATTTTATTTTAAAAAAATGTTATCTTCATCCATAGGCAACGTTACAGTTGCTCATTATAATTCGCGCTCCTGGATCCCGCGCGATGTGCAACGGCAGAACAACAAACAGAGGTTATTATGGCTATTGAACGTACTTTTTCCATCATCAAACCGAATGCGGTGGCAAAAAACGTTATTGGCAGCATCTTTGCTCGTTTTGAAACAGCAGGTCTGAAAATTGTCGGTACCAAAATGCTGCATCTCACCTCTGAGAAAGCGGGCGGTTTTTATGCTGAGCATCAGGGTAAACCTTTCTTTGACGGCCTGGTCTCTTTTATGACTTCCGGCCCGATCGTGGTTACCGTGCTGGAAGGTGAAGACGCCGTGCGTCGTCATCGTGAAATTCTTGGTGCCACCAACCCGGCGAACGCCCTGGCGGGCACCCTGCGTGCGGATTACGCAGACAGCCTGACCGAGAACGGCACCCACGGTTCCGACTCCGTCGAGTCCGCTGAGCGTGAAATCGCTTACTTCTTCGGCGAAGGCGAAGTGTGCCCGCGCACCCGCTAATATCCCTCTTTACACTTTATTTCACGAATGTCGCGCGCAGGCGTGGCATCTGTGCAGCATAATTTGTACAATGCAGCGCCCCCGTTTAACGGGGCGTTTCTTTTTCAACCCTCCAGGGGCCATAACGTGTAATAACGAGGCCGGATTAAATTATGTCAGAACTTAATGTCACGCCTGAGATCGCCATCCCGGCGGTTGCCAATAAAGATGGAAAAATTAACCTGCTGGATCTCAACCGTCAGCAGATGCGCGAGTTTTTTAAAGACTTAGGCGAGAAACCCTTCCGCGCCGATCAGGTGATGAAGTGGATGTATCACTATTGCAGCGACAACTTTGATGATATGACGGATATCAACAAGGTGCTGCGCAACAAGCTTAAAGAGGTCGCGGAAATCCGCGCCCCGGAAGTGGTTGAAGAACAGCGTTCTTCCGATGGCACGATTAAATGGGCGATTGCCGTGGGCGATCAGCGCGTCGAGACGGTCTATATTCCGGAAGACGATCGCGCGACGCTGTGCGTCTCCTCACAAGTTGGCTGTGCGTTAGAGTGTAAATTCTGCTCCACCGCTCAGCAGGGCTTTAACCGCAATCTGCGCGTGTCGGAAATTATCGGTCAGGTCTGGCGCGCGGCGAAAATTGTCGGCGCGATGAAAGTCACCGGTACGCGTCCTATCACCAACGTCGTCATGATGGGAATGGGCGAGCCGCTGCTTAACCTGACTAACGTGGTACCAGCCATGGAAATTATGCTGGACGACTTTGGTTTTGGTCTCTCCAAACGTCGCGTTACCCTTTCTACCTCAGGCGTAGTGCCTGCGCTGGATAAACTGGGTGATATGATTGACGTTGCGCTGGCCATTTCCCTGCACGCGCCTAACGACCAAATCCGTGATGAAATTGTGCCGATTAACAAAAAGTACAATATCGAGACGTTCCTCTCTTCCGTACGTCGTTACCTGGATAAGTCCAATGCCAATCAGGGGCGCGTGACCATTGAGTATGTCATGCTGGATCACGTCAATGATGGTACCGAGCACGCGCATGAATTAGCAGAACTGCTAAAAGACACGCCGTGTAAGATCAACCTGATCCCATGGAACCCGTTCCCGGGTGCACCGTATGGTCGCAGCTCAAACAGCCGTATCGACCGCTTCTGTAAAGTGCTGATGAGCTACGGTTTTACCACTATCGTGCGTAAAACGCGCGGTGATGATATCGACGCCGCCTGCGGACAGCTGGCAGGGGATGTTATCGACCGTACTAAGCGTACAATGCGTAAACGTATGCAGGGTGAACCGATTGCCGTTAAGGCGGTCTGAAAAGCTGAGCACTGCGCACCGGGCATGGCGCGTAGTGCATAAATATGTTGAATGGTTGGGAGAAACCCACTCGTGAGAGTAATAATTACGGTGCGTTTTTGCCAGCTTTAAGGCAGTATGTAGCGATACAACAACAGCTTAGCAACACATGCTTAAGCTGTTCTGTGATAGTTAGCCTGACAGTCATATACTGTCTGTTGTTGACCAGGCAAATTTTTCGCGGTGCGGGCACTGGCCGGCACCAGAATTTTAATTTCACGTACCAGCAGTTGTAGCGAATGAATACTGAAGCCACCCAAGACCAACATGAAGCACAAACCACCGGCGTGCGACTACGCAACGGCCGTGAGCAACTCGGACTCAGCCAACAAGCGGTTGCAGAACGCTTATGCCTGAAGGTGTCCACGGTTCGCGATATTGAAGAAGATAAGGCTCCTGCCGATCTGGCTTCAACATTCCTGCGTGGCTACATCCGCTCCTATGCACGTCTGGTGCATATTCCTGAAGAAGAACTGCTTCCCATGATGGAGAAGCAGGCACCGATGAGAGCGGCGAAGGTCGCCCCGATGCAGACCTTCGCCCTCGGCAAGCAGCGCAAGAAGCGCAGCGGCTGGATGATGAGCTTTATTACCTGGATTATCTTTTTTGTCGTGCTCAGTTTTACCGGCCTGTGGTGGTGGCAAAACCATAAAGCGCAGCAGGAAGAGATCAATACGATGGAAGCGCAGTCCTCCGCCGAACTGAATGCCAGCGACACCCACGATCAAAGCGTTCCGATGGATACCGGCACGCCGCCGGATTCCGAACCATCTAACGCGGTCCCGCTGAATACGACGCCGGATACGGCTTCTGCGCCTCAAACCACCCCAGCGCCAGCGACCACCCCATCTCCTGCCGCCACCGCTCCAGCGGAAAACACGCAGGCAAATACGGTGGTTTCACCTTCTCAGGTCAGTGTTGAGCCAACGCCTGCGCCCGCGCCGCTGCCTACCGATCAGGCTGGTGTAACCACCCCGGCAGATGCCAACGCGCTGGTAATGGATTTCAACGCCGAATGCTGGCTGGAAGTCTCCGACGCTACCGGTAAGAAAATCTATAGCGGAACTCAGCGTAGCGGTGGACACTTAAACCTTAGCGGTCAACTGCCATATAAGCTTAAAATTGGTGCCCCGGCTGCGGTCCAGATTCAGTTCCAGGGAAAACCGGTCGATCTGAGCCGCTTTGTACGATCTAATCAGGTTGCACGTCTGACTCTCAATGCCGACCAGTCAGCAGCACAGTAACAGACGGGCACCGCAGGAGAGTTTTCATGCATAACCAGGCCCCTATTCAACGCCGGAAATCGAAACGGATTTACGTGGGGAATGTGCCAATCGGCGATGGTGCGCCCATCGCTGTACAATCAATGACCAACACCCGCACGACGGATGTTGAGGCCACGGTTAACCAAATCAGAGCGCTGGAACGCGTGGGAGCCGATATCGTTCGCGTCTCCGTGCCGACGATGGACGCCGCCGAAGCGTTCAAGCTGATCAAACAGCAGGTGAACGTCCCGCTGGTCGCGGATATTCACTTTGACTACCGTATCGCGCTGAAAGTGGCGGAATACGGCGTTGACTGTCTGCGTATCAACCCTGGCAATATCGGTAACGAAGAGCGTATTCGCACCGTTGTCGACTGCGCCCGCGATAAAAACATCCCCATCCGCATCGGCGTCAATGCCGGATCGCTGGAAAAAGATTTACAGGAAAAGTACGGTGAGCCGACGCCGCAGGCGCTGCTCGAATCCGCAATGCGCCATGTGGATCATCTCGATCGTCTTAACTTCGATCAATTCAAAGTCAGCGTAAAAGCCTCCGACGTATTCCTCGCCGTTGAATCCTATCGCCTGCTGGCGAAGCAAATCGATCAGCCGCTGCATCTGGGGATCACCGAAGCGGGCGGCGCACGCAGCGGGGCGGTGAAATCGGCGATCGGTCTCGGACTGCTGCTCTCTGAAGGGATCGGCGATACCCTGCGCGTCTCGCTGGCAGCCGATCCGGTGGAAGAGATCAAAGTGGGCTTTGATATCCTGAAATCACTGCGCATCCGCGCACGTGGGATCAACTTCATCGCCTGTCCGACCTGCTCGCGTCAGGAATTCGATGTGATCGGCACGGTCAATGCGCTGGAACAGCGACTGGAAGATATCATTACGCCGATGGATGTCTCGATCATCGGCTGCGTGGTGAATGGTCCTGGCGAAGCACTGGTTTCCACGCTTGGCGTAACCGGCGGCAATAAAAAAAGCGGGCTGTATGAAGATGGTGTGCGTAAAGACCGTCTTGATAACGACGATATGATCGG
The DNA here is from genome assembly GCF_015234305.1 of Superficieibacter sp. 1612_C1. Taxonomy (GTDB): domain Bacteria; phylum Pseudomonadota; class Gammaproteobacteria; order Enterobacterales; family Enterobacteriaceae; genus Superficieibacter. The sequence goes on from NZ_JADGMI010000002.1 coordinate 84,975, forward strand.
CCAGCTTGAAGCCCGTATTCGGGCGAAGGCCAGCATTCTCGATCAGGCCCGCAGGATTGACGTGCAGCAACTTGAAAAATAACGTGATGGGAAGCGCGTAGCTTCCCGTGTATGATTGAACGCGTATTGCTGCTCCCGCATCGTTCGGAGAAGCGCTTTGGGTTCATATTTATATTCAGAATAGAGAATAAACGTGTCAAAGAAAATTCAGTCTGTACGCGGTATGAATGATTATTTGCCGGAAGATACCGCAGTATGGCAACGGGTTGAAAAGATCATCAAGGGTGTCGTCGAATCCTATGGATATCGTGAAATTCGTACGCCTGTCCTTGAGCAAACGCATCTGTTCAAACGCGCTATCGGTGAAGTCACCGATGTGGTTGAAAAAGAGATGTACACGTTCAACGATCGTGAGCGCGATGCAGAAGAAGTCACCTCGTTAACCATGCGTCCTGAAGGCACGGCGGGTTGTGTTCGCGCCGGTATTGAACATGGGCTCCTGCACAATCAGGAACAGCGCCTGTGGTATATCGGTCCGATGTTCCGTCATGAACGCCCGCAAAAAGGCCGCTACCGTCAGTTTCATCAGATGGGGCTGGAAGTCTTTGGCCTGCAAGGGCCGGATATCGACGCTGAGCTGATCATGCTCACCGCCCGCTGGTGGCGTGAACTGGGTATCGCTGAACACGTAACGCTTGAACTGAATTCGATTGGCTCGCTTGATGCCCGCGCAAATTATCGTGAAGCCTTAGTCGCGTTCCTTGAACAGCATAAAGATCAGCTCGATGAAGACTGTAAGCGCCGCATGTACAGCAACCCACTGCGCGTGCTGGATTCCAAAAACCAGCAGGTGCAGGCGTTGCTGAACGATGCCCCTGAACTGGCTGATTACCTTGATGATGAGTCTCGCGAGCATTTTGCAGGCTTGTGTAAACTGCTGGAAGCGGTAGGCATTCCTTATACTATTAATCAGCGTTTGGTTCGTGGTCTTGACTACTACAACCGCACCGTTTTTGAATGGGTCACCAACAGCCTTGGCGCACAAGGGACGGTTTGTGCAGGCGGACGTTACGACGGCCTGGTTGAACAGTTAGGTGGACGCGCAACGCCGGCGGTGGGTTTTGCGATGGGCCTGGAACGACTTGTTTTATTAGTTCAGGCAGTTAATCCGGAATTTACTGCCGATCCTGTTGTCGATATATACCTGGTGGCTTCAGGCGCGGAAACGCAGTCTGCGGCACTGAACCTCGCTGAGCGTCTGCGTAACGACGTTCCCGGCGTGAAGCTGATGACAAACCACGGTGGCGGCAACTTTAAGAAACAGTTTGCCCGTGCCGACAAATGGGGTGCCCGCGTTGCACTGGTACTGGGTGAATCTGAAATTGCTAACCATACCGTTGTAGTGAAGGATTTGCGCTCTGGTGAGCAAACGGCAGTCGAGCAGGATAGTGTTGCCGCGCATTTGCGCACTTTACTGAGCTAAGGAGTAAGACGGCGTGGAAATGTACGAGAACGAAAACGATCAGGTTGAGGCGCTCAAACGCTTCTTCGCTGAAAACGGCAAAGCGCTGGCCGTTGGGGTAATTTTAGGTATTGGTGCGCTGGTAGGCTGGCGTTACTGGACGGGTCATCAGGTTGAGGCGTCAAGAACTTCATCACTCACCTATGACAATACCGTTTCTGCGCTGCGTGCCGATAAACCGGAAACATTGGCTGCTGCTGAGAAATTCGCGGCGGAAAATAAGAACGTCTACGGGGCCTTTGCATCCCTGGAACTGGCCCAGCAGTACGTTGACAAAAACGAACTGGATAAAGCCAGTAAACAGTTACAGCAGGGGCTGGCCGACGCGTCGGATGAAAACTTGCAGTCCGTAATTAACATGCGCCTCGCGCGCGTGCAGCTTCAGCAAAAACAGGCCGATGAGGCGCTGAAAACGCTGGAAAATATCAAGGGTGAAGGCTGGACGGCTATCGTCGCCGATTTGCGTGGTGAAATATTGCTGAGCAAAGGTGATAAAAAGGGCGCGCACGCTGCATGGGAAGCGGGTGTGAAAAGCGACTCTTCGCCTGCGCTGAGTGAAATGATGCGCATGAAAATGAATAATTTGTCCATCTGAGAGGGACCCGATGCAATTGCGTAAATTACTTCTGCCTGGCGTGCTTACAGTCACTTTATTAAGCGGCTGCTCACTGTTTAACGGCGAAGAAGACGTTGTCAAAATGTCTCCGCTGCCGCAGGTTGAAAACCAGTTCACGCCGGGCAAGGCGTGGGACACGTCCGTGGGAAGCGGAATCGGCGAGTTTTATTCTAACCTCCATCCGGCTTTTGCTGACGGCGTGGTCTATGCGGCGGATCGTCGCGGTACTGTCAAAGCCGTCAATGCGGACGACGGTAAAGAGGTCTGGAGCGTTAATCTGGCGGAAAAACAGGGCTGGATGTCGTCTTCTCCGGCGTTGCTGTCCGGCGGCGTGACGGTCCAGGGTGGCCACGTTTATGTCGGTAGCGAAAAAGCGCAGGTATATGCACTGAATACCAGCGACGGTACCGTCGCCTGGCAGACGAGTGTCGCTGGCGAAGCGCTTTCTCGCCCGGTGGTCAGCGATGGCGTGGTGCTGATCCACACCAGCAACGGCCAGCTTCAGGCGCTGGATCAGGCGAGCGGCGCGGTCAAGTGGACCGTTAACCTCGACATGCCTGCGCTGTCGCTGCGTGGTGAATCTGCGCCGGTAACCGCTTTTGGCGCTGCCATCGTTGGCGGCGACAACGGTCGCGTCAGCGCGGTGCTGATGGAGCAGGGCCAGATGATCTGGCAACAGCGTATCTCCCAGGCGACCGGCCCAACGGAGATCGACCGCCTGAGCGATGTCGATACCACGCCAGTGGTAGTAGACGGGGTGATTTACGCGCTGGCCTATAACGGCAACCTGACGGCGCTGGATCTGCGTAGCGGCCAAATCATGTGGAAACGTGAGCTGGGTTCGGTCAATGATTTCATCGTTGACGGCGGGCATATCTATATCGTCGATCAGAACGACCGTCTGCTGGCGCTGACGACCGACGGCGGCGTGACGCAGTGGACGCAGAGCGATCTGCTGCACCGCAATCTGACCGCGCCGGTGCTCTACAACGGCTCCCTGGTGGTCGGCGATGGCGAAGGTTATATGCACTGGATTAATCCTGACGATGGGCATTTCGTCGCACAGCAGGAAGTGGACAGCTCCGGCTTCCTGACTGAACCTGTCGTCGCGGACGGCAAACTGCTGATCCAGGCGAAAGACGGTACGCTGTACGCCATTACGCGTTAACACAGCGCGCTGATCCAGTGAAAAACGGCTCCTGCCAGATCAGGGGCCGTTTGCTATTTTTATTATTACTGTTTTATGCCCGCTGGCGCTTCGCTTATCGGGTCTACAGATTGACTGAATATCTGTAGGCCGGGTAAGCAAAGCGCCACCCGGTAAAGCAGATAGTCACAAATTTTGAGTTAATGAGGCTTTAAACATGATTCCTGTGGTCGCGCTTGTCGGACGCCCTAACGTCGGAAAATCCACGCTATTTAACCGTCTTACACGCACCCGCGATGCGCTGGTGGCGGATTTTCCCGGGCTGACGCGTGACCGTAAGTACGGTCGTGCTGAGGTGGAAGGTCGTGAGTTTATCTGCATCGATACCGGCGGTATTGACGGCACGGAAGAGGGCGTAGAAACCCGCATGGCCGAGCAGTCGCTGCTGGCGATTGAAGAGGCCGATGTCGTGCTGTTCATGGTCGACGCCCGCGCTGGCCTGATGCCTGCGGACGAAGGTATTGCGAAGCATCTGCGCTCGCGTCAAAAACCGACGTTTCTCGTTGCCAACAAAACCGATGGCATCGACCCGGATCAGGCCGTCGCAGACTTCTGGTCGCTGGGGTTAGGCGATATCCATCCTATCGCCGCCTCGCACGGTCGCGGTGTGGTCAGCCTGCTTGAACACGTCCTGCTGCCGTTTGTTGACGATGTGAACCCGCCGGAAGAGGTGGACGAAGAGGCCGAGTACTGGAAGCAGTTTGAAGCTGAGCAGAACGGTACCGAGGTTGAAGAGGAAGAGGACGACTTCAATCCGCAGGATCTGCCGATCAAAATCGCCATTGTCGGCCGTCCGAACGTAGGTAAGTCCACGCTCACTAACCGCATCCTCGGTGAAGAGCGCGTGGTGGTCTACGACATGCCGGGCACCACCCGCGACAGTATTTATATCCCGATGGAGCGCGATGAACGCGAATATGTGCTCATTGACACCGCCGGGGTGCGTAAGCGCGGAAAAATTACCGATACGGTCGAAAAATTCTCGGTCATTAAAACCCTACAGGCCATTGAAGATGCCAACGTATGCCTGCTGGTGATTGACGCTCGTGAAGGGATTTCCGATCAGGACCTTTCGCTGCTGGGCTTTATCCTCAATAGTGGGCGCTCACTGGTGATTGTGGTCAACAAGTGGGACGGCCTGAGCCAGGAAATCAGAGAGCAGGTGAAAGAGACGCTGGACTACCGCCTGGGCTTTATCGACTTTGCACGGGTGCACTTTATCTCTGCGCTGCACGGTAGCGGCGTGGGTAACCTGTTTGAATCCATTCGTGAAGCCTACGACAGCTCAACGCGTCGTGTCAGCACGGCGATGCTGACGCGCATCATGACTATGGCCTCTGAAGACCATCAGCCACCGCTGGTACGTGGGCGTCGTGTGAAGCTGAAATACGCTCACGCCGGCGGTTATAACCCGCCGATTGTGGTGATCCACGGCAATCAGGTGAAAGACCTGCCGGATTCCTACAAGCGTTATTTGATGAACTACTTCCGCAAGTCGCTGGACGTGATGGGCACACCGATCCGCATTCAGTTCAAGGAAGGCGAGAACCCGTTTGCCAACAAACGTAATACGCTGACGCCGAATCAGCTGCGCAAGCGTAAGCGTCTGATTAAACACATTAAGAAAAGCAAGTAATCACTGACTTCAAGCGGGCCGGGAAACAGGCCCGCTTGAAGTAACCGGAGAGCCTGGATTACACGCGTATTTCCGCCTTAGCTTCTGCCTTTTCCGTTTTACATTTTGTCAGTGTGAATGCTGAAATAACCGTAAAAGTGAGCGCAATGCAGCCAAATATCATATAGGTATGCTGAAAGCCAATCCTGTCATACATACTGCCTGCAAAAGAGGACATGAATATTGAGGCAACTTTCGAAGCGACCTGATTACCGACCAGATAAATAGTAGCGGATAATAACGGATTAAATACGCCCGTAATATACTTAAATATGCCAATAAGGATAAACGGTACTTCTAATGCATGAAGCATTTTTAAAACAATAACTTCTATTTCATTTGTTGCCAGAGACGAACCAATCATACGCGTTGTCATGACCAGCCCGGCCAATAACAATGTGTTTTTTGCACCGATGCGGTTAATAATCCAGGGCGAACAGAACATCACTATTGCGTTGCATACTTCCCCGGCGGTAGTAACAAAACCAAAAGCCCGGTTACCTTCCGCAGGGGTCGCAAAAAAAGATTTAAAGAACGTGGCGAATTGCTGATCGTAGGTATCGTAGATGCAGGATACGCCAATCACATACAGCATGAGCATCCACAATTTACGATCGCAAAACAGACGTCCTACCGTTTTCAAATCGACAGCCGGACGCGAGACATTTACGTCCACTAACGCGCCTGGATCCGCCTGCGGCTTAGCTATCCAGACCAGCACTAATAATACGACCGCTGCCGCTGAGCCCATCCAGAACACATAGTCAGGGTTGATACCGAACAAAAAGCCAGCCGTGGTCGCACATAAGCCCCAGCCCAGACAGCCAAAAGTCCGTGCTCTGCCATACTCAAACCCGGTATGGCGACTGACGCGCTCAATATATGCCTCCATCGCGCCAGCACCAGCTGAAAAGACAAAACCGATATAGAGGCCAGCGCTTAATGCTCCTAACCAGATATTGACCTTTAATAACGGGGCAAAGACGTAGAGGAAAAAAGGGGCAATAAAGACCAGGGCGATGGCGACAATCCACATCAGGTTTTTTTTCAGGCCCAGTTTATCGGAAATAAATCCCAGTGCTGGCTGGAAACAAATACCGGCCAGTGACAGGCTGGAAAAAACGATGCCGGTATCTGTCTTACTTAATCCAATCTCATCTGATAGCCAGATCGGAAGAAAAGGAAAACAGGTTGCCATAATAAAAAAGTAAATAAAAAAGAAGAAGCCAAAAATCCAAAAATTGGGATTCCGCATATAATGACTGTTCGCAATGCTCATTGTTATTCTCCCTTCAGGGCCGCACGATGCGGCCAGTAGTGATTACAAACGCTGTAAACCAATCAAAATGGCGCTCTCTGGATCAAGCACGGGGAGGATCAGCCCGGCTTTTTGTAACCATTCTCCGCTGGCCGTTTGCGGTGTTAGCGTCCACGCCGGAAGTTTGTGCATGGTATGACCGCCTTTACCGATCAGCGGGAGAGTCGACGGATCGAGCATGGTGATTTGATAACGTGCATTGGTATCCAGGCCCGGAAAACGCAGCGGCGATGTGAGTGAGTAATCCGGCATTGCCAGTTGGCTCACGAGGAACAATCCCTTTTGCCTGTCGTCACTCACGACACCCTGTACCATCGTAGTGGCATCTGGCATATCCACGCGCCAGTAGAGGCCGTGGTGAATTAACTCGCGCCACTGCTTATATAAGAGGGCATATTTGCGGTAGCCTTCACGCTCCTGCTCGCTGACAGCGACGGGATCTAATTCCAGCCCCATATGACCGAACAGCGCAGTGAGCCCACGGAAGGCGATCGTATGCTGGCGGTCCGTCGCATGACAGCAATCGCTGCCGATATGCGCTCCAGTGATCTCCGGCGGGAATAAATAACTCATTCCGCGCTGGATAGTGTTGCGTTCAAGCGCATCATTGTTATCTGAAGCCCAGAAGCGGTGGCTGCGTTTCAAAACTTCATAATCTATGCGCCCGCCACCCGAAGCGCAGGCTTCAAATTCAACATGCGGAAAGCGTTCAATAAGGGCGTCCACCAGACGGTAGAACAGGCGGGTTTGGGCGTTAGCGGCAGCTTTACCTTTATGCCCCGGTTGCACCAGTACGCGATTCATATCCCACTTCACGTAATCGACAGGATGCTCGCCCAGTAACCAGCTCATTCGCTCCAGCAGATAATCAAACGCCTGCGGAATGCTCAGATTCAACACATACTGATGGCGTCCGGTGAGCGTCTTGTAGCCCGGTAGCGATAACACCCAGTCAGGGTGAGCGCGGTATAGATCTGAATCCGGGTTAACCATTTCCGGTTCAACCCAAATGCCAAACTCCATACCCAACGATTTCACATGCTGGATAAGCGGCATCAGGCCATCAGGATACTTTTTCTTATCGACGTACCAGTCGCCCAGCGCCGCACAATCGTCATTGCGTCCTTTAAACCAGCCATCATCGACAATAAAGCGTTCCACGCCGAGCGCGGCGGCTTCATCCGCCATACGCATGATGTAGTTCGGATCGTGGTCAAAATAGATCCCTTCCCAGGTATTAAGATGTAAAGGCCGTGGTTTATTCGCCGGGAAATGAATGATCTTTTCACGCAAGTAGCTGTGAAATTGCTGACTCATTCCATTGAGTCCCTGCGCTGAATAACTGGCGAAAAGCTGTGGCGTCCACAGAATTTCGCCCTCGGTAAGCGCCATTTCACCCGGCAAATAGAGTGCTTCCGCCTGTAAATAACGCCGGCCATCGGTTTTTACCCCGGCGCGCAGGCGATGATTGCCGCTCCAGGCCAGATGGACGCCCCAGACTTCACCTTGCATTTCGCTAAAGGCCGGACTCCCGGTAATAAGGGCAGGGAAATGTTCGTGAGAGGTGCGACCGCGCCGGTTTTCCAGCACGAAACTGTTATGTTCAAGCGTTAATCGATGCGGCTGGAATTCATGGATCCAACGGCCATGAAATGCCATCACCTCTTTGGCCCGTTCGGCAACCGGCAGGGTTACGGCCAGCCGATCCACCTGCCACGGTTCCGGGCGTAAGTTAGTCAACCCGTGACGCACGTTGAGCACGCCACTGTTGTCCAGCTCCATTTCGCTGTACAGGCGCAGCCCCGCCTGGCGATCTTCACTGGTAATAATTAATTTTTGTTCGTACTGCGTCGCCTCTGTCGTCGTGAATAAGGGCGAACCATCTAACCCCTGACGATGACCTTCAATGCCCGGCGAGCCAAAAAGCCCATTGCTGACTTCAGCCATTAAGGTGAGGGGAGCATCCACATCAAGGCCGCTATTCGGTAGCGGGCGATCAAATATTCCTGCGTCCTCAGGACAGAAATTGTGAATGTGCGGACCCCAGTAAAGGATTTCAGCGAATGGATGCGTCCTGACGATGACATCTGTCGTCGCGCTTTCTAAACGTAATATTGAACCAGGCATAAGACTCCTCCTGTGTATAACGCCTGAACATTCCCCAGAACATCCTCCGTTTTACTGCGACGCAGTGCTCAAAAAGGGGATCCTGAAACTCATTGAACGCTGGATACATGGTCCGGCGTGCAGAATTAGCAGGGCAAGGGTGTCACCGGCTGGCGGGAAAAGCCTCCGGCTTCACCGGTGAGCCTTCCCGGAAACTCAGATTGCGCACCAGGGCGCAGATGATCTGAATTTATGGGAATAAATAGCGATAAAAGCGCAGTAATTAGCCTAAAAATGGCGTTATGCTGCAAATAACGGTTCGTTTCGATCTAAAGCAAGGTTGCCTGGTGCTCTGGTATTTCAGGATAAGGAACAACAATGGATACGCAGCCCGTCCTCTTCGACCCGTACATGTGTGATAAAGACGATAAAAAAAATCGTAGCCCGTTGGCGCTCTATGCTGAACATCAACATATGGATATTGAGCTACGCCCGCCGACCGCGATGCCCGTCAGCCACTGGCACGGACAAATTGAGATCAATGTTCCTTTTGACGGCGATGTGGAGTACCTGATTAACAATGAGGTCATTTCAATAAAGCAGGGGCATATCACCCTGTTCTGGGCGTGTACTCCGCATCAGCTTATTCGTCCGGGCACCTGTCGGAATATGGCGATTTTTAATCTACCGATGCACCTGTTTCTTTCCTGGCCGCTTGACAGGGAATTAATCAACCATGTCACGCACGGGATGGTGATCACATCACAGGTTCCGCAACAGCTTAGCGCTTTTGAGGTTCAGCGCTGGCAGCAAGAGGTTAATTGTCAGGATGAACAGATTCAGCAAATTGCCATTGATGAGATAGGTCTGATGTTAAAACGCTTTAGTCTCTCAGGCTGGCAGCCGGTTCTGGTCAATAAAACCTCGCCTGCACACAAAAATAGTATTTCCCGCCATGCACAATTTTACGTAAGTCAAATGCTGGCCTTTATTGCGAATAATTACGATCGGGCGCTCACCACTAACGATGTCGCCGAGCATGTTAAACTGAATTCTCACTACGCAATGGGACTCTTCCAGCGCGTTATGCAGCTTACAATAAAGCAGTACATTACGATCATGCGTATCAATCACGTTCGTGCGCAGTTGTGCGATACCGATAAAAAAATCCTTGATGTGGCGTTCACCGCCGGGTTTTGTTCCAGCAGCCGTTTTTACAGCATCTTCAATAAGTACACCGGCATGTCACCGCAACAATATCGTAAGTTGAGCCGACAGCGGCGACAAAACGTCGGCACCTGACCGGTATCCTCAACGCTCTGGCGCTTCACCGTCTGCCGATAGCGCGGGCGGCAGTCATATTGTGTTATGCTTTCCTGTAACGAAACTGTTTTCCGGAGGTGTTATGCAACTCAACTGCCCAACCTGCAATCATCCACTTGAACAAAACGGCGGCCAGGCGCGCTGCGCTTCCTGCCATCAGGATTTCACGCTAACGCCGCTGTGTCCGGAATGCCATCAGCCGCTGGACGTGCTTAAAGCCTGCGGCGCGGTAGATTATTTCTGTCATAACGGTCATGGATTAATTTCAAAAAAACGCGTTGAATTTATTATATAATAATTAAATATATTCTTCCCATAAATATTATTTTCTTTTATTAATCCTGTTTTATATATCAAGCCGCCGGGAGAAACTAATACCTGATTAAGTAATAAGAGCGGCCCATGTGTTTTTAGGAATTTATTTAGATTTTTTCTTACAGCAGTTGGATAAAATATTTTTTGACAGCGAAATAAAATTCAAACAGGGATTTTTGAATGGTGCGATGGATGCGCTTAATATGTCTAATGTTAATTGCAGGAGGCTCATATGTAGCTTCCGGGGTCGCTGCCACCGAAAAAACGCCCGTCGAGCATAATGACCTCCCCGATCTGGCCAGCAGCGCCGCGCAAAAAGAAGAACAGGAAGAAAAAGGCAAATCCTTTAAAGAACAGACCCGCGATTACATCACCAGTTCCGCCACTCAGGGTTTTGAAAACCTTACCCCGGAAGCGCTGGAATCCCAGGCGCGAAGCTATCTGCAAAATCAAATTACCTCCTCCACGCAGTCCTATATCGAAGGGCTAATGTCGCCTTATGGGAAAGTGCGCACCAATTTATCGGTGGGGGAAGATGGCGATCTCGAAGGCAGTTCGCTGGACTATTTTGTCCCGTGGTATGACAACCAAAGCACGCTGCTGTTTAGCCAGTTTTCCGTCCAGCGCAAGGAGGAACGTACCATTGGTAACGTGGGGATTGGCGTGCGGCAAAACGTCAACGACTGGCTGCTCGGCGGCAACGTCTTCTACGATTACGATTTCACGCGCGGCCATCGCCGCCTCGGCATAGGCACCGAAGCCTGGACCGATTTTCTCCGTTTTTCCGGCAACTACTATCATCCGCTTTCCGACTGGAAAGACTCTGACGATTTCGACTTTTATGAAGAGCGCCCGGCGCGCGGCTGGGACGTGCGCGCCGAGACGTGGCTGCCGTTTTATCCGCAGATTGGCACGAAGCTGGTGTTTGAGCAGTATTACGGCGACGAGGTGGCGCTGTTCGGTAAGGACAACCTGCAAAAAGACCCTCACGCAGTCACCCTGGGGCTGAACTATACGCCGGTGCCGCTGCTGACCGTCGGCACGGATTACAAAGCTGGCACCGGCGACAGCAACGATTTCAGCGTTAACGCTACCGTGAACTATCAGTTCGGTACGCCGCTGGCGGCGCAGCTCGACCCGGAAAACGTCAAAATCCAGCACTCGCTTATCGGTAGCCGCACCGATTTTGTCGATCGTAACAACTTCATCATCCTCGAATACCGCGAAAAAGATCCGCTGGACGTCACGCTGTGGCTGAAAGCGTCCGAGACCAATACGCACCCGGAATGCGTGGTAAAAGACACGCCGGAGGAGGGCATTGGCCTTGAGAAATGCCAGTGGACGATTAACGCCCTGATTAACCACCACTACAAAATCGCCACCGCCTCCTGGCAGGCGAAGAATAACGCCAACCGCACCCTGGTCATGCCGGTAGTGAAGGCGGACGCGCTGACCGAAGGCAATAACAACCGCTGGAATCTGGTGCTGCCTGCATGGGTGAACGCCAGCACAGAAGCAGAGCGCGAAGCGCTGAACAGCTGGAAAGTACGCATCACGCTGGAAGATGAAAAAGGCCACAAAGAGACCTCCGGCGTGGTGGCGGTTACCGTCCGCCAGGGGCGCAAGATTGAACTGATTGTCGATAATATCGCCGATCCCGACCGCACCGACCATAGCCATGAGGCCAGCGCGCAGGCGGACGGGGTGGATGGCGTAGTGATGGATGTGTTGCTCACCGACGCCTTCGGCGACAGCACCGACCGCAACGGCAACGAGCTGGTGGATGACGTTATGACGCCAGAGCTATACGACAACAACGATAAAAAAGTCACCCTGACCGACAAACCCTGCTCTACGGAAACTCCCTGCGTGTTTATCGCCAAACGCGACAAAGAGGCGGGCACGGTCACGCTCTCCAGTACGCTACCCGGCACCTTCCGCTGGAAGGCGAAAGAAGACGCTTACGGCGACAGTAACTTTGTTGATGTCACTTTTATCGGTGAGACCATCGATGGCCTGAACGCTATTATCTATCAAAAAAACACGTCCAGGCCCGTCAATCTGATTGATAAAGTAGACAAACATCCTACGGTGAATAACACCTACCGGTTCCTGCTGTGGCGCGACAAAAACAACGACGGCGTGTTCCAGATGTCGGAGCAACTTTCCGAAGAAGAGATGGCGTTGTACGACTACCAGTGGGAATTCACCGGGCACAGCATCAACGGGCATACCGGGGAGCAAGCTAACACCCGTAATCAAGATTTAGTCCTTCCTGCCACAAACCGCGAAGCGGTGCAGAAATTTGCCGCTAACGAAGAAGACGGCGTACAGGGCTATGGCTTACGCGTAACGTACAGCCAGAAGCAATAGCGTCGGCGTAATGGCCGACCGGCCAGTCGCTGAATTTTGAAGAAAAGGAGAGCCTTAATGCAAGCAATAGTGAAACGGCGGCTGACAAAGGTCGCGCTGGCGCTGGTCGTCGCCGGGTATTGTGCGGTTCCTGCCGCGGTGGCTGCGCCGGATAATAATCTGAAAACCGGCAGGTGGCAGATTGTCAGCGAAACTACCGGCACTATTCAGGGGACGGTGCCGTGGATCACCCGCAGCGCGAAGAACGCTGGCGATACCGATAAAGACCATGTGACGGTGACTATCGACCGTGGCAATCGAAGTGCCTCGAATGACGGGGAAAAGCAGTTGCACGTCGGCGACAAGGTCACGGTTAACTGGGCGATTGGTGATATGGAAGGCGATTTGGATGCCAACAATACGGCAACCAAAGCTACCGTACAGTGGATGAGCTACAGCGATCAGAACGGTAGCGATGGCAAAGAGATCGGCACCAAAGGCAGCGATACCTATGAAATCCAGGCGGCAGATGCCGATCGCTACATTGGTATTAAAATCACCCCAACCACCACTACCGGGGACCCTTACGTGGCGACGGAGTTGCTGCTCAACGACCTGTCCACCAACGCAGGCGGCGGTTCGGATGATGACGATATTCCGGAAGGGCCGGTAGTTAATGAAAACGTCCATGTTGTGATTTACGAGGCGGGTTCTCAGACCAACCTGCTGGGTACTGAGACGAAGCTCAAAACCAACACCACCTACAAGGTGCTGCTGTGGCGTGATAAAAACGGCGACAATCAATACCAGGCCGACGAAAAAGTTACCGATCAGTACGATTACCGCTGGAAATTTACCGGCACCAGCAAAATTGCCGGTACCGGCAAGGGGGGGATTGTCAACGAAAGTTACAACAACCACGACCTCGTTATCCCGGTTACCAACGCCGAAGCGAAAACGGCGTTCGAGGGCGCGGAGGGCGGCGTTATCGTGGGAACCGATGGCGTCCAGGGCTTTGGTCTGTCCATCGACTACAGACGCAAATAAGTTGTCCTCAAAATGCCGCTCCCTATGGGGAGTGGCATTTTCCGCGCATTTTGCTTAATCGGGCGTTAAGCAAAGTGTGTTGAGCGATACAGAGCATACAGAGAAGAAAATCAGGTGGATGGGACTCATGGCCGGGAAATTGCAGAATAAGGTATACCGTTTTGTACTGGCGCTGCTGCTGATAGCAGGCGTCTATTCTGTACCCGCGTCTGCTAACCTGAAGAGCGGTGCCTGGCAGGAACTGAGTACTTCCACTGGTGCCGTTAACGGCACAATACCTCAGGCCGACGGCGCACAGGTGCCAGTTTATCAGGGCAGCATAGTATTAAAGACTGACCAGTCCAACCCGGTGGCGTTTACCGCGATGCCGCGCGATTTTAGCGTTGACGCTGACAGCCGTGCGATGCTGGCCGTTAATGAACTGGATACCGAAGGCGATCTTTTCACCAATACGCCTCTGCGCTGGGAAAACCAGCAGGTGCCTGCCGTGGGGCTGGTATGGGCCGATGCCGCCGCGCCGGATGAACCGCTTAACCCGCAGCCGGTGCAGAATAAATCTTTCTGCGCCCAGAATATGGCCGGGCGTCATTTCGTGGTTTGGCCGGAAATTGAATCCAGCGACGATTCGCCCGCGCCGGTGCTCTATCTCTGGACCGCCACCGGCGAACCCAACATTAATACGGTACCGCTGCTAAAACAAAAAATCGCTATTGATGTCGCGCCCGCCGTTGGGACGCCGGTAACGGTCAGCGCCGATCGCTTTGACGACGCGCTGAAAGCCGCCAAAGCGAAGGTGGGCGAAAGCATCACCCTGAGCGTTACGACGCAGGGCTGTGATGGAGAGGTGGTCGGCAACGCGCCTTTTGTGATCCGCCGTGACGATGCGATCAATCGTAAAGGCGCAGTGAATAATGACCGGCCAGTACACGTTGGCGATACGGAACTGACTACCACCAAAACCCTTTATCGTGGAGTGACCGATGCGCAGGGCAACGCGACGGTGGTCGTCACCCAGGCCAACGGCCCCGGCGTGAAAACGCATCTGGTCGTCAGTTCAGAAAACTACCCGGATCTTACTGCTGAAACGGATGTTATTTTCACCACCCTGACCAGCCCGGACAGCGAACAGGCGGCGATGTACGGCCACATGCCGGAGAGCGTCACTGCTGAACTGAACGGCGTAACCTATAAATTCACCCGGCCAAAGCTGGCGGAAGAGGCCAGCGACAGGAACGGAAGCATCGTCAGCGCTAATGAAACCTGGGCGCAGTTTAACTGGGCCGCCGCGGACAACCATTGCACTATCCTGCCGGACGCTGAGCAACTGGTGGCGATGAGAAACGCCCATGACACCGCCGCGACCTATCCCGGCTGGCCGCTGCCCCAGGAAAGTCACGCGCAGTACTGGTCTTCCACTAAGGATCTGTATGATTACCACGCCGCCGTGCATATGGACTCCGGGCAGGTGGCGCGGGAAAGCGACTCATCCGAGTTCCTGGTGAGCTGCGTGGATAAAGCCCTCCCGCCCGCGCATCCGCAAATTACGCTTTCACCCGAGGCACCCTATAAAGCGAAAGTCGGCGAAACCATTGATTTGGTGATGACCGTGGTGGACCGGGATACGCAAAAACCGCTGCCTTATCGCTACATGGAGCTACTCCTCGATCCGGCCACTAACCGTAAAGGGGCGCATAACGCGGAGTGGGATAATCAGCGGGTGGTTATCCATTCGGAAGATATGCGCGCCTCCTCGCCGGAACATTACACCGGGGTAACCGACGCCAACGGTCAGGTTCACCTGACGTTGCAGCATGATAATGGCGTGGGCGTGGAGACGCCGATTCGCATCGTGATGCCAGATGACGAAGGCGGCAATGTCACCTATCCCTTCAGCGTAATATTCACTGTGATTACCAGCCCGGATGTTGACGGGGCCAATATGTATGGCCATATGCAAGGCATTGTGGATGCGGGCAACCTGTATAAACGCCCCTTACTGGTGAGCGAGACAGGCGGTCACGCCAGCGGTCAGCAAAGCGAAAATAACGAAGACTGGGCGACATTTAACTCGGAGGCATCGGCAGCGGCGATGTGCGGTACGGGTCAGGTGCCGGGAACGTCAACACTGACGCATCTGTATGGCGAAAATCCCGATAATAAAATGGAAACCGAACACGGCTGGCCGACCGGGCTGCATGCCTATATTGCGGCGGAGAGCCAGAACGAGCAGACCGCTCACGTTAGCCTGAAGGACGGCGGTAAAGGATTCAGCAATGAGCCGAACTACCTTACCTGCTCGGCGAATGAGATGGTGGCGGTGCTTGACGTCTACTTTAGTGATGACGTTACCGTGAAGGATGCGGTCGCCAAAGTGGGCGAGAAGATCAAAATGAACGTCCACTCAACAAATGCACTCAACGGTGAAGCGATACCGCATACGGATTTCACCATTACCTTGTCCGCTGGCAGGCGACGTGACGGGTTGTCAACCGGTTTTACCGATCCCAGTAACGGCGAGTTGCTTATTGATGGCGTCGCTTACGGCGCGGGGCAGGGGGCAATGGTCTATCACGGCCAGACGGACGCGCAGGGCGATGCGGAAATCATCATTGAACAGCCGCGCGGCCCAGGCGTAGTAACGCCGCTGGAAGTGGCACCAACGGAGTCGCTGATCCGCTCGCCTGTCTCGCGTAGCGTCAAGTTTACCGTGGCGACCAGCCCGGATACGCCAGATGCGAATATGTGGGGCCACATGCCCGACACGATTACCGTCGGGGATATGACCTTCACGCGGCCGAAGCTGGCGGCGGAAGTTTCCGCTACCCGCAGCCAGTTGGAAAATAACGAAACCTGGGCGCGGGTGCAGCATTCCGACGCGGCGGGCAATGAGAATAAGGGCGGCTGTGCGGTAAACCGCCTGCCGCGTCTCGACCAGATCCAGGCGCTGTATGATGCCAACAGCGGCGGCACGATGCACGGCGTGCAGGGCTGGCCAGTTGTCAGGCCGTATTGGTCCTCCTCTCTCGCCAGCGCGACGACATGGAAAGCGCTGACGCTGGACAGCGGCGCGCAAAGCGTTGGCGGTAGTAGCGATTCGGACTATACCAGTTGTCTGACCGCCGATAACCCGGTCGCCACCTCTATCACCATTGAGCCTGTAGACGCTTCGCTGTGGTATGACGGCGACGGCGAGCACGCGGTGAAGGTGAAAAAGGGCGATACGTTGAAGTTAAAAGTGACGGTAAAAGACGCTAACGGCAATCCGCTGCCCAGCGCGCCGTTTGTGCTGAATCGCGGCG
Source organism: Superficieibacter sp. 1612_C1 (assembly GCF_015234305.1). Lineage (GTDB taxonomy): Bacteria > Pseudomonadota > Gammaproteobacteria > Enterobacterales > Enterobacteriaceae > Superficieibacter. The sequence continues at coordinate 101,755 of NZ_JADGMI010000002.1, forward strand.
ATGGCTATACCCGGCAGGGTGAAAAACACAGCTCGCAGCCCTTGAACGGCGGTAACGCCGATCCTATTGTCTCGCCGGTAGTGATCGACGGGGAAGCGCTTAACGATACCCAATCCCGTATAGGTAAGATGACCGGCGAGGATGGCACCGTTATCCTTGACGTCACGCGCCCGGACACCCACGGCACCCGCGTCGCCGTAACCGCCGCGCTGTATAACAACGCTAACGTGAGCGCCAGCATCGACACCATCTTTACCGTTGTTACCAGCCCGGATGTTAAAGTCGCCCAAATGTGGGGGCATATGCCGGAGACGGTGAGAGCGTCGGATGGCACAGTGTATCATCGCCCGCTGCTGCAGGCGGAGGTTGGCAGCACGGCGAATAGTTACAACTGGTTGGAGGACAATGAAAGCTGGGCGACGTTTTATGGCCCAGACAGTTCGAAGCCTAACCCCGCCAACTGTGCTATCGGCTATTACCCGTCCGCAGGGGGGCTGGATGCGCTCTACAATACTTATCCTAACCGAACGATAAAAACCGAAAAGGGCTGGCCGATCGACCGTTCTTACTGGAGTGGAACTTACTCCTATTCCGTCAAATATTCGACCGCCAAACCCAGTTCTTTCTATGTCGTCGATCTGGACGATGGCGCTCGCCGCACACAATCTACTAATGATGCAAACGGCACCCAGTATCAAATTTGCGCCGCGACGCCAATGGCGCAGGCGACGCGGATTGAACTCTTTTCTTCATTGCCTGAAGATAGCGCCGCGCAGGCGATCAAGGTGAAAGACAGCGAGTCGATTCCCTTTGTCATCAGGACTACCGATGCGGCAGGCAATCCGCTAGGCAATACCCCTGTTGTATTGGTCCGCGATGTGGGAGTGGCGCGTAACGCCAGCTATACCGGTTGGGCGAAGGACTTTAACCTGGCTTTTGATAGCTATTCGGATACTGATTTTGCGGCAAATTATAACTATTATGCCGTGACCGGAGACGATGGCACACTGGCGTTTAATCTTGTTGGGAACCAGTCGCCCGGCGTTAAAAATGTTCTGACCGCCAGTTTATATACTGCGCCGACGACCAGTGCGGCGAAGCCGGTCGTGTTCACGGTGCAGACCACCCCGGACAGCGGTAAAGCCAACATGTGGGGCCATATGCCGGAAACGGTGACTACCAGCGCCGGGATTACGTTCCACCGTCCACTGTTGTATAGCGAAATGTCGGGTGGCACCTCTGGCAGTTTTAAAGCCGATAATGAAACCTGGCCGCTGGTCAGTAAAACCAGCGCACAAAAAACGGGGGTTACCGGGTGTGATGAAGCGTATCAACCACTGCTAAACGATCTACAAACGCTATATAACGATCATCCTGGCGGCGAACTTGAAACACTTTATGGCTGGCCCGTTACTCAGGGTAAATACTGGTGGGCTCTGGACAGAGTGGTGAAAACCCAGGACTATCAGTTCATGCGGCTGGATAACGGTGCTAAAACCAGTAACAGCTCGGCGGGAACGACCGGCGCGCAGGTCTGTCTGGTCGATCCTCATGCGGCGCTACCGGCGACAATTGAGTTGACATCCAGTCTTTCCGCGACGGTTAGCGATGCGGTGAAGGTGAAAACGGGTGAAGCGATACCGATGACCGTCACGATTAAAGACGCCAGCGGCATGCCAGTGGCAAATGCGCCGTTTACCCTTTCGCGCAGCAAAGGGATAAATCGTGCCGGGGTTGTGAAAGAGACCGGAAACGGCGGTACAACGGACGATCTCACGCTACAGGAACTGACGCCGACGGCAACAACCATTGAACTACCGCGCTACGTCGACATTTATCATGGCGTCACCGGCGCAGACGGCTCGGCGACGTTCAGCCTGAGGCAGGATACCGGGATGGGGCTTAAGACCGCGATCACGGCAAAAATGGATGATTATCCTAATCTAAGCGCGTCGCTTAATGTGATTTTTACCGTGGTAACCAGCCCGGATACCGATAAGGCGCAGTACTGGGGCCATATGCCGGAAACGGTCACCAGCAGTGATGGTGTAGTGTTTAAGCGGCCACAGATGATGGTGGAAGCGCCAGCAGAGTCAAATACCTTCGGTTCTCGTGTCTACGGCAATGAGATCTGGGCGCTGTTTAACCATGACGGCGTGGGCCTGGCGAGCGAATCCGGCTGTCCTGATGCCTATCAGCCGACGCTGAGTGAGATGCAAAGACTCTATAAGGATTATCCCGACGGCCAACTGGGGGAACGGTTTGGCTGGCCGGTCGATCGCTCGGAGTTTAGCTGGTGGGTATCTGATAAAGCAGGTGCCTATTATCAGGTTATCTACCTTATGACCGGTGCAGTCTATTCGACGAAGACCTTACGTGATAATCAGGCGCTGGTTTGCCTGGCGAATCCGCACTGACGCCAGCGTCAATCAAGATAATGTCAACGGCGATGAATACCGCTAAAGCGGCGGCGGTAGCGAGGAAAGGCGAGGTAATACCGTAGTGCTCATACCGATCTTCTTGTTGCGGACAAAGAGCAGATTATGAACACCTGAGCATGGCTATTTTTATTTTAAACGACTCTTTTTTACTGGCCTGATAGCAGTCACTTCGCTGGTCACCCAGCCGTCCTCCAGTCGGGTGGTTATCGCATCGCCTGCTTTTACCTGCTTCACTTTTTTCAGCACCTTACCGTTGGTTGCGGTGGAGACACTGTAGCCGCGCGCCAGCGTCGCCAGCGGGCTGACCGCTTCCAGATGGGTAACCGCATTGCCGAACCGCTCGCGCTGTTCGCTTAACCGCGCGCGGATATTTTCTGCCAGACGATATTCCAGCTGCTGCATGCGCGACTGGGCGCGGTGAATACGCGGCTGCGGATTTTGCTGATTCAGCCGTTGAGCAGCGCGCTGCTGGCGCTGGGCAACGCGTTTTAACTGGGCTTCAAGCGCGCCGCTCATGCGTTGACGCAGCCGCTCCAGCGAGGTCTGCTGGCGGGCAAGGCGTAACTGCGGATGCTGCTGTTGCAGGCGATGATGGAGTTGAGTAAAGCGGCGCTGGCGGTTTGCCAGATAATAATCCATCGCCATCTCAAGGCGCTGCTGCCCGACCTGCATCTGGCGCAACAGCTCCTGCTGATTACGGCTGACCATCTCCGCTGCCGCCGAAGGCGTTGGCGCGCGCAGGTCGGCGACAAAATCGGCAATCGTGACGTCCGTTTCATGGCCGACGGCGCTGACTACCGGAATGGTACTGGCAAAAATCGCCCGCGCCACGCGTTCGTCGTTAAAGCTCCACAAATCTTCCAGCGAACCGCCGCCGCGCCCGACGATCAGCACGTCGCACTCTTTGCGTGCGTTCGCCAGTTCAATGGCGCGCACAATCTGCCCCGGCGCGTCGTCGCCCTGGACCGCCGTGGGGTAAATCACCACCGGCAGCGAGGGATCGCGACGTTTCAGTATGTGGAGGATGTCGTGCAACGCTGCGCCGGTTTTCGAGGTGATCACCCCGACGCAGTGAGCAGGCGAGGGCAGCGGCTTTTTAAATTCCTGGCCGAACAGCCCTTGTGCCTGAAGCGTAGCTTTTAGCTGTTCATATTTCTGCTGGAGCAGCCCTTCGCCTGCGGGCTGCATACTCTCGACGATAATCTGATAGTCACCGCGCGGCTCGTAGAGCGTGATATTCGCGCGCACCAGCACCTGTTGCCCGTGCTGCGGGCGAAAGGTGACGCGGCGGTTGCTGTTGCGAAACATTGCGCAGCGCACCTGAGCGGTGTCATCTTTGAGCGTGAAGTACCAGTGGCCGGAAGCGGGCTGGGTAAAGTTGGAGATCTCGCCGCTGATCCAGACCTGGCCCATTTCTCGTTCCAGCAGCAAACGCGCGGTCTGATTCAGGCGGCTAACGGTATAAATAGCAGGGGATTGAGATAGTGACATGTGAGCGAGATCAAATTTTAAATCAGCGGGTTATTCGATCGATAGTAACCCGCATGTCAGCAATCGCAAGCATTTTGATAAAAAAATGTAGAAGCAATCGGTTACGCTCTGTATAATGCCACGGCAATATTTAACCACCCCCAGGTCAGAGATATTGCCCATGCTACGTATCGCTAAAGAAGCTTTGACGTTTGACGACGTCCTCCTCGTTCCCGCTCACTCCACCGTTTTGCCGAACACCGCCGATCTCAGCACGCAGCTGACGAAAACCATTCGCCTGAACATTCCGATGCTCTCTGCGGCGATGGATACCGTTACCGAAGCGCGGCTGGCGATTGCGCTGGCGCAGGAAGGCGGCATCGGCTTTATTCACAAAAACATGTCTATCGAGCGTCAGGCGGAAGAAGTGCGTCGCGTGAAGAAACACGAGTCCGGCGTGGTTACCGACCCGCAGACCGTGCTGCCGACCACCACGCTGCACGAAGTGAAAGCGCTGACCGAGCGTAACGGCTTCGCGGGCTACCCGGTGGTGACCGAGGACAACGAGCTGGTGGGCATTATCACCGGCCGCGACGTGCGTTTTGTTACCGACCTGAACCAGCCGGTCAGCGTTTATATGACGCCGAAAGAACGTCTGGTTACCGTGCGTGAAGGTGAAGCGCGTGAAGTCGTGCTGGCTAAAATGCACGAAAAACGCGTCGAAAAAGCGCTGGTCGTTGATAATAGCTTCCACCTGCTCGGCATGATCACCGTGAAAGACTTCCAGAAAGCGGAACGTAAACCAAACTCCTGTAAAGACGAGCAGGGACGTCTGCGCGTAGGCGCGGCCGTCGGCGCAGGTGCTGGCAACGAAGAGCGCGTGGATGCGCTGGTGGCGGCGGGTGTTGACGTGCTGCTGATCGACTCTTCCCACGGCCACTCTGAAGGCGTACTGCAACGCATCCGTGAAACCCGTGAAAAATACCCGGACCTGCAAATCATCGGCGGCAACGTGGCGACCGGCGCAGGCGCACGCGCGCTGGCTGAAGCGGGCGTGAGCGCGGTGAAAGTCGGCATTGGTCCTGGCTCTATATGTACCACCCGCATCGTGACCGGCGTGGGCGTGCCGCAGATCACCGCCGTCTCTGACGCGGTGGAAGCGCTGGAAGGCTTAGGTATCCCGGTTATCGCCGACGGCGGCATCCGTTTCTCCGGCGACATCGCCAAAGCGATTGCCGCTGGCGCAAGCGCGGTGATGGTCGGTTCAATGCTGGCGGGTACGGAAGAATCGCCGGGTGAAATCGAACTCTATCAGGGCCGTTCTTACAAATCCTACCGTGGCATGGGCTCGCTCGGCGCGATGTCTAAAGGTTCTTCCGACCGTTACTTCCAGAGCGACAACGCTGCCGACAAACTGGTGCCGGAAGGTATCGAAGGTCGCGTGGCCTATAAAGGCCGCCTGAAAGAGATCATTCATCAGCAGATGGGCGGCCTGCGCTCCTGTATGGGTCTGACCGGCTGTGGTACCATCGACGCGCTGCGTACGAAGGCGGAATTTGTTCGCATCAGCGGCGCGGGCATTCAGGAAAGCCACGTTCACGATGTCACCATTACCAAGGAATCCCCGAACTATCGTATGGGTTCCTGATTTTCTTCGCCCGACTATGTGTCGGGCGATTTATTTAGCCTGTTTCACTTGCCTCGGAATTAGCGTCAATGACGGAAAACATTCATAAACATCGCATTCTCATTCTGGATTTTGGTTCTCAGTACACTCAGCTGGTAGCGCGTCGCGTGCGTGAACTTGGCGTTTACTGCGAACTGTGGGCGTGGGATGTCACGGAAGCACAAATTCGCGAATTCAATCCCAGCGGTATCATTCTTTCCGGCGGCCCGGAAAGCACCACTGAAAACAACAGCCCGCGCGCGCCGCAGTATGTTTTTGAGGCTGGCGTGCCGGTGTTTGGCGTTTGCTACGGCATGCAGACTATGGCGATGCAGCTCGGCGGCCATGTTCAGGGCTCGAACGAGCGTGAGTTTGGCTATGCGCAGGTTGAAGTGAAAACCGACAGCGCCCTGATCCGCGGCATCGAAGACTCTCTCACCGCTGACGGCAAACCGCTGCTCGACGTGTGGATGAGCCACGGCGATAAAGTGACGGCCATCCCTTCCGACTTCGTCACCGTCGCCAGCACCGAAACCTGCCCGTTTGCGATTATGGCGAACGAAGAAAAACGCTTCTACGGCGTGCAGTTTCACCCGGAAGTCACCCATACCCGTCAGGGGATGCGTATGCTGGAGCGCTTCGTGCGCGATATCTGCCAGTGTGAAGCGCTGTGGACCCCGGCTAAAATTATTGACGACGCCGTTGCCCGCCTTCGCGAGCAGGTGGGTGATGATAAAGTGATCCTCGGCCTCTCCGGCGGCGTGGATTCCTCCGTTACCGCCATGCTGCTGCACCGCGCCATCGGCAAAAACCTGACCTGCGTGTTTGTCGACAACGGTCTGCTGCGTCTCAATGAAGCGGAGCAGGTAATGGACATGTTTGGCGACCACTTCGGCCTGAACATCGTGCACGTTGAAGGTGAAAAACGCTTCCTCGATGCGCTGGCGGGCGAAAACGATCCGGAAGCCAAGCGTAAGATCATCGGCCGCGTGTTTGTTGAAGTGTTCGACGAAGAAGCGCTGAAGCTGGAAAACGTGAAATGGCTGGCGCAGGGCACCATCTACCCGGACGTTATCGAGTCTGCGGCTTCTGCAACCGGTAAAGCGCACGTTATTAAATCTCATCACAATGTCGGCGGCCTGCCGAAAGAGATGAAAATGGGCCTGGTTGAACCGCTGCGTGAGCTGTTCAAAGACGAAGTGCGTAAAATCGGTCTCGAACTCGGTCTGCCTTACGATATGCTCTACCGCCATCCGTTCCCGGGACCGGGCCTCGGCGTGCGCGTACTGGGCGAAGTGAAGAAAGAGTACTGCGACCTGCTGCGTCGCGCCGACGCGATCTTCATTGAAGAGTTGCGTAAAGCGGATCTCTACAACAAAGTTAGCCAGGCGTTCACCGTCTTCCTGCCGGTCCGTTCTGTCGGCGTGATGGGCGATGGCCGTAAGTACGACTGGGTGGTTTCCCTGCGTGCGGTCGAAACCATCGACTTTATGACCGCCCACTGGGCGCACCTGCCGTATGACTTCCTGGGCCGGGTATCTAACCGTATTATCAATGAAGTCAACGGGATATCGCGCGTGGTGTACGACATCAGCGGGAAGCCGCCAGCGACGATTGAGTGGGAATGACTTTCACGCACACATTTTCAGGGCAGCCACTGGCTGCCTTTTTTGCATCTAAGCAGAAAAAATCAGCGTTGGGTGGACGTTTCTATGGTCAGGCTGGACTGCTGAGTCTGTTTTTTGTCTTGATGATGATGCCAGGCACCGATGGAAGAGTAGACTAAACGTCCGAAAAAGAAGAAGAAACTGATAAGCAATACGATACGGGTCATGCGACTGTTAAATCGATGTCGGTTTCGCATACTGGTAACCTGACTCACAAAAGGTCCTTTGAGGTATACCCACAGAGCGGGGCGATAGATACATTAAGACACAGTGTGGCGTAAGGGTCAATTGGATGTGATGTAAAATTCTGTCAGTTGATTCATCATATCTTGTTATGAAATATAATTAATACATTTACGTTAATAATTAATAAGTACTACCAGATTGTAGTAAAGGTAATAATTGATTAATGAGGCTTTAATATTTGACTTGCATCAAATGTCACCCAGCGGTAATAATTAAACTCTAAGAGTTATATTGCGCAAGATAGTCTTTGCAGCTTTGCTGCCAGGTGGGATACCTGTCTGAATATGCCCCGCAGGACGCCGGGTATTCTGCTGAGCATTTATGAAACTAAGTAAACTTTACGTTAAGTACAGAGATAGATGGTGGAGCTTGCCGCTTTTTCTACCTTGCTTTGTACTTCCGCTAATCAGTAAAGCGAATACGTTCGCTCATATCAGCACAGGAACCGTAGTGCTTTTTTTCCTGCCGCTGGCATTAACGATCAGCCTGATGCTTTTTTTTGGTTGGGCGGCAATACCGGGTATCGTGCTCGCCTTCTTTTTATATGACTATCAGCATATGGGGCTGGCGAATAATGCCCTAATTATTGTTCATTTTCTTCTTCCCGTCATTCTCAGCTGGGCAGGCTATCGCGCTTTTACACCTAACCGGCGTAATGTCTCTCATGGCAACGTGAGTCTGGTTTTTCAGCGCATTTTCTGGCAGGCGTTTTGTCCCGCAACGTTATTCATTGCTCTTTATCAACTGGTCGGACTTTTTGATATTTATAATCTGCACCAGGAATCGAATATTGGCACACCCTTTATGATTAATATCCTGATTAATTACCAGGCGTTATTAGTTGGAAACTTAATCGGGGTTCCACTTTGTTATTATATTATCCGAATCATTCGCCATCCTCTCTATATACGCGCTTATTTTTCGCAATTGCGTTTGCAATTCGATCCGAAAGTGACCAAAAGAGAAATTGTCGTCTGGATGTTTATATTCATTGGGCTAATGGTGATGCTTTGTATGCCCCTTGAACAGAACAATTCAATCTTCAGTACGAACTACACCTTTTCTCTGCTGCTGCCTGTGATGTTATGGGGGGCCATCCGCTACGGCTATCGCTTTATGTCCCTGATCTGGACGCCGGTACTGATTATCTCCGTCCATTTTTATCACGGTTACATCCCTTTATTTCTGGGGTACGAGACGCAACTGGCCATTACCTCATCAAGCTATCTGGTGTATTCGTTCGTTATTGTCTTTATCTCCATCCTGGCGATGCATCAGAGAACCGTCAATCGACGGGCGCGTATGCTGGCTTTTCTTGATCCGGTGGTGCATCTGCCGAATCTACGCGCGCTTAACCGGGCGTTGCATCGTTTTCCGTGGTCGGTGCTTTGTTTTATCCGTATTCCTGAGCTGGAACTGCTGGGACGAAATTATGGCGTCATGTTGCGTATTCAGTATAAACAGCAGCTGGCGAACTGGATCACTACGCTACTTACGCCTGACGAGGGCGTCTATCAGATGTCCGGCAACGATCTGGTGTTTCGTCTGAATACTGAAGCATATCAAAGCCGTATAGAAGAGATTGATCATCATATTAAGCGATTCCGTTTTATCTGGGATGGTATGCCTTTGCAGCCACAGGTCGGCATGAGCTATTGCTATGTGCGCTCGCCGGTGACGCATATTTATCTCCTGCTGGGGGAGTTAAGCACCATTGCTGACCTGTCGCTGGCGACGAATCATCCTGAAAATCTGCAAAAGCGGATGGCGATGCACCTTCAGCGGGATCTCAAAGATAAAATTGCGTTAATGAACCGGCTACAATTGGCGCTGGAGCAGGATCAGTTTTGTTTGATGGCGCAGCCGATTGTCGGTGTTCGCGGCGATACCTATCATGAGATCCTGCTTCGGCTGATCGGTGCTAACGACGAGCTGATTAGCCCCACTGAATTTTTGCCAGTGGCGCATGAGTTCGGTTTGTCGTCACGCATCGATTTATGGGTTATCAGAAATACGCTGCGATTTATGGCACAGCACCGTGAAGCAATGCCAGCCTGCCGTTTTTCGATCAATCTTTCGCCGTCCTCCGTCTGTCGTGCGCAATTTCACCGTGAAGTACAGATGCTGTTGGATGAGTATCAGGTAGAGGCATGGCAGCTTATCTTTGAAGTGACGGAAAGTGATAGCCTGGCAAATGTAGAGCAGGCGAATAAGACGCTGGCAAAGCTACAGAAGATGGGCTGTCAGATAGCCATAGACGATTTTGGTACCGGCTATGCAAGCTATGCGCGTTTAAAAAGCGTGGATGCGGATATCCTTAAAATCGACGGCAGTTTTATCCGCAGTATCGTGTCCAATAGCCTGGATTATCAAATCGTGGCGTCTATTTGCCATCTGGCGCGGATGAAAAAGATGCAGGTGGTGGCAGAATATGTCGAAAGCGAAGAGATACGCACCGCGGTGGTTTCGCTGGGCATTGATTATTTGCAAGGGTATTTACTCGGCGAACCGCAGCTGCTGGAAGAAACATTGAAAGCGCAGACGGCTGCGAAACCAACTCCCCTCTTTTCTGACGGTATTTAAACCCGGCGATAAAAATAACGGGCGTCAGTAGCTGACGCCCGGACAGGTTCACGCCGCGATATCGGGTGAGTTTTCCTCTTCTATATTGAGCCGCCAGCCGGTGACGGCTTCCCAGTACTGCTGCTCTTTTTCCAGATCGAGCAGCACCAGCGCGTTCTGGCTGAACCAGCCGTGCGGGAAGCGCAGGGTCCAGTGATTGTCGTCCGTCTCCAGCACCAGGGAGGGCGGGGTAGTGGTAGCCTGGCGCTGATTATTCAGCAGCACGCCCAGGCGTAAAAGCTGGATTAACGGCAGGAACTGCTTCTTTTTGAACAGCGTAAACCGCGGCAGGTCATCCAGCTTCACCGCTTTGCGATGATAGCGAACCAGTGTCGCCATCAGGGTTTGCTGCTCCTGATTAAATCCGGGCAGGTCGCTGTTTTGCAGAATATACGCGGAGTGGCGATGCAGGCCGCTGTGGTTGATGTTCAGGCCCACTTCATGCAGCATGGCGGCCCACTTCAGCAGCGCTTCCAGCTGCGGATGCGCCAGCTTCGGCTGCTGTGTCTGCCACTGTTCGTACATCTGCATCGTGGTATCCAGCACGCGTCGCGCCTGATCGCTGTCGATATTGTACTGATTTGCCAGGCTTTTGGCGGTGCGGCTGCGCACATCCTGATGACGGAAGCGACCCTCCATCTCATAGAGTACGCCTTCGCGCAGCGCGCCGTCGGACAGGCGAAGTTCCCGAATGGCCAGCGCGTCAAAGACGCCGCACAGGATCGCCAGACCCGGTACAAAAACGGCTTTGCGCTCCTCGGATAATCCCGGCAGGCTCAGCGCGTCGAAGCTGCGATGCTGAAGCAGTTCCGCCACTAGTTTGTCCAGCCGCTCCGGGGTAATAAAGCCATCTTTTTCGCCCATCTCCAGCAGCACTTCATGCGCGGCTTTAATGGTGCCGGAAGCGCCCAGCGCCACGTTCCAGCCCTGAATCCGGTACTGCCAGGTTAACGACTCAAGCTTTTGTGCTGCCGCCATCCGGGCGCGCTGGAAGTTTTCCTTACTGATGACGCCACCCGGGAAATAAAGCTGGGCGAAACTGACGCAGCCCATGCGGCGGCTTTCCACCAGCTTCGGTTCAAAATTCTCACCGATGACCAGTTCCGTTGAACCGCCGCCGATATCAATAACCAGCTTGCGGCCTTTTTCCGGCTGCGTATGCTCGACACCCATAAAAATCAGACGCGCTTCTTCGTTCCCGGAGATGATTTCAATCGGGTAGGGGATCACCTTTTCCGCACGCTTAAGAAAATCAGTGGCGTTCAGCGCCTGGCGGAGCGTATGGGTTCCCACGATGCAGACGCTCGACGGCGCGAATCCTTGCAGGCGCTCGGCAAATAATGACAGGCAGCTCAGGCCGCGCTCCATCGCTTCTTCGCTCAGCATATTATCGTCGCCGAGGCCGTCCGCCAGATGGACGCGCTGCTTCAGGCGACCGATGATTTGCATCGCGCCATCCACCACACGGGCAATGACCATATGAAAACTGTTTGAACCAAGGTCGACCGCCGCGAACTCCTGCGGTCGTGGTGACGAATCATGTATTGGCATAGCGTTAGTCAGGTTGCTCGAGTGATTTGATGTAGTCGTAAATCGCCAGTTGCGACTGTACCTTGCGGCGATTACCGCGCGGCACGTAGCGATTGCTCAGTTCTTTATCGATATAACGGGCTTTTACCGTATCGCTAAACAGGATGTCAATAATATCCAGCACCCGCTGTTTAAGGCGCGGGTCGAGGAGCGGGGTGGCCACTTCAATGCGATAGTCGATATTTCGCGTCATCCAGTCCGCGGAGGAGAGATAGACCTGCTTATCGCCGCCGTTCTCAAAGATGTAAACCCGGTCATGCTCAAGGTAGCGGTCGACAATACTGATAACGCGAATATTGTCGCTGAGGCCTTCCAGATTGGGGATAAGCGAGCACATCCCGCGAATCAGCAGATTCACCGGCACGCCGGAGCCAGAAGCGGCATACAGCCGGTCAACCAGTCCCTTATCGACCAGGTTATTTAATTTTAACGTGATACCGGACGGCTGCCCCTGCTGGGCATTGGCGATTTCCCGGTCGATCATTTCATACAGCAGACGCCGTGAGTTTTGCGGCGATACCAGCAGATAATCGAAGTTGACCGGGCGATACGGGTTTTCAATAAAGTTAAAGACGCGACGCACTTCATTGGTGATGCGCGCATCGGCGGTTAACAACGAATAGTCGGTATAGAGCCGCGCGGTTTTTTCGTTGAAGTTGCCGGTGCCAATATGGGCGTAACGCACCACCTCATCGCCCTCTTTACGCGAGATAAGAAACAGTTTGGCGTGAATTTTCAGCCCCGGCGCGGAGAAGATCACGTGGACACCCGCTTCCGTCAGACGTTTCGCCCAGTGAATATTCGCCTCTTCGTCGAAGCGTGCCTGTAATTCCACGACCACGGTGACTTTTTTACTGTTATGCGCGGCGTGGATCATGGCGTCAATGATGCGCGAATCTTTCGCCACGCGATAAATATTGATTTTGATTGCCAGCACATTCGGGTCAAAAGAGGCCTGACGCAGCAGCTCAAGTACGTGCTCAAAGGTGTGGTACGGGTAATAAAGCAGCACGTCGCGCTCGCGAATTGCGTCGAAACCGTTACGGAACTTCTGGTTATCGAACCAGATATGACGCAGGCGCGGCAGCGGCTTATTGACCAGATTCGCTTTGCCCACGTTGGGAAAGCTAATGAAATCTTTAAAGTTATGGTAGCGACCACCCGGCACGATGGAGTCGTAGCGGGAAATGCTCAGTTTCTCCCGCAGCACCTCCACCAGCGCATTGGGCATATCGCGCTGGTAGACAAAGCGCACCGGCTCGGCGGTCAGGCGCTGTTTCAGGCTGGAGGACATGAGTTCCATCAGGCTGGATTCCATCTCATGCACCAGATCATACTCGGCGTCGCGCGTCATCTTCATCGAGTAGGCGTTAAGGGCGTCGTAATCGAAGAAGCCGTGAAAAATGTCATCCAGACAGTAGCGCAAAATGTTATCCAGCAGGATCATCGGCTTACGGCGACGCGGCGCTTCCGGCGGCAGGTTCACAAAGCGCGGCACTTTGTCTGACGGGATCTCCAGCAGCGCGTAGCGCGTGTCGTCACCACGAATAATTTCCACCGCCAGATAGGTGTAATCATCCTTCAGGAAGTTAACCAGATTCGTTTCACGGTTGATAAGCGTCGGGATAATGTGCTGGCGCAGATGCTGTTTGAAGTAGAGACGCAGCCAGTTTTGTTGGTTAACGGAAAGCTGACGTTCATTGATGAGGAAAATCTGGTTGCGCGCCATCTCCAGCAGCAGCTCGTTATACAGGCTGTCGAACTCCTGATCGGCTTTCAGCACCCGCGACTGGATTTTTCCCAGCAGATGCCGCGAACTGGTCTGTATTCCCTGTTCTTCGCTGATGATGATGCGCCGTTTTAACTCGGCGAATCGCACCTTGTAGAATTCATCAAGGTTGTTCGAATAGATCCCCAGAAACCGCATCCGCTCAATCAGCGGGTTGCTTTTATCTGCCGCTTCCTGAAGCACGCGTTCGTTAAAGGATAACCAGCTCAACTCTTTTTCGATGTATAACTTTTCCTGACCCATTACCACTCACACTCCGGTTCTTTCACTGGACGTGCCAAATCCGTCTCAATGTCATTATGGCGAGCTTTGCCATGTAATGTCCAACTGTGCCAGAAAAGTATGACAGCAAACCGAACGGTAGGGCGGCAAGGAGGGATAAAATTGACAAAAATAGCGGCGCGGTATGAGAGGGGCAGATTAATGGTCGGCCACCGCGTCGTATTTGCCGGGAGGCGCTGCGCTTGCCTGGCCTACGGGGGCGGGTGATATCACGACGTTGTCATCTTTTCCCAGGCCCGTGCAAGCGAATGCGCCGTCGGGCACACAGGGTACAGCGGCAAAAGTTTACTCTTCCGCGGCATAACCTTGCGCGGGCAGTTTGACGTTATCCAGCCACGCCGCGTTGTCGCGCATTTCAAGACGGCCAGCAACAAACCAGCTAATCACCAGTGGATAGATGTCGTGCTCCTGCGCCTGTACCCGTGCGGTAATCTCGTCCTCGTTGTCGCCGCTAAACACCGGCACGTTGGCCTGCAAAATAACCGGGCCGCCGTCCAGTTCGTCAGTCACAAAATGCACCGACGTACCGTGGACTTCATCGCCGTTTTCCAGCACCTGCTTATGGGTATTCAGGCCCGGATATTTGGGCAGCAGAGAAGGGTGGATGTTTAACAGCCGTCCCTGATAGTGCGCCACGAATTCCGGGCTTAAAATCCGCATATAGCCCGCGAGCACCACTACATCTGGCGCATAGGCGTCAATTTCCAGCATCAGTTCACGATCGAAAGCTTCGCGGCTGGCAAACTGACTGGCCGTTAATGCATGCGCCGGGATGTTTGCCTGACGCGCGCGCTCAAGGCCGAACGCGTCGGCCTTATTGCTGAATACCGCACGCAGTGTGCCGCCGATCTTTTTCTGCTCGCAGGCGTCAATAATCGCCTGTAAATTACTGCCGTTGCCGGAGATCAGCACCACGATGTTTTTCATTACTCAATGACCACGCGCTCGTCGGAATCAGAAGATTTAATGATACCGATTTTCCACGCCTTTTCACCCTTATCATTGAGCAATGCAATGGCTTTATCTGCATTAGCTGCTGGCAGCGCGACGATCATGCCGACGCCACAGTTAAAGGTGCGATACATTTCATGACGGCTGACGTTACCCGCACGCTGCATCCAGTCAAAAATGGCGGGCCACTGCCAGGAGGATTCGTCAATCACCGCCTGGGTATTATCCGGCAGCACGCGTGGAATATTTTCCCAGAAACCGCCGCCGGTGAGGTGGGCAATCGCATGTACCTCGATGTTCTCAATCAGCGACAGAATGGATTTCACGTAGATGCGGGTCGGGGCCAGCAGGTGATCCGCCAGCGACTTGCCGTCAAGATCGGTGGTCAGCGGATCGCAGCCGCTCACTTCCACTATCTTGCGTACCAGCGAATAGCCGTTGGAGTGCGGGCCGCTGGAGGCCAGCGCGATCAGCACGTCGCCATCAGCGACTTTACTGCCGTCAATAATTTCCGATTTTTCCACCACGCCCACGCAGAACCCGGCCACGTCGTAATCGTCGCCGTGATACATCCCCGGCATTTCCGCAGTTTCACCGCCCACCAGCGCGCAGCCGGATTGCAGGCAGCCCTCGGCGATGCCGTTGATAACGCTGGCCGCCGTATCCACATCCAGCTTGCCGGTCGCGTAGTAATCAAGGAAAAACAGCGGCTCAGCGCCCTGGACCACCAGATCGTTGACGCACATCGCCACCAGATCGATACCGATAGTATCGTGACGTTTTAGATCCATCGCCAGACGCAGCTTCGTTCCTACGCCGTCGGTGCCGGAGACCAGAATCGGCTCGCGATATTTCTGCGGCAGGGCGCACAGCGCGCCAAAGCCACCCAGACCGCCCATCACTTCCGGGCGACGGGTTTTCTTCACCACGCCTTTGATACGGTCGACCAGAGCGTTGCCCGCATCGATATCAACACCGGCATCTTTATAGCTGAGAGAGGTTTTATCGGTCACTGCTGAGTCCCCACGCGTTTGCGGTAGAAATAAAATCGGCGCAATTCTAACAGGGAAAGCAAACGTTTGCGAGCCTGCTTTGTGCCAGACACTGAACAACGTGCAGAGACACAAATTTGATACTGTTCACGAAAATGAAACCGGGTACATTCTTATGCTTGCCTCCGTGCCCGTGAGTGACCATCATGCCAATGAAACCGGTTTCTGTTTTGGGTTGAGAAAAGCGCTAAGCGGGTTCTGACGGGATTCAGGAGGACGAAACAGGATGAAAATTGCCGCATTTGATATTGGTGGCACCGCGTTAAAAATGGGCGTGGTCACCGCCACGGGAGAGCTGCTGGACAAGGGAAAGCAGACGATCAACGACAGCGATGGCGACGAGATTTTACAGGCCATGCTGACATGGATAACGGCCCATCCGGAGTGTGAAGGGGTTGCCATCAGCGCGCCCGGTTACGTCAACCCACACACCGGCTTTATTACGATGGGTGGCGCAATCCGCAAGTTCGATAATTTCGCCATCAAACAGTGGCTTGAAGAAAAGGTCCGGCTTCCCGTCGCCATTGAGAACGACGCTAACTGCGTACTGCTGGCCGAACGCTGGCAGGGTAAAGGCGCAGAGATGGCGAACTTCCTGGTGTTAACCATTGGTACCGGCATCGGCGGGGCGATTTTCTGTAACAACCAACTAGTGCACGGCGCGCGTTTTCGCGCAGGCGAGTTTGGCTATATGCAAACCGAACGCCCCGGTTCCCGCGACGTTCGTCGCTACTCCATGAATGAAAACTGCACGCTGCGTGTTTTACGCTACCGCTACGCCGAACATGTCGGCAAAGCGCTGGAGGAGGTCACCGGCGAGGAGATTTTCGACCGCTTTGATGCAGGCGACGTCGTCTGTCAGCGCCTGGTGACGGATTTCTTAAACGGCCTCGGTACCGGCCTGTATAACCTCGTTAATTTATTTGATCCGCAGACGATTCTGATCGGCGGCGGTATTGTCGAACGCCCGGGTTTTCTGGCGCTGCTGCGCGAACACCTGGCCTGGTTCGGCATTGCGGAATACATCGATACCGTCAGTCACGGCAACGACGCCGGATTGATCGGCGCAGTTTACCATTTCAATCAGCAACACCGGTCGCCAGACGGCGATCGTTCATGAGGGAGAGAACATGTCCGGACTTAAAGAAGGTTTTCTGTGGGGCGGCGCGGTCGCAGCGCATCAGCTGGAAGGCGGCTGGCAGGAAGGCGGTAAAGGCGCGAGCGTGGCCGATGTAATGACCGCCGGCGCGCACGGCGTGGCACGTGAAATTACCGACGGCGTGCTGCCGGGGAAAAACTACCCTAACCACGAAGCCATCGATTTTTATCATCGCTATAAAGAAGACGTTGCGCTGTTTGCCGAGATGGGCTTCAAATGCTTCCGTACCTCAATCGCCTGGACGCGTATTTTCCCGAAAGGCGATGAGCAGGAGCCGAATGAAGCGGGCCTGCAATTCTATGACGATCTGTTCGATGAGTGCCTGAAGTACGGTATTGAACCGGTGATTACGCTTTCTCACTTCGAGATGCCTTATCATCTGGTCAGGGAGTACGGCGGCTGGCGTAACCGCAAGCTGATCGACTTCTTTGTCCGTTTCGCGAAGGTGGTTTTTACCCGCTACCAGCATAAAGTGAAATACTGGATGACCTTTAACGAGATCAACAACCAGGCTAACTATCACGAAGATTTCGCCCCGTTCACCAACTCCGGGCTGAAATATGCGCCTGGTGAAGATCGTGAGCCGGTGATGTACCAGGCCGCGCACTACGAGCTGGTCGCCAGCGCCCTGTCGGTGAAAGCGGCGAGGGAGATCAACCCGTCATTGCAGGTAGGCTGCATGATCGCCATGTGCCCGATCTACCCGCTGAGCTGTGCGCCGAACGATATGATGATGGCGATGAACGCCATGCATCGTCGCTACTGGTTCACCGACGTTCACGTGCGCGGCAGCTATCCGCAGCATCTGCTGAACTATTTCGATCGTCGCGGTTTTAACCTGGATATCACCGAAGACGATCTCGCCGCACTGAAACAGGGCTGCGTCGACTACATTGGCTTTAGTTACTATATGTCGTTCGCCACCAAAGCGACCGCCGATAATCCGCAGCTGGATTACGACGAAACGAAAAGCCTGGTCTCCAACCCGCACGTGCAGAAATCCGACTGGGGCTGGCAGATTGACCCGGTGGGCCTGCGCTACTCCCTGAACTGGTTCTGGGATCACTATCAGCTACCGCTGTTTATCGTTGAAAACGGCTTTGGCGCGATCGATGTGCTGGAAAAAGACGGTTCAGTCGACGACCAGTATCGTATTGACTATCTCTCTGCCCATATCGCCGAAATGAAAAAAGCGGTCGTGGAAGATGGGGTGGATCTGATGGGCTATACGCCGTGGGGCTGTATCGATCTGGTCTCCGCCGGCACCGGCGAGATGAAAAAACGCTACGGCTTTATCTACGTCGACAAAGACAACGACGGCAACGGTACGCTGGCCCGCAGCCGCAAAAAATCGTTTGACTGGTATAAGCAGGTGATTGCCACTAACGGCGAAAAACTTTAATCCTCGTTTTAGCGGTCAGTCACCGGCTGGCCGCTTTTTTTCTTCCGCTATAGCCGTCTGTCGACTCACGAAAGCGAGCGCCATGTGAGTTTCTCTGATTTGCTTCCCCGTAACGTTTTAATTAGTAGATGAAATTTTCCTTTACGCGCATATGCTTGATCAACATCAAACAAAAAAATATTGTCGACTAAAAGAAAGGCGGTATAATCCGTCGATTTTTTTTGTGGCTGCCCCTCAAAGGAGAAAGAGAATGAAGATCGTTGAAGTGAAACACCCACTCGTCAAACACAAGCTGGGTCTGATGCGTGAGCAGGATGTCAGCACTAAACGCTTTCGCGAACTCGCCTCTGAAGTGGGTAGCCTGCTGACCTATGAAGCGACAGCCGATCTGGAAACGGAAAAAGTGACTATCGAAGGCTGGAATGGCCCGGTAGAAATCGACCAGATTAAAGGTAAAAAAATCACCGTTGTACCTATCCTGCGTGCGGGTCTGGGGATGATGGAAGGCGTACTGGAGAACGTACCGAGCGCGCGCATCAGCGTGGTAGGGATGTACCGCAACGAAGAAACGCTTGAGCCTGTACCGTACTTCCAGAAGCTGGTCTCCAATATCGATGAGCGTATGGCGCTGATCGTTGACCCCATGCTGGCAACTGGCGGCTCTGTGATTGCGACCATCGACCTGCTGAAAAATGCGGGCTGCTCCAGCATCAAGGTGCTGGTACTGGTGGCGGCACCGGAAGGTATTGCGGCGCTGGAGAAAGCGCATCCGGACGTCGAGCTCTATACCGCGTCCATTGACCAGGGGCTTAACGAGCACGGATACATTATTCCGGGTCTCGGCGATGCCGGTGACAAGCTCTTTGGTACCAAGTAAATGAATAAATAAAAAAAGCCGACTTTGAGAGTCGGCTTTTTTTTGAGTAAAACAACCCACATACAACATTCAGAGGTAATACTATGACGCGCCGTGCTATCGGGGTGAGTGAAAGACCGCCGCTTTTACAGACAATCCCGCTTAGTTTGCAGCACCTGTTTGCCATGTTTGGCGCAACGGTGCTGGTGCCTGTTTTATTCCACATTAACCCGGCCACGGTGCTGCTGTTTAACGGCATCGGTACATTGCTGTATCTCTTCATATGTAAAGGCAAAATCCCGGCGTACCTCGGGTCAAGTTTCGCCTTTATCTCCCCGGTGCTGCTGCTTCTGCCGCTGGGTTATGAAGTGGCGCTCGGCGGCTTTATTATGTGTGGCGTGCTGTTTTGTCTCGTTGCTTTTATTGTCAAAAAAGCCGGTTCCGGCTGGCTGGACGTCATGTTTCCGCCGGCGGCGATGGGGGCCATTGTGGCGGTTATCGGTCTGGAGCTGGCAGGCGTCGCCGCGAATATGGCGGGCTTGCTGCCGCCAGACGGACAATCTGCTGATACTAAAACCATTATTATCTCGCTGGTGACGCTGGGGGTGACCGTTTTTGGTTCGGTCCTGTTCCGCGGGTTTCTGGCGATTATCCCGATCCTGATTGGCGTGCTGGTAGGCTATGCGCTCTCCTTCGTAATGGGCGTTGTGGATACCACACCGATTGCGCAGGCGCACTGGTTCGCGCTGCCGACGTTCTACACCCCGCGTTTTGAGTGGTTTGCTATCTTCACCATTCTGCCTGCCGCACTGGTGGTGATTGCCGAACACGTCGGACATCTGGTGGTTACCGCCAACATCGTCAAAAAAGACCTGATTCGCGATCCGGGCCTCCACCGTTCGATGTTTGCTAACGGGCTATCGACCATCGTTTCTGGTTTCTTTGGCTCCACGCCAAACACCACCTATGGTGAAAATATCGGCGTGATGGCGATCACCCGCGTTTACAGTACCTGGGTTATCGGCGGCGCGGCGATTATTGCCATCCTGCTCTCCTGCGTGGGGAAACTGGCCGCCGCCATTCAGATCATTCCGCTGCCGGTGATGGGCGGCGTCTCGCTGCTGCTGTACGGGGTGATTGGCGCATCCGGTATTCGCGTGCTGATCGAATCAAAAGTGGATTACAGCAAAGCGCAAAACCTGATCCTGACCTCGGTCATTCTGATCATTGGCGTCAGCGGTGCGAAGGTGCACATTGGCGCGGCCGAACTGAAAGGCATGGCGCTGGCGACCATCGTGGGTGTTGCCCTGAGCCTGATCTTTAAGCTTATCAGCATGCTGCGTCCGGAAGAAATCGTGCTGGATGCCACGGATAAAGACGCATAAACAAGATGATCCACTCACCGGGTGGCGATCCACCCGGTTCTCAGTCTCCGGTTTTGTGATAAACTCAAGGCGATTTTTGCAAGCCCAGACAGAGGTCCACCTGAACACACCGGCGCAGCTCTCACTGCCACTCTATCTTCCCGACGACGAAACCTTTGCGAGTTTCTGGCCGGGCGATAACCCCTCTTTGCTGGCCGCACTGCAAAACGCGCTGCGCCAGGATCACAGCGGCTATATCTATATCTGGTCCCGCGAAGGGGCAGGGCGCAGCCACTTGCTGCACGCGGCCTGCGCTGAACTCTCCCAGCGTGGCGATGCGGTGGGGTATGTACCGCTGGATAAACGCACCTGGTTTGTACCGGAAGTGCTGGAAGGAATGGAGCAGCTTTCGCTGGTGTGTATCGATAATATCGAATGCATTGCCGGGGATGAGCCATGGGAAATGGCGATGTTTAATCTCTATAACCGCATCCTGGAATCCGGCAAAACCCGCCTGCTGATCACCGGCGATCGGCCGCCGCGTCAGCTTAAGCTGGGTCTCCCCGATCTGGCTTCGCGCCTCGACTGGGGACAGATTTATAAACTCCAGCCGCTGTCAGATGAAGATAAGCTCCAGGCTTTGCAGTTGCGCGCGCGCCAGCGGGGGTTTGAGATGCCGGAAGATGTCTGCCGTTTTCTGTTAAAGCGGCTGGATCGGGAGATGCGCACGCTGTTTATGACCCTCGATCAGCTCGATCGGGCATCGATCACCGCCCAGCGTAAGCTGACGATTCCCTTCGTTAAAGAGATCCTCAAGCTGTAGGCGTGTCGAGCGACACGCCTGTGTTCTTATTGACTGCTCGCAATATCGTTAAGCAAATGCTGTATCAGCAGCGGGATCGGCCGCCCGGAGGCAACGCTTCTTCCGCTTTCGCGCCATAGCGCCGTGCCGCTTACGTCAAGATGTGCCCACGGAATAGTTGACGGACAAAAATGGTGCAGCAGCCAGGCAGCGGACGCGCTGATGGCGGCATTGTTGCCCGGTGTATTGCACAGATCGGCGATAGCGCTTTCGGTCTGTTTTTTCAGCCGCGCGTCAAGCGGCAGCGACCAGACTTCATCTCCGCTCTGTTGACCTGCCAGGGTTAACGCCTGGCGCAGGGACTCATTCTGCGTCATCAACCCGCTTAACGCATAGCCCAGCGCTTTTACCACTGCGCCGGTGAGGGTGGCGAGATCGATGATATAACGTGTGTCGGGATGGCGCAGGCTGGCCCAGGCGAGGGCGTCGGATAGCACCAGACGTCCCTCGGCGTCGGTATTATTGATCTCCACCGTCATGCCGTTGCAGGCGCGCGCCACGCTACCGGGCTGCATGGCATTCGGCCCGATGGCGTTTTCCGCAAGCGCCAGCACGCCCATTACCCTTACCGGCAGCGCGAGGCCAGCGATGCTGAGCATCAATCCAAGGACGTTCGCTGCGCCGCACATGTCATATTTCATGGTGTACATGCCGGCACCCTCTTTTAGCCACAGCCCGCCGGTATCAAACGTAATACCTTTGCCAACGTAGCTGCGCACCGGTCCGTCAGCGATGCCGTCATAGTGAATAGCCAGCAGGCGGGGCGGCCGTTCCGCACCTTTACCCACTGCATACAGCAGACCAAGCCCTTGCTCGACGATAGCGTTTTCATCCAGCACCTCGCAGCGCAGCGCAGGAAAGGCGGCGCACAGTCGCTGCGCTTCATCTACCACATACTGTGGCGTACACTGTTCTGAGGGTAAATCCGCCAGTCGGCGGGCAGCAATCATGCCACTGGCGATAACGTGCTGCTGGTGGAACAGCGTTTCCCGTTGCGGCTGGGTTTCCCGGGGACAGTAGCCGATAACACGGCGCAGGCGGGTCGTCGGTGACTGTCCGGTTTTCAGACCCAGATCCACCAGCTGATGCGAGAGGTTAAATAAGAAGCGCAGCGTCTTCGCCAGTACCACCTCATCAATGTGCGAGCAGTCGATAATGACCTGAGGGCACGCCGTGTCGGTGAACAACGGGCGCAGGAGGTCGAGCAGCGCATCGGTGACGCTGTCATGCCAGACGCCGGATGGCAGCAGAGTGATGCGTGCGAAGGGAGCGCAGCCAAAGCGCGTGTCCGCGAGCTTCCCCTGCGTAGCAAGCGCTTCCATTTCGTCAATTATCGGCATCGCCCGATAGAGCGGCTGGTCGAAGAGGGGACTACCGGGAAACGTGATCAGGTGACTTTGCGTCAGATCGCCGGCAAGCCTGTCGGTAAGCGCATAATCAATCATGTTTTACTCCTCAATGGGCGCGCGGATGCGGGCGTTATACGCCTGCATCCAGTCGTCATCCACCGGCTGATAATGGGTTTTCTCCTGAAGCCGATCGGCGCGGAAGACGGTTAGCGGCTGGGTTGCGGTAGCCACGACGAAGGAGAATGTTTTGATGTTGGTGGCTGCGCCGAATTCGCCGTGGCGGTTCATGCATACCACCGACAGATCGCCCGCGCGACCAAAGCGCGACATCAGCTTATCTTCCAGTTCGTAAATTACTGAGTCCGCCGCCTGTTGCGGAGTCATGCCCTGCGCCATGCGGCGGACAATTTCGTAGCTGGTGCAGCCTTTCATTAAATCTTCGCCCATCCCCGTCGCGGTTGCCGCCCCGGTTTCGCTGTCACAGTAGAATCCCGAGCCGATGATGGGCGAGTCTCCCAGTCGGCCGCGCTTTTTCATAAACAGGCCGCTGGTGGACGTGGCGACACTCATTGAGCCTTGTCGGTCAAGAGCGATGATACCCACCGTATCGTGGCCGTCGTAGGGGCTGAGGCCCTTATCCAGCGTTTCCCGGCATCGCTTGCGGTAGTGTTGCATCGCGCGGTCAGTTAACATCGTTTTCGGCGTAAAGCCCTGACTGAGTGCCCACTCCCGGGCACCCTGACCGACCAGCACGCTGTTATAACGCTGCCGACCCAGCGCATGCGCCACTTTTACCGGATTGGCGATATCTATCAGGTTACCCACCGCGCCAAAGGCCAGCGTGTCGCCATCCATCCAGGCGGCATCAAGCTCCACTTCGCCGTTTTCAGTAGGCAGACCGCCATAGCCTACCGATTTATAGAGCGGATAATCTTCGACGGTGACGACCGCATCCACTACCGATGTCGCTGCCGCGCTTCCGGCCTGTAGCGCCGTCGCCGATGTTGAAACGCCTTCCAGCGCCATCCGCCAGGTTGCAATAATTCCCCACATCCCTTACTCCTGTTTCGCCAGCGCGCCCGCGGCGTTATCCATATTACGTTCTGCACTGCGATATTGTTTGTCGACAATGCGAATAAAAGGCAGATACAACATCGCGCCAATCAGCAGATTGAGGAGTTGCATAATGCTGCCGGAAAGATGTCCGGTAACAATGAAACCGCTGATAACCGGTGGCAGCGTCCATGGAATAAAAACGCCGGTAGTGACCGCTACCGCGCCGATTTTCATCGCCACATACTGCACGGTCACCAGCACCAGCGGCACCAGGTTAAACGGGATCAGCATAATGGGATTCATGATCACCGGCAGGCCAAATAACACAGGCTCGTTGATATTAAAGAGTGACGCACCCGCGCCAAGGCGCGCGACCTCGCGCATGTTTTTGCTACGTGCGAATATCAGCATGGCGATCACCAGCGATAGCGTGGCCCCCGCGCCACCCATCCAGATCATGTCGAAAAACTGTTCAGTGATGATATGCGGCGGTGTGGTTCCGGCCTGGATCGCGGCAATATTGTCGGTCTGATTTTCCATCCACAGCGGGCGGATAATGCCGTTAACCATAGAGCCAGAGTTGATGCCCACCGACCACAGAATAGTAATGCTGAAGACCGTCATCAGCGCGCCGAAATAAGAGGTGCCGAAATGGCGTACCGGTGTGGCCACTACCTCGTAAATAAACTGGTGGATGGTTCGGTAAGGGGTATTTTCAAAGCCAATGCGGATCGCCAGCACCAGGATCATCACCAGCAGGGCGGGGATCAGCGCGGCAAAAGACTCCTGTACCGC
Source organism: Superficieibacter sp. 1612_C1 (assembly GCF_015234305.1). Lineage (GTDB taxonomy): Bacteria > Pseudomonadota > Gammaproteobacteria > Enterobacterales > Enterobacteriaceae > Superficieibacter. The sequence continues at coordinate 126,374 of NZ_JADGMI010000002.1, forward strand.
CGGGGGAACGCCGTCCGGCATTTTGATTACCAGCTTTTTACACTTTAGCCAGCAGAACAGTTCCGTCCACAGTAGCGAGCCGATCATCGCCACAAAAAGACCGCGAGTGCCGATCCATTCCACGGGCATCACGGTAATGCCGCCGTTCTCCGCCACTTTCAGGAAGGGCGTGAGGATCAAAAAACAAACCAGCGCCAGCACGCCGCAGGAGATACGATCGTCAGCACGCTGCTCAGCCAGACGGTAAGCGACAAGAAAACTGATAAACAGCGCCATGGTTGAGAATACCGCGTTAAACGGGATCTCGACGATAGCGCTCCAGTTCTCACCAAACGCCTGCGACATAAACTGTTGATAGGTCTGATTGGGAAAGGAAGAAATCACCAGCAGGATCGAACCGACGATAATAAACGGCATGAAAGAAACATAGGCACCGCGAATGGCGCACAGATGAGGCTGCTGCGCGGTCCTGGCGGCAAGCGGCATCAGTTTCGCTTCAAGAAATCCCAGAACATTGTTCATTGTGAACTCCGTACAAGATTAATCGGTATTGTGTGTGTTATGTAATGAGAAGCTACTGGGGGATTATTCATTAATCCCTGTGGCAGGAAGGTGAATCTGGTCACATTTTATTTGCACGCTAGAATAAATCTCACATGATTAGTTAGGGTGTGATACAGGAGTTATCATGGAAATTAAGCTGCATGCCAACGCTACCACGACCCCAAGGGTGCGAAAATATTTACAGGAGTCGGATAAAAGCGATCGCGAACTAGCGCTGGAGCTGGGTATTTCGGTGACGACGGTCAGGCGTTGGCGCAGACGGGAAAATACGGCGGATCGGCTGACAACGCCTGGAAAAATACACAAAGCACTGAGACAGGAGCAGGTCGCTCTGATCAACGCCCTGCGGGAAATGCTACAGGCACCTCTGGATGATTTGCTGTTTTTCGTGACTCAGGGACTGGAGATCCCCCTGTCGCGTGCGACCCTCAATCGTTACCTGAAACCGGCACGCCCGTCGCGCGGAACGTTGCTACCAAAGGGAAAAAAGGCGCTCAGCGCGGGTATCGTGCCGCAACAGCTCAACCTGCATTACTTTTTGCTGTCGTTGCACAGGGAAGATGATGGCGAACACCATTTGCTCATGGCGCAGGAACCGGTAAGTGGCTGGTGGTATGCGCGGGTCTATGCGGGAATGTCGTCGCGATTGCTGGTGAACTGGCTTGAAGAGGCGCTGACACACTGTCCGGTTAATATACAATGCGTTGAGACAAAAGGAAGTTCGTGGTGCGGTATCGACCTGCCTGCTGCCCTCGATCCCTGGCTGCTGGATAAAGGAATGCATGCCATCCTAATCTCCCCGCCGGTGGATGCGCAGCCTGTTATTGTATCAACGCCGCTGGCGGAAATTATCCCGGTGGCCCGCAACTCGACGCCTGACGAGCTGGTGGCACGGCTGTGTTTACTGGTGAACGAGGGAAGAACGCAGAAAAAACTGGGAGGGATAACGCCACAGGCTTTTTTACAGGCGCTGCGGCGCGATGCCGTTTAACTGACAATTTCCAGCACCTGCTCCGGCGGGCGACCGATGCGTGCCTGACCGTTGTTAACGACAATCGGCCTTTCGATAAGCTCAGGATGTTCCACCATCGCCTGAATCAGTTCCTGCTGGCTCAGATGTTCATCGGCCAGGTTCAGAGAGCGGTAGAGATCCTCTTTCTGGCGCATCAGTTCACGCGCGTCGGTCATGCCGAGCATCGTTAACAGCTCGCGCAGGGTGGCTGCATCCGGCGGGGTTTCCAGATAAAGCACTACTTGCGGGTCGACGCCGTTCGATTTCAGCAGGCTCAGGGTGTCGCGGCTTTTAGAGCAGCGTGGGTTATGATAAATCGTTACCGTGTCGGACATGAACATTCCTCACATTTTTTCATACGGGCGGAAGCGCTGCTGTAGGGCGCGTAACTGGTCGATACGCGCATCGTAGCGCGACTGTTCCTGACTGCCGAGCTTAACCTGCGCGCTGGCGCTGCTCAGTAGCGTAATGGCCTGGTCGAGCCGTCCCAGCAGCGCCTGCCCCTCCGCACGCGCTGCCAGCTCACGATCGCGATGACCGTTGGCCGCTTCGGCCTGCGCCAGCAGATCCCAGCCGTTAGGATCGTCTTTGTAGGTAAAGGTGTAGCGATTCAGGATAGTCGCAGCTTCACGGGTCTGGCCAGCCTGCACATAGGCGTTCGCCAGGTTGAGTTGTAACACCGGATTGGTGCGGATCTCACTGGCATTCTTCAGGCGGGCAATGGCCTCGGCGTTTTTCTTCTGTCCCAAATCGATATCCGTGGCAAGGTCAAGATACCAGGCGTTATTCGGCTCGGCTTTCAGCAGCGGCTGTAGCGTCTGGCTGGCTTCTGCAAAGCGACCCGCCTCCATGGCCTGTAACGCCCGACCGTATTGCGCGGCGTGCTGCTCGCGAATATTGCCTTTCGCCCAGCTCTCCAGCATATCGCTGGTGAGCTGATTACGTCCGGAATTGTACATCCCCAGAGTACGCACCTTCGCCAGATAAAAACTGGCGGAAGACTGGACCACCACGGCGGGCATCTGATTGGCACGGTTGCGCGCATCGGACAGTCGGCTTTCCGGCAGCGGGTGGGTGAGCAAAATTTCCGGCGGGCGCGACGAATAGCGCGCCTGATCCAGCAGCTTTTCCAGGAAACCGGGCATCGCCTGCGGATCAAACCCGGAACGTTGCAGCACCTGAATGCCGATACGATCGGCTTCCTGTTCGTTTTGCTGGGTAAAGGTGATCACTCCCTGGCGCGAACCGGCCAGCGTCCCAGTCAACGCCGCCATCCCGGCCTGCGGACTGGCCATCGCCAGCAGAATCGAACCCAGCGTGCCCGCCCAGGTCAGCGGTGCGTTGTTTTTTTGATCTTCCATCGCCCGCGCCAGGTGGCGCTGGGTGACGTGGGAGATCTCGTGCGCCATCACCGACGCCAGCTGGCTTTCGTTGTCGGCGTAGCGAAAGAGGGCAGAGTGCAGAACCACGTTGCCGCCAAAGAAGGCGAAGGCGTTAATTTCGTCGTTATTAATCAGATAGAAGTGGAACGGCGTGCGTACGGAGTTGGCGTGCGCGACCAGCCGCATCCCCAGCGAGTTAATATACTGAACCAGTAAAGGGTCGTTGATTAACGGTGCGCTGCCGCGGAGCTGGCGAACGTAGTAATCCCCCATTTGCAGTTCCTGAGCAATGGAGAGCGTGCTTCCTGCGGAGGTGCCCATATCCGGCAGCGTATCCGCGGGATCGGCGAAGGCGGGCAGCGCCTGTCCCAGCGTTAGCGTGGCGATAAGAGTGGCTATCAGCGTTTTTTTCAACTGCCTGAACATAACCTCAATCCTGTTATCTGAATTTGCCAGTTTGACCGGCAATGTCACGTAATGTTCCACCGTTGGTGAGCTGCGAGTGTAGCCGTCTGCCTGAGCAAAGAAAATAATAATTGTGCAACGGATAATGTTTCCGTGATAGCACGTAAAAAGCGAAGTCTTTTTTGTGACAGTTCGATACAATTCTTATCTATTGCTCCAGTCATGCCCGCAGGGAAGGTTCTATGCTAGAAATGTTAATGCAGTGGTATCGCCGTCGCTTTAGCGATCCGGAGGCGATTGCGCTGCTGGTCATCCTGGTGGCGGGTTTTTGTATCCTGTTTTTCTTCAGCGGCTTGCTGGCACCGTTACTGGTCGCCATCGTACTGGCCTATCTGCTGGAGTGGCCTACCGCACGGCTACAGCGCATCGGCTGCTCCCGGCGCTGGGCCGCGACCATGGTACTGGTGCTTTTTGTCGGTATTCTTCTCTTAATGGCGCTGGTGGTTTTCCCCGTCGCCTGGCAGCAGGGGATTTATCTGATCCGCGATATGCCGGGAATGCTCAATAAGCTGTCTGAGTACGCTGCCAACCTCCCACGCCGTTATCCGGCGTTAATGGACGCGGGCATTATTGATGCGATGGCAGAAAATATGCGCTCGCGGATGCTGACCCTCGGCGATTCAGTGGTGAAATACTCGCTTGCCTCGCTGGTCGGGTTACTGACCATCGCCGTCTACCTGGTGCTGGTGCCGCTGATGGTCTTTTTCCTCGTCAAAGATAAAGAGCAGATGCTCAATGCGGTGCGGCGCATTTTGCCGCGCAATCGCGGGCTGGCAGGGCAGGTCTGGAAGGAGATGAACCAGCAAATTACCAATTATATTCGCGGTAAAGTGGTGGAGATGATCGTCGTTGGCGTGGCGACCTGGATTGGGTTTATTTTATTTGGCCTCAACTATTCGCTGCTGCTGGCGGTACTGGTCGGTTTCTCAGTACTGATCCCCTACATCGGCGCATTTGTTGTCACCATTCCGGTGGTCTGCGTGGCGCTTTTCCAGTTTGGCCTTGGCACCGAGTTCTGGAGCTGTTTTGCGGTCTATCTTATTATTCAGGGACTGGACGGCAACCTGCTGGTGCCGGTACTGTTTTCTGAAGCGGTCAACCTGCATCCGCTGGTGATTATTCTGTCGGTGGTGATTTTCGGCGGGCTGTGGGGATTCTGGGGCGTGTTCTTTGCGATTCCGCTGGCGACGCTAATCAAAGCCGTGGTCCATGCGTGGCCGGATGGACTGACGCTCGACGAGTAGACGAAGCGGCCTGCGCGTAAGCGAGGCCGCATCAGGCATATCAGGCGTTGGTTTTCACCCAGTTCAGCACGATATCGTGGTGATTGCTGGTTTTGAAATCGTCAAAAACGTGTTCAATTTTACCGTCAGCGTCAATCAGGAAGCTGATGCGGTGAATGCCGTCATAGGTTTTCCCCATGAAGGATTTCTCGCCCCAGACGCCAAATTGTTCGCAAACCTGGTGGTCTTCATCGGAAAGCAGCGTAAAATTCAGCAGTTCTTTTTCGGCAAAGCGTGACAGCTTTTCTGGTTTATCCGTGCTGATGCCCAGCACGTCCACACCCGCTTTTTTCAAATCATCCATGTTATCGCGTAAACCACATGCTTGTACGGTGCAGCCTGGCGTCATGGCTTTCGGGTAAAAGTAAACCAGCACTCGCTGCCCCTGGAAGTCGGCCAAATTTACTTGTTCACCGTCTTGATCGGGCAAGCTAAATTTCGGTGCGATATCACCGGCTTTCAGTGGATTCATTACTACACTCCATTCTGTTCATCATGCTGTGAATAATTGACGATGTTTATACTGCCTTGCGCATTCAGTTCTGTACATAGGGCTTTAAACGCTTGCTCAAAAAGTGATGCATCCCGCGAGGCCGGGCTGTGGGCGGTGATCTGGATAAATAGCTGCGGAACGGCGCTCTCGCTACCGGGCTGAGTACGCGATACCAGTTCGGCAATATTCATCTCATGAGTATAAAACAGGGTGGTAAAGCGCTCAATAAGATGCGGAGAATCATCCACCTCTACCTGAACCCAGACCATTGACGGCATTGCCGGACGCAGGTGGGCGGTGGTGCGCTTCATGACGATCAGTAAATCCAGCTCAGCCCCTTTTAACGGTAGCGTCGATTCAATAAGCGTAATGGCGTTCCAGCTTCCGGAGAGCAGCATAATAAAGGTAAATTCATCGCCGAGCATCGCCAGGCGGCTGTCCTCGATATTACAACCGCAACTACTGACGTGACGGGTGATCGCATTCACGATCCCTGGACGGTCAGCCCCCAGCGCAGTGATAACCAGATAGTGTTGTGATGAGGCTGTCAAACCTGTTCTTCCTGTCAGAGGGAGGGTAATCATTAGGAAAGCACAAAAAAAACCGTCATACAACAGGCTCAAAGGTCTGAGTCTCTTGCTTTTATTGCAGTACCAAACGTACCATTAAGGTTCTTGTCAGCACAGAGGATGACCCATGTTCACGGGAAGTATTGTAGCGCTTGTCACACCGATGGATGAAAAAGGTAAAGTCTGCCGGTCAAGCCTGAAAAAACTGATTGATTATCATGTGGATAACGGAACGTCAGCCATCGTTTCGGTCGGCACCACGGGTGAATCTGCAACGCTGAGCCACGATGAGCATGGCGATGTGGTCATGATGACGCTTGAGCTTGCCGATGGTCGCATCCCTGTTATTGCCGGAACGGGAGCGAATGCAACCGCAGAGGCGATTAGCCTGACCCAACGTTTTAACGATAGCGGCATCGTCGGTTGCCTGACCGTGACGCCGTACTACAACCGTCCGACTCAGGAAGGGTTGTTCCAGCACTTCAAAGCAATTGCCGAGCATACTGACCTGCCGCAAATTCTGTATAATGTGCCTTCCCGTACCGGGTGCGATATGCTGCCCGAAACCGTAGGCCGACTGTCCAAAATAAAAAATATTGTCGGTATTAAGGAAGCGACGGGGAACTTAAGTCGTGTTCATCAGATCAAAGAGCTGGTTTCAGATGACTTTGTTCTGCTGAGCGGCGATGATGCGACCGCGATGGACTTTATGCAACTCGGCGGCCACGGCGTCATTTCGGTGACTACAAACGTTGCAGCCCGTGATATGGCTGAAATGTGTAAACTGGCGGCACAAGGGCAGTTTGCTGAGGCTCGCGTCATTAATCAGCGCCTGATGCCGTTACACACTAAATTATTTGTCGAACCCAATCCGATCCCAGTGAAATGGGCCTGTAAGGAATTGGGACTTGTAGCGACCGATACGATGCGCCTGCCGATGACGCCGATTACCGACCACGGTCGTGAAATCGTCAAAGCAGCGCTGAAGCATGCCGGATTGCTGTAAAGTTTAGGGAGATTTGATGGCTTACTCAGTACAGAAGTCGCGCCTGGCGAAGGTAGCGGGTGTTTCGCTTGTGATGCTTCTCGCCGCCTGTAATTCTGACTCGCGCTACAAGCGTCAGGTCAGCGGCGACGAGTCATACCTGGATGCGGCACCGCTTGCCGAACTACATGCGCCAGCAGGCATGATTCTGCCGGTTCAAAATGGTGATTATAACGTTCCTGTCGCCAACGGCAGCGGGGCGGTGGGTAAAGCACTGGACATCCGTCCGCCGGCTCAGCCGCTGGCGCTGGTCTCCGGGGCGCGTACCCAGTTTAACGGTGATACCTCCACGCTGCTGGTTGAAGGTAACCGCAGCAGTTCACTGTGGCCGCAGGTGGTCAGCGTGCTTCAGGCACAGAACTACGCCATTGATAAACGCGATGACGCCAGCCAGACCCTGACGACAGATTGGGTTAACTGGAACCGTCTGGACGAAGACGAACAGTATCGTGGTCGTTATCAGGTGAGCGTGAAGTCGCAAGGCTATCAGCAGGCGGTCACGGTTAAGTTGGTTAATCTTGAACAGGCCGGCAAGCCGGTTGCCGACGTCTCTTCATTACAGCGCTATAGTGCGCAAATGCTGAACGTGATCTCCGCCGGACTGGATAAAAACGCCACCGATGCGCAGAACGCCGCGCAAAGCCGTACCAGCAGCACGCTTGACGTACAAAGCGCTGCCGACGACACCGGTTTACCAATGCTGGTCGTCCGCGGTCCGTTCAACGTTGTCTGGCAGCGTCTGCCAGCTGCGCTGGAAAAAGTGGGCATGAAAGTCACGGACAGCACTCGTTCGCAGGGTAACCTGGCGGTAACCTACAAGCCGCTGTCTGACAGCGACTGGCAGGAGCTGGGCGCAAGCGATCCGGGTCTGGTCTCCGGCGACTATAAATTGCAGGTCGGCGATCTCGATAACCGCAGCAGCTTGCAGTTTATCGACCCGAAAGGTCATACGTTGACCCAGTCGCAGAACGACGCGCTGGTCGCCGTATTCCAGGCTGCATTCAGTAAGTAATATCAGGGGCTGGAGCAATCCGGCCCTTTTTTCTGGCGGCCACGCAAACGTGTGCGTCGGTAAAAAAGCACAATTTTTAACGTTAAATCATAGCTGGGGTAATAAAGATGCAAAAGCAAGCTGAGTTGTATCGTGGTAAAGCGAAAACCGTACACAGCACGGAAAACCCGGATCTGTTGGTGCTCGAATTCCGCAATGATACGTCAGCAGGGGACGGCGCGCGCATTGAGCAGTTTGATCGTAAAGGCATGGTGAATAATAAATTCAACTATTTCATTATGAGCAAACTGGCTGAAGCGGGCATCCCCACGCAGATGGAAGCGCTGCTTTCAGACACCGAATGTCTGGTGAAAAAACTGGATATGGTGCCGGTAGAGTGTGTGGTCCGTAACCGTGCCGCCGGTTCGCTGGTGAAACGTCTGGGCATTGAAGAAGGTATCGAGCTGAACCCGCCGCTGTTCGACCTGTTCCTGAAAAATGATGCCATGCACGATCCGATGATCAACGACTCTTATTGCGAAACCTTCGGCTGGGTGAGCAAAGAAAATCTCGCGCGGATGAAAGAGCTGACTTACAAAGCTAACGACGTGCTGAAAAAACTGTTTGATGATGCCGGGCTGATCCTGGTCGATTTCAAACTTGAGTTTGGTTTGTACAAAGGCGAAATCGTGCTGGGCGATGAGTTTTCTCCGGACGGCAGCCGTCTGTGGGACAAAGAAACGCTGGATAAAATGGACAAAGATCGCTTCCGTCAGAGTCTGGGCGGCGTTATCGAAGCCTACGAAGCGGTGGCGCATCGTCTGGGCGTGAAGCTGGATTAATCCGGTTTCGTTATCCTTCACCAGAGGATGGCCCCATCCTCTGGCTTTTGTCGCCGCTTTTCAGTGGTAATCCTGCGCTATACCGCCTACGATCATAATTAACATCAATAACTAAAAGACAGAGGTCGTTATGCGCTGGCAAGGGCGTCGGGAAAGTGACAACGTAGAGGACAGGCGGAACGACTCTGGATCGCCAATGATGGGCGGCGGCCGGGGATTTCGTATTCCAACGGGCAAAGGCGGAATTGTGATCCTGCTGGTGGTCGTGGTGGCGGGGTATTACGGGGTGGATCTGACCGGTCTGCTCACGGGAGAACAGGTCTCTCAGCAGCAGACGCAGCGCTCAGTCAGTCCGCAGGATGAAGAAGCGGCAAAATTCACCAAAGTCATCCTCGCGACCACAGAGGATACGTGGACAAAACAATTTTCCGCAATGGGGCGTGAGTATCAGCAGCCGCGGCTGGTGATGTATCGCGGCGCGACCCGCACCGGCTGTGGCACCGGACAGTCAGTCATGGGGCCATTTTACTGTCCGGCGGACAGCACCGTGTATATTGACCTCTCGTTTTATGACGATATGAAAAACAAACTTGGCGCGGACGGTGATTTTGCCCAGGGCTACGTCATTGCTCACGAAGTCGGGCATCATGTGCAGAAGCTGCTGGGTATCGAAGCAAAAGTGCGCCAGCAGCAGCAAAACGCGTCTCAGACGGAAGTAAATCATCTCTCCGTGCGCATGGAATTGCAGGCCGACTGCTTTGCCGGCGTCTGGGGCAACGATATGCAGAAGCAGGATGTGCTGGAAGCGGGGGACGTGCAGGAAGCGCTTAATGCCGCTGAAGCTATCGGCGACGACCGCCTGCAAAAACAAAATCAGGGCCGCGTGGTGCCGGACAGTTTTACCCACGGCACCTCCGAGCAGCGTTATACCTGGTTTAAACGCGGTTTTGACAGCGGCGATCCGGCGCAGTGTAATACTTTCGGTAAATCACTTTAATTCGACAAAGGGCAGTCATGGACGAACTACGCGCGCTGACGGCGACGATGGCACAGGAGGGCATCCGCCGCCTGCTGGTGGTGAGCGGCGATGCGGCGTGGAGTCTGGTGCAGGCTAATTCCCTGCGCCAGAGCCTGCCCGGCGACTGGCTGACCGTGAGTCCGCAGGCTATGTCCGAACCGCATTGTCTGCCTGGCGCGCTGGTCACCCTGCTGGGCCGCGAGTTTCATCACGCCATTTTTGACGCGCGTAGCGGCTTTGACGTGGCGGCCTTAGCTGCGCTTGGCGGAACGCTGCGGGCCGGAAGCTGGCTGGTGCTGCTGGTGCCGCCGCTGGCGGACTGGCCTGCGCAACCCGACGACGATGCTGTGCGCTGGAGCGACACTTCCGCGCCTATTCCGACGCCCAATTTTGTCCATCACTTCTGCCGTATCCTTAAATCACACCCTCACACTCTGGTCTGGCAGCAGGGGCAGCCGCTACGGGTGCCAGTTTATCCCGCCAGACCCACGTGGTGTCCGGCCTCCGGCGAACCGGATGTTGAACAGAGACAGGTGCTTAGCCAGCTGATTCATTCACCTGAAGGTGTCGCGGTGCTGACCGCAGAGCGCGGGCGTGGAAAATCGGCGCTGGCGGGCATGTTTATTCGGCAATTACGCGGCACCGCTATCGTTACCGCACCTGCGAAAGCGGCGACCGATGTGCTGGCCGCGTTTGCGGGCGATCGCTATCACTTTATGGCCCCCGATGCGTTGCTGGCATCGCGGGCAGCCGCCGACTGGCTGATTGTTGATGAAGCGGCGGCGATCCCCGGCCCGCTATTGCAGCGGCTAACGGCGCGTTTTTCGCGCGTGCTGCTGACCACCACCGTTCAGGGCTACGAAGGCACCGGACGCGGATTTCTGCTCAAGTTTTGTGCCCGCTTTCCGCAACTTAAGACGTTCACGCTCGAACAGCCGCTGCGCTGGGCGCAGAATTGCCCGCTGGAAACGGTCATTAACGCGGCGCTGTTATTTAACGATGAGACGTTTTCCGTCCGGCCAGAAGGGACGCTGCAATTTAGCAGCGTAGAGCAGCAGGCGTGGCAGGAGCAGCCGCAACTGCCCGCCGCACTGTATCAACTGCTGTCGGGGGCGCACTACCGCACGTCGCCGCTGGATTTACGCCGGATGATGGACGCGCCGGGGCAGCATTTTATCGCCGCTCAAAGTGACACCGTTCCGGCTGGCGCGCTGTGGCTGGTGGAGGAGGGGGGCCTGAGCGCCGGGTTGAGTCAGGCGGTGTGGGCAGGATTTCGCCGCCCGCGCGGCAATCTGGTCGCTCAGTCGCTGGCAGCGCACGGCGGCAGCCCGTTTGCCGCCACGCTCAGCGCAAGACGGATTACGCGTATTGCGGTGCATCCGCTGCGCCAGCGTGAAGGTATCGGTCAGCGGCTGGTGGAGCGGGCCTGTCGCGCCACAGAGGGTTGCGACTATCTGTCGGTCAGCTTCGGCTATACGCCCGAGCTATGGTGTTTCTGGCAGCGCTGCGGCTTTATGCTGGTGCGCATAGGCAGCCATCGTGAAGCGAGTAGCGGCTGCTATACCGCGATGGCGATCCGCCCCTTCACTGCCAGCGGACAGGCGCTGGCGACGCATGAGCATCAGCGCCTGAGGCGCGATCTGCCCTGGCTGGTGCCGTGGCTTGACGAGACATTGCCGCTGACTGCCAGCGATGACGCTATGCTTAATGAAGATGACTGGTGGGAGCTGGCGGGGTTTGCCTTTGCCCATCGACCGCTGCTCTCCTGCGTCGGCAGCCTCAATCGTCTGCGACAGCAGGTCACTTTGCCGCTCCCTGCGCTGCGTGGAAGGCTGGCGCAACAGAGTGAGACCGCGCTCTGCGCCGAACTGGCGCTGAGCGGGCGTAAAGCACTGCTTAACCAGATGCGTCAGGAGGCCGCCTGTGCGATGAAAAAACTCGACGCCGCGCGGACGGAATCGCTGCGCGACAAGGTGGTTCAACTGCAATATTTTTAACTAACTCATTCAGTTAAATGGCATGGTCATTACCCCCGGACGGCGTAAACTGCCTGTCAGAACAAAGGAGACAGCCATGAAACACGATCATTTTATCGTCCAGAGTCCGACCACACCGGCGCAGCAATTGCTGCTGCTGTTTCATGGCGTGGGCGATAACCCGGTCTCAATGGGCCAGTTAGGTAGCTGGTTCGCGCCGCTTTTCCCGGATGCGCTGATCGTCAGCATCGGCGGACCGGAACCGTCCGGCCCGGCACCCGGTCGTCAGTGGTTCTCCGTTCAGGACATCACTGAAACCAACCGTCAGGCGCGCATTGACGCCATTATGCCGACCTTTATCGACACGGTGCGCTACTGGCAGCAGCAAAGCGGCGTTGGACCGCAGGCGACGGCGCTGATTGGCTTTTCTCAGGGGTCGATTATGTCGCTCGAGAGCATTAAGGCAGAACCGCACCTTGCTTCGCGGGTGATTGCCTTTAACGGCCGCTACGCCACGCTGCCAGCAACGGCCTCAACCGCCACCACCGTCCATTTGATTCACGGTGGCGACGATCCGGTGATTGACCTTGCCTGGGCGGTTGCCGCGCAGGAAGCGCTGGTCAGCGCGGGTGGCGATGCCACGCTGGATATCGTGGAAGATCTGGGACATGCCGTCGACGATCGCAGTATGCAGCTTGCGCTCGATCATCTTCGTTACACCGTGCCAAAACGCTACTTTGATGAGGCGTTAAGCGGCGGCAAGCCGAACGATGACGGGATTGTTGAACTGTTCTGAAAATAAAAACGGCGGAAAAGGCGCGCTTTTCCGCCGTCAGCATTACTTTTTCTTCGGCCAGTCGTCTTCATCGTCCCACTTATCATTAAAGTCACGATGCGGGGGCAGTTCTGGCTTGTTGGCAAGGAATTTTTTGTGATCGACGCGTTTCAAATCTTTTATTACGTTCAGCAGTACGCCTACCAGAAAAACCAGTACCAGAACCCACCAGTATTTTGTCAGCCATTCCATGTGCGAATCCTCTATGTTGTGCGGCGCGTCAGGCGACGAGTTGTTCCATAATACGCTGATACATTCGGGCCAGCAGTTGCAAATCGGCAGCGTTAACGCACTCATTTATTTTATGAATGGTCGCGTTGACCGGACCGAGTTCAACCACCTGTGCCCCCATGCGGGCGATAAAACGTCCGTCTGACGTGCCGCCTGTGGTTAACAGTTGCGGTTTAATTTCATTATAGTGCTCAATGGCATTGACCACCGCCTCAATCAGTTTGCCTCGGCCAGTAAGGAACGGCTGCCCGGAAAGCCACCAGTCCAGGGTGTAGCGCAGCTGGTGTTTTTCCAGCAGGGCAACCACATGGGCTTTAATCTGCTCATCCGTCAGCTCAGTGCTGAAACGGAAGTTAAACTGGACGAACAGATCGCCAGGAATGACGTTATTGCTGCCGGTGCCTGCCTGAATATTGGCGATCTGCATACTGGTCGGCGGGAAGTAGTCGTTACCACGATCCCATTCAATCGCGACCAGTTCGTTTAGCATCGGCGCAGCCCGGTGCACCGGATTATCGGCCAGATGCGGATAGGCTACGTGGCCCTGCACGCCGTGAATGGTCAGGTTGCAGGTGAGCGAACCGCGACGGCCATTCTTGACGACATCACCCACGACTTCCGTGCTGGAGGGTTCACCCACCAGGCAATAATCCACTCTTTCATGGCGCGCCATCAGCGCTTCAACGACTTTAACGGTGCCGTTTTTTGCGCTGGCTTCTTCATCTGAGGTAATAAGAAATGCCAGCCGACCCCGGTGATGCGGATATTGCGCCACGAAACGTTCAGCGGCGACCACCATCGCTGCCAGCGAACCTTTCATGTCCGCCGCACCGCGCCCAAACAGCATACCGTCGCGGATCGTCGGTTCGAACGGCGGGTTAATCCAGCGATCGGCGTCGCCGGCGGGTACCACGTCAGTATGTCCGGCAAAGGCCAGCGTTTCGCCCTGTCCACGCCAGGCCCAGAAATTACGGGTATCACCCACATCCATATGCTCAATGGTAAAACCAATCGCACGCAGGCGTTCAATCATTAATGCCTGGCATCCCGCGTCGTCGGGACTCAGGGAAGGGCGGCGGATAAGCTGCTGTGCCAGCTCAATGACCGGGCAAGACATACACTACACCTCGTCAAAATAGGTCTGGTAACCTGAATCGTTAAAACCAAGCAGCATAGGCTTCCCGGGCGCGCAGAGCAATGGGCGTTTGATGATTGCTGGCATTTCGAGCATCAATGCGGCCGCTGAATCCGCATCTTTTATCGCCGCTTTTTGCGCCTCATCCAGCTTACGCCACGTGGTGCCGCGGGTATTCAGCAACGCTTCCCAGCCAAGCTCACTAATAAACGTGCTCAATAGTTTATCGTCCAGACCGTCGCTACGGTAGTCATGAAATCGATAAGTCTGGTCATGCTCATCCAGCCAGCGGCGCGCTTTTTTGACGGTATCGCAGTTTTTAATGCCGTACAGAACGATCATGTTTAACCCTTTTGCGTTGAATTGTTATTTTTGTTCAGATGGTTTGAACGATATTTAGTTATTCACTATTGTCGCATAATTACTCGTATAGCAGCGAATTTTATATAAATTGCATAAAAAGTAACTGTATTGATTCGCCCGTCATATGAATTTCAGATTGGGCTGAAAATAAAAGCGGGTCATAACAGAAACGTATAAATAACCCTTTTCTCCACTCGGACGCTTATTACTGCGCCGTCATCGTATTTACCGCGCGGCTCGTCATATTATTGTCATACAGAATCTAATTTGTAACAAGATAAAGTACGCATGCTAACAATGATGGCGTTGATGATTAACACAATTAACCTGTTTGTTATATGCGCTACTTCGGCATTCTGAGCAGCTGGCGTGCTGGCAGAGGCGAAACTATCCCTGAAATTGATGTGGGTTATATTTACGTTTTTCTGAACAAGGATATTGCAAAATGTTGCTATGTGTCACATAAAAAATAACGTACTGCGCTCATATTATGTTTAACCCGCTAAGCGTACTCCAGGAGGCGACAATCATTGCAGTGGTGTAATTTTCTTCACATATAAAAAAGAATTTTGTAAAATAGCGATAATAAGAAAGAGAGGTTGTATATGATTGAACGTGAACTGGGGAACTGGAAAGATTTTATTGAAGGCATGTTGCGCAAATAAAATCCTGAACTGCGTCGGCAGTCAGCACAGTACAATGAAAAAGCGACCGTTAAGGTCGCTTTTTTTGTTCATGTCTGTTGAACATCTTACTCGCGTCGCGGCTTAAGCGGGAAGCGGCGGCGTACCAGCACAAAGAACAGCGGGACGAAGAAAATCGCCAGAATGGTCGCTGAGATCATGCCGCCTATCACCCCGGTACCCACTGCATGCTGGCTACCCGAGCCTGCGCCCGTACTGATTGCCATTGGCAGCACGCCAAAAATAAAGGCCAGCGAGGTCATCAGGATGGGCCTCAGACGCTGGCGGCAGGCGTCAAGCGTGGCTTTCACTAAATCCTCACCCTTCTGGTTCATCTCATTGGCGAACTCCACAATCAGAATGGCGTTTTTCGCCGACAGGCCAATGACCGTCAGCAGCCCGACCTGGAAATAAACATCGTTTTCCAGACCGCGTATCCAGGTGGCGAGCAGCGCACCCAAAATGCCAAGCGGCACCACCAGAATAACGGAGAACGGCACCGACCAGCTCTCATAGAGCGCGGCAAGACAGAGGAAAATAACCAGCACGGTGAGGGCATAGAGCGCCGGGGCCTGCGCGCCGGAAAGCCGCTCCTGGTAGGACATGGCGGTCCACTCCAGGCCGAAGCCGCCGGGTAATTGACGCACCAGTTTTTCCATCGTATCCATCGCGCTACCGGTGCTGACGCCCGGTGCCGCTTCACCGACTATCTCCAGCGCGGAATAGCCGTTATAGCGTTCCAGACGCGGCGATCCGGTTTCCCAACGCGAGGTCGCAAAGGCGGAGAACGGCACCATATTGCCGTCTTTGTTACGCACGTACCACAGATTAATGTCGCCCGGCAGCATGCGGTATTTGGCCGCCGCCTGAACGTAAACTTTTTTCACCCTTCCGCGATCCATAAAGTCGTTAACGTAGCTGGAGCCCCACGCGGTTTGCAGCGTATCGTTAATATCGTCGATGCTTACGCCCAGCGCCTGCGCTTTACGCTGATCGATATCTATCTGCAATTGCGCGCTGTCGTCGAGGCCGTTGTGACGCACGCGGGTGAGCGAGGTGTCTTTCCCGGCAAGTTCAAGCAACTGGTCACGGGCGGCCATCAGCGCATCGTGGCCTTTGCCGGCGTGGTCCTGCAACTCCATATCAAACCCGGCAGAGCTGCCGAGGCCGCTGATCGCTGGCGGACTGCTGGCAATGACGCGCGCTTCATTGATATGCGCAAAAGCCTTCGTCGCGCGTTCAATAATGGCGGAAGAGGAGCCGGTGCTCATATCGCGGTCATCCCAGTCCTTCAGGCGTATAAACATGCGTGCCACGTTCTGCCCGTTACCGCCCGGACCGGAGCCAATAGTGGCGAAAATAGAGGTCACGTTGTCTTTCTCGTGGCTGAAGAAATAGTCCTCTACCTTCTGCACGACTTTCAGCGTCTGCTGCTGGGTAGAGCCGCTGGGAAGCTGAACCGAGGTGGTAAACATGCCGCGGTCTTCCTGCGGTAAAAAGGAAGAGGGCAGGCGCAGAAAGATAAACACCACGCCACCAAGCAGAAGCACGTAAATCAGTATCCAGCGCAGGCTGCGATGGAGGATCTTCGCCACGCCAGATTCATAACGCTGCGCATTGCGATTAAACGTGCGGTTAAACCAGCCGAAAAATCCGCGCTGCCCGTGCTGCTCACCTTTATGCAGCGGTTTAAGCAGGGTGCAGCACAGGGCAGGCGTCAGGATCATCGCCACCAGCACGGACAACACCATGGCCGAGACGATAGTAATTGAGAACTGGCGATATATTGCGCCGGTGGTGCCGCCAAAAAACGCCATGGGAACAAACACGGCGGAAAGCACCATTGCAATGCCCACCAGCGCGCCCTGGATCTGGCCCATCGATTTTCGCGTCGCCTGGCGCGGCGAAAGCCCTTCCTCGCTCATGATACGTTCGACGTTTTCCACCACCACGATAGCGTCATCGACCAGCAGGCCGATAGCCAGTACCATCGCAAACATGGTGAGGGTATTAATGCTGTAACCGAAGGCGTAAAGCACGGCGAAGGTGCCCATCAGCACCACGGGAACCGCGATAGTAGGAATTAACGTGGCGCGGAAATTTTGCAAAAACAGGTACATTACCAGGAACACCAGCACAATGGCTTCCAGCAACGTTTTGACCACATCGGTAATGGAGGCTTTGACGAAAGAGGTAGTCTCGTAGGCGACTTTATATTCCAGTCCGTGCGGGAAATACGCCGAGAGCTCATCCAGACGGTGCAGCACCAGTTCCGCCGTCGCCATTTCATTGGCCCCGGATGCCAGTTTGACCCCCAGACCGGACGCGGGCTGGCGATTGTAGCGGCTGAGATAGTCATATTTCTCGGCCCCCATTTCGACGCTCGCCACGTCACCCAGCGTCACTTCAGAGCCATCCTGATTCACCCGCAGCGTAATCTCGCGGAACTGCTGCGGCGTTTGCAGCAGCGACTGTGAGTTAATGGTGGCGTTCAACGCCTGCTTATCGACCGACGGCGTGCCGCCGAGCTGACCGACGGCAATCTGCGCGTTTTGCGACTCGATAGCGTCCGTCACATCTTTTGCTGTCAATTGAAAGCTATTCAGTTTGGCCGGGTCCAGCCAGATGCGCATGGAATATTGCGAACCGTAGGCGTCAATATCGCCCACGCCGTTGATACGGCTGAGCGGCTCCTGAATATTACTGGCGACGTAGTCCGCGATGTCCTGCTTATCCATACTGCCATCGGTGGACACAAAGGCGATGGTCAGAATGTTGGTGTCGCCAGTTTTACGTACCGTCACCCCCTGATCCTGCACCGCCTGCGGCAGTTTGCGCATCGCTGACTGAAGCTGGTTTTGCACCTGCTGCACGGCTTCGTCAGGATTGGTTCCGGCGATAAAACTCAGGGTTACGGTGGCCTGACCGGTGGCGCTGCTTTGCGACGACATATACATCAGATTGTCGAGTCCGGTCATATTCTGTTCAATAACCTGCGTCACCGTATTTTCCAGCGTCTGTGCAGAAGCACCGGGATAGTTGGCCGTAATACGCACGTTAGGCGGC
The DNA here is from genome assembly GCF_015234305.1 of Superficieibacter sp. 1612_C1. Taxonomy (GTDB): domain Bacteria; phylum Pseudomonadota; class Gammaproteobacteria; order Enterobacterales; family Enterobacteriaceae; genus Superficieibacter. The sequence continues at coordinate 144,327 of NZ_JADGMI010000002.1, forward strand.
GCGAGGTCGGGATATTGTTCAACGGGTAGCGAGAAAATTGCCAGGGTCCCCATCAGGCACAGCAGAATCGCCAGCACCCAGGCAAAAATGGGGCGATCAATAAAGAAATTCGCCATCGGAATCAGAACCTCATTTGCTCATATTTTGTTATTGCATTGCTCGCAACACTGTAGCGACAAGGCCGGGCGTAATTGTGGAGAAATTAAGGAGATAATGTAAGTTATCATGCCGCTTTCCCGTCTTTCTCTACATTCGCTTACTGTGCAGTGTAAACCCTGCTGGCAGCGGCGAATGAAACGTAATTTCAAACGATGCCAGATAAATTGATCTATTACAGGTTCCTACAACATATTGCGGTTTTCCGGGCAAATGTCCATTGCCGGGTCTGCGGAGTTCGGTTAAGAAAATACACCTATAGAAATTGAGGCTTATTCCGCAACAAGAGAACCCTGCCATGAATCGTTTTATTATGGCTGATAGTGAAAAATGTATTGCCTGCCACGCCTGTGAAGTTGCCTGCGTAATGGCGCACAATGATGAGCAGCACGTCATCGCCAAATCGCATTTCAGACCGCGCATTACGGTAGTGAAAAATGGGGAGCAGCGCAACGCCGTGACCTGTCATCACTGTGAAGACGCGCCGTGTGCGCGTAGCTGTCCCAACGGTGCCATTCAGTTAGTGGATCTCGCCGTGCAGGTCGATAACGAAAAGTGTATCGGGTGTAAATCCTGCGTGGTGGCCTGTCCGTTTGGCACCATGCAGATGGTCATTGCGCCGGTTGCCTCAGGAAGAGTGAAAGCCAGCGCGCATAAATGTGATTTATGCGCGATGCGGGAGGGCGGGCCGGCCTGCGTGCAGAACTGCCCGGCAGACGCACTGCACATTATGACCCCAGAGCGGCTGGCCGGGCTGGCGAAAGCGCGTCGGCTGAACGCTGCCCGGCGTGAAACGCAGCACTGGCCTGAATTGCAAAGCGTGCCGGTACGCAGCAAACGCGATCAAATGAACGCCACGCCGCCGCGCGGCGAGCCGGCTAAACTGGGTATCGCCGCCCGCAAAAGCGGATTTGCGGAGATCTATCTGCCGTTCAGCAATGTTCAGGCGCAGCAGGAAGCCGCACGCTGCCTGACCTGCGGCGAGCACAGTATTTGTGAATGGACCTGCCCGCTGCACAATCATATCCCTCAGTGGATTGAGCGTGTGAAGCAGGGCGACATTATGGATGCGGTGGAATTGTCGCATCAGACCAACTGTCTGCCGGAAATCACTGGCCGCGTGTGCCCGCAGGATCGGCTGTGCGAAGGTGCCTGCACCGTGCGCGATCCACACGGTGCGGTGACGATAGGGAATATTGAACGCTATATTTCCGATCGGGCGCTGGCGCAAGGATGGCGGCCTGATTTAGGACACATCACTGCCACCGCCAAACGCGTCGCCATTATTGGCGCTGGCCCGGCGGGTCTGGCCTGCGCCGATATGCTGGTCCGTCAGGGCGTGCAGCCGGTGGTCTTCGATCTGCATCCGGAAATCGGCGGGCTGCTGACCTTTGGTATTCCCTCCTTCAAGCTGGATAAATCGCTGCTGGCACGGCGTCGGGAGATCTTTACCGCGATGGGCGTCCGTTTTGAGCTTAACTGCGAAATCGATAAAGACATCCCGCTTACCACCCTGCTGGAAGAGTATGACGCGGTATTTGTCGGTGTCGGCACCTACCGCTCGATGAAGGCCGATCTGCCGAATGAAGATGCGCCGGGCGTCTATGACGCGCTGCCGTTTTTGATCGCCAACACTAAAAACGTGATGGGGTTAAGCGAGTCGCCGCAGTCGCCCTAGATCAACACCGGGGGGCAGAATGTCGTGGTGCTGGGCGGCGGCGATACGGCGATGGACTGCGTGCGTACCGCGCTGCGTCACGGGGCCAGTAAAGTCACCTGCGCCTATCGACGCGACGAAGCGAACATGCCGGGGTCGAAGAAAGAGGTGAAAAACGCCAGGGAAGAGGGGGCGGAATTCGAATTTAACGTTCAGCCGGTGACGATTGAAGTCGACGGGGAGGGGCGCGTCAGCGGCGTGCGTTTTCTGCGTACTCAACTCGGTGAACCGGATGCGAAAGGCCGCCGTGCTCCGAAGCCAGTGCCCGGCAGCGAGTTTGTGATGCCAGCGGATGCGGTCATCATGGCCTTTGGTTTCCATCCCCACCGGATGCCGTGGCTGGAAGCGCAGGGTGTCCAGATGGATAGCTGGGGACGGATTGCCGCCAGCGTGAACAGCCGCTATCGCTATCAGACCAGCAACCCGAAAATCTTCGCGGGCGGCGATGCGGTGCGCGGAGCCGATCTGGTAGTGACCGCGATGGCGGAAGGACGCCACGCGGCGCAGGGTATTTTGCAATGGCTGGGCGTAAGCCAGGTTAAAGCGCATTAACGACAAACCCGGCTTCGCGGCGTAAGATAACCCTTCCTTCTTACATCGCGGAGCCTGTATGTCGTTCAAGATTGACGTAATAAAAGATAAGATCCTCTCCGAAAACTACTTCGTTCTGCGCAATATTACCTACGATTTAACGCGAAAAAATGGCGAAGTCATCCGCCATAAGCGTGAAGTGTACGATCGGGGAAATGGCGCGACTATCCTGCTATACAACCGCGATAAACATACCGTGGTATTGATCCGTCAGTTCCGCGTGGCGACGTGGGTCAATGGTAATGAAGACGGCCGCCTTATCGAAACCTGCGCGGGCCTGCTGGACGACGACGAGCCGGAAGCCTGTATCCGCAAAGAGGCAATTGAAGAAACCGGCTATCGGGTCGGCGAGGTGCGTAAGGTCTTTGAACTCTATATGTCTCCCGGCGGCGTGACCGAAATCGTGCACTTCTTTATTGCCGAATACGACGATTCGCTGCGCGCCAACGCAGGCGGCGGTGTGGAAGATGAAGATATTGAGGTGCTGGAAATTCCGTTCAGCTGCGCCCTGGAAATGGTCGCCAGCGGCGAAATCCGCGATGGTAAGGCGGTGATTCTGCTGCAATATCTTCAGGCATCCGGGCTTATGCAACGCTAATATCTGGTCAACCACTTTTAATGAGCGCAATCCGATAATTCCGATTGAGCGGCACATTTTTGCCAGTAGAGTTACGCCCTGTGTGAAATGACTCTATTCTGCCGGGGCTGTGCCGTTCATGTATTTTCGCGTTTTGCTGTTTTGGTTCATCGGAGGGTGCTGGGCCTCCGCTGCGTGGGCTGCGCCTGCGCAACAGGCGTTTACCGACTGGCAGGTCACCTGTAATAACCAAAATTTTTGCGTGGCGCGTAATACGGGTCAGCACTTTGGTCTGGTGATGACCATCGGTCGCAGCGCAGGCGCGCATACCGACGCCAGCCTGCGTATTGAGCTTGGCGGAATGGAAACGCCCTTATCGAAACGCTCCGCCATTGCACCACGCCTTCTCTTTGATGGACAACCCCTGAAATTCACTCCCCCGCGCTGGCGCATCGATCCATTACGTATCATTACTAACGACGGTGCAACGGTCGCCGCGTTTTTAGCCCAGATTCAGGACGGGCAGGCGATTACCCTGGTCGGCGGACAACAGACTATTTCCCTGAAAGGACTGAAGGCCGCGCTGCTGTTTATTGACGATCGGCAAAAACGCGTGGGTAGCCAGACGGCCTGGATTGGCAAAGGGAATAACCCGCCGCTCCGCGTCCCGCCTGCTCCTGCGCTTAAAGAGGTGGTGGCAGTGAATCCGACGCCAACGCCGTTAAGCCATGAAGAACGCAGCGCGCTGCTGGACTACGGCAACTGGAAAGTGAGCAATATTCAGTGTTCATTAGATCCCAGCCGCCGCGAGGTGCGTATCTGGGCGTTGACCGATAATAAAGCGTTGATGGCAATAAGCTGTGAGGCAGGCGCTTATAATACGGTCGACCTCGCCTGGCTGGTGTCGCGACGTAAGCCTTTTACCTCGTATCAGGTACGTTTACGTCTGCCGTTTACGCCGGGCAGCGGTGAGACGGATATGGAATTGATGAACGCCGGATTCGATGAGAAAAATCGTGAACTGACGACGCTGGCAAAAGGGCGGGGAATGGCAGATTGCGGTATTCAGACGCGCTGGCGTTTTGATGGCCAGCGCTTCAGTCTGGTGCGTTATGCGGAGGAACCCAACTGCGATAACTGGCAGGGGCCAGATGCCTGGCCCACGTTGTGGATCACCCGTTAAGCACTTTTTTCGCCTTCTCGACGATATTTTCTACAGTAAAGCCGAAGTACGGGAACAGTTTTTCAGCCGGGGCAGATTCGCCATAGCCGGTCATGCCGACAATCGCGCCTTTTAGCCCGACATACTTATACCAGTAGTCGGCGATCCCGGCCTCCACCGCGACCCGTTTAGCGACGTCAGACGGCAATACCGATTCACGGTATTCGTCGTCCTGACTGTCAAACGTATCGGTAGAGGGCAGGGAGACCACCCGTACTGCAACCCCTTCCGCACGCAGTTTTTCTGCCGCCAGCACGGTGATTTCCAGTTCCGAGCCGGTGGCAATCAGGATCAGGTCCGGTTTGCCGCCCGCATCTTTCAGCACATAGCCGCCGCGTGCGATATCCGCTACCTGTTCCGGGGTTCGCTCCATCTGTGCCAGATTCTGACGAGAGAGGATCAGCGCCGTCGGCCCGTGATGGCGTTCAATCGCCGCTTTCCATGCCACTGCGGTCTCTACCTGATCGCACGGACGCCAGGTGCTGAAGTTTGGCGTCAGGCGCAGGCTGGCAAGCTGTTCGACCGCCTGGTGCGTCGGACCATCTTCCCCCAGTCCGATGGAGTCATGGGTGTAGACCATGATCTGCCGCGCCTTCATCAGTGCCGCCATACGCGCCGCATTTCGCGCATACTCGACAAACATCAGGAAGGTGGCGGTGTAGGGGATAAATCCGCCGTGATGGGCAATGCCGTTAGCGATTGCCGTCATGCCGAATTCACGCACCCCGTAGTGAATATAGTTACCGGCCGGATCTTCTTTCAGCGATACCGACTCTTTCCAGATCGTCAGGTTGCTGGGCGCAAGGTCAGCCGAGCCGCCAAGCAGTTCAGGCAGGCTTGGGCCATAGGCGTTAAGCGCGTTCTGCGAGGCTTTACGGCTGGCGATTTTCGCCGGCTCCGCCTGCAATTTGTTGATGTAATCCTGCACCGTCTGCTGCCACTCTTCCGGCATTCCGCCGCTCATCCGCCGCTTAAATTCTGCGGCCAGCTCCGGATGCGCCTTTTCATAGGCAGCCATTTTCTCTTTCCATGACTGCTGACCTTTTTCCCCCCGCTCACGGGCGTCCCAGGCGCGGTAGATCTCTTTCGGGATCTCAAAGGCAGGGTGATTCCAGCCAAGCTGCTTGCGGGCCAGCGCCACCTCTTCCTCACCGAGCGCAGAGCCGTGCGATTCCTCTTTCCCGGCTTTATTCGGCGAGCCAAAACCAATCACCGTCCGGCAGATAATTAATGACGGTTTATCTTTGACGCTTTGCGCTTCCAGAATGGCTTTTTTGATCGCCTCCGGGTCGTGGCCGTCAATCTCATGCACCACGTGCCAGTGATACGCCTCGAAGCGTTTCGCCGTATCATCGGTAAACCAGCCTTCGGTTTCACCGTCGATAGAAATCCCGTTGTGATCGTAGAAACCGATCAGCTTGCCGAGGCCCAGGGTGCCTGCCAGGGAAGAGACCTCATGCGAAATGCCCTCCATCAGACAGCCGTCGCCCATAAATACATAGGTGTAGTGATCGACAATCTCGTGATCCGGCTGGTTAAACTGCGCGGCCAGCGTGCGTTCGGCGATCGCCAGACCGACAGCGTTAGCCAGACCCTGTCCGAGCGGCCCGGTTGTCGTCTCGATACCCGGCGTATAGCCAATCTCCGGGTGTCCCGGCGTTTTAGAATGCAGCTGACGGAAGTTCTTCAGCTCTTCTATCGGCAGATCGTAGCCGGAAAGATGCAGCAGGCTATACAGCAGCATTGAGGCGTGGCCGTTGGAGAGAATAAAACGGTCGCGGTCATACCAGGTGGGATCGGTGGGATTGTGCTTAAGGAAGTCGTTCCACAGCACTTCAGCGATATCCGCCATGCCCATCGGTGCGCCAGGGTGGCCAGAATTGGCTTTCTGGACCGCATCCATACTCAGGGCGCGGATGGCGTTGGCAAGCTCTCTTCGGGACATAATGTTCTCCGTGACAATAAGTTACAGTTTAGCGGCCAGCAAATCTTCGAGTTTGCGCTGATCGACGGCGAACTGACGAATACCGTCCGACAGCTTTTCTACCGCCATAGGATCCTGGTTATGCTCCCAACGGAATTCGGCTTCGGTCATCGGAGCCGGACGATGGAACGTCGTGGACGGCGGCACCAGCTTGCGCTCAACCGGATCGTTGCTGTCCTGCAATTTTTGCAGCAGATCGGGTGAGATGGTCAGGCGGTCACAGCCCGCCAGCGCCAGGATCTGTTCGGTTTTGCGGAAGCTCGCGCCCATCACGATCGTGGGGTAGCGATGCTGTTTGTAATAGTCATAGATATTACGTACCGATTTAACGCCCGGATCTTCATCAACGCGATAGGGGTCCATCGGCTTGCGTGTGTTATACCAGTCGTAAATACGCCCGACGAAAGGTGAAATCAGGAATACGCCAGCTTCCGCACAGGCGCGCGCCTGGGCGAAGGAGAAAAGCAGCGTCAGGTTACAGTTGATGCCTTCTTTTTCCAGCTCCTCTGCGGCGCGAATACCTTCCCACGTCGAGGCCAGCTTGATCAGAATGCGCGATTTATCGATACCCTGATCCTGATAAAGCTGAACAAATTTTCGCGCTTTATCGATGCTTTTTTGCTTGTCATAAGAGAGACGGGCGTCCACTTCGGTGGAGACGCGGCCCGGCACGCTTTTCAGAATTTCCACACCAAAATTGACCGCCAGTTTGTCGCTGGCTTCCGCCACCTGCTGCTCCTGCGTCTTACCGCGCTGCTTGCCATACTCAATCGCATCCTTAATAAGGTGGGCGAAGTGGTCGAGCGCCGCCGCTTTCAGCAGCAGGGAAGGGTTGGTGGTCGCGTCTTCTGGCTGGTAGTGGCGAATGGATTCAATATCACCGCTGTCAGCCACGACGGTGGTGAACTGTTTAATACCGTCTAGCTGGTTCATTAAAGACTCCTTAAAAAGCAAAAAGGTATACGAGTGCTTAGGCTCGCACTTCTGGATGAAAAACAACGTACATAACCAAAAAGCATAGCAGACCGGGAGGGTCTTGCTGGCGATAGCTGCAACGAGTTCGTGTGTGTTTTGTTAAAAAATTGTATTTTGAGATAGTAAGAGTTTGGCGGCCTTCAAAGTTTATGAAGTCGTCTGGGGCGATACTAGGGGCTATCCCACCGGTGAGCCTCTCTTACATCGGGATCTCTGTAGACCTCCAGGTGAGCATCAGAATCACCTTTAGTCCGAAATGAAAGGAACAAGAAGATGGATGACCAGTTGAAACAAAGCGCACTTGATTTCCACCAGTACCCTGTTCCGGGGAAAATCCAGGTTTCGCCAACCAAACCGCTCGCTACTCAGCGCGATCTGGCGCTGGCCTACTCTCCGGGCGTCGCGGCACCGTGCCTCGAAATCGAGAAGGATCCGCTGGCGGCGTATAAATACACCGCGCGTGGCAACCTGGTGGCGGTGGTCTCAAACGGTACTGCCGTACTGGGTCTGGGAAATATCGGCGCACTGGCAGGTAAGCCCGTCATGGAAGGTAAAGGCGTGCTGTTTAAAAAATTCGCCGGGATTGACGTCTTTGACATTGAAGTTGACGAACACGATCCGGACAAACTGATCGACGTGGTTGCCGCGCTGGAGCCGACGTTTGGCGGGATCAACCTCGAAGATATCAAAGCTCCTGAGTGCTTCTATATTGAGAAAAAACTGCGCGAACGCATGAACATTCCGGTGTTCCATGACGACCAGCACGGTACGGCCATCATCAGTACGGCGGCTATTCTTAACGGCCTGCGGGTGGTGGAGAAAAATCTCTCCGACGTGCGGATGGTGGTTTCCGGCGCGGGCGCGGCAGCGATTGCCTGTATGAACCTGCTGGTGGCGCTGGGGATGCAAAAACACAACATTGTGGTGTGCGACTCGAAAGGCGTTATCTATAAAGGCCGCGAACCGAATATGGCCGAGACCAAAGCCGCGTATGCGGTAGAGGATGACGGAAAACGCACGCTGGCTGACGTAGTAGAAGGCGCAGACATTTTCCTTGGCTGCTCGGGTCCGAAAGTGCTGACCCCTGAGATGGTGAAAAAAATGGCGCGCGCGCCGATGATTCTGGCGCTGGCTAACCCGGAACCGGAAATCCTGCCGCCGCTGGCGAAGGAAGTGCGCCCCGATGCGATTCTCTGTACCGGACGCTCGGACTACCCGAACCAGGTCAACAACGTGCTGTGCTTCCCGTTCATCTTCCGTGGCGCGCTGGACGTTGGCGCAACCGCCATCAACGAAGAGATGAAACTGGCAGCCGTACACGCGATTGCCGAGCTGGCACATGCCGAGCAGAGCGAAGTAGTGGCGTCCGCCTATGGCGATCAGGATCTGAGCTTTGGCCCGGAATATATCATTCCTAAACCGTTCGATCCGCGTCTGATTGTTAAAATCGCCCCGGCAGTGGCGAAAGCGGCGATGGATTCCGGCGTCGCGACTCGTCCTATCGAAGACTTTGATGCTTACGTCGATAAGCTCAGCGAATTTGTCTATAAAACCAACCTGTTTATGAAGCCGATCTTCTCTCAGGCACGCAGTGAGCCGAAGCGCATTGTACTGGCGGAAGGGGAAGATAATCGCGTGTTGCACGCGACGCAGGAGCTGGTGACGCTGGGTCTGGCGAAACCGATTCTGGTGGGTCGTCCGGGCGTGATTGAAATGCGTATTCAGAAGCTGGGTCTGCAAATCAAACCCGGCGTTGACTTTGAGATCGTCAACAACGAATCCGATCCGCGCTTCAAAGAGTACTGGATGGAGTACTACAACATCATGAAACGCCGTGGCGTGACGCAGGAGCAGGCGCAGCGCGCGGTGATCAGCAACACCACGGTGATCGGCGCGATCATGGTGCAGCGTGGTGAAGCCGATGGTATGATCTGCGGCACGATTGGTGATTACCATGAGCATTTCAACGTCATCCAGCAGCTGTTTGGCTACCGCGAGGGCGTGCATGCGGCAGGGGCGATGAATGCGCTGTTGCTGCCGAGCGGTAACACCTTTATTGCCGATACCTACGTCAACGACGATCCGACGCCGGAACAGCTGGCGGAAATCACCGTCATGGCGGCAGAAACCGTGCGTCGCTTCGGTATCGAACCGCGCGTGGCGCTGCTGTCGCACTCCAACTTCGGTTCATCCAACTGCGCGGCGGCGACCAAAATGCGCGATACGCTGGCGCTGGTACGCGAACGCGCGCCTGAGCTAATGATCGACGGTGAAATGCACGGCGACGCGGCGCTGGTGGAAAGCATCCGTAACGAGCGGATGCCGGACAGCCCGCTGAAAGGTTCGGCCAACATCCTCGTGATGCCGAATATGGAAGCCGCCCGCATCAGCTACAACCTGCTGCGCGTCTCCAGTTCGGAAGGCGTGACCGTTGGGCCGGTACTGATGGGCGTGGCGAAACCCGTTCACGTATTAACGCCGATCGCCTCGGTTCGTCGTATCGTGAATATGGTGGCGCTGGCGGTGGTAGAGGCGCAGACGCAGCCGCTGTAAAAGCGTTTGACTCTTTTTGTCTAAGGCAGCCTTCTGGCTGCCTTATTTACTGATTACGTACCAATCAGCGTGGATAAGTTTATTCAAACATTATTCGCCGTTAAACCCTGGCTAAACACTATCAGTTCCAGCCATCAATACACTGAAATCGTATTTATAACGATTTTCTCAAATCCACTCCCGCACCTGAATAAACTCACTCAGCGCCGCTTCCGGACTGCCTTCCTCCGGTTGATAATCATATTCCCAGCGCACCAGCGGCGGCATTGACATCAAAATAGACTCCGTGCGCCCGCCCGTTTGTAAGCCAAACAGCGTGCCGCGATCCCATACCAGATTAAACTCCACATAGCGACCGCGACGGTAAAGCTGGAAATCGCGCTCGCGTTCGGTGAATTGTATACCCCGGCGACGGGCGACAATCGGCATATACGCCTCGGTATAGCCTTTCCCGACCGCCTGCATAAAGGCGAAGCAGGTATCGAAATCCGGCGTGTTCAGATCGTCAAAAAACAGGCCGCCGATGCCGCGCTGTTCGTTGCGATGTTTGAGAAAGAAGTAGTCGTCGCACCACTTTTTATAGCGTGGATAAACATCATCGCCAAACGGCTGACAAATATCCCGCGCCGTGCGATGCCAGTGCACGGCGTCTTCTTCAAAACCATAGTAAGGCGTTAAATCAAAACCGCCGCCAAACCACCATACCGGATCGGCTCCTGGTTTTTCGGCGATAAAAAAGCGCACGTTGGCATGGCTGGTAGGCACATACGGATTACGCGGGTGAACCACCAGCGATACGCCCATCGCTTCGAAGCTGCGCCCGGCCAGTTCCGGACGGTGCGCGGTAGCGGAGGCGGGCATCTCGGCACCAAAGACGTGCGAAAAATTGACGCCTGCCTGCTCAAAAATGCCGCCGTTGCGTAGCACCCGGCTGCGACCGCCGCCGCCCGCTTCGCGTTGCCAGTTATCTTCCGTGAAGGTATTGCAGCCTTCCGCAGAGAGTTGCTGACAGATATCATCCTGTAACTGGAGTAAAAAGGCTTTTACCTGTTGGGCGTCGGGTTTCATTAGCGTTTCCTGGCGTGAGCTTTTTGATTATCGAACCAGTTAAAATAGCTGATGATGCCGGAAGCGATGGCACTGGCGATCTTCTGGCGAAACGCCGTCGTACCGAGCAGCTTTTCTTCTCCCGGATTGGTGATGAAGGACGTTTCCACCAGCACCGAAGGAATGGACGGCGATTTCAGCACCACAAACGCCGCCTGTTCCGTACTGCGGCTATGCAGACGGTGCACCGGCTTAATCTTTTTAAGAATATGCGAGCCGAGCGTCAGGCTGTTTTTAATGGTGTCGGTCTGCACCAAATCAAACAGCACCTGTTGCAGCAGATGATCTTTGTCGGTGGCTTTTTTACCGGCAACTTCATCCGCGCGGTTTTCGCGATCGGAAAGATACTTCGCCATGGCGCTACTCGCGCCTCGGTTGGAGAGGGCGAATACCGATGCGCCTGCCGCGGAAGGGTTCGTAAAGCCGTCCGCGTGGATCGACATAAACAGATCGGCACCGTGTTTATGGGCGATCTCCACGCGATCGTAAAGCGGAATAAAAGTATCGCCGGTGCGGGTCAGGTGAGCGTCGATGCCGTGGCTTTGCAAAATGGATCGCACGTTTTTGGCAATCGCCAGCACGACATGTTTTTCTTTAGAGCCGCTGCTGCCAATCGCGCCGGTATCAATACCGCCATGACCAGGATCGAGGACGACCATGCGTCTGGCACCGGCTTTTTTTGCGGCGGGTTTGCTGTGGCTGTTGCTGGTTTTAAGGGCAGCGTCTTTGGCTATCGCGTGGGACATACCTGACAGCGTCAGGGCAGCCAGCCCGGCTTTAAGTACCTGGCGGCGCGATGCGAGTGTTTTCAGTGGTTTAAAAGTGCTCATTCGGCCTGGGTTGTAAAGAAAAAGGTGACAGATGTTATATCGTATCGCGATGGCCGTTACGAACAATCGCGATGAGAATTGTTTTACTTTTCATTTCAATACATGAACGGGCGACATTATGCCATTTTTTTACTCTGGTTTCGCAAGATATTGGCTAATCGACACGTTCGCGCCATAATCAGTTTTTTTAACCTGAAAAGGCACCCAATACCATGGAGATACGCGTATTTCGCCAGCAAGATTTCGAAGAGGTCATCACTCTGTGGGAGCGCTGCGATCTGCTGCGTCCATGGAACGATCCGGAAATGGACATCGAACGTAAAGTAAATCATGACGTCAGTTTGTTCCTGGTGGCTGAAGTGAACGGCGAAGTGGTTGGCACGGTGATGGGCGGCTATGACGGACATCGCGGTTCAGCGTATTACCTCGGCGTACATCCGGAATATCGCGGGCGCGGCATTGCCAATGCATTATTAAACCGGCTGGAGAAAAAACTCATCGCCCGCGGCTGCCCGAAAGTGCAGATTATGGTGCGGGAAGACAATGATGTGGTGCTGGGCATGTATGAACGGCTGGGGTATGAAACCGCCGACGTACTGATTCTGGGTAAGCGATTGATTGAAGATGAAGAGTACTAAGCCTTTACTGTTTCCTTTTTAAAATTGAATGACGCGTTCCCCCTGGCGCGTCGAACGACAGGGGGCAAAGGCTATTATTCGATCTCGCTGGAGATGCGCGCCAGATCGTCCTTACTGAATGATATATTGCACTCCGTGCCGGTATCCTGGAGGATTTTCTGTGCAATCATTTCGGTCACCGGGGCGATAATGGTGAAATGATCGCCGTTCGGTATTTTATTAATGGTGAGCGGGATTTTCTCTTTTTTAACGAAAGCGGCAATATTGTCGAAAGCCTTCCAGTAATATTCTCCACCTTCAAAGTACCACGTTGGTTTTTTTATGGATTTGATAAATGTTGCGGGTGAACGTAAACGATACTCGTCGTCGGTTTTCTCAAAGGGGACCGGGACCATCATCTCTCCGCCTTCGATACGCGCTTTCAAATCCGGCACCGCGCCGAGGCTGAAATACGCACGGAATTTATCGCTATATTCGCTGGCGAGTAAGACGCGCGTACCGCCCGTGCTGTGTCCGGCCAGATAAATACGGTCAGGATCGACCCACGGCTGCTTCGCCAGCCAGTCGTAAGCGGCGTCGATATCGTCCAGCTCGCCATAAAACATTTCATAGCTGCCAGGGTTATTGTCTTCGCCACGGAAGCTCGGCAGCATTTCCACCAGCCCGGCTTTGCGGAACGCGCTGCCGCTCTGGTCATTGTCGCGGGGCTGTGGCTGCCAGTGAAACTCACCGTCGCTTAATCCGCCGTAGCCGCCCGTGATCCAGATCACCGCCGGGTGGCGCTTGCCATCGTGGGGATCGGGCGTAACGTAGGCGGCCATCTTTCCGAGCTTCGTCGGGTAGCTCGTCAGGGTATAGACGTCTTTGGGCGGTGTGACCAGATTGCCCGAGTCGGTGAAACTTTTCTGGATGATGTGGGTACTAAAGCCTTTACGTGCTTCGCGCAGCGATTGATTGCTGACGGTTACCTGATGACCGGTATCCGGTATCGTAATCACCTCTTTGGCATCATCACAGGCGGTGACGGAAAATAACACGCCTGCAAGCAGACCATAATGAAAAAAAGACATACAGACTCCTTGTCAATGAAATGCTCGTTATTATGAGCGGTCATTACAGAAAAGACAGGCTGGAACCGGACCCGATCCGGACTTTCCCGACGGGCAGGAAATCAGAAGGAGGATGTGTATAATGCCGTTTTATTTTCAGGCGGGCGTATGTATTTTCCTTCTGATTACGATCGTAACGGGCTGTTAAAACTGCCCTTTCTCTTCTGGTGCGTGCTGGTGCTTCAGGCCCGCACCTGGGTGTTGTTTATTATGGCGGGCGCGTCGCGCGGGCAGGGCGACACGTTGTTGAACCTGTTCTACCCCGATCACGATAACTTCTGGTGGGGCTTGCTGCCGGGTGTGCCCGCCGTGGTAGCCTTCTTATTTACCGGCCGACGCCAGGCGTTTCCCCGCCTATGGACTGCGTTACGCTGGGTATTAATCCTCGCTCAGATGACGCTTCTGCTTTGGCAGCCCTTGCTGTGGTATTTCGGCGAGACGGTCAGCGGGACCGGGCTGGCGCTGGTGGTGCTGGATGTTTATGCCCTGTGGTGGCTGCTGACAAGTCGACGGTTACGTGCTTGTTTTACTCGCCAGGAAGATTAAACGGCACTTTTTGCCGTCGCTGTACTCCAACAGGCGTTGAATTTAAAAGAGAGGATGTGTGAATGAAATCGCTTCGCTTATTGATGTGCGTTATGCCTTTGGCACTGGCAGGGTGTTCAACAATCTCCTCGGTTAACTGGTCGGCGGCAAATCCGTGGAACTGGTTTGGCTCCTCCGGCGAAGTAACAGAGCAGGGCGTCGCCGGGATCACCAGCGCGACGCCGCTGAAAGAAGAAGATATCAGCGAGGCGTTGGGCAGCAGTTACCACCTTCGTAGCGGCATGAAAACCGATAACGGCAATATCGTGCGCTTTTTTGAAGCGATGAAAGATAATAAAGTTGCGCTGGTGATTAACGGCGATAGCGGCACGGTCAGCCAAATTGATATTCAGGACCCGGATATTAAAACGGCCGATGGTGGGGAAATCGGCAGTGTCTTCAGCGACTTGTATAAAAAAGCCTACGGCAGCTGTCAGAAAGCCTCGGGCGATCACGCTGGCGACGTTGAGTGTAAGGCAGAAGGTAGCCAGCATATCAGCTACCTGTTTACTGGCGAATGGAGCGGTCCGGCAGATCTAATGCCGTCCGACGATACGCTGAAAAGCTGGAAAGTAAGCAAAATTATCTGGCGTCGTTAATTTGCGCCTGAACAAATTGCCCTCCTGAAAACGCGGTACAATAGCTGCATTAACGCCACCGTTGCGTGGCTTTTTCTCAGGAGAAGCAATGTCCCAGGTTCAGAGTGGCATTTTGCCAGAACATTGTCGCGCGGCGATTTGGATCGAAGCCAATGTTAAAGGGGAGATCGACTCCCTGCGCGCGGGCAGTAAAATTTTTGCCGATAAGCTGGCAACCTTTCAGGCGCAGTTCCCTGACGCGCAGGTTGGTGCGGTAGTGGCTTTCGGTCATAAAACGTGGCGTGAACTGAGCGGCGGCGAAGGGGCTGAAGAGCTGAAGGACTTTATTCCTTACGGCAAAGGTCTGGCTCCGGCAACCCAGTATGACGTGCTGATCCATATTCTCTCCCTGCGTCACGACGTCAATTTCTCTGTTGCCCAGGCGGCGCTGGAAGCGTTCGGCGACGCGCTGGACGTGCAGGAAGAGATCCACGGCTTCCGCTGGGTGGAAGATCGCGATTTGAGTGGTTTTGTCGACGGTACCGAAAACCCGGCGGGTGAAGAAACGCGTCGTGACGTGGCGGTGATCAAAGACGGTGTGGATGCGGGCGGCAGCTATGTGTTCGTTCAGCGCTGGGAACATAATCTCAAACAGCTTAATCGGATGAGCGTTCACGATCAGGAAATGATGATTGGGCGTACCAAAAGCGCTAATGAGGAAATTGACGGCGACGAACGTCCTGTGACCTCTCACCTCAGCCGCGTGGATCTGAAAGAGGATGGCAAAGGGCTAAAAATTGTCCGTCAGAGCCTGCCGTACGGCACGGCCAGCGGCACTCACGGTCTCTATTTCTGCGCCTACTGCGCGCGTCTGCACAATATTGAACAACAGTTGCTGAGCATGTTTGGCGATACCGACGGCAAGCGTGACGCCATGCTGCGCTTTACCAGACCGGTAACGGGTGGTTATTACTTTGCGCCGTCTCTTAACAGGCTGCTGGCGCTGTAACCAACACGGGGCGGACGTTTTTGTGATAGCCCCGCATTATTTCCCAAAATGGCTCTGGCCATGTGCCACGTTGCCCGGCGGCGCATTCGCTTGCACGGGCCTACGGGGGTAATACCGCGAGCGCGTGGGCCGGGTAAATCACGCAACCCTGTAGGCCGGATAAGGCGCAGCCGCCATCCGGCATTATCGCGCACAATGTCTCAGCCTGTGTGCCACATTGCCCGGCGGCGCATTCGCTTGCACGGGCCTACGGGGGTAATACCACGAGCGCGTGGGCCGGGTAAATCACGTCGCCCTGTAGGCCGGATAAGGCGCAGCCGCCATCCGGCATTATCGCGCACAATGTCTCAGCCTGTGTGCCACATTGCCCGGCGGCGCATTCGCTTGCACGGGCCTATGGGGGTAATACCGCGAGCGCGTGGGCCGGGTAAATCACGCAACCCTGTAGGCCGGATAAGGCGCAGCCGCCATCCGGCATCACCACGCATAATGCCTCAGCCTGTGTGCCCCACTGCCCCCAAACCGTAACGTTCCTCCTTGTCATTGTTTTAAAATGCGTTATCCCTCTTTCCCACCCATACTGTGACCTTTCTGGAAAATCCTTCGTCCAACGCTGTGCGCCACGCTCCCTGAGCGCATAATGTTTCTATTCAATCTTCTGTGGAACAGATGAGGATAAACATGGCTAAAACAATCGGTAAGGATTTACTGGAGCATATTATCGCCCTTGTCGGCGGGGAAAAAAATATTACCTCATGCGGTAACTGTATGACCCGCCTGCGGCTGCGCGTCGCAGACACTGCGCTGGTCGATAACAACATCAGTGAAAAACTCGCCGGACAGGTGAGTGGGGTAGTGATCAATGGCAATGAAGTTCAGGTGGTCTTTGGCGTCGGCAAAGCCCAGCGCGCGGCAGAAGCAATGAATGCGCTTCTCGGTAATCAGGATCTCAAATCCATTGCCGCAGAAAATAAAAGCCAGTTGAAAAGTAAACAGCAATCCTCTGTTCAACAGTTTCTGGCGAATTTCGCCACCATCTTTACCCCGCTTATTCCCGGCTTTATTGCGGCAGGATTGATGCTGGGGATCGCGACCTTAATCGGCACGCTAATGCATATTGCGCCAGACGCAAAAGGGACGCTACCGGATGCGCTGAATTTTCTGAAGGTTTTCAGCAAGGGCCTGTTTACTTTCCTGGTGCTGCTGGTCGGCTATAACGCGCAGAAGGCCTTTGGCGGCACCGGCGTTAACGGCGCGATCATCGCCTCGCTCTTTATCCTCGGTTATAACCCCGAGGCAACGGTTGGCTACTACTCCGGGTTGCAGGATTTCTTCGGCATGGCTATCGATCCGCGCGGCAATATCATCGGCGTGCTGCTGGCGGCGTGGGCCGGGGCGAAAATCGAGCGCGTGATCCGGCGCTACGTGCCTGACGAACTGGATATGATCCTGACCTCAATGCTGACGTTAATCATCACCGCAGCGCTGACCTTTATCATTATCATGCCTGTCGGGGTCTGGCTGTTCCAGGGCATGTCCTGGCTATTTATGCATCTTAACAGCAACCCGCTGGGGTGCGCGGTGCTGGCCGGGGTATTCCTGATTGCGGTGGTCTTCGGCGTTCATCAGGGCTTTATTCCTGTCTATCTGGCGCTAATGGATTCGCAAGGGTTCAACTCCCTGTTCCCCATCCTCTCTATGGCAGGCGCAGGGCAGGTGGGCGCGGCGCTGGCGCTGTACTGGCGCTCTGATAACACCTCGCTGCTTCGCTCGCAAATTCGTGGCGCGATCATCCCCGGCCTGCTTGGCGTCGGCGAACCGCTGATTTACGGCGTTACGCTGCCGCGCATGAAGCCCTTCATTACCGCCTGTCTGGGCGGCGCGGTCGGCGGCTTGTTTATCGGGACGATTGCCTGGCTGGGGCTGCCGGTCGGTCTGAACAGCGCCTTTGGCCCTTCCGGTCTGGTGGCCTTGCCGCTGATGACCTCCCATGACGGGATCCTGCCCGCGATTGCGGTATACGGCGGCGGGATCCTGATAGCTTACGTCGCGGGGTTTATTATCACCGCGCTGTTTGGCTGTAAAAATGTCGATCTAAGTTAAAGGAATAGCCATGAAATCAACTATTTTACTGGCGGCGTTGCTCGCCATCTGGGCTCCCGCTCAGGCGGCGGATTATCCGCCGTTAACCCATGCCAGCCCGGAGTCAGCAGGTTTTGATAGCCAGAAACTGCATCAACTGGATGTCTGGATCCAGCAGCAGATTGACGCGGGCTATCCGGGGATGAACCTGCTTATTCTGAAGGATAATCACATTGTTTATCAGAAAGCCTGGGGCTACGCGAAAAAATACGACGGCTCGGCGTTAATGGCCGCGCCCGTCAAGGCAACGCCGGAGACCCTGTACGATCTCGCCTCTAATACGAAAATGTATGCCACCAACTTCGCGCTGCAAAAGCTGGTGTACGAAGGGAAAATCAGCGTCGATGATCTCGTCTCTAAATACCTTCCCGGTTTTGCCGACCGGCCCACGGATAAGATCAAAGGCAAGGACCGGCTGCGTATCGTCGATATTTTACATCACACCGCCGGTTTCCCCGCCGATCCGCAATACCCGAATAAAAAGGTCGCGGGCGCGTTATATTCGCAGGATAAAGCCACCACGCTTGAGATGATTAAACGCACGCCGCTGGATTATTCTCCCGGCACCCGACATGTTTATAGCGATGTCGATTACATGATCCTCGGCTTTATCATCGAATCGGTCACCGGCATGCCGCTGGATAAATACGTCGAGGAGAGGATTTATCGCCCGCTGGGCCTGACGCATACGGTCTTTAATCCGCTGCAAAAAGGCTTTCAGCGCCAGCAAATTGCCGCGACGGAACTGCACGGCAATACCCGCGACGGCGTTATCGACTTTCCTCATATTCGTACCTCCACCCTGGAGGGCGAAGTGCACGATGAAAAAGCCTGGTACGCGATGGGCGGCGTCTCCGGCCACGCCGGGCTGTTCTCCAACACCGGTGATATGGCCGTCCTGATGCAGCTGATGCTCAACGGCGGCAGCTATAAAAATGTCACCTTGTTCGATCGGAAAACCGTCGAGGCGTTTACCCATAGTTCAAAAGACGATCCCACGTTTGGCCTGGGCTGGCGCGTCAATGCTAACGCCTCCATGACTGCGACCTTCGGTGTGCTGGCTACCCCGCAGACCTACGGTCATACCGGCTGGACGGGTACGCTGACGGCTATCGATCCGGTTAACCATATGGCCATCGTGATCCTCGGCAACAAACCCCACTCGCCGGTAGCGGACCCGCAGGCGAATCCCAACGTCTTTGTCAGCGGCCAGCTTCCGGCGGCCACCTACGGCTGGATTGTCGACGGCGTCTACGGCGCGCTGAAGCACTAGTCAAATGGGGCAGCGCGTCATGCTGCCCCGCTATTTCTTATTCCCTTTTCGACTGGCAAATCACCAAACGGTATATAAAACCGTTACTCCTTTGGTGTCCGTTATAAATATTATGGCTATTAGAAAGTCATCAAATTTATAAGGGTGCGCAATGGCCGCTAAATCACTGAAAACAAGGTATCTGGTCCTGGCGGCGTCACTGCTGCTGGCCGCGCAGGCGCAGGCGACCGAACTGCTTAACAGCTCTTACGATGTCTCCCGCGAGCTGTTTGCCGCCCTCAATCCTCCTTTTGAACAGCAGTGGGCGAAAGACAACGGCGGCGATAAGCTGACCATTAAACAATCGCATGCCGGGTCATCAAAACAGGCGCTGGCGATCCTTCAGGGGCTGAAGGCCGACGTGGTGACCTACAATCAGGTCACCGACGTGCAGATCCTGCATGACAAAGGCAAGCTGATCCCGGCGGACTGGCAGAGCCGCCTGCCGAATAACAGCTCGCCGTTCTACTCGACGATGGCCTTCCTGGTGCGCAAGGGCAACCCGAAAAATATTCACGACTGGAATGACTTAGTGCGTTCTGACGTAAAACTGATTTTCCCGAACCCGAAAACCTCCGGCAACGCGCGCTATACGTACCTGGCGGCGTGGGGCGCGGCGGATAAAGCCGACGGTGGCGATAAAGCGAAAACCGGGCAGTTTATGACCCAGTTTCTGAAGAACGTCGAAGTATTTGATACCGGCGGCCGCGGGGCTACCACCACCTTTGTGGAGCGCGGGTTGGGCGACGTGCTAATCACCTTTGAGTCGGAAGTGAATAACATCCGCAAACAGTACGAAGCGCAGGGCTTCGAGGTTGTGGTGCCGAAAGTCAACATTCTGGCGGAGTTCCCGGTGGCGTGGGTGGATAAAAACGTCAAAGCCAACGGCACCGAGAAAGCCGCGAAGGCGTACCTTAACTGGCTCTATAGTCCACAGGCACAGACCATCATCACCGACTACTACTATCGCGTAAACGACGCGCAGGTGATGGATAAACTGAAAGACAAATTCCCGCAGACCGAGCTGTTCCGCGTGGAAGAGCGTTTCGGCTCCTGGCCTGAGGTGATGAAAACGCACTTCGCCAGCGGTGGCGAATTAGATAAGCTGCTGGCGGCGGGGCGTAAGTGATGTTTGCTGTCTCTTCCCGGCGCGTGCTGCCGGGCTTCACCTTAAGTCTTGGCACCAGCCTGCTGTTCGTCTGCCTGATCATGCTGCTGCCGTTAAGCGCGCTGGTCATGCAGCTTTCCCAGATGAGCTGGGCGCAATACTGGGAGGTGATCACCAATCCGCAGGTGGTCGCCGCCTATAAAGTGACGCTGCTGTCGGCGTTTGTGGCCTCGGTATTCAACGGCGTGTTCGGCCTGCTGATGGCGTGGATCTTAACCCGCTATCGTTTCCCCGGACGCACGCTGCTGGACGCGCTTATCGATCTGCCGTTTGCGCTGCCAACGGCGGTGGCGGGTCTGACGCTGGCGTCGCTGTTCTCGGTAAACGGCTTTTACGGCGAGTGGCTGGCGAAGTTTGATATCAAAGTAACCTATACCTGGCTGGGGATTGCCGTAGCGATGGCCTTTACCAGCATCCCGTTTGTGGTGCGTACCGTTCAGCCGGTGCTGGAAGAACTCGGGCCGGAGTACGAAGAGGCGGCGGAAACGCTTGGCGCGACCCGGCTGCAAAGCTTTCGTAAAGTGGTATTGCCCGAGCTTTCTCCGGCGTTGCTGGCGGGCGTGGCGCTCTCATTTACCCGTAGCCTCGGCGAATTCGGCGCGGTGATTTTCATCGCCGGTAATATCGCCTGGAAAACGGAAGTGACCTCGCTGATGATTTTTGTGCGCTTGCAGGAGTTTGATTATCCGGCGGCCAGCGCCATCGCCTCGGTGATCCTCGCGGTCTCACTGCTGCTGCTCTTCTCAATCAATACGCTGCAAAGTCGCTTTGGTCGGCGCGTGGTAGGTCATTAATGGCGGAATTGACTCAATTGAAACGTTATGACGCTCCCCGCGTGAACTGGGGGAAATGGTTCCTGATCGGCGCGGGCGTACTGCTGTCGGCGTTCATTCTGGTCGTGCCGATGATTTATATCTTCGTGCAGGCCTTCAGCAAAGGACTGGTGCCGGTACTGCAAAACTTAAGCGATCCGGACATGCTGCACGCCATCTGGCTGACGGTGCTGATTGCTCTTATTACCGTACCGGTCAACCTGCTGTTCGGCACGCTGCTGGCCTGGCTGGTGACGCGCTTTAACTTTCCTGGCCGCCAGCTATTGCTGACGTTGCTGGATATTCCCTTTGCCGTGTCGCCGGTGGTGGCGGGGCTGATTTATCTGCTGTTTTACGGTTCAAACGGCCCGCTCGGCGGCTGGCTGGATGAGCATAACCTACAGGTGATGTTTGCCTGGCCGGGCATGGTGCTGGTGACTATCTTTGTGACCTGTCCATTTGTGGTGCGCGAGCTGGTGCCGGTGATGCTCAGCCAGGGCAGCCATGAAGATGAGGCGGCGATTTTACTCGGCGCATCCGGCTGGAAGATGTTCCGCCGCGTCACGCTGCCAAATATTCGTTGGGCGTTATTGTACGGCGTGGTGCTGACCAACGCCCGCGCCATTGGCGAGTTCGGCGCGGTGTCGGTGGTATCCGGCTCTATTCGCGGTGAAACCCTGTCGCTGCCGCTGCAAATTGAACTGCTGGAGCAGGACTATAACACCGTCGGCTCGTTTACCGCCGCCGCCCTGCTGGCGTTGATGGCGATTTTGACCCTGTTTTTAAAGAGTGCGTTGCAGTGGCGGTTGAGCAATCAGGAGCGCCGCCTGCAACAGGAGGGAAATCATGAGCATTGAGATTGCCAGAATTAAGAAGTCTTTTGGTCGCACCCAGGTGCTGAATGATATCTCGCTGGATATCCCCTCCGGACAAATGGTGGCGCTGCTCGGGCCGTCTGGTTCCGGTAAAACGACGCTGCTGCGCATTATTGCCGGGCTTGAGCATCAAACCAGCGGCAATATTCGCTTTCACGGCACCGACGTCAGCCGCCTGCACGCGCGCGATCGCAAAGTGGGTTTTGTCTTTCAGCACTACGCGCTGTTTCGCCATATGACGGTGTTCGACAATATTGCGTTCGGCCTGACCGTCCTGCCGCGTCGCGAACGACCGAACGCCGCGACCATCAAAGCCAAAGTAACCCGTCTGCTGGAGATGGTTCAGCTTGCGCATCTTGCTGAACGTTACCCGGCGCAGCTGTCCGGCGGGCAGAAGCAGCGGGTGGCGCTGGCACGTGCGCTGGCCGTGGAGCCGCAAATCTTGCTGCTGGATGAACCGTTCGGCGCGCTGGACGCGCAGGTGCGTAAAGAGCTGCGACGCTGGCTGCGTCAGCTGCATGAAGAGCTGAAGTTTACCAGCGTGTTTGTGACCCACGATCAGGAAGAGGCGATGGAAGTCGCCGACCGCGTGGTGGTCATGAGTCAGGGAAATATCGAGCAGGTGGACGTCCCGGATCAGGTCTGGCGTGAACCCGCCACCCGCTTCGTGCTGGAGTTTATGGGCGAGGTCAACCGGCTAAAAGGTACGATCCGCGGCGGACAGTTCCACGTCGGCGCGCACCGCTGGCCGCTGGGCTATACGCCTGCCTTTCAGGGGCCGGTAGAACTGTTCCTGCGCCCGTGGGAAGTGGATATTAGCCGTCGCACCAGTCTGGATGCGCCGCTGCCGGTTCAGGTACTGGAAGCCAGTCCAAAAGGCCACTACACCCAATTAGTCGTGCAGCCGCTGGGGTGGTATAACGAACCGCTGACGGTAGTCATGCAGGATGAAAACGCGCCGGTTCGCGGAGAAAGATTGTTTGTCGGCCTACAGAATGCCCGGTTGTATAACGGCAATGAACGTATAGAATCCCGGCAGAAGCTTGCGCTGGCGGAATCCGCCTGATAGGTTAATTTGCAGGTTTATCGCCCGGTGGCGCTTCGCTTACCGGGCCTACAGCATATGTCATAATTTTGTAGGCCGGGTGAGCGTAGCGCCACCCGGCTTTTTCCTGGGCAGAAAACGTGAATACATTAGAACACACTATCGGCAATACGCCGCTGGTCAAATTACAACGTCTGGGGCCGGACAACGGCAGTGAAATTTGGGTCAAGCTGGAAGGCAATAACCCGGCGGGATCGGTGAAAGACCGGGCGGCGCTGTCGATGATTGTCGAGGCGGAAAAGCGCGGCGATATCAGGCCGGGCGACGTGCTTATCGAAGCCACCAGCGGCAATACCGGCATCGCGCTGGCGATGATCGCCGCGCTGAAAAGCTACCGTATGAAGCTGCTGATGCCGGATAACATGAGCCAGGAGCGCCGCGCCGCGATGCGTGCCTACGGCGCGGAGCTGGTGCTGGTCAGTAAAGAGCAGGGCATGGAGGGCGCGCGGGATTTAGCGCTGGCAATGTCTGAAAATGGCGAAGGCAAATTGTTGGATCAGTTCAACAACCCGGACAATCCCTACGCGCATTACACCACCACCGGCCCGGAAATCTGGCGGCAGACGTCAGGCCGCCTCACCCATTTTGTCTCCAGCATGGGCACCACTGGCACCATTACCGGCGTGTCGCGTTTTCTGCGTGAGCAGGCAAAACCGGTGACCATTGTTGGCCTGCAACCGGAAGAGGGGAGTAGCATTCCGGGCATTCGCCGCTGGCCTGCGGAGTATATGCCGGGGATTTATAACGCTTCGCTGGTAGACGAGGTGCTGGATATTCATCAGCAGGACGCTGAAAACACCATGCGCGAACTGGCGGTGCGCGAAGGTATTTTCTGCGGCGTCAGTTCCGGCGGCGCGGTAGCGGGCGCGCTGCGCGTGGCGCGCTCCACGCCCGGCGCGGTGGTGGTGGCGATTATCTGCGATCGCGGCGACCGCTATCTCTCCACCGGCGTATTTGGCGAAGAGCACTTCAGCCAGGGGGCGGGGATTTAATCGGTCCGCGACGTGGTCACCTGGCGCTACGGTTACAAGGTCTTATCGGTTTCTGCAATCAGCGCATGCAAATACGGCTGCGCGTTTTCATCGCTTTTACCGGGGATTTTCACAATGTAAGGCTTCCCGGTAATCGATGATGATGAGGCAACCTTATCGATAAATTGTTCGGCGGTATCAATGCGATTACGGGTGTTGCCCAGTTTTACGCGCAGATGGGAAACCGCTTCCTCGCAGTTATGCGCATCGCCGTTACGAACAAAGGTCAGATCCTGCTTTTGCGCCAGCGCATTGAGCATGGCATTGATACGCGCTTCTTCGTGGGCATTAAGTTTGGCAAACGCAGGAAGCGCCATCAGCAGGGCAACAACGGCACAAATCGTTTTCTTCATTGAATAATCCTTTTCACTTAATCAGTTACCGTTTGTCAGACCGCTGGCGACGTTAGAAGTTGCACGTCTGGCGTCCGGTGGCGGACAAGACATTTGCTAACTTTTTCATAAACGCGCAAAATTCTTACCCGTCAGGGGCGGGCTAGCGCTCTCCTCTGATATCAGAAGACGGTGAAGCCGAAAACCGTCATTCATACAACGATGAAAATAATCTAGTAGCGAGGCGTTAACCCGCGAGCCAGCGACAGGAGAAGTGTGTGGGCCAGGATAGTGATATACAGTCAGTGCTTTTTGACGACAAACATCGGGCGTTGCAGACCGATATTGTCGCCGTTCAGTCACAGGTAGTGTACGGCAGCGTTGGTAATAGCATCGCTGTACCTGCTATCAAAGCGAACGGTTTACGGGTGACGGCGGTGCCAACGGTGCTGTTCAGCAACACGCCGCATTACGAAACGTATTATGGGGGGATTATTCCCGCCGACTGGTTCCGTGGTTATCTACAGGCGTTGAGCGAGCGCGATGCGCTACGCGAGCTGAAAGCCGTAACGACTGGTTATATGGGCAGCGCGGAGCAAATTGCGCTACTGGCGGAGTGGTTGAAAACGGTGCGGCTAAGCCATCCGGAGGTCGCGATTCTGGTCGACCCGGTGATCGGCGATACCGATAGCGGAATGTACGTAAAAGCGGAAATTCCAGAAGCTTATCGCCACCACCTGCTGCCGCTGGCAGAAGGGCTGACGCCAAATGTGTTTGAACTGGAAATGCTGAGTGGAAAACCGTGCGGCACGCTGCAAGAGGCGGTAGCTGCGGCGACATCGCTGCTTTCGGACACGCTGAAGTGGATTGTGATCACCAGTGCGCCAGGTGAAACCGGCGATACCATCAATGTGGCGGTAGTGACGGCGGAGGGTGTTGATGTGATTGAGCATCCTCGGGTGAAAACCGATCTTAAAGGGACGGGCGATCTGTTCTGTGCCGAACTGATTAGCGGTATCGTTAAGGGTGTTCCGCTGACCCTTGCGACGCAGCATGCCGCAGAGCGAGTGCTGGAGGTCATGACCTGGACACAGCAATGCGGTTGTGACGAATTAATTCTCCCTCCGACAGAGCGCAAAGCATAAAAAAATGGCACCCGAGGGTGCCATTTTTCACTGCGGCAAGAATCACTTCTTGATGCGGATAACCGGAGTTTCACCAACGGTCACGCTGCCGGACAGTTTGATCAGCTCTTTGATTTCGTCCATGTTGGAGATAACAACCGGCGTCAGGGTAGACTTGGCTTTCTCTTCCAGCAGTGCCAGATCGAATTCAATAACCGGATCGCCAACTTTAACGCGCTGACCTTCTTCCGCGATACGCTTAAAGCCTTCGCCTTTCAGTTCAACGGTGTCGATACCGAAGTGTACGAACAGCTCAATGCCGCTGTCAGATTCGATAGAGAACGCATGGTTGGTTTCAAAGATTTTGCCGATGGTACCATCAACCGGTGCAACCATTTTGTTACCGGTTGGTTTGATAGCAATGCCATCACCAACGATTTTTTCAGCAAAAACAACGTCCGGCACGTCTTCGATATTCACGATTTCGCCAGACAGCGGAGCAATAATCTCAATAGTTCCGGTGTCTTTCTTATCATCAGAAACCAGAGATTTCAATTTATCAAACAAACCCATGATCTTCTCCTAAGCAGTAAATTGGGCCGCATCTCGTGGATTAGCAGATTGTTTTTTCTTCAATGAACTTGTTAACCAGCGTCATTAACTCGTCCGTTGTCGGTTGAGCAAGAGCCTGCTCTGCTAATACCTTCGCATCTTCGAAATTCGTGTTACGAATAATTTTCTTAATGCGCGGGATAGAAATGGAGCTCATTGAGAACTCATCCAGACCCATCCCTAACAACAGAAGTGTAGCACGTTCGTCGCCTGCAAGCTCACCACACATGCCTGTCCATTTACCTTCTGCATGAGAAGCGTCAATAACCTGCTTAATAAGCGTCAGTACGGACGGTGACATTGGCTGGTAGAGATGTGAAATCATATCATTACCACGGTCAACCGCCAGGGTGTACTGGGTTAAATCATTGGTACCAATACTGAAGAAATCGACTTCTTTTGCCAGATGACGTGCGATAGTTGCCGCAGCCGGTGTTTCCACCATTACGCCAATCTCGATTGACTCGTCAAAGGCTTTACCTTCGTCACGCAGTTCCTGTTTGTAGATTTCGATCTCTTTGCGCAGCGCGCGGACTTCTTCTACAGAGATGATCATCGGGAACATAATGCGCAGTTTACCGAAAGCAGAAGCGCGCAGGATCGCACGCACCTGATCGCGCAGGATCTCTTTGCGATCCATTGCGATACGTACGGCACGCCAGCCGAGGAACGGGTTTTCTTCTTTCGGGAAGTTCATGTATGGCAGCTCTTTATCGCCGCCGATATCCATGGTACGCACGATTACCGCCTGAGAACCACAGGCTTCAGCAACCGCTTTATAGGCAGAGAACTGTTCTTCTTCGGTCGGCAGGGCATCGCGATCCATAAACAGGAACTCGGTACGATACAGGCCCACGCCTTCAGCGCCATTACGCTCAGCACCGTCTACATCACGCACGGTACCGATGTTGGCACACACTTCAACCTGATGACCGTCAAGGGTGATAGCCGGCAGATCTTTCAGTTTAGCCAGTTCAGCTTTTTCGCTGGCAACCTGCTCCTGAACGGCACGCAGTTGCTCAATTTCTTCATTAGTTGGGTTGACGTAAACTTTATTGTTTACGGCATCCAGAATCAGATAATCGCCGTTTTTCACCTGAGCCGTTACGCTACCGGTGCCCACGATGGCCGGCAGTTCAAGGGAACGCGCCATGATAGACGTGTGGGAAGTACGGCCACCAACATCAGTAATAAAGCCCAGCACCTTTTGCAGGTTCAGCTGTGCAGTTTCTGACGGGGTGAGGTCGGCAGCAACAAGAATGACTTCGTCCTGAATAGAACCCAGGTCGATAATTGGCATGCCCAGAATGTTGCGCATTAAACGCTTACCGATATCACGTACGTCAGCCGCACGTTCTTTCAGGTATTCATCATCCAGCTCTTCTAAAGCAGTTGCCTGCCCTTCGATAACTTCATGCGCTGCGGCGTCCGCAGTCATGTATTTATCTTTAATCAGGGCTATGATTTCCTGCTCCAGCTCCTCATCTTCGAGCAGCATGATATGCCCTTCAAAGATGGCTTCTTTTTCT
This sequence comes from Superficieibacter sp. 1612_C1, assembly GCF_015234305.1. Taxonomy (GTDB): domain Bacteria; phylum Pseudomonadota; class Gammaproteobacteria; order Enterobacterales; family Enterobacteriaceae; genus Superficieibacter. Next base: position 172,000 of record NZ_JADGMI010000002.1, read on the forward strand.
TCGCCGAAAGTTTCGCCAGCTTTGGTTTTAATGGCTTCCAGCTGGGCAGACGCTTTGGCGCGACCGCTCAGAAAACGTTCAACTTCCTGATCGACTTTGTCGGCAGAAACCTTTTTCCGGTCGATGACAATCTCATCTTCTTTGAGCAACAGCGCGTTGCCAAAAGCGATACCCGGGGATGCTAAAATGCCTGAAATCATAACCCTACCTTACTTGTGACTGATATTGAAAAGAACCCGTGAACTTACTCGAGTTCAGCCATCAGTTTAACCAGATGCTCAACTGCTTTTTGCTCGTCTTCACCTTCAGCGGACAGGGTGACTACGGTACCCTGAGTCAGACCCAGAGTTTGCAGTTTGAACAGGCTTTTTGCGCTGGCGCTTTTGCCGTTAGATGTCACAGTAATTTCGGAAGTAAAACCTTTCGCTTCTTTCACAAACTGAGCAGCAGGGCGGGTGTGAAGACCGTTCGGAGCGGTAATAGTAACTTCTTGCTGGAACATTATATTTCCCCAACTTATAGGTTTAGTGTTGTGGATCTAAAGTTTAGCCTGTCGGTCAAACTTTAGCCTGGATCAATAAGCGCCTGCGTTAACGGTTACGACACAGTTACCTGTAAACGTAATCCGGGACAGGAACTACTGGCCGTAGACGTTTAGCGCGTCATTAAACATTATGCCGCGAAAGCAAGATTTGAACCAAATCATAAAATCGATTCAGCCTGCGGAAAAGCCACTTTTGAATAATTTCGCGGATCAAAATAATTCTGCTGGTTAAATACCAGACCTGGCGGGGTGAAGCAATGCCCGTGGGGGCAAAAATTTGAAGTACGCCACAAAAAAAGCACCCGGGAGGGTGCTTTTTTACGCATTCTTTACAACCTGGCACTACTGTTGCAACTCTTTCTCTGTGAACAGATCGGCAAACAGTGCGGTGCTCAGGTAACGCTCACCCGAAGAGGGTAGGATAACCACAATATTCTTATTGGTAAAGGTTTCATCTTCCTGCAATTTCAGGGCTGCCGCCACGGCTGCACCAGAAGAGATGCCGGCGAGAATGCCTTCTTCTTCCATCAGCTTACGTGCCGTAGAAATCGCCTCTTCATTGGTAATGGCGACCACTTTATCGACCAGTTTAAGATCCAGGTTGCCCGGGATGAAACCTGCACCGATACCCTGAATTTTATGCGGGCCCGGTTTCAGTTCTTCTCCAGCCAGCGCCTGCGCGATGACCGGTGAATCGGTTGGCTCAACCGCCACGGTGATCAGATCGCTTTTACCTTTGGTATTTTTAATGTAACGGCTTACGCCCGTCAGCGTACCGCCGGTACCGACGCCAGAGATGAAAACATCAACCTGACCGTCGGTATCTTCCCAGATTTCCGGGCCGGTGGTTTTTTCGTGAATTTCCGGGTTAGCCGGGTTGCTGAACTGCTGAAGCAGCAGATATTTAGACGGATCGCTGGCGACAATTTCTTCCGCTTTCTGGATGGCACCTTTCATGCCTTTTGCGCCTTCGGTCAGTACCAGATTCGCGCCCAGCGCTTTAAGCAGCTTGCGGCGCTCAACGCTCATGGTTTCCGGCATGGTCAGCGTGAGTTTATAGCCACGCGCGGCAGCGACATAGGCCAGCGCGATCCCGGTATTACCGCTGGTCGGCTCGACCAGTTCGATACCCGCTTTTAATACGCCACGTTTTTCGGCATCCCAAATCATATTGGCACCGATGCGGCATTTTACGCTGAAGCTCGGGTTACGTGATTCTACCTTCGCCAGAATGCGTCCGTTACCGATACGGTTCAGTCGAACCAGTGGCGTATGACCGATAGTCAGCGAGTTATCTTCAAAAATCTTACTCATGGCCTGTCCTTAACTGTTTGAAATTTGGGATGACGGCACCAGCATACCTGCTCAGACAATATGCGGAAGTAAGGATTTCGCATATCTATATGCTACCGGGAAATAATGGTGTCCAGTATGGAATAAGACGCGGAATTATCCAGCCGCTGTGCTTATCGCCATAAAGCATGATCCTGACGGTACTGGTCTACCCACATCGACGTTGCCCCGCATATCGCCACGGGCATGATAATCAGATTGACGAACGGGATCATAGTGAAGAGGTTAACCACCATTCCGAACTGCATATTGGTCATCCTGCGTTTTTGCAGCGCCTCGCGCATGGTGCGAAACGGTACTTTATGGTTATCGAAAGGATAATCACAGTACTGAATTGCCATCATCCAGGCGCTGAACAAGAACCAGAGCACGGGGGCTACGGTCTGCCCGATGCCAGGAATAAAATAGAGAATCAGTAAGATTACGGCTCGGGGCAGATACCAGGCCAGTTTCTGCCACTCACGTTTCATGACCCGTGGCAGATCTTTCATAATCCCGAGGATGCCGCTATCAGGTGGCGTTGCCCCGGTTAAGCGAGCCTCAAGCTGTTCTGCCAGCAGGCCGTTAAACGGCGCGGCAATCCAGTTAGCAATCGTTGAGAAAAGATAACCGAAGACCAACAGGATGGAGATCACCGCCAGCGGCCATAAAATATAGCTGAGCCACTGTAGCCAGCCGGGCACATAGCTCAGCAGGGCAGGGATCCAGCGATCGAGGCGGGTAAATAACCACCAGAACGCCCCGCCCATCAGCAGAACGTTAATGAGTAGCGGCATAAAAACGAAACGCCGGATACCTGGAAGCGCGATCAATTTCCATCCCTGAGAAAAGTAAAAAATGCCGCTTCGTGAGGAGGTTGAAGAGGAGGACGTCATGTTCGGGCAAAGCTCCTTTTACTGCTGCCAGATGAGTAACGCGCCTATATTATCCGGTTGAGTGACAATGACCAGATGAGAAATGTTCGAAAAAACAGCAAAAGGCACGATTTAGTTCATCTTTATGCGGTGAAATCCGCGAGCGCACTTGCACTCAACGTAATCGGCAAATACTCTTAAGGTGTAAATGTTTGCCGTGGTGGCAAGGTGTTAGAACAACAGAGAATATAATGATGCAGGATTTGCGTCTGATATTAATCATTGTTGGCGCGATCGCCATAATCGCTTTACTGGTTCACGGTTTCTGGACCAGCCGTAAAGAGCGCTCTTCTATGTTTCGCGATCGCCCACTTAAGCGCATGAAGTCGCAGCGTGATGATGACGAGTCTGATAACCGCGATTTCGACGATGACGTTGAAAGCGTAGGAGAAGTGCGCGTCCACCGGGTTAACGCCGCGCCTGGGGAACATGACGTGCCTCAACAGCCGCAGCACCGTTATCAGCCGCCTTATGAGTCGGCGCAGCCACGTCAGGTCCCGCCTGCTGTACCGCAGGAAGCGCCGGTGCGTCAGCCGCCCGTTCAGCAACAGCCGCCGATGCAGTCGCAGCAGCCTGTTCAGCAGCCGCAACCCGTTCAGCATGCGCAGCCCGTACAGCCTCAACAACCGGTGCAGCAGCAGCCCGTGCGCCAGGCACCGCAGCCGCCAGCACCGCAACACGCGCCGCAGCCGGTACATGAACCGCAGTCTGCACCTGAACCGCAGCACCAGCCACAACCGGCTGAAGCGGCTCCCGCACCTGAAAAGCCGAAGCGTGCCGAAACCGTTATTGTGATGAACGTCTCTGCACATCAGGGCGCGCAGATCAGCGGTGAGCTGTTGATCAACAGCATCCAACAGGCGGGCTTCAAGTTTGGCGAAATGAATATCTTCCATCGTCATCTGAGTACTGATGGCGGTGGTCCGGTGCTCTTCAGCCTGGCAAACATGGTTAAACCAGGGTTCTTCGAGTCTGAATCAATGACGGACTTTGTTACCCCAGGCGTCACCATGTTTATGCAGGTACCTTCTTACGGCGACGAATTGCAGAACTTCAAACTGATGCTGCAATCCGCACAATATATTGCCGATGAGGTAGGGGGCGTCGTACTCGACGATCAGCGTCGGATGATGACCCCGCAAAAACTGCGTGAGTATCAGGATCGTATTCGCGAGGTGAAAGAAGCCAACGCATAACGGCTGGCTGCTTCACTCTTCCTTCTGAACCCCCGCATGTCGGGGGTTTTTTATATTGATGGTGTGATATGGACTCTATTGAACAACAACTGACTGAGCTGCGAACCACGCTTCGCCATCATGAATATCTTTATCACGTGATGGATACGCCGGAGGTGCCCGATGCCGAATACGACAGGCTGATGCGCGAACTGCGGGCGCTTGAGGAACAGCATCCGGATCTGATCACCCCGGACTCGCCTACTCAGCGTGTCGGTGCCGCGCCGCTGACCTCGTTTAGTCAGGTTCGCCACGAAGTACCGATGCTCTCACTGGACAACGTTTTTGATGACGAGAGCTTTCTGGCGTTTAACAAGCGCGTGCAGGACCGACTCAAGAACACCGATGCCCTGACATACTGCTGTGAGCTGAAACTTGATGGTCTGGCGGTCAGCATTCTTTATGAGAATGGCGTGCTGGTGCGGGCGGCAACGCGTGGTGACGGGACCACCGGTGAAGATATCACCACCAACGTGCGGACGATCCGCGCGATCCCGCTGAAGCTGCACGGCGAGGGCATTCCGGCGCGTCTGGAAGTGCGTGGGGAAGTCTTTCTGCCGCAAAGCGGGTTTGAGAAAATCAACGAAGAGGCGCGTAAAAAGGGCGGTAAAGTTTTCGCTAACCCGCGCAACGCGGCGGCAGGATCGCTGCGTCAGCTCGATCCGCGCATTACAGCAAAACGGCCGCTGACCTTCTTCTGCTACGGGATCGGTATTCTGGAAGGTGGCGAGCTGCCCGCCAGTCATATGGGGCGCTTGCAGCAGTTCAAAGCCTGGGGACTGCCGGTAAGCGATCGCGTGCGTCTGTGTGATTCTCCGGAAGCGGTGCTGGCCTTCTATCATCAGGTGGGTGAAGATCGTCCAACGCTGGGTTTTGACATTGACGGCGTAGTAATCAAGGTGGATTCTCTGGCGCTTCAGGAACAGCTTGGTTACGTCTCCCGCGCGCCGCGCTGGGCAGTGGCGTTTAAATTCCCCGCTCAGGAGCAGATGACCACGGTGCGCGACGTTGAGTTTCAGGTAGGACGTACCGGAGCCATCACGCCGGTCGCCCGTCTGGAGCCGGTGCAGGTGGCTGGCGTATTGGTCAGCAACGCGACCTTACACAATGCTGATGAAATTGAGCGCCTTGGGCTGCGCATTGGCGACAGAGTGGTTATCCGCCGCGCCGGAGACGTGATCCCGCAGGTCGTTAACGTGGTCATCTCCGAGCGCCCTGATGAAACGCGTCCCATTGTGTTCCCGGCCCACTGCCCGGTATGCGGCTCTGACGTTGAACGCGTTGAGGGCGAAGCGGTTACCCGCTGTACCGGCGGCCTGATCTGCGGTGCCCAGCGTAAAGAGGCGCTCAAGCATTTCGTCTCGCGTCGGGCTATGGACGTGGACGGCATGGGCGACAAAATTATCGATCAGCTGGTGGAGAAAGAGTATGTTCATACTCCGGCTGATCTGTTCCGTCTGACGGCAGGAAAACTGACCGGGCTGGATCGAATGGGGCCTAAATCCGCGCAGAACGTGGTTAACGCGCTGGACGCCGCTAAAGAAACCACCTTCGCCCGATTCCTGTATGCGCTGGGCATTCGTGAAGTGGGTGAATCTACGGCAGCGGGGCTGGCAAGCTACTTTGGTAGCCTGGAGGCGTTAGCGGCGGCCACGGTGGACGATCTGCAAAAAGTGCCGGATGTCGGCGTGGTTGTCGCAAAACACGTCTTCAACTTCTTTGAGGAAGACAGCAACCGTGACGTCATCCGCCAGCTGGTTGAGGACGTGGGTATCCACTGGCCCGCGCCGGTGATTGTTAAAGCTGAAGAGATCGACAGCCCATTTGCCGGAAAAACGGTGGTGCTGACCGGTAGCCTGACCCTGATGTCGCGCGATGATGCCAAAGATCGTCTGACGGCGCTGGGGGCAAAAGTGTCCGGTAGCGTGTCGAAAAAAACCGATCTGGTGATTGCCGGAGAAGCCGCAGGCTCCAAACTGGCAAAAGCTCAGGAGCTGGGGATTGAGGTTATCGATGAAGCGGAAATGATCCGCCTGCTGGGGGATTAAGTGGAGAAAGAGCAGCTTATCGAGATTGCCAATACGGTGATGCCGTTTGGTAAATATCAGGGGCGCAGGCTGATCGACCTGCCGGAGGAGTATCTGCTGTGGTTCGCCCGCAAAGATGCGTTCCCTGCCGGGCGGTTGGGCGAACTGATGGCGATAACGCTGCTAATCAAAACCGAGGGGCTGACACAGCTGGTGCAGCCCCTGAAACGTCCGCTTTAAACTTTTGCGGCGTGGGTTTGCGCCTGCGCCTGCAACTTCTCAGTCTGGCGTTTATAGCGACGCGCCAGCACCGCACATACCATCAGCTGAATTTGATGGAAAATCATCAGCGGTAAAACCATCATCCCAATCACCGACACCGGAAAAAGAATATTGGCCATCGGAATGCCGTTCGCCAGGCTTTTCTTCGACCCGCAGAACACAATCGTGATTTCATCCGCTTTATTAAAGCCGCCTTTACGGGCAACAAAAACGTTCACCGCAATGACGATCGCCAGCAGTACCAGACTCACGATAACGATAAAGAGGAGTGAACCCGGCCCGACTTTATGCCAGATGCCGTTAACCACCGCCTCGCTGAAGGCAGAGTAAACGACCAGCAGGATCGAGGTCTGATCGGTTTTGCCGATCCACTTTTTATGCCGCGCCACCCAGTCGCCAATCAGCGGCCGAGAAAGGTGTCCGAGGACAAACGGCAGCAGCAGTTGCAGCATAATTTTGCCGACCTGCTGTAAACTTCCCTCCGCACCGTGCATATTCATCACCAGCCCCACCAGCAGCGGTGAAAGGAAGATCCCCAGCAGGCTGGAGGCCGAAGCAGAGCAGACGGCCGCCGCAACGTTACCGCCCGCCAGAGACGTAAAGGCAATCGCCGACTGCACCGTGGCAGGCAGAATGCACAGATAGAGGAAGCCGGTATAGATCTGCGGATCGACATTCACCGGTGCCCACCAGGCAAACAGTATCCCCAGAACCGGAAACAGGATGAACGTGCTGCACATGACCCACAAATGCAGCCGCCAGTGGCTGCCGCCCGCGATAATGGCCTCACGCGATAGCTTGGCACCGTGCATAAAAAACAGCAGCGCGATGGCCGCCGTGGTCAGCCACTCGAAATACTGCACAAAATTGCCGCGCGCAGGGAAGAAGGAGGCCAGCAACACCACACAGACCAGGGTAAGCGTAAAGGGATCGAGGATACGAAAAAGTTTCATAGAGGCTCCTGAAAATCGATATTCCTATTGTGCTTCTTCCGGTTTGAGAAATAAAATTGATTTATTGCATCTATTCATGAATAAAACAGATGAATTACTCACTCCGTCAGCTTCGCGTTTTTGTTACCGTCGCTCATGCCCGAAGTTTCAGCCGGGCAGGGGAGATCGTCGGATTAAGTCAGTCGGCTGTCAGCCATAGTGTTAAGGAGCTGGAGCAACAAACCGGCGTGCGCCTGCTGGACCGGACCACGCGTGAAGTAGCGCTGACCGAGGCCGGGCAACAACTGGCCTCGCGGCTTGAGCGAGTGCTGGATGAACTTCACAGCACGCTGCGGGAAGCGGGGCGGGTGGGCACGCAGCTAACCGGGAAGGTCCGGATCGCCGCCAGCCAGACCATCTCCGCGCATCTTATCCCCCAGTGCATCGCTGAAAGTAACCGTTGCTATCCGGAGATCGATTTTGTGCTGCACGATCGCCCGCAGCAGTGGGTGCTGGAGAGCATTCGTCAGGGCGAAGTGGATTTTGGTATTGTTATCGATCCCGGCGCGGTCAACGATTTGCAGTGTGAAACGATCCTTTCCGAACCTTTTTTGCTGCTGTGCCGTCAGGATCACCGCTTTGCCCGCCGCGAAAGCATCGACTGGCACGATCTCCAGTCTGAGCGGCTGGTCCTTCAGGACTACGCCTCCGGCAGCCGACCGCTGATTGATGCCGCGCTGGCTCACTTCTCTGTGAGCGCCCAAATTGTGCAGGAGATTGGTCACCCGGCCACGCTGTTTCCGATGGTGGAAGCGGGGATCGGCATCAGCGTGCTTCCCGCGCTGGCGCTGCCATTACCGCAGGACAGTCATTTGATCGTCAAGCGTCTGACGCCGGGAATGGAGAGGCAACTGATGCTGGCACGCAGGAAAAACCGTTCACTCTCCACTGCCGCGCAAGCGCTGTGGGAAATCGTTCGCGCCCAGGCAGGTGAGCTGGCAGCCGGGCGGGCGCAGGATCCGCTCTATCAAATATAAATATCGATCTGATTGTCGGCGGAGGGGCGATTAACGCCTTCGACTTTTTCTGCCTGCGCCTGTTCCTGCTGTGACTTTTCCAGCTGCTTGCTTTGCAGCATCGCCAGCTGCGCCTGAAGCATTGCGATTTGCGACTGGATCAACTCCTGCTGCTTTTGCTTCTCATCCGCGCCGAGGCTGGAATCTGCCAGCTCTTTAAGCTGCTGGGTGAGTTTGGTTATCTGCCGGTAAATTCCGGCGATCTCGGAAGAGGCGCTGCCGCTGCTTTGCGCGGGTAAAGCGGAGGAAATGGTCGTCATGATTTTTACCCTTTTGGCTGTAAATAAGGGTTATCGGCAGAAAACGATGAAACACCATCGTTAATTGCCATTCGCTGGTGGAGTAAAGGCGATTACTGAAGGCGTTATTGCCCGGCAGGCTATGGCTACCGGGCAAGATAACGATCAGGATTTGTGGCGCGGTGCCTGAAAACAACAAAAGCGCCAGAAGGCGCTTTTGTTTGAATTTGGTGGGTCGTGCAGGATTCGAACCTGCGACCAATTGATTAAAAGTCAACTGCTCTACCAACTGAGCTAACGACCCGAAGTGGTGGGTGATGACGGGATCGAACCGCCGACCCTCTCCTTGTAAGGGAGATGCTCTCCCAGCTGAGCTAATCACCCACTTCGGTACTTCAATTTACTGCAAGAAATCCAGCTGGTGAGAAAGTGGTGGGTGATGACGGGATCGAACCGCCGACCCCCTCCTTGTAAGGGAGGTGCTCTCCCAGCTGAGCTAATCACCCACTTCTCAATTTCTTGCTTCACACGGCGGAGACTACCGAAGTAGTGGTGGGTGATGACGGGATCGAACCGCCGACCCTCTCCTTGTAAGGGAGATGCTCTCCCAGCTGAGCTAATCACCCCCGCTGTGTGGAGTCGCATTATAGGGAGAGTTGAAAATGAGTCAACGCCTTTTCTTAAGTTTTTGTTCGTTCGTCGTAAAATTAAACAAAACCATGATTGAGGGCGCAATTCGGCATGATTTCTAAACAAAAACAGGAAAGCATGACCTTCCAACGGTAACAACATTGAGGAATCAGGCGGGAGTGATAGAATATCCGCCTCGCATTTTTCAGGATTTGCCGGTTGTCGGCATCTTTATAAACGTAAGGCCTTTTCATGAAAATCAAAACTCGCTTCGCGCCCAGCCCGACCGGCTATCTGCACGTCGGCGGTGCACGTACTGCTCTTTACTCCTGGCTTTTTGCCCGTAATCACGGCGGTGAGTTTGTGCTGCGTATTGAGGACACCGACCTTGAACGCTCCACCCCGGAAGCTATTGAAGCCATTATGGACGGGATGAACTGGCTGAGCCTGGAGTGGGATGAAGGCCCATACTATCAAACCAAACGCTTTGACCGTTATAACGCGGTGATTGACGAGATGCTGGAAGCAGGCACCGCCTATAAGTGCTACTGCTCTAAAGAGCGTCTGGACGCACTGCGTGAAGAGCAAATGGCGAAAGGTGAAAAGCCGCGCTACGACGGCCGCTGCCGCCACGGTCATGAACATCATGCGGATGACGAACCGTGCGTGGTGCGTTTTGCTAACCCGCAGGACGGCTCGGTTATTTTTGACGATCAGATCCGTGGTCCGATTGAGTTCAGTAACCTGGAGCTGGACGATCTGATTATCCGCCGCACCGACGGCTCGCCGACTTATAACTTCTGTGTTGTGGTTGATGACTGGGATATGGAAATCACTCACGTCATCCGTGGTGAAGATCATATCAACAACACGCCGCGTCAGATCAACATCCTGAAAGCGCTGAACGCGCCGGTGCCGGTCTACGCTCACGTTTCCATGATCAACGGCGACGACGGCAAAAAACTCTCCAAGCGCCACGGTGCGGTAAGCGTAATGCAGTATCGTGACGACGGCTACCTGCCGGAAGCGCTGCTGAACTATCTGGTGCGCCTGGGCTGGTCGAGCGGCGATCAGGAGATCTTCACCCGTGAAGAGATGATTAACCTGTTCTCCCTGAACGCGGTGAGCAAATCGGCGAGTGCATTTAATACCGAAAAATTGCAGTGGCTGAACCACCACTATATCAACACGCTGGCACCGGAATATGTCGCTACCCATTTACAGTGGCATATTGAGCAGGAAAATATCGATACCCGTACCGGCCCGCAGCTGAGTGAGCTGGTGCAACTGCTGGGCGAGCGCTGCAAAACGCTGAAAGAGATGGCGCAGAGCTGCCGCTATTTCTACGAAGATTTTACTGAGTTTGACGCGGATGCCGCGAAAAAACACCTGCGCCCGGTAGCGCGTCAGCCGCTGGAAGTGGTACGCGACAAATTGTCTGCACTCTCCGACTGGACAGCGGAAAACGTGCACCACGCCATTCAGGCGACGGCGGACGAGCTGGAAGTCGGGATGGGTAAAGTCGGTATGCCACTGCGCGTAGCGGTAACCGGGGCAGGGCAGTCTCCGGCGCTGGACGTGACGGTGCATGCTATTGGTAAGACCCGCAGCATTGAGCGCATCAATAAAGCGCTCGCCTTTATTGCTGAGCGTGAAAAACAGCAGTAACCGCGTCAATCATGCCTGAGGAGGTAACCCGCCTCAGGCATCCCTTTTAGCTTTCGTCGCCAATCCCCAGACGATTCAGAAAAACGCGAATCCCTTCCCGCGCTAAAAAGACATTGAGCTGTTGCTGCTCCGTCGGCGTCAATTTTTGCAGGATCTGGTAAATCTGATGAAGTGGAGTGTTCACGTCAACCACGCCATATTCATGACCGACATCGTTGGCCAGAAGAGGCATCGTATGGTGGCGCAGCGCCGGGACATTGGTCAGATATTCGCACACCTGCTGGTTAATATGAATCAGCCTTGCACGTCCACCCTTTACGCCCGGAATTTTCTCGGTACGCCACTTTTGCTCGCGGACCCAGCGGTTGATGGTTTGCTTCGTCATACCGAGGCATTCCGCTAACTCATCGGTTGTCATTTTACTTTGTAATGTGATCATGATGGCTGGCTACGAATTCCAAGACGTTCCAGCAAACCGGTGATGCCTTCACGTAGTAAAAGTGAGGTGAGTTGTTTTTGTTCGGTATCGGTCATTTCATTGGCTAGCGTGAGGAGCAGCATGTCAAACGAGGTGTCATTGACCGCTGCATGGTAGGTTGCCGTATTGTCTGAAGCCCGGCGGGCGCTGCGGATAAATTCCCGTACCTGTTCATCGACATGAACCAGCCGCGCTTTACCACCTTGTACGCCTGGTTTTGGCGAGGTTTCCCACCCTTCTTTGCGTACCCACTTATTAATAGTCTGCCGGCTGTAGCCGGTGAGACGCGCGATTTCATCCGGCGTCATTCGTTCCTTGATCATACTATTCCCTGACCTGGTGTGTGGAATTAGTAGGTCATGTTATAGCATCATTTTACTGGAAAGCGTGATAAGAATAACGGCGTGCTGCGAGGCGGCTCGCAACCTGATTTGGGGTTGCCTGCTTTTTCAGCAAACGAAAGGCAGAAACCCATTTTGCCGTTGACACTGAGGAAGGGAATTCATATTATGCCGCCCGTCTACTCGACAAGCTTTACGCAACGGGGCTATAGCTCAGCTGGGAGAGCGCTTGCATGGCATGCAAGAGGTCAGCGGTTCGATCCCGCTTAGCTCCACCAAATCCTGCTCCCATCAGGTTTGGTGCGTAAAGATGATGTGGGGCTATAGCTCAGCTGGGAGAGCGCTTGCATGGCATGCAAGAGGTCAGCGGTTCGATCCCGCTTAGCTCCACCACCATTCAGACCCTCGCCTTTGGCGGGGGTTTTTTTATTCCGGCAGAAAAAACAGACAACGCCTTCCGGCATCATTTCTTTATCGCGCTGACTGCCATAATGGCAAGGCATACGCTTTTTATGGTGTGGGATAAACGACAGGCGTAAAAAAGCCGGGAACGCGTCCCGGCTTATTCAGGAGGGGATTACAGTACCAGCGCGGCGATAGACGCAGACAGCACGCTCACCAGCGTTGAGCCGTAGACCAGCTTCAGGCCGAAGCGGGAAACCACGTTACCTTGCTCTTCGTTCAGGCCCTTGATGGCACCCGCGATAATCCCGATAGACGAGAAGTTAGCGAAGGATACCAGGAAGACGGAGATAATGCCCTGCGAACGCGGCGACAACGTAGCGGCCACTTTTTGCAGGTCCAGCATCGCCACGAATTCGTTCGAGACCAGTTTGGTTGCCATGATGCTACCAACCTGCAACGCTTCATGTGCCGGAACACCCATCACCCAGGCAACCGGGTAGAAGATGTAGCCAAGGATTTCCTGGAAGGAGATGCTATGGCCGAACCAGCCGGTGACGGTGGCAAACAGGGCGTTCAGCGCAGCAATCAGAGCGATAAAGCCAATCAGCATCGCCGCAACGATAATGGCCACTTTAAACCCTGCCAGAATGTATTCACCCAGCATTTCGAAGAAGCTCTGGCCTTCGTGCAGGTTCGACATCTGGATGTTTTCTTCATGCGCGTCAACGCGGTAAGGGTTGATCAGCGACAGGACGATAAAGGTACTAAACATGTTAAGTACCAGCGCGGCGACAACATACTTAGGTTCAAGCATGGTCATGTACGCGCCGACAATAGACATGGATACCGTAGACATTGCGGTTGCCGCCATGGTGTACATGCGGTTACGCGACATCTTGCCGAGAATATCTTTATAGGCGATAAAGTTCTCGGATTGTCCCAGGATCAGCGAGCTGACGGCGTTAAAGGATTCCAGCTTGCCCATGCCGTTGACTTTGGAGAGCAGGAAACCAATCGCACGAATCACCACCGGCAGCACGCGAATATGCTGCAAAATACCGATCAGCGCGGAGATAAAGACGATAGGGCACAGCACTTTCAGGAAGAAGAATGCCAGACCTTCATCATTCATTTTGCCGAAGACAAAGTTAGTCCCTTCGTTCGCAAAGCCGAGGAGCTTTTCGAACATTTCGGAGAAGCCTTTCACAAAACCCAGGCCAATGTCCGAGTTAAGGAAGAACCAGGCCAGTAAAACTTCAATCACCAGAAGTTGAACGACATAGCGAATGCGAATTTTTTTACGGTCGCTGCTGACCAGCAGAGCGAGCAGCGCAACAACGACTAACGCCAGGATAAAGTGCAGAACGGCGGACATATTTGCTCCGAATATGAGGCAGGTTTAGTTTTCGTGCACATTCTATGTAACAACACCAAAGAAAACGAGATCAAACCCGCAATATAGTAAGTTCCTGTGAGCAATCTCAAAAATAGTGATCTACCAGACATTTTAATTATGTCATCGGAAAGGGTGAAATGTTGCGCTGATGTACTACTCTGTTAACATTAGCACCGATAACTAAAACAAATACCATTCCACCAGACATCCAGCCCGGCCATTGTTTCGGCCTATCAGAGAAATCAATTTCAACTTTATAAATGATCTTGATAATCATTCTCATTTTGATAGCATGAAACATAGCAAAGGCTATATTTAGAGGCAAAGAATGAGCAACAGTCGCGTTGAGAGTAGTACCGGCAGGGCCGCGCGCAGGCTAAGACTGGCGCTAATGGGGCCAGCGTTCATTGCCGCTATCGGCTATATCGATCCGGGTAACTTTGCCACTAACATCCAGGCAGGGGCCAGTTTCGGCTATCAGCTGCTGTGGGTGGTGGTCTGGGCGAACCTGATGGCAATGCTGATCCAGGTGCTGTCCGCCAAGCTGGGTATCGCTACCGGCAAAAACCTGGCGGAACAAATTCGCGATCACTATCCGCGTCCGCTGGTCTGGTTTTACTGGGTGCAGGCGGAAATCATCGCTATGGCGACCGATCTGGCGGAGTTTATCGGGGCCGCGATTGGTTTTAAAATGCTGTTGGGCGTCTCGCTGTTGCAGGGGGCGGTGCTGACCGGGATCGCGACTTTTTTAATCCTGATGCTCCAGCGTCGTGGGCAAAAACCGCTGGAAGTGGTGATCGGTGGACTGCTGCTGTTTGTTGCTGCGGCCTATATTGTTGAGCTGATCTTCTCCCGGCCTGAAATGGCAGCCCTGACGCGCGGCATGATTATCCCTTCGCTGCCGGGTACGGATGCGGTATTCCTTGCCGCTGGCGTGCTGGGCGCGACGATAATGCCTCACGTTATTTATCTGCACTCTTCTCTGACCCAGAATCAACACGCCGGTACGCGTAAAGAGCGTTACTCCGCGACCCGCTGGGACGTGGCGTTTGCAATGACTATCGCCGGATTCGTTAACCTGGCGATGATGGCGACCGCGGCGGCGGCGTTTCACTTCAACGGCCACACCGGGATTGCGGATCTGGAAGAGGCATATCTGACGCTGGAACCGCTGCTCAGCCATGCAGCGGCAACGGTATTTGGCCTGAGTCTTGTAGCCGCCGGGCTGTCGTCAACGGTTGTCGGGACCCTTGCCGGGCAGGTGGTGATGCAGGGCTTTATTCGTTTCCACATTCCGCTGTGGGTGCGCCGCACGGTGACGATGCTGCCGTCGTTTATTGTGATCCTGATGGGGCTGGATCCGACGCGGATTCTGGTGATGAGCCAGGTGCTGCTCAGCTTCGGTATTGCGCTGGCGCTGGTGCCGCTGCTGGTGTTTACCAGTAACCGTGAACTGATGGGGGAGCTGGTCAATAGCACCCTGGTTAAGCGGACCGGCTGGACGATTGTGGTGTTGGTGGTGGTGCTTAACGGCTGGCTGCTGGTGGGAACATTACTGGATTTAGCCTGATAAAACGCCGTGACCTGATCCAGGCCACGGCTTTATCTTAATGATGGTGTCCGTGATGGCCGCGTCCGGGAGGACCACGACGGTCATTGCGGTCGTGCCAGCCTTCGCGATAGCCGCGTTCATAAGCGCGGCGGTTATCCCATCCCCGGTAACGTGGAGGTTCATGACGCCACCAGCGGTTTTGCCGCCATTCGTAATTCCGGTGCCAGTAATCACGATCGCGCCAGTGATCGCCGTCCCAATAGTGACCTGAACGATCGCGATCGCCAATCTGTAACTTAACCGATGGCAACAGGGTAATTTCTTCCGCGCTGGCAACAAGCGGGGCGGTTGAGGCGGCCAGTACCACAGCCAGAATCAGCGACCTGAACATAATTTTCTCCTTCACGACCGGATCGATATCGGCCTGTTAAACAAATATTACGGGGCAGTAAAGCTCCGTAGCATCGGTTTAACTCTTAAATTACGTTCAGGCGCATTTTTTGTTAAAAAACGTGTCAGTCAGCGCGGTTCAGAATCGCGTCGATGGCGGCGCACTCTTGTTCGCTGAAATGGCGGTTTTTAAGCATGCCTGCCGCGTCATCAAGCTGCGCAGTTTTGCTGGCACCGATCAGCACAGACGTCACGCGGTCACCGCGAAGCACCCAGGCAAGCGCCATCTGCGACAGCTTCTGCCCGCGTTTTTCTGCCAGCGCGTTAAGCTGGCGGATTTTTTCGACTTTGCCTTCGGTAATCTGCTCAGGATTTAAAAAGCGGCTGCCGCTGGCGGCGCGGGAGTCCGGCGGAATGCCGTTAAGATAGCGATCCGTTAACAGGCCGCCTGCCAGCGGTGAAAACGCGATGCTGCCCACGCCTTTTTCCTGTAGCACGTCCAGCAATCCGCCTTCCACCCAGCGTTCAAACATCGAATATTTAGGCTGATGGATAAGGCATGGCGTGCCGAGATCGTTAAGGATATCTATCGCCTGATGCGCCAGTTCCGCCGGATAGTTGGAAATCCCTACGTAAAGCGCTTTTCCCTGACGCACGATATGATCCAGCGCGCGCATGGTTTCAATTAGCGGCGTATCCGGATCCGGACGATGGTGATAGAAGATATCCACATACTCCAGCCCCATTCGCTTCAGGCTTTGATCGAGGCTGGAAATCAGATATTTGCGCGAGCCCCAGTCGCCGTAAGGGCCGTCCCACATGGTATAGCCCGCTTTGGAAGAGATAATCAGCTCATCGCGGTAGGGCAGAAAATCTTCGCGCAGGATGCGGCCAAAATTGCTTTCAGCCGATCCCGGAGGCGGGCCGTAGTTGTTGGCTAAATCAAAATGGGTAATGCCAAGATCAAACGCGTGCTGCAAAAGCTCGCGGCTTTTTTCCACCAGCGTTGCATCGCCGAAGTTGTGCCATAGCCCCAGCGATACCGCCGGAAGTTTTAGCCCGCTCTGCCCACAGCGACGATACTCCATGGTCTCATAACGTGCGGAATTTGCCTGGTAAACCATGCTTTTATCCTTCTCAAAAGACAAATGTATGCGTTTACACAGTACACGTTTTCAGGCGTAATTACCTGACGGTGTTCACAAAAAAGCGTGTTTCTCAGACTGTTGTCCCTGTGAAGCTAAGATGTAACCCGATAATCTTGTTACTCTTTCTTACGGTATGCCATGAGCATCGGCTTACCCGCCAGTAAAAGCCATGCCGGAAGCATCACGATGCACAGCAACGGCAGCAGCGTCGTGTCCGGGACGACAACCGCCGCCATAAACAGGCTTAGCCAGCCGTCGCGCGTCACTACCAGCACCAGCCCGAGAATGGCACAGGAAACGGTAATGGCTGCGGGCACAGCGTCAACATGCGCGTGCAGCCCCAGTCCCAGCGCTACCGCGACAAAGACCGCCGGAAAGATCCGTCCACCACGAAATCCGCAGGCGGCGGCAACGATCAGCGCCGCCAGTTTCACCACCGCGATCAGTAAAAAGTCGGAGGCACTCAGCGTCTGGCTGAAGCCCAGCTGCTGCATCTCATCCAGCCCTTTAAACAGCGTAATATGACCGCCAATGATACCCAGCAGGCCGAGGGCAAATCCCCCAACGCCGAGGATCAGCACCGGGTATTTAAGCCGGTGCATCAGCGTATACAGACGGGGCAGGCACCAGACCCCGACCATCCCCACCGCGATAGCGATGGCGACCACCACCGTGCCACTGACGATATCAACCAGCTTTAGCTGGGTGTAATGCGGGATCGCCAGCGAAAACTGTGGATGAAAAAAGAGGCCGGTCGTTAGCGCACCCGCGGCAGCGGCCAGTAGTGGGGCAAACAGTCGGTCCCACATCGGGACCTCGCTATTGCCGCTTAACGTTTGGGAGAAAATCAGCGCCGCCGCGACGGGCGTGCCAAACAGGGCACCTATCGTCCCGGCAGACGCAAGGATCGTCCAGTCCAGGGCGTTAACCCGCGGGAAAAACCGCGCGCCCAGCGCCACGGCCAGCGCAATATTCACCGCCATCACCGGATGCTCCGGCCCGAGGCTAACGCCGCCTGCCAGCCCGAGAATTAACGCTATCACCAGCCCCGGAAGCGCCACGGGATTAACCGGCGCACCGATCAGCGGTTCGGTTGCCGGATCGGGCCCACCGTGACCAGCGCTAAACTGGATCACTAAACCCACCGCCACGCCGGTCAGGGTGAGTATCAGCACCATCCACACTGAGGAGTCGAGCGCTATCCCCAGCCGTGCAGGCACGCTCGTCCACAGGACAAACTGCAACACGGCAGCAATTTTCATGACAACTATCAGAATCAGACTGGATGCGATTCCAATGCACAGGGCGGGGACAGACAATATCAACATGGTTCTGGCTCGCGGATGGAGCATGATGATTTCCTTTTAACTGAGCTCGGGCATCACTGTGCCCAAACTTTTACAGAGCGTTAGTGCAACTAGTGCTGAAACGGTAAAGTTATTATGTGATATAGATCTATAATCCGGGGGCACTTATGACATGGACATTGTTGTTAGCTCGTCATGAATTTACAGTGTGCCAAAAGATTATTCTGACTTTAGCGGAGCAGTAAAAGAATGACAAAATATGCTTTAGTGGGGGACGTGGGGGGCACGAACGCGCGCCTGGCATTATGCGATGTCACCACGGGTGAAATTTCCCAGGCCAAAACCTATTCAGGGCTGGATTACCCCAGCCTTGAAGCGGTGGTGCGCGTTTATTTGCAGGAACATAACGTTGAGGTTGAAGACGGCTGTATTGCTATTGCCTGCCCGATTACCGATGACTGGGTGGCAATGACCAACCATACCTGGGCGTTTTCGATTGCCGAAATGAAAAAAAACCTCGGCTTTGCGCACCTGGAAATCATCAATGATTTCACCGCCGTATCAATGGCCATTCCGATGCTGAAAGACGAGCATCTGATCCAGTTTGGCGGCGCGCAGGCCGTGGCGGGTAAACCGATTGCCGTATACGGTGCGGGAACCGGTCTTGGCGTCGCGCATCTGGTGCACGTTGATAAGCGTTGGGTCAGCCTGCCGGGCGAGGGCGGTCACGTAGATTTCGCGCCAAACAGCGAAGAAGAAGCGATCATTCTCGAAGAACTGCGTGCCGAGCTGGGACACGTTTCCGCCGAGCGCGTGCTTTCCGGACCTGGGCTGGTAAATCTGTATCGGGCCATTGTGAAATCCGACGGACGGCTGCCGGAAAACCTGCAACCGAAAGATATTACCACCCGCGCGCTGGAAGATAGCTGCATCGACTGTCGTCGTGCATTATCCCTGTTCTGCGTCATTATGGGCCGTTTTGGCGGTAATCTGGCGCTCACGCTCGGCACCTTTGGCGGGGTGTATATTGCCGGCGGCATCGTGCCGCGTTTCCTGGAATTTTTCAAAGCGTCAGGTTTCCGCGGCGGCTTTGAAGATAAAGGTCGTTTCAAAGCCTACGTTCAGGATATCCCGGTGTATCTGATTGTTCACGATAACCCTGGCCTGCTCGGCTCCGGCGCGCATTTGCGTCAGACTCTGGGACAGACCCTGTAATATATGCCGGGCGACGCGCCGCCCGGCACTCGTCTACAGATGCATTAACTGGCGAAACTCTTTCACTTTGCTGCGGCTTACCGGCACCTCAAATTCCAGATCGCGCAGGCGCAGAATGTAGGTGTTGTTAAACCACGGCTCAATCTCGCGAATTTTATTCAGATTCACGCAGTACGAGCGGTGGCAGCGGAAAAAATGCGACGCAGGCAGCTTGCTACAGAACTCGGTGATGTTCATTGGCATCACCCAGGATTCGCGTTTGGTATAGACAAACGTCATTTTCTCATGGGCTTCAGCGTAATAAATATCATTGATGCTGGTGACGTAAATACGCTCGTCTTTAATCAAATTGATAGTGTCATTTTCACGGATGACGGCGGGGCTGACGCCAGTACCCGTTTGCTGCTGCCATGCGCTTTCCAGCTTTTGCAGCATGGTAATAATCCGCGATTCCTGGTAAGGCTTGAGGATATAGTCAAACGCTTCCAGTTCAAACGCTTCTACCGCATGTTCCTTCCAGGCGGTAATAAACACAATAAACGGCTTATGCGCGAACTGGCTGATATTTTGCGCCAGCAACACGCCGTCCAGCGAAGGAATGTTGATATCAAGAAACAGCGCATCGACTTTGTTGTGCTGAAGAAATTTCAGCACGTCGAGACCATCATCAAACGTGCCGACAATCTCCATCTGGCTGTGCGCTTTAATAAGCCAGCTTAGCTCCTGCTGTGCCAGAACTTCGTCTTCGACAATAATGACTTTCATTGTTTTCTCCGGTCAGGTCAGCAGCGTTGCCGGCGCGGCAAGCGGCGTGCGCTGGTTCGGTACATAAAACGCAATTTCGGTACCCGGCTCCAGTCGGCGAATGTGCAGTCCTTCGCCGTACAGCAATCTGACCCGGTGATGAACGTTAAGCAGGCCGATTTTATTACCCGGCATCTCATTGGCTTCTACCCGTTCGATGACCTGAGGATCGATACCGTTGCCGGTGTCGCGAACGCTAATTCGTACCCGATTACCGCACTCGGCAATACTGATGGTCACCACGCCTTTGCCTTTGCAGGGTTGAATGCCATGAATAATGGCATTTTCTACCAGCGGCTGAATCAACAGACTGGGAATAACGCAGCTCACTTCATCGTCAATGTCATAAATGACCGTCAGCTTGTCGCCGAATCGCGCCTGTTCAATCGCAATGTAGTCTTTGATCTGATACAGCTCTTTTTTGATGTCGATCTGTTCATCGTCGTTTAACTCAATGTTATAGCGCAGATAGCGGGAAAGATTATAAATCAGCTGGCGCGCGGTATCCGGATTGAGGCGAATGGATGAGGAAATCGCATTCAGGGCGTTAAACAGGAAATGCGGATTAATTTTGCTCTGCAATGCGCGCAGCTCGGCTTTATTTGCCATCTCCCGCAGCTGCTCGGCGCGGGAAACCTCCAGCTGCGTGGAGATTATCTGCGACAGACCAATCGCCATTTCCTGTAACGAAGAGGTGATCTGGTGGGCGTGGCAATAGTAGATTTTGAGCGTGCCGGTCACGATGCCTTTTTCCCATAACGGGATCACCAGCATGGAGTGAATTTCCGGTGTGCGATGAGCTTCATCATTGTTTTTAATAATGATCTTACCGGAATTGATCGCCTGCCGGGTCGTGGGGCTTATGGAATCATCGTTATCATGATAGTTATCTTCACCGACGCCGACATAGGCCAGTACGCGATCGTTATTGGTGATCGCGACCGCATCCGCATTGATATCGCGGCGAATAATATTGCAGACCTGGCGTAGTGATTCGACATTGACGTTACGAAACAGCGGCAGCGTTTTATTGGCAATATCCAGCGCCAGCTTAGCCTGGCGGGCAGCGCTGGCCTCTTTTTCGCCCTCCACGCTGCGCACCAGCAGGACGATAAAGCCAATACAGACGCTGCCGAGGATCATCGGCACGCCAATTTTAGAGACAATATCGAGGCCCAGCGCCAGAGTGGGAGCCCATACGACGACGAGGATCATCGTCAGGGTTTCACAGAGCATTCCACCGAGGATGCCAATGCGCCAGTGCTGTGCTTTGGGAACCTTTTGGTGAATGATGCCAGAGAGGATCCCGGCAATAATGCTGGTAATAAAACAGGGAACCGCCGTCACGCCACCAATATCGATCAGGTAGCGATGGATCCCGGCAATAATGCCGGTCAGGATCCCCACCCACGGGCCGAACAGAATGCCGCCGGACATCACCGCAATCACCCGCACGTTAACCAGCGAACCTTCCACCGGCACGCCTGACCAGGTGCTGAACAGGGCGAATAGCGAAAAGAGCGCGGTCACCGCCAGCAGCTCCTGGGGAGTATGCGCTGATTTGTGCAAGAGTTCGCGAAACAGGCGGATGCGGATCAGGAAAAACAGGCAGATAAGCATCAATGCCGCGCGATCGAAAACCGCCAGCAGCATAGTAAATATTTCGTGCATGGGACGACCATGTAAAGCGTGTGAAAACACTATGATAAAAAACCTGGCGACAGATGACCAGCAGCACGTCTTGCTGATGAATGAGGAAATACCACAAAATTAAAAGGGGATTGGATAATGTGTGCATACATGCTGGGAACATGCGAGCAGGCGGATGCTTTGAGGTGAATTATTTTATATCATTGTGTTAAATAAATATTTCATTTATCGCTAAATACATCCTGATTTGAACAAATATCTTTTTTGGACTTCCCGTTTTAACGGGCGGCCATTATTTTTGTCTTTCCCTCTCGACAGCATGAATTTTTTCGGGTTATTTTCTAAACGTGCCACATCAGTGGCCGCGTCGCTCGGACGGTCCGGGCGCTAACGTAATCTGAGGTATTTATGGCTGAGTTCACTCCTGAACGCCGTTTCACGCGTATCGATCGTCTTCCCCCTTATGTTTTTAATATTACGGCTGAGCTGAAAATGGCTGCGCGTCGGCGCGGCGAAGATATTATCGATTTCAGTATGGGCAACCCCGACGGGGCGACGCCGCCGCATATTGTTGAAAAGCTGTGTACCGTGGCGCAGCGTCCTGATACGCACGGCTACTCTACCTCACGCGGCATTCCGCGCCTGCGTCGCGCTATCTCGCGCTGGTATCAGGATCGCTATGCGGTCGATATCGATCCGGAAAGCGAAGCCATTGTCACCATCGGATCGAAAGAGGGGCTGGCGCATTTGATGCTGGCGACGCTCGATCATGGCGATACGGTGCTGGTGCCGAATCCCAGCTATCCGATCCATATTTATGGCGCGGTGATAGCGGGCGCGCAGGTACGCTCCGTCCCGCTGGTGGAAGGCGTCGATTTCTTTAACGAGCTTGAGCGTGCTATCCGGGAGAGCTATCCCAAGCCGAAGATGATGATCCTCGGTTTCCCGTCGAATCCTACCGCGCAATGCGTGGAGCTGGAATTTTTCGAAAAAGTCGTCGCGCTGGCAAAGCGTTACGATGTGCTGGTGGTACACGATCTGGCCTACGCCGATATTGTCTACGATGGCTGGAAAGCGCCGTCCATTATGCAGGTTCCCGGCGCGCGTGATGTGGCGGTCGAATTCTTCACCCTGTCGAAAAGTTACAATATGGCGGGCTGGCGTATCGGTTTTATGGTGGGGAATAAAACGCTGGTCAATGCGCTGGCGAGAATTAAGAGTTACCACGACTACGGTACGTTCACGCCACTTCAGGTAGCGGCCATTGCCGCACTGGAAGGCGATCAGCAGTGCGTGAAGGATATTGCCGAGCAGTATAAACGCCGCCGCGATGTACTGGTTAAAGGGCTGCATGAAGCCGGATGGATGGTGGAGATGCCCAAAGCGTCTATGTACGTGTGGGCCAAAATTCCGGATCAGTATGCGGCAATGGGGTCACTGGAGTTTGCTAAAAAGCTGCTTCAGGATGCGAAGGTCTGCGTTTCGCCGGGCGTCGGCTTTGGAGATTATGGCGACACTCACGTCCGCTTTGCGCTGATCGAGAACCGCGATCGCATCCGTCAGGCTATTCGTGGCATTAAAGCCATGTTCCGGGCAGATGGCCTGCTTCCTGCTGCGCCGAAGGTCTTGGCGGAGAGCGCAGGGCAGGAATGAAAAAAGCGCCGTCAGGCGCTTTTTTTACACTCATTTTTGCTCAGATCATTAAGGCAAATGTTCCGGCCCAGACAATTACCATCACCGAAATGCCCATAAAAAAATATTTCACGTTTCATCGCTCCGCGTATCCATTGATACGCCAAAAGAACAAGGCTCACTGAGTATAGAGAGCTGACGCTGCACCCGTCCCGAATTGAGATTTATCTCTTTTCTGACACCAGCACCACCCCAGAATTTTGCGTCTGGTAACGCAACACGGGGGCTAATGTACGCCTAAAAAAGTGTGGTGACAAGCGTCGTTTTTCTATTTAAATTTAGTTACTTATGAGTGTCTCATATCGGCGACACTTTGATTTCATGAAGTAATAAATCAACATCCAGCGAACCTGGTATTATGTGGATTTGCAGGAGATGTCACCGATTCAGGCGGGGGAGGGGGCGAAGGCCGGATAACCTTCGCCGCGATGATTTTTATTCAAATGTACCTTTAACGCAGACACTGCCTTTGCGCATCATGGCCTTTCCTTTGGCCCAGACATCCTGCACGCACAAATCGTCGTTCAATACCACCAGATCCGCATCGCAGCCCACTGCGATTTGGCCTTTATGCGCCAGCCCCAGGAACTCGGCGACGTTGCGGGTCAACGGATGCAGCGCCACGTTTAGCGGGATGTTATGTTGCTGCACCAACTGGCGGACCGTTTCCGGCATTGATTCAAAACCCGCTACGCCGAAGCCAATTAAGTTGCCTTCTTCATCAAACTCCGGCTGGCTACCATTACCGTCAGAGCTTAATGTCAGGCGTGACAGATGGACTCTGTCCGTTAGCGCGGTGGCAATTGCCGTCGCCGGATCGACGGGAGCATCAATGCTGCTGGTAATATCGATATAGCCGCCTTCACGGGCAAAATGCTGCGCCGCTAAAAAGAGCGTCTCTGAACGATTGACGTGCGTCGGCAGAAGTTTAGTGATGGGAACATCGGAGTTCTGTAACACCTCATAGATCGGTTCAAGCAATCGCGGACTGTCTCCCATATGAAAGACGCTAATGCCCGCTTTGCTGCCCAGAAGCCCGCCGGTCCTTGCCTGTGCTGCCATTGTCGCCAGCTCACTGCTTTGCGGTGCGGAGGACCGATGATCGGAGATAGCGCATTTCACGCCGATCACTTTATCGATCAGCGCCACATCACGGTCGATACTGCCGGTAAGGGTGGTGGAGGGAAGCGAGTAGGAGCCGGTAAGCATCCACGCGCTGATACCTTCGTATTCCAGCGCGCGCGTTTTGGCGAGTAATGATTCCGGATGGCGCGTAATACCATCCGTGCCCAGCAATCCAACCACCGAGGTAATGCCCGCTTTAATCAGATGCGATAAGCGCACCTCAGGCGTGCGGGTATGAGGACCCGCTTCGCCACCGCCGCCGATCAAATGAACATGCTGATCGATAAACCCCGGGCACAGGATCGCACCGTTCAGCTCGATCACTTCGCAATCGGGTAATGCCTGTGGGTCGATATTCATCTCGATAGCGACAATTTTGCCGCCGGCAACCAGCACATCCCGCAGGCCAAGATGATCGGGTGAGTAAACCTCCGCCTGGCGGAAGAGTTTTAGCCCCAGCACTGACAAATCCATATAAGACTCCTTTTAAACCAGTGCCTGCATCACCCACAAGGAGAGCAGAGCGTTGATGACACAAATGGTAATAATGTGCGGGTAATACTTTGGCTTCACGCCGGCTGTACCCAGGCAGCGACCCACGTTTTGTACCGGGTTTCCCATCAAATAAATGGCGGGCAGAAGCACGGTGGCATCATGGCCGTTCAGTACACCGGATGCCACCAGGCTGGCGCATACGCCCACCCCGCCACCCATGCTCATGACCGCAGCCAGCAGCACCGTTGCGGCTTCCCCCGGCAGGCCCCACAGCGCCATCACCGGCTGGCAAATTTTACCGACGATCTCGAGCAGCCCGGTGACGGTCAGCGCCTGAATGATAACGAACGCCATCACCACGTTGGGCAGCAGACTGGTTGTGGCGATGGTAAAACCGCGCCGCGCCCCGTCAGTAAAGAGATCCATAATATTTTTACGCGTTTGTACGGTCACGTTACGCTCTCCCTGCCTGACGGCTTTCTATCTGTGCAATCCACAGCCTGAGCAGGTTTGCGCCGATAAATTTAAATATGAGGATCACTGCCAGCGGCGTAATAACCGGAACGGTGATGGTGGTAAACAGCGCAGCAGCGGAAGAAAAATAGTTGGTAATAATGGCACTGCCGCTGGTCTGATACATGGCAAAAATGGCTCTTTCTTCCTCGTTGATGACGCCTTCTTCCGCCATCTCTTTGGTCATCCCTGCTGCCGCATCGGTATTTTGCAGGTTGGCAATCAGCGCCAGAGAACAGATGCCAGGAATGCCGAGTAGCGGACGCAGAATGGGGGTCATCAGCTGCTGTGCGGCGCGCAATCCACCCAGCCCTTCAGTAACAGAGATAATTCCCAGCGAGAGAATGACCGAGGGGGCGAGTTCCAGTGCGAAGAGAAAACCATCTTTTGCGCCGGTACCGCCAATGCCCCGAAAGGAGATGGCTTTTTCACCCGCCGCGTTAATCTGTCCGAATGAACCGTTCAATACGGTAAAGTCAAAAACTCGCCACCACTCTGTACTTTTCGCGAACATACCCGAAAAAAAGATAATGGTGACAAAAAAAGCCAGATAGCCTGCCCAACTGACTTTCTCCATTGCGGGAGAGGTATTTTTCATGTTGTCCTCCTGACAATAATTTTTTTGTCAGGAGAACTTAATACAAAATTCGGCATAAAAACGAGAGGGGGAGAAGCATTATAGGAATATATTTAGGTTTACAAGATAGACAATGGCTAGTGACTTCAGCATTGATAAGTGTCTAAGGTAGTCGCGCACAAAAGTAAAAAAATATGCATTCTGTTTATCGATTTGAAGATCTTTTTAATCTAAAACGTTAGCTATTCTCTGTAACATGTTAACAGGGAAATAGCGAATGCTGAACGAAGATCACAGCATTATTCTTGCGTTTTTTTCGCAATTAATTGTTTAAAAATCAGGTACGATAAACCTGCGAGGAATTATCGTACCTGATTGTTACATTCTGGTGAATAATCCAGTATTACAGAAGGATTAAAACGTCCAGGTGATGTCAGCCACACCTTGTAAACTATGGTAATTATCCACAGGGGTATCATACCACTGCTTACCCACTGTTAACCCTAAACTTAGCTGCTTAGTCAGTGATTGTACGCGACGAAGGCTAATGCTTTTCAGTTTTCCTTTACGTGTTTCAGGATCCCATTCATAGGCATAAGCACCTGTTCCTTTACTCAGCCAAAGTTGGGTATTACCGGAACCGTTACTGTCATTTAACCTTAATGAAATAATATTACTATAACTGCTACCAATCCCTACGGTATCATAATATGTATAACGCCAGGAGGTAATGAATGGCCCGGTGTAAAGCGAAAAACCTCCAGACCAGGCATTCATATTCGTATCGTCAAAGTAATTTGCATAGCGATAACCAAAGGTCAATAGCGTTTGAGGGATTAATTTCAGGCTGATATCCTGCTGTAAATCTTTACGGCTGAATACTGGCGTATTTTCGGCGATCGCGATCCCTGTTTTACTTGATAACCATGGATTCCAGTTATACCAAAGTGTTCCCCGACCCTGCAAAGCATCCCAGGATTCTCCTTGACCATAGTCGCGTTTACCCTGGGAAATATTAAATACGGCCGCTCCGGACTCGAGTTTATTTTTTATTTCAACCGACGAAATATGACGAGTGCCATGAACTCCTGAATAGTCAGTAAAATTATACCCGGCTGTTAAGCTTAAGTCTTTTGCTTCAGCGGTGGCAGTGAGTAAGCCAACAGCAATTGACGTATATAAAATCCTTTTCACTATTTTTCACCTTCAGTCTGGAGGATCTCTTGTTTAAGGATATATTTTCCTTTTTTGAGATTGTGCTCAATAGTAATTCGTGGTCCAACTAACGTATCTGCCATGATATAACGGCCAGGTAAAATAATGACCTGAACACCAATTCGTGTCCGTGGGCCAATGTAGCACCCCAGTTTTTCTAAACCGGTATTGATATGTTCTCCATTTATGTGAACATGTATAGCGCTATGATCCAGTCGATGGTTACTGGTTCTTACCTGTGCACCAATATAGACTTCTCGGTCAATAACCGAATCAGAAATGAAACATTGGGGACCAATGACCGTTTCTGATTCAATCAATGCATTTTTTATTTCTGTTGCAAAACCTACACGGACATTGTTGCCAAGCATTGTGCCAGGGCGAATGAAAACATAGTTGCCAACCAGGCAGTTCGCACCTATTATCGCCGGTCCCTGAATGACAGCCCCATGGCATATTCGTGTACCAGAACCTATAAGAACTTCACCTGCGCTCTCATCAATAATAACCCCTGACGCTATTGATATCTCTTTGCTATCCGTTTGATTAAGCTTCAGATAACTCTTCAGCGCTACCGGGAGTTGGCAGGGAATAATTTCCTGGCGCTGCCACCAACGTGGTGGCATAGCGAGTGGGCTTGTCGCGGAGTGGTTCACGTCCAGTAAAAAAGGCAATAAATCCATAGATAATCCAAATTGAATAGGCCAGAAGTACATAAAAAACCGAGAAAGGTGCCAGCAATATTAATTGCCAGCAACGGTGGTACCATGCGCTAAAAGCACCTATGGAACATACCACTCCCATCCAGATTAAAGGAAAAAGCGAAAAGATAATTCCGTGTGGACCAATATCTATAGTGATACGAGTCCATGTCGTAATATAAATAAAAATGCCATATAGAACGACCAATACCATTGGTAAGATACTAAAAATACCAAACCGACTCAAAAGTAATGACTTATGTAATCGCATACAGACGGCATAACCAACGATCCAGCGACGCCAGCGTTTCCACTCTTCATGTAATGTATTGCACTCTTGTGGATAGACAACGCAGCGATTAGCTTGCCGAATACGATAGCCCTGGGCGACCAGCGTCCACGTTAAATCGAGATCCTCGACTTTTGTTCGATCGGAAAAGCCGAATTTACGCAGGACCTCTGTGCGAAACATCCCACATGCGCCGCTGATGATAAAAGGTGCACCGCCCAATAGTTGCTGCAACGTTCTTTTCATGACGATCATAGGCAATTTTACAGTGGCGCGTATGTGAGGCAGGATACCCGCACCCTGTAAATGGGTCGAGGGTATGCCACCAACAGCGTCGGCACCACGCTCAATCTCTGCCAGCATAAATCCCATTCCATTTTCATCCGGAGGGACATAGGTATCGGCATCGCTGAGAAAAACCTGGGCGCAGGTCGCGTAGTTAAGACCATTCATTAAAGCCCCGCCTTTACCGGTATTTTTTTGGGTTACGGCTATAAAGCGATCGCCCCATTTTTCTTTTACTTGCTGCATGACAGATTCTGTATTATCTGTTGAACCGTCGTTAACACAAATAACTCGGTGGAAATAAGGGTTTAATAGCAGGTTTTCCAGCGATTGCGCCAGGCACGGTCCTTCATTGTATGCTGGGATAATCGCATCAATGCTGTTTTTATTTAAGCTGGGTTTACGTCGTAGTGTCGTGACAAACCAAAGCAGCACACCGATACTCATCATAATAAAAATAATAGTTTTCATATTTTCTTAGAGAATCATTTTATGAACAACAAAACCTTCACACAAGTTACAACCAGCCTGCTGACCGCGAAATTGAGCTACAGTACGCAGGCGTTCAGATTGTATATAATCACGATGCTGTTGACTTTGATGTAAAGAAATGGCCTGCACTTTTTTAGTGAATTTTTCCTCACTAACATTCTCAAAAACCTGTGGAATAAACGTAAGCCAGGTACTAGGTGTTTCATAACCCAGTATCTGCGGTATATTACGACAGGCAACAATAGAAGCCTTATGTACGGCACGGTGATCCTGATGGCGATCGTTGTCATGCATCGTATAGGCGCGGATGAGTCTAACCTGGGGAGGGAAACGATGTTTGATCACGTCCTCCAGCGCTTTAATCATTTCATCAAGCTGTTGTGATGTTCGCGTATCCTCAAAATCCAGGTGCACAATTTGCTGACACCCCAGGAATGACAGCGCCATTTTGGACTCATTGTGACGGTCAACATCTTTATTACAACCGCTGGTGCCTGCTGTCATTACAACTGCGATAACATAATAGCCTTCTGCGATTAGACGCGCCAACGATGCACCACATCCTAGTTCAATATCATCTGGATGTGCGCCAATTGCTAAAATCCCTTTCTGGTATTGTAATTTCAAAATTTGCCCTCCACTTTCTAAATAAAAGAGTTAATAAATGAACCAGCGCTGTTATTTATAAAGTGGTTTAATAAAAAAATTATTAATATATTATATCCTTCGGGATATTACTCTTTGTGATAACTTATGTCAAAGTGCTTTTTTTAAAATCAAGTTGGTGTGTTTGAAATTTCATCAAACTATAAATATAAAATATAAATTAATATGTATTCTATAAATATAAAATATAAACTAATATGTATTTATTGATTTAATTAATGATTCAGCCCGGTTTGCAGTTTCGGATCAGGGAAATTTTTTTCGCGTTTATTGTATCGTTTTCATGTTGGTCAAGGGATAGGGCACTCATGAAATTCTAACGTTAAGTGACGCTTCTGTTCGTGGCCGGGGGACGCTTTACTGGAAATAGATAAAAATGAGAAACGGGCTGGAGCCCTGTGTGACGCATGG
Organism: Superficieibacter sp. 1612_C1; assembly: GCF_015234305.1. Classification (GTDB taxonomy): domain Bacteria; phylum Pseudomonadota; class Gammaproteobacteria; order Enterobacterales; family Enterobacteriaceae; genus Superficieibacter. The sequence continues at coordinate 202,047 of NZ_JADGMI010000002.1, forward strand.
TGAGAGGTGTTCGTAGAAGGCAGAAAGAGTCACTATGGTGTCCCCTGCAGGAATCGAACCTGCAACTAGCCCTTAGGAGGGGCTCGTTATATCCATTTAACTAAGGGGACAAGGCGGCAAGAGTATAACGGTAAATCGTTCCTGCGTTAAGCATCTGCACGCCTGACTGCTTAAAGAGTCGCCATTCAGCCTTGTTTAGCCTCTTTTTCCCGCTCTTTGGCCTGTGCCTTTGCTTCCGCCTTACGCGCGTTGCTCATGTCATTGCGGATCTGCGCGTGGCTGAGCAGGGCGAAAATAAAGGTGCCGCCGCAGATGTTACCGGCAAGCGTCGGCAGGGCGAAAGGCCAGAAAAACTCCTGCCAGGGCAGGGTGCCGTTAAACACCAGATACAGCACCTCGACCGTGCCCACCACGATATGCGTGGTATCCGCCAGGGCGATAAGCCAGGTCATCAGGATAATGACCACGATTTTTGCCGAGCCTGCGGAAGGGAACATCCACACCATAGTGGCAATAATCCAGCCGGAGATAATGGCGTTGGCAAACATCTCAAACGGCGTGTTTTTCATGATGTCCATACCGATTTTTACAAAGGCATCGCGAGTCGGCTCGTCAAACACCGGCATATATTCAAATGCCCAGGCGGCGATGCCAGTGCCGATCAGGTTACCCAGCAGTACCACGCCCCACAGCCTTAGCAGCAGGCCGATATTACGCAAGGTAGGGCTTTGCATAATCGGCAGCACCGCCGTCACGGTGTTTTCCGTAAAGAGCTGCTGGCGCGCCATGATGACAATCACAAAGCCGAAGGTGTAGCCCAGGTTTTCCAGCAGAAAACCGCCCGGCACGCCTTCAAGCTGAACGTGAAAAATGCCTTTGGCGAGAAGCGATGCCCCCATCGACAGGCCGGCGGCAATGGCTGACCACAGCAGGGCCATCGCATCGCGCTCCAGCTCCTTTTCTCCGTCCTGGCGAATATGTTCGTGGATTGCCATCGCACGGGAGGGGAGTCGGTCCTCATCAACTTCAATGTCTTTACCCTGCGATTTTTCGTCGCTCTCAACCGCGTGGTCGTCTTCCTCTTTACCAATTTTTTCTTCTTCTAACTTGTCCATGCGTTTCACCTGCTTCGAAAATATCTTCTAAGCGTAGCGGCTTTGCGCGGAAACGAGGATGCGGAACAAGACGATTTTTTTTGGTCTGAAAGCATAAATAGTGTTAAGAATGTTTCTGCGTATGTTTACACTCTTTGGTGAAACCAGACCGCCAAATACAGGCTATGCTGAATGCAGGTCGCAGCCATATTGCCTGCGTGCGTAGACATCGTGAAACGTGCTGATACAATCACTTGCATGCGATGAGGCGGATTTTCACCCGTTCCGTCAGATGGCAAACAGCGATAGCCATATTTTACAGGGAGACATCTATGAATTTTCGGCTGTCGGCGCTTGCAGTGGGCGCTACTTTACTGGTGGGCTGCGCAAGCTCCGGGGACCAACAGGGGCGTTCAGATCCTTTCGAAGGATTTAACCGCACCATGTACGATTTCAACTTTAACGTGGTGGACCCGTATGTTCTGCGTCCTGTCGCGGTGGCGTGGCGCGATTATGTGCCGCAACCTGCGCGTACCGGCCTGGGAAATTTCACCGGCAACCTTGAAGAGCCGGCGACGATGGTTAACTACTTCCTGCAGGGCGATCCGTATCAGGGGATGGTGCATTTCACCCGCTTCTTCCTGAACACGATATTAGGAATGGGCGGCTTTATCGACGTTGCCGGGATGGCGAACCCGAAACTACAGCGTGTTGAACCGCACCGTTTTGGTAGTACGCTCGGTCATTATGACGTGGGTTATGGTCCTTATTTGCAGCTTCCCTTCTACGGCAGCTTTACCCTGCGTGAAGACGTCGGCGATATGGCGGATACCACCTATCCGGTACTCTCCTGGCTGACATGGCCGCTGTCAGTGGGTAAATGGGCAGTGGAAGGCGTAGAAACCCGCGCGCAACTGCTGGATTCAGACGGTCTGCTGCGTCAGTCTTCCGACCCATATATCATGGTGCGTGAAGCCTACTTCCAGCGTCATGACTTTATCGCTAACGGTGGTAAGCTGAAGCCGCAGGAAAACCCGAACGCGAAGGCGATTGAAGGCGATTTGAAAGATATCGACTCAGAATAAACGAAAGGCCGCAAACCTGACCGTTTGCGGCCTTTTTGTTAGCGTTTATCCGCCGCCAGCAATGGTGGAATGCTCGGCACCATCGGCGATTCATCGATATCTTTCTGCGTCATGCGAAACGCTTCAGGATAATGCTCGCGGCTGGTGCGGCGCAGCGGTTCGGTATCGCGCCAGGTGTACAGGCAGTGCTGGCACTGGTATACCGTCCAGACATCTTTTACCGGCGATGTCGCCATCACTTCAATATGTTCATCGGCGCAACGTGGACAAATCATCTTTTCCTCCTTACTTACGGTTAGCCAGCATAGCGGTCAGTTTTTCAGCCCAGGCTTTGGTTTCAGGCAGATCCTGCACCGGCTGGCTGTAGTGGCCACGGTTGTCCGGCGCAACCGGGGTGGTGGCGTCGATAATCAGTTTGTCGGTGATCCCCGCCGGGCTTGAACCGGGGTCGAGTTCCAGTACCGACATGTTCGGCAGTTGCACCAAATCTCCCGCCGGGTTGACCTTTGAGGAGAGCGCCCACATCACCTGCGGCAGGTTGAACGGGTCAACGTCTTCATCGACCATAATGACCATTTTGACGTAACCCAGGCCGTGCGGCGTGGTCATGGCGCGCAGGCCAACCGCGCGAGCAAAGCCGCCGTAGCGTTTTTTGGTGGAGATAATGGCCAGCAGGCCGTGGGTGTACATGGCGTTGACCGCCTGCACTTCCGGGAACTCGGCTTTCAGTTGCTGATACAACGGCACGCAGGTAGCAGGTCCCATCAGGTAGTCGATTTCCGTCCACGGCATCCCCAGATACAGCGACTCAAAAATCGGGTTGTTGCGATAAGAGACTTTATCAATACGTACCACGGTCATGTTACGACCACCCGAGTAGTGACCGGTAAATTCGCCGAACGGCCCTTCGATTTCACGTTTACGGCTTTCGATCACCCCTTCGAGGATCACCTCCGATCCCCACGGCACGTCAAAGCCGGTCAGCGGCGCGGTGGCAATCGGGTAGGGGCTTTCGCGTAACGCGCCCGCCATCTCATATTCAGACTGATCGTATTTCAGCGGCGTGGCGCCCATCAGCGTGATGATCGGATCGTTACCGAGGGTGATGGCAATCGGCAAATCTTCGCCGCGCTCCTCCGCTTTATGGAGATGCAGCGCAATATCGTGCATCGGGATCGGTTGCAGGCCAAGTTTGCGCTTGCCTTTGACTTCCATACGGTAGATGCCGACGTTCTGCTTGCCAAAATTATCCGGATCGAGTGGATCGCGCGAGACGACGCAGGCTTTATCGAGATAGAAACCGCCGTCGCCATCGTTGAGGCGGAACAACGGCAGGATGTCGAACAAGTTGATAGCATCACCGTCAACGGTGTTCTCCGCCCAGGGCGGATTTGCGCGGCGTTCCGGTGCTACGGGGAAGTTGTCCCAGCGGCGGATAAACTCGTCGATTTGTTTTCTCACCGGCGTGTTCATCGCTAATCCCAGCGAAATCGCATGGTTCTGCCAGGAGCCGATAGTATTCATGGCCACACGGGCATCGGTGAAACCACGAATATTGTCAAACCACAGTGCGGGTGCGCCGTCGCCGATACGGCCCGTCGCATTGGCGGCAGCGGCCAGATCCGGCTCGGCATTGACCTCTTCACTGATTTTCAGCAGTTGCCCCTGGTCATCCAGCGCCTGCAAAAAGCTGCGTAAGTCATCGAAAGCCATTGTTTATTCTCCTGTGAAAAACTCAGCAGGGCCACCTGCAGAGTATCCTCATTGTTCGTATGCGAACTTTATTTACAGAAATTACACCTCAATTCCCTGGCTGGCAACATGTTGACCTCCGACGCGCACGTTTAATCAATATGCGAAGGGTGATTATTGAGGACCTAAAACGTTATGATAAAAGAAAGCACTTGCGAGGGAGCAATCATGAAATTACGGGATGAAGCTTTTCATCTTTTACGCCAGCTCTTTCAGCAACACACCGCCCGCTGGCAGCACGACTTGCCTGAACTGACCAAACCACAATATGCCGTGATGCGTGCCATTGAAGAGCATCAGGGCATTGAACAAGTGGCGCTGACGGAAGCGGCGGTGAGTACCAAAGCCACGCTGGCGGAGATGCTTAGCCGCATGGAAAGCCGTGGTCTGGTGCGCCGGGAGCATGATCCTTCAGACAAACGTCGTCGGTTTGTGTTCCTGACAGATGCGGGGAAGCGTTTACTGGAGAAAAGCAGGCCGGTAGGTGACGGTGTCGATGAGGCGTTTCTGACGAAACTGAGTGCCGGGGAGCGCGAGCAATTTAGCGCCCTGATTAGCAAAATGATGAAATAAACCCGGCGACGGACGCCGCCGGGCAAAAAATTAGAACGCGTAGTTGAAGTTAACGCCGTACAGCCAGGCTTTACCTTCAGATTTGAACTGGTATGGACCTTCTTCAAATTTAACGTGCTGGCCGTGCATGTAAGAAACACCCGCATCCACCGACGCATCTTTATTAAAGGCGTAGGTCGTACCGGCGCTCAGCCACATACGATCCTGGTCAGGAATAGAGATGGAGCGCTGATCTGCCGGAACCGGACTGTCATCAAAAGCGATACCGCTGCGGAAGGTCCAGTTATCATCCATATAATAGGTTGTGCCTAACGCGATACGGTAGGCGTCTTTAAAGCCTTCATCTTTGTAGAACAGGGTATTACCGCCGTTACCTTTGGCTTTCAGCTCCTGGAACTGGCTCCAGCTGGTATAGGCCAGGCTGTAGTGAACGGCCCATTTCGGCGCGACGCGGTTATAGCCGGAGACTTCCCACATTTCAGGCAGATGCAGGCTAAGTGAACCGTCGATAGTTGAACCGCCGGTGCCGTATGGCAGACCGAGGCCCAGCGCGGCATTGACCGGATTCAGCGTCGCCGGGAGACTGCTCTTATAGTCGCCATCAAAGTCGACTTTAATTTCTGAGCGGTAGGTCAGGGCATAGCGGTTGTTCTTATCAACTTCATACAGAATACCGGCGTTCCAGCCGAAGCCCCACTCGTCGCCTTTCAGATGCGCAATTTGTGTATCGCGGCTAATCCCACCCGCCTGCGCGCCAACCGCGGCTGCCTGCTGCGGCGTAAGCTGGCCGGAACGCACCAGCGCAGGAATATTCGCGCCGATAATTTGCGGCAGGTCGCCAGCATAACGTTCTACTTTTGCTCGTGCATAGACGGCATCAAAACCGAGGCCGAAGCTCCAGCTATTATTTAAGCGGTAAGCGCCGCTTAAATTCAGATTCAGTGTTTCAAGATCGGTTTTCCCGCCCATCGAACCTGCGGCAAAACTGTCATTAAATTCAGTTGCCAGACCATAATTGGAAGTGACGGAAGCGCCCCAGCCAAATTGATCATTAATCGGGGCAACAAAGTGCAGGTTCGGTACCCATGCGGTCGGCGCAATATTATCCTGGCTGGCGTCATTACCAACAGCAGAGCGGCCCGATACGTTCACATCCGGGTCCACAAAAACCGCGCCGCCGGAAAAGGTAGGGCGATCAAACATGGTAATAAGAGCGGGGTTACGGCTGACGTTTCCGGCGTCATCGGCAATAGCGCCTTCGCCTGAATACGCGCGGCCAAGACCAGAGGAAGAAAATTCATTTAGCTGGAAGCCTGCTGACCAGGCTTGAGTTGAAACGATTGCCACTGCCACTGCGAGAGCAGACTTGGTGAACCGGGTTTTCTGGCTCATGACCATAACCTCATTGAGTTATTTTTTATTTAAAAAAGTTACATGGTGTAACGAAGTGCGAAGTGTAGGGTCTGTTGTACGGCAGAGAAAGCAGACCAGTGACGAGAGTATAGGTCTGACCAGATGGTATGTTGCAAGTATGTTTCTAAATTTTTTCGAATATGATCTAAGAAACGCGATCCCGCTGGCAAATTTACCCCCTTTGCTCGCTTCTAATGATGGCGAATTTTGTTTTAGATCATTTTTAAATGTGATTTTCATCACTAATCCGCTTACAGGAAATTAACGACTGGAGACCCTCAGTTGTAGAGCGTAAAATAGACGCAATAGTGTTCAGGTGTTATAGAAAGAGGAAATCTACAATGAGTAAATGTAGTGCTGATGAAACTCCGGTTTGCTGCTGTATGGATGTTGGTACCATTATGGACAATACCGACTGCACCGCGTCTTACAGCCGGGTATTCGCTAACCGCGCTGACGCAGAAGAGACGCTGGCAGCGCTGACTGAAAGAGCACGCGGCGTTGAGTCTGAGCCATGCCAGATTACCTCAAACTTTACCGATGTGGCTGAAGGCGTAAAACTGGATATCGACTTCCAGTTTGCCTGCGAAGCCGAAACGCTCATTTTCCAGCTCGGCCTGCGTTAAACCTCCTTTCAGCGCCTCCCTCTGCGGAGGCGTTTTCTTTTCTATCCGTGTGTTTTAGCTCCCACTTTTCTCCACCTCCGCTTGGCGAAATGTAAAAAAATGGTTAAGACTATGTTCAGGTCAGACCACTTGATTTATTTTTGTTAACAGGGGAGCGTTATGAGTCAGGCACTACCGCTTGTCACCCGTCAGGGCGATCGCATTGCCATTGTTTCCGGGTTACGGACCCCCTTTGTCCGCCAGGCAACCGCCTTTCACGGCGTTCCGGCTATCGATCTGGGAAAAATGGTGGTCGGTGAGATGCTGGCTCGCAGTGAAATTCCAGCAGAAATCATCGAACAACTGGTATTCGGTCAGGTAGTGCAGATGCCGGAAGCGCCGAATATCGCCCGTGAAATCGTGCTTGGTACCGGCATGAGCGTGCATACCGATGCTTATAGCGTCAGCCGTGCCTGTGCCACCAGTTTTCAGGCGGTGGCAAACGTGGCGGAAAGCCTGATGGCCGGAACTATTCGCGCCGGGATCGCCGGTGGTGCGGACTCTTCTTCTGTCTTACCGATTGGCGTCAGTAAAAAACTGGCCCGCACGCTGGTGGATACGAATAAAGCCCGCACCCTGAGCCAGCGCCTGCAACTCTTTTCCCGCCTGCGCTTACGTGATTTGCTGCCGGTGCCGCCTGCGGTCGCCGAATATTCGACCGGCCTGCGCATGGGCGATACGGCGGAACAGATGGCGAAAAGCTGGGGGATCACGCGTGAAGAACAGGATGCGCTGGCGCATCGATCGCACCAGCTCGCCGCTCGCGCGTGGGAAGAGGGTAAGCTGGCAGACGAAGTGATGACGGCTTATGCACCGCCATACCGCGATCCCGTTGAGCGCGATAATAACGTGCGCACCAATTCTTCTCTGGCTGACTATGCCAAACTGCGTCCGGCGTTCGATCGTAAACACGGGACGGTGACGGCGGCGAACAGTACCCCTTTAACCGACGGTGCGGCGGCAGTGATCCTGATGACCGAATCGCGCGCCAGAGAGCTGGGGCTGGTGCCGCTCGGCTACCTGCGTAGTTACGCTTTCACCGCCATCGACGTCTGGCAGGATATGCTACTCGGCCCGGCATGGGCCACGCCGCTGGCACTGGAGCGCGCAGGCTTAACGCTCGCCGATTTAACCCTGTTCGATATGCATGAAGCTTTTGCTTCGCAGACCTTAACCAACCTGAAAATGCTCGCCAGTGACCGCTTTGCCCGCGAGGTGCTGGGAAGAACCCAGGCCACGGGGGAAGTGGATGACAGTAAGTTTAACGTGCTGGGGGGATCGATTGCCTATGGTCATCCTTTCGCCGCCACCGGGGCGCGGATGATCACCCAGACGCTGCATGAACTTCGTCGACGCGGCGGCGGATTTGGTTTAGTGACTGCCTGTGCGGCAGGTGGTCTTGGCGCGGCAATGGTTCTGGAGGCCGAATAATGGAGATGACATCAGCGTTTACCCTCAGCGTGCGGGCGGACAACATTGCGGTAATCACTATCGACGTGCCCGGCGAAAAAATGAATACTCTGAAGGCGGAATTTGGTCATCAGGTACGCGCTATCCTCAAGCAAATCCGCGATAACAAAGCCTTGATTGGCGTGGTCTTCATTTCCGCGAAAGACGACAATTTTATTGCCGGGGCCGATATCAATATGATCGGCAACTGCAAAACGGCGCAGGAGGCGGAAACCCTGGCGCGTCAGGGGCAGCAAATCATGGCGGACATCCATGCGTTGCCCATCCCGGTAGTCGCCGCTATTAACGGAGCCTGTCTGGGCGGTGGCCTCGAGCTGGCGCTGGCCTGCCATGCGCGGATCTGTACTGACGATCCCAAAACCGTGCTCGGCTTGCCGGAAATGCAGCTTGGGCTGCTGCCCGGCTCCGGCGGGACTCAGCGTCTGCCGAGGCTGATTGGCGTCAGTACCGCGCTGGAGATGATCCTGACGGGGAAACAACTCAGAGCGCGGCAGGCGTTAAAGGTGGGCCTTGTCGATGAAGTGGTGCCGGTCTCCATATTGCTGGATGCCGCCGTAGAAATGGCTAAAAAAGGGCGTCCGTCCCGTCGCCTGCCGGTGCGCGAGCGTATCCTGGCCGGGCCTTTAGGCCGTAACGTACTGTTTCGCGTGGTGGGCAAAAAAACCGCGCATAAAACCCAGGGCAACTATCCGGCGACCGAGCGGATTTTACAGGTCATTGAAACCGGGTTAAGTCAGGGCAGCAGCAGCGGCTATGACGCCGAAGCGCGCGCCTTTGGTGAACTGGCGATGACGCCGCAGTCAAGCGCGCTGCGGGCCATTTTCTTTGCCAGCACAGACGTTAAAAAAGATCCGGGCGCGCAGGCGTCAGCGGGGCCGCTGCGGTCAGTCGGCGTACTCGGCGGTGGGTTAATGGGCGGCGGCATTGCCCATGTCACCGCCAGCAAAGGCAAACTGCCGGTGCGGATCAAAGATATCAAGCCGCAGGGTATTAACCACGCGCTGAAATACAGTTGGGAATTGCTGGATACCAAAGTCCGCCGTCGCCATCTCAAACCGGCTGAGCGTAACAGCCAGATGGCGTTAATTTCTGGCACGACGACCTATCACGGCTTTCGCCATCGCGATGTGGTGATTGAAGCGGTATTTGAAGATCTGGCGCTAAAACAGCAGATGGTGGCGGAGGTTGAAACTCACTGCGCGCCGACGACCATTTTTGCCTCTAATACCTCCTCGTTGCCTATCAGCGATATTGCCGCGCAGGCTGCACGTCCGCAGCAGGTGATCGGCCTGCACTTTTTCAGTCCGGTAGAAAAAATGCCGCTGGTGGAGGTGATCCCCCATGCGACCACCTCGCCGCAAACTATTGCCACCACCGTCAAGCTGGCGAAAAAACAGGGTAAAACGCCGATAGTGGTGGCCGATAAAGCCGGGTTTTATGTTAACCGCATTCTCGCACCCTATATCAATGAAGCCATGCGTCTGCTGACGGAAGGCGCGAAAATCGACCAGGTTGATCGCGCGCTGGTAAAATTTGGCTTCCCGGTTGGCCCTGTCCAGCTACTTGATGAGGTCGGCATTGATACCGGAACGAAGATTATTCCGGTGCTGGAGGCGGCATATGGAGAACGTTTTAGCCCGCCGGCAAACATTATTAGCGCAATTTTGAACGACGATCGCAAAGGCAGAAAAAATGGCCGGGGTTTCTATCTTTACCCGCTAAAAGGGCGTAAAAGCAAAAAGCAGCCCGACCCGGCGATTTACCCGCTGATTGGAGCCACCGGGCAGAGCAGCGCACTCTCACCCCAACAAATGAGTGAAAGATGCGTCATGATGATGCTAAATGAGGCGGCGCGGTGCTATGCGGAAGATATTATCCGCAGTGCGCGTGATGGTGATATCGGTGCCGTTTTTGGCATTGGTTTCCCCCCATTTTTGGGAGGGCCATTCCGCTATATGGATACGCTGGGGGCTAATGAAGTGGTTGCGGTTCTGCAACGTCTTGCCGCCCAGTATGGTCCACGTTTTACCCCGTGCGATGCCTTGTTACGCATGGCGGAGCAACGACAGACCTTTTGGTCGCGTAAGGAAACTGACCCGGAAATTGAGGGTCAAATAAGAGAGTGATAGCGCTGTAAAGAGTCATTCGGTTATTTTGTAAACACTGATTGACTATACTTATGCCATTAAGGTAAAACACAGCGTTTCATTGAGCAAACGGATAAGGCACAATGCCCGGCCACCTGGCTTTCTGCATGAATGTGATGTCCTCTGCGGAAAATCTGGGTGCTTCTGGTTAACAAAAGCGGTGCAATATGCAAGTTTTTATCATGCGTCACGGCGACGCAGCTCTCGAGGCTGCCAGCGACTCGGCTCGTCCATTAACCCACTGTGGTTGTGATGAATCCCGTCTGATGGCAACCTGGCTGAAAGGTCAAAAAGTGAATATTGGACGCGTTCTGGTCAGCCCGTATTTACGCGCTGAACAAACGCTGGATGTGGTAGGGGAGTGTATGCACCTGCCTGCAAAAGTCGATGTGCTGCCCGAGCTTACGCCCGGCGGCGATGTCGGTCAGGTTCATGCGTATCTTCAGATGCTGGCCGATGAAGGCGTAACGTCGGCACTGGTGGTCTCTCACCTGCCGCTGGTCGGCTATCTGGTGGCTGAACTCTGCCCTGGCGAAACGCCGCCGATGTTCTCCACCTCGGCGATTGCCAGCGTTACCCTTGATGCTGACGGCAAAGGTACTTTCAACTGGCAGATGAACCCCTGCAATCTGAAGATGCCAAAAGCGATCTGATTCGCGGCGGGAAGCGTTTAAGCAACCCGCCAGAACGCTATGGCAGCTCCGGTGGCTGCCACTCTTCCACTTCAATCAATACCAGCAATGCGGCATCTCCGCCGTACTCTTTTGACGCCTGATGAAAGGCCATCACATGTGGATGCTGAGCCAGCCACAGCGGCGTTTGCTGCTTCAGAATATGTTTACCGTGGCCGTGCATAACGCAGGCGCAAAAAACATGCTCGCGGCGGCAGGCCGCAATCAGCGCGCCCAGCTCCTGCTTCGCCTGTTGTTGCGTTAATCCGTGCAGATCCAGAAACAGTTCAGGTGAGTAATCCCCGCGCCGCAGCTTTTTCAGCTCGAAATGGCTGACATCCTCGCGCACGTATTTCACCGGCCCGTTGGTATTCAGCAACGGCTGGAATTCATCGGAAAAGAAATGGCTGGCGTCGGCCTGCTCCTGAATTAGCCGCTTTACCGGCACTTCGGTGATTTTTTTACGGATGGGGCGATGAACAATGGTGTCCTGCTTAATCTGGCGCGTGCCGGTCATCAACTGACGGAACAGTGCCTTATCCTCCCCGGTCAGTGGTTCTTTCTTTTTCATTTCACAGTCTCATCAATACTTTCGGGTAGTTTACCCGACTCCGGGGCGGCCTGTTCAGCGAAAACGCATTTTTTCCCCGTTTCGACCGCGCGTGAATGCTGATTTATCACCGTCTTCGTGGCAAACTAGCCGCCGAATTTAATGCGAGCATGCCCTGGAGAGCACGATGGATAAAATTTTTGTTGATGAAGCGGTAAACGAGCTGCAAACCATTCAGGACATGCTGCGCTGGTCGGTTAGCCGCTTCAGCGCGGCAAATATCTGGTACGGCCACGGCACCGATAACCCGTGGGATGAAGCCGTGCAACTGGTACTGCCGACGCTCTGGCTACCGCTGGATATCCCGGAAGATATGCGCAGCGCGCGCCTGACCTCCAGCGAAAAACACCGCATCGTGGAGCGGGTGATCCGCCGGGTCAACGAGCGTATTCCGGTCGCCTATCTCACGAATAAAGCGTGGTTCTGCGGCCACGAATTCTACGTCGACGAGCGCGTGCTGGTGCCGCGTTCGCCAATCGGTGAGCTGATTAACAACCGCTTTGCCGGGTTGATTAGCCATGCGCCGCAGCACATTCTCGATATGTGTACCGGCAGCAGCTGTATCGCCGTCGCTTGTGCGTATGCGTTCCCGGAAGCCGAAGTGGATGCGGTTGATATTTCGCCGGAAGCGCTGGCGGTGGCCGAGCACAATATTGAAGAACATGGTCTGATCAATCAGGTGACGCCGATCCGTTCCGATCTCTTCCGCGACCTGCCGGCGTTGCAGTACGATCTGATCGTCACCAATCCGCCGTATGTTGATGCGGAAGATATGTCCGATCTGCCGAATGAGTATCGCCACGAGCCGGAACTGGGCCTCGCCTCCGGCAGCGACGGTCTGAAGCTGACGCGTCGCATCCTCGCCTGCGCCCCGGACTATCTCACTGACGACGGCATTCTGATTTGTGAAGTGGGTAACAGCATGGTACATCTGATGGAACAATACCCGGATGTGCCGTTCACTTGGCTGGAGTTTGATAACGGCGGTGACGGCGTCTTTATGCTGACCAAAGCGCAGCTGGTGGCGGCGCGCGAATATTTCAGCATCTACAAAGACTAATCTGGCGCTCAACAACACAACAACGATAACGGAGCCGTGATGGCAGGAAACAGTATTGGACAACTTTTTCGCGTAACCACTTTCGGTGAATCTCACGGTCTGGCGCTTGGTTGCATCGTGGATGGCGTGCCACCGGGCATTCCGCTGACCGAAGCCGATCTGCAACACGACCTGGACCGCCGCCGTCCAGGCACCTCGCGCTACACCACCCAGCGCCGCGAACCGGATCAGGTCAAAATTCTGTCCGGCGTTTTTGAAGGGGTGACCACCGGGACCAGTATTGGTCTGCTGATCGAAAATACCGATCAACGCTCGCAGGATTACGGTGCTATCAAAGATCTGTTCCGTCCGGGGCATGCTGACTATACCTATGAGCAAAAATACGGTCTGCGCGACTATCGTGGCGGCGGGCGTTCTTCCGCCCGCGAAACGGCCATGCGCGTAGCGGCAGGGGCGATCGCCAAAAAATACCTGGCGCAAAAATTCGGCATTGTTATTCGCGGCTGCCTGACCCAGATGGGCGATATTCCATTGGCGATCAAAGACTGGGATCAGGTTGAGCAGAACCCGTTCTTCTGTGCCGATCCGGATAACATCGAGGCGCTGGATGAGCTGATGCGCGGCCTGAAAAAAGAGGGCGACTCTATTGGCGCAAAAGTCACTGTCGTCGCGGATGGCGTGCCGCCGGGGCTGGGTGAGCCGGTATTCGATCGTCTGGATGCCGACATTGCCCACGCGCTAATGAGCATTAACGCGGTGAAAGGGGTCGAAATAGGCGATGGTTTTGAGGTAGTCGCCCTGCGCGGTAGTCAGAACCGCGATGAGATCACTCAGGCGGGTTTCCAGAGCAACCACGCGGGCGGCATTCTCGGCGGCATTAGCAGCGGTCAGCAGATTGTTGCCAACATCGCACTGAAGCCGACCTCCAGTATTACCGTGCCGGGTCGCACCCTCAACCGTAGCGGCGAAGAAGTGGAGATGATCACTAAAGGCCGCCACGACCCGTGCGTTGGCATCCGTGCCGTGCCAATTGCCGAAGCGATGCTGGCAATTGTGCTGATGGACCATCTGATGCGTCAGCGCGCGCAAAACGCTGACGTCACGACAACGCTTCCACGCTGGTAACCATGAAAAAAGCGCTTCTTGCACTGCTGACGCTGCTCGCCAGCGCCGCTGCCCCGGCGGCAACGCCGTGGCAGAAAATTACCCAGCCGATCCCCGGTAGTCCGCAGTCGATTGGCGCGTTTGCCAACGGCTGCATTATTGGTGCGCAGGCGCTACCGCTTGAATCGGACGACTATCAGGTGATGCGCACCGATCAGCGTCGCTACTTCGGCCATCCGGATCTGCTGCTGTTTATTCAGCGTCTGACCAGCCGGGTACATAATCTCGGCATGGGTACGGTGCTGATTGGCGATATGGGGATGCCAGCGGGCGGGCGCTTTAACGGCGGCCATGCCAGCCACCAGTCGGGGCTGGATGTCGATATCTTTCTGCAACTGCCGAAAACGCGCTGGACCTCAGCGCAGCTTCTGAAGCCGCAGGCGCTGGACCTCGTCTCCCGCGACGGCAAGCACGTGGTCTCATCGCTGTGGCAGCCGGACATCAGCAACCTGATCAAGCTGGCGGCGCAGGATACCGAAGTGACACGCATTTTCGTCAATCCGGCTATCAAGCAGCAGCTTTGCCTGGATGCCGGCACCGACCGCGACTGGCTGAATAAGGTTCGTCCGTGGTTCCAGCATCGCGCGCATATGCACGTGCGGCTGCGCTGCCCGGCCGACAGTCTGGAATGTCAGGATCAGACACCGCCGCCGCCGGGTGACGGTTGTGGAGCCGAACTGCAAAGCTGGTTTGAGCCAGCAAAACCTGGAACAACCCCACCTGCGAAGAAGACGCCGCCTCCGCTGCATCCTTCCTGTCAGGCGCTACTGGATGAGCATGTACTGTAAATGGATACGTTTAGCCAACTGTTTATGATGTCGCCGCTGATGCTGGCGGTTATGTTTTTTGTCGCCCTGCTGGCCGGATTTATCGACTCGCTGGCCGGCGGCGGGGGGCTACTGACGGTGCCCGCGCTGCTGGCGGCAGGCATGTCGCCTGCACAGGCGCTGGCCACTAATAAGCTTCAGGCCTGCGGCGGTTCGCTCTCTGCTTCGCTCTACTTTATTCGCCGTAAGGTGGTGAATCTTGGCGAGCAGAAATTGAATATTCTGATGACCTTTATCGGGTCGACCAGCGGCGCGCTGCTGGTGCAGTTTGTTAAAGCAGATTTGCTGCGCCAGATCCTGCCGATTCTGGTGATCTGCATCGGTCTCTATTTTTTACTGATGCCGAAACTGGGCGAAGACGATCGCCAGCGTCGTTTATATGGCTTGCCGTTTGCGCTGGTGGCAGGCGGCTGCGTGGGCTTCTACGATGGTTTTTTTGGCCCCGGCGCGGGGTCGTTTTACGCGCTGGCGTTTGTCACGCTGTGCGGGTATAACCTCGCCAAATCCACCGCTCACGCCAAAGTACTTAATGCCACATCCAATGTGGGTGGCCTGCTCCTTTTTATTCTTGGCGGCAAAGTCATCTGGGCAACAGGCTTTGTGATGCTGATTGGACAATTTATCGGTGCCCGCATGGGGTCGAGACTGGTGCTCAGTAAAGGACAAACGCTGATCCGCCCGATGATTGTCATTGTTTCTGCGGTAATGAGCGCCAAATTACTTTATGACAGCCACGGACAGGAGATCCTCCACTGGTTGGGGATGAACTAATGAACAGTACGCATAACTACGAGCAGCTGATTGAGATTTTTAACGGCTGCTTCGCCGATGATTTTAATACCCGTCTGATTAAAGGCGACGACGAACCGATCTATCTTCCTGCTGACGATAGCGTGCCGTATCACCGCATCGTCTTCGCTCACGGCTACTATGCCAGCGCGTTGCATGAGATTTCTCACTGGTGCATCGCCGGTAAAGCGCGCCGTGAACTGGTCGATTTCGGTTACTGGTACTGCCCGGACGGTCGCGATGCGGCCACTCAGGGTAGGTTTGAGGATGTGGAAGTCAAACCACAGGCCTTTGACTGGCTGTTCTGCGTGGCGGCGGGCTATCCCTTTAACGTCAGTTGCGACAACCTGGAGGGCGATTTTGAGCCGGATCGGATTGTTTTCCAGCGTCGCGTACATGCGCAGGTGATGGCTTACCTGGAGCAGGGGATCCCGGAACGTCCGGCACGTTTTATCAACGCATTACAACAGTATTATCATACGCCGTCGCTGACGGCAGAACAGTTCCCGTGGCCTGAAGACCTGTAGCCACGTTAAGACAAGAGGAAAGAAGATGATCGCGGAGTTTGAATCACGTATCCTGGCACTAATTGATGATATGGTTGAGCACGCCAGTGATGACGAGTTATTTGCCAGCGGTTATCTGCGAGGGCACCTGACGCTGGCGGTGGCGGACCTGGAAAGTGGCGATGACCATTCACCGGAAGCCGTTTACGCCCAGGTGACTAATAGTCTGCAAACCGCAATTCATGCCGGCGAGCTTTCTCCGCGCGATCAGTCGCTGGTGCTGGGGATGTGGGATACGTTATATCAGCAGGCGAAGTTTAAATAACGGCTGGCGCTGTGCAAATAATGCCGGGTGGCGGCTTCGCCTTACCCGGCCTGTGTTCCTCACTCATAATCGATGAGATCCACTTGTAGGCCCGCGCAAGCGCAGCGCCGCCGGGCATCCGCGGATGGAGCGGCCGTCACTCCACCGGCGTTTTCACCTTTTTACCCTTCAACAATTTCCTCACCCAGAACCGGTTAGGGTTCAGCGCGGCCAGCGTCTCCGCATCCAACGGCAAGGGTTCATCGCTCATCTGCGATGCCAGCACCTCCGCCGCCAGCGGGGCGCTGCACAAACCGCGTGAGCCGAGCGCGCCCAGCATAAACAGATCGTCGTAAACCGGTGCGCTGGCCGCGTTTTCTCTGCTCTCCGCCAGCCCGGCATAGGCGCGTAGCGTAGCCTCGTAGTCCGGTACGTTACCGAGCATCGGCAAATGATCGCGGGTGGCGCTGCGCACGCCGCAACGGGCTTCGCCTGCGCTTACATCCACGTCCTGCGCCCACCGCGCATCGGGGAAGCAGTCAATAAGCCGCTGACGATTATGCTGCTGATCGTCTTGCGTGTACTGAATCTCATCCTGCCCGCGATGGTAGCTGGCCCCGATACAATGCTGCTGATTATTAGGGTTTTGCGGCGTTAGATAGCCGTCATAGCACAGCACCTGCCGCAGTCGGGAGAGCAACGGCGTGGTCGGGATATGACTCACCTGACCGCCGACGGCGTACAGCGGAAGCGTTGCCGTCTGGGGGAAACGGGTTATTTTGTGCCCGTTTGCCAGCACAACCACCTTATGCTGCATCTCGTCGCCATCCGCAAACGCTAACTGCCAGTAGCCGTCCGCCTTTTTCAGCGTGACCAACTGCTTTTGCCAGACGGTGCGCAAGCCGTGGCGGGCTGCCAGCGCCAGCACGGCTGCCGTGAGCTGTGCCGGGCACAGCCAGCCGCCGAGCGGGTACTGCACGCCGCCGCAGCCAGTGGCGACGCCGGTGGTCCGGGCAATCTGCTGAGCGTCAACGGCGACGGCAATTTCGGGCGGCAGGGCCATTTCCAGCAGTTGATCTATCTTCTGCTGACTTTTGGCGTCCCAGCCTGTCTGGGTCACGCCGCACCAGTCATGATCGAACTCGACGGGCAGGGCATCGTAAAGACGACGGGCAAAGGTGAAAGCAGACGGAAAGAAGCGTGCCAGCGCCCGATCGTGAGCGCTGAGTAACGGATAGAGCGCTCCCTGACGGTTACCAGACGCGCCCTGAGCGGGAAGGGCATCCTCACAGTAAAGCGTCACCTGCCAGCCGCGACGCAGGAGTGCCAGCGTCAGTAGCGCACTGGCGATACCTCCACCGATGATTGCTGCCTCACGCGCGGTCGTTCCCGTGCGGGCGAACCACGGCGCGTGAGCGAGAGGCGCAGACGTCTGCTCCATCACGCCCGTCAGCATCTCGCGCTTGCGACCAAACCCTTTACGTTTGCGCATGGTAAAACCGGCTTCCTGCAACCCCCGGCGGACAAAACCCGCTGAGGTGAAGGTGGCCAGCGTGCCCCCCGGACGGGCAAGCCGCGCCATGGCAGCAAACAGTTGCGGCGTCCACATATCCGGGTTCTTTGCCGGGGCAAAACCATCCAGAAACCAGGCATCAACGCTTTGCTGAAGGGAATCATCCAGCCGATCGGTGAGTTCATTAATGTCGCCAAACCACAGATCAAGCGTGATCTGCCCCCCCTCCAGTAACAGCCGATGGCATCCGGCAAACGGCAACGGCCACTGGGCCTGAAGCTGCTGCGCCCAGGTCGCCAGCTCCGGCCAGTGCTGGTGCGCAAGCCGCAGATCTTCTGCCCGCAGAGGGAATTTCTCGAAACTAATGAAATGCAGCCGTTGCAGGGTTGCCTGCGGATGCGCGTTGCGAAAGGCGGCAAACGCCTGCCACAACGTTAAAAAATTCAGTCCGGTCCCGAATCCGCTTTCAGCGACCACAAAACAGGGACGGGAATGCGTGATGAAACGTTCCTGTAACTGATTGCCCTCAAGAAAAACGTAACGCGTCTCCTCCAGCCCGTTATCGTTTGAGAAATAGACATCATCAAAATCTCGAGAAACAGGTGTACCCTCATTGTTGAATTCAAGGTTGGCGGGTTGTATGGCGTTATGTTTCACGTAAGTTACTCGTCTGACAGGTAGTAGCACGATCTTAGCGATGTGTGCGGGCCGGAGCAAATTTCAACATAATTTGGCTGATCGGACTTGTTCGGCGTACAAGTGTACGCTATTGTGCGATTCGAATCTTTAAATAGTGGACTTACAGAGGTATTGAATGAAACGTGCAGTGATTACTGGCCTGGGCATCGTTTCCAGCATCGGTAATAACCAGCAGGAAGTCCTGGCATCTCTGCGTGAAGGACGTTCAGGGATCACTTTCTCTCAGGAGCTGAAGGACGCCGGCATGCGTAGCCACGTTTGGGGCAACGTAAAACTGGATACCACTGGCCTCATCGATCGTAAAGTCGTGCGCTTTATGAGCGATGCTTCTATCTATGCATACCTTTCAATGGAGCAGGCTGTTGCTGATGCCGGTCTCTCTGATGAGGTTTACCAGAATAACCCGCGCGTTGGCCTGATTGCAGGGTCCGGCGGCGGCTCCCCACGATTCCAGGTTTTCGGTGCCGACGCGATGCGCGGTCCGCGCGGTCTGAAAGCCGTGGGTCCTTATGTCGTGACGAAAGCGATGGCCTCTGGCGTGTCTGCCTGCCTCGCCACCCCGTTTAAAATCCACGGTGTGAACTACTCTATCAGCTCCGCGTGCGCCACCTCCGCGCACTGTATCGGCAATGCGGTAGAGCAGATCCAACTGGGTAAACAGGACATTGTATTTGCTGGCGGCGGTGAAGAACTGTGCTGGGAAATGTCCTGCGAATTTGACGCTATGGGCGCGCTGTCGACCAAATACAACGACACGCCGGAAAAAGCGTCCCGTACTTATGACACCAACCGTGATGGTTTTGTTATCGCTGGCGGCGGCGGTATGGTTGTGGTCGAAGAACTCGAACATGCCCTGGCACGCGGTGCGCATATTTACGCGGAAATCGTTGGTTATGGCGCAACCTCTGATGGTGCTGATATGGTGGCTCCATCAGGTGAAGGCGCGGTGCGTTGCATGCAGATGGCCATGCACGGTGTCGATACCCCTATCGATTACCTGAACTCCCACGGCACGTCCACCCCGGTTGGCGACGTGAAAGAACTGGGCGCGATCCGTGAAGTCTTTGGTGACCACTCTCCGGCTATCTCTGCAACGAAAGCGATGACCGGTCACTCTCTGGGTGCCGCTGGCGTGCAGGAAGCGATCTACTCTCTGCTGATGCTGGAGCATGGCTTTATCGCGCCGAGCATTAACATCGACGAGCTTGACGAGCAGGCGGCTGGCCTGAACATCGTTACCGAGCCGACCGAGCGCGAACTGACAACCGTGATGTCCAACAGCTTCGGCTTTGGCGGCACCAACGCTACGCTGGTTATGCGCAAGCTGAAAGCGTAAGCGGGGCGGTTTTCGCAAAAGGACAAAACTGGCTATATGATGTAGCCAGTTTTTTTGCATTTCAGGGTAGATAATACAGGGACCGTAAAACACATCATGAATAGCCTCTCAGATCGCCTGAATCATACAATGTCATGCCTGGCAGGGTTTATCGGCTGGTATGCATGCTTTTTTCTGGTATGGTTTTTACCCGGTTATACTGCGCTTTATAAGTCAGGGCTGGCATTGTCATTTGTTACTGCCGTTATCCTTTGCCCTTTCGCCGTCCTGGCGTGGAAATTATACTCCCGGCACTACGCATTTCTGACGCTGGGACGCTTCACCTTTCAGGATTTTCTGCTGCCTGCATTTGCATTGATTGTGCTGACGTATATCCACGGCTATTTTGCTCAGCCGGAGCCGTGGCTTAGTGAACTCCCTCGGCAAACTCCCTTTGTGAAGTGGGCAACTATTCTGGCGATAAGCCTCTTTGCGCCGATTAACGAAGAAATTATTTTCCGCGGGTTTGTGCTCAATAGCAGCATTGGCTGGGGGCGTTATGCAAAAACGGCAGGCATCATTGTCACGTCCGGGCTATTTGCGCTGATCCACATTCAGTACTCGGCGGTAAGCACGTTCATTTACCTTTTCATTTTTTCAGCCATTTTGTGCACGGTGAGGATCAATAACGGCGGTCTGCTCATCCCGATGCTGCTCCATGCGCTGAATAATAGCTGGGCCTGCGTTGTGCTCTTTAATTTTTCTGCTGCAAAGTAGTGTCTGATGCACCTACAGCCCGGCAGGGTGGCATCAGCACTCACTCTGGAAACCTGGGGCGGTGTTATGTTTTTTTTAGCTGCTCGGCCCACGCCGCTGCCTGTGCCACCGCGCCCGCGCTGTAGATGGCCTGCTCGTAATGATGTCCCTCGTCTCTGACACGATAAATCTTCCAGGTGCCATTTTCTCGTCGGGTAAAGACCTTCAGATGTTGTTCCGGGTCTCCCGGACCGCCGATCCAGACATCTACCTGCTCCCCCCCCAGAAATGCGCTTGCTTTTCCTACTCTGAACGTCGCCGCCCACGCGGGTGAAAAATCCTGTACATATAAAAAATAGTCCGAGTTGACGATCTCCTGTTCATCAAGACTGGCGATATATTTCAGCCTGGTAATGACATCGTTAGCCACATAGTGTTGATACAGTGGATCTGAATAATCATCGAGAGCAGTTGTGTCGTCGGCGGTGTAGCGCGCCATATAGTGATGATAAAACTGTCTGACCGTATCAGTACTGTCATGAGGAGCAGCACTACAGCCACCGAGAGTGACTATCATCAGCAGCATAAAAAGTATTCGCATTATTCTTTCCTGTATATTTTGTAGGCGGGTTGCGCCGCTCTGTAGCCTGGGCCTCCCCACATGTCGCGCTGTTTAAAATCGGAGTACCAGTCCTGCCCATCATAAATAGCCATATGGCCGCTGGGGTTACCGCCTTCATAAGGCTGAATAACGACCACATCACCGACCTTCGGTGACTCATAGGGTCCGATAGATCTAAATCCTGCGGTTTCCAGGAGAGGGCCGTAATCTTTCGCATGAAAGGTATTCCCAATGTTAATACCTCCCGCCGCAATCGCCTTGCGGGTGTATTCCGCACACTTTCTTATTGAGTGAGCATGAGCATTTGCTTTCGCATAATTCCCTGCTGAACGTTTATTCCAGACCATAACAATCCCTATTACGTGTTTACGTTACAGGTTTTATTAAGCGCCTGTGCCGATCGCGCTTTTTTACAAAAGATGCTGAAGCAGGGCGAGTTATAAAAAAGTTAGAAGTAATTACATATGATTTATAATGCTTAATCTTATATATATTTAAATTATGAATCAGTTCCAGACAAATGTTTTTCAGCAGGCGTGTCGTTTTTAGCGGAGGGATAGCGCGATGGCCATATCACTTCAGGAGAGACGTCCAGCGCATCGGCAATAATCGCTTCGGCCTTCGCCCAGCGGCGGGTGAAAACATTTCGCAGAGAATCGGGAGACAGGCCCGCTTCGCGCGACAAATCGCGCAACGTTTTACCTTTCTTTTCCAGTGCGCTTTTTATATCTGCGCGATGCCAGTCCTGGATTTTACTTTCCATTGAATAATCCTTACTATTATATCGGTGCCGATATACCTGTTTGAGCCAGGAATGAGGCACCTTAAATCACAAAAGAAAGTTAGTAAAGAATGTTTCTTTCTTTTTTATCAGGACGAATTGTCGACCAAAACGGGTAATACAAGCCCATCGACTATATTTTGTGACACAAAAGTTAAAAACATTCTTGATCAGGGAAAGGAAAACGATCTGATGGCAAAAGAGTGGTTTACGGTGAAGGAGTGTCTGGCGTTGCCCGGCTATCCTACAACAGCGCCCTCGGTGCGCGAACGGCTTAATCAACTGGCGAAGGACAAGCCAGACCTTATTCGCAAGCGTAAAGGTTCAAAAGCCTGGGAGTACCATATTTCTCTGTTTCCCCTGTATGTCCGCCCCTGGCTGCTTAATGAACCTGTTTACGGTCGGGTCGAGGAGGAGGCCGGGACGTTGCCGCTTGAAGATACGTGGCGCTTTATTTTCAGACAGCTGACAGCGGAACAGAAACAGCGCGCTATTTCGCTCTTTAACTCTCAGGGGATCAGTGCGCTTTTGCCCGCAGTGATAAGTAATGATGACGTAGAGTGTTGACAATCCGCGCTTCCGGCAGGCAAAATTCCGCCCCAACATTATCAACGCGATAATGCGTAAGCGTTTAACGTTATCCAACGCACCTTAATCCTGTTTATTTGGGTGAAGGGGGCGTGGCTTCTTCCCGCCTTACTTCGCATTTAGGAGTAATGCATGTCATCTGCAACACCTCAGAACAATTCCACGTCGGGAAATACCGCGCTTTTTCGCACCGCTTTTGCCGTTTTTCTGACCTACATGACGGTCGGGATCCCGCTGCCGGTCATTCCGCTGTTTGTGCATCAGGAGCTGGGTTATGGCAACACCATGGTGGGCCTGGCCGTAGGTATTCAGTTTCTTGCGACCGTGTTAACCCGTGGCTATGCCGGACGTCTGGCCGATCAGTACGGCGCAAAACGCTCGGTGATGCAGGGCATGTTCGCCTGCGCGTTAGCGGGTGGTGCCTGGCTGCTGGCGGCGCTGTTGCCTGTTGACCCAATGGCAAAATTTGGCCTGCTTATCATTGGCCGCCTGATCCTCGGTTTTGGTGAAAGCCAGCTGCTGACCGGCACCCTGACCTGGGGCATGGGGCTGGTTGGGCCTGCGCGCTCGGGTAAAGTGATGTCCTGGAATGGGATGGCCATTTTTGGCGCGCTGGCCGCCGGTGCGCCGCTGGGGCTGTTTATTCACGACCGCTACGGTTTTGCCACGCTGGCGATTGTTACCATGTTACTGCCGCTGCTGGCCTGGGCCTTTAACGGCACGGTACGCAAGGTGCCTGCGCACGGCGGGGAGCGTCCTTCATTATGGAGCGTGGTCGGGCTTATCTGGCAGCCAGGCTTAGGTCTGGCGTTGCAGGGGGTCGGGTTTGCCGTTATCAGCACGTTTATTTCCCTTTATTTCGCCAGTAACGGCTGGTCAATGGCCGGCTTTACGCTTACCGCATTCGGCGGTGCTTTTGTGCTGGTGCGGATCCTGTTTGGCTGGATGCCCGATCGTCTGGGCGGCGTCAGGGTGGCTATTTTCTCGCTGCTGGTTGAGACCGCCGGGCTGGCGCTGCTGTGGCTGGCACCCGTCTCCTGGGTGGCGATGGCTGGCGCAGCGCTGACGGGGGCCGGATGTTCGCTAATTTTCCCGGCGCTGGGTGTGGAAGTAGTGAAGCGCGTACCGCCGCAGGTGCGTGGCACGGCACTGGGAGGCTACGCGGCCTTCCAGGATATCGCGATGGGACTCACCGGCCCGCTGGCGGGAGTTCTGGCGACGTCATACGGCTACCCATCGGTTTTCCTGGCAGGCGCGGTCTCCGCAGTGGTTGGGATTATTGTCACTCTGGTATCGTTTCGTAAAGCGTAAATCAAAACTTGTCGCTGCCTCCATCAGAGGAGCGGCGACTTCTGCTTATCATTAACGCTGTTTGGGTAGCGAAAATGAACGTTATTAGCTGAACGCTTATGTTTAAGCTGATATTTTACAGCAATTTTGCTGTAATTATTCATGTTGCTAATGTGAGGTCTTAATTACTTTTGTTTTATATATATTACTACGTGAAAGATATCTTTAATATTGCGGTTGCAGTAGTTAAATGTGATCAAAATAACAAAAGAAAAGGTTAACGTTCAATAAAGTGTGGCTACCGAAGGAGATAAGTTTTTGTAAAGCAAGGAGTCATTATGTCGTTTATGAGCTCGTTTGAACGAGGGATGGAGAAAGTCCTTGTCCCGGTGGCGATTAAACTGAATTCGCAGCGGCATGTCTCTGCAATTCGTGATGCGTTTATTTTATCGTTTCCTATTGTGATGGCCAGCTCCATCATTGTATTAATCAATTTTGCCATATTATCGCCGGATGGTTTTCTGGCAACCTTGCTCCATCTGAAGGCGATATTCCCCAACCTTGAGAAGGCGCAGGCTATTTTTACGCCAGTGATGAATGGTTCGGTGAATATTATGTCGATCCTGATTGCTTTCCTGGTGGGCAGAAATATGGCTAAAAGTTTTCACGAAGACGATCTGCTCTGCGGTCTGACCGCCATTGGCGCTTTCTTTGTGGTGTATACGCCGTATCAGGAAATCAGTGGTCAGACCTATATGACCACCAAATATCTCGGCCCGCAGGGGCTATTTGTCGCGGTGATCGTGGCGATGCTGTCCAGCGAACTATTCTGCCGGTTAGCGAAAAACCCAAAAATCACCATTACCATGCCGGACGCTGTTCCACCCGCGGTGGCGCGTTCTTTTAAGGTGTTAATCCCCATCATCGTGGTGATGATGCTTTTTTCGATTCTCAATTACCTGTTGCTAATGCTTTCTCCGGAAGGGCTGAACGACCTGATCTACAAGCTCATTCAGGCCCCGCTGAAAAATATGGGGACCAATATCTTTGCGGTGCTTATTCTCGGCGTAGTGTCTAATCTGCTGTG
The DNA here is from genome assembly GCF_015234305.1 of Superficieibacter sp. 1612_C1. GTDB lineage: Bacteria > Pseudomonadota > Gammaproteobacteria > Enterobacterales > Enterobacteriaceae > Superficieibacter. Next base: position 226,828 of record NZ_JADGMI010000002.1, read on the forward strand.
GTTCCTCGGCATCCACGGACCCAATACCATTGCGGCGATCCGTGAATCGATTTTTTCCGAGGCCAATCTGGAAAACCTGTCGTGGGCGGCGCAGCACGGCGATACGTGGGGCGCGCCTTACCCTATTACCTGGACGGGTATAAACGATGCCTTTGCCAATTACGGCGGTTCAGGCATGACGCTGGGACTGCTGCTCGCGGTTTTTATCGCGTCGCGTCGTTCAGATTACCGCGATCTGGCGAAGATGTCTTTTGTGCCGGGGCTGTTTAACATTAACGAGCCGGTGATGTTTGGGCTGCCCATTGTTCTGAACCCAATATTCCTTATACCCTTTATCCTGGTGCCGATGGTCAGCTCGCTGATTGGTTATATCTTCATTAGTACCGGTATTATTCCACCCATCGCGTATGCCGTGCCGTGGACCACGCCCGGGCCACTGATTGCCTTTTTTGGTACGGGCGGAAACTGGATGGCGTTAGTGGTGGGGCTTTTGTGTCTGGCCGCGGCAACGCTTATCTATCTGCCGTTTGTGATCGCGGCGAATAAGGTCAATGCCACGCAACCCACCGAGTAAGCATCACGTCCCTGCGCCGTTCTGGCGCAGGGGCAAGCCTTTACAGCACCAGCCACAGCACAGCGAAAGCAACGAGCAGCGCAATTAACATCAGGCCGGGACGCGCTGACATGGCTTTAACGGTGTCATATAACGGCGCAAACGGACGATGGATCGGCTGAATATCGCCAATTTCCGGGGCATGCTGCGGGCGTTCTGCCCGGCGCAAAAAGACCTGATTCAACAAATCCTGCACCTGTGCCGTAGTCAGCACAGACTGCGCGGTCACCTGCCAGTGTTGCCGGGCGTGATCCTGAAGCTGATCCCATTCCTGCGGTTCCAGCGGCTGCTTGAGCGCGGCCTGAAGCGTGTGCAGCGTTGGCGCAGGCTGCGTGCTTAACGTCTGTCGCGCCTGGAGCCAGGTTACCAGATGGGTAAACTGTTTGGCCGGGATCAGCTCCCCGGTTTTCACGCCGGAAAGCTCCAGCATTGACTGCCAGATCAGCTTGCCGGATTCACCGGTGGCCGCCGCCAGCTTCGTCACCAGTTGATTAAGCGTATTATGTTCAGCCGGCAGCAGGGGACGATCGGTCCCCGGCCGTTGCTGCGGCTGCGGAATGGATAGCTCGTTATTCTGGAGCAGGGTGAGCACGCCCTTAAGCTGCTCAGGCGAAAGCTGGCTGAGCGCGGTTTGTCCGTATTGCTGGCGGATGAAATCGCTCACCGCCTGGCGATTGTTGCCGAGATTCAAAAGCTCGGTGAGCTGCGCCAGCGTCTGACGGTTGCTGTGGCTCTGCTGAGCCGCATCCAGCCGCTGCGTAAGGTTTTGCTCAGCGGCAGGAAAATGACGCGACAGCAGCGGCATCTCATTTTTCAGGCCAAGATCGTGTTTTATCCCGGCCCAGACTTCAGCGCTTTGTTGACGAGTCAGCGCGACCAGACGCGTAATTAAACGCTCCAGCACGGTACGCTGCTGGGTGGAAAGCGGCTGCTCTCCGGCGACTGAAGATGTGGCAGGTCCATCACCCGGAGGGCGAGCGGGCATACCTGAGATGGGTTGCGTCATTCGGGATCCTTAGTGTCATCATACTCAACCAGGTTTGCGAGTATGCCTGGCGGCGGGATTATGGCACACTTGCCTGATGATCTCTCGTTTCAGACAGGTACTTTATCGTGAAAATCCTCGTTGATGAAAATATGCCCTACGCGCGTGGACTGTTCAGCCGTCTGGGCGAGGTAACAGCGGTTCCGGGACGTCCGATCCCGCTGGCGGCGCTGGCGGGTGCAGACGCGCTGATGGTACGTTCGGTCACGAAAGTGAATGAAGCGCTGCTGACGGGGCAGGGAATTAAATTTGTCGGCACCGCCACGGCAGGTACCGATCATGTTGACGAAGCATGGCTGACGCAGGCGGGAATTGGTTTTTCCGCCGCGCCGGGCTGTAATGCCATTGCCGTCGTTGAGTATGTCTTCTCATCGCTGCTGATGCTGGCAGAACGCGATGGCTTTACCCTCACCGATCGCACGGTAGGGATTGTGGGCGTGGGTAACGTCGGACGGCGTCTGGCTGAGCGTCTTGAGGCGCTGGGCGTGCGCACGCTGCTCTGCGATCCGCCGCGTGCCGACCAGGGTGATGCAGGCGATTTCCGCTCGCTGGACGAGCTGGTACAGGAAGCCGACGTGCTGACGTTCCATACGCCGCTGTATAAAGACGGGCCGTATAAAACGTTGCATCTGGCAGACGATGCGCTTATTCGTCGCCTGAAACCCGGCACCATCCTGATTAACGCCTGTCGCGGACCGGTCGTGGATAACGCCGCGCTGTTAGCCTGTTTGCAGGCGGGCCAGGCGTTGAGCGTGGTGCTGGACGTCTGGGAGCCGGAGCCGGATCTGCTGACTGATCTGCTGGATCGGGTCGATATCGGCACGCCGCACATTGCCGGTTACACGCTGGAAGGCAAAGCGCGTGGCACCACTCAGGTCTTCGAGGCGTTTAGCGAGTTTATCGGTCAGCGTCAGCAGGTCGCGCTGGCAACCCTGCTGCCCGCACCGGAATTTGGCCGCATCACCTTGCAGGGGCCGGTCGATCAAGCCACGCTAAAAAGGCTGGTGCATTTGGTGTATGATGTGCGCCGCGACGATGCGCCGCTGCGAAAAGTGGCAGGCGTACCGGGTGAGTTCGACAAGCTGCGTAAACATTATCTTGAGCGCCGCGAGTGGTCTTCATTATATGTGCAGTGCGACGACGCTGAGGCGGCAACGCTGCTGCATCAGCTCGGTTTTAACGCCGTTCATCACCCCATTCGTTAATCCTGTTTTTTTACTCCCTGCCTGATGGGGCGGGGAGCATCGCTATTTCTGGAGTACATCATCATGTCTGAAGGCTGGAATATTGCCGTACTGGGCGCTACGGGCACCGTAGGCGAAGCTTTGCTTGAAACGCTTGCCGAGCGTGAATTTCCGGTAGGTGAACTGTACGCCCTCGCGCGTAGTGAAAGCGCCGGAGACTCTCTGCGCTATGCAGGCAAAACCGTGCGCGTGGAAGATGCCGCTGATTTTGACTGGACGCAGGTGCAACTTGCCTTTTTCGTGGCGGGCGCTGAGGCTGCGGCAACGTATGCCGAGGATGCTGCCAACGCCGGTTGCCTGGTGATTGATACCAGCGGCCTGTTTGCCCTCGAACCAGACGTTCCGCTGGTGGTGCCGGAGGTGAACCCGTTCGTGCTGGCCGATTACCGTAATCGCAATATCATTGCGGTTCCGGACAGCCAGACCAGCCAGTTGCTGATCGCGCTTAAGCCGCTGATCGACGACGGCGGACTGTCACGCATTACCGTCACCAGCCTGCTTTCCGCCTCCGCGCAGGGTAAAAAAGCGGTGGATGCGCTGGCGGGGCAGAGCGCGAAGCTGCTCAACGGTATTCCGATTGATGAAGACGATTTCTTTGGCCGTCAGCTGGCGTTTAACCTGATGCCGTTCGTGCCGGATCGCGAAGGCACCGTGCGCGAAGAGCGTGTCATTGTCGATCAAACGCGAAAAATTTTGCAGGACGACGGGCTGATGATTTCCGCGAGCTGCGTGCGCTCCTCTGTCTTTTACGGCCATGCGCAGATGGTTAGCTTTGAAGCCATGCGCCCGCTGGCTGCGGAAGAGGCGCGTGATGCCTTTGCGCGTGGTGAAGATATCGTGTTGTCCGAGGAAAATGATTTTCCGACCCAGGTGGGCGACGCTTCCGGGAGCGCGCACCTGTCGGTTGGCTGCGTGCGCAACGATTACGGGATGCCGGAACAGGTCCAGTTCTGGTCCGTTGCTGATAACGTCCGCTTTGGCGGCGCGCTGATGGCGGTCAAAATCGCCGAGAAACTGGTGCAGGAGTACCTGTAATCATGACGGAGGTGTTACAGCAGCCGCTCATGAAAATTGCGCTCGGCATTGAGTACGACGGCAGTAAATATTACGGCTGGCAGCGGCAGAATGAAGTGCGCAGCGTGCAGGAAAAGCTGGAGAAAGCGCTCTCAAAAGTAGCCGACGAGCCGATTAACGTTTTCTGCGCCGGGCGTACCGACGCGGGCGTTCACAGCACCGGCCAGGTTGTGCATTTTGAAACGCGCGCCGTGCGTCAGGATGCGGCATGGACGCTGGGTGTAAATGCGAATTTACCTGGTGACATTGCCGTGCGCTGGGTTAAACATGTGGCGGATGACTTTCATGCGCGTTTTTGCGCCACGGCGCGCCGTTACCGTTACGTCATCTACAATCAGCGTTTACGTCCGGCAGTATTAAGCCAGGGCGTGACCCATTATTATCTGCCGCTGGACGCCGCACGGATGCATCGTGCTGCCCAGTCGCTGTTAGGTGAGAATGATTTTACGTCGTTTCGGGCGGTGCATTGTCAGTCGCGCACCCCGTGGCGTAACGTGATGCACATTAACGTCGAGCGTTACGGTGCTTACGTGGTGGTTGATATCAAAGCGAATGCCTTTGTTCATCATATGGTAAGGAATATTGTCGGCAGTCTGATGGAAGTGGGCGCGAACAACCGGCCAGAGAGCTGGATAGCAGAACTGCTTGCTGCAAAGGATCGGAATCTGGCGGCAGCAACGGCAAAAGCGGAAGGGCTGTATCTGGTGGCGGTAGATTACCCTGACCATTTCGATCTTCCGGTCATGCCGATGGGCCCGCTGTTTTTAGCGGACTAAGTGGATTGTATAAAGGCATATAACCCCATGGATCTGATCTATTTCCTGATTGATTTTATTCTGCATATTGATGTGCATCTGGCGGAGCTGGTCGCGGAGTATGGCGTCTGGGTTTACGCTATCCTGTTTTTGATCCTGTTTTGTGAAACGGGTCTGGTCGTTACGCCGTTTCTGCCGGGCGATTCATTGCTGTTCGTGGCCGGGGCGCTTTCCGCGCTGCCCACTAACGATCTGAACGTGCATCTGATGGTGATGCTGATGATTATCGCGGCGGTACTGGGCGATGCGGTGAACTACACGATTGGGCGCGTATTTGGCGATAAACTGTTCAGTAACCCGAACTCGAAAATTTTTCGCCGTAGCTATCTGGATAAAACTCACGCGTTCTATGATAAGCACGGCGGGAAGACGATCATTCTTGCGCGTTTTGTGCCCATCGTCAGAACCTTTGCCCCTTTTGTGGCGGGAATGGGGAAGATGTCGTATCGTCATTTTGCCGCCTATAACGTCGCGGGCGCGTTGCTATGGGTGCTTCTCTTTACCTACGCAGGCTATCTGTTCGGCGATCTCCCGGTGGTACAGGAAAACCTTAAGCTATTGATTGTAGCGATCATTGTGCTGTCGGTTTTGCCTGGCGTGATTGAAATCATCCGCCACAAACGGGCAGCGTCAAAGCTGAGAAAATGACGGGGTAACGGCGGTTCGACCACTTTTTTATCCCAACTTGCGAACCGTTATGTTTTAATGTGCAACATTCATGGTCAGACGGGAGTGAAAATCCTTCCCGGCTGACAAAACTGGCATCGACCAGGTTCAGGCAGAAAGGTTATCAATGAGCTGGATTGAACGAATTAAAAGCAACATCACTCCCACCCGCAAGGCCAGTATCCCTGAAGGGGTGTGGACGAAATGCGATAGCTGTGGTCAGGTTCTTTATCGGGCCGAGCTGGAGCGCAATCTTGAAGTATGTCCCAAGTGTGACCATCACATGCGTATGTCGGCGCGTAATCGCCTGCATAGCCTGCTGGATGAAGGATCGCTGGTCGAGCTGGGAAGCGAGCTTGAGCCTAAAGACGTACTGAAGTTCAGAGATTCCAAAAAGTACAAAGATCGTCTGGCAAGTGCGCAGAAAGAGACGGGCGAGAAAGACGCGCTGGTGGTGATGAAGGGCACGCTCTATGACATGCCAGTCGTTGCGGTGGCCTTTGAATTCACCTTTATGGGTGGGTCAATGGGCTCCGTCGTCGGTGCACGTTTCGTGCGTGCGGTTGAGCAGGCGCTGGAAGACAACTGTCCGCTGATCTGCTTCTCCGCTTCAGGCGGTGCGCGTATGCAGGAAGCACTGATGTCACTGATGCAGATGGCGAAAACCTCTGCGGCGCTGGCAAAAATGCAGGAGCGCGGTCTGCCGTATATTTCGGTGCTGACCGACCCGACCATGGGTGGCGTTTCCGCCAGCTTTGCCATGCTGGGCGACCTGAACATCGCTGAGCCAAAAGCGCTGATCGGTTTTGCCGGTCCTCGTGTTATTGAGCAGACCGTGCGTGAAAAACTGCCGCCGGGCTTCCAGCGCAGTGAATTCCTGATCGAAAAAGGGGCGATTGATATGATTGTCCGCCGTCCGGAGATGCGCCTGAAGCTGGCCAGCATCCTGGCGAAGTTGATGAATCTCCCGGCACCCGATCCGGACGCACCGCGCGAAGACGTGGTGGTACCGCCGGTACCGGATCAGGAAATCGAGGCCTGATAATGCACAAGGGCAGGGCCAGACGGCGCTGCCCTTTTGCTTTCCTTTCCCGTTAAACGTTGCGGACATCATGGAAAAAGAACTCATCCCTGACGCCACGTCGCCCCTGACGACGTGGCTTTCTTATCTGGAAAATCTGCACGCAAAGACGATCGATTTAGGGCTGACGCGCGTCGGCGAGGTTGCCGCTCGCCTGAATGTGCTACGGCCTGCACCCTTCGTCTTCACCGTGGCAGGTACCAATGGTAAAGGCACCACCTGCCGCACGCTGGAGGCGATTCTGACGGCAGCGGGTTATAAAACTGGTGTCTACAGCTCGCCGCATCTGGTGCGCTATACCGAGCGCGTGCGCGTGCAGGGTGCTGAATTGCCGGAAGCGGCGCATACGGCCTCTTTTGCGGCGATTGAAGCGGCGCGTGGTGAAACCTCGCTCACCTATTTTGAATACGGCACGCTGTCAGCGCTGTGGCTGTTTAAACAGGCGCAGCTTGATGTGGTGATCCTTGAAGTGGGGCTGGGTGGACGGCTTGACGCGACCAATATGGTGGACGCGGATGTGTCGGTGGTGACCAGTATCGCGCTCGATCATACCGACTGGCTTGGCCCGGACCGTGAAAGCATCGGGCGGGAAAAGGCCGGCATTTTCCGCGCCGGTAAACCTGCTATCGTTGGTGAGCCGGATATGCCGCAGTCGATTGCCGCTGTCGCTCAAGAAAAAGACGCGCGCCTGCTGCGTCGCGGCGTTGACTGGCGTTATGATGTCAACGAACATGACTGGCACTTTGTCGATGCGCAGGGCGAACTCAACGCGCTGCCTCTGCCGCAGGTGCCGCAGCCGAATGCGGCCACCGCGCTGGCGGCGCTGCGCGCCAGTCAGCTTAAGGTCAGCGAGCAGGCGATCCGCGACGGTATTGCCAGCGCGATCCTGCCGGGCCGTTTTCAGATCATCAGCGAATCGCCGCAGGTGATCCTCGACGTGGCGCATAATCCGCATGCGGCGGCATATTTAGCCGGGCGTCTCAAAACGCAAGCAAAAACCGGGCGCGTGCTGGCGGTCATTGGTATGCTGCACGATAAAGATATCGCCGGAACGCTGGCCTGCCTGACGGATATTGTGGACAGCTGGTATTGTGCGCCTTTAGAGGGGCCGCGTGGCGCATCGGCAGAGCAGTTACTGACGCATTTACCCGACGGCGAAATCTATGCCACAGTAGGGAAGGCGTGGCATGCCGCGATGGCGAATGCACAGGCAGAAGACACCGTGCTGGTGTGTGGATCGTTCCACACGGTAGCGCACGTAATGGAAGAAATAGAGGCGGGGAGATCCGGTGGCAAGTAAGTTTCAGAACCGTTTAGTGGGCACTATTGTGCTGGTCGCGCTGGGCGTTATCGTGCTGCCCGGCCTGCTCGACGGCCAGAAAAAACATTATCAGGATGAGTTTGCCGCAATCCCGCTGGTACCGAAAGCGGGCGATCGCGACGAACCTGATATGCTGCCTGCCGCAACGCAGGCGCTACCTGCTCAGCCGCCAGAAGGCGCGGCAGAAGAGGTGAGGGCGGGCGATGCTGCGGCACCGACGCTGGACCCATCGCGTCTGGCGGCGAACAACGGTGCAGATATCGACCAGATCCCGGTCCAGCCCGATCCGCCAAAACCGAAACCGACCGACAAACCGCAGCCAAAACCGTCGCGTGACAAAGCCAGTGAACAACTGGCCGCGGCCAGCGAAACGCCGCCTGCGAAGCCGGTCACAGAGGATAAACCTGCGCCAACCGGCAAAGCGTATGTGGTGCAACTGGGCGCATTGAAGAACGCGGACAAAGTCAGCGAGATCGTCAGTAAACTTCGCGGCGCGGGGTATCGGGTTTATACATCGCCTTCGACGCCGGTACAGGGTAAAATCACCCGCATCCTTGTCGGGCCCGACGCGTCGAAAGATAAGCTTAAAGGCTCGCTGGGTGAGCTGAATCAGTTATCGGGTTTGAACGGCGTGGTGATGAACTACAGCGTGAACTAGGGCGGAGGGCTTTGCCCCCCGAACCCCAAAATGGCGATGGCGTTGATTGTTTTTTCAGCGCCATTTTTATTTGATCAGGGACGGGAAATCCCTACGCAAACGTTTTCTTTTTCTGTTAGAATGCGCCCCAACTGGACGACAGGGCGTAATATCGTGGGACATATATGGTCTGGATTGATTACGCCATTATCGCGGTACTGGGCTTTTCTTGCTTAGTGAGCCTTATCCGCGGCTTTGTTCGTGAAGCATTATCGCTGGTGACATGGGGCTGCGCCTTTTATGTTGCCAGCCATTACTACACGGAACTGTCTGTCTGGTTTACGGGCTTTGAAGATGAACGGGTTCGAAATGGGATTGCTATTGCGGCGCTGTTTATTGCGACGCTCATCGTAGGTGCCATCGTGAACTACGTGATAGGTCAACTGGTGGAGAAGACCGGGCTGTCGGGTACAGACAGGGTATTGGGGATCTGCTTCGGCGCGCTGCGTGGAGTATTGATTATCGCCGCTATTTTGTTCTTTCTCGACACGTTCACCGGGATGGCGAAGAGCGATGACTGGCAGCACTCGCAGTTTATTCCTTATTTTTCCCCCGTCATCAGATGGTTTTTCGAATACCTCCAAAGCTCGTCAAGTTTCTTGCCCAAAGTATAAGCTTTGGGTTGTAGCTTAACGAGGAAAAGACGTATGTGCGGTATTGTCGGTATCGCCGGTGTTATGCCGGTCAACCAGTCTATTTATGACGCGTTAACGGTGCTTCAGCACCGCGGGCAGGATGCCGCAGGCATCATCACCATTGATGCGAATAACGGCTTTCGTTTGCGTAAAGCTAATGGTCTGGTGAGCGATGTGTTCGAAGCACGTCACATGCAGCGTATGCAGGGCAATATGGGTATCGGCCACGTTCGCTACCCGACTGCTGGCAGCTCCAGCGCCTCTGAAGCGCAGCCTTTCTACGTTAACTCTCCCTATGGTATTACGCTTGCTCACAACGGCAATCTGACTAACGCGCACGAACTGCGTAAAAAGCTGTTCGAAGAGAAGCGTCGTCACATTAACACCACCTCTGACTCTGAAGTTCTGCTCAACGTATTTGCCAGTGAGCTGGATAACTTCCGCCACTATCCGCTGGAAGCAGACAACATTTTTGCCGCCATTGCCGCCACCAACCGCCTGATCCGCGGCGCTTACGCCTGTGTGGCGATGATCATCGGTCACGGTATGGTCGCCTTCCGCGATCCAAACGGCATTCGTCCGTTGGTGCTGGGCAAGCGTGAAATCGGCGATGGCCGCACCGAATACATGGTTGCCTCTGAAAGCGTGGCGCTGGATACCCTCGGCTTTGAATTCCTGCGCGACGTCGCGCCGGGCGAGGCGGTCTATATCACCGAAAAAGGGCAGCTCTTTACCCGCCAGTGCGCCGACCATCCGGTGAGCAATCCGTGCCTGTTTGAATACGTCTACTTCGCGCGTCCGGATTCCTTCATCGACAAAATTTCCGTCTACAGCGCCCGCGTCAATATGGGCACGAAGCTCGGCGAAAAAATTGCCCGCGAGTGGGAAGATCTGGATATCGATGTGGTGATCCCCATTCCGGAAACCTCCTGCGATATCGCGCTGGAGATCGCCCGTATTCTGGACAAACCGTATCGTCAGGGCTTCGTGAAAAACCGCTACGTGGGCCGCACCTTTATCATGCCGGGTCAGCAGCTGCGCCGTAAATCAGTGCGTCGCAAGCTGAACGCCAACCGCGCCGAGTTTCGCGATAAAAACGTGCTGCTGGTGGATGATTCCATCGTGCGCGGTACTACTTCCGAGCAGATCATTGAAATGGCACGCGAAGCCGGTGCGAAGAAAGTGTATCTCGCCTCGGCCGCGCCGGAAATCCGCTTCCCGAACGTCTACGGCATCGATATGCCGAGTGCGAACGAGCTGATCGCGCACGGCCGTGAAGTGGATGAAATCCGTCAGATCATCGGCGCGGACGGACTGATTTTCCAGGATCTCGACGATCTAATCGACGCGGTACGTGCAGAAAACCCGGAAATCCAGCAGTTCGAATGCTCGGTCTTTAACGGCATTTATGTGACCAAAGATGTCGATCAGCAATATCTCGACTATCTGGACTCCCTGCGTAATGACGATTCCAAAGCGGTCCAGCGTCAGAACGAAGTGGAAAACCTGGAAATGCATAACGAAGGGTAAAATACTGCCTGCGCCCTGCATGAAGCAGGGCGTATTGTTGCAACTCCCGCCCGGATCCGGCAAAGTCTGCGCATGATAAATAAAGGACGTTTTTCATGAGAAGACTCATTGTAGGCATTTCCGGGGCCAGCGGCGCGATTTACGGCGTGCGGCTGCTACAGGTTTTACGTGACGTCGCCGAGGTCGAAACCCATCTGGTGATGAGTCAGGCCGCCCGGCAGACGCTGGCGCTGGAAACGGATCTTTCCCTGCGCGAGGTTCAGGCGCTGGCGGATGTTGTCCACGATGCCCGCGATATCGCCGCCAGTATCTCCTCCGGTTCGTTTAAAACGGCGGGCATGGCGATCCTCCCGTGCTCGATTAAAACCCTCTCCGGGATTGTTAACAGCTATACCGACGGGCTGCTGACCCGCGCGGCGGACGTGGTACTGAAAGAGCGCCGCCCGCTGGTGCTGTGCGTGCGGGAAACGCCGCTGCATCTGGGGCATCTGCGCCTGATGACCCAGGCGGCGGAGCTGGGCGCAGTGGTCATGCCGCCGGTGCCAGCGTTTTACCACCGACCGCAGACCATTGACGATCTGATCAACCAGACCGTTAACCGGGTGCTCGACCAGTTCGCTATCGAACTACCGGAAGACCTTTTCACCCGCTGGATGGGCGCTGCACCCACCGGGAGCAACTAAAAGCCGATGCCCTGTTTCAGGGCATTTTTGTAACCGCGATCATATCCCCGACATTTTCCTTCTTTTACCGCTGCGGTTCGCTCGCCGGACCTGCTATCTTTCACCTTACGATAGTTTGCAACGTTTTATTAACACATCCGTGTACCCCCGTTCCGGGCGCAGAGATGGCACAAAACCTGCAAGGCTTATCCGCAGCACAACACAGACAGTACATAATAAAATCACCATATTGAGGGGAATGTATGAAGAAGTCGGTCCTGGCTCTGTCTTTACTGATCGGTTTAAGCAGCGCCGCCAGCGTTTATGCCGCGCTACCGCAAACGGTGCGGATTGGCACTGATGCTACCTATGCGCCTTTTTCCTCGAAAGATGCAAAAGGGCAGTTTGTTGGTTTTGATATCGATCTGGGCAACGAAATGTGCAAACGCATTCAGGTCAAATGTACCTGGGTCGGCAGCGATTTTGATGCGCTCATTCCGTCGCTGAAAGCGAAAAAAATCGATGCGATTATCTCCTCTCTCTCCATTACGGAAAAACGCCAGCAGGAAATCGCCTTCTCTGACAAGCTCTACGCCGCCGACTCTCGCCTGATTGCCGCCAAAGGCTCGCCGATCCAGCCGACGCTGGAATCGCTGAAAGGCAAACACGTTGGCGTGCTTCAGGGCTCCACTCAGGAAGCCTATGGTAACGATCACTGGCGCAGCAAAGGTGTGGATGTCATTGCCTACGCCAACCAGGATCTGATCTATTCTGACCTCGCCGCAGGACGTCTCGACGCCGCATTACAGGATGAAGTCGCCGCCAGCGAAGGATTCCTCAAACAGCCCGCCGGGAAAGAGTTTGCCTTTGCCGGTGCCTCGGTAAAAGACAAAAAATTCTTTGGTGACGGTACGGGCGTGGGCCTGCGCAAAGATGATACCGAACTGAAAGCCGCGTTTGATAAGGCGCTGAAAGAGCTGCGTGCAGACGGCACCTACGACAAAATGGCGAAAAAGTATTTCGATTTTAACGTTTACGGCGACTAAGCCTGCAACAACGAAATCGATGATACTCCGTGCCGGCTCGCCAGCACGGAGTATTAATGGGATTTATGCATCGCGGTGGTGCGAAGCGTGCACCACCGTTGGGCATAAATGCATAGTTAAGCATTTTTAATGCGAAAAAAACGCGATAAGCGTGCAGAATATTTTGCCTTGCCGCCCCGAATAGTGGCACGATACCTGCACCTTATTTTGGCCATAAATCCCATTAGAATGACGGTTTGTCGAGGATAATTATGAAAAAGCTGGTGTTGTCTCTTTCTCTGGTTCTGGCGGTGTCCAGTGTCTCTGGCGCATTCGCCGCCCTTCCGCAAAAATTACGTATCGGTACCGATCCCACCTACGCCCCTTTTGAATCAAAAAATTCGCAGGGTGAATTGGTGGGTTTTGATATCGACCTGGCGAAAGAGCTGTGCACGCGGATCAAAACCCAGTGCACCTTTATGGAAAGCCCGCTGGATGCGCTGATCCCCTCCCTGAAAGCGAAAAAAATCGACGTCATTATGTCCTCGCTGTCGATTACCGAAAAACGCCAGCAGGAGATCGCTTTTACCGACAAACAGTATGCCGCCGACTCGCGTCTGGTGGTGAAGAAAGGGTCTGATATCACGCCAGACCTCGACAAACTTAAGGGTAAACGCGTGGGCGTACTCCAGGGAACCACCCAGGAAACCTATGGCAACGTTCACTGGGCACCGAAAGGCGTTGAGATCGTCTCCTATCAGGGCCAGGACAATATCTACGCTGACCTGACCGCCGGACGCATTGATGCGGCGTTTCAGGACGAAGTGGCAGCCAGTGAAGGCTTCCTGAAGCAACCGATCGGCCAGGATTACGCGTTCGGTGGCCCGTCGATCAAAGATGAAAAACTGTTTGGCGTGGGTACCGGTATGGGCCTGCGTAAAGAGGACAACGAACTGCGCGAGGCGCTGAATAAAGCCTTCGCCGACATGCGCGCTGACGGAACGTACGACAAACTGGCGAAAAAGTACTTCGATTTTGACGTTTACGGCGGTTAATCTCCGCCCGGACCCGGCTACTAAACGCCGGGTCCGCACCAGGACAGGAAAGACTGAATGCTGCACGGGTTTTCACAGGTAATTTTACAGGGCGCGATAGTCACGCTGGAGCTGGCCTTAAGTTCCGTGGTGCTGTCGGTGCTGATCGGCCTGATTGGCGCGGGGGCAAAGCTTTCCGGGAGTCGCCCGCTGGCGCTTCTCTTTGAAGGCTACACCACGCTGATCCGTGGCGTGCCGGATCTCGTGCTGATGCTGCTGATCTTTTACGGTCTGCAAATTGCCCTTAACAGCGTCACCGATGCGCTGGGCCTGGCGCAATTTGATATCGATCCGATGGTGGCGGGCATTATTACCCTCGGCTTTATCTATGGTGCCTACTTCACCGAAACCTTTCGCGGCGCGTTTATGGCGGTGCCGAAAGGGCATATTGAAGCGGCGACGGCGTTTGGTTTTACCGGCGGTCAGGTTTTTCGCCGTATCTTATTTCCTGCGATGATGCGCTATGCGCTGCCGGGCATCGGCAATAACTGGCAGGTGATCCTCAAGGCAACCGCGCTGGTCTCGTTACTTGGGCTGGAAGATGTGGTGAAGGCGACGCAGCTGGCGGGCAAAAGTACCTGGCAGCCGTTCTATTTCGCTATCGTCTGCGGGCTAATTTATCTGGTATTTACAACGGTTTCTAATGGTGTGCTGCTGCTGCTCGAACGCCGCTACTCCGTGGGTGTGAAGAGGGCTGACCTGTGATCGACATTATTCAGGAATACTGGCAGTCATTATTGTGGAGTGATGGCTACCGGATGACCGGCGTAGCGGTGACGCTGTGGCTGCTGATCTCCTCGGTGGTGATGGGCGGTATCCTTGCCGTGTTCCTCGCTATTGGTCGGGTCTCCAGCAATAGACTTATCCGTTATCCTATCTGGCTATTCACCTATGTGTTTCGCGGCACGCCGCTTTACGTTCAGCTACTGGTGTTCTATTCCGGCATGTATACGCTGGAAGTGGTAAAAGGCACCGAGTTACTGAATGCTTTTTTTCGTAGCGGCCTGAACTGTACGGTGCTGGCGCTGACGCTCAATACCTGCGCCTACACCACCGAGATTTTTGCCGGCGCGATTCGCTCGGTGCCGCACGGTGAAATTGAAGCGGCACGCGCGTATGGTTTTTCGACCTTCAAAATGTATCGCAGCATTATTCTGCCTTCGGCACTGCGCATTGCGCTGCCTGCGTACAGCAACGAAGTGATTTTAATGCTCCATTCAACCGCGCTGGCATTTACTGCCACGGTGCCGGATCTACTGAAAATTGCCCGCGATATCAACTCGGCGACCTATCAACCGTTCACCGCGTTCGGTATTGCGGCCGTTCTGTATTTAATGATTTCTTATGTGCTGATTAGTTTATTCCGCAAGGCGGAAAAACGCTGGTTACAGCACGTGAAACCTTCATCGACGCACTGAGAATACGATGTCTGAAAACAAATTAAACGTTATCGATCTGCACAAGCGCTACGGCGAGCATGAGGTGCTGAAAGGGGTTTCGCTGACGGCTAACGCCGGGGATGTGATTTCGATTATCGGCTCCTCAGGGTCGGGCAAGAGTACCTTTTTGCGCTGCATTAACTTTCTCGAAAAACCGAGTGAAGGCACCATTACCGTCAGCGGGCAGAATATCACCCTGGTGCGCGATAAAGACGGACAGCTTAAGGTCGCCGATAAAAATCAGCTTCGGCTGCTGCGCACGCGGCTAACTATGGTTTTTCAGCACTTTAACCTGTGGAGCCACATGACGGTGCTGGAAAACGTGATGGAAGCGCCGATTCAGGTATTAGGACTGAGTAAACAGGCCTCGCGCGAACGGGCGATGAAATACCTGGCAAAAGTGGGCATTGATGAGATGGCCCAGGGCAAGTACCCGGTGCATTTGTCGGGCGGTCAGCAGCAGCGCGTTTCCATCGCCCGTGCGCTGGCGATGGAGCCGGAGGTATTGCTGTTTGATGAGCCGACTTCTGCGCTTGACCCGGAGCTGGTGGGCGAGGTGCTGCGTATCATGCAGCAACTGGCCGAAGAGGGGAAAACCATGGTGGTAGTGACGCATGAGATGGGCTTTGCCCGCCACGTCTCCTCCCACGTCATTTTCCTCCATCAGGGCAAAATTGAGGAACAGGGCGATCCGGAGCAGTTGTTTGGCAACCCGCAGAGTCCTCGTTTGCAGCAGTTTTTGAAGGGATCGCTGAAGTAGCGGTGGTTGTTTTTCACCCTCACCCTCTCCCTGAGGGAGAGGGTGAGGGTGTAATTCCGCCCCTCTCCCTCAGGGGAAATATCACCCCGCCTGCAAAAAGTCTTCTTTCGTCAGACGAAACGCCCAGTCGTCATAATATTCATCTTTAAGCAAAAAGGCCTTTTCCAGCACCTGCACCCGATTAAAGCGCGCCTTTTCCAGCACTCGCACCGAGCCGGTATTTTCCGCCAGTACCCACGCATTTAGCGCCTCCACGTTCGCCTGGTAAAACGCGTATTCGCATACCGCCCGTAGCGCTTCGCTGGCGATACCGCGCCCCTGCATCGCCGGTAAAACGGAATAGCCCACATCCGCCTCTTCAGGATGCTGTTTGCTGATACGCAGGCCAACATCGCCTAACGCGGTATCATCGCCGTGCATACGAATGACAAAGGCATTTTTTTCCAGCAGCCGTTGCTCAAACACGCGGCGGGTATCTTCTTCTGACGCAATGCCTGCCATATAGCGCATCACGTCGTTATTCTGGCGCAAAGCGCGAAAAAAGGGCCAGTCAGATTCCTGAAAGGATGAAAGCGTAAAGCGGGGAGTCAGCAGCGTGAGCATGAATATCATCAGTCCGGTGAAACAGGCGAGTAACCATATCACCGGTCTGCGAATAAAATCATCCCTGAATCAGCGTGGCTACCCTACCAAATCCTGTAGTGCTTCCTCCAGGTCGTGCCAGCGGAAGGCAAAACCGGCGGCCTCAAGCCGCTTCGGCAGCGCGCGCTGGCCACCTAACACCAGCACTGAAGACTCGCCCATCATCAGCCTCACCACCGTGGCAGGCGCACGCAGGATGGCCGGACGATGTAGCGCATGGCCGAGGGCGTGAGCGAACTGCTCGTTGCGTACCGGGTAGGGAGAGACCATATTGAACGGGCCGCGCAGGTCGTTATCCAGCAGCCAGAGAATAGCGTTGACCATATCATCAATATGGATCCACGCCAGATATTGACGGCCATCCCCAATCGGCCCGCCTACGCCGAGACGAAAAATTGGCAGCAATTTCGCCAGCATACCGCCATGACGAGCCAGCACCGCGCCGGTTCGCAGCAGGCAGATGCGGGTTTTATCGCTTTGCGCGCCGCAGGCAATTTGCTCCCAGCGGGCACACAGTTTATGGGTAAACTCGTTATGCGGCGGTTCTTCTTCATTTACGACGACCTCGCCCAAATCGCCGTAGTAGCCAATCGCCGACCCGGAAATAAACACCTCTGGCGGCGTGTCGCTGGCGTTGATCAAATCAACCAACTGCTGAGTCATATTCCAGCGGCTAGTACACAGCCGCTGCTTCTGCGCCTCGGTCCAGCGTTTATCGGCAATCGGTTCTCCCGCCAGGTTAATCACCGCATCGATCTCATTGAGATGCGTCTGGCCTGCCAGACCTTTCCAGTACGTTACCCGATCGCTGAATCTCTGCCGCGCCTTTTCCGGATTTCGCGTGACCACGGTAACCTTATGCTTCAGTTCCAGTAAGCGCGGAATAAGGTGGCGGCCTACCAGACCGGTGCCGCCGGTAATCAGAATATTCATGCAACCTCCACAGTAGCGCTTAACGCTGCCAGCTCAGGGTCATTGATACGGCGTCGGCATAGCGCAGCGCATGAAGTTTATCGATCCTACACGGGCTGTGCCAACTGGAGCGCTTTTTCCGTCGCCGGACGATGAAGAATGCGCTGGTACCAGTTATTCACCGCCGGGTAATTATTCAAATCAATTCGCTGACGCTGAGCGGAGTGCACCCACGGCCAGCAGGCCATGTCGGCGATGCTGTAGTGTTCACCGCCAAGCCACGGCGAATGCCCCAGCCGTTTGTTAAGCACGTTATAAAGACGCTGCGTTTCGACCTGATAGCGCTCAATGGCATACGGCACCGGCTGTGGCGCAAAATGGTTAAAATGATGATTCTGTCCAAGCATCGGCCCCAGCCCGCCAACCTGCCAGAATAGCCACTGAAGCGTGGTATGACGTTCGCGCAACTCACCGCTGAGGAACTGGCCCGATTTTTCCGCCAGATACAACAGAATTTCCCCGGATTCAAACAGGCTCAACGGATCACCGCCGTCGGCAGGAGCATGGTCAACAATGGCCGGAATTTTGTTATTCGGCGAAATAGCGAGGAAATCGGGGCGAAACTGATCGCCTTTACTGATATTGACCCGAATCAACTGGTAGTCGATCCCAGCCTCTTCAAGAAAGAGCGTGATCTTATGGCCATTAGGGGTCGGGGCATAGTAGAGATCAATCATTATTTTATGCTCAGGTTTGTTCAGGTTATGAGAAAGTATAGGCGGTTGCGGTCAGGCGGGTTTTCATCAAGGCGGGAAATTGTAAAATCCCGTACTATCGGGTAATCAATGTAAGAGGAGATAACCGCGATGAAACTGATGTTTGCCTCGGATATTCATGGTTCGTTACCAGCGACGGAGCGCGTGCTGGCGCTTTTCGCGCAGAGCGATGCGCGCTGGCTGGTCATTCTGGGAGACGTGCTTAACCACGGTCCGCGCAACGCGCTGCCGGAAGGGTACGCGCCCGCTGAGGTGGCAAAGCGGCTTAATGAGCAGGCGGAACGTATTATTGCCGTGCGCGGCAATTGTGACAGCGAAGTTGACCAGATGCTGCTGACGTTTCCGATAATGGCCCCGTGGCAGCAGGTTTTAATCGCCGACCAGCGGCTTTTTCTGACCCACGGGCATCTGTTTGGGGCTGACAACCTGCCAGCGTTATCACCAGGAGATATCCTGATTTACGGCCATACGCATCTGCCAGTGGCAGAAAAACGTGACCGCATCTACCATTTTAATCCGGGCTCGGTGAGTATTCCCAAGGGCGGCAATGACGCCAGTTATGGCATGCTTGATAACAATGTTTTGCGTGTTATCGCACTCAATGATCAACGGGTTATTGCAGAAATAGCGATTAATCCGTAATTTACCCGTCAACCATAAACGCGCCTTTAGAGCGCTTGTAAGAGAAGGTTTTCTGATGGTGGAGCAGACGCATTTGGCAGGTATGGAGTGGGTGGACATTGTCAACGAGGACAATGAAGTCGTGGCACAGGCAACTCGCTCGCAAATGCGCGCGCAGTGCCTGCGTCATCGTGCGACCTATATTGTCGTCCACGATGGAATGGGCAAAATTCTGGTGCAGCGCCGCACCGAAAACAAAGACTTTATGCCCGGTATGCTGGATGCCACCGCAGGCGGCGTGGTGCAGGCCGATGAAGGCATGCTGGAATCCGCGCGTCGGGAAGCAGAAGAAGAGCTGGGCATTGCCGGCGTGCCGTTTGCCGAGCATGGTCAGTTCTACTTCGAAGACAAACACTGCCGCGTCTGGGGTGGCCTGTTTAGCTGTGTCTCACACGGTCCTTTTGCGTTACAGGAAGAGGAAGTCAGCGAAGTGAGCTGGATGGAGCCGGCGGAAATTACCGCCCGCTGTGATGAATTCACTCCGGATTCATTAAAAGCGCTGGCGCTGTGGATGACGCGCAACGCCAATAATGAGGCATCGAAACTGGAAGTCGCGGAGTAAGGTTAACAGCTATCACGCAGGCAAAGCTTCGAAGCAATCGGTGCTTTGCTTTTCCACGTTTCATCATTCAGGCGCGCCAGCAGTGCGCGTCCTGCTTCAACCCCAATCTGTCGGTGCGGCACGGAGATCGTCGTCAACGGCGGCTGGCAGACCCGGCTAACGTCGCTATCACCAAAGCCTACAATCGCCAGATCGTCCGGCACTTTTATTCGTCTGCGCTGGCATTCGTACAGCGCGCCGCAGGCCAGTTCGTCTGATACACACACCAGCGCATCCAGCTCCGGCCAGGCAAGAATAAACTCCGGTAACTGGGCCGCGCCGGTTGAGAACGTCGGCGGGGCCGCCGCATTAATCACCCGGTTCGGTGACATATGGTGGCGCAGCATCGCTTTATACCAACCCTGAAGGTGCTGCTGAAAGATCCACTGTTCCTGATTAGCGCACAGCAGACCAATGTTCTGGTAGCCGCGTTCAATCAGCGTCTGCGTAAGTTCAAACATTGCCGCCACGTTATCAATGCCAATATTCATATCAATAGGATCGGCACTTACCGCGCCAATTTCCATCACCGGAATAGTGGCGTTTTTTAACCATTGCCGCACGGTTTCGCTGTGCTCAACGCTTAACAGAATGGCTGCGGCAAGATTGGAGGCCAGCAGGGTCTCCAGCAGTTTCTCCTCCTGCTCCAGGCGGTGCTGAGACTCCGCAAGCATGATCTGATATCCGGCAGGCTGTAGCACCTGCTGTAAGCCAGCAAACATTTCCGAGCAGCCGGACTCCGCCAGATTCGGCACTACCATGGCGATAGTCCACGACGAAGCAGAGGCCAGAGCGCTGGCGGCCAGGTTTGGCATATAGCCAAGCTCATGAACCGCCGCCTCAATCTTCTCACGTAGTTTGTCTGAAACCTGCTCCGGTGTGCGGATCGCCCGCGATACGGTCATAGTCCCTACGCCCGCAAGCTGGGCAACATCTGCCAGCGTGACCTTACCGGTATTTCGCCGTTTTCGGGTGATAGCCATTCTGTTTCCTGCGTAACCTCAATGAACTTATACGCTTTTTCGTTTTGTTTGCGCGCGTTTGAGATCGTTAGTATACGCCTGATAACCTCATCTTTGATGCGATTTCAGGCAATGATTGTAATTTGATAGCGCTATCACACTTTTGATAAAGGCTTTTTGATAGCGCTATCTTTGTGACTGTTATCACAGCTAACGGTGATTTCCTCGCATACAGTTTGTTCACCTTTTCAGCAAGTGAGGAAAGCGTAATGCTCGAAAAATGGCTTACGGATAGCACCATACATACGCTTGAGCGCGTCGATCACTGGACGCAGGCGCTGGAGATCTGTGCGCAGCCGCTGCTTGAGGCGAAGGTGATCACGCCCGATTACGTCACGGCGATCGTTCAGCAGCACCAAACGCTCGGTCCTTACTTTGTATTAGCACCCGGGCTTGCCATGCCGCATGCACGCCCCGAAGAGGGGGCGCGGGGCATGGGGTTATCATTACTGAAATTACATCAGGGGGTTTCATTTGAAGCCGGAGAATTTGATCCGGTCGATCTGATTATTATGCTGGCAGCGCCGGATAAGCATAGCCATATTGACATGATCGCCGCGCTGGCAGAATTATTTTCCAGCGAGTCTGAAATGGAAAAATTACACAAGGCAAATCATCCAGAGGAGATAAAAGCCATTATTTACGCATTCTGAATTTCGCGTCATAACACAATAACTCAGTTATTGACAAATCAGGTGGTCGCCCCGTGTTCCACGGGCGGTTTGTTATCAGCCTCAATAATTCCATTATGTTGCCAGACATGATGCGCATGTACTCTACTCAAAATAAGGTGAAATAATGAAAATCATGGCGATTTGTGGTTCCGGACTTGGTAGTAGTTTTATGGTCGAGATGAATATCAAAAAAGTGCTCAAGAAGCTGAATATCGACGCTGAAGTTGAACACTCGGATTTATCTTCAGCGACGCCCGGTGCGGCGGATCTGTTTGTCATGGCCAAAGACATAGCCGATAGCGCCAGCGTGCCCGCCAGTCAACTCGTGGTCATCAATAACATTATTGACATCAATGAACTGGAAGCGAAGCTCAGTGCTTACTTCGACCAACGGTAACTCACTATAAAGCGAGGTGGATATGTTTATCCTTGAAACGCTAAATTTTGTCGTTGATATATTGAAAGTACCCTCGGTGCTGGTAGGGCTTATTGCTTTAATTGGCCTGGTTGCGCAGAAAAAATCGTTTTCGGACGTTGTAAAAGGCACCGTTAAAACTATTCTCGGTTTTATTGTGCTGGGTGGCGGGGCAACCGTGTTAGTCGGTTCACTTAATCCACTGGGAGGAATGTTTGAACATGCGTTCACGATTCAGGGGATTATTCCAAATAATGAAGCGATAGTCTCTATTGCGCTGGAAAAATACGGTGCCTCTACCGCACTTATTATGGCGTTTGGGATGGTGGCGAATATTATTGTCGCCCGATTTACGCGTCTCAAATACATTTTTTTAACCGGTCATCACACCTTTTATATGGCCTGTATGATTGGCGTGATCCTGACGGTTGCCGGGTTTGAGGGTATCGGTCTGGTATTCACCGGTTCGTTGATCCTCGGGCTGGTCATGGCCTTCTTCCCCGCGCTGGCACAGCGTTATATGAAACGTATTACCGGCAATGATGATATTGCTTTCGGTCATTTTGGCACCCTGGGCTATGTGCTTTCAGGCTGGATTGGCAGCGTTTGCGGTAAAAACTCCCGTTCTACGGAAGAGATGAACCTGCCGAAAAACCTCAGCTTCCTGCGCGACAGTTCTATCTCTATTTCGCTAACCATGATGATCATCTATTTGATTATGGCGGTCTGTGCCGGGCGCGAGTATGTAGAAAGCCAGTTTAGCGGCGGACAAAACTACCTGGTCTACGCCATTATCATGGCGATCACCTTCGCAGCGGGCGTCTTTATTATTCTTCAGGGCGTGCGTCTCATTCTTGCGGAAATCGTACCGGCATTTACCGGCTTTTCGGAAAAGCTGGTGCCTAATGCCCGCCCGGCGCTGGATTGCCCGGTGGTCTACCCGTATGCGCCGAATGCGGTATTGATCGGTTTTTTGTTCAGCTTCCTGGGCGGACTGGTGGGATTGTTCCTTCTCGGCCAGATGAAACTGGTGCTGATCCTGCCAGGCGTAGTCCCTCACTTTTTTACCGGCGCAACGGCAGGTGTTTTTGGTAACGCTACCGGAGGCAGACGTGGCGCGATGTTGGGCGCGTTTGCTAATGGCCTGCTGATTACCTTCCTCCCGGTACTACTGCTGCCTGTACTGGGCGCACTGGGCTTTGCCAATACCACCTTTTCCGACGCCGACTTTGGCGTAATAGGGATTGTGCTGGGCAACCTGGCGCGCTATCTGCCGCCGCTGGCGATTACGGGCGTCGTCGTGGCGCTATTCGCCGTGCTGGTTATCTATAACATTCTGGCGAAAAACCGTTCCGCCGGTAATCCTGGGCACACCAATACCGGAGAAAAGTTATGAGTAATATCAAAGAGCTGACAAAACTGGCGCGCGATATCCGCCTCGCTACGCTGAAATCGTTAACGACGCTGGGATTTGGTCATTACGGCGGCAGCATGTCGGTGGTCGAAACGCTGGCGGTGCTGTACGGCGACGTAATGAATATCGATCCGGCCGATCCTGACTGGCCGCAACGTGACTACTTTGTTCTGTCGAAAGGGCATGCCGGGCCAGCGCTATATAGCACGCTGGCAATCAAAGGCTATTTTCCGGTCGAAGAACTACAGACGCTTAATCAAAATGGCACCCGGCTGCCGAGCCACCCTGACCGCCTCAAAACCCGCGGCGTGGATGCCACCACCGGTTCACTGGGACAGGGCATTTCCATCGCTGGCGGGATGGCGCTGTCGCATAAGCTTGCCGGGCGCGATAACCGCGTTTTCTGCATCGTGGGGGATGGTGAGTTAAATGAAGGACAATGCTGGGAGGCGTTTCAGTTTATCTCACATCACTGCCTGAATAATCTGACCATTTTTATCGACTGGAATAAGCAGCAGCTCGATGGTGAGCTGGATGAAATCATCTGTGCTTTTGATCTTGAAGAGAAGTTCCGCGCCTTCGGCTACGACGTCTGCAAGGTGAAAGGCGACGATATTGCCGGTTTGCTGGAAGTGGTAAAACCGCGCCCGCAGGCAACAGATCGCCCGCGCGTGGTGATCCTTGACAGTATTAAAGGGCAGGGGGTGCCGTATCTGGAACAGTTAGGCAATTCCCACCATCTGCGCCTGACGGACGAGATGACGCAGGAAATTACCCGCACCATTGAACAACTGGAGGCCGCGCATGATTAAGGTTGCACCCATCGGGGAAAAAGACAGTATTGAAATGCGTAAGGTCTACGCAGGCTTTGTCAGCGAGCAGATTGAGGCGGGTAGCGAGATCATCGCCCTTGAAGCGGATTTGATGAGTTCCATGGCGATGGACGGCGTGCATAAAAAATATCCGCAGCAGGTGATTAATTGCGGGATTATGGAAGCGAATGTGATTGGCACCGCGGCTGGTCTGGCGCTGACCGGACGCAAACCTTTTGTGCATACTTTCACCGCGTTTGCCAGTCGCCGCTGTTTCGACCAGCTCTTTATGTCGCTCGATTATCAGCGTAATAACGTTAAAGTTATCGCCTCTGACTCTGGTGTGACCGCCTGTCATAACGGCGGTACACATATGTCGTTTGAAGATATGGGCATTGTGCGCGGGCTGGCAAACTCCATCGTGCTGGAAGTGACCGATGCGGTGATGTTTGACAACATCCTTCACCAGCTTATAGCGCTTGATGGTTTTTATTGGGTACGCACCATCCGTAAGCAGGCAGCGAAAATTTACGCCGAAGGATCGGTCTTTACGATTGGCAAAGGCAACGTGCTGCGTGAAGGCAATGACATTACGCTCATCGCCAACGGCATTATGGTTACCGAAGCGCTGAAGGCTGCGCAGATACTGGAGGTGGAGGGCGTGAGCGCTGCGGTTATTGATATGTTCACCCTCAAACCGATTGACCGCATGCTGGTGAAAAATTACGCCGAGAAAACCGGTCGCATCGTGACCTGTGAGAATCACAGTATTCATAATGGCCTCGGCTCAGCGGTGGCAGAAGTGCTGGTGGAAAACAGCCCGGTTCCGATGCGTCGCGTCGGCGTTAAAGAGCGCTATGGACAGGTGGGAACGCAGGACTTTTTACAGCAGGAATATGAGCTTACGGCAGAGCATATCGTGAAGGCGGCGAGAGAACTCCTGTAATATCAGCATCGCCGGGCAGGCCGCCCGGCGATGCTTTTCCATCAATGATATCCCATCAACTGCGCGCCAATCACCACCACGCTGGACATAATAAACAGCAGCCCCAGCAGCGTCGCGCCCACCTTAAGCCAGTGGCGAAAATCGACCCGGCAAACGCCCAGCGTTGCCATCAGCGAGGCGGACGTCGGGTAGATAATATGGCTAAAGCCGTCGCCAAACTGGAACGCCAGCACCGTCACCTGACGATTAACCCCCACCAGATCGCCGAGCGGTGCCAGCAGCGGCATGGTCAGCGCCGCCTGACCCGATCCCGAAGTGACAAAGAAGTTAAACACGGCCTGGAACAGCAGCATAAACCAGGCGGCCACGGCATTGTTCAGCCCGCTGATACCCTGCGCGATAGCGTGGAGCAGGGTGTTCAGCACGCTGGCATCGCCCGCTTCGCCATTGCCGATGAGCAGTAAAATTCCTTTTGCGAAGCCTACCAGCAGCGCCGGGGCAATCATCATCCTCGCACCTTCAGTAAAGGAGGAGGCCATGATATTCACCGTCATACCATTCAGGCGGAAAACCACGCCAATAATGCCGATAACGACGCCCATAGTGAAAAACTGACTGGCGATCTCAGGGATAAACCAGGCGTTAACCACGACGCCCCAGATCACCCAAATGATGACTGCCGTCAGCACCAGCAGCACCAGCCAGTCGCCGAACGTGAAGGCGCGCTGGACGATATCCTCCTGCTTTTCGCGGAAGTAGCGATCGGATCCATGTACTCTCGACAGGTGCGGATTTTTCTTCACTCGGGCCGCATAGCCCAGGGTAAACACCAGCCCGATAAGCGTGGAAACCACCCAGACGACAATACGCAGCCCGGAGCCGGAAAGCACCGGCACACCGGCGATACCCTGCGCAACCACCACGCAAAACGGGTTCATCCACGAGCTGGCAAAGCCAATCTGGGTCGCAATATAGGTGACCAGCACCGTGGTAATGCTGTCATAGCCCAGCCGCACCATCAGCGGGGCGATAATAATGGCGAACGCCACCGCCTCCTCGCCCATGCCAAACACCGCGCCGCCGAGGGAAAACAGAATAAACAGCACCGGAATGAATAACACTTCATTGCCGTGCGTATGGCGGATCAGCGCCATAATGCCGTTATCAATCGTGCCGGTACGCATGACGATGCCAAACGCGCCGCCAATCACCAGCATAAACATAATAATGCCGACGGCGGTGCCGAATTTAGAGCCGGAGGTTAAGCCTTCAAAGGGAAAATTCATCAGGCCGGGGCGTTCTTCGCCGGTCGTAAAGAGCTGAACGCGGTGATACTGCGCTTCTCCCGCCTCATTGGTCAGGATACGAAATGAGTGCGGATCAACAACGTGGCGGGTTTTGGTTTGTCCATCAACCTGATACTGCACCTCCTGACTATCAAACAGGCCGACCGGAATAACCCAGGTCGCCAGACTGGTCAGGATGGCGACGAAGAAGATGATGACCAGCGTGTCGGGCATTGCCCATTTTCTGCCGGGTTGAGCATTATGTATAGCGGACATAGCAAACTATCCCTGTTGCAAGGCAAGGGCATAAGTATGCGAATAGTGGAATAGTTATTCAATCTTGCGTTACGGATAGGGGCGAAATTCGGAATTTATAAAGGCCAGTGCTATTTTTAGCAGTTGCGGTGATGTCGTGGGAGCGTATTTTAAAAGGTTATGCTGAAAATTGTGCATAACGACGAAAAGGAATCACCGCATGCAGTCTGCGATTCAGCTAACCCCTGAACAAACGTTTGATTTTCTCCTTAACGTTGCCATCACCCGTCCTGTGTTTCTGTGGGGCGCGCCGGGGATTGGTAAAAGTGCGCTGGTACGGCGTTTTGCCGATGAAGTGGGGATGGAGTGCGTCTCCCTGCTCGGAAGCCAGCTGGCCCCGGAAGATCTTCTCGGTATCCCGCAAATTGATGGCCAATGTTCACGTTTTTATCCGCCCGCGAATATCGTGCGCCACAAACCCTTTGTGCTGTTTCTTGATGAACTTAATGCCTCATCGCATGAAATCCAGAAAGCGTTCTATTCCCTGATCCTTGAGCAGCGTATCGGTGAATACCGCCTGCCGGAAGGCACGGTGGTCATTGGTGCCGGGAACCGGGCGAAGGACGCCGCGATTGTTAAACCGATGCCATCGGCGCTGATTAACCGTATGGTACACGTTCACTTGCGTGCCGATCATCGCCAGTGGCTGCACTGGGCGATTAACGACGCCGGGCTTCATCCGTGGGTGGTAGAATATATCCAGCTGCGCCCGGATCAGCTCTGGAATGAACCACCAAAACACGAGGAGCCTTTTTCCACGCCGCGTAGCTGGCATATGTTATCGGATGCGCTGTTCTCCTTCGGTGAAGATATCCCGGTGGAAATGCTTGAGGCGCTGATTTACGGGCTGCTTTCTCCAGCACACGCAGGCAGCTTCAAAGGCTTTGTTAAGCAAATCCGCCAGAAGCATACGGTCACGGCGATTTTAAAAGGTGACGCGGTGTGGCCGGACGATCCTGCCGATCGCGACGTGCTCTATTTTCTGGCCCAGTCATTCCGCTCCCATCTCTATAAAGATCTGCCGGTTGACGATCAATCCCTGCGCAGCGAGCATAAACGGCTGGCGGTGCAGGCGAAAGATTGCCTGAAAACCCTGGCGCGCATTAGCGTGGAGATTGCCCAGTCGGTGATGAGCGAGGATGAAAACGGCAAAAAATTACCTGCCTGGTTTTTGATTGAGGTAGCGCGCGATCTGCCTCGTCTGGCGGCACGGGCAAAATCGTCATGAGTAAAACGGTGCGCAATCCGGCGCTTGAGGCGTGCAAGGCGGGCATTGCCATCGTGGCGAAACATCCGCTGTTTGCGCCGATGTGGTCGCGGGTGTATGAACGTTTTGACCATGACCGTACCTACGTCTCTTCAAAGGGGTGGTTAAATATCGGCAACGATGGCTATTTGTGGCTCAACGCAAAGCGTCATGCCACGCCTGAGCAGTGGGCGCGCATGATCGCCCAGGCGCTGTCGGCCCTCGGCTTTGGTCTGATCCGCGACCCTGCGCCAACGCCCGCGCTGCAATGGGAGCTGGCGGTGCTGATTGCGATGATGCGTTTTTGCGACGAACTGAAAATCGGCCCGTTGCCGGAAGAATTGCAATCTTTTCCCTTTCCGCAGGGAAACCACGCGGACGCCGACGCGCTTTTCCGCCAGATGCGGGAAGAGGGCATCGCAGAGGAACTGTATCAGTGGCATATGCGCTACTGCGGCGGTGAACAAAGCTGCTTTCATTTTTCCTCGCCGAAGAAATACTATTCTTCGCCTCCCGACTGGAAAATGCTGCTGGCCGACGGACTGAGCAATAGCGTGAGCCTGGCGCTGGAGCAGGCGGGGGGCTATCAGCCCTCCGATCACAGCCAGTACAAAATGAGCGCGGCGCAGAAAGCGCGCCAGCACATTATGACGCTTTATCCGCTGTTGGGTGCGCTGGCTGCCAGTTTTGATATCGAAGAGGACGGCCAGCTTTGCAGCCAGTATGACATTGCCGTGGCGGCTATTGATGTCAGCATCGGCAAGATCTGGATCAACCCTCACGCTCGTCTGAAGCATGATGAGCTGGTGTTCGTCTTCGCACATGAACTGTTGCATGCGGGGCTGAACCATGCCTCGCGCCGTCGCGGGCGTGATGCCGAACTGTGGAACGTCGCCTGCGATTTTATTATTAACGACTGGCTGATCCAGATGCAGGTCGGCACGCCACCAGAACTGGGGCTGCTTTACGATCCCCAGTTCAGCATGATGTCGGCGGAAGAGATCTACGATGCGCTGGCGCAGAATATGCGCCAGTCGCGCAAGTTAATCACCCTGCGCGGGCGTGCCGGGGGCGACATCCTCATGGAGGAAAACGAAAGCCGGTTTACCGATGCCGAAGCCTGGTGTCGGCGGGCGCTCTATCAGGGGCTGGACCGCTGCCTGTACGCACCAACGCGCGGAACGCTGCCGGCAGGTCTTATCGAAGAGATCCGCAGTCTGGCCCAGCCGCCGGTTCCCTGGGATGTGGCGCTGGCGGAGTGGTTTGACGAGCATTTTCCGCCGCCGGAACAGCGGCGCAGCTACGCCCGGCCCTCGCGTCGCCAGAGCGCCACGCCCTCTATTCCGCGTCCGGCGGTGATAAAGCCCTCTGAAGAGGAGCGCCGTTCGCGGGTCTTTGGCGTGGTGCTGGACACCTCAGGCTCAATGGACCCGCAGCTGCTGGGCAAAGCGCTGGGGGCGATTGCCAGCTACTCGCTGGCGCGGGAGGTTTTTGCGGTGCGTTTTATCTGCTGTGACGCCAGAGCGTACGATCGCGGCTGGGTGCCGCCGGAGCAGCTTTTGCATCACTTCACCCTTCAGGGGCGCGGCGGTACCGTGCTACAGCCGGGAATAGATATGCTCAACGCGCTGGCGATGAAAGGCGATTTCCCCAAAGGCGGGCCGGTGCTGGTGATCACCGACGGCTACTGTGAAGATCGGATAAGCGTGGCAATGGAACATGCGTGGCTGTTGCCGCAGGGGCGGCGCTTGCCTTTTGTGCCGCGCGGGAAGGTGTTTCAGTTGAGTTAGAACAATTTGATCATCGCCCGAATATCCACGGATGGTTTGCTTTTTTGTTGAAAAACCTGTTGTTGCATATTTTATACGCCGTTTTGCCGGGTGGCGGCTTCGCCTTACCCGGCCTGGGTACATCTTCAATATCAACGGGTTACTCTCAATCCCCGGTATAACGTTGGTCAAAAAAAAGGCCGCAACGTTTACCGCTGCGGCCTTTTTTAATAAGCAGGCTTACTGCTGCTGGGAAGACTGGATCGCGGTCAGAGCGATGGTATAGACGATATCGTCTACCAGCGCGCCACGCGACAGGTCGTTCACCGGCTTGCGCATGCCTTGCAGCATCGGCCCGATGGAGATCAGGTCGGCAGAACGCTGTACCGCTTTGTAGGTGGTGTTACCGGTGTTCAGATCCGGGAAGATGAACACGGTAGCGCGACCCGCAACCGGGGAGTTCGGCGCTTTGGACTTCGCGACGTCAGCCATTACCGCAGCGTCATACTGCAACGGACCGTCGATCATCAGGTCAGGACGTTTTTCCTGCGCCAGACGGGTCGCTTCGCGTACTTTCTCTACATCGCTACCTGCACCAGAGTTGCCGGTGGAGTAGGAGAGCATCGCCACGCGCGGCTCGATACCAAAGGCAATCGCGGAATCCGCAGACTGGATAGCGATTTCGGCCAGCTGTTCAGCGGTCGGATCCGGGTTAATCGCGCAGTCACCGTAAACATAAACCTGTTCCGGCAGGAGCATGAAGAATACGGAAGAGACCAGTGAACTTCCCGGTGCGGTTTTGATCAGCTGCAACGGCGGACGGATGGTGTTCGCCGTGGTGTGAACGGCACCGGAAACCAGACCGTCAACTTCGTCCTGTTCCAGCATCAGGGTGCCGAGAACCACGTTGTCTTCCAGCTGTTCGCGGGCAACGGCTTCGGTCATGCCTTTGCTCTTACGCAGCTCAACCAGGCGAGCAACGTAGCTTTCACGAACCACATCCGGATCGACGATTTCAATGCCAGCGCCCAGTTCTACACCCTGAGCAGCGGCAACGCGGGTGATTTCATCCGGGTTACCCAGCAGCACGCAGGTGGCGATGCCACGTTCGGCACAGATAGCGGCGGCTTTAACGGTACGCGGCTCGTCGCCTTCCGGCAGCACCACGCGTTTGCCCGCTTTGCGCGCCAGCTCGGTCAGCTGATAGCGGAATGCCGGCGGAGACAGGCGACGGCTGCGTTCTGACGTTGCGGTCAGAGACTCAATCCAGTCGGCGTTAATGTAGCTGGCAACGTATTCCTGCACTTTCTCAATACGCTCATGGTCATCAACCGGTACTTCCAGGTTGAAGCTTTGCAGGCTCAGCGAGGTCTGCCAGGTGTTGGTGTTGACCATGAATACCGGCAGGCCGGTGGCAAACGCGCGTTCGCACAGCTTGCCGACGCGCGGGTCCATTTCGTAGGCACCGGTCAGCAGGATAGCCCCAATCTCAACGCCGTTCATGGCGGCCAGACAGGCGGCAACCAGCACGTCAGGACGGTCAGCGGAGGTCACCAGCAGTGAGCCCGGGCGGAAGTGTTCCAGCATGTGCGGGATGCTGCGCGCGCAGAAGGTCACGGACTTCACGCGGCGGGTATTGATGTCGCCTTCGTTAACGATGGTCGCATTCAGGTGACGCGCCATATCGATAGCACGGGTAGCGATCAGGTCGAAGCTCCACGGCACCGCGCCCAGCACCGGCAGAGAGCCGTGAAGCTGAGCCGGATCGATTTTCACGATCTGCGCTTTGGTGGAATCATCAAAAATTTCTGACAGATCAGGACGGGTACGGCCCTGATCATCAACCGGCGCATTCAGTTTGTTGACGATAACGCCGGTGATGCTGGCATTTTTCGCGCCGCCGAAGCTACTGCGGGTCAGCTCAATACGCTCTTTCAGCTGTTCCGGGGTATCGGTACCCTGAGACATCACGAACACGATTTCCGCGTTCAGCGTTTTGGCGATTTCGTAGTTCAGTGACTGGGCAAACTGATGTTTACGCGTCGGCACCAGACCTTCAACCAGCACGACTTCAGCGTCTTTGCTGCTTTCGTGGTAGTTGGCGATGATCTCTTCCATCAGCACATCTTTCTGATTGCTGGAGAGCAGAGATTCAACGTGGCTCATTTTCAGCGGTTCAGCCGCTGGCAGGCCAGAGTTTGTACGCACGATAGTGGTGGTCTGGTCAGGCGCATCGCCACCGGCACGCGGTTGCGCGATAGGTTTGAACACGCTCAGGCGCACACCTTTACGTTCCATAGCGCGGATCACGCCGAGGCTGACGCTGGTCAGGCCGACGCTGGTTCCGGTCGGGATCAGCATAATAATACGGGACACGGTTTATCCTCTTTCGTTACCACCCGGTTTGGGCGGGAGATAAAACAGCACCGCCAGCGTTGGCTGGCGGTGAGGTGAATCAGGCAGTCAGACGGCTGGCGTCTTGCGCGATGACCAGTTCTTCGTTAGTCGGGATCACCACCGCAGGGCGGGTGCCTTCCTTGTTGATGAAACCGGTGTTGCCGAAGCGGGCAGCCAGGTTGCGCTCGTGGTCAACTTCAAAGCCCAGTACGCCCAGACGGCCCAGGGACAGTTCACGCACCATCGCAGCATTTTCACCGATACCACCAGTGAAGACGACGGCGTCCAGACGACCATCCATCAGCGCGGTGTAGGAGCCGATGTACTTCGCCAGACGGTGACAGTAAACGTCCATTGCACGTTTCGCGTCTTCTTTAGTCTGGTAGTTGTCTTCGACATAACGACAGTCGCTGGTCACTTCGGTCAGACCCAGCAGGCCGGACTCTTTGGTCAGCATCTTGTTGATCTGTTCGATGCTCATACCCAGGGTGTCATGCAGATGGAAAATAATTGCCGGGTCGATATCACCAGAACGGGTACCCATCACCAGACCTTCCAGCGGGGTCAGACCCATAGACGTATCTACGCATTTACCGTTACGGATAGCCGACACAGAACCACCGTTGCCCAGATGGCAGGTGATGATGTTCAGTTCTTCTACCGGTTTGTTCAGCAGTTTTGCCGCTTCCTGAGTCACGTAGAAGTGGCTGGTGCCGTGTGCGCCGTAACGACGAACGCCGTGTTCTTTATACAGGCTGTACGGCAGGGCGTAGAGGTAAGACTCTTCCGGCATCGTCTGATGGAACGCGGTGTCGAATACGGCCACGTTCTTATCTTTCAGATTCGGGAAGGATTTCAGCGCTTCAGCGATACCGATCAGGTGCGCCGGGTTGTGCAGCGGTGCAAAAGAGGCGGAATCTTTGATACCCTGAATTACCGACTCGTCGATCACCACGGAACGGGTATATTTTTCGCCACCGTGAACGATGCGGTGGCCAATCGCGGTCAACTGAGCGGACAGTTCTGGTTTTTGTGCCAGAATAGTATTAACGATAAAGTTCAGCGCTTCACTGTGAGCGGCACCTGCACCTAAAGCCGCTTCTTGTTTACCGCCGTCCATTTTCCATTTGATGCGTGCTTCCGGCAGATGGAAACATTCGGCTAAACCAGAAATGTACTCGTCACCGTTGACTGCATCAATGATTGCAAATTTCAGTGAGGAGCTACCGCAGTTCAGAACCAGTACTAACTTACTCGACATGGAAGTACCTATTTATGATACGTGGCTAAAAAAACGTCAGGAGTCTAAAGCGTAGCGCATGACGACGCTGACATTTATGATTAACATCATGCTCAAATCGCTTTTCGGGCACGATGGAAGAAATTCATTTGAGTCTATGTCATTTTGCATAATTTTCAGCCAATGGCAGACTATGCGACAATTTGACAAGCCCGGGAATGAGGACTAAGCCATCTCAGGCGGGCACAGGATACCTGATACCGGGGTCCCGTGACAAAATGTTTTGAACGATGCCGTACGCAGTTGTTGTTTTGCACAAATTTTTTAATTTTTATATGTGAAGTTGAGGTAGAGCCATGTCGACACCAGAAATCAGCCCGTCGGGATTCTTCAGCCATTTTCGTCGGGGCCAGCACTACGCAAAGACGTGGCCGATGGAAAAACGCCTCGCGCCGGTGTTTGTTGAAAACCGGGCCATCCGTGCGACGCGTTTCGGGATCCGTATTATGCCGCCCGTTGCGATATTTACCCTTTGCTGGCAAATCGCGCTCGGCGGACAGCTGGGGCCTGCGGTTGCTACGGCCATCTTTGCCATCAGCCTGCCAATGCAGGGACTCTGGTGGCTGGGTAAACGGTCAGTCACGCCGCTCCCTCCTTCTATTTTAAACTGGTTTTATGAAGTGCGCGGGAAACTTCAGGAAGCAGGGCAGGCGCTCGCGCCGGTTGAGGGAAAACCCGATTACCAGGCATTAGCTGACACGCTTAAGCGCGCCTTCAAACAACTGGATAAAACTTTCCTCGATGATTTGTAATTACCCCCCAATTACGCATATAAAAGAAGGCACATAAATAATGTGCCTCTTTTTTTAACGCCGTGAAGTGCTAAAGGAGTCAGAAATGGAAATGACCAACGCTCAACGCCTGATTTTGTCTAATCAGTACAAAATGATGACCATGCTCGACCCGGACAATGCCGAACGCTATCGTCGCCTGCAAACCATCATTGAGCGTGGCTACGGCCTGCAAATGCGCGAGCTGGATCGTGAATTCGGCCAGCTCACTGAAGAAACCTGCCGTTCCATCATCGATATTATGGAGATGTACCACGCGCTGCGCGTCTCCTGGGACAATCTCAAAGATAAAGACACCATCGACGAGCGTCGCGTGACCTTCCTCGGCTTTGATGCGGCAACTGAAGCGCGCTACCTCAGCTACGTCCGTTTTATGGTCAATACCGAAGGCCGCTATACCCATTTCGACGCGGGGACTCACGGTTTCAATGCGCAAACCCCGATGTGGGAAAAATATCAGCGCATGCTGAGCGCCTGGCATAACTGCCCGCGCCAGTATCATTTAAGCAGTAACGAGATTAACCAAATTATCAATGCCTGAGGGAGACTGCTGTGCTTTGCAAAGGATTTCTGTTTGATCTGGACGGGACGCTGGTCGATTCGCTTCCCGTGGTGGAAAGATCGTGGTGCCAGTGGGCCGATCGGTTTGGCATCAGCCATGATGAAATACTGAATTACATTCATGGTAAGCAGGCGATCACCTCCCTGCGTCACTTTCTGGCGGGAAGGCCGGAAGAAGAAATTCTTGCTGAATTTACCCTTCTTGAACGCATCGAAGCCACCGACACCGACGGTATTGTCGCGTTACCGGGGGCGCTGGAGCTGCTGAAGACGCTTGAGCAAAACCATATTCCGTGGGCCATTGTGACCTCAGGCTCCATCCCCGTTGCCCATGCGCGTCATAAAGCGGCGGGTTTACCGATGCCAGAGGTGTTTGTCACCGCCGAACGCGTGACGCGCGGTAAGCCGGAGCCGGATGCCTATCTGCTTGGTGCCGAGCTGCTGGGGCTGGCTCCCCAGGACTGCATGGTGGTGGAAGATGCTGCCGCTGGCGTGCTTTCTGGCCTCGCCGCCGGATGTCACGTGATGGCGGTAAACGTTCCCCAGGATATGCCACGACTGAATGAAGTCGATTTTAATCTCAACACGCTTGCCAACGTTATCGCTCAAAAACAACCCGATGGTACGGTCAGGGTAACCATTAACGCCTGATCTCATGATATAGCCCCGCTTCTGCGGGGCTTTTTTATGGCACTATAAGAATTCCCCTGGGCTGACAAGGATATGTTGTGAACGGTGAGTTAATCTGGGTTCTCTGTCTTCTGGCGGTGGCGGTCATTCTGTTCGCCACGGGTAAAATTCGCATGGATGCGGTGGCGCTGCTGGTGATCGTGGCGTTTATTCTGAGCGGGACGTTAACGACGGAAGAAGCCTTTTCCGGCTTCAGCGATCCGAACGTTATCCTGATAGCGGCCCTGTTTATTATTGGCGACGGGCTGGTGCGTACCGGCGTGGCGACCAGTATGGGGGCATGGCTAATCAAAGTCGCTGGCAACAGCGAAATCAAAATGCTCGTCTATCTGATGCTCACCGTCGCCTGTCTGGGCGCATTCATGAGCTCAACGGGCGTGGTCGCCATTTTTATTCCGGTGGTGCTCAGCGTCGCCACCCGGATGCAAACCTCTCCCTCACGGCTAATGATGCCGCTAAGTTTTGCCGGGCTGATTAGCGGCATGATGACGCTGGTGGCCACGCCGCCAAATATGGTAATCAACAGCGAATTGCTGCGTGCAGGCATGGACGGGTTCGGGTTCTTCAGCGTTACGCCAATTGGCGTGGTAGTACTGGTGCTGGGCGTGATTTACATGCTGCTGATGCGTTTTATGCTGAACGGCGAAAAGCAGGAACCATTGCGGGAGGGCGGTAAACGCTCATCATTTCGCGACTTAATTAAAGCTTATCATCTGACGGGACGGGCGCGGCGGCTGGCGATACGTCCTGGTTCACCGATGATCGGGCAGCGGCTGGACGATCTTAAACTGCGCGAGCGTTACGGTGCCAACGTGATTGGTGTGGAGCGCTGGCGACGTTTCCGGCGGGTCATTGTTAATGTTAACGGGGTTTCTGAGTTTCGTGCCCGTGACGTCCTGCTGATTGATATGTCGGCGGCAGACGTCGATTTACGTCAGTTCTGCGGCGAGCAAATGCTGGAACCGATGATCTTGCGCGGGGAGTATTTCTCCGAGCAGGCGCTGGATGTCGGCATGGCGGAAATTTCGCTGATCCCCGATTCTGAGCGGGTAGGCAAGACGGTACGGGAGATGGCCTTTCGCACTCGCTATGGGCTGAATATCGTCGGCCTGAAGCGCGACGGCGTCGCGATGGAAGGGGCAGTGGTTGATGAACCTTTGCAGGTTGGCGACATTATGCTGGTGGTGGGAAACTGGCGGCAGATAAGCCAGCTGGCACAAACCGGGCGCGATTTTGTGGTGCATAACATGCCTATAGAGGAGAGCGACGCGTCTCCCGCACACAGCCAGGCCCCCCACGCGGTGTTTTGTTTAATGCTGATGGTGGCCCTGATGCTGACCGACGAAATCCCCAACCCGGTGGCGGCGATTATCGCCTGCCTGCTGATGGCGAAGTTTCGCTGTATTGATGCCGCCAGCGCCTACAAAGCGATTCACTGGCCGAGCGTGATTCTGATCATCGGCATGATGCCTTTTGCGCTGGCGCTGCAAAAAACCGGCGGTATCGATCTGGTGGTGAAAGGATTGATGGAACTTGGTGGCAGCAGGGGACCCTATTTTATGCTGATCTGCCTGTTTGTCATGTGTGCGGTGATCGGATTGTTTATTTCGAACACCGCCACCGCCGTGCTGATGGCCCCCATCGCGCTGGCCGCGGCCAAATCGATGGGCGTTTCGCCGTATCCTTTTGCCATGATGGTGGCAATGGCCGCTTCAGCCGCCTTTATGACCCCGGTTTCTTCTCCGGTCAACACGCTGGTGCTGGGGCCGGGGAAATACAGCTTCAGCGATTTTGTTAAAATCGGCGTGCCGTTCACCGTGCTGGTGATGGTGGTTTGCGTGGTGCTTATCCCGGTGCTGTTTCCGTTCTGACGCAGAGCGGCTGGGGCATTGTGCGGTTTTGCCGGGTGGCGGCTTCGCCTTACCCGGCCTTAAACTGACTTAATTTGCAGGCGTAAGTCTGAGTAATATACCGTAGGCCGGGTAAGCGCAGCGCCACCCGGCATCGTGTGCACCGGGCTGATGTGGCGACCGGGTAAACACAACGTTCCCACAATGCCTGCGGTGGGCGATACCGCTGTTACAGCGGTGAATCCTGGCTAATCTCATCCAGCGACAAATGAAAGCTCGGCACAAACACCTGCATAAAGTAATCCATCTCCTCGCTGCGGCGAGCTTCCAGCGTTTTTTCCAGCCGGCCTTTCGCCAGCAAAAATTCGTTATTACCCGCCGATAGCTCTTCGAGGCATTTTAAATACGCGCACAGCGCATCGGCCTGCTTGACGATGGACCGCTCCTCCTCGCTGTACTGATGCTCATCAATCAGCGGGGCAAAAATATCGCGCAGCTCCTCTGGCACCATATCCACCAGTTTTTGCTGGGCGATCTTTTCAATCGCTTTATACTCCTGGGCAATTTGCGAGTTGAAGTACTTCACTGGCGTCGGTAAATCGCCGGTCAGCACCTCGGACGCATCGTGGTACATCGCCAGCAGCGCAATGCGCTCGGGGTTCAGCGTGCCGTTAAACTTGCGGTTTTTGATCGCCGCCAGCGCGTGAGAAACCATCGCAACCTGTAAACTATGCTCAGAGACGTTCTCGGTGCGCACATTGCGCATCAGCGGCCAGCGGTTGATTAACTTAAGGCGAGAGAGGTGGGCAAAGAAATGACTCTGGCTCATGGTGACCCTTTTGAACAACAACAGTAAAGGGCATTGTGCGCTGAGATAGCCGCCGGATGCAAACCCCG
Source organism: Superficieibacter sp. 1612_C1 (assembly GCF_015234305.1). Lineage (GTDB taxonomy): Bacteria > Pseudomonadota > Gammaproteobacteria > Enterobacterales > Enterobacteriaceae > Superficieibacter. The sequence continues at coordinate 264,526 of NZ_JADGMI010000002.1, forward strand.
GCGGCCAAAGAAGGCGAAATTAAAGCTGATGATAGCCGGAAAGGAAACGGCTAAATTTGGCGAGCGACATTTCCAGTTCGTCCACGCGCGGCAGCGTCACGATGCGGAAGTGATCCGGCCACGGCCAGTTAAAGGCGGAGCCCTGAACCAGCAGCACTTTTTCCTGTAGCAGGAAGTCGAGCACCATGCGCTGATCGTCATGAATATTAAAGCGTTTGGCATCGATTTTCGGGAACATATACAGCGCGCCTTTCGGCTTAACGCAGGAGACGCCGGGAATATCGTTAATCAGTTCCCAGGCCCGGTTGCGCTGCTCGTAAAGCCGTCCGCCTGGCAGAATGAATTCACTGATGCTTTGATAGCCGCCGAGCGCCGTCTGGATGGCATGCTGCGCCGGAACGTTGGCGCACAGACGCATGGAGGCCAGCATCTCCAGACCTTCGATATAGCCTTTCGCGTGTTTCTTCGGTCCGTTCAACACCATCCAGCCCTGACGGAAACCCGCCACGCGGTAGGTTTTCGACAGCCCGTTAAAGGTAATAGTCAGCAGATCGGGAGCCAGCGGGGCGATAGAGTGATGCTCGGCATCGTCGTAGAGGATCTTGTCGTAAATTTCATCAGCAAAGATAATCAGATTATGCTGACGCGCCAGCTCGACGATCTCCAGCAGCAGCTCTTTTGAATACACCGCGCCGGTTGGGTTATTCGGGTTGATAATCACAATTCCGCGGGTGCGCGGGGTGATTTTGGCGCGAATGTCGTCGAGGTCCGGGAACCAGTCGGAGGATTCGTCGCAAATATAGTGCACCGCTTTACCGCTGGAGAGCGCGACAGCCGCCGTCCACAGCGGGTAATCCGGAGCCGGAACCAGCATCTCATCGCCGCTATTGAGCAGCGCCTGCATAGACTGCACAATCAGTTCAGACACGCCGTTGCCGATGTAAATATCCTCAACGGTGACGTCGCGCATCCCGCGCGCCTGATAGTGCTGCATAATGGCTTTACGTGCGGAATACAGCCCTTTTGAATCGCAGTAGCCCTGCGCAGTCGGCAGGTTGCGGATCACGTCCACCAGAATTTCATCTGGCGCTTCAAAGCCAAAAGGGGCCGGATTACCAATGTTAAGTTTCAGAACTTTATTACCCTCTTCCTCAAGACGTTTTGCCTCTTTCAGAACCGGGCCACGAATGTCATAACAGACGTTATCTAATTTGCTGGATTTTTCGATGGGGGACATGAACCTTGACCTTTTAGCGATGAGTACCACTCCCTGCCGTGGAAGCGTTGCCGAATAATGTACTCCCCATAGGGCGTTTTTTGAAGGGTCTGTAGATGAAGATTTTGCCAAATAGCAGTTTTCACCCCGCGCATTCTTGCTGCTTTACATCACATAAACGCTATTAACCTTTAATCTAATAGCAAAGGAGGCGATTTATGGCTGGCGTTCCGCTTACAGAACTCTATTTTATGCTGAAAATGTGCGGCTAAATGGACTCATAGGCCGTCTGCGGCGAGCGCATATCTTCTATACTGCCGGGAGGCGTCATTTATTTATCTAATCAATATATCTCTATTAAATGAAACCTTTTTTGTGAATTTGGTGTTAAATATTGTTAATGAAATATTCGGTGGATAATTAAAGGTTCTTTATTATTTATGATTCAGCTTGCCCAAATGTTAATTGAATAAAAACGAATTGATATCCTGAAAAAGATCTTTGTAAGATTATTCGTAGATACACTTATAACAGAAGAATTTTTCGGTTAAGATACCCGGATGAATAGTCTGAGGGCGTGTCAGTCGCGGCCATGACCTTCATGTGAAAATGCTTTATTACGTTGTTATTGCTTATGTTTCGTTTGCATTATAGTAAGGAATATCGTGCGAAGCGGTCACAAACCGTATTGCACTGGAGTTTGAAGGCAACAAGTATTTATGGCTGACGTTATCTATAAATGCTCTGCGTGAATATTCTTTCTTACTATTGCATTTCAAAATATAGCCAGGGAGCCTGCTGAGTGTTAGCAGGTATGTATTTGCAATAACGCTCGTTCAGATCCTCTGTGCAGGACAATCCTGCCGGGTGGGTATAAATGGAATTGCCTGACTCTTTGAGCACAGCATCAATCCAGGCAGGTCAGTTGCGAGCAGCCTGTAAGTGGAAAAATATGATTAACGCAAATCGTCCGATAATTAATCTCGACCTCGATCTGCTGAGAACCTTTGTGGCGGTCGCCGATTGCAACACCTTTGCTGCGGCGGCTGTCGCGGTTTGTCGAACTCAGTCTGCCGTCAGTCAGCAGATGCAGCGGCTTGAACAGTTAGTAGAAAAAGAGCTTTTTGTTCGTCATGGTCGTAATAAGCTGCTCACCGAACAGGGGATCCAGCTTTTAGGTTACGCACGCAAAATCCTGCGTTTTAATGATGAAGCGTGTTCCTCGCTGGTATTCAACGATTTACATGGAGAGTTGACTATCGGGGCATCCAGTGAATCTGCTGATATCCTGTTGCCGTTTTTGCTCAACCGTATTAGCTCAGCCTGGCCGCGGCTGACGCTGGATATTCGTATAAAGCACAACTCGACCCTCGTTGAAATGATGGAAGGCCAGGAGGTCGACCTGATGTTGACGACCGAGCGCCCGACGCAGTTTGCCTGTCAGATGTTACGGACCTCTCCGACGCTGTGGTACTGCGCGGCGGAATTTATGCTACAGAAATCGGAGCCGATCCCGCTGGTCATCCTTGATGAACCGAGCCCGTTCCGGGAAATGGCCATCCGCACGCTGGATGAGGCGCAAATTCCATGGCGGCTAGCCTATGTCGCCTCCACGCTGTCTGCGGTCAGGAGCGCGGTAAAAGCCGGGCTGGGCGTGACGGCGCGGCCGGTTGAAATGATGGGGCCGGAGCTGCGGGTATTGGGCCGTGCCGATGGGTTACCGCCATTACCGGATACGGATTATCAGCTGTGCTATAACCCATACAGCACCAACGAGCTGGCGCACGCTATCTTCAGAACATTGTATGATGCTCAGCGTCCCTTGCTTTCTCCGCTGCCTACCTATGAAGGGGGAGAGAAAAACCTCGTCATTGAAGGGGATATCGACTAACAATTTCTCCTTTATCCCGTAACAAATTGTAAATGTAAAAATAAACCGCAGACGACAGAAAACGTCTCTGTGGTTTGTTTTTTGAACAATTCACCTCGCGCAACGACGATGTTTTTACCTGGTGTTCCCGGTAGCAGGCGTTTAAGTCGTTGTTTAAACATTATTGTTTAATAACCCTGTTTCTCTTCAGCCTATTGGCTAATGTTAAAAAATAATGCAAATTTGTTGCTTTTTTAGTGGTGGATTAACAAAAGCGTGTCACAGATCAAGAAAATACTCCTCATTAGGGGGAGGCATTACGGCAAAATCCTGTCAAAATAGGAGGGTAATACATTTCTCTGCGCTGACGGACACGATTCAACAGCCCTGAATCCTGACAATGAACCCGGTTTCTTTGAGGGGAAAAGGCACGTAATGTTAATGAAACGTGTTTGATGTGAATTAATGTGAAGAAACTTTTGTTAAAGTTGACAAAAGGTTATAGAAAGGAGTAAAAAACCACATCATTTAGCGGTTTTAATATTTACGCAGTAAATGTATGGTTTTTTATTCCTCCCCATGAACAGATGTGGCGCTCACCTGCCGTTAAGAGCAGGGGTTTTAGTGCTACCTTTTGAGCTAAGCAATGCGTATGTCAACATCCACTGAAGTCATCGCTCATCACTGGGCATTCGCTGTATTTCTCGTCGTTGCCATCGGCCTGTGCTGCTTAATGCTGGTTGGCGGCTGGTATCTTGGCGGTCGCGCCCGCGCCAGGCACAAAAATACTCCCTTTGAATCGGGTATTGATTCGGTCGGCACCGCCCGACTGCGCCTGTCCGCCAAGTTCTATCTGGTCGCGATGTTCTTCGTTATCTTTGACGTAGAAGCCCTTTATCTCTTTGCATGGTCGACCTCAATCCGCGAAAGCGGCTGGGTAGGTTTTGCAGAAGCTGCAATTTTTATTTTAGTGCTGCTGGCTGGCCTGGTTTACCTCGTTCGTGTGCGTGCGCTGGACTGGACGCCTGTACGTTCGCGCCGTGAACTGATGAACCCGGAAACAGACCGCACTAATCGTTAACGCCAGAAGCGAGGCAATAAGATGGATTATACGCTCACCCGCATAGATCCTAACGGTGAGAACGACCGTTACCCCCTGCAAAAACAGGAGATTGTTACCGATCCCCTCGAGCAGGAAGTTAACAAAAGCGTGTATATGGGCAAGCTTGAGCATGCCCTGCATGACATGGTGAACTGGGGCCGTAAAAACTCAATCTGGCCTTACAACTTCGGCCTGTCCTGCTGCTACGTAGAAATGGTGACGTCATTCACTGCGGTGCATGACGTTGCGCGTTTTGGTGCAGAAGTTCTGCGCGCCTCGCCGCGTCAGGCGGATCTCATGGTGGTGGCGGGAACCTGCTTTACCAAGATGGCCCCGGTCATTCAACGTCTGTACGATCAGATGCTGGAGCCGAAATGGGTCATTTCCATGGGAGCCTGTGCCAACTCTGGCGGCATGTACGATATCTATTCGGTAGTGCAGGGCGTCGATAAATTTATCCCGGTGGATGTCTATATCCCCGGCTGCCCGCCGCGTCCGGAAGCTTATATGCAGGCACTGATGCTGTTGCAGGAGTCGATTGGCAAAGAGCGCCGTCCGCTGTCATGGGTGGTCGGCGATCAGGGCGTGTACCGCGCCAACATGCAGTCGGAACGCGAGCGTAAACGCGGCGAACGTATTGCAGTGACCAATCTGCGGACGCCTGACGAGATTTAATTTGCGCCTGTCGGCAGAGGACTACATCTTCGCATAGTAAAACAAATAGCGCGAAGCTCTGCCGGACAGTCACCACGGACCATTTGCAATGGTGAACATTATGACCGATTTAACCGCGCAAGACGCTGCATGGCAGACCCGGGACCATCTCGATGACCCGGTCATTGGCGAACTGCGCAACCGTTTTGGGCCGGATGCCTTTACCGTTCAGGCGACCCGCACCGGGGTTCCCGTTGTTTGGGTTAAGCGTGAGCAGTTACTGGAAGTGGGCGATTTCTTAAAGAGACTGCCAAAACCTTACGTCATGCTGTTTGACTTACACGGCATGGACGAACGTCTTCGCACGCACCGTGACGGGTTACCCGCCGCGGATTTTTCCGTTTTCTACCACCTGATTTCCATTGAACGCAATCGCGATATCATGCTCAAGGTGGCATTGTCCGAAAATGACCTGCGCGTGCCGACGTTCACCAAACTTTTCCCTAACGCCAACTGGTATGAGCGTGAAACCTGGGAAATGTTCGGTATCGATATCGAAGGCCACCCGCACCTGACGCGCATTATGATGCCGCAGACCTGGACCGGTCACCCGCTGCGTAAAGACTATCCGGCGCGCGCCACCGAATTCGATCCGTTTGAGCTGACCAAAGCCAAACAGGATCTGGAGATGGAAGCGCTGACCTTCAAGCCGGAAGACTGGGGGATGAAACGTGGTACTGAGAATGAGGACTTCATGTTCCTCAACCTCGGCCCGAACCACCCGTCCGCGCACGGTGCTTTCCGTATTATCCTTCAGCTGGACGGCGAAGAGATTGTCGACTGCGTGCCTGACATCGGCTACCACCACCGTGGCGCTGAGAAGATGGGCGAGCGTCAGTCCTGGCACAGCTACATTCCGTATACCGACCGTATCGAGTACCTCGGCGGCTGCGTTAACGAAATGCCATACGTGCTGGCCGTTGAGAAACTGGCGGGCATTAAGGTGCCGGAACGCGTTGACGTGATCCGCGTGATGCTCTCTGAGCTGTTCCGCATTAACAGCCACCTGCTCTATATCTCGACCTTTATTCAGGACGTCGGCGCAATGACGCCGGTGTTCTTTGCCTTTACCGACCGTCAGAAAATCTACGATCTGGTGGAAGCGATTACCGGTTTCCGTATGCACCCGGCATGGTTCCGCATCGGCGGCGTGGCGCACGACCTGCCGCGCGGATGGGATCGCCTGCTGCGTGAATTCCTCGACTGGATGCCGAAACGTCTGGCGTCCTATGAGAAAGCCGCGCTGCGCAACAGTATTCTGAAAGGCCGTGCTCAGGGCGTGGCCGCTTACGGTGCCAAAGAGGCGCTGGAGTGGGGCACAACCGGCGCGGGCCTGCGTGCGACCGGCATTGACTTCGACATTCGTAAGGCGCGTCCTTACTCTGGTTATGAAAACTTCGACTTTGAAATTCCGCTCGGTGGTGGTGTCTCCGACTGCTATACCCGCGTGATGCTGAAAGTGGAAGAGCTGCGCCAGAGCCTGCGCATTCTTGAGCAGTGCCTCAATAACATGCCGGAAGGCCCGTTCAAAGCGGATCACCCGCTGACCACGCCGCCGCCGAAAGAGCGCACGCTACAGCATATCGAAACCCTGATCACTCACTTCCTGCAAGTATCGTGGGGGCCAGTCATGCCCGCCAACGAATCCTTCCAGATGATCGAGGCGACCAAGGGGATCAACAGCTACTACCTGACCAGCGACGGCAGCACCATGAGCTACCGCACCCGCGTGCGCACGCCAAGCTTTGCGCACCTACAGCAGATCCCATCGGCGATCCGCGGCAGCCTGGTGTCGGATCTGATCGTTTATCTGGGCAGTATCGACTTTGTTATGTCAGACGTGGACCGCTAATTATGCACGAAAATCAACAACCACAGACCGAGGCTTTTGAGCTGAGTGCGGCAGAACGTGAAGCAATCGAACACGAATTGTATCACTATGAAGATCCGCGTGCAGCGTCCATTGAAGCGCTGAAAATCGTTCAGAAGCAGCGTGGATGGGTGCCGGATGGCGCGATCTACGCCATTGCTGAAGTCTTACAAATTCCGGCCAGCGACGTGGAAGGCGTGGCGACGTTTTACAGCCAGATCTTCCGTCAGCCGGTGGGCCGTCATGTGATCCGCTACTGCGACAGCGTGGTTTGCCATATCACTGGCTATCAGGGCATTCAGGCTGCGATTGAGAAAAAACTCAATATCAAGCCGGGCCAGACCACCTTTGACGGGCGTTTCACTCTCCTGCCGACCTGCTGTCTGGGCAACTGCGACAAAGGGCCGACCATGATGATTGATGAGGACACTCACAGCCATCTGACGCCGGAGGCGATCCCCGATCTGCTGGAGCAGTATAAATGAAGAACATTATACGCACTCCCGAAACGCACCCGCTAACCTGGCGTCTGCGCGACGACAAGCAGCCGGTATGGCTGGACGAATATCAGAGCAAAAACGGCTATGAAGGCGCGCGTAAAGCGCTCTCCGGCATGGCCCCCGACGATATCGTCAACGCGGTAAAAGACTCCGGCCTGAAAGGGCGTGGCGGCGCGGGTTTCTCCACCGGCCTGAAGTGGAGCCTGATGCCGAAAGACGAATCCATGAACATCCGTTACCTGCTGTGTAACGCCGATGAAATGGAGCCGGGCACCTATAAAGACCGCCTGCTGATGGAGCAGCTGCCGCACCTGCTGGTGGAAGGCATGCTGATCTCCGCGTTCGCGCTGAAAGCGTACCGCGGCTACATCTTCCTGCGCGGCGAATATATCGAAGCGGCGGAAAATCTGCGCCGCGCGATTGCTGAAGCCACCGAAGCGGGTTTGCTGGGCAAAAATATTCTCGGCACCGGTTTTGACTTCGAACTGTTCGTGCATACCGGGGCAGGGCGCTATATCTGCGGCGAAGAGACCGCGCTGATTAACTCCCTGGAAGGCCGTCGCGCCAACCCGCGTTCCAAGCCGCCGTTCCCGGCGAGCAGCGGCGTGTGGGGTAAACCGACCTGCGTGAATAACGTTGAAACCCTGTGCAACGTACCGGCCATTCTCGCCAACGGCGTGGAGTGGTATCAGGGCATTTCAACCAGCAAAGACGCGGGCACCAAGCTGATGGGCTTCTCCGGCCGGGTGAAAAATCCGGGCGTCTGGGAGCTGCCGTTTGGCACCACCGCGCGCGAAATCCTCGAAGAATATGCGGGTGGCATGCGCGACGGGCTGAAATTCAAAGCCTGGCAGCCGGGCGGCGCGGGAACCGACTTCCTGACCGAAGCGCATCTGGATCTGCCGATGGAGTTCGAAAGCATCGGCAAAGCGGGCAGCCGTCTGGGTACGGCGCTGGCAATGGCGGTTGACCATGAAATTGGCATGGTGCCGCTGGTACGCAACCTGGAAGAGTTCTTCGCCCGCGAGTCCTGCGGCTGGTGTACGCCGTGCCGCGACGGTCTGCCGTGGAGCGTAAAAATTCTGCGCGCCCTTGAGCGCGGCGAAGGCCAGCCGGGGGATATCGAGACACTTGAGCAACTGTGTCGTTTCCTCGGGCCGGGTAAAACCTTCTGTGCACATGCGCCGGGCGCGGTCGAACCGCTGCAAAGCGCGATTAAATATTTCCGCGACGAATTCGAAGCAGGCATCAAGCAGACCTTCAGCAATACCCACGTGATTGGTGGTATTCAGCCGAACCTGTTGAAAGCGCGCTGGTGAGTCCCACAAACTCATTCAGGTTGCATCAAGGCGGCAACTGAGTGAATCCTCGGGAGAAGTGACCGGGGTGAAGGAAGGCAGCCAACGCAGAGGCGGCCTGAATGAGGAAGTGGTAACGATTTTTAATTTGGAAGCATGCTAATGGCTACGATTCATGTAGACGGCAAAGAATATGAGGTCAATGGTGCGGACAACCTGCTACAGGCTTGTCTGTCTCACGGCCTCGATATTCCGTACTTTTGCTGGCACCCGGCGCTGGGCAGCGTCGGGGCTTGCCGCCAGTGTGCGGTGAAGCAATATCAAAACGCGGAAGACACGCGTGGCCGCCTGGTCATGTCCTGTATGACGCCGGCCTCGGACGGAACGTTTATCTCCATCGATGATGAAGAAGCGAAACAGTTCCGCGAAAGCGTGGTGGAGTGGTTAATGACTAACCACCCGCACGACTGTCCGGTGTGCGAAGAGGGCGGTAACTGCCACCTTCAGGATATGACCGTAATGACGGGCCACAGCTTCCGTCGTTATCGTTTTACCAAGCGTACCCACCGCAATCAGGATCTGGGGCCGTTCATCTCCCACGAAATGAACCGCTGCATCGCCTGCTACCGCTGCGTGCGTTACTACAAAGATTATGCCGACGGTCAGGATCTGGGCGTTTATGGCGCACACGACAACGTCTACTTCGGTCGCCCGGAAGACGGTACGCTGGAAAGCGAATTCTCCGGCAACCTGGTCGAAATCTGCCCGACCGGCGTATTCACCGATAAAACCCACTCCGAACGCTACAACCGTAAGTGGGATATGCAGTTTGCGCCAAGCATCTGCCAGCAGTGCTCGCTGGGCTGCAACACCAGTCCGGGTGAGCGTTACGGCGAACTGCGTCGCATCGAAAACCGTTATAACGGCACCGTGAACCACTACTTCCTCTGCGACCGTGGCCGTTTTGGCTACGGTTACGTGAACCTGAAAGACCGTCCGCGTCAGCCGGTTCAGCGCCGTGGTGCGGATCTCATCACCCTCAACGCCGAACAGGCGATGCAGGGCGCGGCGGATATTCTGCGCCAGTCGAAAAAAGTGATTGGTATCGGCTCCCCACGCGCCAGCGTTGAAAGTAACTTTGCGCTGCGTGAACTGGTAGGGGCAGAAAACTTCTACACCGGCATTGCGCGCGGCGAACAGGAGCGCCTTGAGCTGGTCCTGAAAGTGCTGCGCGAAGGCGGCATCCGTACCCCGGCGCTGCGTGAAATCGAATCTTACGATGCGGTGCTGATTCTGGGTGAAGACATCACCCAGACTGGCGCACGCGTCTCGCTGGCCGTACGCCAGGCAGTGAAAGGTAAAGCGCGCGAAATGGCAGCGGCGCAGAAAGTCGCCGACTGGCAGATTGCCGCCATCCTGAACATCGGCCAGCGTGCGAAGCATCCGCTGTTTGTGACTAACGTCGATAACACCCGTCTGGACGACATCGCCGCATGGACCTACCGTGCCCCGGTGGAAGATCAGGCGCGCTTTGGCTTTGCAATTGCCAACGCGCTGGACAGCAACTCTCCGGCGGTAGAAGGTATCGATCGCGATCTGCAAAACAAGATTGACGTCGTGGTACAGGCCCTCGCGGGTGCGAAGAAGCCGCTGATTATCTCCGGGACTAACTCGGGCAGCGCGGATGTGATCCAGGCGGCGGCCAACGTGGCGAAAGCACTCCAGGGTCGTGGCGCGGACGTAGGCATCACCATGATTGCGCGCGCGGTTAACAGCATGGGCCTCGGCATGATTGGCGGTGGCTCGCTGGACGACGCGCTGGACGAACTGGAATCCGGCGCGGCAGACGCGGTGGTAGTACTGGAAAACGATCTGCATCGTCACGCCAGCGCCGCTCGCGTGGACGCTGCGCTTGCCAAAGCGCCGCTGGTGATGGTGATTGACCATCAGCGCACCGCCATTATGGATTATGCGCATCTGGTTCTGCCTGCGGCGAGCTTCGCCGAAAGCGACGGCACGGTCATCAACAACGAAGGCCGCGCGCAGCGCTTCTTCCAGGTTTACGATCCGGCCTATTACGACAACAGCACTATCATGCTGGAAAGCTGGCGCTGGCTGCATTCGCTGCACAGCACGGTAGAAAACCGCGAAGTGGACTGGACGCAGCTTGACCATGTGATTGATGCGACCATCGCGGCGATGCCGCAACTGGCAGGCATTAAAGATGCTGCGCCGGATGCCGCGTTCCGTATTCGCGGGCAGAAACTGGCGCGTGAACCGCATCGCTACAGTGGCCGTACGGCGATGCGCGCCAATATCAGCGTGCATGAACCGCGTCAGCCGCAGGATAAAGACACTATGTTCGCCTTCTCGATGGAAGGGAACAACCAGCCATCCGCGCCGCGCTCGCAAATTCCTTTTGCCTGGGCACCGGGCTGGAACTCGCCACAGGCGTGGAATAAATTCCAGGCCGAAGTGGGCGGCCATCTGCGTCACGGCGATCCGGGCGTACGTCTGATCGAAGCCTCCGAAACGGGGCTGGATTTCTTTGCCAGCGTGCCGGAAAGTTTCCAGGCGGAAGAAGGGAAATGGCGTATCGCGCCTTACTACCATCTGTTCGGCAGCGACGAAATGTCGCAGCGTTCGCCGGTGTTCCAGCAGCGTATGCCGCAGCCTTATATTCGCCTGAATCCGGCGGATGCTGCCAAACTTGGCGTTAACGCCGGGGCCAACGTCTCCTTCAGTTATGAAGGCCAGACGGTCAGCCTGCCGGTGGTGATTGCCGAAGGATTGACGGCAGGGCAGTTGGGCTTACCGATGGGGATGCCGGGTATCGCCCCGGTACTGGCGGGCGCGCGTCTTGAGGATCTGCGGGAGGCACAAGCATGAGCTGGTTAACACCGGAAGTTATTGACGTTCTGTTAAGCATCCTGAAAGCGGTTGTGATCCTGCTGGTCGTTGTGACCTGCGGCGCGTTCATGAGCTTCGGCGAACGTCGTCTGCTCGGTCTGTTCCAGAACCGTTACGGACCGAACCGCGTCGGCTGGGGCGGTTCGCTTCAGCTGGTCGCGGACATGATCAAGATGTTCTTTAAAGAGGACTGGATCCCGAAATTCTCGGACCGCGTCATCTTTACCCTGGCACCGATGATCGCCTTCACCTCGCTGCTGCTGGCCTTCGCCATTGTGCCAGTCAGCCCGAGCTGGGTGGTGGCCGACCTGAACATCGGGATTTTGTTCTTCCTGATGATGGCGGGTCTGGCGGTCTATGCGGTGCTGTTCGCCGGCTGGTCCAGTAATAACAAATACTCGCTGCTCGGTGCGATGCGTGCCTCCGCACAAACCCTGAGCTATGAAGTATTTCTGGGATTGTCCGTGATGGGCGTGGTGGCGCAGGCCGGTTCATTCAATATGACCGACATCGTTAATAACCAGGCCGACATCTGGAACGTGATCCCGCAGTTCTTTGGTTTTGTGACCTTTGCCATCGCGGGTGTGGCGGTCTGTCACCGCCATCCGTTTGACCAGCCGGAAGCCGAGCAGGAACTGGCCGACGGTTACCACATTGAATATTCCGGTATGAAATTCGGTCTGTTCTTTGTGGGGGAATACATCGGTATCGTTACTGTATCGGCGATGATTGTCACCCTGTTCTTCGGGGGCTGGCAGGGCCCGTTCTTACCGCCATTCATCTGGTTCGCCATCAAAACGGCGTTCTTTATGATGATGTTTATTTTGATCCGCGCATCATTACCGCGTCCGCGTTATGACCAGGTAATGTCCTTCGGCTGGAAAATTTGCCTGCCGCTGACGCTGATCAACTTGCTGGTAACGGCGGCTGTCATTCTCTGGCAGGCGCAATAAGGGGCTTATAGACCATGACCTTAAAAGAATTAGTAGTGGGCTTCGGCACCCAGGTTCGTAGTATCTGGATGATCGGCCTGCACGCCTTCGCCAAACGCGAAACGCGCATGTATCCGGAAGAGCCGGTTTACCTGCCGCCGCGCTACCGTGGCCGTATCGTGCTGACGCGCGATCCGGACGGGGCCGAGCGCTGCGTTGCCTGTAACCTGTGTGCGGTAGCCTGTCCGGTAGGCTGTATCTCGCTGCAAAAAGCCGAGACCAAAGATGGCCGCTGGTATCCGGAGTTTTTCCGCATCAACTTCTCACGCTGCATTTTTTGCGGACTGTGCGAAGAGGCCTGTCCGACCACGGCGATCCAGCTGACGCCGGACTTTGAGCTGGGCGAGTACAAGCGTCAGGATCTGGTATTCGAAAAAGAGGATCTGCTGATCTCCGGTCCGGGCAAATACCCGGAATATAACTTCTACCGGATGGCAGGTATGGCAATCGACGGCAAAGATAAGGGCGAAGCGGAAAACGAAGCCAAGCCTATCGACGTCAAAGGCCTGTTACCGTAAGGAGAGGGGCAATGGAGTTCGCTTTTTATATCTGTGGCCTGGTTGCCATCCTGACGACGCTTAGGGTCGTTACGCATACCAATCCGATCCATGCGCTGCTGTATCTGATTGTGTCCCTGCTGGCGATTGCGGGGGTTTTCTTTTCCCTCGGCGCGTATTTTGCCGGGGCGCTGGAGATCATCGTCTACGCCGGGGCCATCATGGTGCTGTTTGTTTTCGTGGTGATGATGCTCAACCTGGGCGGTTCTGAGATCGAGCAGGAGCGCCAGTGGCTGAAGCCGCAAATTTGGGCAGGCCCGGCTGTGTTATCCGCGGTACTGCTGGTGGTGATGATTTATGCCATTCTGCACGTTAACGATCAGGGTATCGACGGCGCGGCCATCAGCGCGAAAGCGGTCGGTATTACGCTGTTTGGCCCTTACGTTCTGGCGGTTGAACTGGCTTCTATGCTGCTGCTGGCGGGTCTGGTGGTGGCTTTCCACGTCGGGCGCGAAGATCGCGCGGGCGAGGTGCTGAGCAACCGTCCGAATGACAGCGCGAAAAGAAAAACGGAGGAGCACGCATGATCCCCTTACAACACGGGCTGATCCTTGCAGCCATTCTGTTTGTGCTGGGTTTAACCGGGCTGGTCATCCGCCGCAATCTGCTGTTTATGCTGATTGGGCTGGAGATCATGATTAATGCTTCCGCGCTGGCCTTTGTGGTGGCGGGAAGCTACTGGGGCCAGACCGATGGTCAGGTGATGTACATTCTTGCCATCAGCCTTGCGGCTGCCGAGGCGAGTATTGGCCTGGCGCTGTTGCTACAGCTCCATCGTCGCCGCCAGAATCTGAACATCGATTCAGTAAGTGAGTTGCGTGGATGAACATGCTTGCCTTAACCATTATTCTGCCATTGATTGGCTTCCTTCTGCTGGCGTTCTCACGCGGACGCTGGTCTGAGAATCTCTCGGCCACGGTCGGCGTGGGGTCCATCGGCCTCGCGGCGCTGGTTACCGCGTTTGTCGGCATGGATTTCCTGAATGGCGATCGTACGCCGTTCAGCCAGCCGCTGTGGACCTGGATGTCGGTCGGCGATTTCAATATCGGTTTTAACCTCGTGCTGGACGGCCTGTCGCTGACCATGCTCTCGGTGGTGACCGGCGTCGGCTTCCTCATTCATATGTTCGCTTCCTGGTACATGCGCGGTGAAGAGGGCTACTCCCGCTTCTTCGCCTACACCAACCTGTTTATCGCCAGCATGGTCATTCTGGTGCTGTCCGATAACCTGCTGCTGATGTATCTCGGCTGGGAAGGCGTGGGCCTGTGCTCCTATCTGCTGATCGGTTTCTACTATACCGATCCGAAGAACGGCGCGGCAGCGATGAAAGCGTTCGTGGTGACGCGCGTTGGTGACGTGTTCCTCGCCTTCGCGCTGTTCATTCTCTATAACGAACTGGGCACGCTGAACTTTCGCGAGATGGTCGAGCTGGCACCGCAGCACTTCGCCAACGGTAGCACCACGTTGCAGTGGGCGACGCTGATGCTGTTGGGCGGCGCGGTCGGTAAATCGGCACAGCTGCCGTTGCAGACCTGGCTTGCTGACGCGATGGCCGGTCCGACGCCGGTCTCTGCGCTGATCCACGCCGCGACGATGGTCACTGCGGGTGTGTACCTGATTGCGCGTACTCACGGCCTGTTCCTGATGACGCCGGAAATCCTGCATCTGGTTGGCATCGTGGGCGCGGTGACGCTGGTAATGGCCGGTTTTGCCGCGCTGGTGCAGACCGACATCAAGCGCGTGCTCGCCTACTCCACCATGAGCCAGATTGGCTACATGTTCCTGGCGCTGGGCGTTCAGGCGTGGGATGCGGCGATTTTCCACCTGATGACTCACGCCTTCTTTAAAGCGCTGCTGTTCCTGGCGTCTGGCTCGGTGATCCTCGCCTGCCACCACGAGCAGAACATCTTTAAAATGGGCGGCCTGCGCAAGTCGATTCCGCTGGTCTACCTGAGCTTCCTGATTGGTGGCGCGGCGCTGTCGGCGCTGCCGCTAATTACCGCAGGCTTCTTCAGTAAGGATGAGATCCTCGCAGGCGCGATGGCCAATGGTCATTTCAACCTGATGATTGCCGGTCTGGTCGGGGCGTTTATGACCTCGCTCTATACCTTCCGCATGATTTTCATTGTTTTCCACGGCAAAGAGCAGATTCACGCTCACGCAGGGAAGGGGATCACGCACCATCTGCCGCTGATCGTGCTGATGCTGCTGTCCACTTTCCTCGGCGCGCTGATTGTGCCGCCGTTGCAGAATGTACTGCCGCATACCACTGAGATGGAGCACGGTCGGGTACTGACGCTGGAGATCACCTCAGGCGTTGTGGCGATTGCCGGTATTCTGATTGCTGCCTGGCTGTGGCTGGGTAAACGCACGCTGGTGACCTCAATTGCGAACAGCGCGCCGGGCCGCTTCTTCGGCACCTGGTGGTTCCATGCCTGGGGATTTGACTGGCTGTACGACAAAGTGTTCGTTAAGCCGTTCCTGGGCATCGCCTGGCTTATCCGTCGCGATCCGCTTAATGCGCTGATGAATATCCCGGCTATCCTTTCCCGCTTTGCAGGTAAAGGACTGCTGTTCAGCGAGAACGGTTATCTGCGCTGGTACGTGGCGTCGATGAGCATTGGCGCGGTGGTAGTGCTCGGCCTGTTGATGGTATTGCGTTGAGTTGAGACTTTGGGATGGTCGGGCTGGGACCCGACCTGCATAGAGTAGGCCCGGTAAGCGCAGCGCCACCGGGCATCAAGTCCCACAGTCCCACGTGAGTTTTGTGAGAATTCGTTGAAATCAGGTCTCTCAGGAGACTTAAACAAGGAACAAAGATCGCCATGCTATTACCCTGGCTAATACTAATTCCCTTTATCGGCGGCTTCCTGTGCTGGCAGACCGAACGCTTCGGCGTGAAGGTGCCACGCTGGATCGCGCTGATCACCATGGGATTGACGTTTTTGCTCTCCCTGCAACTCTGGTTGCAGGGCGGCTATTCTCTGACGCAATCCGCCGGTTTACCGCAGTGGCAGTCAGAATTTTTGCTGCCGTGGATCCCGCGTTTTGGTATCTCCATTCATCTGGCGCTGGATGGCCTGTCGCTGCTGATGGTGACGCTGACCGGTCTGCTTGGCGTACTGGCGGTGCTCTGCTCATGGCGTGAGATCGAAAAATATCAGGGCTTCTTCCATCTGAACCTGATGTGGATCCTCGGCGGCGTTATCGGCGTGTTCCTCGCCATCGACATGTTCCTGTTCTTCTTCTTCTGGGAGATGATGCTGGTGCCGATGTACTTCCTGATTGCGCTGTGGGGCCATAAAGCCTCCGACGGGAAGACGCGTATCTCCGCGGCCACCAAATTCTTCATCTATACCCAGGCCAGCGGTCTGGTGATGCTGATTGCCATTCTGGCGCTGGTCTTCGTGCACTATAGCGCGACCGGCGTCTGGACCTTCGACTACGAAGCGCTGCTGAAAACGCCGATGTCACACGGGGTGGAATACCTGTTGATGCTGGGCTTCTTCATCGCCTTTGCGGTGAAAATGCCGGTGGTGCCGCTGCACGGCTGGCTGCCGGACGCCCACTCCCAGGCCCCGACCGCCGGTTCTGTCGACCTTGCAGGTATCCTGCTGAAAACGGCGGCCTACGGTTTGCTGCGTTTCTCTCTGCCGCTGTTCCCGAACGCCTCGGCTGAGTTTGCGCCGATTGCCATGTGGCTTGGTGTGATCGGCATTTTCTACGGCGCGTGGATGGCCTTTGCCCAGACCGATATCAAACGTCTGATTGCTTACACCTCCGTATCGCACATGGGCTTCGTGCTGATTGCGATTTACACCGGCAGCCAGCTGGCATATCAGGGTGCAGTGATCCAGATGATCGCCCACGGCCTCTCTGCCGCCGGGATGTTCATCATCTGTGGTCAGCTTTACGAGCGTCTGCATACCCGTGACATGCGCATGATGGGCGGATTGTGGAGCAAAATTAAATGGCTGCCGGCCATGTCGCTGTTCTTCGCGGTGGCGACGCTTGGGATGCCGGGCACCGGTAACTTCGTTGGCGAATTTATGATCCTGTTCGGCAGCTACAAGGTGGTTCCGGTCATTACGGTGATTTCAACCTTCGGTCTGGTGTTCGCCTCCGTATACTCGCTGGCCATGCTGCACCGCGCCTATTTCGGTAAAGCGAAAAGCGAAATCGCCGCGCAAGAACTGCCGGGAATGTCGCTGCGCGAGCTGTCTATCATTCTGCTACTGGTTGTGCTGCTGGTACTGCTGGGCTTCTGGCCTCAGCCGATTCTGGATACCTCGCATTCTGCGATGAGCAACATCCAGCAGTGGTTTGTTAATTCCGTTTCTACTACAAGGCCGTAAATCGCCATGACAATAACTCCACAACACCTGATTGCGCTGCTACCGCTGCTAATCGTCGGTCTGACGGTGGTGGTCGTGATGCTCAGCATTGCGTGGC
This sequence comes from Superficieibacter sp. 1612_C1, assembly GCF_015234305.1. GTDB lineage: Bacteria > Pseudomonadota > Gammaproteobacteria > Enterobacterales > Enterobacteriaceae > Superficieibacter. The sequence goes on from NZ_JADGMI010000002.1 coordinate 282,007, forward strand.
GACGCAATCATTTTCTCAATGCCACGCTGTCGGTCATTGGGCTTAATGTCGCGTTAGTTTCGCTCTGGTTTGTTGGCCAGGCGGGCGCAATGGACGTCACGCCGCTGATGCGCGTCGATGGATATGCAATGCTTTATACCGGGCTGGTCCTGCTGGCGAGCCTCGCCACCTGTACCTTTGCCTACCCGTGGCTGGAAGGCTATAACGACAATCAGGAAGAGTTCTACCTGCTGGTGCTGATTGCCGCGCTGGGCGGCATCCTGCTGGCAAACGCCAACCACCTGGCGTCGCTGTTCCTTGGTATTGAGCTGATCTCGCTGCCGCTGTTTGGCCTGGTGGGTTACGCCTTCCGTCAGAAACGCTCGCTGGAAGCCAGCATCAAATACACCATCCTCTCTGCCGCAGCCTCGTCTTTCCTGCTGTTCGGTATGGCGCTGGTGTACGCGCAGTCCGGCAACCTGTCGTTCCTCGCCATCGGTAAGAGCCTCGGCGACGGCATGCTGCACGAGCCGCTGCTGCTGGCAGGTCTCGGTCTGATGATCGTCGGTCTCGGCTTTAAACTGTCGCTGGTGCCGTTCCACCTGTGGACGCCGGACGTTTACCAGGGCGCGCCTGCGCCGGTTTCCACCTTCCTGGCGACGGCAAGCAAAATCGCTATCTTCGGCGTGGTAATGCGTCTGTTCCTCTACGCGCCGGTAGGCCATAGTGAAGCGGTACGCGTGGTGCTGGGTGTTATCGCCTTTGCCTCCATCATCTTCGGTAACCTGATGGCGCTGAGCCAGACCAATATCAAACGTCTGCTCGGTTACTCCTCCATTTCCCACCTCGGCTATCTGCTGGTGGCGCTGATTGCCCTGCAAAGCGGCGAGATGTCGATGGAAGCGGTAGGCGTTTATCTGGCCGGTTACCTGTTCAGCAGCCTCGGCGCGTTCGGCGTGGTCAGCCTGATGTCCAGCCCGTACCGTGGCCCGGATGCCGATTCCCTGTTCTCCTATCGCGGTCTGTTCTGGCACCGTCCGATTCTGGCTGCGGTCATGACGGTGATGATGCTGTCGCTGGCAGGTATCCCGATGACGCTCGGCTTTATCGGTAAGTTCTACGTGCTGGCCGTCGGTGTACAGGCGCACCTGTGGTGGCTGGTTGGCGCGGTGGTTGTCGGTTCCGCGATTGGTCTTTACTACTACCTGCGCGTGGCAGTAAGCCTGTACCTGAGTGCGCCGGAGAAACTGAACCGCGATGCGCCGTCGAACTGGCAGTACAGCGCGGGCGGTATCGTGGTGCTGATCTCCGCGCTGCTGGTGCTGATCCTCGGCGTCTGGCCGCAGCCGCTGATTAGTATCGTGCAGCGGGCGCTGCCGCTGATGTAAGCGCGATGCAGAAGTAAAAAAACCGCCGAAATAGGCGGTTTTTTTATGGTCGATAACAAACCTGCCTGGCTATTGTATGCGCCGTTTTGCCGGGTGGCGGCTTCGCCTTACCCGGCCTGCGAAAATGATGAATACCAACAGGTTATTCGTGATCTGTAGGCCTGCGCAAGCGCAGCGCCGTCAGGCATAATTCCACAGTATATGGACATTTCGCTTTGCGTTAAAAAGCATAAAAGCCGAACATAAATCCAGTGGTGTAATGTTTTATTCTGGATTTACCTCTTTGCTAATAGCACAGTAATAAAAACGCATCCGCCAACAGCCGGAAAAGCTTTATTCATTTTTATCATTCATCAATAATATAAAAACCCCGTCCACCACCCGCGCCATTTTCCCATAATCCAGCCGATCCGCCGTATCTCCCGGCTGGTGATATTCCGTATTGCGATAAAACGCCGTATCGGTGATCATCACCGCGCTGATGCTCTGACGCCAGTAATTCATATGATCGGAAAAGTCGATACCAGGCACCCATTCCGGGGCGTTGATGGAGTAGACGGGTAAGCCTTCGGCACCCAGCAACGCCGCTTTCACCTCGCGCACCGCGCTGATATCGTTCAGTCGTCCAATTACGGCAATAAAATCTCCGCGATCGGGATATAACGCGCTGAGTGCGGAAAAGGGATAGCGCTGACTGCCGGGCTGTGAATCGTAATAGCCGATCATTTCCAGCGCTACCATCAGTTTTACCGGGCGCTGCACAGTGCTGGCGTGGACCGCGCTGCCCATTTCATCGCTGCGGAAAAAGGGCGGTTCCTCCGAAGCATAGGCGACCAGTTCGACGCCGGTTTTTAGCGGCGCGTGTTGCAGCAGGCGCGCCAGCTCCAGCAGACCGGCGACGCCGCTGGCATTGTCGTCCGCGCCGGGCGTGTAGTGCATAGCCTCACCATCACCTCCGGCCACGGCATCATAATGCGCACCGATGATAATCACCGGGCCTTGCTGCGGGCCATAGCGGGCGATGATATTACGGAAAGGGCCTCCCGTTACCGGCACAGCCTGTTCGCTGACCTGCGCGCCGTGTTGCTCAAACCCCTGCGTAATATACTTTGCCGCGGCGTCCAGATGTTCGCGGCGATCGGCGCTGCGTGGATACAGGGTTTCGGAGAAATAGCGAACGTCTTTCTCCAGCCGTTGTGGATCGGCGTGCTGCTGACTTGACGATAAGGGTGTTACCCACGGCTGATACAGGATAATCGCGCCGGACATGATGCTAATAAAGATAGCGAACAAGCTGAAGGATAATTTCTTTTTTAATATAGGCATTATTTATTCTGAAAATATAATTCCATTTTATATTTTTTAAAATTATGAGTTCTTCTGTTCAGGTATTATTTATTTTTTATGCAAGGGAGGGTAGGGAAATATATACTCGTCATACTTCATATTGTATATGTGATGGCTGCGGGCTATTCGGTCCATCTCAGGACTCCGTTCCGGCAGGCTGGCACAACCGCTTTTCAAAAGCATCTGAAGCGTTTTTTCCTGTAACGTGAATTAGTTGGAGTATTTAAAAAGGAATTTGTATGAATAATGACAATGTATTAATAATATCTATATGTATGCTTTTACTGGGCGGCTGTAGCCAGGGCATCGTCGGCTCTGCCTCGTCAGGAGTATCAATGCAGTCGAGCGGAGGATGGCAAAGCGGCAGCGCATCCATAAAGCCGTCTCCTGTCTCCAGCGCCAGATATACCCACTACGATGAAAACCCGATTAAACAGGTAAGCCAGGCACCCCTCGCCACGTTTAGCCTTGACGTGGACACCGGAAGCTACGCTAACGTGCGGCGCTTTCTGAATCAGGGGCAACTGCCGCCGCCCGACGCCGTGCGAGTAGAAGAGATGCTCAACTATTTCCCTGCCCCTCAGTTTAAAAAAGATATCAACACCTCAGAGGCCGCCAGTAAACCGATGCCATTTGCGGTCAAATACGAACTGGCTCCCTCGCCGTGGAACGCGCAGCGCACGCTGTTAAAAGTCGATGTTCAGGCAAGGGACATGAAGACCGGGGAGTTGCCGCCTGCCAATCTGGTCTTTCTGATCGATACTTCCGGCTCTATGCAGCCAGTGGAACGCCTGCCGCTGATCCAGTCGGCGCTAAAACTGCTGGTAAACGACCTGCGCGCGCAGGATAACATCACGATTGTGACCTACGCGGGCGGTACCCACGTCGCGCTTGCGCCTACAGCGGGGAATAACAAAACCGCGATTAAAGCGGCGATTGAAAGTCTGGATGCTTACGGGAGTACCGGTGGTGAAGCGGGATTACGGCTGGCTTATGAGCAGGCCGAAAAAGGGTTTATCAAAGGCGGCGTAAACCGTATTTTGCTGACCACCGACGGCGACTTTAACCTCGGTATTACCGATCCCAAAGACATCGAAGCGCTGGTGAAAAAAGAGCGCGAAAAAGGGATTACCTTATCCACGCTGGGCGTCGGTGATGACAACTTCAACGAAGCCATGATGGTAAAAATTGCTGATGTGGGTAACGGCAATTACAGCTATATCGACTCCCTCTCCGAGGCGCAGAAAGTCCTCTATGATGAAATGCATCAAACGCTGGTCACCGTTGCCAAAGATGTAAAATCGCAAATCGAATTTAATCCGCAGTGGGTGACCGAGTACCGGCAGATTGGTTATGAAAAACGTCAATTGCGCGACGAGGATTTTAATAACGACAAGGTGGATGCTGGCGATATCGGCGCGGGTAAACACGTCACGCTGTTCTTTGAACTGACGCTTAACGGGCAGAAAGCCTCGGTGGATAAACTGCGCTATGCTCAGAACAAAGCTGCATCAAAACCAACAAAATCTGATGAGCTGGCGTGGATCAAGCTGCGCTGGAAAGCGCCGCAGGCCAGCGAAAGTACCTTAGCCGAGTTCCCGGTCGTTAAGGGCGAGATGCCAACCTTTGCTAACGCCTCAGAAGATTTTCGTTTCTGGGCTGCGGTGGCGGCATACGGGCAAAAACTGCGTGGTTCAGAATATCTGGCGGATACGACCTGGCCGCAAATTATTAAATGGAGTGAACAGGCGCGCGGGGACGATAAGCAAGGCTATCGCGCGGAGTTTAGTAAACTGGTGAAACTGGCGGAAGGCTTATCTCACTGAGCGTCAGGGGATGTCTGCATGACAGGCATCCCCTGTTACGTCAGGCGCTTTTGCGGCTGATCAGCGGTCCCTGACCGTTTGTCGCCGCGCGATCCAGCGCTTCCTGAATGACCGAAGAGAGTTCGTTAATCTCAAATTTCGCCACGTAGCCGTCGGCCTGTACTTTGCGAATATGATCTTCGTTAGCGTTGCCGGACAGCGACGAGTGGATCACCACCGGAATATGTTTCAGACGCTCATCGGTTTTGATCTTGCGGGTGAGGGTGAAGCCATCCATCTCCGGCATTTCCAGGTCGGTGAGCACCAGCGAAATTTTATCGGTTACCGGTACGCCTTCATTGCGGGCTTCTTCAGCCAGCTTTTCGATTTTTTCCCATGCCTCTTTACCGGTAATATGCAGCTGCGCCGGGATTTCCATCGACTCCAGGGCTTTCGCCAGCATCATTCTCGCCACTTTCGAATCCTCCGCCACGATGGCGGTAGAGCCGGCTTTCACCTTAAATTTTTGCGTCTGTAAGTTGGTAGCGTGCAGATCGTGTTCCGCCGGAACGATGTCATACAGGATCTGTTCAACGTCGATGACCAGCGCGAGATTATTACTGTTTTTATCTTCATCAAGACAGGCGATGCTGGTGATGTATTGACCGTTAATGGCTTTCTCGGCGGTATGGATCTGCGTCCAGTCGAGGCGAATAATATTTTCCACCGACTCCACCGCAAAGGCCTGCACGCTGCGGGCGTACTCAGTAATCAATAAAATATTCAGCCCTGTTGAGGGCTTACAGCCAGCGACGGCAGGAAGGTCGATCACAGGAATAATTTGATCGCGAATATTGACCATTCCGAGCAGCGGCGGTTTGATCCCCGCCGGACGCGTGAAGGTCGGCATCGGGACAATCTCGCGCAGCTTAAAGACGTTAATGCCGAACAGCTCGGATTTCGCATCATGGGCGGACTCGCCAAGACGAAACAGCAGCAGTTCGAAGCGGTTCGACAGGGTCAGATTGGCCCTGTCGTCGATGTCTTTCTGAAAAGTATCCATAAAACCCTCAGGAGGTAAGGTAAACGCGAAACCGTATTACCGGGTTATCGGCATCTTGTGGAAAAAATCGAGGGCTTTACATTCAAACCGTGACGACGGCGAAATCTTCCGCCAGCTGGGTCTCAGGAAATACGCGACGGCACTCCGCCAGAAGCTCTGCGCAGCCAGCGGCATCGTAGCGGGAACTGACGTGAGTCATTATCAGCCTGCCAACCCCAGCCGCCTTTGCCAGTTCGGCGGTCTGGACCGTGGAGGAGTGACCCCGGCTATTGGCTTTTTCCGCCATAGCGTGCTCCAGCGTGGTTTCATGCACCATCAGGTCTACGCCGTCAGCGAGGCTTAACGCGGCGGGGCAGGGCGCGGTATCGCCAAAAATGGCCAGCTTTTTGCCCGGCGTTGGCGCGCTCAGATAATCCTGGCCGTTAACCACCCGGCCATCCTCCAGGGTGACAGTCAGTCCCTGCTTGAGCTGCTGAAACAGCGGGCCGGGCACAATGCCCTCGGCTTTCAGCGCTGCGGCATTCAGCGCGCCGGGTTTGTCGTGCTCTTCGATACGATAGCCGTAACACTCCACCGGATGATTAAGGGCAAACGCCGTGACGGTATAGCGATCGTCGCTAAGCACGTGACCGGCGCTGATTTCTTCAATCGTCAGCGGGTAATCGGTCCACGAACCGCTTAAGCGCAGCGCGGTTTCGACAAACTCGCGTAATCCTTTTGGTCCGTAGAGCGTGAGCGGCTGCGGGTTACCCTGCATCGAACGGCTGCATAACAGACCGGGCAGACCGAAAAGGTGATCGCCGTGCAGATGGGTAATAAAGATTTTATCCAGTTTGCCAGGATGGAAAACCGTGTTAAGCAATTGATGCTGAGTACCTTCGCCGCAGTCAAACAGCCATATGGCAGAGGCAGTTGGCTGTTGCAAATTTACTAAAATCGACGTCATATTACGCGTACGGGTCGGCACCCCGGCGGACGTTCCCAAAAAAGTTAATTCCATCAATTGTTACCCTCGCCGCGTATGAAAACCTCATTATAACGCGACGATCTCAATAAGGAGCACAGCATGATTCAGTGGCAGGATCTTCATCATTCGCAGTTAACCGTTCCTCAGCTTTATGCGTTGCTCAAACTGCGCTGTGAAGTCTTTGTCGTTGAACAAAACTGTCCGTACCTGGATATTGATGATGACGATCTGGTGGGCGAGAACCGGCATCTCCTCGGCTGGCGCGATAATACGCTGGTGGCGTATGCGAGGATTCTGAAAAGTGAGAGCGAATATGACCCGGTGGTGATTGGTCGGGTGATTGTCAGCGAGGCGGTTCGCGGCGAAAAACTGGGGTATCAACTTCTCTCCAGAGCGGTGGCAAGCTGTGAGCAGCACTGGCCGCAGCACGCGTTATACCTGAGTGCGCAGGCCCATTTGCAAAATTTCTATGCCCGGTTTGGCTTTCGCCCGGTGACGGAGATTTATCTGGAGGATGATATTCCGCATATTGGCATGGCGCGTGAAGTTGACCAGGCGTAACGCAAAGTCATTGTCTATAGTTATCTGACTGGCCTTGTAAAACATGGAGAAAGCAAATGTCTTATCACTCTTATGAATCACGAATCGACGACGATCTGACTCTTCTGAGCGAGACGCTGGAGGAAGTACTACGCTCCTCCGGGGATCCTACCGATCAGAAATACATTGAGCTGAAAGCGCGTGCCGAGCAGTCTCTGGAAGACGTGAAAAACCGCGTAAGCCAGGCGTCTGACACCTATTACTACCGGGCAAAACAAGTTGCTTACCGCGCGGATGACTATGTACGCGAAAAACCGTGGCAGGGCGTCGGTATTGGCGCGGCGGCGGGCCTGGTACTGGGTCTGCTGCTTCGCGGCTAATTTCCTGACTCTCCCCCCTCATGGGTACTGCCTTTTCCGGCAGTACCCTTTATAATTGCCGGGTTTTAAGCGGGAGGAGAAGTGCGTTTCTCTGACTGTTGAGCCTCACGACCTGCCTTACCCCCTCTCTCTTAAGACCGCGTGACCGGATTTATTGCCGCTTTTGTCGCAATGACTCACACAATCCCGACTCATATCAAAAATTCATCATTTTCTATTATTTATAATGTGTCGCAATATTGATAGCGGACAAATTTATGTCAGTAAGCGCATTTAACCGACGCTGGGCGACGGTCATTCTGGAAGCCTTAACGCGCCACGGCGTGCGGCATGTGTGTATCGCACCAGGCTCACGTTCCACACCGCTGACGCTCGCGGCGGCAGCAAACCGAATGCTTATCCCGCATACCCATTTTGATGAGCGTGGGCTGGGGCATCTGGCGCTTGGGCTGGCAAAAGTCAGCGGCGAGCCGGTGGCGGTGATTGTCACCTCCGGGACGGCAGTGGCTAATCTCTATCCGGCACTGATAGAAGCGGGACTGACCGGCGAAAAACTCATTCTTCTCACCGCCGACCGTCCACCGGAACTGATTGATTGCGGCGCAAACCAGGCAATCCGCCAGCCGGGCATGTTTGCCACTCATCCGGCACAGTCGCTGTCGCTGCCTCGCCCCAGCCCGGACATTCCGGCCAGATGGCTGGTCTCCTCAATTGACAACGCGCTGGGAAACCTGCACGCGGGCGGCGTGCATATCAACTGTCCTTTTGCCGAGCCGTTATACGGCGAAATGGACGATACCGATCTGGCGTGGCAACAGGCGCTGGGCGACTGGTGGCAGGATGAAAAACCCTGGCTACAGAGTACGCTAACGCTCAAGAGCGAGACCCAACGCGACTGGTTTTACTGGCGGCAGAAGCGCGGTGTGGTGATTGCCGGCAGAATGAGCGCGACCGAGGGGAAACAGGTTGCGGAATGGGCGAAAACGCTGGGTTGGCCGCTGATTGGTGATGTGCTGGCGCAAACCGGGCAGCCGCTGCCCTGCGCGGATTTGTGGCTCGGTAATTCGCAGGCGGTCAGCGAGCTTCAGCAGGCGCAAATCGTGGTTCAGCTTGGCAGCAGCCTGACCGGGAAACGACTTTTACAGTGGCAGATGAGCTGCGGGCCGGAAGAGTACTGGCTGGTCGATAATCTCACCGGACGCCTCGATCCGGCGCAGCATCGCGGACGCCGACTGGTTAGCACGGTGAGCGACTGGCTGGCTAAACATCCGGCAGAAAAACGCCAGCCCTGGTGCGTGACCGTTCCGCAGCTGGCGCAGCAGGCATGGCAAAAAGTGCAGGCCACTCGAGAGACGTTTGGCGAAGCACAACTGGCGCATCGTATCAGCGACTATCTGCCGGAACAGGGGCAGCTTTTTGTCGGTAACAGCCTGGTAGTGCGTCTGATTGACGCCCTGGGCCAGCTTCCCGCCGGCTATCCGGTATACAGCAATCGCGGGGCCAGCGGCATTGACGGACTCATCGCTACCGCGGCGGGTGTCCAGCGCGCCAGCGCCAGACCGACGCTGGCGATTGTCGGCGATTTATCTGCTTTGTACGATCTCAATAGCCTGGCGCTGCTGCGTCAGGTCTCAGCGCCGCTGGTGCTTATCGTGGTGAATAACAACGGCGGGCAGATATTTTCCCTGCTGCCGACGCCGGTCAACGAACGCGAACGTTTTTACACGATGCCGCAAAACCTCCACTTTGATCATGCGGCCGCGATGTTTGGCCTCGGCTATGCGCGCGTCGGTGACTGGGAAGCGTTTGAGGATGCGCTGGCAGGGGCATGGCGCACGCCTTCGGCAACCATTGTAGAGGTGGTGGTGAACAGCACCGACGGCGCGCAGACCTTGCAGCACCTTCTTGCTCAGGTAAGCCAGCTGTGAAGCTCCATGCGGTCGCGAAACGTGGGTCGACGGCGAAGCCCTGGCTGGTTTTTCTGCACGGTTTTTCCGGCGACCACCGTGAATGGTGTGAAATCGGGGAGCAGTTTCAGGACTATTCGCGCCTCTATATTGACCTGCCCGGCCACGGCGGTTCAGCGGCGCTGCGGGCCGATGGATTTGCCAATGTGGATGCGGCGCTTACCGCTACGCTAATTAGTTACAACATACTTGAATGTTGGCTGGTGGGGTACTCCCTCGGCGGCCGCGTTGCGATGCATTGGGCTTGCCAGTCCAAATGGCCCGGACTGCGGGGCGTAGTGGTGGAGGGCGGGCATCCGGGTTTGCAGGATGACACGGCTCGTCACGATCGCTGGCTCTCAGATCAGCGCTGGGCCGGGCGCTTTCGCCACCAGCCGCTCGACGAGGTCTTTGCACTCTGGTATCAGCAGCCCGTTTTTGCTTCGCTCACCGCCACCCAGCGTGATGAACTGGTTTTGCTCCGCCAGCAGAATAACGGTCCGGCGCTGGCGGACATGCTGCTGGCAACCTCGCTGGCGGTGCAGCCTGATTTACGCCCGGCGCTCTATGCCCGGGATTTTCCCTTCTGGTATCTCTGCGGCGAGCGTGATGCGAAGTTCAGGGCGATTGCTGATGAACTTAACGTACCTTGCCACTGTATTTCTGCCGCCGGACACAATGCCCACCGGGAAGCGCCCGCTGGCGTTGCTGCCGCTCTGGCACAGTTATTGCCACTTTGATCTAAGGAAACAAGATGATTTATCCTGATGAAAACATGCTTTACGCCCCCGCTGAATGGCAGGACTGTTCAGAAGGTTACACCGATATTCGCTATCAAAAATCTGCCGATGGCATCGCCAAAATCACGATTAATCGTCCGCAGGTGCGTAATGCGTTTCGTCCGCTGACCGTTAAAGAGATGATTCAGGCGCTGGCCGATGCCCGCTACGATGACAATATCGGGGTGATTATCCTGACCGGCGAAGGCGATCAGGCTTTCTGTGCCGGGGGCGATCAGAAAGTACGCGGTGACTACGGCGGCTATCAGGATGACTCCGGCGTCCATCACCTGAACGTACTGGATTTCCAGCGCCAGATCCGTACCTGCCCGAAACCGGTGGTGGCTATGGTGGCGGGCTACTCCATCGGCGGTGGTCACGTACTGCATATGATGTGCGACCTGACGATTGCCGCTGAAAATGCGATTTTTGGTCAGACCGGGCCGAAAGTCGGCTCGTTCGATGGTGGCTGGGGCGCATCTTACATGGCGCGTATCGTCGGGCAGAAAAAAGCGCGTGAAATCTGGTTCCTGTGTCGCCAGTACGATGCGAAACAGGCGCTGGATATGGGTCTGGTCAATACCGTGGTTCCGCTGGCAGATCTCGAAAAAGAGACCGTGCGCTGGTGTCGTGAGATGCTGCAAAACAGCCCGATGGCGCTGCGCTGCCTGAAAGCCGCGCTGAATGCTGACTGCGATGGTCAGGCCGGTTTGCAGGAGCTGGCAGGTAACGCCACTATGCTGTTCTACATGACCGAAGAAGGGCAGGAGGGACGCAACGCGTTTAATCAGAAGCGTCAGCCTGACTTCAGCAAATTCAAACGGAACCCATAATGCGTCGCGCGCAGGTCTGGCGTTGGCAGATCCCGATGGACGCGGGGGTAGTACTGCGGGAGCGGCGTTTAAAAACCCGCGACGGGCTGTTTTTATGCCTGAGTGACGGTGAGCGCGAAGGGTGGGGGGAGATCTCACCGCTACCGGGTTTTAGCTCTGAAACGCGGGAAGAGGCGCAGGCTGAACTGCTTCAGTGGGCGCAACGCTGGCAGCAACATGGCGATACTGACGCGCCCGTACTCCCCTCGGTGGCATTTGGCACCAGTTGCGCGCTGGCGGAGCTGCATGATGAACTGCCGCAGGCGGCGGACTATCGCGCCGCGCCGCTGTGCACCGGCGATCCGGATGAGCTTCTGCCGGTGCTGGCCGCGATGCCCGGTGAGAAAGTGGCGAAGGTGAAAGTCGGTTTGTATGAGGCTGTACGTGACGGCATGGTGGTCAACCTGCTGCTGGAAGCGATTCCGGATCTGCAACTTCGACTTGACGCCAATCGCGCCTGGACGCCGCTCAAGGCGCAGCAGTTTGCTAAATACGTTAACCCTGCCTGGCGCAACCGTATTGCCTTTCTTGAGGAACCGTGCAAAACCCGCGAAGACTCCCGCGCTTTTGCCCGCGAAACCGGCATTGGCATTGCCTGGGATGAAAGCCTGCGCGAGGCGGATTTTGTGTTCGCGGCGGAACCTGGGCTGCGGGCGGTCGTCATTAAGCCGACATTAACCGGCAGTCTGCAAAAGGTGCGGGAGCAGGTCAGCGCGGCGCACGCGCTGGGACTGACGGCGGTGATCAGTTCGTCGATTGAGTCCAGCTTAGGGCTGACCCAGCTGGCACGCCTTGCTGCCTGGCTGACGCCACAGACTATTCCCGGTCTCGATACCCTGAGTCTGATGCAGTCACAATTACTTCGCCTTTGGCCCGGTAGCCCGTTACCGTGCCTGGATCAACGTGCGCTGGAGCCGCTGCTATGATCTTTACCGACTGGCCGTGGCGGCACTGGCGGCGGCTGCGGGGAGAGGCGCAGGCGCTGCGTCTCGACAACCAGACGTTAAGCTGGCGCACGCTGTGCATCCGCATTGACGCGCTGGCGGCAGGCTTTGCGGCGCAGGGCGTGCGCGAGGGCGATGGCGTGATGTTACGCGGGGCGAATCATCCCGCTGTGCTCTTGTCATGGCTGGCACTATTGCAGTGCGGTGCGAGGGTGCTGCCACTAAACCCGCAATTACCTCAGCCGTTGCTGGATCAACTGCTGCCCCGGCTGACGTTGCATCATGCGCTGGACACGGAAAGCGATCGGCATGTTCCCGGTCTCACAGCGTTAATGCTGAAAGAAACCGACGGAGAGTATGCCGTCGTCTGGCAGCCTCAGCGTCTGGCCTCGATGACCTTAACCTCCGGCTCAACGGGGCTGCCGAAAGCGGCGGTGCATACCTGCGAGGCGCATCTTGCCAGCGCCGAAGGCGTGCTGGCGATGATCCCCTTTGCGCCTGAAGATGACTGGCTGCTTTCGCTACCCCTGTTTCACGTCTCCGGGCAGGGCATACTCTGGCGCTGGTTACGGGCGGGGGCACGGCTGACGGTGCGAGTGAAGCAGCCACTGGAGCAGGCGCTCGAAGGATGTACTCATGCTTCACTGGTGCCGACGCAACTCTGGCGGCTCCTGGAGGACGATGCTCGCATCGCGCTGAAAGCCGTATTATTAGGCGGGGCGGCGATCCCGGTTGAGTTGACCCGCAAGGCGCAGCAGCGCGGCATCCATAGCTGGTGCGGCTATGGGCTGACGGAATTCGCCTCAACGGTTTGCGCGAAAGAAGCGGACGGCCTGGCCGATGTCGGTACGCCGTTGCCGGGGCGAGAGATGCAACTGGTCAACGGCGAAGTCTGGCTGCGCGCTGCCAGTATGGCTGACGGCTACTGGCGTGACGGAAAAGTGCTGCCGCTGGTAAACGACCGGGGCTGGTTTGCCACCCGCGATCGCGGCGAGTTGCGTGACGGCAGGTTAACTATTCTCGGCAGGCTGGATAATCTCTTTTTCAGCGGCGGGGAGGGCGTTCAGCCGGAAGAGGTGGAACGGATTATCGCCGCGCATCCGCAGGTGAGGCAGGTATTTGTGGTGCCTGTCGCTGACCCGGAATTTGGGCAACGCCCGGTCGCGGTGGTGGAGAGCGATACGCCGTTGAATAGCGCACAGTTATCCCTGTGGGTCAAAGACAAACTTGCCGGTTTCCAGCAGCCGGTACGCTGGCTGCCCTTGCCTGAAACGCTTAAAACTGGCGGGATCAAAATTTCCCGGCAGGCGTTGCAGGCGTGGGTCGCGGGGCAATAAGCTGACGAGGCTGAGGTTTTTGGCAGGGTGTTAAACGACGCACCAGCGCACAAAATGCCCGGCGGCGCTGCGCTTGCACGGGCCTACGGATTACGTTCAACACGTTGATATAGCGGGTTTTGTAGGCCGGGTAAGGCGAAGCCGCCACCCGGCACGAGGGAGCCGAAGCCCCGATTGATGGGTTAGTTAGCTTCCTTCAATGCCGCCAGCGCCGCCGCTACGCCTGCGCCGTATTCCGGATGCACTTCACTGAACAACCCAATCTGCCGCTGCTGAATAAACTCCGGCACGTCTTTCATATCCCCGGCGATGCGGGCGAACATCCGCTGATGCTCCTCTTCGCTCAGCAGCTCATACAGTTTACGCGGCTGGCTGAAGTAATCGGTATCCTCACGGTGATTCCAGTGATCCGCTGCTCCTTCCACACTTAACGGCGGCTCGCTGTAATCCGGCTGCTCCTGGAAAACGCCAAAGCTGTTCGGTTCGTAGGTTGGACCATTGCCACTGTTGCCATCCACGCGCATCGCGCCATCGCGATGGTAATTATGGAACGGACAGCGCGGGGCATTCACCGGGATCTGATGATGATTGACACCCAGACGGTAGCGGTGCGCATCGCCATAGGAGAACAGACGACCCTGCAACATGCGGTCCGGAGAGAAACCAATGCCCGGCACCACGTTAGCGGGCGACATCGCCACCTGTTCCACCTCGGCAAAATAGTTATCCGGGTTACGGTTCAGCTCCAGCACGCCGACTTCAATCAGCGGATAATCCCCATGCGGCCAGACTTTCGTCAGATCGAACGGGTTATAAGGCACTTTCGATGCCTCGGCTTCCGGCATGATCTGCACGTAAAATTTCCAGCGCGGGAAATCACCTTTCTCAATGGAGTCAAACAAATCACGCTGCGAGCTTTCCCGGTCTTCCGCCACCAGCCGTTTGGCTTCATCATCCATCAGGTTAGCAATCCCCTGCTGGGATTTCAGGTGAAACTTAACCCAGAAACGTTCGTTGTTATGGTTAATAAAGCTAAACGTATGGCTACCAAAACCATGCATCGTGCGATACGAGAAGGGCAGGCCGCGATCGCTGAAGTCGATGGTCAACTGGTGCAGCGATTCCGGCAAATGCGAAAAGAAATCCCATTTATAGGTCGGATTACGCAGGTTGGTGCGTGGATCGCGTTTCACAACGTGGTTCAGGTCCGGAAACTTCAGCGGATCGCGCAGGTAAAACACCGGGGTGTTATTACCGACCAAATCCCAGTTACCCTCCTCGGTATAAAATTTAATCGAGAAACCGCGAATATCACGTTCGGCATCCGCCGCGCCGCGCTCGCCTGCGACGGTAGAGAAGCGTAAAAACAGGTCGGTTTTTTTACCGACGGCAGAAAAAATGTTAGCGCGTGTGTAGTGAGTAATATCCTGGGTAACGGTAAACGTACCATACGCGCCAGAACCTTTGGCGTGCATACGGCGTTCCGGGATCACCTCACGATCAAAGTGGGCCAGCTTTTCCAGAAACCAGACGTCCTGTAACAGCATGGGACCGCGAGGACCGGCAGTGGCGACGTTATTATTATGCGCAACAGGTGCGCCAGCGGAGGTGGTTAATCCTTTTTTGCTCATCTTTATCTCCCAACATACCCGTCATACTTCAAACTGCATAAGGCTCACGCACCCCAGTTTCATCATTATCTATGTCCCTGGAGATATATTTATTTGCTGACTTTCTGCAATCCGAATTATTCAGGATATAAATGTTAAAAAAATATTTAATTTCCGTTTAATTTAAGAAATTAATCTAGAGCATATTTGTAAGCAATATATTGATCTTACGCAATTTGTCTCTCGCTATTACAGCCATACCTTTCGCCTCTCAATGCAGCGGCAATGCTGGCTTACATTTATTGTCGGCGATAGCGTTTTTCTTGCATTGCTTCTCTCTGATTCGGTTGTACAATCCTGGCGTTTTCGGGATGTTTACTTTGCATTTGTGGGAAGCAATAAAATGAAAAAAAGAATTCTGGTGGGCGTCTGTGGACTCATCTTCGTTTCTGCTGCTGCCAATGCGCTCAGCATCAGCGGGCAAGCCGGTGAAGATTACACCAATATCGGTATAGGGTTGGGTACTGAGTCTACCGGCCTGGCCATGACCGGCAACTGGGCGCATAACGACGATGACGGCGATATCGCCGGTCTCGGCTTAGGTTTAAATCTTCCGCTGGGGCCGTTTATGGCGACCGCCGGAGGGAAAGGAGTCTACCTTAATCCTCAGGAAGGCGATGAAGGCTATGCAGCGGCGGTTGGCGGTGGCCTACAGTGGAAAATTGGCGATCGTTTCCGCCTGTTTGGCGAGTATTACTACTCTCCTGACTCGCTCTCCAGCGGCGTAAAAGATTACCAGGAAGCCAACGCGGGTGCGCGCATGACCATCATGCGCCCGTTAAGCGTTGAAGCGGGTTATCGCTACATCAATCTAACCGGTAAAGATGGCGACCGCGACAGCGCGGTGGCTGACGGTCCTTATGTCGGCGTGAACGCCAGCTTCTGATCCCCACGGTGCGGTAAATCGCCGCACCGCTTTTTTTCCCCTCCGCATGCGTTATAGTTAATCGTCCTCTTTTGCTGGAGAAAATGATGATAAATGTGGAGATGCTATCCACGGGTGACGAAGTTCTGCACGGGCAGATCGTCGATACCAACGCCGCCTGGCTTGCCGATTTTTTATTTACTCAGGGATTCCCGCTTTCTCGCCGCAATACGGTTGGTGATAATCTGCACGATTTAGTCGCCATCCTGCGTGAGCGCAGCGAACATGCAGATGTGCTGATCGTTAATGGCGGGCTTGGGCCGACCAGTGACGATTTAAGCGCCTTAGCCGCCGCCACGGCGAAAGGTGAAGCGCTGGTGCTGCATGAAGCATGGCTGGCGCAAATGGAGCGCTTTTTTAGCGAACGTGGACGCGTCATGGCCCCCAGCAACCGTAAGCAGGCCGAAATTCCGGCCAGCGCCGAGCTGGTGGATAACCCCGTCGGCACCGCCTGTGGATTTGCCCTTGAGCTTAACCGCTGCCTGATTTTCTTCACCCCCGGCGTGCCGTCGGAATTTAAAGTGATGGTTGAGCAGCAAATCCTGCCGCGTTTACAGAAACGCTATACCCACGTCGAACCACCGTTGTGCCTGCGCCTCACCACCTTTGGCCGTTCAGAAAGCGATTTAGCGCAAAGCCTCGATCCGCTGGTATTGCCACCGGGCGTCACGATGGGCTACCGCTCTTCGATGCCGATTATTGAACTGAAGCTGACCGGACCCGCTACGCAGCGCGACGCGATGCTGGCCCTGTGGCCGGAGGTGAAGCGCGTCGCCGGGGAGAGCCTGATTTTTGAAGGCACCGACGGGCTGCCGACGGAGATCGCCCGCCAGCTTCAGGCGCGACAGCTCAGTCTGACCCTCAGTGAACAATTTACCGCCGGTCTGGTGGCGCTACAGCTTTCGCGCGCCGGTGCACCGTTGCTGGCCTCAGAGGTGATCCCTGCCCAGGAAGAGACGCTGGCGCAGACCGCACGTTGGGTGAGGGAACGTCGCCGCAGCCACTTTGCCGGGCTGGCGCTGGCCGTGACCGGGCTGGAGTCCGATCACCTGAATTTTGCGCTTTCCACCCCGGATGGCACGTGGGCGCTGCGCGTGAAGTTCAGTGCCACACGCCACTCCCTCCAGGTCCGCCAGGAGGTCTCTGCGATGATGGCGCTAAATATGCTGCGCCGCTGGCTGGCGGGTAAACCGATTGCCAGCGAACACGGCTGGATTAACGTGGTGGAGTCGCTGGCGCTGTAGGCGCGTAACGCATCTCTGCTGACGTTGTGCTGTTACCCATCCAGCGCTTTCGCCAGTAACGTAATGGGATGTTCACAGCGTTTGCTGGTGGACATCTCGATTTGCCATTTGCAGGTTTCACAGTCCGTCACCACCAGATCCGCGCCGCTCTCTTCAATTTGCTGAAATAGCGGCGCGCCTATTGCCTGCGACGTTGGGTAATTCTCCTTCTTGAAGCCGTAGGTGCCGGCAATGCCGCAGCACTGTGAATCCAGCACGGTGAGTTCCAGCCCTGGGATCAGACGCAGCAGTTCAAGCGTATACAGCGTCCAGCCCATTTTCTCCATATGACACGGCGTGTGATACACCACCTTCAGCGGCAACGTTTTCAACGGTAGCCTTTGCCCCGCGTCCAGTTTGCGCCATAGCCAGCGGGTTGCCAGCTCAATATGTTCGCGTAGCCCGCTATTATCCACGTCCAGCACCTGCGGATACTCATCGCGCAGGGCGAAAGTGCAGGTGGAAGAGGTCGCGATGACCGGAATACCTTTCCCACTGATGGCTTCCCGTAACGACGCCACATTGCTGACCGCCTGTTTCCGCGCCTTATCGGTAAAACCGTTAGCGATTAACGGCACGCCGCAGCATTTTTCTTTACTCAGCAGTTGTACGCCGGTGCCCATCGCATTGAGCACGCGAATGAGATCTTTGCCCAACTGCGGATGGTTGTAATTCACAAAGCAACCGTGGAAGAAGGCGACCTGATCGTGGTACTGCGCCTGCTGTGCCGCCACGCTCCGGTACCAGCGGCGAAAGGTGCCAAAGGAGTATTTTGGCAGCGTGCGACGATGGTCAATTTTTAACGCGTGATCGAGCAGTTGACGCACCGGCTTCAGCGAGGTCGCGGCGTTAACCACCGGCGCGAACGGCGTGGACACGCTGCCCAGCAAATCAGTATGGCTCAGAATAATATTCCGTAACGAGGGGCGAGCGGTATCGTAGCGGGCGCGAGCCTGCTGGATAATATCGCCAATCTTCACGTCCGAGGGGCAGGCCACTTCGCAACGTTTGCAGTTGATGCAATATTTCAGCGCCTCGTCATACAACGCGCCATCTTTCAGACGCAGCCTTTCGCCGTCCGGCCCGGCTTGTTTCGGGCCGGGATAGCGCGGATTGACGCGGCTCACCGGGCAGGCAGTGGTGCAAACCGTGCATTTAATGCAGCTTTCAAAACGCGTGTCGCTCATGACTGACCTCCGGCAAGCGCGATAATGTGCCGGGCGGCAAATAGCGCGGTAACGGCCGAGACGCCGCCGCCGCACCCCTGGGCAATCGGATCGAATCCGCCAAGGACCGCACCGACCGCGAAAACATTGGTAAGAGGTTCACCCTCCACTTGCGGACGCAGGCGGCTATCGACCTTCACGCCAAATTGCTGCCACGGCTGAGGGGCGAAAAAATCACGCGCATACCAGTCGGCGCGGGTGGCGGTTTGCCGGACCTCAAGCCCTAAAACAGGCTCACGAATGGCGTTGCGTTCGGCCACCAGACCATTGCTGAAAAAGCTGCCGCTGGCGAGGACCACAAAACGTGGGCGCAGCGGAATATCCGCATGATGACGGGTCCAGACATCGCTCACCCTCCCTGCGCACAGCGTGACCCGCTTAACCTCGTCGCCAGGCAGCCAGGTGCCCCCGGATTTAACAAACTGACGCTGTAGCTGACGATGCAGACGCAGGCCAGGCACTGACGGCGGCAGCGTCGGTAATAAATGCAGCGAACAGGGGAGCCGTTGGTTTAGCCACTCCCAAAGGCGATGATCTTCCATGCCAAAGCAGGCGGGCATCAATAGCGCGTCGCAGCGCTGCGCCAGCGGCAGGAGGGCCTGATAAAGCCGCGGCCAGTGCGCTTCATCATCCAGCAAACGGGCGATAGTGACGGCACGAAATTCAGTCGGGTTGTCGCGCAGCACATCCAGTTCCGGCAGGTCGATTTCGGCGACCTCCACCTCTGGCCCGTATTCGCACAGCGAGGCGGCTGCCAGATGGGGCTGGAAATCCATCATGCCGCTAATGCCCGCCACGCAAATTCGCCGGACAGTCAGCGGCGCGACAGGAACCTCTTGCGGACTAAGCCAGGCGCTGCGTAGTTTGCCGAGTGGCGTCACGCGGGAGTGATTGCGGCTGAGATTTCCCTGCATTAACGCCCCGCATTCTGCCAGTAATTGCTGCGTTTGTTGGGCCAGTGTGAGCACCGTTTCCACCCCCAGCAGCGAATACGGATGGTCGGGTGCCATCGTGCCGATCCTCTCCAGCCCCGTGCGAATGTCAGTCACTGGCGTGCCATCCGGCAGGACGCTTAACAGATCGAGCGATCCGGAGGAGAAGGCGAGGGCGCTTTGCCCCCGGCTGACGATCGCACAGTGCAGACCTGCGTTCTGTAATCGCAGCCCGCACAGCAGACCCGCCAGACCGCCGCCGATAATCACCGCATCAAATCTCATGCTTTTGCTCCTTCTCAAGCCCGCACAGGCCCTGATAAACCCAGCGCGTAAATTCACTTTCGCGCAGCGCATCGCCCCACGCGACGGGCTGGACGCCTTTCCAGCGCTCGTTAAGAAAGTCGGAAAGCTGACATAATGACTGCGCTGAGGTGGTGACGTTAAACCGCTGGAGTAGCCCTGCGGCGCGGCAGGCGCACAGTTCGCCCTGGCAGGTGCCCATGCCGACGCGGGTACGACGGCGCAGATCGAGCAGGCTGTTGACCGCCAGATTTTCCACCGCGTACTGGACTTCTCCGGCAGTCACGGCTTCACATTCGCACACCAGGCTGCGGTGCAGGCGGCCTTCGCCCAGCCAGGAGGGCGTACGGTCGCCGTGACGGTATACCGCTGAGCCGCGCAGCGGCGCAGGAAGGGAGATCATGCGTTGCAGCGTATGCTCCACCGGACCCTGCGAACCGGGCAGCGGCGTGCTGGCGGTGGTGCAGGGCTGGTGATTTCCCAGCTTGCGGCACACGGCGTCGGTTGCCCATTCCGCCATCAGTCGGTAGGTCATCAGTTTGCCGCCGGTAATCGTAATAAAGCCTTCCATGCCGTCGCGACTGGCGTGATCGAAGAGAACAATGCCACGGCTGACGTTACGCCCGCTCGGATCGTCATCGCTGGCGACCAGCGGACGCACTCCGGCATAGGCGCGTAAAATACGGGTCTGCGCCATAATCGGCGACAGCTTTTCCCCCTCGCGCAGCAGAATGTCAACTTCCTCCGCCGTCACCCGATTCTGGTCAATCTCAGCGTAATCAATATGCAGGGAGGTGGTGCCGATCAGCGAAATGGTATCGCCAGGCACCAGAATATCGGCGTCGGAGGGTTTGCGGCAGCGGTTGATCACGTGCTGATTAATACGGTGATCGAGGATCAGCAGCGATCCTTTGGCCGGAAACATACGAATACTCAGGTCGGCATACTCCGCGATGCGCTGGCCCCAAATCCCTGCCGCGTTGACCACCACCGGGGCATGAAGGGTCGCTGCTTCGCCGGTCAGATGGTTGATGACATGTACGCCGCACACCGTCGCGCCGTTGCGCACCAGCCCGGTGACTTCGTGGGCGGTAAGAATGGTGGCACCGTGCTCGCGGGCATCCAGCATATTCGCGGCGGTCAGGCGGAAGGGATCGAGGGTGCCATCCGGGACTCTGACTGCGCCTGTTAAGTGCGGGTTAACCGCGGGTTCAATCCGGCGGGCAAGGGCAGGGTCGATAATCTCCGCGCTGATCCCGGCGTTTTCGCAGGCGCTGACAAAGGTAGCCTGAAATGACAACTCATCCTCCGGCAGGGTAATAAACAGGCCATCGGTGGGTTCAACGCAGTGGCGGGCGATGCGTTTGAGGATCTGATTTTCACTAATGCATTCGCGTGCCGATTCGCCATCGGTCACCGCATAACGTGCGCCACTATGCAGCAATCCATGATTGCGCCCCGTGGCACCCGTCGCGATATCATGACGCTCCACAAGCGTAACCCGCAGCCCGCGCAGGGCGCAGTCGCGCGCGATACCGGCACCGGTGGCTCCGCCACCAATGACAATCACATCACTTTCCTGCGCTAACGCTGCCTTCATCGCCTTCCCCTTACTGTTCGTTTATTAACATTTAGCCATATAAAACGCAGTGAATGTTTGATTTCGAGCACATTCGCGCATTTTACGAAGATGAAATGTGACGTCATGCGCCTTTCTGAACATTTGTCATAAAAATGTAACAAACTATGCTTTACTTCAGCCTGTAGTTTCCGATTTTTTAACTTTATGAACACACCTGAAGCAGACGTTCTGCTTTTTACCTCTGAATATGACATGGCCACGGAGGCTATTATGCTGAGTATTTTTAAACCTGCTCCTCATCGGGCCCGCCTGCCGGAGGCGGAAATTGACCCGGCGTATCGTCGACTGCGCTGGCAAATTTTCCTGGGTATCTTCTTCGGTTATGCCGCCTATTATCTGGTGCGTAAAAACTTTGCTCTCGCCATGCCATATCTGGTCGAGCAGGGGTTTTCACGCGGTGACCTGGGTTTTGCGCTGTCGGGGATTTCCATCGCCTACGGTTTCTCCAAATTTATTATGGGTTCGGTTTCTGACCGGTCGAACCCGCGCGTTTTTCTCCCGGCGGGGCTGATTCTGGCGGCGGCGGTGATGCTGTTTATGGGCTTTGTGCCCTGGGCCACCTC
This sequence comes from Superficieibacter sp. 1612_C1, assembly GCF_015234305.1. Taxonomy (GTDB): domain Bacteria; phylum Pseudomonadota; class Gammaproteobacteria; order Enterobacterales; family Enterobacteriaceae; genus Superficieibacter. The sequence goes on from NZ_JADGMI010000002.1 coordinate 303,898, forward strand.
CAGCATTGCCATCATGTTTGTGCTGCTGTTTATCTGCGGCTGGTTTCAGGGCATGGGCTGGCCGCCGTGCGGGCGCACGATGGTTCACTGGTGGTCGCAAAAAGAGCGTGGCGGGATCGTCTCGGTGTGGAACTGCGCGCATAACGTCGGTGGCGGTATCCCTCCGCTGCTGTTTCTGCTGGGGATGGCGTGGTTTAACGACTGGAAGGCGGCGCTCTATATGCCGGCGTTTGCCGCGATTGTGGTGGCAGTGATTGCCTTTTCCCTGATGCGCGATACCCCGCAGTCATGCGGCTTGCCGCCTATTGAGGAATACAAAAACGACTATCCGGACGACTACAACGAAAAAGCGGAAGAGGAGCTGACCGCGAAGCAAATCTTTATGCAGTACGTGCTGCCCAACAAACTGTTGTGGTATATCGCGATTGCTAACGTATTTGTTTACCTGTTGCGCTACGGCATTCTCGACTGGTCACCGACCTATCTGAAAGAAGTGAAGCATTTTGCGCTGGATAAATCCTCCTGGGCATACTTCTTATATGAGTACGCCGGGATCCCCGGTACGCTGCTGTGCGGCTGGATGTCGGACAAAGTCTTCCGCGGCAATCGTGGCGCGACCGGGGTCTTCTTTATGACGCTGGTGACCATTGCCACCGTGGTCTACTGGCTTAACCCGCCGGGCAACCCGACGGTCGATATGATTTGTATGATCGCGATCGGCTTTTTGATTTACGGGCCGGTGATGCTGATTGGTCTGCACGCCCTGGAGCTGGCACCGAAAAAAGCGGCGGGCACGGCGGCGGGCTTTACCGGGCTGTTTGGTTATCTTGGCGGTTCGGTAGCAGCCAGTGCGATTGTCGGTTATACCGTCGATTTCTTTGGCTGGGACGGCGGATTTATTGTGATGATTGGCGGCAGCGTGCTGGCCGTGCTCCTGCTGATTGTGGTGATGATCGGCGAGAAGCGTCATCATGCCGCGCTTGTGCAGAAGCGACGTTAACCCTGCCGGGCGGCGCAATGCCGCCCGACTACTTCACATCAGGTGAATGTTGCAGGCAGGCATTGAGCAACGCGAGAGGACTACCGCTGATGGGTTCTTCTTTACTGACCAGTGAGATGGTGCGGTAAAAAGTCGGCTCCAGCGGCACAGAGCAGAGATTATGCTCCACGCTTTCCAGCGTCAGCTCAGGTAAGAGGGCGATCCCCAGTCCCTGACGAATAAAACTGATGGCCGTTGCCGGATGGTTGAATTCATATTTAATTTTTGGCGTGATGTTATGCTCTTTAAACAGGCTCATAATACTTAATTCATAGCGCCCTTTGCTAATAATCAGCGGTTCGTTAAATAACGCCTCAAGAGAGACGCTGTTACGCTGCGCAAAAGGATGCTGTTCAGGCACCACCACGCAAAATTTATCGGTATAGACTGGGACAGAATACATCCCATTTATCGGAAAATGGACAAAGCCGGCATCGATATCTTCTTTTTGCAGCGAGTCTATTATTTCCGCGCTGTTGGCTTCATAGGGAATAATTTTAATATGCGGATAGTGGGTTTCAAAATAGCGCACGATACGCGGCAAAATACAGGCGCAGACGCTGGGAAAGCAGCCGATGCGGATTTGCCGGGCGGGGGTATGTTTCTCCTGCTCGGCGATTTCGCGGATGGCGTTTACCTCATGCATAATGGAGCGTACCCGCGCCACAATCCGTTCGCCGGCCGCCGTAAGGTGTAGCGCTTTGCGCCGCTCGCGGATCAGGATCTTGATACCGAGTTCGTCCTCAATGGCAAAAATCGCCTGACTCACGGCGGACTGGCTCATATACAGGCGTTTGCCCGCTTCCGTAAAGCCGCCGTATTCCAGCACCGCCAGAAGGGCGTTCATTTGAATAATGGTCATAAGTGTTTTCTAATTAATATCATTAAAACGATTAATTTTACTAATCCTGCGCGTAAACTTATACTTTTTCTGTCGATTAACTCACAAAATGACGCACAGTATTTATAAGTCTGGTGAATGTATTCCAGTGAACTATTTTCAGGACATTGCAGACCTGCGCGCCGTCTGAACAGGTTTATTTTCTATGAAAGAAAAGCTCTGGACAAAGGATTTTTGGGCCGTAACCATTATCAGCTTTATTATATTTTTTGTGTTTTATGTGCTCCTGACCTTACTGCCTATTTATATCGCCGATAATTTGCACGCCACCGCCGATAAAGCCGGACTTCTGGTGACGTTCTTCCTCGGCGCGGCAATTATTATCCGGCCTTTTGCCGGGCAATGGGTGGGTAAATATTCGAATAAAACGGTTCTGGTGCTTTCTTCTCTGGCCTTTTTGGTGATCACTGCGCTATATCCTTTCTGTCATTCGATTGAAGTACTGCTGTTAATTCGCATGCTTCATGGTGTCGCCTTTGGGGTGATTACGACAGTCAAAGGAACGATTTCAGCGCGGTTAATACCGGCCTCCCGACGTGGAGAGGGCATCAGTTTTTTCTCTTTAGCCATGGGCCTGGCCATGGTGGTAGGGCCGTGGGTAGGGCTTAATATGGCGCGGCATGCGCTGTATATTCCCGCCTTCTGGCTCTGTACCGCTGTGGCGATGCTGGGGATCCTGCTCTCCTTTATCGTTGCCGTGCCGCCGGTGATCCGCCATGCGGATGGTTCCGCACCGAAGCTGGGCTTCGCCGCGATGTTCGATCGCGCTGCGTTACCGTTCGCGCTGGTCACTTTCTTTATGACCTTTGCTTATGCGGGGGTGTCTGCTTTTCTGTCGCTTTACGCCCGCGAGCTGGATTTGATGGCGGCAGCCAGTAACTTCCTGCTCTGTTACGCCGTGTTCCTGATGGTATGCCGTACCTTCACGGGTAATGTCTGCGATAAGAAAGGACCGAAGTATGTGGTATATCCCTGTCTGCTGGCCTTTACTATCGGGCTGGTGGTGCTGGGCTATACCCACGGTAGCGTGACCATGATCCTGGCCGGTGCGCTGATTGGTATTGGCTATGGTTCGGTGACGCCGGTATTCCAGACGCAAATTATTAGCTCGGTCGAACCGCATAAAATCGGTGTCGCCAACTCGCTATTTTTTAATGCGATGGATGCAGGTCTGGCGATTGGTGCCTTCATCATGGGCTTAATGGTCGAGGGAATAGGGTACAGAGCGATTTATCTGGTAGGGGCGGTCGTGGTAGTGCTTGCTGGCGCGCTGTATATCGTGCAGATGAAAATGCGTGGCAACGTCAAACTGGTTTCCACTAAAGCGCTGCATTAACCGCTTAGATATCGATTTCAATATCCCCTTTTGCCCTGCAACAGCAGGGCAAAATCTCGCCGGGCTGAATGAACGCCAGCGGTTGCGTCAGCCATTCTACCTGACCTGCCACCAGCCGGGTGCGACAGGAGCCGCAGTACCCCTGACGACACTGATATTCCACCGTCACCTGATGAAATTCCAGCGCGGCCAGCAGCGACGGATGTTCATCCTGGCACAGCAAATGTGTGCCAGTGAGGCAGAGCGTAACCCGGCTCATCAGAGCTGGAAGTCGCTCAGGTCGTCGGTATTGACTTCAGAGTCAATCTGACCGACCAGGTAGGAGCTGACTTCCACTTCCTGCGGCGCAACCTGTACGTTGTCGGACACCAGCCAGGTATTGATCCACGGGATTGGGTTCGAGCGGGTCTGGAACGGCAAATCAAGACCCACGGCCTGCATGCGAATATTAGTGATGTACTCAATGTACTGGCACAGAATGTCTTTATTCAGGCCAATCATGGAGCCGTCGCGGAACAGATAGCCTGCCCACTCTTTCTCCTGCAACGCTGCCTGTACGAACAGGTCATAGCACTCCTGCTTACACTCTTCAGCAATCACCGCCATTTCCGGATCGTCGCTGCCGGAGCGCAACAGGTTCAGCATATGCTGAGTACCGGTCAGGTGCAGCGCTTCGTCGCGGGCGATTAAACGGATGATCTTGGCGTTGCCTTCCATCAGTTCACGCTCGGCGAAGGCGAAAGAACAGGCGAAGCTGACATAGAAACGGATGGCTTCCAGCGCGTTCACGCTCATCAGGCACAAATAGAGTTTTTTCTTCAGTTCATGCAGGTTAACCGTAACGGTTTTACCCTTCACCTGGTGCGTGCCTTCACCCAGCAGATGCCAGTAGCTGGTCATCTCGATTAACTCATCGTAATAGCTGGAAATACCGTCCGCACGCTTCTGGATCTGCTCGTTGGTGACAATATCGTCAAACACAATCGCCGGATCGTTAACGATATTACGGATGATATGCGTATAGGAGCGTGAGTGGATCGTTTCGGAGAAGGCCCAGGTCTCTACCCAGGTTTCCAGTTCCGGAATCGAAATTAGCGGCAGCAGTGCCACGTTCGGGCTGCGCCCCTGAATGGAATCCAGCAGGGTCTGGTACTTCAGGTTGCTGATAAAAATGTGTTTTTCATGCTCCGGCAGCGCCTGGTAGTCGATGCGGTCGCGGGAGACGTCGACTTCTTCGGGACGCCAGAAGAAGGAGAGTTGCTTTTCAATCAGCTTTTCGAAGATGTCATATTTTTGCTGATCGTAGCGTGCCACGTTCACCGGCTGGCCGAAAAACATCGGTTCCAGCAGCTGATTATTTTTCGTCTGTGAAAAGGTGGTATATGCCATGAAAGTGAGTCCTTAATGGAATGAAAACCGAATGGCGGTGCAAGCGCCTTATCCGGCCTACAAACCGTGAAATCGTAGGCCGGCTAAGCGCAGCGCCACCCGGCATGTTCACCAGATCGATAAACCGTAAAACCGTAGGCCGGGTAAGCGTAGCGCCACCCGGCAGAGTTCATCAGATTTTGCACGCGCCGCTTTCGCAGCCATCGTCCTGAATAGACGGTGCCAGGTCATCCTGAGCATCTTCCGCGCCGTCGCGGGTGTTCTGATAATACAGCGTTTTCACACCAAATTTGTAGGCGGTGAGCAGGTCTTTCAACAATTGCTGCATCGGCACTTTACCTGACGGGAAACGCGTCGGATCGTAGTTGGTGTTTGCAGAGATCGACTGGTCGATAAACTTCTGCATAATCCCCACCAGTTGCAGATAACCGTCGTTATTTGGCATTTCCCACAGCAGTTCGTAATTGTTTTTCAGCAGCTCATAATCCGGCACCACCTGGCGCAGAATGCCGTCTTTCGACGCTTTGATGCTCACATGACCGCGCGGCGGCTCGATGCCGTTGGTGGCGTTCGAAATCTGCGACGAGGTTTCAGACGGCATCAGCGCGGACAGCGTGGAGTTACGCAGACCGTGCGTTTTGACGGATTCGCGCAGCGTTTCCCAGTCATAATGCAGCGGCTCATTGGTAATGCCGTCGAGATCTTTCTTATAGGTATCGATCGGCAGGATACCCTGCGCATAGGTGGTTTCGTTGAACCACGGGCAGGCACCTTGCTCTTTCGCCAGCTCGTTCGAGGCCTTCAACAGATAATACTGAATCGCTTCAAACGTCTGGTGGGTCAGATTGTTGGCGCTGCCGTCAGAATAACGCTTGCCGTTTTTCGCCAGCCAGTAGGCAAAGTTAATCACGCCGATACCCAGGGTACGACGACCCATTGCGCCGCGCTTGGCGGCCGGAATCGGGTAATCCTGATAATCGAGCAGGGCATCCAGCGCGCGAACGGCCAGCACTGCCAGATCTTCCAGTTCATCCAGATTTTTAATTACGCCCAGGTTAAAGGCGGACAGCGTACAGAGCGCGATTTCACCGTTTTCATCGTTAACATCAAGCAGCGGTTTGGTCGGCAGAGCAATTTCCAGGCACAGGTTCGACTGACGAACCGGCGCAACCTGCGGGTCAAACGGGCTGTGGGTGTTGCAGTGGTCGACGTTCTGAATGTAGATACGACCGGTAGAGGCACGTTCCTGCATCATCAGCGAGAACAGCTCAACCGCTTTGATCCGCTGCTTACGGATGCTGTCGTCCTGTTCGTATTTCGTGTACAGGCGCTCAAACTCGTCCTGATCGGCAAAGAAGGCGTCGTACAGGCCGGGGACATCAGACGGGCTGAACAGCGTGATGTCGCCGCCTTTCAGCAGACGGGTGTACATCAGTTTGTTGATCTGCACGCCGTAGTCCATGTGGCGCACGCGGTTGCCTTCCACGCCACGGTTGTTTTTCAGCACCAGCAGGCTTTCGACTTCCAGATGCCACATCGGATAGAACAGCGTCGCCGCACCGCCGCGCACGCCACCCTGTGAACAGGATTTCACCGCGGTCTGGAAGTGCTTGTAGAACGGAATACAGCCGGTATGGAACGCTTCACCGCCGCGAATCGGGCTACCCAGCGCGCGGATACGTCCGGCGTTGATGCCGATACCGGCACGCTGGGAAACGTATTTCACGATCGCGCTGGAGGTGGCGTTGATGGAGTCAAGGCTGTCGCCGCACTCGATCAGCACGCAGGAGCTGAACTGGCGGGTCGGGGTACGCACGCCGGACATGATTGGCGTCGGCAGCGAAATCTTGAAGGTGGACACCGCATCATAAAAACGTTTTACGTAGTCAAGGCGGGTTTCGCGCGGATAGTTCGAGAACAGGCACGCGGCAACCAGAATATACAGGAACTGGGCGCTCTCGTAGATCTCACCGCTGACGCGGTTCTGCACCAGATATTTGCCTTCCAGCTGCTTAACGGCGGCGTAGGAGAAGGTCATATCGCGGTCGTGCTGAATGAACGCGTCCATCTGCACAAACTCTTCCTGAGTATAATCTTCGAGCAAATGGGTATCGTATTTACCCAGCTCAACCATGTTGCGCACATGGTCATACAGGGCAGGTGGCTCAAACTGACCGTAGGCTTTTTTACGCAGATGGAAAATTGCCAGGCGAGCGGCCAGATACTGATAATCTGGCGCTTCGCGGGAGATCAAATCTGCCGCAGCTTTGATAATCGTCTCATGGATATCGGAAGTCTTGATGCCGTCATAGAACTGAATATGCGAACGCAGCTCTACCTGCGAAATAGAGACGTTACTCAGCCCATCTGCCGCCCAATCCAGCACGCGATGGATTTTGTCGAGATTGATGCGCTCAGTACGGCCGTCGCGCTTTGTCACCAGCAGACTCTGATTCATGTGGTTTTTACCTGTCCGTGAAGAAATATCCCCGCTTATCCACACAGCGTCCTGTGACTAACTCTGTGGATAAATACTATATGTAGGGGGTGATGAATAAAATGAACGCTATATGGTGAGTATTCTAGTAAGGATTCTTTTCAGTACAAGAGTTGATTTTGAAGTTAAATTGAGGTTGCGAAAGCGTAAGAAAGGCAAAATCCACGTCACATAAGGGCTGGAGGGCATGTCAATATTCTGGAAAAAAAATAGAATTTTTGATCAAGCGCTGATTTCTTCGACGACCTGAAAGATTGCGCCGTTTGATAGCGCGCAATCTTCAGCAATAATTTTACTAAGGTCAGTCGTTTTTAGCCGTTGTATGCAACATATAGTTAACGTCAACGCCAGGCGCGAGCTTAAACGTATTGCTCAGCGGATTGTAATGCAGGCCGGTCATATGAATTTCTTTAAGCGACGTCTGATCCACCCAGCCCAGCAGTTCGGAAGGGCGAATAAATTTTTTCGCGTCGTGCGTGCCCTTCGGCACCATACGCAGGACATATTCCGCGCCGACGACCGCCATCAGCCAGGCTTTACCGTTGCGATTAATCGTCGAGAAGAAAACGTGACCGCCGGGTTTGACCAGCTGCGCGCAGGCGTTAACGACGGACTGCGGGTCCGGTACGTGCTCAAGCATCTCCATACAGGTAACGACATCGTATTGCTGCGCATGTTTAGCCGCGTGCTCCTCTACCGTTTCCTGCACATACTCAACGGTGACGCCGCTTTCCAGCGCGTGCAGACGGGCGACCTGTAACGGTTCAGCACCCATGTCCAGCCCGGTGACCGTCGCGCCTTCGCGTGCCATGCTCTCGGCAAGAATGCCGCCGCCGCAGCCGACATCCAGCACCGATTTACCAAACAGGCCGCCTGAGCGCTCAGCGATATAACCCAGACGCAGCGGGTTAATGCGGTGCAGGGGCTTAAACTCACCTTCCAGATCCCACCAGCGCGACGCAACCGCTTCAAATTTAGCGATCTCTTGCTGGTCAACATTCGGGGCCACCGCGGCTTTTTCGGCATTCATTGGCGCTTTTACTCCTTATTTGGCAATTCGTCTGAGTATATCAGCACCGTGAGATGAATAAAGCCTTCCCGGAGCGGCATTCACTTTACCTGTCTCATGACGATTGTGTTATAATTTGCGACCTTTGAATCCGGGATACAGTAGAGGGATAGCGGTTAGATGAGCGACCTTGCGAGAGAAATAACACCGGTTAACATCGAGGAAGAGCTTAAAAGCTCGTATCTGGATTATGCGATGTCGGTCATTGTTGGCCGTGCGCTGCCGGACGTCCGCGATGGCCTGAAGCCGGTTCACCGTCGCGTACTATACGCCATGAACGTATTGGGCAATGACTGGAACAAAGCCTATAAAAAATCTGCCCGTGTGGTGGGTGACGTAATCGGTAAATATCACCCCCATGGTGATACCGCCGTGTATGACACCATCGTTCGTATGGCGCAGCCATTCTCCTTGCGCTACATGCTGGTGGATGGCCAGGGTAACTTCGGTTCTGTCGACGGCGACTCCGCCGCAGCGATGCGTTATACGGAAATCCGTATGTCGAAAATCGCCCACGAACTGATGGCCGACCTGGAAAAAGAGACGGTGGATTTCGTCGATAACTACGATGGTACCGAACGCATTCCAGATGTCATGCCAACCAAGATCCCGAACCTGTTAGTCAACGGTTCCTCAGGTATCGCGGTCGGCATGGCGACCAACATTCCGCCACATAACCTGACGGAAGTGATCAACGGCTGTCTGGCGTACGTTGATAATGAAGACATCAGCATTGAAGGGCTGATGGAACATATCCCCGGCCCGGACTTCCCGACCGCTGCGATCATCAACGGTCGCCGTGGCATCGAAGAAGCCTATCGTACCGGTCGCGGCAAAGTGTATATTCGCGCCCGCGCGGAAGTGGAAGCTGACGCGAAAACCGGACGTGAAACCATCATCGTTCACGAAATCCCGTATCAGGTAAACAAAGCGCGCCTGATCGAGAAAATCGCCGAGCTGGTGAAAGACAAACGCGTGGAAGGCATCAGCGCGCTGCGTGACGAGTCTGATAAAGACGGTATGCGTATCGTGATTGAAGTAAAACGCGACGCGGTGGGTGAAGTAGTTCTTAACAACCTTTACTCACAGACTCAGCTCCAGGTTTCCTTCGGTATCAACATGGTGGCATTGCACCATGGTCAGCCGAAGATCATGAACCTGAAAGACATTATCGCTGCCTTCGTGCGCCACCGCCGTGAAGTGGTGACTCGCCGTACTATTTTCGAATTGCGCAAAGCGCGCGATCGTGCGCATATCCTTGAAGCGCTGGCGATTGCGCTGGCGAACATCGATCCGATTATCGAACTGATTCGCCGTGCGCCAACGCCGGCTGAAGCGAAAGCTGGCTTAATCGCGCGTTCATGGTATCTGGGTAACGTTTCCGCGATGCTGGAACGTGCCGGTGATGACGCGGCACGTCCGGAATGGCTGGAGCCAGAATTCGGCGTGCGTGACGGCCAGTATTATCTGACCGAACAGCAGGCACAGGCGATTCTGGATCTGCGTTTGCAGAAACTGACCGGCCTTGAGCACGAAAAACTGCTCGACGAGTACAAAGAGCTGCTGGAACAGATCGCTGAACTGCTGCACATTCTGGGCAGCGCCGAGCGTCTGATGGAAGTGATCCGCGAAGAGCTTGAGCTGGTACGCGAGCAGTTTGGTGACGCACGCCGCACCGAAATCACCGCCAACAGTGCTGATATCAATATCGAAGATCTGATTAGCCAGGAAGATGTTGTCGTAACCCTTTCTCACCAGGGTTACGTGAAATATCAACCGCTGACCGATTACGAAGCCCAGCGTCGTGGCGGTAAAGGCAAGTCAGCTGCGCGTATTAAAGAAGAAGACTTTATCGACCGCCTGCTGGTGGCCAACACCCATGACACCATCCTCTGCTTCTCCAGCCGTGGCCGTCTGTACTGGATGAAGGTTTATCAACTGCCGGAAGCGAGCCGTGGTGCGCGTGGGCGTCCTATCGTCAACCTGCTGCCGCTGGAAGCCAACGAACGTATTACCGCTATTCTGCCGGTACGCGAGTACGAAGAGGGCGTGAACGTCTTTATGGCGACCGCCAGCGGTACGGTGAAGAAAACGGCGCTGACCGAGTTCAGCCGTCCGCGCTCTGCCGGTATTATCGCGGTGAACCTCAACGACGGCGACGAGCTGATTGGCGTTGACCTGACCTCCGGGCAGGACGAAGTCATGCTGTTCTCAGCCGCCGGTAAAGTGGTACGCTTTAAAGACAGCGCGGTGCGCGCAATGGGTCGTACCGCGACCGGCGTGCGTGGCATCAGGCTGGCCGGAGAGGATAAGGTCGTTTCGCTGATCGTACCGCGTGGTGAAGGCGCTATTCTGACCGTCACGCAAAACGGCTACGGTAAGCGTACCGCGGAAAGCGAGTACCCAACTAAGTCTCGTGGCACCCAGGGCGTTATCTCGATCAAAGTCACCGAGCGTAACGGCTCCGTGGTGGGCGCAGTGCAGGTCACTGACACCGACCAGATCATGATGATCACCGATGCCGGAACGCTGGTGCGTACCCGCGTATCGGAAATCAGCGTGGTGGGCCGTAACACTCAGGGCGTGATCCTCATCCGCACGGCGGAAGATGAAAACGTGGTGGGCTTGCAGCGTGTCGCTGAACCGGTTGATGATGAAGAGCTGGATTCAATCGACGGTAGCGTGGCGGAAGGGGATGAAGACATCGCCCCGGAAGCCGATACCGATGACGACGTTGCTGACGACGCCGACGAATAACGATTACCACTTATCGTTAATACAGAACGCGTAAAAAAAGGGCTGGATCATCCGGCCCTTTTTATTACCGTTGCGGGTAGCATGTTTTACCGCTACTTTATTTCCATCCCGATGGTTCTGATGGCTGCTTCCTTTGAAATACCTTGCCTCCTTTCGTAATACGCTCAAAATCTCGCGCTATATGTTTCGCGCGCTGGCGCTGCTGCTATGGCTGCTTACCGCGCTGGCCTCTGTCTTTTACATCGTCAATGCGCTTCATGACCGGGAAGCTGAAATTCATCAGGAATTTACGTTAAACGCCGACCAGGCGCAGCGCTATATACAGCGCACGTCGGATGTGATGAAAGAGCTTAAATATATCGCTGAGAATCGTCTTACGGCTGAAAATGGCGTTATGGCGGGGCGGAACCGCCTTAATGATATGAATGTTCCTGAGTTTGCGCCGCTATTTCCTGATTCTGATTGTTCCGCCATGGGGAATACCTGGCGCGGGTCGCTGGAGTCGATGGCGTGGTTTATGCGCTACTGGCGGGATAATTTCTCAGCGGCCTACGATCTGAACCGTGTTTTTCTGATCGGCGGCGAAAATCTGTGTATGGCGAACTTTGGCCTGCGCGATATTCCGGTAGAACGCGATGAAGCGTTAAGCGCGTTACATGAGCGGATCGTGAAATACCGCAGCGCGCCGCAGGAAGAGCGGGGCGATAACCTGTTCTGGATCAGCCGTGGCCCGCGCCCCGGCGTCGGCTATTTTTATGCCTTAACGCCCGTCTATCTGGCAAACCGTTTGCAGGCGTTGATGGGCGTTGAGCAGACCATCCGCATGGAAAACTTTTTCACTCCCGGCAACCTGCCCATGGGCGTGACGATTCTGGATGAAAACGGGCATTCGCTGATTGCGTTGACCGGGCCGGAAAACACCCTGCAAATCGATTCCCGCTGGATGCAGGATCGGATGTGGTTTGGCTATACCTCCGGCTACCGTGAGCTGGTGCTGAAGAAAAACCTGCTGCCCTCTTCCCTGAGTATTGTTTATTCGGTGCCCATTGACGTGGTTCTGGAACGGATCCGGATGCTGATGATGAATGCGGCACTGCTGAATATTCTGGTCGGTATCGGGCTGATTTGGCTGGCGCGGGTATATGAGCGCAAGCTGTTTATTCCGGCGGAAAACGACGCGCAGCGGCTGGAGGAGCATGAGCAGTTCAACCGCAAAATTGTCGCCTCTGCGCCAGTTGGGATCTGTATTTTACGCACCCTCGACGGCACGAACATCCTGAGTAACGAGCTGGCGCACGACTACCTCAACATGCTTACCCACGAGGACCGCCAGCGGCTGACGCAGATCATCTGCGGCCAGCAGGTGAACTTTGTTGACGTGCTGACCAGTAATAATACCAACCTGCAAATCAGCTTTGTTCACTCGCGCTACCGTAACGAGAACGTGGCGATTTGCGTACTGGTGGATGTCTCTTCGCGTGTCAAAATGGAAGAGTCGCTTCAGGAAATGGCGCATGCTGCCGAGCAGGCCAGCCAGTCGAAGTCCATGTTCCTGGCCACCGTCAGCCATGAACTGCGCACCCCGCTGTATGGCATTATCGGTAACCTCGATTTGCTGCAAACCAAAGAGTTACCAAAAAGCGTCGACCGGCTGGTTACGGCGATGAACAACTCTTCGGGACTGCTGCTGAAAATTATTAGTGACATTCTCGACTTCTCGAAAATTGAGTCCGAGCAGTTGAAAATTGAGCCGCGGGAGTTCTCTCCGCGTGAGGTGATGAGCCACATCACGGCCAACTATCTGCCGCTGGTGGTCAGAAAACAGCTCGGTCTGTACTGCTTTGTGGAGCCTGACGTACCGTTGCAGATGAAAGGCGATCCAATGCGTCTGCAACAGGTGATCTCTAACCTGCTGAGCAACGCCATCAAATTCACCGATACCGGCTGCATTATCCTGCATATTCAGCGTAGCGAAGAATATCTCTCGATTCGCGTACGCGATACCGGGGTCGGTATTCCGGCAAAAGAGGTCGTGCGTTTGTTCGACCCGTTCTTCCAGGTCGGGACGGGCGTGCAGCGTAACTTCCAGGGAACCGGGCTGGGGCTGGCGATCTGCGAGAAGCTGATCGGCATGATGGATGGCGATATTTCTGTCGATACCGAGCCGGGCATGGGCAGCCAGTTCACGATCCGCATTCCGCTGTACGGCGTGGAAGATATGCCGCAACTCTCGTTGCAGGGCCTCAGTAATAAGCGCTGCTGGCTGGCGGTGAATAATGCATCGTTGTATCTGTTCCTCGAAAACCTGCTGCAACGCCACGGCGTGCGCGTCGAACGTTATGAGGGACAATATCCCGACCATGAAGATACACTCATTACCGATGGCACGCCGCCGGAGGGGTGGAGTGGCCGGGCGACGATTACCTTCTGCCGCCGCCACATCGGCATTCCGCAGGAGCGAACGCCGGGAGAGTGGGTTCACAGCGTGGCCTCCCCGCATGAGCTGATGGCGCTGATGGCGAGAATTTACAGCCTTGATGTCGCAAGCGCCGACAGCGGCACATCGCTGCCTGCGGATGAAAGCACCATCGCCGCCAATGACGACATGATGATCCTGGTGGTTGACGATCATCCGATTAACCGCCGTCTGCTCGCCGATCAGCTCGGATCGCTGGGCTATCAGTGTAAAACGGCCAATGACGGCGTGGATGCGCTCAACGTGTTAAGCAAAAACCATATCGATATTATTCTCAGCGACGTGAACATGCCGAATATGGATGGTTATCGCCTGACGCAGCGTATTCGTCAGCTCGGGCTGACCCTGCCGGTGGTGGGCGTGACGGCCAACGCGCTGGCGGAAGAGCGGCAGCGTTGTCTGGAATCAGGAATGGATAGCTGTTTATCGAAGCCGGTAACGCTGGATGTGCTTAAGCAGACGTTAACCACCTACGCCAATCGCGTCAGAAAAGCCAGAGAGTAGGGGAGTATCACCCCGGTCAGTGGCCGGGGTGAAAAGGAGGATTACTCTTTATCCGCAGAGGACAGCGTGACGGAGGAAAGATAATTGAGCAGCGCGATATCGTTCTCAACACCCAGTTTCATCATCGCTGATTTTTTCTGGCTGCTGATAGTTTTAATACTGCGGTTGAGTTTTTTGGCGATCTCCGTGACCAGGAAACCTTCCGCAAACAGCCGCAGCACTTCACTCTCTTTAGGCGATAAACGCTTATCGCCATAACCACCGGCACTGATTTTTTCCAGCAGGCGTGAGACGCTTTCCGGCGTAAACTTCTTCCCTTTTTGCAGCGCCGCCAGCGCTTTTGGCAGGTCGGTTGGCGCACCCTGCTTCAGGACGATCCCTTCGATATCCAGTTCCAGTACCGCGCTCAGGATAGCCGGGTTGTTGTTCATTGTCAGGACAATGATGGAAATGCCGGGAAAATGGCGCTTGATATACTTGATCAAAGTGATCCCGTCGCCATATTTGTCGCCTGGCATGGAAAGATCGGTGATCAGCACATGAGCGTCCAGCTTCGGCAGGTTATTTATCAACGCTGTGGAGTCTTCAAATTCGCCGACAACGTTCACCCATTCGATCTGTTCCAGTGATTTACGGATACCAAACAGGACGATGGGATGATCATCGGCAATAATTACGTTCATGTTGTTCATCTATAAGGCTACCTTGCTACAGTAAGCTCTTGACGTAAGCGTCAATGTCGCTGATGTATTTTTTTATGCCTGGAGAGTCTTTCTCACGAATGACATGTTCCAGAGTTTCACATAGCTGCTTGCCGGGTACCAGATTAAGCATGGCAAATACTCCCTTCAGGCGGTGAGCCGTCTGCGCCAGCGCAGCGTAATCATCCGTTGCCGCTTCAGTATACAACTTCTTAACATCATCCGGTACTGTGTCAACAAACAGCGCATAATAGCCGCTGGCGTGAAGCTCGGCGTTTTCATTGTTTGCGCCGGGGGACTCCACACTCTCTTCCTGAGCCAGTTGCTCTTCAATCAGTTGCAGTACAGCATCCTGCATAGCATTGCTCATATTAAAGTTGACCCGTAGCTGACCGGGGCCAATTTTTCGCACGCCAGGCTCATCATCGCTTAAAAGCAAGCCCGCGGCTGTAAGATTAGACGGATTATCCGTTAAAAAGAGATCAAATTCTTGACTCCCGCCTCTTTCATCCGGGGAAATGCATGCGGCTCCCCAGTTTTCAAGCTGTCTGACGACGATACTACGAATTTCACTGGAGGTAATGTCGATCATCGCCACCACGTCATCCAGCAGACGTTCGTCAGATTCTGTCTCCGGCGCACTGGCCGCCATTTTCACATGCAGCAAATAGCGCGTGCCCAGTTCATCGTGAGATTTAATATTAAGGTGGCCGCCCAGTTTACGCGCCAGCTGGTCGCAAAGCCAGAAGGTGAGGGCATTAGCCTTACCGTAGAGATCGGCCTGCGTATCGTTAAGGAACGGGAAGTGCAGATTGTCAATTTCACGCGAAGAGACGCCGTTGCCGGTATCGAGGATGCGGAACGTCAGACGATCTTCCGCCGACTCGTCAGCGCTCACTTCCAGCGTAATTTTGCCAATTTGGGTGGCAGTAACCGCATACTGGATTAATAACAGCAGGATCCGCCGCAGGGCATCCCGGTCGCCGTAACGCTGTTCGCTGGCGGGCAGGTTATTGTTGATCAACAGCTGCAAACCCTTGCGTTTCACTACCGGCAGCACGTCCGGTACCACTTCGTTGATCAGCTCCTGAATTGAAAACTCGCGGGAGGCGCTTTGCCAGCTACCGTCTTCCAGCATATTTGCCAACTGGATCTCATCAACCAGCCGCACCAGAATATCGGCATGGTGGGCGAGTTTCCGGCTTTCATCCGTCGCCAGCATCGCGGCTTCAGAGGCTAATGTTCTGGCTGGCTGTTTCAGCGCTTCGCCAATATGATGCATAAAGGCGATGCGGCCCTGCTGATTTTTTTCATACAGCCGCTGGGCCTGTTTCAGTTTTTTACTGACCAGCACTTCCCGATCCTGATCGCGGATAATAAATATCTGCGTGCGCGGCACAGCCTGGCTGCGGAACTGACGGATCTCGTACAGTTCATTGTTGATCGTCGCCTGGATTACGCCCTGGTGCTGATCGGCCATGCTGGTAATATTCTGCAAATTGAGATGCGGCAGCAGATGGTCAGCGATCTTGTTACTCATCACCGTGCGGTTGGACTCCAGATCGTGCACCAGCAAACCCAGCGGGAGCAGGGACACTATCTCCTCATTAATCGCACGCAGTAACCGCAGCTCATTATTCGCCACCGCCGGCGTGGCCGGTTCGCCCTGCTGGCGTGCGGGGTGATGGCGGAAGGTGGTATAGCCGAACAGCGCCAGCGCCAGCAGGCCGATGTTCAGCAACAGCGGCAGCAGGATATTTTGCAGCGTGTCCAGCAACAGCGTGGCGAAGGGAACCTGCCACACCAGGCGCATTCCGGTGGAGTTAATAGCGGAAGCAATCTCAATACGCGAGCCGTTAAGGTTAACGCTGGCGCTGTCTGCTGCCTCTTTTTCTGCCGTGCGCAGAGCGGACGGCGTGTTGTCCTGCTCCAGACGGAAGCTCTCCAGCGGCATGGTCGGCGGAATAATATCGTTAACCGGCAAGTCAAAGGCCACCACCGTCGCCAGATGTCCCGGCTGGTTAAAGGTCGTGCGTAACGTAAAGTAATAGCCGTTTTGCCAGGCCAGACGGCGCAGGGCAGAGAAGCTTTCACGCTCGTCCAGCGAGTTGGCCTGCTGGAGCATCTCAGCGCGGCGGGAATCAACGATGCCACCGACGTTAGATTCTTTAAAACCAGAGGAGAGATCTTTCAGCGGCAGCGTAGAGACCAGAATCAGGCTGTTGTCCTGGCCGTTCAGATAATACATTGACCAGGGAACCGTTTCCGCACCCCACAGCGTATCCAGGTAAGTCGACATACGCTGGGTCATCTCCAGCGTCGAACTGTCATGCGAGCCAAAAATCAGCGCTTCGGTTTTCCGGCGCGGCTTTTCAAGATAGTACACGTCCTGCTTAAGACGCGTTTCCTGAAGACCCTCTCCGGCAGTCAGCGGCGTGGCGGCGACGTTGTCGTAAAGCTGCCAGGTCGCATAGCGCCAGGTATCTACCCGTTTGTGAATGGCGTGAGTGATATCGACAACCTGATAGCTCTTGTCTTTAAGCCAGGCGTTGACCGCGCTCTGGATCATCACACCCATTGTTACCAGCAATACAATGATAAGCAGCAGGAAGTAGCGCGTAAGACTTGCCGGCATCAGGGAGAACTTAGAAGGACTCATTGTATCAGACTGACTCATTTTGCATGTGTACCCGTTGTGACCGCACTGAAATAAGGAAAAGCTCAGAGCCGTTAGCGCAACTGAGATACTGTGTTGACCATGCTTTTGCATTGCACCGACATAAGAAAGCTGATGTAAGCCATTATGCTGCATGATTTTGTACTGCTGGCAGTATAAAGGGTAATGGATGAAATTCCAGACTCTTAACGAGTCAGTCACCTGATTTTTACCATAGCAAAACGCTCTCAGGGCAAGACGAGTTGCAGAAATGAGCTCTTCCTCAGCGGCAGGAGAGACAATCCAGATGCCGGTAACCGCACAAAATAGCAAACCATATAACGCTTCAGACGAAGCGGGAATTATCACTTTAAGTTATTAAAATGATTAATTAATAGTCGTTATGATTTCCTCGCGGTAGTACATCCTTTATGGATTAACGTAAAGAAAGGTAAAAAAAAACCGGATGCGAGGCATCCGGTGGAAATAGGGGTAAACAGACATTCAGAACTGAATGACGGTAATAAATAAAGTTAATGATGATAGCGATATCTATTCTAGTCGCGTTCGCTGATTTTGTTTTGGCAATCAGTGCTATAACATTTTCGCAACCTAAGTGCTTGATTGAGTTATTTTATATTTTAATTTTGATTATTAGTGCGGATATTTTTAGCTATTTGTGGCAAAAAAAAGTTCCCCAAAATTCACAAAATGAAACATCTACAGGGAAAACTGAAACATCTTAGAAGTTTTCGTATCATATTCCAGTTGGATTATTCTGTATTTTGCCGCAAAATGGTTTCGCCGACGGGTTAGTGGGTAACCAATAACCAGTAAAGCAGTGGCAACTAAAAAAAGCATATAAAAGGCATATAACAGAGGGTTAATAACATGAAAGTTAAAGCACTATCCCTCCTGGTACCAGCTCTGCTGGTAGCAGGCGCAGCGAATGCGGCTGAAGTTTATAACAAAGACGGCAACAAATTAGACCTGTACGGTAAAGTTGATGGTCTGCACTACTTCTCCGATGACGACGGTAGCGATGGCGACCAGACTTACGTGCGTATCGGCTTCAAAGGCGAAACCCAGGTCAACGACCAGATCACCGGTTACGGCCAGTGGGAATACCAGGTTCAGGGTAACACCGATGAAGGTTCAAACGATTCCTGGACCCGTGTTGGCTTTGCCGGTCTGAAATTTAACGAAGCGGGTTCTTTCGACTACGGTCGTAACTACGGCGTTGTTTATGACGTGACCTCCTGGACCGACGTTCTGCCTGAGTTCGGCGGCGACACCTACGGTGCAGACAACTTCCTGCAATCTCGTGCTAACGGTGTAGCAACCTACCGTAACACTGACTTCTTCGGTCTGGTTGATGGCCTGAACTTTGCTGTGCAGTATCAGGGCAGCAACGGCGACGTTGACGGGGAAGATGCTGCTGGTCGTAGCGTTCTTCGTCAGAACGGCGACGGCGTTGGTGGGTCTTTGACCTACGATCTGGGTTCAGGTTTCAGCATCGGTGGTGCGGTTGCCAGCTCCAAACGTACCTCTGACCAGAACGATATGCCTGGCATCTACGGTAGCGGCGATCGCGCAACGACCTATTCCGGCGGCCTGAAATATGACGCTAACAATGTTTACCTGGCGGCGCAGTATACTCAGTCTTATAACGCTACCCGTTTCGGCGGCAGCAGCAGCGCTGACGCGTACGGTTTTGCAGATAAAGCGCAGAACTTTGAAGCGGTAGCGCAGTACCAGTTCGACTTCGGTCTGCGTCCGTCCGTGGCTTACCTGCAATCGAAAGGTAAAGACATCAATAACGGTGCCAGAGACTATGGCGATCAGGATCTGCTGAAATACGTTGATGTGGGCGCGACCTACTACTTCAACAAAAACATGTCTACCTACGTTGATTACAAAATCAACCTGCTGGATGACAATGACTTCACCCGCGACGCGGGCGTAAGCACCGACGATATCGTTGCGCTGGGTCTGGTTTACCAGTTCTGATGCGCTGACATTTTCGGTAAAGGGCCTGCGGGCCCTTTTTTTATTGCGCACGGATCGATTGTTCAAAAATGCCCGAACAGGTGTACTCTTACGCTCCTCTGTAAGAGGATAAAAAACCAATGGAAATGTCATTTCTTCGCGCGGTGATTTTGACCGCTTTTGTTTTACTTACCGGCTGCGATAATGCACCGGTTTCTGCGCCTTCTGACACCACGCCTCCCACCGTACTTGAAGGGAAAACCATGGGCACCGTCTGGCGGGTCAGCGTCATTAACGTTGAGCCAGAGCGCCTTGAGACGCTACGGGAAAAAATTCAGATTCAGCTTGATGCTGATGATCAACTTCTGTCGACCTGGAAACCAGACTCGGCGCTGATGCGTTTTAATCATTCGCAAAGCACGACGCTGTGGCCGGTGAATGAGGCGATGGCGGATATCGTCACCGAAGCGTTGCGCATTGGTGCTAAGACCAACGGGGCGATGGATATCACCGTCGGCCCGCTGGTGAACCTGTGGGGATTTGGCCCGGATAAGCAGCCGGTGACCACCCCGAGCGACCAGCAAATCGCCGAGGCCAGAGCGCGTACTGGCCTGCAACATCTCACCGTTATTTCACGGGCAGGGCAGCAGTACCTGCAAAAAGACATTGCTGATTTGTTCGTCGATCTTTCCACGGTAGGCGAGGGCTATGCCGCCGATCATCTCGCCAGACTGATGGAGCAGGAGGGCATTTCACGCTACCTGGTCTCCGTCGGTGGGGCACTGGTCAGCCGGGGGATGAACGGTGAGGGCAAACCGTGGCGCGTTGCTATTCAGAAGCCGACCGATCGCGAGAACGCCGTTCAGGCCATTGTGGATATCAACGGTCACGGTATCAGCACCTCTGGCAGCTATCGCAACTATTATGAGCTGGACGGCAAACGCATCTCCCATGTGATTAATCCGCAGACCGGACGGCCCATTGAGCACACATTGGTATCGGTCACGGTCATCGCCCCCAGCGCGCTGGAAGCCGACAGCTGGGATACCGGTCTGATGGTGCTCGGCCCCGAGCAGGCTAAAGAGGTGATCAGGGAGCAGGGGCTGGCGGTGTATATGATTGTGAAAGACGGTGATGCGTTTAAAACCTGGATGTCACCGCAGTTTGCAGGATTTTTACTGTCTGAAAAAAATTAAAAAGCAAGATTGTCGGTTTTTTGCTGGCGGCGTTTTACCAGAGTAGAGCTACCCTTATAACAGGAGCCTGCTTATGACACACACTACCCTTACCGATGCTGAGCGCCGCTGGCAGGCGGTGCTCGCGCGCGATGCCCGTGCCGACGGTCAGTTTGTTTTCGCCGTGGTTACCACGGGTATCTTTTGTCGCCCTTCCTGCCGTGCGCGCCACGCCCTGCGGGACAACGTGCGCTTTTATCCCGATGCGCAGGCGGCGCTGGCCGCCGGTTTTCGCCCCTGTAAACGCTGTCAGCCCACGGGGCTTTCACCGCACACAAAACATATTGACCTCGTGGCACGTGCCTGTCGCCTGCTGGAGCAGGAAACGTCTGTCACGCTGAACACGCTGGCGCAGACCCTGGCCGTAAGCCCCTTTCATTTACACCGTTTGTTCAAATCCGTCACCGGCATGACGCCAAAGGCCTGGCAGCAGGCGCAACGCGCCCGGCGCTTGCGTAATGCGCTGACGCAAGGTGAAGCCGTCACCGATGCGGTAATGAATGCCGGATTCTCCGCCAGCAGCGCCTTTTATCGTCATGCCGACGCCACTCTGGGCATGACCGCGCGTCAGTACCGTAGCGGTGGCGAAGCGATGACCATCCGTTTTACCCTTGATAGCTGCTTGCTGGGGCGCTGCCTGGTCGCGGCCAGCGAGCGTGGCATATGTGCGATTTTGCTGGATGAAAATGATGACGCTCTGGTGGCCTCGCTTGCGGCGATGTTTTCACAGGCTCAGTGTGTGCCGGGCGATGCCGCATTTTCCGCCGGGGTCAATCAGGTGATTGCCCATCTGGATGGCGATCCGGCACCCCTTACGCTGCCGCTGGACATTCGCGGGACGGCTTTCCAGATGCGCGTCTGGCAGGCGCTGCGTGATATTCCCGCCGGTGAAACCCGCAGCTATCAGCAAATCGCCCAGGCGGTCGGCCATCCGCGCGCCGTGCGTGCCGTTGCCAGCGCCTGTGCGGCGAACAAACTGGCGTTAGTGATCCCCTGTCACCGTGTGGTGCGCGGGGACGGAGCTCTCTCCGGCTACCGCTGGGGAGTGGCGCGAAAAGCCGCTTTACTGCGCCGCGAAGCGCAGCAGGAGGAGTAATGCTCGATCTCTTTGCCGATGTTGAACCCTGGCAGGAGCCGCTGGGACCAGGCGCAACGATCCTGCGCCGTTTTGCCCTCAGTCGCGCCGCGCCGCTGCTGGCGGCGATCGACGAGGTCGCTCATGTCTCGCCATTCCGTCAGATGATTACCCCCGGCGGCTATACCATGTCGGTGGCGATGACCAACTGCGGGCCGCTGGGATGGACCACCGACAGCCGGGGCTACCTTTATTCTCCCCGCGATCCGCTGACCGAGGAGCCCTGGCCGCCGCTGCCGGATATTTTTCGCACGCTGGCCGATGACGCGGCGACCGTGGCGGGCTATGCGGATTTCACGCCGGACGCCTGCCTGATCAACCGTTATCTGCCGGGCGCTAAACTGTCGCTGCATCAGGATAAAGATGAAAAAGAGCTGCGCGCGCCCATCGTGTCCGTTTCGCTGGGGCTCCCGGCCATCTTTCAGTTCGGTGGTCTGAAACGCAGCGATCCGCTCCAGCGCACGCTGCTGGAACATGGCGATGTCGTGGTGTGGGGTGGCGCATCGCGGTTGTTTTATCATGGGATACAGCCGCTGAAAGAGGGCGAGCATCCGGTCACCGGACGCTGTCGCTACAACCTGACGTTTCGCCAGACCTGATTTGTTGAATAAAAATAAGAATTATTCTTGATGTCAGCGCCGTGCAGTTTACACTGCTGGCTGATTTTTCTTGCGGATTGTATTTATGGAACTCCTCCTGCTTGTCTGGCGTCAATACCGCTGGCCTTTTATCGCGGTAATGGCGCTGAGCTTAGTCAGCGCTGCGCTGGGTATTGGCCTGATTGCCTTCATTAACCTGCGCCTGATCGAATCCGTGGATACGACGCTGGTCGTGCTGCCGGAATTCCTCGGACTCCTGCTGCTGTTGATGGCGGTCACGCTCGGCTCACAGCTGGCGCTCACCACGCTGGGTCATCATTTTGTTTATCGCCTGCGCAGTGAGTTTATCAAACGTATTCTTGATACGCCGGTCGAGCAGATAGAGAAACTGGGCAGCGCCACGCTGCTGGCGGGCCTGACCAGCGATATCCGCAATATCACCATCGCCTTTGTCCGCCTGCCGGAGCTGGTGCAGGGGATCATCCTGACCATAGGATCGGCGGCTTACCTGGCGACGCTCTCGACAAAAATGCTGTTGATCACCGCCCTGTGGATGGCGTTGACCATCTGGGGGGGATTTGTGCTGGTCGCACGCGTCTATCGCCATATGGCCACCCTGCGTGAAACCGAAGATAAACTGTATCATGACTATCAGATGGTGCTGGAAGGGCGCAAAGAGCTGACCCTCAACCGCGAGCGCGCGGAACATATTTTTAATAACATCTACCTGCCAGACGCCAAAGAGTACCGCCATCATATCGTGCGCACGGACACCTTCCATCTGAGTGCCGTGAACTGGTCCAACATTATGATGCTGGGTGCCATCGGGCTGGTTTTCTGGATGGCCAACAGCCTGGGCTGGGCAGACACCAACGTCGCGGCGACGTATTCATTAACGCTACTATTCCTGCGCACGCCGCTGCTTTCTGCCGTTGGCGCGTTGCCGACGCTACTCAGTGCTCAGGTGGCGTTTAATAAGCTCAAACAATTTGACCTGGCGGCGTTCAGACCTGAATTCCCGCAGCCGAAAATCTATGCCCAGTGGCAGACTCTGGAACTGCGTGACGTCACCTTTAGCTACCGGGATAACACCTTCTCCGTGGGGCCGATTAACCTGACCCTCAATCGCGGCGAGCTGGTCTTCCTGATTGGCGGCAATGGCAGCGGTAAATCTACGCTTGCTATGCTGCTCACCGGGTTGTATCAGCCTGTATCAGGCCAGATTTTACTGGATGGCGAGCCGCTGGCGGCGGACCGCCCGGAAGATTATCGCAAGCTTTTTTCGGCGGTGTTTACCGATGTCTGGCTATTCGATCAGTTGCTGGGTGCGGAAGGTAAGCCTGCCGATCCTGCGCTGGTGGATCGCTGGATCGCGCAGCTGAAAATGAGCCATAAACTGACGCTGGAAAACGGCAAGATCCTCGATTTGAAGCTGTCCAAAGGGCAGAAAAAACGCGTGGCGCTGCTGCTGGCGCTGGCAGAAGAACGCGATATCATCCTGCTGGACGAATGGGCCGCCGATCAGGATCCGCACTTCCGCCGCGAGTTTTATCAGGTCCTTCTGCCGCTGATGCAGGCGATGGGTAAAACCATTTTCGCCATTAGCCATGACGACCACTATTTCATTCACGCTGACCGGCTGCTGGAAATGCGCGACGGCCAGCTTTCTGAACTTACTGGCGAAGAGCGGGCGCTGGCCTCTCGCGACGCCGTTGCCCGCACCGCCTGAGAATAGCGCCTCCCGTTAAGCGGGAGGCGCTACCGCTTATTTTTTCCGCACTCATTCGCTTCGTTTATCATTAATTTCCAACTCCACGCTATGCTTAATGCGCCAGCCACCCTGCCTGGCGTAATAAAATGACCCAAGGATCCACCAATGTCCGTCTCGACAAATAACAGCGCCCGATTGCGCGATGAAGAGCGTGCGCGCCTGATCTGGCTGCTCACGACTGATAAAGCCATTACCTCCTCGCTGCTGAACAAATTGACTCTGGTTGAGCAGTACGACAGCGGCGCGCTGGAAAATCAAATGGCCGAGGTCGGCGTACTGGTTGAACACCTGAAACCGGCCGATCTTGCCGATACGCTGGAAGCCCTGCCTGCGGAAGAGCGTCGCGCGCTGTGGCTACTGATTGGCGATGACAAGCGTGGACAGGTCCTGCTTGAGGCGTCCGAAAACGTCTGGGGCGATCTCATCGATCAGATGAGCGACAGGGCGTTGCTGGAAGCCATGAATACGCTTGATATCGATGAGCAGATTTATATCGTTCAGCATCTGCCACGCAATCTGACGGGCCGTCTGCTGGCGACGCTGTCGCCGGCGGAGCGGGCGCGTGTACGTCAGGTGATGAACTACGATCCCGGTAGCGTCGGCGCGATCATGGAGTTTGAAGTCATTACCGTGCGCCCGGAGGTGACGCTGGGTACGGTGCAGCGTTATCTGCGGCGGCTGGGTAAGATGCCGGAAAACACCGATAAGTTGTTTGTCACTGACAGGGATAACACGCTGTTGGGCGAGCTGGAGCTTAAAACGATCCTTATCTCGCCTGCCAGTCTGAACGTCGGCGACGTGATGGAGCGCGATATCCTGGCTTTTCATCCTGAAGAGAATGCGGAAAAAGCGGCGCGAACTTTTGAGCGTGATAACCTGATCAGCGCCGCGCTGGTCAATCCCGACGGCAAGCTGATGGGGCGTATTACCATCGATGAAATTGTTGATGTCGTATACCGGGAGACCGATAACGATTTGCGCCAGATGAGCGGGCTGAGCAGCGACGAAGACATTTTTGCCCCGGTACACAAAGCGGTCAAAACGCGCTGGGCGTGGCTGGCGGTGAATCTTTGTACTGCGTTTATCGCTTCGCGGGTGATTGACGGCTTCGAGCATACTATTTCAAAGCTGGTGGCGCTGGCCTCACTGATGCCGATTGTCGCTGGCATCGGCGGCAACACCGGCAACCAGACCATCACGATGATCGTGCGGGCGCTGGCCCTGCAATATATTCAGCCGGGCAACTTTTCCTTCCTGATCCTGCGCGAAATGGGCGTGGCGCTGATTAACGGCCTGGTGTGGGGCGGCATTATGGGCGGCGTCACCTGGGCGCTATACGGCGATCCCGCCCTCGGCGGCGTGATGATGCTGGCGATGGTGCTTAATTTACTGGTGGCGGCGTTGATGGGCGTGATTATTCCCATGGTGATGATTAAGCTGGGGCATGACCCGGCGGTCGGCTCAAGCGTGATGATCACCGCCATTACCGACACGGGTGGCTTCTTTATTTTTCTTGGTCTGGCGACGATTTTTCTGCTTTAAGCCGATATTTTCGCTTAATACGGTGCGGTACGATGGTCATGGTTATTACGCCTGCCAGTACGCCAATCGCCAGATTCCCCGTTGTTACCGTCGCGGCAACGGTAATCATCATCACCACGGTCTCCGGCCACGGCGTACTTTTCAGCGCGGTGGGCCGGATGCTGTGCCAGCTAAAGGTTTTTACCGCCACGATAACCATAATCCCCGCCAGCACGGCCATCGGGATTTTCGCCATTACTTCACTTAAGGCCGTGACCAGGAGCAGAAGTACCAGCCCGGCCGCCAGAGTAGAAATGCGGCTGCGGGCGCGGCCCATCTCCACGTTAACAATGGTTTGTCCAATCATCGCACAACCGGCGATGCCGCCGTAAAAGCCCGCCAGAATGTTGGCGATGCCGAGGCCGGTGCTTTCCCGATGTTTATTCGAGGCGGTCGCGGTCAGATCGTCTACCAGTTTTGCGGTCAGCAGGGACTCCATTAATCCCACGAAAGCGATACTCAGCGCGCACGGCCAGATGATGCTCAACGTATGAAGATCCAGCGGCACCAGCAGGTCGCTAAAGCCCGGCATCCCGCCGCCCATCGATCCTTCATCGCCGACTGTAGGCATCAACTGACCGGTAGTGATGGTGAAAATCGTCAACAGCACAATGGCAATGAGCGGGGAGGGGATGCTTTTCGTAAAACGCGGCACCCACAGCACAATTAACAGCGTCAGCACAAACAGACCGATCACCAGCGGGCTTCGGCTCCAGAAGTGCGGCACCTGGGCGAAGAAAATCAAAATCCCCAGCGCGTTTACAAAGCCGGTCATCACCGCCTGCGGAATAAAACGCATCAGGCGTGCCATACCGCTCAGACCAAAAATGATTTGAATGATCCCTGCCAGCACCACGGCGGGCAGAATATAGGCCACGCCGTGCTGGTGAACCATTGGCCCGATCACTAATGCCACGGAACCTGCGGCGGCAGTAACCATGGCCGGACGCCCGCCGAGCACCGACATCGCCAGGCATAATACGACTGAAGCGATCAGGCTCACTTTCGGGTCAACTCCGGCAATGACGGAGAAAGAGATGACTTCCGGGATCAGCGCCAGCGCAGTGATCACCCCGGCCAGTGATTCGCGCAGCAGCAGCGACGGCGAGCGTATTACGCTGGCAATAGCACCCTGACGGGCGGGCGATAAAGACGATTGAGTTTCAGACATACAGATCCGCAGGCAATAAGAGGGCTTCCATAACGATTATCAGGCGTCCGTGCGGAAAATCACAAAACGGGGAATAGTAACGGCTGGCATACGGCGCGACCAGCACTTTTTATCGTTTGCATGCATCAATTATTAAACATTTTTATAACTCGCCATAAAACTAAATTTAAAGTTTAAACAATATTTAATTTTTCAGACGGCGGTGATAACGTGGAAAACCCGAATCGTTTCACCTGTATCTGTCAGAACGTAAGTTCCGTAAGGCAATTACTACGATGAAAAGAAATACCGCCATCCCCCGTTCCGGGGCAAGGGAGTTGGGTGTCCGTGCTGACACGCATCGCCGTGAACATGTCACCGATGTGTTGTTAATCGGCGGTGGCATCATGAGCGCGACTCTCGGCACCTTTCTTCAGGAGCTGGAGCCAGCGTGGTCTATTACCATGGTCGAGCGCATGGACGGTGTTGCTCAGGAGAGCTCTAACGGCTGGAATAATGCCGGTACCGGCCACTCGGCACTGATGGAACTGAACTATACGCCACAACATTCGGACGGCTCGGTCAGCATTGAAAAAGCGGTCGAAATCAATGAAGCCTTCCAGCTATCCCGTCAGTTCTGGGCGCATCAGGTCGAACGCGGCGTATTGCACCAGCCGCGCAGCTTTATCAACAGCGTGCCCCATATCAGTTTCGTCTGGGGTGAAGAGCATGTTAATTTCCTGCGTGCACGTTACAGGGCGCTACAGCAAAGTACGCTGTTCCGCGAGATGCGCTACTCGGAAGATCATCAACAAATCAGAGAGTGGGCACCGCTGGTGATGGAAGGGCGCGATCCGCAACAAAAGATCGCAGCAACGCGTACCGACAATGGCACCGATGTCAATTATGGCGAAATTACCCGTCAGTTTATCGCGGCGCTGCAAAAGCGGGATAACTTCGCGTTGCAGCTGAATACTCAGGTACGCGGCTTTAAACGCAACGCGGATAAAAGCTGGACGGTGCGGGTATCGGATACCGATAACCCGAAAGCCAGCCGTCTGATCCGGGCCAAATTCATATTTATTGGTGCGGGCGGTGCGGCACTAAAATTACTGCAAAAAACGCGCATTCCGCAGGCGAACGACTACGCCGGTTTCCCGGTAGGCGGTCAGTTTCTGGTCTGCGAGAACCCGGAGATCGCCCGGCATCACCTGGCGAAAGTGTATGGTCAGGCTTCTACCGGTGCGCCGCCGATGTCGGTTCCCCATATCGATACCCGCATCATTGACGGCAAACGAGTAGTGCTGTTCGGACCCTTCGCTACCTTCTCGACCCGTTTTCTGAAAAACGGCTCTCTCTGGGATCTCCTCAGCTCAACCAACGCCTCTAATCTGCTGCCGATGGTCAATGTCGGGCTGGATAATTTTGCGCTGGTGAAATACCTGGTCGGTCAGGTCCTGCAAAAGGACGAGGATCGTTTTGCGGCATTACGCGCGTATTATCCGCAGGCTGAAAAAGCGGACTGGCGGTTATGGCAGGCCGGGCAGCGGGTGCAAATTATTAAACGCGATGCGCAAAAGGGCGGGGTATTGCGGCTTGGGACCGAGGTGGTGTGTGACGACGAAGGCACCGTGGCGGCGCTGCTGGGCGCATCGCCCGGCGCGTCAACCGCCGCGCCGATTATGCTGCACCTGATGGAGAAGGTTTTCGCGCAGCAAATGGCATCGCCGGAATGGCAGGCCAGGCTGAAACAGATTGTGCCTGGCTACGGAATGCCTCTGGACGGTCGTCCGGCTGCCACGCAGGAGATGATGGCATGGACCAGCGACGTGCTGGAGCTGGACTACGCACCGCCGCGCCAGCCGGATGCCGTGCCGCAGCCGCAGAGTAAGCCGCAGCCGGTGAGTATTGAACCGGTTGCCGATATCGCGCTGTAATCCACCGGGTAAACGCGGCGAAGGCCACGCTTACTCGGCCACCAGCCACATATCGGCCTCATCGAACATTTCTTCCAGCATACGGTTCAGTTTTTCCCGATCGCTTTTACTGGCGTCGCTGTTCAGCCCGTTGGCCTGCATCGGTTTTACCCGCACATCGGCCTCAGGAAAGATGCGATGTACGCGACGCGTCAGTTCTTCAAGGATAATTTCCCGTGCATTGGGAAGGCCAGCCACGTTACGTTTATCGTAAACCAGTTCTACAAACATTTTACCGCCTTTGGAACACTGTTTTTATGTACAGCAATTTACCAGCCGCGACGGGAAAGTACAGCGCTTTCGTGGGCTTTTTGTGCGTTGTCGGTGACAGATCAACTTATCCTGACATAGTCGTCGGGCAGCGGGTAGTGACGTTAGCCCCGCGCGAGAGGCAACTTGTTAATACCTGCCTCCCGGCCACGATGATGGTGGGTGGTTTCGCTACAGATATGCACGATCAGATTATGGTAAGAGAGGAATTGTTTTTGATAGCAAAATTAATCGCCATAATATCAGGCCCTCAAAACTCCGCTTTACGGCGGAGTTTTGTTGCGCAATAGTTATTTGTTTTCACCTACTTTGCTAATTTTTTTTCAATCTTTTTACCAATCGATATAAAGGGTTTTTCAACATAAAAGTGTAATAGCGTTCCAGTTGCCATGGTGATCGTTGTCATCATAAAGAATCTCCCCCAACCTATTATTTGTGCGCAAAATTCAGGGTGATAGAAATCTAGCATATTTATAAATACATAATGTAATATATAGATTGAGAACGATATGTCGCCAAGAAAATTTAGTAATTTGTTTTCTTTAAATCCAACGCTTTTATCATAGGTCAAAAATCCAAATAGCAAGATCGCAGATATGAGTCCAGCCCGGTCAAGACCGAAACCCGTTAGATTGCGACTAAAATAAAATGAGATGAAAAGTCCAGTACAGACAAAAAATATAAAAGTGGCTATTTCTTTTTTGATAGTAAACTGAAACCTTCTAAATAACTCATAAAATATCATTCCGACGACAAATTCGGCAATAACAGGTGATGAAATAAATCTTAACATACCGAAAGCCGGGTTATCCGCTGGTACATGTGCGGCGGCACCTCCTGATATAGATAATTCACCATTGAAATATATCTGTAAAATGATCACTGGTATTAACAAAAAGATTGATGCTAAAACGGTTCTATATCTATGAGTAAAAAACATCGCCAGCATAAATATAAAGTAAAAGTATATCTCATAGGTTAAAGTCCATGCTGGGCCAAGAACATTATAGCCAAATCCTGGCGAGAGCAACGAGTAGTCTCTGTGAATAAAGAACATCCCTCTGAGAATATTTTCAGAAGGCTGGAACCTGTATACGGTTAGCGTGCCAAAAATAAAAACGATTATGAAGGTAGGATAGATTCTAAAAAAACGGCGGATAATAAAAATTATCTCTGACATAATATTGCGAGTTGACAGAGCAATAATAAATCCACTTATCATGAAGAACAGATCAACGCCAAAGGCTCCTGATTCGAACAAGATTTCGCCAAGATTTTTTTGAGCGTACACATTATTTATATATCCGTTGAAATGGAAGAATATCACCATAAGGGCCGCTATTCCGCGTAGGTGATGTATTGATAATATTTTGTTCTTCATGTGTAAAAATAGTTCCTTCTAAATGTCACATAACAATTATTTTGTGAAAAAATATAGTCAGAAATGTTAGTCGCTTAACTATTAGATGATAGATATGTACATTTTATAAATATAATGCTTTTGAGTTTTTCTTCATTTGAGATGCATCAAAACTAATGTGTTTAAGAATATATAATTTATTATGCACTGTACTTATATAAGTATATCCTTACAGGATTTCCTTATTGTCGACAGGCTATCATCATTATGGCCTCACTATCGATTTGCTTTTTC
Organism: Superficieibacter sp. 1612_C1; assembly: GCF_015234305.1. Taxonomy (GTDB): domain Bacteria; phylum Pseudomonadota; class Gammaproteobacteria; order Enterobacterales; family Enterobacteriaceae; genus Superficieibacter. The sequence goes on from NZ_JADGMI010000002.1 coordinate 334,583, forward strand.
AGCCAGGCAGTTATCAAGGTAGCTATGCCCCCGAAAGTAGATATATGCTATCCAGGCAGAAACGGGTTCACAAAGTTGATTAGAAAAGCGCTGACCATGACTCAAAGAATGAGAGCTGCTTGATAACAGCGGGATGCATCATGTACTAACAGAGAAAAAAGTGAGGATCGTTATGACTGTTGAAAGTATTGTTTAAAGCCAGAAAATGACAGGCATAAAAAAACCAACCTTGCGGTTGGTTTTCTTGGGATTTTTGGTCGGCACGAGAGGATTTGAACCTCCGACCCCCGACACCCCATGACGGTGCGCTACCAGGCTGCGCTACGTGCCGATTTGTGGGCCTAATAGTACCTCTTTCCCCGGCGATTGCAAGCCACCGATCTGCTGACTGATTTATAATTAATCAATCAGTTAGCGACAAACCGTTTTTCATCCGTCAGAACCTGGAGCAGTAAACTCATCTGCGGTTTGCGATCGCGTATTTTGTCGCCGTGGGCATTCCAGGTTTTGTAATCGCCATTATGCCCCAGCACCACGGTTTCCTGTGGCGTGGTGATGGCCAGCGTATTGCCGCTGGCCGCCGTCACCCAGTTATAGCGCCGGGTAACGCTGAACAGGTCCTGGCCCTGGGAATATTCATTGGCAGGCGTTGTGACCCGTAGCAGCCGCTGCATCAGGGTCGCCATCACGTCTTTATGATCGGTGAGGGTGTTAATGCGCTGCGCGGGCGTTCCCGGCCAGTGAATGACCAGCGGAACCTGAAGCCGGGCACGAGACCAGTCAAATTCCTCGCGCTGTTTATCCAGCGGCACCCCGTGACCTGCGGTGATGATCACTACCGTGTTATCCAGCTTGCCAGAGGCTTTCAGCGCGTCCAGCACGCGGGAAATCTGCGCATCCACATCCGCCGCTGCACGCGTGTAGCGGCGGGTAAAGGCTTGCTGATTGCTCTCATCAACGTTGGTACCATTAAGGGCAATCCACGAGAACCAGCGGTTATCTTCCTGCGCGTAGCGATCGAGCCAGTTAATCCACTGGTTCGCCGTTTGCGCATCGGACTGCGTCCGGGCAGGCGGCAGGGAGAAGTCAGAGAGCAGCGCCTGACGGTAAAGCGGGCTACTAAAGCCGTCGGAGGAGAACAGCCCCAGTTGATAGCCCTGCTGATTCAGCGCCGTCACCAGCGCAGCAGGAATGCGCGACGACAGCACGCCATCCATATAGCCCGGGGAAATACCGTAAAACAGACCGAAAATGCCGTTGTCGGTGCTGTTACCCGAACTCATATGCTGGGTAAAGTTGATATTCTGCTGAGCGAAGCTGGCCAGCCCCGGCATCTGTTGTTCATAACGGGAATAGTTCAGACCATCAACGGTAATCAGCAGCACGTTCTGGCCGGTACCCATATCGCGGTAGTGCAGATCGCTCAGCGGATACTGCACGGAGACCGCCTCCGGATCGCCTTGCTCGATTAGCCGGCGCTGATAATCCTGCGCATCCAGCAGGCCATGTTTTTCGAGGAAACGGCGAGCGGTCATCGGATAGGAGAGCGGCAGGTTAGCGCGCTGCATGGTAATCGGACGATAGAAATTGGCGTCAGCCCAGATATAAATGCTGTGCGAGGCGATAAAGGCGACAAAGAACAGCGCCACCACCGGCCTTGCGTAGCGACGACGGCGCGTCAGGCTGCGCAACTTTTGCCAGCTCCAGGTGGCAAACAGCATCTCAATAAGCAAAATGACCGGCACGCTGATAAACATTAATTGCCAGTCGCGCGCGGTTTCATTCTGGTCGGGATTAAACACCAGTTCCCAGACGATGCGGTTAAGATGCAGGTGGAAGCGGGTAAATACTTCGCTATCAATCAGCAGAAGCGTCATCCCGCAGGTGGCAAGAATGGCGGAAATAAACCGCATCAGCCGCTGCGACATCACGAAAAAGGTGAGCGGGAACAGAATCAGCAGATAGGTGGCGAACACCAGAAAGCTGAAATGCCCGACAATACTCAGGTACGAGTAAACGCGTCCCGGCAGTGTTGTCGGCCAGTCGGCAACAAAAAGATAGCGGCTACCGATCGCCGTTGCCAACAGAATGTTGAACAAAGCAAACCAGTGCCCCCAGCTAACCATCTGGGAGACTTTTTCACGGTAGCGCTGACGATGAGTCACCATATGCAGTCGTTCGTTTTCCTTAGTGCGCCTGTTCGTCGCTTACCGAGGATTGCAGCGCCTGGGCAAAAGAACGGGCGATAGCCTGACGCTGAGCCGGTGCGATGCTGGTATTAATCAGATTCGTCACCATGTTCCCCAGCACCATCAATGAAAGATCGGTGGGGGTTTTGTGTTTTTCTAATACATTGACCAGCTCGCTCAGCAGTTGTTCAACGTGTTCATCACTATAGCGGGAGTGTTGTGGCATAAATCAAAATCAGTCTGTTCATGAAAGGGCAACATATTACCGTAGCAACAGCTTTTTTTCCCCTTTTTTTCACCTTACACTGTGAGGCCACCAACGGTGGTTGATTACCGTTTGGTCCAAAAGGAGAGTTTACCATGAGTCTGGATATCAACCAGATTGCCCTGCATCAGTTAATCAAGCGTGATGAACAAAGCCTGGAACTGGTGCTGCGCGATTCATTGCTGGAGCCAACGGCCCCCGTCGAAGAGATGATGGCCGAGCTGCACCGGGTTTATAGCGCCAAAAACAAAGCTTACGGTCTGTTTAGCGAAGAGAGCGAGCTGGCGCAGGCGCTGCGTCTGCAACGTCAGGGCGAAGAAGACTTCCTGGCCTTCAGCCGGGCGGCAACCGGGCGACTGCGCGATGAGCTGGCGAAATATCCGTTTGCTGACGGCGGTGTTGTCCTGTTCTGCCACTACCGTTATCTGGCGGTGGAGTATCTGTTGGTGGCGGTACTGAACAACTTAAGCAGCATGCGCGTGAACGAAAATCTGGATATCAGTTCTATTCACTATCTGGATATTAACCATGCGGATATCGTTGCCCGTATTGATTTGACCGAGTGGGAAACCAACCCGGAGTCCACGCGTTATCTGACGTTCCTCAAAGGACGGGTAGGGCGCAAGGTCGCCGATTTCTTTATGGATTTCCTCGGTGCCAGCGAAGGGCTGAATGCTAAAGCGCAAAACCGTGGCCTGTTGCAGGCGGTCGACGACTTTACCGCCGAGGCCCAGCTCGATAAATCAGAACGCCAGACTGTGCGCCAGCAGGTGTACGATTACTGTAGCGAGCAGCTTCAGGCGGGGGAAGAGATTGCCCTTGAATCGCTGTCGAAAGAGCTTTCCAGCGTCAGTGAGGTGAGTTTCAGCGAGTTTACCGCCGAGAAAGGTTATGAGCTGGAGGAGAGTTTTCCGGCCGACCGCAGCACCCTGCGTCAATTAACTAAATACGCCGGCAGCGGTGGTGGATTAACCATCAACTTTGACGCCTTGCTGCTTGGCGAGCGCATTTTCTGGGATCCGGCCACCGATACGCTGACTATTAAAGGTACGCCACCGAATCTGCGCGATCAGCTTCAGCGTCGCACTTCCGGCGGTAAGTAAGATTTAGCGCATAAAAAAACCCCGCCGGAGCGGGGTTCTTCTTTAACTTGTCAGCGATTACGCGCGAACGAAGTCGATGTGAGACAGTTTCGGTTTGTACGGATGACGCTGTACAGCCTGAACTTTCACGTTTACTTCTTTGCCATCGATAACCAGAGTCTGCACTTCGCTGTAGAATTCAGCTTTAGCTTGCAGGTTCATCACTTTGTCGTGATCCAGTTCGATAGCGATCGGAGCTTCAGTTCCACCGTAAACGATAGCCGGGAACTTGTTAGCTGCGCGCAGGCGGCGGCTCGCACCCTTACCCTGCTCTTTACGTACTTCTGCGTTGATAGTAGACATTAATTTCTCTCTTCAATAAATCCTGCTACAGGCGACCCAGTAACAGGTAAGCGTTCTGCTTTGCGTGTGCAAAAGCGGGCGGTATTCTATACCCGTACGGCCGTAACAGCAATGAAAAGCGCGCCTAACCGCGTAATTCATTGGCGCGGCGGTAGCGTCCGGCGTAATCAAACAGTTTTTCGCGCACCTGCCAGTACTGACCCTTCTTACGGGCGACCACAAAATCGGGATGGCGCAAAAACGGCTGTTGAGCCACGATATCAGCGGCGGTAATCCAGCGCAGCGGCACGCCGGGTGTGCGCGTATGCGGGCGAATAAACAGCTGTTCAAACGCGGTTCGCTGCGCAGGCGTTTGCAGACGAAACCGCTCGCTGACGTCGGCTCCATCCTCGTCGTAATAGGTGATTTTCAGCCATTCACCTTTCTCATCGGCACCGTGTTGCAGGGTCATGCCGCCGCAGCGCAACACCAGCGCATCTTTTAACTTCAGCGCCGCCTTCAGCATGTCATCGGGATCGACCAGTACCGTATCGCACTCGCGACAGCGGCGGGCGGCGATATCATTCTCCGCGTTACACTGCGGGCAGTTTTTGAAACGAAAGCGGTAATCGCACTGCTCGCGATGCCCTTCATCATCTTCAAACCAGCCCTGACAGCGGCGGCCAAAGTGCTCAATCAGCGTGCCGTCGGCGGTGGTTTTTCCCCAGAAGGTATTGGCAAAACCGCAGGCAGGACAAAACACCTGCACCGGGACGTTATCGCTTTTGCCTTTCGGCGCTCCCACTTCCGGGGCGTAGAGATCGTGGGGATTGCCCGCATAGTCGAGGATCAGGCAATCGGTTTTGCCCGGCGACAGGCGCAAACCGCGACCAACAATTTGCTGATACAGGCTGACGGACTCTGTGGGGCGCAAAATGGCAATCAAATCGACGTGCGGCGCGTCGAATCCGGTCGTCAGTACCGACACGTTGACCAGATAACGAAACTGCTGAGCTTTAAAGGCGCTAATTAATTCGTCTCGCTGTGCGCCCGGCGTTTCACCGGTAATAAGCGCCGCCTCGCTGGCAGGCAGCAGACCGACAATTTCCCGCGCGTGCTCGACGGTAGCGGCAAAAATCATCACGCCTTTGCGCGTCTGGGCGAACTCGATTATCTGGCTGATAATATGCGGCGTCACGCGCTGCTGTTTTTTCAGCTCGCGGTTAAGATCCGCCTCGCTAAACAAGCCGTTGCTCTGCGCCTGAAGGCGGCTGAAATCGTACTGGACTACCGGCATATCCAGCCGCTCCGGTGGCGTCAGGTAGCCATGTTTAATCATGTAGCGCAGCGGCAGTTCATAAATACAGTCGCGAAATAGCGCCTTTTCATCGCCGCGCACCATGCCGTGATAGTGAAAACGATAAATCCAGCCTTTGCCGAGGCGAAAGGGCGTTGCGGTCAACCCCAGCAGCCGCAGACGGGGGTTGGCGGCGGATAAATGCGCCAGAATTTGCTGATACTGGCTGTCCGTGTCGTCGCTGATCCGGTGGCATTCATCGACGATCAGCAGGGAAAACTCGCCCTGAAACGCCTCAAGATTGCGCGCCACCGACTGCACGCTACCGAAAACCACTTTGCCGTGGCTCTCTTTACGCTTCAGACCCGCCGCGAAAATATCCGCCTCCAGCCCCAGCGCCAGGTATTTGGCGTGGTTTTGCTCGACCAGCTCTTTGACGTGCGCCAGCACCAGCACGCGCCCACGCGCCACCCTTGCCAGTTCGGCAATGACCAGGCTCTTTCCGGCCCCGGTTGGCAGGACGATAACGGCCGGTTCCTGATGCTGGCGAAAATGGGCGAGGGTGGCATCCACCGCTTCCCGTTGATAAGGGCGAAGAGTAAAGGTCATATTCATCTTAAATAGTATGCCGCGGTGCTTTTTCCCTTGAGCGGCAGTCACAGGCCGCTATACTGTGAGGTGCAGAACCGCTTCTTTTTTCGGACAACGTTGTCCGACTCCAGGCATAATTACAGGCAAAAATAATTCATGCGACTTGATAAATTTATCGCTCAGCAGCTTGGCGTAAGCCGTGCTATTGCCGGGCGTGAAATTCGTGCCAACCGTGTCACGGTGGATGACGAAATAGTAAGGGACAGCGCCTTTAAACTTCAACCGGAACATGCGATCGCCTACGACGGCAATCCGCTTGCCCAGCAGCACGGCCCGCGCTATTTCATGCTCAACAAACCGCAGGGCTATGTCTGCTCGACTGACGATCCGGATCATCCGACAGTGCTTTACTTCCTCGACGAACCGGTGGCGTACAAGCTGCATGCCGCAGGACGCCTGGATATCGACACCACCGGGCTGGTGCTGATGACCGATGATGGACAGTGGTCGCATCGTATCACTTCTCCGCGTCATCATTGCGAAAAAACCTATCTCGTCACCCTGGAATCGCCGGTGGCGGAGGATACCGCTGAACAGTTCGCGCGCGGCGTACAGCTCCACAATGAAAAAGATCTGACGAAGCCCGCCACGCTTGAGGTGATCACCCCAACCGAGGTGCGTCTGACCATCAGTGAAGGGCGCTACCATCAGGTAAAACGCATGTTTGCTGCCGTGGGCAACCATGTCATTGGCCTGCATCGTGAGCGCATCGGCGGTATTGTGCTGGATGCGGATCTCGCACCGGGCGAATACCGGGCGCTGACCGCAGAAGAAATTGCCAGTCCTGGCATGCCGTAACATGAATAACAGGAGTTAAGGGTGACGACAAAGCAGCGCTCCTCGCTGGGTATCGTGTTTATTCTTGGCCTGCTGGCCATGCTGATGCCGCTTTCGATTGATATGTATTTGCCTGCGTTGCCGGTTATTTCCGCGCAGTTCGGCGTGCCAGCCGGTAGCGCGCAGATGACGCTCAGCACCTATATTCTTGGCTTTGCGCTCGGTCAGCTCCTGTACGGGCCGATGGCGGATAGCCTTGGACGTAAGCCAGTGATCCTCGGCGGCACGCTGGTGTTTGCGGCCGCGGCCGCGGCGTGCGCCCTGTCACAAACCATTGACTACCTGATTGTGATGCGCTTTTTTCACGGGCTGGCCGCAGCGGCGGCAAGCGTGGTGATTAACGCCCTGATGCGCGATATTTATCCGAAAGAAGAATTTTCGCGCATGATGTCGTTCGTCATGCTGGTCACGACCATCGCCCCGCTGGTGGCACCGATGGTCGGTGGCGCGGTACTCATCTGGTTTAGCTGGCACACAATATTCTGGATCCTTGCGGTTGCCGCGCTGCTGGCCTCAGCGATGATTTTCTTTTTCATCGACGAGACGCTGCCTGTTGAACGGCGACAGAAATTCCGCCTTCGCACAACGGGCGGCAATTTTGCCTCGCTGTTTCGGCATAAACGCGTGCTGAGCTATATGCTGGCAAGCGGCTTCAGCTTCGCCGGGATGTTCTCGTTTTTGAGCGCGGGGCCGTTTGTGTATATCGAACTGAACCACGTTCCGCCGCAGCACTTCGGCTATTACTTTGCGCTGAATGTCGTATTCCTGTTTGTACTGACCATTGTGAACAGCCGATTTGTCCGGCGGGTAGGGGCGCTGAATATGTTCCGCGCCGGGCTGTGGGTTCAGTTTGCCACTGCGGTATGGCTGGTGGTGTGCGGGCTTTTCGATGTCGGCTTCTGGTCGATGGTGGTGGGCGTGGCGGCGTTTGTCGGCTGCGTGTCGCTGGTCTCCTCCAACGCGATGGCGGTCATTCTGGATGAGTTTCCGCATATGGCGGGTACGGCCTCTTCTCTGGCGGGAACCTTCCGTTTTGGCATCGGTGCGATTGTCGGTGCGCTGCTGTCGCTGGCGACATTCAGCACCGCCTGGCCGATGATTTTATCGATCGCCTTCTGTGCGACCAGCTCCATTCTGTTCTGTTTGTACGCCAGCCGCAGTAAAAAATCCGCACGCTAATCTGCATTTTCGGGGACGTCACGGTCCCCATCTCCTGCTCTTCTTGATGAAATGTTTGTTTTTTGTAAAAACATTTTGTGTAAAAAGTCACGCCAGTGTTGTTAAAAAGGTTGTTTTAGATCACAAAAACGGGTACATATAGCGCCAAAAGGCTCCTGTAACGCTGATTACACTCATGGAAGTTGAGCCTCTGAATCCTTACTGGTTGTGAATGAAAGCGTTTTCTTCAGGATGCACGACGAATTGTCAACCATGTGTTAATATTGATGTGAATCAATTGTTAATTTTACTGCTTCCGGGGACAAAAAAGTGACTCATCAACAACTCTCCATCGTACACCGTTTGCCGCAGAGCTATCGCTGGCTGTCCGGATTTGCGGGTTCAAGAGTTGAACCGATTCCGCAAAGTACGCCTGCCTGTGAAAACTGCCTGGTCGCGCTGAAGCTTTTGAGTCCGGACGGTGATAACGCCTGGCCGGTGATGCATACTCTGAGCCAGGCATTAACCGATATTGAAGTCGACTGCTCGGTACTGGAGTGTGAGGGCGAGCCGTGTCTGTTTGTGAGCCGACAAGATGAGTTTGCCGCCACCTGCCGGTTAAAAAATTTCGGGGTGGCGATTGCCGAGCCGTTTTCAGGCCATAATCCTTTCTGACCGTCAGCTTAAGGTTAATAGCTGGCGGGTATAGTCCTGCTGAGGATCGGTAAATACGCGTCCGCACTCGCCTTGCTCCACCACTTCCCCCTGTCGCAGTACGATCACCTGATGGCACAGCGAACGCACGACGTGCAAATCGTGGCTGATAAAGATATAGGCCAGACGATGCTTCGCCTGTAACGACTTCAGCAGCGTGAGGATTTGCGCCTGTACGGTGCGATCCAGCGATGACGTCGGTTCATCCAGAATAATCAACTCCGGTTTCAAAATCAGCGCGCGTGCAATGGCGATACGCTGGCGTTGTCCGCCTGAAAAGGCTGCCGGATAACGATGGCGCATCTCCGCGTCCAGCCCCACTTCCTGTAGTACCGCAATGACCTGCTTCTCACGCTCCTGGGCGCTCAGCGTTGGCTGATGCACGCGCAGCCCTTCTTCCACAATTTGCAGCACGTTGAGGCGGGGGTTCAACGACGAATTGGGATCCTGAAACACCACCTGAATGCGGTGGCGCACCGGTAACAGCTGTTTACGGCTTAATCCGTCCAGCGGTTGACCATCAAACTGGATACGCCCTTTTGAGGCGATGAGCCTCAGCAGCGCCATCCCGGTGGTGCTTTTACCCGAGCCGGATTCACCGACCAGCCCCAGCGCTTCACCGGGACGCAGGGTAAAACTCAGGTTTTTCACCACGCGATTGTGATCGACGACGCGTCGCAGCAGGCCTTTGCGTACCGGGAATTCAACGCACAGATCCTCTACCTGTAGCAGAGGCGTTGTTTCTTGCGGCAGAGGTACCGGATCGCCTGACGGTTCGCTATTCAACAGACGTTGCGTATAAGGATGTGCGGGCGCAGAAAAGAGCGTGGCGGCGCGATTTTGCTCCACGCAGCGACCGTTCTGCATGACCGCCACGTTATCCGCCAGCTTGCGCACGATGCTCAGGTTATGGGTAATAAACAGCAGACCCATATTCAGTTCCTGGCGTAATTCACGCAGCAGTTGCAGGATTTGCGCCTGCACTGAAACGTCCAGCGCCGTGGTCGGTTCGTCGGCGATCAGCAACTCCGGGCGTGTTAACAGCGCCATGGCGATCATCACCCGCTGACGTTCGCCGCCGGAAAGCTGATGCGGATAATCGGCAAGGCGGCGGGCCGCGTTGCGAATGCCAACCCGATCCAGGCAGGTGAGGATTTCCGCCCGTGCCGCTTCTCTGCGCATCCCGCGATGCAGCGATAGAACCTCATAAAGCTGCCTTTCGAGGGTATGCAACGGGTTGAGCGAGACCATGGGCTCCTGGAATATCATGGCGATGCGATTGCCACGAATGCCGCGCAAGGTCCGCTCGTCAGCGTGCAGTAGCGACTGACCGTGAAAACAGATATCGCCTTCCGGCCAGCTTACCGGCGGGGAAGGGAGCAGACGCAGTATCGACAGGGCTGACACCGTTTTTCCGGAGCCTGATTCGCCGACCAGCGCCAGCGTTTCACCCGCTTCCACCTGAAGCGACAAATCGCTGACCACGGTGCGGGTTTCGCCCTGTTGCGTAAAGGCGACGGAAAGCCGGTCGATGGCTAATAGTGGATGCGTCATCTTATACCGCCTTATTAGGATCGAAGGCGTCGCGCACGGCTTCACCGATGAAAATCAGCAGCGACAGCAAAATGGCTATCGATAAAAAGGCAGTAATGCCGAGCCACGGGGCCTGTAAATTATTCTTGCCCTGTAAAAGCAGTTCGCCCAGCGACGGCGATCCCAGCGGCAGACCAAAACCGAGAAAATCCAGTGAGGTCAGCGTAGTGACCGAGCTGCATAAAATAAATGGCAGAAAGGTGAGGGTGGCGACCATCGCGTTGGGCAGCATATGCCGGAAAATAATCGCGCTATCGCTGACGCCCATCGCCTGCGCCGCGCGAATATAGTCATAGTTACGGGTGCGCAAAAACTCCGCGCGGACCACGCCGACCAGCGCCATCCAGCCAAACAGAACGGTGATCCCGAGCAGCCACCAGAAATTAGGCTGAATGACACTGGAAAGCAGAATGATCAAAAAGAGCGTCGGCATACCCGACCACACTTCGATGATGCGCTGACCCCAGAGGTCGACTTTTCCGCCGTAATAACCCTGAATGGCACCCGCCACCACGCCCAGCACGCTGGTACACAGGGTCAGCATCAGGCCAAACAGCAGCGAGATCCGCGAGCCGTAGAGAATACGCGCCAGCACGTCTCCGCCATTGGCATCAGTTCCCAGCCAGTTTTGTGCCGAAGGCGGCGCGGGAAAGGGTTTATCGCTGGAGAAATTGATGCTGTTAGCGCCGAAACGAATGGGAGCCCACAGCACCCAGCCATGATTGGCAAGCTGTTTTTGTAGCCACGGATCCTGATAATCTGCGGCGGTGGTAAACGGCCCGCCAAAATCACGTTCGCTGTAGTTTTTCAGCACGGGCACATACAGGCTTCCCTGATACTGCACCAGCAGCGGCTTATCATTGGCGATAATTTCTGACAACAGGCAGCAGATAAAAATCACCATGAAGATCCATAGCGACCAGTAGCCACGACGGTTATGGCGAAAACGCGCCCAGCGGGCCTGATTGATGGAATTTACCTGACGCATCAGCGGCCCTCAAAATCAATACGCGGATCGACAAACGTATAGGTGATATCGCTCAAAATATTCAGCAGCAGCCCGACCAGCGTAAAGATGTACAGGGTGCCGAACATCACCGGATAATCACGGGAAATCGTCGATTCATAACCCAACAGTCCCAGCCCGTTCAGGGAGAACATCACCTCAATTAACAGTGAGCCGGTAAAAAACATGCTGATAAACGTGGCCGGGAAACCGGCGATCACCAGCAGCATGGCGTTACGAAAGACGTGTCCCCAGAGAATGTTTTTCTCGCTGACGCCTTTTGCCCGCGCGGTGACCACGTATTGTTTGCGGATCTCATCGAGAAACGAATTCTTGGTCAGCATCGTCAGCGCGGCAAAACCGCCTATCACCGTTGCCAGCACGGGCAGGGTAATATGCCACAGATAGTCGGTAATTTTTTGATACCACGGCAGGGTATCAAAGTTGGCGGACACCAGACCACGTAGCGGGAAAATATCGTAATAGCTGCCGCCCGCGAAGAAGACGATCATCAGAATAGCGAACAGAAACGCCGGGATCGCATAGCCGATAATAATCAACGCGCTGCTCCAGGTATCAAAGCGGCTGCCGTTTTGCACCGCTTTGCGTATGCCAAGCGGTATCGACACCAGGTAGATGATGAGCGTGCTCCATAACCCGAGGGTAATCGATACCGGCAGGCTCTGCTTAATGAGCGTTAATACCGACGCGCTGCGAAACAGGCTGTCGCCGAAATCAAAGCGCACATAGTCCCACAGCATTTTAAAATAGCGCTCGTGCAGGGGCTTATCGAAGCCATAGCGATGGGTGATCTCGGCGATGACCTCTGGATCGAGGCCGCGTCCGCCGCGGTAATGGCTTTCGCTCAGATTACCGACGCCGGGCCGCGCATGTGATGCACTGAGGCCGCCGCCGCCCGCGCCCGGTAAACCGCTAGACTGACCCATTTCAATGGTGGCAATCGCCTGATCGACCGGACCACCAGGGGCTACCTGAACAATAAAAAAGTTGATGGTGATAATCGCCCACAGGGTCGGGATCACCAGTAATAAGCGGCGAAGTAGATAAGCGCCCATGCCTGCTCCTTAACGTCTGGCTGCGGGTAATTTTGCCGCTTTGTTAACATCGTACCACCAGTTATCGAAACCGACAGAGTAGAGCGGTCGCGTAGCCGGATGTGAAAATTTATCCCAGTAGGCCAGTCGGTCTTTCGCCATATACCACATCGGCAGCATATAGTAGTTCCAGGTTAATACCCGATCCAGCGCACGTCCGAGGGGCAACAGTTTCTCTTTGTTTCCCTGCTCGCGAATAATCTGCGCGATTAACGCATCAATCACCGGGCTTTTTACCCCCGGCGCGTTATAGCTGGAGTCGATATAGTCTGAGGCCCAGGAAATTTGTAAATCGGAACTCGGCCACGGCATCGCCTGTACCACGCGAGGCATCATGTCGTAGTCGCGGCTGCGCAAGCGGCTGGTGAGCTGGGAGTTGTCGATCTGGCGAATATCCATCGTAACGCCGATCCGCGCCAGGTTGTGTTTAAACGCCAGCACCCATTGATCGTTGCCGCCAGAAGGCAGCAGCAGCTCGAAGCGCAGCGGCTTACCGGTTTGGCTGTTCACCCGCTGCTGGCCTTTCATCACCCATCCCGCCTGGGTTAACAGGTCGCTGGCTTTGAGCAGATTATCGCGATCGTAGCCATCCGCATTAGATTTCGGCGGCTGATAAACAGAGGTAAATACCTCGGGAGGCAGATCTTTTTTCAGTGGTGCCAGCAGCGTCAGCTCATCCGCATCCGGATAGTGGCGTGCCGCGTACTCGGTATTAAGGAAATAGCTATCAGGCCGGGAGTAGGCGTTGTAAAACAGCGTCTTGTTCATCCATTCAAAATCAAACGCCAGCGTGATGGCTTCCCGTACTTTTCTGTCACTGAATACCGGACGCTGAATATTAAAGGCCAGCCAGCGGGCGTCCTGAGCGGCATCGCTTTCCAGTTCTTCTTTAACAATCTGGTGGTTGGCGAAATTCTTGCCAATGTAGCGGGTAGCCCAGTTTTTGGCGCTGCCTTCGGTACGAAAATCAAACGCGCCCGCTTTGAATGCTTCGAAAGCGACGTTGTCATCAAGATAGTAATCGTAGCGGATGGTATCGAAATTCCAGCGTCCACGGTTAACCGGCAGATTTGCCGCCCAGTAGTCTTTCACCCGCGAATAAGTTACATATTGCCCCATTCGGCAGGCGCTGATTTTATACGGACCGCTGGCCAGCGGCGGCTGTGAGAGCGGATCGCTCAGCTTATGCTTACGCCAGAATTTCTCCGGCATGACCGGCAGAGAAAAGAGGCTCAGCATATTCTCTTTGCCCGGTTGAGCAAGTTCGATGCGCACGGTCAGCGGCGCGATGGCTTTAAACGTCGTCCCTTTGTAGATCAGACGAAACTGCGGCACGCCTTCGGTCATAAACTTGTTAAAGGTAAACACGACATCCTGTGCCGTCATCGGCGTGCCGTCGTGAAATCTGGCACGCGGATTAATGCTCAGTTCAACCCACGAATAGTCGTCGGCGTAACGCGCCGATTCGGCCACCAGCGGATAATAGCTGCCCGGCTCATCATCGGACGTGGTGAATAAAGTATCGTAAAGCGCACCTGTCCGTTCCGCGGGATTGCCGCGCATTGCAAAACGGTTAAAGTTATCGAAAGTGCCAATCGCCGCCATCGTCACCGCGCCGCCTTTCGGTGCAGCGGGATTGACATAATCAAAGTGCGAAAAGTTAACGGCGTATTTTGGCTCGCCGATCACCGCAAACGCAGTATTCTCTTTGATGGTTTGCGCCTGGGCTATGCAGCTGAATAGCGCGATGAGTAAGAAAATGAGGCGTACTAACATACCTGAACGGCCATCCTTTACGTGAACAGTTTCATATGAACTGAGCTATTGTCCCTGAATAGTAATAGACGCCTGAGAAGATCGGAAACATTTTGCAGGCTCGTCATGCGCAGCGACCAGTTGCTTCAGGGTCAATGGCCGGCTGATCCAGTAACCCTGAAGGTAATTCACTCCGCGTTCGCATAGCCAGTCGGCCTGTTCCGCCGTCTCGACGCCTTCTGCGATAGTGGTAAGATCCATTCGCTTAGCCAGTAATAATACCGCATCCATTACCGGTGATGTTACGGTTTCTGTGCCAATGGCGGCAATGAATCCCCGATCGATTTTCAGATAATCAAAACGGAAACGCTCCAGATAAATCAATGCGCTATGGCCGGTGCCAAAGTCATCAATGGCAATGAGATGCCCCTCTTCATGCAGCCAGTCGAAGAGTCGGGTGGCGACTTTCTCGTTAAGCATGTCGCGCTCGGTCATTTCCAGCACCAGTTGAAAATGGGCGGCAGGCAGAGAACCTACAAAAGAGCGGATATCCTGACGGAAGCTGTCAGCATGCAGATGCCCTGGTGCAATATTAACGCCCAGCCGGGAGCCAGCAGGAAGCACCTTTTGTAGTGTGGGTGCATCATGGGCAATCAGTTTAAATAAATGCTGGGTTAACGGCACGATCAGGTTCTGTGTCTCAGCGAAATGAATAAACACATCAGGCGGGATCTCCCCGGCGTCAGGATGCTTCCAGCGCATCAGGGCCTCAACGCCCGCAATTTGCATCGTGCTGGTATCAACCACGGGCTGATAAACCACGTAAAACTGATTATGCTTAATCGCCGCGAGCAGCTCTTTTCCGGGATGTCGGCGCAGCGTCAGAATATAAAAACAGAGCACGGTGGAAATAAACACGCTCATCAAGGTCAGCAGCAGGGTAATTTGCAGGTTCTCTTTGGGCCAGGGGCTGGCATACAGATACACCGCAAGTGGCAACCCATCGAGCTTCACCTGGCGCACAGGAGGCTGCCCTTTTTGTAGTGGGTTGACCAGACGATGCGAAAAGGAAGAGATAGCCCGATTACCGAACCCCAGCGCGATGCCCGAGAAATCATCATGCCTTGCGGGGTAAAGCAGCAGCGGGGTTAAATTAGCGTTTAACGAGGTAAACACCCCCCGGTCCTGCTGCTGAGGATCGCGTACCCATAACGCAATCGCGGTCTTGTCCGGCATCATCGGCGTTCCTGCCAGCACGGCGATATCGACGGGTTTGCGGATATCAATCTCCGGCACCAGTTGATTAAGCGGCGTAGCCATCGGCCCGGTGGCGGAGGAGCAGACCGCGCGGCCACGATCGACCAGTAAAAAGGCGCGGACATTGAGCGTAAACGCCGCCCGGGTCGTTAGCTCTGAGGCGATATCAGCACAGGGATACTGGGCCAGCGGCTGTAGAGAATCAATGGTGGTGCGCAGTTCGCTAAAGGCGTTGTTCAGATAATATTGTAGATGGCGGGTAATATTGTCGAATCGCGTTTCCCGTTCGTGGTAAATCACCGCAAAATGCGCACAGCCCACCAGTAAGCCAATCAGCAGTCCGCACAGGAGGCTGATCAATCCAGGTTTACGGCCGGTCGAGAAGTAGTGGGTCAGCATAGAGTTACGCTATCCGTGACGGTGGGGGCGATTTTTCCGGGGATGGAATGCAGTAAGCATAGCTCAGTCACTATACCATCAGGATAAAGGCAAAAAAAAACACTGCATAAGCAGTGCTTTTTTTTGCGTTCTGTTGTCAGCCAAGGGAAAACCGACAACAGAAAACATTAAGAACGACTCAGGACACGGCGCGCTTCGTTATAGCGCTTCTTCCAGTACGGCTCGTCCATGCTGGAGATGGTCACACCGCTGCTGGTAGAGGCATGAACGAACTGGTTGTTGCCGATATAGATACCGACGTGACGCCCCGTGGAACCTGCACGGAACAGCACCAGATCGCCAGTGCGTAGATGTCCACGCGATACAGATTTACCCATTTCCTGCTGCTCGTAAGTCGAGCGGGGGAGATCCATACCAAACTGTTCACGGAAAGTACGCTGTACGAAGCCGGAACAATCAATGCCTTTTTTCGTGCTGCCGCCAAGGCGATAGCGAACGCCTTTCCAGCTAGCGTATTGATCCATCAGGCGCGATTTAACGTCGAGGTTACGCACCATGGATTCAAATTCATCCTGAGAGGCTTGCAGTGAAGAGGTATCTTCGACCACAGCATGCGTCTCAGGATGCATATTCTTTGCGGTATTCGTCGTACTACATGCAGAAAGTAAAGCCGCTACTGCTAACGCGGGGATAGCCCGCCAGATGTATCTCAAAATCGGCTGAGATGTGACCATGTTGTTTGTTTTCCCTTGAAGTCCTTAACGAAAAATCGTTATAAAAATGCCAACCGTGACGAGACTAATTACCTGCGCACAACGAGACAATTCTTTCTATCCAAATTTGTGCTGGAACGCACAAATTTATTTAAATTGAGAATAATTTATCTCTGAGAGGCAAAACGTAAACGAGAGTACCCTATCACCACATGCATTGCGAGTGCTTTTACGCGTTTTTTTATAAGAAAAAGTGATACAGAAAGTTAAAAAAATGAATTGGCTAAAAATTAACCTTTTTTAGATAAAAAAGCATAAATTCATCTACTTACGTAGGCATAAGTATGACAAGGCGATGACAAAACATCAGGCGCAGCTGAAAAGTGGTGAAAAAACAGCACAACAATAACGTATAGCAATCGTTAATTGTGGTTATTTATTTGTTAATTTTTTGTTTATTCCTGCCGGGCAAATAACGATCCATAAAGCAAATCATTTTATCGCTCATCGGCGTTAACAGGATCCAGGGCAGACCAATGAGAACCGATGTGAGAGAACCAATCACAATATCGGTTAACCAGTGAGCGCCGATCATCACGCGTGGAAAGGCAAATACGACAAATATCAGTAGTGCCAGCAGAAAGGTGTTACGACCAAAATAACGCCACATAAACGCGCAGAAAATAAGCAGCATCATGCCGTGATCGCCGGGGAAGCTGTCTTTGGACGCATCTTTTGTCGGAATATGCAGAAGGTCGCTGACCCGAAGCGCGTCGCTGAAGAACAGCGTCGGGCTGGCCCGCTTGACCGGCATTAACGCCTGGGCAAACTGGTTAACGATGATGGCGGTTAACAACATCACCAGACCAATGATAACGATTTGGCGACGCCCGACCGGGTCGCTCTTTAGCCAGAATCGTAACATCAGCGCCCCCATGGCCAGCAGCGAGCAGGCATCAAAAGCACGGTTATTGGTGATGGCCAGAAACCACACGAAGGCGCGATGATCGGCCAGCAAGGGGTTAAAAAAATGAAAAATGGAGGTATCCAGCGTAAACCACATGCCATGGTTTCCCGGCAAATACCAGCACAGGAAGAGCGCAAATCCCGCGGCGTTGAGCAGCAGGATCCGGGAAAGTTGAATTTTCATTAAAAAAGGCCACGTATGATGTTAACAACCGCAACCTTAGCGGCATCAGCTTAAACGAAGCTTCAACAGTGCGCTTTGCAGTCCATTCCAGTCTGCCTGTGCTTCAGCGATAAGCTCTATTCGGCTATCCGGTGGCGCGACATTTTGAGTTTCGATATGCAGGTCCTGCCCCTGCCGGTTAATCCGAACCAGCCCTTCTGCAATGCGCATAACGCCTTTTACCCGCTCAACGGGTGCCAGTCTTGCCCACTCCAGCAGACCAATAGTGTCAAACTGAGTGTCGGCATCAAAAATCCAGCCGCACGCCTGATAACCTTGTCCGCTATTGAGGCTGCGCCGCCAGCGCTGCTGCTCAGGCAGGTTAAGCGCGGCAAGACCGTGCTTCGGTGCGTGGCTGTGAGCATGTCCGGAAGCGGAGGGGAGCGATGCCGTGTTCAGACGTGGTTTTTCCAGCAGCGCTGGCGCAATGTTTCCCTGCTCGCTAAAAATCAGCTCGCGTGCGCCGCCGTAACGCCGCCACCAGCTGTCCAGCGCCTGCTGGCTTTCCGCGCTCGCCCGGTCGGCTTTATTCGCCACGATGATATCTGCCGCCGCCAGCTGATCGCGGAAGTTTTCATTATTCAGCGCTTTCTCGTCCAGCAGGAGACGCGGATCGAGCAAACAGAGCGTTGCCTGCAAATCTATCCACGGTTCATAAACCGGCGCGGTCAGAATATCGAGGATCTGCTTTGGATGGCCCAGTCCGGTCGGTTCAATCAGCAGACGGTCGGGTTTTCCCTGGCGCAGGAGCGTATTCAGCCCGACCTGCATAGGCAGACCATTCACGCAGCACATGCAGCCGCCGGGGATCTCTTTAAGCAACGCGCCGCTTCCGGCCAGCAGTGCGCCGTCGATGCCGACTTCACCAAATTCATTGACCAGCACGGCCCATTTTTCATTCGCAGGTTTGTTTGCCAGCAGATGCAGGATGGAGGTGGTTTTCCCGCTGCCGAGAAAACCAGTGATGAGATTAGTTTTGGTCACGTAAGCTCCGTACACTATAACAACTTTGTTACAGCTTACCTTAAAGCGCCTCGCGACGTTAATCGTTCAGTGTGTCAATCACCGCCTGACGCGCCCCTCTCTCGCATAACCGCTGCCAGGCTTGCTGAACGGCATCAACGAATTGTGTGTTTTCCGGCAGGTCGTTGGCGAAAATTTCTTTCAGGCTCAGCAGAGCGTTGACGCGCTGTGATTCGTCACTGCTGTCGACCCGCGAGCGGATTTTGTCGGCCAGCGGATCGCGCACATCAATGGCGTTTCCCGCATCATCCGTCCCGCTGACATAGCGCATCCATCCCGCGATACCCAGCGCCAGTAGTGGCCAGGCGCCCTGGCGCTGGAGGTGAATACGTATGCTCTCCAGCATGCGTTGCGGCAGCTTCTGGCTGCTGTCCATCGCAATCTGCCAGGTGCGGTGCTTCAGCGCGGGATTCGCGAAACGTTCAATCAGGCTGTCCGCATAGGCGTTAAGATCGACGCCGGTAATCTTCAGAGTGGGAGCCTGCTCGTCAGACATCAGGCGGCGGGCGGCCTGACGAAATGGCGCATCCTGCATGCAGTCGCTGATATGCTGATGTCCCGCCAGGTAGCCCAGACAGGCGAGAAAAGTATGGCTGCCGTTCAGCATCCGCAGTTTCATCTGCTCCCACGGCATCACATCTTCCACCATCTGTACGCCCGCGACTTCCCACTCCGGGCGACCCGCGACGAAATTATCTTCAATGACCCACTGAATAAACGGCTCACAGCTAATAGCGCAGGGATCGAACACGCCCAGGTGTTCAGCAATCTCATTCAGCGATTCTTCTGTGGCGGCGGGCACGATGCGGTCCACCATCGTGGCGGGGAAGGTGACGTGCTGCTCAATCCAGGCCGCCAGCGCCGCATCCCGTTTATGTGCCATTCCAAGGACTGCATTTTTCACAATATGGCCGTTATCGGGAATATTATCGCAGGAGAGCACGGTAAACGGCGCAAGCCCGCGTTCACGGCGGCGCGACAGCGCTTCAACCAGAATACCCGGTGCAGAGTGCGGTTCAGTGGGATGTTGCAGATCGTGAATAATGCGCGGCTGGCTTTCATCAAGGCGACCGGTGGCTGGATCGATGCAGTAGCCTTTTTCGGTGATGGTCAGTGACACAATCGCCACCTGCGGTTCGCAAAATTTCTCAATAATCGCGGCCAGCGAATCCAGCTTTGCATTCAGACATTCGTTAACGGCACCGACGATAATCGCCTCATTGCTCTGCGCGCCTTTTTCCAGCACGGTGTAAAGATGGTCCTGCTGGCGAAGCTGGCTCATCAGTACATCACCGCTGAACAGGCTAATTTCACATATTCCCCAGTCGCCGCCTTTTGCGTTCAGTACCCGATGGGTGAGCAGCGCCTGATGCGCGCGATGAAATGCGCCAAAACCAAAATGCACAATGCGGGAGCGCAATTGCTGTCTGTCGTAATGTGGCTGCTGTACAGCATCAGGCAGCGGGGTGGAGGCTATAGTCTTCATTATTGGCACACTCAGTTAACTAAAGATTAACAAATGCTATTGTAAAGTTATATGACAGCAAATTGAATTGGTGTGCCTGATAAATCCGGGGAATGTGAGCTGGATCAATCAATGATGGCGCGCAAATTGACGCTTACAGGGAAACATGTATGGTAGTCATCATTCGTATAGGTTTAATTGGTATAACAACTTAAGAGGGTGAGGCGATGGAGCAAACCTGGCGTTGGTATGGGCCGAACGATCCGGTCTCTTTGGATGATGTGCGTCAGGCTGGCGCAACGGGCGTAGTCACTGCATTACACCACATTCCTAACGGTCAGGTCTGGCCGGTAGAGGAAATTAAACAGCGTCAGGCGCTGCTGGCAGAAAAAGGGTTAACCTGGTCCGTGGTCGAGAGCATTCCGGTGCACGAAGAGATCAAAACCCATTCCGGGCAGTACGATACCTGGATTGCCAATTATCAGCAGAGCATCCGTAATCTGGCCGCCTGCGGTATTGATACCGTGTGCTACAACTTTATGCCCATTCTGGACTGGACGCGTACCGATCTCGAATACACGCTGCCGGACGGCTCCAAAGCGCTGCGGTTTGATCACATCGCATTTGCCGCCTTTGAACTGCATATTCTTAAGCGTGACGGTGCTAAAGCTGATTATAGCGAGCAGGAACAGCAGCAGGCGCAGGCCTATTTTAACGCCATGAGCGCGGACGATATTGAAAAGCTGACGCGCAATATTATCGCCGGGCTGCCGGGCGCAGAAGAGGGTTATACCCTGGATCAGTTCCGTGCGCGGCTGGCAGAGTACGATCATATCGATAAAGCGCAGTTGCGTGAGAATATGGCGTATTTCCTGCGGGCGATTGTCGCTGTGGCTGAGGAGGTGGGCGTCCGCCTGGCCGTGCATCCTGACGATCCGCCGCGTCCCATCCTCGGGCTGCCGCGCATTGTCTCCACCATTGAAGATATGCAGTGGCTGAAAGAGACCGTTGACAGCATCAATAACGGTTTCACCATGTGTACCGGCTCTTACGGCGTGCGCGCCGACAACGATCTGGTGCGGATGGTGGAAACCTTTGGCGATCGCATCCACTTTACCCATCTGCGCTCCACCTGTCGGGAAGAGAATCCAAAAACCTTCCACGAAGGGGCGCATTTGCAGGGCGATGTGGATATGGTCGCCGTGGTGAAAGCGGTGCTGGCCGAAGAGCTGCGGCGTAAGAAAGCGGGGGACCTGCGTCCGATTCCGTTCCGCCCGGACCACGGCCATCAGATGCTTGACGATCTGCGTAAGAAGACCAATCCGGGATATTCCGCTATTGGACGTTTGAAGGGGATGGCTGAAGTGCGCGGCGTTGAGCTGGCGCTGAAACAGACGCTGTTCCCTGAACTGCTGTAAGCCATAAAAAAGCGATAGCGGCAGGGGCCGTTATCGCATTATGTTGTGAAGTCGCATTGCCGGGTGGTGGTGCGCTTACCCAGCCTACAAAATCACCAATGATTGCTACCGTAATTAACAATCTGCCACGATACCGTAGGCCCGCGCAAGCGAAGCGCCGCCGGGCAACGTGGCACGGTGTCTGCGCCTGAAGAGTCGCGTTGCCGGGTGGCGGCTTCGCCTTACCCAGCCTGGAAATTGCAAACCCACCGGCTCCGTTAAATCGCTTAGTCAGCGCGACCCATATAGCGGCACTCTTCGATATGGATGCGGATTTTCTCACCGGTAGTGAGATATTCCGGCACCTGAACCACCAGGCCGGTAGACATTGTCGCGGGTTTGGTGCGTGAGCTGGCAGACGCGCCCTTAATCCCCGGAGCGGTTTCAATAATTTCCAGGTCTACGGTCTGCGGCAGTTCCAGCGCCAGCAACTGACCGTCCCACGTCAACACCTGCATATCCGGCATTCCGCCTTCCGGAATGAACTGCAACTCTTCTTCAATTTGATCTTTCGTGAAGGTATATGGGGTGTAGTCTTCTTTATCCATGAACACGTATTCATTACCGTCAACGTAAGAGAAGTCCACAAAACGGCGAGTCAACGTCACGGTATCCAGAATATCGTCACCCTTAAAACGCTCTTCTACCTTCAGACCGGTACGAACGTCGGAAAAACGCATTTTATACAGCGTTGCTGCGCCACGGGCGCTGGGTGACTGAATATCAATATTTTTAACAATCAGCAGCTTGCCGTTGTAATTCAGCACCATACCTTTTTTAATTTCATTCGCTCTTGGCATTGCAATAATCCTGTTTACGGAGATGTAGAAAATATCGCGTCAAGGTACCCGCGGCGGGGCTTTCAGGCAAGAGGATTTGCAGGGTTTTGCTATCAGCAGGCAAGAGATGATACTGTGCGATCTCTTGCCTGCTCACAAAGAGAGTTTTTATGCCGTGTCGTGCGGACTGCGGTGCCTGTTGCACAGCACCTTCTATCTCCAGTCCGATCCCCGGCATGCCGAACGGCAAGCCTGCTAATACGCCCTGTATTCAGCTTGATGAGCATTTACGCTGCAAAATTTTTGCCTCGCCGCTGCGCCCCAACGTCTGCGCGAGTCTGCAACCTTCTGCTGACATGTGCGGCGAGACGCGCGAGCAGGCGATGACCTATCTCATCACGCTGGAAACGCTGACCGCGCCCTAAACGTCTTTAATGCGCATCAGGCAGGCGAAACCGGCCAGGCACATTACCAGCGCAATCCAGAATACCGCATGATAACTCCACAGTTCGGCCACCACGCCCGCCAGCGATCCGGCAATAATCCAGCCAACGCGCGTGGTATTACTGTAAAGCGTGGTCGCCGATCCCGCTTGACCGGGCATCAGATCCTGGAAATAGAGCATCCCAATGCCTGCCAGAATGCCAATGTAAATGGCGTTCAGCAATTGCATGGCAAGCAGCAGGGCAGGCGTGTGGACGGTCAGCATGCCGATATAAAACAGTAAGCCAGCGACAATGGCGATGCGCATCAAGAAGCGTTTACCAAACCGCTTCGCGTAATAGCCGGCAATCAACATCGTCGGGATCTCAAGTCCCGCAGCGGTCCCCATCATCAGACCCGCGAGTTTTTCCGGTAGATGCAGTTCGTTAATAATAAACAGCGGCATATTGATGATGTACAGGCTGTTAGTGCCCCACATCAGCGTACAAATCACGAACAGCAATAGCGCATCACGACGGTTACGGCGGGGCGCTTCAATACTGCCTGACGCAGCCGCATCCAGCTTGGGCATGGTAGGCAAAAATAGCCAGACCATCACCCCACAGACAACAAACGCCACGGCGGCGCTGAGATACATCACGGTAAAACCAAACCCCATCGCCAGCGCATAAGCCAGCGGCGGGCCGATGACCCATGCCAGCGAGACCTGCGCGCGAAGGATCGAGCTAAACATGACGGCTTCGCGCCCGGTACGGTCAGCATGTTCACGCGCCAGGGCAAACATCTGCGGGTTGGCCGTGGAGCCAAAACTACTCAGAAAAACACCGATAAACAGCAGAATAAAGTAGTTACGGTTCCAGGCAAATAACGCACATGCCAGCACGCCCAACACGCAGCAAAAAACAATCAGGCTTTTACGATCGCCCTTGCGATCTGAACGACCCGCGAGAAACTGGCTTACGATGATGCCAATAATGGCGCTGCCGGTGAAAAAGAATCCCACCATGGCCGGACGCGCATGCACTTCATTGGTCAAAAACAGGCTCAGCGTCGGGGTTTGCAATGCGCCTGCAATACCGGTCAGAAAAGCAACGATCAGGAAGGACGCAGAGGTGAAATCAAAAGCGCGCGGGGGGGCGGCGGCAGGGATATTTTGCATCAGATTTTTTAAGCGTAATGGAGTAGCGCGGGAGTTTACGCCGCCTGACGTAAAATAAACAGTGAGTGAAATCAAAACACGCACGATAAATCAAAACAGGTTTTCAAAAGCATTGAAATTGTTGCTGAACGAGCTGAAGCCGGTGCCGAACAGGGCCAGTAAACTTCAGCAACGGCGGTGGCACGGGCAATAAAATGTGCTGTACCTCTAAATTTTGTTATCCAAATCAGAACATTTCTTGCAGGAATTGCCGGAAAGTACCAGACTCCTTGAAACGTTTCAGCGTCATCTTTCCATCAGCCGTAACCGGGATGGCGCATTTTTTCTCATTATAGCTGAAACGATTCAATTCAGCGGAGAGGAGACCCATGTTCCAGTTATCTGTGCAGGATATTCATCCCGGCCAACAGGCAGGGAATAAAGAAGAAGCCATTCGTCAGGTTGCCGCCGCGCTCGTGCAGGCCGGTAATGTGGCCGATGGCTACGTCAACGGTATGCTGGCTCGCGAGCAGCAGACCTCCACTTTTCTCGGCAACGGTATTGCGATCCCTCATGGCACCACGGATACCCGCGATCAGGTGCTGAAAACGGGCGTACAGGTCTATCAATTTCCGCAGGGCGTTACCTGGGGCGAAGGGCAGACGGCGTATGTGGCCATTGGCATTGCCGCCAGCTCCGATGAACACCTAGGACTGCTGCGTCAGCTGACTCACGTTTTAAGCGATGATTCGGTTGCTGAACAGCTGAAGACGGCAACCACGGCTGAAGAGCTGCGCGCGCTGCTGATGGGCGAAAAACAGAGCGAAATGCTGAAGCTTGATAACGAAACGCTGACGCTGGATATTGCTGCCAGCGATCTGGTGACGTTACAGGCGCTGAATGCTGGCCGCCTGAAAGAAGCAGGCGCAGTAGATGCAGCCTTTGTTACGCGCGCCATTACAGAGCAACCGCTGAACCTTGGCCAGGGTATCTGGCTGAACGACAGTTCTCAAGGCAACCTGCGCAGTGCTATCGCGGTGAGTCGTGCCTCTTCAACCTTCGAGGTTAATGGTCAGGCTGCCTCGCTGCTGGTCACCGTCGCAATGACCGATTCCCAGCCGACGCCAGTGCTGGATCGTCTGAGCCAGCTACTGCTGAGTAATAAAGCTGACCGTCTGCTCAGTGCCGATGCGGCCACGCTGCTGGCGCTGCTGACCAGTGACGACGCCCTGGCTGACGATGCGCTGAACGCTGAATTTGTGGTGCGCAACGAGCACGGTCTCCATGCCCGTCCGGGTACTATGCTGGTCAATACCATTAAACAATTTAACAGCGAAATTACCGTGACTAACCTCGACGGTAGCGGCAAACCCGCTAATGGTCGCAGTCTGATGAAAGTGGTCGCGCTGGGCGTGAAAAAAGGCCATCGCCTGCGCTTTACCGCTCAGGGTGAGGATGCTGAACAAGCATTGGCCGCGATTGGCGCAGCGATTGCCGCCGGTCTTGGGGAGGGCGCAGCATGAGCCGTCGCGTCGCAACCATCACGCTAAATCCAGCCTATGATCTGGTCGGGTTCACCCCTGAAGTTGAGCGTGGTGAAGTCAATCTGGTGCGCACGACCGGCCTGCATGCCGCAGGTAAAGGTATTAACGTCGCCAAAGTGCTGAAGGATCTGGGCATCGACGTTACCGTGGGTGGTTTCCTGGGAAAAGATAACCAGGACGGCTTTCAGCAGCTGTTCAGCGAACTCGGCATCGCCAACCGTTTCCAGGTGGTGCAGGGGCGCACACGAATCAACGTTAAGCTGACCGAGAAAGATGGCGAAGTTACCGACTTCAATTTTTCCGGTTTTGAGGTTACGCCTGCCGACTGGGAGCGCTTTGTCGCGGACTCCCTGACCTGGCTGGGACAGTTCGATATGGTTTGCGTCAGCGGTAGTCTGCCGACCGGCGTCAGCCCGGAAGCGTTCACCGACTGGATGACGCGTCTGCGCAGCCAGTGTCCGTGCATTATTTTCGACAGCAGCCGTGAAGCGCTGGTTGCCGGTCTGAAAGCGGCCCCGTGGCTGGTTAAACCTAACCGTCGCGAGCTGGAAATCTGGGCGGGACGTAAACTGCCTGAGCTGAAAGATGTGATCGAAGCGGCCCATGCGCTGCGCGAGCAGGGTATTGCTCACGTGGTGATCTCGCTGGGTTCAGAAGGCGCGCTGTGGGTCAACGCCTCCGGCGAATGGATCGCCAAACCGCCTTCCGTTGACGTTGTCAGCACCGTGGGTGCCGGTGATTCCATGGTCGGCGGCCTGATCTACGGTCTGCTGATGCGGGAATCCAGCGAACACACGTTACGGCTGGCGACCGCCGTTGCTGCACTGGCAGTCAGCCAGAGTAACGTAGGCATTACCGATCGTACCCAGTTAGCCGCGATGATGGCGCGCGTTGACTTACAACCCTTTAATTAACAGCAGGAGAGGCATAATGAAAACGCTGCTGATTATTGACGCCGGTCTCGGACAGGCCCGCGCCTATATGGCGAAGACTCTGTTGGGTGCTGCGGCGCAAAAAGCACATGTTGAAATCACCGATAACCCGAATGACGCTGAACTGGCGATCGTTCTGGGAAACGCCCTGCCTGCGGACAGCGCGCTGAACGGTAAACAGGTTTTTCTCGGCGATATTAATCGCGCAGTCGCTCATGCAGAACTGTTTCTGAGCGAAGCGAAAGCGCAGGCCACCCCGTACAGTGCGCCTGTTGTGGCACCTGCTGCATCCACAACCGCCGCAGGCCCGAAACGCATCGTCGCGGTGACGGCGTGTCCGACCGGTGTCGCTCACACCTTTATGGCAGCAGAAGCGATTGAAACCGAAGCGAAAAAACGCGGCTGGTGGGTGAAAGTTGAAACCCGTGGCTCCGTGGGGGCAGGTAACGCGATTACGCCAGAAGAGGTGGCGCAGGCCGATCTGGTGATTGTCGCCGCCGATATCGAAGTCGATCTGGCGAAGTTTGCCGGTAAGCCGATGTACCGTACCTCTACCGGACTGGCGCTGAAGAAAACCGCTCAGGAACTGGATAAAGCACAGGCTGAAGCCCGTCCTTATCAGCCTGCAGGTCAGACTCAGGCGGCAGGCAGCGAAACGAAAAAAGAGAGCGCAGGGGCCTATCGCCATCTGTTGACCGGTGTGTCATATATGCTGCCGATGGTGGTGGCGGGCGGTCTGTGTATCGCGCTCTCCTTCGCGTTTGGTATCAAAGCCTTTGAAGTGAAAGATACGCTGGCGGCGGCGCTGATGCAGATCGGCGGCGGTTCAGCCTTTGCCCTGATGGTTCCTGTGCTGGCGGGCTTTATCGCCTTCTCCATCGCTGACCGTCCGGGCCTGACGCCGGGTCTTATCGGCGGTATGCTGGCGGTAAGCGGCGGTTCCGGCTTCATTGGCGGGATTATCGCCGGCTTCCTGGCCGGTTATGTGGCAAAACTGATTAGCACCAAAGTGAAGCTGCCGCAGAGTATGGAAGCGCTGAAGCCGATCCTGATCATTCCGCTGTTCTCCAGCCTGATTGTGGGTCTGGCAATGATTTACCTGATCGGCAAACCGGTCGCGGGTATTCTGCAATGGCTGACCGTATGGCTGCAAAACATGGGTACGGCGAACGCGGTTCTGCTGGGTGCGATCCTTGGCGGCATGATGTGTACGGATATGGGTGGCCCGGTTAACAAAGCAGCATACGCGTTTGGGGTTGGCCTGTTGAGTACGCAGACTTATGCGCCGATGGCAGCCATTATGGCCGCCGGGATGGTTCCACCGCTGGCGATGGGTGTCGCAACGTTGGTTGCGGGCCGTAAGTTTGACAAAGGTCAGCGTGAAGGCGGTAAAGCGGCACTGGTTCTGGGGCTGTGCTTTATCTCTGAAGGGGCGATTCCGTTCGCGGCGCGCGATCCGATGCGTGTCCTGCCGTGCTGTATCGTTGGCGGCGCAGTGACCGGTGCGATCTCAATGGCGGTGGGCGCAAAACTGATGGCACCACACGGTGGTCTGTTCGTTCTGTTGATCCCTGGCGCGATTACCCCGGTTCTTGGCTACCTGCTGGCTATTGTCATCGGTACGCTGGTGGCAGGGCTCTCTTATGCTCTCCTGAAACGTCCGGACGCGGAGACGGTGGCGAAAGTCGCTTAACTCTCTGCTGATGTGAAAAAAAGGCCGATTTATCGGCCTTTTTTATTCACTTCTTTACGCTACCTTCTCTTGCGTTTGCTGTGCCTTTAGCCAGGCGATCTCTTCTGCCCAGATATCTGAATTAACCGTTTCCAGAATGAGCGGAATACCGTCAAAACGGTGGTCCTGCATGATCCAGCGAAACGCGTCATGTCCGATGTTTCCTTCGCCGAGGCTGTGATGACGGTCAACCCGGCTGGCAAACTGGCTTTTCGCATCGTTAAGATGCATCCCACGCAGGTATTTAAAACCGACGATCCGTTCAAACTCGGCAAACGTTTTTTCCGTGACTTCCGCGCTGCGCAAATCATATCCGGCGGCGAAGGCGTGGCAGGTATCTATGCATACACCCACGCGGGATTTATCCTCAACGCCATCAATAATGGCCGCCAGATGTTCAAATTTAAAGCCGAGATTGCTGCCCTGGCCGGCCGTGTTTTCAATCACGGCGGTTACGCCCTGGGTTTTTTCCAGCGCGATATTAATGGATTCGGCAATCCGTGCCAGACATTCGTCTTCCGGGATCTGCTGTAAATGGCTGCCGGGATGAAAGTTTAACAGCGTTAAGCCCAGCTGCTGACAGCGTGACATTTCATCAATAAATGCCTCGCGCGATTTTTCCAGCGCTTCTGTAACAGGATGGCCGAGGTTAATGAGATAACTATCGTGGGGCAGGATTTGCGCGGGAGAATACTGATATTGCTCGCAGGCCGCCTGAAAAGCAGTAATGCCTTCCTCGTTCAACGGCGCGGCGCGCCACTGGCGCTGATTTTTGGTGAATAGTGCAAAGGCCGTCGCATCAATTTCAGCGGCGCGAATAACGGCATTCGCCAGACCGCCAGCGGCGCTGACATGCGCTCCAACATACTTCATAAAAAACTCCTGTTAAACCCGCCAGGGCAAGACGCTCTATCATAGCGGGTTAACAGGAGGAAGTTGTAGGGTTTATCTCAATAGCGTATGGACCAGCAGGTTGATTGCACCGCCGCCGACGATTAGCCAGACAAAGAGCATCAGCGCCATTAACAGCGGTTTAGCCCCCGCTTTTTTCAGCGCGCTGACGTGGGTCGTCAGCCCAAGCGCCGCCATCGCCATGGCAAGGAAAATCGTATCAAGCGTAATCAGCATATCAACGATGGCTTTTGGCAGCAGATGAAACGAGTTGAAAATGGCGACCACAATAAACATGACCGCAAACCACGGAATAGTGATTTTGCTTTTCTGCTCACCGGAAGCGGGGGCTAACTGGCGCACCCGCGCGGCCAGAATGAGCAGGAAGGGGGCCAGCATCATTACGCGGATCATTTTGGTTATGACCGCCGCGTTTTCCGCCTGTGGCGCAACGGCATGACCGGCAGCAACCACCTGGGCCACTTCATGCATAGTCGAGCCAATATAAATGCCGTAATTTTCACTGCTGAACCACATGCCCAGCAGGTGATACATCGCCGGATAGAGAAAAATGGCGATGGTGCCAAAAATCACCACCGTGGCGACGGCGACGGTCACTTTACTGGCCTCGGCTTTGACCACCGGTTCGGTCGCCAGCACCGCCGCCGCACCGCAGATACTGCTACCTGCGCCGATGAGCCACGTCGTTTGTTTATCAAGCCCAAAGAGCTTCTGCCCGACAACGCAGGCGATTATAAAAGTGCTGGAGAGGGTAAGAATGTCAATTGCCACGCCGCTGACGCCGACATCGGCAATTTGGGCAAAGGTCAGGCGGAAGCCATATAAAATGATCCCAAGGCGTAGCAGACGCTGTTTAGCGAATTGCACGCCGGTATCACAATGCTGGCTCAGGCCGGAATAAACGGTGTTGCCGATAAGCATCCCGAGCAGGATCGCCAGCGTCAGGGCGCTAAAACCAGCGCCAGCGACGGCTGGAAAAGAGCCAGCCCAGATGGCAATACTCACCAGTACGGCGCTTAATAGCAGCCCTGGAATAAATCGCCATACCCGGCGCTGTGGTATCCCTGTGATTACTTCAGTCATAACCCTCTCCTTTGTCTGTGAATAAGGTTATGCCGCAGCGGTATAAAAATGAAATTGATTATATGTTTATAATTAATCAGAATAAGTGGTAAGCGCTTTTCTTACCTCAGGAACCGTTATGCATATCACGCTACGCCAGCTTGAAGTCTTTGTTGAGGTGCTCAAATGTGGTTCCACAACCCAGGCGTCGCAAATGCTGGCGCTATCGCAATCCGCCGTGAGTGCGGCGCTAACCGAGCTGGAAGGTCAGCTGGGCGTGCAGCTTTTTGACCGGGTAGGGAAGCGGCTGGTGGTCAATGAACACGGGCGACTGCTTTATTCACGCGCGCTTTTGCTGCTTGAAGACGCGGGCGAAATAGAAAAGCTGTTTAAAGAAGATAACGGCGCGATCCGTGTCTCGGCCAGTAGCACCATCGGCAACTATATTCTGCCGGAAGTGATTGCCCGTTATCGGCATGACTTTCCCGAACTGCCGCTCGAGATGAGCGTGGGTAACAGTCAGGATGTGGTGAATGCGGTAGCGGATTTCCGTGTCGACATTGGCCTTATCGAAGGGCCTTGCCACCATATTGATATTATTGCCGAACCGTGGCTTGAAGATGAGCTGGTAATCTTCGCCGCGCCCACCTCGCCGCTGTTTGATAAGCCAGTGACGCTCGACGCGCTGGCGGCGGCTCCCTGGATCCTGCGCGAGCATGGCTCTGGCACCCGCGAAATAGTCGATTTCCTGCTGCTTTCCCATCTGCCACAGTTTCGGCTTGGAATGGAACTGGGCAACTCGGAAGCGATTAAACACGCAGTTCGTCATGGGCTGGGGATCAGTTGCCTTTCGCGGCGCGTCATTGCTGAACAGCTGGCGTCGGGAACGCTGCGTGAAATTGAAACGTCGCTGCCACGCCTGACCCGCACGCTATGGCGCATCAGCCACCGGCAGAAGCGGCTGTCGAACGCGTTACTGCGTTTTTTGAGCTATTGTGATGGATAATGTTTTGCCTGTGTTCTGAACGCGCCTTTCTCCCATGAGTGAAAATCCCTCTTTCGATCTCCCTGTGCACTGCCTCACTTTGGGCATTGCATTGATTCGCCATAATCGCAAAGGGCTGCTTTACTTATAATCCCTGGATGATCATGAAGGTCTCTTATAACTGCGCATTTGTGCCGGATGAGAGCCGTTTGGTCTGCTACAATCGCGCCTCAATTTTTGGATGGACAGCATTTTCCTATGGTTTCCCAAACTAAAACCACACAAGCGCCCGCGCTACGTCGCGAACTCAAGGCGCGTCATCTGACGATGATTGCCATTGGTGGCTCCATCGGTACAGGTTTGTTTGTTGCTTCCGGAGCGACAATTTCTCAGGCGGGTCCGGGCGGCGCGCTGTTTTCCTATATTCTGATTGGCCTGATGGTCTATTTCCTGATGACCAGTCTGGGCGAGCTGGCGGCGTATATGCCGGTATCCGGCTCATTTGCCACCTATGGTCAGCAATATGTAGAAGAAGGTTTTGGCTTCGCGCTGGGCTGGAACTACTGGTACAACTGGGCGGTGACTATCGCTGTGGATCTGGTTGCCGCACAGCTGGTGATGAACTGGTGGTTCCCGGATACGCCGGGCTGGATCTGGAGCGCGCTGTTCCTGTGCGTGATTTTCCTGCTGAACTACATCTCGGTGAAAGGCTTTGGTGAAGCAGAATACTGGTTCTCGCTCATCAAAGTGGCGACGGTCGTCATCTTTATTATCGTTGGCCTGATGATGATCCTCGGCATTTTCCAGGGGGCTGAACCGGCAGGCTGGAGCAACTGGAGCATCGGCGAAGCGCCGTTTGCCGGTGGCTTTGCCGCAATGATTGGCGTGGCGATGATCGTCGGCTTCTCCTTCCAGGGAACCGAGCTTATCGGCATTGCCGCCGGGGAATCTGAAGATCCGGAGAAAAACATTCCGCGCGCGGTGCGTCAGGTATTCTGGCGTATCCTGCTGTTCTATGTCTTTGCGATCCTGATTATCAGCCTGATTATTCCTTATACCGATCCGAGCCTGCTGCGTAATGATGTGAAAGACATCAGCGTCAGTCCGTTCACACTGGTATTCCAGCATGCGGGCCTGCTTTCCGCGGCGGCGATCATGAATGCGGTGATCCTGACGGCGGTATTGTCGGCGGGTAACTCGGGCATGTACGCCTCAACGCGTATGCTTTACACCCTGGCCTGCGATGGTAAAGCGCCGCGCATCTTTGCGAAACTGTCGAAAGGCGGCGTGCCGCGTAATGCGCTGTATGCCACCACGGTGATTGCCGGTCTCTGTTTCCTGACCTCGATGTTCGGTAACCAGACCGTTTATCTGTGGTTGTTGAACACGTCGGGCATGACGGGTTTCATCGCCTGGCTGGGGATTGCCATTAGTCATTATCGCTTCCGCCGCGGCTATGTGTTGCAGGGACACGATATTAACGATCTGCCGTACCGTTCTGGTTTCTTCCCGATTGGGCCGATTTTTGCCTTCGTGCTGTGCCTGATTATCACTCTGGGGCAGAACTACGAAGCGTTCCTGAGCGATACTATAGACTGGGGCAGCGTCGCGGCGACCTATATCGGTATTCCGCTGTTTCTGATTATCTGGTTCGGCTACAAACTCAGCAAAGGCACGCGCTTTGTGAGCTATCGGGAGATGAAATTTCCTGAACGATTTAAGAAATAAAGCAGTCTGTGAATAGCGAAAGCCCGGCAAATACATGCCGGGCTTTTTTTATTTCAGCAAATACTGCGCGTGAAAGCGTAAATGATCCTCAATAAATGAGGCGATAAAATAATAGCTATGATCGTACCCCGGCTGGCTGCGCAGCGTCAGCGGCCAGTTGCTTTGCCTGGCGATTTCCTCAAGCCGAGCGGGCTGAAGCTGGTCAGCAAGGAACTGGTCGCTGTCGCCCTGGTCAATAAGCAATGGGATCGGCGACGTTTGTCTGGCGGCCTGCATTAGCGCACAGCTATCCCATTCCTGCCAGGCGGCGCGATTTTCCCCTAAATAGGCTCTGAAGGCTTTTTGCCCCCACGGTACGTTGAGCGGATTAACAATCGGCGCGAACGCCGACGCGCTGGTGTACTTACCGGGATTTTTCAGCGCCATGATGAGCGCGCCGTGCCCGCCCATTGAGTGACCGCTAATTGCACAGCGTTCGCTGACGCTAAATTTGTCCTGAATCAGCGCAGGCAGTTCATCGCGCAGATAGTCATACATCCGGTAGTGTGACGCCCAGGGCTGTTCCGTGGCATTGAGGTAAAATCCTGCACCTTTACCCAGGTCGTAGCCTTCATCGTCGGCCACGTCATCACCCCGCGGGCTGGTATCCGCCATCACCAGCACGATGCCCAGTTCAGCGGCAACCCGCTGCGCCCCGGCTTTGGTGGTAAAATTCTCGTCATTGCAGGTTAACCCTGACAGCCAGTACAGCACCGGCGGTGGGGCCGCGTCTCGTGGCGGGGGTAAAAAAATACTAAACGTCATTGCACAGTTCAGCGTGGTGGAGTCGTGCCGCCAGCGTTGCTGCCAGCCTTCAAAACAGCGATGTTCTTCGAGCAGTTCCATTCGGGCTCCCAGGTGATGATGTAAAAACGTTTTAACATCATACAGACGATTCATGCGCAGTGAGTAATTTTCACTTCCCCATTACTCACACATATTGCATCATAAACATAACTTTACATTAACAACTGAGGTGGGCATGGCGCTGCGGATCGCGTTCAGCGGTTTTATCGTGCTGGTCGTGGCAATGGGAATAGGGCGTTTTGCTTTCACGCCTCAGGTGCCGCTGATGATCGCCGACGGACAGCTCACGCTGACCAGTGCGGGGCTGGTGGCGGCGGTAAATTATCTGGGCTACCTGCTCGGCGCGTGGGATGCCATGCGTGCACATCGTCACGTTGAAATGCGTCTCTGGCTCGGTATTTTTGGCGTAGTGGCATTGACGTTCCTCTCTTCACTGGCGGATAACGCGCTGACGCACGGTGCGCTGCGTTTTGTTATTGGCGCGATGAGCGGCTGGGCGATGGTTATGACGGCGGGCTGGACCAACGAACAGCTCTCCCGTTCGGGCCACGCCAGCCTGAGTGCGGCGGTATTTGCCGGTCCCGGCGGCGGGATTGCGATTAGCGGTCTGCTGGCGGTGGCCATTCAGGCAAAAGCATTAAGTGCCGCTGATGCCTGGCTGGTGTACGGCGTGCTGGCACTGGTGTTGATTGCTTTTATTGCCCGCTACTTGCCGCGACCAGGAGCGCTTCATCGTAGTGGTACGATCCCTGAGCCGTTACAGTTAACGCCTGATTTGCAGCGGCTGGTCTGGAGTTACGCCCTTGCTGGATTCGGCTATATTCTGCCAGCCACCTTTTTGTCGCAGATGGCGGCGCTGCGTTTCCCCGGCAGTCTTTTTGCTCAGTTTGTCTGGCCCATGTTTGGTGCGGCGGCCATCGTCGGTATCGTGCTCAGCATTCTCACACGCAAAACGGGGCACAGCTATCAGCGGCTGGCAATCGTTCTGTGGTTACAGGCGATTGGGGTGCTGGCCGCCTGGCTGGTTCCCGGCATGAGCGGACTGGTGCTGGGCGCGGTGCTGGTGGGCGGTGGTTTCCTCTGCGCGCTTCAGCTTTCATTGCAATATGGTCGTGAGCTGGCTCCCGATCATATCCGCTATATGGCGGGGCTACTGACCACCGTCTATGCCGTCGGGCAATTACTCGGGCCGGTGACGTCGGCACTCTCGACCTGGCTGACGCACCGTCTGGAGCCTGCGCTGGGCGTGGCTGGCGTGACGTTATTGGTCGCCGGGCTGCTGGTCTGGAAGCCGCATAGTCAAAGGCAATAACAATTGCAATAATTATCGTCCTGAATACTGGATTATGTGCGCTACCTCACGCACAATAAGTACGCACTTTGCTCAATCAAGGCAAAGGCAGCCACACCTGCGGGAGAAATATAACGATGTCATTACTCAGTAAAGAAGCTGCACTTGTTCATGAAGCGCTGGTTGCGCGTGGGCTGGAAACGCCTTTGCGCCCACCGGTGCGCGAAATGGACAACGAAACCAGAAAGCGCCTGATCTCCGGGCACATGAGCGAAATTATGCAGCTGTTAAATCTCGACCTGAGCGATGACAGTCTGATGGAGACGCCGCACCGTATCGCCAAAATGTATGTCGATGAAATTTTCTCGGGACTGGATTACGCTAACTTCCCGAAGATCACCGTCATTGAAAACAAAATGAAGGTCGATGAAATGGTCACAGTGCGCGACATCACCCTGACCAGCACCTGTGAGCATCATTTTGTCACTATCGACGGTCAGGCAACGGTGGCCTATATCCCGAAAGAGTCGGTGATTGGCTTATCCAAAATTAACCGTATCGTGCAGTTCTTTGCCCAGCGTCCTCAGGTTCAGGAGCGTCTGACCCAGCAGATCCTGACCGCCCTCCAGACGTTGCTGGGAACAAATAATGTAGCAGTATCCATTGATGCAGTGCATTATTGTGTTAAAGCACGCGGCATTCGTGACGCCACCAGCGCCACCACGACGACCTCCCTGGGCGGCCTGTTTAAGTCGAGCCAGAACACACGTCAGGAGTTCCTGCGCGCGGTGCGGCATCGCAGCTAATCGCGTCCATCAGGCATAAGAGGAACCATGGAACGAAACATTACGCTGGATTTTGTGCGTGGCGTGGCCATCCTCGGTATTTTGCTGCTGAATATTACCGCCTTCGGTTTACCGAAGGCGGCCTATCTCAATCCCGCCTGGTATGGCGACATCACCCGCGCCGATACCTGGACATGGGCAGTGCTCGACCTGTTTGCCCAGGTTAAATTCCTGACCCTCTTTGCGCTACTATTCGGTGCCGGGCTTCAGATCCTGCTGGGGCGCGGTAAGCGCTGGATCCAGTCGCGTCTGACGCTGCTGGCGCTGCTCGGTTTTCTGCACGTCCTGTTTTTTTGGGAAGGCGATATTCTGCTGGCCTATGCGCTGGTGGGATTGATTTGCTGGCGCATGATCCGCGATGCCTCACACGGCAAAAATCTCTTTAATACCGGCGTCGTGCTCTATCTGATGGGCATTGGTATTTTGCTGCTGCTGGGGAAAATTTCCGGTACGGGCAATCCGCGTGCCTGGGTACCGGATATCGCCAATCTCCAGTATGAGCATTTCTGGCGGCTTCAGGGCGGTACCGACGCGATGAGCAACCGTCTGGATATGCTGTCGAATAATCTGCTGGCCCTCGGCGCGCAGTACGGCTGGCAACTGGCCGGCATGATGTTGATTGGCGCGGCCCTGATGCGCAGCGGCTGGCTGAAAGGGCAGTTTAGCCTGTCGCACTACCGGCGCGTCGGAATACTGCTGGTCGCCACTGGCGTCATCATTAACGTGCCGGGGATGATTGCTCAGTGGTATGTGGGGTGGGATTATCGCTGGTGTGCTTTCTTTTTACAGGCACCGCGGGAACTCAGCGCGCCGTTCCAGGCTATCGGCTATGCCTCGCTGGCATACGGTTTCTGGCCGCAGCTTTGTCGTTTTCGGCTGGTGGGCGCTGTCGCACAGGTGGGACGCATGGCGCTCAGTAACTATCTGCTGCAAACGCTCATCTGCACTACGCTGTTCTGGCAATGTGATCTCTTCATGAAGTTTAACCGTCTGCAACTGCTGGCATTTGTTCCCGCCGTCTGGCTGGTGAATATCCTCTTTTCCGTTATCTGGCTGCGTTATTATCGCCAGGGTCCGGTTGAATGGCTGTGGCGGCAGTTAACCGCACGTGCTTCAGGGATATCATTATCAGGTACATCCAGATAACGATCTGGATCACATTCATTAACAAAATGGATGTAACCGTTTTCATTCGTGTGACTTCTCTCACGTAGTCGTCTCTCTATCGCTGCCAGAATGGGCACCTTCCTTAACACAGGGGGTGGCCGTGAGTCGCTGCAATCTACAACGGGGTGGTGATAATGATCACCATTCGTGATGTTGCCCGTCAGGCGGGCGTTTCCGTGGCTACCGTTTCAAGGGTACTCAATAATAGTGCACTGGTAAGCCCTGAAACACGGGACGCGGTAATGAGTGCGGTTTCAGCGCTTGGATACCGGCCGAATGCCAATGCGCAGGCGCTGGCAACGCAGGCGAGCGATACCATTGGTGTGGTGGTCATGGACGTGTCGGATGCGTTCTTTGGTGCGCTGGTGAAAGCCGTCGATATCGTCGCCCAGCAAAACCAGAAGTATCTGCTGATCGGCAACAGTTATCATGAAGCCGAAAAAGAACGTAACGCCATTGAAGTGCTGATCCGCCAGCGCTGTAGTGCGTTAATCGTGCATTCCAAAGCGCTGAGCGACGGCGAGCTTAGCGAATTTCTGCAACATATTCCCGGGATGGTGTTAATCAATCGCCTTGTTCCGGGTTTCGCGCATCGCTGCGTTTGCCTTGATAATATCAGCGGGGCGCAGATGGCAACCAAAATGCTGCTTAATCATGGTCATCAACGCATTGGTTATCTCAGTTCGAGCCACAGCATTGAAGATGATGATATGCGTAAAGAGGGCTGGCTGCGTGCGCTTCAGGAGCAGGATATCGTTCCGCCGGAAAGCTGGGTTGGCGTAGGTACGCCGGATTTACAGGGCGGGGAAGCGGCAATGGTCGAACTGCTGGGACGCAACTCTGGGCTGACCGCAGTGTTTGCCTATAACGACAGCATGGCGGCAGGGGCGTTGACGGCGCTGAAAGATAACGGCATTGCCGTGCCGCAAAATCTGTCACTCATTGCTTTCGATGATATTCCGCTGGCCCGTTACACCGATCCGCAGCTGACAACGGTGCGCTATCCTGTCGCCTCCATGGCCAAACTTGCCACCGAGCTGGCGCTGCTGGGAGCCGCGGGTAAGCTGGATCGCAACGCGACTCACTGCTTTATGCCGACGCTGGTGAGGCGGCATTCCGTCGCTCAGCGACAAACTGTGGGGCCGATCACTAACTTATAAATCTCCATGATGTAACCGTTTTCAATTTGTGAGTAAATTCACAGTATCTTAACAACGTGATAGCTATGATGACATCGTTTGCAAGGCTGAAACACTATGTAACAGTGAGTGACTACACGACCCATAGCAACCGTGCCTGAAACAAATAATAAAGCGCATTACTGGAGCATTACCGAAAACGGAAGGCAGAACTTTAAAAGTGAATTCGGCATGCAGTAATCCTCCTTAAGGCGCTGCCTGCCAGAGTTATTCACCCGTACTACCCTGCATAACAAAAACCGGAGATACCATGAATAAGAAGGTGCTTACCCTGTCTGCCGTGATGGCAAGCATGTTATTTGGTGCGGCTGCTCACGCTGCTGATACCCGTATTGGCGTGACGATTTATAAGTACGACGATAACTTTATGTCTGTCGTGCGTAAAGCGATTGAGAAAGATGCGAAAGACGCATCGGGCGTTCAGCTGCTGATGAATGACTCGCAGAATGACCAGTCCAAACAAAACGACCAGATTGACGTACTGCTGGCGAAAGGCGTGAAAGCGCTGGCTATCAACCTCGTTGACCCGGCAGCAGCAGGCACCGTAATTGAAAAAGCGCGCGGACAAAACGTGCCGATTGTTTTCTTTAACAAAGAACCTTCCCGTAAAGCGCTGGACAGCTATGACAAAGCGTATTACGTCGGCACGGACTCCAAAGAATCCGGTATCATCCAGGGCGATCTTATCGCTAAACACTGGGCGGCAAACCAGGGCTGGGATCTGAATAAAGATGGCCAGATCCAGTTCGTACTGCTGAAAGGCGAACCGGGTCATCCGGATGCTGAAGCGCGTACCTCTTACGTGATTAAAGAGCTGAATGATAAAGGCATCAAAACGCAGCAGCTGGCGTTAGATACCGCCATGTGGGATACCGCTCAGGCGAAAGATAAGATGGATGCCTGGCTCTCCGGCCCGAACGCTAACAAAATCGAAGTGGTTATCGCCAACAACGACGCGATGGCAATGGGCGCAGTAGAAGCGCTGAAAGCCCACAATAAGAGCAGCCTGCCGGTATTCGGCGTCGATGCTCTGCCAGAAGCGCTGGCGCTGGTTAAATCTGGCGCGCTGGCCGGTACCGTACTGAACGACGCCAACAACCAGGCGAAAGCCACGTTCGATCTGGCGAAAAACCTGGCCGATGGTAAAGGCGCAGCTGACGGTACTGACTGGAAAATTGAAAACAAAATCGTCCGCATCCCATATGTTGGCGTGGATAAAGACAACCTGTCCCAGTTCAGCAATAAATAAGTTTTTTAACTTTGGGCGCGCGCAAGTGCGCCCAATTAATAACGACAAAGAAATATCCTGACTCATTCGGGGGGCGTTACGTGCGCGCCACGGTACACAGCGGGAACAACACTATCGCAGCCAGGTATAGCTATGGTCAGCAATAACACAGAGTCGTCAGGCGAATTCTTGTTGGAAATGAGCAATATCAACAAGTCGTTTCCCGGCGTTAAGGCACTCGATAATGTTAATTTAAAAGTTCGTCCTCACTCTATTCATGCATTAATGGGGGAGAACGGTGCGGGTAAATCAACATTATTAAAATGTCTGTTCGGGATCTATCAGAAAGATTCCGGGAGTATTATTTTTCAGGGCAAAGAGATCGACTTCCACTCGGCAAAAGAGGCGCTGGAAAACGGCATCTCAATGGTGCACCAGGAGCTGAACCTGGTATTGCAACGTTCCGTGATGGACAATATGTGGCTGGGACGTTATCCCACCAAAGGTATGTTTGTCGATCAGGACAAAATGTACCGCGACACCAAAGCCATTTTTGACGAACTGGATATTAATATCGATCCGCGGGCGCGCGTCGGTACGTTATCCGTTTCGCAAATGCAGATGATTGAGATCGCCAAAGCCTTCTCCTATGACGCTAAAATCGTCATTATGGATGAGCCGACCTCCTCGTTAACGGAAAAAGAGGTCGGCCATCTCTTTACCATTATCCGTAAACTGAAAGAGCGTGGCTGCGGTATTGTCTATATCTCTCACAAAATGGAAGAGATATTCCAGTTGTGCGATGAGATCACCATCCTCCGTGACGGCCAGTGGATTGCCACTCAGCCGCTGGAAGGGCTGGACATGGACAAAATCATTGCCATGATGGTGGGCCGTTCTCTCAACCAGCGTTTCCCGCATCGTGAAAACAAACCGGGCGAGGTGATCCTTGAAGTTCGTAACCTGACTTCTCTGCGTCAGCCGTCGATTCGCGATATCTCCTTCGATCTGCATAAGGGGGAAATTCTCGGTATAGCGGGCCTGGTGGGTGCGAAGCGTACCGATATTGTCGAAACGTTATTTGGTATCCGTGAAAAATCAGGTGGTACGATTACCCTGCACGGCAAAAAAATAAATAATCATACTGCCAACGAGGCCATTAACCATGGCTTTGCGCTGGTAACGGAAGAGCGGCGTTCAACCGGTATTTATGCCTATCTGGATATTGGTTTTAACTCGCTGATTTCGAATATTCAAAATTACAAGAACAAAGTCGGGCTGCTGGATAATTCGCGTATGAAAAGCGATACCCAGTGGGTGATTGACGCCATGCGCGTTAAAACGCCGGGACACCGCACGCAAATTGGCTCGCTCTCCGGAGGCAATCAGCAGAAAGTGGTTATTGGTCGCTGGCTATTAACTCAGCCAGAAATCCTGATGCTCGACGAACCGACGCGCGGTATTGACGTTGGCGCAAAATTCGAAATCTATCAGCTGATCGCGGAGCTGGCGAAGAAAGGCAAGGGGATTATTATTATCTCTTCTGAAATGCCTGAATTGCTGGGGATCACTGACCGTATTCTGGTCATGAGCAATGGTCTCGTTTCCGGAATTGTTGACACTAAAACCACCACGCAAAACGAAATACTCCGTCTTGCGTCTTTGCACCTTTAAGATCAGGGGCTCCTCATGAGTGCGTTAAATAAAAAAAGTTTTCTCACTTATCTGAAAGAGGGCGGTATTTACGTCGTTCTTTTAGTCTTGCTGGCTATTATTATTTTCCAGGACCCTACGTTCTTAAGTCTGCTGAACCTGAGTAACATTCTTACCCAGTCCTCGGTGCGTATTATTATCGCGCTGGGCGTGGCAGGTCTTATCGTCACTCAGGGTACTGACCTTTCTGCTGGTCGTCAGGTCGGTCTGGCCGCGGTGGTGGCGGCGACGTTATTACAATCGATGGAAAACGCCAATAAGGTCTTCCCGGAAATGGCAACCATGCCGATTTTCGTGGTGATCCTGATTGTTTGCGCTATCGGCGCGGTAATTGGCCTGGTGAACGGTATTATCATCGCTTACCTGAACGTCACGCCGTTTATTACCACCCTGGGTACGATGATAATCGTCTACGGTATCAACTCCCTGTATTACGATTTCGTGGGCGCATCACCGATTTCCGGTTTCGACAGCGGCTTCTCTACCTTTACCCAGGGCTTTGTGGCGCTGGGCAGTTTCCGCCTCTCCTACATTACCTTCTATGCGTTAATTGCCGTGGCATTCGTCTGGGTTCTGTGGAATAAAACCCGCTTCGGCAAAAACATTTTCGCCATCGGCGGCAACCCGGAAGCAGCGAAAGTCTCTGGTGTTAACGTTGCGCTGAACCTGCTGATGATCTATGCGCTCTCCGGCGTGTTCTACGCGTTCGGCGGGATGCTGGAAGCGGGGCGTATCGGCTCGGCGACCAACAACCTCGGCTTTATGTATGAACTGGATGCGATTGCGGCCTGCGTGGTGGGTGGGGTGTCCTTCAGCGGCGGCGTCGGTACCGTACTCGGCGTGGTGACCGGTGTCATCATCTTCACCGTTATTAACTACGGTCTGACCTACATCGGCGTTAACCCTTACTGGCAGTATATTATTAAGGGCGGTATTATTATCTTCGCCGTGGCGCTGGATTCACTGAAATACGCGCGTAAAAAATAATTCCTCATATCTACACGCCCGGCGGCGCAAGCGTGCCGGGCTTTTTTATTGTGCCATTAATGACTTCAGCAAATGTTTAGAAGCGGGAACCAAACCTACAACGAGTCCAAAAGGTCTGAAGGCCTTGTTGACCACCTCAACCGAGTAATTTCCTTTGTTATTTTCTATCTCCGAGAGGGTTTTACGCGAGATAGAGACCAGATTAGCATACGCCATTTGCTGTAAGCCTAATACATCAATACGGAGACGTTTTAACGCCTCTCCCTGGGTCATGTCGCCCAAAAGAAGCTTTTTGATGATATCATTCATCACCGCTTTTCGTTCCAGACTGTCCACTTTATTTGTCCCGTCGGATACCCGTTTTCTGGATGATGTTTTCAGCCCGGCAGCAGTATAGACGCCAGTGTTTTCATGCATAGCAGTCCGTTTGTTTTGTGAGCGAAGCTTTTCTATCGCTGTTTGCACATCGTCATGTTTTTTATCGGATGAACTCATATTAGCCTCCAGCGAGACAATTTTTCGGCAATATAATCAAAGCCGATGGCAGGCATGGTAATAATCTGCATCGGTACGCCCCGCTCAATAAGCCGCGTTTTTAAATCAATGAGCTGTCCCGACGTTTCACGTAGTTTTGCCAGCAACAGATCTTCTGGAACCAAATCTGACAGTGCTTGTGCAATACCCTGAAAGTTATACTCTCCACCAATTTCCAGTTCTCTGGACCATTTCATGCTACGTGGAATGCCTTCAGGATCGGCTTTCATGGGGGCAAAGTCATAAATCGGCGCGAGAGTGATACTGTTCTCGGCTTTCATAAATGATGTATTCCGACCATGATTATCACTATTGCCAAAGATAATGTTGAGCAGATCGCGACGAACCCATTCGATGACAAATGCCTGAACATCAAATATGAATCCCTGCTCTTGCACCATATGGCTATTAAGAATTTTGTCAATCAGCGTCCTGATCGTTGTTTCATGATCAAGGGTAACGCCGGGGCCTTTTTTTAAAACAGAATAAACAGATTCAAGACCGTATCGCTGAAGGAGGCCATTTTCACCCATAACGATATCGAACCGGGGGAGCCAGAGTGAAGGATAGCTAATTCCTTCTTCCAGCTTCATGTTTTCAACAGGAATAGTATCAAAGCCCATAGCGGTAAGCTCTTGATAGTAGAAATATTCAGCTCTTAGTATATTACAATCAATTTCTGTTCTTGCCCCTCGAGGGTATTTCACCAGAAAATGCTGATCCCGATTGGCAGGATCGTTTTGCCAGGTATCAATCCAGATCCTTTGATCGTCGCTACAGCGTAACAGGAGCTTAGGTGCCTCACCGCCTGCTCCGGTCGCCCCTCCCGCTGCGGCACCTCGTTGCTGCGCGTAGTCAAGAAAGTCAGCTGCTCTGTTAATAACATCGTCTACCAAAAAGAATAGTTTTTCTGCGGTTGCATTATATTCAGGAAGCGATTCTTTAATACGGAGATTACCAACAGGAGACATTGTCCCATATTTTAGTAATATAAAATTTTGCTGGTTAACGCTGAGTCCTGCAAGATCGAGATAATTAACCCAGTAGCGACGACTTGCTCCGCTGGGCATAATATCGTCTATAAACTTCAACCAGCCCGGTTCACCGCCATCGTCAAAAAACAGTGAGACAGGATGATTTAATGAAACGGCATGTAAATCGTCCCAATCCAGAAAGTCGACGGCATAATCTGATAAATAGTTAATTTCTGTGCGGCGGAAGTCATGATTTTCACCATCTGGAAACGTAATTTGCGCGATGTCATGCCATTGTTGACTATAAAAAGCCTGTAATGTTAAGGATTCCATCATGCCTCCTTTAGATTATGAGTAAAATATTACGCATAAAGCAGGCTGAAAGCAAGTAATGTTCCCTATATCACTCATAGATCACTTTTTTCTGCATTAATGTAACTTATATTACGCGAAGATTACTTTCTCGTTTTTGGCTGCAATTCCAGCAGTTGCTCGGGCGTGACTGCCGGATAGCCCTGTGTATCTTCCGGGATTTCATGGCGGGAGGGGATAGGGATCAGCGGGCCTAAAAAACGCGGCTCGCGTTTGAAAATATAGAGGTCGGCCAGCGCGCTGAAGCGGGCACCAAATTCTCGTACCCGAACGTTCCACATATCTTTTGGCGAGGGGACGGCGTAGCACTGCGCCTGGATGCCCATATGCAGGGCAATAAACAGCGCGCGCTCGCAGTGAAAACGCTGGGTGATGATGATGAAATCGTTGGTATCAAAGACTTTTCGGGTACGGACGATGGAATCGAGCGTGCGAAAACCCGCGTAGTCCAGCACGATATCCGCAGGGTCAACGCCTGCGGCAATCAGATCTTTACGCATCGTGACCGGCTCGTTGTAGCTTTGCTGGGCGTTATCACCACTTAACAGCAGATAGTTAACTTTCCCGCTATTGTAAGCATTAAGCGCACCCTGGATCCGGTAGCGGTAATACTGATTAATCACGCCGGTGCGGTAATATTTTGCCGTGCCGAGGACCACGCCGACCTGTCGCCAGGGGAGGTCCTGAAGTTCATCATAAATATAGGGAGCGGTTTTCCAGCTCATCCACCGGTCGAGGCCAAGCACCGTTAACAGCAGTAAGCCGATCAGGACTAACACACTGTATAACAAACGCTTCAACATGGACCCAGACCCGGCGGTGGCGAAAATTTCATTCAGGCTACTTTACCCGTGAAGCAAGCGCAAGAAACGGACGCTCAACTGAAGGGATTTTCATCAATGCGGACCCGAAAGCCCGCATTGACTGTCAGGCAAGGCATACACGTTCAATATTCTGACAGCCCAGCGCGTTGAGCGTTGCGCTGGTGGCTTGCCACTGAATCAACGCGCCATCGTCACGCTCCGCCA
Source organism: Superficieibacter sp. 1612_C1 (assembly GCF_015234305.1). Classification (GTDB taxonomy): domain Bacteria; phylum Pseudomonadota; class Gammaproteobacteria; order Enterobacterales; family Enterobacteriaceae; genus Superficieibacter. The sequence goes on from NZ_JADGMI010000002.1 coordinate 379,530, forward strand.
GAATGGCTCGCTGAATATCCGGGTAATCGTAGCCGTTCAGACTCAGCAGATTAAGGGCACCCTGTAGCGGCGGCAGGGAAGGGTTGAATGCGGCGTTTTCCGCGTAGCTGCCGGTGAAAATCGTGCCATCCCGACATTCCAGCGCAACGCCGGACGGGGCTTTACTGTAGGGCGCATGGCTGCGGTTAGCGGCACGGATGGCGGCCTGCGTCAGCGCATCGCCCTGCACGTTGTAACCCTGATCCTGCTCGTCCATCAGCAGAGTTTTAATGTCGAGGTCTTTAGGACCGAACGCATCGGGCAGATAGTGCCTCAGAGTATGCGCCGGACGGCCCGGTAAATGGATATTGATATCCAGTCCGCTGTTCAGTTCATTCATAAACTGGCGGCAGTGGCCGCAAGGGGTATAGTTTACGGTAATGGCTTTGAGGGATTTCTCGCCCCGTAACCAGGCGTGGGTGATCGCACTTTGTTCGGCATGCACCGTTTGCTGCATCGTCGCGCCGTGAAACTCCATATTCGCGCCAAAATACCAGGTGCCGCTGACGCCACGCGCAATGGCACCGACGTTAAAACTGGAAAGATCGGCGCGGGCGCAGGCGGCGGCAAGCGGCAGGAGGGCGAAAGCCAGGGCGTCTTCGTCCATTCCCGTCGCTTTCAGTAACGATGAGATCTGCCCTGCGCTCAGCATGGCAGGAAAATGCTCATCTTCCAGCAAAGGTGCCAGCGCCGATTGCATCTCACCCGGAAGCTGCGGGAGAGCAGATTGAAAACGTTGATGCATGGGGTGCCTCGTAACAATGTAATGGGATCGTAGTTTACGAGGCGTCAGAAGATTTGTAACGTGATCCAGATCCCATTATGTGTGCAACGGTTGCAATGAAAACGAAAATTGCGCGACGTATCGCAAATTTTACCCCATCACAACCAGAATCAGCGGGAACAGAAACGGGGCAATCAGCGAGGTAATAATGCCGCAAATCACCAGCGCCAGAGAACTAAACGCGCCCTCCTGATAATCGAGCTCCGCGCAACGCGCCGTCCCAAGGGCGTGCGAGGCGGTGCCCATTGCCAGCCCACGTGCAGCTTTAGTTCGAATCCCCATAATATTGAGCAAAGTGTGACCGAATACCGCGCCAAGAATACCGACAAAAATCACGCAAACCGCGCTGATAGCCGGAATACCGCCAATGCTGCCGCCAACGGCCATCGCAATAGGTGTCGTTACCGATTTCGGCAGAACAGACGCGGCGATTTCCGGCGTTGCGCCCATCAGCAGCGCCACGCTGGTTCCCGTCACCATTGCCACTACGCTGCCGATAAAGCAGATAGTAATAATCGACTTCCAGCGGGCGCGGATCTGGTGCAACTGCTCATAAAGCGGAAACGCCAGTGCGACTACGGCAGGCTGCAAAAGATCGTTGAGGATTTTGCTGCCCTGAAAATAGTGATCGTAGGGGATGCCGGTTAACAGTAAGAAGGGAATGATCACTACCATGGCGACCAGCAGCGGGTTAAGTAGCGGCATCTTAAAACGGGCGGCAAGTTTACGCGCCGCGAAAAACACGGCCAGCGTCAGCGGCAATGACCACCAGATATACGCCATCATTTTTTTATATCCTTCTGACCAATGATTTTACGTTCACCGTGCACCAGATGTGAACTCCAGCTTACCACCAGAAAAACCACCAGGGTGCTGATAGCGCATGAGACCACTACCGGACCAAACTGCGCCCGCAGAACGTCAACGTATTGCATCACGCCAACGCCAATGGGGACAAACAACAGCGCCATATAACGGATCAGTACATAGCAGCCGGGATTAACCCATTTTGCAGGCAGGATTTGCAGCGCCAGCAAAAAAAAGAGGATCAGCATGCCAATAATGCTGCCGGGGATGGTTATTGGCAGCAGAGAAGCGATGTAAATTCCGGCGTATAGACAGGCATAAATCAGAACGAATGCACGCAGGTATTGCCAGATGATTGTGAAGGTTTTGCTCATGGTATCAATCCTTACGAAAACGCATTCATCATACAATTAAAGCCGAAAATGTGCTACCGATCACATCATGAATTCGAAGCATAGCTGAGATAGACAAACGGAACATCGGGCAAATGAACGAATCCGGCCAGTGAATTCCGCGGGTGCTTTAAACCCTGGCGCAGAGAAGCTAACATAGCGCCTCTCCGCGTGTTGACAAAGCGGCTTCTCAGGGGAAACGCCGGGATTGGGTTCCCGGAGGGAGGCCCAACCCGGTGGTCGCACGGACGGTTTGGCATCAACCTCAGCGACGCTAACATAGCGTCTCTTTTTTTACGGGTAAAGATATGCGTGTACTCCTCGCGCCGATGGAAGGCGTGCTCGATTCACTGGTGCGAGAGCTGCTGACCGAGGTTAACGATTACGATCTGTGCATCACCGAATTTTTGCGGGTGGTAGATCAGCTATTGCCGGTCAAATCATTCTATAAACTGTGTCCGGAACTGCATCACCAGAGCCGTACCTCGTCTGGCACCCTGGTGCGTATCCAACTGCTGGGCCAGTATCCACACTGGCTGGCAGAAAATGCGGCGCGTGCCGTTGAACTGGGATCGTTCGGCGTTGACCTCAACTGCGGCTGTCCGTCCAAAGCGGTGAATGGCAGCGGAGGCGGAGCAACGCTACTAAAAGATCCGGAACTGATTTATCAGGGAGCCAAAGCGATGCGCGACGCCGTGCCCGCGCATTTACCGGTGACGGTAAAAGTCCGGCTTGGCTGGGACAGCGGCGATCGCCAGTTTGAAATTGCCGATGCGGTACAGCAGGCCGGGGCAACCGAACTGGCGGTGCACGGCCGCACAAAAGAAGATGGCTATAAAGCGGAGCGGATTAACTGGCAGGCGATTAGCGACATCCGCCAGCGGCTGACCATTCCGGTGATCGCCAACGGTGAAATCTGGGACTGGGAAAGCGCTCAGGCTTGTTTGCAGACCAGCGGATGCGATGCGCTAATGATCGGTCGCGGGGCGCTGAACGTGCCAAACCTTAGCCGGGTGGTCAAATATAACGAGCCGCGTATGCCCTGGCCTGAGGTGGTGGAACTACTGCGGAAATATTCCCGCCTCGAAAAGCAGGACGACACCGGCTTATACCATGTCGCTCGCATAAAACAGTGGCTGGGATATTTACGTAAAGAATATGATGAGGCGCTGGATCTGTTTACGGCCATTCGGACGTTTCAGGATTCGACGTCCATTGCGCGGGTCATTGAACGCTGGTCATGAAAACTATCGCCCCCGCACAGGAGGGCGATAACTATCAGAAAATCATCTTAAACACCCCAGTTACGACCAACAGTCCAATCAGAAAAATAACTAAAATCGCCCATAGTAAAATTTTCATCGCGCATTCCCTCTTTGTAGTATTCACATCAAGTATAGGAAAGCAGAGAAATTGTGCCTCGCCAAATGACACTTTTGTTAATTGAATAGCCTGTTAATTATTTGTTTGGTGAATAATTTGCTAACTATTTCTTTTTATGTCCATTTGTTCATTGCCACGCGTTACTAAAAAAAATTCTCACCCGCCACGTAATCTTGCCGCCTCCTTATTATCTCGTAAAAATACGTTATGAATCGTCCCCTGATTTTGACTGCAATGTCAGTCCTGCCGCTGGTTCTTTCCCTGACGGGCTGCGCGCCCTCGCATGATGTTAACGCCGGGATCACACCCCAAACCCCGGCGGTGTCGGTGAGCAGCACGTTACCGGCTGCGTTACAAAACGGCTGGCCGCAAAGCCAGTGGTGGAAGCAATATCAGGACCCGCAGCTTGACGCGCTAATTACGCGCGCACTGGCCAACGCGCCCGATTTAAAAGTGGCGCAACAGCGTATTGCGCTGGCGGAAGCGCAGGCGAGAATGGCGGAGGCCGCAGACGGTCCGGCGGTGAATTTCTCATCCGACGTTGAGCGGCAAAAAATGTCGGCGGAGGGTTTGATGGGACCCTTCGCGCTCACCGATCCGGCCGCCGGGACCACCGGGCCGTGGTACACCAACGGTACCTTTGGTCTGACAGCCGGCTGGGATTTGGATTTGTGGGGCAAAAATCGTGCTGAAGTGGAAGGCCGCATCGGCCTGGTGCGTGCGCGTGATGCTGAACTACAGCAGACGCAGCAGTTACTGGCCAGCAGCGTGGCGCGTCTCTACTGGGAATGGCAGACCGAAGCGGCCATTAAAACGGTGCTCAGCAATATTGAACAGCAGCAGGAGGCGATTGTTGCTGTCGATCGCGAGCTCTATCAGCAGGGGATCACCTCTTCTGTTGAAGGTGCGGAAACCGATATCAGTGCGGGGAAAACCCAGCAAAAGCTGGCGGAAGTTGCCGGTAATATGAAAATTATCGAAGCCCGCCTGCTGGCATTGACCAATGGACAGTCATCAACGCTTGCCCTGCACAGCGTGCCGCTGCCGGCCGTACAGACCAAAATGCCTGCCAGCCTTGGCTATGAATTACTGGCGCGTCGACCGGACTTGCAGGCCGCTCACTGGTACATCGAAGCCTCATTAAAAGAGGTGGATGCCGCCAAAGCGGCGTTTTACCCGGACATTAACCTGATGGCGTTTTTACAGCAGGACGCGCTGCACCTCAGCGATCTGTTCCGTCACTCCGCGCAACAAATGGGCGTGACGGCGGGGCTGACGCTGCCGATTTTTGATAGTGGTCGGCTGAATGCGAATCTGGATATCGCCAGCGCCCAAAACGGTCTCTCCATCGCTAATTACAATAAGGCAGTGGTTGACGCGGTGAATCAGGTTGCCCGCAGCGCCACGCAGGTTGAAACGCTGATGGAGAAAAGTGCGCGTCAGAAGCAGGTGCAGCAGGATGCATCGCGCATTGTGGCACTGGCAGAGGCGCGACTGAAAGCCGGTCTGATTGCAGGATCTCGCGTCAACCAGGCGCGCATTCCGGCCCTTGAGGAGCAGATTAACGGCCTGAAATTGCAGGGACAGTGGCTGGATGCCTCTATCCAGCTGACTTCTACGCTGGGCGGCGGCTATCATTTCTCATCCTGACCCCCAGACTTCGCCGGGGTTTTCTATACTTACCTCCTGAACTTAACGGGAGGTCAGTATGGCGGCAAACAAAGTTGCAGTAGTCACCGCGTCGGATTCCGGCATTGGTAAGCAGTGCGCGTTATTTCTCGCTAAAGGCGGATATGACATCGGCGTGACCTGGCACTCGGATGAAAAGGGCGCGCAGGGGACGGTAAAAGAAGTTGAGGCGCTGGGCCGCAAAGCCATTGCGGTACAGCTGGATCTCAGCAAGCTGCCGGAGGGCACGCAGGCGCTGGAAACGCTGATTAAACAGTTTGGCCGTATTGATGTGCTGGTCAACAACGCGGGCATGATGACCAAAGATGCGTTCCTTGACGTCAAGCTGGAGGACTGGCGGGCGATTTTTACGGTAGACGTCGAAGGCGCATTTCTCTGTTCGCAGATTGCCGCCAGAAAAATGGTAGAGCAGGGGGAGGGAGGACGCATTGTTAACATTACCTCCGTGCATGAACATTCTCCTCTGCCTGACGCCAGTGCCTACACGTCCGCCAAACATGCGCTTGGTGGGCTGACCAAATCGATGGCGCTGGAACTGGTCAAACACAATATTCTGGTCAATTCTGTTGCGCCGGGCGCTATCGCCACGCCCATGAATGATATGAGCGATGACGATGCAAAACCCGGCTCCATGCCCACTATCCCGCTGACGCGTCCGGGTAAAACGGAAGAAATTGCCAGTCTGGTAGCATGGCTGTGCTCGGAATATGCGACCTACACGACCGGCCAGTCGTTTATTGTTGACGGTGGTTTTATGCTGGTAAACCCGCAGTTTGCAGGACTGAAATAAATCTTGCCCCGGTAACGGCAGCAACTACTGCCGTTTCTGCCGGTGTTTTAACCACAGGCGCACACCCACGACCAGCGCGACAGCAATACCCAGCCAGACCAGATGTTTTAAATGCTGATTGAAATGATGCAGCCACGGCCCAATCACTTCACCACCGACATAGCCAAGGGTGGTGAAAATCAGCGCCCACACAATTGCGCCCGCAATGTTGAGCGGCAGAAACAGCGTCGGCGGCAGACGACTGGCACCTATCAGCAGGGGGCCGATAATGCGGAAACCGTACATAAAACGGCTACCAATCACAAACAGCCACGGACGGCGCTGGATCAGCCGCTGCGCACGGTCGATTTTATCCTGATGCCCGCTGAAACGCGCCAGGATGCGGTTGCCGAACCGGCGGCCTAAAAAATAGAGCAACTGATCGCCGATGATCCCGCCCAGCGCAACGGCAATCACCACCAGCGGAAACTTCAGCAGCCCCTGGTGGGCCGCAACGCCACCCAGCAGCGTAATGGTTTCTCCCTCTGCCAGACTGCCAATCGTCAGGGCAGCGTAGCCATACTCCGTAATTAACAAATTGATATCCATGCGTTAAACATCTCTCCTCTCTGTACCGCACCCAACAAGCATAATCGCTATGCGAAATGTTGCAGGCAAAGAGGGATAAGCATTTTTGAACTGTACATAAAATAATCTATTGATGTGCATTATACTTAAGCCACAGTCGTATCACGTTGAGAAGAGGGGATCATATGAACCATGTCTGGGGACTTCTCTCCCATCCTAATCGCGAAATGCAGGCTATTAAGCGCGAAAACGAAACGGTTTCGCATCACTACACCCATCACGTCCTGATCATGGCGGCCATCCCGGTTATCTGCGCGTTTATTGGTACGACGCAAATTGGCTGGAATTTTGGTGAAAATAACGTGGTCCGGCTGTCGCTGTTTACTGCTTTTGCGCTGGCAATCCTTTTCTACGGGCTGATGCTGGCGGGGGTGGCGGTGATGGGCAGGGTGATCTGGTGGATGGCGCGTAACTATCCGCATCGCCCTTCGCTGGCACGCTGTATGGTATTTGCGGGCTACGTCGCCACGCCAATCTTTTTGAGTGGTATCGTGGCGCTCTATCCGCTGGTCTGGCTGTGTGCGCTGGTGGGCACGGCCGCGCTGTTTTATACCGGTTATTTACTCTATCTGGGCATCCCGACCTTCCTTAATATCAACAAAGAAGAGGGGCTGAGTTTTTCCAGCTCTACGCTGGCTATCGGCGTGCTGGTGCTTGAAGTTCTGCTGGCCCTGACGGTCCTGCTGTGGGGCTATGGCTATCATCTGATCTGACAAATGCTGTGCGGCGGGTAGACGCGCTCGCCGTGCAGTATTTGGACATGATTCTTCTCTGGCGGAGCCTTTTCCCGGCGGGTATGATGCGCAGGCGTGTTTTGTATTGATATCTATAATGAATCACGCCCCAAAAACATAACCTGTGCATATAACTACCAGAATCTCATCATGCCGAAATTACGCGTTTCTTTGCTTAGCCTTGCGCTAATGCTCCCGGTGGTTTTCGCACCACAGGTCAGTGCCAAAACGGCTGCGGCCGCTACGGCGTTACAGCCGGAAATCGCCTCCGGTAGTGCGATGATTGTTGATCTTCAGACCAATAAAGTGATCTACGCCAGCCATCCGGATCTAGTGCGTCCCATTGCATCTATCACCAAATTGATGACGGCGATGGTGGTGCTGGATGCGCATCTGCCGCTGGATGAAAAACTGAAGGTGGATATCAGCCATACGCCAAAAATGAAGGGAATTTATTCGCGCGTGCGCCTGAACAGCGAAATCAGCCGTAAAGATATGCTGCTGCTGGCGCTGATGTCATCGGAAAACCGTGCGGCGGCGAGCCTTGCGCACCATTATCCGGGCGGCTACGATGCGTTTATTCGGGCGATGAATGCAAAAGCGAAAGCGCTGGGGATGACCCACACGCGCTACGTGGAGCCGACTGGACTGTCGATTAAAAACGTCTCCACGGCTCGCGACTTAACCCGGCTGTTGATTGCCAGCAAGCAGTATCCGCTCATTGGTCAACTCAGCACTACGCGCGAAGATATGGCGACGTTTTCGAACCCGGCCTATACGCTGCCGTTCCGTAACACCAACCACCTGGTCTATCGCGATAACTGGAATATCCAGTTGACCAAGACCGGGTTTACCAACGCGGCGGGTCATTGTCTGGTGATGCGCACGTTGATCAACCAACGCCCGGTGGCGCTGGTGGTGATGGATGCGTTTGGCAAATATACCCACTTTGCCGACGCCAGCCGCCTGAAAACCTGGATTGAGACGGGGAAAGTCATGCCGGTTCCGGCCTCGGCGCTGAGCTATAAAAAGCAGAAGGCGGCGCAGATGGCCAGTACGGATTTCACCGCGCAAAACGATTAACCCGTGGTGTCGTGACGCAGGCTATGTGCCACTTTGCCCGGTGGCGCTTTGCTTACCGGGCCTACGGTGCTGTGGTAGCTCCGGTGGCGCTGCGCTTACCGGGGCTACAATGTTGCGATGCTGTTTTCGTAGGCCGGGTAAGGCGAAGCCGCCACCCGGCATCATGCGCACCGTGGCCGATTCCCGCCTTACTCCCACCGAATCCTACTCCGGCAGCGTCCAGTCACCGTCATTAAGCGCGCGCTGCATAATCAACGTATCGCGCCAGTCACCTTTTTTATATCCCACGCTGCGCAACCGTCCGGCAACCTCAAACCCCTGCTGCTGATGCAGCTTTAGCGAGCCGGGATTATTATGCCCGTCACCCACCACGGCCAGCATCTGCCGCCACGGTCCCTGTTCACAACGTGCAATCAACTGCGACAGCAGGCGCGTGCCGATACCGCGCCCGGTCATCGTCGTATCAATATAAATCGACTCTTCGATGGTGAAACGGTAGGCGGGACGCGGACGATACTGGGTCGCATAGCAATACCCCACGACCACGCCGCGATAAAGCGCCACCAGCCACGGCAGATCCTGCGCTGCGACGTTCTCCATCCGCTCGCGCATTTCTTCCACCGAAGGCGGCGTTTCTTCAAAAGAGGCCCGGCCGTTCAGCACATGCCAGGCATATAGCGCGGCAATGGCATGAACATCGTCGGGCAGGGCATCACGGACTTCAACATCCACGCCGTTCAAAACGTCAACCGCAGACATAACGCAAGCTCCTCAAAACAAAAAGCCAGAGAACACCGTCTCTGGCACGTTGAACCACTTTATTACGACTAACGACAAAAACTCAAACGGCAGGTGGCGGCGTCGGCACACTCTCTGCGGTTTCAGCAGGCTTTTGTGTGGCAGAAGTGCCTTCGCCCCAGTACTTCTGTTTACTGGTCTTGCCAATCCCCGGGTTCATGCTATTTGTCGGGTCGTTCTTGCGATAAAACGTTTTTAAACTCTCCGCCGCCTCGTAAAGATGGCCGACGTTATGCTCGGCAGGATACTGCGCACCGCGTGCTCGCAGCAGCTCCAGCATTTGCTCCTTCAGGTGATGCGCATCGACGCCTTTTTTGACGATGTAATCCTGATGGAAAACGTGACACATAAAGTGACCGTAGTAGAGCTTATGCACCAGCTGGCTGTCGATCTCCGGCGGCAGATGTTCGAACCACTCGGTATCATTGCGTCGCAGGGCGATATCCAGCGCCAGAATATCTTCCACCTCATCGGCATGTACCGCCTGGTAGCGGATCGCCGCGCCCGCCGCGGCAAAACGGTGCAGGAACGCTTTGCTGCCTTCTTCCGGCGTACAGGCGAAGAAATCGCCCTCGGCGGTTTTAAAGTATTCGCTCAGCCAGTGTTGCGCCTCGTTAACCCCATCGCCCGCCATCTTGAGCAGCAGATGATGTTCATACTTATCGCGCCAGCTTTTCATGCGCGGCGGCAAATGCGAAGGGAAGGCGCGGGTCAGCTTCTGCATCGTGCGATCGGTAAAATGCGGCTTAAACAGCGAGACCTTTTCCAGCAGCGCGTCGGTGCGGCCTTTCAAAGTAAAGAACAGCGGCATTTTGTCGGTGCCGAGTTTGTCGATCATCAGGAACGTATCTTTCCCGTACCGCTCGGCAATATCGTAAATATCGCGGTGCATATATTCACCCGCAATCGGCAGATGGGTGAAATTGGCCAGAATATGACGGCGAATGTCGGTGAGCACGTCGGGCTGGTTGGTGCCGATATAAAACACCTGCTGATTTTTTTCCGCCATAAAGGTATCCAGACGCACGGCAAAAACCGCCAGCTTGCCCGCGCAGCCGGAAGATTCAAACAGGCGATCCGGATCGGCATTATAGCGGGCAGGCGTGTCCGCCTCGACATCACGTACGCGGGTCACGTAGTCGTTGTCGTGTCCGTGACGCCCATCGTGGCGCACATCGCCAGCCGTGATGCGTTCATCGTCCAGTTTACTGAGGATCTGCTCCGGCGTTTGCCCCAGCTCAATGCCCAGATGATTGACCAGCTGTAAGCGTCCATTTTCATCAATACGGGCAAACAGCGACATCTCGGTATAGGCCGGTCCGCGCTGTACCAGCGCGCCGCCGGAGTTATTGCAGATGCCGCCAATCACCGAGGCACCAATGCAGGAGGAGCCGATCACCGAATGCGGCTCGCGTCCCAGCGGCTTGAGCGCTTTTTCCAGCGAATACAGCGTGGTGCCGGGAAATGCCAGTACCTGCTCGCCATTATCCAGTAGCTGAAGTTTATCCAGTCGCAGGGTACTGATAATAACAATGTCGCGATCGTAATCGTTGCCGTTCGGCGTCGAACCTTCCGTCAGGCCGGTATTCGCCGCCTGCATCAGAATAATTTTATCGGCCTGCACGCAGGCGCTTAATACCCGCCATAGTTCGAGCAGGCTGCCGGGGAAAACGACGGCCAGCGCCTCGCCCTGGCCGGAACGGAAGCCCTTGCGGTAGCGGGCGGTTTTCGCCGGGTCGGTTAACAGATGAGAGTGGCCCACCAGGCGGGTCAGTTCGTTGAGTAGCGCGTGATTATCATGATGAGTTGTAGACGGCATCTTCCACTCCTTGTGGTGGGACAAATAAACGTCTTTAAGAATAGCCTGAGAAAACCGGGGCGGCGGAGAAAAACGCCAGAAAAATAAGAGAATAAGCGAGGCAAGATACTGCAACCGCGGTTACGATTATGGCAAACTGCGATCTTCGCACGGATTAGGCCGCTCCCCCGGCTTTAGCATAAGAGAGTAAACCATATGAAATGGCTGTGTTCTGTAGGTGTCGCTGTGAGTCTGGCGTGTTATCCCGCGCTGGCAGAGGAAGTCAAAAACCAGCATCCATTGACCCCGGAAGCCCGTGACGCTTACGTCACTGAGCTGCTCAAAAAAATGACAGTGGATGAAAAAATTGGTCAGTTGCGGCTTATCAGCGTCGGGCCGGATAACCCGAAAGAAGCCATTCGCGAGATGATTAAAGAGGGGCAGGTCGGCGCGATTTTTAATACCGTGACGCGCGAAGACATTCGTAAAATGCAGGATCAGGTGATGGAACTCAGCCGCCTGAAGATCCCGCTGTTTTTTGCCTATGACGTGGTGCACGGCCAGCGCACCGTTTTTCCGATAAGCCTCGGGCTGGCCTCGACCTTTGATCTCGACGCGGTGAAAACCGTCGGTCGCGTTTCAGCGTATGAAGCGGCGGACGATGGCCTGAATATGACCTGGGCACCGATGGTCGATGTTTCGCGCGATCCGCGCTGGGGCCGCGCCTCGGAAGGCTTTGGTGAAGATACCTACCTGACCTCCATCATGGGTAAAACCATGGTAGAAGCAATGCAGGGGAAAAGCCCGGCGGATCGCTATTCAGTCATGACCAGCGTGAAACATTTCGCCGCCTACGGTGCGGTCGAGGGCGGGAAAGAGTACAACACCGTCGATATGAGCCCGCAGCGACTGTTCAACGACTATATGCCGCCGTATAAAGCCGCGCTGGACGCGGGTAGCGGTGGCGTGATGGTGGCGCTGAACTCGCTAAACGGCACGCCGGCGTCGTCAGATTCCTGGCTGCTGAAAGATCTGCTGCGCGATGAATGGGGCTTTAAGGGCATCACCATTTCCGATCACGGGGCGATTAAAGAACTGATCAAACACGGTACCGCCGCCGATCCGGAAGATGCGGTGCGTGTGGCGCTCAACTCGGGCATTAACATGAGCATGAGCGACGAGTATTACAGTAAGTACCTGCCGGGGCTGGTGAAGTCCGGCAAAGTCCCGATGGCGGAACTGGACGACGCGGCCCGCCACGTGCTGAACGTCAAATATGATATGGGGCTGTTCAACGACCCTTATAGCCATCTGGGGCCGAAAGATTCCGATCCGAAAGATACCAATGCCGAAAGCCGTCTGCACCGTCAGGACGCCCGCAGCGTGGCGCGCGAAAGTCTGGTGCTACTGAAAAACCGTCTGGACACGCTGCCGCTGAAAAAGACGGCGACCGTGGCCGTGGTGGGGCCGCTGGCCGACAGCAAGCGTGACGTGATGGGGAGCTGGTCGGCCGCAGGCGTCGTTGACCAGTCGGTGACCGTGCTGACCGGCATCAAAAACGTGATGGGCGATCAGGGGAAAGTGATCTTTGCCAAAGGGGCGAACGTTACTAACGACAAAGACATCGTGACCTTCCTTAACCAGTACGAGCCTGCGGTGCAGGTCGATGAGCGTACGCCGAAAGCGATGATCGACGAAGCCGTAGCGGCAGCGAATCAGTCTGATGTCGTCGTGGCCGTAGTGGGCGAGGCGCAGGGCATGGCGCACGAAGCCTCCAGCCGTACGGATATCACTATTCCGCAGAGCCAGCGCGATCTGATTAGCGCCCTGAAAGCCACCGGTAAGCCGCTGGTACTGGTGTTGATGAACGGTCGTCCGCTGGCGCTGGTGAAAGAAGATCAGCAGGCCGATGCGATCCTCGAAACCTGGTTCGCGGGCACCGAAGGCGGCAATGCGATTGCCGATGTGCTGTTTGGCGATTACAACCCGTCCGGTAAACTGCCGATGTCCTTCCCGCGTTCGGTAGGGCAGATCCCGGTGTATTATAGCCATCTGAACACTGGTCGTCCCTATAACGCCGACAAACCCAATAAGTACACCTCGCGCTATTTTGACGAGGCAAACGGCCCGCTGTATCCGTTCGGCTACGGTCTGAGCTACACCACCTTTACCGTCTCTGACGTGAAACTCTCCGCGCCGACCATGAAGCGCGACGGCAGCGTTACCGCCAGCGTTGAGGTCACCAATACCGGTAAACGTGAAGGGGCGACGGTTATTCAGATGTATTTACAGGATGTCACCGCCTCGATGAGCCGTCCGGTAAAACAGCTGAAAGGGTTTGAGAAAGTCACGCTGAAGCCAGGCGAAACGCAGACCGTCAGCTTCCCGATTGACGTTGAGGCGCTGAAGTTCTGGAATCAGAAAATGAAATACGATGCTGAACCGGGCAAATTCAACGTCTTTATTGGCGTGGATTCCGCTCGCGTGAAGCAGGGAGAATTTGAACTGCTGTAAACCCGCAGCATTCCATTTCCCTTGCTGGCCCTCCCGTTTGTTGTTAAAGCGGGAGGGCCGCACATCATTTAAAGGTTAAATGCCCTTTTTTCGTCTACGCTTTTCTCTTAAGCCCCTGTAAGTGGGTCGTAAAATAACGAGGAAAAGCAGATGATGACATTCAAGGGAACGCTTAGCGCTATCGCATTATTCTCCGCAATAAGCCTGCCGCTACACGCAGCAGAACCGGTGAAAGTAGGCTCCAAAATTGATACCGAAGGGGCGCTGCTGGGCAATATTATTTTGCAGGTTCTGGAAAGCCACGGCGTTAAAACGGTTAATAAAGTTCAGTTAGGCACTACGCCGGTCGTGCGTGGCGCGATCACCTCCGGCGAGCTGGATATTTATCCGGAATATACCGGCAACGGCGCGTTTTTCTTTAAGCTGGAAAATGACGCGGCGTGGAAAAATGCGCAACAAGGCTATGAGAAAGTGAAGCAGCTGGATGCGGAGAAGAACAAGCTGGTCTGGCTGACTCCTGCGCCAGCCAACAATACCTGGACCATTGCGGTGCGCCAGGATCTCGCCTCGAAAAATAAACTCACTTCATTAAGCGATCTCAGCCGCTATTTAAAAGAGGGCGGCACCTTCAAACTGGCGGCCTCCGCAGAATTTATCGAACGTACGGACGCACTGCCTGCTTTTGAAAAAGCCTACGATTTCAAGCTCAATCAGAGCCAGCTGCTGTCGCTGGCGGGTGGTGACACGGCGGTGACCATCAAGGCTGCCGCGCAACAAACCTCCGGCGTGAATGCGGCGATGGCTTACGGCACAGACGGTCCGGTGGCGGCCCTGGGCCTGCAAACGCTGACCGACCCGAAAGGCGTGCAGCCGATCTATGCCCCGACGCCAGTAGTGCGTGACGCCGTGCTGAAGGCATATCCGCAGATGGACGCGTGGCTTAAGCCGGTTTTCGCCAGCCTGGATGAAAAAACGCTGCAAACGCTGAATGCCAAAATTGCCGTGGAAGGTCTGGATGCGAAGAAAGTCGCTGCCGACTATCTGAAGGAAAAAGGGCTGGTGAAATAACACGGACGGCGTTGTGCATATAAAATGTCAAAACCGCGTGCTGCTGCTGCTGGCGATGATTTCGCTGGTGGCGGCAGCGCTGCCATTTGTGAATTATGCTCCCAACCGGCTGGTTTCCGGGGAAGGTCGCGCACTCTGGCAGATCTGGGCGTTTCCGCCGCTCTGGCTGCTGGTCGTGCCGCTGGGGTTAATCCTCCTGAGTTTCCTGCGTGGCCGCCTGTCGCTGGTGATAACGTTGCTGGCAGTTGAGCTGATCTTTATCGCCCTGATCTGGGGCGCAGGAAAATCTGCCAGTTGGCTGGCGCAGACCGGCAGTCCGCTGGCGCGTACCTCGCCGGGAAGCGGCTTGTGGCTCTGGCTGGCGCTTTCGCTGCTCATTCTGAGTGATACCATTCGGCGGCTTACGGATAAAGCAACATGGCGCTGGCTGTTAAATGCGCAGGTCTGGCTGCTACCGCTGGTGCTGCTGGGATCTGGCGCTCTTAATGAGCTCTCGCTGATGAAAGAGTACGCCAACCGTCAGGACGTGTTTAACGACGCGTTATTACAACATCTGACGCTACTGTTCGGCACGCTGTTGCCCGGCCTGCTGATTGGTGTGCCGCTGGGGCTGTGGTGCTATCGCCATCCTGCGCGCCAGGCCCCGGTGTTTACGGTATTAAATATCATCCAGACCATCCCTTCTATTGCGCTGTTCGGCCTGCTGATTGCGCCGCTGGCCGGGCTGGTGCAGCATTTTCCGCTGCTGGCAAAAATCGGCGTGGCCGGAACCGGCAGAACGCCCGCGCTCATTGCGCTGGTGCTCTACGCCTTATTGCCGCTGGTCCGCGGCGTGGTGGCCGGGATGGGGCAGGTGCCGCGCGACGTTCTGGAAAGCGCCGCCGCAATGGGCATGAGCCCCCGCGAGCGTTTTTTCCGCGTCCAGTTGCCGCTGGCCTTGCCGGTATTGATCCGCGGATTACGCGTGGTCACCGTGCAGACCATTGGGATGGCGG
This sequence comes from Superficieibacter sp. 1612_C1, assembly GCF_015234305.1. Taxonomy (GTDB): domain Bacteria; phylum Pseudomonadota; class Gammaproteobacteria; order Enterobacterales; family Enterobacteriaceae; genus Superficieibacter. The sequence goes on from NZ_JADGMI010000002.1 coordinate 395,031, forward strand.
TGATTGCGGCGCTGATCGGGGCGGGAGGATTCGGCGCGCTGGTATTCCAGGGGCTACTCAGTAGCGCGCTTGATCTGGTGTTGCTGGGCGTTATTCCGGTTATTGCGCTGGCCGTCGTGGTAGACGCGCTATTCGGCCTGTGGAGTGCACTGCTTAAGGAACGTGCGCATGATTGAATTTAACCAGGTAAGCAAATCGTTTGCCGGGCAGGACGCGGTAAAAAACCTCAACCTGCATCTGAAAGAGGGGGCGTTCTCGGTCCTCATCGGCACGTCAGGCTCGGGGAAATCCACCACCCTGAAGATGATTAATCGCCTGGTCGAACACGACAGCGGTACCATCCGTTTTGCCGGGGAAGACATTGGCCAGCTGCCGCTGCTGGCGCTGCGTCGGCGGATGGGTTATGCCATCCAGTCCATTGGCCTCTTTCCCCACTGGACGGTGGCGCAAAATATTGCCACCGTGCCGCAACTGATAAAGTGGGATCGCAAGCGCATTAACGCGCGTATTGATGAATTAATGGCCCTGCTGGGGCTGGATCCGTCGCTGCGCGAACGTTTTCCGCACCAGCTTTCCGGCGGACAGCAGCAGCGCGTGGGCGTGGCGCGGGCGCTGGCGGCCGATCCTGATGTTTTGCTGATGGACGAACCGTTCGGTGCACTCGATCCGGTGACGCGCGGTGCGCTACAGCAAGAGATGAGCCGCATCCATCGCCTGCTGGGGCGCACCATTGTGCTGGTTACTCATGACATCGATGAAGCGCTGCGGCTGGCGGATCATCTGATCCTGATGGATAACGGCGAGGTAGTACAACAGGGTACGCCTCTGCAAATGCTGACCCACCCGGCAAATGACTTCGTACGTGAGTTTTTTGGCCGCAGCGAGCTGGGCGTCCGCCTGCTGTCTCTGCGTGCGGTGCGGGATTATCTGCGCCACGGTGAGCCGGTGGAGGGTGAACCCGTTCTGGATACCATGACATTACGCGAGGCGCTTTCCGCTTTTGTTGCTCGTCAGTGCCTGGTATTACCGGTGGTCGACGGTCAGGGCCGATTCTGCGGCAACCTCCATTTCGACGATCTGCTGCGTGAGGAGGGGGCCGGTGAAACTCATCCGTGATCCGTTACTGTGGCTGATGGTGCTTTTTATCGCGCTACTGGTCGGCCTACCGCACAGTGAGGGACTATTCAGCGCCTTATTCCCGCAACTGCCGCGGCCGGTCTATCAACAGGAGAGCTTTCTGGCGCTGACGCTGGCCCATTTCTGGCTGGTGGGCGTGTCAAGCCTGGTGGCTATCGTGCTTGGCGTCGGGGCCGGCATCCTGGTCACGCGCCCGGCAGGACGGGAATTTCGCTCGCTGGTCGAGACGATTGCGGCCATCGGGCAAACCTTTCCGCCGGTTGCGGTACTGGCGATTGCTGTCCCGGTGATGGGCTTTGGTCAGCAGCCGGCCATTATCGCACTGATTCTCTACGGTGTGTTACCGATCTTACAGGGGACCTTAGCCGGGCTGGCTGCGGTGCCCGCAGGCGTTACCAGCGTGGCAGAAGGCATGGGGATGAATCGCTGGCAGCGCTTGATAAAAGTCGAGTTACCGCTGGCGGCACCGGTGATCCTTGCCGGGGTCCGCACCTCGATTATTATTAATATCGGTACGGCGGCCATCGCCTCGACGGTCGGGGCCAGTACGCTAGGCACACCGATTATTATCGGTCTGAGCGGATTCAATACGGCGTATATTATCCAGGGCGCGATCCTGGTCGCGCTGGCGGCGGTGATTGTCGATCGCGGATTTGAGCGGCTGGGACGTTATCTTAACCGCCATGCACAATAAAGGTGTATCCGGCCAGCATGACGCCGCCGATGCCGCTCACGGCCATGACCACAAAAAGGGTGATGATGCCCATTTTGGCTATGCTCATAATTTGCTCCTTATGTTAATCAAAAGATTATACGGCGAAGCTGATGTGTTAATGAACCATTAATTTTGGTTCTGATAAGCGGAGAGGTTTCAGATAGCGCGTTTTTTGTACATTTGTGCGCCCATTCAGTGATCCGGCGCACGAATTTTCGATTTTATGCCGCGCTTCAAAGAAAGTTAAACCTTCAACCTGTATGTTACGCGCTTTCAGAAAGTGTGGTTGGCAGGTATGTACGAATTTAATCTTGTGTTGCTGCTATTGCAGCAAATGTGTGTTTTTCTGGTCATCGCCTGGCTGATGAGCAAGACGCGCCTGTTTATACCGCTGATCCAGGTCACGGTACGCCTGCCGCACAAGCTGCTTTGCTACGTGACCTTCTCCATTTTTTGTATCCTCGGCACCTATTTTGGCTTGCACATTGAAGACTCCATTGCCAACACGCGCGCCATTGGCGCGGTAATGGGCGGGCTGCTGGGCGGGCCGGTCGTCGGTGGCCTGGTGGGTCTGACCGGTGGCCTGCATCGTTATTCGCTGGGTGGGATGACCGCGCTAAGCTGCATGATCTCCACCATGGTCGAGGGCTTATTGGGTGGCCTGGTCCACAGCATGTTGATCAAACGGGGGCGAACAGATCGCGTCTTCAGTCCGCTGACGGCCGGGGCCGTGACCTTTGTCGCGGAGCTGGTACAGATGCTGATTATTCTGCTGATTGCCCGCCCGTTTCAGGATGCGCTGCACCTGGTTAATAGCATTGCCGCGCCGATGATGGTCACCAACACCGTGGGTGCCGCGCTCTTTATGCGTATTCTGCTCGACAAGCGCGCCATGTTTGAAAAATATACCTCCGCGTTTTCGGCGACGGCGCTCAAGGTTGCCGCCTCCACGGAGGGGATCCTGCGCCAGGGGTTTAACGAAGAGAACAGCATGAAGGTGGCGCAGGTACTCTATCAGGAGCTGGATATCGGCGCGGTCGCTATCACCGACCGTGACAAGCTGCTGGCGTTTACCGGCACCGGCGACGACCACCATCTGCCAGGTCGTCCGATTTCATCCGAATGGACACTGAAGGCGATCAATACCGGCGAAGTGGTGTATGCCGACGGTAACGAAGTGCCGTATCGCTGTTCGCTGCATCCGCAGTGCAAACTGGGCTCGACGCTGGTGATCCCGCTACGCGGTGAAAACCAGCGGGTGATCGGCACCATTAAACTCTATGAAGCGAAAAACCGTCTGTTCAGCTCCATCAACCGCACGCTGGGGGAGGGGATTGCACAACTGCTGTCGGCGCAGATCCTGGCGGGCCAGTACGAACGGCAAAAAGCGTTGCTGACCCAGTCGGAAATCAAGCTGCTTCACGCGCAGGTCAATCCGCATTTTCTGTTTAATGCCCTGAATACGCTGAAGGCGGTGATCCGCCGCGACAGCGATCAGGCCAGCCAGCTGGTCCAGTATCTGTCGACCTTTTTCCGTAAAAATCTCAAGCGACCCTCAGAGATAGTCACCCTGGCGGATGAAATTGAACATGTGAATGCCTACCTGCAAATCGAAAAAGCGCGCTTCCAGTCGCGCCTTCAGGTGCAGCTTTTTGTACCTGAATCGCTGGAGCATCTCCAGCTTCCTGCCTTTACGCTGCAACCGATTGTGGAAAACGCCATCAAGCACGGCACGTCGCAGCATCTTGGCGTCGGGGAAATCAGAATTCATGCCAGCCAGTATCAACGTTATTTACAGCTCGATATTGAAGATAATGCCGGGCTTTATCACCCGGATGCCAGTGCCAGCGGGCTGGGCATGAGCTTGGTTGATAAACGTCTGCGCGCCCGTTTTGGTGACGACTGCGGCATTACCGTCAATTGTGAGCCAGAATGTTTCACCCGCATTACTCTGCGACTGCCTCTGGAGGAAAACGCATGTTAAAAGTGCTGATTGTGGATGACGAACCGTTAGCACGCGAGAATCTGCGCATTCTGCTACAGGACGAAAATGATATTGAGATTGTAGGCGAGTGCGCGAATGCCGTTGAGGCTATTGGCGCAGTGCATACGTTGCGCCCGGACGTGCTGTTCCTCGATATTCAGATGCCGCGTATCAGCGGGCTGGAGATGGTCGGCATGCTCGACCCGGAGCATCGGCCGTGGGTGGTCTTTTTGACGGCATTTGATGAGTACGCCGTAAAAGCGTTTGAGGAGCACGCCTTCGATTATCTGCTCAAACCGATCGAAGCCGGGCGACTCAATAAAACTCTGACCCGCCTGCGCCAGGAGCGCGGCGAGCAGGACATCTCGGTACTGCCGGAGAATCAGCAGGCGCTGAAATTTATTCCCTGCACCGGGCACAGCCGGATCTGGCTTTTGCAGATGGAAGACGTCGCGTTTGTCAGCAGCCGGATGAGCGGCGTGTATGTCACCAGCCATGAAGGGAAAGAGGGATTCACCGAACTTACGCTGCGCACGCTGGAAAGCCGAACGCCGCTGCTGCGCTGCCATCGTCAGTATCTGGTGAATATGGCGCACCTGAAAGAAATTCGTCTGGAAGAGAACGGTCAGGCCGAACTGCTGTTACGCGCCGGGCAGACGGTGCCGGTCAGTCGCCGCTACCTGAAAAACCTGAAAGAGGCGCTGGGGCTGTAATTGGTGTAGAATTAGCTCCCGCATTTTTTTCATCACCGAAGGCACTATGGTCAGTAACGATATTTTGCGTAGCGTCCGCTACATTCTGAAGAACAACAATAACGATCTGGTGCGTATTTTCGCGCTGGGGGAAGCGGATGTGACCGCAGAACAACTGGTGCCCTGGCTGCGTAAGGAAGAGGAAGAAGGCTTCGTGCGTTGCCCGGACATCATGCTGTCGTGCTTTTTAAACGGCCTGATTTACGACAAACGCGGACGTGATGAGTCAGCTCCCGCGCTGGCGGTTGAACGTCGCGTGAATAACAACGTGATCCTGAAAAAGCTGCGTATCGCGTTTGCACTGAAAACCGATGACATTCTGGCGATCCTGACCGAGCAAAAATTCCGCGTCTCTATGCCGGAAATTACCGCCATGATGCGCGCGCCGGATCATAAAAACTTCCGCGAATGTGGCGATCAGATGTTACGTTATTTTCTGCGCGGGCTAACGGCGCGTGAACACGCCGCCAAATAGAATACCAGGCCGGGCTTAATCCGGCCTGAAAGGGCTTATTTCACTTCTTTAAAGCCAGCTGACTCAAGCATAGTCTGCGTTTGCTTCATGCTGACACCTTTGCTGGTGTCGCCTGTTACCATGGAACCAGAAACGCTCTGTAGCGCTTTGAAATCCACTTTTTCCATATCAACGGTGACTGTTTCTTCCGCCCAGGTGTCTTTGTAATCTAATTTTTCATCAACACCCTGAATGTTTTTATATTTTGCACTCAGCGGATCCAGCACGCGTGCCGCTTCTTCTTTGTTTTTCGCACCGATGGTGGAGTAGTTGATTTTATTCTCTGAAGTCTGTTTCAGAACTTTATCACCTTCATAGGTGTAGGTGATTTTAATGTCAGCGCCGTTGATATTGGCGTTAAAGGTTTTGGTTTCTTCTTTGTCGCCGCAGCCCGCCAGGGAAATAACCAGCGCCGAAGCAAACGCGACTGACAACAATTTATTTAATGCTTTCATGAAAACTCCATTTTATAAAAAATGTTTAAAAAATAACCGCCTGAAGTGGCGTAGCGAAGCGCAAACGCGCACCAGTGCAATAAAGCATAGAGCCTTTTTAAAATATTGCGCAGTCCGGAAGCGGAGTTCGTCGTAGGAAAAGGTCGAAACAGGGATAAAAAAAGCGCCGCGAGCGCGGCGCTTGAAGGACGTATTATTTCACCTGCTGGCCTGGTTTTGCGCCGTCATCCGGGCTTAACAGGAAGATATCTTTTCCGCCGGGGCCCGCGGCCATCACCATGCCTTCAGACACGCCAAAGCGCATTTTACGCGGCGCGAGGTTGGCGACCATTACCGTCAGACGGCCAATCAGCACCTGCGGGTCCGGGTACGCGGAGCGGATGCCGGAGAACACGTTACGTTTCTCACCGCCCAGATCCAGCGTCAGACGCAGCAGCTTGTCAGAGCCTTCAACAAACCCGGCGTTTTCAATCAGCGCCACGCGCAGGTCGATTTTCGCGAAGTCATCAAACGTAATGGTTTCCTGAATCGGGTCATCCGCCAGCGGGCCCGATACCGGAGCCGCCATCGCTTTCACTTCTTCTTTAGACGCCTCTACCAGTGCGTCAACCTGTTTCATGTCGATACGGTTATACAGCGCTTTAAAGGTGTTGACCTTATGGCTCAACAGCGGTTGCTGAATAGCGTCCCACTCCAGGGTAGTATTCAGGAAGGCTTCTGCACGTTCGGCAAGCGTTGGGATCACCGGCTTGAGGTACGTCATCAGTACGCGGAACAGGTTGATACCCATTGAGCAGATTGCCTGCAACTCCGCATCCTGACCCTCCTGTTTCGCCACGACCCACGGTGCTTTTTCATCGACATAGCGGTTGGCAACATCGGCCAGGGCCATAATCTCACGCACGGCTTTACCAAATTCGCGGCTTTCCCAGGCTTCACCAATCACCGTCGCGGCATCGGTAAAGGTCTTGTAGAGCGCCGGATCGGCAAGCTCAGATGCCAGCACGCCGTCAAAACGTTTAGCAATAAAGCCTGCGTTGCGTGAGGCCAGGTTGACCACCTTGTTAACGATATCCGCGTTAACGCGCTGCACGAAATCTTCGAGGTTCAGGTCAATATCATCAATGCGCGAGGAGAGCTTGGCGGTGTAGTAATAGCGCAGGCTGTCGGCATCAAAGTGGTTCAGCCAGGTGCTCGCCTTAATAAAGGTGCCGCGCGATTTGGACATCTTCGCGCCGTTTACCGTGACGTAGCCGTGCACGAACAGGTTCGTCGGCTTGCGGAAGTTGCTGCCTTCCAGCATCGCCGGCCAGAACAGGCTGTGGAAGTAGACAATGTCTTTGCCGATGAAATGATACAGCTCGGCAGCGGAATCTTTCTTCCAGTATTCGTCAAAACTGGTCGTGTCGCCGCGCTTGTCGCACAGGTTCTTAAAGGAACCCATGTAGCCAATCGGCGCATCCAGCCAGACGTAGAAATATTTGCCCGGCGCGTTCGGGATTTCAAAACCGAAGTACGGCGCATCGCGGGAAATATCCCACTGTTGCAGGCCGGACTCAAACCACTCCTGCATTTTGTTCGCCACCTGCTCCTGCAATGCGCCGCTGCGGGTCCATGCCTGCAACATTTCACTGAAGGAGGGCAGGTCGAAGAAGAAGTGCTCAGAATCACGCATCACCGGCGTCGCGCCAGAGACCACGGATTTCGGCTCGATCAGCTCGGTCGGGCTATAGGTTGCGCCGCACACTTCGCAGTTATCGCCATACTGATCCGCAGATTTACATTTCGGACAGGTGCCTTTTACAAAACGGTCCGGCAGGAACATGCCTTTTTCCGGATCGTAAAGTTGAGAGATGGTGCGGTTTTTAATAAAACCGTTCTCTTTCAGACGACCATAGATAAGCTCCGACAGTTCACGGTTCTCATCACTGTGCGTGGAGTGATAGTTATCGTAGCTGATGTCGAAGCCCGCGAAATCGGTCTGATGCTCCTGACTCATTTCGGTAATCATCTGCTCAGGGGTGATACCTAACTGCTGCGCTTTCAGCATGATCGGCGTCCCGTGCGCATCGTCCGCGCAGATGAAGTTTACCTGATGGCCGCGCATTCGCTGGTAACGGACCCAGACATCAGCCTGGATATGCTCCAGCATGTGGCCGAGGTGGATTGAGCCGTTGGCGTACGGCAGCGCGCACGTTACCAGAATTTTCTTCGCGACTTGAGTCATAGTGGGTATTACTTCTTTGGTAATGAAAAGGGCTTTGATAGTACCAAAATGGTATTTACCGCGCCAAGTGATAAGGGCATTTATCCACAAATGAATAATTGTCGTCTCTGAGGTAAACTGGGTAATTACACTGTCTTTTTCAGAACAACAACAGAGGAGTCGGGATGAACGAACAATCCCAGGCCAAATCCCCGGAACGCTTGCGAGCAATGGTCGCCGGGACGCTGGCAAATTTTCAGCATCCCACACTGAAACACAATCTGACGACGCTGAAAGCGCTGCATCACGTCGCCTGGCTGGATGACACCATCCACATCGAACTACAGATGCCGTTTGTCTGGACCAGCGCGTTCGAGGATCTGAAAGAGCAAACCAGCGCGGAGCTTTTACGGATCACCGGCGCGAAAGCGATTGACTGGAAGCTGTCTCATACTGTCGCCACGCTGAAACGCGTGAAGAATCAGCCGGGCGTTAACGGCGTAAAAAATATTATTGCCGTCAGTTCCGGCAAGGGCGGGGTGGGGAAATCCTCGACGGCGGTGAATCTGGCGCTGGCGCTGGCGGCGGAAGGCGCGAAGGTCGGCCTGCTTGACGCCGATATTTATGGTCCCTCCATCCCGACAATGCTGGGCACCGAGCATCAGCGTCCAACCTCGCCGGACGGCACGCATATGACGCCGATTGTCGCGCACGGGCTGGCGACAAACTCCATTGGTTATCTGGTGACGGATGATAACGCGATGGTCTGGCGCGGGCCGATGGCCAGCAAAGCGCTAATGCAGATGCTTCAGGAGACGCTGTGGCCGGATCTGGATTATCTGGTACTGGATATGCCGCCAGGCACCGGTGACATCCAGTTGACGCTGGCGCAAAACATTCCGGTCACCGGCGCGCTGGTGGTCACCACCCCGCAGGACATCGCTCTGATTGATGCCAAAAAAGGCATTGTGATGTTTGAGAAAGTGGAAGTGCCGGTACTGGGGATTGTCGAAAACATGAGTATGCATGTGTGCAGCAACTGCGGGCACCATGAACCTATTTTCGGCACAGGCGGCGCAGAGAAGCTGGCAGAGCAGTATCATACGCAACTGCTGGGACAAATGCCGCTGCATATCAGCCTGCGCGAAGATCTCGACCACGGCACGCCAACGGTTATTCATCGTCCTGAGAGTGAATTTACTGCTATCTATCGCCAGCTGGCAGGGCGCGTAGCGGCGCAGCTGTACTGGCAGGGGGAAGTGATCCCCAGCGAAATCGCCTTCCGCGCAGTATAAGGTTTCTGGCTGCCCTGGCGGGCAGCCATCACAACTTAACGGTGATAGAAAATTTCACCGTCATAGACTTTCAATATCTTGCCTTCGGTATCGGTAATGAGCACGTAGTTACCGCCCATATAGGTCCAGTGACTTCCGGCATCCGGCGCGGGCAGGTTACGCTGCTTCCACTGCTTGATGTTGTATTCTTCGGTACGGTAAATTTCGGGCACCGTGTCACCGATCGTAAAATGGGTAAAATCGGCAAAAAATTCTTTCAGCTCATAGGATTGTGTGCCCTGTGCCTTCACCGCCGTTTGCGGGGCAGCGCTCACACAGGTTGCCACGCCTAATGCAACGCCCAATAACAGTAGTTTAACTCGTTTCATTCTTTCTCCATATCAACATTACAGGCCGTGGCCGAAGCGCAACTACGCGTCTGGTTATACCTTAACTAAGATACCAGAGGCGCACCTAATGTGCCTGATTACTCTGCATCTTGTCAGCTTTTCGGCCTCGTCTGAATGGCCGATTTCCCCGGATATTGTAATTGCCTTAAGATCCGTTTCGCTATTTGTCATAATTTGCGCATTAACGAAATAATATCGATAAGCTTGCAAAAAAATATATTTGTTCTACGCGCAATCTTAATAGCTTAAATTCGGCGTACTCAACGTTCTGAGCAGTCCTGAAACATTTTCATTTAACCACTCACCTGCCAGATTTAGTAGGGTTTACAAAGGATTGCCTTAAAATTGAACGGTATATTAACGCGGTTGATGTGTGTCACCTCATCCTAATTTGTTAGATTTGTCGAAACATCGTTTCTGGTTGTTGTTTTTCATGTCACTAAGACTTATCCTACCATTTCATTGAATAAAAACTCAGTTATCTAATTATAAAGATGCATGCGATCTGTCATCTTTTTCGCCTGCGTATTAGGGATGAGCTTAGTCAAATGAATTAAGCTTTGATTTAATATGGTTTTAAGATAACTGAAATAAATTCAATGAGTTAAGGCATTCACGAATGTCTTGTAAGGTATTAAATAGTGAATTGCCGGTTTCTGATTTCCGATCTGGTAGAAAGGAAGTTAGTGCAGGGTGGTAGCTTTAAGCCACGGCGGTAGCCTGCCCGCTATTCAGCCCAAAAGCTGAAGGTTATGGTATGCTAATATTGCCTGGATTTCAGGCTATCAATTTTACATTCGTTGAATGATGAGGAACGTGAATGAAAAAGACAATGTGTGCGGTTCTCGCAGCGTTGGCGCTGGCGGGCGTTAGCCCGGCTACGTTTGCTGCTCCGGCCACCGGGACTGAAACAACGTCCGGCGGCGCTGCAGCAGGCGCAATCGGCACCACCACTATCGTCACTGCAACTGCTGTAGCAGGTCTGGTAGCGTTAGTTGCCGTTGCGGCAAGCGATGACGACAGCTCCGGCTCTGGCGTTAACCTGACTACCACCACCACAACGCGTTAAGCTTGAGAATTAACTGAATTTCTGTACAGTTAATTGACAGTGTGGGATGGTATATAAGATGCCCGGCAGATATGATTTGCCGGGCGTCTTAAAAAAGTAAATAATACCCACATAAAACTATTTTTATTGCTAATTATGTATAAGGCTGGAAACCCTCTTTTGGGGTCTTCTGGCGAATAAGTGCGTGCAAATAACCGCTCCTCCGGGGTTATTTTTTGTATTAACACATTGTGAAAGGGATCCTCTGGTGCGCATACTCCTCTTCATCCTGGCCTGTCTGCTGATGCAGGGCTGCACCCACAGCCAGCAAAGCATTGTTGATACCCTGGATTCGACCTTCTTCGGCGCGAAGGACGTTACCGTTTCTAACCAGCAAATTGAATCTCTGCCTTATAACACCATGTATCTGCGCATTAACGATGGTCAGCGCATTTTTGTGGTACTGGGTTATCTTGAGAACGGCCAGCGTAAATGGCTGACGCAAGATAAAGCGATGCTGGTGACGAAAAGCGGTCGGTTAGTGAAAACCGTTAACCTGCCCGATAACCTTCTTGATGTCAGTAATCAGCCGCAAGATCCCCTCCTCAACGCCCGACAGCTCAGAAACGGAGCCACCTGGACCAGAACTATTAGCTGGACAGAGGATCAGCGCTACCGTTCTGCGACCGTGGTCTCCCGCTTTACCTCTGGCGGTGAAGACGTCCTGACCATTGCCGGTAAACGGGTTCGCTGTCTGGTATGGCATGAAACCGCCCACACGGATTCACCTTCGCGCGACTGGCAAAACACCTTCTGGGTGGACGCGGTTAGCGGGCAGGTTCGTCAGGGCCGCCAGATGTTAGGGGCAGGGGTGCTTCCTGTCGACTTCACTATCCTGAAACCAGCGACGCTATGAAAATAAAAACATTACTCACCAGCGCTGGGATCCTGGCTCTCAGTTGCCCTGTCTGGGCAGATAGCCAGGTCACGGTTCACGCGCTCACTTCTGGTAAAACGCTGACCATTGAACATGCACAGAGGCTGTCACAGGTCGTCACTGTGTCTAACCTGCCTGCCGGGATTTGGTGGCAGGGCGCGGTGATTTCTGAACCGCAGGCCACGGCAGTGATTCAGCAGCAGTATCAGCAGACGCTACAACAGCTTAATGCCTGGGCCGCGACGGAAAGCGTGGACCAGGCTGCCAGCATTCGCACCGTCATTCAGCAGCTTCAGGCCATTAAGGTGACTGGGCGTCAATTTGTTCCCCTCGACCCGGATCGGGTGCGCACCCGCGATGAAAACAATCCTCGCCTTGAAGGGCGTTATTCGCTCTGGCTTCCCGCGCGTCCGACCACGGTGACGCTATTAGGCGCGATTGAAGGCACCGGCAAAATCAGCTGGCAGGTGGGGCGAAGCGTGCGCGATTATCTGGCGGGACGCGAACGGCTGACCGGCGCGGATCGCAATATCGCGGTGGTGATCCACCCGGATGGCAGCGTTCAGCAAGCGCCGGTCGCGTACTGGAATCATCGTCACGTTGAACCTGAGCCGGGCAGTATTATCTGGGTGGGATTCTCCTCATGGGCTACGCCTGGAGAATTCGAAAAAATAAATCAACAAATTGTCTCTGTTCTGACACACCGGATACCTGACTGATGAATAAAAAATATCTGGTCAGCCTGCTGGCCATCGCCGTATCCAGCGCCTGTCATGCCAATGTGCTGACGTATCCGGACCCGATTGGGCCATCGCAGTCTGATTTTGGCGGCACCGGGCTGATGCAGACTCCGAATGCACGTATTGCCAAAGAAGGCGAATTCAGCGTCAACTACCGCGATAACGATCAATACCGCTTCTACTCAACGTCGATCGCGCTTTTCCCCTGGCTGGAAGGCACCATACGCTATACCGACGTACGTACCCGTAAGTACAGCCAGAATGAAGACTTCAGCGGCGATCAAACCTATAAAGACAAATCCTTCGATTTTAAAGTGCGCTTGTGGGAAGAAGGTTTTTGGTTGCCTGAGACGTCATTTGGTAAACGTGATATCTCAGGAACCGGCTTATTTGACGGCGAATATCTGGTTGCCAGTAAGATGGCGGGACCGTTTGATTTTTCACTAGGCATCGGCTGGGGTTACAACGGTAACAGCGGCAATATTTCTAACCCTTTTTGCCGTGCCAGCGACAAATATTGCACCCGTGCAGAATCCCATGATGCGGGCGATATCAGTTTTACCGATCTCTTTCGTGGACCCGCAGCGATTTTTGGCGGGGTAGAGTATCAGACGCCGTGGACGCCGCTGCGCCTGAAGCTGGAATATGATGGCAACGATTATCAGGATGATTTTGCCGGTAAGCTTGACCAGCGCAGCCACTTTAACGTAGGGGCGATTTATCGCGCCGCGGACTGGGCAGATGTCAATCTCAGCTATGAGCGTGGCAATACCCTGATGTTTGGCTTTACCCTGCGCACCAATTTCAACGATCTGAAACCGTCGCAGCGGGATAATCCAAAACCGGCTTATCAGCCCGCGCCGCCGACCAGTAACCTGCAATACACCACCGCGGCGAGCGCGTTAACCCAGCTGAAATACAACGCTGGTTTTGACGAGCCAGAAATTCTCCAGCGCGGGAATACGCTGTATATGACTGGCGTGCAGTACCGCTATCGCGATACCCGTGAAGGCGTCGACCGTGCGAACCGTATTCTGATGAATAACTTACCGGCGGGCGTCGATACTATCAGCGTGACCCAGAAATCGCAGCATCTGCCGCAGGTCACCACCGAAACCAGCGTTGCCAGCCTGCGTAAACAGCTTGAAGGTTACCCGCTGGGGCATGAAGAGACGCTGCAACAGCGCCGTATTAATCCGGTTGATACCGATGCGCTGGGACGCGGTTATCGCATCCGTCCGGACCGCTTCGGCTACTCCATTTCGCCGGTGCTCAGCCAGTCTCTCGGCGGGCCGGAAAACTTCTATATGTTCCAGATTGGCGTGATGGGCAGTGCTAACTACTGGCTGACCGATCACTGGTTGGTGGACGGCGGCGTCTTTGCCAACGTCTATAACAACTATGATAAGTTCAAAACAACAGATTCTCCCCGCGATTCAAATCTACCGCCGGTACGTACCCACATCCGCGATTACGTTGAAAATGACGTCTACGTCAACAACCTGCAAAGCAACTATGTGCGCTATTTGGGTAACGGTTTCTACGGCCAGGTGTACGGCGGCTATCTGGAAACCATGTACGGTGGTGCCGGTGCAGAAGTGCTCTATCGTCCGCTGGACAGCAACTGGGCGGTGGGCATTGACGGCAACTACGTCAAGCAGCGTGACTGGAACAATATGATGCGCTTTATCGATTACAAAGCGCCAACCGGTCATTTGACTGGCTACTGGACACCGCCGGTATTTGATGACGTATTGTTTAAACTCAGCCTCGGCCAGTATCTGGCGAAAGATAAAGGCGGCACCCTCGATATCTCGAAACGCTTCGACAGTGGCGTCACGGTCGGGGCTTGGGCGGCAGTCACTAACGTGTCGAAAGATGACTACGGTGAAGGCGGGTTCAGTAAAGGGTTCTATGTCTCCGTGCCGTTGGATCTAATGACCGTAACGCCAACCCGCAGCCGCGCATCAATAAGCTGGACGCCGCTGACGCGTGACGGTGGACAGATGCTTGGACGGAAATATCAACTTTATAACATGACGACGGATCGCGATGTTCCCATCGGCTATTAAGCCGCATGGTTAAGAAATGCCCACCAGAGATGAAAAAACCTCACCTTTGAGAACAACGTTCATTTTAGGGCCGACATTCTGTTTTTATCTCTTCTCACGACGTGATAAAAACAATATTGATAGCGCGCGTTAATAAGATTGCCGGAAATGCAATCGGATTGACACTAAACCATTTGAACCACAGATGATTTTATATAATGAAAAAGAGTATTCTTAGGGTTTCTCTCGTGGCATTGGCTGTCGGGGCGTTAGCAGGCTGTACCATCATCCCGGGGCAGGGTCTAAGCACCAGTGGAAAGGATGTTATCGATCTTCCTGACAGCGATTATGACGTGAACAATATGGTCAATGTTTACCCTATCACGCCAGGTTTGATCGACCAGGTGCGTCCGGTAACCGTCATGTCAAAAGCCAATCCTTTCCTTGATGAGCAGTTGAAGAGCTATCAGTATCGCATCGGTGTTGGTGATGTATTGATGGTCACCGTGTGGGATCACCCTGAACTGACGACTCCAGCAGGGCAATATCGCAGCGCTAGCGATACCGGCAACTGGGTAAACTCTGACGGCACGATCTTTTACCCTTATGTGGGTAAATTATTAGTGGCAGGCAAGACGCTTGGCCAGGTACGTGATGAAATCACCGCCCGGCTTGATTCTGTTATCGAAAGTCCTCAGGTTGCAGTCACTATTGCATCTTTTCGCTCGCAGAAAGCCTATGTGACGGGTGAAGTAGCGAAATCGGGCCAGCAGCCGATCACCAACATTCCGCTGACCGTTATGGACGCTATCAACGCCGCAGGCGGTCTGACCCCGGATGCCGACTGGCGTAACGTAGTACTGACGCATGACGGTCACGACACCAAAATTTCGCTCTGGGCGCTGATGCAGCGCGGCGATTTAACGCAGAATAAACTACTCTATCCGGGTGACATCCTGTTTATCCCGCGCAATGACGATCTGAAAGTCTTTGTGATGGGTGAAGTGGGTAAACAAAGCACGCTCAAAATGGATCGCAGCGGCATGACCCTGGCCGAAGCTCTGGGCAATGCGGAAGGCATGAAGCAGGATATGTCCGACGCGACCGGGATCTTTGTTATCCGCTCGCTGAAAGGCAAGCAGAATGGCAAAATTGCCAATGTCTTTCAGTTGAACGCTCAGGATGCGTCGGCGATGGTTCTGGGAACTGAATTCCAGCTTGAGCCTTACGATATTGTTTATGTAACAACCGCGCCGCTGGTGCGCTGGAACCGTGTGATTTCACAACTGGTACCAACCATCACCGGTGTTCATGACCTGACGGAAACCGCTCGTTATATCGAAAGATGGCCAAATTAATGTTTAGCTCTATCCTGGTGATTTGTACCGGAAATATTTGCCGTTCCCCTACCGGGGAACGGCTGTTGCGGCATACGCTTCCTGAGATGAAAGTCGATTCAGCAGGCACCTTTGGCCTTAGCGGTCAGCCTGCCGATGCCACAGCAATGGAAGTGGCTGCGGCGCACGGCGTCTCACTGGACGGGCATATCGCACGCAAGCTTACCCCAGCCATGGCGCGCGATTACGATCTTATCCTGGTCATGGAACCTGCCCATATCGAGCAGGTAACAGCCATCGCGCCGGAGGTAAGAGGTAAAACCATGCTCTTTGGTCAATGGGCGGGTAAAAAGGAAATTCCTGACCCCTACCGCAAAAGCCATGAGGCCTTTGAACACGTTTACGGACTGCTTGAGCAGGCCAGTAAAGAATGGGCTGTCAGGCTCGGAAAATAAAACGGGATAAATATTCGTTATGTCGACAAAAGTCACAACTGCTCCTGCTGAAACCGCGAACAACGAGCTGGATTTAGGGCGTCTTCTGGGCGATCTGATCGACCATAAAAAACTTATCTTTTTCGTCACCGCGTTTTTTACGATTATCGCCGTGATTTATGCGCTGTTTTCTACGCCGGTGTATCAGGCGGATTCGTTGATTCAGGTTGAACAGAAGCAGGGCAACGCTATTCTCAGTAGCTTAAGCCAAATGATACCGAATACTTCTCCGGACTCTGCACCCGAAATTCAGCTGCTTCAGTCACGTATGATTTTGGGCAAAACCATTGATGATTTGAGCTTGCGCAATGTTGTAGAACAGGATTATTTTCCGGTTTTTGGCCGCGGACTGGCTCGTCTGACCGGAGAACAACCGGGTAAAATCGCGCTTTCATGGTTCTCTGTGCCAAAAGACATGGCGCAACAGGTTTTCACTCTTACCGTTGGCGAGAAGGGGCATTTCCGTATTGAAGGAGAGAACTTCGATGCTGAAGGTCAAATTGGAAAACTGATTGATAAAAATGGTTTTACGCTGAAGGTTGCCGATATCGCGGCTGAACCAGGCACTCGTTTTAACTTACGTCAGGTAACTGAACTGGAAGCAATCAATAATTTACTTAACCAGTTTACTGTGAGTGAGAAAATTAAAGACAGCGGCATGCTGGGTCTGACCGTCACCGGAGAAGATCCGCAACTCATCGCCCGCATTCTGAACAGTATCTCTGACAACTACCTGCAACAGAACATTGCCCGCCAGGCGGCGCAGGATTCCAAGAGCCTGGAGTTTTTGCAAAAGCAACTGCCTCAGGTGCGTAGCGACCTCGATCGGGCGGAAGATAAACTTAACGCTTATCGCAAGCAGAGCGACTCCGTCGACCTGAACCTGGAAGCAAAATCGGTTCTTGAACAGATTGTGAATGCGGATAACCAGCTCAACGAGCTGACCTTCCGCGAAGCGGAAATCTCCCAGCTGTATAAAAAGGATCACCCGACCTACCGGGCGCTGATGGAGAAACGTGAAACGCTGGAGCAGGAAAAAGCGCGTCTGAATAAACGCGTGTCATCCATGCCGGGCACCCAGCAGGAGATCCTGCGTCTGAGCCGCGATGTGGAATCAGGACGTGCGGTCTATCTCCAGTTGTTAAACCGTCAGCAGGAGCTGAGCATCGCCCAGTCGAGCGCTATCGGTAACGTGCGCATCATCGATCCGGCGGTGACCCAACCGCTGCCGATCAAGCCGAAAAAAGCGCTGGTGGTTGCCCTGGGCTTACTGATGGGACTGTTTGTCTCCATCGGTCTGGTGCTGGCGCGCATGCTGCTGCGTAAGGGTATTGATTCGCCTGAGCAGTTAGAAGAGCAGGGCATCAACGTCTATGCGACCATCCCGATGTCCGACTGGCTGGCACAGAAAACGCGGCTCAGAACGAAAAACATTTTCTCTTCCCGCACCCAGCATAAGACGAAGAATATTCCGTTCCTCGCGGTCGATAACCCGATTGACCTGTCGGTAGAAGCCATTCGTGGTCTGCGTACCAGCCTGCACTTTGCGATGATGGAATCGACCAACAATGTGCTGATGATCTCCGGGGCTACGCCGGACAGCGGTAAAACCTTCGTCAGTAGTACGCTGGCGGCTATCGTGGCGCAGGCGGGGCAGAGAGTGCTTTATATCGATGCGGACATGCGTCGCGGCTATGCGCACGATCTGTTTAATTTCAGCAACAATGATGGCCTGTCTACCGTATTATCCGGTAAATCAACGGTTGAAGCGGCTATCCAGAACTTCAGCAAAGGTGGATTTGATGTTCTGACCCGTGGTCAGGTGCCGCCAAATCCGGCTGAACTGCTGATGCACGATCGTTTCCGTGAGCTGCTGGCCTGGGCAAGCGAACATTACGATATGGTGGTCATCGATACGCCGCCGATTCTGGCGGTGACCGATGCTGCCGTTATCGGTCGCTCTGTCGGCACCTGTCTGGTGGTCGCACGTTTCGAAGTCAACAGCGTGAAAGAGATGACGGTCTGCGTGCAGCGACTTGAGCAGGCGGGCGTAAACGTCAAGGGCGCGATCCTCAACGGCGTCATCAAACGCGCCAGTAGCTACTATGGCTACGGATACAACCATTACGGCTATAGCTATACCGATAAGAAATAATCCTCGCAGTACTCCCCGGCATCCTCTGCCGGGGCATCTCGTTTCGCCATAAATCAAAAAATCCGCCGCCAGTTTCAACCCTGGCGGTCTGTCTATGTGCACGGAAAATTCTGGAGAGTTATATGGATTTCGTGATGATCCTGATCAGTGCTATTGGTGGCCTGGCGGTTGCAGGATTCACCGCACCCGTATTCGGCCTGGTCGATAAGCCGGATGCGCGTAAAGTTCATGAAGGACACATTCCCCTTGTAGGCGGTATTTCAGTATGGGTCGCGATGAGCGCCCTGCAATATTTAAACCCGCAGTGGCTACCCCACCAGCAGGTGTTCTGGTTCTGTATTTCAATGCTGTTAATTGTCGGCGTACTCGACGATCGCTTTAACCTTCCGGTGTTGCCGCGCGTGATTGCGCAGGCGATTGCCGCCGTCCTGATGATGAGATCGGGATTATGGCTGGCCTCGCTGGGAGAAGTTATTCCGGGTTATGTCGTCACGCTCGGCATGGTGGGATATCTGATTACCCTGATTGCTATTTGGGCATCGATTAATGCTTTTAACATGATTGACGGCATTGATGGATTACTCGGCGCAGTGTCGTGTGTCACTTTTGGCGCACTGGGCATTCTGTTTTATCTGCATGGCAATATTGGCGCATGGCACTGGTGTCTGGCGCTGGTACTGGCCATTATGCCTTACCTGCTGGCTAATCTCGGTCTGTTCGGTGGCAAAAAACTCAAGGTATTTATGGGCGATGCGGGCAGCACGGTGATCGGCTTTGCCGCCATCTGGCTGCTGGTGGTCGCCACGCAAAACGAGGACGCGATCATTGCGCCCGTCACCGCGCTGTGGCTGATTGCGTTACCGCTGGCGGACATGTCAGCCGTGTCCCTGCGGCGCATTCTGAACGGTAACAGCCCGTTCCGTCCGGACCGTGGTCATATCCACCATATCATCATGAAGTGCGGTTACAGCAGCCGCCGGACGCTGGTGATCCTCTTTGCCGCTGCGGTGATATGTGCGTCGATTGGCATTGTTTTTGATCGCCTGCAAATCGCCGAGTGGGTAAGCCTGACGCTGTTTCTGCTGTGCTTTGCCGCGTGGGTTCGTTTCTCCATGAAAGTGTTCCACCGTTAAGCTTATGCGCGCGACGGATCGCTCCGTCGCGCCATCCCTTCTCAGAATCCTTCCAGCACAATCTTCCCGACCGAACGCCCGGTCTCCAGAAGCCGATGGGCTTTGCGTAGATTCTCCGCGTTAATCTTCCCGTAGTTCTCGCCCAGCGTGCTGACCAGCGTGCCATCGTCAATTAACGACGCGACGCGGGTGAGCAGATGATGTTGCTCAATCATATCGTGGGTCTCAAACATGGAGCGGGTAAACATAAACTCCCAGTGCAGTGAAATACTTTTCTTTTTAAGCGGCAGAGCGTCCAGGCTTTGCGGATCGTCAATCAGCGCCAGTTTACCCTGCGGTGCCAACGCTTCAACGATGGCCTGATAGTGCTCATCGGTATGGGTCAGACTGGCGACGTAATTCACCTCTTTAATGCCGATGCCCTCAAGCTGCGCGCTGAAGGGCTGGTTGTGGTCGATCACATGATGCGCGCCAGCCTCCGTCACCCACTGCTGGCTGGCCGGACGCGAGGCGGTGCCGATCACCGTCAGGCGGGTTAATTTTCGTGCCAGCTGCGTCAGGATCGAACCTACTCCGCCCGCCGCGCCAACAATCAGTAAACTCTCGCCTTCACCGCCACCGTCTTTAACTCCCAGGCGGTGAAATAACAGCTCCCATGCGGTGATCGCCGTTAACGGCAGGGCCGCTGCCGCCGCGTTATCAATACGCTTCGGCTTATGCGCCACGATGCGCTCATCCACCAGTTGCCATTCACTGTTGCTCCCCGGTCGCGTTAACGCCCCCGCATACCACACCTCATCTCCCTCGTTGAACAGCGTCACCTTATCGCCTTTTGCCACCACCACGCCCGTTGCGTCCCAGCCCAGCACCCGCGGCTGGTCAGCGTTAAAACCGGCGCGGACCTTGGTGTCTACCGGATTCACCGAAATCGCTTTCACCTCCACCAGCAAATCGTGACCCTGTGCCACCGGCTTGGGTAGCTCAATGTCCTGTAAAAAATCAATATTGCTGCCGTTCTGCGCAGCCCGGTTAATGACGATAGCTTTCATAATGGCTCCTGGAATGATAAACAGTTATTGGGTTGATGAATCAATAATAGTTCCCGGTTGGGACGGGAAAAACGGTTCACCGACAACAGCACTTATATTCCGGGAGCGAAAATGTTCAGGCTGGAAGATTTGACTCTGTTTGTGCGCGCCGCAGCGCTGAACAGCTTTAGTGAGGCGGCACGCGAGGCGGGACTGCCTCCGGCGCAGGTCAGTTCAGCCATCAAACGGCTGGAAAAAGCGTTAACTATCCGCCTCTTTGCGCGTTCAACGCGCAGCCTGCGGCTGACGGTGGAAGGGGAGAGCTGGCTGCCTTACGCCACGCAGATGCTGGAGACGATGCATGCCGGGCTGCAAAAAATTCAGACGCCCGATGACGACGTGCGCGGCACGCTGCAAATCGCGGTGCCGTCGGACCTGGGGCGTCATCTCCTGCTTTCCGTATTTCGCGATTTTCGCCAGCGGCACCCCGCGTTGCGCCTGCGTCTGCTTTTCTCCGACCAGATTACCGATGTGTTTAAGGATCCGGTCGATATCGCGTTTCGCTACGGCGCTAATGGCGACGCCACCTATATCGCGTTGCCGGTTGCGCCCGACAACCGCCGCGTGCTGGTGGCTTCGCCGGAATGGCTACGTCAGCATGGAGAACCGCGTTCGCTGTCCGAACTGGCGCGGCATAATGCGCTCACCTTTATGCTGCGCGGCAAATTACACGATCGCTGGACGTTAATGAAAGATGGAGAAATTCATGAGGTAAATGTCTCTGGCGCTATTATGAGCGATGACGCTGAAGTCATCCGTCGCCTGGCGATAGCGGGCGAGGGAATTGCCTATAAATCCTGGCTGGATGTCAGTGACGATGTGAATGCGGGGCGCTTGCAGCCGATTTTGACGCAGTATCAGGGCGAGAGCGTGCCGCTGAATATGATTTGTCCGCACCGCCAGCAGCTTTCACCCGCCGTCCGCCTGCTGTATGACGCGGTGAAAGCGCGATGCGCAAGTGTACAGGCTAGCTTCGCTGCACAATCGCGTTGTAATTAAAGCGCTGGTAGTGATAGCGGCTGGTGCAGTATTCAAACGGTTGGCCGTCGTTCAGATAGGTTACCGAAAGCGTCACGCTCACCGGTTCATTGGCCTGGAGCTTAAGCCATTCCCGCGCTTCTTCATCGCTGGGCAGCGAGTAAAACTGCGTGTGGGAGCTACAGGGGATCTTCTTCAGCGATTGTTCAACAAATTGATATACCGATCCCAGCGCATCCTGGCGGGTAAATTCCGGTAGGATCTTGACCGGTATCCACGTCTCTTCAATGGATAACGGCTCCTGGCCCACATAGCGCACCCGCCTGAAATGCCAGGCGTAATGCCCTTCCGCCATCGCCAGCGGCGAAGCGATTTCCGCAGGCGGGACGGCGATATCAAAATGCAGCAGGTGGCTATGCACCTCCTCTCCCTGCGCCCCCAGCCGACGGCTGACACCCTGAATAGGTAAGGTGTGCGACGCCTGTTGAGGGGAGGCCGTTTTGACGATGGTCCCCAGCCCGCGCTGCCGGGTAATAAACCCTTCATTGACCAGAATATCCAGTGCGTTATTCAGGGTGATTTTACTACAGGCGAACTCGTCGCAAAGCTGATGTCCGTAGGGGATCTTCTCGCCCGCAATATATTCACCATTCTGAATTCTGTCTTTTATTATATTTGATATCTGAATATATCTACGCAAAACGACTCTCCTTTATCGTCAACGGCACGATTATATCCTGCCGGGCAAAACATTATCCAGATCTCATTTATTTTAAAAGTAGACTACTTTTAAAATAAAAACCTTGATTTTATGGGTGCCGCCGTTTCATTCTACTCACCGTCGGTGATAGCGCTGTTTAATTATAAATATGACTTATTGATTGCATTAAATAATTCTTGGTGTGAATATTTAAATCGGACCCATCGAGGAAAAATAATGAAAGAGCTATTTTTAAAGAAAACCCTCGCGATGGCGCAGTGGATGGCGTCGCAAATTCATCTCCGCACCATGCGTGATGCATTTATTATGCTTATTCCCTTCCTGGTGTTAGCGGGAATGATGATATTGGTTAATAATGTTATTATAAATCCGGGCGGAATTCTTTCCGGCTTTATTGCCGATGCCACGCTGGCGGCCTGGCAGGAGATGGGCAATAAAGTGGTTAACGGCACCATGAATATCCTCGGGATGCTTATTGGCATTATTTTTAGCTACAACCTCGCGCGAAACCGGCAGTTTGCCAACCCGCTGATGGCCGCGCTGGTCACCGTGAGCTGCCTTTTTGTGCTGATGCCCGTACTGAACGGTTTCACGCCAGAAGGCGCGGATGCGGAGGTGATGATCAAAGGCGCTGCGCCCTATGCGCTGCTGGGAACCAGCGGCACCTTCGTTTCCCTGCTGTGCGGCGGCCTGGCGACGGAGATTTTTACCCGGATCTGTAAAAACAAACATCTGCAAATTCGCCTTGAAGGCAATGTGCCGCCGGCGGTTATTCAGTCCTTTAACACGCTGTTTGCCGTGATGATCACCGTGTTGCTGTTTGCGCTCGCCTCCTGCCTGATTGTCGCTTTTTTCGGCATGGAGCTGCATGAGATCATCAATAAAATGATCCAGGCACCGCTGCTGGGACTGGCGACGAACCTGCCGGCCTATATCCTGATCGACATCATTAATAACTTCGTCTTTTCTATGGGTATCAATCCCGGCGGCATCACCGGCGCAATTATGGAAGCGCCGATTATGGTGGCGACCCAGCAGAATATGGACGCGTGGGCAGCCGGTAAAGAAATTCCGAATATCATCGTGCGTCCGTTCTGTGATTTATACGGACGCATGGGCGGCACCGGGATGACATTGTGCCTGGTCATCGCGGTATTTCTCAGGAGCAAGCGTCAGGAGCTGCGTTCCTTCTCGCGCACGGTTATCCCAACGACGATCTTTAATATTAACGAACCGGTCATCTTTGGCTTCCCGATTATTTTCAACCCGATACTGATGATCCCTTTTACCTTTATTCCCTCAATACTTTACGTCATCGCCTATTATGCCACCGCGCTGGGATGGGTATCGAAAATCGTGGTCTATATTCCCTGGTCCGTACCGCCGCTCATTTCCGGCTATCTGGCCAGCGGCGGCGATTACCGCAATGTCATTTTGCAGCTTATTTTACTGGTGCTGGGGGTTCTGCTCTATATGCCTTTCCTGATGCTGTATGAAAAGATGCTGACAATGCAGGAAACGGCGGCCTCAAAATAATCATTAAGGACAGAAAAAATGAAAAAAATACTGCTTATTTGCAACGAAGGAATGTCTACCGGCTTCTTATGCAACAAGATGAATGACTATGCGCAACAGCAGGGGCTGGATATCCACGCCTGGGCGATACCCGAATCGGCGCTGGAAGGGCAGTACCGTGAAGCGAATATTGTCCTGCTGGGGCCGCAGATCGGCTATTTGAAGGAGTCTATCTGTAAACGCGTGCAGGATACGCTGCCCGTCTCGGTGATTAGCCCGATCGATTTTGGCCGCATTAATGCGCAGGCGGTGGTTGAACAGGCGCTGGCATTGATCAACGAGAAATAAGGACAGGTTATGGGCAGCGGAACGCTACTGCAAAAAATCACCGATATTTCGCAGAAAATGGCCTCGGAAGTCCATCTGCGAAGTCTGCGTGACAGCTTTATCATCACCGTGCCATTCCTGGTGCTGGCCGGTTTGTTCATCATGGTGAACTATGTTTTCCTCGATCCGAACGGTTTTCTTGCCTCGGCGTTGAACAGCGACACGCTTATCTCATTGAAAAGCGTCGGCGATCGGATCCTCAACGGCACGATGAACATTTTGTCGTTGATGCTGGTGGTATTGATTTCCTGGAGTATCGCCACGAAACGTAAATTCGCCACCCCGGTGATACCGGCGATGGTATCGCTGGCGGCGTTCCTGGTGCTGATGCCCAATAACCTTTCGCTCACCCCCGTTGGCAGCGAAACGGCGGTGGAGGTCAGCGGGGTTATCTCTTTTGGCCTGACCAACGCGGGCGGGGTATTTGTGGCGATCCTGACGGCGGTGGTGGCAACCGATCTTTTTCTGTGGATCTCCAACAGCAAACGGCTGCAAATTCGCCTCGGCGATGAAGTCCCGCCGATGGTGGCGCAGTCGTTTCAGTCGATGTTCTCCATTATGCTTACCGTGCTGGCCTTTGCGATAGTGGCAGTGGCGGTGCACGCTATTTTCCATATGGAGATGCACGAGATCATTCAGAAAGCGATTCAGGCACCGCTGGTCCATTTAACGACCAATCTGCCCGGTTTTCTGACCCTGACCACCTTAACCAATCTGCTGTTTTCACTGGGTATCCATCCCTCCGGCATTATCAACCCGATCCTCGAACCGCCGTTGCTGGTGGCGATGCAGGAGAACATGGCCGCCTTTGCGAAGGGGGAGGTGCCGCCGCATATTATCGTCCTGCCGTTTCGCGATCTCTATGGGCATATGGGCGGAACGGGCACCACGCTGGCGCTGCTGATTGCGCTGTTCCTGCGCAGCAAAATGTCGAGCCATAAGAAATTTGCCAGAACGGTGCTGGCACCGGGGATCTTTAACATTAACGAGCCGGTGATTTTTGGTTTTCCGGTGTTGTATAACCCGCTGATCATGATCCCGTTCGTCATCTATCCGCAGATTAATTTTATCATCGCGTACTTTGCGACCCAGTGGGGAATGGTGTCGAAAATTGTCGCCTACGTACCGTGGTCGGTACCGCCGCTGCTCTCCGGCTGGCTGGGTTCCGGCGGCGATTTCCGCAACGTTATCCTGCAAATCATCCTGCTGGCGCTGGGCGTGGCGATTTACCTGCCGTTCCTCGCCGCCTATGAAAAATCGCTGATTAGCGCAAAAAATCAGAAGCTGGTCAATGAGATAGCAGAGGCAGCAAGCCCTGAGACTGCCGCACCCGATCCCAAAACGCAGCAGGCGAAAACCATTATCCTGATGTGCAATGAAGGCATGTCCACCTCTATCATGGCGAGAAAAATGAGCCAGTTCGCGCAATCGGCGGGCTATCCGCTCACCATTTATGCCATCAACGTGGGTCGCCTTCAGGAAGAGTACCAAAAAGCCGACCTCATCCTGTTGGGGCCGCAGTTAGGCTATATGCGCGAAAGCATTTGTGAAGAAATTAACCACCGCTGCCCGGTGCAACCGCTGGACGCGGGCTATTTCAGCAAGCTGGACGGAAAAGCCGCAGTGCTTGCCGCATTGCCGTATTTAAACAGTTAAGGAGAACGACCGTGATTTATAGTGCATTCATTGGCTTTGGCAAAAGCGCCACCCGTTACCATCTGCCTTACGTCTTAACCCGGAAAGAGAAATTCACCGTCAAACGCATCTTTGACGTGGTGCGCAATCCGCAGCGCGAGAGCCTGCCGGAGTATGAGGGCATCGCCTTTGCCGATAAGGTAGATGAGATCCTTAACGATCCGCAAATCACCCTGGTGACCATCTGCACCCGTCCGGACAGCCATTTTCACTATGCGAAGCTGTGCCTGGAGCATGGCAAAAACGTGCTGGTCGAAAAGCCATTCACTACCACCCTCGACGAAGCGAAGACGCTGTTTGCGCTGGCGAAAGAAAAAGGCTTACTGGTGTCGCCCTTCCAGAACCGCCGTTTTGACAGCTGCTTTTTGACCATGAAACAGGCCATCGACAGCGGCAAGCTCGGCGATATTGTCGAGGTTGAAAGCCACTTCGACTACTTCCGCCCCGAGGCCGATCTTCAGCCGGGCGGCGCGTTCGACGGCGCGTTTTACGGTCTCGGCGTGCATACGCTGGATCAGATCCTGTCGCTATTTGGACGTCCGCAACAGGTGGCTTATCATCTGCGTCACCTGCGCCAGAAGGCCAACCCGGACGATACCTTCGAAGCGCAGCTGTTCTACGGCGACGTAAAAGCCATTATCAAAACCAGCCATCTGGTCAAAGTGCCATACCCGAAATTCCTTGTTCACGGCACCAAAGGCAGCTTCGTGCGCTATCAAATCGACCAGCAGGAGACCAGCCTGAAGGCGGGCATTATGCCGGATCACCCTGATTTCGCGGCCGACAACCAGTGCGCGCTGCTGGAATATGTCGATGAACACGGCGAGACGCATACTGAACATTTGCCGCCGGTAAAAGGCGATTATGGCCGCGTCTACGATGCGCTGTATGAGACGCTCATCAACGGTGCCGCGAATTATGTCAGCGAAGTTGAGGCGCTGACCAATCTGGAGATCCTCGAAACGGCCTTCCGCCAGCCATCGCCTTCGCTGGTGACGCTTTCTTAAGGAGAAGAATATGCAGCGTATTTTAAACTGTCGCACCAGCGACTTTAACAAGCCCGCCAGCAGCGGAGAGTTGAGGCAGGCGATTATCGCCTCAGAAGGGCGAACGATCATGGCGGAGGTGGCCGCCGGTGCTGCGCCATTGTACGGCGAAGTCACCAATGGCGAGCTGCTGTGCGCGTTTGGCGCGGACCTGCTGCTGGTGAAAGGTATGGATTGCCGCACCCAGGCTGTTCAGGGCTGCCGCGACCTTCAGCATTTTAAGCAACTGACTGGCCGGATGGTGGGCGTCAGTCTGGAAGTGCTGGCGGATGAGGCGGAAGATAATCCGCGCGCCTGCAATCTGGCGAACGTTGCTCAGGTTGCCAGCGCCGATTTCTTTTGTCTGACGGCATATGACAAGCCAGGCGTCACCGCGCAACGCGTTTGCGACGCGTTAAAACAGATCCGGGCGCAGACGGATAAAATGATCCTCGTCGCTAAGTTTTACGCGGCAGGACTGGCCCCGGCGGAAGAATATGCCAGCTATATCACGGCAGGGGCCGACGGCGCGGTGGTTCCTGCACCGGCAAGCTGTCGCGGCGCGTCTGAGGCTCGCGTTGAGGCAGCGCTTTCAGCGATTCGTCAGGCGGGTGGGGTAGCCATCACCACGATCAGCAGCAGCCAGGAGGGGGCGGATGAGGAGACCATCCGTCAGATTGGCCTTGCCAGCAAACGCTGCGGGGCGGATCTGTTTAACTTTGGCGATGCTGGCGTCGCGGGGATGGCCGATCCGCAGGCGGTTTATACCCTGTCGATGGCGGTGCGAGGGCGCAGGCACACGTGGGTAAGGATGGCCGCGTCACTGGCCCGGTAATGTTCAGCAGTAGCGCCTCAGCGCAGGCGCTACCTTTAATGCTATCGCCATTGAAGCGTATAGCTTTTCCCGCAATCATCACCCATAATTTTTACTACAGACAGCTTGCTCTGTTTAGCAATGAGGAGTGATGACCACCATGAAAACGTGTTTGCTGATGGGAACGCTGGCTTTCGCCTGGGGGTTTAGCGCGTTACCCGCCGTTGCCTCTGACACGGCAATATTGAGCATCAACGGGCGCGTCAGCACGCCAACCTGTCGTTCAGAAGTCAGCAACAATCATTTGCAGCAGCGCTGCGGCAATTCAACCCAACTGACAACGCTTACCGGTACTCCCGTTTCGTCTGCCCGGGGAGTAATGACCGAGATTGTTTCTCTGCCTGGCGATGCCACCCGGCACATTATTTTAAACCGCTACGAATAATTTTCCGCTAATTCCCGATGCCGATATTATTTTCATGAATAATATCGGCATTAATAATTCATTAAGCAGATCTTTGTCGTTATTTTCCCCGAAAATTAATTCACCACGCAAATACACATTAGGGTATCTTATTTGTTAAAATTATAATGCATTGTGTAAATTGCTTTAAATCAATAAAACATAGTGTTTACATTGTAGCAACTTCCTTAATGTGAGAAATTTGTTTCAAGGATTAACATATCTTACGAAACTGAAACTTAATTATTAAAAAGGAAGTGACTATGAAACATTCATTCATTGCTGTATCCGTACTGTCTTCTGTTCTGATGAGCGCCGGAGCATATGCTGCTAATGAAGATGCAGGTATCCTTGAAATTACGGGGAAAGTGGTAGGCACAACCTGTGCATTTGTCGGAGGAAGTGAAGCTGAAATTAACCTGAACGAAATTGGTGCCGATAAACTGCAAACGTTGAATCCAGGCGAGATTTATACCGGCTTAGAGGCGAATACTCCCGTTCCGCTAAAAGTGAAATGCGCTAGTGGACAAGCACCCACCATTAGTTTCTCTACCACTCAATTTGATAGTAAAGACGTTACGTTAAATAACGGTTCTGCAAAAGGCGTCGGTTTTGCTGTTTATTATGGTGATACTAAAACACAAGTTGATCCACAGAAAGGCGTAAAACTACAACCGGACGAAAAAGGCGAATATACCCTTAACTTCCTCGCCCGTTATGCGCGTGCAGAAGGCACCGTTGTGCCTGGTGATGTTAAGTCAACATTAACCATGACGGTCGTTACTGATTAATTTCGCTTTACCGGCGGCGGCCGCCGCCGGTTATTTCTCTGCGCAAGGCCTCATTCTATGAAAAGATTAGCGATATTATTATTCTCTGCCATGATCCTGCCCACTCAGGCTGGCATTGTGATTTACGGCACTCGCGTTATTTATCCGGCAGAGAAAAAAGAAATTACCGTGCAACTGATGAACGAGGGGAAACAAACTTCGCTGGTACAGGCGTGGATTGACGATGGTGATACCTCACTGCCACCGGAAAAGATCCAGGTTCCCTTTATGCTGACGCCACCCGTTTCGCGGGTCGCCGGAGCGTCCGGTCAGCAGCTTAAAATCAAAAAAATGGCCAACACGTTACCGGCGGATCGGGAAACGTTATTTTTTCTCAACATCCTGGATATCCCGCCAAACAATCCAGAGAATGCGGATAAAAACGTTCTTAAATTTGCCATGCAGAATCGGCTAAAGTTTATCTGGCGGCCGGCTAACATTGCGCCGGTCAATAAAGAATCACTGCGTAAAATTGACGTATCAAGAAACGGCAATAGCGCTACTATAAAAAATGACAGCGCTAACTGGATCACCGTTTCGGATGTTCATGCCAGCGGCATAAAAATAAATAACCAAAGTATTATGCTGGCCCCGTTATCCAGCCAGGCGGTGACGCTAAAAAATGCACATGCCCGGTATTATGACATCACGATCATTGATGATTTCGGTAATTATATTAGCGATAAAGTCACTGTAAAATAACAGGAGCTGAATATGCCACGGACGCTGCCTCGTGCTTCAGCGATAATAGTACTGCTGCTGACTTACCCGGACAGTGTAGTAGCAGAAGAAACTTTCGATACCCATTTTATGATGGGCGGCATGAAAGACCAGAAACTGTCAAATTTCCACATTGATGATAAAAAACCTATGCCTGGCGACTATGAGTTAGACATTTATGTCAACAAGCAGTGGCGTGGCAAATATGCTATAGCTGTCGACGAGGAGCCGGATAATACCTGTATCCCTTATGCCATGCTGAGCAAGCTCGGGATTAGCACGCAGGGGCTGGAGCAAAAAAAGCCTGCCGACTGTCTGGCATTAAAAACCGTGGTAAGAGGCGGAAGCTACTCTTTCGACATCGGCACTTTCCGTCTGGATTTAGCGGTGCCGCAGGCATTTGTCAATGAAGTTGAAGCGGGCTACGTATTGCCTGAAAACTGGGATCGCGGGATCAACGCCTTTTATTCGTCGTACTACCTCAGCCAGTATTTCAGTGATTATAAACATGCGGGCAATAATAAAAGTACCTATGCACGCTTTAGCAGCGGCGTAAATCTGCTGGGCTGGCAGCTTCATTCTGACGCCAGTTATAACAAAGCCGACGACAGTCGCGGAGAATGGAAAAGCAACACGCTTTATCTGGAGCGCGGCATCGGCTCCATGCTGGCGACGCTACGCGCCGGGGAGATGTATACGTCTGCGGATATTTTTGACGCGGTACGTTTTCGCGGGGTGCGGATCTATCGCGATATGCAAATGTTGCCTGAGTCAAAGCAAAATTTTACCCCGCTGGTGCAGGGGATAGCCCGCAGTAACGCGCTGGTGACCATTGAGCAGAATAATTTTATCGTTTATCAGAAAGAAGTGCCGCCGGGACCTTTTTCCATCGCCGATCTGCAACTGGCGGGCGGCGGCGCGGATCTGGATGTTACCGTTAAGGAAGCCGATGGATCAGTCACCCGTTATCTGGTGCCGTTTGCGGCGGTGCCGAATATGTTACAGCCCGGCGTAGCAAAATATGATGTAGTCGCTGGTCGCAGTGCGATTGAAGGTGCCAGTAATCAGGCTGATTTCGCTCAGCTCAGCTACCAGTATGGTGTAAATAACGTGCTGACGCTTTATGGCGGCACGATGTTATCTGATGATTATTACGCGTTTACCCTGGGCACCGGCTGGAATACCCGTCTTGGGGCCATTTCCGTCGATGCAACGCGATCCCATAGTAAGCAGGATAATGGCGATGTTTTTGACGGCCAAAGTTATCAAATTGCCTATAACAAATATCTGACGCAAACCGCCACCCGTTTTGGTCTGGCGGCGTATCGCTACTCGTCACGGGATTATCGCACCTTTAACGATCATGTCTGGGCGAATAACAAACGTGAATACGAGCGGGATGAGAACGATATTTATGATATCGGCGATTACTACCAGAACGACTTCGGGCGTAAAAACAGCTTTTCCGCCAACGTGAGTCAGTCATTGCCGGAGGGCTGGGGATCGCTGGCCCTCAGCAGCCTGTGGCGCGACTACTGGGGACGTAGCGGCAGCAGTAAGGATTACCAGTTGAGCTATTCTAACCGCTGGCGGCAGATCGGCTATACCGTTTCGGCGAGTCAGACCTATGACGACGATCAGCGTGAAGATAAACGGTTTAACCTCTTTTTCTCGATTCCGTTCGACTGGGGAGACGGTATTACCACGCCGCGCCGCCATGTGAATTTATCAAACTCGACGCTGTTTGATGATAAGGGTTTTGCCTCGAACAACACCGGGCTGACCGGAACGCTGGGACAGCGCGATCAGTTTAATTATGGCGTCAACGTCAGCCATCAGCGGCAACGCAGCGAAACCACCGCCGGGGCTAACCTGACGTGGAATACACCTTTCGCGACGCTCAACGGCAGTTACAGTCAGTCGTCCGAATACACGCAAAGCGGGGCCAGTCTCTCGGGCGGCGTAGTGGCCTGGTCTGGCGGCGTGAACCTGGCTAACCAACTCTCGGAGACCTTTGCGGTGATGCAGGCTCCGGGTCTGGAAGGGGCGTGGGTCAACGGGCAAAAATACCGCACGACCGATAAAAAAGGCACGGTGGTTTATGACAACCTGACGCCGTATCGGGAAAACCCTTTAATGCTCGATACCTCGCAGAGCGAAAGTGAGACGGAATTACGCGGCAACCGCAAAGTGGTGGCCCCTTACCGTGGGGCGGTCATGCAGGTGCAATTTGCCACCGACCGACGCAAGCCGTGGTTTATCAGAGCGCTACGCAGGGATGGTTCTCCGCTGGCCTTTGGTTACGAGGTGGAAGATGAACACGGTCACAACATCGGCGTCGTGGGTCAGGGAAGCCAGCTTTTTATTCGCACCAATGACGTGCCGCCGGTCATTTACGTGGCGACAGGACAACCACAGCAAAATAAATGCGCCATCACTTTCGACAATAAGATTGATGAAAGCCACGTGTATATCTGCCAGTAGGAATTGAGGATAACCTAATGAAAAGAAAAATTATTCTGGCACTCGGGCTGTGGTGCTGCATGGGCTATTCCTGGGGCAGCTGTCAGCTAACCAGTGCTGCGCTGGATCATACCGGCACCATCACCCTGAATGAAATGTTCCCGGTCACCGGGCAGGAGACGCAGAGTGTGCCAGCCACCTTTTCCGGCATAAAGTGCAGCTCAGATAGTGACGTTATTTCCTATATGTCGCTGGCGACCAGCAAACAAATTGGTCCATTCGGCAATGGAGAAATCCTGAAAGTTACCGTCACGGTACCCAAAGCGTCTGAGAAAGTGGGGACTACGCAGATGACCGAAAAAGCCATTAATTATACCGTTAAAATTGCCCATGATTCTTACGATCCGTCGGGCACTGGCGCGGCATCTATCACCGTACCCGGCGTAATGGCGGCGAATACCGGGGGGAACTCTAACTTTTTCATTGATTTAGTATTAGCGGTTTGTAAAGGTATCGGCTGGGCTAACTGCGTCGATTATATAACCAAAAACCTTAAAGGCGATACCTACATAGAAAACCTTACCATCCACTATAACCCGAAGAAAACGACCTGTAAGGCAAAGGATTTAACCATGACGCTGCCGGGAATCGCGCTTTCAGAACTTCCCGCCTCGGGGAAAGCCACGGCCAGAAGCACGACAGGGAATATTGAACTGCAATGCGACAACCTGTTTGGCACCAGTAAACAAACCTCGCGAAAAATGGCGGTTTATCTCTCCAGCAGCGATTTAGCCAGCGGAAGCAGTTCAATATTAAAAGGCGATGCGAATAATGGGGTGGGCTTTGTGCTGGAGCATAATAATAAAATCGTCAATATTTCTGCGGTAGAAGGTAGCTCTGCCAGCGCGGATAATTTGTGGAGTATTAATAAGGCGGGTGCCATTAGCAATGCGCAGGTCACTATTCCGTTGACCTCCAGCTATTATGTTTATGACCGAAACAAAGTGAAACCCGGTGGGCTGAAGGCGACGGCATTAATTCATGTGAAATATGATTAAATCAGCGTAAAACCGGGTGAACCGTGTCCACCCGGTTTTATTGCCGCTATCCTCAGTGCTTCAACTGCGTGGCAAAATAATACACTCTCACACCATTACTCTTCCGTCGCAGGCCGCGGCGCGGGCTGTTCCAGAATCATAGTCTGCGTCTGGCTCAGGGTGATCCCCTCATTACGCAGCATTTTCAAAATCTCGTACAGCAGGTCGCTGCGGGTGGCGCTCACCATGCGGGGGCTATTCACGTAACCTGTGACGCTTAACACTATTCCAGTCGGCCCCAGCTCTTTAAAACTCACCGATGGCGACGGCGTTTCCAGCACCGACTCATGCAGGTTGTAGGCTTCCAGCAGTAAATTACGCACCTTCTCCGGATCGATATCCAGCGGGAAGGTGAGGGTGATGGTGGCGACGCCCTGCGCGTTCCCCATTGTGGCGTTACGCACGTTCTGGGAAATGAGCTGGGAGTTCGGCACAATCACCGTGGACTTATCGCCGAGCTGGATTTCCGTGGCGCGCACATTAATACGCCGGATATCGCCTTCCACCCCGCTGATACTGACCAGATCGCCCACTTTGACCGGGCGCTCCGTTAACAGGATCAGCCCGGAAATAAAGTTCTTCACAATTTCCTGAAGACCAAAACCGATCCCCACCGACAGGGCGCTGACAATCCACGCCAGCTTGTTCCACTCAATGCCGAGCATCGAGAGCGTCAGCATAATAATCAGCACGTAGCCTACGTTGGTAAACAGCGTCACCAGCGACGCGCGCATACCACGGTCCATCATGGTTTTGGGCAGGAAATCATTGTCCAGCCAGCGGCGCGATGAGCGCAGCACGTACCAGCCAATCACCAGGCACAGCACGGCATTAACCGCATGGGCCGGGATAATATTCATCCCCTCCAGCCCTTTACCGCCCCAGATATCGGCAATTTTAGTCAGCAGTTCCAGCGGCGTGGTCGTGCCAAACGTGCCGTTGAGCAGGGCGACGGCAGCCATCAGCAGCAGGCTGCTTTTGCCGAGGGCCGAGAACAGGGTGGAGGCCAGGGAGAGGTGGCGGTCGTTCAGGCTAAGCGTGCTTTTGAGGATCTTGCCGCTGTGCGTCGAGGGGGAAAACACGCTTTCGCACAGATCTACCACAAAATGAATCAGCAGATACAGCGAGCTGACCACCAGGCCAATCCACAGCAGTTCGAAGGTGACAAAACGCGCCAGCGGAATATAGCCGATCAGCAGCGCCATCAGGATCACAAAGGCGGTAAGGCTTATCAGCAGATGAATCAGCCCCGCCAGGGTGGAGCGCGCTTCGGTTTGTTCTCCTTCGGCACGCATGGTCCGCCGCATCCGGTTAACCCGTATCGGGGCGACCAGGCAGTTAATCGCCACCAGCAGCGCCGACAGACCATTACCGAACAGCGTAGCATCAATGCTGGCACCGATCAGACCGTTGAGCTGTTCGACAATGCCAAAAATGAAGATAAAGGTCGCCAGCAAAACGGGGAAGGAGGCCAGCGTTTTGGCAAGCGGATCGGCAATGCCCGGTAGACGCCAGGAGGGGTGACGATTTGACAGCAGCGCGATCCCCAGTCCGGCGATCACTGCCGAAAAATAGGTCAGGCCAATCATCAGTTCGGCAAATTCATTCACCGGCTGCGTGGTATCCGGCAGGCGGGTGAAGATATAGCACAGCAACTGCATACTGATCCCAAGCGTCAGGGTAGTACTCAGCGTGGTAAAACAGGCGAGAAAACTGCGGCGAAAACGCCCCTGTGGCAGCCAGCGCGGCAGGATCCAGTTAATCGGCCTGTCCAGCACGCGGCGGCCAGCAAGACCAATCGCCAGCGCCAGCAGCAGTAAAAAGCCGCTGCCGATGCGCCATTCATCATCCCATGCCTGACTCCATGCGCTACCCACCTGCGCACCGAACTCATCGAACCGCGCAGCGTCCTTTTCACTCGGGCTGGTGAGCGGAGTCCAGAATTTTGCGCCGAGAATACTGCCAGTGTTAAGGGCAATCTGCGTTTTTAGCGCATCGCGCCGCATCCCGGAAATTTGCGCCGAAAGATTTTGCGCGCCCACGCCGATCGCTTTGGTTTGCTCGATCTGGGTGGTGAGCTGCGTTTTGTTGTTATTTAGCTTATTACGCTGGCTAATCACCTGCTGCGTTTCGGTCAGTGTGCCGGGTGCCGGTGCCGGACCTAATACGTCTAACTGCCCCTGGATCTGCGTCAGTTGAGGAGCCAGCGCGACGGCCAGTTTCTCTGCATCGGCGGCCAGTTTTTGCGCATCGTCATTCAGCGCGGTGAACTGCTTATCGGCTTTTGCCGTCGCCACCCGCTGCTTAAGCGTATCCAGCCGTTTTTGCAGCGCGGGCAACGCCGTACTGGCGTTAACTTTCACCGGCTGCGGCTGTTCAACGTCGTTTTGACCCGTCGCCTCATCGGCCCAGGAGAAACACGGCATCATTAGACAGGACAACAGCGCCAACAGCAGCGGCACGCGAAATAGTTTTTGCATAGAAGGATCGTTCCACGAAATCGAAAGTAACAGGGCTTAAGCGCCTCGTGTAGAATACCTGTTATTCACGATATGAATAGTACCGTTTGTCCGACTTCTGCTTCATCGCCAGAGAAACCGCCCGCTCAATCCGCTTGTTTTTTAATCAGCCTGGCCTGCCCGTGCTCCCGGCAGGCAAAACAATAACGGTAAATGCAGGTGTGGCATGAATGATTTAAATGTTAATTATTATTTAAACATATAATGATATTGCGATATTGATATTAATCAATGAAACATATTATTAACATTGAGTTCCGATTTAAGATATGAGAATTTTACTGCAACCCATTTTTTTACATTTTAAATCGTAATTATCACCCAATCATTATTACTGATGTTCGTATTGGGAGGAGGAGATATGAATAATATTCTGATGATGGTTAAGCTCCGTGAGCTAATGGTTATCTTTATACACCGGCGTTCAATCCCGGAAAAAGCGGCGGATGCGTTGCGTTATTGCCAGGAATATATTCCTGCAAATAATGTGGCCATTGGTGTTTACGGGGAATACCATGAAATTATTGAGCAACTGCAATTTTTAGCGGATGAAGGAAATCATACCGCGCCGGATGATTTATTATCGTATGGCGGTGAAGTGATGATAAGTATTCTCATGCTGTATGAAAGGCTGGGAGCCGCTATTGCAATTGAAGATTATGTGCAGCAGTCCAATCGTCTCAAATATCAATAAAACCCGGACGCTGGTAGCGGTTGCCAGCGTCTCATGTACTCGGACCCAAAAGAGAGCAGGCGCACCGCTTTTACCGTTTACAAGCCTTTCCGCTGGCATTACTATCCCGGTCTGGGATTAGTGACCATCATTAATCGCACATTTTGAATTTTCATGACTCGGGGTGCCCTTCCTGGTGAAGGCTGAGAAATACCCGTACCACCTGATCTGGATAATGCCAGCGTAGGGAAGTCTGACTCCTGTAAAGAAGTCCCTTCTTCACCGTCTGGCAGGAGCATAATTATGCAACCTGACCTGCACAGCCGCACGGCTACCGCCCACACGTTACACCACTTTCGAACCCGCTCTCCGCTGGTTCATTGTATGACCAATGACGTTGTTCAAACTTTTACCGCGAATGTCCTGCTGGCGCTCGGTGCATCGCCAGCGATGGTCATTGATGCGCAGGAAGCCGCGCAGTTTGCGGCCATCGCTGACGTGCTGTTAATTAATGTCGGCACGCTGACCGAGGAACGTGCGCAGGCGATGCGAACGGCGGTCATCAGTGCCACGGCGGCGCAAAAACCCTGGACGCTCGACCCGGTGGCCGTGGGCGCACTCACATTACGTAGCCGCTTTTGCCTGGAACTTTTAGCGCTGCGGCCTGCCGCGGTACGCGGCAATGCCTCGGAGATCCTCGCGCTGGCGGGCATGAGCGCAGGCGGACGCGGCGTGGACACCACCGACACTGCCGCCGCCGCGTTGCCTGCCGCGCATGCGCTTGCCAGAGACGCCTCGACCATTGTGGCTGTCACCGGGGAGGTGGATTATGTCACCGACGGCAGCCGCACGCTGGCCATCACTGGCGGAGATGCGCTCATGACGCGCGTGGTGGGCACCGGCTGCGCACTTTCAGCCGTGGTGGCCGCCAGTTGTGCATTACCCGGCGACCGGCTGGAAAACGTGGCGTCTGCCTGCGCGCTCGTTAAGCAGGCCGGAATGACCGCCGCGCAGCAAAGCGCCGGACCCGGCAGTTTTATCCCGGCCTTTCTCGACGCCCTGTGGACGCTGGACGCGGAGGTGCAGGCATGAAACGGATTAACGCACTCACCATCGCCGGCACCGATCCGAGCGGTGGCGCGGGGATTCAGGCAGATCTGAAAACCTTCTCCGCCCTTGGCGCATATGGCTGTACGGTGATCACCGCGCTGGTCGCGCAAAATACCTGCGGCGTGCAGTCGGTTTATCGCATTGAGCCGGAGTTTGTTGCCGCACAGCTTGATTCGGTCTTCAGCGATGTCCGCATTGATACCACTAAAATCGGCATGCTGGCCGAGACGGATATCGTCGAGGCGGTGGCCGAGCGCCTGCAACGTTATCAGGTGCAGAGCGTGGTGCTGGATACGGTGATGCTGGCGAAAAGTGGCGATCCGCTATTGTCTACCGCCGCTGTCGACACCCTGCGCAGGCGTTTATTGCCCCACGTTTCTATTATTACCCCGAACCTGCCGGAAGCCGCCGCGCTGCTTGATGCTCCACACGCCCGCAATGAACGTGAAATGCTGGAGCAGGGGCGTGCGTTGCTGGCTACGGGCTGCGGCGCGGTGCTGATGAAGGGCGGTCATCTTGACGATGCCGACAGTCCGGACTGGCTGTTTACCCGCGACGGCGAGCAGCGCTTCAACGCGCCACGCATCGTGACCAAAAACACCCACGGAACGGGGTGCACGCTCTCGGCGGCGCTGGCCGCGCTGCGCCCGCGTTACAGCAACTGGGCGGATACGGTGAAGCAAGCTAAAGAGTGGCTCTCCGCCGCCCTGGCGCAGGCCGATTCGCTGGAGGTGGGGAAAGGTATTGGTCCGGTGCATCATTTTCACGCATGGTGGTAAAAATCAGATTTTATTAATGGTAAAGGGGCGTGAGCAAACGGGTATCATAGAAAGTTAATTCCGTGGAGTAGGCTACCTGATGATACCCGTATGTCTTTGCTACCTCAGTGATTAATCGGCACAGGTGTGAGTAGTTAGTCTGAAATGGAGTGTATCAATGATTTCAATGGAGATTGATTATGACCGAACAGGAAAGGATGCTATCTGAATTACCGTATCAGGCGTGGAAAGATGAACTCCCCGGCGCACGGATAAAATGCAAAAGATTACTCAGAGAACTCAATACATGTGATCCAGGCGATGTCGCCGCCCAGCGTGAAATCCTGAGCCGCCTTTTTGGCAAAATCGGCAAAAACACCGAGATATTTGCCCCGTTTTACTGCGATTACGGCAGCAACATTGAGGTCGGAGATAACTTTTTTGCCAGCTATAACTGCGTGATGGTGGACTGCGGCAAAATCATTATCGGTAATAACACGATGATCGCCGCCAATGTCGTGATCACCGCTGCCGGTCATCCTGTCCACCACGAGCCACGCATTGCCGGATATGAATACGGGATCACCACGGTCATCGGCAATAACGTCTGGATTGGCGCAGGCGTGGTGGTTAATCCGGGGGTACGCATCGGCAACAACGTGGTGGTTGGCTCGGGTAGCGTGGTGACAAAAGACATCCCGGATAACGTCATTGCTGTAGGCAATCCATGCCGGGTTTTGCGGCAGGTGACGGACGAAGACAAACAGTATTATTTTAAAAACAGACGCTTTAATGCGGTTGAGTAAAAAATCAGTCAAGGAATGGATCAAAAGCCGCAGGATAACGGGAATAAGCGCTAGTGCTGCGGGAGTGATATACTTTCACCAGACCCGAAGCCTGGAAAAGATAAATGGAACAAGCGCATACCCGGCTTATTGCCCAGCTTAATGAGCGCATCGCCGCCGCAGATCATACCCCGCTGTACCTGAAGTTCGCTGAAACAGTCAAAAACGCGGTACGCAGCGGCGTGCTTGACCACGGTAATATTTTGCCCGGCGAGCGGGATCTCAGTCAGCTCACCGGGGTGTCGCGGATTACCGTGCGCAAAGCGATGCAAACGCTGGAAGAAGAGGGCGTGGTAACACGTGCCCGTGGCTACGGGACGCAAATCAATAATATCTTTGAGTATTCACTGAAAGAGGCGCGGGGCTTCTCTCAGCAGGTGGTATTGCGCGGTAAGAAGCCGGATACGCTGTGGGTGAACAAGCGGATCGTCAAATGTCCGGAAGAGGTCGCGGAGCAACTGGCGATTGCCGCGCAAAGCGACGTTTTTTTGCTTAAGCGTATTCGCTATGTTGATGAAGAGGCGGTCTCTATCGAAGAGTCCTGGGTGCCCGCGCAGCTGATCCACGATGTTGATGCCATCGGCGTGTCGCTGTATGACTATTTTCGCAGCCAGCACATTTTTCCGCAGCGCACCCGCTCGCGGGTCAGTGCCCGGATGCCGGACGCGGAGTTTCAGTCGCACATCCAGATGGAAAGCAAAGTGCCGGTACTGGTGATAAAGCAAGTGGCGCTCGATCAACAACAACGGCCCATTGAGTACAGCATCAGCTACTGCCGTAGCGATTTATACGTTTTTGTCTGCGAGGAGTAATTCCTCACGCGTGGGGGCGCAGTCGCCGCCCCGGTGTCCGACGACCCACGCCGCTACCGCATTGCCGAGCATGACGGCATCCGCCAGCGACCAGCCACAGGCCAGCCCGGCCAGCGTTCCGCCTGCATGGCTGTCGCCCGCGCCGATGGTATCGACGACCACCGTCGGAAACGCGGCGACGTTTCCCTGACCTTCGTGACTGAAATACCACGCGCCTTCTTTATCGTGGCGCACGATCAGCGGCGCGTTAAATTTCTCCAGCCAGGCTGTGCCAAATGCCGCCGTTTCACGGCTGAAGTTAAAAGCCTCTGCCGCAATTTCCGCCTCCTGGCGATTCACCGAGACCAGCGGCTTGCAGGCCATGATCCGTGCCATCAGCGGGGCGGGAATATCGGCGATGCGCGGACCAAAGTCGATAAACGGTGTGACCTCCTGCAAGCCCTCCAGCCAGCTTACCAGCAGTTCACCACAGGAGGAGGCCAGCTGGTAGCCGGAAAGCGACACCAGGCTGCCGGGTTCAACGTGAAGTTTCTCCAGCCACCCGGCGTTCCATGCGTTTTCCACGCCGCTGAACGACATAAAGGTCCGTTCGCCGTCCGGTTCGACCAGCGCCAGACACCAGCCGTTATCGCCGCTGGCATTGTCGATCAGACTCGTCAGACCTTCCTTCGCCAGATTATTGCGCACGATCTCCGCCCAGACGCCCTGGCCGAGCGGCAGCGCGTTATTGGCCGCAATGCCAAGACGTTTCAGCGCCACGGCAATATTTAGCGCGCAGCCGCCGATGTTGACACTTTGCTGTTTCAGTTCGATATCACAGCCGCGCCAGGGCAGGGCGTAAGCGTCGGCGATCACGTCAATCACCGCTGCGCCGACCACCGTGACCGGACGACGCGGGTTTAGCGTCGGCAGTATTTCCCGCAGCCATCCGGCATTCATGCTTCCTCCCGCTGCTGGCGGTAGCGCGTTAGCGCGTCGGCATAGCGCCCGAAATCGAGTTGATTCACCGCGTCCAGCTCCTGTTTCAGCGCCGGATCAATCGCCTGTACGCCGTGTAGCGCCCCGCAAATCGCAGTGGCCATCGCGCCAATGGTGTCGGTGTCGCCGCCGAGATTGGCACAGAGAATGGCACAACGATTAGGATCGGTCTGCGCCAGCTCGACCATCGCAATGGCGCAGGAAACGGATTCAAGCGTGCTGGTCCCTGCACCGACCTGCTGATACAGCGCTTCGCTGGCGGATTCAGAGCCATCGGCCTCGCGAACAATTTTCAGCGCCAGTTCAAGTCGCGCGGACAGAGAAGCGCTAAAGGTGGTAATGCGCTTTTCCTGCGCGTGGCGGGCAATCGCAGGAAGGGAATCGGCAATGCTGTGCCACGCCTCGCCGTCGATGGCCCGGGAAATCGCCCATGCCACAACCACGGCCCCGGCAATCGCCAGATCTGATTTATGCGTCGGACTTGAGGCCAGCGCCACCGCATCAATAAAGGTATCCAGATCGCGCGCCGGAAGCAGGCAGCCCAGCGGCGAAACACGCATCGCGGCCCCGTTGGTGACGCCGTTATTTTCCAGTTCTGCTACCGGCTTGCCGTCGCGAATGGCATTTAAGGCAATCTTCGAGGTCGGGCCGAGAACGTTTTTATTAAAGGCATCAAAACGCAGCGCCCAGTCGAGGATATTTCGGCCAATCAGATCCGGGTCGATCTGGCCGTCACGCGCCAGGAGCGCATCTGCAAGACAGAGCGCCATTGACGTATCGTCGGTGAATTCCGCCCGGTTAAAATAACAGGCGGCATTGTTCTCCGCCGGACCAGGTAAAAAACGGTCGATCCAGCCAAAGTGAGCTTTTACTCGCGAGCGCGGCCACAGCTCTGATGGCATGCCCATCGCATCCCCTAACGCCTGCCCGTAAAGAGCACCGAGAATACGTTCAGATTTCATTTGGATTCCCCTTGTGTAAGCGCAATATCTCGCTCATCGGTGTTCACCTTTATGGCGGTGATCTCTTTATCCGATTCGCGGAACAACCACATAAACAGCATGGCGATGATGGCGATCATAATGCCACCAAACGCCCACATTCCGGCCCAGTTAAAGGTCAGGCCATTCACCGGCTGCGGATAAGCAAACATTTTTTCCATCATCACGCCGCCGAGACGGTAGCCCAGCAGGCTGCCAAAGCCCTGACAGCACAGCGTGATCAACCCCTGCGCGGCAGTACGCATATGGACCGGCGCTTTTTTATCGACATAGATATAGGCGGTGACGTAATAAAAATCGTAGCTCACGCCGTGCAGCAGGATACCGAGGAACAGTAGCCCGTAGGTGAAATACTGATCGGCACCGCCATAGACAAAGAACCCGTAGCGGATCGCCGCGGTTACCAGACCAAGTAATAATACCTTTTTAATACCAAAGCGTTTGGTAAAGAACGGCAGCGCCAGCATAAAGAAGATTTCAGAGAACTGGCCGAGCGTCATCCAGCCGGTCGCATTCTTCATGCCGACTTCGGTGAGGTAGCCGTTGGCAAAGATATAATAGAAGGCCAGCGGCATAGCGAACAGGAACGAGCAGACAAAGAACACGAGGAAGTTTCTGTCGCGCAGCAGGATCAGCGCGTCCAGCCCCAACATCACGCGCAGGCTGAGTTTGCCGGTACTTTTCGGCGGCGTATCGGGCAGGAAAAACGCGAAAACGCCCAGTAGCGCTGAACTGGCCGCAGTGATCAACAGCGGGATATTGGTTGGTGAAATATCGCTATAGCCCATCATCTGCGGCAGGAATCCACATACCAGACCGGAGGCGATCCAGCCGATAGTGCCCATCACCCGGATGCGCGGGAAATCGCCCTCAACGTCCGCCACGTTAGCAAAGGCGATGCTGTTGGTTAGCGCGATAGTCGGCATATAGGTCAGCGAATAGGCCAGCAGCAGCGGGAAGAAACCAGCAAAGGTTGTTTGCTGCGCGGCGAAGTAGATCAGTATCGCCCCGACAAACATTAACACCGCCAGTACTTTCTGTGCTGAGAAGAAACGGTCGGTAAGCGAACCGACCAGAATCGGCGACAGGATAGCTGCGATAGCGGTACAGGCGTAGGACCAGCCAATTTCACCGGCGGTAAAGCCGCTTTTACTGAGCCAGAGCCACAGGGGAACAAACCACGCTCCCCAGATAAACCACTCAATGAACATCATGAACGACAGCTTAACTGTAGTTTTCATCTTTAAATCCTTCATGACAGGTAAGGTACGTAATGAAGATACCATACAATAATACCTTTTAAATACCTTTGGGGTGAAAGTTTGACCGGCTTAACACTTTTACTCTCTTTCAGACGTGCCAGTTGATACGGGCAAAAATGGCCTTAAAGATGGAA
This sequence comes from Superficieibacter sp. 1612_C1, assembly GCF_015234305.1. Lineage (GTDB taxonomy): Bacteria > Pseudomonadota > Gammaproteobacteria > Enterobacterales > Enterobacteriaceae > Superficieibacter. Next base: position 438,261 of record NZ_JADGMI010000002.1, read on the forward strand.
AAATAGTCAATCCGGTACCAGACTTATTGCTGCCCGCATAAGGCGGGACAGGAAAAACCCACATCCGACGCGATGTCGGAACAAACGGGAGCATAGCTATGACTGATATTGCGCAGTTGCTTGGCAAAGACGCCGACAGCCTGTTACAGCATCGTTGTATGACCATTCCATCCGACCAACTTCATCTACCGGGACACGATTATGTTGATCGCGTCATGGTGGATAACAACCGTCCGCCAGCGGTGCTGCGAAACATGCAGACGCTCTATAATACCGGACGTCTGGCCGGAACCGGTTACCTCTCTATTCTACCGGTCGATCAGGGCGTGGAGCACTCCGCCGGTGCCTCTTTCGCGGCGAATCCGCTCTATTTCGATCCAAAGAACATCGTTGAGCTGGCGCTGGAGGCGGGCTGTAACTGTGTGGCTTCGACCTATGGCGTACTGGCCTCAGTGTCGCGTCGCTACGCGCACCGCATTCCTTTTCTGGTAAAACTGAATCATAACGAAACCCTTAGCTATCCGACTGAATACGATCAGACGCTGTATGCCAGCGTTGAGCAGGCGTTCAATATGGGGGCTGTGGCGGTAGGGGCGACGATCTACTTTGGCTCTGAGCAGTCGCGCCGGCAGATAGAAGAGATTTCGGCCGCCTTTGAGCGTGCGCATGAGCTGGGACTGGTGACGGTGCTGTGGGCCTATCTGCGTAACTCTGCCTTTAAGAAAGACGGTGTGGATTATCATGTTTCCGCCGATCTGACCGGGCAGGCTAATCATCTGGCGGCGACCATTGGCGCGGATATTGTTAAGCAGAAAATAGCCGAGAATAATGGCGGCTATAAAGCAGTGAAGTTCGGCTATACCGACGATCGCGTTTACAGCAAGTTGACCAGTGATAATCCCATCGATCTGGTGCGCTACCAGCTGGCGAACTGCTATATGGGCCGCGCCGGGCTGATCAACTCCGGCGGCGCGGACGGCGGTGAAACCGACCTGACTGATGCCGTACGTACGGCGGTGATTAATAAGCGCGCCGGGGGGATGGGGCTGATCCTCGGGCGTAAAGCGTTTAAGAAATCGATGGCGGACGGGGTGAAGTTGATTAACGCGGTGCAGGATGTGTATCTGGACAGCAAGGTCAGTATTGCCTGACGGTATGGCCACTACTGGCTCTGGCCGCTTTTGACTTCCTGCCCGGTGGCGCTGCGCTTACCGGGCCTACGGGGGATGCCAGGCTGGATAAGAGGTAGGCCGGGTAAGGCGAAGCCGCCACCCGGCATTATCACGCACAAGGCCTGAGTTATGTATCACATTGCCCGGCAAGCGCATTCGCCGCCGGGCAACTTTTTTACCGTTTAAAACTCCCGCAGCTTGCGTGCGGTTTGTTGTAACAACTTGTAGGCTTCATAACGCTGCTGGTGGACAGTTTCCTGTCCGGCATCGGGATCGTACTGCTTGTCGAGCACCGTGAAGCGCGCCATCGCATCGCGTACCGACGGTGACATTTTGCCTGCCACGGCCCCGAGGATCGCCGAGCCCAGCAGCACTGGCTCGCTGGATACGGTGGTTAAAATCGGCAGGCCGCAGGCATCAGCCAGCAGTTGACGCACCAGCGGGTGTTGCCCGGCCCCGCCGCTAATGGCGATTTTTTCGGTTTTGATCCCGTTCTCACGCTGCGTTTCGAGGATCTGGCGTAAGCCGTAGCCGATCCCGCACAGTCCCGCGACGTACAGTGCGACCAGATTATCAAGATCGCGCTCCATGCCTAATCCGGCAATGGCCGCCCGTGCATGCGGATCGGCAAACGGTGCCCGGTTGCCTAAAAACTCAGGAACAACATGCAGCCCCTGTGCCAGTGCCGCCGCCGCTGAAGGCGAGCTGACGCTTTTCAGCGCCCGGTCGGCCAGAAAAACCGGCAGCGGTACACCAGCGGCCTTGGCCAGCTCGCGGGCTTCCGCCGCCGCAGGATGGAAAGCGACCAGTTGATCAATCGCCGCGCCCGCCGCGCTCTGGCCGCCTTCATTCAGCCACAGGCCCGGCACCATTGCCGAGTAATAGGGACCCCAGACGCCGGGAACAAATACCGGTTTTTCCGTCGACATCATGGTGCAGGCCGAGGTGCCGAACACCCAGGCCATATTATGCAGCGCACCACGATCGACACCAGCGGTACCAATTCCGCCCGCATGGGCATCGATCATGCCAATAGCGACTGGCGTGCCGACCTGCAAACCCATCTCGTCCGCCGCTTCCAGCGTCAGACCGTTACCGCACGGCGTACCTGGCTCCACAATACGCTGACCAATGCGTACAAAATCCTCATCCGCCAGATCGCCTAAGCCGATAGTGCGAAAATAATCCGGGTCCCAGCGTTTTTCATGCGCCAGATAGGTCCATTTACAGGTGACGGTACAGGTTGAACGCCCCGCATCGCCGGTGGCGCGCCATGTCAGGAAATCCGCCAGATCAAAAAATTGTCCGGCGCGATCGTAAATTTTGCGGCGATGTTCCTTCAGCCACAACAGCTTTGGCGTCTCCATCTCGGGTGAGATCTTACCGCCAACGTACTGCAACACCGGGTGCCCGGTCTGGTTAATACGCTCCGCTTGTTCGGTAGCGCGATGGTCCATCCACACAATCACGTTGCGATCCGGATCGTCAGACGGCCCCACGGGCAGCGGCTTGCCTTCACCGTCAAGCACCACCAGCGAACAGGTGGCGTCAAAACCAATACCCGCTACGCTTGCCGGCGCAACGCCGGAACGGGCGACGGATTCTTTAATGCACTGGCAGACCGCCTGCCAGATTTCGCGGCTGGACTGCTCGACGATGTGTCCCGTTTCGCGCCACAGGGTGATAGGGCGGGTGGCGTGTGCGAGCAGGGTGCCGTTGAGATCGAAAATCCCCGCGCGCACGCTTCCCGAACCGACGTCAACGCCAATAATGGTTCTGCTATCGTGATTCATACAGGCTCCCGGCATGCCATCAAAGGTCGACGCTGTTAGGCAGGATCACCAGATCCCTGACGGTGACGTTCTTCGAGCGCGTCACCATAAACAGAATGGCTTCCGCCACTTCAATCGGCTGCATCAGGCTACCGTTTGCCAGCGCTTCATCCATTTTGGCTTTCGGCCAGTCGTCCAGCAGGGCAGTCACTACCGGCCCCGGCAGCACTGCGCCGACGCGCACGCCGTGCTGTGCGACCTGGCGACGAGTCGTGTGAACAAATGCCTGTACCGCGAATTTAGACGCGGTGTAGATAGGTTCCCAGATCACCGGCACCACCCCTGCAATGGAACTGGTAAACAGAATATCGCCGGACTTCTGGGCAATCATATGCGGCAGCACGGCGTGAACGCAGCGGAAGGCGGCGTTAATGTTAAGGTTCAGCACCCGGTCCCAGACGTCAGGGTCGCCTTCGGCCACCGGCCCGCCAATGTAAGCCCCGGCGTTAGCGTGGAAAATGTCCAGCCCGCCCGCCAGCTTGAGAATGCCGTCCAGCATGCCTGAAACTTCAGCGGTTTTGAGCAGATCGACCTGTAAGGCAAACGCATTCTCACCAATTTCCGCAACCAGCTTCTTCAGCTTTTCACCGTCGCGGTCAACCAGCACCACTTTTGCCCCTGCACGATGCAGCGTTTTTGCACATTCCAGACCAATACCGGAAGCAGCACCTGTAACGGCGGCGACTTTACCCGCCAGTGGACTATTCATAGAAACTACAGACGAATTCATTTTATAATCCTTCATAAATCTGATGAAAATTTCGGCCGCACGTAGGGTACAGTCGTGAGGTGTTTTTATCTTTCATGTCGATGAAAAATATAGCTTTTTAAGCAAGGTCAGGCTGGTTTTTCTTCGCCTCTGCCTGCATAATTGCCACGATTTGCGCAATCTGCTCAATCGATGAAGCTGATTTAGCACCTTTCAAAAAACAAGCGCAAGTTTCGCGATAAACGGAGAGAAATATTTGTGACCGGGATCGGAAAAAGCAGGAAAACGACTATCTACGATCTGGCCGAACTGTCTGGCGTTTCCGCCAGCGCGGTAAGTGCGATCCTTAATGGCAACTGGAAAAAACGGCGCATCAGCGCGAAGCTGGCCGAAAAAGTCACGCGTATCGCGCAGGAGCAGGGCTACGCGGTCAATCGACAGGCCAGCCTGCTACGCAGCAACCGGTCGAAAATTATCGGCATGATCGTGCCGAAATACGATAACCGCTACTTTGGCTCGATTGTCGAAACCTTTGAGGCGATGGCGCGTGAGCGCGGCCTGTTTCCAATTATTACCTGTACGCGCCGTGACCCGGTGCTGGAGCTGGAAGCGGCGCGCACGATGCTCTCCTGGCAGGTGGACTGGCTGATTGCCACCGGGGCGACCGACCCGGATAAAATCACCGAGCTGTGCGCGCCGTCCGGCGTGCCGACGCTGAATCTCGATCTGCCGGGAACGCTTGCTCCCTCGGTGATTTCGGATAACTATGCGGGCGCGAAGGAACTGACCCGGCGCATCCTGGTGAACAGTGAAAAACGCTACGGCGAAAAACGCCCGCTGGTGTTCGTGGGGGGACGTGGTTCCGATCACAACACCCGCGAGCGTTTGCGCGGCTTTCGCGACGCCCACCAGGATGCAGGACTCGCCTTGCCGGAAGAGAATATGTTGGCCTGCGGCTATGCGCCGCATAAAGCGGAGCTGGCGCTACGCACGTTTTTCAGTGCGGGAGAGAAACATACCGGCGGCCTGTTTGTTAACTCCACCATCTCGCTGGAAGGCGTCGTAAGCTGGCTGACGCAGGCGGGATATCGCGGTCACGAGCAGCCGCCAATGGGCTGTTTTGACTGGGACCCGTTCGTCACCCTGCTGGGTCACGACATCGAAATGGTCAGACAGGATGTGCCCGCCATGCTGGAAGCGGTATTTGAGATCATCGATGCGGGAGACGTGCAGAAACAGCAGCGGGAGATCCCGCCGATTTTCGTTTCCTGACCGCCAGCCTTAGTGGGTCAACAGCCAGCGGGCAGTGCCTTCATCCGTCACCAGACCGTTGATCCAGCCGCCTTTTAGCGCGGCCAGAATCACCGGACGCTTGTCCTCACCACAGGCGACTGCAATGCGCGGGTGGCTGTTGCGGCGGATGTCATAACTGGTGATCAGCCGGTTGCTTTCGGACTCCGCCACCTGGCCTTCAGCATCAATAAAGCGCCCGAGGATCTCGCCGATAGCTCCGCGCTGGCGCAGATCGTCCAGCTGCTCAAGATTAATAAAGCCATCCTTAAAAATCGGACTTTGCGTGCCCAGCGCACCGATACCGACAAAAATGACATCCGCATGATCGGCCACCGACGTGACACTTTCAAACAGGCGGTTCGAGGACCACATTTTGTGTTCCGGAATGGATTTCGCATAGCGCGGCGCGGGCCACTGAAAATAGTTCGCCTGGATCTTCCGCGCCAGCAGCAGCGGCACATCGTCGTAGTAGTTACATTGGCCGTTTTCATCCATCGCGCTAATCAGCGCCACGCATTTGCTATTTTTGCTTTCGAAATCAATGCGTTTAATGGTTTTTTTCAGCGTCAAACCGGAACCGATACCGATGACTTTGGCGCTGGTGCCTTTCAGATATTGTGACATCAACTGATAGCAGCCGTAAGAAACGCTATCCAGCGTGGATTCGCTGGCAAACGTGGGCACGATATTACAGTCGTGAAGGTTATATTTTTCTTTCAATAGCGAGGCGTAGTTGAGACAGGCGGCTACCGGATGATGAAGCCCGATCGAAACAATACCTTCTTCTTTGGCAGCGGCAATCAGACGCTGCACCACTGGCCGCGACGTGCCGAGCAGCGCCGCAATCTCACTCTGGTTTTGACCCGCAACATAATACATCCATGCGGCTCTGACTTTTTGGTCAAATCGGATGTCATCTTCTTTCATTATGATTTTCAGGTCCTTACCTTAACAATGTAGCAACATTTTCGGATGAAACTCTGTTTCGCATTGTGGCGTTTGCGCACAATACAGGCAATGTTTTGTTGATGAGTGGTCAAAAGTAATTTTGATGGTCATTTGCTCTTTTGTGATCTGTGGCTCTATTTTCAATCTTTTGCTCATGTACATTCAGCTGCATAAACTCAATGGAGAGCAAAGCAATGAACAATCAATACACATGGTTACACATCGGTCTGGGTTCTTTTCATCGTGCACATCAAGCCTGGTACATGCACAAACTCATTGAGTCCGGCGACAAAACCTGGCATATCGCCGCCGGCAATATTCGTAACGATGCTGAACATGTCGTGTCGGCATTAACCGCGCAAAACGGGCGCTATGTTCTGGAAACCGTCAGCCCGGAAGGCGAGCGTAAGTACGAAGAAATTACCTCTATTCAGAAGCTGCTGCCGTGGCAGGAAAACCTGCAACCGCTGATTAACGAAGGTGCTAACGCGGCGACCAAAGTCATCGCCTTTACCGTGACGGAAAGCGGTTATTACCTGAATACCAGTCATAAACTGGAGGTGAATAACCCGGATATCGTTAGCGACCTGAACGGCGGCAACAAAACCATTTACGGCACTATCACGAAAATCCTCGAAAAACGTATCGCCGATAACGCGGGTCCGCTGACCCTGTTGAACTGCGATAACGTGCGTCACAACGGCGAACGCTTCCACGACGGCCTGGTTGAATTCCTCACTCTGACGGGCAAAACGGCTGTAATTGAGTGGCTGCATAACAACGCCACCTGCCCGAATACCATGGTAGACCGTATCACCCCGCGTCCGGCGGCAGATCTGCCGGCGCGCATCAAAGCGCAAACCGGTATTGACGATAAAGCGCCGGTGATGGGCGAAACCTTTATCCAGTGGGTTATCGAAGACAACTTTAAAGCCGAACGCCCGGCCTTTGAGAAAGTGGGCGCAGAGCTGGTGGATTCCGTTATTCCTTACGAAGAAGCCAAAATCCGTATCCTGAACTCTTCCCATAGCTGCATCGCGTGGGCCGGTACGCTGATGGGCCAGCAGTACATTCATGAAAGTACCTTAACCGACGCCATCTACGCGATTGCCGATCGTTACGTAACTGAAGATGTTATCCCTTGCCTTGGCGATAACGGCATTGATTTGCCGAAATATCGTGATGTCGTGTTACAGCGCTTCACTAACCCGCATATACAGGACACCAACCAGCGCGTTGCGGCTGACGGCTTCTCTAAAATCCCGGCGATGATTGCCCCGACGCTACAGGAGTGCTACCAGCGTGGCGTGCGTCCGGCGGCCACCGCCATGCTGCCAGCCCTGTTCTTCGTCTACATGGAGCAGTGGCACAAAGGCCAGCTGCCGTACGAGTATCAGGACGGCATTCTCGATGCGCAGGCCGTTCACGCGATGTTTAACGCCGCCGACCCGATCAGCGTCTACGCCAAAGACCGCGCGCTGTTTGGCGACCTGGCTAATAACGCCGATTTTGCCGCGCTGCTGCGTGAAAAAATCAACGCCGTCTACTCCCTGATCCATTGAGAGGTCGCTATGTACTTAGGCATCGATCTGGGCACCTCTGAAGTCAAAGGGCTGGTGATTGACGAGAATCACGACATTGTCGCTACCCATAGCGCGCCGCTGACCATTCAGCGACCCCATCCGCACTGGTCGGAACAGGATCCGCAGGCGTGGTGGGACGCGACCAACTACGTCATTGCCACGCTGCGCGAGAAGTGCGCCCCGCACTGGAACGCGATTAAAGCGATTGGCCTTTCCGGGCAAATGCACGGCGCGATACTGCTTGACGGCGACAATGCCGTCATCCGTCCGGCGATCCTGTGGAACGACACCCGCAGCGCGGCGGAGTGCGTCGAACTGGAAGAAAGCGCGTCCGAGCTGCACGCCATTGCCGGTAATCTCGCCATGCCGGGCTTTACCGCACCAAAACTGCTGTGGGTACGCAAGCACGAGCCGGAAAACTTCCAGCGACTGCAAACCGTGCTGCTGCCGAAAGATTACCTGCGCTTCAAAATGACCGGCAAAAAGATTGCCGATATGTCGGACGCGGCAGGGACGCTGTGGCTGGATGTTGCCCGCCGCGACTGGTCAGATTATCTGCTGGAGAAATGCGGACTGGCACGCTGCAACATGCCGAGCCTGGTGGAAGGCTGTGACGCTTCCGCCACGCTGGACCCGCACGTTGCCGAAAGCTGGGGCTTAAACCCTTCCGTCGTGGTGGCGGGTGGCGGTGGCGATAACGCGGTCAGTGCGATTGGCGTTGGCGCGGTTGCCCCTGGCGATGCCTTTATTTCTCTTGGCACCTCCGGCGTGATGTTTGTGGTGAACGAGGCTTATCGTCCCGCACCGCAGTCGGCTGTTCACGCCTTCTGCCACGTTCTGCCGAATCGCTGGCATCAAATGAGCGTGATGTTAAGCGCGGCCAGCTGTTTGCAATGGTTCTGCCGCCTGGTGGGCATTACCGAGGCGGAACTGCTGGAGGAGGTCGCCCAGCTTAGTGACGAGCAGCGGGCCAGCGCACCGCAGTTCCTGCCGTATCTGTCCGGCGAACGCACGCCGCATAACGATCCGGATGCGAAAGGGATGTTCCACGGCATGACCCACTCCACCAACCGTGCGCTGCTGGGCTACGCGGTGATTGAAGGCGTGAGCTTCGGGATTGCCGATGGTTTACGGGTATTGCAGGAGAGCGGCACCCACATTGAACAATGTTCGCTGGTGGGCGGCGGGGCGCGGAGTCCTTACTGGGCGCAACTGCTGGCCGATATTCTCAACATGCCGATCGTCACCCATAAAGGCGGCGAAACGGGTGGGGCGCTGGGAGCCGCACGTCTGGCTTGTCTGGCAACCGGACAGTCTGTGGAAACGGTCTGCAAAAAACCGGAAATTTATAAGATCTATCAGGCGACGCCAGCACGTCAGGACATTTTGCAACAGCGCTATCAGGCGTTTAACGCGCTCTATCAGAACGATCTCAGGTTACGGAATAAATAATTTTTAAAAAGGCACCCCGCGTAAGCGTGGGTGCCAGATCCTTATACCCTACAAATGAGGCACTTATGACGAATACCAATAAACAGTGGCTGGGATTGCCGCTAAATCTGTTATGGGGCTATATCGCAATCGCGGTGTTTATGACCGGCGACGGATTTGAACTGGCCTTTCTCTCTCACTACATCACCGGCCTGGGCTTTACCCCGGCGGAAGCCTCGTTTGCCTTTACGCTGTATGGCCTGGCGGCGGCGCTCTCCGCATGGATTTCCGGCGTGGTCGCCGAAATTATCACCCCGCAAAAAACCATGTTTATTGGCTTTGTCATGTGGGCGGTGTTCCACGTGCTATTCCTGGTGTTTGGCCTCGGTCACGCTAATTATGCGCTGATCCTGCTGTTTTACGGCATCCGTGGCTTTGCCTATCCGCTGTTCCTCTACTCCTTTATCGTTATCATCATTCATAACGTGAAGAGCGACAGTTCCAGTTCTGCGCTGGGTTGGTACTGGGCGGTTTACTCTATCGGTATCGGCGTCGCGGGCAGCTATATTCCCAGCTTCACCATTCCGCTGATGGGCGAACTGGGCACGCTGTGGACCGCGTTAGGTTTCTGCGTTGCCGGTGGTTTAATTGCGATGGTGTCTCTGCGTAACGTCAACACGCCGACCCGGATGCATAACCTCACCACGCGTGAAAAATTCAGCGAGCTGAGCCGTGCGGTTACGCTGCTGTACACCAACAAAAACATTCTCTGTTCCAGTATTGTCCGCATTATCAATACGCTGTCGCTGTTTGGTTTCGCGGTCATTATGCCGATGATGTTTGTCGATAAACTCGGCTTTACCACCTCAGAATGGTTGCAGGTGTGGGCGGTGTTCTTCTTTACCACCATCTTCTCCAATATTTTCTGGGGCATTGTGTCAGAGAAAATGGGCTGGATGAAAGTGGTGCGCTGGTTTGGCTGCATTGGCATGGCATTGTCCAGCCTGGCGTTTTACTACATCCCGCTGTGGGCGGGGCACAACTTTGCCATGGCGCTGATCCCGGCTATTTCTCTGGGTATTTTCGTCGCCGCATTCGTACCGATGGCCGCCGTTTTCCCGGCGCTGGAACCGCATCACACCGGGGCGGCGATTTCGGTTTATAACCTCTCTGCCGGCCTGTCCAACTTCCTTGCGCCTGCTATCGCGGTCGTGCTGTTGCCGTGGTTCGACACGCTTGGCGTGGTCATTGCCTATACCGCGCTGTATCTGATTGCTTTTGTGATTTGCCATTTCATTGACGTTGAACAACCGGGTTTTGAACGTAAAACGCGTTATGCCGAAGATGGTGCACTGAAAGTTTCCTGATTTAACGTAGCTGGCACGACCGGACGTTGTGCCAGCGCATTATGGATGTTGTTATGAAGAACGCTAAAGCCGCAGTTTTTGATATGGATGGAGTGATTATTGACTCGGAAGCACTATGGCAGAGCGCTCAAATCTCGTCGCTGGCGGAGTTTGGCATTGCTATTACCAATGAACAGTGTGAGCAGTTAACTACCGGCAGACGCTCAGATGAAATTGCCTGTATCTGGCAGGAAAAATTTAATCTTGATGTTAATCCCTCGCTGCTTGAGGCCGATATTTTGACGCGGGTGGTCAGCCTGATCGAGCGTTACGGTGAGGCGATGGAAGGGCTTTATGATGCGCTCCACTATTTCCGTCGCGAAGGCTACAAAATCGCGCTGGCTACCTCGTCCAGCCATCGGGTGATTCAGGTCGTCTTTGATAAGCTCGGTTTATGGAAATATTTCGATGTGATCAGCAGCGCAGCTGACGTCGAACGCGGTAAGCCCGATCCGGCGGTCTATCTGGCAACGGCAAAGAAATTAGCCCTGACGCCTGCGCAATGTCTGGTGATCGAAGACAGCGGCAATGGCTTCCTCGCTGCACAACGCGCCGGAATGCACACATGGGCCGTCACGCCACAGTGCCATCATGAAAAGTTCAGTAATGCCGCCGGAAATTGCCGCACGCTCAGCGAGCTGGTAGCCGCGCTTTCTTCGCAGAAAGTCGTGTCCTGCGAGAGCATTTAACGAATAAGTAAGCGTTGAGACACATTTCCTGGATGTAAACGGTCTCATTTTGGAGGTCTCAGCGCTTACTTCCTTCGATGCAGGGGGGATTAATGTTGTGGTTTGATAATCAGGCTGCATGGCAGCGCTGCCATGCCGGGTGGCGGCTTCGCCTTACCCGGCCTACACCAGGCTGTACCCTCAGACTCTATATTGTAGGCCCGGTAAGCGCAGCGCCACCGGGCAAAACGGTGTAACCGTCAGCGTAGCAGCGGACAATCGGGCGGCAGACGGCAACGTAGCGCGTTGGGCAGGATCTCAATGCGGAAGGACTCCCCGCGCAGCGGCTCGCCGTCGAGGTTAAAGGTGATTTCATGCGGGGCGCTGACTTCAAACCATGACGATGCCCCGTCGATAATATTTGGGCTGTCCTGCGGCTGGGTGAGGGTGGTAAAAATCGCCGGGAGCAGGCCGTCGCCGGTGAACACGCGCAGGTGCAGCAAACCGTCATTAATCAGCGCATCCGGACAAAGCTGCTGTCCGCCACCCGCCTGCCGACCATTGCCGATGCCAATGACCAGCGCGTCGCCGTGCCAGTGAAAATTCTCCCCGCGGATGTCACAACGATCCGGCGTTAGGGTATCCATACGCATCAGACCGTGAATAAGATAGGATACGCCGCCCAACGCGGCTTTCAGCTTTTCCGGCGTTTCGCTGGTGATCCGCGGACCAAAGCCGCCGGTCGCCATATTAATAAAACAGGTTTTATGGTTAACTCTGGCGATATCCACCGCCACGGCATTACCGGCAATGGCCAGCTTTAACGCTTTATCCAGCGTATCCGGTACGCCTGCGCTGGTGGCAAAATCATTCGCGGTTCCCAACGGCAGAATGCCCATTGCCGGAACGTTTTCACCAGCAAGCTGAATCAGCGCCGTAGAAACCTCATTAATCGTGCCATCTCCGCCGCCAGCGATAACGGTTTCCACCCCCAGACGCCAGGCTTCCTCAACATAGCGCTCCGCATCGCCTTTTTCCCAGGTGACGCGAACGTGGATCGTCACGCCTTCATTGCGCAGCATATAAACCGCTTCGCGTAGCAGTTCGTCGCCAGCATTTTTACCATTCAGAATGAGTAAACTGGCGGGAAAATTTGTCATCCTTTGTGCCTCTTGTCGCAACATGCTGACATAACGCTCATTTTTCAGGCGGGGGACGAGATAATCGTAACCCGAATTTCAGAATATAAGTGTATCTCAGGAAAGAGAGGAACGTGTAAGAACACGCTGAATTATAAGAGGCTAAAAAAATGCGCCTGCGTAAGGGAGATTACGCAGGCTAAGGAGGTGGTTCCTGGTACAACTAGCATTTATGAGTTATGTTTTTCAGCGAAACGAATAATATCTCTATTAAACACAACGGTGTGTGATCGGATTCTAAGATTCCTTCACTGAGTAAAAATAACGTTAATAAACTAGTTTGCGTGCGGATTTCGGGTGCTCTGCCCATCAAAATTGCGCATTAGCAGAGCGTAATCCAGTACCATCTCCTGCGGAACCGGCAACCATACGGTATATCCATCGCCCGGCGCGACCGGCATCGCTTCACCTTTCGCGTTTTCCATATGTTCCAGCGTGAAATTAACGTTGCCCTGCGGAGTCATTAATTCCAGGCTATCGCCCACCGAGAACTTGTTTTTAACCGCCACCGCGACGAGGTCGCCTTTGCGCTCGCCGGTAAATTCGCCGACAAATTGCTGACGCTCGGAAACGGAATAGCCGTACTCGTAGTTCTGATAATCGTCGTGGGTATGACGACGCAGGAATCCTTCGGTATAACCCCGGTGAGCCAGACCTTCCAGCGTTTCCAGCAGGCTGGTATCAAACGGCAGGCCCGCAGCGGCGTCATCAATCGCTTTACGGTAGACCTGGGCAGTACGCGCACAGTAGTAATACGATTTGGTGCGGCCCTCAATTTTCAGCGAATGCACGCCCATTTGGGTCAGACGCTCAACGTGGGCAATGGCACGCAGATCTTTGGAGTTCATAATATAGGTGCCGTGCTCGTCTTCGAAGGCGGTCATGTACTCGCCCGGACGTTTGGCTTCCTCGATCATAAACACCTGGTCGGTTGGCGCGCCGAGACCCAGCGTCGGCTCAACGTTTTGTACCGGGATCGGCTCATATTTATGAACGATATTACCCACATCGTCCTCTTTACCTTCCTGGACGTTATATTCCCAGCGGCAGGCGTTGGTGCAGGTGCCCTGATTGGGATCGCGTTTATTGATATAGCCGGAGAGCAGGCAGCGGCCGGAGTAGGCCATGCACAGCGCGCCATGAACGAAGATTTCGATCTCCATCTCCGGCACCTGTTCACGGATTTCAGCAATCTCGTCCAGCGACAGTTCGCGAGAGAGGATCACGCGGGTCAGCCCCATCTGTTTCCAGAACTTCACCGTCGCCCAGTTGACGGCGTTAGCCTGTACCGACAGGTGAACCGCCATATGGGGAAAATGCTCGCGCACCAGCATGATCAGCCCTGGATCGGACATAATTAGCGCGTCCGGCCCCATCTCCGCCACCGGTTTTAAATCACGAATGAAGGTTTTCAGCTTGGCGTTATGGGGGGCGATATTCACCACCACATAGAATTTTTTACCGAGCGCGTGGGCTTCGTTAATGCCGAGCTGCAAATTCTCGTGATTGAATTCGTTATTGCGCACGCGCAGCGAGTAGCGCGGCTGGCCCGCATACACAGCATCCGCGCCATAGGCGAAGGCGTAACGCATATTTTTCAGCGTTCCCGCCGGGGAGAGGAGTTCCGGTTTAAACATGATGTTCTCGTTCTGATGACAGGTCAGATCCGCCTTACCTGATAAGGCGGTTAGGGGAGTGCCCCCACATTAAGGGCGGGCATTGTAGCGCTTTCGGACGTGCGGAGTAAATAATATGGACGTATCTTTGGCGGTTCAGAGACAGGGGCGCAGCGCTAATAATAAGGATGTTTAACGCTGTAAGTGCGGGGGATGCTCCTGCCGCCTGCCGGGGCCTGACGGTAGCATTTAGCCCGCAGCCCCCCACCACTCAATCTCAATCAACCCGCACGAACTCGCCGTTAGCATCAACGTTATGCCCGAAGCCGCACTCCTGCGGTTCATCGGTCTTTAACTCCGCTGCGTCAGGCGTCACGGTAAGGGCGATATCGCAATGGGCAATATTTCCATCACGCACGGCAATCACACCCTTGCCCTGTTTTAACCCTACCGGCGCGGAGAATTCACCGGTATTCGGCCCCATCCACGCGCCCATAATACCGAAGTAATAGCCCATATAATCGGCCTGATACTCGTCCGCTGATTTACCCGCTTTCAGCGTCAGCGTATTCCAGGCGGAACCTCCGGCATACTGCCAGTATTCGCCAGCGGGAGACGTGGGCGTCGGCAGCGCTGCCAGCTTATCTTTAATCAGACTCAGGTTATAAACCGACTTCGGATCGTTGGGCTTGAGCATCAGCCATGCCTGGGCTTTACGATACTCTTTTTGTCGAATATAGGTCAGGGCAACGTTGTTGTAGGCCGTGGCAATGGCGCTGTCCCCCAGATCGCAGCTTTCGCTCCAGATAACCTGTTCAGCAAAAGCATCGTAGGCTTTGGCATAATTTTTCGCTTTATAAGCCTGTTCGCCGTTGCGAGCATGCTCAGGGACCTTCGCGCAGGCTTCCTTGACTTCCTGATCGCTAATTTCAGCCTGCGCAGCGAATGACAACATTATCAGCGCGCAAATCCCGACACGTACTGCAAACATCGTTAAATCCTTACTGTAGTTTCATGGTTTTTTAACCTTATACAGCAAGAATAATAACGAGGTAACTACCCTAATCTGCACGCATCGGCTTCCCAGCGATACCCAACGCCATACACCGCGCGGATAAACGACTGTTCGGCATCCAGCGCTTCCAGCTTGCGGCGCAGGTTTTTGATATGGCTGTCGATGGTGCGGTCGGTCACTACCCGGTAGTCATCATATAAATGATTCAGCAACTGTTCGCGGGAGAACACTTTTCCCGGCTCCTGCGACAGCGTTTTTAGCAGACGAAATTCGGCGGGTGTGAGGTCTAAAAGTTTGTCGTGCCACGAAGCCTGAAAGCGGCTTTCATCGACGATCAGCGGGCTATCGGCATCCAGCGCCAGCAATTCGCGCTGCGGCTTACAGCGACGGAGAATGGTTTTGACTCGCGCGACGACTTCTCGTGGGCTGTAGGGTTTACAGATATAGTCATCAGCACCAATTTCCAGCCCCAGCAGGCGGTCGATCTCCTCGATTTTAGCCGTCACCATCACGATGGGGACCTCGGAAAAACGGCGGATTTCGCGGCACAGCGTCAGGCCATCGGTGCCAGGAAGCATCAGATCCAGCAGGATCAGCTCCGGCGGCGTCTGACGAACATAAGGAAGCACTTTATCGCCGTGGCTGATAAGCGTCGGCGCATAGTTTGCCGCCAGCAAATAATCGACCAGCAACTGCCCCAGTTTAGGCTCATCTTCCACGATTAAAATGCGCGGGGTGTTATCATTGATAGGTAATTCAGTCATACGTCTCTCTGTACGTCGCGATCCAGCGGTAATTCTACTTTAATACTAACGCCGCCATACGGCGAGTGCGTTGCACGCAGCGTGCCGCCGTGGGCAGCGACAATATTCTGACAAATAGCCAGCCCCAGCCCGGAACCGCCGCTGGCGCGGTTGCGTGACCCTTCCGCCCGGTAGAAACGCTCAAGCAATCTGGCAAGCTGCTCGTCGGTTACACCCGGCGCGCTGTCGGCAAAATCCAGCGTCACGCTGCCAGGGCTGAGCGCAGCGGTAATTAACAGGTGGCCGCCGCTATCGGTATAGCGCAGGCTATTTTCCAGCAGGTTATTGAATAGCTGCATCAGACGGTCGCCGTCGCCAAACACCGTCGCGCTTTCCGGCAGCATGACCCGAAGCGTAAGGCCCCGGCTGGCAAAGCGTTCGCGGAACGCACTGGCGGCCATGTCGACCAGAGGGAAAAGATTGAGCGGGGCTTTTTGATAGGCCAGCGCCCCTTCGTCTGACATCGAAAGCTGGTGCAAATCGTCAACCAGCTTGGTCAGCGTGCCAACCTCTGCCTGGAGTGAACTCACCGACTCGGGGGTAAATTTGCGTACGCCGTCCTGAATGGCTTCCAGTTCTCCGCGCAGCACCGCCAGCGGCGTGCGCAGTTCGTGCGAAATATCGGCCATCAGATCGCGACGCATCTGCTGGTTACGCTCCAGCGTGCTGGCGAGCTGGTTAAAGTCCTGCGCCAGCCTGCCCAGTTCATCCTGGCTGCTGGCCGCCACGCGGGTGGAAAAATCGCCCGCGGCCAGTTTATGCGTGCCTTCGACCAGCCGTTTTACCGGTGCCAGCAGGCCGCGCGCCAGTGGGAAGGTGGCGAGAGCGGCAAGCAGCGTGGCGAGGGCAACGATCATCCAGCTGGTACGCCGCTGCTGGCGGTCAAAGTTGATATCAGTATTCCGCGTCAGTCGCTCTACCGGAGAGGCGATGACCTCCCCGACCCGCTGTCCGTTCACGGTGATCGCCCGGCGCGTACCGTCCGGCGGCACGGGCGCGCGTGGGCCGACCAGCACCTGCTGCTGTTGATCCACCACCCAGAACTGGGTGCGCCAGCCGTGCGGCGGCATCCCCGGCCTCGGATCGTTCTCCGGACCCGGACCTGGACCCGGTCCGCCCGGATGGGGATGATCTTCATCGTCACGCTCAAAGGAGCGCAGGATCTGGAAAATAAACCGGTCATTGTTGCGCAAAAAGCGCCAGTTGCCGTGCTGTTCGTACTGGTCGCTCAGCGCGTCGCTGAGCATTTGCAGGCGCTGCTCATTGCCGCGCTTAATATAGTCAATAAAACCGTGTTCGAAGCTGATACGCACCGCCCAGTGCATCGTGACCAGCAGCAAAATGCAGGTGGCGAAAATGGCCAGGAACAGTTTACCGGTAATGCCGGGTCGCCATAATTTCACGAGTGTCTCCTTTTGCGCCGGGCGATCACCGCATTTTTACTGGTGTCATCCGGAACGCGGGCAAAAATCAGCGCCGGCAGGGCAATAATCACCGCCATGCTGACATAGGTGTACATAAAGACGCTGTGTGATGTACCGCTATCCACGGCGACGTGCTGATGGCCATACATTCCCAGCAGCAGGCCAGCGACGGTGACGCCGATACTCATTGAAAGCTGCATAATCATCGACAGCAGGCTGTTGCCGCCGCTGGCAAGATCGTCCGGCAGATCTTTTAACGTCAAGGTATTCATCGACGAGAAGCGGGTGGAGTTCACCATCCCCTGTAAAAACAGCACCACCGGCAGCAGCCAGTACCAGCCAAGCAGGGCAACGCTCATAAACAGCAGGCTGACCAGCGCCAGGCCAATGGTGGTGGCGACCAGTACGCGGCGGTAGCCAAAGCGGTTCACCACCTGCACTACGATACGTTTCATCCCCATGCTGCCAAGTACCATCGGGATCATCATCAACCCGGCGTGGAAAGGGGAGAAGCCGAGGCCGATTTGCAGGAACACCGGCGTCATAAAGGGCAGCATCCCGCTTCCCAGCCGTCCGGCGAAGCTGCCCGCCAGCCCGAGGGAGAAGGTTGATGTCTTAAACAGGTTGAGAGTAAACAGCGCGGCATCGTTACCTCGCGCATGGCGCAAATAAAGCAGGATCGCCACGATGCCGGTTGCCACCAGCCCCAGCAGCGCCAGCGTCGAAATGCCCAGCCCTTTCTGCCCGTCGAGCGCCAGCGTCAGGGTTGCCATCCCCAGTGCCAGCAGAATAAACCCGGACATATCAAAGCGCCGGGTCTGCATTTTATAGTTGGGCATCAGCATCAGGGTGGCGATAGCGCCAATAATACCGACCGGAATGTTAATCAAAAAGATCCAGTGCCAGGAGGCGTACTCCACCAGCACGCCGCCCAGCGCCGGACCGAGCAGCGGGCCGACCTGTCCCGGCAGGGTGACAAAGGTCATCGCCGCCATATACTGCTCGCGCGGGACGATTTTCATCACCGTCAGCCGCCCGACCGGCACCATCATCGCGCCGCCTACGCCCTGAAGCACGCGGGCCATCACCAGCTCATTAAGACTCCCCGCCTGGGCGCAGAAGAACGAGCCGAGGGTAAAAAGCACGATGGCGGTACAGAAAATATTGCGCACGCCAACCCGGTCCGCCAGCCAGCCGCTGGCGGGAAGCATCACCGCCACCGTCAGCACATAGGAAACGATCACCATATGCATATGCAGCGGACTCTCCCCGAGGCTTTGCGCCATTGAGGGGAGGGCGGTATTCACAATGGTGGTGTCGAGCGCCTGCATAAAAAAGCCAAACGCCACAATCCATAGTTGCCAGCGCACGCTGGCGGGCAGTTCTGTCATATCACTCGCTTACCGGTTGTCTGGTTTTTCGCGAAAAACGCAGCCGCAGGCGGTCAAAGAACAGATACACCACCGGGGTAGTGTACAGCGTCAATAGCTGACTCATCGCCAGACCGCCGACAATCGTAATGCCCAGCGGCTGACGCAGTTCTGAACCGTCTCCGCCGGACAATACCAGCGGAAGCGCGCCAAACAGCGCCGCCAGCGTGGTCATCATGATGGGACGGAAACGCAGCAGACAGGCCTGGAATATCGCCTCTTCCGGCGATAAGTTCCCGTTGCGCTGCGCCTCAAGGGCAAAGTCCACCATCATGATGGCGTTTTTCTTCACAATGCCAATTAATAGCATAATCCCTATCAGGGCGATTAGGCTGAACGGGGCATCGAATGCTTCCAGCGCCAGCAGCGCGCCCACGCCCGCTGAGGGCAGGGTGGAAAGAATGGTCAGCGGATGGACGTAGCTCTCATACAAAATCCCCAGCATGATATAGACCGTGGCGATGGCTGCCAGAATCAGGATCACCTGCGAATTCATCGTCTCCTGAAACACTTGGGCGGTACCGGCAAAGCTGCCGCGCACGCTCGACGGTACGCCGAGTTGGGTCATGGCGCGATCGATAGCCGCGCTGGCTTCGGAGAGCGATTTCCCGGTCGGCAGGTTAAAGGAGACGGTAGAGGCTGCCGACAGCCCCTGATGGTTCACCGACAGCGGCGCGTTAGCGGGCTGCCATTTCGCAAAGAAAGAGAGCGGGATCGCTTTGCCGTCGCTATTGATCACATACATTTTATCCAGCGCGCTGATGTCCTGGGTGTACACCGGGTCAACTTCCATCACCACCTTGTACTGGTTCAGCGGCTGGTAAATGGTGGAAATCTGCCGCTGGCCGAAAGCGTTATTCAGCAGGCTGTTGGCCGCCTGCACGCTGATGCCGAGTCGCGACATACTTTCACGGTCGTAGATCAGGTTCATCTCCGCACCATTATCCTGCTGGTCAGAGTTCACGTCGGCCAGTTCCGGCAGGGCGGCAAGGGCTTTACGGATCTTCGGCTCCCACTCGCGCAGGGCACTGAGATCGTCTGACAGGAGCGTGTACTGATAGCTGGCATTGGCCTGACGTCCGCCGACGCGAATATCCTGCACCGCCATCAAAAACAGGTTAGCCCCCGGCTCGTTGGCCAGTTTTTTGCGCAGACGGTCAATGATCTGCTGCGCCGTCTCCGTACGTTCGCTACGATCTTTAAGGGCGATAAACATCATCCCGCTGTTGACCCGCGAACCGCCGGTAAAGCCGGTGACGTTATCTACCGCCGGATCGTCGCGAATAATCTTCATAAAGTCCTGAAGTTTGCCGCGCATCGCCTGGAAGGAGATGCTCTGATCCGCCTGAATCCCGCCCATCAACGCCCCGGTATCCTGCTCCGGGAAGAAGGTTTTCGGGATCGCAATATACAGCCAGACATTAAGCACAATGGTGGCGAGCAGCACCAGACCGGTGAGCCGGGCGTGATTAAGCACCCATTTCAGCGACTTGCCATAGCCCTGCTGGAGAGAGACCAGCATCCGCCCAAATCCTTTAACCCGCGTTGGCTGGTGTGGCTTGCTGCGTTTAAGCATCAGGCCGCACATCATCGGCGTCAGGGTCAGCGAAATCACCAGTGAAATACCGATAGCCACCGACAGGGTGACCGCAAACTCCCGCAGCAGCCGTCCGGGCAAACCGCTCATCAGCAGCAAGGGGAGGAACACCGCCACCAGCGACAGGCTCATCGACAGCACGGTAAAGCCCACTTCACGGGTGCCCTGAAGCGCAGCCTGTAACGGTTTCATTCCCGCTTCAAGGTGACGGGAGATGTTCTCCAGCACCACAATGGCGTCATCGACCACAAACCCGGTGGCGATGGTCAGCGCCATCAGCGACAGGTTATTGAGGCTAAAACCGCACAGATACATGGCGGCAAAGGTGCCGATCAGCGATACCGGCACCGCAACAGCCGGGATCAACGTCGCGCGCCCGGATCGCAGGAACAGGAACACCACCAGGATCACCAGCGCTACCGAAATCACCAGCGTTTGCTCCACTTCTTCCAGCGAAGCGCGGATAGTAGGAGAGCGGTCCTGGGCGATTTGCAGGTCAATCGCCGCCGGAATGGTTTCCTGTAGCTCCGGCAGGCGGGCGCGGATGCTGTCCACGGTCTGTATGATATTGGCTTCCGGCAGCTTGCGGATCATCAACAGGATCGCCGGTTTGGCGTTGGTCATCCCGGCGTTGCGCACGTCCTGCACGGAATCCGTGACCGTAGCGACATCGCCGAGGCGCACCGCCGCGCCGTTGTTGTAGTGGACGATCAGCGGCTGATATTCGGCGGCGGTTTTCAGTTCGTCATTGGTCTGGATCTGCCAGCGATGCGTGCCGTCCTCCACCGCACCCTGCGGCTTGCGCACGTTGGCGCTGCTAATCGCGCTACTGACATCATCCAGCGAGACGCCCTGATTAAACAGCGCCTGCGGATTTAACCCTACCCGCACCGCGGGCAGGGAGCTGCCGCCGACATCCACGTCGCCGACCCCTTCTATCTGCGCGATGGTCTGCGCCAGCTGGGTAGAGGCAAAATCGTACAGCTCGCCCTGCGAATAGGTATCCGACGTCAGCGTCAGGATCATAATCGGCGCGTCGGACGGGTTGGCTTTACGATAGGTCGGACGGCTCGGCATACCGCTCGGCAGCAAACTTTGCGCAGCGTTAATCGCCGCCTGCACGTCTCGCGCCGCGCCGTTGATATCGCGGTCGAAATTAAATTCCAGAATGATGCGCGTACTGCCGAGCGAGCTGCTGGAGGTCATTTCGCTGACCCCGGCAATCCGCCCCAGCGAGCGCTCCAGCGGCGTCGCCACCGAGGACGCCATCGTCTCCGGCGACGCGCCCGGCAGCGAGGCGCTGATCATAATGACCGGGAAATCCACCTGCGGCAGGGGGGCAACCGGCAGCAGGCGAAAGCCCAGTATGCCGCACAGCGTGATCGCCAGCGAAATTAAAAACGTCGCCACCGGACGGTGAATGAAGAGCGCGAAAAACTTCACCTACGCCTCCTCGTTACGCTGCGGAAAACGGCTGCGCAGCCTGAGAGCGAGGCGGTCAAACAGCAAGTAAATGACCGGGGTGGTAAACAGCGTCAGCACCTGGCTGACCAGCAGACCGCCGACCATGCCGATACCCAGCGGACGGCGCAATTCCGCACCAACCCCGGTACTCAGCATCAGCGGCAGCGCGCCGAGCAGCGCCGCCAGCGTGGTCATCAGGATCGGCCGGAAACGCAGCAGGCACGCCTGATAAATCGCCTCGCGCGGCGGCATGCCCTGTTCACGTTCGGCGGCCAGCGCAAAGTCGATCATCATGATGGCGTTTTTCTTCACGATGCCGATCAGCAGGATAATCCCGATTATCGCGATCACATCCAGCTCGCTTCCCGCCAGCCACAGAGCCAGCAATGCGCCAACCCCCGCCGTGGGTAACGTCGAAAGGATGGTGATCGGATGGATAAAGCTTTCATACAGCACGCCGAGCACGATATACATCGCTACCACCGCCGCGACAATCAGCCAGACCGTGCTGCCGAGCGCCGACTGGAAGGCGAGGGTGCTGCCCTGGAACTGGGTGGTGATATCGGTGGGCAGGCTCAGATCTTTCTCGGCGGTGGTGATGGCGTCCACCGCGTCGCCCAGCGAATGACCGGATGCGACGTTAAACGAAATGGTGGTTACCGGGAACTGATCGAGATGGTTAATCGACAGCGGCGCAAACCGCTGCTCCACTTTGGCAATCGCGTTCAGCGGCACCACGCCGCCATCGCTGCTGGTGAGACGTATGGTGTCCAGCGATGCCAGGCCCGGCGTGTTCTCGGTATTGTGCTCCAGCACCACCCGGTACTGGTTTGCCTGGGTATAAATGGTCGAAATCAGCCGCTGGCCGAAGGCATTGTACAGCGCGTTATCCACGTCGGACATGCTGATGCCGAGGCGGCTGGCGCTGTCGCGATCGACGTTCACATACGCCACCAGGCCCTTGTCCTGCCAGTCGCTGCTGATATCCGCCAGCGCCGTTTGCGACTGAAGGCGCGTCATGAGCAGCGGCACCCAGTGGCTCAGCGCGTCCAGCGAAGTGGCCTGGAGGGTGAACTGATATTGAGTGCGGCTGACGGTGGTATCAATGGTTAAATCCTGCGTCGGCTGAAGGTACAGCTCTGCGCCCGGCACCCGGCTCGCCGCCTGCTGCAACCGATTAATCACTGTTTGCACGCGATCGTCGCGGTCATCCAGCGGCTTGAGGTTAATTTGCAGACTTGCGCTGTTGAGCGACGGATTGGTGCCGTCCACGCCGACAAACGCTGTCAGGCTTTCCACCGCCGGATCTTTCAGAATTTCATCGGCGACCTGCCGCTGGCGCTGCGCCATGCTGGCAAACGAGGCTGACTGCGGGGCCTGAAGCGTGCCCTGAATAATGCCGTTATCCTGGATCGGGAAGAAGCCTTTGGGGATGAATATCCACAGCATCACCGACAGGATCAGCGTCGCCAGCGCCACGCTGAGCGTCAGCCACGGGTGATTGAGCACTTTCGCCAGTCCGCGCCCGTAAGCGGCAATCACCCGTTCAAAAAAGCGCTCGCTGGCGCGCGAGAAGCGGTTTTGCTTGCGCAGGGACTCGACGCTGAGCATGCGCGCGCACATCATCGGCGTCAGGGTCAGCGACACTACCGCGGAGATCAGGATCGCCACCGCGAGGGTGACGGCAAACTCGCGGAACAGGCGGCCGACGATATCGCCCATAAACAGCAGCGGGATCAGCACCGCAATCAGCGAGAAGGTCAGGGAGATGATCGTAAAGCCGATCTCGCCCGCGCCCTTTAGCGCCGCGGCCATTGGCTTCTCGCCCTTCTCGATATAGCGGGAGATGTTTTCAATCACCACGATAGCGTCATCGACCACAAAGCCGGTAGCGATGGTCAGCGCCATTAGCGTCAGGTTGTTGATGGAGAAGTCGAGGAACACCATTACCGCAAAGGTGCCAACCAGCGACAGCGGCACCGCGACGCCGGGAATAATGGTCGCCGGGACGTTGCGCAGGAACAGGTAGATAATCATCACCACCAGCGCAATCGCCAGCATCAGCTCAAACTGAGTATCGCTGACCGAGGCGCTGATATTGGTGGTGCGATCCGACAGCACTTTCACCTGTACCGACTTCGGCAGGCTTTCCGTCAGCTGCGGCAGCAGCTGGCGAATGCTCGCGGCGGTATCGATAATATTGGCCCCCGGCTGACGCTGCACGTTCATTACAATCGCCTGCTCTTTATTCGCCCACGCGCCGAGCCAGCTATTTTCCGCTCCCTGCTCAATGGTGGCCACATCGCCGAGGCGGATCGCCGCGCCGTTCTGATAAGCAATGATTAAGCGGCGATAATCTTCTGCCGTCTGCATCTGATCGTTGGCGGAAAGGGTAATCGCGCGCGTTGGCCCGTCGAGGCTACCTTTCGCCGAGTTAACGTTGGCGCTGGTAATCGCGGTGCGCACGGTTTCGCTGGTCAGCCCCAGCGCGGCAATGGCCTGCGCATTAAGTTTGACGCGCACCGCCGGACGCTGACCGCCTGCCAGCGTCACCAGCCCGACGCCGGAGACCTGGGAGATTTTTTGCGCCACCCGCGTCTCGACCATATCTTCGACCTGAGTCATCGGCAGGGCGGAAGAGGTCACGGCGAGGGTCATGATCGGCGGATCCGCCGGGTTGACTTTGCTGTAGACCGGCGGGTTAGGCAGATCGTCAGGCAGCAGGTTAGTGGCGGCGTTGATCGCGGCCTGCACCTCCTGCTCGGCGACGTCCAGCGGCAGCGTAAGCTGAAACTGGAGTGTGACCACCGACGCGCCGCCGGAGCTTTGCGACGACATCTGCTTCAGGCCCGACATTTGCCCGAACTGACGCTCAAGCGGTGCGGTGATGGCGGAAGTGGTTACGTCCGGGCTGGCACCGGGATACAGCGTCACCACCTGAATCGTCGGATAATCCACTTCCGGCAGCGCCGAAATCGGCAAAAAACGATAGCCGATAATCCCGGCTATCATGATCGCTACCATTAACAGCGTGGTGGCGACCGGGCGCATGATAAACAGGCGGGACGGGCCGCCCGTGGCGCGGGGAGGTAACACCTGCATCAGGAGCGTGCTCCTTTTTTACCGTATTCGCGGTTGGTGGGCGTTTCCGCGGCGGTGGCCGATGTGCTTTGGGCCTCTACTACTTCCACCTTCGCCCCTTCGGTCAGGCGATCGATACCATCAGTCACCACGCGGTCGCCCGCAGAGAGACCGTCGGTGATCACCACTTTCAGGCTGTCCTGAATGCCCGGAACGACGGTGTGCTTGCTGACTTTGTTTTCTGCATTAACCACCCAGACGAAATTACCATCGTTACCCATTTGCAGCGCGGCGGTAGGGATCACGACCGCGTTTTGTTGGGTATCGACCAGCAGACGGGCGTTAACGAACTGGTTAGGAAACAGCAAATCGTCCTGATTATCAAAGCGCGCCTTCAGTTTGATGGTCCCGGTAGTAGCGTCAATCTGATTATCGAGACTCAGCAGCGTACCAGCGCTGAGCTTCTGTTTATTGGTCCGATCCCAGGCTTCTACCGGCAGCGTTTTTCCGGCTTTCTGCGCCTGTACGATGGTCGCGATATCCCCTTCCGGCAGGGTAAACACCAGATCGATAGGATGCGTCTGCGTCAGCACCACAATGCCGGTGGTATCGCCGCTGGAGATTTGGTTGCCAATATCCACCTGTTTTAAGCCAACGCGGCCGTCCACCGGCGCGGTAATGCGGCTCCAGTCGAGCTGCAACTGCGCGCTGGCGACGCTGGCCTCATCGGCCTTAATCGTGCCCTGCGTCTCGCTGACCAGCGCCTGCTGGGCGTCCAGCTCCTGACGCGAAACCAGATTGGTTTTAACCAGCTGCTGATAGCGTGCTAAATCACGCTGGGCATTCGCCAGCGTCGCCCGGTCTTTCGCCAGCTGTCCCTGCGCCTGGGCCAGCGCCACCTTAAACTCGCTGGGGTCGATCTCCGCCAGCACATCGCCCGCTTTCACCTGCTGACCTTCCTGAAAATGGATTGCCATCAGCTGACCATCCACCCGGCTGCGCACCGTGACAGTATTCGCCGCGGTGATGGTCCCCAGCCCGGAAAGGTAGCGCGGAACCGACTCACTGGTCGCCGTCGCCGCCTGCACCGGGGCCAGCTGCGCATTACGCTGCGCGTGGCGTCCACCGCCGGATGGCGCAGCGGTCGTCGCGGAGGGGCTTTCTGAGGCGTTGCGGCTGTGCCAGAACCAGAGGACGGCAAGGGCCGCAATAATCACTATCAGCGCTGTTGCCCAGCGGGCTTTGTTACTGCCTTTCATTGATTTACGTGTCTCTTCCTGAAGCCGGTCGCAGAATAATACTAGTTTAGTCAGCTAACTCATTACAAAAATGGAGGAAGTATGAAAGATGGGGAGGAATAGTCTGAATGCGCGGCTTTGCACGGCGTGGAGCGTTGTCAGAAGCGGTTGCTTTGCTGACAGGTATGGACCCCTGTTTTCCTGTGTGGGTAAGGCCTGGAGTAGACAATACAGGATATAACATCATAAAGTTAGCTATTAGCCTCAGATTTCGCAGCTCCAAAATTATATTGAGCCTTTATTTACCCACCATTTTTTAATATTACCTAAATTAATTTACAGGGCCAAAGAAAAACTCCCCAGGCCCTTACTTATACAAGCGAATTACACCATTTATGGTATTAATCTCTCGCCTTGATATATCTGAAACGGCTTTTCTTCATTGCAGAAAAACATCCGTTAAGGCATGCCCATTCTACTCAGCGAACCAGCCGCGCCCGCATTGCCGCTGCTTCTTCTTCGGGGTAAGTGCTTAGCAAAGGATCGATAGTATAGCCACCGTAGATTTTTTCCCCACGGGTATACATCCAGTCAGAGATATCCGCTTTCTTGATTTTCCATTCCTGACCGTACTGCACATTTTGAACGATGCCGGGTTCATTGCCGATTTTGCCAGTGAAAACGCCGTCAGCATAGGAGATATCCGTTAGCCAGAAATGCTCGGTCTCTCCGTGATCGGTAATCGGTGCTTTTACCGCGTATGAATCGGCATCATGTTTATTCAGCATTTCAATGAATTTGTCGGTCTCCCGGCGTGCATGTGCGATTGCGGCCGACATCTCTTGCTGATCATAACCTTCGGTAACCAGCGTATCGGGTTTTTCACAATAACCTGCGGTGGTAAAAAATAACAAACTTAACGCCAGCATTATAAATTTCATATCTTCTCCACAATCCGTGTATTATAAAAACGTCAATATAACCTGATGATTATCGTCAGGTCGTCGATTCAGTATAGGTTATTATGATTTTAACGAGAATTAGAATTTCACAGGGAGCACCCCTGTGAATAATAGTTTTTAAAAGGACAGGGAATACTATTACGGGAAGTTAATAACAAAACTGGGTTACATATTGTATGCGCCGTTTTGCCGGGTGGCGGCTTCGCCTTACCCGGCCTACAATGTTATTAATATCAATTACTTACTTGTAAATCAATCAAACATCACCTGCGCCCAGCGTGCCAGTCCTGCCGTTACCGAGCCGAAATCATCGCCGCCAGCGATCGGGATGCCCGGCAGGCGTTCGGCGAGGGCTTTTTTAATCAGCGGGGAGCGGGCGCTGCCGCCGGTCAGATAGATAACGTCCGGCGTTTCCTGAGCGTTTTCCAGCGCCAGCTGTACCTGTTCCAGAATACGCGTCAGCGGCTGGCTCAATGCCGCGTCCAGCCCCTGCTGGGTGATTGCCGCCGTCAGTTCGTCGCTGATAAACGGCAGGGTAGTAACCACTTCCGGGCGATCGGAAAGGGCGATTTTACTTTCTTCGGCGCTGCGTACCAGGCGATAGCTCAGGCGCTGCTTCCAGACCTTCAGCAGCAGGGCGACTTTATCGCCATCACGGGCGTCGCGCACCAGATCGTTTAACAGGCGTCCGTTAGCGCTGCTGTAAAAATCGCTCTGGGCCGGGACGTCGTTGATGGCAACCGCGTTCCACCAGGGCAAAATCGGCAGGGCGATGCCTTTTTCCGTTTCGCCGCCCAGTCCCAGAAGCGGCATCAGGCTTTTAAACGCCAGCGCGATATCCAGATCGTTACCGCCGATACGACAGCCGCTGTGCCCCAGCAGGCTGGCATCGCGCTCCCGGCGATGACGCCACTGTGGACCCATCAGCAGCAATGAACAGTCGGTGGTCCCGCCGCCGATATCCACCACCAGCACGCGTTTCTCTTTCTGCAAGGTGGCTTCAAAATCCAGACCCGCCGCCACCGGCTCATACTGGAATATCACATCCTGAAAACCGGCGCGTCGGGCGGCACGATCAAGAATGCCCTGCGCCTGCGCGTTGGCCTCGTCGCCGCCTAATCCCTGAAAGTTAATGGGGCGGCCAATCACCGCCTGGGTGATGCTTTCCGGGAGCTGACTTTCCGCCTGCTGGCGAATATGCAGCATCATGGAGCAGACCAGATCTTCAAACAGCGCGATTTGCTGCGGCTTCAGGCCGCTGGCACCGAGAAAGGATTTCGGTGATTTAACGAAGTAGACTTCCTCGGGATCGGCAACATACTGCTGGAGCGACGCAAGACCAAACTGGACGCTGCCTGACAAAACCTCAATGTCTTCATCACGGTTATAGTTAATAGCGCGGCGCAGCAGCGCCTGCGTTTCTCCCGGCGTCGCCGGGACGTCGTGATGGCGGTACAGCCATTCACTGACCGCTTCGCGCGTTGGCGCGCTCAGCATGGAGGGTAAAAGCGTGCTGCCGTTTTCCATCGTCAACAGCTGTGGCGCACCATCGCGCATGACGGCAACCGAACAGTTTGCCGTGCCGTAGTCAAATCCGATAAACACTGGTGAATCCCCATGCCGGTGAAGAAGGGGGGCGACTTTAGCGAAATGTCTGCATTGCTGCAAGCCCGGCAGCGCCGGGTCTGGATTTTACTGCCCCTGTGCCATCAGGGCCATAAGCTGATCGAAGAGCGCATCGGCGCTTTTTTTATAGCCATCGGCAGAGAGATGCACCAGATCGGGACGCGCATCGCCGGCCGCAGACCAGCGCTCCATCGAGCAGGCTCCGCCCATAAAGGCGCGCCAGTCCCAGAAGAGGAGCTGCTGCGCTTCAGCGACCTGTTTTTGTACCTGCATGACTTTTGCCAGACTCACGGGTTCACGGGCGTTGCAGCTGGCTTGCCCTTTGTTTTTAATACTGTCTGGCGGACCGATCAGCAGGATCGCCGCGTCGGGTAGTGCTTCCCGGATCTGCACGATACGCCCTTCAAGCTGAAGGCGATAAAGCGCGGGATCGAGATCGTCGTTAAACGCTTCGTTGGTGCCGTACTCGAGGATCACCATATCGGGTTTCAGCGCGGCCAGTGGCGCTGACCAGTCGGACTGCCATTTTTTCCAGGCGGAGAGCGTCGCGCCGTTGATGCCCACGGCAGAGAGAATGACGCCCGAACGCGGCGCAGAGATAAACCAGCCGCCCAGTTGGATATTATTCTGGCCGCTCAGGGTGGCGTTTAACGGAAACGTCGCCTGTTGAGCGTCAGAGAGCTGCCAGTGATTCTGGCTATCGGGAAGCGTCTGCCTGCCGGCGCTGCCCATGATGAGCGTCGCGTCTGTAGAAGACTTATACAACGCGCTGACCTGATAACGGCCACGGTTGCCGTTGGTCAGCGTTAATGTCACATCCGCGTTAGCCTGCAACGGCTGGGCAATCAGCCCGGTAAAAGGAAAATCCTCACGCGGATCTTTGCGCGTTGACCAGAGCTGCCAGTTCTGGCCGGGTTTACTGAAATTCACCACGGCGCTACGCTGCCCGGAAACCTGCACCGGGCTGACCATACCGGGGCCGCCGTCGCCAAAGCGTTGCTGAAAACGCATACGTAGCTGACCGGTAAAAAGATCCGCGGCGGTGTGTGAATCCCCCAGTTGCAGAATATGCACGCGCTGATTGCCCGCCTGTAGCTTTGCCGCCAGCCGGTCCAGTCCGGCATCACCGAAGCGGGTCAGCTGATTGTGGCTGACCGTCTCCTGCGGTTGGCTCGTCGATAAGGTCGGTGCTTTTTGCTCCTCGTCGTGACATGAGATCATCAGCAGCAGACTGAGCAGCAGCGCCAGCGGCTTACAGACGGGTAAGCGTTTATTGTAATTCATCAGGTTTCTCCTGTTGTGCGCCTTCAACGACGATCATTGAAAGCACCCTGTTCGCAATCAGTTTTTGCGCATAGGGAGTAAAGTGAATGCCGTCACCGCTGCGAAGTTTGAGTTTTCGGCCCTCTTTTTCCTGATAGTCAGAATAGGTATCGCCCTGGTAACCCAGAATATCATTCGCGGAGAGGTAATATTGACCCGCCCCGGTGACGGCAGAAGAGTAGAGGGTATCAAGCCAGGCAACGCCTTCGGAGAGCGCTTTTTTGCGCATATTCGGTGGGCCTATCCATACCACCGGAATGTGCTTTTGCTGCGCGCTTTGCAAAATGCTGTCGATGCGGCTGCGATAAAGCTGTTCCCATTCCGGGCTTTTAAATTTCAGATACTGACCGCCGCCGTCAGGCTTCATTGACCACGGATCGTTCGGGCCAAGGAATACCACCAGCAGTTCGATATCCGGCTCGCTCTGTAGCGTTTCGCTGATGGTGCGCGGCCAGTTAAAAAAACCGGGCAACGTCAGGCCGGTACTCTGCTTACTTTTGTTGATGCTCTGAATGCCGTAGCGTTTATTCAGCGCCAGCATGATATGCGGGGCGATGCCCTGCATCATTGAATCCCCGGCAAAAAAGACTTTGCCGTGCGCCGTTAACGTAATGTGGTCTTTATCATGCCGGACCGCAGGCAGGGCAGGGGCTGCCGGTTGCTGCGACACTGCCGCAGGAGCAGCAAGTAACGCGGTGAACGGTGGTACAGGCGGCGTGATAGTTGCGGAGGGCGTGTCATCCAGCGCCTCGCTAAACGCCTCTCTGCTGGTATAAAAGGCCGCTAAAATTTTGCCCCCTTCCAGCCACAGCGGTTGTCTGACCACACTCCAGGGGGAATCCTGGTGAAATTCCTGCTGCCAGTATAGCGTCAGCGAGCGCTGGTTGAGCCAGACCACAAACAGCGTGCTGAGCAACAGGATGTAGAGAAATTTATAGACTCTGCCAAACGGTGAGACGTTATCAAAAGTTTGCATAAATAAACCCCGGCAGGCCAGCAGGCGAAAAGAAAAAGACCACGGTTAAAAAAAGCGCCAGCGGAACCGGAAACAGGATCCATGGAATGCGGCAGGCCAGCGCGCCGAGTTTTATTCTCAACGAATCCAGCTGAGGATAAATAATAAAGAAGATCAAAAAAGCAATGAGAGTCGGCGTTTCCGCTGCCGTCAGCAGGGAAGATACAGAGAGCTGGCTGATGCGGATGATAATCGCCCAGGCCGTTGATAAATCGGTCGCGCGGAAAAATATCCACGCGAAACAAATAAAGTGAAAGGTCAACAGACGAGACAATAACGTAATTGTCGGCCCGGAATGGCGCACCGGGAAAAGGTGATTTTTATAATTTAACAGCACCAGCCCGGCACCGTGAATGGCTCCCCAGATAAGGAAGTTGAATCCGGTACCGTGCCAGATGCCGGAGAGGATCATCGCGATCAGCAAATTAACATTTTTGCGCAAAAATCCCCGCCGGTTACCGCCCAGCGGGATGTAAATATAATCGCGAATAAACAGCGATAAGCTGATATGCCAGCGTCCCCAGAACGCCTGTAAATTCTGCGCCCGATACGGCGCGTTAAAGTTCACCGGCAGCGTAAAACCGAGCAGCGCGGCCAGCGCGGTGACCAGATTGGTATAGCCGGAGAAGTTAAAGTAAATTTGCCAGGCGTAAGCGTACACCGCCACCAGCAGTTGCAGCGGGGTGGCGTTTTCGGGGGTGTCAAACACCGGGTTAACGAACTGGTCGGCAAGCCAGGTACTGCACAGAAATAATTTGGCGATAGCCAGTGCCAGCAGGCAAAGTGGCTTTTGCACATTGCCCAGCCTGCGGGGAACCGACGTGGCGATTTGCGGCAGAAAATGGCTTGCGCGGTTGATTGGCCCTGATACCACGCTTGGAAAGAAGCTGATATACAGCAACGCATTCAGCGGCGTCGCGGGCGGTAGTTCTTTTTTGGCAATCGAAACGATATAGCTGACAGAATGAAAAATGTAAAAAGAAAGCCCGAGAGGAATAATGATATCCATCAACGGCAAATTAATCGCCATGTTAGCCTGGCTCAGGCTAAGCTGAAGGCTTTCCCGGCTGGCAGGATAGTATTTAAAGGCAATAAAGAAGGTCAGAATGAGCAGAATCAATACCGAATAGCCCGTTCTGGTATGATTCGTTCTGTGAATAAATTCACCTAAAATATATATCAATAAACTATACGTTAATAAAATGATGGCAGAGCTGATTGAAAAGCTGGCAATAAATGCATAGCTGGCCAGCAATAAAGCCCCGTTCTGGATGTTAACCCACGGATTCAACAGCCAGTAGAGTAAGAAAAAGAGTAAGAAAAAATAACTAAAGGTGAGCGACAACATATTCATTATTTAGCCATCCTTGCTAAACCATCCTGAGAAGGCAGAAATATACGCTGACAGGCTGGCAGGGCGCAACGGCTGGTAAGGTTAAATTTTATGATATTTAAATTGGGAATATTTCTTATAAAAACATATATTTTAATGATGAATAACAGGCGTTAGTGAGGAGAAAAAATGTTCACGCTGCACTGGCAACCCCCTTACGACTGGCCGTGGATGCTGGCTTTTTTACGCGCCCGTGCCGTTGAAGGCATTGAGACCTTTGACGAGGATATTTATACCCGCAGCGTGTTGCTGGACGGACATCGCGGTTTGATGACGCTAACGCCGGAGCGGGAAACGCATACGCTGAGGGTTCATCTGACGGAAGGGCTGCTGCCGGTGGCGGAGCCGTGTTTGCAGCGCATTGAGCGGCTACTGGACTTACGCTGCGATCCGCAGCTTATCGCCGCCGCGTTGGGCGATCTTGCCAGTGCCAGGCCGGGGCTGCGCCTGCCGGGTTCGATTGATGCTTTCGAGCAGGGCGTGCGCGCCATTCTCGGGCAGCTGGTCAGCGTCGCCATGGCCGCGAAGCTGACCGGAAAAGTGGTGGCTGCCTGCGGTGAGCCGCTGGCCGATGCGCCGGGTTATTATACCTTTCCGACGCCTGAAGCGCTGGCGGCGACAGATCCAATGTTGTTGAAATCGCTGGGAATGCCGTTAAAACGCGCGCTGGCGCTTATCCATCTGGCGCAGGCGACGATTGACGGCCGCTTTCCGCTCCATGCGCCGGAGGATGTGGAGCAGGGCGTAAAACGGCTGCAAACCTTTCCCGGCATCGGTCGCTGGACGGCTAACTACTTTGCCCTGCGCGGCTGGCAGGCGCAGGATATCTTTTTACCGGATGATTATGCCATCAAGCAGCGTTTCAACGGCATGACGCCCGCGCAAATCCGTCGTTATGCCGAACGCTGGCAGCCGTGGCGTTCTTACGCGCTACTGCATATCTGGTTTACCGCAGACTGGCAGCCGGTTAATTGATGGCAAAGTAGCTGGTGTTCAGTAGCAGATCCAGCGGCTGATTTTGGGCGATGGTATCGCCATAGATCAGGTCGATACCGATGCCAGAGAGCGCATCCATCATTAGCGGCGTATTGGTCGGCCCGGCGATACTCTTCATACCCAGGCGATGGGTATGGCCCTGAATAATGGTCACCATCATTTCATCCAGCAGGTTAGTCTGGACGTTAGCGACCAGTTCAGGGTCGAGCAAAATATAATCCGCCGTCTGTGGCGTCAGGCGATTAAACAGCTCCAGATCCTGATTAATGTGGTTGAGGATGATTTTGCAGCCTGCCTGACGCAGTTTTCTCAGCCCGTTTTCAATCTGATGGCCGTTGCGCATAATCGCTTCTGAATCGATCACCAGATGTAGCAGGCGTGGCGGCAAAGCGCTGTGCGCGAGTTTCGCCAGCAGTTCATCGACCAGCGTCATGCTGGTTAATCCAGCGGTCGATAGCGGCAGAGTAATGCTCAGCCCTTTCGCGGCGACAGCCTGCGCGTGATGGGCGAAAAATTCAGTGAAGATCCTTCGGTCCAGCGCGTGCAGCAATTCCGGGTCGGACAGCCCGGCGCGAAACGCCTGTTCTTCAATCACGTCGCCTTCGCTGGTCCATAAACGCAGCGACAGCAGCCAGAAATAGCTGGTCTCCGGAATACGCGGGGAGGCGACGCCGCGCGCCATTATCAACAGCGCGTTGTCTTTAATCATCCGCCACTGCTCTTCCAGCGGCATCATGCTGCGCGAGCCGTGTATCTGTTCCTGCTGGGGTTCGTACACGGTGACGATACCGCGTCCGTTATTTTTCGAGGCGTAGCAGGCGATATCGGCCTGCGACATTACTTCTGAAGCCTGATGATTGGTCTCATCAATTAATGTTATGCCCGCGCTGGCACCGATGCGGTGCAGGCGGCCTTCCCACATAAAATGATAGTCATTGATGGCTTCGATAATGCGCCCGGCAATATAGCGGGCGCTCTCAATATTGCAGTCGGGCAACAGCAGGCCAAACTCATCGCCGCCCAGACGAGCGAGGATATCGCTGGTGCGCAGCATACTGAGCATCAGGGAGGAGAGTTCGCGCAACAGCGCATCCCCGGCGGCGTGCCCGGCGGTATCATTAACCGCTTTAAAGCGGTCGAGATCGACAAACACCAGCGCGTGACGCTGATGCGTTTCCTGTACCGTTTGCAGCAGGCGTTTCAGATGGCTTTCAAAACTGGCCCGATTTCCCAGATGGGTCAGCGCATCGTGCGAGGCGCTGTAGCTGAGCTGGCGCAGCATTTTTCGCGATTCCGTCACGTCCTGGATGACCAGCACTGAGCCGATGGTATGTCCGTCAAGCGTGCTGAGGGGGGTAATACTGTAGTGAATGTCATAGCTGCCGCCGTTGCGGCATTTTAAAACCAGATCCTGCTCAATGGCCGAGCGTGACATATCGCCGCTGTGAATATTCTCCATCAACGGACCGTCCTCGCCGAAGGTGATCTGTAGCACCTGGAGCAGTAGCTGGCCTATCGCCTGTTGCTGTGTCCAGCCGCTCATCTTCTCGGCGACCGGGTTCATAAACGTCACTCGCAGATTATCATCAATACACACCACCGCTTCACCGATGGAATCCAGGGTGATATGCAGACGCTCTTTCTCCTGGAACAGCGCTTCATTGAGCTGTTTGACTTCGGTCATGTCCATATTGACCCCCAGCAACCGTTCCACTTCGCCCTGTTTATTCAGCACCCGGCTTGCCAGAGAGCGGATATGGCGCACGCCTTCCTTCACCTGAATGCGGAATTCGAGTTTGAACGGTGCGCGGCTATGGAGCGCGTCACGCACTATCGTAGAGGCACTGTCGCGATCCTCGGGAAGTAACCGCTGATACCACAGTTGCCAGGTCGGTTTGGTATTGGGGGGGATCTCATACAGTTCAAACATCCGCTGATCCCAGCTAATGACATCGGGCTTCAGCTCCCACTCCCAGATGCCGATGCCGCCCGCTTCATTGGCAAGGGTAATACGCTCCATCAGCCGCTTGTTGACCCATTCGGTATTTTTAAGATCGGTAATGTCTTCAATCTGTGAAATAAAATAGAGCGGGGTACCGTCGGCGTGGCGCACCAGCGAGACGGCCAGCAGCGCCCAGACCACGTCGCCTTTGCGGGTGTAGTAGCGCTTTTCCAGCGAGTAGCTGTTAATTTCGCCGCGCACCAGCATATTCAGCTGGTCAAGGTCTGAGTTAAGATCTTCCGGCCATGTCAGTTGCTGAAAGGTGAGGCTGCGCAGCTCCTCCTGGCTATAGCCGAGGAAATGGCACAGCGCTTTATTGACCTGTAACCACTGTCCCTCCGTTCCCACCAGCGCCATGCCGATGGCGGAATATTCCATCGCATTACGAAAACGCTCTTCGCTTTCGGTAATGTGCTTACGCTCGGCGCGAAATGCATACATCACCATCGTCATGATATTGGCGGGCAGGATCATCATCAGGAAGGGGAGCCAGGGGGCGTTGGTCATGGCGGCGATGTGCGTGGCGGTCAAATCACGCGGATCGGTGGCCAGCATCAATGAAACCAGCATCACCGTCAGCAGGAAAACAAGAAATGCCTCCATGCGCGGTAAACGTACCGCACTCCACATCAACAGCACGATGATGCAGGTAAAGGGCCACGGCAGATACAGCATGGCACCCGCGCTGAGCGCCAGCGTCACGGCGAGAGTGATCAGCGTCTCAATCAACAGGCGCGGTTCCCGATGGCGCAGCAAATAATGCGGTTTATACAGCAGACCCAGCGGCACCAGCGCCAGCGCGGCGATGGTTTCGGACAGCACCCAGACGAGAAAAATTTGCAGCCGGTCACCGCCGTTCACCAGCGGCAGGATCAGCAGACCGCCGACCAGCGGCGGGATAATCGCGCTGCCAATCGCCAGCCGAACCCAGTCGGCGAGGCCCTTTAACGGGTTATACTGCGGCAACAGTTTGCGCAGCAGCAACGCACCGACGACGGCTTCAATAATATTAATGCAGGTATACCACAGGTTGATTGCCGGTAGCGGGTTGACGATAAGCGACGCGCCAATACTGCCGAGCGAGCAGGCCACCGCAATCCCCGGCCAGACTTTACCGGCGTGGCGGTAAAAGGCGACCATCATAATCGCCGTCGGGAACCACAGCGGTGCGATAAGCGTGCCAAAACGGGTCAGCTCAAGCGAAAAGAGGGTAAAAATGAAGGTCAATAGTCCCAGGCTGATAAAACGCATGAGTGGATGAGTGGGGGTGATCAATACTCGCTGGTACGGTTTCTTCATTACCATTCTATCCGCCAGGCTCTGCGCCAGGAGCAAGCCCGGACGTTAAGATGTCAAATTGGGATTATGCTAGTACAAACAATTTACAATTCCTATGGCGACTGGTCATAATTTGACATCATAAAGATATTAATTAATGAGTCTGGTTAAAAAAAGACGAAACTGCATCAAAATTAAGCATAAAAATTTTACTAAAGGGACGTGATCCGCCATTAAGCAGAGTCTGAAACCATTACGCGCATTCGACTGGTATCATCACGCACAAATCCCTATAATTGCCGCGTTTGGCGCTTCGGCGTCGCCCTCCCTTACATCCAGGTTAATCAGGTCGCTAAATTTATGACTGATAAGTCTCATCAGTGCGTCATCATAGGCATCGCAGGCGCATCGGCTTCAGGTAAAAGTCTTATCGCCAGCACGCTGTACCGCGAGTTACGTGAACAGGTTGGTGATGAGCATATCGGCGTTATTCCGGAAGACAGCTACTACAAAGACCAAAGCCATCTGCTGATGGAAGAGCGCGTAAAAACCAACTACGACCATCCCAGCGCGATGGATCACAGTTTACTGTTTCAGCATTTACAATCCTTAAAACGCGGCATTCCGATTGAGCTGCCGGTATATAGCTACGTTGAACATACCCGCACGCCGGAAACCATCCGCGTCGAGCCGAAGAAAGTGATCATTCTGGAGGGCATTCTGTTATTAACCGACGCCCGCCTGCGCGAAGCGATGAACTTCTCGATTTTTGTCGACACGCCGCTGGATATCTGTCTGATGCGCCGCATTAAGCGCGACGTTAACGAGCGCGGCCGTTCTATGGACTCGGTCATGGCGCAGTATCAGAAAACCGTGCGTCCGATGTTCCTGCAATTTATCGAACCGTCGAAACAGTACGCTGACATTATTGTGCCGCGGGGCGGCAAAAACCGGATTGCTATCGATATCCTGAAAGCCAAAATTAGCCAGTTTTTTGAATAAATCACGCGAATTGTGTAACGTGCAGAGAGAATCTGTTAACCCTTTATGCCCGCAGGCATAAAGGCACGCGCCACGAAAGGAGAAAGCGCATGCGTCTGTGTGACCGAGATATTGAAGCCTGGCTGGATGAAGGCCGCCTGTCGATTAATCCTCGTCCTCCGGTGGAGCGAATTAACGGCGCGACGGTAGACGTTCGCCTCGGCAATAAATTCCGTACCTTTAGCGGGCACACCGCCGCATTTATCGACCTCAGCGGCCCGAAAGCGGAAGTGAGCGCGGCCCTCGATCGCGTCATGAGCGATGAAATCGTGCTGGCTGAAGGCGATGCGTTTTATTTGCATCCGGGCGAGCTGGCGCTGGCGGTCACGCTGGAATCCGTCACCTTACCCGCCGATCTGGTGGGCTGGCTGGACGGGCGCTCATCGCTGGCGCGCCTTGGGCTGATGGTTCACGTCACCGCGCATCGCATCGATCCGGGCTGGTCAGGCTGTATCGTGCTGGAGTTCTATAATTCCGGGAAGCTGCCGCTGGCGCTGCGCCCTGGTATGCTAATTGGCGCGCTGAGCTTTGAGCCGCTTTCCGGCCCGGCGGCGCGTCCTTACAACCGCCGTGAAGATGCGAAGTATCGCGATCAGCAGGGCGCTGTCGCCAGCCGTATCGATAAAGACTGAGTTAACGCGGTGTTACTGAGGAAGCCATGAGACGAATTCTGACGACGCTGATGATCCTGCTGGTGGTGCTGGTCGCCGGCCTTTCCGCGTTGGTGATGTTGGTTAATCCGAACGACTTCCGCGCCTATATGGTGCGTCAGGTTGCCGAGCGTAGCGGCTATCAGCTTAAGCTGGACGGCCCGTTACGCTGGCACGTCTGGCCGCAACTGAGCATTATCTCCGGAAGAATGACCCTGACCGCGCCGGGGGCCAGCCAGCCGCTGATCGTTGCTGATAACATGCGCCTCGACGTCTCGCTGCTGCCGTTGCTTTCTCATCAGTTGCAGGTGAAGCAGGTGATGCTGAAAGGCTCGGTGATCCAGCTCACGCCGCAAACCGAGGCGGTGCGCGAAAATGACGCCCCCGTAGCGCCGAAAGAGAATACCCTGCCGCAGGTGGCGGAAGATCGCGGCTGGTCATTTGACATCGCCGGTCTACAGGTCGCGGATAGCGTGCTGGTGTTCCAGCACGACAGCGACGAGCAGGTCACCGTGCGTAATATCCGCCTGAAGATGCAGCAGAATCAACAGCATCAGGCCGATGTGGATTTCTCCGGCAATATCACGCGTAACCAGCGTGATTTGGCGCTGTCGCTGAAAGCGCAGGTGGATGCGGGGGATTATCCCCATTTGTTAACCGCGACCATCAACCAGCTGGACTGGCAGCTTCATGGCGCGGATCTGCCTGCGCAGGGCATCGGTGGGCAAGCGAGCCTGCACGCGCAGTGGCAGGAAGAGCAGAAAAAAATTGCCTTCAGCCAGCTTAACCTTACCGCCAGCGATAGCGTGCTGAAAGGGGAAGGAAGCGTGGTACTGGCCGACCGGCCACAGTGGTTGCTTAATCTCCAGTTCGACAAGCTCAACCTTGATAACCTGCTGCTCCGCGACGGCTCCGCCGCCAGTGCTTCCGTGGCCCAGCAGGGACAAAGCCAGAAGAGTCAGCCGCGTCCGGTGATTGCTGCTAATGGCGATGACGCTGATTATCGCGATCTGGCCGGGTTTGATGCTCAGCTGGTGCTGAAAGCCAAACAGCTTCAGTGGCGCGGTATGCCGTTTTCTCAGGTGAGCACCCAGGTGACTAATCAGGGCGGGCTGCTTAAGTTCAATGAATTGCAGGGGAACCTGGGTAGCGGCCATATTTCGCTTCCCGGCTCGCTGGACGCGCGGATGGCCAACCCGGTCGCCATGTTCAGGCCGCAGCTCGAGAATATTGAAATCGGCACCATTCTGAAAGCGTTCGATTACCCTATTGCGCTGACCGGGAAAACGAATCTTAGCGGCGAGTTCTCCGGCCATAAAGTTGACGCTCAGGCGTTCCGTGAAGACTGGCAGGGCGAAGCGCAAATCCGCATCGCCGACGTGCGCTCTGAAGGGCTTAACTTCCAGCAGCTTGTGCAGCAGGCGGTGGAACGCAGCACCAACGTCAGGGCACAGGAAAGTTATGAAAATGCCACGCGGCTGGATTTACTGACCACTAATATGTCACTTAAGAACGGTAAGGTGACGCTGGAAAATATCTCCGGCAGTTCGCCGTTGCTGGCGCTTGATGGTAAAGGCGCACTGGATCTGGCCGGGCAGCAGGGGGATATGCTGTTTAATGTGCGTGTCCTCGACGGCTGGCAGGGCGATGCTGAGCTGATCGCCATGCTTAAAAACACCGCCATTCCGCTACGCGTCTACGGCAAATGGCAGGCGCTCAATTACAGCCTGCAACTGGATCAGACGTTGCGTAAATATCTTCAGGATGAAGCCAAACGGCGGATTAATGATTGGGTGGAGCGTAACAAAGACAGCCGCGACGCGCAGGATGTGAAAAAATTGATGGATAAGAAGTAGGGCAGGGCGTGGCGCTTTACCGGTAATGCCCGGTGGCGCTGCGCTTACCGGGCCTACGATGTGGTGGGTTGGAGAGAGATACGATTTGCTTTGGTGGTTTGTCGATTTGTAGGCCGGATAAGGCGAAGCCGCCATCCGGCATTGGAGGCAGAGCGCCACCTCCGGCACCAGGCGCAGCGACGTTATCCCAACGCCTTACACCTCGTAATCTGATAAATCCTCATCCGCTGGCGGAATAATTTTTACCTTCTGTACGCGATGGCTCTCGACCTGAAGCGTCTTCAACGTATATCCGCCGACAATCACTTCTTCACCGGCCTTCGGCACGCGCTGCAAATACTCCATCAACAAACCGGCGATGGTGTGGTATTCGCGGCGCTCGTCCAGCGGCAGCGGCACATACTGAACCAGGTCTTCCAGCGGCATATGACCATTCGCCGTCCAGCCGCCGTCGGCGTCTTTCTGTATATCATGACGGGCGTCGATCTCCTCCACTTCATTGGGCAGATTCCCGGCGATGGTCTCCATTACGTCGCTGAGCGTCACCACGCCTTCAACCGAACCAAACTCATCCACCACAAAGGCAAAATGGGTACGCGCATTACGGAACTGCTCCAGCGCGGAAAGCAGCGGCAACCCTTCGGGGAACACCAGCGGCTGACGTACCAGCACGCGCAGATTTAACGCTTCGCCGTTCAACGACTGCTGAAGTAAGTCCAGAATATGCACCACCCCCAGCAAATCTTCTTCCGTATCGCCACCGGTGATCACCAGCCGGGTATGCTGATTCTTATCCAGCAGGGCGCGCACTTCCTCTTCGGGAGCGCTAAGATCGATATGCTCAATATCATGGCGGGAGGTCATAATGCTGCTGACCGTGCGCTGATTCAGATTCAGCACCCGCTCAATCATCAGCCGCTCCTGCGGATTAAAAATCTGCCGGTTATCATGATCGGCAAGCATCGACGCCGTTTCCGCATCCAGCTCGGCATCCTCTTTTCGGCCACTCAACAAACGCATTACCGCCTCGGTGGTGCGCTGGCGCAGCGTCTGATTGGCCGACAGAAAGCGGCGGCGGTTAAAGTTCGCCAGTTGATTGAGCGATTCAATGATCACCGAGAAGCCAATCGCGGCGTACAGATAGCCCTTCGGAATATGGTAGCCAAAGCCATCGGCAATCAGGCTAAAGCCGATCATCAGCAGGAAGCTCAGACAGAGGATCACAATCGTCGGATGATTGTTCACAAAGCGGGTCAGCGCCTTACTGGCCAGCAGCATCACGCTAATGGCGATAATCACCGCGGCCATCATCACCGCCAGATGGTCCACCATTCCGACCGCGGTGATCACCGAATCCAGCGAAAATACCGCATCCAGAATGACAATCTGCGCCACGACCGCCCAGAATTTTGCCCCGCGCCGCTGGGTCGGGTTTTCGCTGTCTTTGCCCTCCAGCCGTTCGTTTAGCTCAACGGTGGCTTTAAACAGCAAAAACAGACCGCCCACCAGCATGATCAGATCGCGGGCGCTGAAGCTAAAGCTGCGGATGCTGAAAAGAGGTTGCGTCAATGTGACCAGCCAGGAGATAGAGGCGAGCAGCACCAGGCGCATCACCATCGCCATCAGCAGACCGGTGACCCTGGCACGGTCGCGCTCTGCGGGGGGCAATTTGTCGGCCAGAATAGCAATAAACACCAGGTTATCGATGCCAAGAACCAGTTCGATGACCACCAGCGTCACCAGACCGGCCCAGATTGAAGGATCGGCAATCCATTCCATATTGAAGCAATACCTTAAGTAGCATGACATTTGTCAGTAATTGATCATGGATAAAGCGACGGCAAAATGCAATAAATTGCTGAGATTTATCCTGGCAGTAACTCTTTAACTGTACGAAATAGCACTTTATTTTTATTTGCAATAGCTGAATTTATTTTCAGACTTTATCTTAATCGTAATCTGGCATTCAAATTCGCAGGTTAATGTCAATATCAATAAATTCCTAAAACGTTAAAAGTTTGCGCTTAATATTATTCTTAAAAGTCTGGATGGTCAGTATTAGCGCCTTGCCAGTATTTAGCTTAGCTGCAACAATTCTCCCTGCATAAACGAGGAGATTGATTTTTG
Organism: Superficieibacter sp. 1612_C1; assembly: GCF_015234305.1. Lineage (GTDB taxonomy): Bacteria > Pseudomonadota > Gammaproteobacteria > Enterobacterales > Enterobacteriaceae > Superficieibacter. Next base: position 480,439 of record NZ_JADGMI010000002.1, read on the forward strand.
GTCATCTGAAAAGGTTATTCCCCTGGGGAGTAATCGTTTCTCTTCCTGCACCATAAATACTTTCCGTGATAGCCGTTTATGCGGAGTGGTGCCTGTAACTGAATGATTCGATAGTGAATTGGTAACTGAAAGCCAGGGGCGGTAGCGTGCCGGAAAGCCAGCCAATAAACGTCGACAATTCTGTCAATAGCCTGCGGATGAATAAACTTTTTTTTCGGATATATGCCAGTTAACTTTTTTATGTTTCCCGGCATTCTTTAGTTCTCTCAGTCCCTGTTTATTTAAATCGCACAGGATAATTACTCTGCCAAAGTGATAATTAATCAATGATGAAATCCAAACTAAAATTGATGCCATTATTGGTGTCTGCAATTCTGCTTAGCGGTTGTACCGTCTTTCCCGGCAGTAATATGTCGACTATGGGCAAGGATGTGGTGAAACAACAGGACGCTGATTTCGATCTCGATCGGATGGTGAATGTTTATCCGCTGACGCCCCGGCTGATTGAGCAATTACGCCCACGTCCCAATGTGGCGCAGCCCAACATGTCGCTGGATCAGGAGCTAAGCAATTATCAGTACCGCATCGGGCCGGGCGACGTGCTTAACGTCACCGTCTGGGATCATCCGGAACTGACCACCCCGGCGGGCCAGTACCGCAGCTCCAGCGATTCCGGGAACTGGGTGCAGCCTGATGGCACCATTTTTTACCCCTACGTTGGCCGAATCAAAGTGGGCGGTAAAACGCTGGCCGAAATCCGCGCAGATATCTCTAACCGGCTGGCGAGCTATATTACCGACCCGCAGGTTGACGTGAATATAGCCGCCTTCCGCTCGCAAAAAGCCTATATCTCCGGGCAGGTCAATAAATCCGGCCAGCAGGCGATTACCAACGTTCCTCTGACCATTCTTGACGCCATTAATACCGCCGGTGGCCTGACGGACTCCGCAGACTGGCGCAACGTGATCCTGACCCACAACGGTAAGGAACAGCGCATTTCACTCCAGGCGTTGATGCAGAACGGCGACCTGAGCCAGAACCGCCTGCTGTATCCGGGCGATATTCTGTTCGTGCCGCGTAATGACGATCTGAAAGTGTTCGTGATGGGCGAAGTGAAAAAGCAGAGCACCCTCAAAATGGACTTCAGCGGCATGACCCTGACCGAAGCGCTGGGACAGGCGGAAGGTATCGACCTGACCACCTCCAACGCCAGCGGCATCTTCGTGATCCGTCCGCTGAAAGGCGAGGGCACCGCGCGCGGCAAAATTGCCAACATTTATCAGCTCAATATGTCGGATGCCACTTCGCTGGTCATGGCGACCAACTTCCGTCTCCAGCCGTATGACGTGGTGTACGTCACGACCGCACCGGTAGCCCGCTGGAACCGTCTGGTGAGCCAGTTGCTGCCAACGATCAGCGGCGTGCGCTACATGACCGATACGGCGACCGACCTTCATAACTGGTAACGCGTGATGTTTAACAAAATCTTAGTGGTTTGTGTGGGGAACATTTGTCGTTCCCCCACGGCTGAGCGCCTGCTACGGCGCTATTCCCCTCAGCTCACCGTGACCTCTGCCGGGCTCGGCGCGCTGGCGGGGAAGGGGGCCGATGCCGGTGCGGTCAACGCAGCCGGGGCGCATCAGCTTTCGCTGGACGGCCATATCGCCCGGCAGATCACCCGGCGCATGTGCCAGGAGCACGACCTGATACTCGTGATGGAGAAAAAGCATATCGCCGCGCTGTGTGAAATCGTCCCGGAGATGCGCGGCAAAGTGATGCTGTTTGGTCACTGGGATAGCGAGCGTGAAATCCCCGACCCGTACCGCAAAAGCCGCGATGCGTTTGATGCGGTGTATGCCTTACTCGATCAATCTGCCCGCCAGTGGGCGCAGGCACTGAACGTTCAGCAGGGATAACAATGACTGATAAAGTACAACCTTCTGCCGCCTCCGGTGCGGGCAGCGATGAAATCGATATTGGCCGCCTCGTTGGCACTGTTATTGAGGCGAAATGGTGGGTGCTCGGCGTTACGGCGCTGTTTGCGCTGATCGCCATTATTTACACCTTATTTGCCACGCCGATTTACAGTGCCGATGCGCTGGTGCGTATTGAGCAGAACCAGGGTAGCGCGCTGGTGCAGGATATTAACAGCGCGTTGACCAACAAGCCGCCCGCCTCAGAAGCGGAAATCAAGCTGGTGCAGTCGCGTCTGGTACTGGGACAGACGGTTGACGATCTGGATCTCGATATCGCCGTCACCAAAAATACCCTGCCGCTGATCGGCGATGGCTGGGAACGCCTGATGGGCCGCCAGAATGAGACGGTCAACGTCACGACCTTTACCTTGCCGAAGGGAATGGGGCAGGACGTCTTTACGCTGCAAGTGCTGGACAAACAGCACTATCGTCTGACCAGCGACGGCGGCGTCAGTGCTGACGGCCAGGTGGGGAAACTGCTGGAGCAGGATGGCGTAAAACTGATGGTCGACGCCATTCATGCGCGTCCTGATACCGAGTTTACGGTCACCAAGTTCTCCACGCTTGGCATGATCAATACGCTGCAAAATAACCTGACCGTCACCGAAGACGGAAAGGATACCGGCGTACTCACCCTGACCTACACCGGTGAAGATCGCGAGCAGATCCGCGATATCCTGAACAGCATTACCCACAATTACGTAAAACAAAACGTGGCGCGCAAATCGGAAGAAGCGTCGAAAAGCCTTGCCTTCCTTAAGAAACAGCTGCCGGAAGTACGCGCCAACCTCGACGTGGCGGAGAATAAACTCAACGCGTTCCGCCAGACGAAAGATTCGGTCGATTTGCCGCTGGAAGCGAAATCGGTGCTGGATTCGATGGTTAACATTGATGCCCAGCTTAACGAACTGACCTTCAAAGAAGCCGAAATCTCCAAGCTCTACACCAAACGTCACCCGGCTTACCGCACGCTGATGGAAAAACGTCAGGCGCTTGAGCAGGAAAAGGCACAGCTTAACAAACGCGTGACGGCGATGCCGAAAACTCAGCAGGAGATCCTGCGACTGACCCGTGACGTGGAATCCGGCCAGCAGGTCTATATGCAACTGCTGAACAAGCAACAGGAGCTGAAAATCAACGAAGCCAGTACCGTTGGCGATGTGCGGATCGTCGATGACGCCATCACTCAACCTGGCGTGCTGAAACCGAAGAAAGGGCTGATTATCCTCGGCAGCATCCTGTTCGGGCTGATCGCCTCTATCGTTGGCGTGCTGCTGTTCTCCCTGCTGCGACGCGGTGTGGAAAGTCCTCAGGTCCTGGAAGAACGTGGCATTAGCGTTTACGCCAGCATCCCGCTCTCAGAATGGCAGAAAACGCGTGACCGTGTGACCACCTCCAAAGGCGTGAAGCGCTATAAACAGAGTCAGCTTCTGGCCGTGGGCAACCCGACCGACCTGGCGATTGAAGCCATTCGTAGCCTGCGCACCAGCCTGCACTTTGCCATGATGCAGGCCAGCAACAACGTGGTGATGATGACTGGGGTAAGCCCGTCAATTGGTAAAACCTTTGTCTGCGCCAACCTTGCGGCGGTGATCAGCCAGACCAATAAACGTGTGCTGCTGATCGACTGTGATATGCGTAAGGGTTACACCCATGAACTGATGGGTACCACCAATGTTAACGGCCTGTCGGACATTCTGATCGAAAAAGGCGAGATTGCTTCCTGTGCCAGACCCACCTCGATCACCAACTTTGACCTCGTCCCGCGCGGCCAGGTGCCGCCGAACCCGTCAGAGCTGCTGATGAGCGATCGTTTTGGTGAATTGATTAGCTGGGCCAGCAAAAACTATGACCTGGTGTTAATTGATACCCCGCCAATCCTCGCCGTCACCGACGCCGCCGTGGTAGCACGCTATGCCGGGACCACGCTGATGGTGGTGCGCTATGCGGTGAATACCCTGCGCGAAGTTGAAACCAGTATCAGTCGCTTTGAACAAAACGGTATTCCGGTGAAAGGTGTGGTCCTGAACTCCATCTTCCGCCGAGCGACGGGCTATCAAGATTACGGGTACTACGAGTACGAGTACAAGTCAGATTCTAAGTAACGCCTTACTGCGATCCTCTCCCGCCGGGAGAGGAAAAATCCTTCGGAGAATGGAAAATGAGCACGACCAATACACCACTGATCTCCATCTATATGCCAACCTGGAATCGGCAGCAGCTGGCGATCCGCGCGATAAAATCGGTGCTGCGTCAGGATTATCCGCACTGGGAAATGTTTATCGTTGACGACTGTTCCGCCAGCTTTGAGCAGCTACAACAGTTTGTCGCCGAACTGAACGACCCACGCGTGAAGTATATTCATAACGATTTTAACTCCGGGGCCTGCGCGGTGCGCAATCAGGCCATCGGGCAGGCGAAAGGGCGTTTTATTACCGGTATTGATGACGACGACGAATGGACGCCGAATCGCCTCTCGTTGTTCCTTGAACATCAGCATCAACTGGTCACTCACGCGTTTCTTTATGCCAATGACTACGTGTGCGAAGGCGAGGTTTACTCTCAACCTGCCAGCCTGCCGCTGTATCCGAAGTCGCCCTATACGCGCAAGCGCTTCTATAAGCGCAATATTATTGGCAATCAGGTGTTCAGCTACGCTCAGCGCTTTAAAGAGAGCCTGTTTGATATCAACCTGAAGGCAGCGCAGGACCACGATATGTTCCTGCGCATGGTGGTGGAGTACGGCGAACCGTGGAAAGTGGAAGAGGCGACGCAAATTCTGCACGTTAATCACGGCGAAATGCGCATCACCTCATCGCCGAAAAAATTCTCCGGCTATTTCCAGTTTTACCGCAAGCACAAAGACAAATTCGACCGCGCCAGCAAAAAGTATCAGCTGTTTACGCTCTATCAAATCCGTAACAAACGCATGAACTGGCGCACGCTGCTGACGCTGCTCTCGGTGCGCAACGGTAAACGTCTGGCCGATGGCCTGCGGGGGAAGTAATGCTGCTGGAAGATTTACGCGCGAATAGCTGGAGCCTGCGTCCGTGCTGCATGGTGGTGGCCTACCGCATCGCCCATTTCTGCTCGGTGTGGCGCAAGAAAAACGTGCTCAACAATCTGTGGGCCGCGCCGGTACTGGTGCTTTATCGCTTCCTGACCGAATGTCTGTTCGGTTATGAAATTCAGGCGGGGGCGACGATTGGCCGGCGCTTCACTATTCATCATGGCTACGCGGTGGTTATAAACAAAAATGTCATCGCCGGTGATGATTTCACCCTGCGCCACGGCGTGACTATCGGCAATCGTGGCGCGGAAAATCTCGCCTGTCCGGTGATTGGCAACGGCGTTGAACTGGGTGCCAACGTCATCATTACCGGTGATATCACCATCGGCAATAACGTCAGAGTGGGCGCGGGTAGCGTGGTGCTTGACAGCGTGCCGGATAATGCGCTGGTCGTCGGTGAGAAAGCGCGCATAAAGGTGAGCCAATGAATATTCTGCAATTTAACGTTCGTCTCGCCGAGGGCGGGGCGGCAGGGGTTGCGCTGGATCTCCATCAGCGCGCGCTGCAACAGGGGCTGTACTCGCGTTTCGTTTATGGCTACGGCAAAGGCGGCAAAAAGAGCGTCAGTCACGATGCTTACCCGAATGTCATCCGCCATACGCCACGCCTGACCTCTATGGCGAACCTGGCGCTGTTTCGCCTGTTCAATCGTGATGTGTTTGGCAATCTGGATAATTTATATCGCACCGTCACCCGCACTGAGGGGCCGGTGGTGCTGCACTTTCACGTGGTACACAGCTACTGGCTGAACTTTGATCGGCTGGTGGATTTTTGCCAGCGAGTAAAAGCGCACAAGCATGACGTCAGACTGGTCTGGACGCTGCACGATCACTGGAGCGTCACCGGACGCTGCGCGTTTCTTGACGGTTGCGATGGCTGGAAATCCGGCTGCCAACAGTGCCCGACGTTGACCAACTATCCGCCGGTCAAGGTCGATCGTGCTCATCACCTCGTGGATAAAAAGCGTCTGCTGATCCACGAAATGCTGGCCCTTGGCTGCCAGTTTATTTCGCCAAGTCAGCACGTTGCCGACGCGTTTAACACCCTGTACGGCAAGGGCCGCTGCCTGATCATCAACAACGGTATCGACGTTGCCACCGAGACCATTCTGGCGGGGCTCACCCCGGTCGCCCCGGCCGGAACACCCAAAATTGCGGTGGTGGCGCACGACCTGCGCTACGACGGCAAAACGAATCAACAGCTGGTACGCGAGGTGATCGCCCTGGGCGAGGCTGTTGAAGTGCATACCTTCGGCAAATTCTCTCCTTTCGAGGGAAAGAACGTGGTGAATCATGGCTTCCTGACCGACAAGCGCCAGCTGATGACCGATCTGAATCAGATGGACGCGCTGCTGTTTACCTCCAGGGTAGATAACTATCCGCTGATCCTCTGCGAGGCGTTGTCGATTGGCGTACCGGTCATCGCCACCCACAGTGAGGCGGCGCAGGAAGTGCTGCATAAATCCGGCGGCGTGACGCTGGATGATGATGACATTTTAACGCTGGTGCAGCATGGAAGAGAGGCGATCGCCCAGGCGGTGTTCAATACTACCCATGCGGCGTTCCATCAACGCAGCCGCGTGGCCTATAGCGGACAACAGATGCTGGAGGAGTATGTCTCGTTCTATCAGAATCTGTAGCTATCTGCTGCTGCCGATGATCTACCTGCTGGTCAACGTCAAAATTGTCCAACTTGGGGAGAGCTTTCCGGTCACCATCGTGACCTTTCTGCCGCTGCTGTTGCTGCTGTTTATTGACAAAATCAGCCTCAAAAAGCTGATGATTGCGCTGGGGGCCGGGGCAGGGTTGACGCTCTACAACTTTGTGTTTGGTCAATCGCTTGACGCCAGCAAATATGTCACCTCGACCATGCTGTTCGTCTATATCGTGATTATCATTGGGATGGTGTGGAGTATCCGCTTTAAAACCATCTCGCCGCACAACCATCGCAAGATCCTGCGCTTTTTCTACATAGTTGTTACGCTGGTGGTAATGCTGGCAGCCGTCGAAATGGCGCAGATTATTCTCAGCGGCGGCAGTAGTTTAATTGAAATAATTTCGAAATATCTTATTTACAGTAATAGCTATGTACTGAACTTTATCAAATATGGCGGAAAACGTACTACCGCACTTTATTTTGAACCGGCGTTTTTCGCTCTGGCACTAATCTCAATTTGGCTCAGCATCAAACAGTTTGGTATCAAAACACCAAAGACCGATGGTATGATCCTCGCAGGGATTGTACTTTCAGGTTCGTTTTCAGGGGTAATGACCTTTATTCTTTTTTACCTGCTGGAGTGGGCCTTTCAGTATTTGAATAAAGAGGCAATCAGAAAACGGCTACCGCTGGCGATTATCTCCCTGGCTTTTTTCCTGGTTGGCGTATTTTTCGCGATGCCGTATATCGCCGGACGTCTGGGGGAGCTGGGGACTGAAGGAACGTCATCGTATTATCGTATTGTGGGACCGCTGGTGATGGTTGGCCATTCATTAACCAGTATTGACGGCGTTGTCAGATTCGGCTCACTTTATGAATATGTCGCATCATTCGGAATCTTTAACGGTGCGGACGTCGGGAAAACAATAGACAATGGCCTGTATCTGTTAATTATTTATTTTTCGTGGATCGCCGTATTTCTGACATTATGGTATTTATTCAAAGTTGCAAAAATGGCGGTGCAGGCGTTTGGTAATAACCAAAATTATGGCGTTCAATTGTATCTTTTTACGCCGGTATCACTGTTTTTCACCGGTTCAATATTTAGCCCGGAATATGCGTTTTTAATTGTTTGTCCGTTTATTTTGCGCAAGGCGCTAAATATCGTGCAGGCCAGATGAGGAAAGTCAGATGCTGTTAAGTGTCATTACTGTTGCCTTTCGTAATTACGATGGAGTGGTAAAAACGTGGCGGTCGCTGGCGCACCTGGCGCGCGAAAAAAACATTGAGTTTGAGTGGATTGTGGTGGATGGCGGCTCCGCAGACGGCACCGCGGAATTCCTGGAAAATCTGAACGGTGAGTACCACTTACGCTACGTCAGCGAGAGAGATAACGGTCTGTATGATGCCATGAATAAAGGCATTGATATGGCGCAGGGCAAATTTGCCATCTTCCTTAATTCCGGCGACATTTTTCACCCGGACGTGGCGCAGTTTGTTCGCCAGCTGGCGGACAAAAAAGAGAGCGCCATGTATATCGGCGATGCGCTGCTGGATTTTGGCGACGGAACGAAAATTCGCCGTAGCGCCAAACGCGGCTGGTATATTTATCACAGCCTGCCGGCCAGCCATCAGGCGATCTTTTTCCCGCTGATGGGATTAAAAAATTACCCCTATGATCTGCAATATCGCGTCTCTTCCGATTATGCCTTAGCTGCAAAGCTATATAAGAAAGGCTATAAGTTTGAGCGGATTAACGGTCTGGTTTCAGAATTTTCGATGGGCGGTGTGTCAACGTCGAATAATCTGGAACTGTGCCGCGATGCTAAAAAAGTCCAGCGCACCATTTTGCGGGTGCCGGGCGTACTGGCGGAATTGTCTTATTTATTACGCCTGCGCACGACGGGCAAAACTAAGGCCTTATATAACAAATCCTAAAATATAAGGAAAACCAATGCAGGAATTAAACGGCTTCTCGGTGCCGCGGGGTTTTCGCGGCGGTAACGCGCTGAAAGTGCAATTATGGTGGGCCGTTCAGGCAACGCTTTTTGCCTGGTCGCCGCAGGTATTATATCGCTGGCGCGCGTTTTTATTACGCTTATTTGGCGCGAAGATCGGTAAAGGCGTCGTGATTCGACCCTCGGTAAAAATTACCTATCCGTGGAAATTAACCATTGGGGATTACGCCTGGGTAGGCGATGACGCGGTGTTATATACCCTGGGCGAGATTACCCTTGGCGAAAATTCTGTGGTGTCGCAGAAATGTTATTTATGCACTGGCAGTCACGATTATATGAGCGCGCATTTTGATATTAACGCCACGCCGATTGTGGTTGGCGAGAAATGCTGGCTGGCGACAGATGTCTTTGTCGCGCCCGGCGTCACGATTGGTGACGGCACGATCGTCGGCGCACGCAGCAGCGTTTTTACCTCGCTGCCCGGCGGCATGATTTGCCGGGGAAATCCGGCGACGGTGGTGCGCGAGCGATAACCACGCTCTTTTCAACAACGTTACATGAATCAAACGGTCAACACGTTTAACAAAGGAAACTGATTATGTCTAAAGTTGCTCTCATTACCGGCGTTACCGGGCAGGACGGGTCATATCTGGCAGAATTGCTGCTGGAGAAAGGTTATGAGGTTCACGGTATTAAACGTCGCGCCTCGTCATTCAACACCGAGCGCGTGGATCACATTTATCAGGATCCGCATGCCACTAACCCGAAATTCCATCTGCACTACGGCGATCTGACCGATACTTCCAACCTGACGCGTATCCTACAGGAAGTGCAGCCGGACGAAGTCTATAACCTCGGCGCGATGAGCCACGTGGCGGTCTCGTTCGAATCGCCGGAATACACCGCCGATGTTGATGCGATGGGTACCCTGCGCCTGCTGGAAGCGATCCGCTTCCTCGGCCTGGAAAAGAAAACCCGCTTCTATCAGGCGTCCACCTCAGAGCTTTACGGCCTGGTGCAGGAAACGCCGCAGAAAGAAACCACCCCGTTCTACCCGCGCTCGCCGTATGCGGTCGCCAAACTGTATGCCTACTGGATCACCGTTAACTACCGTGAATCCTACGGCATGTACGCCTGCAACGGCATTCTGTTCAACCACGAATCCCCGCGCCGCGGCGAAACCTTCGTTACCCGCAAAATCACCCGCGCGATTGCCAACATTGCACAGGGTCTGGAGTCCTGCCTGTACCTCGGCAACATGGACTCCCTGCGCGACTGGGGCCATGCCAAAGACTACGTAAAAATGCAGTGGATGATGCTACAGCAGGAAAAACCGGAAGATTTCGTTATCGCCACCGGTGTGCAGTATTCCGTGCGCGAGTTCGTTGAAATGGCGGCGGCCCAGCTCGGTATCAAACTGCGCTTTGAAGGCAAAGGCGTGGACGAAAAAGGCATCGTGGTTTCCGTGACCGGTCATGACGCGCCGGGCGTGAAGCCAGGCGATGTGATTATTGCCGTCGACCCGCGCTACTTCCGTCCGGCGGAAGTGGAAACCCTGCTCGGCGATCCGACCAAAGCGCATCAGACGCTGGGCTGGAAACCGGAAACCACCCTACAGGAGATGGTCTCTGAAATGGTTGCCAAAGATCTGGAAGCCGCGAAGAAACACTCCCTGCTGAAGTCCCACGGTTACGAGGTTGCCATCGCGCTGGAGTCCTGAGCATGACCAGACAACGTATTTTTGTGGCCGGACATCGTGGCATGGTGGGATCGGCCATTGTTCGCCAGCTGGAACAGCGCGGCGACGTGGAGCTGATTTTACGCGGCCGTGATGAGCTGAACCTGCTGGATCCGACGGCGGTGCAGCAGTTTTTCGCCGAACAACGCATTGACCAGGTGTATCTGGCGGCGGCGAAAGTCGGCGGCATTGTGGCGAATAATACTTACCCGGCTGATTTCATCTACGAAAACATGATGATCGAGAGCAACATCATTCACGCTGCGCATCTCAACGGCGTGAACAAGCTGCTGTTTCTCGGATCGTCCTGTATTTATCCGAAGCTGGCAAAACAGCCGATGGCCGAAAGCGAACTGCTCCAGGGCACCCTGGAGCCGACCAACGAGCCGTATGCCATTGCCAAAATTGCCGGGATCAAACTGTGCGAATCCTATAACCGCCAGTACGACCGCGATTACCGCTCGGTGATGCCGACCAATCTGTACGGGCCGAACGATAACTTCCACCCGAGCAACTCGCACGTGATCCCGGCGCTGCTGCGCCGCTTCCATGAGGCGACGGAACAAAATGCGTCGGACGTAGTGGTCTGGGGCAGCGGCACGCCGATGCGCGAGTTCCTGCACGTTGATGATATGGCGGCGGCCAGCATTCACGTGATGGAGCTGGATCGCAGCGTCTGGCAGGAAAACACCGAGCCGATGCTGTCGCACATTAACGTCGGCACCGGCGTCGACTGCACCATCCGTGAACTGGCACTGACTCTGGCGCAGGTGGTGGGCTTTAAAGGGCGGGTGGTGTTCGACGCCACTAAACCTGATGGCACGCCGCGCAAGCTACTGGACGTCACGCGTCTGCATCAACTCGGCTGGTTCCATGAAATCACCCTGGAGGCCGGGCTTGCCAGCACCTACCAGTGGTTTCTGGAAAACCAGCAGCGGTTCCGGGGGTAACGATGTTTCTCAGCGCTGAAGATTTTGCCACCGTCGTTCGCGCCACGCCGCTGGTCTCCATCGATCTGATCGTGGAGAACGAGCGCGGCGAGTTTCTCCTCGGCCAGCGGACCAACCGTCCGGCGCAGGGATACTGGTTCGTCCCTGGCGGGCGCGTACAGAAGGATGAGCCGCTGGATCGGGCGTTTGCCCGTCTGACGAAAGCGGAGCTGGGCGTCAGCCTGCCAATGACGGCCGGCGAATTCTGGGGCGTCTGGCAGCATTTTTATGACGATAACTTTTCCGGCACCGGGTTCTCGACGCACTACGTGGTGCTGGCGTTCCGCCTGCGGGTAGACGCCAGCACGCTGCAATTGCCGACCGAGCAGCACAATGCGTACCGCTGGCTGACGGCGGAGGCGCTGCTGGAGAGCGACAACGTGCACGACAACAGCCGCGCCTACTTCCTTGCCGAACGCCAGGCGGGAGTGCCGGGGTTTTGCACAAAATCATTTGGTCAGCATCAAGGCGGCAAGTCAGCGAGTCCCCGGGAGCTTACTCAAGTAAGTGACCGGGGTGAGCTGACGCAGCCAACGCAGAGGCAGGCCAAAGGATGATGTGCATATGAAAATACTCGTTTACGGCATTAACTACTCGCCCGAACTGACCGGCATCGGCAAATACACCGGTGAAATGGTCGAGTGGATGGCGCGTCAGGGCCATGAAGTGCGGGTGATCACCGCGCCGCCTTACTACCCGGAGTGGAAAGTAGGCGAGGGCTATTCTGCCTGGCGCTACCGCTGCGAAGAGGGGGCCGCTACCGTCTGGCGCTGCCCGCTCTACGTGCCGAAGCAGCCCTCAACCCTGAAGCGTCTGATCCATCTCGGCAGCTTCGCGCTGAGCAGCTTTTTCCCGCTGATGGCGCAGCGCCGCTGGAAGCCGGACCGCATTATCGGCGTGGTGCCGACGCTGTTCTGCACGCCGGGCATGCGCCTGCTGGCGAAACTCTGCGGCGCGCGCACCGTCCTGCATATTCAGGATTATGAAGTGGACGCCATGCTCGGACTGGGCATGGCGGGAAAAGGTAAGGGTGGCAAAGTCGCTCGCCTGGCGACCGCGTTTGAGCGCAGCAATCTGCTCGGTGTGGATGCGGTCTCCACCATTTCGCGCTCAATGATGAACAAGGCGCAGGAAAAAGGCGTCGCCGCGCAGAACGTTATCTTTTTCCCTAACTGGTCGGAAGTGGATCGTTTTCGCCATGTCGCTCCGGCATACGTGAGCGTATTGCGCAGCCGACTCGGTCTGGATGACGCGCAAAAGATCGTCCTTTACTCCGGCAACATCGGCGAGAAACAGGGACTGGAGAATGTGATTGAAGCGGCGGACCGCCTGCGTGACCGGCCGTGGACCTTTGTGATTGTCGGACAGGGCGGAGGCAAAGCGCGGCTGGAGAAGATGGTTGCCGATCGCGGCCTGACCACTATCCGCTTTCTGCCGCTGCAACCGTACGACGATCTGCCCGCGCTCCTCGCGCTGGGCGACTGCCATCTGGTTATCCAGAAGCGCGGCGCGGCGGACGCGGTGCTGCCTTCCAAACTGACCAATATCCTGGCGGTCGGCGGCAATGCGGTTATCACCGCCGAAGCGGAAACCGAATTAGGGCAGCTTTGCCGCACGTATCCGGGCATTGCCGTCTGCGTCGAGCCGGAAGAGGTTGACGCTCTTGTTACCGGTATTGAGCAGGCGCTGCTGATGCCGGAAAACAACACGGTGGCACGTGACTATGCCGAACGCACGCTCGAAAAAGAGAACGTGTTAAGCCAATTTATTTCAGATATTCGGGATCACTAACATGAGTCAACCCACGCTCTATCCGGTCGTCATGGCGGGCGGATCCGGTAGCCGTTTATGGCCGCTGTCCCGCGTACTCTACCCTAAACAGTTCCTCTGCCTGAAAGGGGAATTGACCATGCTTCAGGCGACCATCAGCCGTCTGAACGGCGTCGAATGCGAAAGCCCGGTGGTGATCTGTAACGAGCAGCACCGCTTTATCGTCGCTGAGCAACTGCGTCAGCTCAACAAACTGACCGAGAACATCATCCTTGAACCGGCGGGGCGCAACACCGCGCCCGCGATTGCGCTGGCGGCGCTGGCGGCCACCCGTAACTCGCCGCAGGACGACCCGCTGCTGCTGGTGCTGGCGGCGGATCACATGATTCAGGACGAAGCGGCGTTTCGTGCGGCTGTCACCGCCTCCATTGCGCACGCCCAGGCAGGCAAGCTGGTGACCTTTGGCATCGTGCCGGATCTGCCGGAAACCGGCTACGGCTACATTCGTCGCGGCGACGTCACGCCGGGCGAACAGGACAGCGTGGCCTTTTCGGTGGCGCAGTTTGTCGAAAAACCTGATCTGGCGACCGCGCAGGCCTACGTCGCCAGCGGGGAATACTACTGGAACAGCGGCATGTTCCTGTTCCGCGCAGGACGCTATCTCGAAGAGCTGAAGAAATACCGTCCGGACATTCTGGACGCCTGCGAAAAATCGATGGCCACCGTCGATCCGGACCTGGACTTTATTCGCGTTGACGAGGCTGCGTTCCTCGCCTGTCCGGAAGAGTCCATCGACTACGCGGTAATGGAGCGCACGGCAGACGCGGTGGTGGTGCCGATGGATGCGGGCTGGAGCGACGTCGGCTCGTGGTCCTCGCTGTGGGAAATCAGCGCCCACACGCCGGAGGGAAACGTCCATCACGGCGACGTCATCAGCCACAACACCGAAAACAGCTACGTGTACGCTGAATCCGGCCTGGTGACCACCGTCGGGGTAAAAGATCTGGTGGTCGTGCAGACCAAAGACGCGGTGCTGATTGCCGATCGCCACCACGTGCAGGAAGTGAAAAAGGTGGTGGAGCAGATCAAAGCGGATGGCCGCCACGAACACCATATCCACCGTGAAGTGTACCGTCCGTGGGGCAAATACGACTCCATCGATGCCGGCGATCGCTATCAGGTGAAACGGATCACCGTTAAGCCGGGCGAAGGGCTGTCGCTACAGATGCATCATCATCGCGCCGAACACTGGGTGGTGGTGGCGGGTACCGCCAAAGTCACCATCAACGGCGAGATCAAACTGCTGGGCGAGAACGAGTCGGTATACATCCCGCTCGGCGCGGCGCACTGCCTGGAAAACCCCGGCAAGATCCCGCTCGACCTGATTGAAGTGCGCTCCGGTTCGTATCTCGAAGAAGACGACGTGGTGCGGTTTGAGGATCGCTACGGGCGCGTATAGCCCCGGCGAAATTTGCCGGATGGCGCTGCGCTTATCCGGCCTACGGTTCGGTGCCCTGTAATGCGCAGCCACCCCGTAGGCCCGGCAAGCGAAGCGCCACCGGGCAGGGCGTATAACGACGTCGAAAGTGTCGCAACCACCCGTAGGCCCGGTAAGCGAAGCGCCACCGGGCAAAGCGTATAACGACGTCGAAAGTGTCGCAACTACCCGTAGGCCCGGTAAGCGAAGCGCCACCGGGCAAAGCGTGTAATGACGTCGAAAGCGCCGCAGCCACCCCGTAGGCCCGGTAAGCGAAGCGCCACCGGGCAGAACGAGTAAAGACTTCATATATCTAAAGAAGAGAAAAAAATATGACAACGTTAACCTGTTTTAAAGCCTACGACATTCGCGGCAGGCTGGGCGAGGAGCTTAACGAAGACATCGCCAGGCGGATTGGACGTGCGTATGGCGAATACCTGAAACCGGACACCGTGGTGCTGGGCGGCGATGTGCGTCTGACCAGCGAAGCGCTGAAGCTGGCGCTGGCAGAGGGCCTGCGCGATGCGGGCGTTAACGTGCTGGACATCGGCCTTTCCGGCACCGAAGAGATCTACTTCGCCACCTTCCATCTCGGCGTGGACGGCGGCATCGAAGTCACCGCCAGCCACAATCCGATGGATTACAACGGCATGAAACTGGTGCGCAAGGGCGCGCGTCCCATCAGCGGCGATACCGGCCTGCGCGACGTGCAGCGCCTGGCGGAAGCCAACGACTTCCCGCCAGTCAACCCGGCGAAACGCGGCAGCTATCAACACATTGATCTGCGTGCCGCCTACATCGATCATCTTCTGGGCTACATCGACGTAAAAAACCTGACGCCGCTGAAGCTGGTGATCAACTCCGGCAACGGCGCGGCAGGCCCGGTAGTGGACGCCATTGAAGCGCGCTTTAAGGCGCTGAACGTTCCGGTGGAGTTCATTAAGGTTCACAACACCCCGGACGGTAACTTCCCCAACGGCATTCCTAACCCGCTACTGCCGGAGTGCCGCGACGATACCCGCAACGCGGTTATTAAACACGGCGCGGATATGGGCATTGCCTTTGACGGCGATTTTGACCGCTGCTTCCTGTTTGACGAAAAAGGACAGTTTATCGAGGGCTACTACATCGTCGGCCTGCTGGCGGAAGCATTCCTCGAAAAACACCCTGGCGCGAAGATCATCCACGACCCGCGTCTTTCCTGGAATACCGTGGACGTGGTGAGCGCGGCAGGCGGGGTGCCGGTAATGTCGAAAACCGGCCATGCGTTCATCAAGGAGCGGATGCGCGAGGAAGACGCCATCTACGGCGGCGAAATGAGCGCGCATCACTACTTCCGCGATTTCGCCTACTGCGACAGCGGGATGATCCCGTGGTTGCTGGTGACGGAACTGCTGTGCCTGAAAGGGCAGTCGCTGGGCGAACTGGTCCGCGACCGGATGGCGGCGTTCCCGGCGAGCGGTGAGATCAACAGCAAACTGGCCGATCCGGCGACGGCCATCGCCCGGGTGGAGGCGCATTTTGCGCCGCAGGCGCTGGAGACCGACCGCACCGACGGTATCAGCCTCGCCTTTGCCGACTGGCGCTTTAACCTGCGCTCGTCGAACACCGAGCCGGTGGTGCGCCTGAACGTGGAATCGCGAGGCGATACTGCGCTGATGCAGGCGCAGACTGAGGCGATTCTGGCGCTGCTTAACCAGTAACAGGCTTTGGGCCAGGTGGTTTCCCCCTCACCCTAACCCTCTTCCTCAGGGGAGGGAATGGCCGCTACCCCCTGGAGAGGCGGAAGTGATTTCTCCCTCTCCAGGGGAAGAGGGGAAGCTGACCAACGCAAAGCAAGGGAAAACAAAGGAACAACGATGACGACTCTAAAAAAGCGCGAGCGAGCCAAAACGAATGCATCGTTAATCTCAATGGTGCAGCGATTTTCTGACATCACCATCATGTTCGGTGGACTATGGGTGGTTTGTCAGGTCAGCGCGCTGCCGTTTTTATATATGCATCTGCTCATGGCGCTGATCACCCTGGTCGTCTTTCAGATGATTGGTGGAATGACGGACTTCTACCGCTCGTGGCGCGGCGTCAGAATGACCACCGAACTGCTGCTGCTGATCCAGAACTGGACCCTGAGCCTGATTTTCGGCACCGGGTTAATGGCCTTCAACGACGACTTCGATCACAGCTTTATGACGCTAATGGCGTGGTACCTGCTGAGCACCTTCGGCATGGTCTCGTGTCGCACGATGATCCGCTTTGGCGCGGGCTGGCTGCGCAATCTCGGCTACAACTCCCGCCGGGTAGCCGTAGCGGGTGAGCTTCCGGCAGGGCAGGCGCTGCTGCAAAGTTTCCGCAATCAGCCGTGGCTGGGCTATGAGGTGGTAGGGGTTTATCACGATAACGATAAAAACGAACGGGTTGGCGACTTCACGCAGCTGGTTGACGATGCGCGCGACGGCAAAATCCACAACATCTATATCGCGATGGCGATGCAGGATGAAGCCTGTATTAAAAAACTGGTGCGCGAGCTGGCGGACACCACCTGCTCGGTGATCCTGATCCCCGATCTCTTTACCTTCAATATCCTGCACTCGCGGGTGGAAGAGGTAAACGGTGTACCCGTGGTGCCGCTGTACGACACGCCGCTTTCCGGTATCAACCGTATCCTCAAACGACTGGAAGATATCGTACTGGCCGCGCTGATCCTGCTGCTGATCTCCCCGGCGCTGTGCTGCATCGCGCTGGCGGTAAAACTGACTTCGCCGGGTCCGGTGATCTTCCGCCAGACGCGCTACGGCATGGATGGTAAGCCGATCATGGTCTGGAAATTCCGCTCCATGCGAGTGATGGAAAACGATGCCGTAGTGACTCAGGCGACGCAGAACGATCCGCGCGTGACGCCGGTCGGCAACTTCCTGCGCCGCACCTCGCTGGATGAACTGCCGCAGTTTATCAACGTGCTCACCGGCGGGATGTCCATCGTTGGCCCGCGACCACATGCGGTGGCGCATAACGAGCAGTACCGGGCGCTGATCGAAGGCTACATGCTGCGCCACAAAGTCAAACCGGGCATCACCGGCTGGGCGCAAATCAACGGCTGGCGCGGCGAAACGGACACCCTTGAGAAGATGGAAAAACGTATTGAATTCGACCTGGAATACATCCGTGAATGGAGTCTGTGGTTCGACATCAAGATCGTCTTCCTGACGGTGTTCAAAGGCTTCGTCAATAAAGCGGCCTACTGAGGGATCGTCAATGAGTTTACGTGAAAAGACCCTTAGCGGCGCAAAATGGTCGGCCATCGCCACGGTGATCATCATCGGCCTGGGACTGATTCAGATGACCCTTCTGGCGCGCATTTTCGACGGGCATCAGTTTGGCCTGCTGACCATCTCGCTGGTGATCATCGCCCTTGCCGATACGTTGTGTGATTTTGGCATCGCCAACTCGATCATTCAGCGTAAAGAAATCAGCCACGGCGAGCTGACGACCCTGTACTGGCTGAACGTCGGGCTGGGCGTGCTGGTGTTCGTCGCCATTTATTTACTCAGCGATATCATTGCCGGGCTGCTGCATAACCCGGATCTGGCTCCGCTGATCAAAATATTGTCGCTGGCGTTTGTGGTCACGCCGCACGGCCAGCAGTTCCGTGCGCTGATGCAAAAAGAGCTGGAGTTTAACAAGATTGGTGCCATCGAAACGCTTTCCGTGCTGGCGGGATTTACCTTCACGGTGATCAGCGCGCGCTACTGGCCCGTCGCCATGACCGCGATCCTCGGCTATCTGGTTAACAGCGCGGTGCGTACCCTGCTGTTCGGCTGGTTTGGTCGCAAGATTTACCGTCCCGGCCTGCACTTTTCTCTGCGATCCGTCGCGCCGAACCTGCGTTTTGGCGCATGGCTGACGGCGGACAGCATCATCAACTACGTCAATACCAACCTTTCGACGCTGGCGCTGGCGCGTATTCTCGGGGCCAGCGCGGCGGGGGGCTACAACCTCGCATGGAACGTCGCGGTCGTGCCGCCGATGAAACTTAACCCGATCATTACCCGCGTGCTGTTTCCGGCGTTCGCCAAAATCCAGGACGATACCGCGAAGTTGCGGATTAACTTCTACAAGCTGCTGTCGGTGGTGGGGATCATTAACTTTCCGGCGCTGCTGGGACTGATGGTGGTCTCAAACAACTTCGTCCTGCTGGTATTTGGCGAAAAGTGGATGAACATCGTGCCCGTGCTGCAACTGCTGTGCGTCGTCGGCCTGCTACGCTCGGTCGGTAATCCTATCGGTTCGCTGCTGATGGCGCGGGCGCGGGTCGATCTCAGTTTTAAATTCAACGTCTTTAAAACCTTCCTGTTTATTCCGGCGATCCTGATCGGCGGACATCTGGCGGGCGTGATTGGCGTGACGCTGGGGTTCCTGCTGGTGCAGATCCTCAACACCATTCTGAGCTATTTCGTGATGATCAAACCGGTGGTCGGGCCGAGCTACAAACAGTATTTGCAGAGTCTGTGGCTGCCGCTGCGCCTGTCGCTGCCGACGCTGCTCATCAGCTATGCGTTGGGCGAACTGCTGGCGGGACGCGTCTCTCTGCCGCTGCTGTTTGCCGCACAGGTCGCCGCAGGCGTTATCAGTTTTGGGCTGGTGCTGGTGCTTTCGCGCAACAGCCTGGTAGTGGAAATGAAAAAGCCGTTTTGCCGCAGCGATAAGTTAAAAACGCTGCTGCGGGCGCATTAATAAACACCTTTCAGAGGCGATAATGAAATTATTAATTTTGGGTAATCACACCTGTGGAAACCGTGGCGACAGCGCCATTATGCGTGGACTGATTGACGCTATCACTCGTCAGGAGCCTGAGGCGGAACTGGATGTGATGAGTCGCTTCCCGGTGAGTTCATCCTGGCTACAGGGCCGCACTATCATGGCCGATCCGCTGTATCAGCTGAGCCAGAAACAACAGGCGGCGGCAGGCATGAGCGGACGGGTGAAAAAAGTCCTGCGCCGTCGCTATCAGCACCGCATTCTACTGGCGAAAGTCACCGGCGAAGGCCGCCTGCGTAATTTCCGCATCGCCCCGGAATTCAACCGCTTCGCCGAGTTCCTGAAAAACTACGACGCGATCATCCAGGTGGGCGGATCGAACTATGTCGATCTCTACGGCCTGACCCATTTCGAATATCCGTTCTGCGCCTTTATGGCCAACAAGCCGATCTATATGGTCGGCCACAGCGTCGGGCCGTTCCAGAACCCGGACTTCAATCAGCTGGCAAATTATGTCTTTGCCCGCACCAATGCGCTGATCCTGCGCGAAACCGTCAGCCGCGATCTGATGGAAAAGAGTAATATTGATACCAGTAAGGTCGAACAGGGCGTGGATACCGCCTGGCTGGTGGATCGTCGCCACGACACCTTTACCCCCAGCTATGCGGTACAGCACTGGCTGGAGGTGGCGCGCCGCCAGAAAACCGTTGCCATCACCCTGCGCGATCTCGAACCGTTCGACAAACGTCTGGGCACCACTCAGCAGGCTTACGAGCAGGCCTTTGCCGAGGTGGTCAACCGTCTGATGGAAGATGGCTATCAGGTGCTGGTGCTCTCTACGTGCACCAGTATCGACCGCTATAATCGCGACGATCGGATGGTCGCGCTGCGTATGGCGCAGTACGTGAAATATCCCGAGCAATTGCATATTGCGATGGATGAACTGAACGACGTGGAGCTTGGCAAAATTCTCGCCGAATGTGCGCTGACCATCGGCACGCGCCTGCACTCGGCGATCATCTCGATGAACTTCGGCACGCCCGCCATCGCCATCAACTACGAGCACAAATCTGCCGGGATCATGCAGCAACTGGGGATGCCGGAGATGGCGATCGACATCCGCCATCTGCTCGACGGCTCGTTAAAGGGCGTCGTTGCCGATATCCTCAACCAGCTGCCCGCACTCAGCGCGAAAGTGGATGAAGCCGTCTCCGCCGAGCGTGAAAAAGGCTTCGCCATGATTGGCTCCGTACTGGACAGGATCCGGGAGGCCAAATGAAGGTCGGCTTCTTTCTGCTGAAATTCCCGCTGTCGTCGGAGACCTTCGTGCTCAACCAGATCGTCGCGTTTATCGACATGGGCTATGAGGTGGAGATCGTCGCGCTGCAAAAAGGCGATTTGCAGAACACGCATCCTGCCTTTCATGAGTATCGACTGGCAGAAAAAACCCACTGGCTCCAGGACGAGCCGCAGAACAAACTGGCAAAACTGCGTTACCGCGCCTTCAGCATGTTGAAAGGGGCATACAAGCCCGCCGTGTGGCGGGCGCTTAACGTCGGCCGTTACGGAGATGAAGCGCGTAACCTGATCCTGCCCGCGATCTGCGCGACAGCGCCGCACCCGTTTAGCGCTGACGTCTACCTCGCGCACTTCGGTCCGGCGGGCGTCACCGCCAGTCGCCTGCGCGAACTGGGCGTTATCAAAGGCAAAATTGCCACCATTTTTCACGGTATTGATATCTCCAGCCGTGAAGTACTCGCCCGCTACACCCCGCAGTATCAGCAGCTTTTTCGCACCGGAGATGCGATGCTGCCGATCAGTGAACTGTGGGGGGAGCGGCTGCGCGGGATGGGATGCCCGCCGGAGAAGGTGGTGGTCTCCCGGATGGGCGTCGATATGCAGCGCTTCTCCCGTCGCCCGCTCAAAGCGCCGGGCGAAACGCTGAATATTATCTCCGTCGCGCGTCTGACCGAGAAAAAAGGGCTGCACGTCGCCATTGAGGCCTGCCGTCAGCTCAAAGCGCAGGGCGTCAGGTTCCACTACCGTATTCTCGGCCTCGGCCCGTGGGAGCGGCGACTGCGCACGCTGATCGAACAGTATCAACTGGAAGACGTCGTGGAGATGTGTGGCTTCCGTCCCGGCCATGAAGTCAAAGCGATGCTGGATGAGGCTGATGTGTTCCTTCTGCCGTCGATTACCGGCGAGGATGGTGACATGGAGGGCATTCCGGTCGCGCTGATGGAAGCGATGGCGGTCGGCATTCCGGTTGTTTCAACCGTCCATAGCGGCATCCCTGAACTTATCGACGACGGGGAGTCCGGCTGGCTGGTGGCCGAGAATGACGCCGCCGCGCTGGCCGCCCGGCTGGCCCTATGCACAACGCTGGACGAGGACACACTGGCTCCCGTCCTCAACCGCGCACGGCAAAAAGTCGAAACTGAATTCAATCAGCAGGTGATTAACCAGCGGCTCGCCAGCCTGCTACCAACGCTTTAAAACGAGGTCCCATGGGTAAACATCCGCAAGAACTCTCCCGCCGTCATTTCCTCTCGGCAAGCTCCGCGCTTGCCGTACTCCCTCTGCTTCACAGCCCGCTGGCCCGCGCTCTTGAGGGTAAGAAGGCGGTAGACATTCGTGATTTCAATACCGGCAACGACTGGATCCGCGCCTTCAGACTGGCGTTTGCGGCGGCGGACACCGTTGAAGTCCCCAAAGGCGTGGTATGCGATAACATCAACACCAGT
Source organism: Superficieibacter sp. 1612_C1 (assembly GCF_015234305.1). GTDB lineage: Bacteria > Pseudomonadota > Gammaproteobacteria > Enterobacterales > Enterobacteriaceae > Superficieibacter. Next base: position 502,572 of record NZ_JADGMI010000002.1, read on the forward strand.
ATCACGATGCCGCCGGGTAAAACCCTGCGCGTACTGGGTGCGCTAAAGGGCAATGGTCGTGGACGGTTTAACCTTAGCGATGGCTGTCAGATCCTCGGCAAGCCTGGCTCCAGCCTGTATAACATCATGCTCGACGTGCGCGGCTCGGATTGCGTTATCCAGGGGGTAACGTTGAGCGGCTATGGTCCGGTGGCGCAGATCTTTATCGGCACCAAAAAAAAGCAGACCATGCGCAACCTGACGATTGATAATATCAATGTCACCAAAGCCAATTACGGCATTCTGCGTCAGGGTTTCCACGACGCGGTGGAGAACGCAAAAATCACGCACAGCCACTTCAGTTATTTGCAGGGGGATGCGATTGAGTGGAACGTCGCTATTAATGACCGCGATATTCTCATCTCAGACCATGTGATTGAGCACATCGACTGCACCAACGGCAAAATCAACTGGGGCATCGGCATCGGCCTCGCGGGCAGTACCTACGATAACGACTACCCTGAACATATGACGGTAAAAAACTTTGTCGTCGCTAACATCACCGGTAGCCACTGCCGCCAGCTGGTTCACGTCGAAAACGGCAAACATTTTATTATCCGTAACGTTAAAGCGCGGGATATTACCCCGGAGTACAGTAAAAACGCCGGCATTGATAACGCCACGGTAGCTATTTATGGCTGTGATAATTTCGTCATTGATAATATCGATATGCAAAATAGCGCCGGAATGTTAATTGGTTACGGCGTCATTAAAGGTAATTATCTCTCCATTCCGCAGAACTTCCGCCTGAATAATATCCATATCAACAACGGCGATCTGCCGTGGAAACTGCGCGGCATTCAAATCTCCTCAGGCAACGCCACCTCGTTCGTCTCCATCACCAACCTCACCACCACCCGCGCCTCGCTGGAGTTTCACAACAAACCGCAGCATCTTTTTATGCGTAACATCAACGTCATGCAGGAAGGCCGTCGTGGCCCTGCGCTGAAGCTCAACTTCGACCTGCGTAAAGACGTGCGCGGCAAGTTCATGGCCCGCGACGACACGCTGCTGTCAATGGCGAACATCAGGGCCGTCAACGAGAAAGGGGATGTCTCGGTTGACATTGACCGGGTGGATCAGAAGGTGGCGAGGGTAGAGGGGGTGAATTTCAGACTGCCAGGCCGCTAATTTTACGATAATTCCTGGACGCAGATCGTCCCGCTTCAGAATTCATCCAGGGTTTTCAGCCAGGATAAGGCGTATCATCGTAAAACTGGCTGGATAAAACATTTATAGAGTCTATAATTCACAAATCATTTATAGGTGGAAGAAATAATGATTAATTTGAAAGCGGTTATACCGGTAGCGGGCTTAGGGATGCACATGTTGCCTGCCACAAAGGCCATTCCGAAAGAGATGCTACCGATTGTCGACAAGCCTATGATTCAGTACATCGTCGACGAGATTGTTGCTGCAGGGATCAAAGAGATCGTTCTGGTCACTCACTCTTCCAAAAACGCCGTTGAAAACCATTTTGACACGTCCTATGAGCTGGAGGCTCTGCTGGAGCAGCGCGTTAAGCGTCAGTTGCTGGCTGAAGTTCAGTCCATCTGCCCTCCGGGCGTAACCATCATGAACGTGCGTCAGGCTCAGCCACTTGGCCTCGGCCATTCGATTCTTTGCGCTCAACCGATTATCGGCGATAATCCCTTCATCGTTGTGCTGCCCGATATTATCCTGGATACCGCTACAGCGGACCCGTTGCGCTATAACCTGGCGGCAATGGTCGCTCGCTTTAATGAGACTGGACGCAGTCAGGTACTGGCGAAGAGGATGGAAGGCGATCTCTCTGAATATTCTGTTATTCAGACTAAAGAGCCTATTGATAATGCAGGTAACGTTAGCCGTATCGTTGAGTTTATTGAAAAGCCGGATCAGCCGCAAACGCTGGATTCCGATCTGATGGCCGTCGGTCGCTATGTGCTTTCCGCCGACATCTGGCCAGAACTTGAACATACTGAAGCCGGTGCCTGGGGCCGTATCCAGCTTACCGATGCTATCGCTGAACTCGCTAAAAAGCAGTCCGTCGATGCGATGCTAATGACGGGTGACAGCTACGACTGCGGTAAAAAAATGGGGTATATGAAGGCCTTTGTTAATTATGGTCTGCGTAACCTGAACGAGGGTGCAAAATTCCGCGAAAGTATTAAAAAATTGCTTAACGCAGGATAACGAATACCCCTTCCAGGGGAGCGGTTAATCCATACCAACAACGGCAGTGGAATTATGATGTTTGAGTTTTTACTCATATCATGATTCCACTGCCGTTTTGTTTTTGTCTTATCTATCAATAACTAAAAATGGTAGGCTTAGACACATTTTTTATTATGTAGATTAAGAATTTTCTTGTCTATGGGTTAAATTCATATAACAATGATGTTGTCGTTGATGAAGGATTTAGTGTGCATTTTGTGTGCCCGGGGGATGGTGCGCGCAGGTGAAACGTGAAGTGGTTACAGTGGACTGGTAGCTGTTGAGCCAGGGGCGGTAGCGTGATTATATCAGTAATATGTGCCATATTGTGTCCCAGAGATAAAAACTTATAATGAATTAATTGATTTTAATTAACTAATTAATTACGGGTAAATTATTTGTATCGTTATAAATAAAATGAATATCATATTAAATTTATTTGATTACTTATAAATACTGTTGGGAAAGGGATTAATGGAAAAAATAATCATCACGGCTAATACAGGTTGGTATCTTTATAATTTTCGGCGCAATACTATCCTTTCTTTAGTAGAAAAGGGATTTGAGGTATATGCAGTTGCTCCTAATGATGACTATACTGATCGATTACAGTCATTAGGGTGTAAGTTCGTTAATATAAATATGCATCGTTTTAGCAAAAACCCTATAATCGAACTAAGCGTTATTTTCCAATATTTACGACTATATAACCGTCTTAAGCCGACAGTGATTTTAAATTTTACGCCTAAAAGCAATATCTATAGCTCAATCAGTGGTGGGATGCTAAAAATTGGAATTATAAACAATATATCCGGATTAGGGCGTATGTTTATCAATAACAACTTAGCCGCGAAGCTTGTACGAATGATGTATAAATTTAGTCAACATCATGCCAGCACAGTATTCTTTCAAAATAAAGATGATATGAATCTTTTCCTGGAGCATAATATCGTTGATAACTCTCAAATAGATCTTGTGCCAGGGTCTGGAGTTGATCTTGATCGTTTTGAACACGCTCCGGCTCCAGACGATGGCATTGTAAGATTTATACTTGTTGCGCGCCTGCTTAAAGAGAAAGGTATACTTGACTATATATTGGCCGCGAGCATGATAAAAGATGAATATGAAAATGTAGAATTTCTCTTACTCGGTCCGGTTGAAAAGGAAAATATACATAGCGTTAGTATAGATGAAATAAAAAAATGGGAAAATAAAGGTACTATAAAATACCTTGGGACCACAGATGATGTACCGGGTAAGTTAAGAAACGTAGATTGCGTGGTATTGCCATCATATTATAGAGAAGGTGTTCCAAAATCGCTGATTGAAGCTGCAGCTATGGGTAAACCTATTATAACAACCACAAATATAGGATGCAGAGATACCATTGAAAATGGTATCACAGGTTATTATTGTGAAATGCAAAATCCTAAATCTGTATATGAAATGATGAAAGAAGTAATTCAATGTGGCCATAAAAAAAGAGTAGAAATGGGCTTGGCAGGAAGAGATAGAGCTGAAAAAATTTTTAGCGAAAAAATCGTCATCAACAAATATTTAAACGCGATTAATCGTATCGTTGTTGAGAAAAAGAAATTATGAAGATAGCTATTTTTAATGCCTGTGAATCACTAAATGTTGGTGATCAAGTGATTAGCGACTGTACTCTTTATCTATTAAAAAAATATGTAAGTGAAAACGTAAATTGTTATGATGTATTAAGTGGTAAGGAACTTAATGCGATCAGAGGAAATGCGTTCAAAAATTTCCATTATTCTGTGAAAAAACCTCGAAAAAGAAGTGTTCCAAAAATTCTTAGTACTTTAAAATATCTTTATAAACATAAATTATTCAAAAAAGAAATTATCAAGAACAAGATAGATGCGATAGATAATGCCGACCTAATATTTATTGGCGGCGGTCATTTACTTATTGATACAGCAGGTATTTTTGCAATAAATATTAATGACATAGTAGATTATGCCATCTCAAAAAATAAAGATATATTTGTAGGAATGGTTGGAGTCAGAATGCCATGGTCCCTTATTGCGACATTTTATTTTAAGAAACTATTAAAGCATAGCAAGTATATTACAGTGCGAGATACCTCGTCCCGAGAACTACTTAGTAATAAATTCGAAGAATTTGAGTATAAATTGAACTCAACGATGGATCCTGCCATATTTGTGGATGATGTCTACATCAATATACCTGATCGTTCAATCTATCAAATTGGGTTATGTATTATTAGCCCCTCAGAGCTTATCAGAGCGGGATCTAAAATAAGACCAGAAGATATACTTAACTTTTGGATGAAATTGTATGCCTTTTTCGATAAAGAGAAAAGTATTAGCGTATGTTTTTTTACAAATGGTTCTTTACAGGACGAATTGTTTTTAGATGAAATCGAGAACTTAATCAAAATTAATCGGCTACCTAAACCAAGAACTAGTGATGAATTGATAATCAATATTAAAAGTTGTGAAAGTTTAATAGCGCAGAGATTACATACTTGCTTACCTGCACTTTCAATGAATAAAAGAGTGTTAGGCGTTAAATGGGACGATAAGCTGGAACATATTTTTGATGATTTGAATGTTGGTGTAAATATGATTTCATTTAACGATGAGTTGAATTTTATCCATGAAAAAATCATTAATGCTGTGATGGTTTCAGAGTTAAAAAAATCCAGCGCTAAAACAAATATCATAAATGGATTGAAGAAAATTAATGAAGAAAATCATCAGTGATGGAATGCTCTACGTTACAGGTGAGCTTGCTGTTAAAATGTTTCCATTCCTTCTATTACCATTTCTTTCGCGAGTCTTGGGGCCAGCGGGATATGCGGAAATTTCACTTTTTAACACTTATGTTGCGGTGCTTTTTATTTTTATAGGAATAAATTCTTCAGTTGCAATAACAAGATTTGAATTCACCGATAAACAATATCCTTCTTCATACTTTTTTTGGGGCGGAGGAATATCTGCTACAATTATAACGATTATTTTTTTGTTTGGGGCAAGTATACTAAAAAATCCTGTGTTGATTTTTTCTGTAATAGGTGCATATCTTCAAGTTGTTTATACAAATTTGCTTTCTATTAAACAATGTAAGAAAGAAACTAGAAACTATATAGTTACGCAGTTATTTAATGCTTTTTTTTCTTTTGCGTTAACAATCATATTTCTTAATGTTTTTAGTGCAGATTATAAATTAAGAGTTTATGCAGTTATCATCGGATATATAATTTCGATATTTCTGTCAATGCTTATCAGTTATCATTGGCTTAAAATTGGCAAAGATTTTTTTGCTAACGTATCAGATGTAGTGAAAAAACTTGCTATATTTGGCGCGCCGTTAATCATTCATAATCTTAGTTTTTTTGCTCGGTCGGGATTAGATAGGATATTGATCGATAAATATTATAGTAAGTTTGAATTGGGAAATTACTCTGCAGCGTTTCAGCTCGGTATGATTATCACAGTAGTTCTAATGGCTATAAACAAAGCAATGACTCCTCATATATACGAAAACCTTTCGAAAAAGAAAATAAAAAGGGCAGATTTTTTTAAAATTTTTGGTATATATTTTTTATTGTGTGTTTTTTGTTCACTAGTTAACTGGTGCATTCCTGAGAAGATATATACATTCATACTGGGTGATGCGTACAGTGGGATTAAATTATTTCTAATTATCATGGTACCCGCTTTTCTTAGTCAGGGTTTTTACATGCTGATGTCGACAACCTGCTTTTATTTTAATAAAAATAAACAAGTATCAGTAATAACATTTATAGGTGGGGTTATACACTGTATAATTTTATATTTAACATGCAAAAATCTGAGCGTTCATTTCGTACCACTTGTATTGCTATTTTCCAACACTGTAATTTCATTATTAATATATTTCAGTGTGTTCAGGAAAGTTGATTTTAACGCAATAAAAACAAACGAATAAGATGTCATCATGAAAATATCGACTCTACTTTTTTTTGGGCTGTTTCAGTTTGTTATTTCAGGAATACTAGCCAATATACTTCCAGTTTCTTTCGACTCAATAGGGGTAATTTTGGCGGTGTTATCAATCATCAGTATTCCATTTATAGTTTACAGAGGAGAGAAGGTTAGTATAATTATAATTCTCTCATTATTTATATCTTTACTTTATTTAATTTATTGCGTTAATACATTTGAAGTTATCGCTGGTCTAGATGCTTCACGATATTATGCCTTTTTACTACAATATGATTCAATAAAGGATATCATTAATGATGCTATTTTGCGGGTACTTTCATTTCATGATAATGGAATAATAAATGGGCCAGGATCATATTTTGTATTCGGCGCGCCTGTGCACTTTTTCTTTTTAATGATGCCTAGTAAGTTTGCCAGCTACATCGTAATCTTTAATTATATCTTTAAGATGATATTTCTATATATTTTCAAAAATATAATTGATGGATATATATCAAAGGTTTATTGTTCGATTCTTATAAGTTTGTTAGTCCTTTCCCCAACGTTGAATTATTTTGTGGCCATTTTTGGTAAAGATGTCTTTATCTTTTCGCTAACATTTTTATTAGCACATTATGCAATTAAGATACTCAATTCTGAACTGACATTTAAGAATCCAATTATCCTTGCCGGAGTCGTTCTTTTAGCGTTTTATTGTTTATTGCTTCGTCCGTACTCTCCTGTCGTAGCGTGTCTGTATGCTATTTTGATTACAGGGCATGTACGATATGCAAAGTTTGCAGTACTAGGTACTTTAGCGGTCATCGGACTATATGCTACAAGAAATCTTTTAATCATAGTTAACTGGCCGCTACTATTCGGTTTCATGTATCTCGCACCTAATCCAGTTTCAGCAACAAATTATGATAACTATACATTGTTTCCTGTTTTATGTGTGATTCTGACAATAATCATCATTAGCGTCCGCTTGTTCGGTGCTAACACTATCCTTATTGATAAAAAGTTAATTTTATCATTGGTTCTAATATTTGTATATTCTGCCATTATGACCTTAGTAGGTTTTTATGCGAATGCCGAAAATAGCTATGGGCTTGGAAGTGTTGGGGATGCTATCTTTAGAAAGCAACTTCTAATAATTCCTTTGGTCCTATTATCAATTATTCTCTTATATAGAACTAAAATGAAAAGAGTTCATTTATGATTAAGAAAAACATTGTATTTGTTATCGGTCAGCTTGATATTGGGGGAATTGAAAGCTGGCTCTACGACTTTGTTAAACGAACTAACAATAAATATAATTTCTCATTCATAGTGGATAAAAAACACGTGGGCTTTTATGAGCCAGAAATAGTTTCGATGGGCTGTGAAGTCATTCATATTTCCTCTTCTAAAAATAAGTTGGCTTATTTGTACGATCTTTACAAGGCTTTTAATAATCATGAGTATGACATTTGTCATACTCATGTCAGTTTCACTAATGGTTTAGTAGTTCTGATAGCTAAGCTCTGCAAAATACCTAAAACCATTTCCCATTCACATAGTGATAGATCAGAGGAAGTCAAAGGTAAGAGTTATTTTAAAAGGCTTTTTATTAATTTTCAGATTACAGCTGTAAACTTGTTTTCTAATCATAGAATTGCAGTAAGCACTAAATCAGCAGAATGTCATTACCACAAAACTGAAAATATAGAAATTATTCCCTGTGGGAAAGATTTTTCATCTTTAAGTGATTTCGAAAAAATTTACACGCCTGGCGAATTCGGGTTTAATAAAGAAGATGTTATTTTAGGTTCTGTTGGTCGTCTGGAACTTGTTAAAAATCATAAGTTTTTACTGGAAATAATACGTAGGTTAAATGAACCACATATTAAGCTACTAATTATCGGTAGCGGTAGTCAATACAACGAGTTAATAAAAACTATAGATAATTATAAGATACAAGATCGTGTTAAAATAGTGCAGGGCAGTACGGACGTTCTCCGTATTATGCGAGATATAGTACATATATTCTTATTCCCCTCACTACATGAGGGGCTAGGATTAGCTGCAATTGAAGCGCAAGCTGCGGGTTTACCAGTAATTGCATCAACTAACGTACCTAATGTAGTTGATTTGACGGATAACATTTGTCATTTGAATACTGATGATATTAATTTATGGGTGTCTCAGTTAAAAAAGTTTGGTTTAAATAATCAAAAAAAACACGTGTTTTGCGCCTCTGAGGAAGTATTTAATAGCGCCTTTTCAATTGAAAATAATATCTCTAAAGTCTTAAGGATATATAATGAAAAATAAAATTTCTGGGCGTGAAAAGTTAAATAGATGGAACTGGCTGATCAATATTCTTTCAAGTATAGTTGCTGTTTTTCCTCATGGATTATGCAACATCATGTTCAATCTTATTTCTGGAATGCCGACAATTTTGGGCACTCTATTTCGATATGTCTTGATCAGAAGACTGGCTGCAAAGAGTGGTAAAAATATCTATATTGGAAGGTGGTGCACTTTCAAAAACATTGGAAAACTCGATTTGGGAAACAATATTAGTTTCCATGAATATTGTTATATAGATGCTATTGGTGGTATTAAAATTGGTGATAACGTTTCGATTGCGCACTCAGTATCAATATTATCATTTGACCATTCTTTTGTTAAAAGTGATATTCCGTTTAAATATCAAGCGTTATCTACTGAAAAGATTACAGTAGGTGATAACGTTTGGGTTGGATGTGGAGTAAGAATTTTGAGTGGAACCACGACTGACAATAATGTGGTTATAGCAGCAAATGCAGTCATAAAGGGGATGGTTTCAAGTGGTCTTTATGCCGGTGTGCCAGCCACAAAGAAAAGAGATTTATAATATGAAAATGATTTTTGCGCATGACCATTACTTTTATCATGTGTCTGGAGCAGTCTACTCTCCTGGTAAATTACCATATATTGCTTTCCAACGTTATCTTGAGCACTTTTCCAATATTACAGTTCTTTCGCGCTATAAGGATATGGAAGAGGTTAGCCCTAATTGGGTTCGTTCAGATGGAGACAATATATCTTTTGTTAAGCTAAAAAATTACTCATCTTTAAAAAAGTTAATTTTACCCGACACAGAGCAAAAAAAATTAGAAGAAATAGTACGCTCTAGCGATGCAATTGTAGTAAGACTGCCAAGTGAAATAGGGTTTAAAATTGCTTCATTAGCAAAAAAATTAGGTAAGCCTTATTTGGTTGAAGTAGTTGCTTGTCCATGGGATGCCATGATTGGTTATGGCTCGACGAAGTCATTGATATATGCTCCAGTTTTGAGATGGAGGATGCGAAATGTTGTTAGAAATGCATGGGGAGCTTTATATGTTACAGCTAAATTTTTACAAGAACGCTATCCTAATCATCATTACACCATTTCGGCATCAAATGTAGAGTTAGATACTGTAGATGAAAGTATAATCGAATTACGAACCCTGAAAATCTTAAGCAACAAGTCAACTTATAAATTAGGTTTAATAGGCTCTTTGGACAGCCCTCATAAGGGTTACGATGTAGCATATCATGCGTTGGCTAAACTGATCGGAAAAGGTGTGAAAGTTGAACTGCATATAGTGGGTGGTGGCGAAAAATACAAAAACATTCCATTAATCGAAAGCCTTGGGTTAAGTCAAAATATTATCTTTCATGGGATAAAAAAATCCGGTCTGGACATCTATAATTTTCTTGATCAAATAGATTTGTATATCCAACCAAGTTCTCAGGAAGGACTGCCTCGGGCTGTCATAGAAGCAATGTCAAGGGCATGCCCAGTAGTACTTAGTACTGCTGGAGGAATGCCGGAATTAGTCAGTGAGGAATTATTGCATAAGCCTAAGGATTTTGAACGTCTGGCGCGGATTATCCATCGTTTAAAAGATGATAAAGATATGCAAATTAAACTAGGTGTTGCTAACTATAATAAATCAATGGAATTCAATAGAAAAAAATTACATAAGCTACGTTACGACTTTTTTGGAAAATATAAAAGAATGCTTCAAGGTAATATAATGGACTAAATCATAATTATTGCTAATGAGGTTTTATGTTGAAAAATAAATCAGTCTTTATTTTCTTGTGCTGTTTTCTTTTCATATACGGGAAAGCATATGCAAATGAAATAAATATTTTGTGTGATGGAAAAAATGACGTATCTGGTAAGTTATCAAATCTTGGAGATGTTAATATTAATTTTACAGAAGGGACTTGTATTTTCTCTCAGCCTTTGGTTATTAATAGTAATGTGTCGCTTAACGGTGCTGGTAATAATAAAACAATTTTGAAAGCGCCGGGTAATCTCCCTCATGACATTTCATTCATTAGTTTAGGGAATAATGAATCTACTAAACCTGTAAGAGATGTATCAATACATAACCTGACCCTGTATGGGCAAAACGAAGAATTTGGTTTTTCTGAACATAATCATTTACTTAGTCTTAAGGGTGCGGAAAATGCCACAATTTCAAATAATAGGTTTTTAGCTTTTCAGGGAGACGCTATTTACATTGGCCGGGCTAAGGTGAAAAATAAAAATATCCAAATTAAAAACAATTACTTTGATGGCCTGAACTATAAAAATCGTAATGCGATATCTATCATCACAGGCGGAGATATTGACATTGAATCTAATTATTTCTATAGGACTACAATGCGTAATATGCCTGGTGCAATAGATCTAGAGCCAAATAATGGCAGTCAGCACTTTATACAACGAGTAAACATTAAAAATAATAAGTTCCTGAGCATTGGTGGTAAGGCCGCTATTGTTGTTAGTATTAGACATATCTATAACACAAAGATAAATAATATTACGATTGTTGATAATAAGATCTATAACACCAAAAGAGGCGTTTATGTATATGCTAAAAATCAAAATTCGAGCAGCATGCCACACGATTTTAATATAAGCAATAATCGTATTATAGGTGCTAATATAAGACCGCTTTTAGTGTGCAATATACAGAAAGTAAAAGTTGCGAGCAAGGATGTAGATTTCAACTCCTATTGTCCTTTAACACAACGCGCTCTTTCCCTTATGAATTAAATTTATTATTTACTTAAGCAAGGGCGATATTGCTATTTAAATATTTCTAGTAGTATATATAAATCTATGTAAGATGCCCCTAATATAAGTATCAGTACTGTTATACAATACCCACTTCTCGGATATTCCAGTTATTCAGGTATTAGAGTATCATCTATGTTTCGATTGAGCGATGAACAATCGCTTAGACCCCCTGACAGGAGTACATAATGTCCAAGCAACAGATCGGCGTCGTCGGTATGGCAGTGATGGGGCGCAACCTGGCGCTCAACATCGAAAGCCGTGGTTATACCGTCTCCGTTTTTAACCGCTCCCGTGAAAAGACCGAAGAGGTTATCGCCGAGAACCCTGGTAAGAAACTGGTTCCTTACTACACGGTGCAGGAGTTTGTTGAGTCCCTCGAAACGCCGCGTCGTATCCTGTTAATGGTAAAAGCGGGCGCGGGTACTGACAGCGCCATTGATTCCCTGAAACCGTATCTGGATAAAGGCGACATCATCATTGATGGTGGTAATACCTTCTTCCAGGACACTATTCGTCGTAACCGTGAGCTGTCTGAAGAAGGCTTCAACTTTATCGGTACTGGCGTGTCCGGTGGCGAAGAGGGCGCGCTTAAAGGGCCGTCAATCATGCCTGGCGGTCAGAAGGATGCTTACGAGCTTGTCGCTCCTATCCTGACCAAGATCGCCGCCGTTGCGGAAGATGGCGAACCTTGCGTGACTTATATCGGTCCGGATGGTGCAGGGCATTATGTGAAGATGGTGCACAACGGTATCGAATACGGCGACATGCAGCTGATCGCAGAAGCCTACGCTCTGCTGAAAGGTGGCCTCAATCTGTCTAACGATGAGCTGGCTTCTATTTTCACCGAGTGGAATGAAGGCGAGCTGAGCAGCTATCTGATCGACATCACCAAAGATATCTTCACTAAGAAAGATGAAGAGGGTAAATACCTGGTTGATGTGATTCTGGATGAAGCGGCTAACAAAGGTACCGGTAAATGGACCAGCCAGAGTTCACTGGATCTGGGCGAGCCGCTGTCGCTGATAACTGAGTCTGTGTTTGCTCGCTATATCTCATCTCTTAAAGAGCAGCGCGTAGCCGCCTCGAAAGTGCTGAGCGGTCCGCAGGCGAAACCGGCTGCTGATAAAGCTGAGTTTGTTGAGAAAGTTCGTCGTGCGCTCTATCTGGGTAAAATTGTTTCTTACGCTCAGGGCTTCTCACAGCTTCGCGCTGCGTCTGATGAGCACTGCTGGGATCTCAACTACGGCGAGATTGCGAAGATCTTCCGTGCGGGCTGTATCATTCGTGCCCAGTTCCTACAGAAGATCACCGATGCTTATGCCGAAAATGCGGGTATTGCTAACTTGCTGTTAGCGCCTTACTTCAAGCAGATTGCTGACGACTATCAGCAAGCGCTGCGTGATGTTGTGGCGTATGCAGTCCAGAATGGTATCCCGGTGCCGACCTTCTCCGCAGCCGTTGCCTACTATGACAGCTATCGTTCCGCTGTTTTGCCTGCCAACCTGATTCAGGCGCAGCGTGACTACTTTGGTGCGCATACTTATAAACGTACTGATAAAGACGGTGTGTTCCACACTGAATGGCTGGATTAATCTGATTTAGATAACTGTTAGAATAAAGCCCGGGGAAATAATAGCCCGGGCTTTTTTGCTTGCATTCCTTAATTTACACGCTCGTTTCTTAATAATTATAAGAAAAACCTTAGTGTCACTCGGTATTGTGCATGTACGCTCAAAAATACCCCACTTGACAGCCTATAAGCTCAGGGGGTAAAAACACTCACAGCTGATGGGTATCGCGGTGGCTGTATAGTCATCTCCCTCCAAATTTAAACTCACAAAAGTTGCTCTCTAATGAAAATAACAATTTCTGGTACAGGCTACGTTGGTTTATCAAATGGGATTTTGATTGCTCAAAATCATGAGGTTGTGGCGTTAGATATTGTCCCGGCTAAAGTGGACATGTTAAATCAGAAAAAGTCGCCTATTATCGATAAAGAGATCCAGCAATATTTGGCTGAGAAAGATCTGAATTTTCGTGCGACCATAGATAAGCGCGAAGCCTACCGTGATGCTGACTATGTGATCATTGCAACCCCGACAGACTACGATCCTAAAACCAACTATTTCAACACCTCATCGGTGGAAAGCGTGATTCGGGACGTCCTTGAGATTAACCCTTCAGCAGTAATGATCATTAAGTCAACTATCCCGGTAGGTTTTACCGAGGCGATTAAACAAGAGCTGAACGCTGATAACATAATCTTCTCCCCAGAATTCTTACGCGAAGGCAGGGCGCTTTATGATAACCTGCATCCGTCGCGTATTGTTATCGGCGAGCGTTCTGAGCGCGCCGAACGTTTTGCGGCGCTGCTGCAAGAAGGGGCCATCAAGAAAGATGTGCCGGTTCTGTTTACCGATTCGACAGAAGCCGAAGCGATTAAACTTTTTGCCAATACCTACCTGGCGATGCGCGTTGCCTATTTCAACGAGCTGGACAGCTATGCTGAAAGCCTGGGCCTGAATACGCGCCAGATTATTGAAGGCGTCTGCCTGGATCCGCGTATCGGTAGCCACTATAACAATCCTTCCTTTGGCTATGGCGGCTATTGTCTGCCGAAAGATACCAAGCAGCTTCTGGCGAACTATGAGACTGTCCCTAATAACCTGATTTCAGCTATTGTTGATGCTAACCGTACGCGTAAAGATTTTATTGCTGATTCAATACTGGCGCGGAAACCTGCTGTAGTAGGCGTGTATCGTTTGATCATGAAGAGCGGATCCGACAATTTCCGTGCTTCTTCAATTCAGGGGATCATGAAACGCGTTAAGGCGAAGGGCGTTGAGGTTATCGTTTATGAGCCAGTGATGGATGAAGATGAGTTTTTCCACTCTCGTGTGATCAAAGATCTTGATGCCTTTAAAAAAGAGGCCGACGTTATCATCTCGAATCGTATGGCTGAAGAGCTAACCGATGTCGCATCGAAGGTGTACACTCGCGACCTCTTTGGTGGCGATTGATAAAACGTTTACAGTAACATTTGTATAACAACAATAAAAAGCCCTCACGGTGAGGGCTTTTTATTTTTACACATTATAATATTGCTTATACCACTCCACGAAATTAGCGACGCCTTTCTTGACGCTAGTCTCAGGTTTAAAGCCAATCACTTCATACAGAGCCTGAGTATCAGCGCTTGTTTCTAATACATCTCCCGCCTGAATTGGCATCATATTTTTTTCTGCTTCAATTCCAAGAGCTTCTTCGAGTGCATTAATATAGTCCATTAATTCAACGGGGGAACTATTACCGATGTTGTAGACTCGATAAGGTGCAGAGCTTGTTGCGGGCGAGCCATTTTCTACGGTCCATTCAGCATCTACCTGAGGGATAACATCCTGAAGGCGAACAATTGCCTCGGCTATATCATCAATATAGGTAAAGTCACGTTTCATTTTGCCGTAGTTGTAGACATCAATACTTTTACCCGCAATCATGGCCTTAGTAAATTTGAAAAGAGCCATGTCAGGTCTTCCCCATGGACCGTATACGGTGAAGAAGCGCAGCCCGGTGGTTGGTAACCCGTAGAGATGCGAATAAGTATGTGACATTAGCTCATTTGCTTTTTTTGTCGCAGCATATAAAGACACCGGATGATCAACTGAATCTTCAGTTGAAAATGGCATCTTACGGTTTAAGCCATATACTGAGCTTGAGGAGGCATAAAGTAGATGTTTCACTTTGTTATGCCTGCATCCTTCAAGAATGTTCAAATGCCCCATCAGGTTAGACTCAGCATAAGCATGTGGGTTTTCAATTGAATAGCGAACTCCCGCTTGTGCTGCAAGATGAATAACCCGGTCGAACTTGCCCTCAGAAAAGAGTTGTTCCATTGCTATGCGGTCGGCGAGATCAATTTTTTTGAAAGTAAAAAGTGGCGATGTTATCTGCGCCAGACGAGCTTCTTTCAACGTAACTTCATAGTAATCATTAAGATTGTCGATCCCTGTGACTTCGTGACCTGCTTCGAGAAGGCGCTGAGATACGTGAAAACCGATAAACCCTGCCGCACCAGTGATCAGAAACTTCATGTATTTCTCCGGATATGAGTTTTTCCTTATCGGTCCTTATCTTACCGCGATTTATATTAGTTTCTAATCACTAATTTAGGTTTGGCTTATCACCTACTAAAAAATGTACTTATTGGCTAACTAAATATCATTTTTTGATAGGCTAAATCTTATATGCCTAATGCCATAGCATGATATGAGTTTACGCAGCAGCTCTGGATTCATGTTAAAAGTTGTTGGCATTTTCCGTTTAATCATGAATCACATCAAGGCATAGGGCATAGGGGCCATCGTTTATGAACCGGTAATGGCGGAAGATGCGTTCTTCCACTCACGCGTAGAACGCGATCTGGCTTTACTCAAAAATGAAGCGGATGTGATTGTCTCGAACCGTATGGCTGATGAACTGTCAGACGTGGTGGAGAAAGTGTATACGCGGGATTTATTTGGTGGAGATTAAACGATTATAGTAAAGGGCATTTGTCTCTCCTGCTTCAAACCCTGGCCTTCACAGGACAGGGGGCACATCAGATGTTGTTACCTCCGAAAATTCCCTCCTGAATCTCCTTCCCTAATATTAAATCCTCCTTGTTTGGCGCTAAATCATTAAGATATTCCAGCGGTTAGCTGTCACCATGAGCATGCAAATAATTGCGATGATTCTTAGCGCTCCCTTTGCTGAAAAGGTATACCGTAAGCGCAGTATTTGGCTTCGTCGTCATCTCAAATGGCCTATGCATTCAGTGGAAATATGAATAGAACCGACTATAATGGCGCAGCGTTGGGTACCCCCATACGTCTCAATTTAGTGACGCTGCGTTGGGATGATGTGCGATTCAAAGGTTCCCTATCATAACGATACGATTATGTGTGCCAGGGTGGAATAATGCTCCTTTGAATGTATTACGATTTGCACCGGGGGATCCCGCTGATTGCGGGGCGATACAATGCTTCACCGTATGTCTGGCAGTGAAAAACGTAACAGGTGTCCGCTGTGACTATTAAGTTCTGTTATGCTACCGTAGCAAAACAAAACTTACACAAATGATTGATAATCAATCTAAATTGTCGCTTGTATCTGCTAATGATACCAGGGACAATGGAGCAAATTTTTGGCTCATGCGCGGTCGGGAACGTTTGTTTCAGCCGGGTTCCCTGTTCAGGATACAAATCAGTGCACTGGTAGCTGTCAAGCCAGGGGCGGTAGCGTGCCTTTTGTTCTCTTTGCATACTGTTCATTTAATGATGTAGAAAATCTATGAGTTTAATAAAAAACAGTGTTTACAACCTGGCAGGATTCGCGATCCCTACCTTGATCGCAGTGCCAGCGTTAGGCTTTTTGGCTCGGGTAATTGGTGTTGAGGCTTTTGGTATTTTTACGCTTGCCTTTGCCATTGTAGGCTATGCCAGTATTTTTGATGCAGGATTGAGCAGGGCGGTAATAAGAGAGATTTCGATGTTCCGTGAGGACATGCGAGAACAGCAATATATTATCTCTACCGCAGGTATTGTCGTTTTTGTGTTGGGATTGCTGGCAGCCTTTCTCCTGCTGTTAAGCATCCCACATCTTGGCAGCTTGTTGAAAATTTCAGCGGGCATGGCCTCTGAAGCGCGAAGTTGTTTTTTAATGCTTGCGCTGATTATCCCTGTTTACCTTCTAAACCAGGTATGGCTAGCCTGGCTTGAGGGGCATGAAAACTTTATTAATATCAACGTTCAGCGTTCAATCAGTAACTCAGCCATTGCCGGATTGCCTGCGCTGTGCTGTATGTTTACGCCGTCGCTGACATCGGCGATCGCTGGGCTGGTGATTGGTCGTTTAATTTCTTTTTTGATCACTCTGGTGATTTGCCGGAAGATTATTTTCAGCAGCGGTATTCATTTCAATCGTGCCACTTTTTCCCGTCTGATCCGTTTTGGAGGATGGCTAACTGTGAGTAACATCATCAGTCCAATGATGGTGTATTTCGACCGCTTTGTGGTCTCTAACCTGCTCGGTGCCGATAAAATAGCTTATTATACTGCGCCTTCAGAAGGCGTAGGACGCTTGTTAAATATACCTGCGGCACTTGCCAGGGCACTGTTCCCAAAACTCAGTTATGCTCAGGACAGTGGGGAACGGACGAGACTCGAAAAACAAAGCTTTTTGCTGATGTCCGTTGCTTGCATTCCCATCGTAGTTATCTGTCTGCTTTTTGCTAAGCCGTTAATGACGTTGTGGATGGGGGCCGATGTAGGCGAGCATTCTGCCGTCATTTTACAGGTGCTTATTATTGGTTTTTATTTTAACGCCATCGCGCAAATTCCTTACTCCCTTATTCAGGCGGCCGGGCTGGCGAAATTCACTGCGTTTATTCATCTTATTGAAGTGGTTCCTTATCTCGTCGTTTTATATTTCTTAACGCTACACTTTGGCTTACTGGGTACAGCAATCGCATGGACAGGACGCGTGGCGATTGATGCATTGCTGTTAAATATTGTTGCAAAGAAAACCAGCAGACATAACAGTTAATATTATGAATTCTACATCAGCAGCAATTATTGTAACGTATAATCCAGATATCACCATACTGGATAAATTTATTGAAGTTTTGCTCCCTCAGGTGACTCAGGTTCTGATTATTGATAATAGCGAACCCGCTAAAGTTCTTGATTATCCAGGTGTTGAAGTTATTCGATTAAACGATAACATCGGTATTGCCGCGGCTCAGAATATTGGGGTGCAAAAGGCCATTGATAAAGGTTATGATTTTGTTTTTACTTTCGATCAGGATTCGCGTATTGCCAGTACTTTTTGTCGCGATATGATTGAAGAGTATCAATGTTATGAACAGCAATATCCCATTGCCTGCCTGGGGCCGGCCATCAATCAACAGCCGCAAAACAAGGGGTTGATTGAGAAAGATTTTATTATTTCTTCAGGTGCGCTTTTCCCTCTTCAGGCATTTAAAGATGTCGGATTGTTCAAAAGCGAATGGTTTATTGACATGATTGATGTTGAATGGAGTTATCGGGCACGAACTAAAGGGCTACTTTCTTTTGAGTCGACACGTGTGTTGATGCATCACAATATCGGTGAGAATGATTATCCCAGATTATTTAATCGGGAAGTGCGAATTGGTTCGCCAGTGAGGCAATATTACCTGGTACGTAACTGGATCTTTTCCCTCAAATCCGAGAGTTTTACTACAAAATACAAGCTCTACGTTCTTACGCTGCTTTTGAAAAAAATTCCTCTGTTTGCGCTGCTGGCACCGCGAAAAACACGTATTAAATTTATTATGCAGGGGCTTCGGGATGGCATTATGGGCAAAGGAGGGAAGTACTCATCGTGAATGAGGCTTCTGAATTTATGACTCAGGATATTACTGTTGATGTGATCCTCGCCGCCCATAATGGCGCGAAATATATTCAGGAACAGATTGATTCGATTTTGAATCAAACGCATACCGCACTTCGGATTATTGTTACTGATGATGGTTCTGAAGACAACACGGTCAATATTGTTAACGCCATTGCGTCAAAAGATCCACGGGTCTCATGTTATGTGTGCTCTGATGCGAAAGGCGTAGTGCAAAACTTTAATAATGGTATTCGTCATAGCAGGGCGGAGTATATTTTTTTCTGTGATCAGGATGACGTTTGGGAAAGCAATAAAATTGCCCTGATGCTCGCAGAGATCCGTAAGCACGAGTGGGTAGAAGGTAAAAAAGTCCCGTGCCTGGGGTTCTCGAACTTGCGAGTGGTCGATGAAAACCTCAGCGTTCTTGACGAAGACTTTTACCGCTTCTCAAATTTAAACCCGCGTCATAATCTGGCGCTGGGTTACTTGACCTGGCGTTCATCGGTATATGGCTGTACTACGATAATGAACTCCGTACTGTTGAAGGTGGCCGGTCTGGTTCCCGATAATATCGCCATGCACGATCACTGGTATGCTTTCCACGCCGCGCGCGCGGGAAATGTGTTTTATCTGGCGGAAAAGCTGGTCAACTATCGCCAGCATTCGGCTAACGTAGTGGGCGCGCACCAGCGCGGTTTCTCAGCACGTATTAAACGGGTCCGTAAAACACTATCTGGCATTCAGCGTTCGGTTATTTCGGCAAGAATGATGCTGGCTCTGCTGACCTTTAACGATATGTATCGCAGGATACCGTTAGCGCAAAGAATCGCTTTTTTAAAAGAGAACGTGATGCCCTATAATAAAGAGCGTCCTGCCTACAGCATGATCTTTTCAATACTTTGGTTGATTAATGGATAAGCTAATTGTTCTTTCAGGCGTCAATATGGTGGAAGGCGGAATTTTAACCGTTTACCGGACCATGATTGCCACCTTTAGCCGGTTTTCTGGCGTCAAACTCATCTGTCTGGTACACGATACTGTACTGTTTCAAGAGTTTACCGGCTTGCCAAATGTTGAGTTTCGCGAGTACAGAGACATCAAAACCAGCTGGTTTAAACGCCTGAAATTTGAATTCCTGACCAGTTACAGGTTAAGCCAGGAGATCAAACCTGACGCATGGATTTGCCTGCATGATATGTCCGCACGGGTGGCAACACCTGCTCAGTTTGTCTACTGCCATAATCCTTCGCCGTTTTATCAGTCCAGCGCTGTTGATTTAAAATATGACCGTACATTTTACCTTTTTACAAAGTTTTATCGGTTCTTGTACGGTATTAATATAAAAGCGAACCGCTATGTAATTGTTCAGCAACAGTGGATCGCCCGCTATTTTCAGAAAACCTACGGCGTCAACAATATGATGGTGGCGCGGCCTGTTGCTGAAATGAATAAGCAGGATAATGTTACCAGAGATACTACCGGTCACGCTGGCGTTAAGTCGTTGCTTTATCCTGCTTTTCCGCGAACATTTAAGAATTTTAGCGTGCTGGTCGAGGCGATGGACAAGCTTAAACAGCATCAGCCATCCGTTTACGAACGGATTGAGATCCTACTGACCTTTGATAAAGGAATGACCCGGTTTGGCGATTTCATTATTGAAGAATGTGAGAAACGCCAGCTCAACAACATTCGTTTTATTGGTTTGCAAAGCAAACAGCGTCTTGATGAAATGTATCGCCACGACGCTGATGCCCTGATCTTCCCCTCTAAGCTTGAAACGTGGGGGCTTCCGCTGTCTGAAGCGAAAGCGTTTAATGTGCCGATCCTTTCGGCCGATCTCCCTTACGCTCACGAAACGATAGGGGATTACGATAAGGTGGCTTTTTTTGAACCGGATAACGCCACGCAGTTGGCAGAGAAGCTGACTGCCTTCTGCGAGGGGAAAAATATCTTTGCTCCTGCCACTTTTGTAGACGATCCGGCGTTTCTGACCAGCCAAAGCTGGGATGCGTTAGCGAATAATATTCTTAAATCTTTGGACGTAAAATAATGAGTTCTTCTGTGAAAGTAGGTATTGCGGTTGTAACTTATAATGGTGGAAAGGTGTGGGAGCAGGCTGCTCATGCCATTCATCAGAATTGTCAGCCGGGTACAGACGTTTTAGTGGTCGATTCTCAAAGCCGTGATAATACACAGCAGGTTGCCAGACAATATGGTTTTACCGTGCATGAAATTGCTCAAAGTGAGTTTAATCACGGTGGCACGCGTAACGTGGCCATGGATGTTTTTCGTGACAAAGACTATGTCGTTCTGCTTACGCAGGATGCCATTCTTGCCAGTAATGATGCTGTTGCTAAGCTGGTTAGTTATATGGTTGAAAATGACCTTAGTGCGGCCTACGGTAAACAATTACCTCACCTCGACGCTAATGCTGTCGCGGCACATGCGCGTTACTTCAACTATGGCGATCGTTCACTCGTTAACCAGCAGCAGGATATTCCGCTGCGCGGGATTAAAACAGTCTTCATGTCGAATTCCTTTTCAGCGTACAAGGTGGCTGACTTTCAGCGCCTTGGCGGTTTCCCAACCGACACTATCTTGTGCGAAGACATGTACTTTGCCGCTAGAGCGATACAGCAACATTTAAAAACCGGCTACTGTGCGGATGCGGCGGCGCGCCATTCTCACAACTACTCAACCACTGAAGAGTTTAAGCGTTATTTTGATATCGGCGTGTTTCATTATGATGAACCCTGGATTCAAAAAGAGTTTAACGGCGTCTCCTCAGAAGGGAGCAAGTTCATAAAATCAGAAGTTAGCTATTTAATTAAACATAATCCATTATTACTGCCAAAAGCGTTTGCTAATAATGCTGCAAAATTACTTGGCTATAAACTTGGTTTGAAATACAAATCTCTGCCGTTTTCACTCGTCAAAAAAATGAGTATGCACAGACGGTACTGGGATAGCAGCGCTTATAACAGGTGAGTATAATGAGTAATAGTGTTCGTCATTTTATACCTAAATACCTTTTTGCATTAATGGATTTTGGTATTTATATTGCGTGTTTGTTTGTGGCAATGTGGTTAACGAAGCACTTTTTTGGTGGTGATCTCTCTCCTTTTTTACCTCAGGAAGACTACAACTATCGGGTGCTTTCGCATTTCATTCTCGGCTTTATCGCCGTCGCCTGGTTTGGGATACGTTTGCGCCACTACACCTACCGGAAACCTTTCTGGAACGAGCTTAAGGAAATATTGCGTACCATCGTGATTTTCGCCGTTATCGATTTGGCAATGGTCGCTTTTTCTAAATGGCATTTTTCTCGCTACCTGTGGGCATTTACCTGGTGTGGCATTTTTGTGTTCATTCCAGTAGGCAGAAAACTTATCAAGCTGCTGCTCAATAAACTGGGCATGTGGAAGAAAAAGACCATTATCCTTGGCGGTGGCATCAATGCTTATGATGCCTATCAGGCGCTGATGAGCGAGAAGAACCTGGGCTACGACATCCAGTATTTTTACTCTATCAATGGTCATGATGTGCCCATTAACGGAGACATTAAAGTGCTGAGCGCCGAGGAGGAAATTTATCGCCTCGATGATTATAAAAACATCCAGTATATACTCGCTTTTGACGAAAGCGATGCTCAGCAGCTGGAGAGATGGCTTAAAAACCTGACCAAGAAAAAATGCCGCTCAATTTCTGTCATCCCGACCATTCGTGGTGTACCTCTGTACGGTACGGATATGGCGTTTATCTTCAGTCATGAAGTCCTGCTGTTGCGGGTAAATAACAACCTTGCTAAACGCAGTTCTCGCTTTGTTAAGCGGACGTTTGATATCGTGGTTTCTACGCTATTGCTCATCATACTTTCGCCGCTATTTATCTATCTCAGCCTGCAAGTCAAAAAAGATGGTGGCTATGCAATTTACGGGCATGAACGGGTAGGGCGACGAGGCCGTCTCTTTAAATGCCTGAAGTTTCGTTCAATGGTAATGAATTCTCAGGAAGTCTTGCAGAACTTGCTGGAAAACGATCCGGCGGCACGGGCGGAATGGGATAAAGACTTTAAGCTGCGCGATGATCCACGTATTACGCCTATCGGCAAGTTTATCCGTCGCACCAGTCTTGATGAATTGCCGCAGTTGTTTAACGTATTGAAAGGCGAGATGAGTCTGGTCGGGCCCAGACCGGTAATTGCCGAAGAACTGCTGCGCTACTGTGACGATGCGGACTACTACCGTATGGCAAAACCGGGTATGACCGGCCTGTGGCAGGTCAGCGGGCGAAATGACGTTGATTATGAAAAGCGCGTCTACTTTGATTCGTGGTACGTCAAGAACTGGTCTTTGTGGAATGATATCGTAATATTGTTCAAAACTGTCAGCGTCGTTCTGAAACGCGACGGCGCATATTAAAAGTACGAAAGGAATGATGATGAAAGTAATTGACACCAAAATCGCGGGTGTAAAGATTATCGAACCCCGCGTTTTTGAAGATGCGCGTGGTTTTTTTCTGGAAACCTTTAATGCCCAGCGCTACAAGGAAATGCTGAATATCGATCTTGATTTTATTCAGGATAACCATTCACGTTCGGTTAAGAATGTTCTGCGCGGCCTGCATCTGCAAACCAATAACCCGCAGGGCAAACTGGTCCGCGTGGTACAGGGTGAAGTGCTGGACGTAGCCGTCGACATCCGCAAAGACTCCCCGACCTTCGGTGTCTGGGAATCCGTGATCCTTAGCGAAAGCAACAAAAAGCAGTTCTGGATCCCGCCAGGACTTGCCCACGGTTTTGTCGTCCTTTCCGATACCGTCGATTTTGAATACAAATGTACGAACTATTACGATCCGCAAAGTGAGAAATGCATTCTGTGGAATGATACCGATCTGAATATCGACTGGCAGGTCACCGATCCTATTCTGTCTGAGAAAGATATGAAAGGAATGACTTTCAAAGAATACGTTGCTCAACTTTAAATAATTAAGACATAAAGGTCCATTTGATGAAAATTCTGGTAACGGGTGGCGCGGGTTTTATTGGTTCTGCGGTGGTTCGTCATATTATTGAGAACACAGCCGATCACGTTGTTAATGTTGATAAATTAACTTACGCCGGTAACCTCGAGTCACTGGAAAGCGTGGCTGACAGTGAGCGCTACGCTTTTGAAAAAGCAGATATCTGTGATAAGGCAGCCATGGAGCGTATTTTTGCCGATCACCAGCCTGATTTAGTTATGCATCTGGCGGCAGAGAGCCATGTGGATCGTTCTATTACCGGTCCGGCTGATTTTATCGAAACCAACGTGGTAGGGACTTACACGCTGTTAGAAGCTGCGCGAGCTTACTGGAATCAACTGGATGCTGCACGCAAAGCGGCGTTTCGTTTCCATCATATTTCGACTGATGAAGTTTACGGTGATTTGCCGCATCCGGACGAATGGACCAGCAGCGAAGCGCTGCCGCTTTTCACCGAGACTACCGCTTATGCACCAAGTAGCCCGTATTCTGCGTCCAAAGCCTCCAGCGATCATCTCGTTCGTGCCTGGAAACGCACTTACGGGTTGCCTACCATCGTGACCAACTGCTCCAACAATTACGGTCCGTTCCATTTCCCGGAAAAACTGATCCCGCTGGTGATCCTGAATGCGCTGGAAGGTAAGCCGCTGCCGATTTATGGCAAAGGCGATCAGATCCGCGACTGGTTGTACGTTGAAGATCACGCCCGTGCACTGTATTGCGTGCTGACCCAGGGCAAACCGGGTGAGACCTATAACATTGGCGGTCATAACGAGAAGAAAAATATCGAAGTGGTGCATACCATTTGCGATCTACTTAATGAACTCGCGCCGTCCGCAACGTCTTATCGTGAGCTGATTACGTGGGTAGCTGACCGTCCGGGTCACGATCGTCGTTATGCGATTGACGCCGATAAAATTCAGCGTGAACTGAACTGGGCACCGCAGGAGAGCTTTGAAACGGGCATCCGTAAAACGGTGCAGTGGTATCTGGATAATCAGGCGTGGGTAAATAACGTTAAAAGCGGTGCCTATGCAAACTGGATCGATCAGAACTATAAGGATCGCGCGTAATGAACATTCTGTTATTCGGTAAGAGTGGTCAGGTAGGCTGGGAGCTTCAGCGTGCGCTGGCTCCGCTCGGTAATCTGACGGCGCTGGATTTTAATTCCACGGATTTTTGCGGCGATTTCACCAACCCTGAAGGTGTTGCTGAAACGGTACGTCGCTTGCAGCCGGATGTGATTGTCAACGCGGCGGCACATACCGCCGTGGATAAAGCGGAATCGGAACCCGATCTGGCGTACCTGCTGAACGCACAGAGCGTCGAAGCTATCGCTCGTGAGGCGCAGAAGCTGGGGGCCTGGGTCGTTCACTACTCTACCGATTACGTTTTCCCTGGTGATGGTGAAACGCCGTGGAAAGAGACGGATGCGACCGGGCCACTCAATGTGTATGGCGAAACGAAGCTTGCCGGTGAGCAAGTGTTGCAGCAGCACTGCGACAAACATCTAATTTTCCGTACCAGTTGGGTATATGCCGGGAAGGGCAACAACTTTGCCAAAACCATGCTGAATCTGGCGAAAACTCGCGACACGCTTTCCATTATCAGCGACCAGTTTGGTGCGCCGACCGGCGCAGAATTACTGGCCGACTGTACCGCTCATGCTATTCGAACCGCGCTGGTGAAGCCTGAAGTCGCGGGCCTTTATCATCTTGTGGCTTCTGGCATGACTACCTGGGCTGACTATGCAGAGCTGGTTTTTGCAAAAGCGCGTCAGGCGGGTATTGAGCTTGCGGTACAGGACATTAAGAAAGTGCCTACCAGTGCTTATCCGACCCCGGCGCGTCGCCCAAGTAACTCACGCCTGTCGACAGAAAAATTCCAGAGCACGTTTAATCTGCAATTGCCTCAGTGGCAGGTTGGCGTTGAAAGAATGCTGGAAGAACTGTTTACGGCCGCCGCTGTTTAATCGCTGCGCTTTGATACAAGACAATAGAGATAATATAATGACAACTCGTAAAGGTATTATTCTTGCTGGTGGCTCGGGCACGCGTCTTTACCCGGTCACCATGGCAGTAAGTAAGCAACTGCTGCCAATCTATGACAAACCGATGATTTACTACCCGTTGACCACGCTGATGCTGGCTGGTATTCGCGATATTCTGATCATCAGTACGCCGCAGGATACGCCTCGTTTTGAGCAACTGCTTGGCGATGGCAGTCAGTGGGGACTTAACCTGCAATACAAGGTGCAGGAAAGTCCTGATGGTCTGGCGCAGGCCTTTATTATCGGTGACGAGTTTATTGGTAGCGACAGCTGCGCTCTGGTACTGGGCGACAATATTTTCTATGGTCACGACCTGCCGAAATTGCTTTCTAATGCCGTGAACCAGGAATCAGGTGCAACAGTATTTGCCTATCACGTTAATGATCCTGAACGCTATGGCGTGGCAGAGTTCGATGAGAATGGTAAAGCGATATCACTGGAGGAGAAGCCAGCCAAACCGAAGAGCAATTACGCTGTTACCGGTCTGTATTTCTACGACAACAATGTTGTTTCTCTTGCGAAGAACCTGAAGCCGTCAGCGCGTGGCGAACTGGAAATTACCGATATCAACCAGCTTTATCTGGAGCAGGGTAAGCTTTCTGTCGAAATGATGGGACGTGGCTATGCCTGGCTGGATACTGGTACGCACCAGAGCCTGATCGAGGCGAGCAACTTTATTGCCACCATTGAAGAACGGCAGGGGCTGAAAGTAGCTTGTCCGGAAGAGATTGCCTATCGCAAGGGCTTTATTGACGCGGAGCAGGTACGTAAGCTGGCAGCGCCGCTGGTGAAAAATAATTACGGCCAATATCTTTTGAAGATGATTGAAAATAATTAATTGCTCTAAGCCGCAGTATTATTCTGCGGCTTTTTTATAAGTATGGTATACATCAATAGTGCTTTTTTGTATTTAAAATAATATTCTTAAGGTTATTATGAATCAGAATGGTAACAACAGCTCCCTTCCAGGATATAATACGCAGCAAGTCAATCTTGCAGATTTGATTGGTCAGATATGGAAAGGAAAGAAAACCGTTGCAATTTTTATTGTCGGGTTTGTTATATTAGCCATAGCATATATTTTTGTCGCAAAGGAGAAATGGACCTCATCCGCTATTGTTAACCGTCCGGATGTCGGCCAAATTAACAATTATAGCAACGCGATGAATATCCTTTATGGCAATGCTGCGCCTTCTCTGGTAAATATTCAGCAAGATTTTATTGATCGTTTTAATGCTACATTCTCCGCTCTCGCCGAAACGCTGGATAATCAGGATGAACCTGAAAAATTAACCATCGAATCTGCCGTTAAAGGGCAGTCGCTGCCGTTAAAAGTTTCCTATACTGGCCAGACTGCTGAAATTGCACAACGTAAACTGTCCGAATTCATCCAACAGACTGATGATGAAGTGGCAAAAGAACTCCGTGCCGATTTGACCATGAATATCCGCGCGAAAACTGATGAACTGTCAAAAGCTATTGTTCGGCAGGAAACCATTGCCAAAGAGCAGAAGTCGCAAAAAATGGCGCAAATCAACCAGGCGCTAACAGTTGCTTCGCAGTCAAATATCAAAGAGCCTAAAGCTCAGCAAGTCGATCAGGTAAGCCAGGATACAATGTTTATGCTGGGAAGCGATGCCCTTAATTCGATGATGAAAAACGAGGCAAGTCGACCATTAGCTTTCTCCGATGAGTACTACTCATTACGTCAAAATTTACTGGCGATATCTACCCTGTTTATCGATAAAGCAGAGATTCATGCTTACCGCTATATCATGAAACCGAATCTGCCTATTCGTCGTGATAGTCCGAAGAAGAGCATTGTCCTTGCTATCGCATTGTTCCTCGGTGCCATGGTCGGTTCAGGATGGGTGCTCGCACGGAATGCGACCAAAGTCTATAGCCGTAACATCTGATGCTTTCAGAAAGAGACTATTTTCAGATACTGGTGAAAATGTACATTGTCTAACACACATTATTGAAATGATATGACAGCATTCCTACTGTTTTTTATGCAGATCAACTCCTTGTTTATTTCGGGGTTGCAGGCGGTAGACGATCGTACTGCTTTAATAGTGCGCATTGCCATCGGCTTATTCATTATTGCTATGTATCTGAAAAATCTGGAGGTCGAAAACAACCTTATCATTGGCACGGCGGTATTTTCAGCCTTTTTCCTTATTAACTTAAATGCTACCTGCATTAATTTTATTTTCACTCTGTGGTTTGTTTATCTTGTCAGGAGGCAGGGCGCAGTAGGTGTAATTAAAAGTGTATATTATTCGACGCTATTGTTTTCGTTAATATTTGCATTGCTGGTGGTAAAAGGTATCATCTATCCTGATATTGTTTATATTGCGGAAACTGGGCGATTCAGAAATAACATGGGCTTTTGGTCCGCCAACTATCCTGGTTTTATCGCTTATTCCTGCTTTATGACGCTGTTTGCCTGTAAAGGATATCTGTCAGGACTGATTCATCCATTGATACGCTATTTTACTTATGGGTTGATGCTGTTCTTTATTTTTGTTCCGTTCCTCGCCGATTCCAGAACGCCTGGCTATGCAATGATTGCGTCAATGATGTTCTTTGTCGCAATATCTAATAATCTATTGAGATATCTGGTAGCGTTTTATTTACCACTGGTCCCACTAGTGTTATTAAGTATTTCGCTATATCTTCCCTGGTATTATCATGGTAGCGATTTGGATTATCTATTGAGTGGTCGGTTAAGCTACTACTATGATTATCTCAGCGCGCTAAAAATGAATAATTACTTTTTCGGATCGCCGTTACCTGAATTTGCTCTTGATAACTCTTACCTTATTTTAATGACGGCTTTAGGATTAGGGTTTATTATACCTTTTACCTATATGGTCTATCGCGCAGTTCTTAATAATCCTAATAAATATTTCATTGTGCTAATTTTCTCTCTTATTTGCTATGGTTTCACTGAGGCGGTAATGGCTCGGGCAGAAACCAGCGTGGTGATTCTTTTTTACATGTTGATGTTTATTAAAACGCGTGAGGAAGAATTTGATAAGTTCGGTAACATGATAAATGTGGTTGATAATATTTTTATAAAAACTAAAAAAGTTTAAAAAATAGCGCCAACAGGCGCTATTTTTTTATCAACGTTACTGATGACGTTTTCTTAAATTCTCAATCACCGCCGTCAAATCCAGCTCCTGATCCTGCAACAGCACCAGCAGGTGATACATCAAATCCGACGCCTCGTTGGTCAGCTCCTCGCGGTCGTGCACCGTGGCGGCCAGTGCGGTTTCCACGCCTTCTTCTCCCACCTTCTGCGCAATACGCTTAGTCCCGCTGGCATACAGTTTCGCCGTATAGGAGCTCGCAGGATCGGCTGTTTTTCTCCCGGCCAGTAGCTGTTCGAGCTGATACAAAAATAGCCACTGATGGCTGGCCTCGCCGAAGCAGCTGGAGGTGCCTTTGTGGCAGGTCGGTCCGATGGGGTTAACCAGCGCCAGCAGGGTGTCGTTATCGCAATCTGGCGTAATGCTCACCACATTTAAAAAATGGCCCGAGGTTTCGCCTTTAGTCCATAAGCGCTGCTTCGTGCGTGAGTAAAAGGTGACCTTGCCGCTTTCTTCTGTTTTCGCCAGCGCATCCTGGTTCATATAGCCCAGCATTAACACCTCGCCGGACACCGCGTGCTGTACTACCACCGGCAGCAGCCCATCGGTCTTTTCCCAGTCCAGCGCTGCGCGTTGTTCCTTAGTTAACATACTCGTATCTCCACGCCCTGTGTCACCAGAAACGCTTTTAATTCACCAATATTAATGATCTGTTTGTGGAAGACGGAGGCCGCCAGCGCACCGTCAACGTCGGCATCACGGAAGGCTTCATGGAAATGCTCCATTGTGCCCGCGCCGCCGGAGGCGATCAGAGGAACGTGACAGACTTCGCGCACTTTTTTAAGCTGTTCAAGATCGTAACCGTTGCGCACGCCGTCCTGGTTCATCATATTCAGTACGATTTCGCCCGCGCCGCGCTTTTGCACTTCTTGTACCCAGTCAAGAGTTTCCCATTGCGTTATGCGGGTGCGGCTTTCGTCACCGGTATACTGATTCACATGGTACTTGCCGGTCTGTTCATCAAACCAGGTATCAATGCCAATCACAATGCACTGGACGCCAAAGCGATCCGCCAGACGGGTGATTAGCTCCGGGTCGGCCAGGGCAGGGGAGTTGATGGAGATTTTATCCGCGCCGAAGGAGAGGATCTGCGCCGCGTCTTCGATGGATTTGATCCCGCCGGCGACGCAGAAGGGGATATCAATCACTTCTGCGACGCGGGATACCCAGCTTTTATCGACCACGCGTCCGTCGCTGGAGGCGGTGATGTCATAAAACACCAGTTCATCCGCGCCTTCCGCCGCGTAGCGCTGGGCCAGCGGCACGATATCACCGATGATCTCATGGTTGCGAAACTGTACGCCTTTCACCACCTGACCATCGCGCACGTCAAGACAGGGGATTATCCGTTTTGCCAGCATTCGATGGCCTCCTTCACGGTGAATTTACCTTCCAGCAGCGCGCGTCCGACAATCACGCCGCGCACGCCGGTGCCGCGTAATGCGGCAATATCATTAATATCGCCAATGCCGCCGGAGGACTGAAACGCCACCTGCGGGTAACGCGCACAAACTTCTTCGTACAATGAGACGTTCGAGCCTGCCAGGGTGCCGTCGCGAGAGATATCAGTACACAAGACGTGTTTTAACCCTACCGGCAGATAGGTCTCCACCAGCGCTTCAAGGGAGACGCCGGAATTTTCCTGCCAGCCGCTGACCGCCACCTGCTTGTTACCCTGTTCATCGATGCGCACGTCCAGCGCCAGCACCAGCGCGTCCGCGCCAAAGCGTTCAAACCAGCCTTTAACAGTCTCCGGCGATTTGACCGCCGTGGAGCCAACCACTACGCGGGCGACACCCGCCGCCAGTAGTGCTGCTACGTCCTCTTCGCTTCGCACGCCGCCGCCGACCTGCACGGGGACATTGACGCCCGCCACCAGCGTTTTGAGCAGCGAAATCTGGCGCTTCGCCGGATCTTTCGCCCCGGTTAAATCCACCAGATGCAAGACCTCAGCGCCTTGCGCGGCGTAATCCTGTAGCCGGGGCAGCGGGTCGCTACCATAATCACGCTGCTGCGCGTAGTCACCCTGATGGAGGCGGACGACCGTGCCGTCAATTAAATCCAAAGCCGGAATGATCATCACATCTCCAGGAAATTTTTCAGCAGTTGCGCGCCCGCCGCACCGGAGCGCTCCGGATGAAACTGCACGCCGTAAAAGTTATCTTTTTGAATGGCGGCGGTAAACGGCTCGCCGTAGTGGCACTGGGCAATAGTCCAGGTATTCACTGGCATGGCGTAGCTATGCACGAAATAGAACCATTCACCGTCTTCAATGCCGCGAAACAAGCGATTGCCCGCCTGCGGATAGATTTGGTTCCAGCCCATGTGCGGCAGTGGCAGACCGAAATCGGTCATCTTCGGTACGTCCTGATCAATGATATTCAGCAGCTCGACGCCGTTACTCTCTTCACTGCGGCTGCCGAGCAGCTGCATGCCCAGGCAGATCCCCAGCACCGGTTGGGTGCAGGCTCTGATCAGATCGTACAGTTCACGCTCGCGGATTTGATCCATCGCGGCCTGCGCGGTGCCGACACCCGGCAGGAACAGCTTGTCGGCACGAAGCACCACATCCGGATCGCGGCTGACCACCGGCTCATAGCCGTGGCGCAGTATCGCAGACTTAACCGAATTCAGGTTGGCACAACCGGTATCCAGAATCGCGACGTTCATTACAGCACCCCTTTAGAGGAGGGAAGAGTGTCGCCTTCGACACGGATCGCCTGACGTAGCGTGCGGCCAAAGGCTTTAAACAGGCTCTCGACACGGTGGTGGTCGTTTTTGCCCTTGGTTTTCAGGTGCAAGGTCACGCCCATGGTGTAGGAGAGCGAGCGGAAAAAGTGTTCGACCATCTCGGTGCTTAAATCACCGACGCGCTGATAGGTAAACTCGGCGCGATACTCCAGGTGCGGACGACCAGAAATATCCAGCGCGCAGCGGGCGAGGCATTCGTCCATCGGCAGGACAAAGCCGAAGCGGTTAATGCCGCGCTTGTCGCCTAGCGCCAGTTTCAGCGCTTCGCCGAGCGCCAGGCCGGTATCTTCGACGGTGTGGTGATCGTCGATGTATAAATCACCTTTCACCTGTACTTCCATACGAAAGCCGCCGTGGGTGGCGATTTGATCGAGCATATGATCGAAAAAGCCGACGCCAGTGTTCATTTTGCTGCCGCCTTCACGGTCCAGCCAGACCTTCACGTCGATCTGCGTCTCTTTGGTGCTGCGTTCAACATGCGCATAGCGGTCACGGCGGGTAAGCTGTTCGCTGATGGCCGACCAATTCAGGGTATCGCGATTATAGAGCAGCCCGGTAATGCCCATGTTATCCGCCAGCTGAATGTCGGTCGCGCGGTCGCCAATCACATAGCTTTGCGCCTTATCCATCACGCCATCCGTCAGCCACGCTTCCACCAGCCGGGTTTTCGGCTTGCGGCAGTCACAGTTATCGGCAGGCAGGTGCGGGCAAATCAGCACCTCTTCAAACTGAACGCCCTGCGAAGAGAAAATCTGCATCATCAGATTATGCGGGCCGTCGAAGTCGGCCTGCGGCAGACTGTCAGTACCCAGTCCGTCCTGATTGGTGATCATCACCAGCTTAAATCCGGCTTTCTGGAGTGTTAACAGCGCCGGGATTGCCTCTGGCTCGAAGGCCAGTTTGTCGAAACGATCGACCTGAAAATCGCTGGGTGGCTCGGCAATCAGCGTTCCATCGCGATCGATAAACAGATACTTCTGTGTCATACCTTCTCCGCACTTAAGGCGTCAATGACGCGCTGAGACTCTTCCCGGGTGCCGACAGTAATACGCAGGCAGCCGCTTAAAGAGGGTTGTTTATTCTGATCACGTAAGATAATGCCCTGATCCCACAAAGATTTAAACACCGCACTCGATGCGGTGATCCGCACCAGAATATAGTTGGTTTCTGACGGAAATACCTGCTCCACGCAGGGGATATTTTGCAGGGCGTCAACCAGATACTGACGTTCATCAAGGATTTGCTGTACGCGCTCGCGCATGGCGAGAACACCCGGCGTGCTGAGCGCCTGGGCTGCAATATCCGCCACCGGCGTGGAAAGCGGATAGGGGGCAATCACTTTCATCAGCAGATTAATCACCTCTTCATTCGCCAGCGCAAAACCGCAGCGCAGCCCGGCCAGCGCAAAGGCTTTGGAAAGCGTACGCAGGATCACCAGGTGCGGATATTCGCTCAGCCAGCCGACCAGCGAGGCCTGCGGGCAAAACTCAATATAGGCTTCGTCAGCGACGACAATCGCCTTACCGCGCGTCATCTCCAGCAGCACGCGCAGATCCTGGGGATTAATAATTTGTCCGGTCGGGTTGTTAGGGCTGCAAACGTAAATTACTTTCACGCCGTCCAGCTTGTCAGCGATGCCCTGGAGATCCAGCTGCCAGTTTTCCAGTGCCGGAACAGTGCGATACTCCACGCCGATGGTCTCGGCGCTGACGCTGTACATGCCATAGGTCGGTGGGCAGAACAGCACCGCGTCCTGGCCCGGCTCGCAGAAGGCGCGGATCAGCAGTTCAATGGCTTCGTCCGCGCCACGACTGACCAGCACCTGTTGCGGCGTGACGCCAGCGTAGCGCGCATAGTTTTCAATCACCGCTTTCGGCTGACATTCCGGGTAGCGGTTGAGCGTCTGCGCGGTCAGCTGGAATTCTACCGCTTCGGGATATTCATTGGCGTTCAGCCAGACGTCGCCTTTACCGCCGAGACGACGGGCGGACTGATAAGGGACCAGCTCGCGGACGTTGGTGCGGGCTAATTCTTCAATACTCATGCTTGCTCCTTCAGCGCGTTCATGCGCAACGTGACGGCGTTTTTGTGCGCGGTCAGCCGTTCAGCCGCCGCCAGCGTTTCAATGGTCGACGCCAGCGCCGCGAAGCCTTCGCGCGACAGCTCCTGGACGGTCATCCGCTTCTGGAAATCTGCCAGCCCGAGGCTTGAGCAGGTGCGGGTGTAGCCGTAGGTCGGCAACACATGGTTGGTGCCGGAAGCGTAATCACCGGCGGATTCCGGCGACCAGTCGCCGAGAAACACCGAGCCGGCGCTGGTAATGCTGTCAACCAGATCGCGGGCGTTGCGGGTCTGAATAATCAGGTGCTCCGGGCCGTACTGGTTGGAGATAGCAACGCACTGGGCTAAATCCTGTGCCACGATCAGGCGGCTGGCGGAGAGCGCCTGACGGGCGGTGTCCGCGCGTGGCAGAGTGGTGAGCTGACGTTCAACGGCCTGCGCCACGCGACTCGCCATGTCGGCGTCCGGCGTCAGCAGGATCACCTGCGAGTCAGGGCCGTGTTCGGCCTGCGAGAGCAGGTCGGAGGCGACAAAATCCGGGGTTGCGCCGCTGTCGGCAATCACCAGCACTTCAGAGGGACCGGCTGGCATATCGATAGCCGCGCCGTCCAGACGCTGACTGACCTGGCGTTTGGCTTCAGTAACAAACGCGTTGCCCGGGCCAAAAATTTTGTCCACTTTAGGTACGGATTCGGTGCCGAAGGCCAGCGCCGCGATGGCCTGCGCGCCGCCCACGTTGAAGATGTTCTGCACGCCGCACAGTTGCGCGGCGTAAAGAATTTCGTCGGCAATCGGCGGTGGCGAGCACAGTACGACGTTATTACATCCTGCGATGCGTGCCGGGGTTGCCAGCATCAGCACGGTAGAGAACAGGGGCGCTGAACCGCCGGGAATATACAGGCCCACGGAATCTACCGGACGCGTGACCTGCTGACAGCGTACGCCGGGCTGCGTTTCGACATCCACGGCGGGAAGGATCTGCGCATTATGGAAGGTGGTGATGTTTTTCACCGCTACCGCCATCGCCTGTTTGATGTCGTCACCCAGACGAGCGCTGGCGTCGGCGATTTCCTGCGCGGTTACTTTCAGCGCTTTGACGTCGGTTTTATCGAATCTGGCGCTGTAGTCGCGCAGCGCGGCGTCGCCCCGGGTTTTTACGGTGTCGAGGATCTCCGCGACCGTACGGGTAATGCTGTCGGATGCGGAAATCGCCGGGCGCATCAGCAGTTCACGCTGCTGCTGCGGGGTGCTGTTGTTCCAGTCGATGATGGTGTTAAAGCTCATATGATTACCCTGTCTGTTTATGCTGAACGCCAGTCGTTGCGCCTGCCTGCCGGGTGGCGCTTCGCTTACCCGGCCTACGGATGGATTATCCGCCTTTGCGCCTGCCTGCCGGGTGGCGCTTCGCTTACCCGGCCTACGGATGGATTATCCGCCTTTGCGCCTGCCTGCCGGGTGGCGCTTCGCTTACCCGGCCTACGGATGGATTATCCGTCGTTGCGCCTGCCTGCCGGGTGGCGCTTCGCTTACCCGGCCTACGGATGGATTATCCGCCTTTGCGCCTGCCTGCCGGGTGGCGCTTCGCTTACCCGGCCTACGGATGGATTATCCGTCGTTGCGCCTGCCTGCCGGGTGGCGCTTCGCTTACCCGGCCTACGGATGGATTATCCGCCTTTGCGCCTGCCTGCCGGGTGGCGCTTCGCTTACCCGGCCTACGGATGGATTATCCGTCGTTGCGCCTGCCTGCCGGGTGGCGCTTCGCTTACCCGGCCTACGGATGGATTATCCGCCTTTGCGCCTGCCTGCCGGGTGGCGCTTCGCTTACCCGGCCTACGGATGGATTATCCGTCGTTGCGCCTGCCTGCCGGGTGGCGCTTCGCTTACCCGGCCTACGGATGGATTATCCGCCTTTGCGCCTGCCTGCCGGGTGGCGCTTCGCTTACCCGGCCTACGGATGGATTATCCGTCGTTGCGCCTGCCTGCCGGGTGGCGGCTTCGCCTTACCCGGCCTGGGAAGGATTGCCGGTTGTTATGGATTAACGTTTTGCTTGCCTGTCGTAGGCCCGGTAAGCGCAGCGCCACCGGGCACGTCTGGCACAGCCGCTTACTCCATCATCTTCTCAATCGGCAATACCAGAATCGAACTGGCCCCCAACGCCTTCAGTTTTTCCATCGTTTCCCAGAACAGGGTTTCACTGCTCACCATGTGCATCGCCACGCGCTGCTGATCGCCCGCCAGCGGCAGAATGGTCGGACGCTCCGCGCCCGGTAGCAGGGCGACCACTTCCTCCAGACGCTCGGTCGGGGCGTGCATCATGATGTATTTTGATTCACGAGCCTGGATCACGCCCTGAATACGGGTCAGCAGCTTGTCAATTAACTGCTGTTTGCCTTCTTCCATTTCGCCGTCGCGCTGGATCAGACAGGCTTTCGAGCGGTAAATCACCTCGACTTCACGCAGGCCGTTCGCCTCAAGCGTCGCGCCGGTTGAGACCAGATCGCAAATCGCATCCGCCAGACCTGCGCGGGGAGCCACTTCAACCGAGCCGTTCAGCAGACAGGATTTAAAGGCAATGCCTTTCTGGTCGAGATAACGCTTCAGAAGGTGTGGATACGAGGTCGCAATACGTTTGCCGTCCAGCATCGCCGGGCCATCCCAGGCTTCATCGGCCGGGGTTGCCAGCGACAGGCGGCAGCCGCCAAAATCAAGACGGCGCAGGGTGAAGTAGCGCGGATCTTCGCCCTGAGCGCGGCGGGTCAACAGTTCCTCTTCCAGTACGTTCTCGCCGATAATACCGAGGTCCACCACGCCATCCATCACCAGGCCCGGGATGTCGTCATCACGCACGCGCAGAATATCGATGGGCATATTTTCCGCCAGCGCAATCAGACGCTGAGTATGCAGGTTAATTTTAATGCCGCTGCGGGCCAGTAATTCGCGTGAATCATCGCTAAGACGGCCTGATTTCTGAATAGCTATGCGTAAACGGGTGTTATCTAACATTCTGTGGTCCTCATTATCCTGTCTGAATTCTGTCCAAAAAAAAGCCCCCGGAAGGCGATCTTCCGGGGGCTTTTTCTTGCGTTCATGCACCACTGGAAGATCTGAATGTCTTCCAGCACACATCGCCTGAAAGACTAGTCAGGATGATGGTGATGATGGTGGTGTTTAAATTGAACGCTGATCATAGTAATTCCGATGAATGCTTATTCATGTGTTGCTTTAAACCTAAACCAGGTTACCCGTCGATGGCAAGCCATTTTTTTGATCTTTAACTCATTTCATATTCACCCACTGAATTGTCAGTTCCGTCAGGGTGGCGTAGCCTTATCAATAACAGGTCACGTTAAGGAGATAAGCCGTGAAAAAGATCGCAATTGTCGGTTTAGGATGGCTGGGGATGCCGCTGGCGCTTTCACTCACGGCGCGAGGATGGCAGATCGCCGGCAGTAAAACCACGCCCGATGGGGTTGAGGCCGCGCGAATGTGCGGGATCGACAGTTATCTGCTGCGTCTGGAGCCGGAACTGGTCTGCGAGACCGACGATCTTGACGCGTTAATGAACGTTGACGCGCTGGTGATCACGCTGCCCGCCCGCCGCAGCGGACCGGGTGAAGACTTCTATTTCCAGGCGGTACAGGAAATCGTCGACAGTGCGCTGGCATATCAGGTGAAGCGAATTATTTTCACCAGTTCCACGTCAGTGTACGGTAACGCCTCCGGGGTAATAAAGGAGAACGCACCGCGTGAGCCGGTCACCGCCAGCGGTCGGGTGATTAAGGAGCTGGAAGACTGGTTGCACCATCTGCCGGGAACCTCCGTCGATATCGTGCGTCTCGCCGGACTTGTTGGGCCGGGGCGTCATCCGGGACGTTTCTTTGCCGGTAAAACCGCACCGGACGGGCAGCAGGGCGTTAATCTGGTTCATCTGGAAGACGTTGTTGCCGCCATTACGTTACTGCTTCAGACACCTAAAGGCGGGCATATTTATAATATCTGCGCGCCGCAGCATCCGTCCCGCGCGGTGTTTTATCCGCAGATGGCCCGGCAACTGGGGCTGGAGCCGCCGGTATTCACCTCGGGTGCTGAAGAGAATAAAGGAAAACTGATTGATGGCAGCCGGATTTGTCACGAACTGGGCTTTGACTATCAGTTCCCCGATCCGCTGGTTATGCCGATGGAGTAGGGTGTTTTTAGCAAATAATGCTATTAATACTTTTAATAATGCCGCCAGTGCTTAAAAATCAGGCAGTTAGTGGCCGTTAATTTATGATCTGCCTCGCATTCTCTTGTCAGGCCGCCTTTCTTTAGGGCAAAATACGCCGCCTGCAAAAAATGAAACTAACCGACGTTAAACGCGTCGGTTATTTTTTTGCATAAAGACACTCATTCAATACCAAGAGGCCGGGCTTCGTACCGGATAGATATTTACTAAAAACCGACAGTTGTTGTCGCTGAGGAATCCAGAAAATGGGGCAATTTTTTGTTTACGCGACGGCATTCGCCGAAAAGGGGAATGACCATGTCGCATAACGTTACTCCAAACACCTCTCGCGTGGAATTGCGTAAAACGCTTACGCTGATTCCGGTTGTTATGATGGGTCTTGCCTATATGCAGCCGATGACGCTGTTCGATACGTTCGGCATTGTCTCTGGTTTGACGGATGGTCATGTGGCGACGGCGTATGCCTTCGCGCTGGTGGCAATCCTCTTTACGGCGCTGAGCTACGGTAAACTGGTCCGTCGTTTCCCGTCCGCTGGCTCCGCCTACACCTATGCCCAGAAATCCATTAGCCCGGTGGTTGGCTTTATGGTTGGCTGGTCGTCGCTGCTGGACTATCTGTTCATGCCGATGATCAACATTCTGCTGGCAAAAATCTATTTTGAAGCGCTGGTACCGTCCGTGCCGTCGTGGATTTTCGTTGTCGCGCTGGTGGCCTTTATGACCATCTCTAACCTGCGCAGCATCAAGACCGTTGCCAACTTCAATACCCTGATCGTGATCCTGCAAATGGGTATCGTGGCGGTAATTGTCGGATTGATCATTTATGGTGTCGATCACGGTGAAGGTGCGGGGACGCTGACCAGCACCCGTCCGTTCTGGTCTGAAGGCGCACATGTCGTGCCGATGATCACCGGGGCAACTATTCTCTGCTTCTCGTTCCTGGGCTTCGACGGTATTTCTTCGCTGTCTGAAGAGACCAAAGACGCCGAGCGCGTGATCCCGAGAGCGATTTTCCTCACCGCGCTGATTGGTGGGCTGGTCTTTATCGTTGCTTCTTACTTCCTGCAACTGTACTTCCCGGACATCTCTCGCTTTAAAGATCCGGATGCCTCACAGCCGGAAATCATGCTGTACGTGGCGGGTAAAACCTTCCAGTGGGGCGTGCTGATTTTCTCCAGCGTAACCGTACTGGCGTCCGGCATGGCCGCGCACGCGGGCGTGTCTCGTCTGATGTACGTGATGGGCCGTGACGGCGTGTTCCCGAGCCGCTTCTTTGGCTATGTACATCCGAAATGGCGTACCCCGGCATGGAACGTGCTGCTGGTTGGCGCGATTGCGCTGCTGGCGATTAAATTCGACCTGGTTACCGCAACGGCGCTGATTAACTTCGGTGCGCTGGTGGCGTTTACCTTCGTTAACCTGTCGGTGATTTCCCAGTTCTGGATCCGTGAAAAGCGCAACAAAACGCTGAAGGACCATTTCAACTATCTGATCCTGCCGGTGTGCGGCGCACTGACCGTCGGCGCGCTGTGGGTTAACCTCGAAGAAAGTTCGATGATCCTCGGCCTGATTTGGGGCGCAATTGGTCTGGTTTACCTGGCCTGTGTGACCCGCGTGTTCCGCAGCCCGGTCCCGCAGTACGAAGATATCGCCTGATAATTGCGGCGGAATGCCGGGTGGCGGCTTCGCCTTACCCGGCCTACGGACGACCATAATCCGTAGGCCCGCGCAAGCGTAGCGCCGCCGGGCAGAGCGGCACCATTCCCT
Organism: Superficieibacter sp. 1612_C1; assembly: GCF_015234305.1. Classification (GTDB taxonomy): domain Bacteria; phylum Pseudomonadota; class Gammaproteobacteria; order Enterobacterales; family Enterobacteriaceae; genus Superficieibacter. The sequence goes on from NZ_JADGMI010000002.1 coordinate 542,318, forward strand.
GAAACCGGAGACCTCGTTCTCCGGTTTTTTTATGTCTTATAACTCATGGTTATGTATTAGAGACTTTGGTTATTGGTTTGCGTCGGACGGGTCAGGAATAATTTACTGACTGATATTTTCCGGATTAAGCATTCCCTATGTTACAGATGATATTAAGCGGCCTGTTTTGCGGCGCGCTGTTAGGTTTTGTGATGCAACGCGGCCGTTTCTGCCTGACGGGCGGCTTCCGCGATATGTACATCGCCAAAAATAACCGTATGTTCTATGCCCTGCTGATAGCGATCTGTATTCAGAGCGTCGGCGTGTTTGCCCTGATCCAGACGGGCGTATTGCAATACGACGCGGGCACATTCCCGTGGCTCGGCACCGTGGTGGGCGGTTTCGTCTTTGGTCTCGGCATTGTCTACGCGGGCGGCTGCGCCACCGGCACCTGGTATCGGGCGGGAGAAGGGCTTATTGGTAGCTGGATCGCGCTGGTGACTTACATGGTGATGAGTGCGGTGATGCGCTCCCCGCACGCCGCCGGGCTGAACCAGTTCCTGAAAACACAAAGCACCGCGCACAACTCTATTGCCGAGACGCTGAATGTCTCCGTCTGGCCGTTGATTGCGCTCCTGCTGGTGGTCACTGCCTGGCTGGTACTCAAAGAGCTGCGTAAACCGAAACTGAAGGTCGCGACGCTGCCGCCGCGCCGTACGGGACTGGCGCATCTGCTGTTCGAAAAGCGCTGGCATCCGTTCTTCACCGCGACGCTGATTGGACTGATTGCGCTGCTGGCATGGCCGCTCAGCGAAGCCACCGGGCGCATGTTCGGCTTAGGCATCACTTCGCCAACCGCCAATATCCTGCAATTTCTGGTCGCGGGTGACAGTAAGTTCCTCAACTGGGGCGTGTTCCTGGTGCTGGGGATTTTCCTCGGATCGTTTATTGCCGCGAAGGCCAGCCGTGAGTTCCGTGTGCGTGCCGCCGATGTTGGCACCACGCTGCGCAGCGCCTCCGGCGGCGTGCTGATGGGCTTCGGGGCCAGCATCGCGGGCGGCTGCTCTATCGGTAACGGACTGGTGATGACCGCCATGCTCACCTGGCAGGGCTGGATTGGCCTGGCCTTTATGATCCTCGGTGTCTGGACGGCGTCCTGGTTCCTGTATGTACGTCCGCAGCGTAAAGCGAAACTCGCCGCTGCGGCAGCTTAATTGATTGACTGGAGTAGAAATGGCGATTAAAAAACTCGACGTGGTGACGCAGGTTTGCCCGTTCCCACTGATTGAAGCGAAAGCGGCGCTGGCGGAAATGCACAGCGGTGATGAACTGGTGATCGACTTTGACTGTACCCAGGCGACGGAAGCGATCCCCCAATGGGCCGCAGAAGAGGGGCACAGCATCACCGACTATCAGCAGGTCGGCGATGCAGCCTGGTCAATTACCGTTAGGAAAGCCTGAGTTTGACCGGCGCGGGGGGCGGCTTACACCGTCTCCTGCGCGTACTGATACAACGCTTTTAACAGCGCCTGCTTCTCACTGTTTCCTTCATACTGCCCCCACAACGCTTCCAGCTCCTGCGCATAAGCCTGTAAAAATTCAGGCGTGAAGATATTGCGGCGGTGCTGTAGCCAGCGCTGTTGTTCGGCTTCATCCAGCGTGCCGGGGAAATTACGCGCCCGGTAATTAAACAGCAGGCGTTCAATGCGCTTATCGGCAAAGGTAATATCCAGCGCGGGCAGGTTACGCGGGTCGGTCTCCAGCACGATTTTCATCGCCGCCCGGTCGGCGTCGCTGAAAAAGCCATTATAGAGTTGCGTATCGACATTGTCCGACGGCACAAACGGCTCGGCGTCGGCAAAAATTGCCACCACTTTTTCGCGTACCTGCGGGTTTTCACGCAGGATTTTCAGGTTATCAAGACAGCGCTGGCGGTTGATCCCCAGACGGTCGGCATCTTCCGGGCGCAGCGTATTCTGCTGCGCCAGCACCGGGCATTTATTCAGATGCACCAGCTTGACCGGCACCGGCAGCGCATCGCCCAGATCGGCCTTCGCGGTATAGAGCCGTTCGCGCAGGGCATCGGCATCCAGGGCCAGCAGCACGGAGACGTCTTCCGCGAGGTCGACCATAATCACCGCGTTGCGGTTTTCCGGGTGCCACGCCAGCGGCGCGACCAGGCTGGTATTGCCGCGCCAGGCACCGAACATCCCTGAGACATGCACCAGCGGTTTCATCTGCGGCACGTCGATCAGCGTCATCAGCTTATTTTTACCGCGATACGTATAGAGATAGTCAAACAGGCGCGGCTGTCTGGTTTTCAGCAGCTTCGCCATGGCAATCGTCGCGTAGACATCTGCCATCGCATCATGGGCGTTACTGTGCTCAATGCCGTTGGCTTTGGTCAGATGTTCAAGGCGGAAGCTCGGCAAGCCCTCGTCATTTTCTGGCCAGTTAATGCCTTCCGGGCGCAGGGCGTAGCAGGCGCGCATCGCATCCAGCAGATCCCAGCGCGAGTTATCATGCTGCCAGCTCCAGGCGTAGGGATCGTAAAAGTTGCGATAAAAAATATTGCGCGTGACTTCATCGTCAAAACGCACGTTGTTATAGCCCACCACGCAGGTCTTCGGTACGGTAAAAAGGTCGTGAATGCGGCGTGCGAAGGTGGCTTCGTTATCGCCTTTCGCCAGCGCTTCCTGCGGCGTGATGCCGGTGATCATCACCGCTTCCGGCTGCGGAAGATAATCATCAGCGGGCTTGCAGTAGAACACCTCAGGCTCACCGGTCACTGTAAAATCAGCATCGGTGCGGATAGCGGCGAACTGAGCAGGCCGGTCCAGCGCCGGGCTGGTGCCGAAGGTTTCGTAATCGTGAAATAAAAATCCTGGCTGATGCGGCGTATCTTGCATAGGTATGATTAATCCGTGATGGGCTGCGAGGGAGACTCACCGGTATGGTAAACGATTTAGCCAGCCATCGTAAGCGCCAGTACCGGGTTTCTGTCCGTGATGGATGTCATATTTTCTTGCACTTTAACCGGGCACGTTTTCAGGATCTCCCGTAAAAAGGACGGCGAATTATAGAATGAGGATATGCTGTTGAAACGCCGTCTGTTTATTGCTGTTTCTTTACTCGCTTCGGGTATTTCTTCCGCGCTGGCTGCCGATACCTTTGCCGTGTCGCCGCAGCCGCCTGCCGTGCAGGCAGGAGCCTGGGTACTTATGGATTACACCACCGGTCAAATTCTGTCCGCCGGGAACGAACATCAGCAGCGTAACCCCGCCAGCCTGACCAAACTGATGACCGGTTATGTCATTGACCGGGCCATCGATAGCCACCGTATCAGTGCAGATGACGTTGTGACCGTTGGCAAAGATGCGTGGGCGAAGGGGAATCCGGTGTTTGACGGCTCGTCGCTGATGTTCCTTAAACCCGGCGATCGCTTAACGGTATACGATCTGAGCCGGGGGCTGATTGTCGATTCCGGTAACGATGCCTGCGTGGCGCTGGCGGATTATGTCGCCGGGGGACAGCCGCAGCTTGTGAAGATGATGAACAACTATGTTCAGAAGCTCAATCTGCGCGATACCCATTTCGAAACGGTCCACGGCCTTGATGCGCCGGGTCAGCACAGTTCGGCTTACGATCTGGCGGTGCTTTCCCGCGCCATTATTCACGGCGAACCGGAGTTTTATCACATGTACAGTGAGAAAAGCCTGACGTGGAACGGCATTACTCAGCAGAACCGTAACGGGCTGTTATGGGATAAAACGCTGAAAATCGACGGTCTGAAAACCGGCCATACATCGGGAGCCGGGTTTAACCTGATCGCCTCTGCCGTTGAGGGAAATCAGCGGCTGATCGCGGTGATTATGGGCGCGGCCAGTTCGAAAGGCCGCGAAGATGAAGCACGAAAACTTCTCGTCTGGGGCCAGCAGAACTATGCCACCGTGCAGATCCTGACGAAGGGGAAATCCATTGGCAACGAGCGCATCTGGTACGGTGATAAAGAAAACGTCGCGGTTGGCCCGGATCGTGATTTCTGGATGGCACTGCCGAAAACGGAAATCGAGCATATCAAGGCCCGGTACGTGCTGAATGGCAAAGAGCTGGATGCACCGATTGCCGCTCATCAAACTATCGGCGAAATCGAACTCTACGATCGCGATAAGGTCGTCGCCAGGATGCCGCTCACTACCCTGGACGGCGTGGAGAAAGGCGGACTGTTCTCGCGCCTGAGCGATTATCTGCATCACAAATCCTGATTTTCAGCGCCCTCCATCGGGGGCGCTTTTTGCATCTCTTCCCTTCAGCACACATACTCAATCCATCGGCTTTATCATCGTCATCCAACGGGAGGCAACATGGATTATCACATTGAACAGGCTGACACGCGCAACGTCGCGGGTTTTCACCTCGTCGGGCCCTGGGAGAAAACGGTTAAGCAGGGCTTTGAACAGCTGGTGCTGTGGGTTGATACCCAGCGTGTTCAGCCGCAGGAGTGGCTGGCGGTTTATTACGATAATCCGGATAACACGCCCGCCGAAAAACTGCGCTGTGCGACGGTGGTGAGGGTGGAAGAGGGCTTTACCGTTGGCGAAAACAGCCCCGGCGTGATCCTCACCGAGATTGAGGGCGGGCAGTACGCCATCGCCAGCGCGCGGGTCGAGAATCATGATTTTGCCACCCCGTGGCGTGAGTTCTTCGATAGTTTGTCGCAGGATGACAACCACCAGATTGCCCCTCGTCCCTGTTTTGAAATTTACCTGAATGACGGTAACGCGGACGGCTACTGGGATATTGATATGTATATCCCGCTCGCGGATGCATAAGAAAATCGCCTTAACCATTGAGAGGGAATTCGCACAGATGGGATGCTTATGGCCGGGAAAAAACGGTACAATTGCGCTTTTGAACGAGTGGCCGGAGAGCGGGTTTGCGCGCTGATAAGTCCTTAAGTCCCTTTGAGATCCGTTTGTATCGTCACTACCGGATAGTGCACGGTGTCCGTATCGCGCTGGCGTTTATTCTTACCTTTTTACTGGTAAGACTGTTTGATATCCCGGAAGGGACGTGGCCGCTCATCACTCTGGTGGTGATCATGGGGCCGATTTCGTTCTGGGGTAACGTGGTGCCGCGCGCGTTTGAGCGTATCGGCGGTACGATCCTCGGCTCGGCGCTGGGGCTGGTGGCCCTCCAGCTTGAGCGCTATTCGTTGCCCGTTATGCTGATCTGGTGTGCGGCAGCGATGTTTTTATGCGCCTGGCTGACGCTCGGCAAGCGGCCTTATCAGGCGCTACTGATCGGCATTACTCTGGCGGTGGTCGTAGGATCGCCGGCGGGGGACATGCACACCGCGCTGTGGCGAAGCGGCGATGTTATCTTCGGCTCCTTGCTGGCAATGCTCTTTACCGGCATCTGGCCGCAGCGGGCGTTTTTACACTGGCGCATTCAGATGGCGAACTATGTCACCACGTTTAACCGGCTTTATCAGGCCGGGTTTTCGCCCAACCTGGTTGAGCGCCCGCGCCTTGAAAAGCGCCAGCAAAACGTGCTTAACGACGTGGTAAAAATGCGCGGCTTGATTACCCCCGCCAGCAAAGAAACCCATATCCAGAAGTCGATTTTTGAAGCCATCCAGACCATTAACCGTAACCTGGTGTGTATCCTGGAGCTGCAAATCAACGCCTTCTGGGCCTCGCGTGCCAGCCATTTCATCATGCTTAACGCGCATACTTTGCGCGAAACCCAGCAGATGACCCAGCAAACGCTGCTGACCATCGCCCATGCCTTGTACGAAGGCAATCCCCAGCCGATCCTCGCCAATAGCGAAAAGCTTAATGAGATTGTTGCCGAGCTTCGTCAGTTGATTGTCGACTATGAAGGTGACGATCTGGCCGAAACGCCGATACATGGCTACGTGTGGCTGAGCATGGAACTGGCGCGGCAACTGGAGTTGCTGTCGCATCTGATCTGCCGGGCGCTGCGCAAATAAACTGCAAACAGCGGCGGTTTTGCGCCAGGTGTTTCGATTCAGCCCCATTTAGCGGTATGATAAGGACAAAGTAAAAATGATTGTCTTCAGCGATGGCTCTCAGTAGTGTTTACCCTATGGCTGTCGCATTAACGAATCCGAATCTCAATTATCAGAGGTATAGCAATGGAAACCACCAAGCCTTCATTTCAGGACGTACTGGAGTTTGTTCGTTTGTTCCGTCGTAAAAACAAGCTACAGCGTGAAATCCAGGACGTTGAGAAAAAGATCCGTGATAACCAGAAGCGCGTACTGCTGCTCGACAACCTCAGCGACTACATCAAGCCGGGGATGAGCGTAGAAGCGATTCAGGGCATTATCGCCAACATGAAAAGCGACTATGAAGATCGCGTGGATGACTACATCATCAAAAATGCGGAAATCTCCAAAGAGCGCCGTGAGATCTCCAAAAAACTGAAGGTGATGGGCGAGCTGAAAGTTCACGAAGCTGAACCGAAAGCCGAGTAATACTGACGGGCGGTGGGCCAGGCGCTCACCGCCACGCGTCTTTGTGCCCGTTCTGGCTTAAAAACAGTCTATAATCGTCGAGACAAATTCTTGCCACGTTCGGCATTCACTGGCTTTTTTCAGATTGGGCGGCTCCAGTAGCAGCACAATCAGATTATCGAAAATATCGTAAAACAGCGCACGCTCAGCCTGGTTGATGGAAAACAGCAGCACTACGTTGACCATATTATTGCCCCATGAAAACGTCTTCTCGCTAATCACCACGCATAGCCCGGTTTTGGTCGCGTTCATTTTCATCGAATGTGGAACGGCGATATTGCCAAAGGTGGTGGAGTAACTGCGTTCACGCTCGAAAACATCCTCGACAAACGTGGCGTCGACATAGCCGTGACGGTGCAAGGCATCGGCCATAAAGGGGATCGCCTCATTTTCATCCGTCAGCGGCGGATTATAAAAAAACAGGTTTTCATTGGAGATAAGCTGCAAATTCTCCAGTAGCCGGGCGCGTCTCTTCTTCTGTCTGACCCGCTCCATTTTATATTGCAGCGCGGAAATATCCCGGTCAGTGAGGAACGGATTGATATACACCCATTCCATCATGGTTTGCGGGATGCGTAAGGTGGAAATCAGAAAATCAGGCGCGGGCAGATTTTCAAACTCCTCGTAAGAGGTCACGATGGCGCGAATAATCAGCTGTTGACCAAACAGGCCGTCGATTTGTGAAATCAGCCGGTTGGTATGGTTGTGATAGTGCGGAACCAGCAGCACACAGCTGACTTTATTCTGCTCGGCGATTTGGTTGCCGAGAATGCTGCCGATATGCAGCGCGATATAGGCGATCTCATGTTCATCGACCGTAAAGCCCGTGGCCTGACGGATTTTTTCTGAAATCGCCACCGCGCATTCGAAAATCAGCGGACAGGAGGTTTTGATATGGTCGGTCAGCGGATTACGCGTCACATGTCCGTGTTGCAGGCGTACCAGCAGGTTTTTAATATGGATAGTGAAGCGGATCAGAAACTGCTTGCTATCGCCGTCAATGAAATCATAGCGCTGCATCTCTTTGCGCAGGATGGCAACCAGATCCATACACTGTTTGCCCGCCAGCGCCTCAATATTGCCGGCGTGGATTTCATCCATGTCGATTCTGATCAAGCTGCTCAGCAGTACGACGGTTAACGCTTCCGCCTCCAGCTCGTTATAAACGACCTCAAAATGCCGCTCAATATCATGGATGACTTTACGTGCCAGCGTGGTTTCATGTTCATCGTACTTTCTCTCAGCCGGGGAGGCGTGTGCGGCCCCGTTATGATGATACGTATGATCGTTACGGATACGGTCAATACTGATGACCACATCCAGTACCAGGCTGAGCAGCGCATATTCATTAATAAAGTAGTGCCAGGCTTTGCAGGACTCGACCAGGATAGAGACTAAATGATCGATATCGTACTGCGGAAAAATCCGGCCAATTTCCGCCAGGCTGAGAATGTTGGCGCTGAATTCGGCGTAAAGCAGGCTGGAAAACATGCGCCGCTTATCCCGTTCCAGGCCTTCGATATCCAGATAATCGTTGGTTACCGTCAGGTACAGATTAAAATCCTTGAGCTTTTTACGCACCAGCAGCAGATCTTTTTTCACCGTCTCATAGCTCACGCACAGAATATCGCTGAGACCATAGAGATCCGGCAGTTGGCTCGCGGGTTGACGGCTATTAAGCAACTGAGTCAACAGATAGTTAACTCGCTCCTCAGGCGTCTGGGGCATATTATGCACATGGCTGGCAAGCACGCGCATGGCGCGTGCTTTATCTATCGCATAGCCGCGATGGGAAGACTGAATAAGCCCTGGCTCGCGGACGTTGATCTCGGCAATATAGTTTTTCACGCTGCGATCGCTGACGGACATGTTTGTCGCCAGTACCTGCGCGGTAAGCGCGTCCGCGCTGTCGAGAAATAGCCGCAGCAGTTTCAGATGCTTACTTTGCATTATCCTTCATTCTCCTGGCGTTGCCTTACTGCGCCCCTCAGGGAGACACGTTTGCGGCTCATCACCCATAGCCCGCTGATGACCAGCAGCGCGCCGAGACAGGCCCATACACTGGGGATCTCATGAAATACTGCCATGCCCAGCAGCGTTGCCACCACGGGCTCAACCGAGGCCATCATCGCCGCCTGACTCGCTTCACCCTCACTGACCGCCCGGGTATAAAGCAGGTAGGGCAGCGCAGTGTTCAGCAGGCCGATGACAACAACCCACAACAGCGAGCCCGGCGCGGCACGCAGGATGCTCAGGCCGTGAGGTATATCTACCGTCGCCAGCGCGGCAGCGGCACCGAACAGCATACTCCAGGCGGTGACGGTGACGGCGTCAGCGCGCTGGGTCTGTCTTTTCGCCAGCACAGCATACAGGGCATACAGTAGCGCAGCGAGCAGGGCAAAACCAACGCCCCGCCAGGAGTAATGCAACGTGGCGGGAAATAACCCCGCCGCCAGACTACAGCCGCTAAACGTCAGCGCCAGCGCAAGGAGTTTATGTCGCGTCAGCGGCTCATGCAAAAGCATGGCTGACAGCAGCATCACCATTGCCGGAGAGGTATAGATCAGCACGGCGGTAAGCGAGAGAGAGACCGCCTGCACCGCCAGCACGTAGCATAGCGAGTAGAAAAACAGGCAGCCTGCGCCCATTAGTGCCAGCCACGGCAGTTGCCGCAGTCCGATCCGCATACCGGAGGGACGACGAAGCGCAACCATACACACGACGCCTGCCGCTATCAGCAGGCGCAATGTGCCGATCTCGACCGCAGTGAAGCCATAAGCGCTGAGATAGCGCATCACCAGTCCTGAGGTTCCCCAGCAGATCCCGGCAGTCATAGCCAGCAGGGCTGGTCTGGCCACCACAATCAGAGTTCTTCGCCGTGGCTGGCGATCACCCGCTGATACCAGCCGTAGCTTTTCTTACGGCTGCGTGCACCGCTACCCTGGCCATAATCGTCCAGATCGACGTAAATAAAACCGTAACGTTTGCTCATTTCTGACGACGAACAACTGACGATATCGATGGGGCCCCACGGGAAATAGCCGATGACGTCCACGCCATCACGAACCGCTTCTTTTACCTGCGCCAGATGCGACCGCATATAGTCAATACGATAATCATCCTGAACCTCACCGTTCTCCTCTTTTTTGTCGAAAGCGCCAATTCCGTTTTCGGCAATCATGATCGGCACCTGATAGCGATCCCAGTACAGATTCAGCTTGGTGCGCAGCCCGATGGGATCGATACCCCATCCCCAGTCGCTGGCCTGAATATGCGGATTGGCATACGAGGTTTTGCGTTTTAACGCGCTTTCAGCATCGCTGATTCGGGTGTAATAGTAGGAGATGGCCAGAAAGTCGGCGGTATTATGCAGCGCCTCTTCATCGCCGGGATAGAACTGCAACTGAATGTTATGCTCTTCGAAATAGCGGAAGGCATATCCCGGATAGCGCCCGCGCAGCAGCACGTCACCATAAAAATATTCCATCTGGTTACGGCGCACGGTCGCCAGCACATCTTCGGGCTTACAGGTGGCAGGGTAGCTAATGCCGTCGGCGAACATCATACCGATGCGAAACTCGGGGTTAATCCGTCGCGCAATCGCCGTCGCCTTCGCGCAGGCCACCATCTCATTATGTACCCCCTGATACTTTGCTTCAGCCAGGTTGGCGACTTTATCTTCCGCAATGCCGAGATGGTTAAATGATTCATGAACGATCAGGTTAATTTGATTAACGATGATCCAGTATTTCACTTTGTGCTGATAGCGGGTAAACACCGTCTCGCAATAGCGGACAAAGAAATCCACCAGCTCACGCGAATACCAGCCGCTATAGGCCGTGGTCAAATGCAGCGGCATCTCATAGTGGGAGAGGGTGATCACTGGCTCCATACCGTTGGCGATGATTTCGTCGATCAGCTTGTCATAAAAACGCAGCCCGGCTTCATTAGGCACCTGTTCGTCGCCGTTAGGGTAAATTCGCGACCAGTTAATTGAGGTACGAAACGAATTCATTCCTGTTTCGGCTAATAACTTCAGGTCTTCTTTGTAAGTATGGTAAAAATCAATGGCGTTGCGTTTAGGATAAACGCCCTGCGTATCCTGCATCGCGTTCAGAATATCCTCGGTAGTAATTTCTTCATTATATTTTTTATCCAGCGCGACATCGTTACGGAAAAGATTAATATCCGCAACGCACCAACCTTTGCCATCTTCTTGCCAGGCTCCTTCACATTGGTTGGCGGCAACGGCACCGCCCCATAAAAAATGCTCGGGAAAACCATCAGGAATACGTTTACTGGTCAAAATAGGTGACTCCTTTTAGTCAGTGGCCCGCAGGCCACGTGGATGAGGGACAGCATTCAGACAGAGGCGGCTTCTGCGGCAACCTGCTGCTTTTCATACATTTTGAAGAAGGGATACCAGATCAGCGTACTCACCGTGGCGACAACGGCCAGCAGGATCAGGCCATTCAGGTCCTGCGAGACGATCCAGGTCGAAATAGGGAACGGGCAATACCACATATCGAACACGGCGGCAGGAATGTTGACGACACCCATACTCAACACCACGTAAGTAATCAACGGCAAAATAATACCCTGTAACCACAGCGGCACCATTAATATGGGGTTCCAGGCCACTGCGCCGAAAATGACCGGTTCATTGATATTAAAGATGCCCGGCACCAGCGAGGCGGAGCCCAGCGCTTTCAGGCGACGAGATTTGGATCGTACCAGCATAATCACCAGCGGCAGCGTGGCACCGATACCGCCAATCGCCACCCATCCTGAATAAAGGACTTCCGCGGTCACGATATTTTTCGCAACGCCGCCCGCGGCTACGGCTGCCATATTCGCCGTAATCCCCGCCAGGAAGATTGGCTTGGTGATCGGGAAAAGCACCCATCCGCTGATGCCCATGGAGTAGAGGAATACGCCGAGGAACGTAATTAACAGGAACCCCGGCAACGTTTGCGCGAAAGCGGTAATTGGCATGAAAATATTAATCAGGATCTGATAGAGATCCAGTTTGAGGATATAAACGGCGAGCCAACCGGTGACGGTGACGACCAGAATCGGAATAATGGCGTCAAACCATACCCGGACAAAATCCGGAATGGCGCTGTCTTGTTTGAAAAAGGAATATCGCCCGGCAATCCCCATCACAAACGCAACGTAAATCCCGGCAATAATGGCAACAAACATTCCCCCGGCACCAAAATATTTGAATTGCAGGACCGGCACTTCCTGTAGCTTAACGATGATCATGAACAGCGCGATGCCTGACATCCCGGCAATCAGACGCATTTTATTGATTTTCTTTTTTTCCATATAGTTGAATGGGATCAGAAACGCAATAAACACCGAGATCAGTCCCATCGTGTAGCTGGATATGGTTGACAAATTGGGGAACCACGGGAGAAAATTTTTCAGGATCGATAATACGGTGACCAGCGAGCCCACCAGTATCATCGGCAACACCTGCATGATGGAGTCTTTGAGCGTCAGTACCCAGACGTTGCGGTTGATCCTGTTCATTGGCGGTGCGAAATGCACCTCCATCCAGTCGATAAATTTCTGCATATTGGCCGGCCCCGCTTAATCTTTATTTAATTCTGCAAGCAGATGGTCGAGCGCGAGGCTGCCATCCAACAGCGAGTAATAGGATTTTTCCATCAGGATGACCTTAATGTTCATGGTCGCCACTTTCTCTTCCAGCTCGGGAATTAAATATTTCAGGTGGGGGCCGACCATCAGGCAATCTATTTCCTGAAGATAGCTTTCTACTTCAGCCTCGCTGCGGGCAACGACAGTGCAATCAAGGCCGCGGCGGGCAGCTTCTTTACGAATATTGGCTGCAAGAAACCCGCTGGATGCCCCTGAGCCGCAGATCAACAAGATATTTAATTTTTTCATTTGCATGTGGACCTTTATAGTAGTGTTTGTCTGTAGGGTAATTTTATTATTGCTATTCCGGGTGATGAATCTCAAATATGCAATTTCACTGCTGAAGTGAAAATAATTACCGATGTAAAACGTCGGGAAAATGAGTGAGCTTCATCACAGTAACTATTCCGGTTAATGTCGGCTACAGCGCATTCATGTGATAACGCTGCTGCGTTTCGCTATCCGGGGTCAGATAAATATGTCCCGCTTCGCCATCGATAATGGCGTCCAGCCCCTCCCACGCCGCAGGCAAATCGGCGACATCCAGGCCCATTATTGCCGGGATCCCCATCGCCCGCGCCAGAATAGCGCTATGAGACAATGCCGATCCCTGCCGGGTGACAATGGCGGCAATGTACTGCTTATCAAGCTGCACGGTATCGCTGGGCAGTATCTCTTCGGCAAACAGGATCGCTTTGCCTGCGGGTAAAGGCGGCGGCGTGGTGCAATGGTTGCAGAGAAGGGCGATAAGCCGCCCCGCGACATCCCGCACGTCCGCAGCCCGGGCCTGAAAATAGGCGTCTTCCATCGCCGCCATTTGCGCGGCAAACTGGTCGCCAGCGCGCCTGACAGCCCAGACCGCATTGACGCGCTGCTGCACAATGGCGTCGCGGATTTCCTGCTGAAAATCATCGTCCTCCAGCATGAACTGGTGAGCGGAGAACAGTTGCGCGATGGCGTCTCCCTTTTCGGCCCGAACCTTATCTTCCAGCATCTGTAGCTGCGATAACGCGGCGTGACAGGCGTTTTCAAGCCGTGTCAGTTCCTGGGCTGGATCCGCAACAGGGTGCGGTGTTACGTCAACCTGAACCGGACGCCAGAACCAGATCGGCGCGAGGACGATGCCCGGCGAGACGGCGTTACCTGTCAATATCTGCATGATTTTCTCCTCGCGCAGGTCAGAGGTGCTGGCAAAAAAAGGCGTGCAGCGCGGTAATAGCCTGCTGCTCATCGTCTCCGCTGGCGACAATGGTTACCGTATCGCCGCATTTCACGTTCAGCCCCATCACGGTGAAGATCTTTTTCAGGCTGGCCTGGGTGTCGTTTTTGGCAAGGTGTAGTTCGCAGCGATATTGCATGGCTAAACGGACCAGCAATCCTGCCGGGCGGGCGTGGATGCCGAGATCGTCACGGATCGTGTATTGAAATTGTTGCATTAAAATATCCTGTCTTTTTGTTATGCCTTACGGCCGGGTGGCAGGGTGAATTCAACTACTCAAGTGCGCTGATGCGCTTATCCAGCATGCGAAAAATTTTCAACAGGTGACGGCTCATTAACAGTTCACTGTTAATTGTCATGAGCGTGTCCTGAGCATGGGTAAATAAAAGGGAGGATGGAAAACGTTCTCCGTGAATTTCGCTCTGAACAATATCCGTTTGATTACCGTGCGCGGTTTTGATTTTCTGCTGCGCCTGAATGATTTTTTCGTCTGCCTCGTCGAACTGGTTTTTTTCAATGGCAAATAAGGCATCCGTAATAAGCGCCCGGGCATCCCCGGCGTCCATGATAATATTCATTGCCACACTATTGATCTGTTCGCTTTTATCCATCTGTTCTCTCGCTATGCAGTGAATTTCGCCATGACATTGTTGTTTCGGCTGACGAAACGATACCGTAATACATTGCCTGCCTGCACTTCATCACACGCGTTAACGACGCAACAAATAAATAATTTCCTCCCGGCAGGGAAAATGGTTACCTGGGCTGTTATTCCGCGGTAAATAACGCGTTGCCTGATCTCTCCGATCGCCCGGTGCCAGGATAGCGAATGCTGTGATCCTTGCGAATTTTTCATGGTATTGCGTGCAATGATGCATCGGATAAACGTGACCTCGTTCACTTTTTCATCAGATTGTTGAATTTCTGCCCTGCAATTCATTGACTGAATTGATGTGTTAATTCTATTTATACGTATCACTAATACGTATAAGTAAAGCCTATGAGCAAAAGAATTACCCAGCGGGATGTGGCGCGGCGGGCAGGTGTATCGCAGGCGACGGTATCCATGACGCTGAACGGCGAGAGCGCAGGCATTCCACCGGAAACGCTGGCCCGCATTATGGCCGCCGCGCAGGAGTTGGGATACGTGCCGAACCGCTTTGCCCAGGCGCTGCGCACCAATAAATCGATGACCATCGCCTGCATTGTGCCGGATATCGCCAACCCCTTTTACTCGTCGCTGATGCGCGGCATTCAGTCGGTCACCGACGGCCACGGCTATGACGTCATCGTCGCCAATACCGACGGCACGGAAGAGAAGGAGCGAAATTTCCTCGACTGGTCGGCGCAGGGCAGGGTGGACGGCGTCGTCGGCGTGTTTTTTTGCCTGCGGGCGAAAGATTTCGCGCCTTTTCTGAACGCCGGTATTCCGGTGGTACGGGTAGAGGCGCAAAAGAAACGCGGCGGCGAACTGCCGATTGACGACATCTATATCGATAGTCGCGCTGCTGCACAGGCGATGGTGCGTTATTTGATTGGCAAAGGGCATCGCGCCATCGGCATGATCGCCGGTAGCGGCGGGCCGGAGGCGGTACGCGTTGAGGGCTACCAGCTGGCAATGCAGGAGGCGGGCCTGCCACCATTGATCGTGATTGAAGAGGATTTTAGTGAGCAGGCGGGCTACCGGGCGACACAGCGTCTGATTGAGGAGGCACGGCTGCCCGGCGCGATTTTCGCCGCCAACGATTTACTGGCTATCGGCGTGATGCGCGCTGCCCGGGAGGCGCACATTGCGATTCCGGCGGATCTTGCGGTGGCCGGGTTTGATGATATTTCCGCCGCCGGGCTGGTGACGCCGCCCCTGACCACCGTGGCGCAATTCCAGTATCAGATCGGCCTCAGTGCGGGCCGGCTATTAATCGAGCGACTGAGCGGCAACCTGGCCGCCGTCGGCACGGCGCAGGAGATGCCATTTCAGTTGATTCAACGTGATTCCGCCTAACGGCAACCTTACCAGGAGAATATCGGTGATGAGTAAATACTGTATGACGCTGGCCGCGACGCTGCTCGTCGCCCATTCGCTACTGCCCGTCGCGGCGCAGGCGCAGGGCGCGGCACCCATCAGCTGGTGGTATGAAACCGCCACGCCTGAAAATAAAAAGCAGTTGCAGCAGTTGCTGATCCAGCCGTTCAACGAGGCGCACCCGGCGTACCGCCTGAACATTGATTACCGGGGTGCCGAGCTGGATAAACAGCTGCGCGTGGCGATGCTGTCGCGCCGCGGTCCGGACATCGTTTATACCGCCGGACCCAGCTATGTGGCGACCATTGCCAATGCCGGACAGCTTCTGCCGCTGGACGGTTACGCGGCGAAGCTGGGCTGGAACGACCGTTTGTTGCCGCTGTTTCTTGAGATGGGCAAATACAAAGGCAAACTGTACGCGCTGCCCAAAACCTATGAAACCATGGGCATATTTTATAACAAAACCCTGTTTGATAAAGAGGGCTGGCAACCGCCGAAAACTATCGCCGAGCTGGAAACGCTGGCGGAAGCGATGAAGGCGAAAGGGATCACCCCCTTCGCCGCGGGTAACGCCGACTGGCGCGCGGCGAACGAGCATTACGTCACCCTGGCTCTGAATACGATTGCCGGGCCGGATAATATTTATAAAGCCCTCAATGGCGAATTACCCTGGACGGCGGAGCCGTTTGTGAAAGCCATTACCACCCTGCAACAGTGGTGGCAAAAAGGCTATTTCGGGGCTAACTACTTTTCGCTGACTCAGGAGCAGGCGTTTGCCCAGGTCGCCAGCGGCAAGGCCGGTATCGCCCCGAGCGGCACCTGGAACTTTTCTTATATTCCCACCTATTTCCCGGCCAGCCATAGCGAAGCGGGCTTCGCGCCTTTCCCGACGGGCGAGGGGGTAGACTATCCGGTTTATCCGCTGGGAATCGGGTCCACCTTCTCCATCGCCGCCAGCTCGAAAAATCCTGACGGTGCGGCGGCCGTCATCGACTACGTCTTTAGCGAGAACTTTTACAGCAAAATCAATTCGGTCTGGCAGGGAGAATGGAATACGCCGCTGAAAGATCTCAGCCATGTACAGCTCGACGCAAAAGTCCTGCCGCTGTACACCGAAACGATGAAAAACCTGGCCAGCGCCGTAGCGCAGAACCACTACGGCTATACCTCCTGGACCTTCCTGCCGCCGGCGACCGACAGCTATCTGGTCAACGCCATTGAGCAGGTCTGGTTAGGGCAGATGAGCGTTAAGGACTTCCTCACCACCCTGGACGCGACGTATCAGCAGGAGAAAAAGGACGGCAAAGTGCCGACCATTCCTTCCCGTCAGTGATCTTTTATTAAGTCAGGCCATTTACGCCGGTAAATGGCCGCGCAAGGGCGATTGATATGCACAGACTGTATCTGGTTCCGACGTTACTGATTAACGTTGTTATTATTCTGATACCCGCGCTATTGACCATCGCGCTGGCATTCTGCCAGTGGGACGGCATCTCCACGCCGCAGTTTATCGGGCTGGGGAATTTCGTTGCGCTGTTTAATGACGGCGTGTTCTGGTCGGCGCTGAAAAACAATATTATCTGGACGCTGATCTTCCTCACCATTCCCATTGCAATGGGGTTGTTTGCCGCCACCATGCTGCTCCTGGCCCCGCGCGGGCGAACCCTGTTTCAGGTGATCTATTTTCTGCCGATGGTCATTGCCACCGCTATCACCGCGCGGGTGTGGCAATCAATGATTTACAGCCCTGTCACCGGGGTCTTCGGTCTGCTGGACCGGTTTGGTCTCTCCGTCAGCAACCCGCTTTCGCTGCCAACGCAGGCGTTGTATGGCGTGGCGACGGTCGATTTATGGCACTGGTGGGGATTCCTCTGCGTGATCTTTTTCGCCGCGCTGCGCCAGGTGCCGCAGGAGCAGATTGAGGCGGCGCGGATTGAAGGGGCAAGTTTCTGGCAGATGATGCGCTATGTCTTACTGCCGGGGATCCGACCGACAATCACGCTGATGATGGTGATGACCGTGATCTGGTCATTCCTGGTCTTTGATTTTGTCTACATCCTCACTCAGGGCGGTCCGGCATTCTCCAGCGAGGTGCTTTCGACACTGGCCTATCGCAAAGCCTTTTACGATCTCAACGTCGGACAAGCAGCCGCCGCGGCGCTGGTGATTGGCGTCTTCGGTCTGGTCGCCACCTTCTTTTATATCCGCCTGCAATCAAAGGAAGATGAATCATGAGACTGATCGAAAGCCGGACCACGCTGACGCTGACCTACATTTTGCTGGCTATAGGCGCGTTCACGGCGCTGTTCCCCATTGCGCTGCTGGTGCTGAACGCGTTTAAAAGCACACCGGAAATTACCCAAAGCCCGCTCTCGCTGCCTGAGACGCTGCGCTGGGATAACTTCACCCGCGCCTGGGAAGATGCCCGCTTCGGCCGCACGTTTCTCAACTCGATTCTGCTGTCGGCCACCACCATTATTCTGGTGTGCACCACCTGTTCCGCTGCGGCCTATGTGCTGTCGCGACGGAAAATCAAATCGTGGCGGCTGGTAAGCGGCTATCTGATGGCTACCACCACCGCGCCCATCCAGCTGTTTTTATTTCCGCTGTACTTTGTCTTTGCCCGGCTGGATCTGATTAACAACGTCTTTGCCGTCGCGCTGATCTACACCGCCATCTACAGCCCGTTTGCCATCATGCTGCTGCGCACCTATTTCCTCGCCATCCCCAAAGAACTGGAAGAGGCCGCGCTGGTGGATGGCGCAACCCACTGGCAGGTATTCCGCCGGGTGATGCTGCCGATGGTCTCGCCGGGCATTCTCACGGTGGCATTAATTATCGGGCTCTATTCGTGGAATGAGTTTTTGATTGCCACCACCTTCCTTCAGGACCAGGAAAACACCACCGCCGTGATCTCCTTTTTCCTGCTGAGCGGACAGTACAGCTCGGACTGGGGCGAAATTATGGCGGCGGCGTTAATTATTGTCCTGCCGGTAGTGGTGCTGTTCGTGGCGTTACAGCGTCGCTTTATTGAAGGCATGGCGGGCGGCTCGGTAAAAGGCTGATCGCCCTTAACAAACAGAGGTATTAACCGTGGCAATTGCTGAAAATTATTCTGAGCGTGTTTATGCGGGCGTGCTGGGCAAGCTGATTGGCGTCTACCTGGGGCGTCCCTTTGAAGGCTGGACCTATCAGCGCATTATGCAGGAGCTGGGGCCAATCAATTACTACGTCCATGAACAGTTGAATCAGCCGCTGGTGGTCACCGACGACGATGTGGCGGGCACGTTTACCTTTATCCGTGCGCTGGAAGATTATGGCATCTCACCTGACCTCAGCGCGGAGCATATCGGCGCGGCCTGGCTTAACTACATCGTCGAACAGCGCGCTATTTTATGGTGGGGCGGGAACGGTAATTCCACAGAACATACGGCGTGGCTGAACCTGAAAAACGGTATCCCCGCGCCGTTAAGCGGCGCGATTGCCACCAACGGCACCGCGGTGGCCGAGCAGATCGGCGCGCAGATTTTTATTGACGGCTGGGCGCTGGTGGCCCCCGGCCAGCCTGCGCTTGCGGCGAAGCTCGCCCGCGAGGCGGGCAGCGTCAGCCACGACGGTGAATCGGTGTATGCCGCGATGCTGTGGGCGGCGATGGAGGCCGAAGCCTTTGTTTCCCGCGATATCAACCATCTGCTTGATACCGGCCTGGCGACGATACCTGCGGATTGCCAGATCGCCCGGCTGATTGCCGATATTCGCCGCTGGCATGCGGAAAACCCGCAATGGGAAACCACCCGCCAGCAGATAGAAGATCACTACGGCTACGATAAATATCCCGGTAACTGTCATGTTATGCCGAACCATGCGCTGATGATCATGACGCTACTTTACGCGCCGGATGACTTTCACCTCGCCATGACCATTGTGAACACCTCTGGCTGGGACACCGACTGTAACGCGGGTAACGTCGGCTGCCTGCTGGGGATCATGCTCGGTCTGGAGGGGATCGACGGCGGTCCTGACTGGCGCGGTCCGCTGGCGGATCGGATGCTGATCTCCTCGGCGGACGGCGGATTTTCCATCAACGATGCGGTACGCATCAGCGACTATCTGGTGAATCTGGGACGCCAGCTGGCCGGTCAGCCGCCTGCGCCTGCGGCGAAAGAGGGCGCGCACTTTCACTTCTCACAGCCGGGCAGCTGTCAGGGATTTCAGCCGCTGGCAGGATATGACCATGCGCCGCTCACCCTCGATAACGTGGAGTATAACGGCACGCGGATGCTGAGCCTGGCCTATAACGCACTGGGCCGCGGACAACGTGCGGGCGTCACCACGCCAACCTTTACGCCGCGCGAGGTGCTCAATATGCGTACCTATGAAC
This sequence comes from Superficieibacter sp. 1612_C1, assembly GCF_015234305.1. Taxonomy (GTDB): domain Bacteria; phylum Pseudomonadota; class Gammaproteobacteria; order Enterobacterales; family Enterobacteriaceae; genus Superficieibacter. The sequence goes on from NZ_JADGMI010000002.1 coordinate 562,128, forward strand.
TGATGGCGACCCCGTTGCTCTATCCGGGGCAGTGGGTGGAAGTGCGCCTTTACGCGGATACAGAGAATAAAGGCAGCGTAACCGCGGCGCTGTGCTGTCGGGTTTATGACGCCCAGGATCGGTTAACCCCCTATTATGGCGAACCGGTTACTCTGGCCCCGGGAGATAGCCAGATCCTGCGCTGGCGTTTACCTGACTGCGGCGGCCAGCCAATCGGCGAGATTGGCCTGATGCTGGAAGCCGAAGGCCGACAGGCCAGCGGGCGGGTGCTGCTCGACTACCTGAGTTGGGAAGGGGCACCTGAACTGCGCTTAAGCCGACCCGGCCCCGAATGTGACTTCTGGCGGCGTGCCTGGGTAAACGGCGTCAGCTTCTTCTCCCGCCACTTCCCGGCCAGTTTCCGCATCTCGCAGGAGCGTGACGAGGGCATCATTATCCACGGCACCCGGCAGTGGACCGACTATCAGGTCGCCAGTGACGTGGTGCTGCATCTGGGCAATTACGGCGGCGTGGCCGCGCGGGTTCAGGGCTTACGGCGCTATTACGCCGCGCGTGTGACCCGCGAAGGTAAGGCACAGCTGATCCGCGTTCGCGACGGGCAGACGCAGATCCTCGCCGAGTCGCCGCTCGCCTTCACGTATGAGAAACCGTACCGGGTTACGTTGCGCGTCAGCGGCAACCAGATTAGCGCGCGTATTGATGACGTCACGCTGGACGCTACGGATGACAGCGAACTGGCGCTGCATGACGGCGGCATTGGCCTGCTGATCCATCAGGGCGCGCTGTCAGCCGATGCCGTTGAGGTGACGGCGCTGTAAGGCGTCGTCGAAACCAGATCACCATGGGAACAGACTATGGCCAGCGTAACGATCGATAACGTAAAAAAGAGTTATGGCGTGCATCACGTCCTGCATAACATTTCGGTGGATATCGCCGACGGAGAGTTTACCGTGCTGGTCGGCCCCTCCGGCTGCGGTAAATCAACGCTGCTGCGTATGGTGGCCGGGCTGGAAAGCATCACCGCAGGCGACATTGCCATCGGTGGCCGGGTGGTTAACGACTTGCCGCCGAAACAGCGCGATATTTCGATGGTCTTCCAGAACTACGCCCTCTATCCGCATATGACGGTAGCGGAGAACATGGCATTTTCCATGACGCTGAGCGGGGCGAAAAAGGCGGAAAAAGAGCAAAAGGTCAACGAAGCGGCGGAGATCCTCGGGCTAACGCCATTGCTTAAACGCTACCCGCGCCAGCTCTCCGGCGGCCAGCGTCAGCGCGTGGCGATGGGCCGCTCGCTGGTGCGCAACCCGCAGATTTTTCTGTTTGACGAGCCGCTGTCTAACCTTGACGCCAGGCTGCGCGTCGCGATGCGCGCCGAGCTAAAATCGCTGCATCAGCGGCTGAAAACCACCATCCTTTATGTCACTCACGATCAGGTTGAGGCGATGACGATGGCGGATAAAATCGTTGTTTTACAGAATGGCCGCATCGAACAAACCGGCACACCGCTGGAGCTGTATGACTTCCCGGCCAATACCTTTGTCGCGACCTTTATTGGTTCGCCGTCGATGAACCTGCTGCCCGGCGAGATTGGCGAAAGAGGAAGCGAGAGGATCTTCATTAGCCGCTCCAGACAGCGTCTGCCGCTGCCCGATCACTATCAACACCTTGCCGTCGGCACCCCGGTGACCTTTGGCATCCGGCCTGAGCATTTCCAGTATTCCGCAAGACCGACCGATTTCGAGGCGACCGTCGAACTGGTCGAACCGATGGGATCGGAAACCCAGGTGCAGCTCTCGCTGGGCGGTGAAAAAGCCATCGCCGTCTTCCGGGAGCGTATTCAGCAGCGGACGGGCGATCGGTTGTGGTTTACGCCACAGGTGGAAAAAGTCAGCCTGTTTGAACATGAAAGCGGGCGACTGATCCCGCGGCGGGAGGGGGCGGAAAGGTAATAAATAGCAGCGATACGCCTCACACGTTTACGACCAATTGGTCAATTAATTTGAAGCTTTATGTTAAACAAACGGTATTTATTGTTATTACATAACGCGTAGAGTAGGGATTATGCGAGGCAGGCCGCCCGCAGAATGTTACTGGCGGCTGGCCTGCCCACGGTTTCCCTGAACAGGATATCTACGTCATGAAAAAGATCGGCTTTTTATCGTTTGGTCACTGGACCCCGTCGCCGCACTCGGCAACGCGTTCCGCCGCCGATGCGCTGCTCCAGTCCATCGATTTAGCGGTTGCCGCTGAAGAGCTGGGCGCTGACGGCGCGTATTTTCGCGTACACCACTTTGCCCGCCAGCTTGCCTCTCCGTTTCCCTTACTGGCCGCCATTGGCGCAAAAACCCGGCGCATTGAGATTGGTACCGGAGTGATCGACATGCGTTATGAGAACCCGCTGTATATGGCCGAAAGCGCCAGCGCGGCGGATCTTATCGCCGGCGGCCGCCTGCAACTCGGCATCAGCCGTGGTTCGCCGGAACAGGTGATTGATGGCTGGCGTTACTTTGGCTATCAGCCTGCTGAGGGGCAAAATGACGCCGATATGGCGCGTCAGCATACCGAAGTACTGCTTGACGTACTGCGCGGCGAAGGCTTCGCCAAACCCAACCCGCAGCCGATGTTCCCCAACCCGCCGGGAATGCTGCGCCCGGAACCCTATGCCGAAGGCTTACGCGAGCGTATCTGGTGGGGAGCCTCGTCCGATGCGACGGCGGTCTGGGCGGCGAAGCTGGGCATGCATCTGCAAAGCTCCACGTTAAAGAATGATGAAACCGGCGAGCCATTCCATATTCAGCAGGCTAAACAGATCCGCGCCTACCGCGCCGCCTGGGCGGAAGCGGGGCATACGCGCACGCCGCGCGTCTCGGTCAGCCGCAGCATCTTTGCGCTGATGAACGACCGCGATCGGGCGTATTTTGGTGCCAGCGGCGATGACAGCGATAAAGTTGGCTTTATTGACGATCAGACCCGCGCCATCTTTGGCCGCAGCTACGCCGCCGAGCCGGACAAGCTGATTGCGCAGTTAAAACAGGATGAAGCGATTGCCGAAGCGGATACCCTGCTGCTGACCGTGCCGAACCAGCTTGGGGTGGAGTACAACGTGCATGTGATTGAGTCGATACTGAAACACGTAGCACCTGCGATGGGGTGGAAAGGGTAGAGATTAATCAAATAAAGACGGCGTGATGATTTTGCGAGCCGTCTTCCAGAAACGCGCTTGCCGCCCTTTATCAATCGCAGTATCCTTTTCCCGCACCTGCAAAATCAGGTGCCGGGATTGGAACCCTGAATAATGTTACAGGCGACATATGACGCGCCCGCGTCTTTTTTTATGTCGTGCGCCTGGCTATACCTCAATGGTGGGCTGGGCGGGGGCACCGTAAGGTGCGCCGGTTGCCTGTAACGCCGGTAGTTCCAACCCCGTCCAGTCTACCACCATGAGATTGGAACCTCTGGTGGTGGGTTTTAAACTCGTTACAGGAGGCTGCCTTTATGGCTACGATCCCCACTCAAACACACCCGTTACTTGCTGTTCCCTTTAACGCTGCCACCGATTTCACCGTACTGGCCGAACACTGCGAAAACTTTGCCGGGACGCTGATCGAAAGCAACGATCTCACCCTGAAAATGGCACTGTGCGGCAGAATCAACGCCAGCCTGATGTTATTACAGCCCACCTTGCTCGAACCTGTCCCGGAACATCTTGTTGAAAGCCTGACGGTGAATGCGCCGCCGGAGGATTTCCCCCGTTTTACCCCCGAATGTACTGAACTGTGCAACTACTGCCTGGCGCTGACGCAAACGCTGGCCGGGACGGGTTTTTCGTCAGAGACGGAGAAATACCTTAGCTGGCTGCTGTTTGACTTGCTCAGCTACTTCTCAGCGGAAATGCGCGCGCCGCGGTGGTTAAGAACGGCAGAGGGGGTGGTGGAGATTGGGTAGGGAAATGTGATACTAAAGCCCGCTGAAGGCGCGGGCTTTGCAGTGAATGTTGTCAACATCATGTCTGCCTCTCCCTAAAGTTTCCTTCCCGCTTTTCCGATAATCCCAACATCATTTTTTAAATAACGTAAGGAATTTGTATGAGCAGCGTGAGCGTAACGGATCTTAGTCAGACTCAGAACGATGTGTTTAAAAAACCAGTCAACCTGCCCACTACCATTACTCTCTCGCAGGAAAAGATCGAACGGATGCGCGCGGGAGAAACGCCTGCCAATCCGCAGTTGAGTCAGGAAGCAATAGACAAAAGCGAAAAGGAGATATTGCAGACCAGAAATAGCATTATCGAACTGAATCAAAGTAAAACCAACGCTATCGTAAACGACATTGATACTTATTTTTCCGGTATGCTTTCACACTCTTCTCTGTCTTTGCTTGATATGGGCGGACTGATTTCCGAAGCATTACAGACGCCAGGTGGTTCAGGCAACTCCACGACCCTTTCCATGGATCTTTCGCTCACTCAGGCAAAGCTAAACTTTCTGGTGCAGAAATTTGTGCCGACTGAGCATCAGGCCGCGAGTGTTGCTGAAATCAATAATTACCTTGCTAAAAAAACAGACGATCAGGATGACATTGTCAAAGATATGACCAGCCGTTCGTTGGCGATTGCAAAACAATACGGTGATACGGCGGGAGAAGAGAGCCTCAGCGAGCAGTTGATGCAGCTCAATGCGGGTCAGCATGAAACGCAAAATGAACGACGCGATATGCTGTCGCTGACCAACAATACCACTGACAGTTCGGTCTGGTTTACAGGGTTACGCCAGAGGATCGGCGCAGGCAATGAGACGGACTTTTTTAAGGATATTGCCTCTTCACACGTGGCAAAGCTCCAGCAGCAGTGGGAAAAGTTCACCACGATGGTGAACGTTATTACGGCGTAACATGTAGCCGCATAACTGCGTCCAGGCCAGAAAAGCAAAAAGCCCGCTACAAAGCAGGCTTTTTTGAATTTTGGCTCCTCTGACTGGACTCGAACCAGTGACATACGGATTAACAGTCCGCCGTTCTACCGACTGAACTACAGAGGAATCGGTTGGAGGCTTATCTTAGCGGCGTAAAAACTTTTGTCAAATCCCAATCCAGACCTTGCTGTTCAAGTGGCTCTTTTTGCAACAATCTGTTGTATTTGCCGACAAATTTTTGTGGGAAAATACTTTGCAGGTTTTGCCTTTCTCTCCCATCATTTGAAATGTAGTTTCAACATTCTTTGTTAAGGTCAATTTTGGACGTTACTGCTTCTCTGCGCCGGGCCGTCGCACGCACGCCCTGGTATGCGAAACGAAAAAGTTACCGGGTTCTCTTCTGGCGTGAGATCACCCCGCTTGCCATTCCCATCTTTCTGGAGAATACCTGCGTCCTGCTGATGGGCGTACTCAGCACGTTCCTGGTGAGCTGGTTGGGTAAAGAGGCGATGGCGGGCGTAGGGCTGGCCGACAGTTTCAATATGGTCATCATGGCTTTTTTTACCGCGGTCGATCTGGGTACGACGGTGGTGGTGGCTTTCAGCCTCGGCAAGCTCGATCCCAGCCGGGCGAGGGCGGCGGCGCGGCAGTCGCTGGTGATCATGACGCTGTTTGCCATCGCGCTGACGGTACTGATCCACGCCTTTGGTAGCCAGATTATCGATTTTGTCGCCGGAGACGCCACGCCGCAGGTGAAAGAACTGGCGTTGACCTATCTGGAATTAACCGCGCTGAGCTATCCGGCGGCAGCGATCACCCTGATTGGTAGCGGCGCGCTGCGTGGTGCGGGCAATACTAAAATCCCATTGCTGATTAACGGTGGGATGAACATCCTTAATATTATTATCAGCAGCGCGCTGATCTACGGCGTTTTTTCCTGGAACGGGCTGGGTTTCGTCGGCGCGGGGCTGGGGCTGACCATTGCGCGCTATATCGGCGCGGTAGCAATTATTGTGGTGCTGATGATCGGTTTTAACCCGGCGCTGCGTATTTCCCTGAAAAGCTACTTCGCGCCGCTGAATTTCAGCATTTTGTGGGAAGTGCTGGGGATCGGCATCCCGGCAAGTATCGAGTCGGTGCTGTTTAACGGCGGGAAACTGCTGACTCAGATGTTTGTCGCCGGCATGGGGACCGACGTCATTGCGGGTAACTTTATTGCGTTCTCTATCGCCTCGCTGATTAACCTCCCCGGTAATGCCCTGGGATCGGCATCCACCATCATTACCGGTAAGCGGCTGGGCAAAGGGCAGATTGCGCAGGCCGAGCGTCAGTTACGCCACGTGTTCTGGCTGTCGACCATCGGCCTGACGATTATTGCCTGGTTCACTGCACCTTTTGCCGGGTTGATGGCCGCGTTCTATACCCGTGAGGAGGACGTGAAGGAAGTGGTTAAAATCCTTATCTGGCTGAACGCCGCCTTTATGCCGATCTGGGCGGCCTCGTGGGTACTGCCTGCCGGGCAGAAGGGCGCACGCGACGCGCGTTTCTCAATGTGGGTCTCCATGCTCAGCATGTGGGGCTGCCGCGTGGTGGCGGGCTACGTGCTGGGGATCATGCTCGGTATGGGCGTGGTCGGCGTCTGGCTGGGAATGTTCTTCGACTGGGCGGTGCGCGGCGTCTGCTTCTACTGGCGAATGGTAAGCGGACGCTGGCTGTGGAAATACCCGCGGCAGAAGAAAACTGTCGATTAACTGAACGATATCGCGCTGTTTCTGCGTATTTCGGAGAATAAATCGGCAAACGGTTGAATTTGTACAAACAGGCTTTGACAAGGGGCGGGTGGCTCGCTAATATTCGCCCCGTTCACACGATTCCTCTGTAGTTCAGTCGGTAGAACGGCGGACTGTTAATCCGTATGTCACTGGTTCGAGTCCAGTCAGAGGAGCCAAAATTCAAAGAAGCCCGCTTTTTAGCGGGCTTTTTGCTTTTCTGCGTTTAGCGCTGCTTCTTGACCGGGTAAGCGGTCAGCGGTTTGATCTCTTTGAGCACAAACATACTTTGCATCTCTTTAATGCCCGGCAGCCTGCGCACCACCGACATGGCGAAATCCGCATACGAATCCAGATCGGATGCCACCACCTGTAGCAGAAAATCGGCATCCCCGCCGATGCTGTAGCAGGCAACGACATCTTCCAGCGCGGTCACCTCCTCCTCAAATTTTCTCGCCTCCGCTTCGCTATGGCTATCGATAGTCACCCGAATAAACACCATCACGCCCAGACCGATTTTTTTCCGGTTCAGAACTGCACGATAGCCCTGGATGACATCGTCCTCTTCCAGTTTGCGCACTTTGCGCCAGCAGGGGGAGGCGGACATTCCCGCTTTGTCAGCCAGTTCCTGATTAGTGATACGAGCGTCGTCCTGCAACAGCCTGAGAATTTTCATTTCTGTCGTATCGGGCACCATGACGGGTAATTCCTTTCTTTTAAGAAGTATGAGAAGGTTATTTTTACCGGATATCGTTCTGTAAGTACATGAAACAGGCAGCACTTTTCTGTTTAGCTTCGGCATACTGTATCGGCCATGCAGACACCTGCTTAAGACACACCGCTATAGTGAGGACGAAAGATGAAATTTGATGCCAGCCAGCATCGCTGTACGATTATTATTGATAAAGATCTTCCCGCCGGTCTTGCCATGAATGCGGCAAGCGTTATAGGGATCAGTTTTGGTCGCACCGTTGAGGATCTTGTGGGGCCTGACAGGCAAAGCCTTGATGGGGTCAATTATCCCGGCGTGATCTACAGTCCGCTTCCCGTTCTGCGGGCTTCGGGGGCCTGTATTCATGAGTTATTAGTGGCGGGCGAAGCTGACGCTGACATTGAGATTATGCCGTTTAGCGCGCTGGCGCAGTCGTGCAAAACCTATGATGAGTATGGCGAGAGGATCGCTTCGGTAAGCAGCAACGCGATTGAACTGGTGGCTATCGGGCTGGTGGGGCCGAAGAAGAAAATAACCACACTGACGGGGAATCTTCCGCTTTATAAATAACTTTCCACATCGTGCACGGTAAACAAGCCCGTTATTAACGGGCTTTTTGCATTCAGCATGGAGATATTAACTGCTGGCAAAGCGCAGTTTATCGGCATAGGCCGCCGCGGTTTTATCGTTTTTCTTTTTATCGGTGATAATAATATCGACATCGGCGATAGGACAGACATGAGACAGTGCCCGGTATCCCAGTTTTGAAGCGTCCGCAAGCACAACGCGCGTTTTCGCGGACTTCAGAATTTCTTTTTTAGTCGGCAATTCAATGGCGTTAATGTTAGTAATGCCTGCCTCAGGGTGTACCCCTTCCGCACCCAGAAACGCCCAGTCGGCGTACACTTCACTGAATTTTCGTGTCGCATCCGGGCCCACCAGGGTAAGCGAGTTACCGATCACCACACCACCGGTAATGTTGAGGTTTATCGCCGGGTACTGGCTAAGCAGCAGGGCGATATTAAGATCGTTGGTGATAACCGTCAGATCTTTTTTGCTGGCAAGCTGTACCGCCAGTTCATAAACGGTTGAGCCGTTATCGAGGATCACCGAGTCGCCATCGGCAATTAAAGAGGCAGCATATTTGCCGATAGCCACTTTTTGCTCATGGTTGCGGCTTTTACGGATGGTGTAAGGCGTATCCTGTCTTTCCGTCGATAGCACTGGCAGCACGCCACCGTGCGTTCTGACAATTTGCTGCGTTTTCTCCAGATGAATAAGATCCCGCCTGATCGTTGAGCTGTCCACCTCAAACTCTTCAGCAAGTTGATGGGCATTGAGATAACCCGTTGAAACGAGCATGGAAAGGATCCTTTTCCGCCTTTCTTGTGCCAGCATTTTTTGCCCCCGTCACACTTCAGTACGGCTGATAGTACCACGCTTTAGCGCATAAAAAATCATAAAGGCATAGCTTTCAAACGCTTAAATTGATGGCCTGAAAAAAAATGTCGAACTCGTCACATAAGCGATATCGTGCAATTGAATGCACGAATTCGTGCATATACCGTGTAAGTGTATTCACCACTGACTAATGAGGAAATGATGTCAACGCCGTATGAGAACGATATTGCTATGCAGCCACAAGCCGTAGAGGCACAGCTGAACAATCCGCTGCCGGAGGATCTGCATACGTTGCAATTGGGTCGCTATGACCGGATTATCCTGACCGGAATGGGATCATCGGACTATGCTCTGATCCCGGTAGAAAGGGCGCTTATCGCCAGAGGTTATCCGGTATGGCGGGTGGATGCGGGGCGCATGCTGGATATGCCCTCGCTGGTAACGGAAAACTCGCTGCTCTGGGCGACTTCACAATCGGGCATGAGTGGCGAAATTGTGGCGCTGCTTAAAAAGGGCACACGCCCGCGTACGCTTATCGGTTTAACCAACGATCGGGACAGCGTTCTGGCGCAAGAAGCCGATATTCTCATCGCGCTTGAAAGCGGAGACGAAGCAACAGTGAGTTCGAAAAGCTATTTGAACACGCTGATTGCCTGCTACCGGACGCTGGCCGTTTTGTTGGGGGAAGATGAGAAAGCCATTTGCGATGCGGTCAGAACAATCCTTCCTGAGATCGACCGTCTGGTGAGTGACGTACATTGCGTTGTGGAACTGGCGGACGATCTCTTTTCCCATGCACGACCCCGCGTCGCGTATGTCGGCACCGGCGCGTTTGCTTCCAGTGCATTAACCGGCGCATTAATCACCAAGGAAGCGTCTAAAGTCAGCGCGGAAGGGTTTATCGGCGGTGAGTTCCGTCATGGCCCGATGGAGACTTCCGGCAAAGGGATGCTGGCGGTTTTGTGCGGCAAGCCAGGCGATGAAACGCTGGAAAGACTGGCCACGGAACTGCTGGCGAATGGCTCTCGTGTCGTCACTATCGGAGAAGCTGCCTACGCGGATTCCGTGCTGCTTGCCGTACCGCCTGTCGATGAGCTTTGCCAGCTGCTGTGCGGCTTTATTTACATTGAGCATCTGACGGTCGCATTCGCCAGGAAAAACGGCTTCATTCCGGGCCACTTCCTCTACGGGCAAAAAATCACGGTGGCGATATGACAAACGCATCCACAGGGGTAAAAGCAGGTATCGATCTGGGAGGAACGGGTACTCGCATCATCATCAGAGGGGAAAGCGGAATACTCAATACCATGACGCTCCCTACCGCAGAATTTTGCCAGCTTGAGCAGCAAGATCGCGCGCAAGCGCTGGCTTCCTACGTACTGGCTCTCATCCCGCAAGGGATGGAGCTTATTAGTCTGGGAGTGGGTGCCAGCGGTCCGGTAGATACCGCCTCCGGGATTATTAATAATAAAGATACGCTTGAGTGCTTCTCGTTTTTTCCGCTGGTGGATGAATTAAAGCAAATACTTGGCATCCATGTCGCGATCGATAATGACGCCGTCGCTGCGGTGCTGGGGGAATATCACTTTGGCGCAGGTAAAAATAGCCAGCGCCTTCTGATGGTCACCCTGGGAACGGGGATCGGTGTCGCACTGCTTGATAAGGGAATTCCTTTTCGTACCAGCGACCATCAGCACCCGGAAGCGGGACATATCCCGGTTTCTGGCAACCCGGCGACCTGCTATTGCGGTCTGCGGGGCTGCTGGGAAATGCTGGCTTCCCGGACCTGGCTGCAGCAGAACCTGGAAGCACTGCTTCCACTGATGCCTTTTGAAAAGCAGGACGTTAGCGTCTATCAGGCTATGTCGGCGGAGCGGAAAGAGGTCGCGGCGATATTTCATCGCTATGGAAACTATCTCGGCCGCGGGCTGGTGACATTACTGACGCTTTATGGTCCGGATTTGACCATTCTTAGCGGCAGCGCCGCACATTATTACCCGTTATTTAAATCCGGCCTGGAAGAGTCTCTGATACGGGCGGATGCCTATGCCATTAATAAACGCATTGTGCCGTCAGAATTAGGCGATATTGCTGGCGCTCTGGGGGCGACGGTCATTCCAGAATTGAATTAACGATAATATTTCAACGACAGGTTAATATCATGGTAAATTCAGAGTGCAGAGAAGGGCAGGGTAAACCTGAAGCGATAAAAATCACTGTTTTTATTATTCTTTCAGTACTTATTTCTTCCGTCGGTGGGATTATATTTGGTTATGATACCGGTATTATCGGCGGTGCGATTGTCTTTATTGGCAAAGCGTTTCAGATTAACGATCTTATGCAGGGTGTGATCGTTAGTATGTCATTATTAGGTGCCATGATCGGTGCCCTTGCCGCCGGGCCGCTTGCCGATAAATATGGACGTAAAGTTAATCTGTTTATTTCGGGATTATGCTTTGCTTTCGGTGCAGCGATTTCGGGATTCACTCACCATATTGAAATCCTCACGCTCGCCCGAATTCTCCAGGGTATTGGCGTAGGCGCTTCTTCGGTACTGGTGCCGGTTTATATTGCTGAATTATCGCCAGCAAAAATTCGCGGCGTGCTGGTGACCTCATTTCAGTTAATGATCACCGTTGGTATTGTTATGGCGTACGGCGTGAATACGATCGCGGAAAGTCGCGGAGAATGGCGTTTCCCCGTAGGAATTGCCGGGATTTTCGGCGTGCTTCTGGCGGCAGGCGTGATTTTCGTAACGGAATCTCCCCGCTGGCTTATCGCCATGAACCGACACGATCTCGCCCGACGCACGTTAATAAAGCTTCGCGGCAATAGTCAGGTTGACGCTGAAATTAAGGAGACGGAGCGCCTCAACGCGATTGAGCAGGACAATATGCGCTGGCGGGATTTGTTCCGCGGTCATGTGCGGCCAATGATCATTATTGGCGTGCTGGTCGCCTTCTTTTCCAACGCCTGCGGTATTAATCTGGTGATCTATTTTGCGCCACAGATTTTACAGTCGAGTGGATTTACCTCTTCTGCTTCATGGATTGGTACCGTGGGACTGGGGATCACCAACGTGGCCTTTACCGTGGTGGGGATGCTCATTGTTGACCGCGTCGGGCGTCGGCCATTGTTGATCCTCGGCGCGGTGGGATTAACGATTAGCCTTGTGATCCTTGCCATTCTGTTTTCTGTGCCGGTATTTCCTGGCAGTAACTGGCTGGCATTTGCTTCACTGGTCTTTTATATCGTCATGTATGCGGTCAGCCCGGGAATGCTCGGCTTTCTGATGATCTCGGAGATTTCGCCGCTCAGGGCAAGGGCGAAAGTCACCAGCCTGTCGATATTCATTATTTTTGCCACCAATCTGGTCATCGCGTTGTTATCACTACCGATGCTGAATGGGATGGGCGCATCCGCGACGTTCTGGCTGTTTTCGGGTATTTGCGTGGCGTTTACGTGCTTCAGTTTTTTTGTCCCGGAAACCAAAGGCAAAAGTCTGGAAGAGGTCGAATTGTATTTCAAACAAAAGCACCGCGAAGTCTCAGAAAAGATGAACGTCGTTAGCGAATAACAAGAAGCCCGCGCCGCGCGGGCCAGAGGTTGATGACAAACCTGTTTTGCCAGGGTACGCACCGTTATGCCGGGTGGCGGCTTCGCCTTACCCGGCCTACAAAAACCAGCGATATCAATTGATTATGCCTAATTTGTAGGCCTGTGCAAGCGCAGCGCCGCCAGGCATCATTCCACGGTATAACGTTTGTCAGCAGTCTGAAGCCCGCGTGATGCGGGCTTATTTATTATCCCGCCTGTACGCGCAGCGGCGCGGTGGCGGCGAACAGCCACGGACGCGCGTCGCTCTCCACCAGCGGAGAAAGCGCTTCACGCACCTGCTGGTGGTAGTCGTCCAGCCACTGTTTCTCCTGCTCGCTCAACAACGACAGCTCTACCTGACTTAAATCGATGGGGATCAGCGTCAGTGAAGCGAAACGACAAAATCCCGGATGGCCTTCAACCACTTCAACCTGGTTTTCGATGCGGATGCCGTAGCGATCTTCCAGATACAGGCCCGGTTCGATGGTGATGATATTGCCAGCGGCAAGCGGCCAGGGATTCACTTTCTTCGCCATCCGGTGCGGCTGTTCGTGGATCAGCAACTGATGGCCGACGCCGTGCCCGGTGCCGTGATCGTAATCCAGGCCCAGCTCCCATAGCGGACGGCGCGCGAAGGCGTCGATCTGATGGCCCTGCGTTCCTGTCGGGAATTGCAGGGTGATCAGCGCCAGAAAGCCTTTCAGCACGGCGGTATAGTGCAGGCGACGCTGCGGATCGAGCGTGCCGAATGCCAGCGTGCGGGTAGCGTCCGTGGTGCCGTTCTGGTACTGACCGCCGGAATCGTTGAGATAAAAGTTCGCGCCGGTGATCGCGGCGTTGGTTTTCTCACTGGAATGGTAATGACACATCGCCGCGTTACTGCCCGCCGCCGAAATGGTGCTGAAACTCTGCTCAATAAAGCCTGGCTGCTGCTGACGGAACGCCAGTTGCTTTTCCTGTGCTTCACGTTCGGTGAGCGGATTGTTCGCGGCTTCACGAGCGGAGACCTCATGCGCCAGCCACGCCAGAAAATTAACCCATGCCGCGCCATCGTAGCGGTGGCAATGGCGGTAGCCTTCCAGCTCGGTTTGATTCTTCTTCGCTTTAATAAACGTGATGGGATCGGCTTGCCAGATCACGTCACCGCCGGATTGCTCAACGGCGAAACGCAGTGCGACCGGGGCATTATCCGCATCCAGCGAAATTCGTTTATCCGTGGCAACCTGCTGAACGCGGGGAATAAAGGCTTCCTGCGGTGCCAGCGTGAGCGAGGCAAGAAGCGATTCGGGCAATCCGGTCGTTTTGCTCGCGGCGACAAACCACTCCACCTCGCCGGTCTGGCTTAACAGCGCAAAAGAAAGGGCAACCGGGCTCATCGCCACGTCCGCCCCGCGCACGTTCAGCAGCCAGGCGATATTATCCGGCTGGGTGATCGCCAGAAAATCAACGTTCTGCTCGCGCAGCAGAGCAGCAATGCGCTGGCGCTTATCTTCGCTGCTCTCTCCGGCCATCTCCGGGGGCATTTCCCGGATGGCCCCCTCGGGCGCAGCGGGACGCGAGGTCCAGATCGCATCAAAGGGATCGTGCGGCAGAGGCACCAGTTCACAAGGGGTGGCGCTGAGCGCCTCATACTGACTGTTTACCATCAGCAGCGGTTCGAAGGCGATACGGCTGCCTGCCGGGAGTTCACTCGCCAGCCACTCAGCAAGTGGTTCGTTATGCAAGTGGTGGATCTCCCATGCGTTGAGATCAACCTCGTTGCGCGCCTGGACCTGATAGCGTCCGTCGACAAACAGCAGGGCGCGATCGCGCAGGACCAGCGCCAGCCCGGCAGAACCGGTAAAGCCAGTGAGCCACGCCAGTTTGTCATCGTGTGGGGCGCAGTCTTCGCTTTGGTGCGCATCCGACCGGGGAACGATTATACCGTCCAGCGACTGCGTGATGAGAAGGTCGCGGAGCGCAGAAAGAGAACTATCCATAAAAAAGTCCTTATCGCGGTTAACGGAACGGAGGTTCATTAAAGGTGCGCAGCTTGCGCGAATGCAGGCGTTCGCCTTCGGCCCGCAGCAGGTCGATGGCGCGAATGCCGATCTGTAAGTGCTCTGAAATCGCCCCCTCATAAAAACGGTTGGCCTGGCCGGGCAGCTTAATTTCGCCGTGTAGCGGTTTATCGGACACGCACAGCAGGGTGCCGTAAGGCACGCGGAAGCGGTAGCCCTGCGCCGCAATGGTGGCGCTCTCCATATCAATCGCCACCGCGCGGCTCAGGTTAAAGCGCAGGGCGGAGGCGGAGTAGCGCAGCTCCCAGTTGCGGTCGTCGGTAGTGACCACGGTCCCGGTGCGCAGGCGCTGTTTAACCTCTTCGCCGGGCATGCCGCTCACCTGTTTGGTGGCGTCATACAGCGCGCGCTGCACTTCCGCGATGCTCGGGATCGGAATATCCGGCGGCAGCACCGCGTCCAGTACATGATCGTCACGCAGGTAAGCGTGGGCCAGCACATAGTCGCCGATAGACTGACTTTCACGCAGTCCACCGCAGTGACCAATCATCAGCCAGACGTCCGGACGCAGGACGGCGAGGTGATCGCAGATGGTTTTCGCGTTTGACGGACCGACGCCAATATTCACCAGCGTAATGCCCTGACCGTCGGCGGTGATCAGGTGCCAGGCCGGCATCTGGTGTTTTTTCCACGCCAGGTCGGAAATGGCGGCTTCCGGCGCTTCGGTTTCGGCAGTGATCCAGATCCCGCCCGCGCAGGACAGCGCCACGTAAGGGCTGTCGGGATCGAGGATTTGGCTGCATCCCCAGCGCACAAACTCGTCAACGTAGCGGGTGTAGTTAGTGAACAATACGAACGGCTGAAAATGTTCGACCGGCGTGCCCGTATAGTGACGCAGGCGGGCCAGCGAGAAATCGACGCGACGGGCGTCAAAGTGCGACAGCGGGTAAAACTCGGTAGGGTGAAACAGCCCGTCCGCCGTCTCATCGCCAATTTGCGCCAGTTCGGTGGTCGGGAAGTGGCGGGTTAATCCCGCGCTCATCGAACGATCGAGCGTGATTTCGGAACCATCGATGACATAAGGAAAAGGGATCTCATGCTGTGACCGTTCCACGATGATTTCCGCGCCGTAATCTTCATAAAGTAGCGTCAGTTGCTCAGCCAGATAATGGCGGAACAGGGCGGGGCGCGTCACCGTGGTGGTGTAGCAGCCCGCGTGGGTAAAGCGGCCGTAGGCGCGGGTTTTCTGCGCCTTGTGGGCGTTACCGTCCCAGGTCACGGAAATTTGCGGATAGACAAACAGCCCTTTCGCGCGCGCCTCTCTGTCGGGCAATGTGGCGTCGGCAACGTACGTGCTGATAGCGTCCCGTAGCGCGCTTACCGACTGTTCGTAAAGTGCTTCCAGCTGATCCAGCGCCTGTTCCGGGGCCAGCCCGGTACCCTTATTGTTCATCATTCGCTCCATGTGTCAGATAGACTGCCTGTATCCGATAGTATGTCACAGGAATATGAAACAAAAGCCAGCAGATAAAACTGAAGGTAACGCAGGCGGTTAATCAGGATGCCGGGTTTCTACGGCGATCATGGTCACAAACGGATGAGACTGCCACGGCATATCAGCGCCTTTCTGATACATCGCGGAAATCGTGCCGTCGAGATAAAGCATCTGGCGGACATCCAGTTTTGACCGGGCATAGCAGGCGAAGTCATAGAAACTGGTTCCGCGCCCGCTCAGCATAAATACCGCCTCGCCCCGCGTTGTGATACCCACCGCATTGCGGATTTTTCGTGAACTGGCGGACGGGAGTAAACGGCGGTTGATGGTGCCGTTCTCGATCATCAGCGGACCAGACTGCACGGCGTAATCGATACCTTGTGAGGTTTTGAAGGTATCAAGATTGACAATCCCGGCCCGCTCACCCTTCACATAAAACACCCCGCCGGGGCGAATAAAAAAGTTACCTCCGCCGGAGGCGTGATTCAGCGGGACCAGCTGTTTTCCCTTTTCAATATACAGCCCGAGCGGAGCATACGATTTAGCATAAATCCCGCCGTTCATCGCCATCTGTATCCGTCCGTCAGCATTATTGCCCGCCAGCAGATTGAGCAATGACGCCCAGGCGGTGCCATCCGCTTTTTTCCAGTACATGACGATACGTTCTTGCCGCGTGTTGACGATATAGCTCTGCACCGTCAGCGTTGGATCGCTGAGCGTACAGTTGCTGGCAAGGGCGGAAAGCGGGAAGAGCAGGACGGGAAGCAGAGGCAGTAGACGTAATTTCAACGTGGGAGTTCCTTCGATTAACAAGGGCGTGAGCGTCACCCGGTCCGATGGGGGTAAGTATGAGATTTTTTATCGGGGGAGAAAAGCAAAAAGCCCGCTGAAAAGCGGGCTTCTTTGAATTTTGGCTCCTCTGACTGGACTCGAACCAGTGACATACGGATTAACAGTCCGCCGTTCTACCGACTGAACTACAGAGGAATCGTGTGAACGGGGCGAATAGTAGCGGGGGGTGATTAGCTTGTCAAAGGGTGGATGCGGCGAAGGCGTTTGATTGCTGACAAAATCAACAATACAAGGCGACATCTGCGCTTTTGCTGATATTTACGCACGCTGATGGTGCAATCTACCCCCTAATGGGGCATAGCCATTTCCACTGGCTGAATGATAAAAACGCTGTTTCACATCACAATGTCTTATTATCCAGCCGGTTAGAGTCCAAAAAAGGACATTTGTTAAAACTGGCAAATATCTTGCAATACTCCCGGTAAGATTATTGCCAGCATTAATACTGGCTTTCCTGACCGGAGGCAAAATGAACTTAAGACGGCTGAAGTATTTCGTAAAAATCGTCGATATTGGCAGTCTGACGCAGGCGGCGGAAGTGCTACATATTGCACAGCCCGCGTTGAGTCAGCAGGTTGCCACCCTGGAAGGGGAACTGGATCAACAATTGCTGATCCGCACTAAACGCGGCGTGACGCCGACCGAAGCGGGCAAAATTCTCTATACCCATGCGCGCACTATTCTTCGCCAGTGTGAACAGGCGCAGTTGGCAGTGAATAATGTCGGACAAACGCTACGCGGGCAGGTGTCGATCGGCCTTGCGCCGGGAACCGCGGCGTCTTCCGTGACCATGCCGCTGTTACAGGCGGTGCGTGCTGAATTACCTGATGTGCAGGTTTATCTGCATGAAAACAGCGGCTCGGTGCTGAATGATAAATTGCTCAGCGGCCAGCTCGATATGGCGGTGCTGTATGAGCGCTCTCCCGTGGCCGGTATTTCCAGCCAGCCGCTGCTGAAAGAAGATTTGTATCTTGTCGGGACGCGCGATTGTCCGGGGCAAAGCGTCGACCTTGCGGCGGTGGCTGAAATGAACCTGTTTCTGCCGCGTGACTATAGTGCGGTGCGCCTGCGGGTGGATGAAGCGTTTTCCCTACGCCGCCTGACGGCAAAAATTGTCGGCGAAATCGACTCCATCGCGACGCTAACGGCGGCGATTGCCAGCGGGATGGGCGTTACGGTACTTCCGGAGTCGGCTGCCCGCTCACTCTCCGGCGCAGCGAATGGCTGGATGGCGCGGATCTCGACGCCGTCAATGAGTCTGCCGCTTTCGCTGAACGTCTCAGCGCGCGGTTCGCTCTCGCCACAGGCGCAGGCGGTGCGTGAGATCCTCATGTCGCTGGTAACCCGTCCGGCGATGGAAAACCGCGAGTTACTGCTGGTCAGTTAGTCATATAACCAAAAGGAATAAGTTGCTGGTTTTTATTATTTGTTCTGCCAGGCCCGGGACTTTAACAATAGCGTTATGTCATATGGCCCCGGAGGGTAGGGTGAATTTCCAGCAACTTAAAATTATTCGTGAGGCCGCACGTCAGGATTTTAATCTGACAGAGGTCGCCAACATGCTTTACACCTCGCAATCTGGCGTTAGTCGTCACATTCGCGAACTGGAAGAAGAGCTGGGTATTGAGATTTTCATCCGGCGGGGCAAGCGCTTACTGGGGATGACGGAGCCGGGAAAAGCGCTGTTGGTGATTGCGGAACGAATTCTTAATGAAGCCAGTAACGTGCGTCGGCTGGCCGACCTGTTTACCAACGATGCGTCTGGCGTACTGACCATCGCCACCACCCATACACAGGCGCGTTACAGCCTGCCGCCAGTGATTAAGGCGTTTCGCGAACTCTTTAAAGAGGTCCGCCTGGAGCTGGTGCAGGGTACACCGCAGGAAATTGAAGCGCTATTGCACAATGGCGGCGCGGATATCGGCATCGCCAGTGAACGGTTAAGTAATGACCCAACGCTGGTGGCGTTCCCGTGGTTTCGCTGGCACCACAGCCTGCTGCTGCCGCACGATCACCCCCTGACGCTCATCTCACCGCTGACGCTGGAAGAGATCGCGCGCTGGCCGCTGATAACTTACCGTCAGGGGATCACCGGTCGTTCACGTATTGATGAAGCCTTCAGCCGCAAAGGGCTGACGCCGGATATCGTACTAAGCGCTCAGGATTCAGACGTCATTAAAACCTACGTCGATCTGGGGCTGGGCATTGGTCTGGTGGCTGAGCAGTCTGCCGGAGAGCAGGAGAACGGCAAGCTGGTGCGCCTCGACACCCGCCATCTTTTTGATGCCAGCACGGTCTGGCTGGGCCTTAAACGCGGCCAGCTTCAGCGTAATTATGTCTGGCAGTTTATCGAGTTATGTAATGCCGGGCTGTCGCTGGCGGAAATTAAACGCCAGGCGATGGAGCCAGATGAAGTGGTGATTGACTACCAGATTTAAATCTCCGCGATCGTTCACGCCGTAGCTGGCGTCGATAAAGCCCGAGTCCGGCGTGCTGCCTGGCTCAGGCTTTTTTGTTTTGATGAATCAGCACTTGCGCCTAATCACAGAATCCAGAAATTTTTCTCATATTATACGGGCTAAGAATGGCATGCGGTTATCGGCGATCCCTCTGTGTCATTGACAATGCTTTCGCCATAAATACCAGATGAATGCACTGTCGTGGCGTATATTTGTATTTTCTGACTTAGCTTATGCAAAAGCGCTTACTATATTTATTACCAAAAAGTCTTTTCGGCCCACGCGCTTTATTAATAGAGTTGAGTTCCTGTTAATATTTAAGGAAATCAACCATGACCTCAGCAATTACTGTTGCCCGTAGCGACTTTGATCAATTAGATGTTCATCCCGTAGCCGGAAACATTGGTGCGGAGGTTCGTAATATATCTCTGTCTGCGGATCTGAGTGACGAGGTTATTCAGCAGATAGAAAATGCACTGGTAAAATATAAGGTTTTATTTTTCCGCCGCCAGCATCATTTAACGGATGAAACGCACCAGGCGTTCGGTGCACGCTTTGGAAAAATCGTTGCCCATCCTACGGTTCCCTCGCCTGATGGGACCAAATTATTTGAACTGGACGCCTCCAAAGGCGGCGGACGAGCTGATTCCTGGCATACTGATGTCACCTTCGTGGAGGCCTTTCCCAAAATATCGATTCTGCGCGGCGTGACGATCCCGGAATATGGTGGCGATACCGTCTGGGCCAATACCGCACGTGCGTATGAATCCTTACCCGAATCCTTAAAACAATTTGTCGGCACGTTACGCGCTGTTCACACTAATAATTATGATTATGCGGCTGAGCGTCTTGAAACGGATAAACAACGCCTGCATCACCACAAAAAGGTTTTTGTCTCTTCCGTCTGGGAAGCAGAACACCCGGTTGTGCATATTCACCCGGTGAGCGGCGAACGTATTTTATTACTCGGCCATTTTGTCAAAAATCTGGTGGGATTCAGCAGCCGCGAATCCGCACAGCTTTTTGATTTATTGCAGAACCGCATTATTCGACTGGAAAATACCGTGCGCTGGCAGTGGCAGCAGGATGACGTGGTGATCTGGGATAACCGTAGCACGCAGCATTACGCTGTAAATGATTATGGAACGCAGCCTCGCGTGGTACGCCGGGTGACGGTGGAGGGCGAGCCCGCAACGGGCATTGACGGCAGCCGCAGCCGCACGGTGGCCCGTCCCCAGGATGCCGTCAATGAAGGATCTCCGGTTAACCCGACTACGGATGTGAAATATGCAGCGTCGTGATCTGTTAAAAGCGATGGCGGCTTTCGGCGTGTACAGCATGGTGCCTGCCATCGCGCGCGGGGCAAATACGGCGCGCAAATATGAGGGTGTCACGCTGAATGTCTCCACCTTCAGCACTGCCTGGCCGCAGCTTATTCGCCAGTGGCTACCGGAGTTTGAAGCGCTGACCGGGGCAAAGGTGCAACTGGATACGCCAGCATTTCCGGTGTACAACCAGCGTGCCGATCTGGAGCTTTCTACTCGCGGCTCAGCGTATGACGTTGTGAACGTCACCTTTATTTATACCAGCCGCTGGATCAACGCCGGCTGGTTGACGCCGCTGAATGAATTTATTTCTAATCCAAACCTGACTCCGCAGGACTGGGGGTTACAGGATTTTCTGCCCGCCACGCTTGCCGCAGAAACCGGGCGTGACGGTAAACTTTACGGCATTCCTTATGTTGTAGAAGCGATGCTGGCGGGTGCCTCACGCTACGATCTGATCCAGCAGGCAGGGCTGGAATTTCCGAAAACCACCGATGAACTGGTAACGGTTTTACAGGCGGTGAATAAAAAAGAGCGCGTGGCCGGATACGTGACGGATAACCACTACGGCTGGACGTTTATCCCTTATCTCCAGGCGTTTGGCGGCAACGTATTCCGTGCACCGCCGGACGATCTTTTCCCCACGCTGGATACGCCGGAAGCTATCGAGGCGGCAGAGTATTTTTCCCGGCTGATTCGTGACTTCGGACCTAATGGCGGTATCACCTACACGGCCGACCAGTCGCTACAGGCGCTGAGGCAGGGGCGCGTCAATTTTTCCGATGCCAGTCAGACTTATCTGGCGCAGCTGGGTAATGCGCAGAGTTCGCGCACGGTTAAGACCTCGCATTTCGGCCCGATGGTCAACGGACCCAAAGGGTGGTTCCCCGGTATGGCAACGCATGCGCTGGGCATCCCGGCCGGTTCGAAAAACAAAGAGGCCGCATGGGCCTTTATTCAGTGGTCATTGTCAAAACAGATGACCTCCCGCGCGCTGGCGGCAGGTTACGGCTCGCCGACCCGTCGCAGCGATATTGACTCGCAGATATTTCGCAGTAAGCAGGTGATTAACGGCGTGGATCTGGCGCAGTTGTCCATTGATGCGATCGACCGCGCTGGTCAGGGCGGCTATATGAAATATCGCACCGTGGAGTTCTACCCGCAGGTTGATCAACAGCTGAATAAGGCGATTGCGCTTATTGTTTCCGGGCAGTTATCTGCCAAAGAGGCGATGGGTAAAGCGCAGGCTGGCACGGTGGCTGATTTGCAGCGTGCGGGCGTGAAACTTTGAGGGAGAGAAAATGTCGTTATCACTAAGCTGGCGCGTGCGTCAGCGTAATGCCTGGCTTCTTGGCCTCGCACCGTCGCTGATCGTACTGACACTGCTGACGCTGGTGCCTGCGGTAGCCCTGCTGGTCACCAGTCTGACGCCGTTCAGTTTGACCAACCCGGACACCTCATTCACCTTTGCCAACCCGCTGGTTAACTATCAGCAGTTGCTGCACGATGATCGCTTCCTCGGCTCGCTGGTCACTCAGCTCAAGCTTTCGATTGTCAGCGTGTTTTTCCAGGTGCTGATCGGACTGCTGCTGGCGCTGCTGTTGAACGGCACGTCGCGCTGGCTGAACGGTGTGCGAACGCTGCTGCTTATTCCCATGGTCCTGCCGCCGATCATCGTGGCGCTGATCTGGAAAATCATTTACACGCCGGATATCAGTCCGCTGCATCAGGTGCTGGACCGCTTTAATCTGCCGCTGGACTCGCTGATTGCCAACCCGGATACCGCGTTATGGGCCATCGCGGTGGCGGATGTCTGGCAGTGGTTTCCATTTACCATGTTAATGGTGCTGGCGGCACTCCAGATGGTGCCGAATGACCCCCGGGAAGCGGCGAGCCTGGATGGGGCCTCCTCATTCAATATCTTTCTTTATATCGTCCTGCCACACCTGAAGCCGGTCCTGGTCGTGTGTATCTTGTTCCGCCTGATCGACAGTTTTAAGGCGTTCCCGCTTATTTATATTCTGACGGACGGCGGTCCGGGATCGGTGACGGAAGTGACTAACTACTATGGTTTTATTCAGGCGTTTAACTTTTCCTGGTGGGGTTACGGCAGCGCGATAGCGGTCGTAATTCTGGTGGGCGTGTTTATTTTAAGCTGGCTGATTGGCCGGGCAGGGTGGAACGATGACAGTACAACACACTGAAGCGCGGCCGCAGCCGTTTGTTGCGGCCCGGCGCAAAAAATGGCGTCTCAGGGGAAAGCGCACGTTACTGGCGCTGGTGCTGCTGGTGGTGTTTCTCGCGCCATTTTTGTGGATGGTGATTATGTCTGTGCGTCCCTCGCTGGATGCCTTTGAGCTGACGCTATGGTTCACGCCGACGCTTGATGCCTACCGCGCGCTGATTGCCGGCAACTTCCTTCAGCCCTTTGGTAACAGCCTGATGGTCAGCGTGCTATCAACCGTGTTTTCTCTGCTGCTGGGCGTCCCGGCGGCATGGGTGCTGACGCGCTGGCGTTTTCGCGCCCGCCGTTACGTCGCCTTGTGGATCCTCGTCACCCGCATGGCTCCGCCCATCGCCTTTACCATTCCCTTCTTCCTCGCCTGGCGCTGGCTGGGGTTACAGGACACCATTATCGGGCTGGCAATCGTCTATCTGACGTTTAATCTGGCGATTGTGATCTGGCTGATGCAGACCTTCTTTTCCGCAGTCCCGGTGGCGCTGGAAGAAGCCGCGTGGATGGATGGTTGCTCGCTGTGGCGCAGTTTCTGGCACATCTCACTGCCGTTAGTGAAACCCGGTCTCGCGGCGACAGCCATCCTGTGCTTTATCTTTTCCTGGAATGATTTTTTCTTCGCGCTGATCCTGACGCGTACCAACGCCATCACAGCACCGGTCGCCATCGTGAACTTCCTGCAATATGAAGGCTGGGAATGGAGCAAAATCGCCGCCAGCGGCACGCTGGTGATGCTGCCGGTCGTGGCGTTTACGCTGCTGGTTCGTCGCTATCTGGTACATGGCTTAACCGCCGGGGGCATTAAGGATTAACTATGGCAACGCTGACACTACAACATATCGCGAAAACCTTTAACGGGCAGACCATCATCCCCGATCTGAACCTGACCATCCATCACGGCGAGTTTATCGCGCTGGTCGGGCCATCCGGCTGTGGAAAATCGACGTTACTGCGGATGATTGCCGGACTGGAAAGTATTGACGGTGGTGAGCTGGTACTGGATGGCGACGTTATTAACGATCTGTCTCCACAGGATCGTAATATGGCGATGGTCTTTCAAAACTATGCGCTGTATCCGCATATGTCGGTGGCGGAAAACCTCGGTTTTTCGCTCAAAATGCAGGGCGTGACCAGGGCCAACATCGAACATCAGGTGCGTCAGGCTGCCGACACGCTGGGGTTAACAGCATTGCTGACCCGCAAACCCGCTCAGCTTTCTGGCGGACAGCGTCAGCGAGTGGCGATGGGCCGCGCGATATTACGCCATCCGCGACTGTTTCTTTTCGACGAGCCGTTATCCAATCTCGACGCCAAACTGCGCGTTGAGTTACGTACCGAAATCAAAGCGCTCCATCAGCGGCTGAACACCACCATGATTTATGTTACGCACGATCAGATTGAAGCCATGACCATGGCGGACCGGATCGTGGTATTGCGTGACGGGCATATTGAGCAGGTCGGGACGCCGCTGGAATTGTACGACCGCCCGGCGAATGCGTTCGTCGCGAGTTTTATCGGCTCGCCGTCGATGAATCTGTTCAGCGGACGCGTGGAGCGGCAGGGCGTTGTGATGACGGATGATGGTATCGCGCTGCCAGTGGCATCAACGCCGGGCCTGGATATTGGCCAGCGTGTAGTTTACGGCGTGCGCCCCCAGCATTTTGTGTTGGCACCAGACGCAGCGATTGATGCGCAGGTCAATGTGGTTGAACCAACCGGGTCAGAAACGCAAATTATGCTCAACATTGGCCAGCAAAAAGTGACCACCTTATTTCACCAGCGCGTTACGGCGACGCCCGGTGAAACGCTGAGCATCGTGCCGGACGCCCGTCATGCTCATCTTTTTGATGCGACCAGCGGGCTGCGGTTGAACTGAGGAGTGGTCAGGGGGAGCAATTGACGGAAGGCGCAAAGCAAAAAGCCCGCAATAAGCGGGCTTTTTTGAATTTTGGCTCCTCTGACTGGACTCGAACCAGTGACATACGGATTAACAGTCCGCCGTTCTACCGACTGAACTACAGAGGAATCGTGTGAACGGGGCGCATATTACTGGCCCCGGAATTTCGTGTCAACGATAAATTTAAACCGTTGATTCAAATGATTAATAATGACGCAAACTGTATTTTTAATGTACCAGCGACGTGGGGCTTACCGGCTCCCTGTTTTCCCGCAGTCGTTGAAGCGGGTCCTGCTGGTAAAAGAGGCAGAAACGTTGCCATAGCGCCGGGAAGCGTGGCGCGAAAAGCTCGGGCGCACTGAAAAAATATTCGGAAAGCACGGCAAAGCACTCAGCCGGATCGGTCGCCGCATAGGCGTCTATGCTGGCGGCACTTTCGCCAACCATGTCGATCTCATCCTGAATATTGTTCATTGCAGCATGCAGGTCGTGCTCCCAGCCCGCGACTTCTCGCAGCGGGATAAAAGGCACGCCGCTGGCGCGATCGCCGTTACGCGTATCCAGCTTGTGCGCCACCTCATGCACGATCAGGTTAAACCCGGATGCATCAAAGGAATCCTGAATATCCAGCCAGTTTAAAATGATTGGCCCTTGCTGCCAGCTTTGCCCTGACTGTACCAGCCGCTGATTATGCACCAGGCCGATATCGTCTTCCCACTCGTCATCCACCACAAACGGCGCGGGGTAAATCAGGATCTCATGAAAGCCATCGAGCCACTCAATGCCTAACTCCAGCACGGGGAGACAGAAGAGCAGGGCGATACGGCAGCTTTGCAGCGTATCAAGCTCCAGACCTTGCAGCGCAACAATACGTTTTTGCTGGAGAAAACGCTCGGCAAGCTGTATTAGTTTCGCCTGCTCATCTATCGTCAGACTGGCTAAGACAGGGATCGCAAGTGCCTGCTCCCACGGGAAATCAGGGCTACGGGTTGATTCATGTGCTTTCCAGGGCCACTTAATCATCGTTTTGCTCGCAAACTCATCACTTGAACATAATTGAAGGGACTGGGACTGTTAAAATGCCAAATTTCCTGGCATTATTGCAACTATCAAAACGGAGAGATGCCGGAGCGGCTGAACGGACCGGTCTCGAAAACCGGAGTAGGGGCAACTCTACCGGGGGTTCAAATCCCCCTCTCTCCGCCATTATTCAATCAGTTACTCGCTTCGCTTTCAACGACCCTCGTCACAGTTGCCTTTTTTGCCCACTAATGATTATTTTATAGCCGCTGGCTTCAGCACGCGATAAGAATGCTCTTTCTTAGCCACAAAAAAGCCCGCACGCGGCGGGCTTTGTGATAAACGGATGATTAGAACTGATAAACCAGACCGACAGCGACGATGTCATCGGTAGCGATGCCATTGTTTGCATAGAAGCTGTCGTCTTCATCCAGCAGGTTGATTTTATAATCAACATAAGTGGACATGTTTTTGTTGAAGTAGTAGGTGGCACCGACATCAACATATTTAACCAGGTCTTTATCAGTAGAACGCCAGTTGCCGTGGCTAACTTCCTGACCACCCAGATCTTTACCTTTCGATTGCAGGTAAGCAATAGAAGGACGCAGACCGAAATCAAACTGATACTGGGCGACAACTTCAAAGTTCTGCGTTTTGTTGGCGATACCACCATTGGCTTCGCCGTTGCCACCGCCGTAGTAGGTCATATTGCGGGTTTCAGCATACATCGCGGCCAGGTACACGTTGTACGCATCGTATTTCGCGCCCACGGTCCAGGCTTCGGCGGTATCACCACCGGCATAGTTGTTACGATGGTTAAGGCCATCCTGATAACCACGCGCAACCTGGTTGTCAGTACGGTCAGAGTTAGCATACGCCGCACCCAGACTTAAACCGAAGTCGAAATCGTAGGAGGTGGACATACCGAAGCCGTCGCCGTTTTCACGCGCCAGTTTACGACCCCCACCGTTGCCAGTGCCTTCACCTGAGCCAGGATTCTCGTTATTACCCTGATATTGCAGTGCAAATTTCCAGCCATCGACCAGGCCGAAGAAATCATTATTGCGGTAGGTCGCCACGCCATTCGTGCGGCCTAACATGTAAACGTCAGTCTGGGTATAAGAATCACCACCAAACTCCGGCAGCATATCGGTCCAGGCTTCAACGTCATAAATCACACCGTAGTTACGACCATAGTCAAAGGTACCATAATCGCCAAAACCCAGTCCGGCGAAGCCCAGACGAGTCCATGCATTAGAGCCTTCACCTTCAGTGCTATTTGCCTGAACGTTGTATTCCCACTGACCGAAGCCAGTCAGCTGGTCGGTAATCTGGGTTTCGCCTTTGAAGCCTAAACGAACGTAAGACTGATCGCCATCACTACCCGCGTCATCAGAAAAATAGTGGAGGCCATCCACTTTACCGTACAGGTCAAGTTTGTTGCCGTCTTTATTATAAACTTCAGCCGCATTTGCTGCGCCAGCCATTAACAGGGCAGGCATAAGAAGTGCCAGAACTTTTCTGTTCATTATATATTTCCTTCAAGGGATAATTTTTATGAATATATGTAATCTTTATTCAGACTACAACATGGATACTATTCTATTAAGTTCATTAAATTTTAAGGGAAAGGTGTAATAAAGTTATATGTAGTATTGCAAAATGTTTCTTTATCATTTCAAATTCATGTTGATTATGAGTTAATGAGTAACCATATAACTTATTGATGTAATTGCATTTACGTAAGGAATGGTACGCCATAATCGATCTATTTTGTAAATAATATGCATCAGGATAATTGCTTTGCGAGATATATTGATGGTTTGTATTTATTGATATTGAGCGAAAAAAAAAGCCTGGCGCAATGTCAGGCTTATAGAAAACAGAAGAAGGGCAATAATAACAAGTGCAGTGGTAACAACAAAAGGCTAATAACGGAGAGATAGTTACATAATTATTTTTTAAAATAAAGCGCTTTTTTGTCTTTGAATATTTAATAAGTGAATGGAATTTTAATGAATATATATTTTTTTAATTAATTCGCCCTGACTGCGTCTGAATATGCACTATAATGTGACGTCAATCACAGGTGTGGTGAAATGGGGTTACCTGCCCAACCGTATAAACACGATCAACAGAGAACATTTTATGGATGAAAAAATGTACCGTAGTCCCGGCGGCAAACTGGCGCTGTGGCTTTTTTATACCTTTTGCGGTTACTTTGCCTGGGCCATGGTGCGCTACTTCTGGGTGGTGAGCCACGTGCAAAGCATCCCTGGCGCGACAGTGGACGGGGACTGGGGGACGATGACCGGTAAATGGCTTGGCGCACTGCTGGGCTTCCTGATATTAAGTACCGTTACGCTGCTGCTGGGCGCGCTGGCATGGTATACGCGCCCCCGTCAGGCCGATTTTTAAGGATTCACGGGTGCGCTCATCATGGACATTCTCCACTGGCAACAACGTTATGAACGCTGGCTGCATCAACATTACCGTAGTAAGGATACCGCGCACGACCTGGCGCATTTTCGCCGGGTATGGAATACCGCCCGTCAGCTTGCTTCAGGGGTCATAGTAGATGAACTGACGGTCCTTACCGCCTGCTATTTTCATGACATCGTCAACCTGCCAAAAAACGATCCACAGCGGCATCGCGCCTCAGGGCTGGCGGCAGAAGAAACGCGGCGTATTCTGATGGCGGATTTTGCCGATTTCCCTGCGGAGCGCTACCAGGCCGTGATGCATGCCATAGAAGCACACAGTTACAGCGCCGGAATCGAACCGCAAACGGACGAAGCGCGCATCGTGCAGGATGCCGACCGACTGGAAGCGTTAGGGGCGATTGGGCTGGCGAGAGTCTTTGCGGTTGCCGGCTCGCTCAACATCCCACTTTTTGACCCAGACGATCCCTTTGCCGATCGTCGCCCGCTGGATGACCGGGCCTACGCGCTGGATCATTTCCAGAGCAAGCTTCTGCGTCTGCCGTCAACGATGCTAACGCCAAAGGGCAGGGCGCTGGCGCAGGAGAACGTGCGTTTCCTCGTACAGTTCATGGCAAAGCTGAGCGCCGAGTTGCAGGGCTGCTATCAGTCGCTGGATGACGATATCCTTGCGCGTTTTGCGCCGAAGGGCTGAAACGCTCGCAGCAAATTTATGATACTCTGAGAAATATTTATCTTGCCCGGTTAATTTTATGCAGGAAAACCTTTCCATTTCAGCGGCATCTGGCCGGACTGCGGATGCGCCGTCTGCCAGCGTACACGCCTTGCTGCGTCAGGTTATGGCGATTTATGACGTCAAAACGCTGGTCGCTGAACTGAGTTCGCTGGGTGAACATCACTGGAGCCCCGCCATTCTCAAACGCGTGGCGACCAGTGAACGTGCCTGGCAGCGGCTGAGCGAGAATGAACAGGCCCACCTTGCGGCGCTGTTGCCATCACCGCCTGCCCATCATCCTCATTATGCTTTCCGTTTTGTTGATCTCTTTGCCGGTATCGGCGGGATCCGTCACGGCTTTGAAGCCATCGGCGGGCAGTGCGTGTTTACCAGCGAATGGAACAAACATGCGGTGCGTACGTATAAAGCGAACTGGTATTGTGACCCGGAACAGCACCACTTTAATGAAGATATTCGTGACGTCACCCTGAGCCACCAGCCACAGGTCAGCGATCGACAGGCGGCAGAGCATATTCGCGAGGTGATCCCGCAGCATGACGTGCTGCTGGCAGGCTTTCCCTGTCAGCCCTTTTCGCTGGCCGGGGTCTCAAAGAAAAATGCGCTTGGCCGCGCACACGGTTTTGCCTGTGATACCCAGGGAACACTGTTCTTTGATGTGGCGCGCATTATTGACGCGCGCCGTCCGCCGATCTTCGTGCTGGAAAACGTCAAAAACCTGAAGAGCCATGACGGCGGTAAAACCTTCCGCATTATCATGCAGACCCTGGATGATTTAGGCTATGAGGTGTCTGACGCCGCAGAAATGGGCGCGGACGATCCGAAAATCGTCGATGGTCAACATTTCCTGCCACAGCATCGCGAACGTATCGTGCTGGTGGGCTTTCGCCGCGATCTCAACCTGCACAACGGTTTTACGCTGCGCGACCTTCCGGCCCTTTACCCTGCGCAACGGCTGAGTTTTGCTGAACTGCTGGAGCCCGTGGTGGATGCCAAATTTATCCTGACGCCAGTGCTGTGGAAATACCTTTATCGCTACGCTAAAAAGCATCAGGCGCGTGGCAACGGTTTTGGTTTTGGTCTGGTCGATCCGACCAATCCGCATAGCGTCGCCCGCACGCTTTCCGCCCGCTATTACAAAGATGGTGCCGAAATTCTTGTGGATCGCGGCTGGGACCGGGCATTGGGCGAGGTGAATTTCGATGATGCGGTAAATCAACAGCATCGCCCGCGTCGCTTAACGCCGCGCGAGTGCGCCCGGTTAATGGGATTTGAAGCGCCGCAGGGCTATCAGTTCCGGATCCCGGTATCCGATACCCAGGCGTATCGCCAGTTTGGTAACTCGGTGGTGGTTCCGGCATTTGCGGCGGTGGCAAAATTACTCAAGCCCCGCATCATGCAGGCGGTGGCGCTACGTAAAAAAGGGATCGGGTCGGGTGGACGTTCATAATAAGGCCACGCGCAGCAAGAATATGCGGGCAATAGGCACCCGCGATACGGCCATTGAAAAGCGGCTGGCGCTGTTGCTGGAGGCGTCCGGCTTTACCTTTACCGTACAGGATGCCTCGCTGCCGGGACGTCCTGATTTTGTGATTGCTGACTACCGCTGTGTGATCTTCACTCACGGCTGTTTCTGGCATCATCATGACTGCTATCTGTTTAAGGTTCCCGCGACCCGCACGGACTTCTGGCTGGAAAAAATTGGCAAAAACGTTGAACGTGACCGGCGGGATGTGCAGCGATTGACAGAGCAGGGCTGGAGAGTGTTGATCGTCTGGGAATGCGCGCTACGAGGGCGAGAAAAGCTCAGCGATAGCGCCCTGAGTGAACGGCTTGAAGAGTGGATCTGCGGCGGCGGTGACAGCGCACAGATCGACACTCAGGGCATTCATCCACTGCCGATTATTTCTTGATCTCACAAGGCGTTACAACGGGACGCGCCGGAAAGAGATATTTTCCCAGCGTGACCAGCACCACCGCAAAAATAATCACCCCCAGCGCCAGCCATTCCACCGACGAGAGACGTTCGCCGCCAAAGCCAGTACCCAGTAAAACGGCGACCACCGGGTTAACATAGGCGTAGCTGGTGGCAATCGCGGGGGTGACGTTGCGAATAAGGTACATATAGGCGTTGATGGCGATCACCGAGCCGAAAATCGCCAGATAGCCAACGGCGAGGAAGCCGGACAGTCCTGGCATCGCGATCAGTTTCTCACCCGTTAAAAACGATGCCGCCAGTAGCACGATGCCTGCCGCCAGCATCTCAATCGCCCCCGCCATCATGCCGACAGGCAGTTCAATGCGTGAACCGTAAACCGATCCAAATGCCCAGCTCACCGAGCCGATGAGGATTAAAATTGCGCCCCACGGATTTCCGTTCAGGTTGCCGCCGCTGTTAAGCAGGATAATCCCTGCGAGGCCAATGGCGATGCCCAGCCACTCCAGCTTGCGGGTGGCGATGCCGAAAAAGCGGCTAAAGCACAGAGTAAATAGCGGCACGGTAGCGACCATTACCGCCGCAATCCCGGAAGGTACGTGCTGGTGCTCAGCGATGGTGACAAAACCGTTGCCCACGGCGAGCAGAAGCACGCCAATCAGCGCCGCATTCAGTATCGGCCGCAGGGCAGGAAGTTTGTGGCCGGTGATTAACAGGTATGCCATCAACAGCACGCCTGCCGCCGAAAAACGCACGCCAGCCATCAGCAGCGGCGGCCAGCTCTTGACGCCGATGCTGATGGCGAAATAGGTGGAACCCCAAATAATATACAGTGCGAAAAGCGCACTCATGAGCGGTAAAAGTTGCCTGAAACGCATACTGCCTCACAGCCATAAAGAAAGGACGCATATAGTAAACGTCAAAACTATCCGCCTGGCGAGCGGTTAATCTTAATTTGGATGTTAATTAAATGTTGACATTATTCTGCTATACCCGAGCGGCGACTTTTATTCCATACTATTGACTTGAGAAGTTTTAAACGAAGGAAAGACATTTTGGCCGGATCGAGTTTGTTAACGCTTTTAGATGATATTGCCACCCTGCTGGATGATATCTCGCTGATGGGAAAACTGGCGGCAAAGAAGACCGCTGGCGTACTGGGGGATGATTTATCGCTTAATGCGCAGCAGGTCTCCGGCGTGCGTGCCAATCGGGAACTCCCGGTGGTCTGGGGAGTGGCTAAAGGCTCGCTCCTTAATAAAGTGATTCTGGTGCCATTGGCGCTGCTGATCAGCGCGTTTCTGCCGTGGGCGATTACGCCACTGCTGATGGTCGGTGGGGCGTTTCTGTGTTTTGAAGGCGCAGAGAAAATCCTCCACACCCTGCATGCGCGCAAACATAAGGAAAGCCCCGAAGCCCGTCAGGAGCGTTTAGCCTCCATCGCTAAACAGGATCCGAAGACGTTCGAGCGCGATAAAGTCAAAGGTGCAATCCGCACCGATTTCATTTTGTCAGCCGAGATCGTAGCCATTACCCTTGGCATCGTCGCCGAAGCGCCGTTGTTAACCCAGGTACTGATTTTGTCCGGCATTGCCATCCTGGTGACAATTGGCGTATATGGCATTGTCGCCGTTATTGTTAAGCTGGACGACATGGGCTTCTGGCTGGTGGAAAAAGCCAATGCCCTGGCGCAGGCTACCGGCAAAACGCTGTTGTTTATCGCGCCGTGGCTGATGAAAATCCTTTCGGTTGTCGGCACGCTGGCAATGTTCCTCGTTGGTGGGGGCATTGTCGTACACGGTATCGCACCACTGCATCATGCTATTGAGCATTTTAACGAGCAGCAGAGCGCGGCGATCCAGTGGTTAATTCCGTCGCTGGTTAACCTGGTGCTCGGATTTATTCTCGGGCTGATCGTGGTTGCCGTAGTGAAAATGGTCTCTCGCCTGCGCCAGCCTGCTCATTAAATATCCAGCGCCGGGTACGCAAAACGTCAAAATTTCGTCTAAGGTGAAAACGTTTCACTCTGATACCGGAGGCAAAAAATGGTCTTTATGGTCAGCGATGAAGTGATGACTAAAAACGGCGAGCGGCGCATGGTGGTCACGGGCTATGCCAGTGGCATGGTGGAGTGCCGCTGGTATGACGGTTTCGGCGTTAAGCAGGAGGCGTTTCGGGAAGAAGAGTTGTTATCTTACCGTCACCCGGACCCGTAAGCGCGTCGCTGCGTTCCCCTCAAGCCCGGCCTGCCGCGAGCCGGGCATGTTATTCACCCCAGCAAGATCCTGGTCAAATAAGGCGATGCCTGGAGTTTGCATTTAGCGCGAGATAGTAGTGGAAAAAACTCAGTGGCTGAAACAATTCGGCCTGCGCTTTACGCCCGGTAGGGTGGTCAGCCTTTGTTTTATCGTGGTTCTGATCTGCTCGTCTTTTCTGACCTGGCGGGAAGTCGCGGTGCTGGAAGATAACTATATTAGCAGCCAGCGCAATCGCCTTGAGAGCGTCTCACATGGCATGGATATGCAGCTTCAGTTCAATATGGACAGGCTGTTTTTTCTGCGCAACGGTATGCAGGCCGCGCTGAAAACGCCTCTGCAACTAAAGAGTATGTCGATTGCCCGCCATGAGTTTGATCGCAAGCGCCAGCAGGATACGTGGTCGGTACAGTCCGGGAGCCGGCATTTGCTGACCGTGAACGGCGTATCGGATGCCTTTGTCACCCATAGCCCGGATCTGAACCGGGATGATGCGCTTTTACATAATGAGCTGACGGCGGCGCTTGAGCTGGGCTATCTCCTGCACCTCTCTTCCAGCAGCAACAGCATTGAGTCCCGCACGCAGTATGTCTCCCGCGCTGGCTTCTTCGTCACCAGCGATCCACAGCCCATCGCCGACATTACGTCGTATTACGCCAGCGTGATTACCAGCCCGTGGTTTTTTACCCAGTCGGCGCGTGATAATCGCGGGCGTGGGATCCGCTGGTATACGGAACAGACTAAAGCGCGCGGCGTGCAGGTGATCACCGCCAGCATTCCCCTGGACCTGGCCGATCGCTGGTATGGCGTACTGGCGATGGATGTTGACGTTAGCGCGTTGCAGCGGCTGCTGGTGGAGGCCATTGGCGATCAACCCGAGGGCACCTGGCAACTCTACGACAGTCAGCTTGTCTGGCTGGCGTCGAGCAGGACGGACGCCTCAGGCGGACCCACCCTTACCGCAACGGATCGTCAGCGTATTCTTGCGGACATCGGGCACGATACGCGCGGGGGCATTCTGACCACCAGCGGTTATATCAGCTGGCAAAAACTCAAAAATTTCGATGGCATCGTCTTGCATGTCCATACGCTGCGCGAAGGTCTTGGCGGCGCGTTTGGCAATATTATTATTGCGCTGAGCCTGTTATGGCTGGTGTTTACCTCCATTTTGATTTTGTCGTGGGTGGTGATCCGCCGGATGGTGCGCAATATGATCGCGATGCAGGAGTCGCTGGAGTGGCGGGCATGGTATGACACCTTAACGCGGCTACCCAATCGTGGGGCATTATTTGACCGGGCCGAAGAGGCCGTTCTGGCCTGCCAGCTGGCGCAGCAACCGCTGTGTGTTATTCAACTCGATCTCGACCATTTCAAACGTATTAATGACCAGTATGGACATCAGGCCGGAGATCGCGTGCTGTCGCATGTGGGGAGTCTCATCACCAATGCCCTGCGTGAGCACGATGTGGCGGGTCGCGTGGGCGGCGAGGAATTCTGTATTGTCCTGCCCAATACCACGATGGCGATGGCAATCCGCGTCGCTGAACGGATCCGCAATCACATTAGCGCGAAAGAGTTCCTGATACGCAAAAACACCACGCTGCGGATCAGCGCCTCGCTGGGCGTCAGCAGCACGGAGGAGCGCGGGCGCTATGATTTTGAATATCTGCAATCCATTGCCGATCGTCGCCTTTACCTGGCCAAACAAAACGGGCGTAACCGTATTTATTCCGCAGGCTAAAAGGAAGGAAAGAAGTGCGCCATTCCTTCACTCCAGCCCGCCGGACCTTCCTGCGCGGTATGATAAACGCGTTGCGGATCGTTACGTTTCAGCCTGACGCCATCGCGATTTAAGCCTTTCACCACCACCGCATAGTCTACGACATCCAGCAGAGGCGCATCATTGGGGCCGTCGCCCAGCCCCAGGGTAGTGCGACGTTTGCCTTCGCGCTGCTGGTATTTATTGAGTAAAAAAATCGTCGCCTGGGCTTTATCGCCTCGCTGATCGAGAACATGCCAGAAACGCGCGCCCTGAACAATGTGCAGGCCGAATGAGGCCAGGGTCGCGGCAAATTCACTCATCCGCGCATCGCTGTCGCGCCAGATTAACGTTTCGGAGGCTTCCTGCTGACGGGCGAGGGCGGAATGAGCATTGTTGAGGCCAGTCCAGTCGCTAATAATCTGCTCATCCACGTCAGAAAAAGTGGTGAACTTAAATCCTTCGTTTTCGCGCAGTTTTGCCAGAACAGCGGCAATCTCTACCTGAGGCGAGCCGGCGATCAGGCGAGGGAAGTGCTCATCATCCTGCCAGCCAGCATCAAGCTGGATCACCGCGCCGTTTTCCGCGATAAAAGGCAGCCCCTGTAGGCCGGTCTCCTGCTGAATTTGCGCCATTTCGGCCGCGGTTTTACTGCTGCACAAAATCACTGGCGCACCAGCCTCTTTTAGCCGGTTGAGCCACGGTACGGCGGGCTGCCAGTCCCCGGTATGGCTTTCGAGCAGGGTGCCTTCCAGATCGGTAAATACCAGCAGCGGTTCACGCAGGTCGGGCATACATTTCTCCTTTCAGTCCGTCATGATTAGCCTGAGATAATTCCTAAATGCAATTTGGCATGCTGAACACTTTTTATGGGAACGAGCCCAACAAACGAGGCGTGATGCCACCTGTCATTGTCCCCCGGGCAGAAACCGTGTCTTTTGGAATTATTCACATAGCGAATAGTTCTTGTCATGCAAAAAAATTGCGGATATGTTTAATGTCACATCAGATTTCCTGGTGTAACGAATTTTAAAGTGCTTCTTGCATTCGCAAGCTTCAACCCGACCCTGATGGGGTCGGGTTTTTTTTCGTGCCGGTTAACGGTTAACTTCGCTCACGCTGAAGTCGTGGATATCCAGCTCAAACGCTTCGGCCAGTTCGCGCCAGGTATGATAATCATGCCCGTTGACGCTCGCGTGATGCGGATCGCCGTCGTCAGCGCGTTTAACTTCACCTTCGCAAATCTCATTGATCGCCGCCAGCAGGGCATCAACGTCAACGCCGACCTCACGTTTTGCCGTATCGTCATACTCTTTTGCGGTTTTCATAACATTTCCTCACAGGCTGCCGCACAGACTAAGTATAGACCGTCCAGAAAAGCAGCATTCGTCACGACAGACGCAGCCAGCAGGCCGGTTTTGTTCTACACTGGCACAAAACCATGTGGAGGTGACACTATGCAGGTAAACGATCGTGTGACGGTTAAAACGGATGGCGGACCGCGCCGACCAGGTGTGGTTTTGGCCATCGAAGAGTTCAGTGAAGGCACGATGTATCTGGTGTCGCTGGAAGATTATCCGTTAGGGATTTGGTTTTTTAATGAACTGGGACATCATGACGGCATTTTCGTCGAGAAGGTGGATGCCTGATTCGGGACCACTGGCGGGTGGCCCCGCCAGTGGTATTACTTAGCGCATGTTGACATAAATCCCGTTAGTGACGTTGTCTGTCAATCGGACAACATGATAAATAACCTGTTTATTATGCGTTTTAATCTTTCTTTTAATATTGCCTTTATGTGACGATACGGTCTTCGCTTTGATATTCATCTGGTCTGAAATCTGAATCGTCCCTTGCCCTGACATCCACATCCGCAGCATAAAAGATTCAGTCCGGCTTAACGACAGCGTCTGCATATTAATTGCGCTAAAATGATCGCTGCCTTTTTTAAGACAATTACCCAAAATATCGTCCAGTGATTCAGGTTTGATTGACTTTGAACTAATTAACAAATTCTTTCTCACCAGTAAATACTCATCGAAATGGAGATTGGCAATCGCCATAAATACGATGAATAACGTGTCGGGGTGTTGATTAATGATCTGCCTGATTTGTTGACTACTTTCAGGGTCATGGATAAAACAGTCTTCATTAATAAACACCACGTCAGGCCGGCTTTCCTCGCAGGCCACCGCCAGGGCTGCTGTGTCCTTTGCATCCCCAATCTCGCGTCTTTTAACTCCCCGGCTCGCCAGGTATCCGATTAATCCTAATCGGGTATAACTGCACAAGTCCATAATAATCGTTGACATGGCATACCCTCACTCAATGCATAACGATAATTAACCCATTGCCTTACCGATTTCACAACGTCCTGTGGTAATAATTTTTTAGATTAATAAGACAGGCAGAGTTTTTCAGGCCTGAGCACTATCCCGTAAAGTTGCGTATAAGTTGCCAGGAATCATCTTAAACTAAATTGCAGATAAGTTTATGTGATGGGAATTAAAACAACGATTAGCCATTTGGTATATCGTGGAGGGTATACGGTAATTTTTATTTTAGGATTAACCTCAGATAACACCTGGTAATTATCGGGGTGTTATTTTCGGTAACTCACTGATTATGTCAGCAAGTAAATTAAAGATCTCGCTAAATAAATGTTCACAGAACGGCGCGATTAACGGCATTAACACCGACATCAGCAGAATGCCGACGCTGAGCGTCAGCGGAAAGCCAATGACAAAAACGGAAAGCTGGGGAGCCATTCTGTTGAGCATTCCCAGCGCCAGGTTGAGCGTCAGCAGCAGAGTGATCACCGGTAGCGCCAGCATCAGGCCGTTAAGGAAAATCAACCCACCCGCGCGGGCGAGAGCTAAAAAGGCGTTGCTGTTAATCGGTTCGCCACCGATGGGCAGGGTGTGAAAGGTATCTGCCAGCATGGAGATCAGCCACAGATGACCATTGAACGTCAGAAACAGCAGCAGGGCGAGCATATCCATCAATCGCGCCAGGACCGGCATATTTAAATTACTGCCCGGATCGATGAATGTGGCGAATGACAGCCCCATTTGCAGGCCGATAATCTCTCCGGCAGTACGAATGGCCGCGAAGGCAAACTGCATGGTAAACCCGAGCGCAATGCCGATCAGGATTTGCTCCAGTCCCAGTCCCAGTGCTTCAAGAGAGAACAGCGGAACGTTAGTGGCAGGCAGTGTCGGCGCGATAATGACGGTGATCATGATGCCCAGCCCAAGCTTAACCCGCTTCGGTACGCTTTTCTCGCTTAAGATGGGGGCGGTGGAAATCAGCGCCAGCACGCGCAGCAGCGGCCAGAAGTAGAGGCCCAGCCAGTGAAGCCATTGATCGCTCGTCACCTGCACCATTGGGCGGTTATCCGATGATGTAGGGAATATTGCTGAACAGGGTGCGCATATAGTCCAGCAGCAGATTCAGCATCCACGGCCCGGCGACGATAATGGCAATAAACACCGCGATGATTTTCGGAATGAAGGACAGCGTCATCTCGTTAATCTGGGTGGCTGCTTGCAGGATGCTGATAATAAGACCGGTGATCAGCGCCACCAGCAGCAGAGGCGCGGCCAGCGCGAGGGCCACTTTCATCGCCTCGGTGCCCATCATCATGACCGATTCAGGTGTCATTTCGCGCTCCCTAACTGTAGAAACTCTGCGCCAGCGAGCCGACCAGCAGTTGCCAGCCATCCACCAGTACAAACAGCATTAGCTTAAACGGCAGGGCGATGGTGGCGGGAGGCACCATCATCATCCCCAGCGCCATTAATACGCTGGCGATCACCAGGTCGATGATCAGGAACGGGATAAAAATGGTGAAGCCAATCTGGAAAGCGGTTTTCAGTTCGCTGGTCACGTAGGCCGGAAGCAGAATGCGCAGCGGCACGGCTTCGGGACCGGCAATCGGACCGCTGTTCGCCAGCCGGGCAAACAGCGCGAGATCGGCTTCACGCGTCTGGCGCAGCATAAACTCGCGCAGCGGCTGAGCACCTTTCTCCATCGCCACATCCAGCGAGATTTTATTTTCGCTGAAGGGCTGATACGCATCGGTATAAATCTTATCGATCACCGGCGACATAATGAAAAAGGTCAGAAATAAGGTCAGTCCGAGCATTACCTGATTCGGCGGTGCGGAGGGCGTGCCCAGCGCATTACGCAGCAGGCCAAAAACGATAATGATGCGGGTGAAGCTGGTGGTCATCAGCAACAGCGCGGGCAGGAACGTCAGCGACGTGATAAATACCAGCGTCTGCACCGGCAGCGACCAGCTCTGACCACCGTTGGCGAGCGGCTGACTGACCAGACCGGGAAGCTGCGCCATAGCCGCAGGGGCTGCCAGCCAGAGTCCGGCCAGCAAAAAGGGAAGTATGCGGCGCATCAGGATCTCCCGGAACGCTTAAGCAGATTTTTCATCATCGACGAAAAATCGGGGGTTGCTGGTGTTGCCGTGGCACTGTCTGGTGCAGCGGGGGGCAGCGTATGCAATAACGAAATTTGTGCGGCGGTCACGCCGAGCACCAGGCGGGCGTCTTCAACTTCAACAATTACAATCCGTTCGCGCGGGCCAAGCGTCGCCCCTGCGCTAACCTTCAGGCCGCGTGCCGCGTTGCCTTTGCCGCTGAATCCGACCCGCTTTAACAGCCATGCGGCCATCAGGATCAGGAAAATAATGCCGAGTAACGCGCCGCTGACCTGCATCAGCGACGAGGCAGGGGATACGGCCGGCTGAACGACCGTGGCCTGGGTTTTCATCTTATTTACTCAGACGACGCATACGCTCTGACGGCGTGATGATATCGGTAATGCGCACGCCGTATTTATCGGCAACCACCACCACTTCACCCTGCGCGATCAGATAGCCGTTAATCAGGATATCCAGCGGCTCACCGGCCAGACCGTCCAGCGACACCACCGAACCCTGCGTCAGTCGCAGCAACTCTTTGATCGTCATCCGGGTGCGGCCCAGTTCCACGGTGAGTTTGACCGGGATATCCATAATCAGATCGATATCCTGGAGCGTGCCGCTCACATCGCCGCCGCCCAGCTGCTGAAAAACCGCGTCCGTCGCGCTTTTCCCGGCGGGGTTTTTCTGTTCATTCAACGCTTCAGCCCACAGGTCGTCCATCGATCCGCCGTTGTCATCAGAAGGATTATTCATGTCACTCATTAGGGCTGTTCCTCATTCAGCGAATTCAAAATCGGGTTGATCAAATGTTCAACGCGTAGCGCATATTGGCCGTTGACCGTACCGTACTGGCTGGTCAACACGGGGACGCCGTCCACATGCGCAATAATGCGGTCAGGCTTTTCAATGGGCAGCACGTCGCCGGGTTTCAGTTTCAGGATCTGCGACAGGCGCAGCGAGATATCGGCAAAGTTCGCAATCAGTTCCAGCTCAGAGTGCTGCACCTGGCGCACCAGGTTTTCACGCCAGTTCTGATCTTCGCTACGCGAGTTCTCCAGCGGCGGATTAACCAGCACTTCGCGCAGCGGCTCGATCATGCTGAACGGCAGACAAATATTAAACTCGCCGGTCAGGTTGCCGATTTCCACATGGAACGGCGTATTGACCACGATATCGTTCGGCGAGGTGGTGATATTGGTAAACTTCACCTGCATCTCCGAACGCACGTATTCCACGTCCAGCGGGTGAATCGCTTTCCACGCGTCGCTGTAGGATTCCAGCGCCAGCTTCAGCATCCGGTTAATCACGCGCTGCTCGGTATGGGTAAACTCACGACCTTCGACTTTGGTCGGGAAACGTCCGTCGCCGCCGAACAGGTTATCCACCGCGATAAACACCAGCCCCGGCGAGAACACAAACAGCCCGGTGCCGCGCAGCGGCTTCAGGTGGATCAGGTTCAGGTTGGTTGGCACCGGCAGGTTGCGCGCAAATTCGTGATACGGCTGAATGCGGATCGCGCCAACGGTAATGTCCGGGCTACGACGCAGCAGGTTGAACAGCCCCATCCTGAACTGGCGGGCAAAGCGTTCGTTAATGATCTCCAGCGCCTGTAAACGCTCGCGCACCACGCGACGCTGGGTGTTGGGATCGTAGGGACGAATGTCGCTGTCGGCCGATTTCCCCGGCTGCGGTTCGTCGGTTTTATCGCTGTCGCCGTTCAGCAGCGCGTCAATTTCGGCCTGAGAAAGAATGCTGTCGCCCATGCCGTTACCGTAAAATAAAGGCTGTGTAGAGAACGTCAGTCACTTCCTGCCCCGGTTGCCCGGCGATCAGCGGCTGTGCCAGGGTGCTCTTGATATCAGCAACGAGTTTTTGTTTGCCCTCACTGCTGGCAAGCTGGCTGGCATCCTGGCGGGAAAACAGCAGCAGCAGGCGGCTGCGGACTTCCGGCAGATATTCGTTAAGACGCGCGCGGGTGGCTTCATCTTTCAGGCGCAGGGTAATGCCGACATACAGAACGCGATCCGCATCGCCTAAATTGACGGTAAAGGTATCCAGCGCAAAAAAGACCGGCGCGGCAGGCGGTGGCGCTTCCGCGGTAACATGTGCGGCGGGCTGCTGCTGCATACGCCAGTAGCTGTAGCCTGCGGTGGCGCACGCGGCGAGGGTGATTAACACCAGCAGCGGGATCCAAATGGCGCGTTTGCTTTTTTTGGTGGTGATGGCGGAGTCGGTCATCTGATACGTGCTTCCTGTTTCGGTACTGCTTATGGGGTGATTATCCCGTGTCCGCTGTTGGTCAAAGCGTGGAACAGACGAGAATAATCACGCTACCTCTGGCGTTTAAGCAAAGATGTCGACCGCGCTGCTGCCGCTTGAGCGCGATTGCAGACTGGCAGGCACGTTAAGCAATTCATCCTCCTGCGCATCCAGTTGGCCGCCAGTCGGATTATGGCGAGCCGACTGTTGCTGAGAGGACGACTGCTGCTGCCCGGCAAAACTTTCGCTACTGATGCTGCTCTGACCAAGCTGTATGCCGCTTTCAGCCAGTTGCGTGCGCAGCATCGGCAGCGCGGCTTCCAGCGCAGCGCGGACGTGGCTGTGCGGGGAGACCATCTGTAGCTGTGCCTGGTTATCGTCCATTTTCAGGGTAATTTGTACCTGCCCTAAGTCTTCCGGATGCAGACGCAGCTCGGCGGTCTGCTGGCCCTGGCGGGTAAACAGCGTAATGTGCTGGCTCACCGTCTGCTGCCAGTCCGGGCTGCCCAGCGGGGCGCTGACGGTGGCAATGGCCGCCGCGTGTGCTGGTGCCGGGGTCATTGTCGGGCTGATGATGGGTGCCACGTTAGGTGTGGTGGCAACGGGAGAGGGGGTACTCTCCGTTTCAACGCGGACCGCTGCGTTACTTTGTGCCGCCGTGAATGGCTGCGCGTCGATCGTTGTCTGTGTCCGTGACGGAGCTTCAGCGGTAACCTCTTTCAGTGATGATGCTTTATCGCCACCCACATTCCCTTTCAGCGGAACGTTGCCCGTTAGCGCAGGCGTCGCTTCGGGCGCTGCCGGCTGCGTCGTCGTCGGCGCTGGGGTGGACGGTGGCGGCAGCATCGCCATTAACGCACTGAGATCGGTAAGATCATCTTCATGGACCTCCGCTGGCGGGAGGTCTTTTTCCGTTGCCTCGCTGCTGACCACTGGTTTTTGGCCCAGCGTCAGCCCGCTCAGCAGGGTGCGGATATCGCTCAGATCGGTCAGCGTTTCACCCTCGATGCGGGCCTGGAGATCGTTGAGCGTGAGGCCGCTCTTGCGGGCATTCTGCGCACCCGGACGTAAGTCCTGTACGTCTGCCAGCGTTGCCGGAGCGCTCTCGCCGCCCAGTGCCCCGGCCAACAGAGCGAGAAAATCCTGCGCGCCGTCTGTGCTCTTGCCAGACAGTCCGCCGGGGGTAATGTTCGCGTCGCTGACGCTGATATCAGGCAATGTGATCACTCGTATTTCCTTTGGGTTGCACGTTGCGCAAACTCGTCCATTCTTTTTTGATCGAGACGGTTCTCCGCCAGCAGCGCGGCAGAGTCCTGTCGGTCCGAAAGCGTCTGCCATGCCTGGAGGCGCTGTTTTTTCTCACGCCAGACGCCGAGCGCCTGATCGACTTTATGGTTCCACTGCGCTAACTGCTGGCGATGCTGGTCAATGGCTTTTTCCAGCGTCTGAATAAATTGCTGAAAGTTTTGCCAGCGCTGGCTGCCGATCCCGTGGCTCATATCGGTGTTAAGGCTCGACTGATACTCATCCTGATAATTCATCAGCATTTGTAACTGTTCCTGCGCCTGCTGACAGCCTCGACGCATTTCCCCCAGCCGCAGCGCGGCGTTATCGACCTCTTTTTCTGCCAGATCTTTTAAGGTGGCTAATGCGCTATTCTGCGTCACGTTCGTTCTCCCGCCTCATTACGCCGTGGGGAAAATCAGTTCCAGCGCCTGGAGCGACTCTTCCCAGCCTGCTTTTTCAAAGATACCCTGCTGTAAAAACGCCTCCAGCTGCGGCCAGAGCACAATGGCCCGGTCGAGCAGCGGATCGCTGCCTCTGGCATAGGCTCCCACGCTGACCAGATCGCGGTTGCGCTGAAAACTGGAGAGCAGCTGTTTAAAATTACGCACCCGTGCATAGTGCCGTTCATCAATCAGCGCAGTCATCGCACGGCTGATGGAAGCTTCAATATCAATCGCCGGATAGTGGCCTGCTTCCGCCAGACGGCGGGAGAGAACGATGTGGCCGTCGAGAATGGCGCGTGCGGAATCTGCAATCGGGTCCTGCTGATCGTCGCCCTCGGTGAGCACGGTATAGAAGGCGGTAATTGACCCGCCGCCGGTGATCCCGTTCCCGGCGCGTTCCACCAGCGCTGGCAGTTTGGCGAAAACGGAGGGCGGATAACCTTTGGTGGCAGGCGGTTCACCGATGGCCAGCGCAATTTCACGCTGCGCCATCGCGTAGCGGGTGAGGGAATCCATAATCAGCAGCACATGCTGGCCGCGATCGCGAAAATCTTCGGCGATACGCGTGGCGTAAGCTGCGCCCTGCATTCGCAGCAGGGGCGAGACGTCTGCCGGAGCGGCA
Organism: Superficieibacter sp. 1612_C1; assembly: GCF_015234305.1. Classification (GTDB taxonomy): domain Bacteria; phylum Pseudomonadota; class Gammaproteobacteria; order Enterobacterales; family Enterobacteriaceae; genus Superficieibacter. The sequence continues at coordinate 605,977 of NZ_JADGMI010000002.1, forward strand.
ATCACCACCGAGCGGGCGCGACCTTCCGGGCCGAGAATGTTTTCGATAAAGTCTTTGACTTCACGCCCACGCTCGCCGATAAGCCCCACCACTATCACATCCGCTTCGGTGTAACGCGCCATCATGCCCAGCAGGACGCTTTTACCGACGCCGGAACCGGCAAACAGTCCCATACGCTGCCCACGGCCAACGGTGAGCAGGGCGTTAATGGGACGCACGCCGGTATCCAGCACGTGTTCAATCGGGGTACGTTGCAGCGGGTTAAACGGCTGAGTGATCAGCGCCCCGCTTTCGGTGGTATCCGGGGAGGGGAGGCCGTCGAGCGGTTTGCCGCCGCCGTCCAGGACACGCCCGAGGAGTGCCGGGCCGAGCGGCAACTGCTTGCTGCTGTGCAGGCCATCGCCGCTGTTGTTACGGGCATAAACGCGCGCGCCGGGCAGAATGCCTTCGACTTCTTCCAGTGGCATTAAAAACAGCCGCTGACCGTTAAAGCCAACCACTTCGCTTTCGACTTCCTGCGTTTCACCCCGGTCCTGACGCTCAATAATGCAGGTTGCGCCCAGCGGTAGCTGGAGCCCCGTGGCTTCCAGCACCAGCCCGGTAGCGCGGGTCAGCCGACCGTAACGGCGCACGGACGGTAGCTGGGCCATTTTGGCTTCAACGTTATCCAGCGTTTGCAGCCAGCGGCTGAGGCGGGAGGTCATTAACAGGCTCCCGGTGCCGCCAGGCGGCACAGTTCCTGCCAGCGCGTCGCGACGCTGGCATCCAGATCGCCCTCGTCGGCGGAGACTTTACAGCCACCGGGATGCAGCGTGGTATCGCCGCGCAGCCGCCAGCCGTGCAGGCTGAGCGTCGCGCCGAGCATGTCTTCCACGCGCTGCAAATCGTCCGGATGGACGCGCAGCTGCGGCTTGCCGCTGAACAACGGCTCCTGCTGAAGTAACTGCTGGATCTGTTTAATTAAGCCGTGGTTATCCACTACTGGCATTTCACCAATAATCTGCCGTGCCGCCGTTAGCGCCATCTGCGTCAGACGTGAGGCAATCACGCTGTCGAGGGCATCCAGCGTATTCTGGAATTCACTCACCAGTTGCTGCATTCGCGCGTGCAGCGGTTCCTGCAACTGACGCGCCTGAAGCTGCCCCTGTTCCAGACCCTGCGCCAGCCCTTCCTGATACCCCTGCACATGACCCGTCTGGCGTCCTTCAGCCATCCCGGCAGCGTAGCCCTGTTCATGGGCCTGAATTTGGAGCTGCGCCAGCTGCTGCTGAAGCTGCTGTTCGGGAGAAATCTCCTCCTGAGGCGGCAACGACGTTGGCTCGTCATCCTCGAACGGCGCAGCCTCGGTCAACGGCGCGAACAGGCTGTCAGGCTGCCAGATTTTCCACGGCAGTTGATCAGACATAGGTATCCTCGCCGCTGCCGATCACCATTTCGCCAGTTTCCGCCAGACGACGGACAATCAGCAGAATCGCTTTCTGCTCGTTTTCCACCTGCGACAGGCGGACCGGACCGCGGTTGGCGAGATCGTCGCGCAGGATATCGGCGGCACGTTGCGACATATTGCGCAGGAACTTCTCGCGCAGCGGCTGCTCGGCCCCTTTGAGCGCCACCAGCAGCGATTCGGAATCCACTTCCTGCAACAGACGCTGAATACTGCGGTCGTCCACTTCGACCAGGTTTTCGAACAGGAACATCTCGTCGATGATTTTTTGAGCCAGTTCGCCGTCGAATTCACGCACGGCAGAGATAACGGCCTCTTCCTGCTGCGTTTTCATCAGGTTGATAATTTCGGCTGCGGTTCTTACGCCGCCCATTTTGCTGCGCTTGAGATTCTGACCGTCGAGCAGATTGTTGAGCACTTCCGTCAGCTCCGCCAGCGCGGCAGGCTGGACGCCGCCGAAGGTGGCAATACGTAGCATCACATCGTGGCGCAGGCGTTCGTCGAACAGCGCCAGAATATCCGCTGCCTGACCGCGTTTGAGATGCACCAGAATGGTGGCGATAATCTGCGGATGCTCGTCGCGAATCAGATCCGCGGCACTCTGCGGCTCCATAAAGTTGAGCGTTTCAATACCGCTCGACGTTTCGCGGGTTTCGAGAATATCTTCCAGCAGGCTGGCGGCGCGTTCTTCGCCCAGCGCCTTGACCAGTACCGACCGCAGGTATTCGCTGGCGTTGACGTTGAGCGCGGCGAACTGTTCCGCCTCCTGCTCAAACTCGCCCAGCACTTCCGTCAGCTGTTTGTTGGAGATTTGCCGCACGTTGGCCATCGCCGAACTCAGGTGCTGGACCTCGCGGTTGGAGAGATGTTTAAACACCTCCGCCGCACGATCTTCACCAATGGTCATCAGCAAAATGACGCTTTTTTCCGTTCCGGTTAGACTACTCATGTTCGTTATTCATCCACTGGCGAATGACCAGCGCGACGACGCGCGGATCGTTATCTGACATCTCACGAATACGCTGGCTCATCACTTCCGCGCCCATACGCTGATTGGCGCGACGCTGTTGGGTCAGTTCATCTTTCGTCAGGCGAACTTCAACACCATCTACTGTGCTGGTGCTTTCCTGACGCACCTGTGCTTCTTCCTGCACGGCTTTGATCTCTTCCTGACGGCGCACCAGCTGTGGACGCACCGCTTTACGCCACAGCAGCCACGCAACCAGCAGCACCAGCAGCCAGCGTCCGGCGATCATCAACTGATCGATAAACGACTGTTGTTGCCAGAACGGCAGTTCACCGCCGGTTTCATCCACGGCGCTGAACGGCGAGTTCACGACGTTCAGCGTGTCGCCGCGGGTAGTGGAGAAACCCATTGCTTCACGGGTGAGATCTTCAATTTGTTTCATCTGATCGGCGGTCAGCGGCAGCGGCTTGCCATCGGTCAGCGTGCGATAATTCACCACCACGGCGACAGAAAGTCGCTGTACATCCCCAACGTTTAATTTGGTGTGGCGGATAGTCCGGTCAACTTCATAGTTGGTGGTTTCGTTACGCTGAGAACTATGCGGACCGGCGGTATTGTTCGCGGTCGACGTGGACTGCGTGTTTTGCTGCGCATTTTGTTGGCCGTTCTGCGCAGTGGTTGTCGGCGGATTGGCAATCGGCGCGGTATTAGCTGGCGCAGGCTGATTGGACAGCGCGCCCGGCACGCCGCCCACGCTGCCGCTACCATTTTGCTCACTGAGGTTTAACTGACGAGAGCGCATCGCCGCCTGGCTGCTGTCGCTGTTCGGGTGGTATTGCTCTTCGGTCTGTTCTTTATCGGCGAAATCGATCTGCGCGGTTACCTGCGCATGGACGTTGCCGTTACCGACGATAGGGCCAAGGATAGATTCGATGCGGCGCTGGACGCGGCCTTCTACATCGGAGGCATATTTTAATTGTGCATCGTTCAGCGCCCGGTCGCTGGTATTGGATTGGGTCAGCAGATGACCCCCCTGATCGACCAGCGTCACGTTACCCGCGGGCAGACCCGCCACCGCGCTGGAGACCAGATGGACCACGGCGCTGATTTGCCCTTCATCCAGCGCCCGGCCCGGTTCCAGGTTCACCGTCACCGAGGCCGAAGGGGATTTTTGCTCGCGCACGAACAGCGAGGGCTTTGGCATCGCCAGATGCACACGCGCGGTTTTTACCGGCCCGAGAGTTTCGATGGTGCGTGCCAGTTCACCCTCCAGCGCACGCTGGTAGTTAACCTGCTCACTGAACTGGCTGATGCCGAACTTTTCCTGATCCAGCAGCTCAAAACCGACCGCGCCACCTTTCGGCAGCCCTTGCTGCGCCAGACGCAGACGCAGCTCATGAACTTTATCCGCCGGGACTTCGAGCGCGCCGCCGTTATCGGCAAAGCGGTAGGGGATGTTCATCTGCGTTAATTGCTGGACGATGGCCCCGCCGTCCTGATCGGACAAATTGCTGAATAGGGTGCGGTAGTCGGGGCTTTTTGCCCACAGCACCATGGCGACAATAACGGCCACGGCAGCGGCGCTTATTACCATCAGCGGAATTTTGGGGTTAGCGCGCAGGCGATTGATCCACTCAGCGGTTTTCGTTTGTGGCGTTGTCGATGCAGCCGCGCTCATTGCGCACCTCGTAAATCCTGGTGGATGGCGGTAAACGTGTAGTGAAACAAAACTGACTCCCGGGTCGGCAAACGCATACTGTTAGCCCCGCCATTATTTGTCGGTTTTGGATTTTCGATGGGCGAAATAACCTGTTTTTTCTACGTTATTTAACGCCTTTATCCCATTGACAAACTGGTAATCTCACCGCGTTGAATTTCACCAGGGGTAAATAATGGCCGTTCAGGGTATTGAAGGGGTGCTTAGCACCTTACAGGCAACCGCCAGCATCGCGCGTAATCAGAGCGTGCAAAATGAGCCAACCGTCGGCTTTGCCGGGCAGCTTCACGCCGCCATCGACCGGATCAGCGATACGCAAAATGCCGCCCGCGTGCAGGCAGAAAAATTTTCGCTGGGTGAGCCGGGCGTGGCGCTGAATGACGTGATGACCGATCTGCAAAAATCGTCGGTGTCGCTGCAAATGGGTATTCAGGTGCGTAATAAACTGATTGCGGCGTATCAGGATATTATGGCGATGGGGGTTTAAGGCAGAAACACGGATCGGATTGCGCAGGCGGCGTAAAAAACAGCATCAATGCGCCGATAACAGCAAAAAGGCTGAGCGAGACAGAGGCCCCTGTATCGACATACAGCCTGCCGAAAATAAGTGCGCCGACAGCCTGTCCCGCCGCCAGCGTAAAAAAGGCAATACCGACGCCAGTGGCGGGAGCGTTCGGGATGGCCGCTGCGCCGCTTACCAACAGCACGGCTGAGAGTGTGATATAGCCCACGCCAGCCAGTGCCACGGCAGCATACAATCCGTTATTAAATCCATGACTGAACGTCAGGATCAGTAACGGTATTACCATAAAAAGCAGTGCCACACGGTAGACGGCGTTAATGCCATGACGACGGATTAACGGTCCGGTAAAAATGCCCAGGATCCCTGCACCGCCGCTCAGTAGCCATAGCATACTGGTCATCGTGCTTTCGACATGCAGTTGCTGTTGCAGGATCTGCGGACCAAAACTCCACCACGCCGCGCTGGCAAAACCGCTGATAAACGCAATAATCGCCAGACGCCTGATGGCAGGGGACAGTAAACGAGCACCGTTTCGGTCTTTCGGTCGTTTTTCTGCGGGGAGATAGCGCACGACCAGTAGCAGGCAGGCCAGCGAAATGAGCGCAAATACCACGCAGGCGGCACGCCAGCCACCAGGCATAAAGAATAAGATCGGTACCGACAGAATAATACCCGCGCCGGTACCCGCATTAATTAACGTATTGACCTGCGGCTGGCGATGCTCAGCCACTCGCAGGCTCACTGCATCCGCCAGTGACGGCGATGCCAGGCCGGGGCTTAAGCCTGCAATAAACAGGCCGAAGCCCAACAGGGCAGGAGAGGTGGCCATCGCCATCAGCAGTAATCCCGCCGCCGCGCAAAGCGCCGTGATGATAGCGGACAACCGGGAGCCATACCGTGCGCTCAGCGATGACGCGCCCAGTACGGCAATACAGTAGGCAGCAAAGCTGGAAGCGGCAATCATCCCCGCCTGTGATGCGCTCAACGGGATATCGTGATTAACCGCAGGTAGCATCAATCCCCATGAGAAACGCGCCAGTCCGTAGGTGATGGCGATCAGGGCAAAGCCAGTGATGGCCAGCGGCAGGGACGATTTCATGATTGCTCCTTGCCGTGCGCGAGAAGGAACAGAGCGGCCTTACCCGCGCGGCTAGCGGCTTCAGGACCGGTAATCAATGCCGAGGTAATGGCACCTTCAAACAGTATCCAGATGGTATCCGCTAGCGCCGCGTCGCTGCTGCCGAGGCAACTGGCGATATAGCGACGCAGCGCGTAGCGAAAATCCAGCGCCAGCGCGGACAGCCGCACATCCTCCCGGGCATATTCTCCCCAGGCTTTGATAAAGAAACATCCGGACGCACCATACTCGCGCATCCACTGCTCCAGTAATAAGAACAGCTGGCTAATCGCCTGCGGATGATCTGGAGAGTGTAGACCCTCAAAAAAACGCTGCTGGCGTGCCGCCATCACCGCTTCAGTTAAGATTTCCCGGGAAGGAAAGTAACGGTAAAAGGTGCGGGTGGACACCTTCGCTTCCTGACAGAGTTGGTCAGTGCTGGTGGTATGAAACCCGTTTTCATAGAACAGCCGCTCGGCGGCCTGAAGGATATCGTCTCTCTTTCGCATACTTTAAAAGTAAACCGATCGTTTTACTTTTGCAAATCATCAGCGCCGGATCGCCGGAGAAAAAGAGCTTCAAATATTGCCATGGCCGGGGTGATTTCCCCGGCCGGTTGGTTTACTTCTGAATCAAATAACGAATCGTTGGGCCATCCTGCTGAATATCCAGCACCGTATAGCCGTGATTACGCGCATCAAGCGGAATGTTATTGATCGACTGCGGACAATCACTGACCACTTCCAGGATCTCACCTTTTTTTAATTGCGGCAGTGCTTCCAGGGTAGCCACCGCCGGATAAGGACAGGGCTCGCCGACCATATCAAGACGGTAATCCGGAACTATCGTTTTCATGCCATCTCCTTAACATCGGTAACCGGAAGCGTTTTACGGCGGAAGAAATGTTTCTCCCAGCCGATAATCAACATCAGCGCGATAAACAGCATGGCGTAGGTCATCAGCAGACCGCCGAGCGGGCCAAAGGTATTCAGTAAATTCACCTTATCCCAGCGGGTAGCAAGCGTCGGAGCGAGATCGTCCCAGTAATACGCGAGGATCGTCGAGCCGATAACGTTACCCAGCCCGACCCACCAGTAGTGAACCTGGCCTTCTACCGCGCGGTACATCCAGCCAGTTTCGCAGCCGCCCGCCAGCACAATGCCGAAGCCAAACAGCAGGCCGCCAAGCACCGCGTTTGGCCCGGCCCACATGATTTTCGGCTCAACGCCCAGCTGCACGTAGCTGAAGATGCCGATGGCGCTCACCGCCATACCGAAGATGATGGCCTTCGCCATATGGGTGCGTCCGGTGATCCACATATCGCGGAACGCTGAAGTAAAACAGATCTGCGCGCGTTCGATCAGTAGACCAAAGCCTACGCCAAACAGCATCGCCAGGCCCAGCTTCGGCTGATTCATCGCCGTCAGGAGTGCCCAGCCCAGCATGCCGATGAAGACCAGCATCCCGAGGCGGAAACGGCGACGCGCCTGTTCCGGTTTTTGCGTCAGCGGCGACGCGGCGGAGACTTTCTGCATTTTGACCGGAATACGGAAGATCGGCAGTAGAGTGAAGCGTGCGCCAAACCACGATCCTAACGCCGTAGCCAGCGCGAAAAACCAGGCGTGCAGGGAGAACTGAGGAATACCGGTGAAAAACGCGGCAAGATTACAGCCCATCGCCAGACGCGCGCCGAAACCCGCAATAATGCCGCCCGCAACAGCCTGGAAAATACGGATCCGGCTACGCGGGAGACGCAATTTAACGTTATTGGCCCACAGCGCCGCCGCAAAACAGCCGCCAAACATGCCGATAATCATCATCCCGTCGATGCGGGTTAAGGGCGAACCGTCAAGATGAATAAGTTTGTAATATCCCCATTCTTCGGCGTGGACACCGGCCAACTGGAGTAACTGTCCGCCCCAGCGGGTAAATTCGCCGGTCACGGCCCAGAAGGTGCCGGTAATACCAAAATAATAGGTGGAGAGAATACCCGCTGCGATAACGGCGGGAGCAGGTGCCCAGAATTTAATCAGGTAAGCCTGTTTGAAGTGTTGCCAGGTCATTAATATTGCCTCTGAACTCAGAAGGATGTAATACGCACGATGAGAGGGTGCTGGAGAAGAGGGGATATTACGCGAAATGATAAATATGACTAATGGAAAAAAGACAAAATGTCGATGAGATCAATTTATAACGCGCGTGGTGAATGGCTGGCAGGCTCAGGGCTTTAATGCCACAATGATTTTTTTGTTCGTTGCAGGATAGATGATGAAAAAAGTAGCGTTTGCCGGCCTGCTGCTGGCCCTGACAGGCTGTGCCCAGGTCGATAACTATGAGGACGTGGTGAAAACGCCTGCGCCTGGCGATCTGGTGGGGTACTGGCAGTCAAGCGGCCCGCAGAGCAAGCTGGTCAGTCCGGAAGCGATAGCCAGTCTGATTGTGACGCGTGAGGGCGATACCCTCGACTGCCGCCAGTGGCAACGGGTGATTGCGCTGCCGGGCAAATTGATGAAGCGGTCAGATGATTATTACAACGTCACGAATAAACTTGAGGTTTACAACCTGGAGCGTAGCGGGGCAGAGCTGGAATATGCCGGTATGACGCTGCATCGTGTCGACCGCCCGACGCAGGAATGCGCGGATTATCTGGCAAAAAATCCGCTGTCGGCTCAACCGGCAGTGGCGAAGCCTGCGGCGGAGAAAGTCGAAGGCGTAAAAGCGAAAGAGAAGAAAAACCGGGTTTACCGTTGAGGATGAGTCACCCAACGTGGCTATACGTGGATTCAGCCCGGCCGGCTGAAATGCCCGTTGGCGCTGGCGCTTACCGGGCCTACGGGGCGACGTCCAGGCTGGATAACCTGTAGGCCGGATAAGGCGAAGCCGCCATCCGGCATCACAACCACGTTATGGACGCTTTGAGCTATCTGTGCAGAGGGTGGTAATGTCCGAAGACCAACCACCCGCTTTCTGACTCTACAGCACGTCCTCCAGCACCCATACGCTGACGCTGCCGCCGTTGCACAGGAACGTTGCCGTACCCTGGTCGTCGGTCTCGACCACTTCCTCGCGGTTGCCGAGGAAATCACACCAGCGTTTGTTACCGTAATTTTCACCAAGCTCGATGGTTTTTTCGCCATCGTCGCCGTTGGACATCACCACCACGCAGCCAGCCGCTTCGTCGGTGCCGCTGCGGCTAAACGCGATACAGTTCGGATGGTCAAAATACAGCGTCTGAATACCGTGGGCGAAGCGCTGGCGGGCCATAATCAGTTCGCTCAGCTGTTCGATAATCGGCATCTCAATCTGATACGTGTTACCGTCACCACCGGTGTCTTCATAGCTGGCACCAAACAGATCCGGATAGAATACTGACGGTACACCGTTTTCCCGTAGCAGGATCAGCGCGTAGGCCAGCGGCTTAAACCAGGCTTCGACCGGGGCTTCCAGCGCCTGAAGCGGCTGGGTATCGTGGTTTGCCACCAGCGTTACCGCATGGAACGGATCGGCTTCCACTAATGTCCCGGTGAAGATCTGCGTCATGTCGTAATCGCGACCCTGAAGTGACGCCTCGTGAAACTTCATATGCAGTGGGGCGTCGAAAAGCATGGTTTTGCCTTCGACCTGATCGATATACTGCTGAAGTTTTTCCACTTCATGCGACCAGTATTCTGCCACGATAAACAGCGGCTTCGGTGCCACTTCCTGCACGTGATCGATCCACTCTTTATAGAACCACGCCGGAATATGCTTCACCGCGTCGAGACGGAAACCGTCGCACTGCGTCTCATCCATTACCCAGCGCGCCCAGTACTTAATCTCCTCGGTCACCGCATGATTGCGAAAATCGATATTTTCACCCATCAGATAATCGAAGTTGCCCAGCTCGTCATCCACCTGGTCGTTCCAGCCGTCGCCAGTGTAGTCATTAACGATTTTAAAAATGCCGTCTTCATCCGGATTCTCAATATGATCGATTCCGCTGAAGCATTTGTAATCCCAGACGAACTGCGAATATTTGCCCTCACGTGCCGGAAAGGTGTAACGCGTCCAGGCTTCGCATTCGATGATTTCATCATCTATCTGCGTACGATCCTGTTCGTTTACCCGCTGCACCTGAACGTGCTCCTTTTCATCGGCCCCCATTTTGTGATTCACCACGACATCCAGTAAGACGGCGATGTCATTCTGTCGCAATGCCTCAATGGCGGACAGTAACTGCTGCTTGTCGCCATATTTTGTCGCAACCGACCCTTTCTGATCGAACTCGCCCAAATCGAATAAATCGTAGGTATCGTAACCGACCGAATACCCGCCCGACGCGGCTTTATAGGCCGGGGGCAACCAAATCATATTGATACCAATATCGTTGAGCGTGGCAGCGCGCTCTTCTATTTCAGGCCAAAGTTTGCCGCCGTCAGGGTAATACCAGTGAAAGCATTGCAACAACGTGGGGTTGCGCATACGTAATCTCCATGTAACCAGGTGTCACAAGTATGGGATATACGGTTGAAAAGCGCCTGGCACGAGTCAGATTATTTTTCTCGCGCCGTGCGGCAGGGTGATAAGCAAACTTAATGGCTGGTGTCGAGATTATCCTGCGGGACCAGCACGTGCCCGCCCTGTTTAGAATAGGCGGTGAGAACGGATTTCTGAATGGAGGACTGGCCCACCAGTTTTGCCAGTTCATCCATTCTGATTTGCAGCAGCCGTTTTACTTCACTTTCGTTACTCAAAATCACCCGCAACAGGGGGCGAAGCTGTTCCTGCGTCACGGCAGAAGGGGCAACCTGTTGCGTAAGCTGCGCGAGTTTTTGCACCGCACTGACGTAATCCATTTCTGTAGCGATTAATTCCTCCCACAATCCTTCGGTGGCAAGGCGCAGCATGACGTTACTTTGTTCAAGCAGCTGCTGGTACGAGGTATACAGTTGCGGTGCGTGGTTCATTAGACAGGATCCTGAATCAAATTAGGCATAAGTAACGATTCCTTCCAGGCCTCTGCGATGTTGCGCAGCAGACCTTCAACCTCCTCGACAGCGTTAACGTCATTGCGAAGATTCGCTTGCAGCAGGCGTCTTACCATATAGGCGTAGAGCGCCAGCAGGTTTTGCGTTAACTCGTCACGACTCTCCTCATCAAGACCCACTTTCAGGCCGTTTTCGATGATGTTAATCGCTTTCGAAAGAGACAGTCCTTTTCCTTCCAGATTGTTGTCCTGCATAAACAGGCGCGCGCGCACTAATGCGCTCAGCGCGCCGTCAAACAGCATGGTCACCAGCTGCTGCTGGCTTGCGCTCATCACTGCGCTTTCCACTCCAATTTTTGCGTAGGTTTGCGTGCCTTTTGCGCCGTACATGACGTCTCCTGCATTAATTAGCTTTTGCTGCTATCAGTAGACTCAAATTGTTGAGTCAGATAGCTGCTGGTTGAATTTAATGAGTTCATCAGAATATCGAGCTGGGTGAACTGCGCTTTATAACGGGTAACCAGTGAATCAATACGCGTGCTGGCGGCGTTGTACTGCTCGGTCAGATGGTTCAGGGTTTTACTCACGCCGTCTTTAGCGGCCTGGATAATGCCGGTTTTGGACAGCCAACTGGTCAGACTGCTGCCCATGACAGTAGTAACACCCGTTTTTTTACCATCACCAACAATCATATCTTTCACACCAGACGGATCGGTTTGCAGCGCGGTTTTCATTTTGTCTTCATCCAGTTCTAACTGCCCGGTGCTCGGGTCGGACGTGATGCCAATTTGCGCCAGCGTTTTAATAGAGGTTGAACCGGAAGTATTGGTCAGCAGACCTTTTAACTGCGTCTGAATGGTTCGCAGGGTGGAGTCGCCAAGCAACGCGCCGTTGCTGGTGTCCTGACTTTCAGCGCCAGCGTCCACCGCCGTGTATTTAGTCAGGCTGCTGAACGTATCCTGGAGGGTGTTATAGGCCGTCACCCAGTCTTTAATCGCCGTTTCTGCTTTTGAGGTATCTTTGGTGATGGTTAAGGTCTGGTTACCCGTTGTAACATCGCTCAGATTCAGCGTGATATCTTCCAGCGCGTTACTGATGGTGTTGCTGCTGTTAGTAATTTTGACGTTGTTGACATACAGTTCAGCATCCTGGGCGGTAACGCTCTCTTCCATGCCTTTGGTACTGTCAGTACCGTCATAGCCTAAGAAATCCTGCAACGCGCTGTCGCCGCTGACGCTCAATTTCATGGCGTTATCTGCACCAGTGTCGTCGGAGGTAATAGACAGACGATACTCCCCGCCACCCACGTTAATGATACTGGCGCTGACGCCCGCTTTTGCATTATTGATGGCGTCGCGAATGCCGGTTAATGATGAGTTAGCGGCGCTGATATCAATCGTAACCGGCTTTTTATCGCCACCCTGCTGGATAGTGAGTGTGCTGTCGCTGGTGGCAATCGCGGATTTACTGTCGAGCTGCGTTTGCTGGCTGGTCAGCGTCTGCGCCTGCGCAAGCTGCGTGACTTTGATCGTGTATTTCCCGGCAATGGCGCTACCGGAAGTGGTGGCCGTAAACGCCGTACTGCTACTGGTCGTCGAGGTTGCGGTAAACAAATCTGCTTTACCCAGGGCGGTATTCGCGGTCTGGAATTTTTCCAGCGCGCTGCTTAACGAACCATAGGCACTTAATTTGGCGGTATATGAGGTCTGCTGAGCCGAAATAGGCTTTAAGCCTGCTTTTTCTGCTGTTTCCAGACTATCCAGAATGCTGCTCAGATCCAGGCCCGACCCGATTCCCAGCGTTGAAATACTTGCCATAGTAATTCCTTAATGTACCGACACGTAGAACGAATACCGGAGTTATCGGCCTGAATGACGCAAAGTTTACGATTAATTGTGTTTATTTAATGGCGGGAATAAGGGGGATAGAAAAGGGTATTTCGCGGCTCAGGAAAAATATCGGTGCTGTGAAAAAAAAGTCTAAAGGTTATCAGCGACCAGACGATAACAGGTTTGACGGCGACGAAGCCGACGGGTGGAAACCCAACACGTTAATCGTAGACTTGATAAACAGGAAAATGAATCATGGCACAAGTCATTAATACCAACAGCCTCTCGCTGATCACTCAGAACAACATCAACAAAAACCAGTCTGCACTGTCCAGCTCAATCGAGCGTCTGTCTTCTGGTCTGCGTATCAACAGCGCGAAAGACGATGCAGCGGGTCAGGCGATTGCTAACCGCTTCACCTCTAACATCAAAGGCCTGACCCAGGCTGCGCGTAACGCCAACGACGGTATCTCTCTGGCGCAGACCACTGAAGGTGCACTGTCTGAGATCAACAACAACTTACAGCGTGTACGTGAGCTGACCGTTCAGGCCACTACCGGTACTAACTCTGATTCCGACCTTTCTTCAATCCAGGACGAAATCAAATCCCGTCTGGACGAAATTAACCGTGTATCTGAACAGACCCAGTTCAACGGCGTAAGCGTGCTGTCAGGAGCAAAAGCTAAAATTGATGTTCAGGTTGGCGCTAACGACGGTCAGACAATTACTATTGACCTCCAGAAAATTGATAGTAAAGCCCTGGGTCTTGAAGGCTTCAACGTAAGCAAGGGCTTCGAGAAAGTTGGTGCATCAATATCAGGTAAAGATGGTGCTGATGATGTTACTGTTGCTAAAGCAAATATTGCTGATACTGCCGGTAAAGCAGTTGAGCTTTACTCCTATACTGATACCTCGAATGAAACACAGTATGCTACCAAAGATGCTGATGGTAATTTTGTAAAAGCAACCGTTGCTTTCACGAAAGCAGATAATACTGATCCAGATGCTCCTGTTGCTGCAAAAGCGGTCGTAACAGTTGGGACTGACGCGGTAGATGATAACAAAAATGCTCCGACTACATCTCCACTGGCAGCGCTGGACGACGCGATTTCTCAGGTCGACAAATTCCGTTCTTCTCTGGGTGCCGTGCAGAACCGTCTGGATTCCGCCGTTACCAACCTGAACAACACCACTACCAACCTGTCTGAAGCGCAGTCCCGTATTCAGGACGCTGACTATGCGACCGAAGTGTCGAACATGTCTAAAGCGCAGATCATCCAGCAGGCTGGTAACTCCGTGCTGTCCAAAGCTAACCAGGTACCACAGCAGATCCTGTCTCTGCTGCAGGGCTAATCGCCTCTCTGACCTGTCCAACCCCGCCTCGGCGGGGTTTTTTCACTGCTCCGATCTGCTGTAACTGCTAAATAACCCCCCATTTCACCCACTATTCATCCGATTAAAAGCCCTCCAGAAACGGATAATCATGCCGATAACTCATTAACGCAGGGCTGTTTATCGTGAACACACTCTATACCGCTGAAGGTGTAATGGATAAACACTCGCTATGGCAGCGTTATGTACCTCTGGTGCGTCATGAAGCATTACGCCTTCAGGTGCGCTTGCCAGCGAGCGTGGAACTGGACGATCTGATTCAGGCGGGTGGCATTGGGTTATTAAATGCCGTTGAACGATACGATGCTCTGCAAGGAACGGCATTTACAACTTACGCAGTGCAACGCATTCGCGGGGCGATGCTGGACGAATTGCGCAGTCGAGACTGGGTCCCGCGCAGCGTCCGTCGCAACGCGCGCGAAGTGGCGCAGGCAATGGGACAGCTGGAACAGCGGCTGGGACGTAACGCAACCGAAACCGAAGTTGCGCAGCATCTCAGCATACCGGTTGAAGATTATCGTCAGATGCTGCTGGATACCAATAATAGCCAGATCTTCTCGTGGGACGAGTATCACGAGGAGCATGGCGACGGTATTGAGCTGGTGTCAGACGAACATCAACGGGAAAATCCGCTGCAACAACTGCTGGACAGCAACCTGCGCCAGCGCGTGATGGAGGCCATTGAAGCCTTGCCGGAGCGCGAACAGCTGGTGCTGACGCTGTACTACCAGGAAGAGCTGAATCTTAAAGAGATCGGCGCGGTTCTGGAGGTCGGCGAGTCGCGCGTCAGCCAGTTGCACAGTCAGGCCATTAAACGTCTGAAGAGCCGCCTGGGTAAGTTATAGGTTAGTGGTGAATTCATCGCTCCTGAAAAGTGCCGCACAAGCAATGACAACCAGGAGTTATCATGACGGTGCAGCAAGCAAAAAGACGGCCTTTAAGCCGCTATTTGAAAGACTTTAAACACAGCCAGACGCATTGCGCCCATTGTCACAAACTGCTCGACCGCATCACGCTGGTCCGGCAGGGCGAAATCGTCAATAAAATAGCCATCTCCCGCCTCGATATGCTGATTGATGACGAGACCTGGCAGGTTGAACAACAAAAATGGGTCGCACTGTGCCGCTTCTGCGGCGACCTGCACTGCAAAACGCAGAGTGACTATTTTGATATCATCGGCTTTAAACAATACCTTTTTGATCACACCGAGATGAGCCACGGCACCGTGCGCGAATACGTGGTGCGCCTGCGCCGCCTTGGTACGCATCTGACCGAGCAAAATATATCCCGCACGCTGCTGGATGAAGGCTTCCCCGATGAAAACCTCGAACCCTGGTTGCCGACCACCAGCACCAACAACTACCGGATTGCCTTACGTAAGTATGTCCAGTTTCAGTCGCACCGCGCGTCGGCGGACAGAGAGGATCTCGCGCACGCTGAAGTTTGTGATATATATTAAAAGTGAATAAGTTGTAGCGCAAAGGTGCTGGCGATCCTGCGCTAACGCCTTACAATACAGTCAATTTTTCTCTGGTCGGGGCAATTATGAAACTAGCACTTCTGGGTCGTCAGGCGCTGATGGGCGTGATGGCAGTAGCATTGATGGCAGGCGTGAGCGCGAAAACCTTCGCCGACGAAGGCCTGCTGAATAAAGTGAAAGAGCGTGGCACGCTGCTGGTGGGCCTAGAAGGCACCTATCCGCCGTTCAGCTTTCAGGGCGATGACGGCAAGCTGACCGGCTTTGAAGTCGAATTTGCCGAACAGCTGGCGCAGCACCTGGGCGTCAAAGCGTCGCTGAAACCGACCAAATGGGACGGTATGCTGGCCTCGCTGGATTCCAAACGCATCGACGTGGTAATAAACCAGGTGACCATCTCCGACGAGCGTAAAAAGAAATATGACTTCTCCACGCCGTACACCGTTTCGGGTATTCAGGCGCTGGTGAAAAAAGGCAACGAAGGCAACATCAAATCTGCCGCCGATCTGAAAGGCAAAAAAGTCGGCGTGGGTCTGGGGACCAATTATGAAGAGTGGCTGCGCCAGAACGTGCAGGGCGTGGACATCCGTACTTATGATGACGATCCGACGAAATACCAGGATCTGCGCGTCGGCCGTATCGATGCCATTCTGGTTGACCGCCTGGCTGCGCTGGATCTGGTGAAGAAAACCAAAGATACGCTGGCCGTTGCTGGCGATGCGTTCTCCCGTCAGGAAGCCGGCGTTGCGGTACGTAAAGGCAACGAAGACCTGCTGAAGGCGGTGGATAGCGCCATTGCCGATATGCAGAAAGACGGCAGCCTGAAGGCGCTGTCTGAGAAATGGTTTGGCGCGGACGTGACCAAATAAGACCGCTCCGGGCAGAAAAAAGGCGCTGTTTACAGCGCCTTTTTTATTTCTCGCGCATAGCGTGCATAATAAAAAGAAATGAGTCAGGAGGTTGTATGTCGCTGCACAACTTAACGCGTTTTCCCCGTCTTGAACTGATCGGCGCACCGACGCCGCTGGAATACCTGCCGCGTTTCTCGGACTATCTCGGCCGGGAGATTTTTATCAAGCGGGACGACGTGACGCCAATGGCACTCGGCGGCAATAAACTGCGCAAGCTGGAGTTCCTTGCTGCCGACGCGCTGCGCGAAGGGGCGGATACCTTAATTACCGCTGGCGCGATCCAGTCAAACCACGTTCGCCAGACGGCGGCGGTGGCGGCGAAACTGGGTCTGCACTGCGTGGCGCTGCTGGAAAACCCGATTGGCACGACGGCCGAAAACTATCTCACCAACGGCAACCGTCTGTTGCTGGATCTGTTCGACGTGCAGATTGAAATGTGCGACGCGCTGGACAATCCCGACCAGCAGCTCGGCGAACTGGCGACCCGCCTCGAAGCGCAAGGTTTTCGGCCCTATGTTATTCCCGTGGGCGGTTCGAACGCGCTGGGCGCGTTAGGCTATGTGGAGAGCGCGCTGGAGATTGCACAGCAGTGCGAAGGCGCGGTGGCTATCTCTTCGGTGGTGGTGGCATCCGGGAGTGCGGGAACGCATGCCGGGCTGGCCGTTGGGCTGGAACAGCTTATGCCAGAAGCGGATTTAATCGGTGTGACAGTGTCACGTAAAGCGGCCGATCAATTGCCTAAAGTGATCGCCCTGCAACAGGCGGTGGCGCAGAGCCTGGAGCTGACCGCCACGGCTGAGATCCAGCTGTGGGATGACTATTTCGCGCCCGGCTATGGTTTGCCGACCGAAGAGGGGCTGGAAGCGGTTAAACTGCTGGCGAAGCTGGAAGGCATTCTGCTGGACCCGGTTTATACCGGCAAAGCCATGGCGGGGCTGATTGACGGCATTACCCGTCAACGCTTTAAGGACGACGGCCCGATTCTGTTTATTCATACTGGCGGTGCGCCTGCGCTCTTTGCCTACCATCCGCACGTCTAAGGCAGAGCAACGATAATGCAAGAGAGTCTCCAGTTGGTCCTCGATTCCGCGCCGTTCCTGCTGCGTGGCGCGGTATTTACCTTACAACTGAGTATTGGCGGGATGTTTTTCGGCCTGCTGCTGGGCTTTATCCTGGCGCTGATGCGGATGTCGCCCGTGCTGCCAGTACGCTGGCTGGCGCGTTTTTATATCTCCATTTTCCGCGGTACGCCGCTGATCGCCCAGCTATTTATGATCTACTATGGCCTGCCGCAGTTTGGCATTGAGCTGGATCCGATCCCGGCAGCCATGATCGGCCTGTCGTTAAATACCGCCGCCTATACTTCGGAAACCCTGCGCGCCGCGATCTCGTCTATTGATAAAGGCCAGTGGGAAGCCGCCGCCAGTATTGGTATGACGCCAGGGCAGACGCTGCGCCGGGCTATTTTACCGCAGGCTGCACGCGTGGCGCTGCCGCCGCTGAGTAACAGCTTTATCAGCCTGGTGAAAGATACCTCGCTGGCCGCAACCATTCAGGTGCCGGAACTGTTCCGCCAGGCGCAGCTTATCACCTCGCGTACGCTGGAAGTGTTTACCATGTACCTCGCAGCCTCGTTGATTTATTGGGTGATGGCGACGGCGCTTTCCGCCCTGCAAAACCACTTCGAGTATCGGTTAAACCGTCAGGAGCGCGATCCGAAATGAGTGCCATTGAAGTTAAAAATTTGCTGAAGAAATTCCACGGGCAAACGGTGCTGCACGGTATCGATCTCGACGTGGAAGAGGGCGAAGTCGTGGCTATTATCGGCCCCAGCGGCTCAGGGAAAACCACGCTACTACGCAGTATCAACTTGCTTGAGCAGCCCGAAGGCGGAACGATTCGGGTCGGCACGATCACTATCGATACTGCGCGCCCGCTGGGCCAGCAAAAAGAGAAGATCCGCTCGCTGCGCCAGCATGTCGGTTTTGTTTTTCAGAGCTTCAACCTGTTTCCGCATCGCACGGTGCTGGAAAATATTATTGAAGGTCCGGTCATCGTTAAAGGCGAAGACAGGCAGGAGGCCACGGCACGCGCCCGTCAGCTGCTGGAAAAAGTGGGATTGAACGGGAAAGAGAACAGCTTTCCAAAGCGTCTCTCCGGCGGACAGCAACAGCGCGTGGCAATTGCCAGGGCACTGGCGATGCGCCCGGATGTGATCCTCTTTGACGAACCAACCTCTGCACTGGATCCCGAACTGGTCGGCGAGGTGCTGAACACGATCCGCCAGCTGGCGCTTGAGAAGCGCACGATGGTCATCGTGACCCATGAAATGAGCTTTGCCCGCGACGTGGCGGATCGGGCGATTTTTATGGATCAGGGGCGCATCGTTGAGCAGGGGCCGGCAAAAACCCTGTTCACCGCGCCGCAACATCCGCGCACAAAGCAATTTCTGGAGAAGTTTCTTACCCGGTAATACCGCTCTGGCGCATTCATCACCCCTGTGGATGCGCCGCGCGTTATTTGAATATAAATTTAACTTAAGTGATGTTGGGTTATTACCGCTTCGTTTAAAACCCTTCCGCTAACCCAAAAAATCATAAAATACCGTGAGTTGGCTTTGTCTTATCGCCCTCTATTCCCCTGAGGACACGCTTTATTTGCGTATAATGCATATTTTATATTAATAAATAAGTTTTATGTGTTAGCTTGATGTATACATAATAATTATTGAAGTGCAGGGGAATTACTGGCAGTTATGAGGGAGAATGACTTTTTCGCGTGGCGGCGGGACGTGCTGTACCGTTTTCAATCGGCGACAGTGGCAGAGGAAGTTTATAATCTGCTGCAACAGCAAATTCAGTGGCTTGAATATGACTTTTTTTCGCTGTGTATCCGGCATCCGGTGCCCTTTACCCGGCCTAAAATATCGCTCCATGCAACCTACCCGGCGACCTGGCTGAAGCATTATCAGTCCGAGAACTATTTTGCGATTGATCCCGTATTAAAAACGGACAATTATCAACATGGCTGCGTGAACTGGAGTGATGAGTTGTTCTGCGAGGCGCTGAATCTCTGGGATGCGGCTCGCGACCACGGGTTGCGCGGCGGGATTACGCAGTGTGCCGTGTTACCGAACCGGGCCACTGGCTTCCTGTCAGTCGCTAATCAGCACGCGCATAATAAGAAGGTTAGCGACGATGAAACGGAGCTGCGCCTGAGGACCTTAATTGAGTTAAGTACCGAGGCATTGCTTCGCTTGAATGATGAACTCGTCGCCTCACCGGAGATGAAGTTTAGTAAGCGTGAACTGGAAATACTGAAGTGGACCGCCGAAGGCAAGACCTCCGCAGAGATCGCCATTATTCTCTCCATCTCGGAGAACACGGTGAATTTCCATCAGAAGAATATGCAGCGCAAATTCAATGCGCCTAATAAAACGCAAATCGCCTGCTATGCCGTGGCCATTGGTTTGATCTGAAAGACCTCACGTTCTGCGTGCCAGACGCAAAACCGGCTATGAGTTTTACTCTTAGCCGGTCTTCCTGCTACTGACGGTAAGCCTGTTTAATTTGCTTAACCGTATTCGAGTAGACCGCAGCCAGATTCTCATCATCGATCTGCGCGGTTTGTTTTTCCATTTTAAGGATTACGCGGCCTGCATCGGCCTGTCCCATCGCCTGTAGCATCAGCGTAAGCATCGCCTTCAGGCAAGAGACCTCCTGAGCCAGTTGTTGAGTACTGTCAGAAGTGGAAAAATCGGGTGCGCTCATTTATTTTCCTCGTGTGATTCCTGCGCGCTGGCGCGATGTTAAAAGTAAAGGCGGCGGAGTATATCACAAGCTGGGTCAAAAAATGCAGTGGTTGTTTTTTGTTCTGTTACCGGTAGGTATCCTGAATAACTAAAACGGGTATCAAGATTAAATGCGAGTATCCAATAATTGTTTTTTGTTCTCATTAGGTTAATTATTGTTAAGTATCTGGTTAAGTATTTTTCATGTTATAACGCCGAAGATGAAAAAAAGTCAGATTCAAAACCCCATTTCCGCCTTACGCCACGCCTTGTACAATGTTCAATGTTGAAAAACGCGAGCGAAATCTTATCGCCGGTGTTTTTTTGCATTTCATTGTTCAGCTAAAACCCGTTAATATACTCCCGATAAGTTGTCACTAGCGTTATCCCTTTTCAGGAGATTATTCCTTTGATCAACGTTTTTCTTGTTGATGATCACGAGCTGGTGCGCGCAGGGATACGACGCATTCTTGAAGATATTAAGGGCATAAAAGTTGTCGGCGAAGCCTGCTGTGGTGAGGATGCCGTCAAATGGTGTCGGGCTAATTCCGTTGATGTGGTATTGATGGATATGAATATGCCTGGCATCGGTGGCCTGGAGGCGACCCGCAAAATCGCCCGTGCAGCACCGGACACGAAAGTCATCATGCTCACTGTTCATACTGAAAACCCGCTACCTGCCAGAGTCATGCAGGCCGGCGCAGCGGGTTATCTGAGTAAGGGCGCGGCTCCGCAGGAAGTGGTCAGTGCTATCCGCTCCGTTTACTCCGGGCAGCGTTACATCGCCTCAGATATTGCGCAGCAAATGGCGCTCAGCCAAATCAAGCCAGAAAAGACGGAATCTCCGTTCGCCAGTTTGTCTGAACGTGAATTGCAGATTATGCTGATGATTACCAAAGGTCAGAAGGTCAATGAGATCTCAGAACAACTGAATCTCAGTCCTAAAACGGTGAACAGCTATCGTTATCGAATGTTTAGCAAATTGAACATTCATGGCGATGTCGAGTTGACGCACCTGGCAATCCGCCATGGCCTGTGTAATGCGGAGTCGTTAGCAAATCTGTGAGTGATGTGTTTGATTCAAAAGCCTTTCTGAAAACGGTAACCAGTCAACCCGGTGTCTATCGCATGTACGATGCCGGTGGTACCGTTATTTATGTTGGTAAAGCCAAAGACCTGAAGAAACGTCTGTCCAGCTACTTTCGTGGCAACCTTGCCTCACGGAAAACGGAAGCGCTGGTCGCGTTGATTGCGCAGATAGACGTTACGGTAACCCATACGGAAACCGAAGCGCTGCTGCTTGAGCATAACTACATCAAGCTTTACCAGCCTCGTTATAACGTTCTGCTACGTGACGATAAGTCATACCCGTTTATCTTTCTGAGTGGCGATACGCATCCGCGTCTGGCGACCCATCGCGGCGCGAAGCACGCCAAAGGTGAATACTTCGGCCCGTTTCCGAATGGCTACGCGGTGCGGGAAACCCTGGCGTTGCTGCAAAAGATTTTCCCCATCCGGCAATGTGAAAACAACGTCTACCGCAACCGCTCGCGTCCCTGCCTGCAATATCAAATTGGGCGCTGCCTCGGCCCGTGCGTCGAAGGGCTGGTAAGCGAAGAGAATTATGCGCAGCAGGTTGATTACGTCCGTCTGTTCCTGGCAGGCAAAGACGATCAGGTGTTGACGCAGCTGATCGCGCGGATGGAAAAAGCCAGTCAGAATCTGGACTTTGAAGAAGCCGGGCGCATACGCGACCAGATCCAGGCCGTGCGCCGGGTTACGGAAAAACAGTTTGTCTCCAACAACGGCGACGATCTCGATGTCATCGGCGTCTCCTTTGACGCAGGGATGGCCTGTATCCACGTGCTGTTTATTCGTCAGGGCAAAGTGCTGGGTAGCCGGAGCTACTTCCCCAAAGTGCCGGGAGGTACAGAGCTGAACGAAGTGGTGGAAACATTCGTTGGGCAGTTTTACCTGCAAGGGAGCCAGATGCGCACGTTGCCGGGCGAAATCCTGCTCGATTTTAATCTCAACGATAAAACCCTGCTGGAAGAGTCGCTGACTACGCTTGCCGGACGGCGGGTGAACGTGCAGACCAAACCACGCGGCGACCGCGCCCGCTACCTGAAGCTCGCGCGCACCAACGCGGCGACGGCGCTGACGACGAAGCTGGCGCAGCAGTCGACGGTGCATCAGCGGCTGGTGGCGCTGGCAACGCTGCTGAAACTGCCCGAGGTCAGACGAATGGAGTGCTTCGACATCAGTCATACGATGGGCGAGCAGACGGTCGCCTCCTGCGTAGTTTTTGACAGCAATGGCCCGCTGCGGGCGGAATACCGCCGTTACAATATTACCGGTATTACGCCGGGTGATGACTATGCCGCCATGAATCAGGTGCTGCGTCGTCGTTACGGCAAAGCGATTGAAGAGAGCAAAATTCCCGACGTGATCCTGATCGACGGGGGCAAAGGCCAGCTCGGTCAGGCGAAGACCGTGTTTTCAGAGCTGGACGTGGAGTGGGATAAACATCATCCCATTCTGCTCGGCGTTGCCAAAGGGACCGACCGTAAAGCCGGGCTGGAAACGCTGTTCTTCGAGCCGGAAGGGGAGGGATTCAGCCTGCCGCCGGACTCGCCAGCCCTGCATGTGATCCAGCATATCCGCGATGAATCTCACGATCACGCGATTAGCGGCCATCGAAAAAAACGCGCGAAAGTGAAAAATACCAGCTCGCTGGAAACGATCGAAGGTGTAGGACCCAAGCGGCGGCAGATGCTGCTAAAATACATGGGCGGTTTGCAAGGTTTGCAGAACGCAAGCGTTGAAGAGATCGCAAAAGTGCCGGGTATTTCGCAAGGACTGGCAGAAAAGATCTACTACTCGTTGAAACATTAGGTGCTCTGTAGCAACATAGGGCTAATTTTTACTGACAACAGATAGTTACCCGTCACTATGCAATTTAATATCCCTACGTTGCTTACTCTGTTTCGCGTTATTTTGATCCCTTTTTTCGTGCTGGCATTTTATCTGCCGTTCGTCTGGGCTCCCTTTGTTTGTGCGCTGATTTTCCTGATTGCGGCGGTGACGGACTGGTTTGACGGCTTTCTGGCCCGTCGCTGGAATCAAAGCACGCGCTTCGGTGCCTTTCTCGATCCGGTTGCCGATAAGGTGCTGGTGGCGATTGCGATGGTGCTGGTCGCCGAGCACTATCACAGCTGGTGGGTCACCTTACCGGCCGCGACGATGATCGCCCGTGAAATTATCATCTCTGCGCTGCGCGAATGGATGGCGGAGCTGGGCAAGCGCAGCAACGTGGCGGTATCCTGGATAGGCAAGGTGAAAACCACCGCGCAAATGGTGGCGCTGACCTGGCTGCTGTGGCGTCCTAACGAGTGGGTGACATGGGCCGGCATTGCACTGTTCTTCGTGGCGGCGGTGCTGACGCTGTGGTCGATGCTGCAATACCTGAACGCGGCCCGCGGCGATTTGCTCGAACCATGATCGTTTCGCCGTAAATTTCAGCAAACGATCCACCGTTGCAAAAAATATCGTTGACTCATCGCCTCAGGTAAGTAGAATGCAACGCATCGAACGGCAGCACTGAATGCCAGACGATAATAAAATCAAGTGATTATCTTACTTGATACTGCGGGAATAGCTCAGTTGGTAGAGCACGACCTTGCCAAGGTCGGGGTCGCGAGTTCGAGTCTCGTTTCCCGCTCCAGTTTAAAGCATCGGCAATTGCGGGTGTTACAGTAACAAAGGCGCGTTAGCAAAGCGGTTATGTAGCGGATTGCAAATCCGTCTAGTCCGGTTCGACTCCGGAACGCGCCTCCAATTTTTTCCCGCGCCCGGGTGGTGAAATCGGTAGACACAAGGGATTTAAAATCCCTCGGCGTTCGCGCTGTGCGGGTTCAAGTCCCGCCCCGGGCACCATGGGAAATTAGAAGAATAATCAAAGCAATAAGCAGTGTCGTGAAACCACCTTCGGGTGGTTTTTTTGTGGCCGCAATTTGTCCTTTATCAGACATTGATTTTGCCAGACGAAAGTGTAGTCTTGCTCGTCAGAACAGAAGCACATCTGAATGTCACCGTATACACATTGAGATGGTGTCGCCTCCGCTCCCGGAAGTAGCGGATTGAAATATGTCAGGGATGGTAGTCATGACCGAATTAACCTCGCCCGCTAAAAAAGCGAAAGGGCGCAAGCTGTATGCTTTTATTGCTTTAGGCGGTCTCGTGGCGCTTTCTGCCGCCGTCTGGGGATGGCAGCACTACGCACATGTTGCCGAAAAAACGCTGACGCCGCGGGTCGTGCAAACGAATTTGCAGATCGACCTGAACACGCCGGATGTGCTGATTGACAGCGATTCATTAAGCCAGCTTCCCCGGGATCTACTGACGATCCCTTTCCTGCATGATGTTCTCAGCGAAGACTTCGTTTTCTATTACCAGAACAATGCCGACCGCCTTGGAATTGAAGGCAGCCTCCGGCGCATTGTCTATGAGCATAACTTAACGCTTCAGGACAAACTGTTGACCTCGCTGCTCGATCAGCCTGCCGAGACGGCATTGTGGCATGATAAAAAAGGCCGCCTGTCGCACTATATGGTGCTGATTAAGCGTAGCGGGCTGAGCAGGCTGCTTGAGCCGGTGTTATTTGCGGCGACCAGCGACAAGCAGTTGAGTAAAACTGAAATCAGCGGCATCAAAATTAATAACGACACCGTTCCCGTGTATGAGCTGCGCTATAACGGCAATCGTTCTCTGCTCTTTGCAACTTATCAAGACAATATGCTGATTTTTTCCAGCAACGATATGTTGTTTAAAGGTGAAGAACAGGATGCGACGGCAACGGAAATCGCCCGTGGCCTGTTAAGCGGCGATAAACACTGGAATACCCAGTTTGGGCTGGAACCCCGCCAGCAATCCGCAGCCGGAACACAGCCAGTGCGCCAGCGGATTGTGGTCAGCGCCAATTTGCTGGGCTTTGGCTATCAACGTTTGATCCCGTCGTTTGCTGGCGTGCGCTTCGACATGTCAGCCGATGGCTGGCACAGCTGGCTGGCGCTCAATGATAAATCTGCCAGCACAGACTCCAGCTATGACTTCGCTCCTGTCTGGGCCGCGATGCCTTCAGGGGCCAGTTTTTGCGTCGCCGTACCGTATTCCCACGGTATTGCCGAACAGATGCTTGCCCGGTTAGGCGAGGAGCAAAAAAACCTGAGCGGGCTGCTCGATGGCGCTGGCGGACTGTGCTGGTATGAGGATTCCCGAGTCCAGAGCCCTTTATTTGTGGGCCAAATTAACGGTGGCGTTGAACGGGCGCAGCTTCCCGCCGCGCTGTTTGAAAAAGCCATTGGCGCGCGTGAAATCAATGCGCCGCAGGGCGTGATAGCAGTGAAGAAAACGCAATCGGGTTCTGCTACGCTCTGGCAGCGTGAGGTCAGCTCACGTTACGGCCAGTATCCGGCGGCGCAATCGACATCGCCTGAGCAACTGATGTCGGCCTCCTTCTTCCGCGTATCGCTGGCGATGCAGGCGCAAACCGTTTTATTTTCCCTCGACGACACGTTAGTCAACCAGGCGCTGCAAACGCTGAATAAAACGCGTTCGCCAATGGCCGATGTTATTCCCACCGGGAGCACGGTGCCGCTCTATATCAATCCTCAGGGCATGGCAAAACTGTTACGTCGCGAAACACTGGAGAGCCTGCCGAAGAACGTCGAACCGGTTTTCTTTAACGCCGCGCAAACGCTGCTGATGCCAAAACTCAACGCGTTAGCCGAACAGCCTCGTTACGCCATGTCGCTGGCTGATCCTGAACCAGGTGACGCCTGGCAGTGGCTACCGGTGACCTGGAAGGCTCTATGATCCGTCTGCTGGCAGCATGTTGCTGGCTGATTTCTACGATGGCGATGGCGGCGCAAACCGTCACGCTTGATGTCGGGCAGTCAGCGCTGTTTCGCTCCTGGTTTACGCGCATTGCGGAAGAACAACTGCGACAGGGTCCCAGTCCGCGCTGGTATCAGCAGGATTGTGCCGGGCTGGTGCGTTTTGCCGCCAACGAAGCATTGAAGCCGCATGACAGTCAATGGCTACGCAGCAACGGCTTTTCGAACCGCTTTTTGCCGCCGGAGATGACGCTGACGCCGCAGCAACGCCAACTGGCGCAGAACTGGGATCAGGGCAACGGTAAATCCGGCCCGTATGTAAATGCTATCAAATTGATCCAGTACAACAGCCGTTTTGTTGGCCGGGATATAAACCAGGCGCTGCCTGGCGATATGATTTTTTTTGATCAGGGCGACGATCAGCATTTGATGGTCTGGATGGGGCGTTACGTCATCTACCATACCGGAAGTGCTACCCACGCGGATAATGGAATGCGCGCCGTCAGTCTGCAACAACTCATGACATGGAACGATACCCGATGGATACCCAACGACTCCAATCCCAATTTCATTGGCGTTTATCGCTTAAATTTTCTGGCGCGATAAGCAGACAACCTTTTTCTCGCCTTTGCCTTCCACTGTTGATCGCGGCGGCGCTGGGATTGCCTCGCGCCTATGCCGGCGATGAGCTTCCCTCGAGCGGCTATTCATCGCCGACGGGAGACAGCTTTTTCTTACTGGCTGACAGCAGTTTTAGCAACGATGAAGAAGCCAAAGTCAGACTTGAAGCGCCCGGCCGCGATTACCAGCGCTACCGCATGGAAAACTATGGTGGGGCAGATATTCGCCTCTATCGTATCCCTGATCCGATGGACTTTCTGCGCCAGCAGAAAAACCTGCACCGCATTGTTGTTCAGCCGCAATACCTGGGGGACGGGCTGGCGAACACGCTCACTTTTTTGTGGGATAACTGGTACGGGAAATCACGTCGCGTCATGCAGCGTTCGTTTTCTGCGCAGTCTCGCCAGCAGGTGACGCAGGCGCTGCCGGAATTACAGATTGGCAATGCGTTAACGACGCCATCGCAGTACGTTCAGGTGAACCAGTTCTCACCATTGAAAAAATATCCGCTGGTTGAGCAGTTTCGTTATCCGCTCTGGGACGCGATCCCCATTCAGCCGCAGGATGGCGTCAGGCTGGAAGGATCGTCCAGTAACTTTATTTCAGCTCAGCCAGGTAACGTTTATATTCCGCTCGGTAAGCTCGAGCCGGGGCTTTATCTGGTCGAAGCGATGATCGGCAAGTATCGGGCAACCACGGTGGTTTTTGTGTCCAATACCGTGGCGCTAAGCAAAGTTTCCGGTAACGAACTATTAGCATGGACGGCGGGAAAAACTAACGGCGAGGCGAAGCCTGGGACTGATATTTTGTGGACTGATGGTCTGGGCGTATTAGCCAGCGGTAAGACGGACGCTGACGGCACCCTGCGGCTGAAACACCCTTCGCCGGAACGCTCGTATATTCTGGGTAAAGATGCTGAAGGCGGCGTCTTCGTCTCAGAGAACTTCTACTACGACAGTGAAATTTATAATACCCGACTGTATGTTTTTACCGACCGGCCACTCTACCGTGCGGGCGATCGGGTTGATGTAAAGGTGCTCGGGCGCGAATTCCACGACCCGTTGCACTCATCGGCTATCGTCAGCGCACCCGCGACCCTTTCCGTCATTGATGCTAATGGCAGCGTGCTGCAATCGCAGAAGATAATGCTTGATGGCGGCAAGGGGGGACAGGTAAGCCTTCGCCTGCCTGATAATGCGGTCTCTGGCGGTTATGAACTGCGTCTGGCCTATCGTAATCATCTTTACAGCAGCGCGTTCCGGGTGGCGAGCTACATCAAACCGCATTTCGACGTCGCGCTGACGCTGGATAAAAAAGAGTTTAAAACCGGGGAGGCGGTGAAAGGCCATCTGCAACTGCTTTATCCGGATGGTAAACCGGTAAAAAATGCCCGTATTCAGTTAAGCCTGCGATCTCAGCAACTGTCGATGGTTGGCAACGATCTCCGCTATGCCGGTCATTTCCCGATTGAACTTGCCAGCAGTGAGATGACCTCTGATGATGCCGGGCGAGTGGCGCTAAACTTGCCCGCAGCGGAAAAACCCAGCCGCTATCTGTTGACTATTTCAGCCAGTGACGGGGCGGCATATCGGGTGAATTCGACCAAAGAGATCCTGATTGAGCGCGGGCTGGCGAGCTATTCCCTGCAAACCGCGGCGCAGTTCAGCACGTCTGGAGACGATGTGGTTTTCCGCTATTCCGCGCTGACGTCAGAGAAGCAGAAGCCCGTGAAATATGAGTGGGTTCGCCTTGAAGATCGTGAAACCCAACGAGGACAAGTCGCAGCAGACGGAAAATCGTTCACCGTCCGGTTCGACAAGCCAAGTAACTACAACCTGACCTTACGTGATAAAGACGATTTAATCATCGGTGGTATCAGTCATACCGTCACCGGCCCTGGCAGCAAGGCGCAGAGCGGAGCCATTGATATTACACCGGATAAAACCCAGTATCAGCCGGGTGAAATCGCGAAGATACTCATTACCTTCCCCGAACCAGTACAGGAAGCGTTGTTAACGCTGGAGCGGGATAACGTTGAGAAACAGTCGCTGCTATCGCGCCCGGCAAACTGGCTGACGCTCCAGCGTCTGAATGATACCCAGTATGTCGCTCAGGTGCCGGTCGCTGAAGCCTTCGCGCCCAATACGACATTTTCCGTGCTTTATACGCGTCACGGACAGTACAGTTTCCAGAATGCGGGCATTAAAGTAGTGACGCCGCATCTGGATATTCAGGTGAAAACGGATAAAACCCACTACCAACCCGGTGAACTGGTCAATGTTGAATTGACGTCGCTGCTCAAAGGCAAACCGGTTTCCGCAACGCTGACGGTTGGCGTGGTGGATGAGATGATCTACGCGCTTCAGCCGGAGGTCGCGCCGGATATTGGCGCATTTTTCTACCCGCTGGGGCGCAATAACGTGCGCACCAGTTCCAGCTTATCGTTTATTAGCTACGATCAGGCGCTCTCCAGCGAACCTACAATGCCGGGTGCCACCAACCGTAGCGAACGGCGGGTGAAGATGCTCGAACGTCCGCGCCGCGAAGAGGTGGATACTGCGGCGTGGCTGCCCTCGCTGACGACGGATAAACAGGGCAAAGCGTACTTTACTTTCCTCATGCCGGACTCCCTGACCCGCTGGCGAATTACCGCCCGGGGGATGAACGCTGACGGCCTGGTAGGGCAACGCCGCGCCTTCCTGCGTTCAGAAAAAAATCTCTATATGAAATTGAGCATGCCGACGGTATTCCGGGAAGGCGATCAACCTGAGGCCGGGGTGTTTATTTTCAGCCAGCAGGATAACGCAGCCGTAGAACTGGTGACGCATTTTGCCGGACAGGAACAGCGTCAGCCGCTGACGCTCCATCAAGGGGCAAACTATATTCCACTGACCCAGCATTTTCAGCAGTCTGGCCTGTTCAACGCTGAACTGCTGCAAAACGGTCAGACCCAGGACAGCATCAGCACGACGCTGGACTTTATTGATAACGCCTGGCGGGTGGATGAACAAAAAAATGTGCTGTTAACTGGCGGGGATAATCTGCTGGATCTGCCGGAACATGCGCGCAGTATTCGCCTGCAAAGCAGTGATAGCGCCCAGGATATTTTCCGCAATAACCTTGATGAGCTTATCGACGAACCTTATGGCGGCGTGGTCAATACGGCCAGCCGTCTGATCCCATTAAGCCTGGCCTGGCGCTCGCTGCCCACTCATGACGGCGTAGCCGCCGACGATCTGCGGCAGATGATGCAAAGCAACCGTCTGCGTCTGATGCAACTGGCGGGACCGGGCGCGCGTTTTGCCTGGTGGGGAGGCAGTGAAGACAGCAGCGCGTTGCTGACCGCCTGGGCATGGTATGCCGACTGGCACGCCAGTCAGGCGCTGGGGGTCCCTCAATCAGCAGAATACTGGCAGCATATGCTGGATTGTTACGCCGAGCAGGCAAACGCCATGCCGCTACTGCATCGGGCGCTGGTGCTGGCCTGGGCACAGGAAATGGGGCTGCCGGTGAAGAGTCTGTTGAAAGGACTAGATGAAGCCGTTTCCCGCCGCCCGGAAGCGAGCGGCGCGCTACGGGCAGATGACGTGCGTGGCCCTGATGACAGTCTGATCCTCTGGCAACCGGAGTCGGCGCTCGGCGACGCGGTAGCGAGGGTGCTGACCACGACGCTGTTGAACAGGGCCGGATTAAGTTCAGTTGAGGGTCAGGAACAGCAGGAAAATGCGCTGCGTCTGGCTGCCGACAGCAATCAGCCGCTGGCCCGCACGGTCGTTCTGCTCAATGGCAAGGGTGATGCGAGTCAGGTGGCCGCCATTCTGCGCAGCTTAACCGCGCAGCAGTCGGGCATGGATCGCGCGCTGGCATTGACCTGGCTGACGACACTGATGCATTCGACCCCGGCGGTAACGCTCCCTGCACCCGCAGGCGCATGGGCGAAGCGCCATGCGGCGAATGGCAGCGAATACTGGCGCTGGACCGGGCAGGGCGTGCCGGACGTTATTTCATTACCGGATGATATCGCGACCCCACAGAATGTGCAGATCCGCTGGCGTGAACCGGCCAGTCTGGCGCGGCAACGTAATATTGCGGTGAAAGTCGAGCGTCAGTTATTCAAACTGGTGGCGGGTGAGGATGCGATGGACTTCACTTTGCAACCCGTCAGCGGCAAT
Organism: Superficieibacter sp. 1612_C1; assembly: GCF_015234305.1. Lineage (GTDB taxonomy): Bacteria > Pseudomonadota > Gammaproteobacteria > Enterobacterales > Enterobacteriaceae > Superficieibacter. The sequence continues at coordinate 636,797 of NZ_JADGMI010000002.1, forward strand.
GAAATTGATAGCGACGCGCTGTACCTTGATGAAATTACGTTGATCAGCGAGCAGACATCACCGCTGCGTTATGGTCAGGTTGAGGTTCCGCTGCCGCCAGGTGCCGATGTGGAACGCACCACCTGGGGGATTTCCGTCCGCAAGCCGGGGACGAAAAATCAGCAGGGTGAGCCGCTGGAAAAAGCACGCAATGAAATGAGCGAGCTGGCGTATATGATCCCGGTGAATACGTTGACCGGAACCACCACCTTCCGCCATTTGCTGCGCTTTTCGCAAAAAGGGAAATTTGTCTTACCACCGGCTCGCTATGTGCGCAGTTACGCACCTGACCAGCAGAGCCTGGCATCCGGCACGGACTGGACTGAAATGCAGGTGAAATAAGTGAGGCTGGCGCACGCGATATGGCTACTTTGTCTCCTCCCTCTGTTGGCAACGGCAGAAGGAGCATCTCTGCGGCTGGCGCTTCGTGAGGCGGAGGGCGACCGGCTCTATACGTTAACCGAGGCGGGGGTAAGTCACGCCTCCGCGTTGCCGGAAGATACCGCTTCCCCGCTGGGAAGCATATGGAAACTGTATGTTTACGCCTGGCTGGAGGATACCCACCAGACGGAGCAGCCTTATCAATGTCAGGGACACGATCCCGAGGAGGTGTACTGCTGTCATCCCGGAGAAAACATTACCCGCGATACGGCGCTGGTCCGCTCATGCGGGCTTTACTTTGCTCCCTCGCGGTTACACATTGATGAAAGCGCATGGGATGCATACTGGCGACAGCACAATGCGCCGTCATGGGTGAGTTCACTGTCCTCACTCGGGCCGCAAACGCAGGTCAGCGTTAAAGCGCTGCTCGACTCATTAGCCGTATTGCCCGCGCAGCAAAAAGCCCGAAATGTATTGCTGGATGTGATGCTGGATAGTAGCAAAGAGGGGGTGGCCGCGCAGCTTGGCGGACGACTACGGGTAAAAACCTGGAGTTGGTTTGCCAGCGACAAGGCGCATTCCCGTGAGGGAGGATTCGCTGGCTGGTTGACGGACGGTACGCCCGTCTGGGCTGGCGGTAACGGTACCAGTAAAACGATACTGACGCGCTATGCCGCCATTCTTAATCAACTGCTGCCCGTGCCGTCAGATGTTGCCAGTGGTCAGTGCGTGCTGGTGGATATGTTTGCCCGCTATCCGGTGCAGTCGGTAACAAAAGAAAACACCACCCAAAGCGTTACCGCCGGTCCACTATCCGGACGCTATCGCGTGACGTTCAGCAATGGCAATCACCTTACTCTGGTGAGCAGCGGCGAGACCCTGCTCCAGACCGAAAACGGCACGCTGCGTCTTCAGGCGCACCTCGACCGCGAAGAGTATGTTGCCCGGGTACTGGATCGCGAGGCGGCAAGCACGCCGCTGGAAGCGGCAAAAGCGATGACCATCGTTATCCGTACCTGGTTACTGCAAAACGCGCAGCGCGAGGGCGACTGCCTGAGGATCGGCGACAGTAGCGCCAGCCAGCGCGTTTCACCTTCACCTGCCAGCCATGCGGCGCGTCAGGTCACGGCCTGGACACAGGATATGATCCTGGCGGGCGGGCCGGTAAATTATCACAGGGAACGCGCCGCTACGGGTCTGCTCTCATGGCAAAACGCACGCGAGCAGGCAGCGCAGGGAGAGCGCTTTGACGCGATCCTCTCTGCTGCCTTTCCTTATGCCAGTCTGAGCCGCTGGGACGATCCGCACTCCACCTGTCAGCCGATGCCTGAGGCAAAACGCTGGCTGATGACAAAACGGGAGCAGTGGCGCAGGCAACTGGATCTGGAACCTGGCTATAGCGAGCCGTCAAATTTTGCGGTTTGCAAACTGGTGTCAGGTTTTCCGTTTACCGACAGGCAGCAAAAGCGTCTGTATATTCGCAATTTTTTTACGCTACAGGACAGGCTTGATGTAACGCATGAGTACCTGCATCTGGCTTTCGACGGTTATCCCTCGGGACTGGATGAATCTTATGTGGAAAACCTGGCCCGTCATTTATTAATGGACTAATGCTATGCGTACAATGACCCGTATTTTGTTTCCGTTATTATTTATCTCGTTCCCGGCGCTGGCGGACAGCGCTGGCACTCAGGAGGTTCAGATCGACGCGCCGCTGTCCGGCTGGAGTGCGGCCGGGGGCGACAATGCGGCGTTTTCGCAGTCGGTGAACTACCCGGCGTCAACGGTCAATATGGCCAGCGACCAAAATATCTCCGCGCAAATTCGTGGGCAGATCAAAAATTTCTCACCAACGGGCAAAAAGCAACCCGGCAGGCTGGTGGTCAACGGTGCCAGCATGCCGCAGCGTTTTGAAGATGATGGCTCCTTTGCGCGTCCCTATATTTTCCCGGAAGGCAGCAACAGTATTGAAGTCGTCAGCCCTGACGGTAAGAGCCGTAACCGTATGCAGTTCTATTCAACGCCGGGCACTGGCGCGATCCGTGCCCGTTTGCGGCTGGTACTGTCGTGGGATACCGATAACACCGATTTAGACATGCACGTGGTGACGCCGGACGGTGAACATGCCTGGTATGGCAATCCGGCACTGAATAATGGCGGTGCGCTGGATGTCGATGTGACGACCGGCTACGGTCCGGAGATTTTTGCCATGCCTGCGCCCGTGAAGGGGCGTTATCTGGTGTATATCAATTACTACGGTGGCCGTAGTGAGACGGAACTGACCACCGCGCAATTAACCATTATCAGTGACGAAGGCTCTGCCAATGAAAAGCAGGAAACCTTCATCGTTCCCATGCGCAAAGCGGGTGAACTGACGCTGGTGAAAAGTTTTAACTGGTAATGCGGGCATCGCGTAAACTCCTTCATACTCCACGCCGCAAAAGGTATGCTGATGGTTAACCTTTTGCCAACGGAGGCCGGAATGACAACGGAAATAAAAACGCTCTCGACTGAAGAGATCTACCGGAATAAATGGATGGCGCTGCGCGAGGATCGCATTCTCAGAGCGGACGGCAGTCAGGGGATTTATTCGGTTATCGAGAAGCCGGATTTTGTGGTGATCCTGCCCATCGAAGATGATGCTCTCTTCGTTGTGGAGCAGTTTCGCTATCCGCTGGGGGAGAGAACCATTGAGCTTCCTCAGGGTTCCTGGGAACATACGCTAACCGCCACGCCTGAGCAGGTTGCCGCCGGTGAGCTACGGGAAGAAACCGGCTTAGTCGCAGGGAAGATGATCCGCGTCGGCTATCAAAAGCTGGCGCAGGGCTATTCGCAGCAGGGTTATCATATTTATCTGGCAACCGAATTAACCCATCATGCGCCGTCGCTCGATCCCGAAGAGTACGGTCTCACCGCCCGCAAAATCAAAACAGACGATTTTATGCAGTTGATCCTCGATGGCAACGTCACCGATGCCACGTCGGTTACGGCTTTTCTTCTGGCAAAGGCCAGGGGATTGATCGCTTAGGACTTGTGTCCGCCATTAGGTTACTATCATTCACATTGCCCGTCGCAGAGGAAACATCTTATGAATAGCGGACCACTGAACGAAACCGAGCTGGAGTGGCTCGACGATGTGCTGGTGAAATATAGCACTGATGACGGCGTTCTCGACGTCTCCGAACTGGATGGACTGCTCACCGCCGTGCTCTCTGCGCCGCATGAGATTGAGCCGACCGACTGGCTGCTGGCTATCTGGGGTGGCACGCAAAATGTACCTGCCTGGGAGTCAGAACGGGAGATGGAGCGGTTTATGGCGCTTTGTTTTCAGCATATGGCGGACATTGCCGAACGGCTTGAACATTATCCTGAGCAATTTGAACCGATATTTGGTACGCGCGAAATCGAAGGGAGTGAGTTTACGATCGTCGAAGAGTGGTGTTTTGGCTATATGCGCGGCGTTGCGCTGGCCGACTGGTCATCGCTGCCGGAAACGTTGCGCCCTGAACTTGATGCCATCGCCTTACATGGTCTGGAAGCTAACTTCGATAAACTGGATACGCTGACGCCGCAGGAGCGCGATCGCAGTATCGATAAGCTGGAACCGGCGGCGCTCAACCTGTTCGCTTACTGGTCTACCCATCAGATCCCAGCCCCGGTTACGCCGGTACAGCAGCCGTTACGGGTAGAAAAAACGGTCGGCCGCAACGATCCGTGCCCCTGCGGCAGCGGCAAAAAATTCAAGCAGTGCTGCCTGCATTAAACCTTCGTCAGGGACGGATAACCGTCCCTGACGTTTTTGATCAGCTCACCGCAGGTAGCCAGCCTGCAACTATCGAAAACTGCACCGCAATAATCGCCACGCCACAGCCCAGTACCAGCCACAGCACCACCTGACCGCCTGCGACACGATAGCCGCTCTGCGGATTGCGTTTACGGCTTTGCATCGCCAGCAGGGAAGGGATGATCAACGCCAGCACCGCCAGCGCGACGCCCGCATAACCCAGCGCCAGCACAAAGCCGCGCGGATAAAACAGCGCAAACGCCAGCGGTGGCAGGAAGGTCAGCAGGCCGGTTTGCAGACGTCCCATCGGGCTATTTTTACGCTGAAAAAGGTCGGCCAGATAGTCGAACAGTCCCAGCGCCACCCCGAGGAAAGAGGTGGCCAGAGCCAGATCGGCAAACAGATGCACTGCCAGTTCGACGTGCGGTGATGCAACCACTCCACGGATCGCCTGCAATAATCCGTTAAGACCCGCATGGGTCGCCAGCAGGGCCGCAAACGCGGGAGAGCCAATACTGCCGAGCGTCGCCAGCTGCCAGAAGATATAGGCTACCAGCGGAATAAAACTGCCGACCATAAAGACCCGCCGCAGTTTTTTAATATCGCCATTCATATAACTCACGATACTCGGCACGCTGCCGTGAAAGCCGAACGACGTAAAAATGACCGGGATCGCCGACAGTGCCAGCCCTTTTTCCAGCGGCAGGGTGAGTAAGTTGACCTGATGAATATGGGGCAGCAGCAGCGCCAGCATCACCACCAGGAAAATCGCTTTTGCGGTAAACAGAAAGCGGTTAAAGAGATCGACTAATGAGGTGCCAATACAGACCACCGCGCCGCCGACCAGGGTAAACAGCAACACGCCGGCAGAGGGAGGAAGGGTGATAGCCAGCCAGTCACTGAGGCTGGACGACAGCAGCTCGCCCGCACCGCTGACGTAGGCGGCCGTCAGGGCATACATTAAAAACAGCATACTGAACCCGGTCAGCCACTGACCATAGCGACCAAGATAACGCTGGGCCAGCGTGCCAAGCCCGGTATCGGCAGGAACGTGCTGATAGACCTCCAGCAGCAACAGCGCGGTATAACACATCAGCGCCCATAAACTGATGAGTAACCCCAGCGTTACACCGAAACCGGTGCCTGCTGCCGCCAGCGGCATCGCCAGCATTCCTGCACCAATAGTAGTGCCCGCAACGATTAAAATACTACCCAGAGCGCGGTTTCTCACGAATTCCTCTACAGCTAACGGCATTTGAAGGATAATTATGCCGCGCAGAGTATGTTAATTCGTGATAATCGTCAAATCAGAGTTACAGTTACTGTATTTAAATCTTTACACTATTTCTCTGGTCAATAGATCAGAACCTGTTTTAGCGCAAGTCATCCCGGCGGGAGCAACGCTATGCTGGCATTTTTCAGGAGGGGTTATGACATCAATACACGGCCATGATGTACTGAACATGATGATTGATTCTGGCGAGAGCTACACTACCGCCAGTCTGGAAGCGGCAATTATGGCTCGCTTTGGCGAGCAGGCGCGGTTTCATACCTGTTCCGCCGAAAATATGACGGCCGGAGAATTAGTGGCGTTTTTACAGCAAAAAGGTAAATTCATTGCGCAGCAGGAAGGATTTAATACCCACGAAAGTAAAATTTGCCGTCATTAATTCAGGCCAGCGCGAAGCTGGCCCGGAGAATTAATTCTGCGCGTCGAGGGTGGAGAGTTCTTTATCGATAAAATAGAGACCTTCGCCGCTTTTGCCTGCCAGCGATAATTTATCGAGAACGGATTTGAACAGTTTTTCTTCCTCATGCTGTTCAGCGACGTACCATTGCAGGAAATTAAAGGTTGGATAATCCTGGCTGGTCATTGCCGCATGGGCCAGTTCATTAATTTTGCTGCTGATCAGCTGTTCATGCTCATAGGTGGCGTGGAACAGATGGTCGAGCGATTCATATTCCGCGAACGGCGAGGCGATAGCGGTGATTTGCGGCAGGCTACCGGTATCGGTCAGATAATCAAACAGGCGCTGCATATGCCCCATCTCTTCCTGCGCGTGGCGGCGCAGAAAAGCGGCGGCCCCTTCAAAGCTGTGATAGCTACACCATGCGCTCATCTGCTGATAAAGCAGAGAAGAGAACAGCTCAAGGTTCATTTGTGCATTTAATTTTTCGATCATATCGGCTTTAAGCATGATGCGCTCCGCAATATCTGCCAGGGGTTATTATGCCGCCACTATAATTTGTTATTTAATTATTTGCAAAAGGTTAAATAAAAATTTAATTCGTTAAAATGCGACCAGGAATAATACGCATTTGCGTTATTTAATATAAACGCGAGAATAAGAATAATTCCGTTTAAATAGCGCCAGCGGCAACGCTGGCACAGGGATCACCAGTAACTCACCACCGAATTCTGGCTGACGGCGACGCCGCGACACTGATATTGCAGGGTGACTTTTTCATTCAGACACAGCGAACCGCTGGTCACCGTACAGGTGGTGATGGGCTGGCCGTAGGCAACCGCCGTGGCGTAACCGGCCTGCTGACACTGGCGTGTTGCGGTGCCCTGTGCCAGGTACGGATCGGTGGTGGCGGACTGGAGCATGGCCTGTCCGTAGGTTAAACGCACGATGCCGCTGGTGGTATCAACATCGCTGACATCAGCCTGTCGGTTAACCGAACAGCCCGCAAGCGTCAGCAGGAAAAAGAGAATGGCAGCTTTATTCATTACGCGGTTCTGCTTTTAAGGGAGTCTGCCTATCCTACCGTTTACCGTCAGCCGCAATCCGCAGAATAGCCAGCGGATCTACGCCCAGTTATCACAACGGCGGGCGCTAGTCGGCCTGCGTGTCAAAAATTGCCTGAAATTTCAAATGCTGCTGGCGAAAGAGCGCCACCAGCTGTGGATCAAAATGGTGTCCTGCCCCCTGAAAAATCATCTCGCAGGCACGCTCGTGCGAATAACCCGGTTTGTAGACGCGCTTTTGCCGCAGGGCGTCGTAAACATCTGCCAGCGCCAGGATCCGCGCTTCGATGGGAATTTGTTCGCCGCGCAATCCTTCCGGGTAGCCGCTGCCGTCCCACTTTTCATGGTGGAAATGGATAATATTTTCGGCAACGGGACCCAGCCCCAGTCCCTGAATAATGCGCCAGCCTTTCAGGGTATGCAGTTTCATTTCGCTAAACTCTTCTGGCGACAGCGGACCTTGCTTGCGCAGAATGCGTTCCGGTACTGCGATTTTACCGACGTCGTGTAGCGAGGCGAAATGCTCGATTTCCCGTACCATCCGGCGCGGTAGTTTCAGTTCGCGCGCCATCAGGCCGCAATACTGAGCGACACGATGGATATGGCTGCCGGTCTCATCATCATGCGCCCGGTTCACCTTTTCCATCGCCTCCACAATGCTACGGTTGACCGCCCGGTTCTGCTTCATTTGCCGCCACATGATGATAAGCAAACAGACACTAAACAGGGCGGTGATCAGCAGCACGATGCTGATCATTTTAAAGGTGTTTTTGGTGAGTTCCGGCATCAGGGTGGGTTCAACGTGCCGCTCCATCTGAGTGCGGAAACTGGAAATGCGATGGATCTGCGCCAGTAAATGCTGTAACGGATGGGCCGGATCAACCCACGGTCCAATCTCATAATCAATCCGGGTCAGGCCAGCCATTTTGAGCACGCCGCGAAACAGTTCATTTCCCCGTAATGACAGCTCCAGTGAACTGAGGTCGCCAAGGATATAATCAATCCGATGGTTTTCGATGGCATCCAGTAACTCTTCAACCGAGGCAGCGCTGACGATAAAAACCTCATTGCCAAAGCGTTGTCTGAGATAAAGCCCCGAAAACGAGCCGCGCAGCACTCCGACCCGCTGATGACGAATTTGTTCTTCATCCCACAGGAAAGGCTGGTCGATGCGGTTGTAATAGACATTGTGCCAGGCGACCACCGGCCCAATCATACCGTCAGACTGGCTGGCATCATTGGTGTTAACCAGATTAACCAGGCGGATAGGCCATTTCTCTTGCCGCATGCGCAAGACGTAATTATCAACGTACTGAACGTCCACTTCAACGTGCAGCAGATCGCGGATATCGTTGATCATATCCACTACCGAACCGTGATATCCCTGCGCATCTTTCCAGATTAGCGGGGCGAAATTTTCATTTTTTGGCAGCCAGACGGTGAGCTTATTGGCGGCGAGCCAGCGCTTCTCTTCCTCGCTGAGCACAATACGGCTGAGCAAAAAATCACGCCGCGTTTGGTCTTCCAGCTTTCGCAATTTCCCGCTGCGTAGCCAGTCGTTAATAAGCTGATTGACATTGGTCCGCAGGCCGCGCAACTCAGGGCTGAACGCCAGCACTGAGGCGATATGCAGGTCGGGGAACGGACGGGAGATAGTGTAATAACGCAGAGTGTCTTCCATTTCGGTCGCGTCATTAATATAAAAATCAGCTTTATTTTCACTCAGCAGGCGGAAGGCCTCTTCGCTGGTGGTGACAAAAATGACCTGACTAAAGCGGAGGTCGGAATAACGGATATTGACCTGATCCCAGGTGGCATCATTGCGGCGGAATACCACCCGGGTCTGGTTTAACTCGTCCGCGGAAGTGATGGTGCGGGTCAGGCTGGCGGCGAGGACTTCATTACTGAAAAGACGGGTAGAGAGAATTTTGGTTCGCGCGCGGGCTTCTGTGCGGATCACGCCAGCATATACACCATAGCGATCATTGTTAAAACTCTGACTAATTTCATTACCGCCGATGGGCTGGATTTGCAGGTTGTAGCCATATTTTTGATTGATGGCCTGAATAAGTTGCGGATAAAACCCCTGATAGTGACCGTGCGGATCGCGCCAGAACTCGTAGCTCGGAGCGTCATAAAGCCAGACCGGAACCGCCTCCTTCGGGGCAGAAGGTGCGGCAAAAAGCGGAAATGCGCACAGCAGCGCCAGAAATAGCAGGGCTACGAAAACTACCAGGGGTCGGGAGGGCGGGCTGTGCTGATCCACTCAGAAGATTCCTGTTATCGTTTTGTTTAATTTGAAGTCTAACCAACCATCAGCACAGCGAATAGATATTTTTTGAATCTGACAGAAAAATGCGCTGCCCCTGAGGCTGCAAAAAAATGTGATGCTATCTGTGATTTTTAAAACAATTTTTCATTAAATTTGAAAGTCTGTTTGTCAGGTAGTAAAGTTGAATGCATCTGACATCAAGGCGGGGCACCCCGCACAGCACTCAGGAGAGTAAGAAATGAAAATTGCACTGATGATGGAAAATAGCCAGGCCAGCAAGAATGCCGTCATCCTCAACGAATTAAACGCGGTCGCAAGTGAGAAAGATTTCCCGGTTTACAACGTCGGCATGAGCGATGAGAACGATCATCATCTGACCTATATTCACCTCGGGATTATGGCCAGCATTTTGCTGAATTCGAAAGCGGTGGATTTTGTGGTGACGGGTTGTGGTACCGGGCAGGGCGCGCTGATGTCCCTGAATATCCATCCTGGCGTCGTTTGCGGTTATTGTATTGATCCTGCCGATGCTTTTCTTTTCGCGCAGATCAACAACGGTAACGCGCTGGCGCTGCCTTTTGCCAAAGGTTTTGGCTGGGGCGCAGAGCTGAACGTGCGCTTCATCTTCGAAAAAGCCTTCACTGGACGTACCGGTGAAGGCTATCCGCCGGAGCGTAAAGAACCGCAGGTGCGCAACGCGGGCATTCTGAACCAGGTGAAAGCGGCGGTGGTGAAAGATAATTATCTGGATACCCTGCGCGCTATCGATCCGGAACTGGTGAAGACGGCGGTTTCCGGCCCGCGCTTCCAGCAGTGTTTCTTTGAGAACTGCCAGAACAGAGAGATTGAAGCGTTCGTCCGCGAAATTATTGGCTGATCCACCGTGCTGTTTTGCCCGGTGGCGCTGCGCTTACCGGGCCTGCAGCAATAGTGTAATCCGCTGATATTGTGGCATTTATAGGCCGGGTAAGGCGAAGCCGCCACCCGGCATTATCCCCCGGAAGTCATCTTACCGCGTTTTACTTCACCTTTTTCGACACCGCGCTTCCCGCGTCTCTGGTCAGCCGGAAGGTATCGGCCATTCCTACCAGACAGATCAGCGCAATAAACACAAACGCCAGCCGGAAACTGATGCCGGGGATAGCGGAGAGCGCCAGCCAGTCGCTGATGCGTTCACCAAGGCGAATACCAATCGCTCCCAGGGTGATCCCAAGCCCGACCGCCAGCTGTGTGGCGGTACTGAACAGGGTATTGGCATAACTCATCTGGCTGGAGGGGACGTCAGCAAAGGCCAGCGTGCTAATGCCGGTAAACTGCACCGAACGAAACACGCCGCCCAGATAGAGGATCAGCAACACCAGCCAGACCGGGGTGGTCGGCGTCAGGAAGGCGCAGGCCAGCAACGCCAGCACGTTCAGCGCGCCGTTAATCAGCAGCAGACGACGAAATCCCAGCCAGCGGATCAGAGGCGTGGTGGCGGGTTTAATTGTCAGATTACCGACAAAGACGGCCAGCACCAGCGACCCGGCATGAAACGGATCCATACCGAAACCGACCTGAAATAGCAGCGGCAACAAAAAGGGCACGGTGCTGATCGACGAGCGAAACAGCGAACCGCCGTACATCGTGACGCGAAAGGTCGGAACCTGCATCGCTTCAAGGCGGATCATCGGCCACGCGGCATGACGAAAATGGCGCAACGCGTAAAAAGCCGCTGCCCCTCCGATGACAAGCAGTGCCGTGGTGATCCCGCCCTGAACGTTCTCCGCTCCCAGCGCTTCCATCGCATAAACCAGGCTTATCATGGCAACCGAGGTGGCGAGAAAGCCGGGTAAATCGAAAGGACGGCGCTGTTCATCGCGAATATCAGGAATAATCCGCAGCGATAACAGGATCGCGATTAAGCCAATCGGCAGGTTAATAAAGAAGATCCAGCGCCAGTCCGCATAGCTGGTAATAAAGCCCCCCAGCGGTGGGCCGATTATCGGTGCCACCAGCGCGGGCCAGGTGAGGGTGGCGATGGCGGTGATCAACTGATGTTTCGGCGTGGTGCGCAGCACCGCCAGCCTTCCCACGGGCACCATCAACGCGCCGCCTGCGCCCTGAAAAATGCGCATCGCAACAAAACTTTCCACGCTGGTTGCGAGGCCGCACAGTACCGACGCGAGGGTAAAAATAGCCAGCGCCAGGGTAAAGACTTTTCGGGCACCGAACCGATCGGCAATCCAGCCACTCGCCGGGATCAACACCGCCAGCGTGATGAGGTACGCGCTGATGCCAATGTTAAGATCAACGGCCTCGACGCCAAAGGTTTTTCCCATATCGGGCAGGGCCGTGGCGATGACCGTTCCGTCCAGAAACTCCATAAAAAAAGCGCCAGCAACCAGTAAAGCGGCGGGCGATAATCCGCGCTTCTCCTTGCCAGAGACTGTTTCACTCATTGTATGCCTGCCACCATAAAAGAAAAAAATCCAGTAAAGGCGCGGATAAGCCGCAGATTTGACATAACTTTTGTTTAATACTTTACCAATACGTGTAAAATTTATGTGATTTTTATCACGTTATGGTTGATTTTTGTGATGCAGGTCATATTATAGACGTGTAGACAGTAACACCTGCATAACAAAATCGGAGCACAAAATGAAATTTCGCAAAATCCTGAAAAGCATGTTCGAAAACTACTGCAAAACCTTCAAAGACGTACCGCCTGGCGCTATGTTCTGATAAAAAAACCTGCCACGGCAGGTTTTTTTATGTCTGAATTTCCGCTCTGACATTTCAGCGCGCGTGCGATACTATTACGCCCCTTAAACAAGGAGCGCAATATGTCCGACAATCTGAGTGCCGATCAGGAACTGGTATCCGATATCGTAGCCTGCCAGCTGGTCATTAAACAAATTCTTGATGTTATTGAAATCATCGCGCCCGCTGAGGTTCGCGAGAAGATGTCTGCCCAGTTAAAAGCGATTGATTTCACGACTCATCCTGCCGCCGCCGATCCCGTCACCCTGCGTGGCATTCAAAAAGCCATTGCGCTGATCGAAATGAAATTTACCCCGCAGGATGAAGCCCATTGAAAAAGCCAGGCAGATGCCTGGCTTTTTTCGTTGCAGCAGCATCAGAAAAAGGTTTGTACCAGCAGGTAGCTTGCGGCACAGGCACAGCTGACGCCGATTAACCCCGGCAGAATAAAGCTATGGTTGATGATGAATTTGCCGATGCGCGTGGTGCCCGAGCGGTCAAAGCCAATGCAGGCGAGGTCGCTTGGATAGGTCGGCAGGACAAAATAGCCATAGGATGCCGGGAAGAAGGCGACCAGCATTTTCGGCTCTACGCCGAGCATCAACCCCATAGGTGCCACCGCGGTCAGCGCCGCAGCCTGACTGTTTACCAGTTTTGAGACCAGAAACAGGACAATGGCGTAGGTCCACGGATGCGTTTTAACCACCCCTTCCAGCGCCATTTTTAATTCGCTCAGATGAGCCTGAAAGAAGGTATCGCTCATCCACGCGACGCCGAAGACCGAGAAAATCGCTACCATCCCGGCTTTAAACACCGCCCCGTTCGAAATCGTCGTTGCGTTAACTTTGCACACCATCAACATAATGGCCCCGGCGATCAGCATCATCATCTGGATCGTCAGGTTCATGGATAGCGGTGTCAGTTTTCCTTTCAACTCAAACGAAGGACGCAGTTCCGGGATGGCCCCAAGCAGTACCACCACCAGGATCCCGGCAAAGAAAATCCAGGTTGACCAGTAGGCCTGTTTTGGGAAGCGCTGATCCATCAGGGTATCGCTGCTGCCATAAATAAACTCGCGCTGTTTTGGATCCTTGAGCTTTTCCTGGAACTCCGCATCGTCTTCCAGATTTTTACCACGGCGCAGACTCCACAAAGCGGCAATGGCGACGCCAAACAGCGAGGCCGGAACGGAGACGGCCAGAATTTCCAGGATCCCCCACGCCTGACCCACGCCGTGATTTGCGCCGATAATCGATACCAGCGAGACCACCGCCACCGACACCGGCGACGCGGTGATCGCCATTTGCGAGGCGATAGAAGCCACCGCCATTGGGCGCTCAGGACGAATACCTTTTTTTAGCGCGATATCGGCAATAATGGGAAACATGGTGTAGACCACATGCCCGGTGCCGCACAGGAAGGTGAGGGACCACGTGGTAAAAGGTGCCAGCAGAGTAATATGCTGCGGATGTTTACGCAGTAAGCGTTCAGCGAACTGCATCATGACGTTCAGACCGCCCGCCGTTTGCAGCGTAGCGGCACAGCCGATAACCGCCAGAATGGTGAGCATAACGTCGACAGGCGGCTTGCCAGGTTCAAGTCCAAAAATAAAAGTCAGAATAAACAGGCCGATCCCACTGATCAGACCCAGCCCCATCCCACCGAAACGCGTGCCCACCAGCAGGCAAAGAATAATGACCACAAACTCAAGGGTAATCATAGAGCACCTTTTGCAACATCATCATATTTTCCTGAAGCATTACATTTTGTAAGGGTAAACGATGAGAGGTAGATCTAATTTATAAAATGTTAATTAAAACATCATGTTATACACATTTCATTAACATTTGTATCCAGTGTGAGGCGACAAGATTGGCAGTAAAGAGGGGAAAGAGGTACTATTCCACCCCGGACCATGAGCGGGCCGGGGCGAATTAAGAAATTAATGTTGCTGGTAATTAACGACGTTTAACAAATGCTGGTCAGTCTGCTCCATTTTCATGCCGGCCTGACCCGCATGACGCACTTCTTCAAAGATGGTTTGCAACAAAAGCCCGTGCTCCTCCCTTTCAGTGGCAATCTGGGTTAAGAAAGCCAGCGTAGCCGCATCGTTCTGCGACCGGGCTTCCTCTATGAGTTTGGTCAGCGTTTCACTGCGGTGCTGAAAATCCATCATGGTCTGGGAAAAGAGTTCTTCGAGATTGGTGCATTGCTCCTCAATAGGGTTTGTCGTCGCGACCACCGGATTTGCGCCGGATTTTTTCATAAAATCAAACACGCGCATCATGCGGGTAACGTTGATTTGCGCCTGCGTGCGCAGAAATATGGCGGTGCCAGTGAGTTTACGTTTAGCGCACCACTCGCTCAGACGGAGGTAGCGATTGGACGCGTTATACTCCAGGTTCATCTGGGTGTTGAGTTTTTGAACCATTCCTAAAGCTAGCATACCAATATCCTTATTACCTGGGGGACGATTTATACGAAAGCGTATAATTCATGAAAACGCCGGGTTTAACGTTATTCCTGCGCCACCGATACTGACCACAGAATAAATACATTCCGCTACTGCTGTATGTGATCGGTGGTTAATTTTCCGTAATTCCTACCGCAAGAATAAGACGTTCCATTTGCTAAGGAAAGTCTCAATCGCCCGGATTCATCACTGGTTACAACTTCTGAAAAAAGAATGATGACTAATATTAAATACCTACATCAGAAATTAAATTGTTGATAAATATAAAAGTAACGTGATTTTACAATAGTTGAAAAAGTGTTTTAAAAAGCGTAGCATGGCATTGGGAATGAGAGCTGGCGCTATTCGTCTTCGGGTTACACCAACGCTGAGCGTGTTCATGGAATTCAATAATCGACGATAAAATTGCGCCAGATCATTTTCATCCCTGCAAGATATTCGTCCTCAGACGCTGCTATTTGAGCCTGAACGTCTGATGAGCGTTTTTAACATTCACAGATGAATTTAAGGGAGTAAAGAATGAAGAACGTTGCCGTTTTGCTGGCACCCGGTTTTGAAGAAGCGGAAGCGATTGTCACCATCGACATATTACGCCGTTTACATATCAACGTGGAAACGCTGGCTTGCGCCGAATCACGTGCGGTAGTCAGTTACCACAATATTCCGCTGGTCGCCGACGCGACGCTGACCGAACGTCAGGCGCACCTCTACGACGCCATTGTTCTGCCCGGCGGTCCACAGGGCAGCGTTAATCTGGCGGCCAGTGAGGACGTTGTGGCGTTTGTCACCGCGCACGACAATGCCGGTAAGCTTATTTGCCCCATTTGCTCCGCTGCGGCCAGAGTGCTGGGAGGTCACGGGTTACTGAAAGGCCGTCGCTATGTGTGTTCTGGCGATTTATGGCAATCGGTAACCGATGGGGAATATGTGGACGCGCCGGTTGTTGAGGACGGCAATTTGATCAGCGGCAAGGGACTGGGGCGGGTATTCGACTTTGCGCTGACCGTCGCCGCACGCCTGCTGGGGGATGAAGCCCCCGCGCGTGAGCATGCCGATCATATTTATTATCCCTGGTGACAGCGGGTCCCGGATGCGCCTCCCATCCGGGACAAGGATAAGCACGCTGAGGATATAGACAATCCTGTTACAGCTTCATTTAATTGTCCGACAATACCCTTCCGTTTTATGTCATTTATTGCTGAATATATGTACGCAATGACTGTAATCCTGCGATGTGATGGCGCTCTCCTATGGAGAATTAATTTCCCGCTATTAATGTTCCAGCAAAAGCATTCACCAGGCTTCTGATGCTAATGCGTTGTTTTATGTCTGATAAAAAAATTTGAGTACGAATTTTCCCTACATAGAAGAATGTTAACGCTGGAGTTTAACATGCACAAATTCACTAAAGCACTGGCAGCCATCGGACTGGCTGCGATTATGTCACAATCGGCTATTGCTGAATCCATGAAGCTCGGTTTTCTGGTCAAACAACCGGAAGAACCCTGGTTCCAGACGGAGTGGAAGTTTGCCGATAAAGCCGGGAAAGATTTGGGATTTGAAGTGGTTAAGATCGCCGTGCCTGACGGTGAGAAGACCCTCAATGCCATTGATAGCCTGGCTGCCAGCGGCGTAAAAGGCTTTGTCATCTGTACGCCCGACCCGAAACTCGGCTCGGCGATTGTCGCTAAAGCGCGCGGCTACGACATGAAAGTGATTGCCGTGGACGATCAGTTTGTCACCGCCAAAGGTAAGCCGATGGAGAGCGTTCCGCTGGTGATGATGGCGGCCAGCGAGATTGGCGCGCGTCAGGGGCAGGAGCTGTATAAAGAGATGCAAAAACGCGGCTGGGACGTGAAAGAAACCGGCGTCATGGCCATTACTGCTAATGAGCTTGACACCGCGCGTCGCCGCACGACAGGCTCAATGGACGCCCTGAAAGCCGCAGGCTTCCCGGAAAAACAAATTTATCAGGTTCCAACCAAATCTAACGATATCCCCGGCGCATTTGATGCCGGTAACTCGCTGCTGGTTCAGCATCCGGAAGTGAAACACTGGCTGATTGTCGGCATGAACGATAACACCGTGCTTGGCGGCGTTCGCGCCACCGAAGGTCAGGGATTCAAAGCCCCTGATGTGATCGGCATCGGCATTAACGGCGTGGATGCAGTCAGTGAGCTGTCAAAAAATCAGCAAACTGGCTTCTTCGGCTCCTTACTGCCAAGCCCGGATATCCATGGCTACAAAACCAGTGAGATGCTCTACAACTGGGTTGAGAAGGGCGTGGAGCCGCCGAAATTCACCGCGGTTACCGACGTCGTGCTGATCACCCGCGATAACTTCAAAGCAGAGCTGGCGAAGAAAGGTCTTTAATCGATTTCAGTCAACCATGAATAAGCCCCTCACATTCGCGAGGGGCCGTTTACGTACCACTATGAATGGCGGAGTCGTTATGCAGCAGTCTACCCCTTATCTCTCATTTCGCGGCATTAGCAAAACCTTTCCCGGCGTAAAGGCGCTCTCCGACATCAGCTTTGATTGCTATGCCGGGCAGATCCACGCCCTGATGGGTGAGAACGGAGCCGGCAAATCCACCCTGCTGAAAATTCTCAGCGGCAATTATGCCCCGACCAGCGGCACGCTGGCGCTACAGGGGAAAGAGGTCTCCTTTGCCGATACGCCCGCCGCGCTGAATGCCGGCGTGGCAATTATTTATCAGGAACTGCATTTGATCCCGGAAATGACCGTGGCGGAAAACATCTACCTTGGTCAGCTTCCGCATAAAGGCGGCCTCGTGAACCGCTCGCTGCTCAATTATGAAGCGCGGTTACAACTGGAACATTTAGGTCTGGATATTGATCCGCAAACGCCGCTGAAGTACCTCTCAATAGGGCAGTGGCAAATGGTGGAGATTGCCAAGGCGCTGGCGCGTAATGCCAAAGTGATTGCCTTTGACGAACCGACCAGCTCCCTGTCCGCGCGTGAAATCGACAACCTGTTCCGGGTGATCCGCGAGCTGCGCAAGGAGGGGCGGGTCATCATTTATGTATCGCACCGAATGGAAGAAATCTTCGCCCTGAGCGATGCCATTACCGTGTTTAAAGACGGTCGCTACGTTTGCACCTTTACCGATATGCAGAAGGTCAATCACGACGCGCTGGTGCAGGCGATGGTGGGGCGTAATCTGGGCGATATCTACGGCTGGCAGCCGCGTGACTATGGCGCAGAACGCCTGCGGCTGGAAAACGTCAAGGCCCCCGGCGTGCGGATGCCGATCAGTCTGTCGGTGCGCAGCGGCGAGATCGTTGGCCTGTTCGGGCTGGTGGGAGCCGGGCGCAGCGAGCTGATGAAAGGACTTTTTGGCGGCACTCGCATCACCGGTGGACAGGTCTACATCGACGGCCAGCCGATATCCATCGAGAAACCGTCGCAGGCCATTCGCGCCGGGATGATGCTCTGCCCGGAAGATCGTAAAGCGGAAGGTATTATTCCGGTCCACTCGGTGCGTGACAACATTAATATCAGCGCCCGACGCAAGCATATCCATGCAGGCTGCGTGATAAACAATGCGTGGGAAGCGCGTAACGCCGCGCACCATATTCAGTCGCTGAATATCAAAACGCCGGGCGCGGAACAGCTGATCATGAACCTGTCCGGGGGAAACCAGCAGAAGGCAATCCTCGGGCGCTGGCTGTCCGAAGACATGAAAGTCATTTTGCTCGACGAGCCGACGCGCGGTATCGACGTGGGGGCAAAGCATGAAATTTATAACGTGATCTATGCGCTTGCCGCGTCCGGCGTCGCCGTCCTCTTTGCCTCAAGCGACCTGCCGGAAGTGCTGGGCGTCGCCGACCGCATCGTGGTGATGCGCGAAGGCGAGGTGGCCGGTGAACTTCTGCACCACGACGCCAAAGAACAGCAGGCGCTCAGCCTTGCGATGCCTAAAGTCAGCCAGGCAGTAGCCTGAGAAGGAGTTGAAAATGTCATCTGTAACTACAACCGGCGCGTCGAAGTCGTCAATGAGTTTCGGGCGGATCTGGGATCAGTACGGCATGCTGGTGGTTTTCGCCGTGGTCTTTCTCGCCTGCGCGATTTTTGTGCCGAACTTTGCCTCGTTTATTAACATGAAGGGGCTGGGGCTGGCTATCTCGATGTCCGGGATGGTGGCCTGCGGGATGCTGTTTTGCCTGGCCTCCGGCGACTTTGACCTCTCCGTCGCGTCGGTCATCGCCTGCGCGGGCGTGACCACGGCGGTAGTGATTAACCAGACCGAAAGCCTGTGGCTGGGCGTATTTGCCGGGTTGATGCTGGGCGTCATTTGCGGCCTGGTGAATGGTTTTGTGATTGCCAGACTGAAGATTAACGCTCTGATCACCACCCTGGCGACGATGCAGATTGTGCGTGGTCTGGCGTACATTATCTCTGACGGTAAAGCGGTGGGGATTGAAGACGAGCGCTTCTTTGCGCTCGGTTATGCGAACTGGCTGGGACTGCCTGCGCCTATCTGGTTGACGGTAGGCTGCCTGATTATTTTCGGTCTGTTGCTCAATAAAACCACCTTTGGCCGTAATACGCTGGCCATCGGCGGCAATGAAGAAGCAGCGCGGCTGGCCGGGGTGCCGGTGGTACGGACCAAAATTATTATTTTCGTGCTCTCCGGCCTGGTGTCGGCGGCGGCGGGTATTATTCTCGCCTCGCGCATGACCAGCGGCCAGCCGATGACCTCTATCGGCTATGAGCTGATCGTCATTTCTGCCTGCGTGCTCGGCGGCGTCTCGCTGAAAGGGGGGATTGGTAAGATCTCTTACGTGGTGGCGGGGATCTTAATTCTCGGTACCGTGGAGAATGCCATGAACCTGCTCAACATCTCGCCGTTCTCGCAGTATGTGGTGCGCGGTCTGATTTTGCTGGCAGCGGTGATCTTCGACCGCTACAAACAAAAGGCGAAACGTACCGTCTAACTTTTAAGTCTACCTCTAACGTAACGCCAGCGGCCAATGTCGCTGGCGTTTTCATTTGAAAATGGCGAGGCTGGTCACACTGTCTATACTTACATTGCTAACGTTTGATTAATTACCCGCTTTGGGCTGTAAATGTAAGGAGGAAATCAGGGTGGCTGACCAGTTATCTGTACCGCCTGTACTTAAAGGAAATCACGCCTGGTTCTTTGACCTCGATGGTACCCTCGCTGAAATCAAACCGCACCCGGATCAGGTTTTTTTGACGCCGGAAGTCCGTACTGCGCTTCAACTGCTGGCGCAGAAAAATGAGGGCGCGGTAGCACTGGTTTCCGGGCGCTCAATGGCCGAACTTGATGCGCTCGCCAGTCCGCTGCATTTTCCGCTTGCCGGTGTGCACGGTGCCCAGCGACGTGATTTTAATGACAAAACGCATACCGTAGAACTGCCGGCGGATGTCGTGCGGACGCTCAACGATCAATTGACCACCGCACTGGCGGTGATGCCAGGCTGCGAGCTTGAGGCGAAAGGCATGGCGTTTGCACTGCACTATCGCCAGGCTCCGCAGTATGAGGAGCGCATTATGGCGCTGGCGCAAGGGATCGTGGGACTCTATCCGCAGCTGGCGCTCCAGCCCGGTAAATGTGTCGTCGAACTTAAACCGCAGGGGATCAATAAAGGTGAAGCGATTGCTGCCTTTATGCAGGAAGCACCCTTTCGCGGTAGAACGCCGGTTTTCGTGGGTGACGATCTTACCGATGAGGCCGGATTCCGGGTGGTTAACCAGTTAAACGGGATTTCCATCAAAGTAGGACCGGGGGCAACCCAGGCGCAATGGCGTCTGGCCAGTGTCGCCGATGTGCATCAGTGGCTACAAACTATTGCTGATAACCAACTATTAAAAGAAAAAGCGCTAACAGACAGGAGAGATGGCCATGAGTCGCTTAGTCGTAGTATCTAATCGTATTGCCCCGCCCGATGATAAGAAGGCTAGCGCCGGTGGCCTGGCGGTGGGGGTTCTCGGCGCGTTAAAAGCCGCAGGTGGACTGTGGTTCGGCTGGAGCGGGGAGGTAGGTAACGAAGACCAGCCTTTAAAGACCGTCAGCAAAGGCAACATTACCTGGGCATCCTTTAACCTGAGCGAACAGGATTACGAACATTACTACAGCCAGTTTTCCAACGCCGTGCTGTGGCCCGCCTTTCACTACCGCCTCGATTTAGTCAACTTCCAGCGTGACGCCTGGGAGGGCTATCAGCGCGTTAATTCACTGCTGGCAGACAAGCTGGTGCCGCTGGTGGAAAAGGATGATATTCTGTGGATCCACGATTACCATCTGCTCCCCTTTGCCAGCGAACTGCGCAAAAGAAACATCCACAATCAGATCGGTTTCTTCCTGCATATTCCGTTCCCGACGCCGGAAATCTTCAACGCACTGCCGCCGAATGCCGAGCTTCTGGAGCAACTGTGTGATTACGATCTGCTGGGTTTCCAGACTGAAAATGACCGCCAGGCGTTCCTCGAATGTATCGCGGCGCAAACGCGTCTGACCACCCGTGATGGCAAGTCCCATACCGCGTGGGGCAAAAACTTCCGCACTGAGGTATACCCGATTGGTATCGAGCCGGAAGAGATCGCCCGTCAGGCCACCGGTCCGCTGCCGCCGAAGCTGGCACAGCTTAAAAACGAGCTGAAGAACGTCAAAAATATCTTCTCCGTTGAGCGTCTGGATTATTCCAAAGGCCTACCGGAACGCTTTATGGCCTATGAGACGCTGCTGGAAAAATACCCGGAGCATCACGGTAAGATCCGCTATACGCAAATTGCGCCCACCTCGCGTGGTGAAGTGCAGGCTTACCAGGATATCCGTCACCAGCTGGAGAACCTGTCAGGACGCATTAATGGTCGGTACGGGCAACTGGGCTGGACGCCGCTGTATTACCTCAATCAGCACTTCGACCGTAAGCTGCTGATGAAAGTCTTCCGCTATTCGGATGTGGGTCTGGTGACGCCGCTGCGCGATGGTATGAATCTGGTGGCAAAAGAGTATGTTGCCGCGCAGGATCCGGCAAACCCGGGCGTGCTGGTGCTTTCACAATTTGCCGGCGCGGCCAATGAACTGACATCGGCGCTGATTGTGAATCCTTACGATCGGGATGATGTGGCTGCGGGGTTACACCGCGCGTTAAACATGCCGCTGGCCGAACGTATATCTCGTCATGCCGAAATGATGGACGTTATTCAGAAGAATGATATCAATCACTGGCAGGAGAGGTTTATCCACGACCTAAAGCAGATCGCGCCACGCAGCGAAGAGAGTCAGCTGCAACATAAGGTGGCGACGTTTCCAAAGCTGGCCTGATTAAGGTAATGATCTCTGGCCCGGCAGCGCGTGCTGCCGGGCCTTTTTTATTCCAGCGCCACCAGCAGGACATCCACATGGGTATTGCCAATCACATTTTTGGCCGAGCAGGTCGCCCGGGAGAAAAAACTGTGGTTATGATTGCCACAGAGCACTAAGTCCACCTGCCGCGTGCGGCAAAAGTCTTTGATATGCTCACTCAATTCCCCGGAGGCGATAATGGTCTCGGCGATGGGGTAGTCCGCATGCTGCGCGATATCGCGTAAAAATTGCTGGGTCTCCTCCTGTATCACGTCACGAAGATTTTCCATCATCGGCGCAGCAAAATGGTTATACATCTCGGGGTCGGTGGCGAGGGTAATCAGACTGATACGGGCATTAAGCGGACGGGCAATCGAGACGGCTTTTGCCACCAGACGGTGGCTTTCCGGGGTGGCGGCAACCGCCACAAGCAAATGTTGATAACGCATCGGACCTCCTTTCAGACGCATAAAACCAGGCTATCTTCTTTCCTTACTCCATTTATCCGCTGACTTCAAGAGCCCAGGGCGTGGTTTTGCGCCGTTCTTCAAATTATTCATTAATTATTCTTATAAAATGCATTAATGAACGCGATTAATAATAAAATATGCCAATACGTTGTACGTATATGAAAACTATTATCATTTAATGTTAATTAATTGATGCAAGAATTAACATTAAGGCGATAATGACGTATGGCGATTATTTTTGTTACATTAAATACTAAGCTTATGTTTATGAATGCCTTTTTTTGAATCAATTTCTACAATAGAGACGAAATTTATTTTTTTCATTCTGCCTGGCAGCATTGAGACAATTAACCTACTGTTATTGCGCTTTCAGACGGGTCCGTTTGCTTAACGTGACCAGGCAAACCGCAGAGTTGCATAAAAATACATCAACACATCATCGGTAATGATGGATTTATGATAAATATTTGCGTACATTATGTGATGTCGATCACATATTTCCTAAAATCACGGCAGCGCCTCGTTGTATGTGGTAAGGCTGACGAGTAAAGTTGCGGCGAATTAGGAAAAATCTTAGACATTTGTAAGAATTCTTTAACATGTTTCTGTTGACATAGTCCACCACAAAGAGACTTTTCCACTGCGGTAGCATCTAAGTACAACTATGCATTTTGACCTTTTCTTTTTTACCGGGACTTTCCCGGCGACATCACGGGGTGCGGTTATGCCGCATAAAACAATGGTTGGTTATGCTGGATGGGTAAAATGCATACATCCGAGTTGCTAAAACATATTTATGACATCAACCTGTCATACTTGCTCCTTGCACAACGTCTGATTAGTCAGGACAAACCGTCAGCCATGTTCCGTCTCGGCATTAACGAAGAGATGGCGACGACGCTGGTTGAACTGACGCTGCCGCAAATGGTGAAACTGGCTGAAACTAATCAGCTCATTTGCGAATTCCGTTTTGATAGTCACGAGACCATCAACCGGCTGACGCAGGATTCGCGCGTCGATGACCTGCAACAAATTCATACCGGGATCCTTCTTTCTACCCGTTTGCTCTCTGACGCGGGCCAGGCTGCCGCCGCGCGCAAGAAAAGGGCCTGAGGATGAGCGAAAAAAGCATTGTTCAGGAAGCCCGTGATATTCAGCTCGCAATGGAGCTGATTACGCTGGGCGCTCGCTTACAGATGCTGGAAAGTGAGACACAGCTGAGCCGTGGTCGACTTATCAAACTGTATAAAGAGCTGCGCGGTAGCCCGCCGCCGAAAGGCATGCTGCCGTTTTCTACCGACTGGTTTATGACCTGGGAACAGAACATTCATTCATCCATGTTCTGTAATGCCTGGCAGTACCTGCTTAAAACCGGATTATGTAGCGGGGTTGATGCGGTGATTAAAGCGTATCGCCTGTATCTTGAGCAGTGCCCGCAGATGGACGGCGAAGCGCCGCTGCTGGCGCTCACCCGTGCCTGGACGCTGGTGCGTTTTGTTGAGAGCGGAATGCTTCAACTGTCGCATTGCAGCTGCTGCAACGGCAATTTTATTACCCATGCCCATCAGCCTGTGGGCAGTTTTGTGTGCAGTTTATGCCAGCCACCATCCCGTGCCGTAAAAAGACGTAAACTTTCCCGTGATATTGCCGATAGTACTCCACAACTGCTGGATGAACAGATCGAACAGGCTGTTTAACCGATACGGTGTGGTCAACACTCCAGCAGCGGTAAGCAATTACCGCTGCTTTTTTTTGCCTCCCTGACGCGTTAATGGTCGATTTGTGCATCCTGCTCTGGTCAACAGAAAGGATGATGTCGTGCTTATCTTATTGGGTTACCTGGTCGTTCTCGGTACAGTTTTCGGCGGTTATATGATGACCGGCGGACACCTTGGAGCACTCTATCAACCGGCTGAAATTATTATTATCGGCGGGGCAGGCGTGGGTGCATTTATTGTTGGCAACAACGGTAAGTCGATCAAAGGGACGCTGAAAGCGATCCCGCTGCTGTTCCGTCGCTCGAAATACACCAAAAGCATGTATATGGACCTGCTGGCGCTGCTCTATCGCCTGATGGCCAAGTCGCGCCAGCAGGGGATGTTCTCGCTTGAACGGGACATTGAAAACCCGCAAGAGAGTGAAATCTTCGCCAGCTATCCGCGCATTCTCGCCGACGGCGTGATGCTGGATTTTATCATTGATTATCTGCGCCTCATCATCAGCGGCAATATGAACACCTTCGAGATCGAAGCGCTGATGGACGAAGAGATCGAAACCCACGAAAACGAATCCGAAGTACCGGCGAATGCGCTGGCCTCGGTGGGCGACTCATTGCCGGCGTTTGGTATCGTGGCGGCGGTCATGGGCGTGGTGCATGCGCTGGCCTCGGCGGATCGTCCGGCGGCGGAGCTGGGCGCGCTCATCGCGCATGCGATGGTCGGAACCTTCCTCGGCATTCTGCTGGCATATGGTTTTATCTCGCCGCTCTCCAGCGTCCTGCGGCAAAAAAGCGCCGAAACCAGCAAGATGATGCAGTGCGTCAAAATTACCCTGCTGTCTAACCTGAACGGCTACGCGCCGCCGATTGCCGTGGAATTTGGCCGTAAAACGCTTTACTCCAGCGAACGTCCTTCGTTTGTTGAACTGGAAGAGCACGTGCGCGCGGTGAGAAACCCTTCTGCCCAGCAAACCACGACTGAGGACGCATGAAGAATCAGGCGCATCCTATCGTCGTTGTTAAGCGGCGGAAACATAAAAGTCACGGCGGCGGCGCTCACGGGTCGTGGAAGATCGCTTATGCCGATTTTATGACCGCGATGATGGCGTTCTTCCTGGTGATGTGGCTGATTTCAATCTCCAGCCCGAAAGAGCTTATCCAGATTGCCGAATATTTTCGTACTCCGCTGGCGACGGCGGTGGCGGGTGGGCCACGCGTCTCCAACAGCGACAGCCCGATCCCCGGCGGCGGCGATGATTACACCCAGCAGCAGGGCGAAGTGCATAAACAGCCCAACGTTGAACAGCTCAGGGAACGGATGGAAATCAGCCGGCTGAAAAAGATCCGGGGTGAACTGGACCAGCTTATCGAAGCCGATCCGAAGCTAAAAGCGCTCAGGCCGCACCTGAAAATTGACCTTGTGCAGGAAGGCTTGCGCATCCAGATTATCGACAGCCAGAACCGGCCAATGTTTAAAACCGGCAGCGCAGAAGTGGAGCCCTATATGCGCGATATTCTGCGCGCCATCGCGCCGGTACTGAACGAGATCCCCAATAAAATCAGCCTGTCCGGGCATACCGATGATTTCCCTTACGCAGGCGGTGATAAGGGCTATAGCAACTGGGAGCTGTCCGCCGATCGCGCCAACGCCTCGCGTCGCGAGCTGGTGGCCGGCAGCCTGGATAGCGGCAAGGTCCTGCGGGTGGTAGGCATGGCCGCGACCATGCGGCTGTCCGACCGGGGGGGCGATGATGCCATCAACCGCCGCATTAGCCTGGTGGTCCTCAACAAGCGAACCGAACAGGCCATTCTCGACGAGAATGCCGAAAGTCAGAACGTGCCATTTAGTGAATTATCGTCATCTGCGGCAGCGCCGCAGGCGGCCAGTCCCACATCGCCACAAGCCGATCCGAGGTGATAGCGTGAGCATGGATATTAGCGATTTTTATCAGACTTTTTTTGATGAAGCCGATGAATTACTGGCCGACATGGAGCAGCACCTGCTGGATCTGGTCCCTGAGTCGCCGGACGGAGAACAGCTGAATGCGATCTTCCGCGCAGCTCACTCCATTAAGGGGGGCGCGGGCACCTTCGGGTTCTCCGTTTTGCAGGAGACCACGCACCTGATGGAAAACCTGCTGGATGAAGCCCGACGCGGGGAAATGCAGCTCAACACCGACATTATCAACCTGTTTTTGGAAACCAAAGATATTATGCAGGAACAGCTCGATGCCTATAAACGCTCTCAGGAGCCGGACGCTGCCAGCTTTGAATATATCTGCGCGGCGCTGCGTCAGTTAGCGCTGGAGGCAAAAGGCGAGGTCGTCCCGCCACCCGCCGCCAAACTGACGGTAGTAGAGAAAGAGGAACCGCAGGCGAGCGCCGGTGGGCAGACGCGCATTATCCTGTCGCGCCTGAAAGCGGGCGAGCCGGATTTGCTGGAAGAGGAACTGGGTAATCTGGCGACCCTCACCGGGGTGGAAAAAACCGCAGATTCCCTCTCCGCGATCCTCGACGGTAGCATAGAACAAGACGACATCGTTGCCGTGCTGTGCTTTGTTATTGAAGCCGATCAGATTGCTTTTGACATGGTTGAAGCGGACGAGCCTGAAACGGAAGAGGACGATCAACCCGCCGCAGACGCGCCAGCGCCTGCCGCGCCGGTGCTGGTCGC
Source organism: Superficieibacter sp. 1612_C1 (assembly GCF_015234305.1). GTDB lineage: Bacteria > Pseudomonadota > Gammaproteobacteria > Enterobacterales > Enterobacteriaceae > Superficieibacter. The sequence continues at coordinate 663,440 of NZ_JADGMI010000002.1, forward strand.
GGTACCAAAAGAGGCACCGGCCGGGCGCAGCAATGCTGAAAAACCGGCGCGCGTCAGCGAATCCTCCAGCATCCGTGTGGCGGTGGAGAAGGTCGATCAACTGATCAACCTGGTCGGCGAACTGGTGATCACCCAGTCGATGCTGGCCCAGCGCTCGAATGAACTGGACCCGGTCACCCACGGCGATCTGATCACCAGCATGGGCCAGCTCCAGCGTAATGCGCGCGATCTCCAGGAATCGGTGATGTCCATCCGCATGATGCCGATGGAGTACGTCTTCAGCCGCTTCCCGCGTCTGGTGCGCGATCTGGCGAGCAAGCTGAATAAACAGGTGGAACTGACCCTGATGGGCAGCTCTACCGAACTGGATAAAAGCCTGATTGAACGCATTATCGATCCGCTGACGCATCTGGTGCGTAACAGCCTCGATCACGGTATTGAATCGCCGGAGACGCGCCTTGCTGCCGGGAAGTCCGCGGTGGGTAATCTGGTGTTGTCCGCCGAGCATCAGGGCGGCAACATCTGTATTGAAGTTACCGACGACGGCGCGGGGCTTAATCGCGAACGCATCCTTGCCAAAGCCGTTTCTCAGGGCATGCCGGTCCATGACAACATGAGTGACGAAGAGGTCGGCATGTTGATCTTCGCGCCGGGCTTCTCTACCGCTGAACAGGTGACCGATGTTTCCGGACGCGGCGTGGGCATGGACGTGGTGAAACGTAACATTCAGGAGATGGGCGGTCACGTCGAGATCCAGTCGAAGCAGGGGACCGGGACCACCATCCGCATTCTGCTGCCGCTGACGCTGGCGATCCTCGACGGCATGTCGGTCAAAGTGAGCGGTGAGGTGTTTATCCTGCCGCTGAACGCGGTGATGGAATCTCTGCAACCGCGCGAAGAAGATCTGCATCCGCTGGCGGGTGGCGAACGCGTGCTGGAAGTACGTGGCGAATACCTGCCGCTGGTCGAACTGTGGAAAGTCTTTGACGTACAGGGTGCCAGAACCGAGGCAACGCAGGGCATTGTGGTGATCCTGCAAACGGCCGGACGCCGTTATGCGCTGCTGGTCGATCAGTTGATTGGTCAGCATCAGGTGGTGGTGAAGAACCTTGAGAGCAATTACCGTAAAGTTCCTGGAATTTCTGCCGCCACCATTCTTGGCGATGGTAGCGTGGCGCTGATTGTCGATGTCTCAGCGCTTCAGGGATTAAATCGTGAACAACGTATGGCGCACACAGCAGCCTGATTAAGTTAAAAGGGTAAAAACATGACCGGTATGAATAATGTGACAAAACTGGCAGGTGAGCCATCGGGCCAGGAGTTTCTGGTCTTCACGCTGGGCGATGAAGAGTACGGTATTGATATTCTGAAAGTGCAGGAAATTCGCGGCTACGATCAGGTCACGCGCATTGCTAACACGCCTGCGTTTATTAAAGGCGTGACCAACCTGCGCGGCGTGATCGTGCCGATTGTCGACCTGCGAGTGAAATTCGAGCAGCAGGGCGTGGAGTACAACGACAACACGGTGGTGATCGTGCTCAATCTCGGTCAGCGCGTGGTGGGTATTGTGGTTGACGGTGTTTCTGATGTGCTTTCGCTCACTGCCGAGCAAATCCGCCCGGCACCGGAATTCGCGGTGACGCTCTCCACCGAATACCTCACCGGTCTCGGCGCGATCGGCGAGCGGATGCTGATTCTGGTCAACATCGAAAAACTGCTGAACAGCGAAGAAATGGCGCTGCTCGACTCGGCTGCTACTCACGCTGCCTGATAGTATCGGGTTCCTTGCGCTGGATAAGCGCAAGGAACCTTTTTGTTCTGAGACTGATGACAACGCAGTTTTAGCTATTGTGTGCCGTGTTGCCGGGTGGCGGCTACGCCTCACACGGTCTAATAAAAGCATTAATATCAACAGGTTATTTGTGATCTCCAGGCCTGTGCAAGCGAAGCGCCGCAGGGATCACTCCACGGGATAACGCTTGTCAACAGCTGGCTTTTTATTTTGCCTCTCTTTTCCCTCTCTGCCGCTTTCCGCTCGCGCCGTTATTTCGCGCTTTCTTATATGCTTACTATTTTAATAATTACTGCACTTTATTAAGTGTTATTAATATAGAGTTAAGTTGCCTTAACATCGCGTTATTGCCTGCGGTTTCATTGCTGATAATGTCTCTTTTTTCCCAGACTTGTTTTAACTATTTTAAAAAAAATCGCCATATCATCGTGATAACAGTCACAAAAAATAGCTATATTCTATGAAATAAATTGATGGAATAAAAATATAAGGTTTAAGTAGCTGTAATATATAAATAAATTTTTACACCACCAAAATCAGGGATCGTTAAGCGGCTGTCTAATTCAGGTAATCTAAACTAAATTTTAACCAGACGGGTTTATCCTTTGTCATATCAGAGTTAAACGGACTGCGGCGTAAATTAAAACGCCGACCTCATCCCTTTGCCGGAGACGGTACAATGAACCGAATGCGCCTTTTAATCGCGACAAGCAGTATTCTGGTTTTAATGAGTTCACAGGCCCTCGCAGTAACCAGCAGTGGTACTATTGGTGCTACCTTAACATTGACCAATGGTTGCTTAATTAATGGCTCTCCCAGCCAGAATGGTATTAATTTCGGTACGCTGGATTTTGGTACTCACCCTGCAACGTTTTCAACCCTTACCACACAGTTGACGGGCGCGACCGGAGGAAATAGTTTTGGTATTCAATGCACTACTGCCAGTTATTCTGTACAGGTTACCGGAAATACCAATACTACTAATCCTGGCTCTTCAGTCGGTACGCCGGGGACCGATCCGCGTTATTTAGTTAATACCGCAGATACCACTCAGGGTGTTGCATATAACCTTTATAGTGACAGCGGCTTTAATAATGAAATTACTAACGATGCCCCTATTCCTATTGCCTCAAATACCGGTGGCGTTGATAACTATACCCTCTACGGGCGGATACAAGATGGCGGAAATAGCGTTACCGTTGTTCCTGGAACCTATACCGACACGATTAACGTCAGCGTAACTTACTAGCTTCGCACCATGTCGGGACAAAATACAGGCCTCCTGGCGGAGGCCAGGGGGCGTTTACGCTTTTTTCTGGCGCTGGCACTCTTTTTCCCGCTCGCACAGCCGCGGGCAATTACCACGCAAACCTTTCAGGTGAACGCGTCAATTGTGCGCGGTTGTTCAGTGATTAGCGGAACGGGAGGCGAACTGGGATCGCTGAATTTTGGTTCACGCTCGGGTGTCACCTCCGGCACGGTGAGCACCCAGTTTGTCCCTAATACCGCGCTGTCGCTGGCCTGCACGCCGGGAGTGGCGCTCAGTATGAGTATCAATGAGGGACAGCACGCCACCTCCGTGCGCAATATGCAGCGGGCACAAGGCGAGGAGCGCGTTCCTTATCGGCTCTATAACAACAGCTCGCTGGCGGCGAATAGTGAGATAGGCGTCAACCAGACGGTCGCCGTCCCTGTCAGTGACGCCAGCAATATCGTACTGACACTGTTTGGCGTGGCGCAACTGACTGGCTTGAGTCCGGCAGGCGTTTACAGCGATCAACTTACCGTGACCTTATCGTGGTGATTCAGGGAGATATCAATGAGAAGTATTACCACATTATTGCTGGCAGTCTGCCTGCTGCTAACCAGTTCGCTGGTGGGGATCAATAAAGCCACTGCCGCTGCTACCGTTTTACTGTGGCCGATTGACCCCTGGCTGGGTGCTGAGATGAATGCGACCGAACTGTGGATCGAGAATCAGGGCAATAGCGCCACCACCATGCAGGTTCGTATTGTACGCTGGACGCAGGAGGGCGGCTATGAGCGTTATCAGGCGCAACAGGATGTTGTTGCCAGTCCGCCGATCCTGCGTATCGATCGCGGCAGTAAGCAGTTAATCCGCCTGATTAAACAAACCGGCGCGCCATCAGGTACCGAAAAAGCCTATCGCATCATCATCGACGAGATCCCTCAGCCCAACGAGCCGGCGACGCCGCAAATGGGCATCAAACTTCAGATGCGCTATTCGCTGCCATTGTTCGTCTATGGCAACGGGATCCGCACGCAGGTTAATGCGGCCGAACATGCTGACGTTGACAAGAGTCGCTTGCGCTGGCGAACCGTACAACAACAAGGCAAACCGGCGTTAGAGATCACCAATAGCGGCAATGTCCATCTTCGCTTAAGTCAGGTGAGCATAGAGCAGAACGGAAAGAAACATAAGCTGGGAGAAGGGTTACTGGGATATGTTCTCCCCGGTCAGACGCGCCACTGGCCACTGCCGGCAGGCGTCACTCGCCCGGACGAACTGCGGGCGACCATTAATGCAAGGGATGCGCAATGGCACTCCGCACCGGGCAATTAAGTTCGCTGATGCTACTGACTTTTGTCACCAGCGCTACCGCTGTAAACGCCCAGGAGGCGGATGATGCCCTTCCTCCGCCGCCGGATGCGTCCGCGGTAAATACCCGGTCGCTTTATCATCTTGCGCTGGTGATTAATCATTACGATACCCGTCAGGTGCTGCCCGTTGTGCAGCGAGAGGGAAATTACTTCATGTCCAGCGCCGATTTACAGCGTGCCGGACTACCGGGAGAGCATCTGCCGCAAGGGGAGGTTAATCTTTCCACGTTACCGGACGTCCGCGTTGACTATGACGGCAATGGTCAGCGTCTGCTGCTGAGTGTCCCGCGCGACTGGCTACCTGCGCGGGCAACCTCGTTTCAGGATGGGGTGCCCCGCAGCGAGCCGGTGAACGGGCAGGGAGCGCTGGTCAATTACGATCTCTATACCAGCCAGACCGAGCACGGTGCCGGACAGATTTCGCTCTGGCACGAGTTCCGCTACTTCTACGATGCGGGTTCGCTCTCCTCAACCGGTAGCCTGCGGCACACCCTTAGCGGGAATTACCCGCAGCAGGAAGGATATATCCGCTATGACACCACCCTGAACATCACCAATGAAGATGACATCACCCAGTGGAGCGTTGGCGATGTGATCAGCGACTCGCTGAACTGGAGCAACAGTGTGCGCATTGGAGGGCTGCGCTATGGCAGGGATTTTTCTCTGCGCCCCGATCTGGTGACCTGGCCGCTGCCGGCGTTTTCCGGCGAGGCGGCGGTTCCCTCGTCGGTCGATCTGTTTATCGATGGTTACCGCGCCGGGAGCACACAGCTCCAGCCCGGCCCCTTTTCGCTGACCAATTTGCCCTACGTCAACGGTGCGGGTAATGCGGTACTGGTCACGACTGATGCGCTGGGTCGGCAGGTCAGTACGGTGCTGCCGTTTTATGTCGACAGCGAGTTACTCAGCCCCGGCTTAAGCGATGGCGCTATAACCCTGGGGGCGCTGCGCCGCAGCTACGGTGTGGATAATTTTGATTATGGCCCGGCGGTGGCGAGCGGATCGTATCGCTACGGCGTAACTGACTGGCTGACCATGGAAAGCCACGCAGAGAGTGCACAATCGCTGGCGCTGGGCGGCATAGGTAGCATCGTCAGACTCTGGCGGCTGGGCGTGGTGAACAGCGCCTGGAGCCAAAGCGAGATGCGCGGCGAAAGCGGCCATCAACTTAACTGGGGTTACAAGTACAACACCAGCACCTTTAGTCTCGGGACCCAGCATACCCGGCGCAATGCAACGTTTGGTAACCTGGCGCTCTATGACCGCCCGGTGATGATGGACGCCGATAACCATCCTATTGCCAGCCTGAGTAAAAGCGCCGATCAGTATTCTCTCTCCATGAATCTTGAGGAATTTGGCAATGTTGGGGCCGCCTGGATCGGCGTACAGAGTTTTGATGGTCAGCGTAGCGAGCTATTGAATATCTCCTGGAGCCATAATTTGTGGGGCAGCAGCAGTATTTATCTGGCCGCCAGCCATGACCAGCAGCAGGATGACTGGACCATGGCGATGTCGATACAAATTCCGCTTGGCGAGCGGGACGGCGCGGGTATCAGCATGGAAAAAACGCCGGATGCGGGCAGCACGCAGCGCGTCAACTACAGCCATGCCATGCCTGCCGAAGGTGGGTTCGGTTGGGACCTGGCATGGGCCAGACAGTCGCAGGCCAGCCAATATCAGCAGGCGTCACTCGGCTGGCGCAATAACAACGTCGAGTTGCAGGGCGGCGGTTATGGTGAGCGTGACATGATGACCTGGTGGGGTGAAGCGATGGGCGCACTGGTATTGATGGACGGTCAGTTCTTCACCGCTAATAAAATCAACGACGCCTTTGTGGTGATCAGCACCGATGGCTTTGCCGATATTCCGGTCAGCTATGAAAATCAACCGGTGGGGAAAACGGACAAAAACGGTTACCTGCTGGTGAGCGGCGTCTCGGCCTACTATCCGGCAAGTTACCGGATCGATGCGCTGAATCTACCTGCCGATACCCGGTTGCGGGAAACAGAGCAGCGGGTAGCACTGCGTCGTAACAGCGGATATCTGGTAGAGTTCCCGATGACCCAAACGAAGGTCGCCAGCGTTATCCTCCATGACGAAGAGGGACATGACATTCCGCTGGGAAGCCAGGTTTACCGAAACCGGCAGGCAACAACGGTGGTGGGTTATGACGGTATTGCCTGGCTGGAAAATCTCAGCGCGGTGAATGAACTGAAAATTGCAAAAACCGACGGTTCCACCTGTTATGTGACGCTTACGCTGCGGGAAAATCCGCTGCATAAACTGCAAACTTACGGGCCGTTGACCTGTAAGGCAGGCCAGTAATGAAACGTCTGCCTTTTCTGCTGGTGCTGCTTTTCCTGTTCGCGCCGGGGCTGCGCGCCGCCTGCGTGTTGAGCGTTGGCAATGCGGCGTTCGGCACGCTCTCTTCATTTAGCGTAAGCAATAATGAGTCGCAAGTCGCGGTGAATCTGGTGGTTGAATGCGACACCATTCTGAATCTGCTGACCAATGACTCGGTGACGCTCAACTATACCAGCGCCTCGCTTAATGCCAGTAATCGGGCAACGTTGCGGCGTACCGATACGCCAGCCAATCCGGATGCGATCCCGGTGCGGCTATGCGGCGGACAGAACTGTTCTGCTACCACCGAAACCACCATCGGACAAAGTTATACCTGGAGCGGAAATACGCTTCTCGGCCTGCTCTCCTCAAAACGCTATACGCTGCCGGTTTATATACGTACCGTTGGCGGCCAAAGCGTTAGCGCCGGTCCGTATCGGGTAACGCTGAATTTCTCGGTAAGCTACAGCGTCTGTTCGCTGGGGATATCGTTACTTTGTACCACCGCGCAAACAGGTACCCGCACCCTGAGCACCCAGGTCGATCTGACCGTGACTAACGACTGCATTACTATCAATGCGCCCAACGTTAATTTTGGCAGTGCACCACTGGTGCGGGATTTCCCCACCATTTCTCAGTCGGTGGGAATTACCTGTACCAAAGGCAGCAGCTACACGGTAGGGATTAATAACGGAAGCTGGGCAAACGGCAACGTGCGCAATATGGCGTTCGGGGCGAACCGGCTGAGCTACGATATTTACAAAGGCAGCACGACTAACCGCTGGGGCAGCACCGGCGCGGAACGCTGGGACAGTAACAGTTCATCGGCCGTGAGTCAGGACGGATTACTGCGCACGTATAATTACACCGCCCGCATCCTGAGCGGGCAAACCACGCCCCCCGTCGGCGACTATAGCGACACGCTGCTGATCGACATCGCCTTCTGATCAAGACCAGTAAGATTATTCCGTAACGCAAACATAAAGTTCCCTTCCGGCTTGCCGATAACTTCGATAACAAGCCATTGAGAAGGTGATGTATGTTGAATCGTATCCGCGTTGTCACATTGCTGATGATGGTGCTGGGCGTCTTCGCGCTATTGCAACTGTTATCCGGCGGTCTGCTTTTCTCCTCTTTACAGCAGAATCAGCAAAGCTTTGTTCTTTCCAACGATCTTCGTACTCATCAGGCTGAAATCAATAAAAGCTGGGCGCTGATGCTGCAAACGCGCATCAACCTCAGCCGCTCTTCCGCTCGCATGATGATGGACGCGACAAATCAGCAGAGCAGCGCGAAAACCGATCTGCTGAAAAATGCCCGCAGCACGCTTGATGACGCGGCCAGCCATTACGCTGCTTTCCAGCGCACGCCGCAGCCAAAGGAGATGCTGGCCGCCAGTCAGACGCTGGACGCCGGTTACCAGAAATACCACGCCGCGCTGACGGAGCTGATCCAGTTCCTCGAAAACGGTCAGATGGAGGCTTACTTCGCTCAGCCCACGCAGGGAATGCAGAATGCAATGGGCGAGGCGATGACGCAGTACGCGGCGTTAAGCGAATCGCTTTACCAGCAAGCGTTTACCGCCAGCGCGCAGGATTACCGCTTTGCCCAGTGGCAACTGGCGATCCTGGCGCTGGTGCTGGTGATTGTGCTGGTCGGCGTCTGGTACGCCATTCGCCATATTTTGCTCACGCCACTGGCGGCGATTATTCGCCATCTGCGCCACATCGCCAGCGGTGATTTGACCCAGCGCGTGACGCTCTCCGGGCGCAATGAAATGACCGAGCTTGCCGGGACGGTCGATCATATGCAGCAGGAACTCATCAATACGGTGAGCAACGTGCGCGGCGGCTCGGATGCCATTTATAGCGGCATGACGGACATCGCCCGTGGCAACCACGATCTCTCTTCACGTACCGAACAGCAGGCTGCCGCGCTGGAAGAAACTGCCGCCAGCATGGAACAACTGACCGCGACAGTGAAACAGAATGCCGACAATGCGCGTCAGGCTTCACAGCTTGCCCGCAGCGCGTCCGACACAGCCCGCCACGGGGGTAAGGTGGTAGACGGCGTGGTTAACACCATGCACGACATTGCCGCCAGTTCGAAAAAAATTGCCGATATCACCAGCGTTATCGACGGCATCGCCTTCCAGACCAACATCCTTGCGCTTAACGCTGCGGTTGAAGCGGCGCGCGCCGGAGAGCAGGGGCGCGGCTTTGCCGTCGTGGCGGGCGAAGTGCGCAACCTTGCCAGCCGTAGCGCGCAGGCAGCCAAAGAGATCAAAACCCTGATTGATGACTCCGTTTCGCGCGTCGATACCGGCTCGGTACTGGTCGAAAGCGCGGGCGAAACGATGGCCGACATTGTTAACGCCGTGACCAGGGTCAACGACATTATGGGCGAAATTGCTTCCGCCTCGGACGAGCAAAGCCGGGGGATTGATCAGGTGGCGCTGGCGGTAGCCGAAATGGATCGGGTCACCCAGCAGAACGCCACGCTGGTACAGGGTGCCGCTGCATCCGCCGCAGAACTAGAAGAGCAGGCGAGTCGACTGACCCAGGCGGTATCGGCATTTCGTCTCTCTGGTATCGCCACTCAGACCGCGTCTTTACAGCCAGTGGCGGTGGCAGCACAGCATTCACGTCCGGCAATCGTCGGTGCTGATAATAACTGGGAAACCTTTTAATTTTTTGTGATGGCGGCGCGTTGCCGCGTAATGGGAGCGTTGATGTTTAATCGTATTCGTATCTCGACCACGTTATTTTTGATCCTTGTACTCTGTGGTGTGCTACAGGTAGGAAGCAACGGCTTGTCCTTCTGGGCCTTTCGCGACGGCGTGCAGAACGTCAACCAAATCGAGCGTAGCAACCATCAGCGCACGCTGCTGATGCAAAGCCGGGCGGTAATGCTACAGGCCAGTAACGCGCTGAATAAAGCCGGAACGCTGACGGCCCTGAGCTATCCGCCAGAAGAGATCAAGGCGCTGATGACCCGCGCCCGTGACAGCATGAAGCTGGCGGATAAGTACATTGCCGAGCTGCTGGCGCTACCTGCGGTAACCGATACCGGCAAGGCGCTGCAATCTGAAACTAAAAAAAGCTTCACCGCCTGGCGTAACGATCTGGAACATCAGGCCACCTGGCTTGAAAGCAACCAGCTTTCCGACTTTATGAGCGCCCCGGTTGAGCAATCCCAGCAGGCGTTTGATAAAAACTTCACCGCCTGGCAGACGCATATCGATCAGCTGATGGGGCAGGCGCGCCACGGCAGTGAAAAGAACTACCACATGTCGGCGGCGATTTTCATCGCGATGGTGATCATTGCCGGTCTGCTGACCACCGCCTCGCTGTTCTGGTCACGACGGATGATCGTTCAGCCGCTGGCAATTATTTCCAGCCACTTTGACAGCATTGCCCAGGGCAATCTTGCCCGCCCGGTCGCGGTGTACGGCAAAAATGAAATCTCGGCGATTTTTGCCAGCCTGAAAGCGATGCAGACGGCGCTACGGGCCACCGTGAGCGAAGTCCGTCAGGGCAGCTTTGCGATGCATACGGGTATTTCAGAAATCGCCGAGGGCAATAACGATCTCTCATCACGTACTGAACAACAGGCGGCCTCGCTGGCAGAAACCGCCGCCAGCATGGAGCAGTTAACCGCGACGGTCGGACAGAACGCCGATAACGCTCGTCAGGCGTCCGGGCTGGCGCGCAGCGCGGCAGACACCGCCAAAAAAGGCGGCGAACAGGCCGCGCACGTCGCTGACACCATGCGTGATATCGAAACCAGTTCGCAGAAGATTGGCGACATCATCAGCGTTATCGACGGCATCGCTTTCCAGACCAACATCCTGGCGCTTAACGCGGCGGTAGAAGCGGCGCGTGCCGGTGAGCAGGGGCGCGGTTTTGCCGTGGTCGCGGGGGAAGTACGTAACCTCGCCAGCCGCAGTGCGCAGGCGGCAAAAGAGATCAAAGTGCTGATTGAAGCCTCAGTCTCCCGGGTTCAGGAAGGATCGTCCCAGGCAGGCACCGCCGCCAAAACCCTGAGTGAAATCGTCCGCTCCATCACCCAGGTTAACGACATCATGGGTGAAATCGCCTCCGCCTCAGATGAACAGCGCCGGGGCATTGAGCAGGTGGCACTGGCGGTCAGCCAGATGGATCAGGTCACCCAGCAGAACGCCGCGCTGGTCGAAGAGGGGGCTGCCGCCACCGGCGAACTAACCAACCAGGCGAACCATTTGACCGCGCTGGTTTCCCGTTTTCAGCTTGAAGAGCAACCTGCAACGCAAGAAGTACGGACGCCGCCCGTTGTGGCGTCAGAGATCTCCTGAAGGTAATTGAGAAGGCGCTATGACATCATCGCTGCCCGCCGGGCAAACGTCTTTACTTATGCAGATGACGCAGCGCCTCGCGCTGTCCGACACGCACTTTCGTCGGATATGTCAGTTGATTTACCAGCGCGCAGGGATCGTGCTGGCGGACCACAAGCGTGACATGGTCTACAACCGTCTGGTGCGCCGTTTACGCACCCTCGGGCTGGAGGACTTTGGTCACTATCTGGGGATGCTGGAAGCCAATCCAAACAGCGCAGAGTGGCAGGCGTTTATTAACTCGCTGACCACCAACCTGACCGCCTTCTTCCGGGAAGGGCATCACTTTCCGGTGCTGGCGGAGCATGCCCGCAAACGTCAGGGGGAATACCGCGTCTGGAGTGCGGCAGCGTCTACCGGTGAAGAGCCTTACTCGCTGGCGATCACCCTCGCCGATACCCTGGGAACCGCGCCGGGACGCTGGAAGGTCTACGGCAGCGACATCGATACCGAAGTGCTGCGTAAAGCGCAGGAGGGGATTTACCGTCAGGAGGAGTTAAAAACCCTGTCGCCGCAGCAGCTTCAGCGTTACTTCATGCGCGGCACCGGACCACATTCCGGGCTGGTGCGGGTGCGACAAGAGCTGGCGAACTATGTCGAGTTCTCGCCGTTAAATCTGCTGGAAAAACAGTACAACGTGCAGGGGCCGTTTGACGCCATCTTCTGTCGTAACGTGATGATCTACTTTGATAAAACGACGCAGCAGGACATTTTGCGCCGCTTTGTACCGCTGCTCAAACCCGACGGGCTGTTGTTTGCCGGACACTCGGAAAACTTCAGCCAACTGGTGCGCGATTTTACCCTGCGCGGGCAGACGGTCTACGCACTGAGTAAGGAAAAAGCATGAGCAAGATCAGGGTGCTCTCGGTCGACGACTCGGCGCTGATGCGCCAAATCATGACCGAAATTATAAACAGTCATAGCGACATGGAGATGGTGGCGACTGCACCCGATCCACTGGTCGCGCGCGATCTCATCAAGAAATACAACCCGGACGTGCTGACGCTGGATGTCGAAATGCCGCGCATGGACGGGCTGGATTTTCTGGAAAAACTGATGCGTCTGCGCCCGATGCCGGTGGTGATGGTCTCGTCACTGACCGGTAAAGGCTCGGAGGTTACGCTGCGCGCGCTGGAACTTGGCGCGATCGATTTTGTGACCAAGCCGCAGCTAGGCATTCGCGAAGGGATGCTGGCCTACAGCGAGATGATCGCCGAAAAAGTGCGCACCGCCTCCAGGGCTAAACTGGCGGCGCACAAACCGATTGCGGCATCGGTGACGCTGAAAGCCGGGCCGCTATTGAGTTCGGAAAAACTGATGGTGATCGGTGCCTCCACCGGTGGCACCGAGGCGATTCGCCATGTGCTTCAGCCGCTGCCGCTCTCCAGCCCCGCGGTATTGATCACCCAGCATATGCCACCAGGGTTTACCCGATCCTTCGCCGAGCGTCTGAACAAACTCTGTCAGATCAGCGTGAAAGAAGCCGAGGACGGCGAACGCGTGCTGCCGGGCCATGCCTATATTGCACCCGGCGATAAGCATATGGAGCTGGCGCGTAGCGGGGCCAACTACCAAATCAAAATTCATGACGGTCCGCCGGTTAACCGGCACCGTCCGTCAGTCGATGTGTTGTTTCATTCGGTGGCGAAACATGCGGGGCGCAACGCCGTCGGGGTGATCCTGACGGGGATGGGCAACGATGGCGCGGCCGGAATGCTGGCGATGCACCAGGCGGGTGCCTGGACTATCGCCCAGAACGAAGCAAGTTGTGTGGTGTTCGGCATGCCGCGCGAAGCCATCAATACCGGTGGTGTGAGCGAAGTGGTCGATCTTAGTCAGATAAGCCAGCAGATGCTGGCGAAAATCAGTGCCGGACAGGCAATACGTATTTGAACCAGGAGTAATTTTTTATGGCGGATAAAGAGCTTAAGTTTTTGGTTGTGGATGACTTTTCCACCATGCGTCGCATTGTGCGTAACCTGCTAAAAGAGCTGGGATTCAACAACGTTGAAGAAGCAGAAGATGGCGTGGATGCACTGAATAAATTGCAGGCGGGTGGCTTTGGTTTTGTGATCTCCGACTGGAACATGCCCAATATGGACGGTCTGGAGCTGTTAAAAACCATTCGTGCTGATGGCGCAATGTCGTCGTTGCCGGTACTGATGGTGACAGCAGAAGCGAAGAAGGAAAACATCATTGCTGCCGCGCAAGCGGGGGCCAGCGGCTACGTGGTTAAACCCTTCACCGCAGCCACTCTGGAAGAAAAGCTGAATAAGATTTTCGAGAAACTTGGCATGTAAGGACCTGTTATGATGCAATCTTTCAATCTTGCTGAAGAACATTCAGCCGGCGATATAATTGCCCGCATCGGTAGTCTGACCCGTATGTTGCGTGACAGCCTGCGCGAACTGGGTCTGGATCAGGCCATCGCCGAAGCGGCGGAAGCGATCCCCGATGCCCGCGATCGTCTTGACTATGTGGTACAAATGACCGCCCAGGCGGCAGAGCGCGCGCTAAACTGCGTGGAACTTTCACAACCGCACCAGAACCAGATGGAAAGCCAGGCCAAAGCGCTCTCCGGGCGCTGGGACCAGTGGTTTGAAAATCCGATTGAACTGTCGGACGCCCGCGAGCTGGTGAGTGATACCCGCAGCTATCTGGCGGATGTACCGGGCCACACCAGTTTTACCAATGCGCAACTGCTGGAAATCATGATGGCCCAGGATTTCCAGGATCTCACCGGTCAGGTGATCAAACGCATGATGGATGTGATCCAGGAAATCGAGCGCCAGCTGTTAATGGTGCTGCTGGAGAACATGCCGGAGCCGGGCGCGCGGGCGAAACGTGAAAACGAAAGCCTGCTCAACGGCCCGCAGGTTGACGCCTCCAAAGTCGGCGTGGTCGCCAGCCAGGACCAGGTTGACGATCTGCTGGACAGTTTAGGTTTTTGATGTAACGTGCGCCGCTTTTTCAAAAGCGGCGCATCCCTCCGAAGCGAATCGGTTTTTCTCCCCGCAAGGCTAACATCCTAAAAGGCCCTTTTTACCTCAGCTATTCCGCGCATTAGCCCCGGTCGATTCTGGCATGATAACGGCTGGTAAAAGGCAGGGCGAGCATAACGCGTGGCAGAAGATAGCGACGACAAAACAGAATCCCCCACCCCCCAGCGACTTGAAAAAGCGCGTGAGGAAGGGCAGATCCCCCGATCCCGTGAATTGACGTCGCTGCTGATTTTGCTGGTAGGCGTCTGCGTCATCTGGATTGGCGGGGAATCGCTTGCCCGCAGGCTGGCGGCGCTGCTTTCAGGCGGGCTACGCTTCGACCACGGCATTATTAACGATCCCAACCTTATTCTCGGACAAATCATCCTGCTGATCCGCGAGGCGATGTTCGGGCTGTTGCCGTTAATTACCGGCGTGGTGATCGTGGCGCTGGTGGCTCCGGTCATGCTCGGCGGGCTGGTTTTTAGCGGCAAGTCGCTCTCCTTAAAACTCGATAAACTCAACCCGTTGCCCGGTCTTAAGCGCATGTTCTCAGCCCAGTCGGTGGCGGAACTGGTGAAAGCGCTGCTCAAAGCGGTGCTGGTAGGCAGTGTGACCGGGTTTTATCTCTGGTCACACTGGCCGGATATGATGCATTTAATTAGCCAGTCGCCGCTGACGGCGATGGGCAACGCGCTGGATCTGGTTGGCCTGTGCGCGCTGCTGGTGGCGCTCGGGGTGATCCCGATGGTGGGGTTTGACGTCTTCTGGCAAATCCACAGTCACCTGAAAAAATTGCGCATGTCGCGGCAGGATATCCGCGATGAATTCAAACAGAGCGAAGGCGACCCGCACGTGAAGGGGCGTATTCGCCAGATGCAGCGTGCGGCGGCGCGGCGACGAATGATGGCCGATGTGCCGAAAGCCGATGTGATTGTTACCAACCCCACCCATTACTCGGTCGCATTGCAGTACGACGAAAGCAAAATGAGCGCGCCGAAAGTAGTGGCGAAAGGGGCGGGGCTGGTGGCGCTGCGTATTCGTGAGCTGGCGGCTGAACATCGGGTGCCGGTACTGGAAGCACCGCCGCTGGCGCGTGCGCTTTATCGACATGCGGAAATCGGTCAGCAGATCCCCGGCCAGCTGTATGCGGCGGTGGCGGAAGTGCTGGCGTGGGTCTGGCAGCTTAAACGCTGGCGACTGGCGGGTGGGCAGCGCCCGCAAAAACCTGAAAATCTTCCGGTGCCAGAGGCGCTGGATTTTATGAATGAGAAGGACACTGATGGCTAACCTGGTGGCAATGTTACGTCTGCCCAACAACCTGAAATCGACGCAATGGCAGGTGCTGGCCGGGCCGGTGCTGATTTTACTGATCCTGTCGATGATGGTGCTGCCGCTGCCGGCATTCATTCTCGACATGCTGTTTACCTTTAATATCGCGCTGTCGATTATGGTGCTGCTGGTGGCGATGTTCACCCAGCGCACGCTTGAATTTGCGGCGTTCCCGACGATCCTGCTGTTCACTACGCTGCTGCGTCTGGCGCTTAACGTGGCTTCAACGCGTATTATCCTCATGGACGGGCATACCGGCGGCGCAGCGGCAGGGAAGGTGGTCGAGGCGTTCGGACACTTCCTCGTCGGCGGTAATTTCGCCATCGGCATCGTGGTCTTTATTATCCTCGTTATTATCAACTTTATGGTTATCACCAAAGGTGCCGGACGTATCGCCGAAGTGGGTGCGCGTTTTGTGCTGGATGGGATGCCGGGCAAACAGATGGCGATTGATGCCGATCTCAACGCCGGGTTGATCGGTGAAGACGAGGCGAAAAAGCGCCGCTCTGAGGTCACGCAAGAGGCGGACTTCTACGGCTCAATGGACGGGGCGAGTAAATTCGTGCGCGGTGATGCGGTGGCCGGGATTTTGATCATGGTGATCAACGTCATTGGTGGCCTGCTGGTCGGCGTGTTACAGCACGGTATGCCGATGGCAAAAGCGGCGGAATCCTACACCCTGCTGACCATCGGTGACGGTCTGGTGGCACAGATCCCGGCGCTGGTGATCTCCACGGCGGCGGGCGTTATCGTTACCCGCGTCAGCACCGAGCAGGATGTCGGTGAGCAGATGGTGACGCAGCTGTTTAATAATCCGCGCGTCATGATGTTGAGCGCCGGGGTATTAGGTTTGCTTGGCCTGGTGCCAGGGATGCCGAACTTTGTGTTTCTGCTGTTTACCGCCGCCCTTCTGGGACTGGCCTGGTGGGCGCGTGGTCGTGAAGCCAAGGTAGTTGCCGAGCCGACGCCGGTCAAAATGCCGGAAAATACCCAGGCCGCTGAAGCCACGTGGAGCGACGTGCAGCTTGAAGATACGCTGGGGATGGAAGTGGGTTATCGGTTGATCCCGATGGTCGATTTTCAGCAGGATGGCGAACTGCTGGGGCGCATCCGCAGTATTCGTAAAAAGATTGCCCAGGATTTGGGCTTCCTGCCGCCGGTGGTACATATCCGTGACAACATGGATCTCTCTCCGGCGCGTTACCGCATTTTAATGAAAGGCGTGGAGATCGGCAGCGGCGAAGCGTATCCGGGACGCTGGCTGGCCATTAACCCTGGCACCGCCGCAGGGTCGTTGCCCGGCGAGCAGACGGTGGATCCGGCGTTTGGCCTGGCTGCCATCTGGATCGAGAGTGCGCTGAAAGAGCAGGCGCAAATTCAGGGCTTTACCGTGGTGGAAGCCAGTACTGTGGTCGCTACCCATCTCAATCATCTGATCAGCCAGTTTGCGGCAGAGCTGTTTGGCCGTCAGGAAGCGCAGCAGTTGCTGGATCGGGTGACGCAAGAGATGCCGAAGCTGACGGAAGATTTGGTGCCGGGTGTGGTCACGCTGACGACGCTACATAAAGTGCTGCAAAACCTGCTGGAAGAGAAAATCCCGATCCGCGATATGCGCACCATTCTGGAAACGCTGGCGGAGCATGCGCCGGTGCAGAGCGATCCGCACGAGCTGACCGCGGTGGTGCGCGTGGCGCTGGGCCTTGCTATTACCCAACAATGGTTCCCCGGCAGCGGGGAAGTTCAGGTTATCGGTCTGGATACGCCGCTGGAGCGTCTGCTGCTTCAGGCGTTGCAGGGCGGCGGCGGACTGGAGCCGGGTCTGGCCGATCGCCTGCTGGCGCAGACGCAAGAAGCGTTAGGGCGTCAGGAGATGCTGGGTGCGCCGCCGGTGCTGCTGGTGAATCACGCCCTGCGTCCGCTGCTGGCGCGTTTCCTGCGCCGCAGCCTGCCCCAGCTTGTCGTGCTGTCGAATATGGAGTTGTCGGATAACCGCAATATCCGCATGACCGCCACCATCGGAGGCAAATAATGCATAAATTAGTCTGGCTGATGCTGTTGCCGCTGAGTGCCATGGCCGCGGGCGAGGGCGCATGGCAGGCCAGCGGACGAGGCGTAACGCTGAATCATCGCGGTGTGGCGGCCTCTTCCGCGCCGCTTTCCTCTTCTCAACCGGTGAACGGGCTGATGACCCTGGTGGCCTGGCGTTACGAGCTGAACGGCCCGACGCCTGCTGGCCTGAATGTGCGTTTATGTTCACAAAGCCGTTGTGTGCCGCTGGACGGGCAGAGCGGCACCACCCGGGGGCTGACCGGCGTACCTGCCGTGGAGCCGTTGCGCTTCGTCTGGGATGTTCCGGGGGGAGGACGCCTGCTACCCGCTCTGAAAGTCTCCAGCAATCAGGTGATCGTTAACTACCGCTAATCGCTGCCTTTTTCACCGGCTGTCAGGCAAATCTGATGGCTGGCTCTCATTTTTGACCCGTCCTTTTGATACAAAAGAAACGCTGTTTTATAAATCAGTGAGGTGAGTAGCGCGACTCTTTGCGTTTTTGCCATTTACGGCAAGGTAATGGCAAAAACGAAAAGGTAAGCCATTCTGCATACTTTTACTGTAGCCGTGTAATAACTCCCTTTGGCGAAGCCAAATTGCCGGGGGTATCCCAAAATAAAAAAGGGTACGGCAATGAATACACGCAAACCAAAACTCGTTAACTATCTCGCTTACGGATCGGGCGACTTCCTCGGCGCGGGAACCACAGCGCTCACCGCCGCATGGCTGTTGTATTTCTACACCACTTTTTGCGGCTTAACGCCGATTGAAGCCACCTTTATTTTTGCGACCGCCAGGGTACTGGATGCGGTCGTCAGCCCGCTGATGGGCTTTTTGACCGACAACTTCGGTTCCACCTGGCTCGGCAAGCGTTTTGGCCGCCGTAAATTCTTTATTCTGCTCGGCATCCCCTGCGTCTTTAGCTATTCGCTAATGTGGGTCGGGGAGATGAGCTTCTGGTACTACCTGCTGACCTATCTCATTTTTGACGTGGTCTACACCATGATCCTGGTGCCTTATGAAACGCTGGTACCGGAGATGACCGATGACTTCAAACAGAAAACCAAATTTTCCGGCGCTCGAATTTCGATGGCGCAGATGTCGGCCATTCTTGCGTCCTTCCTGCCGGGCGTGCTGTTGACCGCATTCGGTAAAGATAATCCGATCTCTTTCTTCTACGCGAGTCTGGTGTTCTCCGTGCTCTGCGCGATCATGCTGACCCTGGTCTGGTGCTTTACCTGGGAGCGTCCGCGTGAAGCGTGGACCGAGGCAGCGCTGAGAGCGGAAGAAGAGAAACGCAGCCTGACGCTTGGACAGAGTCTGAACCGGCTGGTGATTGAGCTTTCCTCCACGCTGCGTATTAAGATCTTTCGTCAGCATCTTGGGATGTATCTTGGCGGCTACATTGCGCAGGATGTGTTTAACGCGGTGTTTACCTACTATGTGGTCTTTGTGCTAATGCAGGAAGCCTCGCTGGCCTCGAATCTGCTGGGTACAATGGCGATTTTCCAGTTCATCGCGGTGATTGCGATGATCCCGCTGTGCATCCGTTTTGGGCCTGCGCCCTCTTACCGAATGGTTGTTGTTCTGTTCGGTCTCGCCTCGATTTCCTATGCCGTACTCTATTACGCGGGCCTCAGCGATGTTTATTCGCTGCTGCTGTTGCTTTCCGCCGTCGCCGGCCTGGGACGCGGGGGCATCAACTACGTACCGTGGAACACCTACACCTATATCGCCGACGTAGATGAAGTCATTACCGGGCAGCGTCGTGAAGGGATTTTTGCCGGGATCATGACCCTGACGCGCAAAGCCTCGCAGGCGGGTGCGGTGATGCTGGTGGGGATCATCATGCAGATGTCCGGTTTCGTCTCCGGGCAGAAAACGCAGCCGCCGGAGGTGAGTCACACCATTCTGATGATTTTAAGCGTGGGCACGATTATTGTGCTGGCCTGCGGTTTCCTGGTCTCCCTGCGCTTCAAACTGAATTTAAAAACCCACAGCGTCCTGCGTGAAGAAACCGCGAAGATGCGCGAGGCTGGACACGCGTTGCCGGAAAGCGTGACGCCGGAGGCGCGTGCGACGGTCGAAATGCTGGCGGGATTGCCCTACGACACGCTGTGGGGAAATAACAATATTGGTTATCTCAATCGTAATAAACCCGCTGCGCGTCCGCTCAGTCAGGGTGCTCCATTGAATTCGACATACAACAGAGGTTAAGGATATGAAGGTTTGGCCTGTCAAACATAGCGCGTTACTCCGTCAGCCAGAGCGTTTTATCAGCAGGGAGGAACTTCAGGCGCTGATTCAGAAGGTCACGCACAATCTGGTCAATATTCACGATGAAAGCGGTGAATTTTTGCTGCGACTGGATGACGGGCGGGTGATCGACACTAAGGGCTGGGCCGGATGGGAGTGGACGCACGGCGTAGGTCTGTACGGCATCTGGCAGTATTACCAACAGACGGGCGATCTTCAGATGCGCGATATTATCGACGCCTGGTTCGCTGACCGTTTTGCCCAGGGTGCGACCACCAAAAACGTCAATACCATGGCCCCGTTCCTGACACTGGCGTATCGCTATGAGGAGAGCCATAACCCGGCATACCTGCCATGGCTGGAGACGTGGGCGGAATGGGCCATGTACGAGATGCCGCGCACCGAACACGGTGGAATGCAGCACATTACCCTCGCGGAAGAGAATCATCAGCAGATGTGGGACGACACGCTGATGATGACCGTTCTGCCGCTGGCGAAAATCGGTAAATTGCTTAATCGGCCGGAGTATGTTGAAGAGGCGACCTATCAATTCCTGCTTCATGTGCAGAACCTGATGGATCGGGAAACCGGCTTGTGGTTCCACGGCTGGAATTATGACGGACACCATAACTTTGCTAACGCCCGCTGGGCGCGTGGCAACAGTTGGTTAACCATCGTGATCCCGGATTTCCTCGAATTGCTGGATTTGCCTGCTAACAACGCGGTGCGCCGCTATCTGGTGCAGGTCCTGAACGCGCAGATTGCCGCGCTGGCGAAATGCCAGGACGACAGCGGTCTGTGGCATACGCTGCTGGACGATCCGCACTCATACCTGGAAGCCTCCGCCACTGCCGGATTTGCCTATGGTATTTTAAAAGCGGTGCGTAAACGCTACGTCGGACCGGAGTATGTAGAGATTGCCGAGAAAGCGATTAAAGGGATTGTGGCGCATATTTCGCCGGAAGGGGAGTTGCTGCAAACGTCCTTCGGTACGGGTATGGGGTCAGATCTGGATTTTTATCGCCAGATCCCGCTGACCTCGATGCCTTATGGGCAGGCGATGGCGAATTTGTGCCTGACGGAGTATTTGCGTAAGTATTTTTGATGGGAGTAATTAATGAAAAGCCAGTCAGGAAACTGACTGGCTTAGGGTTGATTACAAAGCTGCTTTGCTACTGTGTTCGCCGTTCTGCCGGGTGGCGGCTTCGCCTTACTCAGCCTACGAAAACCATCAACAAGTTATGCGTAACCCGTAGGCCTGTGCAAGCGCAGCGCCGCCAGGCATAATTTCACGGTCTCACGTTTGTCAGCAGTCTGAGCCAGTCAGGAAACTGACTGGCTTTTTTGCTTTTATCTTCAGATAATTCAGTTTATGGACCCTGACAGGAGGATCGCCATGCCATTATTTGAACATCTATTCGGAAAAGCGGCCTCAGAAAATACCTTTATTAACGATCTCAATCTTATACCTGAAAACGCAACGCCCGAGGGCTGGCAGAAGATCTGCGACGTCGCGGTGGGTGGTCTGACGGAGGTGGGTTTCTCGCGTGTTTCTCCTCTGCTTATGGTGATTTCATCCTCAGGAAGAGGCATTTTTAACTGCTTTACAGGCGAGAAGTGTCATCGGGATTATGAGGAATTCTTTGAAGGCTACCATCCGGCCAGTTTAACCTGCCGCGGAACCGGACCACTGGCGGATGAGGTCATTACTATTGCGGGGTTATGCGGCGGCGGTTTACCTGCCGTAAATCAGTATGGCGAGAGCGTTGAATGTATCGCGCCTGAATGGCCAAAGGAAAAAATTGTCTACTGTCCGCCGGGCAAAACAGCGCTTATTAGAAAGTTCCAGCAGGGCTGTTGCGTTATTGCAAAGGATTACAGCTTTCGTGCTGCCGGATTTTCCTGGGATGGGAGTGTCTTGCTGGTGGCCGTTTCGAGTGGGCTGACGTTATGGCGTCGGAAAGAGTGAATATAAAACGGTGCACCCTGGCACCGTTTTATAAGCAGTATTACATCCGTTCTGGCGTCTCAATTCCCAGCATATCCAGCCCCAGCTTCAGCGTTTTCGCCGTTAGCAGCGCCAGTTTCAGGCGGCTGTTACGCACCTCTTCACTCTCAGCGGTGAGGATCGGGCAGTGCTCGTAGAAGCCAGAGAACAGGCCGGCGAGATCGTACAGGTAGGCGCACATGACGTGCGGTGTCCCTTCACGCGCCACCACGGTGATGGTTTCCTCGAACTGTAACAGGCGGGCCGCCAGCTGGGCTTCACGATCTTCGCTGATGCGCACCGTGGTGTTCAGCAGTTGCTGCTCATCAATTTGCGCTTTGCGGAAAACGGAAAGCACGCGGGTATAGGCATACTGCATATACGGCGCGGTATTGCCTTCAAAGGCCAGCATGTTATCCCAGTCGAAAATATAATCGGTAGTCCGGTTTTTCGACAGGTCAGCGTATTTCACCGCGCCAATACCGACCGCGTTGGCCAGTTTCTCCAGCTCGTCGGCAGGCATCTCCGGGTTCTTTTCGGCCACCAGACGGCAGGCGCGTTCCAGCGCTTCATCCAGCAGGTCGGACAGTTTCACCGTGCCGCCCGCGCGGGTTTTAAACGGTTTGCCATCTTTGCCGAGCATCATGCCGAACATGTGGTGTTCCAGCGGCACGGACTCTGGCACATAGCCCGCTTTGCGCACGATGGTCCATGCCTGCATCAGATGCTGGTGCTGACGGGAGTCGATATAATACAGCACGCGATCGGCATGCAGCGTCTCGTAACGGTATTTGGCACAGGCGATGTCGGTGGTGGTATAAAGGTAGCCGCCATCCTTTTTCTGGATGATCACGCCCATCGGTTCGCCTTCCTTGTTTTTATATTCATCAAGGAAAACCACCGTCGCGCCTTCGCTCTCGACCGCCAGCCCTTTGGCTTTCAGATCGGCCACGATGCCCGGCAGCATTGGATTATACAGGCTTTCACCCATCACGTTATCGCGGGTCAGCGTGACGTTGAGGCGCTGATAGGCGATCTGATTCTGCGCCATGGTGATATCCACCAGCTTGCGCCACATCTCGCGGCAGTATTCGTCGCCGCCCTGAAGCTTGACCACGTAGCCACGCGCGCGCTCGGCGAATTCAGCGTCTTCGTCGTAATGTTTTTTGGCGTCGCGGTAAAACGCTTCGAGGTCCGCCAGCGCCATCTCACCGGCGTTTTCCTGCTGCTGTTTTTCCAGATACGCGATCAGCATCCCGAACTGGGTGCCCCAGTCACCGACATGGTTAGCGCGGATCACGTTATGGCCGAGAAACTCCTGAGTACGTACCGCTGCATCGCCGATGATGGTCGAACGCAGGTGGCCGACGTGCATCTCTTTCGCCACATTTGGTGCGGAGTAGTCGATCACAATGGTCTGCGGTGCCGGCTGTACAACGCCCAGACGTTCAGATTTCAGCGCATCGTCCACCAGGCCTGCGAGGAAAGCGGGTTCCAGAAAGATATTGATAAAGCCCGGCCCGGCAATCTCGGTTTTGCTGGCGATACCGCTAAGATCGAGATGAGTCAGAACCTGTTCTGCCAGTTGTCGCGGTGCCATGCCCAGTTTTTTGGCGACGGCCATGACGCCGTTTGCCTGATAATCGCCAAACTGTACTTTAGCCGACTGACGAACCTGCGGTTCGCAATCGGTGGGAGCACCCGCCGCAATCAGCGCCTGGCTGACTTTTTCTGAGAGAAGAGCCTGAATATTCACCGGAATACCTTACGTTGATGGCGTGACGTCATGGAATAAACCGCGCCGCGCCGACATGAGAAAAATTAGCCCGTCATTATACTGCATTTGCCAGGGAGCGTCAGCACACGCTAATCAAAGGTTGGTTCGCCCGCGGCGACAGGGTAAATTAGCGGTTTTACAGACAATTTCAGGCAACGAGCATGGCCCACTGGCAGACAACAGATGAATTACAGGATATTTGCGCAGACTTACCGCGTTTCACGCAGGCGCTGGCGCAGCTTAGCGCCCGGCTGGGACTGGATATTACGCCGCTGGACGCC
Source organism: Superficieibacter sp. 1612_C1 (assembly GCF_015234305.1). GTDB lineage: Bacteria > Pseudomonadota > Gammaproteobacteria > Enterobacterales > Enterobacteriaceae > Superficieibacter. The sequence continues at coordinate 687,232 of NZ_JADGMI010000002.1, forward strand.
GATCATATTTCGCTGCGCTGTCATCAAAACACCACAGCGGAGCGCTGGCGGCGTGGTTTTGAACGGTGCGGTGAACTGCTGTCAGAAAATAACATTAATGGCCGGCCCATCTGTCTTTTCAAACTGGCGGAACCTGTTGAGGTCGCCCACTGGCGCTTCACGGTGGTGGAACTGCCCTGGCCTGGCGAAAAGCGTTATCCGCATGAAGGCTGGGAACATATCGAAATAGTGCTGCCGGGCGCGCCGGAAACACTTAATGCGCGCGCGCTGGCATTGTTGTCTGATGAGGGGCTTAGTCAACCAGGGATTGCGGTGAAAACCAGTTCACCAAAAGGCGATAATGAACGTCTACCTAACCCCACGCTGGCGGTTACCGACGGTAAAATCACCCTCAAATTTCATCCGTGGTCGATTGAGGCAATTGTCGCCAGCGAAGCACAGACGGAGGATTGAAAATTTTTCATGCAGGGTTGATAGTTACCCTCTTTTTCCACTGATGGAACCCAAATGACTCCGACGTTAACTCCGCTGATGATGAAAACCGGCGTGCTGATCCTGCTGCTTATCCTGGTTTATACCGGCGTGGCGACCCACGATGGTGCGACATGGCTGATGGAAGTGACGCCGGTCATTATCGTTATACCGCTATTGCTCCTGACGCAGCGGCGCTATCCGCTGACGCCGCTGCTTTATGTCCTTATTTTTTTCCACGCCATCATCCTGATTGTCGGTGGAATGTATACCTACGCGAAGGTGCCGATTGGTTTCGACGTTCAGGCGTGGTTTGGCCTGAGCCGTAACCCTTACGATAAACTCGGGCACTTTTTTCAGGGGCTGGTTCCGGCGCTGGCGGCGCGGGAGATCCTGCTGCGTGGGCAGATTATCCGCGGCAAGAAAATGCTGGCGTTTATCGTCTGCTGCATTGCGCTGGCAATCAGCGCCACCTACGAGCTGATTGAATGGTGGGCCGCGCTGGCGATGGGGCAGGGCGCGGATGATTTTCTCGGTACCCAGGGCGATCCGTGGGATACCCAGTCAGATATGTTTTGTGCGCTACTCGGCGCGCTGACGACGGTGCTGATTTTAGCAGGCTGGCATACGCGCCAGCTTCTGCACTACCGCTTACTTACACCCGTAAAGGACTAAAGGAGAACGTATGGCGCTACTGGAAATTTGCTGTTACAGCCTGGAGTGTGCGCTTGCCGCCCAGCAACACGGCGCGGATCGCATCGAACTTTGTGCCGCACCGCTGGAAGGGGGCTTGACGCCCTCATACGGGGTGCTGAAATCGGTCCGCCAGCAGGTGAGCGTCCCGGTACATCCCATTATTCGGCCGCGTGGCGGCGACTTTTGCTACAGCGACGGCGAGTTTGCCACCATGCTGGAGGATGTCCGTACCGTCCGTGAACTGGGTTTTCCCGGGCTGGTGATCGGCGTGCTGGATGAAGACGGCAATGTCGATTTACCCCGGATGGCACAAATAATGGCGGCGGCAGGCAATCTCGCCGTCACTTTTCATCGGGCATTTGATATGTGTGCCGATCCTGTTCAGGCTTTTGATAACCTTAACAAAATTGGGGTCGCGCGCATCCTGACGTCTGGTCAACAGGCTAACGCGGAAAAAGGAGTTTCATTAATTGCGGAACTTATTGCCCGTTCCCGTGTTCCAATTATTATGGCCGGATCCGGCGTTCGCGCTGGCAATCTCGAAACGTTTCTCAACGCAGGTGTTAAAGAGGTCCACAGCTCCGCTGGCGGATGGATCCCCTCCACAATGCGCTACCGTAATCCTGGATTATCCATGTCGACGGACCCGAACGCGGACGAATATCAGCGTTACGCCGTCAACGGAGAATCGGTGGCAGAGATGAAAGCGATTATCACGCGTTTCAGCCAACAGCATTAACGATTTTTACCGCGCATCATGTCGCCCATATGATGCTTGCTTGTACCAGGCCCCTGCATTTACAGGGGCCTTTTTTTATCTTCAGGGCTTGCGGGCAATCAGCACCGCGCGCAGGGGAGCGGGGTATCCTTCGACCGTTTTTTGACTGTCATTCGGATCGAGGAAGTCGGCCAGCGACTCGGTGATCATCCAGTCGGTACGTCGCTGCTCTTCAGTGGTCGTTACCGAAACATCGGCGATGCGTACGTCAACAAAACCGCATTTTTCCAGCCAGTTTTTCAGCGCCAGGGCGGAAGGAATAAAATAGACGTTGCGCATTTGCGCGTAGCGATCGCCCGGCACCAGCACGGTATTTTCATCGCCTTCCACCACCAGCGTTTCCAGTACCAGCTCGCCATCTTTGACCAGTTGATCTTTAAGCTGCCACAGGTGCTCCAGCGGCGAGCGGCGGTGATACAGGACGCCCATCGAAAAGACGGTATCAAAGGCGTTGAGCGCCGGAAGCTGCTCAATCCCCAGCGGCAACAGATGCGCGCGTCGGTCATCGCCCAGCAGTTTACGCACCGCTTCAAACTGGCAGAGGAACAGATGCGTCGGATCGATACCCACCGCCATCTGCGCGCCCGCACCAATCATCCGCCACAGGTGATAACCGCTGCCGCAGCCGACATCGAGAATGGTACGTCCGCTGAGATCGGAAAGGTGCGGCAGAACGCGATCCCACTTCCAGTCGGAGCGCCATTCGGTATCGATATCCACGCCATAAAGCGAGAACGGACCTTTACGCCACGGCATCAGATTACGCAGCAGAGTTTCAATGCGCGTCAACTGACCCTGACTGAGCGGTGTTTCGCTTTCGGCAGTGACGCTGTGCAGCAGGTCGAGACGATAGGGAGACAGCTCCGGCAGGAATTCAACGGCGTTGGTCCACTGCTTGAACAACCCGTGCTGCGATTCGCGCTGCCAGCTGGCGATTTGCGCAGGCAGCGTTTCCAGCCAGTGCGCCAGCGGGCCTTTGGCGATTTGCTGATAGAAGCTTCCAAACTCAATCATGCTGCAACCCCGGCTTTCAGTGCCACCAGCGAACCAAAGTTAAAGCACTGGAACCACAGTTCGCTGTGCTCAAAACCCGCCTGGTGCAGACGCGCTTTATGCGCTTCCACCGAGTCGGTGAGCATCACGTTTTCCAGCATGCTGCGCTTCTGGCTGATTTCCAGTTCGCTGTAGCCGTTAGCGCGTTTAAAGTCATGGTGCATATTGAACAGCAGTTCGCCGACGGTCGCATCTTCGAAACTGAATTTTTCCGACAGCACCAGCGCGCCGCCGGGATTCAGCCCCTGATAAATTTTGTCCAGCAACGCCTGTCGCTCAGGGGGAGCCAAAAATTGCAGGGTAAAATTCAGCACTACCATTGAGGCATTTTCAATCCTGACGTCGCGGATATCGCCCTCAATGACATTAACAGGCGTGGGCGCTTTATACGCGTCAAGATGACGACGGCAACGCTCAATCATCGCGGGCGAGTTATCAATCGCGATAATCTGGCAGCCTTCATGCGCGATATTACGGCGAATAGAGAGCGTGGCAGCCCCGAGCGAACAGCCCAGATCGTACACCTGCGTCTGCGGCTGGACGAAACGTTCAGCGAGCATACCGATCATCGAAATGATATTAGAGTAACCGGGAACCGAGCGCTGGATCATATCCGGGAAGACTTCGGCTACCCGTTCATCAAAGGTCCAGTCACCGAGGCTGGCGATAGGCGCAGAAAAAAGCGTGTCGCGATCAGACATAACGTTAAAACCTAAAATAAAAAAAGTGGCGTATTGTGCGCTAATGGAGGGTGAAAACCAACTCCCACGGCATATACCAGAGATTCGCCAGCACCATTAGCAACAGCGAGCACCATGTGGCGCTCAGGCCTGAACGTTTCCAGCGACCCAGCCGCTGGTGCAGGCCGTAATAATGCATCAGGCGTCCTGCCAGCAGTAGCAGGCCGCAGACGTGGACCATCCACGTTTCTGCGCCGTTCATTTCCATGAACAGCAGCAGCACCAGCGCGATGGGAATGTATTCCAGCGCATTACTCTGAATGCGGATGGCGCTTTGCAGTTCGCTAAATCCGCCGTCACCATAGGAAACGCGATACTGCATACGCAGCCGTGCAACATCAAACGAAAACTTGATCAATAACAACGCACCCAGTACGGCATATAGCGCGCTTACCATACACATTTCCTTTCAGGCAGGCTTGCCGCACAGTCTAAGCCAGGCGCTGCCATCAGAAAAGAGAAGATTGCTGTGGGATGGCGGGCGCGTCGCCCAGAGTGGGTAGCGCTGCCCGTAAGGCAGGCCATAGCGTATCGACCAGTTCCGGGGCATGAGCAATGTCAGGAGTATGCAGAAAAAGCCACGGCGTTGTGGTTTCTTCCCACTGCGGGAGTAATTTCAGCCAGCCTGCAAAAAGCGCCTGATTTTGCACCATATCGTCGCTGCCGATAAATCTCACCATCGGGTTGCTGGCGGTTACTACCGCGTGAACCGGCACTTTAGGCTTCATATTTTGCGCCTTAATCACCGCCTCGCTGTGGGGAAGGGCGCTGTGTACCGGACGGCTGTCGAGGATCACGCGGTTGACGCCGCGCTCATGAAGTCCCCGATTAAATTGCTGCTCGGCATCCCCTTTGGCAAAGAATTCCGGATGTCGTACCTCGACGCCATAGGTAAAGGCCGCAGGCAGAGTATCAAGAAAATGCCACAGCGCCGGGAGATCCTGCGGGCCAAAGGTTGCCGGGAGCTGAAGCCAGTATTGGCCGATGCGATCTGCCAGCGGCGACATACGGTGTAAAAACTCATCGGTCAGATCGTCGCAGTGGCGCAGCGCCCCCTGATGAGAGATGGTGGCCGGGAATTTAAAGCAGAAGCGAAAGTTATCATGGGTCTGCTCGCGCCAGCGCTGAACGATCTCCGCTTTAGGCAGCGCGTAGAGCGTGGTATTGCCCTCCACGCAGTTAAAATGGCGGGCATAATCTTCGAGGCTGGTAATTCCCAGTCGCCCCCATTTCGGGTGCGACCACTGCGGCAGACCGATGTAAATCATAGGGCGTTAAGAACATCCTCAGTGTTGCGCACTCGGCCAATGCGCGGGAAAATATGGCTCATGCTGCCCTGGTGCTGTTCGGCACTCGCGGCGCTACAGGCATCTTCGACCACCACCAGATTAAAGCCCAGTTCCCAGGCGTTACGGGCGGTGGATTCCACGCCGATATTGGTGGAGATACCACAAAGAATAATAGTCTCAATTCCGCGACGGCGCAGTTGTAGCTCCAGATCGGTGCCGTAAAACGCGCCCCACTGGCGTTTAGTGACTTCAATATCACCGTGCTGTTTGCCGAGGGCGGCGGGATACTGCCACCAGTTGTCCGGCAGCGCGCCGCCGCCCGCTTGCGCATCAACCGGTTGTTTTAGCGCTTCGGCAAAATCAGCGGACCAGCCGACGCGCACCAGCACGACAGGAGAACCCTGTTCACGACATTTTGCCGCCAGCCGCGCGGCGCGTTCTACCACCTGGTCAGCCGCGTAAGGGCCTCCCGCGAACGGCAGAATACCTTCCTGCAAATCAATCACCACCAGCGCCGTTTTTTTCGCGTTCAATTCCAGCATGTTCTTCCCCATAATTTATGACGTGAGCCGTTAATCCTACGCGGTCAGCGCGCCAAATTTTGTTAATTTTTGTGAGAATACGCAATAACCGCGCAGCAAACGCGCTTCCGGTACGTATCGGACTTATCGCGAGGCAGAAATTCCAGTATAATAGCCCCCTTTTTTCATCCAGTTGTGACATTCAGCTAAAGCTGCGACAGTATTGCCTGCACGGCAGGCGACAACCAGCCTGCGGCTAAGTTAAGGGATATCTCATGCGTACAGAATATTGCGGACAGCTTCGACTGTCCCACGTGGGGCAGCAGGTGACTCTGTGTGGTTGGGTCAACCGTCGTCGTGATCTTGGCAGCCTTATCTTCATTGATATGCGCGACCGCGAAGGCATCGTTCAGGTTTTCTTCGATCCGGATCGTGACGAGGCTTTTAAGCTGGCCTCTGAACTGCGTAATGAGTTCTGCATTCAGATCACGGGCACCGTGCGTGCGCGCGACGAAAAAAACACCAACAAAGAGATGGCGACCGGTGAAGTGGAAGTGTTTGCCACCGATCTGACCATCATCAACCGTTCAGAATCGCTGCCGCTCGACTCCAATCACGTGAATACCGAAGAAGCGCGTCTGAAGTACCGCTACCTCGATTTACGTCGCCCGGAAATGGCGCAGCGCCTGAAAACCCGCGCCAGAATTACCAGCCTGGTGCGCCGCTTTATGGACGACCACGGTTTCCTCGACATCGAAACCCCGATGCTGACCAAAGCCACGCCGGAAGGCGCGCGCGACTACCTGGTGCCTTCGCGCGTCCATAAAGGTAAGTTCTACGCGCTGCCGCAGTCTCCGCAGTTGTTCAAACAGCTGCTGATGATGTCCGGCTTTGACCGCTACTATCAGATCGTTAAGTGCTTCCGCGATGAAGACTTGCGTGCTGACCGTCAGCCGGAATTCACTCAGATCGACGTGGAAACCTCCTTCATGACCGCGCCGCAGGTGCGTGAAGTGATGGAAGCTCTGGTGCGCGGTCTGTGGCAGGACGTAAAAGGCGTGGATCTGGGCGACTTCCCGGTAATGACCTTTGCTGAAGCCGAACGTCGTTACGGTTCTGATAAACCGGATCTGCGTAACCCGATGGAACTGGTCGACGTTGCCGACCTGCTGAAAAACGTTGAGTTTGCCGTCTTTGCCGGCCCGGCTAATGATGCCAAAGGTCGCGTTGCCGCGCTGCGTGTACCGGGCGGTGCAACGCTCAGCCGTAAGCAGATTGACGACTACGGCAACTTCATCAAGATCTACGGTGCGAAAGGCCTGGCGTATATCAAAGTGACCGAACGCGCAAAAGGTCTGGAAGGTATCAACAGCCCGGTCGCCAAGTTCCTGAATGCTGAGATTGTTGACGCGATTCTGGAACGTACCGGCGCACAGGACGGCGATATGATTTTCTTCGGTGCCGACAACAAGAAAGTGGTTGCCGACGCGCTGGGCGCGCTGCGTCTCAAACTGGGTAAAGATCTGAACCTGACCGACGAGAGCAAATGGGCTCCGCTGTGGGTTATCGACTTCCCGATGTTTGAAGATGACGGCGAAGGCGGCCTGACGGCGATGCATCACCCGTTCACCTCGCCGAAAGACATGACGGCTGACGAACTGAAAGCCGCACCGGAAGACGCGGTGGCGAACGCTTACGATATGGTCATCAACGGCTATGAAGTGGGCGGTGGTTCCGTGCGTATTCACCGCGGCGACATGCAGCAAACTGTGTTCGGCATTTTGGGCATTAACGAGCAGGAGCAGCGCGAAAAATTCGGCTTCCTGCTGGACGCCCTGAAATACGGTACACCGCCGCACGCGGGTCTGGCATTTGGTCTGGATCGTCTGACCATGCTGCTGACCGGTACCGACAACATCCGTGACGTTATCGCGTTCCCGAAAACCACCGCTGCCGCCTGTCTGATGACCGAAGCGCCAAGTTTCGCCAATCAGGCTGCGCTGACCGAGCTGGGTATCGACGTGATCAAGAAAGAGTCACCGGAGAATAAGTAATATGCGCTATAAGCGTCCCGTTTCTGTCCTTGTGGTGATTTACGCGCAGGATACGAAACGGGTGCTGATGTTGCAGCGACGCGACGATCCCGATTTCTGGCAGTCGGTAACCGGCAGCCTGGAAGAGGGAGAAACCGCGTGGCAGGCCGCTGTGCGTGAAGTAAATGAAGAGGTCACCATTGATGTTGCCGCCGAGCAACTGACCTTACTCGACTGTCAGCGCACGGTGGAGTTTGAAATTTTTAGTCATTTACGTCATCGCTACGCGCCGGGTATTGAGCGCAATACGGAATCCTGGTTCTGTCTTGCGCTGCCCCACGAAAGGCAGATTGTTTTTACCGAACATCTGACCTACCGCTGGCTTGATGCGCCCGCTGCGGCTGCATTAACCAAGTCGTGGAGTAACCGGCAGGCAATTGAAGAATTTATTATTCATACCGCCTGAAGAGGCGGTTTCGTGGAGAAAGATTTATGGCAGGTCATAGTAAATGGGCCAACACCAAACACCGCAAGGCGGCACAGGATTCCAAGCGCGGTAAAATTTTCACCAAAATCATTCGTGAACTGGTGACGGCAGCCCGTCTGGGCGGCGGTGATGCTGGCTCAAACCCGCGTCTGCGCGCGGCGATTGATAAAGCGTTGTCCAACAACATGACGCGTGACACCCTCAACCGAGCCATCGCACGTGGCGTGGGCGGTGACGAAGGCGCGAACATGGAAACCATCATTTATGAAGGTTACGGTCCTGGCGGCACGGCGGTGATGATAGAATGCCTGTCCGATAACCGTAACCGTACCGTTGCCGAAGTGCGTCATGCCTTCAGCAAAACCGGCGGTAACCTGGGCACCGATGGTTCCGTGGCCTATCTGTTCAGCAAAAAAGGCGTGATCTCTTTTGCCTCTGGTGATGAAGATGCCATCATGGAAGCTGCGCTGGAAGCGGGTGCTGAAGATGTTGTCACCTTCGACGATGGTGCCATTGACGTCTATACCGCCTGGGAAGAGATGGGTGCCGTGCGTGATGCGCTGGAAGCAGCAGGTTTTAAAGCGGACGAAGCAGAAGTCTCCATGATCCCGTCTACCAAAGCTGACATGGATGCCGAGACTGCGCCGAAACTGCTGCGCCTGATCGACATGCTGGAAGACTGCGACGACGTGCAGGAAGTCTACCACAACGGCGACATCTCTGATGAGGTGGCGGCGACCCTGTAATGGCGCTGTTAAACGCCTGCGGGCAGAGGGCATAGCGTGTCGATTATTCTCGGTATTGACCCCGGCTCGCGCATTACCGGCTACGGCGTGATCCGCCAGGTGGGCAGGCAGTTAACCTATCTGGGCAGCGGATGCATCCGCACCAAAGTCGATGATTTGCCGTCACGCCTGAAGCTGATTTACGCAGGCGTGTCGGAAATTATCACCCAGTTCCAGCCGGATTTTTTTGCCATTGAGCAGGTCTTTATGGCCAAAAATGCTGACTCTGCGCTTAAGCTTGGGCAGGCGCGGGGCGTGGCGATCGTCGCGGCGGTGAATCAGGATTTACCGGTGTTTGAATATGCGGCGCGTCAGGTCAAGCAGACCGTGGTTGGCATCGGCAGCGCGGAAAAAAGTCAGGTACAGCATATGGTGCGCACGCTGCTGAAGCTGCCGGCTAATCCGCAGGCGGATGCGGCGGATGCGCTGGCCATTGCCATCACGCATTGCCATGTCACCCAGAACGCGATGCAAATGAGCGAATCGCGGCTGAATCTGGCGCGGGGAAGGTTGCGCTAATATCAGGTTGCTATTAAAAAAGTGATCGACTGGTCTTTGAGTCAGCCAGGACAATTAATTGCGGACGTAGAATAAATTCCGGTTAGCCAGTAATAACGGGCGGGCGTGGCCCGCCTGTATATTATAAGGCGTCTTCAGGAGTGCGCTGTTGCATGCGGCTATCATAAATGAGATCCAGATTTGGATAGTGCCACAGGCTGGCGGGCGTGACCGTCTTCCGCTCCCACGGAATTGTCCCCAAAAACCAGAATTTCCAGAACGTCAGCTTTGCATCAGGATTGCTGCGCAGCAGTTGCCCAAAGGTTTCAATATTGCCAACCGGCGTGCATAGCGCCTCTTTATAAATATCGAACACAAACTTCGAGCAAAACTGACGCGATGAGTCGTATTTAAAGCCGGTGTGATAGAGCTTATGCAGACGCGAAGGTACCTGTTCCACAATTAACTGCTTTTGCTCTTCCGACAGCCCGCCCTGTAACCGACGTATGGCGTAACGCTGTTCTGCGGAGCGCTGAATAAAGCGGGAGAGGGTGGTAACGGTCGAGAGCGGGACCCGACTCTCGGCAACCAGATAATCCTCACCGTTGTGCCCAATAATAATGCCAACGTGATTACTCCAGCAGCGCGACGCGGTTGAAATTTGCCCGAATAACGCGGTGCCAATACAGGTAAAAACGATATCGCCGGTTTCATATTTGGCTGGGTAATTGATATTCATTTTGTCATTCCCTGAACTGATAATTTGAAAGCAAACGTCTGTCTGAAAATGCGAGAGAGTAATATGATTAAATAAACTTTCAACTATTACAATAGTTGGACTTTATATCTGCATATAGAAATAAGATGAATGCATCTTTTAATTGCTGTCAGGAGTGTTTGAAATATTTAACGTCGTATGATTTATCATGATTATTTATTTTTGCCTTTCTTTTGAAATAAGGTATATCGCCTGGTTAGTTAAGCAATAATGCCTTGCCACAGAGATCAACGTGCTGATTTTATACGCCCAGACGGCGCTGGCAGTTGTCTCCAGAGGGTAAGTGGATTTTTAACTAACACATTGTTATGTTTTGATGATGATGTAAAACTATACCTCCACAGTATAACCCTGGAGCAGCATAGGCAGTATGAACGTCAGTGTCCTGAAAAAAACATTTTTGATTTTATTGCTGATGTTTACCGGCTATAGCGGTTATACCGTCTTCACCGAATACCAGTACCATCGTCATAGCACAACCGTTGATGGGATTGTGTCAAACGTGCGCTATATCAGCAGCGCCGAGCGTCGAATGACGGATACCTGTACTCATTTTCGTGGAAGGGAAGACTGCTCTGCACTTTATGATTACGACATCACCTGGCGTAGCCAGAATAAAGACTATGTCTATCATGCAGAAGATGAACGCGAGAAGCCTTCAGCCGTTGAATGTGTCAATGTCGTCCCGGAAAAACCGCAGATTGGCAAACCCTGTAAGAATATTTTCTTTAACGTCAGTCGCCTGCCTGGGGTCATTACGGTATGGGCTATCCTCGGCTTTATTTTTTTGATTGTGTTGTTGCATAAATTTAAACAGCGACGTTTTCCCGGACCAGAAAAACCGCAACTCTATCGTATTTATAATAAGTCTCTTCACCTGTTATTCGAAACGAGCGATGCAGAAGATGCCATGCGGTTTATCCGTAAGGGCCACTATCGTCTGCGTGCCAGCAACACAACGCTCGAAGCCGTCGTTTCAGGCGGTAAAAAAGTGATGATAAAATGCGCCAATTATCATGTACGAAGCCGAAAAGGGCGCAGGAAACTCGGGCTGTGAGTGAACTGAACAAAAATGGCAATAACCTGTTTTTCGGCTGGATATCTATCCAGCCTTTTTTGTATGATACACGCTGACATTGTGAGCCATCAACGCAGGAGCGTCACGTGATAGGCAGACTCAGAGGCATTATTCTCGAAAAACAACCCCCGATCGTGCTGCTGGAGACGGGCGGCGTAGGCTATGAAGTGCATATGCCGATGACCTGCTTCTACGAACTGCCGGACGCCGGGCAGGAAGCCATCGTTTTCACGCATTTTGTGGTGCGCGAAGATGCTCAGCTCCTGTACGGCTTCAATAACAAACAGGAACGGACCCTGTTTAAAGAGCTGATCAAAACCAACGGCGTCGGACCGAAGCTGGCGCTGGCGATCCTCTCCGGTATGTCGGCGCAGCAGTTTGTTAATGCTGTTGAGCGTGAAGATCCGGCGGCGCTGGTGAAATTGCCGGGCATTGGTAAGAAAACCGCTGAGCGCCTGATTGTCGAGATGAAAGACCGCTTTAAAGGACTGCACGGCGATCTGTTCACCCCGGCGGCAGATTTGGTATTGACCTCTCCGGCAAGCCCGGCGACTGACGATGCAGAGCAGGAAGCCGTTGCTGCGCTGGTGGCGCTGGGTTATAAACCTCAGGAAGCCAGCCGAATGGTGAGCAAAATTGCTCGTCCGGATGCCAGCAGCGAAACATTGATCCGCGAAGCGCTGCGCGCGGCTCTATGAGGTAAACAATGATAGAAGCAGATCGCCTGATTTCAGCAGGCAATACCCTGGTTGAAGACGTTGCAGATCGCGCTATTCGTCCTAAATTGCTGGAAGAGTATATCGGACAGCCGCAGGTGCGTTCGCAAATGGAGATTTTTATCCAGGCGGCAAAGCTGCGTAGCGAAGCGCTTGATCACCTGCTGATTTTTGGGCCTCCGGGCTTAGGGAAAACGACGCTGGCAAATATTGTCGCTAACGAAATGGGCGTTAACCTGCGTACCACTTCCGGCCCGGTGCTGGAGAAAGCGGGCGATCTGGCCGCGATGTTGACCAATCTTGAGCCGCACGACGTGCTGTTTATTGATGAGATTCATCGCCTGTCGCCGGTGGTGGAGGAAGTGCTCTATCCGGCAATGGAAGATTATCAGCTTGATATCATGATCGGCGAAGGGCCTGCCGCGCGCTCGATTAAAATCGATCTGCCGCCGTTTACGCTGATTGGCGCGACCACCCGCGCCGGTTCTCTGACATCACCACTGCGTGACCGCTTTGGTATTGTGCAGCGTCTGGAGTTTTATCAGGTGCCGGACCTGCAATATATCGTGGGTCGAAGTGCGCGGTTCATGGGGCTTGAGATGAGCGAGGAGGGGGCGCTGGAAGTGGCCCGCCGGGCGCGCGGTACGCCGCGTATCGCCAACCGTCTGCTCAGACGCGTGCGCGACTTTTCTGAAGTACGCCATGACGGCACTATTTCGGCGGAAATCGCCGCACAGGCGCTGGATATGCTGAACGTTGATGCGGAAGGCTTTGACTATATGGACCGTAAGCTGCTGCTGGCGGTGCTGGACAAGTTCTTCGGCGGCCCGGTGGGGCTGGACAATCTGGCGGCAGCCATCGGCGAAGAGCGTGAAACTATCGAAGATGTGCTGGAGCCGTATTTGATCCAGCAGGGCTTTTTACAGCGCACGCCGCGCGGTCGGATGGCAACGGTGCGGGCGTGGGATCACTTCGGCATTACGCCACCGCAAATGCCGTAAGGCGGTTTCATCTTATCCGGCCACCCTATCGTAGCCCCGGTAAGCGTAGCGCCACCGGGGAAGAGGGAGAGTGTTACTGCGCCGTTTTCTTCATCATGCTAAACACAAACAGCAACGCGGCGCACAGCACCACCGACGGCCCCGCAGGCGTATCATAGAAAGCCGAAAAGGTTAAACCGCCGGTCACGGCAATCATCCCCACGCCAACGGCCACCCCAGCCATCTGTTCCGGCGTGCGGGCAAAACGACGCGCGGTCGCCGCCGGGATAATCAGCAGTGAGGTGATTATCAACGCCCCGACGAACTTCATCGCCACGCCAATGGTCAGCGCCGTCACCAGCATCAGCAGCAGTTTAACCCGCTGTAGCTTCACGCCGTCAACAAACGCCAGATCCGGACTGATGGTCATCGACAGCAGATTGCGCCACTGCCAGAGCAAAATTCCCAGCACCACTGCGACACCCACAGCGATAGCGATAAGATCGTCCGGCGTCACCGCCAGCAGATCGCCAAACAGATAAGCCATCAAATCAACGCGAATATTCGACATCAGGCTGACCACTACAAGGCCCAGTGAAAGCGCGCTGTGGGCCATAATGCCGAGCAGCGTATCGACCGCCAGATGCGGACGCTTTTCCAGCCACACCAGACCCGCCGCCAGTAACAGCGTCACCACGATCACGGCATAAAACGGATTCACATCCAGCAGCAGGCCAAACGCCACGCCAAGCAATGAGGCGTGGGCCAGCGTATCGCCAAAATAGGACATTCGACGCCAGACAACAAACGATCCCAGTGGACCGGCGGCGCAGGCCAGCATAATTCCGGCCAGCCAGCCGGGCAGTAAAAGTTCAATCATGAGTGTCCATTTCCCCGGCGCAGTACAATACGGCCCTGTAAATCGTGGCGGTGATTATGATGATGGCGATAGATGCCGAGCTGTTCGGCTCCGCGCTGCCCGAACATTGAAATAAATTCCGGGTGCAATGACACCACTTCCGGCGTTCCTGAGCAGCAAATGTGCTGATTAAGGCACAGCACTTCATCGGTTTTTGCCATCACCAGATGCAGGTCGTGCGACACCATCAACACGGCACAATCCAGCTCGCGTCGCAGCTGATCGATGAGATCGTAAAGAGCCACCTGGCCGTTGACGTCCACGCCCTGCGTCGGTTCATCAAGGACCAGCAGTTGCGGGCGATTGAGCAGGGCGCGGGCCAGCAACACGCGCTGTGTCTCACCGCCAGACAGTTTTTGCATTGCCGCATCGATCAGATGAGCGGCCTGAACGCGTTTGAGCGCAGGCAAAATATCATCTTTGTGGGTACCCGGACGCAAACGCATAAACCGGCTAACGGTCAGCGGCAGGGTCGCATCAAGGTGTAATTTTTGTGGCACGTAGCCAATACGCAGCTTGCCGTCTCGCTTGATGACACCACTGTCGGGTGCTACCAGCCCTAGTACGACGCGTACCAGCGTGGACTTACCTGCCCCGTTAGGGCCAAGCAGCGTTAAGATCTTCCCACTTTTCAATTGCAGGGAGACATCCGCCAGCACGCGGCGCTGCCCGAAAGAGAGCGAGACCTTTTCCAGGGTGATTAGATTTGTCATTTCAATTAAAGGTTGCACAAGATGATGAATGTTATAATATCACATTTCACCTATCCATTACGATTATAAGTCGCATTATGTTACATAAAAATACGTTTCTTTTCGCTGCTTTATCAGTAGCACTTTGGGGTAGCACAGCACATCATGCTGATGCTGCGGTAGTCGCTTCGATTAAACCACTGGGTTTCATCGCCTCGGCCATCGCTGATGGTGTAACAGACACGCAAGTTTTACTGCCAGATGGTGCCTCCGAGCACGACTATTCTCTGCGGCCTTCGGATGTAAAACGCTTACAAAACGCGGACTTAGTGGTCTGGATTGGGCCGGACATGGAAGCGTTTATGACTAAGTCCGTTCAGGGCACGGCGGAGGCAAAAAAAGTCACTATTGCCGATCTGGCAAAGGTGAAGCCGCTGCTGCAAAAAGGGTCCGACGATGATGGCGATGAGCACGATCACGATCATGATGATGGTGAAAATAGTGACCATCATCACCATCACGGGGATTATAACATGCATCTATGGTTGTCCCCGGAGATTGCCCAGGCCAGTGCGGTTGCAATCCATGAAAAATTAGTGGAACTTATGCCGCAAAGTCGAGCCAAACTTGACGCCAATCTGCAAGCATTCGAGGCGCAACTCGCCGCTACCGATAAGCAGGTGGGTACTGAGCTGGCACCGTTGAAGGGTAAAGGTTATTTCGTATTCCATGACGCCTATGGTTATTACGAAAAACATTATGGGCTGACCCCGCTTGGCCATTTTACCGTGAACCCCGAAATTCAACCCGGTGCTCAGCGTTTACATGAAATCAGAACACAGTTGGTTGAGCAAAAAGCAACCTGCGTTTTTGCTGAGCCACAGTTCAGGCCAGCGGTCGTTGAAGCTGTCGCCCGGGGAACCTCCGTTCGAATGGGAACGCTGGATCCTCTTGGCACCAGTATCAAGTTGGGTAAAGAGAGCTATAGCCAGTTCCTGACCCAGCTTGCGAATCAGTATGCGAGCTGCCTGAAAGGAGATTAACGAGGAAGTGAATACGTGCAACAGATAGCCCGCTCTGTCGCCCTGGCATTTAATAATCTGCCCCGACCTCATCGCGTCATGCTGGGGTCGCTTACTGTTCTCACTTTAGCGGTCGCCGTCTGGCGACCCTACGTCTACCATCCTCAATCTGCGCCGATTGTTAAAGTTATCGAGCTGGAGAAAAATGAGGTCAGGTCGCTGCTTCCCGAAGCCAGTGAACCTATCGATCAGGCACCGCAGGAAGATGAAGCCATCCCGCAGGATGAGCTGGACGATAAAATCGGTAACGAATCCGGCGTCCATGAATACGTGGTTTCCACCGGCGATACCCTGAGCAGCGTGTTAAATCAGTACGGTATTGATATGGGGGATATCACCCAGCTCGCCGCCTCTGATAAAGAGCTGCGGAATTTAAAAATCGGCCAACAGCTCTCCTGGACGCTGACGGCTGACGGCGATTTACAACGTCTGACCTGGGAAATGTCCCGCCGCGAAACCCGCACGTACGATCGCACCGCCAACGGCTTTAAAATGAGCAGCGAGTTGCAGCAGGGCGACTGGGTTAACAGTAGCCTGAAAGGCACCGTCGGCTCGGGCTTTATTGCCAGCGCTAAAGAGGCAGGGCTCAGTAGCGCCGAAGTGAGTTCGGTAGTAAAAGCGATGCAGTGGCAGATGGATTTCCGCAAAATGAAGAAAGGCGATAAGTTTGCCGTTCTGATGTCGCGTGAAATGCTGGACGGAAAAGCCGAACAAAGCCAGCTTCTTGGCGTCCGTTTAAGCCTTGATGGCAAAGACTATTACGCTTTCCGCGCAGAAGACGGTAAGTTCTATGACCGTACCGGTACCGGGCTTGCGAAGGGCTTCCTGCGCTTCCCGACGTCACGTCAGTTCCGCGTATCTTCCAACTTTAATCCGCGTCGCCTGAATCCTGTGACGGGGCGCATTGCACCGCATCGTGGCGTCGATTTTGCGATGCCGCAGGGGACGCCAGTTCTCGCCGTCGGCGACGGTGAAGTCGTGGTGGCAAAACGCAGCGGGGCGGCAGGGTATTATGTGGCGATCCGTCATGGTCGCACCTATACCACCCGCTATATGCACCTGCGTAAACTGCTGGTAAAACCGGGTCAGAAGGTAAAACGTGGCGATCGTATCGCGCTTTCCGGCAATACCGGACGCTCTACCGGTCCACACCTGCACTATGAAGTATGGATCAACCAGCAGGCGGTTAACCCGTTGACGGCGAAGCTGCCGCGCACCGAGGGTCTGACGGGCAAAGATCGTACCGATTACCTGGCGCAGGTTAAAGAGGTCATGCCACAACTGCGTTTTGATTAAAAAGCAGTCATGTAAAGCCGGTGACCTCAGCGCACCGGCTTTTTCTTTTGTGCGTCATCCACAGCCTCGCTACACTAAGACATTATTTCTGACGTCACTCTGCTCAGACCGGAACTTGCATGGAACCTAAGAAAAACAATAGTGAATTTATTCCAACCTATGAGAAACGCTTTCTGCACCCGCGCTACTGGGGAGCCTGGCTGGGCATTTTTGCCTTTGCAGGTATCGCCCTGACGCCACCTGCCTTCCGCGATCCGCTGTTAGGCAAGCTGGGACGTCTGGCAGGAAAGCTGGGTAAGAGCGCCCGCCGCCGTGCGCAGATTAACCTGCTTTACTGCTTCCCTGAAAAGAGCGAACAGCAGCGTGAAGCGATTATTGACGAAATGTACGCTACCGCGCCGCAGGCGATGGTGCTAATGGCTGAACTGGCGCTGCGTAAAGAAAAAAAGGTTCAGGATCGTATCCGTTGGCAGGGGAAGGAGATCATTGATGAGATGCGTCTCAACAATGAAAAAGTCATTTTACTGGTACCGCACGGCTGGGGCGTAGATATCCCGGCGATGCTGATGGCGTCGCAAGGGCAGCAGGTCGCTGCCATGTTTCATAATCAGGGGAATCCCGTCTTTGATTATGTCTGGAACAAGGTCCGGCTGCGTTTTGGTGGCCGCTTACATCCGCGTAACGATGGCATCAAACCCTTTATCCACTCTATCCGCAATGGGTATTGGGGCTATTACCTCCCCGATCAGGACCACGGCCCGGAACAGAGCGAATTCGTCGATTTCTTTGGCACCTATAAAGCAACGTTGCCCGCAGTAGGGCGTTTGATGAAAGTGTGTAAGGCGCGCGTCGTGCCGCTGTTCCCGGTCTATGACAGTAAAACGCACTGCCTCACCGTCCATGTGCGTCCGCCGATGGATGACCTGCTGACCGCTGACGATTGCACTATCGCCCGGCGGATGAATGAAGAGGTGGAAAAGCTGGTGGAGCCAAACCCGGAGCAATATACCTGGCTTTTAAAACTGCTGAAGACGCGTAAACCTGGCGAGACTGAGCCATACCGACGCCGGGAGTTGTATCCGAAGAAGAAATAGAAAAAGGGCCTCTGATGAGGCCTTTTTTATGGGAAAGACCCGGCGCAATGCCGCCGGGTCTGAGTCACACAACGTTGCTTACTGCACCGTCAAAATACGCGTCGTATTCGTCGTACCAATGGTGCTCATTACGTCGCCCTGGGTCACGATCACCAGATCGCCTGACACCAGATAGCCTTTATCACGCAGCAGATTAACCGCGTCGGTAGCGGCGACAACGCCGTCATTGGCGCTGTCAAAATAGACCGGCGTGACGCCGCGATACAGCGCGGTCAGGTTTAGCGTGCGTTCGTGACGGGACATGGCGAAAATCGGCAGGCCAGAGCTGATACGTGAGGTCATCAGCGCGGTGCGGCCCGATTCGGTCATGGTGATAATTGCCGTTACGCCTTTGGTGTGGTTGGCAGCATACATTGCCGACATGGCGATCGCTTCTTCAACGTTATCGAATTCAATGTCCAGGCGGTGTTTAGAGACGTTGATACTCGGGATTTTTTCCGCGCCCAGGCAGACACGCGCCATCGCAGCGACGGTTTCTGACGGATATTGCCCGGCAGCGGTTTCCGCAGACAGCATCACGGCGTCGGTGCCATCCAGTACGGCGTTTGCCACGTCCATCACTTCCGCGCGGGTCGGCATTGGGTTGGTGATCATCGACTCCATCATCTGTGTCGCGGTGATCACCGCGCGGTTCAACTGACGGGCACGGCGGATTAACGCTTTCTGGATGCCAACCAGTTCCGGGTCGCCGATTTCGACGCCCAGGTCGCCACGGGCAACCATCACCACGTCGGAGGCAAGAATAATGTCGTCCATTGCATCCTGAGTTGCTACCGCTTCCGCACGTTCTACTTTGGAAACGATTTTCGCATCGCAGCCTGCATCACGTGCCAGACGGCGGGCATAGTTCAGATCTTCGCCGCAGCGCGGGAAGGAGACGGCCAGATAATCCACGCCAATTTGCGCTGCGGTGACGATATCGGCTTTATCTTTTTCGGTCAGCGCTTCGGCGGACAGTCCGCCACCCAGTTTGTTGATGCCTTTGTTATTGGACAGTGGGCCACCCACGGTCACTTCGGTAAAGACTTTCAGCCCCTGGACTTCCAGCACCTTCAGTTGCACACGACCATCGTCGAGCAGCAGGATGTCACCTGGCACCACGTCAGAAGGCAAGCCCTTATAGTCGATGCCCACTTTTTCCTTATCGCCTTCGCCTTTGCCCAGATTGGCATCCAGCAGGAATTTGTCCCCGATATTGAGGAACACTTTCCCCTCTTTAAACGTCGACACGCGAATTTTAGGGCCCTGTAAGTCACCGAGAATCGCAACATGACGGCCAAGTTTGGCAGCAATTTCACGAACCTTATCGGCACGTAATTTATGGTCTTCCGGGGTGCCGTGCGAGAAATTCATGCGCACAACGTTAGCACCGGCGGCAATAACTTTTTCGAGGTTATTATCGCGATCGGTAGCCGGGCCTAACGTGGTAACAATTTTGGTTCTGCGAAGCCTTCTGGACATGTAATACTCCGTTGACTGAATCAATTTTTGGTGTTGCCTGAACAGGAATTCGGCGGTTCTGCGTTTAAACAACACTGCAAGAACTTAACCGAATGACGCAATAAGTTACAGCTTTGTTATCGTTTTCCTGGGGAGATCCCCATAAGTGTGTAGTGCTTTATCAAAACGCGATTCTTTTAACGCTTCTTTGACACGCTTCAAGTTATCTCTGAATTTTGCCCCACGACGCAAGGTAAATCCGGTAGCCAGCACGTCAATGACGGTCAATTGCGCCAATCGGGAAACCATAGGCATATAAATGTCGGTATCTTCCGGTACGTCAAGGGTGATAGCCAGGGTTGCTTCATGGGCAAGCGGTGTCCCCGGAGAGGTGATCGCAATGACCATGGCGTCATTCTCACGCGCCAGCTGTGCCAGTTCGACCAGCGTTTTGGTGCGACCCGTATGTGAAATCAACACTACAACGTCATCATCGCTACAATTCATACAGCTCATGCGTTGCAGAACAATGTCGTCGGTATAGACGACCGGGACGTTAAAGCGGAAAAATTTATTCATCGCGTCATGGGCGACGGCGGCGGAGGAACCCAGCCCAAAGAAGGCAATTTTTTTTGCCTGGGTCAGAAGATCGACGGCGCGGTTGACGGCCGCCATATCCAGAGACTGACGCACATGATCGAGGCTCGCCATCGCCGATTCAAATATTTTCCCGGTATAGGCCTCGACGCTGTCATCTTCATCCACATTGCGATTCACATAGGGCGTTCCGTTGGCAAGGCTTTGCGCAAGATGCAGTTTAAAATCGGGAAAGCCGCGGGTCTCCATGCTGCGACAGAAGCGGTTGACGGTCGGCTCACTGACGCCGGCTTCCACCGCCAGCGCCGCGATGCTGGAATGGATGGCCTGGGCAGGGGCGGTGAGAATAACTTCCGCCACTTTACGCTCGGATTTGCTAAGGTGTTCCAGTTGAGACTGAATTTTTTCCAGCATATTCATTATTTACAGTGCGCTCACGGTGATAAAGGATCGCTTAATAAGTAGAATTGTCGTGCGTTTGAGCAAGAATATACTCCGGTGACATCGAGAAGGGTGGAGAAGGACGGCAAAATGGTGTTGTTTTTTTTCATTACATGATCGCGGTCGGATTTCAGGCACACAATTCCGGGCAAAAGTAACAGGAAAATGAGGGAGATGCCTAAATGCAGCCCGCGCGTTTTCCCAATTATGCCTTTTACAGGCGCTCGCCGGGGCCGAGGGTTTCAGTAGTTTCGTAAACACAGTACAGTGCAGCGTAAGAAAATTACAAGTAAGACCTGGCATAAGTACCAGGATGTCCAATTGAGGAGAATGACATGGCGGTAACGCAAACGGCTCATGCATGTGATTTGGTCATATTCGGGGCGAAAGGTGATTTGGCACGTCGCAAATTGCTGCCTTCCCTGTATCAGCTCGAAAAAGCAGGCCAAATTCATGATGACACCCGTATTCTGGGCGTAGGACGGGCGGACTGGGATAAAAAAGCTTATACCAGCGTTGTCCGTGAGGCGCTGGAAACCTTCATGAAAGAAAAAATCGATGAGGGCCTGTGGGATAAGCTCAGCGCCCGTCTGGATTTCTGCACATTGGATGTCAATGATACGGCGGCTTTTTCCCGTCTGGGGAAAATGCTGGATCAGGAAAATCGCGTCACGATTAACTACTTTGCTATGCCGCCGGATACCTTTGGTGCCATCTGTAAAGGGCTGGGCAAGGCGAAGTTAAATGCGAAACCGGCGCGCGTGGTGATGGAGAAGCCGCTGGGTACCTCGCTGGAAACCTCCCGCGATATCAACGACCAGGTCGGTGAGTATTTCGAAGAGTGCCAGGTCTATCGTATTGACCATTACCTCGGTAAAGAGACGGTACTTAACCTGCTGGCGCTGCGCTTTGCCAACTCGCTCTTTGTAAATAACTGGGATAATCGCACCATCGACCACGTTGAAATTACCGTGGCGGAAGAGGTGGGGATTGAAGGCCGCTGGGGTTACTTTGACCAGGCCGGTCAGATGCGCGATATGATCCAGAACCACCTGCTGCAAATTCTGTGCATGATTGCGATGTCTCCGCCAGCCGATTTGAGCGCGGACAGCATTCGTGATGAAAAAGTGAAGGTGCTGAAGTCACTGCGCCGCATTGACCGTACCAACGTGCGCGAAAAAACGGTGCGTGGTCAATACACTGCCGGATTCGCACAGGGTAAAAAAGTGCCGGGTTATCTGGAAGAAGAGGGCGCGAATAAATCCAGCCATACGGAAACATTTGTGGCGATCCGCGTCGACCTCGACAACTGGCGTTGGGCAGGCGTGCCGTTCTATCTGCGTACCGGTAAACGTCTGCCGACCAAATGTTCTGAAGTGGTGGTCTATTTTAAAAATCCGGAACTCAATTTATTCAAAGAGTCGTGGCAGGAGCTGCCGCAGAACAAGCTGACTATTCGTCTGCAACCGGACGAAGGGGTCGATATCCAGATCCTCAACAAAGTACCGGGCCTGGATCACAAGCACAACCTGCAAACCACCAAGCTTGACCTGAGCTATTCCGAAACCTTCAACGAGACGCATCTGGCGGACGCGTATGAACGCCTGCTGCTGGAAACCATGCGTGGCATTCAGGCGCTGTTTGTGCGTCGTGACGAAGTGGAAGAGGCGTGGAAATGGGTGGATTCTATTACCGAAGCCTGGGCTGCCGATCAGGATGCACCAAAACCGTATCAGGCGGGCACCTGGGGACCGGTTGCTTCGGTCGCGATGATCACCCGCGATGGTCGTTCATGGAACGAGTTCGAATAATCCTTGTGGGTTATTTTACCGGTAACATGATCTAACTCAGATTGTCGCGTAATTTTCGAACATTTAAGCCCTGCGTGGATTTCCCCGCAGGGCTTTTTTTATTACACTACTCCCAGTAATTTACCTCTGAGCTGCGCAAACCCTGCCGATACGCTATTTATCACGTAGTGAAGATCCGCTTACGGTGCCGCTAACAAGATTAAATATTAAGGGGCTTTTATGAATCCTGATTTGTTACGGGTAACAAAACGAATTGTTGAACGTTCACATGAGACCCGCTCGGGCTACCTCGCTCGCATTGAAGCGGCCAAAAGCAGTACCGTGCAACGTTCAACGCTGGCCTGCGGCAACCTGGCACATGGTTTTGCCGCCTGCCAGCCGGATGACAAAGCGTCCTTAAAAAGTATGCTGCGCAATAACATTGCCATCATCACCTCCTATAACGATATGCTGTCAGCACATCAGCCCTATGAACACTACCCGGAGATTCTGCGCAAGGCGCTGCACGAGGCAAACGCGGTCGGGCAGGTGGCGGGCGGTGTACCGGCAATGTGTGACGGCGTCACGCAGGGGCAGGACGGGATGGAACTCTCCTTGTTGAGCCGTGAAGTGATTGCCATGTCAGCGGCGGTAGGGCTATCGCATAACATGTTTGACGGGGCGCTGTGGCTTGGCGTATGCGACAAAATTGTTCCCGGTCTGGCGATGGCCGCGCTCTCTTTTGGTCACCTGCCATCGGTGTTTATCCCCTCGGGACCGATGGCCAGCGGCCTGCCAAATAAAGAAAAAGTCAGGATCCGCCAGCTTTATGCCGAAGGTAAGGTTGACCGGATGGCGCTGCTGGAGTCAGAGGCTGCGTCCTATCATGCGCCAGGCACCTGTACCTTTTACGGTACGGCGAACACCAATCAGATGGTGATTGAGTTTATGGGGATGCAATTACCCGGCTCCTCTTTCATTCAACCCGATGCTCCGCTGCGTGAGGCATTAACCTCTGCGGCCGCGCGGCAGGTGACGCGTCTGACCAGCAACGGCACGGAATACATGCCGCTCGGTAAGATGATCGACGAAAAAGTGGTAGTTAACGGGATCGTGGCGCTGCTGGCGACAGGCGGCTCGACGAACCATACGATGCATCTGGTGGCGATGGCGCGGGCGGCAGGCATTCTCATTAACTGGGATGACTTCTCCGATCTTTCTGCCATCGTGCCGCTGATGGCGCGGTTGTATCCTAACGGTCCGGCAGATATTAATCACTTCCAGGCCGCAGGTGGCGTGCCGGTGCTGGTCCGCGAACTGCTGAAAGGCGGTTTGCTGCATGAGGATGTCAACACCGTCGCGGGCTTTGGACTTTCTCGCTATACGCTGGAGCCGTGGCTTAACGAGGGTAAGCTGGAATGGCGGGAAGGCGCAGAGGCTTCGCTGGATGCCAGCATTATTGCCTCCATTGATAAGCCTTTTTCTCAGCATGGCGGCACGAAAGTGATGAGCGGCAATCTGGGGCGTGCGGTGATGAAAACGTCGGCGGTGCCGGTTGAAAATCAGGTCATTGAAGCGCCAGCCGTGGTTTTCGAAAGCC
The DNA here is from genome assembly GCF_015234305.1 of Superficieibacter sp. 1612_C1. Taxonomy (GTDB): domain Bacteria; phylum Pseudomonadota; class Gammaproteobacteria; order Enterobacterales; family Enterobacteriaceae; genus Superficieibacter. Next base: position 711,146 of record NZ_JADGMI010000002.1, read on the forward strand.
AGCATGATGTGCTGCCTGCTTTTGAAGCCGGCCTCCTGGATAAAGATTGCGTGGTGGTGGTTCGCCATCAGGGACCGAAAGCGAACGGCATGCCAGAATTACATAAACTTATGCCGCCACTTGGTGTATTATTGGACCGCTGTTTCAAAATTGCGTTAGTGACCGATGGCCGCCTTTCTGGCGCGTCGGGTAAAGTGCCTTCAGCCATTCATGTTACGCCGGAAGCGTATGACGGCGGACTGCTGGCGAAAGTGTGTGATGGCGACATGATCCGCGTGAACGGGCAGACGGGCGAGCTGACGCTGCTGGTCGATGAACAGGAACTTGCGAGCCGACAGCCGCATATTCCTGACCTGAGCGCACTGCGTGTGGGGACGGGGCGTGAACTGTTTAGTGCACTGCGTGAGAAGCTATCCGGTGCCGAACAGGGTGCAACCTGCATCACTTTTTAAGATGACAAATTTGTAGATCTGGCGAGAGAAAAAGTCTGATGAAAAACTGGAAAACAAGTGCAGAAGCAATCCTGACCACCGGTCCGGTTGTACCGGTTATCGTAGTGAACAAGCTGGAACACGCTGTCCCGATGGCGAAGGCGCTGGTTGCAGGCGGCGTGCGCGTGCTGGAAGTGACGCTGCGTACCGCGTGTGCGATGGACGCTATCCGCGCCATTGCGAAAGAGGTCCCGGATGCCATCATCGGTGCGGGTACCGTGCTAAATGCGCAACAACTGGCAGAAGTGACCGAAGCAGGCGCGCAGTTCGCCATCAGCCCAGGTCTGACCGAGCCGCTGCTGAAAGCGGCAACTGAAGGGACGATTCCACTGATCCCAGGCATCAGCACCGTTTCTGAACTGATGCTGGGGATGGACTACGGCCTGAAAGAATTCAAATTCTTCCCGGCGGAAGCCAACGGCGGCACGAAAGCGCTACAGGCTATTGCGGGCCCGTTCTCTCAGGTCCGTTTCTGCCCGACGGGCGGGATTTCTCCGGCTAACTACCGTGATTACCTGGCGCTGAAAAGCGTGCTGTGTATCGGCGGTTCGTGGCTGGTGCCGGCGGATGCGCTGGAAGCGGGTGATTATGATCGCATTACTAAACTGGCGCGTGAAGCAGTCGAAGGCGCGAAGCAGTAAGTCAACGAGCGTCATAAGAAACGGGCGCATTCGCGCCCGTTTGTTTATCCCGCGACCTTGATGTTTGCCGCCGCCGTTTTTGCCCGCGCAATGGCGTCTTCAACACTCTCACCGGTTGCCAGCGTCACGCCTAAACGACGCGTACCCTCAATTTCCGGCTTACCAAACAGACGCACCTGCAAGCCTGCGCCGGTGGCTTCCTCGACGTGACTAAACGTAATGTTCTGGCTGGTCAACTGCGGCAGGATCACCGCCGACGCTGCCGGGCCATATTGACGTATGCCGCCCACCGGCAGGCCGAGGAAAGCGCGAACGTGCAGGGCAAACTCTGACAGATCCTGGGAGATTAACGTCACCATCCCGGTATCGTGCGGACGCGGTGAGACCTCGCTGAAGACGATCTCGTCGCCGCAGACAAAAAGTTCCACGCCAAACAGACCAAAACCACCGAGCGCCAGCACCACCTCGCGGGCGATGGCGTGTGCCCGCTCAAGCGCAAGCGGGCTCATCTGCTGGGGTTGCCACGACTCGCGATAATCGCCATCTTCCTGGCGGTGTCCTACCGGCGCACAGAAATGGACGCCATCCACCGCGCTCACGGTCAGCAGGGTGATTTCAAAATCAAAATTCACCACCCCTTCAACGATGACGCGTCCCGCTCCGGCACGACCACCCTGTTGGGCATAGCGCCAGGCGTCGCTGAGCTGATCTTCAGTACGAATAAAAGATTGCCCTTTACCGGACGAACTCATCACCGGTTTCACAATGCAGGGCAGGCCGATTTCGCGCACGGCCTGCACGAAATTCTCTTCACTACTGGCGAAGCGATACGCCGAGGTGGGAAGCGATAACGTTTCCGCCGCCAGCCGACGGATACCTTCGCGATTCATCGTCAGCTGCGTGGCGCGGGCGCAGGGCACCACTTTCTGTCCGGACTGCTCCAGTTCAACCAGCATATCGGTCGCAATGGCTTCAATTTCCGGCACGATATAATCCGGCTTCTCGGCTTCGACCAGCGCCTTGAGTGCCTCACCGTCCAGCATATTGATGACGTGTGCACGGTGCGCGACGTGCATGGCGGGGGCGTCGGCGTAGCGATCGACTGCGATTACCTCCAGTCCCAGGCGCTGACACTCAATTGCCACCTCTTTTCCTAATTCGCCGGAGCCTAATAACATCACGCGAGTGGCTGCCGGGCGCAGCGCGGTACCTAATAAAATCATCACTTTTTCCCTTTAACGCATTTGCGCGCAGTATAAACGAAAACGTTTGCGCCTGTCTTTGCCGACATGCTTTTCACTGATTGATTCGCTGAAAACGGGGTGTTATACTGTATAAAATTACAGTGATATGGGGCTGCAAAAATGGCGGTTGAAGTTAAATACGTTGTGATCCGTGAAGGTGAGGAAAAAATGTCTTTTGCCAGCAAAAAGGAAGCCGATGCTTATGACAAAATGCTCGATCTGGCGGAAGTATTGGGGAACTGGCTTGGTCAGTCGCCCGTAACGCTGGAAGACGAGCAGCGTGAAGTCATGGCGATGTGGCTTGCCGAACAAAAAGATGTTCTCGGTAATCTGCTGAAAGCCGGAAAATTACCCGCGCCAAAAGCCGTAACTGAGGATGCGCCCGCGAAACGGACCAAAGCGGCGTAATAGCCACTTGCGCTCCCGCCGTTTTGTACCATGCTTTTTCTTTAGTCCTTGGTCACAATGGGTCATAAGGAGAAAACAATGAATAAACGTGGAGCGCTTTTCTGTCTGCTGCTGTTGGCAGGAAGTGCGTCAGTGCACGCGGTAAGTCAGGATCCGCATTCGAAGACGGTCAAATTTCCCAACTGTGAAAAGCTGGATGCTGATGGCATCGCGGCAAGCGTGAAACGTGACTATCAGCAAAACCGTATCGTCCGCTGGGCTGAAGATCGGCAGAAAATCGGTCAGGCCGATCCTGTGGTGTGGGTAGACACCAATGAAATCAAGGGTGAGAAAGGCAAGTGGAAAGTGCCGATCACCGTGCGGGGTAAAAGTGCCGATATCCATTATCTCGTCCAGGTCGATTGCGCGGCGGGCAGTGCAAGCTATCAGAGCCGATAATCGACAGTTATTTGCGCACCTTTTGTCACATTGACACTTTCTGACGTCCCTTCGCTTACTCTGAATCTTCATTATCAGGTAACTGGAGGGATCTTCGCATGGCAAACTGGCTTAATCAGCTACAGTCTCTTCTGGCGCAAAAAGGCGTCTCTTCCTCGTCATCCGGTGCACAAGGTCTGAATCAGCTTCTGGTGCCTGGTGCGCTCGGCGGTCTTGCCGGACTGCTGGTGGGGAACAAATCATCACGTAAACTTCTTAGCAAATATGGCACCGGCGCGCTGTTAATGGGCGGCGGTGCGGTTGCCGGAACCGTGTTATGGAATAAATACAAAGACAAGATCCGTGATGCCCATCAGGCTGAACCGCAGTACGGCACGCAAAGCACGCCGCTGGACAAGCGGACAGAGCGTCTGATCCTGGCGCTGGTGTTTGCCGCGAAAAGCGATGGTCATATCGACGACCATGAGCGTGAGGCCATTGAGCTACAGATGCGCGAGGCCGGGGTTGAAGAGGAGGGCAGGGTGCTGGTGAGGCAAGCTATGGCGCAGCCGCTCGACCCGCAAAGGCTGGCGCGTGACGTACCGAACGAAGAAGAAGCGCTGGAATTATATTTCCTGAGCTGCGCGGCTATCGATGTCGATCACTTTATGGAGCGGAGCTATCTTAATGCTCTCGGTGACGCGCTGAACATACCACAAGACGTCCGTGATGGTGTTGAGCAGGATCTTAAGCAGCAAAAACAGGCGCTTCCTGAGTAATTCGTGCGGAAAGTATCTGCGTCTCGCTTGCATCACAGGCGTCTTTTGCCAATCTTATAGGATGTAGAAAAAGCCAAAGAACCGAGCTATGCCACCAAAAGCCAGACGTATACCGCACCATATGACGCTTCACGGCGACACGCGCACCGATGATTACTACTGGCTGCGCGATGACACGCGCTCAAATCCTGAGGTTCTCGATTACCTTCAGCAGGAAAATAGCTACGGTCATCGGGTGATGGCGTCGCAGCAGGGGCTTCAGGACCGTATCCTGGAGGAAATTGTCGCGCGTATTCCGCAACGTGAGGTTTCTGCTCCCTGGACCCGAAACGGCTATCGTTACCGGCATATTTACGAACCTGGTTGTGAATACGCTATTTATCAGCGTCAGTCGGTGCTGCTTGCGGAATGGGATGAGTGGGAGCTGCTGCTGGACGCCAATAAACGCGCGGCGCACAGCGAGTTTTATACGCTTGGTGGCATGGCGGTTTCTCCGGATAATACCATCATGGCGCTGGCGGAAGATTATCTGTCGCGTCGTCAGTACGGCCTGCGTCTGCGTAATCTGCAAACCGGTAACTGGTATCCGGAATTGCTGGATAACATCTCCCCCGATTTCGTCTGGGGCAACGATTCGCTGACGCTTTATTATGTGCGTAAACATCCGGTCACGCTGCTGCCGTACCAGGTCTGGCGACATATGGTCGGAACCTCATCGGCATCGGACGAACTGATTTACGAAGAGCACGATGAAACCTTTTACGTCGGCCTGCATAAAACCACCTCGCAGCATTTCATCGTCATTTATCTCTCCAGCGCCACCACCAGCGAGATTTTGCTGCTGGACGCGTCGCTGGCTGACGCGCAGCCACAACCTTTTCTACCGCGCCGCAAAGATCACGAATACAGCATCGATCATTATCAGCATAAATTTTATATCCGCTCTAACCGCGAGGGTAAAAACTTCGGTCTTTACCGCAGTCGCGTGCGTGATGAACGGCAATGGGAAGTGCTGATCCCGGCGCGGGAAGACATCATGCTGGAGGGATTTACCCTCTTTACCGACTGGCTGGTGGTGGAGGAGCGTCAGCGAGGGCTGACCAGCCTGCGGCAAATTAATCGTAAAACCCGGGAAGTGACCGGCATCGCCTTTGACGATCCGGCGTATGTTACCTGGCTGGCCTACAATCCGGAGCCGGAAACCTCGCGCCTGCGCTACGGCTATTCATCAATGACCACACCCGATACGCTGTTTGAACTGGATATGGATACCGGTGAACGTCAGGTATTGAAGCAGTCAGAGGTGGCCGGTTTTGACAGCAGTCTCTATCGCAGCGAGCATCTGTGGATCACCGCGCGCGATGGCGTAGAGGTCCCCGTGTCGCTGGTTTATCACCGACAGCATTTCCGCAAAGGTAAAAATCCGCTTCTGGTCTACGGCTACGGTTCGTATGGGACCAGTATGGATGCCGATTTCAGCAGTAGTCGTCTGAGCCTGCTCGATCGGGGATTCGTTTTCGCTATTGCGCATGTGCGCGGCGGCGGCGAACTGGGGCAGCAGTGGTACGAAGAGGGTAAATTCCTGAAGAAGAAAAATACCTTTAACGACTACCTTGATGTCTGCGATGCGTTGCTCAGGCAGGGCTACGGCGACCCGACATACTGCTTTGGCATGGGGGGCAGTGCGGGCGGTATGCTGATGGGCGCGGCCATTAACCTGCGTCCGGACCTGTTTCGCGGGGTGATTGCTCAGGTGCCGTTTGTCGATGTGGTGACCACCATGCTGGATGAATCTATCCCGCTCACCACCGGTGAGTTTGAAGAGTGGGGCAATCCGAAAGACGAAACGTATTATCACTATATGAAAAGCTACAGCCCTTACGACAACGTCGACGTGAAGGCCTATCCGCATTTGCTGGTGACAACGGGGCTGCATGATTCACAGGTGCAGTACTGGGAACCGGCCAAATGGGTGGCGAGGCTGCGTGAGCTGAAAACCGACGAAAATTTGCTGCTGTTGTGTACCGATATGGACTCCGGGCACGGCGGCAAGTCCGGGCGCTTTAAGAGCTATGAGGGTGTCGCCATGGAGTATACTTTCCTCATTGCGCTTGCACAGGGCACGCTGCCCGGAAAAGCAGAGCGTTAAGCTTTGTCGAGATAGTGCTTGAGCGTCAGGCGCATCTCCGGGCTCATTCTGTCGAGATTATTGAATAGCCAGCGTAGATAGCCCGGATCGCGCTCGGCGACTTCAGCGACCGGTTTGCCGCGGTATTTCCCGAAGCTGAACGTTGAAATAAGCCCCGGACGCCCGGTCACTTCGACCATCTCTTCCGGCGTCCACCCCGAGGTGTTAATAATATCGATAAGCAGCGCGGCCGTGATATAGCAATCATACAGCGCGCGGTGATGATGCAGTCCCGCTGGCGTCTGCACGTTCAGATTCCGCGATTTATACAGACCGATGTTGCTGTATTTGATCCCCGGCCACAGGCGACGCGCCATTTTCATGGTGCAAATCCACTCACCATTCATCTCCGGTAACACCCGGCGATCAAAACTGGCGTTGTGCGCGACATACCACGGGCTGCCCTGATAAAACGGCAGCACGTCTTCAATCCACGGCTGATCGGCGACCATCGCTTCCGTGATCCGGTGTATAGCCATTGCCTGCGGGCTGATAGGGCGGTCCGGGCGAACCAGATGGCTCATGGGGTTGGTGATCTTTCCATCCACCACGTCCACCGAGGCGATTTCAACCACTCCTCCCTGCAAATCGCAGGTTTCGGTATCAATAACGCGCAGCATGGTTTACTCCTGAATTAGCATAAAAAATCGCGCTTATTTTGCTTTGGGTTCCCAGGGCAAGCGTGACAAATTGACGGACGCAAGGCGGTGGGCGATCAGCCGTTCGCGAAACCAGTCGCGCAAATGTTCAGGCTGCTCTCGCTCCACCACTTCGGCAACGATCGGCATATTGTAGCGCTCTTTAAACGCCACGGAAGCGGCCGCCAGGTCAACGTTGATTTTATCCATTTCCTGCTGGGAAAGCTGGGCCAGATTGGTTTGCATCGGTCTCTCCTTTTTCAAACACGCAAAAGTTACTAAGACTGCCGCAGAATAACAAGCCTGCCGATGACTATTCTCGACTAAGGCATTATACAGCGTTATTCTTTGATGCAATTACATAACAAAAAGGAATGACATAATGGCCTTTACTGCCTCTTCTGTGCGTAACATCGCGCTTATGCTGGCGATAGCATTGACGACACCTGCTGTTTGGGCTCACGCCCATCTTAAACATCAATACCCGGCTGCCGACGCGGAAGTTGCCGCAGCACCGCAGGCGCTGACGCTTAATTTCTCTGAAGGCGTGGAAGCCAGCTTCAGCGGCGTAACGTTAACCGGACCGGCGCAAGCGGTTATCGACACCGGTAAAGCAAAGCGTAATGAAAAAGATCAAACCCAGCTGATTGTCCCACTGAATCAGCCACTCAAACCGGGTCAGTATACCGTTGACTGGCATGTTGTGTCCGTCGACGGGCATAAGACGCAGGGGCAATATCACTTTAGCGTGAAATAATATGCTGGAACTGGCGTGGGTTGGGCTGCGTTTTTTACACTTTACGGCGCTGATGTTGGCGTCTGGCTGGGCGTTCTTCAGCGCGTGGCTGGCCCACGATGCGATCCGCCAGCGCCTCGCCCGCCGTTTTCGTTTACCGATCCGCCTCCTGCTTGCGCTTAATGCGATAACCGCGCTGCTGTTATTAATGGTGCAGGGAGGCATGATGGCTGGCGGCTGGCCGGATGTCTGGCGGCCCGACGTCTGGTGGGCGGTGATCGGCACCCGCTTTGGCAATGTCTGGCTCTGGCAAATCGTGCTGAGCGGGTTAACGCTGGCGATTGCCATGATGCGGCCCCGGCGCAAACTTGCTTTATTGTTAGTGCTGCTCTGCGCCCAGTTAATTCTACAGGCAAGTACCGGCCACACGGCGATGCATAGCGGGCTGACCGGACTGCTGCATCGGACAAATCAGGCGCTGCATTTAGTGTGTGCCTCAGTCTGGCTCGGCGGGTTGTTGCCTTTTGTGTATTGCCTGCGCCTGGCGAACGGGCGCTGGCGGCAGCCCGCCATCTACACCATGATGCGTTTTTCGCGCTATGGACACCTGGCGGTGGCAGGGGTGCTGCTTACCGGTGTTAACAACGCCTGGCTTGTGCAGGGCGCATTGCTAAGCGCGGCTGACTATGGCCGTGCACTGTTGTTGAAATGTGCGCTTGTGGTGCTGATGGTAGCTATTGCGCTGGTGAACCGTTATGTTCTGGTACCTAAAATGAAGCGCGATAATGCGCGGTTACAGACATTTTTTATTCGTATGACTCACGCTGAAATGGTTCTCGGTGCACTGGTGCTGGCTACCGTTAGCGTGTTCGCGACGTGGGAACCTTTTTGAATAACCTGGCAAAAACCATGAAAAAAATTGTGATCTCTGCTGTTTTACTGGCCACTTCAGCCGCTGCGCTGGCTGCGCCCGGCCTGATTACCGTCAGCCGTTTCGATATTGGTAAAGATAAATGGGCGTTCGATCGCGAAGAAGTGATGCTGACGTGCCGACCCGGCAATGCGCTGGTGGTGATTAACCCCTCGACGCTGGTGCAATATCCGCTGAATGATATCGCTGAGCAGCAGATCAAAGCCGGTAAGATGAGCGGGCAACCGTTAAGCGTGATTCAAATTGACGACCCGAAACATCCGGGGCAAAAAATGAGTCTGGACCCGTTTATTGAGCGAGCACAAAAACTCTGCCAGTAACGAGAAATACCTGGCTAATTTCCAGTAAAAAACCGCAGGCTTATCTTTATGAAAAGCTGCGGTTTTTTCTTTTTTTGACTCTGATGACAGGCGATTTTTCTGGTCGTTTTTACAGCAGACTGGAAAACCTGGCACGGTCAACTATTCTTATAAGGCATGGCGACTAAGCCTGCATTAATGCCAACTTTTAGCGCACGGCTCTATCCCAAGAGCCATTTCCCTGGACCGAATACAGGAATCGTATTCGGTCTCTTTTTATCTATTTGAATACGCTGGGCTTTTTTTATCTGTCCCTTTAAACGCCCCGAAAATCGCCTGGATTTTCCGCATTCGCTGTAAACCATAGCATACTCGGCCCCACGTGCGTCTACTCTTTTTCGGCACATTAGCCATTTTTTATAGGCAGCAGGCGATGCTGTTATCTGTGTGCATAACGCTGTTGAGCACACTATCAGAGAGGGCCAGTGAATGACCCGGAGTAAAAAGCGGGGAGAAAGAGACGATTAAAAGTCGCTGTATTCCTGAGCCGGACGCCAGAAACCATCAATGAATTCTTCAACGGGATAGCACCCGCCGTGCCGCAGCCGCTGATCGTGCATGGCTACGATACATTGCTGCTCGGTATTGTAGACATCTACCACGATGTCATCACAGCCGCCATCCAGATAACAAATAAACAATACCAGTGCGTACATCCTGTCCTCAGGCCTGCAAAAACATAAACTAAGTGTAGGGGATGAAACGATGCGGGGGAAAGGTCGGAGGATAAATAACCCGCCTCATGGACGGGTTCATTATGGGTCAGGCAAGACGCATTACCCATGAATCGGTCTGTTGATCATAATGCTCGCGATAAAGAACGGAATGCTCCCCGTCAAGGATAGCCGGGACGCTGGTATCGGCATCCCAGGCATCAAGCTGCATACATAAATCCGGGTCTGAGCTACAAGGGATCACTAATGTTCGCTCACCCTGGACATCCCCTTTCAGTTCAGCATCTTCAATCTCGAAGGCACCGATACGCACATTGGTTTTCGTCATATTGCTCTCCGTTGATCTGCTAAAAACGTGGTACGACCAGTTCTGTCGCTCATCTTTTAGCGTAGTCAACGGCACTAAAATAGCCAGTCAGAAGATGCTGAATCTCTGCGTCTCGTCACGGTCTGGCCGCGAACAATCGCCCGTCTCGCACCAGCTCGCGAGGATAACTGTTTTTCAAACGCGACCCGATTTTTTTCGCCAGCCCCAGCGGGAAACCCTGAAATGTCACCAGCACATCGTCTGTCGACGGGGAGTGCTGCGGATAAACGTCCCGGCCGCGATACCACTCTTCGGCTTCTGCGGCGGTGAGTTCAAAAGGCATTTTTTCGCGGTCGGCGAGGGCAATAACTGCCTCATGCTGCCAGCGAAACCCTTTATTGTGAGTTTCGGCAAGTTTAAGACCGATGCGTGAAAAACGGACCTGGCCCAGCATGGATTCCACGTTGACGGGGAACAGCCAGATCTCTTTATCACGCTGCCACAGCTTATGGCTGTCACCCCAGTGAAGACCGACGCTGCTGGCGGCATCGACCACCTGCGCGGCCTCGCGGGTTTTCATCGGCATAAAAGGGAATTTACCCACTTTATACCCAGGCACAGGCAGCGCCTCAATGGCGGCAGTTTTACGTAGCCGGGCGACAAAGAAGCCTTCACAGTCAAAAATTTGCGGGAAGACGTGCAGAAAACCTTCCGGGGTAAGCGCGTCTGTGGCCTGAGGGAAAAGATCGCCCAGCGGGGCAACCTCGACGGCCTGTGGAAAGCGGGACAGCAGCCACTGTACTACGTTTTCGTTCTCCTGCGGGTTCAGAGTGCAGGTGGAGTAAACCAGCGTGCCGCCGGGGCGCAGAGCATGAAACGCGCTTTCTATTAGCTCGCGCTGGGTGGCGGCGATATCGAGATTACTCTCCGGCGACCAGTTTTTTAACGCATCCGGATCTTTGCGCACCACGCCTTCACCGGAGCAGGGTGCATCCAGCAGGATGGCATCAAAGGCTTCCGGGAGAGCGGCACCAAAGACGCGCCCGTCAAAATGGGTCAGCGCGACATTACTGATGCCGCAGCGGCTGATATTGGCATGCAGCACTTTCACCCGGCTGGCGGAAAACTCGTTAGCCAGAATGACGCCCTGATTGCCCATTCTGGCCGCGATCTGCGTGGTTTTAGACCCTGGTGCGGCGGCGACGTCCATGACGCGCTGCGGTGCTGCGCCATCGGCAAAAAGGGCCGCGACGGGCAGCATTGAGCTGGCTTCCTGAATGTAAAACAGCCCGCTGAGATGCTCTGCCGTGCTGCCGAGAGGTAATGCCTCTTCATCCTCACGCTCGATCCAGAAACCTTCTGCACACCAGGGAACCGGCGTCAGCTGCCAGCCGTACGGCGCAACCAGCGTCAGGAAATCTGTCACGGAAATTTTAAGCGTGTTCACCCGGATACTGCGGCGCAGAGGGCGCTGGCAGGCGGCAATAAAATCATCGAATGACAGATGCGCAGGCATGATCGCCCGCATTTGCGTCAGAAATTCATCAGGGAAGAAGACAGAATGGGTAGACACGGCGCACACCAGAGAAAAAAACGGGTGCGCAGTGTAGCACATTTGCTCCGGCGCAGGTACGCCGGAGCAGGGACGGTTAACGCGGCAGGGCAGTTCCCCACTGACGCCACTCTTTCGGCTCGCTTTCCTGCAACAGGAAGTGTTTACCTTCCTGCGCTTTCGGCGACAGCGGCGTTCCCGGTGGGGTCGCAAAGGCAATACCGCCGCGAATAAACTGATTAAAGGTCCCGGTTTTCACCATGCCGCCGGTAATGCCGAAGTCCAGGGTGTAGCCGGAGGCCAGCCAGAAGACCGAATTATTGCGCACCAGATGCTGATAGCGTTTACTGATGCGCAGATTGATCATAATGCGGTCTGAAAGTGAGCCGAGGGTCATGCCGGTCACTGTACCGACTTCAATACCACGGAACAGCACCGGCGTACCGATATTCAGTGAACCCGCTTCCGGCGCTTCCACCACCAGACTCAGGCCGTCGAGATAGCGTGAATCGGTGATCGTGGCTTCCTGAAGTTCAAACTCGCGGCGGGCATTGCCCTGGCCCGGTTCGACGTTAATGTAAGGCTGCAACAGGGTATCCAGATGCTCCACGCCTCCGGCAGAAATCTTCGGCGTTACCACCGAGAAGCGGGTGCCCGCCCTGGCGAAGGTCTGCATATATTCCGGATAGAGCACCGCTTTGGCCTGCACCTCATTGCGCGAGGTGATGAGGTTCAGCGTCTGGACCTGGCCGATATCAATACCCAGGTAGCGGATCGGCATCCCGGCTGCCAGCTTACCGGCATCAAAGGCATGCAGCGTGATTTGTCCGCCTACCGCGCGCGCTTCGTTCTCCGACGCGTAGAGAATACGTTTATCGCCTTTACGCAGGCCGCCGCCCGCGCCGCTCAGGTTATCAAAGCTGATTGCCCCTTTGATGGCGCGTGAGAGCGGGGAAGCCTGCACCGTCAGGCCGCTGCCGTTAAGCTGCACTTTCGCGCCGCCTTCCGCCCAGAAGACGCTGTCTTTAGTGAGCAGGTTTTGATATTCCGGCTTCACGTGAAGTTCAATGTCAAAGGCGTTGGCGCGCGGACGCACGGTGATAACTTCTCCGACCTCAAACTTACGATACAGCACCACCGAACCCGGCTGGACGTCCGGTAAGGTACTGGCGGTCAGCGTCAGGGTGGTGGTGGGGAGATCGCTCAGACTATTTTCCAGCGCTTTTTCCAGATTCGCGTACAGCGGATAGCTGGATTTCATCTCGCTTTTCTTGCCCGGCAATATACGAACACCGCCGCTAACCCACTCGCTGGCGCTGGCACCGAGAAACTCAACGCCGTCCAGACCGACTTTGACATCCACGCGGCTGTTCACCACGAATTTGCTGTCGCCGTGGACTAAATCGCGATATTGCGGATCGACCGCAACGGCAAACGAAACGCCTTTGTCGGACAGCTTGCGTTCAAGCACCTGACCAATCTGCACGCCGTGGAGGATCAGCGGCTGACCGATATCAATACCGTAACTTTCCGGCGCGGTCAGCGTCAGCGTCAGTACGTTAGGCTCTTGTAATAGCGTTTTGTTAGCCGGAAGCACCACGAAGTGATCGCGCGGTTTACCTTCGCCGGGCACCAGCTCAAAGGTGCTGCCGGTGAGCAGAGAGCTGACGCTGGCGTTGTCCAGTGACAGCTTCGGACTGCGCAGTTCAATGCGGGTGTTTTCCCGCAGCAGATTGACCACGCTCGGATCAACGGTCATTTCACCGCTGACGGCACCACCGGGATCAAGCGTGATTTTACTCAGTTCGCCGACCTCCAGCCCCTGATACATCAGGCGAGTAGAACCCGCTTTCAGGCCGCTACCGCTGGGCAGGTCGAGCTTGACCAGTACACCGCGTTGACTGTGCGCCAGGTCTTCATAAAGACCAAATTCATCGTTTTGCGTGGCCGGTTTGGAACCTTCAGGCGAGTCGAAGGCAATCGCCCCGTTGACCAGCGCCGCCAGGCTTTCAAGCTGAATGTTCGCGCCGCTAAAATCCACATCCGCTTTAACGCCCGACACGTTCCAGAAACGGCTGCCTTTTTTCACCAGATTGGTGAAGCGGCGTTCAATCAGCACATCAACGGTTACGCCTTCTTTATTGGTATTGATGGCGTAATCGTAGACCCGGCCCACCGGGATTTTACGGAAATAGACCAGCGAACCACTGTTCAGTGAACCCAGATCCGGTGCGTGCAGATGAATCATCAGCTCGCCGTTATTCAGGCGATATTTAGGCTGGGTATCCAGGGCGGTAAAATGGTCTTCCGGTTCACCTTTACCGGGCATCATGCCGATATAGTTACCGCCTACCAGCGCATCAAGACCCGAGACACCTGCCAGAGAAGCCTTCGGCGTAATCAGCCAGAACTGCGTTTCGCTACGCAGCGCGTCTTTCATGTCGCTTTTGATACTGACTTTCACTTCAATCTTTTTCAGATCGTCGCTCAGGCGGATCTCCTGCACCGTACCGATTTCCACCCCCTGATAGCGCACCGGCGTACGACCGGCCACAATGCCGTCAGCGGACATAAAATCAATAGTGACCGTGGTGCCACGATCCTCATACGTGTTCCAGATTAACCAGCCAGCGATCAGCAATGCGATCACCGGCAGCAGCCAGAATGGCGAAATACGCCGTTTTGTTTTAATTCGCGCTTCAGTCGTCGAAGCGGGCGTTTCCTGACTCATGTGCATCCCAAAGTAAGCGGCTGTCCAGCCATTCAACAGCAAGAATAGTCAAAATTACCGCTGCGCCGAAATAAAACGCAGCTGGCCCCATGGTAAACGCAAGTAACTGGTCGCGGTTAATAAGCGACATCGTCAACGAAATCACAAACAAATCCAGCATTGACCAGCGGCCGATCCACGTCACCATGCGCAGCAGATTAATGCGCAGGCGCAGCCCATGCGCCCATTTAAAATGAATGCTAATGAGCAGCGTGAACAGCACAATGACCTTGGTAAAGGGCACCAGAATACTGGCGACAAACACCACGGCCGCGACGGCAACATTACTACTGGCAAGCGAAAGGATGCCTGAAAAAATCGTATCCTCCTGACGTCCGCCGTTAAGATAAATCACGGAGATAGGCAGCAGGTTAGCAGGCACCAAAAAGATTAGCGAGGCGATTAACGCGGCCCAGCACTTTTGCAGGCTGTGACGGCGGCGCAGGCGCAGCGGAATGTGACAGCGCGGGCAGCGACCGCGTGCGTCGGGAAGGCCGGTAAAATGGCATCCCAGGCACACGCGCAGATTTTCATGGGCGCGGGTAGCCGGGCGCGTGGGGTAAAAACGTTCCCAGAGCTGCTCAATATTCAGGTGAATTAGCGTCAGAATGCTCAGCAGCATCAGCGAAATGAACGCCAGCAGGCCGATACCCGGTTGCAGAAAGGCATAATCCTGGACTTTGATTGCCGCCACGCCGATGCCCACCAGATAGATATCGAGCATTACCCACTCTTTGAGTTTATCCAGCATCAGCAGCACCGGACGCAAATTCATCCCCAGGACATTGCCCAGCCACAGATAAGCGATCGCGCAGACCAGCACCAACGGCGCGGCAACGGTGCAAAACAGCACCATCGCCGCCGTGACAGGATCGCCCATCTCCTTCATCTGCCAGATCCCCTGAAACACGTTGGCATCAATACGAATGCCCAGCAGGTAGACCCGCAATAACGGCTCGCTCCAGGCAAAAGGCATGAGCAGCAGCATGGCAATCGCCATCGCCCCCAGGCGGGTGAGTGACCAGTCGCGCCCGTCACGGATCTTCGCCTCGCACTGCGGACACCAGGCGCTCTGGTGTGATTTCATCACCGGCAACATAAAAAGCGTATCGCATTGCGGGCAACGTTGATAATGTGCGCGGGGCAGCGGATCGCTAACCGAATGTACGATAATTTTTTTTGTCGGTGTAATCGTGTTTGCTTTAAGTGCCATTTAGTGAGAACAGGAATGGATATATAAAACTATCTTAACTCATGAATGGGATTCACCTTGAGCATAAACGCATTTAATGCTTATTTTATAGGGCAAAGAGTCGGGCGAAGAACCGACGTCCGGATGAATACAAATGGTTGGATAATGAACAAAACAGAATTTTACGCGGATCTGAACCGTGATTTAAAGGCATTAATGGCAGGTGAAACCAGTTTTCTGGCGATTCTTTCCAATACCAGCGCGCTGCTTTTTGAGCGCCTGGAAGGGGTAAACTGGGCCGGATTTTATCTGCTGGAAGAGGATACCCTGGTATTAGGGCCTTTCCAGGGCAAAATCGCCTGCGTACGTATTCCGGTGGGACGGGGCGTCTGCGGCACGGCCGTTGCCGAAAACCGCGTCCAGCGGGTTGAAGATGTCCACGCTTTTGCCGGCCACATCGCTTGCGATTCCGCCAGCAATGCTGAAATTGTCCTGCCGCTGACGGTAGAAAATCAGATTATTGGCGTTCTGGATATCGACAGCACCGTCTTCTCGCGCTTCACCGCCGAGGACGAACAGGGGCTGAGCGAACTGGTCGGGCATCTTGAGAAGCTGCTTGCTGCCAGTGATTATCAAAAATTCTTTGCCCTCAAAGCAGGATAATCAACGGATAACGTAGCAATTACCGATAGCGTCATTATAATGACGCCTGTTCATGCCTGCGGGCTTGTTGGCTACGTCCGTTGTAATCAGGAAATTTCATGGAAAATCAACCTAAGTTGAATAGCAGTAAAGAAGTTATCGCTTTTCTGGCCGAACGTTTTCCTCAGTGCTTCAGTGCTGAAGGGGAAGCGCGTCCGCTTAAAATCGGCATTTTTCAGGATCTGGTCTCCCGCGTTGAAGGCGAAATGAGCCTCAGCAAGACCCAGCTCCGTTCTGCCCTGCGTCTGTACACTTCAAGCTGGCGTTATCTGTACGGTATTAAAGCTGGCGCGACGCGTGTCGATCTCGACGGCAACGCCTGCGGCGAACTCGAAGAGCAGCACGTGCTTCACGCTCGTCAGCAGCTGGAAGAAGCCAAAGCACGCGTGCAGGCACAGCGTGCTGAGCAGCAGGCGAAGAAACGTGAAGCCGCAGGTGAAGGCCAGCAGGCTACCGATGCACCGCGTCGCGAGCGTAAGCCGCGTCCTCAGGTGCGTCGTAAAGAAGAGGGTGAGCGCAAACCTCGCGCCGCCAAACCGGCTCCTAAAGCGCAGCCTGTGGCTCGTGAAGAAAAACTCACTCCAGTTTCAGATCTGTCTACGTTGTCCGTAGGCCAGTCCCTGAAGGTGAAGGCAGGGAATAACGCCATGGATGCCACCATCCTGGAAATCACCAAAGATGGCGTTCGAGTACAGCTGACGTCTGGTATGTCAATGATTGTACGCGCAGAACACCTGGTGTTCTGAAACGGAGGCAGGCCTGGCATGAACACATTTTTTAAGCTCACTGCAATCGCAGGCATGTTTTTAGCGGCAGGCCATGCTTTTGCGGTGGACGAGATCACCCGTGCCGATCAAATTCCGGTTCTTAAGGAAGAAGTGCAGCACTCTACGGTAAGCGAGCGCGTCACCTCGCGCTTTACGCGCTCGCATTACCGCCAGTTCGATCTGGATAAGGCTTTTTCCGCCAAAATCTTCGATCGCTATCTGAACCTGCTCGACTACAGCCATAACGTTCTGTTAGCCAGCGACGTAGAAAAGTTTGCCGATAAAAAAACGACCCTCGGCGACGAACTGCGTTCCGGCAAGCTGGACGTTTTCTATGCGCTGTACAATCTTGGGCAACAGCGACGTTTCGAACGTTACCAGTACGCATTAAAAGTGCTGGAACGTCCGATGGATTTTACCGGCAACGATACGTTTAACCTCGATCGTAGCAAATCCCCGTGGCCGAAAGATGAAGCCGAACTGAACGCCCTGTGGGATGGTAAGGTTAAGTATGACGAGCTGAGCCTGAAGCTGACCGGTAAGAACGACAAAGAGATCCGCGAGACGCTGAACCGTCGTTATAAATTCGCGATCCGTCGTCTGGCGCAATCCAACAGTGAAGATGTCTTCTCACTGGCGATGACCGCCTTTGCCCATGAGATTGACCCGCACACCAACTATTTGTCGCCGCGTAATACCGAACAGTTCAATACCGAAATGAGCCTGTCGCTCGAAGGGATTGGCGCGGTATTGCAGATGGATGATGATTACACGGTGATCAACTCGATGGTCGCAGGTGGCCCGGCGGCGAAGAGCAAAGCTATCGCTGTCGGCGATCGCATTGTCGGCGTGGGTCAGGTTGGACAGAGCATGGTCGATGTTATCGGCTGGCGTCTGGATGACGTGGTGGCGCTGATCAAAGGGCCGAAAGGCAGCAAGGTTCGTCTTGAAGTATTGCCTGCCGGTAAAGGAACCAAAACGCGCATTGTCACCCTGACCCGTGAACGTATCCGTCTCGAAGATCGCGCGGTCAAGATGTCGGTGAAAACCGTCGGTAAAGAGAAAGTCGGCGTGCTGGATATTCCAGGCTTCTATGTCGGCCTGACGGATGACGTCAAGGTTCAACTACAGAAGCTTGAAAAACAGAACGTCAGCAGCGTGATCATCGATCTGCGTACTAACGGTGGCGGGGCGCTGACCGAAGCGGTATCGCTCTCCGGTCTGTTTATTCCGTCCGGCCCGGTGGTGCAGGTGCGTGATAATAACGGCAAGGTACGCGAAGACAGCGATACTGATGGCGTGGTGTATTACAAAGGCCCGCTGGTAGTGCTGGTCGATCGCTTCAGCGCGTCGGCATCGGAAATCTTCGCGGCGGCGATGCAGGACTATGGCCGGGCGCTGATTGTCGGCGAGCCAACCTTTGGTAAAGGTACCGTTCAACAGTACCGCTCTCTGAACCGGATTTACGATCAGATGCTACGTCCTGAGTGGCCTGCGCTGGGTTCCGTGCAGTACACCATCCAGAAGTTCTATCGCGTGAACGGCGGCAGTACGCAACGTAAAGGCGTCACGCCGGATATCCTCATGCCGACCGGCACGGAAGAGACGGAAACCGGTGAGAAGTTCGAAGATAATGCGCTCCCGTGGGACAGCATTAACGCGGCAACCTTCGTCAAGTCAGGCGACCTGACGCCGTTTGGTCCGGAATTGCTGAAGGATCACAACGCGCGTATCGCTGAAGATCACGAGTTCCAGTACATCATCAAGGACATCGCGCGTTTTAATGCCCTGAAGGATAAGCGGAACACGATTTCTCTGAACTACGCCCAGCGTGAAAAAGAGAATGCCGAAGATGATGCCACGCGTCTGGCGCGGATTAACGATCGCTTCAAACGCGAAGGTAAACCGCTGCTGAAGAAACTTGAGGATCTGCCGAAGGATTATCAGGAGCCGGATCCGTATCTTGATGAGACGGTGCATATTGCAGTGGATCTTTCCCATCTGGAAAAAGAGCAACCTGCGGCACAACCCGCGAAAAGCAAATAACCTTCTACAGGCACAAGAAATTGTGCCTGTTTTTTTACATATCTTGCCTGACGTAAGAAATACCCTTCAAAATGTAAAGTTGCGTGATTCTCGTAACTTAGCGTCCTGCTTTGCTTGAAAATCAGCGTAATACCCATACGATATGGGTATCGCATAGTGCGTTTTGTTAAACTGAGGTTAAAAAATATTATGATGCGAATCGCGCTTTTCCTGATGACCAACCTGGCAGTAATGGTTGTGTTTGGGCTGGTGCTAAGCCTGACGGGAATTCAGTCGAGCAGTATGACCGGCCTGTTAATCATGGCGCTGCTGTTTGGTTTTGGTGGTTCGATCGTTTCGCTGCTGATGTCGAAATGGATGGCCCTCAAATCCGTCGGCGGTGAAGTTATTGAGCAGCCGCGTAACGAAACCGAGCGCTGGCTGATGCAGACCGTTTCCAGCCAGGCGAGCCAGGCCGGTATCGCCATGCCGCAGGTGGCGGTCTACCATGCGCCGGATATTAACGCCTTTGCCACCGGTGCGCGTCGTGACGCCTCGCTGGTGGCGGTCAGTACCGGATTGTTGCAGAACATGAGCCGCGACGAAGCGGAAGCCGTCATCGCCCATGAAATCAGCCACATTGCTAATGGCGATATGGTGACGATGACGTTGATTCAGGGGGTGGTGAACACCTTCGTGATCTTTATCTCCCGTATCCTCGCTCAAATTGCAGCCGGTTTCCTCGGCGGCAACCGCGATGAAGGCGAGGGCAACAACGGCAATCCGCTGATCTACTTCGCGGTGGCGATGGTGCTGGAGTTGTTGTTCGGTATTCTCGCCAGCCTGATCACGATGTGGTTCTCGCGCCACCGTGAGTTTCATGCCGATGCCGGATCGGCACGTCTGGTGGGGCGTGAAAAAATGATTGCCGCCTTGCAGCGCCTGAAAACCAGCTATGAGCCGCAGGAGGCGAGCAGCATGATGGCGTTCTGCATTAACGGGAAATCCAAATCGTTGAGCGAGCTGTTTATGACGCACCCGCCGCTGGATAAACGCATTGAAGCGCTGCGTAGCGGCGAATACCTGAAGTAATGTCTGAATGATAAAGCCTGACCGTGTTTTCACGGCCAGGCTTTTTTTTATGCCTGCGCCCGTGGCTGGGTAATGCGTAAACCGCTGACGATGGCAGCCACCGTTGCCAGGGTTCCGGCCAGCAGTAGCGAAGTATGCGTGCCAGCATTGCCGGAGAGGTTAAACATCAACGCAACCAGCGCGGCACCGATGCTCTGCCCCAGCAGGCGTGCCGTACCTAACATCCCGCTGGCACCACCGCTGCGCTGACGCGGTGCGGAGGAGACGATGGTGTGGTTGTTAGGCGACTGAAACAGGCCAAAACCGGCACCGCACAGGATCATCGGCCAGATGATATTCCAGTCAGAGGGGGAGGCGGGCAACAATGCCAGTCCGAACAACCCGCAGGCCATCACGATCAGACCCAGCGCCCCGAGCAAACCCGCGTGGACTTTCTCAATGAGATAACCAGCCAGTGGAGCCATTACCATCGTTGCCAGCGGCCACGGCGTCAGCAGCAGCCCGGTTTCCACTTCGCTGCGGCCCAAAATGGATTGCAGGAAAAAGGGCAGAGAAACCAGGGCCAGCATTTGCGCGCAGAACGAGCAAATGGAGGTGCAAATGGACAAGGAAAAAATCGGAATACGCAGCAGATCGATTGGCAGCAGTGGCACCGGCAGATGAAGCTGTCGACGGACAAAGAAAAAGCCCGCGGCCAGCATCACCACCACTTCAACTATAATCAGCTCCTTCGACTGCCCCTGTGCAAAGCCGCTCAGGGCGGCGATCAACAAGCCAAACGTCAGGGCGTTCATCACCGCGCTGGGCAAGTCAAAACGCGGGGTGCTGCTACGTGCGCTATTGGGTGGCAGAAAGCGCAGGGCCAGCAGCAGGGAGATCACGCCGAGCGGGACATTGATCAAAAATAACCACTTCCAGGACGCCACGGAGAGAATACCTGCCGCGATAGTTGGACTGGCGGCTGACGATACGGCGACCACAAAAGAGTTAATTCCCATACCGCGCCCCAACTGATGCGGAGGGTAAATAAGGCGGATGAGGGCTGTATTAACGCTCATCAACGCCGCGCCGCCAAAACCCTGCGCAACACGGGCCAGCGTCAACGTCAACAGCGAGTCCGACAGCGCGCACGCCAGTGATGAAAAGGTGAAAATCACCAGCCCGATTTTATAAATACGCCGGTAGCCGAACATATCGCCGAGAAACGCCAGTGACAATAGAGAGACAACAATCGCAATTTGATAGGCGTTGACTATCCAGATAGAGGCGGCTGGTGAGGCATTGAGATCGCCCGCGATGGTGGGCAGCGCCACGTTGGCGATGGCACCATCCAATACGGCCATGGCGATGCCGAGAATAATGGTGACAATTGCCCCATAGCGTTGAGCAACGGGCAGACCGTCAGAAAAGGTTTTATCCATAGTGTAAAACGATAAGGTGAGAAAATTATTATTCAGGACATAATTTTAGCACTGATAATTCAACGTTAGTTCGCAGAATTGTAAGGAAGTAGCCGAACAACCGTTGCGGCCGGGGGGGCACGAATTTATAATAAAAACTCGTTCTGATTTTTATAAAACAAACCCCAGAGGTGATAAATGGCACTCGCAGATTTGGACAAGCAGCCAGATTCTGTCTCTTCAGTATTGAAGGTTTTTGGCATCCTGCAGGCGCTTGGTGAAGAGCGTGAAATTGGCATTACCGAGCTGTCGCAGCGCGTCATGATGTCGAAAAGCACCGTTTATCGCTTTTTACAAACCATGAAATCACTGGGATACGTCGCTCAGGAAGGGGAGTCCGAGAAATACTCGCTGACCCTTAAACTTTTCGAACTGGGCGCACGCGCGCTGCAAAACGTCGATTTAATTCGCAGTGCGGATATCCAGATGCGTGAACTGTCGCGTCTGACCAAAGAGACCATCCACCTTGGCGCGCTGGATGAAGACAGTATTGTCTACATTCATAAAATCGACTCGATGTACAACCTGCGTATGTATTCACGCATTGGCCGTCGCAACCCACTCTACAGCACCGCGATAGGCAAAGTGCTGCTGGCGTGGCGCGATCGTGATGAAGTTGTGCAGATCCTGGAAGGCGTTGAGTATAAACGCAGCACCGAACGCACGATCACCAGCACGGAAGCGTTGCTGCCGATGCTCGACCAGGTGAGAGAGCAGGGCTTTGGTGAAGATAACGAAGAGCAGGAAGAGGGGCTGCGCTGCATCGGGGTGCCGGTCTTCGACCGTTTTGGTGTAGTCATCGCCGGTTTGAGCATCTCGTTCCCGACGCTGCGTTTCTCTGAAGAACGTCTGCACGAGTATGTGGCCATGCTGCACACGGCGGCACGGAAGATTTCAGAACAAATGGGCTACAACGCCTATCCATTCTGATGCCCGTCACGCCGCCAGTGGCGGCGTGATTAGGTAAAGGTTACTGCGCTATCACCGTTTCACTTTTACGCAGCAGCGGACAACGCGTCATCCCGATAATGCCGCTATCCGAGTGAACGTACTGGGCGGTGCTGGTGCCGCGGGCGGTTAAATACTGACATTGCAGACCCATGCCCGCCGCGTTAACGTTGCTGCCAATTAACACGCCGTAACCGCTGAGCAATAAACCAATCCACACCAGCGCCAGTAACAGGATAATGCGTATGATAAGCCGCATGAGGACTCCTTTTGTACTTCTCTCGTTGACGCAAGATTACCGGTCTGGTTTCCTGGTGCAAGACGATAATTCTTTAAAGAAGGTGACACACGTGCAGTTAACGCCCTGTTTAAGATACGCATGTTAACCTGGTCGCCTGAAGTGATGATCTGGAGTCAGGAGTGAAAAAATTTAGGTGGGTGCTGCTGGTAGGGGCAATCGTTCTCGGTTTGCTCATCTGGACCCAGTTGCTCAATATTCTGTGCGATCAGGACGTACAGTTTTTCAGCGGCATTTGTGCGGTAAACAAATTCATTCCCTGGTAAGCATTTTTTTCATCAGTGATTTCCTTCCCCGCCGCGAGTGGTAAGATAGCGTGTTTCCTTTGAGGTGGTGAAATGAATGATTTAATGAGTACCGGGGCGCTTAATCTGGCCTCACTGCTGGTTTCTCTGGTCATACTGGCTGTCGGTCTGGTGCTGTGGTTTTTCGTTAACCGGGCAAGTTCTCGCACCAGCGAGCAGATAGAACTGCTGGAAGCACTACTCGATCAGCAAAAACGGCAGAATGCGTTGCTACGCCGTCTTTGTGAAGCTAACGAACCTGAAAAGCCTGAAGCCGTTGCCCAGCCTGAAAAGCCTGAAGCGGCAGAGGACGATTTTATTCGTCTGGTCGCAGAACGATAATCAGCGAACCCCGGCAGCGATGCATTATCGTTGCCGGTCCCTCCTGCACGCTATCGGTGCAAACAGCCTGTCTCTGCTGCGCATAAACCCGGCAATTAAAACGACATTATAATCCCTGCTCTGCCGGGGCTGTATAAACCTAAAAACCTCGTGCCATTATCTCTTTAAGAAAGAGCTTATCTTCATCGAAACGTTTTTATTGCCTTTCAATGATGCAATACTTTCCGCGCTTCATTATTTTGGTGCACACTATAAAAGTATTTAATTAACATTACGCATTGATTAAATTTTCGCTATTGTGGCTAACAAGTATGCCAGCGCTATTTGATGTCTATGATTTTTTACGCATAACTATGCACAAAATCATCTAAGTTGCTGATAAACGTTGTAAGAGGCAATGGCGGCCTTTACCGTTGGAATTTAATGTACTACCGCGCAAAACCCCGCTCTGCCTTCTTCGGCGTGCCGTCAGGAGCAGAGGGTGGTACAACGCTGGCTACCCAAAAAAGCGCATAAAATGCGGGTTGGTCAAAAAAGAACTAATAAATATGTGCGATGGATCGATACCCGTTTAAAAATGGCTTGCCATAATTTACGTTGTATGTGATAACACCTTCAGGTTAAACGAGGTACAGTTCTGTTTATGTGTGGCATTTTCAGTAAAGAAGTCCTGAGTAAACACCTTGCGTTGAATACCGCTTCTCTGCCGAACCTTTTATTAGTGCCTCATGCAGTAATGTAATGTCTCAGGTTTATCCATGTTAGAGCCTCCGGGCGAAGAAAACTCTCAAAGGAATTTTGCAAATGGCGAAGATCAAAGGTCAAGTTAAGTGGTTCAACGAATCTAAAGGTTTTGGTTTCATTACGCCTGCTGACGGCAGCAAAGACGTGTTTGTACACTTCTCTGCCATCCAGGGTAACGGCTTCAAAACTCTGGCTGAAGGCCAGAACGTTGAGTTCGAAATTCAGGACGGTCAGAAAGGCCCGGCTGCTGTTAACGTAACCGCAATCTGAATCTGAAACCACTGATCTTGTCGCGCGCATGCGCATCACTATCAGCTTTAAAGCCTCGCCAGCGCGGGGCTTTTTTACGACATTTTTTCAAAGTGTTACAGTACGCCTCTTCTCGTCGTGGTTTGTTGCAAAACGACATCATAATTCTCACCGCTGACCCGGCGTACAAGGTATTCTCCTGCCCGATCATAGCTTTGTAATGGACGAATGGAGTCTGCGTGCAGCATAAAAGCATCAATTCGGGTAATCATTTCACTGCACTGCGTTTTGGCATGGTGTGCGTTGCGATTTTAGGCTGTCTGACCGTTCTGCTGGTGCGTGTCGGCTGGTTGCAAATCGTGGAGCCGGATAAGCTGGTTCAGCAAGAAGATATGCGCTCGCTGCGTGAAATTCCGTCAGAGGCACCGCGCGGGATGATTGAAGATCGTAACGGAAGGCCGCTGGCGGTCAGCGTCCCGGTCAGTGCCATCTGGGCCGATCCCTATACGCTGCTGCAAAAAGGCGGTCCGGGAACGGATGCGCGCTGGCAGGCGCTGGCAAAACTGTTACACATGCCCTTAGATACTTTGGCACAGCGCATCAATGAACATCCGCGCTCGCGTTTCCTTTATCTGGCACGCCAGGTCGATCCACAGCAGGCAAAATGGGTCGGCAAACTGAATCTGCCGGGCATTAATCTGCGCGATGAATCCCGACGCTTTTACCCTGCGGGCCACGTGGCGGCGAATCTGATTGGATTTACCAACATCGATGGTCAGGGCATTGAAGGGGTGGAAAAAAGCTTTAACGCCCAGCTAACGGGCAAAGCGGGCGCACGTCTGGTGCGTCGCGATCGTCACGGGCAGGTGATTGAAAATCTTACCGACGTCACGCCGGTACCGGCTCACAATATTCAGCTCAGCATTGATGAACGTCTGCAAACGGTGACGGAGGATGCGCTTGATAATGCTGTCCGGTGGAACAAGGCACAGTCGGGGGCGGCGGTATTAATTAAGATTGATACCGGGGAGATCCTCTCAATGGCGAGCTACCCGGACTTTAATCCGAATAATCGGGAAAATGCGACGCTGGATGATTTTCGCAACCGGGCGATTAGCGATACCTTTGAGCCGGGCTCGACGGTAAAACCGCTGGTGATCATGACCGCACTTCAGCAGGGCATTGTGCAACCTGACAGCGTGGTCGATACCCATCCCTATACCCTGGACGGTCATCGCATTCGCGACGTGGGCTACTATCCGGAACTGACATTGACCGGTATTTTGCAAAAATCGAGTGATACCGGCGTTTCCCGGCTTTCGCTGGCTATGCCTGTACAGCATCTGCTGGATACGTATGAGGGCTTTGGCTTTGGTGAACCGACGGGGCTTGGCCTGACAGGGGAAAGTAGCGGGCTGATGCCACAGCGTCGATACTGGGGCTTACTCGACCGGGCGACCTTTTCATTTGGCTACGGCCTGATGGTGACGCCGCTACAGCTGGCGCATGTTTATGCAACTATTGGCAGTTTCGGTCTTGAGAAGCCGCTGTCGATCACCCGTATCGATCCGCCGGTAATCGGCAAGCGGGTGATGCCGGAAGAAATTGTCCATCAGGTTGAGCACATGATGGAAAGCGTGGCGCTGCCGGGCGGAGGCGGGATCAAGGCGGCGGTGCGCGACTATCGCGTGGCGGTGAAGACCGGGACGGCGAAAAAAATTGGTGATGACGGCAAGTACGTTGATAAATACGTCGCGTACACGGCGGGCGTTGCGCCTGCCAGCCATCCTCGCTATGCGCTGGTGGTGGTAATTAACGATCCGCAAAATGGCAAATATTACGGCGGGGCCGTGTCCGCGCCCGTTTTCAGTCAGATTATGGGGGATGTATTGCGGCTGGAAAACGTGATGCCGGATGGCATGCCTGCCGATTCAAAAAATCTGCTGGTGATGCATACCTCACCAGCGGAGCCTCCCACACTGTAATGATTTCCTCACGGGGCGATAAGCGTTACACTTTCGCCCTTCAATTTTTCCCGGAGTCGTTATGTCCTACAGTTGCCCGCTTTGCCATGCCCCGTTGACCCGGCATGAAAACAGCTATCTTTGCCCGCAGCGGCATCAGTTTGATCGGGCAAAAGAGGGATACGTTAACCTGCTGCCGGTACAGCATAAACGTTCACGCGATCCGGGAGACAGTGCGGATATGATGCAGGCGCGACGCGCCTTTCTCGATGCCGGGCACTACCAGCCGCTACGCGATGCGCTGGTGGAAAAGCTGCGCGTACTGGAACCGGCAGCGCTGCTCGATATAGGATGTGGCGAAGGCTATTACACCCATGCGTTTGCCGATATTGCCGGAGAAACGTGGGGGCTGGACGTGGCAAAAGCGGCGATCCGTCCGGCAGCAAAACGCTATCCGCAGGTGAATTTTTGCGTCGCATCCAGCCAGCGACTGCCGTTTACCGCGCAGAGCATGGATGTCATCATTCGCATCTATGCGCCATGTAATCCGCAGGAGCTGGCGCGGGTGGTTAAGCCGGGCGGGTGGGTGATAACGGTAACGCCGGGACCCCGACATCTTATGGAATTAAAGGGGCTGATTTACGATCAAGTCCATCTGCATGAACTGTCGAATGAGCAGCTTGCCGGGTTTGTGCTTCGTCAGCATGACACGCTGGGTTATGACATGACGCTCAATGGCGCAGAAGCGGTGGCGCTGCTGCAAATGACGCCTTTCGCATGGCGGGCAAAGCCGCAGGTGTGGGAAACGTTAAAGACGCAGTCTGCATTTCGCTGCCAGACGGATTTCAGCATCCATTGCTGGCAGCGGGAGAGTTAACCGGCGTAATGGCTCCAGAGGATCTGGATGCCGATACCAATCAGCACAATACCTCCGAGAATTTCAGCCCGTTTGCCCAGTAGCGGGCCAATAAAGCGACCGATCATCATACCGGTGGTGGACATGACCAGCGTTGCACAGCCAATCGCCAGCGCGGTAGCAATTATATTGACCTGGAGGAACGCCAGACCCACGCCGACGGCCATCGCATCCAGACTGGTGGCAATCGCGGTGGTCACCAGCAGCCAGAAACCGTGACGGTGCGGCGGCGCTTCCTCTTCCTCATTCCCACGAAAGCCTTCAAATACCATACGGCAGCCTAAAAACAGCAGCAGGAAAAAGGCGATCCAGTGATTCCACTCCAGCACAAACTGGGTCGCCAGCATACCCAGCGCCCAGCCAATCAGCGGCGTCAGCGTTTCAACGGCACCAAAGATAAGGCCGGTACGCAGGGCTTCAGAAAATTTGGGTTTATGGAGGGTGGCACCCTTTCCGATAGAGGCAGCGAAGGCATCCATCGACATGCCGAGGGCAAGAAGAACGGTAGCGGATAAATTCATAAAAGCGTCCTGACCGGGATCCATTAAACACACCACCACCCCCAGCAAACAGCGGTTGATGCGCCTATGGTCTCGCCTGAACGCAGTGTTGCGAACCGTACGCGCCACGTTTTTCAACGAGTATGTTGACACGTACATTTCCGGGAATATGGAAATCGGCTACTCCCCAATGACGGGCGCAACCTTAACATATTTAATTAATATCAGACAATAACAAAAAATGATTATTTCGCTATCTAGTTGATAACGATTTTCATTTAGTTTTATGGGTGAATAAAACGTTAATAAATATAAGCGTATTACTCAGGTAATATAGCCGTGGCTATATTCAGGAACACCAGCGTGAAGGAAATATAGCAGCGGCTATAAATATAACCTGTTAATTTGTAACGAGTAATTTATATATTTTTTCCAGATCGTCTATATTTCGTACCCTTACCAGCAGGCGGCGTTGCTCCAGCTGGATCACCAGCACACCATCCTCGGATAAATTCATCTCTTTAATACGGTTATATTCTATCCATGCATTAGTAAAGAAAAAGCCCGCTTTTTTGAAAATGATCTTCGGCATGCGGATCCAGAACAGATACAGACCCATTAATGCCAGCGCACTTAATAACCATGTGGTTATAATTGCACCATGCGCATTCACGTTGTTGTAGATAAGAATGACAATTAAACCGACAAAGATAATACCGTCGATGCGGCTACGGCGCAGCAGCGGCACGGCGAGCAGGGTGGGGCCGTTACGGCGGGGCAT
This sequence comes from Superficieibacter sp. 1612_C1, assembly GCF_015234305.1. Lineage (GTDB taxonomy): Bacteria > Pseudomonadota > Gammaproteobacteria > Enterobacterales > Enterobacteriaceae > Superficieibacter. The sequence goes on from NZ_JADGMI010000002.1 coordinate 739,545, forward strand.
GATGAACTGATCGTAGAGTGCAAATCCCAGCAGCAGGGCGATAAACACGACCAGCACGATATCGGTCAGGGTCATTAATTTTCCTCAAAAAAAAGCCGGGGCAGAGCCCCGGCAGCATAACACTTAATTACAGACCCAGCAGGCCAACAGCATAACCGGCGATACCGATAACGAAGAAGCCAACGATGATCCACAGCGGGTTGACTTTCTTACGCAGCAGCCACATACATGCGAAGGTCAGCAGCAGAGGAACCAGACCCGGCATCAGCTGATCGAGGATCGTCTGTACCGTGGTAACGTTCTCTTTACCGGTCTGGTCCGTGATCCGCGATACCACCAGCGGAATATTCACGTGTGTCCACTTGTTGACCAGTGCCCCCATGACAAACAGGCCGAGGATTGACGCCCCCTCAGTCAGTTTCTGTAAGAAGCCACCGCCCATATCCTTAACGATATCGATACCTTTACGGTAGCCGTAAGCCACGCCGTAATAACGGGTTGCCAGACGCACCACGTTAAACAGGATGAAGAACAGCAGTGGCCCGAGCAGGCTGCCGCTCATCGCGATACCGGCACCCAGTGCGGCAAACACCGGACGTACGGTACCCCAGAAGATCGGGTCGCCTACACCTGCCAGCGGCCCCATCAGACCAACTTTGATACCGTTGATGGCACCATCGTCGATCTCAGCGCCGTTAGCACGCTGCTCTTCCATCGCCAGCGTTACGCCCAGAACCGGAGCCGCAACGTAAGGATGGGTGTTAAAGAATTCCAGGTGACGCTTGATAGCCTGTTTACGCGCATCGTTGTTTTCCGGATACAGGCGTTTAATCGCCGGTACCATGGAGAAACAGAAGCCCAGCGCCTGCATACGTTCGAAGTTCCATGAACCCTGGAACAGGTTAGAACGAAGGAACACGCCACGAATATCACCCGGAGTCAGTTTTTTCTCGGTGGTAGTTTTAGTGATATCAACCATTTCGCTCACCTGTTAGTCCAGTTCATTATCAAGATCGTTTGCACCAGCCGCCTGAACCGGGGCCCCTGCGGAACGGTTGTATTTCGGGCTCAGCTGGATGTACAGCACTGCCATCACCGCGCCGATAACACCAAGCGCAACCAGGTTAAAGTTGGTAAAGGCCGCAGTCACAAAGCCCAGATAGAAGAACGGCATCAGGTAGCCTGCGCGCATCATGTTGATGACCATCGCGTAACCAACAACCACGATCATACCACCGGCGATGTTCAGACCGCTGGTGACCACTTCCGGAATGGCGTTCAGCATGTTCTGGACTTCACTGGTCCCGACAGAAACCGCAACGATAACCGCCGGGATCGCGATACGCATCGCCTGCAGGAACAGGGAAGAGACGTGGATCCAGGACAGTGCCGTCAGGTTGCCGTTTTCCGCCGCCTTATCCGCAGCGTGCTGGAATGCAACGGTGATGGTACGAACGATGATGGTCAGAACCTGGCCTGCCGCCGCCAGCGGGATGGCCAGCGCGATACCCGCACCGATACCCTGATGACCGGCAATAACCAGAATGGTCGAAATGATAGACGCCAGCGCCGCATCAGGTGCAACCGCCGCACCGATGTTCATCCAGCCCAGGGCGATCATTTCCAGCGTACCACCGATAATAATACCGGTTTTCATATCCCCAAGAACGATACCGACGAGGGTACAGGCGACCAGCGGGCGGTGGCACTGAAATTCATCGAGTATCGACTCCATACCCGCGATACACGCTACGATAAATATCAGCACAATCTGAAGAACGGTAATCTCCATTGTACTTCTCCTATAAACGTAAGACTAAAATATGAAAATTGAATGATAACCAGCGCGACGCGTTACTTACCGATTTTGCCAATCAGCTCCATCATTTTCAGTTTCTGATCGCTGGAGACCTTACGGACTTCCAGCTCAATGCCACGTTCGTTAAGTTTTTTGAACGCGTCGATGTCTTTTTCATCGACCGAAACGGCGTTATTGACCTGAGTTTTGCCCTGGCGGAATGCCATGCCGCCGATGTTCACGGAGGTAATTTTCACGCCACCTTCCACCAGACGTTCAACGTCGGTTGGATTGGTAAACAGCAGCATGACGCGCTCGCCCGCATATTTCGGGTTGTTGTAAACGCGGATCATTTTATCAACGTCAACCACGTGCGCCGTTACGCCCGGAGGCGCAACCTGAGTTAACAGGGTTTTACGCACGGTGTCTGCCGCGACTTCGTCACTGACGACGATGATGCGACGGACGTTGGTTTCTTTCGTCCAGCGGGTAGCAACCTGACCGTGAATCAAGCGGTCATCAATACGCGCAAGACCAATGACCATATAGTCATTTGCACCCATCGGTTTGACCGGTGCAGCCGCGCGTGGCGCAGCAGCGACAGGGGCTGGTGCGGCACTCTCAACCGGTTTCGCTTTCAGCGCTTTCACGCCTTCACGACCCGTTTCGACTGCCAGGGCAACCAGTTCATCAAACGTCGGATTATCATCGCGACCCATCAACGTCTCGACCAGCATCGGAATATTGACGCCAGCGATGACTTCATAGTGCTCTTTATCGACGACAATGCGGCTGGCAGCGTTGAACGGGCTGCCTCCCCATGTATCGACGAGAAATAGCACGCCGCTAGCGGTATCGAGTTTCGCTAACTGAGCGTTATACTTTTCAATCAGTGTTTCTGCATTTTCGCCTGGGACAAAGTCAATCCAGCCGACGTTTTCCTGCTCCCCCAACAACATCTCTGCCGTCTTAAGCAGCTGTTCTGCCGCCCAACCATGTGTACCAATTACAATAGCAATCGTCACTTGCTACCTCCTTTATTATCGTTAATACATCGACTATAAGATGCATTGCGAATCGTCGTCAGAAACCGAATCGATTCAGATCTCTGCTCTGGCCCTAAAATGGTTACTACAGTGAATTATTTTAGTTAGTAAAAAAATAAATAATGTGATGAAGATCCGTAATTTAAATTTGTACGGAGATTAATTTCGCAGCGCAAAAAATCGCACAGATTGCAAAGACAGGTAAATCTTTGCCAAATGTTATTTCTGTCTGTTATGTTTATCTTTCGTTTAACATAGCAGGAGAACAGGGCAGTTGCCCGTCATATGGACCGTCACCGACGTCTCTTTACATTCACGCACGCTCGTGCCACCCGTCACCTCACTATTCCTTCCGTCTTTGTCGCGCCTGAAATAACCCCGGCGCTGACCAAACACGTCGTCAGCAGGAGCAGATCATGGAATTGTTAATGGATCCCTCAATCTGGGTCGGGCTACTCACGCTCGTGGTCCTTGAGATCGTTCTTGGCATTGATAACCTGGTCTTTATTGCCATCCTCGCGGATAAATTGCCGCCTAAACAGCGTGATAAGGCCCGTTTAATCGGTCTGTCGCTGGCGCTGATCATGCGACTGGGGCTGCTTTCGGTTATCTCGTGGATGGTGACGCTCACCAAACCGCTTTTCAGCGTCTGGGACTACGCCTTCTCTGGCCGCGATTTAATTATGCTGCTGGGGGGGTTGTTCCTGCTGTTTAAAGCGACGACGGAACTTCATGAGCGGCTGGAAAATCGCCAGCATGACGGCGGACATGGTAAAGGTTACGCGAGTTTCTGGGTGGTGGTCTTACAGATCGTCGTCCTTGATGCGGTGTTCTCCCTCGATGCGGTGATCACCGCGGTAGGGATGGTCAACCATCTGCCGGTGATGATGGCGGCGGTGGTGATCGCGATGTCGGTCATGCTGCTGGCGTCGAAGCCGTTGACCAACTTTGTTAACCAGCATCCGACCGTGGTAGTGCTGTGCCTGAGTTTCCTGTTGATGATCGGCCTGAGTCTGGTGGCCGAAGGGTTTGGCTTCCATATTCCGAAAGGCTATCTGTACGCGGCAATTGGCTTCTCGATTATTATCGAATTTTTCAACCAGGTGGCGCGACGCAACTTTATCCGCCATCAGTCAACGCTGCCGCTGCGCGCCCGTACCGCCGACGCCATCCTGCGTCTGATGGGCGGACGCAAACGTAACGGTACGCAAAGTGAGTCGGACAGCCATACCCACGTTCCGATCCCGGAAGGAGCCTTTGCTGACGAAGAGCGTTACATGATCAATGGCGTTCTGACGCTGGCTTCCCGCTCGCTGCGCAGCATTATGACCCCGCGCGGAGACATTAGCTGGGTTGATGCCAACCTGAGTACTGAGGCCATCCGCCAACAGCTCCTCTCCTCACCGCACAGCCTGTTCCCGGTGTGCCGGGGCGAGCTGGATGAGGTGATTGGTATCGTGCGGGCAAAAGAGCTGCTGGTGGCGCTGGAAGCGGGTGAAGATGTCGCGGCGATGGCCTCTGCCTCTCCGGCTATCGTGGTTCCGGAGACGCTGGATCCCATCAACCTGTTAGGCGTTCTGCGCCGTGCGCGCGGCAGTTTTGTGATGGTAACCAACGAGTTCGGTGTGGTGCAGGGGCTGGTCACGCCGCTGGACGTACTGGAAGCCATTGCCGGTGAGTTCCCGGATGCGGATGAAACACCGGAAATCATTGGCGATGGTGAAGGCTGGCTGGTGAAAGGCGGAACCGATCTTCACGCGCTGCAACACGCGCTGGATCTGGATAACCTGGTTAACGATGAAGACGATATCGCCACGGTCGCCGGTCTGGTGATCGCGGTTAATGGCCATATTCCCGCCGTGGGCGAGGTAATTGAACTGGCTCCGCTGCGGATCACTATCGTTAAAGCTAATGATTATCGCGTAGACCTGGTTCGCGTTGTTAAAGAACCTTCGGAACACGACGAAGAAGAGTAATCTTTAACGTAGCGGCATAATTGGATTTGGATGACGATCGTGCTGTGCTGGCGGAGAAGACCTTTCCGCCAGCCACTTCGGCAACTCGGCAAGAGGCATGGGCCGGGCATACAGATAGCCCTGCAACAATAGCACGTTGTTCTGACGTAAATATGTGGCCTGCTGTTCCGTTTCTACTCCTTCCGCCACCAGCTCAATACGCAACCGTTGGCCAAGGGCAATAATAATATCCGTTACCGTCGAATTAACCGCATCGGTGCCAATCGCACCGGTGAACGACTTATCTATTTTCAGCACGTCGGGACGCAGTTTTTCCAGCCACGACAGTGAACTGTTGCCAGTGCCGAAGTCATCTATCGCCAGTTTAACGCCCTTATGGTGCAGCTCGCGCACGAGACGGTAATCCACATCGTCCAGCGCGGCACGCTCGGTCAACTCCACGACCAGTTGTTGTGACGGATGCGCGCTAAACCAGTAGTGATTCAAATCCTTCAGCAGGATCCCGCGGCGCAGATGGCTGGCAGCCACATTAATACCAATATGAAACTCCGCCGGGAAGACGGCCAGATTGCGCACGGTTTCAGCAATGACGTACCGCGTCAGGGGAATAATTAAATTATGATCTTCAGCAATTGGAATAAAAACGTCCGGTGAAATCCAGCCCTGACGGGGATTATTCCAGCGCAGCAAAATTTCCACGCCGGTACACTCATTATTTCTGGTATTCAGTATCGGCTGGCAAAAAACCTCAAATTCTCGGGCGGCAATCCCCAGATTAATTTCCCAGGTAAAACTCATCCGTCCCGCCGTGGCAAGCCAGGCGATCCACGCCAGCAGGCTGCTGAGGATCAGCGCCAGCGGAAGCTGGCTGGGCAGATCGCGTAGCGCCAGTGCGGTGGCTCCGGGCGTGCTGACGTTGATGGTAAACGGGAAATGGGCCGACGCCAGACGGTAAAAGGGATGGTCCGGATCTTCCGGCAATCGATCGACTACGCCGAGACCCTCTATATAGTGACGGTCGCCTAACGTCAGGCTTAAGGCCGAGATGAGCGGGGCGCGTGGACTCAGGATCAGACTGCTCAGCAGCTCAATGTTTATACTTTCCATCACGCCGTCTTCGCCATCTGCCGAGACCGGATACCATTGCAGCATAATCGGCGAGCCTTTCAGCAAGGACTGATCGGTTGAGAGCAGTAATCGCGCCTCGCTGGCAGGCAGCGCGGGCTGTAGCTGATTAACCGGCGTGTCGCGGGTGCCGAAAATACTGGAACAGTACAGGATGCCGGATTTTACCAGCGCAATAGAGCGCACGGTTTGCAGTACCGCCGTTTTTTTGCGGATCAGCGGCTGCGCTTCATCACAGGGTAAACCCACCAGACGAATGATTTCTTCGCGGCCATCTTCGAGTGGCAGCAGGATTTTATCAAGCGTCGACACGGCTTGCGTCGCCGCCTCGTGGATGCGTTCCTGATTTAGGCTACGCTGCGAAATAAATCGTATACCTAATGTCAGACTCAGCGTTACCAGCGCCACAATGGCGCTGACTAAAAATCGTTTACGCTGGTAATTGACGATAATCCGCTGCGCTGTCTGCATAGTTGGTTTTGATCATTCTCGCGTAACTGGCGACGGTGCCAGCGGTACCTTTAACTAAAATTGTAGTGCGGAAAGGCTAATGCGACGAGAAAATAGCGTGCAGTTTGCCCACCTGTAAAGGTGGGCAACGAAAGGTTTTAATCACACTGGACTTTGATCGCCAGGCCACCGCGTGACGTTTCGCGGTATTTAGCGTTCATATCTTTGCCCGTTTCGTACATCGTCTCAATGACCTTATCAAGCGAAACGCGCGGCTCGCTGGTGCGGCGCATGGCCATCCTTGCTGAGTTAATCGCCTTAACCGAGGCGATAGCATTACGCTCAATGCACGGTACCTGAACCTGGCCGGCAACCGGATCGCAGGTTAAGCCGAGGTTATGCTCCATGCCAATCTCTGCTGCAACGCACACCTGCTCAGGGCTTGCGCCCAGCAACTCCGCCAGACCCGCCGCGGCCATTGAGCAGGCGACGCCCACTTCACCCTGGCAACCCACTTCAGCGCCGGAAATAGAGGCATTCATTTTATACAGCGCGCCGATGGCTCCTGCGGCGAGGAAGTAGCGAATATAGATCTCCGGGCTGACCGACTCGATAAAATGATCGTAATACGCCAGCACCGCGGGCACGATACCGCACGCACCGTTGGTCGGCGCGGTGACGACACGCCCGCCTGCGGCATTTTCTTCATTCACTGCCAGCGCAAACATGTTTACCCAGTCAATAACGATCATTGGATCGTTAGACAGCTTGTCGCTGGACACCAGCATCCGGCGCAGGGCAGGCGCACGACGCGGCACGCGCAGCGGACCCGGCAGCACGCCTTCGGTATTCAGACCGCGATCGATACAGGCGCGCATCGTCTGCCAGACGTCGGCAAAATAGTCTTCGATCTCTTTTTTACTGTGCAGCGCCAGTTCGTTCTGCATCACCATTCCGGAAAGCGACAGACCGGTCTCTTTGCAGTAGCCCAGCATCTCTTTTGCCGATTTGAATGGATACGGTACGCTAACGTCGCTGCTGGCATCCTGACCAAAATGCTCTTCATCAACGATAAAACCACCGCCGATGGAATAATAGGTTTTGCTGTAAATAACCTTATCGCCGTTCCATGCATGAATTTGCATGCCGTTCTCATGCAGCGACAGATTTTCGCTGCGAAAATGCATCCCGTCATTAGCGGGGAAATCCACCTCATGCGCCCCCTGAGCCAGCAGCAGGCGGCCGCGCGTTTCGACATCGCGTATAAACGCCGGAATACTGTCAATATCGACGGTGGCAGGCAGATTACCCGCCAGCCCCATAATAATGGCGACATCAGTATGGTGACCTTTACCGGTCAACGACAGCGAGCCGTAGACATCGACGGTCAGGCGAGTGACGCTTGTCAGCAGATCTTTTTCGACCAGATCATCGACGAACTGTTTACCGGCCTTCATTGGCCCTACAGTGTGGGAAGATGAGGGGCCAATCCCCACCTTAAACATGTCGAATAGACTAATCACGGTATGTACTCCTGACAGGGTTACTGGTTCTCAGTAACGATGTAAAAATTGGGCTTAGTGTAAGAGGGAACGGCAATTTCAGCCCGACTATTCACATGAATTAAACTAATGAGTAACCACTGATTTACTAATGAGTGCAGCCCCCCGCTACCACAACTATAGTCAGGGTTTGAGTCCCACTTGTAGCGCCAGCTCACGAATAATGCCTGCGGTCATGCCCCAGACAAAATAGTGCTGATACCAGGAGAGCCAGACGCGGTGCGAATTACCGCGCCGGTGGATATCAAGAGGATGGTAACGGCCCAGCCGCAGGGCTTCCGCCAGCGGCATTTCAAACACGGCGGCAACCTCGTCTTCACTCGCGTGCCACGGAAGATCGGGTGGAATGATGCCGACCACCGGCGTGACCTGAAACCCGGTAACGCTATCGACGGGCGGTAACACCCCGATCACCTCGACCACATCAGGCGGAATGGCGACTTCCTCCTGCGCTTCACGCAGTGCGGCAGCAATCAGAGAGGCATCGCTGGCATCCACCGCGCCGCCGGGAAAAGCCACCTGTCCGGCATGTTTGCGCAGGTGAGGGGATCGCTGCGTCAATAATAGTCCCGGCTGCTCCCGGCGAACGACGGGGATCAACACTGCCGCCTGACGGCTGTTAAGCGTGCCGCGACCGGGCTGGGGGCGTAAGAGCTGAAAGCGCGACAGAAAATCATCAAGAGTCAGATTGGGAACATCCACGGATCACTTCTCCAGTTGGTGCAGGATACGATTCACTTTATCAAAGGTTTCCTGATATTCGGCGTCCTCCTGGCTATCCGCCACAATACCGCCGCCTGCGGAACAGTATAGCTGGCCGTTATGCGCCGTCAGGGTACGAATAGTAATGCTGGTATCCATATTGCCGCACAGGCTCAGGTAGCCGATACTGCCGCACCAGGCGTTGCGACGGTGCGGCTCGAGCTCGTCGATGATCTCCATCGCCCGTACTTTCGGTGCGCCGGTAATCGACCCGCCGGGAAACGCGGCGCGCAGCAGATCGCTGGCGTGTAAATGTTCTGGTAGTGTCGCGGTAACGGTACTGACGAGATGATGCACCGCCGGGAAAGGCTCAACCACGAACAGTTCAGGGACGTTTACCGTGCCGGGAACGGCGACGCGTCCGATATCGTTACGCATCAGGTCGACAATCATCAGATTCTCGGCGCGATCTTTCGGTGAGTGAGCCAGTATTGCTGCCTGTTGCGCATCTTCATCGGCGCTATTCAGACGAGGCAGGGTACCCTTGATGGGCCGGGTCTGGATGTGGCCTTCACGCAACTGAATAAAGCGTTCCGGTGACAGGCTGAGAATTGCGCCTTCCTCAAGGCGTAAAAAGGCGCTGAAAGGCGCTTTGTTGGCGGCATTGAGCTGGCGAAACATCGCCCATTCATCGCCTTCGTAACGTGCCTGAAAACGCTGCGCCAGATTCACCTGATAGCAGTCTCCGCTGTGCAGGTATTCCTGTACCTGGCGAAACTTTTCCCCGTACTGCGTGCGGGTCATATTCGACCGCCAGCCGGAGGTCAGCCGGAAGCCCGCAGATTCAGGTAAGCATCTGTCAGCCAACCAGGCCAGCCGCTCCTGTGCGTCGCCGTGGCTGAGCAGCGTTACCTGCTGGCGTTGATGATCGACAACCAGGGCCCAGTCATAAATTCCCACCGCCATATCCGGCAGCGGAATATCGGCTTCAGCCTTTGTCGGCAGCGTCTCGAAACGCCGTCCTAAATCGTAGCCAAACAACCCCAGCGCGCCACCCTGAAAAGGCAGATCGTCCTGCGGCGAAGGCTGTAAATGCAGCGCGTCGAGCACGTTTTGCAGCAGGGTTAACGGATTGTCCTGTGAATGGCGTTCTTCTCCGCCGCTGGCTATTGTGGTGGTATCGCCTTGCGTAATTAGCGTTGTGTGTGGATCGGCGACCAGAATATCAAACCGGCTATGTGGATGATCGGCATGGCCTGAATGTAGCAGCATCGCCCACGGCAGATGGCTAATCGCGGAGAAATAACGTTCGGCGGCGTCCGGACGCCACGGTAAAGCGATAACGGTGGGAGAATGCGTGTTCATCGTACCTGACTCTTTGCTGTCCTGCTGGCTATACGCCGGGCAGCATGAAATAATAAGCGCCAATAATGTAGCAGGAGTATGTCATGTTTGCAGGTTTACCTTCGCTCAGCCATGAGCAGCAACAGAAAGCGGTCGAGCGTATCCAGGAACTGATGGCGCAGGGCATGAGCAGCGGTCAGGCCATTTCACAGGTGGCGAACGAACTGCGTGCAACGCACACCGGCGAGCGGATCGTCGCGCGCTTTGAGGATGAAGACGAGTAATTCACAGAGGAAGCGTATGTCTGCCGCTGCTTTACCCGATGCCGTCCGCGCGTTTCTTGATACTGCTTTGACGCCCGACGAGATGACGCTGCCTTTTCACTACTCAACGCCTGAGCGGTGGGCGGAGCAGCAGCGTGGTTTTCGCGTGCACGGCATTACGGGAGAGGACCTGACTGCCAGCCGCGCGGGAGAGTGGCAACCCGGATGGTATGTCATCGCGCTTAACGGTTTTGACGATCCTTTTTTTATCGATATCAGTGAGTCCGCTCAGGGCTTCCCGGTCTATTATGCGCCACACGGCGCGGGGCGCTGGAGTGCCGAACGCATCGCGCCGACGCTTGCCAGCTTTAGCGAGCGGCTGCTGGCCCTGCGCGATGCGGCCGACGATGACGCCGCGTTTTTGCATTACCTCGATACACTTCCCGAAGCGCAGTCGCCGTTCTGGTCCGACGTCCGCAGCGAAAGGCTGGCGCGTGAAGAGGAAGAAGACCACTCCACGCCACCCGATCCGGCGGCGTGGCAGCAGGGGCGTCTTATTATTACCGCGCCAGGCCCGCAAAAACTTAAGGTTATTCATCTCCTGCGCAAAACGCTGAACCTTTCCCTCTCTGAGGTGATGGCGTTTGTCGCCCAACCGCCAATCGTTGCCGGTGAGGATTTTCATATCCGTCTGCGCCCGCTGGAAGAGGCGCTTGCCGCACTCGGCGCGAGCGTGGAATTTCAGCCCGACGGTCCGCGCCTGAAAACCTTTCAGCTTGATGCATTCTTTACTCTGGAAGAACTGATCGACTGCGTTAAAGGCGGGCAGGAAACGGACATTGACTACGATATTTATTCTGCCAGCGACGAGCCTTTTCAGGCGGGCGCGCAGGTTTATATAGCCTGCCCTGAAACGGGAGAGGACGATCCGCTGCCCTTTCAGGTTAACGGCGTTACGCTGCATTATGCCTATGCCGGGGATCAGTTTCGCAGCGTAGTGGAATTAGCCGTTGAGCAAAAGCCAGCGGCAAGTTCAGGTGAAATTATCAGGGCGCTGAACCACTACAGCGAATATGATGATTTTCTGGATATGGAATGAGGGTTGTTCCGGTTTATTAGTTCGCTGTCATAGCAGCAGACGCTGCTATGACAGAAGCAGCATTACACCGCCGCAATAATCTTAATCTCAACCTTATACTGTGGCTTCATCAGCGTCGCCTGTACGGTACAGCGCACCGGGGCATGGCCTGCCACTACCCATGCGTCCCACGCTTTATTCATCGCTGCGAAATCATCGGCATTAGCGAGAAAAATCGTAGCATCCAGAATTTTAGTCTTATCGCTGCCTTGCTTCACCAGCACCGCATCAATCTGCGCCAGCGTGTTGGCCGTTTGCTCGAAGGCATCGGCATCAAGATTTTCCGGTACGCCGGTGTAGTACAGCGTCTGATTATGGATAACGACATCAGACCAGCGGGCTTCGGCGTCGATACGGGTAATGGTCATGGGATTTTCCTTTTTAAATTCTCATAGATAGTGCTTAAGACTGCCATATTGTCTGCGTTTCGTCATCTCTTCGGCTGGCTAAAGCGGCTGTGCCCTGACATAATCACTGGCGATTTAACCAGGGGGTAGCGTGACGGACGATTTTGCAACAGACGGCCAGTTAGCCAAAGCCATACCGGGCTTTAAGCCGCGAGAACCACAGCGCCAGATGGCGGTGGCGGTGACGGAGGCGATTGAGAAAACGCAGCCGCTGGTGGTGGAGGCGGGGACCGGGACCGGGAAAACCTACGCTTATCTTGCGCCTGCCTTGCGCGCGGGGAAAAAAGTCATCATCTCCACCGGCTCAAAAGCGTTGCAGGATCAGCTCTACAGTCGCGATCTGCCTACCGTTTCGAAAGCGCTGGAATTTACCGGCAGGCTGGCGCTGCTGAAAGGGCGCTCTAACTATTTATGTCTCGAACGTCTGGAGCAGCAGGCGCTGGCAGGCGGTGACCTGCCGGTACAGACGCTCAGCGACGTGATCCTCCTGCGCTCGTGGGCTAACAATACCATTGACGGCGATATCAGCACCTGCGCCAGCGTGGCGGAAGATTCCCAGGCCTGGCCGCTGGTCACCAGCACCAACGACAACTGTCTGGGCAGCGACTGTCCGCTCTATAAAGACTGTTTTGTGGTGAAGGCGCGTAAGAAAGCGATGGATGCTGATGTGGTGGTGGTGAACCACCATCTTTTCCTCGCCGATATGGTGGTTAAAGACAGCGGCTTCGGTGAGTTGATCCCCGAGGCGGATGTGATGATCTTCGACGAAGCCCACCAGCTTCCGGATATCGCCAGTCAGTATTTTGGGCAGTCGCTCTCCAGCCGTCAGCTGTTGGATCTGGCGAAGGACATCAGCATCGCCTACCGGACCGAAGTTAAAGATACTCAACAGCTGCAAAAATGCGCCGACCGGCTGGCGCAAAGCGCGCAGGATTTTCGTCTGCAACTGGGCGAGCCTGGCTATCGCGGCAACCTGCGTGAGCTTTTAGCGGATGCCAATATCCAGCGCGCATTGCTGCTGCTGGATGATGCACTCGAACTGTGTTACGACGTGGCGAAACTCTCGCTGGGCCGCTCGGCCCTGCTGGATGCCGCCTTTGAACGCGCCACGCTGTACCGCGCCCGGCTAAAACGTCTTAAAGAGATTAACCAGCCAGGCTACAGCTACTGGTATGAATGTAACTCGCGCCATTTTACCCTCGCGCTCACCCCGCTGACGGTGGCGGACAAATTCAAAGAAGTGATGGCGCAGAAGCCCGGCAGCTGGATTTTTACCTCTGCCACGCTGTCGGTAAACGACGACCTTCACCATTTTACCTCCCGTCTCGGCATTGATGAGGCCCATTCGCTACTACTGCCAAGCCCGTTTGACTACGCGAATCAGGCCCTGCTGTGCGTACCGCGTAATTTACCCACTGCCAACCAGCCCGGCGCAGCGCGTCAACTGGCGGCGATGCTCAAACCAATGATTGAAGCCAACAACGGTCGCTGCTTTATGCTCTGTACCTCGCACGCCATGATGCGCGATCTGGCCGAGCAGTTCCGCGCCACCATGACGCTGCCGGTTTTGCTTCAGGGTGAAACCAGCAAGGGGCAACTTTTGCAGCAGTTCGTCAGCGCCGGAAACGCGTTGCTGGTAGCCACCAGCAGTTTCTGGGAAGGCGTGGACGTGCGCGGCGACACGCTGTCGCTGGTGATTATCGATAAACTGCCGTTTACCTCGCCGGAAGATCCGCTGTTAAAAGCGCGAATGGAAGATTGCCGTCTGCGCGGTGGCGATCCGTTTGATGAGGTCCAGCTTCCGGACGCGGTGATCACCCTCAAGCAGGGCGTGGGGCGTCTGATCCGCGACGTCGACGATCGCGGCGTGCTGGTGATCTGCGACAACCGCCTGGTGATGCGTCCCTACGGCGCGGTTTTTCTCGCCAGCCTGCCGCCGACGCCGCGTACCCGCGACATTAGCCGCGCCGTGCGTTTTCTGGCCGTTCCGCCAGCGCGGTAATTCACGCGCGGCTGTGATAAAATAAGCCCAATTTACTGATCTGGAGTGTAAGACGCGATCCCCATGCGAATTCTGGCTATTGATACCGCCACCGAGGCTTGTTCCGTTGCCCTGTGGAATGACGGTAAAACCGGTGCTCATTTTGAACTGTGTCCGCGAGAACATACCCAACGTATTTTGCCCTTAGTGCAGCAGCAACTGAGCGACGGCGGCGTCACGCTGGCGGATCTCGACGCGCTGGCGTTTGGGCGCGGGCCGGGTAGCTTTACCGGCGTGCGTATTGGCATTGGTATCGCACAAGGGCTGGCGCTGGGTGCCGACCTGCCGATGATCGGCGTCTCGACGTTAATGACGATGGCGCAGGGAGCCTGGCGCAAAACCGGGGCCATTCGCGTGCTGGCAGCCATTGATGCCCGGATGGGCGAGGTCTACTGGGCGGAATATCAGCGCGATGAAGAGGGCGTCTGGCACGGCGAAGAGACCGAATCCGTTCTCAAACCAGAAGCGGTTAACGCGCGATTGAAAAACCTGAGCGGTAACTGGGCTACCGTAGGCACTGGCTGGCCTGCATGGCCTGATTTAGCTCAGGATAGCGGGCTGACGCTGACCGATGGCGAGATCCTGCTGCCGGCTGCCGAAGATATGCTGCCGCTGGCCTGTCAGCGACTGGCTCGTCAGCAAACCGTCGCGGTGGAAGCGGCGGAACCGATCTATTTACGTAATGAAGTCGCATGGAAGAAACTTCCTGGCCGGGAATGAATCTCAGTAACAGAGACTCAGTAAAAGAGGTTGTATCATGGCGGTTCAAAAACAGATTGTACGCTGGATAGCCGCGGGTGCGCTGACCATGGCATTAAGCGGATGTGTCACTATTCCTGATGCCATTAAAGGCTCCAGTCCCACTCCACAGCAGGATCTGGTTCGGGTAATGAATGCGCCACAGCTTTACGTGGGCCAGGAGGCACGCTTCGGCGGGAAAGTCGTCGGTATTGAAAACCAGCAGGGCAAAACCCGGCTGGAAATTGCGACGGTTTCACTGGATGACGGCGCGCGTCCGGTGCTGGGTGAGCCTTCTCGTGGCCGGATTTACGCGGACGTCAGCGGTTTTCTCGACCCGGTCGATTTCCGCAACCAGCTTGTTACCGTCGTAGGACCGATTACCGGCACGGCAGAAGGTAAGGTCGGCAACACGCCTTACAAATTTATGGTCATGCAGGTTAACGGTTACAAACGCTGGCGGGTGACGCAGCAGGTTATGCTGCCGCCGCAGCCGATTGATCCCTGGTTCTGGGGACCGGGGCCGCACCCGTGGGGGTGGGGCTATGGCGGTTGGTATAACCCTGGCCCTGCGCAGGTACAGAGCGTGGTTACCGAGTAACTCACTGTAATATAAAGCAAAGAAGCAGCGGCCGGTCCGCTGCTTCTTTATGCTTAACCTGAACAATAAAAATAAATAGTGACGCGCTTCGCAACCTGAATTCTGGTTGATTAATAAACTGGTACGCTGAGTTAATATAATGTTAACGGCTTGTTTATTATCTGGGGTTGTGATGACGACAAATTCTGGTTTTAGAGGTGATGCATTGAAAAAGGTTTGGCTAAACCGTTATCCCGCGGACGTACCCGCGGAGATCAATCCTGACCGTTATCATTCCCTGATCGAACTGTTTGAACATTCAGCAAACCGCTACGCTGACCAGCCCGCCTTCGTCAACATGGGGGAGGTGATGACCTTCCGCAAGCTGGAGGAGCGTAGCCGGGCATTTGCCGCCTGGCTACAGCAGGGGCTGGGGATGAAAAAGGGCGACCGCGTTGCGCTGATGATGCCCAACCTGCTGCAATATCCGTTGGCGCTGTTCGGCATTTTACGTGCCGGGATGACGGTGGTGAACGTTAACCCGCTATATACGCCACGCGAGCTTGAGCATCAGCTTAATGACAGCGGCGCGACGGCGATTGTTATCGTCTCAAACTTTGCGCATACCCTGGAAAAAGTGGTTGATAGAACCCAGGTTAAGCACGTTATTCTGACCCGCATGGGCGACCAGCTTTCGGCTACCAAAGGCACGCTGGTGAACTTTGTCGTCAAATACGTCAAGCGGCTGGTGCCGAAATATCACCTGCCGGATGCGATTTCATTTCGCAGCGCCCTGCACAACGGTTACCGGATGCAGTACGTTAAGCCGGAACTGGTGCCCGAGGATCTGGCCTTCCTGCAATATACCGGCGGCACGACCGGCGTGGCAAAGGGCGCGATGCTGACCCACCGCAACATGCTGGCGAACCTGGAGCAGGTCAACGCTACCTACGGGCCGCTTCTGCACCGCGGCACCGAGCTGGTGATCACCGCGCTGCCGCTGTACCACATTTTTGCCCTGACCATGAACTGCCTGCTGTTTATTGAACTGGGCGGGCAAAACGTGTTGATCACCAACCCGCGTGACATTCCGGGGCTGGTGAAAGAGCTGGCGAAATATCCCTTCACCGCGATGACCGGCGTTAACACGCTGTTTAACGCGCTGCTTAATAACAAAGAGTTCCAGCAGCTCGACTTTTCTACGCTGCATCTCTCTGCGGGTGGCGGGATGCCGGTTCAGCAGGCGGTAGCCGACCGTTGGGTGAAGCTCACCGGGCAATATCTGCTGGAGGGCTATGGTCTGACCGAGTGTTCGCCGCTGGTGAGCGTCAACCCGCACGATATCGATTACCACAGCGGCAGCATTGGCCTGCCGGTACCGTCCACCGAAGTGAAGCTGGTGGATGATGACGATAACGAGGTGGCACCTGGCGATCCGGGTGAGCTGTGCATCAAAGGTCCACAGGTGATGCTGGGCTACTGGCAGCGTCCGGATGCGACGGATGAAATCATCAAAGACGGCTGGCTGCACACGGGTGATATCGCGGTAATGGATGATGAAGGTTTCCTGCGCATCGTCGACCGTAAGAAAGATATGATCCTCGTCTCCGGCTTTAACGTCTATCCGAATGAAATTGAAGATGTGGTGATGCAGCATCCGGGCGTGCTGGAAGTGGCGGCGGTCGGTGTACCGTCCGGCAGCAGCGGCGAGGCGGTGAAAATTTTTGTGGTCAAGAAAGACGACACGCTCAGCGAAGATTCTCTGGTCGCCTTCTGCCGCCGTCAACTGACTGGCTATAAAGTGCCGAAACAGGTAGAGTTTCGTACCGAGCTGCCAAAATCCAACGTCGGCAAGATTTTGCGACGAGAACTGCGTGACGAAGCGCGCAGTAAAGTGGACAATAAAGCCTGAGCCACGATCACCTCGCCAGACGCCGGTTAATCCGGCGTTTTTTATGGGCGCAAGTTAAGAGAATATGATTTGAATTACCAGATGATCACCACCAATAACGCGCTACTCGCCCTGTGTGAAGAGGCGCGCAATGCCCCGGCTATCGCGCTGGACACCGAGTTTGTGCGTACGCGTACCTACTATCCGCAGCTGGGTTTACTTCAGCTGTTTGATGGACAGCGCGTGGCGTTGATCGACCCGCTCGGCATTACCGACTGGTCGCCGATGCGGGCGCTATTACAGAACGGCGAAGTGACCAAATACCTCCACGCGGGCAGCGAAGATCTGGAAGTATTCCTCCATGAATATGGCGTGATGCCGCAACCGTTCATTGATACGCAGATCCTGGCGTCATTTTGTGGCCGTCCCGGATCGTGGGGCTTTGCCGCCATGGTCGAAGAGTTTACCGGCCTGAAGCTGGATAAAAGCGAGTCGCGCACCGACTGGCTGGCCCGTCCGCTGACCGAACGCCAGTGTGATTACGCGGCGGCCGACGTCTGGTATTTACTGCCTGTTGCCCATCAACTGCTGGCCGAAACCGACCGCGCTGGCTGGCTGTCCGCCGCGCTGGACGAATGTGAATTGATGAAAAATCGTCGCCAGGACATTCTTGACCCTGACGAGGCGTGGCGTGACATTACTAATGCCTGGCAGCTGCGTCCTCGCCAGTTAGCCTGTCTGCAACTGCTGGCGGCGTGGCGTTTACGCAAAGCGCGTGACCGTGATATGGCGGTTAATTTCGTGGTTCGTGAAGAACACCTGTGGGCCGTGGCGCGCTATATGCCGGGTAGCCTTGGCGAGCTGGACAGCCTGGGTCTGTCAGGCAGCGAAATTCGCTTCCATGGCAAAACGCTGCTGAGCCTGGTTGAAAAAGCACAGGCCATCGCGGAAGAAGCGCTGCCGGAGCCGCTACTGAACCTGATGGATATGCCCGGTTATCGAAAAGTCTTCAAAGACATTAAGACGATGGTCCAGGACATTAGCGTGGCAAAAGGGCTGAGCGCTGAGCTGCTGGCGTCTCGTCGTCAGATTAACCAGCTACTTAACTGGCACTGGAAACTTAAAACGTCGGCGTTGTTACCTGAACTAATTTCCGGCTGGCGTGGGGAACTGATGAGCGAGCCATTACTGGCGCTACTGGCGGACTATCCGCGTAGTTAAATCAGGAAAGGATACCGGGCGGATCTGACCGCCCGGTAGTGTGCGGCTACTTTGACTCTTCCGCTTCAGGCAGAGTGACGTTCAGTTCCAGAATAGAGATATCATCCCCTTTCTGTTCCAGTTGCACGGTGACCATTTCAGGGTCGATCTGCACATAGCGGCAAATCACTTCCAGAATATCGCGTTTCAGCTGCGGCAAGTAGTGCGGCTCGGCGTCGCTACGACGACGTTCCGCCACAATAATCTGTAATCGCTCTTTAGCGATGTTAGCCGTATTCTTTTTCCGTGACAGAAAAAAGTCGAGTAATGCCATAACTTATCCTCCGAACAGGCGCTTGAGGAAACCTTTCTTCTCTTCTTCAACGAAGCGGAAAGGGCGTTCTTCTCCCAACAGGCGATCCACCGTATCGGCGTACGCTTTACCCGCATCTGAAATAGTATCCAGAATAACAGGTTCCCCCTGGTTGGAAGCGCGCAGGACAGACTGGTCTTCCGGGATCACACCAACTAACTTGATGCGCAGGATTTCCAGTACGTCTTCCATGCTTAACATATCACCTCTGTTCACGCGCCCTGGGTTGTAGCGGGTCAATAACAGATGTTCTTTAATCGGATTTTCGCCATTTTCTGCCCGGCGGGATTTAGAGGCCAGAATACCCAGAATACGGTCGGAGTCGCGAACCGAAGAGACTTCCGGGTTGGTGGTGATGATCGCTTCGTCAGCAAAATAGAGTGCCATCAGCGCACCGGTTTCAATACCGGCAGGGGAGTCGCAGACGATGAAATCAAAATCCATCCCTTTCAACTCTTCCAGCACTTTCTCTACGCCTTCACGGGTCAATGCGTCTTTGTCACGCGTTTGCGACGCGGGAAGAATATAGAGATTATCCGTGCGCTTATCTTTAATCATGGCCTGATTCAGCGTGGCATCGCCCTGAATCACGTTAACGAAATCATATACCACACGACGCTCACAACCCATGATTAAATCCAGGTTACGCAGGCCGATATCGAAATCGATAACGATGGTTTTTTTACCCTTCTGGGCTAAACCTGTAGCGATGGCCGCGCTGGAGGTGGTCTTGCCAACGCCCCCTTTACCCGAAGTAACTACAATAATGCGTGCCATAAAAATTCCTTGTTAAAAGGGATTACTCTAAGGGTTCGATCGACAAAGCATCATTCGTCAGACGTAAACGCGCGGCTTTGCCATAAAATTCGGCTGGTATTTGATCGCTCAGCCAGTACTGCCCGGCGATGGAAATTAATTCCGCCGTCAGGTGCGTACAAAATATTTGTGCATTTCTGTCACCGCTGGCACCTGCGAGAACACGTCCTCTCATCATGCCATACACGTGGATATTTCCATCGGCAATCAATTCTGCACCCGCACTGACATGACTTGTGACAATCAAATCACACTGTGGGGCGTAGACGCGCTGGCCAGAACGCACCGGAACGTCAATCAGTCGTGTTTTTGCAATGGGAGTAACCGCCGCTGGCGGTGGCGTCTGCGCTTCAACAGGGGCAGACCGGACCACTTGCTCCTTACCTTCAGTCAGGAGAGGAAAACCCGCTCTGTCGATTTCTGCCTTAAGTGCAGGGTCCTTACAGCCGCTCACACCGATGATACGCAAACCTGTTGCAGCTATTGCTTTCTGAATGGGCAACCAGTCGAAGGGAGCCTCCAGCGTACTTACGTTAACCACAACCGGGGCATGACGTAAAAACGCCGGTGCCTGAGCGATTTTGTCTTCTAACGCCTGACGAATAACTTCCGGCTTTGCCTCATGCAAATGAACCACTGATAAGGTGAAACTACTTCCTTTAAGTTCGATTGGCGTGTTTGACATCCTGGCCTTACTCAATTTGCTTTTTACCATCACCGATGTGGGATGATATTCCGAAGACTCTCTGGCATGTTATAGTCACTATTATATTGAGGCAAGTCACCTCTCCCTTAATTCAGAGTAAAAGTATGTTTTGTGTGATCTACAGAAGTTCCCGACGCGAACAAACCTATTTGTATGTTGAAAAAAAGGACGATTTCTCGCGCGTGCCGCCTGAACTGATAGAGGGTTTTGGCAAGCCGCAACTCACGATGCTCCTGCCGCTCGACGGTCGCAAAAAATTAGCCGGTGCGGATCTGGATAAAGTGAAGCAGGCATTAACGGAGCAGGGCTATTATTTACAACTTCCGCCACCGCCGGAAAATTTACTCAAGCAGCATCTGGCGTCGGCAGACAAAAAATAACGTCAATCGAACATTTGATTAACTGTAGGGGAAAATATGTATCAGCATCATAACTGGCAGGGCGCTCTGCTGGATTACCCGGTTAGCAAAGTGGTCTGTGTTGGTAGTAATTACGCGAAGCATATAAAAGAGATGGGCAGTGACGTGCCGGAAGAGCCGGTGCTGTTTATCAAGCCGGAAACGGCGTTGTGCGACATCCGTCAGCCGCTGGTGCTGCTTCAGGGCTATGGCTCGGTGCATCACGAAGTGGAACTGGCGGTGCTGATTGGGGCAACGCTGCGTCAGGCATCGGAAGAACACGTCGCTAAAGCGATTGCTGGTTACGGCGTGGCGCTCGATCTTACCCTGCGCGACGTGCAGGGGAAAATGAAGAAGGCGGGGCAGCCATGGGAAAAAGCCAAAGGCTTTGATAATTCGTGTCCGCTATCAGGTTTTATTCCGGCGGCGGAATTTAGCGGCGACCCGCAGGCCACGCCGCTGGGCCTGAAAGTGAACGGCCAGGTTCGCCAGCAGGGCACTACTGCGGACATGATCCATAAAATCGTTCCGCTGATTGCCTATATGAGCCGCTTCTTTACCCTGAAAGCAGGGGATGTGATATTAACCGGCACGCCGGATGGCGTTGGCCCGCTACAAAGCGGCGACGAGCTTGAGGTGAGTTTTAACGGCAATTCGCTGACCACCCGCGTACTGTAACGCTCTCTTGCCGTCGTTTCCGGCGGCAAAACTTGCATCAGGGTGCCAGAGTGGTTATAAGGTGCACCCTGGATCTTAATCGTGGACGTTTTTATGAGCAATTTACCCTTCTGGCAGAGCAAAACCCTCGACGAGATGTCCGACGCAGAGTGGGAATCACTGTGTGATGGCTGCGGACAGTGCTGTTTGCATAAGCTGATGGATGAAGACAGCGATGAGATCTACTTCACCAATGTTGCCTGCCGCCAGCTCAACATCAAGACCTGCCAGTGTCGCAACTATGAGCGTCGTTTTGACTATGAGCCGGACTGCATTAAATTAACGCGCGAAAACCTGCCAACCTTTGAATGGTTGCCGCATACCTGCGCCTATCGATTGCTGGCTGAAGGTAAAGACTTGCCGCACTGGCACCCGCTGTTGACTGGCTCGAAGGCGGCAATGCACGGCGAGCGCATTTCCGTACGCCACATCGCCGTGCGTGAGTCCGAAGTACATGACTGGCAGGATCACATCCTCAACAAACCTGACTGGGCGCAGTGAAGCGCGCTATTCTTCCTCAAGCCAGCCTATTCACAATCATGCCCGATTATCAGACGGATAATCCTGCTTATCCGCCTGGTTAAGATCGTACGCGGCCTGGGCCTGCTCAAGAGCCGGTCCATATTCAAGCGCCCAGTCATAAAGCGCCAAAAACGGCTGCTGTAATGTCTGCGCCAGCGGAGTGATGCTGTACTCTACGCCTATGGGTGAAACAGGCAGCACTTCGCGGTGTACCAGCCCATTTCGTTCCAGTCTCTTCAACGCGTCTGCCAGGGCTTTATGGGTAATACCATCTAAACGCCGACGGATCTCGTTGAAGCGGGACGGCCTGGTACAGAGCACGGTAAGAATTAATATCGACCACTTATTAGTAATGTGCTCCAGCACCGGGCGCGTTTTTCCTACGTCTCTCAAGCAGTTAACGTGATTTTCTGCCATAGCGATATACTCCGTGATATCTGGTATATATAAAGTGCGTAATTGATATTAAGTATAAAGTTTATATCATTTGTTTTCCATCCAAACCGGAGATAACAAATGAACAGACTTGAGAATAAAGTGGCCGTCGTACTGGGCGGTGCAAAAGGGATTGGACTGGCGATTAGCCAGCGCTTTGCAAATGAAGCCGCTACCACCTGGTTTACTTCGCGCCGTGATGAAGAGTTAGCGGCGGCCAGTAGCAAAATGTCAGGCACCTTTCGGCCACTGCGCGCAGATGTCAGCCAGCAAACAGAATTAACCCGCATTATGCAGACCATCAGCGCCAGCACTGACCAGATCGATGTGTTAGTTATTAATGCAGGGATGGCTGATTATGCGACAATTGATGAGATAAACCCGTCGCACTTTGATCAGATCTTTGACATAAATGTACGCGCCCCCGTGTTCGCTCTACAGGCAGCTCTGCCATTGCTAAAACCCGGGGCCAGCGTGGTATTAATTGGTTCCATTGCCGATGTGATTGGTACCCCGGGCTATGGGGTTTATGGTGCGAGTAAGGCAGCGCTTCGCTCCTTCGCAAGAACCTGGACACGAGAGCTGTCCACGCGTGGCATCCGTGTTAACGTCGTCGCGCCCGGACCTGTCGACACGGATATGATGGCTGCCGCTTCTGATGAGATGCGCGCAGAAATAATCAAAGCCATTCCCCTGGGAAGAATGGGTAAACCAGAAGAAATTGCTAATGTCGCGTTGTTCCTTGCCAGCGATGAAAGCCGCTATATTGCAGGCGCAGAAATTTGCATAGATGGCGGTCTGACGCAGGTTTAATCGATTTTATGCGCCAAACGCCCCATCAATGGTATGCATCGCGCCGGTCACAAATGACGCTTCCGGTCCGGCAAGCCAGGCGACCATTCCCGCCACCTCTTCAGGACGTCCGTGACGTTTGATCGCCATAAAGCTGTGCATCAACTCTTTCATCGGCCCCTCTGCCGGGTTGGCATCCGTATCAATCGGGCCGGGTTGCACAATATTGATCGTGATCCCGCGCGGGCCGAAATCACGCGCCAGTCCGCGCGCTAAGCCTTGCAACGCTGATTTGCTGACGGCATAAGACGCCATACCCGGAATGGGCATCCGGTCGCCGTTGACTGAACCGATGATGATAATCCGTCCGCCTTCCGGCATCTGACGCGCCGCTTCCACCGAGGCATGGTACGGCGCGTGGATATTGATCCGGAACAGGCGGTCTATTGCATCAGGATCCTGCTCCAGCGAATCGCCAAAGAGGGCGATTCCGGCGTTGACCACCAGAATATCCAGCGGCCCGGCGTCGCGTACCAGGTTAATGATGGCCTCTCTGTCAGCGCTGTCCGCCTGGATAGCGGTACTGCCCGTTTCTTTCGCCAGCTGCGCTGCCGCGTCGCGCGAGCCGGCATAACTGAAGGTCACAGAAGCGCCTTCAGCGGCAAAACGCTGTACGATGGCTGCGCCAATACCCCGGCTACCGCCGAGCACCAGAACCGATTTATGTTGAAATACAGACATGCGCGTTTCCTTGAATCATATTGTAGTGACCGTTACAATATGATTCAGAGAAGAAGCCTGTCAAGGAATTATGTATCGATGACTAAAAAATTAGGTCGCCCCCCGGGCCGCCCCCGTCGCTTTGATCCCGAAGAGGCGATCGCGACGGCGCAACGGCTATTTCATTCACGCGGCTACGATGCGGTCAGCATTGCGGATCTCACCGACGCGTTCGGCATTAAGCCGCCGAGCTTTTACGCGGCATTTGGTAGCAAAATGGGGTTGTATACGCGGGTACTGGATCGCTATGCCTGTACTGGCGCGATCCCGTTGCAGACTCTCTTGCGCGCCGACAGGCCGGTCGCGGAATGCCTGGCTCGCGTGCTGGAAGAGGCCGCCACGCTTTATGCGGCCAATCCTGATGCTGCTGGCTGCCTGGTGCTGGAAGGGACACACTGCGACGATCCTTCTGCCCGTGAAGCCGCCTGCGGTTTTCACTCCGCTGCGGAGGCGCTTATCCGCCGTTATATCGAAGAACGTCACCCGGAGGATGCAGAGCGGCTTACCGACTTCGTGGGAACCATTATGGCCGGTCTTTCAGCCAAATCGCGGGCGGGGTATAGTCCGCAACGTTTGCGGGAGATTGCGCGCCTGGCGGGGCAGGCGCTGGGAGAGCAGAAATAATCTGGCGGATCGGCTGTTAGCTTTCGCCAGACCGACGTGAATCATGGTCACGCCATTGTAACGAGGTCAGGCGATAGACCAGGCTGGGGTCCGCATTCGGGACATCATTTACCGTCGCGGTTTTTATCATGCCCGCTTTTTCCAGCACCCGCTGTGAGGCCAGATGTGCGGGTCTGACCACGGCGGTGACCTCGTGCAAATCAAGAGTATTAAACGCGTAACCCAGAGCGAAATGGCAAAATTCGCTGGCTATCCCTTTTCCCCATGTCTCAGGCGAGAAACGATAACCCAGATTATGCGTCAACGCGCCCTCAAGTTCCCTGACCGTTATCCCGGCAAAACCCACGATCCGTGCCGGCGTTTCACGCAACGCGATGGCCCAGTTGCCATAACCGTATCGCTCGTATTCGGCCATCCACACGGCGAGCCGTTGTTGCGCATAATGAAGGCTGGGATAAGGTCCGGCGGGGTTAAACGTATTTGTTTCAGGATCGCCGTAGATACGATAAAGATCGTCGGCGTCCCCGATAGCTAATGGTCTTAACAGTAAACGCGTGCTGGTTAGCGGCATGGCGTTATGAGCCTGGAGTGGCATAGCCGCCAACGACAAACCACGTCAGAAAAGCCACAGCAACAAAAAAGATGACCACTGGAAAAGCAATGCCTAATCTCATAAATCCCCTGTAATAAATGTTAACGTTGTACCGCCATCCCTATCACCGCATTAATCAGCGAAGACGCCATAAATACGCCGCCGAGGATAAACCAGACCTTTTGTCTCTGCCGGAAGGCTAACAAGAGAAAAACGACCGAAACGACAAAAAAGGGTATCGCGATGATAGCAAACGTGGACATTATTCTCTCCTGAATGAAATACTGCCTGATGTTTCATCCTCTGACGACACCGCCGGAAGATGTCACTATAACTTTGAATATAAGACTAATCTATATGTATCTTCTTTTAGGCTATATGCGCTTTGCTTCTGTTAGCTGCGCTGCCTGACCCTTTATAGCCGTTACCCGCCTTCGAGTGAAAGGGTAAATGTATTCATCCACCATTTGTGGTAGGAAAAGTGCGGCTGCGATTTAAAAGGTGTTGGACGTTTATGGGGAAATCAATTTACAATGCATTTGATATTAGTCGCCGTGAAGTCTGAGGGAATAACACCTTGAATTGGTAGAATTTTCTTAAAAAATGGCGCGCTGGTATCCGCTTTTTATAACGAAACTAGTGATTAACTCTTTGTTATGGAAACATTATTTCGTTTGCACCAGCAATTGTCGTGCTCTTGCAATGAACTACGTTTATTTACCTTTCGTGCGCTTCTAAAAAAAACGCGGTAAAAAAAATGTAGTATTGAGTTCCAATTTAAAAATTGAAAAGTAACTCATCGCATCGGGAGAGAAATATGACAGAAACACACACAGCCTATACTCATTGCCCTTCATGCAATGAGCTTATCCCCAGCGAAGCTGAGGTTTGTGAGCATTGCCACGCCCATAAAATAAATAACTATGTCTCGCGCGAAGCCCGCATAAAAATACGAATGCTGGCCGGTATTGCAGCGGCTGTTCCTGTCGCTGTGTTTTTGCTGTCGCTCTTTTTTACCGAGCGGGTGTGGCTGGTGGCGGCAATCTGTGTATTGTTATCACTGGCGGCATGGTTTTCGGTTTACAACACATTGCTGGCGCAGGAAAAAAAGAAAAATATCACCGTATGGAAACGCAGGACATTGACGTGGTAAAGAAAAAGCATAAACCAGCAGGGCGTTGTATTTAGTCGGTTACGATTGTCAAAGGTCAGAATCGGCCTTCAGTATAATGATAATTTCTTGTTAAAACGTGTTTTTTCTTCCAGGCTTTACTGACAACAAGCTAAATGGAGGAAGTGAAATGAGCCAGCACGATGCCGACCGCGATCGCAAAAAAGAAGACGACCGTCCGGTCACCGGTAGCCCAAAAGAGCACGGTGAGATCCCGCGCACGCGTGATAGCAGTAAAGATCACAAAGAAGACCCTTATAAAGATAAGTAAACCCTCATCCTCAGGTCAGCATAAGAAAGACCTGAGGGTGTCTTTACCGGCTTATTCTTATATATAATGGAATGTCTTAACTCTCATCACAAAAAATCGATGATTATTCGGCCAGATAGCTGAATGACTTTTTACATAATTTATCCTTTTTTTATTGATTGTTAAGATTTATCTTAGCTAAGCACGCAGAGCTAAAAAGAATAGTAATGGACTGTATATTATCCTGCGCACTGACCTCGTCGCCATGGATTGGTAGCTAGTTGGAATATTCCGCGGGGTCAGTCCATCTCATTTCTTTTTGAATCGCTTGATCTATATAACCTTCTTAGGCTGTTTTACCCTCAATGAGATCCCAGAGTTATTGCCTTTCCTGATTGTTTAATTCTTATCCTTTTTATATAAGTCGTGGTCAGATGATGCCTTGAATCTGCGCATTATCCAGCCAGTCAGCTATTATTCTGCCATTTCTGGCATACGCTCCAGAGCGTAGTCGCGCTGGCCAACCGCAGCCTGCATTTTTTTCGCCAGTAAGCCTGCTGTCGCGCCATAAATGCAACATATTAGTAACTTTTTCATGAGCCTGTCCTCCTGAGGGGATCTTTACGCTAGTCCGCCCGCAGAAAGAAAATGCGCGTGGCTTCTCTTTTTGTCTTTTATTTTATCCAGCCGACGACTTCAGAGCTTTCTAAGGTGAGTGAAGACGTAGAAGAATATTTTCTTGCTTTAACACAGATTGCTAATCATATAGTGCAAAATGGTAAGCAAAGAAATATTTTTAATCGATCATGATAACGCGGAGAAACCATTTTTGAGTCCGGTTGAAGCGTTTTGAGGTGATTGTTTTTTATACTGTTGATCGTTTGTGACGATCAATATGCTTGTTTTGATTGATAAATATTTTTATGCGCGTAAAATTTCCGCTGACTCTGCTGGAACGCCAACACCAGGCGGCAGAGTTGTTTTCGTGGGCGTTAAAGTAATGCACTCGGTGGCTCCTGTCGCGTTGCTTTTTCTAAGGCCCACGAAAACACATAAATAAAGGTCACGCCTGAGCGTGACCTTTTCTTTTAAAAGCAGAAGACCGTTGCGGTTACTTTTTGGCTTCGACACCGGGCGCTTCAGAACGCAGAAGGAACTGCTGCGTGACGTCGGGAAGGTGATCCAGCGCCCATTTTGCCATGGCTTCTTCCTCGGCAAGAATGGTCTTAAACACGGAAACCCCTTCGATATCGCCTGCCTGCTCGGCTGCGGCAATTAACGATGTATAGCAGGCAATTTCGAACTGCTCGAAAACATAACTGCTGATTGCGCCTTTGACAATTTCGTCAGAGGTAAACACCCCGCCAATAGACTGGCCGAACGCCGCCATTTTACTCATCGAATCTTTGACTACCGAACGGGAAATATTATTGCGTTCGATTACGCCTTCAAGCAGGGTAATCTGGTGTTTAGTTTCGGATAAATGTTGTTCAATACGCGCTCTCAGATCGGGATAGTTATCGATCCTTTTAGCCATGGCTTCAAGCATAGATTCTGCTTGTTTTTCCATAGCATGCGCGTCACGCAACCAGTCATGATAATTTTCTTGATTAGTCATGATCGCTCTCCGAATTAAGTTGAATAACCGTAATAAAAATGGACAACTCATCGCTGGTTTTTATTCAAATCAGCGAGTCTTAATGGCGCGAAATTACGGCAAGGTAAGAGTAATAAACAAGGAAAGAATAATAAATCTGGCGAGCCAATAATGACTCGCCATTCAGCTATAAAAATAATGTATTTTCAGTTGTAACTTTACATTGCTTTCAAGCGTTATTCAGCAGCCTTATTTTTTACCACCGCTGCTCTGTCCGCCTTTTTTACCGGCTTCAGAGGCTTTCTGCGGATCGTCTTTGAAGTTACCGCCGCCGCCGCTGCTGCTTTGCCCGCCTTTCTTACCGGCTTCAGAAGCTTTCTGCGGATCGTCTTTAAAGTTACCGGAACCACCACGATGTTCAGCCATAATATATCTCCACTGTATGTTAGACATATAATCGATACTTATGATGCATATCGACTGCTTTCAGTATTTAAAGTTAGTCTAAAAAGCCAGACCGTCAAATTATAATAAAAATTTTATTGCCGTTTCGCTTAGTGGACATTACCGCTTCGCTGAGGGAGTGCTCATTTATAACAATATGAAAATTACCCATTTTTTTATCTACGATATTTTTATCGGCGTTTTAATTTGCGCTATAAACGTGCTGCTGCTTACTTTTGCTTACAGGTTACTCTTTTTTGTGTGCCATTTTTAAATATCTGCTATCGCTGACAGTACGCCGATGTTTTGCCAGTAATAATTGGTAAAAATGGGATGCCTCTCCAGTCCGACCATAGGTTTTACGTATATCCTTAAAAGGTTTTTATAAATTCAACGAGATTAGTGGCATGAACTGGATTTTTTACCTGGGCAGATAGTATCAAATTTCGCAGGCATACGAAGGGCGCGAGTATCGCTTAACCGTGCCCGGCGAGCGCGTTTTTCTGATCATATCGCGTGCGGGTCTCGAAAAAGCGCTGCGCGATCACTACGGATTACGTCAAAAGCACGGCCTTTCGCCGCCCTCATGAGTGGTTTGTTTCAGTGTCGGAAATTAATAGTTATTCCCTGTCTTGATCTCAAAGGCAACTCAAATTACTGTTTAAATATACAGTAATTCATTGAGGTGTTCATTTTGATGTTTATTCAACCAGCGGAACTGCGTCCGGTCGTTTTGCTGCCCTTATTCAGCGACCTGGTCCAGTGCGGTTTTCCTTCGCCTGCGCAGGACTATGTCGAACAGCGCATCGACCTCAATGAACTGATGATTCACCATCCCAGCGCCACCTATTTTGTCCGCGCTTCCGGCGACTCCATGATTGAAGGGGGTATCAGCGACGGGGATTTACTTATCGTCGATAGCTCAAGAACGGCGGAACATGGCGACATCGTTATCGCCTCGGTAGAGGGGGAGTTTACGGTAAAGCAGCTCCAGTTACGTCCGGTCATCCGCTTAAACCCGCTCAATAAAGCCTACGCTCCCATCCTGATCGGCCGTGACGAGGCGCTGGAGATATTCGGCGTCGTCACTTACATCGTCAAAGCGACGGGCTGACCATGTTTGCGCTGGTAGATGTGAATTCTTTTTATGCCAGCTGCGAAAAGGTGTTCCGACCCGATTTAAAAGAGTGGCCCGTGGTGGTGCTGTCGAATAACGACGGTTGCGTCATTGCCCGCAGCGTCGAGGCCGCGCGGCTGGGGATCAAAATGGGAGAGCCGTATTTTAAGCAAAGGGCGCTTTTTCAGCAGCACCGGATAGCGGTTTTCAGCAGCAATTATGAGCTTTACGCCGACATGAGTCAGCGGGTGATGTCGATTCTGGAAGAGATCATGCCCGGTATTGAGGTGTACAGTATCGATGAGGCTTTTTGCGATCTGTCCGGGGTTAATCACTGCCGGGATCTGACGGCGTTTGGCCTGGAAGTGCAGAGCATCCTGCGCCAGAGAACCCATTTAACCGTCGGCGTGGGTATTGCACCGACGAAAACGCTGGCTAAGCTGGCGAACCATGCCGCTAAAAAATGGCCGCAAACCAGAGGGGTGGTCGACCTGTCAAATCCTGAACGCCAGCGTAAACTGATGGCCCATCTGCCGGTTGACGAGGTGTGGGGCGTGGGCAGGCGGATCGCCAAAAAACTGGCAATAATGGGTATCGAAAATGTGCTGCAACTGGCCGATGCTGATATCCGTTTTATCAGAAAGCACTTTAGCGTCATTCTGGAAAGAACCGTCCGTGAACTTCGCGGCGAATCCTGCCTGCAAATAGACGAATTCATCCCCGAGAAGCAGGAGATCATGTGCTCCCGCTCTTTTGGCGAGCGTCTAAGCGATTATCAGCCCATGCGTGAAGCGGTAAGCTGGTATGCTTCGCGGGCGGCTGAAAGAATGCGCGGTCAGCATCAATACTGCCGCTTTATTTCCGTGTTTATTAAAACCTCGCCCTTCGATCCGTATCCCGCGCGCTATGACAACAGCGCTTCCCTGCGCCTTCATGTTCCCACCCAGGATACGCGTGACATTATCGACGCAGCCATAAAGTGCCTTGACGCCATCTGGCGGGAAGGGCATCGCTATCAAAAAGCAGGCGTTATGCTCAGCGACTTTTTCAGCCAGGGGGTTGCGCAGCTCAACCTGTTTGACAGCAATGCGCCACGCGTCAATAGCGAGCCGCTGATGGCGGTACTGGATGCGCTGAATAAGAAACAGGGGAGAGGAACGCTATTTTTTGCCGGGCAGGGCATTGAGCAGCAGTGGCAGATGAAGCGTGAAATGCTCTCGCCGCGCTATACCACGCGCTTTTCTGATTTACCGCGGGTGCGCCTGCGATAAACAAAAAGCCCGGTAGCGCTGCGCTTACCGGGCTTACAAACGAGTTGTGTGGATAACGCCGAATTAACGGCCGAACAGATCGCGTTTTTTCGGCTTAAAGGGCTGAGCAATCAGCACCAGAACCGCGATAACCAGGTAAGCGGCAAAAATACCGAGCAGCCATTGCGGCATTTCCAGCGTCAGGAACGACCATTGACGCTCGGCACAGTCACCGGAGGCAACGAACACCTGCGGCAGCCATTTGTCCAGCGGCAGCCAGCTCGGGAAGCGTGCAGCAAAGTCACAGGTCTGGAACGGCGACGGATGCAGCTGGATCATGGTGTGTTCCCACGCCAGTTGGACACCGCGCCAGGCGCTATACAGCCAGATGAAGATCGCGACGTAGCGCAGCGGCGTTTTAGGCGCTATCGCACCGACCAGACCCGCGCCCATCACACCGAACAGCGCGCTACGTTCGTAAATACACAGCACGCAGGGCTTGAGCAGCATACCGTGCTGGAACCACAGCGCGACCATCTCCAGCGCAAAGGCGGTCAGCGCCATCAACAACCATGCTCCGCGACCGCGTGAGCACTGGTTTAAAAATCGCAACATAATCATTTCCCTGGAACATGCTAAGAGACCGCAGTGTAAACGAAATCATTCAGGACGCCACTAGCAGCACAGAAAATATTGCGTAAATGCGTACTTACTATGCAGAAAGTCAAATCAAACGATAATGCTGCCAGCGAAGGATAAGAAATCGATATGCCAGCCGACGAAATAAAAGCTGAGAAATGAAACGGCGATCCCTTTTTAATTGATTATCCGTGCTATCTGCCTCGGGGGAGCTCTGGTATGATGAGTGAACGTTGCAACGCTGAGTAATGGAAACATCACTATGGTAATTAAGGCGCAAAGCCCGGCGGGTTTCGCTGAAGAGTACATTATTGAAAGCATCTGGAATAGCCGTTTCCCTCCGGGATCTATTCTGCCTGCTGAACGCGAACTCTCTGAATTAATTGGCGTAACGCGCACGACTTTACGTGAAGTATTGCAACGCCTGGCACGTGATGGCTGGCTGACCATTCAGCACGGTAAGCCGACAAAAGTGAATAATTTCTGGGAAACGTCCGGGCTGAATATCCTCGAAACGCTGGCGCGCCTCGATCACGAGAGCGTCCCGCAACTGATCGACAATTTGCTCTCGGTACGCACCAATATTTCAACCATCTTTATCCGCACCGCTTTCCGTCAGCATCCGGAGCGTGCGCTGGAGGTGCTGAATAGCGCCAGGGCAATTGAAGATCATGCCGATGCCTTTGCTGAGCTGGATTACAACATCTTTCGTGGGCTGGCCTTTGCCTCCGGCAATCCGATTTATGGTCTGATCCTCAATGGCATGAAAGGATTGTATACGCGCATTGGTCGCCACTACTTCGCCAACCCTGAAGCCCGCAGCCTGGCGCTGGGGTTTTATCATCGCCTGGTGGAGCTTTGCGAGCAGAGCCTGCATGAGCAAGTGTATGAAACGATCCGTCGCTATGGACGTGAAAGCGGTGAGATCTGGCATCGGATGCAAAAAACGCTGCCGGGCGATTTAGCCATTCAGGGCCGGTAATCAACGGGCTGGCCGGGTGAGGCACGATGCTCACCCGGCGCAACTTCTGTCTTACAGCGAACTCATCTTCGACGAACTGCGCTCCAGCAGTTCAACGCTGCCATCGGCATTCTGCTGTTCCAGCTGCACATCAAATCCCCACAGACGATGCACGTGTTTCAACACCTCGCGCCGCCCCTTATCCAGCGGGACGCGATTGTGCGGAATATAACGCAGGGTCAGTGAACGGTCTCCGCGCAAATCCACATTCCAGACCTGAATATTCGGCTCAAGGTTGCTCAGGTTGTACTGCGAGGAGAGGCGAGAGCGCAGTTCGCGATAACCCTCTTCATTGTGAATGGCGGAGATCTCCAGATAGTTGTGATGATCGTCATCCACCACGCTAAACAGACGGAAATCGCGCATGACCTTCGGTGAGAGGAACTGGCTGATAAAACTCTCGTCTTTAAAATCACGCATCGCGAAATGCAGCGTTTCCAGCCAGTCTGAACCGGCAATATCCGGGAACCAGTATTTATCCTCTTCCGTTGGCGACTGGCAAATCCGTTTGATGTCCTGGAACATTGCAAATCCCAGCGCATAAGGGTTAATCCCGCTATACCACTGACTGTTATACGGCGGCTGGAAAATCACGTTGGTGTGGCTGTGCAAAAACTCCAGCATAAACCGCTCGGTCACTTTTCCTTCATCATAAAGATGGTTGAGGATAGTGTAGTGCCAGAACGTGGCCCAGCCTTCGTTCATCACCTGCGTCTGTTTTTGCGGATAAAAATACTGGCTGACCTTGCGCACGATACGCAGGATCTCACGCTGCCACGGTTCCAGTAGCGGCGCATTCTTCTCCATAAAATAGAGCAGATTCTCCTGCGGCTCGGAGGGATAGCGCCGCGCTTCAATCACCGCTCGTTCTTCTTCGCGTTTAGGCAGCGTGCGCCACAGGGTATTCACCTGGCTTTGCAGATACTCTTCACGGCTTTTTTGCCGCGCCTTCTCCTCCTGGAGCGAGATTTTCTGCGGACGTTTGTAGCGATCCACACCGTAATTCATCAGAGCGTGACAGGAATCGAGTAGCTTCTCGACCTCATCCACACCGTAGCGTTCTTCGCACTGGGTAATGTAGTTACGCGCGAAAATCAGATAATCGACGATGGAACTGGCATCGGTCCAGCTACGGAACAGATAGTTATTTTTAAAGAAGGAGTTATGGCCGTAGCAGGCGTGCGCCATCACCAGCGCCTGCATGGTGATGGTGTTTTCTTCCATCAGATAGGCGATGCAGGGATTGGAATTGATCACAATCTCATACGCCAGCCCCTGCTGACCGTGCTTATACAGGCGCTCCGTCTCAATGAATTTTTTGCCGAACGACCAGTGCGGATAGTTAATCGGCATCCCGACGCTGGAATAGGCGTCCATCATCTGCTCTGAGGTGATGACTTCAATCTGGTGCGGGTAGGTATCCAGCCGAT
This sequence comes from Superficieibacter sp. 1612_C1, assembly GCF_015234305.1. Taxonomy (GTDB): domain Bacteria; phylum Pseudomonadota; class Gammaproteobacteria; order Enterobacterales; family Enterobacteriaceae; genus Superficieibacter. The sequence continues at coordinate 773,480 of NZ_JADGMI010000002.1, forward strand.
AGTGTTTTGCGACACGATCGATCTCCTGGAGATAAACTTCCAGTAGCTCAAACGTCCAGTCGGGTCCATCGCTCAAACGTATCGTGTCCTTATTCATGGAATCAATCGTTGCCATTAGCGCGCCCTCATTGTTGGCGACCCTCTCTGTCTGGAGAGCCTCATTTCAAGCATAGAACACCGGATAAAATGCGTGCAGGGTGAGAAATCTTTTCTTTACCGCCTTTCCCACGCAACGTAATAAAAAATAGTTGTTTGGCGGTTTTTTATGCTGGATAAAAATAACCTCCAGCAGGAGATGCCAAAAGCAGGCTTTCCATAGCTGACGGGCATGATGTGAGGTAGCTCACCATAAAAAAGTCGAATGTTGAATAATATTTTCATCTGGGTTATCAATTTGTAATCAGACGATTGTTCTTTTACTCATGATGGAGTGGATATGCACGTTGTCGTACTGGGAAGTGGCGTTGTAGGCGTGACCAGCGCCTGGTATTTACGTCAGGCAGGGCATGACGTAACGGTAATCGACAGGGCATCCGGCCCGGCACTGGAGACCAGCGCCGCCAACGCCGGACAAATTTCCCCCGGCTATGCTGCACCGTGGGCCGCGCCCGGTGTGCCGCTCAAGGCTATTAAGTGGATGTTTCAGCGCCACGCGCCGCTGGCCATCTCGCTCGACGGCACGCCGTCTCAGCTTAAATGGATGTGGCAAATGCTGTGCAACTGCGACACCCGGCACTATATGGAAAACAAAGGGCGAATGGTGCGTCTGGCCGAGTATAGTCGCGATTGCCTGAAGGCGCTGCGTGCTGAGACTGGCATCCAGTACGAAGGGCGGCAGGGCGGCACGCTTCAGTTATTCCGCACCGCGCAGCAGTATGAAAATGCCGCGCGGGATATTGCGGTGCTGGAAGAGGCGGGCGTGCCGTATCAGTTGCTGGAAGCCAGCCGTCTGGCGGAAGCCGAGCCTGCGCTGGCGGAAGTCTCGCACCGTCTTACCGGCGGGCTGCGGCTGCCGAATGACGAAACCGGCGACTGCCAGCTTTTCAGTCAGCGTCTGGCGGAAATGGCGCAGCAGGCCGGCGTGGTCTTCCGCTATAACACGCCGGTGGATCGGCTACTGTATGAAAGTAACAAAATTTACGCGGTGAAATGCGGGGATGAGATTGTCAAAGCCGATGCCTACGTGATGGCCTTTGGCTCGTACTCAACCTCAATGCTCAAAGGGCTGGTCGATATTCCGGTCTATCCGCTGAAGGGCTACTCGCTGACCATTCCCATTGCCGAAGAGGATGGTGCGCCCGTTTCAACTATCCTTGATGAAACCTACAAAATCGCCATTACCCGTTTTGAGCAGCGTATTCGCGTCGGCGGGATGGCGGAGATTGTCGGCTTTAATACCCAGCTATTACAGCCGCGCCGGGAAACGCTGGAAATGGTGGTTCGCGATCTCTTTCCACGCGGCGGGCAGGTTGAACAGGCGACCTTCTGGACCGGTCTGCGGCCAATGACGCCGGACGGCACACCAATCGTCGGGCGCACGGCATATAAAAATCTGTGGCTGAATACCGGCCACGGTACGCTGGGCTGGACCATGGCCTGCGGTTCCGGCCAGCTTATCAGCGATCTTATCTCCGGGCGGACGCCCGCCATTCCGTTCGACGATCTTGGCGTGGCGCGCTACGGGGCGGGTTTCAGACCGTCATCTTCCACGCATTTGCACGGTGCACACTCATAAGGAGCCGTTATGTCCCGACCTGTTCTTGCCACGCTGGATCTCAGCGCGCTGCGGCAGAATTTGCTTATTGTTCGCCGCGCCGCGCCTGATGCCCGTATCTGGTCGGTCGTGAAGGCGAACGCGTACGGACATGGACTGGATCGCGTCTGGAACGCCCTGGGTGCGACCGATGGCTTTGCGCTGCTCAATCTGGAAGAGGCGATTCTGTTACGCGAGCGCGGCTGGAAAGGGCCGATCCTGATGCTGGAAGGGTTCTTCCACGCTGATGAGCTGGAGCTGTTTGATAAGTACCGTCTGACGACCAGCATACACAGCAACTGGCAAATTAAAGTGATTCAGAACGCCCGTCTGCATGCGCCGCTGGATGTTTATTTGAAAATCAACAGCGGTATGAACCGTCTCGGTTTTATGCCGGATCGCGTTCACACGGTCTGGCAGCAGCTGCGAGGCCTGCGCAACGTCGGCGGACTGACGCTGATGGCGCATTTTGCCGATGCGGAAAAACCGGACGGCATCACCCATGCCATGCAGCGTATTGAACAGGGGGCCGAGGGAATTGACGCGCCACGCTCGCTGTCTAATTCGGCGGCGACGTTATGGCATCCAGAAGCCCATTTTGACTGGGTACGACCAGGTATTGTGCTGTACGGTGCCTCGCCTTCAGGACAGTGGCAGGATATCGCCGACAGCGGCCTGAAGCCAGTGATGACGCTGCGCAGCGAAATCATCGGCGTGCAGAATTTGAAAGCAGGAGACACGGTCGGCTACGGTAGCCGTTATCGCGCAGGTGGAGAGCAGCGGATTGGGATTGTCGCCTGTGGCTATGCCGATGGTTATCCGCGCCATGCACCTGACGGCACGCCAGTGCTGGTAGACGGCGTGCGCACCCGGCTGATTGGCGCGGTATCAATGGATATGCTGGCGGTGGATCTTACGCCTTGTCCCCAGGCAGGCATTGGCACCTCGGTTGAGTTGTGGGGGCAGGAGATTAAAATTGATGAGGTTGCAGCCGCCGCTGGCACTATCGGGTATGAATTAATGTGCGCCCTGGCAGCACGTGTGCCCGTTGTGACGGTGTAACGTTTGCTGGGGGGCTATTGGCTGGTGATGTACTCGCTTACTGTTGCCTGGACGCGCTGTGCAGGTCTGCCTGAAATTCGCTCTCTGGCAGGCCCGTTTTCAAATCTGAATTCTGCGTTATTGACGTGCAAACCAGCATAAATCTCCACAACCTGTTTTTTATGCGCCGGATCGCTCCGGCGCTGCGCAATATTGAGCCAGTATCCGCCTGATAGCAGCAGTGCCAGTACCGGCAGGAGGCCAATTTTTTTCTGCATACCGTCATCATCCTTAATGAAAAATACACTCTATAAGATATAAAGCACTGTGGTAATATACAGTGGTTAAGCAAAGGAACCGCGAACATGAAGAAAAAACAGGCCACACCCACTCCCCATGATGCGATGTTTAAACAGTTTCTGGCGCATCCTGACACCGCCAGAGATTTTATGGAACTGCATTTACCCACCGAGCTGCGCAGCCATTGTGATTTAAATACCCTGAAACTGGAATCAGGATCGTTTCTTGAAGATGATTTGCGCCCATATTATAGCGATGTCCTGTACAGCCTTAAAACCACCACGGGGAAGGGCTACATTCATGTACTGATTGAGCATCAAAGCAGGCCCGACAGCCACATGGCATTTCGCCTGATGCGGTATGCAATCGGTGCGATGCAGCGCCATCTGGATGCCGGACATCAAAAATTACCGTTGGTGATCCCGGTGCTGTTTTATGCCGGAAAACGCAGCCCTTATCCATACTCTACGTGCTGGCTTCAGGAATTTGATAACCCTGCGTTGGCTGAAAAATTATATAATAATGCCTTTCCGCTGGTGGATGTCACGGTCATCCCGGACGATGAGATCATGGAAAATCGCAGCATGGCGGCGCTCACACTGCTACAAAAACACATTTATCAGCGCGATTTAATTGAACTTATTGACAAACTGGGGCGGGTTTTGCGGGCGGATTACAATACCGGACAACAGGTAATATCGCTGGTAAACTACATTATACAGGTAGGGGAATCGGCAGACGCAGACGCTTTTTTACGCGAACTGGCACAGCGTGTGCCGCAGCACGGAGATAAACTCATGACCATTGCACAACAACTGGAACAGAAAGGGATTGAGAAAGGGATTGAAAAAGGCATGGAAAAAGGGCGAATTAATGAAGCGCTGAAAATAGCCCGTAACTTATTGCAACGGGGTATATCACACGACGTCATTCTGGAAGTCACCGGTTTGAGTGAGCGAGAATTAAAGCAACTGCATTCCTGAGAGTGAAACCGGTTCTCATCATTAACCAATTTGCTCACCCTGTGCCGCCTGCCCGGTGGCGCTGCGCTTACCGGGCCTACAATCTTAATGCCAGAATCAACCTTTACCGTAGGCCGGGCAAGGCGAAGCCGCCTCCCGGCATGATGCCCACAATAGCCAACGCCGTACCTCATGCCCGGTGGCGCTGCGCTTACCGGGCCTACAATCTTAATGCCAGAATCAACCTTTACTGTAGGCCGGGCAAGGCGAAGCCTCCTCCCGGCATAGCGCCCACAATAGCCAACACCGTACCTCATGCCCGGTGGCGCTGCGCTTACCGGGCCTACACTCTTAATGCCAGAATCAACCTTTACCGTAGGCCGGGCAAGGCGAAGCCGCCTCGCGGCATAACGCCCACAATAGCCAACGCCGTACCTCATGCCCGGTGGCGCTGCGCTTACCGGGCCTACGCTCTTAATGCCAGAATCAACCTTTACCGTAGGCCGGGCAAGGCGAAGCCGCCTCCCGGCATAGCGCCCACAATAGCCAGTGTCTCTGGCCGCTAGCGGCATGTCATCCTACCGATTCATCTTCCGCCACGCGCACGCCGACTTTGCGCACGTCGTTATCTTCTTTTTCCGCCACCGTCCACACCATCCCCGCAAATTCCACCTGATCGCCCACCACCGGCGCAGCACCGAGCAGACGCTGCACAATCTCACCCAGCGACTGCTGGCTATCACGGAACTCTTCCCCGCCTTCCAGCCCATAAATCATCGCCACATCGGCGAATTTGGCGCTGGCTTCAAGGATAAAGTCGCCAAAGAAACGCTGATCGAGCGATACCGGCGGTGAATGGCTGAATAATTTACCGAGCGCCGGGAGATCGCGCTCGCGGCCAATCACGCACAGCACATCGTTTTCCCGCAGCCGCGTGCTGCCGGTCGGATGCAGCAGCGCATTGTCGCGAAACAGCGCGGCGATGCGCGTTTCACGCGGCATATGCAGATCGCGCAGGGCGGCACCGACGCACCACTGATCGGCGCTAAGTTGATAAATAAACTGCTCCCACGGATTATCCGGGTGAATATCCAGCCCGACACGCGATTCCGGCCAGCCGACGGGAGGCACCACCACTTTGGCCTTTTTCGCGGCCCAGCCGAGCGACGTTCCCTGTAACAGCAGCGAAATCAGCACCACGAAGAAAGCGACGTTAAAAAACAGCCGCGCGTTTTCCAGACCCGCCATCATCGGGAATACGGCCAGAATAATCGGCACCGCGCCGCGCAGGCCCACCCAGCTGATAAAAATACGCTCGCGCAGATTAAACCCGCGAAACGGCAGCAGGGAGGCGAACACCGACAGCGGGCGAGCGACGAAAATCATCCATGCCGACAAAATCAGCGCCAGCACGGCAATGGGCAGCAGATCCGATGGCGTCACCAGCAGGCCCAGCACCAGGAACATGCCAATCTGCGACAGCCAGGCCAGACCATCAAAGTTTTGCAGAATGCCAAAGCGGTTGCGGATAGGACGATTCCCCAGCCAGAATCCGCACAGATACACCGCCAGAATGCCGCTGCCGTCAAGGGAGGTGGTCAGGGCAAACACCAGGATCCCGCCGCTCAGCGCCAGCAGCGGGTACAATCCGCCAGGCAGGCTAATACGGTTAATCATCTGCTGTAACAGATAACCGCCGGAAAGCCCAATCACAATACCCAGCCCGAACTGCTGAATAATATGCACCACGAACATCCAGCTCAGCGCGGTTTCATGCTGCTGGATCATCTCAATCAGAGTGATGGTTAAAAACACCGCCATCGGATCGTTACTGCCGGATTCAATCTCCAGCGTCGACCCCACACGCTCATTAAGCCCCTTACCGCCAAGCAGCGAAAACACTGCCGCCGCATCGGTCGAGCCGACAATCGCGCCGATCAGCAGACCTTCAATCATATTGAGCTGAAACAGCCACGCCGCCATCATGCCCGTCAGCCCGGAGGTGATCAACACGCCGACCGTCGCCAGCGAAATGGCCGGGCCCAGCGCCACGCGAAACGAACTGGCCTGGGTACGCATCCCGCCATCAAGCAGGATCACCGCCAGCGCCAGGTTACTGATCATATAGGCCAGCGGATAGTTATCGAAGGGAATGCCGCCAATGCCATCGACACCTGCCAGCATGCCGATAGCCAGAAAGATAACCAGGATAGGAATACCAAGACGCGACGAAAATGAACTCAATAAAATGCTACTGGTGATTAACACCGAACCCAGAATGAACAGACTAATTATCGCCGTGGCGTCCAAAGTTCACGTACTCCTCATCTTCGTGAATGGTCTTTACAAAAAAGTTACCATATTTGCAAGAATTCGATGAGACTAATACGTGCCATGAATGGATTTTTTTTAGGTATTTAGCACCGGATGACCGCTTACCGTCAGCGTCGAGGTTGCCCCGTGTTGAACCAGCGTCGCTTGTGCCCCCAGCGGTAACGTCACGGTGCGCGGCTCATGACCAAAATCCAGACCGCTAATGACGGGCACGCGAAGGCGCGAACGTAAATAGCGGCACATACTCTGGAGATCGTAACCGGCGTCATAGTCATTGGCGGCAACGCCGCTAAAACTGCCGAGCACGATGGCCTGCTGGCGGTTAAGGACGCCCGCATAATGAAGCTGGAGCAGCATACGCTCAACGCGGAACGGATGTTCGTTAATGTCTTCGACCACCAGAATGCCATTTTCAATCGTGGGCAGCCAGGGGGTGCCGATAAGTGAGACCAGCATCGCCAGATTGCCGCCCCACAGTATACCCGACGCCTGACAATCCGGGCCGTCGCTGCTCCACTCAAGCGTAAAGACAGGATTACGCAGCGCCTGCCAGAAATGGTATTCGGTAAACGCGTCCAGCGTTTCAGCCCCGAAATTGCCGGCCAGCATCGGGCCGCTGAAGGTGATCACGTTACCGGCCGCCAGCAGGCCCATCTGAATGGCGGTGAAATCACTGTGGCCACAAATCAACAGCGGATCCTGCTGCTGGCGTGCGACCAGGGCTGACCAGTCGATATCCTCCAGCAGACGGCTGGCCCCGTAGCCACCGCGTACCGCCATCACGATCCGGTTTTGCCCTTCAAGGGTCGCCAGACTGTTAATATCCGCCAGTCTGGCCTGCTCCGTACCAGCAAAACGCTGCTCGCGGCGCAGAATAGCCTCACGATTTTCCACCTGATGCCCGGCGGCTTCGAGACGTTCAACGCCGCGTGCGGCAGCAGCCTGGTTAATGCAATAGCCGGAGGGGGCAATAAGATGAATCAGAGACATGGCATTTCCTTGCTGGGAATGAAACGGTTATCATGCATTTAACCCCAACCGTTGTCATCCGCAGCGGCGGATCGCAGGTATAAAAGGATTGATGCGTGAAATTAAGATGGTTTGCTTTTTTGATTGTATTACTGGCCGGATGTTCGTCAAAACAGGATTATACCAACCCGCCGTGGAACCCTGAAGTGCCGGTGAAACGGGCAATGCAATGGATGCCGATAAGCCAGAAAGCGGGTGAGGCGTGGGGTGTCAGCCCGCGGCTGATTACGGCGATTATCGCCATCGAATCCGGCGGTAATCCGACGGTAGTCAGCAAATCTAATGCCGTAGGATTGATGCAGCTTAAAGCCTCAACGTCGGGGCGTGACGTGTATCGCCATATGGGCTGGAGTGGGCAGCCGTCCACCAGCGAGCTGAAAAATCCGGAACGCAATATCTCCATGGGCACCGCCTATTTGAGCATTCTGGAACACGGCGCGCTGGCGGGCATCAAAAATCCGGAAACCATGCAATACGCGCTGGTGGTGGCGTATGCCAACGGGGCAGGCGCATTGCTCAGAACCTTTTCGTCCGATCGCAAAGAAGCGATTGAAGAGATTAACGATTTAAGCCCGGACGAATTTGTTGAGCACGTTGCCGACAAGCATCCATCGCCGCAGGCTCCGCGCTACATCTGGAAGGTACAGAAAGCGATGGACGCCATGTAATCAGCGGACTTTTTTGGCGCGTTCGCGCGCCTCGCGCTCCAGCGAGAAAATAATCCGCTGGAGCTCGCGTTCCGCCGCCGGGTTGACGTTAAGGAAGCGAAAACTCAGGCGCGGCGTGCTGATGGTTTCATTCTTGCCGTCCACCACCTTGCGCTCGGTAATGGCAATCAGCTGCACATCAAAATGAAAACGCCCCCATTCACCCATATCCAGTTCAATTTGTGACAGACGCGCGCCTGGCTGCAAACTGTCCGGCGGCGCGTTGTCCATTAATGCGCCCATCCCGCCCAGCGACAAATCGTATAAACGGAAGCGAATGACACTGTTATCGGCAAGTTTTGCGTGACAGAAATAGGCCGGATGTAGCGGTGCGCTGATGCGAAAATATTCCCGGCGCTGCAAAAACCACAGCGACGGCGGCAGGGGGGTGACGAACGCCGGAAGCTGCTGCCAGGCGGCGCTACGCAGCGCGGGCAGGTGAAATTCCACCTTCGCGCCCTGGGTTTCGGCGGTGATCTCAATATTCTGCGCGCGCTGAACGGCGCTATTTTCATAATCCTGGCTGCCGAAATCGATGATCAGCTGTTCCTGCGTCACGTCCAGAATGCGACTGATAAACTGTCCGGACGCCCAGCACACGCGGATCGGAATCTGCTGCTTATGCAGATCGCGCAGCACGCCCAGTACCGCCAGCGGGTTCTGTTTAAGAAATTGTTCACTGTGATGAGTCACGCTCAATAATTCCCTGATGATATTTCTTTGCTGAAGTATCGGCGGCTGGCGGCAGAACTTCATAGCAGCGATTTATTTTTTTGCCAGTGAGAAAAATTTTCTCCTTCGCCGCACTTTTATCAGGATCTACCTATACTTGAAACGTTAGCGCAGGGAAACAACACCTGCATTTTGTGTGACTTACAGGAGGATGGACTAATGGGTATTATTGCCTGGATCGTATTTGGACTTATCGCAGGTATTATTGCCAAACTGATCATGCCGGGACGCGATGGTGGTGGTTTCTTCCTCACCTGTATCCTCGGGATTATTGGTGCGGTGGTCGGTGGCTGGCTGAGTACGCTGTTTGGTATTGGTGGCCCGGTAAGCGGCTTTAACCTGGGTAGCTTTATGGTCGCGGTGGTGGGTGCCATTGTGGTCCTGGCTATCTTCCGTATGGTACGCCGATAACCTGCATTGCCGTTTTCGCCGGGCAGCTTCTGCTGCCCGGCACATTCATCAAAAGTCGTAACCTACCGTCGCAATCACGCTACGTTCCGCTCCCACATAGCAGTTTCCCGTACCATAACAGCCCGCAACATAGTCACGATCGGTCAGGTTGTTAGCGTTGACCTGGACAAACGCCCCTTTCAGGGATGGCGTCCATGCGCCCAGATCGGCTCGCACCGACGCATCCAGCAGGGTCGTTGATGGCAGACGCTCGGTATTCTGATCGTCGGCCCACTGCTTACCGATATAACGCACGCCGGTGCCGACACTGATCCCGCCCGCAAACTGATAGTGCGCCCAGAACGAGGCCATCTGATCCGGCGTCAGCTGCGGCATATTCCCGTCGTTGCCGTCGAGTGAGTCCTGGAAGCGCAGACGGTTCCAGGTGTACGACGCAATGGTGCTCAGCTCAGGGGTGAGTTGATTACGTGCTTCCAGCTCCACGCCCTGCGAATGCACCTTACCGGCCGGAATAAAGGTCGCGGTGGCGATGTTAATATCGCGGGTTGCCACATCTTTCTGCGTTAAATCATAAATCGCCACGCTATACAGATCGGACGTACCCGGCGGCTGGAACTTCAGACCGGCTTCATACTGCTCGGCGGTCGTGGGTTTGAGCAGCGTACCGTCGGCACCCGCCAGCGTTGCCGGGGTGATGGCTTCGCTATAGCTGATATACGGTGATAAACCGTTTTCGAAGGCATAAAGCAGTGATGCGCGCGTGCTGACATGATCGTCCGAGCGACGGCTTTTGGTGCCGTTGCTGTCGCTGATCTGCTCAGACACGATGCGGTCGAAGCGCCCGGATAAGTCAAGATGCCAGCGGTTCCACACCATCTCATCCTGTAGATACGCCCCGGTCTGATAGTAACGGCGGTTGTTATAGTCGCTGTAGGTAATGGTGTGTCCGGTTTGCGGCGTATAGCCGGTATACGGGTTCAGCGCGGCGGCGTCGCCAGCGCCGGTCCACAAATCATTGCGGAAGCGGTGATATTCTCCGCCGAGGACGACGGTGTGTGCCACCTCACCGGTGGTGAAATCAGCCTGAACACGGTTGTCGGTAGACCAGGCGTCCAGCGATCCGCGCGAGCCACTGTAACCGCGCGCCAGATTGTCTGTACCGTCGATCCAGCCGACCTGGTAGACCTGATCCAGCGAGACGTTGGAGTGGGTGTAGCTGCCGCTGGAATGCACCGACCAGATATCATCAAACTGGTGGTCAAACTCCATGCTGTAAATCTGCTCGCGGCGCTTATAGCCATCGCCCGGATCGCCTTCATTGGTGCTGTTCGACAGTTTGCGACCGTTGTGCGCGTAGCGCGTACCGTCCAGCGGCAGCGAGCCGTGATAGCCGGCGGACGGATCTTTTTGCAGATACGCACGCAGCAGCAGGCTGGTGTCGGTGTCCGGCTGCCACAGCAGGGAAGGCGAGATGGCATAACGCTCTTCGCGAGTATGGTCGTACTGGGTATCGCTGGTGCGGGTCATGCCGATAATGCGGTATGCCCACTGGTCGTTGATGGCATCGGTATAATCAAACGCGCCGCCTTTGGTATTCTGCGTGCCTCCGCTCAGGCGGAAATGGCCCTCTGACGTAAACTGCGGGCGCTTAGAGGTCAAATTCACCAGCCCGCCCGGCACGCTCTGGCCATACAGCGCCGACGACGGGCCTTTCACCACATCCACGCGCTCAATAAACCACGGGTCGATCTGAATCACGTTATGGCTGCCGCCGTCGCTCATCAGGCGCATGCCGTCGAGGAACAGGTTATCCACGTCGCCGCCGTGGAAGCCGCGCAGTGATACGGTATCAAAGCGGGTCGCGCCGCCGCTAAAATTGGAGTACACCCCCGGCGTATAATTGAGTGCCTGACTGATGGTATTGGCACCTTGATCGTCCATCTGCTGACGCGTGACCACCGAGACCGACTGAGCGGTGGTAATCAGCGGTTCATCCGTTTTAGTGGAGCCGCGCGAGGTTTTCGCGGTGTAGCCTTTGGTTGGCGCAACGGCAGACTCAACGGGAGCGGCGGTCACCACCACCGTTTCTTCCGCCAGCGCAAGAGGGGGCAGCGCCAGCGCCAGGGCGCAGGCCAGCGTGGAGCGTTTAGCAATCAATCGGGTCATCGCACATTCCGGGGTTGTGTAAAATCGTAACAATGGAATGCGAATTATTATTGTTATCGTTTCTGTATTCAAGCGTTTTAGGCGCAGAAAGCCTTGCCAAATCAAGGGATTCAGCATTAAGTCGGTATCAGAAAAGGAAATTTAATGACGCAAGAGAGGACCCACTACCAGAACAGGTAGTGGGCCAGAGCGATTACTGCGCCTGTTTTTGGGTCAGTGCATCGTCATTTGCCGCCTGAGGACGAGAGGAAGGTACGTTGTCGCAGGGTTTTTCTTTTGGACAGACCAGGTCGAGCATTTTCAGCGTTACGCCGTTAGTCCAGCCGAAGCCATCCTGAAGCGGATACTCGCCACCGCCACCGCCAGTACCCGTGGAGCTGACATCATATTTTTCCACCAGCTTCTTCTCCCTGTCGTAAGTGTGCTGAACGTTGGTCAGGAAGCGCCAGGTGACATCCATCGCCACTTTTTCATGACCGTAATTTTGCAGACCTTCGGTCGCAACCCACTGGAGCGGGGCCCAGCCGTTCGGCGCATCCCACTGCTGTCCGGTATTGACGGTGGTGGTGGTAATACCGCCGGGTTTCAGCAACTGTGATGCGGTGGCGGTGGCAACTTTATCCGCCCGATCGTTCGCCGCCGCATTCACGTACAGCGGGAAGAGGGCGGCGGCAGTAAGCTGATTACGCACCTTCTTCGTTTTCAGATCGTAATCGGCGTACCAGCCCTCTTTATCGTTCCACAGGTAAGTTTCCATCGCCCGCTGGCGCGCGCTGGCCTCGGCGTCATACTGACTGGCTTTGGCGCTATCGCCGGCGGCTTTACTGGCACGGGCCAGTACTTTCTCCATCTTGAACATCAGCGAGTTCAAATCCACCGGCACGATGCTGGTGGTGCGCAGGGTGCCGAGCTTATTCGGATCGTCCATCCAGCGGGAGCTGAAGTCCCAGCCGGAAGCCGCCCCGGCACGCAGATCGCGATAAACCTCGGTCGCCGGACGATTCGGCGTATTTTTCGCGGTGGTCACATCGTCGAGCCACGATTCAGTACGCGGCGCGTCGCGCTCATCCCAGTAGCGATTGAGCACTGCGCCATCGTCCAGCTTAACCACCCGTTTATTGCTTTGCCCGGCGGCCAGCGAATCCGCGCCTTCCATCCAGTAGTTGTGCTCTTTTTCCAGCTGCGGCAGATACTGTTTTAACACCTCATCGCCTTTGTGATCGGCCAGCAACTCCACCATAAACGCAAAGAACGGCGGCTGCGAGCGGCTGAGATAGTAGCTGCGGTTGCCGTTCGGAATATGGCCGAAGTTGTCAATTTCATAAGCGAAGTTGGCGATCATATCCTCGATTTTATCCCAGTGACCGCTCTCTGCCAGACCCAGCATGGTGAAGTAGCTGTCCCAGTAATAGACCTCGCGGAAGCGCCCGCCGGGGACCACATAGGATTTGGGCAGCGGTAGCAGGGAATCCCACTTGCTCGCGCGATCGGTGGTGCGGGTCAGCACTGGCCACAGGTCGTCGATATGTGCGCGCAGACTCTGGCCCGCAGGCGGCACGTACTTGTCGCCTTCGCCCGGCAGCGTAAAGTTCACGTCTACAAAGTGGCGCAGATCAAAACCTTTCTGGCTGCGCTGCATCCGGTAATCGGCGAGGATCATCAGCGGATCGCCTTTCGGTATCGCATCGGCAAAGGTCTTCTGATCGGGGAACAGTTTGGCGCTCTGCACATCGGTAAAAAGCGGGCCGAGCAGGATATCTGGCGGTTGTTTGACCGCATCATCCGCCAGTGCGGATCCGGCAGCGAACAGCAGCGTGCCGAGGGCAATGTTCAGCGCCAGCACAGAAGGGCGGCGCGTAGCAGGTATTGTCATCGATTATTCTCCTTAGGCCAGGCGATCAGCGGATCCGCTGCAATCAACCATCTGAAAACCTTAGACGAATATCGGACAATACGGGCGACGAATGTGGCATTTTGCGGCGCAGCAGACATTTTCGCGCCGCAAAATAGCGCTAAAAACTATTCGCCACCTGGCATTTTGCGTCGCCGGTGACGTACCGTCGCGCCACTCTCCCAGAATACGACCCGCTGCTGAAGCCAGCGCACCGTCTGTGCGCCGCATAAGCCAATCAGTGCCAGCAATACGACGCCAGCAAACATGGTCGACAGACTCATACTGACCGAGCTTGAGGCGATCAGATAGCCGAGCCCGCTCTGTGCCGACAAAAATTCCGCCACCACCGCCCCGATTAACGCCAGCGCCACACCAATCTGTAGCCCGGCAAAAATCTCTCCCGCCGCTGAGGGAAGCTTAACGTGAAACAGCAGATAAATGCGCGACGCCGAAAACGCGCGGCAGGCATCCAGCAGGTCGACATCGGCACGACGAATGCCGTTCACGGTATTGACAAACAGCGGAAAGAAACAGACTAGCGTTACCAGCACGATTTTCGACAGCATGCCAAAGCCGAACCACACCAGAATGATCGGCCCCAGCGCCACTTTTGGGGTGGCCTGAAGGGCAATCAGCAGCGGATAAACAAATTGCTCAAAGGTGCGGGACTCCGCCAGCGTCACGCCAAGCACAATTGCCAGCAGGCTGCCGATCACATAGCCGCTCAGCGTTTCACCCAGCGTGGTGGCGATATGCGGCCACAGGCTACCGTCGCGAAAGCCATTAAGCAGCGCCTGCCAGACCGCCGCCGGAGAGGGCAACAAATAATCCGGAATGGCGAAAAAACGCACGCAGCCATCCCAGATCAGCAGCAATACGACGAGGCTAATAACAGGATACAGCAGCGGCAGAAATCTACGCATGGGTAAAATACCTCCGTAAATGCTGGCACAGGGCCATAAATTGCGGATCGGCCAGCGTTTCAAGGGTTCGTGGGCGCGCCAGCGGAACGGTCAGTTCCTCAACGATGCGTCCAGGGCGTGGCGACATCACCAGCACCCGGTCGGCGAGAAATACCGCCTCCTGAATGCTGTGAGTAATGAACAGCACGGATTTACGTTGCTGCCCCCAGATGCGCTGTAGCTCCAGCGTTAGCGCCTCCCGCGAGAGCGCATCCAGCGCGGCAAAAGGTTCATCCATCAATAAAAGCTGCGGATCGTGTAGCAGCATTCGGGCTATGCCCACCCGCTGCTGCATCCCGCCCGACAACTCAAAAGGGTAATCCCCTGCAAACTCGGCCAGCCCCACCAGATCGAGCAGCTGGCGGGCGCGGACTTTCGCCGGTTTGAGTGGCATTCCCAGCGTGCGTGCAGGAAGAAGAATGTTATCCAGCACGCTTTTCCACGGCAGCAGGTTAGGTTTCTGAAACACCACACCCGCATCGCGGCCTGGACCGTTAACGGGCTGTGAGGCCAGTAACACCTCGCCACGGGTGGCGTTTATCAGCCCGGCGGCAAGCTTAAGCACGGTGGATTTCCCACAGCCGGAAGGCCCCAGCAACGCAACAAACTCCCCATCGCCCACCTGTAAATCCACACCATTAAGAGCATCGATTTCACCCCGCCGGGTCGCATAGGTCAGGCCGACCCCGCGCAGTTCGAGGGCGGCACTCATGTTTCCTCCCGATGGGCAGCGACGGCGTCAGCGAGAAAGTCGAGTACCTGCGCCCAGCTTTGGCGATTAGCACGGGCATTAGCGACCGGCGTTCCGCCACCGTCAATGACCACGCCGGCGACCGGATGGACCCTGGCAATTTCGGTAGTGGGAACAAAAGGAAAACCGATGGCATGCCCGCTACGATCGTTTTGCTGATGTATTACCGGCCAGCGATGCTGGCGCGCGGTCAGCTCTGCGTTAATCCGTTGGCAGTAAACGTCAGAGGGCCAGAAGCCATCGTCCGTGCCGGAGATCAGCAGTACCGGCCCGGCAATACGCTCCACCGGAATACGCGCCGCTGCCAGACTGTGCGCATCCCGTTCGACATTAACAAACGCCGGGGCCTGGCGAATATGTACGCCAGGCTGTGCGGGGTGATCGAAGGCGTGCCAGTCGGCATGTGGGTTATCCTGCCAGATATTGCGCAGCGGCTGACCGCGCCACGTCCAGGCAGTGGCATCACGAGGTTCATCCGGGCGGCCCGCCCGCAGCGTGCCGTGGATCACCGCACTGGGGACGTAGCCAATCACCGCAGAAATGCGATCCGGGAAGGTGGCTCCCAGTAGCAGCGCCAGTTCACCGCCGCGCGAATGTCCGGCCACAGCGATAAAGCCACGACGGGGGTGCAGCGTTTCATAGGCCCAGTCCAGCGCGGTGGCGAAATATTCCAGCGGCGTGGCGGAAATAGTCTCCGGCCGACCGGGGGCCTTAAAATATGCCAGCGCAAAACCGAGATAGCCGTGAGCCGCCAGCAGCGCCGCCCGCTGCTCGGGCGTTCCCCCTCCGGAACCGTTTAACACGATCACCAGCGGGTGAGGGCCGTCGCCTGAGGGAATAAACAGCGTACCGGAGAGCCCGTTAGCACGCACTTCGCGGCGGATGACGCCCGCCGCCAGAAATCGCTGGATGATGACTGTATTCGCCGTCTGTCCTGCGGCGTCAGTGATGGTCAGCGTAACGTGTCGTGGCTGAAGAGTATCACTGAAGGTCGGGTCCACCGGTGGCGTGATCCGGCGCAGCGCCCAGATCGGTGCCATCGGCTCGCTTTCCGCCCAGTCGCCCTCCAGCGGCAGCGCAGTATCAGGATCCAGGGTGCCGTCTTCCCCCACCAAAAAGGCGGCGCTACTCTGCCAGCGGCTACCGTCAGGATGGTCCAGCGACGCCGTCAGGCGGGCGAGGCCCGGGGTTAACTGGTGGGCATGAAAACGACGCGGCTGGTCTATTAACCCGTCGATTACATCAACCTTAATGACCGGGCTCACCTGGCTGCCTCCGCCCTGGCACGCAGGGCTTGTTTATCAAAATCGTCAAATGCCGGGACAAAGTCATTAGAGAAAATTTTCTCGACCGGCACCTCAGCGCTGGGGAATTCTCCCGCCTTTGCCATTGCTGCGATGGCATTGCGGATCACCGCCAGATCGTACTCGCCGGGCTGACGGCGGGTACCGTCCGCGCGGTAGAGCGTGCGCTGGAGGCGGTTAGTGAGCAGCGTTTTGGCTTCGGTAAAGCCTTTGCCGTCGGCATCCGCTGGTTTGCTTTCCGGATGCTGTCGCCAGAAGGCGCGCACGCAGTAACCGGGGTTAATTTCGCAGACGTACTGCGCCTCGGTGTAAGCACGGCCAAAACGGCGGATCAGGTCGGGATGTTCTTTGAAAGTATCCTGATGGGCGATAAAACCATTACCCGGCGCTTCCTGGAACACATCAGGGTAGGGGATGCGGCGAATTTTGGTGCCGGTGAGTTCAAAGATATCGCCCCAGCTATTGTTGTAATTCAGGGCGTCAACCTGATGACTGCGTAAGGCCTGGAAGCCAGAACCCAGCACGCCGACGGCGACGAATTGCACGTTTTTGCCGGGTTCCAGCCCGGCTACTCGCAGCGCTGCACGACTGCCAGGCAAAGTGCCCCAGGTGAGGGCACCTACGCCGATGGTTTTTCCTTTTAAATCGGTCAGCGTTTTAACTGGCGAGTCGGCCAGTACGGTATATTCCATCGTCTGAGCGGGCGTTCCGTTATAAAAATAGCGCAGCGGCAACGGATTTTTGCCATTGAAATAGCTGGAGATAACGGGCTCTGCCACTGGATAGCCAAACGTCACGCGTTTACTGGCAACCTGTGGCAGCAGCGCGCCCGCCCCCTGAAAAACCAGTACCTTGACGGCGAGATTCTGCTCTTTAAACAGTCCCAACTCTTCCGCAGCCGCATAAGGTGCGCCATCGTGAACAGCAGGAGGAATGGCTAAGGCCACCGTCACGTCATCCGGCGTCTGTGCGTGTGCGACGCCGATAACACCGACAGTAAGTAACAACGAGGTTAAGCGCATGGTAAATCCTTGACCGTGTGAAAACGGCCAGGTTAGAGCATGCCTGTCTTCAGCAGAACGAACATTTCTCGCTATTGATATGAGCAAAATGTGTCAACTGAGCTGCTTACCCCATAACCGTCTTTTGGCGCATCTTTTACCGTGAAACCACACGATCAATGATTCGCCGCCCCTCTCGCTGCAACCCTGCGTCAATGCTGGACGGATGCATTATTGAGCCGACGTTTCAGTCTGTAGTGAACCCCTCTCACCAGGATAGTGAGCATCCCAGAACAGACAAATTTGCGCATTCGATTGCTGTTTTTGTTATTAGAATTCCGCGCGAAACCGATCCTAGAATGGCCCCACTAAGAACATCAACGTCAGGCGGTGGGATGCCCACAGATGCCACGTGATCCGCTGAGAGGGAAGGAATGACGCAGTCTTTATCATTGAGCGATCGGGCGTACCAGACTATCCGCCGCGACATTCTGACCTGCCGAATGATGCCGGGCGCGCTGGTAACAGAATCTGAGCTGATGGAGCGCTACTTGCTGGGGAAAAGCACCTGCCGTCTGGCGCTGGCGCGGTTAAGTCATGAGTATCTGATCGAGTCCCGGCCGCGCAAAGGCTATCGCATCGCACCAATCACCCTTCAGGATGTGGAAGAGATCTTTACCCTCCGCGCCCAGCTTGAACCGCTGGCGGCACGGCTGGCGGTAGGGAAGGTGAATATCGACCTGCTTAAGCGACTTGAAGCTGACTGCCGGGTCGAAGTGGCCGCTCCGCTCTCCACGCGGATCGACGTCTTTATGAATGCCAATAAACGTTTTCATCTGGCGATTGCTGAAGCGGCGGGGAATCAGCATCTGCTGCGCACGCTCTCCACGCTGATGGATGAAATGTCGCGGCTGGTGGCGCTGGGCTTTAATGTTCAGCAAACCAAGCCGGAAATTCGCCACGATCACAACGCCATGATCCAGGCGTTTGAAGATCAGGACCGCAAGCGGGTGGAATTTATCGCCCGTCGGCATATTGAGACCTTCCAGGCGATGACCCTGGAAAAAATCTACGCCACCTTAACCTCCGGCGGCACGCTGCTGCCCATCCAGAACAGGAGTCCCGGCTGATGAGCGCACCACTGTTAAACGAGTCACCAACTCCCGTCGCGCCGGTGATCCAGCTTGCAGGCGTTAACAAACGCTTTGAAGGTCAGACCGTGCTGGAGAATATCTCTCTGCAAGTGTGGCCTGGCGAAATTGTGGCGCTGCTCGGAGCGTCAGGCGGCGGGAAAAGCACGCTGCTGAATATTATTTCCGGGCTGTTGCCCGCTGATGGGGGCGACATCACCCTCCAGGGGGAGAATATCGCCCGCTTCAGCCAGTGGCACGACGTGGCGTATCTCTTTCAGGAGGACCGCCTGCTGCCGTGGCGGACGGTGCGCCAGAACGTCAACTTTGCGCTGGAAAACACGTCGCTCACGCGACGGGAACGGCAGCAACGAGTGGAATCCGCACTGCAACTGGTGGGAATGGAAAACGTCGCTGCGAAATGGCCGCACCAGCTTTCCGGCGGAATGCGCAGCCGTATCGCGCTGGCCCGCAGTCTGGTCGCCGAACCGCAAATATTGCTGATGGATGAACCGTTCTCACGGCTCGATCCGCAAACCCGCAGCGCGATGCATGGTGAACTGCTGCGCATCTGCGCGCTGAAAAAAATGACGGTGGTAATTGTGACCCATGACGTCGAAGAGGCGGTGATCCTCGCCGACCGGATCGTCATTTTACAACCCAATCCGGGACGCATAAAACAGAGCGTGGCACTCTCGCTGCCACGTCCGCGGCTGCCTACCGGACGGGACGTTGCGGAAAAAGTTCGCCTGCTGCGACTGGAGGTCTAGATGCATTTGCTGCGTAAAAAAGGCTCGCTGATTATTCAGCGGCTGATCCTGCTGGGGATCTTCTTCCTGCTGTGGCTGTTGGCCGCGCACAATATGCCTGCCTTCGTGCTGCCGGGGCCGGAAAAAACCTTTCAGGCGGTGCTGGCGCTATGGCGAAATCAAACGCTGCTACAGGATATCGGCGTGACCTTTTCGCGTGTATTCAGCGGATTTCTGCTGGCGACGCTGGTGGGGACGCTCGCCGGGTTAGCACTGGGCGCAAGCCGTCGACTGGCGCAGTTTTTTGAGCCGTTGCTGGCGGTATTTAACACCGTCTCCTCTGCAATTTGGGCCATCTTCGCCATCATCTGGTTTGGCATCTCTAACGCCACCACCATTTTCGTAGTGTTTATGACCGCCATGCCGTTGATCCTCACCAACGTCTGGCAGGGGGCGCAAACCGTCGAGCGACAATACGTTGAACTGGCACGCAGTTTTCGCATGAGCCGCCTGCAAACGCTAATCAAAATTTATCTGCCTACCATCCTGCCGTATTTCTTTTCCGGCGCGCGACTGGCATTTGGCTTTGGCTGGCGCGTGTCACTGGTGGCGGAAACTCTGGGCGCGTCGGACGGCATTGGTTACCGACTGCGTCAGGCCGGGGATTTAGTACAGACCGATCAGGTCTTTGCATGGACGCTACTGCTTGTCTCATTGATGCTGCTGCTGGAGGGTGGGCTACTTAAGCCGCTGGAGCGTCATCTTTTTCGCTGGAAATCACTCACACAGGACTAACAGTATGAAAAACGGGTTAAAGGCGGCCATCCTGGCTGCCGGGGCGCTCTTTGCCTTGCATACGGCGGCGGCAGAAAAGGTTCGCATCGGCTACTGGAGCAGTGGCGTCAGCCTCGGCTACGGTACCGTGCTGGAAAATAAAGACTTTTTAGCAAAACGCGGCATTGACGCTGAGTTTGTTCACTTCCCGGACGTTAACGCGCCGATTAAAGCGCTGGCTTCTGGCTCTATCGATCTTGCTTTTGGCGCACCGCTGGCAGGCGTCTTCAGCAGTGCGGCACAAGGCGTGCCCATCAAAATCTTTGCTGCCACTCAGCCTGCCGACGTGCAGTTTGTGGTGCCGCAAGGCTCGCCGATCACCTCGCTCGATCAGCTTAAAGGCAAGAAGATCGGTATGTCGCCTGCTGGATCCTCGGTGGCGGTGATCGCCTCTACGCTGTTGCAGAACAATCACCACATCGGCGCGAACGAGTTCCAGTTGATCGGCGGTAACGAGTCGCGTCTGGCACAGTTCCTGGTGCAGAAACAGGTGGATGCGGCTGCGCTACGTTCGTTGACTATCGCACAGCTTGAAGAACTAAAAGTGACCCCGCTTGGCAGCTTTGCCGACGAATGGAAAAAGCTGACTCACAGCGACGCGGTACCGTATATCGGCGTCGGCGCGGTACGCAGTCAACTGATTGATGAGCATCCTGAGACCGTCGCCCGGGTGATTGCCGCACTGCGCGACACGCTGGCGTGGGGGAAATCTCACCCGCAGGAGGTGATTTCGCTGCTGCAAAAAAACGCCAATCTTCCGCAGCATGACGCCGAAGTCTATTTCAGCCGTTGGGACAGCATGAACCGCATCACCTTTGAGGCTGCTGATATCGCCACCCTCAAGCGCCAGCACCAGGTGTTTGTCGCCAGCGGGACGGTACAAGGCGACGTACCCGACAGTCTGTATAACGATTCCGCGTACCGCGCGGCCCAATCCATCAAATAACCGGAGATAACCGTGAGCCATACCATGAAAGCGCTACAGCTTAACGAACACGGCAGCCTGGACAATCTGTCCGTAGTGACGGATAAGCCACGTCCGACGTTGCAGGCCGGGCATGTGATTATTCGCGTCAAAGCCTCGTCTTTTAACTACCACGACGTATTCACCGTTAACGGCATGCCGGGCATCAAAGTGCCGCTGCCGGTGGTGCCGGGTCTCGATTTAGCCGGGATCGTCGATGACGTGGCGGATAACGTGACGGGCTGGAAAAAGGGCGATCGCGTACTGGTGAATCCACTCAAACCCGGCGTGGGCCTGATGGGAGAAATGACCGACGGCGGCATGGCTGAATATGCACTGGTTGACGCCACGCAATTGATCCCGCTGCCGGAGGCGGTGAGTTTTTCCCAGGCTGCTGCGCTCCCGGTCGCTTACGGCACCGCGCACCGGATGCTGGTTACCCATAACACGATCAGGAAAGGTGACAGGGTACTGATCCTCGGTGCCAGCGGCGGGGTGGGTACCGCCTGCGTCGTACTGGCAAAAAAACTGGGGGCTGAAGTGATCGCCTGTGCAGGCAGTGCGGAGAAAGGTGAGGCCCTGGCCGCGCTGGGGGCAGATCACGTAGTCAATTACCGGGAGGAAGATTTCTCGCGCTGGGCTATTAACCGCTACGGCAAGCCGCAGCGTCGAACCTATGAGGGGGGCGTGGACGTGGTGATTAACTTCACCGGCGGTGACACCTGGCGTCCGTCGCTGAAATGCCTGAAGCGTGGCGGCACCCTGTTGGTCTGTGGGGCGACGGCGGGCTACGACCCGGCGGAAGATCTGCGCTACGTCTGGAGTTTTGAGCTGAACATTAAAGGCTCCAATAGTTTTTATCAGGAAGATCTTGAAGCCTTATTGCACCTGGTGGCCGACGGCGACATCGTACCGTTGATTGACCGGGAAGTGCCGCTGGAACAGGCAACGGAAGGGTTGCGCCTGATCCGAGACCGGGAAGTGTTGGGCAAAGTGATTGTTACCCCTTAAGGAGACCGCGATGAGCGAAACACGATTAAACGCCGCAGAGGTGCAGGAAAAACTACTGAAAGGGCCGTATCACCAGTGGCTCGGACTGGAGGTTGAGGCGGTGGCTGAGGGGGAAATTACCCTGCGCGCCCGCTTTCGTGACGAGTGGGTGGTGAATCCGGCGGGCGGCTACATTCACGGCGGTATCCTCGCCGCGCTGGTGGATCTGACCGCCGATTGGGCGCTGGTGGCCTGGACCGGCAAGGGCGTGCCGACGCTGGATATCCGTGTCGATTACCATCGTGCGGCGCGCGGTGATCTGCGCGTTAAAGGCAAAGTCATCAAAGTCGGTAAACAGGTTTCCAGTGCGGAAGCCTGGGTCTATGACGCGGAAAACCGCCTCGTGGCGAGCGGACGCGGCCTGTACGCCATGCCCGCAGCCTGAGGAGATCAACATGCCACAGGTTCTCGATCACCTGGTGATTAACAACCATTTTGATCTGACGCCCACCCGCGAGCTATTCGCCGCGATGGGATTTACCCTGACGCCGGAGAGTCATCATTCTCTGGGATCGATGAACCAACTGGTGATGTTCAACGATCACTATCTGGAGTTGATTGGCCTGCCACCTCATAGCGCGACGGTTCGCCAGGAACTGCTCGACAGCCCGCGCGGCATTGACGGTCTGGTCTTTCGCAGCAACGAGGCGGAAAGCACCGCCCGGCAACTGGCAGAACGAGGGTTTTCCGTACAGCCGGTGCAGCATTTCTCCCGCGAGGTGGAAGCGGACGGCGAGCGCGGCGAAGCGCGTTTCAGCACCGTGCGCCTGGCTCCGGGTAGTTTCGCGGCTGGAAGAGTCTATTTCTGTCAGCATCACACCCCGCAGTGGTTATGGCGTGACCCATGGCTACAGCATGCTAATGGCGTGGAAGGGATTGAGAGCCTGACGCTGGTGGCGCAGAACCCTGAACAGGAGCAACAGGCGTGGCAGCGTCTCGGCCCGCTGGCCCCCGGATTTGTGCTCCGGATACTCACCCCGGAGCAGTGGTCCCGCTATTCCGCCGGGCTACCGGGGCGGGATGAGACGCGGCGCAGCCAGTTTGCGGCAATGACCTTTCGCGGCGGTAACCCGGTGACACTTGTCCAGGCCGCAGAAAATGCCGGGTTGCCGCACGTTCATACTGCGGAGCGGTTACTTATCGCCGTTCCGGCGATCCACACTTTACTTGAGTTCAGGCTATGACCCTTATCAACCTTGGTTCGTTACCCTTGACGGCCCGTCACAATTCACAACCGGCATTTATCTATTCAACAGAAGGCGGCGCGCAAACTATTACCTTTGCGGAGCTGGATGCCCAGGCCGATGCGGTAGGGGCCGCGTTACGTCAGCAGGGCTATCAACCGGGCGAACGCGTGGCGCTGCTGGGACGCAACTCAATAGCCTATATGGCCGCCTTTTTAGGTATCTTGCGTGCTGGCCTGGTGGCCGTGCCGGTGAGCATAAAATTTCCGCCAGCGATGCTGGATAAACTGCTTGCCGATTGCGATGCCCGGCTGGTGACAGGCGAACGTGAGCACCTGGACAACCTCGCATTTTCCGGTCCAAAGTGGGAGTTTGAAACCATAAACGCGCTTCCTCCCGCCTCCGATTTCACCGTCTTTCAGCCACAGGCAGACAGCCTGGCGATGCTGCTATATACCTCCGGCTCTACCGGGATGCCAAAAGGCGTGCGCCTGACCCACGCCAGCCATCGCTGGGTAGTGGAGACGCGTCTGGCCGCTGATGAATTAACCGGCCAGCGGGTACTGATTGCCGCACCGTTTTACCATATGAACGCTCTCGCGCTGGCGCTGCTGACCCTCGCCAGCGGCGTAACCACCGTACTGCTGCCGCAGTTTCAGGTGCATGACTACGTTGCGGCTATTGCTCGCTACCGTTGTACCTGGCTGACCGCGGTGCCGCCGATGATCGCCATGATGATGAAAGAAAAAACGCTGCTCGCCCAACACGATCTTTCTTCGGTAAGGGTGGTACGGATGGGGTCGGCACCGGTCAATGAGGGCTTGTTCCAGCAGATCCGCCAGATTTGGCCGCAGGCACGGATTATTAATGCCTACGGTACGACTGAAGGCGGGCCGATTGTCTTTGGTTCACATCCGCAGGGACTTGAGACGCCGTTATCGTCGAATGGTTACGCGCATCCGGCGGTCTCCCTGCGCCTGCGCGATGAACAGGGGAAACCTGGCGATCATGGCGTGCTGGAGATCAAAAGTCCGGCCCTGATGCAGGGATATCACCAGCGACCGGATGTTGCCAGCCCGTTTACCGATGATGGCTACTACATCAGTGGCGATGTTTTTAACCGTGATGAGCAGGGTTTTTATACCTTTGTCGGGCGACGGGACGATATGTTTGTTTGCGGCGGGGAGAATATTTATCCCGGCGAAGTCGAGCGGTTGCTTGAACAACATCCCGACGTCCAGCAGGCGTGCGTGGTGGCAGTACCTGATGAGATCAAAGGCAGTAAGCCGGTAGCCTGGGTGATCCCGCGTGAGGGGCATTTTCCTGACCCGAAGGCGATAAAAACCTGGACGCTACAGCACGGACCGGCCTATTTGCATCCCCGGTTTGTCTGGTTGGTTGAGCGATTTCCTCTGGCGGGCACCAACAAAGTCGACCGCCACGCGTTACGCGCGCAGGCCATAAAGTCGCTTGCTGAAAAAACCACAGGAGACGCCGCATGACATTTAACTGGGAGAACCCTTACCCAACCACCCGAACGCCGTTATTTGCCCGTAATGCTGTCGCAACCTCGCATCCACTGGCGGCGCAGGCGGGAAATCAGATCCTTATCAGCGGAGGAAATGCAGTCGATGCGGCGATTGCGGCGGCAGCGACATTAACCGTCGTTGAGCCGGTCTCTAACGGCCTGGGCAGCGATGCCTTTGCGATGGTCTGGGACGGACATCAGCTTCACGGGCTGAATGCCTCGGGCACAGCCCCTTCGCACTGGGATAGCGGATGGTTTGCCCGACGGTATGGTCTTGATGAACGTGGCCATGCCCGGCGACCGGAGCGCGGCTGGGACAGTGTTACCATTCCCGGCGCGGTTGCCGCGTGGGGGGCGCTGCATCAACGTTTTGGCAAATTACCTTTTTCCCGCTTGCTGGACACCGCCATCGATATTGCCGAGCGCGGCGTCACAATAGCGCCGATGGTGGCACGAAAATGGCAGGCGGCGGTGCCCATTCTCAACGATCAGCCAGGTTTTGCCCGCACCTTTATGCCCCATGGCCGCGCTCCTGTGGTCGGGGAAAAATTTGTGATGCCGGAGGCAGCACGCACCTTACGACTACTGGCGGACCAGGGCGCTCGCGCCTTTTATGAAGGAGAAATCGCCGGGGCTATCGTGCGCTTTGCCGCGCAGAGTGACATCCCACTCTCGGGGGAGGATTTTGCCCGCTATCAGCCAGAGTGGGTAACCCCTGTTTCGCGTAACTATCGGGGGTACGAGGTTCATGAATTGCCGCCTAACGGACAGGGGATCGCGGCGTTAATCGCGCTTGGCATTCTCGAAAAATTCGATCTCAAAAGCCATGAATGTGACAGCGTCACCTCTCAGCATTTGCAAATCGAAGCCATGAAACTGGCATTTGCTGATGTTTACCGCTACGTTGCCGACCCCCGGTCAATGGATGTAACGCCAGAACAGATGCTGGACGATAGCTATCTGAGTGAACGGGCAAAACTCATTGATCTGCGGCATGCCAGCCAGCCGCTGGCCGGAATGCCACGCAGCGGAGGCACCGTTTACCTGACCACTGCCGACGAGAGCGGAATGATGGTCTCGTTTATCCAGTCCAATTATATGGGATTTGGGTCAGGCGTAGTGGTGCCGGAGTTTGGGATCAGTTTGCAAAACAGGGGCGCGGGTTTCTCCAGCGACCCGCGTTCGGCGAATGTCGTTGCGCCAGGAAAGCGTCCGTTTCATACCATTATTCCGGGCTTCCTGACCAAAAACGGGCAGCCACAAATGAGCTTCGGCGTAATGGGGGGCGATATGCAGCCGCAAGGGCATGTGCAAACGTTGGTACGAATGCTTGATTATCAGCAGCAACCGCAGGCCGCGTGCGATGCGCCGCGCTGGAAGGTTAACCGTGATTTTACGCTGGATCTGGAAGCGCGATTTGATCCCGCCGTAATGCAAGAGTTGGCCGCGCGAGGACACAGGTTTAAATCTACCCACGATCCGTATATGGATTTCGGCTCCGGGCAGTTTATATGGCGACTGTCCGATGACCGCAGCGAAGGCTACGTGGTCGCCAGCGACAGCCGCCGCGACGGGCAGGCGGTTGGCTTCTAGTCGCTTCCGGCAGCCAGCGGCGATGATTTCAGGCGGCTGGCTCCCGGCGGCTGCCCGGTAACCCGTTTAAACGCCCGACTGAATGCGGCCTGCGAGGTGTAGCCCAGGCGCTGTGCCACGATATCAATCGGCAGACGATGTTCGGTGAGCCACTGGCTTGCAAGGTGCATACGTAATTGGGTCGCATAGCGTAACGGAGAGGTGCCGATGGTGGTCTGGAAGCGGTCGGCAAACACCGAGCGCGAAATATGGCATTCCGCTGCCAGCTCGCTCACCCTCCAGTCGCGGCCCGGTTCACGGTGCAGCGCCAGAATGGCACGCGCCAGCCGCGGATCGCGCAGGGCGGCCACCAGCCCCGAGGCGTTGTCGCAGCCGCACTCCACCCAGCCACGGACAATCATTGCCGCCACCACATCGGCCAGCCGGGCGAGGATCCCGGCAAAGCCAACGCGCGAGGAGCACATCTCCCGCTGCATCGACTCCAGAATCGGCACCAGGCCGGGGTAGCGGCCGCCAGTGGTATCAACCAGCATAAGATCCGGCATCAGCGGACCCAGCCCCTGCATGCCCCCCAGATCGAACTCCATACAGCCGTAAAAGAAAACGGCTCCCGATGCCGGGTCAGCTTTTGCACAGGTCTTTACCGCGCACACCGTCTCGCCCAGCGGCGCGGCATCGAGACTTTCCAGACGCTGCACCGACGCCCCGGGATGCGACAGAAGCTGGTGCGTCGATCCTTTGGGCAGAAACACCGCGTTCCCTGCGTGTAGCGCGTGCAGCTGACCATCCTGCATGCGCAGCACTACGGAACCGGCCGCGAGAAAATGGAAGTATGCGTGTCCGGTTTTGGCCGGGAAATGAAGTCCGAACGCCTGACCGGTCACTACGCGCCGGTACTGCACGCCGCGCAGGCGCATCCCCGTTAACAATTCGCTAATGAGTTCGGAAGACAGGGCAAAAGAGGGAGATTGGCTCATTTCAGGTGTTTCGGTCAAAAATAACGGGTTTGTCATCATAGACCATCCGGCGTTTAGTCTCCAGAATTTCACCTCTCCCTTTTTTCAGGATGTTTACGATGAGTCACACTGTTTGCGATAGCCGCGCGCCTTCACCCGAGCACGTTGCGCCCACCACACCGGCCTGGATGGCGGTATTTTCTCTGGCGATGGGGGTATTTGGTTTATTGACCGCCGAGTATCTGCCCGCCAGCTTATTAACGCCGATGGCGGCGGAGCTTGGCGTTTCTGAGGCGCTGGCGGGGCAGGCCGTTACCGTCACCGCCGCGGTGGCGCTGTTTGCCGGATTGCTGGTGCCGGGGCTCACCCGCGGCATTGACCGCCGGACGGTGCTGCTGATTTTTACCACCCTGATGATCGCCTCAAACCTGCTGGTCGCCTGGTCCTCCAGCCTGGCGGTGCTGCTGCTGATGCGCGTGCTGCTGGGTATTGCCCTTGGTGGTTTCTGGAGCATGGCGGCGGCCGTGGCGATGCGGCTGGTGCCGTCGGCACTGCTGCCACGCGCACTATCCATCATCTTCAGCGGCGTGGCGGTAGGCACCGTCGTCGCCGTACCGCTCGGCAGTTATATGGGCGGATTGTACGGCTGGCGCAGCGCGTTTATCGCCTCGGCCGCCGTGGGCGCGATAACGCTGGCGGTTCAGTTCTTCACCTTACCGTCGCTGGTGCCCGGTAAGCCTGCGCGGCTGCGAACCATTATTGAGGTGTTACTGCGTCCCGGCATTGCGATGGGGATGTTCGCCTGTATCCTGGCGCATGCCGGTCACTTTGCCTTGTTTACCTATATTCGTCCTTTTCTGGAGAGCACCACCAGCATGGACGGTAATGGTATAGCGCTTATGCTGCTGGGGTTCGGGGTGGCTAATTTTTGCGGGACGCTGCTCGCGGGTTGGCTGCTTGAACGCAGCGCCCGCGGCACGATGGCATTGATGCCCGCGCTGGTGGGTCTGGCGGCGCTGGCGTTGGTGATGTTCCCTGACTCCGTGGCCGTACAGACCTTGCTGGTTGCGCTGTGGGGGCTGGCGTTCGGCGGTATTCCGGTGGCCTGGTCAAACTGGGTAACGCGCGCCGTGCCTGACCGGGCCGAGAGTGCCGGCGGAATGGTTGTGGCATCGGTACAGTCCGCCATTGCCGCCGGTGCCGCCGGGGGCGGAATGATGTTCAGCTTTAGCGGCATTACCGGCGTCTTTATTGCGGCGGGCGTAGTGATGCTGGTCGCGGGAGCGCTGACAGGAATGCGGGTGCGGGTTGATGTCGCTACCGCACCGGCACAGGATTAATAGAACCGCCGCGCGCACTATCATCGCGCGGCGGTTTTATCTTATTGCACCGCCTCGCCAATGACTTCACGAATGCGTTTAGCGATATAGCCCACATGCGTTTCCAGCGCAAAATGACCGGTATCCAGTAGCTCCACCACCGCATGCGGATTATCACGTTGCCAGGCTTTAGCGCCGGGTGGAATGAAGAACGGATCGTGTTTGCCCCAGATCACCAGCGTCGGCAACTGTCTGGCGCGGAAAAAGGCCTGAAAATCCGGGTAGCGCGTTAAGTTGTTGGCATAGTCGAGGAACAGATCCAGCTGGATCGCTCTGTTGCCCGGCCGCTCCATCAGCAGCGTGTCCAGATGCCAGGTTTCCGGCGCGACCATCTGCGGATCCTGCACGCCATGCAGATACTGCCAGCGAATTCCTTCCATGTTTAACACCGCATCGTTAACCACCTGACGATTCTCCTGCGACGGATCGTCCCAGTAGGCGCGTACCGGAGCCCACGCGTCACCCAGCCCTTCAAGATATGCGTTACCGTTTTGCGAAATCAGACCGCTGACCCGCTCAGGATAATTCAGGGCCAGACGCAGCCCGGCGGGCGCACCGTAATCAAACACGTAAAGCGCATAACGCTTCAGGTCCAGCGCATCAACAAACGCGGTCAACGTCTGGCCGAGGGAGTCAAAGGAATAGGGATAATCGCGCTCATCCGGCACCTCGGTAAAACCAAATCCCGGCAGGTCGGGGGCTATCAGATGGAATTTATCGGCCAGCAGCGGGATCAGCTCGCGGAACTGATGGGAAGAACTGGCAAATCCGTGGACCAGCAGCAGCACAGGTAGCGAGGGATCGCCTGCTTCCCGGTAAAACACGCGCACGCCGTCGGCCTCGGCAAATTGATAGCGAACCGGATAATGAATGTTGATAGTCATCAATGCCTCCAGGCTGTAACTGTTAAAATAACCTTAATCGGTTACACACTGTGAGTATGCGCAAAATAAGTAACCAGTCAAATTGTTTTTTAATGGTTACAACGGCGCACGTTTCAGCTACCATGAGTGAAAGTGTTTTTATCGTTGAGGTGTTCTATGGCTTCTGACCACACCCCTTTATTTCTGGCGGATCATGGTGCGCTGGATTTTCTGAATACGGTCATGCAGGTAAACGGCCAGCCGCAGGACATGTGGCAGTCAGACGAGGATGTGATGGCCTGGCTTACCCGTGCAGGTCTGGCGAGTCCGGTTGAGACAGCATCGTGGACCGCGGGAGAGTTACTGCAACAGGCGCGACGACTACGGGAGACGATTCGTACTCTGGTGGCGCAGAAGAAAGCAGGGGAAACATTGCAGCCAGAGGGCTTAAATGATTTCCTGGCCGCGATCCCCGCCTGTAAACAACTGCGTAGCGGCAGCGGTAATAGCGTAGAGATAGTGAAAATCTATCCTGGCCACAGTGCGGCGCATTTGCTGGGACCAGTGGCGGAACTGGCGGCCTCTTTGCTCGCTGAAGCCGATTTTGAGTTCATCAGGACCTGCGAGCATCCCGACTGTACGCTGTGGTTTTACGATCGCACCAAATCACATCGCCGCCGCTGGTGCAGTATGGCGCTGTGCGGCAACCGGGCCAAAGTTGCGCGTTTCCGCCAGCAGCAAAAATAGCGGCGGGAAAGGGTATAGCATGAAAAAAGGGAGAGCCAGTCGGATAACAGAGCACCTCCCAAAACATCAGTCATATGGATGGCGTCGGTGCGCGCATCTCTTATAACCACTCACATTGCACTACGCGTGTTGCTCAGGCGTTACCGCGTCCACAAGCGGCAGATGACGCGCTCTGCCGGCCAGATAGCCGAGCACCGCCAGTACCAGTGCCAGCACGGTGCAGCCAGTCAGCGGCAGTTTCCAGCCACCCAGACTGTCGTGCAGCAGGCCCACCAGTGGCGGCCCGCCAGCTGCCAGCAGATAACCCACGCACTGCGCCATCCCGGAGAGCGTCGCCGCCTGTACCGCATTACTGGATCGCAGGCTGATAAAGGCGAGGCCGAGGATTACGCCTGCGCCGGTGCTTATCCCAATCAGCACCACCCATAATGTTGCCAGCGATGGCACCAGCAGCAGCCCGCCCAGACCGATCGCCCCGATCAGGGCAAAACCTACCCCCGGCACGCGCTGATCTCGCAGTCGGCCGAGCAGCGATCCGATAAAAAAGCCGGGGATGGCCGCCGCCAGTTGCAGAACGCCATGCAGCGATCCGGCTTCTGCCGTACTAAAGCCGAGGTTTTCCAGCATCGCAGGTAGCCAGGAAACAATGATGTAGTAAATAAACGAGTTAAGGCCGAAAAAGAGGGAGACCTGCCAGGCCAGTGCCGCGCGCCAGACCCCGGATGCGTGACGGCGATGCTCGCTGTGCTGCGCCGCAGGCCGCGGCGTATGACACGATAATTGCGGTAGCCAGACGGCTAATGCGATGAGCGGGAGCAGTAACGTGCTCAGCAGCGCATGGTGCCACCCGGCGTGAAGCGGTTGTGCCAGAGGGATCATGACTGCCGACCCCAGCGCGGCGGCAAGGCCCATGGTCAGGGCATATAACCCGGTCAGGCTCGCCGCGCGATGCGGCAGATCGCGCTTTAAAATGCCCGGCAGCAGCACATTACCAATAGCAATGCCTGAGCCCACGATCAGGGTTCCGCCATACAGTCCGGGCAGCCCGGCATACGAGCGCACTACGATGCCGACCGCAATAACGATCAGCGCCAGAAATAACGCCTTCTCCATCCCCAGCCGGTGCGCTACCCCGGCAGCAAATGGCGAAAAGGCGGCAAAGGCCAGTAATGGCAGCGTCTGCACCAGGCCAGCCAGGGTCGCCGTTAAGCCCAGTTCAGTACGGATCATCTCCAGCAGCGGCGCGACGCTGGTAAACGGCGCGCGCAGGTTGGTGGCGATCAGCAGGATGCCAACAATAAGCAGCAGGTTTTTTTTATGCACGTTACGCATGATTTTTGCTCTGAATCAAATTTCAGCTTTACTATAAAGGCTTGTCGGTTTGCCGTAATAACGATATAACAACAATCAATCGCTAAATTTCGCCAATATTGGCGCACGAAACCCCTCACTATGTCTTTGCTGCATTCCCTCGAAAATTTTACTATCGATCACAACCCTAATCCGGTGGTGGCGCTGAAGGTGCACTCTGCCGGGCAACAGGAAGAGGTACCGTTTCACCGTCATCGTAAAGGGCAGCTGATTCTGACGCTGCGCGGCGGTGTCACCTGTCTGGCTCCGACGGCATACTGGATGGTTCCGGTCAACTGCGCCGCGTGGATCCCCGCCGGGGTTGCTCACAGCAATCGGGTAACGACCCGTGGCGACGTTTTGTTTTTATATATTGAACCGGACGTACAGGGTATGCCGCAGGCATGTTGCACCCTGCAAATCAGTCCAATGCTGCGCGAGATGCTGAAACATTTTGCCGATCTGCCGCAGGATTATTCGCCCGATAGCCCCGTCGCCCGTTTTGCGCAGGTGATGCTGCATGAGTTGACCCTGATGCCGGTAGAACAGCTGAGTCTGCCGATCAGCGAGAATCCGCGGATCAAACAGCTGGCGGACAGGCTGATGGCCAATCCGGCGGATCGTAGCCCGCTGGGGTTGTGGGCCAGCCGCCTGGCAATGAGTCCCCGCAGCTTTGAACGTTTCGTACTGAAAGAGACCGGCATGACCTTTGGCCGCTGGCGGCGGCAGCTTCAGGTACTGGTCGCTATTCGTCTGCTGGTGACCGGAATGTCGGTGCAAAATACCGCCTGGGAGCTGGGCTACGACTCGGTAACGGCATTTATTACCATGTTCAAAAAGACCCTTGGCACTACGCCGGGGCAGTATCTCAATAACGACTAGTATTAAAGGGTGTCGACAACAACGGAGAATAACGATGCCCGACCATCATCAGCCCCCGGTTTTACCGCAGACGCAACATTTCGTTGCCCATGAATGGGTCCCTAATCATCCTTTTCTGACGGTGCTGCTTTATCAGCGCGTGGTGACCGAAGGGGATATCGCCAGCCAGTTTGAGCAGCGCTTTGCCGATAACGGCTGGCCGCCGCAATGGCGCGATGGCATCTTTGATTACCATCATTACCACTCTACCGCGCATGAAGTGCTGGGTATTGCCGCCGGTTCTGCTCGCCTGCTGCTGGGAGGGCCAGGCGGTAAGGAATTTAACGTGCGTAAAGGCGATGTACTATTACTGCCGGCAGGTACCGGGCATCGCCGGTTATCCGCCTCCGACGATTTTCTGGTGGTTGGCGCGTATGCATCTGGTCAGAAGCCCGATCTGTGCAAAACGGCAGCGACGCCGGAGATGCTGGCCCGCATTGCTTCGCTGCCGTTTCCTGACAGCGATCCGGTGAATGGTGAGGCGCATGCGCTTAGCGAATACTGGCAGCGGTCTGGGGAATAGTGCTTCGCCGCTGGTTTAGTTATCCAGTTGACTGATAATCGCGAGGCGGGCGCGATAGCCGTTGCGGATATGCTGACAGGCAGCGTCCTGCGCCGCCTCAACATCGCGGCGGGTGAGGGCATCAACCATCGCCTGATGCTCGCACTTTGCCTCTTCCGCCCGGTCCGACAGCGCATAGGTGGTACCGCGCAGCAGTGACAGATGAATGCGCAAATTATCCAGCATCTCATTAAGATACGGATTGTGGGTGGAGCGATAAATCTGCCGGTGAAACAGGCGGTTATGATCGTGCAGCGCTTTACTGTCTGTCAGCGTTTTTTCCGCATCCACCATACGTTGCAGGAGCGCAATTTCTTCATCAGATGCGGCTGCCACCGCCAGCTGCATGGCAATCTTCTCCAGTCCTTCTCGGACGGCAAAAAGCTGACGCAAACGGTCATAGCTGATATTGGCGACGATCAAACCGCGTTGCGGCCCCGGCTCTGCCAGACCCAGGGTTTCCAGGCGATGCAGCGCCTCACGAATAGGGGTTCTGCTAAGGCCAAATTGCGCTGCCAGCCGGGTTTCCTGTAGTCGCTCGCCGGGCAGCAGCTCGCCGCGTTCAATAGCCGTAATCAGTATCTCGAAAGGTGACATTGTCACATCACGCTCGCCAGGTTTTACGTTCATAATTTCAGAGGGTTTTTCCAGTTTACAGGCCAGAAATGCGTGCCATGAATGTAGCGCCATATTGCCACAGTAAATCATGTTTCATCGCTCATTTTGTTCTTAGCATAGCTAAAAATCGTCTTTTGACCTTTGCGCCGTCGCTGGTATGTTTAAAGCCTGATTTATTGTATACAAATGAATTCAATCAATCATCTTATTGTTTTATAAGTTTTTTGTAGTCAGCATCAGGGAATTTTACCATGACAAAAAAAGACACCGTATCTGGCTCTTACCCCCGGGGAGACCAGCTCAGTCATTTTATTCATCACGCTCATACGATACCGATCCCGGAGACGGTGCTGCATGAGGCCAAACGCGCGCTGATTGATTACCTCGGCGTAGCGCTGGGCGCGGTAAATGACGATGCGGTGCGCGCCGTGCGGCAGGTGGCACGCCAGTGGAATGCCACCGGTGCGGCGCGGGTTATTCTTGGCGAAACCACCACGCCGGGTCTGGCGGCGCTGATAAATGCCACTATGGCCCATGCGGCAGATTATGACGATACCCATCCTGCGGGCGCGGGCCATCCTGGGGGGCCGTGCTGGTCAACGGCGCTGGCGATGGCGCAGGCGCATCCGGTCAGCGAGGAACGGGTACTGAAAGCCTTTATCGCCGGGTTCGAAGTGATGGCAAAACTTGGCGGCGGCTGGGTGCCGGGAGTAGGCCGTAATTTGCAACGCCGCGGTTTTCATCCGACAGCCATCGTCGGACGCGCGGGCGCGACAGCGGTCGCGTCCTCTCTTCTCGGGCTTAGCGAGCCGCAAATTCAAAACGCGCTCGGCGCGGCAGCAACCATGATGGGCGGGCTGCAAAAGTCCTCGGGTACGCACGGTAAGCCTTTTCATGCGGGGAAAGCCGCGATGGATGGGATCCTCGCGGCGCAACTGGCCGCAGAAGGCTTCGTCGGCGCGCATCATTTTTATGAAACGGACGGCTGGGTGAAAAACTTTATCCAGGATGGCAGTGCGGAAATACCGCCGCTGGATTTTGGCGAAAGCTGGGAGCTGCTGACCAACGGCTACAAGCTGTATGCCAGCTGCCGGGGAACGCACGCCTCCATTGAAACCGCACGACAGCTTTACCCGCAGCTACAAGGTCGCGCCATTGTTCGCATTGACGCCAAAGTGCATCCGATGGGGATGGTTAACGCCGGGATCCTCAATCCGCAAACGCCGCTGGAGAGCAAATTCAGTATTCCGCACTGCATCGCGCTGGCGCTGAGCGGATATGCGCTCACCGATACCGATTTCACGCCGCAAACGGTGGCCGACCCCGCGCCGCGTGCGCTGCTTGAGTTGCTTAATGTCGAGGCGGTTGAGGGGCAATCCGCCAGCTCCGCCTTTATTGACGTCTGGCTGGAGGATGGCGAGGTACTGCACGCCCATACTGAGGTGTATCGCGGTCACGCGCAAAACCCCTTAACCGACGAGGAACTGCGCGCCAAGTTTGATTCGCTGGCAATTCCGGCACTCGGGGCGCAGAAGAGCGAGGCGTTGTATCAGGCGGCGGCGCATTTTGAGCGTCCAGGCTCCCTGGCAACCCTCACCGCGCTGCTGGCAGGCGAATTCACTGAATTTTAAAGGAGTAGAGGTATGAGTATTGCCGGACAACTCGCTGCAAATCTGTTGCGCTTCTCGCAGCAAAGCTTTTCACCAGCAGCACGCGAGCAGGCGCGAACCGCTATTATTGACACCCTCGGGGTAACGCTGGCGGGTGGCGCGCAGGACGGGGCAGAAAAACTGCGCCGCGTCATTGTTCCTTCGGCCGCGACCGGGAATAGCCGCGTTTTCGGCACCGATCTGCGGCTCAACGCGCTGGATGCCGCGCTGCTTAACGGCACATCATCACATCTGCTGGATTATGATGATTCAAATTCCTGGCTGCACGGGCACATCTCGGTTGCCGTCCTGCCTGCCGTGCTGGCACTGGCGGACGAGCACGCGCTTAACGGCGAGGCAATAATCCGCGCATATCTCTGCGGCTATGAAACCGCCGTGCGGATGGGTAAAGCGGTCAGCCCGTTCCAGTACCGGCACGGCTGGCATCCGACCACCACCGTGGGGATTTTCGCCGGTGTGGCTGCCTGCGCGGTGCTGCTCGACTTAACGGAAGCGCAAACCGCGACGGCGCTGTCGATATGTGCCTCGCTCGCGTCCGGTATTAAATCCAATTTTGGCAGCCAGACCAAAGCGCTGGTCGTCGGCCAGGCGGCACGCAGTGCGGTGATGGCGGTGCAACTGGCCCGGGAGGGGTTCAGCGCCGGGCAAACGGCGCTGGAACATCACCACGGCTATTTCAACGTTTTTAACGGCAGTGAGAATGTCGATCCTTCCGCGCTGACCGAACGCTGGGACGGCACGCCGTACATTCTTGATACCGAAAAGAGCAACAACTTTAAGTACTTCTCCTGCTGTTACGCCATTCTGTCGCCGGTGGACGGCGTGCTGGCGCTGCGCGAGCAGACGGGCCTGAAAGCGGAGCAGATCGAACGTATTGAGGTGCAGGTGCACCCGATCCGCTTCCCGCATATCAATATTCCGCAGCCGGAAAATCCGCTGGCAGGAAAATTCAGTCTGCACTACTGCGTGGCGCGGGCCTTTGTCGCCGGGACGCTGACGCTGGAGGATTTTATCGACACGGCGCGTTTTGCCGATCCGACGACGCAGTCATTAATGCACAAGGTCACGCTGGGTTGCCATGACGAGGCGACGACGCATCGAGCCTATGTCACGCTGACCACCACAGACGGGCGTCAATTTCACCAGGCGATTGCCGGGGCGCGGGGTTCCAGCCCGGGTAACCCGCTGGCGGAAGGCGTGCTGGCGCAAAAATTTATCGATTGTGCCACGCGCGTGATGTCTGCGGATGACGCACAGGCGCTGTATGCCCGCCTGCTGCAAGACGATTATCGCTAAGTGGAACCGCTATGACCTTATCGCTTATTCCTGCTGACATTTCGCCGCTGTTTGCCGGGGTGATGGTGTTTTGCAGTTTTCTGACCTCGGCGCTGACGGCGGCGATGGGACTAGGCGGCGGCACGGCGCTGCTGGCGGTGATGGGGCTGGGAATGCCGGTCGCCAGCCTGATGCCGGTACACGGGATGGTGCAGTTAGGATCAAACCTGAGCCGGACGCTGATCCAGCGCATGTATGTGGTCTGGCCGCTGGTGCTGTGGTTTTTGCTCGGCAGCGCGGTCGGTATCGCCCTCGGTGCACCGCTGGCGGCGGCGATCCCGGACAGCCTGGCGCGTATCGCATTAGCGCTATTTATCCTCTGGACGGTCTTTCACAAACGCAGTGAGGCGAAGCCGACCAATAAGCTGTTTTTTGTCATCGGCGGCGGGATCAGCAGCATCGGGACGATGATTGTGGGCGCGACGGGGCCGATGGTCGCGGGGCTTATCAGTTCTCAGGGGCTGAAGAGACAACCGCTGATTGCCACCCATGCGACCTGCATGGTCCTTCAGCACGGATTAAAAATACTCGCTTTTGGTCTGATGGGCTTTGCCTGGGCGACCTGGCTGCCGGTGCTCATTGCGATGATTATCAGCGGCGCGCTGGGCACCTGGCTGGGCTCACGACTGCTCGACAACCTGCCGGAAAAACTGTTCCGCGTAGTGTTCCGGGTGACGATGCTGCTGCTGAGCCTGCAACTGCTGTGGCAGGGCGCGCAGGGCTGGTTGGGTTAGATCATTTTTGCATGTGCTACGCCATATTCCTTCTTTGCCAGAGGTCGGGCGTAGCGCGGAACATAGTCAGACGCGTTGTAAATACAAAAAATTAACCGGGAAAAGGGTCGATGATGATCAATAAAATGAAAATGCTGGCGGCGGTCTTGCTGATCGCCAGCGGAAACCTTGCCTTCTCAGCGCAGGCCGCAGACGCGCCCGCCAGCAACGGGGAGACGCTAAAGAAAATTAAAGCCCGGGGCGAACTGGTGTGCGGCGTTCATCCGGCGCGCCACGGATTTTCCTCCATCGACAGTAAAGGCCAGTGGGTCGGGCTGGATGTGGATTTCTGTCGGGCGCTGGCGGCGGCGGTCTTAGGCGATGCCAAAAAAGTTCGCTTTACGCCGCTCTCCACGGCGCAGCGTTTCCCGGCCATTCAGTCGGGTGAAGTGGACGTCCTGTCGCGCAATATTACCGCCTCGCTGACGCGCGATGTGTCGCTGGGCCTCAACTTTGCGCCGCCGAACTTTTATACCGGCACCGGATTTATGGTCCGCGCCAATAGTGGCGTGAAGAAAATTGAGGATCTGGACGGGGCCACCGTCTGCATCACGCCGGGCAGCAGCACCGAGCAGAATGTGGCGCAGATCTTCACCTCCCGCCATCTGCACTACACCCCGGTGGTGATTGAAAATAATAAAGAGTATGTGGCGGCCTACCTCTCCGGACGCTGCGATGTGCTGGCCCGTGACAAAGTCGCCTTACCGGGCGTAAAAAACGTGGATGCCGAAAACCCGGACGACCATGTGATCCTGCCGGGGATCTACTCGAAAGAGCCGCTGGCGATGGCGGTGCGTAAAGGTGACGATCAGTGGTTTGATATCGTCAAATGGGTGGTGTACGCCACGTTTAACGCGGAAGAGTTGAAAACCAGTCAGGCGAACGTCGATCAGCAACTAAAATCCGCCGACCCGGATGTGCAGGGCCTTTTAGGTGTCAGTGGTGATTTCGGTCAGAAGCTGGGGCTGGATAATCAATGGGCTTACAACATCGTTAAGCAGGTGGGCAACTATGGCGATATTTATAACCGCCACTTTGGTCCCCAAAGCGCAGAGCCGCTGGATCGCGATCTGAATAAATTATGGAATGACGGTGGCCTGCTGTATGGCTTACCGATCCGCTAACCTCCATCTGTGCGCCTGATCCTGACATGATGAAACAATCACAACATACCGAAACGCTTGATGCGCCGGGGCCGGTCAGCACCGCTGGCCTCATGACGCTTATCGGCAGTAAAACGACGCGAGCCTGGTGCTATCAAATCCTGCTCGCCGTGCTGCTGGTTGGCTTTTGCGGATGGCTTTATAACAACGTGGTGGAGAATCTGCAAACCCAGCGTATTACCACCGGGTTTGCGTTCCTCAAGCAAAGCGCCCATTTTGCGATTGGTGAAACGCTGATCGACTATACGCCGCGCGACAGTTATGCCCGCGCGGTGCTGGTCGGCTTACTTAACACCCTGTATGTCATGGCCTGCGGCATTGTGCTGGCGACGGTACTGGGGTTTATCGTCGGCCTGGGGCGGGTGTCAAAAAACTGGCTGCTGAAGAAACTGGCCGAAGGCTATGTAGAATTGCTGCGCAACGTGCCGGTGATTTTACAGGTGATTTTCTGGGCGGTGACGATCCGTAACCTGCCGTCGCCCCGCGGGGCCATTGAGCTGGCCGGGGCCGGTTATCTGACTAACCGC
The DNA here is from genome assembly GCF_015234305.1 of Superficieibacter sp. 1612_C1. Taxonomy (GTDB): domain Bacteria; phylum Pseudomonadota; class Gammaproteobacteria; order Enterobacterales; family Enterobacteriaceae; genus Superficieibacter. Next base: position 812,723 of record NZ_JADGMI010000002.1, read on the forward strand.
GGTCTGACCTTTGCGGTGTTACAGGCCGATCCCGGCTGGCTGTGGACCTTGTGGGCGCTGGCGACAGGCGTGGTACTCAGTCTCGCCCTGGCAATGCTGGCCCGGCGGTTGCGGGAGCGGAGCGGTCGCCTGCTGCCGGTGGCGCGCCTGCGAATCGTCCTTCTCGTCGGCTTGCCGCTGCTGGTCTGGTGGCTGAGCGGCGCGCCGCACGCTATCGATCGCCCGGAACTGCGAGGTTTCAACTTTCGCGGCGGCTTTACGATCAGCCCGGAATTCACCGCGCTGCTGCTGGGGATCGCGCTCTATTCATCGGCGTTTATTGCCGAGATCGTCCGCGCCGGGATCCAGTCGGTGCCGAAAGGGCAGCTTGAAGCGGCACGCTCGCTCTCCTTCTCGCGATGGCATGTGATCCGCCACGTCATTATTCCGCAGGCAATGCGGGTGATTGTCCCGCCGCTGGCCAGTCAGTATGTCAGCCTGGCAAAGAACAGCTCCATTGCCGTGGTGGTGGGGTATCCGGAACTGGCGAATATCAGCAATACCCTGATGAATCAGACCGGACAGGCACTTGAAGCGATCGCCATCATGATGGTGGTGTATCTGATTATCAGCATTACGACCTCGCTGCTGATGAATATCTTTAACCGTTACGTCGCCATTAAAGAGCGCTAAGGAGAGGCTATGCAACCTACGGCAATTGACTGGCTGCGTCGCAACCTGTTCAGTAGCGTGCTTCAGACGGTATTAACGCTGGTGCTGCTGACGGTCATCGTCACCATCGGCGCAAAACTGCTGCGTTGGGGCGTGACGGACGCGGTATTCAGCGGCGGGGCGGCGGAGTGTCGGGCCGCCGCAGGAGCCTGCTGGGCGGTGATCGGCGAAAAGTACCGGCCTATCCTGTTTGGGCTGTATCCGTATGAGCAGCAGTGGCGTCCGGCACTGTGCATGTTGATCTGGTTTGTGAGCGTCGGGCTGTCGCTGTCGCCTGCCTGCTGGCATTCACGGTTTCTGTGGCCGCTGTGGGGTGTCGCGCTGGTGGCGATGTACTGCCTGATGAGCGGCGGGGTGCTGGGGCTGTCGCCGGTACAATCGGCCGACTGGGGGGGCCTGCCGCTGACCTTGCTGCTGTTTTCCGGCACGGTGATCCTCGGTATGCCGGTCTCGGTGGCGCTGGCGCTGGGCCGTCGCTCGCCGCTGCCGTTTTTCCGTGGGCTGTCGGTGATCTTTATTGAGGGGCTGCGCGGTGTGCCGCTGATCACCATTCTGTTTGTGGCGGTGAATGTGTTTCCGTTGTTCCTGCCCACCAATATGGAAGTGAACAAGCTGCTGCGCATTATTGTTGGTATTGCGCTGTTTTTTGCCTGCTATCAGGCGGAAGTGATTCGCGGCGGTTTACAGTCCGTGCCACGCGGGCAGTATGAGGCGGCGACGGTACTGAATCTCGGCTACTGGCACACAACCACCAAAATCATTCTGCCGCAGGCGCTGCGCATCTGTCTGCCAGCAGTAACTAACCATATCATCGCCGCGATGAAAAACACCTCGTTCGTCATTATTATCGGCCTGTTTGACATGCTCACCGCGACCAGCGCCGTGATGCAGGACCCGCAGTGGCGACGCTATTACATCGAAACCTATATTTTTATCGCGGCTATTTATATTTTGTTCGGCTTTATGCTTTCCCGCTACGCCATCTGGGTAGAAAAACGCATTGACGCCAGCCACCACGCAGAAGGAGCCTCCTGATGTCCGCAGCTTTACCTAAACCAATCATCGAAATGAATGCCGTCAGTAAATGGTACGGAAAGTTTCAGGTTCTGGACAATGTCTCTCTCAACGTGGCGAAGGGCGAGCGGGTAGTGATTTGCGGCCCGTCCGGGTCGGGTAAATCGACCCTAATTCGCTGCATCAATCGGCTGGAAGAGCATCAGCAGGGGCAGATCCTGGTCAACGGCATCGAAATGAATGACAATGTGCGCAATATTAATCGCATTCGTTTGAGCATCGGCATGCTGTTCCAGCAGTTTAATTTGTTCCCCCACCTTAGCGTGCTGGATAACCTCACCATCGGCCCACGGCTGGTGCGCAAGATGAGCCAGAAACAGGCGACGGAGCTGGCGATGCATTATCTGGAGAAAGTGCATATCGGCAACCAGGCGTATAAATTTCCGCTCCAGCTGTCGGGTGGCCAGCAGCAGCGAGTGGCGATTGCCCGCGCGCTGTGTATGCAGCCAGAAATTATGCTGTTTGATGAGCCGACGTCGGCGCTTGATCCAGAGATGATCAAGGAAGTGCTGGATGTAATGCTGGATTTGGCTGAGGGCGGAATGACGATGATCGTCGTGACGCATGAGATGGGCTTTGCCCGCACCGTGGCGGATAAGGTGATCCTGATGGCCGACGGGCGGATTGTGGAATCCGCGCCGCCGGAGCAGTTCTTCAGCCAGCCTGAACACCCACGCACCCGGCAGTTTTTGGAGCAGATTTTGAGCCATTAACGTTACCAGGTGCGCGGCAAGGATGTCGGGTATGGGCGTCAGCGCTATACCCCTGATGCCCGGTGGCGCTGCGCTTACCGGGCCTACGGTCATAGCGTAACCCGCTGATATTATGACATTTGTAGGCCGGGTAAGGCGAAGCCGCCACCCGGCATTATCCGGTATGGGCGTCAGCGCCATGCCCATGATGCCCGGTGGCGCTGCGCTTACCGGGCCTACGATCATGGTGTAACCCGCTAACGCTGTGGGCGTAGGCCGGGTAAGGCGAAGCCGCCACCCGGCATTATCCGGTATGGGCGTCAGCGCCATGCCCCTGATGCCCGGTGGCGCTGCGCTTACCGGGCCTACGATCATGGTGTAACCCGCTAACGTTGTGGGCGTAGGCCGGGTAAGGCGAAGCCGCCACCCGGCATCAGTTCCACCATCAGCCACAGGGGCGCATCCCGCTACTCCGGAATATTTTCGTCGCCCTGCTGTGACGGCCATTTCCATCCCTGCACCTCTGGAAGATCTTCACCGTGTTCGCGCACGTAGCGATGATGTTCGGCGATTTTCTCCTGTAGAGTATCCAGAATATCGTCGGCTTTGCCCTGCAACTGCGGCACACGCAGGATCGCCTCCTGCGCGAGGTGGAAGCGGTCCAGCTCGTTCATCACGGTCATATCAAACGGGGTGGTGGTGGTGCCTTCTTCCATAAAGCCACGGACATGGAAATTGCGATGGTTGTTTCGCAGGTAGGTTAGCCGGTGGATCAGACTTGGATAGCCGTGGAAGGCAAATATCACCGGTTTATCCGGGGTGAACAGGGCGTCGAAGTCGTCGTCACTCAGCCCGTGCGGATGCTGATCTTTGGTTTGCAATGCCAGCAGATCCACCACGTTAACCACCCGCACATGCAGGTCGGGAAGGTACTCTCGCAGCAGATCCACCGCCGCCAGGGCTTCCATGGTCGGCACGTCGCCCGCGCAGGCCATCACCACATCCGGCGTGCCGCCGCTCTGCTCGTTTCCGGCCCAGTGCCAGATACCCATTCCCGCCGCGCAGTGCTTCTGCGCCTCTTCCAGCGTCAGCCACTGCGGCGCGGGTTGTTTCCCGGCAATAATCACGTTAATGCGATCCCAGGTTTTCAGGCAGTGATCTGCCACGCACAGCAGGGTATTGGCGTCCGGCGGCAAATAAATGCGCACAATATCGGCTTTCTTATTGGCGACATGATCGATAAACCCCGGGTCCTGATGGCTGTAACCATTGTGATCCTGCCGCCAGACATGAGACGACAGCAGATAGTTAAGCGAAGAGACCGGTTTGCGCCACGGCAGGGTGCGGGAGACCTTAAGCCACTTGGCATGCTGATTAAACATCGAATCGACAATATGGATAAAGGCTTCATAACAGTTAAACAGGCCATGCCGACCGGTAAGTAGATACCCCTCCAGCCAGCCCTGACACTGGTGCTCACTGAGGATTTCCATGACCCGGCCATCCGCGGCCAGTTGTTCATCATACGGCTTTATCGGCTCCTGCCAGGTGCGGCTGGTGACGTTAAAGACTTTACCCAGCCGGTTGGAGGCAGTTTCATCCGGCCCGAACAGGCGGAAATTATCGGCGTTGCGCTGGAAAATGCCGGCGAGGTAGCTGCCGAGCGCGTCGGTGGACTCGGCCTGGGTTTCTCCCGGTGACTGAACGTCTATCGCGTAGTCATGCAGCGACGGGGTAATCAGTTCGCGGCGCAGCCTTCCGCCGTTGGCCCACGGCGTAGACCCCATCCGTTTATCGCCTTTGGGGGCCAGCGCCTGCAACTCGGCCTTAAGCTGTCCGCGCTCATCGAACAACTCCTCCGGGTGATAGCTGCGCATCCAGCGCTCCAGGATCTGCCGGTGCTCGTCATTTTCCCGGCAGGCGGAGACCGGGACCTGATGGGCGCGCCAGAAATCTTCAACCTTTTTGCCGTCCACGGTTTGCGGCCCGGTCCAGCCTTTTGGGCTGCGCAGAATAATCATCGGCCAGCGGGGCAGCTCACCGGCAGCTTCGCCGCGTCGGGCCTGTTGCTGATAACGCTCAATAGCGTCCAGCGCTTCAGCCAGCGTCTGCGCCATTTGCCGGTGCATTTTCTCCGGTTCGTGTCCGCTGACCAGCAGCGGCGCATAGCCCAGACCGCTGAAATACTGGCGCAGGCTGTCGTCGCTTTCACGCCCCAGAATGGTCGGGTTAGCAATTTTATAGCCGTTAAGATGCAGGATCGGCAGCACCATGCCGTCGCGGGCGGCATTAAGGAATTTGATGCCGTGCCAGCTTGAGGCCAGCGGCCCGGTTTCCGCTTCGCCATCGCCAATTACACAGGCCGCAATTAACGATGGGTTATCAAACACCGCGCCAAACGCATGCGAGAGCGAGTAGCCGAGTTCACCGCCTTCGTTAATCGAGCCGGGTGTTTCCGGCGCGGCGTGGCTGGGAATACCGCCGGGGAATGAAAATTGTTTAAACAGTTTTTTCATCCCTTCAGCGTCCTGACTGATGTCAGGGTAAATATCGCTGTAGCTGCCTTCCAGCCAGGTATTCGCCACCATCCCCGGCCCGCCGTGGCCCGGACCGCAGATATAAAGAATATCCAGATCGCGCTGGCGAATGGCGTGATTAAGGTGCGCATAGATAAAATTCAGGCCCGGCGTGGTGCCCCAGTGGCCGAGCAGGCGCGGCTTAATGTGTTCCGGCTGTAGCGGTTCGCGCAGCAGCGGATTATCCATCAGATAGATTTGTCCCACCGAGAGATAGTTAGCCGCGCGCCAGTAGCGATCGAGCAGGTGAAGATCGTTATCGGTAAAAGAGGATACCTGGGTCATGCCGTTCTCCTTAAGGTTTATCATCTGCGAGGGCGCGTTTTTGCCGGGAAAGGACATGTCGGCGCGCCCTGGCGAGATCGGAAAGGGTATCAACGTCATCAATAATGCCAGCGTCGTTAAGCGCTAAATCCTGTACGCGTCCTTCCGCTCTGGCGGCACGAACGAGGGTCGCCGCGCCAGTATCCGCGCACAGCGAAGTCAGCGCTGCCAGATGTTCGCGCCCGAATCCCACCGGGTGTCCGTGACGTTGATGAAAGTGGGGAACCACGATGGAATGGGTCTTTAGGGCATCGGCGACCTGTTGCAGGGTCCGCGGGCGGATAAGCGGCAGATCGCCTGGCAGGATCAGCCAGCCTCCGGCTTCGGCGGTCGCCCGGACGCCCATCGCAATCGACGCGCCCATTCCCGCCGTTCCGCCTGCGGGGCGGACCAGATGCCAGCGCAGGCCGGAGGCATTAACCGCCGCAATGACATGGTGCAGGACGGATTGCCCCTCCAGCAGCGCGTCGAGCTTGTGGCTTGTTCCACCCGACGCATAAAAGCGTTCGCCCTGACCGGCCGCCAGAATAATGACCACCGGCATCAACGCGCTTCCAGCATGGCCGTTCGCGCGGCCGCCACATCGGCCAGCACCGACAGTGCCAGCGAACTGGCATCGCGGGCTTTCGGGAACAGGCCGATGGGCGCGTTGATGCGCGCGATGGCCTGCGGAGAGTAGCCGCGCTGGATAAGGCTTTCGCTGCGCCGCTGATGGGTACGCTCACTGCCCAGTGCGCCAATATAAAACGGCGTGGCATTCAGGGCCGCCTCGAGAAACGGTAGTTCCTGATGCAGATCGTGGTAGAGCAGCACGACGGCGGTGTCGTCATCAATAAGCCCGCTGGCGGAATGCACGCCGTTACAGGAATGCACCTCATATCCGGCGGCTTCAGCAACGCTCGTGGTGATGTCAGATGCCGCTGAGCGACCCGCCAGCATAATGCGCGGACGAGGGCGATAGCCGACCTGAAAAGTCTGCTTATCGCGTCCGGTTTTGAGTGGATGGCTGACGGCACTGAAGCCCGGCGCGTCAGAATGCCAGCGTAAGCCTGCTGCCTGACGTTGCTCCAGCGCGGCGAGCACCGTCAGCAGCGGCTGCGCCGAACGTATCAGGCGGATATGCAGAGTGATACTGCCGCCGCAGGGCAGAACAATATCCATATACGGTGAACCCTGGCCGTAGACAACATCGCGATCGCGCCCGCTATGAATCGCCTCCAGCGCCTCATACGCGGCGGCGGCTTCGACGCATCCGCCGGAGACCACGCCGCAATACTGTCCGTCTTCCCGCACCGCCATCTGTGCGCCGCGCGGGCGCGCCGATCCGCCGCGAATATCGGTGAGTGTCACCAGCGCCGACGCCATGCCTGCGTGCAGGGCGTCGGCCGCGAAGCGCAGAATAACCAGCGGATCGTCGGTCTGAAACGCCGCCCGCGGCGTGCACTGGCTGTGCTGAGCCGTCACTTGCTGCAACACGGCGGTCATCCTTTCAGCGCCGGTTCAGGCATCTCTGCCAGCAGTTTGTCGAGGGTAATCGGGTATTCCCGTACCCGGACGCCGGTCGCATTGTAGATGGCGTTGGCGATGGCCGCGCCGACGCCGCAAAGTCCCAGTTCACCGACGCCTTTGGCCTTCATCGGCGACGAAATCGGGTCCGTTTCGTCAAGGAAAATCACCTCCTGTTCGGTGATGTCGGCATGCACCGGCACTTCATAACTGGCTAAGTCATGATTGACGAAATAGCCCCGGCGTGGATCGACCACCAGTTCCTCCATCAGCGCGGCACCTGCGCCCATGGTCATCGCGCCGATCACCTGACTGCGGGCGGTTTTAGGATTCAAAATCCGTCCCGCGGCACAGACCGCCAGCATCCGGCGGATGCGCACCTCGGCAGTAAACATATCCACGCCGACCTCCACAAAATGCCCGGCAAACGTAGACTGCTGAAATTGTTTATCCAGATTGCCATATTCCATGGTGTCCTCCGCCGTGAGCCGTCCGTCCTTTACCGCCTCGGTAAGGGCAAATCGCTGTGGACCCGCCAGCACCTCGCCGTCACAAAAATCGAGTCCGTCACTCTCCAGACCGAGTCGTTGCGCGACCTGTTCGCGCAGTTTGACGCAGGCAGCATAGACCCCTGCGGTGGAGGTATTTGCGCCCCACTGGCCGCCGGAGCCAGCCGAGACCGGGAAGTCAGAGTCACCCAGTTTCACCACCACCTTTTCCAGCGGGATGCCGAGCATCTCAGCCGCCGTCTGGCCGATGATGGTATAGCTGCCGGTGCCAATGTCGGTCATGTCGGTTTCGACCGTTAATGTTCCATCCGGTTCCAGATGCACCCGCGCGGCGGATTTATCCACCATGTTATTACGAATGGCGGCGGCAACGCCCATTCCTACCAGCCAGCGCCCGTCGCGGACCTGACCGGGCCGGGCGACACGATCCTGCCAGCCAAAGCGTTTTGCGCCTTCGCGCAGGCAGGTATTCAACTGACGGTGAGAAAAAAAGCGTTCAGGTTGGGTGGGGTCAACCTGGGTATCGTTGAGAATACGAAATTGCACCGGATCGATGCCGACTTTCTCCGCTATCTCGTCAATAGCGATTTCCAGTGCCAGCAGGCCCGCCGCTTCGCCGGGCGCGCGCATGGCATTGCCTTCCGGCAGGTCGAGTTCGGCAAGCCGCAACCCCGTCTGACGATGGTTGCCTGCATACAGCAGATTGGTTTGCTGCACCGCGTTCTCCGGCGTACCGCCCGGAAGATTGCCGGACCAGCTCAGGTGAGAGATAGCGGAAATATGTCCGGCCTTATCGGTGCCGATACGGATCTGCTGAATAGTCGCCGGTCGGTGCGTGGTGTTGTTGGCGATCAGCGGGCGTTGTAACATCACCTTCACCGGACGTTGCAGCGCCCGTGCGCCCAGCGCCGCCAGCAGGGCATCGCTGCGCAGGAACAATTTACTGCCGAAGCCGCCGCCGATATAAGGCGAATAGATCCGCACCTTTTCCGGCTCTATCTTCAGCGTCGCAGCCAGCTCTTTGCGACACCAGGCGATCATCTGATTTGAGGTCCAGACGGTTACTTTATCGCCGTCCCAGGCGGCCATCGACGCGTGTGGCTCCATCGCAAAATGCGACTGATCCGGGGTGGTGTACGTCGCATCAAGTTTGACGTCGGCGGCGGCAAACGCGGTAGAAAAGTCGCCGGTGATGCTGTCAGGGGTATCTTCTGGCGGCGTGTTAACCTCCGGTCTGGCCTTTGCCAAATCGAAGTTACCCTCCTGCGGCTGGTAGTGTACCTCCACCAGACTCGCCGCCGCACGCGCCTGTTCAAATGTCTCCGCCACCACCAGGGCCAGCGCCTGATGGTAATGTTCAATCTCCGGACCGCCGAGCAGGGTGGCGGTATTCATCTCGCCTTTGCCGAGAGGCCCGGCATTCTGCGCGGTGACGACCGTCAGCACGCCGGGAGCATGACTTGCGGCGTCGGTATCAATGGCGTTGACTCGTCCTTTAGCAATGGCGGAGCCGACCACATAGCCATAGGCCACATTGTCGACTTCATTATGCCATTCATAAGCATAGTGCGCGGTACCGGTGGTTTTGAGCGGCCCGTCGATACGATCGCGCGGCTGGCCGACCACGTTCAGACGGTCGATGGGATTTACGCTCGCGGGTTTGTCGAATTTCATCTGCTTATTCCCTCGCTTCTGCCAGGACCGAGGCGAGCGTGCGCTCTGCCAGCGTCAGTTTGAATTGATTGTCGTCCGTGGGTTGGGCGTCGGCGAACAGCCGCTGACAGACCGCTTTCGCCCCGTGCGGAAGTTCCGCGTCCGCGTCCGGCGTGCGCCAGGGTTGATGCGCCACGCCGCCCAGGGCGACGCGACCGCTGCCATCGGAATGAATGATGGCTGCCACCGAAACTAACGCAAACGCGTAGGACGCCCGGTCACGCACTTTGCGATAAATATGCGCCCCGCCCACCGGCGGTGGCAGGGTGACGGCGACGATCAGCTCGCCGGGAGCAAGATCTGTTTCAATATGCGGCGTGTTACCCGGCGCGCGGTAAAACGCATCCAGAGGAATGCTGCGCCGGGTGCCATCAGGCCGGACGGTCTCAACAACCGCATCCAGGACGCGCATCGCCACCGCCATATCGCTGGGATGGGTGGCGATACAGTGGCTACTTGCGCCAACGACCGCTAACTGGCGGCTATAGCCGTCAAGCGCCGAGCAGCCGCTGCCCGGTTCACGTTTATTACATGGCTGATTGGGATCGTAGAAATAGGGGCAGCGGGTACGCTGGAGCAGATTGCCTGCCGTGGTGGCCTGGTTTCGCAACTGGCCGGAGGCCCCTGCCAGCAGGGCGCGGGTTAATACCGCATAATCGCGACGGACCCGAAGGTCGGCAGCCAGATCGGTGTTGCGCACCAGCGCGCCGATCCGCAGGCCGCCCTCCGGCGTCGATTCAATCTGGTCCAGCGGCAGACCGTTAACGTCGATCAGATGCCCCGGCGTTTCGATTTCCAGCTTCATCAAATCCAGCAGGTTGGTGCCACCGGCGATAAACCGTGCGCCAGCATGCTGTGCTGCGCTGGCCGCCGCCTGGCTAAGCGTGGTGGCGCGCTCATAGGTGAACGATTTCATTTTTGTTCACCCCCGGCAACGTCGTCAATGGCGGCCAGAATGTTGCTGTACGCACCGCAGCGGCAGATATTACCGCTCATCCGTTCGCGAACTTCATCAGCTGTCAGGCTGGAGGGGGCCAGCAGATCGTCGGTGACGTGGCTCGGGATGCCCGCTTCAATCTCTTTCAGCATCGCTACCGACGAACAAATTTGCCCGGAGGTGCAATAGCCGCACTGGAAACCATCATGTTTAACAAATGCCGCCTGCATCGGGTGCAGATCGTCCGGCGTGCCGAGACCTTCAATGGTGGTGATGTCGGCATCCTGATGCATTACCGCAAGCGTCAGGCAGGCATTGATCCGCCGTCCGTTGACGATCGTGGTGCAGGCACCGCACTGACCGTGATCGCAGCCTTTTTTACTGCCGGTCAGATGGAGATGTTCACGCAGGGCATCGAGCAGGGTGGTACGGGTATCAAGATCCAGTTCGTATCTTTCACCATTGACGGTGAATTTCAGATGCGCCGTTTCTACTGGCGACAGACAGTCAGTGGCGCTGGACGATTGCTTACACATAAAGATTCTCCAGTATTCAGGGAGCAAAAAAACAACTCAAGGACGCGGTGCGCTATTTTTGGAATATCTTTAAGCGTAGACGGCTTTTCCGGCTTGTGAGGCATGCGGACGGGAGGTAATCAAGGCGCGCCAGCATCAGCCAGGCCGCCCCTGTTACGTTAGTGCTCTGCTTTCTTGCGCCGTAAGGTGAGCAACGGCGTCACCGTAATGCCATGCACCAGGACGCTGATGGTGACAATGGTGATGGCGGTATCGGTCACCAGGTTCGCGCCATCCCCCTTAAATCCGTGCATATACGCGAAGGCAATATAGTTCAGACTACCGATACCCCGGATCCCCAGCCAGCCGAGGCTAAGCCGGTGCAGCCACGCGCTTTTTGAGCGCCAGGTCACCAGCAACACGGCCAGCGGACGGATGAGAAAGAAAATAATAAAGGCCAGCGGTAACGCGGCGCTGTTCCAGTGTTGCGCCAGGGTGACGCCAAGGATGATAATGAGCGCTGCGGCAAACAGGCGTTCTACCGTGTCGCCAAAAGAGAGGGCATCGCCGATGATGAGCCCCACCGATTTGATCGGGTTTTTCAGATTAAGCCCGTGGCGGGTATGCGGATTCACCAGCATTTCAGCCGGTAAATCATCCTCGTCTTCCTTCTGATCGGCATGTCTTTTTTGTACGCTGATTTCGGTGCTGCGCAGGCCGACACCGGCGGCAAAGGCGGCCAGAAAACCGGACGCACTGACCCACTGCGCCAGCGCAAAACTCAGACAGATTAACGCCAGCGCGACAAAATCACTCGGAGCGACCTCGCCCTGCGCATGGCGTGAACGGGTTGCCATCATGCCGATGAAGCGTCCGAGCAGAAAACCAATCGCTAAACCGCCGACCAGCGCCCATACCAGATCGACGCTAAACCATTTCAGCAACTCTTCACCGCTTAGCGCCGACCCGGCGTTATTCCACAGCAGCGCGAGGATCAGAAAGGGCAGGGCCGTGCCGTCGTTCAGTCCCGCCTCGCTGGATAACGAAATCCGCAGCCGGTCGCCATCCTGCGCATCGTTAATCGCCACCAGGCTCGCCAGTACCGGATCGGTGGGCGCAAGGATTGCGGCAAGCGCCATCGACAGCGGCCATGAGATGCCGGTCAGAAAGTGCGAGACCACCATAATGCCGCCAATAGTGAGTAGCATCCCCGGCAATGCCAGCATAATGCCGGTTTTCCAGAAGGAGAACCTCAGCGGCAGGCGGATCTTCAGGCCGGTAATAAATAACGACGCCGCCATCGCAATTTCCGTGATCCGGCTGGTTAATGACGCGTGTTCAACAATATCAATCCGCAGTATCCCCAGCCCCCACGGGCCGCAGGCGATACCCACCAGTAAATACAGCCCGAAGACCGGAACCGCAAAACGGCTGATCCAGCCATAGGACAAAGACATTAAGAGTAATAAGACGCCCGTCGCCGCTGTCCACCCCAGATACCCCATACTTCACCTCTAAACGAACAGCTCAATCAATAGGTTATAGTTGGTAAAGAAAGGATGTACCAGAAAGAGAGGACATTACGAGGCGGAAGCCATAAGGCTGGCGTTGAGTCGCCAGCCCTGCGGGAGGGATTACTGCTCTTTCCGGGCCATAAACAGCGCCAGATCAACCAGTCGATTAGAGAATCCCCATTCATTGTCGTACCAGGCGAGAATTTTCACCATGTTACCGCCGATGACCAGCGTGGAGAGGCCGTCGATAATTGATGACCGGGGATCGCCCTGATAATCGCTGGAGACCAGCGGTTCATCGCTGTAGCCGAGAATGCCCTGTAGCGGACCGGATGCCGCCGCCTCACGAAACGCTGCGTTAACTTCTTCCGCCGTGACATCGCGTTTAAGCGTGACGGTCAGATCGACAATCGACACCACCGGCACCGGGACGCGCAGCGAATAGCCCGTCAGGCGGCCATCCAGTTCCGGGATCACTTTCCCCAGCGCTTTAGCGGCACCGCTGGAATAGGGCACGATGGACAGCGCTGCGGCTCGCGCACCGCGCAGATCTTTCTCCGGTTGATCGTGCAGTACCTGGCTATTGGTGTAGGCGTGAGTGGTGTTCATCAGCCCGTGTTCAATACCAAAACGTTGATGAAGCACCTGCGCCGCCGGAGCCAGACCGTTGGTGGTGCAGCTACCGTTGCTGACCACGGAATGTTTGGCCGGATCGTAGTGTTGATGATTAACGCCCATGACGATCGTTAAGTCGTCATTTTTGCCCGGCGCAGAGATGATCACCCGTTTCGCGCCTCCGCGGTGAATATGCACGGCGGCCTGCTCACGCCCGGTAAAGAAGCCGGTCGCCTCGATAACAATATCCACATTCACGTCGCGCCACGGGATATTGGCCGGATCGCGTTCACTGAAAACGCGGATCCGCTGGCCGTCGACCAGTAGCGCATTATCAGCCGCCTCAACCGGGACGGGGAGCGTACCGAGCAGCGAGTCGTATTTCAGCAAATGTGCCAGCGTCTTGCTGTCCGTCAGATCGTTGATTGCCGCAATCTGAATATCCGGGTTGCCCAACGCCGCGCGTAAGACGTTGCGTCCGATCCTGCCGAAACCATTAATACCGACCTTAACCATAATCAACTCCTTCTCTCAGATGTCTGGAATTAATGTAGGACGCAGGTGATGTGGCGTAAATGACAAAAATAGATCACTTTACGCCATTTTACGGCAGTGGAAGCGCTGGCGGTAGTCGCCAGGCGTCAGATGAAGCTGCTTTTCGAAAACCCGGCGCAGGTTAATGCTGGTGCCAAAGCCGGTTTGTTCGGCGATGCGGTCCAGCGATTCCGTGGTTTGCTCAAGCTGTTGCCGGGCCGCGGCCAGACGCGCTTCCGCCACGTAACGAGCGGGGGAGACGCCGGTCTCTCTGGTGAAGACGCGGGTAAAATTCCGCGGGCTCATTGACACCTGCTCTGCCAGCTTTTCGACGCACAGATCGGCCGCGATGTGCTGTAAAATCCAGCCCTGCAACTCACTGATCGGGCCTGAGGTACTGGCCTGTTTGAGATTAAAGCGACTGAACTGGAGCTGACCACCGGGTCGGCGCAGGTACATCACTAAATCCTGGGCCACGTCGCGCGCGAGGGTAAAACCGTAATCCTCTTCAATCAGGGCGAGGGTTAAATCAAAGCCCGAACTGACGCCGCCAGAGGTCCATATCGGGCCATCCTGAATGTAGAGCGGCCCGCCTTCAACGTTCACCGCAGGGTAGGTCTTCTGCATCGTCTCCAGCAGCCGCCAGTGCGTCGTCGCACGCCGTCCATCCAGCAGGCCGCTTTGTGCCAGCAGCATCGCACCGCCGCAAATAGACGCCACGCGCCGGGCGTGGGGAGCGGCGAGGTTGAGCCAGTCAACAACCGCCGTGCCCTCCTGAGCATTTAAACCGCGCCCGGTAATAATGATGGTGTCGAGGGGTTCTCGCGGATCAATATCCGGCAGGCGATGGTCGGCCAGCAGATTTAATCCGGATTGACCGTGGATCACCTGATGGGGCTGGGGAGTGGCAAGGGTGATGCTGTAACGCGGGCGTGCAAACTCATCCTGATGCAGACGATTGGCCTGCATCAGGATATCCGCAATACCGGCGGCTTCGAACAGCATCCCGCCATCGGGGACGATAATCAGTATTTTCTTCATGTCCTGAAAAGTACATCCTGTATAAAATAAGTCAACTGTGACTGCGCTAATTTTTGGCAAAGCTAAGCCATTTAAATTCGTTGTCATACGCGGTACGTTGCCACATCGTCAGGGCATGGCAGGGGCGAAGACGGTATCAGAGTGAATGAGTAAAGCAGTCTATTTGCATCAACAGCAGCGCGAACTTATCCGGCAATGGTCGCGTGGCTGGCTATGGCGCAGCGAGTTACCCACGTGGGGGCTGATCGTCATTATCTATGGTGGCTGGTTCGCTACGCTGGCGTACTGGAAAACGCTGGGGCTGGTTCCCGCCACCGTGTTACTTATCTGGTTTACGGCGTGGTATATGTCCCTGCAACATGAGCTGATTCATGGTCATCCCACCCGCCATCCCCGATTTAATCAGCTATTGGGACTCATGCCGCTGGCGATATGGTATCCGTATGGTTTGTATCGCGACTCGCATCTGGCGCACCACAACAATCACCATTTGACCGTACCGGTTGACGATCCCGAGTCCTACTATGTTACCGCTGCCAGCTGGCGCGCTTTTGCCCCGTGGCAGCAAAAACTCATTCACCTCAGAAATACGTTTGTCGGCCGTATGCTTCTCGCACCGCTGCTGGATATCGGGGCAATGCTGAAGGGGGCGTTGATGGCCTTTCAGTACCGTCAGCCCAAGGCAATGGCGATGTGGCTGGTGCACGGTTTATTGTTAAGTGTGATCTTCGCCTGGATGGTTCACTGTGATTTTTCGCCGCTCTATTTTGTCCTCGCGGTGAGCTACCCGGCGCTGGGAATGACTAAAGTACGCTCATTCTTCGAACATCGCGCGGTAGATAACCCGCTGGCGCGCTCGGTCATCAATGACGCGGCACTGCCCTGGCGTCTGCTATTTCTCAATCTCAACTATCATTCTGTACATCACGATCTTCCTGGCGTGCCATGGTATGGATTGCGCAACGTGTATCTGTACGAGCGGGATCACTATCAGCAGCGTAATGGCGGCTTTGTGGTGCCGGGATATGGACAATGGCTACGGCAGTTTTTCGTCAAACCGGTCAACGTTAATGCGCATCCAGGTTTCCCGCAGGAGAACAACAATGCCCCAGACGCTTTCACTGCCGATGTACCGGGCGCAAAGCCACGAGACACACGCATTGCTCCAGGCCATTCAGCAACTGTTAGCGAAACGAAACATCGTCGCCAGGCTGGCTTTTCCGGCATCTGATTTGCTTGCCCACTGGCGTGGCAGTGATGTGCTGTTAAGCCAGACCTGTGGATTTCCGTTAATGACCGCGCTGCCAGACGTGCAGGTGGTGGGCGGGTTTCACTACTCCGCGCCGGGGTGCGACGGCGTTAATTATCGTAGTGCGCTGGTGGCTCGTCGTGAAGACCAGAATAAGACGCTGGCGGATTTCTTTGGCAGGCGCGCGGCCTGTAATGCCGTTGATTCGCAGTCTGGTTTTAACGCATTGAGGAAAATGGTCACGCCGCTGGCGCAGGAGGGCCCTTTTTTCTCCCGGGTCGTGATAAGCGGCAGTCACCAGCAGTCGCTGGTGGAGATCGTCGACCAGCGTGCGGATCTCGCGGCCATCGACTGCGTGACGCTGGCACTGGTGCAGCGCTATGAACCGCAACGAATGCGTGAACTGACGGTGATTGGCTATACGCCCTCTACGCCGGGACTGCCGCTGATTACCGCGGCGCAGACGCCACCCGAAACCGTGCAGTGCTTACGCGAGGTCCTGCATACTCTGGTCACCTCTGCCCGCTACGCTGAACTCTGTGCCTCCACGTTGATTGCCGGATTCAGCGAACAGTCGCGCGAGGCGTACAGGGTATTGCTGAACTGACCCGGCGGATATGCGCCGGGAATAACCGGCAACAGAGCATTGGCTATTTCTCAAATAAGACTTTTCTTTGCCGGTTTTTGCATTTCAGCATTACTGTATACATTGGTATTCTTTTTCGGTTCCTTATTCATCGCTGACAAAAGGCTCCAGTCGAACGCACTATTTTTCCGCCTGTGAAGCCGCTATTTTATGAGCCGGAGCCGTATTACCTATGTTGAATCTGATAATCAAACGCCTGTTGCAGGCATGCCTTGTGGTTTGGTTAATGGCGACGCTGGTCTTTTTCGCCCTGCACGTTATTGGTAGTCCGGTCGATATTTTATTGTCTCCCGATGCCACCGAGCGGGATCGGCAACAGCTGATTGCCGAACTTGGGCTGAATCTTCCGCTGTGGCAACAGTACGGGCTTTTTTTACAGGGCCTGCTGCACGGTGATTTGGGGCGCAGCTACGTCTTTAATCAGCCTGCGCTGACGCTGATCCTGCAACGCTTCCCGGCCACGCTGGAGCTGGCGGTCAGTGCGACCCTGCTGGCAATTATTATCGCGTTGCCGCTCGGTCTTTATGCGGGATTAAAGCCTGATAGCTGGCTGTCAAAAACCATTATGGCGGGCAGTATTCTGGGCTTTTCTCTGCCAACATTCTGGGCCGGTTTGCTGCTGATTATGTTTTTCTCGGTCGGTCTGGGATGGCTGCCCAGCGGCGGACGCGGCGAGATGAAAACTTTTTTGGGCGTTCAGTGGTCTTTCCTGACCAGCGACGGATTACGCCACTTATTACTCCCGGCCATTAATCTGGCTTTATTTAAAACCTCGCTGTTATTGCGTCTTACCCGCGCGGGCGTGCGGGAGGAGATGTCGGCGAATTATATGCGGCTGGCTAAAGCACGAGGCTTATCTGGCCTGAGAATAACGTTTGTTCACCTATTAAAAAATATCGTGATCCCGCTGATTACCGTAGTGGGAATGGAATTTGGTTCGATTATCTCGTTTTCAGTCGTCACCGAGACCATATTTGCCTGGCCCGGTATGGGGAAACTGATTATCGATAGTATTAATATGCTCGACCGGCCAGTTATCGTCGCCTATCTGATGATCATCGTCACCCTTATTGTCGTCATCAATCTCGTTGTGGATATTCTTTCATCGCTGCTTAATCCGCGGATCAGGTTAAATGCAGGAGAAAACGCGCATGGCTGAGGCAAATATGGTGATACCGTCAACGCCGCAGCGCAGCCTGGGCTTACGGCAATTTCTGCGGCTATACGCCCGTTCAAAAAGCGCGCTGGTCGCCGCGCTGCTGGTAGGGCTGATTATTATCGTTGCCTTTGCCGCGCCGCTGCTGGCCCCGCAAAATCCTTACGATCTTCAGCAGCTCAGCATTATTGACGGGCAGCTGGCACCGGGCGCACAGAGCAGCACCGGCATCCCGTTCTGGCTGGGGAGCGACGATCAGGGGCGGGATATGTTATCGGCGATACTGTATGGATTGCGTATTTCGCTGGGCGTCGGTTTTGTTTCCGTTTTTTGCGCCGCCATTATCGGCGGGTCGCTGGGGCTGCTGGCCGCCTACCGCGGCGGTAAAACCGATGCGCTTATTATGCGGCTGGTGGATTTGCAGCTCTCCTTTCCGGCCATCCTTGTAGCCTTAATGCTGCTGGCATTCCTCGGCAAAGGCATCGGCAATGTGGTGCTGGCGCTGGTCATCGTGGAGTGGGCGACCTACGCCCGGGCCACGCGCAGCACTGCGCTTGTTGAAAGCAAGAAAGGCTATATCGAAGCCGTGGTCTGCCTTGGCTTGCCCTTACACCGCATTCTGTTTCGCCATTTGCTGCCGCAGTGTATGCCGCCGCTGATTGTGATTTCCACCGTACAGGTTGCGCGAGCGATTGCGCTGGAAGCGACGCTCTCTTTTCTGGGGTTAGGCGTACCGGTGACGGAGCCGAGTCTCGGCATGCTTATCGCCAACGGATATCAATATATGTTATCGGGTGAATACTGGATCTGCTTTTACCCTGGCATTGCGCTGATGGTGACCATCGTCGCTATTAATATGGCAGGGGATCGCCTGCGGGACGTGCTCAATCCATGGACACGATAAACGGTTTAGCCCGGTGGAGAGAAGCATGATGAGGCCAGTTCTTGAAGTTGAAAATCTGAGCGTCGACATTCAGTCCGACGGCGAGTGGCGCTCTGTCGTCAGGCATATTTCCTTCACGCTGGACGCCGGGCAAACGCTGGCGCTGGTCGGCGAGTCGGGATCGGGGAAAAGCGTTACCGCAGCGGCGATCATGCGCATCTTACCGGCGCATAACACCCGCGTTACCGGCAGCGTTTTGCTGAACGGGCAGGCGCTGTTGCCGCTCTGCGAAAAACAGATGCGTGCGGTGCGCGGCGGCGATATCAGTATCGTTTTCCAGGAAGATTGTCTGAACCCGGTTTTCACCATTGGCTATCAGCTTACGGAACACCTGATTCAGCACCAGCAACTGAGCCGCCGTCAGGCGCGGCAGGAAGCCATCGTCCTGCTGAAGAAAGTCCGGCTGTCGGCTGCGGAAAAGCGGATGGATGACTATCCGCATCAGCTCTCCGGCGGGATGCGCCAGCGGGTGATGATTGCGCTGGCGCTGGCGGGACGCCCGAAAGTGCTGATTGCCGACGAGCCCACGACCGCACTGGATGTCACCATCCAGGCGCAAATTATGGCGCTGCTTAAGCTATTGCAGCGTGAAGAGGGAATGGCGGTGCTGTTTATCACTCACGATATGGGTGTGGTGGCAGAAATGGCCGACAGAACCCTCGTGATGCAGGCGGGGGAAGTAAAAGAAATGAATTCCACCGCTGCGCTGTTTGCCCGGCCGCAGGATCCCTATACGGCGCGGTTGCTGGCGGCTGCCCGTCATGACGCGCGTCCTCCCACCGCGCCCGCCGCCGCAAAACCGCTGCTGGAAATTGTGGGACTGTCCTGCCGTTTTAACCTCCGCGGCGGCCTGCTGGGACGGGTAAAGCAGCGCGTGCATGCCGTTGAGCAAATCTCCTTACAGCTCAGGCGCGGTGAAACGCTGGCGCTGGTGGGCGAGTCGGGCAGCGGCAAATCCACGCTGGGACGCGCGCTGGTGGGGCTGGTCGCGCCGCAGGCTGGCCGCGTCCTCCTCAATGGCGAACCCATCGTTGCGCCAGGCCTGCCGTTACGAACCGATCTTGCGCGCCGCGTGCAGATGATCTTTCAGGATCCGTGGTCCAGCCTGAATGCCCGCATGACGGTCGGCGAGGCGATTGCTGAACCGTGGATTTATCACCGGCTCGGCGATCGGCGTCAGGCGCGTGAAAGGGTGGCCGAGCTGCTACATCTGGTCGGGCTTACGCCCGATATGGCGACGCGGTATCCCAATGAATTTTCCGGCGGCCAGCGCCAGCGTATTTGCATCGCCCGGGCGCTGATACTGGAGCCGGAGATAATTATTGCTGACGAATCGGTCTCTGCCCTGGACGCATTAGTGAAAATGCAGGTTATGCAGTTGCTGAGCGAGCTACAGCAGAAGCTCGGTACGGCCTTTCTGTTTATCTCCCATGATATGTCGGTGGTGAGACAATTCAGCCACCGTGTCGCCGTCATGCAACGCGGCGTTATTGTCGAAACGGGGCGTAACGAGGATATTTTTCAGCGGGCACAGCACCCCTATACCTGCCGTTTACTCAGCGCGGTTCCCGTCGCCGATCCGTCCCGACGCAGCCGGGCACCGGAACTGGATAACAGCGAGATAGCGCATGCCGTCATGCCGGTAAATGCCGCCGTTCCGCCGTTAGTCTACCGGCAAATTGCGCTGGAGCATCAGGTCGTGGTGAACCGCTGATATGACGATAATGCTGACCCGCGAACTGGGCGATATGATTGCTTCCGCCCACCAGATACCGCCCGGCGACGATGCCTTGCATTACGCCAGACGTGATCTGATCGATACGCTGGCGGTGATGCTGGCGGGCAGAAACGAGGATACCGTCATCCGGCTGGCGCAAACGCAGCGCCTGCTGGCGGACGCCGCGTCGCCGGATATTCTGGCCTTCGCGCTACAGGCGGGCACGGCGGCGCACGTGCTGGATTATGACAACGTCGCGCTGGGTGGGCACCCGGCCGCCGTGCTGATCCCGGCCCTGCTGGCGCTGGCGCGACGCTTTCCGCTGTCCGGACGCGCATTACTGATTGCTTATGCCACCGGCTATGAAGCGTGGGGCGAATTACGGCGGCGGCATCCGGTGCTGGCGCACGCGGCGGGCTGGCATCCCAGCGGGTTAATCGGACCCATAGCGGCCGCCGCAGCCTGCGCCTCGGCGCTTAAACTTGATGCGGTTAAGGCCCGGCACGCGCTGGCGATTGCGGCGTCGCAAAGTGCGGGACTGATGGCGAATTTCGGCACGCCCGTTAAGGCGTTGCATATCGGCTTCGCCGCCAAAGCCGGTCTGTTTGCCGCACTGCTGGCGCGCCAGGGCATCACTGGCAATGACGCTATCCTGGAGCAGGACAACGGCTGGCTGACGACCTGGTCGCCGCATCATCCCGCCGACAGGACGACGGCGCTGGCATTACGCCAGGAGGACTGGCTGCTGGCGCGCCAGCCCGCAGCGATTAAATATTATCCGGTGTGCTATGCCGCTCACCGGATCGTGGATGCTGCCCGCCAGCTCTATTCTCATACCGCCGAACGCCGTGCAGATATCGTACGCATCCGCCTGATGACCAGCCAGCGTCACAGCGATATTTTGCGTTTTCGCGAGCCGACGGACCGCACCCAGAGTGCCTTTAGCCTGGAGTTTGTGGCCGCAAGCGCGCTCATCGATAGCGAGCTGACGCTGCGTTCTTTACAGGGTGAAAAACGTGAACGTGCAGAGGTGGGGCGGCTAATGGCCTGTTGCGAACGTATTGCCATTGCAGAAAGCGATCCCGGGCGCGAGGGCTTCGCGCCAGAGGATCGGATCGAGATTGTTTTTCGTCAGGGAGATACGCTTTTCAGCCCGCCGGTGCGTTATGCCACGGGCGATACCCGATCGCCATTAAGCGCGGAGCAACTGCGTGAGAAATTTATTGAGTGTCTGCACTGGGGAGGCGTAACAGAAAATACCCACACGCTGTGGACGTCCTTACAAAATATAGCGCAGTTATCCTGTATCGATGAATTAGATATTTATCGGCTGTTGCCATGTTGTAAATAATAATGACTAATCAATATTACACATATTTATAGCGATATTGGTTATTAAAATATTTCAGCCTGATGATTTAGTCTGTAACCGGTACGGGAAAGAAATTTTTATCTTGCTGATTAAATCAAATCAATAAATACAATTTGCTAAAAGTAAACCACCAGGAGACAGTCATGAGTATTAACAGAAGACAATTTCTCTTCCGTACCGGCGCGCTGGCAGCGGCGTCGTTTATTCCCGCTGCTGTCACCTGGCCGATGACAGGCTGGGCCGCCCAGTCGGTAGACAGCCTGGTACTGGGGTTCAGTAACGAACCGTCGTCGCTCGATCCGCACTGGCATATTGTCAGCGCTAACGCGGCGCTGACCACCTATTTATTTGACCGGCTGGTAAGATCGGATAATAAACAGCGCCCGCAGCCGGGGCTGGCAAAATCATGGAAGGTCATTGATGACACGACCTGGGAGTTCGAATTACAGCCGAACGTGACGTTTCATAACGGCGCGCCGTTGACCGTCGATGATGTTATTTTCTCTTTCGATCGCGCCAGCCATATTGTTGGTTCGCCTTTTGCGTTGCGAACTTATTTACATGATAAAACCGTCATTAAAGTCAGCGACACGGTATTAAGAATAAAAACCCTGGCACCGAATCCGATTGTCCCTAATGAACTGGCGACAGTCGCTATTATTAGCCGCAGCATCGGCGAGGCGACCACCGCCGACTATAACAGTGGCAAAGCCGTCATCGGCACCGGCCCTTATAAGCTGGTCAATTATATTCCCGGTAACCGGATTGTGCTGACCCGCAATGATGACTACTGGGGCGACAAGCCACAGTGGAAGGAGATTACCATCCGCCCGATTAGCGCGGATGGCGCGCGCGTGGCGGCGCTCCTCTCAGGGGACGTCAGCGTCATTGAAAAAGTCGCGCCCACCGATATCGCCCGTCTGAAAACCAACGGCACGATTAATTTAACCCGCAGCGTGACCAACCGGGCTATTTTTCTCAGCTTCGATCACGGGCGTAAACGTTCGCCGTTTATTCGCGACAACGCCGGTAAGCCGATTGATAACCCGCTGCTGGATCTGCGGGTGCGCCAGGCGTTTCAGCTGGCGATCGATACGCGACTGATCGTTAAACACATTCTCACCGACGCTGCGGAAGTGGCCGATCAACTGGTGCCGGAAGGCATTTTCGGCCACAGCAACGCAATTAAACCCGTCACCGCAGATGCGGAAAAGGCCAGGGCGCTGCTTAAAGCCGCAGGGTATCCGGAGGGCTTTCGCATTACGCTGCACTCGCCAAACGATCGGTTTATTCGCGACAGCGCCGTTGCTCAGGCCGTGGCGCAGATGCTGACGCGGGTCGGCATCAAAACCGAGGTGGAGACCATGCCCAGCAGCGTATTTTACAAGCGGGTTACCGGCGACGCGCAGGGTAGCGAATTCAGCTTCTTTCTCGTCGGTTACGGGAGCGCCACCGGTGAATCTTCCTCGCCGCTGCGCTCGTTACTGCACACCATCGACAAAGAGAAAGGCTACGGCTCCAGCAACCGCTCTTTCTACAGCAACAAAAAAGTGGATGAGATTATCGAGCAGGGGCTGGTGACCCTTGATGATACCAAACGCGAAGCGCTTTTCGCCTCGGCCATTGAACTTGCCATCGCGGATGTGGCGTTGCTGCCGCTTTATCATCCCATCAATGTCTGGGGACTGCGTAAACCGCTGAGCTATCCGGGACGCAGCGATGAGCAAACCATTGCCATGGAGATCGGCGCGGGATCGCCAACATGAAACACCGGGATCTGATCCGTGCCGGGCTACTGGTGCCAGCAGGCAATATGGCGCTGGAGTATGAGCTGCCGCGCTGGCTGCCGGAGACCATCGCGTTAAACGTCGCGCGCGTGTGGCGGCCTGGGGGAACGACGCTCTCTGCGTCAGCGCTGGAAGCGATGCAGCAAAATATCGCGCCGGCGCTCAGCCAGATGGATCGTCTGCCGCTGAAGGTGGCGTTGTTTGGCTGTACAAGCGGGAGTTTTGTTGGTCAGCCCGATGCGCCGGAAGCGATTGAGCGGCACATCACCGCGACTCTCGGCGTGCCCGCCGTGACCACCGCCCATGCCGTCATCAGAGCATTGCGCGCGCTGAGGGCGAAGCGAATTTTTATGATCACGCCTTACCCGGACGACATTAACCTCGCTGAGGTGGCGTTTTTACGCCGGTACGGCATAGAGACCGCAGGCTATCAGTCGTTCAACTGTTCGTCGGCGTATCCCATCGCGGCTGTCGATAGCGATGACATTGTGGCGCTCGCTGGCAAATATGCCGGAGCGATCGGTCGGACCGACGCGCTGTTTATCAGCTGCACCAACCTGCTCACGCTGGAAATTATTCCGGCGCTGGAAGAGACGCTGGGCGTGCCTGTGGTGACCTCTAATCAGGCATCGCTGTGGGCGCTATTACAGGCGCTTGATGTGAAGTCTCGCAGAGCGGCGGGCCGCCTGCTGTCAGTGAATGAATGAGCTAACTATACGGAAACAGGTTATGTCGCAAAGAGGAACCCGAATTGCTGTCGATATCGGCGGCACATTCACCGATATTGTATTGCAGCGCGCCGACGGCACGCTGGTGTCGGCCAAACGTCTGACGACCCACGGCGCGCCGGAAGAGGCGGTATTAAAGGGCATTGATAATTTGCTCAATGAGACGGCGACGGCGGCGACGGAAGTCAGCGCTGTCGTGCATGGCACTACGCTTGCCACCAACGCGCTCATTGAGCGCAAGGGCGCAAAAACGGCGTTGATCACTACCCAGGGATTTCGCGACACGCTGGAAATCGCCCACGAACATCGGTTTGACGTTTCCGACCTGTACATGAAACGCCCGGAGCCGCTGGTGCCGCGCGCGCTGCGCTTTGAGGTTGTTGAGCGGCTGGCCGCCGACGGCAGCGTGCTGACGCCGCTGGACCTGCACTCGCTGGAAGCTCTGCTGCTGCCGCTCGATGCTGCGGGGATCACCTCGGTGGCGATAGGTTTTCTGCACAGCTATGTCAACGGCGAGCACGAACGCCAGGCCGCGGAATTTCTTCGCCGGGCGCGTCCGGGCCTTTCGATCACCCTGTCGCATGAGGTCTGTCCGGAGATCCGCGAATACGAGCGACTCTCCACCGCCTGCGCTAACGCTTATGTGCAACCGACCATTGCCCGCTATCTGCAACGACTGGATCAGGGGCTGCGTCAGCGCGGCATCGCCGGTCAGACGCTGTTGATGATGTCGAATGGCGGTCTGACCTCGCTTGAGCAGGCCTGCCGTTTCCCGGTACTGCTGGTGGAGTCAGGCCCGGCGGGCGGGGCGGTGTTTGCCGCGCATATCGCCCGCGAAGCGGGGATCGCCGAAGCCATTGCCTTCGATATGGGCGGCACCACGGCGAAAGTGGTGTTTATTGATGATGGCGTGCCGCAATACGGCCGCGAGCTTGAGGTGGCGCGGGCGTATCGCTTTCTGAAAGGCAGCGGCATGCCGCTGCGTATCCCGGTGGTGGATATGGTTGAAATCGGCGCTGGCGGCGGCTCGCTGGCGAAGCGTAACGCGCTTGGGCTTATCGACGTTGGTCCGGAAAGCAGTGGCTCAGAGCCGGGGCCCGCCTGCTATGGTCGCGGTGGCGAGTTGCCGGCGATTACCGATGCCGACCTGCTGCTGGGCAAAATCGACGCCTCGCGTTTTGCCGGCGGCAAAATCGCCCTGTCGCGGGACAATGCCGTTCACGCTTTACAGACGCATCTCAGCGATGAAACCGACCGCGACGGACAGCAGGCAGCGATGGCGATGGTCGAAGTGGTTGATGAGAATATGACCAACGCCGCGCGGGTGCATGCAACCGACCGGGGCTTATCCATTGAAGGCCGGACGCTCATCGCCTTTGGAGGCGCGGCACCGATGCATGCGGCGCGCGTCGCGCAAAAACTTGGCATCGATCGGGTAATTATTCCCAAAGGGGCGGGCGTCGGTTCAGCGCACGGCTTTTTGCTGGCCCCGCTGGCCTGCGAAGTAGTTAAGACGCAGCTTCTGTCGCTGAAGGCATTTAATGCAGAGCAGGTGAATGCCATTTTTGGCCAGCTGTACCAGCAGGCGAAGGCCACGCTGGCGGTCAGTCCGCAGGATGAGGCAGCGCTGCATCAGGAACATACTGTTTATATGCGCTACCGCGGGCAGGGGCATGAAATCCCGGTACGCCTGAGCGGAAAAACGCGCTATCAAGAACACGACGCCGCCTGGCTTACCACCCGCTTCGAAGAGGAGTACGCCCGCCACTTTCACCGCATCATTCCCGGCATGCAGATCGAGTGTCTGACGTGGGGCTTAAGGCTGAGCCGTGAAACCGACGCGCCACCGGTGCCCGCGGCAACGAAGCGCGAGGCGTATACGCCCGCGCCGCAGCGCGAACAGACGCTGGTCGACCTGGCCACGCTGTCGGCACAGCAGGCTGGGGTCTATCCGCGCGAAGATTTACGCATCGGCGCACAACTACAGGGCCCGGCGATTATCGCAGAGAGCGAAACGAACACCGTCGTCCCGCAGGGGTTCAGCGTCACCCTCAGCCGCCAGCAACATCTTATTTTGCAAGCCAACCGGGAGGAAAAATGAGCGCCGCTATCTCCGACATTCAGCTTCAGGTCATCTGGAGCCGCCTTATCGCGGCGGTAGAGGAGCAGGCCAGAAGTCTGATCCGCGCCGGTTTCAGCACCTCGACCCGGGAAGCGGGCGATGTTTCCGCGGGCGTCTTCTCCCGCGAGGGTGAGATGCTGGCCCAGGCGGTGACCGGCACGCCCGGACATGTGAATTCGATGGCCCGTTCGGTGAAGCACTTCCTGGCCGCTTATCCGCTGGACACCCTGGCACCGGGCGACGTGCTCATTACTAACGATCCGTGGAAAGCGACGGGGCACCTGTCCGATATTTCGGTGGTCACCCCGGTCTTTCGTCACGGACGCGCCGTGGCGCTGTTCGCCTGTACTACGCACGTGGTGGATATCGGCGGCAACGGACCGTCACCAGAATCACGTCAGGTGTTCGGCGAAGGGCTGTTTATTCCCATTATGAAGCTGGCCGCGGGAGGCGTGGTTAACGAAAGCCTGCTGCAAATCGTCCGTGCCAACGTCAGGGAGCCGGTGCAGGTCGAGGGCGATATTTTTGCCCTGATGGCCTGTAATGACGTAGGCAACCGCCGCCTGCAAAAGGTCATGGATGAGTACGCGCTGGATGACTTTTCCGCTATCGGCGCGCGCATTCTGGCCTTCAGCCAGCGGGCAATGATGGCGGCCATCGGTGAACTGCCGCACGGCACGTGGCGCAACAGCATGCGCGTCGACGGCTATGAACAGCCGATCGATCTGGTGGCCGCTGTCACCATTGACGACAGCGGCATCCATATCGATATGGAAGGCACCTCCGGGCCGTCGCGCTACGGCATCAACTGCCCGCTGTGCTACACCGAAGCCTACGCGGCATTTGGCGTTAAAAGTCTGATTGCGCCCGCGCTGCCCAACAACGCGGCGACGCTGGGCTGCATTACGCTGCGTGCGCCGGAGGACTGCATCGCCAACGCCCACTGGCCGCGCCCGGTGGTGGCCCGTTCTCTGGTCGGCATGTTTCTGCCGGATCTGATTTTCGGTTGCCTGCGCCAAATCCTCGCCGATAAAACCCCGGCGGAAAGCACCGGCAGCCTGTGGAACGTGCGGCTGGCCGCGCCTGCTTCCGAATGGGGAAACGCCTATATGACCACCAGTTTCCACAGCGGCGGCGCGGGAGCGAGGCCGCAGAGCGACGGGCTTTCCGCCACGCCGTTTCCCTCCGGCGTGAAAAATGTGCCGGTGGAGATCACCGAAGCCATGACCAGTATCGTGGTATGGGAGAAATCCCTGCTTCAGGATTCCGGCGGCGCGGGGCAGTACCGTGGCGGACTGGGGCAAAAAATGGTGATCGGCAATCGTTTTCCGGTGCCGCTGGCGCTCTACGCCCGTTTCGATCGGGTCATCCATCCCGCACGCGGCAGCGAAGGCGGATTGCCGGGCCGTACGGGCCAACTTTATCTGGCTTCGGGTAAGACGCTGAACGCCAAAGGCATCCAGGAGATCCCCGTTGAGGATCGGCTGGTGCTGGAAATGCCCGGCGGCGGCGGGTGGGGTGATCCGCAGCAGCGGGCAGAGAGCGAGATCCTTGCTGATATTGAGGCGGGATATATTAGTCAGGAGCAGGCTGTCGCCGTTTATGGCATTGACGCGCAGCGCCTGAAATAAGTTATTAACGTTGTTAGTAGACTGTCTCATTCGAATGAATGGGACGGTAATTTTGTGACCTAAACTCTGGGGAAGTTAATGAAAAAAATAATTCTTATGGCGTTATTTGTCAGCGCCTCCTCTGCCCACGCGGCGGAAATCTTTAATAAGGACAAAAATAAACTGGATCTGTATGGCAGCGTCCGGGCCCGACATTATTTCAGCGATAGCGACAGCGTTGATGGCGATGCATCTTATGTCCGGTTGGGATTTAAAGGCCAGAGCCAAATTAACGACAGCCTGACCGGATTCGGCCAGTGGGAATATAATTTCCAGGCCAATAACTCCGAGGGCAGCGATGCGCAGGACGGCAATAAAACGCGTCTGGCCTTTGCTGGTCTGAAGTTTAGCCGCTTCGGCTCCATTGATTATGGACGTAACTGGGGCGTGACGTATGATGTGGCGTCGATCACCGATAAAGCGCCGATCTTCGACGAGCTGACCTATAGCACCGCGGATAACTTTATGACCGGGCGTTCTACCGGCTTACTGACCTGGCGTAACAGCGACCTGTTCGGTGCCGTTGACGGACTGGACGTGACCGCGCAGTATCAGGGGCGCAACTCAGATCGGTCGGCTACCGCCACTAACGGCGATGGCTACGGTTTCTCGCTGAGTTATGAACTGGTCGATAATCTTACTGTTCTCGGGACGTACAGCGCGTCGAAAAGAACCTCGGCTCAGCAACAGCTGCGGTGGGGCGAAGGCGACCGCGCCGAGATTTGGGCCACCGGCATTAAATACGACGATAACGATTTATATCTGGCCGCGCTCTATTCCAACAGCCATAACCTGAACAAAATCAGTTCATCCGGTTATGCCAACGAAGCCAACAGTTTTGAAGCGGTTGCCTCATATCTGTTCTCTTCCGGCATCAAACCGTTCGCGGGTTATTTCCAGTCGCGCGGAGAAGATATTGAAGGGGTAGGGAAGGCGGATATCGTTAAATATGTTGATGTCGCGCTCTCCTGGTTCATTAATAAAAACATGCTGGCCTATGCCGATTATAAAATCAACCTGCTGGACGATGATAATCCGCTGGGGGTGAGTAGCGATGACAAATTTGGTGTCGGGTTAACGTACCAGTTCTGATATCACTGTTATCAACTGACATAACGCAGGCGTTAATAAAAGGGTGGCGGCATGAATAATGAAAAAATGCATAGCTCGCACTGGGGCGTTTTTCGCGTCTCTGAGGAGAAGCACGGGCTAAACGTGAAAGCCTGGGGCGACGATCCTGACCCCAGTCCGCTATTAGCGAATTTTACTGATTCTGCCGACCACCCGGTGCGAATTACAAAGCCCGCCGTACGGCGCGGCTGGCTTGAGAACGGTCCGGGCCCTGACGATCGCCGGGGTGCGGATGAGTATATTGAGATGGAATGGGAGCAGGTCCTCGACCTTGCCGCCGATGAACTGGCGCGGGTCAATCGCCAGTACGGGCCAGAGGCGGTTTTTGGCGGCTCCTACGGCTGGTCGAGCGCCGGGCGTTTTCACCACGCGCAAAGCCAGGTACATCGCTTTCTGAACACCACCATCGGCGGCTACGTACGTTCGGTCAACAGCTACAGTTCAGGAGCAGCGGCGGTGATCCTGCCGCATATTATCGGCGAGTTAAACGAGGTGGCGCGTCGGGGCGTCAGCTGGGACGATATCGCCGCGCATAGCGATATCATTCTCTCTTTTGGCGGCATGGCGCTGAAAAATTCGCAGGTAGCCAGCGGCGGCATCAGCCGGCATACCGAGCGGGAGTTTATGCGTCAGGCCGCCGCAAGGGGGGCCCGGTTTATCAATTTCAGCCCGCTGCGAACGGATATGCCGTCAGAGGCCCGCGCCGAATGGTGGTCGGTCGTCCCCGGCAGCGATGCGGCGCTGATGCTGGCGCTGATCCACGAGATTGTCGTCAGCGGCAATGCCGACCGGGCGTTTCTCGAACGTTACTGCGAGGGCTGGCCGCTATTCGAAGCCTATATACTGGGTAATGCCGATGGTCAGGCAAAAACGCCGCGCTGGGCGGCGGAAATTTGCCGGATCCCGGAAAACGAGATTGCTTCGCTGGCCCGTGACCTTGCCGGGAAGCGGGTGCTGGTGACGGTCTCGCACTCCTTACAGCGCGCGGAACACGGCGAGCAGCCGGTATGGCTGGGGTTGGCGCTGGCGGCGGTGTTAGGCCAGCCCGGATTACCCGGCGGCGGCTACGCCTATGCGCTGGGAGCGATTGGGCATTACGGTAAACATCATAACGTGGTCGCCTTTCCGCCGTTCCCGCAGGGGGTGAATAAGGTGAGCACCTTTATTCCGGTGGCCAGAATTGCCGATATGCTGCTCAACCCTGGTGAGCACTATGATTTTAATGGTCAGCGGCTAACCTATCCGCACATTAAGCTGGCATGGTGGGCGGGCGGCAATCCGTTCCACCACCATCAGGATCTGGGCCGGCTGCGTCGCGCCTTCAGCCGTCTGGATACGCTTATCGTCCATGAACCGTTCTGGACCGCCACGGCGCGTCATGCCGATATTGTTCTGCCTGCCACAATGACCCTTGAGCGTGATGATATCGGCGGCACGCCGACCGATCCTCTGCTGGTGGCGATGCAGAAAGTAAGAGCGCCGCAGGGCGAGGCGCGGGATGACTATGCAATTTTTACGACACTGGCGCGACGTTTGGGCGCGGAACTCGCCTTTACTGAAGGGCGCAGCAGCCAGCAATGGCTGCATCATCTTTACGGCCAGATGCAGGAAAAACTGCGTGAGCTCGGTATTAACGTGCCGGACTTCGACGCCTTCTGGCAGGCAGGAACGCTGTTGTTACCGCAGATCCAGGACGGCGATCGGCTGATGCGGGGCTTTCGCGCCGATCCGACCGCCGCGCCGCTGCCCACAGCCAGCGGGAAAATCGAACTCTTTTCCCGCACCATAGCGCGTTTCGGCTATGCGGATTGTCCGGGGCATCCGGCGTGGCTGCCGCCGACGCAGCAACCCGACGCGCATCATTCTCTCTGGCTTATCGCGAATCAGCCCGCCACGCGCCTGCACAGCCAGCTTGATTTTGGACAGTGGAGCGCGCGGCACAAGCAAAAAGATCGGGAAATATGCCAGATGCACCCGCTGGACGCCGCGAAGAGAGCGATCCACACGGGCGATATCGTGAAGATTTTTAATCAGCGCGGGGCGCTGCTGGCCTGCGCAAAGGTGACGGAGGACATCATGCCTGGCGTAATTCAGGTGCCGACCGGTGCCTGGTTCGATCCGCTGGAGCCGCTGGCTGACGCGCCGTTTTGCGTCCATGGTAACCCCAATGTTGTCACCCTCGACGAAGGCACGTCATCGCTGGCGCAGGGGTGTACCGGGCAGATCGCTACCGTAGAGATGGTAAAATATGAAGGCGTTTTGCCGCCGGTAAAGGCGTTTATTCCGCCGCGGCTGTCCTGAAATTGTTCACGCCATGCCGCGCCAGTAAGTTATCTGTAAGAATCTCGCCTTCATGATGCTATTTTCACTACTTCAGGAAATCATCATGCGCTGTCGTTCCCTTTTTCTCTCTGGTTGCGCTGCCGGGCGCGGGGTTGTTGTTACATTGTTGATTAACGGAACGCTAATGTTCGTACCGGCAACCCAGGCCAGTGTAAAAGATCCACAAAAAGCGACTGTCTGGGGGCTGGGGGTTGGCGTTACCAGTAGCCAGAAGCCTTACATTGACGTCGATCGCGATACGTCCGTCCTGCCTTTGCTCCATGTTGAAAATCGCTATGTCAAATTCTTTGGCACGACCCTTGAGGCCAAACTTCCAGGCATCACCCTGAGCGAAACGAATAACCTTCATTTTGGCATTATTGGCAGATGGGACGGTGCCGGATACGAATCCGATGACTCATGGATGCTGGAAGGGATGGAAAAGCGAAAGGGCGGGCTTTGGGCTGGCGGAAAAATAGAATGGCAAACCAGCCTGCTTAATATTAATGCCGACTGGACGCACGACGTTTCAGGCAACAGCAAAGGACAACAACTTTCGCTTGTCCTGGACAGATCCTGGCAAATCGGAGACCATTTATCGATAACGCCTCGCATTGGCGCAACATGGTATGACAGCAAATACGTGGATTATTATTACGGCGTACGTTCGCATGAAGTCAGAGCCGGACGCCCCAGGTATCATGGCGGGGCAGGGATCGGTGCTGAAGCCGGCCTGCAAAGCGTTTACAGCTTCAACACTCACCACTCTTTAATACTGGATGCACAAATGAGTCGCTTTCCCTCTGACGTTAAAGACAGTCCGCTGGTGGATCGTTCCAGTAGTAATCGCCTCTCCCTTGGTTATGTGTACTATTTCTGATGGCAAGGATCCTGCTTGTTGAAGACCACGACCATATTGCCCGGCTCATTATCAAAGGCCTGGCGAATGCCGGTATCATGGCAGATGTGGTCGAGCGGGGCGACGCAGCGTGGAGCGCGGTCAATCAGATAACCTATCAAGGGCTGGTGCTGGACCGCGGATTGCCCGATGGCGATGGCCTGGCGCTGCTGCAAAAATTGCGGCGGGCCGGGGTGACGATACCTTGCCTGATGTTGACCGGCAGAGATGCTTTGCACGATCGGGTCGAGGGACTGGAAGCCGGGGCCGACGACTACTTAACCAAACCTTTTGCAATGGCTGAGCTGGTTGCACGCGTGAAGGCGCTGCTTCGACGCCCTTCAGTCAGTCATCCGCCGCAACCTTTTTTCGGCGATTTAATGCTTTCCCCGGAGTCAGGTATGGCCTGCCGCGGCGATGAAAAGATCTTACTCGCGCCTGCGGAAATGCAAATTTTGCTGGCGCTGGTACGTAAGCAGGGCGGTATCGTTCGTCGCAGCGCGCTGGAATCGGCAGCCTGGGGATTTAGTGAGGCGGTAACGCCAAATGCGCTGGATGTCGCGTTGCATCGGATACGCCGTAAGCTGGCGATAATAGCGTCGGAACTGCAACTGGTAAATATAAGGTCACAAGGCTATGCCCTGCAAAAAAACCAGCTGGTTTAACAGTTTGGCGCTAAAAATTTTAGCCGCTTATATTGCGGGTGCGCTGCTCAGTATTGGTTTAATGCTGGCGTTTGGGGCCATCGTGCAGGATCGCCTGCCGGGGATGTCAATGCTGGATCGGGCGCATAATCTTGCTACCCAGTTGCGATTTGATAATACCGGTATGCCCGTAGGTTTTGAGGGCAATACAGAGCATCCCTTCTGGCTTTACGATAGCCTGAGCAATGAAACGGCGTACAGAGTGCTTGATGCTTCAGGTCAGGTGGTACTGGCGTCTGCTGGCGCGAAAAAGTGGCCGGCTCAGACCGAACTTACACAACGGCGTTTTGCGCTACGGCTGAACGGTGTGCTTTATGACGGCGCGTCGGTACCGGTACAAAAAGCGGGGAAAACCTGGTTTGTTCAGCTCACCGTAAGCACGCAAATAATCGAATTTCTTCATCAGGGCTTTGCACTTCCTTTTATCAAACAGGGTGTTATCACCTTTAGTCTGGTACTCCTTGTTGTCTTTGGCGCATGCGCATACATTACGTTGGCGTATTCGCTGCGACCCTTAAGAAAAGCCTCTCTGGCCGCGGCCTGCATCACGCCGCAATCGCTCGACGAACGGCTTGATATTAATCAGGTGCCAGCAGAAATTATGCCGCTCATCTACAGCTTTAATCAGACACTGGACAGGCTTGAAACAGGGTTCAAAGCCCAACAGGCGTTTCTGGCAAAAGCGGCGCATGAGCTAAAAACCCCGCTCACCCTTATTCGTGCAGAAGTAGAATTGTTTGAGGGCGATATACCCTTTCAGGAACATCTGCTGGCCCATATAAACCATCTGAGTCGTCATGTTCAGCAACTTCTTATACTGGCTGAAGTCAGCGAACCCCTGGGTTATAAACCCGTTGGCGTTAATGTGAATGAAGCTGTTCAGGATACCATCGCTTACCTTGAGAAAATCGCTATGGAGGCGGATGTCGACATCGCGATTAACAGCAAACATGACACGATAATATGGCGAGCGGATCGCGGTGCTTTCTTCACGTTATTAAAGAATATTATTGAAAATGCGATTCAGCATGCGCCGCCGGGCACGCCTGTTTTTATTGACATCGATCGCGACAAAATTAGCGTGCGGGACTTTGGTCCTGGCGTCACACATGAGCAGCTCGGCGTTTTGTTTACCCGCTTCTGGCGCGGCGCGCATCGTCGGGATCAGGGTGCCGGGCTGGGGCTCGCCATTTGTCAGGAAATAGCTAACGCACATGGATGGACTATAGTCGCGGAAAATGCGCTGCCCGGTTTGATGATCACTGTCCGACGACCGGATCTTACCGAAGAGGAATCCGCGGTTATCCGGAACTGACGCCTGCGAGAAGCGGCTGAACGCAATTCTGGTATCGCCGCTCTCTCAACGGTATCCTTCTCTGTGACCGAATTACCCCGGCGCTAACAAGTTATATATTCGTCACTCTGGCCCATTAATTCATCAGGCAGCGATATACTGCAAAATCATTCGCTTGACCAAATGGAATGCTTCATTCTCATTATCTTTACGGTAAATGATATAAAGATGATTAGATAAATCCTGTGTTGTTTCTAACGGAATATATTTCACATTATCAAATTTAAACGTGGCGGCGCTTTGCGGGACAAGGGCCAGCCCAAACCCTACATTCACCAGTGAAAGAATATTAACGGTATTGGATTCATATTGCACATAATTGGGTTTCACCTGTTCAACGTCAAACGCGTGGGTCAGCAAATCATAAATTGGCTTCCAGGCGACGGAGTACATAATCGCTGGTTGATTATCAAAATCTTTTAATTCCAGAAATTCCCGTGTTGCCAGCGGATGCTGGCGCGGTACTGCGGCGACAAAAGTTTCATCTACGCAGAGTACGCTTTCCAGCGCGTCATTATCCGGCACGACACGCACGATCCCCAGATCTATCTGGTGGTTAATAACAGCTTCAACCTGCTGGAACGTATTTGATTGTTGCAGCGAGATATTAATAAAAGGGAATGCCTCTTTTAACAGGGAAAGCAGCTCAGGCAAGAAGTGATAAAAGGCATTGGCGACAAAACCAATGGTAACCGAACCCACTTCACCGCTGGCGACTCGTTTTGTATATTGCTCGATTTGATGAATATGTTCGATCAACTCAAGCGCTTCCTGATAAAACGCCTTTCCGGCGGCGGTCAGAGTTACGCTGCGCTTATCCCGGTTCAGCAATATAGTCTCTAAATGTTGCTCCAGAAGCTGTATTTGCCGCGTTAATGGCGGCTGGCTCATATGTAATGACTGAGCAGCGCGGCGGAAACTTAACTCAGTTGCGACCGCAATAAAACATCTTACCTGATTTAAGTTTAACATCTGCTGCTCCAATTAAATTGCATTTCTCGACGGTCAATATTTTGCTGAATTGCTAAAAAATTTGCACGCTTTTTTGCCAGGCATAAAAAGAAAACCATAATAATGTGACTAGCATCATAAAAAACCCTCAAGGAAATTTATGATTTGGGGATGCTTTAATTTTTCATAATTTATTGATTTTAAATGATTTTTCGCAATTTATGATAATTTTGGATTAGAGGTTTATGTGAGCCAGGTATAATTTTTGGCGTAAAGGCCATTGCGGTTGATATCTTTTTTATATCAGGCAATGCTTTATCTAAAATTGACTCTTAATTTAATCAGAATCATTCTACATCATAGCTGGCGAATAAACGTATTTGCTTAAGGGTGAAGCCATATTTTTATCAGGGGGAAGTTGCTATGCCTGTAATTGAACGAGTAGAAGTTATTGACTTTAAATACGATGTAAAAGATATGGGATCGTCTTTTACTAATGCGCATAATCACGTTGGATATGTGGAAGGATCTACGCTTTCATTATCGAAATATGCCATTGTGGTTGAATGTTCTGACGGTTCCCGCGGCGAATATGTTGCATTATGGGGCGGCACCCGACCGGCGTTGGCGCAGACATTAATGCTGGCAGGCGATTTACCCGGTCGCGATTCCGATCGGCGCGAAGCTTTTTATACCGAGTGGAACCGCAGGTTATGTCATATGGATCATATGGGGCAGGGACCGGTAGATATCGTTCTTTGGGATCTGGCCGGTAAGCAGGCGGGTAAATCTATTTCCCGAATGATCGGTCAATATCGCAATAAATTACCTACCTACGCCAGCACCTATCATGGCGATGAAGGCATGCTGAATGACAATAAAGCCTTTACCGACTTCGCGCTGCAATGTTATGAAATGGGCTATCGCGCCTTTAAGCATCACGGCTGGTTTGATGGCGATGCGCAAAAAGAAGCTTCGCTGATCCTGGCCCTTGGGGAAGCGGTAGGCGATAAAATGAAGTTAATGTATGACGCCGCCTCCGATCTCAAAACGTTTGCGGATGCCCTGTACGTTGGACGCGCGTGTGATGATGCTAATTTCTTCTGGTACGAAGATCCCTATCGGGATAATTCGCTTTCCGCATTTTCGCATAAAAAACTGCGCTCCATGATCAAGACGCCGTTGCTGATTACCGAGCATGTTCGCGCGCTGGAAGCGAAATGTGATTTCATCATGGCAGGGGGAACGGATTTTGTGCGCGTCGATCCGGAATACGATATGGGCATTACCGGCGCATTAAAAACGGCGCATATGGCGGAAGCATTTGGACTGGATGTCGAAATCCACGCGCCTGGACCCGCGCATCGTCAACTTATGGCCAGCATCAGAAATACCAATTTTTACGAAATGGCCGAAGTCGGACCAAAACTGGGGAATATTTTGCCGCATTGCTATGCCTGTGGTTACAAAGATGAGCTGGATTCCATTGATGAAAACGGCTGCGTCACCGTCCCTGACGGTCCAGGTCTGGGAGTGACCTATGACTGGGACTGGATTAATTACCACGCCACCGATCGCTTCGTGTTTGGTAAGAAATAGATATCGCGGACTATACGTTTTAGCTCACTCCGCCAGAAATAGTTATTCTGGCGGCGAGGAACATCACATGCAGAATGCTTTATATGCTGGCGTTAATGCCGCGGCATTAACCTCATTTAACAGCGATTTGACGCTGAATTACGATAAAACTATCGCGCATTGCCATTATTTACTCAATAACGGTTGCAACAGTCTGGCAGTCTTAGGGACCACATCGGAAACCAATTCACTCAGCGTGCAGGAACGTGAAACGCTGTTAGAACGTCTCGCCAGCAGCGGGATTGCGCCAGCAAAGATGCTGCCCGGCACCGGCGCTTGCGATATTCCCACCGTTGTTCGGCTTTCGCGTCATGCGGCAAAAGTAGGGTGCCCAGGAGTCCTGGTGCTACCACCATTTTATTATAAATCCCCTTCTGAAGAGGGCTTGTATCAGTTTTATAGCGCTCTGGCCG
This sequence comes from Superficieibacter sp. 1612_C1, assembly GCF_015234305.1. Classification (GTDB taxonomy): domain Bacteria; phylum Pseudomonadota; class Gammaproteobacteria; order Enterobacterales; family Enterobacteriaceae; genus Superficieibacter. The sequence continues at coordinate 849,785 of NZ_JADGMI010000002.1, forward strand.
GGCAATTAGGCGATGTGGTGAAGCTTTATTTCTACAACTTTCCGCAGCAGACAACCATTCCGTTAAGCACCGATCTGATTGGACGCCTGTTGAAATATTACCCCGGCGTGTTTCAGGGCATTAAGGACAGCAGCGGTGATTTTGCCAATTCGCTGTCCTATATTGAGGCGTTTGCTGCCCAGGGATTTGAAGTCTATTCCGGGGCAGATGCTACCTTTGCCCGTTTTATGCAGGCGGGCGGAGCAGGATGTATTACCGCGACCACTAATATCGCCTCGTCGCTTACCGCGTCTATCTACCGCAACTATGCCAACGACCAGGGGATCGCTGCGCAGGAAAAGCTCAGCCGTCTGCGCAGCATCGTGGCGATGGGAGATACAATTCCGGTGGTGAAAACCCTGCTGGCTTACCATACTCAGGACCCTTCATGGGAAACGCTGCGCCCACCGCTGTGCGCGCTTTCTTCAGACTCCCGGCAAGCGCTCATTGAGGAATACCGCGCACTTTTGCTGCAGTAATCAATCGATTTCTGGAGAATACGACATGAAAAAGACAGATAAAAAAACAAACGTCCGGTATCTGATGTTGGTTTTTATGGGTGTGGCGATGCTCGTTAATTTTATCGATCGTGCAACGTTATCGGTTGCCGCCCCCGTGATGAGCAAAGAACTTAATTTTAACGCAGCGGATATGGGGTGGGCATTTTCTGCATTTGGCTGGGCGTATATGATTTTTCAGATCCCCGGCGGAATTTTACTGGATAAATTCGGGTCCCGGCTGGTTTATGGCCTGGCAATGATTGTATGGTCAGTCTTCACTTTTCTTCAGGGCGGTGTTTATCTTTTTCCCTCCGTCTTTGTTGCGCTTTTTATTCTCCGCTTCCTGATGGGAATGGCGGAAGCGCCCGCCACGCCCGCCAGCAGCCGCCTGTCCGTGCAGTGGTTTCCTGACCGGGAACGGGGTTTCGCCACCTCCATCTATCAGACGGCACCTTACGTGGCGCTGGGCGTCTTCACGCCGGTGCTCTCCTGGGTCATCAGCATCTATAGCTGGCATTACGTTTTTTACAGCGCGGGTTTGTTAGGTATTGTCTTTGGCGCATTCTGGCTGATGTTCGTGCGCGATCCGCTGAAGCATAAATCGATTAATACGCAGGAGCTCGACTACATCCGTCATGGTGGGGGCATCCCGGAACTGGGTTCTGCGGAGCGAAAATCGCAGCAGAAAGTGAGCTGGAGACAAGTGAAAAGTATGTGTTCAAACAGAATGATGATCGGCGTTTATATCGGTCAGTTCTGCCTCACGTCGATCACCTGGTTTTTCTTTACCTGGTTCCCGACCTATCTGTATCAGGAAAAGGGGCTGTCGATTATCAAAGTAGGTCTGGTGGCTGCGATCCCGGCTATCGCTGGCTTCGTGGGTGGGATTATTGGCGGTATGCTTTCCGATTATTTACTGAGAAAAGGCTATAGCCTGACCTTCTCGCGCAAGTTGCCGATTGTCTCGGGCATGCTGCTGTCCTGCTCGATCATCGTGGCAAACTATACCCAGTCAATTCCAGTAGTTATCTTCGTGATGAGTCTGGCGTTCTTCGCCAAAGGATTCAGCAACCTGGGCTGGTGCGTACTGAGCGATACGTCGCCAAAAGAAGTTCTCGGTCTTGCCGGAGGGATATTTAACACCTTTGGCAATGTGGCAGGGATTCTCACGCCGCTGGTGATCGGTTTTATTATTCAGGCGACCGGATCGTTTGACTGGGCCATTATTTACGTGGGATCGATGGGGATTGTTGGCGTTATTTCCTATCTCTTTATTGTCGGCAAATTGCAGAGAATGACGCTGGGGCCAGCATCTGAAGTCTCTGTCAGCAAAACAGCAGTACATAACTAACTCCTGAAGCACTTGGGAAGATTTTCCTGAGCCAGCCATGTTGACGCCTTACAACATGGCTTTTTTATTAGTGGTCGAAAAAAGCGCGCGACATTTTGCAAAGGGCGGTATCGCCAATTACGCAGAAAGAATTAACCCGCCAGCTTCGTTCATTTGAGCAAAGAAATCTTGTGAAAAGGACGGTCTATCCGGAAGTCCCTCCCAGGGTCGAATACGAGATTACGGCGCTGGGTAAAACGCTGCGTCCAACCCTCGATTCTCTGGCATGCTGGATGAAAAACAATACGCGCTATCTGGAGAGTTAGTCTTTCGAACTTAGAAAAGCCGCTTTTTAGCACGCCTGCTCTGTAGCGAAATCATCTGAGACATCATAAAAAAATCCACGCAATGGCGTGGATTTTATAGCGTTTGTCACTCTTCATGAGATTCCGTAAAACCTCATGAGACAACAGGTTTTATTTAGACGTTGAACTACTTTTGTTTATTTAACTTATTTATTTTAAAGAGATTTTTATTTTTCACTTTAGCATTATACTCATTTCCGTACTCACTTTTGATGTGATTCAGATTTTGTTATGTGTAGGCAGTAAGTGCGGCACCCATTGCTGAGCCGCATCGAACTCTGTCCGCATTTATTGAGTTCAACTCTTGTGCAACTGCCACTGTAGGTTTTAGCGCGACTTGCCCTGTAAAAGTTTAATGTTATGATTCTATAGGAAATTCATCGTCAAGAATAAGTCCATAGTCATCTCGTAACTCTCTATCCACAAGGTGGAACCGATCCAGTTCCAGCGTCGTCCAGTGCTCTTTATCTATGTGCTCTAACAAGATAATCTGAAATCCACCTAGTTTATCCATGTCAATAACGAACTGGTTTAACTCTATTAATACCTTATCTAAGCTTAGGATGTCATCATTGGGCTTCCCGTCACTTGAAAAGTAGGGTGTACTGACTTGGTCAAGTACCAAGAAAGACGGAATCCATGGAACCTGCCTTGTCTTGGCGATCTCATGTATAGCAAGGAAAAAGGATATGTGAAGATAAAGGTAGTTTGAAGCACTCCCCACATCAGGCATTTTTTCTATTGTTGTTAAATCGGGAGAATGTAGATGTATAAGTTTTTCTTTCTCATAGTAGAAAGCAGAAAAGTCATTATAGCCCTTTAGCGATAGTTTTTCGAGTCGCTTGTTAATTAAAAGATTTAACCCCTGTTTTGCCAGAGTACTCTTCTCTTCATTTTGCTCGACTATCCCACGTAGCTCGGCGATAGAATCATCAAGATTATCTTGTACTACACGAGCGACCTGCTCATTGCTTTGGTTATAGACCGCAAGGTTTGCTTCCAATCGACCTAAATAACGATAGTAATCATTAGGGTTATACCTAATAGGCTGCTTTTTCTCCAGTAGCGACAGTTCCTCTTTGAGCTCCCATATTTTATTATTATTCTCTGCGTGTAAAATTTTTACCTCCTCTAGAAACGGGAAGCTTTTACGGCTACGCAATGAAGACTTAATATCAGAAAGTTCACGTTGTAATTTAGCGATAACTTCATTTGCTAAATCGGAAGGAAATATTTTGTCAACTTGTGAGTTGAATACATTGACAGGCTTGAGCGAATCTTCAGTTTCTTTTAATGCATTGGTATAAGTAGGCTTATCGTCGATAAATGCTTTCAATTGACGATTTTTGTCTGACAAGCCAAATATTTCACGTTCTATCCTTTCCACTTCATGCTTATAATCACTTGGTGCTGTAGGTGTTGTAATCAATTCATAGAGTACGTTAAGTCTGTCTTTATGCGATTCAGGAACACGCTCGATTACTCCTAAAGAATAGGCCTCTCTGGATAGAGTATCTATTTCTTCAGAAAATATAATCGCAGATATAGCATAAGACTCATTTTTTCTTGTCTGAACAGCTTTTTTTCGCTCCAATTCTAAGAGGCGATTCCGTGAAAGTGCGGTGTCTACATTTTCCGCTCCAATGGTCATTCTGAATGTTCGTTCAATGGCTTCCTGATAGCGGCCATCTGTCGGCCGAATGTATAGATGATCTGGCGCGACTATGGTGTTTTGGTCTTGGTAGCTGTATGCAAGGAAATTTCTGAAGGAAACCTTCGAACCCGCCTGGATGAATCGACCGCCATAGGGGACTTTCAACTCAGTATCAATCCCAAAGGCGCTGCTCAGGACTTTCTTTAGATTGTCTATTCGGACATTTAGAACTGGCAAAGTTGGGATGACGCCGTTCTCACTGAAATAGGCTTGGTCTGTTGTTCCATTGCTTTCTGAAGGGCGTGCTATGACCAGCTCTTTGCCATCAATAGCGATTTTGATACCGTACCAGTCTACTTTGGAATCGATATTAGTTTTCGATATTCCAGTAGTTTCGCTTGCTAGTAAGCAATAATCAATGATAAATAGAATTGATGATTTGCCTTTACCTGAGTCCCCTGTAATGACGTTTACACGGTTATGTAAGAACTCAAGAGTCCTTTTGATACCATTCTTTTGCCAGAGGACAACATTGGAAATCTGAATGTTACTCACAATTCAATCCTAAAAGTTTGATAGAGATCTGAGGTGGCTTCACTGAGAATTAGACCGAGTTTGGGTCCAGCCGCTAAAATATCTAATGCAATTTTTCCAATCTCGGAACTACTTTGAAAAAAAATCTTTTCCTTGAGAACAAGATCATTATTTTTCAATGTAGCTATGCCAAGTTCCTGGGTTAGGAGTATTGTATTCAAGGAAGTTATAGTCAAGTCTTCATACCTTGCACGTACCGTTATAAATGCAGTTGGGTTAGAAATTAGAAGGTCTTTGCTGCTTAAAACAACACTGTTTTTCCTCTTCAGAATAGAGCGTATGGCACTATCAAAAAGCAAGAGTAATACCAACATTACTTTGGCAAGAGATAGGCTGTTTAATTTTGAATTTTCCAATGCACTTTGAATAGCAACCGTTCCTATCAATTCATTTTGAATTAATCGATTCATTTTTTAAACCTACTCTGCCAGTCTTTACTCCAGCCAATACTGGGGAGGTTGGAAAGCTTCATGTATTTTCCACAACTCAAATTGCTTGGAAGCTCTATATTTTCAGCCTTTAAGGTATTGCACATTGTTTGGTCATAGCAGTTTTGTGATGCTTGCATGTGTGCAACATCATCTTCTTCTTTTATATTTCTATGCGATTGGTTGTGTAACAGTTGCCAATTAGAAACGGCCTTGTTTTCTAGTCGTAAATTTTCGCTCGCACTAAATGAGCCAGCTTTGCTCAAGGACTCCATAAACTGCTCAGCTAGCATCATTTCGATTCCACGATCAATGATTTCTTCATTGCTGATGCCAATGTCTTTTAGTTGGTCATGAAACTTACTGCTGTTAAAAGATAACTTATCTGGCCGCTGATAACTGTAGTATATATCAAGGAATCTATCGAAGTCGGTGGGATCAGACCGAGCGGATCTGATTATTCTATCAAAGCCGATTTCGGTTCTGAAATTGTCAAAATCAATGATTAGTTTTTCACCACTTATGATTCTTGAGAATTTGACTCTTTAAATGCACCGATCACGTGCTTTCTTGTATCTTCCAAACCTGATTCAGGGATCGAAAGCTGCCGAAGTGCTGACGATATTCTTGTTATGACGGAGGAGTTATCAGAGTGAAACTCGAATCGTTCCAAGACAAAAATGAGCTCTGTATCATCTGTCTGGGATACTGATTCTACATATTTCGCTAACGGATTTTGGTGTCACCGGTTTTTTTTTGTGACTCTGTCAACGAAATTTCTTTTTAAATTTTTCTAATATAATCGAGGATTGCTTGAGTATTCTGGCGCGGAGATTTTAGCAAGTTTACAAACGGTTGATTATTGATATTTTTGTTTGTGTAAAGTTGGAATGTAAGTGTTCGACAAGACGGAAGATCCGGAACGAGCTTGAGCCAGTTATATAGGGTCTTCCAAAGATCAATATCTCGTTCTGTGATATTGCCAGGGTTGACAGAATGTTTAACCTGAATAAGTATAAGATCTTTGATGGAGGAATCTTCTGCGATAGTTTCTACGTGAATATCATCGTAGAGTTCAAGACCTAATGTTTGTCCTAGTCTGAGTTCGATAAGTTTTTCGATATATACAAGATCTTGGAATTCAAACCCAAGTGATGTTTTGTCCGCTGCTACTTTATCTGAATGATTCATGCCATTTTCACTCGTTAGCTGAAGTCCTTTTCATGCCTTTTTGTCTCATGGAACAATCTTTAATAGCCGATTTGTTTGCTTTCCATGAACAACGAAAGGGTTGCTTAATTGATATAAAAACAAGCTGTTATCTTCTTAATAGCATACTAGGAGGATAATGTCTATCCGTATTTCATGCTATCGTGGACCACATGAATCATACACAGCGGGATTTGCGTCTGTGGGTAGATGTTGTTGACCGCATCCTGAAACGCTTTCACAGCATTCATGCAGAGAAATCGGTAGATACTCAATGCCCCGCCCCCCGATTTGTAAGCACTGTCAATACACTTAGCCAGGATATAGCGCATTTGTTTTCTGCCACCCATATGCCTAGCAACTCTTGTTTGCTTTCAATGTTAATGTCTATTGTTAGGGATGACGATTTTTTAATTAATCCACTACAGACAATCACCGGATTTAATCACAGTTTCGATATATTTGACTGATGTGTCACCTGAGAGACCAGACGGTAGCAGAAAACGGTATGCGACGATGCTCAGATGGCTTCGAGTTAGGCTGCGGTGCGGGTAATGTTCGCGCTGGACTGTTGTAACTAGGAGGCTATAGACTGAGCCGCGAGTTCTATTAGCTAGGAAAGTTCGACCGTGAAGGATGTGATGCTGAGAACGGTGGAAAAGTGCTTCGGCAATAGGTTACCAGACAAACCGCTTTAGTGATTGATGAATAACGGTTATGCGTGCATTCGACTTTAATTAGAATGGAGAGTAATAAAATGTTCGATAAGCAAAAGAAGATTGATCAAATTGGATTTGGGCTTGCATATCTAGAGACCTCAATCAAGACCTTCTCGACTGCTAATTATAATAACTTGGCTGTTGTTTCTGAAGAGTTAATAAGCTCGCTTTTCAGTTTGCAGAAGGGGTACAACTTAGTGTCTACTAATATTTTAAAGTCAAATTATCCCGGTATAGATGCTGTGGACGTGAATGCTAAGGTTGGTCTTCAAATTACTTCGGTTAAAACTTCCGCTAAAGTGAATAAAACATTAAGAGTCATTAGGGAGAATAATGTAAATAGGGATATTGATGTTTTATATATATTCATGAGTGCAGGGAGGCAAAGTAGTTATTCAATTACTGAGAGTTGCCCTGGCGTTGAGTTTTCTGACAAGAACATAATAAGCTTTAAAGATCTTAAGAGGTTACTGGTTGAGGATGATTTCAAGATCGCTAAAGCTTCAGAACTAATAGTGAAGGCATTACCAAGTATCTTTAGTGAGACTCGTGAGAGATATCAGGCTTTACTTGATAACATTGTAAATGTGAGATCTTTGTTGGATCGTAAAGCTTTCTGCGGGCATTATGCCATAGAAGAACCTGAGTTAATGCTTAAAGCTTATCAGGAAACAAGGATCAGTATACAAACAAGCAAAATATTACATATAGAAAATAAAGATGTTGCGAATGCTTTTTCTAATATTAGATTGTTGATAAGTAATGCTGAGGATGAGGTGGCGGTCAAATATCCTGATGAATATATTCTATATAAGCATGGGAAAACAAATGCCTTTCAAAAGGTCTCTGCGGATTGTGTTCAAATTTTAATGAAAGTGCGTAATGAGATAGCTCGAGAGATAAGTGTTATTGATAAACAGAAAAATGATGTTGTAAAAAGAATATCCACGATGTAGTTTTTTGACATACTTTTTTTCTAAGGTTAGGTGCGCGTTACTGTTGCTGGCACGCACCTAGATACGAGCTTATATCAAATAAGCGTTTCACTTGCTGAATTTCTGAGTCCTCTGGTTATAACCCGAAAATATTTATATAGAACTGACCTTTACCTTCATCAGTTTTCTGAATCCGGTATGTGATTGGTAGAGAGTTTTGCAGGTCTGGTTTTGTGAATGTTAAGTCAGCCGCACACTGATAAACGTCAAGGCCTGATTCATGGCTTATTGTTCTGACATTTTCAACAGAAATCCTCACATCCTTATCCAGTGTCATGCTTTTTTCGATTGTCTTTCTGGCAATATCCACGACCAGGTTTTTTGCATCATCACTATTGCATTTTGGTGTTTTCTCGCCGCAGCCAGCCAGCAAACCAGCAGCTATTAATACCAGAAGCATTGTTCTTTTCATCTAAGATTCCTTCGTTAATTAAGGCAGTTTTTACTTCTTATTAAATAGACCATCCATTGCGCGTGCCGCAGAAGCCCCGCAGTATCCTTCGCAAGCACGAGTCATCACGCTGGCTTTACCGTTTTTCAGTTCACTAATTACTGCAACACACTGGCTGGTATTGTCATTCCAGACCCAGCGACGCTTCTGGCGTTCTCCGGCAGCTATTTGCTGTGCTGTCCCCTCCATATTGCATACACCCGAACCATCCCCCGTTGAGGCATTAATGTTGAATTCAGCGTTATCCTGCCCCGGATGCAGGGTTAGAACCGCTCCGGGTTTTATGTACTGCTCTGCTGCGACAGGTAGCGTTATGGCTGCCATCAATAAGGCCAACAGTTTTCTGTTCATTAATTAATTCCCTGTTAAGTGATACGGATGTTTTTGGTGATTTTCCCCAGTGCCAGCGGTCTGCGTTTTTCCACAAAGAAATAAACGACATTGAATGCGGACTTGCGATGATTCCCTCGACCAAGAGAGGGCCAGTTGCGGAAAGATTCGATCTGTTCTTCTGAGTAGGGCGTGTCAAAGAAGTCAAACAGCACAAGCAAGGCTTTGCCATCGTGCTTCATCAATTTCTTTACTTCTGTACTGTTGACGGTCGCGGAGACATTGGAACATGCCGCAGTTGGTTTACGTACTGCAAACTCAACGGCTACATCATCAATGACAAAATCGATGTAACCGTGCCCGGATACAGTTCCTGGCAGTTTGCTTTTTACTTCCGGTGATACGTTATCTGCAAACCAACCCAGCAAATAGCAACGTACCAGAGGCAGTAATTCCCGCTCGCTACATTCGTTCAGACGCAGTGTTTTGACAAATTCTCGCCGGTAAAGAGAGCTGAAAAAGTACTCAAAGCAATCCGTTATCTCAGTAATGGTGGTTGCCACAATGTTCTCCTTTTTGTCCACCTTTGCTCTGTTGCTCAACAGATGGGGCTTTCAATCCAGTCTGGTTGATCGGTTGTAGTTGTTTTTGTCCATAAATGACGTAAACATCAATTTTATGTCCATTAGTGATGTTCATGCAAGAGTAAAAAAGCCCCAGAATTCCTGTTATGGACGTTCTGGAGATAAAATGATGGTTAAACTGTTGGCAGATTCAGCTGATAAGCTGGTAGGACAGCGTATTCAGACCAGACGTAAAGAAGCAGGGCTAACCGCTGCCGATCTTGCAGAGACTATCGATATCTCTCAACAACAACTTTCCCGCTATGAACGCGGAACGAATAAGATCAATATTGCTCATTTAGTCAAAATTGCTGTTGCTTTAAAAACTCCAATCAGTTGGTTCTTTATTGATTGTATGGAGGATTTAAATGTTTCTGATATCCCGATTAACTACGCCACTGGGCTTGACGTTGAATTAAAACAACGTCTCGAACAAGTCTGGAATAAGCTAGATAACACTAAGAGGAAAAGCTTAATTATGTTTTTAGATGAGTTTATAAAATAACAACCAAATTAGTTCCTGAGTGAAACTATTTGCATTAAAAGCATAGCGCTGGTAAAATAACATTGCTGGATAGTGTCATATTGTCCAGTAGCTGATACAAACTAATTGCCAACTTAGCATTTCATTTTATTATTCCATCCTGATGGGAGGACGCCTATCGTCTAAATAGTCAGTATGGGCAATGGCCAATTATTGGTTTGTACCATCAATTCAAATGCATATTTGCCGGAATAAAAACGATGAGTGTTATCCATCAGGAAGGACTAGCTATGCCCGTCGATCAGAAATTAATAAATATCATAATAAATGAAGTGGGAAATCCACCGCCGCATAAAACCAAAATTACAGCCGTCAGTCTATTATTTAAAGACCTGAGCTACAGCGCTGAAAAGGGCGGTTACCATCCTGTCGAAATACGGATTATTTCACGCAATGATGAATGGTATTTCGATTACATCACCGACTTCAGTTATATGGGTGTGGTTTACCCCGAACTGGAAAAGGAAATTGATTTTAGCTGGAGTCAGCAATATGTCTTTCTGGCTCATGTTGGTGACCTGCCTGTTAACGCCGGAAGGGAGTTATTTGAACTCTGGCAATCCAACTTTATTCAGTATCACGCCATGAACATCTACACCATTACCGTTCTCTGGGAAAGCTAATCCCCCTGTACTAACCATCACTAATTTATGAGGAATTATCTGTGACGACTGACAGAGGGATACGTGCGTCTCAACAGGGCGAACTGGACTGTCTTTGCGGTGCTTATTGCGTGGTTAACATGCTGAGCTGGCTGTTTGACGGCAGGGTGAAACGACGCCCGTTAATGAACCGGCTTATTCAGACTTATCAGCAGCGCTGGCCTTTGCATGAATGGCTGACTGAAGGAATTGAAGAAGACCGTTTAGACTGGCTGATAGCTCAGGTGCTGCAGAAAGGACATTACAGCCGCCAGTTCCCGGTTCAAATCACAAGACCCTTTGCCGGGAAACGGGGATTCTCAGACGGGCGGCTTTTCAGGGAAATGCAGCGGTTTCTGGACGTCACTGACTCCTCCCGCTTGATTATGCTCAGCGACCAGTTTCACTGGTCCCTTCTGGTCAAAATAGATGAGGAAACGCTCTGTTTCTTCGACAGCAACGGGCGAACCGCCATGCCCCGTAAAGCCTTCTCCCTGCGTACTGGTGTAACCCGCCGCCAGCTGTTTCCCGGAGCCATTTACTTCATTGAACGGGAGTTCTGATATGACCATGTTTACCCAGCGTGAAACCCGTATCCTCGATCAGGCGCGTGACATCATCAGCCGGTACTATCAGCGTGGGGTTCAACCCTGCTCCCCTGATGATGTTCGACGGTGCGTGATGGTTGAGCTGGCACTGCTTGAACATGAAGAGTTTGGCATCATCCTGCTCGATAATCAGAATCAGCTGCTGCACCGCGAAATCCTGTTCAGGGGTACGCTAAACTCGGTCAGCGTTCACCCCCGTGAAGTTATCAAGCGTGTGCTGAAACATAACGCCGCCGCAGCCATCCTTGTACACAACCACCCCAGCGGCGAGCCTGAACCCAGCCGTTGCGATATCAAGTTGACTAAAAAGCTTCAGGAACTGCTGAAAATGCCGGATGTGCGGTTACTTGATCACTTTATTGTGGCAGGAACTGAAACGGTGTCGATGGCAGAACGGGGACTGGTGTGATGCTGAAAGTTACCTGGTTTAATGTACGTTATTGCGGGTTACGCCCATGAGCAGGACGTCGTTACGTCAGGTCGTGCCGGTGGTGCAAACCACCGTGTTCGATGCGTATATTGGCGGTCTGGCCCCCTCGGGACGGCGGGGCATCATCAGCCTGTTAAACCGCAGTGCCAGCATACTTAAACGCGGTTCGGGCGCAGATAACTATCCGTGGGAACAACTTAACTACGCCGCTGTTGCCAAAGTACGTGCGGCACTGCTGGATGATGGTTACGCCGTGTCGTCGGTCAACATGGCGCTGTCAGCACTCCGGGGCGTGGCGCAGACGGCCTTTAACCTCAACTGCATGGATGCCGAAACGTTGGCACGTATCCGGTCAGTAAAGCGCGTGAGCGGTGATATACAGCGTAAGGGAAGGGCGTTAGAAAAGTCGGAAATCCGGGCACTGATCCAGGCCGCTAAACAGCATCCGCAATTGGTACGGCGCTGTCGTGATACCGCCATAGTGCTGACACTTTGTGGAACAGGCCTGCGGGCCGGTGAACTGGTCAAACTTGAGCACCGGGACTATGACAACGGCATCCTGACGGTCAGGCAAGGGAAAGGGCGTAAATACCGTGAAATTCACGTGGCGGATGCGGTGGCCAAGGCCATCCGCGCATGGCTGAAAGTTGGCGCAGATGAAGCTGACAGCGCACTGTTCAACCGTATCCAGCGCAACGGTAAGGTCGCCAGCCAGCCTCTGACAACAACCGGGTTAACGGGTATCCTAGCTGAGTTACAGCAAACGTCAGGCATAGCGCGGTTTACCCCGCATGACATGCGGCGGACCTTCATCACCCGTTTGCTGGAGCAGGGCGTGGATATCAACACCGTCCGCCAGTTGGCAGGCCACAGCGACATATCCACGACAACCCGCTATGACTGTCGTGGTGAGAGCATGAAAATCAGCGCCAGTAAACGCATCAGGTGTTTTTAGCTGTTGAGCTGTCTCCATTAACGGCTTCAGTTTTATCTTCAGCACTCAACCGCGCGTACTTTTGATTCTGGACGTTAATCAGTGCATTGATATTTTCAGGCTGAAGTACCCACGCAACATCTTCACGCGTCCATTGTTCACTGTCAGAGAAATGTTTAAATGACGGTTTCCCCGGCCCGCATTCATTAAGTTTTGCTGCCACTGATGCGCATTTCTCACGATCTGACTCCCCCGTGTGAAGCTTGTCAAAGCGACCTTTAACGAGCTGGTAAACAGTGTAGATTTCCAGTGCCTTAGGGGATCTGTCCGGGACTATCACGGGTAGGTCCTCCAGCCCATAAATTCCGTTTAGCTCTCCCCCATTGAGCAGGTCATTAAACATGTGATTCACGCAGGCACTAAGCACATCTGCCGCTTTCTCTGCATCGAATTTATCTGGACTAAAACCCGATCCCGTCAGTTTTCTAGCAATCAACGCCAGCTTTTGCCGTGTATCCCGCCCCAGATAGAGCTTCTTCTCCAGAAATTCAAAGACCTCGTTACTGCTTTTCCGTTCCCGGTGGCATTTAGCGTCAGCCTTGTTGCTTTGGTTACCAATCACAGGTCACCTCCATGAGAGTGTTGTTCAAAATAGCATCATTGAGCCTCAGGGACCAATAGCCCTTGATGTGATCGTTTTGAAGCCAGAAAAAGGTGATCTCGGATGGCATAAACATGAACGATGCCCTGAACGTGCTCAACGAAGGCATCGTTGAGTGAATCCTTGCGTTTTTTGGTGGTTGTAAATAGCGCAGCTCCTGAACCAGCTCAAAGGAGCACAAGCATGAACACCAACCGTATTCTCCGCAAAAAAGAAGTTCTTCACCTGACCGGGATCTCCGCCGCCACGATGTACCGACTCATTGCGAAAGGGACATTCCCAATCCCTAAGAAACTGACTGGCGACAGTGGGCGGGCTGTGGGATGGGGATCAAATGAAATTCAAAGCTGGATTGAGTCGCGCGGGATTAGCACTACGCAGTGATCTGTAAGCCTTATCCAACCCCTGACACACCAACCATATAACCAGTAACAGTGATGATACCTGCATATGAAAGGGGGCACTGTTACTGCTATGAGCTATCGGAACAGAATATGACGCTAAAATTTAATCGTAAACGGGTAACATCCTTACGTGACAAAACCTCACTTGGAGTTAATGGTGCAGGCCAGTCTACGCATGGCAGTATAGACAAAATAGCATGGGTAACGGACATGCATGTCTGGGAAGAGAATCAGATACTCAGACAGCGTTTGTTTAGCCTCGCTTCAGGTGGGCGCTACCTGATCAAAGTTCGACCGGCTGGTAAGTATGAATGTGGCGGGCACTATCGTTGGGTGGTGGAAATCCGACTGAAAGCTAAATCGCGCAAGCACCCCATATTGCTGGCAATCCATTTTGCCCCAACCAGTCGTCAGCGTGGATTTCAGCGAATGGAACTTAGTCCCCAGCACTATTCTGCGAAACAGATAACGGATTTGTTCGTGTGGCTGGGGCGGAACGGACGCATCGGCAAGTATCTATATTGGGGATTACGTAATGCCTGGATAACAACTATTCATTACGCGCTGGATGTGGTGGGAATGAAGCTTCACGACTATTTAATAAGGCTAGTTGGTGCAAGGAGCGGCGACTTTAATGATTTGCATGTAGAGCAGGAAGGGTTACGGCTGGGGTCTACGACTATCGTCGCGTCAATATACGAAAAGGCCGATGTTCCGGGTCTGGCAACTGAGAGAAGGTATGAACAAGCTGTCCTTCTGCTTGATGAACAACAGTTCCGGCGATTTCTGCGGCTGGAGTTGCGTTTATCACCCGGCAAGAAAAAGCTCATGCTGAACAACCTGCTAAATATGGAGAATCTGGTATCTAAACTCGCATTTTATGACCGTAACGCGCTGGTAGATTCTGAGCTTGAACCTGATTTTTCTCGCCTGCTACGTGAGTATGTCCCTTACCCGGCTGCCAGAGCGGATTACCAGCCGTCAGCGACCCTGAATGGTAAGCAGGTCAGCTCATCGAAAAAAGCTGCGGATAAGCGCGTTGATAAACTCATGGAGCGCTACCGTGTAGAATTGTTCGATTCAGAGGCTGTATGGGCTATGTTCCCGCATGTGGTGGAAAAACTTGGGATTCTCGCGCAACCACAATACTGGCAATTTAGGCATCGCCAGAAGTGGCTTCAGTTGCGACTGAAAGACGGGTAATTGTGGTTGGGCAGGGATGCCGTTTGCTTCAAAGCATGAAGATGACGGACATGTTAAATCAGAAACCTGAAAGATGACGGTTTTAAACCGCCCATCATTGTAGGATTTTGGTGTGACAGACCAGCTAACTACCGCTGCTGTTTAGTGTCAGATTCGCATCTCGTACATTGGTAGGGGAAAACCGCCGATGGTTTTTATTCCAAACATCGGCTTTAGTACCCTGATATTAACCGCAGGGATTGATGATTATCCCCATAACACAGAATCTATGTTTGTATTTTCGATTCTGTATTTTTGTCAATTACATCGGTTAATGCATTCCTCAAGGTAGTTATCAGGTATAACTCTATATTACTCACTATATAGTATGTATATGTCACTGCCATATTAATAGTGATAACGAGCACCAGAGATATATAGCGGGGAGGAGCGTGGTAATATGTGAGTGTGAGTGGTATGAGAAAAAATGGCCTTCATAATTGATTCTGTAATGACCTTTTTTAGTTAGAATTCTTTAGTAAGCCTGTAATTATATCCTGTCACTGTTCTTCGTAATTAATGTTGTAAATTCCAGCGTTGTAAAAACAACTGTGTTTTTTTTGTTATGCAACTTTCAATTACGAGGTATTCTGTGAAATATTCTGTGGGTTATATCATTAAACGTGGCATTCTGGTTACACTCGATACTTATAATAAGTTCATTGAGGATGTACATAACATACCTTTCATTGGGAAAGATGCTCGCCAGTCTCCGTCATACTATCTGGATATTCAACGGTTTTTGCAGCATCTGATTTGTAATAACTTCCTTTATGCTAAAGACACCCCGGAGGATAATCCATGGACGCAATACTCGCCAATATATAATGAGCTGAGTAAAAAGGAATTACCGTTTGTCTTTAAACAGAATAAATACCTGTGTTGTGAGCGAGCGTTAGAGTTGCTGAAAGATGCAGGAATTATAAATATTAAAAAATACTTTTATGGGAATGGGAAAAGCCGTACTTTTGCTTTGTCCAAGGCATACCTCAAACGCTGGTTTGAAGTCTCGCCTGATGACTACAGGCAGCGCGATGATCGTTACATTTATCTGTCTGTGGATAAGCGTGTTCGTGACGTAAAGATCATGACGGAGGAACAACTGATCCACAAAGCGTTATCGCACTTTAATAAGCCCCGCCATGCTACGCGTCACGTATCCCGTGAAACCCAGCAATATATGTGTCAAGTGTATCTCAACATGGGGGCGTTGCGTATCAACCTTGATAAGCTACAGGCCTACGTTCCTGAAGACGAAAGGGAGGCTGCTCTGAAGTCTCACTTCCTCCAGCATCTGGCTGAGCGTGGTTGCAGGATGGTTTCAAGCGTTCCTTTGGTGGTTGAATACTTCCCTGAATACAAACTGGCAGAGCGGGGAACGCGTTCATTTGAGAAGAATGGTGGCTTTCAGGCGCTAAAGGCCGCTATCAAATGGTCGGTAGTTGAAGGCCATAACTACGATATCAAAAGCAGCCAACTGACTATTCTGAAACATGAACTGGAGCGATACGGCATCAAATGTAAGCGGCTGGCAAAGATCACCAAGAAGAAGGTTATGCGTCGGTTCAACGTTGATCAAAAGGCTGCTAAGTTGCTTATCTATACTCTGATTTATTCACTCGGAGAGTTTCGTAAGCATAAGGACAGCGCTGCGTTTCGTAAGCTTTGTGATTTGTATGGTTACAATGAGGCGGTGTGTGTGGCTGATGAGTGGATTGAGTTTGTTCGGCCCGTGAGAAGGGCACTTAACGCGTTGGTGGCGCGTTATCTTGGTGAGCATGTTAATTGCCCTGGTCGTGGTTGGGCCATACGCAATGCTGTCCGTCAGTCTTTGATGGTTAAACCGGGCAAGATCACCGCGAGTGTTCGTCGTTGTGTGTTGTCGCATATGATCCAAGGTATTGAGAGTAGGGCAGTTTATGAGACCATTCTGGTTAATCCCGGAGTGTGTTGTTCTATTGAGCATGATGGGATGGTGAGTAATTGTGAGATAACCTAGGATCACCCTTATTTGGTACTACAAAAGAAACACTAAACTATATGTACGGCTTGATCTAGAATGTGATTAAGGCCACCCCGCTAATATCATTTGGAATTTCTATATCTCCCGTAACCAGTGCACAAGCGTTATGACATCCTAGTTTTAAGTAACCATTCTCAAATACAACATTTTGTCTTGCTCGTGATTTCCGTGTATGCTCACCAGCAAGGCTACCAGTGTCACAGGGAGTGTACAAAACAATGGCAAACCCTACATTTGTATGGGCTTCGATTTTTTCAATAACTGTTTTTCTATAATTTACCTGTTCGTGAAGAATAACCGCAGAAAAAATATTTTTTCGATAAATTGTGCAGTTTCCTTTTTTGCAAGATCATCCCGGTCGTGAATAATAATTATAGTGAATTAATCCACAAAACTAAATCGAAGATCTGTTTATGGTATGCTTTTTGGAAACTACATCACTGCCACTGGAAATTAACTGTAATTGCCAAGGGTCTTAATATTGTGAAAGGTTTGGATTGGAATTGCGATTTTTTCTTCTTTAAGAGAACTATCGCATAAATTATTTTTAATAAGCATTAACCTGTATTTTATACAAAAATGGCTCGAGACTTAAGTCTGAGCCATTTAGTATATTACTGTTTTTTCTTTCTTGAAATAAATGCCTTGCCTATGATCGCAGCGAAAGCAATGCACGAATCAAGGCCATTTTTATCAGCAAATTGAATAAGGTAATGACCTATTTCCCGTTCACTAAAGCCATTTTTGATTAATTTTGTTGTTATGTCATCGAGATCTAAGTTTTTAGAGTCTGCATAGGCATAATCGAAGCTATTTTGTTCAAAATTATATTGATTAGAAACTGGCTGTGAATTATTTCTTAAATCATTTTGTCGTGAAGGTTCTTTAGGTGCAAGTGGTTGTTCGGACACAATATCATTTTTGAGAGGTAAGTCATTCTCACTAAGTTGAGTTGGGTCAGCAAGTTTAATATCACCAATTTTACTCTTCAATAATACAGTTTGACCATATTCGAGTTGCATCCATTTCCACTCGTGACTTTTAGCTTTCCAGCCTTCTGGTTTTAATGGTGTGACTTTTCCTAACCCGATAATATGAAACATACCATCTTTGTCTTTAACTAATGTATCACTTTGCGTTTGTGGTGTCTGCCATTTGTTTATGTTTGGGTAATTAAAGTTTTTGGTGACAATACCTTCTGCAATGTCATTTAATCTGCTTGCTTCACTAATTATATATTTGCTATCTTGGATATTCCACTCTGGAATTCCATTGTAACATCCCAAAATAGCCCCAGCCATACTTGCAATTGAGTCTGTATCGGTGCCTAATAAATTGACACACGAGATAATTGCTTCGTATGGAGTTGTGTTTTTGTAAAAATGACAAAGCAAAGCACTCGCAATTGCAGTGTTTGTTGCTGCTCCTCTCCTTGAGTCTTTGTTACATTCAAGGGCATTAATTGCTGATTTGTACTTATCCGACAGATCACTATTTTCTTTAGCTGCATTTAGAGATTTTGAAAGATATGTTTTGGATTCTACTCGAATTCTATCTATTTCTTCATGCAATTTGTTACCTGACATAATCTCCCAATTAGGAAGCCAGAAGTTATTCAACTCATAGATTTCCTGAATAATATCTGGGACAGAAGTGAAGTTATCAATAAAACCATTGATTTCTGTAGGGCC
Organism: Superficieibacter sp. 1612_C1; assembly: GCF_015234305.1. GTDB lineage: Bacteria > Pseudomonadota > Gammaproteobacteria > Enterobacterales > Enterobacteriaceae > Superficieibacter. The sequence continues at coordinate 868,200 of NZ_JADGMI010000002.1, forward strand.
TGCTGGTCTACCATTTATTAACGCATACTGTAGAGTATCAGCATGCAAGAGAGCTCCGCAGACTGCTATTAAGTGCCCATGAGTTACTAATGAATCTTTAATTACAGATGCAACATATTTTCTATCAGATAAATTCTTACAACTCCATACGTGGGGTTGTATTCTCATGGCGGTTCCATTTCCACCTGAGTTTGTGTACTCAATGCCATTGCTTTTGTAGAAGTTAGAGAACCAATTAGTATCTTTCCGCATAAGATTGGTAGCTGCTAACTTAGTTGCTCTGCCTGCACCTAATGCATAAGATAACCAAACTGGAAGCTCTATTTTAGCAAATGACTCAGTGTCAAACTCTCCATTGCTTCTAATAGATCTTGATACAGCTAATCTTAATTGTGTATCATCTGAATATGTTCCTGCCGGGAGACTCACAGTTACTCCTGAGTATCCACCAATTTTTCGATTCCAGCTAACAGGTTTCAGAAGGTAGGTATCGTTAATCCTACGCTTTAAGCCACTTTCATCTGTAAGTTCAGAAATCCAGCCAATAGCATCACCAGCAGCGGCCCACAGTGCGGAATTTATGACCTTTTGTTTTCTGAGTGAGTTCATTTTTCCCTCTTAGAATGTGTTAGGCACACCTAAAAATTTTTCTGGACAAATAATAACATTTACAGAATGAAAACCAAAGCTCCTCAATGTTCCGTGTATAGATGCTGCTTGCTCTTGGTCCTGTACATAAACGCTTCTAAGAAATTTCATATCAAGTGGGTTTGGGTACAGAACTTCAGCTTGCTCGCAGGTAGTCAATCTTTGAGGTCGACCATTTCTTCTTACCGTATTTCCTCTCCACCTTGTAATCGTATCTGCAAACATAGCTTGAAGCCCTGCAGGACCATGAGTTCTTATTACAGATGTATATATATTATTCGTAGTTGTAAAATAAACCTTTGGGTGAGTCAGTATAATAGGGTCAAAAGCCATAATACACCACCATCGATCTTCGCCTCTGAACCAACGCTTAGCTGCATTGAAATAACTTGTGTTTATTTCACTTATGGATAGGTTTATATAATCTAACCAATCTTCATCTTTATTAAAGGTATCTTGGGCCTCTTTTCTCTCACTTGATACAGGTGACGCAATATAGCTTAAATATTGATCTACATTTAATGCTTTACGAGATAAAACTACGCCAGTACCTGCACAGCCGGTTAATCCTCTTTCAGTAGTAAAATGCAGAATCTCAGTTATACCATTATCTGTAATGTATTGTTCAATAGTCATTTATAAATCTATCTCGTCGAAAGTTCCAGGGGTAAAATACTCTACCAAATCTGATTTTTCTGATTCTTTATATCCGATAACAACTGAATCTTTGGCTCGACTGATAGCCATTGCAAGTAATCTTCTCAATTGCTGTAATTTATCATCATTTTCATCTTGTTGATGCTGCATATTTGCAGTACTAAGACCTAAAATTATCACGTGATCAAACTCGAGCCCCTTCGCGGAGTTCATTGTTGATAGTGCGATATTTTCAGGCCCTCTTGACCAAACCTTATTTCTCGTAATTGTAACGTAAGGAAGGTTATGATGAGTTAGTTGTTTTTCAATTTCATCAAACCATTTTCCGCCTTTAGGTTTAAGAAATGCTACTGATTCATTTTGCAAGTTAACATTGTTTTTAATATAATCAATCGCATACTTAACTTGCTGAGAATATCGCCCTTTGCAAACAACTGGTTTAGGGCCATGTCTTGTAGCTTTTGTAAAGTCGCTGATGCTCCCATCATCATCAATTGTTAATCCATGAGTGATTGACGCAGCAAATGCAGCAATTTCCACAGTATTTCTGTGGTTCTCCCCTAATCTAAAATAGGCCGCATTTCGCATATCTAATCCGGTTTCTACCCATGTGAAACCTCGAGGATATAAACGTTGAATTGTATCAATGACAAATGTTAAATAATAATCTTCATTTAGGTGGTTTAGTATTGCTCTAATTTGGTTAGCCGAAAAATCTTGGGTTTCATCGACTACAATTATGTCATAGCCTAGACATTCGTTAGCTATCATTTTCTCACATTGTGAGTGCCAATCATCTAACTGATTATCTTGAAGGTATTGTACATAAGAGCGAACAACATCTATTAAAAACTGACGAGTTTGTCTGGTTACTTGAGGTGACAATCCTCTACCCGTTCTTTCAACTGTTAAGTAGTTATCCAATTCATGATGACGGAATCTACCACGAAAATAATCTATTTCATCGAGCACAAAGTTTAAATCCAGTCCCAGAGATAAACATCTATTAAGAAGATAAGAATCGCGATTGGCATCGCTTATTAAAGGGGTGTTTAAATGCACTCGAGCCCAATTGGCAAATGTGTCATTTTCAACTACTACAGGTATCGCCTTAGCTTGAATACTATCATTGATTAAACCCTCAATATATCCGGCTAAAGTTCTATTAAATGACAGTACTAATGTTTTGATCGGGGTCGTATCATTGTTGAGATTTCTTCGATACGTTAACGCATTGACTATTGCTGTAAGTCGAAGTAGAGCACTTGTAGTTTTGCCGCTGCCTGCTGCACCCCGAATAACTACAATACCTGACGTATTTCGACTTACTATGGGCAGTTGTTCAGGTGTAGCTCGATGGTTAGAAAGAATTTTCACATTGCTCTCCTTAAGTACTTGTGATTTCCAATTTTCTCTATATATAAAGCTTGTTGTGGGGTAGCTTGTCTGTTACTCAATGATTGTGAGATTAATCTTATATACCTTGAGACACCAGCCTTCAAGTGAAGATTGTAACTTTTGTTTCAGACGGCTAGAGGGCACGTTTTTTTTACTATGGAATAGCTTATCTGGTCATACTGTTAGAGATGTGACCTGCTCCCCGTTGATTAGCAGGCCCCGATGTTAGTAATGCCTTCATAAGCCACATGAGGACATCCCTATGAAGAAGCGTTTTCCGACGAACAGATGATCAGGCTTCTCCGAGAAGTAGAAGCAGAAGCAGAAGCCGGAGTGTCTGACCTGCGTGGATAATTTCACGAAGGCATGCCGGACGCTCACTGTTGCCTTTGGGATTTCAGGCGTGCAAGCCACTCGTATTATGGGTCGCATTGTGCTGTTTCACTGCTATCCGGCTACGACAAGAACTGACCAAGGGCCTGAGTTTACCTGCAAAGCACTTTATTAGTAGGCTTATGAGCATGGAGTGGCGCTGTGGTTTATCCAGCCCGGCAAGCTGATACAGAACGGATTTATTTAGAGTTTTAACGGACGCTTTCGCGATGAATGCCTGAATGAGCATTGGCTCAGCTACGTCAGTCATGCAGGAGAACCATCAGTGAATGGCGTTAGGATTTTAACGAGTGCCGTCCACACTGCACGCTCAATTATCAGACGCCGTCATAATTTGCGGCGGGCTGGAGAAAGAGGAATTCTGATAGTGAAGGGGCCGACATTACGAACTGCGCGTTGTATCTAATCCTGGGGCAGGTCACATCGCCCATGTCGCTACACGGCTTGTATTGAGCCAGATACTTGCTGTCGAACTCGTTCAGCAGTTTTGGCAACTGCGCTGAGGGGGCAAACACAAAGCCTCCCTTGCTGATATTCACCGTTCTTTCTTGTCCAGCCCACTCGTAGATGTTACCTAACCAGCGGCGATGCCAGCTTTTTAGCAGAGCTACGCTGGGTTGGCCTTCCGGGAACTGTTCTTCAAAAACAGACAGGTAGAGTTGTTCTAACAGAACAAGTTCAGCCTCATCCATCTCATCAGAAGTAGCGATCCCCAGCTTATTAGCTAAAACTTGTTCACCAGAGTCTTTCCCATACTGGCCTTCACTGCTGAATACAAGGTATCAGCTCATGGAGATGCCCTGTAGTATTAGACAGATGTGAAAACAGAGGGAGCATAACGCTGGTTGAGTACAGCAAACAATACTCTTAAAATCAGCTGCTTACAAAAGTGTAGGTTAAAATGTAGTTTTTATTCTATTGTGGAAAATAATCGTTAATAATCAGCGTTAACACACCAAAGCATCTTCGTTTACGACACATCAGTACTATTGTCTGTGCTTTTTACCCATCCCTCAAGCTTATCCGCCCATTCCTGCATCATCACTTTACGCTCATCAAGATAAGTTGCATGGTTGTATGTGCGACGAACATTGTTGGTATCAGCGTGCGCAAGTTGGGCCTCAATAGCATCAGGTCGATAGCCCATCTCGTTTAAGCGGGTACTTCCTGTGGTTCTGGTTGCATGTGGGCTATAAGTACCGCTCCAGCCGAGGCTTTTAAGTAGTTGACGCAGAGAGTGTGATGTCATTGGACCTAACGGATTATCCCTGCCTGGAAAAAGGTGCTGTCGATGCCCGGTTAATCCCTGTAGCGTTCTGAGCATGTTGACGGCTTGGGAGGGGAGGGGAATAACATGTTCTCTGCGGGCTTTCATCCGCGCTACCGGAATGGTCCACAGGGCGTTATCAAGATCGAATTCTGTCCATTCAGCTTCGGTGGCTTCTGCAGGACGCGTCAATGTCCACCACATAAGCCACATGCAATAGTTAACCTGGTATGAGCCACGACTGTTATCAAAACAGCTTAATAGCTTCCCGATTTGTTGTGGGTTTAATGCCTGTTTGTGCTGTGTCTTATTCGCCGGAATCGCCTTACGCACTGGCCAGACAGGATCGCTATCTGCTCTGAGCGTCGCCACCGCTAGTTCAAAAACGGATGAAATGGTGCGGCGGGCTTCAGCGGCAACTGTTGGTGCTCCTCGTTTAGCCGTTTCCTGAAGAATTCTAAGGATGTGGTGTGGAGTGATCTCTCTGACAGGGAGCTTCCCTATGGCGGGGAAAACCACTCGTTCGAGCATATCCAGTCGCCGCGTTTTGGTAATTTCGGCCCAGTCTTTCATCTGCAACCACTCTTTAGCGATCAGCTCAAAGGTGTTGGATGCGTCGTTGACCTTGCGGATCTTATCTAACTGGCGAGCCAGTGTCGGGCTAACTCCATCCGCGACTTGTTTACGCGCTTGCTCGCATTTTTCGCGAGCTTCGGCAAGTTTGACCGCCGGGTACTCACCTAGCGCAAACATGCTGGATTTACCGTTGAGTTTAAACCGATAGCGCCATGCCTTTTTGCCATTGGGTTTCACTTCGAGGTAGAGACCGTTGAAATCATTGAGTCGATAGAGTTTTTCTTTCGGCTTGGCAGTGCGGCATTGCGTATCAGTGAGCATAACGGAACCTTGTTTATTTATTATACCGTCATTGTACTCACTTAAAATGAAGATGGAAGAATGTTGTACTCATCCGTGTACTCATTTTTGACTGCGTTATTATGAGATAACGTGAGACGTTATGAAATGAAAAATCCACGCAATTGCGTGGATTTTATGGGGTTTTCCATTTTTCATGCGATTCACTGAGATCGCATGAGACAATAGAAACGGCTTAGACGTTGAACAGGAAGTTCATCACATCGCCATCTTTAACGATATAGTCTTTGCCTTCCGCACGCATCTTGCCGGCTTCTTTCGCGCCTTGTTCACCTTTATAGGTGATGAAATCGTCAAAGGCGATGGTCTGTGCGCGGATGAAGCCTTTTTCAAAATCGGTGTGGATTTTACCGGCGGCCTGCGGTGCAGTAGCGCCGACAGGGATGGTCCACGCACGTACTTCTTTCACGCCTGCGGTGAAGTAGGTTTGCAGATTGAGCAGCTCGTAGCCTGCACGGATCACGCGGTTCAGGCCCGGTTCTTCAATGCCCAGTTCAGCCATGAATTCGTCGCGGTCGGCGTCGTCCAGTTCGGCGATGTCAGATTCAACGGCGGCACATACGGCAACGACCACAGAACCTTCTTTCGCGGCGATTTCGCGGACTTTATCCAGATACGGATTATTTTCAAAACCGTCTTCGTTGACGTTGGCGATGTACATGGTCGGCTTCAGGGTCAGGAAGCTCAGATAGCGGATAGCGGCTTTATCTTCATCCGTTAACGCCAGCGCGCGCAGCATACCGGCGTTTTCCAGCTGCGGCAGGCATTTTTCCAGCGCCGCTTGCTCAGCTTTAGCGTCTTTATCGCCGCCTTTCGCTTTTTTCGACACGCGATGCAGGGCGCGTTCGCAGGTATCGAGATCCGCCAGCGCCAGTTCGGTGTTGATGGTGTCGATGTCTTCTGCCGGATCGACTTTACCCGCAACGTGAATGATGTTGTCGTTTTCAAAGCAGCGCACGACGTGACCAATGGCTTCGGTTTCGCGGATGTTGGTCAGGAACTGGTTGCCCAGGCCTTCGCCTTTGGACGCGCCTTTTACCAGACCGGCGATGTCCACAAACTCCATGGTGGTCGGCAGGATACGCTGTGGTTTAACGATTTCGGCCAGCTTATCCAGACGCGGATCGGGCATCGGAACCACACCGGTGTTCGGCTCGATGGTACAGAACGGGAAGTTTGCCGCTTCGATACCGGCTTTGGTGAGCGCATTGAACAGAGTGGATTTTCCGACGTTAGGTAAGCCGACGATACCGCATTTGAATCCCATGATGTAAATCACCTTAATATCTTGATAATCAATCTGTTATCGATAACAGATTGTAGAAAAGTAAATAACTTAGCCTATTATACACGGAGCCAGACAAAAATACCGCACATCGCGGGCTATTGCGCCCGGAAAGCGTGTAAACGGTTCGTGGCTTTGGTCAGACCTTCTTTAAGCCACACCTCAGTACAACGCGCCGCTTCGTCAATCGCATCATCAATCAGCTTTTGCTCTGCCGCCTGCGGCTTGCCGAGCACAAAACCGACAACTTTGTTTTTATCGCCCGGATGACCGATGCCGAGGCGTAAGCGGTGAAAACCAGGGTTATTGCCTAACTTGCTGATAATGTCTTTCAGGCCATTATGGCCGCCATGCCCGCCGCCGAGTTTAAACTTCGCTACCCCTGGCGGCAGATCCAGTTCGTCATGCGCCACCAGAATTTCATCAGGATTAATGCGATAGAAGGTCGCCATCGCGGCGACGGCTTTACCGCTCAGGTTCATAAAGGTGGTGGGGACCAGCAGACGCACATCTTCCCCCGCCAGAGTAAGGCGCGAGGTATAGCCAAAAAATTTCCCCTCTTCACGTAGCGGGGCGCGATGACGCTCGGCCAGCAGATCCACATACCAGGCACCCGCGTTATGACGCGTTGCCGCATATTCCGCACCGGGGTTAGCCAGGCCGACAATCAGTTTTATGCTCACGTAATTATTCCTGAAGGGTCGATATTTTGCGCGTAGTGTACTGTCTGTGCGGGGCAATGACAAAATTACGCGACGGTGAAGTGAAAAGAGCATTAATTGCTAAAGTGAACTATTAGAATTTGATGCGATTCAATAGCTTATTTGTAAATTTATGTTGACTTTATGTTCATTAATGTGATCCGTTACGCAATCCTCGCCGGGGTGGGTGGCTATACTTTATCCACAAGGAAAAGGGGTTTTCCCTTCCACCCAACGATCCGGAGGTTCATATGAAACGTAAAAACGCTTCGTTATGCGGTAATACACTTATGGTGTTGGGCCTGGTTGTGATGGTCGTCGGCGTAGGATATTCCATTCTGAATCAGTTACCTCAGCTTAACCTGCCGCAGTTTTTCGCGCATGGTGCGGTCTTCAGCATTTTCCTCGGCGCTATCCTGTGGCTGGCCGGGGCGCGTATCAGTGGACATGAGCAGGTCAGCGATCGTTACTGGTGGGTTCGTCACTACGATAAACGCTGCCGCCGCGACGGTCGCCATAGTTAATCAGGATTAAAAAAACGGCCCTCATCAGAGAGCCGTTTGGGAGCGTTAACTGGACGTCGGTACGTCTTCCAGCGCGGCGTCACGATTAGGATAGAACGCCAGACGACCCGGTATCGGTTTTATTCCGGCTCGCGCCATCGTGCGCAGCGGCTGGAACTCCAGGTTTGACACCCGCAGCTCACATCCTTCCGGTAACTTATTCACAAAGCGCTGGAAAGCATCCAGACCACCCGCGTCGAGGATCGGTACCGCATCCCACTTCAGCACGACGATGCGCTTGCCGACAATACGCGATTCCAGCTCGGTAAATAATCCTTCCGCCGCCGCGAAAAACAGCGGACCAATCACCCGCAGCACCAGCACATCGTCAGGGACGGAAACGTTAACCGGCGCGAAGCGGGTCATGCGGGCAATCCGGCGCATAAACAGCAGCGAAGCCAGTACGATGCCAACGCTTATCGCAATCACCATATCGAACAGCACCGTCAGCGACATACAGATTAGCATGACGATAATGTCGTCTTTTGGCGCACGGCGTAGCAGATTAATGACCTTATGGGCTTCACTCATATTCCACGCCACCATCAGCAGCAGCGCGGCCATCGCCGACAGCGGCAGCCAGGAGAGCAGCGGAGCCAGCACCAGCAGTGCAAGGATCACCAGGATGGAGTGGATCACCGCCGAAACGGGAGAGGTGGCCCCGGCACGCACGTTGGCCGCTGAACGGGCAATCGCGGCGGTGGCGGTAATGCCGCCAAAGAAGGGCGCGACGAGGTTGCCGAGGCCCTGACCAATCAGTTCGCTGTTGGCTTTATGCTTGGTGCCGGTCATGCCATCAAGGACGACGGCACACAGCAGGGATTCAATCGCACCCAGCATCGCCATGGAAAACGCGGCGGGAAGCAGCGCGCGCAGCGAGTCCCAGCTCAGGGTAAAGGAGGAGCCGGGCAGATCCCACGGCAGGATCAGCTGCGGTAGCAGCTGTGGAATGCCGTTCCCTTTTGAACCGTCCGCCAGCACATAGTGGAACTGCGAACCAATCGTCGCTACGTTGAATCCCATCATGTTAACGATAGCCATTACCGCGCAGCCGGCCAGCAATGCCGGCAGGTGGCCTGGCAAACGAATGCCCAGCCGCGGCCAGAAAATCAGCGTTCCCAGCGTGACAATGCCAATCGCGGCATCGCCCAGGTTGATGGTCGGTAACGCCATCACCAGTGCGCCCACTTTTTGCAGATAGTGTTCCGGCACATGCGCCATTTGCAGGCCAAGGAAATCTTTGATCTGCATGGTGCCGATGGTGATGCCGATCCCGGAGGTAAAGCCGAGGGTGACGGAGAGCGGAATGTACTCAATCAGTCGCCCAAAGCGTGCCAGCCCAAAGAGCACTAAAAACAGACCGGAGATCAACGTTGCCATCAGCAGGCCGGACAAACCAAACTGCTGCGCGACCGGATAAAGGATCACCACGAAGGCGGCGGTTGGCCCGGAGACGCTAAAGCGCGACCCACCGCTCAGGGCGATGACAATCCCGGCGACGGCGGAGGTATAGAGGCCGTACTGTGGTGCAACGCCGCTGCCAATAGCCAGCGCCATCGCTAGCGGGATGGCAATGATACCGACGGTGATGCCCGCAATTAAATCGCGCGTAAAGCGTGAAGCGGTGTACTTCTCTTTCCAGCACGCATCAATCAGGGCGCGGAAAGGCATCACATCTGGAGAAAGAATATTTTTCACGATGGTGATCGTCCGTGAGCGCATCATCGGGGAATAAACAGACCGATGACGGAGGCATTAGTCATACAAATAAACATAACAGCAAAAAAAACCCGCCGTAGCGGGTCTTTTATACTGGCCCGATTAATGCTCGAACATAGCAGAAATGGATTCTTCGTTGCTGATACGACGAATCGCTTCCGCCAGCATGCCTGACAGCGTCAGGGTACGCACGTTCGGTAAGGCTTTGATTTCATCAGATAGCGGAATAGTGTCACAAACCACAACTTCGTCAATCACGGAGTTGCGCAGGTTGTTAACGGCGTTACCAGAGAAAATCGGGTGGGTGGCGTAGGCAAACACACGTTTTGCGCCACGCTCTTTCAGGGCTTCAGCCGCTTTACACAGCGTACCGCCGGTGTCGATCATATCGTCAACCAGCACGCAGTCGCGACCCGCCACGTCACCGATGATGTGCATCACCTGGGAAACGTTAGCGCGCGGACGGCGTTTGTCGATGATCGCCATGTCGGTATCGTTGAGCAGTTTGGCAATCGCACGTGCGCGAACCACGCCGCCGATATCCGGAGAAACCACAATCGGGTTGTCCAGATTCAGTTGCAGCATATCTTCGAGCAGGATCGGGCTACCAAATACGTTATCAACCGGTACGTCGAAGAAGCCCTGGATCTGTTCAGCATGCAGGTCAACGGTCAGTACGCGGTCAACGCCAACGCTTGACAGGAAGTCAGCGACGACTTTCGCGGTAATGGGTACACGAGCAGAACGTACGCGACGGTCCTGGCGGGCATAACCAAAGTAGGGAATGACGGCTGTGATGCGGCCTGCTGAAGCGCGACGCAGGGCATCGACCATAACAACCAGTTCCATCAGATTGTCATTGGTGGGAGCACAAGTGGACTGGATGATGAAAATATCACCACCGCGTACATTTTCGTTGATTTGTACGCTGACTTCACCGTCGCTAAAGCGACCAACAGCGGCATCGCCGAGAGAAGTGTACAGGCGGTTGGCAATACGTTGTGCTAGTTCCGGGGTAGCGTTACCAGCAAAAAGCTTCATATCAGGCACGAGAAGAACCTCAGGCATGCGTCCAGTGGTGGATGAAATGTGCCAAAAACTGTGCGGGCCAGGTACGATTTCATCCAGGCGGTGTATTAAAGAGCGCGATGCAACGTCTGAAACAGGGTGACGTTGTCACCGAAACTCAGTGTGCTCCGAAAGGGCTTGCTGTAGCAGTGAGTGGTTCATACCACGTGCTACAAAGCCTTGCAGCCATTCCGGGGCTTGCTCTAGCACCTGACGAGCAGCAGCTTCGGTCTCGAATTCAGCAAAGACACAGGCTCCTGTGCCAGTCAGGCGCGACGGCGCGTATTCTAACAGCCAGGAAAGCGCCGCATCAACCTCATGAAAACGTTTTCTTGCGATAACCTCGCAATCATTGCTGAATTCACATTTTAATAACGTGTCAATTGACCTTTCTGGCGTATTACGTGGCAGGTCCGGGTCCTTAAAAATCACCGGCGTCGGGATGCTTACGCCCGGGTGCGCGACCAGATACCATTTTTCCGCCACCGACACCGGCGTCAGAATCTCGCCGACACCTTCGGCAAACGCCGCGTGTCCGCGCACAAATACCGGCACATCCGCGCCCAGAGTTATTCCCAGCGTCGCCAGCTCATCTACCGATAGACCACACTGCCACAGCGCGTTGAGCGCCACCAGCACCGTGGCGGCATTAGACGATCCGCCACCGAGACCGCCGCCCATCGGCAGGCGTTTCTCAATGCTGATATCGGCACCGCTACCGCCCGGCAGACGGTGGCTCTCTCTCGCGACCTGCATCAGCAGGCGCGCGGCGCGCAGGATCAGGTTCTGTTCATCCGGCACGCCGCTCATTGGCGTCAGCAGACGGATTTGCCCGTCCTGACGCGGGTGAAAGGTGAGCGTATCGCCGTAGTCGAGAAACTGAAACAGCGTTTGCAGGGTGTGGTAACCGTCCGCCCGCTGTCCGGTAATGTACAAAAACAGATTCAGTTTGGCGGGCGAGGGCAAGCGTAGCGTCATTTAACGATCCAGTTGTCCATTTTCAGCTTAATGCGCTGCGTGCCCTGGGTCAGTTCCATACTGGACGGCAGTGCAGGCTGGGTTTTACTGTCGTAGCCGCTGTAAACCACTTTCCAGGTCTTACCGTTCTGGGCGTAGTTCAGCTCGCTTAAGCGGTATTGACTGTCGAGTTTATAATCCGTCGCATCGCCCGGCAGGCCAAGGATCCACTGACGCAGGCTGTTAAGCGGAATCGGCATGCCGGTCAGTTTGCCGATCATCTCTTCCGCATCGTCAGCGTTATAATGCTGGCCTTTATTGTCGACCAGCTCAACAGAACCCGGTTTGGCATTCAGTTCAAGCTCGGTACTGCCTAACGGGTTGGTTAACAGCAGGCGATAGTTGTCCTGGCCGGTTTGCTGCCAGAAGAAGCGGGCATACACTTTTTGCTGTTCGGAAATATAGGCAAACGCACCGCGGGTCTGGTATTGATTCAGTTGACGGATTTCCTGCTGGTGCTGACGCCACTGTGGCGCATCAGGGCTGGCACCCGGACCTTTTGGTGGGTGAGTCATACAGGCGCTCAGAACCAGCGCGGTCAGCGGTAGCAGGCGAAGTAAACGGCTTTTAATCATCCTAAATCCTTGATGTGCGTTGCGGAGTTAACGCTTAATGCTAGCGTTACAGTAAGATACCGTCTACGTTCACGTTATCTTAAATCGCATTATCACCAATTACTCCGAAAGGATAGCGTCTCTTTTATTGACCTCGCGCATCCTGTATGATGCGCTCAGACTAACCTTATCAACGCTGGTACTACTCCCGCATCCATGACCCTTTTAGCGCTTGGCATCAATCACAAAACCGCTCCTGTCGCACTACGCGAACGCGTGGCGTTTGCGCCGGATACGCTCGATCAGGCGCTCGAAAGCCTGCTGGCGCAGCCAATGGTGCAGGGTGGGGTGGTGCTGTCGACATGCAACCGGACCGAGCTTTATCTCAGCGTTGAGGAGCAGGGCGATTTGCGCGAGGCGCTGATCCGCTGGTTGAGTGATTATCACAATCTCAACGAAGAGGATCTGCGCAACAGCCTCTACTGGCATCAGGATAACGACGCGGTCAGCCATCTGATGCGCGTTGCCAGCGGTCTGGATTCGCTGGTGCTGGGCGAGCCGCAAATCCTCGGCCAGGTGAAAAAAGCCTTTGCCGATTCCGAGCGCGGACACCTTAACGTCAGCGAACTGGAGCGCATGTTCCAGAAGTCGTTCTCGGTCGCCAAACGCGTGCGCACCGAAACCGACATCGGGGCCAGCGCGGTATCGGTGGCGTTTGCCGCCTGTACTCTGGCGCGGCAGATTTTCGAATCCCTCTCCACGGTGACGGTGATGCTGGTCGGCGCGGGTGAAACCATCGAACTGGTGGCCCGTCATCTGCGCGAGCATCGCGTGAGCAAGATGATTATCGCCAATCGTACCCGTGAACGCGCCCAGGCGCTGGCGGAAGAGGTCGGCGCGGAAGTAATTGCTTTAAGCGATGTTGATGCACGCTTACAGGATGCCGATATTATTATCAGCTCCACCGCCAGTCCGCTGCCGATTATCGGCAAAGGGATGGTTGAGCGCGCACTGAAAGCACGGCGCAATCAACCGATGCTGCTGGTGGATATCGCCGTGCCGCGCGACGTCGAGCCGGAAGTGGGCAAATTGTCTAACGCCTATTTGTACAGCGTTGACGATCTGCAAAATATTATTCAGCACAACCTGGCGCAGCGTAAGGCGGCGGCAGTGCAGGCTGAGACTATCGTGGAGCAGGAAGCCAGTGAGTTTATGGCGTGGCTGCGTGCGCAAAGCGCCAGCATCACTATCCGCGAGTACCGCAGCCAGGCCGAATCAGCGCGTGATGAACTGACGGCCAAAGCGCTGGCGTCTCTGCAACAGGGAGGCGATCCGCAGGCTATTATGCAGGATCTGGCGCGCAAATTGACCAATCGCCTGATCCACGCACCAACCAAATCTCTTCAGCAGGCTGCCCGTGACGGGGACGAAGAACGCCTGCATATTTTGCGCGACAGCCTCGGGCTGGAGTAGCACAACCATTCTTATAACAGGGTGCATTAACGCCTATGAAGCCTTCTATCGTTGCTAAACTGGAAGCTCTGCACGAGCGCCATGAAGAAGTTCAGGCGCTGCTGGGCGATGCGGGAACCATCGCTGACCAGGAGCGGTTCCGGGCGCTGTCGCGCGAATACGCGCAGCTTAGCGATGTTTCACGCTGCTTTACTGACTGGCAACAGGTTCAGGAAGATATTGAAACCGCGCAGCTGATGCTCGACGATCCTGAAATGCGCGACATGGCGCAGGAAGAGATGCGCGATGCGAAAGAGAAAAGTGAGCAGCTTGAGCAGCAGTTACAGCTGTTGTTACTGCCAAAAGATCCCGATGACGAACGCAACGCGTTTGTTGAAGTCCGCGCGGGAACGGGCGGTGACGAAGCCGCGCTGTTTGCCGGCGATCTGTTCCGTATGTACAGCCGCTACGCCGAGTCCCGCCGCTGGCGCGTGGAGATCATGAGCGCCAGCGAAGGCGAGCACGGCGGCTATAAAGAGGTCATTGCTAAAGTCAGCGGCGACGGCGTTTATGGTCGCCTGAAATTTGAGTCCGGCGGACATCGCGTCCAGCGCGTACCCACAACGGAATCTCAGGGGCGCATCCATACCTCTGCCTGTACCGTTGCGGTGATGCCGGAACTGCCGGAAGCCGAAATGCCGGATATCAACCCGGCGGATCTGCGTATTGATACCTTCCGTTCCTCCGGGGCGGGTGGCCAGCACGTTAACACCACCGATTCCGCGATTCGTATTACCCACCTGCCGACCGGGATTGTGGTGGAGTGTCAGGACGAGCGCTCTCAGCATAAAAACAAAGCCAAAGCGATGTCGGTGCTCGGCGCGCGTATCCGCGCGGCGGAAACGGCCCGGCGTCAGCAGGCAGAAGCCTCTACCCGACGCAATCTGCTGGGCAGCGGCGATCGCAGCGATCGTAACCGGACCTACAATTTCCCGCAGGGCCGTGTGACGGATCACCGCATCAACCTGACGCTTTACCGTCTGGATGAAGCGATGGAAGGGAAGCTGGATATGCTGATCGAACCTATCGTGCAGGAATTCCAGGCCGATCAACTGGCGGCGCTGGCCGATCAGGAATGATGGATTTTCAGCAGTGGCTGGATCGGGCCATTGGCCGTTTACGCGCCAGCGAAAGTCCCCGCCGTGACGCGGAGATTTTGCTGGGCTACGTCACGGGCAGGGCGCGAACCTATATTCTCGCCTTTGCCGAGACCACGCTGACATCTACCGAGCAGGAACAACTGGAGACGTTGCTGGTCCGCCGCGAGCGCGGTGAGCCAATCGCGCACCTCACCGGGCAGCGTGAATTCTGGTCGCTACCGCTGTTTGTCTCGCCAGTGACGCTGATCCCGCGCCCGGATACAGAATGTCTGGTGGAACAGGCGCTGGCGCGTCTGCCCGCTGAACCATGCCGGATACTGGATCTCGGCACGGGTACTGGCGCGATCGCGTTAGCGCTGGCGACGGAGCGCCCGGACTGCCAGGTGACGGCGGTGGATTTCCTCCCCGACGCAGTAGCGCTGGCGACACGCAACGCGCAGCATCTTGATATTCGTAACGTCACCATCCTGCGCAGCGACTGGTTTAGCGCGCTGGCAGGCCAGCGTTTCACTGTTATCGTCAGCAATCCGCCCTACATTGATGAAACCGATCCTCATCTGGATCAGGGTGACGTGCGGTTTGAGCCGAAAAGCGCGCTGGTGGCGGGTGAAAACGGGCTGGCCGATCTCGCGCATATCATTACTACCGCGCGCGATTACCTGCTGCCCGGTGGCTACGTACTGCTTGAACATGGCTGGCAACAGGCCGCGGCGGTGCGTGAGTTATTCACGGCGATGGGCTATCAACAGGTAGAAACCTGTCAGGATTATGGCGGCAATGAGCGCCTGACGCTGGGACAGCTATGACGCTCTTCCTGCTGGTGTTTTATACGCACATCGTCGCGGTTACGCTGTCGATTAGCCTGTTTGTACTGCGCTACTGGTGGCGTTACACCGCAAATACCCTTGCTGCAAAGCGCTGGGTTCGGGTGGTGCCGCATATTGTTGATACCGTATTGTTGTTAAGCGGCGTCGGGCTTATTGCTATAACGCACTATCTGCCCTTCACCGCGCACGGCGCGTGGCTGACTGAAAAGCTATTTGGCGTTATTATTTACATCGTTTTGGGTTTTGTTGCGCTCGACCGTCGTTGTCCGCGCAGCCAGCAAACGGGCTTTATCGCGTTTATGCTGGGGCTGGTGGTGCTTTACATCATCATTAAACTCGCCACCACAAAAATACCGTTATTGGGGTAAGTTATGAGGTCGTTGGCCGATTTCGAATTTAACAAAGCATCGCTGGGCGAGGGCGTGATCCGCATTTCAGAGATCGTGCGCGCCGATTTTCCAACGCAGGCCGTTTATCACGAACTGGAAAATCTGGTCAGTCTCGCGCAGGAAGAGATCAGCACGGCCTGGAGTGAAGAACGGCAGCTTGAAAAGCTGCTGGAGCTATTTTTTGACGAGTGGGGATTTGGTGCCTGTCGTGGTGTCTATCGCCTCTCTGATGCGCTGTGGCTGGACCAGGTGCTGCAAAAGCGTCAGGGCAGCGCAGTCTCTC
This sequence comes from Superficieibacter sp. 1612_C1, assembly GCF_015234305.1. Classification (GTDB taxonomy): domain Bacteria; phylum Pseudomonadota; class Gammaproteobacteria; order Enterobacterales; family Enterobacteriaceae; genus Superficieibacter. The sequence continues at coordinate 884,517 of NZ_JADGMI010000002.1, forward strand.
TTGGGGCGATCCTGCTGTGGATTGCCCAGCAACTCTCGCTGCCACTGGCTCCGGTGATTTTCCCGACTCAACTGATATTGCGCGCTGAAACGTCTGAAGAGTTATGGCTGATTAACCCTTTCAACGGCGATACGCTCGACGAGCATACGCTGGAAGTGTGGCTGAAAGGCAATATTAGCCCGATTGCAGAACTTTTTAACGAAGATCTGGACGAAGCAGATAACGCGGAAGTCGTGCATAAAATGCTGGACACCCTGAAAGCCGCGCTGATGGAAGAGGGGCAGATGGAGATGGCGCTGCGGGCCAGCGAAGCGCTGCTGGCGTTCAACCCGGAAGACCCGTATGAAATCCGCGACCGGGGATTGATCTACGCGCAGCTTGAATGCGATCACATTGCATTGACGGATTTAAACTATTTCGTCGAGCAGTGTCCGGAAGATCCGATCAGTGAGATGATCCGCGCACAAATTAACGCGATTTCGCATAAACACATTACGTTGCATTAATCTGGAATGAATCCGATTTAACCCTGATAAGGCGATCCTATGAAACAAAAAGTGGTTAGCATTGGCGATATCAACGTCGCAAACGACCTGCCGTTCGTGCTGTTTGGCGGGATGAACGTCCTTGAGTCGCGCGATCTGGCGATGCGCATCTGTGAACACTACGTGACCGTGACGCAGAAACTGGGCATCCCTTACGTGTTCAAAGCCTCTTTTGATAAAGCCAACCGTTCCTCTATTAATTCTTACCGTGGTCCGGGCCTGGAAGAAGGCATGAAGATTTTTCAGGAACTGAAGCAGACCTTCGGCGTGAAAATCATTACTGACGTACACGAAGCCAGCCAGGCGCAGCCGGTTGCTGATGTGGTTGACGTGATCCAGTTGCCTGCGTTCCTTGCTCGCCAGACCGATCTGGTGGAAGCGATGGCGAAAACAGGCGCGGTGATCAACGTGAAAAAACCGCAGTTCGTCAGCCCGGGTCAGATGGGTAATATCGTCGATAAATTTATTGAAGGCGGTAACGATCAGGTGATCCTCTGTGACCGCGGGGCGAACTTCGGTTACGACAACCTCGTTGTGGATATGCTCGGCTTCGGCGTTATGAAGAACGTGTCTAACAACTCACCGGTGATTTTCGACGTGACCCATGCGTTGCAGTGTCGTGACCCGTTTGGCGCGGCTTCTGGTGGTCGACGTGCGCAGGTGGCTGAACTGGCCCGCGCCGGGATGGCGGTCGGTCTGGCCGGTCTGTTTATCGAAGCGCACCCGGATCCAGCCAATGCGAAATGCGACGGCCCGTCCGCGCTGCCGCTGGATAAGCTGGAGCCGTTCCTCAAGCAAATGAAAGCGATTGACGATTTGGTGAAAGGTTTTGACGAGCTGGATACCAGCAAGTAAACCGCACCTGAGTAAAAAACCCGCTGCGGCGGGTTTTTTATTGGCATGAGCAAAAAGATGCCTGGCGTTTGACGGGTAATGGGGTGGGTATTGAGGATCGGGTAGGCCGGGTAAGCGAAGCGCCACCCGGCATCACGCCACACTCAGGCAAAGATCGTCATCAAATAGGCAATAAATAACGCCAGATGCGCCGCGCCGTTCAGGACATTGGTACGCCCGGTGGAGAAGGAGAGCTGGCATAGCATCAGGGAGGCGATCATAACAACCATTTCCGGCGCGCCCAGCGCAAAGACCAGCGTATTGCCCGTCAGGAAGGCGATCAGCGTTACCACCGGTACGGTCAGGGATATCGTCGCCAGCACCGAGCCGAAGAAAAGGTTCATCGCACGCTGTACCTGGTTATTCAGCACCGCTTTCATCGCCCCAAGCCCTTCCGGCGACAGGATCAACAGCGCGACCAGAAAGCCGGTAAAGGCCACCGGCGCATTAAGCTCGGTCAACAGCGCCTCCAGCGGATGCGCGTTCATTTTGGTCACGGCAATCACCGCAATCAGATGCACGATCAGCCAAATGGTATGCCACAGGCTACTGTGCGCAGACGGTTTGCCGTGATGCGGGTCGTCGTCGTCACCCTCATCTTCGTGTTCATAAACAAACAAGCTCTGGTGCGTTTTAGTCTGAATCAACAGAAATACGCCGTACATGGCGGCGGAAATCAGCGCCACCAGCAGCGCCTGCGCGGTTGTAAAATTGCCGCCGGGTAGCGCCATCGGAAATACCAGCACAATAATCGCCAGCGGAAACAGGGCGATCAGATACTGTTTTATACCGAACAGATTGACATATTGGGTGGCAAATTTACGTCCGCCGAGCAGAAGCGCAACTCCAACCAGCCCGCCGGTTACAATCATAATGATGGAATAAAGCGTATCACGCATGAGCGTCGGCGCGGCGTCGCCGGTAGCCATTAATGCAGAAATAAGGCTGACTTCAAGAATAACGACTGAAAGGCTTAAAATAAGTGAGCCAAAAGGTTCACCCAGGCGGTGAGCAAGGACGTCTGCATGTCGAACAACGCTAAACGCGCTGGCCAGAATACCGACTAGTGCCAGCGCATTAATACCGATAACCGCTGGCAGTGACTGACTGTTTCCCCATAACAGCAGCACTGCCAGGGCAAGCACCGGGAAAATAAGCGAGGTCTCCTTGTGGCGGGTTTTAACCGCCTCTGCGTTGTGAGGCATAAACCATCTCCATATATGTATGTGTTGTAATTATAGATAACCGAAAGCCATAACGTAGCAGAATACGGGTGTTTTTGAGTGATTTTTTACTTTTATTTACTACTGAAGCAAAAAACGGTTTGAAGGGCTTTATTTCTATCTTTATAGAATATTCATTCGAGATTACAACGCATTATGCTTACCTCATTATCACTTTCCTCTCTCACTGGCAGGCAGAGCATTCCTGAACCAGGCTTATTGTTTACCGTTAAGAGGAGAAGAGTATGCCGTACAAAAACAAAAGCGATCTGCCCGATAACGTAACCAACGTACTGCCGGCCCACGCGCAGGAGATCTACAAAGAGGCTTTTAATAGCGCCTGGGATCAGTATAAAGATAAAGAAGACCGTCGGGGAGATGCCAGCCGGGAAGAGACCGCCCATCGGGTCGCCTGGGCGGCGGTGAAAAATGATTATGAAAAAGGAGATGATGATAAGTGGCATAAGAAAAAATAGCCGCTGACCTCCGCCACGGGTGATTTTCCTGCGCTGTCAGAGTGAGACGGTTGCATCCGGCCTGTATTTTGCATATCGTGAGGACAGGCTGAGTAATAAATCATCAGCGTAAGGATGACCGAATGTGGCAGGATGCCGTAGTCGTGGTGGAGGTAGAATAACGTGTTAACCCGTGATTTCCTGCTGAACGCAGATTGTAAAACGGCATTTGGCGTGATTGAGGAATCGCTGTTGTGGAGTGCGGAACAGCGGGCATCGTCGCTGGCGGCGACGCTGGCCTGTCGGCCCGACGATGGCCCGGTATGGATTTTCGGCTACGGTTCGCTGATGTGGAACCCTGCGCTGGAATTTACCGAGTCAGCGACCGCCACCCTGCCGGGATGGCATCGCGCCTTTTGCCTGCGCTTAACCGCAGGACGCGGTACCGCCTGCCAGCCGGGTCGCATGCTTGCACTGAAAGAGGGCGGGCGCACCACCGGGGTCGCTTACCGTCTGCGTGATGACGTTCTTGAAGAAGAACTCACCCTGTTGTGGAAGCGGGAGATGATTACCGGCTGTTATATGCCCACCTGGTGCCAGCTTGCGCTGGACGATGGCCGTACGGTCAACGCGCTGGTGTTTATTATGGACCCGCGTCACCCGCTTTATGAATCCGATACCCGCGCGCAGACCATTGCGCCACTGATTGCGGCAGCCAGCGGCCCGCTGGGTACCAACGCCCAGTATCTTTTTTCACTGGAAGAAGAACTGGTCAAATTAGGCATGCACGATGATTGCCTGAATGAGCTGGTGGGGAAGGTGCGTACGCTGCTGGGTGGTACGAGGCTGTCGGGGCTGGCCTGAGAATGATGCCCGGTAAGCGCTACCGGGCACAGATATCATGCGGCGACGTAACTGATAGAGTGTTCCAGCGACTGACTGTGGCTATCGATCAGGACGTTCCAGGTTCCGCTGTACGGTACAGTCAGATAAGCGTTCTCGCGATCCTGCACGCTAAGAATATCGGATTGCAGATCCTGAGTGCGCTCTTTGGCACTCATTAAATGAATATGACAACGTTCGGAACAACGAACGACCACCGTGTCTCCACCAAACAATCTCAAACTTGCTTTCACCAGTGCCATTTTATACCCCATCAAAAGTATCAACGCTTTCCCTGTCGGAAAATCCTGTCTGTGATGTTGTTCACAATTCACTCTCTGCATAACACCAAATGGGGAGGCGACAAATGCTGATTTTGATCAAAAAAAAGCACAAAGCTTAAACAAAAATGACAAAATGCCTGAAACGTTTCCGCTGGCGCGCAAATAACCGAAAATTGCGCGCCAGCGTAATATTAAATGCGGAAATGGCCCGCCGTTTCAGCAAGGTCGCCCGCCTGGCCCTGTAACGCTCCGGCTGCGGCAGCGGATTCCACCACCAGTTCTGCATTCTGCTGTACCATGCGGTCGAGATCGTTTACGGCATGGTTTATCTCGCGGATCCCACGCATCTGCTCGCTGCTGGCGATGCTGATTTCACGCATAATGCCCGATACGCTACCGATGCTGGCGACGATGTCCTGCATACTTTCGCCCGCCAGCCGGACATAGCGTGAGCCGGTGGCAACGCTGTTGGTGGTGGCATCAATAAGCGATTTGATCTCCTTCGCCGCCTGTGCGCTGCGGCTGGCAAGATTACGCACTTCGCCTGCCACCACGGCAAAGCCGCGTCCCTGTTCTCCCGCCCGCGCCGCTTCCACTGACGCATTCAGCGCCAGAATATTGGTCTGGAAGGCTATGCCATCAATCACGCTGGTGATGTCGCCGATTTTGGTCGACGCGCTTTCAATGGATTGCATCGTCTCAATGGCGTGAGATACCACCTCGCCACCGTGCGACGCGGCCTGGCTGGCTTTTTTCGCCTGCTCGTTGGCATCGGCAGCGGATTCGGTGGACTGGGTAACCGAAGCAGTGATCTGCTCAATGGCGCTGGCGGTTTCACGCAGGCTGGAGGACGCTTGCTCGGTGCGGGTCGACAGATCCTGATTACCGGCGGCGATTTCGCGCGCGGCGGTCTGGACCGAGGCGCTGGCATCGCGCAGTTGCACCATCACCACCGCAAGTTTATCGCTGAAGGCGTTAAAGGCATGGGCAATTTGCGCGATTTCATCGTGACCCTTTTCCGGCAGGCGCTGCGATAAATCGTTGGTGCCATTGCTGATAGCGAGCATCGCATCGCGGATGGTCAGCAGCCGTTTCAGGAGTGCCGCAACAATAGCATGCACCACCGCGCCGCCCAGCAGCACCAGGATGATTAACGACAACGCCGAGGCTTTCAGCAGCGAAACCATTCCGGCGGTGGCATCTTTACGATCGAGGGCGATGACTAACCGCCAGTGGGTACCCTCAACCGGGGTGGCCGACAATATTTTGTCCGCACCGCCAAGCTGCCCCTCCACGGTTTTGCCAGCCGCGAGTGCGGCAACGTCCGCACCGCTCACCATTTCGCTAAACGGCTTTAAGGTCAGTTTCGGATCGCTGGCCGCAATAATGGTGCCGTCGCTGTCGAGCAGAAGCCCGCTGCTGGCGGGGGTAGGATGGATTTCCCGCACATTGGCGACCACGTTATCCATCGAGACATCCCCGGCGACAACCGCTTTCAGTTCACCGTTTTCCGTAACCGGAACGGCGAATGTCACTACCAGCTTACCGGTTCCGGCATCGACGTAGGGTGCCGTGACAACAGGAGCGTTATCCTTTGCCGCCTGCTGATACCACGGGCGGATCGTCGGATCGTAATCCGCAGGAATGCCATTAGCATCGGAGAATTTTGCCGTATGGCTGGCGTAGCCGACATAAACGTTAATAAATCCGCCCGCGCGGGCGATCTGCGCCAGCACCGGGATCGGGTCGGCAGACAGGGCCGCCGATTGCAGGGAGGCGATCATCGCCAGTTTACTGCTGGCCCAGTCCGCAATCGCCATGCCGTGACTGGCCTGCGCGCTGGTGATGATCTCCTGCTGCGAACGCTGATTATTATGCCGTGTGACCTGGTAATTAATCACGGTGTTAAGAAGAAGGGCAATGGCTAAACAGGCGGCCGTTGCGGCAATGATGCGAGTGCGAATGGACCTGAACATAGTAATTTTACCTGCGGTGTTGTTTCGAAATTTATCGGCAACACGGCAGGTAAACTTGATGCTCTTATTTAAGCCATAAGAAAAAAATATGAAGCAGTGCTACAGGATTAAAAGGTTAATACTTTGTCTGCTTCCAGCGTCCAGCTTGCCAGTTCCACGAGAGTGCCGATCTCCACACCGTCAATCAGCGGCAGGGCCGTTATTCCACGACCGTCGGTACAGGTTTTACACAGTTTCACCGGCACGTTCTGCGCGGTAAGAATTTCCAGCATTTGCTGGATATTATAACCTTCCGCCGGTTTTTGTCCGCGCAGGCCCGCCGTCACGGCGTCTGACATCAGGAACAGGCGTAGATCCAGCTCAGACTGCTGCTCACGCAGGGCAATAGCCAGACGCAGGCTATTAAACAGCGACTCGCTGCCGTAAGCGGCTCCGTTAGCGATAATCACAAGGCGTTGCATCGTTACTCCTCTCATCGGGTAAAGGGTTGAAAGCCCTATGCTACCGCTAAACAGGCGGGCACAACACCCCTCGCTACTGACCGAAGCGCCCAATTAAGCCCGCTGCCGCCAGCGTCTTACCTTTCAGCTTGTCGAAGAGCTGTTCACGGGTTAATCCCGCCGGGAGGTCGGGGGCGAGTGAGGTGGCAATAAGCGTAAAGGTATAGTGGTGAGCGCCACTGCCCGGAGGCGGACAGGGACCGTGCCAGCGATCGTTCCCCGGCGTATTTTTACCGCCGGTAAACCCTTTGCCGTCGCGCAGCGCGTCGGCAGTAAACCCGGTTGCCGAAGCGGGGATGTTATACGCCACCAGATGCGTTACCCCTAATCCTTTTGCGCCTTCAGGATCGTGAACGATCAGCGCCAGGCTTTTGGTTTCCTGCGGTAAGTTGCTCCACACCAGCGGCGGAGAGTTGTTTTCACCGGTACAGTTAGGATTATCTTTGGCATTACCGGCAAATTTTTTATCCATCATCCCGTTGTCGGCAAAGGCGGGGGATTGCAGCATAAAAAGTGAATCGGCCGCAGCGCCGCCAGCGTAAATCAGTAGTGCGCCGCACAACAAAGGTTTCAGCGTCGTTAGCATGATGATGCTCTCCAGAGGGTCACGCCTTAACTGTAGTTAAACCGCAGCGGCAGGGTTAGGGATTTTCCTGAAATTTCGTGCAGGGATGAAAACCCGCAGGAAAAAGGCTAAGGTAGGATTATGCTATTGCCTGTCTTTACCTCTACGAGGTTAATGTCCAGAGACCTCCTCTTTTTATCCCCCGCGTCCTTACTCTTGCTGCTGGCAGGCGGTGTTGCTCATGCCCAGGGTGCATTCGTCGAGCAGGCGGAAAATCCGCTGGATAATAATCAGGATGGTCTGCCGGATTTGGGTCTTGCTCAGCCCACCCATGAAGGTGAAAAAAGCCTCGCAGAAATGGCGAAGGCGTTTGGCGAAGCGAGTATGGTCGATAACGGGCTGGATGCCGGAGAGCAGGCCAGAACGTTTGCCCTCGGGCAGGCGCGTGACGCATTGAGTTCCGAGGTGAATCAGCAGTTGCAGAGCTGGCTGGCACCGGGCACCAATGCCAGCGTTGAGCTGCGCGTTGATGATGATGGTGACTTTTCCGGTAGCCGCGGCAGCTGGTTTTTCCCGTTGCAGGATCTTGAGCATCGTCTGAGCTGGACCCAGTTTGGCGTCACCCGCCAGGATGAAGGGCTGGTGAGTAACGCGGGCATTGGTCAGCGCTGGACTGCCGGACACTGGCTGCTCGGCTACAACACCTTTTATGACAACCTGCTCGACGAAAACCTGTCAAGGGCCGGGCTGGGCGCGGAAGCGTGGGGTGAAAATCTGCGACTGTCGGCGAATTATTACGAACCACTGCAAAGCTGGCACAACACCTCCATGACCCTCCAGCAGCGGATGGCGCGCGGTTACGATGTGACCGCTGCCGCCCGTCTGCCGTTTTATCAGCGTTTGAATACCAGCCTCAGCCTGGAGCAGTATTTTGGCGACAGCGTCGATTTGTTCAGCAACGGTACGGGCGAGCACAACCCGGTGGCGGTGAAACTGGGGCTGGATTACACCCCGGTGCCGCTGGTAACACTCAGCGCACAACATAAGCAGGGCGAGGGGGGCACCAGCCAGAATGATGTCGGGCTGAAGCTTAATTATCGTTTTGGCGTGCCGCTGAAAAAGCAGCTTGAGGCTAACGAAGTGGCGGCCAGCCGCTCGCTGCGCGGCAGTCGTTACGACGAAGTGCAGCGAAGCACATTGCCAGTGATGGAATCACGCCAGCGTAAAACGCTGTCGGTATTTCTGGCAACCCCGCCGTGGGATCTAAAGCCGGGCGAGACGGTGGCGCTTAAGTTACAAATCCGCAGCAGCTTTGGCATTAAAACGCTGGAGTGGCAGGGCGATACGCAGCCGCTCAGCCTGACGCCGCCGGCCAACGGCAACTCCGCCGAGGGCTGGACCATTATTATGCCGGCGTGGGATTATAGCGAGGGCGCGGAAAACCGCTGGAGACTGGCGGTAACGGTGGAAGACCAACGCGGGCAGCGCGTCTCATCCAATGAGATCGTGCTGGCGCTGACCGAACCGCTGGTAACATTCAAAAATGAGAATATGCCGTAGCACGATTAAAAAATGCGTTCCTGATGTACCCAGACGGCAGCTTCCACGCGGGATTTAAGCTTCATTTTCTTCAGCATGTGTTTGACATGGACCTTCACGGTACTTTCGGTAATATCCAGACGGCGGGCGATCATTTTATTTGGCAGGCCCTGAGCGATGAGCTTCAGAATATCCCGCTCGCGTGGGGTAAGCTGGGTAACATCGCGATCGGAGGTGGCCCGGTTCGCACGCAGGCTGGCGGCCAGTACCGGGGTTAACGCCTCACTCAATACCATCTCTCCGGCAGCGGCCTGCTGAAGCGCTTTCAACAGATCTTCCGGTTCCATATCTTTCAACAGATAACCGTCCGCGCCCCGTTTCAGCGCCGTGACCACATCCTCTTCGTGATTCGACACGCTGAACACCACGATGCGCCCGGAGAGCGTTTTCTCACGCAGTTTGTCCAGCGTTTCGAGACCGTTCATGCCGGGCATATTCAGATCGAGCAGGATCAGATCCGGGTCCAGCGACTCCGCCAGCTCAATGCCCTGTTCACCATTGCTGGCTTCGCCAACCACCTGAATATCCTGCGCCATGCTAATAAGCTGTTTGACGCCGGTACGTAACATCGGATGATCGTCAATAAGCAGGATTGTGGCTCGCTCCTGATTATTCATGGGTATCTCCTTGTTGTAATGAAAGTGATTTTTCGGGGATAAAATTGACAATAACCTCGGTGCCGCCTGTATCGCGACGGCGCACCTGACAATCACCGCGCAGGCTTTGCGCCCGGTCGCGCATAATAATCAGACCATAGTGATTCGTGCGCTCGGCGCTGTCCGGTACGCCGCAGCCGTTATCGGACACCACCAGTTTTACCTGATTGTCTTTCTGCGTCACGGTGACGCTAACGTCACTCGCCCCGGCATGTTTCAGGCAGTTACTCAGCGCCTCACGGGTGATTTGCAGCAGGTGGATCGCCTGATGGGAGGGCACAAAGCGTGGCGGCAGCTGGTAATCCAGCTGGACCGGGAAACCAAAATGGGCGCTGTATTCGAGGCAGCTTGCCTCCAGCGCCGGGCGCAGGCCCGATTCAGTAAGTTGCAGGCGGAAGGTGGTTAACAACTCACGTAATTGCGCCCAGGAGGTATTCAGTTCATGACGGATTTGGCCCAGTAACTGACGACTGCTTTCCGGCAGGCTGTCGCCCTGCATTTGCAGGCAGCTAATCTGCATTTTCATACAGGAAAGGGACTGGGCAATAGAGTCGTGCAGCTCGCGGGCAATCGTCGCACGCTCTTCCATCACAATAAGCTGCTGCTGATGCTCCTGATGGCGATCCAGTGCCAGCGTGGCGGTGAGTTGCTCGACCAGCGTATCGACCAGCTGTTGCTGATCGTGGCTCAGATGGCAGCCTGCGGGGAGGGTTGCCAGCAGGATCCCGTACTGATTATGGGCGTCGGTTAATCGCCATTTCAGCGTGGTGCCGCCGCCGGGAGTGGAGGGGATATCGCGCGGGCAAAGATGGCAGCCGATGTCATCGCAGCGGATGCTGGAGTTACAGGTAAATTCCTGATGGTTCTCTTCGTCTTCCCTGTCGTAAACGCGAACTTCAATGCCACGTAATAACGTCAGTCCCTGTAAACCGTTGAGGACCGGAGAGAGACGCTCGCACAGCGTAGCCTGTGAATGCAGACGGCGGTTGGCCTGCCATAAGAATGAGAGGATCTGGTTTTTTTGCTCCAGCCCGGCGGTTTTTTCCCGCACCCGCTGCTCAAGGACCGCATAGCTTTCGGCCAGCTCTGCCGACATATTATTGAGCGAGGTCCCCAGGGTCGCCATTTCGTTACGTCCGCTGATAGCAACCCGCTGGGTAAAGTCGCGCTGACTGACGGCGCGAGCCATTTGCAGTAGCTGCCGCCACGGGCGCAACAGACGCGCACGCAGCCAGATAATCGTAAACACCAGCAGCAGCGCCATAAACACCGCCATTGCCCGCTGTAGCCAGACCACTCGCTGAATGCGCGTTTCGGTGGTGCGATCGAACGAGGTGACCAGATCGTCGATCCGCGCCACGTAGTTGACAATATCGCCGCGCACGGTTGCCGGATCGCGCGCACGCTGAATATCGGGAGCCAGTTCACTTTGCCAGTATTGCTGGATCGCGGTCAGTTGCTCAACCTGACCATCACGGCGCGCCGCCTGCACCAGCTCCTCACTAAACGCGGTGCGCTGCATGTTGGTAAGCAGGGAGCGATCTTCCGGGCGTAGCGGAATGGCCGACAGCAGGCGATAACTTTGCATTCGCAGCGAGCCGGCCTTGTTAATCGCATGTGCGCTTCCCTGAACGCCCTGGATCAGCCAGCCGGAAATCGCCATATTGGCAAGACCAATGGCGGTGGAGAGCAGGACAATCAGCACCAGCTGATTAACCAGCGTCAGCGGGGTGAACAGGCGTTTAAACATAGTGGCATGACTCCTGACCGGGATCGTTTTCCGGGCGTGCGGCTATTCTGAGACATCACCCGGAGTATACCCATACCCCTAAAGGATTACTCCTTTATTGCCGTCGGCTGAGGGGGCGTGAAGGAGAACTCGCCAAAACTTATCAGCACCGTGAAAAACCACATCTTTTTTACCGGTTTACTCTACCCATTTAGAAGGATAATGATTTCCACGCAAAGATAACCCCGGCTTTTCCTTTGATTTATATCAACTTACCGCCAGCGAGAAACCCTATCGTGACTGCGGTGAATATAAATAATCAGAGGTGTCTATGAGTCACTCAAGCGTCCCAGTCCGGGAAACGGGCTCGGTCATTACCGACTGGCGTCCGGAGGAGCCGCAGTTCTGGCAGCAACGCGGTCACCGTATTGCAAGCCGCAATCTGTGGATTTCGGTCCCCTGTCTGTTACTGGCGTTTTGCGTATGGATGTTGTTTAGCGCGGTTGCGGTTAATCTTAACAAAGTAGGATTTCATTTCGAAACCGATCAGCTGTTTATGCTGACGGCATTACCGTCGGTGTCTGGGGCATTGCTTCGCGTACCATACTCCTTCATGGTGCCGGTATTTGGCGGTCGCCGCTGGACGGCGTTTAGCACCGGCATTCTGGTTATTCCTTGTCTGTGGCTGGGGTTTGCCGTTCAGGATACGTCTACGCCGTTCAGCACCTTTATTATTATCGCGCTGCTGTGCGGTTTTGCCGGGGCAAACTTTGCCTCCAGCATGGCCAATATCAGCTTCTTCTTTCCGAAGGAGAAACAGGGCGGGGCGCTGGGCATCAACGGCGGGTTTGGTAACCTCGGCGTGAGCGTCATGCAGTTAATCGCACCGCTGGCTATTTCGCTCTCCATGTTTGCGGTTTTTGGCGGCACCGGTGTCGATCAGCCGGATGGTTCGCGCATCTATCTGGAAAATGCGGCCTGGATTTGGGTTCCCTTCCTGATTGTGTTTACCCTCGCGGCCTGGTTTGGCATGAACGAACTGGCGACTTCAAAGGCGTCGCTCAAGGCGCAGCTACCGGTGCTGAAGCGGGCGCATTTATGGATCCTCGGTTTCCTCTATCTGGCAACGTTCGGCTCGTTTATTGGCTTTTCCGCCGGGTTTGCGATGCTCTCTAAAACCCAGTTCCCGGATGTGAATATCCTCCACTTCGCCTTCTTCGGGCCGCTGGTCGGCGCGCTGGCGCGTTCGGCAGGCGGGGCGATGTCCGATCGTCTGGGCGGTATTCGCGTCACGCTGGTTAACTTTATTTTCATGGCATTGTTCAGCGGGCTGCTGTTCCTGACGCTGCCTTCGGCGGGGAGCGACGGTAACTTTATCGCCTTCTTTGCCGTGTTCCTGCTGCTGTTCTTAACCGCCGGGCTGGGGAGTGGTTCCAGCTTCCAGATGATTGCCTTTCTCTTCCGCAAAATGACGATGGCGCGGGTGAAAGCGGCAGGGGGGACGGAAGAGCAGGCGATGCGTGAGGCGGCAACCGACACGGCAGCCGCGCTGGGCTTTATTTCGGCCATCGGTGCCATTGGCGGCTTCTTTATTCCGAAAGCCTTCGGAACGTCGCTGGCGCTAACCGGATCGCCAGCCGAGGCGATGAAAGTTTTTCTCGTGTTCTATATTGCCTGCGTTGGGATCACGTGGGTGGTATACGGACGTAAAAAATATAATAACAAGTAACGTTTGATTATCCTGCGCGGTGAAAGCCGCGCTTTTTTTATTATTAATTAGTTACAACATACTTATCAATGGTGGCAATTTGATCGTCTCAGGCAGCGCAGAAAATCCTTTCTGGCAGGTGGCCTACCCCCTAATACCTGCGAAAGCGATTTATAACCGTTTTGTTAATGGCTTGTGGTTAAAATTCTTTTAAAATCAGTAAATTGAAAAATAATTTTTTATACCGCTTTGGTGGTATTCGCTGATTTACGCTCATTCAGTAACCCTTCGCATCTTGATCGCCGTCAATTCCCCCACTGTTTCAGAAGGTTAATTTCGCGGCATATGCAGCAATGTCGATTTACCAGAGAGCCGTCAGGCTCCATACAGGAGAGACCAGATGAGTAAATTCCTGGACAGGTTTCGCTACTTCAAACAGAAGGGTGAGACTTTTGCCGATGGGCATGGACAGCTTCTTGAGACCAACCGCGACTGGGAGGAAGGCTACCGCCAGCGCTGGCAGCATGACAAAGTGGTGCGCTCTACCCACGGCGTCAACTGCACCGGCTCCTGTAGCTGGAAAATCTATGTGAAAAGCGGCCTGGTCACCTGGGAGACGCAGCAGACCGACTACCCGCGTACCCGTCCGGATATGCCGAACCATGAACCGCGCGGCTGTCCGCGTGGCGCAAGCTACTCCTGGTATCTCTACAGTGCCAACCGCCTGAAATATCCGCTGATGCGTAAACGTCTGATGAAAATGTGGCGCGAGGCGAAAGTCCTGCACAGCGATCCGGTTGACGCCTGGGCGTCGATTATTGAAGACAGCGATAAAGCCAAAAGCTTTAAACAAGCGCGCGGTCGTGGTGGTTTCGTGCGCTCCTCCTGGCAGGAAGTGAATGAGCTGATCGCGGCTTCCAACGTTTACACCGTGAAAACTTACGGCCCGGACCGCGTCGCGGGCTTCTCGCCGATCCCGGCGATGTCGATGGTCTCTTACGCCTCCGGCGCACGTTATCTTTCACTGATTGGCGGTACCTGTCTGAGCTTCTACGACTGGTATTGCGACCTGCCTCCGGCCTCGCCAATGACCTGGGGCGAGCAGACCGACGTGCCGGAATCTGCCGACTGGTATAACTCCAGCTATATCATTGCCTGGGGATCTAACGTTCCGCAAACCCGTACCCCGGACGCCCACTTCTTTACCGAAGTGCGCTATAAAGGCACCAAAACCGTGGCCGTCACGCCGGACTACGCGGAAATCGCCAAGCTGTGCGATCTGTGGCTGGCACCAAAGCAGGGGACCGATGCGGCAATGGCGATGGCGATGGGCCACGTGATGCTGCGCGAATTCCATCTCGATAACCCAAGCCAGTATTTTACCGACTACGTGCGCCGCTATACCGACATGCCGATGCTGGTGATGCTGGAAGAGCGCGACGGCTACTATGCCGCGGGCCGCATGTTGCGCGCTGCCGATCTGGTGGATGCGCTCGGTCAGGAAAATAATCCGCAGTGGAAAACCGTGGCCGTTAACAGCACTGGCGAGATGATCGCGCCGAACGGCTCAATTGGCTTCCGCTGGGGCGAAAAAGGCAAATGGAACCTCGAACAACGCGACGGCACCTCTGGCGATGAGACTGAACTGAATCTCAGCCTGCTGGGTAGCCATGATGAAGTTGCTGAAGTGGGTTTCCCGTACTTTGGCGGGGAAGGCACCGAGCACGTCAATAAAGTTGAGTTGCAAAATATTCTGCTGCACAAACTGCCGGTGAAACGCCTGCAACTGGCGGATGGCAGTAGCGCCCTGGTCACCACCGTTTATGATTTGACGCTGGCTAACTACGGACTGGAACGCGGCCTCGGCGATAATAACTGCGCCAGCAGCTATGACGAGATCAAAGCCTATACGCCAGCCTGGGCGGAAAAAATCACCGGCGTCCCGCGCGCCCATATTATTCGCACCGCCCGCGAGTTTGCTGATAACGCTGATAAAACGCACGGTCGCTCAATGATCATCGTTGGTGCCGGGATGAACCACTGGTATCACATGGACATGAACTACCGTGGCCTGATCAACATGCTGATTTTCTGCGGCTGTGTGGGTCAGAGTGGCGGCGGCTGGGCACACTACGTCGGTCAGGAAAAACTGCGTCCGCAAACCGGCTGGCAGCCGCTGGCGTTTGCCCTGGACTGGCAGCGCCCGCCGCGTCATATGAACAGCACGTCTTATTTCTACAACCACTCGAGCCAGTGGCGCTATGAGTCACTGACGGCAAAAGATCTGCTGTCGCCGCTGGCCGATCCGTCACGCTATACCGGCCATCTGATTGATTTCAACGTGCGCGCCGAGCGGATGGGCTGGCTGCCGTCTGCGCCGCAACTGGGCACCAACCCGCTGCGCATCGCCGCGGAAGCCGAAAAAGCCGGTATGTCGCCGGTGGATTACACGGTTAAGTCCCTGAAAGACGGATCGATTCGCTTTGCGGCGGAACAGCCGGAGAATGGTAAAAACCATCCGCGTAACCTGTTTATCTGGCGCTCCAACCTGCTGGGTTCCTCCGGTAAAGGTCATGAGTACATGCTCAAGTATCTGCTGGGCACCGAAAACGGCATCCAGGGCAAAGATCTTGGCAAGCAGGGCGGCGTGAAGCCGGAAGAGGTGGAATGGCATGATAACGGCCTCGACGGCAAACTGGATCTGGTTGTGACGCTGGACTTCCGCCTGTCGAGCACCTGTCTCTACTCCGACATCGTGCTGCCGACCGCGACCTGGTATGAAAAAGACGACATGAATACTTCGGACATGCATCCGTTTATTCATCCGCTGTCTGCCGCCGTTGACCCGGCGTGGGAATCGAAAAGCGACTGGGATATCTACAAAGGCATCGCGAAGAAATTCTCTGAAGTCTGCGTGGGGCATCTCGGTAAAGAGACCGACATCGTTACGCTGCCAATCCAGCACGACTCCGCCGCCGAACTGGCGCAGCCGCTGGACGTGAAGGACTGGAAAAAAGGCGAGTGCGACCTGATCCCCGGTAAAACCGCGCCGCATATTATGGTGGTCGAGCGTGATTATCCGGCTACGTACGAACGCTTTACCTCCATCGGTCCGCTGATGGACAAAATCGGTAACGGCGGGAAAGGGATCGCCTGGAACACCCAGAGCGAAATGGATCTGCTACGCAAGCTCAACTACACCAAAGCGGAAGGCCCGGCAAAAGGCCAGCCGATGCTGAATACGGCGATTGATGCGGCAGAGATGATCCTCACCCTGGCACCGGAAACCAACGGCAAGGTGGCGGTTAAAGCCTGGGCCGCGCTGAGCGAGTTCACCGGCCGCGACCATACGCACCTGGCGACCAATAAAGAAGAGGAAAAAATCCGCTTCCGCGATATCCAGGCCCAGCCGCGCAAGATTATTTCCAGCCCGACCTGGTCCGGTCTTGAAGATGAGCACGTCTCTTACAACGCCGGGTATACCAACGTTCATGAGCTGATCCCGTGGCGCACGCTGTCCGGTCGTCAACAGCTGTATCAGGATCACCAGTGGATGCGAGATTTCGGTGAAAGCCTGCTGGTGTACCGTCCGCCCATCGACACCCGTTCGGTGAAAGCGGTAATGGGCGAGAAATCCAATGGCAATCCGGAGAAAGCGCTGAACTTCCTGACGCCGCACCAGAAATGGGGCATTCACTCTACTTACAGTGACAACCTGCTGATGCTGACCCTGTCACGCGGCGGTCCGATTGTCTGGATGAGTGAAATCGACGCCAAAGAGCTGGGGATTGAGGATAACGACTGGATCGAAGTGTTCAACAGCAACGGCGCGCTGACCGCACGTGCGGTAGTGAGCCAGCGTGTACCGTCCGGAATGACCATGATGTACCACGCGCAGGAACGTATCGTGAACCTGCCGGGGTCGGAAATCACCGGTCAACGCGGCGGCATCCATAACTCGGTCACCCGTATCAGCCCGAAACCGACCCATATGATTGGCGGCTACGCGCAGCTGGCTTACGGCTTCAACTACTACGGTACCGTAGGCTCTAACCGCGATGAGTTCGTGGTGGTACGCAAGATGAAAAATATTAACTGGCTGGATGGCGAAGGCAATGACCAGGTACAGGAGAGCGTAAAATGAAAATTCGTTCACAAGTCGGCATGGTGCTGAATCTTGATAAATGCATCGGCTGCCACACCTGTTCTGTGACCTGTAAGAACGTCTGGACCAGCCGCGAAGGGATGGAGTACGCGTGGTTCAATAACGTCGAAAGTAAACCCGGCACCGGTTATCCGCAGCAGTGGGAAAACCAGGACAAATGGAAGGGCGGCTGGATCCGTAAAATCAACGGCAAACTGCAACCGCGTATGGGCAACCGGGCGCTGCTGCTGGGGAAAATCTTTGCTAACCCACATCTGCCGGGGATTGATGATTACTACGAGCCGTTTGACTACGACTACCAGCACCTGCACAACGCGCCGGAAGGCAAACATCAGCCGATCGCCCGTCCGCGCTCGCTGATCACCGGCCAGCGGATGAATAAGATCACGACCGGCCCGAACTGGGAAGAGATCCTCGGCGGCGAGTTTGAGAAGCGCGCCAAAGATCAGAACTTCCACAACATGCAGAAGGCGATGTACGGCCAGTTCGAAAACACCTTCATGATGTACCTGCCGCGCCTGTGCGAGCACTGCCTTAATCCGGCGTGCGTCGCGACCTGCCCGAGCGGAGCCATCTACAAGCGTGAAGAAGACGGCATCGTACTGATCGACCAGGACAAGTGCCGTGGCTGGCGGATGTGTATCACCGGCTGTCCGTACAAAAAAATCTACTTCAACTGGAAGAGTGGTAAATCTGAGAAGTGCATTTTCTGCTATCCGCGCATCGAAGCCGGTCAGCCGACCGTCTGCTCCGAAACCTGCGTGGGCCGCATTCGTTATCTCGGCGTGCTGCTGTATGACGCCGACGCCATTGAGCAGGCGGCGAGCACCGAGAATGAGAAAGATCTCTACGAGCGTCAGCTCAGCATCTTCCTCAATCCGAACGATCCGGCGGTGATTGCCCAGGCGCTGAAAGACGGCGTGCCGCAGAGCGTGATTGACGCCGCGCAGCAGTCGCCGGTGTACAAAATGGCGATGGACTGGAAGCTGGCGCTGCCGCTGCACCCGGAATACCGCACGCTGCCGATGGTCTGGTACGTGCCGCCGCTGTCACCGATTCAGTCCGCCGCTGATGCGGGTGAACTTGGCAGTAACGGTATTCTGCCGGACGTAGAGAGTCTGCGTATCCCGGTCGAGTACCTGGCGAATATGCTGACCGCAGGCGACACCAAACCGGTGCTGCTGGCGCTGAAACGTATGCTGGCGATGCGCCACTACAAGCGTGCAGAAACCGTGGACGGCAAGCTGGATACCCGCGCGCTGGAAGAAGTGGGACTGAGCGAAGCTCAGGCGCAGGAGATGTACCGCTATCTGGCGATTGCCAATTACGAAGATCGCTTCGTGATCCCGAGCAGCCATCGTGAACTGGCGCGTGACGCTTTCCCGGAAAAAAGCGGCTGCGGCTTCACCTTCGGTGACGGCTGCCACGGTTCCGACAGCAAATTCAACCTGTTTAACAGTCGTCGCATTGATGCCATCGATGTGACCACCAGAACGGAGCCGCACCAATGATTGAACTCGTCATTGTTTCGCGCCTGCTCGAATACCCGGATGCTGCTTTGTGGCAGCATCAGCAGGAGTTGTTTGATGCGCTGGCCGCGTCGGAAAATCTCAGCAAAGAGGATGCGCAGAAACTGGGCGTTTTCCTGCGCGATTTAACCGCGCAGGATCTGCTTGATGTGCAATCCGCCTACAGCGAGTTATTCGATCGCGGTCGTGCCACCTCGCTGCTGCTGTTCGAGCACGTTCACGGTGAATCCCGCGACCGTGGTCAGGCGATGGTTGATCTGCTGGCGCAGTACGAGCGTCACGGCCTGCATCTCGACAGCCGTGAACTGCCGGATCACCTGCCGCTGTATCTCGAATATCTGGCGCAACTGCCGGTGAGCGAAGCGCTGGGAGGCTTGCAGGATATTGCGCCGATTCTGGCACTGTTAAGCGCACGCCTCGAGCAGCGGGAAAGCCGCTACGCCGTGTTGTTCGATCTGCTACTGAAGCTGGCGAATACCGCGATTGATAACGCAAAAGTGGCCGAGAAGATCGCCGATGAAGCCCGCGACGATACGCCGCAGGCGCTGGACGCCGTCTGGGAAGAGGAACAGGTGAAGTTCTTTGTCGACCAGAGCTGCGGTGAGTCGGAAATCTCCGCCCACCAGCGTCGTTTTGCCGGTGCCGTCGCTCCGCAATATCTGAATCTCTCCACTGGAGGACAGCAATAATGCAATTTTTGACCAGGTTCTTCTTTGATATTTACCCCTATATTGCGGGCACGGTATTTTTGGTGGGTAGCTGGCTGCGCTATGACTACGGTCAATACAGCTGGCGCGCGGGCTCCAGTCAGATGCTGGATCGCAAAGGCATGAACATGGCGTCGAACCTGTTCCACTTTGGCATCCTCGGGATTTTTGCCGGGCACCTGCTGGGGATGCTGACCCCGCACTGGATGTATGAAGGCTTTTTAGCCGTCGACGTGAAGCAGAAAATGGCGATGATTGCCGGCGGTGCCTGCGGCGTGATGACCCTTGTCGGCGGCTTGCTGCTGCTGAAGCGCCGCCTGTTCAGCCCGCGCGTCCGGGCGACCACCACCGGGGCCGATATCCTGATCCTCACCCTGCTGATGGTGCAGTGCGCCCTCGGTCTGCTGACCATTCCGTTCTCCGCTCAGCATATGGACGGAAGCGAGATGATGAAACTGGTGGGCTGGGCGCAGTCGGTGGTGACGTTCAACGGTGGCGCGTCTTCCCACCTCGAGGGCGTGGCGTTTATTTTCCGCGTTCACCTGGTGCTGGGGATGACGCTGTTTCTGCTGTTTCCGTTCTCCCGACTGGTGCATATCTGGAGCGCGCCGGTGGAATATCTGACCCGTAAATACCAGATAGTCCGCGCGCGTCGCTGATTAACGCGGTAACACAATAAAACCCAGGGACAATTATTCCTGGGTTTTTTTTGCGTTTTATTTCTATATCATGATGCGAATCGTGGAATTAAGAAGTGAACGTATAATGGAGTATTCGACCCGCCCCGGTGTTACCGTCGCGCTTAAAATCGTCTCAACGGGCATCGCGCTGCCGCCGGAGCGCATCACCTCATCAATGCTCGATACCCGGCTCGGCAAGCCTGCGGGCTATGTTGAAAAACGCTCGGGTATTGCCTGGCGTTATCACGCTACGGACGACGCCAGCCAGGCTGAACTGGCAGCACAGGCGCTACATAACGCGCTTAACGCAGGGTCATTGTCTCCCTCTTCGGTTGATTTGCTGATTTGCGCCTCGGCGATTGCCGTTCAGGCGCTACCCTGTAGTGCAACCCATATTCTGAAAGCCGCCAGAATGCCCGCGGGCATGGCGGGTTTTGACATTAACAGCAGTTGCGTCAGTTTTATTTCCGCGCTGGAAGTCGCTGGCGGATTGTTGAATACCGGCGCGTACCGGCGCATTGCAATAGTGTCTGCGGATATCGCCTCACGCGGGATCGACTGGGCACATGAAGAGTCCTCGCTGATTTTTGGCGATGGTGCCGCATGCGCTATTGTCGAACGCGGTGACGGTACCAGCGGCATTCTGGCGAGCCTGATTGAGATGTACCCGGACGGCAGCGAGCTGTGTGAAATTCGCGCTGGCGGCACGCGGCGTAATCCCAGAGCGGGGATGAACGAGAGCGATTTTTTGTTTCATATGCAGGGAAAACCGCTGTTCCGCTACGCCTCATCATTAATTGACGACTACTTCGCCCGACTGCTGGCGAAAAGCGGCGTGACGCTGGCCGACATTGCGACGGTGGTGCCGCATCAGGCAAGCCATCTGTCTCTTGAACATATGCGCAAGCGGCTGCGCGTGCCGGAATCGGTATTGATCGATATTTATCGTCACCATGGTAATCAGGTGGCGGCTTCCATTCCTGTTGCGCTACATGAAGCGGTAGTGAGCGGAAGGTTGATTAGCGGTCAACCGGCGATGCTGATTGGCACGGCGGCAGGACTGACGCTGGCAGGCATGGTATTTCTGCCGTGAAGATCCTGCTGACGGGCGCAACCAGCGGGCTGGGACGTAATGCGGCGGAGCATTTGCTTATGACCGGGCATGAGGTAGTGGCTATCGGGCGTAACCCGGCGCAAGGCGAACAGCTTCAGCGGATGGGCGCAACCTTTGTGCCGCGCGATCTGACCACCACGGGCGTAGAGGAGTGCCTCCGGCTGGTGGAAGGCTGCGATGCGGTATGGCACTGCGCGGCAAAATCCTCGCCCTGGGGCCGTCGGGCTGATTTCTGGCACACCAACGTGCAGGTCACAGAGCGTCTGGCGCAGGCGGCGGGCAGGGCAGAGGTTCCGCGCTTCATTCATATCTCCACCCCGGCCGTCTATTTTGATTTTCAGCATCACTATGATCTGACGGAAAACTATCTTGCCCGGCGCTTCAGTAGCCATTACGCCCACAGTAAACATGCCGCCGAGCAGGTTATCGCCGAGGCGGTGAGGCGTTTTGCCTCGACAACCTGGGTCATGCTGCGTCCGCGCGGTTTATTTGGCCCGCACGACAACGTGATTGTCCCGCGCCTGCTGCAACAGCTTCGCCGGGATAACGGTGTGCTGCGCTTGCCACGCGGCGGCGACGCGCTGCTGGATCTCACTTTCGTGCAGAACGTGGTGTACGCGATGGAACTGGCAACCCACCGATCCCTGCGTTCCGGCAGCGTGTATAACATCACTAACCACCAGCCGCAGCGTCTGAAGGTGATGCTCGCCGCGCTGCTGCGCGAGCAACTGGGGCTGCAATATCAGATCCGTAATGTGCCGTGGCCTGTGCTGTCGCTTGCGGCGCGCGGCATGGAAATGTTCGGCCACTGCCTTAACAAAGAGCCGCCGGTGACCCGTTACAGCGCGGGAACGGTCTGTTTTGATATGACGCTGAGTGCGAAAAAGGCGATTGAGGAGCTGGGCTATCGGCCCCGGTTTTCAATGGCAGACGGCATCGCGTTGACCGGAAAATGGATGAGGGAACATGGCCACGATCACCGCCTTTGAAGTGGGGTACTGTACCCATATTGGCTGCATGGCACTGAAGGGGGCCGGGCTGCGCGTTTGTCGATTTCCTTCCCGGGCCTGGCTGCTGGAAGTGGGCGACAGACGCTGGCTGTGGGATACCGGCTATGCCTCCTGGTTTGAACAGTACACCCGCTCTGGCGTCTTCAGAATTTACCGCCAGGTTACGCCGGTGTATTTCGATCCCGAAGACTCGCTGGCCCGTCAACTGCTCGCGCAGGGGCTGGTCGGCGACGATATTCAGGGCATCATTCTGTCGCACTTTCACGCTGACCATGTCGCCGGGCTGCGCGATTTCCCCGGCGTGAAGTGCATCTGCTCGGGCGAGGGCTGGGATCAGGTCAGAACGCTGCGTGGATTCGCAGCGCTGCGCCAGGCATTTGTTCCGGGGCTGTTCCCGGCGGATTTTGAGTCGTCATTAACCTTTATTGAAGGTTTTGACGCGTTGCAACTTCCCGCCGCGCTGGCTCCGTTTACGCACGGCTACGTACTGCCGGGAAGCGAGGGGCAAATTATTCTGGTTCCGCTTCCTGGCCACGCCGCCGGGCACATTGGCGCGTTTGTTCTGACGGACGATGGCTGGACGCTGCTGGCAGCCGATGCCGCGTGGTCGCCAGCAAATTACCGCGAGTTACGTGGCCCCTCACGGCTGGCCAATCTGGTGATGTCGGATGCGATAGCGTATTACCAGACGCTTGAGCGGCTTAACCAGCTCTGGCAACAGGGCTCGGTAGATATTCGCCTGTGCCACGAGGGCGATTTGTGATCCCATTCCACCTGCTCTGGCACTATTTCCGCACCCGTAAACTGCGTTTTACCGATCGCGCGCGGCTTGAGGCGTGGCAGGACAAAAAAATGCGCACGTTTCGCCGCCGGGTGCTGGCGAAAAGCCCGTGGTTCCGGCGCTATCTTGCGCTGCCGTTCGATGAATGGCCAACGATGAATAAAGCGTTAATGATGGCGCATTTCGATGACATGAACACCGCCGGACTACAGCGCGACGAGCTGATGGCGTGTGCTGTGCGCAGCGAACAAAGCCGTGATTTTTCGCCTAAAGTCGGAAAGTTCAGCGTCGGTTTATCGTCCGGCACCTCCGGACGGCGCGGGTTGTTTGTGGTCAGTCCGCAAGAACAAACGCTATGGGCGGGGGCCATTCTGGCAAAAGTCCTGCCCGATGGTTTACTGGCGGGCGAGCGCGTGGCGCTCTTTCTGCGCGCGGATAACAATCTGTATCGCAGCGTCAATAACCGCTGGCTCAGCCTGGCATTTTACGATCTGCTCGCCCCGTTTGCGCCGCAGCTGGCGCGGCTTGAGTCGCAATCGCCCACGATTATCGTCGCCCCCGCTCAGGTGCTGCGCGCGCTGGCGCTGGAGGTGCTTGCCGGTACGCTGAGGCTTGCGGTTAAAAAAGTAATTTCGGTAGCCGAAGTGCTGGAAGATCACGATCGCGCGCTGCTGCGCCAGGCATTTGGCGAGGTGGGCGAGATTTATCAGGCGACGGAAGGATTCCTGGCATCGACCTGTGTCTGCGGCACGCTGCATCTGAACGAGGAATTTATTCACGTCGAGCCTGAGTGGCTGGATGAACACCGCTTTGTTCCCATTATTACTGACTTTACCCGTCGCACGCAGCCTGTTGTCCGCTACCGGCTTGATGACGTGCTGGTGGCAAGCAAGGAGCCGTGTCCCTGCGGTAGCGCGACGCGGGCGATTGCCCGTATTGAAGGTCGCCAGGACGATGGTTTGCGGTTACCGGACGCCAGCGGGCAGGGGCAAGGGATCTTTGCCGATCCCTGTAGCCGGGTGCTGGCGATAACGCTACCGCCTGGCGCAGACTACCGGCTGGTACAGACGGCGGCGGATACGCTGTGTTTGACGGCGGACTGCGAACCCGTCGTGCTGGAAGCCTGCCAGCTGGCGTTAAATGCGTTTTTTGCCCGTCAGGGCATCGATGTGCAACGGCTGAAATGGCAACTGGTTTCGCAGCGCCCGGAGGTGCAGTTCGGCGCAAAGCGGCGGCGTATCATCCGCCAGTGGAGGGAGGCGTAATGGCCATCGTACAGCGACTAAAACAGATGCTGCTGGGCTGGGGAACGGTGGGGGTTATCTATTCGTTTTGCGATCGTCTCCAGGGCGAGGGACACCTGCTCACCGCGTGGGCAGTCGATCGCGCTATTCCGTTTTCGTCATCCGCCATCTGGCTCTATTTATCGTTTTTTTTGATCGTGCCCGCAGGCTATCTGCTGGTGCCGTTATCTCGTTTACGCTGGCTTGCCCGCGCCATGCAGTTATCGGCGCTGGGGGCCGGGGTCATCTATTTGTTATGGCCGACGACGATGCACTATCCGCCGCTGGCATATGACGGTGCCTCCTCCGCCGTGCTGGGCTGGCTGATTGAGATCGACTCCAGCCAAAATTGCTTCCCCTCATTACACGCGGCGCTGACCATCCTTGCCGTAGTCGCCATCGCCGCGCGAGGACGCTTTTTTATTACTGCCGCAAGTGTGCTGTGGGCGCTGGCTATTGCGTTTTCTATTCTGCAACTACGCAGACACTTATTTATTGATTTACTGGGCGGCGCGCTGCTGGCATGGGGCAGCGGCTGGCTGGCAATGCATCTGGAAATACGGAAAAAACAACACAGGGAAATAGGCTATGAGTGAGTTACTGATCCCGATCCTGTTTATGATCGCGCTGGTATTCGGCGAGGCCTGCTTTTTGCAGGTGACGGGGCGGCAGAAAATTGACTGGCACGACATCATTTTTAATATTAATTCCGGGCACATCATTCTGTGGCTGTTTCGCTGTCTGGAAGTGCTGTGTTATGCGCTGGTACTTCAGTACGCTAATCTGCATCTTTTTGACGGCATCGCTACGGTTTGGGTATGGCTGTTCACGTTGCTGGTGTGGGATTTTTGCTTTTACTGGCTTCACCGTCTGCATCACGAATGCCGAGGGTTGTGGGCGGTACACGTTGTGCATCATCAGGGAGAGAATTATAACCTGTCGCTGGGCGTCAGAAACTCCTGGTACTCCTCTCTGACCTCGATTCCTTTTTTTATGCTGCTGGCGCTGTGCGGGGTGCCGCTGAGCGTCTACCTGGCGGTTTCCGTCATCCACTACAGCATCCAGTTTTTTAATCATAATGCGCTGACTCCCCGTCTCGGCTGGCTTGAAAAGATTTTCATAACCCCGTGGCATCATCGCGTCCATCACCTTAATGAGCGGCGCTACGCGGATACGAATTACGGCGGCACATTTATTCTCTGGGACCGGTTATTCGGTACGCTTTGCGCCATGCCGCCGTCTCAGATGACGGCTTATGGCGTGAAAGGCAGTCAGCTTTCTGCTAATCCGCTGCGGGAGAGTAACCTGCCATTTCAGCACCTGATCGGTGCTTCACGCACCGGACGAACGTATGAGCGTCACTTCATCTGCGCCGCCTTGCCCATTGTCACCGGGGCATTGTTGCTATTTATGCTGGTGCTGGGCTACATCCAGCGCTATGGCTACGATATCCAGCACGTTTCGCTGGCGCAGGCGCTGCTGTTTGTTCTGCTGGCGGCCGGTTCCGTTGCGCTGGGCGGCGTGAGTGACGGGCAGCGCTGGGGGAAAATAGCCTGGTGCGCGGTGACACTGTCGCTGCTCGTTTTTGCGATACGGTTTGCCGGGATGGTTCCTTTTGCGCTGATCCTCTCTCTTCTGCTGGTTGCACATAGTGTGATCCTGGCCTGCGGAATGGGAACCCGTACCGCGGGAGGCAAGTGTGAATCTGTTTAACCCCCAGCGGCGGCTGACCTTTCCCGCCGATAATCCGGCGCTGGTTAAAGCGTTGCATACGCAAAGCCAGGCCTTGTTGGCGCAGCGTGGCGATCATCGTTATGCCGACCGATGGGCGACGGGCAAGGCGCTGGCGCTGGCCGTGGCGGGCTTTATTTGCTACATCGTGGCGCTTCGCCAGCAGGTAGTCGTGTTCTTTTTTTTGGCGTATCTGGCGGTGATGCTCTGCGCCATGCTGCTGGCGGTTAACGTGGTACACGACGCCTCGCACAATGCTTTCCTGCGGGGGAAACGGGCAAACGCCCGGCTCAGCTTCTTCGCTGCGCTACCGCTGGGACTGGACGCAGACTGCTGGCGCGTGCGCCACGTCAGGTTTCATCACGGTTTTACCAATGTCGAGTTCTACGATCCGGATATCGCTGAAAACGGCCTGCTGCGTCAGACGCCGTGGCAGCGCTGGCGGCCTTTCATGCGGCTACAGCGATTTTACTGGCCGCTGATCGCCGGGATGACCTTCCCCTGGTATATCTGGGTTGTCGACTGGCTCGACAGAGCGGGGCTGACTCCGGTCACGCCGCATCTGACGCATCATGGCATCGCTGGCTGGAGCCGTTTTCTTGTCAGTAAAATCGGGCATATGGTTATCGCGCTCGGACTGCCTCTTTGGTTACTGACGGATCGATTTGGGGGACTTGCCGTGCTGATAACCTGGGCCGTCAGCCAGATGGTAGCGTCACTGATTTTCGTCATGCTGATTATTGGTACCCACTGGGCTAAAGGGCACCATTATCTTCCGCCTGACGAGGGACGAATGCCGCAGGGCAGACTGGCGCATACCTTTGCCACGACCTTTGACTGGCTCCCCACGCCAGCGTGGATGGGGTACTGGCTTGGCGGTATTAATCTTCATTTAACCCATCATCTCTTTCCCCACTGGCATCATCGCCACTACCCGGCGCTCAGCGGCATTATTGCCAACATTGCCGGTCAGCAGGGACTGGATTACCGGCGGCTGACGTTGGAGGATTTGCTGTCGCTACAGCAACGCTTTCTGCAACGGATGGGCGAATCCCCTCAACGTGCGGGTAGCGGGCCATGAAGGTGCTGATCACCGGCGCGTCCGGCTTTATTGGTGGCGCTTTTCTGCGCCGGTTTGCCGCCGATCCGCGGGTATCTCTGTACGGCACAGGCCGCCGGACGTTGCAGGATCTTCCACCCGAGGTGAGCTATCAGGCCCTTCCGCTCGACCAGTTGCAGACGCTTGATTTTGATCCGGATGTGGTGATCCACGCGGCGGGCAGGGCCTCGCCTTGGGGCAGCGCGGCGCAATATTATCGCGATAACGTTGAGACCACGCGTCAGGTAATTGCATTTTGTCATGCCCGCCAGTCACCGCGGCTGATTTTTATCTCCACGGCGGCGGTGTATTATCGGTTCGCCCATCAATATCATCTGGATGAACACGCGGCCGTCGGGCACGCTTTTACCAGCGAGTACGGGCGAAGCAAATACCTGGCCGAGCAGCTGGTTAACGATTACGCCGGTGAGAAGACTATTTTTCGCCCCTGTGCGGTATTTGGTGCCGGTGACGCATTGTTGCTACCACCGTTGCTGGAGGCCGCGCGTAAAAAAAGGCTGGTCAATCTGCGTAGCGAACACCCGGCGCAGGCTGAGATAATGCACGTTACTACGCTGTGTGATTACCTGATGCTGGCGGCCATGTCATCGCGCCTGAAACCCTGCTATAACATTTCTGCTGCGCATCCGCTGGCTACGCAGGCGTTGCTGCAAACGGTGTTAAACCATCTTGATTTACCCGTGCCGATGCGCACGCTGTCGGTGGCGACGGCGCTGCGTATTGCCGGCGTGCTGGAGTGGCTCTGGCGCAGGCTGCCGCTCGGCGGCGAGCCGCCGATTACCCGCTTTGGCGTGGGCGTTTTTGGCTACTCCGCAACCCTGGACGTCAGTCTGATGCTGGAGGATTTCGGTGCGCCATGTGTACCGTTTCCCGTCAGTCTGACCCGTTTTTTACAGGACTATAAGGCGCAACGGCAATGATAGCGATAGCGTTACTCTGGCTGGTCATACTCCTGTTTAAGTCAGGGTTTGCGCTTAAGATGTTGCGCCTTCCCCGGCACGAGTGTGCAATTTACAGCGGTGACGTCACCGTGATGCAACCCATTCTCGGTGGCGATCCGGCGCTGGCGTCGGTACTGCAATCAAACCTGCACCATTTACCTGATGCGCATTTTCTGTGGCTGGTGGATGACGATGATGATCAAGGATGGCGCGTCACGCAGGATTTGCAGCAGCGTTATCCGCACTGCGCTATCACGCTGCTTCGTTACCCGCCTGCGCCGCAAGGGCAGAACCCCAAGCTATTCAAACTTGAGCAGGCGAGGGCGCAGGTGAAAACCGACTGGGTGATGGTGCTGGACGATGACGCGACGCTGAGTGCTGCCTCGTTGCAGAGAATGTTAAGTGAGCTGGATGCCTCCTCGCTGGTGACCGCGCTGCCGTATTATTGTGCCGCCCAAACACTGCCGTCACGCCTGCTGGCGCAGTTTGTTAACGATAACGCGGCGCTGACCTATCTTCCCCTGTTGCCTTTCACTTGTCCGTTAACTCTGAACGGAATGTGTTATGTCCTGCATCGCGCCGTGCTGGAACGGGTCGGAGGATTTACATCGATTATGCATCATCTGACGGACGATTTAGCGCTGGCAACTCTGCTGGCGCGTGAAAAGGTCAACATCGTTCAGTCCACGGCGTCCGTACAGGTACAAACCAGCGTGCCGGATTTCAGGCGCTATGGCCGCCAGATGCATCGCTGGTTTCTGTTCGCCACGCTGCTGATGCGCGAGAAGTCTGTATCGGTCAATCTGGCAATCTTCCTGCTTCAGGGGCTTCACCCGCTGTTACTCTGGTTGATGCTCATTCTGACCCTGAACGGCGGTGCGGCTGACGCGGCTATCATGCTGGGTGTTCTGGTTCTTCGCCACCTTGCGCTGCGCCGGGTACAACGACAAGTATCCCCGCATATTTCATCGCACCCGCTGCTCTCGCTGTTATCCGAGTTGCTCCAGCCGCTGCATTTGCTTCATGCGCTCGTTAACCGCACCATTCACTGGCGCTCACGGCGCTACCGTATTTTCAGCAACGATCATTTTATTTCACGATGAGCTTACAAATTGCGTTTATTACCGGCAGAAGCCAGCCGGGGAACACCTCATTAAGTCCGGATCAGCGCGCTTTTATGGCCGCGCTGGGACGGAATAGTGAGGGCATCGCGGTAAATTTCCCGTGGGTAGCGCAACGCGAAGCCTGGCAAGCCACGCCGCTGCTACGTGCGAGTATGAACAATGCGCGAGATTATCTTGGCTCGCGCCGTCCGGCGTTTGTCCGCACTTATCAGACGGGGGCGCTGGCACTGCTGGCGTCTGCCGATCATACGCTGCTGCTTTGCGGAAGTTGTGGGCTTGAATTGTTTAATAACCTTCAGCTTCCCGCTTCAGTTATGTCGCGGGTAAGTATTTTTGCCTTCGGACCGGTAGCCCGGCGTCGCCCGGAGTGCAGGCATCTGCTGGTTCAGGGACGTCAGGACTGGATTTCCCGGTTATGGTTTCGCGATGCTGATGAGTATATTGCCTGCGGGCATATGAATTACCTTTCTCAACCCGCACTGATTGACGGGTGCAAACGTTTCATCAGGACCCTTTAATGCAACGCTTACTCAATTTGATCCCCGCCGGGATCACCCGCATTGACCTGCTGGCTCCGCCGTTTGCCGGGCATCTGCATCCGGTTCTCGCTATGGGAAGAGCGTTGTCGGCGCAGTATCAGGTCCGAATTATCAGCACGTCAGGGGCGCAGAAGCGGATCGAGGCGGCCGGACTTTCGGCGCTGATCCTGCCCGGTGAATATGATGGGCCGTTGCTGGCGGTGGCGAACCCGAACTATGCAATTAAATCCAGCCCGGTCAGGCTTTACCGCCAGTTCCGTGCGGTTGTCGGGCTGCTGAAAAACTTTGCCGATGAGCTGGCGCAGCTGTGGCGTCATAACGGCATTCCCGAGCTGGCTATAGCTGATTTTACGCTACCGATAGTGGGAGAGGTTTGCCGTCAGTTTGCTGTGCCCTGGTGGACCAGTATGCCGTCCCCCTGTGTACTGGAAAGCCCGGACGGCCCGCCTGCGTACTGCGGTGGTTTAATGCCGGCGAAAAACGCGAGAGAGCGTGCCTGGCACGTTATGCATCGCAAAAAAGTCAGGGTCTTTAAGCGCGCCGTTTTCTGGCTTTTTCGCGATGTGATCCGCCAGACCGGCATCACGCGTCTGTACCGTCCCGACGGCAGTGAAAGCGCCTATTCCCCGACGCGGATCCTCGCGCTCAGCGAACCAGAGTTTGAATTCCCGCAACGCTGGCCTGATGCATTGCGGTTTATTGGTCCGGCGCTTTACACGCCGCCGCTCGGCTACCAGGAGCCTGCCTTTAAAGAGGGCAAAAGGCATGTGCTGGTTACACTGGGAACCCATCTGGACTGGCATAAAGATGCCGTCGCTAAGGCAATTGCTGTACTGGCGGAGACGATGCCGGAGTGGGAGTTTCATTTTACCGACGGCAACGGGCAGGACGTACAGCGCCATCAGCAGGGTAATTTTTGTCGGGTGGCATGGGTGGATTATGACCGCTGGTTATCGCGCTATGATGCGGTGATCCATCACGGCGGGGCGGGGATTATGTGGCATTGTCTGAAGCGCAACATTCCGGCGCTGGTGTATCCGGTCGATTATGACCAGTTCGACCATGCTGCGCGGCTGGAATACAGCGGGAAAGGCGTCTGGCTGCGTGGCGGGCTTGCCAGCCTTGAGCAGGCAGGGAGTGTGCTGCGTAAACTGGTAGGGTAAACCGTCCGGGTAGAACAGGTAAGACAAAGATTATTGGTAAGTGAGGCGTCTTCTGGAAGAGATGGTGGTGGGGGAAGGATTACTCAGCGCTACGCGCTTCGCCCTTCGGGTCGTTGCCTGGCGGCAACGCTTTCTCGCTGACGCTCGAATCGAACCTTAGTCGAAGCTTCTCATCCTTCCCCCGTCCGGGCGGAATATGTGAGACAAGAGGTGTCATTGAATTTAGTGTCTTCTGGAAGAGATGGTGGTGGGGGAAGGATTACTCAGCGCTACGCGCTTCGCCCTTCGGGTCGTTGCCTGGCGGCAACGCTTTCTCGCTGACGCTCGAATCGAACCTTAGTCGAAGCTTCTCATCCTTCCCCCGTCCGGGCGGAATATGTGAGACAAGAGGTGTCATTGAATTTAGTGTCTTCTGGAAGAGATGGTGGTGGGGGAAGGATTCGAACCTTCGAAGTCTGTGACGGCAGATTTACAGTCTGCTCCCTTTGGCCGCTCGGGAACCCCACCAGGGGTAATTCAAATTGTAGGTAGTGCTTAGAAATGGTGGTGGGGGAAGGATTCGAACCTTCGAAGTCGATGACGGCAGATTTACAGTCTGCTCCCTTTGGCCGCTCGGGAACCCCACCACGGGGTAATGCATATTACTCTGGCCTGCTTCCAGTTTGGGAAGCGGGGCGCATCATATCAAATGACGCGCCGCTGTAAAGCATTCCTTTGCTCAACATGAATCGTTTGCGTACTTTTCATCCGTAACGCAGCAATGCTAATCAATTCATTTCATTAACGATTAAAGAATAATCGTCCGATTGCCGTAGACAAATACCCGCTGGGCCAGAACCTGATAAAGCGCGCGGCTTAACACATTTTTCTCCACGTCGCGTCCGGCACGCATCATATCTTCAGCCGTATACGTGTGATCCACATGAATGACGTCCTGCATGATGATGGGGCCTTCATCCAGATTATCATTCACGTAATGCGCGGTGGCACCGATGATCTTCACGCCACGCTCGTACGCCTGATGATAAGGGCGAGCACCAATAAACGCGGGCAGGAAGGAGTGGTGAATATTGATAATTTTGTTCGGGAAGCGGGAGACAAACTCAGGCGTCAGGACGCGCATATATTTTGCCAGGACGACATAATCAGGCTGGTGCGCTTCAATCGCATCGGCCATCAGTTGATCGTGTTCTTCACGGGTATGGCCTTCATGGCTCACCAGCTCAAACGGGATCTCAAAACGTTCAACCAGCGTGCGCAGCGTTTCATGATTGCCAATGACGGCGGCAATTTCCACGTCCAGGCCACCATAGTTGGCTTTCATCAGCAGATCGCCCAGGCAATGCGCCTCTTTGGTGACCAGAATAACAATACGGCGACGACCGGCCGGATTTAATTCACGTATCGATCCTTCCGGTAAGGCGCTGTCGAGGTCGGCAAGCAGGGTGGTGTCGTTGAAGATCCCTTCGAGCTCGGTGCGCATAAAAAAGCGTCCGGTACGGTGATCGACAAATTCGTTGTTCTGCACAATGTTAAGTTCGTGCTTGTAGCAAATATTGGTGATCCGCGCGATTAATCCTTTCTGATCGGGGCAGATAGTGCGCAGTACTTTACGTTGTAGTGAATGCATTGCAGGGAAAATCCTGTTGAATATGTTTGCGTTTGTTGTGCGGGGCCTGACTATTGTCCGCAGCACTTTTTAAATTTTTTACCTGACCCACATGGGCAGGGGTCGTTTCGACCAAACTGCGGACGGGTCCCGTCGATATAATACCACTTTCCGTCTTCCTTTAAGAATCGCGAACGTTCAATGATGACGCCGGGCTTGCCGTTCTCACTGAATTTTGCCACGAAGCTGACAAAGCCTTCGTCCGCAGAGGTACTGTCTTCCGTGGAAAAAACCGTCAGTCCCTGCCATTGGGTATGCGCAAATCCGCTTTCGATCTCCTGGCGAAAAGCGCTCGCCTGGCAGGAAGGGTGCCAGGTATTAATCAGGTAATCGGTATTTTTCATCACAAAGGCGCTGTAACGAGAGCGCATAAGATGTGACGGATCTGGCGCATCCTGCTCGCCGGACACAAATTGTTGGCAACATAGGCTATACTCGACAGCGCTGCCGCAGGGACACAGTTTTAACAAAATTGTCACCTTGGAAAAATTATAACGGCGTCAGTACGCCTGGTAGCGTTATGTTAACTGAGCGATGCCAATGTTGCACGCAAGAAGCTGGGAGATGTTTGCCGGTCACAATGAAAATAATGACGATGGAGATAACGCGTAATTGTGGCGTTATCGGGAGCCGTTCACCGTCCATGACGGTTGGATCTCCGCCAAAATCTGGTAATAGAATTTATATTGGCGCAAATTTTATAGTTTGTTGGCTGATAGAAACCAGTGTTGGCAGTCATCTTATTTCCGCGTTTTTTGCAAGGCTATTTTCTCAGGGTGCAATCGCTTCCTTAACCCACCTTTTTTTCCCGACTGGATATTTTGCACCGCAACGGTATGACGATAATAAGCGCTTTCTGTCGCTACGCCACGCCAGCCGTGGCACACTGAGGGGCAGCGCAGGCTGGTGGCAGAAAGTTGCAGGTAAATGTCAGCTAAAGGTTGATATTTTGTTACAACTTTTCCATCATAATATTTGTTCCGGTGAATCACTTACGCATGTGCCTTTTCGTGCAGCCATGATGTTGTCCGCTGGAGAAAAAATTTTAAATAACAAATCTGTGGTTGTTTGCAATGTTTAAGCGTGCTGTGTTTTTAAGAATACTTCAGCAAATTCTGACAAGCGATAGCGCAGATAGCATGCCAGTATTACGTTATCGCAAGTCAGAGGAGATACCATGACACAGCCACTGGCGGGAAAACATATTCTCATAGTTGAAGACGAGCCCGTTTTCCGTACTTTGCTGGACAGTTGGTTATTGTCACTGGGGGCGAGCACTCTGCTTGCCGAAGATGGTATGGACGCCATTGAGAAAATGACCAACCAGCAGATCGATCTGATGATCTGCGACATCGCGATGCCGCGGATGAACGGGCTCAAGCTGATTGAACATCTGCGCAATGCGGGCAATCCACTGCCTATCCTCGTTATCTCGGCTACCGAAAACATGTCTGACATCGCCCGCGCGCTGCGTATCGGGGTCCAGGATGTCCTGTTAAAGCCGGTCAAAGACTTCAAACGCCTGCGCGAAACGGTTTTTGCCTGCCTCTATCCTGATATGTTTAATTCCCGGGTCGAAGAGGAAGAACGTCTGTTTGAGGACTGGGATGCGCTGGTGAGCGATCCCGCGGCTGCCGCGAAACTACTTCAGGAGCTGCAACCGCCCGTTCAGCAGGTGCTTTCGCATTGCCGCATAAATTATCGCCAGCTGGTCGCCGCCGAGCAACCGGGCCTGGTGCTGGATATCGCTCCGCTTTCGGATGATGACCTTGCGTTCTACTGCCTTGATGTCACGCGAGCAGGGGACAACGGCGTGCTGGCGGCCCTGTTATTACGGGCGTTATTTAACGGGCTACTTCAGGAGCAGCTGTCACAACAACGTCAGCGTTTGCCAGAAATGGGCAGTTTGCTGAAGCAGGTGAATAATTTGTTGCGTCAGGCCAATCTGCCCGGTCAGTTTCCGCTATTTATTGGTTATTACCACAGCGGATTAAAAAATTTAATTCTCGTCTCTGCCGGGCTTAATGGAACATTAAATACCGGCGATCATCAGGTGCAGATCAGTACCGGCGTTCCGCTCGGGACGCTGGGTAATACGTATTTCAATCAAATCAGCCAGCGCAGCGAGGCGTGGCAGTGCCAGATTTGGGGTGCTGGCGGTCGTTTGCGTTTAATGCTGTCTGCGGAATGAACAAATGAATTTTACCCTCGCGATAGGTTTACCTGCCAATCTATCGCGGTGGTACTATGCTTACGTTAATGCGTAAAAATCCTAATTCGAGCTTACCGCGTCTGTTTCAGACCAGGATTGCCTTCCGGTGCTGATATACTTAACGCGTTAATTTATTAATGAGAAGTTCAGATTTCGAACACTTCAGGAGAGTTCAATGGCTGCTTTAAATTCAAAAGTCAAAAAGGCCGTTATCCCGGTTGCGGGATTGGGCACGAGGATGTTGCCAGCAACCAAGGCTATCCCCAAAGAGATGTTACCGCTGGTCGATAAACCGCTCATTCAATATGTGGTGAATGAATGCATCGCGGCGGGTATTACTGAAATCGTACTGGTCACGCACTCCTCCAAAAATTCGATTGAGAACCACTTCGATACCAGCTTTGAACTTGAAGCGATGCTGGAAAAACGTGTAAAACGCCAGCTGCTGGAAGAAGTACAATCTATTTGCCCCCCACACGTTACTATTATGCAGGTCCGTCAGGGTCTGGCTAAAGGGCTGGGTCATGCGGTACTTTGCGCGCAGCCGGTGGTCGGTGACGAGCCAGTCGCCGTTATTCTGCCTGACGTTATTCTTGATGAATTCGAATCCGATCTTTCTCAGGATAACCTGGCTGAAATGATCAAACGTTTCGATGAGACGGGCTGTAGCCAGATTATGGTTGAACCGGTTGAGGACGTTACCGCTTACGGTGTCGTTGACTGTAAAGGTGTCGCGCTCCACGCGGGTGAAAGCGTGCCGATGGTGGGCGTGGTTGAGAAACCTAAAGCCAACGTTGCGCCGTCGAATCTCGCTGTCGTAGGCCGCTATGTGCTTAGCGCTGAGATTTGGGCTTTGCTGGCAAAAACGCCTCCAGGTGCGGGTGATGAAATTCAGCTGACCGACGCGATTGATATGTTGATCGAGAAAGAAACCGTTGAAGCCTATCATATGAAAGGTAAAAGCCACGACTGCGGTAATAAACTGGGTTATATGCAAGCTTTCGTTGAGTATGGTATCCGCCACAACTCACTGGGCGAAGAATTTAAAGCCTGGCTTGAAGAGACCGTATCAAAGTAGTCTTTTAATAGCAGAAAAAACCGGGACGCATGAGCCCGGTTTTTTTATGCCCGCAAAATAGAGCGCCCGGTAAAATGAACACGGCAGGGAGTCATCATTCCTTTATTCAGGCAAAAAAAATCCCGCCGTAGCGGGATTCTGGAAGCAGCGAGATTAATTTTTGATCAAGAAATCGTCCAGCTGTTTACCTTGCTCGTCCATTGCTTTTTTGATTACCGCAGGAGTACGGCCCTGGCCGGTCCAGGTTTTGGTTTCACCGTTTTCATCGGTGTAGCTATATTTAGCCGGACGCGCAGCGCGTTTTGCTTTAGTACCGGTTTTTGCAGCGGTGATGCTGTTCAGCAATTCATTAGGATCGATACCATCAGCAATCAGCATTTCACGATATTGTTGCAGTTTACGCGTACGTTCTTCAACTTCCGCAGCAGCAGCAGTATCTTCTTCACGGCGTTCGTTAACAACTACTTCTAATTTTTCCAGCATCTCTTCCAGTGTCTCAAGGGTGCATTCTCTGGCCTGAGCACGAAGAGTACGGATGTTGTTCAGAATTTTAAGTGCTTCGCTCATTGTAGTAATCTCAAACTTATATTGTGGGGTGGTTTGTTAAGCTAATAATAGAGCGATAACCGGAGTTGTGCAATAGGGAGAAATGTAAGGAACTCAAAATTGTCTATTATTTTTCACGATTGTAATTCCTGTTAACTTAAATTTTGTGCGTTATCACGCTTTCGCTATTCATATAGCGACCGATAAAGAACATCGTTAACCCCTGATGACATATGATTTTTTTGGACTGTTTCACAACAAATTATAGTCTCAACGGATAAATACGATACCTGAGTATTAGCAAATCGATACATTTGCGAGCAGAAAAGTGAAATAGCCTGTAGCGTTTTCGCGGGCAAAATCAATGAAAGGGCAGGGTTGTTAGAAGAATGTAATGACGAAGAAGCCAGTCAGGCATTAATGGGCAATTGCATCATGATGGTGCTTGCCGTCACTATATCCACGACATTGCACCATCTGGTGCCGGCGTTTTCTGTTTAACACCGTCACATAGTACAGGCAAAAAATATGCTACACTCGCGGCCGCTATTATTACACTTTGATTGGGGTTATGCGGCCAATGGCACAACTATATTTCTACTATTCAGCAATGAATGCGGGGAAATCGACTGCGTTGTTGCAGTCATCATACAATTACCAGGAACGTGGTATGCGGGCGGTAGTATATACCGCAGAAATTGATAACCGCTTTGGTTCAGGTAAGGTGAGTTCGAGAATTGGCCTGTCGTCGCCCGCTAAGCTGTTTAACCAGAATACCTCACTACTGGCTGAAATCAGCGCGGAACATGCGCAGGAAAGCATCCACTGCGTTCTGGTTGATGAATGTCAGTTCCTTACGCGTCAGCAGGTTCTTGAGCTTTCTGAGGTTGTGGACGGCCTCGATATTCCGGTACTGTGTTATGGACTCAGAACGGATTTTCGTGGTGAGCTGTTTGTCGGGAGCCAGTATCTTCTGGCGTGGGCAGATAAACTGGTT
The DNA here is from genome assembly GCF_015234305.1 of Superficieibacter sp. 1612_C1. GTDB lineage: Bacteria > Pseudomonadota > Gammaproteobacteria > Enterobacterales > Enterobacteriaceae > Superficieibacter. Next base: position 921,922 of record NZ_JADGMI010000002.1, read on the forward strand.
GAGCTAAAAACTATTTGCTTCTGCGGGCGTAAAGCCAGCATGGTGTTACGCCTCGATCAGGCCGGGCGGCCTTATAACGAGGGCGAACAGGTGGTGATTGGCGGCAATGAGCGTTATATCTCGGTGTGTCGTAAACATTATAAAGAAGCGCTCCATACAGGCTCTCTGAGCGCGATACAGGAACGCCATCGTCATTCTGCACGCTAACCCCTTTGCGCCTGTAGCAACCCGTTACAGGTGCTCTTTTTTAGCCATAAAAAAAGCCCCATCAGTGATGAGGCTTTTTGTTACACGTTTTTGCTAATGACTTAAGCGGTTTTTTTCGCTTTTTTATCAGCTTTCACTGCTGGAGCGACAACCGCGTTCTCAGCAGGCGTCCCTTCGGTGTATTCACGTCCGTAGTAAGTATCAAGCAGGATCTGTTTCAGCTCAGCGATCAGCGGGTAGCGCGGGTTAGCACCGGTACACTGGTCATCGAATGCATCTTCAGACAGCTTATCAACGTGAGCCAGGAAGTCTGCTTCCTGAACACCAGCTTCGCGGATAGATTTAGGAATACCCAGGTCAGCTTTGATCTCTTCCAGCCATGCCAGCAGTTTGGCAATCTTGGCAGCAGTACGGTCGCCCGGTGCGCTCAGACCCAGATGGTCAGCGATTTCGGCATAACGACGGCGTGCCTGCGGACGGTCGTACTGGCTGAATGCAGTCTGCTTAGTCGGGTTATCATTCGCGTTATAGCGAATAACGTTGCTGATCAGCAGGGCGTTGGCCAGACCGTGCGGAATATGGAACTGCGAACCCAGTTTGTGCGCCATTGAGTGACACACACCGAGGAAGGCGTTGGCAAACGCGATACCGGCGATAGTGGCAGCACTGTGAACACGTTCACGGGCAATCGGGTTTTTAGAACCTTCGTGATAAGACGCCGGCAGGTTTTCTTTCAGCAGTTTCAGCGCTTGCAGAGACTGACCGTCAGAGAACTCAGACGCCAGTACAGAAACGTAAGCTTCCAGGGCGTGAGTCACCGCATCCAGACCACCGAATGCACACAGTGATTTCGGCATTTCCATAACGAGGTTAGCATCAACAACCGCCATATCCGGAGTCAGCGCATAGTCTGCCAGCGGGTATTTCTGGCCGGTCGCATCGTCGGTCACAACGGCAAACGGAGTCACTTCAGAACCGGTACCGGAAGTGGTGGTGATAGCAACCATTTTAGCTTTCACGCCCATTTTCGGGAACTTGTAGATACGTTTACGGATGTCCATAAAGCGCAGCGCCAGTTCTTCGAAGTGAGTTTCCGGATGCTCGTACATAACCCACATGATTTTCGCGGCGTCCATCGGGGAACCACCACCCAGCGCGATGATCACATCTGGTTTGTAGGAGTTCGCCAGTTCTGCGCCTTTGCGTACGATAGTCAGGGTCGGGTCAGCTTCAACTTCGAAGAAGACTTCAGTTTCAACACCTGCCGCTTTCAGTACGGAAGTGATCTGATCGGCATAACCGTTGTTGAACAGGAAGCGGTCAGTCACGATCAGTGCGCGTTTGTGACCATCAGTAATCAATTCGTCCAGCGCGATTGGCAGAGAGCCACGGCGGAAGTAGATGGATTTCGGAAGTTTATGCCACAACATGTTTTCAGCTCGCTTAGCAACGGTTTTCTTGTTGATCAGGTGTTTCGGACCAACGTTTTCAGAGATGGAGTTACCACCCCATGAACCACAACCCAGAGTCAGGGAAGGCGCGAGTTTAAAGTTATACAGGTCACCGATACCACCCTGAGAAGCAGGGGTGTTAATCAGAATACGTGCGGTTTTCATTTCAGCGCCAAACTTCTGAACGCGTTCAGGTTGGTTATCCTGATCGGTGTAGAGGCAAGACGTGTGGCCGATACCGCCCATGGCAACCAGTTTTTCTGCTTTAACAACAGCATCGTCGAAATCTTTTGCACGATACATTGCCAGCGTCGGAGACAGTTTTTCGTGAGCAAACGGCTCGCTTTCGTCAACAACGGTAACTTCACCAACCAGAATTTTGGTGTTAACCGGAACGCTAAAGCCTGCCAGTTCAGCAATTTTGTATGCTGCCTGACCAACGATGCCAGCATTCAGCGCACCGTTTTTCAGGATCACGTTCTGTACGGCTTTCAGTTCGCTGCCCTGAAGCATGTAAGCACCGTGGCTGGCGAAACGTTCGCGTACCGCATCATAAACAGAGTCAACAACGATAACAGACTGTTCAGACGCACAGATAACGCCGTTATCAAAGGTTTTGGACATCAGGATTGAAGCAACGGCACGTTTGATATCAGCAGTTTCGTCAATCACAACCGGTGTGTTACCCGCACCTACGCCGATAGCCGGTTTACCGGAGCTATACGCCGCTTTAACCATGCCCGGACCACCGGTCGCGAGGATCAGGTTGATGTCAGGGTGATGCATCAAGGCGTTAGAGAGTTCAACAGACGGTTGGTCAATCCAGCCAATCAGATCTTTCGGCGCACCAGCAGCAATAGCAGCTTGCAGAACGATGTCAGCAGCCTTGTTGGTAGCATCTTTAGCACGCGGGTGTGGAGAGAAGATGATAGCGTTACGGGTCTTCAGGCTGATCAGCGATTTAAAGATAGCGGTAGAGGTTGGGTTGGTCGTCGGAACGATACCGCAGATAATGCCAATAGGTTCAGCGATGGTGATAGTACCAAAAGTGTCATCTTCAGACAGGACACCACAGGTTTTTTCATCTTTATAGGCGTTGTAGATATACTCAGAAGCAAAGTGGTTTTTAATCACTTTATCTTCAACGATACCCATGCCAGATTCGGCAACGGCCATTTTAGCGAGAGGGATACGAGCATCAGCGGCGGCCAGAGCGGCGGCGCGGAAGATCTTATCGACTTGTTCTTGAGTGAAACTGGCATATTCACGCTGGGCTTTTTTTACACGCTCTACGAGTGCGTTAAGTTCAGCGACATTAGTAACAGCCATAATGGTCTCCTGATAATGTTAAACTTTTTTAGTAAATCACTGGCCTAATTGGTCAGTATAGACAGACCCGGCACGGCTTGCGTAAGCGCTTACAAAACAAAGGCTTTCTTACACTTGATTTACTGATTTACTAAAACAGCTTCACTTGACGCACCACCTGGCATGTTGTTTTGCTCCCTGGCGGTGTCAGTAAGGTTACTCACTTCTGAGTATGAAATACGTGATCTACATCAAGTTTACGCAAAGCTGACACCTTTCAGCAGGCTGTTTTAGAGGCTATGTATCAAGTGTTAAATATTTACAGCAAGAAGCTCATCAACATTATCATAATCAACACAAATATATAACACGGTGGAATATCAGGGTTTTTCGACAGATTTGTGGTGAACTGTTCTGACAAAAAGCGTATCTTCGGCGCGGAATTATAATAACGTGTCGTCAACTACCACTTTTGATGAAGGTGCGGAGCCAGCCGTGAGCCAATCGCTGTTCGATTTCCCGACTTATTTTAAGTTTTTTATTGGTCTTTTCGCCCTGGTTAACCCGATAGGGATCATGCCCGTCTTTATAAGCATGACCAGTTACCAGACGGCGGTGGCGCGTAATAAAACCAACCTGACCGCCAACCTCTCCGTCGCCATTATTCTCTGGACGTCACTTTTTCTTGGCGACAGCATCCTTCAGCTATTTGGTATCTCTATAGATTCTTTCCGCATCGCCGGCGGGATCCTGGTGGTGACCATCGCCATGTCGATGATCAGCGGGAAACTGGGCGAAGATAAACAGAACAAACAGGAAAAATCAGAAACCGCTATCCGCGAAAGTGTCGGCGTGGTTCCTCTGGCATTGCCATTAATGGCGGGGCCGGGGGCGATCAGTTCGACTATTGTCTGGGGTACTCGCTACCATAATCTGATGCATCTGCTTGGTTTCTCAGTGGCAATTGCACTCTTTGCGTTCTGCTGCTGGAGCGTTTTCCGTATGGCTCCGTGGCTGGTCAGGCTGCTGGGGCAGACGGGCATCAACGTCATCACGCGTATTATGGGGCTGCTGCTAATGGCGCTGGGCATTGAGTTTATTGTCACCGGTATAAAAAGCATCTTCCCCGGTCTTGTTCACTAACGTCCTCTTTTGCGCAAACGACGTTACCGTCGTTTGCGCCATTATTAGCAAAGCGTATATATAAAGCCGGATTTGTACGTATTCATAATAAAATCCATTATCAGACAACTTCATTACATATCAATATCTTAAAAATACAGCACGCTGCATGTTGCCTGATTTATCAGCGGGCAGGCTGTTATTTTTCTCACATCACACTCTGGGGCTTGCTCCCGGATAATTGAAATGATATTAGTTAATTCAACGTTCTCGCAGACAAATGTGCTAAATAGTAAGCAAATGTTAATTTTTTGCAAAATGCTGCCTCATGACACCATGACGTTACGTTTCTGTGATTGCAACGGCGCTATTTTATTGAAAAAGAATGCTTTTTCAGCTATTTCGTCCATTTTTTAGCCGCTTTTTGAGCGAGATGGGATAGCATAAAAGAGAATTAGTTAACAAATTTGCAAATTATATTGGCGGCACACGAAGGCATTTGATACTTTCCGGCCAGCTAATTGGTAGCAGAACTTGCGTAGATGAGAATTATTTTCAAATAGCTTGTCTTACGCCGTAAATGAATATGTCTCGACAGGGGAGACATATAAAGGAATCGACATAAGGTTGCCGTCAGAGCCAACCGTAATAAATAAGTCGGTGATAGCAGCAAGAAAAGCAGCCCGGCAGTCGCCAAAAGCTCCTGCATTGACCGGGAACCCTAACGGGAACTGAAGAAGCTGGCCCTGGGCCAGTAATTATAATTATTGGAGTCATAACACAATGTCCATCATCACGAAGAAAAGTCTGGTTGCGGCAGGCGTTTTAGCAGCGCTTATCGCAGGAAATGTTGCTTTTGCGGCAGATGTCCCGGCAGGCGTTACGCTTGCTGAAAAGCAAACGATGATCCGTAATAACGGCGCTGAGCCGCAGTCGCTGGATCCGAATAAGATTGAAGGGGTTCCTGAAGCAAACGTGAGCCGCGATCTGTTTGAAGGTCTGCTGGTAACCTCCTCTGTTGACGGTCACCCTATCCCGGGCGTGGCCGAAAGTTGGGATAATAAAGATTTTAAAGTCTGGACCTTCCACTTACGTAAAGACGCCAAATGGTCTAACGGCGAGCCCGTTACCGCTCAGGATTTTGTCTACAGCTGGCAGCGTCTGGTCGATCCTAATACCGCATCTCCGTACGCCAGTTATCCGCAGTACGGCCATATCCTCAACGTTGATGAAATCGTTGAAGGTAAGAAAAAGCCGTCTGAGCTGGGTGTGAAAGCAATTGATGCCAATACGCTGGAAGTGACCCTCAGCGAGCCGGTGCCGTATTTTTACAAGCTGCTGGTTAACCCGGCCATGTCGCCGGTTAATAAAACCGCCATTGATAAATTTGGTGAGAAGTGGACCCAGCCTGCAAACATTGTTTCTAACGGCGCATACAAACTTAAAGATTGGGTCGTTAACGAACGTATTGTGATGGAGCGTAATACTAACTACTGGAATAACGCGAAAACCGCCATCGACCAGGTCACCTATCTGCCTATCTCTTCAGAAGTCACCGATGTTAACCGCTATCGCAGCGGCGAAATCGATATGACCTATAATAACCTGCCGATCGAGCTCTTTCAGAAGCTGAAGAAAGAGATCCCGAATGAAGTGCACGTTGACCCGTATCTGTGTACCTATTATTACGAAATCAATAACCAGAAAGCACCGTTTACCGATGCACGGGTACGTACTGCGCTGAAGCTGGGCCTGGATCGCGATATCATCACTAATAAAGTGAAAGCACAGGGCGATTTGCCAGCCTACGGTTATACTCCGCCGTATACCGATGGAGCCAAACTGACCAAGCCGGAGTGGTTTAGCTGGACTCAGGCTAAACGTAACGAAGAAGCCAAAAAACTGTTGGCAGAAGCGGGCTACACGGCGGATAAGCCGCTGACCTTTAACCTGCTGTACAACACCTCCGATCTGCACAAAAAACTGGCCATTGCTGCCGCCTCTATCTGGAAGAAAAATCTGGGTGTGAACGTCAAACTGGTTAACCAGGAGTGGAAAACATTCCTCGATACCCGCCATCAGGGAACCTATGACGTTGCGCGTGCGGGGTGGTGTGCGGACTATAACGAACCTACATCCTTCCTGAATACCATGCTCTCCGGTAGTTCTATGAACACCGCCCATTATAAGAGCCCGGCGTTTGACAGCATTATGGCCGAGGCCGTTAAAGCGACTGACGAAGCAAAACGTACTGAGCTGTACGACAAAGCCGAGCAGCAACTGGGTAAAGATAGCGCCATTGTTCCGGTCTATTACTACGTGAATGCTCGCCTGGTTAAACCCTGGGTCGGCGGCTATTCCGGTAAAGATCCGATGGACGATCTCTACACTAAAGATATGTACATTATTAAGCACTAATGGCAATAAGCGGGGCAGCGTGTGTCTGCCCCGCAGTGTCTTATTTCATCGCACTACAAAGGCACACGCCAGAAGGTATGGGCAATGTTGAAATTTATTCTCCGTCGCTGTCTGGAAGCGATTCCGACGCTATTTATTCTTATTACTATTTCGTTCTTTATGATGCGCCTCGCGCCGGGAAGTCCTTTCACCGGGGAACGTACGCTGCCGCCAGAAGTGATGGCGAATATTGAAGCGAAATATCACCTGAACGATCCTATCTCCACGCAATACTTCAATTATCTGAAGCAGCTCGCGCACGGTGATTTCGGACCGTCGTTTAAGTACAAAGATTATTCGGTTAACGATCTGGTTGCCGCCAGCTTTCCGGTTTCCGCGAAGCTGGGTGCGGCGGCGTTTTTCCTTGCAGTGATCCTCGGTGTTTCCGCCGGCGTTATTGCCGCACTGAAGCAAAATACGAGATGGGATTATTCAGTCATGGGGGTAGCGATGACCGGGGTAGTTATCCCGAGCTTTGTCGTCGCGCCGTTACTGGTGATGATATTTGCCATTACCCTTAAATGGTTACCCGGTGGCGGCTGGAACGGTGGGGCGCTCATTTATATGATCCTGCCGATGGTTGCGTTATCGCTGGCCTATATTGCCAGCATTGCGCGTATCACCCGTGGCTCCATGATTGAAGTGCTGCATTCCAACTTTATCCGCACCGCGAAAGCCAAAGGATTACCGATGCGGCGTATTATTATCCGTCATGCATTAAAACCCGCGCTGTTACCGGTATTGTCATATATGGGTCCGGCGTTTGTCGGCATCATTACTGGCTCAATGGTCATTGAAACCATTTATGGTCTGCCGGGCATCGGCCAGTTGTTCGTTAACGGCGCGTTGAACCGCGATTATTCGCTGGTCTTGAGTCTGACGATCCTGGTGGGGGCGCTGACTATTTTGTTTAACGCGGTGGTCGACGTGCTGTATGCCGTTATCGACCCGAAAATTCGTTACTGACGCTGGAGTTCGCCATGATGTTAACTAAGAAAAACAGCGAGGCGCTGGAAAACTTCAGTGAAAAACTCGACATTGAAGGGCGCAGTTTGTGGCAGGATGCCCGGCGACGCTTTGTTCATAACCGTGCGGCTGTTGCCAGCCTGATTATGCTGATTATTATCGCGTTGTTTGTCATTTTAGCCCCCATGTTGTCGCAGTTTACCTATTTTGATACTGACTGGGAGATGATGTCAGCGGCACCGGATATGGCGTCAGGGCACTATTTTGGCACCGACTCCTCGGGACGCGATCTGCTGGTGCGTGTCGCAATTGGCGGGCGCATTTCGCTGATGGTCGGCATCGCGGCCGCGTTGGTGGCGGTCATAGTCGGTACGCTTTACGGTTCGCTCTCCGGCTATCTCGGCGGCAAAATTGACTCGGTAATGATGCGTATGCTGGAGATCCTTAACTCCTTTCCGTTCATGTTCTTTGTCATTCTGCTGGTGACCTTCTTTGGGCAAAACATTCTGCTGATTTTTGTCGCCATCGGTATGGTTTCCTGGCTGGATATGGCGCGTATTGTGCGCGGCCAGACGCTCAGCCTGAAAAGGAAAGAGTTTATCGAAGCGGCGCAGGTCGGTGGCGTTTCCACGGCGAATATCGTGGTGCGGCATATTGTGCCCAACGTGCTGGGCGTGGTGGTGGTTTACGCTTCGCTGCTGGTGCCAAGCATGATCCTGTTTGAATCCTTCCTGAGCTTCCTGGGTCTTGGAACGCAAGAGCCGTTAAGTAGTTGGGGTGCGCTGTTGAGCGACGGGGCAAACTCGATGGAAGTTTCTCCGTGGCTGTTACTCTTTCCGGCAGGTTTTCTGGTTGTGACCCTGTTTTGTTTTAACTTTATCGGCGATGGCCTGCGTGATGCCCTCGACCCGAAAGATCGTTAAGGAGCGCTGCCATGAGTATTATTGCCACTTCTCCGGTGGAACAGAAATCTGGCCTGCTGCTGGATGTAAAAGACCTGCGCGTCACCTTTAAAACGCCAGATGGCGATGTAACTGCGGTCAACGATCTTAATTTTAGCCTGCGGGCCGGCGAAACGCTGGGGATCGTGGGTGAGTCCGGCTCGGGCAAATCCCAAACGGCGTTCGCGTTAATGGGGCTTCTGGCTTCGAATGGCCGCATTGATGGCTCCGCGCTGTTTAACGGTAAGCAGATCCTGAATCTTCCTGAAGGACAACTCAACACCCTGCGCGCAAAGCAGATCTCAATGATTTTCCAGGACCCGATGACCTCTCTTAACCCCTATATGCGGGTGGACGAGCAGCTGATGGAAGTGCTGATGCTGCACAAAGGCATGGGCAAAGCCGAGGCGTTTGAAGAGTCGGTGAAAATGCTGGACGCGGTAAAAATGCCGGAAGCGCGCAAGCGTATGCGCATGTATCCGCACGAATTTTCCGGCGGCATGCGCCAGCGCGTGATGATTGCGATGGCGCTGCTGTGTAGACCAAAGCTGCTTATTGCGGATGAGCCGACCACGGCACTGGACGTCACCGTTCAGGCACAGATCATGACCCTGCTGAATGAACTGAAGCGCGAGTTCAATACCGCGATTATTATGATCACCCACGATCTTGGGGTTGTTGCCGGTATTTGCGATAAGGTGCTGGTGATGTACGCCGGGCGCACGATGGAATATGGTCACGCCCGTGACGTCTTCTATCAGCCCGCCCATCCGTACTCCATTGGCCTTCTGAATGCCGTTCCGCGTCTTGATGCCGAAGGCGAGTCCTTGCTGACCATACCTGGCAATCCGCCAAACCTGCTGCGTCTGCCGAAAGGTTGCCCGTTCCAGCCGCGCTGTCCGCACGCGATGGAGATCTGCAATAGCACGCCACCGCTGGTGGAATTTGCGCCCGGTCGCCTGCGTGCCTGCTTTAAGCCGGTGGAGGAACTGGTATGAATGCCGTAACAGAAAACAGAAATGTGCTGCTCGAAATTGCCGATTTGAAGGTGCATTTCGACATTAAAGATGGCAAGCAGTGGTTCTGGCAGCCAGCCAAAACCCTGAAGGCGGTCGACGGCGTGACGCTGCGCCTTTACGAAGGTGAAACGCTGGGCGTGGTGGGCGAATCGGGCTGCGGTAAGTCCACCTTTGCGCGCGCTATCATCGGTCTGGTTAAAGCCACCGATGGTAAAGTAGCCTGGCTGGGGAAAGATTTACTGGGCATGAAGCCGGACGAGTGGCGGGCGGTACGTAGCGACATCCAGATGATTTTCCAGGATCCGCTGGCCTCACTGAATCCGCGTATGACCATCGGCGAAATTATTGCCGAACCGCTACGCACCTATCATCCGAAAATGCCGCGCCAGGAAGTCCGCGATCGGGTGAAAACCATGATGATGAAAGTGGGGTTATTGCCTAACCTCATCAACCGTTATCCGCATGAATTTTCCGGCGGACAATGCCAGCGTATCGGTATTGCGCGTGCGTTAATTCTTGAGCCGAAACTGATCATCTGTGACGAGCCCGTTTCGGCACTGGATGTGTCGATTCAGGCGCAGGTTGTCAACCTGCTTCAGCAGTTACAGCGTGAGATGGGGCTGTCGCTGATTTTCATTGCGCACGATCTGGCGGTGGTCAAACACATTTCCGATCGCGTGCTGGTGATGTATCTCGGCCATGCTGTAGAGCTGGGTACGTACGACGAGGTGTATCACAACCCGCTGCATCCTTACACCAAAGCGCTGATGTCGGCAGTGCCGGTGCCCGACCCGGATCTGGAAAAGAACAAAACTATCCAGCTGCTTGAGGGCGAGTTACCTTCACCGATTAATCCGCCCTCTGGCTGCGTTTTCCGCACCCGCTGTCCTATTGCCGGGCCGGAGTGTGCCAAAACGCGCCCCGTGCTGGAAGGAAGCTTCCGCCACGCGGTGTCTTGTCTGAAGGTCGACCCGTTATAATAAAAAAGGGCCGACGCTGGTCGGCCCTTCTTTTAATGAGGTTGCTGCGTGGCTACTATTCGCACAATTCGCCAGCGAATTTATCATTCGTTATTCGATCAGCATAGTCGTTCAGGACGTCGCTTCGAAGCGCTGTGCGGTTTTCTGGCGCTGCTTAGCGTCATCACCATTTTCTTTGAATCCGGGATCGGCACCACCTTTCGTTTATCCCTGAATGAGTGGCATTTTTTCCTCTGGCTGGAAGCCGGATTTACCATTATTTTTACCCTGGAATACTGCCTGAGAGTCGTTAGCTGGCCGACGCCGGCGAAATATGTTTTTGGCTTCTGGGGCATCATCGATCTGGTCACTATATTGCCGCTCTTCGTTATTCTACTGTGGCCGGAGATTGGTATTGAGTATGTATTTGCCTGGCGAGCGTTGCGCGTTATTCGCGTACTGCGGATCCTGAAATTATTGCGACTGATGCCTGCGCTGAATGGACTATGGGCCGCGGTAGTGAACTCCCGCCAACAGCTCATCTTATTCTACTCTTTTATCGCTATCGTGATGATCATCGCCGGAGCGTTAATGTACGGCATAGAAGGGCCGGTGAACGGTTTTACCACGCTCAGCACGTCTGTTTATTGGGCTATCGTTACCGTCACCACAGTCGGCTATGGCGATATTACGCCGCATACACCAGCGGGCAGGATCGTGGCGTCGATACTTATCCTGATTGGCTATTCCGTGATTGCGATCCCAACTGGCATTATTACCTCACAGATGACCAGTGAAATACAAAAACGTCGTCTTGCAAGGATATGTCCGCATTGCCAGCAGCATGGTCATGAGATGTCAGCAAAATATTGTAAGGCGTGTGGGCATTCGCTGGCAGAAGAGAAGTGAAAAGGGCAGCCATGCTGCCCTGAAATTATTCACGCCACAGAATATGGCACAGCTTGTGGTCTTTTTCCCGGCACAACAGCACGCGCGCAAAAACATCGTTAAGCTCGCCGCCGTCGGTGTCAGCAAGGCCAATCACTACTTCGGCAAAGAAATCTGGGTTTAGATCAAAGTCCACATGCTCCTGCCAGTCTTCAGAAGGATCGAACAGCTCCGCACCGCCGCGCTCTTCAAACTGTAGATTGAACAGGATGATATCGGCTGGATCGAGGTTATCCGCCGCCAGCTCAAGAAAAATATCGTATGCCTGCTCAAGCGTTTCGTCTTCGGTCAGACGGTTATTGAGATCCATATCCATAATAAGTACCTGTTAGCTATCTATTGCGCTCGTTTTACAGCAACGGACTGAAGAAGTAAAACAGTCGCTCAGTGATCCTCTGCCACAGAGGACGTTTTACCCACAGTCGAATGTCCAGTAACCGCGAGCGAGAAATATAATCATCCTGAACGGCGGCTAAATCACCGCCAAAACCTGCGTCATCAATGACCAGCGTAATCTCAAAGTTTAGCCACAGGCTACGCATATCCAGGTTTACCGTACCCACCAGGCTGAGTTCACCATCGACGAGCACGCTTTTGGTGTGCAGCAGGCCGCCTTCAAACTGATAAATTTTAACGCCCGCTGCCAGTAGCTCGGTAAAGAAGGCCCGGCTGGCCCAGCCGACCAGCAGTGAGTCATTTTTTCGCGGTAAAATGATGCTGACATCAACACCGCGCTGGGCAGCGGTACAGATAGCATGCAGCAGGTCGTCGCTGGGAACAAAATAGGGCGTACTCATAATTAAATATTCGCGGGCAGCATAGGCTGCCGTGAGTAGCGCCTGATGAATAAGATCTTCCGGGAAGCCTGGCCCCGAGGCAATGGTATGGATCGTGTGTCCGCTCGCTTCTTCAAACGGCATGATATTGTTATCAGGCGTAGGCGGTAAAATGCGCTTACCCGTCTCAATTTCCCAGTCACACGAATAAACAATCCCCATTGCCGTGGCGACCGGGCCTTCCATACGCGCCATCAGATCGACCCACTGACCCACACCGGCATCCTGCTTAAAAAAGCGGGGATCGACCATATTCATACTGCCGGTATAGGCAATATAGTTGTCGATCATGATCATTTTGCGGTGCTGGCGCAGGTCCATACGGCGCAGAAATACGCGCATTAAATTAACTTTTAGCGCCTCGACCACTTCGACACCGGCATTGCGCATCATATTCGCCCACGGGCTGCGAAAGAAGGCGACGCTGCCCGCAGAATCCAGCATCAGGCGGCAGTGTACCCCGCGCCGTGCGGCGGCCATCAGCGATTCAGCAACCTGATCGGCCATCCCGCCTGGTTGCCAGATATAAAACACCATTTCTATATTATGCCGCGCCAGTTGAATGTCGCGAATAAGCGCCTGCATAACGTCATCGGAGGTCGTCAACAGCTGTAGCTGATTGCCTTTCACCCCGGCAATGCCCTGGCGGCGTTCACATAGTTTGAACAGCGATGAGGCAACGGCGCTATTTTCCTGGGCGAAAATATGCTTGCAGGCTTTGAGATCGTTAAGCCATTTAGCGGTGGAAGGCCACATTGCCCGGGCGCGTTCAGCGCGGCGCTTGCCAAGATGCAGTTCGCCTACGGAAAGGTAAGCGATAATACCGACCAGCGGCAGGATATAGATAATTAACAGCCATGCCATCGCGGAAGGAACTGCACGGCGCTTCATCAGGATGCGTAAGGTTATACTCGCGATGAGCAACCAGTATCCAAGGATTAGCAGCCAGCTCACGACCGTGTAGAAGGTTGTCATAAGTAAAAAAATCCTTTTGATTGCGTATTGTTATGAGTGTACGCGGACAGAAACGTCTGGCAAATAAAAAGCGGAGATGAAAAGCGCTGTTCTGGGCGCTGCAAGGGTTTATAATGCACGTTCTTCCTTTATAAGAGCGGTAAAAATGAAGCGTAGTAGAACGGAAGTGGGGCGCTGGCGCATGCTGAGACAGGCAAGCCGCCGCAAATCACGTTGGCTTGAAGGACAGTCTCGTCGCAATATGCGTATTCACTCCATCAGGAAGTGTCTGCTTAATCAGCACCGCAATATTCTGCTGTTTGCGATCTACGACCTTTAAGTAAAAAGGGCACCGATAGAGGTGCCCATTATCCTAGAATATTTTCTTGTACGGTTTTATCGTCACATTCTGATAAACACCTGCCGCGACATACGGATCGGCATCAGCCCATTCCCTTGCCGCTTCACTTGATTCAAATTCCGCAATCACGGTAGAGCCGGTAAAACCTGCCGCGCCAGGATCGTTGCTGTCGACAGCGGGCATCGGGCCTGCCGTCAAAAGCCGTCCTTCATCATGTAATAACTGCAAGCGGGCCAGATGCGCAGGGCGCACTGACAGGCGTTTTTCCAGAGAACCAACGACATCTTCAGCATAAATAACGTACAGCACGGTAAGAACTCCTTATCTACAGTTTGCTGAAATACGGTAAGTGAAAGTGGGGCAGACTGCAATCATCCTCCTTTGTGAAGATGAAAAACCCGGTAAAAACAGGGGCGAATGGTGCCAATTTTGGCAAAAAGCGATCGAAGAGAGAATGCCTTATTGAATATGATTGCTATTTGCATTTAAAATTACCCCATCATTTTTCAACAGAAACGATTATGACTTCAATGGCACTTGATTTACCACGCCGCTTTCCGTGGCCTACATTGCTTGCTTTGGCTATCCACGGCGCTGTAATAGCAGGCTTGCTTTACTCCTCGGTAAATCAGGTTATTGAATTACCCGCGCCCTCTCAGCCGATTTCCATCACGCTGGTCGCGCCGCCAGAGCCTGAACCTGTCGTTCAGCCTCCGGCACCGGAGCCAGTGGTCGAACCCGAGCCGGAGCCAGAACCTGTTCCTGAGCCGCCGAAAGAAGCGCCGGTGGTGATCGAGAAGCCAAAGCCTAAACCTAAGCCGAAACCAAAACCAAAACCGGTGAAAAAGGTGGAGCAACCTAAACGCGACGTGAAACCCGCTGAACCGCGTCCGGCGTCACCGTTTGAGAACACCGCGCCTTCGCGTCCGGTGAACAATAATACGCCGCCCGCGGCAAAACCCGCCGTCACGACGCCAACCGGGCCGCGTGCTTTAGCGCGTAATCAGCCCTCTTATCCGGCCCGTGCGCTGGCGCTACGGGTTGAAGGTAAGGTACGGGTAAAATTCGACGTCACCGCCGATGGTCGGGTGGATAACGTACAGATCCTCTCCGCGCAACCTGCGAACATGTTTGAGCGGGAAGTGAAAACGGCGATGCGTAAATGGCGTTATGAATCAGGTAAGCCTGGCAGTGGGCTTATCATGAATATTGAATTCCGCATCAACGGCGGCGTTCAGATCAATTAACAAACCCAACCAGGCCTCCCAACCGGGAGGCTCAGGATCCCAGCACCCGCTCCAGCGCTTTTTGCGCCGTCACAAGATGTTGCCCACCAAATAGAATCGCACGATTAAGTAACGTATAGAGCTGATAAATGGGTTGGCGCTCAAGGAAGCCTGACGGCAGAGGAGAGATGGACTGATACCCGTCATAAATCTGTGGCGGTTGATCGGGATGCAGCGGCAGCATGGCCAGATCGCACTCCCGGTCTCCCCAGTAACAGGCGGGATCGTAAATATATGGACCCTCCGGCCCTAACGCGCAGTTCGCCGACCATAAATCACCGTGCAATAACGAGGGCTGGAGCTGATGACCGCTCAGTCGCTGCTGGATCTGCGCAACAATGGCGTCAATGTTGCCAAACTCAAGTCCTTTTTCAGCGGCCAGCTCCAGTTGCCAGCCTATTCGCTGCTCGGCGAAAAAGGTTGACCAGCGACGTTGCCAGGCATTGGGTTGCGGAGTAGTGGAAAGGTCGTTGTCGAAATCAAGCCCAAACTGCGGCTGATCGCTCCACTGATGCAGGTGCGCCAGTTGCTGCCCTAACTGAAAAGCGCTATGCGCGTCCAGCGGACGGGCGGGCAGATAATCCATTATCAGAAAGGCATAGTCCCGCTCGTGACCGACGGCCCATACATGAGGAACGGTGACGGTTTTACTGCGCGACAAGAGTTCCAGCTGATCGGCTTCTGCGGTAAAGCAGGGCAACAACTCGCGTTCATCGCATTTGACGAAAAAATCGCGCCCGGCATAACGGATATGCCATGCGGCATGAATTTCACCCCCAGGCAGTTCATTACGCTGTTCGATCTCACCCTCGCCAAGTTGCTCACTTAACAGTCGACTGATAGCCTGCCACATGTTCATTCTCCCATGTTTATTGCCATATCATAACGTTAGCGCACAAATGCTTTGAAAAAACCGAACTCACGCACAATTGAAAAGACTACCGGCGGCAATGGCACTTATTGCTTATCCGTCAACCACCTTTCAAACGTCGTAACCTCGACTTCAGGTGTGACGCCCAGCGCGCTTTCAGCGAGGCCGGCCGTCAGCGCACGGACCTCTTGCTCACTTTGCGGCGTGATGAGACCAAACGTGTTGGTTCCCAGTTCATGCACTTTTCCTTCGTCATCACTCAGCGTGAGCGTGAAGCCTGCGCGGGTAAGTGCGTTATTTAGTTCATTAATTTGGGTTAGCGTTTCTTCATGAAACTTCACCGTCACGACATAGCGTTTTATATCACCTTCGCTCATGATCCACCTCGTTAGTTAGCGGAAATTTTTTTAGCATAGCCGATGGTTGCCGTTTGGCGACCTGTACATAATTAACAGGGGCGTCAGGATCACACCCGGCGCAGGTAATCATAAATTTTCTGCGTATTTTCGCGCGAGCACAGCCGCGTGCCCTGGTTAATGGTTGCGGCACTACCGGCGGCAACGCCGTAGCTGACCATTTCTTCCAGTGACGCGTTTTCGGCCATTTTTAAGGTCATTGCGCCGACCATACTGTCGCCTGCGCCAACGGTGCTCTGGCTTTTGACCGGTGGCGGAACAATTTGTACGCAGTTGTCACGATCCACCGCCAGCGCGCCCTGTGGCCCCAGAGAAACGACGACGCGTAATGCTTTTCCGCTGTGGACTATTTCCTGGGCAGCTCTGCGGACATCGTCAGGCTGAGTGAGTTCACGCTGAACCAGTGTGCTTAATTCTTTCTGGTTAGGTTTCACCAGTTCAATGTTGCCTACCTCCAGCGCGGCGGCAAGGGCCTCTCCGGAACTGTCGATAATGCAACGAATGCGATGGTGTTGTGCGGATTTTACCAGTTGTATCAGCCGATCAATTTGCACGCCCGGCGGCAGGCTGCCGCTGATGACCAGCAGTGAACCGGCTTCAATCTCCAGCACTCGCTCTTCAAGCTGGCGGAATTCATCGTCCGTCAGCGATGCGCCCGGCATCACAAAGCGATACTGCTCACCGCTGGACTCAACGTGAACGTGCAGATTTTGTCGGGTCCAGTCTTTTGACTCGACGGTTTGTACCGGCACGTGCTCATCAGCCAGCAAATTGACCAGATGCTCGCCCGTCGCGCCGCCCGCCGGAAAAATGGCGGTGGCAATGCCGCCGAGAAAGGTGATCGCTCTGGCGACGTTAATCCCGCCGCCCCCTGGCTCGAAGACCGGCGCGCTACAACGTAATTTCCCTTCAGGATAAAGCTGCGGCGTCAGGGTTGCGCTGTCCAGTGATGGAGCGAAAGTGAGGGTATAGATTTTAACCATAATTGTGCCTCCTTTTCAGTCTTCTGGAGTGAAGTCCAGGAACGGATTTCACTAAGCCTGGCACCGAAACGCCAGGAACGGTAGGGCAACAGCATGATTTTACAAATAAATACGCGTTTTTGTGGAGGTAATTAACCAATGAATTGCTGCCGTTTTGGGATCGTTCTTATTCAAAAAATCCTGCAAGATTTCATTGCTATGTTAAATGAGCCTTTTTATAATTTGTTACCTTTCTCTGGATTGTTAACATTGATCCCCACGAAAGTTTCCAGGACCGTGATGGTCTCTTTTTTTGTTGTACGGACTTATTATAAATGAAGCTCTTAAAGACAGTTCCCGCCGCTGTGCTGCTGGCGGGAGGCGTGTTTGCGTCAATGTACGCAACGGCCGACGATACCGTTTTTACTGTCATGGACGATCCCTCCACTGCGAAAAAACCGTTTGAAGGTAATGTCAACGCGGGTTATCTGTCTCAGTCAGGGAATACCAAAAGTTCCTCGCTTACTGCCGACTCAACCCTGACCTGGTATGGTAATACAACCGCCTGGTCTTTATGGGGAAACGCCAGTAACACTTCATCCAACGATGAGCGCTCTTCTGAGAAGTATGCTGTCGGTGGACGTACCCGTTATAACCTGTCAGACGTAAACTATCTCTTCGGGCAGGGCAGCTGGTTAACCGACCGTTACAATGGTTATCAGGAGCGCGATATTGTGACGGCAGGTTATGGTCGCCAGTTCTTAAACGGTCCGGTACACAGCCTGCGTTTTGAATTTGGTCCAGGCGTTCGTTACGATGAATACACTGACGGTGGCAATGAAACGCAACCGTTGGGCTACGCGTCCGGCACCTATGCATGGCAGCTGACGGATAACGCCAAATTTACCCAGGGTGTTTCCGTGTTTGGTGCGGAAGATACCACCGTCAACTCTGAAAGCGCGCTCAATGTCGCCATTAACGAGCATTTCGGTCTTAAGGTTGCCTACAACCTGACCTGGAACTCCAACCCGCCTGACTCTGCGCCCGAGCACACCGATCGCCGCACGAGGCTCTCGCTGGGCTACAAAATGTAATATCATCGGGCCGAATAACGTCGGCCCGATCATCTGATGTTGTTCCTCCCGGACGTCCTGACACCGCTTTTTCATTTTTCTTTTATCTCTGCACACGCACGCTCTGCGATCAAAAAAGCCAATTGAACCAATATGAAACACAGTGGTGCACACACTCTTTTTTTAATGTTATTATTCCCCGACGGTGCGAAAAATAACGAGCACCGGGTTTTCAAATTGCGTCCCAATTTAGCAATTGTTGGTTAGATGGCGTCGCAATTTACTGTTCATAAACGATTATTCTCTTTGTATGTGATCTTTCGTGTAAGCCGCGCCCACAGTTTCATCTGGTATCACCTCGTTTCACAATCTCCTCTCTAAGCCCCGTACTCTTTGACTTAACGCCTCTGTGATGTTTCAATTTGTTCCTTGTCGTGCAAGTTTGTGCCACGAGTTTTTTGTACACAGCAATGTACATCTGAAGGAATAAAAATGCTCACTGATGCCAGGCTGAGAAAGCTCAAAGGTAAACCGGTTGAAAAGCGTTACGAACTCTCCGATGCGAACGGACTTTCCGTACGAATTACACCTGCAGGCATGATCGTCTTCCAGTTTCGCTACCAGTTCAATGGTAAGCCCCGTCGCATGACATTGGGCCAGTATGATGAGGTATCTCTCAAAGAGGCGCGTGAGGCGGTTGTCAGTGCGAAGAAAATTCTTGGTACAGGCAAAGACCCAATAATTGCCAGAGAAATGCAGCTCGATAAGCAACGTTCCTCCCCGACGGTTGAAGCCTGCATAAAGTCGTGGCTTGAAAGTGCGCCCGCCAGGCGTCTGGTGAAACATGATCATTGGGAGCGGGCGTTAAACCGGCATGTCGTTAGCCAGGTTGGTTCAATGATTGTTGAAGATATGGAGGTTAAACACTGGGAGCCTGTTTTTGCCCGAATGCGAGAAAATGGAGCAGAAACTTTTGCAGGCGAAATCTTGTCTCGTATGAAAACCATATTTTCATACTGCATCCGTACCGGGATGATCCGCTTCAACCCTGTTTCTGAACTGCGCGTGGTGGATGTAGGTAAGCGCGTCAGAACAGGAAAGCGAGTATTTAACGATAAAGAAATTGGAGCTTTCTGGTCGGCTGTTGAGTCTTCGACAATAACGGAGCAAAACAAACTGCTGCTAAAGTTACTACTCCTCACCGCCTGTCGTGGTGTAGAGATGCGGCTTGCCAGAAAGAAGGAGTTCGATCTTGATGAAAAAATCTGGTATGTGCCTGAATCAAGCTCTAAAACCCGAGAGCCATTTGAGCGGGGACTGTCTAACGAAGCCGTTCAGTTACTAAAAAAGGCATTTGCTCTTTATCCTGATTTCCAGCAGGTTTTTCCCCCAGCAGCAAAAAAAGAAGACCGGCCAATGGCGGCGGGGGTGTTGCTTAACCTGGCCGCACAGCTTCGTGATGATCTGGATATTCCTCATTGGTCTATCCATGATCTTCGTCGTACTGCAAAAACAAAGATGAGCGAATTAGGCATCCTGCCCCACATCTCCGAGAAAGTGCTGGGCCATAAACTCGCTGGAGTGCTCGCGGTTTATGACCAGCATGCTTACATCAAGGAACAGCAGGAGGCCGCAGAGCGGCTTGCTAACCATATTCAATCCTGCGTAGGTTCTGTCAGCCCCTGATCCTCAAAAAAACGCATCACATCGCAATAACGGTACTGCTCGCCACCCTTGCCAGGATTAGTTCCCGGCGCTGGTTTGGGAAATGGCGTACCGTTTTTCTCCCATGCCTGCCGTTTACGCCAGAACGTTGTGCGTGAAATGCCGCCGAGCATCGCCTGTACATTTTCACGATTAATCAATACTGGTTTTAAGTGAATATTCATCATAGTTTTCTCTTCAGGTATTCATGCTAAAGATTTATCAGAACGACTGGCAGGTAAAGCGCGCAGACGTCGCGCGCCGGTCATTGCCGTTGCCACATAACTGGTACGCCGGTTCGTCACCTCAACCACCACCTTTGCCCCCTCGACCTGCACCGTGTAGGTGCTGACGGTAGCGCGCCGGCCAAACTCGCCGAAGCGTGCGACGTGTTCCGCCAGCGCCGCATCACATGCCTGCCGGGCAATCGGTGATTGTTTACTGCCTCGATTAATCAGCTTCATATGGCACGCTCCGGATCGAAACGGTCCCAGCAGTTGCGCTCGATGTTGTTACGCAGGCGGTATTGTTCGACTTCCTCCATCGCGCGCCCTGTAAGCCGCGCCACTTCTTCGTTGCTGTGCTTCAGCAGCAGCGCCAGCTCGTGCATGCTCCAGCGGGTAGTATTTTTATCTGCCATCGTTATTTCGGGAGGGCGAACCCTCCCGCCTCCCTCAGCTAACGTATTCTGGTTTCATATCGAGCAGGTTGATACTGAATCGCTCGTACAGATCATCGCCCAAATGACGTTTAGCGGCCGCCAGCGTCTGTTCAGCTTTTGCGAAAAGCTCTGCCGCCTCCGGCTCGCCGGGCTGGGGCAGGGAGTTGATCGCCGCCTCCACCTTGTTACGGGCATCAACCAGGTAGTAGCGCTTCACGGCTTTGTTTTTAAGCTCAGTGAACAGCGCAGATCCCAGCATCTGTTTTGCCGTCTCAATATCGGCGCGCAAGGCTTTTGCAGCATCCACGTCTTCAGCATTCTCAATGCGATCCCGAAAATCATCAGCCAGACCATTGATATTGGCGGCCGATTCCTGCGCGCTATGAGTGGTAGTTACGGCGTCACCATTGATGTCAGCCAGACTGACGCGCTGGGCAGGTGCCGGGTTGATCACTTTCTCATCGCGATAGGAGAGATCATCTGCGTCCTGAAATCCCATAACTGCCGCGGGACAATAGGCCTTTGCCCAGTCCTTTGTGGCTAGATATAAAATCTGCTGTTTTGGCTTTGTAACCCATAGCGGAGAATTTCTGATGGCCACGCTTGCCAGATACAATGGTTCCCCCCAGGTTATCTCCGACTCACCCCGGATAATCGCGCCCGCGCGAATATATAAACCATCCTCATCTTCATCTGACCAGTCACGAACTCTTTCAGTTTTTTCATACGCACCCTTGCTGCCCATCTTTTTTACGGTGACATCTTTGCTGCGAATGCAATTTTCCCAGTTACCACCGTACTCATAATGAAAGCGCCCGCGAATAGCCCCCGAGCTGGAAAGAATTGCGCTTATGAGTTGAGCTTCATACCCCAGTTTTCCGCCTACAAAGAAGGTTTTTTGTGCCACAGCGTACGGGTTCATACCCCACTGCATGGCCTGCATAACAATCGCCATACAGTCGGCTGGCTTGCCCACTAAATGATCTGGCACGGCAATAGTGGCGTCTGCCATAAGATTGGCAAACGCTGTTAACTGTCCCAGCGCCTGAACGTTAAAAATTGAGTTAGTTGCAGAGATAGTGTTTGGAGCCTGCTGCTCCGCATTTACGATATTCATGTTTTCCATCGTCATTCCCCTTATGCCTGAGTACGCAGCGCTTCAAGGCGGCGCAGGTCAAAATCGTTTAATTCGTCGGTGTAATCGCTGGTGATCGGCGCGGGCCATACGCCTGTATCAAATGCCGTGGCGATTGCCTGCATGGTATTGTGGTATTCCAGCGAACCCAGCTCGAGCAGTTCCGGCGAAGCCTCGATAACGGCGACCCAGTTATAGCCAGGCTCTTTGTTGATGAAGATCCAGAAGAACTGATCGAAGTCAGCAACCTCTGAATACATCGCTGCGCTGAGGTGATAATCACGCTCAGTGATTTCGCGGTGCAGGCGATCGCGCAGGCGCTCCTGCTTCACGTTGGCTATGCCAAGCGTTTTCAGATCGGCGGCGATACGCATGCCGTCAATTTCCAGTTCGATATCGGGACGTACGCGAACCTCCAGCCCGGTCTGCTCGTCGATACCGAAGTAACTGACCTCAACCTCGCGGGACGGGTGACGCAGCAGTTTCCCGGCGCTGGAATGCGCGTATACTGCCCGGTTCAGCGCTTCAAGATGCGCGAAGTCGACGTCAGAGACGATGCTTTTTCCTGCGGCACCAGCCTGCCACTGTGCGGTAAACTCATCTGCAAAGATGGCCTCCGGGTTGATTTCGCGGACAATTGATGCGAGCACGTCCTTGTTACCGCTGACGTTGTACGGCTGCTTTTTGGCGCGTTCAGCTTCAATGAATTCAGGCTCAATGGCTGCCAGTTGCTCAAGCAGCGCATCGCGACCACCGCTTACCTTAAGGGCTTGTGGCAGCGTGGCGTTGAACTCTTTAATGCAGGCCTTCATCGCCGCTGCGGTGTGTTTTTCAGTTTCCGGGATCCGGCGGAATTCTTCAGCCAGACCCTGATACTGCAGGGCGGTTTCCTCAGCGTTCCCGTTGAGTGACAGGGGAGCGGGCAGCGAGCTGTTATGTGCCTCAATCCTTTTTTTGAGGCTGTCTACATCCACCAGCGGCGGCAGCGCGGCGTTAAACTCCTCGATGATTTTTTTCATTTCGGCAGTTGTTGAGATCGCGTCTTCCGGCAGGCCAGGGAAAACCATAAATTCCTCGCCGAACTTTTCAGGCTCCAGCGTGAGTGCGTGCAGGACAGTACCAAACTGCAGCGCTCTGGTTTCCTCGCGCGGGATAGTCCGGGCAACGTGGCGACCGTTGAAATACATCAGGCTGATTCGCGCGTCTTTTACCTGAGTGCTGCTGATCCCGTTGGCTGCGTGGTAAACCTCGTTCGGCAAACCTTCATAGCGGCCCGGTTCGAAATAGGCCGGGAATTGCGGTACCGGTGGCTCAGGTTCCTGCACGAGTGGCTCGATTTGCTCTGCTTCTGGCTGTTTTTGCTCTGCTTCTGGTTCAGTCTGGTGCGGAATATCAGTATTCTGGTTCTTATCCGTCTCCACCTGGTCAGCGAGATGCGGCGCATTGGCTGCCAGAATCTCAGTGCTTGTTAAGGTAGCTGCCTGCGGATCAGTTGCATCAACGCTTTCGACTGCTGGTACCGGAGTTTCAGTCTCGCCCTGGCTGTTGCCAGTCTCTTCCATCTGCACATGATCGACGTTCTCCACTTCCTGTTTTGCGACTTCATTTGAGGGGGCACTACCCGTCAGCCCTTCGAAGGAAAAGATACCGCTGCCCAGATTTTCAACTTTCGGCTGGCTGAGGTCTTCGTGCACCCATTTAGGATCAGCAGGATTGCTGAAGCCCGGCACAAACTCGCCACGTTCTGCCGCGAGGCTTTTGCTTATATCCTCTGGGGTGCTCGCTGAATTCCCAGTGTTAAGCGGCAGTAGCTCTGTCGCTTTTGCAAATTCAGTGGTTAACGTGTGATTCACGAACTCGAGGTGCTTAACCGGATCCAGATGAATATCCTCCGGAGCCAGACGGACCAGATTGAAAATTGCAGTACGGTTAACGTCAAGGATGCCAGCAGATTTACGTAATACCGCGCTCCAGGATTTCCACGGTTCTTCTTTCTGGCGGACCATCTCTTTAGCCCGGCGGAAAATAGGGCCTGGTACTTCGAAGACATCAAAATCTGAGGGATACAGAGCACAGGCAAGTTCGATATCCAGTGTATCAAGGTTATGTGGAGCTCCTTCAGGACGGTCAGTTTTAACGTCCCCGCCTGCATTTGTGCCGATATCGGTGTACTGAGTAATTTGCTTACCTGACTTTTTCAGCCACTTTGCGGTCACGGCGTCGCGACCAGACTTTCTGCCATCAATGCTGGCAGTATCTGTGTTATGACCGTTAATCCAGTCAGAAAAGAATGAGACGAGTTGCCCCAGTTGAGGTGATTTGCCATCAGCAGGCCAGATGGACTTAGTGTCGTTGAACAGGTCTGCCAGCGTCTCAGGAAAAACGTGCTGCAACTGACGGATATCGTTATTGCGACAGGCTAACAGCACATTTTGCGGATAGGTGGCATCCATATCCATGTTGAGACGTGAGATTTCCAGTTTCTGATCGTCGCTCAGCTCGTCGAACAGACCATAGAGCCAGGTGCCGAGCGCACGCTGTTCGAAGGAGTATTGCTGATGAGTGAAGGCACGATCCTGTACAGAAGAGGCAATATTTTCGTTAGCCTTGTCAGTACTTTCATCAGTAACGTCAGCATTCTGAGTTGTTGGGTTTTCATTCAGCCAGTTTTCCACGAACAGGGTGCGTTCGCCAGGGTCGGTCTTTATCCAGTCAGCCATAAAACGGGTAATTATTTTCGGGTCATGCTCAAAATCAGGCGAAAATACCGCCTTCAGTGCCTGAATCAGTTTCCATTCCGTATATAGGCTGAGTTCAACAACTTCTGGAACGTCATTTTTGGCCTGCAGTATGTGCTGCATATAGCTATTTTCTTCGTCCATGGACATGGTCATGGCAGCAATCATTTGCTCATTGCTGATATGGGTCTGGTATTTGTCGCCAAGCAGGTGAACGGCGAAACGGGCTGCCAGAGAACGGTTTTCAACCGGAATATTCTCGGCATCCGTTGCGAATTCAGCGGCAGTTTTTGGGGTGGCATTGGCAAGGGCTTCAGTTGTGTCAGTAGACTCAACAGCAGCTTTTGAAAGC
Organism: Superficieibacter sp. 1612_C1; assembly: GCF_015234305.1. GTDB lineage: Bacteria > Pseudomonadota > Gammaproteobacteria > Enterobacterales > Enterobacteriaceae > Superficieibacter. Next base: position 946,649 of record NZ_JADGMI010000002.1, read on the forward strand.
CAGGTACGCCCGTCTTCCTGCAGTTCGTAGCGATCGCACCAGGTAAAATCGACGGTGCCTTCTTCCGGCAGGTCGTTATAAATCGGGAAGTCAGTGCGGACCGGTTTCTGATAATCCTTACCGCGGCCGGTTTCAATGCCTGCATCTTCCAGAATAACCTGCGCCTGCAATTTGCCACGCGCTTCGGTTTTCGCGGAGAACCAGAAAACACCGGACGGTTTCCCCGATTTTTGCTGGCCTTTATTAACTCAAAGAATTCCATATCGGATCCTCTATTTTGGGTGATAGAATCCCCGGCGCTGTATAAGCCGCCTGCGGTTTATTGGTAAAAAATTCCGGTGTGCTTTGGTCGGTGTCACCGGACGCATGGCCCGCTTTATGCGGGTTTTTGCGTTATGATTCGTGCGCCATCTGGTCCTCTGATGCGCAACGCTCTGAACAATATTTGCGATCCTCACGTGCCAGCTGCGCGCCGCGGATCAGGAGCAGGGTGCTGTTAATTTCCTGGCCCGGCTCGAAGGGTTTACGGCAGTAAGCACATTTCTTTTCCATAAAGACTCCTCAGAACGCGGACGTTTGAGCTGGTTGTTCATCAGCGTGGACAATGCCGTCAACTGGATAGCATTCACCGTTAACCTGCTGCTCAACCGCTGCCGCTTCACACTGCTGCTGGTTGTCATACACACCCAGCACCACATCCTGAAAATCACCGTTGGTCATGCCAATCGTCAGCACTAATGCAAAAAGGGTATTCATCAGTGTGTCCCCGCTGGTACAAGGTTCGGCTCTATGCCACGAGAAGCATAAGGGCGGCGGATATGACGCAGGTTGCCCTGCGGTTCGTGCCAGTAAGTGCCGTCTCGATAATCGAAAGAAACTAACCATGCTGCGCCGGTACGGGAATTTCGCATGGGTACCGCTTTTCCGCTTTTGGGTATTCCTCGATTCGTTGTCATCAAATCTCCTGGCCTTAACGCGGCTAACGGAACGTTTCAAACCTGCTGCGTGTTAAATGCTCCACCTCATCCGGTGCTTCGTATGCCGCCGGTAGCTACTTCGTGGGCGTCCTGCCTTGGTGGTGTGGAACTGCGTTTTGATGTGCTTAGTAAAACACTGCTTTACTGATAGGTCAAGTAATGAAGAATAAAAAAGTACACTAACGCTTTACTTGAGGGTAAAAAAATTTGTGATAATTTTTTTAGGACAAAAAAATCCCAGCACATTGGCTGGGATGGGAGCGGAGGCGGGAAGTAAAAACTGCTGTGGTGGCTGTGTTAAAATTTATCTCCAGTTAGGCAGCTCGCGTAGTGAGTATTTGGGCTTACCATTACCCACTTGAGTACAGAGAAATTTTGCAATAATTTTTTCACCGCGATGATCGTTAATAATATCTGGGTTCTCTATGTAATTACTGATTTTTGCTACAAAGATTGATTTAGACTCATCGTGTTCCATAATGAATTCGCATTGGCGTTTATGCGGAAGTGCACCCATAAAGCTTACTTCTAATAATTGCAACTCTTCTTTGACACTATCTTTGCTTAGTTTAAATGTGGCTCTTTCTATATCATTGATATTATTAGCAATTAGCGCGCGGTTATTATGTTTTAAAGTAAATGTTGTTCTGTTATCAAATAATATTTGTATAAACCCACGTATCTTATCCAGGGCGCGATCATCTAAATCGCTTATCGCTTCAGCAAGACCATCATCATCTCCTCTGATGCTCATCTGAAGTATGGAATGAGTTTGATTCAATGCCCTTTGGACAGAAGATTCCTCATCAAGGGTAAGTGGTGCATCAGGACTGAATTCTTCAAGCGTAAAACCAAAGGAACCTTTAGCTGTTCCTGTAATCATCAATAAGTTATTTTCTATATTCGGAATCTTACCCTTAGACGGTAATGTTCCATAGAAAGATGATGCAACATGAGAAATTGCATCATTAAAGGCGTTAACTATTTTTGCTCCAAAATTTGCCGCTATCCCATATGTACCAAGTACAGGAGATCCCTTAAATGTTAAGGTTGCTTTGACAGGGGGATGCTCGTCGATAACGACCTGAGAAAGTTTCTCATCTATCTCATAAAGCCTACTTTCTAGGCTCATTCGGCCAATGATATCATCATCAGAAGTGCTGTCTAACAGAGATAGGATAGAATCCCGCTCACTTAGAGCGAACAAATAATCATCGCGATTCATTGCTCACCTCCTTCTGATGCCATGGTTTTCAAAATGTTTAACGCCTGTTGATCCAGTGTAGCATCCAAGGGGATCTGCAAGAATCCTTTCCATGCAAGATCCCTCCTATGCGACCACATACTGTACCAATATACAGTTTTTTCTACAAGTTGTTCCATTGAGACTTCCAGCGATTGGAAGTATGAATCAACCTTAAAGGCTTGCTTTCTCCATTTACCCATATGTGGCAGAAACAAGTCAGGATTTCGTGTCACGACATCATTTTGCGTTTCATTTTTGGCCACAATGAAAAAAGTAACAATGTCGATATCATTTGGTGGTCTTTTTTCAATCAGTTCAATATTTTCAATGAAGCTGCCATCAATCCACTGGAAGCCATCGTTCAATCCAACTTTATAAAGTTCACTACGAAAGTTTATGAACCCAAGTAAAATTTCTCTTCTATGAACACTTGTCGCGTAGTGCTCAACTAGTTTGATTATATCTGTCTTGTAAGGGGAGCGATGGGCACTAGTTGGATGCTCCATATCCATTGGAGGTAGGACACCGATTTCATTCCAGTTAGGAATTTCGTGAATAACCATGCTTTAGCCTTAAATTTCTTAGTCAATGTAAGAAAAGTGTCATTTTATGTAGTTGGATCATTAGTTAATTCCCATCCTATCTCTATGAATTAAAAAAATTCAAATAGTGTGGTCATAACGGAATTGTGGTCAATGCTCACCAACTATGTGCGACTAGAACACCTTAATCATCTTGAAACTTAACTCGACCTTTAATGTACTTTTCATACAGCTTATCTAATTCTTTCAGGCGGATGGCAAAAATTCTGAGCATGTTTTGCTGTTCTTCGCTAGGTAGCTGGCGATAGAGCTCGAGTAAACGCTGCTCGTCAGGTTTCAAACCATCCTTCTCACCTACATCTTCCCCTAGCAACCACGGTACAGAAACACCTGCGGCATCAGCAATGGCAAGGGCAGACTCCTTACTAATCTTTCCGGTCCTGAACCAGCCACTAACTGCTTGCTTACTGACATTGGCGATCTTGGCCATCTCGGTTTTAGAGAAGCCCTTCCTAGTCAGTTCTGTCAGCCTGTCAATGAGGCTTTGATTTAGGTCTTTTTTCATACGCTCATTGTAAACAATAGCTTTACCAGTTGGTAGGCAAGCATTTATTGACTGAATGGTAAATTGGTGCTTTACTTGCGTCACTTAAGGAGGTCCTATGACTGGTATTGAAAATGCAATCCGCCAATCTGGTTCAGCAAGCGCGCTGGGCTTGGCCGTTGGCGTCACAAAAATGGCTGTTTCGCTATGGCGGCGCAATGGCGTTCCTGCGGAACGCGTAATCCAAGTTTTCAAAGTTACTGGCGTAACCCCACATGAATTGCGCCCCGATCTTTACCCGAACCCTACTGATGGGCTTCCTCAACAGGATTAACAATGCAAACACTTACTTTTCATGATGATACCAAGGAGCGATCGTCTCCGGTGATATCGAATTATCAAGGGGTTCCGCGCAACAACTGTAAGCTTAATCGCATTCGTGAAGCGGTTAAGGCCTGGAACCGGGCTACGCCCGGTGCTGCCCAGCTTCATATCTCGCAGATTGTAGCGAAAGAGTGGATAGCGCGCGGCGGGCGGGGGTTGCTGCTGGCTGGATCTGAGCACAACACCAGGCAGAATTTCTTCCGGATGATTAACGATCCAGGTCCGAAGAACGACAAAAGCCTGGTTCAGCTGATCCCGGTCATCATCGACGTGATGGCGCTCGATAACGAAGAGGTTGCCAGAAGGTTTGGGCTAATCAGTGGCAAGACAAAAGCTGAGCTTATTGCCGATGCGATTAAAGAGTGCGCCGAGGCAAAGCGTGCAGTGATGCTGGACGCACCCAGGCACCAGAAGCTTAAAGAGGTCAGTGAAGGGATTGTGTCGATGTTTCGGCTTGAGCCTGATCTGGCCGGACCGCTTATGGCAATGGTGACAACGATGCTGGGGGCAATATGAAAGGATTGAAAAGGGTGAAAGTCGGTCTGCGCGAACAGAACCGACTTTCGAGTGCAATAACTGCTAGGTGATCGCGAGGTCATTATGACAAACGCTTTTTTAAAATACCAGGCGAAAGGGGCATAGCCATGTCAAATGTCGCTTACGCCGATTTTGCGGCACGTACTGCCGTCAGGAGCAACAGGATGGAGAACCAGAAGACCGGTTTCATCCCGTTGTACCGGAGTGTACTGAAGCAGCTGTGGGCGAAAGATGTTTATCTGCGCACGCTGTGGGATAACCTGCTTCTTACCGCTGCGAGGCAGCCTTATACGGCTAACTTTAAAGGCCGCCAGTGGCCTCTGCAGACCGGACAACTGGTAACCACAACAGCCGATCTGGGGCTGGCACTATGCGACCGAAACGGAGAGCCAGCCAGCCGCCATGCGGTAGAGCGAATGCTCGCTGTATTCGAAAAAGAAGGGATGATTTCGACAGCAGGCGAGCGCCGAAAAGGGACTGTGATAACCATCACAAATTATGCTCTTTATGCTCAAAAAATAGACGATTTACCCGCGCATTACCCCGCGCATATCAGCGAGCATAAGGCCGCGCATAGCAAAGCCAGTAACGGCGCGGCCTCAGACGGTGATGCCGCTCATAACCCCGAGCATAAAGGCGCGCATTACCCCGCGCATCATGAACAACAAGGTAATAACAATAATATTAAAAGATCTACGTCCCGGAATTCTGACGAATCCCGAAACGAGGTTACTGAAAAATTTCTTTCACGCCATCCCGAAGCCGCTGACGGTATCTACACACCATCCGGTAAATCATGGGGAACTGCTGACGATCTCAAAGCTGCTCAGTGGATTTACGCGCAGCTGCTGCAGGTCAACGCCAGTCTGACCACACCGAAGTGGGTTGAGTGGGCCAATACCATTCGCCTGACACGCATGCAGGACCACCGCACACATTACGAAATTTGCGAATTACTGCAGTGGGCCAGCAAGGATAAATTCTGGAAACAAAACATCCTGAGTCCGGCCAGCCTGCGCAAGCAATGGGACGTGCTTAGCACCAAACGCATGCATAGCCGGAGTTCCTCAACCGAGAATCCTGCACCGCAGACGCTCGACTGGAATAACACTGACTGGATCCACGAGGTGACCAAATGAAAACGTTCGGCGAACAGCTTCAGAACTTTGACCGCGAAAACATGCGGCGTATGGCGCATGGGATGCCAGAAATTCAGGACGAGCCGCCTGAGGCTGAAATCGAGAAAACAGCCGCAATTTTTAATGCGTTGTTTACCCAGCTCAAGGTCACTTTTCCGGCAGTCATGGCTGCCATCCGTACCCAGGAAGACCTCAACGAATTCCGGCGGCAATGGCTTCTGGCATTCGGGGAAAACGGGATCACCAGCATTGAGCAGGTGAACGCTGGCATGCGTATCGCGCGCCGCCAGGAAAAACCGTTCATGCCGTCGCCGGGTCAGTTCGTGGCGTGGTGCCGGGAGGGAAGAGGGCCGCTGGGCATCAGCTCGCAGGACGTCATGGACGAGTTCTGGAAGTGGCGCAAGCTGGTCTTCCGCTATCCCACCAGCGAGCAATATCCGTGGTCTCAGCCGGTGATGTATCACATTTGCCTCGAGCTGCGCCGTCGTGGCGTTGATCGGCAGATGACCGAGAAAGAACTTTTTGCGGAAGCTGGCGAACTGCTCGGAAGCTGGGAGCGACGTGTTGCCAGTGGCAAGCCGATCCCGCCCGTTCGCCGCGCGCTGGCCGCTCCAGCGCAGGCGAAAGGGCCAACCCCGGCAGAAATCATGAAAGCTGAGTATGACCGCCGCAAAGCGCAGGGGAGGATTTAAGCATGCCAAAAACCAGACGTTACGCATGGGTGCGCGCTGAAATCATGATCATCCGCCAGTGCGCCGGCACCATGACGGCTCTGCAAATCGCCGTGCTGATTGGACGGACTGACACCGCTGTTCGCTGTAAAGCTGCGGAGTTGGGCGTTTCTCTTCGTCTCCACGGCGATCGCCATCAGTCGGCGCGCTATCGCCAGGAAGATATAGAACTGGCGCGCCAGATGCACGCGGCAGGTATTTTCCGACATGACATTGCGGAAAAACTCGAAATGCCTCGTGGTGCGGTAAAGCAGTTTATCTATTTCGAACGGAGAATCTGAAGGTGAACGAGACAATGAACAACAAGGAATTAGTTGCCGCAGGCCACGAGTTCGCGCGGCATATGAGCAGCGACACGCCGATCATCGATATCGCGAAAATGGTGACGCGTCTGGCTTCTCAACTGGACGTTACGACTGCGGCGTTGCGCCAGGCTAACGCACAGCTTGAGTCGCAATCTATCGAGCTTAAAGCAGCAGTCGCCGCTGAGATTGATTGGGAAAAATCGATGATGCAGGCCGTTGGCGCAGATGGAATTGCCGATGTTGTCAGCGCGATTGAGAAGCTGAAGACGGGTGGTGCGGCCTTGGTGGCTGAGAACGCGGCGCTGAAATCGGCATTCAATCCCAAAGAAATTCCGGAAGATGCAGTCGAGGCGTTCACGGAAACCGCCATCATGGATCACGACTGGGATGATACCGGTTCATGGTCATGGGTTGAGAATGACACCGATGTTATTCGCGCTGTACTGGCTGTAATGGCTTCGCCAGAAACCCCAACCACCGACGCCTTCATCGCAGAGCAGCAGGCTATCGGGGTGGAGAATTTTTCCTCCGACGTTGGCTTGGAATACCAGCAATTAGAGCCGGAATTGAAGCCGGGCAGCGCACAGGCAAAAGCACTTAAAAATATTGTTTTTCGTGCCGTGTCTTTCGCCAAAAAACTGCGCGACGAGGTGAAGTCATGAGCAAGTCACTGAAAGGTCGCTGCATCCGTCGCTGGAAAGTTGAATTTAAATCGGTCTGCGATTCGAAAATAAGCCCCTGGTGGCGCAAACGTGATTTGAGAGGTTATATCCGCGAATGTGCTCTCACCACTGCCGATTGCATGGTTGAGAGTATGGCAGAGGATAACGCCAGGGTAGATTTTCAGGGAAGTGAGTTTGGCTGGTCACCTGAGTTCTCTGCCTGGTATGACGAACGGCGCGAGCGTTATCGCAAAGAGGCACTGGACTTTCTGGATGCTGAGGCCACCCGCGATGAAATCGATGAAGAGATACAGAACGAGCTGGAGGCATGGAATGACTGAACAAACCATTCTCGACATGTGCTGTGGCAGCCGTATGTTCTGGTTCGACAAAGAAGATGAGAGGGCTGTTTTCAGCGATATCCGCGCCGAGCAGCACACGTTGTGCGATGGCCGCCGTCTGGTAATCAGCCCGGATGTGATCGCCGACTTTCGCGCGTTGCCGTTTGCCGATGACACTTTCTCAGTGGCTGTTTTCGATCCGCCGCATCTTGAACGCGTTGGGCCAAATGGCTGGCAGGGTAAAAAGTACGGAAAACTCAACCGTGATACCTGGCGCGATGATCTGCGTGCTGGCTTCGCTGAAGCGTTCAGAGTTCTGAGGCCTCACGGCGTTTTGATCTTCAAGTGGAGCGAGGTTCAGATCCCCATTAAAGAAATTCTGGCGCTGACACCTGAAAAACCGGCTGTCTGGCAGCGCACCGGAAAAAATGACAAAACCCACTGGGTCAGCTTTGTTAAGGGCGGGGACGATAGCGGGCAAAAAGATACTGATTCTCTTCTCCAGTATGCCTCCCATCGCATTATTGAGCTGGAGCGTCTGCTGCTGGTGGATGTGCCGGAAACTGTCTGGCCTGCCGAAGTGGGGATGGTCTACAGCCAGGTTGAAACCGCCGGGGATCTTCCGGAGCACCACCAGCGCCGCCTGAAACATCATATTAACCGCATGTGGCTGGAAAAAATGCCGGTACCGGCAATCGTTACTGCCGCCCGTTCGCTGGCCGTTGCCATGGAGAAATACGCGTGAGAGAAATCATTGTTGATAATTTTGCTGGCGGCGGCGGGGCGAGCACAGGGATAGAGCTGGCGATTGGGCGTAGCGTGGATATTGCCATTAATCATGATCCGAACGCTGTCGCGATGCACAGCACCAACCATCCTGACACCCTGCATTACTGTGAGAGCGTCTATGATATCGACCCGCGAACGGCGACTGCCGGCCGTCCAGTAGGGCTGGCGTGGTTCTCTCCGGATTGCCGCCACTTCTCGAAGGCAAAAGGCGCAAAGCCGGTCGAGAAGTCCATCAGAGGGCTGGCCTGGATTGTCATTCGCTGGGCACTGGCGGTGCGGCCGCGCGTGATGATGCTGGAGAACGTTGAGGAGTTCCGCACCTGGGGACCGCTGCTGGCTGCCGAGATGCGGCCTGATCCGGCGCGAGCCGGGGAAACGTTTGAAGCATTTTGTGGGATGCTGTCCGGCGGTATTCCTGTCGGGCATCCGGCCCTGGCGGAATGCTGCGAGTTTCTGGGTATTGCTGCCGACGGTGAACAGGCGCAGCAGCTGGTGGCAGGGCTGGGTTATGCCGTTGATCACCGCGAATTGCGCGCGTGCGATTATGGCGCACCGACCATCAGGAAGCGTTTCTTCATGGTGATGCGCTGCGATGGCGTGCCAGTGACCTGGCCGGAGCCGACGCACGGTGATCCCAAATCCCCGGCGGTGCTAAACGGCAAACTGAAATGCTGGCGCACGGCAGCGGAGTGCATTGACTGGTCTATCCCGGCACCGTCCATATTTGACCGCAAAAAGGCCCTTGCAGAAAACACCCTCAAACGCATAGCGCGCGGCATTCAACGGTTCGTGCTGGATAGCGCGTCGCCGTTTATCGTGAAGTGCAACCACACCAGCACCAAAACGAGTTACGACTGCTTCCGGGGCCAGGCGCTGGCGGAGCCGCTGCAGACAATTACCAAAACGCACGGCTATGCGATCGCGGTACCCCACCTGACTAAGTTCCGTACCGGAGCTATCGGACAGACTGTTACTGAGCCGGTGCCAACGGTAACCGCTGGTACGTCAGTACGTCCGGGCGGTAACGGTCATGCTCTGGGTATCGTAGAAGCGGCACTGGCTCCGTTCATTGCCCGCCAGTTCGGTGCCAGTATCGGCCACCGGGCGGACGAGCCGAACGCCACTATAACGGCGGGTGGCGGCGGTAAATCGCAACTCGTCACATCGACCCTGATTCAAATGGGCTATGGTGAGCGCCCGGGGCAGCAGCCGCGCGTGCTGCAGCTTGAAAAGCCTCTAGGAACGGTGACCGCCGGCGGCGGTAAATTCGGATTGGTGGCCGCAAATCTGGTTAAACATTACGGGGGCAATTACCAGGGTTCTGGTGTGGGCCTGGACGAACCAGCGCATTCGGTTACGACGGTGGATCATCATGCTCTGCTTACGGCTCATCTGATGTTGAACAATACAGGGCATCCTGGCGGCGCTGTTGATTCTCCATCGCACACAATAACAACTGGCAATCATCATGCGGTCGTTGCGTCTCATCTGGTGAAGCTGCGTGGCACCTGCCGGGACGGGCAGCGCACAGACGACCCGATGCCGACTATTACAGCAGGCGGCCTGCACGTAGGGGAGGTTAAAACCACCCTGGCGGTTGAGGCTTACGACCAGCAGCGCGCAGATCAGACGCTGGCGTTCCTGCGGGAGTATTGCGGCGCGGACTGCGACGGCCTGGTGACGATCAGCGGCGTAGTTTACCGCATAGTCGATATCGGGATGCGCATGCTCCAGCCGCACGAACTGTATCGTGCACAGGGCTTCCCTGATTGGTACATTATCGACCAGGATTATCGTGGGGTGAAGTACGCGAAGGATAAACAGGTAGCCCGGTGCGGAAATGCGGTCCCGCCTCCGTTCGCCGAAGCCCTGGTGAGGGCTAATCTTCCTGAAATGTGTTTGGCAAAAGATAAGGCTGCTTAAGATGTTATCAAGCCGCCTGAACTGACAAGTAACGGCGGCCATAATTGAATGGAAATCACAACCCATTTCTTACGCTTATAAAGTTACGTACTATCAGATTATAAAAATAATAGGAGTGAAGTGATAATTAATAAATCGGTTTTGTTTTAATGACGTAATTATGTGGAATTTGATAATAACTCGAATTAATTAATGTGGTTTTTTATTGTAAAGAAAGATAAATAATGAGATTTAATATTTATTAAAGGTACAATAAGTTTCACTCTTGCTTTCAGCTAATTATGTTTTTCTTACCAAGGTTATACTCAAAAACCGATACTAACACTAATTGAAAGGGTTTATTATGTCAGATTCAATGGTAGTTATAGGAACTCCCGGTAATCCTACATTTGGCGGCAATTTAGTTCTTCCTGGTGGGTTCGGCTCAAATGCCCCGAATGTCCCCGTTTCAGCTCAATTGGTTGGCGGCGCTCCTTTCCGTACTGTTATGATGCCGGATGGGAAAATTGCAGATGTTGAACAAAGGGAAATGAGTGAAATTAAGCCTGATACAGACTCTCTTCCTGTAGGAACAAAAGTTGTAATCGAGAATGGAACTCAGCAAGGTTACCATCTTATTTCAGATTACATACCTATAGAAAAGACTGAAGAAACAATTACAGTGTTATCAGATCGACATCGCTCTGTCCTTCCAAGAATGATTCTTACGGATGGCACCTACATCAATTTTGACAGCTGGCCTCAGCTTTATGCATTTGCCAATAGATCCAAAGAAAAAGGTGATGGCAGCGGACAGAATCATGGTGCCTCTACTCAGGCATATGCAGGCCCACTCTCCTGGGGTCCCTGGGTTGATCTTGCTGCTCATACCGGACAGGATGTTTATACGATTAGCTTTGATACAGCTTCGCAGGCTCCTTCAACGTTTGATGTTCAGATCGAGTATGCAGGTGAAAGCAGTATGGTAACTGTTAATACTATGGGACCTGGCTCCTATAAAGTGACAGATAATAACGGTGCTGGTACTGACCGCATCAGATTTAAAAGTCATAGTGTCGGTCAGAACATAAGTATACAATATTGATATTTGAAATGAAGGTGCTCTCAGGCACCTTCATTTATTTATAATAATTAGCTATTTTAAGCGCCTTGCTTTGGTCCGGTATAGACTGGTTAATGCCTCTTTCAGTCTTGATCGGAGAAAGAATTTTAGCTTCCATGATTTTTTCACCATTGAACGAAACAGTAAGGTTATTATTAAGGTTATTTAGAAAGAAATCGTTGAATTCCTCTGAACATTTATCGCTCTGCTTGACTGTAATGAGTACAACTGGTGGAGTAACATCTCTTGAAGATACCTGTAATACACAGTCTTTTTTGAGGTGAAAAAAACTGTTTCCCGCTTTATATTCAAGTCCACTATCCGTGCTTGACTTTTCACAGCCAGTCATTAAGGCTGTTACAAGTGTGATTAATGTAATGCTAACAGTTTTTTTATTCATATTCCCTCTCATGGATAAACGCATCTTTGATGTGAAAATAATTCTATTCTTACTTAATTAATTATTTTTGCAAGTAAAAGAAATTCTGTGCAGTCCTGCTGTCGTTCCTGACTAGATGCGAGAGGGCCAACTTGCAAAGAAATGTGCTCGGTGAAGCTTAAGAGCGCATGATATAGTTTAAGTGGTGCCATGGTTTTATGGATTATTAGATTCGACACCATATTGGATTGAAAAAGGATTAGAAGGCATGAAAATATCAATGGTTATATTAGGGGCATTAGCCTTAGCTGGCTGCGTTAAAAGTGAAGTCCCTGTACAGTGTATGGGTTACTCGACCTTCGTTCCTGTACCCAACCTTAAAAATGAAGAGCCTCATACAGCCAGTATCAAGCTGGACAGGTTAAGACAAAATGCTAACGGCTCTTGGGATTTTCATCGTATCAATGGGGAAGGGATGACATCTCAGTCTGCATGGATGAAGCCAGCTGAGTACGAAAGGATTGAATGCACCTCTGGCCCCAAAGAACAGCTAAGTTCTCTTCGGACCAGGAAGGGGGAACCTCCTGAGTTTATTGAGTCCAGGTAAATCTTTACGGGATAGCATAAATGGCAAAAGTTACAGAACTGCTGAAAAAACACAGGCGAAAAATTTACCTCACGTGGATACTTGCAGGTTTTGTCGCCTGGATGTGTATGGCTTACATTGCTGTATCTGAAGATCCCGATTCTCCTCCGACGCTTTATTTTTATTCAGCAACTATATGTTGGATACTTTTTCATATCATTCCAGTTGCTCTTATTGCCATCATCATCAGGGTTTGGATCTGGATGAAGCCTGTTAAGCATCCTTGAGATTCTATTGAGCTGCACTGCCATTTTCAGTTGAAACCTAGCCTAATTTTTATTTAGCAAGGGCCAGTATGACATTTTGCAATCCTCCTCGCAGAACCTACATAGATTACCCTGAACCCTCCATCCTTTAACAAAAAGTGCTCTTAAAATCATTGCATTCATGGAGTTATACATTAATAATGTTACTGTATATATGTACAGTAATCCATAAGGAGGGAATCATGAGAGTTGAGTTAACCATTGATCGCACTAAGAAACTTCCTGATGGTGCGTTACCTGCGCTCGAAAAAGAGTTCTCAAAACGCCTGGAAAGTCGGTTTTCTGAATGTAGCTTGATCATACGCCGCGCTGGCAGTGATGGGCTGTCTGTTTCCGGAGCTGAGAAGAACGATAAAAAAGATGTTGAGCAGATCCTTCAGGAAACCTGGGAAAGCGCTGAAGACTGGTTTTATTGAGTGTCGGCGGGCCACGACTCAAGGCTGAACAGGGGGATAACGTGAGTGACAGTGATATAAATCCATCAGAATCTGACTGGTACGATGTTGTCAGGAGAAACGATGGATCAGTAGTTTGTAGCTTCCCGGCAGGCGACCGCTTCCTGATTTATCGTAGCGGTGGTCTCATTTCTATGCGCCCATTGCTGGATGAAGAGATAGTTTTCACTCCAACTGCTGTGGTGCAATTTCTCGCGAGTATCGGCTATCGAATTGAAAAGCCATCTGATAATATGATTTCATCGGTCTGAACAGCCGGTAAACCTGCTGCGCCAAGGAGTGAACACCATGGCGCAACTACAACTAATAAAGCAGTCATCAGGCATCCTGATCCCCGCCACGCCGGAGACCAGCGATATCCTGCAATCTAAAATCAGGCTCGGTGCGGTGCTCGAAGCCGACTTCAGACAGCTCCGTAACCCGGCATTTCACCGTCGATTCTTCGCTTTGCTTAATCTTGGCTTTGAATATTGGGAACCCACCGGCGGCGCTATCTCATCAAACGAGCGCAAACTGGTAACCGGGTACGCCAAATTTCTGGCCTCATTCAGTGGCAATGAACCAGCGCTAATGAATGCTGCAGAGCAGTATTTGGATCGCATCGCCGATCGCCGCGCCGGAAGCATCAGCGCCTGCAAATCTTTTGACGCCTATCGCTCCTGGGTAATTGTTGAAGCCGGGCATTACGACGCGATACAACTGCCAGACGGCACACTCCGAAAACATCCTCGCAGTATCTCCTTCGCCAATATGGAAGAAACAGAGTTCCAGCAGCTATACCGCGCCGCGCTTGATGTGCTGTGGCGCTGGATATTGTCCAGAGCTTTCCGCAGCCAGGACGAAGCGCAGAAAGCCGCCGCGCAGCTGATGAGTTTCGCGGGGTGATGATGAGAACAGTCTACCGAAACAGAAAGTGGCTGGCCGCCGTCGGCCAGATTGAGCAATGCGTACTTTGCGGCGCATGGGATACGCAGATTGCTCACAGAAACGAGGGCAAAGGCACCGGTATGAAAGTCGACGACTGCGCCTGCGCCGCACTCTGTGTGCATTGCCATCATGAGATCGACAACGGCAACAGATTAACGCGAGATGAACGTCGTCAGCTGATGGATCGCGCCATCGTACTGACCCTCATTCAGATTGCCCGGCGTGGGCTGGTGGTGCCAGCGTGAAAGTGAACAACAACTCAATTAAAGGATCAGGGCATGATTAATCCGTCAGAAGTAGGCAAGACCGGAGAGATGGTGCGGCTGCGCACTCTCGAAAGTGTCTGGATACAGGGCAAGCTGCGCATGTGGGGGCGCTGGTCTTACATAGGAGGCGGTAGCAGCGGAAATATGTTTAACCAATTGCTCGCCTCGAAGAAAATTACCAAATCCGCAATCAATGAAGCTCTACGCCGAATGAAGAGGCAGGGCATTACCAGGCAAGAACTCGCTGCATTTTTAGAAGAAATTCTCCGGAGTAAAAATAAAAGTCATCTGGCGTTTTGCTCAGATTCAGAAGCGTCAGTTATTGATGGGGTAATAGCCAGAATACTGAAACAGGATGCAGGCTTACTTTATGTACTGCGCCAGCGCTATACGGGCTCAGGAAAGAGTAAGAGGCGCATGGCTGAGGAGCTCCAGGAAAAGCACCCTGAATGGTGTTTCATGACATGCCGCCGCCGTATTGATACGTGGTTAAGCCTCATCGAGGCCATGCTCTATGCTCCAATGTGTGATGCATTTAACGTAAACAGTGAAAGATTTTCGTTGCGAGATGAACCAGAAAGTGATTGAATTGTGATAGGCTCGGGACGTTAAAGCGAACTGAGCAATGCAAAATTGTTGAAGCCCGCTATTATGCGGGTTTTTTCTTGGGTATTAAAAAATGCTCTTGAGAGAAACATCTGTAGTGTTTTTTTTATGAAATGTAGACGTTAGCAGCGTTGGGACCACGAAGGCCGTTGATTCTACAGAATTCAACTCTTAAGCCAGGGATAAAAACTTCTGACTCGCGGAGTGTCAGAGCAGAGATATGAACCTGAACATCTTTACGACCATCAGAAGGAGTAATGAGGCCTTTCCCATTTTTATGGTCAAAATATTTGACAATGCCTGTCATTTTTAAAGACAAATAATAACCTTATTATTGTGAAAACAGCATCATCATACGCAGTAATTATTAGATAGCCAGTTTATTTTTGTATAGTTTAACTTTATACAATTAAAAAAATGAAAGTTTGCTTAATTCGGGTATGTATGCATTAATGATGTTGTCGGTTTGAAATACAGACCGCTTGCAAAACATTTTACTAAAGCAATCCTCATCACCAGGCGCTATCGCTGATACCCTTTTTTTGAGTGTAATCGTTCAATGCCAAGCGTTTTCTGTAAAAAAGACCATATTGCCGAGAGGCTTAAAAAAGGTAAGCAAAATGTCTGCAAAAATGATTGGGTTAGTTAAATGGTTTAACGGTGATAAAGGCTTTGGTTTTATCTCGCCAATCGATGGCAGTAAAGATGTTTTCGTACATTTTTCTGCGCTCAGCGGAGATAATTTTAAAACATTATTTGAAGGCCAAAAGGTTGAGTTCTCGATTGAAAGTGGAGCTAAAGGCCCGGCAGCTGCTAATGTTGTTCTGCGTGACTAAGTAACTTTTTATGCCCTTTGGCTATACAGTTACGAAGCTTGTACATGCTGAGAAGTTAGCCATACAGAGTACGCTAAAACATAAGCGGATAGTGAATCTCAGCTGTACGATCTTCACAACAGGCCAGCATAGCTTTAGCTAAATTTTAAGTTGAGGGTGCTGTCCGTTGTGGTGAAGTGCGGGACTGCTGCACAAACGGTCTGTAGAGCAGAAGCTAACTGCTCGTAAAAAAACAAAGTGCGTAAGGGGTTCGGCCGCCTCCAGAAGCACCACATTTTTTATTAATAAATAACCCGCCAAAGTGCGGGTTTTTCTTTATTTCTTATGTGATTGTCAAAAAATTTCTATGGCTGATTTATCAAATATTCTTTAACAATGCATTTATTTATCAGGCTATTGTGGCAGGGAGGAAGAAAATAATGTGCTGCAATGCGGACAGATGAGTTTCACCCCTTTTTGGACTCGGGTAAAGCTATGTTCTGACAATTGAGAGCAATTTGGGCAAGGACATTTTACGAGGTAGTTTCGGCGGGTTTTAGAATTTTTGCGTTCAGACATAAATTTTTCCTGTTTCAAAGAATGACAACAATACGCGATCTTGAACAAAATAGCCCTAATTGATTAAATAAATTTCTCGCAAGAGATTTATAAAATTGACTGCATACATATTTACTCCTAAAGTTGTATGCATGGTGAATCCCCCTAAGCGGTGGGGCAAAATGGCATTGAGACTCCCTTATCAACTGGGTGTCGTGATATGTTGAAGCTGCGAGTCAGGGTAAGTCAGCCAAAGGCTCACCGGGAGGCACCCGGCACCATTGCCCGCCCCCTGATTTTCTCAGGGGGCTTTTTACGCCGATATTGACATTATTATATGTTGAGATTTATTCTCACTTATCCACTTATAGTGGATTATATAATAATACCGTTGAGCCTTTGGGCTTGAAATGAGACATTATTTTTAACCTGGACCAGTGGACTTCTGCTGGTCTTTTTTTTCACTATAAGTTTCACGGGAAAGGATATGGTTTTCGTACGAGTCTTGTTCGGATTGCTAATCCAAGATTGCGGATCTTATACTTCTGTGCTTTCGGGTTTGACCCGGTGATGTCCCTTTTCACCGAGGGGCACCTGAACCACAAGCCAAAATGAATCATTCACAAGCCTGCAATGCAGGCTTTTTTTTTATCCATTTTCCCCTGCACCACTTCCCCTAAGCGGAGGTGAGAGACATGTCCCATATGAGCAAACTCGTAACCGGTGTCGCGCTCGGCACTTCCGGCGGCACCATCCTGAACGGTGTTTTGACAAAACTGAGTCCTGATGAATGGAGTGCCGTCGGTGTGCTGGCTGGTATCGCGGGCATTGTCATCACCGGGCTTATTAACTGGTACTTCAAACGAAAGGTCGCCAATGCCCAGGTACGGGCGCTGGAGAAATACGGCCCGACGGTAAAAGTTGGAGATAAATGATATGCCGATGACCAGCAGTCTGCGCAATAAACTCATCGCTGCTGCGGGCGGCGGCGCGATGCTCATAGCCACTATTTTTCTTGGTGGTCATGACGGGGTGGAAGGGCGAAAATATGTACCCTACAAAGATGTGGCGGGTGTCTGGAGTGTGTGTGACGGTCACACCGGGCGCGACATCGTCCGGCACAAAACCTATACCGACCGGGAATGTGATGCCCTGCTGTGGAAAGATCTGCAACCGGCAAAGCGCACCGTTGACCAGTTGGTAAAGGTGCCGGTGGGCGAGTATCAGCGCGCCGCGCTCTACAGCTTCGTTTTTAATGTCGGCTCTGATGCGTTTTCTAAATCCACCCTGCTGCGGAAACTCAATAAAGGCGACCATGCCGGTGCATGCGAAGAGATGCGCCGCTGGGTTTATGCTGGTGGCATGAAATGGAAGGGACTGCAGAACCGGCGCGAGATGGAACGCTCTATGTGCCTGGCGGAAGGTAAAAATGACCTTTAAAGCAAAACTTATCGGTGCGCTGGTTATCACTGGACTGCTGGTGGCGCTCGGCTGGGCGGTCAATCACTACCGTGATAACGCCATCACCTATAAAGAGCAGCGCGATAAAGCAAAAGGCGACCTGCAACTGGCGAACGATACCATCAATGATATGAAGGTGCGCCAGCGAGACGTCGCAGCACTCGATGCGAAATACTACGGAGAACTGGCTGATGCCAAAGCGACTATTGACCAGCTTGAACGTGATGTTGCTGCTGGCCGTAAGCGGCTGCAGCTCAACGCCACCTGCGGAGCGAACGGAGCGCCCGGCACCACCAGCGTGGATGATGGCACCAGCGCCCGACTTACTGACGCCGCTGAACGGGATTATTTCACCCTCAGAGAGCGAATCGAAACCGTGACAAAGCAACTGACCGGGTTGCAGCAGTATGTCCGCCAACAATGTATGAGGTGATGCCATGAAGTACTAAAGCGGTGAGACCGTTCCTGCAAGCTGCAGTAGTAATGCAGCCCCGAGTCCCCATGAGGGAGCCAGAAGCAGGTCCGAACTGCGACATACCGCTGGTCAGGGTTAATCGAAGAAATGGGTCTGCCGGTAAAGCAGCGCGAACGCCAAACGCGTAGCGGTTATTAGCGGCGATTAAGCGACAGCGACTCAAGGCATGGGCGCGGCCACTGCGAGAGTGTGGCCTGTTTAAAAATAAAGAAAGGGCCGTCACATAACCAGCAGATTTTCTCCCCCAGTAACTTAACAATGTGCTGTACTGAACTCTCATATCATTGAGGATAACGTTCATGGGACAGTCAAAACTAGCTAATACTTTAGGTCTTACAGATGAGCAGTTGGAAGAAATGGGCCTTGATGAAGATTCTATACATCCCGATACCGGTTATTCTGGTGAGATGCCTTACTCATATTATTTCAATGTTCCCGAGGATACTCCTAAAGAAATCCTTGAGGAAAAGGGCTGGTCTGTTGGAGAGCGTATCGAAATAGATTTAAACTTTTTTGATGATCCTGAAGAACCTCATGGTGAGTGACTGAATAGCCGCCAGTTCAGGCGGCGCTTTTATAAAAAACCGAAATATCAATTAATTAGTTAGGAAATGATTAGTCCGAAAATTGTTCGGAAAGATATTCTATGATGTCTTCTTTTTTTAAACCGGTGCATTGCGAAAGCCCTTCGGCTAGTTCTTCTAAAGTCCGCCCAAAAGGTGAATCACCAAACGAAGCGCGAGCAAAATACAGTCCATTCCCATAGCCTATGTCATAAATCGTTTGATTTAGCTTAACTCTGATCATATGGGATATCTCCTGCATTAATTAGATAGGTTGTAAGATGTCTATAGTGCTTTAGCCTTCGATTAATCTACGGTAGGCATTCACTGGTTTTCTTTGATAATATTAGACGTCTCAATTTAATCGTTCGAGCTTAAAATGAAAGTCAGTGTTGCAGTGATTTATCCAGACGGTCAGGTTAAGAAAATGACTATTCCAGAGGATACAAGATCCATCTCGGTAGAGTACAACCAGCACAATCTGACGATGTCAATTGAGGCATATGTGTTAGATGGTGTAGAACGCTACTTTGCTCGCACGCAATCTGAGATCTCGGATGCTGAGATAGAAGCCGCCTTAAAAAGTATTTAATCACTACTTCCAGAGCAAAAGTCTGTAGCCACTGGCATCTGCTGGTGGCCTTTTTCTGCGCATCGCACGCGCATCAACGAGACACTTTCAGCAGTGAGCCTGGGATAACGCTTGTCTCGGGCGGCTTTCCCGTGCGACAGGCGCACCTCTAAAAGGAAATAATCATGCACGATTCAAAACTGTCACCGCTTTGCGATGCAGCAACTGACGTCCTTTATGCGCTTTTCTTTCGAGGCGCTTTACTGAGTGGTGATCTGCCATCTAAATTGGGCGCTAACGAGCTGCGGGATGCTGGTCTGGCTTGTGCGAAGCACACTGCTACACCATTCGGCGGTGAGGACTATTTCACTTATCTGACGGCTAAAGGGCAGGAGTTCGCCATCAAATATCTGGCCGAGACACGTTTCGGCGTAGCGCAGAAGAGTGAAAATGAAGCATTCATCAAAAAGGTAAAGATACAGCCAGCTTCAATTGCTGCAAGTGCTATTGAGGGGGAACACGCCCGGCAAGCTGAGGCCATTGCCAGGGAAGCTAAGGAGCGAAGTGAGGCATCAAGTCAGTCTGTTTGGGTGCCATCAAGACCGATTCCCTCAGCGGATGAATCCATTGAGCAGCGTACGCTTTCAGTAGTGCTGTCCAGTGCATTGCATCAGGTCGATGCTGAGCGGGCTGGTGACGTCGCTATTAAACTCGCCCAGGCTGTTAAGTCAGCGTTCCAGACCCTGAATAGCGGCTTTGCTGCTGGAGGCAAGATGAGTCAGCAGTGGGGAGTAAAGATGGATTCAATTGTTAGCCTCGCAAGGGTGGATCAGCCTAAACAGGTGGACCAACAGCCCGATGCTCACGATCCTGTTTCGCTGCAAGACATCAAAGCCAGTCGTGAAGATGACATGCTTACCTTCGGAGACTATCCCGGCGCACAGCTCACGGGCAAGGTAGCTTTCAACGCAGCCTCCTCTGAAACGAGGGTCATCTTTTCCCAGGATATGAAGAAAGCCATTAGCGATGTGGTGCTGAATGTTATCCAAGAACAGAGCAAGCCAGGCGGCCTACTGCATCGCCATTCCCGCTGACCTGTGGAGCACCCATGCGAATAACCGTACTCGACGATGATCCCGGCAAAAAAATTAATCCCGCTGTTGAGCGCTATAAGGTTTTTCTCAATGGTGAAGAGGTCAAACATTGCTTCACTGTAGATGATGAGAAAGGCGAAATAGTAGAGTCTATGACAGACGAAAGCGGCCGGGTGATATCGGAAAACAGTGAGGTTAAACGGCGCACACGATACGGCAAAGTCACCATTGAGAGAATACCCTAATCAGTTTATTTTTAACCTCAGTTTGCTTAGCATGATCCTCGTGAATACAGAGGAGAAAAATATGTTTGTAGCAAAAGGATTAAAAGCAGATCCTGATAATAAAGGATGGGTTTTAGGTTGGGAGGTAGTACGTGGTGCGCCGTGGCATCTGATGGGTGTATATGCCACTAAGGATATGGCGGAAACAAAATGCTCCCAGTTGGATAAGGAGTATCAAGTTCATTATGGATCTCATCGACTAGGCAGTGATGATTTTATCTGGCACCCCTCCTCAGGCAGCTAACGTTTACAAACAATCTTAGCCTCGCACTAGCGGGGCTTTTTATTGTCACTCCAATGCCTTCCGTTGGTGGGCATCGCAATGACTTTAACTCAGGATACGTAACATGGCAAAACCGGACTGGGGCGAGCTTCAGCAGCGGTTCCTGTCCGATCATGCCAGCACCGGCATTTCCCCAAAAGATTGGTGTGAAGCGCAGGGACTGAACTACGCAACTGCCCGTCGCTATATCAAAAAACCAACTGCGCAAAGTGCGCAAAAATCTGCGCAGAAGAAAGTGCGCACTGCGCAAAAGGATAAAAGCGCCGATACGCTGGTGGAAAGCGAACTGACCGCCCAGCAAAAGCGCTTCGTTGCTGAATATCTTATCGACCAGAACGCGACTGCTGCCGCCACGAGAGCAGGTTACAGCGATGCCAGTTATGGTCGCCACCTCCTCACGATTCCTCACGTTGCGCAGGCAATTGCGCAGCAGCAAAAGGCTTCTCTTGTGCGCACGCTTGCCACGGCAGATGAAGTCCTTGAGCAGATGTGGCAACTCGCCACCTTCGACGCGAATGAGCTTTCACAGTATCGCCGGGGTTGCTGTCGCTATTGCTGGGGCTTCGGGCATAACTATCAGTGGCGCGACATGGTGGAGTTTGAGGAGCAGCGTTTAAAAGCAGCTGAGAGGAAAGGCCGGGAGCCTGAAGACAATGGTGGTTACGGCTACGATCACAACCGCGAACCAAACTCTGACTGCCCGCGCTGCAACGGTGATGGTATTGGTCAGCCCTACTTCTCTGACACCCGCAAATTGTCACCTGTTTCCAGGCTGGCATACTCCGGAATAAAACTTGGAAAGAATGGCGTGGAGATCACTTCCATCAGCCGCGAGCGCATGTATGAAGCTGTGATGAAGCGGCTTGGTCTCGCTGACAGTGAATTCGCACAGCGGTTACAGCAAATCGAGATTGAGCGCCGCCAGCTTGAAGTGGACAAACTGCGCAAAGAGCTGGCCGCCGATCCGGAAGATGACGTTCCGTTGCCCGTGGCAATCAATATCAATGTCGCGGATGCACGCGTAAGGAAAGACGATGACGGGGATATCGCCGACCCTTAACGTACCGCAGGCGCAGTTCCTGGCGATGCCGCACAAGTTTAAAGCTTATGTGGCTGGTTTTGGCTCCGGCAAGACGTGGGTGGGATGCGGTGGCATCTGCAAAGGGATGTGGGAGCATCCCAAAATCAACCAGGGCTATTTCGCGCCAACCTATCCGCAGATACGCGACATTTTCTATCCGACAGTGGAAGAGGTGGCGTTTGACTGGGGCCTGAAGGTCCGGATCAACGAGAGCAATAAAGAGGTCCATTTCTACGCCGGGCGGCAGTACCGGGGAACCACTATCTGCCGCTCGATGGAGAAGCCGGCCACTATCGTCGGCTTTAAGATTGGTAATGCGCTGGTAGATGAGCTGGACGTGATGGCCGCTGCCAAAGCGCAGCAGGCATGGCGAAAGATCATCGCCCGTATGCGCTATAAGGTCGATGGCCTGCGTAACGGGATTGACGTCACCACCACGCCGGAAGGTTTTAAGTTCGTTTACCAGCAGTTCGTAAAAGCAGTGCGTGATAAGCCGGAACTGGCAACCCTGTACGGTCTGGTACAGGCTTCCACGTTTGATAATGAGGCGAACCTGCCGGAGGATTATATTCCCTCGCTGCTGGCGAGTTATCCGCCGGAGCTGATTAAAGCTTACCTGCGGGGGCAATTCACCAACCTTAAAAGCGGCACCATTTACCACCAGTTCGATCGCAGGCTGAATAACTGTGATGAGGTGGAGGAGCCGGGCGAGACGCTTTATATCGGCATGGACTTCAACGTCGGGAAGATGGCAGGCATTGTTCACGTTCTTCGCCTGGGACTGCCGTGCGCGGTAACGGAAATCATCAATGCGTACGATACGCCCGACATGATACGCATCATTAAAGAGCGTTTCTGGCTGTACGACGGCAGCGATTACCGCAAGGTTCGTGAAATATACATCTACCCGGATGCCTCCGGCGACTCACGAAAATCGGCTCACGCCAGCACTACTGATATTGCCCAGCTCAAACAGGCTGGCTTTCACGTTGTGGTCAATGCCAGCAATCCTCCGGTTAAAGACCGCATCAACGCCATGAACGCCATGTTCTGTAACGGCAACGGTGAGCGCCGATACCGGGTGAACGTCAAGCGCTGCCCGGTGTATACGGAGTCGCTTGAGCAACAGATATGGGACGAGAAGACGGGCGAGCCGGACAAAAAATCTGATAACGACCATCCCAACGATGCGGGGGGTTATTACATCGTGAAGCAGTTCCCCATTATCAAACCGGTGCCAAAACCTATTCCTTTCAAATGGTAGAACCATGGCTCAACTAAATATCGATTATCGCCATCCTGCATATACCGAGTTTTTACCCGAGTGGGAAATGATCGGCGACTGCGTGGATGGTGAACGAAAAATAAAAAAGCGCGGCAAAGATTATCTTCCTCATCCCAGTAACGACAGCACGAATGATGATCCCCGCGGTGAACGTTATGATGCTTATAAAAAACGCGCCGCCTTCGTCAATGCCACAGGCCGTACTTTATCGGGCCTGATTGGGATTGCTTTTAACAAGCCGCCTAAAATTGAAATCAGCGGCGGGATAGCGGATATCGCCACCGATGCTGATGGAGAAGGTCAGCCTCTCGAACAGATGATCCGTGATTGCCTGGGACAAAATCTGCAACGTGGCCGCGCGGGAATTCTGACTGATTACACAGGTTCGGGTATTCAGACGCAGGCGACGAAAGGTCGCCCGGTTCTGCGGCTCTTTACGGCTAAAGAAGTGATCAACTGGCGCGTGACTAAAGGCAGAACCTCGCTGGTGGTAATTCATTACCTCGAGCCGGCAGACGATCCCGACGCATTTGAGCTGACGTTAAAGCGTCACTGGATTGAACTGCGTCTGATAAACGGCGTAGCCCATGCGCGTAAATGGGAAGAAGGTTCTGAACGGATTGAAGGGGGAGAGCTTACCCCATTGAAAGATGCCAGCGGCATCGCACTGGATGAGTTGCCATGGTCATGGTTAGGCGCAAGTAACAACGATCACACCCCGGATTCTCCGCCCCTGGCAGACATCGCCTATATCAACATCAAACATTATCAGGCCGAGGCCGATATCGCCGAAGCTGCTCATACGGTTGGTCAACCAATGGTCGCTCTGGCAGGGCTGACAGAAGAGTGGGCTGATAAATACCTTGCCGATGGATTTACCGTCGGTTCGCGCAAAGGCGTTTTACTGCCTGTCGGCGGCGATCTGAAGTTTGCACAACCTGATGAGCGAAACATTCTCGTTACCCTGGCTGAGCGCCGGGAAAAGCAAATGGCGATGCTCGGGGCAAAGCTGGTCGAACGAAACACTGCGGCCAGAACGGCAACCCAGGCAGGTGATGAAGCCCAGACTGATAATTCTATTTTGTCGCTGTGTGCCGGGAACGTTGAACAGGCGATTAACCGGGCGCTCGCTTTTGCCGTTCAGTTTGCAGGCAGCGGCGAGGGCACTGTCGAGCTCAATAAGAAGTATGAAATCGCCAGCCTTGACTATCAGGCGATCGCTGCGCTTCTCGGGGCGGTTCAGTCGGGCAAGATGCGTCTTGTGGACTTTGTCCGTTACCAGCAGCGCATCGGGCTGATTGGCCAGGATGAGAAACCCGATGATATCGTCGATGAGCTTCTGAATCAGGAGCCTTCATTACTGACCGGAGAGTGAAATGGCAGTCAATGACAGGTTACGTGACGAAGCGATAGCGCATGGGCTGTTCGTCAGCCGTTATTCTACTGGCGTTGCAAAGCGCATGGTTAAAGTGCTCAATCAGAGCGATGCCGAACTCACGGCACGTTTGCTGGTGGCAATGGACAGCCTGCCGCATGAAAGCTTTACGGTTCGCCGCCTGGAAAGCCTGCTCGGGAGCGTCAGGCAAATAAACGAGCAGGCTATAGCCTCGATGCATACCACTCTGGCGGATGAGCTGATGCAGTTTGCCCGGCATGAAGCGGGTTATCAGTTAAGCCTTTTCGATTCACTTTTACCCTCAGAAATAAAGCGTCATTACCCGTTACAGGGCATCACCCCTGAGATGGTCTATGCCGCTGCAATGGCTCAGCCCTTTCAGGGACGTCTACTTAACGAATGGGCAGACAATCTTCGGGAAGACCGTCTCGCGCGCATTACAAATACCGTGCGGCGCGGCTATTTGCTGGGAGACACGACCGAAGCGATCGCCAGACAGGTCAGGGGTCAGGCGAATAATGGCTTTCAGGATGGCGCATTGCAGATGAGCCGGGCGAATGCCGCAAGTATCAGTAAAACAGCGGTGAATCATCTCGCGGCAACAGCGCGTACCAGTTTCGCTGAAGCCAATGGCGATATCGTGAAAGGCAAGCAGTGGCTCTCTACCCTCGATAATCGCACCACGCATCTGTGTATCGTGCGCGATCGGCTGCGTTACACCCTGGACAACAAACCTGTAGGCCATAAGGTGCCTTATCTTCAGGGGCCGGGAAAAATACATTTCTGCTGCCGCTCGACTGAAACCCTGATCACAAAATCATGGCGCGAGCTTGGTATCGACGCAGACGAAATGGATGAAGGTACCCGCGCCAGCATGGATGGTCAGGTTCCGGCTGATACCACTTACCTTGAGTGGCTGGCCCGCCAGCCTGAACATCGCCAGGATGAAGTCCTTGGGCCGGAGCGCGCAGGGCTTTACCGCGCTGGCAAGGTACGGCTCAGTGACATGTTTACGGATAAGGGGGAATGGATAAGCCTGGCGCGACTGAAAGCGCTGTCAGCTGCTGATAAAGCCGGGAATTATCCCGGCTTTTCTTTGTCCGCCGCTCAGTCAGTGGCGGAGATCGAGAAGGGAATGCGGGGCATCATTGCCGATGAATTACACTTCCCTGAAGGTACCTCGCTGGAATCAGCCCGGATCGCCGCCAGCGCCATGCTGGACGTGATTACCCGTTTCGGCCTGCCGCCGGTGAGTTCGTTCGGCAAGGTGTCGGGGGCGCGGCAAAGTGCTGCTGGTGCGTATTACGAGGCAAGCGGGGCTGTTCATATCGCCCCATGGGCGTTACAGGCAGATGAATGGGCGGGGATCCGGGACAACGGAGCCAGTTATGATTTCGTGTCATCTCTGTCGCTGGAAAAAATGTTCACTATTTCAGATGCAGCGTCCCTCGCGGCGGAAGGCGTTCCCTTCGATTACACCGTGATACCCAGCGTTGCTGGCACCATTACACATGAAATGGGGCATCATCTCTATTTCCAGCATCTGACCGATGTGGAGAAAATAACCGTAGATGCTTACGAGTCA
This sequence comes from Superficieibacter sp. 1612_C1, assembly GCF_015234305.1. Taxonomy (GTDB): domain Bacteria; phylum Pseudomonadota; class Gammaproteobacteria; order Enterobacterales; family Enterobacteriaceae; genus Superficieibacter. Next base: position 972,867 of record NZ_JADGMI010000002.1, read on the forward strand.
GGCTGGTGGCGTCCTGTTAGCTATTATGCCTCCGAAAATGAGCGTGAGCTGTTTGCAGAAACCCTTGCGCTCTTCATGCTGGGCAGCGAGGATGACCACAAACGCATTAATCCGGAGCTGCTCGAATGGCTGAAGAAAAATTCCCGTACCTGAAACAGGCGCACGCACTATTCCACACTAAACCCCGGCCCGCCAATCTCGCGGATAAGCTGGAAGAGCTTGCCCAAAAAGCTGGCGGCACAACCGTGGAAGCACGGATGATCGGTTCCCTGGTGAGTGCCGCATGGATGGATGAAATGAACGGCCACGTCTGAAAATTTATCAACTCACTATGAGGCTGCCCACGGGCGGCCTTTTTTTATACCCGCAGTCCGTGACTGCAACATCTGACCCGAGGTTATAGATGCTTAAGTTCAAACTGACCAAAGAAGAATTCGATGCGCTTGATGATGCTCAAAAGGCCATGTATGCCGGGGCCGGAGAAGAGGGCTATCAACTGGCTATTGAAGGCGTGCCGGACGTTTCCGGCCTCGAAAAGAAAGTGAACGAACTGCTTGGGGAGAAAAAAGCCGAGCAGGAAAAGCGCCGCCTGGCCGAGGAAGAAGCCCGCAAAGCAGCCGAAGAACAGGCCCGTAAAAAAGGTGACCTGGAAACTCTCGAAAAAAGCTGGGCGGAGAAAATGAGTTCGCGCGAAAAAGAACTGCTTGCGCAAATCGATGAGCGCGATACGCGCCTGCATACCCTGCTGGTGGATAACGTTGCACAGACACTGGCGACGAAGCTTGCGGGCGACAGCGCCGCAGTTATCACCCCTCACATCAAATCCCGGTTAATTGTCGAAGACGGCAAAACCCGCGTCGTAGACGCAGAAGGGAAGCCATCTGCGGCAACGATCGAGGATTTAGAGAAAGAATTCCGTAACAACAAGCTGTTTGCCCCGGTTGTTATTGGTAGTAAGGCATCCGGTACCGGCGGTACGGGCGGCCAGTCCTTCGTCAGCGGCGACGGCAAAAAATGGAGCGATTACACCGAGGCTGAACGCCTCAAACTTTTCCAGGAGGACCGCGAGACATTCAATCGTCTGGCGGCCACACAGAACCAATAAGAGGTAACGCCGCATGGCAACTGTAGCAACCCGTCTTTCGGACATTTTTGTCAGCGATTACTATCAGACGATCGCGCCGGTTAACAGCCCGGAGAAAACCGCTGTATATAACTCTGGTATTGTTACGCGCCTGCCGGCGCTCGACGCTGTAGCGCAGAACGGTCAGGGCACCGCAACCGTAAGCTACTGGCAGGATCTGGATGCTGATGAAGCCCCGAACGCCTCAACGGATGATCCGGATCAGATTGGTAAGGTCGGTAAAGCCACTCAGGGCAGCATGCGTTCACGTACGCTTTTCCTGAACAAAGGCTATGGCGTCGCTGACCTCGCCTCTGAACTGGCCAACAGCGATCCGATGACACAAATTCGTAACCGCTTCGGTACTTACTGGACTCGCCAGTGGCAGCGTTATTTGATTGGTGAGGCGCGCGGCATCATCGCTTCTAACCTGGCAAATGATGATGGCGATATGGTTATTACCGAGCGGGCTTCCCTGGCAGAATCTTTTCAGGATGCGGCTTTCACCGCAGGTGACGCTGCCGATCAGTTTTCTGCAATTGGCGTCCACTCCACCATCATGAATCGCATGGTGAAGAACGACCTGATCGAATACCTGCGTGACTCAACCGGCAACATCATCCTTGCAACATACCTCGGTAAACCTGTCTTTATGGACGACAGCCTGAAAACTGCTGACGGTGGTTTTATGTCGCTGTTCTTCGGTTCAGGTGCATTTGGTTTTGGTGAGGGTAAACCACATACACCGACCGAGCTTGAACGTAAAGCATCCGGCGGTAATGGCGGCGGTGCCGAAGTTTTGTGGGAGCGTAAAACCTACATTCTCCAGCCAGCAGGCTTTAGCTGGAAGGGGGAGGACGATCCTAACCTGACGCCGTCTTACACCGACATGGCGAAGGCCAGTAACTGGGAGCGTGTCTTTGACCGTAAACAGGTACCGTTTGCTGCTGTGCTGTCAGGCGGTGCAGGTTCGTAATGCTCAGGGGCTTCGGCCCCTATATTTTTGAGAACATTTATGCAGGTTACTATCGATGACGTCCCGTATGTGCCTGTTAGCGCATCCTCTTCTCGTATTGGAATAGCGATCACGACGCACAACCGGGCCGAGGTGTTAATTCGTGCGCTGGACCACCAACTGAAGCATTTGCCCGCCGGTGCGCTGGTGGTGGTGATAGATGATGGTTCAACGGCGGCTGCAACAGTTCCTGACAGCGTACAACTGATAAGGCACGGCGCTTCACTGGGCATCGTCGCATCGAAAAATGCCAGCCTGACCGCGCTGATGGATGCCGGATGTGAGCATCTGTTTCTGTGGGATGATGATGCCTGGCCAATCGCCGATAACTGGCATCTGCCCTATATCGAATCACCTGAGCCGCATCTCTCTTATCAGTTTCTCGATTTGGCCGGGCCGCGGAAGCTGAACGATCTGGCGGTGCTCTACCGTGATGATCAGCATGTGGCTTATACCGGGCAGCGCGGCGTCATGCTGTATTACCACCGCAGCGCCATTGAGACCGTAGGGGGCTTTGATCCGGTGTACGGTCGCGGCATGTACGAGCATTCGGATCTGGCGCTGCGTATCAATAACGCCGGGCTGACAACGTGGGCTTACGCTGATGTTTCTGGCTCGGAAAAGCTGATTCATTCAATGGATGAGTATGAAGAGGTCACGCGCTCTGTTTCCCGACCCGATCGCGAGGCGCTGGTGGCGCGCAACGTGAAAATCCACAACGAGCGCCGGGATGCCTGTTATACCGGTTATATTGAATACCGCCTGCGTCGTAACGTGGTAATCACCACCCTGTTAACCAGCCACCCTGATCCGCAGCGTGGCGTGAAGATGCGGCCTGACCCGGACCTTCTGCGCGCCTGGGCAACGTCAATCAGTGGCGCTGATGCGGTTGTGCTTGCCGACGAACTGACTGAAGCTCCACCCGGTGCAAAGCTGGTGAGTGCTCCTGACGTGGCAATGAATGTTTATTTCCGGCGCTGGCTGCACATCTACCAGTATCTGCGCGATCACCCTGAATACCATTTCGTCTGGTGCACCGATGGTACTGACGTCGAGATGCTGCACGCGCCGTGGGATGAAATGGCGGCCGGTAAGGTCTACGTTGGCTCGGAACCAAAAACGTACGCTGACGCCTGGGCACGGCAGAATCACCCGGAGAAACCCTATCAGGACTTTCTTGATGAGCATCGTCACGACGTGATGCTTAATGCCGGCCTGCTTGGCGGCACGCGTGAAGATGTTATGGCGTTCGCCCATGCGATCGTGCGTCTGTATTACCGCCTTGAGAGTAACCGCTTCTGGCAGACTGAACGCGCTGGTGCTGCGGTGGGAGATATGCTGGCTTTCGGCATTGTGGCGAAGTCTTTCGGTAACCGGATCGGTTCTGGTCCTCAGGTAAACACGGTATTTAAAACTGACGGCGTTGGTAAGGAGTTTGCCTGGTGGAAACACAAATAAAGTTTGTGGTTGTCGGCCATCACTCACGATACATGCAGGCTCGTAGCCTGGCTGAATCTCTCGGTGCCGTCATGCTCATCGATAGTGGGGACCACGGCGCGAACTGGAATCATCGTCGCGCGCTTGAGTGGGCTGCCGGGCAAACCTGCCGGGTAGTGATTCTTGAAGATGATGCTCTGCCAGTTGTCAGTTTCCATCGCGGTATTTATAGCTGGCTTAGAGACTTCCCTGATTCATTAATCAGTTTCTATCTTGGCACAGGCCGCCCCCCGCAGTACCAGATGCAGATCGCTGAGCGATTGATCGTTGCCGACAAGACGCGCGCTGATTACATCACGCTACCGCGCCTGATTCACGGCGTCTGCTACAGCGTACCGCCGCAGCAAATTGAAAGGGTGCTGACTCGCTGGGACAACAGCAAGCCTGCTGATTATGCAGTGGGTGATGCGTATGGTGGCGATGTCATCTATCCCTGCTCATCGCTGGTGGACCATGCCGATGGCGAACCGGTTGAGCATCATCCCGACCAGCAACTTCGAACTGAGCGCCGCCGGGCATGGCGGCTGGCGTAATGAGGGCAATATGATAAATAACGATCCTGATTCACCAGGCTTTAACAGTTACGCCAGCGTTGATGAACTGAAAGCTTTTGCCTCAGCGCGTGGCTATGAACTCCCCCCTGAAAATGCTCTGTGTGAGCAGTTCCTGATTCAGGCTATGGATTACCTTGAGTCCGTCGAATGGCGCGGAAGCCGCAGTTCTTCAGAACAGCCGCTTATGTGGCCTCGTAATGGTGTGGCGGTCGATGGTGTGCCGGTAAACAAATCTGTTATTCCGGCCAGATTAAAATCAGCTCAATGCCGTCTGGCTATCGAGGCTCAGGAGACAGACCTTAATCCGACGAAGAGCGGCGGAGCAGTAACGCTCGAGCGCGTTGAAGGGGCAGTGACCGTACAATATGACGGTTCAGGCAATGACGGCACAGTAACTTTTCCGTGGCTTTCTACTTTATTGCGCGGCCTGACTAAAGGCGCGAGCGTTTTCAACTTTGATGTGAGGCGTGGATGATGTCAGATCTTAAAGTTGTCGATTTCAAACGAAATGATGAGAGCGAACACAACCAGACCGAAGTAATCCGTCTGCTGGAAGAGGCGCTCGAACATGCCAGGAATGGTAATTACCAGGCTATGGCAATAGTGATGTTAAGCCACGAAGGGCATGTACTCGACTGCTGGCATAATGGTGAAAAGCCTTACGTTATGGTTGGAGCTCTCGAATCACTGAAGATGGATTACATTCACGCATGCATTGAGCGACGCTGAGATGGCAATTAACTATCCCCGGATGAGAGCTACCAGCACGCGACTGCTTAAAGAAAATGGCGTGAATTATCTGGTAAAGCGCAAAGGCACAGTAACGGTAATCGGCGGTATCGAGCATCGCGAACCGGATAAAACGTTTTCCGCCGTGGGCGTGCGTACTGATTACAAACCCGGCGAAATCGATGGAACGCTCATCATTAATGGCGATGTGCGCATTGTCTTTACCGCCGACCCTGAGCTGCGCACCGGCGACATGGTGGACCTTGAGGGTAAATGGTACCGGGTTGTTCAGTCTAACCCGGTGAAACCAGCGCATCTTGTGCTTTGCTACCGGGCACAACTGAGGGCATAGCATGTCTGAGAATAACGCTTTTATGGCTTCCATTAATGCATTTGTGGATAAGGCCAAAGCTGACCAGGCGGAAGTTGTGCGCGTGGCCGGAATCAAAATCCTGGCGCGGCTGGTTGATATGTCGCCCGTCGGCAATCCTGAACTATGGGAAGCCAATCAGACTGCAGTCGGCTATAACGCGGCGGTGGATGAGCATAACAGTCTGCTGCGCCAGAACCCGAACAACCTGACGAAAACAGGGCGGCTGCGGGCAGGTCGCAAGGTCAATGACAGCATGGACCTGAAAGCCCCTCCGGGCTATACAGGCGGACGTTTTCGCGGTAACTGGCAGGTTTCATTGGATGCACATACTACTGAAGAAACCGGACGTATCGATAAAACCGGGAATATGACAAAAGCGGCCGGGAACTATGTTTTATCCCGTTTTAAAGTAGGGATGAATGAAATATTTTTCTGCAACAACGTTCCCTATGCCTACCGGCTTGAGATGGGACACTCCAGACAGGCTCCGGGGGGTATGGTACGCATCACCGCCGCTGAGTTTCAGAAGTTCTTCAGCGAGGCTCTAAGCGAGGTTAAAAATGATACCGGATATCACAGCGACGTTTGATGCTATGCTGGGTGCCTGGGCGGATGCTGTGAGTATGCCAGTGGCATGGGATAACGTTCCCTTCGAGCCGCCCTCTGATGCCGCCTACCTTGTTTCGCATGATATGCCCGCATCTCCATACAGTATTGATCTGGCAGGACGCTGCCGTATACATCCTGGCGTGTATCAGGTTAACGTCGTTGTGCCGGCAGGCAGTGGCAGAGTCAGCGCTAAAGAGATCGCTCGCCAGGTTGCCGCACTGTTTCCCTTAAACCAGACACTCAGTGGCGAAGGTTTTACCGCCATAGTTATTTCACCACCTGCCATTTACCCCGGCATTCAGGATGGAGTTTCCTACACCGTCCCCGTCAGCATCAGATACCAGGCTGAAACCGTAGTCTGACCAATCCCCGCCGGCCATTGCCGGTTTTTTTATGCTCATTTATCGGAGACACCATTATGGGCTTTGCTCTGCCTAATGGGGCGCACGTCTACCTTGCGTCCGAGTATGGTAAAAGTATCCCTTTTACCGCTATCACCAATGCAAAAAACGCCATCATCACCGTCGGGGCCAGCAGCAACCTCGCCGTGAATGATGAGGTGCATATCACTTCTGCGTGGAGTGGTATTGATAATGTCGTCGCCCGTGTCATCAACGTGTCGGGCAACTCCGTTACGCTTGGCAACATTGACACCACTAACGTCAATAAATACCCGGGCGGCGGCGGTGCTGGCTCCGTGCGGAAAATTACCACCTGGACTGAACTACCCCAGATCACTGAGGTGGCGAATGCTGGTGGCGATCAAAACACGACCCAGATTCAGTTCCTCGCAGATGATCGCCAGCGAAATCTGAACACTTTCAAGGCTGCCAGTTCCCAGACCTATACCATCGCTCATGACTCTTCCCTGCCGGTGTACGACCTGCTGCGTAAGCTGGATGACAATGGCGATACGGTGGCGGCCTATATGTTCGTGCCGAAAGCCAAAGAAAATCGCTACTGGTCCGCAAGCATCTCGTTCAACGATATCCCAAACACAGCGGTTAACAACGTTGAGACGGTAAGCGTGGTGCTCCAGCTCCAGTCCCGCGCGATGACGTTTTATAAACTGCCTGACACCTCTGCTGTACCGGGTAGTTAATCCTTCATCTAATCCACGAAGCCCCGAATGGGGCTTTTTTTATGAGAGAGATTTATGTCTGCAAAATTTGAGCTACAACCGAAACCGATCTTTAAAGCTGACGTCAGCATACCGCGCGCCGGGGAAGAAGACGGGAAACTGACTTTCACCTTCAGGCATAAGCCGATCAAAGAGCTGGCTGCACTTGAAACGCTGGAAGGTAAAACCGCACTCGATTTTCTTCAGGAGATCACCGAAGCCTGGGCGCTGGCGGATGAATTTAACCGCGATAACCTTGAAACACTCCTCGATAACTATCCCGGTGCGCTGAAAGCCATTGTGGGTACCTATTACAGTGAGTTAACGGGAAACCGTGAAAAAAACTAATAGCGGTTGCCTCGCAACTCTATACGCCTGAACCCTCAGCGGAAGATATGGCGGCCTTTGGGATGACGCCGGATGATTATGACGAGACGGTCATTGAAGTCTGGCCCGATGTCTGGCCGTCATTTCTGGTTTTTCAGTCTGCAGGCACTCAGTGGCGTACAGGCATGGGAGGGGTGACGGGGCTGGATTATAGCGTTCTACCGTGGCTGATGAAGGTTCGTGGGATAGAGAATGAGGCAACCGCGTTAAACGATATTCGAATCATGGAGAGTGCGGCGCTCAGGGTCATTCACAAGGGGGCGTAATGTCCGATATTGCAACGATTGCGCTTCGCGTAAATACCTCCGAACTGGAGCGCGGGAACCAGGCGCTTGATAATTTTCAGCAGACCGCTGCTGGTGCGGCGAATAAAGCAGATGCGCTTAACCGCACCATGCGCACCAGTACGAGTGAGCAGAGGAGAAATAGCGAAAGCCTGAAGGAGCAGCAGCAGGAACTGCAAAACCTCCTGAATAAAATCAGCCCCGTTAACCGGGCCATGAATGAACTGGAGAATTTGCAGGACTCGCTGGCTGGTTTTCGCGGGAAAGGCCTGTTAGGCGATGAGGATTACAGCCGCTTTAATGCCGTGCTGGATTCCACCCGCGACAAGCTGTTTCAGGTTATGGAGGCGGAAACAGTAGAAGGGCAGGAGCGACTGAAGCTGGCGCAGGATACCCAGCGCGCCGCCGCTGCGCAGGACGCGTTTCTGAACTCTCTGGCTGAGCAGGCGGCCACTTTCCGCGCCTCGAAGTCAGACGTTCTTGAATATAAAGCTTCACTGCTGGGTTTAACCCAGGATGCTGCCCCGCTGATTCAGCAAATCAGGGAGAGAGAGCTGGCTATTGCCAGTGAAGCTGTTCAAACACGGCTGGCCGCACAGGAACTGCGGGAGAAGCAGGCCGCAGAGCGCCAGGCTGTCGCTGAAGCATCCCGCCTGCAGGCGCAGAACGATAACTTCGTCGAGTCGCTGCGCAATCAGGCGCTGGCCATTGGTAAATCACGCGCTGAGATGCTCGAACTGAAAGCGGCTCAGATGGGGCTGCTGCAGGAGACTGCACCATACATCGCTGCGCTTAAAGCGCAGGAAGCCGCAACGGTACAGGACGCGGAAAATAAAAAAGTGTCTGCCATGCAGGCCCGGATAGTTAAAGATGCGATCGCAGAACTGGAAGCCGCAGAGCGCGCCGAGGCATCCGAAGTTCAGCGTGCGCAGAACATCCGCGACTCGTTTGTTCGGACACTTGAAGAGCAGGCAACATCGATCGGAAAAACTCGGATCGAATTGCTGGAAATGAAAGCCGCCCAGCTCGGTGTTTCCCAGCAGGCAGCTCCTTTCATCGCAAAGCTGCGTGAGCAGGATGAAGCGTGGAAGAAAGGCGGGATCAGCGCCGGGCAGTACCGGCAGGCATTAAGAATGTTGCCAGCGCAGTTTACGGATATTGCCACGTCCATCGCTGGTGGAATGCCGCTGTGGATGGTGTTTATGCAGCAGGGCGGGCAAATTGCTGACTCTTTTGGTGGTATTGGCGGGCTGTTTGAAGCGATCAAAGAGGCACTATTCGGTGTAAAAGATGCTGCTCACGATTCTGGTTCTTCACTTTCTGAGAATGCAAATGCTCTGGCTGAGAACGCTGAAAATGCGAATAAGTTCAGCGCATTTATCAACCCTACACGCATCGGCATTGCTGGCTTAGTTGTTGCCCTCGGCACCCTGGCTTATGCCTGGTTCAAGGGGAGCAAAGAGCAGGATCGTTTTAATGAGTCACTGATACTTAGCGGTAACATTATCGGTAAAACATCAGGCCAGCTGGCCGATATAGCAGCCAGAGCTGCGCAGGCCTCAGATAATACAACGGGTGCTGCTGCCGATGTTCTCAGCCAGCTTGTGTCATCGGGGCGGGTGGCGGGTGGCTCGCTGGAAAAAGTCACCACTGCGATCGTGTCTATGAACGATGCGGCGGGTATTGCAACTGAGGAACTGGTTAGTGACTTTAACTCCATCGCTCAAAGCCCGGTAGAAGCTCTCACTAAGCTCAATGACAAATACCATTTCTTAACCTTATCTACCTACAACCAGGTTAAGGCATTACAGGATCAGGGAAACCAGCAGGAAGCAGTTCGTATAGCGACAGAGAATTTTTCGTCTGTTGTTCAGACAAGGGCCAATGACATCCAGGAAAATCTGGGTTCTCTGGAAAAAGCATGGAGATCTGTGGGTGACACCGCCAAAAAAGCGTGGGATTCCATGCTTGATATCGGCCGGGAAACATCCATTGATACCAAAATTGAAAATATGAGCGCCGATCTGGACAGGGCTGAAAAAGCGCTATCAGATCTTGAATCCGGTGCTGCAAAAAACGCTGGGCCTTACGGTGCATGGAAATCCGATGATATTGACCGGGCGAGACGTACACGCGATACGCTGAAAAATAATCTCAGTATCCTTCAGAGTCAGAAAACGACTGAAGGCGTGATCAACGGCATCATTGATGAAAGGAATCAGAAGGAGCAAAAGGCAGTTACCGCTCAGCAGTACGTCAATAAACTGACTGAGCAGACTCTCAACAATGAGCAAAAGCGTGCCAAGGAGCATATGCTCCTGACGAAAGCCATCAGGGATGGCGCGCAAATAAGCAAAGAGGAAGAGGCAAGGCTCAGAAAGAATATTGATGATAAATATAAGGATCCCAAAACTCCAAAGACGAAGTCATACACTGTTCCTGCCGGTGAGCGCATGGAAGATGCCGGGCAGACCGAATTACTGGCCCTCCAGGCACAGCTGAAAACCCTTCAGGATCACCGCTCTGTTAATGACACGATCAGTCAGCAGCGCAAAGATCTGTATACCACTGAATCTAAGTTTGCCGTCCTTGAGGCGGCTGCGCGCACCCGGCAATTATCGAAGCAGGAACAGTCTCTGCTGGCGAGCAAAAACCAGGTGCTGCAACTTGCGCAACAGAAAGCTCTCCTCGGCGATCAGATCACCGCGCAGGAGCAACTGAACAAACGGATGGATACAGCCAGCAAATATGTCACACAGATGGCAGAGAAGCAGGCCGCGCTTGAAACGGGTTCCGTGATGAGTGACCGGCTGGCGAGCCGGGAGACTGCGCTTTCACAGCTGCGCAGTGGCTGGCTGAATGCTGGGGGTAGTCTTGATGATAGAGGTTATAAGCAGGAGCTTAAAGCTGCTAATGATTACTTCACCGCTGAGGATGAGCTTCGTGGTGACTGGCTGAAGGGGGCGAAAAAGGGGTGGGCTGAATACCAGGATTCAGCGACGAATGTTTTCTCTGCCATGCAGAACGTGGCGCAGTCCACGCTCGGCGGCATTTCCGATATGCTCACAAATCTTGTGACGACAGGAACGGCCAGCTTCAGGAGCTTTGCTGCTTCAATGATGAAAATGATCGCAGAGGTCGTCAACCGACTGCTGGTCGCTTATACCGTCCAGGCTGCAATGGGATGGATTGCTGGCGGGACCTCATCTTCAGGAAGTGGCGCAGGGCAGTCTTTCGCTGTTCCGTCTTACCGTCCAGCGTGGAACGGTGGTTATATTCCTGAGTTTGATTCTGGTGGCTACACAGGTGATGGCGGTAAATATCAGCCCAAGGGTGTCGTGCATGGCGGCGAGTTTGTTTTCACGAAAGAAGCAACAAGCGCGCTGGGAGTGGATAACCTTTACGCAATCATGCGCAATGCGCAGGGTTATGCAGATGGTGGCGTTGTCGGCCGCGCGTCGCGGTATGGTCTGTCGGGAGGCGCAGGCGCAGCGAGTACTGCACCCGTGATTAAAACAACCGTAAATGTTGATGTAAATGGCAATGCTTCTGCGCAAACCAGCGGCACGGGCGATGCCCTGGGCCGTGCTCTGGCTGAAGAGGTGCGGAACGCGGCCACTTCGGTTGTGCAGAAACACCTGAAGCCCGGAGGGCTAATCTATAACTTCAGCAAAGGCAGATAGCCCACTCCGGTGGGCTTTTTTTATGGAGTAAATATGGTTGAAACCTATAAGTGGCCCGCGCAGCTGGGTGCCGGCGCGATTGAATACAGTCAGACGATCCGCGCTGCCCAGTTCGGTGACGGGTACGAACAAATTGCTGAGAACGGCATTAACTCCACTGCGGTTCAGGTTCCGATGAAATACATAGGCAAAGACGGCGAGGTTAATGAAATCCGTACTTTCCTGCTGGCCCATACGGTTAAAGCATTCATCATTACGCCGCCGGGTGAAGATAAGGGGCTTTATCGTGTCGTAGCTGATTCGGTTAGGAAGAATCAGCTGAGCAGTAATGTTGCTGAGCTGACCTTTACCATCAAACGCGCCTATGGAGTCTATGCATAATGGCACTTGTCGATCAGGCGGCAATGCTGGCACCGGGCGGCAGGGTCCGCCTGGTTGAAGTAGATGCCTCAGAATTCAGCGGTGGGATCCACCGTTTTCACTACTCACCCTTTCCTCATACACCTGCCGAAATCAATGCGGCAAACGGTGATGAAAATAAGCTGGGTCCGAAGCCCATAACTTTTGGCGTTGACGAGAAAAATTACCCCAGGCTATTTGATTTCTGGCCGTTCCAGATAACCGATCTTGAGTTATCAACTGAGCAGGCGGCAGAGCCTAAGCTGAGTGTGTCGAATCTTGACGGACATATCACTGCGCTTTGCCTTCAGTTTAAAGACATGGTCAATGCCAGGGTGAGCATCATCGATACTTATGCCGTTTATCTCGATGCGGTTAACTTTCCCGGCGGCGTTAACCCGACAGCCGATCCAACGATGTTCTCTCTCCAGACTTTCTGGCTTGATACCAAAACATCAGAAGACGATGAAACGGTATCCTGGTCCCTCAGCAGCCCGGCGGATCTTCAGGGGCTGGTTATTCCCACCCGTCAGATAACGTCACTGTGTGAGTGGGCCTTGCGCGGTCAGTACCGCAGCGGCGACGGCTGTACCTATAACGGCACCGCTTACTTCGATGCCAAAGGCAATCCGGTAATCGACCCGGCGCTGGATATGTGCGGGGGGTGCCTGAGCGACTGCCGAAAACGCTTCGGTGATGGCCTGGCGGAACCAAACACTGCCGTACTCGATTTTGGTGGCTATCCCAGCACCGTTCTCATTTCTCGCTAAGGTTCCCAATGAATAAAACGATTATGAAGGCGATCCGGGCGCATGCGCTGGAGGAATCACCACGCGAGGCTTGCGGCTTCGTTATTCAGGATGGCCGACGTCAGCACTATGTGCCGACGCCGAATAGTCACGAAAATCCGGCAGAGCACTTTCGTATAGCTGGTGAGCGCTGGGCTGATGCTGAAGATGCCGGAACCATTATCCGGGTTATCCACTCCCACCCTGGCGATGGAGCCCGGCCCATTCCCTCCGATCTCGATCGGCAGCAGTGCAACCAGTCTGGTGTTGTATGGGGCATCTATGCGCCTGACTGCGACGAATATGCCGAGATTACGCCTGATGCCATTTCGCTGATAGGCCGCCCGTTTATTCTCGGCTCCCACGACTGTTGGGGGCTGATCATGGACTGGCACGCCATACAGGACGTTACGCTCAACGATTTCCGCGTGGATTACCCCTGGTGGGAAAGCCAGTATCCAGACAACCTCTATTTCGATAACTGGCAGAAAGAAGGGTTTGTTGAAAGTGATCCGATGCCCGGCTGCATGGTGATCATGCAGGTGCAGTCCGACAAATGGAACCATGCGGGGATTATCACCGAGGAGGGCGAACTGCTTCACCACCTTTACGGCCAGCCGTCATGCGTTACGCCTTACGCGCGCGGTTATTTTCGGGACCGGACGATGATCTGTGTCCGACACAAAAATTTACCTGAGGAGATTAAACCATGGCGCGTTTAACAACTATTCGTCTTTATGGCGCACTCGGTGCCCGGTTCGGACGTGTTCACAAGATGGCAGTTCAGACATCAGCCGAAGCGGTTAAGGCACTTTGCGTAAACTTTGACGGCCTCGAAGAATACCTGATGAATGCCAAAAAGAACGGCATGGTATTCGCTGTATTCCGGGGGAAACGGAATATCGGGGTGGAAGACTATAAAAGCCTTGGCGGCGAAAGCGATATACGTATCGCGCCGGTGATGGAAGGGGCAAAGAAAGCCGGGCTGTTTCAGACCATACTTGGCGCAGTGATGGTAGTGGCGGGCATTCTTGTTACTGGACTTTCATACGGTTGGGCGGCTCCAGTAGGAGGTGCAATGATAAGCGCAGGCGTCGGAATGATGGCTGGTGGCGTCTATCAGATGCTATCTCCCCAACCGAACGGACTTCAAAGCCGCGAAGATCCCGATAACAGACCTTCATATGCTTTTGGAGGTGCTGTGAACACTATCGCTATGGGTAATCCTGTGCCTGTCCTGTACGGCGAACGTGAAATCGGGGGAGCCATCATCAGCGCGGGGATCGTGGCCGAGGATATCTGAAGTCTCTGCCTTGCTCAAAAGCCTGGCATTCGAGCTTCTCAATGATAAAATTTAAGCTGCCTAAAGCTCTGAGACTATGAAAATGAAAAGAATATTTTTGTTGGTTACTTTTTTTGGACTATATGGGTGCGCTACTACTGCAGTTTTGCCCAGTGACGCGAAGCCAGCGTCGCAAGAAAGAGTTTTGATGTACCAAACTCCAAATGAAGAGGCTAACGCAAAGCTTATTGTTGTACGTGATAAAGGTTACTTGGGTAGCGCTTGTTTTACAGGCGTTTATCTTAACAACATTAAGGCAGCCGTATTAGATCCTGGCGAAAAAGCTACATTTTATCTTAAACCAGGCGAGTGGAATGTAGCGGTTAAAGGTGAAGGAAAAATGTGTATATCTGATGCGGTTCCCAGTGGACGCGATATCAACCTCAACGCTAATCAGACTAAAGCTGTTAGATTGTTTGCAGATCCTAGCGGCAATGTGGACGTTAAGCCATTGCCGTTAAACTGACGATTGCCCACTTAGGTGGGTTTTTTATTACCCAAAACTCATAACCCGCTTCGGCGGGTTTTTTTATGGACGCAATATGGCAACGATCATTGGTGCAAAGGGCGGTAGCCAGAAACAGCATACTCCCGTAGAACAGCCGGATTCAGCTCAGTCAATGGCCCGTTGCCGCATGCTGCTGGCGCTGGGGGAGGGTGAATTTGCGGGTGGCCTGGATGCCACGCGAATTTATCTTGATGGTACGCCGCTGGGCAATGCCGACGGCACCATGAATTTTGAAAACGTTTCCTGGGATTTTCGTCCGGGAACGCAGACGCAGGAACCTATTCCTGGCTTCCCTGCGGTGGAGAACGAAACCAGGCTTGGCGTTTCGATTACAAAAGCTACGCCGTGGACGCGTGCTATCAGCAATACGCAGATTGACGCTGTGCTGGTGCGCATTGGTATTAATGGCCTGCAGCAGCAGGAAAATGACGGTGATATTGTCGGTACCACGGTTTCTTACCATATCGATGTGGCCACGGATGGCGGTTCTTATGAAACAGTCATGACCAAAACGGTGACAGAAAAACTCAGTTCGCTGTATGAACTCACTCACCGTATTAATCTGCCAAAAGCCAGCACGGGCTGGCAAATCCGTGTTGTTCGCGATACTGCCGATAGCACAAGCCAGCTTTTGCAGAACAAGACGCAAGTCCAGGCCATTACTGAGGTGATCGATGCCCGTCTGCGCTACCCGCACACCGCGCTGTTATACGCCTCGTTTAATGCAAAAACCTTCAGTGATACGCCAAAAATTTCCTGTAAGCCAAAAGGCCGTATCATCCGGATCCCCTCGAACTATGATCCGATAGCGCGTACTTACAGTGGCACATGGGATGGCACATTCAAATGGAGCTGGACGAATAACCCGGCGTGGATCTGGTTCGACGTACTGACTGAACAACGCTTTGGCCTGGGGCGCCGCGTAACGCCTGAAATGCTCGACAAATGGGAACTCTACCGTATCGCCCAGCGTTGCGATCAGCGTGTGCCTGACGGTAAGGGCGGCAACGGTACCGAACCGCGTTTCATCTTCGACGTATACATCCAGTCTCAGGCTGACGCCTGGCAGGTGATCAAAGATATTGCTGCAGGTTTCAACGGCATGACGTTCTGGGGCAACAACATGTTTAACGTTGTTTCCGACATGCCTGCAGATACTTCGAAGCTGCAAATCCTCACCCGTGCTTCAGTGGTGGGCAAACCGAGTTACTCCAGCGGCAGCGAGAAGAATCGCTATAGTTCTGCGCTGATCAATTTCAGCGATCCGGATAACCATTACCAGGACCGTACCACGGCAGTGATGTTTCCTGACCTGGTAAAACAGTTCAAATTTAAGCAGACACAGCTCACTGCCATCGGTTGTTCCCGCGAAAGCGAGGCACAGCGCCGCGGCGGATGGGCAGTTTATTCCAACTCGCTTGATCGCATCATCACGTTGCAGACCGGGCTTGATGGATTCGCCTACATACCCGGTACGGTCTTTGCGTTCGCAGATGAGCGCGTTTCCGGGCGCGTATATGGCGGGCGCATAACCGGTTACGACGGTTCAATAAAAGCCGTGTTTACTGACCGTGGCACCAGTGCTGTTCCTGGCGATACGCTGATGATCCGCACGAATGGCGGGATAGTCGAAAGCCGAACCATTCAGGCGGTAAATGGTTCTCAACTGATTATCGCCACGCCGTTCAAGGCAGAGCCTGCGCCAAATGCAATTTTTGTTATCGATGCAGGCCAGCTGCGACTGCAATATTTTCGTGTTACCAATCTCACGTTTAATGATGAAGAAAACACGTACACCATTACGGGTGCGGAGTATAACGCCTCAAAATATGATGCAGTGGATAACAACGCTCGGCTGGATATCCCGCCAATCAGTCTGATCCCCACTGGTCTGGTGTCGCAGCCCGGTGATGTTAACGTTTCGAGTTACGATGCTGTCCGACAGGGGCAGCGTGTCGCCACGCTTGTTGCTATCTGGAATGCGCCACAGGATAAAAACGGCAAGCCGCAGGCTGATATCGTGGCTTATCAGATGCAGTGGAAGCGCGGGGACAATGAGTGGATCAACACACCTCAGACTGGCCTGAGAAGTGCTGAAGTACCTGGTATTTTCGAAGGTGATTATCTGGTACGAGTACGGGCTATCAACTCTGGTGGTGCATCAAGCCTGTGGACAACATCAGTCCTGACGCACCTTAAAGGTCGTACCGGGGCCGTGCCTGCACCAACAGGCCTGCGCACTGAGGGGATTGTCTTTGGTGTCGTACTAAACTGGGATTTTCCGGCCGGTACCGGGGATACGCTCAAAACCGAGATCCAGTACAGCGCGGCGTCCACCGGCGAAAATCCGTTGTTGCTGGCCGATGTGCCGTACCCGCAAAAGACATACCAGCAGCTCGGCCTGAAATTCGGCGTGACGTTCTGGTACCGTGCGCGGCTGGTGGACAAAAACGGTAACCAGAGCGCCTGGACCGGCTGGGTCAGCGGTATGCCAGCTGATAACGTTGCTGACTACATCGACAACATGGACGAGGCGATCCGCGACACCGACACGTACAAAGAGCTGGATAAGTCGATTCAGGACAACGTTAACGCCATTCAGAAAGAAGTTTCTGACCGCTCGGCTGCCATCACCAAAGAAGCCACTGATCGCGCCGCGGCTATTTCGAAGGAAACAACCGCCCGCAGCCAGGCGCTGACCAAAGAAGCCAGCGACCGGACCGCGGCGATCGCGGCGGAGGCAACAACGCGCGCCCAGCAGGATCAGCAGGTCGCAGCTGATGCAGCGAATGGATTGCTTAACGAGCAGCTGACGCGCGAGGCGGCAATTTCTGAAACCAACCTGATTATTCAGAACAAAACGGACTCTCTGGCGCAGTCGATCGCGCAGGTGGCGGCGGGCAGCGGCACGCAGTTCGATTCCCTGAAAATCTGGCATTTCAATTCTTCGGGTGTTGAAGGCTGGACCGGCAACGGCACACCGACGGTGGTCGATAACTGCTTGCGCCCGGCGAACCACGCTAATAACCCTTACGTTGTCTCTCCGGCATCGCTGGCAGTAGATGCGGCGTCTTATCGCTTCGTTAAGCTGCGTATCAGAAAAGTAGGCAAACCAGCCTGGCGTGGTCAGCTGCGCTGGCGCGATACGGCGGCCTTTAACGACACGAATATGGTGACGCTGCCTGAGCCTGCTTTTGATGCCAGCGGCGTGGCCACAATTGATTTCAGCGATATTAAATGGAATACCCTGGCGAACGTGGCACAGATCCGCCTGGATATTGGTGCAACACAGACCGCCAGCGATTATTTCCTGATTGACTGGATAGCGGTGGGTCGACCGGCACCGGGTGCCAGTACCGCGGCGCTCGAGGATGAAGCGACAGCGCGTATCGCGGCAGACTCTGCCGAAGCCACGGCACGCAGTACCCTGGCGGCGCAGCTGCGCGGCGGTACCGACGGCACCGATCCGTCTAAGCTGACCAGCGGGCTGATTTACAACGAACGCCAGGTGCGTATCTCTTCGGAGAAGGCCCTCGCCGAAGACGTTGAAGCACTGGAGACGAACTTCAACGGCAACAAAGCGACGGTACAGCAGTCGCTGGAAGCGCTGACGGATGCCCAGACTAGCCAGGGCAAGGCGATCACCAACATCAGTGCGTCACTGAAATATGCCAATATTGATGCGGCCAACATGCTGACCAACGGCTCGTTTGAGTCTGATTTTGATTACTGGGATGACCGCGCAAATCGTCAGTATCAGACCATTATTAACGGCGGGTCGTACAGCGGCGATAAGATCCTTCGCTTCTCGGCTTATCCTAATGGCACCTCATCAGTTGCACAGCGTGGAATTCTGTTGCTCAAAGGCCGCACCTATCGCATTTCAGCTATGTGCAGGTTCTCGGCTGATGCGGTTGACGGGGGAACCGGTAATACGAAATTAGCGCTTCGTAATAATGCCTCTGATGGACTCATTGCCGCTGTAGCCTTTGGCGCTAACGAAAATCCGCTCCCGACTTCGTGGGTAGAACGCACTCTTGATTACAAGGTGGGTAGCTCTGATATTGTCGCTAAGATCGTTGTAGGCTCATACATGAGCGCCGGGTCGATGGATATCGACTTTGTTCGTGTCATGGATATCACCGATATAAAAGCCATTGAGACGAAAGCCGACGCTGGCGCTGTATCCACGCTGGACGGGAAAGTGAAAGCTATCGGCGATACAGTGGATGCACAGGGCACCGCATTAACACAGGTGCAGGCCAGTATCGGTCGACGAACTGTCTATCGGGCTGTATCAGTCGGCAGTGGTGGCACTGGTGGTATTGGGGCCGCGGGTATTTTTAAGGAAGATGGCACTAAGCTGGCGACACCGGCGCGGTCATACATGCTGTCAGTTTTCAGAACCAATGCGGACGGCTCCACTTCATTCACCGCCACGAACTTCGATCTTTACGGCAACGCGGCAGCAGCGTCAGCGGCATTTAACGATGCGGTAGCGGCACTGGCCAACGGGACATATGTAGCGGTAACCACTTACGACGAGCCAAACGGTAGTAAGTCGCGGATCTATGATGCGATCGAAAGCCTGGGCGGCAGTCGTGAAGCGATGAACCTGATGGTTTCCCGCAGCGCGTACATCCTGCTGGGCTGTAAAGGCATCGGCAAAGGCAACGGGCAGGAGCTGGTCAGCCCGGTTGGCGGTTCAGCCGACGCACGCGTTTTCGCGGCCATTGAGTTCGTTAACGGGACGATGGTTGGTCTGGGCGCTGGCGCATCGGCGATTGCTAACGCTAATGCCTCCGCCACTACCGCGCTTGACGCTAAGGTGACACAGCAGGGTAAAGATATCAGCACCCAGGCCGACGCCATCACTCAGTTGAAAACGGATGTGGGAGGGAAAGCCAGTCAGCAGGCGTTAAATCAGCTGAGCCAGCGTGTAACCGATACGGAAGGCGACATTGAAAGCCAGCAGACGGCGATCACAGGGCTGAATAACAGCCTTAAAAATAAGGCAGATGCCAGTGCGTTTAACGAGCTGGAAACCTCGGTAAAAGGCCAGAGTGAACGGCTTGATGCAGTTGAAACAAAAACTGTCAGGGTGGACCTGTCAGCACTTGATCCGGATACGTATTATCCCGTAACGCTCGCACTGGCTAACCAGGCCCAGATAAGGCAGCGCATCCGCGTTGTTCGTCCGTTTAACTCGACCAGTGACTGGACCAAACCAGTCTGGAGTACCCACACTAACAAAAACTTTGGGCTGACGCTTGAGTGGACGACGATCGGGAGTGGGTGGGGAGCAAATAGCATTGACCGGAATATTGAGGAATTCCAGTACACGTTTGCCGCGAAATCTCCGGCGGTCGGAATAAATCAGATGAGCCGCAGCTCTCAGGAGTATGTCTATCTCCGGGGCGGGGCTAACTACAATTTTATTCTGCAGAAGTCCCTGCCTGATCCTGTTATCAGGACCACTGATTTCACTCAGAACGATATTACCATCAGCCCAATAGGACTGAATGATCCGCTGGCTATTCCTCCGACCACCACCCGGCAGGATACGGTTGCCAATGCCACCGCAACGACGGCACTTAAGTCAACGCTGAAGGACGCCGCCGCCGACACGGAAAACATGATCGCCAACGGCAGCGGCGAAAGCGGCCCTGAATTCTGGGAGGGTTCGCCGCTGCCAGCGGTAGTCACGACGTCCCCCTATCTGGGCACGAAGTGCTTCGAGTACTCCGGCACGGCCAATATGCTTATGTTCCAGCGTGGCCTGACGATGCTCAAAGACCGGACCTATCGCGTTTCGCTGATGGCTAAGTTTTCGTCCGATGCGAGCGTGGATGCAACGACCGGGTGGGGTAACACGAAAGCGTCTATTCGTCAGAGCGAGTCAAACGCCTTTATCGCAGAAGTGAACTTCAAAGGCTCAGGTTCATCTTTGGCGACAGTGTGGACCGAGTTTTCCTTTGAGTACACTCCGACCGCTGATTTACTGGTCCGCCTGGCTATTTCCTCACTGCTGAAAGCCGGGAAGATGTGGATCGATAACATTCGCGTGGAGGATGTTACCGACGCTAAAGCCAATGCGGCGACGGCGACGGCAGTCAGCCAGTTGCAGACGACGGTAAAAAACCAGGGTGATACGCTGACGGCTCAGTCCCAGAGCATTCAGTCGCTCAATACGAACCTTGGCAACAAGGCGGAATCCAGCGCGCTGACGCAGACCAACGCCACTGTTACCCAGCAGGGCAAGGATATTACCGCCAATACCAAGTCTGTCAGTGAGCTGAAAACGCGTGTGGAGGGCGCGGAGTCGGGGCTGAACCAGACCGTTGAATCTATTGCCCAGGCCGGGTTCGCGCAGTTCAGAGGATTTTACGAGCAGCGTGCCGAAATCGTCAGCAACGACACGAAAATCACTGCCTCCATCAACGAGGTGAATGTGACCATCGCGAATGAAGCGGGTGCGGTGGCGCAGCAGATGAACACCCTGCAGGCCAGCGTCGGTGATAATGCCGCCGCTATCCAGGTGACGTCTTCCGCGCTGGCGGATGTGTCCGGCAAGCTGTCGGCGCAGTGGGGTGTTAAGGTTCAGGTTGATGCTCAGGGGCGCTCCTACGCGGCCGGTATTCAACTGGGTATTGATGGCTCCGGAGGCACCTCCGCGTTTCTTATCGACGCTGACCAGTTCGGGATTTATAACCCGAATGCGGCCGGTGGCCGGGTGCTGGCGTTTGCGGTGAGTGGCGCGACGGCATATCTGCGCTCGGCGATGATCCAGGATGCGAGCATTGATTTCGCCAAAATCAGCGATTCTCTTCAGTCGAGTAACTTTGTTGATGGTCAGACAGGGTGGCGCCTGCCGAAGAATGGCGCGTGGCAGGTTAACGGCAGCGTGGCGGGCGAGGGG
>NZ_JADGMI010000003.1:0-481871 GCF_015234305.1 Superficieibacter sp. 1612_C1
CGATCAACAACCTGTTTGACTGCTTCAATTTTAAACTCTTCGGGATAACGCTTACCGCTCATGGGCACCTCTCTTTAAGCCATCTTAAATGACTCTGAGGTGTCTGTTAAACCCGTGGCGATTCACAATCGTGACGTAAGGAAGTTCAATTGCAAGACTGACATGGCTCTCAATTTGTTGGTTGAATGCTGCCACTCGTTGATCAAAAGCCTGACATCTTTCCAGTATTGTTTTTACATACTCCCAAAGAACCTTCCCTTCTGGAGTAAGTCGCACCTGCCGTGGCGTCCGCTCAAACAAGGTAATGTTGAGTTCAAGCTCCAGATTGCTCATCGCCATATTCACTGAAGACTGGGATTTCTTCATTTGGCGCGCAGCAGAAGAGAAGGAGCCTGATTTGGCTACCTGTTCAAACGTCATAAGTTGTTCCAATGAATATTTCAAAATCCCCCCAGCTTTCAACTTTTTTGAAAATAGCTCACTCACTTGTACCATTTTTTTACTTATAAAGTGAGCGTCCTACTCTTTAAAAGTACGACTGAGGATATTTATGGAAACGTCGATTACAGAAAAAAAAGCTGAAAGCTCGCTGAGTGTCAGGCGAATAGCTTCGCTGGGCTTACAACATGTTCTCGTTATGTACGCAGGTACGGTAACGGTACCCTTAATCCTTGCATCGGTCATAGGCTTATACGGGGCTCAAACGGTTACGCTCGTTAACGCATGCCTGTTGACATCCGGACTCGCCACGCTGCTTCAGTCTGTTGGCATAGGTCGGTTTGGCGGACGACTGCCATTAATCCAGGGATGCTCATTTATCGTTCTGACACCTATGGTGATAATTGGTCAGGAATATGGAATTACTACTATTTTTGGCTCTGCAATCGCGTGTGGATTATTTACTATTCTTATCGCTCCGCTTTTTAGCCGTTTAGTTCGTTTTTTTCCGCCCATTGTGATTGGGTGCATTATTACTATCATTGGCATTTCTCTGATGCCCGCTGCGGCACTCTGGATTGGCGGAGGTAATCCTGATGCGCCTGATTTTGCCAACCTGCCCAACTTATTACTGGGCCTGGCTACCCTGATGATTACATTATTTTTCTATTGTAAAACGCATGGCGTCATCCGAAATTTCAGTATACTTGTGGGCATGCTGGCTGGAACCCTTATCGCTTTTATAGCAGGATTAACCAATTTTGCAGCCGTAAGTCATGCCGCATGGATTGGCATCAGTATGCCTTTTTCTTTTGGCCTACCGGTGTTTTCACCCGTTCCTGTTTTCGTATCCTGTCTGGCAATGATCATTGTCATGACAGAGACAACAGGCAATGTCCTGTTGATAGACAAGCTGATTGGCCGTCCGACGACATCACAACGTCTTGCCGATACGATTCGCGCTGATGGTCTTTCAACAATGGTAGGCGGTTGTTTTAACAGTTTTCCTTACAATGCCTTTTCTCAAAACGCCGGGTTGATCATGCTCACGCGTATCACCAGTCGTCTGGTGCTGGTTGCCGCAGGCGTGATACTTGTTTTACTCGGCCTGTTTCCTAAACTTGGCGCAATTGTTTCTGCTATTCCGCGACCGGTACTGGGCGGTGTTGGCATTTTGATGTTTGGCATGACACTGGCCGCTGGCATCCAGCAACTTAAAGATGTCAGCTTTAAAAATGACAATAATATTATCATTATTGCCGTATCAATAAGCATCGGAGTTATCCCTATGGCTTTCCCGGCATTGTTTAAATCCCTTCCTTCATCGTTAAAACTGCTTTTTGACAGCGGCATTTTTATGGGGGGGCTTACCGCTGTTTTGCTGAATGCATTATTGAACTTTAAAAAAGGAGAAGGAGATGAATAACGCAACGGATATTAGATTTTTGAGAATGTCGAATGAGGTTGCAAAACGTGCTATCGCCTTAGGTAAACACCCTTTCGGTGCAGTGCTGGTTGCTCCCGACAAAGAAACCGTACTTTTAACACAGTGTAATATCGATACCGTTAATCATGCAGAATCGACGCTTGCCCGAATAGCGGCAAGTAATTTTCCTGCTGAATTCCTTTGGGAATGCACCTTATATACTGCGGTTGAGCCATGCTGCATGTGCGCCGGAACCATCTACTGGGCCAATATTGGTCGGGTTGTGTATGGAATGAGTGAAAAGCATCTCTTTGAGTGTACAGGGAATCATGATGAAAATCCGACCATGAGTATTCCTGCATCGTATATTTTTAAGCATGGACAGAAAAAAATTGAACTGACCGGACCGGTTTATGAAATTGAAAAGGAAACACTCAAATTGCAGAAAGAATTTTGGACTGCTCGAAAGTAAATTTTAACGCCATGCAGATTACAGGTATTGTATGTTCCCGGCGTCAGAAAAAAATATCTGCCGTCAACCTTATTTATATACATATAAGGTTGACCTATGTCTATGAAATAAAATGATATTAGCTTATCAACACAGGTCACCAGCCCCCCTTCATTGGGAATAGAAGGTGGTAGTAGAGCTATATTTAACGCCGGTCAGTATAAAAATATAATTGAAGCATTACCATAACTTGAGCAGTACCTGTTTTTTTCTTATTAATTTTTATGTTTGTAACTGGCATTTTTAGTCCAACCATTATCATAATTTATTTGGTTGCGCAGAACATATTTAAGCATACTGGGTTATCAGTTATGGCGTTAGCTGGGACTGCTCCCACAGCTTATTAATTATGCCGAACAGCTAGTTACGTCCACTTCTCGCTGTGAGTTCAATGGGTAAGTGTAATGAAACAATGCTGCCCAGAGGTCCCCCGTGGCTGACGCGTCGATAACCAGATAAATATTGCCAATATCTCGTAAAGGCTATTAACCCAGCTTAGACTTACGGTAGTGTCGGGGGCTATACCTTCACGCTGCTGGCGGGCGTCAGAGAGAGACGGCAAGCCAGGCACCCAGTGCAATACGGGATTCTTTTCCGTTAATACGATACTTGAGATACCAGTAACGGGAGCCGCCCGGCTTGACCAGCAGATACAGTCCGTGGGAATCGGAAGCTTTAAAGGGTTTATCAGAAGCTCTGAGGGTGCGGATTTTCGTATCGGTAAGGGACATATGGGGGCTCGCCATTATCGAACTCACCCAATCCCGGACTTGACCACCCGTTTTGCCCGATGCAGCGGGTAAAATTAACCTACATCGGGAAGCGTTTTCATCTTGGCCTGTTAAATCCATCTCAGACAGGCTTCGTAAAACGGCGTAAACGAAAACGCCCCGATCTTTTGTAAAGATTGGGCGTTGAATCTGGCTCCTCTGACTAGGATCGACTTTGCCTGTGACTCACTAATTATTAAAATAAATCTGGGATCCAACCTTGTCAAAACCACCATAATGACCATTTTTAATGCCAGTGCCAAGTAACACTACTTTAACGTCCGTGGCATGTCAGGCGCTTATGGCAGGAAATCTTCCCGCTGTGGGGTGAAAATGTCGATTAACACCCCCCGCATCCAGGCAAACGCAGCCGTGAAGGATATCCGGCCGTTTATAGAGCGTGTCCCCTGCGCTGACCTCATGGGTTTCATCGCCAATCGTAAAACGAAACCGCCCCGAACGAACATAAGTGAGCTGTTCGTGTGGGTGGCGATGCAGAGGCCCGATAGCACCTTTCTGGAAGGTGACCTCCACTGACATCATTTTCCCACCGTGCGCCAGCACCCGGCGGGAAACGCCATCTGCTACCTGTTCTTCTTCACTTTCGTTATAAAAACAAAACATCACATCCCCCTTATCATGCCTATGAAAATGCCTTTTTCTCATGCAATTTATCAATAATCTGCCGGGTAAATGGTTCGACCACTCCAAGACCGCGTGCGGTGATCAGATTATCATCAACCAGCAGATCCTGTGGTTGATAAATACCGTCTGTAATACCGTACCAGAACGGAGCCGAACAGGTAAATCGCCGCCCCCGAAGCAGCTGATTCGCCGCCAGAATGCGCACGCTGGCGGACGAAATGGCACAGAGAAATTTTCCTGCACGATCGTGCTGGCTGATAACGCTAATTGCCAACGGGTTTTTCGCAATCCTCTCCTCGGACCTTTTTCCACTACAGAGGATCAGCGCATCAAAAAACTGGTCTGAAACGTCACTTAACCGATGGTGGGCTTTGATTCTGCTGCCAAAATAGGCGCTTACTGCCGTGGTTTCTGAACAGGAAATGAGAACGGCATCAATACAGGCGTCTCTGAGTAAGCTATAAACGACAACAGCTTCCGCATCTTCAAAGCCATTATCAATCAGGATCCCGGCTGTGTTCATCGTGTCCTCCTCACAAAATACATCGCAACAATAAAAGCCGAATATCCCTTCCAGCTTTTATTATGGTGAGTAATTAGAAATGATAGGTTAATCCAAAGCCAATAACATCATCATTTTTAATACCGAATTTGGTATTACTGTCGAGCGTATTTATTTTATAGTCAACATAGGTAACCATATTGTCGTTGAAGTAATACATCATGGCCAAATCAACATAGCGGATTAAATCCACTTTACCGGTGCCTTCCACATCCAGTGCTCTGGACCAGAAATAACCGACCTGCGGTTTAATACCGTTATTGAATTGATATCCGGCAACCGCTTCCCAGTTACGGGTTTTATTGGCATAGCCCAGTGATTTTATCGGGGTCAGGTTATGGGTTTCGGCATAAATGGTCGCCAGATACAGCTGCTTACCGGCGTATTTGATCCCACCGCCCCACATGTCCGCATAATCACCTTTACCCAGCGACAGCGCCTGCTGGGCCTCTGTACGCCGTGATGACGAACCCGCGCCGACAATGCTGACGGCATCCGTGGCATGCCAGGTCAGCGACATTCCGTAGCCTTCACCGTTTTGTTTTACTGCTGAACGACTGCTGCCCGTTGCTTCGGAACTGTCGTTAGCTCCCTGGTATTGGACAGCAAAATCAAGACCGTTAATCAGGCCAAAAGTATCGTGATTACGCCATGTCAATAAACCTGTTCCCCTGCCGGTCATAAAATTATCGCCTGCACTAAAGGTCAGGTTGTTAAAAATTGGCGCATAGTCCGTATAGGAGGCCACATCATAATCAATCCCCCAGTTACGGCCATAATCCAGAGAACCGTATGTGTCGGCATTCAACCCGGCATAGGCCAGACGGGTGGCGTTCCCGCTCTGCGCATCGCTGCCGGATTCCGTATGGTTAGCCTGAACGTTCGCCTCCCACTGGGCGTAACCCGCCAGCCATTCATTAATGCGCGTTTTCCCTTTAAAGCCAAAACGAATAAACGTGTTGTCTCCGTTCAATGACGTATCATCACTAAAATAATGTCGGGCATGCACCGCACCCGTAAGTTGCAGCTGATTACCGTCTTTATTATATATTTCAGCGGCAAACAACGGATATGAAATGCTTAATGCGACACCCGCCAGGACGACCTTTCTGATTATCATGTCTATTATTCCAGAATAACACTATGGGTAGTTTAAATTCATCCCGACACGATTCGTGTGCGCAACTGCTAACATCAGAAATCGCACGTGGATTAATTTCACAGAATCTGTTGCTATCACGTATTGCTGACGGAAAGAGATTTTATCAAAGAGCTAAATGGGGAAAAGGCCATGACAATATAACTGTGAAATATATCAATATCATTTGCACTATTACGACAAACTGCGTGTAAAAATGGCATCACCGCACAGCATTGATAATTTTATAAAAATACACCATTTTATGTAATAAAATAATGTTTCATTTCTGTGATAAGCGTCAATTTATCTTTCCTGCGCAAGCCATAGATTATAATCTGTACTTCTTATCTGTCAGCCCCGGCATTCGGGTACTAAAGAGGACTCGTTATGACTCTTGTTCTTCCAAGGGATACGCATTTCCACCATCCTATGGAAAAGGTGGTATTTCATTTCTGGCAGCCGGAGAAAAGCATCAGTCGCGAACATACCCATGAATACTGCGAGCTATTTTTAGTGGAGAATGGAAGCGGCGTACATGTTATCAATGAAAAACCGTATTTATTGACTGCCGGAACGCTGTGCTACCTCAACCGGCGGGACTACCATCTCTTTGAAAATATGAATAATTTAGACCAGGTCAATCTCCTCTATCTGGGTCGCGATCAATTTAATGTCATCAAAGGGATAGACCATTTGCTCCCCTCTGCGGAAGAGACAAATATCTGGCAAATCGATATGCGGATAATGAAGCATGTGATTAGCCGTCTTTCGGCTCATCGTGAAAATGCATACACCGATAAATTTCTCGCCGAGAGTCACAAGGAGATGATTTTTCTTGAAGCGCTGCATATTCTTAACGAATGGCGATACAAGACGCATGATTTTAGTTCCAGCGATGACCGTATTAGTCAGATAATAATCTGGTTAAATAATCACTGGGATAGTCCGCTGAACATTGACGGATTATGTCAGATGTTTGCGATATCGCGCCGTACCCTGCAACGTGGCTTTACTGAATATACCGGAATTTCACCACAACAATATCTTTCCCTGCTTAAACTGTTGCAGGCAAAGTATTGCCTGCAATTTTCTCAGATGACTGTCTCAGAAGTCTCAGCACATTGCGGCTTTACGGATATCAGCTATTTTTCACGTCTGTTCCGTAAGCAGTTCGGTATTTCGCCGAATCAATGCCAGTAACCCGTCGCAATGACGGGTTTTCCTGTTTACTCGACCCCGGTATCAATCAGTTCCAGCTGCGTTGCCCCGACCTCGTCGGTGTGGGGAACATCGCGAAAAATGGGCAGCGCTTCCCAGCGTAGCCAATAGCGACGCTGTTCATGTCCGTCACTGTCCATCGCGGCTACCAGCTGGACCTCCGCGTCCGGATGAATAAGCTGGCGGGACTGGCGTTGCTTATTGCACAGGGTCGGGGCAACTGCCTTACTGGCAATGACCTCCAGCGTTTCCTCATCAATGACCCACACCCCCTGTCCGGCGCTCACCGCCTGCCATTCAACCTCCAGCCGGGCGTGGCCCACCGGACGTGGTGCACAGAGGATCACGTCCGGTGGAATGGAACCGGGACCACGGAAGTCCCAGCGAAAATCCCACCGGCTGATTTGCGTTTTCAGCCATGCGCCTTTGCCGTCCGGTCTTGCCAGCCAGGCCTGCGAATAACCGTGCTCATCGTAGCGATGGAAAATAAGCACCGGCCGCCCCTGGTTATCAAACCCCACTTCCTGAACCATATTGATCAGTCCCTCTTCCGGTGCGGCAGGGTCAACGATTTCCCCCACCGAACGTGAAATCGGTAGCGTCAGTGACTTACCGGCAGAGGTTTCCCAGTGCAGCAGATCCCGACTGCGGGCATACGACAAATTGTTGTTGGTCTCACAGTGCGGCGTTTCTCTCCACATCCAGATCATGTGCCAGTATCCGTCTGGCCCGGCCACTGGCGGCCTGGCATAGCCGTTACGCTCCCCTTCGCCATTAAGTAACGGCGTTTCCAGCAAACGCTGCCACCTTTGGTTTTGAGCATCCCAGCGGTTATAAATATCATCACCATTGCCGCTGCATCCGTCGCGGTAACGAAACAGCAATTGCCCGTCGCAGTCTTTAAAAAACAGGGGGTATGTCGCGCGATTTTCCCGTTCGCCTACCATCGATAACACTGGCTGTATTGAGAAGATATCCAGTGGCATTTTCGAGCGATAATAAATTAACGGATCAACATGCATGTTCCCGGATAAATGAATATACCCTTCGGCATCAATAGCCAGCGTCAGGTAATTATGTGAATCATAATCCGTAATATTTGAATAGCGATTGCGTTCATCAATCCAGAAGCCTTCCGGCTGGAACGACACCCACTTTTCACTTAGCGGTTCTCGACAGCCAATGGTAATACGGTGCGCCGGGTCATACCATGCCGCAAACAAATATTCCTCATGCGTAACCAGGCAATACAGAACTGTAAAATCTGCACATGCCTCACCTATTAGCGAGGGAATAACATCTTGTTTCATAAACTATGCTCCTGATGGACTAATGTGTTTTTCCTGGATAAAAAATAGACTGCAAGAATAATGGCACCCAGCGGGTGAAGTAGTGCGCCCGCGTAAATCGGGACGGAATAGCCAAAGTGGTCTATAATCGTGCCCACAAAGCCATTGAAAATAATGGAACTGATGCCCCCAAGCGCACTCATAATACCGATTGCAGTGGCAATGGCGATTCGGGGTGCAAGGCCACCCATCATGATAGTCGCCATGCTAAGCCATGCCGTACACATGAAATTGATAACCGTCATAATGCCGGTGGCGGCAATGTCATTGGTGACTGAGGGCAAAAGAAAGACAAGGGGGCAGAGGCAGGTCACCGACCAGATAATGATAAGTCGGGCACGCGTTGGCTCGACGCCGCGCGCCACCAGGCGGTCCGAAACCTTGCACGCCACCAGCACGCCAAACACGGCGGCAAGCGGGGGGAACCACATCAACTCCCCGACACGGGATAAGGAGAGCCCCAGTTTTTCCTGCATAAAACCAACCTGCCAGTACTGATAGAAAAACCAGAACGGGTCTGTCAACAGGCGGGCAAAAATCAACACCCAGATAGGCTTAGAGGTCAGCACCAGTCGGTAGCGTTGTGCCATTGTAATATGGGTATCCGCGAGTTTCACGGGCTCACTGCCCACCGCAACCGGCGGGCGACGGCTGGCCATAAACCACAGAAAACCGATAATGACCCCGGCACAGGCCGGAATGAAGAACGCCCAGCGCCAGCCAGTAGAGAGGGTAATCCAGGCGACAAACGGCGGTGCAATAATGAGTCCCAGCGACTGGATAATATTGGTTAACTGAAAGGCAAAGGCCCGCTGTTCGGCTTTAAACCAGGTAAATACCGCCAGGGTTAATGCTGGCACAATACCGGATTCAGCCATGCCTAATAATACCCTCCCGGCCAGCAAGCCACTGAGTGATGTGGCAAGCCCGGTAATTAATGTGGCAGCAGCCATTAATACCATCAGCCCCGTAATCACAAATCGACTGCCATATCTGTCGACCAGTACGCCTGAGAAAAAATACATAATGGTATAAGGCAGCATAAACGCCGTTATCAGTAATGAATAATCAGTATTGCTGACATGCATTTCATGCATCAGGGTGGTTTTCAGAATGGAAACGATTTGTCTGTCAAAGGAAAAGAAGAAGAGCACACAACCCAACAATACCAACAGTATTGCTACCGGAAGGTCGAATTGCCTTATTTTTTGTAGTGACGCCGTGCTGCTATTCATAGCTACTCCACATTAAGTTTTAGGGCTCGGTAATAACAGTGGAGAGTATATTGAGTGGGAACGCGCTGTAATCTTCCCGCTGCGCGCTATGTGAATAAGGTCATTATCATTTGAAGATTCACGACAAAATTCTTCTGCGGCTGGCATTTTTGTGAAAAGAACCAGGACAGAGTTAGAATTTACTTAAAAGAAGTGTCAGTCCATAGCATCAATCTATAACCAACCTGCCACGGGCCTGGCACAGGTCATGAAAGTCTACCGGGATGTGCGTTTCATCTTTAAAGAATGGTTGATATTTCGTCAAAATGGGATACCTCATTCAGGGTAGCGCAGTATGGCGTTGAGGCCTGAAGGCATAAAAGCACGATTTGCTAAAATCATCTTCTATCGTACCCGTTTCCGGATGCAGAACTGTTCAAATCACTTCCATGAATGGGGTCGTGTATACTTGCCTCACTCAATGATAAACGCATCCGCTTTATCCGAAACAAAATGGTCTGGCAAAGGCACTGAGGGAGATCGGGCGTATAGAAAGATCATTGTTTATGCTGGATTGGTTCCGGGATCCTTCCCTGCGCCGGCGCGTACAAGCGGGGTTGAATAAAGGTGAGGCCCGCAATGCCCTGGCGCGAGCAGTCTTTATGCACCGACTGGGGGAAATCAGAGATCGGGGACTGGAAAACCAGAACTACCGGACCAGTGGGCTGACGTTGCTGACTGCGGCGATCTCACTTTGGAATACGGTATATATAGAAAGAGCCATAGATTCTCTGAAACGGAAAGATATCCTGCTAAATCAACATCTTATTTCTCATCTTTTTCCGCTCGGATGGGAGCACATAAATCTGAGTGGGGATTACGTCTGCCGAAAGAACCTCAAGTTGAGACAAGGTAAATACCGCACATTACGCTCAGTGGATAGCAGTCTGTACAAAAAAGAGTTTTAGCGTAGGATATTTAATGAGATGGTCACTCCCTCCTTCCCGGTACTATGCTGAGGACAGGCTTTCATTCGGAGAACTATCATGGAAAACATTGCGCTCATTGGTATCGATCTGGGTAAAAACTCTTTCCATATTCATTGCCAGGATCGTCGCGGGAAGGCTGTTTACCGTAAAAAATTTACCCGGCCAAAGTTGATCGAATTTTTGGCGACATGCCCCGCTACAACCATCGCAATGGAAGCCTGTGGCGGTTCTCACTTTATGGCACGCAAGTTGGAAGAGTTGGGGCATTCCCCAAAGCTGATATCACCACAATTTGTCCGCCCGTTCGTTAAAAGCAATAAAAACGACTTTGTCGACGCCGAAGCTATTTGTGAAGCTGCATCGCGTCCGTCTATGCGTTTTGTGCAGCCCAGAACGGAATCTCAGCAGGCAATGCGGGCTCTGCATCGTGTCCGTGAATCCCTGGTTCAGGATAAGGTAAAAACAACCAATCAAATGCATGCTTTTCTGCTGGAATTTGGCATTAGCGTTCCCCGAGGAGCTGCCGTTATTAGCCGACTGAGTACCATTCTTGAGGATAATAGTTTGCCTCTTTACCTCAGCCAGTTATTGCTGAAATTACAACAGCATTATCACTATCTTGTTGAGCAGATTAAAGATTTGGAATCCCAGTTGAAACGAAAGTTGGACGAAGATGAGGTTGGACAGCGCTTGCTGAGCATTCCCTGCGTCGGAACACTGACAGCGAGTACTATTTCAACTGAGATTGGCGACGGGAAGCAGTACGCCAGCAGCCGTGACTTTGCGGCGGCAACAGGGCTTGTACCTCGGCAGTACAGCACGGGAGGTAGGACGACATTGCTGGGAATTAGTAAGCGAGGTAATAAAAAGATCCGAACTTTGTTGGTTCAATGTGCCAGGGTATTCATACAAAAACTGGAACACCAGTCTGGCAAATTGGCCGATTGGGTCAGGGATTTACTGTGCCGGAAAAGCAACTTTGTCGTCACTTGTGCTCTGGCAAACAAGCTGGCCAGAATAGCCTGGGCCCTAACGGCACGACAGCAAACTTATGTAGCATAACGGCAGAAATACACCGGTTTAAAGAATTACTGATCTGGTTTTGCGAATACTGATATTGATGATACTAACGGCCCACCGGCCTGTTGAGGAACCTGTAAAACGGAAAGGCTCATTGAAGCCGTATATTTTCTGGAGGTTCATCAGGCGCGGAACTCATCAAGGCGCGGGAATAAAATCCCATTCAGACGCCGGATAGATTCAAGCAAGCCAACTTGTCGTCAAAATCGGTGTTGCAAAAACGGGAGTGACCATAGATACCGTTTTCCAAGCGGACCCCTTTATTGTCAGTGTCAGCTTGATACCAGTAGAGGATAATTCCGTCGCGCTATCCCAGTTCATTTCCCCAGGGAGACAGGAAAAATCAGCTTTCTGCTGAGTAGCCTATCAATAGCCATACGCAGCAACTGGATTTCGGTGTTTGTCGTTTCGTTTTCAGATGAAATTTTTTCAAATGTAGCGTAAATGTCTTCTCGAATACGGCTTTTACTCTGTTCATCGAGATGGGCATACATCACCTGAAAAACCATGGACACGACATTCAGCTGGACCATACAAGCTCTGCTTGATACATCTGCTTCAGCCATCTTCTCCAGTAAATCAGCAAGCAATGCTTTCATGAGTTCTCCAGAACAGACAGGCTTTAATGGTTTCCTTTATTCATAACATAATTACCCCATCCTGCTGCAATAACCGCTTTATCGGAATCCTTCACCATTTACGACTTGAAGCGGTCACATGAGGAGGCGCATGGGGTTGTAAATGACAATAGCGGGATTACCTTCGTGCAATCCCGTATAGATGCTGATCAGTTAAATACCATTCCACCATCAATAATGAGCGCCTGACCTGTCATATAATCTGAATCGACACTGGCCAGATAGGAAACACATGCGGCAACATCCTCTGATTCAGAGATGCGTCCGAGGGCAACATTTTTCGCCCACTGCTGAAGGCCCCATTCCAGGGACTGGCCATTTTCATCCGCGACTTTTTGTGCAATACCATTCATCATAGGGGTGCGAACAATTCCCGGGCAATAAGCGTTCACAGTAATCCCAAATTTCGCCAGATCTTTTGCAGCTGTCTGGGTTATACCGCGAACAGCAAACTTTGTAGCGCCGTAGACAGCCAGGTCAGGGTTACCCACCTGTCCTGCCTGAGATGAAGCATTGATTATCTTACCGATAATATCCCCCGTTTTTGCCGGAGTACGCTGCTTAAAGTACTTCACAGCGGCCTGAATACCCCAGTACACACCTCCTACGTTAACATCAAAGACTTTATGGTAAATTTCTGGAGTAATTTCCTCAATTGGTGTCGTTGGGCCAAGACCGGCATTATTAACCATAACATCCAGGCGGCCAAACTTTGCAACGACCTTATCCACCGCCGCAAAAACTTGTTCGCGATCTGCGACATCCGCAGCTACTGCCAGTGCTTTGCCACCCATTTCTTCAATAAGCTTCACCGTTTCATGTGCCGTTTCGCTATTGAAGTCCAGACTACCGATACTAAATCCATCTTTCGCCAGACGGAGAGCGATTGCTCTGCCAATTCCTTGCCCCGCACCAGTAACAACAGCTACTTTATGTTCTGTACTCATCGTTTCCCCTCTTTGGACTCGTTTCAGATATATCGAGTTCATAGTAATCCAATATCAATATATGTACATTGGCTTTTATTATCAGTGCATAGTTTTTTTCGATTAGAAACAAATCATCTAATATATACATTATCGTTCGGCTCAGGAGGGGCTGTGAGCCAGTTGGAAAAAAATAAGTGAAAAGACTCCATTGGGACAGTTTCATGAGGGAGAAGAGACAGTATATAAAATATCGCAATTTGCTTAATTCTCAGTAAATTGAGCTGCATAAGTTTTTGGCAAATGGTGACAGGGCAAATACCGCACATTACGCTCAATGGATAGTAGTCTGTTCAAAAAACAGACTTAGAACCTATCCCAAAAGGACTTGTCGGATAATAAATGATGGCAATTTCTGAGAGCAAAATATGGCGGGCAACAAGTGGCAGATCAGCGATGAACTCTGGGAGAAAATGGCTCCACTCATCCCGGAGCATGAAACTCAGCACCCACTGGGGACGCATCGTAAACGCGTTGATAATCGGGCTGCGATGAATGCCATTTTCTTTGTCCTCCGGACCGGTTGCCAGTGGAATGCCCTGAACGCCACCGGGATATGTTCATCGAGTTCTGCACACCGACGCTTCCAGGAATGGCGCGATGCAGGTGTTTTCGAGCGCTTCTGGCAGAACGGTTTGCTTGCCTGCAGGCATCTGGACGGCAATGACTGGTCCTGGCTGTCGATAGACGGCTGTATGACCAAATCGCCGCTGTCAGGAACAAAAAAACAGGCCGTAATCCCACGGACAGAGGGAAACAGGGAGTAAAGCGCAGTCTGATGACAGATGCCAACGGGCTTCCTCTGTCACTGGTTGTTGCAGCAGCAAACACGCATGACATCAAACTGGTTGCGGATACGCTCGATGCCCTTCAGACGGGACGTCCGGGGGGAAGACTCAGGCTCTGCCTGGACAAAGGTTACGAAGCTGGCTGGCTAAAAACGTATCTACAGAGCCGCCGTTACGAACCGCATATCCAGTCACGTAAAGAGGAGTCTGACGCCAGTAAAAACACAGACTTCAAAGCCCATCGCTGGGTCGTCGAGAGGACTCATAGCTGGATGAATCGCTTTCGCCGGGTTCTGACCCGATGGGAAAAAAAGGCCGAAAATTACGAGGCATGTTGCATTTTGCCTGTGGTCTTATCGTCTGGAATAAAGTCCTACTGGGATAGGTTCTAAATAGCTGCGCGGAATAGTAGATCACTTTGAGGGAACTCAGCCCGGATTGTGCGATCTGATCAATCGCCAAATCAAAACAAATCACCCACCGGACTGAGCAATGCCGAGCATAGCACCTATTCCCCGTGACGAACGACGCCTGATGCAGAAAGCAATCCATAAAACGCACGATAAAAATTATGCCCGCAGGCTGACTGCCATGCTGATGCTGCATCGGGGTGACCGCGTCAGCGACGTTGCCAGAACGCTCTGTTGTGCCCGTTCCTCTGTCGGACGCTGGAGTAACTGGTTCACGCTGTCGGGTGTTGCAGGACTGAAATCATTACCTGCCGGACGAGCCCGTCGCTGGCCTTTTGAGCATATCTGCACGTTATTACGTAAGCTGGTAAAACATGCTCCCGGCGATTTTGGCTACCAGCGCTCACGCTGGAGCACAGAACTTCTGACAATAAAAATCAATGAGATAACCGGCTGCCAGATACATGCCGGAGCTGTTCGCCGCTGGTTGCCGTCTACGGGGCTTATGTGGCGAAGGGCCGCGCCAACTCTGCGTATCCGTGACCCACACAGGGATGAAAAGATGGCGGCAATCCACAAAGCACTGGACAAATGCAGCGCAGAGCATCCGGTATTTTATGACGATGAGGTAGATATCCATCTTAATCCCAAAATCGGTGCGGACTGGCAGCTACGCGGGCAGCAAAAACGCGTGGTGACGCCGGGACAGAACGAAAAATACTATCTGGCCGGAGCACTGCACTGCGGAACGGGTAAAGTCAGCTACGTGGGAGGTAACAGCAAAAGTTCGGCGCTGTTCATCAGCCTGCTGAAGCGGCTTAAAGCGACGTACCGGCGGGCGAAAACCATCACGCTAATCGTGGACAACTACATTATCCACAAAAGCCGGGAAACGCAGCGCTGGCTGAAGGAGAACCCGAAGTTCAGGGTCATTTATCAACCGGTTTACTCGCCATGGGTGAATCACGTGGAACGGCTATGGCAGGCGCTTTACGACACAATAACGCGCAATCATCAGTGCCGCTCAATGTGGCAATTGTTGAAAAAAGTTCGCCATTTTATGGAAACCGTCAGCCCGTTTCCCGCAGGCAACCATGGGCTGACAAAAGTGTAGCGGTATTAGGCGCAGCTATTTAAACAATATATATGATTTTTATCAATTGATTAGGCTAGTTCAACATATGCCGGTGCTATCTGAAACCTTACCTGACTTTCCCGCTGAAGAATCCTAAGAGGCTCCAGGGATTCCGGTGTTCCGAGGAATCATCATGGCGAAAATTAAGCTCGCTAAGTCCGCTATCCAGGCACAGGCCGTTGAACTGCCGGATATGCTAGTGCCCGGCTTACTGCGCAAAATTACCCCAGAGGGTCGCGAGATGTGTACGCCTAAGACTCAATCAAGCTAACGCAAGTCTGAGAACCGAGTTTTGCTCATGGTAATCTTTTCTGAAAATTTAGCCTGTGTTGGGAAAATACTAATAACGAATAATTCATTTTGAATGATAACTTGCAAAGTTAATAACAGAACATAACCCAACCTTAAAAAAAGATCCCATCCACCCTTTCAAGATAATGACACTCCCTTCTCCAAATGATTATGAAATGTAACTAAAATGAATAAGCATAAATATAAAGAGCATTTTTTGCTAAAATTTATTTTTTCTATATAAAACATTATATTAAATTAATTAAATAAAAAGAAAACGCTTGCTTATTTTTATTATTAAAAAATAAACTTGATTAATGTTTATTTAATAATATATATTCATTCCATCAAACAATAAAGGAGAATAAAAATGAAAAAACAAAACTACCCAACTCTGACAAACTATCTCGCCAAAACAAATAAAAATGTAGACCTCTACAGGTTGTACAACCCTCATTTCTCTCTATTCGGTAAAACGTGCAATGAAGAACAGATTTTTTACTGTTGTTACTTCTCCAGGCATATGATCACCGAGAGAAATATCCTAACCCTATTTTCAATCCACACCTTTCTCTTTTATAACATAAGTAAGAAGGAAACGATAAAATCATTCTCTAATTTTCTCAAGTATGCCAACCATGACGTATTCAATAATGCATTCAAGTTTCGTGGGTGCAACATTATTTACCAAAACAAGAAGAGAGAAGTTAAAGAGATATCATGGTTTTCCTTTTCACGGATCTATGACGATATCGTAAAAATAAAAGAATATGGCACCAATCACAATAACTTTATAAAATTAGTCGCTTAACTAAGGAGAACACTTATGAATAACTATACCACACTTAATTTATTATTCAGTGAAACCAAAAAAGACGTCCAAAATTGTATTGCAGCTGGCATTAATGTCAACTCAACGCTGTACGAGAATGGAAATGCACTTTTCTATAACCATCATTTTAATGCGATTAAGGCCATGATCGAAGCCGGGATAGATCTGAACTATATCAATCACTTTGGAAATAATGCTTTATTTAATTATAACACACCTAAAATCCTCAGACTCCTGATTGATTCTGGCATTAACATTCACCAAACCAATCAAATGGGAGATAATTGTCTCGCCAGTCATTGGAGGAATGTAGAGTGCATGAAAATCCTCACTGACGCTGGTATTAATATCCACAATAAGGATAGTAATGGACAAACCATTCTTCATAAAACATATGATAATGACAGCTTTGATTACATGGTAAATGCAGGTTGCGATATTAATCACAGGGACAGTAATGGTTTGGCTCCATTGGATTTGACAGGTAAATCAGGAAAGGAATATGACTTTATAGTAGCAGCTCTTGCTCGCCACATAGATAAAATCGATACTCTCCCAACACTTTTTAAGCATTTATCTGTTGAATCGTTACCTCTGATAGCTTTACTTCATAAAAAAGGCCTCCAATTTACCATTACTCAGCAATGCACTTTTACACTCTATGTAAGAGAAATGAAAGAATTCTTTACCGAGTTGAAGAAGTATACAAATATCAGTCACATTAATTTTTACAATCTTGGTAATCAAGAACACATTGGCACCTATACTGGTATTGAGAGAGTGAAATGGTTTATTCGTAATGATATCAGAATTGACGACGATATACTGAGACAGCGTGCTGACTCTGATAAGATCTTTGATTATATCGCAGGCAGAGAGAACAAAGACCTATTCAAAATTATGAAGCCAGAACTCAAACTTAATCCTAAGCGAAGACGAATTTGATAACTTAACTTTCTATCCTGCCTGACTAAATTTCAATACATGACAAGCAACCTAATAAATTATTCCGAGTAAGCTATTCAACCGAAGGCTTTCTCATTTTATTTCTGCTAATAGCATAATTATATTTCCTGATATCTATTGACTTATTTATATTATCCGTTATCTGTAGTAATAACACATAATGTAAGGATAACTATGGATAATGACATAACAAAATCATCAAAGCGAGGGAAATTTAATCCTGCAAAATTACCACGTACTGAAATACGAACCCACTGCATCAGCGTCAGATTAAATGAAGAAGAATTGTCCATTCTTAACAATAAAAGAGGACCATATAAAAAAGGGGAATGGCTACGAATGGCGTCCCTCAACAAACTCCCGCCAGTATTGCCCGAAATAAATCGGGTAGCCTGGACTGAACTTGGAAGACTTGCACAGGGTTTAAATCACCTGCTGACTCCCCTCGACAGCAAAAGCCCTCACAGCGAACTCACACGTACAGAACTTTTTGCCCTGCGCAGACAAATCAAAACTCTTCGCGATCACCTTATTCCTTCAACGTTTCTGGAGCAAGACAAGTGAAAGGCATGCAGAAAATAAAACGGGGTAAACAGTTTGCTGGCGTGGTTCTCTATAGCCTGAAGTCAGGCCCTTACCACAAAATCACTCCTTATGTCGTTGGCGGCAACATGACGGGCAGCACTGCTGCTGAACTTATCAGTGAGTTTGAACACACCAGGCAGCTACGACCTGATGTTGCCAGACCCGTCTGGCATAATTCACTTCGTCTCCCGAAAGGAGAAATACTCTCCGTCAGAAAGTGGGCCGCATTTGCCGACGATTATATGACCCGGATGGGATTCACGGAAACACACCTGCGTTGTTATATCCTGCATGACGATACCGACGGGCAGCATATCCATATTATTGCCAGTCGCATTAACCTTGTCGGTGGAAAGCTGTACCTGGGAAAAAATGAAAATCTTATCAGCACCCGGATTATCAGCGAGCTGGAACGCGTGCACGGACTCACTGAAACGACACCCGCCACAGGCAGTCGTCGCAGGGATAAAAGTAAGCCTTCCCGCAATGAGCTGAAGATGGCTGAACGAACGGCAACGCCCTGCCCCAGGTCTGCCCTGCAGGGGCTGATTGATAATGCCTTAACTGACCGCCCCGATTTACTGACCTTTGTCCGGCAGCTGCAACAGGCTGGCGTGACCTGCAAACCCGGTATCGCGTCGACGGGAAAAATGAACGGGTTCTCTTTTCTGTACCAGGGCATTGCCTTTAAAGCCTCTCAGCTCGGTAAAAAGTATGGCTGGTCTTCCCTGCAAACGCTGATTGATTTCGTGCCGGAACATCTGACTTTACTGAAACAGGTACAAAAGCCAACAGTACCTGCATCAGCGCCAGTGCCAGCATACGAACCTGAAGAACAGGCGGTAAACCGGGAAACCATTCTGGAGAAAATCCTTCAGCTTGAAGAAAAAATTCGTCTGGAAAGGCAACAGGAGACAGTGGGTATCATCCAGCTCAGGAGCAAACTGCACAATACAGCCCGTCAGATACCCCGCCAGCGTCGTCTGCATGCCTGGCTTGTCGTGCTCAGCCATCTTGTGGTGCTTCTCAGGCGCATGGGCCTGTCTCTGTTGCATGACACAGCACACCCTTTCCACCAGATTCTGCACCTGCACCTTCTGACACCGAATTATTTCAGGGAAAAAACTCCCCTTAAGGAACAATCAGTTAGAAAAAACCACTCTCGCCAGCCACAAATTAACTATCCCACAATTCAATGATAGTCAATGAATTATTGATCGTTTTTATAGATCAATAATTTATTTACAATAGTTTATAACTATCACAAGACAATCATCGATCGGTACAAGCAATTTTACTAAAGCGATTCCTTCATCGAAAATGCTCAAAAAGACATCACCTTAAATCAGGTCAGGGAGTTGCAATAATGAGTAACCAGACTGTTCAATGCCCCTTTTGTTTTAAAGAAAGTCCTCACGGTGTACAAATTTGCACCGGGTGCCATGCAAAAGTAGTTTACGGTGAATGCCCTGTCACTGTCGCCATTCTGTTCGGGATCGCTGTGATGGTCCTGGCTTACTTAGCAGGTTCATGGACTGAAAATTTTATCGTCTCTGTCATCGTTTTTTTTGGCAGTATATTTATTCTTAAGTACCAGCTTAAAAAAGTTTATGCAGAGAGAATTCTGTTTATTCAACGAAATTGATTTCACACTTTATAAAACTTTAAAATGAGAGAATTTATGAGCAGATTCATTGCTACTGCATTTTTTATTTCCGTTTTCCTTATTTCCGGATGCTCAACGTCAGGCAACCAGCATCTCAAAAACGAAACATCACAAAGTCTGCAGTCGAAAATCATTAAAAATAAAACCACGAAATCAGAAATTACTGCCAGTCTGGGTGAGCCTGACACCCGAACCACGCTGAGCAGTGGCAATGAAGAATGGATTTATTTTATGGATAACAATCAGTTTGATGCCACGACCTTCATTCCGGTCGTCGGACTGCTGACGGGTGGTTCAAAGACGCAGGCCAGAACGCTGGAAATCGAATTTAAAGACGAAACAGTCAGCAAATGGACGTTCTCTGAAAACAACAGCAGGATGAAAACCGGCCTTATTCAATAAGTAAATTTACAGTCTGGAATTAATTTATGAAAACCTATGCCGTTATCACACTCGTTACCGCAGCCTTGTTGCTGAGTGGCTGTAACAGCGAACCTTCAGAGCAGGAAATTTACAATGCTATGAATAAAGTCGTGGCGCAGACGAATGCCGTCATAAAATCCATGGCAGGAAACGCTGTCACGCCTGACATGCTGCGGACGTTAAACACCGTCAAAAAACACGACTGTGTCAGAGAGTCGGATAGAAGCTATAAGTGTAATGTGACAGCTGTTGTCGATAACGAGAAACGTACCGCTGCAGTCACGCTGATCAGAACAGATGATGGCTGGCAGGTCGTTGACAGGTAAGACCGCCACAAAACCCGTCCAGGTCAGGATACCGGATGACAGGCTCCTGCTTTTTGCCCCCCGGACCGGTACAGCGCCACGAACAGGACAACGCAGTGAAATCGTGTGGAGATACGACGTCGCCATCATACTGCATTGTCCTTAACCCTCCCGAACCCTCACAGTCTTTTCCTGCCGCCCGGACGTGGTGGTGTGTATGCCATCGAACGCGAGATACGCCCTCTCTCATACTGTGCCAGTAAATCAGCATAGATGCGCTCGGCCTCATCAGGGTCTTTTGAAATAAAGTTCACAAGCGAGTTCAGGGACTGAAGCAGTGAGCCGCCGCTGGTGAGCTGCCTGAGCAGGTTGCCGTTGAGACAGGATACAACACCAATAAACATCTGCATGATATTATCCACGTGAAAGCACGAATTGCTGTACTGTGCCCGGGCATAAAAATACTTCAGGTGATAACCGACAAACAGCATATAGAACTTACGGTAGAATTCATTATTATTAGCCTGTTCACGATGCCGGAGAATATATTTGTCAATCACCCGTATAAATTTTTCCTCCTGTGTCAGGGTACCGTCATTACGCATAATCCACTCCTTTTTTTGGTTTTTATAATTAAGTACTATCAGGTCTGGGTATAAAATCAATACATACGCGAAAATAATTTTGTTTTTCCTGATAAGAAATACATTTTTATCAAAACAATCCCGGCAACTGACATTGCCTGGATTATTCAGAAAAAAATACATATATTTTCTTTCGCCTGCAGTGTCATTTCCATTGTTCAGATAAAAGCCTCAGGAATATTTTTAACAGGGTGCTTTGCACCGGCTTCCGCCCGTGACGCCGGACAGACATGACATTTCACGTTTTCCCCAAAAGCCTAAGCACTGCAGATAAATATCACATGCAGCGCCGCTGAGTGCCCACAGCACTCACCCGCTGAAGCAGAAAGGATTTTTCCGGTGGGTTTCCGGCGTGAGCCGTATTCTGACTACCGGTAAACCACTATTATCAGACGACCTGCGCGAAGCGTATTACATTCAGTATGTAAAACACGGCAGCAACGTACTGAAGCCCGCTGGCGCAACATGCAGGTGGCGCTGGCTTCATTAACAGAAAGAATAAAACAGGAAGCAAACCAGCAATGACAGTGCTTACCGGGGAGTACACATATGCATTTTGTGGCAATCAGGAGCGAAGCTGTGGTTTCTTATTTCTTTATTATTCTTTTATCTTGCAAAACAAAATGAAAAATAAAACAATTAAATCAACAAATTACCACACCATCATGGTTATGGATTTCACCACCAAAAATTATTCATCTCATAACAGGGGATGGTAAAATTCACCCCCCATCGTAATAACTCTCATAACCTGTTCTGTTCCTGTCTGATATTCCCGACAGACAGAAAATTTAAAAAAAATAATTATATTTTATTAAAATGCTATTGACAATAAACCTTAATATGCCATAAGTGATATCACAATAATAAAAAAGGAGGCATTATGTCAGACACAAATATCATTTTAACCCGACAACAAAAAGCCGTTATCGCAAAAGCCCTTGGCGTCAGCCCGGAAGAATTAGAAGAAATCAGTGTCAAAACCAACACGCATAAAAAAACGTCCTTTCGCGACGACTTTTCGCTGATATTCAAAGGTAACATTGCCACGCTCGCCAGAATGAAACTGACGCCCACGTCGTTTAAAATTGTTATCTATCTTTTTTCAGTCCTTGATTACGGGAACATTCTGGTGAATTTCTCACAGGCCAAAATAGCAAAAGAACTCGGACTATGTAAATCCAATGTTTCACGTGCATTCAGGGAGCTCTTTGACAAAAAAATTCTGCTCAGGGATGCTCCTGATGGTCAGGTCTACATGAATTCGAACGTATGTGTCAAAGGTATTCCTCACCGCTTTAATGAAGAGCAGATGGATAAGTTCAGAAAATCCAGGGCAGAGACTGAGGATTTTGACAATGCCTTCAGTCTTTATCATTCCGGAAGAAGAACAAAGACGACCGGAAAAACCAGAAAGATTTCGCCGGCAGACGATATCCCGTTCTGACCGGGCACCTGAGTCGGTGATACCCCGGAGTCTCCCCTTATCGCCGCAGACTCGCC
Source organism: Superficieibacter sp. 1612_C1 (assembly GCF_015234305.1). Lineage (GTDB taxonomy): Bacteria > Pseudomonadota > Gammaproteobacteria > Enterobacterales > Enterobacteriaceae > Superficieibacter. The sequence goes on from NZ_JADGMI010000003.1 coordinate 22,516, forward strand.
CACAAAGTATTACAACACATTATGTGTAGCAAAACGAGCGCGACGATAACTGACATGCTGTGTTGTGGTATACTATGGAAGGTTTATCCATTAGTGCATTAAGCATTAAAGTTACAGGCAGCGATGGAACGGTGAAACAGCCTGAAGGGTGGATCAGGATAATAATAAATTGACTCAGACAGCCACAATCGGGGTAGTTTAATATTTTAAACAGCCACTCATGAAAGTATCCGGTAATAATAACACAGGTGTATTATGTATATTTCTCCCTGCGTTTGCTGTCCCGGATGGCATCATCCAGATCCGTCTTCATCCGCTCAATTTCAGTCCGCATCACTGTCAGGTGACATCCGGGAACAGCCGGCATTGAGCATGCCTTCTGATAACGCATTTCTGCTGCTGCCAGCCGGATACGTTTGCCACGCAGACGCTTCTCATTTTCAGTCATACATTACTCCATTCAGGAAAGTATATTCTTGTTCAACAGTATTATCCTGTATTCTGACCGGCATATCCTGAAGAGGAGAAACCCTACCAGACGAGGAAGATATGGCAACCCCTTATAATATCATTTTAAGAAAAATCCTGGAACAGACATTTTCAGCATGGCAGTTGCCCGCCATCATAATGATAATATTTTCAGTGATGAACTTTGCAGTCTTTCTGCCTGATATCACTGTAATATTTTATGCAGTCTATATTCCTGCGAACGCGACGGGAATGACAGGATTACCGGACAATCGTCTTTTCTTTGACGATTGTCAGATATATATTTCTGAAATTTATTTTTTACCGGGCAACATAATAGGAGATTTGGAGTATGGTGTAAATTTCAGCCCTAACGATAATGCCTGCAACACCGGAAGAACACCTGAGGAGACAGCATTCTGGAAAAAAAGCCCCGGCCTGGGGGCAAATCAGAGTGAGGCGGTTCTTATTAACGCAGTTCTTATATACTACTTCTGAAGGACCTTACCAGCCCTGGCGCACAGAGCAAGTCCTTATCCGGATTTTTTGAGTTATTTCTTATGGATTAAGATTAATCCTGGTTCATTACCAGAACTGTTCCAGCGCACCGCGTTATGATTGCCGGTTTCCCGGTTTATTTGAGGGTAATCCACCGTTACAGTTTCGTGCAATCTGCAGGCTCTGTCAGCGCATATGATATAACCCAGGATTCAGAGGGACGGCTTTGGAAGCCCCGCACCATCATTGCCGTCATCAATCCATTTTTCAGGTATCTGAGGAAATGTTCCATCAGATTGTTGGCCTTTCCGGCAGTTTTCTGAGTTACCGCCCCTCCTTTATCCGGTACAAGTCTTCAGGGCATGACAGAAGCCTGTGCATAAAATCAAAACCGAAAAACCAGCCAGGGCGAAACCCGTTACTCTTCAGATTGCCCCCTCAGAGGGGGTCTCCTGCAGAACAAAGACCTGTCAGACTTTACGAAGGCAGGAAGACCCGGCTGGACTGTCTGTTCCGGAATGACCTGGTCTGCTGATGCCGGCTGACAAAACTCAGATAAAATACAGACCAGTTCTGCCCGGGAAGAGCTCGTCAATGACGTTTTCGTCTCCGGGACTTTTTCTCATCGACGAGAGATTCAAGAGATTCCTGCAGCTCTGCGTTGATGGTTATTTCCGTATCACCATACTTCAACAGACCATACAGCATAAACATAAAAACATTTGAGAATTCAGTTTCTTCTTCACTGTTTAAGTACTTCCGGCAGGACTCAATCGCTTCCTTCATATCATTCGGAGAGGCAATGAAGATGCAGACATAAGTTTTATCATCCGGAACCGTAAATTCATTAACCATATTAAATCTCCTTTGCTGACGGGAAAAGGAACATTCAGCCTGCACAGTGCAATGACGAAGAATATCTTTACAGCTGACATCGATTTGTCCTGACGGAACCATCAACGGCGTAAAAACAGGGGCTGCAGACATTTTTCTCTGTCGCCGCCCTGTCTTTCTCAGGAAGAAATCATTTCTTTTTTCCGCCCGCGTTTTTTTCATCGACCAGATGTGCAATATATTTCGCCACATCCGTGTCTGTTGTTATTTCTGTACCATCTTCATACGCTACAGAAAACAATATGAATATGAGGGTCTGCAGAAAACAGGCTTCTCCCCCCGGGACGGAATAGCCCCGATATTCCTCAGCCGCCCTGTCAATATTTTCCCGGGAAGTCACAAATGAACAAACAAACTCTTTATCTTGTGCAACGAAAATGGAAATATTCATATTATTTCTCCTGTAATCATTAATTTCAAACCTGAATATTTATATCTCTTTCAGGTTCATCTTTATTTATGGCTATCATGACTGCATATATATTCTGATTTATCAGGGCTGGTGTCGTCATTCAGGTGGTGCTCGTGCTCTCCCTGAATACCACTGCCTTTTTTTATAACCTGAGTTGTCATTTTTCATAAAACACTCCGGACTCAGGCTGCCTGCTGACGTGAACGGTCAATGACGGACTGGATCCACGCATCGACTTCACTTTCAATAAAAGCAATGGATCGGCTTCCTGTTTTAACAGGCTGAGGAAATCGCCCTTCACGGATAAGGCGATAAATCCAGGCTCTGCCGTAACCGGTTTTATTCAGCACTTCAGGAAGGCGGAGCAGACGTATATTTTTATTATTCATATTATTTTCCTCAATGTGGTGTCAGTGAGGAGAACAGTACAGGAGAAAAGAAATATAAAGCAGTGAACTTCGGAGAAGTATTCGGAGGGGGTTCTGTGAGTTATCATCTTCGGGGAATTCCGTGGCCCCGAAATTCCCCTTTTATGAGATTGATGGCCGGTTAACTCTGGTCACGCAAGGCCAGCTTAAGTACATCCGAAACGGCCATATCCTTCAGGTGACTGTTTTTGTTCATAAAAAAGTGAAACTGCCTGATAAAATCGGTTGTCGTCGCTTTCATTGCCAGCGGTCGATCCGTGTCCTTGATCTGGTCATCATACCGCACCTCTTCATCATCCAGAGAGTACAGCAGTCGTGACAGCCAGCCGTCTGAGATACGAACGTCCTGCTCCTTCGCCCAGACAAGAATATCAAGCATCGGAATGATACGGTTGTTGATGATTTTTTTGATCGTGCCATACCCGAACCGGATGGCTTCAAGAGGATCCGGGGCAATATGTTTCACCCTCCGCCACTGTGGTAACGCTGACTTCAGTGATTCCGCTATTTCCTCATCCGTACCGCTGGCTAAATCGACTTCAAACATCACCGTCCGGTCAAAAAGATCCGGAACAGCATCACCAATGGATGCGTCTTCAAAATATTCGTTTATTCCATATTCATTGTATCCCTGCCAGGAAACGATCCCGCGCTGCATTAAGACAATACTCAGCAACGCAATCCTGTCTACCTTTGGCAGAACCAGATGAGGGGGCTGAAAAAGACGATAGAACGGGTCCAGATCACCCAGACGCTCCGGAGGGACCAGAAAAGGGTTGCCGTTACAGATTTTTTTACGGTTGATCCCGACAAAGAACTCTTCGTTACCTTCAAGTGGCGTTTTAAAAAAGAATGTTCTGGCCAGGAGTTCGTGATACAACAGGATCAGCGGCAGTGCTTCAAATTTCCTGTAGTTATCAAGGTTAAACCATTTTTTCAGTTCTTTTGTATGCGTCGCGTTCCAGTTCTTCATATGATCCCCATGCAAAAAATCCGTTCCGCTTCATCATAAGTGACTTATGCCGTCACCGGAAGTCATCAATCAGTAGCGATAACCATCCGTGAGAACGGACTGTCAGGGGAACTGCTTCTCCTGATGAAGAAAACGGAAGGAATCATTTGCAAAGATTCAGCAGGCTGTCGTAAATTTACCTCAGGCATTTCTGATGTATTAACGGGTGGTTTGTTGATGTTTTTCTCCCGTGCAGCAGGAATGCCAGTTTTTCCCTCTTGCATCCCACAGAATATCTGATATGTAGTGTCTGACTGACATAAAATAAGGGAGATCCTGATGGAAACACCGATGAACATACAACGATTATTTGATTTCTATATTCAGGAATCATTCTTTAAAGCCACAGCACACGGCGATGTGGAGCGATTTTTGAGCCTGGGTAATGATATAAATACCACTGACGACAACGGGAATAATGCACTTTTTGAATGCAGGACACCTGAAGCAATGGCATTTCTTATCAGCAATGGCATTAATATTCATCATATTAATAATAAGGGGCAAAATGCACTGTACCATCAAAAGGATCCTGTACTGCTTGAGAAGTTGATCAGCCTGGAACTGGATTTGAAACAAACAGATAATCACGGGCGGAACTGTATTTATGGCCATTTCAGACACCCTGAAAGCCTTAACGTATTACTGAACGCAGGTTGCGATATAAACCACATCGATAGCAAAGGGAACACGCTTTTACATTGTCCCGTGTCCCCGGAAGTATTGTCCCTGGCAATTGACACAGGTTGTGACGTTAACATCATAAACCAGGAAGGAAAAGGTATTATCGAAAACTTCCGTAGTGATGAATTTTTTGAAATAATTCTCTTTCATATTGATAAATTTCAGAAGAGAACATTACATGTCGATTTCTCTAACTATCAGACTGCTTTCTTTCTGTTTGACCTGTACGAACTGGGATTCAGCATTCAGTTGAATAAAAACCACGTCATCATCAACAGTTATATTGAAGATTATAAAGATATTTTGTTGATGCTTAACTACGTCAGTGATATTCATAATGTTAAATTTTACAACGATAAAAGAGTACCGCTGTATAAAGGCATTAATAAAGAAATCGTTAAATGGATGATTAGAAATGATTTTCTTGTTGATCTGACAAAAACAGAGGGAGATAAAGATCATGATGAAATCGTTGCCTATAAAACCCGGCGGGAGCAGAGAGAACTTTCAAAGATTCTGAAAAGCAACAGAGGTAAGCCCGCCATAGCTAAAAATGGTGGAAGATTATAGTTAACCGGGCCTGAATCTGTCAGCTGCCCCTTGAATCTCCGTAAGCATGCAGCGGAGATCATATTTACAAAGTGGGCTAATACAATGGAAGTTCGATATACTATGGCAGCAATTCGCTGATCCGGTTTGCCAGGCAGTTAGCTATGGTATCAAGAATATGATGAAGGTATCACCCCGGTTCCACGCCGCTCAGGCGACAAGCTCCAGTCAGACTATACAGGGCGCAGCCAGCTCATAATATTTGGCAAAGGGCAGCTACAAATAAGAGTTTTTTCTGTTCAGCAACAAGGCGGCTTTGTTGAATAATAGGGAATCATGCTGTTTTGGCATGCCTGCTTTGGTCAAAGATGCTTGTCACTATTGTGAGTAGCTCCCGACTTTAACCTTAACCTACTGATTTTACGTTGGGAAAGACCGACGTTTTGGTAGGCCCGCAGCATAATATCTATTTATTCAACAACGCCCAACAAGGCATCCGGAGCGAGGTTGTTCCCAGTTTCAGCCCAGCCATCATCCGCATGACAGGTCAGCGCCGACTACGAATTTAGAGAATAATCGAACGCCGTCGCCAGTTCAGAGTACCTTCAAATTGTTTTTTCTCCCGCAGTCATCCTGCCGGTGACATCAACGCCAGGCAGCGTTCCCCTGCCGTACTACCTTCCTGCTATGTTTTTCCCCTGATAACGTACGGTACCTTCGGGTAAACCGGGGACTACTATACTGGAAATGCTAAACCGGTTGCCAGTTTCGTTGGCCTCCACGCGCCAGAGTAAGAAAACCATCCCCGCAGGTATCAATTCCATCAATTATTGCCCGGCCCAGTTGCGTAATACTCAGTTCTGAAGATGCTCAGTCCCCTTGCCGACGCAAAGATTTTAATTTAAACTATTAGCGTGCTATTAAATATATCTCTTTGAAGATACATTTTTCACTTTTCCATTTATTAAACATTGTTAACCGTCCCCCCCCAGGAACCCACTGAAAAAATGGATAAAACAATGCAATCGATGGTTCCTCATCGCCGGATGATAACGTTTTCTATCATGCTGGCAACCGTCATGCAGACACTGGACAGCACAATTGCAAATGTGGCGCTTCCTCATATGCAGGGCGGGTTGTCTGCTTCCCAGGAACAGGTCACATGGGTGCTCACGTCCTATATTGTGGCTGCTGCAATCGCCACACCACTCACCGGGTGGATGAGTAATCAGTTTGGTAAAAAAAATGTTCTTCTGGCTTCGATATTCGGATTTACCATTGCCTCCTGCCTGTGCGGAATATCGACAACTTTACCGGAGATTGTATTGTCCCGCATGCTTCAGGGCATTTCCGGAGCGGCCCTGGTTCCGCTTTCACAAACCATATTACTGGATATTAACCCCCGCGAACGTCAGGGATCGGCGATGGCAATATGGGGAATTGGTGTCATGGTGGGGCCTATACTTGGGCCGACTCTTGGGGGATGGTTGACAGACAGTTATAACTGGCGCTGGGTTTTCTTCATTAATGTCCCCGTGGGGATGGTGGCTACTTATGGTGTGGCTACATATATCAAAAAACAACCTCCCGGAAAGAGTATGCACTTCGACATGTTTGGATTCGCCACACTAAGTATCGCAATTGGTGCATTGCAGTTACTGTTTGACCGGGGTGAACAGAATGACTGGTTCTCCTCTGTAGAAACCTGCGTGGAAGCAGCCGTGATGATCATGAGTTTTTTATATTTTCTTGTTCATACTCTTCTGACTCCACCTGAAAAATCTTTTTTTAACTTTCGGTTACTGAAAAATTATCAGTATTCGACAGGACTGCTACTCATTTTTATTATAGGTCTGTTATTGTATGCCACACGGGCACTTATCCCTCCGATGCTACAGAACCTGATGGGATATCCGGTCACGACAGCGGGCATCGTGACCGCCCCTAGTGGAGTGGGGACCATGCTTGCCATGTTGCTGGTTGGGCGGCTTATAGCCCGTGTCGATATACGCTTCCTGCTCCTGGCTGGATTCAGTATTGCTGCATTTTCCCTCTGGGAGATGAGTCAGTATACCCTTGTGCTGAGTGAGGCCGATATCATCTGGCCAGGATTTATTCAGGGTATCGGGTTAGGGATGATATTTGTTCCTTTAAGTACTGCCACATTCTCCACACTGTCGCCCGAAATGCGTGCTGAAGGAACGGCTATTTATAGTCTTGTCAGAAATATTGGTAGCAGTATTGGTATTTCATTGGTTCAGACCTTGTTAACCCGTAATACACAAATTGTGCATGCCGGTCTGGTGGAACATGTTTCACATTATAATCCGATATTTACTGACGAGAAAGTATCCTCTGTGTATGATATTAACTCTGTTTCAGGACTTGTTGCATTGAATAATGAGATAAACCATCAGGCTGCTATGACTGGATATATCGATGATTACTGGATGATGTTCATATTAACCATTACCATAATACCCCTTGTTTTTCTTATGCGTTCATCTAAATAGATGCCCGGGAAAGCAGAGCTCTTTAAGGTAATTTGTATCCTTTTGATGCGGTGATACCCAATCACCACATCAAAAGGAGTGAACTTCATAAAGAAGACATTAAAAATAAACTTTATAGCTGGAGTTAATGTCCTCTGTTACACCTTTCACGCCAGCTTAAATATTGAGCGGCTACCAGCAGCATCAAGTGAAATGGGCTGAAAGGAGGCTCTGTCACGTTCTACGCCAGTATTGATGTCAGTAAGCGCTCAGTCTATGTTTGTCTCCTCGCTGGAGGTGCCAAAAGCAAATATAAGACTAAAACTGTAATAAATGGTAAGGATACAGCACAGTCCCTGGGTATATGACTGGCAGTGCGAAGCAGAGACTTCTGTTCATTGAAAAGGTATGGCTGTACCGTAACGTGAATTTTTCGCTAAAGCGTCGGATAGTGAGTATACTGAATTCTACTGGCATAACCTGCTGTCTTTTCTTAAGGTTGTAAACCAGAAGCAAAATACATGTTGGTAAAAATGCTGGTAAAAAACTAAAGATGAAGTAATTTTACGATTAAAAACAAGGCATTGTATAAATGATCGATTTCGAGTCCGGGCACCACTTATTTAAAGAACCCGCCCACAAGGCGGGTTTTTGCTTTTGGGGATATGCTCAGACAAGGGTGCCCCTCCGGGCATCCATCCCGCCATCTTTTTAGTGGAAGCAGTAATTCTGATGGGTCTTATCAGCTGGTGTAGTATTCTCCGCCAGCCAATCATCGACGCCTTTATACAGAACTTCACAAATTTTTCTGGCGATTGAAAATGAGAGCGCAGTTCTGTTAAAAGATATCTCAACTTTACTTACTGAAACATCACTTTTATATGAATCTGATGGCGCTGATTTTCCTGACTCATGGCTTCTGACCATTTCAATAGCTGAAGAGTAAAAATAAAATAATTATTATATTTCACAACCAAGTTAATAGTATTAGTAAATGATTACCATAAAAATATCATTATTAATTATTTTATCGCATCGTAATTATAAAGCTGCGGATTGACCATCAGATCACTTTAAATAGTTATTTTCTCATACCACCTTAAAAAACTAACAACTCATTACATTAATAAATAATTATTTTCATCTTTTTGTACTGAAATTTATACGTCAGAACGTGACAAACATCACATTTATGCCAGGCTTAATAACACTTGTCACAACGTTTAAGGAGTAAGCATGTCTGAGCAAACGAAAAAAACCTCTCTCGCCCCGGAATATCCTACTCCTCCTTTTGTAGAGCAACCGCAGCCCGTACCAGGCCTTGCCAGTAAGATGATCCCGGTTCCGGATCACGGTGAAACCAGCTACCGCGGCTCTGGCCGTCTGAGCGGGCGCAAGGCGCTGATTACCGGCGGTGATTCCGGTATCGGCCGTGCGGTGGCGATTGCCTATGCCCGTGAAGGCGCGGATGTTGCCATTAACTATCTGCCGGAAGAAGAGTCTGATGCGGCGGAAGTGATCAAGCTTATCGAAGCGGAAGGCCGTAAAGCCATCGCTATTCCCGGCGATATCCGCTCGGAGGCGTTCTGCGAGAAGCTGGTGAAAGAGGCGGTTAGCCAACTCGGCGGGCTGGATATCCTGGTCAATAATGCCGGTCGCCAGCAGTTCAACGAATCTATTAAAACGCTGAAAACGGAAGATTTTGACGCGACGTTTAAAACCAACGTCTATGCGATGTTCTGGATCACCCGTGCTGCGGTAGAACACCTGCCGCGTGGGGCCACGATTATCAATACGTCGTCGGTTCAGGCATATCAGCCAAGCCCGATTCTGCTGGACTATGCGCAGACCAAAGCCTGCATCGTGGCGTTCACTAAGTCACTGGCACAGCAGCTGGGTAAAGATGGTATTCGGGTGAATGCCGTGGCACCGGGGCCATACTGGACGCCGCTTCAGTCCAGCGGCGGTCAGCCGCAGGAGAAAGTGAAGCAGTTCGGTGCCAGCGCGCCGCTCGGTCGTCCGGGCCAGCCTGCGGAAATCGCGCCGCTGTATGTCACTATGGCTTCATCGGAAAGCAGCTACACCTCCGGTCAGGTATGGTGTTCTGACGGCGGTACCGGCACCCTGTAAGCGTTATCTCCTGTCCCGTGGCTGCCGTCCGGCGGCCACGTCTTCCGAACGAATCACTCTGGATAACAAAAATTGAAGAATGCAGAATACCATTCTCCCGTCCGCAAGGAGGGATTTGCCGAACTCGGCGACTACGCGGCAATCGGCGAAGGGCGCTCGGTCGCGCTGATTGCACCAGATGGTTCAATCGACTGGTGGTGCGCCCCGAATCTTGACTCCCCTCCCCTGTTTGACCGCCTGCTCGACCCGGAAATTGGCGGTTTTTTTCAGCTTGAGCCGGAAGGTTCCTATAAAGTCACCCGCCAATATCGTCAGGACAGCAACGTTCTGGAAACCCATTTTGAAACCGAAACCGGCAAGGTGCTGCTGACCGAATCCATTAACAGCACGCTGGCGGGACGTCTGCCGTGGAGCGAACTGGCACGCCGGGTTGAAGGCATTGAAGGTGAGGTCACACTGAATCTCGCCTTACGCTTCGGTACGCGAGCCGAAACCCGCTCGCCGTGGATGGCGCAGACCAAACAGGGCGACGTTTATCATATTGCCGATCTGATGGCGATGCTGCGTACCAGCGATGACGTTGAGATTACCTCGGCCGATGATGAGCAGATCACCGGTCGCCTGAAAACAACCGCCGGATCGCGCGCGCTGGTCGCCTTGCTGGTGACCGAAAAAGAGCCGCTGGCCGTTCCGCCCCTTTCCGCTATCGATAATCGCATCGAAACCAGCCATATCGCGTGGTGTGACTGGGCCAGAAGCCTGAGTTATGAAGGCCGCTATCAAAAACATGTGGGACGCTCGGCGCTGGCGCTGAAGTTTCTCTGGTATTCACCGACCGGCGCGCTGGCGGCAGCGGCCACCACCTCGCTGCCGGAAGGGATCGGCGGCGAGAAAAATTATGATTATCGTTACGCCTGGGTCCGCGATGCCTGCCTGATCATAAAGGCCTTCGCCTTCCTCGGCGCGCTTGAGGAGTGTAAAGCCGCCTTCTCCTGGCTGTCGCAAACCATTCTGCGCCACGGTGTCCAGTTACACGCCTGCTATACCCTGGAGGGCGATCTGGTGCCGGAAGAGTCGTATCCGCCGCTGCGGGGGTATAAAGATTCTCAGCCGGTGCGGATAGGCAATAACGCTCGCGATCAGACCCAGCTCAGCATGTATGGCGATATGCTCGCCACCGCACAGCAGTTTGTGGAGGCGGGACACGTACTGGATCTCTCCACGTCGCGCTTACTGGGGGAGCTGGCCAACTGCTGCGCCGACCGCTGGCGGCAAAAAGACTCGGGGATCTGGGAGTTACCGGAACTTCAGCACTATACGCATTCCAAAATGGCCTGCTGGCTGGCGCTGGATATGGCGGTCAACATGGCGGAGGAAAAGTATATTGAACCGACATGGGTGAAGCGCTGGCAGCGCGAGCGGGACCGCATTCGCGACTGGGTTGAAAGCCACTGCTGGTCCGAAAGTAAGCAGGCGTATTTGTTCTATCGTGGCAGCGATGGCGGGCTTGATGCCTCGCTGGCGCTGGTTCACCGCTACGGCAAAAAAGTCAATCCGCAACGGATGCTGTCGACCTACAGCGCTATCCGTCGGGAGCTGGGCAACGACGGAGCGATGCTCTACCGCTACAGCGACGTCGAAAAAGAAGAGAATACCTTCGTGGCCTGTTCGTTCTGGCTCGCCGAAGCCTGGGCGGAGATGGGTGAAATCAACAAAGCTGAACAAGCGATGGAAGAAATTCTCGACACGATTTGTGATAAAGGCAACGTTGAGACCTTCAACGAAATGTTCGATGTCAGAAGCAGTACCTGGACCGGCAACCTGCCTCAGGGGCTGAGTCATCTGGCGCTGATCTTTGCCGCACAGGCGATGACCAACTACGATAAGCAATCATCGTAGCGGCAGCCGGGACCGTTGCCTGGTTTTCGGCAGCGGCCCCGGTTGTTTTCTCATTACGCTAAAATGAGATCGTTTGATAATTAATGATGTGTTAAATCAACGGTATCCTGCTAATTCTGCTGGCATTCACACACAGCAGGAACGCTACGATGAAACTTACCGCTATCACTACCGGACTGATGTCCACCCTCGCACTTTGTTCTTTTACCGCCCACGCCGGGCCGCAGTCGCACGTGGTTTGTGCGTACCATCATACCCTCGGCGATGACGCCATTATGATGTTTGGCAAACCGAACCAGGCGATGTGGCACGACTTTTTCGGCAATATCCATACGGATGCCGTTTCCACCTATCAGACCCTGCGCGCACATCCGCAGACCAGTTGCGATAACCAGGCGGACGGCTCGGCGTACTGGGCACCAACCATGAAACTGCCCGACGGCGAAGTCGTCAAACCGGCCTATCAGAAGACCTATTACCAGGCCACTAGCGTTGATAAATATCCGCTGCATCCTTTCCCGGCCGGGCTGGAGCTGCTGGCGGGCGACCACCACGGAACCGCCCCCAGTTCACATATCACGTTCTTATGTGCCAACGGCAAAGGCTACACCAATAAAGCGGGTGAAGTCTGCGGCTTACGCGGCGCGGGTGATGCCGTGCAATTTAATATTGGCATCGCCTTCCCCAACTGCTGGGATGGCGTCAACCTGAAACCGATGCACGGCCACAGCAATGCCGCTTATGATGTTAAAGGCAAATGCCCGACGGATTATCCGGTGAAAGTCCCGACGGTAAATATGAACATCGCTTATGTGCTACCACAGATCACCTCGCTGGATACCGCTAAAGTTCAGCTGTCTCTGGACCCGACCATGCACGGCGACCGTCGCGAAGAGCACTGGGGAAGCATTTATACCGCGCATGCTGATTTCATGAACGGCTGGACGGAAGATGCGGCGCAGTTTATGACCGAACTGTGTATGAACAACAACCTGGATTGCGGCACTATCGTACCGTGGGCCTATGCCAAAGCAGAAGAGAATACCTGGGTCAGCAGCAGCCAGCCGAATCAGCATAATGCGACGTCGGAAAGTCTTACCGTGCAGGATAACTGGCAGGATGGCGGACGTACTCAGCACCCGGAAACGCTGACACTGGTGAAATTTAAAATCCCCCAGCTACCTGCTGGCGTGGACCCGGCGCTGTTTAAATACCGTATTCGAATTTTCGGCGGCAAAGTGGAGAAGAACGGTGCGGATCAGATTTTCTTTTACCCGACCAGCAATGACTGGAACGCCAGAACCGTGACCTGGAATACGCGCCCGGCGGTGAAGTACAGCTCCGATGCGATCCTTTATCTTAACTACTCCCGCGAATATCGCATGGTCGATGTGGATAAAGCCGTGCGTAAAGCGCTGGCGGAGGGGAAAACCGAAATCTCCTGGTATATCGGCGGCGATCGTCATGGCAACCACTATGAATTCAACCCGGCCAGCTCACGGGAAAGTCTGGTGCTGATGTTGACCGGCTTTAAAAGCGTTCCGCAGACTTGATAAGTAATGAAAGCAAAGCCCGGTACCACACGGGTTAACAGGGGAAACGCCGGGATTGGCTTCCCGGAGAGGGCCCAACCCGGCGTTTCCCTGATGACCACGGACTATTGACTGTTAACCTACGCCCGGTTTACCGGGCTTAGCTTTACGCCGTTTTCACCACAATTAACGGTTCGATATCGCTCTCTTTTTTAATCACCAGCGAATCATCGCCGCGCAGGCAGGTTCCGCCATAGCTTCCCCCGACGGTAAATGTACAGACCTGGATATATTTTCCGGCCACGTTCGGCAGGCACCAGAGCTGCTGGTAAATATTTTTCTGATCGCTAAATTTACCGCTGGTTTTATCCAGCAGTTCTTCCTGATGGCTCACCAGATCAATATTACTGCCGCAGCGACCGGCAATCGGCTTCACTGCATAGCCGGTCTGGACCAGTTCGTCATTGACCACAAAATCAGTATCCAGCAGATAGCGATGATGCGGGAACAGCGACCAGAGGATCGGCAGAATGGCTTTATTGCCGGGGATCACCGTCCACAACGGCTCGAAGACCAACACTTCCGGGCGTAGCAGGACGTCGATCAATCGGACCTCATGCGCCGGATGCCCGGTGCGGATTGGCACGGCGGCATACTCGGTATCGCTGACTTCGCGCACCTGCTCAATCGCCGTTTCCCACGCCCAGGTTTTCCAGACGCAGTTCACCAGTCGACCATCACCGTCAATCAGCTGACCGGCCTTATCCCAGCGCAGCTCATCCAGCCCGCGGAGGATCTTGCTTTCAAATCCGGCTTTCTCCAGCGCCTGTTGCATAAACTGCGCGTGGTAATCCTCTTCAACGTCGTTATCCTGCATGATGTGCACGAACGGACGCGCATGGCTGTGTTTCCAGGCACCAATCAACTCGTTGAGCAGGTCTTCGCCAGGATTATAACCGTTACCTTTATAGCCAAGCTCCGTCCAGCGTTCGAGGATGCGACCCGCTTCGGTATGGCAGGAAGCCGAATCCGCGTTGTATTCGTAAACTTTCAGCCCGCGCTCATCCAGACAAAAATCCATCCGTCCGGTGATCATGTCGTGGCGGCGACGCTGCCACGACAGACGCAGACGCGGCCAGAGGATTTTTGGAATATCGAATAGCGCCAGCAGGTTATCGTCCTTCATTACCTTGTCCGTGGCATGAAGATACATCAGATGCAGCTCGTTGGTAGCCTTAATCAGTTCCTGCTCGGCGGTATCGGTGATGGTAAAATACTGCGCCGGATCGCGGTTAATCACATGGCCGTTGGCCTGCACATAAGCGCGTTGTAGCGGGTCCTGCTCATCAAGCCATTTCCCCTCAAACAGCGTTTTATCTTCCAGACGCGCGCCGCGGATGGTTAGCGCCTCGCCGCGAATATCCGGCTGCGGCAGGCTGTGCTCGGTCTCGTCGGTCTGGATCATCCAGCCTAAGATCGTGGTGTCGTCAAAGGTATCGCGAAGGGTATAGCAGCCGTTTTCGACCACCAGCGCCAGTTCGCGGGTCCACTGCTGGCCGGGCGGCAGCGGCGCATGAATCACATTCTGCTCGGCGATCCTGACCCGATTCTGGTGAAGTTGAGTAATCACTGCCACGTGTCCGGTCCCGCTAAACTCGCCGCCTTTTTGCCAGACCAGCAGCGCGCCTGCTTCCGGCGGACGGCGGGATCCGTTGGCAAACGCCTGTAACGGCAGGATATTGTCGTTGACCACCTCGCGCAGAAAGCGCAGGGAGAAGATCTCCCATGCCATACCGACGTCGGTAAAAACAAAACCATAATTCAGAAACAAAAATCGGCGGGCGAATTCCACGCACTGCCATTTGTGTCCCATATATTCATTGTCGATATAGCTGCGGAAGGCCGCGTCATCGGCATAATATTTCGGGTCGAGAGAGCTGTAATCTGACGAGTAGATGGCGACGCCGCCGGGGGCGTAGCCGAGTAATGTCCCAAACGGGGCATCCTGGTGGGTAATTCCGTTGCTCATGAACCTTACCTTAACGTAATACAGCCTGAGCAGAATGCACCCTGCTCTTTGTGCTAACTAAACAGACGTCGACTTATCATACACCTCATTACCCGCTACCATGATCCGACGAAGGAAAAATTCACGCGTTGTCATTCATCATCAGGAGTCGAAAATGAGTCAACAGCATTATGTCGCGCAGCCGCTGGAATGGGGCCACGGCCCGCGGACGTTTGAGGTTTTTCTTGAGCCGACCTGTCCGTTTTCCGTGCGTGCATTTAACAAGCTAAACGCGCTACTGGAACTGGCAGGCGAAGATAAGATCACCGTGAAGATCCGCCTGCAATCGCAGCCCTGGCATCTTTTTTCCGGGGTGATTGTGCGCTGCATTCTGGCCGCGTCGACCCTGCCGGACGGCAGAGAGGCAGCGCATAAAGTGATGCAGGCCGTTGCCGATCACCGGGAAGCGTTTGAGTTTACCGATCACTGCGCCGGTCCAAATATGGACGCCACGCCGCAGGAAATTATTGCGCGGATTGAGAAGTATAGCGGCGTTAGCCTGGCGGAACCCTTTGCCCGCCCGGCATTGCAGAGCGAGATTAAGTGGCACTGTAAATATGCCCGCCAGAACGGCATCCACGTCTCGCCAACCTTTATGGTCAACGGACTGGTGCAGGCGGATTTAGGCAGCGGCGACGACATCAGCGTCTGGGCAGAGCGTCTTCTGGCCTGACAATAGTATTCATCTCCACAACACAACCTCAATAAGGCAGGCAACATGTCAGACAATAACTATCAACCTCCGAAGGTATGGACATGGAATCAGCAGGGCGGCGGCGCATTCGCCAATATCAACCGCCCGGTGTCTGGCGCAACGCATGAAAAGGAACTTCCGGTCGGAAAGCATCCGCTCCAGCTCTATTCGTTGGGCACGCCAAACGGGCAGAAAGTCACGATAATGCTTGAGGAACTGCTGGCAAAAGGCGTGACCGGTGCGGATTACGATGCGTGGCTGATCCGCATCGGCGAAGGCGATCAGTTCTCCAGCGGTTTTGTGGAGGTGAACCCGAACTCCAAAATCCCGGCGCTGCGCGATCATTCCACCATGCCGCCGACCCGCGTCTTTGAATCCGGGGCGATCCTGGTTTATCTGGCGGAAAAATATGGCTACTTCCTGCCAAAAGATCTGGCCGCCCGTACTGAGACGCTGAACTGGCTGTTCTGGCTCCAGGGATCGGCTCCGTTCCTCGGCGGCGGCTTCGGCCACTTTTACAGCTATGCGCCCGTCAAAATTGAGTACGCGATCGATCGTTTCACGATGGAGGCGAAACGCCAGTTAGACGTGCTGGATAAACAGCTTGCGGAGCATAAATACGTCGCGGGCAATGAATATACTATTGCGGATATGGCCGTCTGGCCGTGGTATGGCAACGTGGTGCTTGGCAACGTCTACGATGCGGCTGAATTCCTGGACGCGGGCAGCTATAAAAACGTGCTGCGCTGGGCCAACGAGATCGCCAGCCGTCCGGCGGTAAAACGCGGACGCATCGTTAACCGCACCAACGGCCCGCTTAACGAGCAGCTTCACGAACGTCATGACGCCAGCGATTTCGACACCCAGACCGAAGACAAGCGTCAGTCCTGATAATGCCGTCCCGCCGGCGCAAGCTGGCGGGACATTTTAGACAAATTAAAACGCTACCCACTCTTCCGTTGCCGCAGGCTTAGCCGTGCGCGGTGAACGCGGCGTGTCTGTAGGCGCTGCCGCCTGCGACGCTGGCTCATCGGAAAGACGGAACGTCTGCACCGAACTGCGCAGATCCTCTGTCTGAAGTCGCAGGGACGATGCCGCTGCCGAGACCTGTTCCACCAGCGAGGCGTTCTGCTGCGTTACGCTGTCCATTTGCGCAATCGCAATGCCGACCTGCGAGATGCCTTTGCTTTGTTCATCGGTCGCGGCGGCAATCTGTTTCATGATGGTCGTCACTTCCCGCACCGCCCGCAGAATCGCTTCCATGGTGGTTCCGGCATCGGAAACCAGGCGCGAGCCTTTATCCACGCGGGTGACGGAATCGGCAATCAGGGCTTCAATTTCTTTTGCTGCACCGGCGCTGCGGCTGGCAAGGTTACGCACCTCTCCGGCGACCACGGCGAACCCACGGCCCTGCTCACCCGCCCGCGCTGCTTCCACCGCCGCGTTGAGCGCCAGAATATTGGTCTGGAAGGCAATGCTGTTAATCACATCGGTAATCTCGGCGATTTTCTTCGAACTGGCAGAGATCCCGACCATCGTATCGACCACTTCACCTACCAGTTCTCCACCCTCGCTGGCGGTGGTAGACGCGACATCGGCCAGCTCGCTGGCCTGGCGCGCATGATCGGCATTCAATTTTACCGTGGCGGTAAGCTGCTCCATGCTGGCCGCCGTTTCTTCCAGCGCCGCCGCCTGTTCTTCGGTGCGGGAAGAGAGATCGTTATTGCCGGTAGCAATTTCTGTCGCCCCGCGCCAGATATTTTCGCTGCCGGAGCGAATATTGCTGACCGCCTCACGCAGGCTGTCCTGCATCGCCTTCAGCAGCGGCACCAGTTGCCCGACGCAGTTACGCCCCATGTCTTCTATCGGCCGACTGAGATCGCCCTGCGCAATCTGGCTGAACTGCTGGCGAATTCGCGCCAGCGGTTTCACCAGCATCGTTACCAGATAGCGATCGGAAAAAATCAGCAGCAGAATGCCGACAATCACGGCGGCAATAATGGCAATCCGGGTCTTATTGGTGCGGTCATCGACCATAATGCGGGTGTGATCGAGCGTCGACGCGCCAGCAGCGTTAAACTTCTCGGCGCTCAGGCCAAACGCACGGCTCAGCGGCGGTGTGATGTCATTGGCCTGAGCGCGGTACTCCTCAACCGTTCCCTGCTGCGCTCGCTGCATCTGCGGCACAACGCCCTGCTCCAGCAGCGCCTGCCAGTTTTGAATGACTTCCGCAGAGATTTGCGCATCCATCGCGCCGGGAGAAATGGCCTTCAGCTCATCCAGTCTTTTGCGCATGGTGTCCAGCGCCTGCTGTGCGGAGGTAAAATCTGCTGTTCCCCCTGCCGCTTTGCTTTCCATCGCCCGGCTCAGGCGGGTAACAAAGCGAAAATACTGGTCGTTGCCCTGGCTTAACAGGGTCATCTGATTTACCAGTTGTCGGTCAACATCATTGCCTTCTGCGACCTTATTCAGGGAGACGACGCTGTACAGGCCGACGCCGGACCACAGCACGCAGAAAATACCCAGAATCGACAACATGACGAGACGGATAGTGAGGTTACGAAGAAGTCGCATAGAGATACCTTTGCCTTTGGAAGGATTACGCCCACAGGGCGCTCTTACCTCCTGTTATCGGCAAGACGGCGGAAATTTATAACCTTTTGTGATTATTTTTTGTAAATATTACTTTTCGTTAAAAAGCATTCAGTAGCGCTACATCCTGAAATATTCATCTGGCTTAAGTCATTCTAAAAAGATGACCTTCTGAGAATCAGGGTTAAACAAGGTAAGGCTTCACAAACGGACGCTGATATTCCGGCCAGACGAGTGCGACCAGCGTAGGATAGGCATCCATACTAAACTCGCGAAAGCACTGCTGAAGGTTGACGACATCCAAATCCGTACGCGGCACTCTCTCACCGTTCTGACAGCGCTGTTTCAGATTATCGTAATATTTATAAACCGCGGAATTGAGATCGCTACAGCGACGCTGAGCATCAAATAAACCCGGCGTGGATTTTATTTGCGTGACGTCCATTCGCTTAATAGTGGCGTGTAAAAAGTCAATATATTCATGGTTTACCCGCCAGTACCATACCGGCGTAATTGCGTTCATCAGCACAGAAAAATGGTCCTCCCCCTCCAGTTTTGACATTGCCGGTACCGGCAACGGGGATTCTTCTTCACTTTCCACCGGTCTTTTATTGAACTCTGTCATCAGTAAGAGAATAATAGCGGTGAGCAATAGCAGTGCAATCACTAAATAAATAATACTGTTCATGGCGCGCTCCATTTTTTTTGATTTTAAAAGTGTGCCATGTTATTGTCAACGAGCCTCACAGTAAAATGCTCCTCATGGTGTTGAAAGTTAAGGAATTTACATGATACCCGAGACCCTTATCCCGGCTCGCTTTCACACATCCGTGGCAGGGGAAGAGAGTGAGGAAGCAGAAAATAGTGCTAGTTTAACTCAGGGAAAAAGAACCCTCCTTGAGCTTGAGAATGACATATTAACCTCAATTGGTCGTAACGGTTTTTCCAGAAATATGCTGCTGGAAGAGCGCGACCGCCATATAAAAGACAGGCTGTTTCGCGTTGTTAAAATTGAAGCTTTTTGTCATGTCCTTAATGAGTTACAGGCCAACGGCGACTTTTCGGCACAGGAATTAAGTCAAATTCTGGCAGATAAAACGCTGGAAATTAATGAAGCCGGGAATGAAATTTGGCTTAATTTGATTACCCGCGAGAAAATTGCGCCTATGTTTTATGATCTGGAGGACGAATAACGTGAAAAAATATGATGGCAAAGACGTTTATTTGACTTTAGACGATACAAAAAGCGATGACGTTACCTTAAAGCACAATCTTGCGGTGCTCATCAGCGATAAAAATACTACCATCCAGAATACGGCCAAAGCGCTGGTTTCCATCCCCGCCGCGCTGGTGAAGATGAAATGGCAAAACCGCCGCGAGATTTACGCTTATCAGGTAAAAGAGGAAATTTATGGCGCGGTGATTAATGAAATCATCGCTCGCCGCCCGGACCTGAAAGAGAAAATCTTTGACAGCATTGAAGCCAGCTATCAGCACTTACGCGCGCGCGAAACCGCTACACTGGGCCTGACGCGTAAACTTTCCGACGGCAATTACCGCACGTCGAATGTCAGGATCGTCCCCCTTGAGGCTGAAGCGCCGACTTCCACAGAGCCAGCTTCGCCAAACGATCCCGCCTGACAGGTACAGAAATTCCCGATTATTTCTCTTAAGTCATCAGGGGCGACTACGCTTAATTCATCCGTAAGCAACGATGGAGAGCGTATTTATGCCGAAGAATCAAACTACCCCGCAGGATCCCACGACGCAGTATCACACTGGTGAATATCCGAAGCAGAAGCAGCCCTCACCGGGAGTGCAGGCCAAAATGACGCCTGTACCGGATTGTGGCGAAAAAAGCTATGTTGGTAGCGGACGTCTTAAAGATCGTAAGGCACTGGTGACCGGGGGCGATTCGGGCATCGGACGTGCTGCCGCCATTGCTTACGCGCGTGAAGGCGCTGACGTGGCGATTAACTATCTGCCTGCGGAAGAAGAGGATGCGCAGGATGTTAAGGCGCTGATTGAAGCTGAGGGGCGCAAAGCGGTGCTCATTCCGGGCGATCTGAGCGATGAAACCTTTGCCCGCTCGCTGGTGCATAAAGCGCGTGAAGCGCTGGGTGGGCTGGATGTACTGGCGCTGGTCGCCGGGAAGCAGGTTGCCATTGAGGAGATTGCCGATCTGACCAGCGAGCAGTTCCAGAAAACCTATGCGGTGAACGTTTTTGCATTGTTCTGGATCACGCAGGAAGCCCTGCCGCTGCTCTCGCCGGGCGCGAGTATTATTACCACCTCATCAATTCAGGCTTATCAGCCCAGCCCGCATCTGCTGGATTATGCATCGACTAAAGCGGCTATTCTCAATTACAGCCGTGGGCTGGCGAAGCAGGTGGCGGAGAAAGGGATTCGGGTGAATGTGGTGGCTCCGGGGCCGATCTGGACGGCGCTGCAAATTTCTGGCGGCCAGCCGCAGGAGAAACTGCCCGAGTTTGGTCAGCAGACGCCGATGAAGCGCGCAGGGCAGCCTGCGGAGCTGGCACCGATTTACGTTTATCTGGCAAGTCATGAATCGAGCTATGTGACCGCTGAAGTTCACGGCGTTTGCGGTGGGGAGCATTTGAGGTGATTGTCCCGGAGGGGTGAAATTTTGCGACCAATCTGCCCGGTGGCGCTGCGCTTACCGGGCCTGCGAGTGGATTAACCTTCCCTTCAGCGCACCAAAACGTAGCCCCGGTAAGCGCAGCGCCACCGGGGAAATAACGATGCAGATGCCGGACCGGGGTTGCCGATCCAGGACAAAGGCGTTTACTTCGCCTTCGTCACCTCTTCGCCGACCAGGCCGATCTTAAGATAACCCGCCTGATGCAGGGTATCCATCACCTTCATCATCGTTTCATAATCCACAGTTTTATCCGCGCGGAAGAAAATGGTGGTGTCTTTCTTACCTTCCGTAAGCGTATTCAGCGCATTAACCATCGTTTCATCAGTCACCGGATCGTTACCGATAAACATGCTGTTATCCGCTTTTACCGACAGATAAATCGGTTTCTCCGGACGTGGCTGCGGCTGACTGGACGATGCCGGTAAATTCACCTTCACATCAACGGTAGCCAGCGGGGCCGCTACCATGAAGATGATCAGCAGAACCAACATCACGTCGATAAACGGCGTGACGTTGATATCGTGCATTTCGCCGTTGTCATCCAGATTTTCATTAAGATGCAAAGCCATGCTGCATTAACCTAAACGGAGTTTCTGAGTAGAACGAACCGGTTGCGCAGCGTTGCTGGCGTCCAGATCGAGATCGCGGCTCTGAAGCAGCAGGATCTGCGCGGCAACATCGCCGAGCGTCGCTTTATAGCTGCCGATCATGCGGGCAAAGATGTTGTAGATCACCACCGCCGGGATTGCCGCGACCAGGCCAATTGCCGTCGCCAGCAGCGCTTCCGCGATACCGGGTGCCACAACCGCCAGGTTAGTGGTCTGGGTCTGGGCGATGCCGATAAAGCTGTTCATAATCCCCCACACCGTACCAAACAGGCCGACGAACGGAGAGATCGCGCCGATGGTCGCCAGATAGCCATTCCCGCGCCCCATATGACGGCCAAACGCCGCCACGCGACGTTCCAGACGGAAACCGGTACGCTCTTTAATACCTTCGTTATCGGATGAGCCCGCGGAAAGTTCCAGCTCGTTCTGTGCTTCATACAGCAGACGGGTGCTCAGACTTCTGCTGTGGAAGGAAGAGGCGATTTCGCTGGCCTGATCCAGAGAGCGGGCTTCTGCCAGCTGCTGCTGCTCACGCTTGATACGACGCTTGTGCGCCAGCATTTCCGCGCTCTTGCTGAAGAAAATAGCCCAGGTGACGACCGATGCCAGGATCAGGCCAATCATCACAATTTTAACCACGATGTCGGCATGTTGATACATACCCAGAACGGAGAGATCCGTCTGCATCAAATTATTACCCACTCTCAATCTCCAGGACACAAGTCACAAAATCTGAGCATAATAATATCAAAACAGTGTCGAATTGATAGTAGTTCTCATTAGTATTTACATATTGCCGTAAATTCCGCTCATTTTCCTTGCGCTTACGCAGTAAAAAAGCGGTCAGCCGAATTAAGGGAAATTTTTATTCTGAATATGCCGCCAGGCGGATGCATAATACGGTAATCGTGTTAATTTAGACGTCCAGATGGATAAAAACAGGCTGAGCGACATGTCAGAGAAGCACATTGATACCGCCCTGGTGAACGCGGGGCGCAGCAAAAAATATACGCAGGGTTCGGTAAACAGCGTGATCCAACGCGCCTCATCGCTGGTATTTGAGACGGTAGAAGCGAAAAAACACGCCACCCGCAACCGGGCGAAAGGCGAACTTTTCTATGGTCGTCGCGGGACGCTGACCCATTTCTCGCTTCAGGAAGCGATGTGCGAACTGGAAGGCGGCGCGGGCTGTGCGCTCTTTCCGTGCGGTGCGGCGGCAGTCGCCAATACCATCCTCGCCTTTGTTGAACAGGGCGACCATATCCTTATCACCAATACCGCCTATGAACCGACCCAGGATTTCGCCACTAAAATCCTCGGCAAGCTGGGCGTCACGACGACCTGGTTCGATCCGCTGATTGGCGCAAAGATTGCCGATAGCGTGCTGCCCAATACCAAAGTCGTGTTTCTGGAATCCCCCGGCTCCATCACCATGGAAGTCCATGACGTTCCGGCTATCGTGGAAGCGGTCAGACGCGTGGCACCACATGCCATCATTATGATCGACAACACCTGGGCGGCGGGCATTCTGTTTAAGGCGCTCGATTTCGGTATTGATATCTCCATCCAGGCGGGTACTAAATATCTGATTGGCCATTCTGATGCCATGGTAGGAACTGCCGTTGCCAATGCCCGCTGTTGGGATCAACTGCGCGAGAATGCCTATCTGATGGGGCAGATGGTCGATGCGGACACTGCCTATATGACCAGCCGCGGCCTGCGTACCCTCGGCGTGCGCCTGCGCCAGCACCATGAAAGCAGTCTGAAAATTGCCGAGTGGCTTGCCATTCACCCGCAGGTGGCGCAGGTCAATCACCCCGCCCTGCCCGGCAGCAAAGGTCATGAGTACTGGAAGCGCGATTTCACCGGCAGCAGCGGACTGTTCTCGTTTGTTCTTAGAAAAAGGCTGAACGATCGGGAGCTGGCGGAGTATCTCGACAACTTTACATTATTCAGCATGGCCTACTCCTGGGGCGGCTATGAATCGCTGATCCTCGCGAATCAACCCGAGCATATTGCCGCTATTCGCCCCGACGGCGAAGTGGATTTTGACGGCACGCTTATCCGCGTCCATATTGGTCTGGAAAATGTTGACGATCTTCTTGCTGATTTAGCAGCGGGGTTCACGCGGATCGTGTAATAATAGGGCCAGGACGCACATCTTTTCGCAACTCAACAGTGGAAAAGTCTGCAACGCTGCGTCCGGGATCAACAATGCCCGGACCAATAAGGGATAGAATCGTCGAATAGATGCTGTTTCACGGGAAAGTTCATGGCTGTTATTCATAATATCGTCGCCGCGCTCTGGCAGCATGATTTTGCTGCCCTGGCGAATCCGCACATTATTGGTGTCGTCTATCTGGTCATGTTTGCCACCTTGTTTCTGGAAAACGGTCTGCTACCCGCCTCTTTTTTACCCGGAGACAGCCTGTTGCTGCTGGCCGGGGCGCTGATTGCCAGAGACGTGATGGGCTTTGTTCCCACCATTGCCATACTGACGACGGCAGCAAGCCTTGGCTGCTGGTTAAGCTACGCTCAGGGCCGCTGGCTGGGAAACACCCGTGTGGTAAAAGGCTGGCTGGCTCAGCTTCCTGATAAATATCACCAGCGGGCCACCTGCATGTTTGATCGTCACGGCCTGCTGGCACTACTGGCCGGGCGCTTTCTGGCATTTGTCAGAACGTTACTGCCAACGATGGCGGGTATCTCCGGTCTGTCAAACCGTCGCTTTCAGTTCTTTAACTGGCTGAGCGGCCTGCTATGGGTGCTGGTTGTCACCAGTTTTGGCTATGCGCTAAGCATGATCCCGTTTGTGAAGCGTCATGAGGACCAGGTGATGACCTTCCTGATGATCCTGCCGATTTTCCTGCTGGTCGCCGGATTGCTGGGGACCATTATCCTCGTCGTGAAAAAGAAATACTGTAACGCCTGACGTTCCCGCGCCGGGCGGCTGAACCTGCCCGGCTACATTCCCTGAATCATTCGGATCCGCGCCGCATCTTCTCCCGGCGTCATGCCAAAATAGCGCTTAAATTCGCGGCTGAACTGCGACGCGCTTTCATAGCCTACCCGCATCGCCGCCGCGCTGGCCTTCATTCCGTCATGGATCATCAGCATCCGCGCTTTATGCAGCCGGTACGACTTCAGATACTGCAACGGCGAGGTGCTGGTCACCGACTTAAAGTTATGATGAAACGCCGACACGCTCATATTCGCTTCAGCAGCAAGCTGATCGACACTCAGATTCTCAGTGTAATGGCTTTCAATTCGTTTTAAGACCCGGCTAATCAGGCTGAAATGGGTCTGGCGGCTGACCAGCGCCAGCAGCGCCCCGCCGCGTGGGCCGGTTAATACGTGGTAAAGGATTTCGCGGATGATCTGCCTGCCAAGAATACGTGCATCCAGCGGACGCTTCATGACGTCCAGCAGCCGCTCGGCGGCGCACAGGATCTCATCCGTCAGCACGGAGGAGTTAATCCCGCTTGCCGACTCGCCCGGCTGAAAGCGCTCGTCCTCGCCAATGTCCATCAGCAGTTCCTGCAACTGCAATATATCGACGTTCAGGCGAATCCCGGCCAGCGGGATGTCCGGCGTGGCGTACGTCTCGCATTCAAACGGCAGCGGGACGGTGAGCAGCAGATATTCATTGGCGTCATAACGAAATACGCGCTCATTGATATAGCCAATTTTATGGCCGGAAAAGAGAAATACGATCCCCGGCTGGTACATCACCGGTGTACGGGTGCCGGGCTGCGTACCGTAGAGCAGACGTACGTCCGGCAGCAGCGCGCTGAGCGATTTTTCGTTATTTCTGAGCAGGTTAATTTTTTCGGTAAGTTGCTGACAGATTTCCTGACGATTCATAACCGGTCACCTCCGGGGCGCAATTTCACCCGTTTAGTCTGCCCGTATTTAACGCCTTTCTCCAGCACTATGGAGAAATGGGCAAGAGAACGGCAGGAATATGCATTGAGAGCTCGCTATCGCAAGACCACAATGAAAGCCTCAGTTTTTTTACCTACTTAAGGGAACGAGCAATGAATAATTTTACTCTGCATACCCCCACCCGCATTCTGTTTGGTAAAGGCGCGATTGCCGACCTGCGCGATCAAATCCCATCTGATGCCCGCGTCCTCATCACCTACGGCGGCGGCAGCGTTAAAAAAACCGGCGTACTGGATCAGGTTCACAGCGCGCTGGCCGGGCTGGACGTGCGTGAATTTGGCGGCATCGAGCCGAACCCGTCTTACGAAACGCTGATGAACGCGGTGAAAATCGCCCGCGACGAGAACATCACTTTCCTGCTGGCGGTCGGCGGCGGTTCCGTGCTTGATGGCACTAAATTCATCGCCGCTGCCGCACACTACGCGGACGGCGTCGATCCGTGGCACATTCTGCAAACCAGCGGCAGCGACATTCGCAGCGCGATTCCAATGGGTTCCGTACTGACTCTCCCGGCTACCGGTTCCGAGTCCAATAAAGGCGCGGTCATTTCCCGTAAAACCACCGGCGACAAACAGGCATTCCATTCGCCGTTCGTTCAGCCGGTCTTCGCCGTGCTCGATCCGGTTTATACCTACACTCTGCCGCCGCGTCAGGTCGCCAATGGCGTGGTTGATGCCTTTGTGCATACCGTTGAGCAATACATCACGTATCCGGTGAACGCGAAAATTCAGGACCGTTTTGCCGAAGGCATTCTGCTGACGCTGGTAGAAGATGGCCCGAAAGCGTTACAGGAACCGGAAAACTACGATGTCCGCGCTAACGTGATGTGGGCCGCGACCCAGGCGCTGAATGGTCTGATTGGTGCAGGTGTGCCGCAGGACTGGGCTACCCATATGCTCGGCCACGAACTGACCGCGATGCATGGTCTCGATCACGCGCAAACCCTGGCGGTCGTTCTGCCTGCGCTGTGGAATGAAAAACGCGACGCCAAACGCGGCAAGCTGCTGCAATATGCCGAGCGCGTCTGGAACATCACCGACGGCAGCGAAGACGAGCGCATTGATGCCGCCATCGCCGCTACCCGCAACTTCTTCGAACAGCTTGGCGTGCCGACCCGCCTTTCCGGCTACGGCCTGGACGGTAGCTCCATCCCGGCGCTGCTGGCAAAACTGGAAGAACACGGCATGACCGCGCTGGGCGAACACGGCGATATTACCCTTGATGTCAGCCGTCGTATTTACGAAGCGGCGCGCTAACCATTTTATCTTCCGACTTTCGTTTTTGACTTTTTCGTCCAGACTTAATGCACACAACTTCGCCGGGATCGCTCCGGCGAGTTTCCAATAAGGAGGAATGCATGACACATCCAGGCATAATCAAACTTCAGGACGGCAACGTAATGCCACAACTGGGTCTCGGCGTGTGGAAAGCAGGCAATGACGAGGTAGTCCAGGCTATTCATAAAGCGCTGGAAGTGGGCTATCGCTCGATTGATACCGCTGCCGCGTACAAAAATGAAGATGGTGTAGGGAAAGCGTTACAGAGCGCGGGCGTACCGCGCGGCGAGATTTTCGTTACCACTAAACTGTGGAATGACGATCAAAAACGTCCTGCCGAAGCCTTGCAGGAGAGTCTCGACAAGCTGCAACTCGATCATGTGGATCTGTATCTGATGCACTGGCCGGTTCCGGCCATCGATCGCTATGTACAGGCGTGGGAAGGGATGATCGATCTGCAAAAACAGGGGCTGGTAAAAAGTATTGGCGTCTGCAACTTTCAGATCAACCATCTGCAACGGCTGATTGATGAAACGGGCGTTACGCCGGTGATCAACCAGATCGAACTGCATCCGCTGCTGCAACAGCGCCAGCTTCATGCGTGGAACGCCACGCATAAGATCCAGACCGAATCCTGGAGTCCGCTGGCGCAAGGCGGCGAAGGTGTGTTCGATCAGAAAGTGATCCGCCAGCTTGCCGATAAATACGGCAAGACCCCGGCGCAGATCGTCATTCGCTGGCACCTCGACAACGGTCTGGTGGTGATCCCGAAATCAGTCACGCCGTCCCGTATTGTGGAAAACTTCAACGTCTGGGACTTCCGCCTCGACAAAGACGAGCTGGGCGAAATCGCCAAACTGGACCAGGGTAAACGCCTGGGACCGGATCCGGATCAGTTCGGCGGCTGATTGCCCGTCACCTTGTTGATATCAACCTGATGACACACTTCCGGCGGCGACAATTCTGTCGCTGCCGGCAACTGGCAGATAACGCCAATTTCCACCCCGTCCAGCTCATGCGCATTGCCTAATCTACCTGCGGCAAGATAGTCATACTGCTGCGTTGCCGTCTGAAAATGTAGCTCCGCACGATGCATCCAGTCCATCGGCCCTAATGGCAGGAAAAAAACCCATTTATGCTTCGCAGGAAAGGAAAAACGCCCGTTGTTGTCAGACAAGGCGCTTGTCTCTCCGGCATTGCTCGAATACGTCACACTCGCCCCCGCCAACGGCTGTCCGTGACTATCCAGCAGCTTCCCTTCCACCATCGGCTGACTTTGATAGTGCGTTACGCACCCGCTTTGCAGCAGGGCGACTAATATAAGGCCCAGACAAAATCGTTTTTGCATCCTTTTTCTCGCGTCATTAATCCCTCTTTATTGACTACCGTTTCGGTTGTTAAGTCAATGAGTCGTGCGCTTTTCAGAAATCATTCATTCCTGCCGGGGTTAGGGCGTTGCAAGATAGACTGCAATTATTCCTGACCAACATATATAGAGAATCCCGATCCAACTTACAGATGCAGAACATGCACAGGTCGAACGGATAATTGATACTTGTATAAATATCAGTACATAATCTCTAACGATTCTGGAGATGACTATCCAGAATATTTGTTAAACAATCCGATTTGTGATTGCAATTTTGATCAGCATCCTGAGGTCGAAAATATCAGTATTGTTAGAAAAAAAGCGGATGTCGTCAGGGTTCGGGTTCGTTTCTCACTTGATGATCAACAGCATAAGGAGCAGGACTTTATTCTGCATCGCATCAGTGATAAATGGATTATTGACGACATTATTCCTTCTGGCAGTAGTAGTCTGGTTCAACGGATGCAAAATGTTATTAACCAGCATAAATCATCAACGGAGACACAATGATGAACTGTATTTTTTGCCAGATCGTTGAAGGTAAAGCCCCCTGCCATAAAATCTGGGAAGACGATCACCATCTGGCGTTTCTATCCATCTTTCCCAACACCGAAGGTTTTACGGTAGTGATCCCGAAAAAACACTATCCGAGCTATGCATTCGATCTGCCACCGCAGGCGCTGGCAGATTTAGCCCTCGCCACGCAGAAGGTGGCGAAACTGCTGGATCGCGCTTTCCCTGACGTGGGCCGTACCGGGATGTTTTTTGAAGGCTTCGGCGTGGATCACGTTCACAGTAAACTCAGCCCGATGCACGGCACCGGCGATATGACGCAGTGGAGGCCGATCGAGGCGCGAAAGACGACGTATTTTACGCAGTACGAAGGCTATCTTTCTTCACACGACTGTGAGCGAGCGGACGATGAGAAACTGGCGGCGCTGGCAGCTCGTATTCGGCAGCTGCCGGTAGCGGAATGATGTGCCGGGCTCGCAGACGATAAGGAATGGCCCGTGAAAAACTGGCGGCTATGTTTTTTCCTGCTGGCGCTGGGCGTCTTTAGCCAGGCCACATGGTGCAGTGAAACGCCTGAGCAGGCGATTACGCGTATTTATCATTCGCCACAGGATTCGATGAATTATGACATCGGGCTGCGTGGTGAAATGTTAGAGAACCACCGCACTGCGTCCGTCGCCAGTAAACCGCTTTTTAGCACCCTGCCTGATGCGCTATGTTTATGTAATAACCCGGACGATATCTCCGTCGAAATACGTCATGTATTGCCTTATAGCAATCGGTTTGCCGAGGCACACATTACCCTGAACGAGAAAAAACGCTCGCATTCGATGAAGATTCAGCTTTTTAAACCGCACGATCGCTGGCTGCTGACAGATGTTGATAACCTCGACGATCCATTGCCTTCTCTGATGTGGCAACGTCGTGATGACACGCAATCGAAACTATTATTAGCCCCGCAATTAGCGACTAATAGTCACAAGGTAGAAGATGTTGCTATTTCTGAATTACTGGCCAATCCGGATAAATACCATCAGAAAAAGTACGCTTACGGGGTTACGCTATTTTAGGTTTTGAACATGCTGCGATTTACGCCAATAAAGATGAAATACAGCGCGAAAAAGGTTTCTGGCTGAAGAGATTCAAACGCTGGATGCAAAGGTGAGTTAATTACAGCAGGACGTTGAAGCACTGCGCCCGGAAGTTCAGTCTGCAAAAGATGAAGCGGCAAGAGCGCAATGAAGGATCGGTAGCAGGGTATACACCAATCCGCCGCGTTTGTAATAAAACGATCTGCCCGGCAGAAACGCTGCCGGGCCAACCCTTTAACGCCCCGCCGATTTCACGCGTTTTTTATTCGCCGCCAGCCCCTGCCGCTGATGCGCCACCGGCGTATGCTTAGTCAACGCCGGACGGGTAGTGCGGTTCTGCCGCCGTGCTTCGCGCATCTCCTCAAGGGTCGGCGCAGGCACCAGACATTCGCGGCGTCCGCCGATCAGATGCTTTTTGCCCATCGTTTCCAGCGCCTGACGGATCAGCGGCCAGTTAGCCGGATCGTGATAGCGCAGTAGCGCCTTATGCAAACGCCGCTGTTTATCGCCCTTCGGCACCACCACATCTTCACTCTTATAGTCGATTTTACCCAGCGGGTTTTTGCCGGTGTAATACATGGTCGTTGAGTTTGCCAGCGGCGACGGATAGAAGTTCTGCACCTGATCCAGACGGAAGCGGTGACGCTTCAGCCACAGCGCCAGGTTGACCATATCCTCATCCTCCGTGCCCGGATGTGCGGAGATGAAATAGGGGATCAGATACTGCTCTTTACCCGCCTGCTTCGAATAGGTGTCAAACAGTTCCTTAAAGCGATCATAGCTGCCCATCCCCGGCTTCATCATCTTCGATAATGGACCCGCTTCCGTGTGCTCCGGCGCAATCTTCAGGTAGCCGCCCACATGATACGTCGCCAGCTCTTTGATGTAGCGCGGGTCAGCCACGGCCAGGTCGTAACGCACACCGGAGGCGATCAGGATCTTCTTCACACCTTGCAAATCGCGGGCGCGACGATAAAGGTCGATCGTCGGCTGATGGTTGGTATCCATATGCGGACAGATTTCCGGATACACGCACGACAGGCGACGACAGGTCTGTTCCGCGCGCGGCGAGGTACAGCGCAGCATATACATATTGGCCGTCGGCCCGCCGAGATCGGAAATCACCCCGGTAAAACCCGGTACAGAATCGCGGATCGCTTCGATCTCATTGATGATGGAGTCTTCCGAGCGGCTCTGGATAATGCGCCCTTCATGCTCGGTGATCGAGCAGAGCGAGCACCCTATAATTCTGATCATTTAGAAATTTTTTTGCGTTTAAAATCAATGAATTGAAAGATTTCATTTTTCTAAGTCTGATAAAACAGATGAAAACCCAACTGACTATACTCATAAAACTCAATCTTTGCGCTGCTGTACGATACCAGTAATTACAGGCGCCGAGTTTAACATCATGAAAAGTAGCCCAATAATGAATGACGCAACGCCAGCTGCGGTGCCTAACTTCTGACTGAACACCATTGAAACAAAGTACATATTTGGGATAAAAACGGACATAGCAATCACGAAAAGTAACTTATTCAGATAATTATTTATTCGGGTCTTAACCTCAACTCTATCATAAAAAGCCATCGAAACGTAAGCAGTTATCAGTGAATAAAAAGACCATGTCATATAGTTAACCGATTCATTAAATGCCTCTCGCAAAAGCAAAGCACTTTCTGTCATTCCCTACCTCATTAAATCAATAGAAAATAAATCTGAATAATTTATTTTTAAAAGAAAAGAACACAACATAACTTCAGTAGTTATGATTAATCCCTGAATGATTATTTCTTAGCAAGATATAACATGCTTAATGTATATCAGGCAATAAAAAAACTCCCAAAGACCACCGCTGTGGTCTTCAGGTATAGGATTTAAAGAACGAACTCAGTCCGGAAACGTATCACTATCTTCTGTAACGTCCGCTTTCTCTGGTAACATTCTGTTTTTAATATACTGTGAATTCCTGCAGATGAGAGGAAAAATCTCCGAGTTATTCATTATACAACTCGTTGCCGTACGGGCGTCCTCCGGAGACCATGATGAAAATGAAAACGTCTGACGGTCAAGCCATTGAGACAATAATACATTATCAACAGAAGCGCTAAACAGCGCCGCAATAGCCCTGCGTTCAACGGCCTTCTCAGGTTCAATAAACGACAACTCATTATGAAAACGGGTAATAATCGCAATACGGCTGTCAATACGAATATGTCTTTCAAGTAAGACATCGTGCAACTCATCAAGTACAGTCTCTCTCTGGGTATCGTCGAGGCAAGACCACAGGAAATGAATGTTCTCGGCATTTGTGACAACGTCTGGCTCTGCATCACGGAACCATGATGCAAAGATACCCACACTACCTTCCATCCGGATATGCTGCCCCTGAAGTTGCATTTGTTCAAGGATAAAGCGCATGTTCACAGGAAGAACCGTAAAACACTCAATAAGCCTTTCAGAAGAACTAAATACTCCACATGCCAGGGCGTTCAGCTTTTTCTTCAAAATATCAAACTGCTCACCTGACTGATATACGTCATGGAGAAATACTGGACCCATAGCATTCACATCAGACTCAATTATTTTCTCTGACAGTGCTTTTTGACGCTCTCGCACAAATATTAAAAGAGAGGTTGCATTTGTAGCTTCTTTGATGACGTCATACTGACCTTTAACAAAGCTCAGGACAGGTATATTCACCAGAAGACCTAAATCAACAATCCTGCCAACAGCATTTTTGATGTACGGCAGAACATTTTTATCCTTAAGTGCTATAAAGATACTCTCGGCAGTACGTAGATAACGAAGATATGCAGCCAAAGCCAGGTCAAACCGTTCCTCACCAATATGTTCACTGTACGACTCGATACCGGCATAGTTACCATGGAGCACCATGTGAGCAACAGCCTGTGCAGCAAATTCCGCAGGGAAGAGATTCCTCGTCGCCGTATTATTAAGATAATATTGATTTAAAACATTATTATTCCAGTCCGGGCTCAGAACAATTTTTCTGAAATGGATAACGTCCTCAACAACCTGACGATTTTTAAGCGTCATTATTGCAGAGCTAACCTGAGCCCCACCTGTACCATCATTCTTTCCAATTACGTTCTGTACCGCCTTCGATGCAATATTGATATGCCGGATAATTCCCGGATTAAAAAGGTCTATCTGAGGTTGCTCAGCTCCATAGCGTAACATCTCCTCCCGACCGTGATTTCCGATATCTAGTGTGCCAATTTTCAGGTTTGACAAGGTCTCTTCATTATTGACAAGGTATTCCACATAAAATACGCCATCTACAAAATTCTCCATTTTATTCAGTAGTGATTCACCGGCCAGAACAGAGTATGAATCAGCTTCCTGCAGCAACGTCTGCGTGGATTCAGCCTCCAATTTTTCTGAATCCTGAATTTCATCAAGTTTACTCACAATAAACGATATTTGCCTTTCGACGAAAGGCTCTAGGCTTATCCGCCCGTCAGCCATCAGTTTCTGCAGACTCAATACGAAACCTTCATCATTCTTTTCTCTGAGTGAAACAGCATAACTCTGATTCAGCATTTGCACTGCGACTTTGAGTTGCGGTTCGGCGAGAGCCTGACACTTCTCATCCATCCGGCTATAAGAAACCAGCCAGTCTCGCATCTGAATATGTGGTGCCACTCGCTGCCATGCTTCAGCGAAACCCCACAAGGCCGTCAGTTCTTCAAGCCGTGGGATATTTATAGCACCAATCGCGTCTTTAAGAGGCGTATCAAGCAACTCGCTCCTGGCAAGCTCCACCGTGGACTGATAGTGGATGCTCATCAGAAATTCGCTCCATCTTTCTGTATCGTTATTAAAAATTCGGGATATTTGTTGATAAGTTAGCGAGAGCATCTCGTCAAAATCATCCGGAGCAATACCGGGTTCGGTCTGACTAGCTTTGGGATCGCGAAGTAATACTTTAATATCTCGCTCCCCGTATCTGACCACCAGTAAGTAGAGAGCAATAAGAATATGGCGATGATCTTCTGTTGCAGGAACGGTAAGGTTCAGAATATGAATATCATTAACAAACTTCTTCATTAATCGCGGTGTGATACGAGGATACTCAGAGGGTTTCCAGCGCTCAAGCAACACCGTTGCTTCCCGGCACGCTATCCCTGCATCCTCATTTACTGTTTCTTTCCAGTACTGCCTTAACGCTTCCTGCCATCCTGCCGAAATAAGAGGAGGAACCTGAAAACTTACAGGAATCCGCTTTGCAATAAACTCACGCCCGCTGAAACCCGCCACAGAAAGTGAGGCTGAAACCTGTCTTGCCGAATAGGGCACCACTATCCTGAAGTGTTCATGAGTGGCTCCGGCAATAAGCTCCATATCACTCCAGAGCTCTTTCACTTTGTCTGCACTGATTCGGTCCAGATTATCAATGATAAGGATGAAGCGATCTCCATGGGAAATGACCTCTTTGGAGGTAAATCCCTGCAGAGCTTCAGCCAGCTCAATAGCTCCGACCTCCTTATTAACTAGCCAAGTCTCTTCAATCCTGTCAGTACTGTTGCGTTTGAACAAATCACCAATACTCGAATACCCTTTCTTTCTGTACCATTCCATGTTCTGCAGGCATGCCAGTCCTGCGACCATAATGGCAGGAGAAAGAAACGCGGCCACCTCAACATAAAAAAGCCACCCTAATAATGACTCCTTGTGATCCTACCCACGTAATGTGGACACGGCCCTAAGCGAGGTTCTGGTTTTCAAATTGTTCGGGACTGAGTCCGCCACAGGCACTGTGTCGGCGCCACCGATTGTAATCACACTCGATATAATTAAACACCGTCATCCGCATGATTTCCCGGCTGATAAGGCGTTCCCCGTGGATACATTCCACCTTCAGCGAGTGGAAGAAGCTTTCCGCGCAGGCATTGTCGTAACAACATCCTTTGGCACTCATGCTACCGTGCAGATTATGCCGCTTCAGTAACGCCAGATAGTCTGCCGAACAGTACTGCCCGCCTCTGTCCGTATGCACGATGACATTTTCCGGGCGCTTACGTCGCCAGAGTGCCATCTGTAGCGCATCGCAGGCCAGCTGCGCTGTCATCCGCGACGACATCGACCAGCCGATGACAGCACGGGACCACAGGTCAATGACCACCGCCAGGTACAACCAGCCTTCGTCCGTGCGCAAGTACGTGATGTCACCCGCCCACTTCTGATTCGGGCCACTCGCGTAAAAATCCTGTTTCAGCAGATTTTCAGACACCGGCAGGCCATGTTCGCGGTATCGGACCGGGCTGAACTTCCGGGCCGCTTTTGCGCGAAGCCCCTGACGCCGCAGGCTGGCGGCAATGGTTTTGACGTTGTACTCAGGCAGTTCGTCAGCGAGACGAGGCGCACCATAACGCTGTTTTGCCTCAGTGAATGCCTGACGGACAGCAGTATCACAGACGAGCCGGAACTGCTGACGTGGTGTTATCTGCTGACGACGCAGACGCCACGCATACCAGCCGCTACGGGCGACCCGCAGTACCCGGCATATGGCTTTGACGCTGAACTCAGCCCGATGTTTTTCAATAAAGACATACTTCATTTCAGGCGCTTCGCGAAGTATGTCGCGGCCTTTTGGAGAATGGCCAGCTCCTCTGCCTGTTCCGCCAGTTGGCGCTTAAGACGGGCAATTTCAACGGACATTTCCTGCTCACGTTCGGAAGAGCTGCGGGCATTGTTAATCTTACTGCGCCATGCGTAGAGCTGGGATTCGTACAGGCTGAGTTCCCGGGCAGCGGCAGCAACACCGATACGTTCCGCAAGCTTCAGGGCTTCGTTGCGGAATTCAGGCGTGTACTGTTTGCGGGGCTTCTTACTGGTTGATGCTGGTTTTGTCATGAGTCACCTCTGGTTAAGAGTTTACTCACTTAGTCGTGTGTCCACTATTCGTGGGTAAGATCATTGTTAGTAAAATATTGATTAAGGTCTGTTAGCACATAACGAAGCATCTGCACGGAAAGCAATGACAGTAAAATAAAAACGACGGTCAACCAGCTTAGCCTGCTGCTGACCCTCTTGTCGTATTCAACGATGTTACCCAGAGCCAGATTTTTATACTTATCCAACACATCCCGGGAGCCCGGACATTGTAGGCTGACCCCGTGGTGGATGACATCGATAAGCGCTTTTTTAGTTGAGCCATGATGGTAACGTTCTGCATCAAAGTTAATGAACGTAAAATCATCTTTAAGCTTTTTCTGCAGGAACTTCAATATTGTTGACTTACCTGAACCCAGCTCACCTTCCAGACCAATAATATTGACATCAGGTGTCCTGATGATCTGAGCCACATTCTCTGCAACTTTTTCATGACTGCTGCCTCTAAACATATCCTGGTCAGCGGGTGATTCCGTCTGCAATCGTAGAGTCATTCAGCAATTTCCTTCGTTATAACGTAAGATTCTTTCACTATTAGACACAGTACAGAGCCCACAGCAACCAAATGACTGCAGCCGGGGCAGTTTAGTTTTAAGCATGCATAAGCCGATTTCGATGGAATCCCTTTCACACAATAATATTGAATTGAAGCAATGAAAACATTAATGTGTTTGTTGTGACTAGCTGCAGGGGCCTGGAAGAAATTCCAAAGCCTGACAAACCGGAACAGGGCTTGCTCTGCTCCGGTTTTATCCAGTTCATCTTGAAGCCCTTGTTTTTGTTACATATCCCTGCTCACTCTTTCAGCCATTGTTAAGCTTCTTGTGTGTAATCTGCGAATAATACGGATGCAAAATTGATGCAATGGATTATACATACCTACAGCGCACGTTACGCTGAGCTGAATCGAATTTCAGAGAACGTTCTTCGCTATTACCCTGCCCAGCCAGTTGAACACATTTTATCATCCGGCCCCGAGAGTGACATGTTCTCTGCCTGGTACAGCCTTCATCAGAGTCAAACTAGACGTTATTTACAGGCAAAAGAAGACAGCTACAGAGTTTAAGTCTGACATTATTCGTGGCTGTGTCTGCCTTCGGAGTTTTCAGCTTATCCCGATAACAGCGGTTTTGAAAAATTGACGTTTTTTACACCGGTACATTGCCCGAACGCAATCTCCCCCGTAGCGAAATACCGCCCCGCAGAAAATCGTCCATGCTCGGCATGCCCCTGGAACATCAGCATCTTTTCAATAAAGGTTTTACAGCCTATAGTCTGTATAACACAAAATACACCTTACCTGCTGTATTACAGGGCGGTACTCCCTACTCAGTCTGCGAGGCAGGTCACTTATGAATAATCAGTTCCCGATAAAAACGCTGAACCAGCTCAGACCTGTGCTAATCGGGTTTCGCAAAATCAAGGGCTTCACGCAAAAAGATGTGTCTGAGAGGCTTGGCGTAACGCAGCAAACCTATGCCCGCCTGGAAGCAAACCCTGCTAGCGCCAGTATTGATCGTCTGTACAAGGTATTCAGTATTCTGGGCGTAGAAATAACGCTGTCATCTATTTCCCCTTCACCCTTCATTTCCCACACAGAGATGAGGGGGGCATTTGACAGCACTCCCGCCAGACGGGAGAAATGGTGACTATTAGAAGTTTGCTAGTTTTGTCGAATGACGCCAACTACATGTCCGCATCCATCGAGTAGTGGCTTCAAGCCACGATTGTCACTGCCTCCGCTGCCTTTTTCCAGTAACTCTCTCCTTTTAATTCTAATATTTAGGGGTGTCAACGCAAAGCAGAAACGGCACCTTCTTTGCGAGACAGAAATGACCTGTGATTGCCTGGCCGATTTATGGCAGCTAAGTGCGAGAAGCGGATATAGCGAATTCGCCATTGTACGGGATTAGCAGGTTTACTGAAGCAACCTGCGATGGCGTTATGGCAATAGTCAGTCCCCTGTCCAGTCGGCATAGGTGGCCACCTCGTCACCGCCGGGGATAAACTGATTGAAGCCTCCGCGCAAAATCACTTATTCTTTTCCGTTAATAAAATGCAGGAGCAAAGTCATGACTGGCGAAATTCGTGGGCGAGGCAGGCCACGAAAAACAGAGAGTACCTATACAGATACCCGTAATGACCTGATCCGAAGCGGGCTTGAACTGCTCACGCAGAATGGTTTTCTTTCAACGGGAGTCGATGCCATTGTCAAAAATGCCAGTGTTCCTAAAGGCTCATTTTATTACTATTTCAAGAGCAAAGAAGAGTATGCCCAGACTGTTCTGAGCGCCTATGACAGTTTCTTTGTGCATAAACTCCAAAAACATCTGTATGAATCATCCTTCACACCAATGATGCGTCTGGAAAATTTCATCGACGATGCCTGCGACGGCATTAAAAAGTACAATTTCACCCGGGGCTGTCTGGTTGGCAATATGATGCAGGAGAGTCCGGGTCTTCCACTGTCCTTTATCAAACAGCTCCACGAAATACTTGAGCGCTGGCAGGCGCTTGTGGCGTGCTGTCTGTCCGACGCGTTATCTTCGGGCGAAATCCGTTCCGATATGAATAATACGCAACTGGCGGCCATTTTCTGGAGCAGTTGGGAGGGTGCCGTAATGCGTGCCAAACTTTATTGCTCAACCCAGCCTGTGTACGACTTCTGGAGCTATTTCAAAAAGTCAGTACGCTATCAGCCCTCTAAGGACACGGCTGTTGAAAAGTAAAAAAGGGGCCGCAGCCCCTGATAATAATTATCAAACCCAGGCTGAGCCTGGCTTCCACTTCATTAGCTACACTGAATTACTGCCCGGCCACGAATTCCGCCACTCAGAAGTTTTTCGGCCACATTGATGGCATCACTCAGCGGATAAACGGTGGTCAGGCTATCCAGTCTGGACTCCGGTAAATACTGTACCGCCTGCTGCCAGATCGCCGCTCTTTTTTCCTTCGCGAACATGACACTGTCAATCCCTTTCAGCGTGACGCCACGCAGGATAAACGGAGCCACATTCCCCATTAGTTCCATCCCCTGTGCCATGCCGCAGGCTGCAACAATACTGCCATAACGCACCCCGGCGCATACATTGCAGAGCGTATGGCTACCGACTGTATCAATGGCGGCAGCCCAGCGTTCTTTCTGTAACGGTTTTCCGGGACAGGAGAGCTCGGAACGGTTAATAATCTCGTCCACACCGACCGTTTTATAGAGCCAGGCAGCCTCTTCCGGGCGTCCAGTAGACGCCGTAACGCGGTACCCCATTGATGCAAGGATCATGGCCGCAATGCTCCCGACGCCGCCGCTGGCACCGGTAACAAGTACCGGACCATCTTCAGGCTTAATACCATGATTCAGAAGTGCGTCT
The DNA here is from genome assembly GCF_015234305.1 of Superficieibacter sp. 1612_C1. Taxonomy (GTDB): domain Bacteria; phylum Pseudomonadota; class Gammaproteobacteria; order Enterobacterales; family Enterobacteriaceae; genus Superficieibacter. Next base: position 61,620 of record NZ_JADGMI010000003.1, read on the forward strand.
ACGCACAGCATCGCGGTAAACCCAGCTGTTCCGATTGCCATTACGTGTTTGCCGTTAGCGCCAGCCGGGAGCGGCGTCAGCCAGTCTCCATTTACCCGTGCTTTTTCGGATAGTCCGCCCCAGTGTTTTTCCCCAACACCCCAGCCGGTCAGGAGAACCTTATCTCCGGCCTGATATTCGGGATGTGAACTGGCGGACACTGTACCGGTAAAATCAATGCCGGGCACCATGGGAAAGCGTCGGACGATTGGGCCCCGGCCCGTAATGGCCAGTGCGTCTTTGTAGTTGATGGATGAATAGTCAACATTGACCTCCACATCCCCCTGCGGTAGTTCACTTTCAGCGATTTCAGCAAGTTGCGCACTATAGCGTCCATCTGTTTTGTTGATTAATAAAGATTTAAACACGTTCACCTCGTTTGTCCGGGCGTTTACCGTTCAGTCATTAAGTCGTCAATAAATAATATTGACCGATCGTCTAATAATCAACACTACTATCCCAGTGCTTTGCCAGCATTCAAGAAACATTATTCATTTCATGCACTTAAAGCTGTCTTTTTTGACCGACATCAAACTGTATTCTGGTTTATCTGGTGCAGAGGGAAAATCAGCATCCCTGAAGATACATAGCTAATGCTTCAGAACACGGCTGATGATGCGATAAAACAACCAGGCTTTAATGAGTTAGTCTGAGCGGACCTTCGGCTCAGTAAATAGGTCCGCTCCGTGCCAAGAGCAGACGCTGGTAATTCGGGTAATGGTGCCAACTTACTGATTTAGTGTATGATGGTGTTTTTGAGGTGCTCCAGTGGCTTCTGTTTCTATCAGCTGTCCCTCCTGTTCAGCTACTGAAGGCGTGGTGCGTAACGGTAAAAGTACTGCCGGACATCAGCGCTATCTCTGCTCTCACTGCCGTAAAACATGGCAGCTACAGTTCACTTACACCGTCTCTCAGCCCGGTACACACCAGAAAATTATTGATATGGCCATGAATGGCGTCGGATGTCGCGCCAGTGCACGCATTATGGGCGTTGGCCTCAACACGATTTTACGACACTTAAAAAACTCAGGCCGCAGTCGGTAAACTCACGCATACAACCGGGCAGTGACGTCATTGTTTGCGCGGAAATGGACGAACAGTGGGGTTACGTCGGCGCTAAATCACGCCAGCGCTGGTTGTTTTACGCGTATGACAGGATACGGAGGACGGTTGTGGCGCACGTATTCGGTGAACGCACGTTGGTCACGCTGGAGCGTCTTCTGGGCCTGCTGTCGGCCTTTGAGGTCGTGGTATGGATGACGGATGGCTGGCCGCTTTATGAATCACGCCTGAAGGGAGAACTGCACGTTATCAGCAAGCGATATACGCAGCGCATTGAGCGGCATAACCTGAATCTGAGGCAGCATCTGGCAAGGCTGGGCAGGAAGTCACTGTCGTTCTCAAAATCGGTGGAGCTGCATGACAAAGTCATCGGGCATTATCTGAACATAAAACACTATCAGTAAGTTGGAGTCATTACCGGTGCTCTGATATATTTATTATACTATAGTGGGGTATGTGTTGATCTTAATGTAATACTCCCCTATAGTATAAGAAATACAGAGCAGTGAGGTAAGCAATGCCCAGTACTCCTGAAGAGAAAAAAAAGGTCCTAACCCGGGTTCGCCGTATCCGGGGTCAGATTGATGCTCTGGAAAGAGCACTTGAAAGTGGCGCTGAATGCCGTTCCGTTCTCCAGCAAATCGCCGCCGTCCGGGGCGCCGCTAACGGACTGATGGCAGAGGTGCTGGAGAGCCACATACGGGAAACCTTTGACCAGAATGACAGCTACAGTCATGAAGTCAGTAAATCAGTTGACGATACGATTGAGCTGGTTCGTGCCTATCTTAAATAGGTGAGGCCATTATTACATTGAGGATATATTACGTATGAAATCACGTGCCGCTGTTGCATTTGCACCAGGGAAGCCCCTGGAGATTGTTGAAATTGATGTTGCTCCGCCTAAAAAAGGCGAGGTGCTGATTAAAAACACCCACACAGGTGTCTGCCATACCGATGCCTTTACCCTCTCAGGGAATGACCCTGAGGGCGTTTTCCCGGTGGTTCTCGGCCACGAGGGAGCCGGTATCGTCGTTGAAGTTGGTGAAGGCGTCACCAGTGTGAAGCCGGGTGACCATGTTATTCCGCTCTACACCGCTGAATGCGGGGAGTGTGAATTCTGCCAGTCCGGTAAAACGAACCTCTGTGTATCGGTTCGCGAGACTCAGGGCAAAGGACTGATGCCTGACGGGACCACTCGCTTTTCATACAACGGTCAGCCTCTTTACCACTACATGGGATGTTCCACATTCAGTGAATACACCGTTGTGGCCGAGGTTTCTCTGGCAAAAATTAACCCGGAGGCGAACCATGAACACGTCTGCCTGTTGGGTTGTGGCGTGACTACCGGTATTGGCGCCGTCCATAACACGGCTAAAGTGCAGCCGGGCGATTCAGTTGCCATTTTTGGTCTGGGGGCAATTGGTCTGGCTGCGGTACAGGGGGCCCGTCAGGCAAAAGCGGGACGTATTATCGCTATCGATACTAATCCGACAAAATTTGACCTGGCCCGTCAGTTCGGGGCCACTGACTGCATTAACCCGAATGATTATGACAAACCGATTAAAGATGTTCTGCTGGATATCAACAAGTGGGGTATTGACCATACCTTTGAATGTATCGGTAACGTTAACGTCATGCGTGCAGCGCTGGAAAGTGCTCACCGTGGGTGGGGGCAGTCCGTTGTCATTGGTGTCGCAGGGGCCGGACAGGAGATTTCCACCCGTCCTTTCCAGCTGGTCACCGGGCGCGTATGGAAAGGTTCCGCGTTTGGCGGAGTAAAAGGCCGCACTCAGCTCCCCGGTATGGTCGAGGATGCCATGAAGGGGGATATTGACCTTGAGCCATTTGTAACCCATACGATGACACTGGATGAAATCAATGACGCCTTCGAGCTTATGCATGAAGGCAAATCTATCCGGACAGTGATTCATTACTGATCCCATCAGAATTTTAATCAACTCAAACTGAAGGAAGTGGAAAATGACAACTCCGGTAATTTCTGGTGACGGCATCTTTTCTCATGTGTTCATTGGCGCAGCCGATGTCGAGAAATCCTCCGCATTTTACGATGTCGTCCTGGGCACGCTTGGTATCAATAACCTCGGCCCGTTTGGCAACGGCTGGGTACTCTATGGCCGCGAAAAGCCGGCATTTATCATTGCCCGTCCGGGCAACGGTGAAGCACCTTCCGCTAACGGGGTGACTGTCGGCTTCGCTGCTGCCACCCCGGAAGAGGTTGATGCTTTCCATGCTGCCGGCCTTGCCGCCGGTGGAGCTGATGAAGGTCAACCTGGCCCGCGTGGTCACCTTCCCGGGGCCTATGCTGCCTACCTGCGGGATCCGGCGGGTAACAAAATCACGGCGTATACGTTTATCTGACGTCCGGATTTAAAGATACTTCCCCTGGCTTCGGTCAGGGGAAATAACCATGAGATAACGGCTGATGGAACTCATTGAGCAGCATGCCAGCTCTGGCGGCTGGCAAAACGTGTACCGGCATTATTCACAATCCCTTAATTGTGAAATGAATTTCGGTGTGTATCTTCCTCCCAAAGCAGTAACAGAAAAACTGCCGGTACTATACTGGTTGTCGGGCCTGACCTGTACTGAGCAGAATTTCATCACCAAATCAGGTATGCAGCATTATGCAGCCCGGCATAACGTCATCGTTGTTGTCCCGGATACCAGTCCCCGGGGTAATAATGTCCCGGATGCCGACAGTTACGATCTTGGCCAGGGGGCCGGTTTTTATCTGAACGCGACGGAACAGCCGTGGAATGTTCATTACAGGATGTATGACTATATTCTCAGAGAGCTTCCGGATGTCGTCATGAATCATTTTCCTGCAACGGCAAGAAAATCTATATCCGGTCATTCTATGGGAGGGCTGGGTGCTCTGGTGCTGGCTCTGCGAAATCCTGGTGAATATGTGAGCGTATCAGCATTTTCCCCGATAGTATCGCCTTCTCAGGTGCCATGGGGGCAACAGGCATTTAGCGCTTACCTGGGTGAAAACAGAAAAACGTGGGAAGCCTACGATCCAGTCAGCCTCATTTTACAGGGTGAAAAATTACCAGAAATCTTCATTGATCAGGGGCTGAGTGACGCCTTTTATGAAGAGCAACTGCGCACCAAAATCCTTGAGAGAGTATGCAATGAGATGAACCTCAATGCGTCGTTCCGATATCATACTGGATACGACCACAGCTATTATTTCATTTCCAGCTTTATTGGTGAGCACATTGCTTACCATGCCAACAGGCTCAGGCTGTCAGCATGAGTTGATTTCCAGCCTCAGAAAATGTGCTTAATTTTCAGGCCTGAACAGGGCCTGAACCCTGCAGACCTGAGATGTACTGTAACTGAATCGCCACGGATAATCTAGACACTTCCGAGCCGTTGATGGACTGACCCCGCCCCGGTAGACGATCCTGCCCTATAGTTTGGACTGACCCCACGCCTGTAGACAAATCCTGTCCTCACGACGAGGCCTGTTCGAAGGCCTCCGGACTGACGTCGCCGAGGTGGCTGTGGCGCCGGGACCGGTTATAGAAGACTTCAATGTAATCGAAGATCCGCCCGGGCCAGATCCCTGGTTTTATATATGCGTTTTCTGATCCGTTCTTTTTTCAGCGAACTGAAGAACGATTCGGCCACCGCATTATCCCAGCAGTTGCCACGCCGGCTCATGCTCGGCGCCAGGTTATTGGCCCGGTAGAAGCGCTGCCAGTCGTCACTGCCGTACTGGCTGCCCTGATCGCTATGTACGATAACCTCGCTGTCTGGTTTTCGGCGCCAGACCGCCATCATCAGCGCGTCGAGCGCCAGTTCGCGTGAGAGAGTGGGTTTCATCGACCAGCCGACCACATTACGGGCGAAGAGATCGATAACCACCGCCAGATACAGCCAGCCCTGCCAGGTGCGGATATAAGTAATATCGGTGACCCAGACCTGGGTGGCCCGGACAACGGTGAACTGCCGCTGCACGAGATTAGGAGCAACGACTGAAGGCCTGCCAGCGATACGACGTGGCGCTTTATAGCCGCGCACAGCTTTAATCCGGTCCAGTTGCATGATCCGACCCACCCGGTTTCTACCACAGGTTTCCCCGATTTCGTTCAGATCGCCATGAACCCGCCGGTAACCGTATACGCCTCCGCTCAGGGAATATGAGTCGCGGATAAGCATCAGCAGGCGCTGGTTATCTTTATCACGCGCCGAGACAGGGTTATGCAGCCACGCATAGAACCCGGCCCGGGCGACATTCAGTACCCGACACATCGTCATCACACCCCATACAGTTCGGTGCTCATTGATAAAGCGGTACTTCAGTCGGGCTCCTTTGCAAAGTACCGCGCGGCCTTTTTCAGGATATCCCGTTCTTCTTCGGTGCGTTTTAGCTGCGCCCGGAGTTTCAGGATCTCGCTTTTAGCTTCCAGTAAATCCCGGGCATGCTGCTCGCTGTTATCAGGTTTGATAGCCCGTAGCCACTTGTAGAGGCGGTGTGCAGAGACGCCCAGACGCTCAGATACTTAGGCGACGGAATAACCGCGTTCCGTTATCTGACGGACGGCTTCTTCCTTAAATTCAGGTGTAAATCGTGGTGTGCCCATACGCTCCTCCTATACTCAAACTATAGGGCAGGATCGTCTACCGGGGCGGGGTCAGTCCAGGGAGCCGTTAACGACCTGATGGCGGTTGTTCTGGAAAGCTATCTTCGGGAGGAATTCCCCGATACGGGCAAACGAAATGAGTCGCAGAAGAGGTCAATCGACGACACCATTTCGATAGTCCGCTCCTATCTCCGTTAACTCTGCCAGGCAGATGTCTGATGGGGTCTAAAACTGTAATGAAAGGAAATGACATATGAAATCACGTGCATTATTCATCTGTATTTTTTAATTGGTACCCGAAACCGCCTGAGTGTCGCCATCAGCTGGGTCTGGAACCACAGCGTCGCGTACCGGGGAGCCCGCATTATCACGGGAGCCAAATCTCCGGTCCCGGGTACGCCGCCAGCCAGTTCTCATACAGAAGGCGGATCCGCAGGGTACCGCTGAAACTTCAGCGGTGTCCCACATGGTACCACCGGGCCCAGCTTCAGCAATCTGTTTCCAGTCACACAAACGCTTTTTTCGACGGGCTTTCTGATCGAGCGGTCCGGCACACCAGATACCGTCACAAGAGGTGGCCTTATTAAGAGCGGACACACCTAGCACAGGAAATTCTATGGCAAAGAAACTTTTCGGTTATCATCCCATCCTGACTGACGACAACAATTCAGTTGTGATTCGCGGTGCTCGCGAGAACAACCTTAAAGAGGTGGATGTTTCCATTCCGCGCAACGCATTGGTTGTTTTTTCGGGTGTGTCAGGCTCGGGTAAGTCTTCACTGGCCTTTGGCACCATTTATGCTGAGGCGCAACGGCGCTACTTTGAATCGGTTGCCCCCTACGCTCGTCGCCTCATTGATCAGGTCGGGGTTCCGGATGTGGATGCCATTGACGGACTGCCGCCAGCCGTTGCGCTTCAGCAACAACGCGGTGCCAGTAACGCGCGCTCCTCTGTCGGCAGCGTGACCACCTTATCCAGTCTGGTGCGAATGATGTACTCACGGGCGGGCGCTTATCCTGCCGGACAACCGATGCTGTATGCCGAGGATTTTTCTCCCAACACGCCGCAGGGGGCATGCCCTTCTTGCCATGGTCTGGGCCATATCTATGAGGTAACTGAAACACTGATGGTGCCCGATCCCTCACTTAGTATCCGTGAAAAGGCTATTGCTTCCTGGCCCCCGGCCTGGCACGGACAGAATCTGCGGGATATTCTGGTGACGCTGGGGTATGACATCGACACTCCCTGGAAAAATCTGCCAGCGGAAGACCGTCAGTGGATCCTTTTTACCGAAGACACCCCCACTGTACCGGTTTTCCCGGGACTGAGTCCGGAAGATACGCGCGAAGCCGTCAGGAAAAAAATGACGCCGGGTTATATGGGGACCTTCACCGGGGCACGTCGTTATGTGCTACATACCTTCGCCAGCACGCAAAGCGCGTTGATGAGAAAACGAGTCTCCCGTTTTATGGAAGGCAAGCTGTGTCCGGTCTGTCACGGGAAAAGACTGAAGTCAGAATCATTGTCCGTCACCTTTGCCGGTGTGGACATTGGTGAATTTATGCAGATGCCCTTAGACCAGCTGGCGGAATTGCTCCTTCCAATCTCCCGGGGGGATTTCAGTGCCCACCACGCCGGCGCAGATGCCGACAGGGATATCACCCGTCGGGATCTGACAGAGCGTGCTGCATCCGGAAAAGCGGTCCATTCCGATAACGCCGATGTCTGCCGGACATCGGCGTTATCGGAAGAGAAACGACTGGCGGCACAACGGCTGACCGGTGGTGTCATGGCCCGGTTGTATCAGTTGCAGAAGCTGGGGCTGGGTTATCTTACGCTGGACAGAGCAACCCCAACTCTATCTGCAGGAGAGCTTCAGCGACTGCGTCTTGCCACGCAACTCAGTTCGATGCTGTTTGGTGTGGTCTATGTTCTTGATGAACCGTCTGCGGGTCTGCACCCCTCAGACAGTAAAGCGCTTTACGATGCGCTTGAGAACCTTCGTGATGCCGGCAACTCGGTGTTTGTCGTTGAACATGATCTTAACCTGATGCGACGGGCGCAATGGCTTGTTGATGTGGGACCGTCGGCTGGTGAACAGGGAGGACATGTTCTCTACAGTGGTATTCCTGAAGATCTGAAAGCCGTCACCCAATCTCGTACCGCGCGTTATTTATTTGATGAAGTCCGGCCACCACAATCTTTTGCCCGTATCCCATCCGGGTGGCTGAAACTGCAGGGGATCCATCGCCACAATCTTAAGTGGATCGATGTTGATATTCCTCTGGGTGTGCTGACAGCCGTGACGGGAGTCTCTGGCTCCGGTAAATCCAGTCTGATTGCCCAGGCCTTACCGGAACTGGTGCTTTCTTCACTTGGCGGTGAGCCAGAAGACGTGCTTTCCGAAGCCAGCGACGCTGAGGGGCCATCCGTAACGGAGAAAACGTACGGTACCCTGACCGGTGATACCGGACTGGTAAAGCGTCTGGTTCAGGTTGACCAGAAACCGATAGGCAGGACCCCCCGTTCAAACCTGGCGACATATACCGGGTTGTTTGATCCTGTTCGTAAGCTCTTTGCCGGAACGACTGACGCCAAACTCCATCATTACGATGCGGGTCAATTCTCTTTCAATGTGGCAAAAGGCCGCTGTGCAACCTGTGAAGGTGAAGGATTCGTCAGCGTGGAGCTGTTGTTTATGCCGAGCGTGTATGCACCGTGCCCGACCTGCCATGGCGCGCGGTATAACCGGGATACTCTCAGGATCTGCTGGCAGGACAAAAATATCGCGGAGGTCCTGCATATGACGGTGGATGAAGCCAGTCAGTTCTTTGCGACTGAAGAACCAGTGGCTCGTCCCCTCCGTCTGCTGAGTGAAATTGGTCTGGGCTACCTGCGTCTGGGACAACCAGCAACCGAGTTATCCGGAGGGGAGGCGCAAAGGATCAAGCTGGCAACCGAACTACAACGTAGCCAACGTGGCCACACGTTGTATATCCTAGATGAACCGACAACCGGCCTGCATGCTTCAGACGCCGACCGCCTCCTTGTGCAGCTGCAGCGGCTTGTTGATGCAGAAAATACGGTGATAATGATTGAACACGATATGCGGGCGGTTACTCAGGCAGACCAGGTTATCGACATCGGTCCTGGAGCGGGACATGAGGGAGGACGCCTGGTTGCCGCAGGAACTCCCGAACAGGTATCGCAGGTCAAAGAAAGCCGTACCGCACAGTATATTGCCAGGGAACTCTCACGGAACGGTTAAAAAGGGCTGTGTCGTCATTGCGTCAATGGCGGCACATTCCCGGCGTGTTCTGTATCAGTAATCTCCCGCAGGTATAATTTCAGCGCATCCCACTGGTTCAGCGCGTACGCGAACGCCTTCGACAGCTCCGAGTGCCGTGACAGCGTTTTCTGCTTTTCACGCAGCCAGCCCTCCAGCGCGGTCAGCAGCGGTACCGCTTTTTCCTGCCGAATGGCCAGCCGTTCCGCCGCGCTTTTGCCCCGGATGCCCGCCTCGATGCCATACAGCTCGCCGATACGGCACAGCGCTTCGGTCGTGGTGTCAGAGGGCGTCCGCACGTGCACGTCCGCCTGCAACACCCCGCTGAACCCCGCAAGATGCGACTGCGGATGTGTAACGCTGGCGTGATAGAAATTTTAAGTCAGTCATCAGGTGTCCACCTAATTAGGGGTCAGTTTGGATATCGAAAATTATTGTACGTCAAGGTTATTTTTTGACCTCTCTACTTTAGCGGGCCTCAGCCGACGAAACTTATCGGAAGCCGGTACCGGCCAGTCTGACTGAAGATGGAAGCAAAATTAATGCTGTGGGCTACCATACCTTCTTTAACAGGTGATTTGTGAACTGCAACTTCTCGGAACGGGAGTTTGCGCAAGGACCGGAAGTCCGCTTTTCGCTCATAGCGGACCGTTCCTGCGCACATGTCTGCTATGTGGTAGAGGCAGACAATACTTACAGCACAGGGCGTTAATAAATACGGAACAGATCAACCGCAGATGCCTCCTCCTGAATGTATTAATTTTGCTATCTCGTCGGCAAAATCAGGGAACAAGTCTGGATATGGAAGCGCCTGGCAGCTGAAAGTATGAATAATAACGCCCTGACAGGATATTTTATTGCACCCTGTCAAAAGTCATACATTCTTTCCCGGTTTTTGCTTTCTCATACCGGATAACTCTATTTAAGGCTTAAGGATAACCTTCGTCCATCCTTCATCCCGCTCATCGAAGTGCTTATATCCGGCAGGAGCCTCTTCAAGCGAAAGACGATGAGAAATTATTTTGCCCGGACTGGCTTTATCGTGATGGATGAGGCGAGACAGCTGACGGTTATAGGCCTTAACGTTCGCCTGGCCGGTACGGATTGCCTGTCCTTTAAACCAGAAACTCCCAAAATCAAATGGCATCTTACCCTCTCTGGCAAGCTCCGATTCAGCCCCCGGATCCTGAGGAATAAAGACGCCAACCACACCAATTCCCCCGGTTGCTTTCGTCGACGCAACAAGACTGTTCATGGTAACAGAGTTATCTTCATGGCCATGTTTGTTACAGCACTGATAGCCAACACATTCGCAGCCACAATCCGTACCGCGTCCATCCGTCAGGTCGAGAATTTTTTGTACAGCTTCATCGCCAGTAGCATTGATGCCCGTCGCCCCCATTTTTTCAGCCAGAGCCAACCGGTCTGTGTGCGTATCAACCACAAACACCTGTGAAGCACCTTTAATGATCGCCGAATGAGCTGCCATCAAACCGACCGGCCCCGCGCCATAAATGGCCACGCTTTCACCAGGCTTCAATCCGGCAAGTTCTGTTGCATGCCAGCCGGTAGGAAAAATGTCAGAGAGCATCACATAATCATCTTCTTTTTCTGCCGCATCAGGGGGAAGAACAAGGCAGTTAAAGTCGGCAAATGGCACCCGAAGAAGTTCCGCCTGACCTCCCTCCCAGGGACCCATTTCAGCAAAACCATAAGCTGCGCCTGCCGTACCCGGATTGGTAGTGAGACAAAAGCCGGTCAGACCTTTTTCACAGTTTTCGCAAAAACCACATCCCACGTTAAACGGCAGACAAACATAGTCGCCCACCTTAATACGTTCAACGCCTGAGCCAATTTCGACCACTTCACCCAGGTTTTCGTGACCCAGAATCCGTCCCTGTTCAAAGCTGGTCCGGCCCTCATACATGTGCAAGTCCGACCCACAAATGTTGGTGGTGGTGATGCGGACGAGTACATCCGTGGGGCGGACAATTTTCGCATCCGGTACGTCTTTTACTTTTACATCATAAGGACCGTTGTAAATTACTGCTTTCATGATCTTCTCCTTCTTGCGTGCGGAAAGGAAATGCTGCCCCGCGGATTGGGGTATCAATCGAGTTTAGCTGCCATAACAGATCTCGCGATCGGCGAAAGGACGATTAGGATGTTTCTTAACTAAGTGCATTGAAGTCTGTAAGACAGGTACTTACCGATGAAGGCTGCCTGGAAAACGTAAAAACATCACACGTTAATCCGGTTTTTTTAAGCAGGCAAGGGATTACGGACAGCTTTGAGCGAGAAGCGGATAAAGTAAATCTATCTCATTTCTGCATTGTGCCAGAAGTAGACATAGGTGAATTAGGTAACCCTAGAGATGCACTTTGAATCAATGATATGAAATGCTGAAAAGGTAATTAACTAATTCAAAATTTGAATAATCAGTTATCTCTTCCATGCTTAATACGTAACCTTAGCTAAGGAGAAATTATGTTAGACGAATACAAAAAATGCATCGAAGCCTGTTATCTATGTGCAACGGCATGTGATAACTGTGCGGCTTCGTGTCTCGACGAAGAGAATCTGGAGATGATGCGCGAGTGCATAAAACTGGATATGCAGTGTGCAAATATCTGCCGTCTTGCAGCTCAATTCATGACACTAAATAGCGGGTCTGCCCAGGATCTTTGCCGTCTTTGCGCTGATGTTTGTCAGAAGTGCGGTGACGAGTGTGGAAAGCATGAACATGACCATTGTCAGGATTGCTCAAGCGCTTGTCATCACTGCGCCGAACAATGCAGAAAGATGGCCGCCTGAGAAAAACTCAAATTACCAAACCCGCTTCGGCGGGGTTTTATATTCCCGGTAATAAGTCGTAGAAGGATGAGATAGATGAGTTTAAGAGTACGGGCGGGAAATAGATCTACTCGAAAGTACTAGCCTCAATGACAAATTCTGGCACAGATTATTTGATTGGCTCAATGTCCGTTTTCGCTGACAGCGGACTGCACCCCGCCGGGGTGACCGCTTCGTGCCAGAATTGGACGTTTCCAAAATCTGCATGCACTAATCGGTGGAGAGCAGATCTCACTGCATAGCCATGCAGACGCGCAGAAATCATCAGGGGCGTTTGAAAGGTGCCGGAAACAGGCGGGAGGCCGCAGAAACGTGCTGAGGGCGCCTGCGGCGGTGCGCCCAAGGGTTGTTATGTTTAATATGGCAGAACTTTCCTGTCGCTATCATTTTGACGCCCGCTATTCGCTCATAGATATGCCTGTCGCGTTTGCGGCTTTACTTGTTATACCCAACCTGCCTGATTTTTATCGCCAGCATCCCGGAATTGAAATTATCCTGAGCAGCTCAGACCGCCGACGGAATATGCTGCATGATGGCCTGGACTGCATACTGAGGGTGGGGGAGCTGGACGATGGCGACTATATCGCAAAGGAGGTGGGAACCGTTAAAATGACGACCTGCGCCAGTCCTGCGTATCTTGATCAACACGGCACCCCGGAAACAATGGACGAGTTGCAGCAGCATCAGGCCGTCAACTGGATTAACAGCAGCAACAGACAAGTTATGCCCTGGACATTCGGGACGTCAGAGGGCTCCACCGAAATTGAACTTCCAGGCAGGCTTGTCGTGGATAACTCAGAAGCCTACATTGCAGCAGGCCTGGCGGGGCTGGGAATACTACAGGGCATGAATATTTTTTTGCAGCCTTATCTCGATCGCGGGCTGTTGGTAGAGGTTCTGCCAGATAATACGTCCCCGAATCGCAAACTGTAACTTCTGTATCCGCACCGCCATCTCTCCCGAAAAGTACGGGCGTTTACCGACTGGCTGGAAAGTTTATTGTAAACGCCTGGGGGCCTGCAGCCTGCTGGTACGTGCGCTGCCTTTTATCGGCCCGCCAGCTTCTGTATGGCTTCACGGACAGGAGCATCGCCAGACGTCAGCTCAATGATGACGCGGCTGACGGCAGGTTGCTCAATGAGTTCAGCCAGCGTAGCCGCCACGTCATCACGGGGCACGTTACCATACGGGATGGCCAGGCCGGCACGTACATAACCCGTACCAGTCTTATCCTGCAGCGCGCCGGGGCGCAGGATCACCCAGTCAAGCTCGCTTTGTGCTAGTTCCACATCGGCCATTTTTTTAACACGCATATAATTTTCGAATGATTCAGAAGTGGTTTCTCCCCGTGCGGACTCCGGGAATGCAGAAACGAGCAGAAAGCGAGACACACCGGCACTGAGGGCGGCAGCTACCGACTTTTTCAGCCCTTCGCCGTCGACCGCATTGGTCATCTCCTGTCCCCCCTTACCGCCGGCACCGGCAGTAAACACCACTGTATCACTACCTGCAAAGTGCATCGCCAGCGCAGCTGCATCCAGCTCTGTCAGGCTCCCACTGACGGGCTCAGCACCCAGCTCGCCTAGCAATGCCTGCTGCTCTGGCTTACGGTAGAGGGCACGAACAGCATGCCCCCTACCTGAAAGGATCCTGCACAGACGCTGGCCGATTTTGCCTGCACCACCGATAATGAAAACATGAACCACAGTTGTCTCCTTCTGGGGTTATGATGTGTCCGAAATTATAACCTGACATCAGGTCAGTTCCTTTGAGCCTGACCGATTGCACTGCATGCTGCTGCCAGCACCAGACAGCTGGTCAGATACTCAGTTGTTCTTATAGCTGAGAACAACAGCCGTACCGATTTAGCTCTCCCGTCACGATGAGAACTCCTGAACCGGTTACACGCAATGCCGGCCAATATCTTCCGTTATATTCGAAAGATCCACGCAAGTTACTGAAGTGCGAGGGACGCAATGTGTACCTTGAACGAACTGAAGTCAGCGGAACCCTGAAGGTTCGATTCCATAGCGTTCAGAAAACTGCTTGCTGAAGCTCGATAGTGAATTGTAACCCACCCGCCCCGCGACCGTTTTTACCGGCAGCGTCGATGTCATCAGCAGGCGGAGAGCCTCCGCGATACGTGCATCGGCGATAACTGAGCGTAAGCTGGTTGACTCACTGGCCAGGTGGCGCCGAAGCGTGGGGCCACTGAGTCCCGTCAGATCTTCAATTTCAGCAGCACTCCAGGGATGAGCCGGTTTGTCCGCTACCATCTGACGGATTTTCATGGCCAGACTTGGCTGCCGGGCTCGCAGCAAAGCATGGTATCCCATGCCATAAAGCCAGAGCACCACTTCAACCATGGCGTGCAGGGAAAGCGGACGCTTCCCTTCCCGCATTGCGGCTGTCCAGCGGTTAAGGGGTGAAAGAAGAGCTGATACGGAAATGGCTGCGATGCTGCCGGTGTCCTGTGGTGGTGGTGCGGCAAGTAACAGCCTGGCTGCTTCAAGCTGTTCCTCCGCGAGCACCACGCTCAGGGCAACAAACTCACCACTTTGTTCTGAAGGGGCATATTCTATATCGATGCTACGGGCATTCGGGACGACCATAATCTCGCCCGGGATCACCCGGTGCCATTTCTCATTTTCACGATACCGGAATTCTCCTTCCAGCGGGAAGGAAAGGGTCGCACCTTCCACCTCGAACTTCTTTACCTGATGCGTCTGTTCTGCGCGAAGGCAATCGCAGGGAAGTGGAAAACGGGAGCGTGCCAGGGTAAGAAGCTCAGCGAGGAGATCATCAACGGGAGAATCGGAAAAGCTGACTGTTTGCATATTCATCCGGAATTTGACTTTGACCGCTATTATACGTCGCCATATACAAAAGCATACAGCGACGCGTGCGGTTGTCTATTCCCGGATGACAAAAATCAGGCCGATTATAGTTATTGCCATACCCACAAGCATGGGCAATGTAATGGCCTCTCCAAACAGCAACCACGCTTCAGCTGCCGTGAGAATGGGAACCAGGTAAAAGTAAGTAGCGACTTTGGTTGCTTCACCGCTTCGTATCATAAAAATCAGCAACATAATCGCCAGAACCGATACGCCAATAACCAGCCAGCCCAGACCCAGCGCAAATGATAAGCTCCACTGCGTCGGAGCAGATTCGAACATCAGGCTAATTGCACCCATCGATATTGTCAAAGTGACGTACTGTAAAAACGTGTTCGCAAAGATATGTCCATCTCCCTGAGCACGGCGCTGATAAAGCGCTCCGATCGTTACGCCAAATAACCCCAGCATGACCGACCCAAAAGCCACAGGATCCAGTGCAAAACTATGCTGGCCTGGCGAGAGCACCAGGAAAACGCCCGCAAAGCCAATCGCAATACCCAGCCATTTCCGGGGATGCAGGGACTGACGGTGCATGAGTGAAACCAGTATTGCAGTCAGTACCGGCTGCAGGCCGGTGATGAGCGCCACAATGCCTGACGGCATGCCACGATGGATGGCATAAAAGCATCCGCCCAGAAAGAAGCTCTGCAGGAAAAGTCCGACAATCAGGTTGCGAACCATTCCTCTGCCGGACGGAAAACGGGCCCTGAACCCCAGTGTAAGCAGCAGAAGGACCAGACAGGAAAATGCGCCACGCAGGAATAAAAGATGAAACGGCGCGCTGTACTGCACGGTAAATTTGGCTGCGACAAACCCTGACTCCAGAGGAATACAAAAAGCCAGGGCGCAAGAGTAATGAGCCATTTTTTTGTGAGGCAGTGATATTCATAGTATTGCAGGTGGGTTCTTGTCGGGCGATATGAAAGGGGATCTTCCCGGTCACTATTGTGTGCACCGGGAAGGAAGGTGATCAGACTGCGGGTGACCACAGGTCGTAATTCAGTGCGAAGCTGTTACCTTCACGGATAACCTTACCGGTAGTAGGCAGGTTGAAGTGCATACCACTGACAGCCAGGTTATCGCTCGCTGCGCGGTCAAGCACTTTGCTACGGATGGCCGCCGCCGCCGCAGGATCGCTGTCGAACGCGATAGTAACGTCAGGCTGAGCAACCTGAATGTGCGGGAAGTGAACAATATCACCCCAGATGAGCAGCGACTCTTTTTCATCACCCAGCAGATAACCGGTATGTCCTGGTGTATGGCCGAACAGCGGTACAGTCTGAATACCTGGTAAAATCGCTTCCTCGCGGAATGGCACCAGTTTGTCGTCATAAGCGCTGAAGGCGTTCCTTGCTACTTCAAAGAACGGCTTGAATGCGTCAGGCGCGCCAGCGGAAATGGTTTCATCACGCCAGAAAGCGAGTTCTTTCTCATGCACAAACAACTGCTGAACATTGCGGAAAACGGGAGTCTGCAGGGGGCCTGCAAGCCCGCCGATATGGTCAGGATGCGCGTGAGTCAGGAGAAGGGTATCAATCTGAAGCGGGTCAATGCCTGCCGCGGCCAGGGCTACCTGAAGCCGACCGCCCCAGCCATTGATACCTCCGGCACCACTGTCAATCAGGATGGTTCGCTCAGGCGTCTGGATAACGTAGACGTTGATATTAATACGGGGTACTGCTGGCACACCGCGCTTCTGCAGTAAATCCTCGGCACGTGAGCCGTCAATACCAGACAGCAGCTCAAAAGATACGTCCAGATAGCCATCACTCAGCATGGTCACAGTCATGTCACCTACTTTTTTGCGATTGATAGCCGGGGCCTGCCAGTTCAGTTGTGAAGTCATATTGGTCTCCGTTACGATTAGAGGTCATCAGGTTTTACTTTAGCAATAGTAACGAAATTTCTGGTTCGAACTGCTCATCCTGCTACGTAAACCGCTCATTCTTAAAATCCGGAGCACAGCAGGTTATATTGCTTTTGCCTTTCTCATGTAAGGTGTCGGTATTATCTTTACCGGAGCCTGTAATGGACATTATTGGAATTATCATGTCGGCGGGAAAAGCCTCTGACCAGTCCTCAAGCACCCGACAATAGTGTCCCGCCTCAATCCCCGCCAGGGCAGAAGACTCCGGCAGGTAGGCCAGGCCGTAGCCATCTTTTACTGCCTGAAGCATTGGATAAATGCTTGAAAAAGTAAGCTGCCCGTCCACTTTTTTCACAATATCCCCCTGCCTGACAAATTCCCAGCCATACAGCGGGCCTGTGGGTGACAGACGTATATTGATGCAGTCATGTTTTTCCAGCTGAGAGGGATGTAGCGGCAGACCTCTTTCTGCAAGATAGGTGGACGATCCAATGACGACAAACCGTATGTCCGGTGCGATTCGGACGGCCACCATATCCTTTAATATGTCATCACCAATTCGGACTCCGGCATCAAAATTGCCCTCAACAATGTCGACAAAACCGTTCTGCTGCGACATTTCCACCTTGATATCCGAATATTTTTTTAGTAACGGTGACAATCGTGGCCAGAGACATTCATGAATCATGTGATCTGATACCGTAAGTCTGACCAGCCCAGCCGGTGTATGGCGCAGTCTCTGAAGAGCTGTCACGCCCGCTTCAATGCGCGCAAGACCGGGTTCAAGCGTCAGTAATAATTGTTTACCGGCTTCGGTGACAGCCACCCGCCTGGTTGTACGCATAAGTAACGGCATGCCAACGCGCTCCTCGAGACGACGTATCGTGTGTGAAAGCGTGGATGCCGAGATCCCGAGGCGGACAGCAGCCCGTGAAAAACTGCACTCCTGTGCTACTGCCATGAATGCAACATAGTCATTAAAATCGTGACGCATACCGTTCCCGTTCAGGATCTCCGATAACATTATCAGAACCATTTAGGTTCATGATGCCGATTCTGTGAGCCATCAGGCAACCCCCCCGTTCCGCTCATCCGATCATAATTTTTATAAATCTAGATATTGGTAAATCTCAATATGTGGAATAAAGTGTCGTGGTTCTGCGGCTACATCGGCCGAACGACGACATGCCAGGTCGTAAATGCTGAGACATGGCGTTTCAGTGATATTGAAAATTCGCTATATCAGGATATGTAATGAAGACGAAAAACCTGTTCTCTCCCACCAGACTAGGTCCCTACACCCTGAAGAATCGTGTTGTACTTCCGCCTTTAACCCGCTCACGGAGCTCACAACCGGGTGATATTCCGAACGAACTGATGGCTGAATATTACGCACAGCGCAGCAGTGCCGGGTTTATGGTGACCGAAGGAACACAAATCGAACCTCGTGGGCAGGGTTATGCGTGGACCCCGGGGATCTACAGCTCACGGCAAGTGGAAGGCTGGAAGAAAGTGACGCGGGCAGTGCATGAAAAAGAAGGCATCATTTTTGCCCAGCTCTGGCATGTCGGAAGAGTATCCCATAACTCCCTGCAGCCATGTAACGCCTCGCCTGTCGCTCCGTCGGCGATACCGGCAGGGGAAAACGTTAAGGTATTCATCGAAACCGGGCCGGGAGAGGGTGCGCTGGCTACCGCTTCCTGCCCCCGCGCACTGGAAAAAGAGGAAATTAGTGAGATTGTCAGGATGTACGCCGGGGCAGCTCAGAACGCCCTTGATGCCGGTTTTGACGGTGTGGAAATTCACTGTGCAAATGGATACCTGGTTAACCAGTTCATGTCATCCCATAGCAACAAAAGAGAGGATGAATATGGTGGCTCATTACATAACCGGCTGCGGTTTCTGCGCGAAGTGACGCAGGCTGTCGCTGATGTGGTCGGTAAAGACCGTGTGGGAGTCCGTTTTGCTCCGCTCTTTCAGACCACGGATGAAGTAAGGGTCTATCTTGGCCTGGTGGAAGATGATCCCCATGAAACCTATACCGAAGCCGTTAAAATTCTTGAAGAAATCGGAATAGCCTATATTTCTCTTGCTGAAGCCGACTGGGATGATGCTCCCGAATTGCCTGAAGCATTCAGAGCTGAAGTCCGTAAGTTATTCAGCGGTGTAATTATGTATGCCGGGCGATATACGCAAGAAAAAGCCGAACGGATTATCGGTGCTGGCTGGGGAGACATTATCGGATTTGGCCGCCCGTTCATAGCTAATCCGGATTTACCGCAGCGCCTTTATCATGAATGGCCACTGAATCCGGTCGATCCAACAACCATGTATGGTGGAACGGCAAAAGGCTACACAGATTATCCCGCCTTTGGCTAACCATTCTTATGAGCATCAGCTTTTCAAAAGCTGATGCTTAACGTAGAGAAGTATCGTAACATTGCAATTCCTCAATGCGACAAGTGACAGAGTTTATGCCTGATATTGATTTGAATGACGTGATTAAGGCGCTGGGAAACCCTGTTAGAAGAAAAATTCTGCATATGCTCAAGGAACCGAAAATACACTTCCATCAGCCTTATGCTGATGCGGACGAGTTCGGTGTGTGTGTCAGTATCATTCAGGAAAAGGTCGGGCTCTCACAGTCTACCGTTTCTCTTTACCTCTCAGCTCTTCAACGGGCACAACTTGTTACTTCTCAGCGCATCGGTCCCTGGACGTACTACAAACGTGACAATGATAAAATAAGGGTTGTTCTTGAGTTGCTGAAAAATACAATCTGATACAGGACTGAGCACATTCAGTGTAACAGTACCGGGGGTTCGTACTTGCGATCCCGGCAGGCATTCCATGAAAGCGCACTAATTCCTCAATATCAGGCTGCAGACCGGTCATAAGAGGCTAATAGTTTTGCAAAATATCCACCAGTTTGGGTCAAATCACTCTGTCGGTTGGTGTGCATACTCGGTGCAAGGACCTGCAGATATTTAAGATGGCGGATAGCTTGTTACAGTGCCGCTGATGACATTCCGACCCTGTTGCCGTCCGGGTAAGATAATACCTCTGACAGCGGTCATAAAAGCCCAACATAATTGTCTTTCGAGCCATATATTAATCGCTCATCGCGCTCTCTTTTTCGAAGAGGTGTCACTTAATCATGATCGGTCAGTACAAAAAGACAGTGCTTTTCCAAATTCCGGACGGTTGTATGCGAAAACGGTGAAGCTCAACAAATGGTGTCATCGCTGTGCAATGCTCTGCGGGCTCATTCTTTCAGTTAACTGTTTGGTTACAGCTTCAATGAAGTATTTCAGTTAATTCACAGCGAGGGTTTGAGGAAACCACGCTGTGATTACCCAACGCTCATCCGGAGCATCCGGATTGAACTGTCGCTGGAGCTTGTTGGGCGACACGATACTGGCCTCGCCTTTACATGCCCTCGGGCTCCGGTATCCGACCTGAGCCTTTATCCCGACACGTTTCATCAGTCGCCAGACTCTGTTCACTCCGCACTGTTGCCCGCTGTCCCGCAGATCCAGATGGATTTTGCGATAACCATAGACGCATCCCGATTCCAGCCAGAACTGTTTAATCTGTCCTGTCAGTCTCAGGTCTGCCTGATGGCGTTGTGAATGCGGCTGCTGAAGCCAGGCGTAAAAACCACTGGGATGTTCATCCAGCACCCGACAGAGCAGGCGAACAGGCCAGCAATAGGTGTTGTCACGAATAAAGGCGTACCTCAGTCGGACAGCTTTGCGAAGTACGCCGCGGCTTTTTTTAATATGTCCCGTTCGTCGGTAACCCGCTTCAGCTCTTTCTGAAGACGGCGGATCTCGGCCTGAGCATCTGACTGTTCTTTATTAGTGGAAGAATCCGGACCGTAGTTCTTTATCCAGGCGTAAAGGCTGTGGGTGGTGATATCGAGACGCGTTGCAACGCTGGCAACAGAATAACCGCGATCAACAACCTGTTTGACTGCTTCAATTTTAAACTCTTCAGGATAACGCTTACCGCTCATGGGCACCTCTCTTTAAGTCATCTTAAATGACTCTGAGGTGTCTGTTAAACCTGTGGCGATTCACCTCGCGTCCTTCCGTTCAGTATAGCCTCAGTCCCTGACACCACCCGAGAACGGAATGACGTCCCCTTTCTCCCTCCCGGTGTTGCGTTCAAGCTCCCTGACATACTGCTGTAAAAGTATAAGGTTATGTAACAGCTCTACATTTTCAGCCATCATCTTTTTGATTTCTTCCCTCAGCTCATTTCTCTGACGGCGATACTTTTCTTTCAGCTTGATCTGCTGCTCAATGCCCTGCTCATCAACCGGCGCGGTGCCCTGGCACGTTTTTTTCAGACTGCGGATAGCCTCCCTGACCTGCCTGTACTCAGGACAGTTATAATTCAGGGTGCCGTTTGCCAGCCCCGCTCGTTTTTCCACAGCATACTGGCTGATACGCTCCCCTGATAACATCAGTTCCCTCAGGGCCTGCTCTGCTCTTGCCTGTGTTTTTTTAACCCCCGACTGTTCGTTCGTCATGCTCTATTCATCCTTTTCAAAAAAACGGACAGCATCTGCATAAAAATCTCTCTCAAGCATCAGAAAATCCCTGTCAGCCTGAGGAGCATTATTTCGCACGGCAATCTCCAGAAGGTTGTCATAATGAGCCATCCTGCGTTTCCACACGGGAACAGAATCAGCTCCGGCCAGCATGTTCTCACATCCCGGATTGCAGGACGCTGACTGAACAACCGCCTTAAACTCGCAGTCATGGCCATTCATGCAATAAAAACCGTTTCCAAGAGATACCAGTTTTTGCCCGCCTCGTTTAGCCATGCTCATCGCTTTTTTCAGTGTAGGAAACGTCATCTGATGTAAGTGCCCACCTCTCTGGGACATCAGTAACTTCCCGCCTTCGCCATAAAGCAGGCCTTCATGCTGATAAGAAACAGCCCTGGAAGCTGAGAGTTCGGTATCAACCCTCTCAATCTCGGCAGCGAATGCCTGAGGGATCGCCCGGCTAAAATGCGAAGCGTTGAGTGCACCGGACATATACCACTCCGTCATGCCTCTGATTAAGTGCTTAAACTGCCGGATAAGATCATTAGTAGAAATCAGATCAAGACGCCTGAGGTGTACAGCAAGTGAACGGCGAAACTGATGGGTTCGCAATGGCCAGAAAGCCCCCTCCCGAATCTCCATCGCAACGCGTTCATCATCACGTATGTTTGGATTTAAAAGCCTGAACTCATCAATATGGTCACGTCGGATGAACAGATGGTGTCTTTTCACAAATTTCTTTGCCCACTCAGTCTGGCGCTGCGTCCCCATAAAAGAGAGTTTTTGCTCCGAGAACCACGACCTGATATTTAAAGACAATGGAACATTGTCCAGCGTCTTCCCGTCCAGGCCTGTCATGATTTGATTAATTCTGCGTAAATGCTGAAAAGGCTTTTCCACATAGCGACAAACAACCCAGTCTTCGTGACTTCCACCTTCCGGGGCGAACTTATGCAACACCGAACGAAGTCCCAGGATATCACCATCATAAATCAGTGAACCGTGCATCACGCCAAGCACTTCGCTGTGTCTCATCCCCGACATGGCCTGTATCACATTCATGACTTTTAACGTCAGCTCAAAATGCCAGGTGTTCAGCTTTATGTGATCAACGCCAATAAAATCAGATCTCCAGCGCTTATTTTTATGTACCGAGAACCAGCCCTGCATCCCGGGGCCAAGTGTCGCGAAAAGCGCCCGAATTTCCCCGGCAACAATATTGTAGTAATACGCGGCCCGGTAATCCGGTATGCTTTTTGCTGTCCCTCTTTTACGGGCTTCCAGCATCGACGTATAGTAAGGCGAATCATAAAAACCGTTTATGATAGCGCACAGCCGGGAAAACCCGTCAAAATCGAAATCACTGATTTCAGCATCCAGTTCAGTAATCAGCCCTTCCCAGACAGACATCATAAGACTGAAAGGCATACAATATGTCTGGTTTGAATCATCCACACTGTTGTAACTGTCGAAGCTAATATCAGGAAAGTAACCGTATTTTCGAAGACGGGTATGACCTGTCAGCGAGATATCCGCCAGGTCCATAAAGTAATTACGTAATGTTCTTTCAGAACGCTTCCTGCCGTGCTCATCCTCCTCCTTCATCTTTACAATGAAAGCATTCCGGACAAGCGGAAAACGAAGCTGAAACAGACTGCGATACCCCATAGACTCAATAATACGGGCTCCCGCCACAATGTTTGCACATTTCCGGATCAGGGACTGCGTCTTCGCGGTCCTGCCGACAATCCAGAGCAGGCTGGCTGAGATGATTTTGGCTTCAAGACGCAGTTCAGGATCCCGTATGCCTGAAAAATTAACGGTTCTTAACGTTTCACCAATATGGGTTCTGACATAGCGATTGGTCCAGACATCATCCCTGAAATAAATATTCAGCGTCTCCTCATTGATAAAACGCATATCATGTTCATCTGAGCTGGCGATAACCAGGCAGTTATTCAGACGTTCAAAGCTTTTGTTTTCTAGTGCCTCACAGATGATATCCTCAGTCGGAAACTCATCCCCTGAACGAAGCGGCGTTCCGGCAGGAAACTCCGCCATTCGACTACGGCTTACCTCTTTTTTCTTCAAATCTGCCATACCGGAGCCACACCTTCTCGCTGAAGTTTAACGCGCGCTTTTTTCAGGGTCGCCTCATCTACCAGCCCAAGCCGTAAATCAATCTTCAGGAGTAACGTTTCATAACGCTCCACAGCATTGACCGAACCGATGTACAACGGTTTTCCATACTCGATAGCATGCCTGAATGACAGCAGGAGCCATACAGACTCCAGCGTTTCCACAACGCAACTTTTTGAACATTCGACACAATGAGAAAAATCCGCACAAGCCTTTGGTGTCCGGCCAAATCGTTTTTGCTTTTTTATAAAGCGCAATTCAATATCTGTAGGCGGCTCCTGCGATCGACATCCCAGGCCATTCAATAAAAGATCCACACCCTCATCGCTTCCACGCAGATCGATCCCCAGCTCATCAGCAACTTTTACCCGCTCGGATAACGCACGTGTCGCAATCCCCTGATTCATAAGCGTATCAAGTGCAGCACTGAAGTTTTCCTTCGCCCCCTGTGGGTTACCTGCAGCATAATTCCGCCTGTAAGTGCCCCAGTTATGCTGTGCTTTTTCCGCCGTAATCAGACCATTCTTTAATGTTCTGTCCGTATACTGCTCAGACGTTTTGCGCAAGCCAGAAACGGTAATTGATGGAAGCGAGGGATTAAGCTGCCGCATCGTGGCCCACGCCCCCTCAGAGTTAGAAAATTTAGTCAGATGACTGGGATTAAGAGAATAAAGCTTACGGAATTTCACCTGCGGCTCACTCAGAAACAGCGCCTGTACCGGAGGGAAGTTATCTGCGGAAACCAGATAGTTAACGATGTCGTCCCTGAGCCTGATAAAAGACAGAAACCAGTAATAGCCCGCACGTTTGGTCACATACTCCGATTTACCTATCGTCAGACGTATATACTTATTCGCTCTCCCCTTATAAACATAATCAGTGCTGATACCCTTTTCATCCAGATGTATATCATCCCGCGTCAGACCCAGAACCTGAGAGGTGTTTCCCCATGTGTGGTAACAGAACAGAAAAAAAGAAGTAAGAAAGTAATTTTCCAGAACGTCCCTGATGATGATCTCTGCCCTGCTGACCCCGTTCTCTCCCGGATACCGGAAATACGCTTCATAAACAGGTGCCAGCAAAGACGGTGAGAAATGCCGCACCCCTTTTTCCGATTTAGCGATATGCTCCCGGATACATCCCGCAAGGAACTCATTCATGGATGACAACTGCCTCAGGATCTCGGAAAGTTCATTCCTGGTATAGCTATCCCTTCCCTGCTGCTGATACGTTCCTTTCGGTAAGAATTCATATTCATACCGCCTCTGAATCTGCCCGCCCGTAAGCAAAAACCGGTTGACCACGGACAAGTAGTGTCTTGCCATCCTGACTGAAATTTTTCGCCGACGAATATCGTTCATGAGATGTTTAATATACATTTCAACGCCTTCAGCCGTGCCATAGTCATACTGATTGACTGACTGCCATATAAAAAACATATTGAGATAACGGAAAATGGTTAACCTTCCGGCGGGACGGTAAGACAGAAGAAATCGTTTCAGAGAGGCAATAAAATCGCGTTTTTCAGGGCGGGCAAGATGCGAATGTTCACTAAACCATCCGGGGAGCAACACATAATCTGAAAAATGAGCCTGAAGATAAACGTCAAGTAAATAATATCGGTTCAGATCCCGCTGAGTGATGTGTCCGCTGACCGTCTCCCATGACAGCACATTTTCGGCCATCCACGTTATCTGCGTTTCACTCCGGCTCATATATGGCTCCATCGCGACCTGCAGCACCGTCAATCAATGCGTCCATGACCCCGGCGACTGCATCAGAAATCTGGTTTTGCTGAAGAAAGACGATGTATTTCATCGTCGTATTTTCGCTTTTATGGCCCATCCAGTATTTTACTGTACCCAGCGCATTTGCGGCCTGATCGGGATAGCAACTCAGTGCCGAGCGTAAAAAATGGGTCGCAAACGTTGCCCGCAAATCATGGGGTTTATGTCTGAACACATTTCCCGGAGCAGACCGGGCCAGGCGATGGCGAAAACTGTACCAGCGGGAGTAAAAGGCTTTTTCAGACATCCGTTTCCCGTTTGCCATTAAAAATAAAGGCTCGTGCCGCCCTTCCCCACCCTGTCGTGCACGCCATTTTTGGATCTTCTTTTCATACTCCTCATCCGCCAGATAATCCAGAACCTGCTCGTACAATCGTCTGGTGATGAAGAGTTCTCGCGTCATCCCAAACTTCGTATGAACTCCGCATCTCGGACCAATATGAAGCCCCCTGATGGTCAACTCAGATACAGGGACACTGGCAAGGTACTCTTCAGTAAAGAGTGACGACGGCAGGGTCAGCATTTCATCCAGCCGTAACCCACAATTTTTCATCAGCACAATCATTAAACTGAACAACCCGGACTCAGATTTCAGTGCCTCATCCAGGATATGAACCTCTGCATCATTCAGTGGGTTGATTGTCCTTTTTGTTGTGCTGGTTATCCTGATGGCAAGATCCGAACTTATCACCTTGCGTCGCCCGTCAACGACTTTTTCGACCAACGTAAAAAATGAGCTGGCAGCCAGCTCACCACACTTGCCCAGAAATACGTAAAACCGTCGGATAACGCTGATGTACACCGCCGCGGTGGATGAGGCGATGCGCCCCTGCCTTACGGCCCCCAGAAGATACTCCCTGAAGCCATATGTAGGGCTTTGGTATTTCAACGTTCCCGGGGTGAAAGGGTCAAGTCCGTTATCCTCCAGCCACCTTATCCAGCGTAAAAATGCCCGGGCTAAAGGCTTTAAATCCCTGGCCTGCAGGATAGCTTTATCCATAAGATAAAAGTGTACATATCGGCTCAGTTTTCGATTCTGGATGCCGCTAATATAAGGTATTTCAGCATACAGAAATCCGGGTTCAAATTTCAGTTTCGGCTCTGTTGCATCCAGTTTGCTGACACGCCCATAACGCGCATGAATGTTAGTGATTATCCTCACAGTCTGTCGCCCTGAAACGCCACCTCATGCCTACACTATAAATCCGGAAGAAGAAAAAACAAACAACCAGGTTGCCGGGAGTGAATATGCAAATCAGGAGGAAAGTAAAAGATGTAACGACACCATCACGATGCAATACATTGACCTCAACACGTTACCCGGACCATACGTGATAAACATCACAAATCCTTTGAGTGAAGAACTTAAGATGTGATTTTCATTTCCCGGCACAAACCGTGCCCTTAAAAAACAGGCAACGGATACATCTTAATGCCAGAAGTAAACCTTAATTGATTGAATACAGCCTGAGTCCATTGCAAAAATAACACACAGGGTAAATTCGCATATACAGAACCCAACGAAAAGCAAAAGAAACCTGTAACACATTTCGTTTACCTGTCACTTTCAATTGTAAAAGCCAGCAGAAAAAGCGCATATAACTATATTTATCCCTGCGGGGACTTTTGTTTGTGCTATATATTTTTTACAGAGAACCGCAACGCGTCCAAACACAAGAATATATTTACCTCTGGAAAATGGTCTGACTCCCTTTCACGTGGTTGTAGTGACCTGTTCTGTGATTCATGTAATGTCTTTTCTGGATGAGGAAAATATGTCATCACTGATATTTTATACAGACGAAGCACAAGCACTGATTGTAACAGATACCCTTGCCGTCACCGATAATGGGGAGCCGTTATCTTTTGTTTCCAAAGCAGGTTACATCCCCCAGCTAAGAACCATCATAGCAGGTACGGGGGCAGGTGGATTTTCTAACACCTGGTTGCTTGAAGCATCAACCAGAATGGTCGTATCAGGTATACAAAATCTCAATTATCATACATCGGCCTGTCTAAGGAGGCTGTGGAAACAATACAAGCATGACCATGCAATTCCCTCTTCTTCAACGGTGACAACCAGTGTTTATCAGTTCGCAATTTGCGAGGAAACAGGAAATATCGTTTCGTTCGCCTATCGCTCAGTCCATGATTTCGAATCAGAGCAATTACAATACGGAACAGGAGTAAAACCTGAGTGCCAAATCCTGGATGGGGATTTGTTGCAGACAATTCCTGTAATGATGAATGAACAAAGGGCTATACAGGCGACATACTCACACCCGGAACGGATCCATATTGGCGGTGAGATGATTGCGCATTATCTGACATCATCTATGTATCAATGCTTTAAGATTGGGGAATTTGAGGATTTCAGAACTCAGGGAGAGTATATATTGAGCAGGATTTAGGCAAAACGCGGTTCAGATAAAGTGCTTTTAACAGGCTTGCTGAACATTAAAAGGATATCTCTCAATTACGATGAATAGCTTGAATTCTAAAAATAGAAAAGTAGAGTTTAACTCTAAATACATAAAAACAAGAGTAAACGAGCAGCCGCCGAAGCAGCCGCGCATAATGTTGATGGAGAAGCGGATCATCTCATACGCCGGAATACGGCTGGTGCCATACGCCGGATGCGGCACGCGCTGGTACGGCAGAGCAAACACGCTGTCCATCTCTTCGGTCGAGAGCGGAATGGCGGGCGGGTTGATCCAGATGTAGCGATCGCCGTGCTTCTGCATCAGCGCCCGCGCACAGCCTGGATTGGTCTCATGGTGAAGAATGCGCGAGGCGTGGGCGTACAGCACTTTGTCGCCCTTCACTTTCTCGAAGGACGGCAGCAGGACGTAGGTTTTCTCCCACGGCTTCGGGCGCGGCGGCTGCACGGTGACGGTTTTCGCTTCCTGCTTTTTCGGCGCGACCGGTTTGTTATCCGCGCACGGCAGATCGTCACCGTAAGGATGCGGGATCGGGTCAATCTTCCCCGGCATATCGAGGCGCGTGGAATCCACCCCGCTCCAGCCCGGCAGCGCTTCTTTAACGATAATCGCGGTATTGCGTACATCGCGGATCTGGCTAATCGGCTCGCCCATCGCCAGACGATGCGCCACTTCCACCAGCGGACGCTCGCCGTTGCCGAAGATCAGCATGTCGGCTTTGGCATCCACCAACACCGAGCGGCGCACGGTATCAGACCAGTAGTCATAATGCGCGGTGCGCCGCAGGCTGGCCTCAATACCACCGAGGATCACCGGCACGTCTTTCCACGCCTCTTTACAGCGCTGGGTATAGGCGAGCGTTGCGCGATCCGGACGCTTGCCCGCCACGTTATCCGGTGTATAGGCATCGTCGTGGCGCAGCTTGCGATCCGCGGTATAGCGGTTGATCATCGAGTCCATATTGCCCGCCGTCACGCCGAAGAAAATATTCGGCTTGCCGAGGCGCATAAAGTCATCTTTGCTGTTCCAGTCCGGCTGGGCGATGATCCCCACCCGGAAGCCCTGCGCCTCCAGCATTCGCCCACAAATCGCCATACCGAAGCTCGGGTGATCGACATACGCATCGCCGGTGACGAGAATAATGTCGCAGCTATCCCAGCCAAGTTGATCCATCTCTTCGCGCGACATCGGCAAAAATGGCGCAGGGCCAAAGCAGGCCGCCCAGTACTGCGGCCAGGAGAAAAGGTCACGATCCGGCTGGATCAGGGATATTGCGCTCATAATGCTTCCGGGGAAAAAATAATCAAAGGGCGTGGATTATAAGCCGAATATCATCGATAAATGAAGGGAGATTTTGCTGTAGTGGGTCATGGTTAGTCTGTTGAATCAGAGCCTGCCACTGGCAGGCTCTAAAAAAACGTTACGGTGCCGGGTTCACCAACAGCTGTCCTATCGATCCCCGGTCCGCCATTTCCAGTGTCTGACTGGCAAACTGGAACGGGAAATGCGCCCATGATGGCTGACCGAAATAGACCAGCAGTTCCACCTGACCGTCGATCCAGACGGTATCTTTCCAGCCCCGGTCTTCCGGGAACGGCATTGCGCCGTTCACATTGCGGATCTGGAACATCACGCCTTCAATGTGAAAAGATTGCGGCTCGTCGGCACGCACCGTCCAGCGCTCCCAGGTTCCCTGCTGGGCAGTAATATCGATCCGCTGTGGATCCCAGAGCTGACCATTGATGCCCGGATCGTCGCCGAGGCTGATATCACGACTGCGCACCGGTGCGCCGCTGATCAACTCCGCTGGCAGCAGGCGCTGCGGCAGGCTGTCAGTGACCAGCGGCAGCAGGCCCGTCGGACGTAACGTCAGCACCAGGGTCGAAATCAGGATGCTCGACGGTTCAAAGAAGCCGCGAATACGGTCCATAATGCCCGCCGCTTCGCCACAGGTGATGGAGACTTCATCGCCGTTGGTCATATCCACGAGGATCTCACGCCGTTCGCCCGGTGCCAGCGAAAGCTGTTTGAGCGATACCGGCGCAGGCAGAAAGCCCTGATCGCCGGAGATCACGTGGATGGCGCGACCGTCACTCATTTGCAGTTGATAGCGACGAGCGTTAGACGCATTCAGCAGGCGCAGGCGTACCCAGCCGCGAGAGACTTCGACGTAAGGACTCTGCGCGCCGTTTACCAGCAGCGTATCGCCCACAAATCCGCCGCTGCCCGGCTCGCTGTACTCCGGCGTGCCGAAGTTATCCAGCCGTTTATCCTGAAGAATGATCGGGAAATCATCCACGCCATAGTGGCTCGGGATCGGCAACGACTTACTGATTTCATCCTCCACCAGCCACATTCCGGCCAGGCCCTGATAGACCTGCTCGGCCATGCGGTTCGGGGTGTTGGCGTGATACCACAGCGTCGCAGCGCTCTGGCGAATGGGCAATACCGGTGCCCAGTCCGCGTTGGGTGACATCATCCGTGCCGCGCCGCCGATCAGCGGCCCAGGGACCTGCAAACCGCTAACGGTCATGGCGACGTTCTCAGTCATCCGGTTGCTGTAGATGAGCTTAACGTCATCACCGCGCCAGACGCGAACGGTCGGCCCCAGATAGCGTCCGTTAATGCCCCAGACAGACGCCCGCGTGCCCGGCGTAAACGACCAGTGCGAACGCTGTAGCGTCAGAAAGATCGGCTGTCCGCGACGGGACTCCAGCAACGGAGGAACCGGCAACGCCTGCTGCTGTCCGGCAGCGTTTGCCCTCAGCGGCACCGCACCAGCGCAAAGCGCCAACCCTGATGCCTGAACAAACTGACGCCGACTGAGTGACATATGTGCTCCATAGAGAAAAAATAGGTAAAAGGGATCCATTTCCCGCCGGACAAAACCGGATTAACGCTTCTCTGCCGCTTCCCGCTCGGCGACTTCCTGATCAAGCTCTGCAATTTTAGCGGCCATGATTTCACGGCAGTGCGCGGCGAGATCGCGAACCTGATCTTTGCCCCACGCACTGGTATCAATCGGCGGCAGCATTTCAACAATCACCAGGCCGTTATTCAGCCGGTTAAGCTTGATTTTATTCGAGGTGTTCGACACGCAAACCGGAATAACCGGCACGCCTGCCGCAATCGCCGCATGAAAGGCACCGGTCTTGAACGGTAACAGGCCACGCCCCCGGCTGCGCGTTCCTTCCGGGAACATCCAGATGGAAATACGGCGCTTTTTGAACTGATCGACCACGGCGGCGATGGTGCTGTGCGCCCGGGAACGGTTATTACGGTCAATCAGCAGGTTGCCGGTCAGCCAGTACAGCAGGCCGAAGAACGGGATCCAGACGAGGCTTTTTTTGCCGACGGTGACGGTTGGCGGCTGCACGATGCTGGATGCCGTGACCATGTCGTAGTTGTTCTGGTGGTTAGCAATATAGATAGCGTTGCCAAAGTTTGCGGCATCGGGCGGAAGTCGGCGCTCCACTTTCAGGCCAAATACCGGCGCGAGGCGACCAAACATATGGCCGAAGGTGGCAACGTGTTTTGGGTTACGCGGACTAAACAGACAGTAAATACAGCCGAATACGCATACCAGGATGCTGTAGATGACCACAACAATTAAACGCAAAATTGAAAGCATAGCTACCTCTGACACCCGTTTCGCTTAGAATTATACGTTACCGTTATGCGAAACAGTATGTGGTGAATTGCAGGTTCCCAAAATGGGTATTGTTAATCGCAACGGGTGAATTAACAACGGTTTTGCGGCAATTTTTAACCGCATCCCCTTCCGCTGCCGGAAGGGGATATCAGGATTTACTCTTCGCTATCGCCTGCGCTCGCCCGGCGCGGAGAGTCGATATCCACGCGGTCGATTTTTTGCAGGCCGCGCATCAGCGAACCGCGACGTCCACGCTCGCCGACCACTTTCTGCAACTCTTCCGGACGCAGCTTGATCTTGCGCTTGCCGACGTGGATGGTCAGCGTGCTCTGCGGCGGTAAGATGAAGAGATGCGCCAGGCCGTCTGTACCGGCAGCCGCTTCAGCACCAGGAATGCTGATGATCTTGTTGCCCTTGCCTTTCGACAGCTGCGGCAGGTCGCTGACCGGGAACATTAGCATCCGTCCGGCGTGAGTGATCGCCAGCAGCATATCGGATTCATCTTCGATCACCAGCGGCGGCAGAACGTGCGCGTTCTCCGGCAGCGTAATCAGCGTCTTACCCGCGCGGTTGCGCGAGACCAGATCGTTGAAGGTGCAGACAAAGCCATAGCCCGCGTCCGACGCCATCAGCAGTTTCTGCTCGTCGCCGGTCATCAGCATATGCTCAACCGTCGCTCCCGGCGGCAGCGTCAGTTTGCCGGTTAACGGCTCGCCCTGCCCGCGCGCCGACGGCAACGTGATAGGATCGATAGCGTAACTGCGACCCGTGGTATCGATAAACACCACCGGCTGATTGCTCTTACCTTTTACCGAGGCTTTCCAGCTATCGCCTGCTTTGTAGTTCAACCCCTGCGCGTCGATATCGTGGCCCTTGGCGCTACGCACCCAGCCCATCTGCGACAGGACGATAGTTACCGGTTCGGACGGCAGCATATCGTGCTCGCTCATCGCTTTCGCTTCTTCACGCTCCTGCAACGGTGAACGACGGTCATCGCCGAACGCGTCGGCATCAGCCTGAAGTTCTTTCTTCAGCAGGGTGTTCATCTTACGCTCGGACGCCAGAATGCCCTGCAACTGATCGCGCTCTTTTTCCAGCTCGCTCTGCTCGCCGCGAATTTTCACCTCTTCCAGTTTGGCGAGATGGCGCAGTTTCAGTTCGAGGATCGCTTCGGCCTGGGTTTCGCTGATACCAAAACGCGACATCAGCGCGGGTTTCGGCTCATCTTCCGTGCGGATGATTTCAATCACTTCGTCAATGTTGAGAAACGCGACCAGCAAACCTTCGAGGATATGCAGGCGCTTAAGTACTTTCTCCAGACGGTGATTGAGGCGGCGGCGCACGGTATCGCGGCGGAACACCAGCCATTCGCTTAAGATCTCCAGCAGGTTTTTCACCGCCGGGCGACCGTCGAGGCCGATCATGTTCAGGTTAATGCGGTAGCTTTTTTCCAGATCGGTCGTGGCGAACAGGTGATTCATCACCTGATCCATATCCACCCGGTTGGAGCGCGGCACGATCACCAGACGCGTCGGGTTTTCGTGATCCGATTCGTCGCGCAGGTCATCGACCATCGGCAGCTTTTTGTTGCGCATCTGGGCGGCGATCTGCTCCAGCACGCGCGCGCCGGAGGTCTGATGCGGCAGTGCGGTGATCACCACCGCGCCATCTTCTTTTTTCCATACCGCGCGCATGCGCACGGAACCGCGCCCGTTCTCGTAAATTTTACGAATTTCCGCGCGCGAGGTGATGATTTCCGCTTCGGTCGGGTAGTCCGGCCCCTGGACGATATCCAGCAGGTCGTTCAGTGTGGTTTTCGGCTGCTCAATTAATTTGATCGCCGCATTCGCCACTTCACGCAGGTTGTGCGGTGGAATATCCGTCGCCATCCCCACCGCAATGCCGGTGGTGCCGTTAAGCAGAATATTCGGCAGACGCGCAGGCAGCATTTTCGGCTCCTGCATCGTGCCGTCGAAGTTCGGCACCCAGTCGGCGGTGCCCTGCCCCAGCTCGCTTAGCAGCAGCTCGGCGTATTTGGACAGGCGCGATTCGGTATAACGCATCGCCGCAAAAGATTTCGGATCGTCCGGCGCACCCCAGTTCCCCTGGCCATCGACTAGCGGATAGCGGTAAGAGAACGGCTGCGCCATCAGCACCATCGCTTCGTAGCAGGCGCTGTCGCCGTGCGGATGGTACTTACCGAGAACGTCGCCGACGGTACGGGCGGATTTTTTAAATTTCGCGCTGGCATTCAGCCCCAGTTCCGACATCGCGTAAACGATGCGGCGCTGCACCGGCTTTAAGCCATCGCCAATAAACGGCAATGCCCGGTCCATGATGACGTACATGGAGTAGTTCAGGTAGGCGTTTTCTGTGAATTCATGCAGCGCAAGGCGCTCTGCCATATCGCTCATTGATTGTGATTCCTCAACTTACACCCGGCTATTTATGGGGCAATATTGCCGCAGATACTACCCTATCTGCCGCGTTGAGTCACAAAGAAAAGGGCCGGAGAACCGGCCCGAAGGGGAATTATTTAGCGACTTTGTTAATGTGTTTCACGTCAATCTCAATGGAGTTACGACCTTTGTCCACTTCCCCCTGAATTTCAACGGTATCCTGCGGGGTAATGGTGACGCCGTTCCAGCGCTTGTCATCGATATCGACGTTAATCGTTCCGGAAGCATCTTTAAACAGATAGAGTTCGTCACCCACGCGCTCAACCAGCGTACCGCGCAGGGTGACCGGCGCATCGTCATTGAGCTTTTTCGCGTTTTCGACGGTAATCGCGCTACTGTTCGGGCCTTTGAATCCGTCATTTTGCGCGGCGTTCTGCGTCGCATTTGGCCCGTTAAACCCGCCCTGATCGGCAGCAAACGCCGGAGCAGTACAGAGCGCCAGGACAGCAGCCATTGCGGCAAATTTTTTCATGTGATCCTCTCCCTTCAGTTTATTTCATCTTCATTAAACAGTGTAATGCTTAACAACTTCTTAAGCAGACGAAATATAATTCTCCGCAACACGTTCAGTGTGAGAAGGTCAAAGCGGGTGGATGGATTAACACGGAGAGTCTGATGCGTATTTTGCTGATAGAAGATGACAAGCTGATCGGCGATGGCTTAAAAGCCGGGCTGGCGAAAATGGGATTTAGCCTCGACTGGTTTACCCGGGGCGAAGAGGGGCGAGCGGCACTGTACAGCGCACCTTACGATGCGGTGATCCTCGATCTCACCCTGCCCGGTATGGACGGGCTGGATATTCTGCGCGAGTGGCGCGAGAAGCTGCATGACGAACCGGTACTCATCCTCACCGCGCGCGATGCCCTGACGCAGCGCGTCGAGGGGCTGCGGCTTGGCGCGGATGATTATCTGTGTAAACCCTTCGCCTTAATTGAGGTTGCCGCCCGCCTGGAAGCGCTGATCCGCCGCGCTCACGGCAAATCACGCAGCGAGCTGAGCCACGGTCAGGTGACGCTCGATCCCGGCAGTTTGATGGCAACGCTGGCCGGGGAGCCTTTGTCCCTGAAGCCCAAAGAGTTTGCGCTGCTTGAACTGTTGATGCGCAATGTCGGACGCGTGCTGCCGCGTAAGCTGATTGAGGAGAAGCTATATTCCTGGGATGACGAAGTGTCGAGCAATGCCGTTGAGGTGCATGTCCATCACCTGCGGCGTAAGATCGGCAGCGAGTTTATCCGTACTGTTCACGGCATTGGCTATACGCTAGGTGACGCATGATCTTTACCCGACGCCTGAGCCTGGGCCTCAGGCTAACCCTGCTTTTTTTACTGCTGGCGCTAACCGCCTGGTTTTGTGCCAGTCTGGTCGCCTGGCATCAAACCACTAAGCAGCTTAATACCCTGTTTGATACCCAGCAGTTACAGTTTGCCCGGCGCATCAGCGCGATGGATTTTAACGAGATCCGCTCGCCGCAACCGCCGCTGATCCCCTCGAGAAGGGTTAAAAACGGTCATTATGATGATGACGTGATGGCCTTCACTATCTATACGCCTGACGGCGTGATGGTGCTGCATGATGGCGAAAACGGCCGCGATATTCCGTTTAATTATCATCAGGATGGCTTTGAGGATGGCTACCTTAATACCGACGATGACAAATGGCGCTTTCTGTGGCTGACGACGCCGGATAACCGCTATCGCATCGTGGTGGGCCAGGAGTGGGAATATCGCGAGGAGATGGCGCTGAAGATTATTACCTCGCAGCTTACCCCGTGGCTGATCGCCCTGCCGCTGATGTTATTGCTGTTAATCGTGCTCCTGAACCGCGAACTGGCCCCGCTGAGGAAATTAACCCATACCCTGCGCCGTCGCGCGCCGGAAACGGCGGATACCCTGAGCACCAAAGGCGTTCCCAGCGAAGTTCGCCCGCTGGTGGATGCGCTGAATCATCTGTTTTATCGCACGCACGAGATGATGACCCGCGAGCGTCAGTTCACTTCGGATGCGGCACACGAACTGCGCAGTCCGCTGACCGCACTGAAGGTGCAGACCGAGGTGGCCCAGCTTTCGATGGACGATCCGCAGGCGCGGGAAAAAGCGCTGGCGCAGTTGCATGCGGGGATCGACCGCGCCACCCGACTGGTCGATCAGCTACTTACCCTCTCAAGGCTGGATTCGCTGGACAATCTTGACGACGTGCAGCCGATTGCGCTGGCGGATCTGCTGCAATCGGCGGTGATGGATATTTATCATTGCGCGCATCAGGCGGGCGTAGAAGTCGGTCTGCAACGTAACGCAGAAAACGTCACGCATACCGGGCAGCCGCTGCTGTTGAGCCTGCTGGTCCGCAACCTGCTTGATAACGCCGTGCGCTATAGTCCGCCGGGTAGCCGGGTCACCATTACCCTGGATAGCCAGTGCTTTATGGTGCGGGATAACGGCCCCGGCGTTGATAACCACACGCTTGCGCGCCTTGGCGAGCGTTTTTACCGTCCGCCTGGTCAGGATGAGCCGGGGAGCGGGCTGGGGCTGTCGATTGTTCAGCGCATCGCGGCGCTGCATCAGATGTCGGTCTCTTTCGACCACGCGCCCGGCGGCGGGTTTGAGGTGCAGGTACGCTGGTGACCTTATTATTGCGCTATAAGCAAAAGTCTTTGCACATTTTGCTAATTTCACCGTTTTGCGCGCTGACGTACTATAGCGGGCAAATGCAATTCATCAGGAACACATAATGAGCAACATTCTGATTATTAACGGTGCGAAAAAGTTCGCTCACTCCAACGGCCAGCTTAACGATACGATGACGGATGTCGCGCAAAGCTACCTGCGCGATGCCGGTCATCAGGTCCGCGTTGTGCGTGCAGAGAGCGACTACGACGTGAAAGAGGAAGTGCAGAACTTCCTGTGGGCCGACACGATTATCTGGCAAATGCCGGGCTGGTGGATGGGCGCGCCGTGGACCGTGAAAAAGTACATCGATGACGTGTTTACCGAAGGTCACGGCTCGCTGTACGCCAGCGATGGACGCACCCGCTCCGATGCCAGTAAAAAATATGGCTCCGGCGGCCTGCTGCACGGTAAAAAATATATGCTTTCCCTGACCTGGAACGCGCCGATGGACGCCTTTACCGATAAAGAGCAGTTTTTCCATGGCGTCGGCGTGGACGGCGTGTACCTGCCGTTCCATAAAGCCAATCAGTTCCTGGCCCTCGAACCCCTGCCAACCTTTATTGCCAACGACGTGATCAAACTTCCCGATGTTCCGCGCGATATCGCAGAATATCGCAAGCATCTGGCGGCGATTTTTGGTTAAATGTGGGGATTAATTGCACAAGGAGTTGAGTAAATCATGTTGACAGTCATTGCTGAAATTCGTACCCGTCCAGGCCAGCATCATCGTCAGGCAGTGCTGGACCAGTTTGCAAAAACTATTCCTCTCGTTCTTCAGGAAGAGGGTTGTCACGGCTATACGCCGCTGGTGGATCATGCGGCAGGCGTTAGTTTCCAGACCACGGCCCCGGATTCCATCATCATGCTGGAGCAGTGGGAAAGCGTGGCGCACCTTGAAGCACACCTGCAAACGCCGCACATGAAAGCGCACGGCGAGGCGGTGAAAGGCAGCGTTCTGGAGACCCATATTCGTATTCTGGAGCAAGGGGTTTAATCCGGCGCTCTGCCTCGTTTGCCGGGCGGCCCTGCGTTTGCCCGGCCTACGATCACTACCATGCTCTATACCGTAGGCCCGGTAACCAGTCACCGGGCCTGACCTCACCAGCTTACCGTAGGCCCGGTAAGCGCAGCGCCACCGGGCATGACCTCACCAGTACAACTTCCAGCTTTGCGTGATCCTGACCAGCGCCTCCACGTAAAAATAATCCCCCCAGCTACAGCACTCATCCACGCCTTTATCACTGGCAAGATGATAAACCGAATGCTTCAGCAGGCCGTTCCCCGGCTCGTTCAGCCCGGTGAGGTAGTTTTCCGTCAGCGAAGAGAAGATTTTCAGCGCCCACTGTTGATACGTTTCGCGATCCGGATCGGTTACCGGCAACTGTTTCACCAGCTCCAGCAGTCCGCACACCGCAATCGCCGCCGAGGAGGAGTCGCGCAGCGCATCGGTGCCGACCAGCGCCAGATCCCAGTGACACACGCCGTCTTCCGGCAGGCGGTTGAGGAAATAGTTCGCCAGCCGCTTCGACAGCGCCACCATGGTTTTATCGCCGGTATAGAGATAGCTCAGCAGGAAGCCGTAAATTCCCCACGCCTGGCCGCGCGACCAGCAGGAGTCGTCCGCATACCCCTGCTGCGTATTGCCATAGCGCGCTTCGCCGGTAACAACGTCCATATAGTAGGTGTGAAAAGTAGAAGCATCCGGGCGGATCAGATATTTGGCCGCCTGCATGACGTGTGCTTTCGCCGCTTCGGCATAGCGCGGATCGCCGGTCTGCTCAGTCGCCCAGTACAGCAGCGGCAGGTTCATATTGCAGTCGATAATCATCCGTCCCGCCTGCTCAGGATCCTTAAGATCGCCCCACGCCTGAATGATATGCGCCTTTGCATGAAAGCGTTCCAGCAACGCCTCCGCCGCCTGTAACGCAAAGCCGCGCGCCTCCCGGTTGCCGGTCAGCCGCCAGGCCGCCATACAGGAGAGCGTGTATAAAAAGCCCAGGTCATGAGTATTGGTATCGTGACGACTGGCAATGCGCACGCCAAAAGAGCGCACGTGCTTTTCCGCCAGCTGGCGGAAGGCCTCGTCGCCGCTCATTTCCCACGCCAGCCAGAGCTGTCCGGTCCAGAAGCTCGTGGTCCACTCCACATTATCCGTTAGCGGATATTGTCCATTAACGCAGGCTTCCGCCGGGAATTTTTCACCGAACTCCGTTAAATGACGGCGAATCAGTTCAAGGGTGTGATGACGTGCTGAGTTTAATTGATCTTTCAGCGCCTGCGGATCTAATGGCGCATCCGGACATTCACGTAATCTTTCCTCGGCGATGTGATTTAACATATTTCGGTTCCTTATTTAACAGTGCTATTTTCAGCGACATCATATTTTGCTCGCCCCCGCGCCTGACAGGCGGAAAGCGTGAAAGCAGAAATAAACGTAAAGAACAGCGCCGTAGCTCCCATAATGATATAGGTGTGCTCGAAGCCAATGCGGTCATACAATATGCCAGCCGGAGAAGAGACCACGACATTACCGACATACAGCATTGCCTGATAGCCGAGTAAATACATGGTGGCGTTAACGCGCTTATCGAAATGCTCCGCGATATATTTAAATACCGAGACCAGCAACAGACAAATCTCCAGACCGTAAAGCGGTTTGAGGATAGAAATCAGCAGGTGAGAATCACACAGTCCGGAAATAATCAGACGCGCGCCGACCAGCGCACCCACCAGCAGCAGACCGCGCTTCGCGCCGATAGCGTTGACGAAGAACGGAACCACCATATACATGATGAATTCCATGCCGGACTGCACCGTACCGAGGTAGCCGAAGATAGCGTTGCCCTGATGAATGTCATCAAAGAAGGTGACGAAATAGCGCGAGAACTGTTGCTCGGCAATAAACATCATCCACGCGACGCCTGCGACATACAGGCAAAAGGCCCAGAATTTGCGGCTTTTCAGCAGTTGCCAGACGTCAGCCGGCACAATTTTTTGTTTCGCCAGTACCTCGCCCGCCTGTGCCGAATTCACGTTGACCTTCAGGCTGATTAAGACGATCAGCATAACGATCGACGCCACGCTGCCGAGGATAAAGTTATACGCCGGAGAGAGGTTAAACAGCAGTCCGGAGAACGAGGATGCCACCGCCCAGCCGAGCGATCCCCACATACGAATTTGACCGAATTCCATGCCGTTCAGGCGGCTAAAGCGGTCGGAGTAGGATTCGCAGGCGGCAACGCCAGCATACCAGGCGAAGCTCAGGTAAATCGCCCCGACGATAATGCCCGCCAGCGTATTCGAGATTAATAGCGGCTGGTAAACATAAATAAAGAACGGAGCCATTAGTGCCGATATAATAACGACAAAATAGAGCAGATATTTACTCATGCCAATTTTATCGAGAATATAGCCGTAGATGGGCTTCAGGATCACCGAGAAGATACCGTTAACCGCGAAGACGGTGCCGATTTCAGTGCCGCTTAAATTCGCTTTTTGCCCTAGCCAGATTGCCAGCAGACCGATGCTCGCAGACCAGGTAAAAAAGTAGAGAAAGATAAAAGAGCTGATTTTGTAATATTCAGCTCTGTTTTTCGTTGGCGTATTTTCCATACTTTCCTCGACGAAAATAGAGTAGATAGTAAAGTCAATGTGTTGGTTTTTTGCCGGGTCAGACCACCCTCACCGCGAGGGTGTGGGGGCGCGTAACTCATCATTGACCACAGCGTCGTATTCTTGTCGGATGGCGGCTTCGCCTTATCCGACCTACAAAAACGTTCAGGCCATTCTCCAGCGTAGGCCCGGTAAGCGCAGCGCCACCGGGCAGGACATCGCCGGCCTCACAGCGGAATGACGACCCGCTTCCCGCTCGCGGGATCGGTTACGATCATCTGCTGGTTATCAATCGCCAGGTCCGGCACCTGCGCAAAGGTTTTACGGCTGTCGCCGCTGGCCGCCACCGCACCATAGAGCCAGCTCACGCCCACCGGAACCTCGCCGCGCAACACAGGAATGGCAGCGCATTCGGCGAACATCACGCTGCTGTTCGGGGGAGTAATAATGCAATCTGCCTGACGTTTTCCTTGCGCCGCAAGACAGCGGATGGTGCTGGCACCGTTCGCCGCCTGAATCAAACAGCCGTCATCCGTGAGCTGGTGTGCCGCTTTCATTACCGCAAAGCCCCCTTCCACGCTGGTTAACCGACGGGCACTGTCGATACGATGCACGCGCAGGTGCCACTCGCCGCAGGGGATAAGCCAGCTGTCGATATGAACATCGTTCCACGCAGACCAGCGCGAGAAGATAAAGTCCTCATGCACCTGTACCGCCTCACAGCCGCGGCGGCCGCGGAAGTAATCGTCGTTCTCGCTGAGCAGCAGCATATTGTCGCAGGCCGCGTGTTTAATCCCGTAGCGTCCGCGCTCGATGGTAAAACCGAAGCGGCTGGAGTAAGCGAATTTGGTGTATTTCGCCTCGGTATTGACGTAGTTGTTCAGCTCCAGCTGTCCGGAAGTCAGCATGACCACATGCTGCGATGCCTCACTATGCATCAGGATCTGCTGGGCATGAGCAATAGCGCGGGTCTCAGCCAGCTCCGGTAGCGCTTTCTCTTCCGCCTGCCAGAATGGATGCTCCGCAGGCAACGCAAGAATAAGGAAAACCTTCAGCGCCCAGTACGGCGAGCCGGGCGAGTTGTAGTCTTCGCACATCGTCAGGTTGGGATAAGCGAACCCCAGCGTCAGAATGCCGTCGCGATCAAAAATCGGTTTATCCAGCCACCAGCGCAGATGGCGCAGGATCACGCCTTTAATTTCGCCCGGCGTGAGCACATCCAGCCCGGCAAACGCCACCGC
Organism: Superficieibacter sp. 1612_C1; assembly: GCF_015234305.1. Classification (GTDB taxonomy): domain Bacteria; phylum Pseudomonadota; class Gammaproteobacteria; order Enterobacterales; family Enterobacteriaceae; genus Superficieibacter. The sequence continues at coordinate 102,795 of NZ_JADGMI010000003.1, forward strand.
GCTCCAGAAAGCGACCATCGCAAAGCGGTAGGTCAGGCTGCGGCCAAAGGGCACAGACGCACCATCTGCCGCCGACATATAGATAAAATCTTCGGCAAACCGACATGAACGCTCGCGCAGCACGGCGGCGCGTTCGGGATCGTCTTCCGCATTCAGGGTGGCGTAAATCAGGCCGTAGAAATGAAACGCCATTGAGATGTAATAATCTTTCGGTCTGCCGGGACCGTCTGAGTACCAGCCGTCGCCAAGATAGTAGGCTTCCATCTGGTTAAAGCGGCGCTCAACCGCCTGTTGATCCCACGGCAGCCCGGCACGCTTAAAGCCCAGTTGCACAATGATGGCGAAATAGTTCCAGTTACTGTCCGGCATTTCAGCATCGGTGATTTGATCCAGCCAGCGGTGTAAATTGCGCAGCTCGCGCTCGCTAAAGACGTCGGTGAGCTTATCCTGTAACAGGGCAAGCCCCAGACCGTAGGCCGCCATCTCTACCAGCCGCTGATCGTAAGGCCCGGTTTCGCCCCAGTAGCCTGCATTTTCCGGGTCGGTACCCAGCCGGATGGCGTCGATATATTTCTTGCTCAACGTCGTTTCGACGCCGCCTGCCAGCAGTGGGAAAAGCCCCCACAACGCGCGTGACAGCCCCTCCATATTGGCGATCCCTACGTCATAATGCGCGCAGGTATTGCCCAGCGGAAACTGTGCGCTGTCGGCAGGAAATTGCTTATCCAGCGCGCCAAGCATTGAGACCAGCGCCGCGATAACGTCGTCGCGCGAAGACAACGATATTGATTTTTCTTTTGTCGCCGTAGTCATTGGTTTGTCCTCTACGAAAGTGGCTAAAGCATAGAGAATCGCGACCTCTCAGAAATGTTACCCACGTCACAACTGGATTATTTAACTGAACCACCTATTGAGAAAATTTAAAATAGTGGTTTATTTATTAATTACAGGTCGTAAAAATTTAATTTGGTTGCACATGGGTGAGAACTGGAATGCTGAACGTCTGGAGCTGATTGCGCTGAACGATACCGTCGTGTCGTTTAGCCGCCTTTTTGCGAATACCGTTCGCTACCATCACTGGCATCAGTGTCTGGAAGTGCTGTATGTGGAGGAGGGTTTCGGCGTGGTAATGGTCAATAACCGCCAGTACACCATGCGGCCGGGGCGAATGTTTTTCTTTCCACCGTTTACCATTCATAAAGTGATGGTGGACGAAAAGGCGCAGGAGAGCTATCGCCGGACCATCATTCACGTCGATCAGCATGTTATCGCCAAAACGCTGCGCGATTTTCCACAAAACCAGAGCTGGCTGCTGGCGCTCTCCGCGCGCGGCGGCCAGGCGTTTGTTGCCGATCTCAGCGAAATACATTCGCATCTTGATGCCCTGTTTAGCCGCTACGCGCAGAGGGCGGCGGAGACCGGTTTGAATACGGAAAATGTCGCCTGTCTGCTGATTATGTTATTCAGTATGCTGCCGCAGGATCGGGAGAAAATGCCGGAGAGCCATCGGGGGATCGCCAGCGAGGTGATGTTCTGGCTGGAAGAGAATTATCGGCATAAGTTTAGTCTGGAGAGGCTGGCGCAGGATCTGCAAAAGTCACGCAGCTACGTCTCCCGCCGCTTTCATCTGGAAACGGGGGAGAATATTCATGACTATCTCAACACTATTCGCCTGCGCAAGGCCTGCGAACTGCTGCTACACAGCACGTTAAGTATCGGCGACATCGCCTGTCAGGTCGGATTTTCTGATGTGACCTGGTTTATTACCTCCTTTAAAAAGGGAATTGGCGAGACGCCGCTCCAGTACCGCAAAAATCACCGCTGACCGGCACGTCGCTGGCAAAATAATAAATAATGTGAATATATATTGATATATACATTCACCATATGGATGCATATATCCATTGCGACATATTTTTATACAAATGAAGCCCTTATACCGGAGAGTTATTTACTTTGGTCAAAAAAAGGGAGTGCCACATTGTGTATTATCACCCTCCCTCACTGGCATGACTTAAGACCTGTAATAAAATATGAATGCGGTATCTCCTGACACGCTGTTTTATCATGGCACGCCAATTTCGTCCCCATGGGAACTGACTGGCCTATTATTGCGCGATTTTTTCCATGCGGCAGACGCGGCGACGCTACGTCAGAGCCTCACCGCACTGAGCGCACTTTTTCCGCAGGAACAGCGCCTTATGCCTTCTCAGCCAGACTGGCGGGAGGTTGAATATGACTTTAACCGCCTGTTTGTTGGCCCACGTGCATTACTGGCAGCACCGTACTCCTCCGTATATCTGGATAGCGAAACGCTGTTAATGGGGAAAAGTACTCAGCAGGTAAAAGAACTTTATCAGGCGCTCGGCCTGAGTATTGCAAATGAGAATCAAATACCCGAAGACCATATTTCCTACGAAATAGAAACCTGCCTGCTGCTGGTGAAAAATAAATCCACCGATGCTGCTTATAACGCCCTGCAATGGTTTGTTACTGAGCATCTGGATTTATGGCTCCCTCAGTTTGTAGAGAAAATAGCAAGCCATGCCTCAACACCCGCAATTAATGCCGTCGCAACCTTGCTCACCAATTGGTTTGGTGAATTAAAATCGAGAGTATTATTATGAGCAATGATTCCGGACGTCTAAACCGACGCTCCTTTTTAAAAGGACTCGCCACCCTGGGAGCGGCTTCCGCCCTGCCCGGCGGATTATTAACGTCTCGTTGTGCCTTAGCGCAACCGCCCATCCCGTTTAATCCTGATACTTATAAAATCTTCCGCAACGCCTGCCCGCGTAACTGTTACGACACCTGTAGCCTGAAAACCTGGGTGAAAGATGGCGTCATTACCTATGTGGAAGGCGCGAAAGAGTCGACCTATACCCACGGGATGCCGTGCGTAAAAGGGCTGACCTACCCCCGCCGCGTTTACAGCCCGGACCGTATCAAATACCCGATGATCCAGGACGTGCGCGGCAGCGGCAACTGGCGGCGTATTTCGTGGGAAGAAGCGATGGATCGCATCGCGCGTAAGATCCTTGAAATTAAAAAGAAAGACGGTTCGCTGCTCGGTCTGGCAATGACCAAATATTCCGGCAAATTTGGCGTGCTGAACTATGCCGTGGAAGGGATGATGTCCTCTCTCGGTTACACCACCCGCTTTGCCGGTACGCCGTGCTGGCCTGCCGGTATCGACGCGCAGAACTACGATATGGGCGATATGTGGTGTAACGACCCGGAAGATATGGTGAAGGCAAAGTACATCATCATCTGGGGCGGAAACCCGGCATGGTGCTCCATGCACTCCATGAAGTACATCTATCAGGCACGCGAGAAAGGCGCGAAGATCGTGGTTATCGATCCGCTGCTGTCGCAAACCGCGGCGAAAGCCGATCTTTACCTGCGCGTGCGTCCTGGCTCTGACGGCGCGCTGGCGCTGGGCATGGCGCGGCATCTGGTCGATAAGGGCCTGGTCGATCAGGATTTCGTTACCAACTACGCCCACGGCTATCCAGAATTCGAAGCCTACCTGCGCAATAACATCACCGTCGAATGGGCCGCGGGTATTTGCGGCCTCTCCGCCGACGTGATCCGTAACCTGGCGGAAGAGTTTACCGCGGTAAGCCCGGCGACCGTCTGGATTGGCTACGGCATGCAGCGCCACGTCAACGGCGGCGCTAACGTTCGCGCCATTGACGCCTTTGTCGCCATGACCGGCAATATCGGCGTGGAAGGCGGCGGTGCCCGCTACGGCCATCTGCATACCTGGGGCTTTAATTACAATGCCATGATGCAGAAGCCACCGGCAGGTTCGGTAGGGTTTGTCGGCGCGACAGGCGCGACCAGCGAATTTGGCGGCGGCGCTGAAGGCGGCGCGGAGGCGCAGTATTCCGACCGTTCGCTGAACATTAACCAGACCGCGCAAAGTATTCTGGACGCCAGTGAGCCGCCGATCCGCATGCTGTGGGTAGCCTGTAAAAACCCCTTCTCCCAGGATTTCGACCGCAGCAAGATGGAAGAGGCGTTCGCCAAACTGGAGATGGTGGTCTGCGCCGAGCAGTTCTTCAACGAAACCGTCCAGCATGCCGATATTGTATTGCCGGTAACGACCGCCTTTGAAGAGTGGAACGTTGATGCCTCTTACTGGCACTACTGGCTGTCGATTAACCAACCCGCCATTAAGCCGATGTACGAAGCAAAATGCGATCTGGAGATCGCGGTACTGCTGTCGCGTACCATCAATAAGCTGGAGCCGGGTTCCTGCACCTTCCCGCAGGAGTTCGACCACAAGCGCTGGCTGGATCAGGAGTTTAACGACGGGATGGCGAAAATGTTCGGCATTTCCTCCTGGGATGACCTGCTGGACGGGCCGAAAAAAGCCATCATGCCCAGCACGGCGGCCTGGTATGACCGCAAGTTCAAAACCCCGTCAGGCAAATACGAATTTAAATCCGAGCTGTGCGAGAAAAACGGTCACACCGCCCTGCCGGAGTACAAACCGGAAGCGCAAAGAACCCTGCCGTTCCACCTGTTTACGCCGCACGTCCAGTTCGGACTGCACTCGCAGTTCATTAACCTCGACTGGATGCAGGTGTTCTATCCGGAACCGTTTGTCTATATGCACCCGGCGTCGGCGAAGAAAAAATCGATTGCCGAGGGCGATCTGGTCAAAGTCTTTAACGACACCGGCGACGTCGAACTGCGCGTGAAAGTGACCACCAACGTGCCGGAAGATTTCCTCGTGATGTACGAATCCTGGTTCCCGAAACGCAAATACAACGTGCAGAACGTGGTGGCTGACACCCCGGCCGATATGGGCCTGATGAAGACCGGCGCGCCGGGAGCCGCTATCCATAGCCAGTTTGCTGACATCGTATTGATCCGTAAGGGAGAGTCTGCCGCATGAGACGCGCATTTTTAGTTAACAGTGACAAATGTATTGGCTGTCGCGGCTGTGCGATGGCATGTAAGAGCTTTAACCATCTGGAGCCGGACAATTTCTGGCGCTATGTCTACCCGCTGGACAAAGCCATTTTCCCCCACGAAGAACGTGCATTTTATTCGCTCGCCTGTAACCACTGCGAAAATCCGGCCTGCGTCGAAGCCTGCCCGGTCGGGGCCTATCATCGCCGCGAAGATGGCATCGTGGTCCATGAGCAGGAACTCTGCATCGGCTGTAAAAACTGCATTCGTAGCTGTCCTTATGGCGCGCCGCGTTTCAACGAAGAATTGAAGAAGAGTGAAAAATGCAGCATGTGCTATGAGCGCCAGGATATCGGCATGAACCCGGCCTGCGTCGATGCCTGCCCGGTTGGTGCGCTGACCATTATCGATCTGGAAAGTAACGATCTGCCGACCAACGCGGTGCAGTACCCGCCGGGATATCCGCAGATGCCGAAGCTGAACCCAGGAACGCGCTTTATTCTGGCGCACGAGCCAAAACAGCCGGGAGATAAATAATGGAAAAGTACGAATTACCGCTGGTCATCTTTACCGTCTTAAGCCAGACCTCCGTCGGCATGGCGCTGGTACTGACCTGGCGGACCTTTAAGGGTGAAATCGAAGGTAGCCGTATTCACTGGCTGATTACCGGTCTGGTGCTGGGTGCGGCGTCCGTGGCTGCGGTGCTGCATCTGGCGCATCCGATGTATGCCTATAACGCCCTGCGCGGCCTGCCACACGCGTGGCTGAGCCGGGAAATCCTCGGCGCAACCCTGTACGGCGCGGCTATCGGCATTACCTTCCTGGCGAAGGGACATAAAATTCCCGCTCTGCTCGCTTCGCTGCTGGGCATCGCGCTGGTGGCGGTGCAGGGAATGACCTATGCCGCTCCCGCCATGATGGCTATCGCCAACGGCATGACGATGCTGTTCTTCTTTCTCACCGTCTGGGTGGTGGGCTGCGCCGCCATTCCGCTGCTGAAGATGAATGCACCGGTTCCGGCGCTGCGTCAGGGCATTCTGATGTTCATTGTGGCGATGATCGCCGCCCCGCTGGTCTGGACCAGCGGCGGCACCATCATGAAAATGACCGCCAGTACCTGGCTGACCTCGCCGCTGTATCTGGCAAGCCTGGTGTGCTTTATCGTCGCGTTTATCCTGACGCGCAAAAATGCGGTGATGCCAAAAAGTACGTTGCTGCTGGTGCTGGTGGCAGTACTCCTCAGCCGGTTGACCTTCTTTGGCGACACGGTGAGTTCCATCGTCAACATTGGTCATCTGTATTAATCAAACGATGGCAGTAAACCTCGCTCCCCGCTGCGGCTGGGGAGCAGGCTTTTTTTACTCAATTTCTGCGAAATACGGCAAATGCATGAACTGACGCTGGCGCTCAATATTGTTCAGATACTCGAAGAACAGGCGCTAAGCCGGAATTTTAACCGGGTTAAGCAGGTCTGGCTGGAGATGGGCGCGATGAGCTGCGTTGAGGAAACCTCGCTACGCTTTGGCCTCGCGTCCGCTACCCGCAACACGCTGGCAGACGGCGCGCAATTCCATATTGCCCATACGCCGGGTCGTGGCTGGTGTCACCACTGCTGTCAGGTATTTGAAACCCGTCAACCCGTAACGCACTGCCCGCGATGTCATTCCGTGCAAATCCAGCACGAACCGTCGGACGCGCTACGCATCCGCGAGCTGGAAGTTGAGTAACGTAAACCCCTTTTGAAATTATCGTCTTATTAATCAGCGTCATATTCAGCTCATTAATAATATCCTGGAAAATAAACCATGAGTGAACGAGAGAATACGTTCTTGAGCGAGGGCGTCAGCCGTCGTAGTTTTATCACGCTCTGTACCGCGCTGGCAGCCTCGTTGGGGCTAAGCGGAAAAGCCTCCGCGCAGATTGCCGGGGCGCTGACCTCTCCTTCCCGTCCGCCGGTTATCTGGATTGGCGCGCAGGAGTGTACCGGCTGCACCGAATCGCTGCTGCGGGCGACGCATCCCACCGTTGAGAACCTGGTCCTCGACGTTATCTCGCTGGAGTATCACGAAGTGCTCTCCGCCGCCTTCGGGCAGCAGGCGGAAGAGAATAAGCACAACGCCATTGAACGCTACAAGGGCCAGTACGTTCTGGTCGTTGACGGCTCGATCCCGCTGAAAGACGGCGGCATTTACTGCATGGTCGCCGGGAAGCCGATCGCTGAACATATCCGCGAGGTGGCTGCCAACGCCAGCCACGTGATTGCGATTGGCTCCTGCGCGGCGTGGGGCGGCGTACCCGCTTCCGGCTGTAACCCGACCGGCGCGGTGTCGCTTCAGGAGGTCATCCCGGATATTCCGGTGATCAACATTCCGGGCTGCCCGCCGAATCCGCATAACTTTCTCGCCACCGTGGCGCATCTCATCACCTTTAACCGCGCGCCGAAGCTGGACGATAAACGTCGTCCCACCTTTGCCTATGGTCGCCTGATCCACGAAAACTGCGAGCGCCGCCCACACTTTGACGCCGGGCGCTTTGCCAAAGCGTTTGGTGACGAAGGCCACCGTCAGGGCTGGTGCCTCTACCATCTCGGCTGTAAAGGCCCGGAGACCTACGGCAACTGTTCCACGCTGGAGTTCTGCGACGTCGGCGGCGGTATCTGGCCGGTGGGTATCGGGCATCCATGCTACGGCTGTAACGAAAAAAATATCGGCTTCACCAAAGGCATTGCCCAGTTAGCCAATGTCAGCCAGCCGACGCCGCGTGCGGAAGTACCGGACGTGAAGCGCACGGAAGGCGGCGCGGTTTCCCTCAGCGCTACCGGGCTGCTGGGCGCAGTCATTGGTGCTGTAGGCGGCGTCAGCGTCATGGCGGTGAAGCAACTGGGACAACCGCGGACGACGGCTGAAAAAGACGCAGAGACGGAGGAGCGGTCTTGAACAGACGTCACTTTTTCAAAGTTGCCTCCGGCGGGCTGCTGCTGGCCGGGGTCGCGCCGGGCCTTCGTGCCGCAGAACAGCCGCGTCAGGCGGCCCCTGGTGCGGTCGGAATGCTGTTCGACTCCACGCTGTGCGTGGGATGTCAGTCCTGCGTGACCAAATGTCAGCAGATCAATAATCCGGGCGCTGCGGATTACCGTCCCGACGACAACAGTGCTAACAACACCACCTCATCGGTTAACGATAAGCTCAGCGCCCGGACCAATAACATCATCCAGATCTGGCGCAGCGGTAACGGCGAGCATAAAAACCAGCTTCAGGACGGGTACGCGTTTATCAAAAAGCAGTGTATGCACTGCGTTGATCCGAACTGTGTCTCCGCCTGCCCGGTCTCGGCGCTGCAAAAAAACGCCGCTACCGGCATCGTTGAATACAATCCCGACGCCTGTACCGGCTGCCGCTACTGCATGGTCGCCTGCCCGTATAACGTGCCGAAATATGATTACAGCGATCCCTTCGGCGCGATCCATAAATGCGAACTGTGCAACCAGAAAGGCGTGGAACGGCTGGACAAAGGCCAGTTGCCCGGCTGCACCGAAGTCTGCCCCACCGGGGCGGTGATCTTCGGCACCCGCGACGCGCTGCTGAAAGAGGCAAAAGCCCGTCTGGCACTTAAACCCGGTTCACGTTACGACTATCCGCGCCAGCAGGTCGGCAGCAAGGACACGTATTCGCAGACCGTTGCGCAGTATCAATCGTCGGTGTATGGCGAAATCGAAGGCGGCGGTACGCAGGTGCTGGTGCTCTCCGCCATTCCTTTTCAGAAGTTCGGCCTGCCCGCGCTGGGACCACAATCTACCGGCTCCCGCGCCGAGCACGTCCAGCATACGTTGTACAAAGGCATGATGCTGCCAGCCGCAGCGCTGGCGGGCATCACCTGGCTGGTCCACCGCAACAACAAGCATCACGACGCCGCGCCGTCTGAAGAGGAGAACTCCCATGAGTGATCATACTCATGCGCTCCGTCCGCTGGGCGGAAAGCTGTTTACCCGCGCCATTTATCTGTTCGCGCCGTTTGCGGCGATCTGCGGTCTGCTGATCGTCAAACGTCTGGTAATGGGAATGGGCGATGTCACGGCGCTGAACGGTGGCTATCCGTGGGGGGTGTGGATATCCTTCGATTTACTGGTCGGCACCGGCTTCGCCTGCGGCGGCTGGGCGATGGCGTGGGCGGTGTATGTGTTTAACCGCGGCGATTATCACGATCTGGTCCGCCCGGCGCTGCTCGCCAGTCTGTTCGGCTACGGCCTTGGCGGATTGTCGATCACCATCGATCTGGGACGTTACTGGAATGTGCCGCACTTCTTAATGCCCGGCTATTTCAATACCAACTCGGTGCTGTTTGAAACCGCCGCCTGTATGACGGTGTACATCGGCATTATGTCGCTGGAGCTGCTGCCCGCGCTGCTTGAGCGTCTGGGCTGGCACGTTCCTTTGCGTAAGCTGAACCGCGCGATGTTTATTTTCATCAGCATCGGCGCGCTGCTGCCCTGTATGCACCAGTCGTCAATGGGCTCACTAATGATGATTGCCGGGTATAAGGTGTATCCGCTGTGGCAAAGCTACGAGTTTCTGCCGCTGTTTTCTCTGCTGACCGCCTTTCTGATGGGCTTCTCAATCGTGATTTTTGAAGGATCGCTACTGAGAGCCAGCGCCACCTTTACCACCGACGAAACGCCGTTGTTCAGCAAACTTAGCCAGGTCATTAAGGCGCTGCTGTGGATCTTCGTCGTACTGCGCGTCGGCGAGATTATCTGGCGCGGCAAGCTCGGACTGGTGCTAATGGGTAACGGCTATGCCTGGCTGTTTATCATTGAGCTGGCGCTGTTCATCCTTCCGCTGCTGATTTTGCATTCCGGCAAACTTCGCCGCAGTCCGCGTGCGCTGTTTCTGTGTGCGCTCTCCGTGCTGCTCGGCGCGGCGATGTGGCGCATTGATTATTCCCTTGTCGCCTTTGATCCGGGCAATGGCTATCACTATTTTCCGACCGCCAGCGAACTATTGATTTCCATCGGCTTTGTGGCGATTGAAGTTGTTGCTTACATCCTGATTATTCGTCTGCTGCCGATTTTACCGGCCAAAGCAGCCACTGTTGAGGTAAAACCATGAGTCAACGTATCACCATTGATCCTGTAACGCGTATTGAAGGTCATCTGCGGATCGACTGTGAAATTGAAGATGGCAAAGTGGTGAAAGCCTGGTCGTCCGGCACCATGTGGCGCGGGATGGAAGAGATCGTCAAGGGGCAGGACCCGCGCGACGCGTGGATTATCGTCCAGCGTATTTGCGGCGTGTGCACCACAATCCACGCCATCGCCTCGGTGCGCGCGGTGGAGAATGCGCTGCAAATGGAGATCCCTCTGAACGCGCAGTATATTCGCAACCTGATCCTCGCCGCGCACCAGATCCACGATCATATCGTGCATTTTTACCAGCTCTCCGCGCTCGACTGGGTGGATATTACCGCCGCCCTGAAGGCCGATCCGGCCAAAGCGGAAGCGATGCTGAAAAACGTTTCAAGCTGGCCGCTGAACAGCGCCGCCGAATTCACCCGCGTGCAGCACAAAATTCAGGCGCTGGTGGACAGCGGGCAACTGGGGATCTTCGCTAACGGTTATCAGGGCCACCCGGAAATGAAACTGTCGCCGGAAGTGAACCTGATTGCGGTCGCGCACTACTTGCAGGCGCTGGAGTGTCAGCGCGACGCCAACCGCATCGTGGCGATCCTCGGCGGCAAAACGCCGCATATCCAGAACCTCGCCGTCGGCGGCGTGGCGAACCCAATCAATACCGATTCCCCTGGCGTTCTCAATCTGGAACGCCTGATGTACGTGAAATCGTTTATCGACAAGCTGAGCGATTTTATTGAGCAGGTTTATAAAGTCGACGCGGCGATTTTTGCCGCCAGCTACCCGGACTGGATGAAACTGGGCAAAGCGGCGGATTACTACCTGGCGGTGCCGGACATGCCGGTCAGCCGTAGAGGCGACGTTTTCCGCATTCCCGGCGGCTATATGAAAGGCACGGATTTTTCCACCTTCCAGCCCATCGCCTCTCATACCGATCCGTTCCTGATTAACGGTATTGAGGAGAGTGGCAAGCACGCCTGGTACAAAGATAACGATCCGCAAAAACCGTGGCAGGGCACCACCATCCCGGACTTCACCGACTGGCAGGAAGACGGTAAATACTCCTGGGTGAAAGCGCCGACCTTCTACGGCAAAACCGTGGAAGTGGGGCCGCTGGCGTGGCTGCTGTGCGGTCTGGCGTCGAAACACACGGGCACCGTGACGCATTATGACAGTATTGCCGCGCAGTACCAGGCGCTGACCGGCACCGCGCTCACCCATGATGCGCTGCAATCGACCTGGGGCCGTATTCTCGGCCGCGCGGTGCGGACTTCCGTGCTGTGTGACGAACTTCAGGCGCAGTATCAACTGCTGGTGGACAACATCGCCAAAGGCGATTGCGAAACCTTTATCAAGCCGGTGTTCCCGGAAGGCGAGCTTCGCGGCGTCGGTTTTGAAGAAGCCTCTCGCGGCATGCTGTCGCACTGGATCGTCATCAAGGACGGCAAAATTGCCAACTATCAGGCGGTGGTGCCGTCAACCTGGAACGCCGGGCCGCGCAATTTCAATGATGAACCGGGGCCGTATGAGCGCGCGCTGATCGGCACGCCAGTCGTTGATGCGCAAAAACCACTGGAAGTGGTGCGCACCGTTCACTCGTTCGATCCGTGCATGTCCTGCGCGGTCCACATGGTGGATTTACGCGGCAAGACGTTAAGTAAGGTGAAAATTCTGTAATGAATACCCTGCTGCTTGGCGTCGGTAACCTTCTGCTCAGCGACGAAGGTGTCGGCGTGCGGACTCTTGAAGCGCTGGAGCAGCGCTTCCTCTTTCCCGACGGCGTGGTGCTTCAGGATGGCGGCACTTCGGGTATGGAACTGCTGGAGGTGATGGCCAGCCGCGATCTGATCGTGGTGGTCGATGCGGTTCAAAGTGACAGTGAGGCCGGGAGCCTGTTTATTCTTGAGGATAACGACGTTCCCGCGTACTTCACCCAACGGCTTTCGCCGCACCAGCTCGGGCTGGCAGACGTGCTGATGGCGCTGCAAATGACCGACGAGTTCCCGCGCAAGCTGGTTCTGCTGGGCATTGAGCCTGCGTCGCTTGCGCCGGGCATGGTACTCAGCCCGGTGGTGGTCCTGGCAATGGAAGCCGCCATCGCTCAGGTTATCCGCATTCTGAATAACCACGGTATCACCGTTAGTCCGCGTGAGGGCAATTCATGACTGATAAATACAGTGAAGGCTATGCCACCGATCCGTCGGCCCTGCTTGAACAGGTTTTTCAGCAGGTGGCGGAAAGCAGTATGGTCGGCCTGCCCTTTTACCGTCCGCAACTGCCGGTCAAAGCCTGCGCCTTTCAGCTATTTGAGGGCCAGTGGTTTGGCGCGCTGCTGACGCCGTGGATGCTACAGCTCATGCTGCTGCCGGGGCCGGGGCAGCGCTGGGCCTGCCGACGCACTGACGAACGTCTGGCGCTCACCTTTCCGCAGGGCGATATGGCGTTTCGTCCCGGTGAGATCGCGCCAGATCTCTATTACCTGTCGTGTTCACTAATGTCGCCCATCGATCCGGCACTGAGCGCGGAACAGGCGCTGACGCTGGCGCAAAACAGCGTCAGGCTGGCGCTCTCCTTGCCGGTACGCAATGCGTCCGGGATTAACGCCGGACGCCGGGCGCTGCTGCGCGGCACGCTTTCTGGCAATAAGGATTAACAATGTGCATTGGCGTACCAGGAAAAATTGTTGCGGTGGGCGATTCGATTCACGAACCGGCGTGGGTGGAAATTAACGCCATCAGGAGACAAGTCAATCTTGCCCTGATTTGCGAAAATTCGCCGCAGGAACTGCTGGGCTGTTGGGTTCTGGTTCACGTCGGTTTTGCGATGAGCATTATTGATGAGCAAGAGGCCGACAATATTATGGAAATGCTGAAAAAAATCACCGGGGAAGCGATTATTCCCTGAATGTCGACACAACGCTGCCGCCCGATACGCGGCATATTTTACTGACTATAAGGTTTCATCATGGGCGAAATTAGCGTTACCAAATTATTAGTGATTGTGGTGCTGATGGTACTGGTTTTCGGCACCAAAAAACTCAGCTCCCTGGGGTCCGATCTCGGGTCGGCGCTGAAAGGGTTTAAGAAAGCGATGGGCGACAACGATAGCGCATCTCAGGATGCCGACTTTCTCAATGAACAAAAAGTCGGCAAAGAAACCGCCAGCAAATCGGAACAGGCATAACCATGTTTGGCTTCGGCTTTGGGGAACTGCTGCTGGTGTTTGTCATCGGGCTGATCGTCTTAGGCCCGACACGTCTGCCGGTGGTCGTTAAAACGGTGATATCGTGGATCTCGACCCTCCGCTCGCTGGGTCAGTCGTTACAGAATGAACTGACTCAGGAGCTAAAAGTGATGGAATTACAGGATAAGCTGAAACACCTGGAATCCCTGAGCGCGGAAAACCTGACACCAGAGTTAAAAACGTCGCTGGACGCGCTGCGTCAGGCAACGGACGCGCTGCGACGGCCTGTTGAGCTGGATATCATTCCGGCACCCACAATCGGCAAAGTGCAGCCGGTGTCAGAGGAGTGATCCTCTTTATCCTTTGGCAAGGATGCCTGGCGGCGCTTTGCTTGCGCAGGCCTACGGAATGCGGATAACACGTTGATATTGATGTATTTTGTAGGCCGGGTAAGGCGAAGCCGCCACCCGGCATTACGCGGTGCCAATGATGCCTGGCGGCGCTTCGCTTGCGCAGGCCTACGGAATGCGAATAACCCATTGATATTGATGTATTTTGTAGGCCGGGTAAGGCGAAGCCGCCACCCGGCATTACGCGGTGCCAATGATGCCTGGCGGCGCTTCGCTTGCGCAGGCCTACGGAATGCGGATAACACGTTGATATTGTGGCACCGCGTAGGCCGGGTAAGGCGAAGCCGCCACCCGGCATTAAGCGGTGCCAATGATGCCTGGCGGCGCTTCGCTTGCACAGGCCTACGGAATGCGGATAACACGTTGATATTGTGGCACCGCGTAGGCCGGGTAAGGCGAAGCCGCCACCCGGCATTACGCGGTGCCAATGATGCCTGGCGGCGCTTCGCTTGCACAGGCCTACGAAATGCGGATACACGTTGATATTGTGGTACCGCGTAGGCCGGGTAAGGCGAAGCCGCCACCCGGCATTCAGACGTACAGCATAGAAAACAGGTCTGTTATCAGCCCAACGCAGGTTTTGGCCTGCGTATCTTCCATCCTCAAAAACGCGGCGGTTAGCCGTCGATCTCCGCCAGGTCGCCTTTCTCCTGCAACCAGTTACGGCGGTCTTCAGAGCGTTTTTTGGCAAGCAGCATATCCATCATCGCGTTAGTACGCTGGTCGTCTTCGTCGCTAATGGTCAGCTGCACCAGACGGCGGGTATTGGGATCGAGCGTGGTTTCGCGCAGCTGCATCGGGTTCATTTCGCCCAGCCCTTTAAAGCGCTGAACGTTAGGTTTGCCTTTCTTGCGTTTAAGCTGCTCCAGCACACCGGTTTTTTCCTCTTCCGTCAGCGCGTAGTACACCTCTTTACCGAGATCGATACGGTACAGCGGCGGCAGCGCAACGTGGACGTGACCGTGTTTCACCAGGGTGCGGAAGTGCTTCACAAACAGCGCACACAGCAGCGTGGCGATGTGCAGGCCGTCGGAGTCGGCATCCGCGAGGATGCAGATCTTGCCGTAGCGTAGCTGACTCAGATCTTCACTGTCCGGATCGATGCCAATCGCCACCGAAATATCGTGAACCTCCTGCGAGGCCAGCACTTCGTCGGAAGACACTTCCCAGGTGTTAAGGATCTTGCCTTTCAGCGGCATGATCGCCTGATACTCCCGGTCACGCGCCTGCTTGGCGGAGCCGCCTGCGGAATCCCCTTCCACCAGGAACAGCTCGGTGCGGTTGAGATCCTGCGCGGTACAGTCCGCCAGTTTACCTGGCAGCGCCGGACCGCTGGTCAGTTTCTTACGCACCACTTTTTTCGCCGCGCGCAGGCGACGCTGAGCGCTGGAAATCGCCATTTCCGCCAGCATCTCTGCGGCCTGTACGTTCTGGTTCAGCCACAGGCTGAAGGCGTCTTTCACCACGCCGGAAACAAACGCCGCGCACTGACGCGAAGAAAGTCGTTCTTTTGTCTGCCCGGCAAACTGCGGGTCCTGCATTTTGACCGACAGCACGTAGGCGCAACGGTCCCAGATGTCTTCTGCGGAAAGCTTCACACCGCGCGGCAGAATATTGCGGTATTCGCAGAATTCGCGCATCGCATCTAGTAGCCCCTGACGCAGACCGTTGACGTGGGTGCCGCCCTGCATGGTCGGGATCAGGTTAACGTAGCTTTCGGTTAGCAATTCGCCGCCTTCCGGCAGCCACAGCAGCGCCCATTCAACGGCTTCGGTGTCGCCCGCCAGATTGCCGACAAACGGTTTTTCCGGCAGCACCGGCAGACCGTTTACCGCCTCGCTGAGATAGTCGTTGAGACCATCCTCATAGCACCAGCGCTGTTCGGTGTTGTTGACGTTATCTTTGAAGGTAATTTCCACGCCCGGACAAAGTACCGCTTTGGCTTTCAGCAGGTGACTCATGCGGGACACGGAAAAACGCGGGCTGTCGAAAAAGCTTTCATCCGGCCAGAAGTGGACGCTGGTGCCGGTATTACGTTTTCCGCAGGTGCCAACCACCTTTAAGTCTTCGACCTTGTCGCCGTTCTCAAACGCGATACGGTAAACCTGACCGTCGCGGCGAACCGTGACTTCCACGCGCTTCGACAGGGCGTTCACAACGGAAATCCCCACCCCGTGAAGACCACCAGAGAACTGGTAGTTTTTATTGGAGAACTTGCCGCCCGCATGCAGACGACAGAGGATCAGTTCAACCGCCGGCACGCCCTCTTCCGGGTGAATATCCACCGGCATACCGCGGCCATCATCAATGACCTCCAGCGACTGATCGGCGTGCAGAATGACATCCACGCGCTTCGCGTGGCCCGCCAGTGCTTCATCGACACTGTTATCAATGACTTCCTGGCCCATGTGGTTAGGGCGAGTGGTGTCGGTATACATTCCCGGACGGCGGCGAACCGGCTCAAGCCCGGTGAGTACCTCAATGGCATCAGCGTTATATGATTGCGTCATGGTGTTTTCGTAGGTCGTTCTGGCTGCTTAGCGCAGGCCCAGAAAATCGATAATCTGTGAGAAATGATCGTCAAAGCCAACAAATGCGTGATTGCCGCCCTCTTCGACGGTCTGGCGGCAGGCGTCAAAATAGTCCACCGCCTGACGGTAATCAAGCACCTCGTCCCCGGTCTGCTGTAATAACCAGATAAGATCCGGCGCTTCCAGCGGGTCGATTTGCATCACTTTGAGATCGTAAATATGGCGAGACTCTAGCACATATTGCTGGCCTGTGTAGGGATTCTCGTTATGCCCCAGGTAATCCGCCAGCAGTTCAAAAGGACGAACCGCCGGGTTCACCACCACAGCCGGTAACATAAAGCACTGCGATAGCCAGGTGGCGTAATATCCCCCGAGTGACGAGCCGACAATACCCAGCGGTTGTCCCCCCAGCTCCAGCACCAGCGACTCCAGCAGTTCTGCGGCCTGCGCCGGGAAAACGGGCAACTGCGGCGTCACCATCCGGATCTCAGGATAGTGTACCGTCAGCCACTCCCGCAACGCGGTGGCCTTTGCCGAACGCGGCGAGCTGTTAAAGCCGTGCAGATAAAGAAGCGTAGACATCAATATCCTTCTGAACCGGTATCCGGGCTAAATTGCGTGCTCTGTAAACGGCAGACTTCCGTTACCAGAGTGCCATCGTCATGTAACTCCAGCCAGCGCCAGCCGGGCGCAATGGTGTCCAGGGTAAAACTGGCGCAGTGCGGCTTAAACTGAACGCAGGTAGACGGCGTGGCCATCATGCGGCGGCCGTTCCAGTCGAGATCCAGTTCCTGATGAATGTGCCCGCACAGCATATGCTTCACGCGGGGAAAGCGCGCCAGCACATTATCCAGCTCCTGCGCGTTGCGCAGACTGTGCTGATCGAGCCAGCCACATCCCGCCGGGAGCGGATGATGATGGAGCAGCAAAAGCGTATGCCGATCGGTGGATTCCGCCAGTTTGCGCTCCAGCCACTCAAGCTGGAATTCGCTGAGCTCGCCGTGCGGCACGCCGAACACCTGGCTATCGAGTAGCAGGATTTGCCAGTGGTCGCCCACCCATACCCGCTTTGCCGGGGAGATCCCCGCGTCCTGAAGCGCGCTGTACATGGCGGGCTGAAAGTCATGATTTCCCGGCAGCCAGACGCAGGGTGCAGCAAAGCCTGCGATACCCTCAGCAAAATGCTGATAGGCCGCAGCAGACTGATCCTGAGCTAAATCCCCTGTCGCCACAATAAGATCGCATTCACGCTGTTCAGCATGAATGGCGGCCAGTACCGCCTGATAGCTTTCCCAGGTATTCACACCCAGCAGCGTCTCGTGTTTTTGGGCAAACAGGTGAGTATCAGTGATTTGCAGTATCTTCACTTTGGCCCCACCAGCCAAAGGAAGCGTTAACAGGCTTTCCAAATGGTGTCCTTAGGTTTAACGACGCTATAAAACCGGAATCGCCATCGCTCCATGTGCTAAACAATATCGTAGCCAGTCGGCTAAAAACTGATTAATTTGATGCTTTTCGTCGCGTTGATGCAACTTTTTATTCGGATAATCATACCGCGCTTTGAAGCGAAAGATCTGCTGAGTTGAACACACTTCCGCGACCATAGCGTCATGATACAGTCGAACCGACATGGATGGCAGGCTCCAGTAACTGACAGCGGGTGCGGTTTGTTCAATTTCTACCAGCGTAGTGTAGCGGGTAGATTCCTGTATCGTTAACCGGTACTGCGCGTTGGCCACCTGATAACTTGCGGTTTCGCCCGGCGCATCATTACGCGGCAACAGGCGGCGGAGCTGGGCGAAATTGGTTTCGCACAGACGCATCATTTCGGGGAAATCAGGTGTATAACGCTTCATTTTTTCCACTCATTCATTAACTCTTGATAGTGCAGCTGTAGCCATTGCAGGGCGATGACTGACGCTGCGTTGTCGATTTTCCCCTCTTCAACCCATTGATAAGCCTGCTCCCGACTTACCACATGAACCCGAATATCTTCGTTTTCATCAGCCAGACCGTGAATTCCTTCCGCAGTCGTGGCGTCCACTTCCCCCACCATTAAGGAGAGGCGTTCACTGGTGCCACCCGGACTTGCCAGATAGCTCATAAATTTTTTCACCCGGCCGACGTTAAGTCCTGCTTCTTCTTCCGCTTCGCGACGGGCGACCTGCTCGACGCTCTCGCCTTCTTCAATCATTCCGGCGACCAGTTCCAGCAGCCACGGGCTTTCGCTGGAATCGTAGGCCGCGATACGGATCTGCTCCACCAATACCACTTCGTCGCGCACCGGGTCAAAGGGTAGCAAGACGGCAGCATGGCCGCGTTCAAAAATTTCACGCCGCACTTCACCGCTCATTTCCCCGTTAAACAGACGATGGCGAAAGCGGTATAAATCGAGCGAAAAAAAACCGCTATACAGTGTTTCGCGTGCAATAATTTCTATATCATTTTTTGTGTAAGTTACCGCCAGTCCATTTTGTCTGGTCATGATTATCTCCGGGTGACAATAATAGTGATGAAATTATGGATTTCTCGCCAGTTTAACTACGGTTTCACAAACTCTATGGTAGATTGGTGCCCATTAATGTCGGATGGCACATAACGCCAACCTTTGAGACTGGCAGATTCTGCTACAATCGGCGATTATTTTTTGAATTTGTTTAGCGCTAAAAATGCTTCTCAACAAGGAATGCAAATGAAGAAATTGCTCCCCATCCTTATCGGTCTGAGCCTGACCGGCTTCAGCGCAGTGAGCCAGGCAGAGAACCTGTTGCAGGTTTATCAGCAGGCGCGTTTAAGCAACCCGGACCTGCGTAAGTCAGCAGCCGATCGCGATGCGGCATTCGAAAAAATCAACGAAGCGCGTAGCCCTTTGCTGCCTCAGCTTGGTCTGGGTGCTGATTATAACTACAGCAATGGTTTTCGCGATAGTAACGGTCTGGACACCACCTCAAAAAGCGCCTCTCTGCAATTAACGCAGACCATTTTTGATATGTCGAAATGGCGCGCCCTGACGCTGCAAGAAAAATCAGCCGGTATTCAGGATGTGACCTGGCAGGCCGACCAGCAAACGCTGATCCTGAACACCGCCACTGCCTATTTTAACGTATTAAGCGCCATTGATGCGCTTTCCTATACCGAAGCGCAGAAACAGGCTATCTATCGTCAGTTAGACCAGACCACCCAGCGTTTTAACGTCGGGCTGGTGGCGATTACCGACGTGCAGAACGCCCGTTCACAGTACGATACCGTGCTGGCGGATGAAGTGACTGCCCGTAACAATCTTGATAACGCCGTTGAGTCTCTGCGTCAGGTGACCGGTAATTACTACCCTGAGCTGGCCTCTCTGAACGTGGATAACTTCAAAACCACCCGGCCTGAAGCGGTCAATAATCTGCTGAAAGAAGCAGAAAAACGCAACCTGACCCTGTTACAGGCACGTCTGAATCAGGATCTGGCTCGCGAGCAGATTCGCCAGGCGCAGGACGGCCATCTGCCGACGCTGGATTTAACCGCCTCAACGGGTGTTTCCGATACCTCGTATAGCGGTTCCAAAACCCGTGGCGCGACCAGCTCTCAGTACGATGATAACAATGCAGGTCAGAACCAGGTGGGCCTGAACTTCTCGCTGCCGCTCTATCAGGGCGGGATGGTCAACTCTCAGGTGAAACAGGCGCAGTATAACTTCGTCGGTTCCAGCGAACAGCTGGAAAGTGCGCACCGTAGCGTGGTGCAGAACGTGCGTTCCTCTTATAACAACATTAATGCGTCCATCAGTAGTATTAATGCATATAAGCAGGCGGTTGTCTCTGCGCAAAGCTCTCTGGATGCGTCAGAAGCCGGTTACTCCGTTGGTACGCGTACCATCGTCGATGTGCTGGACGCGACCACCACGCTGTATAACGCCAAGCAGCAGCTCTCCAGCGCGCGTTATAACTACCTGATCAATCTGCTCAATGTGAAGAATGCCCTCGGCACGCTGAATGAACAGGATCTGGTCTCGCTGAACAGCGCACTGGGTAAAACCGTGCCGACCACGCCGGAAAGCGTGGCACCGGAAGATGCCTCGCAGGCCGCCAGCGCGGACGGCTATTCCGGTACGGCAGTGCAGCCCGCTTCCGCTCGCCGTTAAGTAAACTCACAGGCGGGGATGCCAGTCCCCGCCTGAACGTAAGGCAACGTAAAGATCCCCTTCTCGCTTCATTTTCAACCACCCATCCTCTATCCTGAGCAGTATTCATCACGCACTACCTCTGGGTCTGGAAGACAACTATGAAACGGACAAAAACAATTAATCACGCCACGTTCCGCAAAAGCTGGAGCGCGCGCCATCTTACCCCTGTCGCCTTTGCCGTAAGCGCCGTATTTATGCTGGCGGGCTGCGAGAAAAGTGACGAAACGGTATCGACCTATCTCAACGCCGACGACTGTTCTTCGGCGAACCCGGGCAAGAGCGCGGAATGTACCACCGCCTATAATAACGCGCTGAAAGAAGCCGAACGTACCGCACCGAAATACGCTACGCGGGAAGACTGCATTGCTGAATTCGGTGAAGGCCAGTGCCAGCAGGCTCCGGCGCAGGCGGGTATGGCACCCGAAAACCAGGCGCAGACGCAGTCCAGCGGCGGTTTCTGGATGCCGCTGATGGCGGGTTATATGATGGGTCGCCTGATGGGCGGCGGTGCCGGTTTTGCCCAGCAGCCGCTGTTTAGCTCACGTAACCCGGCCAGCCCGGCCTACGGTCAATACACCGATGCCAGCGGTAAAAATTACGGTGCAGCCCAGCCGGGTCGCACGATGAACGTGCCGAAAACCGCGATGGCTCCGAAACCGGCCACTACCTCAACGATTACTCGCGGCGGCTTTGGTGAGTCAGTAGCGAAGCAGTCCGCGATGCAGCGTAGTAGCGCGTCGGGCAGTTCTTCCCGCTCGATGGGCGGCTGATCGCCATGGAAAGGATCAGCATCACCGAACGCCCGGACTGGCGAGAAAAAGCCACCGAATATGGGTTTAATTTTCACACTATGTACGGCGAACCGTACTGGTGTGAAGATGCATACTACAAACTCACCCTGGCACAGGTCGAAAAACTGGAAGAGGTTACGGCAGAACTGCATCAGCTGTGCCTGAAAGTGGTCGATAAGGTCATCGCCAGCGATGCGCTGATGACCAAATTCCGCATTCCAAAGCATACCTGGAGCTTTGTCCGCCAGTCGTGGCAAACGCATCAGCCGTCGCTTTACTCACGCCTCGATCTGGCGTGGGACGGCACTGGCGAACCCAAACTGCTGGAGAACAACGCCGATACGCCCACCTCGTTATATGAAGCGGCGTTTTTCCAGTGGCTGTGGCTGGAGGACCAGCTTAAGGCGGGTCAATTGCCTGCCGGAAGCGATCAATTCAACAGTCTCCAGGAGAAAGTGATTGAACGTTTTGGCGAACTGCGCGAGCAGCATGGCTTCCAGCTTCTGCATCTGACCTGCTGTCGCGATACGGTTGAAGATCGCGGCACGGTGCAGTATCTCCAGGATTGCGCCGCCGAAGCGGGCGTCGCCACAGAATTCCTCTATATCGAAGATATTGGCCTTGGCGAAAAAGGCCAGTTTAGCGATTTGCAGGATCAGGTCATTGCGAATTTGTTCAAGCTTTACCCGTGGGAATATATGCTGCGCGAGGTCTTCTCCACCAAGCTGGAAGATGCCGGCGTGCGCTGGCTGGAACCCGCGTGGAAAAGCATTATCTCCAACAAAGCGCTGCTGCCGATGCTGTGGGAGATGTTCCCCGATCACCCGAACCTGCTGCCTGCCTACTTTGCGGAAGACGATCATCCGCCGATGGACAAATTCGTTATTAAGCCGATTTTTTCACGTGAAGGGGCTAACGTTTCGATTGTGGAAAACGGTAAGACCATTGAAGAGGTTGAAGGACCGTATGGCGAAGAAGGGATGATCGTCCAGCAGTTCTGTCCGCTGCCAAAATTTGGTGACAGTTATGTGCTGATCGGCAGCTGGCTGATTAACGACCAGCCTGCGGGGATTGGGATTCGCGAGGATCGCGCACTGATTACGCAGGATCTGTCACGGTTCTATCCGCATATTTTTGTGGAGTGAGTCCGGTGGTGGGAGATACATGTGACAAAGGTGGTCCTTCCGTTCACCTCAATTTCCCGGGATCAACTGAATTACCGCGTCGGTGAACGCGCCAGGGCGGCTCAATCGCCGCCGCCCTGGCGACCCGGGCTCCCGGCCCGTAAATCGCCGCTTCGCGGTTCCCTCGTCTTATTCCTTCCGGCTTCGGGTCGGGCGCGAGCTTTACATCCTGTAAAGCACACGCCCTCGACGCGCGTCCATGCGCGTCGCCCCGGCCTACAGGAAACGACTCGGCGATTTACAGCCGGACACAACCCGCGCTGAAAGCCTTGAGACTTATTCTGCTGTTTTACTCGCTGATGGCATTTTATTAACGATACCAGGACTCCCTTAAGGCAGCGTAGAAGCGCATCTTTTAACTTCAAAGCGACAGCCACAGGCAGCCTTAAGCACCCACCAGCACCGACAACATACTCAAACTGCCCATCTCAATCCCGTCCACCGGGATGGTCACCGGCTCCTCGCCATCCCATGCGCCCAGAATATACAGCAGCGGCAGGAAGTGGTCCGCCGTAGGGTTCGATAACGTGCCGCCCTCGTGATCCAGATAGTTGACCAGCGGGTGATCGTCCGCCGCGCCTTTCCAGGTCAGATTCGCCTTCACATATTCATTAAAGGATGTCGCCCACGGATACGGGGTGTTGTCACCGTGCCAGCGCACGGTACGCAAGTTGTGCACCACGTTACCGCTGGCAACTAACATGATGCCTTCGTCACGTAACGCCGCCAGCTTACGGCCAATCTCAAGATGCCAGGCGGCCGGTTTGGTACTGTCCACGCTGAGCTGCACCATCGGGATATCCGCCTCAGGATACATCTTGATTAGCACGCCCCACGAGCCGTGGTCAAAACCCCACGCTTCTCGATCCAGCGTAACCGGCACCGGCGAGAGTAACTCAACCAGACGCTCGGCCAGCGCTGGCGAGCCGGGTGCCGGATAGTGCGTATCGTACAGCGCCTGCGGGAACCCGCCGAAATCATGAATGGTTTTCGGCGTTTCCATCGCCGTCACGCCCGTGCCGCGCGTGAACCAGTGGGCGGAGATCACGACAATGGCTTTGGGACGCGGTAAGGTTTCACCCAGTTGCTGCCAGGTACGTGTATAGCGATTATCTTCCAGCACATTCATTGGGCTACCATGACCTAAAAAAAGTGCTGGCATACGGGAACGGGACATGATGATATCCTTACAAAGAGCATAATTTGATAACATTACACTACGCTCCTTTTACATCTGATGAACTCAGATAACCATGATGATGATCGTCAGAAATTTTGAATGTAAGGATTATTAAAGGCCGGGCATACCCTCTCGAACATTATGGAAGATGCCTCTATTATAAATGAGAATCATTATCAAAAGGAGTAGCCAATGTCAGTACCTTTAATTCTGACCGTGCTTGCCGGCGCAGCCACCTTTATCGGTGCTATCCTCGGCGTACTGGGCCAGAAGCCTTCCAACCGCTTACTGGCATTTTCGCTCGGCTTTGCCGCCGGGATCATGCTGCTTATTTCGCTGATGGAAATGCTGCCAGCGGCTCTGGCAACTGAAAATATGCCGCCGGTACTGGGCTACGGCATGTTTATCGCCGGTTTGCTGGGCTACTACGGGCTGGATCGCCTCCTTCCCCACTCCCATCCACAGGATTTGATGCAGGAGACTGTATTGCCCGCTACGCGTAAAATCCGCCGCACGGCGATTTTACTGACGCTGGGCATTAGCCTGCACAACTTCCCGGAAGGTATCGCCACCTATGTTACGGCGAGCAACAATCTGGAGCTGGGCTTTGGCATTGCGCTGGCCGTCGCGCTGCATAATATTCCGGAAGGTCTGGCGGTTGCCGGTCCGGTGTACGCGGCGACAGGTTCGCGGGGGAAAGCCGTTTTCTGGGCGGGCATTTCGGGTCTCGCAGAAATTCTCGGTGGTGTGCTGGCGTGGCTGATCCTTGGCAGTATGATGTCGCCAATCGTGATGGCGGCGATTATGGCTGCGGTAGCGGGGATTATGGTGGCGCTGTCGGTGGACGAATTGATGCCGCTGGCGAAGGAAATCGACCCGCATAATAATCCAAGTTATGGCGTGCTGTGCGGGATGTCAGTGATGGGGTTAAGTCTGGTGCTGCTGCAAACTATTGGATTTGGCTGAGGATTTTTATCGCCGGGAAGGTCGTACCTGGTAATGCCGGGCGGCACTGCGTTTGCCCGGCCTACAACTGCCATGCTTTAACCGTAGGCCCGGTAAGCGAAGCGCCACCGGGCAGGATTGCCGATCTTAGCTGGCTTTTTGCTCGTGTTCCTGACGATACGCCACCAAATCTTCAATGGTGACCACCGCCATATTATGCTCGCGCGCAAATTTGATGCATTCCGGCGCGCGCGCCATTGAACCATCATCATTGGTTAACTCGCACAATACGCCTGTCGGCTTAAAGCCCGCCAGGGTGACCAGGTCGATCGTTGCTTCGGTATGACCACCGCGGGTCAGCACACCGCCCGGCTGCGCGCGCAGCGGGAACACATGGCCCGGACGGTTCAGGTCGGAAGGTTTTGCGTTATCGGCAATCGCAGCACGGACGGTGGTTACACGGTCAGCGGCAGAAACGCCGGTGGTGACGCCTTCAGCGGCTTCAATGGTGACGGTGAAACCGGTGCCGTAGGCGCTGGTGTTGTTTTCGACCATCATTGGCAGGTCAAGCTGCTGACGACGCTCTTCGGTAATGCACAGGCAAACAATGCCGCTACCGTGACGAATAGTCAGCGCCATCTGTTCGGTGGTCATGGTCTCTGCCGCGAAGATCATATCACCTTCGTTTTCACGACTTTCGTCGTCCAGCACCATCACACCGCGGCCTTCGCGCAGCGCAGCAACCGCCTGTTCTACACGCTCAAACGCATTACCAAGGGAAGAAAAAAGAGTCTGATTCATGGTAAAAAAAACCTCATTAACATTATGGTTACCAGAATCAGGGCAGTCTTAGGAGTCAAAAAAATAACGTGCGCAGGCCGGGCCTGTTGGATCGTTACTCTCTCCCATCCGGACTTTAACCGTCGGCCCCGGAATTACACCGGATCTGCTGACCTTCCGGCAAAGCCAGAAGCGCTCGCGGGCTTTCGACAGGAGTCGATTTACCGCCGGTGGGGAATTACACCCCGCCCTGAGAATAAGCACGGCAACTATAACGCTGTTAACCACTTTGGGCAATCCATTCACTTCAAACAATTGTTTATAGAGTGGCTTTCTCAAACTACAATAATTGCAGAGCCTATCAGATCAGGAAACGACAATGATTGACCCGAAAAAAATTGAACAAATCGCCCGCCAGGTCCACGAATCGATGCCGAAGGGGATCCGGGACTTCGGGGACGATGTAGAGAAGAAAATCCGTCAGGTGCTTCAGTCGCAGCTGACCCGTCTGGATTTGATCAGTCGTGAAGAGTTTGACGTACAGACGCAGGTACTGCTGCGTACCCGTGAGAAACTGGCGCTGCTTGAGCAACGTCTGAGTGAGCTGGAGAGCCGTTCGCAGAACGTGTCGACGGAAGTGAAACCGGCTCCGGCGATTCCCCCGGTCGATCCGCAGGAATAACCGCCAAAAAAATGGCCCGCATTTAGCGGGCCATTCTGTTTATTCGCATACCGTTTGGCGCTGATAAAACTCGTAGCGCTGGCAGAACCAGCTACGCTGTTCTTCATCCATATTGCCGGTGACATTACTGATATCAATCTGGCGTCCTTCCCTTTGCATCCTGGCAAAACTCCGCGCCAGAAAGTCAAAGTTCTGTACCGAGTACAAGTCCTGTTCGTTCATCTTTCCCGCATCTCCCATGATTTTTTTTAAGCGTAGGTCAAATTTTGAAAGGCGTAGGAGAGAGTGAAACAAAATTGATCTGAGTGGGTAAAAAGTGCGCGATTGTTTATGCGGGAAGAAAATGATGCCGGATGGCGCTGCGCTTATCCGGCTTACGTTTAATGCAATCTGTAGCCCCGGTAAGCGCAGCGCTACCGGGGAATTACGCCTACTGGTGGCTGTCTTTCTGGATCTTGCGAATGATATTGGTCGTCGAGCAGCCGTCTTCGAAGTTAAGCACCAGCACCTCGCCGCCGTTGGCCCACACCTCTTTGCTGCCAGCGATATCTTCCGGCTTGTAGTCGCCGCCTTTCACCAGCAGATCCGGCAGGATCCCGGCAATCAGACGCTGCGGCGTGTCCTCTTCAAAAGAAACCACCCAGTCCACCGCTTCCAGCGCGCCCAGCACGATCATCCGCTGTTCCAGCGGGTTGACCGGGCGCGAGTCGCCCTTCAGCCGTTTAGTAGAGGCGTCGCTATTGACCGCGACAATCAGACGGTCGCCCAGTTTGCGGGCGTTGGCGAGGTAGGAGACGTGACCCGCGTGAAGAATATCGAATACGCCGTTGGTCATCACCACTTTCTCGCCGCGCTTGCGCGCCGCCGCGACCGCTTCCTGTAACTCCGCTTCGTCCATCACGCCAAAGCCGGTTTCCGAACGACCGCGCACCGCGTTTTCCAGTTCAATAGGCGAAACCGTTGAGGTGCCGAGCTTGCCGACCACCACGCCAGCCGCCGCATTGGCGAAGTAGCAGGCCTCTTCCAGCGAATTTCCCGCCGCCAGCGTTGCCGCCAGCACGCCGATCACCGTGTCGCCTGCGCCGGTGACGTCATAAACTTCCTGCGCCTGGGTCGGCATATGCAGCGGCGCTTTACCCGGTTGCAGCAGCGTCATCCCCTGTTCGGAGCGCGTGACCAGCAGTGCGCTGAGGTCGAAATCGGCAATAATCTTCATGCCGCGTTCAACCAGTTCCTCTTCGCTCTGGCATTTTCCCGCCACCGCTTCAAACTCGGAAAGGTTCGGCGTCAGCAGCGTCGCGCCACGGTAGCGCTCAAATTCAGTGCCTTTCGGGTCGATCAGCACCGGAACGTTCGCCTGCCGTGCCAGCGCGATCATTTGCTGGACGCTCGCTAACGCGCCCTTGGCATAATCAGAGAACACCAGCGCGCCCACATGCTTCAGCGCCTGCTGGATGCGGTCGTGCATTGGCTGCGGATCGACTCCGGCGAAGCCTTCTTCAAAATCGAGGCGGATCAGCTGCTGATTGCGTGACAGCACGCGCAGTTTGGTGATGGTCGGATGCGTCGGGACAGAAACGAAATCGCACTTCACGTTAACGTCAGCCAGTGATTTACTCAGCGCACGCGCGGCGTCGTCGATCCCGGTCAGTCCGACCAGCCGTGACGCTGCACCCAGCGAGGCAATGTTCATCGCCACGTTTGCCGCGCCGCCAGGACGCTCCTCAATGGTATCCACTTTCACGACCGGTACCGGGGCTTCCGGTGAAATACGGCTGGTTGGCCCGTACCAGTAGCGATCCAGCATCACGTCACCGACCACCATGACATCTGCGCGAGTAAATTCTGGCAGCGTTACTTTCATTCCTGTCTCCTGAGAGATTCATCAGTCATACGTTTTGTTGCGCGCGATAATATCACACCTGTTCTGATGTGCACGGCTCCACCAGCCACTTCTGCCAGCTGGCGTTGACCTGAGCACGTTCTGCCATAAAGGCCTCCGGCGGCAAATGCCCCGCCTGCTCCTGAAGCGCGAGGTGGTGCAGCTCATCGCGCAAGGTGGTGTAGGCCTGGGTCAGCGCCTGCGCTTCCTGTTCATCCATAATGTCGTTTTGCGCCAGCAACTCCAGGATGCGCACATTATCTGACCAGCGGGTCAGCTTCGGTTTTTGATGCGCATAGTGCAGCACCAGGTACTGCGCGATGAACTCAATATCGGTGATGCCGCCCGCGTCGGTTTTGATGTCAAAACGGTCGCGATGCTTATTGCCGAGATGGGCGCGCAT
This sequence comes from Superficieibacter sp. 1612_C1, assembly GCF_015234305.1. Classification (GTDB taxonomy): domain Bacteria; phylum Pseudomonadota; class Gammaproteobacteria; order Enterobacterales; family Enterobacteriaceae; genus Superficieibacter. The sequence continues at coordinate 130,985 of NZ_JADGMI010000003.1, forward strand.
TTTCTCGCGCATCTCGCGCACGTCGGTTTGCAGCTTTTCGCCCTCGCGCGGCGCGCTCAAAATCTCGCGGCGGATGGCGTCAAACTGTTGGTTAAGCTGCGGATCGCCATACACCGCACGAGCACGGACCAGCGCCTGATGCTCCCACGTCCACGCCTCGTTTTTCTGATAATCGGCAAAGGCTTCGGCGGTAGTCACCAGCATACCTGCCGCGCCGGAAGGCCGCAGACGCGCATCCACCTCATACAGAATGCCGGAGGAGGTACGGGTACTGAACAGATGCATAATGCGCTGGGCCAGCCGCAGATAGAACTGACGACCGTCGATCTCGCGTTCACCGTCGGTCATAACGTCAATCGGGCAATCATGCAGGAAGACCAGGTCGAGATCGGAACTGTAGCCCAGCTCCCAGCCGCCGAGCTTGCCATAGCCAATAACGGCAAATCCACGACCTTCACGCTCGCGAAGGTGAGCGGGCTGCCCGTAACGGGCGACCATTTGCGTCCACGCCTGCTGAACCACGGCGTCAATCATTGCCTCCGCCAGCCAGGTTAAGTGATCGCTCACTTTCATCACTGGCAGCGTACCGGCGATGTCCGCCGCCGCGATACGCAGCAACTGCGCCTGTTTAAACTGACGCAGCGCTTCAAGCTGCTGTTCTTCGTCCTCTTCCGGCACCCGCAACAGGTACTGGCGCAGTTCATCACGATAGGCATCGGTCGCGGTAGGCTGATAAAGCGTATTCGGATCGAGGAGTTCATCCAGCAAGAGCGGATAACGAGCCAGCTGGCTGGCCACCATCGGTGAGGCGGCGCAAAGCGTAATCAGATGTTTGAGCGCGCCGGGAAACTCGCTCAGCAATTCGAGATAGGTGGTGCGGGTGACGATCCCGGTGAGCAGCGGCATTAACCGTGACAGTGGGATCGGTGCGTCGTCGCGGGAGCAGACATCGGCCAGCAGATGCGGCATCAGGTGATCCAGCACCTGCCGACCGCGTGGGCCAATGGTACGTTTATCCAGCTCCTTGCGAAAATCGGCAATCAGCGCCACCACCCGCTGACGGTCAGCGTCGCTGAGGTGCGCCAGCACTGGCGTAACATCCTCTTCCTGCAACGCATCCTGCCACAGTTCGCGCCAGTTTTCCGAAAGCTGTTCTTCCTGAGTGTCGGTATCATCATCGCCGATTAGCTCGTTGAAGACCTGGCGTACGCGGTGCATATGCTGTGTCAGCGTCGCTTCCAGCGTTGACCAGTCGGCGAGGCGCATGCCCCACGCCAGCCGCGCGCGGTTGAGATCGTCTCCCGGCAGGGTCTGGGTCTGTTCATCGTTAATACTTTGCAGCAGGTTTTCCAGCCGACGTAAAAACAGGTACGCCTCGCGTAGCGCCGTGGCATCCTCTTCCGGCAGCAAATGCAATGCCGCAATTGCCGACAGCGTCGGCAATAACGAACGCAGCTGCAATGACGGCTCGCGTCCGCCGCGAATTAACTGGAAAACCTGAACGATAAACTCAATTTCACGAATGCCGCCCGCGCCGAGTTTGATGTTGTCTTTCAGGCCGCGCCGTCTGACTTCACGGGCAATCATGCCCTTCATATTGCGCAAAGACTGAATCACGCTGAAGTCAATATAGCGACGGAAGACAAACGGCCTCAGCATGGCGCGCAGTTCGCTGGCGTAAACGCCGTCGTTGTCGCCCATAATGCGGGCCTTGACCATCGCATAGCGCTCCCAGTCGCGGCCCTGCTCCTGATAATAATCTTCCAGCGCCGCAAAACTCAGCACCAGCGGGCCGCTGTCGCCAAAGGGCCGCAGACGCATGTCCACGCGATAAACAAAGCCGTCCTGGGTGGGCTGATCCAGCGCTTTAATCAGCCGCTGTCCGAGGCGGGTGAAAAACTGCGCGTTATCCAGCTCACGACGCCCACCCTGGGTCGTCCCCTTCTCCGGCCAGGCAAAAATCAGATCGATGTCTGAAGAGAAGTTCAGCTCACCGCCGCCCAGTTTGCCCATGCCGAGAATAAGCAGCGGCTGCGCCTCACCACGGGCGTTGCATGGCGTTCCCCACTCCCGGCAGCAGGCCGTATACAGCCAGTCGCGGGCGGCGACAATCAGCGTTTCCGCCAGCGCGCTGAGCTGCTGGAGGGTCTCCTCCTCGCTCATCAGCATCAGCGCCTGCGCCCACGCAATGCGCACCATAATACGGCGACGGAACAGGCGCAGCGCGTGCATCAATGCCGCTTCATCGTTCACTGATGCCAGCGCGTCCTGTAACCACTGCGCATAATGCCGCCACTCATCCGCCTGCGGCGGATGACTTTCCAGCGCGGTCAGCCATTCCGGATGCGCCACTACGCTTTGCTGAACAAAATCACTGAAAGTAAGCACTAACTGCGCCTGTTCACCGGGTGCCTGAACCGGAAAATCGTCCGGCAGGCGCTCAAGCACCGTGTGCCAGTGCTGCTGTAACGCTGAAGAAAGCGGCATCATGGAGTCTGTCCTTTGCCTGAATTAACGTTTACCGCTGTGTAACCAGAACGGCTCCATCGCCATCGCTTCATTGCGGAAGTGTTCGATTTCAATGTGCTGGCGTTTTTTGATGGCGTGCAGCAAACCCTGCCAGTTCTCCAGCCAGGCCTGTGCCACAACGGGATCGTAATTTCCCGCCAGCAGCGTGATGCTGTCGATATCGCGACTCAGACGGGGGATTTGATCGCCATAGCTGTCACCCAGCGGATACGCGAAGGTTTTACGCAGTTCCGCCGCATGGCGGGAGAGCGCAATATCCGCATAGCGTTTGAAGGAATCAGCAAATTTCGTTTGCGCTTTGGCATCGAGGAATGCCTGCCAGCCGCGGGTAATCAGCCACTCGGTCAGATTGAGCTTTGCCAGCGCGATGTTGGCGCTGCTGGCAGCGGTTTCCGCCGACACATCTGACGCCAGCGTCGCCTCCGAGAGCGTAAGCAGGTCACGTAAGCGAGCGCTCGCTTTACGCGGCACGATACCGCCAAACAGGGTCAGCGTATGGCGGATCAGGCTAATAGCCGCCTGCACGCCCGCTTTCGCCGCCGCATTGCCGCGCACCCACAGTTCTTCGTGATACTGCCACTGGGAGAGCGCTTTTTCGAGCGCCGCCTCGAACGCCTGCTCAACGCTGGCTTTGCGCGGCACGCTTAAAATCGTCAGCGGCCTGAGCGGACGCTCCGGGTTGCCCTGCGCCAGGTGATAACCACGCGCCGCTTTGCTCAGGCTTCCCTGGCGCAGCACCTCCAGATTCACCAGTTGGCGCGCCAGCTTCAAAAGATCCTGCGTTTCGCCGGACAGTAATTCCAGCTCAAGTTCACCAATCGGCTCCTGCACGTCACCAGCTTTAACTTCACCGCGATCCAGCGCGATTTCAATCCGGCTCGCACCTACCTCCACCAGCCACTTTTCGCGCTGGAAATCAGTACTGAACAGCGGCTGCACCTGCTCCGCCAGATGCGCAGGCAGTTCGCCCTGCGGCCAGACTTCAGCCGGGAAAAGCGACAGATCCAGCTCCGGCTGGCTCAGTTCGATATTGTATTCCGGACGCTGATGCAGGCCACCTACCACGCGTCCAGCAATTTTAATGGTCATTTCATAGCGACCATTATTGCCGCGAATGCGCAGCCCCATATCATGCTGGCGCAGCCAGTTATCCGGCGTCTCGTAGTAGATATTGAGCAGCGGACTGGCAGGAACGTGCTCTGCCGACAGCGTATTCAGGTGGTTGCGCAGCGTCTCAACGCCGTCATGGTTAACGATAAACTTCAATTCGATTTCTTGAGCCATAGCTGAATTCTTATGATTACGTTGATACGAAAGACAATTAGCACGAACTTACGCGCATCTTTTTTGTCAGTAGATAGTATTTTGCGGCAAAATACCATGAACTGTGCGTGTTGAAGGCAGAAAAGTTTGACTTCCCGACCCGGATGATTCCGATTGCTGCTTACGCCATTACGTCGTCAGACTGTTGCCACGACATTCGTTCCACTTCCATGACAATAACGATGATCTAATGCCTAAATTACGCCTTATTGCCTTAACTTTATTGACGCTCAGCGTTTCCACCGTCTCTCATGGTGAAGAAAAGCGTTACGTTTCGGATGAACTGAACACCTGGGTACGTAGCGGCCCGGGCGATAATTATCGTCTCGTTGGCACAGTAAATGCCGGCGAAGAAGTCGCCCTGCTCCAGACGGATGCAGGCACCAATTATGGTCAGGTGCGCGACAGCAGCGGCCGTACCGCGTGGATCCCGCTGAAAGAGCTGAATGCCGAGCCGAGCCTGCGCTCGCGCGTGCCGGACCTGGAAAATCAGGTGAAGACCCTGACCGATAAGCTGAACGGCATCGACACCACCTGGAATCAGCGTACCGCTGAAATGCAGCAAAAAGTGGCGCAGAGTGATAGCGTCATTAACGGCCTGAAAGACGAAAACCAGAAGCTTAAGAATGAGCTTATTGTGGCGCAGAAAAAGGTTAGCGCCGCTAATTTGCAGCTTGATGACAAGCAGCGCACCATCATTATGCAGTGGTTTATGTACGGTGGCGGCGTGCTGGGTATCGGGCTGATTCTGGGGCTGGTGCTGCCGCATATGATCCCAAGCCGCAAGCGCAAAGACCGCTGGATGAATTAAGCCAAATTCGCCTTCTCCTCTACACTTACGTATGATTCGGGAACAGACAACGCGTGAGGAGAGGTGTAGTGAAGAGTTATCTGGTCGGTGGCGCAGTCAGGGACGGGTTATTAGGGCTACCGATTAAAGACCGGGATTGGGTCGTGGTTGGCGCTACACCGCAGCAAATGCTCGACGCGGGCTACCTTCAGGTAGGCCGCGATTTCCCCGTGTTTCTCCATCCTGAAAGCCGCGAGGAGTATGCGCTGGCGCGCACCGAGCGCAAATCCGGCTCCGGCTATACGGGGTTTACCTGCTACGCTGCCCCGGACGTTACCCTCGAAGACGATTTACAGCGCCGCGACCTGACGGTCAACGCGCTCGCCCAGGATACCGACGGTAAACTTATCGATCCGTATCACGGGCAGGCGGACCTGCAAAACCGCCTCCTGCGCCACGTCTCCCCCGCCTTCAGTGAAGATCCACTGCGCGTGCTGCGCGTGGCGCGCTTCGCCGCTCGCTATGCGCACCTGAGTTTTCGCATCGCCGATGAAACGATGGCGCTGATGCGTGAGATGACCGCCGCGGGCGAACTGGAACATCTGACGCCCGAGCGGGTGTGGAAAGAGACGGAAGGTGCCCTCGGCACGCATAATCCACAGGTCTATTTTCAGGTCCTGCGCGACTGCGGCGCACTGAAAGTGCTGTTTCCTGAACTGGATGTGTTATTCGGCATTCCCGCCCCGGCAAAATGGCATCCGGAAATCGATACCGGCATCCATACCCTGATGACGCTTTCTATGGCGGCGATGCTCAGTCCGGAGATTGATGTGCGCTTCGCTACCCTGTGCCACGATCTCGGCAAGGGTCTGACGCCCAAAGAACTGTGGCCGCGGCATCATGGTCACGGTCCGGCGGGCGTCCGTCTGGTCAACGCGATCTGCGCGCGTCTGCGGGTGCCGAACGACATTCGCGATCTGGCAAAGCTGGTGGCGGAGTATCACGATCTCATCCATACCTTCCCGCTGCTACAGCCGAAAACCATTGTTAAACTGTTTGATTCCATCGACGCCTGGCGCAAGCCGCAGCGCGTGGAGCAGATCGCGCTGACCAGCGAAGCCGATGTGCGGGGTCGCACCGGTTTTGAAAGCAATGCGTATCCGCAAGGACGCCAGCTGCGCGCCGCCTGGGAGGTTGCCCGTGCAGTACCGGTAAGCGAGGTGGTGAAAGCAGGATTTCAGGGGCCGGAGATCAGGGAAGAGTTAACCCGACGCCGTATCCGGGCCGTGGCCCAGTGGAAAGATAAAAACTGCCCTCAACCGGAAGGCTGAGGGCCGGATCTTACATAAAGACCGCGTAAACCGCTGCCGCCACGATAAAGCGGTAGATGGCGAACGGAATAAACGAAATCCGTTTGATGATGTGCAGGAAGGTTTTGATGGCGATCAGCGCCACTACGAAGGCGGTGATGAAGCCCACGGCAAACATCGGGATATCCGCAACCGACAGAAAACCAATGCTCTTATAGAGGTCCAGCGCGGTAGCCCCCATCATCATCGGCACCGCCAGCAGGAACGAGAATTCAGACGCCGCGTAGCGGCTGACGCCCATCAGCATCCCGCCGGAAATGGTCGCCCCGGAGCGGGAGAACCCCGGCCACAGCGCCAGACACTGAAAACAGCCGATCATAAACGCCTGACGATACGTCATATCGTCGACGCCCACCGCACGCGGCTCTTTCGGCTTCAGGCATTCGGCAGCAATCAGTAACAGGCCACCGACAACCAGCGCATACATCACGTTAATCGGGTTAAACAACGATTTAATCGTGTCATGGAATACCAGACCCAGCACCACCGCCGGGATCATCCCAAGGAGAATGTGAATAAGCGACAGGCGACCTTTTCCGGTCCCTTCATGCTGCGGCTTGCGGCCAAAATGGATACCAATCAGGCCAAACAGACGACGCCAGAACATCACCACCACTGCCAGAATCGAACCTAACTGGATGACCACTTCAAAGGTTTTCGCCGTTTCGCCTTCAAAGCCCAGCAGGTGGCCGACGATAATCATGTGACCGGTACTGGAAACAGGCAGGAACTCTGTCAATCCTTCGACCACGCCCAATATCGCCGCAATCAGCAGCGAATGCATATCGCTCATCAAGTAAACCCCTAAAAGATAAATGAATGAAGTCTAAAATAATCCTGCATTATGACCAGCATTATCGCGCTGCGTTTAATAATACTTTATTTAAATGTTTTCTTTAGGAATATTGCCACGCTCAATGATTACGCCAACACTTGCCGCGCGCGCCACCGCCCCTGGCTTACTGACTTTGATGCGCACCCACGGTGACGGAAAACGTTCCAGTAGCAGAGTCGCAACTTCTTCTGCGACGCGCTCGACCAGCGCAAAGCGCCCACCTTCCACATGGCTGACCACCAGCTCGCTGACATCGGCGTAGCTCAGACAATCCGCAACGTCGTCGCTGGCCGCCGCCTTGCGGTTATCCCACGCCATTTCGATATCGAACATGAGCTTTTGTTCGATAGTTTGCTCCCAGTCATAAACACCAATAGTGGTGATTACCGAAAGTTGCTCTATAAATACAATATCCATCGTGACCTGCCTGCTTTTTGGCTAAACCGGATACCACTTCCGGCGAATTATGCGTATTATCCACAGATGCAGAGAATAAACCGATTTTTTCTAAACGGAACAGCGTTATGAGTGCAATCGCGCCTGGAATGATCTTCTTTGCCTACCTTTGCGGCTCAATTTCCAGCGCCATTCTGGTCTGCCGCATTGCAGGTTTACCCGATCCGCGCGACAGCGGCTCCGGTAATCCAGGGGCGACCAATGTTTTACGAATTGGCGGCAAGGGAGCAGCCGTAACCGTACTGATTTTTGATGTCTTAAAAGGCATGCTGCCGGTCTGGGGCGCGTATGCTCTGGGCCTTGCGCCGTTCTGGCTGGGGCTAATTGCCATCGCCGCCTGCCTCGGGCACATCTGGCCGGTCTTCTTCCATTTTCGCGGTGGCAAAGGTGTCGCGACGGCCTTCGGTGCCATTGCGCCTATCGGCTGGGATCTGACCGGCGTAATGGCCGGAACCTGGCTGCTGACGATTTTGCTGAGCGGCTACTCCTCGCTGGGTGCTATCGTTAGCGCATTGATCGCGCCCTTCTACGTCTGGTGGTTCAGACCGGAATTCACCTTTCCGGTGTCGATGCTGTCGTGCCTGATCCTGCTACGTCACCACGACAACATCCAGCGGCTCTGGCGTCGTCAGGAGACCAAAATCTGGACCCGGCTGAAGAAGAGAAAGCAAAAAGACGCGAATGGGGATAGCGGGCGTAATGCCTGATGGCGCTTCGCTTATCAGGCCTACAAAATGTCCCGACATCATGCCGCAATAAGAAATGACCATCCTTTCGTAGGCCGGATAAGGCGCAGCCGCCATCCGGCATTACCCAGCCTCGGCCCCTTGCGTTCTCTCCCTCTTTGTTGCACTCCCGTTATGACTTATAACCAAATGTGATTTAGCTCACTTTCTGACGATGGGTACTCTTTCGAAACACATCGACAACATAACTCGACAAAAAATGACTGAAATCACTGAATCTGCTGCCGTTGCAACGGCGGGCAACGCCCCCGACGGCGACATTAAATGGGTGCGGAACGCCTCTGACGTCACGCAACTGGTGAACGCCGGATCGCAGGGACGCGCTAACGCCCGGATCGTCATTGGCATCGCGCTGGGCGGCATTTTCCTCGACGCTTACGATCTCGGCGCGCTGGCGTTTGGCATTAAAGATATTACCCGCGAGTTTAACCTGACGCCCGCTGGCACCGGAATGGTGGCGTCGGCCATCACCTTCGGCGCGATTGTCGGCGCGTTAATTGGTGGCTATCTGACCGATAAAATCGGCCGCTACCGGGTGTTTATGGCCGACATGATCTTCTTTGTGGTCGCCGCTATCGCCTGCGCCTTTGCGCCGAACGAATACGCGCTCGCTGGCGCGCGCTTTGTGATGGGATTAGGCGTGGGGATAGACCTGCCCGTAGCCATGGCTTTCCTGAGCGAATTCGCCAGGCTGAAAGGCCCCGGCAACAAAGCCGCCAGCGTCGCCATGTGGTGCCCAACGTGGTACGCCGCCATCAGCATTTCCTACCTGCTGGTACTCTTCTTCTATGCCGTTCTGCCGGAAAGCCACAGCGACTGGCTGTGGCGGATCATCCTCGGCTTTGGGGCCATTCCCGCGCTGGTGATTATCGCCATTCGTAGCCGCTATATGAGCGAATCTCCGGTGTGGGCGGCAAATCAGGGCAACCTGAAAGAAGCTGCATCAATATTGCGCAAGGCCTACAACATTAACGCTCACGTTCCGCAGGATGCGCTGGATCGGCCTGCGCCGGTGGTTAACAAGGCCAAATGGCAAAACTATCTGGATCTGTTTCGCGGCGTGTATTTACGCCGCACCACGCTGGCGACGCTGCTGTCGGTCGTCTCGTCGTTTGCCTATAACGCCGTGGCGTTTGGTCTGCCGGTGATCATCTCCAGCTTCTTCGTGCAGTCGATGCTCACCACCATTCTGATTTCGCTGGCGCTGAACCTGCTGTTTGCCTTCGTGGGCGGCTTGCTGGCCGTGCGTCTGGTGCCGCGCTTCGGCGCATGGCGGATGTCGCTCGGCGGCTATGCCTGTCAACTCATTGCGCTGCTGGTGCTGGCGCTGATTGGCCGACCAGAAGGCGCGGCGGAAGGTGTGGCCTCAGTCGCGATGCTGGCGCTGTTTTTATTCGGTCAGGGGTTTGGACCGGGCGCGCATACCATGGCGTTCGCCTCTCTCAGCTATCCGACTTCGCTGCGCGGCGTTGGCGTGGGTCTTAACCAGACGCTGATGCGCAGCAGCTCCACGTTGTCGCTGTTCCTGTTCCCGCTGCTGGTGGCCTCGCTGGATACCGCCGTGTTCTGGATCATCGCCCTCGCCCCGTTGATTGGTCTGGTATCACTTCTGGCGATCCGCTGGGAGCCGTCAGGCTACGATATTGACGCCGAAGATTATCGGTAATCCTCCTCAAACGGCGCAGAAATGCGCCGTTTCAGAACGCTGACAAAGTGGGTTGTCAGGGGAAACACCGGGATTGGGTTCCCGGAGGGAGGCCCAACCCGGTGGTCGCCCCGTGTTCCACGGACGGTTTGTCATCAACCTCAAACGGCGCAGAAATGCGCCGTTTTGTCATCCATCCATAAGCGACTTGTATGACCGCGTTGATTTCCGCCAGGGCATACTAAAACAGTATATCGCGAGCGGACGGATGGAGCATGGTTGTTACCCAGGTCACTGATAAAACGTATAAAGGCTGGCAGGCATCGCTTGCATTGCAGTTTTGTCATACCGCGGAAAAAACCCTTCTGCGCTCCGCCCGCCACAGCGGTCCGCTCACCGTACAGCGGCCTTTTTATCCTGAAGGCGATACCTGCCATCTCTATCTGCTGCACCCTCCCGGCGGAATTGTCGGCGGTGACGAGTTGACGATTACCGTCAGCCTCGATCCCGCAAGCCATGCGCTACTGACGATGCCGGGCGCGAGCAAATTTTATCGCAGCGGCGGTGCTACGGCCCGGCTGAATCAGCGCTTCGATCTCGCCCCTGATGCCACACTGGAATGGCTGCCGCAGGATGCGATTTTCTTCCCCGGCGCGCAGGCCCGCGTGCAAACCGTTTTTCATCTCAGCGAGGGTTCGCGGCTGCTGGCGTGGGATCTGCTGTGCCTTGGCCGCCCGGTCATCGGCGAGTCTTTTAGCCGTGGGCAACTGGACAACCGACTGGAAGTCTGGAAAGACGGCGTGCCGCTGCTGATTGAACGTCTGCACCTGGCGGACGGCGATCTGTCGCCCGTGGCGAACCAACCGTGGGTCGGCACGCTGCTGTTTTACCCGGCCACTGAAATGCTACTGGACGCCGTGCGTGAAAGGCTCGCTCCGCTGGGCGCGTTTGCTGGCGCGACCCTCGTCGACGGCCTTCTGACCGTGCGGTTTCTCAGCGATGACAATTTAATTTGCCAGCGGGCGATGCGCGACATCTGGCGTTTTATGCGTCCTCACCTGCTGCAAAAACCGCCCGTACTCCCCCGTATCTGGCAGACATAAGAGACTCCTATGGAACTGACGCCGAGAGAAAAAGATAAGCTGCTGTTATTCACTGCCGCGCTTGTGGCGGAAAGACGCCTCGCCCGCGGCCTGAGGCTTAACTATCCGGAAGCCGTGGCGCTGATCAGCGCGTTCATTATGGAAGGCGCGCGCGACGGCAAAAGCGTGGCGGCGCTGATGGAAGACGGTCGCCATGTCTTAACCCGCGATCAGGTGATGGAAGGCATCCCGGAAATGATCCCCGACATTCAGGTCGAGGCTACGTTCCCGGACGGATCGAAGCTGGTCACCGTTCATCATCCGATTAGTTGAGGGGGAAGCATGATCCCAGGCGAATATAAGATCCAGCGCGGCGAGATCGAAATCAACGCAGGCCGTCCGACCCTGATCGTGGTGGTTGAAAACCACGGCGATCGTCCCGTTCAGGTTGGATCGCACTATCACTTCTACGAGGTCAACCCGGCGCTGAAATTCGATCGCGAACGCTGCAAAGGCTACCGGCTGAATATCGCCGCCGGCACGGCAGTGCGTTTTGAGCCAGGACAAAAGCGCGAGGTGACGCTGGTGGCGGTGGCGGGCGCGCGGCGCATCTTTGGTTTTCGCGGTGAGGTAATGGACCGCCTGGAGGCAGACCATGACTAAAATTTCTCATCAGGCCTGGGCCGATATGTTCGGTCCCACTACCGGTGACAAAGTGCGGCTGGCGGATACTGAGCTGTGGATCGAGGTGGAAAAAGACTTTACCACCCCTGGCGAAGAGGTGAAATTCGGCGGCGGCAAGGTGATCCGCGACGGCATGGGTCAGGGACAAATGCCCGCCAGCGAGTGCGTGGATCTGGTGCTGACCAACGCATTGATTATCGATCACTGGGGGATCGTCAAAGCGGATATTGGTGTTAAAGACGGTCGGATCTTTGCGATCGGCAAAGCCGGTAATCCGGATATTCAGCCTGATGTGACGATCCCGATTGGGGTAGCGACGGAGGTGATCGCCGCTGAAGGGAAGATCGTTACCGCGGGCGGCGTGGATACGCATATTCACTGGATCTGCCCGCAGCAGGCCGAGGAAGCGCTGATCTCCGGCGTCACCACCATGATCGGCGGTGGCACCGGTCCGGCGGCAGGCACCAATGCGACGACCTGTACTCCCGGTCCGTGGTACATCGCCCGTATGCTCCAGGCGGCAGATACGCTTCCGGTGAATATCGGCCTGCTCGGCAAAGGCAACGGCTCAAACCCGGAAACCCTGCGCGAACAGGTTGCGGCCGGGGCTATCGGCCTGAAAATTCATGAAGACTGGGGCGCGACGCCCGCCGCGATTAATTGCTCGCTGACCGTCGCCGACGAGATGGATATTCAGGTGGCGCTGCACAGCGATACGCTGAACGAGTCTGGCTTCGTCGAAGATACGCTGGCGGCGATAGGCGATCGCACCATCCATACCTTTCATACCGAAGGCGCGGGCGGTGGCCACGCGCCGGATATTATCACCGCCTGCGCACACCCTAATATTCTGCCCTCTTCCACCAACCCGACGTTGCCGTATACCGTCAACACCATTGATGAACATCTCGATATGCTGATGGTCTGCCATCATCTTGACCCGGATATCGCCGAGGACGTGGCGTTTGCCGAGTCGCGCATCCGCCGGGAGACCATCGCCGCTGAGGATGTGCTGCACGATATCGGCGCGTTCTCGCTAACCTCGTCGGATTCGCAGGCCATGGGGCGCGTCGGTGAAGTGATCCTGCGTACCTGGCAGGTAGCGCATCGAATGAAGGTTCAACGCGGCGCGCTGCCCGGGGAGACGGGCGATAACGATAATTTCCGCGTGAAGCGCTATATCGCTAAATACACCATTAACCCGGCGCTGACCCACGGTATCGCCCATGAAGTTGGTTCTGTCGAAGCGGGGAAACTGGCGGATCTGGTGGTCTGGTCGCCTGCCTTTTTTGGCGTTAAACCGGCGACGATTGTGAAAGGCGGGATGATCGCCGCCGCGCCGATGGGCGATATCAACGCCTCGATCCCCACGCCGCAGCCGGTGCACTATCGGCCAATGTTTGGCGCGCTGGGTGCCGCCCGTCACGCCTGCCGGATGACGTTTATTTCGCAGGCGGCGCAGGCCGCCAATATCCCGCAGCAGCTGAATTTACAGAGCAGCATCGGCGTGGTGAAAGGCTGCCGGACGGTGAAAAAGCGCGACATGATCCACAACAATCTGCAACCCGACATTACCGTTGATGCCCAGACCTACGAGGTGCGCATTGACGGGGAACTCATCACCAGCGAGCCGGCGGACGTGCTGCCGATGGCGCAACGCTATTTTCTGTTTTAAGGAGTCGCTATGCTCTATTTAACCACGCGGATTGACGCCCCCGCCCGGATTACGGCGACGGTAACGCTCCCCATCGACGTGCGGGTGAAAAGCCGGGCCAAAGTGACGCTCAGCGACGGGCGCGAAGCCGGGCTGATATTGCCGCGCGGCTTGATGCTGCGCGGCGGCGATGTGCTCAGCAGCGACGACGGGCTGGAGAGGGTTGAGGTGATCGCCGCCGATGAACCGGTCTCCATCGTGCGCTGCGACGATCCTTTCCTGCTCGCCAGAGCCTGTTATCACCTCGGCAACCGCCACGTTCCGCTACAGATCCTGCCGGGCGAACTGCGCTACCACCACGATCACGTGCTGGACGATATGCTGCGTCAGTTCGCGCTGGAGGTGACATTCGCTCAGGTACCGTTTGAGCCGGAGGCCGGGGCGTATTCCGGCGAAGCCCACGCACATTCGCACGCGCACTAAATGACGGACTCTGTTCAGCTTCTGCGCCTGATGCAGCTTGCCAGCAGCAGCCTTCCGGTCGGCTCCTTTACCTGGTCGCAGGGGCTGGAATGGGCGACAGAAGCGGGCTGGGTCGCCGATAGCGAGGCTTTTAAGCGCTGGCAGATACAGCAGATGGAGCACAGCTTCTTTTGCGTGGATCTGCCCATTTTCGCCCGGCTGTACCACGCCTGTGCCAAAGAGGATATCGACCAGGCCCGACGCTGGACGGCGTATCTGCTGGCCTGCCGCGAGACGCGCGAACTGCGGGAAGAGGAGCGCAATCGCGGCGCGGCCTTTACTCGTCTGGTGAGCGACTGGGAGCCTGACTGTGTCCCGGCATGGCGCGCGCTGTTCGCGCAAAGCCAGCTGTGCGGCATGGCCTGGCTCGGCGTGCGCTGGCGGATCGATCTGAACGCGCTGGCGCTCAGTCTCGGCTATAGCTGGATCGAAAGCGCGGTGATGGCGGGGGTCAAACTGGTGCCGTTCGGCCAGCAGGCGGCGCAGCAGCTGATCCTCTCTCTGTCTGAGCGCTATGCGGCAGGCATGGAAGAAGCGCTATTGCGTGAGGAGGCTGATATTGGATCGGCCACACCGCTGACCGCCATCGCTTCTGCACGCCATGAAACTCAATATTCGCGGTTGTTCCGTTCCTGAGGAGAGAACATGTCACACACTAAACATCCGTTGCGCGTCGGCGTCGGCGGCCCGGTCGGGTCCGGTAAAACCGCACTGCTGGAAGCCTTATGCAAGGCGATGCGTAATACCTATCAACTGGCTGTCGTCACTAACGATATTTATACCAAAGAGGACCAGCGCATCCTGACCGAGGCGGGCGCACTGGAGCCGGAACGGATTGTCGGCGTGGAAACCGGCGGCTGTCCGCACACGGCGATTCGCGAAGATGCCTCCATGAACCTGGCAGCGGTGGAGGCGTTAAGTGAAAAGTTTGGCAATCTGGATCTGATTTTCGTCGAGAGCGGCGGCGACAACCTGAGCGCGACGTTCAGCCCGGAGCTGGCGGATCTGACGATTTACGTGATCGATGTGGCGGAAGGCGAAAAGATCCCGCGTAAAGGCGGACCGGGGATCACGAAGTCCGATTTTCTGGTGATCAACAAAACCGATCTTGCCCCGTATGTCGGCGCATCGCTGGAAGTGATGGAGCGCGATACGTTAAGAATGCGTGGCGAGCGACCGTGGACGTTCACCAACCTGAAAAGCGGCGATGGTCTGGGGAAGATTATTACGTTTCTGGAAGATAAAGGGATGCTGAAGGGGTAAGGCGCTGGCTCCGCAGATCGACCTGCCCGGAGGCGCTGCGCTTACCGGGCCTACGGGTTGCGTGCAACTGATTGATATTGCGCACTTTGTAGGCCGGGTAAGGCGAAGCCGCCACCCGGCATTACGCCAGCTTACGCCGCAGGCAGCTCCGCCAGCGGCCAGCGCGGGCGCACGGTCACGCCGAGATCCGCCGTCGCTCCGGCTTTAAAACGCACCATTCCTGCATAGGCGATCATCGCGCCGTTATCGGTACAAAATTCCGGCCGCGCATAAAACACCTCGCCGCGGCGTTTTTGCATCATCTCTGCCAGCTTCGCCCGCAGGGTGCGGTTGGCGCTGACGCCGCCCGCCATCACCAGACGTTTAAACCCGGTCTGATCCAGCGCGCGTTTGCACTTAATCATTAAGGTATCAACCACCGCATCTTCAAACGCGCGGGCGATATCGGCGCGGGTTTGATCGTCCGCGTCGTTATTACGAATGGTATTCGCAGCAAAGGTTTTCAGGCCGGAGAAACTGAAATCCAGCCCCGGCCGGTCGGTCATCGGACGCGGGAACACAAAGCGCCCTTCCGTTCCCTGCGCGGCCATTTTCGACAGCATCGGGCCACCGGGATAATCCAGCCCCAGCAGTTTGGCGGTTTTGTCGAAGGCTTCACCGGCGGCGTCGTCAATTGACTCGCCCAGCAGCGTATACTGGCCGATGCCGGTCACGCTGATAAGCTGGGTATGCCCGCCGGAAACCAGCAGCGCAACAAAAGGATACTCCGGCGGATTCTCTTCCAGCATCGGGGCCAGCAGATGGCCTTCCATATGGTGTACCGCAATCGCAGGCACGTTCCAGGCAAAGGCCAGCGAACGTCCTACGGTAGCGCCGACCAGCAGCGCGCCAACCAGACCCGGACCCGCCGTGTATGCCACCGCATCAATCTCTTTCGCCGTAAGCCCGGCCTCTTTCAGCGCCGCCTGAATCAGCGGCACGGTTTTACGCACATGATCGCGGGAGGCCAGCTCCGGCACCACGCCGCCGTAGTCAGCGTGTAATTTCACCTGACTATACAATTGGTTGGCTAACAGACCTTTTTCGTCGTCGTAAATGGCGATGCCGGTCTCATCGCAGGATGTTTCGATACCCAGTACACGCATGGCTTGTTTTACCTCTTTTCACTACCGCGCAGTGTAGGGCCAACGCGGGGTGATGTAAAACTTTGTTCGCCGCAGCAGTTAGCCTCGTGTATACTCCTCTCCCTTATAAAAGTCCCTTTCAAAATCGCTTCGGTGCTTTACAAAGCAGCAGCATTTGCAGTAAAATTCCGCACCATTTTGAAATAAGCTGGCGTTGATGCCAGCGGCAAACCGAATTTATTAAAGGTGAGAGTTACATGCCGGTAATTAAAGTACGTGAAAACGAGCCGTTCGACGTAGCACTGCGTCGCTTCAAGCGTTCATGCGAAAAAGCAGGTGTTCTGGCGGAAGTTCGTCGTCGTGAGTTCTATGAAAAACCGACTACCGAACGTAAACGCGCTAAAGCTTCTGCTGTGAAACGTCACGCGAAGAAACTGGCTCGCGAAAACGCACGCCGTACTCGTCTGTACTAATGATTTGAGAGCCAACGCTCTCATCTAACAGACCGAGTTGTAGTTGTAAGGCCGTGCTTCCGGAAGGAATGCGCGGCTTATTTTCGTTTACGAGTTGGTAAAAATTGTACGGGGCTTATGGCTGGACGAATCCCACGCGTATTTATCAATGACCTGCTGGCGCGCACCGACATCGTCGATCTTATCGACGCGCGGGTGAAGCTCAAGAAGCAGGGCAAGAATTTTCATGCGTGCTGTCCGTTCCATAACGAAAAGACCCCCTCTTTCACCGTTAACGGTGATAAGCAGTTTTACCACTGCTTCGGCTGTGGTGCGCACGGCAATGCCATCGACTTTTTGATGAACTACGACAAGCTCGAGTTCGTCGAAACCGTTGAAGAACTGGCCGCCATGCACAACCTGGAAATTCCGTATGAAGCAGGCAGCGGGCCAACGCAGATTGAGCGTCATCAACGGCAGACCCTTTATCAGTTGATGGATGGCCTGAATGCGTTTTATCAGCAATCTCTTACGCATCCCGCCGCAGACCCCGCGCGTCAGTATCTGGAAAAACGTGGTTTAAGCAGTGACGTCATTGCTCGATTTGCCGTCGGCTATGCACCTCCGGGCTGGGATAACGCGTTAAAGCGTTTTGGTGGCAACAGCGAAAACCGTCAGTCGTTAATCGACGCGGGGATGCTGGTCACTAACGATCAGGGACGCAGTTACGACCGCTTCCGCGACCGGGTGATGTTCCCCATCCGCGACAAGCGTGGCCGGGTGATCGGGTTTGGTGGGCGCGTCCTGGGTAATGATACGCCGAAATACCTGAACTCGCCGGAAACCGATATTTTCCATAAGGGCCGCCAGTTATATGGCCTTTATGAGGCGTTACAGAACGCGGCGGAACCGCAGCGTCTGCTGGTGGTCGAAGGCTATATGGATGTCGTCGCACTAGCGCAGTATGGCATTAATTATGCCGTTGCGTCGCTGGGCACTTCAACCACCGCCGATCATATTCAGCTGCTGTTCCGTTCGACGCAGAACGTAATTTGCTGTTATGACGGCGACCGGGCCGGACGCGATGCCGCCTGGCGTGCGCTGGAAACCGCGATGCCGTATATGACTGACGGTCGGCAGCTGCGCTTCATGTTTCTGCCCGACGGTGAAGATCCGGATACGCTGGTACGTAAAGAAGGCAAAGACGCGTTTGAAGCGCGGATGGAACACGCTCAGCCGCTGTCGGTGTTTTTGTTTAATAGCCTGCTGCCGCAGGTCGATTTAAGCACCCCGGATGGCAGTACGCAGCTTGCAGCACTCGCGCTACCGCTGATTAACCAGGTGCCGGGCGACGCTCATCGCATTCAGCTACGTCAGACGCTGGGGCTGAAGTTAGGTATTTTCGACGACAGTCAGCTTGATCGTTTAATGCCAAAACAGGCAGAAAGTGGCGCGGTACGCCCGCCGCCTCAGCTAAAACGCACGACCATGCGTATACTGATAGGACTGCTGTTGCAAAACCCGGATCTCGCACCGCTGGTGCCACCGCTGGCAGATCTGGACCAAAGTAAGCTGCCCGGACTTGGCTTATTTGCCGAATTGGTCAACACTTGTTTGTCACAGCCTGGCCTGACCACCGGGCAACTTTTAGAACATTATCGTGGCACGAATGAAGCGGCGACCCTTGAAAAACTGTCGATGTGGGACGATATAGCAGATAAAGAGATTGCAGAAAAAACGTTCACCGACTCGCTTAACCATATGTTTGATTCGTTGCTCAAGCTACGTCAGGAAGAGTTAATTGCTCGTGATCGGACACATGGTTTGAACAGCGAAGAACGCCGGGAGTTCTGGGAAATCAGACAGGCCCTGGAAAAAAAATGAATTTAACGGCTTAAGTGCCGAATATCGTTCGGGTAGATCCCGACAGCCGCACTGAAGGGCAGCGGCAAAAATATAAGCAAGCCCTCATTAGTCATACAGGCCGTCGTTTCGCCTGCCTCAGCGCAACGTGAAAGATGAAATGTATTATGTTGGCGGTTCGTTTCGCCGACCGACACCAACCTCATGAATTAAGTGTGGATACCGTCTTATGGAGCAAAACCCGCAGTCACAGCTGAAGCTTCTTGTCCAACGTGGTAAGGAGCAAGGCTATCTGACCTATGCCGAGGTCAACGACCATCTGCCGGAAGATATCGTCGACTCAGATCAGATCGAAGACATCATCCAGATGATTAACGATATGGGCATCCAGGTGATGGAAGAAGCACCGGATGCCGACGATCTGTTACTTGCTGAAAACTCAAACAATACTGACGAAGATGCGGAAGAAGCGGCTGCGCAGGTACTTTCCAGCGTTGAATCCGAAATCGGGCGCACCACTGACCCGGTCCGCATGTATATGCGTGAAATGGGTACCGTTGAACTTCTGACCCGTGAAGGCGAAATTGACATCGCCAAGCGTATTGAAGACGGTATCAACCAGGTTCAGTGCTCCGTTGCTGAATATCCGGAAGCGATCACCTATCTGCTGGAGCAGTACGATCGCGTTGAAGCGGAAGAGGCTCGCCTTTCCGATCTGATTACCGGTTTTGTCGATCCGAACGCTGAGGAAGACCTGGCCCCGACGGCAACGCACGTCGGTTCTGAACTTTCCAGCGAAGAAATGGATGACGAAGACGAAGACGAGGAAGAAGACGACGACAGCAGCGACGACGACAACAGCATCGATCCTGAGCTGGCGCGCGAGAAATTCGGTGAACTGCGCACGCAGTACATCGTCACCCGCGACACCATTAAGGCAAAAGGCCGCAGCAACGCCGCGTCACAGGAAGAGATCCTGAAACTGTCTGAAGTTTTCAAACAGTTCCGCCTGGTGCCAAAACAGTTCGATTACCTGGTTAATAGCATGCGCGTCATGATGGATCGCGTGCGTACCCAGGAACGCCTCATCATGAAGATGTGCGTCGAACAGTGCAAAATGCCGAAGAAAAACTTCATCACGCTGTTCACCGGCAACGAAACCAGCGAAACCTGGTTCAACGCCGCTATCGCGATGAACAAGCCGTGGTCTGAGAAGCTGCACGATGTCTCCGATGAAGTGCATCGTAGCCTGCAAAAACTGCATCTGATTGAAGAAGAGACCGGCCTGACCATTGAGCAGGTGAAAGACATCAACCGTCGCATGTCCATCGGTGAAGCGAAAGCCCGCCGTGCGAAGAAAGAGATGGTTGAAGCGAACTTACGTCTGGTTATTTCTATCGCTAAAAAATACACCAACCGTGGCCTGCAATTCCTCGACCTGATCCAGGAAGGCAACATCGGTCTGATGAAAGCGGTCGATAAGTTTGAATACCGTCGTGGTTACAAGTTCTCCACCTACGCAACATGGTGGATCCGTCAGGCGATCACCCGCTCTATCGCAGACCAGGCGCGCACCATCCGTATTCCGGTGCATATGATTGAGACCATCAACAAGCTCAACCGTATCTCCCGCCAGATGCTGCAAGAGATGGGCCGCGAGCCGACGCCGGAAGAGCTGGCCGAACGCATGCTGATGCCGGAAGATAAGATCCGCAAAGTGCTGAAAATTGCCAAAGAGCCTATCTCCATGGAAACGCCGATCGGCGACGATGAAGATTCGCATCTGGGTGATTTCATCGAGGATACCACCCTCGAGCTGCCGCTGGATTCTGCAACTACCGAGAGCCTGCGTGCCGCAACGCACGACGTGCTGGCTGGCCTGACCGCCCGTGAAGCGAAAGTCCTGCGTATGCGTTTCGGTATCGATATGAACACCGATCACACGCTGGAAGAAGTGGGTAAACAGTTCGACGTCACCCGCGAACGTATCCGTCAGATCGAAGCGAAGGCGCTGCGCAAACTGCGCCACCCGAGCCGTTCTGAAGTTCTGCGTAGCTTCCTCGACGATTAATCACTTCCGTCCTTCAACAAAGCCCTCCTCGCGAGGGCTTTTTTTTAACTGGAGTTCTGTATGCCGCAAGGATGTTATTCCCTCTCCGCCCTGCTCTGCGCGCTGGATAAAGGCGAGCAGGTTAAATACCTCTGGTTCTGGGGCCATCAGCCTTCCGCCAGCGGAGAAATCACCGCCTCCTGTTTCAGCCAGTGGTGGCAGGGTTCGCCTTTTACCTGCGACGGTGTCGTCTACGCGACGGCTGAACACTGGATGATGGCCGGGAAAGCGCGGCTGTTTGGTGATGAAGCGACGCTCGGTAAAATTCTGCACGCCGCCACGCCCGGCGAGGCCAAAAAGCTGGGCCGCCAGGTGACAGGCTTCGACGAGGCTCTCTGGCAGTCAGCCTGTTTCGATCTGGTCTGCGAAGGCAATTATCATAAGTTTGCTCAGCATCCGGCGCTAAAAACCTTTTTGCTCAATACCCGCTCCCGCGTGCTGGTTGAAGCCAGCCCGGTAGATAAAATCTGGGGTATTGGGCTGGCGAAGGATCATCCTGACGCCGGGACGCCTTCCCGCTGGAAAGGCCAGAACCTGCTGGGATTCGCCCTGATGGCCGTGCGGGATCGTCTGACGTCTGAGTAATCGCGCTGGTTTCCTGCTTCATTTCGTTGTGAGGCAGGCAACCGCTTTCTTACATTCCCCGCGCGATTAACGCCTCATCGAGTTCCCGGTACGCCTCCACCAGCTTATCAAGCGTCGCACGGTTCAGCCCGCTGGGATTGGGCAGCACCCAGACCTGCGTCGCCCCGATGGTGATCTGCTGTTTCCCCCACGCGACCCCGCGTTGGCTGAACGCCTGCTCGAATGCCTGCTTGCCGAGGATCGCCAGCGCGTGAGGCTGATAATCTTCGATCTTTTTCACCAGCTCACGGCCGCCCGTGCGCAGTTCGTGCAGATTCACCTCGCTCGCCTGAACGGTGGGCCGCTCCACCAGCATGGTAATACCGCAGCGCGTATCCAGCAGATGTTGCTCCTCTTCCGGCTTAAGCTGGCGTTCCGTAAACCCCGCCTGGTGAATCACTTTCCAGAAACGGTTGCCGGGATGGGCAAAATGAAAACCCGTATGCGCCGAGGACTTCCCCGGATTGATGCCGCAGAACACCACCCGCAGCCCGGGTGCCAGAATATCGTTGATCATGCTTACTCCGGATGAATAGATCGAAGTGAAAGTATAAGGGATTGAAAAGCCATTGTTTATAAAAACAGCAAGCGGGTTTTTATGGCTGGATTGCCTTGCCGAGTTACTTTATAATTCCCCGCCACGGCCCCTTAGCTCAGTGGTTAGAGCAGGCGACTCATAATCGCTTGGTCGCTGGTTCAAGTCCAGCAGGGGCCACCAATTTTTTCAAGGACTTAGCTTTAACTTTAAGTCCTCTTGCTTTTCTAGGATACCCATAGGATACCTCAAGTAGGTATAACCGAGTATTCCTCAGTGTTCTACAGTTGGGTCGTAGCAGCCATTCAACTGCAAAAAAAAGAAAGTGCTACGGGTTTGAGTGCCCCAATCAGGCAACCTTCAGGAGTTTTCAATGAATACTTTCGAAAAGGGCTCAGACCTGCTGTCAAAACGTATCTTCGCCTTGAGTGGTCTCGTTGTGGCTCTGGCAAATATCGGGCTTCCCCCGTTACTTGTTATCCCAGCAAGCATCGTTCTGGTGTATATGCTACGTAGATGATGGCGTAACAAGCCCGGCCTAACGCAAGTTAGGCCACCTTTATCCCTTTCAAGCAACTTATCGAGTACAACAATGACTACTAAGTTCGAACAGTTGAAAAAAGAATTGGCCGATTTGGATAAAATGGGCACTCAGTTACTTTACTCTATGTATAAAGAACAAGATCAGCTTGATGAAGAAACAATAAAAAATATTACTGATAGTGGATGGAAGTTTGTTAATGTCCACCAACAATATCAAAACTGGTATACAAAAGCATATAGAGTAATCTCTCAAATCATCCCTGAAAGAAAGGTTGAATTTGAAATGTTGTATAAAGCAGATCCGAAAAGAAAAGAATTAACTTACGCTAACTACACGATTTCAGACTACATGATTAACATTGTTAACGGCACCAGAACCCGGGGACCAAAAGATGCTATACCAAAGATGCAAATACAGTCAAAAATATTAAGTTCTGCCCGAGAAAGATTCAAGAGTGTATTATTTGATATAAAAGAAATTGTTCAAGCAGATTTTTATGATTCCGAGCTTGATACAGCTAAAGAACTGAACAAAAAAGGTTTCACGCGTGCTGCGGGTGCAGTTGCCGGTGTAGTACTTGAAAAGCATTTAGCTCACGTATGCTCAACCCATCAAATAAAAATAAAAAAAGCAAACCCTTCAATTTCGGAATATAATCAATTACTTAAAGATAGCGATATAACTGACACCGCTACATGGCGATTTATACAACACTTAGGTGATATAAGAAATTTATGCGATCACCACAAAGATAGAGAGCCTAAAAAAGATGAAGTTGATGAATATATTATTGGAATAATGAAAGTCACTAAAACTGTAAACTGACTTCATAATTTTTCGCCATTTGTTAACAGGATAAAAAATATATTTATTGCTAGGCTGGCATTCACTTTCAAGTGATGCCATCCCTACCAAGGCCGACTCTTATTTTAAATTACAAAGAGCAACCTCCCTTCCCCTTTAGTCCTTGCAATAAGATTATTTCGATAAATACAAATAGAGAATAACTATAAAACTAACAATATCTAGCAATACGGCAATTAATGGCGGATAAGTTAAATATTCACGTGAATATTTAACGTGCTGTTACGTTATGCTTCCGAATTAACGGCGGGGTTGTTCTGGTTTCTTCCAATGAAACGGTGCAGAAGCTCTACGCTGACTACGCCGTTTCTGGGCTGTCAGAGCTGCCGCTATGTTAGTACGGATCTTCAACTTGTCATGGCCGTTTAGTTCTTGCCCTTGCAAACGGGCCATTTCTGTAAGTACCGCCTCGATAGTTTCATGCTTCATGAGTTGCGCTCATTATATTCTGTCAGTAAATCCGGAATAATTTCATCCAGTCCCGCGGCTTTGTTCATGGCCTTGATGACATTCTGCCGGATAAAATCGATGTGCCGGTTCTCCATCTCAGGAAAACGGCGGCTGACCGAAAGAGGAATGCTGTCCATAATTGACGCTATTTCACCGGCAATCCGGGATAACACAAACGTACAAAAAGCGGTGTCGATTACCTCGCCGGATTCCCGGGCGTTCTTCAGTTCCTGTGCATCAGCCTGGGCATTTGTGAGACGTATTCTTGCCCTGAGCAGTTCGGCATCATCAACATCATCGCCCTGCGAAATCAGTTTGCCTAATTCATTATCCAGCCGGTTACGCAGGACACTGGCGACATCATAGAGCGCCTCCCGCCCGGCACGCTGAACAGGTTCGATTCCCCATTTATCGAAAGCAGTCACACCGACCTTACAGCTTTTCGCCATGTTCTTCTTATTCAGCAGATGCTGGGTCATTTTTACCTCTGTATTGTTTTTTTGAATGTTCAGGTGGGTGTATTGCATTAAATAAAACAAATAAATTCATTTAGATATTACAAACAACAACACCACCACCAGCAATTCAGAACATCTCATAAATAGCGCGAATCTGCGAGGTCGACGCCCCGTAAGCGCCCGGGATGCCGGAAAGGACCCGCAAATATGAGATTGGCTATCATTTGCGGCCCTGACCTCTATCACCCAAGGTTCTTGTGCTTCCCTTGCCGCGCCTGACGGCGCACGCGCTCGGCCTTCAGGCACAGCGCGGCATCAGGCTTTTTTGGTACAGGTACCTGACACTCACCATGGCTGTGTGGGATGTTATTGATCCACTCCACAACTTCGCTCAGATACCATGCCTTACGCCCTGAGGTGACCTGCACGCGCTCGGGGAATTCCCTCCGGGCTTCAAGGTTCAGCAATGTGCGGCGGCTCAGAGTGGTTATCTCCATCACCTGATTCATATCAACCAGGCGCTCACTGATATTCATTCTGTCTGCCAGATCCAACAGGCCTTTCACATCGCTGTCAGGCCAGAGAGTATTTGCGGTTGCCATCAGATCGTTATCGTTATGCTTCATCATTTATTCCTCAGACATTAGCCAGTGGCTGAACAGAAATACCAGAACCGACAAACGCGGCGACTTTTGCGCTCAGGGTTTCCACAGACTCGGGCCAGTTCAACGCATCAACATTCAGCACACCCGTTTTATATACCTGTGCTTTCGTCTGCCTGTCCGTGTCGATCTGAATGGCGGACGCATAGACAGCCCGGCTTGTTAGCTTCCCATCCCATGCCACCAGTTCACCGCTGGCTTCATCCTGCATGAGAGGAGTAAGCGCAGGGATTACCCCTTTACCACCAGCGAAAATCCCCAGCGTGGTTACCAGCGCCTCAGTGCCGGCTACAAGCTCTGTGTAATGTGTCGTCATTAATGGATCCTTATGCCACGCGAACAGTGACAAAACGGTTGATACGTGCCGGGATCGGCTGCGGTGCGGAGTGGGTCTGAACATACTCAATCGCCGGATCACCCGGAACGATATAGTTCTTGGGGGCCATTTCTGCTTTGGTGATGTTCAGACGGATAAGTTCAGGGTCCTGAATACCGCCATAGGCGACGATACCCTGTAGGGCTGTATTTCCCAGCACCATCAGATCCGGATCAAGAAAGTGCTGCTCCTGCCCATCCTCGTCGTTATAGCGGCCGCTATAGACCACGATAGCCACATCTCCCATGTAACCCTTAAAACTCACGGAGTCACCCAGGTCTTTAAGCGCTGTCTCGAGCTGTGAATTGGAGCCACGGCGAGTATCCAGCATATCTTTTACCGACTTAAAGGAGCGGTATTTCTTCCAGACGTTGCCACCCATGACGATGATGTTCGTCACCCCTTCGCTAAGCTCTGCATAGGTTTCAATGTCATCATTAGGATCAAACGCCGCTTTGTCTTTACCTGACCACGCGGCGGCCCCCGCCTGGGTGACGATGTTCTGTGATTTAATATTCCAGTCCAGCTCGTAGCGCTCTATGCCTTCGCCCTCAATAACATTCTTGCCGGTGGTGACAGCCTGCACCGCCAGCCATTCAATACGTGCACGGATAGCCAGCGACTGCTTTAGCAGTGCCTGCTTAATCTTGATATTGCGGGTGTCGAGCGTGCTATATTGCTCAGGAGAAACGCCAGCGGGCCGGACAGCCAGCTTATTAGGATCGATGCTGCTTTTCGGCTTCATGTAACCCGGACGAATGGATTTTGACTCATATCCTTCATCCCGAGCTACTTTACTCCCCACCATTGGCGAGCAAAACGCTGCGATCGGGATGTTTGGATCGTCGATTGTGTCGAGGATGATATCGCGGGTTTCAAACGTGACAGAACGCGTGAAGAATAAATCAGTGAACAGAGTTTTTAGCTGTTTCTGGATGTCCTCAGCATTCACAACCCGCACAAGCTGTGTAGGTGCATATATATCTGGCATAAATAACCTCTGATAAATTACGTTTTAATTACATAGATAATGTTAACACCACATCAAAATCATTAGTGACGTGCAACCGTGTGCAAATGGATGCAATGATGTATAAAATATGAATATGAATATTTGAATTGATTAACTCTTTGCTATGCTTAATCTGTCGCTTCCTCCGGCGACAGACCTCCGGTGTTATTACGATGTTAGTAGGTAAGGCGGGTCAAAAGGCCCGCCTTCTAATTGTAAGCCGTTATTTTTTCATTGATATCGTACCATCCATCGTCTTCGGGATATCAACACCATTACTAAATGTAAAAAAACCCAGCCTTTCTGATTCATCAACAAGATTGAAGGCAGCCGTATGATGATGGCGAGCCTTTATTCCATCTGAATATAGTTCAAATGGAGAATCACATAGTTCTATTTCTACAGACAAACCAGAGAAATCCAAACCAAAACATACTGAAAGAACTTTTTGATTCAGCGACGGGAAATTATTTTTATAAATTTCATTATATTTTGGTTGAAAATATCTAATTAACGCCGCCTCTGAAAGACATATTATTTCCTTCAACGACAATGGGTTTGAAATGATGCTTTTCAAACGTAGATTATCTTCTTCTCCTGCAATAGCTTCTTTATCTCTCCCACTAAAACTGGATGTTAAAAAATAATTATCGTATTGCACCATCACAATAAAAACTTGGTCATCTGGATAGTCATACATAGTTTCAGCTAAAATTTTTTGAAGTGTTGAGTGACTTTTTAGCCTATCAATAGCTGTTCTTTTGCCTTCCGCATACGCTTGCCCGACATAAAGCACCTCTAACTCAAAATATATTTTACTCCCTGTGTGCAATGCTATTATATCACTTGGCCAGAATCTTACTTCTTCTCCATCAGAGTTAATTGTATAAATTTTCCTGTGCGGATAGGGAGCTACTTTAATTTCACATTCTTCTTCTTCAAACTCAAATGGAAAACAATATTCTGACAAAACTTCCTCACCACTCACACGGCTGATTATACTTCCAGATAAATAACCGTCTTCGAGGGTTGGAGTTCCGGGAGAGCATGTAGCCTTTGGCCTTTTGCAAATCATATAAATATGACAGCTATCAGATATTATCTGATGTTCCTCTCTCATTTTCCCATCTGCATGGAGTTGGTCAGGGGTAATCATTAACCACCCTTCAGATGTTATGCCAACTGAAAACTCTGATACATATTTTCTTTTACCAGCCATATCCCCTCCGAGTTTTACCCACCACTTCCCCACTTTACACCTTTCCCCATATGCTACCCACCAGCATTTATTAAAAAACTCCTCAAAGCCAGTAATCATGCGGGGTTCAGCCAAATTACCCACTTACTCCCTGTATACAGGGGCAATGTGGGGAATCATAGGCTCCATTCCCCGCCATCCCCACACGCTCCCCACTTATTGACCCACTTCCCGCAATGACTGAACTTTCAGCACTTCTCCGCTCTGAATAATGAGTCCATTATCTGTCAGCTTTTTGACCCAGCGGGCAAAGTGTTTGGTATCAATCCCCGTGGCTTTAAGGTCATCACGGATCACTGCCAGGGTGCATGGTTCCCCCTTTGCCGTCCGGCTTCTGATTGCCTGCCAGAGCGCCATGTGGTTACCGCTGAGTTTCGATACACCAGCCAGATCCGGATCGATTTCTTTTGCTTCACGTGGTACATCACGTACCACCAGCGAACAGATCATCTCTCCGTCTTCGTCTGCGTAAAGCTCTACCATCCGGAGGTCATAGGCGTGGCGCTCGGGTTCCTCCGCATCCTTCATTTTGGTACATGAAAGGATCAGTGCTTTACCTTCCCCTTCCCGTTTCACATTGAACTCAGCATCAAGAGCAGCCCGGAAAGAACTGGAGCCACGCGCCCCTTTCGCTTCATCCTTACCGGAGTGGTGAACAACCAGCACGGTAGCGCCTGTCTTCTGCTTTATCACATCGCAGCCCTCGATAAATGCGCCCATGTCGCGGGCATCATTTTCGTCATTGCCTCCAAAGCAACGGGCCAGCGTATCGATCACAACGAGACGTACAGGAGCGCCAGTTTCTTCTTCAATCTGCCGGGCCGCCAGCAGCACTTCATTCACTTCCTTTTCCCGCACCGGGAAAACGGGACGGTTAACCAGCCAGAGATTATCAACCTGTTGTTTATGGACCTGCTCCCATGCCTTAATACGCCGGGGTACGCCCACGCCACCCTCGCCCACCACATAGAGCACCGCTCCCGGCGTCACTTTTTTATCGGCCCATCTACGCCCGGCGGCGATATGGCAGGCCCATGAAACCGCCAAGAAGCTCTTATACGATCCGCTGGGGCCGTAGATACTGCATAGCGACTGTGCCGGGAGAAAGTGCTTAACCACATAGTCCTGTCGCGCATTGAATCCCTCAGAGCCACGGGAGAGCGGTAATTTCGTGCGTTGCTGCTGGGGGGCCGACTCAGGAAAAACCCGCCGCACACGCTCTAAGTCTCTCAGCCATTCATAAAGCTCTTCTTCCCCGATTTCCTCCATAAGAACTGCCCGACGCGACTTGATCGCCTTGTCTTTATCCGTATTCAAAAAGCCTGCGGTACACATATCCTCATAGGGCATTGCGTAAAGAGTCCTGAGACGCGCCACCAGCTTACCGTACCGGGTGGAAGTATCTTTATGCTGGTGGAGGGCTTTTTCCAGATCGCTGCGGCTATAAGGGCGGCCATGCGCCCATAAGTAAGAGCACGCGAAGAGCGCATCTGAAACAACTTCTACTGCTGTAATCTGCTCTGTCATTTTGGCAGTCCCCCACTCATTTGGAACTTGCCTAAAAGCGGATGAAACCAGTAGGCGGATCCGTATTTACGCTTCGCACTACGTAACACCAACCGGGCCGCCTCCCTGAATTTCTCATCAGGAGCAATAAAGCCGCCGGCTTTCATTTTCACCAGCATGACACCCGTATTTTTTGCCAGCTCTTCGGCTTTTTTTGTCGAGATGCCGAACTCCGCCGCCAGCGTTGCGACCGGAGTCATTCCAGGCGGAATTTCTCCGCCCTGGCTGTCAGTGAGTGCATGGACTTGCGCTTCAAGGTTTATGACCTTTTCCACCAGCAGATCCACACGCTTTTCCAGCTCGTTAAATTTTACATTGCTGATCACTGAGCACCTCCTTTGTCCGCTTGCTGTAGCGCATATTCAGCGTTTTCTTCAGCTGTACGGATCGCCATTTGAAAGTTGCCCAGGCAGCGCATCAGTAATCCGATATTAAACATACTGGAGCGTATGGATTGCAGATCGTACCCTTCACTGTCTGACGCGTGGAACATGAGTTCACCAACAGCAGCCACGCCAAGTGCGAGAGTATCCCCGGCTTCGCTGGCAATCTTTAAAACTTCCTGAGCTTCATCAGGGGAAATTTCGTGATAGCAGTTAATGAGTAACTGAAATTTATGCATATCAGCCATGAGTCACCTCTCGAACTGGCAGACGGCCAGCGAATACCATTACGCAGCCAGCGGGGGATTGCTTACGGGCTTCTCGTTCAGTAGTGGCGATGATGTGTATGACGTTGCAACCGATGGCACTCAGTGCCAGAAAACGATACTGATATTTGGGGCGAGTTTGGGTATGCTGTAATTCAGCCATATTGTTAGCTCCGATAACATTGTGGTCAGAGGCCCGGTTAGTGTTGGCGCACTGCCGGGCTTCGCTATTTACGCACCTTAACTCAAACAAGGTGTAAGACACACAATAGCCCGCAAGTGTCTTACACGTCAATGCTTCCAAGTAATAATTTTTCGTGTATAGTGTCTTACACTCAATTTTGGAGAATGTAGACATGGCAACCGGTTCAAAGAATGCAAAATCACAATCCGTGACGGCTCGAATCGCACACGAAATCATTGAGGGCATGGAGTCAGTAAAGGATCCCGGCGAGAGCACAGGGCAGTTTATTAACACTGCAATGCAGGGCGAGATCAAACGCCGCCAGCGTAAGAAGACCAAAGAAGCCGACAAGGAGTGACACCCAATATCTGGGTAATGGTCGAAACTAGGGGATTTGTTCGGGGTGTACTGCAATGCAGCATACCCCCGCTGCTTCAGCGATGTGATAAAAACTAATCTCCCCAAATTTGGGGAGATCTCTTTTAGGGTGTACGGCACTGCCGCATACCCACACCAATGGCGGAAGTTATACGGCAGTTGACCGAGTTGCATTTTTGCAACTCCAGATGAGCCAAGCAAAACCACCCCAATCATATAGGGTTGGTTTCTTGAAACTGGGTAATGCTCGCAACTACGTGATTTCTGCGTAGTATGCTGTAATGCAGTACACCCTAACTGTGCCAATGCCGCAGTTCCAAGCGTACAGAAAGGACAATTTTGTCCTCTGCTTAGGTTTTGACCACCAGCGCAAGTCCTGGTATGCTGAATTTGTTTCGTTATAGAGCACTGGCGGCCATGTGGGGCCGCCTTTGTTTTATGCGCCATACCTGCCCCTTAAGCTGTCTGCGTACGACGTGTAGATGCCAGATAGCCATCAAGATCAGCTTTCATGTAAATGACCTTGCGCCCTACTTTGTGGTGTGGAATTTCGACCTTTCCGGTATGGGCCCAGTTAGCTAGGGTTTGAGCATTGACTCCAAGATAGGCAGCAGCTTCTGCGCGGGTAAGCCGTTCAAGGGATATCGAGGAAGTGGTTAGACGCATATTTATCACCGTGTATTGTTAGTTAACATCGGTGATGAATATCTATGATGGAGTAATTAAATTTTAGCCACTTACCCGGCTATATGAGTACATCTGCATGGTAGATAGGGTGTGTAGCATGCTATTGCACCCCACTAGCATGCTAATGGGGTAGCACAAGCTCAAATGATGAATACTTTTCTGGTTTTGGGGGACGTAATCCAGACTTAGAGATCCATTTGGCAAGAGCATTACGGCTGACTTTTCCATAATAATGTGAACACAGCGCCTCATGTATACCCGTCTGGCTAGCATTTGGATATTTTTCCCAAGTAGCTTTTATTACAGAAATAACTTCCTCATAGTGAACATGCCTTGGTTTAGACGCTTTAGCTTTATTAACATGGGAAATAACGTCTTTTTCAACCTCTTGTCCTAGGATATCTTTGAACATATCATTTGCAACCAGGCCATAAAACTCCATCCTCATGGCATAGCAAAGGTCTGTCATCCCCATAAGCTCAAATATTACGGCGGACCGAAAGAAATAATCCCCCTCCGTTCCTGACTTAGCATTAATTCTGAAAGCTAGTGCTGGTGGCGGTTCATCAGGAATAAAGTTAAGCCATAGGGTGTATTCTTGAGAGGAAATATAATTAATCAACTCTTCCTTATCTGATGGCGAGATACTTTGAACATCTATTCCCATTGATTCGCATATTGATACTTGACTAAGCTTTTCACATACAGAACGAAAATACACGAAAGTATCATTTATATCTCCAGCGAAAATATAATATGGCGCAAAACTAATTGTTATTTCCATAATCTTTACTCTGCGTATTGGTCAGATTAAAAAGTATTTTTCTTTTTTCAGCATCACTAAGCTCTCCAAGAGCGAGCAAGAGCTTCGCTTCCAAAGATGCTTTGCTTTCGATAATTCCGGCGTGCTCAAGCATGGAGCGCTCGATGCGAGAGGCGGGATCCATCAGTTCATCCGCGCTGAAATGGAGATAGCCCTGGGTTACATCGGCGCTTCTCATAGTTCGGTGGTTAAGCAGCCGCTTGAGGATATAATTACCGACACCCACCAGCTCGGCGACAGTGCCAAACGTCCGGCGGCCGTCATGCCACTTGAATAGGATAGGCTGAACCATATCAGTGTTATGCTCAGGAACGGTGGCGGCGCTGATGCGAGCAATAATATGCCTGTACTCTTTAATTTCTCCCTTACCACCCGGGAAAACCAAACCGTGCTCGCCTGCCGTTATTTTCAAGCGCCGGCGGAAAAGCTGAAGCAGTGTATCTGTAATTGGCAACTCAAGCGGGTCACCGTTCTTGGTAGTATCTATCCAGAAATAGCGGGCTCCCAGATTTACCCGATCCCACGACAGCCCGAGTATCTCGGATTTACGCAAGCCGGTGAAAATGGCCATCTCTACTGCGTCACACACCGCAGCGGCTATGTCGTCTCGAGCCTGCTCTGCTGTACTGCGCACTGAAGCCAGAGCAGAGAACCATCGGGAAAGCTCATTCGTGCGGATGCGTTCCGTCTTCCTGACAGTACCATGCCACTTCCTTTTTGTGCTCAGCACCAGGGTCGGCGGATCAGGTAAGAGAGTTTTACCCTCACCGTCCCGATAATGATCGTGAGCAAAGCGATAGATAGCACGCAGCACCCGCGCCCATAGATCAGCCTGGGCCTTGCTGCCCGAACCTACCCCGGCGCGCAGAGTAGTTTTGTCTGCCCCAAACCATATAGTTCCATCAGTAATGGCTTTATGCCGTGTTTCCACGCGCTCACGACTAATTGAGGCAATAGGTTGACTCATCCAGTCACCTGAAAAGTTTTGAAGGATAGAGCGATATTGTTTAGCGGTGTCAGCGCTCAGCCGGTGATCACGACTGGTGATATAGGTTTCCAGCGCCACAGCGAGAGTCACTAAGGCTTTCTCGTTAAGACGCTTTACTACATTAGGGTTTTGTCCGGTTGTGGCAACATCCCCTAGTAGCTCAAGCGCCTTTGCCCTGGCATTGTCGATCGTCAGGTCAGGGAAGCGGCCCAGCGTAGCCCGGATAAATTTACCGTTGCGCTTTCTGGAGATACAAAAACTTTTAATGCCGCTACGGCCTACCCGGACGCGCAAACCATTGACAACGGTGTCGCCGTACTCAACCTGACCTTGTTCAGCACACGGAAGGTTTTCCAGCTTAACTTTAGTGAATTTGAATGTTTCCACAAACACCCCATACCAAGCGATCAAGGTATCCTGTGAATCGCTTGTTTGCCTCTAGGATACCTATAGGATACCGCAAAGGAGTATTTTAGAGTATTTCTGGTTATTTATACAGCGGTTTGAATGTGCATAAGACATTGAAAATTAATATTAAGTATAATTAGGTAGAATCTTGCAGTCTAACTCATAATCGCTTGGTCGCTGGTTCAAGTCCAGCAGGGGCCACCAGATACAGCAAGGGCTGGAGAGAAATCTCCGGCCCTTTTGTTTTTCTCCAGGATATTTATAGGATATTTCACAGCGGTCATTACAGAGCATCATGGATAACGAAAAACCATAAATGTTCAGCTAAAACCCCCATCCATGTGCAAAAATGAGTAAAACTGAAAAGCCACATTGAAGGTGAAAAATGAAAACCCGTAAACAATGCTTTGAAGATGCACGTCAGTTATTCATAAGCTCAAATCAGGTGTTTATTGAAAGCATTCAGAGCGATGCCAAAAGTATCGCCAGCATTCTTGGAATTACTGAAGATGACTTTATCAACGAAGAGGTGAACAAAGCATTCATGAAACACCTTGATACCCTCCCAGGTAATTCTACAGTTCGAATTATTGAAATGATGGCCCCAGACGAAGCAACAAAAAAGACCCTACTACTGGAATATTATCAGGAGATTTCGAGTGTACTTGGCATACCATTTGAAACCTATCTCAAAGAAAATCACATCACTTTGTAATTGGCTACAAACAGCTATGCAAGATGCTCAAGGCTGGATCTGCATGGTGGATATTGTCTAAGTCAGCAGGAAACAACGCGCCGAAGGATAGTATGCCGGTGTTTAACGACCTTTCCGGCAAGGTCAGGAAATGGATATTGCAAATTAACCAGGCATTACCGCCCCTGGCTGGCAGGTGGCCCTTTTCGCGGAGGGATTAGCCGCTATCAAGTTATTCTTACGCCTGTAACACTGTTACAGGTTTAGCGCCGGCAACCGGCATCCAGTCACAAAACGTTTTGGCGCGATACGCCAGCGCCCTCGCCTGAAAGAGACTCACTGCGCTGACGCCTGACAGCTCGGCAGACAACGCGTTTGGATTTGTGCTGGTAGCAAGAAACAGCCAGGTGAATTTATGCATGATCTGCCTCCACATATTCAACGCCAGCGGCATCCAGTGTCTGTCTAAAGCGGCAGAGCAGTTCCCGGCGTTCATGATGTAGCATCTGCAAAAAAAATCGAGGCGGGATAACTCCTCTTCTGTATAGCGGCGGACGTGAGGTAAAACTACTTTTGAAAGTTGCTTACAGGCATTCATTCTGCCACCTCCCGCTCTAAATATGGCTGTTTCAGGTGCTCAACCATCAGGATAATCAGATCGTGCAATAGCCCGGTAATTTGTTCGGTTACAGCGCAAGGCAGAGTGCAGCTTAAAAGCGCCTGCGTTAATGCCTGCGTATATTCCACCAGGGCATAAGAATCAAACCAGCAATCCGGGACGCATGGCTCAGGCAGTTTATCTGCCGTCAGTTGTTCTATCAGGTGCGGAGGCAAATCAGCGTCACACAGCACGCGCAGGGCGGTCAGAGCACAGGATAAGCGCCCTTGCAGCGCCAGACTTTTGGTAGCATCCGCGCTTTCCAGCAATTCAATGGCAAAGGTGGCGCACATATCAGCGACCTGGAACAAATCAGCCGATGCCGGGATCGGAGTCGTGATCAAATTATCCATGATATGCCTCCGGTACTGGCAGACGGCCAGCGAAAGAAAGCACGTAGCGGCCCACCAGCTTAAGACGCGCTTCGCGTTCACTGGTGGCGATGATTTGCTCCCGGTGCGGTCTGGCGTGCAGGTCAGCGCGGGACAGGGCAAGGAAGATAAACACGCGGTTTTCAGGGCGTGCGGATGTGGTACTATTAGCGGAAGCCATAGCGTTAGTCTCCATAACGTGTTGGTTAGAGGCCCGTTGGTGTTGGTAGCACCTGCGGGCTTCGTTTTTTTCACCTCGACAAAATCAAGGTGTGCTCCACTATAGTTATTAAGTGTGCTCCACGTCAACGCTTTGATTTGATTTTTTTTACGGTATACTGTCACCCACCGTAAAAGAGAGGATTCAGTAATGCCAACACCTAACGTTAATGCAAAATCACAAAAAATGCAGGCGCGTGTTCCGCATGACGTGGTTAAAGACGTTGAGGAAACAATGGACGAAGGTGAAACAGCCGCACAATACATCGTTACTGCATTGCGGGGTGAAATAAAGCGCCGACAGCGACGCAAAAAGTCAGAAACACCAGATAGCTGAGCAGATGCCAACAGGCATTTTCCTGTTGCTTTTCCATTTATTGTACATACAATAATCATATGAAAATTACATTCGATCCAGGCAAGGATAGGATTAACCAGAACAAGCATGGATACTCTCTCGCAGATGCGGAGCGGCTTGACTGGGAAAACATGGTTATCTTTGAGGATGACCGTTTTGATTACGGAGAAATTCGTTTCGTGGGGCTTACCTACGGAATTGCATACCTCGGAAACAGAATGTTTTCGGTTTGCTTCACGGAATCCAATGATTTTGCAGTCTGTAGAATTATCAGCCTGCGCCTCGCAACCAGACAGGAGATGAGACGATATGCCGAAACTTAAGCCCGGAACCCTCTTCCCCACGGATGAAGAGGACGCAAAAACTCGTGAAGCCGTGGCTTCCGATCCAGATGCTATGCTGCTTGAAAATCCAGATATCAAACTGGTTCCACTCAGAAAGGTGATAAAAGCACGTCGTGGACGGCCTACAGCAGAAACCACGAAAACACGGATAACAATTCGCTGCTCACCAGACGTCGTGGATGCGTTTAAGTCCACTGGCGCAGGTTGGCAGACACGGATGGATGCAGCGCTTAAAGACTGGTTAAAAAAACACAATCCTGCCGATGTCAAAATCTGACTGCCAGCGCAGCAGTTTGCAAAATGAATATTAGCCGGGGTCACCCGGCTTTTTTGTGCCTGTATGATCCTACCTCACGCAGACTGGCGAACGGATGCCAGGTAGCCTCCTCGCGTTGCGCTTTCTGCGGCACAAAATGATTAACACCTGTGATTAATTGGGTGTCTATTAGCCACTCCTTTAGTTGGAATGGATAATAATGATGGGATGGGACAAAAGGACCGCCGGTAACTGGGCAAAAAGCCACGCCGAACCGGGGCCGACTAATAACTGCGCTACCTGGGTACGGCGGACGATCCAGGCGGGTGGCGTGAATGTCATGAACAGCTCATCAAGACCGGCATATCAAATGCACAGGAAAGATTAATGAGAGTCCTTTACGTTGTTCTCATGATGCTTGCCGTTACCGCCTGTAGTTCGGGGCGAGATAACGCAGAAAAGCGTGTATCGGATTTCTATACATACTATCTAGATGTTTTTGCTAACAGTCCTGGGAAAATAAAGCCTGCCCGTGAAATAATGAGTGATTATATTTCGCACGACACACTAACCCGGATTGATATTATTTCTCATATTTATGAGCAGGAAATCATCGATACGGATTACTACACGTATGCGCAGGACTATTCCGCCGACTGGATCCCTTTGCTGAGAGTGGGTAAGGCTAAGGATTATTTGGGGGGGAAATACGTTGATGTCTGGCTGGGTTGCGAAAACAATCAGACGTATAAAATAGGTGTCTATATGAGGAAAGAAGACGGAAAGTGGAAAATATACAGAATTAAGAATATAACCGATGGTTATGAGCATTATATATTTGATGCACACGCTATTGAGAAAGCAAAGCAACATGCAGCAGATATAAAATAACCCTGGAGGTTTTGGGCGGCCGTGCAACCCGAATACATCACGCGGCCCCCTTCATTATCATTACGCTTTTTTTTGTACTGTGGCGAATTCATCGCAGGCAACAAAAAAATACAATGACTATAGGCCGTCTTTAATCAGCAGTCTCTCGTTCCAGGTAGGGCTGCTTCAGATAGTCAGCCATCAGAATAACCAAGTCGTGCAGCAACCCGGTTAAATGCACCGTCACAGTATAAGGCAGGGCACAGCTTAATAGCGCCGGGGTTAAGCTCTGCGCGTATTCCACCAGCAGCCAGGAATCTATCCAACAATCCGGAACGCATGGCGCAGGCAACTCATCTACCGTCAGTTGTTCTTTCAGGTGCGCCGGCAAATC
This sequence comes from Superficieibacter sp. 1612_C1, assembly GCF_015234305.1. Lineage (GTDB taxonomy): Bacteria > Pseudomonadota > Gammaproteobacteria > Enterobacterales > Enterobacteriaceae > Superficieibacter. Next base: position 168,063 of record NZ_JADGMI010000003.1, read on the forward strand.
GGCATCACATAGCAGACGTAAGGCAGTCAGCGCGTAAGACAAACGTCCCGATAGCGCCAGACGCTGAGTAACATCCTTGCTTTCCACCAGCTCAGTTGCAAAAGCGGTACACAGGTCAGCCACCTGGAATAAATCTGCGGATGTCGGGATCGGAGTGGTTATCAGATTATGTATGATGTGCCTCCGGGACTGACAAGCTGCCAACAACAGGAAGTTCATCGCAAAAAGATACCGTCACAAAGGTAAACACACGATTTTCAGGGCGAGCGGATATGGTACTATTAGCGGAAGCCATAGCATTACCTCGTATAATGTTGTGGTCAGACGCCCGGTTAGTGTCCCCACACTGCCGGGCTTCGTTTTTTACAGGTGCTTCCCCCGCTCATCCCCTTATTGAACCTCCCATAACACAATGTTAACCTCTGCTATTAAAGACGCATAGACGTCCAGACGACTATAACAATACCCTGATTGCGCCTGGCGCAACGTCCACTCTGGAGAGACCATGATCCGCGCTATTGTGACCGACATTGAAGGCACCACCAGCGACATTCGCTTTGTGCATGACGTGCTGTTCCCCTACGCCCGCGAGCGGCTGGCGGCGTTTGTGCACGCGCAGCAGTACGCCGAACCGGTAAAAACGATCCTCGATAACCTGCGCGAGGAAATCCACCAGCCAGCGGCGACGGCGCAGGAGCTGACAGAAACCCTGTTTGCCTTTATGGATGAAGATCGTAAGTCGACGGCGCTGAAGGCGTTACAGGGGATCATCTGGCAGGAGGGTTACGTTAACGGCGATTTTACCGGCCATCTCTACCCGGACGTATTGCCCGCGCTGGAGAAATGGAAGTCACAGTCTGTTGATTTATATGTTTATTCCTCAGGCTCCGTTGCGGCGCAGAAATTGTTATTTGGCTACAGCGATGAAGGTGATATTACTCATTTATTCAGCGGCTATTTTGATACGCGGATCGGTGCGAAGCGTGAAGCGCAGTCTTACCGCAACATTGCTGAACAACTGGGGCATCCCCCGGCGTCGATTTTGTTTCTGTCCGATATTCACCAGGAGCTCGACGCGGCGGAAGAGGCAGGATTGCGCACGCTGCAACTGGTGCGCGAGGATCGCGATCCGGCCAGCCATCATCCGCAGGTTCAGCGTTTTGACGACATTTACCCGGAGCAACTCCCTTCATGAGCGCATTAACCATTTTCTCAGATAAGGACGCCCGCCAGCCGGTCTGGCACAGCACCGACGCCGGTGAGATCCAGCAGCAGCTTAATGCCAAAGGCGTGCGTTTTGAGCGCTGGCAGGCCGACCGGCAGTTGGGAGAGTCCCCGACGCCGGAGACGGTTATCAATGCTTACCAGCACGCCATTGATAAACTGGTTGCCGAGAAGGGCTATCAGAGCTGGGACGTGATCAGCCTGCGTGCTGATAACCCGCAGAAAGAAGCAATGCGGGCGAAGTTCCTCAACGAGCATACCCACGGGGAAGATGAAGTCCGATTCTTCGTCGAAGGCGCAGGGCTGTTCTGCCTGCATATCGGCGATGAGATCTATCAGGTACTGTGTGAAAAAAACGATTTGATCTCGGTGCCAGCCGGGACGCCGCACTGGTTCGACATGGGATCTGAACCGAATTTTACCGCTATCCGCATTTTCGATAATCCGGAAGGTTGGGTCGCGAATTTTACCGGCGACGCGATCGCTGATGCTTACCCTCGCCTGCCCTGATGTTACAGCGCTCGCCCGACACGCGGTCGGGCGCTGTATTCATGCATAACGGCGGCGCAAAAGCTCGCATTCAAACAAGAACTCCAGCCCCTCCAGCTGGCGGCGCGCTTCAGCGATATCTTTCCCCCAGCAGGTCAGGCCGTGGCCGCGTAGCAGGAAGCCGTAGCGCAGCGGATGGGTCTGCGCATGGTCCTCAATACGGGCGGCCAGCGCGTCAATATCCTGATCGTTATCGAAAATCGCGATGGGCACGGCGTCCAGATGAGTGTGCTGACCGGTAAGGGTTTTCTGCATCTCGTAACCCTGAAGCGTCAGCGTCTGGCTCGTTTCAAGCCGCGACAGCACGGTGGCGTTGACGGTATGCACATGCAGAACCACGTTGGCTTCCGGAAACAGACGGTAGATCAAAGTATGCAGGCCGGTCTCGGCGGAGGGTTTACGCCCCGAGGGCGCGGTATTGTCGGCAATGGAGACCTGTAAAAAGTCGTCACTGGTCAGGCTGCCTTTGTCGCGTCCCGACTCGCTGAGCCAGCACCAGGTTGCATCCTGGCGTACCGACATATTACCGCCAGTTGCCGGTGCCCAGCCTTTCGCCCCAATCCAGTGACAGGCAGTAACCAGGTGCGCGAGTCTCTCTTGCCACATAGCGGTTCCTCAATGCATAACGGTTTTTAGCCGTCTAAACGGCTATTTTCCCGATAGTAACATTCCAGCCCCGGCGGGACAATATTTGTTATACAACGGTTACAGGGAGCCACGCGCGGGCGGCACCCTGAAGACTATCAGAGAGAATAGTAAGCGGGATGGTTCAGATCGGTCAGCAAATCCGCTTCCTGCGGCTGCCAGTTCAGCAAACGCCGGGTGTATTCGCTGCTGACAGTCATATCCGCCGTTGCCATCATGGCAAACCAGCCAAAGTGTTCTGGCTCCCGTTCGTCGGAAGGCAATCCGAGGTTGCGGCCAATGGTCTCAGCAATGGTCCGCAGGGGGATCGATTCCTCGGCGACCGCGTGGTAAATCCGCTCCGTCACGCCCTGCTCCAGCGCCAGGCGATAGACCCGTGCCGCGTCGCGGCGGTGCACGCCGGACCAGCAGTTATCGACATTACCCGGCCAGGCCGATATCCCTTTCTCCCGCGCCAGACGGATCAGGATCGGCAGAAAACCGTGATCGCCGATACCGTGTACCGACGGCGGCAGACGCACAGCGGCAGCATGAATGCCTCGCGCGTGAAGTGCTCTGGCTGCCGCTTCCGATTTGCGCGGCGATGCCGGATTAGGGAGATCCTGCTCCGTCGCGCCTTTCGCCAGACCAGCAAGACCGGAGGTCACCAGCAGCGGACGATCGGACCCGGCCAGCGCATCGCCCAGCAGTTCAATGGTTCGCCTGTCCTGTTCACAGTTTTCCATAAAGCGCGAAAAGTCGTGGTTGAACGCCGTGTGGATCACCGCATCAGCGTTCGCCGCCGCCTGTTTCAGTACCTCAACGTCATCAAGCGAGCCTTTAACCGCCTGCGCACCAGCCGCCGTTAATCGGGCTGCCTGCTCATCTGCCCGAACCAGACCGGATACCTGATGCCCGTTGTTCAGCAGATCTTCAACAATCATGGAGCCCAGCCAACCGCCAGCCCCGGTGACAAATACGTGCATCGTGTTTCTCCCGTTAATCCGGATGGATAGATCGTATAGCTATAATGCGATGAATTATTCACCTTCGCTATTCGCATTCCTGTGCAGCGTTTATCTGCTGCGGATATCATGCCAGACCCCGCTTATTTCCTGGGGCAGGTAGCCAAAGCAGGGAGGTTCCGTCAGGCTGATTGCCGTGATTTTGCAGGCTGCTACTCAGGTTTTATTACTTCGGATCCGGGACTGCCTGGCTGAGTAAAATCACAGCGCATGCACTTTTGTGTACTTAGTGTGTAAAATTACACACTGATCACACATCTGGTTTTCATCACATGCTTTAATCTCTCTTAACAAACACACGAGGGATTACCGATGAAACATATGATGATCTGTTGCGGCGCGGGCGTGGCCACCAGTACCATTGCCTTAAATAAATTGCAGGATTTCCTGAAGAAAGAAAATTTGCTCGATAAAGTCAGAATCTCTCAGGGCACAGTAGCGGAAGCGAAAACACGAGACGATCTGGATTTTATTGTTTCTACTTCCCCCGTTTCGCTTTCTGTTCCGGTGATTAATGCACTGCCGCTGTTAACCGGTATGGGCGTGGATAAGGTCTTCAGCAGCGTGAAAGAACATATTCTCGCCGAGGAATAATATATGTTTATCGTCGACTATATTGTTAATTTAGGGGCATCGGTGATGATGCCGCTTATCTTTATGATCCTCGGGCTGCTGCTACGTATTCCCGTGTCCAGGGCGATTAAAGCCGGTTTAATGGTGGGCATCGGGTTTATTGGTTTAAGTATTACCGTCAACCTGATGATTGATTCGCTGACGCCGGTCAGCCACGCCATTGTCGAGCGTTTTGGCCTGAACTTCTCGGTGCTGGATGTCGGCTGGCCCGCCGCCGCGGCCGTGGCGATGGGTACGCGCGTCGGGGCGCTGGTGATCCCTGTGTGCGTGGCGATTAATATGCTGATGCTCTATACCCGCACGACCCGGGTATTAAACGTTGACGTCTGGAATCTCTGGCACCACGCCTTTACCGGATCTCTGGTCACGGTTATTACCGGCAGTCTGTGGCTTGGCGTTTTTGCTGCCGGAATAAACTGTGTTATTACGATGGTGATTGCGGACCGGACCAGTAACGATGTGGAAAAGTATCTGAATCTGCCCTCTATTTCGGTGCCCCACGGTTTCTCAGCGTCATTTGTGCCTGCGGCATGGCTGGTCAATGCGATTGTCGACCGTATTCCGGTGGTCCGGGATATTAAGATTGATACCGAATCCATTCAAAAACGGCTGTCTATTTTAGGCGATCCGGCTTCGCTCGGTGCCATTATCGGTGCGCTGCTGGGGATTATTGCCGGTATTGAGGTCAAAGCGATTTTACAGACCGCGATTACCATGGCGGCGGTGATGACCATTATTCCGCGAATGGCGAAAATGCTGATGGAAGGGGTTTATCCGATCAGCGAACGTATTCAGGAAATTGCCCAGGCGCGTGCCGGATCGTTTGGCAAAATCGCCATTGGCCTGGACTCGGCGGTGAGCGTTGGCCATCCGGTTACCCTCTCCGTTTCCATGCTCATGATCCCGGTGATGCTGGTGCTGGCGGCCATCGTGCCGGGCAATCAGTTCCTGCCCTTCGCGTCCCTGACCGGGCTGCCTTTCGCCTTTGTGCTGGTGACCGCCGTCTGCCGGGGGGACATGTTCCGTACCCTGCTTACCGGCTTGCTGACCCTGAGTCTGGCGCTGCTGATTGGTACGAATCTGGCACCGATCGTTACCAGTACCGCCGTCAGTACCGGATTCTCTCTGCCGCAGGGCACCACCAGCATCAGCAGCGTGGACTACGCTGGCGCGATGCTGCCGTGGGTCATTATCCAGAGCTTCTACTTTAAAGTGGCGGGCGTCGCGGTGCTCAGCCTGTGTACCCTTGGCCTGGTGCTGTGGAACCGGCGCAAGCTGCAACAGGAAAATATCCTGATGGCGGAAGCGGCGCAGAAGGAGGAGGTATAATGTTATTTAGCCCCGAACGCGTCCTGATTTTCAACGATCCCATTAGCCAGACCGATGCCCTGCGGCAGCTGGCGGCCACGCTGGAGACGCAGGGGCTGGTGAAAGCCTCGTTTGCCGATGGCGTGTTAGCCAGAGAAGAGATTTACCCCACCGGGATCTTTATGGAAACCCATAGCATCGCCATTCCGCATACCGAATTTGAGCATGTGAACCAGACTGGCTTTGCTATCGGCATCAACCGCAGCGGCATTGAATTTCAGCGGACAGATGAACCTGACGAGATCGTCAAACCGGAGATTATTGTCATGATGGCGATCGATCCCACTTGCGAAAAGGTCGCGATCATTCAGTCGCTGTTTGCCCTGTTAGCCGATAAAGCACAGGTGGATTATTTGTGTGAACTCGCCCCGGAGGACATCGCAAAAGAGTTCACCAACGCCGTCATCACACGGTAAACTGACGCTGTCGGGTTTACTGTGTTGACGCCGGGAACGCAAGGGAAAAAGATGCTTCGAATCAGCGATGTCATTGAGCTAACGATGGTCAGCCGTAAGACCATCTATAACGCCATCAACAGCGGACGGCTGAAGTATCAGCTGGTTACCGTCGATAATCGCCAGGTCCGGATGTTTCATGAAGAAGATGTGCTGCATGCGTTCCCGAAAAACAGCCGCTCGCTGACCCAGGAGCAGGAGATCCAGGCATTGAGGGAAGAGGTTGCTTCCCTCAAATTTGCCCTGACGGAACTGCAAAAAGCCGTCAACGCGATGGACCCGGAGAGCGAATACGAGATGAAAGCGGTGAAAGGCCCGACGAAAAAAGGGCCTTGAGCCGTTCACGCATCCTTATCCACGCTCAGCGCGACCGCTTTACTGTCCTCCAGCACCTGCAACCGTCCGTTTAACGCTTCCCGAATGGAGTGATATGCCTTGCTGCCCAGCGCCAGACGGAAAGGCGGGCGCTCTGCATCGGCGGCAGCAATGATGGCGTCCACGGTTTTCGCCGCATCGCCGTTAATGGCAATCGTCCCGGCCGCCAGCCCCCGCCGCACGTCACCGGCTGGCGTGTCGTCATAGCAGGCCAGCGGCTCGGCGATATCGACGCCCGCAGCGAAGTTGGTCTCCGTGGGTCCCGGTTCCGCCAGCATAAAGTCAATCCCGAACGGGGCCACTTCCTGCGCCACGGCTTCAATAAAGCCCTCGATTCCCCATTTGGTCGCGTGATAGAGGCTGAAGTTGGGCCAGGCCATTTGCCCGCCCTCTGACGAGATCTGCACAATACGCCCACCCTTTTGCTGGCGCAGATACGGCAGCGCCGCGCGAATCAGCTGTATTGAACCGGTGAGGTTGGTGGCAATTTGCCGCGCAATCTGTGCTTCGCTGACCTCTTCCGCCGCACCGAACAGGCCGTATCCCGCATTGCTCACCAGCACGTCAATGCGTCCGGCCTCTTCGAATGCTCGCGTCACTACATGGCGTATTGCGGCGCTATCCGTGACGTCCAGCAGCACAACGCGCAGCCGTTCGCCATATTTTGTCTGGAGTTCATCCAGCGCGCCGGATTTGCGCAGGGTGGCAATAACGCTATCGCCACGCGCCAGCAGGCGCTCCGTCATTAATCGTCCCAGTCCGCTGGAGGTGCCGGTAATAAACCAGGTTTTCATGTTCATGCTGTGCTCCGTAAAAGGCGTTAACTCACAGGAACAGGTTATGGCACTATCACTGGCATGATAAGACACACCAAATAGCATGGAGAGGTGAAATGAAATCACCAGTGAAGACCCCAACGCTCTCCGATCTGAAAGCCTTTATGGCGGTAGCGGAACAGCGCAGTTTCCGCCGTGCGGCGGATCTATCCGGCGTCACCCGCTCGACCCTGAGTCACGCCATTCGCGCTCTGGAGGCGCGACTCGGCGTTCGCCTGCTGCACCGGACGACCCGCAGCGTCTCGCTGACCAACGCCGGGGAGCAGCTATTGCGACGTATCGCCCCCCACCTGAGCGGGCTGGAGCAGGCGCTGGAAGAGGCAGCGGATGCACAGGGCAGCCTGCTGGGTACGCTGCGTATTAACGGCGGCGAAGAGGCGATTTACTTATTACTGCATACGGTGGTGCCAGCGTATCAGGCGCGCTATCCCGGCGTGGAGCTGGATCTGGTGGTCGATGGCAGGCTGGTGGATATCGTTGCAGAGGGCTTTGATGCGGGTATTCGTCTGGCAGAAGACGTGCCCGCGGATATGGTGGCGGTGCGTTTTGGCGAAGACGTGCGTTTTCTGGCGGTGGCATCGCCGGGCTATCTGGCCCGGCATCCTGCCCCCATGACCCCGGACGAGCTGGCGCATCATCGCTGTATCCGCCAGCGATTACCCAGCGGCAGGCGCTATCGCTGGGAATTCGCCCGCCACGGGCAGAGTATTGCGCTGGACGTTCCCGGCTCGCTGACGCTGAACAGTTCGCCGCTGATGGTGGACGCAGCGCTCAACGGCCTGGGCATCGCGTACGTTCCGGAGATGCACGCCAGAGCGGCGCTGGATGACGGCAGACTGGTGACGGTGCTCGAACCGTGGTGCCCGCCGATCCCTGGCCTGTGCCTGTGGTTTCCCGCTAATCGCCATATGCCCGCCAGCCTGCGGGCATTAATCGATTTAATTAAAGAGACGCGCGTCAGCCGCCCTCCGGCAACCGGGCAATAACCTTGATTTCGAAACGGAAACCATACAGCCAGGTGACCCCCACGCCCGTCAGCGTCGGCCAGGGAGCGTCGCCCCAGTAGTCCGGCAGCACTTTCCACACCGTATCAAGCGTGGTATCCGGATCGACCAGGTAGACGGTCACATCCACCACATCCGCGAAAGTACACCCTGCCGCCGCCAGCACCTCAGACAAATTCTCGAACGCCAGCCGGATCTCCTGCTCCAGTTGTGGCGCGGGCGAACCGTCTTCCCGGCTGCCCACTTGGCCGGAGACAAATAAAAAACCGCCGGATTTCACCGCAGGCGAATAACGATTCTGCTCATACAGCACCTGCCGTCCGGCAGGAAAGACGATATCTTCTGGCTTTTTCATGGGGCCCCCTTTTGCAACACAAAACCGTGTTAAGGGGATAATAAATGCCAGCGCGTGCCGCCCCTATGCCTGCAAAATGGGATGGCCTGGTGAAGATAATTCACCGATCGGTTTATATAGCGAAGGCGTTTACACCGGGGGAAACAGCGCGAACGCCGCTTTCATCTCTCTGGCTTCCTCCCCCGGACTACGGCCAAACTGGCGGCGAAACTCACGGTTAAATTGTGACGGGCTTTCATAGCCTACCCGAAACGCGGCGGCAGCGGCGGTCAGGTTATCGCGGATCATCAGTAACCGCGCCTGATTAAGCCGTATCGACTTGATGTATTGCAGCGGCGAAGTGCCCGTGACCTGCTTAAAATGCTTATGGAAAGCAGGGATGCTCAATCCGGCGTCGCCCGCCAGCGTAGTAACCGGCAGGGGCTGCGCGCAGTCGCCGTGAATACGCTGTAGCGATCGGGCGATGCTGGCAAACTGGCCGTAATGGGCCAGCGCGGCGCGAATGGCGTTTCCGCGATCGCCAATCAGCACCCGGTAATACAGCTCACGCACGATCTGCGGCCCCAGAATGCTGGCTTCCTCCGGGCAGGCCAGCGCGCGCAGCAGGCGCAGCGCGGTATCCGCCAGTTGCCCATTCAGCGGCGTGGAGATAATCCCTTCCGGGGCGGCATCCACTGACGTCGCCGGGCTTTCCAGCGCCAGCGCCAGTTCTGACAACACGCGCAGATCCAGCGTTATCGCCACGGCGAGCAGAGGTTCGTCTGCGCTGGCCTCGGTTTCGGTTGCGAACGGCAGCGGCACCGACAGGACCAGATAATGCTGCGGATCGTAATGGTAGACCCGGTTCGCCAGATAGCCCCGTTTATGCCCCTGACAGACAATCACGATACACGGCTCATAGACCACCAGCGTGCGCGCCAGCGAGCGGTTGGATCGCATAAAGCGCACGTTATCCAGTAGCGAGCAGGTATATCCCTCGTGCGGTGCCAGCCTGTTAAGTAACGACACCATCTCATCCATCGCCCTGTCTCCGCCGTAAGTAATGATTGAGCAATTATACTGCCGTTTATTCACTACAAAGTGAACGCCATAAATACAATCAGGCAATCATCAGAGAGGAATGCGCCTGTTTTGCTCGCCTGCATCCCACTAGCATTGAGCCTGCAACATCATCCGTACATCCACAAAATATCAGGAGTCATTATGAGCAAAACATGGCTGATTACCGGCGCATCACGCGGACTCGGGCTGGAGATGGCGCGCGCGGCGCTGGCGGCAGGCGATAATGTGGTCGCGACGGCCCGCGACGTCGGCAGCGCCAGCAGCGCGTTTACCCGGTACACCGACCGTCTGCTGCTAACGCCGCTGGACGTCACCGATCCTGCGGCACCCGACGCGGTGGTGAAGGCCGCTTTGGCGCGTTTTGGCGCGATTGATGTACTGGTCAACAATGCGGGCTACGGTCAACTGGGCCTTTTCGAGGAGACGCCGGAAGAGGATATCCAGCGTCAGCTGGAAACCAACGTCAATGGTCTGATGCGTATGACCCGCGCCGTACTGCCGGTACTGCGCCGCCAGCGGTCCGGGCATATCATCAACATCAGTTCGATTGGCGGGCTGGTCAGTTTTGATTTTTGTACCCTTTACGGGACTTCGAAGTTCGCAGTCGAGGGGTTCAGCATCAATCTCGCCCGCGATCTGGCTCCCTTCGGCATCCATGTTACCGTCGTGGAGCCGGGGATGTTTCGCACCGATTTCCTCGATGACCGTTCGGTGCGTTTTTCCGGCAGTCCGATTGAGGATTATGCGCAGGCCCGTGAGGAGGCAGAAACCCTGTATAAGAACTTTAACCACAAGCAGCTCGGCGATCCGGTGAAGTTCGGCGCGGCGATTGTCGAGCTGGCGAATGCCGCAGAACCGCCGCTGCACCTGCTGCTCGGCTCGGATGCGCTGAAAATGGCGCGTGACGATCTGGCCCTGCGCCAGGCGGAGATTGAGCGCTGGCAACACCTGTCGGCCTCAACCGATCATCAGGATTAACCTTCCTGCGCCGCCCACGGCGGCGCACGTTCAGGCTTTTTTAAGATGGTTGATTAATTGCTTCATTGCCGGGCTGAGCGCTTCCCACGAGCGGTAGCAAAAACACAGCTTGCGCCTGGCCCAGCTATCGGTCAGCGCAAGCTGATGATAGTGAAAACGTGATTGATAATTAGCGGCAATAACCGCAGGCACGATCCCCACCCCAATGCCCTTCTCCACCATTTCACTCAGACCTTCGAAGGTACTCATTCTGATCCTGATATTGAGCTCGCCTCCCAGCGCGCTGGCATGAAAGTGAAGATGATCCTGAAGCGCGCTCCCCGAATAAAGCCCGACAAAAGGTTCAGCAATAATATCAGCAAAGGAGACCGCCTGTTTTTCATGGAGTTTATGGTCGGCGGGAATAATAAGCACCAGACGATCGTCGGCGACAGGCTCTGCAATTAAACCATTGCCGTCCACCGCATCAGACACAATTCCCGCCTCACCAGAGCCGGTTGAAAGAAGGGAGATAATATCGGCGCTGGTGCGTTCTTCTAATTCGATATGCAGTTCAGGATGTGACGCCAGCCACGGCGCAAGCCGCGCCGGGAGAAAGTTGGTTAACGCCGAGGTGTTGGCATACAGCTTTAGCGTGCCGCGTGCGCCTGACGCGAACGTTTTTAATTCCCGCCTGAGCTGCTGGTGCAGCTCCAGAAGCGGACGGGCATGCTTCGCCAGCGTTTCCCCCGCGTCGGTTAACGTCACGCCTCTCGGATGACGCACCAGCAGCGGCACGCCGGCATCCTCTTCCATCAGCCGCAGCCTCTCGCTGGCGGAGGCCAGCGCCAGGTGCGCTTTTACCGCCCCCCGGGTAATACTGCCCGCATCGACGATACAAATAAACAACTGTAAATCAGCCATATCCAGTCTCATTGCATTCGTCCTTTTGCCTTCGGTTTTGCCGTAGCCTGCGGGGAATAATCCACATTGTGCCCCACCGGTGAGGCTGCTTCAATGACAGCTCTTTTACTTTGAAAAGATAATCGGATGAGCGAAATACACTATCTCAATGTGATCATCATCTTTATCGCTGCGGGCCTGGTAAAAGGCGTGACGGGAATGGGATTGCCCACGGTGGCGATGGGATTGCTGGGCACCTTTATGCCACTGCCCGTTGCGGCGGCGCTGCTGATAATTCCTTCTCTGGTGACTAACGTCTGGCAACTTTTCTCTGGTCCGGCGTTGACGGCTCTGTGGTCAAGGCTGTGGCTGATGATGTTATGTATCGTGGCCGGAACGCTTGCAGGCTCGACGTTTTTAATCAGTATCGACGCTGGTGTGTCCGGCTTTCTCCTTGGCGCGGCGCTGATCGTTTACGCGGCTTACGCGCTGTATACACCCGTTTTTACCGTGCCGAAAAAGCAGGAACGCTGGCTGTCACCGGTAATTGGCGCAAGTACCGGTATCATCACCGGCGCGACCGGGGTATTTGTGATGCCAGCGGTGCCTTATCTTCAGACGCTCAATTTCAGTAAAGATGAACTGGTACAGGCACTGGGGCTTTCTTTCACCGTGTCTACGCTTGCGCTTGCCGCCGGACTTTATGCGCAGGATGCGTATCACCTTAACCAATTATCGCTGTCGTTATTTTCCGTCTTCCCCGCATTAATCGGAATGTGGCTGGGACAAAAGATAAGATCGAAAATCAGCGCCAAAACATTCAGAAAATGTTTTTTACTCTTTTTAATATTACTGGGAGTGGAATTAACCCTGAGATCCTTGCTGTTTTAAAAACTAAGCGTAACCGTACCTGAATAGTTACCTGTAGAAATAATATTATTTATTAAGTGTAGCACGTTGTTTTAGCTGCAATTAGCAAAGTATTCCTGAACAAAAAGTGACGTATTCCCTTAAGCGTATTGATTTATAAGTCAGACAAACTAACTTTACAAATGCAGACATTATAATTTGTAAATTTACGTACTTTTAATATGGCATAAGGAAAAGACTTTGGAGACTTCAAATAGAATACCCAGACTTTCTGTCTGGAATATCCTGTTTGCCACCGTACTGATATTATTCGGCGCGGCCATGCTGATTGGCGGCGGCTGGTTAGTGGTGTTAGGTGGAAACTGGTATTACCTTTTGGCAGGCATCGGCTGCATCATCGTTGGCGCGCTGATTTTTGCCAGAAGAACCAGCGCCGTGTACTGGTTTGCGCTGGTATTTATTGGCACGCTAATCTGGACCATTCAGGAGTCCGGACTTGATTACTGGCGCTGGGTTCCGCGCTTCGACATTATGCTGCTGCTCGGGATTGTGTTTGCTTTCCAGCTTCCGCGCCTGAAACCCGGCATCAGCCGTGCGCTATCCCGCTCGCTGGCGGGCATCTTTATTCTGGCGTTTATTGTTGCGGCAGTGCTTCCGTTTACCGCCCTGAATACCACGCCTGCAACTAACGTTCCGGCGGCAGGGGCGCACTCTTACGCGGCTGACACGGGAACCGGTAAAGCCTCGCAGCCTGATGCGGGCGACTGGTATACCTACGGCGGCTCACTGGCTTCCCAGCGTTTCGTCAGCGCCTCGCAGATCACCCCCGATAACGTGAAGGATTTGAAACTCGCCTGGCAGTTCCGCACCGGCGATTTACCTAAAGCGCGCTGGGGCGGCGAAAATACGCCGATTAAGATAGGCGATACGCTGTATACCTGTACGCCGCATAACCAGGTTTTCGCCCTCGATGCCGCGACCGGTAAAAAGAAATGGCAGTTCGACCCGAAAGTCAGCGACAAATCAATCCCTTATACCGCGGCCTGCCGTGGACTGACCTGGTTTGATGCACAAACCAACAGCCATATTTCAACCGGGGAGAATGCTTCTGCCGCCACACCTGCCGTAGCGACTACCGGTGCGATGTGCGAACAGCGGATTATTTTAGGCACTCTGGATGCGCGTATCATTGAACTGGATGCTAAAACCGGCGAAGTGTGCCGTGATTTCGGCAATCAGGGTACGGTGAATCTCGCCGAGGATATGGGCGAAATTTACGATGGCTATGTGGCCATCAACTCCGCGCCAGTGGTGATCCGCGATACGCTGGTAGTCGGTCACCAGACCATCGACGGCCAGCGCGCGTTCGGTCCTCCGGGCGTGATTAAAGCCTACGATGTGCGCAGCGGGAAACTAAAATGGGCGTGGGATCCGGCGAACCCTGACGACAGTACGCCTAAAACCGGGCCTGACGCTTATAAACGCGGTTCGCCGGATGTCTGGACGTCGTTTACCGGCGATGACAAGCTGGGGCTTATCTACCTGCCGGTGGCGAATGCATCGGGCGACTACTGGAGCAGTTCTCGCACCGCGGCCGAAGACAAATACGCGGTGTCGCTGACGGCGATTAATGTTGAGACGGGACTGCCGGTCTGGTCGTTCCAGACGGCGCATAAAGACGTCTGGGATTACGACCAGGGTTCACAACCGACGCTCGTGGACTACCCCGGCAAAGACGGCACCGTTCCGGCGATTATCGTGCCGACCAAGCAGGGCGAGATTTATGTTCTCGACCGTCGTACCGGGAAATCGCTGTTTGGTGTTGAAGAACGAGCGGTCCCCGGCGGCGGCGTCGAGCCGGAAGCGCGCTCGCCTACGCAGCCCTACTCGCTGTTCCATCATTTGAGCAAGCCCGATCTGACGCCGCAGGATATGTGGGGGTTAACGCCTCTCGATCAGCTGGTGTGCCGTATTCAGTTCCAGAAAGCGGGCTATAAAGGTCAGTACACGCCGCCGGAATCCGATCGTCATACGATTGAGTATCCGGGCTATAACGGCGGTTCGGACTGGGGCAGCGTGGCGGTGGATCCTCAGCGCGGGTTAATCATTGCCAATTACAATGATATGCCGAACTACAATATCCTTGTGCCGCGCGCCAAAGCCGACAAGCTGGGCTGGAAACCGCGCGATGAAATTACCCATAATCCGCACGATGAAGGCCATGCCGAAGGCGCAGGCGATCCGCAAATCGGCGTGCCTTATGCGGTGAATGTCAACGCGGGCTGGCGCTTGCCGGTGACCGGGATGCTGTGTAAGGAACCACCTTACGGTGGCATTCGCGCCATTGATATGCGCGATGGCCGTACCGTGTGGGATCGTCCGCTTGGCACCGCGCGTCGCAATGGTCCATTCGGCCTGCCGACTGGTTTGCCGATCAATATTGGTACGCCGAATAACGGCGGTTCGGTGGTGACCTCCAGCGGCCTGATCTTCATTGCTGCCGCCACGGATGATTTGATCCGGGCGATTGATATCAATACCGGTGAAACCGTATGGAGCGCCCCGCTGCCTGCCGGCGGCCAGGCGAACCCAATGATATATACGCAGAATGGACGTGAGTATGTGGTCATTGCGGCGGGGGGACATCATTTTATGGAGACGCCAGCCGGAGATTATGTTCTCGCATGGGCATTACCGGAGAAAAAGTAGTTGATTAAAAAGCGCGCCGGGATGGCGCGCTTAGATTTTACACCGTGGAAAGATGCCGGGTGGCGGCTTCGCCTTACCCGGCCTACAAAACCACAATATATCAATGGATTACGCTGGAGCACGTAGGCCTGTGCAAGCGCAGCGCCGCCAGGCACATCATCCACCGGGGCCATGCGAAAGCATCCTCACTAATCCACGCAGGAGAAAGCATATGACGACATCAACCCCGTCTCATCACGGCCAGTGCCACTGCGGCGCGGTGCAGTTTGAGGTTAAACTGAGCGATGGCTTAAACACCGTTCGCCGCTGTACCTGCTCCTATTGCCGGATGCGCGGCGCAGTGGTGGTCTCCGCCGAAGCGGGTGGCATCACCTTTCTTCGCGGCGAAGAGCTGCTCACCCGCTACCGCTTTAACACCGGGGCCGCACAGCACTTCTTCTGTTCACGCTGCGGCATCTATACCCATCACCAGCGGCGCTCCAATCCGAACCAGTTCGGCATCAATGTCGCCTGTCTTGAGGGCGTTAGCCCGTTCGACTTCCCTGCCGTTCCCGTTTATGACGGCGTAAATCATCCTAACGACAACAACGGCGTTTCCCTGCTGGCGGGCACCCTGATTTTCCAGCCAGCGGAAAAAGAACAGCCCGAAACCTGATTAACTTCATAACGCTCCGGCAAAGATATCGCTGACCCAGTTCAGGAACACGTCCAGACGCCGCGAAGCCCGCCGTTCTCCGGCATAGATGGCGTTGACCTGTAAGGAACCCGGCGGATACGCGGCGAGCACTTCCACTAGTTCGCCGCGCCGTAGCTGCTCTTCGAAGCGATAACGCGGAGCCTGAATCAGCCCCAGCCCCTGCGCTGCCAGCGCGGCGGCGGTATCGGAATTATCAGTCATCACCCGGGCTGGCAGACGCCGGGACTCCGTGCGGCCATCGCGGATAAAATTCAGCGGCATCACTTCTCCGGTCTGCGATGACACAAAGCCGATCATGTTATGCCCCGCCAGATCGTCCAGGCTGCGCGGTGTACCGTGGGCGGCGAGATAGGTTGGGCTGGCGCAGGTCATTTCCGGGAGATGGCCCAGCCGACGCAGCCGCAGACTGCTGTCTTCCGGCACGCCGACCCGGATCACGCAGTCGATCCCTTCGCGCACCAGGTTAACCAGACGATCCGTTTGCCCAAAGGTAATGATGATATCCGGATACTGGCGGAGAAAATCAGGCAGCCTCGGCACCAGAAACGTGCGCGTCAGCAGGCCGGAGGCGTTGATGCGCAGGTGGCCGCCCGGTGTCGCGTTGCGAAACGCAGTCCAGGTATCTTCAATATCTCCCAGCACGGCCCTGGCGCGGCGGTGAAACTCCTCGCCCTCCGGCGTCGGTTTTACCGCACGCGTGGTACGCGCCAGTAATTGTGCGCCCGTTTCCTGCTCCAGTTGCTTGATAGCGTTGGTGGCAGTGGAGCGGGCAATCCCCAGCTCCTGCGCCGCCTGCAAAAAGCTGCCCCCTTCCACGATGCGCACGAAAAGCTGTAATTGCTGAATTTTGTCCAAATGGGCTCCCTCTCGTTAATCCCTAATTATTAGTGGCAGATGAATTATCATGTCAATTTACAGACGATTATTTTTAATAATCCGACAGCTATAGTGTTTCTGACGATTATTCATCAACGGGAGCACAGGTATGCAGAATACAAAAGTCGCCATTGTGACGGGCGCGTCTCGCGGGATTGGCGCTGAAATTGCTCGCGGCCTTGCGGCTGATGGGATCGCGGTCATCGTTAACTATTCGCGCAGCAGCGAACAGGCTGATGCCGTTGTGGCCGCGATTAGTGCCGCAGGCGGCAAGGCACGTGCCGTGCAGGCCAACATTGCAGACGCTGACGCGGCGCAAACCCTGTTCACTGCCGCAGAAGACGCCTTCGGCAAGGTTGATATTCTGGTCAACAACGCGGGCATCATGGAACTCTCAGCGATTTCCGCTACGGACGATGACAGCTTTGAGCGCCAGATTGCTATCAACCTGACCGCACCGTTTCGCCTGATGCGGGAAGCCACAAAACGCCTTACCGAGGGTGGCCGGATTATCAACTTTTCCTCCAGCGTGGTGGGGCTTTATCAGCCGCAGTACGGTGTTTATGCCGCGACCAAAGCCGCCGTCGAAGCCCTGACCCATATTCTGCCCAAAGAGCTGGGATCGCGTGCCATCACGGTTAACGCGATTGCGCCCGGCCCGGTGGCAACGGATCTTTTTCTTAATGGTAAAAGCGACGAGCTGGTTGAACGTATCAAAAATATGAACCCGCTGGGCCGCCTTGGCGAACCGCAGGACATCATGCAGGTAGTGCGTTTTCTGGTCAGTCAGGAAAGCGGCTGGATCAACGGTCAGGTTATTCGCGTCAATGGTGGCGTGATCTGATTTATTTCAGGAGAATATTATGCCTTTCGTCAATATCAAAACCCCGGAAGCCGCGCTGAGCGCGGAACAAAAAGCGGAGATTAGCCATCGGATCACCGACCTGCTGGTCGAATACTTCTCTGAACATGCCAGGGCGCACACTATGGTACTGATTGAGGAGGTGAAAGACGGCGGTTATTACCGTGCTGATGAGCCTTTCAGCATTCCACAAGAATACAGGGCCAGGTGACTGCTCCCCGCCGCAAGCGGCGAGGCTTCCCACTTCTCAGGCTGCAACTGGCATAGCGCCAGACTTACGCAAGCCTCGGTGGGCTTTGACGACAAGTCCTGCCGCCATTAATTCTGTTATGCCCTTGTGCTGTATGTTGACCGCCGCGTTTATATCGCGGTCATGAGCGGCATTACAGCCGGGGCAGGTCCATTCGCGCACCTTTAGCGGCATTTCCGGCATCCTGTGACCGCAACAATGGCACGTTTTCGAGCTGGCAAACCACTGATCCAGTCTGACCAGGTGGACCCCGGCAGATTCTGCTTTGTAGGCGAGTTTAGCCACAAATCCAGACCATGCCGCATCCCCGATATGACGGGCAAGGCGACGGTTTTTCATCATGTTTGCTGATTTCAGTGTTTCCACGATCACCGCTTGGTTTTCGTCGATAATTCGTCTGGAAAGTTTGTGCTGGAAGTCAGCGCGGGCATTGGCTACCCGCTCATGCTGCGCAGCAAGGCGTAAGCGCGCCTTACGGCGGTTTGCGCTCCCCAGTTTCTTACGGGACAGCGCCTTGCTGTCACGGCGCAGGCGGCGATAAGCATTAACCAGATGGTGAGGATTCGCCACCTTGCTGCCGTCATTGCCGATCAGATAGTGCGACAACCCCAAATCATAGCCCATTACTGCGGTTATGTATGCCGGCTTTGCTGCCGCTTCCTGCCCGTCGTCTGCAAGTATTGAGGCATAATATTTGCCCGTCGCGCTGCGGGTGATTGTTATGCTGGAAACCCTGCCGACGATCTCCCGGTGGATGTTCGCCCGGACAGGCTTCAGTTTTGGCAACTGGATAGCGTCAGTTAATACCCTGCCGTTGGGATGGTAGCTGGATTGCCTGCCATGTTTGCTTTTGAAAACAGGGAATTTAGCCCGCTTCTGGAAGAAGTTAGCAAATGCCTTATCCAGGTTGATCACCGCCTGCTGTAGCGCCAGCGAGTCATATTCTTTGAGCCAGCTATAGCGGCGTGACTTTTTTGCCACTGCCAGAAATGGCTTTATATCGCGCGCTGGCCTGAGGGAAACGCCGTGGCGCAGGTACATGTGGCGGCTGATATGCAGGGCTTTATTATACGCAAAGCGCACCGCGCCGAACTGCGCATTCAGGAATGCAGCCTGCTCGTCGGTTGGGTAAATGCGTACTCTGGTCGCTCTTTTCATTTTCAGTGCTCACATATACAGTACGCATACTGTAAAGACAAAAATGAGATTCTACAAGTGAGTGTACACGATAAGATGTTTGAAGGTTATCTCTCACGCCGCCATAGCGTCAGTAAACTGGTTGTTCACCTGATTTTTACGACGAAGTACCGCCGTAAGATTTTTGATGGCGTGATGATCCAGCAGATACGGGAAGCGTTTCAAAGCGCTGCGGAAAAGCTGGAAATTGAGATTTTAGAAATGAACGGGGAAGCAGATCACGTTCACGTATTGATAGCGTACCCGCCAAAGTTGGCTATCAGTGTGCTGGTCAATAACCTGAAGTCGATCAGTAGCCGCCGAGTGCGCATCCTGAATACAAATTTACGTAAGGCGAGTAATAGCGGGGTACTCTGGTCACGCTCCTATTTCGCCTGTAGTGCTGGCGGTGCAACAATCGAAACCTTAAAGGCTTATGTAGCATCGCAGAAAACCCCTGATTAGCTCCCCTTGTATCCCCGTCCGATTGGGCGAGAGTTTACGGGGCATTTGCTAAATCACCTCCCCGGCGGCGGGTTAGCCGGGGCATTTCTCGTTACTCTGCGCCGCTAACTACCCGGTTGCGCCCCTGTTTTTTTGCTTTATAGAGCGCTGTATCCGCCTGATAAATCAGCTCGCTGGCAATGCTGTGTAGCGGCTGCTCGCCAAAAATTGCCTTTGCATCGTACAGCGTTGCCACGCCAATACTGATGGTCAAAAATCCGGTCGGGCTGGAAGCATGCGGAATATTCAGCGCCGTTACGCTTGTGCGCAGTCGTTCCGCGACGATCAGCGCCCCGTGGATGTCGGTACGCGGCAGGATCACCAGAAACTCTTCGCCCCCGTAGCGGCTGATATTGTCTTCCGGACGCAGGCTGGCCGATGCCAGCGCTTTGGTGACGGCCCGCAGGCAATCATCGCCGGACTGGTGTCCCTGACTGTCGTTGAAATTTTTGAAAAAATCGATATCCACCAGGCAGATCGAGAGCGGCAAGCCTTGCTCAAGCGCATGAGCAATTTGCTGGATCAAAAACTCATCCATATGGCGGCGATTAAACAGTCCGGTGAGATGATCCAACTGGGCGAACTGCTTTAATACCAGGTTGGCATTCGCCAGCTTCTGCTCCGCCAGGCGGCGGGCGGTGATGTCCACCCAGGTCACCGACAGGCCGACCACATTATCCATCGCGTCATAGACCGGCACCGGCTGGGTGTAATAATAGCGCTCGGCAAACATCACTTCCCTGCTCGGAATGTCCGCACCATGTCTCGCGCCGCTGAAATCCTGTAAAAACTGCTGCCAGCATTCAGGCATAACGTCGGGGAAATAGTCGGTTACCGCGTTAGAGGGTGCACTGGCGAGCAGGCGGGTCATCGCTTTATTCGACATCACGATGCGCCCATGTAAATCGATCATGCACAGCGCAACGGGCGTGGTGTCGTAAATGGTTTCCAGCTGAAGTACGCGCTCGCCGAGCGTAGAAATATTACGGTCAATGCCGCGATAGCCGCTGAGATTTCCCTGCTCGTCAAATAACGGTATCCCGCTGGTCTCCAGCACCACAATGGTCCCGTCTGCCCGTCGGTTGCGATTCACCAGACCGGAAAAGGCTCTTTTTGCCGTCACGATATCCATAAACGCCAGCCCCACCCGTTCGGCTTCTTCGGGCGGCATAAAATCAAATGGCGTCCGACCGAGAACCTCTTCCGGCGGGTAGCCCAGCAGTTCGGTCACTACGCCGGAAACCCAGGTATAGCGACCTTCGGCATCCACTTCCCATAGCCAGTCAGAATTATGATTGAGAAGATCGAACAGATGCTTCTCATCCACCTCATGAAAATAAGGACGTGTTTTTTCATTCGTCATGAGCATGCTCAACGTGCGTTAAATGGAAATCGGATCGTGACAACAGACGCTATAAAGATACAGGGAAGCGCAAGGCGAGAATAGCAATCATTGACATGGTGAATATAAATATTCTTTATTGATTCGCTGCTTTTGCATTCTGTACGTGAGGAAGAAGGCGTTAAGGAAGGTCAGCGTGAGAATGAATAAGCCCGGCGGCATAAACCGGCCGGGCCAGAGTGCGCCTTAGCGAGCGGCTTTCAGGCGACGGCCTTCAGCATCGGCTGCGCGCATTGCCGCCAGCACATTGACCGGCGTAACGTCGTAAGGCTCGTTATGCATGGTTTCGCCAGGCTGGCAGGCTGCCTCGGCCGCTTTCATCAGATCTTCATCACTGACATTTTCCAGGCCGATATCCGCAAGCGTGGTCGGCAGACCCAGCTCCAGGCAGAAACGATAAACGGTATCAATCAGTTCTGGATCGCGATCGGTCAGCATCAGCATTGCCAGGGTGCCGAATGCCACTTTTTCACCGTGCCAGTAACGGTGGGTCTCGGGCAGCACGGTCAGACCGTTGTGAATGGCATGCGCCGCCGCCAGACCACCGCTTTCAAAGCCAAGGCCGGAAAGCAGCGTGTTGGCTTCGATAACGTGCTCAAGCGCAGGCGTGACCTTCTGCTGTTCGCAGGCATTTTTTGCCTGTACGCCATATTTCAGCAGCGTGTCAAAGCACATGCGTGCCAGGCCGTATGCTGACATCGGGCCAGGGCGACCGGTCATGTTACCGGCAAGTTTAACGCGACAATCTTCTGCTTCGAACCAGGTGGCCAGCGCATCGCCAATCCCCGACAGCAGGAAACGTACCGGAGCCTGGGCAATAACGCCGGAGTCAACCAGCACCACGTCCGGGTTACGCGGGATCATCAGATAGCGTTTAAACTGCCCTTCCTGGGTATAAATCACCACCAGAGAGCTGCACGGCGCATCGGTTGATGCCAGGGTAGGAACAATCACAATCGGACGTTTTAAGGTCGCGCCAGTGGCTTTAGAGGTATCCAGCGTTTTACCGCCGCCAATGCCGACGATAACTTCTGCGCCGCAGGCTTTCGCCAGGCCGCAGATACGCTCGATCTCTTCGTCAGAGCACTCGCTGTTGAAGATTTCAACCTGATAATCCAGCTTACCTTTCAGTGCGCCATCAATTTTGTCGCCTAACTTTTGATGAACAACCGGATCCTGCAATACCAGTGCTTTTTTACCGAGGCGCAGAATTTCATCAGCAAGAGAGTGTTCAATCGCGCCAGCACCTTGTACATAGCGTCCTGGGAAAATAGCGGTAGTAATCATAAAATCTCCTTATAAATAATTACAGTTCCACACAGGGAACCAGAGTTCTTAATGACTTTTATATTTACTCTATATTTTAACCCCGTCAACCGCAGAATAAAAAATTCCTAACCGCATCATTCATTAAATATATGAGACACGCCAATTCATTTGCGTGAATTATCAAAGTTAATTATTCGTAAAATATTAACATCTACTATATAAAGTGGAGCAGATCACATAAATACCCTCCGTTACATCCCGGTTCAAAATATCTATTGCACCGATTTCTGAATAGGTAAATAATTCCTGACACTGAACAACGGTTCTCCATGCAGAACAACAAGGATGGCAGTTTAAAAAATGAATCTTGATCAATTTAAAGGGATATTCCCGCCCGTTCCCACCATCGTAAACCGCGACGGCCAGCTTGACCGTGAAGGCATGGCACGCATGCTTGATAAAGTCATCAACGATGGTGCTAACGGCATGCTAATCCTCGGTAGCGGCGGTGAGTTTTGCCACATGACCCATCAGCTGCGTCTCGACGTGGCTGAGTTTGCGCTGAAACACGTCGCGGGCCGCGTCCCGGTGATGATTGGCATTGCCGCGCCGGGAACCGATGAAACGATTGAATACGGTTTGCACGCGCAGGAACACGGTGCCGCCGCCGTTCTGGTGGTCAATCCTTATTATGCCGTCTTAAATGCTGATTTTATTTACCATCACTATCGCAAGGTTGCAGAAAGCCTGAAGACGCCGGTTTTACTGTATAACTTCCCCGCCTTGACCGGTCAGGATATCGGCCTCGAGGTTATCGAACGCCTGGCGCGCGATGTGCCTAATATCGTGGGCATCAAAGATACCATTGATAACATCAGCCATACCCGTGAAATTATCAATCGCGTTCATGCTTTCCGCCGTGATTTTATTATTTTCTCCGGCTATGACGAATATATGCTCGATACGCTGATCCTTGGCGGTCACGGCGGTATTCCGGCCACCTTTAACATTGCCCCGCATATTACCGGCGGTATTTATAAAGCGTTTGTCGAAAAAAATTACGCAGAGGCGTTTGAAAAGCAGCGCACGCTGGCGAAATTGTCTTCGCTTTACGCTATAGAGTCGCCGTTTTTTGGCGTCATTAAAGAGTGTATCAAAGCGGCAGGCACCGATATTTCAACGGAGGTCATCGCGCCAACGCAAAAACTGTCGGCAGAAAAAACAGAGCAGGCAAAATCAATCCTGCGCTCAGCAGGCATCATTAAGTAAGCCATCGGACGATATGCTCTGCGTCTTTCAGGCTACAGCATCGCCTGTAGCCTGAAAAAACAGGAAACTAAGGGACCCATGACGATGAACACACCTTATCCAGTCATTAAAATTAACGACAATGATGATGTTGTCGTTGCACGCTTTCCGGTAGCGAAAGAGACCTTCCTGCCGCATGAAAATCTTACCGTGAATAAGGATATTCCGGCAGGACACAAAATCGCCCTCCACGATATTGCCGCTGGCGATGCGGTAAAACGTTACGGTCAAATCATTGGTTTTGCGTCAAGAGACATTAAAGAAGGCGACCATATCCATACCCATAATTTAAGCATGGGTGATTTTTCCCGCGATTATGCGTTTGGTGTGGATACCGTTGAATTACCCAAAGCGGATCATGTTGACACCTTTATGGGCATCCGCCGCGCTGATGGCCGCGTGGCGACTCGCAATTTCATCGGTATTCTGACCTCCGTTAACTGTAGCGCCACCGTTGCCCGCGCCATTGAAGATCACTACAAAAAAGTGGGCCTGGATGATTTCCCGAATGTCGATGGCGTCGTCGCCCTGCCCCAGAGCTTTGGCTGCGCATATGGTTTTGACAGCGAAACCATGACCGTTATGCGCCGGACGCTAAGCGGCTACGCACGGCACGTTAATTTCGCCGGGGTGGTGATCATCGGCCTGGGCTGCGAATCCAACCAAATTAAAGATCTGATCCGCACGGAGGGCCTTGAAGAAGGCAAACTGCTGCACAGCATGACCATCCAGCAAACCGGCGGCACCCAGAAAACCATCGATAAAGGCATTGAAATCATTAATGCCATGCTGCCGCAAGCCAATAGCGTGACGCGTGAACCAGTGCCGGTCAGCGAAATTATCCTCGCGCTGGAGTGCGGCGGTTCAGACAGCTACTCAGGGATCTCCGGCAACCCGGTACTCGGCTACGTTGCGGATAAAATCGTCCAGCAGGGCGGCACCGCAATCCTTTCCGAAACCTCAGAAATTTTCGGTGCGGAACACCTGTTAACCCGCCGGGCAGTGACGCCAGAAGTGGGCCAGAAATTAGTTGACCGTATTGCGTGGTGGCAAGATTACTGCACCAGAACCAAAAGCGAGATGAACAATAACCCCTCTGCCGGTAACAAAGAGGGCGGGCTGACGACGGTGCTGGAAAAATCACTGGGCGGCATCGCGAAAGGCGGCACGTCAAACCTCGTCGAAGTGTACGAGTATGCTGAACCGGTGACGGCGAAAGGCCTGGTCTTTATGGACACCCCAGGGTATGACCCGATGGCAGTAACCGGCCAAATCGCCGGTGGCGCAAACCTCCTGTGCTTCACCACCGGTCGCGGATCGGCCTTTGGCAGCAAGCCTACGCCGACCCTGAAAATCGCCACCAACAATGCGCTCTGGCAGCGTCAGCAGGAAGATATGGACCACAACTGTGGCGACGTGGCCGAAGGTACAGAAACCATTGCTCAGGCGGGCGAGCGTTTATACGCACTGGTGCTGGCAATGGCGTCCGGGCAGAAAACAAAAAGCGAAAAATTTGGCTACGGCGGCCTGGAATTTGTGCCGTGGACCATGAACGCCATTATGTAATATTACCGGAATTAATCGGTAACGTATAAATACAATGAGGAGGTCTTTTGTATGGCCGCCTCATTTTACCCTAAGAATAAGCTGCATATTTTATTGACGTTCACTGTGATCAGATCGAGTGAATGCCGATCAGCGTTCATTTTATACATTTCCAGTTTACAAGGACTACGACTATGTCATTCGTCAAAAAATTATTACAGGATGTGCCATTACCGGATATGGTGAAAATAAAACAGCATTTTCCCTCCCCGGAAGAAATAACGGATATTCCGCTGACGATTCACCAGCAGTTTAGCCATCCGGATATTCGTAAAACCATTAAACCCGGTATGACCATCGCCGTGGGCGTGGGAAGTCGCGGCGTGGATAAAATCGCTGAAATTGCCCGGGCGGTCGTTGCAGAACTGAAAGCATTAGGCGCGCATCCTTTTGCGGTTCCGGCGATGGGCAGTCACGGCGGCGCTACCGCGGCGGGTCAGCTGCACGTACTGGAAAATCTCGGCATTACGGAAGCCACGCTGGGCTGTGAAATTCGCTCCTCCATGGAAACGGTGAAAGTTGGCGAGATAGAAAATGGACTGGACGTCCTGATGGATAAAAATGCCATGCAGGCCGACGGTATTATCGCCATCAACCGTATCAAAGCGCATAACGCTTTCACTGCGCCAATGGAAAGCGGCATTCTGAAAATGATCACCATCGGCTTTGGTAAGCAGGAAGGGGCGGACGCCTGCCATACGTATGGTTTCGGCAATATGGCGAAAAATATCCTTGATATGGCGCGCGTTAAAATTGCCAATACGCCCTTTTTATTTGGCGTGGGCACCATTGAAAACGCCTACGACAAAGTGGTTAAAATCGAAGCTATTCCGGCAGACCGCCTGGAAGAGCGTGAAAAAGCGCTGCTGGCCGAATCCAAAAGCTACTTCCCACGCATTATGTTCGAAAATGTGGACGTGGTAATTATCGACCTGATGGGCAAAATCTACTCCGGCGGCGGCATGGACGGTCACGTCATGGGGCGCGCACCGACACCTTACGTGGAGCCAATCGCCTCCATCCGTCCGGATCGTATTGCGGTCCTTGACCTGCATGAGCAGAGTGGCGGCAATGCCACCGGCATGGGTTGGGCCGATTATTGTACCCAGCGTCTGTTTGATAAAGTCGATTTGCAGGAAACCTATCCGAACGTTATTACCTCACGTTTAGCCCGTGACGGCTTTGTGCCCGTGATCCTCTCTTCCGATAAAGAAGCGATTCAGGCCGCGCTGAAAACCTGCATTATTCTGGATGGCCGTACTGAAATCCGCATGGTCCGTATCGCCAATACGTTACATATCGACGATATGTATATTTCGGCCAACATGCTCGACGACGCCATGAAAAATGAAAATATAGAAATTATTTCTGGCCCGGCGCAGTTCCAGTTTGATGAACAGGACAACCTCGTCGATCTGGGAAATATTTCAGGAAAAGATAAGCATCATTAATTATTAAAAAACCCCTTTTGACGGGAAATTATTTATACGACAGGAGTCATTATGTCAATATCCACAGCTCTACCTGCTATTGTCAGTAAAACGAAGTGGCGGCTTATTCCTTTTATGCTGATGCTGTATATTCTGGCATTTTTAGATCGTTCCAATATCGGTTTTGCGAAAGAAACCTATCAGGTTGATATCGGCCTGAGTAATGAAGCCTATGCGCTGGGTGCAGGGCTTTTCTTTGTGGTCTACGCCTTCCTCGGTGCACCCGCTAACCTCTGCTTACGTAAGTTTGGTGCCCGCCGCTGGATCGGCATGACCACCCTGGTCTGGGGCGCATTGTCCGTGGCGATGGGTTTCGCCGATAGCGAGGCGAAGTTCCTGACGGTACGCGTTCTGTTAGGGATTGCCGAAGCGGGCTTCTTCCCGGGCATGATCTACCTCACCTCCCAGTGGTTCCCACAGGCGAACCGTGCGAGCGTGATGGGCCTGTTTTATATGGGTGCTCCGCTGGCAATGGCCTTTGGCTCTCCGCTTTCCGGCGCGCTGCTGGAGCTTCACGGCTGGCTGGGCCATCCGGGCTGGTTCTGGATGTTCGTTATTGAAGGTATCCTGGCGGTAGCCGCAGGCGCGTGGACGTTCTCCTATCTGGACGATACCCCGGCCCATGCCCGCTTCCTGGATGCTAAAGAGCGCGAAACGTTGCAACAGCAGCTGGCAAAAGAGGAAAGCAGCAAATCCAGCGCCACCATTGGTGAGGCACTGAAAAACCCGCGCGTCTGGCACCTGGCCGTGATTTACGGCACCATCCAGTGCGGCGTATATGGCCTGATTTTCTTCCTGCCAACCCAGGTTGCGTCAATTATGGGCAGCTCGGTGAATTTCATGACATCCGTCATTACCGCGGTTCCCTGGCTGTGTGCATTATTCGGCACGTTCTTTATTCCGCGCTATTCAGACAAAATTCAGGAACGTCGTAAAATCGCAGCAATTACCTTCTGCATCGGTGGTCTGGCATTAATGGCTTCTGCTTTTGTAAGCCCTTACGCCGCTATTATTGCGCTGTGCCTGGCAGCAACGGCGTTCTTCGCCTGCCAGCCGGTATTCTGGGCGATCCCGACCAGCCTGCTTTCCGGTAGTGCACTGGCAGTAAGTATCGGTTTTATTAATATGTTTGGCGCATTTTTCAGCTTTGCCGCACCGCTTATTCGCGTACACGCTGAAACGATCTTTGCTTCTCCGGCGGCAGGTTTAGTCTCTATCGGCTCTATTGTCGTGCTGGGCGCGCTGGCAATTATTGCGCTGGGTAAACAGGGTTCCGCTCAATTGAGCACGCAGACAAATAAATAAGATTTTCAGGAGTATTAATTCGTGAGCAGCACCAGGATGCATATTCACCTTGATGTTATTGGCGGGATTGCCGGCGATATGTTTGCCGCCGCAATGCTGGATGCGTTCCCCGACCTCCGCTTACCGCTTGAGGAGATGCTGTCCGGCTTAACGCTTGCGCTTAACGCGAGCTTCCTACTGGAAGACGCGATGGACAAAGGGTTAACCGGCAAGCGTTTTCAGGTCGTTATGGGTAATAGCGTGGTGAGCGATAAAACGCATCTGGTCTTTACCCCCGCCAGACGGCCATCGGGTGTGCTGGCTCCTGCTGCTCACGATCATCACCACTATCGCTGGCAGGATGTGATGCAGCGCCTCGACAGGGCTGCACTGCCGGACGATATCGCCCGCTGTGCCAGGGAGATTTATACCCTGCTGGCTCAGGCCGAGTGTGCCGTTCACAACACCAGCCTTGAGCAATTACATCTGCATGAAGTGGGCGCAGCCGATGCGTTAATTGACATCGTCAGCGCCGCTTTTCTTATTCATCACAGTCAGGCCACTAGCTGGTCTGTCTCTTCCCTGCCGTGGGGCGGCGGAATGACCCGCTGCGCGCACGGCAAAATTCCTGTCCCTGCGCCAGCCACGCTTAACCTGCTCGACGGCTTTTCATGGTTTGACGACGGCCAGCCCGGCGAGCGGATCACGCCTACCGGTGCCGCCATCCTCGCGTGGCTTAAGCCGCGTTTCGCGCCAGTTCACGGCAGCAGTAGCGCTACCGGCTATGGCTTCGGCAACCGCCAGTTTGCCCAGTGTGCCAACGTCCTGCGCGTCTGCGCGTTTACCCAGTGCGACGCTACCCTGCAACAGGAGAGCATTATCGCAGTGCAGTGCGACATTGACGATATGACGCCGGAACTACTGGCTATCGCCATCGATCAGTTACGTCAACATGAGGCGGTTATCGACCTGACCACCTACGCCGGGCAAGGCAAAAAACAGCGCTGGGTCACTCATCTGGAGATCCTCTGCCGGGCACCGCAGCTGGATGACGTGTGCCAGGCCATTTTTAACCAGACCTCGACGCTGGGCGTGCGTTTTCATCCCGTTACCCGCTACACCCTGCCGCGTCGTCATGACGTGATTACCCACGAACAGCAAGAATGGCCGGTGAAATACGCACGTCGTCCTAATGGCGAAGAGAGCTGTAAAGTCGAGGCTGACAGCCTGTGCCTCTCTTCGCAGAGCCATCATCAGCGCCAGGGCATTAAAGCCACAATAGAAAATCATCTCGTCAGCAAATAAGGTCATAACGTGAATACAGATCGGGAAATTCTCCATAAAATTTCGCTATTAGAAGCGTGTCTGCGCGCAACCGAACGCTGTACGATAGCCGTCAGCGGCGGTATCGACAGTATGCTGCTGTCATGGATAGCCAGTCGCTGCCTGGGCGATAACGCGCTGATTGTTCACGCTACGTCACCCGCCGTATCGCAAAAAGACGGTAGCCGGGTCCGCGATTATGCCGCGCGCTGGCAATGGAATTATCAGGAGATCGTCTCCGATCAAATCCACCAGGAAATGTATCAAAGTAACCCGTTAAACCGCTGCTATTACTGCAAAAGCGGCCTTTACTGCCAGTTGGGAAAATTCAACCACGGCCACGTCATGACCGGCACCAACATGAACGATCTCGGTGATTTCCGTCCGGGGCTGATTGCCGCTCAGGAGCAGGGCGTGCGCCACCCTTACGTTGAATGCCAGATAGATAAAGCCACGATCCGTCAAATTGCCGCCCATTTTCGGCTTGTCGATCTCCAGGATCTCCCGGCGTCTCCCTGCCTGTCGAGCCGGATTGAAACCGGGATCCGCATCAACACCGCTCAGCTCTCTCTGATTGACCGCGCGGAAAGCTACCTGCGCCAGCATTTTCCTGAGCAAACCGTCCGCCTGCGTATTCGTAAAGACGGGCTGGTGGTCGAACTCGCTGGACCGACGCTCGACGGGCTGGATGCGAAAAATAAAGCGGACCATATTACCTGCGTCGAATCGATGGCGCGCGAAAGCGGCATTGATGCGCCGGTGCGTTTTGCCCCCTATACGCAGGGCAGCGCGTTTATCGGGGATAAGAGTGTGCGGGCGGGGCAATGACAGACATTATTATGGATTTCCAGCGCACGGCGCGCTGCGGCATCAGCGAAGCGGTGCTGTGCGAATATAAAGACAGCGATCAAATCGCCACTATTCTGGCGATGGCCCGCCAGCGGCAGCAGCGACTACTGTTGACCCGCCTGTCGCCTGAAAAGTATCAGCAACTCGATGAGCAGGATCAATACCAGTTGCACTGGTTTCCCACGGCGCAGTGCGCCATTCTCGGTGAAAATCCGCCGCTCACCGCTGAGGCCGTCATCGGCGTGATCTCCGGCGGCGCATCCGATCGCCGGGTCTGTGAAGAGATCCAGCTCACGCTGAATTTCCATGGCATCGCCTGCCAGCTACATCAGGATCTGGGCGTTGCCGGATTATGGCGTTTACAGCAACATCTGGCGCAGTTGCAGCGGTACAACATTATTATCGCCGTGGCGGGGATGGAAGCTGCGCTGCCGACCGTGGTGGCCGGGCTGGTTCGCGCCCCGGTGATCGCCGTTCCCACCTCCGTGGGCTACGGTATTTCCGCTGGCGGACAGGTGGCGCTGAACGCCTGTCTGGCAAGCTGCGCGGGTGGGGTGATGACCATGAACATTGATAACGGCTACGGTGCCGCCACGGCAGCCATCCGTATTTATCACCAGTTTGCGACGACCTGAGGAGCAATCCCATGAAACTTCATCCTCGGGCTATTATGCTCATCGCCGTGCTGGTCCTGGCTAACCTGTTTTCCTGGATCTGGGCCTTTTATCTGTTCCACGATAACACCACGTTAATGGCATCCGCGTTGCTGGCGTGGAGCTACGGCCTGCGTCATGCGGTGGATGCCGATCATATCGCGGCTATTGATAACGTAACGCGTAAGATGCTCCAGCAGAAAAAATATACGCCGGGCGTCGGCGCATGGTTCTCGCTCGGGCATTCCAGCATCGTGGTTCTCGCCACCGTGGCGATTGCCGTCACTGCCACCGCCTTTCAACGGCAGATGGGCTGGCTGCATGATTATGGCGGCATTATCGGTACGCTGGTTTCCGCTACCTTCCTGATCGTCCTGGCGCTGGTTAACCTGATGATCCTGCGCAGCGTCTGGCAGTGCTTCAAGAAGGTGAAACAGGGGCAAACGCTGGCCTCAACGGAGCTGAACCTCGCCTCCGGTGGCCTGATGAGCCGGATCATGGCCGGAAGCTTCAGGCTGGTCAATAAAAGCTGGCATATGTATTTCGTTGGCTTTTTATTTGGCCTCGGGTTTGATACCGCCACGGAAGTGGGCCTGCTGGCAATTTCCGCCACTGGCGCATCAACCGGCATGTCAATATGGGCGATTCTTGTCTTCCCGGCGCTATTTACCAGCGGCATGGCATTAATTGATACCGTTGATAATTTACTGATGATCCACGCCTACGGCTGGGCCTTTAATAAGCCGCAAAGAAAGCTCTACTATAATATGACGATTACCGGGACATCGGTCATTATTGCGCTCTTTATTGGCGGACTGGAGGCATTAGGCTTAGTGGTTGATAAATTCAATTTGCAGGGTAAATTCTGGGAATGGATTAATACAATGAATGATAGTTTAGGTGACGCGGGTTTCTGGGTCATTGGCATATTTATCGTTTGCTGGATTGTCTCCGTCCTCAACTACCGCTGGAAAAACTACGACGCCCTGCCGGTAAACTGACTATCTGCTTTAACCGACTGCGGGAAAATGTCCGCAGTCGGCCATCAATCGTATTGCAAAGGAGTTTAAAGCCAGTATAACTATGCTCATCAATTGGAGTATAATATTGCGTATTCTTCTGGCTGGCTATTGAACTTAATTATGCTATCAAATTCAACCACCTCTGTTCCCGCACTCGATAAGACCATCAGGATCTGCAACTATCTTTTTGCTTCGCCGGGTGCGACCTTCAGCCAGATCCAGCAGGACCTCTCCTTACCTAAAAGCAGCACCTCTTCTCTGCTTAACGCCCTCACCGTTCATCACATTTTGCGTCAGGAAAAAGGCCGTTTTTATCTGGGTCTTAAACTGTATGAGTGGGGTAATAAGTCGCTTGAGCAGTTCGATATTCGTAATATTGCGCTGCCGGTTCTGGAAAGAGTGCGTAATCAAACCGACCTCACCTGCCATTTAGGCGTGCTGGACGATCTCTCTCCCATCTATATTCTGAAACTGGAAAGTAACCATCCGATTGGTATTCGCACCTGGGAAGGGAAAAAATTACCGCTTCACAGCTCTGGCGTCGGTAAAGCATTGTGTGCGTGGTTACCGGAAGAGAAAATTGATGTGCTGCTGCCGGATGAAAACCTGCCCCGCTACACCGACACCACCATCACCAAAAAAAGTGATTTGATGGCGGAGTTTGCCAGCATCAGAAACCGGGGCTGGGCTTATGATAACGAAGAAGATTGTCCTGGGGTGTTCTGCATCGCCGCGCCGGTGTTCGATCACAAACATAATGTTATTGCGGCGATCAGCGCGTGCGGCGTGCAGCTTCAGCTTCCCGAAGAGAAGATCGCTGAAATCTCCCGGTTGATTATGAACGCCTGCCGCGATCTCTCCGCCAAAATGCTGTGATCCTGCCGTGGTCAGCCCTGCGGGGCTGACACGCTATTCCCCTTTTTTATGCCAGTAGGCTACGCTGCGTATCCGTTGCGGGTCAGGATCCTGAGCATCAAATACCGTCGACAGCTTTTTCACCGTCTCGCCTTCGCCGGTCAGCCAGATAAAGTAATCGTCACGCGGAACCGTGAACTGCGCCAGACGCGCCGCAAGGGCTTGCTCATCGTGACCGATAATCCACTCGATGTTGAAATCGGCGAGATGCGCCAGATACTCTTTCAGCGCCGCATCGTTCACGCTGACGATCGCTTCAACGTGCGGACGCCGGGTCAGACGCTGTAACCCCTCCAGCCGACGACGCAGGGCTGGCATACCGGACTCATCGCAGACGTAGAGCTGCCAGGCATAATCCTCCGGCACAACCAGCGATCCGCGCGGCCCGCCAATCGTTAGCGTATCTCCGACGCGGGCATTAGCCGCCCAGCTGCTCGCCACGCCGCCCGCGTGGATGAAGAAATCCAGCGCCAGCTCATGACGCTCAGCATCGTAGAGCGGCGTGTAATCACGCGCGGCAGGACGCACGCCATCGGCCCAGATAATGCCTTCATCCGTTACTGTGGGAGGGAGCAGACGCGTCCCCTCCGCCGGGAAGAAAATTTTAGTGTGGTCATCAAACCCTTGTGAAGAGAAACCGTCCAGCGCTTCGCCGCCCAGCACGATGCGCTGAAAGCCTGTGCTGATGCGTTCGACGCGCAGCACGTCAAGTTCGCGAAAACGCAGTTCATTGCGCACGCGTCGGGGATAAGGAGATTTTTCGCTCATAATTTAACCCTTTGTGAATTTCCGATATATCTAATCTTATTTTTAAATGATAATGATTGTTAGTTAGCAAAAAATCAAGCGTTTTTTGATATACAAAGGCAGCGTTTCTGATCCTTTTAAAAAGCCATTAAAATTATTACGATGGGTTATTTTAGTCTTGCATTGAAACCCATATTAGATATAAATTAGATATATCAAAATACGTAAGGAGTTTTTATGCGACACGTTGCTCAGGATGGCGAACAGCATCCTCACGCGCGCGGCGGCGGACGCCGCCAGCGCTTCTTTGGTCACGGTGAACTACGGCTGGTGATCCTCGACAGGCTGCGGCGTAACGCCAGCCACGGTTATGAGATCATCAAAGAGATTGAAAATCTGACGCTGGGTAATTATGTCCCAAGTCCGGGAGTGATTTACCCGACGCTCGACCTGTTACAGGATCAGCAGTTGATTACCATCACCGACGAAGACGGCGGACGTAAAAAAATCGCTATTACCATGATGGGCCAGCAGTGGCTGGAGAGGAATCGCGAGCAGCTGGCTCAGATCCATGAGCGGATCAAAGCGCGCTGCGTCGGCTATGAGTTGCGCAAAAATCCGCAGATGAAACGTGCGATAGATAACTTTAAGGCCGTGCTGGACTTAAAAGTGAATCAGGGAGAGCTCAACGCCGCGCAGCTTAAGCACATCATCGGCATTATTGACCGCGCGGCGCTGGAGATCTCCCAGCTGGATTAATGCAGGACGGTGACCGCATCTTCCAGACGGCTGGCGCGATGCCTTACCATTGCCGAAACGGCGGCATTTTCTTCGACCAGCCCGGCGTTTTTCTGGGTAATAGCGTCCAGCTCCGCCACGGCGCGGGTAAGATCGGCCAGCCCCGTTGCCTGTTCGGCGGTCGAACTGCTGATTTCGCCGAGCAGTCGGGTAACGTTTTGCACCTGTGACACAATGTCTTCCATAGTCTGTCCGGCGGCATGGACCTGATCGGAACCGGATTGCACTTTGCTGGCGCTGGCATCAATCAGCTTGCGGATATCGTTGGCGGCGTTGGCACTCCGGCTTGCCAGATGGCGCACTTCGCCCGCCACCACCGCGAAACCTTTGCCCTGTTCGCCTGCGCGCGCCGCTTCGACGGCGGCATTCAACGCCAGAATATTGGTCTGAAAGGCAATGTCGTTAATCAGAGTGGTGATGGAACCAATGCGCTGAGTGCTACTGGCGATCTCATCCATGGTTTTCACCACCGTTTCCATC
This sequence comes from Superficieibacter sp. 1612_C1, assembly GCF_015234305.1. Taxonomy (GTDB): domain Bacteria; phylum Pseudomonadota; class Gammaproteobacteria; order Enterobacterales; family Enterobacteriaceae; genus Superficieibacter. The sequence continues at coordinate 202,522 of NZ_JADGMI010000003.1, forward strand.
GCCTTACCGCCGTCGGTCGCGGCACTGCTGGCAGCACTGGAGAGTTTATCAGCGGCAGCGGCTGTCGCGGAGTTCTGTTGCACTGACGCGGCCATCTGGCTCATGGTCGCCGCCGTCTGCTGGACGTTCACCACCGTTTGCCGGGTGCGCTCGTTCAGTTCATCATTACCTTTTGCCATTATGACGCTGTCATTGCGCACGCTGGCCACCTGGCTGGCGACATCGTTCATCAGCCAGCGGCTCATCAGTCCCAGCTGTCCGACGGCACGCAGGGTCAATCCTAACTCATCGCTGCGATGAAACGGCTCAACGCTGCTTTTTTCACCGGTTGCCACGCTCAGCGCCTCGCGTGCAACCTTTTCCACTGGCCGGATAATCTGCCATTCAAAGCAGGCGCAGCCCAGTATGACCAGCAAAGCACTGTAGAAAACTGACCACGGTGGCGCACCGCTGGCAATCAACGCGCCCGCGAGCGCCAGAAAAAGGACCGTCATCACGCTACGCGCACGCCAGCGCAGCGGCAGGGCATTCAGCCGCCCGGTGATGCCTTTATTGATAACCCTTCCCTTATAGATCCGCTTATTGCATCGTCCGCTTTTCAGCGCCTGATACAGCGGCGTTACGGCAGCCACCTCATCCGCCTGAGCTTTTGTACGAATCGACATGTAACCGGTAATTTTACCGTCGCGCACCATCGGTGCCACGTTAGCCCGCACCCAATAGTGGTCGCCATTTTTGCAGCGGTTTTTGACGATGCCGGTCCACGGCTCGCCCTGCTGTAGCGTGTACCACATATCAGCAAATGCCGCTTTGGGCATATCCGGGTGACGCACCAGATTATGCGGTTGCCCCGTCAGTTCCTGAAGTGAAAACCCACTGACCTGAACAAAAGTATCATTGGCGTGAGTGATAATACTGCGCAGATCGGTGGTGGACATTAATGTCGTGTTGTCGTCCAGAAGATGCTCACGTTGGGTAACAACAGAAGAGGTAGACATAGCTGCATCCTTTGCATGTAATTGGATGTTAATTTTTTGGTGTAATGTTATTTCGGCGATAATTTTTTTATCTTTAGTTGTTAAATTTGATTTAGATCGCAATTTGCGATTAAACCTCATTATTTGCAGGATTATTTAATTCATTGATTTTTAATATTTTCATATTGAAATAGTTCAAGTCTATGCTCATTGCTGGTGCAGCCTGCGCCTCATTCTGGCGCAACCGCCTGATTCCCTTACCCTCTTCCTTTTTACTTTCAGACGGAACCTTTGCCTGAAGATAAGCGGTACGATTAAATATCGTACTATTCTGCTTTTGCCTGGTGTTTATCCTGATTTCTGCTAAGCCCGCCGAAATGGCGCAATCCCTGCAATACTTAAATCAGTATCATGTGATACGCGCGCCCCCGGAGCTTATTTTGAACAGACTACCTTCCAGCGCATCGGCGTTAGCCTGCACCGCGCACGCACTGAATCTCATTGAAAAGCGCACGCTTGATCATGAGGAGATGAAAGCACTTAACCGAGAGGTGATTGACTACTTCAAAGAGCATGTAAATCCAGGTTTTTTAGAGTACCGAAAATCTGTTACCGCTGGCGGGGATTACGGAGCCGTAGAGTGGCAAGCGGGAAGTCTGAATACGCTTGTCGACACCCAGGGGCAGGAGTTTGTCGATTGCCTCGGTGGTTTTGGCATTTTTAACGTGGGGCACCGTAATCCTGTTGTGGTTTCCGCCGTACAGAATCAGCTCGCTAAACAACCTCTTCATAGCCAGGAACTGCTCGACCCCTTACGGGCAATGCTGGCAAAAACGCTGGCGGCCCTCGCGCCCGGCAAACTGAAATACAGCTTCTTCAGCAATAGCGGCACCGAATCTATCGAGGCGGCGCTGAAACTCGCCAAAGCGTACCAGTCACCGCGCGGCAAATTCACCTTTATCGCCGCCAGCGGCGCGTTCCACGGTAAATCGCTGGGCGCACTGTCGGCCACGGCAAAATCCACCTTCCGCAAACCCTTTATGCCGTTGCTGCCGGGTTTCCGTCACGTTCCCTTTGGGGATATTGACGCTATGCGCCTGATGCTGAGCGAATGCCAGAAAACCGGCGACGACGTGGCGGCGGTGATCCTGGAACCCATTCAGGGTGAAGGCGGGGTGATCCTGCCGCCGCCGGGCTATTTGCCTGCCGTGCGTAAGCTGTGCGATGAGTTTGGCGCGCTGCTGATTCTGGATGAAGTGCAGACCGGCATGGGCCGTACCGGAAAGATGTTCGCCTGTGAGCATGAGAACGTCCAGCCGGATATTTTATGTCTGGCAAAAGCGCTCGGCGGCGGCGTGATGCCGATTGGTGCGACTATTGCCACTGAAGAAGTGTTTTCGGTGCTGTTTGATAATCCGTTCCTGCACACCACCACCTTTGGCGGCAATCCGCTGGCCTGCGCGGCGGCGCTGGCAACCATTAACGTTCTGCTGGAGGAGAACCTGCCCGCGCAGGCCGAGCAGAAAGGCGATATGCTGCTGGACGGCTTCAAGCTTCTCGCCCGCCAGTATCCGGGGTTGATTCAGGATGCGCGCGGGAAAGGAATGTTGATGGCGCTTGAGTTTGTCGATGGCGATACGGGGTATCAGTTTGCCAGCCAGATGTTCCGCCAGCATATTCTGGTGGCCGGCACGCTGAACAACTCGAAGACCATTCGCATTGAACCGCCGCTGACGTTGACCGTTGAGCAGTGTGAGGTGGTGTTGAAGGCGGCAGGTAATGCGCTGGCCGCCCTCCAGACCACGCAGCAGGAGCCGGAAGCGGAGCAGTAAGTTTATCCCTCCGGCGGTTTCACCGGGGGGATAATTTACGTCGGTATGGCGTGGTCATGCCCGGTGGCGGCTGCGCCTTACCGGGCCTACGGTGCGGTGATATTCCCCGGTGGCGCTGCGCTTACCGGGGCTACACTGTTGCGATGCTGTTTTTGTAGGCTGGGTAAGGCGAAGCCGCCACCCGGCAGGCCATCGCTCAACGTTCAAACCTGAAAAGGAGCCGCCACGCTCCGCCACTGCACCTCGCAATCGCTGGTGCCGCAAAACAACCGTACCTCTTTTCCCGGCAAGCCATACAGCCCGCCGGAAAACACCACATCGCGTAAATCGTCGCGCTTGCTGTCACCTGGCAGGAAATCATCCCGACAGGCGATGACTTTTATCGGTGAGCTTACGCCGGACTCAGGATCAAAAATAAACGACGCCGCGTAATAGTGCCGCTGCTGTTGCGCGTCAAACCGGGCCACGTGGGCCAGCACACCGACGCGCCCGTCCGCCAGCAGATGCGCTTCATTGGCTCCGCACCAGTCGTTTTCGTCAACATGCTCCAGCAGCGTTGCGCGGGAAATCGTCTGCGCCGTTAACTCGCTCAGGCTGTCGATAATTATCCAGCCAATCGTTCCGCGCCCGCCAGCCTGCCCCTGCGGACGGGTAAATACCAGAATACGGGCATCTGCCAGTTGTACCAGGCGAATATCTTTCATTCCCCACGGACCATAGCTGAACAACCGTAGCTGGTCGGGCGACGGGCCGCGCCAGAACTGGGTACGCCAGCGCGACACACTACCATCGGCAGCAAATTCCACCTCGACGCCGCCCAGCACCAGCAGGCCATCTATCCGGCAGACAAACGGGTCCTGAAGCGGAAATATCGGGGCATCTGGCAACAACCACGCCTCATCCCCGCCCTGCCAGTGAAAAAAGCGCACCTCTGAACGCTCACTGTCGCGCTTCTCTACCCGCGCGGCAATGAGCCAGCGTTCACCGTCATAAAACGGCGCGGTCGGATTATAAACGTCAAATCCATTTACGCCATGAAAGCGTATTTTTCCCCGCGCCGAAGGCTGTCGGCACGCCAGATAGTCGCGAAACAACGCGTCAACCGGCGCGCGCATTTATGCCAGTCCCAGATGTTTCCACAGCGCATCAAGCGGCATTGTTGCCAGCGCCACTTTCTCATCCGCCGCACCGTACCAGACGTGCAGGACATCATTACGCACCAGCGCGCCGCAGGTAAATACCACGTTGCCAAAGAAGCCTTCACGCTCATACGGCGCGGTCGGCTCCAGCAGCGGCACTGGCGATTTCGCGAGAATAACTGTCGGATCGTTGAGATCCATCAGCAGTGCGCCCAGGCAGTAGCGCTGATCGGCATCTACCCCGTGATAAATCTCCAGCCAGCCGCGATCGGTTTTGATCACCGGCGCGCCGCCGCCGGATTTACGGCAGTCCCACGCGTCACCGGAGCGCCCGAGCAGATGGCGATGATTACCCCAGTGCAGCATATCCGGCGACTCACAAATCCAGATTTCCGGATGCCCAAAATGGCACGGTGCCGGGCGCGTCAGGGCCTGATATTTGCCGCCGACTTTCTCCGGGAAGAAGCAGACATCGCGGTTATCAGGACAGAGGATCAGCCCTTTTTTCTCCACCGTGACGAAGTCTTTCGTCACCGCCAGCGCGGTGGAGATGCCCAGCGAAGAGACCGCCGAGTAGTTGATGTACCACAGATCGTCGATGTGGGTAATGCGCGCATCTTCGCAGCCGAACTCTTCGTACTGCGTATCTGCGGTGATAAACGGCTGGGTGTCGATACGGAAGTTAACGCCGTCAGTGCTGCGTGCCAGGCGCAGGTGCGACATGGAGGTCAGCCAGACCTGCGCCGGGTCACTTTTCAGCACGATGACGCGCGGATCGCTAAAGTCATAGCGATCGTCACGGCGGTCAAAGGCCCGCGTCGTCACCGTCCATCCCTGCGCACCTTTCTCCAGCAGCGGCACCACGATCTGCTGCGGATCGTCGTTCACCACGCTCTCCGCTACGCGCAGTAGCAGAATAATTTCACCGTTGTACTCCGTCACGCCGGTATTAAAGGCGCATTCGACTTTCAGATAGGGCTGTGAAGGAACAACATCCGCCGGAACGATTAGAGGATTATGACTGTGCCTTTCCATGACGACTCCTTTTGATTAAAAACTGGTTTTTTGCTATCCACGTCGCATCGTCGCCGCTCAGGATGTCAGCGGCAATATCGCGCCAGGGATTAAGAACGGGTTCACCGAAATTGATCGCCACCCACACCTGTTCTTCCGCCGTCTCGCGGGAGAACCAGATGCAGGAGTGGGTCAATTCAAGCGTGCTATAGCGACCCTGACGCAGCGCATCGGTGGCGTTACGCAGGGCAATAAGCTGACGGTACTCATGCCAGAGCGAGCCGGCATCCTGCTGCTGCGCCGCCGCGTTCAGCGCCTGCGTGCGGGCATCGATGGGCATCCACGGCGCAACGTCTGAGAACCCGGCGTAAGTCCCTTCCCCCCACGGCAGCGGCGCGCGCGAACCGTCGCGCGAGTGTTCAAGGGCGACGGCCAGCGCCTCGTCCGCCGACATGCCGGCGTCGATTGCGGTCTGATAATGGGTGCGGCCCTGAATATCAAAAATGCAATCCACAGACTGCGCACGATAATCAGTCAACCCCAGCTCTTCCCCCTGAAAAATAAAGGGCACGCCGCTGGCGGTAAGCTGAAGGGCGAGTACCGCGCGGGCGCGGGCAACATCCCGGTCGTTTTCGCCAAAGCGGCTGATCATTCTCGACATGTCATGGCTGGAGAAAAACAGCGTCGGCAGGCCGGACTGCTGCTGGCGCATCGCCTCCAGTTCGCTAAACAGGCGCGCGGCGTCAAACGTTTTCTGGCTACCGAGATTAAAGTTAAACACCACATCCATCAGTTGCGGGCTTTGATAGCGCCGCAGCACGTTAAGATCCTCGCTGCCAATCTCGCCAATCAGGAAAAAATCGCCGCGCTGACGCACGTAGCGACACAGCCGCTCCAACGCGTCGATAATCCCCGGCTGGTTGATGTCATGATCGTGGCGCTGCTCGCCGTTCTCTTCAGGGTTATCCGCCAGAATGCCGTCGGTGGTCAGAAAGTTGATAACGTCAAAGCGGAAGCCATCCACCCCCTGCGCGATCCAGAAATCCACAACGTGACGAATTTCCTGCTCGACCTGCGGGTTCGCCCAGTTGAGATCCACCTGCTGCGGCGCGAATTTATGATAATAATACTGCCCGGTATCCGGTTCTGCCGTCCAGGCGCTGCCGGAAAAAAACGACTGCCAGTTATTCGGCTGGTCGGTAAAAATAAAGTAGTCGCGATAGCGGCTGGCGGGGTTATTCCACGCGTCTTTAAACCACGGATGCTCAGACGAGACATGGTTGACCACCAGATCGATAATCACCCGAATGCCGCGCGCGTGGCAGCCCGCCACCACGCGGCGGAAAGCGCCCATGTCGCCAAAGCGCGGATCTACCGCGCAGTAATCACTAATGTCGTAGCCGTTATCCACTAGCGGCGACGGGTAGAACGGCGTGATCCAGATGGCCCCCACGCCCAGTTCCGCCAGATAATCCAGCCGGGTCAGCAGCCCCGGAAAATCGCCGAGGCCGTCGTGGTTGCCGTCGCAAAAGGACGGCAGATAAATTTGATAGCAGACGCACTCCTGCCACCAGGGAGTAGTGTTCACGTCAACCTCCTTATTTCAGTGACAGCGACATACCCTGTAGGAAATATTTCCGGAACAGAATAAACAGAATAATGATCGGCAGCATTTGCACCACCGCGCCTGCCAGCACCGGCCCCAGATAGATGCCGTAGGATTTGCTAAACGTCGCCAGCAGCACGGAGAACGGCATTTTGTCCGCCTCGCGCATCACGATCAGCGGCCAGAGGAAGTTATCCCATGAGCTTGAGAAGGTGAACAGCGCGACAATCGCCAGAATGGCCTTATTCAGCGGCATCATGACGTGGCGCAGGATGCCCCACAGGCTGGCGTGATCGAGGCGGGCAGCATAGAGATAATCATTTGGCGTGCCCTTAAAGCTCTGCGAGACCATAAAGATCCCCCACGCGCTCATCGCATAGGGCAGGATCATCGCGCTGTAGCTGTTGATTAACCCTAACTCCCGCATCAGGACGAACTGCGGAATAATGAACATAAAGGCCGGGAAAACCATCTGCACGATCAACAGGTTTTTAAAGGCGTTCCTGCCGCGAAATTCCGTTTTTGCCACCGCGTAGCCCACCAGCATTGACGTGACGGTCACGCAGGCGGTAATGGTCAGCGATACAAATAACGAGTTAAACAGGGTGCGTAAAAAGGGTTTATCCGCCCGGTTGCTGTTATCAAACAGGAAGGTGTAATTGTCGAACGACAGATGCCCGGAAAAGAGCGACGTCGTATAGATCTCCGCCGTCGGTTTTAACGAGGCAATGACCATCCAGATAAACGGATAAAGCCAGGTCAACGCCAGTAACAACATGGCGACGTGGATTATCAAACTTAGTGGCGTGAGTTTTTTCATTCACACGATCTCTATATTTTTTTCAAACAGTTTTCTGAACAGCCAGATAATGAGGAAGCTGCACGCCGCCACAATAATCGACATCGCCGCCGCCCAGGTGGGCTTCATTTTCTGGAAGGCCATTTCGTACATCACCACCATCGGGCTGGTAGTGCTGTCCAGCGGACCGCCGCCGGTGATGAGATACGGCTCGGTGAAAATGCTGAAGGCGACGGTAATCGCCAGCACCATGACCATCACTATTTGCGCGTTCATCATCGGCAGAGTAATCGCCCAACCCTGTTTAAAGCGTCCGGTTTTATCGAGCAGCGCCGCGCTGTAGATATCGCCCGGAATTGCCTGCATCCCGGAATAGAGGATCAGCCCGTAATAGCCGACGAATTTCCAGGTGACGATCAGGGCGATAGATAACATGGCGCAATCCGGGTTGGTAAACCACGGGACCGAGACGCCAAACCACTGCTGCAAGAAATGGTTTACCGGCCCGAATTCGCTGAATAATTTCGAGAAGACGATAGAGTACGCCACGCCGGAGGAGATATTCGCCAGCAAAAAACTGAGGGCGATAAAACCTTTGCCGTATTTAATACGTTTCAGGCCCGCGGCAAAAAGCAGCGAGGCGACAAAAACGATCGGCAAGTAGTACAGCAGGAAACGACCCACGTTGAGCATCGATTTCCAGAACAGCTTATCGTGCATCACGCCGATAATATTTTGTAACCCGGTAAATTTCGGCGTACCAATAAACTGCCACTGCGTGACGCTCAATACCACCAGCCAGGCCAGCGGGTAGAACCAGAATAGCAGCGAGTACCCTATCCATGAGGAGGCCAGAAGGCCCCCGGTACGTGAATCATATCCTGCCATAGATCCCTCTTATTTTTTCAGCAGTCCGTCGATTTCCGTGGCAGACTGATTGAGCGCTTGCGTAGAGTCCGTATGCTTAAAGATCACCTGCTCAAGCATTTGCGTCATACTGCGCTGGATTTCCGTGGTCTGCGTGGTGGCAACCGGCGGCAGCGCGACATCAACGTAAGAGGCGATCTCTTTTTCCAGCGGATTTTTAGCAAAGTAATCGACAAAAATGGGGTTAGTCATCAGGTCGGAGCGTGCGGGCGGCATACCTGTGGTTTCAAGCCAGGTCAGATCGTGCTCCGCCTTGCTGTAAACCCATTGGATAAAGGCCCAGGCGTCAGTTTTATGTTTACTGGTGCTGAAAATGACCAGCCCCTTACTGTCGCCAAAGGTATGCGGATGCGCGGTGCCCTGCTGCGTCAACATTGGACCGATTTTAATGCTCTTGAGGATCTCAGGATATTGCTTACGATAGCGAGCGATATCCCACGGGCCGCGCGCAGAGGCCAGCACCTGACCGGTCGCCAGCGGATCGTCGGCGGCGGTAAAGTCATAGCTGCTCCAGTTGTTAGCAAAGACTTTGCCCATAAAATTCAGGACGGCAACGCCAGCATCATCGTTAAACTGTGCCTTGTTGTCGGCGACATAGCTTTTGCCGCCGCTTTGCGCGTAGTACAGCGGGATCAGATCAAACCAGCGTTCCCACCAGTTTTTTCCGGCGGTCATCTGGATCACATAGCCTTTGTTGTCCGCCGTGCGTTTTTCTGCCAGCGAATACAGCTCGTCATAGGTGGTCGGAACATGATCCGTGCCGTACTGTTGCAGCAGATCGCCACGCCACCACCAGACAATAGGATTCACATAAAGCGGTAAAACGTTTTGTTGCCCATTCAGTTTCCACGCTGGCAGAAGGGCTTCCATATGACGATTCTTTACCAGTTCGTCATAGCCCGGCATTTTGGATAAATCTTCCAGTTGGCCCACTTCCACCAGTTGACTGGCGAAGCCGATAAAGATATTGCTGGAAAGGTCTGGCTCAGTTCCGGAAGCCAGCGCGTTCATAATCGCTTCTTCAGAACTGCTTGCTGCCGGGATGGCGGTAAATTCAACGGGGGTATGAGACGGGTCCTGGTTCCACTCCTTCACCATCGTGTTCCAGAAGGCCTCTTCATTTTCATTCGGGGCAACCCACATTTTGATCGGGGTTTTCGCACCCTCGCTGGCAGTGGGTTTTTCATCCGGTCCGCAACCTGCGATACAAAGACTGAGAAGTGCCGAAGCCGTCCATTTAGCTACTGTTGCAACTTTCACAATTAATCTCCCTGGCTCTAAGTAAGAGGTGTTCCTGATTCTTCCTGCTCGTTAGAACGTTGCGTAAACTAGCACCAGTTTTTTATGTTTAACGTTAAACAGGTCACATTTTGCTTTTTGTTTAACGTTAAACTTAGCAACCGTGATTTAAGACAAGCAGTTGATAACAATTATTGGCCTATAACGTTAACAAAATGAAAAATAAAGATAAAATTACGACAAAATCACTGGCAAAGGCGCTGGGCATTTCCCATACCACCGTCTCGAATGCCTGGAATAACCCGGAGAAGCTTTCGACTGAGCTACGCAACCGAATTCTTAGTTACGCCGAAGACGTCGGCTTCAAAGGCCCGGATAAACTGGCCCGGGCGCTGCGCACCGGTAAGTCGGACACCATTGGCGTCATTTTCAATGATTCGATGAGTTATGTGTTTATTGATCCGCACGATATCAGTCTGATGCGGGGGATTGCCACCCAGTGCGAGAAGCTGGATAAGAACCTGGTGCTGATCCCGCTACGCAAGCGTCAGCAGGCGGAAATCGCGCCGATTACGACGCTCGTGGACGGCTATATTCTCAATGCCACCCACAATAATGAAGCCGTCATTCAGCAGACGCTGGCGCGTCAGCTTCCCGTGGTGACGCTGGATTTTCGCCTGCCGCAGTACAGCAGCGTGTCGATTGATAACGCCGGGGCGATGGCGGAAATCACCCGTTATTTGATCGACAAAGGGCACCGCAATTTTGGCATTATCTCCTTCTCCGCCAGTAAAAACTCGCGGGGAATGCGTGACTTAAGCCAGCCGGTCACGGGCGACAACCTGGTCATGGTCACCCGCGTCAATGCCTGCCGGGAAACCTTTCTTGCACATGATATTGCCCCTGCCGCCTGCTGGCTGTGCGAAACCCGTCACGATGAAGCGCACGGTGCGCAGGCCGCAGAGGCGCTACTCGCGGCGCATCCTGACATTACCGCGTTGATTTGCCTCTCTGACCGCTTTGCGCTGGGCGCGATCCACCACTGTCAGCAGCACGGTATTGCCGTTCCGCAACAGGTGGCGATTACCGGGTTCGATAACTTAACCCTTGATACCGACGGCCCGACGCTGACGACCATCGCTCAGGACGCGGCGAAAAAGGGCGAGGTTGCGGTTGAGCTTCTGTTACAAAACGGGCCGATTACCCATTACGAGCTGGAGCATCAGCTCATTATTCGGGAGTCGGCCTGAGTTACTCCCACCACTAAAGAGCAGATTATGGATGAACTGAACTGTTTCAAAGCCTATGACATTCGCGGTGAAATCGGCGTGACGCTGACGCCGGAGATCGCTTTTCGTATCGGACGCGCTTACGCGAACTGGCTCCAGCCTCGCCGGGTAGTGATTGGTGCCGATGTTCGTCTTAGCTCCGATGAACTTAAAGCCTCGCTGGCGGAAGGGTTGAGCCTTAGCGGCGCTGACGTGATTGACCTCGGGCAAACCGGGACAGAGGAAATATACTTTGCCACCCGCGAGCTGAAAGCGGATGGTGGGATTCAGGTCACTGCCAGCCACAATCCCGCGCAGTATAACGGCATGAAGCTGGTGCGCGAGGATGCCCGCCCCATCAGTAACGACAACGGCCTGCTGGAGATTAAACGGCTCGCCGAACGCAATCAGTGGCAGCACAGCGAACGCCGGGGCAGCCTGCACACCGTTGATAACCGCCCGGCCTGGGTCGCTCATCTGCTGCATTATCTTCCGCATAAACCCCAGCGCCCTTTGCGGGTTGTTGTAAACGCCGGACACGGCACCGCTGGTCCGGCGCTGGACGCCATTGATACCGCGCTGCGCGCCAGGGGGATTGAGATCGACTTTATTCGTGTTCACCATCGTCCTGACGGCCACTTTCCGGCGGGCGTACCTAACCCAATGCTGGCGGAGAACCGCAGCGCCACCCGCGACGCGGTACTGGCGCATCAGGCCGATTTTGGCGTGGCGTGGGATGGGGATTTCGACCGCTGTTTTTTCTTTGATGAACGCGGCGAGTTTATCGAAAGCTACTATCTGGTCGGCCTGTTTGCGAGCAGCTTTTTACAGCAGACTCCCGGCAGCGCCATCCTTCTCGATCCGCGTCTCACCTGGAATACGCTGGATACCATTGCACAGCACGGCGGTCGGGCGGTGATCGGCAAAACCGGCCACGCCTTTATTAAAGCGCGGATGCGGGAAGAAAACGCGATTTACGGCGGCGAGATGAGTGGCCACCACTATTTCCGCGATTTCGGCTACTGCGACAGCGGCATGATCCCGCTGATGCTGATGCTCACTATTCTCGGCCAGCGCGACTGTCCACTTTCCCACTACGTTCAGGCGGCGCAGCAGCGCTACCCGGTTTCCGGCGAGATCAATCTGACCGTTGCCTCACCCGACGCGGTACTGGAAAACATCGCCGCGTATTATGCGTCGCAGGGGGGCACACGCAGCGATATTGACGGATTAAGCCTTGATTTCACCGACTGGCGCTTTAATCTGCGCGCCTCCAATACCGAACCGCTGCTGAGACTGAACGTGGAAACACGTGGCGACGCGGCGTTGCTCGAACAAAAAACCCAGCAGCTGCAACAGCTTATTTCTCAATGCCAGGCATAAGAAAGGATGCACGATGACGGCCTTAACCCTACGCAATATTCATAAGAAATACGATAAATCGACCATTATTGAAAACCTGTCGCTGGAGATCGCCTCCGGTGAATTTATTGTTCTCGTTGGCCCTTCCGGCTGCGGTAAATCGACCCTGCTGCGCATCATCGCCGGGCTGGAGCTGCCGGACGGTGGGACGCTCATGATGGGTGAAAACGATGTCACCCGGCTGGCGGCAGGCAAGCGGAATCTCTCTATGGTCTTTCAGTCCTACGCGCTCTATCCGCATATGACGGTACGGGAAAACCTGGCGTTTGGATTAAAGAACATCAAAACGCCTGCGGAAGAAATTGATAAACGCATCCAGCATGCCTCGCGGATGCTGAAGCTGGAAGAGATGCTGGATCGCCTGCCGCAAAACCTCTCCGGCGGGCAGCGTCAGCGCGTGGCGATTGGCCGCTCTATCGTCCAGCAGCCGGAGCTGTTTTTATTCGACGAACCGCTGTCGAACCTTGACGCCGCGCTGCGCGTGGAGATGCGTCAGGAGATCCAGCAACTGCACAATACGTTGCACAACACTATGGTTTACGTGACGCACGATCAGGTGGAAGCGATGACCCTCGCGGACCGCATCGTGGTGCTCTACAAAGGCAAAATTGAGCAGGTCGGCACGCCGCTGGAGCTGTATAACACGCCCGCCAACCTGTTCGTGGCGGAGTTTATCGGCACGCCGAAAATCAACGTGCTGCCAGCGGTATGGCAGGAAGGCGTGTTGAGAATCACCGACGATCTGGCGCTGGCGTTAAGCCACGCGCCGCAGGGTGTGCGGGAAGGCGATAAACTGTTTGTCGCCCTGCGTCCGGAACATTTGCAGTATGAGGGCGACGGGGAGTTTACGCTGACGGCGCGTACCCGCCTGTGCGAGCTACAGGGGGATTCCACGCTGGTGTGGCTGGATCTTGACGGTCATTCAGTCTGCCTGAAATCCTTCCGCCAGCTGAGTTTTCCGCAGGGAACGGTGCTGAATTTGTCGATTGCTGAGCAGCATCTGCACCTGTTTGATAGTTTGGGGAAACGGCTGCCCTGAGACGCTGGCATCGGCAGGTTGCCTGTCTGTGTCTGGCACCGTACCCGTTCTGCCCGGTGGCGCAAGCTTACCGGGCCTACGGGGTCGATGATTATCTAACCATTGCCCAAATGTTCACCCATTTGTAGGCCGGGCAAGGCGAAGCCGCCGCCCGGCATTGCAATGCCGGGGCCACCCGCAATTCGCGATCTTTGATTCCCATCACAATCACTACACAGATCTTTTCCCTTTTTCGCTGCGCCCGCTAAATTAGTAACTCATCCGACCACATAACAATAATTTTACATACTGGAAGCAATTATGAGCTATCCGTCGCTGTTCGCTCCGCTCGATTTGGGCTTTACCACCCTGAAAAATCGGGTATTAATGGGCTCCATGCATACCGGTCTGGAAGAGCGTCCCGACGGCGCGGAGAGGCTGGCGGCATTCTATGCGGAACGCGCCCGGCACGGAGTAGCGCTAATTGTCACCGGCGGCGTCGCTCCGGCGCTTTCCGGTGTGACGATGCAGGGCGGCGCGGTATTAACCGATGCCAGCCAGCTTCCGCACCATCGCCTGATCACCGATGCAGTCCATCAGGAAGGCGGCAAAATCGCCCTGCAAATCCTGCATACAGGGCGCTACAGCTACCAGCCACACCTTGTCGCCCCCTCTCCTCTTCAGGCACCGATTAACCGCTTTACGCCGCGCGAACTCACCCACGGCGAGATCCTGGCACTGATTGACGACTTTGCCCGCTGCGCCGCTCTGGCGCGCGAAGCCGGATACGATGGTGTGGAGGTGATGGGCTCCGAAGGCTATCTGATTAACGAATTCCTCGCGGCACGCACCAACCAGCGTGATGATGAGTGGGGAGGCGATTACCCCCGTCGGATGCGTTTTGCCACCGAAGTGGTGCGTGCCGTTCGCGCCCGCGTCGGCGAGGAATTTATTATTATCTATCGCCTGTCGATGCTCGATCTGGTGGAAAACGGCGGCACGCTGGCAGAAACTATCCAGTTAGCGCAGGCGATTGAGGCGGCGGGCGCGACGCTCATTAACACCGGTATTGGCTGGCACGAAGCGCGTATACCAACCATCGCCACGCCGGTTCCGCGCGGCGCATTTAGCTGGGTGACGCGCAAACTGAAAGGCAACGTCACGATCCCGCTGATTACCACCAACCGCATTAACGATCCGCAGGTGGCGGAGGAGATCCTCGCGCGCGGCGACGCCGATATGGTCTCCATGGCGCGCCCGTTTCTCGCCGATGCGGCGATCCTCTCCAAAGCCCAGGCCGGTCGGGCGAATGAGATCAACACCTGCATCGGCTGCAATCAGGCCTGTCTGGATCAGATCTTCGCGGGCGAAGTCACCTCCTGTCTGGTCAATCCTCGTGCCTGCCATGAGACGTTGATGCCGATCGTCCCCGCCGCCATAAAGAAAAACCTGGCGGTGATCGGCGCGGGTCCGGCGGGACTGGCCTTTGCCGTCAACGCTGCTGCAAGGGGCCACAGCGTGACGCTCTTTGATGCGCAGGCCGAGATCGGCGGTCAGTTTAACGTTGCCAAACAGATCCCCGGCAAAGAAGAGTTCTATGAAACGCTGCGCTATTACCGGCGGATGATCGACGTTACCGGCGTGGCGCTTCAGCTCAACCATATCGCCACGGCGGATCATCTGCATCTCTTCGATGATGTGATCCTCGCCAGCGGCATTGAACCGCGGATCCCGCCAATCGACGGCATCGATCACCCGAAGGTTCTCACTTATCTCGACGTACTGCGTGACAAAGTCCCGGTCGGCGAGCGGGTGGCGATTATTGGCTGCGGCGGGATCGGGTTTGATACCGCGATGTACCTGAGCCAGCCCGGCGATCCCACCAGCCAGAACATTGCTGAGTTCTGCGTAGAATGGGGGATCGACACCAGCCTGCATCAGATCGGCGGTCTGCGCCCGGAGGGTCCACAGTTGCCGAAAAGTCCGCGGCAGATTGTGATGCTCCAGCGTAAAACCAGCAAGCCGGGTGAGGGTCTGGGGAAAACAACCGGCTGGATCCACCGCGCCACGCTGCTGGCACGCGGCGTGAAGATGATCCCGTCCGTCAGCTATCAGAAGATCGACGATGAGGGATTACACGTCCTGATCGGCGGTGAAGCGCAGGTGCTGAAAGTTGATAATGTCGTGATCTGCGCCGGTCAGGAGCCGCGCCGCGATCTGGCAGAGCCGCTACGGGCGATGGGTAAGACGGTACACCTTATCGGCGGCTGCGATGTGGCGCTGGAACTGGATGCCCGGCGCGCGATTGCGCAGGGCACCCGACTGGCGCTGGAGATTTAGCGGCGGCGACCCAGCTTCACCGATTTCAGTACCACAAACTTGCTGTTGGTGGCGATAGTTTCGCAGTTGCCGAAAATCTTCTTCATCTTGTGGAAGTAGTCGAGGTGACGGTTGGCCACAATATACAACTCGCCGTTGACCTTCAGGCAGCGGCGCGCGTGGTGGAACATCTCCCACGCGATGTTATCCGTCAGCGCGTGCTGCTGGTGGAACGGCGGGTTGCACAGTACCGCATTAAAGCGGAACGGCTCGACGCCGGAGAGCGCGTTATTGATCATAAACTCACAGCGATCCAGCGCATCCGGCATATTGGTTTCCACATTCAGATGGCTTGACGCCACCGCCATCGGCGACTCATCGACAAACACGACCTTCGCTTCCGGATTTTTATCGAGCAGCGTCAGGCCAATCACGCCATTGCCGCAGCCCAGATCGACGATTTCGCCTTCCAGGTTATCCGGCAGATGTTGCATAAAGAAACGCGCGCCGATATCCAGACCGGTACGGGAGAAGACGTTAGCGTGGTTGTGGATGGTCCACGGCGTGCCTTCCAGCGTCCAGCTCAGGGTTTGCGGCGCGTCAGCCAGCGTTGGCGCAGTAAAGGTACAGTTGATCAGGCGCGCTTTTTTCCACGCCAGCGTGGTTGTCGTTGGGCCAAGAATTTTTTCAAACAGCGCCAGCGTGGAGTTATGAATATCCCGCGCTTTGGCCCCGGCAATAATGCGCGTTTCAGCGGTGGCGACCAGACGCAGGGCGCGAAGCTGTTGCTCCAGTAAGGCCAGCGTTTTCGGGATCTTAATCAGTACGATACCCGGTGCCTGCGGGTACGGCGCGGTGCTGTCGAGGAAGGTAACGTTGCCTTCTTCGATTTCATTGTGGCGTAAGTTTTCCCGCGTACCGAGTTCGCTTAAATACGAATCACCGATGCTGAACGGCTTATGTTCCGCCAGCGCGCAGCTCAGTGCGCCGAAGGTATCGTTAAAGATCAGGACCGGGCCGCTGATGACGGTATCGTCCAACTGTTGCAGCAGATATTCATCCGCCGCTTCCCACGCCTGTAGCGGGTTGACGTCATCCGTTTCGGGGAAGCGTTTAAGATCCAGTGAACGGAAACCGTTGTCTATGTGGCTCATCGGCCCTCCAGAATGGTAAAATTTCGGTGTTATCCCTAAAAGGGTGCGTGAGTATACTCTTTTTTACTATCGGCGTGGGGCATTGATGAGCAATCTTAACTATCTACAGGGCTATCCGGAAAACCTGCTTTCCCAGGTCCGCACGCTTATTGCTGAACAGCGGCTCGGCGAGGTGCTACAAAAGCGCTATCCCGACACCCACGAGATCACCACCGACAAAGCGCTCTGGCAATATACTCAGGATCTGAAAAGTCAGTATCTGCGTAGCGCCCCACCGATCAATAAAGTGATGTATGACAATAAGATCCACGTGTTGAAAAACGCCCTCGGTCTGCATACGGCTATCTCTCGCGTGCAGGGTGGCAAGCTAAAAGCAAAAGCCGAAATTCGCGTCGCCACCGTGTTTCGCAACGCACCGGAACCATTCTTGCGAATGATCGTGGTACACGAGCTGGCGCATCTGAAAGAGAAAGAACATAACAAAGCGTTTTATCAGCTCTGTTGTCATATGGAACCGCAGTATCACCAGCTGGAGTTTGATACCCGCCTGTGGCTGACGCATCTGGCGCAGCCATGAGTCCGAAAACAGAATTGATTTTAATCTTCTGCGTGTGTTTTGCGCATTCCAGTTTATTCTCTGTCACAGGGAATGATAAGGAATGAACAATGAACGCAAGACGGATAGCTACAGCACTCTCTCATTTTATTTTTAACCGCTATTTTTTTATTCTACTGCTGCTGGCGATCATCGCGGCGGCAGGGCTGACTCTTTACGCCAGTCACACGATGATCGCCTCCACGCAGGGGCGGCTTTACGACCGGACTGACAACCTCCCTGCCCGCAAACTGGGGCTGGTGCTCGGCGCAAAGCCCGGCAACCGCTACTTTACCCGACGTATTGACGCCGCTGCCGAGCTATATAAAGCAGGTAAGGTCAAATGGCTGCTGGTAAGCGGCGATAACGGCAAAGTACATTATGACGAACCTTCTGCGATGCGTAAGGCACTGCTCGCGAAAGGCGTTCCTTCAGAAGCGATCTACTGCGATTACGCTGGTTTCTCTACACTCGACTCCGTTGTCCGCACGCAAAAAGTTTTTGGTGAAAATCGTTTTATCATTGTCTCTCAGCAGTTTCATAACCAGCGGGCGATTTGGCTGGCGCAGCAGTATGGTATTGATGCCATTGGCTTTAACGCGAAGGATTTAACCGACAGGCACGGCAGATATACCCAAATGCGGGAGAAACTGGCGCGAGTCAGCGCGGTACTGGATGCCAAAATATTGCACCGCCAGCCAAAATATCTTGGCCCAACCGTAACGATTGGTTCCAACGCTAAAAGCGGCTGTCCCGTCCAGTAAATCGGGATGGATATAACGTTATGCGCTATGGAGCACTCGTTTTGTCATGTCGTCATGCTACATTGGCGGCAGGATCTCACAATGGAGTACATATTCGTTTATGATACGTTTCGCAGTCATTGGCACAAACTGGATCACCCGTCAGTTTGTCGATGCCGCCCATGAAACCGGTAAATACACGTTAACCGCGGTTTACTCGCGCAGCCTTGAGCAGGCGCAGCATTTCGCCAGTGATTACCCGGTGGAGCACCTGTTTACCTCGCTGGAAGAAATGGCTAACAGCGACGCTTTTGACGCTGTGTATATCGCCAGCCCCAACGCCCTGCACTTCCCGCAAACGCGATTGTTCCTCAGCCATAAGAAGCATGTGATTTGTGAAAAGCCGCTGGCATCAAATCTGCGTGAAGTGGAGGAGGCTATCGCCGTGGCACGCGAAAATCAGGTGGTGCTGTTTGAAGCCTTCAAAACCGCCAGCCTGCCTAACTTTCTGCTGCTGCAACAGTCGCTGCCGAAACTGGGCAAAATCCGCAAGGCGTTTATTAACTACTGCCAGTACTCTTCACGCTACCAGCGCTATCTGGACGGCGAAAACCCGAATACCTTTAATCCGGCCTTTTCTAACGGCTCGATTATGGATATTGGCTTTTACTGTCTGGCGTCAGCGGTCGCGCTGTGGGGCGAGCCACACAGCGTTCAGGCGTCCGCCAGTCTGCTGGAAAGCGGCGTGGATGCGCACGGTACGGTGGTACTGAACTACGGTGATTTTGACGTCACGCTGCATCATTCAAAGGTGAGCGACTCCGTACTGGCGAGCGAAATTCAGGGCGAAAATGGATCGCTGGTGATCGAAAAACTCTCCGAGTGTCAGAACGTGGCCTTTGTACCGCGCGGTGGCAAAGCGCAGGATCTGACTCAACCCCAGCACATCAATACCATGCTGTACGAGGCTGAGGTTTTTGCACGCCTGGTGGAGACCGGTGAGGTTAATCATCCGGGACTGGCGGTCAGTCGAACCACGTCGAAGTTGCAGACGGAAATCCGCCGCCAGACCGGCGTTGTCTTCCCGGCGGATGACGTCAATGTACAGGCGACCGCGTAAAACTGTGTAAAAGGCAGGTTGCGGGGCATTGACCAGATGAATGCCCTGTCATAATTTGTTACCTGCAAAGGGGAGTAACTTCATTGCCGGTGGATCGTCATTACGATGCGGAAATCCGTATCCGGTTACCGGGCAACTTAAGTCACGCTGACGTCTGCCGGATGGCGCTTCGCTTATCCGGCCTACAAAAAGCAGATCTGCCAGGCATAGCGCCATCCGGTCTCCACCGTGTAGGCCCGATAAGCAGAGCGCCAGCCGGTCTCTACCATGTAGGCCCGATAAGCAGAGCGCCATCGGGCAGGCAAACAGCGCAGGCTGGAGTTGTAAGTGAGACCTTGCCGGAAGGCGAGGTCTATGCATAAACGCGCAGCGGCTGACGTCTTCTGACCTCAGCCGTTTTTGTTTTTATGCGTAAAGGAGTTGCTCTATGAATACTGTCGGCACACCGTTGTTGTGGGGCGGATTCGCGGTGGTTGTGGTGATTATGCTGGCTATTGATCTCCTGCTACAGGGGCGTCGTGGCGCACACACCATGTCAATGAAACAGGCCGCGATCTGGTCTCTGGTCTGGGTCTCACTCTCCCTGCTGTTTAACGCCGCGTTCTGGTGGTATCTCGCCACCACGCAAGGGCGGGCCGTTGCCGATCCGCAGGCGCTGGCATTCCTTACCGGGTACCTGATCGAAAAAGCGCTGGCGGTGGACAACGTCTTCGTCTGGCTGATGCTGTTCAGCTATTTTG
Organism: Superficieibacter sp. 1612_C1; assembly: GCF_015234305.1. Lineage (GTDB taxonomy): Bacteria > Pseudomonadota > Gammaproteobacteria > Enterobacterales > Enterobacteriaceae > Superficieibacter. Next base: position 222,434 of record NZ_JADGMI010000003.1, read on the forward strand.
CCGTGCCCGCCGCGCTTCAGCGTCGCGTGCTGATCTACGGCGTTCTCGGGGCGATTGTCCTGCGTACCATCATGATCTTCGCTGGTAGCTGGTTGATTACCCAGTTTGACTGGCTGCTGTACGTCTTCGGTGCCTTTCTGCTGTTTACCGGCATCAAAATGGCGCTGGCAAAAGAAGATGAAAGCGGGATCGGCGAAAAACCGGTGGTGCGCTGGTTACGCAACCATTTACGCATGACGGATAAAATCGAGAACGAGCATTTCTTCGTGCGTAAAAACGGTCTGCTGTTTGCCACGCCGCTGCTGCTGGTGCTGATTCTGGTCGAACTCAGCGACGTGATCTTCGCGGTGGATAGCATCCCGGCGATCTTCGCGGTCACCACCGATCCCTTTATTGTACTGACCTCCAACCTGTTCGCGATCCTCGGCCTGCGCGCCATGTACTTCCTGCTGGCGGGCGTGGCAGAGCGCTTCTCAATGCTGAAATACGGGCTGTCGATCATTCTGGTATTTATCGGCATTAAGATGCTCATTGTCGACTTCTACCATATCCCGATTGCGGTCTCGCTGGGCGTTGTGTTTGGTATTCTGGTACTCACGTTGCTGATTAACCTGTGGGTGAACCATCAGCGCGATAAGCAACAGTTGGGGTAATCATTTTAGACGGGAGATGCCCTTTCAGGACGAACGCAAAAGCCCGTCAGCAGACGCTGTACGGGCTTTTTGTTCAATATGTCACATTATTGTTAAATAAAAGTTATAAAACATGATCCCCGCATAAAACCCAGCATATTTCGCTTCCCGAAGTTTGATCTTTCCTTATACTCGACCAGGCAAACACTTTGTTACATCCTGAAAGATGCGCCATCAGAGCGCACAAAGGATGAGCATCAACATAATGAAAGGATCAAGAAATGACGACGCAACGTACTCCGGGGCTATTCCAGCGTTTAGCTCAAGGGAGCCTGGTTAAGCAAATTTTAGTAGGTCTTGTGCTGGGTATTTTACTGGCGTGGATTTCAACGCCAGCGGCGATTGCCGTCGGTTTACTGGGCACGCTGTTCGTCGGCGCGCTTAAAGCCGTCGCGCCAGTGCTGGTATTAATGCTGGTCATGGCATCAATCGCCAATCATCAGCACGGGCAAAAAACCTCTATTCGCCCGATTTTGTTCCTCTACCTGCTGGGAACCTTCTCCGCCGCGCTGGCCGCCGTGGTATTCAGTTTCGCTTTCCCATCAACGTTGCACCTGACCAGCAGCGCCAATGATATTGTGCCGCCGTCTGGTATCGTTGAAGTACTGCGCGGCTTGTTGCTGAACATGGTCGCGAATCCGATCGATGCCCTGCTTAACGCGAACTATATCGGCATTCTTGTCTGGGCCGTTGGCCTGGGTTTTGCCCTGCGTCACGGTAACGAGACCACCAAAAATCTGGTCAACGATATGTCCAGCGCCGTCACCTTTATGGTGCGACTGGTCATTCGTTTCGCGCCGATTGGGATTTTTGGTCTGGTCTCATCAACCCTGGCTACCACCGGCTTTGCAACACTGTGGGGCTATGCGCACCTGCTGGTAGTGCTGATTAGCTGCATGCTGCTGGTCGCGCTGGTGATTAACCCGCTGCTGGTGTTCTGGAAAATTCGTCGTAACCCGTACCCGCTGGTGTTTGCCTGCCTGCGTGAAAGCGGCGTTTACGCCTTCTTTACCCGCAGTTCCGCCGCCAATATTCCGGTCAATATGGCGCTGTGCGAGAAGCTGAATCTGGACCGCGATACCTATTCCGTCTCTATTCCGCTGGGCGCAACCATTAACATGGCAGGCGCGGCCATCACCATCACGGTATTAACCCTGGCAGCGGTCAAAACGCTGGGTATTCCGGTAGATCTGCCGACAGCGCTGTTGCTGAGCGTGGTGGCCTCCCTGTGCGCCTGCGGAGCGTCCGGCGTGGCGGGCGGCTCCCTGCTGCTTATTCCGCTGGCGTGCAATATGTTCGGCATTCCTAACGACATCGCCATGCAGGTGGTGGCCGTCGGTTTCATCATCGGGGTATTGCAGGATTCCTGTGAAACAGCGCTGAACTCCTCTACCGATGTGCTGTTCACCGCGGCAGCTTGTCAGGCGGAAGACGAACGTCTGGCGAACAACGCCCTGCGCAGTTAATGATATAGCCTCTCCGTCACCGGGCGGAGGGGCTCTCTTGCTGGACGCGTTTTTCAATCTTAAACGGATCGATACCGCGTTTCTGCATCCGCCAGAAGCGAATAATATTCAGCCCATTCATAATCAAAAAACTGCCCTCAATCAGCGTGCCGCCAATCGAGCCCAGCCAGAAGTTATGCGCTACCCAGCAGGCGGTTGAGCACCACATCACGCAGCGGGTGGTCAGCCCTTTGCAGCGGAACAGCGCCCAGGTACTGACAGTGGTGCCGATAATCGGCAGAAGTTCCATCGCATGATGCAGTTTGCTGAAGCCGAGGATCAGGGTCAGGGCAATAAACACGCTCATTACCCAGAGTCTGCGGGTGCGCAGGGAGATAACGGTGCGGATGGCGTTCAGTTCTGCGCTCATGCCCGCCGGGTAAGCTCCCATCAGGAAAAAGTGCAGCCCGATCACCGAACTGTAGACGGCGAGCTGAAGTTTGAAACGCCGCTCGTCACGGTTGATAAAGGTGGTGATACCAATCAGAAAGGCGATGACGCCGGCGCCCTGGGCCAGCCAATACGCGGTCATGACAACATCCTTAGCGGATAGATAAAAGAAAACGGCGCTTCATTATATGAAACGCCGTTTTAAAATGCTAACTGCAAATAATTACAGCGTTACGCCACTTTTGAATATCGCCAGTTCGCGGAAGTCGTTGCGCTCGTTACAGGCTTTTTTGCCGCTGGCGATGTCGACGATGGTATCGACGAATTCGCTCAGCAACTGCGGCATGGCTTTACCATGAATAAGCTGACCGGCGTCGAAATCAATCCAGTGTTTTTTCTTCGCTGCCAGTTCGCTGTTGGTGGCGATTTTTACCGTTGGGACAAATCCGCCGTAAGGCGTGCCGCGACCGGTACTGAACAGCACCATGTGGCACCCTGCCCCGGCCAGCGCGCTGGTAGCTACGGCATCGTTGCCTGGCGCACTCAGCAGATTAAGGCCGTGGGTTTTCAGACGTTCACCGTAGCGCAGTACGTCAACCACCTGGCTGGAGCCGGCTTTCTGCGTGCAGCCCAGTGATTTATCCTCAAGCGTCGTGATACCGCCCGCTTTGTTGCCCGGCGATGGGTTTTCATAAATCGGCTGGTTGTGGGCGATGAAATACTGTTTGAAATCGTTGACCATCGTCACCAGCTTTTCAAACGTCTCTTCGTCGCGACAGTGGCTCATCAATAGTTGCTCAGCGCCAAACATCTCCGGTACTTCGGTCAGCACGGTCGTCCCGCCGTTGGCAATCACATAATCAGAGAAGCGCCCCAGCATCGGGTTGGCAGTGATCCCGGAAAGCCCGTCAGAGCCGCCGCACTCCAGACCAAATTTCAGCTCGCCCAGCCGGCCCGGCTCGCGCTTGTCGTGGCGCATCACTTCATAAAGCTCACGCAGATGCTCGAGACCCGCTTCCACTTCGTCGTCCTGATGTTGCAGGACCATAAAGTGCACGCGCTCGGGGTCGAAATCACCCAGCGTTTCGCGGAACGCATCGACCTGGTTGTTCTCACAGCCGAGACCGATTACCAGCACCGCGCCCGCATTCGGGTGACGCACCATGTTTTGCAGCATGGTGCGGGTGTTGATGTGGTCATCGCCCAGCTGCGAACAGCCGTAGGTATGGCTGAAGAGGAAAACGCCGTCGGTGCCTTCCGCATCGTTGGTCTCTTTCAGAAAACGGTTCTGGATCTGCCGGGCAATGCCATTGACGCAACCAACGGTCGGCAGGATCCACAGTTCATTACGCACGCCAACGTCACCGTTGGCGCGACGGTAGATCTGAACTTCACGATCCGCAGGCTGTACTTCTTCAGCCTGAAAATCAGGTTGATAGCTATACTCGTCCAGATCGCTGAGGTTAGTGCGCGTGTTATGGGCGTGGATATGTTCCCCGGGCGCAATATCCGTCAGCGCATGACCAATAGGCAGACCATATTTTGTGACGTTTTCCCCTTTCGCAATGGCGCTAAGGGCAAATTTGTGCCCGCGCACCACGTCCTGACGCAGCGTGACGGTTTGACCGTCAACGGACACTTCGGTACCGTTTTCCAGGTCAGCCAGCGCGACGGCGACGTTGTCCTGCGAATGGATCTTAATGTATTGCATATCAACCAACCTCAAGGCTTAGTTCAGTTCAATGGCGAAGTAGTCACGCGCATTGTTAAAGCAGATATTTTTCACCATCTCGCCCAGCAGCTGAATATCTGCCGGGGCTTCGCCTGCCTCTACCCAACGACCAATCATCTGGCACAGGATGCGACGGAAATATTCATGGCGGGTGTAGGAGAGGAAGCTACGGCTGTCGGTCAGCATGCCCACGAAACGGCTTAACAGACCAAGCTGCGCCAGTTGCGTCATCTGACGTTCCATGCCGTCTTTCTGGTCGTTAAACCACCAGCCGGAGCCGAACTGCATTTTGCCCGGCATCCCTTCGCCCTGGAAGTTGCCGATCATGGTGCCCAGCACTTCGTTATCGCGCGGGTTCAGGCAGTACAGAATGGTTTTCGGCAGCAGGTTTTGCTCGTTCTGTTTGCTCAGCAGTCTGGACAACTCTTCCGCCAGCGGACGGTCGTTGATGGAGTCAAAGCCAACATCCGGCCCCAGCAGTTTGAACTGGCGCTGGTTGTTATTGCGCAGCGCACCGATATGGTACTGCTGCACCCAGCCGCGACGCGCATATTCAGCGCCAAGAAACACCAGCACGGCGGTTTTGAATTGTGCGATCTCTTTCTCGCTCAGGCTTTCGCCGGAGAGACGACGCGCCAGAATGCTGTCCAGCTCGGCATCGCTCGCTTCCGCAAACAGCACCACGTCCAGCGCATGATCGGAGACTTTACAGCCGTGCGCGGCAAAGTGGTCCAGACGTTTGGTCAGCGCGGTTTGCAGATCGCTGAAGCGACGGATGTCGGTGTCGGAGACTTCGCCCAGCTTCGCCATGTAATCATTGAACGTCGCCTGTTCGATATTGAACGCTTTGTCAGGACGCCAGCTCGGCAGCACTTTAACCGTGAAGCTGGTGTCTTTGGCAACGCTGGCATGGTGCTCCAGAGAATCGATCGGATCGTCGGTGGTGCCAACCATCTTCACATTCATCTGCTGCATGATCCCACGGGCAGAGAATTTGTCCTGCGCCAGCAGTTCATTACCACGTTCCCAGATTTCATCCGCAGTAGACGGCGAAAGCAGCTTACCTGTAATACCAAACGGGCGGCGAAGCTCCAGATGCGTCCAGTGGTATAACGGGTTGCCGATAGTGTGCGGCACCGTAGCAGCCCAGGCGTCAAACTTCTCGCGGTCGCTGGCATCGCCGGTACACAGGCGTTCGGCCACGCCATTAGTACGCATCGCGCGCCATTTGTAGTGGTCACCTTTCAGCCAGATATCATACAGGTTTTTAAAACGGTAGTTCTCCGCAATCTGCTGCGGCGGCAGGTGGCAGTGAAAGTCAAAAATCGGCTGGTCTTTCGCGTAGTCGTGATAGAGACGGCGGGCAAATTCGGTATCCAGCAGGAAATCTTCGGTCATAAACGGGGTCATTTCATCTTCCTCTCAGAGAGTGCGTCTGATGCATATGTTCAATGCTGACAAAGTTATCACACCAATTTCTACAGTCCGAGCATATTTTCGTGAGTTAGATCAATAAAAAAGGATAAAAAAACTACTCCCTGGGGAGTAAACCAATGTCAAACCGTTGCTTTTGAAGGCTTTTATTGAGGAAAACAATATCCTTACAAAGATTCACACATTTGTGACGGCACTCACCTTTTAAAGTTGTATGACAAGTTATCTTTCTGCCGTCGCAACACATAGCGTCAATGAATGCATTCTTGATGACATGTTCATCAGATTTACCGGTATGGACGCCGATGACTTATGAAGTCTTTACATAGCAAGGAGCAGATCGTGCCGGTGTATGACTCCGCTACGGCTCTCCATTACTAGCACATCCCATGACAACGACTGAGATGTGACCGCGTCAAATGCGGACATACCATAACGAAGAGGTTTTAAATGCGTAAAATTAAAGGTTTACGTTGGTATATGATCGCCCTGGTGACTATGGGTACCGTTCTGGGCTACCTGACACGTAATACCGTGGCGGCTGCCGCACCGACATTAATGGAAGAGCTGCATATTTCCACGCAGCAATACTCTTACATTATCGCGGCCTATTCAGCAGCGTATACCGTGATGCAGCCGGTAGCAGGTTATGTGCTGGATATTCTGGGCACTAAAATTGGCTACGCTTTCTTTGCTATTGCCTGGGCAGTTTTCTGTGGCGCAACCGCGCTGGCAGGCAGCTGGGGCGGTCTGGCACTGGCGCGTGGCGCGGTCGGTGCGGCAGAAGCGGCAATGATCCCCGCCGGTCTGAAAGCCAGCTCCGAATGGTTCCCGGCGAAGGAGCGTTCCATTGCCGTAGGCTACTTTAACGTCGGCTCTTCCATCGGTGCGATGATTGCTCCGCCGCTGGTGGTCTGGGCTATCGTGATGCATAGCTGGCAGATGGCGTTCATTATTTCTGGCGTACTGAGCTTTATCTGGGCAATGGCGTGGCTGATTTTCTACAAACATCCGCGCGACCAGAAAAAATTAACTGAAGAAGAACGCGAATACATCATTGGCGGTCAGGAAGCTCAGCATCAGACCAATAACGGCAAAAAAATGTCCGTCTGGCAGATCCTCGGCACCCGTCAGTTCTGGGGTATCGCCCTGCCGCGTTTCCTGGCGGAACCAGCATGGGGAACGTTTAACGCATGGATCCCGCTGTTCATGTTTAAAGTCTACGGCTTTAACCTGAAAGAGATTGCTATGTTTGCCTGGATGCCAATGCTGTTTGCTGACCTTGGCTGTATCGTTGGTGGCTACCTGCCGCCGCTGTTCCAGCGCTGGTTTGGGGTGAACCTGATTGTGTCGCGTAAAATGGTCGTCACCATGGGTGCACTGCTGATGATCGGCCCAGGCATGATTGGTCTGTTCACCAGCCCGTATGTGGCGATTGGCCTGCTGTGTATAGGTGGTTTTGCGCACCAGTCTCTGTCCGGCGCGCTGATTACCCTGTCTTCGGATGTCTTCGGTCGTAACGAAGTGGCGACGGCAAACGGTCTGACCGGGATGGCAGCATGGATGGCAAGTACCATGTTTGCGCTGGTGGTCGGTGCGCTGGCGGATACTATCGGCTTCAGCCCGCTGTTCGCGGTGCTGGCGGTGTTCGACCTTCTCGGTGCGCTGGTTATCTGGACGGTACTGAAAAATAAACCGGCCGCAGAGATTGTTCAGTCACCGCCGAGGAACGATCCGGCGACCCAGAACTGATTATTTTCGCTCCTGATGTAAACCACAGAAGCCGCCTGTAAAGGGCGGCTTTTTCGATTGCTGGCAAAGGAAGTTGTCAGGGGAAACACCGGGATTGGGTTCCCAGAGGGAGGCCCAACCCGGTGGTCGCCCCGTGTTCTACAGACGGTTTGTCATCAACCGCAGAAGCCGCCTGTAAAGGGCGGCTTTTTCGTCGTGCAGTGGTGCCCGAAGCGTAAAAGTGGTATAACAAATAAAGGTGCCTTATTCCGTCCGGAGCACAAATGGAAATTACCGAAACACGTCGTCTATACCAACAGCTTGCCGCCGACCTTAAGCAGCGCATTGAGCAGGGTGTCTATTTAGTGGGCGATAAACTGCCCGCTGAGCGTTTCATTGCCGATGAAAAAAATGTCAGCCGCACGGTGGTGCGTGAAGCCATCATTATGCTGGAGGTAGAAGGCTACGTTGAGGTCCGCAAAGGCTCCGGTATCCATGTCATCTCTAATCAGGCAAAGCACTACCACATCCCCGACGAAACTCAGGAATTTGCCAACTACGGTCCTTTTGAACTGTTACAGGCGCGTCAGCTGATTGAAAGTAACATTGCCGAATTCGCCGCCACCCAGGTGACGAAGCAGGACATCATGAAGCTGATGGAAATTCAGGAGATGGCGCGTAAAGAGAAATGCTTCCGCGACTCCGAATGGGATCTCCAGTTCCACGTTCAGGTGGCGCTCGCCACGCAGAACTCGGCGCTGGCCGCCATCGTCGAAAAAATGTGGACCCAGCGCGTGCATAACCCGTACTGGAAAAAGCTGCACGACCATATCGATCTGCGCACCGTCGATAACTGGTGTGACGATCACGATCAGATCCTCAAAGCGCTGATCCGCAAAGATCCGCATGCGGCAAAACTGGCGATGTGGCAGCATCTTGAAAACACCAAGCAGATGCTGTTTAACGAAACCAGCGACGACTTTGAATTTAACGCTGACCGTTATCTTTTCGCCGAAAATCCGGTAGTTCATCTCGATACCGCGCTCGCCAGCGCAAAATAAGTCCCCCGCTCCCGGCAGGTCATTCATGGCCTGCCGCGCCGCTTTCTGGTAAGCAAAGCACTTATTGTGTCAGAGAGTGTAAAACTCCTCGCCTGAATCGGTTCCAGCAAGCAAAATCAAACCTCAATACGCTGCAATTACTGTGACGAATTTCCGCACCTTTGTTACAATTAGATGCATTTTGCACTTTAGTGAGTGAGTTATTGCTCACCTCGCTCGATGACAAGGAATTGTCTGAACGGGTTTGTTGCGGCCACGCTTACGATAAATAAAAGGTCGCCCTGTAGTTAAACCGCGTTCCGTCGCGACGTTAACCGATGTACCAGGAATATTGAATGGAACTTTTTACTCAGTTGATGCATGCCCTCTGGAGCCAGGATTATGAAACGCTGGCGAATCCATCCATGATTGGCATGCTGTATTTTGTTTTGTTTGTGATCCTGTTTCTTGAGAATGGATTACTGCCTGCGGCTTTTCTGCCAGGCGATAGCTTACTGGTGCTGGTCGGCGTCCTGATAGCCAAAGGGGCAATGGGCTATCCGCAAACCATTATTTTGTTAACCATGGCGGCAAGCCTCGGTTGCTGGCTCAGCTACATTCAGGGGCGCTGGCTGGGTAATACCCGGCTGGTGCAAAAATGGTTGTCGCACCTGCCTGCGCACTATCATCAGCGGGCGCACCATCTTTTTCATAAGCACGGGCTTTCCGCGCTGCTGATGGGCCGCTTTATCGCGTTTGTCCGCACGCTGCTGCCAACGATCGCCGGGATTTCCGGCCTGAGCAGCGCCCGCTTCCAGTTTTTTAACTGGATTAGCGGCCTGCTATGGGTACTTATTTTGACAACGCTGGGCTATCTGCTGGGTAAGACTCCGGTCTTTCTCAAGTACGAAGATAAGCTCATGTCCTGCCTGATGCTGCTGCCGGTAGTGCTGCTGGTATTTGGCTTGATCGGCTCGCTGGTGGTTCTCTGGAAGAAGAAACACCGGGAGATTGAGGACAAGTGATGGCAATTAAACATACGCTACTGCGTCGAATCACCTGGAGTCTTGGCGCGCTGACCCTGTTTACCTGCTTGTTTTATGCAGGCGTTACGCTTCAGCGCCACGAATCAACGCTGGCTATTCGACCGTCAAGTCAGGGCGTTAGCGTCCCTGACGGCTTCTCCGTCTGGCATCAACTCGATGCCAACGGCATTCGTTTCAAAAGTATTACCCCGCATGCAGATACCCTGCTTATCAAATTTGACTCCAGTGCCCAGAGCGCCGCAGCGAAAGAAGTGCTCGACCGCTCGCTGCCCCACGGGTACATCATCGCCCAGCAGGACGAAGACGATCAGGCGACAATGTGGCTTACCCGTTTGCGGGATACCTCACGTCGATTCGGCTAATTTCTTCCACCTTTCTGAATCTTTTAACTTATTTTGGTGATTTCTCGTTTACTTACTATTCTTAAGTATGCGCAAGGCAATCACATCATTTTTGGCCTGGACGCGCAGGCACAGTCCCAATGCGCCGCAACATTATGGAAGCTTTCATTTATGAAATACCGCATCGTTACCGCTTTTGCTCTTTTATCCATCAGTGCAGGTGCCTGGGCTCAGACCCCCTGTCAGGAAAAGGAACAGGATATACAGCGTGAAATTAGCTACGCTCAAAAGCATAACAATCAGAGTCGTATCACTGGCCTGAAGAAAGCCCTGAGCGAAGTTAAAGCGAACTGTAGCGACAGTCAGTTACGCGCCGACCATCAGAAGAAAATTGCCGATCAGAAAGAAGAAGTGGCTGAACGACAAGAGGATCTGAAGGAGGCCAGACAGAAAGGCGATGCGGAAAAAGTAACGAAACGCGAAAATAAACTCAAGGAAGCGCAGAAAGACCTGAAAGCGCTGGAATCGCGGGATTATTGAGTTTACGGAAATTTAACTTACTCACCTGGAGAGAACATTTATGTCTAAAGACAACAATACCGATCATCTGCGCGCCGAGTTGAAATCCCTTACGGATACGCTGGAAGAAGTGCTGAGCTCTTCAGGCGATAAATCCAAAGAAGAAATGAGCAAGCTGCGCAGCAAAGCAGAACGCGCGCTGAAAGACAGCCGTAAGAGCCTGGGCGAAACCGGCGACGCGCTGGCAAAACAGACCCGCGTTGCGGCCGAGCGTACCGATGAGTACGTGCGTGAAAATCCGTGGGCGAGTGTAGGCATCGGTGCTGCCATTGGGGTAGTGCTGGGTGTTCTACTGGCGCGTCGATAATTATGGCTGATTATCGTCAAGCACAGGGGCCCGGAAAAAGCGTGCTGGGAATCGGGCAGCGGATCGTCTCAATCATTATCGAGATGGTGGAAACGCGGCTGAGGCTGGTAGTGGTAGAGCTGGAAGAAGAGAAAGCGAATATCTTCCAGTTGCTGCTGATGCTGGGACTGACAATGCTTTTCGCCGCCTTTGGCCTGATGAGTCTGATGGTCCTGATCATCTGGGCTGTCGATCCGCAATATCGGTTGAATGTGATGATAGGTACCACCGCCGTTCTGCTCCTGCTGGCTATAGGCGGAGGAATATGGACGCTGGTTAAGGCGCGTCGCACCACATTCTTACGCCACACCCGTCAGGAACTGGCTAACGACCGTTCCTTGCTGGAGGAGGATAAGTCTTGAGTAGCAAGCAGGAACGCCAACAGCGTAAAGCCTGGCTGCTCAGTCAGATCCAACAGCAGCGGCTGGATTTATCGTCCAGCCGCCGCGACTGGCTGGAAGTGACCGGAGGCTACGACCGTGGCTGGAATACGCTGCTTAACCTCCGCGCCTGGGCGCTGGTAGGCAGTAGCGTGATGGCCATCTGGAGCGTGCGTAACCCCAGTTTCTTAGTGCGCTGGGGAAAACGTGGCTTCGGTATCTGGAGCGCATGGCGTCTCGTACAAACGACGATCCGTAATCAGCGCCTGCGTTAGTCCATTACTCTTGCATATCAAGCTCGCCTGCGGCAACGCACGCGGGCTTTTTTATTAAGATGCTATTACTCATATTTTTTGAAGAAGATTGACAGTTTTCCTTGCTAACAATCGTTATCACTCCCGCTTATGATTCTCCTCATCGACAGCAAACCTGCGGCAAACGCCTCTATTGCTGGCTAATAACACTATTGAGAAAATAAGGCTTTCGGGAGAGAAAAATGAAAAAATTAGAAGATGTTGGCGTGCTGGTAGCAAGAATTCTGATGCCAATTCTGTTTATCACCGCAGGATGGGGCAAAATTACGGGCTATGCCGGGACTCAGCAATATATGGAAGCGATGGGCGTACCAGGGTTCCTGCTGCCGCTGACCATCCTGCTGGAGTTTGGCGGCGGTCTGGCTATCCTGTTCGGTTTCCTGACCCGCACCACGGCACTGTTTACCGCAGGCTTTACGCTGCTGACGGCGTTTATTTTCCACAGTAACTTTGCGGAAGGCGTGAACTCACTGATGTTTATGAAGAACCTGACCATCGCAGGCGGCTTCCTGCTGCTGGCGATCACCGGTCCGGGCGCGTTTAGTATCGACCGCCTGCTGAATAAAAAGTGGTAAGCGCTCTATACTGAAATGAATACCGCAAGGGCTGGGGAATAACGTTAAGGTCCGTAGCGTAATAATGCCGGGTGGCGCTTCGCTTACCCGGCCTACGTTTTTCACGCGCTGAACGTTAGGTTGATGCCAGATCGTAGGCCAACGCCGCCGGGCATTATTACGCACCCAACGCCAGATTGATGGCAAGCCTGCGCAAACCGGCTTTATAACGGAGGAGAAGATGGGACAACTTGTAGACGGTGTCTGGCAGGATACCTGGTACGATACCAAATCCACAGGCGGTAAATTTAAACGTTCCGCGTCCGCTTACCGCAACTGGCTGACCGCTGACGGTGCGCCGGGTCCTTCCGGAGAGGGGGGTTTCGCGGCAGAAAAAGATCGTTACCACCTGTATGTTTCCCTCGCCTGCCCGTGGGCGCATCGCACGCTGATCGTGCGCAAACTAAAAGGGCTGGAACCCTTCCTCCCGGTGTCCGTGGTGCATCCGCTGATGCTGGAGAATGGCTGGACCTTTGGCGATGATTTTCCGGATGCCACCGGCGACCAGCTCTATCACCATGATTTTCTCTACCAGCTTTATCTGCACGCCGATCCACACTACACCGGCCGCGTTACTATCCCGATCCTGTGGGATAAAAAAAATCAGACCATCGTCAGCAATGAATCGTCAGAAATTATCCGTATGTTCAATACGGCGTTTGACGCGCTGGGGGCCAAAGCAGGCGATTACTATCCTGCCGCGCTACGCGAGAAAATCGACGAACTGAACGGCTGGATCTACGACGATCTGAATAACGGAGTGTATAAAGCAGGTTTTGCCACCAGCCAGCAGGCTTATGACGAGGCGGTGGAAAAGGTCTTTGCGGCACTGGCCCGTCTGGAACAGATCCTGGGGCAACATCGTTATCTGACCGGGGATCGGTTAACCGAAGCCGATATTCGTTTGTGGACCACGCTGATCCGCTTTGATCCCGTCTACGCCACCCATTTTAAATGCGATAAGCACCGGATTAGCGATTTCCTCAATCTTCATGGCTTTCTGCGCGATCTGTACCAGACGCCGGGCATTGCGGAAACCGTCAACTTTGCCCACATTCGTAACCACTATTATCGCAGCCATAAAACGGTCAACCCGACGGGAATTATCTCCATCGGGCCATGGCAGGATCTGGATGAACCGCACGGCCGCGATAGTCGATTTGCTTAACCCGTCCAGCCGCGCGGCGAATGACCCTCGCCGCGCGTGCCACTCAGCGTTGCGCCAGCGCCTGCACTTCCGCCCATACGCTGTCATCTGCCGGAATGCCTTCTGCACGATGGCGGGTACGACGGCTCACTTCCCTTTCTCCCGGATAGAAAACCTCGTCGTTGCCTTCCGCAGGCTCTGAGGATTTAACGTATTCCGCGATGCTGGCGGCCATGTTCTCGCTGAATTCTTTGCCACCGAAGTGTTCGGGATTAAACACCATAAAGACCTGACTGGCCCCGGTGCAGCTTCCCTGCTGAATTTTATCAATCTCATTGGTGGGTGCGCCCGCCGTCAGGAAGGCCGCCATCGCATCAAGTACGATCGCCATGCCGGAGCCTTTCCAGTAGCCGGTCGGCAGGATACGCATTGACTCTTCAATCGGGCCTGGCTCATCGGTCAGATTGCCCTCTTTATCGAAGCCTCCCGGGAACGGCAATTTTTCGCCTTTCAGACGTGTGACCTGCAACTTACCGTAGGCGTATTGCGACATCGCCATATCCAGGATGAGCGCCCCCTCTTTCATCGGCACGGCCATGACATAAGGGTTATTTCCCAGACGGGTGTTTTTCGCTCCCCAGGCAGGCATACAGGATTCGGTATTGGTCCAGCATAAGGCGGCAAATCCCTTATTCGCCGCCCGCCAGCCGTAGGTGCCGCCGCGCATCCAGTGGGTTGTGTTACGCAAGCCGACCAGGCCCATACCATGTTCGGTCGCCAGCGCCATTGCCCGATCAACGGCGAACAAGGCGTTAGTAATGCCAGGCCCGCGCTGGCCGTCATAAATTTCAAAGCTCCCCAACGACTTCACCAGCGCTGGCTCGGCATTGATATCAATCCAGCCTTTTTGCACATAATCAACAAATCGGGCGACCCGATTTAGTCCGTGCGAGAAAATCCCGTCGCAGCTGGTTTCAGTATGAACCTGCGCACAGATATCGGCCTGCGCTTCATCGAGACCAGCGTTCAGGAAAGCCTGCTTAACGGTCTGTTTCATTTCATCGAAGGGAACTAATGGCATGAGGGATCCTTTTATTACAAGGGGATTTATCGCCATGTCGACGCAAGGCGTTTCATTACGACAACAGGTTCTGCTTGATGAGATGAGGCTACCGCCGGATGACGTACCATACAAGTATGTGTAAACAGAAATACGCCCGGCTTCACAAAATTAGTGCTGAAGAAAGCAGCATCTCGCGGGAATTTTATCCATCCGGGTTGAGATGGGCGCAATAAAAACACCTGGAGATCGCTGACAGAAACGCTATCACCGCAATGCGAATCCCTTTATTATTCAGGCTCATCAAGTTACTCTGCCTGACAGTTTGCGAAAAGGATGTCATCATGAAATGGTTCTGGTATTGCCTGAAAAACTACTGCACGTGGGATTGCCGGGGACATCGCCGGGAGTACGCCTGTTTTAATGTCACGTTGATCGCTATCCCGGCCCTTATAGAATGGTTTCTGCCTCTTCATCTATTGTTCAAATTTTTGCCGATATGGATCATTCTGGGCCTCCTGCTTCTTATTCCCGTTGTCTGTTCACATATTCGCCGACTGCACGATCTCAACTGGTCCGGATGGTGGGTTATTCTGATTTTATTGCTGGGTCAGCTTCCTCTCGGCAGCATTCTGTTCACGCTCACGCTGTCGCTGCTTCCCGGTAGTAAAGGGGAAAACCACTTCGGGCGGCTGCCATATTAGTGCCTCTGCCTCAATACATCACTCAGCTAAATAATTTCACCATTTCCATAAAAGCGATTAATATTATATTAATGCTTATAAAACAAATGATTGATAGCTGATTGAGGTTGAAATGGATTGGTATCTTAAAGCTCTGAAGAACTACATTGGTTTTGGCGGCCGGGCGCGACGTAAAGAGTACTGGATGTTCGTGCTGGTCAATATCATTCTGACCTTTGTGCTCGGCGTACTGGATAAGCTGCTCGGCTGGCAGCGTGCCGGTGGTGAAGGCATCCTGACGACCATTTACGGCGTGCTGATATTTTTACCCTGGTGGGCATTACAGTTTCGTCGCCTGCATGACACCGACCGTTCGGCCTGGTGGCTGTTGTTACTGCTTATCCCGGTCGTCGGCTGGCTGGTGATCCTGGTGTTTAACTGCCAGAACGGTACGCCAGGCAATAACCGTTTCGGTCCTGCTCCTAAGCTCCATTCGTGGGGATGATCTGGCTCGCTCAGAGGACTGACAAACGTTATCGCGTGGAATGGTGCCTGACGGCGCGTCGCTTGCACTGTCCTGAGAATTGCGCATAACAAATTAATATTATTAATTTTTGTAGGCCGGGTAAGGCGAAGCCGCCACCCGGCAAAACGGTACGAACCATTGCCACCCGGTTTGCCATTAGCCCCGGCTCCTCCTGTTAGAAACGTTTTTTATCTCCGGGCCGGCTGTTTTATCTGCATACTCATATAAAAGGCAAATTCATTGAACCACTAAAATTCATTATATCTATCAACCCTTTATATTATCCTAAAAATGGACACTAAAGATGTGAACGACGTCAAAATCAAATAGACTTCGCACAATCTTTCATTGTACAAGGTAGTTTAATATGAATTGGTATATTGGAGTTTTAAAGAATTACGTTGGTTTTTTCGGTCGCGCACGCCGCCAGGAATTTTGGATGTTCGCCTTAATCAACGCCATTATTAGCGCTGTACTCAATGTTGTTCAAATGATATTGGGTATGGAGATTCCGTGGCTCACAATCATTTATGTGTTAGCTACCTTACTGCCGGCACTGGCCGTCAGCGTACGCCGCCTGCATGATACCGATCGCTCTGGCTTCTGGTTGTTTATCAGCCTTATTCCTCTTATAGGGGCGATTGTGCTAATCGTCTTTTATTGCAAAGAAGGCACCTCCGGTACTAACCGCTTCGGTAACGATCCGAAATACAGTATAAGCAAATAATATTCTAAGCGGCACCTTTTAACAGGTGCCTTTTTTATGAGTGAAAAAATGCACAACTGGTATAAACTGTATAAACACTCCTGGAACCATTGCTCAACCTTTTCCGGGCGTGCAAGCATCGCTGAGTACTGGGTTTTTAATATTATATATTTTTTAATATTCTTGATTTTTATAGCTATAGCTGCATGGGGAATTATGTTTGCGGAAGATAGTCCGCTAATAAATAATATTTGCAGACTTTTTGCTATCCCCATGAGCGCGCATTTTATGGTTGGAATATTGCCTTTGATTTCCGTGACGGTTCGCCGTCTGCATGATGCAAATTTTAGTGGTATTCTTGCATTGCTGATGCTGGTTCCAGGAGGCTGGTTAGTCCTGATAGTTCTGTGTTCACAAAAGGCTAAAACAGAAGCTAACCAGTGGGGTACCCCGGTCATTTATCCCTGGCAGAAAACGCCATATTCTCATTAGCGTCCCATAAATAATTTAGGAATTTCACGCAGGCACCACGCTTTAGCCTCGCCCATGCTGTCGCGCCGCCAGGCCATAATAATATCAATCTCGCTGGTATATTCCGGGCTGACCACGCGCAAACGTCCTTCTGCAATATCCTGCTCCACCAGCGAATACGGCATGGTGGCGACGCCCAGCCCGGCCAATAACGCCTGGCGTTTATCTTCAATCGAGCTGACCGTCAGACGTGGCTGCTTATCGAGAAGCTGAACGGTCAGGACCGGACGCTCGCGGGCGGTATCGGCAACGGCAACGCCACGATACTTCACGCGGGTGACTTCAGAGAGCGGCTCGGGTTCGCGGTGGATAGGATGATCCGGCGCGGCAACGTACACGTTCAGCACTTTATACAGCTTGCGGGAGTTAATTTCAGACGAGGAGCGGAAATGCATATCTGGCGCGATAACAATATCCGCCCGCCCCTGCTCAAGGCGTTCCCACGCTCCGGCCAGCACCTCGGTAATAATCGAGAGTTGGGTATTAGATTTTGTCGCCAGCTTCTCCACCAGCGGGAAAATGTCCTGAGTGGGCACCAGGGCTTCAGTGACCAGCGTCAGATGCGTCTCCCAGCCGCGGGCCAGCGCTTCGGCATCGGTCGTCAGCTTGTCAGCGGCTTCCAGCAGAACGCGGCCACGTTCAAGGAGCATTCGCCCGACGTTGGTAAATTTGGTACGGTGGCCGGAACGGTCGAACAGGATCACATCCAGTTCTTCTTCTAGCTTTTGCATGGTGTAGCTCAGGGCAGAAGGCACGCGTCCCAGCTCATCGGCGGCGGCGGCGAAGCTGCCGCGTCGGTCGATGGCATCCATAACGCGCAAGGCTTCCAGCGTGAGTGCTCTATCTTTAGCCATTTCGCTCTCGTTCAGGAAATTTGAACATACCGGGCAGAATATCTGGCTTACATTGAAGCGTCCATCGCTTTAACATGAGTTTAGTGTAAAAAGAGGTCAAGAATTATGATTACTACCCGAACCGCTAAACAATGTGGGCAGGCAGATTTCGGATGGCTACAGGCCCGCTACACCTTTTCCTTTGGACACTACTTCGACCCGAAACTGCTGGGTTACGCTTCCCTGCGCGTACTAAACCAGGAAGTGCTGGCCCCCGGCGCATCTTTCCAGCCGCGCACCTACCCAAAAGTGGATATCCTTAACCTTATCCTGGAAGGCACGGCGGAATACCGCGACAGCGAAGGCAGCCATATTCAGGCAACAGCCGGTGAAGCGCTGCTGATCGCCACTCAGCCCGGCGTCAGTTACAGCGAGCATAACCTGAGTAAGGATAAGTCGCTGACGCGTATGCAGCTCTGGCTGGATGCCTGTCCGGAGCGGGAGAACCCGCCGCTGCAAAAAATTGCCCTTACCGATACCGCACAACAACTGCTGGCTTCTCCGGAAGGGAGCAGTGAGAGTCTGCAACTGCGCCAGCAGGTGTGGGTACATCATATTGAACTGGAGAAAGGCGAACAGCTCAGTTTTCAGATCCACGGACCGCGCGCCTATCTGCAATCCATTCATGGTACGTTCCATGCGCAGACCCAGCAGCAGGAAAACCAGACGCTGACCTGCGGCGATGGCGCTTTTATTCGTGATGAGGCTAACATAACGCTGGTTGCCGATACGCCACTGCGCGCTTTACTGATAGATTTACCGGTGTAGTTCCACTAAGCAAGTGAGTAAACCCATGAGCAAAAAAACAACTAAAAAACGTCCTGCGATTAACCCTGTTCCCGTCACGCAACCGGCGATGGTTGCCGTGCCTCCGGCCTTTGGCTATGAAGAGATGCTGAGCGAACTGGAGGCGATCGTCGTGGACGCCGAAGGCAGGCTGGCGGAAGAAGACGTTATCCCGGACGGCGCGGCGCTAAGCCGAACGGTATAATCACCCGTCCGGGTTGCGCCATCCTGCGAGGGTGCAGCCGCAACGCATTACGCACACACCACTTTGATCGCCAGCCCGCCGCGCGACGTTTCCCGGTATTTGGCGTTCATATCTTTACCGGTTTCGTACATCGTCTCGATCACCTTATCGAGTGAGACGCGCGGTTCACTGGTGCGTCTCAGCGCCATGCGCGCCGCGTTCACGGCTTTTACCGCATTGATCGCGTTACGTTCGATACAGGGGATCTGCACCTGCCCCGCCACCGGATCGCAGGTCAGCCCGAGGTTATGCTCCATGGCGATTTCCGCCGCGACGCAGACCTGTGCCGGGCTACCGCCGAGAAGCTCCGCTAGCCCCGCCGCCGCCATTGAGCACGCTACGCCGATTTCCCCCTGACAACCCACTTCCGCTCCTGAAATAGACGCGTTCATTTTATACAGCGCCCCTACCGCTCCGGCGGCAAGCAGGTAGCGGGAAATCGAACCGGTGTTGACCGGACGTCTGAACTTGTCATAGTAGGCCAGCACCGCCGGGATGATCCCGCAGGCCCCGTTGGTCGGCGCGGTCACGACGCGCCCACCTGCCGCATTCTCTTCGCTGACGGCGAGGGCAAACATATTGATCCAGTCGATCACGTTCATCGGATCGCTGGACAGGCTGTCGGAGGAGACCAGCATCCGCCGCAATGCGACCGCGCGACGCGGCACTTTTAGCGGGCCGGGAAGCACGCCTTCCGTATTCATCCCACGCTGAATACCGGCAGACATAATCTCCCACAGGCTGACACACTGCGCGTCAATCTCGTCTTTGCTGCGCAGGGCTAATTCGTTTTGCAGCATCAGGCCAGAGATAGACAGGCCGTGCGTTTCGCACAGCGCCAGTAATTCGCTGGCGGAACGAAAAGCGAAGGGCACCGGCACGTCAACCTGACGATCCTGACCGAAGTCCACCTCTTCGATAATAAAACCGCCGCCGATGGAGTAATACGTCTTACTCAACAAGCGTTCTTCACCGCGCCACGCGCTGATACGCATCCCATTTTCATGGCGGGGCAAGGTTTCCGAATGAAAAATGACGTCGTCGGCAGGGGAAAATGCAACGCACGTAGCGCCATCTGCAATCGGCAAAACGCCGCTCTGCATCACCTGCTGAATAAAACCGGGGATGGCGTCGATATTGACGCTCTGCGGACGATTACCCGCCAGCCCCATAATCACCGCCGTGTCCGTGGCATGGCCTTTTCCGGTCAGAGAAAGAGAGCCATAGAGATCGACCACCAGCCGCGTCGTTTGCGTGGCCAGCCCGAGCGCTTCCAGCGCTTCGATAAAACATTTGCCGGCATTCATCGGGCCGACCGTATGGGAACTGGAAGGCCCAATACCAGGTTTAAAAATATCGAACACGCTAATCATGTTTAGCACCTCAAAGATATAACCGGGAAAACAGGAGCGTTGTTAAAGCGTGGGCTGGCGGAACGCGCAGCCCACGGCTGGCGTCGTGTTACAGCGTGTCACCGCGCAGGGCGAAAGCTTCAATTTCCAGCTTCACGTCTTTCGGCAAGCGGGCCACCTCCACGCAACTGCGCGTCGGATAGGTCGCCTGATGCTCATCAAAAAACTGCTGGTACACCTGATTGATAGCGGCGAAGTCGTTCATATCGCTGATAAAAAAGGTGGTTTTAATAATATCTCCCACCGTTAACCCGGCGGCGGTGATAATCGCCTTCACATTTTCCAGGCTCAGACGCGCCTGATCGGCCACCGCTTCCGGGATCGCCCCACTCTCAGGATCAACCGGGATCTGCCCCGAGGTGATCACCAGCTTGCCCAGGTCGATCCCTTGTACGTAGGGGCCGATCGCGCCGGGTGCACGTTTTGTTGTAATGCTCTTTTTCATCTTAAATCGCCTGAGTAAAAGTACGAGAGATCACATCCTGCTGCTGTTCGCGGGTCAGAGCGTTAAACCGCACCGCATAACCGGACACGCGGATGGTCAGGTTGGGATAGGCTTCCGGATGTTCAATCGCCGCCAGCAGCATATCGCGGTTCATCACGTTAACGTTGAGATGCTGCCCGCCTTCCACATTTGCCTCGTGATGGAAGTAACCGTCGAGCAGTCCCACCAGGTTGGTTTTGCGCACCACGTCATCTTTGCCCAGCGCCGCCGGAACAATGGAGAAGGTGTAGGAGATGCCGTCTTTGGCGTAGGTGAACGGCAGCTTAGCGACCGAGGTCAGCGAGGCGACAGCCCCTTTCCGGTCGCGACCGTGCATCGGATTCGCGCCCGGCGCAAATGGCGTGCCAGCGCGACGTCCATCCGGCGTGTTACCGGTTTTTTGCCCGTAAACCACGTTAGAGGTGATGGTCAGGATTGACTGCGTAGGGACCGCATTACGATATGTAGGCAACACTTTAATTTTCTTCATAAAGCGCTCGACCAGATCGCAGGCAATGCTGTCCACGCGTTCATCGTTATTGCCGTACTGCGGGTACTCGCCTTCAATCACAAAATCCACCGCCAGACCGGTATGGTCGCGCACCGGTTTTACCGTGGCGTATTTGATGGCCGACAGAGAATCCGCCGCCACCGACAGCCCGGCAATACCGCAGGCCATCGTGCGGTAGACATCGCGATCGTGCAGCGCCATCAGCGAGGCTTCATAGCTGTATTTATCGTGCATAAAGTGGATGATGTTCAGCGCGCTGATGTACTGCACCGCCAGCCAGTCCATGAAATGATCCAGGCTCTGCATCACCGTGTCGTAATCCAGCACCTCATCCAGCAGCGGCGCGGTTTTCGGCCCGACCTGGATTTTCAGTTTCTCATCGACGCCGCCGTTGATCGCGTACAGCAGCGTTTTGGCAAGGTTGGCGCGCGCGCCGAAGAACTGCATCTGCTTGCCGATCACCATCGGGCTGACGCAGCAGGCGATGGCGTAGTCATCGCTGGCGAAATCCGTGCGCATCAGGTCGTCGTTTTCATATTGCAGCGATGAGGTGACAATCGATACCTGCGCCGCGTATTTCTTAAAGGCAATCGGTAACGCTTCTGACCACAGGATCGTCAGATTGGGTTCCGGCGCAGGTCCCATGGTGTGCAGGGTATGCAGATAGCGGAAAGCGTTTTTGGTCACCAGCGTGCGGCCATCCAGCCCCATCCCGCCAATCACTTCCGTGGCCCAAATCGGATCGCCGGAAAACAGCGAGTCAAATTCCGGCGTACGCAGAAAACGCACCATGCGGATCTTCATAATAAAGTGGTCGATCAGCTCCTGCGCCTGTTGCTCCGTCAGCTTACCGGCACGCAGATCGCGTTCAATATAGATATCCAGGAACGTCGCGGTACGCCCCAGCGACATTGCGCCGCCGTTCTGGGATTTTACCGCCGCCAGATAGGCAAAATAGAGCCACTGTACCGCTTCCTGCGCATTACAGGCCGGGCGGGAAATATCGCAGCCGTACTTCGCGGCCATCTCCTGAATTTGCAGCAGCGCGCGGCGATGCTCCGCCAGCTCTTCGCGCTGGCGCAGAGTCGCTTCGAGATCGTCTCCCCACTCCAGCTTTGACTGTAAATCAGCGAATTGCTGCTCGCGCTCGCGCACCAGATAGCGGATGCCGTACAGCGCCACGCGGCGGTAGTCACCGATAATACGCCCGCGCCCGTAGCCGTCCGGCAGACCGGTAAGCACGCCCGATTTACGGCAGCGCAGCATATCTGGCGAATAAACATCAAACACGCCCTGGTTGTGGGTTTTGCGCAGCGCGGTGTACTGGTACTCAAAATCAGCGTCCATTTCCCGCCCGTAGGCCTCAAACGAACTTTTGATCATGTTGATGCCGCCAAAAGGATGCAGCGCGCGCTTCAGCGGCTTGTCCGTTTGCAGGCCGACAATCTTTTCCAGCGTCTGGTCAATATAACCCGCGTCATGGGCGGTGATGGTCGTCGCCACGTTGGTATCAAAATCGACGGGCGCATGGGTGGCGTTCTCAATGCGAATACCCGCCATCACCTTTTCCCACAGTGCCGCCGTGGCCGGTGTGGCCTCCGCGAGAAATGACTCATCACCCTCATAAGGCGTATAGTTTTGCTGAATAAAATCGCGAACGTTAATTTCACTTTTCCATTCAGCACCGTGAAAACCTCGCCATGCATCGGCAAAATGCATATCGTTAATATCGATATTTACCTTCATGAATACTACTCTCTCTACAAATAAATCAGGCATATTCCACAGCGGCATTAATTTCCGCTAAGCTTAGCGCGTCCAGGGCAATCATTTTCTCTTCATTGGTCGGAATAACGGCGCAGCGAACGCATGAGTCTTTCAGCGAAATAATTCGTTCGCCGGAGGCGTTAGGCAGATTATTTTTAACCTGATCTAACTCAATGTTAAATACGCCCAGATGCTCAATGACCAGCCGACGAATAAGCGATGAGTTTTCCCCAATACCGCCGGTAAAAATAATACCGTCCAGGCGATGAAGCGCCGCCGCGTGTCCGGCAATATGCCGGGCAACACGGTGGACAAAGGTTTTAATCGCCAGTTGCGCTCGCGTATTTCCTTCATGCCAGGCGTTTTCCAGCACCCGTAAATCAGAGGAGATGCCGGAAACCCCCAACAGGCCGGATTCACTGTTTACCACCCGTTCCAGGTCGCTGAGGGTTTGACCGGTTTGCCCGGCAATCCACACCATTGCACCGAAATCGACGTCGCCGCAGCGGGTGCCCATCATCAACCCTTCCAGCGGCGTCATCCCCATTGAGGTGTCGGCACTTTGTCCGTTACGCACCGCGCAGACAGAGGCTCCATTACCTAAGTGAGCAATCACTAACCCAGAGTTGTGCGGGCTAAGATCCAGCAACGCGTGTGCCTGCTGAGAGACGTACCGATGTGAGGTACCGTGAAAACCGTAGCGACGCACGCCCAGCTCTTCGTAATACTTCCACGGCAGGCCGTAGAGATATGCTTCGGGCGGCAGCGTCTGATGAAAGCTGGTATCAAACACCGCTACCTGCGGGATGCCGGGAAACAGCGCCCGCGCTGACGCCATTCCGCTCAGATTGGCGTAATTATGTAGCGGG
This sequence comes from Superficieibacter sp. 1612_C1, assembly GCF_015234305.1. GTDB lineage: Bacteria > Pseudomonadota > Gammaproteobacteria > Enterobacterales > Enterobacteriaceae > Superficieibacter. The sequence continues at coordinate 246,197 of NZ_JADGMI010000003.1, forward strand.
GCCAGAGAGGAAACCTGGCGAATTTGTTCAATCACCGCGTCGGTAATGATCACCGAGCGTTTAAATACATCGCCGCCATGGGCTACCCGGTGGCCAATTAAGGCCACGCTGGAGATTAAATTACGCGTTTCCAGTTCACTGGAAATGGCTTTTAAGGCTCCTTCATAAGAGTAATGCGCAAGTTTTTTTGGCTCACCGCCATTAACCGATAAAAAAGCCTGTTCGGAATTAACGCCATCGGCAATCCCTGCTAATAATACGTCACAGGTTGCTGCGTCAAGAACCGAAAACTTAACCGATGATGATCCACAATTGATCACCAGTACAACTGGAAATTCATTCATTTCAGACTCCGTTAATCCTGAATATGCGGATTAAAAAAGTTTATAAACAATATTCAGAATGGTCAGCAGGCCAATCGCGGTAACGAAAATATTATCCAGCTTGCCACGGTATTTTGTCAGCGACGGCGCTTTACGAATCGCGTACATCGGCAGCAGGCAGAGCAAGGAGGCAATAATCGGCGCGCCCATCGCTTCAATCAGGTCGAGAATGTTCGGGTTCGCGTAGGCCACCACCCAGGTGGAACCCATGATGAAGACCATGCTAATCAGGTTGAGCTTGCCGGTGGAGACTTTGGTTTTATCCCCTTTATAACCAAACTTCAGGATCAAACCGTTTAAGCCTTCCAGGGTGCCGAGATAGTGGCCAAAGAAGGATTTGAAAATCGCGACCAGGGCAATGATCGACGCGCCATACTCCAGCACGGTGGCAAACGTTGATTTAGTACCGGAAAGCGAAGCGAAGTGGTTCGCCAGATAAGAGAGCACCGGAATATTCTGCGCTTTGGCTTCAGCCATGTTTTGCGGCGAGAGGGTAAACAGGCAGCTAAAGGCGAAGAACATTACCACGGCAACCATCAGCATACTGGCGCGGGAGATGATTCTGGAACATTTGCGCTCGGTAAAGTCTCTGCCGAATTCCTGTTCGTACTCTTCACGTTTTGACACCACGAACGACGAGACAATCGGCGAGAAGTTAAAAGAGAAGACCATGATAGAGATCCCCAGCCATACGGTGACCAGAATGCCATCGTGTCCGACAAGCGAAATGTCGCTGAGGTTAACCTGATCGACCACCGCTGAGTTCCAGTAGGGGATCAGCGACAGTGAAATCAGCACCAGGCTGGCGATGAACGGGAAGACCAGGAAGCTCATGACCTTGACCATCAGATCCTTACCGAAGTAAATCACGAACGCCATCAGCAGGAGCAGCAACAGTGCGACGACGCCACGGTTTAACGGCATCATTTGCAGCTGGTTTTCCCAGAAGGTCATAAAGGTGTTGGTAATCGTCACGCCGTAGATCCACAGCAGCGGACAGATGGCGAAGAAATAGAGGAAGGTAATGACCACGCCGCCGGTTTTACCGAAGTGCTCCTCCACCGTCTCGGTAATGTTACCTGACGGATTACTGCCGGACAGACAAAGCCGGGCTAACGCACGGTGACAGAAGAAGGCGATAGGGTACGCCAGCACCAGCATTAACAGGATCGGGATCAAACCGCCGTAGCCTGCGCGAATCGGGAAGAAGAGAACCCCGGCACCGATAGCGGTGCCGAATAATCCGAGGGTCCAGGTGGTGTCAGATTTACGCCATGACGAGGGTGTTGTCTGACCAGTAACGAGACTATCAGAAGTACTCATGTTATATCCTCAGCAAAAGTAATTAAGCATCAGCTAAGCCGGTAATTTGCGAAACGCGTGACAGATCGATATTGCCGCCAGAAATAATACTGACCGTTTTTCTGTTCTGAATATAACTGTCAAGTTTGCCACTCAATAATGCGGCACAGGCCAGAGCACCTGCACCTTCGGTGATCACTTTATTACGTTGAATTAAGGCCACCATGCTATTGCGAATTTCATCTTCGCTAACCAATACAATTTCATCGACCAGCTCACGAACGATTTCATAAGTAATAGCGCCGGGGCGGGAAACATCGCAACCGTCGGCAAGGGTGCCGCTGGTACGGTGGGTAGTTATTTCTCCGGCATAATAAGAAGCGGCCATACCATGAACGTTTTCAGACTGCACGCCAATAATTTTAATTGTCGGGTTAATTGACTTTATCGCAATGGCAATACCGGCGATGAGTCCGCCGCCGCCAATCGGCACAATAACATTATCGACGTCATACAGATCTTCCATAATTTCCAGACCAATCGTACCCTGCCCGGCAATGACTTTGGGATCGTCATACGGTGGAATAAAGATCCGCCCTTCCAGTTCAACAATTTCGCTGACTTTAGCAATGGTATCGTTGAAGTTATCGCCGTGCAGAACGACTTCAGCCGAGTAGTCGCAGGTGGCGGCAACTTTCGATTTCGGCGCGCCTTTCGGCATTACCACTTTGCCGTCAATGCCAAGCATTGCGCAGGAGAGCGACACGCCCTGGGCATGGTTACCCGCCGAGCAGGCCACAACGCCTTTACGCCGTTCCGCATCACTTAACGAGCTGAGTTTGTTAAACGCGCCGCGAATTTTAAATGAGCCAGTACGCTGCATGTTCTCAAATTTTAAAAAGATCTCACCCTTGCAACGCTCACTAAAATAGTTAGAGCGCGGCATTCCCGTTTTATAAATTTTGCCGGCCAGTCTTTTTTTCGCTTCAAGAACGTCTTCAATAGAGACAGGGAGTTCGTAGGTAATGTGCATAATAACCTCTTGAGATAAATTCAGGTATAAGGTAGCCGTCGATCTGATGAGTCAGATCTAAAATTCAGTAATGCGTTAAATTAAAGACGATTGGTTTTATAATGCATCCGGTTGTCGTCGTCGGGAATAATTAAAAGAGGAGTGTTCTTTCGCTAACTCAACGAGGAAAGAGGCCGATTTTTTTAATCTATAGTTTTTCGACCACACCGCCGCATAACGCGCCACAGGAAGAATGTCTTCAATAGTGAGTGTAATAAATTGGTTTGAACCGAAGGGGGCAATCATATCGCAGGGGATGACGGTCAGGAAACCTGCATTCAGTACAAGATTATAAATGGTAACGACAGAATCGGTTTTAATGATGTTTTCGTTATCAATGCCGTTATTTTGTAAGGTGGTGAGAAGTTCGCTGTAATATCCCATATCGGTATGCGGCAAGATCCAGCGTTCGTTTTTCAATGACCCCAGCGTGGTGGGGCCGGTGCACGTTCGTGATGTGCTGGCCACCAGCCGGAACTCTGATTCGAACAGCGGCTCTACGTGCAGGTCATGAAGTTTCATTTCATCGCTCAACGTGCCGATAGCAAAATCCAGCCGCCCGTCACGCAGCGCTGGCAGAAATGAGGAGAGCTGCGCTTCGTACATGCAGACCTGCGCTTTAGGGAACGTCTGCTGGAATGTCTGGATCATGCTGGACATGATGGTAAAGCCAATCAGCGACGGGAAGCCAAACGAGACATCGGCCACGCCGCTACTGCTCATGCTGTTCATCTCGCTGACCATGTTTTTCATTTCCCTGGTGATGGATTCCGAGTAGTTCAGCACCACCTGTCCGGCGCTGGTTAACGTCACGCCGGTGTTTTTACGTACGATTAATTCGATGCCAAAGTAGGTTTCTATTTCGCTAATAATTTTACTGACCGCCGGTTGAGTTAATCCTAACTGTTTCGCCGCCGAACCAATTGAGCCGCTGCGAATAACCTCCTGAAATACGACGAGGTGTTGTGTTTTCGGTAAGGTAAAGTTTTCCATAATGCTTAACTCATCTCGTTACATCTTGCGGCTAAGTTTACGTAATTATGGCGATGGCGGTATGTGCTGTTACTCACAAAATAGTATTGGATTACTATTTCTAATGTGTTATTTAATTTTAAACCACTTAATAATCAAACGGTTATCTAAATAAAATCTTACTTTTATCTGATTTTTATCAATAAAAAAAGCTAAGATGAAAATATTTTATGGCGATAACTAATTTATGGTAGAGTACAAATAAATGAGGCGAGCGGATTATATTTCAACCAATTAATCGCGTTTTTCACAGACGCATATAAAATAAAATTTAAATAATCAAAAATATTAATTAAATTCGGTTATTCGATGATAAAACTGTAATAGATCACATTTTTAGGCGCTGGATTATTCACTTCAGTAATAATAATTATCATCTTATTTAATTAAAATTAAACATTTTATTTACATCATGGATAGCGCTTACCCTTCTTGCCGGGTGGCGGCTTCGCCTTACCCAGCCTACAAATCATCGCTGGCAACACGTTGTTCACGCTCCGTAGGCCTGTGCAAGCGAAGCGCCCGCCAGCAAAAAGCAAAACGCCCGCAAGATCTCTCTTGCGGGCGTTTTACTGAATGGTTGAAGCTGACCGATAAGCCGGGTTCTGTCGTGGACAGTCATTCATCTAGGCCAGCAATCGCTCACTGGCTCAAGCAGCCTACCCGGGTTCAGTACGGGCCGTACCTTGTGAACCCCTATTTGGCCTTGCTCCGGGTGGAGTTTACCGTGCCGCGAACTGTTACCAGCCGCGCGGTGCGCTCTTACCGCACCCTTTCACCCTTACCTGATCCCACTTGCGTGGGCCATCGGCGGTTTGCTCTCTGTTGCACTGGTCGTGGGTTTCCCCCCCAGGCGTTACCTGGCACCCTGCCCTATGGAGCCCGGACTTTCCTCCCCTCCGCCCGTCTCCCCCGAAGGAGGACGACGACGAAGCGGCGACTGTCTGGTCAGCTTCGGCGCGCAGTATAGAGGGTTTCCACTCTGCTGTCACCTTTCGGTCAACATTCCCACCTGAAGCGTCGCGGCAATGTTGCGGGAAGCGCGATAAATATTATCAAACGCCCCCCTGAATGCGTCTTCCAGCGTACTGATGCTGGTCAGCACGCTGAAGACAGCGTCAATGCCATACTGATGTACGATACCGACATCTTTGGTCAGGCTACCGGCAATGCCAATCACCGGCTTATGGTATTTTTTAGCGACCTGCGCCACGCCGACCGGCACTTTACCGTTAATGCTTTGGCTGTCGATCCGCCCCTCGCCTGTCACCACCCACGTACAGTCGTGAATGTGTTCTTCGAGATTAAGCGCCTGAGTGACGATCTCAATCCCGCTACGCAGCTCTGCGCCGAGAAAGGCCATCAGCGCCGCGCCCATGCCGCCCGCTGCGCCTGCGCCGGGGACCTGTTTAACGTCGATGCGCAGGGATTTTTTGATCACGTCCGCGTAATGGTCGAGGTTGCGATCCAGCTCGACGATCAACTCTTCGGTCGCCCCTTTTTGTGGCCCAAATACCCTTGACGCGCCTTTTTCGCCCGTCAGCGGATTGGTCACGTCGCAGGCCACACGGATCGTACACTCGCGCAGGCGAGGGTCCAGTTGCGTAATATCAATGGAATTAAGACCGATCAGACTACCGCCGCCGTTGCCGATATCCGTGCCGTTAGCATCGCAAAGTTTTGCTCCCAGCGCCTGCACCATGCCCGCGCCGCCGTCGTTGGTAGCGCTGCCGCCAATGCCGATAATAATATTTCTCGCGCCGTGCTCCAGCGCCTGCAAAATCAGCTCGCCGGTGCCGCGGGAGGTCGTCACCAACGGATTGCGCTGCGAAGGAGGAACCAGCGCCAGTCCGCTGGCGGCCGCCATTTCAATAAACGCGGTCTTACCGTCGCCGGAGATCCCCCAGCAGGCGTCAACGGACTCGCCTAACGGTCCGGTAACCTGAGCGGTATATTCTGTGCCCTGCGTTGCGGCGATCATCGCTTCAACCGTCCCTTCCCCTCCATCAGCGACCGGAACAGAGACATATTGCGCATCAGGAAAGATTTCCCGAAATCCTTTTTCTATCGCCTGAGCTACCTCGCTGGCAGAAAGGCTTTCTTTATAAGAGTCTGGGGCGATTACGATTTTCATAGTGAGTAGCCTGTTACCACGCAACGCCGGAGGGTATTGATCTTTCCGGCCCACAAAGGCGCATTCTGTCGGCCCGGCAGCAAGCGCCGCCGGGCAGTACGTTGTTAGCGAGAGACTTCGACTTTCGCCAGTTTTTCGTAGTAGCACGCGATGGCACTATGGTCGTCGTTACCGTGACCGTCGGCACGCAGCGCCTGCATCATTTCCATGACAGCGGCAGTCAGCGGCAGCTGTGCGCCCACGCCGTGAGAGGTATCCAGCGCGTTAGCCAGATCTTTGATGTGCAGATCAATACGGAAACCCGGTTTGAAGTTACGATCCATCACCATCGGCGCTTTCGCATCCAGCACGGTGCTGCCCGCCAGACCGCCGCGAATCGCCTGATATACCAGATCCGGGTTAACGCCCGCTTTGGTCGCCAGGGTAAGCGCTTCGGACATGGCGGCAATATTCAGCGCCACGATCACCTGGTTTGCCAGTTTGGTCACGTTACCTGCGCCAATGTCGCCAGTGTGAACCACCGATCCGGCCATCGCTTTCATCAGGTCGTAGTATTTATCGAAAATCGCTTTATCGCCGCCAACCATCACCGACAGGGTGCCGTCGATGGCTTTCGGTTCGCCGCCGCTGACCGGCGCATCCAGCATATCCACGCCTTTCGCCTTCAGCGCGTCGCTGATTTCACGGCTCGCCAGCGGCGCGATAGAGCTCATATCGATCAGCACAGTGCCGGCTTTCGCGCCTTCAATGATGCCGCCTTCGCCCAGCGCCACGTCTTTGACGTGCGGGGAGTTCGGCAGCATGGTAATGATCACGTCGCACTGCTCGGCAATGGCTTTAGCCGTGGTAGCGGTTTCTGCGCCTGCAGCCACCAGTTCAGCGACGGCTTCAGGATTACGGTCAGAAACCACCAGCGAGTAACCGGCTTTAATGAGGTTTTTGCTCATTGGTTTGCCCATGATGCCCAGGCCAATGAAACCTACTTTAATGGTCATAATTGCTCTCTCTTCTTTCGGTGGTGGTTATTTCTTAAAGGAATCGGCGAGTTTCTGCGTCGCGCCACGGAACACGCCCAAATCGCTGCCGACGGCAACAAAGGTGGCCCCCATTTCCAGGTAACGACGCGCATCGGCATCAACCGGTGCCAGGATGCCGCACGGTTTGCCGTGAGCTTTCGCGCTGGCGAAAATCTGCTTAATGCACTGCTGAACGTCAGGGTGAGACGCGTTGCCAAGGTGGCCCAGCGCAGCGGCTAAATCGCTCGGTCCGACAAAGATGCCGTCCACGCCGTCGGTCGCCGCGATGGCGTCAACGTTGTCCACGCCCTGCTGGCTTTCAATCTGCACAATGATGGTGATGTTCTTATTGGACTGCGCGAAGTAATCCGGCACGGTACCAAACATGTTGGCGCGATGAGACACGGAGACACCGCGGATACCTTCCGGCGGATAACGGGTGGAGGCTACCGCCAGCGCCGCTTCTTCCTGCGACTCTACAAACGGGATCAGGAAGTTATAAAACCCGATATCCAGAAGACGCTTGATGATCACCGGCTCGTTCGTCGGAACACGGACCACCGGAGCGCTGGTGCTGCCCTTCAGCGCCATCAGTTGCGGAATGAAGGTAGAGATATCGTTTGGCGCATGTTCGCCATCCAGAACCAGCCAGTCAAACCCTGCCAGGCCCAGCACCTCGGTGCTGATAGGGCTTGCCAGCGCGGACCAGCAGCCAATCTGAACCTGCTGCGCAGCCAGCGCAGCTTTGAATTTGTTCGGGAAAATATCGTTATTCATCGCTTATACCTTGTAACTTAACCGTGAATTATTTCTGGAGTTCCATACGCTTGATATCGCCAACAATGAACAGGTAGCAAATCATCGCCATCAGTGCTGAACAGCCGACAAATATCAGGGCAGCGTTGAATGAGTGCAGTTCACTCACCAGATAACCAATGACCAGCGGGGTGGCAATCGACGCAACGTTACCAAACACGTTAAACACGCCACCACACAGGCCAACAATTTCTTTCGGCGCGGTATCGGAGATAACCGGCCATCCCAGCGCACCAAAGCCTTTACCAAAGAAGGCCAGCGCCATCAGAGCCACCACCAGGGTGGTATTATTGGTGTAATTGCAGAGAATAATCGTTGATGCCAGCAGCATTCCCAGCACAATCGGTAATTTACGCGCCAGGGTAATGGTTGCGCCGCGTTTGATCAGGTGGTCAGAGAAGACGCCGCCCAATACGCCACCGGCGAAGCCGCACAGCGCCGGAATAGACGCCACCAGGCCCACTTTCAGAATCGACATGCCTTTGTCCTGCACCAGGTAAATCGGGAACCAGGTGAGGAAGAACCAGGTGATCGTGTTAATGAAGTACTGGCCAAAAAATACGCCCAGCATCATCCGGTTGGTCAGTAGCTGTTTGATGTAGTGCAGTTTCGGACCGGAGTTGGTTACGCCAGGCTTTTTGTGGTCCATATCAACCACCGCGCCGCCTTTCGTAATGTAATCCAGTTCCTGCGCAGACATACGCGGATGGTCAGTCGGGTTATGAATGAACTTCGCCCACACCCCGGTCAGCACAAAGCCAATCACGCCCATCACGGTAAAGACATGTTCCCAGCCCCACGCGAAGACCAGCCAGCCAAGCAGCGGCGAGAAAATCGCCAGAGAGAAGTACTGTGCAGCGTTAAACAGCGCCGACGCGGTACCGCGCTCTTTGGTCGGGAACCAGGCGGCCACAATACGAGCGTTAGCCGGGAAGGACGGCGCTTCGGAGAAGCCCAGCATAAAGCGCATGACAAACATGGACATTCCAGCCCAGGCCAGCGGGAAGATATCCACAAAGCCTTGCAGGAAGGTAAACAGTGACCAGAAGAACAGGCTATAGGTGTAGACTTTCTTCGAACCGAATTTGTCCAGCAGCCAGCCACCGGGGATTTGCATCAGCAGGTAAGCCCAGCCAAATGCGGAGAAGATGTAGCCCATCGAGATAGCGCTAAGATGTAACTCTTTCGCGACCTCGGTCCCGGCAATCGACAGCGTTGCACGGTCCGCATAGTTAACTGCTGTCACAATAAAGATAATTAGCAGTATTATATAGCGGGTGGGTATACCTCTTTTAGCGGTAATAGTAGTATCCAGCGACATTAATTTATCCTCGGGCACGGAGTCACCTGTTTATTTATTTTTATCAGGTGAGATAACTGATTATTTATTGATGCAGGCATCTCAATAAACAGATCAGACACAATGTAATTGGCAATTAGTATAATCAGGCAGCTCATATTACACATTGTGTCTTTGACCAATTAATCGATATGATAAGCCAAATGTTTATGGCATATGCACATACTCCTGGGCGCTAATGCACAGATTTAATCATTGCCCGCCTTGCGCCACGCCCCATCGCGATAATGAGTGATCTGGATCACATTCTTAATTTCAAAGTCAGTGCATTCTTAATCTCATAATATTGAGGTTTTATCTTTTATCCTTTTTCTAAAACGCTCAGTTTACCGTTTTTTATTATCTACATTTGCTGGAGAATACTGGACAATGGCCGACATCGAAATTAGACAGCAGTCGCCTTCGGCGTTCTATATTAAAGTGCACGACACCGATAACGTGGCGATTATTGTCAATGATAACGGTTTGAAAGCGGGCACGCGCTTCCCCAATGGGCTGGAACTTATTGAACATATTCCACAGGGCCATAAAGTAGCGCTGGTCGATATTCCCGTCCACGGCGAAATCATTCGCTATGGAGAAGTCATCGGCTATGCGGTGCGCGACGTGGCGAAAGGAAGCTGGATTGATGAATCCACTGTCGAGCTGCCGAAAGCGCCGCCGCTGAACACGCTGCCGCTGGCAACCAAAGTACCTGAACCGCTTCCGCCGCTGGAAGGGTATACCTTTGAAGGCTACCGTAATGCGGACGGCAGCGTCGGCACCAAAAACCTGCTCGGCATTACCACCAGCGTTCACTGTGTGGCGGGCGTGGTGGATTATGTCGTAAAACTCATTGAGCGCGACCTGCTGCCGAAATACCCGAACGTGGATGGCGTGGTTGGCCTTAACCACCTTTACGGCTGCGGCGTGGCGATCAACGCGCCAGCGGCGATTATCCCGATTCGCACGATCCACAATATTGCCCTGAACCCGAACTTTGGTGGTGAAGTGATGGTGGTCGGCCTCGGCTGTGAAAAACTCCAGCCGGAGCGTCTGTTACAGGGAACGGAAGATGTCAAAGCCATTCCGGTGGATGATGCCAGTATTGTCCGTTTGCAGGATGAGCATCACGTCGGCTTTAAATCAATGGTTGATGATATTCTGCTTGTCGCCGAGCGTCATCTGCAAAAACTGAACCAGCGCCAGCGCGAGACCTGCCCGGCGTCTGAACTGGTGGTTGGTATGCAGTGCGGCGGCAGCGATGCCTTCTCCGGCGTCACCGCGAACCCGGCGGTAGGCTATGCTTCCGACCTGCTGATCCGCTGTGGCGGAACGGTGATGTTCTCTGAAGTCACCGAAGTCCGCGATGCGATCCACCTGCTAACGCCACGCGCCATCAATGAAGAAGTGGGCAAACGTCTGCTGGAAGAGATGGCCTGGTACGATAATTATCTCGATATGGGTAAAACCGACCGCAGCGCCAACCCCTCTCCGGGGAACAAAAAAGGCGGTCTGGCCAACGTGGTGGAAAAAGCCCTCGGCTCAATTGCCAAGTCTGGTAAAAGCGCGATTTCCGAAGTGCTGTCGCCCGGCCAGCGCCCGACAAAACGCGGCCTGATTTACGCGGCAACCCCCGCCAGCGATTTTGTCTGCGGTACTCAGCAGGTCGCCTCCGGGATCACCGTACAGGTCTTCACCACCGGTCGCGGTACACCTTATGGACTGGTGGCGGTACCGGTAATCAAAATGGCGACCCGCACCGAACTGGCAAACCGTTGGTATGACCTGATGGACATCAACGCGGGCACCATCGCCACCGGCGAAGAGACGATTGAGGATGTGGGCTGGAAGCTGTTCCACTTTATTCTGGACGTGGCCAGCGGCCGGAAAAAAACCTTCTCGGATCAGTGGGGCTTACATAACCAGCTGGCGGTGTTTAACCCGGCTCCGGTGACGTGATGTAGAAAGTGCATTAACCCCGCCGGGGTTAATGGCCGAAGATGAAGCGGATTAAAAAACAAAGGCTCTTTAGGGAGCCTTTTGTCTGTGCCCACGGCACACTGCCCTTTACGAACACAGAAAAACATGCGGCCTGTCACTGCCGGGATGCGAATGCACCCGCACCTCTGCCCCGTACCATTGTGCAATGACATCGGTATCAATCACCTGTTGCGGCGTCCCCTGCGCGACCAGTTTTCCCTTATTTAACAGCAGCACGCGGTCGGCCCATAGCGCCGCCAGATTAAGATCGTGTAATACGATACAGACGTGCAGGTTGCCGCTGGCGGTGAGTTTTTTCAGTAAACGTAATAGCTGCTGTTGATGGTAGAGATCCAGCGCCGAGGTGGGTTCGTCAAGAAACAGCCAGCCCTCGGGCGCGCCGTCGTTCCACAGCTGCGCCAGGCTCCGTGCCAGCTGGACCCGCTGCTGCTCGCCGCCGGAGAGGGTGGCATAGTTGCGACCCGCCAGATCGTCACAGCCGGTCAACGCCATGACCTCGCGGACAATCTCCGCTTCATGCCGCGTTCCCCAGGGCGCACGTCCCATAGCGACGATAGCCTCCACCGGCCAGTCAAAACGCAGCTGCGTCTGCTGCAACATCACCGCACGGCGACGGGAGAGCGCGCGGGCGGGCCACTGTTTCAGCGAGCGCCCCGCCAGCCAGCACTCCCCCTGCTCCGCGGGCAAATACCCGGTCAGCAGACGCAACAGCGTTGATTTCCCCGCGCCATTGGGGCCAATCAGCGCGACCAGTTCACCGCTGGCAAGCATTAACGAGACATCATCGATCAGCCATCGCTGCCCGCGTTGCAGACGTAAATGGGCGGCGACTAAGGTGTTATCCATGTTCCGTTCTCCTTTGGCGGAAGATCAACCACAGAAACCAGGGCGCACCGAGCAGGCTGGTAATCAGTCCCACCGGCATCTCCGCTGGAACGACAACGGTGCGGGCCGCGGTATCGGCAATCAGCAGCAGTATGGCCCCCGCCAGCAGCGATCCCGGCACCAGCGCGCGGTGATCGGCCCCCAGCCACATACGCATCAGGTGCGGCACCACCAGACCAATAAAGCCGATAATCCCGCTAATCGCCACCGCTGCCGCCACCAGTAAGGCACTGCAAAGCAGCATCACCCGTTGCAGTTGCGGAACATTGACGCCGAGGTAATGCGCCTCTTCGTCGCCCAGTTGCAGCAGGTTAAGCTGGCGGGCAACCCACCACACCGCCACCGCCGCCGGTAAAATAAGCGTGGTCGCTACCAGCAGCGTGGACCACTGCGCCTGACCGAGGCTGCCCATTCCCCACTGCGAGAGCTGGCGAAGCTGGGCGTCGTTGCTTAGCCATGACAGCAGTCCAACGGCAGCGCCGCACAGCGCGTTAATGGCAATCCCCACCAGCAGCAGGCGCGACAGCGAATTATCGCGGGCCCTGCTGAGCAGGAAGATCACCACCATCACTGCCAGGCTGCCGATAAACGCCGCCAGCATCGGTGCATAGAGCGCCACCAGCGCGGGAACCGGCAAAGGTAATACCAGCCAGCAGGCCACCGCCAGCGCGCTGCCGCTGCTGATCCCCAGCAGTCCCGGATCGGCCAGCGGGTTGCGAAATAGCCCCTGCATCACGCAGCCGGAGAGCGCCAGCGCCGCGCCGACCACCAGCGCCAGCAGCACGCGCGGCAGACGAATGGTCAACCAGATCTGGCGCAGCGCGTCATCGCCGGGATGCCACAGGCTCTTTAATGGCAGCGCCATCGCCCCCTGGGTGGTCGCCACCAGCGTCAGACCGACCAGCAATAACAGCATTCCCCACAGTGAGCACACCACGGCGCGGTTCATCAGGGCAGTTGCTCCGCTTTTTGACGCAGATCGAGCAGCGCCTGCGGCGTACGCACGCCAAAGCCGAGCAGGGCCATATCATCGATAATCATCACCTGCTTATTGCGCCCGGCAGGGGTTTGCGCCAGTCCTGGCAATTTCCACAGATTCTCTTCCCCACCCATGCTTTTGACCCCGTCGGCAGAGATCACGATCAGGTCCGGCTGGCTGGCGATGACGCCCTCCTGCGAAAGACCGCGATAGTGCGCAAAGCCCTGCATGGCATTCTGTAACCCGGCTGCGCGGATCGCGCCGTCGGCGGCGGTCTCCTGTCCGGCAACCATCGTTCCCATCCCGCCGTGGCTCAACAGAAACAGGACCCGCTTATTGACTGGCGATGTCGGCAGCGCGGCGATTTGCATCTTCAGTTTTTGCCGTAGCTGCTCGCCTTCAGCATTTTTGCCGAGCGCATCGGCGATAACGGCGACTTTCTTATCGATCGCCGCCAGCGAATAACCGCCGGGGACGCTCACCACCCTGACGTGGTTCTCCTCTACTTTTTGTAATACCGATGACGGCTGCGCCTGATTGCTTGCCAGTACGATATCCGGGCGCAGCGACAGGATGCCTTCCGTATTGAGCTGCCGGACATAGCCAACATCCGGCACGTTATTCACCTCAGCAGGCCAGGTGCTGGTGGTGTCGCGCCCGACAAGCTGCGACTGCGCGCCCAGCCCGTAAACAATTTCGGTAATATCGCCGCCCAGCGTCACCACGTTCTGCGCAGCGGCGCTCGCCACCAGCGGGATCGCCGCCAGCAGCATCAGTATCTTTTTCATGCGGCTTTCCCTTCATTGCTCAACGCATCGATCTGCGCTCGCCACTGGGTTTGTTCCGGCTGGCCTTCGCTGCGCTGACCGTAAATCTGGGCGATTTGCGTGCCATCCGCGGCGAACAGTTCAAGACTGGTGACATGGCCGTCGGCGGTCGGTTTGCGCGTTACCCAGCTTTCCGCAATTCCCGCCTCGCGCAGGTGCAGAGTGAAGTTTTCATTGAAAATGTTGATCCAGCCTTTCATCGGCGTCAGTTTTTCCAGCGCGCCGCTGAAGATCTGCACGCAGCCGCGATTTCCGACAAAAATCATAATTTCGTTGCCCTGCTGCAAGACCGTATCCAGCAGGCGCGGCAGCGCGTCATTGCTCACCTGGCAGGCAAGATCGTCGCCTGCCAGGCGAAAAGCCTGCTGGCGCGAGAGATTGTGTTTTTTCAGCAGACCAAAGAACTGATGCACATCGGTCATCGCCCGCCACTCCCGATCCAGCGCCGCGCCGTCGGCGCTTTGCGCATGCGGTTCGGCCACGGCGGTGATAACCAGTGGCAGATCGTCTGGCGCGGTGAAACGTGCGACGACTTCATTCCACGCCGCCAGATCGGTCTGCGCCGTGACGTAGACTTTCAGTACCGCGTCGCCCTGGTGGTCGAAGAACTGAATGCTCTGACGCTCGCCGCGCGGGCTCTGCTCGCGCAGGCTGAAGGCGCTGGCCCACTGACTGATAAACAGACGTAAGTCGAGCGCACGTGGATTCAGTACTATTCCGGCGCGTTCACCGATATGCTGATTGGTAAAACTGCCGGTGTGTTCATGGACGGCGTACTCGTTACGACAGATGCATTTTGTGTCTCCCACCAGCTCCAGCGCCGCGAGGATCTCGCGCATCTCACCCGTCAAACGCAAGGCATCGTGCCCCACGCGGGCGTGGGTTAATTCCGCTTCGCTGATGGTCATCTCAGTCGCGATATCGCGGGCGTATTTTGCAGGCTCCTGCGCTTTAATGGTCTGATATTGCTGCCAGATGGCGGATACATCTTTTGATGAAACAGGCATAGTGTTCGCTTCCTGATAAGGTTAAAAACCCCCGGCAGCGATACCGGGGGAGTAAGGATTAAGGATGACGCCTTAATCAGAAATCTACGTTAACGCCCAACTGCCAGGTACGACCCGGCATCACCGCCAGCGCCTTGTCATACGCATCCTGACGGGTGGACTCCTCAATGGTACGGCTGCTCAGGTAATCCCAGTATTTACGGTCGGTAATGTTATAGACGCCGCCGTTGAGTCTGACGTTCTTCGCCACCTGCCAGTACGCCGTCCAGTCCAGCAGACCATAGCCCGGCACCCGCATGTACTCATTAGTGGAGTCGGCGATCGTCGAACCGGTATTGGTGTAGGACTCGCGACTGGTCGCGGTGGCGCGTTTGCCTTTCACGAAGGTCGCAGTCAACGCCGTACCATAACGTTTCGCCGGATCGTCCCACGCGACGCCAGCGATCGCTTTCATCGGCGCAACGCTGTCGAGATCAATGTATTTATCCCCCATATAACTGGATTTTGATTTTCCTTCGGTATAACCATAGGCGAGCGTCGCGCTCAGGCCATTCACCTCTTCGAACCAGGTGCCGAAGTTAAATTTCGCGCTGATTTCACCGCCGTAGATAAAGGCTTTATCCCTGTTTTCCGCCTGATAGGTGGTGTAGATGTTAGACGGAACGTTGGTGAACCGGTCCGGATTCCCGGCGCGCGAATAACGGGTATAGGCGATAAAGTTTTTATAGGTGTTATAGAACAGCGCGGTGCGCAGGGTGATGCCGTCGGTCACCTCCCCTTTCATGCCCCACTCAACGTTATCGCTGGTTTCGGTTTTCAGATCGGTGTTACCGATCAGCGCATATTGCTGTCTGCCCGCGTAGCTGGAGCCAAGGTTCCAGGAGCCGTACAGCTGGCTGGCATTGGGGAACTGCGCCCCGCGTTTGTATTGCAGGTACGTCATCAGGCGTGGGGTGATGTCGTACTGGAAGGTCAGTGACGGTAGCAGCTGGGTATCGGTATTTTTGCCGTATAACGTCGACACTTCAGACTCATCCAGGACGCTGCTGTTGGTCGTCAGGCTGGAGAGATTGTCCGGCTTCATTGACTGGTGGATCACGCGCGCGCCAGGAATAATGGCAAAATGATGACCATTGGCATCAAAATTAATCTGATCCTGCACGAAGGCACCGAGGGTATAGCTTTTGCTGTCCGCTTCCGGCTGCATAATTTCGCTGTAGGCCGTTGGCGCTGGCGACTGTCTGAACGGACGCTTCGTTTCTGTGGTACTGGCGTTAAATCCGGCGCTCAGATCGTGGCGGCCCAGCGTTTTCGCCAGCGCATTCTGAATACCCCAGGTATCGGTGTCATAGTCTGAATAGACCGTCTGCATGGCCGTGGTAATGCTGTCCGGCATGTAAGTGCGGTCATGCGCTTCAGTGTGCTGGTAGTAGACTTTGGTCGACATGCTGTCCAGCCAGTCATTCACTGGCGTCCAGTCATCTTTCAGGCTGACGCCCCAGCGACGGGTCTGGCTGGTCTGTTGGGCATCGCCAAGGATCTGGCTGCCGCTGCTGTTCCATGAGTCGTAATGGGTATGGTTGGTTTTGTGATAGTAATCCAGCGTACCGGTCAGTTTGTGTTCGTCGTTCGGCTGCCAGATACCGGAGGCCATCATCGCATCGGAGTGCCAGTTAGCCGGGTACGCATCAACGGTGTCGCTGTTGTTGCGGGTTTGCTGACCGTCACGGCGGCTGTAGACAAATATACCGCGCAGGGTTTCATCCCCCGCCGCACCGGTCACGCCATTATGCCAGCTGCGATCGGCAGAGTCGTAATCACTCTGGTAGCCGAACGCGGTGTTTTTTCCCGGATGCAGATAATCGTCAGCGGATTTCGGGCGGAAAGAGACATTACCGCCGATAGACGTGTTGGCCTGTTCGGTAGAGGTCGCGCCGGACTCAATATTGATAGTACCGTACATATACGGATCGATGTAGTCGCGGCCAATGCCAAACGTATTCAGCCCTGCGCGACTGACATAGCTGCGCCCGGTCGCATCCGGCTGCGGTATACCATCGACATCAATCCCAACCCGGTTGCTTTCCAGCCCACGGATGTTGTAGCCGGTATAACCGCCACGGTCAAAACCGCTTTTGCCGTTGCCGGAACCACCGCTGGCCCCGGTCGCGCTGATTAACGGTTCATAACGCATAATGGAACCAAAGTCTTTTGCGCCTTTGTTTTGCAGGTCCTGGGCGCTGACGGAATGCGTACTCCCCGCTTTCAGGTCCGGCGCTGGCGCGGTGACGATCATCTCGTCAGCCGTATCCTGTGCGGCATTTTTTGCGGTAGTCGTTGAAGTCCCGGTATCAGCCGCGAAAGCCGCAGTCTGATACAGTGCTGTGAGTAATGACGTCACCAGAACGCTCTTCCTGAAACGTTGAGGAGAAATGTGCGATGTATGCATAATGTCTTGTAAACCTTAATTTTATTAGTATGAGGCTCACATTTCACTTCCACTGGTTGATTGAAAAGGCACTAACCAAAAAGATCGCGTACTGTTATAAATTATGAAACGAATACTAATGATAAGTATTATCATTTGCAACAACTTCACAAAGTCTTCACATTTGTAACCCATTAATCGTAAATTGTGTGCTATGCCCTCCTGATGAGACGAGAGAAAAAATGAGCAAAAACGCCGTCACATTGCAGTACTGTTCCCAGTGCAACTGGATGCTACGCGCCACCTGGATGGCCCAGGAGCTGCTGCAAACGTTTAGTACCGATCTCGATTCTGTGCGCCTGATCCCCGGCACCGGCGGGATTTTTGTTATTGATGTTGATGGTCACGTTATCTGGGATCGCAAGCAGGACGGCGGCTTTCCCGATGCGGCAGAGTTAAAACGCCGGGTGCGGGACTATTGTTTTCCGGAAAAAGCGCTGGGACATGTGGAGAAGAAAGACGGCTAAGCGTATCGGCAACGTTAACCCCCGTGGTTAAGGTATGCCAGCAACTTGATAAGAATGGTATTATCGATGTCAGCCTACACCCCGGAGACCCTGTATGAACAACGAAATCCCACTGAAGTATTATGACATCGCCGATGAGTACGCAACGGAATGCGCAGAGCCAGTGAAAGACGCTGAACGCGATCCCCTGGCACACTATTTTCAACTGCTGATCACCCGCTTAATGAATAACGAGGAGATCAGTGAAGAAGCGCAGAGAGAGATGGCCAGCGAAGCCGGTATTAACGAGCAACGTATTGACGAGATAGCCACGTTCCTCAATCAATGGGGTAATGAGTAATTCGCGGGTGTGCATTCGTTCATGATGAATACGTTGCTTAGCCATAAATTTAATTTCTTCTGTTACGCGAACGCTTTTACTGTATGAAGGATTATTCAGCTTGAGGATTCGCATTCTGATATGGCTAAACCACGTTCACTCATCCCCCGGAAAAGGCCGCGTCAGGCGCGGGCAACGGCAACGCTGGAGGCGATTTTCGAGGCGGCGATTCAGCTTTTGGTGACTGAGGGGCCGCAACGCCTGACCACGACGCGCGTGGCAGAACGGGCTGGCGTCTCGGTGGGCACGATGTATCAGTACTTTCCGCATAAGGAATCGCTGCTATACGTACTCAATGAGCGATATCTGGAAGCCCTTGCCGAAAAAGTCGAGGCGGCTTGCCTGACCTTCTACGGCTTGCCCGTATCACCGATGGTGGAAGGGCTGATTGAAACCTACTGGCGAGCGAAAACGGAACGACCTGAAGTTACGCGGGCGTTATATCTTTCTATTGCCGAACTGGATAACGGCCCATTAGTGGATGCCTTTCGACGCCGCGTCAATGTCGCCGTATCCGCGATGCTGCGAAGCGCATCAGACATGAATCTGGTGAATATCGAAAGCGTGAGTCTGATACTGATCACCGTGATTTTTGGGGCCGTGCGCAATACGTTTGAAATGAACCTACCTGAGGCCACCGTGGCTATACTGCAAAGGCAACTGATCCAGATGTGCCAGTCGTATTTGATGTCGTTGAAGGGCGTGGAGATTGAATTATCCGTCGCCACGGATCGGTAGAAAACGCCCTGCCGCGCTATATTTCGGTGGCTATTTTTCTCAGCATATCCCGACAACCATTAATTAACCAAGACAGGCAATATACTTTTCACCTGACCGACGCACAATGTCATCCGCATTTTCCGTTATATTCTGCCCTTCAAACGCGCCGTAGAGTTTTGAAAACCTTACGGCGCTCAGGCGGCGCATAATATCCTCAATGGTTGCGGCTGGCAGCGGCAGCATATTGGGGTAGCTCCACATGAAGGAGACGGCATCCGCGCCGGGAGTGACCTGAAGGATATCGCCTGCCAGCAGCATCCCGCCGTCCTGCGCCCAGTGAAGCACGCTGCCGCCGGGAAAGTGCCCGCCGAGGCGTATGATCCTGACATCCGTCGCCAGCGTCAGGGTGTCGCCTTCCCAGAGCGTGATCCAGGGGCTGTCGCGCATGATCCACTCGCTATCGCTGGCATGAAGGTAAATCGGCGCATCAAATTCGGCGGCCCAATCCTGCATGGTGGTGTAGTAATGCGGATGGGAGATAGCAATAGCCTTAAGCCCTCCGAGCGCAGCGATCAACGTTTTCGTGGCATCGTCGAGATTAGCAATACAGTCCCAGAGAATATTGCCCTCCGGGGTTCTCAAAATAAAAGCGCGCTGATTAATCGCAAAATTCGGCACGGTTTTGAGGCTAAGGAGATAAGGCTCATGCTGTTGCCATTTATTTAAATGGGAAGCGATTAAACGGTCTAAAGCGATCCATGCCTGTCCTGTCACCGGCACAAACTGACGCTCATCCTCACAAATTTTGCACTGTGCTGGAGAGGAATCGGTGGTCTCAAAAGAGGTGCCACAGGCTTTACATAGCGTAATCATTCACTTGCTCTCTCTGGTACGGTAGTGCGTTTCAAAGATTGTGCTGAGCCAGCGCATTCCTCAGACGAATAAGGCAGGTGGATGCAGATCGGCTCCGTCAAAACGCCTTGCTCCCCGTAAACAGGACCGCGAATATCCTTATTGGTTTATCGTTACCGAATCATAGACCATAAACACGTGAGTTGATCCTGAAGACCCCTTATTTCCTCCCTGACCGCCGCGGAGAGGACAACAAGCGCAGAGAATTCCAGGTCTCAAAAACAGGGATAACGATAACCGCAACTACCAAATATGATAATGATAATCATTATTTAATTGCAAATGAAAACCATTCCCAATAAATTATTTTGCGCAAATTTTAAAGGGTAAGTGGTTACTATGATGATAAAAAATGCATATCGATTATCGCTTCTGGGTACCGTGATGGCAGGTAATCTTGTCGTACCGTTGGCAAATGCTAACGACGCAGATACGACGGTAAATCAGGAAACAGTACAAACGCACGCGGATCAACAGAGTGAAAAACTGGCGACCAACGTGCAGGAAGAAAACAGTAGTGAAACAATGGTAGTAACGGCCAAAGAGCAGACGTTACAGGCACCTGGCGTCTCGATCATTGACAGCGAAGCTATCAAAAAAAATCCAGTTCAGCGCGATGTTTCTGAGATTATCCGCACCATGCCGGGTGTGAATCTCACCGGGAACTCCAATAGCGGCCAGCGCGGTAATAATCGCCAGATTGATATCCGTGGTATGGGTCCGGAGAACACCTTGATCCTGGTCGATGGTATGCCTGTATCCAGTCGAAACTCGGTGCGCTATGGCTGGAGCGATGAACGAGATACACGTGGTGACACCAACTGGGTTCCGCCGGAAATGATTGACCGCATCGAGGTCATTCGCGGGCCAGCGGCGGCCATGTACGGTAGCGGCGCTATGGGTGGTGTCGTCAATATTATTACCAAACCTGCGACGGATGAGTGGCACGGCAACCTCAACACCTATTACAACGTTCCCCAGCATAAATCCGAAGGCAGCACCAAACGCTACAACGGCAGTTTAAGCGGTGCGCTGGCTGATAATTTGACCCTGCGTCTCTACGGTAACTGGAATAAAACGCAGGCAGATGCTCAGGATATCAACGAAAGCCATACCACACCGCGTATTGGCACCTATGCGGGGACTTATCCTTCGGGCCGTGAGGGCTTTATTAATAAAGACATTAATTCAGCTCTGCGCTGGGAATTTATGCCGATGCAGGCGCTGGAACTGGGTGCAGGCTACAGCCGTCAGGGAAACCTGTATGCTGGCGATACGCAAAATACCAACAGTAATGCGCTGGTGAAAAAATATTATGGTAAAGAAACCAATGTGCTTTATCGCCAGACGCTCAATCTGAAATATACCGGCGCATGGGACAGCGGCGTCACCACCAATAACTATATTCAGTTTGAAAAAACACGAAACTCTCGCCTTAACGAAGGTCTCTCTGGCGGGATAGCAGGAATTTTTAGCCCTACAAATGAAGGGTTCTCCACCATTTCGCTGTACGACACCAACCTGCACTCGGAAATTAATATTCCGGTTGACCTGTGGGTTAACCAGACCCTGACGTTTGGCGGGGAATATAACCATCAGGCAATGAAAGATCCGGCCTCCAATACTGAATCCACCAGCGGAGGAGGCTCGGTTGATGGAATTGATGATACCGGGCGAAGCCAATACAGCTCAGCGGATATTTACGGCATTTTTGCGGAAAATAATATTGAATTAACGGACAGCACCCGTCTGACGCCTGCGATCCGTTTTAATCACCAGGATGTGAGCGGCAGTAACTGGAGTCCGTCACTGAACCTGTCTCAGGAGTTGAACAGTGACTTCACGCTGAAACTGGGTATCGCCCGCGCGTGGAAAGCCCCGAACCTCTACCAGACCAACCCTAACTACCTGTTATTCAGTAAAGGTCAGGGTTGCTACGGCGGCGGTGCCTGCTATTTACAGGGTAATAGCGATCTGAAAGCAGAAACCAGCGTCAATAAAGAAATCGGCATTGAATATAATCACGATGACGTGCAGGCCGGACTGACCTGGTACCGCAATGACTACCATGACAAAATTGAAGCAGGGTATACGCCGGAATATAACAACGGCTCGGCAAATATTTTTAAATGGGAAAATGTGCCCAATGCTGTCGTGCAGGGGCTGGAAGGCACGTTCAACTTCCCGATTACTGATACGCTGAAGATGAATAACAACTTCACGTATATCATTGAGAACAAAAATAAAAGGAACAATGATTACCTGTCGGTCATTCCTCAATATACGATCAACTCAACGCTAAACTGGCAGGCAAGCAATGAATTGTCGGTTCAGGGAACACTGACATGGTATGGACGACAGAAGCCGAAAAAATATAATTATCAGGGCGTTCGCACGTCCGGCAGCGAAACCCGCCAGGTATCGCCGTATGCGCTGGTAGGGGCAAGCGCTACCTGGGCGGTAACGAAATATATGGATGTTACGGCGGGAATCGACAACCTGTTCGATAAGCGTCATTTCCGTGAAGGCAATGCCCAAAGTACCGGTAATGCAACAACAGGCGCTTATCTGTGGGGGGCCGGAGCGAATACTTACAACGAGCCGGGGCGCACTTACTATATGCAGTTAGGTCTCCACTTCTGATGATTAAGGCGGCGCAGGGGCTTCCCCTTCACGCCGCCTCCTTTGATACCAGATGGATTAATCACAGGATGCGGAGCCGCCCACCTTCCCGGTTCTCATATCCAGTAACGCGCTCTTAAAAGAGGCGTCAAACATCGGTCCATGCGTCAAACCAGGATAATCCCAGTAGTCCGCCGGGATCCCGTCACGCTGGAGGCTGGAAACGATGTCGTGGATGCGAGGGAGGATGTCAGGAGCCTGAGTCTGTACATTTTTCCCTGGAGACGCGGCACCTTCCATGAAAAACAGATGCTTATGGCAATAATGCGTTTTATCCACTGACGTTAACCGGTTTAACAAGGCGAGATAACCTTGTCCCAGCGACGGGCTGGCGCTGTAGTAGGTCGTGAAGAACGATGAGGACAGCCATGAGTCGAGAACGAATAAGCCGCCGTAAGAATGCCCCCACAGGCCACGCTGGTCAGGATTAATGTTAATCCCCTGCTCGACTTTCGGCGCAATATGCTGCTCCAGCAACTGACGGAAGTCGTTGCTTCCCCCCATCTCACGACGGTTGCGGCCGTTTTTCACTTCTCGCGCAGGCGTATAATCCCAGGCTCTGCTGTTTGAATCAAAGGGCAAGTTGGTCTGGTAGCCAATCGCGATGATGACAGGAGGCGTTTTTTCCGCCAGTTGCTTAAGCAGCGTTTCCGACAGGCGTCCCATCACCGCATTACCATCCAGCATATAAAGAACCGGATAGCCTGATGCCGCTGGTTTTTTATTCGGGATAGCGGTCCAGACCCTGTAATGTCTTTTTCCGTCGGCGGAATCGAATTGTTCAACCCTGAAATGATAAAACGCCGAACCCCGATCGGCGATATTCGGCCCCAGAGGCTTCATATCTGGTTTAGCATACCCTTTCGCGCCGTACAGAAGAACGATGCAAGAGAACGCCGAAAACAGCACCCTGCGCAGGTTACCGTTTTGACACTTGCGGCTATATATCAATTTGCCTTCCTTTTTAACAGGTGAAACTTTTATTTTTCAGTGGGTTATCCAGAATCACCTGAAATAGCCGATAGATCAAGTAAACTATCTGGCAGCGTTATTTACCCAAAAGCTCTCTGCGAATAATGTCCGCCCCTGCGCTTAAGGCATTCAGTTTGCCATTAGCGACCCGACGAGATAACGGAGCCATACCGCAGTTAGTCGCCGGGTAAAGTTTATCGGCATCCACAAACTGAAGCGCTTTGCGTAACGTATCGGCGACTTCCTCTGGCGTTTCTATGGCATTGGTTGCCACATCAATGGCTCCCACCATGACTTTTTTACCGCGAATCAGTTCAAGCAGATCCATTGGCACATGCGAGTTATGGCATTCCAGGGAGATGATATCGATAGTAGAGGTTTGCAGTTTAGGAAACGCTTCCTCATATTGTCGCCACTCGGACCCCAGCGTCTTTTTCCAGTCGGTGTTGGCTTTAATGCCATAGCCATAACAGATATGGACAGCGGTCTCACATTTAAGACCTTCAACCGCTTTTTCTAAAGCCGCAATCCCCCACTCATTAACTTCATCAAAGAAGACGTTAAAGGCAGGCTCATCAAACTGGATAATATCAACGCCAGCCGCTTCTAATTCTCTGGCTTCCTGATTGAGAATTTTCGCGAATTCCCAGGCTAATTTTTCGCGGCTTTTATAATGCGCATCATACAGCGTGTCGATCATCGTCATCGGCCCTGGCAAGGCCCATTTAATAGGCTGCGTGGTTAGCTGACGTAAGAACCTGGCATCCTCAACAAAAACAGGCTCCTGGCGCTCCACCGCACCCACAACGGTCGGTACACTTGCATCATAGCGATTGCGGATTTTAACGACCTCGCGTTTTTCAAAATCAACGCCGCTGAGATGCTCGATAAACGTGGTGACAAAGTGCTGACGCGTTTGCTCGCCATCGCTGACAATATCAATACCCGCCCGCAGTTGATCGTCGAGGGCCAGACGCAGAGCATCCTGTTTTCCTTCTAACAACTCTCCATTCTGTAACTTCCAGGGGGACCAGAGTGTCTCAGGTTGCGCCAGCCAGGAAGGTTTGGGTAAGCTGCCAGCAGTCGACGTGGGTAGTAATTTTTTCATAACAGATGACCTTTCGTTTTCGGTAAATCAAAGCGTGTCGTTAGCAGACCACTGCTCAAGAATATGCTTGTAACGTTTGATAAAGTGCTCTTCCGTAAATTTCCCCTGCTCAACCGCTAACTGGCTGCGCTCTTCCCGGTCATAAACAATTTTTGTTAATGAGTGATCCTGATTATTCAGGTCCGGTTGATAGTATTGCCCCGCCGCAGAGTTAGCATTGTAAATTTCAGGTCGATAAATTTTCTGGAACGTCTCCATCGTACTGATGGTGCTAATAAGCTCCAGATCGGTGTAATCCCTGAGTAAATCACCAGAGAAATAGAATGCCAACGGTGCAACGCTATGTTCAGGCATGAAATAGCGAACCTGCAATCCCATTTTGCTGAAATACGCTTCAGTTAGCGAAGAGTTATCTGGCTGGTATTCAATACCGAGTACCGGGTGAGTATTCCCGGTCCGATGATAAATGTCTTTACTGGAAACGCTTAAACATATCACAGGTGATTTTTTAAATTTCTCTTTGTACTCTGTTGAGTTAACGAAAGACTTAAATATATTTCCATGCAGATCGCCAAAGTTATCTGGCGTGCTAAATCCCGCTCGATTCTTATTGTGTTCTAATAAGACTACGCTAAAGTCATAATCCCGCACATACGATGAAAAGTTGTTGCCTGCAATGCCTTGAATACGTTCGTTCGTTAGTTTATCAACGATAGTGGTTTTCAATATTTCAATGGCAGGGAAGCTTTCATCACTCTCTACAAAATTCATCTCAACGGAAATGATTTCAAGCTCGACCGAATAACGGTCGCTTTTGGGGTTATCCCAATGCGCTAATGCATTGAAGCGATTGTCAATCATCACCAGAGTGTTGCGCAAATTCTGCTGACGATCTTTCCCTCTGGCTAAATTCGCGAAGTTGGTTGTAATACGCGTATTTTCTGAAGGGTTATAATTTTCATCGAAAAGACTGCTCTTGATAGTAAATGTAAAATCTTTGCTCATCGTTATGGCGCACCCTGAATTCTGACATGAAAACCGACGTTGCTTCTTACTCTACGAGGATTGTTTTTTCAGTCTTCATGTTACTAATAAGTTAATACTCTTATTTTATGCCAGAGCCACAGGTCGAGCGAAAGCGACTAAATTTCATTACAACATGAGTCATATTCATGATCGAGCCAGTGTGCTGGCACAGGCCCGTTACACACGATTTATACCAGGCCTCTGGAAGATCACATGAACGGGGCTGACAGAAAGGCCAACCGACGATATCCGCCGATGAGAACTATGCTTACAGATACGATCGGTGAGCGGAGAAGGCTATGTATACGCTTTACGGGACAGAACGTTCTGGTTCGGCGGCAATAGAGATGGCGCTGATACAGTGCGGAGCAGAGTATCGCTTAGTTAAAGCAAGCTCGTGGGAGAAAGACGCGAATCGCAACGCATTACGTCAGCTCAATCCTTTAATGCAAATTCCCACGCTGGTTCTTCCCGATGGTTCAGTGCTGACTGAGAGCGCTGCCATCATGATCTTCCTCGGACTGGAATATCGTGATTCTGGCATTTTATCGACGGTGCCCTCTATACGCGCACAACAAATGCGGGGACTGATCTATATAGGTACTAATTGTTATGCATCGGTGGGGATTATTGATTATCCGGAACGATGGCTGCTCTCAGGTACGGAAGAACAATATAATCAGTTGGTGGAAGGTGCCACCCGCAGGCTACATCAGCAGTGGGATGCGTTTAGCGATATCTTCCTGACGACACCGGCATGGTCTCCGCAAGCGCCCGGGGGTCTTGAGATGCTGGCCTGTGTTGTGACCCGCTGGGGGAAAACGCGCGATCATCTGAGCAGATCCAGAGCAGCGTTTACTGCTTCGTTAAGTGAAACAGAACGTCATCCCTGCGTAAGCCAGGTCATACGCAACCACTGGCCGACGTCTGACCTGCATCAAATATGAATACCGTGCCATCAGGACGGTAAACAAGCGGAAACTGGGGCGGGATCCGGAGCGCGAGACGGTATCTGCCTGTAGCCATATTCCGTCTGCGCTCACGACTGACTTTATTCCAGAGCCAGGAGCGCGAAGCTGGCCAGCCAGTGACCGCCGCTATAGTGGCTACCCACCACATGTTCCAGACTCGCCAACAGATGACGTGAGACAGCGTCATTCAGCGCCTTTTGCGCAACATGACTCTCAGGCAGCGCTTTCGCAATGTGCTTCATACTCCAGGCGCGGCTAAGATTCAGGCCATCAAGATGCGCGATTTTAGGATCGGTTCTGTCACTCACCTGCGCAGGGTTCATCAGGGCATCAACTGAGGCAATATCCGGCAGGAAGGAGTCGAACCATTGCGGGAAATTTTTTGCCACTTTGCTCATCAACAGCGCTTCCGTTAATGCGCCCGAAATGTATTCATCACCGCCCGGCTCATAATGCGCCGGATAATGCGTATCGGCGGCATAGAAGCGGTTTGCCGCATCAATAATAGCGTTCTCCAGCGCCTCATCGTTTAGGGCGCGGGAATAATCAAGGCCCAGCGCCAGTGCAAATGCCGTGTTGTAATGCGTGCCAACGCGGATCGGGTACGTAAGCTTACTGAGATAATCAATAAGCCTGGCTCGAATATCCTGGGTTAACGGTTCCAGATTCTGATGCCACGCTTTTGCCTGCGGCAAAGAGGATTGCTGCAACTCCTGCGACAGCGCCAGCAACCAGCCATAGCCATAAGGGCGCTCAAATGAAGCACGGAACGGCGCGGTAAAATAGGCCAGCTCCTGCGCCACTTTCTGTTCAGTAATATGTTCTTCAAACAGCGCAATGATCTCTTCCCGGCACGATAGCGCCGGATAGAGTCGCAGACAGCGCAGCAGCAGCCAGTAGCCGTGCACCGCCGAATGCCAGTCGAAACAGCCATAGAAAACAGGATGCAGCTCACGAGGCGGCAGCACATCGCTATCATCATTTAGCAAATGCATAATGTGATTCGGGTATTCCTGACGCAAATAGGCTAAAGGCATCCGGGCAAAGGCGTCAGCCTGATGTTGTGTTAATTGCATAACCACTCCTCAGAACATTACCGCGCCTCGCTTAGCGAAACACGAGGAAATACATTAAAAACACATTGACTACCAGCAGCGTCAGCGCGGTAGGGATCTGGATCTTAATGACCTGATATTTATCTTTCAGTTCAAGCAATGCCGCGGGAACAATATTAAAATTCGCCGCCATTGGGGTCATCAATGTGCCACAGTAACCCGCGTACATTCCTATCGCCAGCAACGGAGCCGGATCGCCGTGATGATAATTAACCAAAAACGGCAGCGCGATACCGGCACTTAACACCGGGAAAGCGGCAAAGGCGTTACCCATAATCATGGTGAAAAGTGCCATGCCGATGCAGTAAATCACCACCAGCATAAAGCGGCTATCTGGATTCACAAACAGGCTCACGACCTTTTGCACCGAGTCGCCCGTATTCGCCACCACAAACACCCCACCAAGCATGGCAAGCATTTGCGGGAGGATCACGGCCCAGCCAATCGTATCCACTAATCGACGAGACTGACGGATGGCATGCAGTGGCGTGCCGCCCGTCAGCCACCATCCCGTCAGAATGGCGGCTACACAGGCTACACACAGGGACGCCAGCGTTAGCTGTTTTTGGTCGAGTAAGAAAACGCCGCCGATCGAGACACCGTTCAAAAACAATGTCCCCAGTACTGTCACCACCGGTATCATCAGTGCGGGTAAAAAGAGCCAGTTTTTCAGGCGATTTGATGACGCCACGCGCTCTGGTTCGGTCGACATTTTGTAATGCCCTTTCCCGACCAGCCCAAAGCCTGCCAGTAACGCAATGGCGATAACGGCACCGCCAATAATCCGGTAGGCCAGCGACTTGCCCAGCTCCTGAACCATCAGGTCACCAAACAGAAAAATGCCACCGAACAAAAACCAGAATAACGCCGTAGTGAATCTCTTTGGATTGCCGCGATCGCGCAACGTCATGATCACCAGCAGCATGACAACAAAGCCAATCAGGTAGTAAACACGGTTAATGGAAATCAGCGTACTCATTTAGTGGCCTCCTGCGTGCTCTGCTCGGATCGCCATGCCATGACGTCACGACGAATACTGGCATCAAGGCGCATCAGGCGCGTCATATGAATGATCAAAGCTGAAATTGCGGTGGGGATAGCCCACAGGCCGATATGCAGCGGCTCAATGCCCTGAATACCATTTTCTTTCAGGAAGGCATCAATCAACAGCACCGCGCCGAATGCAATAAAGATATCTTCGCCGAAGAACACGGCAATATTGTCGCACGCGGCGGCGTGGGCTTTGATCTTGTCGCGGATGTGCTGCGGCAGTTCACCGTATTCATTTAATGCCGCACCTTCCGCCATTGGTGCCAGCAGCGGACGCACTGTTTGCGCGTGCCCGCCAAGCGACATCAATCCCAGCGCTGCGGTTCCTTCACGCGCAACAAAGTAGAGCATCAAAATACGTGCCGACGTCGCGCTGGCGATTTTCGCGATCCAGGCCTGGGCACGCTCTTTCAGCCCGTAATACTCCAGCAGCCCAATCACCGGAAGAATCAAAATGAACGTTGCCAGCGAACGACTATTGACGAACTTTTCACCAAAGGTCTCAAGCAGCATTCCCAAATCCATGCCAACTAACAACCCTGTGGCAAGCCCGGCGACAACGACTACCAGCAGCGGATTGAAGCGCAGTGCAAAACCAATAACCACAACCGGTATCCCGATAAGCGGCAATAGCGTAGAACTGTCCATAGATATTTACCCTGTCTGAAATGAACGTTGCACGCTGTAGGCGATTTTTCTCCTGCTCCGCACCGGAGGGCGAAGACTGGCACATGGCGACAAACGAAGTGATGTCTTTGTGCAAGGCGGCGTGAACGCCGCACCAACAACAGCTTGCGTTAAAAGCTATATCGTAATGACTAAGATATGTAAATAATTTATAAATAAAATGTGTTTATTTTGCCGATTAATAGTTATTTTTAATGCAGATGATTCCAGGAGGATAAGGACAGTTATGACCTCAAAAAGTGTTTCTACATCAGGCAATAGCGAAGACATGAGCGACAGCCGTATCGTTTCCTCACGCCACCTGGTTTCCGAACGTTGCGCGGAATTATCGGAACTGGAGTACGCGCTGATCATGACCAGTAATGCGTTCAACAAATGGATGGTGCGCTGCATGACCGCTGCGGGCGAGTCAGATATGGGAGCATTTGACGTTTCTCTTCTCCATCACGTGAACCACCGTAATCGCAAGAAGAAGCTGGCAGATATCTGTTTCGTACTGAATGTCGAGGATACCCATGTCGTCAACTATGCGCTGAAAAAGCTGGCGAAAGCAGGTTATGTCATCAGTGAGAAAGTAGGAAAAGAGCTCTATTACTCGACCAGCGAAGAGGGAAAGGCGCTGTGTATGAGATACCGGGAAGTGCGTGAAGCCTGCCTGATTGCCATCCAGATGGAAAGCGGCATTTCCGGCCCTTCGATCGGCGATACCGCGCAATTGCTGCGCAGCATCTCGTCAATCTATGAAACGGCCGCACGTGCCGCAGCCTCGTTATAGCCTCCCGTGAGACAGCCCCTGCGGCCGGTAAGTAGTCCGGCCATGTCAGGGTGAGGTTAATCTGCCAGGCTTACGCAGTTTATGATGACGACTGGTGGAGTAAAATAGCCGCCTTTCGGGAAAGGTCTGTAATCGGCTCAACGCTGGCGGGTGATAATCATGCCGGCTCGATTTGCGTCGGGAGATCAAATATCAGTGACCGGTGCACGGCTGCGCCTGCCCATGCACCGTCGCCAACTGCCAGCGAAACCGAATGCGGCACGCGTGCCACGTCGCCGCAGGCAAACGCACCGGGGACGGAGGTCTCCTTCGTGGCATCACTGCGGATCTGCGTACCAAACGGGGTCTCTTCCAGTTCACAGCCCAATGTTTGTGCAATGCTCGTGGCTGGCTGATTCCGGGGAGCGGTGAAGATTCCGGCAAAGCGTAACAGGCGGCCGTCAACAAGCTCAATATCAGCATCATTGACCAGACGCGCAATCCGCGTGGCTTCAACAGCGATGCCACGCTGATGTAAATCCGCATGGACTTCTGCACTCAGCTCAACAGCATCGTTGGTGAACAGCGTCACACTCCCCCATTCCGCCACCATCTGCGCCTGATGCGCAGCCATATCGCCCGCGGCAATAACCGCGATGTGTCCCTGATTGAGTTCGTAACCATGACAGTAAGGGCAGTGAAATACATATTGCCCCCAGCGCTGCGGTAAGCCATCAATCTCAGGAAGGCGATCTTTCACCCCGGTAGCAAACAGTACACGACGGGATGCAAAGCTTTCCCCTGTCAGCGTCTGTACCTGAAACGACTCTTTTTCACCCGTTACCTTTTCTGCGCGTCCCTGCTGCCAGCGTAAAGTGGGATAACGCATGATTTGTGCACGTGCATTTTCAAAAATCACCGACGGGTCAACGCCATCCTGCCCGATGAAGCCGTGCGAGTGGCTGGCAAACCGGTTCCGTCGCTCCCCGGCATCAATGATAAGGACCTGACGTCGGGCGCGCACCAGTTGAAGCGCAGCCGCCATGCCGGCGTAGCTGCCGCCAATAATAATTACATCATATTTCATTCTTAACCTCCGTAAATGCGCTGTTTTACGTGATCCGGGAGATGCGCCAGAAGCAGGCCAGCAAGCATTTTCAGCCTCTTCAGAGCAGGTAATCGGCTGCGGCACCTGTTACAAATCGTCACCGCGACCTGAAGCCACAGGTTTACAGGAGCAACAGACAATACAACACGGTCGGAGTGATGCCTTTCATGTAACTTACGATATTACGAATGAGATTAAACCGCAACCCCTACAGATGGCGATTCTGTATCTGACATAAGCCAGATAGTTATCGTTGCAGCGCCGCCCATTATTCCCGAAATGATGCCTGACAGATCACCCTTATTGAGATTATGGGTACCCACGCCGCTCGTAAACGCTACGCCAAGAACACCAATCATGGTGCCTGTCCAAACATAGCGATCTGACAATCTCCTGAGGACCAGAAATGCAATAATGGGAACAAATACAGGCGATATCCGCTGAAGCAACACTGCTGTGCTCAGCTCGGTATTTTTTACAGCATAGAAGTAGGTCAGGAGTGCAAAGAATGTAAAAAGTGCTCTCAGCGCATGCAAACTTTTTCTTTCAGATTTCAAACTGAACTGACCCGAGAAAAAACCTACCAACACGACGAATATAAAGCTGAACATATTACGCCAGAAGACTAATGACAAAATATCCATTTCAGAAGATACATATTTAACAATAACCCCTGCCATCAGCCGTCCCGGAAAGCAGCATCTCAGCCTATTCAATCATCGGACTATGGATCATTAAGAACTCCCAGGTGTTATTCTGCATCAGCGGGAACCCCTGGCTGAATGCATTCCCTGAAACCTGATGCGCATAGTGGATTTCTGGGGCTGGCTTATCTTTAACTGACGCGGGACCAAACGAGGTCAGTTCAGAAATGAGCACGTTACCGCTTTTCAGCATGCTGCTTGCATTGTTCATAAGCACCTGAGGCGAGCCGCTAATTTCAACAGCTTTCATCACCGCACGACCAATTTCAGGCGCATACCATATCGTCTCAACGGTATAGCCCGAGACCTCACACGCTTTTGTATCACAGGTCATTTCCGACGCCAGCGTGCCAGTATGATGTGGACTGGATTTAGTCCAGTGGATAGTACGGGTAATCAGCAGCGTATCAAAGGTCCCGCCTGCAACCGTGATTTTCTCAATGCCTGCAATTTTTGATAAAGACGTCGCTTTATAGCTATATCCCCACTCCTGCCCCTTATCCCACGGCACGGTTACCCGGGTCTGGTAGCTATTCTTCCACTCCTTACCCGGCGTCAACGGAAATGAGAGAATTTGTCGATCCTGCTGTGGCTGATTCGGCATGATCCAGGTGTAGCTATCGAGATTTTCTTTTATTTCACCGTGGTCTGTCCGCCAGGTTGCCGTCTTATCATCCGATGTAATTAATTTCAGTGCGCTGCTGTGTTTGCCATCTGAGCTATATTCCCACACGTTACCAGGTTTCGGCAGAACCCGTGAATCGATATTAAAGGGGATCTTAACGTGCGGCATTCCCTTGTCATTATACGTAATGTAATCAAGCCCTACGCTATAACTAGCGGTTTTTTGCTTGTCCGAAGCGTGCTTCTCGAAAAAAATAACATTCGCAACGTCGTCAAGTGCGAAACTGTCTCCCGTTTCCTTACCCGCCTTAAATTGAGAGTAACGAACGACCTTGCCATCTTTTACCGTTTTTTCTTCCCCTTCTTTTACCCCATTTTTATAGGTAGAAAAGGTAGTTTGTCCCTCATGGCTACTGATTTGCTCCCCATCTCTCTGTAAGCGGCCATTGGCAATATATTGTACTAAATCAGTCAGTTGCCCATCACTGTTAAAAGTTTCAGTTTTGCTACGGGCCACGCCAGTCATCAGGGTTTTTCGTTCTACAATTTTTCCATCTGCGCCACGGGTGATCGTTATCAAGGGATCCTTGCCATATTTTTCAATACGTTTTATTAACTTCCCATTCTCATCGAAGTAATCGTCTATTTCTTTTTCGATGTTCTTTACGGTTTTCGTGTAATTTTTTTGTTTAAGCTTGCCATCAGCATAGTAATACTTCGATTCTTTATATTTCTCACCGTCATAATTAAGGCCCTCATAACTAAGCTGACCGTTATCATAATACGTTCGCTCATTGATGGACCATCCGCCGTCGAGATATCGTTTTACTTCTTTGGGAGAGCCATTCTCATTATAGGTCGTTTCTAAACCAACAGGGGTTCCCTCTTTATCCCACACGCCCTCTTTCTTTATTTTCCCATCAGGATAATAGAAGCGGTATTTTCCAGTCATATTTTCGCTTGCGAGCAAATCTTCATGGTTATTATCTTGTAAGGTGGCCTGAAGATAGGGCTTACCATCAGGGTAGCGCAGTGTGAATTTATCTCCGGGTTTTGCTGGCCAGTCGAGTAGCCAGGCAGTCTTCTGCCCTTCTTTAGCAAGTTGCCATTCACTGGTTACATTGCGCGTTTCAGCCCAGGCTGAATGCGCCAGAGTAATGACAGACAGTAAATATATCGCTCGTTTCATTCCTGCTCCTGAAATTCATATTTAACACCTGAAGCGGATGTCAAACTTTATTGCATTTTTTGTATTATCACCGTTAGATTCAGGATCGGACAACTACCTGAATTTTCATTGACGGCTTTGATTTTTTTAGAATTCGGGAGTGTCTGGAGAATGTGGGTCTCCCTGTGCCAGAAGCGGACCATGATAACGTTGAAATGTGTTAATCAATAACGAGCCAGCCACGGATACCTGTTCATTTATCAGAGTATGAAATTCGGTATCCACTACCAGCACTGAGAACGTTTGCAAACCCGGCCTGGCCTAAGTGCATGCCTGCGATTAGCAGTTTTTCCCGGACCGCTTTTTCCAGAATTTTCTTTCGTGTTTCTTGGGCCAGAGCGGGAGCGTTGTCAAACAAAATGGAAACAGCCGGTTGTGCTGACTGAATATGAGGGTAATGGACAATGTCCCCCCATATTAATAAGCATTGATTATCCGAATCAATGCGAAACCCCGTATGTCCCGGTAACCATACCGGGAGAATGCCATCTGCTATTTTGTCCCCGTTAAAAAAGCGCACGCTATGCACATCACGTTCGTGAAACCCTCGATCGGCTCGAAAGGGATACTCAGTACATAATGGGAATGCCTGAAGGCAGTAAGAGTCTGGATATTGCCGTCCTGCCGACGTTTTCCAGCCGATGGCTTATTCCCCGCCTGAACGGCTTTAAATCTTTGTACCCTGACATAATGTTAAATATTGCTGCCAGAACCGATCCTTTCATTTTGCCCGGAAGTGGCTTTGACGCTGTGATTCATTTTGAACATTCCGCCTGGGCAGGCATGCGTATGCAATTTCTGTTTCAGGAAAATCTGATGCCCGTGTGCCATCCTGCACTGTTAACAAATAATGACGTCAATGAACAGTTAAACGAACTTCCGCGAATTCACCGTCGACAGAATCCAGATGCATGGCATCACTATGCCCGGGAAAGTGGGATAACCCTCGATAATCCGGGTCAGGGTGTTCGCTACGATCTTCATGAAATGGCAATAGCTGCCGTAATGGCGGGACAAGGCGTGGCACTGGTACCGCATATGTATATCGAGAATGAATTGAGTCGCGGCATGCTTGTTTCGCCCTGGCCAGCATCAGAAAGCCTGAGCAAAAAATTCTGTTTAGTAAAACCGACGGAAACTGGAATAAACGAAGTGGCGCCAGAGAATTTTGAACGCTGGTTGCTTGCTGAAATGAATACGCTGGCAAGATCTTCTTAATGCCGAAGTATGACGTTACGCCCGCTCCTGGCTCTTAGCAGACGTCATGTTCCTTGGACCTGGCCGCTTCGTGCCAGAGGAAAAACATAAATGCCCTTTCGGGCATTTATGTTTTGCTTGCAACTATCCTGATATGACTGGTTAAAATGCCATGTTGTTACACAGGCATTAATGGAAAAACAGTGCAATCAGGATAATGATTGGAATAGGTACACCTAAAAAGAATAGTAATAATGAGCGCATTTTAAACCTCTCGCATAATTAAAGATTATAAATCACGTTGACGGCCACCGAAGGTCGCACACAGGCTGGCTACGAAGGCACCTGCCAGTAGAGAAATGAATGTCCAGAGCATTAAATAGCTCGTGGCTTTGCGTGCGGTATCGGCAGCTTGCTGCGCTTTCTCCTTCGTTTCTTTTAATTTAGCCTGGGCTTTGTCATAGGTGCTCTGTACCCGCTGTTCAGCCTCTTGCTGACTGATACCCGTATTTTGAGCAATCAGCTGAGCGACATACTGACGATCTTCCTGGGGTAAAGCGCCGGTGGTAATGCTGTTAACAAATATACCGGTCACTTCGCTTAACTGTGCAGGAGAAACGGGTTGCTGAGATGCAGAAGGCGTTGCAGGAGCAGTGGGCGACGCGGGATCGGCAGCGTTGTTTGCAGGTGTGGCAGGATTGTTCGCCCTGAACATCGAATTAACAAAATAGTCCATCGACGAACCTTGTGCTCCAGACGACCCGTTCGCCATACTCGCTGCACCAGCCGCCGTGGTCGCCGCTGCCCCCCCGGCAACGGTACCCGCGATTTTAGCGCTCCCTCCAACGATGGAACCCACCGTGCTCGTTAACAGCGCAGCAGATATCAGCGCCGCCACAGCCCAGGTCAAAAAACCGTGCGCGGTATCGCGGAAGTAAACTTCGTCGCGCTGTGTATCGACCCATTTCGTGCGCAGTCGTCCGGATAAATAGCCTCCCATACCCGACGCAACAATTTGAGTAAACGTCAACCAGGCTATGGCAGCGATACCCACCGTACCTGCGTCAAGCCCGCGACTTTCCCATGGCGAAACGGACGTAAGACCTAAACCGGCACCCAGCATAAGCAAAATTAAAGAGAGGGATGCCGCTGCTGCCGCGCCGGCAAAGATGGCACCCCATGATACAGCGCTGCTGCTTGTGGCGGGCAGGGGCAGACGAGTATCGGGGTACGTGTTATTCATTGTGGCGTGCTCGTGGATATGAGTCATAGCTGTTGTCCTTTGATTAAACTTTGCGTTCGGAACCAGGAACTGACTGAAGAAACAGGAAACATAATCACCTTCAACACTAAGGCCCTTCAGGAGCCGGATGATGCCATTTATAAAAAGGAAAGCGGTAAAGCTTAAAAAATTAAAAACTAAATATCACAATGGAAATTTATTCCACGTACTAAGGATAGTAGATGATTTTTTACTAAAGGGATTTTGAACTTTAAAAATCCGTTACCATTCAAGATGGCGGGTTTTATAGTGAGCCTTAGATTTACCCGCACGCCAGAGTTAATGGCAACAGAATTACGCTATGTCGGTAGCACCAGACCTGACCGGAGACATACGAAAGAACATTCAGGGACGCAATTTCCACGGGCTAATCCGCTCTTCCCCATGCAGAATCATCACAAAACTGTTGCACCGCTAGCTTGCCTGCTGGTTGACTCCAAAGCCAGCCGCTGCGTGATCAAGGGGCGGAGATACTGCTTATCCCACGCAAGGTAGTGATCTGCTGGTATTCGCTCGGGCAGGGGAAAATACTTCCATCCAGTAAAATATAAAACTGTGATCTTCTCTCTGATGTTCAATATGCGTCGACTAATGCGCAAGCAATAACGAACTTCCGCTTTTCGCTCAGGCGGCCTTAAAACTAAAGGTTTTCCATATAACGAAATGCTTTCATCAGTTCTTCTTCAGTTAGCGGTGACACCAAACTTGAGCCGGAATTTTTCTCTATGTTTGTCAAAAGCTCTTTGCGGGTGATTCCTAACCTGTTCGCCACATGGTTAGCACAACTTCGCGCGTGAGAAGCTCTGTGCGCCAAAGGCCTTGCTGTATCCAAAACTCGTCTTCTTGATGACGAATGCGACATTGATTTCTCCTTTACCCGATACTTTATCCTTTCAGCTATTAAGAATCATGGATTTTGTCTGCCAATTTCTGCGGGGAGATACAGTAAACGTTAATTCATGCTCCACAAAAACTGAAAGTGATTATAACTGCCTCCTTTTCGCTCAAAGCAGACCGTGCAATGTACGCATGTCTGCTCTGTGCCAGAAGCGGATTTTAAGCGATGCTGAGTCGCTTGTAAGTCATTTAGAGGTTTTTCCAGTCAGGCAGATTATTGGCCTTTTTACGCCACCAGTGAAACGCTGCCATCATTACGCCAAACAGAATCCCACCGGAGAGACTTCTGAATATCACCCAGGAAGGTTGAACGCCCATACCTTGCCATATGAAAAACCACATAACGAGTCCCCATACAAGACCAAATCCGAATCCCATCATAAACGTTACTTGCCAGAATGAAGCGAAAGGTAATGGCGGGATTTTTAGTCCTAACTTCCATAATGCACGCAACAGAGGAGGAGCATAGTTGCTGCGCCACATGTTTTTACTTTCCATAATGGCAAATGCACGTTTCTTTTTTCGCTCAAAACTCATCTTTTTCTCCCTGCATGACACTTAGTCTGTTTGTGGGACCTCTGTTATGATTGCTTGCATTCACATCTGAACTGAATCGTGCAGACTTCACTTGGTATCATAACTCAAAAGAGACCGCTTAAGTCCGCTACTCGCTCAAAGCAGACATCATATTCCTCGGAACTGGCCGCTTCATGCCAGAAGTGCGCGTTGCAAACATGATTTTTTAGCGTAGTTTACTTGTAGTGAACATTTATGGAGATAATCATGAATTCTGATTTGGTAAACCATGCAATTGAATTGAGGAAACAGGGGAAATTTGAAGAAAGCAGAAATCTTTTATTCTCGCTAGTTGATTCATTTGAAGATAAAGGATCGATTTATCTGAATATAGCCTGGTCATATGACAATCAGGGAATGGAGAAGGATGCGCTTAACTATTACACTTTGTCTTTGAACGAAAAACTTTCTGATAATCAAAACTTTGACGCTACTTTTGGTTTGGCCTGTACTTATAGATGTCTTGGTGATTTACAGAAAGCAGAAAACATTTTTAGTCAGTTATATAGGAAATATCCTGAGGCATTAGAAGTAATTCCTTTCTATGCTTTATGCTTGTCCTCTCTTGGCAGAAAGGATGATGCAATTAAGCTCCTGTTTGTACTTATACTCGAGAGCCCATCTATAGAGGCAGTTCGCCCCTATTTTAAAACTCTATTAGAATATGTTAATGCTGAATATCCGGAGCCAGACCTGGTGTAGAAACGGTGTCGACCTTGTGCTGAAAAACATATGGATCTGAAAGCAACTCAAACAACTCGTCATCCGGGTAGGTTACAGCCACATGATAGTTTTCACCTGCGAATAACTTAACTGCTTCCAGGTCCTGCCAGTACGTGGCGAGGAAAAAATGTTCCCAGTTTCCCTGAGTTTCTCTGCGCACAAATGCGCCCTTGTTTCCCTGCACATTTTTTGAATGCTCCATGCCCGTTTTTTCAAGATGTTTCGCAAAACCCTCAGCATGCTTCAGTGGAACGCAGCCATGCCATGTGCGTACAATCATTCGCTATTCCTTTTCTGGTTACGGAAGGGTAACCATACCAAAGTCCGCTTCGAGCCAAAAGCGGTCCCTCGCGATATTTGCACCATGCAGCCTGGCGAATGGCTGCTTCGGGTCAATTCCAGTCGTCAACGCGTAGAACGAGTGTCAGCCTGCGACTGCAAATGGGCGAGCCTCGATCGGCACATTTACAGTACAGGACGTCCCACACCCTTCAACACGTTGAACCAGGATAGTCCAGGTCACAGGAGCATGGGCCTACCGAACAACCGGTTTACTTACCTGATGACATCTGCTCGGCAGCCTTCAGATGCTTCTCAACGACCGGCGTGTGTGCGTCGGCCAGGGCCTTCACATCCGGATCCTTGATCTTGCTGGAGTCACTTTGCAGTGTCGATAGCACCATCTTGTGGTCCCTGGTGCCGGCGTTTTCCATATACATCTTGTCAAATGCGTCGCCGCTCTGCTCTTCCAGTTCGGCGGCCATGGCCTTGTGCTTTGCATCCGGCTCAGTCGGCAGTGCCACGCCCTTTTGCTGGGCGACCGTCTGTACTTTGGTCAGGGCATCGCCGTGGTCGTCGACCATCTGCTGAGCGAACGCTTTAACGTCGCTGTTTTGGGCCTTGTTCAGCGCGATCTTAGCGGCGGCGATTTCATTGATATTGGCCTGCGCCATGTCCTTCAACGCTTTTTCGTCGCCGGAGCTTAACCTGGCGCTGGATGCGGTCTGACCTGCGGTGCTATTCTGCGCGGCGCTCGTCGGCGTCTGGGCTTGCACGCCAACAGTGCTGAACATAGCGGCTACTGCTGATACGGCTAGCAGCGCTTTCAGGGTTTTACTCTTCTGCATTTTGTTCTCCTGATGGTCATGGGTAGGGTAATTAACTGCGCGCAGCTTCGTATGAAAATGACAGCTGCAATGGTCAGTATAGTGGAACAACGGTTTTAGACGGCAGTTTACGTTATGTCCTCAACGGAGGACGGCAGGAAATGACGGAAGTAAACAAGCAGAAATTGCACAGCGCAGCGTCCAGGGTGGAGATCGGACTGTAGGCACTCCGCTCACGAACGCGTGCAACTGCTCCTGTGAACGGCGTAACAAGTATCACCCCCCCGCTAACCCTTCGAACACTTACTTTTACTTTCGATAATTTTCTTTATTAGACATTCGTCACAAAAACGATCTCCAAAACCCTATATTTTCTTTCGAAGAAAACAAACGAAAGGTTTCGGAGGCAGGATGTACGTCATATCAACCAAAGCAATGCTGCAAAAAGCACAGCGCGAAGGCTATGCGGTGCCCGCATTCAATATCCACAATCTTGAAACGTTGCAGGTGGTGGTGGAAACCGCTGCTGAGCTGCGCTCGCCGCTGATTGTCGCGGGTACGCCCGGCACATTCAGCTACGCGGGAAGCCGAAATATTGTGGCTATCGCGGGTGC
Source organism: Superficieibacter sp. 1612_C1 (assembly GCF_015234305.1). Lineage (GTDB taxonomy): Bacteria > Pseudomonadota > Gammaproteobacteria > Enterobacterales > Enterobacteriaceae > Superficieibacter. The sequence goes on from NZ_JADGMI010000003.1 coordinate 286,383, forward strand.
GTTAGCCAGCCAGTTCAATCAGCCGCTGGCGATCCATCTGGATCATCACGAAAAAACGACGGATATCGAAACGAAGGTTCTCGCTGGCGTGCGTTCAGTAATGATTGATGGTTCCCATCTGCCGTTCGAAGAGAACGTGGCGCTGGTGAAAAGCGTCGTGGATTACTGCCACCGCTATGACGTCAGCGTAGAAGCCGAGCTGGGCCGTCTGGGCGGGCAGGAAGACGATCTGGTGGTGGAGGGTAAGGATGCGCTTTACACCAACCCGCAGCAGGCGCGCGAGTTTGTCGAAAGGACCGGTATTGATTCACTGGCGGTCGCGATTGGCACCGCTCACGGCCTGTACACCGCAGAACCGAAACTCGACTTCGAACGGCTAACGGAAATCCGCAGCATCGTTGAGGTGCCGCTGGTGCTGCATGGTGCGTCCGGGCTTCCCACTCATGATATTCGCCAGGCCATCTCCCGCGGCGTCTGCAAAGTGAACGTCGCCACTGAACTCAAAATCGCTTTTTCAGACGCGCTCAAAGCGTACTTCCTTGCCCATCCGGACGCCAGCGATCCACGGCATTACATGGTTCCGGCCAAAGCCGCCATGAAAGAGGTGCTGAAGAAAGTGATTGCCGACTGCGGTTGCGAAGGAAAGCTGTGATCGCCACGGCAAAGCGCAGTTACAGACATTTTTTTCGACCGCGATCACGAATGCTGCACTTTCTCTTTGCCTCAAATTCAAAAGATTATGAAGATAAAAAATAAGTAAACGGAGATCAAAATGAAAGCAATTATTTCTGACCATAAAGCGGGTAAGCATACCGGTATCTGTTCCGTTTGCTCTGCGCATCCGCTGGTCATTGAAGCCGCGCTGCGCTTTGACTTACAGACGCAAAATAAAGTGTTAATCGAAGCGACGTCCAATCAGGTCAATCAGTTCGGCGGCTATACGGGCATGCAACCCGCGGATTTTCGGGATTTTGTTTATAAGATCGCGGATGAAGTTGGTTTTCCGCATGAACGTATTATCCTCGGCGGCGATCACCTCGGCCCGAACTGCTGGCAAAACGAAAATGCCGCCTCAGCGATGGAAAAATCACTCGAACTGATCCGCGCTTACGTGGCGGCAGGGTTCAGTAAAATCCATCTGGATGCGTCAATGTCCTGTGCTGACGACCCGTTGCCGCTGGACCCGGTAGTGGTCGCAGAACGCGCCGCGCAGCTTTGCCAGGTCGCTGAACAAACCGCAACGGCAGAGCAGAAACGTCATCTGACTTACGTGATTGGTACTGAAGTGCCTGTGCCTGGCGGTGAAGCAAGTACCATCGGTACAGTACACGTTACCCGTGCGGAAGATGCCGCCCGCACGCTGGAAACTCATCAGGTGGCATTTCGCGCGCTGGGGCTGGATGAGGCTCTTAATCGCGTGATTGCTATCGTGGTTCAGCCCGGCGTCGAGTTCGACCATACCCAGATTATCCATTATCAGCCGCAGGGTGCGCAGGCGCTGTCTCGCTGGATTAAAGACACGCCGATGGTATACGAAGCGCACTCAACGGATTACCAGACCCGCTACGCCTATCGTGCGCTGGTACGTGACCATTTCGCCATTCTCAAAGTGGGTCCGGCGCTGACGTTCGCCCTGCGCGAAGCGATCTTTGCGCTGGCGCAGATGGAAAACGAACTTATCGCGCCGGAAAATCGCAGTCAGGTACTGGACGTTATAGATGAAGTCATGCTGAACGAGCCGGGCTACTGGAAAAAGTACTATCGCCCGACCTGGAGTCAGGCGATGGTCGATATTCACTTCAGCCTTTCCGACCGCATTCGTTACTACTGGCCGCATCCGCGTATTCGCCAGAGTGTAGAAAAGTTAGTGGCAAACCTCAGCGCCACCACCCTGCCGCTGGGACTTATCAGCCAGTATATGCCGGTGCAATTTGAACGCCTGGCAATGAGCGAACTTACCGCGACGCCGCACGATCTTATCCTCGATAAGATCCAGGATGTCCTGCGTGCTTACCGTTACGGTTGTTCTTCTGAAGTAGCCTGACCGTCATAAAGAGGATTTATGAGCCAATTGTTTGTTCGCACCGGTATTCATTTCAGCTCCTGCCAACAGGCGCTGGAACATATTGGGGAAGAGATGCTTGCGAAGGGAGTCGTGCATGAAACGTACCCACAGGCGCTGATCGAGCGGGAAGCCAATTTCCCGACCGGCATCGCCCTGGAAAATCATGCCGTTGCGATCCCGCATTGCGAGGCGGTACATGCGAAATCGCCCGCCATTTATCTGATTCGGCCGGATAACCCGGTGCTTTTTCAACGCGCGGATGACGATGGAGAAATTGCCGTCTCTCTGATTATCGCGCTGATTGTTGAAAACCCAACCGCGCAGTTGAAGCTGCTGCGTCGGTTATTTAGTGAGCTACAAAATCCGAATACGCTGGACGCGTTGCTGGCAGCATCCGATGACGACTTAGCCACGCTGTTTCGGAAAACGATCCTGGAGTCTGAGCCGTGCGCTCAGGTTTAACAACATACTGATAATAAAAGGAATACCCTATGAAACGTAAAGTTATTGTGGCCTGTGGCGGTGCGGTTGCGACCTCAACAATGGCAGCAGAAGAAATTAAAGAACTGTGCGAAGCGAACAATATCACGCTCGACCTGGTGCAATGCCGCGTCAATGAGATTGAAACCTATATGGACGGTGCCGATCTCATCTGTACTACGGCCAAAGTAGACCGCACTTTCGGCGACATCCCGGTGGTCCACGGAATGCCTTTCATCTCTGGCGTCGGGATTGAAGCGCTGCAACAGAAAATCCTGAGCATCCTCGTGGGGTAACGTTATGTTTAGCGAAATAATGCGTTATATCCTCGACTTAGGTCCAACGGTGATGCTGCCGATTGTGATCATCATTTTCTCAAAACTGCTGGGAATGAAGCTTGGGGACTGTTTTAAGGGCGGTTTGCATATCGGGATTGGCTTCGTCGGGATCGGGCTGGTTATCGGTCTGATGCTCGACTCCATCGGACCCGCTGCGAAAGCGATGGCGGAGCAGTTCCAGATCAACCTGCACGTCGTTGATATTGGCTGGCCGGGATCGTCTCCGATGACCTGGGCGTCACAAATTGCTCTGGTGGCGATACCTGTTGCCATTAGCGTCAACATCCTGATGCTGGTCACCCGTATGACCCGCGTCGTGAACGTCGATATCTGGAATATCTGGCACATGACCTTTACGGGCGCAATGCTGCACCTGGCAACGGGATCGTACTGGATTGGCATTCTGGGCGTAGTGGTTCACGCGGCGTTTGTTTACAAGCTGGGCGACTGGTTTGCCAAAGACACGCGGGATTACTTTGGCCTGGAGGGGATCGCTATTCCGCACGGTAGCTCGGCCTACCTTGGCCCGATCGCGGTGCTGGTTGACCTTATCATCGACAAAATCCCAGGCCTGAACCGTATTCACTTCAGTGCTGACGACGTGCAAAAACGCTTCGGTCCTTTTGGCGAGCCGGTGACCGTTGGCTTCATTATGGGGATTGTGATCGGTCTGCTGGCGGGTTACGACGTGAAGGCCGTGCTGCAACTGGCGGTGAAAACCGCGGCGGTCATGCTGTTAATGCCGCGCGTGATCAAACCGATTATGGATGGTCTGACGCCTATCGCAAAACAGGCGCGCAAACGTCTACAGGCGAAATTTGGTAGTCAGGAGTTTCTGATAGGTCTGGACCCGGCACTGCTGCTCGGCCATACCTCTGTGGTTTCCGCCAGCCTGATCTTTATCCCGTTAACCATCCTGGTGGCCGTCGTGGTGCCGGGTAACCAGGTACTGCCGTTCGGTGACCTGGCAACTATCGGCTTCTTCGTGGCGATGGCGGTGGCGGTGCATCAGGGCAACCTGTTCCGCACGCTGATCTCCGGAGTCATTATTATGGGCATTACTCTGTGGATCGCAACGCAGACTATCGGCCTGCATACTCAGCTTGCCGCCAACGCAGGCGCGCTGAAAGCTGGCGGCATGGTGGCGTCAATGGACCAGGGCGGTTCACCGATTACCTGGCTGCTGATCCAGCTTTTCACCTGGCAGAACATACTGGGCTTCGCCGTGATTGCCATCATTTATGTACTGGGCGTCCTGCTCACCTGGCGCAGAGCGCGCAACTTCGCCGCGGCAGAAAAAGCAGCCGCTATCGCGCAACAGAGCCAGACCGCTTCTTAATCTTATGGGGAGCCTTCGCTCCCCTTTACATTTCTGGAGGATCTTATGAAATCAGTGGTGATCCACGCTGAGGGAGACGTGCGCGTTGAAGAACGCCCCATGCCAAAATTAGAAACCGATGATGACGTACTGGTGAAGGTCGTCAGTTCAGGTTTGTGCGGTTCAGACATTCCGCGTATTTTCGCCCAGGGGGCGCACTATTATCCTATTACGCTGGGCCATGAATTTAGCGGCTATGTTGAATCCTGCGGCGCAAATATTACCGACCTTGCGCCGGGCGACGCGGTGGCCTGCGTCCCGCTGCTGCCCTGCTTTCACTGTCCTCAGTGCCAGCGGGAGTATTTTTCGCTCTGCAAGCAGTATCAGTTTGTCGGATCGCGCAGCGAGGGCGGTAACGCTGAATATGTGGTAGTAAAACGCGCCAACCTGTTCCGCCTGCCTGCCGCTATGCCGATTGACGATGGCGCGTTTATCGAGCCTATCACCGTGGGGCTGCACGCCTTTCATCTGGCGCAGGGCTGCGAAGGGAAAAACGTCATTATTGTCGGTGCCGGAACGATTGGTCTGCTGGCGCTCCAGTGCGCACGCGAACTTGGCGCAAAAAGCGTAACGGCGATCGATATCAATCCGCAGAAGCTGGCGCTGGCAAAAGAGCTGGGTGCGACCCACGTATTCAACAGCCGGGAAATGAGCGGACAGGAGATCCACACGGCGCTGACGGAGATTCAGTTTGACCAGTTGGTGCTGGAGACCGCGGGTACGCCGCAAACCGTTTCGCTGGCTATCGAAATCGCCGGACCGCGCGCGCAGCTGGCGCTGGTCGGCACGCTGCATCACGATCTGACCCTGACCTCCGCGGTCTTCGGGCAGATCCTGCGCAAAGAGCTGTCGGTGCTGGGAAGCTGGATGAACTACTCCGGTCCGTGGCCTGGCGAAGAGTGGGCAACGGCGGCGCGGCTGCTGAGCGAAAAAAGACTCCAGTTGAAGCCGTTGATAGCCCACACTGGAAATGCAGAAAGTTTCGCCAAAGAAGTCCAGGCGCTCAATGGTGCGCCAATGCAGGGCAAGATTATCCTCAAGCTCGCTTAACCTATACGAGCCAGCAACCTGAGCTGGCTCACACTTACTTTCGAAGATTGGCGTTCACCTTTCACTACCCTTCGATTAAACTAAAGTCAGCTAATCATCAGGCAAATTAACATGAACTCATTTGAGCGAAGGAATAAAATCGTCGATCTGGTTAATTCGCAAGGCAGCGTACTGGTTTTGGATCTTTCGAATACCTTTGGCATTTCTGAAGTCACTATCCGCGCCGATCTGCGTTTACTGGAAGATAAAGGCTTAGTCACGCGCTTCCACGGCGGCGCGGCCAGGCCCGGTACTAACTTAATCGAAAACGACAATCAGGAAGTGGTTCTGGAGGAGCGTTATCAGCTCGCCAGCGATCCGAAAAAGCGCATTGCCCAGGCCGCTGCCGCCATGATTGAAGAAGGCATGACCGTTCTCCTTGATAGCGGAAGCACGACGTTACTGGTGGCAGAAGCGCTGGCAAAAAATACCAATATCACCGTGATTACCAATAATCTGCCTGCGGCGTTTACCCTCTCAGACAATAAAGACATTACCCTGGTGGTATGCGGCGGCACCGTGCGCCATAAAACCCATTCCATGCATGGCACCATCGCGGAGCGTTCGCTACAGGGAATTAGCGCCGATCTGATGTTTGTGGGCGCAGACGGCATAGATGCCACTAACGGGATCACGACGTTTAATGAAGGTTACTCCATCAGCGGCGTCATGGCTGCCGCCGCGCATAAGGTCGTCGCGGTACTTGATGCCACCAAGTTTAACCGTCGCGGTTTTAACCAGGTTCTCCCCATGGAAAAAATTAACTGCGTTATTACAGATGCAAGTATTAGCGAGGAAAATAGAAAAGCCGTAGAGAAAACCGGCGTTGAGTTAAAAATCGTCTAAAATAATTGCCCGATCATATAAGCATCGGGCACAGGTTTTTCCCTCTCGCCCTGCAATATATTCACCAAAATTATTAATAAATCCTGTTTTACGCCACGGAAACGCGCGCGTCTTATTTCTGCACGGGTGTTTGCTCTCTCGCATAAATTTATTCTGAAAAATCCCCCACCAATATTGCATTAGCAAAGCTACAGGGTACGATTTGATACCATCAAAGTTATTAAAGTGTTGAATGTATTTAAGCTGTATAAGCTCATTAATTAAGATAAGGAAATGTTATGAACAATTTTACAAAATGTGTAGCTGCCGGCCTGTTATCACTCGCAGCCGGGAATGCAATGGCGACCGATGGCACGATTGAATTTACCGGTGAGATTTTAAATAGCACCTGCGAATTCGAAAATAGCGACGTCATTAATGTCGAATTAGGACACTACGCCGCTAACCAATTTAAAAGCATTGGCGATCGCTCACCCGCCATTCCTGTTGATATCCCTTTAAAAAACTGCCCAACAGAACCATGGGCTCACCTCGACGGTAACACGGATAACTCCTTCCAGGTTTGGCTGGAAACCCGTAGCGGCGGCACGACAGGCGCGAATAATGAACTGGTGGCTGTCACCGGTATGGAAACCGCAGCCACAGGGGTTGGTATTCGTATCGACAGAGCCAGCGATGGCGCTCAGATGGCACTGAATAAGCTAACATCGCCAAAAATCAGCTTTACCCCTGATGAGGATGGCAAGGCTACTGTAGGGTTACAGGCCTATTATGTCTCTACTGTAGCAGCGTCATCCATCACACCAGGGGAAGCTAACGCCTCTGTTGACGTAACTATCGATTATCGTTAATACGTAATTCCTCTCTCTTTTCCCTTCGGCAGAGGGGAAAAGAGAGCTTTCTGTGACGGTTAGGGATGACAAAATGAAAAAAAGAGTAGCCTGTGCACTGACGCTACTACTGAGCAGCTGGAGTTATCAGAGCATCGCGGGAGGGATCGTTCTTGAAAGAACACGCGTCATTTATGATGCCACGAAAAAGGAAGCGGCCCTCCCTATTGCTAATCATAGTGAGAAAATGCCGTATTTGTTGCAGTCCTGGGTAGATAATGCCGAAGGAGAATCACGCGGGCCTTTCATCATTACACCACCATTATTTCGTCTTGATGCAGGTGAGGATTCATCCTTGCGAATTATTAAATCTGAAGGATCGCTGCCGCAGGATAAGGAATCGCTCTTTATCATCAATGTAAGAGCGATTCCCGCACAAAACAAAGCGGACATAGATAAAAACAATATATTAACGCTGGTATTTAAAACCCGGCTCAAGCTTTTTTATCGTCCCGCCGGCTTGAAGGGAAGGGCTTTCGATGCCTATAAATCTATTAAATACCAACGCATCAATAATTCATTGGATGTATATAACCCATCGCATTATTACGTCGTATTTGCGGGCTTATCTCTGGGTCGTACCGATCTGACGGATAAAATTGATTATATTGCCCCTGGTCAACATATACAGCTTCCTTTACCTGCTACTACAGAAAATACCGTGAAGTGGGCAGCCATTAATGACTTTGGCGGACAAAGCGAAACGGAGACTTTCAGGCTCCAGTAGTCCCGGGCGCTACTGTTATAAATATTATTAAATTTAAGCAACATAATAATTATTCAGGGAATAAATGAAGAACAATACGGCAAAAGAAAGCCTCCCAATACCTGCGATAAAACGCCTGGCATTTTTGATCACCTGCGCTTTGCAACTCACGATTTACGGTGGATGCCTGACAGTGGGTACGGCCTGGGCAGATGATTACTACTTCGACCCTACGTTACTGGAAACCAGTAAAAGTGGTCAGCAGGCGGTAGATCTTTCCAGCTTTTCACGGGAAAACGCCCAACTTCCCGGCGAATACATTGTTGATATCTATATTAATAAAAAGAAAACGGTACAACGAAAAATCACATTTGTGGCTAACGATAATCATCGACTGACTCCCCTCCTGACCATCGGGCAGTTACGTGAACTGGGCTTTAAGATTGATGAATACCCACAGCTGGCAGATCAGGACGAGCAAAAAAAGGTTACCGATCTGGCAAGCGTTATTCCGGGTATCAGCGCTGACGTTGACATCAACCATGGGCGCTTGAATATGAGCGTGCCGCAGATCGCATTGTATCGTGATGCAAGAGGTTATGTGGATCCCTCCCGCTGGGATAGCGGCACCCCCGTTCTTTTTACGAACTATACGTTTACGGGTTCGCAGAGCCGTTATGACAGTGGCGATCATAATGAACGTCAATACCTCAATATGCAGAACGGTGCCAATATTGGTCCCTGGCGGCTACGTAACTATTCTACCTGGTCACACGACAGCACGCGTTCACACTGGGACAGTATCAACAGTTGGCTACAACGCGATATCAAAAGTCTAAAATCACAGCTCATTATTGGTGAAAGCGTAACGGACGGTTCTGTATTCTCCAGCCACCAGTTTACCGGTGCGAGACTATACTCAGACGAAAGCATGCTGCCTAACAGTCAGCGTGGGTTTGCGCCCACCATTCGCGGTATTGCTAACTCCAGCGCCATCGTGACGGTTCAACAAAACGGCTATACCATTTATCAAAGTAATGTGCCGGCGGGTGCGTTCGAGATTAACGATCTGTACCCCTCGTCTTTTAGCGGCGATTTAGATGTTACGATTGAAGAGTCTGATGGCACGATCCGTCATTTTGTCCAACCCTTCTCTTCCCTGCCAATGATGCAGCGACCGGGACATATCAAATACAGTGCTACGGTAGGCCGTTTTCGGGCAGCAAGCGCAGATGACAGTAAAGAGCCCGAGTTTCTTGAAAGTACCGCCAGCTATGGCCTGAACAATACCATTACGCTGTATGGCGGCCTGACCGCCTCAGAAGACTATCGCGCTCTCGGAGTCGGTATAGGTAGCACGCTGGGCATTTTAGGGTCGCTATCGATGGATATTAGCCAGGCAAACACGCAGTTTGACAACGGCGATAGCGATGACGGCTATGCCTGGCGCACCCAGTATATTAAAGATATCGCGGAGACCGGCACCAGCCTGTCGTTAAGTTATTACCGTTATACCAGCAGCGGCTACTTCACTTTTTCTGACGCGAACCAACGACACCTCAATAGCAGCGATCGTCAGCGTAGTGAGACCCAGTTTAGTTTGAATCAGGATCTGTTCAACGGTATCAGTTTCTATACCTCGGGTTCTCAGCAGGAATACTGGGATAAAGACCAAAAAGACCGAAATCTGTCTGTCGGGCTCAACGGTAATGCCTGGGGAATCGGCTATAACCTGAGCGGCCAATTTACCGACTATGCTGACCGGGACAGCGATCGGACCTTATCGCTTAGCATTAGTATCCCGCTGGATCGCTGGCTTTCTCATGCACAGGCGACCTGGCGGGTCACCCATCAGAAAGAGGAATCCACCCAGCATGAAGTCGGTATTAACGGATCCCTGCTGGATGATCGTCGTTTGAGTTACAGCCTCAAACAGCGTCAGAGTGAAGACAGCGATTACACTGGCAGCAGCCTTTATGGTAGCTATCGCTCCGCCTATGGAACAATCAATGCTGGTTATGATTACAGCTCTCATAACCGGCAGCTCAGCTACGGATTATCTGGCGGTATTGTTACTCACGCGCACGGTGTCACCCTCTCCCAACCACTGGGCAATGCTTTCGCCCTCATTGATGCGAATGGTGCATCGGGTGTGAAAGTGAAAAATTACCCAGGTATTGCTACCGATTACTTTGGCTATGCGATCATTCCTTATCTGACCGTTTATCAGGAAAACCGCATCATGCTGGATACCACGCTGATGCCGGATAACGTAGACGTGGCGGAAACCGTACAAACCGTAGTGCCTGACCAGGGGGCGGCGGTCACCGCGCGTTTCAACGCTCAAAGTGGCTATCGGGTATTGATAAAACTGACCGACGGTCGCGGCAAGCCGCTGCCGTTTGGCGCCATCGCGACAAATGACGCTCAGCGCCAGCAAAGCATTGTTGATGACGGTGGCGTGCTGTACGTCACGGGCGTTAACGATCGTCCACAGACCTGGTTAGTGCGTTGGGGAAGCCAGACAGATCAACAGTGCCAGTTCACCTTCAGCCTGCCGGAAAGCGAGGGGCGCCAGGCCTCGGTACTCAGCGGATCGGCGCAATGTCGTTAAGGACTACCATTATGAAAAGCATTATCTCACCCGCTGCTGTGGCCATCATCTCTCTACTGTCCCTTGCCCCCGCCTACGCCGTCACTGGCACATGCGAGGCCGAGGGTCGTTTTATCGGCGACGCCAGCAACGACTGGCCGCAAGAACAAAACGTCACCGGCTCGACCCAGGAAATCCCCGCTCCGCTTGTGGGTAACGCTTATCAGATAGAGTGCGGTTGTGCAGCCAATAGCACGGTGAATATTTACTATAACGTGGTTAGCGCTCTGGTGAAGACAGGTAAGCTATCCGGTTACTATCAGCTTAATGATCACCTTGATATTAAAACCGAAGTGAATGATATCCCTGGCGCAACGGCTGTCACCCCGTTGAATAATAAAATTATCAAGGAAAGCGGCTCCTATAAGGTGGGTAATACCAGGGGCAGCGTTTGCCGTGATGATCCACCAGAAACACATGCCGCCCCCGTCACTATTGGCGCTAATACCACGCTGACGCTCTATGTCACGAAACCCTTTCTGGGTGAGTTGGTGATCCCTGATACGCATATCGCCTCCATCCAGGCGGGATGGAGCAACTCGTCATCGGCTCCGAATATCAACGCGCTGGAGGATATCGCCGAGTTACACATTCAGGGAAGCATCACCGTGCCGCAAGACTGTAAGATTAACCAGGGGGATGCCATTCAGGTCGACCTTGGTTTCATAAACGCAGGCCGTTTTACCACGAAGAATGAAATGCCTGAGGGTTATACCCCTGTTACTTTCGATATTACTTACGACTGTGGGGATACCTCAAAGATAAAGAACAATATGGAAATGATCATAGAAGGTGAGGATGTTGCCAGCCAGTATGTACTGGTCGCCCGTCGGAGCAGCGATAACGTGCCGGATGTGGGCATCCGCATGAATAATACCTCTGAGGGGAATATCAACATCCCTTTCAATAAAGGATCCATTTCTGTGGATCCTTCCGGGCGAGGTAGTACAAAAATGCACGCTTATCCCATCAATCTGGTCGGCGGAAAACTGCAACCCGGGAAATTTCACGGCAAAGCAACGATTACCATTGAGGTAAAATAGCGTGCAGGCCCCCGGGGTGAATATTATTCCTGCTGCGCCAGCGCATATTTATACAGCGCGTTTTTCTTCACGCCGTGGATCTCCGCGGCGAGGGCAGCCGCTTTTTTGAGCGGCAACTCTGCCTGTAATAGCGCCAGGGTTCGTAGCGCATCAGCAGGCAGACTCTCCTCCTGCGCTTTATGGCCTTCGACAATCAGCACCATCTCGCCTTTACGCCGGTTTTCATCCTCTTTCACCCATGCCAGCAGTTCGCCAACGGGCGCGCCGTAAATGGACTCCCAGGTTTTGGTCAGCTCGCGCGCCAGCACCACATAGCGAGATTCGCCCAGCACGGCGACGATATCCTCCAGGCTATCCAGAAGACGGTGAGTGGACTCATAAAAAATCAGCGTGCGCGGCTCTTCTTCCAGCGCTTTCAGCGCATCGCGACGGCCTTTTGATTTGGCGGGCAGAAACCCTTCGTAGCAGAAGCGATCGGACGGCAGCCCCGCCGCGCTCAACGCGGCGATGGCGGCACACGGACCGGGCAGCGGGACGACGCGAATGCCCGCTTCGCGGCAGGTACGCACAAGGTGATAGCCCGGATCGTTAATCAGCGGCGTACCGGCATCCGACACCAGCGCGATGTTCTGCCCTTCTTTCAGCTTCGCCACCAGCGTTTCAGCTTTTTGCTGCTCGTTGTGATCGTGCAGTGCAAACAGACGGGCGTTAATGGCAAAATGCTGAAGCAGCAAGCCGGTATGGCGCGTATCTTCCGCTGCAATCAGGTCAACATCCTGCAATACGGCGAGCGCACGTTGCGTGATATCAGCTAAATTACCGATGGGAGTCGGTACAATGTAGAGCTGACCGTGAGAATTATCCGCCGATTGGTGTTGTTTCATTGTTTAGTCCGTATTGCCGATTTAATATTGAGCATCGAATAAAAATATCACTGGATACAGTATGGTACTGTCAACGCTTCTTCGTTCGAAAGCCGCTCGCGGCCTGCCGGTCATTCTGGCAGCCCTGATTTTCGCTGGTTGTGGCACTCAAACGTCCGATCAGAGCACGGCCCATCTTGAGGGGACGGCGCAGGCTGATTCCGGCTATTACCTACAGCAGATGCAGCAAAGCTCAGATAATAGCAAGACCAACTGGCAATTACTCGCCATTCGTGCCCTGCTGAAGGAAGGTAAGAGTCAGCAGGCGATGGAACTTCTCAATCAGTTACCGTCGCAATTAAGCGATGCGCAGCGTCGGGAGCAGGCGTTACTGGCAGCGGAACTGAAGGTAGCGCAGCAGGATTATCCCGGCGCGCAGGCGTTGATGGGGAAAATAAATCCAGGGGATTTAGACAAAAATCAACAGATCCGCTTCTGGCAGGCCGCTATCACCAGTCTTCAGGGACGCCCCTCTCTGGAACTGCTGCGTTCGCTGATTGCCCAGGAGCCGCTGCTGGCGGCAAAAGAGAAGCAGGCCAATATCGACGCTACCTGGCAGGCGCTCTCCGCCATGACGCCGGAGCAGGCGCAGGCGCTGGTCATCAATGCTAACGAAAACGTGTTACAGGGCTGGCTGGACTTGCAGCGCGTCTGGTTTGATAACCGCAACGATCCGGACATGATGAAGGCCGGGATTGCCGACTGGCAGAAACGCTACCCGCAAAATCCGGGGGCGAAAATGCTACCTTCCCAGCTGGTGAATGTGCAGAATTTTAAACCCGCGTCCACCAACCGGATTGCACTGCTGCTGCCATTAAACGGCCAGGCGGCTATTTATGGCCGTACTATACAGCAAGGGTTTGAAGCCGCGAAAAACGGCGCGCCCCAGGTTGATGGAAGCGCGGTGCCGCAACAGGTCGCGCAGGCGGCCTCGGCGGATAACGGCGTCATCAGCCCGTCACAGGCGGAAGTTAACGATCTGACAACGGCACAGCAGGCACCGGTTGAAGCTCCGGGGAATGAAGCGGCAACGCCGGTACAGGCTCCGGGCAACGAGGCGGCAGCACCAGTTCAGGCTCCGGCAACGCAAAGCGCGACGCCTGCCGAAACTCAGGCAGCCACGCCGGATCAGGCTCCTGCGCCAGTCCAACCGACCCCGGCACCACAAACCACGGCCGTTGCCGCCACATCGGCCAATCCCTCTGCCGAACTGAAAATCTACGACACCTCTTCTCAGCCCTTAAGTCAGATCCTGGCGCAGGTCCAGCAGGATGGTGCCAGCATCGTGGTGGGACCGTTGCTGAAGAACAACGTCGATGAACTGGTGAAGAGCAATACGTCCCTGAATGTACTGGCGCTTAACCAGCCGGAAGCGGTGGAAAATCGCCCTAATATCTGTTATTTCGCGCTCTCTCCAGAAGACGAAGCGCGCGATGCCGCACGCTTTATCCACCAGCAGGGCAAACAGGCTCCACTGGTGCTGATCCCGCGCAGCGGGCTGGGCGATCGGGTGGCCAATGCGTTTGCTGACGAGTGGCAGAAACAGGGCGGCGGCACGGTGCTGGAGCAGAAATTTGGTTCTGCTTCCGAACTGCGTGCATCCGTCGGCGGTTCCGGCATTGCCTTAACCGGTAGCCCGGTGAGCGCCAGTCAGCCGCAGCAGAGCGTGACGGTTGCCGGATTGACTATCCCGGCACCGCCAACGGATGCAGAAATCTCCGGTGGTCGCGTGGATGCCGCTTATATTCTGGCAACGCCGGAAGAAATTGGCTTCATCAAACCGATGATCGCCATGCGCAACGGTAGCCAGAGCGGGGTTACGCTGTACGCCAGTTCGCGTAGCGCGCAGGGCACCGCAGGCGCGGATTTCCGTCTGGAAATGGAAGGTCTGCAATACAGTGAAATCCCGATGCTGGCGGGCAGTAATCCGGAATTGATGCGACAGGCGCTGGCGGCGGTACATAACGACTACTCGCTGGCGCGTCTGTATGCGATGGGCGCAGACGCCTGGTCGCTGGCGAATAATTTCTCGCAGATGCGTCAGGTCCAGGGTTTTGAACTCAGCGGCAACACCGGCGATCTGACCGCCAGCAGCGATTGTGTGATTAACAGGAAGTTATCATGGCTCAAATACCAACAGGGACAGATTGTTCCGGCGAATTAACCCGTAAGCAAATTGGCGACGCGTGGGAGCAAAAAGCGCGTCGCTGGCTTGAAGGCAAAGGACTGCGTTTTATCGCCGCCAACGTAAGGATGCGCGGCGGTGAGATTGATTTGATCATGCGTGACGGGACGGTGACAGTCTTTATTGAGGTCCGTTATCGCCGCAGCACCTTTTACGGTGGTGCGGCCGCCAGCGTGAGCAGAAGTAAGCAACACAAATTATTACAGACTGCCCGCTGGTGGCTCGCCCGTCAGAATGGGAGTTTTGATACTGTGGATTGCCGGTTTGATGTGGTAGCCTGCGACGGCAGCCACATTGAATGGCTAAAAAACGCCTTTGGCGAATAAACCTGATAGTTAAGGGATACTGTGCTCGAACGAATTAAAGTGTGCTTCACTGAAAGCATTCAGACTCAAATTGCCGCGGCGGAAGCGCTGCCTGATGCCATTTCCCGCGCGGCCATGACGCTGGTGCAGTCGCTGCTTAACGGCAACAAAATTCTCTGCTGTGGTAATGGAACCTCCGCCGCCAACGCACAGCATTTTGCTGCCAGCATGATCAACCGTTTCGAGACTGAACGTCCAGGTTTACCCGCAATGGCACTTAATACCGATAACGTGGTCTTAACCGCGATTGCTAACGACCGTTTGCATGATGAGATCTACGCCAAGCAGGTTCGGGCGTTGGGCCATGCCGGAGATGTGTTGCTGGCTATTTCAACGCGCGGCAATAGCCGCGATATTGTGAAAGCGGTGGAAGCGGCGGTCACGCGCGATATGACTATCGTTGCCCTGACCGGCTACGACGGCGGCGAACTGGCCGGGCTGCTGGGACCGCAGGACGTTGAAATCCGCATCCCTTCTCACCGCAGCGCGCGCATTCATGAGATGCACATGTTAACGGTCAACTGTTTATGCGATCTGATTGATAATACGCTATTTCCTCACCAGGACGATTAAGGAGTACACATGAAGGCATTTTCGCCCCTCGCAGTCCTTATTTCCGCGCTGCTTTTGCAGGGGTGCGTAGCTGCGGCGGTTGTCGGCACGGCCGCCGTGGGAACCAAAGCGGCAACCGATCCTCGCACCGTGGGCACTCAGGTAGACGATGGAACGCTGGAACTCCGCGTCAACAGCGCGCTGGCTAAAGACGCGCAAATCAAAAAAGAGGCGCGCATTAACGTCACGGCGTATCAGGGCAAGGTTCTGCTGGTCGGCCAGGCACCGAATAGCGACCTCTCCTCGCGCGCGAAGCAGATCGCGATGGGCGTGGACGGTGCAACGGAAGTGTTTAACGAGATCCGCCAGGGCAGCCCGATTGGTTTAGGGACCGCGTCTAACGATACGTGGATCACCACCAAGGTCCGCTCTCAGCTGCTGGCGAGCGATCAGGTGAAATCCTCTAACGTGAAGGTCACGACCGAAAACGGCGAAGTGTTCCTGATGGGGCTGGTGACGGATGCCGAAGCGAAAGCCGCAGCGGATATGGCCAGCCGGGTGAGCGGCGTGAAACACGTCACAACCGCGTTTACGTTTATTAAGTAACAGGCAGCCTCGTTGTGAGGCCGTACCCCTCATGCCCGGTGGCGCTGCGCTTACCGGGCCTACGAACAGCACCAGACCGTAGGCCGGGTAAGGCGAAGCCGCCACCCGGCAACGCGACCATTCAGGCGCAGACGCCGTGCCACTTTGCCCGGTGGCGCTGCGCTTACCGGGCCTACAAACAGTACCAGACCGTAGGCCGGGTAAGGCGAAGCCGCCACACGGCAACGCGACCATTCAGGCGCAGACGCCGTGCCACTTTGCCCGGTGGCGCTGCGCTTACCGGGCCTACGAACAGCACCAGACCGTAGGCCGGGTAAGGCGAAGCCGCCACCCGGTAACGCGACCATTCAGGCGCTGACGCCGTGCCACCTTGCCCGGTGGCGCTGCGCTTACCGGGCCTACAAACAGCACCAGCCCGTAGGCCGGGTAAGGCGAAGCCGCCACCCGGCATGACAACGATGCCGTAGCGGCGACAGGTCATCCGGCATGGCCTTATAACAGCGCAATACCACCAACAATCGCGCCGCCCACGGCCACCAGCCCTCCGGTTAGCCACAGCGCCTTTGCCGGAAACGCTTTACGCAGCATCACCAGCGATGGCAGGCTGACTGCCGGTAGCGTCATCAACAACGCCAGCGCGGGAGCCGTGCCCATACCGGCCAGCATCATGGTCTGCACAATCGGGATTTCAGCGGCAGTCGGGATCACAAACAGACAGCCCGCAATTGCCATCGCCGCGACCCAGAAGAGGGTATTCCCCACCACGCCATCGGCATGCGGAAATAGCCACACGCGGGCCGCGCCCAGTACCAGCACCGCCAGAATATAAACCGGGATGGTATTCCAGAACAGCGTCCATAGCGCCCGTCCCCAGCGGGAAAAGAAACTTCCCTCCACGGTGGCATCCGGGATGGTGACCGTGGTGGTTTGCGCCGTATCTTTCACCAGACGCTGCACCAGCGTGGCGACAATCAGCACCATCGCCAGCCCGGCAACCAGACGCACCAGCGCGAACTGCCAGCCGAGCACAAATCCCATAAACACCAGCGTGGCCGGGTTCAACAGCGGATTACCCATCCAGAATGCCAGTGCGCCGCCCATCGACACCTGCTGACGGCGCAGCCCGACAGCCACCGGTGCCGCGCAGCAGGAGCACATCATGCCGGGCAGCGAAAAAATCGTCCCCAGCAACGTTCCCTGAAAGCGAGGCTGGCCCAGGGTGCGCAGCAGCCAGTTACGCGGGATCAGCACCTGTACCAGCGATCCGAGGATCACACCGAGTACGGCGGCTTTCCATACCGCGAGAAAATAGACCAGCGCATAATCCCACGCCGCCTGAAGCGGGCTGGAATCGGCCTGAGCAAGGATTGATTTACCGATACTGTGAGTTTCGGCGGCAGTGAATGCTTTACCGTAATAAGGCTGCCATTTCACATACCAGAGACCAACAATAACAACGAGAAAAAAAAGCGCAGGCTTCCACCACTGACGTGACAGAGCCGATTGAGATGAAGACTGACCAGTCATAACATTCCCCGGGAAAATTTATGGTTTTAGATAAGCCGGGGCATAGTACGCTGGTCGAAATATTTATGGAAATTATTAATCGTTATTACGCGCCGCAATTTCTCGTAACGCAGACGATGAAAGAATCGTTACCGATTCCTCCTCATCTGCCAGCGCGTTGATAAGTAGAGCCCGTGCTACATCCCGTGCATTGATCGATTTCAGGTTACCCGGCAGCAGTTTAAAGATCGGGGCCAGCAGCGATTCATTCGTCCGGTGTTTTTCACGATCGCCCAGCAGCATGGAGGGACGGGCGATGGTCAGCCGCGGCCAGTGCTGGGCCATCAACGCTTCTTCCATCTTGCCCTTTACCCGATTATAGAAAAAAGGTGAGCTGGCATTGGCTCCCATAGCGCTGACCACCAGCATATGCGTTGCCCCCAGACGTTGCCCTGTCAGTGCGGTATCCACCACCAGCGTATAATCCGCATGAATGAAAGCCTCTTTCGAGCCAGCTTCCCGCCGGGTGGTTCCGAGGCAGCAGAAAACGATATCCACCGACGTTGTCACCTGCGCCAGCGCATCGGTCAACTGCGGATCGACAGGATTGAAGACGCCGGAGATATCCTTCAGCGGGCGTCGCGTCGGCGCAGCGATGCCGTCAATGCGTGGCTCCTGGAGTAACATGCGCAGCAGATGATCGCCGACCAGCCCGGTCGCACCGGTGAGTAAAACCTGACTCATTACGCTCTCCTTCCGATATGCGGATTTGTCCGTGTTGCAATCTCGCGCGTCTGCACCACACTTAACTGTCTACGGTAAGTATTTACCATTTTCAGAGAAATGATCTGAAACCAGACAACGGAGGAAGTATGGGCAAGAAAATAGCGGTCTTGATCACCGACGAGTTTGAAGATTCAGAATTTACCTCTCCGGCAGAGGCCTACAAAAAGGCCGGGCATGAGGTTATCACCATTGAGAAAGAAGCCGGTAAAACCGTAAAAGGTAAACAGGGCGAAGCCAGTGTGAAGATCGACAAAAGCATCGATGATGTCAGCCCGGAAGAGTTTGATGCGTTGCTGCTGCCCGGCGGGCATTCACCGGATTCTCTGCGCGGCGACGACCGCTTTGTCACCTTCACCCGCGAGTTCATCAACAGCGGCAAACCGGTGTTCGCCATTTGTCACGGCCCGCAGCTACTGATCAGCGCCGAAGTGGTACGTGGCCGCAAGCTCACCGCCGTTAAGCCCATCGTGATTGATGTGAAAAACGCCGGAGCCGAATTCTTCGATCAGGAAGTGGTGGTGGACAAAGATCAGCTGGTCACCAGCCGCACACCGGATGATTTGCCTGCCTTCAACCGGGAAGCATTACGTCTGCTCGGGGCCTGAGTCGCGTAGCCAGTAGTGTTTTTTACCAAAGCCCAGCGTGTTGTCGGTGAACTTTAGCTCGTCAGGGCGGATTTCCCAGACGGGTGCAGATAACACTCTGGCCACCGGAAAGCGATGGTTATAGCGGGCGCGTATGGCCTCGCTTTCCTTCCCCTCCAGACGGCGAATCTCACCTTTAAACTGCACGCCACGGATCAGCGCCACGGTTTTCGGTTGCCCATTAATGGTGCCGGCGACAGGAGCGCGAGGTCCGCTCATTTGCGCGTGGCGGGTGTTATCTTCGCTTAGCACATAGAAAGCAACATCTTGCGCGTCATAAATGTAGAACGCATTGGCGCACCACAGCTCGCCGTCGCGAGCCACGCACCAGGTAATAACATGCTGTCTGGCAATCCAGCGGCTAATAGCAGCAAGCGTTTCCATCCTGGCTCTCCCTTATGTTATGGTGCGTTCACCTTAACATACTGACATGACACCGTGTGCTGGTATCTGTATCTCATCCGAACGCAAAAGAATGCGCTGTACACCGGCATCACCACCGATGTCGCGCGTCGCTTTGTGCAGCATCAAACCGGGAAAGGCGCAAAAGCCCTGCGCGGAAAAGGTGAATTAACGCTGGCGTTTTCTGAAGAGGTGGGTGAACGGTCGCTGGCACTACGCCTGGAATACCGGATAAAACAGCTTACGAAGCGCCAGAAAGAACGCCTCGTCGCCGGAGATATTCTGCTAACCAGCCTGATCAAAAACGATTAAAGTGCTCGTGATACTCAACCAGCCCATGCGCATTCTCCAGCGCGTTATCGGCGAGGCGGTGTACCTGAAACGCATCTTCACTGCCAGGCCAGCGGCAGCGTAAATCGTACTGCGACGCGGATTCAAACCCCAGGCGACTGTAAAATGCCGGATCGCCCAGCGTCACTACGGCGGCGTAGCCAAATTCATTCAGGGAATCGAGTCCCTCGTAAACCAGCTGACGCGCCAGCCCCTGCCCACGGTAGTTTTCATCGACGGCCAACGGTGCCAGCCCTACCCACTGCAAATCTTCGCCTTCGACGTCGACCGGACTGAACGCCACATAGCCAACCACCTGCCCTTCGTCGTCAGTAGCGACCAGACCCAGGGTGAGAAGACCGTCTTCACGTAAATCGTGAATCAGCCTGGCTTCAGCATCGCTTGCGAAAGCGCGACGTAACAGGGCATCGATGCCCGGCGCATCAATGGGAATTTCAACGCGAATCAGCATGGTTCACCTACCGATCTGTTTGGGATTTCCGGCGGCGTTTTCAGCCCCGCCTCAACAAAGTCCGCCAGTTGCAGCAGCATCGTGCGCAATGCCTTTGGCATCTGCTCCAGTTCGATGGCGTCCATCAGGTTCTTCACATACAGCCCCAGCTCGGTATCGCCTTCAATGACCAGACGGCGCTGGAAGAAAAGCGTATCGGGGTCCTGACGACGCGCGGCGATCATCAGCAAATCGCTGGCATCGGCGCTGAAGCTGACATCGGCTTCAGCCGTTTCACTGACAATCAGACGCCCGTGGTCAACGGAGGTGTACCATCTGAGGCCGATGTCGCGCACCTCAATACTCAGCCAGCGGCCCTCAAGGAACTCCAGCTCCCCATCCGCCAGCGCCTGATGAAATTGCCAGCGTAGCACCTGTTCCAGCACCTGACGCTTAAGGGCAAAGGGCGTCAGTTTTACTGGCACACTCATCAAAGACGGGCCAAGGTGAACCAGGCGTGAACGCAGTTTATCCAACACGAGCTTTACTCCCTCAATCCAATAATTCCATCATTCTGCCATATCAGATAAACGACATGGCGGCGTAAATCAACAATTACGTTATGAAGACGTTATTATTGGCATCATCAATACGCGATTAACTGCCTCAAATCAAAAATTGTCGCGGTCAGGTTAACTAAAATTCCAGTTCGTTAACAATTTGCGACCCGCAAGGGGTGCAACGTTCAGGAAATTTTATGGAGCTCCTCTGTCCTGCCGGTAATCTCCCGGCGCTTAAGGCGGCTATCGAAAACGGCGCTGACGCGGTCTATATCGGGCTAAAAGATGATACCAATGCCCGTCACTTTGCCGGGCTTAACTTTACCGAGAAAAAATTACAGGAAGCCGTAAGCTTCGTACACCAACATCGCCGCAAGTTGCACATCGCTATTAACACTTTTGCTCACCCGGACGGCTATGCCCGCTGGCAACGTGCGGTGGATATGGCGGCCCAGCTAGGGGCTGACGCGCTGATCCTCGCCGATCTGGCGATGCTTGAGTATGCCGCTGAACGCTATCCGCATATTGAGCGCCACGTCTCAGTCCAGGCATCGGCCACTAATGAAGAGGCAATCCGTTTCTATCATCGCCATTTTGACGTGGCCCGCGTGGTGCTGCCGCGCGTACTTTCCATTCATCAGGTGAAGCAGTTAGCCCGCGTGACGCCGGTTCCGCTGGAGGTGTTTGCTTTCGGCAGCCTGTGCATTATGGCGGAGGGTCGATGCTACCTCTCCTCTTACCTGACCGGCGAGTCGCCGAATACCGTTGGGGCGTGCTCTCCCGCGCGCTTTGTCCGCTGGCAGCAAACCCCGCAGGGGCTGGAGTCGCGCCTGAATGAAGTGCTGATCGACCGTTATCAGGACGGAGAAAACGCGGGCTATCCAACCTTGTGTAAAGGTCGCTATCTGGTCGATGGCGAGCGCTATCACGCGCTGGAGGAGCCGACCAGCCTCAACACGCTGGAACTGCTGCCGGAATTGCTGGGCGCGAATATCGCCTCGGTGAAAATCGAAGGACGCCAGCGCAGCCCGGCTTACGTCAGCCAGGTGACAAAAGTCTGGCGGCAGGCTATCGATCGCTGCATAGCCTCGCCGCAGGATTATGCCCCGCAACGCGCATGGATGGAGACGCTGGGCGCGATGTCCGAAGGCACGCAGACCACCCTCGGCGCGTATCACCGTAAATGGCAGTAGGAAATCATATGAAATACTCACTCGGACCCGTCCTCTATTACTGGTCAAAAGAGACGCTGGAAGATTTTTACCAGCAGGCCGCCAGCAGCAGCGCCGATACCATCTACCTCGGTGAAGCAGTATGCAGCAAACGCCGGGCCACTAAAGTCGGTGACTGGCTGGAGATGGCGAAGACGCTGGCGGGCAGCGGCAAACAAGTGGTGATATCCACGCTGGCGCTGGTGCAGGCATCGTCAGAACTGGGCGAGTTGAAGCGTTACGTCGACAACGGCGAGTTTTTGCTGGAAGCCAGCGACCTGGGCGTGGTGAATCTGTGCGCCGAACGTAAGCTACCGTTCGTCGCCGGGCACGCGCTCAATTGCTATAACGCGGTAACGCTGAACCTGCTACTGAAACAGGGCATGGTGCGCTGGTGTATGCCGGTGGAACTCTCCCGCGACTGGCTGATTAACCTGCTCACCCAGTGCGACGATCTGGGCATTCGCCAGCAGTTTGAGGTTGAAGTCCTTAGCTATGGCCATCTGCCGCTGGCCTATTCCGCGCGCTGCTTCACCGCCCGTTCGGAAGACCGCCCGAAAGATGAGTGTGAAACCTGCTGCATTAAGTACCCTAACGGGCGCAGCGTGCTGTCGCAGGAAAATCAGCAGGTCTTCGTGCTCAACGGCATTCAGACCATGAGCGGCTATGTGTATAACCTCGGCAATGAACTGACGTCGATGAAAGGTCTGGTGGATATGGTCCGTCTGTCACCGCTGGGCACGGAGACATTTGCCATGCTGGACGCCTTCCGGGCTAATGAAACGGGTGAGGCACCGCTTGCACTTGCGCCACATAGCGATTGCAATGGTTACTGGAAACGACTGGCTGGCCTGGAGCTGCAAGCGTAAAAAAGCTCACTTTGTTAACAACTATAATGAAATCTTAATGCAGTATTAAAAGATTAACCGGTAACAAAGTGAGCCGTTATGACTGATAAACAGATCCCCTTTTCGGTGCTGGATCTCGCACCGATCCCGCAAGGCTCCTCGGCCAGAGAAGCCTTCTCGCATTCACTGGCGCTGGCACAGCTGGCGGAGAAGCGTGGCTATCACCGCTACTGGCTGGCGGAACACCACAATATGACCGGGATCGCCAGCGCGGCGACCTCGGTATTGATTGGCTATCTGGCGGCCAATACCACCACATTACATCTTGGCTCCGGCGGCGTGATGCTGCCAAATCACTCCCCGCTGGTGATCGCCGAACAGTTCGGCACGCTGAATACGCTCTATCCGGGACGTATTGATTTAGGTCTTGGCCGGGCACCGGGTAGCGATCAACCGACCATGCGCGCCCTGCGTCGCCATATGAGCGGCGATATCGATAACTTCCCGCGCGATGTTAACGAGCTGGTGGAGTGGTTTGACGCCCGCGACCCTCACCCGCAGGTACGTCCGGTTCCGGGCTACGGCGAGAAAATCCCGGTGTGGCTGTTAGGCTCCAGCCTGTATAGCGCCCAGCTTGCTGCCCAGCTTGGCCTGCCGTTTGCCTTTGCCTCCCACTTTGCGCCGGATATGCTATTCCAGGCGCTGCATCTCTATCGCACCAATTTCAAGCCCTCCGCGCGGCTGGAGAAACCCTACGCGATGGTGTGCATTAATATCGTCACCGCTGACAGCAATCGCGATGCCGAATTCCTGTTTACCTCAATGCAGCAGGCATTCGTTAAACTGCGTCGCGGGGAGACCGGCCAGCTTCCGCCGCCGATTGAGAACATGGACACCTTCTGGTCGCCGTCCGAGCAATACGGCGTGCAGCAGGCGCTGAGTATGTCGCTGGTGGGCGATAAAGCGAAAGTCCGTCACGGTCTGCAATCGATTCTGCGCGAAACCGACGCGGATGAGATTATGGTCAACGGCCAGATTTTCGATCATCAGGCGCGTCTGCATTCGTTTGATCTGGCAATGGAAGTGAAGGAAGACTTGTTGGGGTAAGGCACATGTTGCCCGGCGGCACGATGTTTCCCGGGCCGACAACAGTAAAGGGGCACGACGCCCCTTTACTGTTGTTTACTACTGGTACACCGGCAATAAATTAAAGCTCGACAGAATATGCACCAGCGCGTTACCAACGCCGAAAAGCAGAATCAACGCAATCATCGGCTTGCCACCCCAGACGCGAAATTTGGGGCTACCAAAGCGTTGACGCGAGGCGCGCGCCAGCAGTGCCGGGACGATCGCCGCCCAGATGGTTGCCGCCAGTCCGGCATAGCCGATGGCGTACAGGAAACCGTTCGGCCACAGCAGCCCGCCAATCACCGGCGGGATAAAGGTCAGCAGCGCGGTTTTAAAGCGTCCGCTGGCCGAGTCGTCAAAGCCAAACAGATCCGCCAGATAGTCAAACAGTCCCAGGGTTACGCCGAGGAAGGAACTGGCGACCGCAAAGTTGGAAAAAATCACCAGCAGCAGATCCAGGCTGCGGCTGTTCAGCACGCCGCTCAGCGACTGAACCAGGACATCAATATTGCCGCCCTTTTGCGCGATGCCGATAAATTCCGGACGCGGGATGTTGCCCATCGTTCCCAGCAGCCAGACGATATAGAGGCCCAGCGCCAGCAGGGTACCGTAGACCAGGCAGCGGATAATGGTGCGCGGGTCCTTGCCGTAGTATTTCATCAGGCTTGGCACGTTACCGTGATAGCCAAAGGAGGCCAGACAAAACGGCAGCGTCATCAGCAGATACGGCGTATAGGAGGCGTGACTTTCGGTCACGTTAAACAGCGTCGTCGGCGTGACATGCCCCAGCAGACTACCGAAGGTCAGGAAGAAAGTAATCACCTTCGCCCCCAGCACAATCGCCGTCATCCGGCTGACCGCTTTGGTACTCAGCCATACCACAAACGCCACCAGCAGGGCGAAGGCAAAGCCCGCCACGCGCGCCGGCACGTTCAGCGACATCTCAGCAAAAGTATGATGCAGGATCGAGCCGCTGGCGGAAATATAGGCGTAGGTCAGAATGTACAGCACGAAGGCAATAGAAACACCGTTCACCGCATTCCAGCCCCTGCCGAGTAAATCTTTGGTGATGGTATCGAAGCTGGAACCAATGCGGTAGTTCAGGTTCGCCTCAAGGATCATCAGACCGGAATGCAGCATACAAAACCAGGTAAAGACCAGCGCCGCCAGCGACCAGAAGAACCACGCGCCGGACATCACCACCGGCAAAGAGAACATGCCTGCACCAATAATCGTGCCGCCGATAATCACCACGCCGCTGAGCAGCGAGGTTGAGGTTTGTGTGGTCGTAAGCGTAGCCATCTGGTTTTTTCTCCGGTAAAAATCACTTCTCCTGGTGAAGCGTGTTGCACTGTACCAGTACATGAGTACAAATGGAATAAAAAAAGCCCCGGTGGTTGAGACCGGGGCTGTACAGATTACTTTACGATGCTAGCGTAAATTACGCATCACCACCGAAACGGCGACGGCTGGAGGAGTCGTCACGACGCGGTGCAGAATCATCGCGACGCGGCGCACGACCCTGACCTTCACGACGTTCGCCGCTGAAACGACGACCTTCCGGACGGGCAGCGCCTTCACGACGTTCACCACCGAAGCTACGGCCACCTTCACGACGCTCGCCGCCAAAGCCACGACCACCGCCACGACGTTCGCCACCGGTATGCGGCTGAGCATCGCCCAGCAGCTGCATGTTCATCGGCTTGTTCAGAATGCGAGTACGCGTAAAGTGTTGCAGCACTTCACCCGGCATGCCTTTCGGCAGTTCGATGGTGGAGTGAGACGCAAACAGCTTGATGTTACCGATGTAACGGCTGCTGATATCGCCTTCGTTAGCAATAGCGCCAACGATATGACGAACTTCAACGCCATCATCACGGCCCACTTCAATGCGGTACAGCTGCATATCGCCAACGTCACGACGTTCGCGACGCGGACGGTCTTCACCACCACGTTCCGGACGGTCGCCACGCGGGCCACGATCGTTACGATCGCTGCGCGGCGCGCGGTCGTCACGGTCACGGAATTCACGCTTAGGACGCATCGGTGCATCAGGCGGTACGATCAGAGAACGTTCGCCCTGCGCCATTTTCAGCAGCGCGGCAGCCAGCGTTTCGATGTCCAGCTCTTCGCCTTCTGCGGTCGGCTGGATTTTCGCCAGCAGTCCACGGTAAAGATCCAGATCGCTGCTTTCCAGCTGCTGCTGAACTTTAGCAGCAAATTTTTCCAGACGGCGTTTACCCAGCAGTTCTGCGTTCGGCAGTTCCACTTCCGGAATAGTCAGCTTCATGGTGCGTTCAATGTTGCGCAGCAGACGACGCTCGCGGTTCTCAACGAACAGCAATGCGCGGCCAGCACGACCCGCACGACCGGTACGGCCGATACGGTGAACATAAGACTCAGAGTCCATCGGGATGTCGTAGTTAACGACCAGGCTGATACGCTCAACGTCCAGGCCACGGGCCGCAACGTCGGTGGCGATCAGGATATCCAGACGACCGTCTTTCAGACGCTCCAGAGTCTGCTCACGCAGCGCCTGGTTCATGTCACCGTTCAGCGCGGCGCTGTTATAGCCGCTACGCTCCAGCGCTTCAGCCACTTCCAGGGTCGCGTTTTTGGTACGCACGAAGATAATCGCCGCATCAAAATCTTCCGCTTCCAGGAAACGCACCAGCGCTTCGTTTTTACGCATGCCGTACACCGTCCAGTAGCTCTGGCTGATGTCCGGGCGAGTGGTTACGCTGGACTGAATGCGCACTTCCTGCGGCTCGTTCATAAAGCGGCGGGTAATGCGACGAATCGCTTCCGGCATGGTCGCGGAGAACAGCGCGGTCTGATGGTCAGCCGGGATCTGCGCCATGATGGTTTCAACGTCTTCGATGAAGCCCATACGCAGCATTTCATCGGCTTCGTCCAGTACCAGTCCACTCAGGTTGGACAGGTTCAGCGTACCGCGTTTCAGGTGGTCCAGCAGACGGCCCGGCGTACCGACGACGATCTGTGGTCCCTGACGCAGGGCGCGCAGCTGCACGTCATAACGCTGGCCGCCGTAAAGGGCTACCACGTTCACGCCGTGCATGTGTTTAGAGAAATCCGTCATTGCTTCAGCAACCTGAACCGCCAGTTCGCGGGTCGGTGCCAGCACCAGAATCTGAGGTGCTTTCAGATCGGAATCAAGATTGTTGAGCAGCGGTAAAGAGAACGCTGCGGTTTTACCGCTACCCGTCTGGGCCATACCCAGAACGTCGCGACCATTCAGCAGGTGCGGGATGCACTCCAACTGAATTGGAGATGGTTTTTCGTAACCCAGATCGGTAAGGGCTTCAAGGATAGGAGCCTTCAGGCCCAGATCTGCAAAATTGGTTTCGAATTCAGCCATGTAGTACAAGTGCCTCGATATTAATGGCGGCCAGTCTACATAACTCATCATGAAATTGATCTGCAATTTTCATTGAAAAGTGTGAACCGGCTCAAAGTAGGTGTATT
The DNA here is from genome assembly GCF_015234305.1 of Superficieibacter sp. 1612_C1. Classification (GTDB taxonomy): domain Bacteria; phylum Pseudomonadota; class Gammaproteobacteria; order Enterobacterales; family Enterobacteriaceae; genus Superficieibacter. The sequence goes on from NZ_JADGMI010000003.1 coordinate 313,854, forward strand.
AACGAACAACAACGCCCTCACCCGTAAAGGTGATGGCAATCAAAAAATTCGGGCTAATGTATGTTCGTCAGCTATTGCTGGTCCGATTCTGCCAGGTCATCTTGCTCCTGGCCCAGGAGCGATAATTCCAACAATGCGTATCGGTGCTCAACAAAGTTATGAACGTTGTTAGCCACCGCCAGTTTGAACAGTGCCGTAGCGCTGTCCTTGTCCCCAAGACTTAGGTAATACTTACCTAAATAGAAGTTGGTTTCACTGAGATGCTCAGCGAGCGAGGTGTTATCCGTTGCGTCCGCCTTGAGTCGTCCCATTAACGCGGATTCGTTAATGTCGCCCAGGTAGAACTCGACAATGTTCCATCCCCATTGTTCTTTATCCGATTTCTCAAAGCGTTGCTTCAACGCTTCTTTTGCCTGCTTCTCATCAAGCTTCTGCTCAACAAGATAAAGCCACAGACTGCGGAAAGGATCATTGGGATCGTCTTGATAAAACGCCAGCAGATCATCTTGCGCTAACTTGTCGCGACCGCCGTAATACAGGGCGATACCGCGATTCAAGTACGCGTAATTGTAAGTTGGATCAAGCTCAAGTACAGAATCAAACGCTTCATAGGCGGCATCATAACTGCCCGCCTGCGTTAAATATATGCCTAAGTAATTGAATACTTCAGGCATATCTGGTCGGATTGCCAGCGCTTGTGAAAAATCATTTCGCGCTAAGGCCCTCAGACCGAGACTATCATACAACACTCCGCGCTCATATAAAAGCTGTGCGCGTTCGTCATCGGTTAAAGCCCGACTGGCAAGAATTTGTTCCATGCGTGCCAGAATCACTTCCTGCTGTAAAGTCGGTTGCAATGGTACTGCGAGGACTTCACTTTTACGCCAGTTGGAACTGTTGCATCCAGCAAGCGTAAGAGCTGTTGCCACGAAACACCAGCGCAAAAAAGGCTTCATTTCCCACTCCCGAAGACAACAAAAGGATGAACGTCCCGTTCCCCAGTGGCAAACAAGGCGTCCAGCCAACGAATTAGCCCTCTGCCGTAGCAGAGGGCAATGGCAACCTTACTCGCCTTGTTCAGCAGCCGGAGCTTCCGGTGCATTCGCAGGCTGAGACTGCTCAGTTGCTTCTTTGATGCTCAGACGGATACGGCCCTGGCGGTCAACTTCCAGAACTTTCACCGGGACTTCTTGGTTCATTTGCAGATAGTCGGTCACTTTCTCAACGCGCTTGTCGGCGATCTGAGAGATGTGAACCAGACCTTCTTTACCGCCACCGATGGCAACAAAGGCACCGAAGTCAACGATGCGGGTTACTTTACCGTTATAGATACGGCCCACTTCGATTTCTGCGGTGATCTCTTCGATACGACGAATAGCGAATTTCGCTTTTTCACCGTCGGTCGCCGCGATTTTCACGGTGCCGTCATCTTCGATTTCGATGGTGGTGCCGGTTTCTTCGGTCAGAGCACGGATAACAGAACCGCCTTTACCGATAACGTCTTTGATCTTGTCCGGGCTAATCTTGATAGTGTGGATACGCGGAGCAAACTGAGAAATGTCGCCACGCGGTGCGTTGATCGCCTGTTCCATCACGCCCAGGATGTGCAGACGTGCACCTTTAGCCTGGTTCAACGCCACCTGCATAATCTCTTTGGTGATACCTTCAATTTTGATATCCATCTGCAACGCAGAGATACCTTCGCGGGAACCCGCTACTTTGAAGTCCATATCGCCGAGGTGATCTTCATCGCCCAGGATGTCAGAGAGAACAACAAAGTTGTCGCCTTCTTTCACCAGACCCATCGCGATACCCGCAACGGCCGCTTTAATCGGCACGCCTGCGTCCATCAGCGCCAGGGAAGCACCGCACACGGAAGCCATGGAAGAGGAACCGTTGGATTCGGTGATTTCAGACACCACACGCACGGTGTACGGAAATTTGTCTGCTTCTGGCATCACTGCCAGCACGCCGCGTTTCGCCAGACGACCGTGACCAATTTCACGACGCTTCGGCGAGCCAACCATACCGGTTTCGCCCACGGAGTACGGAGGGAAGTTGTAGTGGAACAGGAAGCTGTCGGTGCGCTCGCCCATCAGTTCGTCGAGGTTCTGCGCGTCACGTGCGGTACCCAGGGTTGCGGTAACCAGCGCCTGCGTTTCGCCACGGGTGAACAGTGCGGAGCCGTGAGTACGCGGCAGTACGCCGGTGCGCACGTCCAGACCACGGATCATGTCTTTTTCACGACCGTCGATACGCGGCTCGCCTGCCAGTACGCGGCTACGAACGACGTTTTTCTCGATAGCGTGCAGGATGTCGCCCAGATCGTTAGCGTCCAGGGCGTCATCTTCGGCAACCAGGCTGGCGATAACTTCAGATTTGATAGCATCAACCTGAGCATAACGTTCCTGTTTGTCGGTGATACGGTAAGCGTCGCTCAGGCGAGATTCCGCCAGGGCGGCAACACGGGCGTTCAGCGCAGCATCAACAGCTTCTGGCTGCCAGTCCCAACGCGGTTTACCGGCTTCTTTCACCAGATCGTTGATCGCCTGAATAACAACCTGCTGCTGCTCGTGACCAAAGACCACGGCACCCAGCATCTGATCTTCGCTCAGCAGTTCAGCTTCAGATTCAACCATCAGTACGGCAGCTTCAGTACCCGCTACCACCAGATCCAGTTTGCTTTCTTTCAGTTCATCCTGAGTCGGGTTCAGTACGTACTGGTCATTGATATAACCCACACGTGCTGCGCCGATTGGGCCGTTAAACGGAATACCAGACAGAGACAGCGCGGCGGAAGCACCGATCATCGCCACGATATCCGGGTTAACCTGCGGGTTAACGGAAACGACAGTAGCAATAACCTGAACTTCGTTAACGAAGCCTTCCGGGAACAGCGGACGAACCGGGCGGTCAATCAGACGCGCAATCAGGGTTTCGCCTTCGCTCGGACGGCCTTCACGACGGAAGAAGCTGCCCGGGATACGACCAGCAGCGTAAGTACGCTCCTGATAGTTAACCGTTAATGGGAAGAAGTCCTGGCCCGCTTTGGCTTTTTTCTGCCCTACTACGGTCACGAATACTGCGGTGTCATCCATGCTAACCATAACGGCAGCAGTGGCCTGACGCGCCATCATCCCGGTTTCCAGCGTAACGGTATGTTGACCGTACTGGAATTTACGAACGATCGGATTCAGCAAAATAATATCCTTTCTTAATAAGTGGCAGCACACCCACGGTATGCTGTCGTTAACATCCGATCTTCTGCGCATCCTCGCGACTAATGACAACCCTAACCCGCTCTTCGGGTAAAGCCTCTCATTAGCCGCGCGAACCTCTGCGACGGAAGATCATTCATAGCAACAATACATTAGTTTCCAGCGAATTGCTGCGGTCCGGTTGAAAAAAGGGGCCCTGAAGGCCCCTTTTCTGAAACTCGCAAGACTTAGCGACGCAGGCCCAGACGCTCGATCAGCGCGGTATAGCGTGCAACATCTTTACGTTTCAGGTAGTCGAGCAGTTTACGACGCTGAGAAACCATACGCAGCAGACCACGACGGCTGTGGTGATCTTTTTTGTGTTCTGCAAAGTGACCTTGCAGGTGGTTAATCTGTGCAGTCAGCAGGGCAACCTGAACTTCGGTAGAACCGCTGTCGTTAGTACCACGACCAAACTCAGAAACGATTTGTGCTTTAGCTTCAACGCTTAGAGACATTATAGAACTCCAGATTTAAAAAGAATGAAAGGGTGCCAATCTCTAATTCAGCAACCCCATAGTCAATGCCCGCTATCTTGTTAAACAATTTACCGGACATTAAGCGGCAATATTCTACTCGCAGCGCCTTGTTATCGCAAGACGGAGCGGCATTATGCCGGATACTCTACAACCAGACGACGAGGCGCAACGCGACCTTCATCATCAATTTCGCCCATCCCGATAAACCGGGCGTCATCACCTTCCGTCACGCGTACGAGACCATTTAGCGGTGCGCCAGAAGCGCGCACGGGTTGCCCCTGCTTAAAATAGCCTGCGACAACGGCAGGAATATTGACCAAAGGAAAGTCCGAAGCCGGACTATCCATCGGCATCAACAGCGGATCCAGCAGATCGGCCGCCGGGATGGCTTGCTGTTCAGCCTGCTCGACCAGTTCACGCAGGTGTTCGAGCGTCACCATCCGTTCTACCGGATACTTGCTGACCGCCAGTCGACGCAGGAAGATAACGTGCGCGCCGCAGCCCAGCTTTTCACCGAGATCGTCAATGATAGTGCGGATGTACGTCCCTTTTGAGCAGTGAACTTCCAGTTCAAGCTCATTACCTTCATGGCGAATGAACTGTAGCTCATAAACCGTGATTGGGCGCGCTTCACGCGGAACTTCAATACCTTCACGCGCATATTCGTACAGTTTCCGCCCCTGATATTTCAGCGCCGAATACATCGACGGCACCTGCTGGATATCACCCCGAAAGGTGTCCAGCGCGGCTTCAAGCTCTGACGCACTAAACGTAACCGGGCGCTCCTGCACGATCTGACCGTCAGCGTCAGAGGTGTCGGTGCGCTGACCCAGGCGAGCAATGACGCGATAGCGCTTGTCGGAGTCGAGCAGGTACTGAGAAAACTTGGTCGCTTCGCCGAGGCAAATCGGCAGCATACCAGTGGCCAGCGGATCGAGCGCGCCGGTATGCCCGGCCCGGTTGGCGTTATAAATCCGCTTTACCTTTTGCAGCACATCGTTACTGGACATGCCCTGCGGTTTATCGAGCAGCAGTACACCGTGGATATCACGACCACGACGACGAGGACGACTCATTAGTCCTCCTTGCTGTCGTCCGGGTTCACACGACGCTCATCGTCATGTTTCACCACGCTGGTCACCAGGTTGGACATGCGCATCCCTTCAACCAGCGAGTTATCGTAGAAGAAGGTCAGTTCCGGCACGATACGCAGGCGCATCGCTTTACCCAGCAGAGAACGGATGAAACCAGAGGCCTCCTGCAACGCTTTGATGCCCGCTTTAATCGCGGCTTCATCTTTGTCGTTCAGGAAAGTCACAAACACTTTGGCATAGGCCAGGTCACGGGACATTTCGACGCCGGATACGGTGGTCATCATGCCCAAACGCGGGTCTTTGATTTCGCGTTGCAGGATGATGGCAATTTCTTTTTGCATCTCCTGAGATACGCGCTGCGGGCGACCGAATTCTTTCGCCATAATAAATTCTCCAGACAAAAAAGGGGCTATCAGCCCCTTTTGAAATTATGGCCGGGTGGCGCTTCGCTTACCCGGCCTACGCAAAACAATCTTCTAAGTATCGTAGGCCCGGTAAACGCAGTGCCACCGGGCATAACGAAGATTATGCGATGGTACGTTGGATCTCGATAATCTCGAACACTTCGATCATATCGCCAACGCGAACGTCGTTGTAGTTCTTAACGCCGATACCACATTCCATACCGTTACGGACTTCGTTAACGTCATCTTTGAAGCGGCGCAGGGATTCCAGCTCGCCTTCATAGATAACCACGTTGTCGCGCAGAACGCGGATCGGGTTGTGACGTTTGATAGTACCTTCGGTAACCATACAGCCCGCGATTGCACCGAATTTCGGTGATTTGAACACATCGCGCACTTCAGCCAGACCGATGATCTGCTGTTTCAGTTCCGGAGACAGCATACCGCTCATTGCCGCTTTCACTTCGTCGATCAGATTATAGATGACGGAGTAGTAACGCAGATCCAGGCTTTCAGATTCAATCACTTTACGTGCAGAAGCATCGGCACGAACGTTGAAGCCAACCAGGATGGCGTTGGATGCCGCAGCCAGGGTCGCGTCGGTTTCGGTGATACCACCTACGCCGGAACCGATGATTCTTACTTTCACTTCGTCGGTGGACAGTTTCAGTAAGGAGTCGGAGATCGCTTCCACAGAACCCTGTACGTCAGCCTTCAGCACGATGTTCACTTCGTGAACTTCGCCTTCGGTCATGTTGGCGAACATGTTCTCCAGTTTCGATTTCTGCTGACGAGCCAGTTTAACTTCACGGAATTTGCCCTGACGATACAGCGCCACTTCACGCGCTTTCTTCTCGTCACGAACGACCGTTACTTCATCACCCGCTGCCGGAACACCGGACAGACCGAGGATTTCCACCGGAATGGACGGACCCGCTTCCAGCACTTCCTGACCCAGCTCGTTACGCATCGCACGAACGCGACCGTACTCGAAGCCACACAGCACGATATCGCCCTTGTTCAGGGTGCCTTCGCGAACCAGAACGGTCGCAACCGGACCACGTCCTTTATCCAGGAAGGATTCGATGACCGCGCCGCTCGCCATACCATTGCGAATGGCTTTCAGTTCCAGAACTTCAGCCTGAAGCAGGATAGCGTTCAGCAGGTCATCAATACCGGTACCCGCTTTCGCAGAAACAGGGATGAACTGCGCTTCGCCGCCCCACTCTTCCGGCATAACGCCGTACTGAGACAGTTCGTTCTTAACGCGATCCATATCGGCTTCGGGCTTATCGATTTTGTTCACCGCAACCACCAGCGGCACCTGCGCTGCTTTCGCATGCTGGATAGCTTCAATGGTCTGCGGCATCACGCCGTCGTCTGCTGCAACCACCAGAACGACGATATCCGTCGCCTGCGCACCACGAGCACGCATGGAGGTAAACGCGGCGTGGCCCGGGGTATCCAGGAAGGTGATCATCCCGTTTTCAGTTTCAACGTGATAAGCACCGATATGCTGGGTAATGCCGCCCGCTTCGCCAGAAGCCACTTTCGTTGAACGAATGTAGTCCAGCAGAGAGGTTTTACCGTGGTCAACGTGACCCATGATGGTCACAACCGGTGCGCGCGGTTCAGCCGCAGCGCCAGTGTCACGGTCGCTCATTACTGCTTCTTCCAGCTCGTTTTCACGACGCAGGATAACTTTGTGGCCCATCTCTTCGGCAACCAGCTGTGCGGTCTCCTGGTCGATGACCTGGTTAATGGTTGCCATTGCACCCAGTTTCATCATCGCTTTGATGACCTGAGAGCCTTTGACCGCCATTTTGTTTGCCAGATCGCCAACGGTGATGGTTTCACCAATCACAACGTCACGGTTAACAGCCTGAGCCGGTTTCTGGAAGCCCTGCTGTAAAGAAGACCCTTTACGCTTGCCGCCTTTACCACCACGAACCGCTGCACGCGCTTCTTCACGATCGGCTTTAGATTCGGCATGCTTGTTGCCTTTTTTAGCCGGGCGCGCGGCTTTCGCCGTACGCGTGCGGCTACGGCCACCTTCAACTTCACGGTCATTGTCATCTTCAGCCTGACGAGCATGCTGAGACGTAGTGACGTGATAGTCGCTGGAGTCCTCAGGAACTTCAGTTACCTGAACACCGTTTTTCTCGTTTTCTTCAGCCATACGACGAGCTTCTTCAGCTACGCGACGCGCTTCCTCTTCCAGCTTACGACGCGCTTCTTCTTCAGCTTTACGCTTCAGTTCCGCAGCTTCGTTCTCACGGCGGGCTTTCTCAGCCTGGGCAGTTTTAGTCATATCGTCTTGTTGATTGCTCACTTTGTCTTTTTCCGCAGCTTCACGTTTCGCTTTGTCAGCGGCTTCACGCTTAGCTTGTTCTGCGGCCTCGCGCTCAGCTTTCAATTGCGCCTCGCGTTTGGCTGCTTCTTCAGCCTCACGACGGGCTTGCTCTTCCGCTTCACGCTGCGCCTGCTCTTCCGCCGCGAGACGTTCTGCCTCTTGCGGGTCACGTTTCACAAAGGTGCGCTTCTTGCGGACTTCGATTTGTACCGATTTGCTTTTCCCACCGGTACCGGGAATGTTTAAAGTACTGCGCGTTTTACGCTGTAATGTCAACTTGTCCGGGCCTGCACCCTGATCACGGTTCAGGTGGGCCTGTAAGGTTTGTCTTTCTTGTGCGGACACAGAATCGTCAACAGATTTGCGGATGCCTGCATCAGCGAATTGCTGTACCAGGCGATCCACGGAAATCTGTTTATCTGCGGCCAGCGCTTTTAAAGTTACATCTGTCATGCTGTTCCTTCCTGCTACAGTTTATTACGCTTCGTCACCGAACCAGCAAATATTACGGGCAGCCATAATCAGCTCACCGGCTTTCTCGTCGGACAGACCTTCGATATCAGCCAGATCATCAATGCCCTGATCGGCGAGATCTTCCAGCGTACAAACACCACGGGCAGCCAGTTTGAAGGCCATTGCGCGATCCAGTCCTTCCAGATTCAGCAAGTCGTCAGCCGGTTTGTTATCACCAAGGCTGTCTTCCTGAGCCTGTGCCAGAGTGGCCAGTGCGGTTTTAGCACGCTCACGCAGTGCTTCAACGGTCGATTCATCAAGGCCGTCAATTTCCAGCAGTTCTTTCATTGGCACGTAGGCCAGTTCTTCCAGCGTTGAGAAACCTTCTTCAACCAGAACGGTGGCAAACTCTTCGTCAATGTCGAGGTGTCTGGTAAAGGTTTCAATCGCGGCATAGGTTTCAGCCTGATGCTTCGCCTGGAGGTCATCAACGGTCATCACGTTGAGTTCCCAACCGCTGAGCTGCGAGGCCAGACGCACGTTCTGACCGTTACGGCCAATCGCCTGCGCCAAATTACCCGCTTCAACCGCGATATCCATCGTGTGTTTATCTTCATCCACAACGATAGAAGCCACGTCTGCCGGAGCCATGGCATTAATAACGAACTGCGCCGGATTATCATCCCACAGGACGATATCAATACGCTCACCGCCCAGCTCGGTAGATACCGCCTGAACACGGGCACCGCGCATACCTACGCAGGCACCGACCGGGTCGATACGCTTATCATTGGTTTTCACCGCGATTTTCGCACGTGAACCCGGATCGCGAGCCGCTGCTTTGATCTCGATAACTTCTTCGCCAATTTCTGGCACTTCGATGCGGAAGAGCTCAATCAGCATTTCCGGCTTAGAACGTGTCACAAACAGCTGCGCGCCGCGCGCTTCCGGACGTACGGAATACAGTACGCCACGAATACGGTCGCCGGGGCGGAAGTTTTCACGCGGCAGCATGTCTTCACGCATGATCACGGCTTCAGCATTACTACCAAGATCTAAAGAGATGTTGTCGCGGTTTACTTTCTTCACCACGCCAGTGATGATTTCACCTTCGTGTTCGCGGAACTGATCGACAACCATCGCGCGTTCAGCTTCACGTACTTTTTGCACGATAACCTGTTTAGCGGTCTGGGTCGTAATACGGTCAAAGGTGACAGATTCGATCTGATCTTCAACGTATTCCCCCACGTTCAGGCTTTCGTCTTCAAAACGCGCCGCTTCCAGGGTGATTTCTTTGGTCGGCTGGGTCACTTCTTCAACGATAACCCAACGACGGAAGGTGTCAAAATCACCGCTTTTACGATCGATTTCTACACGAACATCGATCTCTTGTTCATATTTTTTCTTTGTTGCCGTTGCCAGTGCACTCTCCAGCGCTTCGAAAATTTTCTCGCGTGGCAGCGATTTTTCGTTGGAAACGGCTTCAACAACAGCCAAAATTTCTTTATTCATCGGGGCCTTTCACCTCAATCCAGACTGTTAAAAGTGGGGAACCAGGTTCGCCTTCTGGATGTTACTCAGCGCGAACACTTCATCTTTGCCGTCAACCGTAACCGTGATCATCTCACCGTCTACCGCTTTGATAATGCCCTGCCACTTACGACGGTTCTGTACCGCCATTCGCAGGACCAGCGCCACCTCGTCACCCAGGAAACGCGTATAGTGTTCAGCGGTGAACATAGGACGATCGAGGCCAGGTGAGGAGACTTCCAGGTTGTAGGCCACGGTAATGGGATCTTCAACGTCCATTACGGCGCTCACTTGATGGCTCACATCAGCACAATCATCAACATTGATGCCATCTTCACTATCAATATAGATGCGCAGTGTCGATGTGCGACCGCGAATAAATTCGATGCCGACCAGCTCAAAGCCCAATGCTTCAACCGGTGCTGTAATCATCTCTGTTAATTTTTGCTCTAATGTGGACAAGCCCACCCCCAAGACATAAAAAAAGGGCGTAAAGCCCAGTTATTCTGTAGTCAGATAACAAAAAACCCCGATAAATCGGGGCTTTAGATAACTGAACCCTATAGCCGCAACTGCGGCCTGGAGAACCTTCCGAAAGAATTTTTTTCAAATTCAGCTACGAAGGCCAACGTCTTCACAGACTATTTGAAAAAGAACTCTAAGGGAAAGTGGTTGCGGGGGCCGGATTTGAACCGACGACCTTCGGGTTATGAGCCCGACGAGCTACCAGGCTGCTCCACCCCGCGCCTGAAACGTGGCAAATTCTACGCGTTTTGAGTAGAAAATGCAAATAATGCTGGGATTTGGTACCGAAGACGGGACGTAAAATCGGTCTGTATTATAGGGAAAAATAGCGGTTTGTGTCAAGGCGCGCCCGCTGTCCGTTGCCCGTGCTTTTTACCTGGCATAAAAACGCGCAGACTATGCATAGAGTAAAGATGTTTGTGCAGGATTTTTTAGTGAAATCTTCATGAATCACTTTCGATATGCGGCAAAAGGTGTTTAAATGAAAACTCATTTATTTTGCATAAACATGCATTCAGCATCAGAGATGATTTCTCCATAGTCTACCAGGCAGGGTTTATTTTATGACGACGATTCTCAAACATCTTCCGGCAGGTCAACGTATTGGTATCGCTTTTTCTGGCGGTCTGGACACCAGCGCAGCACTGCTGTGGATGCGACAAAAAGGGGCGGTCCCTTATGCCTATACGGCGAACCTGGGTCAGCCGGACGAAGAGGATTATGATGCAATTCCTCGCCGCGCGAAAGAATATGGTGCAGAAAACGCTCGCCTGATCGACTGCCGTAAACAGCTGGTTGCCGAAGGTATCGCCGCCATTCAGTGTGGTGCATTTCATAACACGACTGGCGGCCTGACCTATTTCAATACCACCCCGCTGGGCCGGGCTGTCACCGGTACGATGCTGGTTGCAGCAATGAAAGAGGATGGCGTGAATATCTGGGGCGACGGCAGCACCTATAAAGGTAACGACATCGAACGTTTTTACCGTTATGGCCTGCTGACCAACGCTGAGCTGAAAATCTATAAGCCGTGGCTGGATACCGACTTCATTGATGAGCTGGGCGGACGTCAGGAGATGTCTGAATTTATGATTGCCTGCGGCTTTGACTATAAAATGTCGGTCGAAAAAGCCTATTCCACTGACTCCAATATGCTGGGTGCGACGCACGAAGCGAAAGACCTCGAATTCCTTAACTCCAGCGTGAAAATCGTTAACCCCATCATGGGCGTGAAGTTCTGGGATGAGAACGTCAAAATTCCGGCGGAAGAAGTGACGGTACGTTTCGAACATGGTCACCCGGTGGCACTGAACGGCAAAACCTTTACTGACGATGTTGAACTGATGATGGAAGCGAATCGCATCGGCGGTCGTCACGGTCTGGGCATGAGCGATCAGATTGAAAACCGTATCATTGAAGCAAAAAGCCGTGGGATCTATGAAGCCCCGGGGATGGCGCTGCTGCATATCGCCTATGAGCGTCTGCTGACCGGTATTCATAACGAAGATACCATCGAGCAGTACCACGCGCATGGTCGCCAGTTGGGTCGTCTGCTGTATCAGGGCCGCTGGTTCGACTCGCAGGCGCTGATGCTGCGTGATGCCCTGCAACGCTGGGTTGCCAGCCAGATCACTGGTGAAGTAACCCTGGAACTGCGTCGCGGTAACGACTACTCCATTCTGAACACGGTTTCGGACAATCTGACCTATAAAGCAGAGCGTCTGACCATGGAAAAAGGCGATTCCGTCTTCTCACCTGATGACCGTATTGGCCAGTTGACCATGCGTAACCTGGACATCACCGATACTCGTGAGAAGCTGTTCGGTTATGCCCAGTCAGGGTTGCTCTCCGCATCGTCTACCAGCGGCGTACCTCAGGTGGAGAATCTGGAAAATAAAGGGAAGTAAACTCCCGGATAAAATGAAAAAGCCGCGAAAGCGGCTTTTTTTATGGCTGTCTGCATGCCTTATCTAACAGCCACAATCTTTCCAGATTCAGACGAAAAAAAAGACGCTTTTCAGCGTCTTTCTTTCGGAATTTGGTACCGAGGATGGGACTCGAACCCACAAGCCCGTTAGGGCACTACCACCTCAAGGTAGCGTGTCTACCAATTCCACCACCTCGGTACTGAAATACTTACTGCGGGATATCGCTGGTCGGCTGAGCCGGAGCAGCTGGCTGAGTTTGCTCGGTTTTCGCCGGCGCATTCAGGTTTTCCCACTCGCTTCCTTTATTGGCCTTGTTGCTGTTGATATTGCCAAGCACCAGACTAATGATGAAGAACAACGTTGCCAGGACAGCCGTCATGCGGGTCATGAAGTTACCAGAACCACCTGAACCAAACAGCGTACCAGAAGCGCCTGCTCCAAAGGAGGCTCCCATATCAGCGCCTTTACCCTGCTGTAGCATAACCAGACCCACAAGGCCGATTGCCACAATAAGGAAAACTACCAAAAGAGCTTCGTACATAATTAACCTGTTCCTTGCGGAGTTGCCGCATACCAATTGCTTCGACCAATATCGCGGGAGGCGTTACGCTTTCCCACTGAAGCGGGTGTGAATACTAACCAAAGCGAATGACCTTCGCAAGGGCAATTTCAACGCATTGTATCGAATGCGGAAAAAAACAGCAAAAGTGGCTTTGCTTTGCCTAAAAAGGCGGCAACCACCGCCTTCTCAGGTACTTAACACCTGTCAGACCGCTTTAACCGCATCCGCAATACGATTGGCAAACTCGGTAACCTGCGCTTCGTTCTCCCCTTCCACCATCACGCGGATAAGAGGTTCAGTGCCCGATTTACGCAGCAGTACGCGTCCACGATTGCCCAGCGTCGCCTCGACCTCAGCCAGCGCTGCCTTCACCGTCTCATGCTCAAGCGGATCGCTGGCACCAGCGGTAAAACGGACGTTAACCAGAATTTGCGGGAACATTTTCATGCCGCTACACAAATCGTGCAGGCTCATATGATTACGGACCATCGCCGCCACGACCTGTAGCCCGGCCACGATGCCGTCGCCGGTGGTGGTTTTATCCAGCAGAATAACGTGGCCGGAGTTTTCCGCGCCAATACGCCAGCCTTTTTCCTGCATTTTCTCCAGCACATAGCGGTCGCCCACTTTCGCGCGGGTGAAAGGAATGCCAAGCTGCTTAAGCGCCAGTTCCAGGCCCATGTTACTCATCAGTGTCCCGACGGCACCGCCGCGAAGCTGGCCCTGACGCAGCGCTTCACGGGCGATGATGTACATAATCTGGTCGCCATCAACGCGATTACCTTCATGGTCAACCATAATGACGCGGTCGCCGTCGCCATCAAAGGCGATACCGAGATGCGCCTTTTCGGCCAGCACGCGTGCCTGCAACGAGCGAACATCGGTGGCACCCACTTTTTCATTGATGTTCACGCCATCCGGCTCACACCCCATGGCGATCACTTTTGCGCCCAGCTCGCGGAAAACGTTCGGCGCAATGTGATAGGTTGCGCCGTTGGCACAGTCGACGACAATTTTTAATTCATTGAGGCTCAGTTCGTTCGGGAAAGTCCCTTTGCAAAACTCGATATAGCGCCCGGCAGCATCCACGATGCGGCTGGCTTTACCCAGTTCAGCCGAGTCCACACAGGTGATCTCTTTCTCCATTTCTGCTTCGATAGCTTCTTCGACTTCATCCGGCAGTTTGGTGCCGTCGATGGAGAAAAATTTGATCCCGTTATCGTAATAAGGGTTATGGGACGCAGAGATAACGATACCAGCTTCAGCACGGAAGGTGCGCGTCAGGTAGGCGACAGCAGGCGTTGGCATAGGTCCGGTGAACGAGGCGGAAAGTCCTGCGGCGGCAAGCCCCGCTTCCAGCGCCGACTCCAGCATATAGCCAGAAATACGGGTATCTTTACCGATGATGATTTTACGCGAACCGTGGCGCGCCAGCACTTTGCCCGCGGCCCAGCCCAGCTTAAGCACAAAATCAGGCGTGATTGGCGCGTCGCCTACACGACCACGGATCCCATCGGTACCAAAATATTTACGTTCACTCATAACGTCTGTTTTCCTTAGCTGATAATGTCGCTTCCACTACACGCATCGCGTCAACGGTCTCTTTTACATCATGTACGCGGATAATTTGTGCCCCTTGCATTGCAGCAATGACTGCACAGGCCAGACTACCGCTCAGTCGCTCAGAAGGGCCAGCATTAAGGAGCTGGCCTACCATCGATTTACGCGACATACCGACTAACAGCGGCAGACCAAAATGATGCAGTTCAGATAAACGTGCAAGAAGAGTGTAATTGTGTGTGAGATTTTTACCGAAACCGAAGCCCGGGTCGAGCAACAATTTCTCTTTTGCGATCCCGGCGGCTTCACAGCGGGCGATATGCTCAACAAAGTAGCGATTGACCTCAGCGAAAACATCCTCGTAATGCGGCGCATTCTGCATGGTTTTTGGTTGGCCCTGCATATGCATCAGACAAACCGGCAGACCGGTTTCCGCCGCCGCTTCCAGCGCCCCCGGTTCGCTCAGGGAGCGGATGTCGTTAATGATGTGAGCGCCCACTCTCGCCGCTTCGCGGATCACTTCCGGTTTAGAGGTATCTACCGAAATCCACACTTCGAAACGCTGCGCGAGCGCCTCCACGACCGGGATCACCCGGGTGAGTTCTTCCTCGACGCTCACGTCCGCCGCACCGGGTCGCGTTGACTCTCCGCCAACATCAATGATCGTGGCCCCGGCGTTAATCATCAGATTGGCATGTTTGACCGCGTCAATCAGCGAATTATGCGTGCCGCCATCAGAGAAAGAGTCAGGCGTAACGTTAAGAATGCCCATCACATGAGGCCAGGCCAGATCGAGCGTCGAGCCTTGCGCAACGAGTTTCATGAAAACTCCTGTTATTGTTTGTCTGCTTGCTGAAAAGAAAAAGCCCCGGAGCGATGCTCCGGGGCTTTAGAGTACTACAGTGGGCGACGTATTTGTCTCCCAGGTATTCTTACATGGTGTTACCCGGGTTCGGTGTGCGAGGTTCATCCACCGGACGCGGCGCACGAGGCGTACCATTGTTATCAGAATTACTGGAGCTACCGGCATCTTCCCAGCCTGCTGGCGGACGCACATCGCGGCGCGCCATCAGGTCGTCAATCTGCGGTGCATCGATGGTCTCATATTTCATGAGCGCATCTTTCATCGAATGCAGGATGTCCATGTTGTCATTCAGAAGCCGGCGAGCGCGGTCGTAATTACGTTCAATCAGCAGTTTTACTTCCTGATCGATAATACGCGCGGTTTCATCAGACATATGCTTCGCTTTCGCAACGCTACGGCCAAGGAAGACTTCACCTTCTTCTTCTGCGTATAACAACGGACCCAGCTTCTCAGAGAAGCCCCACTGGGTAACCATGTTACGTGCCAGGTTAGTCGCGACTTTAATATCGTTCGACGCACCGGTAGAAACATGTTCAACGCCGTAAATAATCTCTTCCGCCAGACGACCGCCGTACAACGTTGAGATCTGACTTTCCAGCTTCTGACGGCTGGCGCTAATCGCGTCGCCTTCCGGCAGGAAGAAGGTCACGCCCAGCGCACGGCCGCGCGGGATAATCGTCACTTTGTGCACCGGATCGTGTTCCGGCACCAGGCGACCGATAATCGCATGGCCCGCTTCGTGATACGCGGTGGATTCTTTCTGCGCTTCCGTCATCACCATGGAGCGACGTTCCGCACCCATCATGATTTTGTCTTTCGCTTTTTCGAACTCAACCATGGAAACGACGCGCTTGTTGCCGCGAGCAGCAAACAGTGCCGCTTCGTTCACCAGGTTTGCCAGATCCGCACCGGAGAAGCCCGGCGTACCGCGCGCAATGATTGCCGCATCGATGTCCGGGGACAGCGGCACGCGACGCATATGCACTTTCAGGATCTGCTCACGACCACGGACATCCGGCAGACCCACTACAACCTGACGGTCGAAACGACCCGGACGCAGCAGCGCAGGGTCCAGTACGTCCGGACGGTTAGTCGCGGCGATAACGATGATACCTTCGTTACCTTCGAAACCATCCATCTCAACCAGCATCTGGTTCAGCGTCTGTTCACGTTCATCGTGACCGCCACCCAGGCCCGCACCACGCTGGCGACCCACGGCATCGATTTCATCGATGAAGATAATGCACGGTGCCGCTTTCTTGGCCTGTTCGAACATGTCACGCACACGAGATGCACCAACACCGACGAACATTTCCACGAAGTCAGAACCGGAAATGGTAAAGAACGGCACCTTCGCTTCACCCGCGATAGCTTTCGCCAGCAGGGTTTTACCGGTACCCGGAGGGCCGACCATCAGGACGCCTTTCGGGATTTTACCGCCCAGTTTCTGAAAGCGGCTCGGCTCGCGCAGGTATTCAACCAGCTCAGCCACCTCTTCTTTCGCTTCATCACAACCTGCGACGTCAGCAAAAGTGGTTTTGATCTGATCTTCCGTCAGCATGCGCGCTTTGCTCTTACCGAACGACATGGCACCTTTGCCACCGCCGCCCTGCATCTGACGCATGAAGAAGATCCAGACCCCAATCAGCAGAAGCATCGGGAACCAGGAGATGAAGATAGAAGCCAGCAGGCTCGGCTCTTCAGGCGGTTCACCAACCACTTTCACGTTTTTGGTCAGCAGGTTATCAAGCAGTTTAGGATCGTTAACCGGAATGTAGGTCGTATAACGGTTACTATCTTTCTTGGTAACGTTGATTTCACGTCCGTTTATACGAGCTTCGCGAACCTGGTCCTGGTTGACCTCTTGCAGGAAGGTAGAGTAATCCACCTTATGTCCGTTAGACTCGCTGGGCCCAAAGCTCTGGAATACTGACATCAGCACAACGGCAATGACCAGCCAGAGAATTAGGTTTTTCGCCATGTCACTCAAGGGATTAACCTCTTATTACAACTGTGTTAAAAACAGCGTCAGGATACTCTATATCCAGCGTCTTTCAAACTTTCGCCTGAAATCAACCAGCTATCACTTTCGCCCGGTCGCTACAATGTACACTTCACGTGAACGTGCCCGCGAAGAGTCCGGCTTACGAACTTTTACTTTCGTAAACAGAGAACGAATTTCCCGAAGATACTCATCGAAACCTTCGCCCTGAAATACCTTCACTACAAAACCACCGCCCGGCGCTAAGACGTCACGACACATCTGTAACGCCAGTTCCACCAGATACATTGAGCGCGGAATATCTACAGCAGGTGTCCCGCTCATGTTTGGTGCCATATCGGACATGACTACCTGAACCTTTTCGTCACCGACACGTTCCAGTAACGCCTTCACCACGAGTTCATCACGAAAATCGCCCTGAAGGAAGTCCACACCAACGATAGGATCCATAGGTAAAAGATCGCACGCGATGATGCGGCCCTTGCCACCAATCTGGGTGACCACATACTGTGACCAGCCACCTGGGGCAGCACCGAGATCGACTACCGTCATTCCCGGCTTAAAAAGTTTGTCACTTTGCTGTATTTCATCAAGTTTAAACCAGGCACGGGAACGTAACCCCTTTTTCTGTGCCTGTTGAACATATTTATCGCTAAAGTGTTCATGAAGCCAGCGACTCGAACTGGCAGAACGCTTTTTACCTGTCATTTAACATTCCCGTTGGGAGAGCTCATCGTAGCCTGAAGCGTAAATTTCTACGCTGCAATTTGGCGATATATGGGAGATGGCGGTAGAATGACCCGTTTTCAATCCCAACGTAAGTAAAAATATACGATGAATCTTAGTACTAAACAAAAACAGCACCTCAAAGGTCTGGCGCATCCGCTCAAGCCCGTCGTTCAGCTTGGCAACAATGGTTTGACCGAAGGGGTACTGGCCGAGATTGAACAAGCGTTAGAGCACCACGAACTGATTAAGGTGAAGATCGCATCGGAAGATCGCGAAACGAAAAACCTGATCGTGGACGCTATCGTGCGCGAAACCCGTGCCTGTAATGTACAGGTCATCGGTAAAACGCTGGTACTCTATCGCCCGACCGCAGAGCGTAAAATCTCGCTGCCTCGTTAATAGTATCCTGATTTAGACACGATTTCTGTGTAAAACGAGGGATTTAACGGGTAGACGAGCAAAATGCCATGCTCTTCACGTTGATAAAAGGCCGCTATGCGGCCTTTTTCTTATCTTTACAATACGTCAACATCCAGACGCTATGCCGCGTTTAAAGATATTCTACTTTGAGAATTTCGAATTCCACTTCGCCACCCGGCGTGCGGATGACCACAACATCATCCTGCTCTTTACCCACCAGACCACGGGCAATTGGCGAATTCACAGAAATCAGATTTTGCTTAAAATCGGCTTCGTCATCGCCCACAATACGGTAAGTCAGTTCTTCATCGCTATCGAGGTTCAGAACCGTCACTGTGGCCCCAAAGATCACGCGGCCATTGTTAGGAATTTTAGTAATATCGATAATCTGCGCATTAGACAGCTTAGCTTCGATATCTTTGATGCGGCCTTCGCAAAAGCCCTGCTGCTCGCGCGCGGCGTGATATTCTGCGTTCTCTTTCAAATCGCCGTGTTCACGCGCGTCGGCAATCGCCGCGATAATCTCAGGACGGCGAACAGATTTCAGAAAATCCAGTTCTTCACGCAGTTTTTCTGCACCTCGTAAGGTCATCGGAATAGCTTGCATTATTATACCTCTTCATCGTTCCTTCAGGAGACCGCAAACCGCCGCCCCCACTTGTCCGGCCATAAAGCACCAGAACAGAAGCAAAAGAAAACTGACCCGGAAGCAAAGTCCCAGGTCAGCAGCAATTTTCAATTTGATAGTCATTTTACCCTGAAGTTCACTATGGGTCATCGTTTACTTTGCAGGGTGTTGCACCGTAGTATGACGGCTTGTTTCCAGGTTGTTAGCGCGAGATTATGCGATTTTCCAGATTTATCATCGGATTGACTACCAGTATAGCGTTCTGCGTTCAGGCGGCGAATGTCGAGGAGTATGTAAACCAGCTCCCGGCAGGTGCTAACCTGGCGCTTATGGTACAAAAAGTCGGAGCCTCGACGCCAGAGATCGACTATCACGGGCAACAGATGGCGCTGCCAGCCAGTACCCAGAAGGTGATTACGGCTCTGGCAGCCCTGATACAGCTGGGGCCAGACTTTCGTTTTACCACCACGCTTGAGAGCAAGGGTAACGTAGATAACGGCGTATTGAAAGGTGACCTGATCGCGCGTTTCGGCGCAGATCCCACCCTGAAGCGTCAGGATCTGCGCAATATGGTCGCCGTTCTGAAAAAGTCTGGCGTGCAGAAAATTGAGGGCAATGTCCTGATCGACACCTCAATTTTTGCCAGCCATGATAAAGCACCAGGCTGGCCGTGGAACGATATGACGCAGTGCTTTAGCGCGCCGCCTGCCGCCGCTATCGTTGATCGGAACTGCTTCTCCGTGTCGCTTTATAGCGGCCAAAAAGCGGGTGATATGGCATTTATTCGCGTCGCCTCGTTCTATCCGGTGACCATGTTTAGTCAGGTACGCACTCTGGCGCGCGGCTCTGCTGACGCCCAGTATTGCGAGCTGGATGTCGTGCCAGGCGAATTAAACCGCTTCACGCTGACCGGCTGTCTGCCGCAGCGTGCCGAGCCGCTACCGCTGGCGTTTGCGATTCAGGACGGCGCAAGCTATGCCGGTGCCATCCTCAGAGACGAGCTGAAGCAGGCCGGGATCACCTATAGCGGGAATTTGCTGCGTCAGACCCAGGTCAATGAACCAGGGACGGTGATTGCCAGTAAACAGTCGGCACCGTTGCATGATCTGCTTAAGATTATGCTGAAAAAGTCGGACAACATGATTGCGGATACGGTGTTCCGCATGATTGGTCATTCGCGCTTCAATGTGCCGGGCACATGGCGTGCAGGATCCGATGCGGTACGGCAGATCCTGCGCCAGCAGGTAGGCGTCGATATTGGCAACACGATCATTGCCGACGGATCTGGCCTGTCGCGTCATAACCTGCTCGCTCCTGCCACCATGATCCAGGTGCTGCAATACATCGCCCAGCACGATACCGAGCTGAATTATATTTCGATGCTTCCGCTGGCGGGTTATGACGGATCGCTTCAGTACCGTGCCGGTCTGCATCAGGCAGGCGTCGATGGTAAGGTCTCGGCAAAGACAGGATCGTTGCAGGGGGTGTATAACCTGGCGGGCTTTATTACTACGGCCAGCGGACAGCGTATGGCGTTCGTGCAGTATCTTTCAGGCTATGCGGTAGAGCCTTCAGATCAACGCAATCGTCGCATCCCGCTGGTGCGGTTTGAGAGCCGGTTGTATAAGGATATTTACCAGAATAACTAAGCCGGATAAGTGGGAGCATGCCTGATGGCGCTGCGCTTATCAGGCATGGGTAAGGTGTTGTCAGACTGTAGCCCCGGTAAGCGAAGCGCCACCGGGGATAGCGGTCTTAACGCTTATAGATGAACTCAACGCCCTCTTCGTCGTCTTCGTCCCAGTCGTCATCCCACTCTTCGTCATCGTCCTCAACGGCGGCTTCTTCAAGCTGCTGGCGGTGGTAGTCGTCCCACATGAACTCGACTTTTTCCGGCTGCTTCTCTTCCTGCGCCTGCGTAATCGGATTTTCGATGATGAAGGTCATCACATCCCAGCAGAGATCTTTCACACCGGTCTGGCTGGCAGCGGAGATGAGATAGAATTTATCTTCCCAGCCCAGCGCCTCAGCGATCGCTTTCGCCTTCTCTTCGGCTTCCGCTTTATCCAGCAGGTCAATTTTGTTAAACACCAGCCAGCGTGGTTTAGAGGCCAGGCTTTCGCTGTATTTTTCCAGCTCGCCGATAATGATGCGGGCGTTCTCCACCGGATCGGAACCATCAATCGGATCGATATCGATGAGATGTAACAGCACGCGGCAACGCTCAAGGTGCTTCAGGAAGCGAATACCCAGACCGGCACCTTCCGCCGCGCCTTCGATAAGCCCTGGGATATCAGCAACCACAAAGCTCTTTTCCGTGTCCATACGGACCACACCGAGACTTGGCACCAGCGTGGTAAACGGATAATCCGCGGCTTTCGGCTTCGCTGCGGAGACCGCGCGAATAAAGGTCGATTTACCGGCGTTCGGCATACCCAGCATGCCGACATCCGCCAGCAGCATCAATTCCAGCTGTAAATCACGCTTGTCGCCCGGCGTGCCCATGGTTTTCTGACGTGGCGTACGGTTGACCGAGGATTTAAAACGGGTGTTGCCGAGACCGTGCCAGCCGCCTTTGGCGACCATCAGACGCTGACCATGTTTGGTCATATCGCCCATTGTCTCGCCGGTACCCTGATCGATAACACGGGTCCCTACCGGCACTTTAATCGAGACGTCTTTGCCCCGTTTACCGGTACAGTCGCGGCTCTGACCATTCTCGCCACGCTCCGCGCGAAAAGACTTTTCAAAACGGTAGTCGATCAGCGTGTTAAGGTTTTCGTCCGCTTCCAGCCAGACATCACCGCCGTCACCGCCGTCACCGCCGTCCGGGCCGCCTCTGGGAATATATTTTTCGCGGCGGAAGCTCACGCAACCATTGCCGCCGTCACCTGCAACTACCAGGATTGATGCTTCATCAACAAACTTCATTTTACTCTCCGTAAATCATTCGCCTGAGCGGGATAATCACGCTTACGCCACCGCCCCCACAGACGATGACCAATGGCGGAATACATCGCGCCCGCAACCACGACAAACGCACCGAGATAACCTAAAAGGTTTAACATCGGTCTGGCGAAGAAATCGGGCCAGGCCAGTGATAATAAATCTGAAAATAACAGGGTAAATAACGGCGTCAGGGTAATCAATGCGCTAACCTGTGCCGCCTGCCAGCGCGCCATGGCTTCTGCAAGCGCGCCATAGCCCACCAGGGTGTTAAGCCCGCAAAAGAGCAGACACAGCAGTTGCCAGTGGCTTAATTGCGTTATCACCCCAGGCTTCGCCAACGGCAATAGCACCATTGTACACAAAATGTACAATAAAAGCAGGATCTGCGGTGATGCCAGGCGACGTAATAACACTTTCTGTGCCACGCCATAAGTGACCCATACCGAGGCCGCCGCCACGCCGAAAATGACGCCCCAGGTGTAGTCCGTCAGACGGGTAAAGATTTCTACCAGGCTGGTATTAAAAAACATGCCCAGCCCGCTTAGCAGCATAATTGCGCCAAAAACCTGGGTGCCACGCATTTTCTCTTTCAGGACCACCACGCTGGCGACCATCATACCGACGGGAGAAAGCTGGCCGATCACCTGTGAGGCGGTCGGACTTAAATATTGCAGGGAAGAACTGAACAGGATGAAATTACCCGCCAACCCACAGGTCGCGATAATCAGCAGTAGCAGCCAGCGTGGTTTACGGAATAACTGCACAGAAGGCAATCGTCCCTTACAGGCCAGAATGATGCCCAGCCCAATCGCCGCCATCAAAAAGCGATAAAACACCACGGTGGGCGGTTCCATCACTTCCAGCACCTGCTTCATTGCTATCGGTAACGCTCCCCAACACATGGCTGTGGTGAGCGCCAGAACAATACCAATGCCTGCCTGTTGCTTCATGCCCGTTTTCCCTGCAATGGCTCGTTTTCCGCTGATGCGGCTTCACGAGCATATTTACCGGCCGTCGAATGTAAAAAGCCCCGCAACACGTTGCGGGGCTTTAATCCGTTACCGGACCACGAGAAACTTACTCAGCAACGATGCTGATGTACTTACGGTTTTTCGGGCCTTTAACTTCAAATTTCACTTTACCGTCTGCTTTAGCAAACAGAGTGTGGTCACGGCCGCAACCAACGTTGGTGCCAGCGTGGAATTTAGTACCACGTTGACGAACGATGATGCTACCTGCCAGAACTGCTTCGCCGCCAAAGCGTTTTACGCCCAGACGTTTAGCTTCTGAATCGCGACCGTTACGAGTCGAGCCGCCAGCCTTTTTATGTGCCATTTAAATCTCTCCTCAGGTCTTAGGCGCTGATGCCAGTAATTTTCACATCAGTGAACCACTGACGATGGCCCTGCTGCTTACGATAGTGTTTACGACGACGAAACTTAACGATTTTAACTTTCTCGCCACGACCGTGAGCAACAACTTCAGCTTTGATTACGCCGCCATCAACGAAAGGAACGCCGATTTTGACATCTTCACCGTTTGCGATCATCAGAACTTCAGCGAACTCAACAGCTTCGCCAGTTGCGATGTCCAGCTTTTCCAGGCGAATGGTTTGACCTTCGCTTACTCGGTGTTGTTTACCACCACTTTGGAAAACCGCGTACATAAAAAACTCCGCTTTCGCGCACCTCTTTGTGTGATACAGAGTGCGCTATAAATATTCACAATAGGGCGCGAATATTACGCAAAACGCGAGCCTTTGACAAGTACGATCATCACTCCATGCAGAAAAAAAACACAACCATCACGACAACGTTTATCTGGCGCATTTTTACAGTACAATCCACACTACTATTCCATCATTAAACCTTTGTTATCCCATTTTGACATGTGGTAAACAGGACATTAAGCCCGGCTTTTGCGATGAATTTAGATAAAATCAATGAGTTAACCGCGCAGGATATGGCGGGTGTCAATGCAACCATTCTTGAGCAGCTCACCTCAGACGTACTGCTGATTAACCAGTTGGGACATTACATCGTCAGCGGCGGCGGAAAACGTATCCGTCCGATGATTGCTGTCCTGGCCGCGCGCGCCGTGGGCTATCAGGGCGATGCCCACATCACGGTCGCGGCATTAATCGAGTTTATCCACACCGCGACCCTGCTTCATGACGATGTGGTGGATGAATCCGACATGCGCCGTGGCAAAGCGACAGCCAACGCCGCGTTCGGTAACGCTGCCAGCGTGCTGGTCGGCGATTTTATCTATACCCGCGCCTTCCAGATGATGACCCGCCTCGGCTCGCTGAAAGTGCTGGATATCATGTCCGAAGCGGTTAACGTCATCGCCGAAGGTGAAGTCCTGCAACTGATGAACGTCAACGATCCGGACATCACCGAAGAAAATTATATGCGCGTGATCTACAGCAAAACGGCTCGCCTGTTTGAAGCAGCATCGCAATGCTCCGGTATTCTGGCCGGTTGTACGCCAGAAGAAGAGCGTGCATTGCAGGATTATGGCCGCTATCTCGGCACGGCCTTCCAGTTGATTGACGATCTGCTGGATTACAGCGCCGATGGCGAGACGCTGGGGAAAAATGTTGGCGACGATCTCAACGAAGGTAAACCTACGCTGCCACTGCTACATGCAATGCAACATGGTAACGCTGAGCAGGCAGCGATGATCCGTTCAGCCATTGAACAGGGTAACGGTCGTCATCTGCTTGAGCCGGTGCTGGAAACGATGGCGGCCTGCGGATCGCTGGAGTGGACGCGTCAGCGTGCGGAAGAAGAAGCGGATAAAGCCATTACGGCCCTCCAGGTCATTCCTGATAATCCGTGGCGTGAAGCGCTGATTGCTCTCGCGCACATGGCTGTTCAACGCGACCATTAATCCCTCCCGCGCAAAAGCGCGGGAAAATTCCAGTAAAGTCTTAAAACCCCCAATTCCTGCCTGAAATCTAAATATATTCTGAATTCAAAGTTATTTACTCGAACTTTTTAGAACTTTACCTTACCTGAAGTTATAGTAGCCCTGTCGCTGATCGTGTTGATGCTTAGACGACATTCACAGGGAGATATTATGGAGAAGTTCATTGACTGGCATCCGGCAGACATCATCGCCGGACTGCACAAAAGAGGGACATCAATGGCGGCGGTATCGCGTGAAAACGGACTGAGCTCTTCCACGCTGGCCAATACGCTGGCGAGGCCATGGCCGAAGGGAGAACTGCTTATCGCTAAAGCGCTGGGCACAGAGCCGTGGGTGGTATGGCCTTCCCGCTATCACGATCCCGTTACGCACGCGTTTATCGACAGAACCACCCTGATGCGTCGACCAAGGCGCAAAAAGTAATCTTGCCGCAGCCCCCGCAGGGGCTGCGCAGGATGTCGCGAATTACTCGCCCTTCACTCGTTCAATCTTCGCGCCCAGCGCGCGCAATTTGTCTTCAATGCACTCATAGCCACGATCGATATGATAAATACGATCGACAACCGTTGTGCCTTCAGCAATACACCCCGCCAGTACCAGGCTTGCGGAGGCACGCAGATCGGTCGCCATCACCTGCGCACCGGAAAGCTGCGCCACGCCATGACAAATGGCGGTATTGCTCTCGATTTCCGCCCGCGCGCCCATACGGATCAGTTCCGGAATGTGCATAAAGCGGTTTTCGAAGACCGTTTCTGTGATCACGCCAGTGCCTTCAGCCACCAGGTTCAGCAGCGTAAACTGTGCCTGCATGTCGGTCGGGAAACCCGGATGCGGCGCGGTACGCACGTTAACCCCTTTCGGGCGCTGACCGTGCATATCCAGGCTAATCCAGTCTTCGCCGGTTTCGATATCCGCCCCCGCTTCACGCAGTTTCGCCAGCACCGCATCAAGGGTTGCTGGTTGCGCGCCACGACAAACGATTTTGCCGCCGGAAATCGCCGCCGCCACCAGGAAGGTCCCGGTTTCGATACGGTCCGGCAGAACGCGATACACGCCGCCACCGAGGCGTGCTACCCCTTCAATGGTGATACGATCGGTGCCCTGACCGGTAATTTTCGCGCCCAGGGTGTTAAGGAAGTTGGCGGTATCAACAATTTCCGGCTCGCGCGCGGCGTTTTCAATCACCGTCGTGCCTTCTGCCAGCGTAGCCGCCGACATAATGGTCACGGTCGCGCCGACGCTCACTTTGTCCATAACGATGTGCGCGCCTTTCAGGCGACCCTCAACGGAAGCCTTCACATAGCCCTCTTCCAGCTTGATGGTCGCGCCCAGTTGCTCCAGGCCGGTAATGTGCAAATCGACCGGACGAGCCCCGATGGTGCAGCCACCCGGCAAAGACACCTGGCCCTGACCAAAACGTGCTACCAGCGGACCCAGCGCCCAGATGGAGGCACGCATGGTTTTCACCAGATCGTAAGGCGCACAGAAAACATTGACGTCACCCGCATCAATATGCACGGAGCCGTTACGCTCCACTTTTGCCCCCAGCTGGCTGAGCAGCTTCATTGAGGTATCGACATCTTTCAGCTTCGGTACGTTCTGGATCTCAACCGGATCTTCTGCCAGCAGTGCGGCGAAGAGGATCGGCAGAGCCGCATTTTTGGCACCGGAAATGGTGACCTCGCCCTGAAGCCGGGTAGGCCCCTGAACTCGAAATTTATCCATTGATCGTGTCTCTTTTAAATTCGTTGATAAGGCTGGTAACACCGCTATGCTTTTTGCCGGTTGGCGCTGCGCTTACCCGGCCTGGATATCAAAGATGATGTAAGCCCGGTGACCGGCCAGCAGGGAGCGCTGTCAGCAATTTGTGTCACTACGGGCTTTCGCCCGCAGCTTAAAAACCGTTTAGTTTGCGATCGCGCGCCCATTCTTGCGGCGTATACGCTTTGATCGACAGCGCATGGATGCGGTTATCCGCAATATATTCCATCAGCGGCGCGTAAATCGTTTGTTGCTTCTTAACCCGGCTCATGCCGTCAAAAAGCTCACCCACGGCAATCACCTGAAAGTGGCTGCCATCGCCGGAAACGTGGACTTCTGTAAGAGAGAGTGCGTTCATCAGCACGGTCTGAATTTCATGATTTTCCATGGGCTCTAGTATCATCTGGTAGTAAAACAGCCCAACATCTTAGAGCAAAGTGGCGCTGTCTTAAATAGCAAAAAGCCTCGCAGGTAAAACAGGCGAGGCTATCGGATTTAACGGACTGATAATGCTAACGAGGCAGAACATCATCCGGCAGATTATAAAGCTGTGCCAGGGTATAAACCTTCTCGTTAACGCCGTCGAGTGAAACAGTGTTGCCCTGCCGTTTCGCCAGAGCAACCAGGTGGATGAGCAGCGCCAGTCCACCGGTATCAACGCGGGAAATCTGGCTCAGGTCGATGCGCGTAACGCCGCGCATCGCCTCCTCGCGCGCATCCCACAGCGGATTAAGCACGTCCTGATCCAGTTCACCCACTAACGCCAGCCTGTCACCGTCCCGTGTCCAGCTGAGTACCTGCGTCATTATTTCTTCTCATCCAGAGTAATTTTCTGACGAGAAATCGACTGAAGTTGGGCAGTCAGACCATCAATACCTTTCGTGCGCAGCAGATCGCTCCACTCGTTTTGTTTGGTGGTGATCATGCTAACGCCTTCAGCAATCATGTCATACGCCTGCCAGTTTCCGGTCTGGGAGTTTTTACGCCACTGGAAATCCAGACGTACCGGCGGACGGCCGTTCGGATCGACAATGGTCACGCGGATTGGCACGATCGTCGCATCGCCCAGCGGCTGTTCCGGCGCGATTTGATAAGACTGGCCGTGATACATCGCCAGCGCCTGACCGTAAGCCTGCTTCAGATACTCACGGAACGCGGCAAAATAGGCCTCGCGCTGCGCAGGCGTCGCGTCTTTGTAGTAGCGGCCCAGCACCAGCGCACCGGCATATTTTACCTGCACATAAGGCAGCAGTTCCTGATCGACGACATCGCGCAGGTAGTCCGGGTTCGAGCGGATTTTAGGCTGCTCATTTTTCAGGCGGTCAAAAGTTTTTTGCGCGGCCTGGCCCATCAATTTATAAGGATTCGACTGATCGGCGGCGGTGGCTGCCGTAAGCGGCGCAATAACCAGCATTGCGACCATTAATAAACGTTTGAACATGTCTCGCTTCTCCTGAAATTAATTCGTCGTACCTGCGGGGGCAGCGGCATCAGTATGGCCGTCAGTTGCTGCCGGTGCATCGGTGGTATTCTGATTGTCACTGCCTTTGCTGTTGTAAAGAAATTGTCCGATCAGATCTTCCAGCACCATCGCGGACTTCGTATCCTGAATCGTGCTTCCTTCTTTAAGCATAGACGTTCCCAGCTCCGGGTCTTCAAAACCCACGTTCAGCGCCAGGTACTGCTCACCCAACAGGCCGGAAGTGCGGATAGCCAGCGAGCTGGTATCCGGGATCTCGTTGTAACGATCTTCAATATCCAGCGCGACGCGCGGCAGATACGTTTTTGGATCGAGGGTGATGTCCGCCACGCGGCCAATCACTACGCCGCCGATACGTACCGGCGAACTGGCTTTCAGACCACCGATGTTATCGAAGGTAGCGTATACGCGATAAGTGGGTTCGGTACGCAGCGAGGTGACGTTTGCCGCCTTCAGGCAAATAAACAGCCCCGCCAGCAGCGCAACCAGCAAAAAGATACCAACCCAGATTTCACTCTTTTTCGTTTGCATGAACTCAATTCCCAAACATCAGTGCAGTCAGCACAAAATCCAGACCAAGAACGGCCAGCGAAGCATGAACAACAGTACGCGTCGTTGCCCGGCTTATCCCGGCGGAAGTAGGGATGGCGTCATAACCGTTAAATAACGCAATCCATGTAACCGTAATAGCGAACACGACGCTTTTAATCAGGCAGTTGATCAGATCGAGACGCAGGTCGACGGCGTCATGCATAGCTGACCAGAAAAACCCGGCGTCAATGCCCTTCCAGCTTACGCCGACCAGCGATCCGCCCCAGATGCCCACCGCGACAAAAATAATGGTCAGCAGCGGCAGCGAGATCACCCCGGCCCAGAAGCGCGGCGAGATCACCCGGCGCAGCGGATCGACCGCCATCATCTCAAGGCTGGAGAGCTGTTCGGTAGCACGCATCAGGCCAATTTCCGCCGTCAGCGCGGAGCCTGCGCGACCGGCAAACAGCAGCGCAGCAACCACCGGCCCCAGTTCGCGTAGCAGCGACAGCGCCACCAGCATCCCAAGGCTGGTTTCCGCGCCGTAGGTGGTGAGCACCAGATACCCCTGAAGCCCCAGCACCATACCGATAAAGACACCAGAAACCAGAATAATCACCATCGACAGTACGCCAACGTTATAAAGCTGGCGCACCAACAACGGCGCATGTTTGCGGAACTCTGGCTTGCCAACCAGAGCATTAAATAACATTAACCCGGCGCGCCCGAAGGTGGATATCGTCCTGATACCGCGATGTCCGAGCGCAGCCAGTGCATTTAACAGCATGAGTAGCTTAACTCCCTGTGCCGAGTAAATCGTGGTGATAGTCGCCTGCGGGATAGCGGAACGGCACCGGGCCGTCTGCGATACCGTCCAGAAATTGTCGCACTCTGGGGTCAGCGTTATCCTGTAGCGCCTGCGGGCTACCGTGAGCAACGATCTTTTTATCCGCCACGATCCAGGCATCATCAGCAATGCTCAACACTTCCGGCACATCGTGTGAGACAACGATGCAGGTAATGCCAAGCGAGCTATTAAGTTCAGAAATCAACTCCACCAGTACGCCCATGGTAATAGGATCCTGGCCGACAAAGGGCTCATCGAACATGATCAGGTCCGGCTCCAGCGCAATCGCACGGGCCAGCGCCGCACGGCGAGCCATACCGCCCGAGAGTTCTGATGGCATCAGTTTAGCCGCTCCGCGTAATCCCACAGCCTCAAGCTTCATCATCACCGTGCTTTTCAGCAAGGATGCGGGCAAATGCGTATGTTCGCGCAGCGGATAGGCGACATTATCGAATACGTTCATGTCAGTAAACAGTGCGCCAGACTGAAACAGCATACTCATGCGCTTACGCACGGTATAAAGACGAGAACGTGACATATCCGGCACATTTTCGCCGTCAAAGAGGATCTCCCCGGAATCAGGGGGGATCTGGCCGCCGATCAGCCTTAACAGCGTCGTCTTGCCGATCCCTGACGGTCCCATGATCGCAGTAATCTTCCCGCGAGGCACCGACAGCGAGATATTGTCGAAAATCAGGCGGTTGCTACGTGAAAAGCTCACGCCCTTGATGTCGACCAGATTCGCCATAGTCTGACTCATCGATTGTTCCTTTCATTAGACCTCCCGGAGGAAGCATGAAGCTTAATAAAACCGCAACCCCAGCATTTTTACAGAATCTTACCTGCTGAAGGCGTGAAAGCTGATATGCGTTTTACGTTGACGGCACATAACGTCAAAACCGCTAAACCTTTCCATTTTTTCATGCCGCCTCGGTTTAATGCAGCAAGCCGGAGATTATACCTGAAGAAAACCAATATGATGCTTTTCACATCACCGCCGTTAAGAATCGGTTTACTCCTTGTCATTAACCGCCCCGTTGTCAGCGCTTTACTCCACCTATTTACCGTGCATTCTGATATCCTGCGACACAAATTGCCGCTACTGTTAATCGTATGTTTGCGGACAAAGACGGCAAATGATGGCAGCAATCCCTTCAGAATAGACGGCATTTTTATGCCGGGGCTGGCTGTACTCTACTATTCGTTGTTAAAATCGCCCGTCTGCTGGGAAAATGACAGACAGGCAAAGCCTTTTAACGGGCGGATTTTACTCCATGGTCAGCTTGCTGTATGGCCGCCGCCGATTTTTATGGATTAAAACGGACACGTACTATGTCGCAATTAGCGTTACCGCCGGGATTTGACTTTCAGCAGGTCGGTAAAGAGGTGCTGGAGATTGAACGCGAAGCCCTGACCGAACTTGATCGCTTCATTAATCAGGATTTCAGTCGGGCCTGCGAGCGCATTTTTCACTGTACGGGCAAAGTCGTGGTGATGGGCATGGGTAAATCCGGCCATATTGGCAGGAAGATGGCGGCAACGTTCGCCAGCACCGGCACCTCATCATTCTTTGTTCATCCGGGGGAAGCGGCGCACGGTGATTTAGGTATGGTGACACCACAGGATATCGTCATTGCCCTGTCAAACTCCGGCGAGTCGAACGAGATCCTGGCGCTGATCCCGGTGCTCAAACGTCTGCGCGTGCCGTTAATCTGCATGACCAGCCGTCCGGAAAGCAGCATGGGTCGTGCCGCGGATATCCATCTGTGCGTCAAAGTACCGCGTGAGGCCTGCCCGCTGGGTCTTGCGCCGACCAGCAGCACGACCGCCGCACTGGTCATGGGCGATGCGCTGGCCGTTGCGTTACTGAAAGCACGTGGTTTTACCGCCGAAGACTTTGCGCTTTCCCATCCTGGCGGCGCGCTGGGTCGCAAACTGCTGCTGCGGGTGAACGACATAATGCACACTGGCAACGAGATCCCGCGCGTGGCGAAATCCGCCTCCCTGCGCGATGCGTTGCTGGAGATTACGCGTAAAAACCTCGGCATGACGGTCATTTGCGGCGATGATATGAAAATCGAAGGCATCTTTACCGATGGCGACCTGCGCCGTATTTTTGATAATGGTGCAGACTTACGTAGCCTGAACATTACCGATGTGATGACGCCGGGCGGTATCCGTATTCGCCCAGGCACACTGGCGGTGGATGCGCTGAACCTGATGCAGTCCCGCCACATCACCTGCGTCATGGTTGCCGATGGCGAGCAGTTGCTGGGTGTGATACATATGCATGATCTGCTGCGCGCAGGCGTAGTGTAATAAAGGATAAAAGAATGAGTAATGCTGGTGCCTCTGTGGCAACCTGCTATGGGCCGGTGAGTTCACAGATGCTGGAGCAGGCGAAAAAAATCCGCCTGCTGATCCTTGATGTGGACGGCGTGCTTTCCGACGGGCTGATCTATATGGGCAATAATGGCGAAGAGTTAAAGGCGTTTAACGTGCGTGACGGCTACGGCATACGCTGCGCCCTCACCTCCGGTATCGATGTTGCCATTATTACCGGACGAAAAGCTAAACTGGTAGAAGACCGTTGCGCCACGCTCGGCATTACGCATCTTTATCAGGGGCAGTCGGATAAACTACTGGCCTATCGCGAACTACTGGAAAAACTGGCGCTGTCGCCGGATCAGGTCGCCTATGTGGGCGACGATCTGATCGACTGGCCAGTGATGGCCGAAATTGGGCTGAGCGTTGCCGTGGCGGATGCCCACCCGTTGTTGATCCCGCGGGCGGATTATATCACGCGCATTAACGGTGGACGCGGAGCGGTACGCGAGGTCTGCGATTTGCTACTATTGGCGCAGGGCAAGCTTGATGAAGCCAAAGGGCAATCGATATGAGTAAAACCAGACGTTGGGTTATCATTCTGCTGTCGCTGATCGCACTGATTTTAATCGGCGTGAATCTGGTGAGCAAAGATGACACCGGAGAAAGCGTGGTGTCGTCAAATGACCCAACCTACCGGAGTGAGCATACCGATACCGTGGTATACAGCCCGGAAGGCGCGCTTAATTATCATCTCATCGCGCAGCACGTGGAGTATTTTTCCGACCAGGCCATTACCTGGTTTACGCAGCCGCTGCTGACGACGTATGACGCAAACAAAACCGAAACCTGGTCTATTAAAGCGGATAAAGCGAAGCTGACTAATGACCGGATGCTGTATCTTTACGGCCACGTTGAGGTAAACGCCCTGACACCGGACGCTCAACTGCGCAAAATTACGACGGATAACGCTAAAATCAACCTAATCACGCAGGACGTGACCTCTGATGATTTAGTGACGTTATACGGTACGACATTTAATTCCAGCGGCCTGAAAATGCGCGGAAATTTACGCAACAAAACCGCCGAGCTGATTGAAAAGGTTAGAACCTCATATGAAATTCAAAACACACAAACTCAGCCTTAAGCTTGTACTGACCAGTGCGCTTCTGGCCGCCAGTCTTCCCGCGCTGGCGAAAACGGGCGATACCGATCAGCCCATTCATATTGAGTCCGATCAGCAGTCGCTGGATATGCAGGGCAATATCGTCACCTTCACCGGTAACGTCATCGTTACTCAGGGGACGATCAAACTTAACGCCGAAAAAGTGGTTGTCACCCGTCCTGGCGGCGAGAAAGGCAAAGAAGTGATCGACGGCTACGGTAATCCGGCAACCTTCTACCAAATGCAGGACAACGGCAAACCGGTTAAAGGCCGCGCGTCGCAGATGCACTACGAGCTGCAAAATGATTTCGTGGTTCTCACCGGCAACGCGTTCCTTGAGCAGGTCGACAGCAATATTAAAGGCGACAAAATTACCTATCTGGTGAAAGAGCAGAAAATGCAGGCGTTTAGCGAAAAAGGCAAACGCGTCACCACCGTGCTGGTACCGTCGCAACTGCAAGATAAAAGCAACAATCAGGCCCCGGCTCAGAAAAAGAGTAACTAATCCAATATGGCAACATTAACTGCAAAGAACCTTGCGAAGGCCTATAAAGGCCGCCGGGTAGTGGAAGACGTTAGTCTGACCGTGAAATCCGGCGAGATTGTCGGGTTACTTGGCCCTAACGGTGCGGGTAAAACCACCACGTTCTATATGGTCGTGGGCATTGTCTCGCGCGATGCGGGCAATATCATTATCGACGATGAAGACATTAGCCTGCTGCCGCTTCATGCCCGTGCGCGCCGTGGCATCGGTTATTTGCCGCAGGAAGCGTCTATTTTCCGCCGCCTCAGCGTGTTTGATAACCTGATGGCCGTCCTGCAAATTCGCGACGATCTGACCTCAGAACAGCGGGAAGACCGCGCGAACGAGCTGATGGAAGAGTTTCATATCGAGCATCTGCGTGACAGCCTCGGCCAGGCCCTTTCCGGTGGTGAACGTCGCCGCGTGGAAATCGCCCGTGCGCTGGCAGCGAATCCTAAATTTATCCTGCTGGATGAACCCTTTGCGGGCGTTGACCCGATTTCCGTTATTGATATCAAACGCATTATCGAGCATCTGCGCGACAGCGGCCTCGGCGTTCTAATCACCGATCACAACGTGCGTGAAACGTTAGCCGTCTGTGAACGAGCGTATATCGTGAGTCAGGGCCATCTGATCGCCCACGGTACGCCAGACGAAATCCTTAAAGACGAACAAGTTAAGCGCGTATATCTTGGGGAAGACTTCAGACTCTGATACGGTGTAGACACTTCATCATTCACGGCGCGGCCTGAAGGGTGGAGTGTAAAAAGTCAGTGATCTCAACTCGGGAGAAAATCGCTCTGAATATGAAGCAAGGTTTGCAATTAAGGTTTAGTCAACAGCTTGCGATGACGCCGCAGCTGCAACAGGCCATCCGCCTGCTGCAACTGTCGACGCTGGAATTACAGCAAGAACTCCAACAGGCACTGGAAAGTAATCCACTGCTTGAGCAAACCGATCTTCACGATGAGATAGACGCCAAAGAATCCCCGGACAACGAATCGCTGGACAGCGTTGACGCGCTGGAACAAAAAGATATGCCGGAGGAGCTTCCTCTGGACGCCAGCTGGGACGAAATCTACACCGCCGGCACCCCTTCCGGTAATGGCGTGGACTATCAGGATGACGAACTGCCCGTTTATCAGGGCGAAACCACCCAGTCTCTTCAGGACTATCTGATGTGGCAGGTCGAGCTGACGCCGTTCTCCGACACCGATCGCGCCATTGCGACCTCGATTGTCGATGCGGTTGACGACACCGGTTATCTGACCATCTCCGTTGAAGACATCCTCGAAAGCATGGGCGATGGCGATATCGGGCTGGACGAAGTGGAAGCCGTGCTAAAGCGTGTGCAGCGGTTCGATCCGGTCGGCGTTGCCGCGAAAGATCTGCGCGACTGCCTGCTGATCCAGCTCTCGCAGTTTGCCAAAACGACCCCCTGGATCGCCGAAGCGCAGCTGATTATCAGCAACCATCTTGATCTGCTCGCCAACCATGATTTTCGCACCCTGATGCGCGTCACTCGCCTGAAGGAAGAGGTGCTGAAAGAGGCGGTGAATCTTATTCAGTCGCTGGATCCGCGTCCGGGTCAGTCGATCCAGACCGGCGAGCCGGAATATGTCATTCCGGACGTGCTGGTGCGCAAAGTCAGCGGTCACTGGGTGGTCGAACTGAATTCCGACAGCATTCCGCGTTTGCAAATTAATCAGCACTACGCGGCGATGGGCGGCAGCACTCGTAACGATGCGGATAACCAGTACATTCGCAGCAATCTTCAGGAAGCGAAATGGCTGATTAAAAGCCTGGAGAGCCGCAACGACACCCTGCTGCGCGTCAGCCGCTGTATCGTCGAACAGCAGCAGGCGTTCTTTGAACAGGGCGAAGAGTATATGAAACCGATGGTGCTGGCCGATATCGCCCAGGCCGTCGAGATGCATGAATCCACTATTTCCCGCGTGACCACCCAGAAGTATCTGCACAGTCCGCGAGGCATTTTTGAACTGAAATATTTTTTCTCCAGCCATGTGAATACCGAAGGCGGCGGCGAAGCCTCGTCGACGGCGATCCGCGCGCTGGTGAAAAAGTTGATCGCTGCGGAAAATCCCGCCAAACCGCTGAGCGACAGCAAGCTAACGACCATGCTGTCGGATCAGGGGATTATGGTGGCACGCCGCACCGTTGCGAAGTATCGAGAGTCTTTATCCATTCCGCCGTCTAACCAGCGTAAACAGCTGGTGTGACCCAACCGATAAGGAAGACACTATGCAGCTCAACATCACTGGACACAATGTCGAGATTACTGACGCACTCCGCGATTTTGTCAGCACGAAATTTGCTAAGCTGGAGCAGTATTTTGACCGCATCAATCAGGTCTACATTGTGTTAAAAGTGGAGAAAGTGACTCACATTTCGGATGCCACCCTGCATGTCAACGGGGGGGAAATTCATGCCAGTGCGGAAGGGCAGGATATGTACGCGGCTATCGACGGTTTAATTGATAAACTGGCGCGACAGCTAACCAAACATAAAGATAAACTGAAACAACACTGATTGTCCCGGTGCTCGCCTGATGTCACGTAGTGCGTCAGGCGACGCTTAGGTGAAATTATGATAAATAATGATTCAGCTCTACAACTAAGCACTGTCCTTAACCAGGAATGTACCCGCAGTAACGTTCATTGCCAGAGCAAAAAACGTGCGCTGGAAATTATCAGTGAGCTGGCAGCAAAGCAGCTTAGCCTGCCACCGCAGGTGGTCTTCGAGGCGATCCTCACCCGTGAAAAGATGGGGAGTACCGGCATCGGTAACGGCCTCGCGATCCCACACGGCAAGCTGGAAGAGGACACGCTGCGCGCGGTGGGCGTCTTCGTACAACTGGAAACGCCAATTGCCTTCGACGCTATCGATAATCAGCCGGTGGATCTGCTGTTCGCTCTGCTGGTGCCTGCCGACCAGACGAAGACGCATTTGCATACCCTCTCGCTGGTGGCAAAACGGCTGGCGGATAAAACCATTTGCCGCCGCCTTCGCGCGGCGCAAAGTGATGAAGAGCTGTATCAAATCATCACCGAAACTGAAAACAGTGATGATGTGTAGCAGGGATCTTGCTTTACCCTTTGCTGTACTGAGGAGAAACGGTACATGGTACTGATGATCGTCAGCGGTCGCTCAGGCTCGGGAAAATCCGTTGCCCTGCGGGCGCTGGAAGATATGGGCTTTTACTGCGTCGATAACTTGCCCGTGGTGCTGTTGCCTGAACTGGCGAAAAGTCTGGTTGACCGTCAAACGTCCGCTGCCGTCAGCATCGACGTGCGTAATATGCCGGAATCGCCGGAAATTTTTGAGCAGGCAATGCAAAATCTGCCAGAGGCGTTTTCACCGCAGCTTCTGTTCCTTGATGCCGATCGCAACACGCTGATCCGTCGCTACAGCGACACCCGTCGTCTGCATCCGCTTTCCAGCAAAAACCTGTCGCTGGAGAGCGCTATCGATCAGGAGAGCGATCTGCTGGAACCGCTGCGTTCGCGCGCCGATCTGATTGTCGACACTTCAGAGATGTCGGTGCACGAGCTGGCGGAAATGCTGCGTACCCGGCTGCTCGGCAAACGTGAACGCGAACTGACGATGGTGTTTGAGTCTTTCGGCTTCAAGCACGGCATCCCGATTGATGCCGACTACGTGTTCGACGTGCGTTTTCTGCCAAACCCGCACTGGGACCCGAAGCTGCGTCCGATGACCGGCCTCGATAAACCCGTAGCGGCGTTCCTCGACCGACACACCGAAGTGCATAACTTTATCTACCAGACGCGAAGCTACCTTGAACTGTGGCTGCCGATGCTGGAAACCAACAATCGCAGCTACCTGACCGTGGCGATTGGCTGTACCGGCGGTAAACATCGTTCAGTTTATATTGCCGAGCAGCTGGCCGACTATTTCCGCTCACGCGGCAAAAACGTACAGTCCCGTCACCGCACGCTGGAAAAACGCAAATGACCGTCAAACAGATTGTTGAAGTCACCAACAAGCTGGGTATGCACGCCCGCCCGGCCATGAAGCTTTTTGAGCTGATGCAGGGTTTTGACGCGGAAGTGCTGCTGCGTAATGATGAGGGTACCGAGGCGGAGGCCAATAGCGTCATTGCGTTGCTGATGCTGGATTCCGCCAAAGGTCGCCAGATCGAGATTGAAGCCACCGGTCCGCAGGAAGTGGAAGCGCTGGCGGCAGTTATCGCGCTGTTTAATTCGGGTTTTGACGAAGATTAATTGCCTGTCCCGCCACCAGGGACGGCAATATATTACCAGATTTAATCAATCGCGTTTTATTCCTCGCCATATCTATTTATGAGTTTCTTTTTCCGGACTTTTCCATAGTTATCGCGCCCTTTCCTCCCCTCCCCTGTAGCAATCGTTTATCGATTCCCATACTATATTAATAATTAAGTTATAAAGTAAGCTTATTAATATACAGGGATGTATAAACATGGATTATAAAAAGATTTTCTTTTTCGCTATTTTATCAGGCATGACGCTGATAGCGGGCTGTGATGATAAAAAAGGCGTGAGCGAGAACAGCGTTGAAACGCCAGCTAACCTGACCGAGCATAATAAAGCACAGGAAATCCTTAAATATAACGCCTATGTTGATGTTTCTAATTATCAGTCATATGCCAACCTGCCTTATGGTGAGGATTTTGCCAATCAATTACTGAAGCAAAAACAATTCATGGCAGACTACATCAAAAAAGATAAACCATTAGATAACTATTCTACTCTCAGCGAAGATCCTATATCCGGAAAAATTGAACGACTGGAAAAAGCAGTAGCCATTAACGCCAGCCTGCCAAAGCTTGATAACGCTGCTGCGACGTATTTACAACAGTTGAAAACGCTACAACCTCTTAATGATGAACTGTCGCTGTACGCAAACACTAAAGAATACCTTATCGATAAAGGTGATCTATTCAAACAAAAAGGGCCGCGACTTATTGCACAAATAGAGGAGGTTATTAAAGCAGAAAATGCATTTGAAGATGAAATGACACAGCATGATAATCAGTTGGTGAAAGCGCAATTTGAGTCTGCTGAAAAAAATTCTCTCGCCTATTTCCGCAATGGCGTTATCTACTATGAGAAAATAATTTCTCATGATATGGGAGACCAGCTCGATCAGGTTGACAACGACACGCTCGCCCGAATTGATGCCAATACCAATACTCTGGCCGATTTAATGAAAGGCTATGACAAAATTAAGTCGGTAAGCAGTAACACCTGCACCTCTGATATTACTCTTTTTATCGCCTCGTCTCGTAGCATGACAAAAAAAATGAGAGACGACGCAAAACATTATCTCGCCAGTAACGATGCTTATTCGGATGAGTTAAAAGCAAGCTCCCTAGTTTACAGAAAATTATCAGAATCCTCTGCGGAAAGCGACTTTGAAAGCCTTATGAGCCACTTGTCAAGTTTGATTGACAAAATGAACGCCGATCAGTGTTAAAAGACCGTTAAGCCACATCAACCCTAATTTGTACATTCCGTGCTCTTTTTACGTTCGGAGTGAACCTTAAGAAAACCTTAACTTGCCCGTTGAGGTTCCATTTAAGTCCCTCATTCATACTAATGAGGAGTGAGCAAATATTTTCAGGACGGCTTTATGATTTACTTATCTGACCAAATCCCGCTGGGAACCGGACGGCACCGCCAGTGCTATACGCACCCGGAAAATGCTCAACGCTGCATTAAAATTATCTATAACGCTGACCAGAGCGGTCTTAAAGAAATTAAGCGTGAGCTGCGCTACTACGCACATCTTTCACGCTATCTCAAGGACTGGAGCGGCATTCCGCAGTATTACGGAACGGTAGAGACCGACCTGGGTACGGGATATGTCTATGACATCATCACGGATTTCGACGGCAAACCCTCTGTGACGCTGAAAGAATTTGCCGACCAGTGCCGCTATCAGCACGATGCAGCCCTGCTGCGTGAAGCATTAAAAACGCTAAAGCGTTATCTGCATGATAATCACATCGTTACCATGACCCTGAAACCGCAAAATATTCTCTGCCGTCGGATCAGCGAGTCGGAAATAGTCCCGGTGGTCTGTGACAATATCGGTGAAAGCACGTTGATTCCGCTGGCCAGCTGGTCTGCCTGGTTCTGCCACCGCAAACAGGCGCGGCTGTGGGCGCGTTTTATGCAGCAGCCCGCGCTGGTCGCAGCACTGGGGTCCGGTGATGAAAGCCAGAAAGGCAGTATGCCTGTTACGCTAACCTCGCGTCAGGCTTAGTGCAGTCTGTTTTGAACCATAAACGATTCGCCGCCCAGCTGGCGCATCTGGCGCAAAATCCACGCCTGACGGCTGCGCACGTAGCCTGAGGGCGCATCGGCTTTAAAGCGGATCGGGTTAGGCAGAACGGCTGCCAGCAGCGCGGCTTCGGACATTGTTAATTTGCTCGCGGGCTTGTGGAAATAATGCTGCGCCGCGGCTTCCACGCCAAAAACCCCGGAGCCAAATTCAGCTACGTTGAGGTACACCGTCAGGATCCTTTTTTTACTCCACACCGTCTCAATGCCCACCGTCAGCCCCGCTTCCAGTCCTTTACGCAGCCAGCTTCGGCCATCCCACAGAAACAGATTTTTCGCCGTCTGCTGCGAGAGCGTTGATGCGCCGCGGATGCGCGTTTCGTGTCGCTGATTGTGGCTCAGCGCTTTTTCAATCGCGGCGACATCAAAGCCCCAGTGCCGGGGGAAGGTCTGATCTTCCGCCGCAATCACCGCCAGCCCCATAAAGGGCGAGATGTCATCCATATCCACCCAGTCTGAGTGAGCCAGATAGCCGAAATCGCCCGTCAGCCAGGCACCGATTTGGCGCTCAGCCATCACGGCAGAAAACGGCACCGGGACGATGCTGAACAGGGCAATACCCCCGCCCCAGAAAAGGGCGAGGGCCAGCATCGTGCGTATCACAATACGACGAAGCCACACAAACAGCGAGGAACGCCCTTTTCTCATTCCGTCAGAACCAGCACGCGCGTGACCAGTTTTTCAATGCCCGCGGCCGCCTCGGCAATATTTTCCGCCAGCATGTAAGCGGGCGTAGTGACAACTTTGTTCTCTTCATCCACCACGATGTCGTCCACCGGGCACGGCACATGTTCCGCGCCCATCTCTTCCAGCACTTCAGCGGTATCAATGTCGGTACCGATGGTGAGGCGCAGCGGAATAGCGAGAATTTTCGGCAGCATGGCAGGCGCAATGCAGATAAAACCCAGTGGCTTACCGGCACGATGCATCTCCTGCGCCAGCGCTTGCAGGTCGTGATCAACCTGGCACGCCGCGCCCTGAGCGGCAAAATTGCTCAGATTTTTCGCTGCGCCAAACCCACCGGGGACGATTAACGCATCCAGTTCCGCCGCCTGCGCCAGCGCCAGCGGCTGCACATCGCCTCTGGCAATACGTGCCGCCTCAATTAACACGTTGCGGCTTTCCGCCATCGCTTCGCCGGTAAGATGATTGATCACCTCAGACTGGTTTTTGTCCGGCGCAAAGCAGACCGCCTGCGCGCCGTTACGGGCGATCGCCAGCAGGGCAATCACCGCTTCATGGATTTCTGTTCCGTCGTAAACGCCGCATCCACTCAGAACCACGCCTATTTTTTTCATCGTGCTATTCCTTTTTGCAACCGATTAGATCTCATTAGAAGATATGATTTAACCGCTGTGCTTCACATATTTAACTGATTCATGTAACAAATAATTTATTATTTGCTATCTTAATGAGCGTGCGGCCCAAGTTTGTCTGCTGTGCCTGGTGTAAGAACGCTAATTAAACAGGCGCAGCCACGATTTCCCTGGTGTTGGCGCAGTATTAGCGCACCCCGGCCAGGCCGGGGTCATTTTTTATCCGCGTTCGGCTACCCAGGCCTTTAAGACGCCGACATCGTGCTGCCAGTCCTGCTTCATCTCTTCAATCCATTCCCCAACGTTATCCCACCACGCCGGAAGATCGGAAGACTGGATCTGCTGTCCCAGCTGTTGCAGGTGACGCAGGCCGATGGAGCCCGCCGCGCCTTTAATTTTATGCCCTTCTTCCGCAATCCCTTTTTGGTCGCGCGCGGTCAGATTCGACTC
Source organism: Superficieibacter sp. 1612_C1 (assembly GCF_015234305.1). Classification (GTDB taxonomy): domain Bacteria; phylum Pseudomonadota; class Gammaproteobacteria; order Enterobacterales; family Enterobacteriaceae; genus Superficieibacter. The sequence goes on from NZ_JADGMI010000003.1 coordinate 355,289, forward strand.
CAGCACGCTAAGATAGCCCGGCATCATTTTTTCAAAAACAGCGAGGCCGTCGGTGATGAGCTTCGGCCCGACCAGCTCGATGTACTGCTCCAGCATCTCGGTATCTAACAGATTTTGCGTTTTACCATTATCCGTGGAAGTCACTGTTTTCTCCTCGTGGTCAGCGGTGTCCCAGAACTTTTTAATCATGGCAGTTAATGCCGGAACTGCCAGCGGTTTGCTCAGCACATCGTCCATCCCGGCATCAAAATATTCTTGTTTATCTTTCAGGACATTGGCGGTTAACGCCACCAGCGGCGGCAGTTCGTCACGATGATAGCGCTGGGTAAGCTGACGTGAGATATCCAGTCCGGTCATATCCGGAAGCTGGATATCCAGCAGCACCAGGTCGTACTCATCCGGTTTAAACATCTCCAGCGCCGCCGTCCCGGTCATGGCGACATCCACGCTGTTACCGAGTTTTTCCAGCACCGACCGCGCGACGATGACGTTCAGTTCAATGTCTTCGACCAACAGCACGTGCAGGGCAGGCAGCGGCAGGTCGTCATCGTCAAACGCATCTTCGACCTCTTCCGCTACCGCTGGCGCGTTCACCGTCAGGGTAAACACCGAACCTTTACCCGGCTGGCTGGCGACGGTGATATCGCCGCCCATATTTTTCGCCAGCCGCCGTGATACCGCCAGACCAATACCGGTGCCGGTTGCCGGTTTACCGCCATTGCTGCCTTTCACCTGATAATACATGGCAAAAATCTTATCCAGCTCCTCCTGCGGAATACCGATGCCGGAATCCTCGACCTCGAAATGAAGCGTGGAGCCCGCATCGTAGCGCACACGCACCGTCACCTGCCCCTGCTGAGTAAATTTGACCGCATTGCTGATCAGGTTCCACAGGATCTGGCGCAGCCGCGTACCGTCGGTGGTCACTTTATGCGGCAGCGGCAGGGTTGGCTCCATCACGAAGCGCAGCCCTTTCTGGTGCGCCTGGAGGCCGGAGAGGTTCTCCAGATCGGCAAGGAAACCGGTAAAGTCCACCGGCTGAATATCGAGCTTCACGTTGCGCCGCTCAATTTTGTCCATGTCGATAATATCGTTGAAGATATTTCCCAACGTGACCGCGGAAACGTGAATAGTCTTGAGGTATTTTTCCTGTTCGCTGGTCAGATCGGTATCCAGCAGAATACGGCTCAGCCCCACAATGCCATTGAGCGGCGTACGCAGTTCATGGCTGATGGTGGAGATAAAGGTGGTCTTATCGCGACTGGCGCGCTCCAGCGCATCCTGATAGCGCTTACGCTCGGTAATGTCTCGGCCAAATCCCATCAGGCCATGCCGTTTGCCGACCCGATCGTAATAGGGCACTTTGCGGATCTCGAAACAGGCCCGGCGACCATCGGGATAGCTCAGCCACTGCTCATAGGTCAGCGAGACGTTATGACGGAAAACTTTTTCATCGGTTTCAAGCACTTTCTCCGCCGTATCGGCCGGGTAAACATCCTGGGGCTTAAGCGTGATGAGCTGTTTTTCGCTTTTCCCGGTTAACAGCTCCATCGCGCGGTTACAGCCGGAAAACTCTTTATCCTCATTACGGTAGAATACCAGATCGGGGGAGGCATCGAGAAAGGAGCGCAGGAAACTTGACTGCTGTTCAAGCTGAATTTGCGTCGCTTCACGCTCTTTCATTTCGATTTTAAGCTGTTCAAAGGTTGCATGGCGCTCGGCCTCCGCCTTTTCGCGATCGGCAATCTCCTGATTAAGCTGAGCGATGTTGTCTTTCATCTGGACGTTTAGTTTGAGGTCGCGCTCGCGCATCACCTCCAGTTTTTGCACCAGCCGGGAGAGACGTTGCCGCGACTCTTCCAGTTGCTCAACGACCACCGATAAAAAATAGACCGCCCACGGCGTGATGAGCAGACCAAAAAAGATAGAGCGGATGACATCAATACTCTCGACCTGCCCGCGCAACACCATAGTGACCGCCATCTGCACGGCGATAGCCAGTACCACCAGCGCCAGTGCCAGCAGCAGAGAGAATCGCACCAGCCCTAACTTCATCATCAGGTCGACGTAATACTGCGCCAGTAAACGGATTTGTTTCATAAAAGGTTCCTTCACCCCAGCATGGCTCAATCATACCGAATTTTGAGCAACAGGTTGAAGATTGGTTAAAAAATGTGGGTGAGAATCGCAGAGAAGCGTAAAAAATAACGCCGCCCGAAGGCGGCGCGAGGGTTAGTCCTGGTGTCTGTCTAACCAGTCACCGCTGTCTATCCGCGTTAAGCCTTCCGTAGGCCGCTGATAGACATACATCCATGCGCTCCCGTAAGGCGTCTGGATCAACTGACGTGCGTATTCGCCGCCCTTTGTGCGTAGCGCATCCAGTTCGGCAAGCGTTGCAGCATCGATACGATAAACTTCCCCAAGGACCGTGCCTTCGCCGGGCACCGCGCCTGGATAGTGGCCCAGGCTGTACAATTGGTAATTATCGATGCTGTGATCGCCCAGCCACTGAGCGTTGGTCATCCAGTGGCTGTTGCCTTGCTTACTTCGTAAACTGCCGTAGACAAATATTCGCATTGCTAAAACTCAAACTGATAGAGCAGGTCCAGTGCCTGATCTATGCCAGACACCGCTTCAAGATATAGCTTAGGCATCAACCGATAGCGTAACGTGAGAGTCGCCAGCGAGTCAAAAATACCTACACCATATTTCACCTGTAGACCCGGCAGCACATAACCGCTGACCACCACCTGGGAGGAGTCGCCTACCCCCTGGGTATCCAGCGCCAGATTGCTTACGCCAAATGTCTCCCCGATTTTACCCACAACCTGCCCACTTTGTGCAACCCCCAGCCCAACTAACATTGAGGTCATCGCGTCGCTGTCGCTCTGTTCGCTGTCCAGTCCCTGACCACGAAGCAGATAGGAGAGCGCTTCCTGCTGCGACATCGCCGGATCCGAGAACACCTCGGCTTTCGGTTCGTCGGCGGTGCCGGTGACGCGCACGCCAGCAATTACGTCGTTTTCCGTCGATTCAGGGTTACGGATGGCCTCGATATTCAGCAGCGGCTGATCCGGCGGGCCGGAGAACAGCAGTTCCCCCTTACGCACAATCAGATCCTGCCCGTAAGCGTGGAAACGCCCTTCCGGAATATTAATCTGTCCGTTCAGGCCCAGCCCCTGCTTATCCTGAGCGACTTTCAAATCGCCGGTCAGCCTGGCTTTCAGGCCAAACGCATCCAGGCGAACGTTATTGCCTACATGGACCACCAGGTTGCTATTGATCGGGATGGCCGCCGTTTTCGGCTCCTCCGGTTGAAGATCGTTTTTCAGCATCACTTCATCGCTGGAGACACCTACCGCACTCTCCGGCAACTCATGAACTACGATCCGCGCCCACGGCACGTCGGCGCTGCCGTCGAGGGTAAACAGCTGCGGCGTGGCGGTGAAGACGATATCCGGCGACACGTCCAGGCGCACCATCGGCGGCACAGTGATGCGAACGCGGCTGCCTTTGGCCGCAATACGCGCGCGCCAGTTGTCGATCTGGCTCCAGTCCGCGTCGCCGTTCAGGGCAATTTCGCCCTGGCGGGTGCGTACCACGCCCTGAAGCGTCGAACTCATGCCGTTAAAGTTCATCGCCAGCTGACTCGGCTGCATATCGAACGGCATAAAGTTAGCGTCAAGTTCCGCGCCGTTAAGCTGCATCTGACCGAAGAGTTGCGGGCTTTGCGCATTGCCTGCCAGCCGCAGGTTGGCGTTGAGCGTCCCCGCCGCTTTCTCGCCGCGGGAGAAAATCGCATTCACCATCGCCAGCGAGAAGTTGCGAATATTCACATTACCGCCAAGATTACGCTGTCCCTGCGGGTCGCTGATCTGCACCTGCCCGTCGAACTGGCCGTTATTGGTCAGGCGCATCAGCCACTCCAGCTGCGCGCGGTTATTGCGCAGTTCGGCGTTAAGATTCAGCGTGCTAAAGGCCACCGGCAGCGGCGCGTCGTTGACCATCTGCGTCACTTTCACATTGCGCCCGGACAGCGATACCTGACCCTGCGGCAATCCCTCTTTGGTGGTGTCCCAACTGACGTCGGCCTTCCCACTAAAGATCCCGCTGGCCTGGGTGGTGTCCGGCATAAACGGCTTCAGCATCGCCAGATCGAAGCGGTTGAGATTAACGACCGCGCGGCCTTCCGCCCCCGCATCAATGGTTTGTGGCACGCACAGCTCAGCGTTCGGGTTAGTCCAGCAGTGCGGCCCGATACTGATTTTCTGCTCCTGATTACGGTAATCCAGCGCGATGGCGCGGTTCTGCGCCCACGGGCCGACCGGCGTCTGGAAGCGTGTATTGCTTAACGTGCCCTTCCAGCGCTGCGCCTGACGATCGAAACTGCCCGCCAGATCCAACTGGCCGGATACCGGATCGCCCTGCATGCGTAGCTGAAGCTGGTGCTGTTTCTCACTGCCCTTCGCCTCCAGCGTCAGCAATCGAACGTTCAGATCGCCCTGGACGATACGTTCAATGCGCACGTTCATGGTCCCGGCGATCTGGTCGGTGGATTTGATATCCCCTTCGATACGCGCCTGCGCCACGGAAAGCTCCTGCCAGCGCAGGCCGCGCGCGGTAATATCCGCCAGCAGCTGCGGGGCCTCAACGGTGCCGCGGACTTTCAGTAAGCCTTTAGCGGTGCCGCCCAGACCCGGCAGCGCGTTATCCAGTCCCGGCGCGTCAATGGTGGCATCCAGATTGAGATCTTTGACGCCCAGTTCACCTTTAACGTCCGCGCTATTACGGCCCAGCGCCAGATGCAGTTTTGGGATCGTCCATTGCAGATAGCTGTTTCCTTTGACTGCCCCTTCGACCAGCACCTTATTCTGCTTCACGTTGCCGGTGATTTTCATCTCCGGCACGTCCATCTGCCAGCTGCCGCCGTACAGGCTGCCGCGCGTTTTAATCAGACCATCCAGCTTCGACGGCCAGTCCGGGAATTCCTTCGCGGTGTTAATCCCTTTCAGCGCCAGCTCGCCGCGCCAGCTGATCGCCTGCTGCCAGTCAAGCAGCGCCTTCAGCTCGGTTGTGCCCTGTAGTGCGGCGACGGTGAGCTTGTCGAGATTAATCTGCTGCTCGTTGCCTTTCGCGTCGAGGGTGATCGTAGCCGGGGGCAGCTCCTGACCTTTCACCGACGTGCGGAACGATAGCGTATAGTCGGTGGCTTTGCCGGTTAGTTTGAGTTTCAGATTATCGGCCTGATACTGTTTCTCGCCGGTAAACGGGTAATAAAGCTGCTGGCTGGTAATATCAAGATTTAGCGGCAGGCCGGGCTCTGCCAGGCGTGTTTGCCCGCGCAGCACCATATCGACCGGGCCGGAGAGGTTGACGCCAAGCTCAAGCTGTTCACGCAGCGCGCCGCCGACCTTAATCTTCACCTTTTCGCCCTTCAGCGGGTCGACGTTCAGCGTGCTATTCAGGGTAATATCGAGCGGCCAGTTATCGGCCAGCCGCGCGGTGCCGGTCGCGTTTACCGTGCCCTGGTTAGAATCAATATCCAGCACATCCAGCTTTGTATTGCCGTCGATACTGCTGACCTTGAGCAGCATTGTGCGCACGGTAATGTCGGTATCGCCGGTCAGACGCAGCTGTTCGCCGCGAAACTCTTCGATATTCAGATTCAGCGGCAGATGAACATCGGTCATCTCCGGCAGCACCGGTTTCGAGAAGAGATCTTTCAGCGTTTCGCCCAGCGGCTTTTCGTCAGGGTCAGGGTGTTCGATTTTCGGTTCAACTACCTGTTCCTGGGCGACTTTTGCCACTTTCGGCAGCGCAATCAGCACTCCCTGCAACGAGGTTGGCTTCACGGTCAGATTTTTATCCTGCCACTCCAGCCCTGACGAGAAACTCATCACCGAGACCGTGGTGTCGTCGATTTTAATATTGACGTTGTTCAGGGCGATGCGGCTCAGCGAGATGGGATACGGCGTGGAGAGATCGAGCGGACCGTTGTCCTCTTCTTCCTTCTGCGCGGCAGGCGGCATTTTTTTGGTGTCCACCGTCACGTTGATATCCGAAAGCGCAATATCGTTTACGCACAGACTGCTCTGTTTCAGGCAGGCGAGACTGACAGAGAGATGCACCTGCCCGGCATTCACCGCCACGCCGGGCTGGTCATAGCGGATATTTTTCAGCGTTAAATCGCGCCAGCCGCCTGTGACCTGGCCGATTTGCAGCCCCGGCACCCAGCGGTTAGCCGCGCTGAAAACCAGATGCAGACCACTTTTCGTCCCCACCAGAAACGCCACGGTCCCCAGCAGCAGCAGGATAAAAATCAACACGCCGAGGCTTATTTTCTTCCATAAACTCATAATTCTGGCCCCAGACCGATGTAAAACTGTAAGTCGTGCTTATCTTTATCGCCCACCGGCACGGCAAAATCGAGCTTCACCGGCCCGACCGGCGACTGCCAGCGCACGCCGACGCCGGAGCCGGTTTTAAAGTCGCTCTTGCGGATATCGCTCACCGCCTCGCCGCTGTCGACGAAGACCGCGCCCCACCATTTGCCGGTCACGTTGTACTGGTACTCCAGCGATCCGGTGGCGAGTTTTGAGGCACCTTTCAGTTTGCCGTCGCTGTCTTCCGGCGAGATTGACTTGTACTTATAGCCACGGATACTGCGATCGCCCCCGGCGAAGAAGCGCAAATCCGGCGGCACGCGATCGAAATCGCCGGTTTCGATCCAACCCAGATTGCCGCGCACCACAAAGCGATGCTTATCATACAGCGAGCGGATCCAGACGTTCTGCGCCTGGAAGACCGAGAAATCGACATCCGATCCCCACGCCGTGTTGGAGTAGTCGATGGAGTAACGCTGGGAATCGCCCCACGTCGGCATCAGGCCGCCGCGCGAGCGGGTCCGGCTGATCATCACGCCCGGATAGAGCAGCATGGTGGTATGGGTTTCATTACCCTGGGTAAAGTGGTCGAGGCTCCAGCGCAGGTTAATGGCGCGCTGCCAGCCGCTCGACAGATCCCAGTAGCGCGACAGCGCCAGGGTAGTGGAATCGGCTTCGGTATCGTTCAGGTCGGTACGCTTTACCCCGCCCTGTACCAGATAATATTGCTCCAGCGGGTTTTTCAGCAGCGGCACTTTATAGCTGAAATCCAGCACCTGTTCCGGCGCGGAGATACTGGCGCTGGTGGTCAGGCTGTGACCGTACGAGTTCATCCACGGCTTTTTCCACGTCGCTTTTACCCGCGGCCCAACGTCGGTGGAGTAGCCGACTCCGGTTTCAATGGTATTTTCCACGCGCGGGGAGACGACGCCGTGCAACGGCAGCACCTTCGTTTTACGCGCTTTATCGAACTCCGGGGCGACAATCACCGAGTTAAACCAGCCGGTTGCCGAGAGCCGCCGGTTGAGTTCCGCCAGATCCTTCGACTGGTAGTAATCACCCTCTTTAAACGGCACCAGATTCTGTAAATACTCATCGCGGATTTGCGAGTTTTCAAAGGTCACCGCACCAAAACGGTAGCGTTCGCCGCTGTCGTAATCGATATCCCAGAAAGCCTGATGACGGTCGAGCGCAACACCCAGCTGGCTTTTTTTGAACTCGCTGTCGAAGTAGCCTTTATGCAGCGAGACGCTGGTCAGCCCTTTTTTAAAACGTTCGTAATCGCCGTGATTGAGCACGGTCCCGGTGGCCGGGCGCTTATTGAGGAGATCGAGATAATCCTGATCGGTCCGCGCGCCGCCGCGCAGGATCACATTCGTGCCGCCAATGCGCACCGGCTCGCCAGCCGAGACGCGGGCAATCAGCACCTGCCGTCCTTTCTCCGGCGGCGGACGCAATTCAAAATCAATGGTCGGTTCGTAGTAGCCCAGTGCCTTTAACCCTTCGCGGATGGCGTCATCCACGCGTGCGCGAAAGCGCTGGTCAGGCGTCACTTCATCACTCTCGATAGTGGAAAGCTGGGCACGAACGTTTTTTTGTAGCTGGCCTGTCAGCCCTTCTACCTGCAAACGGACATTAGCGGCGCTGGCCGCGCCGCTAAGCAGCAGTAAACTGGTCCAACATAACTGGCGGATCTGTGGCACATTTTCTCCTGAATATCCTTGTCTCCACCCCTACTGGAAACGAACTACCGCCCATATCGTAACAAAGTCCTAACAAGAGGACTTGAAAAACAGACAACACCCCAAATATTTCTTATGTTTAAATCTAGTCTGATTCAGCATATTTATTGTGTTAAAAGACACGCCTCGTTACAACCCTAACGACAATTTCTGTTTCGGGAGAACAGCATCATGAGTTTATTCGACAAAAAAGAGTTTGTTTCTCAGGCCGATGCGCTGCCCGGACGCAATACGCCTATGCCGGTTGCAACGCTTCACGCGGTCAATCAACACTCAATGACCAACGTGCCGGACGGCATGGAGATCGCCATTTTTGCGATGGGCTGCTTCTGGGGCGTTGAACGCCTGTTTTGGGTGCTGCCCGGCGTTTACAGCACGGCGGCGGGCTATTGTGGCGGCTATACACCTAACCCGACCTATCGCGAAGTGTGTTCCGGGGAGACCGGCCACGCTGAAGCGGTGCGCGTAGTGTACGATCCGAACGTCATCAGCTATGAACAGCTGTTGCAGGTGTTCTGGGAAAATCACGACCCGGCCCAGGGGATGCGCCAGGGCAACGACCATGGCACGCAGTATCGTTCCGCGATCTATCCGTTAACGCCGGAGCAGGATGCCGCCGCTCACGCCAGCCTTGAGCGTTTTCAGGCGGCAATGCAGGCCGCGGGTGACGAGCGCCATGTGACTACCGAGATTAAAACCGCCACGCCGTTCTACTACGCGGAAGACGATCATCAGCAGTATCTGCATAAGAATCCGTACGGGTATTGTGGGATTGGTGGAATTGGGGTGTGTTTGCCGCCGCAGGCATAAGATTCTGAAAAGCGTTACCCGCCCTCCGGCGGGTAACAATACATCAAAACAAATTACTTCCCGAACTTCACTGGCGCATCACGATAAGCTTTCAGCTTTGCGCGCATCCAGCGGCTGCTGTTGCGGTTGACTGCGCTTACGACGCCAGTGGTAGCACCACCACCGACCTGGACATGGAAAATACCGCGCGACGGGAAATCCTGATATTTCGGCGCGGAGAAATCCCACTCATGGCGGCTGAACAGCTCCTGCGGGTTGCGGCCCATCATGCTGGTATGAACATCCAGGAATTCGATATTCAGCAGGCGTGGGTTAATTGCTGCCACTGAACTGCCGATTTCCGGATGGCCCATCAGATAGCTGCCGCCGGTGCCCCAGAACTGCTCTTCCAGTTCGCCCACGTCTTCGCTCACGCTGGCCAGACGGCTTGCCGGCATCTGCCACGGCAGGACCGGTTGACGTAAGTGACGGCTCAGTGACGCGCAGTAATCAAAGGTACGATCCCACTCGAACGGAGAGTAGCAGTAGCCATTTTTGTAAGCGCGTGCGGTAAAGTCATCGGCTTCATAGCGGTCAACCGCCATAAAATCCGCGCCTTTAGCGACAGCAGAGACGCCATTAGCGCCGGTATATTCGGTTTCTTCAAAGATCCCGACCAGCAGCGCATACTCGGCGGAGAGTTTGCCCGCCAGCGCAGGATTGATAGTCATGCGCTTTTTAGTGCCATCAATCGGATCAAACACATCATCGTAAGTGAAATCGTTGTAGACCCACTGCGAACCACCGACGCTCCACAGGTTGATCTGCCAGCCGAGTACCACATCCGGCGCGACCACGCGGACCAGCCAGTTCACACCTTTAATGTAGCCTTTCAGCGTATCGGTAATGCCCGCCGGGATAGCAACATTAACGCCGTGATGCGCCATCGCTTTAGACAGCGGCTGACGGACCGGAATCGGATAATCCGGGGAGAAACCGTACTTCTGGCATTCGCCGAGATAGTCAGGGTTGACGATAAAGCCCGCCGGGACCGGATGCTCGTCATCTTTCATGGCCTGCGCCATTTTCAGCGCCTGAATGAAGTTAGCGAAGCTGAACTCGTGGCGAACCGGATCATCAATGATAGTCTCAACGTCACCCAGCGACAGGTTACAGGTGTAGGACACCATCACCGGCAGCACGCTTTCCCCGGTTTTAGCGGAAACATTACGCGCCATTTCAATGATTTTCGGCGTGGGTTCTTTGGCCGGATCCAGATAGCCAGAAGCATCGCCCATACCATCATCGCCGGAATATTTGAATACGGAGGCGATGCGTGCTTCAGCCAGATCGTCGACGTTGGACGGTGACATATCGGCACAGCCGCCAAAACTCAGATAGTCAGGGAACCCTTTCACGCGCAGGTTTGCGCCTTCGGTGATGGTCACGGTTAACGTCTGCGACGCGTTACTTTCGACGCGCAGTACCTGTGGTGCGACGTCAATATAATGCACAATGCCGTCATGGATCAGGGTGCCGGAAGCAATCTGATAAACGCCCTGCGCCAGCAGTGCGGACGGCGCGTGGCTGCCCGTTTGCATCGGCAGGTCGGTAAAGTGATACTGACGTGCGGCGTCGACCAGACGCAGATCAAAAGCGGCAGCAACGGTTTTCTCGGCGTTAACATTGATGGTCAGTTTTGCTGAGCCAGCCTGAGCGTCATCACTCTGGCGGATCTGCGCGCTGGTGACGGTAAGCGCATGGAACCGGTTGTCCAGCGCGCCGTTCATGGCATCAACGGTATAGTGGATATTGTTCAGCTTCACATCGTCAATACGCACGCTGTAATGGCCATTAATCGGCAATTGCTCCAGACGCTGTTTCTGCCCGGCTCGCATGATATAGCGCTGTTTTTCGACGCCATTTTCCAGATAAACCACGCTCAGATCTTCATTATGCAAGGCGTGAGCCGCGGGTAAATCCACGGCAATTTCCAGCGTGGTGCTACGCTGCGCCGGCGCGAAAGTAATATCCAGCGGGGTACGCTGGCCTTTAGCAATGGTCAGTTCAGCGGCGCTTAATACCACCGCTGCCCGCACCGTGCCATCCGCTGTGCGCAGTTCGGCCACCGAGGCGCTGTAAGTACCGGCAGAGATGGCGAAAGAGGTCGCACCCGCTTCAGGATGCAGCACTTCGCTTTTTTCACCGCGTACCAGCACCAGTTGAAGCCCCGTGTCTTCAAGCCCGGCAGGAAACGCGGCACAGTTAACCACCAGTTCGCCATCCACCTGGGGTTCTTCATCCGCCGCGAAGGTGAAAGTATTGCGGAACGTTTCCCATTTCGGGGCGGTATCGGAAGAGACATTAACGCCCATATGGATTTGCGAAATAGCATTGCCAATGGCGCTACCATCGGCAGCCGTAATGGTTAATTTGATATCGTAAATTCCAGTGGAAATTTCGCTGGATTCAATCTGAGTTTTTAATGCGATCCACGGGTTAGTCGAAACGTTAATATCGCCCTCGGTAATTTTCCCCGGCGCGCTAAACGTCAGAACCATTTTTTCTTTTATATTGATACCCTCAGCAGAAACGGCCTTGAATCCGCTGATATCAAGCGTAGGATACCAGGTATCATTACTAAAATTAAGTGTAGCGTCTAATTGCATTTTTTATCCTTTATAAAATAATTAACGTCAAGAAATGAATACGTTATGCATCCAGCCACTTTCATTTATAAACAACAGGAAAGAAAAATGCACTGCTATTATCAGCAAGATGAGTTTCTTTGATTTAATATTAATACTGGGCTTTAATTATATTTAATCCGATGAGAGTTGATTTTATTATTATGATAAAAGTGAGAACAAATATGATTTAAAATGAGGAAGGCCACCGGGACAGGCTGCCACACCTTCCTCCAACCCGCTTATAAAAACGCCTCAGTGATCAGAAGGCATAACTTGCTCTGCCCGTGCGGCAAAACGGGTCGCGTTCAATACGGTGCCATATTCCGCTACTTTCCCCTGTAACAACAAATTAAATACTGCGGCCTGAGGACGATTGAGCCGATTTTGTAACAGATGAACCGCTTCCATGCCCAGCTCGCGACAGGGAACGGCGATGCCCGTCAACGATCGGCCCATTTTTTTTTCCAGATGCCAGGCAAAGTCCGTCAGCATCAACGACACCTGCTCCGGGACCTGTAAATTATGCCGTTCCAGCGCACGCGTCACGCCGCCTGCCATCTCCACGCTGCCACATAAGATAGCCTCCGGCCAGTGCTCCCTGGGGTGGGAATCCAGCCAGGTATTTATTGCTTCTTCGGCTTCGTGCGGCGCAAACGTCTCCGTGATCGCTAAATCGCGTTGCGGATCGAACGCCTGACGAAAATAACGGTAGGCCTCTTTAATCCCCTCCAGACGCATATGCAATGTTTCCCGGCGCAGGCAGGTTACCGAGAGGATCTGCCGATAGCCACGTTCAAACAGATAGCGTGCTGCGCTAAAACCAATCGCCCGATGATCGGGAGAAACACAGTCCAGCGCCATCTCGCGGTCGATAGAGTTAATCAGCACGCAGGGTTTGTTCAACGTGGCCGCCAGTTTGAAAATCGTCGTATCATCAGTGCCAATAATAATAATGGCGTCAATATCCTTATTACTGGCTTGTTCAAGAAACAGTTTCAGGTCCGGGCGCTGCTCTTCCAGTCCGTAATAACTCAAATGCACATTCTGGGCGGCCGTCGCCTCAGCAATCCCCTTCGTCACCTCAAGATAAAAAATATCGCCGCGCGCGTTAAACGTTCGCTGCGGGGCGAAGACGGCGATGCTTTTCACATATAACCGGCCGGTTGTCAGCTCATCCAGAACGCCCAGGTCACGGGCACACTGAACAATCGCTTCGCGCGCACTATCGCTGGTATATGATTTGCCATTTAACACCCGCGAAACCGTACTGATGGAGTAGCCGGTTGCCGCCGCAATTTGATTCATTTTTAGCCTGCCAGCCATAATGTGACCTCGCTCGCAATCAATATCTGCAAAATTTCGCAGAAACAATCGCATGATTTTAAAGCGCTTTCACCACGCAAAGGACAAATTTGTCTCATCCCTGCGAGCATTCTCACAAATTGTCATTGTCCTCGCCGATGCACTTTTCTATTTTCCAGAGATTGTTAATTTCAGCGATGCAGGATGTGACATGAAAAGCGTTCGTTTCGGTATTATCGGCGTGGGCAACATTGGTACCGTCCATACCCGTTACTTACTGGCAGGTACGGTGCCCGAAGCCCGCCTGACCGCAGTATGTGACAACGATCCGACAAAACATGAGGCCATACGTCAGTTAGTGGGTGAAAACGTCACGCTTTTTAGCGATGCCGAATCAATGCTAAAAAGCGGGCTAATTGATGCCGTTATCGTCGCCACCCCGCATTACGCGCACCCGGAACTCTCCATGCTGGCGATGCGCCACGGCATTCATACGCTGTGCGAAAAACCGGCGGGCGTCTATACCGCGCAGGTACGTGAGATGAACGACTTCGCCCGGCACAGCGATGTGGTGTTCGGCATCATGTACAACCAGCGCCCCAATCCGCTTTATCAGAAAGTGAAAGATCTGATTGATAGCGGCGAACTCGGCGAGATCCGCCGCTCCAACTGGATCATCACCAACTGGTATCGTTCACAGAGCTACTACAACTCCGGCGGCTGGCGTGCGACATGGAAGGGTGAAGGCGGCGGCGTGCTGCTCAATCAGGATCCGCATCAGCTCGACTTATGGCAGTGGCTGGTCGGCATGCCGGTTCGCATTCGTGCTTTTTGCCAGTTCGGCAAACACCGGCAGATCGAAGTTGAAAATGAGGTCACCGCCTACGCCGAATATGCCAACGGCGCGACGGGCGTATTTATTACCACCACCGCCGAAGCGCCGGGCACTAATCGTCTGGAGATCGCTGGCGATCGCGGCAAGATCGTCGTGGAAGAAGGCAGGCTGCGTTTCTGGCGGCTGCGCGAGTCTGAAACCGACTTTAACGCCCGCTGGCAGAATGGTTTTGGCGAGCCGGAGTGCTGGGAAGTCACTATTCCAACCGCAGCGGAATGCAGCGAACATCATGTCATTACCGCCAACTTTACCGCCGCCGTGCTGCGCGGAACACCGCTTATCGCGCCCGGTCAGGAGGGGATCAACGGCCTGACGCTCTCTAACGCCATGCATCTCTCCACCTGGCTGGATGACTGGGTCGATCTGCCGATTGATGAAGCTCGCTACCTGACGCTGTTGCAGGAGCGTATCGCTACGTCCGTTGAAAAAACATCCGAAAATCGCACGCTGGATGCCTCCGGCAGCTGGTAAATCAGGAGAAAATCGCATGTTGAACGTCGCCATTGTGGGCACCGGCAATATTTCCCACAACCATATCCAGAGCTATTTACAGTTTGCCGACCGCTGCCGGATCGTCGCGCTGGTTGATATCTACCCGGAAAAAGCCGAGGAGAAAAAGCAGCGTTACGGATTAACCGAGGCGACCGTGTACAGCAGCCATGAAGCGATGCTGGACGTCGAAGCGCAGGTAGATATTGTTGACGTCTGCACGCCCCCTTACGTCCATGCGGAGATCGCCATTCACGCGCTGGACGCCGGGAAACATGTGCTGTGTGAAAAGCCGATGGCGGTCTCGCTTCAGGAGTGCGACGCGATGATCGCGGCACAACAACGAAGCGGCAAAGTTCTCTCCATCATCGCGCAAAACCGGTTTACCGATGCCTTCTGGCGGCTGAAAAAAGCCGTGGATTCCGGTGAGATTGGCAACATCTGCCATGCGCAGGTAGATTCGTTCTGGTGGCGTGGCCACTGCTATTACGATCTGTGGTGGCGCGGCACGTGGGAAAAAGAAGGCGGCGGCTGTACGCTGAATCACGCCGTTCACCATATCGATGCGATTCAGTGGATGCTGGGCTTCCCGTCAGAAGTGGTGGCGATGATGACTAACGTCGCGCACGATAATGCTGAAGTGGAAGATCTCTCCGCCGCCATTTTCCGCTACCCCAGCGGCGCGCTGACTCAACTTACCGCCTCGGTGGTGCACCACGGTGAAGATCAGAAAATCGTCATTCAGGGCGACAAAGCCCGCATCTCAGCGCCGTGGGACGTCTGGGCCAGCGTTTCTGCCGACAACGGTTTCCCACAGCCTGAGCATGATGTTCAGCGTGAAGGCCGCCTCAACGATCTGTTTCACACCACGCCAGCGCTGACGTGGACGCTACATAGCGGGCAAATCGATAACCTGCTCAGCGCCATCAGCCAGGATATCCCCCCGCTGATTGATGGCGTCCAGGGCAAGCGCTCGCTGGAAATCATTACCGCTATTTATAAATCGTCGATCACGCGCCAGATCGTGTCGCTGCCCATTAGCACTGACGATCCCTATTACCAGACCGGCGGCCTCCTCTCGCTGGCACCCCATTTTTATGAAAAAGCCGCCTCGGTAGAAAACTTCAGCGAAGTCGGCGCTATTCCGCTGGGTAAAGACCTCGATACAGGAGCACGAAAATGAGCCTCAATGATGGAATGAATTACGCCCCGAAGGGTAAACCACAGCCGGTGGTAGAAGCAGGCGCGTTTATTATTGCCGCCGCCGCGCTGGATCACGGCCATATCTACGGGATGTGCAACGGGCTTATCGAAGCGGGCGCGACGCTGAAGTGGGTCTACGATCCGGACCCGGCCAAAGTCGATGCCTTTGTTCGTCAGTATCCGCAGGTAAACATTGCCGACTCGCTGGATACCATTCTTAACGACAGCAGCGTGCAGTTAGTGGCTGGCGCGGCGATCCCGTCGCAGCGCTGTGCACTGGGCCTGAAAGTCATGGATGCCGGAAAAGATTATTTTACCGATAAGGCCCCGCTGACCACGCTGGCTCAACTGGACGCAGCAAAACGTAAAGTTGCCGAAACCGGGCGTAAATATGCGGTTTACTACAGCGAACGTCTGCACGTTGAGAGCGCGGTCTTTGCCGGGCAACTGGTGCAGGAGGGTGCTATAGGCCAGGTGATTCAGACGCTTGGCACCGGTCCGCATCGTGAAGGCCAGGGACGCCCCGACTGGTTTTACGAGAAAGCCTTTTTTGGCGGCATCCTCTGCGATATCGGCAGCCACCAGATCGAGCAATTCCTGTTTTATACCGGCAATAGCGACGCACGAATAGTGGCAAGCCAGGTGCGCAACATCAACCATCTGCAGTATCCGCAGTTCGAGGATTTCGGCGACGCAATGCTGGCGGGCGACAACGGCGCGACGGGCTATTTTCGCTGTGACTGGTTCACGCCGGATGGACTGTCGAGCTGGGGTGATGGGCGTCTGACGCTGCTGGGTACTGAAGGCTACATTGAGATCCGCAAATACGTCGACATCACGCGCGGTGAGCAGGACGTCGTGTATCTGGTCAATAAAGAGGGCGAATTCCGCTATCCGGTCGCGGGTAAGGTCGGCTTCCCGTTCTTCGGTGAACTGATTAAGGACTGCCTCAACCGTACAGAAAACGCCATGAGCCAGGCGCACACCTTTAAAGCCGCCGAACTGTGCGTCAAAGCGCAGATGCTGGCCAACGCGGGCCGCTAAGGAGTCAACCATGAGGGCGATAAACGCGGCGATTATCGGCTGTGGTGCCATTCATATCTGTCACGTTGAAGCACTGCGGCAGACGCCGGGCGCGCATCTGCACGCCATCGTGGACACCGATATCGTGAAGGGGCAAGCCCTGGCGGCGGCCTATGGCTGTGATTTTTATCATGACTACCGGGAGATGTTGCAGGATCAACGCATTGAGGTAGTGCATATCTGTACCCCGCATTATCTGCATAAAACCATGATCCTCGACGCGCTGGCCGCAGGAAAAGCCGTTTTCAGCGAGAAGCCGGTGGGAATGAACAGTCTGGAAGTGGCTGACATTGCCGAAGCAGCTAATCACGCGTCGGGCATGCTGGGCGTGTGCTATCAGAACCGTTACAACCCTACCAGCCGGGCGATCCGTGCTGTGCTGGCATCAAACGTGCTGGGGAAAATGCTCAGCATCAAAGCGGCGCTGACCTGGTCGCGCTCGGGAGGTTACTA
This sequence comes from Superficieibacter sp. 1612_C1, assembly GCF_015234305.1. Taxonomy (GTDB): domain Bacteria; phylum Pseudomonadota; class Gammaproteobacteria; order Enterobacterales; family Enterobacteriaceae; genus Superficieibacter. Next base: position 372,318 of record NZ_JADGMI010000003.1, read on the forward strand.
CACCGAAAGCCCGTGGCGCGGACGCTTTGCCACCGAAGGCGGGAGTCTGCTGATCAATCAGGCGATTCATACGCTGGATCTGATGCAGTGGTTTGCTGATGGCGTTGATAGCGTTAAGGGCGTGGTCGATAGCGGTCCGCTGGCCGGTACTATCGAAACCGAAGACAGCGCGATGGCGACCTTAGTTCTGCATAACGGCGCACGCGGTTTATTCTGGGCCACCAATAACCACACCACGGATTCCCCGTTGCTGCTGGTAATTCATTGTGAAAAAGGTCTGTTACAGCTTCGCGATAACACGCTGTGGCAGATTTCTGGCAATGAGCGAATCTCTCTTGCCAATGATAATCCGCCCACGGGCAACGGCAAAAATTACTGGGGAATTGGCCATCAAAAAGCAATAGAACACTTTTATCAGGCTATTCAGCATGGAGGAGATAGTGACTATATCAATATTAATCAGGCAGCAAAATCCATACATATCGTGGAGGCAATATATCGCTCTTCACAATTAAGGCAATGGATTAACATTAATTATTAATATCATCAATTCCAGTGTTAAAGCGTGCCCTGTCTCTGGCCGGGCGCTATAAACCCTACATCAATCTGGAAATAAAAAAATGGTTAAACCAACTGAAAGAAGAGTCGGTTATGGCGTGGCTATCGGCTACGGCGTGACGGATTTATTTGGCGGAGGTGCCTTCGCTATTATTGGAACATGGCTTCTGTTTTTCTACACTACCTATTGCGGATTATCGGTTCTGGAAGCCGGGTCGATATTCGCTATTGCCAGGGTTATTGATGCGATACTCAGCCCAATCATGGGCTATATTACCGATAACTTTGGCAATACCTGGCTTGGCAGAAAATTCGGCAGACGTCGGTTTTTTCTGCTGCTCAGCTCCCCGTTAATGTTCCTCTATGCCTTATTATGGGTCACGGATATGGGTTACTGGTATTATCTGGGAACCTATCTCTCTATCGAACTGTTATCAGCAATGGTACTTGTGCCGTGGGAAACCCTGGCCGCAGAGATGACCAACCGCTATAACGAGCGCAGCCGTCTTTCCGGCGTGCGCATGATCTGCTCGCAACTGGGCGGTTTTCTGGCGGTATCGGTGCCGGGCCTGATTATGCAGTTTACCGGCAAAGATAACTCGTTCACCTATACGCTGACCGGCCTGCTCTTTTCTGTCATCTTCTGCGTGGCGGTGTTCTCTACATGGTGGTGTACCTGGGAAGCCAAAGATGTTCAGGAAGAGGGACATTTTCAGCCGGAGGTTAACCGCAGTAGCGGCCTGCTTAATCACCTGAAATATCTGGTACTGGATCTACTGTCATCGTTCCGCATCCGCGCCTTCCGCCTGCATATTATTATTTATATTTTCTCGTTCACCGCGATGGACGTTTTCGGCTCAGTATTTACCTATTATGTGGTGTACTGTCTGAACCAGGATGCCTCTGCCGTTTCCGGCTGGTTAAGTATTGCCGCCTTCGCCTCAGTACCGGGCACCTTCGGATTTATGCAATTACTTAACCGCTTTAATGTCACGCCGTCCGGTGCACTGCGCCTTGCCTATGGCTGCATCTTCTTTGTGCTGGCATTTTTATTTACCGTGTATCTGACCAAAATTAGCGTTCCCACCCTGCTGCTTTCCGGCGTGTTTATCGTGCTGGGTGTCGCCAGAGCCGGGCTCTATTATATCCCATGGAATATTTACAGCTTTATCCCGGATATTGATGAAATGGTCACCCAACAGCGGCGGGAAGGTATTTTCGCGGGCGTGATGGTGTTGACACGAAAAAGTACGGTGGCACTGGCAATCCTTATTATCGGCATTGTGTTGCAGGAAGCCGGTTTTGTAAAAGGCAGCGGTATGCAGCCGGAAAGCGCTCTGCACGCGATTATTGGTCTGATGATTTTTGCCACCGCCGCGCTGCTGGCAGTAAGTTTTTATACCACTTACAAATTCAAACTCACCCGTGAAACGCACAAACTGCTGATCAAAGAGATCGCCCGGCGTAAGCTCGGCGGTGACTATCGCGACTGTGACGGCGAGACCCGGCAGGTGATCAAACTGCTTACCGGTTATGAGTACGACAAGGTCTGGGGCGGGGAAGCCAGCCGCCAGTTTAGCGGAAAAACGACTCTGTCCGCGCTCGAATAATACGGAAAACCCCACGTTAACCGCCCTGACAACGATGTCGGGGCGTTTTCCCCCTCTGGCAGCCCTCCCCTCCCTTACGCTATACTAGCGGGGAAATTGCCGATCCAGTGCCTTCGGATCGGCTTATCGTGTCATTCAAACTTCCCTTCCGAGGATCTGGCCTATGGCTGGATAAGATATGTTAAACAGTATTTTAGTAATACTTTGCCTGATAGCCGTGAGTGCATTCTTCTCGTTGTCTGAGATCTCGCTTGCCGCCTCACGAAAGATAAAACTCAAACTCCTTGCCGATGACGGCAACATCAACGCTCAACGCATTTTGAAAATGCAGGAGAACCCTGGCACCTTCTTTACCGTGGTACAAATTGGCCTTAACGCCGTGGCCATTCTCGGTGGTATCGTCGGCGATGCCGCGTTTTCACCGGCGTTTTACAACGTTCTGGTCCGCTTTGTCACCCCGGAAATGGCCGAGCAGCTAAGCTTTATCATCTCCTTCTCCCTTGTCACCGGCATGTTCATTCTGTTCGCCGACCTGACCCCGAAACGCATCGGTATGATTTCGCCTGAAGCTGTGGCTTTGCGCATCATCAACCCGATGCGCTTCTGCCTGTTTATCTTCACGCCGCTGGTGTGGTTCTTTAACGGCATGGCAAACAACATTTTCCGTCTGTTCAAACTGCCGATGGTACGTAAAGATGACATCACCTCTGATGACATCTATGCGGTCGTCGAGGCGGGTGCGCTGGCGGGCGTGCTGCGTAAACAGGAACATGAACTGATTGAGAACGTGTTTGAACTGGAGTCACGTACTGTTCCCTCATCGATGACCTCTCGTGAAAATGTTGTGTGGTTCGATCTGCATGAAGATGAAGAGAGCCTGAAGAAGAAAGTCTCGGAACATCCACACTCTAAGTTCCTGGTCTGTAAAGAAGATATTGACCATATCATCGGCTATGTCGATTCAAAAGACCTGCTCAACCGCGTGCTGGCCAATCAAAGCCTGGCGCTGAGCAGCGGCTTACAAATCCGCAATACGCTGATTGTGCCGGATACCCTGACGCTCTCCGAAGCGCTGGAAAGTTTCAAAACGGCGGGTGAAGACTTTGCGGTCATCATGAACGAATACGCGCTGGTGGTAGGTATCATCACCCTGAATGATGTGATGACCACGTTAATGGGCGATCTGATCGGTCAGGGGATGGAAGAGCAGATTGTCGCTCGCGATGAAAACTCGTGGCTGATTGACGGCGGTACGCCGATCGATGACGTGATGCGGGCGCTGGATATCGACGATTTCCCGCAGTCCGGCAACTATGAAACCATCGGCGGTTTTATGATGTACATGCTGCGTAAGATCCCCAAGCGCACCGACTCGGTTAAATTCTCCGGCTTTAAGTTTGAGGTGGTGGATATCGACAACTACCGTATCGATCAGTTGCTGGTGACGCGCATCGACAGTAGGCCGACGGTCCTGACCCCGAAACTGCCGGACGCCGAAGAGAAAGGCGCAGCGTAATACCGTGGAATTATGCCTGGCGGCGCTTCGCTTGCACAGGCCTACAATTGTGAGCAACCTGCTGTTATTGATGATTTTGTAGGCCGGGTAAGGCGAAGCCGCCACCCGGCAAAACGGCACGTACAATAGCAAAACAGGTTTCTCAGAAACATCAACGGCCCCTTCTGGGGCCGTTTTTATTTACTGCTTATATTTTTTACTGCATAGCACGTTGATTACGCCATCTCAGTTTGCAGATGCAAAACCTGACGATTGACTTCAGACATCACAGACAAATGCTGCTTGTCCTTCACTTTGGGGATAAGGATCTTACCCTTATCAAACTCAAAAGCGCCTACGTCCTTGATGTACAACCGTCCACGGAACAGGATCTTCACGTACTTCGCCACCTGACGCGGGTTGTAGCGTTGGAAAATTTTCATTCTTTTAACTCCTGCTGAAGATTACGCCCTTGTGGTGCCACATTTGGCCCAACTGGTTAAGACGCAAATTTAATGCCCTATGACTATAGACCAGAACCACCGGGAGACCCAGCATGCATAAGTTTATTTACCGTTTGATTACAATTAATCAGAATTTTCTTTTCAGACATCGGACAAAGGCAGTATAAGCCTTCATTTTTTTTCGAATATGTGCGCTCTACCGCAAATTGGCACCCTGCTTGCGGGAAAAGGTTAAAAATAGCACATATTATTAACATTCCGCCGCAAGTGGTCGGATCACCTGTACAAAAAAGGAAGCACCATGACTTTACGAACGCTGATGGCCTCTTTATGCCTGATACTGCCGATGATGGCATCTGCTCATAACTTTAAAGACAACCAGCGCGTACCGCCCGTTGGCATCGCCGACCGTGGCGAACTCATCCTGAGTAACGACAAGTTTAGCTATAAAAACTGGAATAGCTCGCAGCTCGCCGGAAAAGTGCGGCTGCTGCAACACATCGCGGGCCGCACCTCGGCGAAAGAGAAAAATGCCAATCTGGTTGAAGCGATCAAAGCGGCGAATTTCCCGCATGATAAATACCAGACCACCACCATCATCAATACCGATGATGCCATCCCCGGCTCGGCCATGTTTGTGCGTAGCAGCATTGAGAGCAATAAAAAGCTCTACCCGTGGTCGCAGTTTATTGTCGACAGCGATGGAGCCGCTCGCCAGGCCTGGCAGCTGGAAGAGAAAGGATCTGCGGTGGTAGTGCTGGATAAAGAAGGCCGCGTTCGCTGGGCGAAAGATGGCGCACTGACCCAGCAGGAAGTGCAGCAGGTGGTGAGCCTGCTGCGTCAGTTGCTCAGTAAATAGAAACGCGGAAACCAGGATTGAGGAAGGATTCACGCGGCGTATAGTCGAGAGTCCTTCCCTGCCAGTCGTGAACGTGCGCCCCGGCGGCAACCGCGACCGCATGGCCTGCGGCGGTATCCCAGGCATTGGTTGGCCCGAAACGTGGATAAAGCTGCGCCTGCCCTTCAGCTACCAGGCAAAACTTCAGCGAGGAACCGATTGAAGTTGTCTGATGTTCACCCAGTTGCTGAAGATATTCCTGTAATTCGGCATCGTTAGAGTGCGAGCGGCTGATCACCACCAGCGGCGGACGCGCATCGCGCACCTGGATTTGATTACGTACGCCGCACTCCTCTTTCCATGCTTTACCTTCAGCGGCGCTGTACATCACTTTAGGCACCGGCGCATACACCACGCCCAGAACCGGTTTGCCCTGCTCAATCAGCGCAATATTGACGGTAAACTCACCGTTGCGCTTGATAAACTCTTTGGTGCCGTCCAGCGGGTCAACCAGCCAGAAACGCTGCCAGTGCTGACGCTCATCCCATGAAGGCGGATCTTCTTCCGACAGGACCGGGATATCCGGCGTCAGCGTTTTCAGCCCCTCAATAATTACGTTATGCGCCGCAATGTCCGCCGCCGTTACCGGAGAATCATCCTGCTTGCTGGTCACTTCTATCGGTTTAACGCCGTCATAAACCTGCATGATGGCATCACCTGCATGCCGGGCAAGCTCGCATATTTGTTGTAGCATTTTCCACCTCTCTCATACGATAGTGGTATTAACTCATTGTTTTATTTATACCCTATCCGAAAATAATTCGCCATCTGTGATAACAGTTACATTTTTGTTATCGAAATACATGGCAAGATTCACACTTCTGTCAGCAACAAAATGTATATACATTTTCTTTTGTGCCTCAGATCAAAAAGGATGGCTCTGATGATTAAGTTTAGTGTAACGCTCCTGGCTACGTTGATTGCGGCGAGCGTGAATGCAGCAACAGTGGATCTCCGCATCCTGGAAACCACTGATTTGCATAGCAATATGATGGACTTTGATTACTACAAAGATACCCCGACGGAAAAATTCGGACTGGTCCGCACGGCGACGCTGATAAATGCCGCCCGCAGCGAAGCGACCAATAGCGTGCTGGTGGACAACGGCGACATCATTCAGGGCAGCCCGCTGGGCGACTATGCCGCAGCGAAAGGATTGAAAAAGGGTGATATTCACCCGGTCTATAAAGCGTTCAACACGCTGGATTACGCGGTGGGCAACCTCGGCAATCACGAATTTAATTACGGTCTCGACTATCTGCAAACCGCGCTGGCTGGGGCGAAATTCCCTTATGTGAATGCCAACGTCATTGACGTTAAAACGCAACAGCCGCTGTTTACGCCCTACCTGATTAAAGAGACGCAGGTTAAGGATCAGGAGGGCAAAACGCACGCGCTGCACATTGGCTACATCGGTGTGGTGCCGCCACAGATCATGACCTGGGATAAAGCCAATCTGTCCGGCAAGGTGACGGTGAATGATATTACTGAAACCGTACGCAAATACGTGCCGGAAATGCGTGAGAAAGGCGCTGATATTGTGGTAGTGATTGCTCACTCCGGTTTGTCCGCCGACCCGTATCAGGCGATGGCGGAGAACTCCGTCTATTACCTCAGCGAGGTGCCCGGCGTGGATGCCATTATGTTCGGCCACGCCCACGCGGTCTTCCCGTCGAAGGATTTTGCCGCGATTAAAGGCGTCGATCTGCAAAAAGGCACGCTTAACGGCGTTCCGGCGGTAATGCCGGGCATGTGGGGCGATCACTTAGGGGTAGTGGATCTGGTAGTAAATAACAACAGCGGAAAATGGCAGGTTAGCCAGGCGAAAGCGGAAGCGCGGCCGATTTACGACGTGGCGGCGAAAAAATCGCTGGCCGCAGAAGATGCAAAACTGGTCGAGGTGTTGAAAGCCGATCACGATGCCACACGCGAGTTTGTCAGCCAGCCGATCGGAAAATCCGCCGACAACATGTACAGTTATTTGTCGCTGGTACAGGACGACCCGACCGTTCAGGTGGTGAACAACGCGCAAAAAGCCTACGTTGAGCATTTTATTCAGGGCGATCCAGATCTGGCGAAGCTGCCGGTGCTTTCTGCTGCCGCACCGTTTAAGGCGGGCGGACGTAAAAACGATCCGGCGAGCTATGTCGAAGTGGAAAAGGGGCAGTTGACCTTCCGTAACGCGGCCGATCTTTACCTCTATCCGAACACGCTGGTGGTGGTCAAAGCCAGCGGTAAAGAGGTGAAGGAGTGGCTGGAGTGTTCAGCCGGGCAGTTTAATCAAATCGATCCGCACAGCAGCAAGCCGCAGGCGCTGATTAACTGGGACGATTTCCGCACCTACAATTTCGACGTTATTGACGGCGTGAATTATCAGATTGATGTAACCCAGCCTGCCCGCTACGACGGCGAGTGCCAGAGCGTGAACCCGCAGGCGGAACGTATCAAGGATCTGACCTATAACGGCAAGCCCATCGATCCAGACGCCACTTTCCTGGTGGCGACCAACAATTACCGCGCTTACGGCGGCAAGTTTGCCGGTACGGGCGACGAGCATATCGCGTTTGCCTCTCCGGATGAAAACCGCGCGGTGCTGGCGGCATGGATTGGTGCGGAGTCGAAACGTGCCGGAGAGATCCACCCGGCAGCGGATAATAACTGGCGTCTGGCACCGATCCACAGTGATACAACGCTGGATATTCGCTTTGAAACCTCGCCATCAGAGAAAGCGGCGGCGTTTATTAAAGAGAAGGCCCAGTATCCAATGCATCAGGTGGCGACCGATGATATTGGTTTCGCAATTTATCAGCTGGATTTAAGCAAGTAGAGGGCGGACTCAGGAGTCTATCGCGGCTCCTGAGCCTTACATGCCGGGTGGCGGCTTCGCCTTACCCAGCCTACAGAAGCATCACACACCATTCCCTGCGTGGGAATCCCTACGCCGTTCCGCCCGTAGGCCCGGTAAGCGCAGCGCCACCGGGCAGGTAACGCACTGTCTGCCGCCCGTTGCCGGCTTCGCCTGACGTCGTTACGCCGCGCGTTCATCACGTGTAGCCAGCACTTCCGGCAGGTTCAGTTCGATCCAGTCCGCCAATGCCGCCACCTTTTCACTCACCTGTTCGCCCAACGCCGTCAGACTATATTCAACGTGCGGCGGGACAACCGGGTATGACACCCGGTTCACGAAGCCGTCCATCTCCAGCGCCTGTAACGACTGCGCCAGCATTTTTTCGCTGACGCCGCCCATCTTACGGCGCAGGTCACTGAACCGATGGGTGCCATCGCGCAGCGCCACCAGAATCAACACGCCCCAGCGGCTGGTGACGTGTTTAAGCACATCGCGGGACGGACAATGCTCCGCAAATAAATTGCCGTTGCGCAGTTGTTCGCTGAGAGTCAAATTTGCCATCTTCATACTAACCTTTTTGTGCGTACTTACTAAAAGTAAGTTTAAGTGTTAGCGTGATCCAACACAAGGCAAAACAGAAGGAAGATCTCATGATTGCAATTACCGGTGCTACTGGTCATCTTGGCCAGCTCGTGATTAACGACCTGTTGAAAACCGTCCCGGCCAGCCAGCTGGTGGCGATTGTGCGTAATCCGGCAAAAGCCGACGCGCTCCAGCAGCAGGGCGTGGTTGTCCGCCAGGCGGATTACAACAATGAAGCCGCCCTTACTGCCGCCCTGAGCGGCGTTGAGAAACTACTGTTAATCTCTTCCAGCGAAGTGGGCCAGCGCGCCACTCAGCATCAGAACGTGATTAACGCCGCCGCTGCCGCCGGGGTTAAATTTATTGCTTACACCAGCCTGCTGCATGCCGACAAATCCCCGCTCGGGCTGCACGTTGAGCACGTCGCCACCGAAAAAGCGCTGGCCGCGTCCGGCATTCCTTATGCACTGCTGCGTAACGGCTGGTATAGCGAAAATTATCTGGCCAGCGCTCCGGCCGCGCTGGAGCACGGCGTGTTTATCGGTGCCGCAGGGGAAGGCAAAATTGCCGCTGCCACCCGCGCTGACTATGCCGCCGCTGCCGCCCGTGTCATCAGCGAAGATGGTCATGCCGGTAAGGTTTATGAACTGGCAGGCGATGAGGCCTGGACTCTGAGCCAGCTTTCGGCAGAGCTGAGCAAGCAGAGCGGTAAAAAGGTGGCGTATCAGAACCTCAGCGAAGCGGATTTTGCCGCCGCGCTGAAAGGCGTGGGCCTGCCTGCCGCGCTGGCGGACATGCTGGCGGATTCTGATGTGGGCGCATCAAAAGGCGGGCTGTTTGATGACAGCCATACCCTGAGCAAGCTCATTGGCCGTCCGACCACGCCGCTGGCAGAGAGCGTCAAAGCGATCCTGTAAATGTTACAAACGGGTTAATTTTTGTAGCCACCGCGCGGACCATCTTCGATAATAGAGAAATGGTCCGCGTGGAGTAACCTCGTGCAAGGTGTACCCGAACAGTTCAGCGATGAAAAAGACCGCGCCCGCTTTCGCCATCTGGCGCAAGTGCCCGGCGTCGAGCTTTATCACGCCCATATCTCACGCTACGCCTTTGAACCTCATACTCACGAAGCCTTTGGTATCGGCGCGATTGAATCCGGCGCGGAGCGTTTTCGCTATCGCGGTACGCAGCACGTTGCGCCCGTGAACGCCGTCGTCACCATGAATCCGGATGAGCTGCATACCGGCGAAGCGGAAACCGCCGACGGCTGGCGCTACCGGATGGTGTATCTCGATCCTGACCTGCTTGAAGAGGTAACCGGCATCCGTCACTGGTGGTTTGATGAGGTGACGCGCCTCGATCCATTACGCTCCCGCCAGATCTGCGCCTTAATACACGGCCTATGGCAGACCGACGATCCGCTGGCGCAGAAAGGACAGCTTCTGGATCTGATCGATACCTTCCGCCCTTATGCCCGTCATTCGCCCGTAGTCCACGAAGGCAATCACCGCTTTGAGCGTGCGCGGGAATATCTGCACGATAACTATATGCGCACGATAACGCTGGATGAACTGGCGCACGTCGTGGCGCTTAGCCCATATCATTTTCAGCGCCAGTTCAAAGCGCACTTTCACGTGACGCCGCACCAGATGCTGATGGCGATCCGCCTGTGGCGGGCTAAAAACTTTCTTACCCACGGCATGCCCGCCGCGCAGGTCGCGGCGGCGACCGGACTCACCGACCAGTCGCATTTGACTCGCGCCTTTACCCACCGCTACGGCATCACGCCGGTACGCTACCAAAAACAGGTTGCCCGGCGCTGATGCGCAATCTCGTACAATATTCCAATGCGCCTGGCGTCTACACTTGCCCTTCATTGAGAAACAGGAGCGATGATGATTAGCGGCGTGCTGTATGCCTTACTGGCAGGACTGATGTGGGGATTAATTTTTGTCGGGCCGCTGATCGTGCCGGAGTACCCAGCGGTATTGCAGTCGATGGGACGCTATCTGGCGCTGGGGCTGATTGCTCTGCCGCTGGCCTGGCTGGGACGCGCCAGGTTAAAACAGCTTAACCGTCGCGACTGGCTCACCGCGCTGGCGCTGACCCTGATGGGCAACCTGATCTACTATGCCTGCCTTGCCAGTGCGATCCAGCGCACCGGCGCGCCGATTTCAACAATGATCATTGGCACGCTGCCGGTGGTGATCCCGGTGTTTGCCAACCTGCTTTATAGCCAGCGCGACGGGAAATTGCCCTGGATAAAACTGGCTCCGGCGCTGGCGTGCATCGCCGTCGGCCTGACGTGCGTCAACATTGCTGAACTGCGTCACGGCCTGCCCGGTTTTAGCTGGGGACGTTATGCCTCGGGTATCGGCCTCGCACTGATCGCCGTCGTCTGCTGGGCATGGTACGCGCTGCGCAATGCGCGCTGGCTGCGGGAGAACCCGGATAAAAACCCGATGATGTGGGCCACCGCGCAAGCGCTGGTGACGCTGCCGGTCTCACTGGCCGGCTATATCGCTGCCTGCCTGTGGTTGAGTGGTCAGGCAGATGCCTTCGCCCTGCCCTTCGGTCCGCGTCCGGCGGTCTTTATCACGCTGATGATCGCCATCGCCATCCTCTGCTCATGGGTCGGCGCGCTGTGCTGGAACGTTGCCAGCCAGCGGCTGCCGACGGTGATTGTCGGCCCGCTGATCGTCTTCGAAACGCTGGCGGGGCTGCTCTATACCTTCCTGCTGCGTCAGAGTCTGCCGCCGCTCCTGACCTTCAGCGGTATCATTCTGCTGGCGATCGGCGTGGTGCTGGCGGTGCGCGCAAAGCCAGAGAAACCCTCCCTCCAGCGCCTGAGCGACGAAATAAACTAGCTCACTATCCCAAAGGAGTATTCCTTATCTTTAAAGATGCATTTAAAATGCATCTTATATTTTTGATGATGAGGTAACTGCTATGACCTACCGTGACCAGGCTTTAGGTGAGCTGGCGCTCTCTATTCCGCGCGCCTCCGCGCTGTTTCGCAAATACGATATGGACTACTGCTGCGGCGGTAAACAGACGCTGGCACGCGCGGCATTACGCAAGGAGCTGGATGTCGCGGTTATCGAAGCCGAACTGGCAAAACTGGCCGAACTTCCCATTGAGAAAGACTGGCGCGTCGTCCCGCTGGCGGAAATCATCGATCACATTATCGTGCGCTATCACGACAGACACCGTGAGCAGCTTCCTGAACTGATCCTTCAGGCCACCAAAGTGGAACGCGTTCATGCGGATAAACCGAACGTGCCGCGCGGCCTGACCAAATACCTGACCGCCCTGCATGAAGAGCTGTCCAGCCATATGATGAAAGAAGAGCAGATCCTGTTCCCGATGATCAAACAGGGTATGGGCCGCCAGGCCGCAGGTCCGATTAACGTGATGGAAAGCGAGCATGATGACGCGGGTGAGCTGGTTGAGGTAATCAAACATGTCACCCAGAACGTGACGCCGCCGCCGGAAGCCTGCACCACCTGGAAGGCGATGTATAAAGGCATTAACGAAATGATCGACGATCTGATGGAGCACATCAGCCTCGAAAATAACGTGCTGTTCCCGCGCGCGCTGGCGGGCGAATAAAAAAGGTGCCCGAGAGCACCTTATTAATGGCCGCCCGATAAGCGGCCTTTTTTATTGCATTAAGGGTCAGGAGTACTTACTTGCGCAAGTTCGCCAGCCGCTTTTTGCCTATCAGCAGCCAGAATACCCCCAGCACCACGAACCACAGCGGGGTAACCAGCAGCGCCTCACGGGTATCGGCTTCCAGCGTCAGCAATACCAGCACAAACACAAAGAAGGCCATGCATACCCAGCACATCAGCTTGCCAAGCGGCATTTTAAACTTCGACTGCTCGTGCAGATGCGGACGCTTTTTGCGATAGACCAGATACGAGCACATGATGATGGTCCAGACGAACATAAAGAGGATTGCCGACACCGTCGTCACCAGCGTAAAGGCGGTAATCACATCCGGCTTCACATAAATCAGCACCACCCCGCCCAGCAGGCAGATGCAGGAGAAGGTCAGACCGGTGGCCGGAACCGCGCGTTTTGACAGCTTACCAAAGCTTTTCGGTGCCACGCCGTCCTGCGCCAGTCCGAACAGCATACGGCTGGTGGAGAACACGCCGCTGTTCGCCGACGAGGCCGCCGAGGTCAGCACCACAAAGTTGATGATGCTCGCCGCCGCAGGCAGACCCACCAGCACGAACAGTTCCACGAACGGACTCTTATTCGGTACGACCGAGTTCCACGGCGTGACGGACATAATCACAATCAGCGCCAGCACGTAGAACATGATGATGCGCAGCGGAATCGAGTTGATCGCGCGCGGCAGAGATTTCTCCGGATCTTTGGTTTCCGCTGCCGTGGTGCCGACCAGTTCAATCCCGACGAAGGCAAAGACCGCAATCTGGAATCCGGCAAAGAAGCCGCTAATCCCTTTCGGGAACCAGCCGCCGTTATCCCACAGATGGGTAAAGGACGCTTCAACGCCGGTCGGCGACTGGAAGTGCATCAGCACCATTACCAGACCGACAATAATCAGCGCCACGATAGCGACGATTTTAATCATCGCAAACCAGAACTCCATCTCGCCGAACATTTTTACGGTGGCAAGGTTCAGCCCCAGCAGCAGCAGAACCACGGCCAGCGAGGCTACCCACTCCGACAGTCCGGGGAACCAGAACTGGGCGTAGGCGGTGATCGCCACGACGTCCGCCATCCCGGTGACGACCCAGCAGAACCAGTAGGTCCAGCCGGTAAAATAGCCGGCCCACGGGCCGAGCAGGTCCGCCGCAAAGTCGCTGAAGGATTTATATTCGAGATTCGACAGCAGCAGCTCGCCCATTGCCCGCATAACGAAAAAGAGCATAAAGCCGATGATCATATAAACAAAAATGATCGACGGTCCGGCGAGACTGATGGTTTTCCCCGACCCCATAAACAGGCCGGTACCAATCGCGCCGCCGATGGCGATAAGCTGGATATGTCGATTCGTGAGATTACGCCGCAGAGACTGCTCGCCGGATGCCTGTTCGTCGGCCACGGCTTTTATCTGATCTACCATGTGATTATCTTCCTGTGTACCTGTCTGTGTTGTTCTGGCTCTGATGGCCTTTAATGTGTCTTATTTGACGTTCCCGCTAAGGGATCCATCGATAGTAGGGAAGAATCGGAGGGATGAATACCTGGAAATGGCGTTAATGTTAAATTTATGTTTAAAGTGAGTGTTATATCACTGAGATAGTGATAAACAGCTCACAAAAATACACCTGATGAATGTATTTGCAAGATAAAACACCAGTATCTTTCTGATTTAAGCATCTTGCGCTGTTAGCGCCTCCCCCTTCACTGAAAGAGGAGGCGAATCGACCTTACAGAATTTCCAGCAGTTCGACTTCAAACACCAGGGTGCTGAATGGCGGAATGGATGCGCCAGCGCCGCGCTCGCCGTAGGCCAGGTTCTGCGGAATGGTCAGTTCCCATTTGGAGCCGACCGGCATCAGGGTCAGGGCTTCAATCCAGCCGGGGATCACACCGTTAACCGGAAATTCTGCCGGTTCGCCACGGGCGACGGAGCTGTCGAATACGGAACCGTCGATCAGTTTACCGGTGTAGTGTACGCGCACACGGTCGGTACGCGCCGGGATCGCGCCTTCGCCCTGGGTGATCACGCGGAACTGGAGGCCGGATTCGGTGCTGTTAACGCCTTCGCGCGCGCCGTTTTCTTCCAGGTACTTAACGCCGTCTGCCGCCATTGACTGAAAACGCTCGCGACGTACCGCGTCTGCACGCTCATGAATTTCACGCAGCGCACGATGCACAACATCGACCGGCACGGCCGGGTGTTTACCTTCCAGCGCATCTGCGATACCCGCAACCAGCGCTTCCGGTAACAGTCCTTCCAGGCCGGATTCGCTCAGCTGCTGGCCTACCTGCAAACCGATACCGTAACTTGCCTGCGCTTCGATGGTGTCAAACGTTGGGGTCGTCATCGTCTTTCCTTTTCATACAATTTAAGTAGCGGGCAGCATAGCAGCCACGTCGCATCGGGTAAAACTTTGTCGCAGGAATGATGACAAATCGCCGCGAAACAGAAACAATGTGTGGGTAAGCGTTTTCCTATTCTGATGTCGCATAATCCTTCTTTGCTGCGTACATCAGGCAGTTAGCCAACTATACTGATGGTACAGGACTAAAATATGCGGAGCAGGAGGAAAGCCATGCCCGGGCGCGTTGACGTAAAATCTACCCTGGCGAGGATCTGGCATGCACCGGATCACTTTCGCCTCATGGATCCGCTTCCGCCGATGCACCGTCGGGGGATTATTATTGCCGCCGTGCTGGTCGTCATCGGCTTCCTGCTTCCGTCTGGCGACGACAGCACGACGCAGCCCGTGGTACGGGATGCTCAACTGGATATCCAGCCGCCACCCCAGCAGCAGCAACCGATGCAAACTCAACTCGTCACGCCGTCTAACGATCCGGGTGCGGTTGCGCCCGTCGCGCCAGAGCCAGTGCAGGAGCAGCCGGACGACCAGGCGCAGGTGCAGACCCCGCCACCTGAACAGCAGCAACCTACGCCGGGTATAGATCAGCAGTGGCGTGCTTACCGTGTAGAATCGGGTAAAACGCTGGCGCAGGTGTTCCGCGACCATAATCTTCCGGCAACGGATGTGTATGCGATGGCAAGGGTGGAAGGCGCAGGCAAGCCGTTAAGCACGCTGCAATCAGGTCAGATGGTGAAGATTCGTCAGAATGCCAGCGGCGTAGTGACCGGCCTGACGATTGATATGGGGGACGGGAAGCAGGCGCTGTTTACCCGCCAGCCAGACGGCAATTTTATTCGCGCGCAGTAATCAGAAAAGCAAAACGCCGACCCGGGGGTCGGCGTTTTTACGCGTGTTTCAGAATAAAAACTTATTCTGCAACTACGTTTACAGTCAGCTTAGCAAACACTTCGCTGTGAACCTGGAAGTTCACTTCGTGCTCGCCAGTGGTACGCAGAACGCCGTTCGGCAGACGAACTTCGCTCTTAGCTACGTCAACGCCAGCTGCGGTTACAGCGTCAGCGATGTCGCGAGTACCGATGGAACCGAACAGTTTACCTTCGTCGCCAGATTTAGACGCGATAGTAACGGTTTCCAGTGCGTTGATTTTCTCAGCGCGTGCATTGGCAGCAGCCAGAACGTCAGCCAGTTTGGCTTCCAGTTCAGCGCGACGGCCTTCGAAAAACTCAACGTTTTTCTTGGTAGCAGGAACAGCTTTACCCTGTGGTACCAGGAAGTTACGAGCATAGCCCGCTTTAACGTTAACCTGATCACCCAGGCTACCCAGGTTTGCTACTTTATCAAGCAGAATAACTTGCATTACCTTATCCTCTTAAAGTCGTTAATAGACAGCGGCCGATTACTGATGACGATCGGTATACGGCAGCAGGGACAGGTAGCGAGCGCGCTTGATGCAGCGAGCCAGCTGACGCTGGTATTTTGCACGAGTACCGGTGATACGGCTCGGGACAATTTTACCGCTTTCGGTGATGTAGTTTTTCAGCGTAGCGATATCTTTATAGTCGATCTCTTGAACGCCTTCCGCGGTGAAACGGCAGAACTTGCGACGACGGAAATAACGTGCCATATGGCTAGTCTCCAGAATCTATCAATTCAATCTGCTCGGCATGCAAAACCATTTTGCTCAGGCCGTTCTTTGCCTTGTGGCAAGAGATGAACCCCTGAACGGTTATGCGACTGCCGACCGTTATACTGTGAGTAATGGCCTGGTTTTCGTGTCCGCTAATAATAACGGGCATTTGGCACCACGCCTGCCGGTGAAACCCGGCTTCCTCCTGCACAGAACGATGCTCAAGCACGAACTGGCAATGAGGAATTCCTGATGGGCTGACCTTTCGAAGGGGCATCCTGCACACGGTGCCGGAGAGCGCCAGACGGTTGGTCATCAGAAATTACTCTTCAGAATCCCCAGCATCTGCATCATCTGCGGTTTCGTTAGCGAAATCATCGCGACGCTCACGGCGCTCGTCTTTCGCTTTAACCATCGGAGATGCTTCGGTAACCGCGTGCTTAGTACGCATTACCATGCTACGGATAACGGCGTCGTTGAAGCGGAAGTTTGTTTCCAGCTCATCGATAACTTCCTGCGGCGCTTCAACGTTCAGCAGAACGTAGTGTGCTTTGTGCAGTTTGTTGATCGGGTAAGCCAGCTGACGGCGGCCCCAGTCTTCCAGACGATGAATCGTGCCTTCTGCCGCAGTGATTGCACCAGTGTAGCGTTCGATCATACCCGGAACCTGTTCGCTCTGGTCAGGATGGACCATAAAAACGATTTCGTAATGACGCATCGAATTGCTCCTTACGGATTATTCAGCCTCCTGTCTGGGTCAGCCGAGGCCCATGGAGGCAAGGAACGTGTTAAAGGTCGGCTGAAAAATGACGCGTAATAGTACTTGCGTCCCTGCCTAAACTCAAGCGCATTACGCACTTTAATTCGACAACGCTGAAGGGACGGGCAGTTTACATCAAACAAAGGAAGGCTCCGGAGCCTGACCAGTTACATTCCAGGAATGTGAACGACTCCGGAGCGCTTGATTACTTCTGCCCGTAATAGGCGTTCGGACCATGCTTGCGCATGAAATGTTTGTTCATCAGGTAGCTGTCAATGGGGTTAAGCTGCGGATTGATACCCCGCGCAATCCACGCCATCCGCGCCACCTCTTCCATGACGACCGCGTTATGCACCGCATCGTGCGCATCTTTACCCCAGGCAAACGGACCGTGTTGATAGACCACTATTCCCGGCGTATGCAGCGGTTCGCGCGTACCCAGCGTTTCCACAATCACTTTGCCGGTATTGAGTTCGTACTCACCCTGTACCTCGTCTTCACTCAGGGCTCGCGTACAGGGGATATCGCCAAAGAAGTAATCCGCGTGCGTGGTGCCGAGCGCCGGGATCGCCAGCCCTGCCTGCGCCCATGCTGTCGCGTGCGTCGAATGGGTATGCACGACGCCGCCGAGCGACGGATAACGGCGGTACAGTTCCAGATGGGTCGCGGTATCCGAGGAGGGACGCCAGTGTCCCTCCACCACGTTCCCGTCGAGATCCACCACCACCATGTCTTCCGCCTTCATGGTTTCATACGCTACGCCGCTGGGCTTAATGACGATAAGGCCACGGTCACGGTCAATCGCGCTGACGTTACCCCAGGTAAAAGTGACCAGACCGTAGCGCGGCAGATCCATGTTGGCTTCAAATACCTGCTGTTTTAGCGTTTGCATCAGGCTGCCTCCACTAAACCGGCGCTGGCCATCCGCGCTTTCACCCAGTCGCGGGCTTTCGCCACTTCCCGCGCCGGATCGTCAGCGGTTTCGCTCCACATCTCAATCAGGTACGGCCCGCGATAGCCCGTCTCTTTCAGCGTCTCAAAGCAACGTTCGAAATCGACAATGCCTTCACCAAACGGCACGTTCTTGAACACACCAGGTTTCGTGTCCTTCACATGCACCGCCACGATATGTCCCATCCCGGCCTGCAATTCCATCTGCACGTCGTTATCCCACGCCGACAGATTGCCGATATCCGGATAAAGCTGGAACCACGGATTATTGAGATAGTGCGCATAGCCCAGCGCCTTGCTGATCGAGTTCATCAGCGGGTAATCCATGATCTCCATCGCCAGCGTCACCTGCGCGCGACTCGCCATCTCAACGCTCTCTTTCAGGCCGTCGCGAAAACGGCGGCGCGTTTCGTCATTGGCCTCCTGATAGTAGACGTCGTATCCGGCAAGCTGAATGACGCGAATGCCGACATCCTGCGCAAACTGAATGGCTTTACGCATAATCTCCAGCCCCTGCGTCCGCACCGCATCATCTTCGCTGCCCAGCGGGAAGCGGCGATGAGCGCTCAGGCACATGGAAGGAACGCGTACGCCGGTTTCCGCAATCGCACTCACCAGCGCCAGGCGCTGCTCGCGGGTCCAGTCGAGACGAGAAAGGCGCTCGTCGGTTTCGTCGACGGACATCTCAACAAAATCGAAATCCAGCGTTTTCGCCAGCCGCAAGCGTTCCAGCCAGCACTCTCCGGCGGGGAGCGCTTTTTCATAAATGCCAAGCGGGATCTGTTTCGACAGCATAGCCGCTCCTTAACCCCATAGCTGGGCGATGGAACGTTTGAACTGACGTGCCGCTTCTACCGGATCGGCGGCGTCGCGGATGCTGCGACCGGCGATAAAGACATGGATCGGGATGCCTTTAAACAGCGGCAGATCTTCCAGCGCCAGGCCACCGGTAACGGTCACTTTGAAGCCCATCTCAGAGAGACGTTTAATGGCGGTGATATCCGCCTCGCCCCACGCCACGCCTGCGGCCTGCGCGTCGCGGCTGCGATGATAGACCACCTGCTGAATGCCCGCGTCGCGCCATTGCTGCGCCTGTTCCCAGGTCCAGTAGCCGGTCAGTTCGATTTGCACGTCGCCGTTGAACTCTTTCGCCACGTCCAGCGCCCCTTTGGCGGTATTGATATCGGCACAGCAAATTACCGTTACCCAGTCGGCGTTAGCTTCAAAACACATCCGGGAGAGGATCTTGCCCGCGTCGGCGATTTTGGCATCCGCCAGCACGATTTTATGCGGATAGAGCGCCTTCAGATCGCGAACGGCGCGCACACCTTCACCGACGCAAAGAATGGTGCCGACTTCGATGATATCCACCTCTTCCGCAATCAGGCGGGTCGTTTCATAGGCGGAAGACATGGTCTGGTTATCCAGCGCAACCTGCAACATAGGTAGTGACATTTCAATTCCCTCTTAAGCGGTTACCGCATTAGTGCGGTCGATTAAATCAAGGACGTCCTGCGCGGTGCGGCAGGCGCGTAAACGGTCGAAGTTGGCTTCGTCTTCAAAGAGATTAACGATTTGCATAATCCCCACCTCCTGATGCGTGTTGGCATCTACCGCCGCCATGGTGATCAGGATATCGACCGGGTCGTTGTCTTCGTGGTTAAACACCAGCGGTTTTTTCAGCGTCACCAGCGCAAAGCCGGTTTTTTTGACGCCCTCCTCCGGTCGGCCGTGCGGCATGGCCAGCCCCGGCGCGATGACGAAATACGGGCCGTGCTGCGCTACGCCGTCAAGAATGGCCTGGTAATAACGCGGCTCAACCACATCTGCCTTCACCAGCAGATCGACACTGAGCTTCACCGCCTCCTGCCAGGTACTGGCCTCGGCCTGGAGAAGGATGGAATTATTTTCTGCCAGCGAATCACGTAATTTCATGGCGCGTCCTTACTTCACGTCCTGCGGGAAATGCTCTTTGATCACTTCCAGCAGTTTCGGGCCGAAATCCGCAGGCGACAGCATATTGCGTACCCCCACCACATATTTATTACCCGTGACGGTAATTTCCCCGGCGATATGCGTGGAGGCGATGATGATGTCCGCGCCGTTCAATTCGCTTTTGTATTCGCCGACGGCGCAGCTGTTGACGGTATGGTCAATTTTCGACTGGGTCAGAAACTGGTCCACCTTCATTTTCATGATCATAGAACTGCCTTGCCCGTTACCACACACAGCCAGGATACGTACGGTCATAATCAAACTCCTTATTGAGCAGAGGTTTCTGCCAGTTGTTTTTCAGCGTCTTCTTCAGCGCGCAGTTCGCGCCCTGCGAAGACCATATAAGCCAGCGCAATCGCAATAATGACGGCCATAAATACGATGCCAACAGAGGCGAAGCCCTGCATCATCGGCGGTGCCAGAATCGACCAGTCCGCCATGCCCATCCAGGCGCTCATGCCGGTCAGTTTTACTGCCCACACGCAGCCGAAGATTTCAATCATGCCCATGACAAGGCAAATCTTGAGTGCCGCGCGCCAGCCGCCAAAGTGGTTAGCGAACACACCGATGGTGGCGTTAGAGAAGAACATCGGGATAAAGCCGGGAATAATCAGGATTGAGGAACCGCAGCCGACCAGAATACCCACGGCAATCAGCTGGCCGATGGTGCCCCACATAAAGCCCCACACCACCGCGTTTGGCGCAAAGCTATAAATCGCGGCGCAATCAATCGCCAGCACCGCGCCGGGGATCAGGCGCTGAGAAATACCATTAAATGCTTCTGACAGTTCGGCGACGAACATACGCACGCCCTGGGTGATGATGAATATCGCCACCGCAAAGGAGAAACCGGTTTGCAGGATGTAGATAGTCCAGTGGGTTTTACCCGCCATCGCCTGAACAACGTCGATCCCAAAGGAGAGCAGAATTGCGCCGAAGAAAATTGTCATCACAATGGCAGTAGAGACAATGTTGTCGTGAAAGATGTTCAGCCAGCCAGGCAGCTTAAGATCCTCAACGCTCTCCTCTTTTTTGCCCAGATACGGAGCCACTTTATACGCAATCCACGAGGCGAACTGCTGCTGGTGGCCGATGGAGAAACCGCAGCCGTCAGTCACGTCCTGGGTCGGTTTGTACATCATATTGGAGGTGATGCCCCAGTACAGCGACACCAGCACCGCGGTGCAGATGATGGTGGTCCACATGGAGTAGCCAGCAATATAGAAGAACACCGCAATCAGCCCGGCCTGCTGGAACATGATGTGCCCGGTCAGCATGATGGTGCGGATGCCAGTGATCCGGCGCAACAGCACGTAGCCAATATTCAGCGCCAGAGCCAGCAGCACCGCATACCCCACCCAGCTATAGGCATCGCCCATGCGTTCGATGGTTGCCATCATTGAAGCGTAGGTATCAGAAATCGCACCGTTAATGCCGTAAACCTTAGACATCTTCTCGA
This sequence comes from Superficieibacter sp. 1612_C1, assembly GCF_015234305.1. Classification (GTDB taxonomy): domain Bacteria; phylum Pseudomonadota; class Gammaproteobacteria; order Enterobacterales; family Enterobacteriaceae; genus Superficieibacter. The sequence goes on from NZ_JADGMI010000003.1 coordinate 393,612, forward strand.
CAACGGGCTTGAAAGTGCTGGTCAGGATGCCGGACCCCGCCTGCAACAGCATAAAACCGATAATCGTTTTGATGGTGCCTTTAATAATCACGCTGACGCTTTTGCGCAGCAGGATGTAACCCAGGCAAGTGACAATACCCAGTAATAGCGGCGCATTGGTCATCACCTGATTAAAGAAGACGGTAAAGATGTTGTAGAGGATCTCCATAACGCTCTCCAAAAGTGCGGGCACAACGCGTTGTCGACGTGGTGCATAATGTGCAGCCACTCTAACAATCAAAAGTAATCACAAAAAGATTGTCTTTGATTATTTGTGACGCATCCCGCACTTTATTTCCTTTCTCTTTGTAAGATTTATAGATGACAATTTTAAATTGCAATAAAATCAATAAATTAAACAATAAAATAAAATCAATCCACAGATGAAACATCCTTTTAACAATGTGCTTTCACGGCAAAAATGCGCCGCCATGAGAAATTTTTGCATTGCAAAGGTGATCTAACGATGTCATTATAAATCAAAACTAATCACATTATGATTTAATATGAAAACAGGAGCGGTACAATGAGTAAAGTGACAACCATTACCCGTGAATCATGGATCCTCAGCACCTTCCCGGAATGGGGCTGCTGGCTGAACGAAGAAATTGAACAGGAGCAGGTTGCGCCGGGGACCTTTGCTATGTGGTGGCTGGGTTGTACCGGTATCTGGCTGAAGTCTGAAGGCGGCGCGAATATCTGCGTCGACTTCTGGTGCGGCACCGGCAAACAGAGTCACGGCAATCCGCTGATGAAAAAAGGCCATCAGATGCAGCGTATGGCGGGCGTCCAGAAGCTTCAGCCGAACCTGCGCACCACCCCGTTCGTGCTCGATCCATTCGCTATCCGCCAGATCGACGCGGTACTGTCCACCCACGATCATAACGATCACATTGATGTGAACGTCGCGGCGGCTGTGATGCAGAACTGCGCGGATGACGTGCCGTTCATTGGACCGCAAACATGTGTGGATCTGTGGATCGGCTGGGGCGTGCCGAAAGCGCGCTGCATTGTGATGAAACCCGGCGACGTGGTGAAAATCAAAGATACCGAGATCCATGCGCTTGATGCATTCGATCGCACGGCGTTAATCACCCTGCCAGCCGATCAAAGCGCAGCGGGCGTGCTGCCAGATGGCATGGATCAGCGCGCGGTAAACTACCTGTTCAAGACGTCGGGCGGCTCGCTGTACCATAGCGGGGATTCCCACTACTCCAACTACTACGCGAAGCACGGCAACGAGCATCAGATCGACGTCGCGCTCGGCTCTTACGGCGAGAACCCGCGCGGTATTACCGACAAAATGACCAGCGTCGATATGTTGCGTATGGCGGAAGCGCTGAACGCCAAAGTGGTCATTCCGTTCCACCATGATATCTGGTCAAACTTCCAGGCCGATCCGCAGGAGCTGCGCGTGCTGTGGGAGATGAAAAAAGATCGTCTGAAATACGGCTTTAAACCGTTTATCTGGCAGGTGGGCGGCAAATTTACCTGGCCGCTGGATAAGGACAACTTTGAGTATCACTATCCGCGCGGCTTCGATGACTGCTTTACTATTGAGCCTGATTTACCGTTCAAATCATTCCTGTAAAGGGTCCGCAAAGACGCTGCCGGGTGCAGCGTCTTTATAAATCTCCATCTCAACTTATGCTTAGCAATTTCAGGCTATTTCAAATATTATCTTTACCCATCATTTTTAATCGGAATAGCTCATGACGGAAGCGCAAAGACATCAAATTTTACTGGATCAGTTGGCGCAGTCTGGCTTCGTAACGGTAGAACAGGTCATCGCCCGGCTTGGGATCTCTCCGGCAACCGCGCGGCGGGATATCAACAAGCTCGACGAGAGCGGCAAATTAAAAAAAGTCCGTAACGGTGCCGAAGCCATTAGCCAACAGCGGCCACGCTGGTCGCCAAGAAACATTCACCAGGCGCAGAATCACGACGAAAAAGTGCGTATCGCCAGAGCGGCAGCGCAACTGGTGAACCCTGGCGAAAGCGTGGTGATTAACTGCGGGTCGACGGCCTTTTTGCTCGGGCACGAAATGTGCGGTAAACCGGTGCAGATCATTACCAACTATCTGCCGCTGGCTAACTATCTTATCGATCAGGAGCATGAGAGCGTCATTATCATGGGCGGCCAGTACAATAAGAGCCACTCGATTACGCTCAGCCCGCAGGATAATGAAAACAGTCTGTATGCCGGGCACTGGATGTTTACCAGCGGTAAAGGTCTGACGGCTGAAGGGCTGTATAAGACCGATATGCTGACCGCGATGGCCGAGCAGAAGATGCTTAACGTGGTGGGCAAACTGGTGGTGGTGGTGGATAGCAGCAAAGTGGGTGAACGCGCGGGGATGCTGTTCAGCCAGGCCGCGCAAATTGACCAGGTGATCACCGGTAAAAATGCCGACCCGGAGATCCTCAAAAAGCTGGAAGCTCAGGGCGTCAAAGTAACCCGCGTTTAAAGATGACGCCGGAAAAAATCGACCGTACAGGACAGCGCTTCCGGCGTGATCCGGTGACGCACGCCGGCCTGCCACTGACAGGTCAGATGTTGATCCAGCCCGGCGTCCACCAGCGCCTGCTGTAAACGCCGCGTTTCTATCGGCGGGACAACATCGTCTGCATCGCCGTGCCAGAGCAGCAAAGGCCGGTCGGCAAGCGTGGCCAGTTGCTGCGTCACGTCCCAGCGGGCCAGCGTGTCCTGCTGCGCTGCAAAATCGGCTTCCTGCGGCGGAAACAGCGTGCAGGAGAGTTGGGTAAAATAACCAGACCCCATCAGGCTGGCAACGCACGCAATATCCGGATGCTGTGTCATCAGTCCCAGCGCCGTCATCCCGCCCATTGACGCGCCCGCCACCGCCAGCCGCTGCCCGTCGACCCAGCCCTGTTGCACTATTGCTTCGCGAAGCGCGCTGAATTCATGGAAGTTTTGCTGCAAAATTTGCCAGAAATGAGTCATTCTCCCCTGCTCATCCCCGTGATAACGCGCCCCGTGTTCACTGGCATCCGGCATTACCACCCGGAATCCGGCCTGCGCCAGCGCCACGGCAAAATAGCTATAAACCAGTTTCGACGACGTAAAGCCGTGATAAAACACAATACAGGGCAAAGGCTGATCTCCTTTACCCGCAGGAAAAGTATGTAATATTTCAATATCGGCCAGCGTGCGCACGTCGAGTTCAATCATAGATTTACTCCTCTTTTATGCTGGTATGCCATGCACCCGCCTGATAAGCAAGGCGCAGAAACAAACGCCTGCGCCAGAATGTTGAGAAGTGGCTTACATTTTTCAACTATTTTCATTCGAAAATAGCGGCAGGGGTAACAAATTGGGAACATTCCCCTAAATGCAAGGGCAATTCCCACTACACTAGGGCTATCAGGAGAAGAGTTATGAAAATTATGCGCCGTATTGCTCCGTTAATACTGATTACGTTGTTGAGCGGTTGTAGCGTGCTGGAAGGAACTCCCAAAGCGCCGCCACCGGTGACCGATTCTCCCCAGGAGATCCAGCGTAACCAGACGCAAGGATTGCAGCGGATGGGTACGGTTAGCGTAATGATTTATGGTTCGCCAATGGATGCAGAAGATGCGATAAGAGCTAAAGCGGTTGCCGCCAAAGCGGATTACTACGTGATTATTATGGTCGATGACACTATCTTCCCGGCCCAGTGGTATTCGCAGGCAATTCTTTATCGTAAATAAGGGGTTATGACTCTTTATTGATATTTACACTGCTTTGCGTCCATTCACGAATTCCTGTGCAAAATGATGTTCACACTGGATAACAGGATAAACACCCGCGACGGAGCGCATCGCTAAACGTTGGGGTAGTGAAAAGGAGCGAAGAATGAAAAGAACGTTTGCTTTGCCCTCATTGAAATTTGCGGGCGCGTCGGCGCAGTCGGCTGAATTTGCCAGTGCGGATTGCGTTACCGGCCTCAACGAAATTGGCCTGATTTCGGTCAATAATATTACCGGCAACCCGCAGGATGTCGAACGCGTGGTCGCGCGTAAAGCAGACGAGCAGGGCGCATCATGGTATCGCATTGTCCAGATGTATGAAGAGCAGAATCCGGACAACTGGCGCGTGCAGGCGATTCTTTACGCCTGAGGAATGACAGAGTATAAAAAGCAAAATAACACAATGGATGTGAGAGTTTATGAACCGCTATGGACGCGGGCTGGCAGCGCTTTTATTATTTATCGCCTGCGGATGGCTTATCAAAACGGCTTTCTACGAAGGCTGGCTGCGTTTTAATTATCCCTCTCGCCAGCAGTGGCCCGTTCAGGGCATTGATGTTTCGCATCATCAGAACCTTATTGACTGGGCACAAATAAATCCGCGCGAGATTCAGTTTGTTTTTATTAAAGCGACTGAAGGCAGCTCGTTTCGCGACCCCACCTTTCAGCAAAACTGGCAAAACGCCCGCGCCAGCGGTCTGGTAACCGGCGCTTATCACTTTTTCTCCCTCTGTACCTCCGGCGAACAGCAGGCGCAAAATTTTATTGCCACGGTTCCTGTGGCTAAAAACGCGCTGCCGCCCGTGATCGACCTTGAATATGGCGCAAACTGCACGCCGCAGGATCGCGAGCAGGTCAGCGCCGCGCTACGCGTCATGACCGCTAAACTGGAGCAGGTCTATCAGCAGAAAGCGATCCTCTACGCGACGCGCGAATTTTATGACGACTATTTGCAGCAGGATTTCCTGGCGCATCCGCTATGGATACGCGATATCTGGCGACAGCCGTCGCTGCCTTACGACCGGCAATGGACCTTCTGGCAGTATGCTAATCGCGGCCATGTTCAGGGCATTAATACCGTTGTCGATCTGAACGTGTTTCAGGGCAGCCAGGCGCAATTCGATGCCCTGCTCCGGCGTTAAATCGTGCCGCCCGTCGCTCGCAGCAGTACGTCGTCCTGCACCTGTTCGCTAAGCAGGGCGCTACCGCGGGTGTCCAGCATCATCTGGCACCACGCCTGCGCTAACGGCGGCGAGGCATATTGCAGAAGCTGCGCTCCCGTTGCCAGTAAAGATAACTGCTGCGTGATTTCTCGCCCCTGCGCCTCCAGCGGCCTGCGTAACCGCTGCTGAAGCTGCCGCCAGGCGCGGTCGAAATGCCGATCCTGCCCTTTTACCGCCGCGTACTCCTCATCCAGCAGATCCATCGCGCCCGGCTGTTTTGCCAGCACGCGCAGGACGTCCAGGCACATAATATTCCCGGAACCTTCCCAGATGCTGTTGACCGGCATTTCGCGGTAGAGTCGGGGTAATTCGCTCTCCTCGCAGTAGCCGACGCCACCTAGCACCTCCATCGCTTCCGCGACAAACGGGATCCCCGCTTTGCAGATTGTAAACTTGGCCGCCGGCGTAAACAGCCGCGCCCACAGCGTTTCTTCTGCGCTATGCCGATGGTCCCAGGCGCGCGCCAGACGAAACATCATTGCAGTCTGACCTTCAAGCTGTAGCGCCATCCGGCTCAGTACCTGACGCATGATCGGCTGGTCGATCAAACTCTTACCAAATGCCTGCCGCTGATGCGCGTGATACAGCGCTACCGAGAGCGCGCGCCGCATCATGCCGTGGCTTGCCAGCGCGCAGTCAAACCGCGTCAGGCCACCCATTTTCAGGATCTGCCGCACGCCCTCGCCCTCTTCACCAATCAACCAGCCCGCGGCGTCCAGAAACTCCGCTTCGCTACTGGCGTTAGAGCGGTTGCCAAGTTTGTCTTTCAGGCGCTCAAGGCGGATGGCGTTACGCTGGCCGTCCGGGAGAAAACGCGGGACAAAAAAGCAGGAAAGGCCGCCTTTCGCCTGCGCCAGCACCAGATGTGCGTCGCTTTGCGGCACCGAGAAAAACCATTTATGCCCCACCAGCCGCCAGGAACCGTCATCCAGCGGCTCGGCTCGCGTGGTATTGCTGAGCACATCGGAACCGCCCTGTTTTTCGGTCATGCCCATGCCGATAAGCAGCCCGCGCTTCTGGCTGCCTGGCAGCACGTGCGGATCGTAGCGATCGCTGAGCAGCGGCGATAACCACTCCTTAAAGAGCGGTGGCAGGGTTTGTAGCAACAACGGCGTGGCGGCGAAGGTCATGGTAACGGGGCACAGCGTCCCCGCTTCCACCTGCGCATGCAGCATAAATCGCGCTGACCGCGCCACGAACGATCCGCTGCGCGCCTCGGGCTGCCACGGCAAATTGTGCGTGCGATTGGCGCACAGCCCCTGCATCAGGATATGCCACGCCGGATGAAAACGCACGTCATCCAGCCGCGCACCGGTCTGATCATAGCGCAATAGCTCCGGCGGGTTATGGTTCGCCAGACGTCCCAGCTCCAGCGATTCAGCAGTACCGAGCTGCTGGCCAAGGCTGGCAAGAAGGTCGCAGTCCCATCCAGCACCCTCCCGCACCACGGCTTCACGGAGCGCCGCATCGGAGAGGAATAAGTTGCTGTTATTAAGGGGAACTGGTTGATTAAAAACGGTATGCGTTTGCCAGGACATAACATCCTCCTCCTTCAGACATAATGGAGATAATTATGGACAGCCAGGGAGGACGGGCGTGGGAGAAAGGTCACAGAAAAAGGATGACGGTGTGGTTAGCCGTTGCGCTGCGCGGGAGCGTCATACGCGCAAACCTGCCGGGTGGCGGCTTCGTCTTACCCGGCCTACGGGCGAAAGATTTGTGCGTGTAAATCGGCGTACGGGGAGCAGAACAGGAGCCCGATCGTAGGCCCGGTAAGCGCAGCGCCACCGGGCAGGTTACCGCCCGCCAGCGCCCCGCCATTAACCGCGCTGACGTACCGCTTCGAACAGGCAAATGCCGGTTGCAACCGATACGTTGAGCGATGAAACGCTGCCCGCCATCGGGATGCTGATTAACTCATCGCAATGCTCGCGGGTCAAACGGCGCATACCTTCGCCTTCCGCGCCCATCACCAGCGCCATCGGGCCGGTCATTTTACTTTGATAAAGCGTATGGTCTGCTTCGCCCGCGGTGCCGACGATCCAGATATTCTCTTCCTGCAACAGACGCATGGTACGCGCCAGGTTGGTCACGCGGATCAACGGCACATTCTCTGCCGCACCGCAGGCCACTTTTTTCGCCGTGGCGTTAAGCTGGGCCGAGCGATCGCGCGGAACGATCACCGCGTGAACGCCCGCCGCATCGGCGCTGCGCAGGCAGGCTCCGAGATTGTGCGGATCGGTAACGCCGTCGAGGATCAAAAAGAAAGGCTGATCGAGCGAGGCGATCAGATCCGGCAGATCGTTCTCCTGATACTGACGGCCCGGCTTCACGCGCGCAATGATCCCCTGATGCACCGCACCTTCGCTTTTCTCATCCAGATACTGACGGTTCGCCAGTTGGATCACTACGCCCTGGGCTTCCAGCGCGTGAATAAGCGGCAGCAGACGTTTATCTTCACGTCCTTTCAGAATAAAAACGTCCTGAAAACGCTCCGGTGCGCGCTCCAGCAGTGCCTGCACCGCGTGGATGCCGTAAATCATTTCACTCATCAAAGGTACTCATTTTAGGCGGGTTGCGCCGGGTTATCGGGTGATTACTCGCCCATTATAACCGACATCGCCCGCAGGTCGACTCCCTCCGGGTGTTAACCGTTGACGGCGAGGCGGGCGGCATCCATTCCCGGCGGATGCGCGGGCAGGATCGCATCGAGCAAATAACGTGTATAGGGATGGGTGGGACGAGCGAAAATCTGCTCACTGTCGCCCTGCTCGACGATTTTACCGCGATGCATGACGCCGACGCGATCGGCGATGTGGCGCACCACGTTCAGATCGTGAGAAATAAACAGGTAGGCCAGTCCGTACTCCCGCTGCAACGCCATCAGTAAGTTGAGGATCTGCGATTGTATTGATACATCGAGCGCGGAGACCGGTTCGTCACAAACAATAAGCTTCGGCTTGAGGATCAGCGCCCGTGCAATGCCGATACGCTGCCGCTGGCCGCCGGAGAATTCATGCGGATAGCGCCTGGCATCCTCCGCATTCAGCCCGACCTGCGTCAACATTTCCGCCACCGCCCGCTGACGGTTTTTGATGCCGTGGATAATCAGCGGCTCTTCCAGGCTGTAGCCGACGGTCCGTTTAGGATCGAGCGAGGAAAGCGGGTCCTGAAAAATCATCTGCATATCTTTGCGCACGCTGCGCCATTGCGCGGCGCGCTGCGAGAGCAGCGAGACGCCTTCAAATATCACCTCGCCGCCGGAAGCTGGCGTCAGGCCAAGCAACAGCCGTCCGGTCGTGCTTTTCCCGCTGCCGGACTCGCCCACCAGCGCCCAGGTTTCCCCCGGCTGGAGGCTAAAGCTGACGTCATCCACCGCCAGCACCTTCTGTCCACGGCGCTGAAAAGTTTTTGACAGATTGCGCACGGTTAATAGCGGTGTATTCATGACAGTAATGCTCCGGTTTCATCGGCCCGCCAGCAGCGTACCTGATGAGCGGGGGTATCGAATGGCCGTAACGCCGGACCCTGCGCCCGGCAACGCGGCTGCGCCAGCGGACAGCGGTCGGCAAAAGCGCAGCCTGACGGCGGCTTATGCAGCGAGGGCACCTGGCCGGGGATTTCCCGCAGCGCGGTTTTCGGCTGGCTGTCCGCCGAAGGACGCGCGGCGAGCAGCGCACGGGTGTAAGGATGCCGTGGATTAGCAAACAGCGTCAGCACATCGGTTTCTTCAACCACTTCTCCGGCATACAGCACCACGACTCGCTGACATAGCCGGGCAACAACGCTGAGATCGTGGGTGATAAAGACGATCCCCATCCCGGTTTGCCGTTTGATCTCATCCAGCAGATCGAGAATTTGCGCCTGGATCGTCGCATCCAGCGCCGTCGTTGGTTCATCGGCGATCAATAACGCGGGCGAGCTGGCGATCGCTATAGCGATCATCACCCGCTGACGCATCCCGCCAGAAAGTTCATGCGGCCAGGCGCTGGCGCAGCGTTCAGGATCGTTTATGCCAACCTGCTGTAACAGGGCGAGGATCTTCTCCCGTCGCTCTGCGCGATTAAGCGCGGTATGCAGCCGCAGGCTTTCATCGATCTGAAAACCAATGGTCAGCACCGGATTCAGGCTGGAGAGCGGGTCCTGGAAGATCATCGCCATCTCCTGCCCGCTCAGTCGTCTGCGTGCTTTTAATGACAGTGAATGCAGCGGTCGCCCCGCCAGGGTAATCGCGCCATCGACACGACTGGTACGCGGCGATAGCAGCCCCATCAGCGCCTGCGCGGTGACGCTTTTGCCGCAGCCGGATTCGCCGATAATACCCAGCGTTTCATGGGCATTCACCTGAAATGAGACCCCACGCACTGGCGCGACTACGCCGTGCCGGGTAGCGAAATTGACCCGTAAATCTTCAACCTGGAGCAGCGTCTCAGCCATGCTGTTCTCCTCGTTTTAAGCGGCGCAGTATGCGGCGTGGCAATGGTTTTAGCCCCGGATCGGCGCTGTCGCGCAGATCGTCGCCGATGATATTGAGCGCCAGGATCAGCAGCACAATGGCGATGCCGGGGAAAAAGGTCATCCACCACGCGGTGAAAATAACCGCTTTCCCTTCCAGCAACAGATTGCCCAGACTTGGCATCGGCGCAGGCACGCCGGAGCCGAGGAAGCTTAGCGCCGCCTCGGTAAGTATTGCCACCGAGAACACCCAGCTCACCTGGACGATAAACGGTGAAATGACATTCGGCAGCAGGTGAAGCCAGATAATGCGCGAAGCCGATGCGCCCTGCGCCCGCAGCGCCTCAATAAAATTTTTCTCTTTGATCACCATTGCCGCGCCGCGGATCACCCTGGCGATGCAGGGCACATAGACCAGCGACAGCGCCAGCACCACGTTGGAGATTTTCGGCCCCAGCACGCCGACGATGGCGATCGCCAGCAGCAGTGAAGGAAAGGCAAACAACCCGTCACACACCCGCATTAAAATGCGATCGACCGGACGATACCAGGCGCAGAGCAGGCCAATAGCCATGCCCACCACGCCGGAAATAACTGCCACCGCCGCGCCAACGGAGAGCGAAACCCGCACCGCCAGCGCCACGCGCACAAAGAGGTCGCGACCAAAATTATCGGTGCCGAACCAGTGGGTAGCATCCGGCGGTTTCAGACGGCTCAGCGGATCGATATCGTAGGGGTCCCATGAGCTTATCGCGCTGGCAAAAAACGACAGGATAACAATTGCCGCCAGCAGGATCGGCCAGATCCACAGCGTATGATTACGTGAGGACATCACTGTTCCTCCCCCTCAACGGACAGGCGTGGATCGGCGAAATAACTCAGCAGATCCACCGCCAGATTAATCAGCACATAGCAAACGGTAATCATCAGCACCACACCCTGAATCACGGTGACGTCACGCCGCTCGATCGAATCGACAATCAGCGATCCAACGCCGGGGATGCCAAACACGCTTTCGATAACGATAGTGCCGGTGACCAGCCCGGCGAACGACTCACCGCAGATAGTTAAGATCGGGATCAGCGCATTCTTCAGCGTATGGCGCAACAGCACCAGCCGTTCAGGGACACCTTTCGCACGGGCGGTATTAATAAAATTTTCCTGCAATACATCCAGCATCACCGCCCGCGTCATCCGGGCGATCAGCGCGGCGATGCGAAAACCCAGTGCGATGGCAGGCAACGTGAGATACCAGAGGTTGAGCAACAGATCGTCATTGGTGGAGCGATAGCCAACCACCGGAAACCAGCGCAGCTGTACCGCGAAGCCAAAAATCAAAAACAGTCCCAGCAGGAAGCCCGGCACCGACATGCCGAGCGTCGCCAGCGCGCGAATTACTCTGTCCGTTAATCTGCCGTGCTGCCAGGCGCTGACCACGCCGCCTGTCAGCCCCAGCGTCAGGGCAATAAGCTGTGCGTAAAGCGCCAGTGCCAGGGTTGGCGTGAGATGCTGCAAAAATAATCCCATCACGCTGGTATCCAGAAACAGCGAGTGGCCGAGGTCGCCCCGCAGCACCGCGCCGAACCAGTGAAGAAACTGCACCATGATGGGTTTATCCAGCCCCATCTGCTGACGCAGCGCGGCAATATCGCCGGGGCTGGCATCGTTGCCGAGGATCACCATGACCGGATCGCCCGGTGCCAGATGCACCAGGCAAAAAACGACTACCGAGACCACAAAAAGCACCGGCAGCAGCGCCAGCAGACGGTGAAAAAGGAACCCTTTCATCGTGTGCTCCGGTCAGGGCTTGCTGACGCTAACGTTCCACAGTACCGGACCAATCAGATCCTGATACCCCTTCACGTTGCTTTTAATTGCCACGACGTCCGGGGCGGTGCGTCCCAGCACAATCACCGGCAGATACTGCCAGAGCTGGACGTTAAGCTGATCCACCAGCCCTTTCGCCTCTTTCAGCGACGGAGCTTGTTTGATGGCATCCAGGGTGGCATCGATTTCCGGACTGTTGCTCAGACCGGGGAATTTCGCGCGCGAGTCGAGGAACGGATACTGATGCAGCACCTGACGCATGGAGAACTCCAGCGCGCAGAGATCGAAGTTTTTCGGGTCCTGCCGGCGTTGCAGCACGGTCGGCCAGTCGTAAACGTCGAGGCGCGACTTGACGCCAATCTGCTTCAGCACCTGTTGGGCAACAATCGCCAGGTTATACAGTTCGGCATACTCTTTGGTGGCGATAATCACCACCTCTTCGCCCTTGTAGCCCGATTCCTGCACCAGCTTGCGCGCCTCGTCCAGCTTGTGCTGATTCCAGTACGGCTTGCCCGCTTCGCTATACCAGTCCACCTGATCAGGGAAGCCCAGCGACGGATCTTCTTTGAAGAAGCGCGGATCGCTGTAGCCCGCCAGCAGCGTCTGATGCACATCCAGTGCGAGGTTAAACGCCTGACGCAGTTTAACGTTGGCGAATGGCCCCTGATGCTTATTGAACAGATAGGTGATCAGCGATCCGCCACTCTGCGGCTGGAAGAGCGAAATATCCGGCGCGCTTTGCAGCGTTTCAATGTTGTCTTTCGGCAACTGAAAAACGAGATCGTATTCGCCGGTCATCGCCCCCGCCAGACGGGTAGATTCGTCGGTGATATAGCGGAACCAGATATCCTTAACGTCTGCTTTTTTCTGTCCGGCAAGCCCGCTCGCCGGTTCGCTGCGCGAGACATACTGGTCAAAGCGGGTCAGGTGCAGGTAATCGCCCTGCTTAAACTCCGCCAGCTTATAAGGGCCGGTGCCGATCAGTTCCGTTACCGGTTTCTTGCTGCTGTTCGCCGCGTCGATAATGCGTTTCGGCATAATCGCAGCGATGTTTTTCACATCTGCCAGCACGTTCAGGGTGATTAACGACGGGGCGGGCAGCGTCAGACTCACCGTTTTGTCATCCACTTTAACAAACTGTACGCCGGGCAAGTTGGCTTTCCCCTGCGTTGAGGTCGCCAGCCAACGATTCATGGAAGCCACCACGTCGTCTGCGGTCAATAACTGCCCGTCGTGGAAGTGAATGCCGTCGCGCAGCACGAAAGTATAGGTTTTACGATCGTCACTCAGGGTGTAGCTCTGCACCAGCTCCGGCACCGGTTCAAATTTGGCATTGATGGTGAACAGGGTTTCGAAAATATGCCGATCCACATCCGAGGTCGCATTATTGGTGGTGAGATACGGGTCCAGCGTGCCGGGACGGTTGCCATAGGCGATATTCAGCGTCGCATTGCGATCTACATTTGCCGCCTGCGCGGTTTCCCAGGGTAAAGCCGCCGCCAGCATCAGCGCGGCGGCAGAAAACAGCATTTTCATTATCATTGTGCTCCGGTCAGGGGTTATGCAGCCTGCGTTGCCGTCTTACGTCCGGCAAATTCGTCTTTCACATCCTGCAATAGCGCAGGCTCGGTCAGCAGACGCAGTCCGGTTCGCGCCAGCACCTGCGCGCCGGTAATCAGCGCTTCATAGCCTTTGGCGGAGTTGGCCGCCTCGCGAAACGCCACGGTATGACCAATCAAATCGTCAGGACCGATTTTGATGTAAGGATGGCCGGTCGGCACCGCATGGCTGATATCGCCCGCGTCGGTCGACCCCAGCCCCTCTTTCTCCTTCAGATCGACGTGCTCCCCGGCAGCGGTGAACTCGTCCAGCAGCACCGCGTTAAGCGCATGGTTAATACGAAAATCGCGCGGGCCAACCTGATGTTCGATTTTTACCGTGGTGCCGGTCGCCAGCGCGGCACCTTCGGCAATGGCGCGAATACGTGGTTCCAGTTCAATAACCTGCTCGCGGGTGGCGGCACGAATGTAAAAATGTCCTGAGGCATATTCCGGGATCACGTTCGGTGCCTGTCCGCCGTTAGTGATAATGCCGTGAACCCGCACACCGTCAGGAAGTTGCTGGCGCAGCACGCTAATGCCGTTGTACAGCAGCACCAGCGCATCCAGCGCGTTAACGCCTTTGTGCGGCGAACTGCCCGCGTGTGAGGGCTTGCCGTAGAAATGAAAATAGAGGTGGTTATTGGCAAGCGACGGGCCGGTGAGCCGCGTTTTTCCGGACGGATGGACCATCAGCGCCACATCAACATCCTCCAGAAAACCATGCTCCACAAAGCGCGCTTTGACGTTACCGTTAATACCGCCCTTGCCGCGCAGCCCGCCCTCTTCGGCAGGCGTGCCGAGCACCACTACCTTGCCGCCGGTCTGATCCAGCGTCTCACTCAGCGCAATCGCCGCAGCAATGCTGGTAACGCCGATAATGTTATGACCACAGGCGTGACCGATGTCGATCAGCGCGTCATACTCCGCCAGATAGGCGATGGTCGGCCCCGGTTTCGCACTCTCTTTTACAGCATAAAAAGCGGTTTCGTGCCCGGCGACGTTGGAGGTGACGGTGAATCCGTGTTTCCTTAATAGCGCCGTTAATACCTCGTTGGCGTAATATTCGTTATTCCCGGTTTCCGGATGCGCATGGATATCTTTCGAAATCGCAATATAGTCGTCGCGGTGTTGATCAATACTCTGGTCCAGACGGGCCTGTAATTCGCTTGTGCTCATTGCTTCCACCTCAGGTATAACAGTTGATTGACGGATTAACTCAGATGACGTTTTGCCTCCTGACGGACGCGGTGCAGGACGTGATGTTTGATCTCGCCGTACTGCGGGTGCTCCGCAAAGGTTTCAATATCGCGCTCGCGCCCAAACGGCAGGGCAATCTCCTCGACGATTTTGCCTGGACGCGCTGACATGATCAGAATGCGATCGGCGAGGTATAGCGCCTCGTCCACGTCATGCGTGACGAACAGCAGCGTGGTGTCGGTATCAAGCCACGCCTTGTACAGCAACTCCTGCATCATCAGGCGCGTTTGCGCATCCAGTGCGCCGAAAGGCTCGTCCAGCAGCAGCACTTCCGGTCCGGGAAGCCAGGCGCGGGCCAGCGCCACCCGCTGTTTCATGCCACCGGAGAGCTGCCACGGCGCATGGTTTTCAAAGCCTTTCAGTCCCACGCGCGCCAGCCAGTCCAGCGCCAGGGCATTCACTTCATCTTTGTTATAGCGACCCAGCCGCGGGCCGAAGGTGACGTTATCCAGCACCGACAGCCACGGAAACAGGTTCGGCTGCTGGAAAATCATTCCCCGGTTCGGCCCCGGTCGCTGTACCGGCTTCCCTCCTGCCAGCACCTTTCCACTGTCCGGGCGCGTAAACCCGGCGACCAGGTTGAGAATGGTGGATTTCCCGCAGCCCGACGGCCCCAGCAACACCACAAATTCCCCTTTCGTCAGCGTCAGCGAGACGTCCTCCAGCACGTTCAGCGGCTGCGGCTTTGCCGCAAAGGTCAGCGACACCTTTTCCAGCGCGATTTGACTCGTCATCACTCTTTCCCCGCCCAGGGTACAAACAACCGTTGCAGCCCCAGAAGCAATAAATCCAGCAGATAGCCAATACCGCCGAGCAGCAAAATACCGAGCATGACAATATCGGTACGCAGATAAGAGCTGGCGTTGATCACCATCCAGCCCAGCCCGGAACTGGCGGCGACCATTTCAGCGGCAATCAATGACGTCCAGCCAATACCGATCGACAACCGGACGGTAGTGAACAATTCCGGCAACGCATCCGGCAGCACCACGCGCAGGAAGATCTGCCGCCGCGTCGCGCCCAGCGTTTGTGCCACCCGAATTCGTGAACGACCAATACGTTCTACCGCCGCGCTGGCACCCACCACTACGCTTAAGAAAGTGGCGATGAAGATCAGGAAGAATTTCGACGCTTCGCCGATACCCAGCCAGACCACCGCCAGCGGGATCAGCGCGATTTTCGGCAGCGGACGCAGGAACTGCACGAAGGGATTGAGGACGGCGGACAGGCCGTCGGACATTCCCATCAGCAGCCCCAGCGGAATGCCGATAACAATCGCCACCGCAAAGGCGCTGAGCGCGCGCGCCAGGCTGACGGCAATGTGCTCCCATAACGGTACCTGACGGTAACCGTCCGCCAGCAGTTCTTCAGCGGTTAGGCCAATATCCGTCAGCGACGGCAGCAGCAGCGGGTCAACCCACTGCCGGGTCGCGGCTATCTGCCAGAGGCTAAAAAAGATCGCTACCGACACCACGCTGATAGCGACATGCTGACCTAATCTCATTTTGCTGCCGCTTCCCGGATGTAACGCGAGTTGATGGCGGTGTCCCAGTTGGCCGGGATATCGCGTTTGCGAATTTCACCGATGCCCGCGAGGAAGCTGGAGGTTTTGGTCAGCGCTTTGCCAATCCCGCTATCCGTAGTCTGCGTGCCGTTGCCCAGCCAGGCTGCGGTGCCCTGCTCGCTCAGAGTCGGGTACTCCAGCCCACCCAGCGTATTGGCGGCAGTGGTGACCGGCGCGCCCACTTCTTTCGCCACAACGGCTGCCGCACGCTCAGGATCTTTTTTAAATTCGTCCACTTTTTGCTGATGGACGCGCAGGAAGGCGCTGACCGTTTCCGGATACTGCTCGGCAAAGGCTTTGCGCACCACGTAGTTGTTGTAAATCAGGTAGCCGTCTTTTTGCAGATCTTTGGTGGCGAAGACCTGATGGCCGCCGGAGGTTTCCAGCTCCTGAGCAAAGGGTGCCCAGACGTAACCTGCATCAATATCGCCACGCTTCCAGGCGGCAACCATTTCCGCCGGACGCAGCGGCAGCAGGGTGATTTTACTACGGTCGAGTTTATTGACGCTGATCGCCGCTTCCAGCGCATATTGCGCGGTGGAATTTGGCGGATAAGCCACGCGTTTACCTTCGATATCTTTAATATTATTGATGCCGTCTTTGCCAATTAACCGCTCGTAACTGGCAATCACGCCGGACACCCCAATAATTTCCACCGGCAATTTACGCACAATGCCAGCGGTTGCCGGACTGGAGCCGAAATTAGCAATATCAATGGCATTACTGGCGAAATAACTTAATGCGTCCGCGCCGGAAGCAAATTGTACCCATTTCACTTTGCTGTTTAGCGCTTTATCCAGCGAGCCGTCAGCTTTTGCCAGCATTAATACCTGCGAGCCGCCGCTGTAGGCCACCCGAACTTCCGGCGGGGTTTGTGCAAAGCTGGCGCTGGCCCATAATCCACCCGCTGCAATTAATAAGCAGAGACTTTTTTTCATTTTTTATCCTTTGAGATGTATTCAGTTACGTTAAATAAGTGGTGCGGTAGTCCTGCCATATTTTCGAACATCGCTCTGCCAGCGCCTGAGCGGGATCGAACGTCAGCGGTAAGAAAGGCGCATTCACCGCCCGTAGCGCCACGGGCACTTCAGTGCAGGCGAGGATCAGCTTTTCCGCCCCGCGCTCAAACAGTGCTTTCGCCTGATGCAGAAAAGCCGCGCCGCCTTCAGCCAGATCGCCGCGTTTGACCGCATAGCAGCCGGGAACAAACCATGTCTCCAGCTCAGCGTCATCAGGCACAATCGGCGTGATGCCGTGCTGTTGCAGGCCGCGCTGAAACCATCCGGCGTCCAGCGTACCTTTGGTAGCAATGATGCCGATTCGCTGCGAGGCAGGGCTGGCTTCCACCACGGCGGCGATAGTCGCTTCCACGATATGCAACAACGGCGCGCGGCTGACGTCGCTTAGCGCAGAATACCAGTGATGGGCGGTATTGCAGGGGATGACAATATGGGTCGCGCCTGCCTGGTTCAGCCTGGCGATTCCGGTTAATAGCTGCGGCAACGGCGATGGGCCGCTGCCTGCCAGCGCTTTCTGTCGATCGGCGATTTGCGGCACGTTCCAGACCACCGTCGGGATCTGCTGCTGGTCACTGGCGGCGGGCGTTACGGCCAGCAGCGTAGACAGAAAGTCAACGGTGGCCAGCGGCCCCATGCCGCCCAGCACGCCGAGCAGAAACGGCTGACTCATCGTTCAAATACCTGGCGATAGCCAAACAGGCCTGCCGAACCGCCGGTATGGATAAAGACGACGTTGTCATCTTTGCGGAAATGGCCTTTGCGGATCAGGTCAATCAGGCCCGCCATGCCTTTGCCGGAGTAAACCGGATCGAGCAGGATGCCTTCGTGCTGCGCCAGCAGACGCAGCGCTTCCAGCATGCTTTCGGTTGGCAGGCCGTAACCGTCGCCAACGTAATCGCTGTTCGCCACTACCGTTTCGCGGGAAAGATCGCCTTGCACGCCCAACAATTCGCGGGTGCGCGACGCCAGATTCCAGACGTTCTCTTCCTGTTTCGCTTTCGGCGCACGCACGCTGATGCCGAGAACCGGAATATGACTGTTGGTGGCGGTGAATCCCGCGACCAGCCCGGCCTGTGTGCCGGTACTGCCGGTCGCATGGACCACGTGATCGATACGCAGACGTAGCTGCGAGGATTGGTACAGCAGCTCTTCTGCGCAGGCGGCGTAGCCGAGTGCGCCGATGGCGTTGGAACCGCCGCCGGGAATGACATAGGGGTTGTGCCCCTGCTCGCGCAGTTCGGCGGCATAGTCTTCCATCGCCTGCTGCATATCGGTGCCGCCCGGCAGATGGGCGACAATGTCTCCGCCCAGTAAAAGATCCAGCTGGACGTTGCCGGAGCGCTGATAATCCTCACCAAAGTCCGTCACGCGTTTTTCCAGCAGTACTTTCGCCTTCAGCCCCAGCTTCGCCGCCCCGGCGATGGTCTGGCGCACGTGGTTAGATTGCGTCGCACCCTGGGTAATAATAATGTCGGCTTTTTTTTGCAGCGCATCCGCCAGCAAAAATTCCAGTTTGCGGGTTTTATTACCGCCGGTGGCAAGGCCAGTCGCGTCGTCGCGTTTAATCCATATTTTCGGGCCACCCAATAATTTGCTTAAATTATCGAGAGGCTCTAAAGGTGTCGGGAAATGACCGAGGGAAAGGCGCGGAAATCGGGCCAGATGCATAATAGCTCCTTGTAAATCACATTCTATTTAACGCCCGCACTTTTTCATCGGGTCAACGAATAACGTGAGATTCACTATACACATCTGGTTTCAGCGGCTAATCAACAATTAAAAATATCGATTGCCGGAATTGAGATAAGGGCGGAGGCGGCGGGAAGTAAGCGATTATTTATGGCGGAATGGAATAGCTTCAATCAAAAAAGAATAATCCGCTTTGCTGGAAGAGAGTGAAGTGGGTGATAAACCGTCCGTGGTCATCGGGGCGACCGCCGGGTTGGGCCTCCCTCCGGGAACCCAATCCCGCCGTTTCCCCTGTTAGCCTGTATTGCACACGATTTAACCCTCTTCACTGGAAGAGGGTTATTAAGCAGGTTACTCAGCGACCTTCTTTTTCGCCGCACGTTTGGCTTTGGTGGCCGCCGCGATTTTTTGCGTCTTCGCCGACGGTTTTTTCGCCTTCTTCACGCCTTTGCTTTCGCCTGCGTTTTCCGCTTTCGGTTTGGTTTTACTCTTCCCACCACGGAACGCGCTGTCCGGCTCGAAATTGACTTTTTTGCCGGCCTGGCGACGCTTGCCAGAACTTTTAGCGGGTGCGCCTTTTCTGGCTTTTTCGCGTGCGGTTTTGCCTTCATTACGCGGCGCACGTTCGCTGGAGATCAGCGAGAAGTCGATCTTACGTTCGTCCATATTGACCGCTTCGACGCGCACTTCCACGCGGTCGCCAAGACGGTACGTCTGGCCACCGGATTCACCAATCAGGCGCTGCCCGACCTGGTCGAAACGGTAGTAGTCGTTATCCAGCGAGGAGACGTGAACCAGGCCGTCGATGAACAGATCGCTAAGACGGACAAAGAAGCCAAAACCGGTGACGCTGGCAATGACGCCTTTGAAGACGTTACCCACCTGGTCCAGCATAAAGTCGCACTTCAGCCAGTCAGAGACGTCACGAGTCGCTTCATCGGCGCGGCGCTCGGTCAGGGAGCAATGCTGGCCCAGTTGCAGCATCTCTTCCATGGAATAGTGGTAGCCGCCGGTCTCGGTGCTGTTCCCTTCGTGGCCCTGCTCTTTCGCCAGCAGATACTTAATGGCGCGGTGCAGCGACAGGTCCGGGTAACGGCGAATTGGCGAGGTAAAGTGGGCATATGACGATAACGCCAGGCCAAAGTGACCACGGTTTTCCGGATCGTAAATCGCCTGTTTCATCGAGCGCAGCAGCATGGTTTGCAGCATTTCTGCATCGGGACGGTCGGCAATTGACGTCAATAGCTCCGCATAATCGCGCGGCTCCGGCTTGTTGCCGCCCGGCAGTTCCAGCCCCAGTTCCGCCAGCACGGAACGGAAAGAGGTGATCGCCTCGTTGGTTGGCTTATCGTGAATACGGAACAGCGCAGGCTCTTTGGCTTTCTCAACGAACCGCGCCGCCGAGATGTTTGCCAGGATCATGCACTCTTCGATCAGCTTGTGCGCGTCATTGCGCTGCGTCTGCTCGATACGTTCAATACGGCGTTCGGCGTTAAAGATAAACTTCGCTTCTTCACTTTCAAACGAAATCCCACCGCGCTCTTCGCGAGCGACATCCAGTACTTTGTAGAGGTTGTGCAACTCTTCGATGTGTTTGACCAGCGGCGCATACTGCTCACGCAGATCCTGGTCGCCCTGCAACATATGCCAGACTTTGGTGTAAGTCAGGCGCGCATGGGAGCTCATCACCGCTTCGTAGAATTTAAATCCGGTCAGGCGACCTTTCGAGGAGATGGTCATCTCACAGACCATACACAGGCGGTCAACCTGCGGGTTCAGCGAACACAGGCCGTTAGAGAGCACTTCCGGCAGCATCGGGACGACCTGCGACGGGAAGTAAACGGAGGTGCCGCGATTACGCGCTTCCTGATCGAGCGGGGTTGGCGGACGAACATAATAGCTTACGTCGGCAATCGCCACCCACAGACGCCAGCCGCCGCCGCGTTTTTTCTCGCAGTACACCGCGTCGTCAAAGTCGCGGGCGTCTTCGCCATCAATAGTCACCAGCGGCAGGTTGCGCAGATCGACGCGGCCCACTTTGGCCTCTTCCGGCACCTGCTCTTTCAGGTGAGCGATCTGCTCTTCAACGGCCTGCGGCCAGATGTACGGGATTTCATGGGTACGCAGCGCCATATCGACCGCCATACCGGTGCCCATGTTATCGCCGAGGACTTCGACGATTTTACCCACGGCTTTGGTGCGACGGGTCGGGCGCTGGGTCAGTTCGACCACCACCACGAAGCCCATGCGTGCGCCCATCACCTCTTCCGGCGGGATCAGGATATCGAAGCTCAGGCGGCTGTCGTCCGGCACCACAAAGCCGACGCCCGCGTCGGTAAAGTAGCGACCGACAATCTGGCTGGTTTTCGGCACCAGCACGCGCACAATACGCGCTTCGCGGCGGCCTTTGCGGTCAGCACCCAGCGGCTGCGCCAGGACCTGATCGCCGTGGATGCAGGTTTTCATCTGCTCGCTGGAGAGGTAGAGATCGTCTTTGCGCCCTTCAACGCGCAGGAAGCCGAAGCCGTCGCGATGACCAATCACCACGCCTTTAAGCAGGTCGAGACGTTCCGGCAGGGCGTAGCACTGACGGCGAGTAAAGACCAGTTGTCCGTCGCGCTCCATCGCGCGCAGGCGGCGACGCAGGGCTTCGGTCTGCTCTTCGCCTTCAATATTGAGTTCAACCGCCAGCTCTTCGCGGTTGGCCGGTTTTTCACGTTTGGTTAAATGTTCGAGGATAAATTCCCGGCTCGGGATAGGGTTCGCGTATTTTTCTGCTTCGCGGTTCAGGAAAGGATCTTGTGACATAGCGGTTCCTCCGTTGTCAGCGCTGATGGTAATAATCGTTACTCCACCAGTAATAATTTATAAAGCGGTTGATTTTCTTCAACCAAATCGGCCAGCGTGAGGTTATCCAGTTCCCTGAGGAAACTCTGCACGGCCTGTGAAAGCGCCTGCTTCAGACGACAGGCTGGGGTAATGTGGCAAAATGCGCTGTTACAGTTCACCAGCGACAGCGGCTCCAGTTCACGCACGACATCACCAATACGAATAGTTTCGGCCGGTTTCCCCAGCCGGATCCCGCCGTTTTTTCCCCGCACGGCGGCGACATAGCCTGCACGACTAAGCTGATTGATTATTTTGACCATATGATTACGGGATACGCCATAAACCTCGGTAACCTCGGAGATACTGGTCATTCGCCCGGCTGGCAGCGATGCCATATAGATTAGCGCACGCAATCCGTAATCGGTAAAACTCGTTAACTGCACATCAACCTCAAAACAGGGGAAACGCGGATATTTATTACAGTGATGATAAACCAGCCAACCGTCAGGCCGCTAATTTATTTGTTCGGGGAGATAAAAAGCAGAAGTTCAGGGCGGGCTTTGCTTATCTGGCCTGCGCGTTTCGTCGCAGGCCAGTCATCAATAATGATTATGCGTCGAACGGATCGCGCAGGATCATGGTCTCGGTACGATCCGGACCGGTAGAGATGATATCAACCGGAACGCCGGTCAGTTCTTCGATACGCTTGATGTAGTCCAGCGCCGTCTGCGGCAGGCCGTCACGGGTTTTAACGCCAAAAGTAGACTCAGACCAGCCCGGCAGGGTTTCGTAAATCGGCTCGATACCTTCCCAGTTGTCGGCAGCCAGCGGCGTAACGGTGACTTCACGTCCATCCGGCATACGGTATCCGACGCAGATTTTCACCTCTTTCAGGCCGTCCAGCACGTCCAGTTTGGTCAGGCAGAAGCCGGACAGGGAGTTGATCTGCACCGCACGTTTTACCGCAACCGCATCCAGCCAGCCGGTACGACGACGACGGCCGGTAGTGGCACCATATTCGTTACCCTGTTTGCACAGAAACTCGCCGGTATCATCAAACAGTTCGGTCGGGAACGGACCGGCACCCACGCGAGTGGAGTACGCCTTAATGATGCCGAGCACGTAATCAACATAACGCGGACCCAGGCCGGAACCGGTCGCCACGCCACCCGCGGTGGTGTTCGACGAGGTCACATACGGATAGGTACCGTGGTCGATATCCAGCAGCGTACCCTGCGCGCCTTCGAACATGACGAAGTCGCCGCGCTGACGAGCCTGATCCAGCAGATCGGAAACATCAACCACCATCGCGGTGAGGATGTCGGCAATTGCCATCACATCGTCCAGCACTTTCTGGTAGTCAACGGCGTCAACTTTGTAGAAGTTCACCAGCTGGAAGTTATGATATTCCATCACTTCTTTCAGTTTGTCGGCGAAGGTCGCTTTGTCGAACAGGTCGCCAACGCGCAGGCCGCGACGGGCTACTTTATCTTCGTAAGCCGGGCCGATGCCGCGACCGGTCGTACCGATGGCTTTCGCGCCGCGCGCTTTTTCACGCGCCACGTCCAGCGCGACGTGATAATCGAGGATCAGCGGGCAGGCTTCAGAGAGCAACAGACGCTCACGAACCGGGATACCACGGTCTTCCAGTTCTTTCATCTCTTTCATCAGTGCAGCAGGCGACAGCACAACGCCGTTACCGATGATGCTGGTGACGTTATCGCGGAGAATGCCTGATGGAATAAGATGGAGAACGGTTTTTTCACCGTTGATTACGAGAGTATGGCCTGCGTTGTGACCGCCCTGATAGCGCACCACATATTTAGCCCGTTCAGTCAGAAGATCGACGATCTTCCCTTTACCTTCGTCACCCCATTGGGTGCCCAGTACGACGACGTTGTTACCCATTTTAAAATCACCGATTGCTTAAAAATGGATTCTACCACCGCTTTTGGCGTTGATCAGCACTTTTTGCAACCGAAAAACGGCAAATCCGACCACTTTTTGATCAGCCAATCGTTTTCGTCAACATGTAGTAGATCACAAAGCCAGCAACCACAAGTCCACCGCCAAAACGTCGTAAAATAGTGTCCGGTAGCTGGGTCATGGCGGCGATCATTTTGCGCCAGGCGCGCGGGTAGAGCATCGGCCCCAGGCCTTCGAGGACTAAAACCAGCGCGAGGGCCAGTAAGATGGTGGAGTTCACTGTCGTTATCCTTGTTTTTTCCAGACTGGCCCGACGCCTTTACTGATACTTAAGCCCGGCACGTTTTGCTGCATAATATTCCACAACGAATATTTACGTCGATATCTCATATACATCGCCTGAAGCCAGGTGACAACACAGCATCGCCGCCAGCCTGTAGATAAAGACGCCAGAAATAAACGTGCGGCTCAATCAGGCGCAGCACGGCGGTCTGCCAGCAGCGTGTCGTGATCCAATGTATCAAGGTGGTCAATTTGCTGCGGCGTTAGTGATGCCATGTCTCGTTACGCTACTGGCTGCCAGTACAGTCCTTGTTTATTGACCGTCAGCCCGGCAATCTTTTCCTGCATACTATCCCACAATGAATATTTGCGAGAATGCGCTTTATATAACGCCTGTAGCCAGCTCCGGGAATTCATAAAACCGGTTAACGACTCCAGTTCGGCACAATAATCAATCGCCTTTTTGGCGTCACTGGCGGCATAGGTATAGTACTGACTGGTGGCGCGATCAATGGCATTCTCCGCCAAACGGCGACGGAGCACCACCGCTGCCTGTGCATAGCCATGTTTGAATAACTTGGAAGAGAGCGTGCGCCAGAAAGAACCAACAATGTCGTCCGGCAGATAAATTGTGATACCCACGGGAGACTGCCCCGTAACGATATCGCTCAGTAACCCATAGTTCTGCACGGCCTCGAGAAAAACGATGGCTTCTTCATTGCCGTTTTTGCTCGCCATATTCAAAAACAGAGGAAAGTCATTCGCTTCATCGCCGCCAGCCTGTAGATACAATTGCCAGAACGTGGGTTTAGCGGAGCGGGAAAATCCATTAAGGGCGATGTCTCTGGCCTGCTCACGCTGCCCTTCCTCCAGCAATGCGGCGATCATCTGCTCGCCCCAGCCCACAAACCATGCAGACTTCGCAGGGATCTGTTTCTCCAGGCTACGCAATAACGTGATGGCTTCTGGCGCTCGCAACTCATCAATTAACAGGCGGGCAAGCTCCAGCGCGTTATCGTTGTTAAGCGTCGGTACTGATGAAAAGAGCGCCAGCGCGGCATCCACATCGCGCACGGCCAGCAGTAAACGCATGGCGTTATTAGCATTGTCCGCCAGCATAAAGCGTTGCGCCAGAATGCGCAGTACCTCGCTGCCCAACGCGCTACGCCATTTGAGTAACTCACTGATATCAAACCAGTCGGATTCCCCGGCGACGAGGAAAATCGCCTGCGCAATATCTTCCGGCGTCCGATGCTTTTGCGCCGCCAGCGCCTGTATCCAGGTCGCAAACACGATTGCAGTAAAATCCTGCCAGCTACCGCTGGAGGTATCAATACGGGCGGTCAGGCGCTCAAAATCCAGCAGTATTTTTGCCGCCAGCGCCTCTACCTGCGCGGGCGCATGGGCCGTTTGTTGCGCCAGCGGTTGTGCAATATTGCGGATCAGGGCAGTAAAAAACGTATCGGCAGCGTAGTAATCATAGTAACGGCTGCTCTTTACCTGTCGGGACCAGGCCGCGTTGAGCCGTTTGATCACCTCATCAGGAGTGGACAACCAGCCATCAACAAGCCACCTTTTCGTTTTCGCGTCCGTAGCAACGATCTGCTGCACAATGTCGAGGAGCGTCTCTTTATCCAGTTGCTCAAAAAGCGCCTGTTGTTTTTTAGTCAGTGCTTTAGCCATTATCAGCCCCATTTGGACTACATTTTTGATCGGTCATCAAGCGTTTGCGAATGGTGGAGAGGGTGACGGTGTGTGAGCGTTGCGGATAAACAGAAGGGAAACGCTGACCCCGATGATGGGTCAGCGTTTTTTACTCATTAACGCGTCGCGTTAGTCGGCGTCTTCATATAGCGGAAGAAATCGCTGTCCGGACTCATCACCATCACGTCCTGATTGCTTTCGAAGCTCTTCTCGTAAGCGCGCAGGCTACGAATAAAGGCGTAGAAATCCGGGTCCTGGCTGAAGGCATCAGCAAACAGCTTAGCGGCTTCTGCATCGCCTTCACCGCGCATAATGCGGCCCTGACGCTCGGCTTCTGCCAGCGTTTTGGTGACTTCGTAATCCGCTGCGGCCTGGATTTTCTCTTTCTCTTCTTCACCCTGTGAACGGTGACGACGCGCGACCGCTTCACGCTCGGCGCGCATACGGTTGTAAATCGCTTCGGAGACTTCGGTCGGCAGGTTGATTTGCTTGATTCGCACGTCAACCACTTCAATACCCAGCGCCGCCATACTGTTCGGATTCACCACCGGGACTTTACCGTTGGTTTCCGCCGCAACGCGCTCGGCTGCCTTGGCGATTTCGTTATCTGCGCCCGGCGTAGCCACTTCGTCTTCCGTACCGGCAGAGCCTGAGTTCAGGGCTTCGCGGACTTCCAGCGTCAGGCGACCACGGGAGTCGGTAACGATGTCTTTCACATCCAGACGACCAATTTCAGAACGCAGACGGTCAGAGAACTTACGTTTCAGCAGCACTTCGGCCTGAGAAACGTCGCCACCACCGGTTGCCAGGTAGTAGCGGCTGAAGTCGCTGATACGCCATTTGATATAGGAGTCAACGATCAGGTCTTTTTTCTCTTTGGTAACAAAGCGATCGGCCTGGTTATCCATGGTCTGAATTCGGGCATCGAGTGTTTTCACTGATTCGATAAACGGAACCTTAAAGTGCAGGCCCGGTTCGAAGATCAGCGGTTTGTTATCGTCGTCACGCAGTACTTTACCGAAGCGCATGGTGATCCCACGCTCGCCTTCTTTCACCACAAACAATGAGGTATAAAGCACTACCAGCACGATGATGATAATCGCAATAACAGACTTACGCATCGTTATTCCCCCTGACGCTGGTAGTCATTACGCTGCGCATTCACGCGGCGTTGATCCATGATATCGTCCTGTTCGGCAGACGATGGTTTATTGGCACCGCTATTGCTGCCTGAGGCCGCAGGTGGCAGACGCAGAACGTTATCTGCGCCACTGCGATCGCTCTTTGCGGAAGACGCGCTGTTGCCTTTGAGCATTTGATCCAGCGGCAGAACCATCAGGTTACCGCCCTTGTCGTTAACCAGTACTTTGCGGGTATGGCTAAGGACTTTTTCCATGGTTTCGATATACAGACGCTCGCGGGTGATTTCCGGCGCGGCTTTATATTCCGGCAGCATCTTGGCAAAGCGTGCGACTTCACCCTGCGCTTCTAACACCGTCCGCGTTTTGTACGCGCGGGCTTCTTCCAGAATACGCTGTGCTGACCCGTTAGCACGCGGCTGCACTTCGTTGCTGTACGCTTCTGCTTCACGAATGGACTGCTGCTCGTTTTCACGGGCGGAGATCGCATCGTCAAACGCCGCCTGAACGGCTTCCGGCGGACGTGCGGCCTGGAAGTTAACGTCCAGCAGAGTAATACCCATATTGTACGGACGAATGGTCTCCTCCAGCTCGCGCTGGGTATCGCTACGAATCACGGTACGACCTTCGGTCAGAATACGGTCCATAGTGTATTTACCGATCACACCGCGTAACGCACTGTCCGTGGCCTGACGCAGGCTGTCATCAGCACTGGTGACGCTGAACAGATAACGACGCGGATCGGTGATGCGGTACTGCACGTTCATCTCAACGCGCACCACGTTTTCGTCTGAGGTCAGCATGACGCCGGACGCCGCCAGTTCACGCACGGCCTCTACGTTGACGGCGGTGACGTCGTCAATAAAGGTTGGCTTCCAGTTCAGACCCGGTTCAACCAGGTGGCTGAATTTACCAAAGCGCGTTACCACGCCGCGTTCCGCTTCTTTAATGGTATAGAAACCACTGGCCGCCCAGATAATAACCACTGCCGCGACAACGATACCGACAATGCGGCCGCCCATTTGAGCGCGAGGTCCCTGCGGCGCATTGCCGCCGGTTCCTTTACCGCCACCGCCGAAGCCGCCGAGTTTCTTACTCAGCTTGCGAAAGATATCGTCCAGATCGGGCGGTCCCTGTTCACGACCACCTTTGTTTCCATTTCCACCGGGGTTGCCGCCAGGTTTATTACTTCCCCAGGGATCGCGGTCTTGTCCGTTATTACCGGGCTGGTTCCACGCCATGTCTGTACTCCATATTTGTTATGCGGTGATATACCCGTCGCATCTGTGCTGCACGTTCCGGGCATCCTCTAAAAGAGGGAAAATAACTTCGGCCGGGTTAAATAATATATTCAACCAGAGCAGGTTCTTGTTTACAGAGTCGACGCCAGTCAACAATGGGCAGGCGAATTTGCAGACTGATACTGCCGTCGTCCTCAAGCCACTCTTTTTCTATTGCCTGAAGCTGATAAAACCGGCTTCTCAGACGCCCTTCCTGCGGAGGTAGACGCAACGTATGCTGCGCTATTTCGCCGGAAAGCCGTTCAGTCAAAGCCTCGAAAAGCAGCGGTACACCCGCTCCGGTCTGTGCAGAGAGCCAGACCCGGACCGGTTTATTCTCTTCATCGCGATCGATACGCGGCTCGAAATCTTCCAGCATATCGATTTTATTCATCACCAGCAGGGTGGGAATTTCATGCGCGTCAATCTCATCGAGCACGGTATTCACCGCGTCTATGTTTTCCTGCACGCGAACGTCGGCGGCATCAATAATGTGCAGCAGCAGCGTCGCCTGACGCGTTTCCAGCAGCGTCGCTTTAAACGCCGCAACCAGATCGTGTGGCAGGTGGCGGATAAATCCAACGGTGTCCGCCAGCACGGTTTCGCCAACATCCACGACGTCGATACGGCGCAGCGTTGGGTCGAGGGTGGCGAAGAGCTGATCTGCCGCGTATACCTGTGATTCCGTGATCTGATTAAACAGCGTCGATTTTCCGGCGTTGGTGTAACCTACTAATGAAACGGTCGGAATATCGGCTTTAATGCGCGATTGACGCCCTTGCTCACGCTGTTTTTCCACTTTGCCAAGCCGTGACTGGATTTGGATAATCCGGTCGCGCAGTAAACGGCGGTCGGTTTCGAGCTGGGTTTCCCCCGGGCCACGCAAACCAATACCGCCTTTTTGTCTTTCAAGGTGCGTCCAGCCACGCACCAGGCGGGTTGCCATATGACGCAACTGTGCCAACTCGACCTGTAATTTACCCTCGTGGGTACGGGCGCGCTGGGCAAAAATATCTAAGATAAGACCGGTACGGTCGATAACCCGGCATTCGCATAAGCGTTCCAGGTTACGTTCCTGGGCCGGACTCAAGGCGTGATCAAACAGCACGACTGACGCGCCAGTCGCTTTTACGGCTTCCGCAATTTCAACTGCTTTACCTTCACCAACATAATACTTGGGGTGCGGTGCTTTACGGCTACCGGTAATCACCTGAGTTGCATCGACACCGGCGGAAGAGACCAGAGATTCAAACTCCTGTAGGTCTTCCATATCCTTGTCTTGCGAAAAATAGATGTGTACCAGTACCGCCTGCTCACCGGCATCATAACGGTCAAACAAGCGTAAACCCTCATTAATAACCAGCGGGGAACCTGAAAAAACAAGCTCCCCTGCCTGGAAAAACAGCGAATAACTTACTCGTTATCGTCGCCGTCTTGCTGGGACGCAGAAGAACCCTGCGCGTTACTACCGTGATGATAGTTGCTGCCAGTGCCGCCCGCAGCATTGTTGCTGTGATGCGATACCGGACGGGACGGAACCACGGTAGAGATAGCGTGCTTATACACCATCTGGCTAACCGTGTTTTTCAGCAGAATCACGAACTGATCGAAAGATTCGATTTGACCTTGCAGCTTAATACCATTCACCAAATAAATAGAAACCGGAACGCGTTCGCGACGTAATGCGTTCAGGAACGGGTCTTGTAAAGATTGCCCCTTAGCCATTCTCTCTTTTCCTTATATGTATGCTTGTTTTGTACGTAGAACCTTACGATTCTGCAAATTGCGCACGATAAGACTCAATTGTACACATTCAATGAGCGTTAGCACCAACAACCTGCAACACCTTGTTACGTGCCTGTTCCGGTTCTTCACTATCCAGCCAGTGAACCCCTTCCCAGCCACGCAGCCAGGTGACCTGGCGTTTTGCTAACTGTCTCGTGGCGCAAACACCTCGATAAACCATTTCATCGTATGATATTTCACCTTCAAGGTATGACCACATCTGGCGATATCCCACACAACGAATGGAAGGCATGTCCGTATGCAAATCTCCACGAGCAAAAAGCGCTCGCACTTCTGCTTCAAAATCTGAAGCCAACATCTGATGAAAACGCTGCTCAATGCGCTGATGGAGCAGTTCGCGGCTCGCCGGAGCGATGGCAAACTGATGCACTTTGTAAGGCAGAGCCTCTCCTGACGTTTGCGTCAGTTCCGTTAAAGTTTTACCCGAAATGAAAAAAACTTCCAGTGCCCGGGAAAGTCTTTGCGGATCATTTGGATGAATACGCGTGGCCGAAACCGGATCTATTGTCTGGAGCTGCCGATGTAACGCGTCCCATCCCTGCTCTGCGGCCTGCTGTTCAATCTTTGCCCTGACGCTCGGGTCCGCTGAAGGCAGCGGTGATAACCCTTCCAGTAAGGCCTTAAAATACAACATGGTACCACCAACCAGTAGCGGAATACGGCCCGCTGCGGTGATCTCTGCCATCTCTTTTAGCGCATCGCGGCGAAAATCGGCTGCGGAGTACGCCTGGGCAGGATCGAGAATATCTAATAAACGGTGCGGCGCAGCGCGACGCTCTTCTTCGCTCGGTTTCGCCGTCCCGATATCCATTCCCTGATAAATAAGGGCGGAGTCGACGCTTATCAACTCTACTGGCAAAACTTTACGTAACTCAATTGCTAGTGCGGTCTTACCGGAAGCCGTTGGCCCCATTAAAAAAATTGCCTGCGGCAGTTCTGCTTGTCTCACGTTACTCATCTTTCAGGGCGTTCATCGCCGTATCTATCTCTACAGGTTGTAATAATCCGCCCGGCGGCGACATCACCAAATGGGGGCAGAGACGTTCGACGTCTGCCAGCACCGAGATAGCCTGCGCCATATTCCACTGGCTATGTTCGCTGGCCAGGTTACGCGCAAGCCACAGGGCGATATCGTCCACATGGTGTGTCGTATGCTGCGCCAGGTAGCCTATCAGTTCAGAAATCAAGTTTTGTAAATTTTGTTGCCGTAAGGGTAAAGGCACGGCGCGAATTGTCACATATTGCGCATCCGATTGAAATTCAATACCCAATGTCGCCAGCGACTGCTGCGCTGCCGTCAGCGCCGTCATCTCAGGTGCAGATACTTTCAGACGCAGCGGGATCAGCAGCGGCTGGGCGCAAATCTCGTTTTTGCCCGGCGTTAACTGCGCTTGCCTTAGCCAGCGCTCTGCCACTGGCAGCGAGAGCAAACAGAGCTTCCCTTCCCGCTCCATCAGGGCATATTCAGTATGCAGGATGGTTAACACCCGGCCGAAGCTTTGGCTATGGCCTTCCAGCACTGGCGCGGCGGGTTGCGGCTCGCGGACCTCGCGTGGAGTACCTGGCGTTTGCAGCAGCTCCCGGTAGAGCGTCCCCTGCTTTTTCTGGTATCCCGGCTGTGCATTAGGCCAGCTTGCGCCGCCGCCATTGCCTGAAGGAGCAGAAGATCGCGCGACGGGAGCTTCACGCGCCGGAGCGGGCTCGGCAAATTGATTGCGACCGGCAGCGATGCGGTTTTCCGGTACGTGACGCGGCGCAGGGGTATTTTCATCTGCCAGCGGCAGCGGAGTATCGTGGCTTTGCTGTAAGACGCTCAGCACACCCTGGTAAATAAAATCGTGGACCAGCCGTGACTGGTGGAAACGCACCTCATGCTTGGCAGGATGCACGTTAACGTCCACCTGATGCGGATCGATTTCGAGATACAGCACAAAGGCGGGCTGTTGATCGATACCCAGCTTATCCTCGCAGGCCTGACGAATCGCATGATTAATCAGACGATCGCGCATCATACGCCCGTTAACGTAGCTGTATTGCGTCTCCGCCAGCGCCGCCGTGGTGCCCTGCGGATTTGCCACCCAGCCGCGCAGCGTCAGATCACCGTGCTGCCACTCAATCGCCAGCGCCTGTTCGAGAAATGCGGTCCCGCAAATCGCGCCCATCCGCCGCTCTCTCGGTGTATTCGGCTGTACGGCCCGGTACTGGCGCACCAATTTACCGTTGTGATTGAGGTTAATGGTGACGTCAAAACGCGCCAGCGCGATGCGGCGAATAATCTCATCAATATGGTTAAATTCGGTTTTCTCGGTGCGCATGAACTTGCGCCTGGCGGGCGTGTTATAGAACAGATCCAGCACTTCCAGCGTCGTCCCCACTGGATGAGCGGCGGGCTTGACCGTCACCTCCATATCCCGCCCTTCCGCGTAGGCCTGCCAGGCTTCCTGCTGCTCCGCCGTGCGTGAGGTCAGGGTCAGACGCGAAACGGAACTGATACTCGCCAGCGCCTCGCCGCGAAAGCCGAGGCTGATAATCGCTTCCAGATCGTCAAGGGTGGTGATCTTACTGGTGGCGTGGCGGGCGAGTGCCAGCGCCAGTTCGTCTTTTTTGATACCGCAGCCGTTATCACGGATACGGATTAACTTTGCGCCGCCGCGCTCGATATCAATATCGATGCGGGTGGCACCCGCATCGATACTGTTCTCTACCAGCTCTTTCACCACCGATGCAGGGCGTTCAACCACCTCACCGGCGGCAATCTGGTTTGCAAGCTGCGGCGGCAGAACCTGAATCGGCATGAAATCTCCTTAGTTAAGCAGCATCCCGGCAGGGGATGACGCGCTGGCCACCTGGCCTGAGCCACTCTGCGGACCCGGCTGGAGTGGATGCGCCTGGAAGTAGTTACGCAGCCCTTCATAGATTGCATTGGCGAGTTGCTGCTGATAATCATCGCTGCCGAGCAGCCGTTCCTCACCGTTGTTGCTGATAAATCCGGTTTCCACCAGCACGGAAGGAATATCCGGCGAGCGCAATACGCCAAGGCTGGCGTGCTCAGGTCGCCGCTTGTGCAGCGAACCGATGCGCTGGAGCTGGCTCAGCATATTGGTGGCAACATCATACCCGACGCGCTGCGAATGGCCGAATTGTAAATCCAGCACCGCCTGGCTCAGGTAGGGATCGGACTGGCTGTTAGCAAGTACATCGCCCGCGCCGCCAAGCAGTTCAGACTGCTTCTCGTGCTGTTCCAGCCAGCTTGCCATTTCGCTATTGGCGCGACGGTTCGACAGCACCCACACCGATGCGCCGGTGGCGTCGCGGTTTGGCGCGGCATCGGCGTGAATCGACACCAGGAAGTTAGCATTCTGCTGACGCGCCACGTCTGAACGGCCCATCACCGAGATAAAGTAATCGCCGTCGCGGGTCATCACCGCTTTGAACATCGGATCGTTGTTGAGCAGCGTGCGCAGTTTACGCGCGATAGCGATGGTGACGTTTTTCTCACGCGTACCGCCAGGACCAATCGCGCCCGGATCCTGGCCGCCGTGTCCGGCATCAATCGCAATAATCACTTTATCGCCTGAGGCTGTACGCGTGCGCATCGCAGGCCGCGTCACGGTATTACTGTTAGTGACGCTGGTGATGCGGTCATTGTCCGCTTTGAACGGGTTTTTCGCCGGCTGGGTGGGTTGCACTGGCCGCGCGGTTTGGACTGGTTGGGTTTGCGCGACGACCGGTGGCGCAACGCGTGGTTGCGTCACGACTGGCGGCGGGGGCGGCGGCGCATCGGCGTTGATGGTAAAGACAACGGTATAATTACCGCCGTTTTGCTGCTTCACCGCGCGCGTTTTGCCGTTTTGCGTGAGATCGACCACCAGCCGCAGCGACTGGTTATCTTTCGGCGTGCCGGAACGGATCGCTTTCACCAGATTGTCGCCGCTGAACTGAAGCGGAAGCCCCTGGATCACCCCGGTTTGCTTGATATCCAGCGCCACCGTGCGATTGCCCTGCTGTGAAAAAGCGTATTCGGGATCGCCGATAAAACTAAAGGTAATACGGGCCTGGCTATCGCCATTAGAGACCTGGATATCGGACAAGCTTGCCGCTCCGGCCTGCGCGCACAGCACAACCAACAGTGCTACCAACCACTTATGCATACGATACATCATCCCGTCACCCTTAAGGTTAACCGGCTACACGCGCCAGCAGCGAATTACCTGATGCGGAGACCGCCACAATACGCGCCTCACGACCCTGCGCCTGATATTCCAGGTGTATTTCTATATCCGGTTCAGGCAGAACGCCCGTTCCCTGTTGCGGCCACTCCACCAGACAAATTGCCTCGTCGGTAAAATAGTCACGGATGCCCATAAACTCCAGCTCTTCCGGGTCGGCAAGGCGATATAAATCGAAGTGATACACCATCAATGCGTCGAGCGTATACGGTTCCACCAGCGTGTAGGTCGGGCTTTTCACATTGCCGCGATGGCCCAGCGCCTGTAAAAAACCGCGGCTGAAGGTCGTTTTGCCCGCGCCCAGGTCGCCGTACAAATAAATCACCGTTGCGCCATCGCAGGCCTTAGCAATACGGTCGCCAAGGTCCAGTGTCGCTTGTTCGTCGGGTAAAGGAATCACTCGATTAATCATGTTCAGGGTCAATCACATCCGGGTTAACAACACGCATAAGCGTGGAAAAAAGATCGGTAGCCAGCATGCCACGCGTACCGTGGCGCGCCGCCAGTTTGTCAGCCGCGACACCGTGCGCCACGCACCCCGCGCAGGCGGCCTCATACAGCGGCAATTGTTGGGCTAGCAGTGCGCCGATAATACCGGACAGCACGTCTCCCATTCCGCCGCTCGCCATGCCGGCGTTGCCAGCATCCGCAATGCCCAGCGAACCTTCATGGCTGGCGATCACCGTCCCCGCTCCTTTCAAAACCACCGTGCCGCCATACTGTTTTACCAGACGCTGCGCAGAAAGTAAGCGATCGCTCTCAATTTCTGCCACGCTGGTGTTTAATAAGCGGGCAGCCTCGCCGGGATGCGGGGTCAACAGGCGATTGTGACGTGTATCGGGGTTGATTGCCAGCAGGTTCAACGCATCCGCATCCCACAGCATCGGTTTGCGAAAATTCTCAACTTTATGCAGCGCCTGTTTGCCCCATTTTTGCTGTCCGAGGCCCGGACCAATGACCACGACATCTGCCCATTCAAGATTATCGTCAAGCGCTTCCGGCGTCAGTTCCTGGACCATCAACTCTGGCCGCGCGGCGAGGATGGGAACAATGTTATCGCTACGGGTTAAGATGCGTACCAGCCCGGCTCCGGCCCTTAGCGCCGCCTCGCCGGTCATACGGATCGCCCCTGCCGTACCGTGGTCGCCGCCGACAATCAGCAGCTTGCCGTGATCGCCTTTATTGGAGGTCGGACGGCGCGGTTTGAGCCAGTCGGCCAGCTGCGCGCCGTCAAAGCGGTTATAGGGCGCTTCCTGACTGGCCAGCCAGCCTTCCAGGCCCAGCGCATGATGATGCAGACACCCTACGACATCGCGGGCTTTGCCGGTCAGCAGACCGGGCTTAAGCGCAATAAAAGTGATGGTGAGGGCCGCGTTAATGACCGCGCCCGGCGTCGCGCCCGTCTGGGCCAGCAGCCCGGAGGGAATATCCAGCGCCACCACGGGTGCCGGATGGTTATTGGCATGGTCAATCAGCGCGGCAATCGCCTCGCGCGGCGCGCTGCGCAGTCCGGTTCCCAACAGGCCATCGATGATGACATCAACGCCTTCCGGCCAGGCGACATCCGGCGCATGGATCGTACCGGCGGCGTTAAGCCAGGCATTACGCGCGCTTTCCGCCTCTTCCGGCAGCGGCTTCTCGCTCTCCAGCGCAATCAGGCTGACCTGAATGCCCGCCGCCTGCGCCAGTCTCGCCACCACGTAGCCATCGCCGCCGTTATTGCCAGCACCGCAAAGAATCAGCCAGTGGCGGGAAGCCGGATACGTCTCCCGCGCCAGCGTAAAGGCCGCCAGACCCGCACGTTGCATCAACTCGTATAACGTAATCCCTAATGCGTCCGCCGCCTCCTGTTCAAGGTGCGGCAACGCCTGCGCAGGCCAGACAGTGTGTGGTATACTTGCGCGGTTTGTATTCATCTTATGGTCCGTCATGTCTCAGCCCCTCGATCTCAATCAGTTAGCGCAAAATATTAAACAATGGGGCACTGAACTCGGGTTCCAGCAGGTAGGTATTGCCGATACCGACCTGAGCGCCAGCGAGCCGAAACTACAGGCGTGGCTCGATAAGCAGTACCACGGCGAAATGGAGTGGATGGCGCGTCACGGCATGATGCGCGCCCGTCCGCATGAGCTTTTACCCGGTACGCTTCGCGTCATCAGCGTGCGCATGAACTATCTGCCCGCCAACGCTGCTTTCGCCCGCACGCTGAAAAATCCCTCTCTTGGCTACGTCAGCCGCTACGCGCTGGGGCGCGACTACCATAAGCTGCTGCGCAATCGCTTAAAAAAGCTTGGGGAGAAAATTCAGGAACAGTGCGCGTCGCTGAATTTTAGACCTTTTGTCGATTCTGCGCCTCTGCTTGAGCGTCCGCTGGCGGAAAAAGCCGGGCTGGGCTGGACAGGTAAGCACTCACTTATCCTTAGCCGCGATGCCGGATCGTTCTTCTTTCTCGGCGAACTGTTAATCGACTTACCGCTTCCTGTCGATAGCCCTGTTGAAGAAGGCTGCGGGCGCTGCGTCGCCTGCATGACGATCTGCCCTACCGGGGCGATTGTTGAACCCTATACCGTAGACGCCCGGCGCTGTATCTCCTATCTGACGATTGAACTGGAAGGCGCTATTCCTGAAGAATTCCGTCCGCTGATGGGCAACCGGATCTACGGCTGCGATGACTGTCAGCTGATCTGTCCGTGGAACCGCTATTCGCAGCTTACCGAAGAAGAGGATTTCAGCCCGCGCAAATCGCTGCACGCGCCGGAGCTGATCGAACTGTTTGCCTGGAGCGAGGCGTGGTTTCTGAAAGTCACCGAAGGATCGGCAATTCGCCGTATCGGCCATCTGCGCTGGCTGCGAAATATTGCCGTCGCACTGGGAAACGCACCGTGGGATGAAGCCAATATTCAGGCACTGGAATCGCGCCGGGGTGAGCACCCACTTCTCGACGAACACATAGAATGGGCGATTACGCAGCAAATCGAGAAGCGAAATGCCGGCGTAGTGGAAGTGCAGTTGCCGAAAAAACAGCGGCTGGTACGGGTGGTTGAAAAAGGACTGCCGCGCGACGCCTGATTCATTCACAGCGTGTGTATAAAATTAAAAACCCATTGGTATTCAACACGCAAAAATTCGTCAAGCGATCTAATTAACATTTTGAAATATTATTTTATTTATATATTTCATTGAGTTATCAAGAAATAATTTACATTTTGAACATTTATCGGCAAACCGACGGCTGTCGTAACCTGTGGATAAGTCTGTTTACAGAAGTTTGTCAGAAGTGACAAATACCCCATTCAACGGGCCTTGCCGCTGTGGATAATTTGTTCTTAAGGTGAAATTTGGAGCGGGAAACGAGACTCGAACTCGCGACCCCGACCTTGGCAAGGTCGTGCTCTACCAACTGAGCTATTCCCGCTTGGGTGGTGTAAATCTTCAAATTTTGGAGCGGGAAACGAGACTCGAACTCGCGACCCCGACCTTGGCAAGGTCGTGCTCTACCAACTGAGCTATTCCCGCTTAATCTTCGTCTTTCAAGCTGCCACTGCGTTGGCTGCCTTCACTCACCTTAGTCACTTACTTTTGTAAGCTCCTAAGGATTCGTTCAGTTGCTGCCTTGTTGCAACTCGAGATCCTGTGATTAGGATGGTATCAAATTTGGAGCGGGAAACGAGACTCGAACTCGCGACCCCGACCTTGGCAAGGTCGTGCTCTACCAACTGAGCTATTCCCGCTCTGTGTAACGTTGCAAATTCTGCATCGGTACGGGAGGCGCATTATACGAGAAATCCTTTATGCTGCAAGCCCCCGAACTGCAATTTTTCAACTTTCCTGCCTGAGTGCTGCTTTTATCAGCAAGGCGTACAATTTAGCGTCAAATTTCGCCCTTCGCAAGCGCGTCGGGCTATACAGAGCCGTTCAATGCTTATAACTGAATAAAATGCTCGCGGTAATACGCCAGTTCGGCCACGGATTCGCGGATATCATCCATCGCCTGATGAGTACCCTGCTTGGTAAAGCCCGGCAGAATTTCCGGCTTCCAGCGACGGGCCAGTTCTTTCAGGGTGCTGACATCCAGATAGCGGTAGTGGAAATACGCCTCCAGCGCTGGCATATACTTAAACAGAAAACGGCGATCCTGACCGATGCTGTTACCGCAAATCGGCGATTTGCCTGCCGGAACCCACTGCTGTAAAAATGCAATCGTGGCAAGCTCTGCTGCGCGGTCGTCGAACTGGCTGGCTTTGACCCGTTCAACCAGCCCACTGCCGGTATGGGTGCGCACATTCCAGTCATCCAT
Source organism: Superficieibacter sp. 1612_C1 (assembly GCF_015234305.1). Classification (GTDB taxonomy): domain Bacteria; phylum Pseudomonadota; class Gammaproteobacteria; order Enterobacterales; family Enterobacteriaceae; genus Superficieibacter. The sequence goes on from NZ_JADGMI010000003.1 coordinate 431,528, forward strand.
CAATGCCAGCTGTGCGTCGGACTGATGCACCGCAATCGTCGGGCCTTCCGCGAGGATGTTTAAATTCGCATCGGTCACCAGGGTGGCAATTTCAATGATGCGATCGCGCTCGGGATCCAGCCCGGTCATTTCCAGATCGATCCAAATCAGGTTGTTTTCATCTGCACTCATGCTATTTTCCACCCATAATTTTATATTCGAGACTCGTTAACGTTATGACGGATGACGGGTCGGCAATCTTAATCGATAGCATGTATCATAGAGGTTTTGCCCCTGACGGGCGACCAGGAGTCAGTACGATTGAGTAAAAATAAACTCTCCAAAGGTCAGCAGCGCCGCGTAAAAGCGAATCATCAGCGCCGACTTACCACGACTGCGGAGAAGCCTGATTATGATGACAATCTGTTTGGCGAGCCTGCGGAAGGCATCGTCATCAGCCGCTTTGGCATGCACGTAGATGTTGAATCTGCCGACGGTGAAACCCACCGCTGCAATATTCGCCGCACCATTCGCTCGCTGGTGACCGGAGACCGCGTCGTCTGGCGTCCGGGAAAAGCGGCGGCGGAAGGCGTCAACGTCAAAGGCATCGTGGAAGCGGTGCATGAGCGTACCTCGGTTCTGACGCGCCCGGACTTTTACGATGGCGTGAAACCAATTGCCGCCAACATTGACCAGATTGTTATCGTCTCGGCGATCCTGCCGGAATTATCAGTCAACATTATCGATCGCTATCTTGTCGCCTGTGAAACGCTGGAAGTTGAGCCGATCATCGTCCTCAACAAAATCGACTTGCTGGATGACGACGGCATGCGTTTTGTGAACGAACAGATGGATATCTACCGCCATATTGGCTATCGCGTGCTGATGGTCTCCAGCTATACCCAGGACGGGCTGAAACCGCTGGAAGAGGCGCTGACCGATCGTATCAGCATCTTTGCCGGGCAATCTGGCGTGGGCAAATCCAGCCTGTTGAACGCGCTGTTAGGGTTACCGGTTGAGATCCTGACTAACGACGTTTCCGACAACTCCGGCCTGGGCCAGCACACCACCACGGCGGCGCGCCTGTACCACTTCCCGCACGGCGGCGATGTAATCGACTCTCCCGGCGTGCGCGAGTTCGGCCTCTGGCATCTGGAGCCAGAACAAATCACTCAGGGTTTTGTCGAATTCCACGACTATTTAGGCCTGTGCAAATATCGCGACTGTAAACATGATACCGATCCCGGCTGCGCCATTCGCGAAGCGGTAGAGAAAGGGGAAATTGCGCAGAGCCGTTTTGACAATTATCACCGCATTCTGGAAAGCATGTCGCAGGTAAAGACGCGTAAAAACTTTTCTGAAACCGATAACTGACATTTATGCTTAGCATCGCTAAAATCGTCCCCTTTTTTCATGGACCCGCATACCCTGCGGGTACAGGAACGACAAAACAAAGGCCTGGAGGCTATCGTGTTAAACGATCTTAAACTTTCGCTGCAATACATTCTGCCGAAACTGTGGCTCACTCGCCTGGCGGGCTGGGGCGCGAGTAAACGCGCTGGCTGGCTGACCAAACTGGTTATCGATCTGTTCGTCAAATATTACAAAGTCGATATGAAAGAGGCGCAGAAGCCCGATACCGCCAGCTATCGTTCGTTTAATGATTTCTTCGTGCGCCCGCTGCGCGATGAAGTTCGTCCGCTGAATACCGATCCTAACGTGCTGGTAATGCCAGCCGATGGCGTGATCAGCCAGCTAGGTAACATCGAAAACGACAAAATCTTGCAGGCCAAAGGGCATAACTATTCGCTGGAAGCCCTTCTGGCAGGCAATTACCAATTGGCTGACCAGTTCCGTAACGGCTCGTTCGTCACCACCTATCTCTCGCCGCGCGACTATCACCGCGTTCATATGCCGTGTAACGGTATCCTGCGGGAGATGATTTACGTGCCGGGCGATCTGTTCTCCGTTAACCATCTTACCGCGCAAAACGTGCCTAACCTTTTTGCCCGAAATGAGCGCGTTATCTGCCTTTTCGATACCGAATTCGGCCCGATGGTGCAAATTCTGGTGGGCGCGACTATTGTTGGTAGCATTGAAACCGTCTGGGCTGGGACCATCACGCCGCCACGCGAAGGCATTATCAAGCGCTGGACCTGGCCGGAGGGTGAAAGCGACGGTTCCGTGGCGCTGCTGAAAGGTCAGGAGATGGGCCGCTTTAAGCTCGGTTCAACAGTGATTAACCTATTTGCGCCGGGTAAAGTTAACCTGGTTGAAACATTGCACAGTCTGTCAGTGACCAAAATCGGACAACCGCTGGCGGTCTCTACGGAAGCGCAGGTCCAGCCTGAACCTGCCCCGCTGTCGGAAGAAGAAGTCAACGCCGAGCTGGACGCCAGCCCGCTGGTTGACGACAAGCGAGACGATATTTAATTCAACGTAAAGGGTTTTCCGTGCGCCTGATTATCACTTTTCTGATGGCCTGGTGCCTCAGTATGGGGGCGTACGCGGCGACGGCCCCCGACGCTAAACAGATAACCCAGGAGCTGGAGCAGGCAAAGGCGGCGAAACCCGCCCAGCCTGAAGCCGTTGAGGCGCTCCAGTCCGCACTTAACGCGCTTGAAGAGCGGAAAGGCTCGCTTGAGCGCGCGCAGCAGTATCAACAGGTTATTGATAACTTCCCCAAACTCTCACAAACCCTGCGCGCCCAGCTTAACAGCCTGCGTGACGAACCGCGCGACGTGCCCGCCGGGATGTCCACCGACGCGCTGAATCAGGAAATTCTTCAGGTCAGTAGTCAGCTTCTGGATAAAAGCCGCGAGGCACAGCAGGAGCAGGAGCGCGCACGTGAAATCGCCGACTCCCTGAACCAGCTTCCTCAGCAGCAGACCGACGCCCGTCGCCAGTTAAACGAGGTCGAACGCCGCGCTGGCACGCAGAATGGCAACGCCGCGCTAACCCAGGCGCAAAGCCTCGCCGCGCAGGCGGAATCCGCCAGACTCAAGGCGCTGGTCGATGAACTGGAACTGGCCCAGCTTTCCGCCAATAACCGCCAGGAGCTTTCGCGTCTGCGCTCTGAGCTGGCGCAAAAACAGAGCCAGCAGTTAGATACGTACTTGCAGACGCTGCGCAACCAGGTAAATAGCCAGCGCCAGCGCGAGGCCGAAAAAGCGCTGGAAAGTACCGAACTGCTGGCGGAAAACAGCGCCAACCTGCCGCCGGATATCGTTAAGCAGTTCGCCGTCAACCGTGAGCTGTCGCAGGCGCTGAACCAGCAGGCACAGCGAATGGATTTAGTTGCCTCGCAGCAGCGTCAGGCGACTAACCAGACGCTTCAGGTGCGTCAGGCGCTGAATACCTTGCGCGAGCAGGCGCAGTGGCTGGGGATGTCCAATATGCTGGGCGATGCCCTGCGCGCCCAGGTCGCCCGTCTGCCGGAGATGCCGAAACCACAGCAGCTTGATACTGAAATGGCTCAGCTACGCGTCCACCGGATGCGCTATGAGGATCTGCTGAACAAGCAGGCCCAGCTTCGCCAGATGCACCAGGCAGACGGCCAGCCGCTGAGCGCCGAACAAAACCGGATCCTGGAGGCGCAGTTGCGCACCCAGCGTGAACTGCTCTCTTCGCTATTACAGGGCGGCGATACGCTGATTCTGGAGCTCACCAAGCTGAAAGTTACCAATAGCCAGCTTGAAGATGCGCTGAAAGAGGTCAACGAAGCCACCCACCGCTATCTGTTCTGGACCTCAGACGTCAATCCTCTAACCATCTCCTGGCCTATTGAGGTCGTGCAGGATTTGCGCCGCCTCATCTCGCTGGATACGGTCAGCCAGTTGGGCAAAGCCAGCATCATGATGTTGACCAGTAAAGAGACGCTGCTGCCGCTGTTTGGCGCGCTGGTGCTCGTCGGCTTCAGCATTTACTCACGGCGGCATTTTACCCGTTTCCTCGAACGCTCCTCTTCACGCGTTGGCAAGGTGACGCAGGATCACTTCTGGCTGACCCTGCGCACGGTATTCTGGTCGATACTGGTGGCCTCCCCGCTGCCGGTGCTGTGGGCAACGCTGGGCTATGGCTTGCGCGAGGCCTGGCCTTATCCGCTGGCGGTCGCCATCGGTAACGGTGTGACCGCCACGGTGCCGCTGCTGTGGGTGGTGATGATTTGCGCGACCTTTGCCCGTCCGACCGGTCTGTTTGTGGCGCACTTTGGCTGGCCGCGTAACCGCGTGGCGCGGGCGATGCGCTATTACCTGATGAGTATCGGGCTGATTGTGCCGCTGATTATGGCGCTGATCATGTTCGATAATCTCAACGATCGGGAGTTCTCCGCCTCGCTGGGACGGCTGTGCTTTATCCTGATCTGTGGCGCGCTGGCGATTGTCACGCTTAGCCTGAAACGCGCGGGGATTCCGCTGTACCTCGATAAAGAGGGCAACGGCGACAATATGGTCAACAGCATGCTGTGGAACCTGATGATGGGTGCGCCGCTGATCGCCATTCTGGCGGCGGCGGTGGGCTATCTCGCCACGGCGCAGGCGCTGCTGGCGCGACTGGAAACCTCGGTCGCCATCTGGTTCCTGCTGCTGGTGATTTACCATATCATCCGCCGCTGGATGCTGATCCAGCGCCGCCGACTGGCCTTCGACCGCGCCCGCCATCGCCGCGCCGAGATCCTGGCGCAGCGTGCGCGTGGTGAAGAGGAGACGCCGCACGCCACCAGCCTGGAAGGCGCGGTAGAGATCGACGAAAGCGAGCTGGATCTGGATGCCATCAGTACCCAGTCGCTGCGTCTGGTACGCTCGATTCTGATGCTGATTGCGCTGCTCTCCGTGATTGTGCTGTGGTCAGAAATCCACTCGGCGTTTGGCTTCCTGGAAAACATTACGCTGTGGGACGTCACTTCCACGCTTCAGGGCGTGGAGAGCATTGAGCCTATCACCCTCGGCGCGGTGCTGATCGCCATTCTGGTGTTTATCATCACCACCCAACTGGTGCGCAACCTGCCCGCCCTGCTGGAGCTGGCGCTGCTTCAGCATCTGGAACTTGCGCCGGGAACCGGCTATGCCATCACTACCATCACCAAATATCTGTTAATGCTGGTGGGTGGTCTGGTGGGCTTCTCAATGATCGGCATTGAGTGGTCGAAGCTGCAATGGCTGGTTGCCGCGTTAGGTCTGGGTCTCGGTTTTGGTTTACAGGAGATTTTCGCCAACTTTATTTCCGGCCTGATTATCCTGTTCGAGAAGCCGATCCGCATCGGCGATACGGTGACCATCCGCGACCTGACCGGTAGCGTGACCAAAATCAACACCCGCGCAACGACGATCAGCGACTGGGACCGCAAGGAGATCATCGTGCCAAACAAGGCGTTTATCACCGAGCAGTTTATCAACTGGTCGCTGTCGGACTCCGTGACCCGCGTGGTGCTGACCATTCCGGCTCCGTCAGACGCAAATAGCGAAGAGGTGACGCAAATCCTGCTGACCGCGGCACAGCGCTGTTCGCTGGTATTGGATACCCCACCGCCTGAGATATTCCTGGTCGATCTTCAGCAGGGTATTCAAATCTTCGAGCTGCGTATTTATGCCGCTGAAATGGGCCACCGGATGCCGCTGCGTCATGAAATCCACCAGTTGATTCTGGCGGGCTTCCGCGAGCACGGGATTGAGATGCCGTTCCCGCCGTTCCAGATGCGGCTGGAGACGCTTTCCGGTCGACAAACCGGACGCACGCTGACGTCGGCGGGTAAAGGGACGCGTCCGGCGGGGAGCGTGTAATTACAGGAGGGAGGCTTGCAAAGCCTCCCTGTAAGAGAATGAATTATCCGCGCTCCACCGCAAGCGGGGTTGTACGGCAACGGTAATTCTCATAAATCCCCATCGCCAGCAGCGAGAAGAAGATCGGCCCACCGACCATCCACAGCGCGCTGCTCCAGTCGTTAGCCTCAATGACCGGCTGAACAACAGTAAAGATATTGGCGAAGGAGACGGTTAACACCACAATAGACGTTGCCAGAAAGGTACTCATCCGGTTCTTAAAAATTACGAACGGGCGATCCAGGTCCCGGCGAGCCTTAAAGAAGGGAAAGGCCAGCGCGAGGAACAGATACGGCAGCGTCATGGAAACGTTCGCCATCAGCGTAAGCTTGTTATAAAACGCCGAGGCCGTATCGCCGCCAAAAGAGACCAGCAGGATGAACAGACTTACCAGCGCGCACTGCATCCACATCGCAACCGTCGGCATGCCATTTTGATTGAGGCGCGTCATTGATGCCGGCCACAGCGCTTTTGGCGTGCCCTGAATAATCGCTTTCAGCGGCGAATAGCTCAGCGTAAAGAATGCGCCGGTATAGGCCAGGAACATCGACAGGCCGGTAATTCTGGCAAACCAGGTGCCCATAACCAGCGCGTTTTCCGCCGATAAGTGCATCGCCTGGCCTAACGTCACGCCGAGGCTTTTCATCAGAACGTAGGTGATGTTGCCGAGGTTAGTGCTGCCGTCACTGAGCACCTGCTGCCAGTTAGTACTAACGCCCCACAGGAAGATCGCCAGCGAGTAGCCGACAGAAATGACGATGGCGGCAAAAACAATGCCTCTGGCAAAGTTCTTTTCCGGCTTTTCCGTTTTATCGACCAGCCCGCCGACGGCCTCAATGCCGCCAAACGCAAAGATGGCAAAAACAACGAAAGAGAGCATGGCCAGCCCCGACTGATAGCCGGGATTCGGCGAGGTAGCGAAATCGACCGGCTGGGCGAACTGGCCGCCGTTTAAGCAAAGGATAGCGAGGCTCGCCAGCAGGAGCACCAGATTAAGACACATCACGGCAATGCCGCCCACCGCCGTAATACGCGCTATTTTGTTAATCCCTTTCGAGGCCACCAGCGTCACCACCAGCATCCACAGTACCGCCAGCAGCCCCACGACCTGGGTGGAACTCAGGCCAGCAAAAGACCAGACCTGCGTTCTGTCCGCGCCAAAAAGAAAGGTGGAAAAAGGCACCCATACTTTGGCGGCGGTACTGACCATCCAGACAACGTAGGATGAAAACCACATAAAGGTGCCGATAAACGCATAGCGCGGTCCGACGCTGTTATTCATCCAGGAGTAAATCCCGCCCTCTTCTTTGCGATACGCCGATCCCATTTCGGCCATCATCAGCGCAAACGGGATAAAGAAAAACAGCGCGGAAAAGATATAAAACGGCGTCGCGCTATAACCCATCAGGAAAAAGGCCGACGGGCTATTAGCAAAGCCAAAAACGGACGTAAATATCATCAGGATAAGCCCGATCAGGCTCATCTTTTTTATTGTGTGAGTCATAAAACCATCCATAAGGGTGTGTAGCAGCGGCGGATGGTAGCAGAAGACCGGACGATTATTGTGACTTTATGGGGCAAACCAGAAAGATGCCCCATGTAAACGGATAATGGCAGTTTTTAGCACTGGAAATTTTTATTTCCATGCTAGATACGAGTGCGAGAGATCAGGCTCTGTCAACGCTGAAGGCCAGCACGTCGGCAAGGGTCTCCGCGCCCAGCGCCAGCATCACCAGGCGATCCACACCTAATGCCACGCCGGAGCAGTCGGGTAATCCCGCTTTTAGCGCTTCCAGCAAATTGACGTCAATCGGCTGCTGCGGCAGACCGCGCGCTGCGCGCTTACGGTTATCCTGCTCAAAACGCTGCTGCTGCTCACGTGCATCGGTCAGTTCATGGAAGCCGTTCGCCAGCTCAAGCCCTTTGAAATAGACCTCAAAACGCTCTGCCACGCGGTGATCTTCAGTGCTGATTTGCGCCAGCGACGCCTGGCTTGCAGGGAAGTGATACACGAACGCCGGACGCTCTTTCCCGATATGCGGCTCAACGCCCATTGCAAAAAGCAGTTGCAGGAGCGTGTCGCGATCCTCTTCGGTATCGGCGATATTGCTGAGATCGAGTTTCGCCGCCACCTGACGCAGCTGCGTTTTATCGGCGGAAAGCGGATCGATTTCCAGATGGCGCTGAAACGCCTGCTGATAGGAGAGCGTTTCTGCTGCCGGACACTCGAGCACCTGTTGCAGGAGGTCATCGACCTCATTCATCAGGCGGTACATATCATAGTGCGGACGATACCATTCCAGCATGGTGAACTCAGGATTATGGTGACGTCCCATCTCTTCATTACGGAAACTGCGACAAAGCTGATATACCGGCCCGCAGCCCGCGGCAAGCAGGCGCTTCATATGGTATTCCGGGCTGGTCATCAGATACAGATTCATCCCCTGAGAGTGGCCAGGACCGACGAAACGGGTTTCAAACGGGAACAGGTGAACGTCTGTTACCGTCGCCTGGCTCATGCAGGGCGTTTCCACCTCCAGTACGCCCCGGTCGGCAAAAAAACGACGGATTTCGGTCATAATTTTTGCACGTTTCAACAGGTTAGGAATGGATGCGCTCGGCTGCCAGGTTGCCGTCTCGCTCATGGTTTTGTCTCCGTTTTTTGCTAAGGGCACGAAGTCTACTCGTTCCTCCCCCCGGAGACAAATTTTGTACAGCGCATCGCCCGGCCAACAACACGAATAATTCATAGAGAGAACTAAAGCGATAAATTCATCAGGAATAGTGATAAATCATCATAAAGAACCGCAAAAAAATCGAACGCGTCAAATTTCCCCTCTTTCGCCACGGGTATACTGCTTTACCTATAAAGGAGCAGTGGATACGTTTTTGCTGCCGCCCGTCGGGCGCGCGGCGAAATAACAATAATCTGGAGGAACGTCGTGCATACTTTTCAAGCCGATATTGCCATTGTAGGCGCGGGCGGTGCGGGATTACGTGCTGCTATCGCCGCAGCACAGGCCAGGCCTGACGCTAAAATCGCACTGATCTCAAAAGTCTATCCCATGCGTAGCCACACCGTTGCCGCCGAAGGGGGGTCGGCTGCGGTCACACAGGATCATGACAGCTTTGAGTACCATTTCCACGACACCGTGGCCGGTGGCGACTGGCTGTGCGAGCAGGATGTGGTGGACTACTTCGTGCATCATTGCCCGACGGAAATGACCCAGCTTGAGCAGTGGGGCTGCCCGTGGAGTCGTCGGCCTGACGGTAGCGTCAACGTCCGACGCTTTGGCGGCATGAAAATTGAGCGTACCTGGTTTGCCGCCGATAAAACCGGCTTCCATATGCTGCATACCCTCTTCCAGACCTCCCTGCAATTCCCCCAAATCCAGCGTTTTGATGAGCATTTCGTCCTCGACATTCTGGTCGACGACGGACAGGCACGCGGCCTGGTGGCGATGAACATGATGGAAGGCTCACTGGTACAAATTCGTGCCAACGCCGTGGTGATGGCGACCGGCGGCGCGGGCCGCGTCTACCGCTACAACACCAACGGCGGGATCGTGACCGGTGACGGCATGGGCATGGCGCTGGCGCACGGCGTCCCGCTGCGGGATATGGAATTCGTCCAGTATCACCCGACCGGCCTGCCGGGTTCCGGGATCTTAATGACCGAAGGTTGCCGTGGCGAAGGGGGTATTCTGGTCAATAAAGACGGCTATCGCTATCTTCAGGATTACGGCATGGGGCCGGAAACCCCGCTCGGCGAGCCGAAAAACAAATATATGGAGCTGGGCCCGCGCGACAAAGTCTCCCAGGCGTTCTGGCACGAATGGCGTAAAGGTAACACTATCGCGACGCCGCGCGGCGACGTGGTCTATCTCGACCTGCGCCACCTCGGCGAGAAGAAAATTCTCGAACGTCTGCCGTTTATCTGCGAACTGGCAAAAGCCTATGTTGGCGTCGATCCGGTGAAAGACCCGATCCCGGTACGCCCTACCGCGCATTACACCATGGGTGGCATCGAAACCGATCAGCACTGTGAAACCCGCATTCAGGGCCTGTTTGCCGTCGGTGAATGTTCTTCTGTCGGTCTGCACGGCGCTAACCGCCTCGGCTCCAACTCGCTGGCGGAGCTGGTGGTGTTTGGCAAACTGGCGGGCGAGCAGGCGATGGCGCGTGCGGCGTCAGTCGGTGCGGCCCGTGATGGTGCGCTTGATGCGCAGGCCGCCGATGTTGAGCAGCGTCTGAAAAATCTGGTTAATCAGCAAGGTACGGAAAACTGGGCGAAAATTCGCGATGAGATGGGAATGTCGATGGAGGAAGGCTGCGGCATCTATCGCACGCCGGAGCTGATGCAGAAAACCGTCGACAAGCTGGCGGAACTTCAGGAGCGCTTTAAACGGGTGCGCATTACAGATACCTCCAGCGTGTTCAATACCGACCTGCTCTACACCATTGAGCTGGGGCACGGCCTGAACGTGGCGGAATGTATGGCGCACTCGGCCATTGCCCGTAAAGAGTCGCGCGGGGCGCATCAGCGTTTGGATGAAGGCTGTACCGAGCGTGATGACGTGAATTTCCTCAAGCATACCCTCGCCTTCCGCGACGCGGACGGCACCACTCGCCTGGACTATAGCGATGTGAAGATCACCACTCTGCCGCCGGCAAAACGGGTTTACGGTGCAGAAGCGGAAGCCGCCGAGAAGAAGGAGACCACGCATGGCTGAGATGCAAACAATGAAAGTTGAGGTGGTGCGCTATAACCCGGAAACGGATACTGCGCCCCACAGTGCTTTCTACGACGTGCCTTATGATGAGCAGACCTCATTGCTGGATGCATTGGGCTATATCAAAGATAACCTTGCGCCCGACCTGAGCTACCGCTGGTCCTGCCGAATGGCGATCTGCGGCTCCTGCGGCATGATGGTCAACAAGGTGCCGAAGCTGGCCTGTAAGACCTTTATGCGCGATTACACCCACGGCCTGAAAGTGGAAGCGCTGGGCAACTTCCCCATCGAGCGCGATCTGGTGGTCGATATGACGCACTTTATCGAAAGCCTGGAGGCTATCAAGCCCTATATTATCGGCAACCCCCGCACGCCGGATCAGGGTCCCAACAAACAGACCCCGGCGCAGATGGCGAAGTATCACCAGTTCTCCGGCTGCATCAACTGTGGCCTGTGCTACGCCGCCTGTCCGCAGTTCGGGCTAAATCCGGAGTTCATCGGCCCGGCAGCGATTACCCTCGCGCATCGCTATAACGCAGACAGTCGCGATCACGGTAAAAAAGAGCGTATGGCGCAGCTTAACGGCCAGAACGGCGTCTGGACCTGTACGTTTGTGGGCTATTGTTCGGAAGTCTGCCCGAAACATGTCGATCCGGCTGCCGCCATTCAGCAGGGTAAAGTTGAAAGCTCGAAAGACTTTCTTATCGCCACCCTGAAACCACGCTAAGGAGTGCACTATGACGACTAAACGCAAAGCCTACGTGCGGCCAATGCCGACGAACTGGTGGAAAAGCCTGCCGTTTTATCGCTTCTATATGCTGCGTGAAGGAACGGCGATCATGGCGGTCTGGTTCAGCATTGAGCTGATCTACGGGCTGTTTGCACTGAAGCACGGGCCGGAACACTGGGCCGGGTTTGTGGGGTTTCTGCAAAATCCAGTCATCATCATTCTTAACGTTATTGCACTTGCAGCAGCCTTGCTTCATACCAAAACCTGGTTTGAGCTGGCACCGAAAGCCACCAATATCATTGTGAAAGATGAAAAATTAGGGCCAGCGCCGGTGATCGCCGGACTGTGGGTGGTGACGATGATTGTCACTGTCGTTATTTTAGCCGTTGCCCTGTTCTGGTAAGGAGACTCCGATGATTAATTCCAATCCAAAACGTTCTGACGAACCGGTATTCTGGGGACTCTTTGGCGCGGGCGGTATGTGGTGTGCCATCGTCGCGCCCGTCATCATACTGTTGGTTGGCTTTCTGCTCCCGCTGGGCCTTTATCCTGACGATGCTCTCGGCTACGACCGGGTGCTGGCTTTTGCCCACAGCCTGATCGGACGGGCGTTTATCTTTCTGATGATCGCTCTGCCGCTGTGGTGTGGCCTGCATCGTATTCACCATATGATGCACGACCTGAAAATCCATGTTCCTAACGGCAAGTGGGTCTTTTATGGTCTGGCCGCTATCCTGACCATCGTGACGCTGGTTGGCGTCATTTTTATGTGATCCGTATGCCCTCTCATTAAAAATGAGAGGGCAATTTTTATTTTCCCGCACAGCAATTTTTCCCGCCTGGTTCTACACTTAGCTTAAAAACCTGCAAGGAAAATACCATGCGTTTGCTGCCTGTTGTCGCCACTGCTACCGCTGCGTTTTTGCTGGTTGCCTGTAGTTCCCCAACGCCTCCTGCGGGCGTCACCGTCATTACTAATTTCAACACCCAGCGCTATCTTGGCACCTGGTATGAAATCGCCCGTTTCGATCACCGTTTTGAACGCGGATTAGAGCGGGTTACGGCGACGTACAGCCTGCGCGACGACGGCGGTCTGCGGGTCATTAACCGCGGTTATAATCCGGATCGGGGGATGTGGCAGCAATCGGTAGGGAAAGCCTATTTTACGGGCGATCCGAGCCGGGCCGCGCTGAAGGTCTCGTTCTTCGGCCCGTTCTACGGCGGCTACAATATTATCGCGCTGGATAAAGAGTACAAACACGCGCTGGTATGCGGGCCGGATCGCGATTATCTGTGGATCCTCTCCAGGACACCGACCATCTCTAAAGAAATGAAACAGCAGATGCTGGACACCGCGACCCGGCAGGGTTTTGCGGTTGAGAAGCTAATCTGGGTCGATCAGCCCCATTAAGGCGTGCTGAGTTTCAGACCAATAATCCCGGCGACAATCAGCGCAAGGCTTAAGATACGCGCCGGGTTTGCTGACTCACCAAACAGTACGATACCGGTGATGGCCGCGCCGACGGCGCCGATCCCCGTCCACACCGCATAAGCGGTACCGACCGGAAGCGTTTTCATGGCCCATGCCAGAAGCGCAAAACTGAAAAACATGGCAACAAGGGTAATTACGCTCGGCATAAGGCGGCTGAAACCATGGGTATATTTCAGCCCAATCGCCCAAACCACTTCAAGAAGACCAGCAATAACAAGAATTAACCAGGACATATTGGCTCCAGTTCGGGGCCGTCCCCATTGTTGAAAGCGCTGACGGGTCGTCCCGCCAGGCTGTTTGAAGAGGTTATTTTACCTGCCCGGAATAAAAACTCAATAATTTAACTTAAGTGTTATTCGGCGCGTTATTGTCAGAAATACGTCTATTTCGCAGCGTAAATCCCACCTTTATCTTTTTTACTCTTTATTATGATGACGTCATTGCCGTTGCGATACTCAGGTGTCGTGCTCTTTTAATTATGAAACCCCTATGTATAAAATTCTGATCATTGACCGCTGCCAGTTTAGCCGCCACGGGCTTGAGAAATGGCTGACCCAGGGACATACGTTTACCTCGCCAGTTATGGTGACCAGTCTGAATAGTCTTCTTTTAGCAAGAGAGCATATCGAACACTGGCAGCCCAGTGTTGTTATCGCAGATTTAAGCGGTTTTCAGGACGATCCTTCGCAGACCCAGTTGATTACCTCAATCTTCGCCGCCTGCGGAGAGCGTAGTCAGGTGATCTTGCTCCAGTACCGGCCCACACGGAATTATACCCATCACGCGGCAGTGCTGGTAACGCTGTCGAAGAAAACCCAGTTGCAGCACATTACCAATATGATTGGGTCGGCATTAAGCTCGCGGCCGTGGCTGAACTACACCCATACCATCAGTCCGTTATTAACGCGTCAGGAAGAGAAGGTGTTGTCGCTATGGCTGGAAGGCGTCAGCAATCCGCTTATTGCCGGAATGCTCAGTATTAGTGGGAAAACGGTATATACCTATAAACGGAATATTCGTCTTAAGCTGCGGATGGATAATCGATTTTCACCTTTCTTATCGCCTGGCGAAAGAATAATTGAAAGCACGTCATAACGGTACGACTAAAAAGCCGTACCGTATGGCGTTTTATCGCTGAATAACCTTACTGCTGAGCTTTGGTTGCTGCGCCAGAGATTGCGCTGCCACCGTCAGAAATATCTTCGCCTACCCCACGGGTGGTGTTACAGGCGGTTAATACTGAAGAAAGCACCAGCACTGAAAAGATCGCAGCAATTGTTTTCTTAAACATAGTTTCTTCCTTTATTCACCAGTGTTATTTGTGTATAGCAACTTAAGCATAGACAAAATCCTGAGAAATGGCGGCCAGAAAGAAATTTTTAAGAGTCTTTGAAGAAGCGAAGCGACAGACAGGCAAAAGAGGCGGGTAAACAAGCTGACGCAGCATGATGCCGCGCCAGAACTATGCCTGCTTACGTCAAAAATCCTCCGACGCCCGCAGGCACAACGCGCATTATTTTACGCGGGAGACGTATTCACCAGAGCGGGTATCCACTTTGATCACTTCGCCCGTCTGGACGAACAGCGGCACTTTCACCACGGCACCGGTAGACAGTTTAGCGGGTTTACCGCCAGTACCGGCGGTGTCGCCTTTCAGACCCGGATCGGTTTCAACGATTTCCAGTTCAACGAAATTCGGCGGGGTTACAGAGATCGGCTGGCCGTTCCACAGGGTCACGATGCATTCAGCCTGGTCCAGCAGCCATTTTTCGCTGTCGCCAATAGCTTTTGCGTCAGCAGAAAGCTGTTCGAAGGTTTCGTTATTCATGAAGTGCCAGAACTCACCGTCGTTGTACAGGTAAGTCAGGTTCATATCGATAACGTCAGCGCCTTCAGCAGAATCGGTAGACTTGAAAGTTTTCTCTACGCGGGTACCGGTCAGCAGACGACGCATCTTAACGCGTGCGAACGCCTGACCTTTACCTGGTTTAACGAATTCGCTGGCTTCGACCGCATAAGGTTCGCCGTCCAACATGATTTTAAGACCAGCACGAAAATCGTTGCTATAGTAAGTCGCCATAAGGCCCTCTGAAATTGTTAAATGGTAGCTAAGCCACAAAATGGCGCATATTGTAACCCTAAATACCCCGTCCCGAGAAGATTGGTTAACGCAACTTGCCGATGTTATTACCAATCCCGATGAACTTCTGCGTCTTCTGAATATAGACGCTGATGATGCCCTGCTCGCAGGAATCGAGGCGAAACGCCTGTTTGCCCTGCGCGTGCCCCGCGCGTTTGCGGCGCGTATGCAGAAAGGCGCCCCGCACGATCCGTTGCTGCGTCAAGTACTTACCTCGCAGGACGAGTTTATCGTCACGCCTGGTTTTAGCGCCGATCCGCTGGATGAGCAGCATAGCGTCGTGCCCGGATTGCTGCACAAGTACCAGAATCGCGCGCTGCTGCTGGTAAAAGGTGGCTGTGCGGTTAATTGTCGCTACTGCTTCCGTCGCCACTTCCCTTATGCCGATAATCAGGGGAACAAGCGCAACTGGCAAACCGCGCTGGACTACATTGCCGCGCATCCTGAGCTGGACGAGATTATTTTCTCCGGCGGCGATCCGCTGATGGCGAAAGATCACGAGCTGGACTGGCTGCTTGCTGCCCTCGAGGCCATCCCGCACATTAAACGTCTGCGCATCCACAGCCGTTTGCCCATTGTGATCCCTGCTCGCATCACCGATACCCTGGCAGCACGTTTTGCCCGTTCATCGTTGCAAATCCTGCTGGTTAACCATATTAATCATGCTAACGAGATTGACGCGGATTTTCACACGGCAATGGCGACGCTGCGTCAGGCAGGCGTCACGCTGCTGAATCAGAGCGTCCTGCTGCGCGATGTCAACGACAATGCGAAGACCCTCGCCGCGTTAAGCAATGCGCTGTTTGATGCTGGCGTGATGCCCTACTATCTTCACGTGCTGGATAAAGTTCAGGGCGCGGCGCATTTTCTGGTAAGCGACGAGGAAGCACGAACGATCATGCGTGAGCTGCTGACGCTGGTTTCCGGTTATATGGTACCGAAACTGGCGCGTGAAATTGGCGGCGAGCCCAGCAAAACGCCAATTGATTTACATTTGCGACAGAAATAAATCTTCTTTATTTAATTATATAACCAATGTATTCAGGCTGACTATCGGGTCAGTCTGAGCACAATTGGTCATTGTATTCTTGTCTCAGTGCTTTAAAATAACACCCCATAATACTGACCTTAAATATATAATTTAATTATTAATAACTTTTAACTATTTTCTATATAAATGGTTAGGGAGAACCGCAATGGCGATAAATATTAAAGGAATGAATACCGGAGTTATCCGTCAGGGTGATACCTTTGTGGCGCTGGCGTTTAAAATTAAACAGCCAAGAAATAAAGAAACCACGCTCTTTCTTCCCGCTCTGGTGCTCAGAGATCTGCTTATCGCGCTGGAACATCGCCTCTGGCAGCACAGCCAGATGCCAGAAGAACAGCGGCTGACAATGGCTAAAGCCCGTGATGCCGTTATCAAAAAGATGCATGCCAGTATTCCGACGCTCACCGTAGAGGAGCTGCGCGATGCTGATGTTTCGCAGCGCGTGGACAACCTGGAGCTTTGCGACAATAAAGGCGAAAATTTACTTTTCAAATTGAGCCTGCACGGCGGCGATATACTGGACGTCGAAATTAACGAGCTGCAAATTACCTTAATCGTGCAGGCAATTATTCATGCAATAAATAATGCAAAAATGCGCGAGCTGTCGCTGCGTCTGTCCTCTCTGCTCGACTTCCTGCCGTTATATGATGTCGACTGCCTGGAGAATGGGAGTCTGGAATATGACACCTATCAGCAGCCTGAATGGAAATTACAGCTTTTCAATCACTACCTGGCAATGATTTATCAGTATACCGATGAAGAAGGTAAACAACAGCAGTGCGGCACGGTAGTCAAAACGCGCAGTAAATCAGAAACTAAACAGGCCGAAGCCATCTCACGTCGCCTGTTGGCTTACAGCCGCCGTCTGAGCAAGCTGAAAGACAAACCCTGCCAGGTATTCGTCAGAACCATCACGACGAATAACGCGCATCCGCTCTCACAAGAGCAGTGTATGCGCGCGCTGTATCAGCTACGCATGAGCATTAAGCAGAAAGTCTCCGCCTGATACCGTAACATGCCCCCACTCGTGGGGGCATAGCATAACGGCAATCAGTGCGGGCACTTATAGACCTGGCCCTGCATTTCGCTGGCGGTCGGTACAAAGCTCGACAACATTCCCTGCGTTGGGCTGCTCACCCCATAAATCACGTTGCCGCCCATCTGTGCCGCTTCATTACGCAGTGCGTTTGCCGCGCCGCGCATTGAACCGCCCTCTTCGCCGTGCTGACCAGACAGCCAGTTACTTTGTTTGCCCGTCGCGGTACCAACCAGCTGGCACTCCGCACCCGGCTTATCTTCAACAAAGCGAACGTTCTGCCCACCGGCGGTCAGATCGTTGCTGGCGCTACAACCTGCCAGCAGTAACGCTACACCCACGATCCCTGCTGAGACTTTTACGCGCATGTTATTCCTCGTTATCAATTAGCGGGACAAACCTGTCCGTGTGTAAATGTTATACTAAAAAGATGACCAAAAGAAAAACCCCCGGACATTTCTGGCCGGGGGTTTATTCATTTCTGCGAGGTGCAGGGCAATTACATCATGCCGCCCATACCACCCATGCCGCCCATACCACCAGCAGCACCTAAGTCAGGCGCATCGCTTTTCGGCAGGTCGGTTACCATGCACTCGGTGGTGATCATCAGACCGGCCACAGATGCCGCGTATTGCAGAGCAGAACGGGTCACTTTGGTCGGATCCAGGATACCCATGTCGATCATGTTGCCGTATTCTTCGGTCGCCGCGTTGTAACCGTAGTTACCGTCGCCCGCTTTCACGGTGTTAGCGACCACTGACGGCTCTTCACCGCAGTTCAGTACGATCTGACGCAGCGGGGATTCCATCGCGCGCAGCGCAACTTTAATACCCACGTTCTGATCTTCGTTCTGACCACGCAGTTCGCCCAGTTTGGAGGCTACGCGGATCAGCGCAACACCACCACCAGCAACCACGCCTTCTTCTACCGCAGCACGGGTCGCGTGCAGGGCATCTTCAACGCGGGCTTTCTTCTCTTTCATTTCAACTTCGGTCGCAGCACCGACTTTGATCACGGCCACGCCGCCTGCCAGTTTCGCTACGCGCTCCTGCAATTTTTCACGGTCGTAGTCGGAAGTCGCTTCTTCGATCTGCTGGCGGATCTGAGTCACACGACCCTGGATTGCCGCTTCTTCACCCACGCCATCGATGATGGTGGTGGTGTCTTTGTTGATGACAACGCGTTTCGCCTGGCCCAGGTCTTCCAGGGTGGCTTTTTCCAGCTCCATACCGATCTCTTCAGAGATAACGGTACCGCCGGTCAGGGTTGCAATATCCTGCAACATCGCTTTACGGCGGTCGCCGAAGCCCGGTGCTTTAACCGCAGCCACTTTCACGATGCCGCGCATGGTGTTAACCACCAGGGTCGCCAGCGCTTCGCCTTCAACGTCTTCAGCGATGATCAGCAGCGGTTTGCCTGCTTTGGCCACGGCTTCCAGAACCGGCAGCATTTCGCGGATGTTGGAGATTTTTTTATCAGCCAGCAGGATGAACGGGCTTTCCAGTTCTACTGCGCCAGTTTCCGGCTTGTTGATGAAGTAAGGAGACAGGTAGCCACGGTCAAACTGCATACCTTCAACCACGTCCAGTTCGTCCTGCAGACCGGTACCGTCTTCAACGGTGATCACGCCTTCTTTACCGACTTTGTCCATCGCTTCCGCGATCAGCTTACCAACGGTTTCGTCGGAGTTAGCGGAGATAGTACCTACCTGCGCGATAGCTCGGGAGTCAGAGCACGGTACAGACAGCGCTTTCAGTTCTTCAACCGCAGCAGTGACCGCTTTATCGATACCACGTTTCAGATCCATCGGGTTCATACCCGCAGCCACGGCTTTCAGACCTTCAGTGATGATGGACTGCGCCAGTACGGTCGCGGTGGTAGTACCGTCGCCCGCAGCGTCGTTCGCTTTAGAGGCAACTTCTTTCACCATCTGCGCGCCCATGTTTTCGAACTTGTCTTCCAGCTCGATTTCACGTGCTACGGACACGCCATCTTTGGTGATGGTCGGTGCACCGAAAGATTTATCCAGAACTACGTTACGGCCTTTCGGACCGAGGGTAACTTTCACTGCATCTGCCAGTACGTTTACGCCGCGCAGCATTTTCACACGAGCGTCGTTACCGAATTTTACGTCTTTAGCTGCCATTTTTTCTTTCCCTTAAATTCGTATGTTCAGTGTCGTTCGCGAATTACGCTTCAACAATTGCCAGGATGTCGCTTTCGGACATGATCAACACTTCTTCATTGTCGATCTTCTCGGATTTCACACCGTAGCCATCGTTAAAAATCACGATGTCGCCCACTTTAACGTCCAGCGGCTGCACATTACCGTTTTCCAGGATGCGGCCTTTACCGACAGCGATGATTTCGCCACGAGTTGATTTGCCTGCTGCAGAACCGGTCAGAACGATACCGCCAGCCGATTTGGATTCAACTTCTTTGCGTTTGACGATCACACGATCATGTAGCGGACGAATACTCATTGATAGCTCTCCTTTGAGAAAGTCTTTATCAGTTATGGATGACGTCAGAGAGCCACAGGCTTCTCCGACTGGTGCCTGAGAGATGGGGGTCGCTTTTTGCCCCTTCAAGGGGGAAGACGAAAAAAAAATTTATTCCCGGCGATTAATCGCTTCGTATTGCGACGCCGGGGCGCGCCAGACGGAGTGTGATACCATCAGTCACGCGTAAATTGTTAATTGAGAACAGGTTGATGTCTGGATTAAAACAGGAGCTGGGGCTGGCTCAGGGCGTGGGGTTACTTTCCACATCATTGCTGGGAACCGGCGTTTTTGCCGTTCCGGCGCTGGCGGCTCTGGTCGCGGGAGATAACAGTTTATGGGCCTGGCCCGTTCTGATTGTGCTGGTCTTTCCGATTGCCATCGTCTTCGCCATTCTGGGGCGGCATTTCCCCAGCGCAGGCGGCGTGGCACATTTTGTCGGCATGGCGTTTGGTCCGCGTCTTGAACGCGTTACCGGCTGGCTATTTTTGTCGGTTATTCCGGTAGGACTCCCCGCTGCGCTACATATCGCCGCCGGGTTCTGGCAGGCAATGTTTGGCTGGTACGGCTGGCAATTGCTTATCGCCGAACTGATCACCCTCGCACTCATCTGGTTTATCGGCACGCGTGGCGCAGGCTCCAGCGCCAATTTGCAAAGCCTGGTGGCGCTGCTGATCGTCGCGCTGATAGTGGCTATCTGGTGGTTTGGCGACATTCCCCTGGTACAAATCCCCTTTCCTGCCCCGAAGGACATTCAGGCTCCGGCGCTGTTTTCTGCCCTGGCCGTAATGTTCTGGTGCTTTGTCGGGCTGGAAGCTTTTGCCCATCTGGCTTCAGAATTCAAACACCCGGAACGCGATTTCCCGCGGGCGCTGATGATCGGATTACTGCTGGCCGGGACGGTCTACTGGGCCTGTACCGTGGTGGTCCTGCACTTTAACGCTTACGGCGAAGATCGCGCTGCCGCCGCCTCGCTGCCCGCCATCGTAGTACAGCTTTTTGGCGTTAAGGCACAATGGGTGGCCTGCATTATTGGCTATCTGGCCTGCTTCGCCAGCCTGAATATTTACATTCAGAGCTTCGCGCGGCTGGTCTGGTCGCAGGCGCTGTATAAACCGCAAAGCCCGCTTGCCCGTCTGTCAAAAAAACAGCTGCCGATCAACGCGCTCAATGCCGTGCTGGGGTGCTGCGTCATCTGCACCATCGCAATTTACGGGCTGGAGATTAATCTGGATGCGCTGATCGTCTATGCCAACGGTATCTTTATCATCATTTATCTGCTGTGCATGCTGGCGGGTTGCCGTTTGCTGAAAGGACGTTATCGGGCGCTGGCGGTGATCGGCAGCCTGCTGTGCCTGCTGCTACTGACGATGGTGGGATGGAAAAGCCTGTATGCCATTATCGTGCTGGCCGCGCTATGGTTGTTTTTGCCAAAACGCGCCATTGTGGTGTCGTCATAATCGTTTAACAGGCCAGCGATATCGCTGGCCTGTTAACTTCGTTAGCGGTCGTCTTTATGCTCAATCCGATCGCGCTCGTCATCTTTACGCTGATATTCCCCGTCAAACGTATTGCCCCCGCCGGTTCCGGCGCTGAAACCACCACCCGGCGTGCGGGAAAAACGCAGATGCGGCATCAGCTTCAGGGTCAGATGCTTTTGCACCGGCGGTAACAACAGCAGTAGCCCTAACAGGTCGGTGAAGAAGCCCGGCAGCACCAGCAGCAGGCCGGAGATGATCAGCGAAGCGCTTTTAATCATTTCACTGGCCGGGCTTTCACCCGCCGCCATCTTCTGTTGCATCAGCAGGAAGTTCTTGAACCCCTGATTACGCACTAGCGACATGCCAATAAACGAGGTGAAAATCACCAGCAGCAATGTTAACAGCACGCCCATGACGTGAGCGACCTGAATGAAAATCGAAATCTCGATATAAACGTAAAGAAAAACAGCAAGTAAAGGTATCCAGCGCACTGGCTTCTCCTGTGGTGGGCAGCGGCAAGTCAGCCTCTGCCAAAATGGGTTTGCAAAACGCATCCTTATGAGATGGAGGCGAATCACCAAAGTTCAACCAAATTGCCCGGCTATTTTCTGTCACCTCCCTTCAGGGAGTGACACATTTCACACATCAATAATTATCTTGCGATCTCGCGCATATTAAGTGATCCAGATTACTGCAATTCGCTATTATCAGCATATGATCGTGGGCACCGGGCCGATTCAGGAGATAATCGTCGGTCAGAAAATACGCATACCCACATAAATACTGCGTATTTGGTGTAATCATTGGCAGCTTGAAAGAGAAGGCTTACATGTTAAACAACATTCGTATCGAAGAAGACCTGTTGGGCACCAGGGAAGTACCAGCGGATGCCTACTATGGCGTTCACACTCTGAGAGCGATTGAAAACTTCTACATCAGTAACAGCAAAATCAGCGATATCCCTGAATTTGTACGCGGTATGGTGATGGTGAAGAAAGCAGCGGCTCTGGCCAATAAAGAGCTACAGACCATCCCGAAAAATGTGGCAAACGCCATTATCGCCGCCTGTGATGAAGTTCTTAACAATGGCAAATGCATGGATCAGTTCCCGGTTGACGTCTATCAGGGCGGTGCAGGAACCTCCGTCAACATGAATACTAACGAGGTGCTGGCGAACATTGGCCTGGAGCTGATGGGCCATCAAAAAGGTGAGTACCAATTCCTCAATCCTAACGACCACGTTAATAAATGCCAGTCGACTAACGATGCTTACCCGACCGGTTTTCGCATTGCGGTTTATGCCTCTATCGTCAAACTGATCGACGCCATTCATCAGCTTGGTGAAGGTTTTGAGAAGAAAGCCGTTGAGTTCCAGGACGTGCTGAAAATGGGCCGTACCCAGCTTCAGGACGCGGTGCCGATGACCCTCGGCCAGGAATTCCATGCCTTTAACGTCCTGCTCAATGAAGAGACGAAAAACCTGCTGCGCACCGCTGAACTTCTGCTGGAAGTGAATCTTGGCGCAACCGCCATCGGTACGCGTCTGAACACCCCGGACGGTTATCAGGCGCTGGCGGTGCAGAAGCTGGCTGAAGTCAGCAACCTGCCGGTGATCCCTGCCGAAGACCTGATCGAAGCGACCTCCGACTGTGGTGCTTACGTGATGGTTCACAGCTCGCTGAAACGCCTGGCCGTGAAGATGTCGAAAATCTGTAACGACCTGCGCCTGCTCTCTTCCGGTCCGCGTGCCGGGCTGAACGAAATCAACCTGCCAGAGTTGCAGGCTGGCTCGTCCATCATGCCGGCAAAAGTGAACCCGGTCGTGCCGGAAGTGGTTAACCAGGTCTGTTTTAAAGTGATCGGCAACGACACCACCGTGACCATGGCCTCAGAAGCCGGTCAGCTCCAGCTGAACGTGATGGAGCCGGTGATTGGGCAGGCGATGTTTGAATCCATTCACGTCCTCACCAATGCCTGCTACAACCTGCTGGAAAAATGCATCAACGGTATTACGGCCAACAAAGCCGTCTGCGAAAGCTATGTCTACAACTCCATCGGGATTGTCACCTATCTGAACCCGTACATCGGCCACCATAACGGCGACATCGTCGGTAAAATTTGCGCTGAAACGGGTAAGAGCGTGCGTGAAGTGGTCCTGGAGCGCGGGCTGCTTACTGAGGCTGAGCTGGACGATATCTTCTCTGCTCAGAACCTGATGCATCCGGCCTATAAAGCAAAACGTTATACTGATGAAAGCGAACAGTAACAGTTTTTGGCTCACCATGAAGGCACGTCAGTGATGACGTGCCTTTTTTGTTGCTTGCGTTTACCTAATTACAACAATTTAATATCAACTTATTAAAAACAGAGAAGGCATATATGTTTGGTGCAGAACTCGTTATCGTCCTGCTGGCAATTTATCTCGGTGCGCGCCTCGGCGGCATCGGCATTGGATTTGCTGGCGGACTGGGCGTCCTCGTCCTGACGCTTTTTTTTCAAATTACCCCCGGCGCGATCCCGTTCGATGTGATTGAAATCATTATGGCGGTGATCGCGGCGATTGCGGCGATGCAGGTCGCTGGCGGGATGGATTTTCTGGTTAGCCTGGCAGAGCGTATGCTGCGGCGGCATCCGAAGTACATCACCTTCCTTGCCCCACTGGTAACGTGGTTTATGACCATCCTGGCGGGGACCGGGCATACCGCGTTCTCCACATTACCTGTGATCACCGAGGTCGCGAAAGAACAGGGTATCCGCCCTTCGCGCCCGCTGTCTATCGCCGTCGTCGCCTCGCAGATCGCCATTACCGCCTCGCCTATCTCCGCCGCGGTGGTATTCTTCGCCGGTATTCTGGAGCCGCTGGGCGTCAGCTACCTGACGCTGCTGGCGATCTGTATCCCGGTCACGCTAATCGCCGTGATGCTCACCGCCATCGTATGTAACTTCCTCGGTGCCGAGCTGAAAGACGATCCGGTGTATCAGGAGCGGCTGGCGAAAGGCGAAATCAAACTGCGCGGCAGCCAGGTTTTCACACTCAAGCCGCACGCCAAACGTTCCGTGATGCTGTTTTTGATCGGCATTATTGCGGTGATGCTGTACGCCACCGCCATCAGCCCGACGGTGGGGCTTATTGCCAATCCGATCCTGCCGCGTAACGAAGCGATTGTGGTCTTTATGCTGACCATTGCGACGCTGATTTGCCTGAGCTGCAAAGTCGATACCGGGGAGATCCTTAACGCCGGGACCTTTAAATCTGGCATGAGTGCCTGTATCTGCGTGCTCGGCGTGGCGTGGCTGGGCGACACCTTCGTTAAGCATCATATTAGCGATATCCAGGCGGTTGCGGGCGATCTGCTGAACAGTTATCCGTGGCTGCTGGCAGTGGTGCTGTTTTTTGCCGCCACGCTGTTGTACTCGCAGGCGGCGACCACTAAAGCGCTGATGCCTGCTGCGCTGCTGCTCGGCGTCAGCCCGCTGACCGCTATTGCCTCGTTTGCGGCGGTCTCCGCCCTGTTTGTGCTGCCCACCTATCCAACTCTGCTGGCCGCGGTAGAGATGGACGATACCGGCTCGACGCGCATCGGCAAATACGTCTTTAACCACGCATTTTTAATCCCCGGCGTTATCGCCATCACGCTGTGCGTGATCCTGGGATTCATTATTGGCGGCATTCTGTTGTAAATGTTGTTAAACGCGGGCCATCGGATGGCCCGCGCGATAAACCCTTTTCTCCCGCCGTGGTATAGTGCCTCTTTTCCCTGATACGAGGTTGATGATGACCACGCCCGACGCCGTTATCGTACTCTGTACCGCCCCGGATGAAGCCACCGCCCAGGATTTAGCCGCAAAAGCACTGGGCGATAAACTCGCCGCCTGCGTTACGCTCCTTCCCGGCGCGACGTCGCTGTATTACTGGGAGGGTAAGCTAGAGCAGGAGTATGAGGTACAGATGGTGCTCAAAACCTCTCCGGCCCATCAACAGGCGCTGCTGGATTGCCTGAAAGCGCATCACCCGTATCAGACCCCCGAACTTCTGGTTTTACCCGTTCTTCACGGAGACAGTGATTATCTCTCATGGCTCAACGCATCCTTACGCTGATCCTGCTGCTGTGCAGCACATCCGCTTTTGCCGGTCTTTTTGACGCCCCCGGGCGTTCAAACTTCGTTCCGGTTGACCAGGCTTTTGCCTTTGATTTTCAGCAGCATCAGCACAAACTTACGCTTAACTGGCAGGTGAAAGAGGGCTATTACCTCTATCGCCAGCAGATTAACGTTACCGCTGCGCAGGCGGACGTGGCACCGCTCGCCCTTCCCTCAGGCGAAAGTCATGAGGATGAGTTTTTTGGTAAAAGTGAGATTTACCGCCAACAACTGTCGGTCCCGGTGACGATTCGTTCCGCCGGGAAAGGCGCGACGCTGACGGTGACGTACCAGGGCTGCGCCGCTGCGGGGTTCTGCTATCCACCGGAGACCAGAGTGGTGCCGGTGAGCGAGGTGCGTCCTCTCTCTGAGGAGAGAGGACAGTCAGGATCCATTACTCCAGATGCCGGGGTGAGGGGGAGCAACGACGCCGGTGCCGCTTCCTCGCCGCAGAAAAGCACTGACCTCCCCTTCACCGCCCTGTGGGCACTGTTGATCGGCATCGGCATCGCCTTTACCCCCTGCGTTCTGCCAATGTACCCGCTGATCTCCGGCATCGTCCTCGGCGGTCAGCAACGGCTTTCTACCTCCCGCGCCCTGCTGCTGGCCTTTATTTACGTTCAGGGAATGGCGCTCACCTATACCGCGCTCGGCCTGGTCGTCGCGGCAGCGGGCCTGCAATTTCAGGCGGCACTTCAGCACCCGTATGTCCTGATCGGCCTGTCGATCGTCTTCACTCTGCTCGCGCTCTCCATGTTCGGCCTGTTCACCCTGCAACTCCCCTCTTCGCTCCAGACGCGTCTGACGCTGATGAGCAACCGTCAGCGAGGGGGTTCTCCCGGCGGCGTATTTGCCATGGGCGCGATTGCCGGACTGATCTGTTCCCCCTGCACCACCGCACCGCTTAGCGCTATTCTGCTCTACATCGCCCAGAGCGGTAACCTGTGGCTCGGCGGTGGCACGCTGTATCTGTACGCGCTGGGTATGGGACTACCGCTGATCGTAGTAACCGTCTTCGGCAACCGCCTGCTGCCGAAAAGCGGACCGTGGATGGAGCAGGTTAAAACCGCGTTTGGTTTTATTATCCTCGCACTACCCGTCTTTTTGCTGGAGCGGATCATTGGCGATGTCTGGGGATTACGCCTGTGGGCGCTGCTCGGCGTGGCCTTCTTCGGCTGGGCCTTCATTACCAGCCTGAAGGCGCAACGTTCATGGATGCGCGTGATACAAATTATTTTTCTCGGCGCAGCGTTGATCTGCGCTCGCCCGCTACAGGACTGGGCCTTTGGCGCACCCGCCGCGACTGAGCAGGCGCATCTGAACTTTACCCGTATCGCCAGTGTAGATGAGCTGGACCGGGCGCTGGCAGAGGCACAGGGCAAGCCAGTGATGCTGGATCTCTATGCTGACTGGTGCGTCGCCTGTAAAGAGTTCGAAAAATACACCTTTAACGATCCGCAGGTGCGCCAGGCGTTAAGCCATAGCGTATTAATACAAGCTAACGTGACGGCCAATAGTGCCGCAGATATTGCCCTGTTAAAACGCCTTAACGTACTGGGATTACCGACAATTTTGTTTTTCGACGCCGAAGGTACTGAGCATCCTGAAAGTCGGGTAACCGGTTTTATGGACGCGTCGGCCTTTTATACGCATTTGCAGAATCTGCCCCGGTAAACGACACTTCAGGGGACAAAATGGAGGAGAACATCGTGCAACGTGAAGACGTCCTGGGAGAAGCCCTTAAATTACTTGAGATAAGAGGGATAGCCAGCACCACGCTTGAGATGGTTGCCGAGCGCCTTGATTATCCACTGGAAGAGTTACAGCGATTCTGGCCTGACCGGGAAGCATTGCTCTACGACGTATTACGCTATCTCAGCCAGCAGGTTGACGCCTGGCGCAGGCAGCTTATGCATAATGATGAGCTAACCACCGAACAAAAACTGCTGGCCCGCTACGGCGCGCTGACCGAATGCGTGAGCAATCATCGCTATCCAGGCTGCCTGTTTATCGCCGCCTGTACCTTTTACCCGGATCCGGGTCACCCGATTCACCAACTGGCCGATCAGCAAAAGCAGGCGGCGCATGACTTCAGCCACGAGCTATTAACGCAGCTGGAAGTGGACGATCCGGCGATGGTGGCGAAGCAAATGGAACTGATTCTCGAAGGCTGCCTGAGTCGTATGCTGGTGAATCGCAGCCAGACCGATGTCGACACCGCTCAGCGTCTGGCAGAAGATGTGCTGCGTTTTGCCCAGTGCCGTCAGGGTGGTGCGCTGACGTAAGCGGCTTTTTGCCGCAAAGTTAAGCAAACAAACGAGATTTAGCGAAATTTCATTGACGCGAATCGGGGATTACGGTTTAATGCGCCCCGTTGCCCGGATAGCTCAGTCGGTAGAGCAGGGGATTGAAAATCCCCGTGTCCTTGGTTCGATTCCGAGTCCGGGCACCACTATTCCAGAAAAACCAGCCTGCGGGCTGGTTTTTTGCTTTTGGGGAAACGGCAATCCGGATGTTTATGCCTTCTCTGACAGACCTTAGCGTGAAGACCAGACTTTTTTAGGTACCACACCTGACTTTCCAGCGATTAACTTTTCTCCCTTCGGCCAATGTAGAAGACGCCCGCCCTGAGTTGCGGGGAACGTCGGATAGCGATGCTCCCTGCTTTTTCAGCGCCGCAATAATGTCGGCGGAATACCAGTCAGATCGCATCATGCTTTGACCTCTACCTCATCAATAAACTTTACGCCGTCGGCGGTACGCAGCCAGCGCGGGGCTTTCATTTCCGCAGCGAAGTAGTTGATCAGGTCGTACAGCAGCCAGCTAAGCTGTTTCTCCGTTTCGGAAGAAAACCCCTGCCCCGCCAGCGTCTGCGTCAGGGCAAGGCAGTAGTGACAAAGCTCGGTGCATTCAGGCCCAAACTCGGGGGAATTCGCCGGAAGGGTATCGACGGTCAGGCTTTCAACAAGATGGGGTGGGACAGGTTCTAACAGCGTAGGCTGAAGCAGCGTCAGAGCGGCGTTGAGTCTGCCGCAGAGCGCCATTTTCAGCGTGGGGTCGTCGTTTTCAATCAGGGTTTCGGCGAAGTTTTCGCAATGGCTGGCAAGGACGGTGAAGTCCGTAGCGGCGTTGAAGGGAACGGAAAGTAACGGGTGTGTCTGGATTGGGGTAGTAGCCATAGTGGCAGCCTCACTGATTAGGTTTTGCAAACCTCACCAGACCGCTGCTAAACGGGGTGGTGAGACGTAACAGGGTTAGCAGACCGGCATCAGTGAAACCGGCGAGCGCGAACGCTCCCCCGTTACGCCCCACCATAATACGGGGCGGTTACGGACGTAAAAAAACCGCACTACGGAAAACGGCGGCTGTCCGCACTGATTGTCAGGCTGCTAAACCCGGCACCTGAATTTGCAGGTGCCTGTAAAAGATACCGCGATTGATTAACAGCAGCAAGGAGTTTTAGATGTCGAAAAAAGACGGGGTATAAAACTGGAACTCTCCTCGCAAAATCAGGATCCTGACATCCTGCCACTACGTTAATCAGATAAAACATCTTGATACTGTATCAGTTCTACAGGCGTATCTCTATCCATAGAAAATATATAAACAGGCCCAGTATATTCAACTACGTTTAATACTAGCTTATGAAACAGATTAAGACATTGCAGCATTTTATCCCGTTTTGTTTGCTGCTGGAATATACCAATGTTTTTCACCTGAGGGTGAGCAGCTTCATTTCGCAGCTCAGACCAAATTTTCTTATCATTTTCACCGATCACTCCTTCGTTGGTTAAAATATCAAGAGCTTTAGATACCGTAATATTTTTCCAATATGAAGCACTGCCTATTAATCGTTGTTTATGGCTTTCTGATATATTCATATCTTTAATAATGGATTTTATTTTATCAATATCAGAAATCAATAGAGGATCTATTCTGTTTCTTTTAAATACAGGAATATAAATGTCATTTAGCATTCCTTCAATTGCGACAGAAAGCACTAGTTCCGCTATTGAATTTTTCGTTTGAAATCCATGCCACACCTGTATCCATTGACCATAAATACTAATAAAATAGTTACGCTTCACTTGATGGATTTCATATATTTTCCTAAAGAACTCATAGCTATGCTTAGATTCTGCTTTTTTATCTCCACTTATTACAATTTTTTCTGGAATCGGATTTGAAGAACGTTTATATGTATTTTGGTTGTTAATGCTCTTAATCACTGAGATTATCTTATCATCTATATGTTTTATCACCACATATGGTTGCGGTAAAACCCCTCCCGAAAAGCCAATATAAAAATTTATACAATCATATAGGTCATCTGGTTCAAAATTTCCATCTACTCTAACCATACGATAATTTTTCTCATCGTTGATCCTTATTTTAAAATCATTTAATTCGATAAGCGTTTCATTCCAGCAATGGCTCTCAGATTTAGTGGAAGTTGATGTTCTGCTATTTGATACATTAGCAGGTATATACAACGATTCTGCAAATTCATAATATAAATAATTTTCACGTGAATCAGCCAATCTGTCTTCTACAAATGTAATGGAATGTAGTTGAGTATGAAGTATATGAGGCGATTCACGATTAAAAGCACTTACTTCTATGGAGAAACCTTCAGAGGTAAACCTTGTTCCGTTTAATGAAATAAATTCACCTAATAGCTTCTGCGAAAGGTCAAGGCGATCTCTGGGATATTTTGTAACTAAATCTCCTTTCATCGTATATTTAGTATTTATACAAATAAACTCCAGATATAAAGTCCCGTACTTATTCTGCTTAATAACACCATGTCCGGAAAGTTCAACTCCATCAGGAAGATCTTGCCAAATTTTCACAGATAAGCAATGAAGCTCAAATTTCGAATTCAAAATCAAATCTAGAGTATCACGTCTTAAATAAACACTCATTTCATCACACCTTACCCATCAGGCTTGAGCATATAGATTCAAGCTGCACTATACCCCTGCTTCGGGTCATTCTTATATTGCGGAAACGCCAGCTTCAGTTCCCCTTGCTCCACCAGCGGTTTCAAGTACTGCTGACGCAGCGCATTAGGGTTACGACTAAGGATCTGCCCCAGCGCAGCAACAGAAATATACTGCCCCTGACACACATTCAGGATCACACTCTTCATCAGCTCTTTATCTCCCAGACGCAGCCTTTCACGCGGAACTGCTGCTAAAGTAAACAACGAATCCCGGAAAGCTTCGGTGAGATTGTCGACATCATCAATATAGGGCCTATCGATAAAGCGGTTAAGCAAACGCCCATACTCATCCCGGGATGCGGGTTGATCATCCTCGGCGTTATATGTGGAGCTCTCTTCGTTATGTGTGGACCCTAGCTCGTTATATGTGGAGTCCCTCTCGTTATGTGTGGACCCCTGCGCGTTATATGTGGAGCTCCCCTCGTTATGTGTGGACCTCTGCTCGTTATATGTGGAGTCCCCTTCGTTATGTGTGGAACTCACAACCGCACCTAACGAGAAAACCTCATCCGGTGTCATGACCGATACGCCGGGCAGGGTGTAATATTTGCTTTTCTGCTCCCCCCCTGCGACCAGAAAACCTTTACTTTCCAGTCGGGGAAGCGTCAGCGTGACTTCGCGGGAGTGCCGTGTTGTTAACTGGCAGGCGCGTTCATGGTTGACCCAGCCTTCAATCGCCGCCGTTGCAACAATCACCTGTTCAAAATCATCAAGCAGATCGAAGGTCTCACCAAATCGCCGATGCAGGTCATCCAGAACATGCTGCGGGATCAGGCTAGCGGTTGGTAGCTCCAATATTGTCTGCGCCGGGAAGGGATTTTCTCTCAGTCTCGGCATACGCCAGTTGGTCATTCGCCAGCCGCTAAAAATCTTCGGCATTCCTGAACCTGCACGTTCACCTAAACCAATCAGCAAAAACATCTGGTGCAGTAACCTATTGCGGCAATCACTGACGCCACCCGCAATCACATCTTCCAGCGGCAGACGCATCATGCCGGGATTGCGAAAGCCAAACATATCGGGACGTTTGACGATCAAAATAGAAACACGGTCAGAAAAATCAGCGTGGACCAGCGTATTAACCAACGCTTCACGCAGCGCGATATGTACTGGCGTATCCGTTCTGCGCTGACCCTCTTCAAGGGTAAACGGGACTTTCAGGTCGGCGACCAGCTTTTGGTATACCTTGCGATAAAAATCAAACAGGTTCCCTGACCATGTCCCGTCCGGACACACCCGATCCACCCAACGCAGCTCCGTTTTAGCCTCGGGGCGTTCCTGATAGTCCACCATGTAGTTGGGCGCTGCGGCAATAATCGCATCCCATTTACCAAACATGAGAACACCAGCCAGCGTTATGCCCTCTTTTCCGGTTTCCCTGTCTTTACGCCATCCACCAAGCATTTTAAATAGTTCAAACGGCTCACAGGCCAGATAAGGATGCTGCGGGTTATTTGCCGATAGCAGATTGCGATAGACTTTCAGGCTGTCCAGATCGATATCGTCCTGAAAGGTATAGTGTTCGGAAAGCACTTCATTATCGCGGCTGTCGTAGATCTGCTCTGCAAGCATCCGTTTGACGGTCATATCATCACAAACGCGATCGCCTTCGTGCAAACGTTGATAGGTGTTACCAAATGGGGACTTTTTCAGGTGAACCGGCTTTTGTTTGCGCATCGCCTGTGGAATATGGATCGCCAGAACGTCCGTTCCCTGCAAAGAGACCTGTTGCACATCGTTTTCTGATCTCAGCACATTCGCACTGACCCGATCGCGATCGTTTAACTGATTAAACAGATCGGTCTTAATCTTTTCGGGATCAGCAATACCAACTGGTGTAAATTTTCCAGCCTGTTCTTTTACACCGAGAACTACCCAACCACCCCGACCATTCGCCATTGCGGAATAAGTGGGCCAGAAGTCTTTCGGTAATTCGCCTTTGCCGTCTTTCCCCCCTGCCAGCTTGAACTCTACCTGTTCCGACTCGACAAGGGTTTGCAGATCTATAATGTCTTTTATTTGCAAAGGCATAGAGGTTCCTCTGGCTGAAAAATGTTCGGCTATATCATACCGCATCTGCTGGTTATCCGGTAGCCAAGCTGTGTTAACATAACCTGACTACAGGCTATATAGCCGTAGCACTGAAATTGTACGTCAGGTCCAGAACATCATTTGATGTTTAATACATACATGGAGGTTATATGGGTGAGTTCATCAATACATTACTATCATTAATTTCATCTAACTTTTTTAACAAAAAATCAGAAAACGAAGCGCTGGAGAAATTTCTACTCACATTTTCTCAGCCAAACCACGATCCCCGGCTTGTCGAATATTATTTTGCTCTTGCAACACGACACCGTTATGCCAAATATCATGAAATTCTTTTAATGATGAATACTCGCTATCCATTGGCAACCATCTGGATGTACAAAAGCATTAATCGTATTCAATCAGTTGTGCTGTTTAAAGATGATGGGATGGCTGAAATGACTTCTCAGACCGGATGGGTAGCAAAACTTTCATTACTCGTTATTGATATATTTTTTACTATTACATTTCTACTTTGCACTAAGTGGGTAGCAAACGATATAAACGTTATATAT
This sequence comes from Superficieibacter sp. 1612_C1, assembly GCF_015234305.1. Classification (GTDB taxonomy): domain Bacteria; phylum Pseudomonadota; class Gammaproteobacteria; order Enterobacterales; family Enterobacteriaceae; genus Superficieibacter. Next base: position 464,241 of record NZ_JADGMI010000003.1, read on the forward strand.
AACGCCATTGGAAATTCTGAAATAACACTTTCCATGTTGCGCGATGCTATCGGTTTAGGTATCGGTGCCGTGGTTTCTTTCTTATTACTGTCAATGACTATTTACGGTTGGTGGGAAATAACCAGCGCCCGCCCATTTGTTGATTACTATAATTCACACAGAAGTGATACTACAGGCACAAACTGATCGTTATTCGGCTTATCTCCGTTATGCCAGCGCCGCAATTGGATAAATGCTGGCATAAATTGTACTGTCGTATGGAAAACGGCCTTTGACTGCGCAAACAGGATAGAGTGGACACCGGTTGCCAGCCGCAAGTGCTGGAGTAACTCCAGCTCCGTCAGCACATCGACCTAAGGGGAGTAAAAGCAGGGGGTTCAAAGTAATTGAATTGAGCCGTGATATCTGGTTATCTCAACTACCTCATGGCGACATCTCAAGAATTTATTAAAATATCATTATAATTCATATAATAATGAATTATTGCGCAAAACGTTATCTCAAAAGTACCTAATCCGACATATCAACTTAAAGCTCAATGCAGGGGCGACAGATCAACACTCTACGAGCGAGGAGGGTATGTTTTTCACGCCGTTATATGTGGACCTCGAATCGTTATGTGTGGAGTTCTATCCGCTATATGTGGACCTCATACCGTTATGTGTGGACCTTACTCCACACATAACGAAGCCCCTCCCCTTAAACATCGATTCTTCGTGATAACCCTCACAAAACCAAAGTGATTTTTTACAGGTGCCTTCGTGGGGCGCTGTTTACGAGAAATACCAACAAAACCAATAACAAACAGCATATTAATCGTGGATATGATTCCGAGTCCGGCACCACTTATTCCAGAAAAACCAGCCTACGGGCTAGTTTTTTGCTTATGGGGAAACGGCAATCCGGATGTTTATTCCTTCTCTGACAGACCATAGCGCGAAGGCCAGATTTTTTCAGGCACGACACCTGACTCTTCAGCGAGTAACCTTTCTCTCTTCGGCCAGCGACGTTTTCCACTATTAATCCGATACGCCTAAACGCTGGATAGCATACAACGCTTGCCACGTAGACATTAATATAAAACCCCGAATAACTATCTCTGTTAACTATTGAACTGTTTTATAATACACTGCCGCAATAAATAGTTTTCCCAATTATTTTGCTTATGCCATTCTTAACAACATAGCGTGCTGTTAGCCGCTTTGCCCCCGCGCCGCGCCTGACAAGCCCCTCCACAGCAGGCGTGACAACCAGCCAACAAGCTAAATATTTTTTAATTTAAGATTATTCCAATCGAAATATTCTATTCAACGCTCAACCCCTCATATATACCCCCTCTTCATAAAAAATCCTTAATTCCTCCATTTTTACTCCTTAAAAATTTACCTAAATAATCCTTTAAAAATTCTACTTACTTTTGAAATTACGTCGCCAGGCAGCGGCAATAATAATCAGAAACTTTTATGAGTAGCGTCATTACGATTTAAAAAAACGCGACAGGATAGCATCACGGGTATTTCCCGCCTTCGCTTTCGTAAATGCGCTTTTTTTTGTCAACGCCGGACGTCGGAACGGAGAAGCCCTCTCCTCTCAGATGCCGCTACGCTGACGTCGCTTATCCAGAGAATACAGAATGAAGTCTACCTTCTCCCCCATCGCAGTCGCGGCATTATTTCTTCTTAGCGGATGTAATGACGCCCAGACAACGGCCCAGACGCCGTCAACCCCGGAAGTCGGCATCGTTACCCTGAAGGGTCAGGCCGTTCACGTAGTCAGCGAACTGACCGGGCGCACCACGGCCGCGCTTAGCGCCGAAGTGCGTCCGCAGGTCGGCGGCATTATCCAGAAGCGGTTATTCACCGAAGGCGACGAGGTTAAGGCCGGACAACCACTGTACCAGATTGATCCGTCGAGCTATCGCGCGGCTTACAACGAAGCCGCCGCGGCCCTGACGCAGGCTCAGTCGCTGGTCGTGTCCGACTGCCAGAAAGCCCGGCGCTACGCGGCGCTGGTAAAAGACAACGGCGTATCGCGTCAGGATGCGGACGACGCGCAATCGACCTGCGAGCAGGACAAAGCCAGCGTGGCGTCGAAAAAGGCGGCGCTGGAGAGCGCACGCATTAATCTCAACTGGACTACCGTCACTGCGCCGATCGCCGGGCGCATCGGCATCTCCTCCGTGACTCCTGGCGCGCTGGTTTCCGCCGATCAGGACACCGCGCTGGCCACGATCCGCGGGCTTGACAGCATGAATGTCGATCTAACCCGATCCAGCGTCGATCTCCTGCATCTGCGCAAGCAACGTCTCGCCAGCAGCAGCGATACCCTCAACGCCTCGCTGATTCTGGAAGACGGCAGCACCTATAGCGAAAAGGGACGCCTGGCGCTGACCGAAGTGGCGGTGGATGAGTCTACCGGTTCGGTCACGCTGCGCGCCGTCTTCCCTAATCCGCAGCATGTTCTGTTGCCGGGCATGTTCGTTCGCGCCCGCATTGATGAAGGGATCATGAACGACGCCATCCTCGCACCACAGCAGGGTATTACCCGCGATGCGAAAGGCGATGCCACCGTTCTGGTCGTCAACGCGGACAATAAAGTAGAACAGCGTACGGTGGAAACCGGTGAGACGTATGATGATAAGTGGCTGGTGATTAACGGGCTGAAAAGCGGCGATAAACTGATTGTCGAAGGCACCGGCAAAGTCACGGCCGGGCAGCAGGTCAACGCCGTTGAAGTGAAAAACAGCGGAGGCAAAGCCTGATGTTCTCCAGCTTCTTTGTGCGACGCCCGGTCTTCGCCTGGGTTATCGCGATTTTGATTATGCTCGCCGGGGTTCTGGCGATAAATACCTTGCCGGTCGCCCAGTATCCTGACGTCGCGCCGCCAGCGGTAAAGATCTCCGCGACCTATACCGGTGCTTCTGCTGACACCCTGGAAAGCAGCGTCACCCAGGTGATCGAACAACAGCTTACCGGGCTGGATAACCTGCTCTACTTCAATTCGACCAGCAGTTCCGACGGGACGGTGGATATTACCGTTACCTTCGAGCAGGGCACCGACCCGGACACTGCCCAGGTCCAGGTGCAGAATAAGGTGCAGCAGGCGGAATCACGTCTGCCCAGCGCCGTTCAGCAGTCCGGCGTCACGGTGGTTAAATCGCAAAGCAACTTCCTGCTGATTGCGGCGGTCTACGACCAGAGCGACAAAGCCACCAGTTCCGATATCGCTGACTGGCTGGTCAGTAACGTGCAGGATCCGCTGGCGCGCGTTGAAGGCGTCGGCAGCCTGCAAGTATTCGGTTCGGAATACGCAATGCGTATCTGGATGGACCCGACCCGGCTGGCGTCCTATGCGCTGATGCCCTCCGATATAGAAACGGCGCTTGAGGCGCAGAACGTTCAGGTCTCCGCCGGTAAAATCGGCGCGCTACCCTCCTCCAGTTCTCAGCAACTGACTGCGACCGTTCGCGCGCAGTCGCGCCTGCAAAATGCCGATGAGTTCCGGAACATCATCGTCAAGAGCAAGTCGGACGGTTCCGTGGTCCGCCTCAGAGACGTCGCGCGTGTTGAAGTTGGCAGTGAAGATTACAGTTCGAGCGCAAAACTGAACGGTCACCCGTCAGCGGGCGTGGCGGTCATGCTTTCACCCGGTGCCAATGCGCTGGATACCGCTACGCTGGTGAAAAACAAGGTTACCGAGTTCCAGCGGCAGATGCCGCAGGGCTATGCCGTCGCCTATCCCAAGGACAATACCGAGTTTATTAAAATCTCGGTGGAAGATGTCATTCAGACGCTGTTTGAAGCCATCATCCTGGTGATTTGCGTAATGTATCTGTTCCTGCAAAACCTGCGGGCCACGCTGATCCCGGCGGTGGCGGTACCGGTAGTGCTGCTCGGTACTTTCGGCGTGCTGGCCCTGTTCGGCTACTCCATCAATACCCTGACGTTGTTTGCGATGGTGCTGGCGATCGGCCTGCTGGTGGATGACGCGATTGTCGTGGTAGAAAACGTCGAGCGTATTATGCGCGACGAAGGGCTGCCTGCCCGCGAAGCCACGGAGAAATCGATGGGTGAAATCTCCGGCGCGCTGATCGCCATCGCGCTGGTGCTGTCGGCGGTGTTCCTGCCAATGGCCTTCTTCGGCGGATCAACCGGGGTGATTTATCGCCAGTTCTCCGTGACGATTATCTCCGCCATGATGCTGTCCGTCGTCGTGGCGCTGACTCTGACGCCTGCGCTGTGCGGCTCGCTGCTGAGCCACTCGAGTCCCCATACTAAAGGCTTTTTCGGCGCGTTTAACCGCCTGTGGGGTCGGACCGAAAATGGCTATCAACATGGCGTCCTGCGCGGTCTGCGTCGTTCGGCGGCGATGATGGCGGTCTTTCTTCTGCTCTGCGGCGCAATGGCGCTGGCGATGTGGAAACTGCCGGGCAGCTTCCTGCCGGTAGAGGATCAGGGCGATGTAATGGTTCAGTATACCCTGCCGGCGGGTGCCACCGCGGTACGTACCGCGGAAGTGAGCCGCCAGGTCACCGACTGGTTCCTGACCAAAGAGAAAGCCAATACCGACGTGATCTTTACGGTCAACGGCTTCAGCTTCAGCGGTAGCGGACAAAACGCGGGCATGGCCTTTGTGGTGCTGAAAAACTGGTCGCAACGCGAAGGGGATGAGAATACCGCTCAGGCGATTGCCCAACGCGCCACCAGCGAACTGGGCAGTATTCGCGACGCCTCGCTTTACGCCATGACGCCGCCCGCCATACAGGGTCTCGGACAAAGCAACGGCTTCACGTTCGAGCTAATGGCCAGCGGTGCGACCGACCGTGACAGCCTGATGAAATTACGCAGCCAGTTGCTTGAGGCCGCCAACAAAAGTTCGGAACTGCAATCGGTACGCGCCAACGATCTGCCGCAGATGCCGCAGTTACAGGTGGATATCGACAATAACAAGGCGGTTTCGCTGGGGCTATCGCTGAGCGACGTAACCGACACCCTCTCCAGCGCCTGGGGCGGCACCTACGTTAACGACTTCATCGACCGTGGACGGGTGAAAAAAGTCTATATTCAGGGCGACAGTGATTCCCGCTCCGCACCGTCAGATCTGGGCAAATGGTATGTGCGCGGCAGCGACGACAGTATGACGCCCTTCTCCGCCTTCGCCACTACCCACTGGGAATACGGTCCGGAAAGCCTGATCCGCTATAACGGCTCCGCCGCCTTTGAAATCCAGGGGGAGAATGCCAGCGGTGCCAGTTCCGGCTCAGCAATGGATAAGATGGAGGCGCTGGCCGACAGTCTGCCCGCAGGTTCCACCTGGGCATGGAGCGGCTTGTCGTTACAGGAGAAGCTGGCCAGCGGCCAGGCGATGAGTCTGTACGCCATCTCCATACTGGTCGTGTTCCTGTGTCTCGCGGCGCTCTATGAGAGCTGGGCCGTGCCGTTCTCGGTCATCATGGTGATCCCGCTGGGGCTGCTCGGCGCGGCCGTCGCCGCATGGATGCGTGATCTGAGTAACGATGTCTATTTCCAGGTGGCGTTGCTCACCACCATCGGCCTGTCTTCGAAGAACGCTATTCTGATCGTCGAATTCGCCGAAGCGGCGGTTGATGAGGGCTATTCGCTTTCACGCGCCGCGTTGCGGGCGGCGCAAACCCGTTTGCGTCCTATTGTGATGACCTCACTGGCATTTATCGCCGGGGTACTGCCGCTGGCGATCGCCACCGGGGCTGGCGCGAACAGCCGCGTGGCTATCGGTACCGGGATTATCGGCGGTACCCTGACGGCGACGCTGCTGGCGGTGTTCTTTGTTCCTCTGTTTTTTGTTCTGGTGAGGCGTCTCTTCACCCGCCAGCGGCCTCCTCAGGAGTAAATTATGTTTCGTTTTACCGTATTATTTGTCGCGCTCCTGACCGCGGGTTGTGTCTCTCTCGATCCGCATTATGAACGCCCGGCCGCACCGGTTCCCGCCTCGTTGCCGGGAGCCCACGGCGAGGCAACGACCGTCATTAGCCAGTGGCAACAGGCGGTAAATGATGCCCGCCTGAAAAAAGTGGTCAGCATCGCGCTGACCAGCAACCGCGACGTACAAAAAGCCATTGCCGATATTGAAGCCGCACGCGCGCAATACGGCGAAACCCGCGCGTCGTTATTTCCGACGGTTGATGCAGAGCTGAGCCATACGCGCAGTAAAACCATCGCCAGCGGCATCACGTCTTCGGCGCAAGCCGATGGCGCGGTTTCCAGCTTTGAGCTGGATCTGTTTGGCCGTAATCAGAGCCTGTCGCGGGCTGCGCGGGAAACCTGGCTTGCCAGCGAATACACCGCGCAGAATACCCGTCTGACGATGATTGCCGATCTGACCACCGCCTGGGTCGCCCTGGCGGCGGACAACAGCAATCTTGCGCTGGCGCAGGAGACGATGAACAGCGCGGATAACTCACGTAAGATCGTCGCCCGGCAGATGGCGGTCGGTACCGCCTCGGCGGGCGATTTAAGCAGTGCGGAGAGCGTTTACCAGCAGGCGCGCGCCAGCGTCGCCAGCTACCGCACCGCAGTGGCTCAGGATAAAAATGCCCTGAACCTGCTGGCAGGCGATACCGTTCCTGACAGCCTGCTGCCCGGCACGCTGGAAAGTCTCGGCAGCAACAGCATAAATCTGGTCCCGGCTGGCGTCTCCTCCTCGGTACTGCTGCGCCGTCCGGACATCCAGGAAGCAGAACATAATCTTAAAAGCGCTAACGCCAATATCGGTGCCGCGCGGGCAAATTTCTTCCCGACAATCTCACTTACCGCCAGCGCGGGCGTCGGTAGCGATTCGCTTTCATCGTTGTTCAGCCACGGTATGCAGGTCTGGTCGTTTGCACCCTCGGTGAGCCTGCCCCTCTTCACCGGCGGCAGCAATCTGGCGCAGCTGCGCTATGCCGAAGCGGAGAAAAAAGGGCTAATTGCTACCTACGAGAAATCGGTTCAGAGCGCCTTTAAGGATGTGGCCGATGCGCTGGCCCGGCGGGAAACCCTGGACGAAGAACTGGATGCGCAGGAGCAATACGTCGCCGCCGAACAAAAAGCGCTGGATATCGCTACGAAAAGCTATCAGGCTGGCGTCGGCGATTATCTTTCGGTACTGACTGCTCAGCGGACTTTATGGTCAGCGCAAACAACGCTTATCTCCCTGCAACAGACCGATCTGGAGAACCGCATCACCCTCTGGCAATCGCTGGGTGGCGGCGTGAGTTAACCTTTCGCCGGGCGCTAACGCCCGGCATCCCTCTTGCAGAAAAGAAGATGCTTATTCAGGCAGCACAAATATATCCCGTGGTTACCTCAATTAATTTCTTATCGCAAATAAGGGCGAAGGTCCGGCGCAAGTTCATCAATATAAAATAATAAGCTTGCTATCTTTGCCTTATTGTTACAGTTTTGTTTCAAGTGAGACCATAGTCACAGCTCATTTTGTCAAAAAAGCTACACTAGACCAGCTGATAAAACGACAAAATGCAAAGGGCTATTATGAAAAAATTATTATTACCACTGGGACTTTCGTTATTATCTTTTAACGTTTTCGCATTATCCTCACCGGGCGACGATGTTACCACCAAACCTGACTTATATTATTTGAAAAACGATCAGGCGATTAATAGCCTGGCACTTTTACCGCCGCCGCCGGAAGCGGGCAGTATTCAGTTTCTGAACGATCAGGCGATGTATGAAAAAGGTCGTCTGCTGCGTAATACCGAGCGCGGTAAGCAGGCAGCGGCGGATGCCGATCTTGCTGCCGGCGGCGTGGCAAATGCGTTTTCGGAAGCGTTTGGGCATCCCATTACCCAAAAAGACTCACCGGAGATCTATAAGCTATTAACCAATATGATTGAAGATGCGGGCGATCTGGCGACCCGTGGCGCGAAAGAAAAATATATGCGTATCAGGCCGTTCGCTTTTTATGGTGTCCCGACCTGTAATACTAAAGATCAGGAAAAATTGTCAACTAACGGCTCTTATCCCTCCGGACATACGTCGATTGGCTGGGCAACGGCGCTGGTGTTGACGGAAATTAATCCGCCCGATCAGGACAAGATTTTGAAGCGCGGTTATGAGTTAGGGCAGAGCCGGGTGATCTGCGGTTATCACTGGCAAAGTGATGTTGATGCGGCACGTATTGTCGGTTCGGCGATTGTGGCGACACTTCACTCTAATCCGCAGTTCCAGCAACAGCTTGAGAAGGCAAAGCAGGAGTTTTCGGGTTTCGCAAAACAATAATCGTCATAATAAACCGGACTATACGTCCGGTTTATTATTGGTCAGCATTTCTCATTTCTCGCCATCATCCATTCCACTAATTGATGCGTATTCGCACTGTGCGAACCTTTAAACAATACGGTATCACCCGGCTGGATCAGAGTTAATAACGCCGCTTTTATTTCATCGACAGTCGAAAAAAAGCGTCCTTTTTTATTTTCATCGAGCGCCTGCCAGCATTCCACGTAATGTTCGCCGATGAGATAAACACGATCGATATTACTGTGGTTAACCCTCTCCGCAAGCCCGGTATGATAACTCACCGCGTTCATACCCAGATCTGCCATCTCACCCAGTATCGCTATCCTGCGGCCTGCCAGCGGCTTTTCACTCAAGTTCTCCAGCGCGGCCTGCATTGAACCGGGATTGGCATTATAGGCATCATCAATTATGGTGAAAACACAACCGCCGATTTCAGCTGTAACTTCCCTTCCCCGTCCGGCCAGCGGCATAAAAGAGATTATTTTTTCAATCGCGGGTTCCAGAGGATAATTCAGTGCCGCAACGGCGGTGAGCGCTGCAAGGCTATTTATAGCCATATGCTGTCCGGCTGCGGACAATGAATAATTTAACGTTTGTCCGTTAATCTGTGCCGCCACCTGATTTCCCGCAGCATCATAATGAAGTAACCGGCTGTCGCTCTCAGGATGATAACCGTAGGTTAACACCCTAAGCTTGCGGCTTAACGCCTTCTCAAGGACCGTTTCCCACTCCGCCATATCGCGGTTCAGAATGGCGATATCACCTGCTGTCATGCCCTGGAATATGGCGCTCTTGGTTAGGGCCACATCCCGCAACGTGTGTTTTTCTCCAAGGTGCGCTGGCTGAATATTCGTGAAGATCGCCACTTTTGGCTGCGCCATACGCGAGCTGACGCCCATGCGGCCAATGGCCATCTCGATGACCACATTCGGTGTATCCCATGGAATAGACGCCAGGTTCCAGGCGACGCCGCGTGGGAGATTAGCCGTAAGCCGACTTTGCCCCACCGCCCCCCACGCCGACAGCGCGGCGGCCAGCATGGCCACCGTGGTCGTTTTGCCCGCGCTGCCAGTAACGCCAATTACATTACCGCTCATCTTGTTACGCGCATAGCGGCCCATCGCCAGCAGGGCTTCCGTACCGTCAGCAACCTGAAGCAGTGGGATATTTTCCATGGCAATGGACTGCGGATCGGTGGTGATAATGCAGGATGGTGGCGTGGCCATCCTGGCGACCACGCTTGCCAGCATGCCGCAATTATCCGTGGCTGAACGGACCATAGCCATATTACCAGGCAGGATCGCGGGTGCAAAAATAGAAACTCCGGTTGCCGCCCAGCCTTCGGGAGGATGACGTACCCAGGTCCCTGAGGTCGCCAGCGCAACTTCATTGGCTGTCCAGAATGCAGAAACGATCGCTGCTTTACCCGATATAGCGTGTTCGCCCACGGCAAATCCTCTTTACTCACGTCCCGGCGTAGCAACGTTAATATATTAATATAATGAATAATACCTGACAGAATAACCGCTTCCCTCTGCGCTGGCGAGAGCCTGACATCGCCGGATATTGCGGGCAGTCATATTTCAATATATTAATCTGTGTTATAACTTCCGGCAAAATCAAAGGTTCTTGCACGGAATGCCAGGAGTTAAAATGTCACTGAGTGATTTATTGGCGCGCATTCGCCCAGCCGCTGAAAAACTGGATGTTGCGGCGCTGTCCGCCCCTTACCCGGCGCAGGTTATTTTTTTCAGCGTCAGCGATGGCAAAGCGCGTGCGCATACGCATATCGCGCAGGGTGCAAACTTTGATTTAGCCTGGCAGAACGGCGCGCAGGCGCTTCAGCGTTGGCAGCAACGGCAGACAAACGAGCCTGTCTGGCTGCGAGTGGATTGCGTTAATAGCATTGAGGCGCTGCGTTGGGAGACGTTACAATACAAACTCAGCAAAACGAAACGCAATTACTTTCGTTTTGGGTTAAGTTTTGATCCGTCTTTTACCCACGCCATTCTTGAGCAGGAAATCGCCGCCGGGGCGCTGATGTATCAGGGAACAGAAGGCGTCGCAACGCCAAACGCCGTCAATCTGGCCTCCTTCTCACGTCGTCGGTTTAATCACGAACTGCACTGGCCTGTAGAAGCTGACCAGCTACTCTGGCGCTTTACCACCCGGGCGGTATTCACTGACGGCCAGGAAAACTATCCCATTGAATCATCAGGTAAAAACTCCGGCTATCGCCAGCTTCCCGACTGGCAGGAGAAGGCGCTGGAGCAGATGATCCACAGCAGCACCGACTATCTGGCAAGGCAGGTTAAACAATCAGGACGCTACGATTACGGCTGGTTTCCCTGCTTCGATCGTCCCATTCCCACCTACAACACGTTGCGCCATGCCAGTTCGACGTATGCGCTGCTGGAAGGCTGGGAAGAAACGCGCGATCCCGCGCATCTTGCCGCCATCATCCGGGCGCTGGACGATCTCTCCACACAGCTTATTAAGACATATACCCTGCCAAACGGCAGCGAGGCGGAATTTCTGATTGATACCGGCGATGAAATTAAATTGGGCGGCAATGCGGTAACGATTCTGGCGATGACCAAGTATACCGATTTAACCGGCGACACCCGTTTTCTGGCACAGATGCACCGGCTGGCAAACGGCATTGCCGCGATGCAAAATTCCCAGACCGGCGGTTTTGTTCACGTCCTGCATGCTGCCGATCTGTCTGTCAAAGCGGAACACCGTATTATCTATTACGACGGTGAAGCCGCCTTTGCCTTAATGCGCCTATACGGATTGACCCGGCAACCTCGCTGGTTGGCGATGGTAGAGCGGGCGGTGGATTATTTTATCGGGCAGAAGCACTGGCAGGCGCACGATCACTGGCTGAGCTATTGCATTAACGAACTGACGCTTTATCGTCCGCTGGAACGCTATTACCAGTTCGGCCTGGATAACGTCCGCGATCATCTCGATTTTGTACGCCACCGTATTACCACCTATCCCACCTTGCTGGAATTAATGATGGCGGCCTCGCGGATGCTTACGCGTCTGGCGGATTCAGAGCATAAGCATTTACTGAAGGGTTTTCCGTTAACAGCGTTTTATGAGGCACTGGAAATACGCGCGCGCTATCTGGCAAACGGTTTTTTCTGGCCGGAACTGGCAATGTTTTTTAAAAATCCGTCACGCATCGTCGGCAGTTTTTTTATTCGTCACCATAGCTATCGCGTCAGAATAGACGATGTCGAACATTACCTTTCCGGCTACGTGGCGTATCACAACTATCACCGCAGCGGTTCACCGACATTGAACGAAGCGGCAGAGCCAGACTATACTCGCTGACTCGCCTGCCCAGAAAAAGATCGATGAACCGATGCCGTGGTATTCAGCCTGCCCCTTTCCGGCAACGATGGTTATCGTTCTGGGTAGTGGCGCTGCTTGTCGTTTCGTGTGGGCTTGGCGCAGGATGGGATTTCAATGCTATTACGCTTCGCACTCGCGATCTTTACGGCCCGGCGTCTCCGGCGGCGCAGCAGCGTATTAATGAATGGGCCGCGCTGCTAAAAAATCCGCCGCCTGCCAGCGTGCAGCAGAAATTAACGCTGGTTAATCAGTTCTTTAATTCGCGGATGGATTTTCGCGATGATAGTGTAGTCTGGCATCAACAGGATTATTGGGCCACACCCATTGAGTTTTTACGCAAAGGCGCAGGAGATTGCGAGGACTACGCGATCGCGAAGTATTTCACATTACGTGAAATGGGGGTTCCTGCTAACCAGCTACGTATTACTTATGTTAAAGCGTTAACGCTAAATCAGGCGCATATGGTCGTCACCTGGTATTCCACGCCGGATGCGATCCCTCTTGTTCTTGATAACCTGAAAACGGCTATTTTACCCGCCACTCAGCGAACCGATCTGCTTCCCGTATATGCTTTTAACGGTGAAGGATTATGGCTTCCGCAGGCCGGAGGAAATAAACGTGTGGGTGACAGCAAACGCCTTTCCCGCTGGCAGGATCTTCTCACCAGAATGCGTGCAGAAGGATTTGAACTTAATGAATAGGAAGTAGCCATGTCCCTTTATAAACAGCTACTAATTGGTATATGTCTGTTTACGTTTATTCTTTTCTGCGGCAACTTTGTGGTGACGCTGGAGAGTTCGCGCGATCAATATCGTAACCAGCTCAGCGCACATGCACAGGATGCCGCCACCGCGCTGGGATTGTCGTTAACTACGCATATCGACGATCCGACCATGACCGAACTGATGGTCAACTCTATTTTTGACAGCGGCTACTTTTACAGTATCCGGGTCATCGACGTTAAAACCGGCAAAGCGATTATCGAGCGCAGCGACACACCGCAGAGCGCCAGCGTACCCCAGTGGTTTGTGAAGCTGGTGGCGCTGAATCCGGGAATGGGCGACGCCATTGTGATGCGCGGCTGGACCCAGGCGGCACGCGTTGAAGTGGTCAGCCACCCGATGTTTGCGCTGGCGCGCCTGTGGAACAGCACCATCGCCAGCTTTCTGTGGCTGGTCGGCTGTAGCACGCTGTGCGTACTGGGCATGATCCTGTTGCTGCGTCGTCGCCTGCGCCCGCTGAACTACATCGTCGAACAGGCGATTGCCATCAGCCGCCGGGAGTTTCTCAACCTGTCGGCACTGCCCAAAACGCCCGAGCTGCGTCGGGTGGTCGACGCCATGAACATGATGGTCACTCAGCTTCAGGCGCTTTTCCGCGAGCAGGCGCAGCGCACGGAGACCCTGCGCCAGGAGGCGTACCACGATCCGCTCACCGGCGTCAGCAACCGCCGGGCCTTTGACATCCACTTACAGTCACGGTTGAGCGATGAGGAGAAAGCCTCCGGGCACCTGATCCTGCTGCGTGTTCAGGATCTGGCGGGTCTCAACCAGCGAACAGGCGGTGCCAGGACCGATGCGCTTTTACAGGCTATTGCCCATCTCCTGATGGAGATCCAGCAGCGTTTTTTCCACGCTGGCAGCCTGCTGGCCCGCGTGCGGGGCGGTGAATTCGCCCTTATCGTGCCGGGTATTTTGCCGCAGGAGATGGAGACGCTGGTCAACATGCTTAGCACCCAGCTTAAGGCGCTGCATGAAACGGGAATGAGTGACGTCACACCTGTTGCGCATTTTGCCCAGGTGCCTTTTCACTATGGCGATACCCCGCAGGCCGTGCTTTCTCAGGCCGATCAGGCGCTGGCGATGGCCGAGACCGAGATGCGTTACTTTGCCACCCACAGTGGCAATCCGCTGGCGAAAGCCGACGCGGAGCCGGAAGACGATCACCATGTCTGGCACACCCGTCTGACATCGGTGCTGCAAAACGAGTCGTTCGAACTGTTTGCCCAGCCGGTTTATGAGTGCAACCATCAGCACATCGCTATCCATCACAAGATCCTCGCCCGCATCAAAACGCCGGATGGCGAGATAATCGCAGCGGGCCGGTTTATGCCGTGGATCCACCGTTTAGCGCTGGGCCGTCGCATGGATCTGGTTATGCTGAAGCAGACGCTGCGTGTGATGGAGAAAAACGACGATCGTCTGGCGCTGAGCATCAGCGGTGAAAGCGTGGCGGACGACGCGAGCCTGAACGCCCTGCTACACCCTCTCAAACAGGCACCGCATCTCGCCGCTCGCCTGACGCTCGAGCTGGATGAGAACGAACTGCCGGATCCCGAGCGCGTCAGCATCCTGATGAAAAAGCTGCGCGAGACCGGCTGTCGCCTGGGTCTTCAGCACTTTGGTGGACGCTTTCACCTTGTCGGCAACCTGCCGCAATGGGGACTGGCGTGGATCAAAGTGGACGGCAGCTATATCCGTAATATAGATACCGAAGCGGATAAAAAGCTTTTTATTGAAGCTATTTATTGGGCCACCCGGCAAATTAACCTGCCGCTGATTGCCGAGCGGGTTGAGACGGAGGGCGAACTCGCTGTGCTGGAGAAAATAGGTCTCTACGGTGCTATGGGCCGCTACTTTGCCGATGTCAGCACCTTAACCCGCTAATCAAGGAGATTGATCATGCACTATATCGAGCGTGACACCGGAGGTCGTGTTATCCGGGTTGAGGATGAACCATTTACCGGGATGACTGAACAGAGCGCCGATCTCACCTCTGAGCTCGGCCAGTGGTACAAAAAGCAGGAAGCCAGAGCGGCGACGTTATTACAGTTGCAGCAAAGCGATCTTGAGATGGTCCGCGTACTGGAAGACCTGATCGAAGTGCTGATGAGTAAAGGCGTCATCAGCATTACCGACCTGCCACCAGCCGCACAAACGAAGCTCATAAGCCGGGCGCAGGCGCGTCGAACATTAAGCGGTCTCGAAGGATTGATCGCCGATGACGATGAAGGATTAATTTAGCACTACTACATTCTTATTATCTTTAGCAGGTTAAAAAGGCGTATTTCTCATCAGCGCTTTCTTAGCCTGCCAACAAAAATTTACAATACCCTCAGTCTACAACTCCTGATTTACCCCATCAAGTTAACAACTTAACAAAAACTTTACCTGAATCAAAAAAATCACGTTATAGAAGTGTTACTTTTTTTGAATAACATAAGATATTAGCCATGCTTAATTAGTGACCTTTTGGTATTGTATGCTCAAAATCCAAACGGAATGATTGGTGAACGGCAAGTTATAGAGGAAAGTGACATGAGCGGTGTGGCGGGGATCATCAAATCCGTAATCGGACAAGTATTCGCAGTTGCTCCCGACGGGAGCAGACGTTTACTGGTCGAAGGCGATCGCCTTATTGAGGGTGAACAGGTACAAACAGGCGTATCTGGTGCCGTCAGCATTACTCTGGACGGAGGCAAAACCCTCGATCTCGGTCGCGACACCACCTGGGATGGTCAAGCCGTTTCCACCCACTCTGTCACCGATCAGCAAACAGACATCGCCGCTCTCCAGCAGGCCATTGCCGACGGTCAGGACCCGACACAAACACTCGACGCCCCTGCCGCAGGTCCACAAACAGATAATAATACTCCCCTCACCGGCGGAAGCGGCGGCGGATCCCATACGCATGTCGTCCTCGATCTTACCGCTGAGATCATCGATCCCTCCGCCGGTTACCCCACCGTCGGCCTTGATTTTCCTGATGGTACGCCGCCAGAAGATCTAACGCTGCTGGATGATGGGGATGGGGATGCTGATTCCGATGCCGATGCAGACGCGGACGCAGACGCAGATTCAGACGCAGATGCTGATTCTGACGCGGATGCCGATGCTGACGCGGATGCCGATGCAGACGCCGACGCGGATGCCGACGCAGATGCGGACGCGGACGCTGATTCAGACGCAGATGCCGATGCGGACGCCGACGCCGATGCAGATGCAGACGCGGACGCAGACGCAGATGCAGATGCAGACGCGGACGCAGATGCAGATGCAGACGCGGACGCAGACGCAGACGCAGACGCAGATTCTGACGCAGACGCAGATTCTGACGCAGATGCAGATTCTGACGCCGATGCTGACGCAGATTCCGACGCCGACGCTGATGCGGATGCCGACTCAGATGCTGATTCTGACGCGGATGCCGATTCTGACGCAGATTCAGACGCTGATGCCGATGCAGACGCCGACGCGGATGCTGATTCTGACGCGGATTCTGATGCGGACGCCGACGCTGATGCGGACGCGGATGCAGATTCTGATGCCGATGCCGACGCAGATTCCGACGCGGACGCGGATGCTGATGCCGATGCCGATTCAGATGCAGACGCTGATTCTGACGCGGATGCAGATGCTGATGCTGATTCCGACTCAGATGCGGACGCCGACGCTGATGCCGATGCGGATGCGGATGCCGACGCTGATGCCGATTCCGACTCAGATGCAGACGCAGATTCTGACGCCGATGCCGATGCTGACGCTGATTCCGATGCCGACGCAGATGCCGATGCAGATGCGGACGCAGATGCCGACTCAGACGCAGATGCCGATGCAGACTCTGACGCCGATGCTGATGCTGATGCAGATTCCGACGCGGACGCGGATGCTGATGCCGATGCCGATTCAGATGCCGATTCAGATGCAGACGCTGATTCTGACGCGGATGCCGACGCAGATGCCGATGCCGATGCCGACACTGATGCTGACTCTGACGCTGATGCAGACGCAGATGCTGATTCTGACGCCGATGCAGACTCTGATGCCGACGCTGACGCAGATTCCGATTCAGATGCCGACTCAGATGCGGATGCCGATGCTGATTCCGACGCCGATGCAGATGCGGATTCTGATGCGGACACAGATGCTGATTCTGACGCCGACGCGGACGCAGACGCAGATTCAGACGCGGACGCCGATTCAGATGCTGATTCAGACGCGGATGCCGATGCCGATTCTGACGCAGATTCCGACGCAGACGCAGATTCTGACGCCGATGCGGACGCGGATTCCGACGCCGATGCGGATGCCGACGCGGACTCAGATTCAGACGCAGATGCAGATGCAGATTCCGACTCAGATGCGGACGCTGATGCTGATTCTGATGCGGACGCCGACGCAGATGCTGATTCTGACGCAGATTCAGACGCGGATGCAGACTCTGACGCCGACGCGGACGCTGATGCCGATGCCGATTCAGATGCCGACGCAGACGCGGATGCGGATGCGGACGCTGATGCCGATGCCGACTCTGATGCTGATGCCGACGCAGATGCGGACGCGGATGCCGATGCAGATTCCGACTCAGATGCTGACGCGGACGCCGATGCGGATGCTGATTCCGACGCAGATGCTGATGCTGATGCTGATTCTGACGCAGATGCCGATGCCGATGCCGATGCCGACGCAGATTCCGACGCGGACGCGGATTCCGATGCTGACGCGGATTCTGATGCGGACGCAGATGCTGATGCCGATTCTGATGCGGATGCTGATTCCGACGCCGATGCGGACGCAGACGCAGACGCAGATTCAGACGCAGATGCCGATGCGGATGCTGACGCAGATGCGGACGCCGACGCTGATGCAGATGCTGATGCTGATTCCGACTCAGATGCGGACGCCGACGCTGATGCCGATGCGGATGCGGATGCCGACGCTGATGCCGATTCCGACTCAGATGCAGACGCAGATTCTGACGCCGATGCCGATGCTGACGCTGATTCCGATGCCGACGCAGATGCCGATGCAGATGCGGACGCAGATGCCGACTCAGACGCAGATGCCGATGCAGACTCTGACGCCGATGCTGATGCTGATGCAGACTCTGACGCCGATGCTGATGCTGATGCAGACTCTGACGCCGATGCTGATGCTGATGCAGACTCTGACGCCGATGCTGATGCTGATGCAGACTCTGACGCCGATGC
>NZ_JADGMI010000003.1:481883-615571 GCF_015234305.1 Superficieibacter sp. 1612_C1
GATGCCGATGCCGATTCCGACTCAGATGCAGACGCAGATTCTGACGCCGATGCCGATGCTGACGCTGATTCCGATGCCGACGCAGATGCCGATGCAGATGCGGACGCAGATGCCGACTCAGACGCAGATGCCGATGCAGACTCTGACGCCGATGCTGATGCTGATGCAGACTCTGACGCCGATGCTGATGCTGATGCTGATGCAGATGCCGACGCCGATGCAGACTCTGATGCCGATTCCGATGCGGACGCTGATGCGGACGCTGATGCCGATGCCGATGCCGATTCTGACGCGGACGCAGATTCTGACGCAGATGCGGACGCCGACGCTGATGCCGACGCTGATGCTGATTCTGACGCGGATGCCGATGCCGATGCCGATTCTGACGCGGATGCGGACGCTGATGCCGATGCTGACTCTGATGCCGATTCCGACGCCGATGCAGACTCTGATGCCGATGCGGATGCCGACGCTGATGCCGATGCCGATTCCGACGCGGACGCTGATGCTGATTCCGATGCGGATGCTGACGCCGATGCAGACACTGATGCTGACTCTGACTCTGACGCTGATGCCGATGCAGACGCTGATTCTGACGCGGATGCCGACGCCGATGCTGATGCCGACGCAGACGCAGACGCAGATGCCGATGCTGACTCTGATGCCGATGCGGACGCTGATTCCGACGCAGATTCTGACGCCGATGCCGATGCCGATGCCGATTCAGATGCTGATGCAGACGCTGATTCTGACGCCGATGCCGATGCCGACGCCGACGCCCACACCGATCTCGACGTCAAAGTCGACGTTGCCCAAAATACGGTACAAACGGGCAGTGAAGTCATCCATATCAATGGTGGCAGCAAGGATCCCAACGGTTTCGATATTCAGGATGGCAAGATTGTTGCCATCGGCTCAAACGTTCGGGTGTGGCTAACCCCGACCAGTCCGGATGGCAAAATCGCGGGCGATAGCGTGCCTGCACACGATAACGCCTCGCAGATTAAATATTACGATCAGTCCAGTAATGCGAACACCGACGACACCGCCAAAGGCTATAGCGATATTTTTGTCGTCAGCGGTCATACCGGGGGCTATTACCAGCAGGGTGACTGGCAGCCGAGTCAGGCGCAGTTCAGGGATCTGAAGGGCATTACCGGTAATGGCGGCGTTGCGCAGGGCGATGCCGGAAAAGACTATATTTTTGTTTCGGGAAATAGCGAGAATTACAACGTTAGTTATAGCTCGAATAATAATGCCAGCACGCAGAATAACACTTATGACGGCCTGAAAATTACCGATAAAACCACCGGTAAGGGGCTGTATGAAAATGCCAACCATATTGAAGGCGTGATTTTTGGCAACGGTACAACCTCGTCGTCGGGAACCACAACGACGACGGTAACCACCAACACGGTTCAGCATATCACCGTGGATATTCATCTGGCGCTGGCCAGCGATATCACAGATGCCCATCTCACCCAGATTACCCTCACCGGTATTCCGGAAGGGGCGACATTTACCGGTAATCATAGTGCGGTGAGCTGGGATAACGGCGTCTATACCCTGACGCTGAACGGTTCGACGTTTGATGGTCAGTTGACGGTGGATTTGCCGGAGGGCCAGAGCAAGCTGGGCGATATCACGCTGAGCGTTGATTCTACCGTAGCCGATCAGCATCAAACTGAATTCACCATTAACGGTGAAAACGGCACCCATTATGATAACAGCGATTCGGCAGTGACCACCGATGAGCATCATAGTGATGCGGCCGCCCATACGTTGATAATGTCGCATGAAGACAGTGCCGATACGTCAAACGATCATACTGATGCCCACGAGCAAACGGACGATCACAGCCACCAGGCGGACACGCAAAGTGACAGTCATGAGGCAACGCAGAACGAGCCAGTAACGGCTGAGGAAGATCATCAGACCGCCGGGCTAATTGATGATAGCGAGCTACATCTGAGCCAGGAGCCGACCAGCATCACGGTCGCTGAAGCGGATACTCACCCCGCCACGCCAGAGGATACCTCGCTCAGCAATCTGCTGGACGATAGCCATGACGATCACGCCACTACCCCAGAGCATGCCCAGACAGCGACCGACGATCACGCTGAGGCCGATCACGCTGTCGCCTCGATCCTGGCAGCGGACGATCCGATCCAGCTCAGCGATGTCGTCAGCGATGCGGATGACGGCAAAGATCTCACCAGCCTGATCCCGACGATCGAACCGGGGCCAGCGGCAGAGCCAGATCACAGCGCGGGCGCGGAAGCCAATACCCCTGCGGTTCCCGATGCGAACATCGCCGAAAGCTATCATGCCGTCGACGAGTCGCTGGTTGAAAACCTGATCGCGAAACCGGAAGAGCTGCACAGTTAAACGTATCCGCCGTTATCCCACCGGCCCGGGGAGGATAACGGCATCCATGCTGGAGCCTGGGTATAAATCCTTCCTGTTTTATCAGAACAGGGAATGAAAAGTTAATTATCTGAAGACATCATCTCTGATGGGCAACATTCAGGGAAATGATCGTTAGCAAAGGACGACCTATGAAATATCGCAGCCAATTATTATCAGGGATATCCCTTTCGCTGCTCACGCTGAGTGCGGCACATGCCACGACGCTCGAAAAAGCGATTAAAGATACGCTGGCCTGGCACCCGGAAGTCAGCTCATCGTCCAATAGCCGTTATTCCGCGGATCAGGATCTGCGCGCCGCGCAGGGCGGTTATTTACCGTCGCTGGATCTTCGGGCGGGCACCGGCTGGGAACAGACGGATAACTCAACCACCCGCGCGGAAGGCGATCATCTGCGCGATCTGCACCGCAGCGAATCCAGTATTAATCTGACGCAGAACCTGTTTAACGGTTTTGCCACCACCAGCGAAGTCGCCCGCCAGAAAGCGACGGTAAACTCACGCGCCTGGACGGTGCTGAACACCAGCGAAGATACCGCGCTGACCGCCGTTCAAACCTATATTGGCGTGCTGATGCGGCAGAAAATGGTCGCGCTGGCGGAAGAGAACCTGAAAAATCACGAACGGGTGTTCGATCAAATACGGCTGCGTACCGAGCAGGGCGTGGGCCGTCAGGCGGACTATGAGCAGGCGGAAGCGCGTCTGGCGCAGGCGCGAAATAATCTGCTGACCGAGCAGACTAATCTGGAAGATGCGAAGGCCAATTATCAAAGCGTGACCGGCACTGAACCGGTCGATCTGACGATGCCGATGAAGGTCCCGGCGCCCGCGTCGCTTGAAGAAGCGAAAAGAAACATGCTGGAAAACAGCCCGCTGTTAAAACAGGCGGCGGCAGATGTGGAGGCCACCCGTCAGCAGTATGAAGCCCAGAAGTCGCGGTTTTATCCTGATGTGGACCTGGACGTGGGCAGAAGGATGGACAACAACATCGACGGCACCCGCGGTCATGACCAGGAGTGGCAGGCGATGTTGCGCATGCGCTACAACCTGTATAACGGCGGCAGCGATAAGGCCACCCTCACCTCCTACGCCTATAAAATGAAAGAGGCGGAAGACATCCGCAATAACGCCCTGCGCCAGTTGAACGAAGAGCTGCGTCTGTCGTGGAACGCCCTGCAAAACGCCGAAAAACAGGTGCCGATTGCCAAAGAGTATGCGGATCGCAGTATGACCGTGCGCACCGCTTACCAGGAGCAGTTCAGCCTCGGGGATCGTACTCTGCTGGATATGCTGGACAGTGAGAACGAAGTATTTACCGCCCAGCGGCGCTATGTTGAGATGCAATTCACCGAGATGTTTAATACCTATCGTATTAGCGCCCGGACCGGTTTATTGTTGAAAACGCTGAATATCCAGCCGCCGTCTGCCGCACAGCCGCTGGATGATATGCAGACGTCAAAAAACGAGTTACCGGAACTTAAATAAATCTTATATTAAAAAGATCTGATGGGTTATTTCACGTACTGGCTGCGGAAATAACCCGTTTTTACTTATGCCTGCGTTGGATCCGCCAACGGTAATAAAGGTCAGGTTATGGCTGCTTACCCCGATATCCAGGATATCTCAGACGCTCCTGTTGATAACGTAATAAAAAACGACCCACGACTACATCATGACGATCCGTTGTTGGATTGTTTGCTGGTGATGTGCAAACTGCACGGCATTATCGCAACTCGTACAATGCTCAGCGCCGGACTGCCGCTGTCGGCGCACTCGCTGACGCTCAGCACGTTCCCCCGCGCGGCGCAGCGCGCCGGGCTGAAAGCCAGGGCGATCCAGCGCCCGCTTGAGAAGATAACCGCGCTTTCGCTACCGGCCATTGTGCTGTTAACCCACGATCGCGCCGCCGTGCTGCTCGGGTGGGATGAGCAGGGTCAGGCGCGTCTGCTGCCGAGTGAAACGGAAGGCGGCGAGATCCGCGTGCCGCGTGAGACGCTTGCGGAAAACTATGCAGGCAAGGCAATTTTTATCCAGCCGGAGCATGAGTATGATACCCAGCCGACCGCGACGATCCCGCGGACAAAGAACTGGTTCCGGGATACGTTAAAGCTCTCCCGCTTGCTGTATGTAGATGCGGTCGTCGCCAGTTTTATTATTAATATCATCGCCCTGTCGACACCATTGTTCGTGATGAACGTCTACGATCGCGTGGTGCCCAATCAGGCTACCGCTACGCTATGGGTGCTGGCGATTGGCATTACGATTGCGTTTGTGTTTGATTTTATCCTCAAGATTTTACGCAGTGTCTGCCTCGATCTGGCGGGGAAAAAGACCGATCTTATTGTTTCCGCCGCGCTGTTTGAACGTCTTCTGGGGATGAAAATAAAGACGCGTCCCAAACGCGTCGGCAGCTTCGCGCAGAATTTTCAGGAATTCCAGTCGCTGCGCGATTTTCTCTCATCGCTGACGCTGACCGCGCTGATTGACCTGCCCTTTACCCTGCTGATCCTGCTGGTGATTGGCATCATTGGCGGCCCGCTGGTGTTTATTCCGCTGCTGGCCTATCCCGTCGCGCTGCTCGTGAACTGGGCTATTCAACGCCCGCTACTGTCCACTATCGAAAAAACCTATAAGCTCGCCAACGAGCGCCAGGCAATGCTGATTGAAACGCTGGGCGGCCTGGATGCCATTAAGATCAATAACGCCCAGAGCGACCGTCAGTATCAGTGGGAGCAGATTATCGGCCAGCTCAGCAAGCTGGAGATGCGGGTGAAGTCGCTCTCTTACGTGGCAGTGAATTTCACCACCTGGCTGCAACAGGTCTGCGGTGTGAGTATCGTGGTGGCCGGGGTCTATATCATTATCGGCGGCAATTTGAGTATGGGCGGGCTGATTGCCTGCTATTTGTTGACCCGCCGCGCGATGATCCCGGTGAGCCATCTTTGCAGTCTGGTCACCCGCTACCAGCGCGCCAGTATGACCAAAACAACCATCGACCGCATGATGTCGCTGGAACAGGAAAGCGAGCAGGTTGAGGTGCCGTTAAAACGCGAAACGCTCTCCGGCGCGATTGAGCTGCGCGACGTAACGTTCAGCTATCCCGATAACCAGAATGCCGCGCTGACCAACGTGTCGCTGAGTATCGCGCCCGGTGAAAAGGTGGGGATCATCGGGCGTAGCGGATCGGGAAAAAGCTCGCTGGCGAAGCTGCTGCTCGGCTTTTACCAGCCGGATGCGGGCAGCGTGCTGATTGATGGCATCGATGCCCGGCAAATTGACGTGCACGATCTGCGGCATAACATCGGCTATGCGCCGCAGGATGTGCATCTGTTCAACGGTACGCTGCGCGACAATCTGTTATTCGGCGCAAGCTATGTCGATGAAGAAACCATGCTGCGCGCGGCGCAAATCAGCGGCGTCCACGAGTTCGCCCGCCGTCACCCGTCTGGTTACAGTATGCAGGTGGGCGAGCGCGGGATGAATCTCTCCGGCGGTCAGCGCCAGGCGGTGACCCTTGCCCGCTCGCTGCTGCTCGATCCCCCCGTGTTGTTAATGGATGAACCCACCAGTTCAATGGACAACACCAGCGAAGATCTGATTAAGAAAGCGCTGGCGACGGTGATCGGTCAAAAAACCCTGCTGCTGGTTACGCATCGTGCCTCCCTGCTGTCACTGGTCGATCGGCTGATTATTCTGGATAACGGTAAAATTATTGCCGACGGACCGAAAGAGAGCGTGATGAGCGCGCTGAAAAAAGGACAGATCCATGCGAACCGCTAACCGTCTGCTGAGCTGGCTCTCCGGCGATAAAAGCGCGAATCAGTTCTCCACCAGCGAAGTGAATAAGGCTCTGCTGGACGACTCACCTCGCGTGGTGCGTATTACGCTATGGGCGATTTTCGCCTTCTTTCTGGCGCTGATTGTCTGGGCCTCGCTTGCCAGTATTGATGAAGTGACGCGCGGCGAAGGACGCGCGATCCCCTCCTCCCGGCTGCAAAAAGTACAGAACCTGGAAGGCGGAATTGTGGCGCAGGTGTTTGTCCACGAAGGGGAAGTGGTGCAGGCTGGCGCGCCGCTGCTGCGCCTGGACGATACGCGCTTCAAATCCAACGCCGGGGAGACGGAAGCCGATCGGCTGTCGTTGCAGGCGCGCATCCAGCGTCTTAACGCACAGTTAAACGACCAGCAAACGCTGACGCTTAACCCGGAGATCGTCAAACAAGCACCGGACATCGCTCAGGGGGAAATCGACCTTTTTAACAGCGTTAATAAACGCATTCAGGATGAAATTGCCGGGTTAAACGAACAACTGGTGCAGAAAAAGCAGGATTTGCTCGATTATAAAGCTAAACAGGCCCAGTTCCGTAACAGTCTGCGCCTGCTCCAGCAGGAAATCTCCATGTCTGTACCGCTGGTAGCTAAGGGCGCAATATCCAAAGTAGAAGTGCTGCGTCTCCAGCGCTCTGAGGTCGATACGCGCGGCCAGCTTGATTCTGTAACGCTCTCGATCCCCGGCGCAGAAGCGGCGATTAAAGAGATCCAGAGTAAAATCGCCGAGACCCGGGGACGCTACCGTAGCGATGCCCTTTCACAACTGAATGAAGCACGTACCGATCTGAGTAAGATTGAGGCGTCGGGGAAGGCGATTGAAGACCGGGTTAACCGCACGCTGGTCACCTCGCCGGTGAGAGGTATCGTGCAGCAACTGTTGGTCAATACTATCGGTGGCGTGATCCAGCCGGGCAACGACCTGGTGGAGATTGTGCCGCTGGATGACACGCTGCTGATTGAAACCAAAATCCGCCCGCAGGATATCGCCTTCCTGCATCCGGGGCAGCGGGCCATCGTCAAATTTACCGCTTACGACTACACCATTTATGGCGGTCTGGAAGGTAAACTTGAACAGATCAGCCCCGATACGGTGACGGATAAAGACGGTAAAAGCTACTACGTGATCCGCCTGCGTACCGATAAAAACCATCTCGGCAGCGACAGCAAGCCGCTGTTAATCATTCCGGGCATGGTCGCCTCGGTGGATATTATCACCGGCAAGAAAACCATCCTTGCTTACCTGATGAAACCAATCCTGCGCGCCAGAGCGGAAGCGTTTCGCGAGCGTTAAGGAGATGCCCGGCGTGCCGGGCATTGAGGTTAATGATCGGTAACGGCTCCCTTTACGCGCAGTTCATCCGGGTTATCGTCACCATGACGTAGCATCAGCGCGCCCACGGCGGCCAGCACCGCCAGCACAATGGCGTAAAACGCGATAGGCCACCACGCACCGCCCGCGCTGCTTTGCAGGGCGACAGCGATAAACGGCAATGTCCCGCCTGCCGCCGCGCCAGCCAGCTCGCGGCTGCCTGCCATTCCGGTATAGCGTATATGCGCGGGGAACGCTTCCGATAGCATCGCCGCCTGCGCGCCCAGCATCGCGTCATTACAGGCGCAGTAGATGAGGAACATCCCCAGCCAGATAAGCCCCTGCTCCCCGGTATTCAGCAGCAGGAAAAACGGCACAATCAATACACCCAGACCCACTGCGCCAGCCAGAAAGACCTTCCTGGCACCGAATTTGTCGCTAAAGGCTCCTGCCGCAGGCACGGTAATGAATTTAATGAAATTGCAGATCATCACTCCCATGACGCCGACGCTTTTATCCACACCGACATGCACGACCAGATAGGTCAGCGCGAATGCCGAGGGAAGATAGGAGGTGACATTGGGTCCGATGCTTAGCAGGAAAGCACCGATAAAATTGCGCGGTTTGCGCTGAAACACTTCGACCAGCGGTAGGCGTTTAGGGGCATCCGTGACTTTAACCGCCTTAAACTCAGGGCTTTCTGCCACGCCGGTTCGGATCCAAATCCCCACGATCCCGATGATGAATGAAGCGACAAACGGAACCCGCCATCCCCAGCTAATCATCTCTTCACGCGGTAACTGCTGGACGGCGATGATCGCCAGGCTGGCAATAATCGATCCCAGCGCATTACCTGCCCCCGGAATAGAGGCAAACAGCCCGCGGTTCTTTTTCCCGGCATGTTCCGCCGAAAGCAATACCGCGCCGGAATACTCTCCGCCCGCCGCGAAACCCTGTCCCAGGCGGCAAATGACCAGCAGGATCGGTGCCCACAGACCGATGGTGTGATAAGCCGGAATCAACCCAATCAGCGTGGTGGATACCGCCATCAGCACCAGGGTGAAAAAGAGCATGCCCCGGCGACCCAGTTTATCGCCGAGCGAGCCGACGATCAGGCCGCCAAAGGGACGGGCAAAGAAGCCCACGCCAAAAGTAGCGAACGATGCCAGGATGCCGTATGCGCCGCTCATTTCCGGGAAAAAAACGTAAGGAAAAATCAACGCGCTGGCCATGCCGTAAAGCGCGAAATCATACCACTCAAGCGCAGTGCCTACAGTGGAGGCCAGCGCCGAACGTTTTGCATTAGACATGGCTCACCCCTTCAGTGCCAGATGTAAAGTGATCATCGCAGCCTGTTTAGCGTCTGCGAGCGTAAGTTCAAGGCACAGCCAGCCGCCAAAATGCGATTGCGCAATGGCGATGGTGCCCGGTTTATCCACTCTCGTTGCCTCGCCTGGCGCATCGATCCAGTGAATACCATCGGGCGAGATTTTTGGCCTGACCACTATTTGCGTAAAATCCGCCAGCTCCGGATGAACAGTTAAAAAGAACAGCGCTTCGTTTGCCCAGCCACATTCATAAGGTTCAGTTAAAAAGGTATTTTTAATCGGCTGGCGTAATTCCACGACCGAGGTATAAAACTCTTTCATTAATTCATCCTCACGCCTGACGATTAAGGTAATCACCGGTGGATAAAACCACGGAATCCAGGTAAAGGAAAACGCGTCGGTTAGCGCCCGTTTCAATAAAGAACACCGGATTAAGCAAACCGGTAATGCCTTTATATTCTGGTGCCAGCGTTGGTTGTTTTCCGCGGAGATCCATAACTTTATCCATGCACTGTAATTCCACATATTCTCTGCGGGATACGTCCACCGTTAAACGCATATACATCCAGTTAATTTTATCATCGGCTTCATTAGCGACCAGATCCTGATGCCCGTCTTCAACCCACTGAAAACCATCGGCGGACCCGTCAGCCTGGCGCTGCCCATACCACTGGCTGTCAACGCCAACCTTATGCCAGCCGTCGTGGCCATAATTCCAGCGGCGGTGATCGACACCCTCATTAACCCGGAAATATTGCCAGCGCTTAATATATTCGCCATCGGCGCTGTTGACATAGCGTACCCCCGGCATCCAGCGGTTTTGCTGGCTTTGCAGATCGATAAAACAGCCAAAGGCACGCACGTCGCGGTCGCCAAGCCCGGCCACCGAAGGCTCCGGCGTGAAGGTAAACCAGGCTTCCAGCTGGAGCAAATGCAGGCTGCCGGGAACCGCCATACGTTTAATCGCCAGCCCCATGCTGCCCGGCGCGGGCGGCTGGTCGATGGGCGCGCTATTGGCCCGGGTCGTCAACTTTAGGGAGCGGCTACCGCTCATCGCGCCGTGCGTTCCCATCATTGGAAACGTGGCGGAGGAGAGCATTGTCGGCCCCCAGTGAATAAGATCGATTTCTTCCGAATGCGGCGCAAAACCGGCTTTAACAAAATTAGGTCGCAGATCTAACCAGCCACAATGGCCATAATTAAAATTATCAAAGGTAATTATATTCTTAAGCGGTAAATACTTAGAGAGCGCGTAATCGGTCATAGGCCATCTCTTATAATGAATACAGGGCTGCCCTTCGCTTAAAAAAAAGCGAATTCGCCAAAGAAAAAAGTAACAGGGAAAACATTATTCAGGACGATATTAATGGCGCATAATATGACTCTCCAGATGATCGGCTAAACCGGGGAAGGCGATAAAATGAGCTTAATAGAAGTTTTTGCCAGCGGTAAAGGCGCTCAGGTGCAGAGTGTGAGGCGGGGCACATAATTGGTCAGTCAACTTGGCGGTTAACGTCATTTTTGGCCTGACCAATAATGGCATTACAGCGATTTTTTGTTATCCAGCGGTGTGGAAGTGAACAGGTAACCGTCAAAATCCGCAGCGGAGATGTCCGCCAGCGTCAGCATTTTGTTCTTCACGTTTTCTATATGTTGCCACATCGCCTGTTTTGCGGCGGCGGCGTCGCGATGCTGGATAGCTTGCAGAATACGCAGCCGATCCTCAAACCACGCCCAGCGCGCGCTAAAATCGCTGGTATCGTGATGATGATTCTGCCACATGCCGGAACGGTGACGCAGCTTCCAGCTTTCCTGCACAATGGCGACCAGCGCCGCGTTTTGTGTCGCCATAGCGACCAGATAATGAAAATGCTCATCGGTATCGTCAGCAATGGTGCCAGAAGAGAGCTGCACGCGTTCCAGTTCAACGGCTTTACGCAGTTCAACGATGTCATTTTTAGTGGCCTGGAGAGCGGCAAATCCGGCGATTTCACTCTCCAGAAGCTGCCGGGCCTGTAGCAGTTCAAAAACGCCGCAGTTCACGCTATCCGATTCAGGTGCCGGTGACGATACGGCATCAGGAGAAGCAGGAAGAACATACACGCCGGACCCTTTGCGTATTTCCACGCATCGCTCCAGCTCAAGGAGGATCAGCGCTTCTCTTACCACGCTGCGACTGACGCTGAACTGGGCCGCGATATCGCGCTCCGCCGGGAGTTTATCCCCCGCTTTGAACACACCCTGCTGGATGGCATCGCGTAATTTTTGCCCTATCTCCTGATATAATCTCATTTCTGTCACGCTCGCTTAGACGTAAAATGTGGACCGACCAAAAGCCATTTGTGGTCTGTCCACTTCGCTTTCTTCATCATCGCAAATTATCACGATAATAGCCAATACGAGACGTGCCGTTGCAAAGAGAGGGATATAAAAAAGCCCGGCACATAAGGCCGGGCCCAGTTAATAAGGCGTTGTCCCTCAGTCGTTAATCACCGGGTGCTGCTGCACCAGACGAGAACGTTTCTCCTGAAGATCGGCAATTTCTTTGTCGATATCTTCAATTTTCTGCTCAATGTTATCGTGATGCTCCTGAAGAATTTCCTTCGCTTCCTGGAGGTCAGACGCCGCAGGGGTAGCGCCTTTCAGAGGCAGATTCGCGGTTTCCTTCATGGTCAGGCCGGTAATCAAACCAATCGCCGCGACGACCATCAAATAGTACGCTGGCATCATCAGGTTCTGCGTGCTTTCCACCAGCCAGGCGGCCAGCGTCGGCGTCAGACCGGCAACCAGGATCGAGATATTAAACGAGCTGGCGAGCGCACTGTAACGCAGGTGCGTTGGGAACATCGCTGGCAGCGTAGAGGCCATCACCCCGGTGAAGCAGTTAAGCACCACGGCCAGGATCAGCAGGCCGGCAAAAATTAAGCCGAGGACGTTACTGTTGATCAGGATGAACGCCGGGATTGCCAGCGCAAATAGCGCAATACTGCCCAGCAGCACGAAAGGACGACGGCCAAAACGGTCACTCAGCAGCCCCATAACAGGCTGAACAAACAACATGCCGATCATGATGGCGATAATAATCAGCACCCCATGATCTTCCGAATAGTGCAGGTTATGCGACAGGTAGCTCGGCATGTAGGTAAGCAGCATGTAATAGGTCACGTTGGTCGCGATGACCAGACCAATACAGGTCAGCAGGCTGCGCCAGTGTTTAGTGGCGATCTCTTTAAAGGACACTTTCGGACCTTCCTGGAGCCCCTGGCGATCGCCCTGTTCAAGCTTATCAACATGCTGCTGGAATGCCGGTGTCTCTTCCAGCGCATGACGCAGATAGAGACCAATCAGACCCAGCGGTAGCGCCAGGAAGAACGGAATACGCCAGCCCCAGTCAAGGAAGTTATTTTCACCCACAATGGCCGACAGCAGCACCACGATCCCTGCCCCGAGCACAAACCCGGCGATGGACCCGAAGTCCAGCCAACTGCCCATAAACCCACGTTTACGGTCGGGAGAGTATTCGGCCACAAAGATGGACGCGCCGGTGTATTCCCCGCCGACCGAGAACCCCTGCGCCATCTTACAGAGCAGCAGTAAGATCGGAGCCCAGATGCCAATCGATTCATAGGAAGGTATCAGGCCGATACAGAAGGTACTGACCGACATGATAATAATGGTGATAGAGAGTATCTTTTGCCGACCGTATTTGTCGCCAAGCATCCCGAAGAACAGGCCGCCCAGCGGGCGAATCAGGAAGGGAACGGAGAAGGTCCCGAGCGCGGCGATCATCTGCACGCTGGGGTTGGCGTCCGGGAAAAAGACTTTACCCAACGCATAAGCGACAAAGCCATAAACGCCGAAATCAAACCACTCCATCGCGTTACCGAGCGAAGCCGCGGTAATCGCTTTACGCAGTTTGGCATCATCAATGATGGTGACATCGCGCAGGGTGATTGGCTTTACTTTTTTCCTTTTAAGCATAGTTATCCTCGTTAACTTTCGCCCTGAATGAGCAACGCAAACGCATCGTCAACCTTTGACGACGGCGGTTGTTCGCGAGCGGTGCTTCATGATCGTCAATCCACACTTCAAGCGTAGCAGGTTTACTTATGCTGGCTGACCAAAGCCTGCATAACCAAACGCATTCACGCCATGAATAATACATCTACCCTACCAGCGTTTAAAAACGTGATCAACTTCACGAAATTCAGCCGGGTACGTTAACGGGGATTATCGTGCAGCGAAAAAAAAGAGGAGAAGCGCCCTTACGCCACGGTGAAAAAATTCTCCTCCTGAAAGATTTCATCGACCATTGCCACGGCCAGTCGCATGGCTGAACATAGTCTCGGCATCCCCAGCGCGATAGTCTGCCAGGTCTGCGTGACCGACCAGCTCACCGGGTGCCGCTCGCTGTCGCAGGCGCTGCCAAGCCAGCACAACATCTCTTTATGATCCATCGGTGCGGGAGTTACCGGCGTGCTCAGCCATTGATGATAAAAATGACGGGTGGCGGGCGCGGCGTTAATGCTTTGTGCCAGATACTGAGTGGCCGTCGCGCGTAAATTATCCATCAGCAGCGCTTTCGCCTCCCCGGTTGCCAGGCGGCAGGCATCGCCGAACGCTCCCCAGCGCAGCTCTTCCAGCGCGACGAAACAGCGGCCCGCCAGCGACCAGCCGCTGTAGCTTCCTGCATGCCAACGGGTAAAAACTTGCTCACTATGTTCGCCAGCCTGCACCATCAGACCGCGCCGGGATAATGCACGCTGTTTATGTTCTGCACGGCGGAGAAAACGCTCCCCCGTGGTGGCATAAAGTTGCAGCACGCCGGGCGTCTCATTGCCCTTCTGTTGCAGAATATGCAGATGGTGTCCCATTTTAGTTAACGCTAGATACCCCGGATCCAGCGTGCTGGCCAGCTTATCCGCCAGCCCCACCCGCATCGCCGGATTTTCACTGAGCGCATCCACCATTGACCAGGATCGGAGTTGTGCCTGAGCCATAATGTCATTCATTAAACGTTCGCGAAAACGTAACTGCTGAGGGGCAATTGCCGTCTGCCGGGGGTTATCAATCCCCAATACCAGTTCGACGATAAATTTTGCATGAACAGATTCAAGCGGGCGCGCGGGCCCATCCAGCAATGGCGTATTCATGGGTTTTCAGCCGCAAAAAGAGTTTGAATATCGTCGCGCAGCAAACGCGCGTCCTCCTGGATCCAACGCACGGTGGTCAAACTGTGTTGCAGTTGCTGACGCAAGGCCTTAACCGTCGATTCACGCTGCTGACGCAAGGCCAGGCTGTCCTGCAAACTGTTTTGTAATCCGCTCAGCGTGTGTGAAAATTCATTGAAAAAGGCATTCATTGCCGACGAGACGGAAAGCTCCACTTGCGTGGTAACGGTGGTGATGAGCTGCGTATAAAAATCATCAACTTGACGGGTCAGTTTTTCCTCCAGCGCGGTAAGGTCGATGACATAGCGCGTGGTGGAGATAACATAATCATCCCAGCCCCAGTTGGGATTATTCAGCCAGCGCGACACCGCTTCGCGCATGCCAGAGGTCCGCGTCGGCGCGTCACCGTCGTTATCTTCGGCAACAATGACGTCGTTAAATAATTGCGGCGCATTGAAACTCACGCTGCTCGTCTGAAACGCAGGCAGAGCGATCCGCACGCTAAAACCGGACTGACTGAGTTCTTGTTTGACCCGTTGTTCGATGGGCCGCAGCGTATCGTTGAGCGTGCGCGTCAGGGTGGATTCTAACTGGCTAAAACGTGACGTTAACTCGCGTGATGCCGTTTCTTGTGCCGCCGTCAGCGTGGTTTCACAGGCCATCCGAACTTTACTCAGCATAATCTGCGCCTGGCTTTCGTTACTCAACACCAGCTGCTTGTGTCCAGTCTCATTATCCTGACGGAAATCGCCATGACTGAGGCTCATCAGGCTAAGCAAGCGCATGGGCCTGAAACTCTCTTCAATCTCACGCCGGGTCTCACACTGCTGGCTGGCAGCAAAATCGGTCACCGTGGCGAGCAACTGCTCAACTTCATGGTTGATCTCATCCCGCACGCCTTCGTGCTTCAGCCGTAATTGCGCCATATCCTCTTCCAGTAGCGTAATGCTACGCTGCAACTCCTCGAAGGTGACTGTCAGTCCCTGATGGCGGAACTCAAGATATTCCCGGGCGCTTTGCCCGTAGTTCAGTAATTTATGCGAGGCTGAGCGCAGGGCATAGAGAGACGCGTTGGCGTGCGCGGCATGCAGCAGGCTGACGATCGGCAGTCCGAAAAGCGAGTCCTCCCACAGCAGATCGGCGGCATGGTGGATGTGTTCAATATCATCCAGATCGGCAGTACGCCAGCGCCGCCCGAGCGCCGCCTCGGCAAAATCCTGCACCCAGCGTTGTTCATCCGGATTGGGCAGCTTGCCGTGTGTTGTCAGCTCGTAACGTGCGCGATTGGCCAGATAACCCCACATGGAAGAGACCGGGAAGATCTGTCCCGGCGCAATCAGTCCTTTCATCAGCGTACCGGAGATGAGCGCCCGCACCTGCTCTGCATCGTCGCTATTACGATCCTTTTGATCGAACTTATTCACCAGGGCATAGAGCGGGACAGATTTACCCACCGTAGAGATCGCCTGGCGCACCTCGTGATCCGAAATCGATTTGAGCTGGGTGTAGTCCATCACCGCCAGCACTGCTGAGGCGCGCGCCAGTTGCTCATTAAGCATTTTTTGCAGGTGTGGCTGTCCGGCCTCATTCGGTCCCGGCGTATCCAGCAACGTCAGTTGACCCGGATGGGTTTCCAGCCCGGATAAATGAATAAACTCAACTTCAATTACCGGGATATGCTCAATCGCGGCATAATCAGAGAAGGGAAAATCAACGTTTAACGCTCGTGATAGTCTGACGAGGTCATTGAGGCTTTTTAGAAAGTGAAAAATAGGTTCGGCACCCAGATAATGTTTTTCAAATGCCACGCCGTTAATAATACTTTCTAATAACAACGCCATATCTTTATCGATTTCAAGATGTTGAGCCAGAGTTTCCCGCTCAACCTGTCTCAGGCTCCCCTGTAGCTCATGCATCAGCTTTTCAATGGGAGCAACATGCGAGAAATGCAAAATAGGCTCTTTCTGCCCTGAAGTATGTCGAATGAGCGTGGGTAATGCCGTCATCGGACGATTACGATTAGGTAAAACCTCCGTACCGACAATAGCGTTAATGGTGGTGGATTTACCTGCTTTCATTGTGCCGATAATCGCCAGTACCATTTCCAGGCGGGTAATTTTACGTAATTCGTTATTTAATGCGGCTTGCTGAGCGTCCACACCTCGCGCACTAAAATGGTGCTGATCCTGGCTACCATTAATAGTAGGCTCGCCATCCACAAGCTCGGGAAGCGGAATTTTTATCGCCTGCAAATGATGCTGCGCAAGCTGTAACAGGCGTTCAGCTTCCTGGCTTAATTCATAGATTGTCTGTGTGTACATGGTTAAAGTCTTCCCTTAACGCAAATTTTATTGGTTTTATTTGTCAGACTTTTTATTACCAATTTTAGATTTCTATAATTTTTATATGGCAAATAGTTTTAACGCCATAATACCCGTTGGCATTAGCTAATATATTTTTTTGACGCTGAATGAGCAATACATAGCATACTCCTCAAACGACAGGAAAATGTTCAGCGTAGCTCATTTTTAATAAACAGCTGGATATATCTGACCACGCGCAGAGGCAGTGGTAGCTGGCAAGAAATCGCACTCTTATTGGGGAAAAGGCGTAGCTTCACCATATCTGAAATAGTTAAGGGTAGCAATTTCCGGCCATAAAAATTCTCTTTAGTCGAGGAACGTCTCTTCGCAGCGGCTAACCGCCGCATAAAGATCCAACAATAGCAGCAACAAAAGTATGGAATTTAGGGTATAATCGCCGCCTTTTCCGGTAAAATGCCGGGTTTTTCTGGCTAACTGCCAGTTTTGCAAGCACTTATGAGGATCACAACATGCAACTTCCCCATTGCCCACAATGCAATTCCGAATACACCTATGAAGATAACGGTATGTTCATCTGCCCGGAATGCGCCCATGAATGGAACGACGCCGAGCCCGCACAGGATCACGACCAGCTGATCGTCAAAGACGCCAATGGCAACCTGCTGGCGGATGGTGATAGCGTGACGGTGGTGAAAGATCTGAAAGTGAAAGGCAGCTCTTCAATGCTGAAGATCGGCACCAAAGTGAAAAATATCCGCCTGGTTGAAGGCGATCACAACATTGATTGTAAAATCGACGGTTTTGGCCCGATGAAGCTGAAATCAGAGTTTGTGAAAAAGAACTGATCCTCAGGGCGGGCACACCCTGTCCGCCTGATACCTTCCTTCTACTCTTCATCTCCCGTTCACGCCGCCGTAACGAAATTGTCATCTAAAACCGTCACGATGAATGTGCCTCTCAGCAGGCTACATCTAATAATGATCTCGTCACCGTGCCGTAAAATCGCCAGCCAGCCGGAATGACTTTTAACTCTACCTGGCGGAGATAATGTATGACCCTACAAACCGCGTTTACCCTGCCCGCGCAGACCACCCCGCCAGGCTCCCGTCGCTTAATGAAAGCCCTGAGCGAGCCGGGCGTGATTATTTCGCTCGACCATCCGCTCGATCTCGCTACGGCAAATCGACTGATGGCGCTTGCCGGTAGCGATACTCCTGTCTGGTTACCCGCTACCGCCAGTCATCATGTCGTGCAGCAGAATTTGCGCTTTGGCGGTAACGCCATGTTGATTTTAGACGTTGCCAGCCTCAGCGGTGGGCATATGCTGCGACTGACCGGAAGTGGTATCGCAGAGGAGCGCATGGTCGCGCCAAAACTGCCGACGTGCTTACTGCATGAGTTGATGGAACGCCCTTTGTCAGCGCCACTGGGTATCGATCTGATCCTGACGAGCGGCGAACGACTGATGGCGATCCCACGCGCTACCTGTGTTGAAACGGGTGGCACAAAATAATGGTGATGCTATTCGCGTCGTTGTTCGATCTCTGAAATCGCCTGCACCCGCGCCTGATGTCGGCCACCTTCAAATTCCGCCGCCAGCCAGGCATCAACGATCATTTTTGCCAGCTCCAGTCCGACCACACGTGAGCCAAACGCCAGCACGTTTGTATCATTGTGCTGGCGGGAAAGCTGCGCAGAATACGGTTCGCTACACACGACCGCCCGAATACCGGGAAACTTATTTGCGGTAATTGATATCCCCACGCCGGTACCACAGATGAGCAACCCACCGTCTACCTCGCCCTGTATGACTGCTTCCGCCACGGCGCTGGCATAGCGCGGATAGTCGGTGCGCTCCTCCGACCATGTGCCTTTGTCGATAACCTCGATGCCTTTGCTGTGAAGATGCGCCAGCAAATCCTGTTTAAGGATGAATCCGACATGATCGCAACCCAACGCCAATTTTTTCATTTTTGCCTCGCTTTACGCCAAACTTTACTGGCCCGGTGTAGTTTGTGATTTAAGACCGGTACATGTTGATAAAATCCCCAAAAACACCGGGACCGACGCCTGTTCTACACGCCGTGATTTCACAAATCAAGTCATGATTATGAGATATACGGGTAATAGAGCTGCGACCACCCATAGTTAATATCAACACAAGTACATGAATTATAATATTTTAAAATGAACCACAACCCGTTAGCCCTCACCATAAACTTCACAAAAACTAAAACTTTATGAATTAACTATTTTTGTGAAGTGGTCAACATATTTATTGTTTCCGCTGTGGTGATATAGTGATGTCTTCACTTCAAGGACACACAGAGCAATGAGTCAGACAGAATTTGATCAAGGTCTTCCCAATGGCATCGGCCTGGCCCCTTACCTGCGAATGAAGCAGGAAGGCATGACCGGAAATGAAAGCCGGATAGTGGACTGGTTGCTGTCACCGGGTAACCTGAGCGACGCGCCAGCGATAAAAGACGTGGCAGAAGCGTTGATGGTCTCGGAAGCGATGATCGTGAAAGTCTCAAAACTGCTGGGTTTTAGCGGCTTTCGTAATCTGCGCAGCGCGCTGGTGGACTATTTCTCTCAGTCTGAACAGGTTCTGCCCGCTGAGCTTGCCTTTGATGAAGCCCCGCTGGACGTGGTCAATAAAGTCTTTAACATCACCCTGCGCACCATTATGGAAGGGCAGTCGATCGTTAACGTGGATGAGATCCACCGGGCAGCGCGTTTTTTCTATCAGGCAAAACAGCGCGATCTGTATGGCGTAGGTGGATCGAACGCCATCTGTGCCGATATTCACCATAAATTCTTACGCATCGGCGTGCGCTGCCAGTCTTATCAGGACGCCCACATTATGATGATGTCGGCCTCACTGCTGAAGGAAGGTGACGTGGTACTGGTCGTTTCCCACTCCGGGCGGACCAGCGATTTAAAATCGGCCACCGAACTGGCGAAGAAGAATGGCGCGAAGATCATTTGTATCACCCACAGCTATCACTCGCCGATTGCCAAACTGGCAGATTTTATTATTTGCTCACCTGCGCCAGAGACGCCGCTATTAGGGCGTAACGCTTCGGCGCGGATATTACAATTAACCTTATTAGATGCATTCTTTGTTTCTGTGGCGCAACAAAACATTGAACAGGCAACATTAAATATGAAAAAAACCGGCGCAATTGTTGATTACTTTTCACCAGGCGCGCTGAAATAAAATATACCCTAAATAATTCGAGTTGCATGAAGGCGGCGACGCAGTGAATCCCCGGGAGCGTACTCCAGTCCGTGACTGGGGAAAGCCAACGCACAGGCAACTTGAAGTATGACGGGCATAGAGTCTATCCGCGGGATGGACTCACCTCTACCCTACCATTGAGATCATTGTTATGAATAAATATCTGAAATTATTCAGCGGTGCTGCCGTGGGCCTAATGTTATCCACCAGCGCATTTGCGGCTGCCGAATACGCTGTGGTATTAAAAACATTATCTAACCCATTTTGGGTGGATATGAAAAAGGGAATTGAAGATGAAGCCAAAACGCTTGGTGTCAGCGTTGATATTTTTGCCTCGCCGTCCGAAGGTGATTTCCAGTCACAATTACAGTTATTCGAAGATCTGAGCAACAAGAATTATAAAGGCATCGCCTTTGCTCCCCTCTCCTCCGTTAACCTGGTGATGCCGGTAGCCCGCGCGTGGAAAAAGGGGATTTACCTGGTGAATCTCGATGAAAAAATCGATATGGATAACCTGAAAAAAGCGGGCGGGAATGTCGAAGGCTTCGTCACCACCGATAACGTCGCTGTCGGCGCGAAAGGTGCAGAATTTATTATCAATAAACTGGGCGCTGAAGGCGGCGAAGTGGCGATTATTGAAGGCAAAGCCGGAAACGCATCCGGAGAAGCCCGCCGTAACGGCGCAACAGATGCGTTCAAAAAAGCCAGCCAGATCAAACTGGTTGCCAGCCAGCCTGCCGACTGGGACCGCATCAAAGCACTCGATGTTGCCACCAATGTTTTGCAGCGAAACCCGAACCTGAAAGCGTTCTACTGCGCGAATGACACGATGGCGATGGGCGTGGCGCAGGCCGTTGCCAACGCAGGCAAGGCAGGTAAGGTGCTGGTGGTCGGCACCGATGGTATCCCGGAAGCCCGTAAGATGGTCGATGGCGGCCAGATGACCGCTACGGTGGCACAGAATCCGGCGGATATCGGTGCCACTGGCCTGAAGCTGATGGTTGATGCGGCCAAAACCGGCAAAGTGATCCCGCTGGATAAATCACCGGAAATAAAGACCGTAGATTCTGTTCTGGTCACAAAGTAAGTCTGTAGCCAGGCCGGGGGGGTAATACGCCTCCGGCCTGGGGAATTTAGCCAATATTGTGTAGAGGCGACTTATGGTCACGCCATATATTTCCATGGCGGGGATCGGCAAATCTTTTGGTCCGGTTCACGCCTTAAAATCGGTTGATTTAACGATCTATACGCATGAGATCCATGCCCTGTTAGGTGAAAATGGTGCCGGTAAATCGACGTTAATGAAAGTCCTGTCGGGAATACACGACCCGACCAAAGGTATCATTACGATTAATAACGTCAATTACGACAAGCTCGATCATAAACTGGCAGCCCAGCTTGGCATCGGTATCATTTACCAGGAGCTCAGCGTCATTGATGAATTAACGGTTCTGGAGAATCTCTATATCGGCCGCCATCTGACGAAGAAAGTCTGCGGCATTAATGTTATTGACTGGAAAGAGATGCGTTTGCGCGCGGCGATGATGTTATTACGCATTGGTCTGAAAGTGGATCTTGATGAAAAAGTGGCAAATTTATCTATCAGCCATAAGCAGATGCTGGAAATTGCCAAGACGTTAATGCTGGATGCAAAAGTCATCATTATGGATGAACCCACGTCATCGCTCACTAATAAGGAAGTGGATTATCTCTTTTTGATCATGAATCAGCTGCGTAAAGAGGGCACGGCAATTGTTTATATCTCGCATAAGCTGGCGGAAATTCGCCGTATCTGCGATCGCTATACGGTAATGAAGGACGGCAGCAGCGTGTGCAGCGGCAGAGTCAGCGACGTTACCAATGACGATATCGTGCGTCTGATGGTCGGTCGCGAACTGCAAAACCGTTTTAACGTGATGAAAGAGAACACCGGCAACGTCGAGCGCGACACCGTTTTTGAGGTGAAAAACGTTACCAGTCGGGATAAGAAAAAGGTTCGCGATATCTCCTTTAGCGTCAACCGCGGCGAGATCC
Organism: Superficieibacter sp. 1612_C1; assembly: GCF_015234305.1. Classification (GTDB taxonomy): domain Bacteria; phylum Pseudomonadota; class Gammaproteobacteria; order Enterobacterales; family Enterobacteriaceae; genus Superficieibacter. The sequence goes on from NZ_JADGMI010000003.1 coordinate 503,551, forward strand.
TCGGCTTTGCCGGGCTGGTCGGTTCCGGGCGTACCGAACTGATGGACTGCTTATTCGGCGTCGATAAACGCAGCAGCGGTGAAATTCGCCTGAACGGACAGACCATTTCTCCCCGCTCTCCGCTCGACGCATTGAAAAAAGGGATGGGCTACATCACCGAAAGCCGACGCGATAACGGCTTTTTCCCCAACTTCTCTATTGCGCAGAACATGGCGATTAGCCGCAGCCTGAAGAACGGTGGTTATAAAGGCGCGATGGGCCTGTTTCGCGAGGCTGATGAGCATAAAACCGCCGAGGCGCAGCGCAACCTGCTGGCGCTGAAATGCCATTCTGTCGATCAGAACATTACCGAACTCTCCGGCGGCAATCAGCAAAAGGTGCTGATTTCCAAATGGCTCAACTGCAATCCGGAAGTCCTTATTTTTGATGAGCCGACGCGCGGTATTGATGTCGGTGCGAAAGCGGAAATTTACAAAGTGATGCGCCAACTGGCTGACGAGGGAAAAGTCATCCTGATGGTGTCATCTGAACTTCCGGAAATCATCGCCGTTTGTGACCGCATCGCGGTGTTCTGTGAAGGGCGACTGACGCAAATCCTGACCAATCGCGATGATATGAGCGAAGAGGAGATTATGGCATGGGCATTACCACAAGAGTAAAAGGCGATGTGGACGGCAAAAAGCCGTTTAACTTCGCGCTGTTCTGGGATAAGTACGGCACCTTTTTCATCCTCGCAATTATCGTGGCGATTTTCGGCACGCTGTCGTCGGAATACTTTCTGACCGCGAACAATATTACGCAAATTTTTGTGCAAAGCTCGGTAACGGTGTTGATTGGGATGGGAGAGTTTTTCGCCATTCTGGTCGCCGGTATCGACCTCTCGGTTGGCGCGATTCTGGCGCTTTCCGGCATGGTGACGGCCAAACTGATGCTCGCTGGCGTCGATCCGTTCCTTGCGGCGCTAATAGGCGGCGTGCTGGTCGGCGGCGCGCTGGGAGCGATTAACGGTTGTCTGGTGAACTGGACCGGACTGCACCCGTTTATTATCACCCTCGGCACTAACGCGATTTTTCGCGGCGTGACGTTGGTGATTTCCGACGCCAACTCGGTTTATGGCTTTTCGTTTGATTTCGTTAACTTCTTTGCCGCCAGCGTAATCGGCATACCGGTACCGGTCATTTTCTCGCTGATCGTGGCGCTTATTTTGTGGTTCCTCACCACCCGTATGCGGCTGGGACGCAATATTTACGCCCTCGGCGGCAATAAAAACTCGGCGTTTTACTCCGGCATTGATGTGAAGTTTCATATCCTGGTGGTGTTTATTATTTCCGGTATCTGCGCGGGCCTCGCGGGCGTGGTCTCCACTGCAAGGCTGGGCGCTGCGGAACCGCTGGCGGGGATGGGGTTTGAAACTTACGCCATCGCCAGCGCCATTATTGGCGGCACCAGTTTCTTCGGCGGCAAGGGCCGCATCTTCTCGGTGGTGATTGGTGGGCTGATCATCGGCACCATCAACAACGGGCTGAATATCCTGCAAGTACAAACTTATTATCAGTTGGTGGTGATGGGCGGGCTGATCATTGCCGCCGTGGCTCTCGACAGACTGATTAGCAAATAAACGCGTCGTATCCAGGAGTTAATGATGAAAATTTCCCCCTCTCTGATGTGTATGGATCTGCTGAAGTTTCAGGAGCAGATTGAATTTATCGACCAGCACGCGGACTACTTCCATATCGATATTATGGACGGTCACTTTGTCCCCAATCTGACGCTCTCGCCGTTTTTCGTCAGCCAGGTGAAAAAGCTCGCCAGCAAACCGCTGGATTGTCACCTGATGGTGACCCGTCCGCAGGATTATATCGGCCAGCTGGCGCGCGCCGGCGCAGATTTTATTACCCTGCATCCGGAGACCATCAACGGTCAGGCGTTCCGTTTGATCGAGGAGATCCGCCGCCACAACATGAAGGTTGGCCTGATCCTTAACCCTGAGACGCCGGTGGAGGCCATGAAGTATTACATCCATAAGGCCGATAAGATCACCGTAATGACGGTCGATCCCGGCTTTGCCGGTCAGCCGTTTATCCCGGAAATGCTGGCGAAAATCAGCGAGCTGAAAGCCTGGCGCGAGCGCGCAGGCCTGAATTATGAGATTGAGGTCGACGGCTCCTGTAATCAGGGCACTTATCAGCAGCTGATGGCGGCGGGTGCGGATGTCTTTATTGTCGGCACGTCAGGGCTGTTTAATCATGCCGAACAGATCGACGACGCCTGGTCCGTGATGGCTGAACACATCCTGGCCGCCAAAAACGAGGTATTTCCTCATGCGAGAAGAGCATAACGTTGTCGCAGGCGTGGATATGGGGGCGACGCATATTCGGTTCTGCCTGCAACGCGATGATGGTTCGGTACTCCACAGCGAGAAGCACCGTACGGCGGAGGTGATTGCCGGTGGCGTTCAGGCAGGGATCGTCTCGCTGATTCAGGCGCAGTTGCAGGCCTTTTCTGCCCGCTGTCACGGCCTGGTGATGGGGTTTCCGGCGCTGGTCGGTAAAGACGGGCGCACGATTATCTCCACGCCCAACTTGCCGCTGGATATGAACGAACTGCGAGGTCTCGCTGACCGGCTGGAGCAGGATCTGGGTTGTCCGGTGACGTTTGCCCGCGATGTGAATCTTCAGCTGTCATTCGACGTGCAGGAGAATGACCTCCAGGATCAACAGGTACTGGCAGCGTACCTGGGGACCGGCATGGGATTCGCCATCTGGCTGAACGGCGCACCGTGGACCGGAGCGCACGGCGTCGCGGGGGAGCTGGGACATATTCCACAGGGTGATATGTCCCAGCGCTGCGGCTGTGGCAATGCCGGCTGCCTCGAAACCGTATGCTCCGGCGTGGCGCTGCAACGCTGGTACTTACAGCAGCCGCGCGACTATGAACTCGGGGAATTGTTTATTCATGCTGTTGAAGAGCCGTTTGTTCAGCACCTCCTGCAACATGCCGCCCGCGCTATTGCCACCAGCATCAATCTGTTCGATCCGGATGCAGTGATCCTTGGCGGCGGCGTCATGGATATGTCCGCTTTTCCGCGTGAGACGCTGATCGCGCTGACTGGTACCCATCTTCGTCGACCGCTGCCCTACCAGGCGGTGCGCTTCATTACGGCTTCATCCTCCTCCTTCAATGGCGCGCTGGGAGCCGCAACGCTGGCCCGTAGTCGCTATTTAGCACAGCCTGCCGCCGCTGCGCTCGGGTAATGGGCTGCCGCTCTCTCTCCCAGACACATATTTATAGCAGGCTGACGTGTTGTCAGTCTGCGCAGCAGATTTTGGTATGCCTCCCGTCACACGGTCAGCTTTTCGACACGTCAAATATGACGACATCCTGTTTTTCGTCAGCATTCTGACCAAATTCCAGGCGTAATATCAGTGAATATCCCCAGTAAAAATATGGCATAAAAGATGCATAGTGGGGGGTGACAAGCGCGTAGGCGCGATTTGATTAACTGGAGCATGACCGATGAAAAAAGTCGTCACGGTTTGCCCGTATTGCGCATCAGGTTGCAAAATCAATCTGGTGGTCGATAACGGCAAGATCGTCAGGGCGGAGGCGGCGCAGGGGAAAACCAACCAGGGTACTCTGTGTCTGAAAGGCTATTACGGCTGGGATTTTATCAACGATACCCAGATCCTGACCCCGCGCCTGAAAACCCCTATGATCCGTCGCCAGCGTGGCGGCAAGCTGGAGTCCGTCTCCTGGGACGAAGCGCTGAATTATGTCGCCGACAAACTGAGCGCGATCAAAGCGAAATACGGCCCGGACGCCATCCAGACTACCGGCTCCTCTCGCGGCACCGGTAATGAAACCAACTATGTAATGCAAAAATTTGCGCGCGCGGCGATTGGTACTAACAACGTCGACTGCTGCGCTCGCGTCTGACACGGCCCATCGGTTGCAGGTCTGCACCAGTCGGTCGGTAACGGCGCAATGAGTAATGCCATCAATGAGATTGATAACACGGACTTAGTGTTCGTCTTTGGGTACAACCCGGCAGACTCTCACCCCATCGTGGCGAATCATGTGATTAACGCTAAACGCAACGGGGCAAAAATCATCGTCTGCGATCCGCGCAAAATTGAAACCGCGCGCATTGCTGATATGCACATCGCATTGAAAAACGGCTCGAATATCGCGCTGCTCAACGCTATGGGTCATGTCATTATTGAAGAAAACCTGTATGACCAGGCGTTTATCGCCAATCGTACCGAAGGTTTTGAAGAGTATCGCAAAATTGTCGAAGGCTATACTCCGGAATCCGTTGAGGATATCACCGGCGTGAGCGCGCACGACATTCGTCAGGCGGCACGGATGTATGCCGGCGCGAAAAGTGCGGCGATCCTGTGGGGCATGGGCGTAACCCAGTTCTATCAGGGCGTGGAAACCGTGCGTTCCCTGACCAGTCTCGCGATGCTGACCGGTAACCTCGGCAAGCCGAGCGTGGGCGTTAACCCGGTTCGCGGTCAGAACAACGTACAGGGCGCGTGTGATATGGGCGCACTTCCGGATACCTACCCCGGCTACCAGTATGTGAAGTTCCCGGAAAACCGCGAGAAATTTGCCAAAGCGTGGGGCGTGGAAAGTCTGCCTGCGCATACCGGCTATCGTATCAGCGAACTGCCGCACCGGGCGGCGCATGGCGAAGTACGCGCGGCGTATATCATGGGTGAAGATCCGCTCCAGACGGATGCGGAACTGTCCGCCGTGCGTAAGGGTTTCGAAGATCTGGAACTGGTCATTGTGCAGGATATCTTCATGACTAAAACCGCCGCTGCCGCAGACGTTATTTTACCGTCTACGTCATGGGGCGAGCATGAAGGCGTTTTCTCTGCCGCTGACCGTGGCTTCCAGCGCTTCTTTAAAGCCGTTGAGCCGAAGTGGGATCTGAAAACCGACTGGCAGATCATTAGTGAAATCTCCACCCGCATGGGTTATCCGATGCACTACAACAACACCCAGGAGATCTGGGATGAGTTGCGCAATCTGTGTCCGGATTTCTACGGGGCGACCTACGAGAAGATGGGCGAACTGGGCTATATCCAGTGGCCGTGCCGCGACACGTCGGATGCCGATCAGGGAACGTCTTATCTCTTTAAAGAGAAGTTCGATACCCCGAACGGTCTGGCGCAGTTCTTCACCTGCGACTGGGTCGCGCCGATCGACAAACTCACCGACGAGTACCCGATGGTGCTCTCCACCGTGCGTGAAGTCGGCCACTACTCCTGTCGTTCAATGACCGGCAACTGTGCCGCCCTGGCCGCGCTGGCGGACGAACCGGGCTATGCGCAAATCAACACTGCCGACGCGGCGCGTCTGGGCATTGAGGATGAAGCGCTGGTGTGGGTTAACTCGCGTAAGGGCCGGATCATCACCCGTGCGCAGGTCAGCGATCGTCCGAACAAAGGGGCGATTTACATGACCTACCAGTGGTGGATTGGTGCCTGTAACGAGCTGGTCACTGAAAACCTCAGCCCGATTACCAAAACGCCGGAGTACAAATACTGCGCGGTCAACGTTGAGCGGATTGCCGATCAGCAGGCTGCCGAGCAGTATGTGATTGACGAGTATAACAAACTGAAAGCCAGCCTGCGCGAGAGCGCAATGGGCTAACGCTTCGGCTTACGAGTAGTAATAATAAAAGCGGCGAGAATATTCGCCGCTTTTTTATTTACAGTATTTATTGATAATTTATTTTTGCGAGCATTATTCCAGTTAAATGTAATTGTATTACAGAAATTACATTACGCTTTTTCTTTAATTTCTGATTAAAAAGAATATGATACTTCGCGGGTGCTTAAGGCTTTCTGTCTTAAGCATGATTGAGGGACAGAAAGCAGAAAGCCCCGGGCAATGTTTCCATTAACCCGAGGCTATCCCTCAACTCCGACAAGTTGAGATTAGCCTCTTACCCTTAGGTTTGCAAGGAGTAAAAGGCATGACGCCATTGAAATATGTGTTAGCCATTTTAGTTGTGGTTTGTCTGACCATAGTGATCTTTACCTTTATTAATCGCGGCAGGCTTTGCGAGTTAACGATAAAGAGTAAACATCAGGAGGTGGCGGCGAAGCTGGCCTGTACGGCTGGTTAAACTCAGCAGGCGGGGCAACCCGCCTGTTCTTGTCTGGAGCAGAGGTCTTAATGCACCCGTTCTATTTGTAATTCTATTAAGTCCCACGGAAAATATTCACCCTATATATAATATATTTGTGAACCTGATTCAGAAACTAATGTAATTTTCACCGCGTAAATTACATTACGCTTTTCCTTTAATTCCTGATTAAAAAGAATATCATACTTCGCGGGTGCTTAAGGCTTTCTGTCTTAAGCATGATTGAGGGACAGAAAGCAGAAAGCCCCGGGCAATGTTTCCATTAACCCGAGGCTATCCCTCAACTCCCAACAAGTTGAGATTAGCCTCTTACCCTTAGGTTTGCAAGGAGTAAAAGGCATGACGCCATTGAAATATGTGTTAGCCATGTTATTCGTGGTTTGTCTGACCATAGTGATCTTTACCTTTATTAATCGCGGAAGATTATGCGAGTTAACAATAAAGAGCGAGCATCAGGAAGTGGCGGCGAAATTAGCCTGTAAGGCTGGTTAAACTCAACAGGCGGGGAAACCCGCCTGTTCTTGTCTGGAGCAGAGGTCTTAATGCACCCCTTAATTATTGATCGGCAGTCTTGTCAAATTTGCCCAGCATGTCGCGCTCGTAGGCCAGCGCTTTTTTACGGTCAAATTGATGTTCCCACTTGGCGATAACCAGCACGGCCAGCGCGTTACCTACCACGTTAAGCGCGGTACGCGCCATATCGAGAATACGGTCAACACCGGCAATAAAGGCCAGCCCTTCCAGCGGAATACCGACGCTGCCAAGCGTGGCTAACAGCACCACAAAAGAAACGCCCGGCACGCCAGCAATGCCCTTCGACGTGACCATCAGCGTCAGCACGAGGATAATTTCCTGGCCGAGGGAGAGATCGATACCGTAAAGCTGAGCAATAAAGATGGCCGCAATACTCTGATATAGGGTTGAACCATCGAGGTTAAAGGAGTAGCCGGTCGGCACCACGAAACTGGTAATAGACGCTGGCGCACCGTAGGCTTCCATCTTCTCAATAATGCGCGGCAGAACGCTCTCGGAACTGGCGGTTGAATAGGCCAGAATCAGCTCGTCTTTCAGAATGCGGATCAGCGTCCAGATACTGAGCTTACACACCCGGGCGACTGCGCCGAGCACCACCAGCGCAAAAAAGATAATGGCAAAATGCACCAGGATCACCAGCTTCGCCAGCGGCCACAGCGAGGCGAAACCAAAGTTAGCCACCGTCACCGAAATGAGCGCGAATACCCCGACTGGCGCATAACGCATCACCATATGGGTCACTTTAAACATGGTTTCTGAAATCGAGCGAAATACGGTGACCAGCGGCTCACGGTGCGTGGCGGGCAGCGAAGAAAGCCCCAGGCCAAACAGCACCGAGAAGAAGATAATCGCCAGCATATCGCCTTTTGCCATTGAGGCGATAATATTGGTTGGCACCAGCGACAGGATCGTCCCCATCAAACCATGCGCATGACTTTGTACTTCCGCCGTCGTGCTCTGGTATTTTGAAATATCCACCGTGGCCAGCTGCGCCATATCAATACCCGCGCCCGGCTGAAACACGTTCGCCAGCGTAATACCAATAACAATGGCGATTGTGGTGATCGCTTCGAAATAGAGAATCGTCTTTGCGCCGATGCGGCCAAGCTGTTTTGCATCGCCCACGCCCGCAATTCCCACAATTAAAGTGGAAATAACAATAGGGACGACTATCATCTTGATGAGGTGAATAAAGATATCACCCGCCGGAGAAAGAAGGTTGGCGATAAGCCATTCGCGGCTATCGCTATGGTAATGCAGATAGCTTCCCAGCAGGATGCCCAGCACAAGGGCCAGCAAAATCTGCCATGCCAGGCTGAGTTTAAAAATTTTCATAATAACGGACTTCCTTAACGAGCCGCCCCATTCAAAATGTGAATGAGACCGGGTGAACGGTATGAAATTGTGTCGCGTCCTTTTTTAGGATTTTTAGCGCGTGTCATCAGTACCACTTGCAGCCTATGCTGCGCAACCCCTTCCCGACGGCGTGGTTGGAGCAAAATGCAGATGTTAAGTCAGTTTATGGGCTGTTACGTTCTATAACCTTTTGTTATAAATAAATAATTTACTGCTGAGTTTTTAATAATTCCCTCTATAAACTATTAACCTTCAAAGATCCGTTTGCTGTTTTTTCAAACACTACATTTAATGCGTGATCTGCCGCCCAAAAAATAAACAAAGCTCATCCTCCCTCCTGTAATTAACGTTTACGTGACATATCATTAACATCTTACAAGGAGAAAAAAAGCCATGAGCCAAATCCATAAACACGCCATTCCCGCAAATATTGCGGAAAACTGCCTGATAAACCCGGAGCAGTACAAAGAGAAATACCAGCAATCTATCACCGATCCTGATGCTTTCTGGGGTGAGCAAGGCAAAATCCTCGACTGGATTAAGCCTTATCAAAAGGTAAAGAATACCTCGTTTGCGCCTGGCAACATCTCTATTAAATGGTACGAAGACGGCACGCTAAATCTGGCGGCCAACTGCCTCGATCGTCATTTGCAGACGCGTGGCGATCAAACCGCAATCATCTGGGAAGGCGATGATGCCAGCCAGAGCAAGCACATTACTTATCGTGAACTGCATAAAGACGTTTGCCGCTTTGCCAATACCCTGGTCGATTTGGGAATAAAAAAAGGCGATGTTGTGGCTATCTATATGCCGATGGTGCCGGAAGCGGCTGTTGCCATGCTGGCCTGCGCCCGTATCGGCGCGGTGCACTCCGTTATTTTTGGTGGTTTCTCACCCGAAGCCGTCGCCGGGCGTATTATCGACTCCAGCTCGCGTCTGGTCATTACTGCCGATGAAGGCGTGCGCGCCGGACGCAGCATCCCGCTGAAGAAAAATGTCGATGACGCGCTGAAAAATCCGAACGTAAAAAGCGTTGAGCACGTCATTGTGCTTAAGCGTACCGGCGGCAAAATCGACTGGCAGGAGGGGCGCGATCTGTGGTGGAGTGATGTGGTTGAAAACGCCAGCGCAGAACATCAGCCGGAAGAGATGAATGCAGAAGATCCGCTATTCATTCTGTATACCTCTGGTTCCACCGGTAAGCCGAAAGGGGTGCTGCACACTACCGGGGGCTATCTGGTTTATGCCGCGACCACCTTTAAATACGTTTTTGACTACCATCCTGGTGAAGTTTACTGGTGCACCGCCGATGTTGGCTGGGTCACCGGCCACAGCTATTTGCTCTACGGCCCGCTGGCCTGCGGTGCCACTACGCTGATGTTTGAAGGTGTGCCAAACTGGCCGACCCCAGCGCGCATGTCTCAGGTCGTTGACAAGCATCAGGTTAATATCCTTTATACCGCGCCCACCGCCATCCGCGCATTAATGGCTGAAGGGGATAAAGCGACCGAAGGCACCGATCGCGCTTCGCTGCGTATTCTGGGGTCCGTCGGCGAGCCGATTAACCCGGAAGCCTGGGAGTGGTACTGGAAAAAGATCGGCAATGAAAAATGCCCGGTAATGGATACCTGGTGGCAGACTGAAACGGGTGGTTTCATGATCACGCCGCTGCCGGGTGCGATTGAACTGAAAGCTGGTTCCGCCACCCGACCGTTCTTTGGCGTCCAGCCTGCGCTGGTCGACAACGAAGGCAATCCGCAGGAAGGGGCAACCGAAGGCAACCTGGTGATCACAGACTCCTGGCCTGGTCAGGCACGCACGCTGTTTGGCGATCACGAACGTTTCGAACAAACCTACTTCTCGACCTTTAAAAATTGTTATTTCAGCGGTGACGGTGCGCGTCGCGATGAAGACGGTTACTTCTGGATCACCGGACGCGTGGATGATGTGCTGAATGTCTCAGGACACCGCCTGGGCACGGCAGAGATCGAATCCGCGCTGGTCTCGCATCCGAAAATCGCCGAAGCGGCGGTGGTCGGCATTCCCCACAATATCAAAGGCCAGGCGATCTACGCCTACGTCACCCTCAATCATGGCGAGGAACCCTCGGCGGCGTTGTACACCGAGGTGCGCAACTGGGTGCGTAAGGAGATCGGCCCGTTGGCGACGCCGGATGTACTGCACTGGACCGACTCGCTGCCGAAAACACGCTCCGGCAAAATCATGCGTCGTATTCTGCGCAAAATCGCCGCCGGTGATACCAGCAACCTGGGTGATACCTCGACGCTGGCCGATCCTGGCGTAGTGGAAAAACTGCTCGAAGAGAAGCAGAACCTGGCGATGCCATCTTAATCAGGCCTCTCCCCTCTCCCGATAAGGGAGAGGGTTATTAAAACAAAACCTACCCTACCTCTGGAGACTCTGTGATGAATGACACCATTTATCAGCGGATAGAAAGCAGCGCGCATTTCAGGGAGTTGATCGAAAAACGGCAGCGTTTCGCCATTATTCTCTCGCTGATTATGCTGGTTATTTACGTCGGCTTTATTTTACTTATCGCCTTTGCCCCCGGCTGGCTGGGAACGCCGTTGCATGCTGGCACCAGCGTGACGCGCGGCATTCCCATCGGCATCGGCGTCATTGTCATTTCATTTGTGCTGACCGGCGTATACGTCTGGCGCGCCAACAGTGAATTCGATCGTTTGAATAATGCCGTCATCCGCGAGGTAAACGTATCATGAAGAGGATCCTGACCGCGCTCGCCGCCACGCTTCCTTTTGCCGCCAATGCTGCCGACGCGATTACCGGTGCGGTAGAACGCCAGCCAACAAACTGGCAGGCGATAATCATGTTCCTGATTTTTGTCGCCTTTACGCTTTATATTACGTACTGGGCCTCAAAGCGGGTGCGCTCGCGCAACGACTACTACACCGCGGGCGGTAATATCACCGGCTTCCAGAACGGGCTGGCGATTGCCGGCGACTTTATGTCGGCGGCCTCATTTCTCGGCATCTCCGCGCTGGTTTACTCCTCCGGTTATGACGGCCTGATCTACTCACTCGGCTTCCTGGTCGGCTGGCCGATTATTCTGTTCCTGATTGCCGAACGGTTGCGTAATCTCGGGCGTTTCACCTTCGCAGACGTCGCCTCGTATCGCCTGAAGCAGGGCCCTATCCGTATTCTTTCCGCCTGCGGTTCGCTGGTGGTGGTGGCGCTTTATCTGATCGCGCAGATGGTTGGCGCGGGTAAGTTAATCGAGCTGTTGTTCGGCCTTAACTACCACATTGCGGTGGTACTGGTTGGCGTGCTGATGGTGATGTACGTACTGTTCGGCGGCATGCTGGCAACCACCTGGGTACAAATCATTAAAGCGGTGCTGCTACTGTTCGGTGCCAGTTTTATGGCCTTTATGGTGATGAAACATGTCGGCTTCAGCTTCAGTAACCTGTTCTCTGAAGCGATGGCGGTACACCCGAAAGGTGCAGCTATCATGAGTCCAGGCGGGCTGGTAAAAGATCCGGTTTCCGCGCTGTCGCTGGGGCTGGGGCTGATGTTCGGCACCGCGGGTCTGCCGCATATCCTGATGCGTTTCTTTACGGTGAGCGATGCCAAAGAGGCGCGGAAAAGCGTGTTCTACGCCACCGGCTTTATGGGTTATTTCTACATTCTGACCTTTATTATCGGCTTCGGCGCGATCATGCTGGTGGGCGCAAATCCGGCCTTTAAAGATGCGGCGGGCACCCTGATTGGCGGTAATAACATGGCGGCGGTGCATCTGGCGAATGCGGTGGGTGGCAACCTGTTCCTTGGCTTTATCTCAGCAGTGGCCTTCGCGACCATTCTGGCGGTGGTGGCTGGCCTGACGCTGGCGGGCGCATCGGCGGTATCGCACGACTTGTACGCCAACGTGTTCCGCAAAGGCGCATCTGAGCGCGATGAACTCAGAGTATCGAAAATTACCGTGCTGGTACTGGGCGTGGTGGCGATCCTGCTGGGCATTCTGTTCGAGAACCAGAATATCGCCTTCATGGTGGGACTGGCGTTCTCCATTGCCGCCAGCTGTAACTTCCCGATCATTCTGCTCTCGATGTACTGGTCGAAACTCACTACGCGTGGGGCGATGATTGGCGGCTGGCTGGGTTTATTGACCGCTGTGATCCTGATGATCCTCGGCCCAACCATTTGGGTACAGATCCTCGGCCACACAACAGCCATCTTCCCGTATGAATATCCGGCGCTCTTCTCTATCGCCGTGGCCTTTATCGGCATCTGGGTTTTCTCCGCCACCGATAACACGGCGGCCGGTAAACTGGAGTGCGACCAGTTCCGCGCGCAGTTTATCCGTTCTCAGACCGGCATTGGTATTGAGCAGGGCAAAGCGCATTAATGAGATTGATGACAAACCGTCCGTGGAACACGGGGCGACCACCGGGTTGGGCCTCCCGCCGGGAACCCAATCCCGGTGTTTCCCCTGACAATCCACTTTGTCAGCGGTTTGATTAATTACGCCCATCGCCCCGGCTATCTGGCCGGGGCGTTTCAGAACATCATCCAGGCGACCAGCGGCGCAATCAGCACCATCAGTATCCCTGAAAGCATCATCACCAGGCTGGCGATAACCCCTTCCTGCGGACCTAACTCCCACGACCGCGCGGTCCCCGCTCCGTGCGAAGCAGCCCCAAACCCCGCGCCTTTTGCCATCCCGGCCTGAATAGAGAGACGCAGAAAAAGCATGTCTCCAACCGCCATGCCAAACACGCCTGTTACCACCACAAAGAGCGCCACCAGATCCGGCTGCCCGCCCAGCGGTCTTGCCGCTGCCAGCGCAAACGGCGTAGTGACGGAACGTACCGCCAGGCTGCGCTGGATCTCATCGGGAAGCATAAACAGTCGCGCCAGCCAGACTGAGCTGGTTACCGCGACGACCGTTGCGGTGATCACCCCCGCCGACAGCGACATCCAGTGGCGACGAATAATCGACAGGTTATCGTAAACCGGTACGGCGAAGGCGACGGTTGCCGGTCCCAGCAGCCACAGTAGCCAGTGGGACTCGCCCATGTAGTTTTGATACGAAATATGGCCGACCACCAGCATCAACACCAGCAGAACGGGGGTTAATACCAGCGGCATCAGCGGTAGCTTATGAAAACGGCGATACAGCCGTTTGTTGGCGTAATACAGTCCCAGCGTCATCGCCAGGCAAATCAGGCTCAGCAGAAGATTATTCATCATTCAGCCTGCGCATTTCGTAGTGATACACCCGATCCACCACCCAGGCCGTCGCCCCGAGGACCATTAGCGTGCTCAGGGCTATCACCGCAAAAATACGCCAGCCGTCGACCATCAGAAGCTGAACGTAATTCACCACTGCCACTACTGCCGGAACGAAAAAGAGCAGCATTTCCGCCAGCAACCAGCGTGAGCCTGCGCGGATCCACGCCAGCGGGATCACCCGGCAGGCAATCAGCACGAGTAGCATCAGCATGCCCACCAGATTGGCGGGCAAAGGTAAATGCAGCCATGCGACGAGATACTCAGCAATCACGAAAAATCCGGCGTACAGTAGAACCTGCACCGGAGTTTGCAGGTGTTGAAAGACAGCAGGCACAACGCGCCCGGAGGCCACAGCCATGAAGAGAATTCCTGGGAATATAATCAGAGCCAGCATTATAGTGAGCGGCTGGCGATGAAAAAAATGAATTAAAATCATCGCGCCCATAGTTTTAAGGAATAACCATGGATCTGAGAACGCTACGCTATTTTGTCGAAGTGGTACGCCAGCAGAGCTTCACCCGCGCGGCGGAGCGGCTTTTTGTCACCCAGCCCACCATCAGTAAAATGCTGAAGAATCTGGAAGATGAGCTTAACTGCACGCTGCTGATCCGCGACGGACGCAGGCTGCTGCTGACCGACACCGGACGCGTGGTGTTTGAGAGAGGGCTGGCGATCCTTGATGAGTTTAACCAGTTAGAGGCGGAACTCAGCGACATCAATCATCTCAATAAAGGCTTATTGAGGCTTGGCATTCCGCCGATGGTGGGCGTGCTGATGGCTGGCCCCATCAGTCTGTTTCGCCAGCGCTATCCCGGCGTTGAGTTAAAAATTTCTGAATTTGGCGGACTGACGGTGCAGCAGGCGGTTATAAACGGCGAGCTTGACGTCGCCATGACCGCGCTGCCGGTAGAGGAAGAGAGCGGGCTGACGACGTTGCCGCTTTTTAGCCATCCGCTCTGCGTACTGGTTCCCCGCTCGGGCGAGTGGCTGAACTGTCAGTCGATTTCCCCCCACCAGCTCGCTGCGCACCCCCTGCTGATTTACAACGAGGATTTTGCCCTCAGCCGCCAGCTTATGCACCTTTTCGACCAGCATGATGCAAAACCCAAAATTGCCGTCCGTAGCGGGCAGTGGGATTTTCTGGCCGCCATGGTGCAGGCAGGCGTGGGACTGGCAATTTTACCCGAGCCGATTTGTGAGCGGCTAAATAAAGATACGCTGCGCTGGATCCCGCTGCAAAGCGAGCTGAGCTGGCAACTGGGCATGATCTGGCGTGAAGGGGTCTATTTGTCGCACAGTGCCAGAGCGTGGCTGACCTGCTGTGAAGGATTCTGGCTGGCGGAAAAATAATCGCCGGGGGCTGCCCGGCGAGAAAGCGGTTATTTATTTTCCACCAGCAGTGCTTCCAGCAGATCCAAATCGTGCAATAACTTTTGCAGCGTCTCATTGCTGATTTGCCGAGTTGCGCGCAGATGGTAAAGCTCGGCCCGCTCAGAGCGCAGTGCGGCCAGGCGGAAACGACGCTCCAGGTTCTCCTCCTGGAATGAGTGCTCCACATCATTACGCCCGTCGGCGCGGCGACGCAGATTACCAATCACCCGCGAACTCACCTCGCGCAGAAGCTGATCGTCAATATTCTCTTCCATATTGGCCGCCAGGCGCTCTTCCATTTTCTCAATGGCGACAATCGCCACATCCGCTGTGGCGGCACGGGCCAGCCGTTCTTCTTTCTGCTGCTGAGCATGGTCGCGAACTTCAATTCGCTGGAGTAGCATCGGCAGAACAATCACGCCGACAAACAGCGAAAAGAGGATCACGCCTGCCGCGAGGAACACCAGTTCATAACGCGCCGGGAAACCGCTGCCGTCCGGCAGCAATAGCGGAATGGAGAGCACACCCGCCAGGGTAATGGCCCCGCGCACGCCAGCAACCGAAGCAATCAGCAGCTCGCGGGTACTCCACGATCCAAACTCCATCGGCTTGTTCTTCAGGAAACGGCGGCTGAATTTTTTCATCGTCCACAGCCAGCCAAAACGCACGAACATCAGTGCGGCGTAAATCAGCACAATATCGGTGAACAGCATCCAGGTTTCGACGTTCGGGTCACTCTCAGCAGCGGCCAGCGAGGATTCCAGAATACCCGGCAATTGCAGGCCCAATAGCAGGAATACCATGCCGTTAAACACAAACTCGAGCATCGCCCAGGTGCTGTTGGCGCGCAGGCGCATGGCCAGTGGCGCAGAGCGCATCACACCGGAACGCGTAATGGTCATCCCTGCCGCCACCGCCGCCAGGATGCCCGATACGCCCACGTGTTCAGCAATGAGATAGGATGCAAACGGCAGCAGGAACAGCAATACGATTTGGGTAGCCGGTTCATCACCGCCCCAGCGGCTGAGAAAGCGTAACGAACGCCCGTACAGCCAGCTGACAACAAAACCGGCCAGCAGGCCGCCAATCGCCACCTTCAGAAATTCAACGGAAGCACCACCCACGGTAAAGACCATGGTGCCCATCGCCACCGCGACGGCAAATTTCAGCGATACCAGGCCAGAGGCATCGTTCATCAGCGCTTCGCCCTGAAGAATGCCCATGATTTTTTTTGGAATACGCCCTTCGCCGACGATACCGGAAAGCGCCACGGCATCAGTCGGCGACAGGACGGCCGCCAGCGCGAAGGCTGGGATCAGCGGGATACCCGGCACCATCCAGTAGATAAGAAAACCAATCCCCGCCACGGTGACCAGTACCAGCGCCAGCGCGAGGCCGAAGATCTCTCGTCCATGTTCAAGAAATTCGCGGGTCGGTGTTTTCCAGCCGTCAGCAAACAGAAGCGGCGGAATAAATAATACGAGGAAAAGCTCCGGGTCAAACTCGACGTGCAGGCCAATCGTCGGCCAGGCCAGCAGCGCCCCGATGGCGATCTGCATCAGCGGGAGCGGGATTTGAAAAGGAAGAACGCGGGTCACCACTCCGGAGAGCGAGACCACAAGCGTCATAATCAGTATTGTGAAGAATATTTCCATTCTGTCCCTGTTTGCTTTGTGTGGAATCAAGCGCACTGCGCACTCTTGATAGTAAAACATTGTGGTCAACGGAAGGGAAACAGGATGTGCCTTAAAAACAAAAACGGGCGGCCTGAGCCACCCATTTTAGACATGAAAAATACGTTTAACTTAAATAGCCCAGCCACCTGCATAAAAAACAACCAGTGCAATCGCAATGATCACGGTGCCAAGGTTCAGCTTACGCCATTCGCCCGACACGATACGGCCAATCACCAGCGCCGCAAAACCGATCATAATGCCGGTCACAATGTTACAGGTCAGGACGATAAAGACGGCGGTGATCAGACCGCACATGGCATCAACAAAGTCCGCAAAGTCGATGCGTGCCACATTGCTTAACATCAGCAGGCCAACGTACATCAGCGCCGGTGCGGTCGCATAGGCCGGAACCAGGTAAGACAGCGGAGAGAGGAACAGGATCAGCAGGAACAGAACGCCGACCACAATTGCCGTCAGACCGGTTTTGCCGCCCGCCGCCGTCCCTGCCGCAGATTCGATATAGACCGCTGCCGGAGCCGCACCGACCAGGCCGGAGAAGACGCTGCTCAGGGAGTCGGTGGTCAGCGCTTTGCCGCCGTTGATGATCTGCCCGTCTTTATCCAGCAAATTCGCCTGTCCGGCTACCGCGCGAATGGTGCCGGTGGCGTCGAAAACGGCGGTCATGACCAGCGCCAGCACGCTTGGCAGTACCACCGGGTTCAGCGCGCCCATAATATCCAGGCTACCAATCAGCGAGTTACCATGTTCATCGCTCAGCGACGGCATGGCAAAAATACCCGAGAAATGGACGTTCGGATCAAACAGCAGACCGACAATAGAGATACCGATAATGGTCAGCAAAATGCCGCCCGGTACTTTCAGTTTTTCGAGGCCGATGATCATCGCCAGACCAATCAGCGACATGATCACCGGGAAGCTGGCGAAATGACCCAGCGTGACCGGCAGCCCGTCCAGCGGGTTTTTAATGACCAGACCCACGCCGTTGGCGGCGATCAGCAGCAGGAACAGACCGATACCAATCCCGGTACCGTGTGCAATGCCCTGCGGCAGGTTACGCAGGATCCAGCTACGAATGCCGGTCGCTGAAATAATGGTAAACAGCACGCCCATCAGGAAGACCGCACCCAGCGCCACCGGAATACTGATGTGTTGACCGAGCACCAGGCTGAAGGCGGTAAAGGCGGTCAGAGAGATAGCGCAGCCAATTGCCAGCGGCAGATTGGCCCACAGGCCCATTAACAGAGAGCCAACGCCCGCCACCAGACAGGTCGCTACAAAGACGGCGGCAGGCGGGAAGCCAGCTTTACCGAGCATTCCTGGAACCACAATGACGGAGTACACCATCGCCAGAAAAGTGGTTAACCCCGCCAGAATCTCCTGACGAACGGAACTGCCGCGAGCAGAAATTTTAAACCAGGCGTCGAGTGAACCGCCGGTACGCGCTGAAGGCGTAGACATAGAAAACATCCCCTGAGAATTTTTTATCTTTCGTTGGTTAGCGTGGTGGACAATCCACTGCCAGGTAAACGTCATCTCCCTGTGCTGCGTTACGGTAAAGAAGCACCGTAAAAAGCAAACGTTTAACTCCGCGCAAACAAAACGGCTTAACAATGTTATTCAACAGGCAAATGAGGGCGACAAAATCAGTCATCCTCGGCCTGCAAAATAAAAGGCAAACGATTATCCAGCCTTTAACCCGCCTTTTTCAACTGAACTTTGCAGCATTTTGCTAAGTTTCGCTTATGACGGTGAAGAAATCGCCAGCGCATGCGCAAACGTTATCGTTTATGCGCAAACTGGCAACATTTTTATTGCGGATTATTTTCAATTTGAGGAACGGCCTTTTGCCATTAGAAAAAGCTATTCGCCAGGCAAGGTGAAGGGCCCGCCTTTTTCGATAGCGTGTTTCCATGCCGGACGCATTTCCACCCGCTTTTTCCAGGCATGCAGATTCGGCAAATTATCAATGCCGCCGCGCGATAGCAGCGCAAATACCGGAAAGCTCATCTGCACATCCGCCATACTCAGGTTGTCACCCGCAAACCACGGCTTATGCGCCAGTTCAGATTCGATAAAACGCGCGTGCGTCTCAATCTGCTTATTCAGGTACGCTTTCTGCACGCCCTGACCTAATGCGCTGCCGAGTGTACGCAGCCCGAACGGTACGGGGGGTTTACCCAGCCGCCCGAAGACCAGCTTCATCAATAGCAGGGGCATCAGCGATCCTTCGGCATAGTGCAGCCAGAAACGATACTGTAATTTCTGCGCTTTATCCTGCGGCTGAAGCTGGTGGGTGGGATCGTAATACTCTTCGAGATACTCAAGGATCGCCCCGGATTCGGCAATAATCAGCCCGTCATCTTCAAGCACTGGCGATTTTCCCAGCGGATGCACCTTTTTAAGGGATTCCGGGGCGAGCATGGTTTTTTCGCGCTCGTAGCGTACGATCTCATAAGGCTGATTTAATTCTTCTAGCGCCCAGAGCACGCGTTGTGAACGCGACTGATTCAGATGGTGCACCTTCAGCATAATTTTCTCCTGTCGTTAAGCTGTTAACTATAGGAGAGGTTTGGCCTTTATTCTTCCTCCAGCAGCCGTGCGCCGGTCCCCTCTTCTCCCAGTTTATCGCCGGGGTTACGCAGCGGACAGTCGCGACGGGAAAGACAGCCGCAGCCGATACAGCCATCCAGCTGATCGCGCAACGCCACCAGGGTATGAATGCGCCGATCCAGCTCTTCTCGCCATTGCGATGAAAGATGCTGCCACTCTTTGACGCTCAGATTATGCCCTTCCGGCAGAACGCCAAACGACTCGCCAATGGTGGAAAGTGGAATGCCAATACGCTGAGCAATCTTAATAATCGCCACATATCGCAGCACATCACGCGAGTAACGCCGTTGATTGCCGCTATTGCGCACGCTCTTTATCAGCCCTTTGCTTTCATAGAAATGCAGGGCCGAGACGGCAACGCCGCTACGTCTGGCAACCTCGCCGGGCGTCAGCATCGCTTTAATCCGGGGTGATCTCTTTTCCATAAACCGCTTTACCTCAAGTTAACTTGAGGAATTATACTCGCCCGCAGAGAAAACGACGAATCTGATGATGAGAAGAGGACGCTGTATGTCGCATCGTGAAATTATTCAAACGCTGATTGAATGGATTGATGAGCATATCGATCAACCGCTTAACATCGATATGGTTGCCAGAAAATCAGGCTATTCGAAGTGGTATCTGCAACGGATGTTCCGTGCGGTGATGCATCAAACGCTGGGTGATTATATCCGTCAGCGGCGCTTATTGATGGCAGCGGAGGCGTTGCGCACCACGCAGCGGCCGATTTTTGATATTGCGATGGATTTGGGTTATGTCTCCCAGCAGACCTTTTCCCGCGTGTTCCGCCGCGAGTTTGATCGCACGCCGACGGATTATCGCCATCAGATTTCAGCGTGACGCTTACGCGGCTTCAGCAGCCTTATCGGTTGCTGGAGCCAGAGAATAAACTCGTGCGACGGCATCGCTTTCGCAAAGTGCCAGCCCTGACAGTATTGAACGCCACGTTTCAATAGCCAGGAGACCTGCTCCGCCGTTTCCACACCCTCAGCGATGGTTTTCAGGCGCAAACTCTGTGCCATTTCAACAATATGCTCAGCAATCAGATTGTTGGTGCTTAAGGTATCAATAAATGATTTATCGATTTTTAATATATCGACATTGAGCGAGTAGAGATTGTGCAGGTTAGAATAGCCGGTGCCGAAATCATCAATTGCCACTTCATAGCCAGCCTGACGAAACGCCTGAATAACCGGTGTGGTTTTTGGCACATCAATAAACCCACGTTCGGTCACTTCAATTTTGATTTGCTGGGCCAGCACCGAGTATTTTTGTGCTTTATCAGAGATTAACGCGATTAAACGCGAAGAGTGGAAATCCGAAGCCGATAAGTTGATTGAGATATAGAGCTGCGGATGCGCGGCAAGAAACTCGCCTAAATCGGTAAACACTTCTTCCACCACGTAATTCGTTACATGCTCAATCAGCCCCTCTTTTTCTGCCAGCGGAATAAATTCCGCCGGACTCATCACTTGCCCTTCAAATGCTGGCCAGCGCAATAGCGCTTCTGCGCCAACGCACTGGTTATTTTTGATATCAATAATAGGCTGATAGTGCAGGCGAAGCTGGCGTTTCTGAAGCGCGCGCTGTAGCAGACGGCGCGGAGAGTTAAACTCCCGATGCGTTCGCGCCCAGACCAGCAGGATAAGAATACTGCATATCATTCCCAGAGGGAGCGTGAGCGATGCCTGGTGGTAGAAATTATCATGAAAGCGGGATGAAACGGTTGAGACAATAATAGCGATTGGCCGTCGTTCAGATCGCGCAATAGTATAAAAGCGTCCGTTATACTGAAAGGTGTAGTCTTTATTAAGCAGCAGTTTTTTTAATATCGCGGGATCGGCCTGCTCACTTACCGAAAAAAACGCATTGGTGACCGTATCGTATACCCCATACGCCAGGGACTGATCTTCCGAGATAACTTCACTGTAGGAGAGAGGATTAATAACAGCAACATAATTCCCTCGCCGCATATAGTTCATTTTATAGCCAGGGTAAAACGGGGTATCACGGTAGTAGTAAATAAAGATATCGGGCTTACGCCAGTAATTCTGTCTCGGCATCAGATAGGATTGTGCAGGACGAAGAGACGTCGAGCATAAAAAACGATCGCCCTCGGCGTAGATTAAATCATCAACGTATAGTCGGCCATGAACGATATTCAGCATTTGTTGCTGATGGCGGACGCTGCAAATGTCACCGCGGAATTGCTCTGCGGCATCGCGTGCCAGATCGGCCTGACGAATTACTTTTTCCGTTTTATTGAGAGCAAGTTGCGCAAATGAGCGCAGCTGGTCACGAGTTTCTGAAACGGCTCTTAAATGAGCAAACCATAGCGCAAGCATCACCGGCAGTAAAACTACCATGATGATCCCGAGGACTCTCAGCACCTTGCGTTGCACGCTATGGTTCATTTCAGCCTAATATCCCTGCATTTTATGTGCCTGAGCCCCAAAATGGATACTTTGATAAAAGAAGTGATTACGTTGCATGAATCATACGACATTAGCAACCGACTTTTTATCGCAAAAACCTAATATTTAGTGATGACGATAATATTTTTCCGTAAGGCAAACTTAAAGTGGAGGTCACGTTTTTATTAAGGAGAGGAGAAAATGTACATGGCGTTGTTTAAAGCAGGAGAAGCCAGGCTAAGGGCTAAAGCGTATTGTATAGTTCTGCATCAACTGGTTGATGAGTGTCCTTTTTAGCAGCATAAATGCTGAATTAGAGATACAACTTTTGAGGATATTCGCTAAAGATAAACAGCGTAATAATTAAGTATTCGTTAAATTACAAAAAAATATATGCAGCGTTGAGAAACATAAAAATACGAGCAAAAAAAATGCCAGGAGAATTAAAAAGCCCGCGGTTAAAGGGGTGCTAAAAAGTTAAGCTGACGCATAACAATCCGTATTGCGACATTTTATAAAATAGTTATAGGGCGAAACATGTTATCGCCGCTTAATTCTTAATCAAAACTGAATTGAGAAAACCAGATATCACTATAGCGGAGTTTCATCACTACGTATGACATTTTTCTTGCCCTTCGACAAGCACGAAGGCGGTTCTTTCACTGGCGAATAAAACAACAAATGTGATATAGTTCACAAATCCTGTGACACAGGAACGCCGTTTCATAAAAATTTCCCTGCCTGACGACAGTCTGCGCCTCCCGGCCGGGCTGCTGGCCGAAGGCATGTCGTTTTTCACTGAGGATAAGATTTCATGGCTACCATTACTACCAGCGTCGTGTTGCTGCGCTGGCCTCTGGTAAGCGCCGGGCTAATGTTTTTAGCCAGCACGTTGAACATTCAGTTTCGCAAAGCGGATTATATCGGCCTGGCGGTGATCAGCACGCTGCTGGGTATGATTGCCGCCTGCTGGTTTGCGACCAACCTGCTGGGGATCACGATGGCTGATGTCTCTATGATCTGGGGCAACGTAAAAGATGTGATGGTTGAAACGATGGGGCAGATGCCGCCGGAATGGCCTGTGGTCATGACCTGATGATAGTCTGTTACACAATGAACTGACCAGCCCCGGTAAAGGAGCTGGTCGGGATATCGCGCTTAGAACGGAATATCGTCGTCAAAGTCCATCGGCGGTTCGTTGGACTGCGCAGGTGCTGCCTGCTGTTGTGGCTGCGGGCGAGACTGCGCGCCGCCGCTGAACTGGTTGCCGCCCTGAGACTGCTGCTGAGGCTGCTGAGGTTGACCCCAACCGCCCTGCTGACCGCCGCCTGCCGGTGCGCCGCCGCCCTGCGGACGTCCGCCCAGCATCTGCATCACGCCGCCAATCTGCGGGACGTTAATCTCGGTGGTGTAGCGCTCCTGACCACTTTGATCGGTCCATTTACGGGTACGTAACTGCCCTTCGATATACACCTGAGAACCTTTGCGCAGATACTCACCGGCCACTTCCGCCAGTTTGCCGAACATCACCACGCGATGCCATTCTGTCTGCTCTTTCGTCTCACCGGTCTGCTTATCACGCCAGGATTCGGAAGTAGCCAGCGTGAAGTTGGCAACTGCGCCACCACTCGGCAAGTAGCGTACTTCCGGGTCCTGCCCCAGATTACCGACGAGAATCACCTTATTTACGCCTCTACTGGCCATAATTGTGTCTCCTGAAAACGTTCTTAATGAGTGTAAACGCGCGATTGTAACATTACCAGACCACGCTTTGATACCTTGTGAAGTCGATTCCGTTAAACAACTTCCTGATGACATTTTTGCACATCTGCATGGAAGTTGCATTCCAATACTGTATATTCATTCAGGTTAATTTGTGTCATAATTAGCCGTTTCAGTTGCAAAAAAACGCCGTTTGTCCTTCAAACAAATCAGGCTACCGGGAAAGGTGAATGGATAAGATAGAAGTTCGGGGCGCACGTACCCACAATCTAAAAAACATCAACCTCGTTATCCCTCGCGACAAACTGATTGTCGTCACCGGGCTTTCGGGTTCTGGCAAATCTTCTCTGGCTTTTGACACGTTATACGCTGAAGGGCAACGTCGCTACGTCGAGTCCCTTTCTGCCTATGCGCGTCAGTTCCTGTCGCTGATGGAAAAGCCGGATGTCGATCATATTGAAGGCTTATCGCCAGCGATTTCTATTGAACAGAAATCAACGTCGCATAACCCGCGTTCTACCGTAGGGACGATTACCGAGATCCACGACTACCTGCGTCTGCTATTTGCCCGCGTGGGCGAGCCGCGCTGCCCGGATCACGACGTACCGCTGGCCGCGCAAACCGTCAGCCAGATGGTCGATAACGTGCTGTCACAGCCTGAGGAAAAGCGGCTAATGCTGCTCGCGCCCATCATCAAAGAGCGTAAGGGCGAACACACTAAGACGCTGGAAAACCTCGCCAGTCAGGGGTATATCCGCGCCAGGATTGACGGCGAAGTCTGCGATCTCTCGGACCCGCCCTCGCTGGAGCTGCAAAAGAAACATACTATTGAGGTGGTGATCGACCGCTTTAAGGTACGTGACGATCTCTCTCAGCGTCTGGCCGAATCTTTTGAAACGGCGCTGGATCTCTCCGGCGGTACGGCCATCGTCGCCGATATGGACGATCCCAAAGCGGAAGAGCTGCTCTTCTCCGCCAACTTTGCCTGTCCGATTTGCGGCTACAGCATGCGCGAGCTTGAACCGCGCCTGTTCTCGTTTAATAACCCGGCGGGCGCGTGTCCAACCTGTGACGGGCTGGGCGTGCAGCAGTATTTCGATCCCGATCGCGTGCTGCAAAACCCGGAGCTGTCGCTGGCGGGCGGGGCGATCCGCGGCTGGGATCGCCGTAACTTTTACTATTTCCAGATGCTGCGCTCGCTGGCGGAGCATTACAAATTCGACGTCGATGCACCGTGGGGCAGCCTGAGCGCCAGCGTGCAGAAGGTCATTCTCTTTGGTTCCGGTAAAGAGTCTATTGAATTCAAATACATGAACGACCGCGGGGATACTTCCGTGCGCCGTCATCCGTTTGAAGGCGTGCTGCATAATATGGAGCGTCGCTATAAAGAGACCGAATCCAGCGCGGTGCGCGAGGAGCTGGCAAAGTACATCAGCAACCGTCCGTGCGCGACCTGTGAAGGGACGCGTCTGCGTCGCGAAGCGCGTCACGTATTTGTTGAAAACACCGCGCTCCCGACCATCTCTGATATGAGCATCGGTCATGCGATGGACTTCTTCACTAACCTGAAGCTGTCCGGCCAGCGGGCGAAAATCGCTGAGAAAGTGCTCAAAGAGATTGGCGATCGTCTGAAATTCCTGGTCAACGTCGGCCTGAACTACCTGACGCTTTCACGCTCGGCGGAAACGCTTTCCGGCGGCGAGGCGCAGCGTATTCGTCTGGCAAGCCAGATTGGTGCGGGCCTGGTCGGCGTCATGTACGTGCTGGATGAACCCTCTATCGGCCTGCATCAGCGCGATAACGAACGTCTGCTGGGGACGCTGGTTCACCTGCGCGATCTTGGTAACACCGTGATTGTGGTGGAGCATGACGAAGACGCGATTCGCGCGGCGGATCACGTGATTGATATCGGCCCCGGTGCAGGCGTTCACGGCGGTCAGGTAGTAGCAGAAGGTCCGCTGGACGCCATTATGGCGGTGCCGGAATCCCTGACCGGTCAGTTTATGAGCGGCAAGCGCAAAATCGAGGTGCCGAAGGAGCGGGTGAAAGCCGATCCGGAGAAAGTGCTGCGGTTAACCGGCGCACGCGGCAATAACCTGAAAGACGTTACCCTGACGCTGCCGGTGGGGCTGTTTACCTGCGTGACCGGCGTCTCCGGTTCCGGTAAATCAACGCTGATTAACGATACGCTGTTCCCGATTGCTCAGCGTCAGCTGAACGGCGCGACCATCATCGAACCGGCACCGTACCGCGATGTGCAGGGCCTGGAGCATTTCGATAAGGTTATCGACATCGACCAAAGCCCAATCGGTCGTACGCCGCGCTCTAACCCGGCGACCTACACCGGCGTCTTTACGCCAGTGCGAGAACTGTTTGCCGGCGTACCGGAGTCCCGTTCACGCGGCTATACGCCAGGACGTTTTAGCTTTAACGTGCGCGGCGGGCGCTGCGAGGCCTGTCAGGGCGACGGCGTGATTAAGGTTGAGATGCACTTCCTGCCGGACATTTACGTGCCGTGCGATCAGTGTAAAGGCAAGCGCTATAACCGTGAAACGCTGGAAGTGAAGTACAAAGGCAAAAGCATTCACGAAGTGCTGGATATGACCATCGAAGAAGCGCGTGAGTTCTTTGATGCCGTACCGGCGCTGGCGCGTAAGTTACAAACGCTGATGGACGTTGGCCTGTCGTACATCCGTCTCGGTCAGGCGGCGACAACGCTTTCCGGCGGTGAAGCCCAGCGCGTGAAGCTGGCGCGTGAGCTGTCGAAGCGCGGTACCGGGCAGACGCTGTATATTCTTGATGAGCCGACTACCGGTCTGCACTTTGCCGATATTCAGCAACTGCTGGAAGTGCTGCACCAGTTACGCGATCAGGGCAACACCATCGTGGTGATTGAGCATAACCTTGATGTCATCAAGACCGCCGACTGGGTGGTCGATCTCGGTCCGGAAGGCGGCAGCGGCGGCGGCGAGATCCTCGTCTCCGGCACGCCGGAAACGGTGGCGGAGTGCGAAGCTTCGCATACCGCGCGTTTCCTCAAACCGATGCTGTAACCGTTCTCTGCCGCTTCCTGTTACGGGAAGCGGCATCATTTTTCCTCATCCGTTCTCATTTCTCCCCCGTGAGCTTTTATGATTTGCCCCGTCACCCCGGCTGGTATGAGATTGCCGCACCTGTTCACCGCCGGAAACGATCATGCTTTGCTATCACTGGATCACCCGATGCGCCGCCGTATGCTGCGCCCTTTTGCTGTCGGCCTGCTCGCTAACCGATAACTACAACGCTCAGGCCCATCAGCAACTGGAAGGGCTGGAAACGTCGTATCTGCACTTTATCGCCGATGCGGCCACCGCGCCGCTGGATACAAACATCATTGCCCGGGACGATAGCGAACTCCGCCAGGGCTTTGATGAGGCGCTGATGCTGGCGGCAACGCTTAACGATCCGCTACGCATAGAGAATCTGACCCTGCTGGAAGACAATTACTTTCGCCTGCATGCGCGAGTAATCCGACAAAACAGCGCGCTGACAGAAGTTCAGGCGAGACTGTTCACACAGCAGGCCCGGCAGGCATGGCAACTGGCTATTGAGGGCGAATGTCTGCGACCCGGTTCCGCCTGCCATCCGGAGAAATAAAGATGCCATCGCTTAATACGCTTTTAACCAACGCCAAAGGACAGCCTGCGAGCTTAGGCACAGCGGCCACAGAATTTATCACCCTGCTTGATCTTGCCACCCGCGATGAAGATGCCGGCATACGCGATGCCGGAACGTTGATCGCACTGGCTCTGCGCGAAAAAGCACGTGGCTGGCTTACCCAGGATGATCTGATCGTTTTACTGGAGGGGCAGCGCGACATCGCCCGCCTGCGCGCGAATAATGCGGAAATAGCTCTCCGCAGTCGCATTCAGTCGATTGTCATCCGCCTGCTTGATATCGCACTGGCAACGCTGATTGCCGCACTCTGAGTCAGCGCGCCAGCAGTTTGCGTTTATCTTCCGGCAGCGTCGTGATGACCTGCTGATAAGAGGCATCTACCAGATAATAAATTTGTGAAGCTGGCAATGTGCCGTCAAGGTACACCGTGCTCCAGTGCGCTTTATTAAGATGCTTGCTGGGTCGAACATCTTTATGTTCATTACGTAATAGCTCTGCCAGCTCGGGGCTGGTTTTCAGGGAAACGGCCGGGCGTTCTTCCACTATTTTGACCATCGCAAAAAGGACATCTGCGACTTTAATCTGCGTGGCTTTCCAGTCGCTGTGTACGCTCTGTTCCGCGCCCGGTTTTGCCATACAGTATTGTAAGAGTTCCGAATCGGTCATGATTATTCTCCTTGCAGGGTCGCGATAATATGACGCGAACCGCCGTGGATACGATGTTCTCCCAGCCAAATCCCCTGCCAGGTGCCGAGTTGCACGCGCCCGTTTTTCACCGGCAGCAGCAGGGAAACGCCCAGCGTTGATGATTTGATATGCGAGGGCATATCGTCTGCCCCTTCATAATCATGTTCATACGGGGCGTTATCGGGGATGGCTTTGAGAAAATGCTGTTCCATATCGCGTCGAACGCTCGGATCGCAGTTCTCATTGAGGGTCAGGGAGGCGGAAGTGTGTTGAAGCAGCAGATGCAGCAAGCCGATGTTAACGCGTGATAGATCGTGAATTTGCCCCAGCACCTCATCCGTCACCAGGTGAAATCCACGCGGCTGCGCGCGTAATGTCAGGGTTTGCTGATACCACATAAGCTGCTCCAGTCAGAAAGATGAACCTCTCTAAGTGTGCAGCAAGACGCCAAAAGGTAAACCCTTTGGCGTCTTTTTGTTTAAAAAGCCAGCAATTCACATGTGAACGTTAATATTCAGAGTTAGCAATCACTTCTTCGCCAAACATGCCAGCCTGCGGCAGCGGTTTATAGGTCGAGTTAGAGGCGCGTAGCACACGGATCGCCCGCGCGCCCGTCTCCTGCGCGGCAGTAATGTCGTTATCAGAATCGCCGTAGAACAGTTTGATCTGCTTATCCTGTAACCACTGGGTTTTGGTATTCTGGCCTGCTTTATCGCCCGCGAAAATGACCGGATTCATGTTTGCCGCCGGAATAGAAAAATCGTTCTGTAGCGTTTTTGACACCGTTTCGGTCTGGGTCTGGCTGCGTCCGGTGATGAAGTAAATACGGTCGCCGCGTTTAACGTGCATAGCAATCAGCGCGCGCGCCACCTCTTTTGGAATACTGAACTCATCCCAGCCGTTATTCATTTTTTCCCAGAAGGCCGGATTGTGCAGATAGTCCTCGCTGTCGGGCGAATACGTTTCTTTACCGCGCCAGAAGCCAGGGCTTGAGAACAGCACGGTATCGTCGATATCAAAACCCACGGCCATCGGCGGGCGTCCCGTCAGGCTATTTTCGATTTGCGCCACGGAAACCCAGTGAACCGGCGCTTGTTCAGCGAGTCTGGCAACGTTGGTGCCTGTGTACAGCGGAGAAGGCGTGGAGGCGCGGGCGACGACCGTGCCATTAAGTGCCAGAGCCAGGCAGGCGGTACTGAGCGCCATGATAATTTTGCGCATACGTTTCCCTTAAGTCCCTATTTTTTATGTTGTTAACGTGCGCAGTTATTGTGCGCTTTTTCAGACCTTAATCTCAGCGGCAGGCGAAAGAAAGGGTTTTATCGGCATTGGTTGTGCGGGATCAAAAAGGCAGGTAATGCGCGAAGTCCGACATGATTTTGCCAGACTTCGCGCCCGGGCAGCGGGTAAGTGAGCGCTTACATTACCGCAGCGAAAGCCTGTGCCACGCGCTCAACGTTGCGTGTATTCAGTCCGGCGACACACATTCGTCCGCTGGCAATCAGGTAAATACCAAATTCGTCGCGCAAGCGATCAACCTGGGCCGCGCTCAGTCCGGTATAGCTGAACATGCCGCGCTGTTGCAGCAGGTAGTCGAAGTTGCGTCCCGGCACGGCCTCTTTTAGCACCGTGACCAGCGTCTGACGCATCGCCAGAATTCGCAGGCGCATCTCTTCCACCTCTGCCAGCCAGCTAGCTTTTAACCCGGCGTCACCCAGCACCGTCGAGACCACCTGCGCACCGAAATTCGGCGGGCTGGAGTAGTTGCGACGCACGGTCGCTTTTAACTGACCCAGCACGCGAGAGGCCGATTCAGCATCGTCACAGACCACCGACAGCCCGCCGACGCGCTCGCCGTACAGCGAGAAAATCTTGGAAAACGAATTGCTGACCAGCGCGGGCAGCCCGGCGCTGGCAATCGCGCGGATCGCATACGCATCCTCTTCCATACCCGCACCAAAACCCTGATAGGCAATATCGAGGAACGGGATCAGCTCACGGGCCTTCAGCACCTCTACTACCGCATCCCACTGATCATTGGTGAGATCGGACCCGGTAGGGTTATGACAGCACGGATGCAGCAGGACAATACTCTGCGCGGGCAGCGTATTCAGCGTTTCGATGAGCGCATTAACGCGAACGCCTTTGGTGGTATCGTCAAACCAGGGGTAGGTGTTTACGCTGAATCCGGCACCTTCAAAAATGGCCACGTGATTATCCCAGGTTGGATCGCTGACCCAGACGCCAGAATTCGGGAAATAGCGTTTCAGGAAATCCGCCCCGACTTTCAGCGCGCCAGAGCCGCCGAGGGTCTGGATGGTCGCCACGCGATGCTGCGCCAGTACCGGATGATCGGCACCAAATAGCAGGGGAGCAATGGTGTGACGATAACTATTCAGACCTTCCATTGGCAGATAAAGCGACGCGCCATGCGGCTGCGCATTGAGACGCGCCTCGGCTTCAGCCACCGCCTGTAGCTGCGGAATAATGCCATCTTCATTGTAATAAAGGCCGATGCTGAGATTGACTTTGTCGCTGCGCGGATCGTCTTTGAAGCGTTCCATCAGGGAGAGAATCGGGTCGCCAGCGTAGGCGTCAACTTTCTGAAACACGTGGTGGTTCTCCAGGTTTACGGTCTGAGTGAATTACACAATAAACCAGCCTGCAAAGAGATAACAGCGTTTAATGCAGCGTCGCCAGGTGCGTCAGAATTTGCGTAATCCGCTCAGAAACCGGACCAAGGACGCGAATAAACGGCAGCTTTCTGCGCGTCAGCTCTCGCTCATACCACGCCTGTTGCAGACGGCGAAAATCCTCCCCCTGCCGCGTGCCGTCCTGCACAAAATCGAAATCGGCATCGCACAGGACAATCAATGCGTAATCTCGCTCGGCAAGGTGATGAAGTTCTGGCGGCGCATGGCCGAACTGATGAAGCGTATAGAACAGGGTCGTCAGCGGCGAGGTGTCACAGACCAGATACTGCGCTGGCTGTGCGGCCTCTTCGCGCTGGACCTGGGTGCGGGCGATATGCAGAAGATCGTGATAACCTAACTCCCCCTGCTTCTGTTCCCAGTATTCACGGCCAAATTCAGCGACGAACGTGGTATTCAGCGCCTCTGCCAGCGCTTTTGAGAGCGTACTTTTACCGGTGGACTCTCCGCCCAGCAGACAAATGCGAAAAATAAAATCACGGTAGACCTCGTCCGCCAGTATCGCACGATGGCGGTGAACATCGGCGCGGATCAGCGTCCCGGACGGCGCGTCAGGCTCCGCACCGCGCTGTAGCCTGACGTGCGTAACCGGCTGTTTAAAACGCTCGCTGAGCACCGCCGCAAAGCCGTCACCATAATCTTCTCCGCTAAATACCGCCTGCGGACGTTGCTGAAAAACCTGCTCGCATACCGTGGCAACATAGTGTCGATGGCTATCCGCGCTATCCTCGTTATGAGGGATCGCCGGGAGTTGCCACGCCGTCACCCGCTCAGGCGTCAGCACAATTGACCGACACTGAGGAAACCGCTGTTGCAGCCAGCGCTGCCGCTTTTCCGGCTCGCAGCCCGGCAGTTCAGGCACCGAATAACTCAGCAGCAGTACCGTGTCGCACTGCGCCAGCGCGGCGTTAATCAGCCGCTCATGGCCGCAGTGCAGTGGCGCAAACTTGCCGACAATAAGACCGGTGGCGAAGCGCTTCATTGCCTTCTCAGCTCTCTGCGCCATTTCCACAGACCGTGCCAGGCGTTAAACCAGAAAATCAGATACAGCCCCGCCGTCAGGGACAATCCACGATACGCATACAACGGGACTGCCAGCGTGTTCACGGCAAGCCAGACGTACCAGTTTTCCAGACGGCGGCCCATCAGCATAAACTGCGCCAGCACGCTGAACGTCAGGATTAAGGAATCCAGCCACGGCGACCAGGCGTTAGTGAAGGTATGCAATAAGAGGCCATAGCCAGCGGCGACGAGGATCGCGCCGCAGAAAAGCAGAAAAAGATGGCCGACGTGTGTCTTCCTGATGGGAAGCACCTCGCCGTGATAGCCTTTAAGCCAGTGTAGCCAGCCGGTAATACTGGTGGCGATGAAAAAGATCTGTAGCGTCACATCGGCGTAGAGTTGTACCGACCAGAATACCCAGCCATACAGCACGCTACCGATAATGCCCGTCCACCAGGTGTGAACGCTGTTACGCGCCGCCAGCCAGACTGAAATGGCATAGCTGAGGCAGGCGGCGATTTCCGGTATGGACATTTTCCCTCCCTGGAAAGCCAGGATTAATCGATATACTGCATCGCTACCCGCGACGTTAGCCGCGTGATAAGTTCGTAAGCACTTACTTTTGTAATTTCAGCAATTCGCTCAACGGGTAAACCCTCGCCCCACACGATCACGGTATCACCTGCACGGTCGGCGCTTTCCGGGCCTAAATCAACGCAGATCATATCCATCGCCACGCGCCCGACAATCGGCACTTCACGCCCGTTGACCAGCACCGGCGTACCGGACGGTGCGGCGCGTGGATAACCATCGCCGTAGCCCATCGCCACCACACCCAGACGGGTATCGCGCTCGCTCACCCAGGTGCCGCCGTAGCCGACCGGCTCGCCGGCTTTATGTTCGCGCACGGCAATCAGGCTGGAGGTGAGCGACATGACCGGCTGGAAGCCAAAATCCGGGCCCCAGGGTTTTTGCTCCAGCGGCGAGACGCCGTAGAGAATAATGCCCGGCCGCGCCCAGTCAAAATGCGACTGCGGCCATAGCAGAATGCCGCCCGAAGCGGCGATAGAGCGCTGCCCCGGTTTGCCTTCGCAGAACGTATTAAAAATATCGAGCTGTCTCTCTGTGGCCCCACACTCAGGCTCATCGGCACGGGCAAAATGGCTGACGATATTGACAGGCTGACGCACGTTTTTGCACTGCGTCAGACGCTGATAAAACGCCTCCGCCTCTTCCGGGCGCACGCCGAGGCGGTGCATACCGGTATCCAGCTTCATCCATACGGTAACCGGCTCGCTGAGATCGGCGCTTTCCAGCGCCTCAAGCTGTTCGGGATTATGGACGGCAGTGTGCAGATGCTGTGCGGCGATGGTCGGCAGATCGGCAGCGTTGAAAAAGCCTTCGAGCAGTAAAATCGGCTGGGGAATGCCGCCTTGACGCAGCTGTAAAGCCTCTTCGAGACGGGCGACGCCGAAAGCGTCAGCGTCGGGGAGCGTTCGCGCGGTCTCCAGGAGACCGTGTCCGTAGGCGTTCGCTTTCACCACCGCAACGAGCTTGCTGGCGGGAGCCAGTTCGCGCAGGCGTTGCAGGTTGTGTCGCAGAGCGCGGCGGTTAATAACTACAGTTGCCGCTTGCATGTGTGTTCCTTGATAAGTGTTTGCTTTAACTACCTGAATTATTCGTCGTCGTACTGTGGTCCGGCGTAGTTATCAAAACGCGACCACTGCCCGTTAAAGGTCAAACGTACCGTACCGATAGGGCCATTACGCTGTTTACCGATAATAATTTCGGCGATGCCTTTAAGATCGCTGTTCTCGTGATACACCTCGTCACGATAGATAAACATGATTAAGTCGGCGTCCTGCTCAATGGAGCCGGATTCACGGAGATCGGAGTTCACCGGGCGTTTGTCGGCACGCTGCTCCAGCGAGCGGTTAAGCTGCGACAGCGCCACTACCGGCACCTGAAGCTCTTTCGCCAGCGCCTTCAGCGAGCGGGAGATTTCGGCGATCTCCAGGGTACGGTTATCGGACAGCGACGGCACGCGCATCAGCTGGAGGTAGTCGATCATGATCAGGCTCAGCCCGTCATGCTCGCGGAAAATACGCCGTGCGCGGGAGCGGACTTCCGTCGGCGTTAGGCCGGAGGAGTCGTCGATATACATATTGCGCTTTTCCAGCAGGATCCCCATCGTGCCGGAGATCCGCGCCCAGTCTTCGTCATCAAGCTGCCCGGTACGAATGCGCGTCTGATCGACACGGGAGAGCGACGCCAGCATACGCATCATGATCTGTTCGCCGGGCATCTCCAGACTGAAGATCAGTACCGGTTTATCCTGCAACATCGCCGCGTTTTCGCAGAGGTTCATCGCAAAGGTGGTTTTACCCATCGACGGACGTGCCGCCACGATGATCAAATCCGAGCGTTGCAGACCGGCGGTTTTCTTATTCAGATCCTGATAGCCGGTATCCACCCCGGTGACGCCATCGTGCGGCTGCTGAAATAACGTCTCAATACGCGCCACGGTGGCGTCGAGGATCTGATCGATACTCTTCGGGCCTTCGTCTTTATTCGCGCGGTTTTCGGCGATCTGAAAAACGCGGGATTCGGCGAGATCCAGCAGTTCGTCGCTGCTGCGGCCCTGCGGATCGTAGCCCGCATCGGCAATCTCATTAGCCACCGAAATCATATCGCGGACGACGGCGCGTTCGCGCACGATATCCGCGTAAGCGTTGATGTTCGCCGCGCTTGGCGTATTTTTTGATAGTTCCGCCAGATAGGCGAAGCCGCCGACGCTGTCCAGCTGCCCCTGTTGTTCAAGGGATTCAGCGAGGGTGATCAGGTCGATGGGTTTCCCCATCTCCTGCAAACGCCCCATTTCGGTGAAAATATGCCGGTGTGGCCGGGTATAAAAGTCATCCGACACTACGCGTTCGGCGACATCGTCCCAGCGTTCGTTATCCAGCATTAAACCACCCAACACCGACTGTTCCGCTTCAATCGAGTGCGGTGGCATTTTCAGCCCGGCGACCTGCGGGTCGCGAGGTTCAGTCTGTTTGTTGAAGGGTTTATTTCCTGCCATAGTGAATGGAGTTACCGAGATGATGAATGGGTCGAAAGATTATCACATTGTTCAGGAGGAAGCATGGCAACACGTATCGAATTTAACAAGCACGGCGGGCCGGAAGTGTTGCAGGCGGTGGAGTTTACGCCGGGCGATCCAGCCGAAAATGAGATTCAGGTAGAGAATAAAGCGATTGGCATCAACTACATCGACACCTATATCCGCAGCGGGCTGTATCCGCCGCCGTCATTGCCCAGCGGATTAGGCACCGAGGCGGCGGGCGTAGTGAGTAAAGTCGGCAGCGGCGTGAGCGATATCAAGCCCGGCGACCGGGTGGTTTATGCGCAGTCCGCGCTCGGCGCTTACAGCTCGGTACACAACGTACCTGCTGATAAAGCGGCTATTTTGCCGGATGCCATCTCCTTTGAGCAGGCGGCCGCCTCGTTCCTTAAAGGGCTGACGGTGTTCTATTTACTGCGTAAAACTTATGAAATTAAACCGGATGAGGTGTTTTTGTTTCACGCTGCCGCCGGGGGCGTTGGGCTAATCGCCTGCCAGTGGGCGAAAGCGCTGGGCGCGAAGCTCATCGGCACGGTCGGCTCGGCGGAGAAAGCGCAGCGGGCGAAGCAGGCGGGCGCGTGGCAGGTGATTAACTACCGCGAAGAGAACCTGGTGGAGCGGGTAAAAGAGATCACCGGCGGTAAAAAAGTGCACGTAGTGTACGATTCGGTAGGTAAAGATACCTGGGAGTCCTCGCTGGACTGCCTGCAACGCCACGGACTGATGGTGAGTTTTGGTAACTCTTCCGGCCCGGTTACCGGCGTTAACCTTGGCATCCTGAATCAGAAAGGTTCCTTGTTCGCGACGCGCCCTTCCCTTCAGGGCTACATCACTAACCGCGAGGAGCTGACCGAAGCCAGCAATGAGCTGTTTTCACTGATCGCCAGCGGCGTGATCAAGGTGGATGTGGCGGAGGCGCAAAAATTTGCGCTGAAGGATGCGCAAAAAGCCCATGAGACGCTTGAGAGCCGGGCGACGCAGGGTTCAAGCCTGCTGATCCCCTAGAAAAGTTTAGGGCTTCCACGAGGGAAGCCCTTACTTTTTTTTAGTTCGGCCGTATGTAGGGTACAGCGCGATGAATTCGTTAGACGGAGAATAGTGACAGATTTGCTAAGCAAAGCCTACGCGATTCTCGTCCAAAGTGCTGGGGTTGTGATCCTCTGCACATTCCTTAGTAACGAGAGCGCTTATTGCACTGATATTGCGGTACTTTTGGCGCTTTTATTACCCGAATAACCCATACCACCGCGACCGCCAGCAACAGCCATGGCAGCAATTTGATGACCAGCGCAAACAGGCCGCCAACAAACATCAGCGCCGTCGCCACGAACAGCGCCGCGCTGATGCCCAGCAGTGATACGCCCGTCATCAGCAGCACGACAAAAAATCCGATAACAAAAAGTAATTCCAGCATGACGATCTCCCCCGAAATATGCCTTGATACCATTATATTTACAAAAATCGTGCCAGAATTAAGCTATTGATTATCAATAAAAACGCCCCGCATACGGTAGCGAGGCGTGGTGAAATTGACCAGATTGTAGTGAAGATTAGCGTTTATCCGCCACCAGCTTCAGTGCCCGCTCGAGCACTTCAATATCGGCTCCTGCCTTGTGCGCATTTTCACTCAGGTAACGACGCCACTGGCGCGCGCCGGGGATCCCCTGAAACAGCCCCAGCATATGCCGTGAGATATGCCCGAGGTAGGTTCCCTGACTAAGTTCGCGTTCAATGTACGGGTACATGGCGCGGACTATCGCCACCGGATCGGCATCTGCGCCGGTGGTATTAAAGATTTCGCGATCCACCGACGCCAGAATCCCCGGGTTCTGGTACGCCTCACGCCCGACCATCACGCCATCCATATGCTGAAGGTGCGCTTTGGCTTCTTCCAGCGATTTAATACCGCCGTTGATCGCCATGGTTAAGTGCGGGAAATCGCGCTTCAGCTGGTAAACGCGCGGATAATCCAGCGGCGGGATTTCGCGGTTTTCTTTCGGACTCAGCCCGGAAAGCCAGGCTTTGCGCGCATGAATGATAAACATCTCGCATTCGCCCTTGCCGGAAACGGTATCAATAAACTGGCACAGGAACTCATAGCTGTCCTGCTCGTCGATACCAATACGCGTTTTCACCGTCACCGGAATGGAAACCACATCGCGCATCGCCTTAATACAATCCGCGACCAGCGCGGCGTTACCCATCAGGCAGGCACCAAACATACCGTTTTGCACGCGGTCTGAAGGACAACCCACGTTCAGGTTGATTTCATCATAGCCACGCGCTTCTGCCAGTTTCGCACACTGCGCAAGCGCCGCCGGATCGCTGCCGCCAAGCTGGAGCGCGACTGGTTGTTCTTCTTCGCTATAGGCCAGATAATCGCCTTTACCGTGAATAATCGCGCCTGTCGTGACCATTTCCGTGTACAGCAGCGTGTGGCGGGAAAGCAGACGCAGGAAATAACGGCAGTGCCTGTCCGTCCAGTCGAGCATCGGCGCGATGGAGAAACGGTGGGCGGGGAAAGCCGCTGTATTATCAGATATCTCGTTGTTTTCAGGCTCTTTATTTTGATACATTTTAAACTTTTTAGGTATTGTGGATTTGAGCATCTGCCATTGCTGCTTGTGTGTAATTTACGTCTGTGAACGAGGCTTCTGGCGATCTCAAACAGGTAAAAAGCCCAATCCAATATCATCGCCGGGTTATCTTTTCGCCTGAGATACGTCTCAACCAAATAGCTCGCTATGAGTACCTAAATCAACAAATACAACTACATTTTGCTTTTCATCGATATTGTATAGAAGTAAGAAGTCACCGCCAACGTGAAGCTCTCTCGTCCCCATCCAGTTACCTTTTAACTCATGGTCAAGGTACTCAGCTGGAAGCAATTTATTGGCGAAAATCAACTGCATAACGGTTACTACATCGTTCATGTTATAGCGGCCGGAGCGATTATAACGTTCCCATGACTTCATGAAGGCTTTCGTGTATTCAACCGCTCGCGGTATTTTACTTCTCTTGTTCACCATCGCCATTAAGTCCTTTTAGCATGGCATCCACGGAATCAAAACGGGCGCTACGTTTGCTGAGAATATCCTGTGTCTCACGTAGTGCAGCGGCTGTTTTCGCCGAGGGGCGACGAGTTACATCAAAAGGCAATCCCTGAGTCTGAACAACTTTTTCCAGAAACAGACGGATAGCGGCGCTAACCGTTAAGCCGCAACCGTTCAAAACATGCGTGACGTCGCTTTTTAGTTCTTCAGAAATTCGGGTGTTAATTCTGGTATCCATAAAACCCTCCTGCTTTGTACATCCATTGTACTCA
Source organism: Superficieibacter sp. 1612_C1 (assembly GCF_015234305.1). Lineage (GTDB taxonomy): Bacteria > Pseudomonadota > Gammaproteobacteria > Enterobacterales > Enterobacteriaceae > Superficieibacter. Next base: position 541,198 of record NZ_JADGMI010000003.1, read on the forward strand.
CAAAAATTTTTTCTTTCAAACGATGCTCACATGTTCGCACTCCGTTTTCTGAACGCAGCAGCCTCCATTTCTGACTTTCAACAGAACATGATAAAATAGGCTTCTGCCCACCCCCACCAGAGGACGCTATGGACAAGACCACTTCGCAGGAGATGTTAGCGCAAGCTGAAAAGCTGTGCGTGCAACGCAATGTGCGCCTGACTCCGCAGCGCCTTGAAGTGTTGCGGTTAATGAGCCTGCAACAGGGCGCAATTAGCGCCTACGATCTGCTCGACCTGCTGCGCGACAAAGAACCGCAGGCCAAGCCGCCGACGGTATATCGTGCGCTGGAGTTCTTGCTCGAGCAGGGTTTCGTGCATAAGGTGGAATCGACCAACAGCTACGTGCTGTGCCATCTTTTCGATCACTCCCACACGTCGGCGATGTTTATCTGCGACCGCTGCGGCGTCGTAAAAGAGGAAGGTGCCGACGGCGTGGAAGATATCATGCATGCGCTGGCAGCGCGGATGGGGTTTGCTTTACGTCACAATGTGATCGAAGCACACGGCCTGTGCGCAGAGTGCGCCGAGGTTGAAGCCTGTCGTCATCCCGGCGAATGTCATCACGATCACAGTATTCAGAGCAAGAAAAAGCCGCGCTGATTGCAGCACGGCTTCTTTTGGGGTGGTACCTCCATGTACCTTCGGGCAGGACTTCTCAGGGGTTAGCTGAGTGCACTACTACCAGCGGTAATCGTGACGGGTTTCCCAGTCTTTCACTTCGGTTTCCGCCTGATCTTTCTGATAACCATAACGCTCCTGGATTTTACCCACCAGCTGGTCACGTTTACCTTCGATGACGGTCATATCGTCATCGGTCAGTTTGCCCCATTGTTCTTTCGCTTTACCTTTGAACTGTTTCCAGTTACCGCCGACTTCGTCTTTATTCATAATTATGTCCTCATTGTTGGGGTACAAATCATTCGAATTCTGTCGTCCAGATAAGCTGTGTTTTCTGCTGAACGTAAGAATAAGTGTAGATGAGGATCCTGTACCCTGCGGGGAATTAAGAATATTTAACCCTGTGAAGCGCCATAAGGCTGAGATGGTATTAGAGGGTAAAGAGGAGATCCTGCGGCACCAACAGCACCGCAGAAATCAGAACGAGGTTACAGCCACTCGCCGTTGCGGATCACGCCAACAGCCAGTCCTTCAATAGAGAAGTTTTGCTTACGCAGGTCGACCACGATAGGTGAAAACTCGTTATTTTCAGGCAGTAGTTCAACGACGTTGCCCTGTTTTTTCAGGCGCTTCACGGTTACTTCTTCGTCAATACGCGCGACGACAACCTGACCGTTACGCACGTCCTGCGTTTTATGCACTGCCAGCAAATCGCCGTCCATAATACCGATGTCTTTCATCGACATCCCGCTAACGCGCAGCAGAAAATCGGCGTTGGGTTTAAACAGTGACGGGTCAACCTGATAGTGGCTTTCAATATGCTGCTGCGCCAGCAGCGGCTCACCGGCAGCCACGCGACCGATAAGCGGAATGCCTTCTTCTTCCTGAATTAGCAGACGAATACCACGCGATGCGCCGGTAACAATCTCAATCACCCCTTTACGCGCCAGCGCTTTAAGGTGTTCTTCAGCCGCGTTTGGGGAACGGAACCCCAAACGTTGCGCAATTTCCGCACGCGTCGGTGGCATGCCTGTCTGGCTGATGTGATCCCGAATGAGATCGAACACCTCTTGCTGCCTGGCCGTTAACGCTTTCATTCCGCCCCCTGGGTGTATATACAGTTATGCTGTGAGTATATACAGCTAACGGCGATTTTGGAACCACCAATGGCACGAAAAATAAGAGACTTTTCTACTTTTGCGACCTTCAGCGGAAATGCGACCACAATAAAGTGGTCCAGGTGATAAGCGCGACGACTATCGCCAGCAGTACCGCCGCCGATCCCATATCCTTGGCGCGGCCCGACAGTTCGTGCCGTTCCGTGCCGATACGGTCCACGACAGCTTCAATCGCACTGTTTAAAATTTCCACAATCATCACCAGCAGTACCGAGCCTATCAGCAGGACACGCGTGATGGGGTCCACATCCAGCCAGCAGGCGATAATGATAGCCACAATGGCGGCCACGCCTTCCTGCCGAAAAGCGGCTTCGTTAATCCATGCCGCACGAAATCCTTTCCAGGAATAACCCGCTGCGTTGATAATCCGGGTCAATCCGGTGGTATTATTGGCCATTAAAAGAACCTTTTTACATTATTAGCGTCAATGATATAGCGCGCGTCCTGCGTAAGCTCAGAAAATCGGTTCACTTTCTGATATCCTTGCAGCGCATTTGCATGATTAACCAGAGGCTTCACATCGTTTATGTCCGGCTGGCCACGAATTTACTACAAATTACTGAATTTACCATTAAGCGTGCTGGTAAAGAGCAAGTCTATTCCGGCGGAACCCGCACAGGAATTGGGTCTGGATACCTCCCGCCCGATTATGTACGTATTGCCTTATAACTCAAAAGCGGATTTGCTGACGCTGCGCACGCAGTGCCTGGCGCACGATCTCCCCGATCCTCTGGAGCCGCTGGAGGTCGACGGCACCCTGCTGCCGCGTTACGTCTTTATTCACGGCGGACCGCGTGTGTTTACCTACTACACGCCGAAAGAAGAGTCTATCAAACTCTTCCACGACTATCTGGATCTGCATCGCAGCAATCCGGGTCTGGACGTGCAGATGGTGCCGGTATCGGTGATGTTTGGCCGTTCGCCAGGGCGTGAGAAGGGCGAGGTTAATCCGCCGCTGCGCATGCTCAATGGCATACAAAAGTTTTTCGCCGTGTCCTGGCTGGGGCGCGACAGTTTTGTCCGCTTCTCCCCTTCGGTCTCTCTGCGGCGTATGGCAGACGAGCATGGAACGGATAAGATCATTGCGCAAAAGCTGGCGCGCGTTGCGCGTATGCACTTTGCCCGCCAGCGTCTGGCGGCCGTTGGGCCACGTCTGCCTGCCCGTCAGGATCTGTTTAATAAGCTTCTGGCGTCCAAAGCCATTGCCCGCGCGGTAGAAGACGAAGCACGCAGCAAAAAAATCTCTCATGAAAAAGCGCAGCAGAATGCGATTGCGCTGATGGAGGAGATTGCCGCTAACTTCTCTTACGAGATGATCCGCCTGACCGACCGTATTCTGGGCTTCACCTGGAACCGTCTGTATCAGGGGATTAACGTGCATAACGCCGAGCGCGTGCGGCAGTTGGCGCATGACGGTCATGAGATTGTCTACGTGCCCTGTCACCGCAGCCATATGGACTATATGCTGCTCTCCTACGTGCTCTATCATCAGGGGCTGGTGCCGCCGCACATTGCTGCGGGTATCAATCTGAACTTCTGGCCTGCCGGGCCGATTTTCCGCCGCCTGGGCGCGTTCTTCATTCGCCGTACCTTTAAGGGTAACAAGCTCTATTCGACGGTGTTCCGTGAATATCTCGGTGAGCTGTTTAGCCGCGGCTATTCCGTTGAGTATTTTGTCGAGGGTGGCCGCTCACGTACTGGCCGCCTGCTGGATCCAAAAACCGGCACCCTGTCGATGACGATTCAGGCGATGCTCCGTGGCGGGACGCGCCCAATCACTCTGGTGCCGATTTATATCGGCTATGAGCATGTGATGGAAGTGGGCACTTACGCCAAAGAGCTGCGTGGCGCGACGAAAGAGAAAGAAAACCTGCTGCAAATGATGCGCGGTTTGAGCAAGCTGCGTAATCTCGGTCAGGGCTACGTCAACTTCGGCGAGCCGATGCCGCTGATGACCTACCTTAATCACCATGTGCCTGAGTGGCGTGAATCCATCGATCCGATTGAAGCGGTGCGCCCGGCCTGGCTAACGCCGACCGTTAACCGCATCGCCGCCGATCTGATGGTGCGCATTAACAATGCAGGGGCGGCTAACGCCATGAACCTGTGCTGTACCGCGTTGCTGGCTTCCCGTCAGCGCTCCCTGACGCGTGAGCAACTGACGCAACAACTGGATTGCTATCTCGATCTGTTACGTAATGTGCCGTATGCGCCGGACTCTACCGCGCCTGTCGCCACGGCTAACGAACTTATTGAGCATGCATTGCAGATGAATAAGTTCCTGGTCGAGAAAGACACCATCGGCGATATCATCGTCCTGCCGCGCGAGCAGGCGGTTCTGATGACTTACTATCGCAATAACATCACGCATATGCTGATGTTGCCGTCGCTGATTGCCGCCATTGTGACTCAGCATCGGCAGATTTCGCGCGACGCCCTGCTGCATCATGTGGAATTACTTTATCCGATGCTGAAAGCCGAACTGTTCCTGCGCTGGGATACCAGCGAAGTGGCAGGCGTGATTGACGCGCTGACGGCAGAGATGGCGCGCCAGGGGCTGATTACCTCCGAAGAAGCGGAGTTCCGTATCAACCCGGCCCGTGCCCGGACGCTGCAACTGCTGGCGGCAGGCGCGCGTGAAACGCTACAGCGCTATGCGATTACCTTCTGGCTGCTCAGTGCTAATCCGTCGATCAACCGTGGCACGCTGGAGAAAGAGAGTCGTACCGTGGCGCAGCGTTTATCCGTGCTGCACGGTATCAACGCACCGGAGTTCTTCGATAAAGCAGTCTTTAGTTCTCTGGTGCTGACGCTGCGTGATGAGGGCTATATCAGCGATACCGGGGATGCGGAACCGGCAGAAACCATGAAGGTTTATCAGATGCTGGCAGAGTTGATTACGTCAGATGTGCGTCTGACGATTGAGAGCGCTGCACAGGGCGAGTAAACCGGTCGCGATATGATCTGCCCTCAGGAAGAGGGCAGATCATGCGGCAATCCCTTCACGGACAAAACGTATTTTTGCTCAAATAACGCTGCCGCTATTAACAATGCGTTTTACAAAGGTCAAAAAAAGCCAGTCACATTCTGTGGCTGGCTCTGGAAAGTTCGACAACTATTGATAGTTAATCTTCAGGATAAGATCTTTACTAAACGGTCCCACCTCTATATCTCTGCCCGGATTTTTGCTGAGCCTGGCTATATAATTATGCGTCACGGTACTGGCCTCTTGCCCCGGATAATAAGTGGTAAAGGCATAGTACGTGTTCATCAGGAGATCTTCTTCTGTAGTCTCATCGTGTATTTGCATCAACAAACCATTACCCATATCCACATGTCTGGTGTCATAGAGATCGTCGGTGTTGAAGCTCATGGTGACATCAAACTGCTCCGAGCAGGCGGCAGTGACATCTCGTATCGTGGAAACAGAAAAGGCGGCTTTTTGCGACCACACGTCCACGTTATTCACCTGGCCAAAATCGACAATCTGGTTTTCAGGGAAAATTTTAATATCAACACCACAATCGAGGAAGTGAATATTATCAAGATTCGTAATATTGTACTTCAGGTTCTTGGCATTTTTATTAAGGTTAGCGCCCCCTTCCCCGTCAAACTGTAATACGTTAACTGTGCCGAAGTTGTAGACTGCATCAGGATCGGTGGGAATCGCTTTCAGTTTGACGTATAAACGAAAGCGCGCCGGGAAAGTAATATTTTTCTGCAAGGTACTGCCATTACAAATAGGGTTGTACCAAATTCCATCATACAACTGCTTGAATTTATCAAGACAGGCTCCGGTATCAATACCATCATTGATGCCTTCGTGGTCAGCACCATTATAGGTGACGCCAAAGGTGAAATAAGGGTTATCTAATACCTCACTACTGTTCTTGTCTGAAAGCAAAATCCAGGCATAAATATCTTCGGTTTGGTTGTTTTCTGTCCAGCCTGCTGCATCATCGCAATAGACTGTCACGTTGATATCCGAGCTTTCCCATATTTTGCTGCCAATGATCGCATTTGAAGGGACAGTAAAGCTGGGTAACTTATTATCGATGGTTACCCGTCCGCCTTTACTATTCTCATAACAGTTTACCGCCCATGCTGATGATGAAGCCAATAAAAGCCAGGCGCACAGGAGCATGATAATCTTTTTCATTATTGTCCCTTCTGCATGAATTCACTGTGACAAACCGGTTGTACTGACGTGCAACTCACACTGAACATGTTTAAACCGCCGTAATCACCGATATAGCCAATCTGAAATTTTGCCGGTAAATTTTTGATATCCGAACTGGTCTGATCAAAAGGAGCAACCATAAAACCATTTGCTCCCGGTAACAATGTTTTGCCATCAATACCGATGTAACCGACCGTCACATGATAAGGCGTACCGTTTTTAATCGTCACGCCCGTGGCAGTACGCGAAACATCTACCTTATCCATGGGCACTGCCTGCCCTTCTTTCAATGCAATCGCTTTAGGACGCCAGAACAGTTTCAAACGGCTCTGCATCGCCAGTTGCATCACATTTTTTTGTTGAGTACGCGGGGGAATTTCACGCACGTTATAGTAAAAGAGCGACTCCCTGTCCGCAGGAAGCTGCATCAACGACGGTTGACCCATCAGGCGGACCTGAGTTTGTTCTCCCGCTTCAAGCCGCTGAAGAGGCGGTAGTGGCGTGATAAATTCACGCGTTTTTTGACCATTTTTATCTTCAATCCATGATTGCGCCAGATAAGGCAGCGCTTTGCTCTGATTGGTTAATTTGATAGTGACGCTTTTATCACCTTCATTAAAGATGATACGCGTTCTGTCAGGCGATACGGTAGCCTGCGCAACGGAGCAAGCGCTGAGTAAACTCAAAAAAAGCCCTTTCAAAATAAATGTTGATTTCATCTTTATTGATTCATCCTGAATTAGTTTACTTTTTTGCAGGGTAAAATAATGGCTTTACCGTCCGCATTGCTTTGGTTAGGGGGAATAATCTGGCAAACATTATTGCCCCATTGGAGACGTAATTTGCTGTTCTCCTGAAGCCCACTGAGATACACATAGCCATCTTCTGCGACCAGACCAACATCCTTACCACTGTCAACATCCACAACGGTTACGCCCAGCGGTGGATAACGACCATCAGCAAGCCTGATGATGCCAAGGATCTGATAACCTTTAGTGGCGTTCAGCTTCGCATAACCAATTGCGCCTTCAGTGAGCGTGGTATTAATGACCGAATTATTAATATCCACGCCGTCAGGCAGTTGATCGCTGTCAACGCGGATGGTGGAGGTGGTGTAGTCGCTGACCGAGTTGGTGACAGCAATCCCCATCGCATTCGTCACGGTACGTTTGTCACTCAGCGGCACGCCAGCGATACCATCGGCATCAACCATCATGCGGGCATCGTTACCGTTGCTATTATCATGAAGCGCCATACCGTAACGTGTCGCGGTGAGCGATCCATTCCAGCCTGCGGTAAACGAGTTATAAGCATTAGGCTGTACGCTGCCATTGACGCTCAGACGGCCATAGGGTGAATAATGCTGGTAACTGCCACGAATGGCAGGTTCGGCATTACGGAAATCATCCTCATCCCCGGATGCCGAAATATTCCAGGTGTTGTTTCTGTCTGATGAGTCGTAGTAAGACAGCGTCTGGGACAGGTTATCGCTGCCATTTTTCTGCATATACCAGGAGATGCTGCGGCTTTGCTCAAGCGGGATGGTAAACGACAGATAGTATTGCGTTTCTTCTTTGTTATCCCATGTCGAACGTCCAACCGACAAGGAAGAAGAAATACCTTTAAAGCGGCCAATATCGATGTTGCGGCTGACCGATACGGTGTAACTGGTGCTGGCGGAATCGTCCCAGTAGGTATTACGCGTCAGGCTGAGATAAGCGTTAAGCGCCAGTGATTCAATATACTGGTTAAAAGAAAGAACATAGTTCTCTTTCTGGTTACTGGTCGAATCATCACCGCTTCGCGCCGTCAGATACTCGCTCATGGTGACATATTCTTTGTCCGAGAAACGATAGCCTGCAAATGTTACCTGGCTACCGGTTTCTTCAAACCGCTTAGCATAGTTGATGCGATAGCTATAGCCGCGCTGTTTCTCATTATCCTCATTATTTTTTCCGCGCAGCGTCGCCTGCGCGCGCGTGACGTCAAAAGAGAGCGAACCAAAACTGTTGAGGTTAAAACCAACGCCTGCGGTTGCCGCCTGGTAATCATCAGCGGTCAATAATGCGCCACCATAGAGCGACGTATTTCCCAGCCATCCCCAGGAAAATTCGCCGGTCCAGAACATCGGGTTGTTAACATCGGTGTGGCCGACGGAGGTAGGTTTACCGGTAGAGGCTTTGTAACGAACCTGCCCTTTACGCGTCAGGAAGGGAATAGACGATGAGCCGACCTGGAACGTGTTTTTACGTCCGTCCTCTTCTTCCACCGTCACATCAAGCTGGCCCTGAAACGTCTCACCAATGTCGGTAATGTTAAACGGTCCCGGCGTAACGGTAGTCTGATAAACCATTCGCCCATTCTGGGTAACCGTTACTTTGGCGTTAGTCTGCGCGATACCGGTAATTTGCGGGGCGTATCCCTGCAAATCTGGCGGCAACATGTCGTCGTCGCTCTCCAGCGAAGCCCCGGTAAAATGGAACGTATCATATAAATCTGAGTTCAGATCGTACTGTCCCAACGTCAATCTGGAGGCGATTGACGGAATCGGGCGAAACAGATAAGTACGGTCCATACTGCTATTGCTGCCGGTGGAATGACCATCTTCATATGATTTGTCGTACTGATAATCCGAGCGTAAACGCCATGCGCCGAGGTTAAAGCCGAGCGTTCCATAGGAACTGAGGTCCTGGCTCTTTGTACCGTCATCCGGGTCATACTGGCTGGCATAAACGTTGTAATCCAGTATAAATCCCGCAATACCATCATCCCAGAACTCTGGCGGCGTCCAGTTAGTCGCCTGGTATTTCATCCACGCCTGAGGGGCAATGATGCTGACAACCATGTCCGCTTTATTGAGTCTGACGACTAATTCAGGCTTACTGGCAATGTCCAGACACCCTTGTGGATTGATGGGGCGTAACGTCTGGATAAAATCATCCGCAAAGCCGAATGCCGCTAGATCGTCTTTCGTCAGACAAACTCGCGAGCCGCTTTCATCCTCTGTTTTAATCCACTCAAATGACCATGCGTTCGGAAATTTTCGCTTGTTGATGTCTACGTTTGCAATATATTTGCCGGGAGAAATAAACCCCTTCTTTTCAAACTGACTGAGGTCGATGTTTGTTTTATCTTCTGCATCGATCATATCCGTATTGAACTCAGTCGCCCAGGCAGGCGTAATCGTTGCCGCAGTAAATATTACCGGACATAAAGACTGTTTTATTAAAATGAATAACGCCTTAAGATGGGTTTTTAACATGCTATTCATCAAATCCTTTTTTAATGAAAAAGCCTAAAAGCCAGTGTTTTTTTCACTGGCTTGAATTAAATAATAATTTACTGACACGTTATTAATCGTAAGCCAGTACGTAGTTAACGTCAGTGGCTACGTTACCTGCCGTTGCATCTGTTCCAGTTGCGACACGTTCCATACGCGCTTTGAACTTCAGAACCTGATAGGAGTTCTCGGCAACCAGATCCACCGGCACTTCAGTTCCCATAACCACGTCATCGTTACCTTCGGTCAACAGACGAACGCCAACGTTGCTCGCGCCGCCGTAGTTGCCTTCGGCAGTGTTTTTCAGCAGGTTAGTCGTTGCATCGGCATTTGCAGAGGTGAAGGTGACTTTAGCTTTGGTGATAGTGGTCGCTTCAGTACCTGTGCCGCTGGTCAGAACGCAGTCCTGCAGATGGATATCAACAGCGACTGGCAGGGAGTTTTTACCGCCATTCAGAGCCGAGGTCCCTACTTCACCTAAATCAACGGTCTTATTCACATCTTCTGCTGGAATAGAGCAAGGTGCAGAAATAACAGTACCCGTGAATGTAATTTTACCATGGCCCTGATCAGCGGCAGATGCGCTGAAAGCGGCGGCAGAGAGAAGAGAAGTTGCAGCAACAGCTAACAGTGTTTTCTTGAACATTGAATAATCCTTTATCATAAAGTTTGATTCCTTATACGAATAATCAACGTAAATCCGACGTTTAAGGTGCATCAGAAAGTTACAATTAATATTGATTCGTATAAAGTGCGCATAATTTATCACACCTTTTTGACAGGATCACATTAGAAAAAATAAAAGGTAAGTTAGTATTTATAATTTAATATGTTTTAGTGATGATTAAAATTACGCCAGCAGCTTGGGTGCTGATTTTTTATCAAAAAAAATGATGGCGTGGCAGATTATCGCAGCGCGGATCAGGAGTAACTAGCTGATTTATATAATTAATAATACAACTCACCAGGAATACAAAAAACATTTGTTTATCTTATGGTATTTTTGATTACATATTATTCACAATATATAATAGATATGGTGAATTTTTTCATAAAGAAAACGCGCTGAGCTTGACAATTAATTTGGTTATTACATAATAACTTTTAAATTATTATTTTATTCTGAAAATAATAATTATGTTTTATTTTTAATATTATAAATACAAATACCTATTTAAAAAAACGCCCTCTCTGACAATACAACCATCAGACAGGGCGGCAAAAAGTGACGAAATTAATAAGTAGAATGCATGATTAATCTGGATTGGCATTCCTCTTTTCTGTGCGTAAATTTAACTATCCCCAGTAACTTACCGCCAGCCCGACAAAAAGCGCCAGCCCAACGTAGTTATTATTCATAAACGCCTTAAAGCAGGCATCGCGCTCGCGGTGAATAATCAGCTTCTGCTGGTAGACAAACAGCGCGCCCGCCACGACGACCGACGCATAAAACACGCCGCCCAGCCCGTTCAGCCAGCCAATAGCCATCATCAGCGCCAGCACTGCCACCTGTAAGAGTCCAACAATCAGCCGATCGTAGCGCCCGAAGAGGATCGCTGTCGACTTCACGCCGATCTTCAGGTCGTCATCCCGATCCACCATCGCATAGAGCGTATCATAGGCCACCGCCCAGAGGATATTGCCTGTAAACATCAGCCAGCAGCTCAGCGGCAGGGTTTCGCTGACGGCAGCGAACGCCATGGGAATTGACCAGCCGAACGCAGCGCCCAGTACCACCTGTGGCAGATGGGTATAGCGCTTCATAAAGGGATACACCCACGCCAGCAGGAGGGCGGCAACGGATAACAGAATGGTCATCCGGTTGAGGGTTAGCACCAGCAGGAAGGAACATAGCACCAGCACGCCAAACAGCGTTCGCGCCTCTTTGCCGCTGACGGCCCCGCTCGGCAGCGGTCGGTTGGCGGTGCGCTTTACATGGCCGTCAATTTTGCGATCGGCATAATCATTTATCACGCAGCCCGCCGCGCGCATCAGCCAGACGCCAGCGACAAAAACGGCCAGTATCCACAGCGGCGGCAGACCCTGCGCCGCCACCCATAGCGCCCATAGCGTCGGCCACAGTAACAGTAGCGCGCCAATGGGTTTGTCGGTACGCATCAGGCGGTGATATGCCAACAGCTTATTCTGCGTCAGACTCCACTCCATTTTTCTCTTCCTTCTGGTAAATCGGTGATGCCGGTAAAAATAATTCGGTGAGCAACAAGGGTTTTCCGTTAAGCCGCAGCCGCGAGCGCCGTCCCCACAACTCGTCGCTCATCCCGATCTCAATAAAATCACGGGTCAGGGTTGAGGAGGTAAACAGATAACGGCCCAGCGGCGTTTTACCCAGTTTTTGCAGCGCCAGTTCAGGACCGTTTAACGTTGATTCCGGCACAACGGTGCGGCCCACCAGCCAGGGTACGTCGTCTGCACAAAGAATAATTTCCCGTAGCCAGTAGCGCGGTTCATCCGGCAACAGCGCCCGTTCTTCAGCAATCTCTTCCCGGCCAACAAACCCTTCGCGGAGTAAGATGATGCTGACCGTTTTCCCCTGCTGTTCAAACCGTTTGGTCATCGAGTCTTCCAGCAATAACCACTCTCGCAGTGCGGATTTTAGCGGGGGGATATGATCAAGATAGCGCAGCGCACGCAATTGCGTTAGCGCAGGATGTGACATGCCTGTTTCTCCGGTACATAGCCTGAAAGCATTGTAACGCAGAAAAGTGTGATGGGGGGCGGGTTAGATGCAAAAGCGCAACAGATATGTAACACGGTGATGCCAGTAAAAAAAGTGCGCCCCGAAGGACGCACCGAAAGGCTAAGCCTAAACATCAGCATTGTGGGGCAACAATCACCCCTTGCCTTTTACACTGCTGATAAAGGTGGAACGCGCTGAAGTTGACCCCAGACGCTCTGCTTCGTTAAGTAATTTCAATGCCTTATCGACATCGCCTTTATCAACAGCCTGTTTAATGGCCTGATTAAAGTAAGCTTCGGTATCATTCAGAACCGGCTCGCTTTTCGCAGCTGGCGCGGCGACCGGCGCAGCGGCCGTTGCGCTATAGGCAGGTGCTGCCGTATTACCGACGGTCACCGATCCCTGATTTGATGAACCAAACAGCGGGCCGACCAGCACGCTGGAACTGCTATTGGTTTTCACTTTCAATTTCACGATGCCATCGGTGGTATGACGGGCGACAGGATCGGGAATATCCGGTACCGCGTTGCCGATGCCTTTGGCGTAAGCTTTGGCCGGATCCAGCAGCGTGGTGGTTTGCTGGAGATCTTTTTCAGTGGTAAAGACCAGCACGTAGATTTTCTGTTGCCCCAGCGCAGGCGTCAGACGCATCACCCCTTCAAGACGGTCAGCGCTCATCACACCCGGTTCCTGATAGGTAAAATAGCTGCTGGGGAAAAACGCCGACGGCGTCAGGTTCTGATCGAGGATCAGCACGTTCGGCGCGTAGACGCTGCTTTGTTTGTTCACTTCACTGGTCAGCGTTAAGGTCAGCTCACCGATATTCGCCGGTACGCTATACGCAACAACCGGGCCGGTAATGCCTGCAACGTCAAGACGTTGCCCGACGGACGCAATAGCCGAGGTTTGCTGTTTTGACTGATCGACCGGTGTCCATGTGAGCTGCTGTAATGCCGCGGCGGGAATAGCCGGGGCGGCAGCGGTGTTTTGCGGTACGTAGTTGACCTCAGCCAGGCTAACTGCCGGAGCCGCTGCCAGTAACCCCGCCGTCAGGCAGAGTGCAACGAGACTTTTGTTCATTTTCATTGTTATCACCTCAAAGTACCCGGGTGTAGCGGTGGCCAGGCAATAGCGCGCCAACCCTTAAGACGTTGAGGGGCTTACGCCCCTCTTTATGTCAGATTAATGCGGTATTACCACCAGATTTCCATCTGCGCGCCGAAGCTGAACTCATCGTCGTCGCCGCGGCTGTTGGAGAACTGGCCGTTGCCGGTGGAGTCGCTGATCGCTGAGCGACCGATGTCGCCGCTGCTGTTTTTGGCATAACCCCAGTTTTCATCCCACTTCGCATAGGTCGCGAACAGACGCAGTGCCGGGCGAGACCAGATGCTGTCGCCAGCCTGCCATTGTTGCGCGAGGGTAATTTTGTACTGGTTGTTATGATCGCCGGTTTCCTGCGATTTCACGTTGTCGTAACCGACTTCCAGCAGGGTGCTCATGATCGGTGTCCATTTGTACATCGGACGCACGCCCACGGTGTACCAGTCGGTACCACGATCGTCATCACGATCGACTCTCTGGTACATACCGACGTACATCAGGTCCCATTTATCGGCGAGGGTAATCGCACCGTGGTCAATCACACGCCACAGGGAACCGTCGTTGTTGACGTTACGGTCAGTTGCGATGTCATCATCGGTCCAGGAGCCCTGCGGAATACCTTTGCCCTGCGCGGTCATTGCGTCGGTCGCGTATTGCAGAACAAATTTGTTGTAGCCTTTCAGCATGCTCTGGGTGTGTTCAGCGGTGAACATCCAGCCATCTTTTGATGCGCCGTCAGCAAGCTGATAATCATCAGTGGTGTTAGCACGGCCATAATCCACACCAAATTCCAGCATGCCGTCCGGGTTGGTTTCCAGACCGGCTAAACGCACGTCATACACGTCGTTGGCGGTATCTTTGGTGGCGTCATAAATATGATTGCTGCTGAAGGAGGTGGAACCACCTGCTTCCTGTGAACGCGTGGCGGCAAAAGAGAGTTTACCGATACCGTTCAGATCGATGTTTTCAATACCGGCACCAGGACCTGAAATATCCCAGTAGTAGAAGTCGATCATGTGAACGTCATGACGCTGATAGAAACGCTTACCGGCCCAGATAGTAGAACCTGGCAGCGCATCGATCAGGTTTTTACCCTGCACGTTGGCTTCGCGGAAGGCCGGATCGGTAGCTTCCCAGTCATTCTGTTGTGCGACGGAGTAGGCTACGTTAGTGTCGAAATAGAAGCTCTTATCGCCCTCTTTCCACACTTCCTGACCCAGTTTCAGTTCCGCATAGGTTTCACATTCGTTACCGAGACGGTATTTACTTTGTGCACCGGTTGCCTGGAAACACTGTTGTTCACCGCCGCTGCCGGTCCAGCCGATACCGGAACGAGCATAACCTTTAAAATCGACGGCACCAGCGTGAGCAGAGAGAATGCCCGCGGTAATGGCGATCGCCAGTGGAAGTTTGCGCAGAGTAGTCATTATTCTATCTCCTGAGATCATTGCTTTTCTTTTATTACGCATCGTTCTTTACAGACTTTGCGTATTTAATGGGAATGCTTAAACGCCCGGCTCTTGATGCAACCGACGACATGCAGTGCCATCCTCACGGAACAGATGGCAGCGCTCTGGCGGCAGGCCGATAGCGAATGTGGCACCCTCTTCTACCAACACCACGTCATTCTGGCGGTACACCAGGTTCTGACGGATGGCGGGGATTTGAATATGGATCTGTGTTTCGTGTCCTAACTGTTCGACGACCTGAACCACGCCTTCCAGGGTGACATCGGCGATGTCGCTGGGCAGCAGATGCTCAGGGCGAATACCGAGCGACATATTTGCGCCCACCTGAACATTGGCACTATCGACCGGCAGCCAGACATGCTGACGGTTAGGCAGTTCAACCTGCACCTGATCGATAGCGGTCGCCGTAACCTTCACCGGCAAGAAGTTCATTTTCGGCGAACCAATAAAGCCCGCGACGAAACGATCTGCCGGGTAGTGATACAGCTCCAGCGGCTTGCCCACCTGCGCCACGCGACCGGCGTCCAGCACCACGATTTTGTCGGCCAGCGTCATCGCTTCGACCTGATCGTGAGTGACGTAAATCATCGTGCGGCCCAGACGCTTATGCAGGCGGGAAATCTCAATACGCATCTGCACGCGCAGCGCGGCATCAAGGTTTGAGAGCGGTTCATCCAGCAGGAATACGCGCGGCTCTGCCACCAGCGTGCGGCCAATCGCCACGCGCTGACGCTGCCCGCCGGACAGCGCTTTCGGCTTACGCTCCAGCAAATGCGCAAGCTGGAGCACTTCCGCCACCTGATTAACGCTCTGCTTCATCACCTCTTTTTTGGCACCCGCCAGCTTGAGGCCAAACGACATATTTTCGGCAACGGAGAGATGGGGATAGAGCGCATAGGACTGAAACACCATGCCCACGCCGCGTTCGGCCGGCGGGACATCATTCATGCGGGTTTCACCAATGAACAAATCACCGCTGGTGATGGTTTCCAGCCCGGCAATCATGCGCAGCAGCGTTGATTTCCCACAGCCTGACGGTCCGACAAAGACCACGAATTCACCTTCATGGATCTCGAGGTTGATATCTTTTGATACCACCACGTCGCCCCAGGCTTTCGTTACATTCCGTAGCTGTACGCTCGCCATGCCCTCTCCCTTCGTTACAACCTGTCATCAACAGAAACATTCAAGATGGGCTGACTATGGGCCAAACATTCACACAGCAAATCCTCCACCCCCTCTCTTTTTTATGGGGGAGGAGTTGGGAGGATGAGGAGCTCGCTTCTGAGACCGGGCATGCGGCGCGGCGGCTATTTTCGTGATGTGGGCGACAAAAATCGGCGCGCTTTTATGTGCGCTGGGACGCATAACTCAAATTTATGCAATGGAGATCACAGAACGGAGCGGTGGGGCGTAGAGGTGGGGAGGATGGAAAGGGCTTGTCAAACCCGGAGACTGAGCATCGTCAAGCCACCTGAGCGTATCCACGAGTAACGACCATAAGGACGGGATATATGAATATCAAAACTGGCGCACGCATCTTCGCACTCTCCGCACTGACGACGATGATGCTTTCCGCCTCAGCTTTCGCCAAAATCGAAGAAGGCAAACTGGTTATCTGGATCAACGGCGATAAAGGCTATAACGGCCTTGCTGAAGTGGGTAAGAAGTTTGAAAAAGATACCGGCATTAAAGTGACCGTTGAACATCCGGATAAACTGGAAGAGAAATATCCGCAGGTTGCCGCCACTGGTGACGGCCCGGACATCATCTTCTGGGCGCACGACCGCTTCGGGGGCTACGCTCAGTCCGGTCTGCTGGCAGAGGTTACGCCAGACAAAGCGTTCCAGGACAAACTCTATCCTTTCACCTGGGACGCCGTACGCTATAACGGCAAGCTGATCGCCTACCCGATTGCGGTAGAAGCGCTGTCGCTGATTTATAACAAAGACCTCGTACCGAATCCGCCGAAAACCTGGGAAGAGATCCCGGCGCTGGATAAGACGCTGAAAGCGAAAGGTAAGAGCGCGCTGATGTTTAACCTCCAGGAACCGTACTTCACCTGGCCGCTTATCGCTGCTGACGGCGGCTATGCGTTCAAATTTGCTGATGGCAAATACAATGTGAAAGACGTCGGCGTGGACAGCGCGGGCGCGAAAGCGGGTCTGAATTTCCTGGTCGATCTGATTAAAAACAAACATATGAACGCCGATACGGATTACTCCATCGCTGAAGCCGCCTTCAATAAAGGCGAAACGGCAATGACCATTAACGGTCCGTGGGCGTGGTCCAACATTGATAAGAGCAAAGTGAACTACGGCGTCGCGCTGCTGCCGACCTTCAAAGGCAAGCCGTCTAAACCGTTCGTTGGCGTACTGAGCGCGGGCATCAACGCCGCCAGCCCGAACAAAGAGCTGGCGAAAGAGTTCCTGGAAAACTACCTGCTGACCGATCAGGGTCTGGATGAAGTGAACAAGGACAAGCCGCTGGGTGCCGTGGCGCTGAAATCCTTCCAGGATAAGTTGGCGAAAGATCCGCGCATTGCCGCCACTATGGATAACGCTCAGAAAGGCGAAATCATGCCGAACGTTCCGCAGATGGCGGCCTTCTGGTACGCGGTTCGCACGGCGGTGATCAATGCGGCCAGCGGTCGTCAGACGGTGGATGCCGCGCTGAAAGATGCTCAGGGTCGTATTACGAAGTAAGGCTGTTGTGTCCTTATCAGGTCTACAGACGTTGTGGGCCTGATAAGGCATCTATGCCAGGACGAATTATTGTTGTAGAGGACGATCCCCATGGATGTCGTTAAAAAGAAACACTGGTGGCAAAGCGAGACGCTGAAATGGTCAGTGATTGGATTGCTGGCGCTGCTGGTGGGATACCTTGTTGTTTTAATGTACGCCCAGGGGGAGTACCTGTTCGCCATTATGACGCTGATTTTAAGCGCGGCTGGCCTGTATATTTTCGCTAATCGTAAAACGTACGCGTGGCGCTATGTTTATCCTGGGATGGCCGGGATGGGGCTGTTTGTCCTGTTCCCGCTGGTCTGCACCATCGCCATCGCCTTTACCAACTACAGCAGCACCAACCAGTTGACCCAGGAGCGCGCGCAGCAAGTGCTGATGGACCGCTCTTATCAGGCGGGTAAAACCTATAACTTCGGACTGTATCCGGCGGAGACTAAATGGCAACTTGCGCTGACCGACGGCGAAACCGGAAAAAATTATCTCTCCGACGCCTTCACTTTTGGCGGCGAGCAGAAAATCGCCCTGAAGGAAGTGGCGGCCCTGCCAACGGCTGAGCGGGCTAATCTGCGCGTGATCACCCAGAATCGCCAGGCGCTGACCCAGCTTACCGCCGTGCTGCCTGATGAAACGAATGTGGTTATGAGCTCGCTGCGCCAGTTCTCCGGCACGCGACCGCTGTATACCGAGGCCAGCGACGGGACGCTGACGAACAATCAGAGCGGCGTTAAATACCGTCCTAATAACGATATCGGCTACTACCAGGCGCTTAACGCCGACGGTAACTGGGGCGATGAGAAATTAAGCCCCGGCTACACCGTCACTATCGGCTGGGATAACTTTATGCGCGTCTTTACCGACGAAGGCATTCAGAAACCGTTCTTCGCCATTTTCGTCTGGACGGTGGTCTTCTCGGTACTCACGGTGATACTGACCGTCGCGGTGGGCATGGTGCTGGCCTGCCTGGTACAGTGGGAGTCGCTGAAAGGAAAAGCGGTCTACCGCCTGCTGCTGATCCTGCCCTACGCGGTACCGTCGTTTATCTCGATTCTGATATTCAAGGGGCTGTTTAACCAGAGCTTCGGCGAAATCAACATGATGCTCAGCGCGCTGTTCGGCATCAAACCGGCCTGGTTCAGCGATCCAACAACCGCCCGCGCGATGATCGTCATCGTCAATACCTGGCTGGGTTATCCCTACATGATGATCCTGTGCATGGGCCTGCTGAAAGCCATCCCGGACGATTTATACGAAGCGTCGGCAATGGACGGCGCGGGGCCGTTCCAGAACTTCTTTAAAATCACGCTGCCGCTGCTGATCAAACCGCTGACGCCGCTGATGATCGCCAGCTTTGCGTTTAACTTTAACAACTTCGTGCTGATCCAGCTGTTGACCAACGGCGGCCCGGATCGCCTCGGCACCACGACGCCAGCGGGCTATACCGATTTGTTGGTGAGCTACACCTACCGCATCGCCTTTGAAGGTGGCGGCGGTCAGGACTTCGGCCTGGCGGCCGCTATCGCCACGTTGATCTTCCTGCTGGTCGGGGCACTGGCGATTGTGAATCTGAAAGCCACGCGCATGAAGTTTGATTAAGGGAGATAACGATAATGGCCATGGTCCAACCCAAATCGCAAAAATTACGTTTATTCGTGACGCACCTGCTGCTGCTGGTGTTTATCGCAGCAATTATGTTTCCGTTGCTGATGGTCATCGCCATCTCGCTGCGTGAAGGTAACTTCGCAACCGGCAGTCTGATCCCGGAGAGCATCTCCTGGGAGCACTGGCGGCTGGCGCTCGGCTTCAGCGTGGAACATGCGGATGGCCGCGTGACACCGCCGCCCTTCCCGGTGCTGCTGTGGCTGTGGAACTCGATAAAAATCGCGGGTATTACGGCAATTGGCATCGTGGCGCTGTCCACCACCTGCGCCTATGCATTCGCCCGCATGCGTTTTCCGGGCAAGGCAACGCTGCTGAAAGGGATGCTGATTTTCCAGATGTTCCCGGCGGTGCTGTCGTTGGTGGCACTGTATGCCTTATTTGATCGCCTGGGGCAATACATTCCGTTTATCGGCCTGAACACGCATGGTGGGGTGATCTTCGCCTATCTCGGCGGTATCGCGCTGCATGTATGGACGATTAAAGGCTATTTCGAAACGATCGATAGCTCGCTGGAAGAAGCGGCATCGCTGGATGGCGCAACACCGTGGCAGGCGTTCCGTCTGGTGCTGCTGCCGCTGTCGGTGCCGATTCTGGCGGTGGTGTTTATTCTGTCGTTTATCGCCGCCATCACCGAAGTGCCGGTGGCCTCGCTGCTGCTGCGTGATGTGAACAGCTATACGCTGGCGGTCGGAATGCAACAGTATCTCAACCCGCAAAACTATCTTTGGGGCGACTTTGCTGCCGCAGCGGTACTTTCCGCCATTCCGATTACCGCCGTGTTCCTGCTGGCTCAGCGCTGGCTGGTCAACGGCCTGACGGCAGGCGGTGTGAAAGGTTAAGTTTCATCGTTCGAAGCCACTGCAACACCCTCAACTTTTCAATGATCTTTACTTGTGACCTTTGTTGGCGCTCTTCGGAGCGCTTTTTTTATTCGCGTTTAAGCCTTTTGGTATTACATAACCACAGCGTGATCACCAGCAGCAAGATCGCACCGGAGTAGACCAGTACATCAAGGGGCGAGGTATGATCGACGATGATCAGCCGGACAATCGCCGTGATGCCAATGTAGACGAAATAGCGCAGCGGAAAGTGAAAGCCGGACTGGAAATACTTGACGATCAGCGCGATAAATTCGAAGTAGAGGAAATAAACCACCAGCCCCTCGACCAGCTCATACTTGCTGGTTTGCTCCGGTGCAAAGAGCACTTCCGCCAGATGCACCGTCTCTTTGCCGAGGAAGACAACCAGAATCAGGCCGAGGCTTAACAGCCCCAGATTAAGGACGGTCTGGAGAATGGTGGAGATAAACTCCACGGCCGGGCGGGGTAGCGATGACATAGCAGCACCTTTTGCTAAAAATACCAGGCTCAGGTATAGCGCAAAAGTGTGATCCAGATCTACATTTTTTATCTTGGTTTTGTTCAGGCAACGTAAAGGCGTGCGGGAGGACGACGTTATTTCAGTGGGTAAACCTGCCCGGTGGCGCTACGCTTACCAGGCCTACGATGGGGGAAATGCTCTGACGCTGGCTGTGTACCTTGCTGCCCGGTGGCGCTGTGCTTACCGGGCCTACGACTGGAAAGCACCCTGTTGTAGGCCCGGTAAGGCGAAGCCGCCACCGGGCATTGCAGCACCGCGGCCAGGTTATTCGCAACAGACTCAGCGGAAATTCACGCTCTTATCGCTGGTCATGCCGTACAGATCAAACTTGCGTCCCAGCATCTGCCCACCGTCACGCGTCAGCGGCGTCCAGCCAATCGCTGCACGGCTGCGGGTTGGGCCGGATGAGAACAGATCCAGCGGCACCGAAACATACACGCCTTTGGTGAAATCCCCCTCCCCGTACTCATCCGCTGAAACGTTGGTGATGGTGGCGTAACCGCCGACCACCACGCCGCTATCGAAGCGTTTGGCGATGTCCAGCGTGCCGCCTTTATCGCCGGCAAGATACTGCCCGACGCTCGCTTTGACCAGCACATCCTGGGCAAACGGTGGCGTCCAGTAGGCGGTCAGATGGCCGGTTTTAACGCTGTAATCGGTGAATTTCATCATATCCTGCGCGCTGCGCCAGTCACGCTGCTTGACGTAGTTGGCATCCAGACCGACCGCCCAGTTGCTGTCCACCGGACGATACAGCACCTCGCCACCCGCGCCGCCGTACATAGTTTCAAGGTAGCCACCGTATACCTGACCATAGAAATTATTACCCAGGTACTGGAAGTAGTTGGCCTGTAAATTATTCACATACACATCGTTTTCAACGTATTCACGAACGTGAGTACGCACGCGCGGCAGCTTTGAGTCGCTCGGCGGATTGGTGTAGTTAAACTTGTCGTAGTTATTCGCCACATTGGCAAACACGCTACCGGTGGTTAACAGGTGATCGGTGAGCCACAGATCGGCAGTGCCCATTACCCCGAGCTGATACATGTAAAAGCTTTCCGGGCCGCCAAAGGACTGGTTAAGTACCGGGTCGAGGTGGAAATCAAAGCGCGATTTGTCGAAGTACCAGCCCTGCTCGGTATTCTCCGGCACAATCGGCGTGACGCGCTGTTGCGCCAGCGGCGTTTCCTGCCCCAGCGGCTCGCCTTCCAGATGACGCTTCAGGCTGGCGACATCGGTTTGCGTTGTCACCTGCGGCATATTGAGACGGTTTTCAGTCACCCGGATGGTACGAATGCCGTCCGGCAGATCGTTCATGATGATCCGGTTAGCGCGTTCAATGCCTTCCTGCGAGTCGCGATATTTCACCTGCTCGCCAGTAACGTACAGCGTATCGCCTTTCACCTGAATTTGCGGATCGGTCAGACCGGCGTTGTATTTCAGCAGGGTAAGCTGATTCGCTACCACCGAATGTTGCAGGATGGCGTCCTGCGGCTCCGGCTGATACTGCGGACGGGCGTTGTCGTTGTACTTCGGACGCAAGTCGTTGAAGTTGGTGCGCAACGTAACGCCGAACATCAACGTATTACCGCGCTCGTAGCTGACGTTAACGTCGGCCCAGTCGGTCGCGCGGTAGATGGCCCCGACGTTAAACTTACTTTTCTGATCCAGCCGACCAGCATAATCCTGCTGATAGTTATTGCCTTCGTATTCCAGCTTCAGGCGCAGTGGTTGCCACGGCGTCTGGTACTCTACCCCGCCAAACAGGGAGGCCGGACCGCGAAACATTTCGCCGGTATCCATCGATCCCGCCTGCTTGTAGCTGTTGTCGCGATGGCAGTATTTGTCGCTCACCGAGCAGAACGGGTTGCTGACGTTGCCGCTGGTGCCGAGGTAGCCCCAGCCGAGCCCCAGCGAGAAGTCGAACGGCCCCCAGGCTTTATTGGCAACCAGATATTCAGCGTCGAACAGTCCGGTCCCGCCGATATCACGCGCGCCAGCGGAGACCTGCGGTAGCCAGTAGCTCTCTTCCCACAGGCGCAGCTTGACGTCGAAGGCTTTGTCTTTATAGGTCTGATCGCCGGAGAAGGACTCAACGGTGCTGTAGGGCTTTGTACGCACGTCGGTATAGCGCAGCGTGGTTTCCAGCCACGGGAATAGCTGTACTGAGGCGGAGTAGTAGCGATACTGATCGTTATCACGGTAGTTAAGGCTCAGCTCCCCTTCCCGCGCCATACGGGCGGTCGGCGTCTGTAACAGCCCTACGCCGCCAAAGTCGGATTGCGATGGGCCAATCGGGGCCGGATAGGTTTCTGCGTGGCAGGCCGCGCTGACGCTCAACGCCAGCAAACTATATAGCCAGGTTTTTTTCATTATTCAGGTACCCGCTGCGTCAGGGAGCGAACAATATCCGCATTGAGTTCATCCGGCGTCTGACTCCATAACGAATCGTCAAAGCCGACAAATATCGTGCTGCCCGGCATCGGCTCTACGTGACGATGATTCCAGTACGCCACCGGCACTTTTTGCGTACGCCCGTCAGGATAGATAACCCACGCGTAGCTGCGGTCAGCGCCGCTCAGCACATTGATGCCGTCCAGGTAGCTGGCCACATCACGACCAGGCGTAAACGGTTTTTTCCCCGGCTGGCTTACCAGGCCAAAAAGGGTTACCGACGTGGGACGCGGCCCCGCCCACAGGCTGTACTCGCCTTCCAGCCGCGGATTACCGCTGTTGCTGACGCGCACGGTATCCGGGTCGAGGTTAATCCGCTGTCTGCCGGTCACTTTTACTGCCATCAGCTGCTGGCGCAGCGCGTCAATAGCAGCCCTGTCGTCACCGCTCTCTTCACTCGCCATCGTCGCCAGACGCGCCAGTAACGCCTGATGCTGCTGCTGTGCTACAGCGGTGGCCTGACGCTCGCCGATCACCGCGCCCGGCCACCAGCTATTCGCCAGCTGCGGTTGCCCGACAAGATCGATAAGACGTTCTGCGCCACTCAGCGTTTTCGGTTGTGCACCCGGCGGGGAGTAAACCTGTACCGTACCTGCCGCCATCGCCAGGGAGGACACAAGGCTCATCATCAGCGACGCAATCACATGTTTTTTCATGGTTTCGCCGCCTTGATTAATGTGGTTTTAACCGGGAAGAAATCCGCGCCAAGATACTGTATCGACTGACGAATTTGCCCTTCGCTGTCTACCCAATATTGGTTGTGCCAGCGGGCCTGATCGGTTTCCACCTCTTCATCGAGAACGCGTACAGACGTACTTTCACCGCCAACCACAACGCTGTCGGTGCCCTGCCAGTGAAAGACGGAACGAGCGGTGGCGTAGCGTACCTGTTGGTATTCAGTCCAGCCCATCGTTCGGGTCCAGCTGGCCCCGTCAACGATCTGGTTCGGCTTCGCCAGCGGGTCGGCGGCCAGATTGTTCATTTCCAGCAGGTTATCGCCGCCAAGCAGGGTTTTAACAATACGCCCGTGCTGGGTCACCAGCGTGGCCTGATCCTGCGTCACCCATTTCTGCTGCCCGTTTTCGGCGAAAGCGAGCACCACAAACAGCTGCGGGCCATTATTGAGCTGCACGTACTGGCTGGCATAAGGCATGTTTTGAATATCATCGTCCGTGAGGTGGACCCCAGGTGTACCAAACAGGCTGTTCCACAACGAGTCTCCCAACCCTTTTGTGGTCGATGAACAGGCCTGGAGTAGCAGGCAAATCATAATGAGCGCTGGTCGCTTCACGACTCTTCTCTCCGGAGGGGCAAAATAACCACACCGAAGTGTGGTTATGGTTAATGTACCCGGTGTTAGCGGGTACTGGTGGTCGTGGTGGTTGTAGTCCCGGTATTGGAACCATCACCACCACCCGTTGCCGCCAGAGCGACACCCACGGCCGAGCTTACGGGGCTGACGCTGCTTGTGGTGGAACTCCCCACAGAGACAGACGTCGCCGCCGAACCTGCGGCCTCACCGACCTGAACCGGTGCTGCATACGCGGTCGCTGCCGCGCAGGCGGTTATGGCAAGAATGCCATACAGGATTTTACGCATATCAATTTCCCTTCATTGAATGAATGGAGGTGCCTGAAATATCCAGGCGGATTCGAGTATACACAACCCGAATTGAGGAGTTATCGTGAAGAAATAGGGGTTAGATTTAAGTGAAATCAGAGAAAAGAATATTATTTAAATATAAAACCATTATAAATCAAAGAGATCTAAAATAACAAATATACGGATAATCCTAAAAGAACAGAGTGTGATGGCGGATACATAAATACTTTTCAGATTATGCTCACAAATAAGGAAGCGGGAAAGGAGCCTGCAAGAAGAATTATCCGATAAAAAAATACCGGCAATTTGCCGGTATTTTTCGTTGGTATTTATTAACCGCGCCAGGCTTTATAGCGGTTAATTAAGCCATTGGTCGAACTGTCGTGGCTGTCGACGGCCTTATCTTCTTTCAGCTCCGGCAGGATGCGGTTGGCCAGCTGTTTACCCAGTTCTACGCCCCACTGGTCGAAGGTGAAAATGTTCAGGATCACGCCCTGCGTAAAGATTTTGTGCTCGTAGAGCGCAATCAGCGCACCGAGGCTGAACGGGTTGATTTCGCGCAGCAGGATGGAGTTAGTTGGGCGATTGCCTTCGAACACCTTGAACGGTACTACGTGCTCCAGGGTCTGCGGATCTTTACCCTGGTCGGCGTACTCCTGCTCGACAACCTCGCGGGATTTACCAAACGCCAGCGCTTCGGTCTGGGCGAAGAAGTTAGACAGCAGTTTCGGATGATGGTCGGACAACGGGTTGTGGGTGATGGCCGGGGCGATAAAGTCGCACGGAACCATTTTGGTGCCCTGGTGGATCAGCTGGTAGAACGCGTGCTGACCGTTGGTGCCAGGCTCACCCCAGATGATCGGGCCGGTCTGGTAATCGACGGCATTGCCGTTACGGTCAACGTACTTACCGTTGGATTCCATGTTGCCCTGCTGGAAGTAGGCGGCAAAACGGTGCATATACTGGTCATACGGCAGGATCGCTTCGGTTTCTGCGCCGAAGAAATTGTTGTACCAGATGCCGATCAGCGCCAGCAGTACCGGCAGGTTCTGCTCCGGGGCGGTCGTGGAGAAGTGTTTGTCCATCGCGTGCGCGCCGGACAGCAGCTCAACAAAGTTGTCGTAGCCCACAGAGAGAATGATCGACAGACCAATCGCCGACCACAGGGAGTAGCGACCACCCACCCAGTCCCAGAACTCGAACATATTGGCGGTATCGATACCGAACTCACCGACGGCTTTCGCGTTAGTGGAGAGCGCGGCAAAGTGTTTCGCCACGTGTTTTTCATCGCCTGCGGTTTTCAGGAACCAGTCGCGCGCGCTGTGGGCGTTGGTCATGGTTTCCTGCGTCGTGAAGGTTTTAGAGGCCACCAGGAACAGGGTGCTTTCCGGGTTCACTTTTTTCAGCACTTCAGCGATGTGAGTCCCATCGACGTTAGAAACAAAGTGCATATTCAGATGATTTTTGTACGGGCGCAGCGCTTCAGTCACCATGAACGGACCGAGGTCGGAGCCGCCGATACCGATGTTTACCACGTCAGTAATGGGTTTGCCGGTATAACCTTTCCACTCACCGGAGATAATCGCTTCAGAGAAGGTTTTCATCTTCTCCAGCACCGCGTTGACTTCCGGCATCACATCTTTGCCGTCAACGATAATCGGCGTGTTGCTGCGGTTACGCAGCGCGACGTGCAGCACGGCGCGGTCTTCGGTGCGGTTGATTTTCTCGCCGGAGAACATGGATTTGATGGCACCGGCCAGATCGGTCTCTTTCGCCAGATCCTGAAGTTTTGCCAGCGTCTCTTCGGTGATGCGGTTTTTGGAGAAGTCCACCAGCATCAAGTCGTTGAACGTGGCGGAGAATTTGCTGAAACGATCGGCGTCTTTCGCGAACAGATCCGCGATCGTCACGTCCTTCATTTCATCGTAGTGTTTCTGTAATGCCTGCCAGGCAGAAGTCTGCGTCGGATTAATGTTTTTCATGAGCAATACTCTTCTGAGATGAGAATTGTAACTGCGGTCGATTGTAGCGCCAGTCGCGGAAAATTGTGATGGTTTTTATGCCATTGCCCAGGCTCAGGGGCAAGAACGGTCAAAAAGGACAGGGAAAGTATAGCCTTTATTAGTGATTTTTCTGATGGGTGGGGCTGCATGAAAAATCCGCATAACCCCGGCGTTGACATCACCCGGCACACCTTTTATTTATGAATAAGGTATTTGCACATGGACCGGTGATCGTTCTGCCCTTGTGCCAAGGTCGCTTTTTCATTCCCTGACGCGAGGTTGTTATGACTACTGCTGTTTCCCCGCTCGTTGTCGCCAAATTCGGCGGCACCAGCGTGGCTAATTTTGACGCCATGAACCATAGTGCGGATGTGGTACTTGCCGATCCCAGCGTTCGTCTGGTGGTGCTTTCCGCCTCTGCGGGCGTGACTAATCTGCTGGTGTCTCTGGCTGAGGGACTGGAGGCCGGGGAACGCTTCGTTAAACTCGATGCCCTGCGCAAAATTCAGTTTGATATCCTTGAGCGTCTGACGCAGCCGAATATTATTCGCGAAGAGATCGAGCGTCTGCTGGAGAACATTACCACCCTGGCGGAGGCGGCATCGCTGGCGACCTCGCCGGCGCTCACTGACGAACTGGTCAGCCACGGTGAACTGATGTCCACCCTGCTGTTCGTTGAGATCCTTCGCGAGCGTCGCATTCAGGCGCAGTGGTTTGACGTACGCAAAGTGATGCGCACTAACGATCGTTTTGGCCGCGCCGAGCCGGACGTCGTGACGCTGGCTGAGCTGACCGCGCAGCTCCTTGCGCCGCGGCTTCAGGAAGGGCTGACCATCACTCAGGGATTTATCGGCAGCGAAACCAAAGGCCGCACCACCACCCTCGGCCGCGGTGGCAGCGACTATACCGCTGCCCTGCTGGGCGAGGCGCTGCATGCGACGCGCGTCGATATCTGGACCGATGTGCCGGGCATCTACACCACCGATCCACGCGTGGTCCCCGCCGCAAGGCGTATTGATGAGATTGCCTTTGAAGAAGCGGCAGAAATGGCGACCTTCGGCGCAAAAGTGTTGCATCCGGCGACGCTGCTGCCCGCCGTGCGCAGCGATATTCCGGTCTTTGTTGGCTCCAGCAAAGACCCTAAAGCCGGCGGCACGCTGGTCTGCAATCAAACGCAAAACCCGCCGCTGTTCCGCGCCCTGGCGCTAAGACGTAAACAGACGCTGTTAACGCTGCACAGCCTGAATATGCTGCATTCACACGGTTTCCTCGCCGAACTGTTTGGCATTCTGGCGCGGCATAACATTTCGGTGGATTTGATCACCACCTCAGAAGTCAGCGTCGCGCTGACCCTGGATACCACCGGCTCCACCTCGACTGGCGATACGCTACTGACGCAGGCGTTGCTGACGGAGCTCTCGTCGCTGTGTCGCGTGGAAGTAGAAGAGAACCTGGCGCTGGTGGCACTGATTGGCAACGATCTGTCCAAAGCCTGCGGCGTCGGTAAAGAGGTATTTGGCGTGCTCGAGCCGTTTAACATCCGTATGATTTGTTACGGCGCATCCAGCCACAATCTGTGCTTCCTGGTGCCGGGCGCGGAAGCCGAGCAGGTGGTGCAGAAGCTGCATTATAATTTGTTTGAGTAAGCGCCCGCTGGCGTATAGCAAGTGCTATACGCCATGCCCGGTTCAGAGCATACGCTGCTTCTGCTGCTTTTCCGTGTGGACCCGCTTCACGATTTTGTAGATCCACTGCAACGTCAAATTATACTTCTTCGCCAGTTCCGCATAGTTACGACCATTGCATTCACTGTAGATTTGGTAATCCCTGTCGGACGCTTTGCCAGAAACCCCTTTCGGGAAGTAAATGCTTTGCCCGCCCCAGTTGCGCATCATTCTGTCCGCAATGGCATGACCGACGTTTTTTGCCGATGCGCTGTCTATATTCATGCTTTCAATAAGCACCTGCGCGGCATGAAAAGCCAGATCGCTGATAATTTCTGGCAGCCGCCCTATATCTTGTGATTTATGCATCATATTTAATCTCCATATTGCTTGCACCACGTTTAATCCACTACTTCTGTTGCATGAACAGTACAGAAACAGGTGCCTTACGCCACCGGTCAAAACATCATTAAAATGAATATATATTTTCAGTGGTCGGCGCGAGCTATTCAGGTAAATTATAAACATTGCCATTTGATTGATAATTAATATTTATATTCACCTGCGCAACAGCCCTTCACCGATAAGGGCATTTTACACCATACTGTATGCATATACAGTCTTTTATCTGAAAATTTTTTGCCATGCAACCCGCGCCCACACTTTTTTAAACTCGCAAAGGCATTTCCGTGCCCTCTATAAATAGACAGCATAATTAAAGGGTTAGGTGAAAAAGGCAGGCGTAGCTCACCTCTCTGCCTTGTGCGCCGTGGCGGCGATGTCCCGATCGGCCACATCGGCGGCCCCGCTGGCGCAACGGCTGGGCTTTTTATTAATTAACACCCGGTTTTTTGGTTACGTTATTCGCTAATACATTTTTTAAAGTTATTTATTAAAGTTATTTCCGCTCTTCATCTATGGCAACACGCGATACTCATGCCTCTATTATCAGGAGGTCTCTATGCAGAAACTCACGTTCCCTCGTCTGTCCGGCTGGCTGATCGCCGCCGTTATATTGTTTGTCCTTATTGGCTGGATATCCGCGCCGCAGATGCCGGTGGTCATTTATAAACTCAGTCTGGTCTCGCTGTCGGCAGTGCTGGGCTACTGGCTCGATCGCAGCCTGTTCCCGTGGGCGCGTCCGGACTCGTTCTGCCCGTGGGAAGAGTCGCTGTGCTGCGCCGCCGCCATGATCCGCCGGGCCATCATCGTCGCAGCGGTGTGTCTTGCCGTCGCTATGGGGCTATAGTGATGCGGCGTAAAGGGCTGTGCGTATTATGTACGTTATGGGTGCTGCCCGCCTGCGCCGCACAGCCACCCAGGGCCGCGCAGGCCTGGCGAAGCGAGCTTATCCGCACCGCACGGGAGATATGGGGGCTGAACGCCCCCGTTGCCGATTTTGCCGGGCAATTTCAACAGGAATCAGGCTGGCGTCCCGACGCGCGTTCTCCGGTCGGCGCTCAGGGGATGGCGCAATTTATGCCGGCCACCGCACGCTGGATGAGTGAGCGTTACCCCCAGTTACGGGAAAATACGCCGATGAATCCGGGCTGGGCGATACGGGCACTGGTTCAGTACGATCGCTATCTTTGGCAAAACACCGCCGCGCAGGATGACTGTCAGCGAATGGCCTTCACGTTAAGTGCTTATAACGGCGGCCAGGGTTGGGTTAATCGCGATAAGAAACTGGCCACGACAAAGGGCCTTAATGCACTTATCTGGTTCGATCAGGTGGAACGCGTCAATGCCGGACGCAGTAAAAATAACTGGCGCGAAAATCGAGATTATCCGAAAAAAATTCTTTATCAACATGCCCCACAATATTTGCAGTGGGGAACATCCAGTTGTACGCCATTATAGAAGGAGAAAAATGGAACTCACCGTTGATTTCTGGGAAATCATTTCACTATTACTCTCTTTCGTCGGGCTGATGTTTGGTGCCGGAAAACTGTTGCTTTCACAAATAGAAAAAAGGTTGAATGAACGGTTCGAAGCGCTGGAATTAGCGAGGCGCGAGTCAGAGACAGGCTGGGCCAAGCTGGAAAGGGAATTTCTGGAATTTCGGGGAGAATTACCGCTGCATTATGTCAGAAGAGATGATTATCTCCGCGGCCAGGCCGTTATCGAAGCCAAGCTGGATGCGCTATATAATAAAATTGAGCTATTACAGCGTAGCGCACCGTTATAACCCGTCAAATCCCTGCCGGTTTTACCGCAGGGATTTTTTATTATCTTTAAATAGTTTTCCTAACCTGCATTAAAAGAATTCACTTCTCCTCAGCGTGATAATACCTGCGAATTAAGGCGGCTGACCTGGTTATATCATCCGCATATTAAGGAGAACCACAGATGGAAACACCCGCCGTTATTAATGCCATCGTTACGCAATTGCAGCAGGCATTACCTGAACTGGCAACTCAGTTTATGCCGTTCTGCCCGCCGACATTTGCGCCGGACGAGCCGCGAGACACGGTCGTACTGAGCTACCCCGGTTCGGATTTCACCCCGCCGCAATCCACCGATGTCGGGGTGCAGATACAAACGCTGCACATTCTGGCGACGGTTATTACGCCAGAGGCGCATAGCCCGCTGAACCCGCTGGATCGGGTGCGACAGGCGCTGGGCGGACTTGCGCTTGCGGAGGGCGAATGCCCGCTGTGGCTGGTTGGCGAGACGTGCGACGGTGCATCAAACGGATTCTGGCGTTACACGCTGGAGCTGGCCATCAGAACGGTTTTTATCCCCTGTCAGGAAGGCAAAGATTTGCCCGTGCTCACACAGGTTAACTACGAGGAAATGCAATGAAATATATCTACAGCGGCCCGGCAAGCGGCGTCACGCTTGCTGACGGTCAGGAAATCTTACTTTGGCCCGAGAGCGAAGTGGAACTCCCTGAAGACAATGAGTGGGTGATGACGATGATTGCACGTCGTCATCTGGCACCGGTTGTCACGGAAGAAGCAGAAACAAACGAAGAGGAAATTGTTCATGGCAGCTAATTATCTGCACGGCGTCGAAACCATTGAAATTGAAACCGGCCCGCGTCCGATTAAAGCGGTGAAATCGGCGGTGATTGCGCTGATCGGCACCGCACCGTGCGGCCCTGCCAACCAGCCGACGCTCTGTTTATCGGAAAGCGATGCGGCGCAGTTTGGTCCAGCGCTGGCGAATTACACCATTCCCCAGGCGCTGAAAGCCATTTACGATCATGGCGCGGGTACGGTAGTGGTGGTTAACGTGCTGGATCCGAAAACCCATAAAACGACTATTACCAACGAGTCCGTCACGGTCGATGATAATGGTCGGATTCAGTTGAAGCATGGCGCGCTGCAAACCATGAGTATTGGCCGGATTACCAATGCAGCAAGCCCTTATATCAAAGACACGGATTACACTGTTGATATGTTGACCGGTAATATCACTGTCATGGGCGTTAACCTGAAACCCGGCACGAAGGCGTATGTAAATTATACCTATGCCGATCCGACTAAAGTCACCGCTGCCGACATCATTGGCGCGGTAAACACGGCAGGCGATCGCACCGGCATGAAACTGTTGCAGGATACCTGGAACCAGTATGGTTTTTACCCCAAGATCCTGATTGCGCCGGTCTTTTGCACCCAGAAATCGGTCTCCGCCGAGCTTATCGCCCAGGCGGAAAAACTGGGTGCCGTCACCTACATTGATGCACCTATCGGCACCACCTTCCAGCAGGTGCTGGCAGGCCGCGGTCCGGCAGGCGCTATCAACTTCAACACCAGCTCCGACCGCGCCCGGCTGTGTTATCCGCACGTCAAAGTGTATGACAGCGCCACCAATGCCGACGTGCTGGAGCCGCTCTCCTCCCGCGCTGCCGGGCTGCGCGCCAAAATCGATATGGAAAAAGGCTTCTGGTGGAGCAACTCCAACCAGGAAATTCAGGGCATTACCGGCACCGAGCGTTCGCTGTCGGCGATGATCGACGATCCGCAAAGCGAAGTGAATCAGCTTAACGAAAACGGTATTACCACCGTCTTCAACAGCTATGGCTCCGGCCTGCGTCTGTGGGGCAACCGCACCGCCGCCTGGCCGACCGTCACCCATATGCGCAACTTTGAAAACGTGCGCCGTACCGGCGACGTGATTAACGAATCGATTCGTTATTTCAGCCAGCAGTATATGGATATGCCCATTAATCAGGCGCTGATCGACGCGCTCACCGAATCGGTGAATACCTGGGGCCGCAAGCTGATTGCCGACGGCGCACTGCTGGGCTTTGAATGCTGGTACGACCCGGCACGTAATCCGCAGACTGAACTGGCGGCCGGACACCTGCTGTTGAGCTACAAATTCACGCCGCCACCGCCGCTGGAACGCCTGACGTTTGAAACTGAAATTACCTCTGAATATTTAGTCTCTCTGGAGAGCAATAGCTAATGGCCGGAAAAATTCAAATTAACCGTATTACCAACGCCAATATTTATCTCGACGGTAATAATCTTTTAGGTCGCGCGAGCGAAATTAAATTACCGGATATCAGCATGATTATGCAGGAGCATAAAGCGCTGGGGATGGTTGGCAAAATCGAACTGCCTGCCGGTTTTGACAAACTGGAGGGTGAAATTAAGTGGAACGCGTTTTATCCGGACGTGATGCGTAAAACGGCGAACCCGTGGAAAGCGGTGGCATTACAGTGCCGCTCCAGTATCGACTGCTATAACTCGCAGGGGAAAGCCGATCAGCTGGCGCTGGTTACTCATATGACGGTGATGTTTAAAAAGAACCCCCTGGGTACGTTTAAACAGAACGAAAATCCGGATATCAGCAGCGGTTTTAGCTGCACGTATATTAAACAGGTGATAGAGGGTGAAACGCTTCTTGAACTGGATTATCTGGCGAATATTTTCCGCGTAAATGGCACGGATCAATTAAGCGCCTACCGCAATAACATCGGCGGCTAATATTTCGGGGCTACGGCCCCGAATTCCACTAACTCAGGATAAATATCATGACAGAAAAATATACCTTGCAGTTCCCGTTTACCTCCGGAGCCGGTGAGCGTATTGAAAAACTCACCCTGCGCCGCCTGAAGGTTAAAGATATGCGCGCCGCGCGCCGCACCAGCGACAAGCCGGAAGAGTGGGATGAGCCGTTAATGGCGGCAATGACCGGGCTGGTGCCGGAAGATCTGGCGGAGATGGATCTGCTGGACTATCAGGCATTGCAGAAACGATTTCAGGCCATGCTTAGCGTGGCTACAGGATCCGCAGCAGCTGTGGCAGGCGATGGCGCTACTGGCGAGATGGTTTCGCTTTCCGCCCAGTGAAATAGACGCGCTGACGGTCGACGATTTCACCGGCTGGCTGGATGAAGCCAGCGCACAAATTAAACACGAATACGACTCGCAGGAGTAATACCTGCGGGTTTCCTGACCTGTGCCCGGTTTACTCTACTCCTGTCTCTTTCCGGCAAGCCTGTTACCGGGCCATCAACTTATATGAGAAATCATTTTGGCCAACGATATTATTACTCAGCTTCAGGCGCGTAATGAGACGTTGACGCAGGCAATAGCCCGTTACGGCTCGCTCAATGCCAACACGCTGCAATCGCTCAGTACCGAGCAACGTAAAATGACCCAACTGACGCAACAACTTACCGACTCCGCCCTTCGCCGGGAAGAGAACGGTAAGCAGCGCGTCGAATTGCTGGAAAAATCGCAACGTTTCGCCGGGCAATTCGGCAAACTCCTGACTATTGACGCCCCTGACTGGGCCTTGCCTTACGATTTGCAGGACAAGATGGTCGATATGGCGCGTAAAGGCGGCATGGATGACAGGACGCGGGATACCTTAAGTTTGAGTCTTCGCGACTGGAGTATGGATTTCAATCAGGATCAACAGGCTTTGCAAGACGCGGCGTCCTCAATGATGGAAGGCGGTATCACCTCATTACAGGATCTTAGCCGTTATATGCCTGATATCGCCAAAGCCGCCACCGCCACCCGCGATAGCGCAGAGAGCTGGGCGCAGGCGGCCATCGCGACCCGCAGCCAGCTAAACATCGATCCTGCTGACTTCCGATCCGCGCAGAATATGCTGTCCAGCGTCAGCAAAAACAGCGGCGTTTCTGTGGCGGAACAAACGCAGTGGATCACTCGCTTTGCCTCTAAAACGATGGCAACCGGGACAGAAGGTCTTGCAGGGCTGGCAGCGACAATGCAAATCGCCATGCAAAATGCGCCGAACGCGGGTGCGGCGGCAGAGCATTACGACCATTTTCTGCAAGCGACCTTCTCGAAAAAGACCGATAGCTGGTTCGCCAGTCAGGGCGTGGATTTGCGGGGCTCCCTGCTGGAACATCAGCAGAACGGCGTTGGCGTCACGGAAGCGATGACGCATATCGTGCAGATGCAACTGGATAAAATGAACCCGCATATCCTTGATGCGTTAAAACAAACCATGAAGATTGAGGATCTCGCTGCCCGCGGCGACGCGGTTAAGGCCGTCTCGACGCAATTCAATCTGAATGCCATGTTCGACGACGCGCAGGCGCTGGAATTTATCACCCCGATGCTGGCGAGTATGGACGAGTATCGCCAGTTAAAGGCCGACGCGATGCAGGCCACGAGTCAGAGCCTGATCGATGATGATTTCACTGCCAGAATGGCATCATCAAAAGAACAAACCAAAGCGTTACAGCTGGCGTTAAACGATCTGTGGCTCACCGTCGGCCTGCAACTACTGCCCGCCGTGGGTGAACTGGCGCAAACCCTCACGCCGCTCGTTCGCCAGTTCAGCGCCTGGCTACGGGAAAATCCGGCGCTGGTACAGGGAATAGCCAAAATAGCTGGCGCTATCTGGCTGTTCAACGGTGCGCTGAATATCCTCAGGCTGGGGGCAAACCTTATCGCCTCACCGTTCATTAACCTGATCGATATTTTCCTGAAGGTGAAAGCCAGCCTGGCGCTGGGCGGCGGTGTCAGCAACGCACTGACGTTCCTGAAATCGCTGGGTAACGGCGCGAAGACGCTGGCAACATTGCTGGGAGGACAGCTGGTCAGCGCGTTGAAATGGGTCGGCCAGGCATTTATCTGGCTGGGACGGGCGCTGCTCATGAATCCCATCGGCTTAACTATCACCGCCATTGCGGGCGCGGCGTACCTGATTTATCGCTACTGGGAACCGCTTTGCGCTTTCTTTTCCGGCGTCTGGGCGCGGATCAAAACGGCGTTCGACGGCGGTCTGGCGGGCATCACAGGGCTGATTTATGACTGGTCGCCGCTGGGCGTTTTTTACCGCGCGTTCGCCAGCGTAATGGACTGGTTTGGCATTGAATTGCCCGCCAGTTTTAGCGAATTCGGCAGCAACCTGCTCAATAGCCTGATCGACGGTATTTTGAACGCGCTGCCGTTCCTGAAGGATGCGATTGCACAGATAAAAAACCAGATCCCTGACTGGGCGAAAAGCACGCTGGGCATCAGTATAGAAAAACCGGTTGCCGCAGCTCCCCTGCCCGGCGTGGCCGGAATGCTGCTGTCACATCCCGTCAGTCCGCCAGCAACAAAAACGCCAGCAACCTCTCTCGCCATGCCGGAAAAATCAGCTGCGACATCCTTGCCGCGACCTCCGCGTGCGCCGGGCAATGTCCAGGTTCATTTTTCTCCGCAGGTCACGGTGCAAGGGAACGGCGCGAATGCCGCTGGGGATGTTCACAACGTGCTGGCGCTGAGCCGACGGGAACTGGAGCGAATGGTCAACGACATAATGGTGCAAAAACAGCGCCGGGAGTACGCCTGATGTATGCGGTATTAGGAGACATTGAATTCAAAGTCGTCGCCTGTTGGGACAATTTTGAAAGTTCGACGGGTGTGGACTACGCCAGTCATGCCCGTATTGAAGGCAAACCGGGCGTGCAATTTATTGGCGATAAGCTGGAAAAAATCACCCTGCAATTTAGCTTTCACAGCCAGTTTTGCCAGCCGGCGACGGAGATGAACCGCCTGCGCAGCGCGATGACGGCGCATCAGGCGATGGCGCTGGTGTTTGGCAACGGTGAGTATCGCGGCTGGTTTGTGATTACTGACCTGACGGCCACCCACAAGCATACCGACCCTTACGGCAACGTCATTGCCCAGAGCGGAAATCTGACATTGCAGGAGTACACCGGCGATCCAAAAAACCCGCTGTTGCCCCCTGCCATCACCACGCAGGAACCGAATATTGACGAGATGCTGGATGATTTTCCCAATCTCAACGACAGCTGGTTCGATGACCTGATGAGCATGGTTGAGGAGGGTATGCGCGAAGCCAAAGAGATGCTTGATGATATCGCCGATGCCATTGATGACATCAAAAAGACGATCAATAAGGTGAAGGAGCTGGTGAAAGAAGCCAAAGCGCTGAAGGAAAAATGCAGCAAAATCATCGCCTCGCTAAAGAAAAGCATCGACGGGATTGAGGCGCTTTTTCAGCAGCCGCTGGACTGGCAAACGCTGGCGGCGCTGCCAAAGGCCCTGGCGGCAAAAGTCCAGGAGCTGATGAAAAGCCTGCCGGGTATCCGTCAGTGCGCCAGCGACGCGACCACACTTATCAAACACGCCGAATCGCTGTTTGAGACGATCACCGACAGCGTGGCGGGGGAAACCTACGACAGCGCGACATCGCTGGTGAATCAGGCACGCAGTACGGTACGGCCAACCTCGCCTGCCGTGAGTCAGCTTGCCGCCGCTGATATTACGAGGAGTCTGTAATGCGCTACCTTGAACATGTCACGACAGACGGCGAGCGCTGGGATAATCTCGCCTGGCGCTATTATGGCGATGCGCTGGCCTATGAGCGCATTATTGCGGCCAATCCACACGTTGCCATTATTCCGCTATTGCCGTCAGGCGTGCGGTTAATCATCCCGGTTATTAGCGTCACACAAACCACCCAGGAGCTACCGCCATGGCTGAGATAACCGTGTCCGGCGGCGTGACCGCCACTCTGACACCCATTTTTACGCTCTGGTACGGGCATAAAGATATTACCTGGGACATTGCGCCGTACGTCACCAGCATCAGCTACAGCGACAGTATCAAAAACGAATCGGATGTGATCGCCATTACGCTGGAAGATACCGCCGGCCGCTGGCTGAACGAATGGTATCCCGGAAAAGGCGATACGCTGGCGCTGCATCTGGGCTATCAGGGCGAAGATCTCCTCAACTGCGGGATTTATACCATTGATAAAATTGATATCGCCGCCCCGCCCTCGACAATCAACATTGATGGGATCGCCACCTCCGTCAGCAAGGCGTTGCGCACCAAAAACAGTCAGGGATTTGAGAAAACCACGCTTTCCGCCATCGCCAGCCGCATCGCGCAAAAGCATGGCTTAACGCTGGTCGGTCAAATCGCGCCGCTGACGATTGACAGAGTGACGCAGTACGCGGAAACCGACGTGGCGTTTCTCCGGCGTCTGGCAAGCGAATACGGGTATACCGTGAAAGTGACGGCAAAGGAGCTGATCTTTGCCCACCTGCCGACGCTGCGCTGCCTGGCCCCGTTGAGAACGCTCAAACGCACGGACGTCACGCATTATACGTTTAAAGATACCATCAACCGTATCTACAAAAATGCCACCGTGCAACATCAGAATAGCCAGAAAAAAGAGTTGGTTATCTATACCCATGACAGTAAGGAGAAAGCCTCAGCGCGCGGTGCGTCAACCAGTGCCGACACCCTGAAGCTCAACAGCCGCGCCCCGGATGCTGGCGCAGCGCAGGCCAAAGCGACGGCGGCACTGGACAGCCATAACGAATATCAGCAGACCGGCACACTCACCATGATGGGCTGCCCACAACTGACGGCGGGCAATAAAATCGAGCTGAGTGGGTTCGGCGTTCTGTCCGGTCAGTGGCTGATCGACAAGTCGATGCATAAATTTACCCGCAGCGGCTACACCACAGAAATCGACATTTCACGCGGACCGGCCACCAGCCAGTAAGGAGTTAATATGAAAAGCGTTACCCGCCAGACAGGGATTATCAGCGATATTGATGAGGCGACCGTGCGCGTCAGGGTGACTCTGCCGGAATGCGATAACCTGAAAAGCAACTGGCTGCCAATCCTGCACCGCAACTCGCAGGATAATAAAGACTACTGGCTACCCGATCCAGGCGAGCAGGTTGAAGTGCTGCTCGACAGTAACGGCGAGGACGGCGTGGTGCTGGGTGCGGTCTATTCCACCGTCGACACGCCGCCGCTGGCCTCGCGCGACAAACGTTATGTACAGTTTTCCGATGGGGCGGCTTTTGAATACGACCGTAAGCTGCATCAACTTACCATCAATGGCGGCATTGAAAAAATCGTGATTGAGGTGAAGGACAGCACCAGCCTGACCTCACCTCTGGTAGAGGTCAATGCGCAGCGGGTGTGCGTGACCTCTGACACGGTGAGCGTGAAGGCCACGGATGTCAGCGTGGAAGCCAGTACCGTGGGCGTTAAGGCGATGGACGTCAGCGTGGAAGCCAGCACCGTGGGCGTGAAAGCGATGGATGTCAGCGTGGAATCGGCTCGCACCGGCGTCAAGGCGCTGGAGGTCACCGTCGATGCCCCGCTCAGTACGTTTACCGGCGATGTGACGGTAATGAAAAAACTCACCTGGCTGGGCGGTATGGCAGGCAGCGGCGGCAGCGGAAATAGCGCCATCATCACCGGTAACGTCAACGTTCTGGGCAACGTCAGCGCCAGCGGCAAACTCATTGATAGCGGTGGTAACTCAAACCATCACTCCCATTAACCTTCACCCGCCGCAACGGCGGGTTTTCTTTTTTAATCAATCCCTTTCCTAAAGCACTTTAATATCACCGTTCGCCTTGCCGGGCGAAAATAGCCTCATGAACACGAAAACACGACCCTCAACCCTGCACTGGCAACCCGCCTTGCAGCGTCCTGAAGAATACGTCTGTGGGCTGGATGATATTCATCAGGCAATACACATCATTCTGCGCACGCCGTGTGGCAGCGATCCCCACAGGCCGCTTTTTGGCAGCAATTTGTGGCGCTATATCGATTACCCCATCGAGCGTGCTATTCCGCACGTGGTTCGGGAGTCGGTGGAGGCGATCCGCCTGTGGGAACCCCGCTGTCGCCTGCTGAAGGTCACGCCGATGATTAACGGCGAACATCTGACGCTGCATGTGCAATGGCGCGCCGCAGACGGCGTAATCAACGCTACGGAGGTATTATGGCGATAGCCGAACCCGATTTTATCGACCGCGATCCGGCGCAAATCACCCGTGAGATGATTGCGCAATACGAAGACGCCAGCGGTAAAAAACTCTACCCGGCGCAGGCGGAGCGACTGCTCATCGACCTGTTTGCCTATCGAGAAAACCTTGTCCGCATCGCCATTCAGGAGGCGGCGAAGCAAAACCTGGTCGCGTATTCCCGCGCGCCCATGCTGGATTATCTGGGCGAGCTGGTGGGCGTTCACCGTCTGCCCGCTCAGGCCGCAAAAACGACATTGCAGTTTTCTGTCGAGACGGCCAGCAGAAGCAACATTCTCATTCCGCAGGGAACCCGCGCCAGCGCGTCGGATAGCGTCATGTTCGCCACCGACGAGGATGTGCGGCTCCCCTCCGGCAGCCTGAGCGTGGCCGTCACCGCGACATGCGTG
Organism: Superficieibacter sp. 1612_C1; assembly: GCF_015234305.1. Taxonomy (GTDB): domain Bacteria; phylum Pseudomonadota; class Gammaproteobacteria; order Enterobacterales; family Enterobacteriaceae; genus Superficieibacter. The sequence goes on from NZ_JADGMI010000003.1 coordinate 580,914, forward strand.
GCGACCGGTGAATCAGGCAACGGCTGGCAGCCTGCGCAAATCAGCGCGCTGGTGGACAACATCGGCAGCTACGATATCAGCGTCACCAACCTGACCGCGTCAACCGGAGGCTGCGGCGAAGAGCGCGACGATGCGTTGCGCGAGCGTATCCAGCTGGCACCGGAAAGTTTCAGTAACGCGGGCAGCTATGGTGCCTACCGCTTTCATACGCTCTCCGTCAGCCAGTCGATTATCGACGTGGCGGTACTGGGGCCGGATGAAGGGCTGGAAGAAGGCTGCGTGGAGATCTATCCGCTGACCCTGAACGGCCTGCCGGGCGCGGAACTGCTTGAGCAGATCGAGCGGGAAGTGAGCAAGGAGAAAAAGCGCCCGCTAACCGACAAGGTGAGCGCAAAACGCGCGCCGCGTATGGCTTATCAAATCCGCGCCCGGCTGACGCTGTTTACCACCGCCGATCAGCAGACCACGCTTGCCGCCGCGCGCGAGGCTATCAGCACGTGGACGCAACAGCGCCAGACCCGATTAGGCCAGGACATCGTGCCAAACCAGATCATCAAAGTGCTCCAGGTGAATGGCGTTTACGACGTGGCGCTGGAGTTGCCGACCAAAAAGGTATTGCAGGCGCATGAGTGGGCGGAGTGTACCGCTATCGACGTGACGATTGCCGGAGTCAGCGATGGATAAATTACTCCTGCCGCCACCGCTGGCCAGCGATGAACGCTTTTCGATTCTGGCGAATATCGCCGCTGAACGTTTTGCCCGGCTCGACCTGACGGCGCTGTTGGTTTATCTGGTGGATCTGGTCGATGCCTCTGCCCTGCCGTCGCTGGCGGAACAGTTCCACGTGCAGGGGCTGGAAGGTTGGCTATTCGCCAGCGATGAGCAGGAAAAGCGCGAACTGATTAAGCAGGCGATTGAACTGCACAAATATAAAGGCACCCCCTGGGCCGTCCGCCGCGTACTGGAAATATTATCGCTGCCAAGCACTATTGCTGAGTGGTTTGAGTATGGGGGGAAGGCGTATTTTTTTAAAGTTGAAATTGATCTGATCAACCAGGGCATGGATGAGAATCTCTTTAATAACCTTGTTAATCTCATCCATGAATATAAAAACGTGCGTTCAAAACTGGAAGCGTTAATCGTCTGGATAATTAATCAAAGTGCCATTCCTGTAATAGGCAGCGCGCTTTATGGTGGTGAAATAACGACGGTATTACCTTTTCAGATTCTGGAAGTTCAACAAACAAAACCGATCTATTTCGGTGCAGGGCAATGGAGCCTTGAAGTTACATCTATTTACCCGGAGTAATTATGGATAATGAGTTTTATACCCTCCTGACCGACAGGGGAATGGCGAAAATCGCCAGTGCTCTGGCGGATAAAAAACAACTGCATCTGCAAAAGATGGCAGTTGGCGATAGCGGCGGGCAATATTATGAGCCAACCTCCAGCCAGACAAAATTACGTCACGAAGTCTGGCGCGGCGATATGAATACCCTGAAGGTTGCGCCGAATAATCCGAACTGGCTGATCGCTGAACTGGTGTTACCGGAAGATATCGGCGGCTGGTATGTACGCGAAGTGGGTGTATTCGATGCCGACGGTGAACTGATCGCTATCGGTAAATTCCCCGAGTCTTACAAGCCTCTGTTACCCGGCGGCTGTGGTAAGCAGGTCTGTATTCGGCTGATTATGGAGGTCTCGAATACTACAGCAGTAACGCTGACCGTTGATCCCAGCATCGTTCTTGCAACGCGCGACTATGTTGATTCGCTGCTGGATGAACACGAGCATTCTACCAACCATCCAGACGCTACGCTGACACAAAAAGGGTTTACGCAGCTCAGTAACGCCACCGACAGCGATGACGAGACAAAAGCCGCCACGCCAAAGGCGGTAAAAGCGGCGATGGTGGAAGCGCGTAACCATACCCATACATGGAACCAGATTACAGGCGTACCAGACGGTACGCTGACGCAGAAAGGGATTGTTAAGCTTAATAACGCCACTGATAGCACCAGTACGACGGAAGCGGCCACGCCGAGTGCGGTGAAAGCGGCGATGGATAAAGCGAATGAAGCAGCACCTGCCAGCCATACACACGCCTGGAGTCAAATTACTGGCGTACCAGACAGTACGCTGACGCAGAAAGGGATCGTTAAGCTTAATAATTCAACTGATAGTACCAGCACCACTGAGGCCGCCACGCCGAGCGCGGTAAAGGCGGCGATGGATAAGGCGAGTGCGGCGGCACCTGCGAATCATACTCATACACAGTTTTTTACTACAAATGGGACTTTTACAGTGCCAGCAGGTGTCACCACATTGTTTGTTGAAGTTATGGGCGGAGGTGGAGGTGGGGCCGGTGGAGGTCATGGAGAAGGTTCTACTCAAGTTAATTATTACGAAGCATGCGGTGGTAAATCAAGTAAAATTATAGTACGTAATATAACAGTCAAACCTGGTGAAAAATATCCTATTATGATAGGTGCAGGAGGTGCTGGTGGACCTTTTATAAATACTACACCAAGCTATAATCCATTAATGGATAAAACAATAACGGTAAAATACAGTGCTGACGGAGGAGATTCATCTTTTTCAAATATAATTTCAAAAGGTGGCTCAGGTGGTGCAAATATTTATCATGTACATGAAGATCAACCTACAGTTAAATTTTATAATTTCCCTGATGGTCTTCCTGATGGAACATTAAAAAATGCTGCCTTTGGTTGTTTATATCCTGGTGATGAGGGAGAAGATTCTCAGTATGGTAACGGAGGAAGCCCTGCAATTGCCACTACTGAATGGCTCTCTGGAGATCGTGCAATTGCAACGTTAACTCCCCAAACAAATGCAACAGGTTATGGAGCAGGGGGTAGTGGAGGCTCTTATATTTATATAACGTCATCAATTTATGAGAGTTTTGTTAAAGGTTATGATAAAACAAGTGGTACAAATGGCTCTCCCGGTTTTGTAAGAATTTCATGGTAAATTAAAATGGCAAAATATGCATATTATGATCCAGAATCATTCATTGTTCTGGACTGGATGGATACCGATCTCTACAACTATCCAGAAAGAGGATCTTTAATTGAATTAAATGATCAGCAATGGCAAGAATACGCAAACAGCAACAAATGCGTTTGGATTAATAGCGAAACTAAGTCATTTATTACTGCTCAACCACCAGGTCATTTTTACAAGTTGGAAAAAGGTGAGTGGGTATTTGATGAGAATCATATGTTGTTGGCTCTTGTCGAAATAAAAAAAAGTAAAATCCAGCAAATCAAAACTCACCGTAATGAAGTTACCGCCGACTACATCATCATCGACGGCAACCATTTCCACAGTGACGCCAACAGCCGTATCCAGCAACTGTCGCTGACCAGGATGGGCCAGGCCAAACAAATCCCGGAAGGGTTAATGTGGCAGACCAAAAATAACGGTCTGATTGCCTTAACTAACGACATTGCCGCGCAGTTCGAGTCCGTCACGATGGATCACGATATGCGCCTGTTCGCCAACGCGCAGCAGCATATTGCGGCGGTCGAGGCACTGGAAGATATCCAGGCGGTGATGGAGTATGACTATTCAACAGGCTGGCAGCCATGAGTGAAACCGTTGTCTGGCTCGCCTGCTACAAAGGCCGGGCTGAGCACCGGGGGATCGCCAGAATCGCCGACTGGGTGACGCGCAAAGTAACGCGCGGCATCTATTCCCACTGCGAGCTGGCCGTGGCTCGCGGTGAGAATGAATACCTTTGTTACTCGTCATCTCTGCGTGACAGAGGAGTACGCGGCAAGCTGATGCCATTACCGGCGGATAAGTGGGATAAACTGCCGCTTAACGTCAGCCTACAGGAGGTAGAGGCGTTTTTTCGCCAACACTGCGGCAAGCGCTATGACTGGCGGGGAGCGCTGGGCCTGCTATGTTGCAATACACAACGTCAGGATCGGCTATTTTGCAGCGAGTTTTGTGCGGAATTCTTGCAGTTAAAAGAAAGCTGGCGCTATTCGCCCAGTCACCTGTATGCCCTGGTCAGCAGCTGGCAATACCATCCATAAATAACGCCGGGCTTTATGCCCGGCGCATTACCGTCTGAAACAACAAACGATCCAGTTCTCCGACATCGCCTTCCCGGCTATCCGGAAGCACAGGCGGGATCTCTCCCCGGGCCAGTTCCGCGCGAATAAACGCATGCAGTCGCGGGCGGCGCGGGCCATATTCGGCTTCCCCGGCGCGCTGTTTACGCTCCACCAGTTCATCAATCTCCTGACGTAACGCGCCGTCCAGATCGCTTCCCGCCAGCAGCTCAGCAAAACGCATTGGCGGCACGCCCTTCCCCGCTTCCACCCAGCGTACCGCCAGCAAGGGACGCAGCACGTAGAAGTATTTTTTTAGCCGTACCTCATTCCCCTGCAAATAGCCGCGAAAATTTTTCCGCGCCATGGAGTAATAGTGCCAGCGTGCGCGCAGTGGTGAGAACCATTGTGGGACCAGCGATTTGAGTACCGATATCGTCATCTCATCCTGCTGATAAACGATGGGTGAGTCCAGCCACTCGATAAGCGTAGGGTTAGCATTTTTCAACAGGCCAAGCGCTTTACGCCATTCCCAGCCGCAGACGTCCAGCTCATCATCTATCGGCAGTTCGATAACATCGCGCGCAGCCTCCACGCGCAGATACCACTCGGGCGCATGAACATATAAAAATCGCACATCGTAGTCGCTGTCCGGGGAGGCGAATCCCCAGCCACGGCTGCCCGATTCGCAGGCGTACAGCACTTTTACCGCGTATTTTTGCTCAACTTCACTCAGCACCCGCCTTACGCGGGCCTGCATTGCCTCACTGACACCGTTCATCAGGCCTCTCCTTTTATATTCACCAGACCGTGCAGCACCTGGTCAAGGCCGCCGAAAACCGAGATTTTATCGATGCGTTCTGCCACACGTTCCAGCGTTTCCAGCTCCTTCAGACGCAACGCCACCGGGTTGCTCTCCATCACTTTAGCCGTGTTCAACAGCGAACGGGTCGCCGCCGTCTCTTCCCGTCGACGGATAACGTTGGCCTGGGCCGATTTCTCCGCCTCAACCAGCTTTGTCAGAATGGTTTTCATATCGCCCGGCAGCACAATATCTTTCACGCCCAGCGAGGCCACGGTCATACCAAAGGACGCCATGCGTTCCGCCACCTGCGCGCTCACCACGTCATCGATAATCTGCTTATTTTCCAGCAGTTCATCCAGCGTGCGGGTGCCTACCGCTTCGCGCAGCGCGAATTGTAATTCCCGGTAGAGATGATCCACCGGCTTCGTCAACTGGCTAAACGCCTGCAAAACATCGCTATAGTTCCAGTTCGCTGCCAGATTCAGGCGCAAATTCACTTTATCCCGCGTTAAAATTTCCTGACCGGCCACTTCCAGTACCTGAAGACGCAAATCGACGATTTCCGCTTCTACCAGATGGTTCACTTTCCAGTACGCGGTGAGGCCCGGCGGCAGTAACGCCTGGGTTTCTCCATCGATTTTCAATACGCCGGCATGCCACGCAGGCACGTTGACCGTCAGGATAATGTCGCGTCCTTTCACCGCCTTATCGCGAGCACGAGGCTGTAATACCGCCTGCATAATTTCCGTCGGGACGTGAACATCGCGAGTATCCATTCTTACCAGCCGCAGGTTCTCGCTATCCTGCCAGAACAGACGGCGGGAGGCGGGCGGAATAATCTCCAGCAGCACGCCGTGCGAATAGAGCGCGGCGGCTTCGTTCTCTGTGGTATCTGCAACCAGGCAATATTTGTCTACCCACTCCGGATGGAAACGACGCAGCGTGTCCGCCAAATCAGCCGGAACCTCGCTACCATCACGCGCAATCAGCGTCACGTCCGGGGTGGTAAACCACGGCAAGCGGTGCTCACCCGCTTCCAGAATCTGATAGTAATCACCCTCTTTTGCCAGTAACCCTAACTGACCATTACGAATTTTCATTTTTTTATTCATTTTATACTCCCTGCGTTTATCAATGCTGAGGCGGGTGCAGTTGCGAAGCCGACGGGGAAGCGCCATCCGTTACCTGACGATTTTGCCGACGACCCGGCATCATTACCGGCCCCAACCTGAGGCAATCCTGACTGCGGACTGCCGGGTACTGCCTATGTAAACAACCAGTGTTCACCTGTTGGGCGAATACGGGAATCGAACCCGAGTTAACCGACTTTTCGCAAATGTCTTTCCGCTGGCGGAACGCTCCCTGGATAACGACCCGTGCCGTTCCCGGAGCGCCGGCGGGGCGGTAACCCCTGCGTAACCCGGCGTGCTGACGGATAGACTTTTGCCAGAAGCGTGCCAGAATGCGATTTTGTGGAATAAAATTTTTAAGTATCTGATATTTAGTAATTTTATTTTTACATGGTTTAAGTACCTGAGTTCAGATGCTATGCTTAACTTATCTTTTAGAAGTGTTATTTATCTTTAAGGATAAGAATGAAAAAGCGGCGGGTGGTGATTGGCGTTATTGGTACGGTACTGGATAAACGCGGTAAACGGGCTAATCGCTGGGTGAAATGGCGGCCAACGGTGGGGCTATGTCAGCAGCCCGACCTGCCTGTCGATCGCCTGGAGCTACTCTACCAGGCCAAAGACCGGGGAATGACGGAACAGCTTCGGGGAGATATCCAGGAGGTCTCCCCGCAAACTGAGGTACGTACGCATACCGTCGCCATTGACGATCCGTGGGATTTTGAAGAGGTTTACGCGGCGTTCCTCGATTTTGCCAGCCATTACTCTTTTGATACCGAGCACGAAGAGTATCTGGTGCATATTACTACCGGCACGCACGTCGCGCAGATTTGCTGGTTCCTGCTGACGGAAGCGCGCTATCTTCCCGCCAGCCTGCTGCAAACTGGCCCACTAAAAAATCGCGAGGACGACAATCGCGCGGCGGGAACGTATTCAATTATCGACCTCGATCTCAGCCGTTACAGCACGCTGACCAGCCGTTTTCAGCGCGAACAACAACAATCTGTCTCGTTTCTGAAAAGTGGGATTGATACCCGCAACGCGACGTTTAACCGGATGATCGATCAGATTGAGCGAGTGGCCTTACGTTCCGATGCGCCGATATTGCTCACCGGCCCAACGGGTGCGGGTAAGTCCTTCCTCGCAAAACGAATTTATCAGCTACGCCAGTCACGCCATCTGGTCGCGGGTAAACTGGTGGCAGTGAACTGTGCCACGCTGCGGGGTGATAACGCGATGTCGACGCTGTTTGGTCATGTAAAAGGGACATTTACCGGCGCGCTCCAGCCGCGAACGGGCCTGCTGCGCGAAGCCGATGGCGGCGTGCTGTTTCTGGATGAGATTGCGGAACTGGGCCTTGATGAACAAGCCATGCTGCTGAAAGCGATAGAGGAAAAAACGTTTTTCCCGTTCGGCTCAGATAAAGAAGTTCATAGCGACTTCCAGCTTATCGCCGGGACACATCGCGATATGCAGACGTGGGTGGCTGAGGGCCGCTTCCGGGAAGATCTCTATTCCCGTATTAATATGTGGACCTTTGCCCTGCCCGGCCTGGCGGAACGGCGGGAAGATATTGCGCCCAACGTTGAGTATGAACTGCAACGTTTCGCGGCTGACCGTCAGATGCAGGTCCGCTTTGATAAAGAGGCCCGCGAGCATTATCTCCGTTTCGCCCGCTCGCCACAGGCCGCCTGGCGAGGGAATTTCCGCGAACTGGGTTCGTCCGTCGCCCGTATGGCTACGCTTGCCGAACAGGGACGGATCACCATGGAACTGGTTGAAGAAGAGATCCTACGCCTGAAACAAAGCTGGCAGCCCTCATCACAGCTCTCCCTTCCGGCAATAAGCGAAGAGATCGACCTTTTTGAGCAGAGCCAGCTGGAAACGGTGATCCGCGTTTGTCGCCAGTGCAACTCGCTCTCGGAGGCCGGAAGGATGCTGTTTGCCGTCTCGCGGCAGAAGAAAAGCAATCCGAATGACGCCGATCGCCTGCGTAAATATCTGGCGCGCTTTGGATTGAGCTGGGAAAGTGTGCGCAGCGACAGGTGAGCGATCTCATTCTGTAAATCCAGTTATAGCCGGTACTCTACTGGCTATATCTCTTTTTTACTTCGGATCATTATCACTGGCTCTGTTTTACAAATATAAGTAGCATTATCCGGAATATCAGAAAGTACCAGCGACATCGCACCGATATTCACATTATGCCCAATATTCACCTTCCCCAGAATGCATACCCCCGCGCCAATATTCACATTATTACCTATCGTCGCCGCAGCCGGATCGCCCTCTTTTCTCAACCCAATCGTCACGTTTTGATAGATAACCGCGTTATCGCCAATAATAGATTTCCCTGAAATAACCACCCCGGTCAGGTGAACAAACTTAGGATTAAGGCCGATAGTAGCTTTTAATGCCACGTCAGAGGCATACCGGCACTGTAGTGACCAGTTTATTTTTTTGGCCACGCGCCGTTGCGGCTTGTTGCCATGAAGATACATTTGGCTGGCAAGACGCCACCACAATAAAAAATGACGATTACGATCTTTATGAGCAAGCCAGAGGCGAAAAAGACTGAGTTTATTTTTAGTAGTGATTTCTTCACGCCAGAATTTCTTCAAATCCGTACTTTTTTTCGATAATAAAAACATAATTATGTGAAGCATCGTCTTTTGACCTTTCCTGTGGCGCGACGTTTAACGATATTGTGGATGATTTCAGCCTCATGTGTAAAGCACTGGCTGCTGTCAACAGGCCACACTCTCATCCACATGAAGCCTCTTCATCATAATTTGTTTGAATAAAATCTCCCCACACGATAAACAATACCTATGGCCGGGCTCGATCCCGGCTTTTTTATAAAAAAACACAACGCACAACATCCCTGAGGAAAACAAGATGCTCTCTATACTGACCCGGCTGTTCCCGCTATGGGCACTGCTGCTCTCCGTTATCGCGTATTACACGCCCGCGACGTTCATCCCCATCGGCCCGTGGGTCAGTACGCTGCTAATGCTGATCATGTTTGGCATGGGTGTGCATCTGAACATCGCCGATTTTAAGCGGGTGCTGTCACGCCCTGCGCCCGTCGCGGCGGGCATTTTTTTGCACTATCTGGTGATGCCGCTGGCAGCATGGCTGCTGGCAATGCTGTTTAAGATGCCGCCGGATCTTTCTGCCGGGATGGTGCTGGTGGGTAGTGTCGCCAGCGGTACGGCGTCGAACGTGATGATTTATCTGGCAAAAGGCGACGTGGCGCTGTCCGTCACGATTTCCTCGGTGTCGACGCTGGTCGGCGTGGTGGCAACGCCGCTGCTGACCCGCCTGTATGTGGACGCGCATATTCAGGTAGACGTAATGGGAATGCTGGTCAGTATTTTACAGATTGTGGTGATCCCAATCGCGCTCGGTCTGATCGTCCATCACCTGTTTCCGCGCGTGGTACGGGCGGTAGAACCTTACCTTCCCGCTTTTTCAATGCTCTGTATTCTGGCGATTATTAGCGCCGTGGTTGCCGGTAGCGCCAGCCATATTGCCTCGGTCGGGCTGGTCGTTATTGTCGCGGTGATCCTGCATAACGCTATCGGTCTGCTTGGCGGGTACTGGGGCGGCAAGCTGTTCGGCTTCGATGAATCCACCTGCCGGACGCTGGCGATAGAGGTCGGGATGCAGAACTCCGGTCTCGCTGCCGCGCTCGGTAAAATCTATTTCTCGCCGCTGGCCGCCCTTCCTGGCGCGCTGTTCTCTGTCTGGCACAATCTTTCCGGTTCGCTGCTGGCTGGCTACTGGTCAGGTAAGCCGATTAATGAGAAGCCTAAAGCGGTAAGGCAACATTAACCCTGCCACGATGGAGGGGTTCTCCCTCCATTTCTTGCCGCATTTCTTTTGAACTTCGTCACAAAACCACAAATTACCACATAAAACAAATATTCATATTATTCATTTAAATTCAATGAATTAATTAATAAACGATTTTATGTAATTGATTTTCAGCGCTTACACAATGTTGATTTATTTTGTTTTAATTGGGATTATGATTTCACTACAACACAGATAAAACCCTTACCCTATCTTCGAGGCCGCTATGAAAAAAATTGCGATTATTGGAAGCAGTGGAGGCAACCTCTACAACCTGGGTGGCGCAGAGCCAGAAAAGCTGCTCCAGGAAATTTACCAGCAGTGTGAAGCCGCAGGCGTCAATGTCGCCGCCGTGCAGTTTATTGCAGCGGAAGCATCAATGGACGTCGCAAAACCGACGACGCCAGCGTCCGTTTTTGCATTAACCACAGAGAACCAACAAAAACCACAGCGAATCTTTCAGGGTAAGCTCTCGGAAGTGAACGCCTCGGTGGTAGAAAGCGATCGGCGGATCGCTGACATGATCCGCAACGGCGAGATCGACGGGATCGTGGTGATGAGCGCCGATCCGGTGAGTGCCAACCAGGCGGTCTTTGCCGCCGCCGTTGAGATGAAAACGCCGATTGTCGGCACCGGTGGCACCTCCATGGCGCTGGTGGCGGCAAAAGGTGCAAACGTGGTCGCCACATCGGGCACGACCGGCACCACCAGCCGTACCCGCGCCGTCTCCTTCGTGGCGTCGCTGTGTAAACACTGGGGCATCAAGTACAAACCGCAGTTGGGCAGCGCCTCCCCTTCACAGGGTGGTTCCGGGAAAAGCCTGCTGAAACGCTTTAATATCCGCAGCATTATGATCCCTGCCCTGCCGGGCTTTATTGCCATGGCGATCGTTCTGGCGTTGAGCCACATTCCGGGGCTGGAAAAACTCAACGATATCTTTGAAATCCTGCTGAAAGGTCTGCCGGTTCTCGTCGCCGTGCTCGCGGCAAAACAGATTTCCGAGCTGGATGAAGTCTCGATTGTTTCCGGGGTCGTCGCCGGGGTGCTCTCCGTTGAAGGCGGCCTGATCGGCGGGATCATCGGCGGTCTGCTGGCCGGTATTTTTGTCCGCTGGCTGTTTGAACTGTGCCTCAACTGGCGCTTCCCAATGACCACCGTCAACATCGTGGCGGGCGGGATCTCGGGCCTTGCCGCCGGATTGATCATGCACTATCTGCTGAGTCCGCTGGCGCTGGGTGCGGGTAATTACATCAAACTGGCGATCGAAAGTACGCTGGCGTTCAGCCCGGTGCTGGCGGGATTGCTGGCAGGACTGGTTATCTGGCCTGCCATTCTCGGCGGCGTCTATCACGCGGTGATCCTGCCGCTGGTGCTACTGGAGATGGAAAAATCCGGCGTTAGTTTCCTCGGCGCGGTGGATATGGTCGGCCTGGTGATGGTCGCTGCCGGTATTAATCTTGCCAACGTCATCGCGCCACGTGAAAAAAGCGAAGCAGCGGTCGCCACGCCCGGCCTGCTCATCAACCTGGGCTTCGGCACCTTTGTCGAATCCGCCTATCCGTTCATGTTCGCCAACAAAATCGTCTTCGGCTCCGCCATCGTCTGGGCGGGCCTCGGCGGCATGATGCTGGGCTTCTTTAACGTCAAAGGCGTGGCGTATGTTCCTGCGTTCGCCTCACCGTTCCTGTCCAGCAATGCGCTACAGATGGCGATTGTGATGTTCACCATCATGGTGCTGACCTGTATCACCACCATTATTGCCAACCGTTTTAAGGCTGTCGTACAGAAAGAATCCGTTACGGCAACTCACTAAGTTCATGCACCAACACCAGAGGTACACCATGTTTAAAGGCGATATGAATAAAAAACGCGCCAAAGCGTTACAGAAAGTGAAAGATGCCATCGCGCTGCACGGCGGGCAAACCATCCTCAGTACGGGGATCACCGGCGACGATGCTCGCCTGGCGAAGGCGGTCTGCGAAGCAGGCGTTAAGCTGCTGGAGCCGAACCATCCGGCACTGGCGCTGGCGCGCGGCCATAAAGGCGTCAGCAATATGCATGCAGCGGAGCAGATCCGCCATGAAATCACCAACGGTCAAATGGCCGAGGCGGTACAGGGCGTGCGTAATGTCGTCCCGGACGATATCTTCATCACCGTCGGCATTGCAGGCGGTTTTACTGAAACCCTGCCCGTCCCGCTTAACGAAACGGAGATCCTGGAGATTGCCCGCGCCGGGGCCGATGGGTTACATACCCATAAATCGGACTGGGATGATTTGCAGGATATCGTGGATCTCGCCCACCAGTACGGTCTGACCGTCGATGCCTATATCGGTCATCCGGACGACCTGCACACCTTCGGCATTGCGGCACGCACGCCGGAAGAAGTGGCCAGCGTGGCGAAACGGATGGAAGACATTGGCGTCGATATGATTGGCCTGATGACCGGCATGAGCTATGAAGGCGTAGCGGCGGGTGATATCCCCCAGACTATTAAAGATCGCCTTAAGGCGCTGGTGGGCGCGGTAAGCGTGCCGACGCTGGCAGAGGGTGGCATTAACGTCGCCAATGCCAAAGCGTTTAAAGATACCGGCGTCAATATTCTGGTGGTCGGTACAGCCATTGACAATATGGTTTGCAACGCCGCTAAACAGGCCGTTACACCGTTTATCACCCATTAATTCGTCTTTCAGGGATGGGAAATATGTTGCTGGTCACCGATCTGGACGGAACGTTACTGACGTCGCAGAAGATAATTAGTCCGCGTACACGTCAGGCGCTGGTGCAATTTCACCAGCGCGGCGGTCAGCTTGCCGCCTGTTCCGCCAGACCGGTCTCCTCAATGGTGCGCTTGCTACAACAGCAAAATGTTGACGCGCTGTTTAGCTGGTGCGCCGGATTTAACGGCGGAAAGATCCTGGAGATGACACAACAACGTATTACGCATTCGGCCGCGCTCTCCTGCATGGATTTGCGGGATATCGACCGGCATATTTCCCTTTCCCGCTATGCGCACCATTTCTTTAGCGCAGAGGCGATTTATCACCGTTACGATCGGCCCGTTGCGCCATGGACGACCTATGAGGCCGAATTATTTATGCTCCCGCTTCTCTCCGCCGCGCCCGGTGCGCTTTTTGAGCGCTCTGATATTTATAAAATTACCGTTGTGGCGGAGCAGTCAAAAATAAATCAGCTTAATATCGACATTAATAACCATCTTCCGTCTGGTTTTAATGCCACGATTACCGGTGGTAATTATATTGATATTCAACGCGTGGAAATAAATAAAGGCTATGCGGTCAGCCAACTTACCCGCCAAATATCACTCCCTGCGATGCAGGTTGTGGCGATTGGCGACCAGCAAAATGATGTCAGTATGTTTGCCGCAGCCGACATCGGTATCGCGATGGGTAACGCGCCGGAGTCAGTAAAACAGCAGGCCAACTATGTCACCAACACCAATGATGACGAGGGTATCGTCCGGGCGCTGGAGTGGTTGCGTTGACCTGCGCATCCAGTTACCATGCGGCAAAGCATGACGCTGGCGGACAATAATGAACCCGATAAAAAGAAGAAAACATATTCTTGATGAAGTAAACAAATTCGGTGAAGTGACCGTTATTAAATTATCGGAAACGCTAAACGTCACGTCAGAGACCATTCGCCGCGATCTCTCCCTGCTGGAGACCGAAGGCCAAATTACCAAAATTCACGGCGGCGCGGTCAAAAAGCAGGTGGTTCAGGAAGATGCTTTCAGCGCCCGCATTGATGCGCATCGTGAAGAGAAAATGGCGATTGCTAAACTGGCCGCCAGCATGGTCAGCGAGCGGGATACGCTGTTTATTGATTCCTGTACTACCAATCTTATTCTCGCCGAACACTTACCACCAATCGCCTTTTCGGTGATTACTAATTCCGCCTTAATCGCCGATAAAATAAAAGAACATAACCTTCAGGCCCGGGTTTATGTATTAGGCGGTGAATATGATTACCATTTTCGTGCCAATCTTGGTGTTTCGGTTTGCCAGCAAATTAACGCTATCCATGCCGATATCTGTTTTATCGGCGCTGGCGGTATTTCCCCTCAGCATGGCGTACTGGTGAAAAGTTTTGACGAAGCCTATGTCGCTAAGGCGATGATTACCATGAGCAAAAAATCGGTGATCCTTGCCGACCATACCAAATTTGGCCAGGACGGTGTGATGTGCATCGCGACCCTGAAAGAGATTGATAACATCATCACGGATAAAGGCTTTAAAACAACGGGTTATACTCAGCAGGATTTTGCCGGAAAGGTGCGGCTGGCGGAGTAAATGCTATCCGCCCTTTCTTTATTGCCGTACACTGGACTCTCTAGCTGAATGAGGGCACCCACATGGCACTCCCCCGCATTACCCAAAAAGAGATGACTGAGCGTGAACAGCGCGAACTGAAAACGCTGCTCGACCGCGCCCGTATTGCGCACGGCCGCCTGCTGACCAACGCAGAGACCAATAGCGTGAAGAAAGAGTACATCGATAAGTTAATGGTGCAGCGAGAAGCAGAAGCGAAAAAAGCCCGCCAGGCAAAGAAAAAGCAGGCTTATAAACCCGATACGGAAGCATCGTTTTCCTGGTCGGCGAGCACGCCGACGCGCGGCAGACGTTAACGTCCCTTCTTCTTGCGTCCCGGCGAGGTAAAGCGTTTACCGTTTGCTGACGGGCGCGCTTTCTCTTTCTCAGCGGACTTTTCGATCTTCACCACCGGGCGCTTGATGCCCGCCGTTTTCGGCTTCGCTTTTGCCTTCGGTTTCGCTTCTGAAGATGAGTTCTCAATCAACTTGAACAGAGTGATCAGCTCATCATCGGTCAGATCGCGCCACTCACCCAGCGGCAAGCCTGACAGGCCGACATTCATAATGCGTGTGCGCTCAAGCTTCGTCACTTCATAGCCAAAGTGTTCGCACATGCGGCGGATCTGGCGGTTCAGCCCCTGAATCAGGGTAATACGGAACACAAACGGCGCTTCTTTTTTTACCTTACACTTCTTCGTCACCGTGCCGAGGATCGGCACGCCCGCGCCCATTGCACGAATAAACTCGTCGGTAACTGGCTTATCCACCGTCACCAGATACTCTTTCTCGTGATCGTTACCGGCGCGCAGAATTTTATTCACCAGGTCGCCGTGGTTGGTGAGGAAAATCAGCCCCTGCGAGTCTTTATCCAGACGGCCAATCGGGAACACGCGTTTGCTGTGGTTAACGAAATCGACGATGTTATCGCGCTCGCTGTCTTCCGTCGTGCTGACGATGCCCACCGGCTTGTTCAGAGCAATGAAGACCAGATCCTCCGCCTCGCGCGGTTCAATCAACTGACCGTTAACCTTTACCACATCGCCAGGGTTCACCTGATCGCCAATAGTGGCGCGTTTGCCGTTGATGAAGACATTGCCTTGTTCGATAAAGCGATCCGCCTCGCGGCGCGAGCAGATGCCGCTTTCACTGATGTATTTATTTAATCGGATGGATGAGTCGGGCAGCATAAATTCTCCTGTAAAAGCGAAATATACCGCACCTGATGGGGAGGAAAAAAGATATGCGTTTGCTTATGTGCGCAGAATGTGGATTACCCTACATTCCCCCTGCCCTGTCAGCATGATGAATACGCCTCGCCACTACAACTCTGCAAGGCGTATTTCATGGTAATGCTGTTAATCCGCAGCAAAAAGCTGCTGGTCAGCTTTTGCTTCCAGATGTGCCAGCGCAGGAATCAACTGGCTGCGGTTCACCAGGCTATGACCCAACTGGCAAACGCTCTCATTAGAGATATGTTCCTGGTTTGCACTGGCTATAGTCAGGATGGCGGAAAGCGTCAGCAAGCGGGAAGTGGAAAAAATCGGCTTCGGGCTCCTTCGGATATCAGTATTTATTCTTTAAATCCCTGCCATATTTTTATTATCCCTGGCAAAAACACAAAGTTTTTTTCAGTACGAAAAATCTCATCGACTGCTTTTTCCTGGAGCAAGTTACTGGCTAACGACAATAAAACTAAATTTATGGTAAAGGTAGGTTTTTGGTGCGCAATCAGTTTAAATTTCTCTGGTTCATAATTCAAAACAGGTTTTGTTTGTGATGTAGGTAACACTTTATATGGATTTATATTTTTACTATTATTCCATTCCATGATTATGTTGTCAGTGTGAAATTTTCAACGCTTTTATATTTTCAGATTGGTATATCAGCAAAATAAATTGAAAAATTGGAGTTTGAAATGCACCAGGAAATAACAACCTCTGAAATCGGAACGTGTTGTTCTGATTTTACTGTGGATTATGCACTTTTGGTAAAAGATAAATTCTATGCTGCTTATTATGATGAAAACCACTGCATAACGGTAGCAAGTCGCGTCTCTGACGAAGACAGATGGATAATCAGTCACCCGAAAGGTGAATGGTTACCCGAAAAACAAAGATTCATGCATCAGACTGAATATGATAGCCATAATTACCTGACTCTGGCAATGGATAATAAAGGACACATTCATCTATCAGGCAATATGCACAAAGATAAGATGGTCTGGTTCCGTTCAGCGAAGCCTTACGATATTCATTCCCTGGTTCTGGGAAAAATGACCGGAGAAAGGGAGGATAGCGCCACGTACCCACTTTTTTTCTATGGCAAGAACGAAGAGCTTTTTTTCCGTTACCGTGATGGAGAAAGTGGAAATGGTGACGATATCTACAACCGCTGGGACGAAGATGAAAATAAATGGATTAGACTACAGGAAAATCCCTTGTTGAGTGGCGAAGGGCTCAGAAACGCATACGCCCGCTTGCCGATATTTGGCCCAGATAATCAGTGGCATATGATCTGGATGTGGAGGGACACTCCACATTGCGAAACCTGCCATGACCTCTCCTATGCACGCAGCCCGGATCTGCTGAAATGGTATTCGCACGACGGATATCGTCTACCTGTGCCAATAACCCTGAAAAAGGGCGATATTGTTGATGCCAGTCCTGTAAAACGCGGACTAATTAATATGAGCCAGAATATTGGTTTCGATGCCAAACGCCGTCCGTTGATCACCTGGCACCGTTATGATGAAAAAGGTTTTTCTCAGGCATGGATTGCCCGACCGGAAGGAAATAAATGGCATAAAAAACAAATTAGCGACTGGAAGTTTCGCTGGGAATTCAGCGGAATGGGCTCGATCCCTCCGGATATCATCATATCCGCGCCCTATTTAAAAGAGAACTATATCTGCGTTGATTTTAAATTATCTTCCGGTGAAAGCGGAACCTGGTTACTGGATCAAGAAACTCTAAATGTGAGCAAAACATATTCGCATTCTGTTTCGCCTCTTCCGGAACGGTTTTATGTGTCTTACGAAGCACTAGCTCCGGAAGCGAAAGTGCAGGTCATCCCAGAGCTTTATAAATTGCCACCAAAGTATTTCTTGCGCTGGGAAGCGTTACCCATCCAGAGAGATATTCCGTCAGCAAAAAAAATACGTCCTGGTATGTTGACACTAGTATGTTCCGGGCGTTCATCGGGAGAGAGAGGTGATTAAAATGAAGTCTTTAGCTTCTAAAAACGCTTATGTGCGCATAAGCTTATGTTTGTTTCTTTTTTATTTTTCTTGGTCGGCAACATGGTCTTTTCTGGCTATATGGCTGGGAGATAATGTCGGATTCACCAGTACTCAGATAGGATATACGTTGTCTGTAAATGCATTGTTTGCATTAGCAATAAAACCTGTCTTTGGCTTCATTATGGATAAACTAGGACTGAAAAAATCGTTGCTCACCTGTGTGGCTATTGCTTCTGTTTTCGCAGCGCCTTTTTTTATCTATATATATCAGTACCTTTTGATGACCAGTATGGTTATGGGAATGATTCTGGGTGGTTTGTATCTGGGAACTGCTTATCTTGCGGGTGTGCTGGTTTTTGAAACATACGCAGATCGATACAGCCGGGCGTTCGGATTTGAATTCGGTCGCGTCAGAATGTGGGGATCGCTTGGCTGGGCGATAGCTTCTATTTTTGCCGGGCAGTTATTTAACATCAATCCTCATTTTAACTTCATGATAACGTCATGTGGTGCAGTTGCTGTTTTACTTATCCTTTTTACTCTCAAAACACAGGGAGATGATATCGACTGGCAGGCAGTTAATGAATCAAGAAAGGAGCCAGTGAACCGTAAAGACGTCCGGGTACTGTTCCAGCATGCCAGTTTCTGGATTCTGATGCTCTTTTACGGGGGCATTATCTGGATGATGCAAAGTGCAGAACAACAGTTCCCACGTTATTTCGTTACTTTCTTTGCTGATCATCGGACAGGTAATGCTGTTCTGGGATATATGGGATTTGTTCAGTCAGCGTGTGAATTTATTCTCATGTTCTCTATCCCGTTTCTGATTAACCGTATTGGGGCACGGAATGGTCTTCTCCTGGCTGGATTCGTTATCGGGCTCCGTCTGGTGCTTTCTGCACTCGCAACCCATCCGTGGATGATTATTGTTATTAAGCCACTTTATGGGCTGGAAATGGCACTGTTGCTGGTTTCTATTTTCAAATTCCTTGCAGAGCACTTCGATAAGCGTCTAACCGGAACCATATATATGGTGCTCGGATGCTTTAATTATCTCGGCATTACAGCAATCAACCCACTGGCGGGACATTTCTACGATAAGTATGGTTTTGCTTCGACATACATGGTTATGGGATGCGTGGCGTGGCTAATAACGCTTGTGGGAATTAAATTCTTAGGAAAACAAAAATCTTTATCTTTACAGGAGCCCTCACGCAAAATAATAGAAGATGTTAACGCAGCAGAATAAAATATTATATATTGACTATTATTACCGCCATTTAACTGGACTGGCGTTATAACAGCTATTATCCAATTCTCAGGAAGACAAAATGAAAATAAAATTACCTCTTATTTTTATTATAAGTGTTATTCATCCCATTTCAGTCCACGCGGCCGGTGCATGGATTGAAGGTCGTGAAGCTTATAATACCGCCTCTGAGCAACATGAATTTGTTCTTCGAGGGGGATATAGCTTTAATCAAGGTGCTGGCATTATGCTTACCAATGCCTACAACACAGGTAAACTGGATCAGTTCAAGCACAGCTACAATGAGCTTGAAGGGTGGTATCCGCTTTTTAAACCAACCACTGAATTTACTATTTTACCTGCACTGATTCTCACAGATAGTACTGACGGCTCAACCGTATCGCCGTATGTTGATTTTAACTATAAGTTCACTCCTGATTTTAATGTTACGTTCAGATATAGATATAACAATAAAAACTATGACAGTGTTGACCTTGATAGTAATGAAAATAAAGACAGCACCCATCAGTTTGTTATGTACTGGAACCTCAAGCTTAACGAAAAATGGGCATATACTTTTGAGCCCGATTATTTTATCCATATAAATGACTTTCATAGTAAAAATGGAAAAGATCATAACTGGGAGTTGAATAATAAGCTGACTTATACATTAACGCCTCAGTGGAAGCCGTACGTTGAATTCTCATGGCTTGATCGATGGAACCAATATGAGCGCGAACAATATCGATTTCGGACAGGGATCCGCTATTATTTTTAGTTAAGCTGGTATCCCGTTTGCTGGCGTCATCGGTGGTTCAAACACCACTTATGTGTTCAGGGCCGGTGAAGAGGCGGTTGCGCTTGAGGCGGGTCACCGGTTTTGACCATCGGTGCGTTGAATGCCGGATGGCGCTTCGCTTATCCGGCCTACAAAAACGCGCCAGGGCGGCAACCGTAGGCCCGCGCAAGCGAAGCGCCGCCGGGCAGGTAATCAAAAGCAGCGCTGGATAAGCTCTTTATCAATACTCATCCCGTTCATCATCCTCGTCGGGCTGTTCCAGCACACCGTAAGCCACCGAGCAAAACAGCGAGTTCAGACGCTTCATATCGCCCAGTAGCCCAAGGTGCAACGAGCTGGTCTCGATACTCTGCACGTTCTGCTGATGCAGGCGGTCAACGTGCGCGTGCGAGTAGCGGCGGTTGAGGATGCGAAAACGGTGTTTGCTGCGCCGCAAGCGGCGGGCGCTGGTGACATCGCCGGAGAAGAAGACGGTCATCGCCAGTTTCAGGTTATTGAGGAGCTGATCGTAAAGCGCATCCAGCTCTTTTACGCCTTCCAGAGAAAATGCGCGCCGCGCGGCCAGCGATTTATCAGCGATTTCGCTGCCCATGCGTTCGATGATATCCGAAGCCTGTTCAAGGTTGAGCGACATTTCAATAATCTCCGCCCAGCGCCGGGACTCCTCTTCCGCCAGTTCATCTTTCGGCATCCGCGCCAGATAGAGCTTGATGGCGGTGTAGAGCACGTTGATATCGTCGGCGAGTTTGCGCAGCTCTTTTTCCTGGCGTGGTTCGCCGTGCATCACCTGTTTCAGGCCGTCCAGCATCTGCTCCATCGCGTCGCCCATGCGCAGGGTTTCCCGCGCGGCGTTGGCCAGCGCCAGGGTTGGCGTATCCAGCGCGCTGGTATCCAGATGCTTCGGCTTCAGGCGCGTGTCCAGCTCCGGCTCGTCGCGGATCACCCGCTCGCAAAAACGCGCCATCACACCTGCGAAAGGCACCATCGCCAGGCAGCGGATCAGGTTGTAGAAGACGTGGAAGTAGATCACCATTTCGGCTTCCGGCAACGGCAGATTGTCCATCGCATTCGCCAGCATATGCACGAATGGCAGGATAATCAGACTCCCCACCAGCTTAAATAACAAACTTCCCAGCGCTACCCGGCGGGCAGCGGCATTGGCGGCGCTGTTATTAAGCATCGCCAGCAGGCCGGAGCCAAGGTTTGCGCCAATGACCAGGCACAGCGCCACCGGGAAGGAGATTATGCCTGCCGTGGTCAGGGTCGCCGTTAAGAGTACGGCCGCCAGGCTGGAGTAACTGATGATGGCAAAGACCGCACCAATCAGCGCGTCCAGCATGATATCGCCGGTAAGCGAGGCAAAGATAACCTGCACGCCGTTGGCCTGGGTGATAGGCGTGACGGCCTGCACGATAAGCTCCAGCGCCTGTAAAATCAGGCCGAGGCCGATGGCCACACGCCCCAGTTGTCCGGCGCGCGACTGCTTACGTCCGAGGAAGAAGATGACGCCAACAAAAATAAGCAGCGGCGATAGCCACGAGAGGTCAAAGGTAAGAATACGCGCCATCAGCGCGGTCCCGACATCAGCGCCAAGCACAATCACCAGCGCCGGGGTGAGTGCCACCAGGTCCTGCGCGACAAACGATGTGACCAGCATGGTGGTGGCATTACTGCTTTGCACCAGCGCGGTCACGCCAATACCCGCGCTGAAGGCGAGCGGTTTTTTCTCAACGCTGCGGCTAAGGACGGTACGTAATCGCGCCCCGAAGACGCGCATGACGCCGGTGCGCACGATATGGGTGCCCCAGACCAGCAGGGCGACGGCAGAAAGCAGGTGAAGCAGGATTAACACGGAAGGAGTGCCTCCTTAATTGTTATTAGTGTCCTTCATACAAAAACGAGCAGACGCCGCACGTGTTCAGCGCGGCGCTTACCTCAGTATAAGTGGTTAACTGTAATAAAGTGACAAGACGGTTACAGAACGCCTCATTTGTTGTAAGACGCTATTTCGCGGCAGGCAGGCTTTTAGCCGTTTTGCACCAGACGACAGAGCCTATTTTAAGTATTTCCACCGCAATGAAAGTTGGTAGCGTGACCCCAACACCGTTGACTCCTGTGGAATATATCAGCAACGTAAGGAGAGGAATGGAGCCGGTGAAGGTGATAATCCGCATCCCTTCCTGAATAATGAAAAACAGGGTGTTGATGTCTCTTTTACCGATAAACGACCATGCCGAGTAGAACAGCGTTATCTTCAGAACAAAGCCGATTGCAAATAATGTCAGTATCCAGATGACCAGCCCGCCGCCTGCGCCGTAGCTGGCCACTAAATCCCGAAAATGAACGACATCAGTGATGAAAGGGATCCGGCCCATATGGATCGCCAGCGCAATATAGCTCGCCAGCGCCAGCAGATCCATGATCCCCCAGAAAATGTAAATGCCCTTTTTTAAACGCATAGTGTGCTTCCTTTCAGGGTTGTAAATCCGTTAATGATTAATCCGCATCGTACCCCAGGTTCGGTGCCAGCCAGCGTTCGACGTCGGCCACGCTCATGCCTTTACGTCGCGCATAATCCTCAACCTGGTCACGCTGGATCTGCGCCACAGCATAATACTTGCTGTCAGGGTGGCTGAAATACCAACCAGAGACCGAAGCTCCCGGCCACATGGCGAAAGACTCGGTGAGCTTCATGCCGGTGTGTTTTTCGACATCCAGCAACTGCCAGATAGTCCCTTTTTCGGTATGCTCCGGGCAGGCCGGGTAACCCGGCGCGGGGCGAATCCCCTGGTAGTTCTCGCGGATCAGCTCCTCGTTGCTGAGGTTTTCGTGCGCCGCATAACCCCAGTACACTTTACGCACCCGCTCATGCAGATATTCAGCAAAGGCTTCCGCCAGACGGTCGGCGATTGCTTTGACCATGATCTTGTTGTAGTCGTCGTGCTGCGCATCGTACGCCTCTGCCAGCGCGTCCTCTTCCAGCCCGCCGGTGACGGCGAAGGCACCAATATAATCCGCCTTGCCGCTCAGTTTCGGTGCCACAAAATCGGCCAGACAGTAGTTGGCGAAACCGACTTTCTCCGTCTGCTGGCGCAGATGATGGCTGACGGTCAGCACATGCGTGCGCGTCTCGTCGCGGTAGATTTCAATGTCATCGCCCACGCGGTTGGCCGGAAAGAGTCCCACCACGCCGCGCGGGTTGAGCGATTTCTCTGCGCTTAATTGATCGAGCATAGCGTTAGCATCGTTAAACAGGCGCTGCGCCTCTTCGCCCACCACCTCATCTTCGAGGATGCGCGGATATTTTCCCGCCAGCGACCAGGTCATAAAGAACGGCGTCCAGTCGATATAGTTGCGCAGGGTGTCGATGCTGGCGGTGACTTCCTGCACGCCCAGGCGATGCGCGACCGGCGGTGTATAACTCTGCCAGTCAAATGCCAGATCGTTATCACGCGCCGCCGCCAGCGTCACCGGCGGCGTGCGCGGTTTCTTGCGCCCATGCTGAACGCGCACGGTGTCGTACTCTTTACGGGTGCGGGCGACAAACTCATCGCGTTGAGTAGCAGACAGCAGTGCCGCCACCACGCCGACGGTGCGCGAGGCGTTTTGTACGTAGACCGTCGGGCCGCTGTAGTTCTGCTCGATTTTCACCGCGGTATGCGCTTTGGACGTGGTCGCGCCGCCAATCAGCAGCGGAATGGTAAAGCCCTGGCGCTCCATCTCTTTCGCCACGTTCACCATTTCATCCAGCGAAGGGGTAATCAGCCCGGAGAGGCCGATCAGGTCAGCGTTTAGTTCTTTGGCGGTTTTGAGGATCTTATCTGCCGGAACCATCACGCCGAGATCGACAATTTCGTAGTTATTACACTGCAACACCACGCCAACAATGTTTTTGCCGATGTCGTGCACGTCACCCTTCACGGTCGCAATGACCATCTTACCGTTGCTGGAGCCCTTCTCTTTACTGGCTTCGATATAGGGTTCCAGATACGCCACCGCCTGTTTCATCACGCGGGCAGATTTTACCACCTGCGGCAGGAACATTTTGCCTTCGCCGAACAGATCGCCGACCACGTTCATGCCGTCCATTAACGGCCCTTCGATAACTTCAATTGGCCGCGTCGCCTGCTGGCGGGCTTCTTCGGTGTCCTGCTCGATAAACTCGGTGATGCCTTTGACCAGCGAGTATTCGAGACGCTTTTTCACCTCCCAGGAGCGCCATTCCGCCTGCTGAGCGTTAGCGGCCTCGTCGGTTTTGCTGCCACGGTATTTTTCTGCCAGACCCAGCATCCGCTCGGTGCTGTCGTCGCGGCGGTTAAGGATCACGTCCTCTACCGCGTCGCGCAGCTCGGCGGGCAGATCGTCATATATCGCCAGCTGCCCGGCGTTAACGATGCCCATATCCATGCCGTTGCGGATAGCGTAATAGAGGAATACCGCATGAATCGCTTCGCGCACCGGGTCGTTGCCACGAAACGAGAAGGAGACGTTGGAGACGCCGCCGGAGATCAGCGCGTGCGGCAGTTCGCGTTTAATGTCTTCGCAGGCACCGATAAAATCCTGCGCGTAGTTGTTATGCTCTTCAATGCCGGTGGCGACCGCAAAGATATTCGGGTCGAAGATAATGTCTTCCGGCGGAAAACCTACCTCTTCGGTCAGGATCTTATAGGCGCGGCGGCAAATCTCGATTTTACGCTCGCGGGTATCCGCCTGGCCGACTTCATCAAAGGCCATCACCACCACGGCGGCACCGTAGCGGCGCACCTTTTTCGCATGCTCAATAAACGGCGCAACGCCCTCTTTCATTGAGATGGAGTTAACGATGCCTTTGCCCTGAATACACTTCAGCCCTTTTTCAATGACCTCCCATTTGGAGGAGTCGATCATGATGGGCACCCGGGCGATGTCCGGCTCACCGGCAATCAGATTGAGAAAACGCACCATTGCCGCCTCGGCATCGAGCATCCCCTCGTCCATGTTGATATCGATAATCTGTGCGCCGCTTTCCACCTGCTGACGCGCCACATCCAGCGCTTCGCTGTATTTTTCTTCTTTAATCAGGCGCTTGAATTTGGCGGAACCGGTAACGTTAGTACGTTCACCGACGTTGACGAACAGGCTGTCGTCGCCGATGTTCAGCGGTTCCAGCCCGGAAAGACGGCAGGCCACCGGAATATCCGGCAACCGGCGCGGCGGCAGGCCGTCAACCGCCCGGCTCATGGCGGCGATATGCTCCGGCGTCGTGCCGCAGCAGCCGCCGACAATGTTCAGGAAGCCCGATTCCGCCCATTCGCGGATCTGCGTCGCCATGGTGTCGGCGTCGAGATCGTATTCACCAAAGGCGTTAGGCAGCCCGGCGTTCGGGTGCGCGGTGACGTAGCATTCGGCAATGCGCGAGAGTTCCTGCACGTACTGGCGCAGTTCGTCCGGCCCCAGCGCGCAGTTCAGGCCGAAGGTGAGCGCGTCGGCGTGGCGCAGAGCATTATAAAAAGCTTCGGTCGTCTGGCCGGAGAGCGTGCGGCCGGAGGCGTCGGTGATGGTGCCGGAGATCATGATCGGCAGTTCCACGTCCAGCGCTTCAAATTCTTCTTTCACCGCGTAAATGGCGGCTTTGGCGTTGAGCGTATCAAAAATGGTTTCGATGAGGATCAGATCCGCGCCGCCTTCCACCAGGGCTTTGGTGGATTCCCGATACGCCGCCACCAGCTGATCGAAAGTAATGTTGCGATACGCCGGATCGTTCACGTCCGGAGAGATAGACGCCGTGCGGTTAGTCGGACCGAGAACGCCTGCGACATAACGCGGTTTTTCCGGCGTGCGGGCAGTCCATTCGTCGGCGCAGGCGCGTGCCAGTTTTGCCGCAGCGTAGTTGATTTCCGCCGACAGGGATCCCATCTGGTAATCCGCCATCGCGATAGACGTGGAGTTGAAGGTGTTGGTTTCGATGATATCCGCACCCGCCTCGAAGTAGGCGCTGTGGATAGCGGCGATAGTCTCTGGCTGGCTCAATACCAGCAGGTCGTTATTGCCTTTCAGATCGCACGGCCAGTCGGCGAAGCGCTCGCCGCGAAAATCCTGCTCATCCAGACGGTAGCCCTGGATCATGGTGCCCATGCCCCCATCCAGAACCAGAATACGCTTGTTTAACTGCTCACGCAGTTGCTCCACTTTGCTACTCACACTCGCTCCCGACAACGCTCAACGTAACACGCCATACTGGCACAAAGCGTGCAGGCGGAAAAGAGAACAGTCCTGAACATGAGACAAGTTCATTCACACTCATCCGATGAGCATGGTTGTTGTTGCATTATACTCAAATAAAACGAAAATGATTTCCACGATACAGAAAAGGAGTCGCTTATGGTTGCCCCCGTTCCCGCAAAACGCGGCAGAAAGCCCGCCCCTGCCACCGCACAACAGGCAACCGGGCAGGTTCAGTCTCTGACGCGCGGTTTAAAGCTGCTGGAGTGGATTGCTGAATCCAACGGCAGCGTCGCGCTGACCGAGCTGGCGCAGCAGGCCGGTTTACCGAACTCCACGACGCATCGTTTATTGACCACCATGCAGCAGCTTGGTTTTGTCCGCCAGGTGGGCGACTTAGGGCACTGGTCCGTAGGCGCGCATGCTTTTATGGTCGGCAGCAGCTTTTTGCAGAGTCGTAATCTGCTGGCGATTGTCCACCCGATCCTGCGCTCGCTGATGGAAGAGTCCGGTGAGACGGTGAACCTTGCGGTGCTCGACCAAAGCGATCATCAGGCGATTATTATCGATCAGGTGCAGTGTACGCAGCTGATGCGTATGTCGGCCCCTATTGGCGGCAAACTGCCGATGCATGCCTCCGGCGCAGGGAAAGCGTTTCTTTCGCAATTAAGCGAAGAGCAGGTGACCGGGTTGCTGCATCGTCAGGGGCTACATGCGTATACGCATGCCACGCTGGTGTCGCCGCTGCATCTGAAGGAAGATCTCGCCCAGACGCGCAAGCGCGGCTATTCGTTCGATGATGAGGAGCACGCGCTCGGCCTGCGCTGCGTGGCGTCGTGTATTTATGACGAACATCGCGAGCCGTTTGCGGCCATTTCTATTTCGGGGCCAATATCGCGTATTACCGATGACCGGGTGACCGAGTTTGGTGCGATGGTGATTAAGGCGGCGAAAGAGGTGACGCTGGCCTATGGCGGAGTGCGGTGATTTTGCATCTCTGGCACACCGTTACAGAGAATGATGTGGATCCTGCTTTTCATGCAATATCGCCAGAACGAGAATGCCTGTCGAGATTTCACGATAATAAATAATATGGCTTTCTACTGGAAAGCTGCGGATACCGGGAAAAAGATCGTCGCTGCGGTCACGCCCGGGAGAGGGATATCTGTCGAGAACTCCTGTTATCGTCGCGCGAATGACGGAGGAATAGACTTCTGCAACTTCCTTTCCCCAACGGCACGTTGAATAAATTCTGATTGCGCGAATATGCTCTTTAGCTTTAGTCGTAAATTTAACGCTCATCCCTTAGCTTTGCCCTCAATGGCCGTTTAGTTCATCCTGAGTTAAGGGTCCAAATACGTCGTCAATACTGTGTATATCCCCTTTCTCGGCCTGCGCCAGCGATTCAGCCAGAACGGCTTTCAGACTCTGTAATTTGAGTTCAGTAAAACGATCATATTCTTCAGGGGAAATAACCACGGCCACTCGCTTACCGTGTTTGCTGATCTCCACCGGTTCATGCTGGGCTTTCATCAATAAATCTCCAAACTGGTTCTTGGCTTGCTGCGCGGGCATAACGTGCATACATTCTTCTCCCGTCTAAAATGGCTTGAATGTCCAATACAGACATAATAGAAAGAAGATATTGACGACTCCAGTGAAATCATCATTAATCCGCCTGCACTACACCTCGTTGTTAGCATATCAAATACCTGCACCTGTGATTTGCAGACGACGATATTGTACCAGAGGGTAAACTGCCAGACGCCCGTTTCATTACTGGAAAGCAGCTCGCAAAAGCGCAGGTTCCGTCGCGCCGTAGCGCACGCTAAACCGCTGTCGACGGCGATAGGCGTACACATCCTCTACATGACCTTCGCGGATACGCGCCTGTAACGCACGCCAGTAGTCGGCGCGAAACAGGTCGGCATGCATCTCTTCGAACAGCGGACCGATGCGCGGATCGGCGCATAGCCAGTGGCGAAACTCTTCCGGGAAGACATCGCCTGGCGCAACGCTATACCAGGGTTCGCTGGCCAGTTCATCTTCCGGGTAGCGCGGCGGAGGAATATCGCGAAAATTCACTTCTGTCATATAGCAAATTTCATCGTAATCGTAGAACACCACGCGACCGTGACGGGTGACCCCGAAGTTTTTAAACAGCATATCGCCGGGGAATATGTTGGCGGCGGCAAGCTGCCGAATAGCATTGCCGTACTCTTCAATCGCATCGCGCAGCTGCTGGCCTTCTACCCGCTCCAGCCAGATATTCAGCGGCACCATGCGGCGTTCGATATAAAGATGGCGGATAACGATGCGATCGCCGAGATCGGCGATTTTTTCCGGCGCTTCTTCTTGTAAAAGCGCCATCAGCGCCGCAGAGATCTGCCGTTTCTCCAGCACGAAGTTTTCAAACTCCTGGGTATCCGCCATTCGCCCGACGCGATCGTGCTCTTTGACCAGTTGATAGCAGGCGCGCACGTGCGCCGCAGACATCTCCTTTTGCGGGGCGAATTTATCTTTGATGATTTTAAATACCCGGTCGAAGCCCGGCAGGGTGAACACCAGCATCACCATGCCGCGAATGCCTGGCGCTTCAATAAATTGCTCGTCGGAGTTGGCGAGGTAAGCCAGATACTCCCGGTAGCTTTCGGTTTTTGCATGCTTCTGGCAGCCGATCGCCATGTACAATTCGGCAGTGGTCTTGCCCGGCAGGATCTCCCGCAGCCACTCGACCAACGCGGCAGGCAGCGGTGCATAAACCATGAAATAGGAGCGGGCAAAACCAAACACGATGCTGGCCTCGTCACTGCCCGTCAGACAGGCGTCAACAAAAAGTTCGCCGTCATCCGAGCGATGGATCGGCAGCAAAAAGGGCAGCGTGCCCGCCGGGGTAACTATTTTACCCACCAGCCACGCGGCTTTATTACGATAAAAAAGTTCATTGGCGATATGCAGATGCGCCTGGCGCAATAGCTCATCGCCGAACGTTTCCGTCAGTTGCGCGATGATGTAGCCCACATCACGCAGGCGATCCTGCCAGGGTAAACGCAGCGGTAAATCGCTTAACATTTTACCCAGCAACGTCTCCCAGCCGTGTTCAGGGGAGAAGGTCTTCGCCAGCGGACGGGGAATGGTGCGAAAGCGGCGTTCTGGCTGGGAACTGAAAATAAAAAGCCGCTCGGGTGTTAACGAGCGGTGGTCAAATAACCGACAATAGACGGAGTTAAAGAAGCTTTCCGCTATCTCAAAGCGAGGGTAATCCGGGAGTAAGGCGGTATAGTGCTGTTTTACGCGCAGCAGGAATTCTGCATCGGTACTTTTGCCATCGGTGATGCAGCGCAACTGCTCGACAACCAGGCCAACGTGATGGTCGTAGAGATGAATACGATTTTTCATCGCCTGCTGAACGGCGTGCCAGTCCGCCTGTTCGAAGCGCTGCTGCGCGCCGGAGGTGACCTCCAGGAAACGACCGTACTGCGCGTCGAAGCCTTGCAGGATGGTTTGCGCTATGAGTAATTCCAGGCTTCGCGTCATCGTGGCTCCTGTTTAAGGGCTTCCCCTCACCCCAACCCTCTCCCTGAAGGAGAGGGAAGTGTTCAGAACTGCGATTCTTCCGTGGAACCCGTCAGCGCGGTAACGGAAGAAGCTCCACCCTGAATAATGGTCGTGACTTTATCAAAGTAGCCGGTGCCGACTTCCTGCTGGTGCGACGCGAAGGTGTACCCTTCTTTGCTGGCAGCAAACTCCGGCTGCTGAACCTTCTCAACATAGTGCTTCATGCCTTCGCCCTGCGCGTAGGCATGCGCCAGGTCAAACATGTTGAACCACATGCTGTGGATGCCTGCCAGGGTGATGAACTGGTACTTGTAGCCCATCTCTGACAGCTGCTGCTGGAAGCTGGCGATAGTAGTGTCGTCCAGATTCTTCTGCCAGTTAAACGACGGCGAGCAGTTATAGGCCAGCAGTTTGCCGGGGAATTTCGCGTGGATGGCGTCAGCAAAACGTCTGGCAAGCTCAAGGTCCGGCGTCGAGGTTTCACACCACACGAGATCGGCATACGGCGCGTAGGCCAGACCGCGACTGATCGCCTGTTCAATGCCCGCGCGGGTGCGGTAGAACCCTTCGCTGGTGCGCTCGCCGGTAATAAATTCGCTGTCATAAGCGTCGCAGTCGGAGGTGATCAAATCCGCCGCATCGGCATCGGTGCGGGCGATCAGTACCGTCGGAACGCCCATCACGTCAGCCGCCAGACGCGCGGCGACCAGTTTCTGAATCGCTTCCTGCGTCGGAACCAGTACCTTCCCGCCCATGTGCCCGCACTTCTTCACGGAGGCGAGCTGATCTTCAAAATGCACCGCCGCTGCACCGGCGGTAATCATCGATTTCATCAGTTCGAAAGCGTTCAGCACGCCGCCAAAACCGGCCTCGGCATCAGCGACGATCGGCAGAAAATAATCCACGTGACGCGGATCGTTTGGCTCAATACCGGACGACCACTGGATCTGATCCGCGCGGCGGAAGGTATTGTTGATCCGATCCACCACCGCCGGCACCGAGTTTGCCGGATACAGCGATTGATCCGGGTACATGCTGGCAGCCAGGTTCGCGTCTGCCGCCACCTGCCAGCCAGAAAGATAGATCGCCTCGATCCCGGCTTTCGCCTGCTGCAACGCCTGCCCGCCGGTCAGCGCGCCGAGGCTGTTGATATACCCTTTCTTCGATTCACCATTCAGTAAGCGCCACATTTTGGCCGCGCCAAGCTGCGCCAGCGTGCATTCCGGATTCACCGAGCCGCGTAATTTCACCACTTCCTCCGCGCTATACGGGCGACGAATGCCTTCCCAGCGCGGTTGTGTCCATTCTTTTTGTAATGCTTCGATTTGTTGGGTACGAGTTTTCATATGCAGATGCTCCATTTTTGTAGGGTGAATTACGCCAGCAGGCGGTAGCCAGGCAAGGTCAGGAAATCGATTAAGTCATCTGAAGTGGTGATCTGCTCCATCAGGCGCGCAGCGTCAGTAAAGCGCCCGCTACTGAAGCGGTGCTCGCCGAGTTCTTCCTGAATCACCTGCATCTCTTCCGCCAGCATCTGACGGAACAGGGATTTGGTGACGGGTTTGCCGTTGCTCAGCGTTTTCTCGTGATGGATCCACTGCCAGATCGAGGTACGGGAAATTTCCGCCGTCGCAGCATCTTCCATCAGGCCGTAAATCGGCACGCAGCCGTTGCCCGAGATCCACGCTTCGATGTATTGCACCGCCACGCGAATATTGGCGCGCATCCCCTCTTCGGTGCGCTCGCCTTCGCAGGGAGCCAGCAGTTGTTCGGCGGTGATCGGCGCATCGTTGTCACGGGTAACAGAAAGCTGGTTTTTGTTCTCACCCAACACATCGTTGAAAATAGCCATCGCCGTATCTGCCAGACCCGGATGAGCAACCCAGGTGCCATCGTGACCGTTATTCGCTTCCAGCGCTTTGTCCGCTTTCACTTTATTAAGCACCTGTGCATTACGCGCGGCATCTTTGCTGGGAATAAACGCCGCCATGCCGCCCATCGCGAATGCACCACGCTTATGGCAGGTTTTAATCAGCAGACGCGAATAGGCGCTGAGGAACGGCTTGTCCATAGTGACGACCTGGCGGTCAGGCAGCACGCGATCCGGGTAGTTTTTCAAGGTTTTGATATAGCTGAAGATATAATCCCAGCGGCCGCAGTTCAGACCGACGATATGGTCGCGCAGAGCGTGCAGGATCTCGTCCATCTGGAAGACGGCAGGCAAGGTTTCAATCAACAACGTTGCTTTGATGGTGCCGCGCGGCAGGTTAAAACGATCTTCGGTATAGCTGAAGACCTCACTCCACCAGGCGGCCTCCTGCCAGGCCTGTGTTTTTGGCAGATAGAAATAGGGCCCACTGCCCTTTGCCAGCAACGCTTTGTGGTTGTGGAAAAAGTACAGCGCAAAGTCGAACAGGCTGCCGGGAATCGCTTCGCCGCGCCAGGTAACGTGTTTTTCAGGCAGATGCAGACCGCGAACGCGACAAACCAGCACTGCCGGGTCAGGTTTGAGCTGATAAATTTTTCCGGCTTCGTTGGCATAGCTGATGGTGCCGTTAACCGCGTCACGCAGGTTAATTTGTCCATCAATAACTTTGTTCCAGTCGGGAGCCAGTGAATCTTCGAAATCGGCCATAAACACTTTCACATTAGCGTTCAGGGCATTAATCACCATTTTGCGCTCGACCGGGCCGGTGATCTCGACGCGACGATCCTGCAAATCATCCGGAATACCACGAATAGTCCAGTCACCATTTCTAATGGAAGCAGTTTCCGAAATAAAATCAGGCAACGTACCGTTATCAATATCCCGCTGCTGCTGAACGCGTGCGGCGAGAAGTTGATTGCGTTTTGGCGTAAACCGGGTCACCAGTTCGCTGAGAAATTCTGTGGCTTCCGGCGTCAGGATTTGCTTTTCCTGTTCACCGTAAGGCTGGTTAAAGGCCAGTTCATCTGCGGTTGCTGCCTGTTGTGTCATTGCGCTGCTCCTCGTCGTCGTTGATCCAGGATCGTCTACCGTGCGAACGGAAGATCGTTGTCGGTTTTTCGTTCAGCACAATCAAGACTACTTAAATAAATTTTAAAATCAAAAACTATTTCCATTTTAAATATAAATAACACTCAAGTCACTGATAACAAAAGAGATAAATTTATTACAAAGACTGAAGTGGTTTTCGGAAATGAAAAAGACACCCGAAGGTGCCTTAAATAGCGTGCTGAAACGCTTTAGGATCGTAAAAAGCGGAGGATTATTCCAGCGTAGGATTCATATGGCGCAGATCGTATGGTGTGATCTGGTAGACGTAGTAGTTAAGCCAGTTAGTAAATAACAGATTGCCATGGCTTCGCCATGTGGCACGAGGTTTATTCTGTGGATCGTTTTTCGGGAAATAGTTATACGGAACGTCCGGGCTTAGACCGGCCTCTACATCGCGGAAGTATTCACCGGCGAGCGTGTTGGCATCATACTCCGGGTGGCCAGTGACAAAAGCAATACGTTTGTCCTTGCTGGCAAACAGGTAAGCATCTCCGCTATCCGTTTCAGCAAAGATCTCTAAGTCGGTGTAATCACGAATGAGCGCCGCCGGGAAATCCGCAAAGCGTGAATGTGGAGCAAGAAACGTGTCGTCAAAACCTCGGGTCAGCAGTGCATGCGGGTGTAAAATATGATGTTCATAGACGCCGGAGAGTTTGTCTTTGCGGGTTTGCTTCGGGATACCATAAAGGATGTTGAGGGCAGCCTGTACAGCCCAACAGACAAATAGCGTTGAGGTGACGTGATCTTTGGCCCACTCCAGCACCTGTTTAATCTGCGGCCAGTAGGCAACGTCATTAAATTCGACCAGGCCCAGCGGTGCGCCAGTAACGATCAGCCCGTCAAAGTTCTCGTGGCAAATCTCATCAAAGTTACAATAGAAGTTGTTCAGATGCTCTGTCGGCGTATTGCGCGATTCACGTGCATCGATCCGTAGCAGCCTGATATCAACCTGAAGCGGGGAGTTCGACAGCAGGCGCAGAAACTGGTTTTCCGTTTCGATTTTTTTCGGCATCAGATTAAGAATGAGTACCTTCAGCGGACGAATTTCCTGGCCGGTAGCGCGCGATGCCGTCATCACAAAGACGTTTTCTTCACGCAAAAAATTAACGGCTGGTAGCTCGTCCTGCACCCGAATCGGCATAACTTATATCCTCACTGCATACGTTTAAACGTTTAGACATCCAGATAGCTGACAATACCCAGGAATATCCATAATGTCGAGCGTGCAGGCTGAAGGTGAGAAAGTTTCAAGGCAATACTTACGTTAGAATATAAGCATGGATAAAAGGAGAGAATATGGTTATTAGGATCCGCCGATCGCGGCATGATGAAGTATATATGCTGGCGGATATCTGGTGTCGCTCGGTCGACGCCACGCATGATTTTCTTACACCTGCCTACCGGGCGGAGCTGGAAGAGTTGGTGCGGGCTTTTCTTCCCGAAGCACCGCTGTGGGTGGCGGCAACGGAGGAGGATAAGCCAGTGGCGTTTATGCTACTCACGGCTCAGCATATGGATGCACTGTTTGTTGATCCTGATTTTCGTGGCGAGGGCGTGGGGAGGTTGCTGATCGAGCATGCGCTATCGCTGGCACCAGAATTGACCACCAACGTGAATGAACAAAATCATCAGGCGGTAGGGTTTTATAAAAAGATGGGGTTTAACGTGACGGGGCGTTCAGAGAAGGATGACCTGGGACGGCCTTATCCGCTGCTGCATTTACGGTATCAAAGATAAGGGATCAGAGATAATTCAACGAGCGATATTCTTTGCCTGAGCGGCTTTCTTTGTGGTCATTTTTGTAAGGACTTCATGATCCTTTAATGGAATATTTCCGTCAAACACTAGCAGGAAGCGGCATTTTTTACGTAAAGCAAAAAGAGTCATTTCCATAATTGCCCTGTCCTCTACAGGAGAAAGGCCCCCTTCATTCATTTCCATAGCCTGAACTACCACACGCGTTTGGCCAGTTTTAAAAAATGAAAATAACCCTGAGGAAAGCGTCACTTTCTGGAACAGGCCAGAAAGTAAATCCGCAGCCTGAAGAAAGTCAGCGATCAGTATGCGCTGGTTGCTAAATTGTCCTGCGCCAGCAGCTTCCTGCTTACTATCCAGGTTACGGACGATCATTTTATTTTCATAGATACGGATATAGAAATCAGACATCATCATCCCTTTTCATCTGACAGCAGAATAGCAAAAAACCCCGACCAGTTGGTCGGGGTTTTTCTTGTTTGATGCCTGGCAGTTCCCTACTCTCGCATGGGGAGACCCCACACTACCATCGGCGCTACGGCGTTTCACTTCTGAGTTCGGCATGGGGTCAGGTGGGACCACCGCGCTGTTGCCGCCAGGCAAATTCTGTTTA
>NZ_JADGMI010000004.1 GCF_015234305.1 Superficieibacter sp. 1612_C1
GAATTAAACTTCGTAATGAATTACGTGTTCACTCTTGAGACTTGGTATTCATTTTTGCCTTTCGGCATTTAAGAATCCGTATCTTCGAGTGCCCACACAGATTGTCTGATAAATTGTTAAAGAGCAGTTGCGACGCGGCTTACAGCTCACCGTCGCGAGGTGGCGTATATTACGCTTTCCTCTTTCAGAGTCAACCCCGAATTTCAGGATTTTTCTCTTCAACCGGACCGGCTGTTTGTGTGAAGTGATTCACATCCGCCGTGTCGATGGAGGCGCATTATAGGGAGTTCTCGAGCGCCCGCAACCCCTAAATTACACAAAAATGACTGACTGCTGCATTCCACAGCAAAACCCCTGGTTATACCCATTTACACACAGAATTATCCACAGATCGTTAAAAGGACGAAAATTCGCGAGCGTTGCGCAAACGTTTTCGTTACAATGCTCGCGCAAAATGAAGGATGCCCCGCCTGGGGCGTTAGCTGAGTTTTTACGAGAAAATTCACCTAACGCTCTCTGTAATTTGCAAATCCAGGGGATTTACCATGCAACAACGTCGTCCAGTCCGCCGCGCTCTGCTCAGTGTTTCTGATAAAGCCGGTATCGTCGAATTCGCCCAGGCACTTTCCGCACGCGGTGTGGAGCTACTGTCTACAGGGGGTACCGCCCGGCTGTTAGCAGAGAAAGGTCTGCCGGTGACTGAAGTTTCCGATTACACCGGTTTCCCGGAAATGATGGATGGACGCGTAAAGACCCTGCATCCAAAAGTACACGGCGGTATCCTTGGCCGTCGCGGTCAGGATGATGGCATTATGGAAAAACACGGGATCGCGCCTATTGATATGGTGGTCGTTAACCTTTATCCGTTTGCCGAGACCGTTGCTCGTGAAGGGTGTTCACTGGAAGACGCCGTAGAGAATATTGATATCGGCGGCCCGACCATGGTGCGCTCCGCTGCCAAGAACCATAAAGATGTCACTATCGTGGTGAAGAGCAGCGACTACGAGGCCATTATTCATGAGATGGACAGTAATGAGGGTTCATTAACCCTTGATACCCGTTTCGACCTCGCTATCAAAGCCTTCGAACACACTGCCGCCTACGACAGTATGATTGCCAATTACTTCGGCAGCATGGTTCCGGCCTATCATGGCGACAGCAAAGAAGCATCAGGCCGTTTCCCGCGCACCCTGAATCTGAACTTCATTAAGAAGCAGGATATGCGCTACGGCGAGAATAGCCATCAGCAGGCTGCCTTCTATATAGAAGAGAGTGTCAAAGAGGCCTCCGTGGCGACCGCGCAGCAGGTGCAGGGTAAGGCACTCTCCTATAACAATATTGCTGATACCGACGCGGCGCTGGAGTGCGTCAAAGAATTCAACGAGCCTGCCTGTGTCATCGTTAAGCACGCCAACCCGTGCGGCGTGGCGGTCAGCACCTCTATTCTGGATGCTTACGATCGCGCGTACAAAACCGACCCGACCTCGGCGTTCGGCGGCATCATCGCGTTCAACCGCGAGCTGGATGCCGACACGGCGCAGGCCATCATCTCCCGTCAGTTTGTGGAAGTGATCATTGCCCCTTCGGCTACCGACGAGGCGCTGAAAATCACCGCCGCCAAACAAAACGTGCGCGTCTTGACCTGCGGTCAGTGGGCGGAGCGTGTGCCAGGCCTGGATTTCAAACGTGTTAACGGCGGTTTACTGGTTCAGGATCGCGATCTGGGTATGGTGAGCGAAGGCGAACTGCGCGTAGTCACCAAACGCCAGCCGACCGAACAAGAGCTGCGCGATGCGCTGTTCTGCTGGAAGGTGGCGAAGTTCGTTAAATCCAATGCCATTGTTTACGCTAAAGAGAAGATGACCATCGGCATCGGCGCAGGCCAGATGAGCCGCGTCTACTCTGCGAAAATCGCCGGAATTAAAGCCGCCGATGAAGGTCTGGAGGTGAAAGGTTCCGCCATGGCCTCTGATGCCTTCTTCCCGTTCCGCGATGGTATTGATGCCGCGGCGGCCGTAGGCGTAAGTTGCGTGATCCAGCCTGGCGGCTCTATCCGTGATGAAGAGGTGATTGCCGCCGCCGATGAACACGGCATAGCGATGATCTTTACCGATATGCGCCATTTCCGCCATTAATCCACGGAGCAGACGATGAAAGTATTAGTAATTGGTAACGGCGGACGCGAGCACGCGCTGGCGTGGAAAGCAGCGCAGTCGCCGCTGGTTGAAACCGTATTCGTTGCGCCGGGCAATGCGGGCACGGCGCTTGAGCCAGTGCTGCAAAATGTCGCCGTCAGCGCGACGGATATTCCTGAACTGCTGAATTTCGCGCAAAACGAGAAAATTGATCTGACCATCGTCGGCCCGGAAGCGCCGCTGGTGATCGGCGTAGTCGACGCCTTCCGCGCCGCCGGTCTGAAGATCTTTGGCCCAACCGAGGGTGCCGCCCAACTGGAAGGCTCCAAAGCCTTTACCAAGGATTTCCTCGCCCGTCATGCTATCCCGACGGCGGAATATCAGAACTTCACCGACATTGAGCCTGCGCTGGCGTACCTGCGTGAAAAAGGCGCGCCGATCGTGATTAAAGCTGACGGTCTGGCGGCAGGGAAAGGCGTTATCGTTGCAATGACGCTTGAAGAAGCGGAAGCCGCCGTTCACGACATGCTGGCAGGCAACGCGTTTGGCGACGCCGGCCACCGGATCGTGATCGAAGAGTTCCTTGATGGCGAAGAGGCCAGCTTCATCGTGATGGTTGACGGCGAGCACGTGTTGCCGATGGCCACCAGCCAGGATCACAAGCGCGTGGGCGATGGCGATACTGGTCCCAATACTGGCGGCATGGGAGCCTACTCTCCCGCGCCGGTGGTGACCAGCGACGTTTACCAGCGCACCATGGAACGGATCATCTGGCCAACGGTGAAAGGCATGGCGGCGGAAGGCAATACCTACACCGGCTTCCTCTACGCCGGGCTGATGATCGACAAGCAGGGCAACCCGAAAGTTATCGAATTTAACTGTCGCTTTGGCGATCCGGAAACCCAGCCCATCATGCTGCGTATGAAGTCCGATCTGGTGGAACTCTGCCTTGCAGCCTGCGAAGGCAATCTGGACGAGAAAACCTCAGAGTGGGATGAACGCGCTTCGCTGGGCGTGGTGATCGCGGCGGGTGGCTATCCGGGTGATTATCGCACCGGCGATGTGATCCACGGTCTGCCGCTGGAAGAAGTGGCCGACGGCAAAGTCTTCCATGCCGGAACGAAGCTTGCGGATAACGATCAGGTTCTGACCAGCGGTGGGCGCGTGCTGTGCGTCACGGCGCTGGGCCATACCGTCGCCGAAGCCCAGAAACAAGCGTACAAGCTGATGGCGGATATCCACTGGGACGGCAGTTTTAGCCGTCAGGATATTGGCTATCGGGCGATTGCTCGCGAACAGCAATAATACTCTTCCAGGCTCCCCTCCTCCGTCCGGCGGGGAGCTTTTCAGCTACGTTTACCTGTCCTTTAGCTCAGAACTCATCTTCTTTCGGCTGCCACGTGCAGAAGTCTTCATTTGCCACCAGCAGTAGCTGAGAGCCTTCCGGTGCTTCCAGCCACGCCACGCTCACGTCAACGGATGAATGGCTCTGGCGGCGCTCAATATGGCGTAGCGCCCGCGCGTCAAAGTCTGGCTTAATCGTCTCGCCCGCGCAGGTGGTAATGGTGTGGTTCTGATGCCAGCGCCCCTGATACAGCATGACGCGCCCCTGACGCAGCGCATCGCTGGTCTGGCGAATTTGCTGAGCGCGGTAGCGATACAGCTCAATGCGGTCACTGGAGAGCTGCTGTTTCTCGCCATTCACTTCATGCTGCATAAAGCTGAGTTCACCGCGATCGTCAAAGCGGACCCGAATATGTTCGGCAGGCGTGTCATACAGATTGAGTTCAATCAGCGCCAGGGTATCGCCCTGCCAGCGATACTCGCTGGTAGACGTCGTCCCACTGCGCCACGGGCTGAATACGGAAAGGAGATGCACCTCCCCGTCGATATCTTTGCGCCATATTCGCACCGCGCCCCGGTCGTCAGCGTAGCCGCTGGCGGTGAACGGAGGCAGGGACGAATGATGACCGCAGGCCGACAGCAACAGCACGCCTGCCAGCGTCAGGACCCGACGCCAGACAGACAAAAGGGGCGAGAACGCCCCTTCGTTAAAACTGTTCGCTGTCACGCAATATTACTTAACTGCGTCTTTCAGAGCTTTACCAGAGACAAACGCCGGCACGTTAGCTGCGGCAATTTTGATCTCGTTACCGGTCTGCGGGTTGCGGCCAGTACGCTCAGCGCGGTGGTTTACCTTAAAGGTACCGAAACCAACCAGTTGTACAGCATCACCTTCTTTCAGAGACTCAGTAATAGCAGCCAGGGTGGATTCCAGAGCAGATTTTGCCTGTGCCTTAGACAGATCAGCCTTGTCCGCAATTACATCAATCAGTTGAGTCTTGTTCATAAGTTATCCTTACAATGTGTTTATCGCTTGCTAAGCATCGAGTGCGATGGAAATGCCTGAAAAGCACTCTCCTGCATACACGCACCGATAGCCACTTTTTTTCGCCCTCCAAATGTAGACCAGACGGGGGGCTAATGGGAAGCCTCCAGGCATGACAAATCAGGCGTTAAATCACGTTTTATTGTCTCATTGCTGCAAATTTATACCGATATTGCTCTCACCCGCCTCTCGCAGGTCCGCACGCAGCCCTTTTATCAGCTCAATGTCGCGCTCTTCGCAGTCGGCCAGAAGGCGGAAAATCTCCCACTGAATGTCCCATTCCTGTTCCACTGCCGGGTTCACTCTCAACTCTTCATCGGTCATTTCCCGACCGGCCTGAGACATTTCCAGCATCGCAACGGTAGTGATTGAGGCCTTGCTGACCTCAATGGCATGTTCCAGCGTTTCACCGCTCAGACGGGAATGAATGAGTTCGCTCAGGGCAACACAGGCATCAATCGCCGGATAGACACCGTAAAGGTCAAAGTCGTCTGCCGACGGGATCGCCTCTTCCAGCTTCTCCAGTTGGCTGTCGAAATTCACCTTCGCATCTTTTACCGTCAGCGTTTCCCAGATGAGGTCGACAATACGGCGGTAAAGCTGCGGGTCGGCAAACTCGGTTTGCTGGCAGAACATGGCGTAGTTAGGGTACATACGCTCGCACAGACAGGCCATAAAGGTGGTGTGCTGCCAGCTTTCCAGCTTCTCCAGCCGCAGATGGATCGGGTTTTGTAGCATGATGAGATCTCAAATTCGGAAATTAGCCGCAGTTTACCTGAATCAGCCGTTAATTTCCTGCCATCGCACAAAGGCGGTGCGCCGTGACGCGACGGCATCTGCCCAACGGGTTGGCTCCGGCAGGCGGTAGCCCTTCATACAGCGCTGTACCCACGCCAGGGCGGTATCCGTGCTAACCCGGTGGCCGGTGGCCACAAACAATGGGTTGCAGCGCGTCTTACTGCGCCACACCCAGGCAAGCTGCTCGCCTTTGTCCATCAGCGGAGCCAGCGCGCCCGGTTCGTCGGAGAGCGGCTCAAATTTGCCGCACAGCCGCTTTTTCGCCACGCCAATGGTCGGCACGTCTACCAGCAGGCCAAAGTGGCTGGCAACGCCCAGACGGCGCGGATGCGAAATGCCGTGACCGTCGACAAACAGCAGGTCGGGCTTCTGCGACAGCATCTCCCACGCCGCCATCAGCGCGGGATACTCGCGAAACGAGAGAAAACCGGGAATGTACGGCATGGTGGTAGGGATGCGCGCGATCTGGTGCTCGACCAGTTCCAGCGAGGGATATTTCAACAACACCATCGCTGCCCGCGTTACTTCGCCACCCTGCTCGAATCCGACATCCGCCCCGGCGATCAGCTGAGGCGGATCTCTGTCCAGGCGATCCTCGCGGATCACTGATGAAGCCAGTTCAAATTGTTGAGCGCGTAGCGATGCAAGATCCATAACAACTCCTTACAGATGGTAAGGCGCAGAGAGACGATGAACCGCCTCGACAAATACGCCTGCATGTTCCGGTGGGACATCCTGATGGATGCCGTGACCAAGGTTGAAGACGTGGCCTTCACCCTGGCCGAAACCTGCAAGTATAGTCGCCACTTCCTCTTCGATGCGTTCAGGCGCGGCATAAAGCATTGACGGATCCATATTACCCTGTAGCGCGACTTTATCGCCGACCCGTCGACGCGCGTCGGCAATATCGGTGGTCCAGTCGAGGCCCAGCGCGTCGCAGCCGGTCTCCGCGATAGCTTCCAGCCACTGACCGCCGCCCTTGGTGAATAATGTCACCGGCACGCGACGGCCGTCGTTTTCACGCAGCAGGCCATCAACGATTTTATGCATGTAGTAGAGCGAGAATTGCTGATAATCGCGCCCGGTCAGCACGCCGCCCCAGGTATCAAAAATCATCACTGACTGCGCGCCCGCACGAATTTGCGCGTTCAGATAGAGCGTCACACTTTTCGCCAGCTTATCCAGCAGCGTATGCAGGGTTTGCGGCTCGGCATACATCATCTTTTTGATGACGGTAAAGGCTTTGCTGCTGCCGCCTTCCACCATATAGGTCGCCAGCGTCCACGGGCTGCCGGAGAAGCCAATTAACGGGACTTCGCCTTTCAGCTCGCGGCGAATGGTGCGCACGGCGTTCATCACATAGCCCAGCTCCAGTTCCGGATCGGGAACCGGCAGTTTATCGACGTCCGCTTTGCAGGTAATCGGGGAGGTAAAGCGCGGACCTTCTCCGGCTTCAAAGTAGAGGCCCAGCCCCATCGCATCAGGGATGGTCAGGATGTCAGAGAAGAGGATCGCCGCATCCAGCGCATAACGACGCAGCGGCTGCAATGTGACTTCACAGGCCAGTTCGGCGTTTTTGCACAGCGACATGAAATCGCCCGCTTGGGCGCGCGTCGCTTTGTATTCCGGCAAGTAGCGCCCGGCCTGTCTCATCATCCAGACAGGGGTGACATCCACAGGCTGACGCTGTAGCGCGCGCAGGTAACGATCGTTCTTCAATTCGGTCATCATGATTTCCTTTTACGTTATGCCCGACAGTATATAGGAAATTACGCGTCCTCTGCCCGACACAAGGCAACAGTATCTTCAATCAGTCGTCGTGCCACGGTACCTGCTTCCGGTAACAGCGGCAGGTTGTCGTAGCGATACCAGCCCGCATCCAGCAGCTCTTTCGGGTCGATGACAATCTCGCCGCTGTCGTACTCCGCCATAAACGCGGTCATCAGCGACTGGGGGAACGGCCACGGCTGGGAGGTGACATAGCGCAGATTTTTTACCGTAATCCCGCTCTCTTCCATCACTTCACGAGCTACCGTCTGCTCAAGGGTCTCGCCGACTTCAGTGAAGCCTGCCAGTACGGTATATACACCGTTACGGTGACGGGTGTGCTGTGCCAGCAGGATCGAATCGCCGCGGCGGATGGCGACGATAATGCACGGCGCAATTTGCGGGTAGTAACGTTCACGACAGTGGCTACAGAGCATCGCCCACTCGGTCTTGCTTGGATGCATGGTATGGCCGCAGTAGCCGCAGAATTTATGTGAGCGATAGAAT
Source organism: Superficieibacter sp. 1612_C1 (assembly GCF_015234305.1). Classification (GTDB taxonomy): domain Bacteria; phylum Pseudomonadota; class Gammaproteobacteria; order Enterobacterales; family Enterobacteriaceae; genus Superficieibacter. Next base: position 7,597 of record NZ_JADGMI010000004.1, read on the forward strand.
TCGGCTAGCTGAACGCCACGCCCGGCGAGCTGGAATAATCCGGCATCCTGGGTAATGACCTGGCGCACCGATCCCATCTCCCGGTGACGCTGTTGCTGCACTAACCAGACCGGTTCGCCTTCCCATTCGCCGATGTGGAGTGCGCTCTGCCCCACAAGATCAAAATTTACCGCCTCGCCATGTGGTAATTCCCCAGCGGGCAGCCATAATTTTTGTTCATGGCTGACGATCCACCAGCCACGATCGGACTTCTCAATAATACGGACCATAATCACTTGCACAACCTTAGTTTCACTGGCATGTTGATAACATTATTTTTACATTTTTAGTGAACAATTTTTCTAATCTACATTTTACGGGGTCATTTATGCTAAACCACCTGGAAAGACTGACAGAGCGCGTTGGAGGAAGTAATGAGCTCGTCGATCGCTGGCTACAGGTGCGCAAGCAGCTGCTGGTGGCTTACTACAATCTTGTTGGCCTCAAGCCGGGTAAAGAATCAGTTACCCAGCTTGACGAAAAAGCCCTTGATAACTTTTGCCATAGCCTGGTTGAGTACCTTTCTGCCGGTCATTTCAGTATTTATGAACGCATTACCAGTGAAATGGAAGGGGCAAGTCCACTTATCGCCGCGACTAAACTTTATCCGCTGCTGGAAGCCAATACTCAGGATATTATGGCTTATTACGATTCCAGCCTGGAAAATGCCATCGACCATGATAATTATCTCGAATTCCAGCAGGCGCTTTCCGGTATCGGCGAGTCGCTGGCCGCACGCTTTACGCTGGAAGACAATTTGATTCAGCTTGCTTTTGAAAACAATCTCAAAGATAGCGCCAATGACGAAGCTAACGTTGCGCGCCCGGCTTGAGTTCTTAACGATTAGCGCGTAATTTATTCACATTGCCCCTCTGCGGAGGGGTTACATCTTGTCGGAGTGCCTTGTGTGAAAGCACAGGCTGAGACCGTTAATTCGGGATCCGCGGAACCTGATCAGGCTAATACCTGCGAAGGGAACAAGAGTAATTCTGCTTTTGACCTGCCGTTACGGGCACGTTCATCCATTACTCCATCCGTCGTCTGACAAGCCACGTCCTTACTTTTGGAATGAGCTATGTCTGAACCTAAAATGACCCACCGCGAACAACGCGAGCACGCACAACGCTTTATCGACACTCTCGAAGGCACCGCCTTCCCGAACTCAAAACGCATCTACATCACTGGTTCTCAACCGAATATCCGCATTCCGATGCGCGAGATCCAGCTGAGTCCGACGCTTATCGGCGGCAGTAAAGAAAATCCTCAGTTTGAAGACAACGACGCGGTGCCGGTGTATGACACGTCCGGTCCGTATGGCGATCCTGCGGTCAAAATCAACGTCCAGCAGGGTCTGGCGAAGCTTCGACAACCGTGGATCGACGCGCGCAACGACAACGAAGCGTTGCCTGAGCGCAGCTCAGCGTATACCAAAGAACGTCTGGCGGATGATGGACTGGACGACCTGCGTTTTACCGGCCTGCTGACGCCGAAGCGGGCGAAAAGCGGGAAGCGCGTGACGCAGCTGCACTATGCGCGTAATGGCATCGTGACGCCGGAGATGGAATTTATCGCCATCCGGGAAAACATGGGCCGCGAGCGCATCCGCAGTGAAGTGCTGCGCCAGCAGCATCCGGGCCAGGGTTTTGGCGCACGCCTGCCGGAAAATATTACCCCGGAGTTTGTGCGTGATGAAGTTGCCGCCGGGCGCGCCATTATTCCCGCCAATATTAACCACCCTGAGTCGGAACCGATGATCATTGGCCGCAACTTTCTGGTCAAGGTGAACGCCAATATCGGCAACTCGGCGGTCACCTCCTCCATTGAAGAAGAGGTGGAAAAGCTGGTGTGGTCGACCCGCTGGGGGGCGGACACGGTGATGGATCTCTCCACCGGACGCTATATTCACGAGACCCGCGAATGGATCCTGCGCAATAGTCCGGTGCCCATCGGCACGGTGCCGATCTATCAGGCGCTGGAGAAAGTGAATGGGATCGCTGAAGATCTGACCTGGGAAGCCTTCCGCGATACGCTGCTGGAACAGGCGGAACAGGGCGTGGACTACTTTACCATTCACGCGGGCGTGCTGCTGCGCTATGTGCCGATGACCGCCAGGCGTCTGACGGGAATTGTCTCGCGCGGCGGCTCGATTATGGCGAAATGGTGCCTCTCCCATCACAAAGAAAACTTCCTCTACGAACGCTTCCGTGAGATCTGCGAAATCTGCGCCGCTTACGACGTCTCGCTCTCCCTCGGCGACGGCCTGCGTCCCGGATCTATTCAGGATGCCAATGACGAAGCCCAGTTCGCTGAACTGCATACGCTGGGCGAGCTGACCAAAATCGCCTGGGAGTATGACGTACAGGTGATGATCGAAGGCCCCGGCCACGTGCCGATGCAGATGATCCGCCGCAACATGACCGAAGAACTGGAGCACTGCCACGAAGCGCCGTTCTATACGCTGGGGCCGTTGACTACCGATATCGCGCCGGGTTACGACCACTTCACTTCAGGCATCGGCGCGGCGATGATCGGCTGGTTTGGCTGTGCGATGCTCTGCTACGTCACGCCGAAAGAGCACCTCGGTCTGCCGAACAAAGAAGATGTCAAACAGGGGCTGATTACCTACAAAATCGCCGCTCACGCCGCCGACCTGGCGAAGGGCCATCCGGGCGCACAAATTCGCGATAACGCCATGTCGAAGGCACGCTTCGAGTTCCGCTGGGAAGATCAGTTCAACCTGGCGCTCGATCCGTTCACCGCCCGCGCGTATCACGATGAAACCCTGCCGCAGGAATCCGGCAAAGTGGCACACTTCTGCTCCATGTGCGGGCCGAAATTCTGCTCGATGAAAATTAGCCAGGAAGTGCGCGATTTCGCGGCGAAGCAGGAAGTGGAATCCGGCATGGCGGACATGTCCAGTAGCTTTCGGGCTAAAGGCGGCGAGATCTACCTGCGCCAGGAGGAAGTATGAGTTATCAGCCTGATTTCCCCCCGGTCCCCTTCCGTCTGGGGCTGTACCCGGTCGTCGATAGCGTGGCGTGGATCGCCCGCCTGCTGGATGCGGGCGTGCGCACGCTGCAACTGCGTATTAAAGATAAACAGGATGAAGAGGTCGAAGCTGACGTCGTGGCGGCTATTGAGCTGGGACGCCGCTATGATGCACGATTGTTCATCAACGACTACTGGCGGCTGGCGATTAAACACAGCGCTTACGGCGCACATCTGGGTCAGGAGGATTTAGAAACCACCGACCTGAAAGCCATTCAGACTGCCGGGTTACGTCTCGGCGTCTCCACCCACGATAATATGGAAATCGATATCGCGCTGGCGGCACGGCCTTCCTATATCGCTCTCGGTCACGTTTTCCCCACCCAAACCAAACAGATGCCTTCCGCGCCGCAGGGGCTGGACCAGCTTGCCCGCCATGTTCAGCGGCTTGCGGATTACCCGACCGTCGCCATCGGCGGCATCAGTCTTGAACGCGCTCCGGACGTGCTGGCAACCGGCGTGGGCAGTATTGCCGTGGTAAGCGCCATTACCCAGGCGGCGGACTGGCGGGCGGCCACGGCGCAGTTACTTCATCTTGCGGGGGTGGGCGATGAACGATCGTGATTTTATGCGCTACAGCCGACAAATTTTGCTGGAGGATATTGCCATTGACGGCCAGCAAAAATTGCTCGACAGCCGGGTACTGATTGTCGGGCTTGGCGGCTTAGGCGCGCCTGCCGCGCTTTATCTGGCGGGCGCGGGCGTCGGTACACTGGTACTGGCGGACGATGACGAGGTTCATCTGAGTAACCTGCAACGCCAGATCGCCTTTACTACCGACGATATCGCCCGTCCGAAAGCACAGGTGACGCAACAGCGTCTGTCGCGGCTTAATCCGGATATCGAACTGGTAGCCCTGGAACAACGGCTCACCGGCGACGCGCTCAACCACGCGGTAGCGCAGGCCGATGTGGTGCTCGACTGTACGGATAATATGGCAACCCGTCAGGCCATTAACGCGGCCTGCGTCAAAAATAGCACGCCGCTCATTACCGCCAGCGCCGTCGGCTTTGGGGGTCAACTGATGGTGCTGACGCCGCCGTGGACCTACGGCTGCTATCGCTGTCTATGGCCCGATGAGCAGGAGCCTGAGCGTAACTGCCGCACCGCGGGCGTGGTGGGTCCGGTGGTTGGGGTGATGGGGTCGCTACAGGCGCTGGAAGCCATTAAGTTACTCAGCGGCATCCGTAGCCGCCAAGGCGAACTGCGGCTCTTTGACGCCAGAGCGAACAGCTGGCGCAGCCTGACCCTGCGCCGCGCCAGCGGCTGCCCGGTGTGCGGAGGTCGTCATGCAGATCCTGTTTAACGACGAACCGATGCAGTGCGCGGACGATCTTACCATCGCCGCTCTGCTCGACAGGCTTCATCAACTCAAACCGGGCGCGGCGCTGGCGCTTAATCAACAGATCCTGCCGCGCGAGCAGTGGGAGCAACAGATCGTGCAGGAAGGCGACCAGATCCTGCTTTTTCAGGTTATCGCCGGAGGCTGACATGCTACGTATTGCTGATAAAACCTTTGATTCCCATCTTTTTACCGGAACCGGTAAATTCGCCTCCTCACAACTGATGGTAGAAGCCATTCGCGCCTCGGGCAGCCAGCTGGTGACGCTGGCGATGAAACGCGTTGATTTACGCCAGCAGAACGATGCGATCCTGGCACCGTTGCTGGAAGCGGGTGTCACACTGCTACCCAATACCTCCGGCGCGAAGACGGCGGAAGAAGCGATATTCGCCGCGCAGCTGGCCCGCGAGGCGCTGGGTACTCGCTGGCTGAAGCTTGAAATCCATCCTGACGCCCGCTGGCTGCTGCCGGACCCTATCGAAACCCTGAAAGCCGCCGACGCGCTGGTGAAGCAGGGTTTTGTTGTACTGCCCTACTGCGGGGCCGATCCGGTGCTGTGCAAACGTCTGGAAGAGGTCGGCTGCGCCGCCGTTATGCCGCTCGGTGCGCCGATTGGCTCGAATCAGGGGCTGGAAACCCGCGCCATGCTGGAGATTATTATCGAGCAGGCAACGGTGCCGGTAGTGGTGGATGCCGGTATCGGTGCCCCCAGCCATGCGGCACAGGCGCTGGAGATGGGCGCTGATGCCGTACTGGTTAATACGGCGATTGCGGTGGCCGACGATCCGGTGATGATGGCGAACGCGTTCCGGCTGGCCGTCGAAGCAGGTGTTCTCGCGCGTCAGGCGGTGCCGGGCGCGCGCAGCAGCCAGGCCGTTGCCACCAGCCCGCTAACCGGCTTTCTGGAGGCCAGCGCATGAAAACCTTTACCGACCACTGGCACACGCTGGACTGGGATGACCTTCGCCTGCGCATCAATGCCAAAACGCCTGCCGATGTGGAACGGGCGCTTAACGCGACGCACCCGACGCGCGACGATATGATGGCTCTGCTCTCACCTGCCGCCAGCAACTATCTGGAGTCGCTGGCGCAGCGGGCACAGCGCCTGACCCGCCAGCGCTTCGGCAACACGGTCAGCTTTTATGTCCCGCTCTACCTCTCCAACCTGTGCGCCAACGACTGCACCTACTGCGGCTTCTCAATGAGCAACCGCATCAAGCGTAAAACGCTGGATGAGGCGGAGATCGCCCGCGAATGCGATGCCATCCGGGAAATGGGATTTGAACATTTGCTGCTGGTCACCGGTGAACATCAGGGTAAGGTCGGCATAGATTACTTTCGCCGTCATCTGCCTGCGATTCGCCGCCGTTTCGCTTCGCTGCAAATGGAAGTACAGCCGCTGGCGCAGGAAGAGTATGCCGAACTGAAAACGCTTGGCCTGGACGGTGTGATGGTCTATCAGGAAACGTACCATGAGGCCGAATACGCCCGGCACCACCTGAAAGGCAAAAAGCAGGATTTCTTCTGGCGGCTGGAAACGCCGGATCGTCTCGGACGGGCGGGGATCGACAAGATCGGCCTTGGCGCGCTGATTGGCCTGTCTGACAGCTGGCGTGTGGATTGCTATATGGTGGCGGAACATTTGCTGTGGCTACAAAAGCACTACTGGCAAAGCCGCTTTTCCATCTCCTTCCCGCGTCTGCGTCCCTGCGCTGGCGGCATTGAGCCTGCCTCGATTATGGATGAGCGTCAGCTGGTACAAACCATCTGTGCATTTCGCCTGCTGGCACCGGAAATTGAGCTGTCGCTGTCAACCCGTGAATCGCCGTGGTTTCGCGATCGGGTGGTGCCGCTGGCGATAAATAATGTCAGCGCGTTCTCCAAAACGCAGCCTGGCGGCTATGCCGATGACCACCCTGAACTGGAGCAGTTTTCACCGCACGACGGACGCCGCCCGCAGGAAGTGGCCGATGCCCTCGCCGCACGTGGCCTGCAACCGGTCTGGAAGGACTGGGACAACTTTCTGGGACGCGTCTCGCAATAATCGCGCAAGCCAGTGTCGGAAGATGAAAAAGCGTCCGTAACGCCTCGCAAAGCGCGCGTCGGGAAGTGGAAACCCATTCCCCGACGCTTTATGCTCTCTCCGTCAGCAAAGGAAGCTGACCAGGGCGGAATGCTTTCCTCTCACCGCCCTGCCTCACGCTCAGTAAACGGTGACTTTTGCGACTTTCGCTACTTTACCGTCGCGTGAAGGATTATCCGGAGTGACGCCGAGTGCGATGGCCCGGTACAGACCCGCCAGCTGAGCAAACAGAACGTAGAGCATGGCGGAAAATGACTCATGGAGCTGGGCCAGTTCCGGACTGGCAAAATGGTAGTAACGATCGCAGACGTCATGGTTGTCAGACAGCGCTTCATGACCAATACCGATAATCTGCGCCTCGGCGCTGCGCTCGCGGGTTAGCTCGCTCATCATGTCCAGATCGTAGCGGCGGATCTCAGGACGCGCAGCGATATAACCCACCACGGTCGCATCGCGATTGACGGTCAGCTTCGGCCCGTGGCGGAATTCCAGCATCGAATGCCAGGCGGTCATGATGCGCCCGTTGCCCATCTCCAGCAGTTTGAGACTGGTTTCGCAGGCGATGGCTTTCAGAGAGAGCGCGCCTACGGCCACCATATTGTCACGCGGTTCTGCGGCCCATTGCTCAATATCTGCGGCGTAGTTGTCGAGGAAGTACGCTGCGCCACGCTGAAGCACAGGCAGCACACGCTCCAGCTCCGGCCAGCGCTCCGGTGCCAGTAGCAGCATGATATACCACATGGGCACGGTAAACTCGGAGGTAGCCGCAAAGCTGCCGTTAGAGGTGCCTTCCGGCACGGCAACAAACAGTCCGTTCGCCTGTTCGCTGGCCAGCTGTGCCAGGCGGCTCTGCGCGTTATTGGTAATAGCAATATGCGGCGTGCCCGGATGCGCCGCCAGCTGCCGCTCCACGACCTTAACGGTTTCCGGCGTATTGCCGGAGCTACTGACTGATACCAGGATGAGATTTCCGCAGGCGATTTCCGGTGCCAGCACCAGATCCGTCGCCGGGATCACTTCCACCTGGCGGGCTAATACGTTGCGTAACCAGTTAATGCTGGCCTGCGCCGCCAGCAGGGACGATCCCGCGCCGGTAATGATAATGCGGCTTTCAGCATCGCACTGTTTCCAGAAGGTGTTGATGTCCTCGCGCTGCGCGTTTACCAGGGCCAGCCCTTCCTGCCACAGACGCGGCTGATTCACTATTGCCGCAGCGGTTAACGCCGCGCCTTTTTCCTGCCACCAGCTTTCGTTATGATTCAGCATAATGATTTTCCAGATTTTGTTATCCTTACGTCTGGCGAACGTGGTGCCATCGCATTCCGACGCCAGTCTTTTAATGAATCTCTCCGGGACCGCCATGAAGCCAGTCTATATTCTGATCCGCGACACGCTCAGGCGTGATATTCAAAACCAGAAGTATCCCGTCGGCGCGCTCATTCCTTCTGAGCGCGAGCTGGCGGAAACGTATCAGGTAACGCGCGCTACGGTTCAGAAAGCCATTGCCCATATGCAACAGGAAGGCCTGGTGAAAAAAATCGTTGGCAAAGGCACGTTTGTTTGCCGGACCTTCGCTCCCCCGGTTTACCTGCTTAACCCGGAAGGGAAAAACAGCGCGCTGGGCGTCACCCAGGAGCTGAGCGAGAAGGCGACCATCACCAGCCAGCTGATTTATCATGTTCAGCAGCCAGCGGGGACACATCTCGCCAGCCAGTTCGGCGTATCACCGGATGAACCGGTTCATGCCATTCGCCGTGTGCGTCTCTTCGATGGCGTCCCGGCCCTGGTCGAAGACAGCTATATCCCGCTGGCGATCGTCGCCACGATTGACGACGACACGTTACAGCACCACTCCCTGTACACTTTTATCGAAAAAGCCTGCCAGCAAAAAATAGGCGGCACGGATTCCGAAGTAGCCGCCAGCCTGTTTGATGCGGAAATGGCGAAACTGCTGAGCGTCCCGGTTAACTCTCCGATGCTGCATATTAAGGAGCGCACGTGGCTGGCCGACGGCACGGTGTTTAACTACTCCTGGAGTTATAACCGTGGCGACCTGTTCCGCATGCGCAGCCATAAAGTGCTTACGCCCTGAAAAACTGCGGCAGATAGTCGCGATGGGCTTCCAGCAGTTCGTCCAGCACAACCTTCGCGACTTTGCCCGACGGCACCAGCGGGTTGAGCGTAAGCGCCTGCAACGCCGCGCCGTAGCTGCCGGTAACGGCTGCCTCAACCGCCATCTCTTCCCAGGATTTCATTACAGACACCAGGCCGGAGACGGTGGACGGCAGCGGATCGTTGTTTAACGGAATCGCACCGTAGCGACCAATCACGCAGGTGGTTTCAATCGCCACGTTATCCGGTAACGAGCGGATCGCGCCGTTATTGCGTACGTTCACCGTCATCAACAAATTCTTGTCGTTGTAGATAGCGCTGATCAGCTCGCAGGCGGCTTCGGAGTAATAGGCCCCGCCGCGCTGCTCAAGCTGTTTTGGCTTTTCATGCAGGTCGGGATTTTTATACAGCTCAAACAATTCATGCTCGACGGCTTTCACCACTTCGCCGCGCGTGCCGTGTTCGGCATACTCATGCAGCTGTTTTTCCAGCACGTCGCTGGTGGTGTAGTAATACTGGTGATACGGGCAGGGAATGACGCCCAGATGCTGAATTTGCTCCTGTAGCCAGGGGATGTCGGGGATATTTTTCGGCTTATGCTCGCTGTCATACTTCAGGTTTTTCAGCACCTCCGGCATCACATCTTTACCGTCCATATAGACATGCGTACCGTATAAGAAGTGGTTCAACCCTACCAGTTGCAACAGGAAGCGGGATTTATCTACGCCGAGGATCTCCGCCACCATCCGCTGCATGGATTGCGAAAGGTTACACAGGCCGACGCATTTAATCCGGCTATGCTTGATGACCGCTTCCGTCACAATGCCGCTTGGATTAGTAAAGTTGATAAGCCACGCATCCGGGCATAGCGCCTCCATATCGCGGCAAATATCCAGGATCACCGGGATAGTGCGCAGCGCTTTTGCCAGCCCGCCCGCACCGTTGGTCTCCTGGCCAATCAGGCCGTGAGAAAGCGGAATACGTTCGTCTTTGATACGCGCATCCAGCTGCCCTACCCGTAGCTGCGTCGTCACAAAGTCGGCATCCTTCAGCGCTGCACGACGGTCAAGCGTAAGATGGATCTGGCAGTCGATGCCCGCCGCTTCCACCATTCGTTTTGCCAGATTGCCGACGATTTCGAGCTTCTCCCGACCGGCCTCCACGTCTACCAGCCAGATCTCGCCAATCGGTAACTCATGATATCGCTGAATAAAACCTTCTATGATTTCTGGGGTATAAGAGCTACCGCCGCCGATAGTGACTATCTTAAGTTTCTTATTCATTATGCGGTCCTTGTAATATTTTGTTCGGATAATTCATCTGTCATTTCTGTTTTCAGGCTAACTTCATCGCGCAAATATTGCCGATCCAGTGTCATCACAAAGGGATAATAAATCGTCATCGCCACGATGAGGTTTATCGCCTGGAATAACATCCCTTTCCAGCCACAGATCAGAAAGCCACTAATAAAAATCGGCGTTGTCCAGGGGATTTCCAGCCCGGAGGTTAACGGCAGAAAACCGCTTGCCATCGCACTATAGGTAATCACGCAAAGCACGACTGGCACGATAATAAAAGGAATAAGCAGTAGCGGGTTAAGTGCAATGGGTACGCCGAAAATAATGGGTTCGTTAATATTAAAAATGGCAGCCGGTGTTGCTAGTTTTGCAATTTCACGCATGCGCTTACTTTTGGCGCGGAACAACATCACCAGTAGCATGGCCAGCGTAAAGCCGGTGCCGCCGCAAATCAGGAACACGTCGCGGAACTGTTGCGTAATGATATTCACAGGCGCTAAACCGGTTTTCATCGCCTGCAAATTTTCCAGGGTCAACGAACGCCAGACCGGCCCCATGATCGCGGTGACGATAGAGTCGCCATGCAGACCAAAGAACCAAAAGAAGCTGATAAAAAATTCAGCGATCATCTGTGAAGGCAGCGTGTTGCCCAGCTTCATCATTGGCGCTTGCAGGACCGTGAAAATCATCTCTTGCACGGTGCCATAGGTCGTGTATTCAAACAGCAGACGTATTAACCAGAAAAACAGCACGATTAATAATGAAGGAATGAGTGAACTGAAGCTATTCGCTACCGCCGGGGGCACGCTATCCGGCATGGTAATCATCAGGCGGGGATGGCTGCACAGACGATAAAGTCTGACCGCGATGAGCGTTACAATAATTGACAGGAATAACCCCTGGGCACCTAAAGCAAAAACCGGGATCACATCGCTGATCGCCCCACCCTGCTCCTGCGGCAGTTTAAAAGGGGTAATAATCATAAAGCAGACCAGCGAAATAAGTGCACACGATATTTCATTGAGTTGCCAGCGTTTCGCCATACTGATACTGATGCTGACAACCACCAACAGCGCCATGATTGAATAGGTCGCATCAAGAATATAATTAAGCTGACTAATGAATTTATCGCCAAAAAAACCAATGATAAAATCGTTGTATCCAGGGAAAGGCAGGTTGGCGATCAGTAAAAAGAAGGAGCCAATAATCAGGAACGGCATAATCCTGATAAAACCATCCTTGATCGCAGAAAGATAATCGTTGCTTTCAATTTTCATTGCCAGTGGCAATAAATTTCTTTCCATCACTTCAGTGAACTTGTTCATATCATTCTCACTGTCCTTGCATTGGCCAAGTGGTATATACCACCATGCCGCGATAATATTTACAGCTGCTTTTTGTGTCAATGGCTGAGGAGATGAACAGTAAGGATTAAACGTGTTTTGTGACTGGAGGCACATTTGAAGATGACCTGCTCCCCGACACGCTTCAGGTCGCCGATCGTATCAGTACGCGCCGATTCAATGACAAAATGTAACCGGTTTCAGTTTTTTGATGATTTCTTTGTGATGCCTTACACACATTCAGCGCAAAAACGTTGTCTGCCGTTCCTTCAAAGGATAATGATTAAGGACCAAGGAACATTGAGGGCTAGTTATGAAGAACATCGTTTTATGCTGCGCTGCCGGTATGTCCACCAGCATGTTGGTTCAACGTATGAAGGATGCAGCTCAGAAGAAAGGGGTCGAGGTGTCGATCAAGGCTGTGCCAGTCGCTGAATTTAATGACAATATTGCCGATGCTGATATCGTTTTGCTGGGGCCACAGGTGAAATACGAGCAGGCAAAATTACAGGCACAGGCCGATCCGCTGGGCAAAAAAGTCGCGGTTATCGATATGATGGATTACGGCATGATGAAAGGTGATGTCGTACTTGAGAAAGCCCTCAAGCTAATGGAGTAATGTTGTGGAAGATTTAGAAACGATCATTATGGAGCTGTTGGTGAACGCTGGCGCGGCACGTAGCCAGGCATTGACGGCGCTACAGCTGGCGCGTAAAGGCGACTTTACCGGCGCAGAGCAGGCGATGGAAGAATCCCGTGAATACGTTAAGCATGCGCATAAAATCCAGACGCAGCTTATCGGTATTGATGAAGGGGCTGGCAAACTGCCGGTCAATCTGATCACCGTCCACTCTCAGGATCACCTGATGAACGCCATGGTGATTCAGGATCTGGCGGGCGATATGATTGAATTGTACCGTCGTTTGCCGCTGGTGAATTAACGACGTAATCAACAGATGTAAAAAAACCCGCCGAGGCGGGTTTTTTGTTATCGAATAACGCTACGCTTCCACAATCTGCAATCATCAGGCCCGGCAGGCAAAAACCCGCCGGGCTTTAACGATTACTCGTTGTCAGAACCGCCCAGACCTGCGTTCAGCAGTTCTGCCAGGCTGGCAGACGCATCTTCCGCAGTCACCTGCGGTGCAGCTGGCAGTTCGCCCGCTGCGCGACGGCGCATACGATCCTGGTGGTACGCATAACCGGTACCCGCCGGGATCAGACGACCCACGATAACGTTCTCTTTCAGGCCACGCAGTTCGTCGCGTTTGCCCGCAACGGCTGCTTCGGTCAGGACACGCGTGGTCTCCTGGAACGATGCGGCAGAGATGAACGATTCGGTTGCCAGAGACGCTTTGGTGATACCCAGCAGATCGCGAGCATAGGTTGCTGCGATTTTGCCATTCGCTTCCAGATCGCGGTTGGCAATCTTGACGCGGGAGTATTCTACCTGCTCGCCTTCCAGGAAGTCGGAGCTACCGGCATTTTCGATGGTCGCTTTACGCAGCATCTGACGAACGATAACTTCAATGTGCTTATCGTTAATCTTAACGCCTTGCAGACGGTAAACGTCCTGTACTTCGTTGGTGATGTAACGCGTTACCGCGTGTACGCCACGAAGACGCAGGATGTCGTGCGGCGCTTCCGGACCGTCGGAAACCACGTCACCACGTTCTACACGTTCACCTTCAAACACGTTGAGCTGACGCCATTTCGGGATCATCTCTTCGTACGGATCGCTACCATCTAACGGGGTGATAACCAGACGACGTTTACCTTTGGTTTCTTTACCGAAGGAGATGATACCGCTGATTTCCGCCAGAATAGCTGGCTCTTTCGGACGACGAGCTTCGAACAGGTCGGCAACGCGTGGCAGACCACCGGTGATGTCCTTGGTACCGCCGGATTCCTGCGGAATACGCGCCAGGGTGTCACCAGAACTGATCTGAACGCCATCTTCCAGCTGCACAATTGCTTTACCCGGCAGGAAGTACTGAGCCGGCATGTCGGTGCCAGGGATCAGAACATCGTTACCGTTAGCATCAACGATTTTCAGCGCCGGACGCAGGTCTTTACCACCTGCGGTACGTTCCGCAGAGTCCAGTACCACCAGCGAAGACAGGCCGGTCAGTTCGTCGGTCTGACGGGTGATGGTCTGACCATCAAGCATGTCAGTGAAACGAATGAAACCTGCTACTTCGGTGATAACCGGCATGGTGTGCGGATCCCAGTTTGCTACGGTCTCGCCGCCAGCAACCTGCTCGCCATCACCCTTCGCCATAACCGCACCGTAAGGTACTTTATAGCTCTCTTTGGTACGACCGAATTCGTCGATCAGTTTCAGCTCGGTGTTACGGGAGGTCACTACCAGTTTACCGCTGGAGTTCACAACCGACTTCGCGTTGCTGAGCTTGATGCTACCTTTGTTTTTCACCTGGATGCTGGATTCAGCAGCCGCACGAGATGCCGCACCACCGATGTGGAACGTACGCATCGTCAGCTGTGTACCCGGCTCACCGATAGACTGTGCCGCGATAACGCCGATAGCCTCACCTTTGTTGATGATGTGGCCACGCGCCAGGTCACGACCATAGCAGTGCGCACAAACACCAAAGTCGGTGTCACAGGATACAACGGAACGCACTTTGACGGAGTCAACGGAGTTCTCTTCCAGCAGGTCACACCACTGTTCGTGCAGCAGCGTGTTGCGTGGAACCAGAATGTCCGCGGTACCCGGCTTCAGAATATCTTCTGCGGTCACACGACCCAGTACGCGATCGCGCAGCGGCTCTTTAACGTCACCACCCTCGATAACCGGGGTCATGGTGATGCCTTCCAGCGTGCCGCAATCGTCTTCGGTCACAACCAGATCCTGCGCAACGTCAACCAGACGACGCGTCAGATAACCGGAGTTCGCGGTTTTCAGTGCGGTATCCGCCAGACCTTTACGCGCACCGTGCGTGGAGATGAAGTACTGGAGTACGTTCAGACCTTCACGGAAGTTCGCGGTGATCGGCGTTTCGATGATGGAGCCATCCGGCTTCGCCATCAGACCACGCATACCTGCCAGCTGACGAATCTGTGCCGCAGAACCACGCGCACCGGAGTCGGCCATCATGTAGATGCTGTTGAAAGAAACCTGCTGCTCTTCTTCACCGTCACGGTTAATCACGGTTTCAGTTTGCAGGTTATCCATCATCGCTTTGGATACACGATCGTTCGCCGCAGCCCAGATATCGATAACTTTGTTGTAACGTTCGCCGGCGGTTACCAGACCAGACTGGAACTGCTCCTGGATCTCAGCAACTTCAGCTTCCGCTTCAGAGATGATCTCGTGTTTTTTCTCCGGGATGACCATGTCATCGATACCAACGGATGCACCTGAACGCGCTGCATAAGCAAAGCCGGTGTACATCGTCTGGTCCGCAAAAATAACGGTCGGTTTCAGGCCCAGAATACGGTAGCAAGTGTTCAGCATTTTGGAGATCGCTTTCTTGCCCAGCGCCTGGTTGACGATGGAGAAAGGCAGACCTTTCGGTACGATCATCCACAGAATCGCACGGCCAACGGTCGTGTCTTTCAGGCTGGTTTTCGCAACGAATTCGCCGTTTTCATCTTTTTCGTATTCAGTGATACGCACTTTTACACGCGCATGCAGAGAGGCCAGGCCAGCGCGATAAATACGCTCAGCTTCTTTCGGGCCAGTCAGCACCATGCCTTCGCCTTTGGCGTTAACACAGTCACGGGTCATGTAGTAGAGACCCAGTACAACGTCCTGAGACGGAACGATGATAGGTTCGCCGTTCGCCGGAGACAGAATGTTGTTGGTAGACATCATCAGCGCACGCGCTTCGAGCTGGGCTTCCAGCGTCAGCGGTACGTGAACAGCCATCTGGTCACCATCGAAGTCGGCGTTATAGGCCGCACACACCAGCGGGTGCAGCTGGATAGCTTTACCTTCGATCAGTACCGGTTCAAATGCCTGGATACCCAGACGGTGCAGTGTTGGTGCACGGTTCAGCAGTACCGGGTGTTCGCGGATCACTTCGTCGAGGATATCCCAAACGACAGCTTCTTCACGCTCAACCATTTTCTTCGCGGCTTTGATAGTGGTGGCGAGGCCACGCAGTTCCAGCTTGCCGTAAATGAACGGTTTGAACAGCTCCAGCGCCATTTTCTTCGGCAGACCGCACTGATGCAGACGCAGGTATGGACCGACGGTGATAACAGAACGACCGGAGTAGTCAACACGCTTACCGAGCAGGTTCTGACGGAAGCGACCCTGTTTACCTTTGATCATGTCGGCCAAAGATTTCAGAGGACGTTTGTTAGAACCAGTGATCGCACGACCGCGACGACCGTTATCCAGCAGGGCGTCAACCGCTTCCTGGAGCATACGTTTTTCGTTGCGTACGATGATGTCCGGCGCAGCCAGATCCAGCAGACGTTTCAGACGGTTGTTACGGTTGATAACGCGACGGTACAGATCGTTCAGATCTGACGTTGCGAAACGACCACCATCCAGCGGAACCAGCGGACGCAGATCTGGCGGCAGAACCGGCAGAACGGTCAGGATCATCCACTCCGGCTTGTTGCCAGACTGTACGAACGCTTCCAGCAGCTTGATACGCTTGGTCAGCTTCTTACGCTTGGTTTCGGAGTTAGTTTCGTTCAGCTCTTCACGCAGCGTTTCACACTCTTGCTCCAGATCCATGCTCTTCAGCAGGGCCTGGATAGCTTCCGCACCCATCTTCGCGTCAAATTCGTCACCGAACTCTTCCAGCGCGTCCAGATACTGCTCTTCAGTCAGGATCTGTTGACGTTCCAGATTGGTCATACCGCCTTCGATAACCACATAAGATTCAAAGTACAGTACGCGTTCGATATCACGCAGCGGCATATCGAGCAGCAGACCGATACGGGACGGCAGCGATTTCAGGAACCAGATGTGCGCAGTCGGAGAGGCCAGCTCGATGTGGCCCATACGCTCACGGCGCACTTTAGTCTGGGTCACTTCAACGCCGCACTTCTCACAGATCACACCGCGGTGTTTCAGGCGCTTGTACTTACCGCACAGGCACTCGTAATCTTTTACTGGCCCAAAAATACGGGCGCAGAAAAGGCCGTCACGCTCAGGTTTGAACGTACGGTAGTTGATGGTTTCTGGCTTTTTAACTTCACCAAAAGACCATGAACGGATCATGTCTGGCGAGGCCAGAGCAATTTTGATCGCATCAAACTCTTCGGTTTTAGTTTGCGCTTTCAGAAACTTTAATAAGTCTTTCACGGATTTGCTCCCGTCGGAGTTAGCACAATCTGGTGCTGGCGGTTACACCAGCACCAGTGACCTGTTGAGCGAGAGTTACTCGTCTTCCAGCTCGATGTTGATACCCAGCGAACGGATCTCTTTCAACAGTACGTTGAAGGATTCCGGCATGCCCGGTTCCATCTGATGGTTGCCGTCCACGATGTTTTTATACATCTTAGTACGACCGTTCACGTCATCAGACTTAACGGTGAGCATTTCCTGCAGGGTGTATGCTGCGCCATAAGCTTCCAGCGCCCACACTTCCATCTCCCCGAAGCGCTGACCACCGAACTGCGCCTTACCACCCAGCGGCTGCTGAGTAACCAGGCTGTAAGAACCGGTAGAACGCGCGTGCATCTTGTCATCAACCAGGTGGTTCAGTTTCAGCATGTACATATAGCCGACGGTAACCTGGCGTTCGAACTGCTCGCCGGTACGACCGTCGAACAGTGTGATCTGACCGGAAGTCGGCAGGCCACCCAGCTGTAACAGTTCCTTGATTTCAGACTCTTTCGCACCGTCGAAGACCGGCGTTGCGATCGGCATGCCTTTTTTCAGGTTTTCAGCCAGACGCAGAACTTCTTCATCGCTGAAGGTGTTCAGGTCAACTTTCTGACGCACATCAGCGCCCAGATCGTAGGCACGCTGGATGAATTCGCGCAGTTTGGCGACTTCCTGCTGCTGTTTGAGCATGGCGTTAATCTTATCGCCGATACCTTTCGCAGCCATACCCAGGTGAGTTTCCAGGATCTGACCGATGTTCATACGAGACGGTACACCCAGCGGGTTCAGCACGATGTCTACCGGCGTACCGTTAGCGTCGTGAGGCATATCTTCGATCGGGTTGATCTTGGAGATAACACCTTTGTTACCGTGACGACCTGCCATCTTGTCACCAGGCTGGATCCGACGTTTAACCGCCAGATAAACCTTAACGATTTTCAGCACGCCCGGTGCCAGATCGTCGCCCTGAGTGATTTTACGGCGTTTCGCTTCGAGTTTTTTCTCGAACTCGTGTTTCAGTTCATCGTACTGCTCAGCCAGCTGTTCCAGCTGATTTTGTTTCTCTTCGTCGGTCAGGCCGAGTTCCAGCCAGCGATCGCGCGGCAGTTTGTCGAGCTTCTCAGCTTCAACGCCACCGGCAACCAGCACCGCGTAGATACGACTGAACAGGCCAGCTTCGAGGATTTGTAGTTCTTCAGACAGGTCTTTTTTGGCCTGTTTGAGCTGCATCTCTTCGATTTCCAGCGCACGTTTGTCTTTTTCCACGCCATCACGGGTAAAGACCTGAACGTCGATGATCGTACCGGAAACACCGTTTGGTACGCGCAGAGAAGAGTCTTTAACGTCAGACGCTTTCTCACCGAAGATTGCACGCAGCAGCTTCTCTTCTGGGGTCAGCTGGGTTTCACCTTTCGGCGTTACCTTACCAACCAGAATGTCGCCACCGGTCACTTCTGCACCAATGTAAACGATACCGGATTCATCCAGTTTGGAGAGCGCAGCTTCACCCACGTTCGGGATATCAGCGGTGATCTCTTCTGGCCCCAGCTTGGTGTCACGGGACACACACGCCAGTTCCTGAATATGGATGGTGGTGAAACGGTCTTCCTGAACAACACGCTCGGATACGAGGATGGAGTCTTCGAAGTTGTAACCGTTCCACGGCATGAACGCCACGCGCATGTTCTGACCCAGCGCCAGTTCACCGAGGTCGGTGGACGGGCCATCTGCCAGCACGTCGCCGCGCTCGATTGGCTCACCCAGAGACACACACGGCATCTGGTTGATACAGGTGTTCTGGTTAGAACGGGTGTATTTGGTCAGGTTATAGATGTCGATACCCGCTTCGCCCGGATACATCTCATCTTCGTTAACTTTGATAACGATACGGGATGCATCGACGTACTGTACGGTACCGCCACGCTTAGCAACTGCCGTAACACCGGAGTCAACGGCAACAGCACGTTCCATACCAGTACCAACCAGCGGCTTATCAGCACGCAGAGTTGGAACGGCCTGACGTTGCATGTTCGCACCCATCAATGCACGGTTGGCGTCATCGTGCTCCAGGAACGGGATCAGGGACGCACCGACGGATACCACCTGCTGAGTGGATACGTCCATGTAGTCAACCTGATCGCGGCTGAACAAGCTGGATTCGCCTTTGCTACGGCAGGTAACCAGATCTTCTACAAAGTGGCCTTCGTCATCCAGGTTGGAGTTCGCCTGAGCGATAACGTAGTTGCCCTCTTCGATAGCAGACAGGTAGTGAATTTCGTCGGTTACGACACCGTCAGTCACTTTACGATACGGAGTCTCGAGGAAACCGTATTCGTTAGTCTGTGCGTACACGGACAGGGAGTTGATCAGACCGATGTTCGGACCTTCAGGCGTTTCGATAGGACATACGCGACCGTAGTGTGTCGGGTGTACGTCTCGAACTTCGAAGCCTGCGCGTTCACGGGTCAGACCGCCTGGGCCGAGTGCGGAGATACGACGTTTGTGCGTAATCTCAGACAGCGGGTTGTTCTGGTCCATAAACTGAGACAGCTGGCTGGAACCAAAGAACTCTTTCACTGCCGCAGAAATCGGTTTGGCGTTGATCATATCCTGAGGCATCAGGGTATCCAGATCGCCTAAAGACAGACGCTCTTTCACCGCACGCTCAACACGTACCAGGCCAACGCGGAACTGGTTTTCCGCCATTTCGCCTACGGAACGGATACGACGGTTGCCGAGGTGGTCGATGTCATCGACTTCGCCGATACCGTTACGGATACCGATGAGTTTTCTCATGACTTCGATGATGTCGTCTTTGCTCAGGATACCAGAGCCTTCGATTTCATCGCGCAGCAGAGAACGGTTGAACTTCATACGACCTACCGCAGACAGATCGTAGCGGTCTTCAGAGAAGAACAGGTTCTCGAACAGGCTTTCAGCGGCTTCACGTGTCGGCGGCTCACCAGGGCGCATCATACGGTAGATTTCTACCAGTGCGCTCAGGCGATCGTTAGTTGGGTCGACGCGAATCGTTTCAGAAATATACGCACCGTGATCCAGATCGTTGGTGAACAGCGTTTCAATACGCTTGTGACCAGCCTGGCTCAGCTTAGCCAGCAGATCGAGGCTTAGCTCCATGTTTGCCGGGCAGATCAGCTCACCAGTGGATTCGTCAACGTAGTCTCTGGCCGCAACTTTACCTGCGATATACTCAACCGGAACTTCGATATGCTTGATATCGTCTTTTTCCAGCTGGCGAATATGGCGCGCAGTAATACGGCGAGCTTTTTCGACGTAGATTTTGCCATTGGCTTCAATGTCAAAGGAGGCGGTTTCGCCGCGCAGGCGTTCCGGCACCAGTTCCATTTGCAGCTTGTTGTCGCGAATTTCGAAGACAACTTTCTCAAAGAACAGGTCAAGGATCTGCTCAGTGGTGTACTGCAATGCACGCAGAATGATGGTTGCAGGCAGTTTACGACGACGGTCGATACGGACAAACAGGTTGTCTTTCGGATCGAATTCGAAGTCCAGCCAGGAACCACGGTAAGGAATGATACGCGCGTTATACAGCACTTTACCCGAAGAGTGGGTTTTGCCTTTGTCGGAGTCAAAGAAGACGCCTGGGCTACGGTGCAACTGAGAAACGATAACACGCTCAGTACCGTTGATAACAAAGGTACCGTTATCGGTCATGAGCGGAATTTCGCCCATGTACACTTCTTGTTCTTTAATATCTTTAACGGTGCCTTCCGGCGCTTCACGCTCGTAGATCACCAGACGCAGTTTTACGCGCAGCGGTGCCGAATAGGTCACGCCACGGATCTGACATTCCTGCACGTCAAATACTGGCTCGCCCAGGCGATAGCTGACGTACTGTAGCTCAGAATTACCGCTATAGCTGGCAATCGGGAATACGGAACGGAAAGCTGCTTCCAGACCATACTGCCCTTCAGGATCTTGCTCGATAAACTTCTGAAACGAGTCAAGCTGGATGGAAAGGAGATAAGGAATGTCCAGAACCTGCGGACGCTTTCCAAAATCCTTACGAATACGTTTTTTCTCGGTATAGGAGTAAACCATTAGGGTTCCTCAGCTCGCTGACAAGTCGACCCACGCTGCCCAGCAAAGGGGCAGTTTATGCAACACTATTTTGTTGACCGGAAAATGGAACACTTTCCGCAATGCCTGTTGCTATCACGCTTAAACCATTTCATTGCGATTTACACAGAACAGACGCTCTGTCGCAGTATATTAAGGCGTCGATAGAAACAAGCATTGTCAGGACAACCAGTAGTCAAACAGTGTGAAATGCTACTAGTGCCTTACAGCGCAAAAAGGCTGGTGACTAAAAAGTCACCAGCCATCAGCCTGATTTCTCAGGCTGCAACCGGAAGGGTTGGCTTATTTAACTTCAACTTCAGCGCCAGCTTCTTCCAGAGATTTTTTCAGTGCTTCAGCGTCATCTTTGCTCACGCCTTCTTTCAGAGCGGCCGGAGCAGATTCTACCAGGTCTTTAGCTTCTTTCAGGCCCAGACCAGTTGCGCCACGTACTGCTTTGATTACTGCAACTTTGTTCGCGCCAATACCTTTCAGAATTACGTCGAACTCAGTTTTTTCTTCAGCAGCTTCAGCCGGGCCAGCAGCTACAGCTACAGCGGCAGCAGCAGAAACACCGAATTTTTCTTCCATTGCAGAGATCAGTTCTACAACGTCCATTACGGACATAGCGGATACTGCTTCAATGATTTGATCTTTAGTGATAGACATTTAAATTGTTCCTGAAAATCAGAATAAGTTTATACGTAAGCAGATGCTTGATAAAGATAGTGGCGATTAGGCCGCTTCTTTCGCATCGCGTACAGCAGCCAGAGTACGAACCAGTTTGCCAGCCGAAGCTTCTTTCATGGTTGCCATCAGGCGTGCAATTGCTTCTTCGTAGGTCGGCAGGGTTGCCAGGCGATCGATTTGCGATGCCGGGATCAACTCACCTTCAAAGGCTGCGGCTTTGACCTCAAATTTTGCATTCGCTTTCGCGAACTCTTTGAACAGACGAGCAGCAGCGCCCGGGTGTTCCATAGAGTATGCAATCAGGGTCGGACCAACAAACGCATCTTTCAGGCACTCGAACTGAGTACCTTCAACAGCACGACGCAGCAGGGTGTTACGAACAACACGCATGTATACGCCAGCTTCGCGACCTGCTTTACGCAGTTCAGTCATTTTGTCTACAGTCACGCCACGGGAATCCGCAACTACTGCAGACAGCGCGCCTTTGGCTACTTCGCTGACTTCAGCAACAATCGCTTGTTTGTCTTGAAGATTTAAAGCCATTAGCTTTGCTCCTGGATGTTTGCCAGAGCTCATGCTCTGGAACTCACTTCACTCTCCCCAACGGAAAGAGCGTCTTAATACGGTGAGCAGAAACAAGCCAGAGTATCAGAAATAATCTTAGCGTTCTGTCACCGTCTACGCAGGGGATTAAGTCTCTTACGAAACTCCTGCGGTCTTCGACGGAGGCCTGGATAGGCCAGGCTCCAACGAACAAATCTGTTGTCCCCTAACCGAGGTTAGAGGAATCGTGGGCGAAGATTGTAGACAAATCCACCGCCCACGTAAAGCTAATCTTAGTTCGCGGAAGCGCTCAGACCAGCTTGATCAACGGCAATGCCAGCACCCATGGTGGTGGAGAGGCTAACTTTCTTGATGTACACGCCTTTCGCCTGAGTCGGTTTGGCTTTTTTCAGCGCAACCAGCAGGGATTCCAGGTTTTCTTTCAGTTTGTCAGCGTCAAAATCCACTTTACCGATGGTGGTGTGGATGATGCCGTTTTTGTCGTTACGATAACGAACCTGACCTGCTTTAGCGTTCTTAACCGCTTCAGCAACGTTCGGGGTTACGGTACCGACTTTCGGGTTAGGCATCAGGCCACGCGGACCCAGAACCTGGCCCAGCTGGCCAACAACGCGCATTGCATCCGGAGAAGCAATAACAACGTCAAAGTTCATTTCGCCTTTTTTGATCTGGTCAGCCAGATCTTCCATACCTACCAGTTCAGCGCCGGCAGCTTTAGCAGCTTCAGCGTTTGCGCCCTGGGCAAATACGGCTACGCGAACGGAACGGCCAGTACCGTGCGGCAGTACAGTTGCACCACGTACGTTCTGGTCAGATTTACGCGCGTCGATGCCGAGGTTAACGGCAACGTCTACGCTTTCTACGAACTTAGCAGTCGCCAGTTCTTTCAGCAGAGAGATAGCTTCATTGATGTCATACTGTTTAGTTACATCAACTTTCTCACGGATCACACGCATGCGCTTGGTCAGTTTAGCCATTTCTTAATCCTCCACTACCAGGCCCATGGAACGTGCAGTACCTTCAATTGAGCGAGTCATCGCTTCAACATCGGCACCAGTCATGTCGGCAGCTTTGGTCTGCGCGATTTCCTGCAACTGAGCGCGGGAAATTTTACCTACTTTGTCTTTGTTCGGCTTGCCGGAACCAGACTTGATACCAGCGGCTTTCTTCAGCAGAACTGCTGCCGGAGGCGTTTTGGTAATGAAGGTGAAAGAACGGTCAGCGTAAACGGTGATAACAACCGGAATCGGCAGACCTTTTTCCATAGAATCTGTTTTTGCGTTGAACGCTTTGCAGAATTCCATGATGTTCACGCCCTGCTGACCCAGTGCTGGACCAACCGGCGGACTCGGGTTTGCCATACCAGCTGCAACCTGCAGCTTGACGTAGGCTTGTACTTTCTTAGCCATTCTAAATTCCTCGAATTGGGTTATAGCGCCTTTATGCAAGGCTCCCCGTGATAAATATCGTTTTACGGGCTATGCCCATAAAAACAAAAGGCGCGAAATTGTATGTCAATTTCGCGCCCTGTGCAACGATTAAATCGTCGCTTTTTTGATCGCCCGCTTACGCTTTTTCGACCTGCGCAAAGTCCAGTTCTACCGGGGTCGCACGACCAAAGATAGAAACGGACACTTTCAGACGAGACTTCTCGTAGTCCACTTCTTCAACCACACCGTTGAAGTCAGCAAACGGACCATCGCTAACCCGAACCATTTCACCCGGCTCGAACAGCGTTTTCGGACGCGGTTTATCGCCAACCTGTTGCAGGCGGTTCATGATCGCATCAACTTCTTTGTCGCTGATTGGCGCAGGACGGTCAGAGGTGCCACCGATGAAACCCATTACGCGCGGTACGCTACGCACCAGGTGCCAGCTCGCGTCGTTCATCACCATCTGGACCAGCACGTAGCCTGGGAAGAATTTGCGCTCGCTTTTGCGACGCTGGCCGCCACGGATTTCGACCACTTCTTCGGTCGGGACCATGACTTCACCAAACAACTCTTCCATATTGTGTAATTTGATATGCTCACGCAGCGAAGTCGCTACGCGGCCTTCAAAACCGGAAAACGCCTGAACGACGTACCAGCGCTTTTTAGGAGCTTCAGACATCTCAGAACCTCAGGCCAGTGATAAAGGATACCAGGCGGACCAGAATACCATCCAGCCCCCACAGGATCAGCGACATGACAGCAGTCACTGCAGCCACGATTAACGTAGTGTGTAACGTTTCCTGACGAGTTGGCCAAATCACCTTACGGACTTCGGTTCTCGCTTCGCGGGCAAAAGCAACGGTCGCCTTGCCTTTCGTTGTCAACAGCGCGACACCACCCGCTGCAGCAATAAGAATTACTACTGCCAGCGCGCGTAGCGGCAGCATCATGTCACGATAAAGATAGTTGCCGACGATAGCTACGAGGAGCAATACAGCAACAACCACCCACTTCATCGCTTCCAGGCCGCGCCCGCTCCCTTGAGCTTCGGTATTCGCACTCATAAACCAACCTGTCATCAGAATTCAGACAAACATTTTCACCCCGCGTAAGCGAGGCGAGCCAAACCGAAATGCGCTGCTGCGTTTCGGTGCTATATACTTCCTCAAACGCCCTCTACAGAGCCTGTCTCAGCAATGATTATGACTTAAAAAATCACTGATGAGCCAGGTTCTGGTTCGAAAGCGTGCAAAAAGGGCATCAAATGATGCCCTTTTATTGCGCATTGCGTCAAATGTTATCAGCAATTAACCGAGAACTTTAGCAACAACGCCCGCGCCAACGGTACGGCCGCCTTCACGGATTGCGAAACGCAGACCGTCGTCCATCGCGATCGGGTGGATCAGGGTAACAACCATTTTGATGTTGTCGCCCGGCATTACCATCTCTACGCCTTCCGGCAGTTCGATGGTGCCAGTCACGTCAGTTGTACGGAAGTAGAACTGCGGACGGTAGCCTTTGAAGAACGGAGTATGACGGCCGCCTTCATCTTTGGACAGGATGTACACTTCGGATTCGAATTTGGTGTGCGGCTTGATTGAACCCGGCTTAGCCAGTACCTGGCCACGCTGGATTTCTTCACGCTTGATACCACGCAGCAGAACACCACAGTTCTCGCCTGCACGACCTTCGTCCAGCAGTTTGCGGAACATTTCAACGCCGGTACAGGTGGATTTCGCAGTATCTTTGATACCAACGATTTCAACTTCTTCACCCACTTTGATGATACCGCGCTCTACACGACCGGTAACAACGGTACCACGGCCGGAGATGGAGAATACGTCTTCGATCGGCAGCAGGAACGGCTTGTCAATCGCACGCTCTGGTTCCGGGATGTAAGAATCCAGGAAGCCTGCCAGTTCGATGATTTTTTCTTCCCACTCTGCTTCGCCTTCCAGCGCTTTCAGAGCAGAACCACGAACGATCGGCGTGTCGTCGCCCGGGAAGTCGTACTGGGACAGAAGTTCACGAACTTCCATTTCTACCAGTTCCAGCAGCTCTTCGTCATCAACCATGTCGCATTTGTTCAGGAACACGATGATGTACGGAACGCCTACCTGACGACCCAGCAGGATGTGCTCACGGGTCTGCGGCATCGGGCCGTCAGTCGCAGCAACAACCAGGATCGCGCCGTCCATCTGCGCAGCACCGGTGATCATGTTTTTAACATAGTCGGCGTGGCCCGGGCAGTCTACGTGCGCGTAGTGGCGAGTCGGGGTGTCATATTCAACGTGAGAAGTGTTGATGGTGATACCACGAGCTTTTTCTTCCGGCGCGTTATCGATCTGGTCGAATGCGCGAGCAGCACCGCCGTAGGTTTTAGCCAGTACGGTGGTGATTGCAGCGGTCAGAGTAGTTTTACCATGGTCAACGTGGCCGATAGTACCGACGTTGACGTGCGGTTTTGTACGTTCAAATTTTTCTTTAGACACGGCTATATTCCTTACTATAGCGCCCCCTCTCTGAGGGGGCACGGGACATTGGTTTTTAACCCCGGGGCTTATTTACCACGGGCTTCGATTACGGCCTGAGCAACGTTGTTCGGTGCGTCATCATACTTCAGGAATTCCATCGTATATGATGCACGACCTTTAGTCAGAGAACGCAGCTGAGTTGCATATCCGAACATTTCAGACAGCGGTACTTCAGCATGGATCTTAACGCCCGTTACTTCAGATTCCTGACCACGCAGCATACCACGACGACGGCTAAGGTCACCGATGACGTCACCAGTGTTCTCTTCCGGCGTTTCTACTTCAACCTTCATGATCGGCTCAAGCAGAACAGGTTTCGCTTTCTTAAAGCCATCTTTAAAGGCGATAGAAGCGGCCAGTTTAAACGCCAGCTCAGAGGAGTCAACGTCATGGTAAGAACCGAAGTGCAGACGCACACCGAGGTCAACTACCGGGTAGCCAGCCAGCGGACCAGATTTAAGCTGTTCCTGGATGCCTTTATCAACGGCCGGGATGTATTCACCAGGAATTACACCACCTTTGATGTCGTTGACGAACTCGTAGCCTTTCGGGTTTGAACCCGGCTCCAGCGGGTACATGTCGATAACAACATGACCGTACTGACCGCGACCACCAGACTGCTTAGCGTGTTTACCTTCGATATCGGTAACTTTCGCGCGAATCGCTTCGCGGTAAGCAACCTGAGGTTTACCGACGTTCGCTTCAACGTTGAATTCGCGTTTCATACGGTCAACGATGATGTCGAGGTGCAGCTCACCCATACCGGCGATAATGGTCTGGTTAGATTCTTCGTCAGTCCATACGCGGAAAGACGGGTCTTCTTTAGCCAGACGGCCCAGAGCCAGACCCATTTTTTCCTGGTCAGCTTTGGTTTTCGGTTCTACAGCGATGGAGATTACCGGCTCAGGGAATTCCATACGCTCCAGAATGATCGGCGCATCCGGGTTACACAGCGTGTCACCAGTGGTTACGTCTTTCAGACCGATCGCAGCAGCGATGTCGCCCGCGCGAACTTCTTTGATCTCTTCACGTTTGTTAGCGTGCATCTGTACGATACGGCCAAAACGTTCACGAGCAGATTTCACAGAGTTCAGTACGGTGTCACCGGAGTTAACCACGCCAGAGTACACGCGGAAGAAGGTCAGGTTACCCACGAACGGGTCGGTAGCGATTTTAAATGCCAGAGCAGCAAACGGCTCTTCATCGCTAGCGTGACGCTCAGCCGGAGTATCTTTACCGTCGTCCAGCATACCGTTGATCGCAGGAACGTCAGTCGGGGACGGCAGGTAATCAATTACCGCATCCAGCATCGCCTGAACACCTTTGTTCTTGAACGCAGAACCACAGGTTACCAGGATGATTTCGTTGTTCAGAACGCGCTGACGAAGAGCAGATTTGATCTCTTCTTCAGTCAGTTCTTCACCACCCAGGTATTTTTCCATCAGCTCTTCAGAAGCTTCAGCTGCGGATTCGATCAGGTTCTGGTGCCATTCTTCAGCCAGGTCCTGCATGTCAGCCGGGATATCTTCGTATTCGAAGGTAACGCCCTGATCTGCATCGTTCCAGTTGATGGCTTTCATTTTCACCAGGTCAACAACACCGGTGAAACCTTCTTCAGCACCAATCGCCAGCTGCAGCGGAACCGGGTTCGCGCCCAGACGGGATTTGATCTGACCAACAACTTTCAGGAAGTTCGCACCCATACGGTCCATTTTGTTAACGAACGCGATACGTGGAACTTTATATTTGTTTGCCTGACGCCATACGGTTTCAGACTGTGGCTGAACACCACCAACTGCGCAGTAAACCATTACCGCACCGTCAAGAACACGCATGGAACGTTCTACTTCGATGGTGAAGTCAACGTGCCCCGGGGTGTCGATGATGTTGACACGATGCGGTTCATACTGCTTAGCCATACCAGACCAGAATGCAGTAGTCGCTGCGGACGTGATGGTGATACCACGTTCCTGCTCCTGCTCCATCCAGTCCATGGTTGCTGCGCCGTCATGAACTTCACCGATTTTGTGGTTCACACCGGTGTAGAACAGAATACGTTCGGTAGTGGTGGTTTTACCGGCGTCGATGTGCGCACTGATACCGATATTACGATAGCGTGCGATGGGTGTTGTACGAGCCATTTGATTCCTCGTTTATTGCATTAGGCGTTCAGATAAGTTTTCCAGTGCGGACGCTTACCTGAAGCGCCCGCCTGTTGACTATGACTCCGAAGGGATTACCAACGGTAGTGTGCGAACGCCTTGTTGGCTTCTGCCATACGGTGAACGTCTTCACGTTTCTTAACTGCTGTACCTTTGTTGTCAGCAGCATCAGAAAGTTCGTTCGCCAGGCGCAGAGCCATGGATTTATCACCGCGTTTACGAGCAGCTTCAACGATCCAACGCATTGCCAGGGCATTACGACGAACCGGACGAACTTCAACTGGAACCTGATAAGTAGAACCACCAACGCGGCGAGACTTAACTTCTACAGTCGGGCGCACGTTGTCGAGAGCGACTTCGAAAGCTTCCAGTTCATTTTTCCCAGAACGCTGAGCCAGGGTCTCCAGCGCGCTGTATACGATTGCTTCTGCAGTAGATTTTTTACCATCTACCATCAGGATATTGACAAATTTAGCCAGCAGTTCTGATCCGAACTTCGGATCCGGCAGAATTTTACGCTGACCAATGACGCGACGACGTGGCATGGAAATACTCCGTTGTTAATTCAGGATTGTCCAAAACTCAAAGAGTTTAGTTTGACATTAAGATAAAACGTTTGGCCTTACTTAACGGAGAACCATTAAGCCTTAGGACGTTTCACGCCATACTTGGAGCGTGATTGCTTACGGTCTTTAACGCCGGAGCAGTCAAGCGCACCACGAACGGTGTGGTAACGAACACCCGGGAGGTCTTTTACACGACCGCCACGGATCAGGATCACGGAGTGTTCCTGTAGGTTGTGACCTTCACCACCGATGTAGGAAGTCACTTCAAAACCGTTAGTTAAACGAACACGGCAAACTTTACGCAGTGCAGAGTTCGGTTTTTTAGGAGTGGTAGTATATACACGAGTACATACGCCACGTTTTTGCGGGCATGCTTCCAGCGCAGGCACGTTGCTTTTTGCAACTTTGCGAGCGCGTGGTTTGCGTACCAGCTGGTTAACTGTTGCCATTAAATAGCTCCTGGTTTTAGCTTTTGCTTCGTAAACACGTAATAAATCGTCCTCATACAATATGAGGACGCAGAATTTTAGGGCTGTGCAGAAAAGGTGTCAAGAAATATACAGCGATCTTGTCATCACCAGGCCAATTGGCCTGAATGTTTTATCGTGAGTCTGACGAAACCAGTATAGTCAACCCTGACGATGCTGGTCGAAATTTGAGCAGAAAAACCACGCGCATTAACGTCTTCTTCAAGCACATAGACTGATATGGGGGCGGCACTCAGCATTTCAAGAAAGCGGTTGCCCTCAACGCCTGCCTGCACGCCGTCGGAGATCAGTAGCAGATCGTCGCCCTCACGCAGCATGCGCAGTAAGGTCGTCATATCACAATGCCAGGGAGAGTGGCGCAAGGTGTGCAGCATGTCAGCCTCAAAACGTCATAATGACGTCGTAGTTATCCAGTTTTTCCCGCAGAGCATCAGGCTCCAGCACCTCAACGTCCAGTACGCGCGGCGTTTCGGCGCTGAATCCGCGCTCACGCAGCGAGGCCGCGCACAGCCAGCAGTTATCGATATCGTACAGCGGGAGCACTTTAAACGTGGCGATATAATCACGCGCCAGGATCGTCGCGGGCTGCTGACCGGCCAGCAGTTGCAGCACACCGTCACCGAGGAAAAAAACGCCCGTGTCGTCAGTCAGTGCCGAGGTAGCCAGCAGTGCATCCAGCCCTTCCCGTCCGGCGGCAGAACCGTGCGGCGCGGAGGTAAAAACAAAAGCGACGCGTTTCATCAGAATTGCACCACTCTGTCACAGGTGAGCGCCGCTTCCGCCAGTGCCCCCAGACCGGTGAGGGAAAATCCCTCTTCAAGGTTTGCACCCGGCAGTGCCAGATGTCCGGATTCGGACTCATCGGTGATCCCACGGCGTAATGCCGCCGCCACACAAATATGCAGCGCCACTCCGTGCTCCTGATGCAAACGCTGCCACGCCCGCACCAGATCAAACTCGTCGCTGGCCGGAGAGGTAAGCTGATTCGCGTTATAAACGCCTTCACGATAGAAGAAGACGCAGGCCAGTTCGTGCCCTTCAGCCAGCAGCGCCTGGGCAAATTGCCACGCGCTCGATGCCTGTTGAGTCCCGTAAGCCGGGCCTGTCACCAGCAGGGCAAAACGCATTACTTATCCTGCCCCAGAAAATCGCCGCTTTTGAACTGGCGGATGTAAAGATAAACGGTGTGCTTGGAAATGTTCAGACGGTCGGCAACCTGGTTAATCGCATCTTTAATATCAAAAATGCCTTTTTCATAGAGATTCAGCACGATCTGGCGGTTCTTGGCGTTATTCGACACGTTGCGATCGGCGTTCACCTCTTCAATCGTGAACTCAAGGGTTTGCGCGACCAAATCATCCACTGAGGAAGCGAAGTTAACCGATGACCCCACGTCCGGCGTTTCCGGGGGGATAAAGGTATTCATGATCTGTGAGAACGGCACGTCAAGGTTCATGTTGATGCACAGCAGGCCGATCACCCGCTGATCGCGGTTGCGTATCGCGATAGTCAGCGACTTCATCAGTACGCCGCTCTTGGCGCGGGTGAAGTAGCATTTCGACACGCTGCTGTCTGCGCCGGTCATATCATGCAGCATTCGCAGCGCAAGGTCGGTGATAGGAGAACCAATTTGTCGCCCGGTATGCTCGCCGTTGGCGATACGAATGGCGGAACACTTTAGATCTTGTAGAGAGTGCAGCACGATTTCGCAATGGGAACCAATAAGCATCGCTAACCCGTCCACTACCGCTTCGTAGGATTTCAGGATATCGAAGTCGGTCTGATCGAATGGACGTTGATCCAGTAAATCAAGTTCGCTGGTTTCGTTGGTTAAAAGCGACCTGGACATGAAAGAAAGCACTCCTTTTCAGGAACCTGTCGTTATGTTTTCAGGGCAGGCTCGATTAACACCAATAACTATACGCAAAATCATTCAGGATGCGTCAAGGGAGAGCTTATAGGCGGGCGAGTGTAGCCAACGCAGAGGCAGCCTGAAGAATGACGAGTATAAACTAATACAGCGGAGGTTCCGCTGACCAGATTTAATTATACCGTCATGCAATAAAAAAACCGCCGCCTGAGGCGGCGGCGATTATCATTTTTTATTTTTTAGCAGCATCTGCGGCTTTATCATCGGCGGCAGCGGCTGGGGCATCCGCGCTGGCAGGGGTTGCCGGTTTGATGTCCAGCAGTTCTACGTCAAAGACCAGCGTAGAGTTGGCCGGGATACCCGGAACGCCGTTTTTGCCGTACGCCAGTTCTGGTGGGATAACCAGTTTGATCTTACCGCCTTTCTTGATGTTTTTCAGGCCTTCAGTCCAGCCCGGGATCACACCATCCAGACGGAAAGAGAGCGGCTCGCCACGGGTGTAAGAGTTATCGAACTCTTTACCGTCCGTCAGCGTACCTTTGTAGTTTACAACCACGGTATCGCTGTCTTTAGGCGCGTCACCGCTACCCGCTTTTTCTACTTTATACAGCAGACCGGTAGAGGATTTTTTCACCCCCTTCTCTTTGGCGAAAGCATCGCGGAAGGCTTTACCTTTGGCTTCGCTTTCAGCCGCGTCTTTTTCCATCTTCGCCTGAGCGGAGGCTTTTACGCGGGTTTCAAACGCTTGCAGAGTCTGTTCGATTTCCTGATCGGAGAGTTTGCTCTTGTCAGCAAAGGCATCCTGAACACCGGCGATCAGCTGGTCTTTATCCAGTTTAATGCCCAGTTTTTCTTGTTCTTTCAGGGAGTTTTCCATGTAACGGCCCAGCGATGCACCCAGCGCGTAAGCAGACTTCTGGTCGTCATTTTTGAACACAGCTTTGCTGTCAGCGGCCGGAGCAGCCTTGCTGTCAGTAGCCGGTGCAGCGGTAGTTGCAGTTTCTGCGGCAAAGGTCAGCGGCGCGTTCAGCGCGACAGCCATTGTCGTCGCCAGCAGAGTAACTTTAAACAGTGATTTCATCCATATCTCCAGGGCCGGGGCATCTCACCCCAGGTTAACTTTCAAATTAGAAACGTACTATAAAGCGTTGCAGAAGAAATCTACAGACGGACTCTCCCTAATTACGGATCTTTTCAGACTATTTTTGTTTAAATTAGTTTCCTCGAAAAAGAGGTCAGTGCTGCATGGCACGTCAAAGTTGGGTAGAATCCGCCCGCCAGCAACCACTAGCCGCAGAGAAGAGGTGAATCATGCAGGATAAATCATTGGAAGCACGTCTGGCGGAACTGGAAAGCCGACTGGCGTTTCAGGAGATCACGATTGAGGATCTTAACCAGACGGTAACCGCACACGAAATGGAAATGGCGAAACTGCGGGAACACGTGCGCCTGATGGCGGAAAAACTGAAAGCCAGCCAGCCGTCGCACATGGCATCGCCTTCAGAAGAAACGCCGCCGCCCCATTATTAAGGCGTAAAAAAAGCGGGTTGCCCCGCTTTCAGATGGTTGGCAAAGAGGCTTATCAGGGGAAACGCCGGGATTGGGTTCCCGGAGGGAGGCCCAACCCGGTGGTCGCCCCGATATCCACAGCCGGTTTTCCATCAACCACAAACGGGTTGCCCCGCTTTAGTATGATAACGACAATTAATGACAGCCGCAGCCGCCGTGACCGCCGCAACCACCTTTACCATGATCGTGGTCATGGCCGTGACCGCCGCAGCAGCCGTCGTGACCATGGTCGTGGTCATGATGGTCGTGCGCGCCGTGTACGTGACCGTGCTCCAGCTCTTCAGCCGTTGCTTCACGAATCGCAACCACTTCCACGCTGAATTTCAGGTTCTGGCCTGCCAGCATGTGGTTACCGTCAACCACGACGTGATCGTCTTCAACGCCAGTGATTTCAACCGGTACCGGACCCTGATCGGTTTCCGCCAGGAAACGCATGCCGACTTGCAGTTCATCAACGCCCATAAAGACGTCTTTCGGCACGCGCTGAACCAGGTTTTCATCGTACTGGCCGTAAGCGTCATTCGCTTCGACAGCAACGTCAAATTTATCGCCTGGTTCATGGCCTTCCAGCGCATTTTCCAGACCAGAAATCAGGGAGCCGTGACCATGCAGATAGTCCAGCGGCGCACTTACCGGAGACTCATCAACTAATACACCGTCTTCTGTACGTACCTGATAGGCCAGGCTGACCACCAGGTCTTTTGCTACTTTCATGATATCTCCTGAGCAAGGGAAGAATAGTGGCGCAGATTGTAGCGGAATTCTGCACGCGTGTACCCTTTAGCTTAAAAAAACCTGCGGCATCTCGCTAGTCCGGATGAAAAATGCCGATCACCTGCTCTTCTTTGCGCACATGATCGCGGGCCTCTTTATCGGCCTCGCGCATCTGATGACCGCACTTAACGCATTCAACTATATCGACATTATTTTCCCGCCACATGGCCAGCGTGTCCTGCGCCTGGCAGGAGGGACATTTTGCACCTGCAATAAAACGTTTACGGACTGGCATAATTTACTCCTGATCTGAGCCATCCCAGCCGTCAAGCTGGTGACGCTCCTGATGCATTTCACGCTGGAAAATCTCTTCCAGCTCGCGCCGCGCTTCCTGTACGCGAGAAATCTGTACCGTGTCGGTGTGTACCGGCATAAGTTCACGCAGCATTCGCATATCCAGACGGCGAAAATGAAGCTGCGCGCGGTGCGCCTGGTGCGGATGCACGCCTAACGAAATCAGCGCCTTACGCCCCAGCTCCAGGGCGCTGGAAAAGGTTTCACGGGAGAACTGAGTAACCCCCGCCTGGAGCAATTCGTGGGCCTCCACGCGGCCTCTTGCTCGCGCCATAATCTTCAACTGCGGAAAATGCTGCTGACAGATTTCCACCAGCTTCATGGTATCTTCCGGCTCATTACAGGTGATAACGATCGACTGCGCCTCTGCCGCGCCCGCTGCATGCAGCAAATCCACCTGGGTAGCGTCGCCGTAATACACTTTATAGCCGTATTTGCGCATCAGGCCCACCGCGCTAATATCGCGCTCCAGCACCGTAATACGCATTTTATTCGCCATCAGTAAGCGCCCGATCACCTGACCAAAACGGCCAAACCCGACGATAATGACCTGCGGTTTGTCGTCATCTACCCACGGTTTTTCATCTTCGTCATCCGGGCCGTTAAACTGCCGCGCCAGCCGTTTATCGATGGCTTTCATCAACAGCGGCGTGGTCATCATCGACAGCGTCACCGTCACCAGCAGCAGCGCCATCTGATCGTTCTGAAATAGCTTTTGCGACGAGGCCGTAGAGAACAGCACAAAGGCAAACTCACCGCCCTGACTGAGCACCCCGGCAAACTGCAACCGCTCAGAGCTTCGCAGTCCATACACGCGCGCCAGCAGATACAGCACCAGCATTTTGACTGCCACCAGCGCAAACACGCTAAATGCCACCCACAGCAGATGCGTATAGAGCACGCCCAGGTTGAGCGACATGCCGACCGAAATAAAAAACAGCCCCAGCAGCAAGCCTTTAAACGGATCGATGGACGATTCCAGCTCGTGCCGGTATTCGCTTTCCGCCAGCAATATCCCGGCGATAAAAGTGCCGAGGGCCATCGACAGCCCCAGCGCATCCATAAACAGCGCCGAGCCGAGCACCAGCAGCAGCGTGGCGGCAGTAAACACTTCGCGCACGCCGGAGGCGGCGATAAAACGGAACACCGGACGCAGTAAATAACGTCCGCCAATCAGCATCCCGGCAAACGCCAGCACTTTCATGCCGATTTTGATCCAGTCAAAGTGATCGTCACCGGACCCCGCCAGCAGTGGCACCAGCGCCAGCGCCGGGATCACCGCCAGATCCTGAAACAACAGCACCGAAAAGCCGAGCTGCCCGGATTCGCTGCGGTTCATCCCCTTCTCACGCATAAGCTGAAGCGCCATCGCCGTCGAGGACATGGCAAGGCCAATCCCACCGACCACCGCCGCCTGCCACGAAAACTGCGTCAACATCAGCAGCCCACCGAGGATCGCCGCGCTGAAGATCACCTGCGCCGCACCGACGCCAAAAATCGAGCGCCGCAACTCCCAGAGCTTACCGGGGTTCAGTTCCAGCCCGATGATAAACATCAGGAACACCACGCCCAGCTCCGAGAAGTGCAGGATCTCGTCGACGTCGCTGATAAACCCCAGCCCCCACGGGCCGATGGCAATCCCCGCCAGCAGATAGCCCAGCACCGCGCCGATACCCAGACGCGCCGCCAGCGGCACCGCAACGACCGCCGCAAAAAGAAACAGGACGCCAGCCAGTAACAGATTGGATCCCTCCATTACTGACCTCCATTATTAAGCGGTGACGCCAGCCACTCACCGTAAGCTTTGGCCCGACTGGCCAGCTCCTGCGGCGTTTGTCGTCTGGCCCAGTAGACAATAATCGGGTTAAGCCAGTGCATACGGCACATGGCGGCGGTTAACTCAAAAGGGCGCAGAACATCGCTCATCGGGTAGCGATTCAGCGCGTCATGCCGATAGGCGCTCTCCGGCTCACCGGTGGTGATCACGCTCCGCCAGTACTTTCCCGCCAGTTGGTTCCCTCCCGGACCGCTGGAGAAACCCCGGCTCAACACGCGATCCAGCCACTCTTTCAGCAGCGCCGGGCAGCTATAGGTATACAGCGGATGCTGAAACACGATGACATCGTGCTCCAACAACAGCGCCTGTTCGCGCGGAATATCAATAAAAAAATCGGGATACTGCGCATAGAGATCGTGCACGGTAACATTTTGCAGCTGCGTGGCCGGCTTAAGCAAAACCCGGTTGGCTACCGAGTCCTGTGATTCCGGATGGGCATACAGCAGCAGTACTTTCGCTGTCTGCGACATCATTCCCCTCCCGGGTTTGTCGTTCTGTCTCGTTCGGGCCATATTGCTGCCAGAATGATTTTGTCTATCGTCTTCATTATGGGCTACCATTGCGCCCCGGTGCGGCATTTTGCCAGCAACCTTACATTATCATAATGACAAATTAACATAGTCTGAACATACGGCACCTTATGATTGTTTTCTCCTCGTTACAAATTCGCCGCGGCGTGCATGTCCTGCTGGATAACGCCACGGCCACCATTAATCCGGGCCAGAAAGTCGGCCTGGTGGGTAAAAACGGCTGCGGTAAATCCACCCTGCTGGCGCTGCTGAAAAATGAGCTGAGTGCCGATGCCGGTAGCTTTACGTTTCCCGGCACCTGGCAGCTCGCCTGGGTGAATCAGGAAACGCCCGCCCTGCCGCAACCGGCTCTGGATTATGTTATCGACGGGGATCGTGAATTTCGCCAGCTCGAAGCGCAATTACAGGCGGCGAATGACGCCAATGATGGACACGCGATTGCGACCATCCACGGCAAACTGGATGCGGTTGATGCCTGGACCATTCGTTCACGCGCGTCCAGCCTGCTGCACGGCCTTGGCTTTTCTAACGAACAGCTGGAGCGCCCGGTCAGCGACTTCTCCGGCGGCTGGCGGATGCGTCTTAACCTGGCGCAGGCGCTGATTTGCCGCTCCGACCTGCTGTTGCTGGATGAACCGACCAACCACCTCGACCTTGATGCGGTGATCTGGCTGGAGCGCTGGCTGAAAAGCTATCAGGGCACGCTGATCCTGATTTCTCACGACCGCGACTTTCTCGATCCGGTGGTGGATAAAATCATTCATATCGAACAGCAGTCGATGTTTGAATACACCGGTAACTACAGCTCGTTTGAGATACAGCGAGCCACGCGCCTGTCGCAGCAACAGGCGACGTATGAAAGCCAGCAGCTACGCGTGGCGCATCTGCAAAGCTTTATCGACCGCTTCAAAGCCAAAGCCAGTAAGGCAAAGCAGGCGCAAAGCCGCGTGAAGATGCTGGAACGTATGGAGCTTATCGCGCCGGCGCACGTTGATAACCCGTTCCACTTCAGCTTCCGTGTCCCGGAAAGCCTGCCTAATCCGCTGTTGAAAATGGAAAAAGTGAGTGCCGGCTATGGCGAGCGTACCATTCTCGACTCCATTAAATTGAACCTGGTTCCCGGTTCGCGCATTGGCCTTCTCGGTCGCAACGGCGCAGGGAAATCGACGCTAATCAAGTTACTGGCAGGTGAACTGGCCCCGACGCACGGCGAAATCGGCCTGGCGAAAGGGATCAAACTGGGTTATTTCGCTCAGCACCAGCTGGAATTTTTACGCGCTGACGAGTCCCCGTTACAGCATATGGCGCGGCTGGCACCGCAAGAGCTGGAGCAGAAGCTGCGCGACTACCTTGGCGGCTTTGGCTTCCGGGGCGATAAAGTCACCGAGCGAACAGAACGCTTCTCCGGCGGTGAAAAAGCGCGTCTGGTGCTGGCGTTAATTGTCTGGCAGCGCCCGAACCTGCTGCTGCTCGATGAACCCACCAACCACCTCGACCTCGACATGCGCCAGGCGCTGACCGAAGCGCTGATTGAGTTTGAAGGCGCGCTGGTGGTGGTGTCGCATGACCGTCACCTGCTGCGTTCCACTACCGACGACCTTTATCTGGTCCACGATGGCAAAGTCGAGCCGTTTGACGGCGATCTGGAAGATTACCAGAAGTGGCTGAGCGACATTCAGAAGCAGGAAAGCCAGCCTGACGATACGGCGAAAGACAACGCCAACAGCGCTCAGGCGCGTAAAGATCAGAAGCGTCGTGAAGCGGAACTGCGTAATCTGACCCAGCCGCTGCGCAAAGAGATTGCCCGTCTGGAAAAAGAGATGGAAAAACTTAACGCGCAACTGGCGAAAGCAGAAGAGAAGCTGGGCGACAGCGAGTTGTACGATCAGAGTCGTAAAGCCGAACTGACCGACTGTCTGCAACAGCAGGCCAGCGCGAAAGCGGGTCTGGAGGAGTGCGAAATGGCCTGGCTGGACGCACACGAACAGCTGGAAGCCATGACCCAGGGCGACTAATTCTTCTCATACGGAGCAGCCAAAGATGATCCCGGATATCGCCAGCGACATTACCTTTCGCAAACTCGCCATCTTCATGACGTTTATGGAGAAAGGAAATATCGCCCGCACCGCCGAGGCGCTGGCGTTAAGTGGCGTCAGCGTACATCGCGCGTTGCATACCCTGGAAGAGAATGTGCGCTGCCCGCTGTTCATTCACAAAGGCCGCAATCTGATGGCGCTGCCAGCCGCCGTGACGCTGCTGGAGTATTGCCAGGAAGTCACGCAACTGATGGCGCGCGGCCTGGAAGAGACGCGCAAAACCGCTGGCGTGGGGCAGGGTCGTTTACGCGTCGGTACGCTCTATTCACTGACGCTGGAGACCGTACCGCGCCTGATTATGGGGATGAAACTGCGTCGTCCGGATCTGGAAATGGATCTGACGATGGGATCCAACGACGCGCTGCTGCGAATGCTGGAAGACGGCATCCTTGATGCGATCCTGATTTCGATTTCTGAAAGCGAGATCGACTATAACAGTCTTGAAGTGCTGCCGCTGTTTCACGACGACATTTACCTTGCCGCGCCCGCCAGCGCATCGCTGGATACAACAAAACTGGCTGACCTGCGAGACTACCGCGATCAGAAATTTGTCTCGCTGGCAGAAGGTTTTGCCACCTACGTGGGGTTCCAGGAAGCGTTTCATATTGCCGGTTTTGAGCCGGAAATCGTCACCCGGGTTAACGATATTTTTTCGATGCTCAGTCTGGTGCAGGCCGGCGTTGGTTTTACCCTGATGCCGGGCCGAATGAAGAAGATGTACGAAGGATCGGTAAAATTGCAGAAGCTCTCGCAGCCGTATCAGATGCAGCAGCTTATTGCCATTGTCTTCGCCCGCAACCGCGAGATGGACCCGAACCTGCTGGCGCTGGCGGCGGAAGGTCGCATGTATGCCCGCAGTTTGCAGGAAAACGCCTGAGTGATATGACGCCGTGGCACGGTGTATGCTGTCCGACACCCTCACCCCAACCCTCTGGGAGCGGTCCGTACACGCGGTTAAGCCGGATGCCGTATCGTAGGCCCGGTAAGCGCAGCGCCACCGGGCAACGTGGTACAGTGCCAACAACCGCATCGGTCATCAATCCTGCGCTCGTAGCCGTTTCGCCAGATGTACCGCAACCTCTACCCCGCTGCGGTCCAGCGAGAGGGATTCCCCTTCCCACGCGGCCTGCCGCGTCAGACAGGTTAAAATGCCGCCCGGCGGCATCTCGATTGCCAGTCGCGCCTCGCGTTCATTAGCGGCAATCACCGCCTCCTGCCAGCGCACCGTGCGTGCCATATTCATCGCCAGATCGTCGGCGATCTTTTCCGGTTGCCACAGTACGCGTCCGGTGCTGCCACTCAGATAAGCGCAGCGCGGACGGGAAAGCGTCACATTGTTGAAAGCTGCCACCAGCTTTTGCGCCGGTTCCGCCAGCAGTGCGCAGTGCGACGGCACGCTTACCGCCAGACGATGCGCCTTGCTGGCCCCTTTTTCCAGCGCCCGCCGTGCCACTTCCGCCATTGCTTCATCGGACCCGGCAATTACAATCTGCGTTTCGGCGTTGAGATTCGCGATGTAAGCTCCGCTACCTTCAAGCAGCGCTTCCACCTGGCTGAGCGTCAGGCCCATAATCGCCGTCAGCCCGTAGCCGTGAGGATACGCCTGCTCCATCAAATCGCCGCGCAGGGCGACCAGTTTTAACGCATCGGCAAAATCCAGCGCTCCGGCAATAACCGCGGCGGGATACGCACCGATAGAAAGCCCGCTGACGATATCCGGCTCAACGTCGCGGCGCTGTAACTCCCGGCCCCAGGCAACGCCGGCGATCAACAGCGCCAGCTGCACCGCGCGGGTATGACGTAACGCTTCGGGTGAATCCAGCGTGTCGGCCTCATCGCCCAGCACCGTACGCGCCTGCTCCATCTCATCACCGGGAAGCTGTTGCAGCATGCCGGGACGCTGCGTTCCCTGCCCCGGAAAGGTAAACAGAATTTTCATGACTCCTCCCTGCGCCACGGGTCGCGTACCAGACGCGGCCCCCGGCTGGTTTTCAGCAATACTTTGCCGTCGCGTAACCACTCCGCCAGCGCGAAGCCGCCATAAGGCGTCTCCAGCTGGGTGTCCGCACGGCAAAGGACTGTCGTTAATGATTGCTGCCAGCGTTCAAGTTGCGCGGGTGCCAGCGGCTGCGGCGCACGGATCAGCAAGTCCAGATCGCTCTG
Source organism: Superficieibacter sp. 1612_C1 (assembly GCF_015234305.1). Taxonomy (GTDB): domain Bacteria; phylum Pseudomonadota; class Gammaproteobacteria; order Enterobacterales; family Enterobacteriaceae; genus Superficieibacter. The sequence continues at coordinate 47,841 of NZ_JADGMI010000004.1, forward strand.
GGCATGAATAACCGGAATACCGGTTGCCAGCGCGTACCCTACGCTGCCAGTCACTCCCCACTGCCACGGCCACGCCAGTTGGGCAAGCTGAAGTGCCACCTGTACCGGCGGCTGCGAGATAAACGGCGAACGTAGCAGCGTCTGTGGCTCGACCAGATCGTCCGGCGCGACCACGCGTACGACGTGCTCAGGACGAACCCAGCCCGCCGCCCGCTGGTCACGACGCATCCCGCGAACGCCTACCGGAATGCGCCCTTGCGCATCAACATCACGCCGCACCACCACCGGCAGGCCGGTATGCCACACGTCATCCACCCAGGACTCCGTGATACCGTCCAGCGCGTCACGCGCGGTTAGCCAGATAAGATCGTGCGGGCGTAATGTTGAGGTCATCTTAGAGTCCTGAAGTCAGCGAGATAAACAGCGGCAGCGACAGGATACACAATACGGAACTGAGCAGCAGCACGGCTTCGGCATCCGGCGACTGCACGCCAAAGCGGTTACCAAAGACCACGCCGAAGAAGCCTGCCGCCAGCGCAATCATCAGGATCGCGGTGATGGCTACCGAACCATGCAGGCCAAACGCCAGCACCAGACCCCATGCAATAACCGGCTGGATCAACAGCTTGGTGATGGTCGCGCTGATCACCATGGTGTTGATTTGTAGCTTACGGGCAGAGAGGATCACCCCGGTCAGGAACAGCGCGGCAGCCGTCGCCGACAGTCCCAGCGGTTTAATCGCCGCCAGCACCAGCTCCGGCATTTTGATGCCGATAGCGGAGAGGATCACCCCCAGCAGCGGCCCCATCACGATAGGTTTTTTCAGCGAACGCCACATCAGCACCGGCAGCATCGCCAGCGTGGAGCCGGTGTTATTACCCTCCGCACGCGCTTTTTCACGTTCCAGAATCAGCAGGCAGAACGGCGTCATCAGCACGGAACCACAGGCAATCGACACGGCGACGGAAAGCGATGTTGCCGCCCCTTCGCCCAGCACGCTACCCAGAATCGGCAGGCCGAGCGCCGCGTAGTTCGGCAGGGCCACGGTCAATGTCAGCACCGCAGCATCCTGTGGCGATTTTTTGAAGACTTTAGTCGCCAGGAAATAAATGGCAGCGTAGGTGATCCACATTGCCAGAGTCAGTACCAGCACCAGCGGTGACTGCGCAAGAATACCGGTCCACGGCGTCTGTACCGTCGCGCTGAACAGCGTCGCCGGTAACGCAAAATCCATCACAAAGATGTTAAGCAGGGAAACATTCTTGTTATCCACCATTTTGGCCTTCCCGGCCCAGAACCCCAGCAGCATGATGATAAAAATCGGTGCAAGAGCATGAACAATCACATAAGTCATAAATCACCTGTAGTTAAAAAGAAAATCACGTCATCCTTCAGGCGGCCGCTCCCTGAGCTGGCTGAAGCACGTTGTGGTTAGTACTGGCGCGATGATTATTATTTTTCAGTTGCCTGCTCAGCGCGTCGCCGCGCGGCAGGCAATCCGGCAGGTCTCTTGTTGCTTACCAGCTCGCCTTCATACGTTCGCGCACGAGGGCAGAGCTGCGGCGGTTGTCAGCACCCAGACGGCTTTTCAGCGTCGGATCCTGACGAGCGTCGTTGATGGCCCGTTGCAGCGTGGTTAACACCAGCGTCAGATCGTTTGCAGACGGAGCATCCGGGTTGCTGATATCCAGCAGATCGGCGAGCAGTCCCAGGGTGGCGTAGTTATCGATGTCATACGCCATTGGCGGAATAGTCGCCGCCAGTTTCTCCAGCGATTCAACGCTACGCAGGGTGATACGTGCGGCGGATTCTTTGCCCATCGCATGAATCAGCACGCCGTTATCGTTGAAGGCAATCAGACGGTTTGCCTGGTAGCCGTGCGCCAGAAACGCGCCGGACATCGCTTTACCGACGATCAGACCAATCACCGGATGCCCCGCCAGACGCGCGTTGGCATAGGCTGCCGCCGCACCGGCCAGCGCCTGATGAATACCAAAACCTTCTTCACGACGACCGTAGGCCTGGCTTGGCACGTCGATCACTGCCACAATCGGGCGTTTGACGGCTTTCTCTGCGTCGGCGGCGATGGTTTCACTGACCACTTTCGCCAGCGTCCAGCCTTCCAGCAGCCCCACTTCGCCTTTGGCGGCGCGCGGGTAATGGTTGTTCGCATCCGGCACCACGGCAATAAAGCGCACCGTTTCACCATTCAGTTCACCGTCAGCGGCCTGTACAGACGGGCACAGCCCTTCCAGACGTTTCGCATTCGGTACGAGAGTTTCCAGCCATAATTCGCCACGGCTTATTGAAGTGCTCATCATTTCACCTCCCGGGCAAAGAGCGCGTTAATCTGTTCGGTATCGGCCTGTTTACGGGTGTCGAAGTTGGTCAGACGGTTAAGATAATCGTCGTAGTTGTCGGTGCGATGTTTCGCCGGAACGCCTTTCGCCAGCGCGTCGTTCATCGCCTCTTTCACTGCATTTATGCCGTCGCCCACTAATGCATCCACCAGCCCGCTTTGATAGCGCACTTCACCACCGGTCATGCTCCAGATAAACGGACGGTCGCGGGAGTCGTACTCTTCAATCCCCGCTTCCTGTTCGATCACCTGCGGGCCGTTCAGACCCAGACGCGCTTCACGGGTGACAATCAGATAGCTGCACAGCGCGGCGGCGATGGACATCCCGCCGAAACAGCCCACGGTCCCGGCCACGATACCGACCACCGGGGTATAGCGACGCAGATCGACAATCGCCGCGTGGATATCAGCAATCGCCGCCAGACCGAGGTTCGCTTCCTGTAAGCGCACGCCGCCGGTTTCGAGGCACAGTACTGCCTGAGTAGGAATACCGTTGCGGTTATCTTCCGCCGCCAGTTCCAGCGCTGCCGCCATTTTGGCCCCGGACACTTCGCCCATGCTGCCGCCCTGAAACGCGCCTTCAATGGCAACCACAACCGAAGGTTCGCCGTTGATGGTGCCTTTAGCGACCACCATGCCATCGTCGGCCTGCGGGACGATGCCCTGAGCGCCCAGCCACGGAGAGACAATCCCTTCAAACGGGTCGAGCAGTTCGCGATAGCTGCCGTCATCCAGCAGCGCCTGCGCGCGCTGGCGCGCTTTCAATTCAATAAAACTGCGATCGTCACGCATAGCTCACCTCTTCAAATACCTGTTCGATACGGATACGCGCCACGCCGGGCGTTGCGCCGAAATCGTGGATCGTCAGTTTCCCGGCAGGCAGGCTGCTGACCGTTTCTAAACGGCTGAACAGCGCTTCCCAGCGGCTACGGCTGTTATCGACAGAAGTGGTGATATCAATGGTTAACGTCTGGCCCTGGTCGGCGGTGAATAACACCTCCATATCCCCGGAGCCCACAACGCCAGCCAGCGCTTTACCGCTTAAGGTGCGGCTGGCCGGTACGGTTAACGTAATGTGTTCCATAACATCCTCTTAATGCGTTAAATAAGGCGACTCAATGCGATCGAGAAACAGGGTGGCGGCGAGCAAGTCTGCGGCCCCGCCCGGCGAGGCGTTCAGTGCCAGCATGTGCCTGTCGAGTGCGGCTAATGCCATCTGGCCTTCCGGATGAGCGCTGCCGCCGGCGTTAAGCACTGCGCGGGCACCGTTCTGCATCGCGTCCAGCCCTTCCAGCCCGGCGCGGGAGAGCACGCAGGTGTCGGTCAGCGAGGTCATGATGGCCATCAGGGCATCCAGCCGGGCATGCGTTTCGCTGCCATGCTGTCGGCTTAAGCGCAACTGCGGCAACGCCCGCTGCATAATGTGCGGAAACGCCTGCTGCGCCTCTTCACGCGCGCCCGGTACCCGGTAGCGGTGCGTGGCGCGAAGCCCTTTACTGAAGAGCCTGGGCGCGGCGTCATCCGGCAGTTTTGCCAGTTCGGCGGCGGTGTTCGCCACCTGCTGTGCGCTACCTACGCCCCCGTGCATTGCCACGGCACTCACCAACAGTCCCAGCGCCCAAATCGCGCCGCGATGGGTGTTTACGCCGTCGGTGGCCGCCATCATCTGCTGCTCGCCTTCGCGACCGAGTCGCCCTATGGTTTGTCTGAGCGCAATGTCAGCGGGCCGCAGCCAGCTTTGTTGCGCCAGCGCCTGAAACGTGGGGGTGAGGCTGTGCGCGGAGCGCTCCATCAGCGCGAGTGATAAATCGTGGTGCGCGCCGTTCCCCCGACTGTCCACCAGACCGGGTTTCGGGCTTAATCGCGCTTCGTCAATCAGACACTGCGTGGCGGCTCGCGCCAGCCATTCGGCACCGCCTTCAACCTGGATCCGGGGCAGAAGTTTCATTACCAGCTCCGGAATTTCGCAGGTGGGTTGTAGAGACCGCCGGACCATTCAACCAGATCCGATACGCTACCAGCCGCCAGCAGAGAACGGGTGGCGTCGGTGCGACGAATACCCATATCTTCCGGGTAAACCACTTTTCCACTCTGGCGCAGCGCGGCAACGCGTTTAGCGTCCACGCCCAGCCCGATGTCGGTGATACCCGCGACCGCCGCGACCATCGCGCGACGCTCTTCAAGACTTTCGGCACGATAGAGATAGGCGATACCCTCTTCGGTCAGGACATGGGTCACGTCATCGCCGTAGATCATCACCGGAGCCAGCGGCATCCCGGAGGTTTTTGCCACTTCAATAGCATCGAGTTTTTCGACGAAGGTCGGTTTCACGCCTGCCTGGAAGGTTTCGACCATCTGGACGACCAGTTTTTTCCCGCGCTGCATTGGGTCCGGTTCGGTGATCATATTCAGCCATGCCGGGGTGGCATGACGACGCCCATGCGGATCGTGGCCCATATTTGGCGCACCGCCGAAGCCGGAAAGACGACCACGGGTCACGGTTGAGGAGTTGGCATAACCATCGACCTGCAAGGTGGAGCCGATAAACATATCCACCGCGTACTGACCGGCCAGCTGGCAGAAGGCGCGGTTAGAACGCATGGAGCCATCAGCCCCGGTAAAGAACACGTCAGGACGGGCGCGGATGTACTCTTCCATCCCCAGCTCGCCGCCGAAGCAGTGCACGCTCTCCACCCAGCCACTTTCAATGGCCGGGATCAGCGTCGGATGCGGGTTCAGGGTCCAGTGTTTACAGATTTTACCTTTCAGGCCGAGCTGTTCGCCGTAGGTCGGCAGCAGCAGTTCGATAGCGGCGGTATTAAAGCCGATGCCGTGGTTCAGCGACTGCACCTGATGCTCCGCGTAGATGCCCTTGATGGCCATCATCGCCATCAGGATATGCTCCTGTTTGATCAGGCGCGGGTCGCGGGTAAACAGCGGTTCGATAAAGAACGGTTTGTCGGCGACCACCACGTAGTCAATCCACGAACCGGGGATATCAACGCGTGGCAGGTCACACTCGTCATCGACCAGTTCATTAACCTGAGCGATAACAATGCCGTCATGGAACGCAGCCGCTTCAACCAGTGCTGGGGTATCTTCAGTGCTCGCCCCGGTATAGAGGTTACCTTTACGGTCGGCTTTAAAACCGGCAATGAGCGCCACGTTCGGCGAGAGATCGACATACAGGCGGGAGTAAAGCTCAATGTACGTATGGATAGCACCGATTTCCAGCAGGCCATCTTCCAGCAACTGCGAGATGCGCAGGCTTTGGGTGCCGGAGAAGGAGAAGTCCAGCTTGCGGGCGATACCTTTTTCAAAGATATCCAGATGCTCGCTACGCCCGACGCTTGGCATGATCATATGCAGGTCATGCACAATCTGCGGGTTGACCTCAGCCAGCATGCGGGACAAGAAATCAGCCTGCTTCTGGTTGTTCCCCTCAAGAACCACGCGGTCACCCGGCGCGATCAGTTTTTCCAGCATCGCGGTGAGATCTGCGGTTGGCAGTACCTTACCCTGCACGGGTACGGAAGCCAGACGCCGCTGTTTTTCAGTGCGGCGGGTATTCCAGACGCGTGCTGGCGTTTGCCCAGATAACATTATGAACCTCCTGATTCAGCAATCAGTTTGATTGGCTTAACACTGGGAAGAGTCTGAGCTTTGGTGAGAAATGCATCAATTAAGCGGCGAGCAGAATCATTAGCCTGAGAGTAATGATTAGAATTGACGTTATGTGATGGGGATCAATTTAGGTCGGGAAAAATGGATTTAATGGATCGCGGCGTCAGGCGCGATAAGCTTAGCAATGGTATGCTGCCTGCCCGGTGGCGCTGCGCTTACCGGGCCTACAATGATCGTAACACTTTGATATGTAGTATTAAACGTAGGCCGGGTAAGGCGAAGCCGCCACCCGGCAGGTTACGGGAACAATTAACGTTGTGCCACACGTATTAAACGTAGGCCGGGTAAGGCGAAGCCGCCACCCGGCATGTCAGGAAGGAAATTAACGTTGTGCCGCCAGACGCTGACGGATCTGTTCGAAATGTTCACGGTTAAAAAGCTGACCATCGAGGAAACGGGTTTTCAGCTCGCCTTCCTGCTCCTGTGCCCAGGTTTGCTCGTCATGAAGCACCAGCTCTCCCTGCGCATCACGTTCAACGCGCAGCAGGCCGCGGGCGGAACGCTTCATGCCGTTATCGGTTTTCGGTTCTTTAAAAATGGTGCGCCCTTCACCGTTCACCTGTCCCCAGGTGGCTTTCATCGCAAAGCCGAAAGTATCACGCGTGTTGTACTGGTAGGTGAAGGAGCCAATGCCAAACACCACGTTAGAACTGGCAAAACCTTTTGCTTCCAGCCGGCGCAGGATCTCATTGGCCCGCTCAAGGGTAATGGAATCGCCGTAAATCAGTCCCACGTGCGGGTCGAGGACTTTATACCCCTTCTCATTCACCGTGCCGCCAAAAATCTCCCACAGCACTTCCACCGACCCTTTTTCTTCCGGGCTACGCTCAGCACGCGTATCGTCATCTGCCCCGGTGCCACAAAGAATATCTACCGGGTCGCCGCTGTCAGGACGAAATACCACGCGCCCTTCCCGGCTCATAATCAACGACTTCAGTTCGCGGGTATATTCGGTCAGCACGCGCCAGTAGTCCCAGGTATCCGAAACGATTGAAACGAATCCCTGCGGGTAGAGGTCGGCAATCAGACGACGAAACGTCTCAATCTCGCCTTCATGCTGGCCCATGCACATCACGCTGTGTTCCGTCGCCGGGATGCTCGCGCCGATAAAGTACTCTTCGCCTTCGGTGTAGTAATCCCGCGCATACAGAATAGACGGAATGCTGTCGGTGCCTTTAAAGCTCAACAGATGGCCGCTGCCCGCCTGCATGGTGTCCTGTAAACCGGCCATCCCGCGGAAAGAAAAGTCGTGGCACTGAAAATCCAGATGAGTGAGATCGCTACAGGTTTTTGCCGCCCATTTTTCGCAAATCTTGCGGTAGTGGTGCGCAATCGTGGCATTGGTCGACGCTTTCCACAGTTCGGCGGAGAGCACCGTCTCCAGATAGTTCACCAGCCAGAACGCATCGTCGCGGGTGTTCGTGATCGTCAGGACCGGCACCTTCATCGGTACTTTGCTGCCTTCATCCAGCGCTTTAATGTGCAGCGGAAGATAGCCGGTACGGTGCAGCGTGCGGATGTGGTCGACCGCCACCGCGTCGCGCCCCAGATAGCTGTCCATCACCTGTTTGTACTCATTCACCACCTCATCTTCCGGACGGGAGAAAAAGGCATCGTTAAACAGATCGACCAGGAACCACTGCATAAAGCCCTGTAAACCGAAAAATACCAGCTTGCCATCGGCAAGCGGAGACTGAAAAAAGCGATCGCTGCGCGGCGTAAAGTTGGAGTAAACCTTCGTGGTGCCCTGCGGATACTGCACGCGGTGCGACACTTTGTAGCCATCGATAGCCAGAATAGGATTCATTTTCATGATGTTTCTCCGTTAAGCGCCGTAAATAGCAGCGATATCAATCAGTTCAAGGTTCGGATGCGCAAGCGCGGGTGAAGTAAACGAGGTGGTGGTGTAAATTGCGTCGATGCCGTTTGAAAGCAGATTTTCCACGCCTTTAGAAAAGATACCGTGCGTGACGTACAGGCTGACGCTGCGAGCGCCTGCATCGCGCAACACCTGGGCGGAGCCAATAAACGTCCCTCCGGCATCACACAAGTCATCAACAATTAGCACATCCCTGCCTTTCACATCACCGGAAACCAGCGCGAAACCGGTCAGGTTGCCGCTCGCCACATCGCGCTTTTTCGTTAATACCGCGTATTCAGATGCCCCTGTCGCTCTGGCAACCGCGTCAATTTTTTTCAGCGCGCCCGCATCCGGGGCGACCAGCATTAACGCCTGCTGCTGAAACTGACGTGCCAGCGTGGGGCTATGCAGCAGACAGACTTCCTGCGGGACAGTGACAAAATTATCAATCGCTGCCCCCGCCGCATCGCTGTGCGGGTCGAGCACCTTAACTTTATCGAAACCCAGGGCGTTGAGATGACGGGCGAAAACCTTCAGCGCAAAGCTGTCGCCTGCGACCATATGGCGGTCCTGACGCGCCCAGGGTAGCCACGGAAGCTCAAGGTGGCTGACCAGCACATCGGTAACATGGCGCACGGCGTCAACCAGTTGAGCCAGCAACATGAAATCATTCATATCACGCATGGCAGCGGCGCGAACACGCATCAGTTGTGCGCGTTCTGGCAGTTTGCCTGTCACCTTCAGCCATACCGCACCGTCAGGGAAAATGCCGGTTGTTAAGGCAATCTCTTGATTATCAATGAATAACTGCAACCGTTTTTCCATTTCTTCGCCCTCTCGCTTAATTAGTGTCCCTGTGACAATTTAATAATGTCCCTAAGACACATATTATGCAAGTTATTTTTTGAACAAAAAGCAAAATAACGTTAATTGCCTGATAACAGAAATAAAAAAAGCGTATGTATTGTGCAGGCTCGGGCTGGTAAACTGGGTTTTTCCTGCCATTACGAGTTGCCACGGTAAAATGACGACAGAAGCGGAATACCTGAAAAATTACGACGCCAGCCGTTTTCCTTCGCCGCTGGTAACGGTCGACAGCGTGCTTTTTACCCTTCATCAGGGCGAACTTTGCGTGCTGCTGGTGGAGCGAGCCAGTCAGCCGCAACAGGGCTGCTGGGGATTACCGGGGGGGTTTATTGATATTGCTCGCGATACCTCCACGCGTGATACGGCGCTGCGCAAGCTGACGGAAAAAACGGGGGTGTCGCCATCGTGGCTGGAACAACTCGATACCTTTTCCGGCCCGGATCGCGACCCGCGCGGCTGGAGCCTGACGGTAAGCTGGTTTGCGCTGATATCATGGGTGGACTGCGCGCCGCATATCGAAACCGTCAGCGATGCGAAATGGATCCCGGTACAGGCGCTTGCCCGCTATGAGCTGGCGTTTGATCATGCTGCGATTGTGCAGGCGGGTCTGCATCGTCTTCGGCAGAAAACCATGTATTCCCTGCTGCCCGTCTATTGTTTGCCTGAAAATTTTACTCACGCGCAGCTTCAGGAAGCCACAGAGATCATCCTCGGCCAGCCGATCCAGCGCAAAAGCCTGATCCGCCGTATTGAGGCGTCGGGTATGCTGGAGGAGACCGGCGAGAGCATCGCCACTGGCGCACGTAAAGCCCGATTGTGGCGGCGCAAGCCCGGCGTGGATATTCATCTTTTTTCCCGCAATTTGCTGGCTGAATAATGACTACCACGTTAAATGCATAAACCGCACTAATAATTACGGGTTATAGTACGGCGCAATTTCCTTAAACTATCCTCTGTCATGGCTCAAATTTCATCTGAACAACCGCTCGTCGGACAAGACGATATGCACTCTTTTCACCCCATGCCGGGGGCGAGGAATCCGCATCTGCAAACCATGCTGCCGCGCCTGCTGCGTCGCCGGGTGCAGTTCACGCCGGTGTGGCAACGCCTCGATCTGCCGGACGGTGATTTCGTCGATCTGGCGTGGAGCGAAGATCCGCAGCAGGCCAGGCATAAGCCCCGGCTGGTGGTTTTTCATGGGCTGGAGGGCAGCCTGCATAGCCCCTACGCGCACGGATTGATCCACGCGGCGAAAGCGCGCGGCTGGCTTGGCGTGGTGATGCATTTTCGTGGCTGTAGCGGTGAGCCAAATCGTCTGAACCGTATCTATCATTCGGGAGAAACTGAGGACGGCACCTGGTTCTTGCACTGGCTGAAGCGCGAGTTCGGCAGCGTCCCTACCGCAGCGGTGGGTTACTCGCTGGGGGGTAACATGCTGGCATGTCTGCTGGCAAAAGAAGGCAGTAACGCACCGCTTGACGCGGCGGCGATTGTCTCCGCCCCCTTTGTGCTGGAAGCGTGCAGCTATCACATGGAGAAAGGCTTTTCGCGCGTCTATCAGCGCTACCTGCTTAATCTGCTGAAAGGGAATGCGACCCGCAAACTGAAGGCGTATCCCGGCACGCTGCCGATTGAACTGGCCCAGCTAAAGCAGGTACGCCGCCTGCGCGAGTTTGATGATTTGATCACCGCGCGTATTCATGGTTTTGCCGACGCTATCGACTATTATCGTCAGTGCAGCGCGATGCCGTTGCTCAATCAGATCGCCAAACCGACGCTGATCATCCATGCTAAAGACGATCCGTTTATGGATCATCACGTTATTCCCGATCCCGACACCTTACCGGCGCAGGTAGAGTATCAGCTCACCGAGCATGGCGGGCACGTCGGATTTGTGGGCGGCACGCTGCGGCGTCCGGAAATGTGGCTGGAAAAACGCATTCCCGACTGGCTGACAACATACCTCGGAGCCTAAATGATTATTCCCTGGCAGGATCTCGCCCCTGAAACGCTCGACAGTCTGATCGAAAGCTTTGTCTTGCGTGAGGGCACTGATTATGGTGAACATGAGCGTTCGCTCGAGCAAAAAGTCGCCGACGTTAAACATCAGCTTAAAACGGGTGACGCCGTGCTGGTGTGGTCTGAACTGCATGAGACGGTCAACATCATGCCTCGCAAGCAGTTTCGCGACTAATTTTACTGATTACTCAGGGAGTTGCTATGTCTGCCAAACATCCGGTGATTGCGGTAACGGGTTCCAGCGGTGCGGGAACCACCACCACCAGTCTCGCCTTCCGTAAGATTTTTTCTCAGCTCAACCTGCATGCGGCGGAAGTCGAAGGGGATAGTTTTCATCGCTATACCCGCCCGGAAATGGACATGGCGATCCGCAAAGCGCGCGATCTGGGTCGGCATATCAGCTACTTCGGCCCCGAGGCCAACGACTTTGGCCTGCTGGAGCACACATTTACTGAATATGGTCATTCCGGCACAGGCCAGGCGCGAAAGTATCTGCATACCTATGACGAAGCCGTGCCGTGGAACCAGGTGCCGGGCACCTTTACCCCGTGGCAACCGCTACCGGAACCGACCGACGTGCTGTTTTATGAGGGATTGCACGGCGGCGTGGTCACCCCACAGCACGATGTCGCACGCCATGTCGATTTGCTGGTGGGCGTGGTACCGATTGTTAACCTCGAATGGATCCAGAAGTTAATTCGCGATACCAGCGAGCGCGGTCACTCCCGCGAGGCGGTGATGGACTCGGTGGTGCGCTCAATGGAAGATTATATCAATTTCATTACGCCGCAGTTTTCGCGCACGCACATTAACTTTCAGCGGGTGCCGACCGTCGATACCTCCAACCCGTTCGCTGCGAAAGGCATCCCGTCACTGGATGAAAGCTTTGTCGTTATTCATTTTCGCAATCTGGAAGGGATCGATTTCCCGTGGCTACTGGCGATGCTTCAGGGATCGTTTATTTCCCACATCAATACCCTGGTGGTACCCGGCGGAAAAATGGGGCTGGCGATGGAACTGATCATGCTGCCGCTGGTGCAGCGGCTGATGGAAGGCAAAAAAATAGAATAACGCGAGATGAATTGAACGTGCCAGGCACCGTGCCACTCTGCCCGGCGGCGCTGCGCTTGCACGGGCCTGTGGTGAGTACAACGGGCAGGAATTACCTCTATAAAACAAGGTAATACCGCTCCACGATTGTAGGCCGGGTAAGGCGCAGCCGCCACCCGGCATAACAACGATGCAGCGGCCTGAACTGCGCCTTTGTTACCCTGCGACCACCTCATACGAATGGGTAATATTCACTGCCTTACCCAGCATCAACGCCACAGAACAATATTTCTCGGCAGAGAGATCTACGGCCCGGGCTACCGCCGCGTCTTTCAGGTCCTTGCCGGTAACGATAAAGTGCAAATTGATATGGGTAAACAAACGCGGGGCTTCTTCACGCCGTTCAGACGTCAGTTTCACCTCGCAGTTTGTCACTTCCTGACGCCCTTTTTGCAGGATCGACACGACGTCGATCGCGCTGCATCCTCCTGCGGCCATCAGCACCATCTCCATCGGGCTGGGCGCTTTATCACCGGAGTTACCGTCCATCAAAATCTGGTGCCCGGAGGCCGACTCACCCAGAAACGTTAACCCCTCTACCCATTTCACTCGCGCTTGCATAACATCCACTCCAGTGTCGCCATTTTCTTCACAGATTACGCGTACATAACAATTCTCGCAACGGAAGGCGACCTGCGTCATGCTGAAGCGAGACACCAGGAGACAGGCGGCAAAAGCTATGCTAAAACAGACGGGATGCTACAGTGATATATTGACTTTGCGCATACATAGATGCAAAGGACATGAGATTAACGGCTGCGGAGCATACCGACAGTCAACTTCCCGCCCGAGGGAAGAAAACGATTGCAACCCCGGAGGCAACGTCGTTTAGCCGCCGGAGATAGCTTATAACAGAGGATAACCGCGCATGGTGCTTGGCAAACCACAAACAGACCCGACTCTCGAATGGTTCTTGTCTCATTGCCACATTCATAAGTACCCATCGAAGAGCACGCTGATTCACCAGGGTGAAAAGGCGGAGACGCTGTATTACATCGTCAAAGGCTCCGTGGCAGTGCTGATTAAAGATGAGGAAGGGAAAGAGATGATCCTTTCTTACCTCAACCAGGGCGATTTTATCGGTGAACTGGGCCTGTTCGAAGAGGGCCAGGAACGTAGCGCCTGGGTGCGTGCAAAAACCGCCTGTGAAGTCGCGGAAATCTCCTACAAAAAATTCCGTCAGCTGATCCAGGTGAATCCGGATATCCTGATGCGTCTTTCCGCACAGATGGCGCGCCGCTTGCAGGTGACGTCTGAAAAAGTGGGCAACCTCGCGTTCCTCGACGTTACCGGTCGCATCGCGCAGACGCTGCTTAACCTGGCGAAACAGCCGGACGCTATGACCCACCCGGACGGCATGCAGATCAAAATCACCCGTCAGGAGATCGGCCAGATCGTCGGTTGCTCTCGTGAAACGGTGGGCCGCATCCTGAAAATGCTGGAAGACCAGAGTCTGATCTCCGCGCACGGTAAAACTATCGTCGTCTACGGCACCCGCTAAGTTCGACAGTCGGCGCATTCTTTGCAATGCGCCGATAAATTCTATGTGGCGCAGGCTTATCTATCACCCGGAAGTGAACTACGCACTACGTCAAACGCTGGTGTTGTGTTTGCCCGTGGCTACAGGTCTGATTATCGGCCAGCTCCAGTACGGTCTGCTATTTTCCCTGGTTCCCGCCTGCTGCAATATTGCCGGTCTTGATACGCCGCATAAGCGTTTTTTTAAACGTCTTATTATTGGCGGTTCGCTGTTTGCCGGCAGTAGCCTGGCCGTTCAGCTTCTGCTGGCACAAGGTGCGCCGCTGCCGCTGGTCCTGACCGCGCTGGCGCTGATACTCGGCGTCACGGCGGAGATCAGCCCTCTCCACGCGCGCCTGCTTCCCGCCTCGTTAATTGCCGCTATCTTCACCCTCAGCCTGGCCGGTTCGGTGCCGGTATGGCAACCGATGCTCCTGTATGCGACAGGCACGCTCTGGTATGGCCTGTTTAACTGGTTCTGGTTCTGGCTATGGCGCGAACAGCCGCTGCGCGAATCGCTAAGCCTGCTTTACCGTCAGCTGGCGGACTACTGCGAGGCCAAATACAGCCTGCTGACCCAGCACGCCGATCCGGAAAAAGCGCTGCCGCCACTGCTGGCGCGTCAGCAAAAAACGGTGGATCTTATCACCCAGTGCTATCAGCAGTTGTATATGCTGTCGGAGAAGAAGCATCACAATTACAAGCGGCTGCGCTGGATGTTCCAGATGGCGCTGGATTTGCAGGAGCACATCTCCGTCAGCCTGCACCAGCCGGAAGAGGTGCAAAAGCTGGTAGAGCAAAGTCACGCGGAAGCGGTGATCCGCTGGAATGCACAAACCGTGGCCGCTCGCCTGCGCGTGATGGCCGACGATATTCTCTATCATCACTATTCCGGGCGCTTCAACATGGAGAAGCAGATTGGCGCGCTGGAGAAGATTGCCCGGCAGAATCCGGATAATCCCGTTGGCCAGTTCTGCGCCTGGCACTTCAGCCGTATTGCCCGCGTGCTGAAAACGCTGCGTCCGCTTTATCCGCGCGATTTGATGGCTGACCGCCAGCGTCGTCTGCCCTTATGGTCGGCGCTTAAAAACTATTTATCACTGAAGTCTCCCGCCCTGCGCACGTCGGCCCGGCTCAGCGTGATGCTCAGCATCGCCAGCCTGGCAGGAAGCGTGCTGCACCTGCCCAAGCCCTACTGGATCTTAATGACCATTATGTTCGTGACGCAAAACGGCTATGGTGCGACGCGGGTGCGGATCCTGCACCGAACGCTGGGCACGCTGGTCGGGCTGGTGATCGCGGGAGCGACTCTGCACTTTAAGGTGCCGGATGGTTTTACGCTGTGCGCGATGCTGGGCATTACGATTATCAGCTATTTGATCCTGCGGAAAAATTACGGCTGGGCGATGATTGGTTTTACCGTCACTGCGGTATATACCCTCCAGCTTATCAACCTTAACGGTGAACAGTTTATTTTGCCGCGGATGATCGACACCGCGCTGGGCTGCCTGATCGCCTTCGGCGGAATGGTCTGGCTGTGGCCACAGTGGCAAAGCGGCCTGCTGCGGCAGAATGCCCACGGTGCGCTGGAAGCGGATCAGGAGGCGCTGCGTCTGATTTTAAGCAACGATCCGCAGGCCCCCACCCTCGCGTATCAGCGGATGCGGGTAAATCAGGCGCATAACACTCTATTCAACTCATTGAACCAGGCGATGCAGGAGCCGGGTTTTAATACGCAGTACCTGGCTGATATGAAGCTCTGGGTTACCCACAGCCAGTTTATCGTCGAGCATATTAATGCGATGACCACCCTGGCACGTGAGCATAATATGCTGACGCCGGATCTGGCGGAGCGCTACCTGCAATCCTGCGAAATTGCCATTCAGCGGTGCCAGCAGCGTCTTGATTCGGAAGGGTCGGGAAGCGCGGGGAGTGTAAACATTCTGGAAGCACCGGAGGGCGCACCGCAAGGTCCATTAAGCACCATGGAGCGCCATCTTGAGCGCATACTTGGGCATCTGAACACCATGCATACTATCTCTTCAGTCGCATGGCGTCAGCGCCCGCATCACGGGATCTGGCTGAGCAGAGCGTCCAGCGGCGTTAAGCGTTAACGATCTGTCCCACCGCCTGCGCAAAACGTTGCATCCCTTCGTCAATATCGGCCTCATCCACCACCAGCGACGGAGCGAAGCGCATGACGTCGGGTCCGGCGTTAAGTACCATCACGCCTTCATCTGCAGCGGCGTACAGCAAATCCCGCGCCCGGCCTTTAAATTGCGGCTTCAGCTCGGCACCGATCAATAGCCCCATTCCACGAATATCGCTGAACAGCGCGTATTTCTCGTTAATCTGCTCAAGATGTTCAACGAACCGCTGACGTTTTGTCGCGATACCGTTCAGCACCTCCGGCGTATTGATAATATCAAACGCCGCGCCTGCCACGGCGCAGGCCAGCGGGTTGCCGCCGTAGGTCGAACCGTGCGATCCGGCGTGAAAGGCGCTGGCAATCTCGTGGGTAGTCAGCATCGCGCTGATCGGGAAGCCGCCGCCAAGCGCTTTGGCGCTGGTGAGGATATCCGGCGTCACGCCATAGTGCATATAGGCAAACAGATCGCCGGTACGGCCCATCCCGCACTGTACTTCATCAAACACCAGCAGCGCCTGATGTTGATCGCACAGGTCGCGCAGACCTTGCAGGAATTCCGGCGTCGCTGCCGTTACGCCGCCCTCGCCCTGGATTGGCTCAACGACTACGGCGCAGGTGTGATCGTCCATCACCGCTTTTACCGCATGCAGATCGTTAAACGGCACGTGAATAATATCCGCCGGTTTTGGCCCAAAGCCGTCAGAATATTTCGGCTGTCCGCCAACGGAGACGGTAAACAGCGAGCGTCCGTGGAAAGCGTTATGAAAGGCAATGATTTTGCTTTTGAACGGACTGTGGCGCACACAGGCATAATGACGGGCCAGCTTAAAGGCGGTCTCATTGGCTTCGGTGCCAGAGTTCATAAACACCACGCGCTCGGCAAAGGTGGCATCGACAATCTTACGCCCCAGGCACAACGCAGGCTCGTTGGTAAACACGTTACTGGTGTGCCACAGCGTCTCGCCCTGGCTTTTCAGCGCTTCCACCAGCGCCGGGTGACAGTGCCCAAGCGCGGTCACCGCAATCCCGCCCGCGAAATCAACGTACTCTTTACCCTGCTGATCCCACACCCGGCTGCCCTGACCCTTGACCGGAATAAACTCCGCCGGTGCATAAATCGGCAGGATCACTTCATCAAACGTTGCGCGCGTTATTGCCGGTTGTTCAGTTGCCATGTTATGCCCACCCTTCTTCATACAGAAATGAATGTGATATTATAATCACAAAATATGCATAAAAAATCACTTAATGGCAACTATAAATCAGCGATGGAGGAAATTCGCCAGAAGCTGATGCCCCTGCTCGCTGAGAATACTCTCCGGGTGAAACTGTACGCCTTCCAGATCCCACTCCCGATGCCGGATACCCATAATTTCCTGCATGTCACTCCAGGCGGTTACCTCGAAGCATTCCGGCAGCGTCGGCGGATCGATCACCAGCGAATGATAGCGCGTTACGGTCAGCGGATTGTTCAGCCCGCGAAATACACCGCTGCTGTTGTGGGTGATCGGCGAGGTTTTGCCGTGCATCACTTTTGCCGCCCGCACAATGGTCGCCCCAAATGCCTGGGCGATGGCCTGATGACCAAGGCAGACGCCAAGGATAGGTAATCTGCCCGCATAGCAGCGGATCGTTTCCAGCGAAATACCCGCCTCATCCGGCGTACAGGGGCCGGGGGAAATGACAATCCTGCGCGGCTTAAGCGCGGCAAGTTCTGCCAGCGTCAGCTCGTCATTGCGGCGCACCAGCACCTCAGCCCCCAGTTCACTGAAGTACTGAAACAGGTTCCAGGTAAAAGAGTCGTAGTTGTCGATGATGAGCAGCATAGTGTGGTACACGAGTGAAATAAGGCGGGTATGGTAACAAATTGCTGATAAAGCGCCACGCTGCGCGGCGGGATGACCTTTCCGTTCGCGACATTTTAGCTTAACTCCCCCGCACGGCTGCGGATATCGCCGATCCGTGCGGAGTCTTAATGGCCGTTATGCCGATTCACCCGCCTCGCTCACCACGTCGGCGAAAATCGCTTCCAGCGGCGCGAGATCGCCCATAGCGCCGCTCTGGTTGGCCTGCCGCCAGGCTTCGACGTCAATATCCCGCCAGTCGAGCACATAGCCCGCGTGGATCGCCAGCTGTTCGAAGAAGATACGCTGCGCCAGACCGTTGCCGAGGCGGAAAGGATGCAGGACGTTAATCTCGCAGTAGTAGTGCGCCAGACGGGCGATAAATTCGCTTTTCTCCAGCCCCGTCAAATACTCCTCCTCTTCCAGCGCCTGCATCAGGGCATTGCCTTCGTTTTCGATATACTGGAAATTACAAAAACGTGTGTCGTCCTTGTAAATGTCGATCTCCCGCAGTTGCCCGGCCCAGTCGAAAACATCCTGATAGAGATGGCGGTGAATGGCGCAAAGATGCGGTAGTCCCCGAACCTGGGGCCCCAGATCAATAGTGGCCGCCCGCAACGCGGTCAGCTCATACGCCGCCTGTTCCAGGCGTTTATCCTGACGAATGCCGAGCCGGTTACGCAGCACGTTTATGCCAGGATAAAGATAAGGGTCGCGCCCGTCACCGTATTTATCGCTCATAGTGCCTCCTGAGTTCCTCAAGGCGCGCCAGTGCCTCTTCCCCTGTCAACGACTGCAAAGGAATATCGACGCCCTCAAGCCGCCGGCTGGCCTGGAAATTTTCATTACGCCGTTGTTCCCAGAGACGGGTTTTTTGTTTGTCAGTGAGCTTTTTCATGCTGACCTCCCTGATTGTGCCCTTATGTGCCTCAAGTATAAGCATCATTTTCAGGTTACGCAGGGAAGCAGGATGACGCGGATCGGGCGATCCGCGTCGGAAACGGTTACGGCAGCACTTTCGCTGACAGGATCACAATCGGTTTTGACGGTACGTTCTGATAAGGACCGACATCGTGCGTAGGTACCTGGGAAATTTTATCGGCAACGTCCATGCCCTTCACGACTTTGGCAAAAACGGCGTAACCGAAGTCGCGCTGGCCATGATCGAGGAAGGCGTTATCCGCAACGTTGATGAAAAACTGGCTGGTGGCGCTGTCTTTGTCGGCAGTACGCGCCATCGCAACGGTGCCGCGGGTATTACGTAAGCCGTTGTCCGCTTCGTTTTTAATCGGCGGATTCGGCTGCTTCTGCTGCATCTGCTCATTAAAACCGCCGCCCTGCACCATAAAGCCTGGGATCACGCGGTGAAAGGTGGTGTTGTTATAGAAGCCGCTATTGACGTAATCAAGAAAGTTTTTGACCGAAACCGGCGCTTTCTGGCTATCCAGCTCCAGCTCAATATTGCCCGCCGAGGTCGTTAACAGGACGTGCGGGTCGCCTTTTGCAGCGAGCGCTGCCGGAGAGAGTGCTGAGAGTGTGAAAACGGTAACAACCGCAGCCAGAGTGGTTTTGAGCATGTGATTTCCTTAACGGGAGCAGCAACGAAAGCAAGTGGCTTGATTCTAAAGAGGCTTTCCCCCCCAGGCCAGCCTTTTACTTAATTTTACGATGCTGAAACAGTTGTAACTGCCTTAACGGTGTTACGCCGGATAACATAATGTGATTAACATCACGATAACGAATGTAAACGTGCAAACTTTTTGTAATAAAGATTTAAATGCGTCACTTGATTGCATAAAATCTATCCGCCCGGCGCAAAGTCAACGCGCTTTACATATCTATTCACAGGCCAGACATGACTAACAGCAACAGAATCAAGCTCACATGGATAAGCTTTTTCTCCTATGCACTTACCGGTGCACTGGTGATTGTCACCGGAGTGGTGATGGGCGATATCGCCAACTATTTTCACCTGCCCGTTTCCAGCATGAGTAACACCTTCACTTTTCTTAACGCAGGGATCCTGATTTCTATCTTCCTGAATGCCTGGCTGATGGAAATCGTGCCGCTGAAAACGCAGCTGCGCTTTGGCTTCGTGCTGATGGTGCTGGCGGTTGCCGGACTCATGCTCAGCCATAGTCTTGCCCTCTTCTCTGCCGCCATGTTTGTGCTGGGGCTGGTGAGCGGGATTACCATGTCGATTGGTACCTTCCTCGTTACGCAGATGTATGAAGGCCGTCAGCGCGGTTCGCGCCTGCTGTTTACCGACTCCTTCTTCAGCATGGCAGGGATGATTTTCCCGATGGTCGCCGCTTACCTGCTGGCGCGTAGCATCGAATGGTACTGGGTGTATGCCTGCATCGGCCTGGTGTACGTGGCGATTTTCATCCTGACCTTCGGCTGTGAATTCCCGGCGCTGGGTAAACATGCGCCGAAAGAGAACCAGCCGGTTACGCGGGAAAAATGGGGCATCGGCGTTCTGTTTTTGTCCATCGCAGCGCTGTGCTACATCCTTGGCCAGTTAGGTTTCATCTCCTGGGTGCCGGAATATGCGAAAGCCCTCGGAATGAACCTCAACGATGGCAGTAAGCTGGTCAGCGATTTCTGGATGTCATACATGGTTGGTATGTGGGTATTCAGTTTTGTTCTGCGCTTCTTCGACCTGCAACGCATTCTGACCGTGCTGGCCGGGATAGCAACGGTACTGATGTATTTCTTCATCAAGGCCCAGCCGGAGCATATGCCGTGGTTTATTCTGACGCTTGGTTTCTTCTCCAGCGCCATCTACACCACTATCATTACCCTCGGATCGCAGCAAACTAAATTGCCGTCGCCTAAGCTGGTTAACTTTATTCTGACCTGCGGGACCATCGGCACCATGCTGACCTTTATCGTGACCGGCCCTATCGTGGCGCACAGCGGCCCACAGGCAGCGCTTTTGACGGCAAACGGTCTTTATGCTGTGGTGTTCGTGATGTGTCTGGCGCTGGGTTTTGTCACTCGCCATCGTCAGCATACCGTGGCAACTTCGCACTAATCTTTCCCACCCCTTTTCGTTCTGAAAAGGGGTTTCATTTTCCTCCCTCCAAATGTGTACTTCCTGTTAACTTAGGGAGTATTTGCTATTGCTTAAAAACCTCACAATTTGCCTGCAAATTAATCAAAAAAGAAAAGCCAGCATTATCCGCCACTTATAAAAATCCTGACAAATCAGTTATCTACCCATTAAGTAGTAGTAAAAGGCGCATTTGATCTACATCAATAAGTGCCGTTGCTGAATCGTTAAGGTAGACGTATTAGAATAGAAATCGAGGCAAAAATGAGCAAAGTCAGACTCGCAATTATCGGTAACGGCATGGTTGGCCATCGCTTTGTTGAGGATCTCCTTGATAAAGCCCCGGCGGACCAGTTCGATATTACCGTGTTCTGTGAAGAACCCCGCATCGCCTACGACCGCGTCCACCTGTCATCTTATTTTTCACATCATACCGCTGAAGAACTTTCGCTGGTACGCGAAGGCTTTTATGAAAAACATGGCATCAAGGTGCTGATTGGCGAACGTGCAATCACCATCAACCGCCAGGAGAAAGTCATTCACTCCAGCGCCGGGCGTACCGTCTTTTATGACAAGCTGATTATGGCGACCGGCTCCTATCCGTGGATCCCGCCGATTAAAGGATCTGAGACTCAGGACTGCTTTGTTTACCGCACTATTGAAGACCTCAATGCGATTGAAGCCTGCGCCCGTCGCAGCAAACGCGGCGCGGTAGTTGGCGGCGGCCTGCTCGGTCTGGAAGCCGCGGGCGCACTGAAAAACCTCGGCGTGGAAACCCACGTGATTGAATTCGCGCCAATGCTGATGGCGGAACAGCTGGACCAGATGGGCGGCGAGCAACTGCGCCGTAAGATCGAAAGCATGGGCGTACGCGTCCACACCAGCAAAAACACCAAAGAGATCGTCCAGGAAGGCGTTGAAGCGCGGAAAACCATGCGCTTCGCCGACGGCAGCGATCTGGAAGTCGATTTCATCGTTTTCTCAACCGGTATCCGTCCACGCGACAAATTAGCTACCCAGTGTGGCCTGGCCGTCGCACAGCGCGGCGGGATTATCATTAACGATACCTGCCAGACCTCTGACCCGGATATTTACGCGATTGGCGAATGCGCCAGCTGGACCAACCGGGTTTACGGTCTGGTCGCGCCGGGCTACAAAATGGCGCAGGTGGCGGTTGATCATATCCTCGGCACGCCGAACATCTTTGAAGGGGCCGACCTCAGCGCCAAGCTGAAACTGCTGGGCGTGGACGTGGGCGGTATCGGCGACGCGCATGGCCGCACGCCGGGCGCACGTAGCTATGTCTACCTGGATGAAAGCAAAGAAGTCTACAAACGTCTTATCGTCAGCCCGGATAATAAAACGCTGCTCGGCGCGGTACTGGTCGGCGACACCAGCGATTTCGGCAACCTGCTCCAGCTGGTGCTGAACGCCATTGAACTGCCGGAAAACCCGGACGCGCTGATCCTCCCCGCTCACGCGGCGGGCGGCAAACCGTCCATCGGCGTTGATAAACTGCCGGATAGCGCGCAAATTTGTTCCTGCTTCGACGTCACCAAAGGCATGCTGATTTCGGCCATCAATAAAGGCTGTCATACCGTGGCCGCGCTGAAAGCAGAAACCAAAGCCGGTACCGGCTGCGGCGGCTGTATTCCGCTGGTGACTCAGGTGCTGAACGCTGAACTGGCGAAACAGGGCATCGAAGTGAACCACAACCTGTGCGAACACTTTGCCTTCTCCCGTCAGGAGCTGTACCACCTGATCCGCGTTGAGGGGATCAAATCCTTCGACGAACTGCTGAAAAAATACGGCAAAGGCTACGGCTGCGAAGTCTGTAAACCGACCGTCGGCTCGCTGCTGGCCTCGTGCTGGAACGACTATATTCTGCAACCGGAGCACACCTCATTACAGGATACTAACGATAACTTCCTCGCTAACATCCAGAAAGACGGTACCTACTCGGTGATCCCGCGCTCTGCTGGCGGCGAAATCACACCGGAAGGGCTGATGGAAGTGGGCCGCATCGCCCGCGAATTTAACCTGTACACCAAAATTACCGGCTCCCAGCGTATCGGCCTGTTTGGCGCGCAGAAAGACGACCTGCCGGAAATCTGGCGTCAGTTGATCGAGGCGGGCTTCGAAACCGGACACGCCTATGCCAAAGCCCTGCGCATGGCGAAAACCTGCGTCGGCAGCACCTGGTGCCGTTACGGCGTTGGCGACAGCGTTGGCTTCGGCGTCGAGCTGGAAAACCGCTACAAGGGCATTCGTACCCCGCACAAAATGAAATTCGGCGTCTCCGGCTGTACTCGCGAATGTGCGGAAGCCCAGGGTAAAGACGTGGGCATCATCGCCACCGAAAAAGGCTGGAACCTGTACGTCTGCGGTAACGGCGGGATGAAACCGCGCCATGCGGACCTGCTGGCGGCGGATCTCGATCGCGACACGCTGCTGCACTATCTCGACCGTTTCATGATGTTCTATATCCGCACCGCCGATAAGCTGACCCGTACAGCCTCCTGGCTGGAAAGCCTTGAAGGCGGCATCGACTACGTGCGCAGCGTCATCATCGACGACAAACTTGGCATTAATATGCAGCTTGAAGCGGAGATGGCCCGTCTGCGTGACGCGGTAATTTGCGAATGGACTGAGACCGTGAATACGCCTGCGGCGCAGGTTCGCTTCAAACACTTTATCAATAGCGATCAGCGCGACCCGAACGTTCAGGTCGTCCCGGAACGCGCCCAGCATCGCCCGGCTACGCCGTATGAGCGTATTCCGGTCACTCTGGTGGAGGAAACCGCATGAGCCAGTGGCACACTATCTGCAAACTTGATGACATCATCCCGGCAACCGGCGTCTGTGCATTAGCCGGATCGGAACAGGTCGCGATTTTTCGTCCGCGAGCCGATGACCAGGTGTTTGCTATCAGCAATATCGACCCGTTTTTTAACGCCAGCGTGCTGTCACGCGGTCTGATTGCCGAACACCAGCAGGAGCTGTGGGTGGCAAGCCCGCTGAAAAAACAGCGCTTCCGCCTGCGCGACGGGCTGTGTCTGGAAGATGAGAGTTATTCGGTAAAACATTTCGATACGCGCGTAAAAGAGGGTGCGGTTCAGATTCGGGTGTAACGCTTTCCCCCTCACCCCGGCCCTCTCCCTCAGGGAGAGGGTTATTTTCGCTTTTTTTACTTTTTTATTTTTCATTACCTTCAGGATAATCAATATGTTTACCGACACGATTAACAAGTGTGCGGCCAACGCTGCGCGCATCGCACGCCTCAACAGTAATAATCCTTTGGGCTTCTGGATAAGTTCCGCCATGGCGGGCGCTTATGTAGGACTGGGGATCATCCTCATCTTTACCCTTGGCAACCTCCTCGATCCCGCCGTGCGTCCGCTGGTGATGGGCGCGACGTTTGGCATCGCCTTAACGCTGGTCATCATCGCCGGGTCCGAGCTTTTCACCGGCCACACCATGTTCCTGACCCTTGGCGTTAAAGCGGGCACCATCAGTCAGCGCCAGATGTGGGCGATTCTGCCGCAGACCTGGCTTGGCAATTTAATCGGTTCGGTCTTCGTCGCCCTGCTTTACCACTGGGGCGGCGGCAGCCTTCTCCCGCTGGATACCAGCCTGGTGCATACCGTCGCGCTGGCAAAAACCGCCGCGCCGGCTTCGGTGCTGTTCTTTAAAGGCGCGCTGTGCAACTGGCTGGTTTGCCTCGCGATCTGGATGGCAATTCGTACCGAAGGCGCGGCGAAATTTCTCGCTATCTGGTGGTGCCTGCTGGCCTTTATTGCCTCCGGCTATGAGCACTCTGTCGCCAATATGACGCTGTTCGCCCTCTCCTGGTTTGGCCACCATAGCGATGCCTACACGCTGGCCGGTATCGGTCATAACCTGCTGTGGGTAACGCTGGGCAATACCTTCTCCGGGGCAGTGTTTATGGGCTTAGGTTACTGGTATGCTACGCCGCGCGCCGAACGTCCAGCACCCGCCACATCGGCCACACAAGCAACCGTCAGCCAGTAAATAAGGAACCGCCGTGGACCATTTGCCCATTTTTTGTCAGTTACGCGACCGTGCCTGCCTGCTCGTTGGCGGCGGCGACGTCGCTGAACGTAAAGCGCGACTACTGCTGGAAGCGGGCGCACGGCTTACGGTTAATGCACTCGCTTTTGTGCCGCAGTTTACGGTGTGGGAAAACGCGGACATGCTCACCCTGGCGGAGGGCGAATTTGCCGAATCGCTGCTGGATGAGAGCTGGCTGGTGATTGCTGCCACGGATGACGCTGAGGTTAACCAGCGGGTCAGCGATGCTGCCGAGGCACGGCGCATTTTTTGTAACGTAGTGGATGCGCCGAAGCAGGCCAGTTTTATTATGCCGTCGATCATCGATCGCTCGCCGCTGATGGTGGCTGTCTCCTCCGGCGGTACCTCGCCGGTGCTGGCGCGCCTGCTGCGCGAGAAGCTGGAATCCCTGCTACCGCAGCATCTGGGTCAGGTGGCAAAATACGCCGGACAACTGCGTGCGCGGGTGAAAAAGCAGTACGCCACCATGAGCGAACGCCGTCGCTTCTGGGAAAAACTGTTTGTGAACGATCGGCTGGCACAGTCGCTGGCGAATCAGGATCGGCAGGCGATTGAGACAACAACCGAGCAACTGCTGAACGAGCCACTGGATCATCGCGGTGAAGTAGTGCTGGTGGGCGCAGGCCCTGGCGATCCGGGGCTATTAACGCTGAAAGGATTACAACAGATCCAGCAGGCGGATATCGTAGTCTATGACAGGCTGGTGTCTGACGAGATCATGAATCTGGTGCGCCGCGATGCCGACCGGGTTTTCGTCGGCAAGCGTGCGGGCTACCACTGCGTGCCACAGGAAGAAATTAACCAGATCCTGCTGCGCGAGGCGCAAAAAGGCAAACGCGTGGTGCGTCTTAAAGGCGGCGATCCGTTTATCTTCGGGCGCGGTGGCGAAGAGCTGGAAACGCTATGCCAGGCCAATATTCCGTTCTCCGTGGTACCGGGCATTACTGCCGCCTCCGGCTGTTCCGCCTATGCCGGTATTCCCCTCACCCACCGCGATTATGCGCAAAGCGTGCGGCTGGTCACCGGACACCTGAAAACCGGCAGTGACCTGGACTGGAAAAACCTTGCGGCAGAAAAGCAGACGCTGGTGTTTTATATGGGGCTGAATCAGGCGGCCGGTATTCAGGAAAACCTGATTCATTTCGGCATGTCCGCCGTTATGCCGGTCGCGCTGGTCGAAAACGGTACCGCCGTTAAACAGCGCGTAGTCAGTGGCGTCCTTTCACAGTTAAGCGAGCTGGCACAGCACGTTGAAAGCCCGGCGTTGATTATTGTAGGCCAGGTCGTAGGGCTGCGCGACAAGCTTAACTGGTTCTCAGGCCATTGATAAAAATTATGCTATATCATTCATGACATCTATTTATCCAGTCATTATAAAGCTGATTATTTCTTAAATCAGCTTTTATTTTTTCTACATTTATTCATTCTATAAATTATTAAAACGCCATTACAGCGAATATTACGCTCTGCATCCCTTACCCTGCGCATAAAACATTAATAACGCGAATATCACACAAACGCCTAATATATTGACAGGCATTGGGTATAGCGTGACAAGAGAATAAACTATTCGCTTATAAATTTATCTCAACCCCCTCCCTATACTGCCTCTATCAGAAGGACGATATTATGCAAAGGAAAAAATTGCTGGCAATCGGTATAGCCATTGCGCTGCAAAGCTATTATTACCCGGCAATGGCCACTGAAAATACCGATGAAAATAAAAAATGCCCTACCAACATCTCCTCTTTGTCACAAGCTGAGCGCGACAAACTCCCTAAAGAGTGCCTTGTGGGCGTTGTAGCCCAGGACGATCATAAATGGGCATGGGTCGCTGGCGGCATAGCGGCGCTGGCCACCGGTGCGGCAATAGGTATAAACGATCACGACGGCGGCTCGCATCACAGCGACAATACGCCCCAGCCCACTCCCGATCCTGATCCGACGCCAGATCCGACCCCGGACCCAACGCCTGACCCAACGCCCGATCCCGACCCAACACCCGATCCCGACCCAACGCCTGACCCGGACCCTACGCCTGACGACACCGTCATCCATTACAGTAACGGCGTCACGTTCAGTAAGGGTGAGACATCGCTGTCCTTCGACGACATTAAGCTGGATAACGGCGAGCATACCGGCGCAGCCACACTCAGCTATTCTGAGCAAAACGATCAATGGCAGCTCACCACTGAAGATGGCAAAACGCTGAACGTCTCCGGCTGGAACGTCACCGATGCTAACGCCGCCGTCATCGAAGGCACGCAGGGTAACAGCGGCCTGTACTGGAAATACGACAGCCGGGGTTATCTGATCCTGGCCGATGAGCAAACTCAGGTCATTACCGGAGACGGTGAAAAGCACCAGACCGACCGTGGAATAACCCTCAGCGGCAAAAACAAAACCGGGGTAATTATTTCCGGTGACCGAACAGAAAACACGCTGACGGGGGACTCTACCGTCACCGACGGCGCGGTAGGGCTGGTGATCTCCGGCGATGACACCATTAACGCTATTTCAGGCTCTACCACGGTGGATGGGGCTATCGGCGCGCTGATTTCCGGGGAAAACAGCACCAATACCTTTGCCGGTAATATCAATATTACCGGCGGCGGCACCGGTATGATTATCGATGGCAACAGGGTGATTGTTGATAACACCGGTATTTCCACTATCAGCGGCGCAGACTCTATCGGCTCGGTCATTATCGGCAATAACGCGCAGCTCAAGAACCATGGCGAACTGAGCGTCCTCGACGGCGCAACCGGGGCGGAAATTTACGGCGATGATGCGCTGGTGCTTAATACCGGGCCGTCTACGGTCGATGGCGCAGCCTCCACGGGGCTGTATATTGAGGGTGACAATGCGCAGGTTATCAATGACGGTAACCAGACCATCTCCGGCGGCGGCACGGGCACCCACATCGTCGGCGACAACGCCAGCATATTTAATACGGGTGATATAACCATCGACGGCGCAGGCTCTACCGCCACCATTATTGATGGCGATAATGCGGAGCTGGAACAGTACGGCGATCTGCTGGTCACTAACGGCGCGACGGGCCTCATCACCTCTGGGGCAAACGGTAAACTCACCAACGAAGGTGAGACGACTGTCCATGACGCAGGCTCCGTTGGCTTCGTCGTATCGGGTCAACAGAACACCTTCAGCAACAGGGGCGGCATCAACGTCAGCCTCAACGGTATCGGCACCCAGGTTAGCGGCTCGTCGTCGCTGGTCGATTTGACTGGCGATATTAACGTTAACGCAGCCAAAGACAACGACGGGGTTTTCCGTGGCGCAACTGGCGTTAATGTTTCCGGCGACGACAACACGACCACGATTACCGGTAGCGTCAATGTTAACGGCGACTATGCCAGTAACGACCATCTTCACTACGGCGATGTATTAACCGGCGTCGTTGTCAACGGCAAAAATAATACCGTTACGCTGGATGGTACCATGAACCTCCACGTTGACGATCGGTCAACCGTCAGCGACCAGGCTCTGCAAACTATCGGCCTCAATGTCGACGGCGATGGCAATACCGTGAACATTCTGGACGGTATCAATATTGATTATTCGCAGGTTGATGGTTCGCATAACACCAACGCAACAGGGATATCTATCGACGGCCAAAGCACGGTAACGTTAAGCGGAAAATCCACGGTAGATATGACCAGTATTTCGGGCGGCGCGGCCATTATGGCGAGGGTCAAAAACGGCGGTTCGTTGACGATTACCGACGACGCCATGATTGATATTAACGCCAACTATATAAACAGCATCTATTACACCTCTGACAACGCCCTGCTGATAGCCGAGGGGCAAGGATCGTCCGTTGTGAATCAGGGCGATATTACCAGCCACGGCCCTGACAGCATTCTCCTCGCTAAAAACGGCGCGTCCATGGAAAACAGCGGCAATATCCTTATCTACGCTCCCCCCAGCGAAGGCCAGGATCGCGCCGTCATTGCCCGCGCCAGCCAAAAAGACTCCGTTATTTATAACAAGCGCGGCGGCGATATCACTATCATCTCCAGTCAGAAACCCGTTAAGCACGGCGGCATCGACTTTTATCCGGCATATTGGTACACCCATATTTTTTACGCCATGCTGTCAGATAACTACGGCAGCGTGGTAAATGAGAAAGGCGCTACTATCCATTTACAGGGTGCGGGGGTTTATGGCGTCAGCGCCAGTAAAGGGACGGCGCTGAACGAAGGCGATATCTATCTGGATGGTTTTGTTCCGACGCTGGATGACAAAGGGAATATCGTCAGCACCGCCTACTCGAAACCAGCCGAGCTCATGGTGACCAGTTCCGGGATGGTCGCCGGGTCGACCGAAAGTGGCCGCGGCAACGCGACCGTTACCAATACCGGAAACATTACGGTAAACAATGCCGGGTTCGGCATGATGGCGCTTAACGGCGGCACCGCCATCAACCAGGGCACCATTACATTAACCGCCGATGAAGGCGTTACCGAAACCGATGCCAACCAGCTGGTCGGCATGGCGGCATTCAACGGCGGTACGGTGGTTAACGACGTCAGCGGCACCATCAACATTGATGCGAGCTTCGCTAAGCCCTTCCTGGTCAGCGGCAGCGGCATCGTCGTTAACTACGGTAAGGTCTGCATACTGAATAACTGCCAGGAGAGTGACAAATACAACCCGACTGACGGCAACGTGTCATTGTCAATGAAAGAGGGCGACGTCATCACGGCGGCCGGGGAAACGCTCGCAGGTAAGGCTGTCATAACCGATCCGCTGGCGACGGATACGGTACACGTCACCAATGCCGGTACGGTGAGCGGCGGCAAAGTCGTGGTTAAAAACCACGGCGATGTGACCAACGAATCCACCGGCAGTATCAGTACGGTGAGCATTGAGACCGGGGGGATTTATACCAACGACGGCACAACGGGCGCGGTCTCCGTGGACGGCGGCGTGTTTAACAATACCGGCACCGTGACCGGGAAAACCGGCACCACGATAGGCGGCTCCATCATCAACAACAGCGGTTCGATGGCGAGCGTTGAGCAGTGGGCCAGCACCATGAACAACGCCGGTCTGGTTAAGGACTGGAAAGGGGCATCCGCCAGCG
Source organism: Superficieibacter sp. 1612_C1 (assembly GCF_015234305.1). Classification (GTDB taxonomy): domain Bacteria; phylum Pseudomonadota; class Gammaproteobacteria; order Enterobacterales; family Enterobacteriaceae; genus Superficieibacter. Next base: position 77,509 of record NZ_JADGMI010000004.1, read on the forward strand.
CGGTGCTGAACAATAACGTTGGCGGCGAGGTGGATAAGCTGACCTTTACCGATGCCGCCACCGTCAATAACGCCGGAATCATTAAAAATGGTACGGTGGATAAAAAAGGCACGCTCAATAACCTTGAAGGCGGCGTGATGACGCTGGCCAAAAACGCACTGTGGGCAGGAGAGTTCAACAACTGGGGAACGGTCAACAGCGACGCAGATATTGCCACGGGTGGTAACGGGCACACGTTGTACAACGGTACAACCGGCGTCATCAACGGCCAGATTACCACGGTGAAGAATAACGGCGGCAGTAAGGCTATCAATGACGGCACCATCAACATCGATAAAAGCGGCAATGTGGCGATGTCGGCCCACGGCAGCGCGAAGATGGTCAACAACGGCACCATCAACGTGGGTAGCGAAGGCACCACGCAGACCGATATGATCGGGATGCAGCTGGAGTCCGACGCCAAAGCTGACGCAGTCGTTGAAAACAACGGCGAGATTAATATTTATGCCAATAATTCCTACGCTTTCAGCCAGTTAGGCAGTAACGGCCATATCGTCAATAACGGCACCGTGGTTATTGCCGACGGCGTGACTGGCTCCGGCCTCATTAAGCAGAGCGATAAAACCATCGAAGGCAGCGGCGAAGGCGGCGACGGCAACGACGTTCACTACGTTGACTTCACCGCACCGACGGAACCCACCATTGACCCGAACGCCACGATCGCAGAGACAAACGATACGGCAGACGGTGGCGCTTCCTCCGGCTCCTTTAATTTGTCTGGCTACGTAGTCGGTACCCGTGCCGACGGCAGCACCGGTAAACTGAAGGTGAACAACGCCAGCATGGATGGCGTCGGTATCAACACCGGCTTTACCGCCGGTACTGCCGATACCACCGTTAACTTCGATAATGTCGTTGAGGGCAGCAACCTGTCCGACGCCGGGGCCATTCAGTCCACCTCTGTGGTATGGAACGCTCAGGGCAGCACCGACAGCGAGGGCAATGTTGACGTCACCATGACCAAAAACGCCTATGTGGACGTGGCGACCGACGGCTCCGTTAACGATGTCGCTAAAGCGCTCGATGCGAGCTATACCAACAATGAACTGTTCACCAGTCTCAACGTCGGTACTACCGCTGAACTGAATAGCGCCCTGAAGCAGGTCAGCGGCAGCCAGGCCACCACCGTGTTCCGTGAAGCCCGCGTATTAAGCAACCGCTTTAACATGCTGGCCGACGCCGCGCCGCAGATGAGCAATGGTCTCGCCTTCAACGTCGTGGCAAAAGGCGATCCGCGCGCTGAACTGGGTAACGATACCCAGTACGACATGCTGGCGCTGCGCCAGAAGCTGGACTTAACCGCAAGCCAGGACCTGACGCTGGAGTACGGTATCGCCCGTCTCGACGGCGACGGTTCGCAGAAAGCGGGCGACAACGGCGTTACAGGCGGTTACAGCCAGTTCTTCGGTCTGAAGCACAGCATGGCGTTCGACAACGGCATGAGCTGGAATAATGCCCTGCGCTATGACGTTCACAACCTCGACAGCAGCCGCTCCGTCTCCTATGGCGACGTCAGCAAGGTGGCCGATTCCGACGCGCGTCAGCAGTATATGGAGTTCCGCAGCGAGGGGGCGAAGACCTTCACGCTGATGGACGACGCGCTGAAAGTGACGCCGTATGCGGGCGTTAAACTGCGTCACACCATGGAGGACGGCTACAAAGAGCGCAGCGGCGGTGACTTCAACCTGTCGATGAACTCTGGCAACGAAACTGCCGTGGACTCCATCGTCGGCCTGAAACTGGACTACGCGGGCAAAGACGGCTGGAGCGCCAATATGACGCTGGAAGGCGGTCCGAACCTGAGCTACAGCAAGAGCCAGCGCACCGCTTCGCTACAGGGTGCGGCAGGCCAGTCGTTCAGCGTGGATGACGGCCAGAAAGGCGGCGGCGTGAACAGCCTGGCAACGGTTGGCGTGAAGTACGGTAGCAACGACAGCGCGCTGCATCTGGATGCCTATCAGTGGAAAGAGGATGGCATCAGCGATAAAGGCTTTATGCTGAACTTTAAGAAAACATTCCGTTAATTAAATAATCACCCTGGCCCGGAAGAGATGGTATTACTCTCCGGGCCATTTACTCGCTCTTCACTAATATGTCACCGTTAACCATACTTTACTGGCAGTATAAAGTCCTGATCAGGACTATTTCTGATAAGTATTTATTGTTATGGTGTCAGCGAAAAATGGATTTTTTCCATTTATTCCCTCGTTATATGAATATTGTCCCAAGAAGGATTTTGACATGTTAAAAGTTGTAAAAATCGCTATGGTTGCTGGTGTTCTGGCAACCCTGACCGCATGTACTGGTCATATCGAAAACAAAAAGAACAACTGTAGCTATGATTATTTACTGCACCCGGCAATTTCTATTTCCAAAATTATCGGTGGTTGCGGTCCGGCTGCCGATCAGTAATCGACAGTCTTATATTGCATCGATAAAAAACCGGGCATTCCCGGTTTTTTTATTATAATGTCAGGCAACTCTCGCGTAAGATCCGCAATACGGTTTCTTCGCCATTTCGATTCGGATTAATACGGTTCGTATCATGCTCAGCTCCCGGATCTGCTTCCCGAAACGTTCCAGAAAGCCGATAAAACAGCGGCGGGATCTCGTATTTAGATTCAGCGCCAACCGGCCATGGTAGCGCACCAAAACGCGGAGCATTCTCCAGCACCTGGCTGGCAATAGGTTTCTGAAAAGTTACCAGCAACACTTTAGACTGCGCATTGGCGATTATGGCGTGCTTCACCTGCGGTATGGCCCCCTGATTCAACATGAAGCACAGACGTTCGGTTACGCCAGCCTGCACTGCATGCATCACAAATATCCTTATCAATAACGCCAGCCTCGCACAGCAGGTTTAACCGCTTTTCCATAGGATCTCCTAATAACTTGGCTCAGCCAGACCGTTAAGTACGCGCTGCTGATGGTCAAGAAGCGCATGTTTATCCACCATCGTGCGCAGCAGCTGCTGGATGGGTACGTCATCGCTACGGGTGAGAACCACCGCTTCCGATGCCTGTATAAAACGCAGATCGCCGGTAAGGGGTTTTGCCACCAGGCCATGAGATGCCAGATCCGCCGCATTGGCCACGTTCCAGATTGCAGCATCGATATCACCCCGCGCAATGTGGCTCAGACAGTCGTGATACGGCACATCGAGCCGTTCAACCTGCTGATGGCCAAAACAAATGTCAGTCATAATGCGCTGGTCGGCAGAACGAGGATCCAGTCCCACTCGCTGAATTTGCTGGCTATCAGCACGGCAAATCAGCGTGTGTTCTCCGACATAGGTATGCGCTCCCAGCTCCAGCGCCATACAGACGTCGCCGTTATCAAGGTAGCTTTGCGCCGCCAGCCGGGATACGACCGCCAGGTCATACACGCCGTTGAGCAGGCACTCCACGCGCACATCTGAACCGCGCATATGTGCGTAATAAAACGGAATGCCGTCAAACTGCGCCTTCAGGCCGCTCGCCAGCCCCTCATACAGCCGGGTGTACGGCAGGGGCATCGCACACACTACAGTACCGATATCTGCAAACGCCAAAAGGAAATGATGCAAAAAGGAAGTTACTTTCGCCCTCTTCGTGAAGAAGAGGGCAGAGGTGATTTTAGGGCTTCGCCACAAATCCAATCGCTTCGTAGACCTTTTTCAGCGTCTCAGACGCGCGCGCGCTGGCTTTTTCCGCACCCTCTTTCATGATCTTTTGCAGGAAAGCTTCGTCGTTGCGGAAGCGGTGATAACGCTCCTGCAACTCGGTCAGCATCCCTGATACGGCATCCGCAACTTCACCTTTCAGATGACCATACATCTTGCCTTCGAAATGCTGCTCCAGCTCAGCGATACTTTGACCGGTTACGCCGGAAAGAATATCCAGCAGGTTAGATACCCCCGCTTTATTCTGCACATCGTAACGAACCACCGGTGGCTCTTCGGAGTCGGTGACCGCGCGTTTGATCTTCTTCACCACTGATTTCGGATCTTCCAGCAGGCCGATCACGTTATTGCGGTTATCGTCCGACTTGGACATTTTTTTCGTCGGATCGAGCAGCGACATCACGCGCGCGCCAGATTTCGGAATAAACGGCTCAGGCACTTTAAACACCTCGCCGTACAGCGCATTAAAGCGAGAGGCGATATCGCGGCTCAGCTCCAGATGCTGTTTCTGGTCTTCGCCGACCGGTACCTGGTTGGTCTGGTACAGCAGAATGTCCGCCGCCATCAGCACCGGATAATCAAACAGACCGGCATTGATGTTTTCGGCATAGCGCGCCGATTTATCTTTAAACTGCGTCATCCGGCTCAGTTCGCCGAAGTAGGTATAGCAGTTCAACGCCCAACCAAGCTGGGCGTGTTCAGTAACGTGAGACTGAACAAAAATAGTGCTTTTTTCCGGATCGATGCCGCAGGCCAGGTAAAGCGCCAGAGTATCCAGCGTGGCCTTACGCAGCTTTTCAGGATCCTGACGCGCGGTAATGGCATGAAGGTCAACGATGCAATAGATGCAGTGATAGTCATCCTGCATGTTTACCCACTGACGCAGCGCACCCATGTAATTACCAATGGTCAATTCACCTGAGGGCTGTGCGCCACTAAAGACGATGGGCTTAGTCATTTTTTAATTCCTGGTTTTCACTGTGCAAAAGCCCGAGTGCGGGCAGAAGTTCATTGAAGCGATCGAAAATGTAATCTGGATTGCTTAACGTAATCGCTTCGCCATAGTTATAGCCGTAGGTTAATCCTACGGAGCAGCAGCCCGCCGCAGCGGCGGCCTGAATATCATTGCGCGAATCGCCGACAAAAAGCAGCGCTTGCGGCGCGATACCGAGCCGACTGGCAACCAGCAGCAGCGGTTCCGGGTGCGGTTTTTTATTCTGTACGTCGTCACCACCAATCACCACGCTGAAATATTTGGCGATATCCAGCGCCTCCAGCAGCGGCGCGACAAACGGGGTCGGCTTATTGGTTACCAGCGCCAGCGGCAGCCCCTGCGCGTTCAGCGCGGCTAACGTGTCGGCAACATCAGGAAAGAGAAAGCTGCCCTCTTCGGCGAACTGCGCGTAATAGCGATCGAACAACTTGCGCAGAATACGCATCTGCTCTTCCTGCGGGATATCCCCCTCATCAACGGAAGGTTTACCCGAGGCGGCACGCTGAGTGGCCCGCTCCTGACGCGCCCAGGTCAGCGCGCGCTCCATCAATACATCCGCGCCGTTGCCGATCCACGTGATCACCCGTGCTTCACCGGCCTGCGGCAGCTCCAGCGCATACAGCGCGCTGTCAACGGCGGATGTCAGACCCGGCGCGCTGTCGACCAGCGTACCGTCGAGATCGAAAGCGACGCCCTGAATGGTTTTTAGCTTATCCATGACTTACCTTCGCCAGTTCGCGGCGCATCTCATCGATAACCTGCTTGTAATCCGGTTTGTCAAAAATCGCCGAACCGGCGACGAACATATCCGCACCTGCGGCGGCAATCTCGGCGATGTTATTGACCTTCACGCCACCATCCACTTCAAGACGAATGTCGAAGCCGGAAGCATCGATGCGGCGGCGCACTTCACGCAGTTTATCCAGCGTGTGCGGAATGAACGATTGACCACCGAAGCCTGGATTAACCGACATCAGCAGGATCACATCCAGCTTATCCATGACGTAATCCAGATAGCTCAGCGAGGTCGCCGGGTTAAACACCAGACCAGCCTTACAACCGTGCTCTTTGATCAGCTGCAATGTGCGATCCACATGCTCAGACGCTTCGGGGTGGAAAGTAATAATGCTGGCACCAGCCGCGGCGAAGTCAGGAACCAGGCGATCGACCGGTTTGACCATCAGATGAACGTCAATGGGTGCAGTAATACCGTAGTTGCGTAAGGATTTCAGTACCATCGGCCCGATAGTCAGGTTAGGTACATAATGGTTGTCCATGACATCGAAATGAACAACGTCCGCACCTGCCGCCAGCGCTTTTTCGGTATCTTCACCCAGACGGGCAAAATCCGCTGACAAAATCGAAGGGGCAATTAAGTACTGGCTCATCCGCATCTCCTTGAAATTTATTTAATGTCGGGCAAAACGATCTCTGGATGGTACAGCGCCAGCAGTTCGTTCACCTTCTTACGTGTTCCGCCGTTGCTGCTAATGCTCCGGCGTACTTTAATGACATTGGTCCTGGCCGCTAATTTATACCACTCGCGCGTCAGCGCCGTATCGTGGTTGGAGATCAGCACCGGGATCTGATTACTGACCAGCCCTTCCGCCAGTTGCGCCAGGTGGGCCTGCTGTTCCAGACTAAAACTGTTGGTATGGTAAGCGGTAAAATTTGCCGTGGTGGAAAGCGGCGCATACGGCGGATCGCAATACACGACCGAACCATTCATCGCCCGCGCCATGCTGTCTGCGTAGGTTTCACAGAAGAAAAAGGCGTTCTGCGCTTTCTCGGCAAAGTGATACAGCTCCGCTTCCGGGAAGTAAGGCTTTTTATAGCGGCCAAAGGGGACGTTAAATTCGCCGCGAAGGTTATAGCGACACAGTCCGTTATAGCCATGACGGTTCAGATATAAAAACAGCACCGCCCGCCGAAAGGGGTCGTGGCACTGATTAAATTCTTCCCGAAACTGATAATACTGCTCCGCCACGTTGGTGACAGGCGTGAACATCTCGCGTGAAGCCGCCACATACTCGTCGGTTTGCGATTTAACGATGTTGTAGAGGCTTATCAGGTCGCTGTTGATATCCGCAAGGATATAACGAGAAAAGTCGGTGTTTAAAAACACCGACCCGGCACCCACAAAGGGTTCAATCAGGCATTCGCCGTGCGGCAAATGCTTTTTGATATCGTCGAGCAGGGAGAACTTCCCCCCTGCCCATTTCAGAAAAGCGCGATTCTTTTTCATGCTGGCTGATTACATTTTCTCCGGCTGTGGAGAACGCTCCGACAGCATACTGCGCTTTGTCTATGCCCAACCATTACTTCAGATCGGCCTGAACCTGATGCAGTGGTTTTGCCCACGGGTTTTTCGCCTGTACATCAGCAGGCAGTCCGGTCACGGCACGTTTAGCATCGTCTTTCGAGGCATAAACACCGCTAACCAGCACATACCAGGGCTGCCCGTTACGGGTAGTCTGATATACCACGTAATTTTTCAGGTTTTCTTTCTTCGCCCAACCGTTCAGGTTGTCGTAGCTGGAAGAACTGCTGAGCTGCAAGGTGTAGTGGTTGGACGGCGCAGACTTCAGCGAACCCACATTACCCGCAGATTTTGCCTCTGTCGTGGCGGCTGGGGCACTCGCAGCCGGAGCAGCGGTCGTGGCGGCTGGCGTAGACGCGGTTGCCGTCGGCGCTTTTGCTGCCGGAGCAGTGGCGGCCGGAGCGGTCGTCGTGGCAGTCGCCTTCGGTGCAGTCGTGGTTGCTGCTGGCGCTTTCACCGGCGCAGTGGTGGTTTCAGTGCGTTTAGGCTGAGCAACCGGTTTTGGCTCGGTGACCGTTTGTTTTGCCGTTTGCTGCGGCTTACTTTGCGGTTTCGGCTCAATGACCGCCTGCTTACGTTCAGGGCGCGTGGTCGCGTTATGACGTTCAGTTGTCTCGCCAGTCGTGGCCTGACGTGGAGCATTGCCATTACGCACAGCGGCAACGGTCGCAGGTTCCGTCGGCAGCGTTGAATTCACTGCGGTATCGACCTGTCCCTGCTGCTGAGTCAGCGCGTTATTTAGATCGCCCTGAACCTCAACACGCTGCTGATTTTCAGGCGCGGCCGTGGGCTGCCCTTCCGTTGGTGTAGAGGAAATTGGCGGTAAAGAGACATCCTGCGAAGCGGTATCTGCCTTCTGGTTTGCAGCAGGCTGAGTCGCGTTTTGCTGATCGCCAGAAAGCGAGATGTCTTTCTCTGCGGTGGTGGACGGCTCACTCTTCGACGGCGATTTTAGTGCGGAGCCAATGCCGGCAATCAGCAGCAGGAGCACCACAATGCCAACGCCCATCATGATGTACTGACGGGAAGCAGGCTTACGCGCTGGCGCTTTCTTACGCTTGCGCGGGCGACGCTCTACCGGCTCTTCTTCATCAAAAGCCTCGTCTTCTGCCTGATACTCTTCTTCTTCACGCGTTCGGCGCGTTGCACGCGTAGAACGCGGTTCATCGGCATCCAGCTCTACGTCGTCAAAATTGATCTGCGGATCGTTATCGCGATCGGAAGCCTGCCGAGAACGACCAGTACGACGATCGCTGGGATCGGGTTTCAGCTCGTCTTCTGGTTTGAATTCATCCATTTAACACCCCACTAAAAGGCTTATGCCCACTACGATTGCACATCGCCCGACGTTAAAACGCCACGTAAAAACGTGGCAGACACTTCTTATTTGTTACACCCGCTGACAATCAGCAATGGCGCTCAGTACGATATCATGCCCTACACCGCCGCGAACCTCACTCTTGCCAATACCGAGCGGCAATACCAGACGCATTTCACCCGCCAGCACTTTTTTGTCACGCAGCATATGCGGCAAATACGCGTCGGCAGACATCTCTTGCGGTCCATGGACTGGCAGACCTGCACGCTCCAGCAGAGTGATAATACGCTGCGTATCCTGCGCTGCAAACAGTCCCAGACGTTCTGCCGTTTTTGCGGCCATTACCATGCCCGCAGAAACCGCTTCACCATGTAGCCAGTTACCGTAACCCATCTCGGCTTCGATAGCATGACCGAATGTGTGTCCAAGATTGAGCAACGCACGCAATCCCGTCTCGCGCTCGTCGGCAGCGACAACCTCTGCTTTGATTTCGCAACAGCGGCGAATGCAGTACGCCATCGCTTTTTCGTCAAGCGCCAGCAGAGCATCAATATTATTTTCCAGCCAGCCGAAAAAGTCGCCATCAAGAATGATGCCGTATTTAATGACTTCAGCCAGCCCGGAAGAGAGTTCACGCTTCGGCAGGGTTTTCAGACAGTCGAGATCGACAACCACAGACGCGGGTTGCCAGAAAGCGCCAATCATATTTTTGCCGAGAGGGTGATTTACCGCCGTTTTGCCTCCAACAGAGGAGTCAACCTGCGACAGTAACGTGGTAGGAACCTGGATAAAACGCACACCACGCTGATAGCTGGCGGCGGCAAAACCGGTGAGATCGCCTACAACACCGCCGCCAAGGGCGATCAGCGTCGTATCGCGACCGTGCGGTTTTTGCAGTAGTGCAGTAAAGACCGTATCCATCACCGCCAGGCTTTTATACTGCTCGCCGTCGGGAAGGATCACGCTGTCGACCTTAACACCCGCCTGCTGAAGGACCGTCGTTACCTTGTCCATCCAGAGCGGAGCCAGCGTTTCATTGGTGACCAACATGACCTGATCGCCTGATTTAAGCGGCAAGAAGGAAGCTGGATCGTTAAACAAACCAGCCGCGATGGTAATCGGGTAACTACGTTCCCCGAGAGTAACAGTAAGCCTCTCCATAACGCGACGTCTACCTTAGTTGCTTATACTCGCTGGCCTGTGTATTCAGCCAGAATCAGTTGCTTTCCAGCATATGAATAATCTGGTTTGCGACGACTTTAGCGCTCTGGTCATCAGTGCGAATGGTGACGTCAGCAATCTCTTCGTACAGCGGATTACGTTCATTCGCCAGGGCTTCCAGAACTTCACGCGGCGGCGTCTCTACCTGTAACAGGGGACGTTTTTTGTCACGCTGCGTACGGGCGAGTTGCTTTTCGATTGTCGTTTCAAGATACACCACAACCCCGCGAGCGGAGAGCCGATTGCGCGTTTCACGTGATTTTACAGAGCCGCCGCCGGTTGCCAGCACAATGCCCTGCTTTTCCGTCAATTCATTGATGACTTTTTCTTCGCGATCGCGGAAGCCTTCTTCACCTTCAACATCGAAGACCCAACCTACATCAGCACCAGTGCGTTTCTCGATCTCCTGGTCTGAGTCGTAAAATTCCATATTAAGCTGTTGAGCTAACTGACGCCCAATAGTGCTTTTGCCGGCACCCATAGGCCCAACCAGAAAGATATTGCGTTTCTCTGCCATTTTTTCGGTACTACTAAGACTATTCGTTAATGATAAACCTGCTTTGCAGACTTCCAGCGGTGCAGGAAATGAACTGAAACCTCTTATGCGATAGAGCGAGAGTCAGACTAAAAATTATCTCAATACTCTGACGGGTTTGGCAACTGAATAAATTACCCTGTCCAGGTAATCATCACTCCTACTTAAGCCGCGAGACTGACTCTCAAATCGGTACTCCTTGTATGCTAAATCCTTCCTCACGTCAAACGCCTGACGCGGATTTAACACAAAGCGCCATCACCAAAAACGGCGTTCAGGCTCCGGGAATCAGACGTGGAGTGATGAATACTACCAGTTCACGACGCTCATTGTCTTTTCCATCGTGACGAAAAAGTTGCCCTACCCAGGGAATGTCGCCAAGTAGCGGGATGCTATCGCGGGCCGATTTATTTTTTTGTGAGAAAATGCCGCCTAACGCCAGCGTTTCTCCACTTTTCACTTCTACCTGCGTTTCAATTTCCTGTTTATCAATCGTCAGTACTTCCCCGTCTGCCTGTTGCAGGACCTGACCCGGCATATCCTGACTGATACGCAGCTTAAGGCGGATCCTGCCCTGTTGCAGTACCGTTGGCGTGACCTCCATCCCCAGCACGGCTTCCTTAAATTCCACCGAGGTCGCGCCGCTCTCGCCGCTGGAGACCTGATAGGGGATCTCGCTCCCCTGCTTGATGCTGGCAGGCTGAAGATGCGAGGCCAGAAGACGCGGACTGGCAATAATATCCAGTTGCTGCTGTTGCTCCAGCGCCGAAAGCTCCAGCTCCAGCAACCGTCCGTTGATCCGCCCGATGTTAAACCCGGCGCGGGTGGACGCCGAACTGACGGATAAATCGCTGCTGAGCGTGGTGATTTTACCTGCGCCGGGGGGTTGCGTGGCGTCAGCCAGACTCCATTTTACGCCCAGCTCACGCAGGCTTTTTTCATTGATAGTGACAATATGCGCGGCCAGCTCGACCTGACCGACCGGCAAATCCATTTCCGCGACCCAGCGCTGAAGCACTTCCAGATTCGCTTTATCATCACGCAATAATAGCCGGTTCATCCGTTTATCAACGGTCATCGTGCCTCGTGAGCTCAGAAGTTTTGCTCCGGCTTTCGCCAGTTCTTCTGCATCGGCATACTGCAACGTAATGCTCTCTCCGCTGAGCGGCAGGTTCTGCTGCTGCCTGAGACGATCCGCCTCCTGCTGTGCAAGTCGCGCCGTTTGCCAGGACTGCGAATGTACGTGCATCACCGTTCCCTCCTGGCGCAAAACCAGACCGGCGCTGCTGAGCACCGTTTGCAGCGCCTGCTTCCAGGGGACTTTAACCAGACGCAGCGACAGCGTGCCGGTGACGTCGGGGGCAATAATAAGGTTTTGCTGCTCTAAATCCGCCAGCGTCTGTAGTACCTGCGCGACGGGGACATCATCCACCACCAGCGAGACCGGCTGCGTTTTTTGCGCCCACGCCAGCGGCATTAACATCAGCAGCAGAATGCTTATCCCTGTTTTCATGTTGCTCTCCTTCCCGTGACCATGACCAGCGCGCGGGATCGCATCCCGCCCCGGTTTCAATTTCTAATACCTGCGAGGTGAGTTGTACGACTCGCCAACCCGCAGGCAACTGACTGCCCGTTTCCACCCGCCGCCATTTCCCCTGGGCATCACGGACTATGCCAATCCGTCTGGGAGGATGATCGATCGTTCCCTGATAACGCCATTGCGCGAGCTGCGCCGTCTGGCAGCGATCTTCCGGCGGCTGAAAAGGATCGCGCATGCCAACGATCACGGGCAGGGTGATGAGCAGCAGGATCCCGTGTTTAACGCGCATCGTTTGGTTCCAGTTGCAACGTGAAACGTAACCTCCCGGCGACGGGTTCCAGCGTGAACGCCGTGACCGTCATATCCTGCTGCGCTAGCAGGGCGAAAACGCCGGGTACAGGCTGCCACGCGCTCTCCAGCACCAGCGTGCCGCCCTTCGCCGCAGGCTGCCAGCTCACCAGTTGGGCGTCTGTAATCTGAAAGTCGAGGGGCGAAAAAGGAGACGAGGTTGCGTGGTCATCGACCCGCGCATCATCTGGCGTTTTCAGCAGCAGAACCTCACGCCAGCGCGTTGTCAGGTGCTGGCGCTGGAGAGAAATTTGGGCCGCTTCAGCCGACATTTGCAGCCGTTGCGGATGAAGCCAGCACCACCAGGCCAGGCCCGCCAGCATAAGCGTAAAAAGGAGCCAGCACAGGCCGCGGCCTGCCGACGACAGCGCGTACCAGCGTTCAGGGTTGAACGTCATCATCACTCTCCCGGATAAGCTGATAGTTAAACTCCCAGCGTCCCTGTTCATCGCGCCCGGTTTTACCCGGCGTCCCTGCATGAAAGCCGGGTAATGCTTGCAGGGTGTCATTCACGGCTTTTAACGCCGCGAAGGTGTTCGCGCGGCCCGTCAGCGTCAGTACCTTTTGCTGAGCGTTGAGGTGGGTGAGCCATGCCTGCTCCGGCAGATGCAAAGCAATGTCGGATAACGTCTGCTGCCAGCGTTGAGTAATGTCACGCTGTTTCTGACGTGCCAGGTGTTGCGCCTGCACGGCCTGTCGCGCCTTCCACGACGCCTGACGCTGGGCCAGCGCATCGACCAGCGCGCGGTCCGCCTGCCGCCACAGATGCTGCGCTGTGCTGGCCGCTCCGGCGTCGGCACGCAGGGCGAAAACTGCCGCTGCCACGCTGAGCACAGAACCTGCGCAGCACAGCCCCCAGAAATTCAGGCACTGCTGACGACGGATTTGCCGCCAGGGTAAAAAATTGACGACGGTCGACATGGCTACCGCTCCCCCAGTGCCAGCGCCAGCGCAATGGCAAAGCGATCGCCGCAGGTGGGCAACGGCGGTTGCTGAAAGCTTATCGCGCTCCACGGATCAAGGTGCGGGGTCATCGTGGCCTGCGAGGTACACTGCACCAGTTGCTCAGCCTCACAGGCCAGATGTTTAGCGAGATGGACAGGCGAAGGTGCCTCATGCAGGTTGCAACTTCCCCAGTTATGGCGCGTCGCCCACAACCATCGATTGTCATGGCACCAGGCGAGACACTGCGCTTCGGCGCTTAGCCACGGCAGAAAACGTTGCAGTGCACAGGCATCCGGCGTAATCGCCGTCAGGTTTAACCTCAGTATTTTCGCCAGTTGGGAGAGGCTGCCGACATCCTGCTGCCGGGCGGCGGTGACGCGGTAGAGGTTTTCCTGCTCGCGCTCAAGATAGTCAAAACAGAGCGCTTCAGGCTCCATATCCAGCGACTGCGCCATAGACTGCGTTATCCACTCCGCCTGCTCGCGCTCACGCAGCACGAGCGCCGGTCGGGGCAGCGCTTTTTGCAGCGTTCTGGCGGCAGGAAGTGCCATGTGAATAGCGTGCTGAATCGGCAGCTCCCGTCGCCAGTCGCGTAACGCATCAACCAGCGCCTCCAGTTGCACAATTTGCCCCTGCTGCACGGTGCCGGAAACCAGCGGGATCTGCCACCAGCGGCGCAGCGACCAGCGCGCGCGAGTATGCTCAAGCGCAATGATAACTATCTGATCCTGCTGAATATGTAAGCCAGTTTGCCAGAGCCGAAATGCCATAAAAAACGATCTCCTTATCCACCGTCAAATGACGGCTATATCAATGCATCTGGCTTGCCTTTATACTACCGCGCGGTTGTTTATAAACTGCCCAGACCAAACTAAATGGGAAATCTCCGGTGAAGTTCGTAAAGTATTTATTCATCCTTGCAGTTTTTTGCATTCTGCTGGGAGCAGGCTCGATTTATGGCCTTTATAAATTTGTTGAGCCGCAACTGCCTGACGTCGCGACGCTCAAAGATGTGCGCCTGCAAATTCCAATGCAGATTTACAGCGCCGATGGCGAACTGATGGCGCAGTACGGCGAAAAACGTCGTATCCCGGTCACACTCGCTCAGATGCCGCCGGAAATGGTGAAAGCCTTTATCGCGACCGAAGATAGCCGCTTCTACGAGCATCATGGCGTCGATCCGGTGGGGATCTTCCGTGCCGCCAGCGTGGCGCTCTTTTCCGGCCACGCAACGCAGGGTGCCAGTACCATCACCCAACAGTTGGCGCGTAACTTCTTCCTGAGTCCGGAACGCACCCTGATGCGTAAAATCAAGGAAGTGTTCCTTGCAATCCGCATTGAGCAGTTAATGAGTAAAGATGAGATCCTCGAGCTCTATCTGAACAAAATTTACCTGGGTTATCGGGCTTATGGTGTGGGCGCTGCCGCGCAGGTTTATTTCGGTAAAACGGTCGATCAGCTGACATTAAGCGAGATGGCGACCATCGCGGGTTTGCCAAAAGCGCCTTCAACGTTTAACCCGCTTTATTCACTGGATCGGGCCACTTCACGACGTAATGTCGTGTTATCGCGGATGTTGAGCGAAGGCTATATCACCCAGGAGCAGTTTACTCAGGCGCGTAGCGAGACCATTGACGCCAATTATCACGCCCCGGAGATCGCCTTTTCTGCGCCGTATCTGACGGAACTGGTACGTCAGGAGATGGTCACCCGCTACGGCGAGAAAGCCTATGAAGACGGTTATCGCGTTTACACCACTATCAGCCGTAAAAATCAGCAGGCTGCGCAGAATGCCGTGCGCACTAACGTGCTGGATTACGATATGCGTCACGGTTATCGTGGCCCGGCAAACGTGCTGTGGAAAGTGGGCGAAGCCGCATGGGATACCAAAAAGATCACCGACTCGCTGAAAGCGCTGCCGTCATACGGTCCGCTGGCTCCGGCGGTCATTACGTCCGCCTCACCGCAGGAAGCGACCGCCATGCTGGGCGACGGGACAACGGTCTCGTTACGTATGGAAGGGGTTCGCTGGGCGCGTCCGTGGATCTCTGATACCCAGCAGGGCCGCACGCCGGGTAAAGTCACCGATGTGGTGCAGGCCGGTCAGCAGGTGTGGGTACGTCAGGTAAACGATAGCTGGTGGCTGGCGCAGGTTCCGGACGTCAACTCGGCACTGGTATCGATTAACCCGCACGACGGGGCGATCCTCGCGCTGGTCGGCGGTTTTGATTTCAACCAGAGCAAGTTTAACCGTGCAACGCAGGCGCTACGTCAGGTCGGGTCGAACATTAAGCCGTTCCTTTATACCGCGGCAATGGATAAAGGTCTGACGCTGGCCAGCATTCTGAATGACGTGCCGATTTCCCGCTGGGATGCCGGAGCCGGTTCAGACTGGCGTCCGAAAAACTCGCCTGCCGAATATGCCGGTCCTATTCGTCTGCGTCAGGGGCTGGGTCAGTCGAAAAACGTGGTGATGGTGCGCGCAATGCGGGCAATGGGCGTGGATTACGCGGCGGAGTATTTGCAGCGTTTCGGCTTTCCGGCACAGAACATCGTGCACACGGAATCACTGGCGCTGGGTTCCGCCTCCTTCACACCGATGCAGGTTGCGCGTGGCTATGCGGTGATGGCGAACGGCGGTTTCCTTGTCGATCCCTACTTCATCACTAAAATTGAAAACGACCAGGGCGGGGTGATTTTCGCAGCTAACCCGAAAGTCGCCTGTGCAGAGTGTGATATCCCGGTAATTTACGGCGAGACGCAGAAATCTAACGTGCTGGAAAATCAGGACGTTGAAGATGTTGCGACATCGCAGGAGCAAAAAAACCTGGCGGTGCCAATGCCCCAGCTGGAGCAGGCGAATCAGGATCTGGTGGCCCGCACCGGCAGCCAGCAGTACGCGCCGCACGTCATCAACACGCCGCTGGCCTTTTTGATCAAAAGCGCGCTGAACTCCAATATCTTTGGCGAACCGGGCTGGATGGGAACGGGCTGGCGTGCGGGGCGCGATTTACAGCGCCACGATATTGGCGGTAAAACCGGCACCACCAACAGCTCGAAAGACGCGTGGTTCTCCGGCTATGGTCCGGGCGCGGTGACGTCAGTATGGATTGGCTTTGACGATCATCGCCGCGATTTAGGCCGGACCACCGCTTCGGGAGCGATTAAAGATCAGATTTCCGGTTATGAAGGCGGTGCCAAGAGCGCTCAGCCTGCCTGGGATGCCTTTATGAAGTCGATTCTGGATGGCGTACCGGAAGATCCGCTTACGCCGCCGCCTGGGGTCATCACGGTGAATATCGATCGCAGCACCGGGCAGCTCGCGAACGGCGGCAACAGTCGCGCGGAGTATTTCATTGAGGGCACCCAGCCAACGCAGCAGGCGGTGCATGAAGTGGGTACAACGATTATTGATAACGGTGAGACGCACGAACTGTTTTGACAGATAGCTGCTTACTGCATTGCGGTGTGACTCCATGTCATCACATGCCGGGTGGCGCTTTGCTTACCCGGCCTACAACATGTGGAATATCAACGGATTATGCATTACCGCAGGCCCGGCAAGCGCAGCGCCGCCGGGCAGGACGCCAAACGCGGCATGAGATCGTTATAATGGCGGAAGGCGCTACAGCCGTCCCTGCCCTTTCAGCCATTCACGGACCAGAAACAGCGCGCTGACGTTGCGCGCTTCGTTAAAGTCCGGCTCTTCCAGCAGATCCATCAGATGCGCTAGCGGCCAGCGAACCTGCGGCAGCGGTTCAGGCTCATCGCCTTCCAGCGATTCCGGATAGAGATCTTCCGCCACCAGGATATTCATTTTGCTGGAAAAATAGGACGGTGCCATGCTGAGCTTTTTCAGGAAGGTCAGATTATTCGCGCCGAAACCGACCTCTTCTTTCAGCTCGCGGTTGCCAGCCTCAAAAATAGTCTCACCGGGATCGATAAGCCCCTTTGAGAAACCCAGCTCGTAAGATTCAGTCCCGACCGCATATTCACGGATCAAAATCAGATGGTCGTCGACGATGGGCACAATCATTACCGCCTCTCGCGTCGAGGGCCGCATCCTTTCATAGACACGACGCACGCCGTTACTGAATTCCAGATCGACACTTTCAACATTAAAAAGACGTGAGCTGGCGACCGTTTCAACGTTGAGGATGGTAGGTTTTTGTAATGGTTTGCTCATGGGGCCGGGTCTTTGCTGTGGTAACAGGCATTATTGTGCGACATGCCGCACGGTTTCGGCAATCCATATTGCTATTTCTTTACATTTTTGCAACTTTCCAAACCTTCCCACATTAACCACAAAAGTCAAGAGGTTGAAATTCAATTAAGAATAAACTGATACACGCTTTAAAATGGGTTTGTTACCATCGCGCGTTGCGGAATAACAGGTTAATTCTTGTGCGCTACAACAGACCTGCTGGGCTGCTGCCACCTTACGTAAATTATTCATAAGACCTGTAAGAAAAGTAAGATAGGAAAAGCATGAGCACCTTTTTGATTTTTTTTGCTGCTGTGCTGGCCTGCGTGCTGCTTGCAGGATGGTTTTTCAGACATAAATTTCACCGGCATCATTTGCCCTGGCTGCATACTTTCGCCAGCGCCACGACGCGTAAGCTGACGGCGGAAGAACAGAGTGCCGTTGAAAATTATCTGGATAGCCTCAGCCGCATCCAGCAGTTGCCCGTATCCGGTGCCAGCGCGCCGCCGGTCTCGCTAAGCCTTAATGCGCAAAGTTCTACCGTTATGGCCGTGACGCGCTCCATTACACGCTATGGCATCACGACCGACGATCCGAATAAATGGCGCTATTTTCTTGATTCCGTCGAAGTCCATCTGCCCCCGTTCTGGGAACAGTATATTAATGATGAAAATAGCGTTGAGTTGATTTACACCAGTTCGTTGCCACTGGTGATTTCACTGAATGGCCATACCTTAAACGAGTATATGCAGGAGGCGCACGGCTACGCTCTGGAGCGCCCGACATCGACTGAAACCTCTATTCGCGGTGAAGAAAGCGAGCAGATCGAACTGCTCAATATTCGCCAGCAAACGCGCGAAGAATACGCCCTGAGTCGCCCGGACGGTCTGCGCGAAGCATTGCTGATTGTCGCCTCTTTTCTATTTATGTTTTTCTGCCTCATCGTCCCCGACGTTTTTTTACCGTGGCTGACAGGTGGCGCAATCCTGTTGCTGGCTGCCGGGCTATGGGGGCTTTTTGCGCCACCGATGAAGAGTATGCGCCGTGAAATCCACTGTCTTCGTGGCACGCCTAAACGCTGGGGACTTTTTGGTGAAAATAATCTTGAGCAGATAAATAATATCTCGCTGGGCATTATCGATCTCATCTATCCACGTCACTGGCAGCCGTGGATCACTCAGGATTTAGGTCAGCAAACCAATATCGATATCTATCTCGACCGCCACGTGGTGCGCCAGGGACGTTTTTTATCGCTGCATGATGAAGTCAAAAACTTTCCGCTCCAGCACTGGCTGCGCAGCACGGTGATCGCGGCAGGCGCGCTGCTGGTGGTCATTATGCTGTATGCGACCGTACCGTTAGAGATGCCGTTTAAATTTACCCTTTCCTGGCTTAAGGGCGCACAAACCGTCGAGGCCACCAGCGTAAAACAGCTGACAGAGAAAGGCGTGCGTACCGGTGATACGTTGCGGATTCAGGGCAGCGGCATGTGTAATATTCATCCGGGCGGAAACTGGGGCTCCCGCGTCAGCTCGCCTTTCATGCCGTTTGACTGTTCACAAATCGTCTGGAATGATGCGCCTCCGCTGCCGTTACCAGAATCGGAAACCGTTAACAATGCGACCGCGCTGATGCAGGCGATGAACCAACAATTGCATCCAGGCCCCGATGAAATCACGCGCGTCAGCCCGGCGCTGCGTTCAGCGATCCAAAAATCAGGGATGGTATTGCTGGATGATTTTGCGGATATCGTGCTGAAAACGCAGCAACTCTGTGCGGCGGCGGACGAATGCGTCAGGCTGAAAAACGCGTTGGTCAATCTCGGTAATACTAAAGACTGGGAGACGCTGACCAAACGCGCCAGCGCAGGCAGACTGGACGGTGTTAACGTTTTGCTCCGTCCGGTCAGTGCGGAATCGCTGGAAAATATGGTGACGACCACCGCCGCGCCGTTTGTGACGCGTGAAACCTCGCGCGCGGCCCAGGCGCTCAACAGCCCGGCCCCCGGCGGTTTTCTGATTTCCAGCGACGAAGGTAGCGATCTGGTGAACCAACCTTACCCGCCGGTGACGCTGTATGATTATCCGGCGCATGAACAGTGGGAAGAGTTTCAGCGTCTGGCAGAAATGCTGATGCACACGCCGTTTACAGCTGAAGGCATCGTCACCAAAATTTATACTGATGCGAACGGTACTCAGCATATCAGCCTTCACCGTATGCCTGACCGCGCAGGGCTGTGGCGCTACCTGGCAACGACGCTGCTGATGCTGGCGATGATCGTCTGCGCGGTTTACAACGGTGTGCAGGCCATTCGCCGCTATCAGCGTAACCGCAGCCGTCTGGCAAAGATCCACGACTATTATGACAGCTGCCTGAACCCGGTATTGATCCCCTCGCCGGACAAGCTCTCCTGATTCTGAATAGCGACAGTTGTGGTACGCTGTCGCCTTTCTTCCCGCTGGAGAGTGATATGCATCCCGATATTCGCTGGCAGGACGTCGACACGGTCCTGCTGGATATGGACGGAACCCTGCTCGACCTCGCCTTTGACAACTATTTCTGGCAGCAACTGGTTCCCGAGACCTACGGCGCGGCACGCGGCGTCAGCCCGCAGGAAGCGCAGGTGCTCATCCGCCAGGAATACAGTGCGGTGCAGCATACGCTAAACTGGTATTGTCTGGATTACTGGAGCGAACGTCTGGGGCTGGATATCTGCGCGATGACCACCGCGCAGGGACCGCGTGCGTTATTACGTGAGGATACGGTTCCCTTTCTTGACGCGCTAAAAGCATGCGGGAAACAGCGTATTCTGCTGACCAATGCGCATCCGCACAATCTGGCCGTGAAGCTGGAGCATACGGGATTAGGTGCGCACCTTGATTTATTACTTTCCACCCACACATTTGGTTATCCGAAAGAGGATCAGCGCCTCTGGCAGGCGGTCAGGCAGGAAACCGGACTGAACCCTGAGAAGACGTTATTTATTGATGACAGCGAGCCGATTCTGGATGCCGCCGCACAATTTGGCATTCGCTATTGCCTTGGCGTCACCAACCCGGACTCCGGTCTGGCGGACAAGCACTATTTACGCCATCCGTCGCTCAATGATTACCGGCGTCTGATCCCCTCACTTACCGTGAAGGAGTTGCCATGAAAGAAAAGCCCTCTGACGCCGTCAGACTGGATAAATGGCTGTGGGCAGCCCGTTTTTATAAAACGCGTGCGCTGGCGCGCGAAATGGTTGAAGGCGGCAAGGTGCATTACAACGGTCAGCGCAGCAAGCCGAGTAAAATCGTCGAGCTGAATGCCACCCTCACGCTGCGTCAGGGCAATGATGAGCGCACGGTGATTGTGAAAGCGATTACCGAGCAGCGCCGCCCCTCCACGGAAGCGACGACGCTCTATGAAGAGACACCGGAAAGCGTGGAAAAGCGTGAGAAGATAGCGCTGGCGCGTAAAATGAATGCCCTGACCATGCCCCATCCCGACAGGCGACCGGATAAAAAAGAACGTCGCGACCTGATGAGATTTAAACACGGCGAAAACGAATAATGTCGCCCGCAAGAGAGACCACTATGACTCAACACGATCAACTTCACCGTTACCTGTTTGAAAATTACGCCGTGCGCGGCGAAATGGTAACCGTGTCGGAAAGCCTGCAAGAGATCCTTGCCAACCATAGCTATCCGCTGCCGGTGAAGACTATTCTCGCCGAGCTGCTGGTCGCCACCAGTCTGCTGACAGCAACGCTGAAATTTGACGGTGATATCACCGTTCAACTTCAGGGCGATGGCCCGATGAACCTGGCGGTAATTAACGGTAATAACCGCCAGCAGCTGCGCGGCGTAGCGCGTATGCAGGGCGAGATCCCGGAAAACGCCGATATGAAAACGCTGATCGGCAACGGTTATCTGGTGATCACCATTACGCCGGATGAGGGCGAGCGCTATCAGGGCGTGGTGGGTCTGGAAGGTGATACGCTGGCAGCCTGCCTGGAAGATTACTTTATGCGTTCTGAACAGTTGCCAACGCGTCTGTTTATCCGCACCGGTGAAGCGGACGGCAAACCAGCGGCAGGCGGCATGCTGTTGCAGGTGCTTCCGGCACAGGAAACGCAGATGAATGACTTTGAGCATCTGGCGACCCTGACCGAAACCATCAAAGCCGACGAGCTGTTTACGCTGCCCGCGAACGATGTATTGTGGCGTCTGTATCATGAGGAAGAGGTCACGCTGTACGAGCCGCAAAAGGTGGAGTTTAAATGTACCTGCTCTCGCGAGCGCTGTGCCGCGGCGCTGAAAACGCTGCCGGATGAAGAGCTGGACAGTATTCTGGCGGAAGACGGTGAAATCGACATGAACTGCGATTACTGCGGTAGTCACTATGTCTTTGACGCGATGGATATTACTGCTATTCGCAATAATGCCTCACCGGGCGATCCGCAGGTGCATTAATTTCAGGGGCGGCGATGCTCCTGATGCCCGGCGGCGCTGCGCTTGCACGGGCCTACGCAAACATCAACCGGTTGATATTGCGGTATTAACCGATTGGCATTTCGGCGTTAAACGGTTGATATTTCTATATTTGCAGGCCGGGTAAGGCGAAGCCGCCACCCGGCATTACCTGGCACGGTAGCCGAAAAGGGGGCATTGCCCCCTTTCTTTTACTCATACGAATAATAATTTATTCTCACCCGCTCGCCGTTAATGCTGAGATCATGCCATACCTTAGGCGTCAGCTTAACCTGCCCCTGCTCGATGGCCTGTAGCAAAGCCGCCTTATCCAGTGACTCAGGCAAATCCCAGGCGTTGCCGTTAGCTGCCCACCCTTCTTTATCATGCCTGAAAACGGTAATCCGTCTTTCATCCAGGTTGTAATACAGCCACTCCATTTCACCATCGTGATTGACATCCTGCGCCATCAGCCAGCAATTTTTCTGGGTGTCTGAGCATTCAGATAAACTTCCCTGCCTCTCAAGAAGCCGATCCCAGAATGCCTTATCGGGAGGGGTTCCCGGCGCGGCCAGGCGGATATTTTTTTGCAGGAAGGCGACGTTAACCGCAACGTCGCTACCGCGCTCCGCATTCAACATGTTTTTCAGCGTATGATTGCGAGTGCCATTGCTGGTAAATTTCGTATCCTTTTGCAGCGCAAGCAACGCTTCATGCCCGCGCCGTCCGGCACCGCTCAGCATACTCAGGCTGAGATCGTCGGCGGCCGTCTGCCCGCTGTGATAACGTGCCATCTGGCTGTTTACGCTAATACGATAGCGATCAAGCACCGGTGAATGCAGCAGGATCAGGATGACCAGCATTAACAGCGCGACGCTTTGATTGACAATCCCCTGTACAACCAGCGGCTCCCGCCGACGGCGGACAACGCTAAACGCATAGCCAGACGCCCACACCATTGCAACAAGGGTGATCAGCACGGCATAAAAACGCTCCGGCGTCCAGCCGTACTGAGCAATACGCACCCACACAGCCCAGCCGGCCAGCAGAGTCAGCAGCGGTAAAACGATGAGCGATAACCGGACCAGATAACGCAGCGCCAGCGGATACGGTAACTGGCTTTTCTCCGGTGACCAGACCATTGCCACTAATACCAGCAGCATAAGTACCAGGCTGTTTAACAAGCCTGCCGCGGAGATGCGCGTGGAGATAGTGCCAATACCAACAAAGGGCAGCGTCACGATAAACAGCAATACCACCAGGGCGACCAGCGGCAGCAAACCACGCGCAATCAGGGCTAACAAGTTTTGCACCGCGTGGATCAGACGCGACTCGTTACGGGCGAGGATCAACACCAGCGCGCACAGCAGACCGCTGGAGATATAAAAAAACCACTTCGTCTCAAAGAATAGCCAGTGGAAAAAATCCAGGTTCAGCAGCTTAAATAATTCAGACCACAAGCAAAGCACCAGCCAAAACAGGCCAGATGCCAGAAAGATTAGCAGCAGCGAGAGGCTGTTCTGCCACAGGCGCTGGTAGAAAAACGCATATCCGGCACGAAACCGTCCCGTCTGGAGCCGCGCCTGAAACCAGGGCAGCATCAGCATGGCCATGATTACCAGCAGGAAACTATAGAGTATTAGCGCTTCCTGAAGCCGCCAGCTGTCAGTTAGTGCAAAATTCCAGCGAACCCACCCGCTCATCACACAAACGACCGCCAGTACCGCTATCAGGCCGATCCATAGCGCTCGCTGGCGAAAGCGCGTGACGGTAAAGAGCAGCGTACCCGCTACGGCAATAGAGCCCATCAAGCCATACAGCATGTAGCCATTGGCAGCGGGCAGATCGTGCGCCTCAATAAAACGCAGCAAGAAATAGCACAATAGCCCCTGAAGCAAGCCTGCGGCGATCATGCCCCATCGTGTCGCAGGCGAAAGTGTCGTAACCCTGTCCATAACGGTATCCGAATTGGTTAAGAAAATGGATTGTCTCATCTCATGCCAAAAAAGATGAGTCTGTTAGTGGATAAAAATGAAGCTGAATTAACGATGCATCTGTGAAACCCTTACGTAATTAACTTACATGAATGCGATTACACTCACAAACTGCCAGATTTATGCTCTGAGATTTAACGTTTTAAAAACATAATCAGTAAGAAAACACCATTTACTGCCATAATCATCACCGCTTTATAACCGGAGTGGTAGCGTTTTACGTCAAGCAGAGTTTTGTCCGGATACGTAAATCTATGAGCCCCGTCGCGGTTAATTGACCCAGAACAACCCTACAATTTGAGGCAGTACATATTGGCTAAGGAGCAGTGACATGCGCGTTAAAGAATTAACCCCGCAAGATCTCAAGGCTTATGGTATCAACGACGTTCAGGATATCGTTTACAACCCCGATTACGACACGCTGTATCAGGAGGAGCTTAATCCAGACCTGGAAGGATACGAGCGCGGGGTACTGACGAATTCTGGTGCTATCGCCGTCGACACCGGTATTTTCACCGGACGTTCGCCGAAAGATAAGTATATTGTTCGTGATGACACTACCCGCGACACCGTGTGGTGGTCTGATAAAGGTAAAGGTAAGAACGACAACAAGCCGCTCACACCGGAAATCTGGCAGCATTTGAAGGGAATCGTCACTCAGCAACTCTCAGGTAAACGACTTTTCATTATTGATGCCTTCTGCGGCGCTAACGCAGATACCCGTCTGTCAGTACGTTTTATTACTGAAGTGGCCTGGCAGGCGCACTTTGTGAAAAACATGTTTATTCGCCCCACCGATGCGGAACTGGCGGATTTCACGCCGGACTTTATCGTCATGAACGGTGCGAAATGCACTAACCCGCAGTGGAAAGAGCAGGGTCTGAACTCGGAGAACTTCGTCGCTTTCAACCTGACCGAGCGCGTCCAGCTTATTGGCGGGACGTGGTACGGCGGCGAAATGAAGAAAGGGATGTTCTCGATGATGAACTACCTGCTGCCGCTGAAGGGTATCGCTTCCATGCACTGCTCCGCCAACGTCGGCGCAGACGGCGATGTGGCGGTCTTCTTCGGTCTCTCCGGCACCGGCAAAACCACGCTGTCCACCGATCCGAAACGCCGTTTGATTGGCGATGACGAACACGGCTGGGACGACGATGGGGTCTTTAACTTCGAAGGCGGCTGCTACGCCAAAACCATCAAGCTTTCCGAAGAGGCTGAGCCGGATATTTATCACGCCATCCGCCGCGATGCCCTGCTGGAAAACGTCACCGTGCGCGATGACGGTTCAATCGATTTTGATGACGGTTCGAAAACGGAGAATACCCGCGTTTCCTACCCGATTTATCACATCGAAAACATCGTCAAGCCGGTATCAAAAGCCGGGCATGCAACGAAGGTCATTTTCCTGACCGCCGACGCGTTCGGCGTGCTGCCGCCGGTATCTCGCCTGACCGCGAACCAGACGCAGTACCACTTCCTCTCCGGCTTTACCGCAAAACTGGCCGGAACGGAGCGCGGGATCACCGAACCGACGCCCACCTTCTCCGCCTGCTTCGGCGCGGCGTTCCTGTCGCTGCATCCGACGCAGTATTCCGAAGTGCTGGTGAAACGCATGCAGGCTGCGGGAGCACAGGCGTATCTGGTGAACACCGGCTGGAACGGCACCGGCAAGCGTATTTCCATTAAGAATACCCGCGCCATTATCGACGCCATTCTTAACGGTTCGCTGGACGATGCCGAAACCTTCACGCTGCCGATATTTGATCTGGCCGTGCCGACCAGCCTGCCGGGCGTGGATACGCATATCCTCGATCCGCGTAACACCTACGCCTCCCCAGAGCAGTGGCAGGAAAAAGCCGATGCGCTGGCGAAATTGTTTATCAGCAATTTCGAGAAGTATACCGATACGCCAGCAGGCGCTGCGCTGGTGAGTGCGGGACCGAAGCTGTAAACCTATGATGCCCGGCATGCCGGGCATATCACCTTTTTAACGCATAGCACATACCCGGTGGCGCTTCGCTTACCGGGCCTACAGGGTAGAACGGCATAGAGTCTGGCTCTTGTTTTTGTAGGCCGGGCAAGGCAAAGCCGCCGCCCGGCATTACGGGTAAAATGCCGCGTTAACTCTCTTTCAGCGCCCCGCCAGAACGTATTACCGGTACCGGCAGCCAGGCGCGGATCAGTAGGCCGCCCCGCTCACTGGTACCCAGCTCCAGCACGCCGTTATGGTTATCGATAATACGCTGTACAATCGCCAGTCCCAACCCTGTTCCGCTGATGGTGCGGGCGCTGTCGCCGCGTACAAAAGGCTGGAACAGGTGCTTGCGCTGCTCGGGCTTGATGCCGGGACCGTCGTCCTCCACCTGGAACCAGGCGCGATTGGCTTCGCTGCCGCTGCTGACCTTGATCCAGCCGTTACCGTAGCGAGCAGCGTTTACGACCATATTGGCAACCGCGCGCTTGATTGACAGCGGATGCATCCGCACCGGGATCTCTTCGTCCTGAAGGGCGGTTTCAATTTCACGCTCGTAGCCGCTTTCTGCCGCCACGACTTCACCCAGCACGCCGTTGAGATCCGCCAGCTCCAGCGGCATCTCCTGACCGGTTCGCAAATAATCAATAAACTGCTCGATAATGGCGTTGCACTCTTCGATGTCTTTATTGATCGATTCGGCAAGATAACCATCCTGCTCGCCCATCATCTCGGTGGCGAGGCGTATTCGGGTCAGCGGCGTGCGCAGATCGTGACTGACGCCCGCCATTAGCAGGGTACGGTCATCGGCAAGCTGCTTCACGCCTGCCGCCATATGATTAAAGGCACGGGTCACAGAACGCACTTCCGATGCGCCATATTCCCGCAGCGGCGGCGGAATAATGCCTTTCCCGACCTGTAGCGCGGCATGTTCAAGATCCACCAGCGGTCGGTTTTGTATTCGGATAAACAGCCATGCGCCACCTATCGCCAGCAGCATAATCGCCAGCGTGTAGCGGAACAGCGGCGAGAAGTCGCCCTGATGAATTTCAGTAAGGGGAACGCGTACCCAGATGTTCGGTGACAGCCAGGTTTTCAGCCAGACAACCGGCGAGCTTTTGTTGACCTCAACACGCACTTCCGTCGGGCCGCCAAGCTGCTGCGCCATCTGGTGACTTAAGAATTCATAGTGCTGCGCCCAGCGCAGCCCGGCATCTTCCGCAGCTTCGTCAGAATAGAGGGAGATGCCCAGTTCGCGATAAATCTCGCGACGGAAGGCGGGCGGAACCACCAGTTGCGTACCGTCCTCCAGTTGCAGTTTGTCGGTCATCAGCATACGGACTTCGTAGGCCAGCACCTTATTAAACTGCTGGAGGCTCGGCAGAATGGCGAAGTTCAGCACCACCAGATAGGTCGTCACCAGGCTGACGAACAGCAGGGTGACGATGAGTAACAGCGTGCGGGCAAAAGAACTTCTTGGCGAGAAGCGCAGTCGCCTCATGCTTTAGAGCCGTCCGGCACAAACACGTAGCCCAGGCCCCAGACGGTCTGGATATAGCGCGGATGCGCCGGATCTTCTTCCACCATGCGACGCAGGCGGGAGATTTGTACGTCGATGGAACGCTCCATCGCTGAATATTCACGGCCACGGGCAAGGTTCATCAGCTTGTCGCGGGAGAGCGGCTCGCGCGGATGGCTCACCAGCGCCTTCAGCACCGCAAACTCACCGCTGGTCAGCGGCATTGGCTCATCTTCACGGAACATCTCGCGGGTGCCGAGGTTCAGCTTGAATTTACCAAACGCAATCACCGCTTCCTCCTGCGACGGCGCACCCGGCAGCTCGTTCGCCTGACGGCGCAGCACCGCGCGGATGCGCGCCAGCAGTTCGCGCGGGTTGAACGGCTTCGGAATATAGTCGTCCGCGCCGATCTCAAGACCAACGATGCGATCGACCTCTTCCCCTTTTGCCGTGACCATAATGATCGGCATTGGGTTGCTCTGGCTACGCAGGCGACGGCAGATGGAAAGACCATCTTCGCCCGGCAGCATCAGATCGAGCACCATCAGGTGAAAGGATTCACGGGTTAACAGGCGATCCATCTGTTCGGCGTTAGCAACGCTTCGAACCTGGAAGCCCTGTTCGGTCAGATAACGTTCCAGTAGCGCACGCAGGCGCATGTCGTCATCTACAACCAGGATTTTATAATTCTCTTGCATGGTTTTTACTCCCAAAGGTTCGCAAAAGTCGTGATAACGTATTCTTAAGAAAGGCCACGCTTGCCACCAGCGAAATCTGGTATAAATTTCAGTCTAAATTGTTACAAAGCATATTTAACAGTAGCTTAAGTATACATATAAGCATAAATCATATTATTTATTCTGTCGGCAGCGTTGCGTGTTACGTATTGTGCGCAAGATCGGATAAAAAAGGTAAGAGACGATGAAAACGCCATTAATCACCCGTGAGGGATACGAAAAATTAAAGCAGGAGATGGATTATCTCTGGCGTGAAGAGCGTCCGGAAGTCACCAAAAAGGTGACCTGGGCGGCGAGCCTCGGCGATCGTAGTGAAAACGCCGATTACCAGTACAACAAAAAACGCCTGCGCGAGATTGACCGCCGCGTGCGCTACCTCACTAAGTGCCTGGAAAATCTGAAAATCGTCGATTACTCGCCGCAGCAGGAAGGAAAAGTTTTTTTCGGCGCGTGGGTTGAGGTAGAGAATGATGACGGCGACGTTAAGCGTTTTCGCATCGTTGGCTACGATGAAATTTTTGGTCGTAAGGATTACATCTCCATCGATTCGCCAATGGCGCGGGCGCTGCTGAAAAAAGAGGTCGGCGATCTGGCTGTGGTTCAGACGCCTGCGGGTGAAGCGAGCTGGTACGTCAACGACATTGAGTATGTGAAATAGAACTGTCCGAAGCCGCTGTCTGCGACTGGCATTTTTGCCTGTCAGTCCGTATAACTATCCGCTGATTTTGACCCTAAGATGATACTAGCCATGATGAATGATTCGCTCTGCCGCATTATTGCGGGTGAACTTCAGGCCAGAGCTGAACAGGTAGAGTCTGCCGTTCGCCTGCTTGATGAAGGGAACACCGTGCCGTTTATTGCACGTTATCGTAAGGAAGTCACCGGCGGTCTGGATGATACCCAGCTGCGCCAGCTGGAGACGCGACTGGGCTACCTGCGCGAGCTGGAAGAAAGGCGTCAGGCCATACTCAAATCTATCGGCGATCAGGGCAAGCTGACCGATGAACTGACAAAAGCAATCAACGGTACGCTAAGCAAAACCGAACTCGAAGATCTTTATCTTCCTTATAAACAAAAGCGCCGCACGCGCGGGCAAATCGCCATTGAAGCCGGACTGGAGCCGCTGGCCGAGCTGCTGTGGACCGATCCCTCCCATACCCCGGAAACCGCCGCCGCGCAGTATGTCGATGCCGATAAAGGCGTCGCCGACGTCAAAGCCGCGCTCGATGGCGCGCGTTATATTCTGATGGAGCGTTTTGCCGAAGACGCCGCGCTGCTGGCGAAAGTGCGCGATTATCTGTGGAAGAACGCGCATCTGGTCGCCACCGTTGTGAGCGGCAAAGAAGACGAAGGCGCGAAATTCCGCGACTACTTCGATCACCACGAGCCGATCTCCTCCGTCCCCTCTCACCGTGCGCTGGCGATGTTCCGCGGGCGCAATGAAGGCGTGCTGCAACTTGCACTGAATGCCGATCCGCAGTTTGATGAACCGCCGAAAGAGAGTTACTGCGAACAAATTATCATCGACCATCTTGGCCTGCGCCTGAACAACGCCCCGGCGGATAGCTGGCGTCGCGCCGTAGTGAGCTGGACCTGGCGCATTAAGGTGCTGATGCATCTGGAAACCGAGCTGATGGGCACGGTGCGCGAACGCGCGGAAGACGAGGCGATCAACGTTTTCGCCCGTAATCTGCACGATCTGCTGATGGCGGCCCCGGCGGGGCTGCGTGCGACAATGGGTCTCGATCCGGGTCTGCGTACCGGCGTAAAAGTCGCGGTCGTGGACGGCACCGGCAAACTGGTCGCCACCGATACCATTTATCCCCATACCGGACAGGCGGCAAAAGCGGCTGTCGCCGTGGCAGCGCTGTGCGAGAAGCATAACGTCGAACTGGTGGCGATTGGCAACGGTACGGCTTCACGCGAAACCGAGCGTTTCTTCCTCGACGTGCAGAAACAGTTCCCGAAAGTCACCGCGCAGAAGGTGATCGTCAGCGAAGCGGGCGCGTCGGTGTACTCGGCCTCAGAACTGGCGGCGCTGGAGTTCCCGGATCTGGATGTTTCCATTCGCGGCGCGGTATCCATTGCCCGCCGTCTTCAGGATCCGCTGGCGGAACTGGTGAAAATCGATCCGAAATCGATCGGCGTGGGCCAGTATCAGCATGACGTCAGCCAGACGCAGCTTGCCCGCAAGCTGGATGCGGTGGTTGAGGACTGCGTAAACGCCGTCGGCGTCGATCTGAATACCGCCTCCGTACCGCTGCTGGCCCGCGTGGCCGGGCTGACGCGCATGATGGCGCAGAACATCGTCACCTGGCGCGACGAAAACGGCCAGTTCCGCAACCGCCAGCAACTGTTGAAAGTGGCGCGTCTGGGGCCGAAAGCCTTTGAGCAGTGCGCGGGC
This sequence comes from Superficieibacter sp. 1612_C1, assembly GCF_015234305.1. GTDB lineage: Bacteria > Pseudomonadota > Gammaproteobacteria > Enterobacterales > Enterobacteriaceae > Superficieibacter. The sequence goes on from NZ_JADGMI010000004.1 coordinate 107,732, forward strand.
TTCCTGCGCATTAACCACGGTGATAACCCGCTGGACGCCTCCACCGTTCACCCGGAAGCCTATCCGATCGTTGAACGCATTCTGGCCGCTACCGAGCAGTCGCTGCGCGATCTGATGGGCAACGGCAGCGAGTTAAAAAACCTGAAGCCGTCGGAGTTTACCGATGAACGTTTTGGGGTGCCGACCGTCACTGACATCATTAAAGAGCTGGAGAAACCGGGCCGCGATCCGCGTCCGGAGTTTAAAACGGCGACCTTTGCTGAAGGCGTGGAAACGATGAACGATCTGCTGCCGGGGATGATTCTGGAAGGCGCGGTGACCAACGTCACCAATTTCGGTGCGTTTGTCGATATCGGCGTTCACCAGGACGGTCTGGTGCACATCTCTTCTCTTTCGACGAAGTTCGTTGACGATCCGCATACTGTGGTGAAAGCGGGCGATATCGTAAAGGTCAAAGTGCTGGAAGTTGACCTGCCGCGTAAGCGTATCGCGTTAACCATGCGCCTGGACGAGCAGCCGGGTGAAACCAATGCCCGGCGCGGCGGCGGTAACGACCGTGCCCAGGGCAATCGCCCGGCGGCAAAAGCGGCGAAGCCACGCGCACGCGAGGCGCAACCTGCTGGTAACAGCGCGATGATGGATGCGCTGGCGGCAGCAATGGGTAAAAAGCGGTAAACCAGCGATGATCAGGCTCTCCTCTTCAGGAGGAGGGTCTTATTCCCATGTTAATAGCGTCAATTAATTAACAATAAAAATACAATTAACCGTTAATGTTAATATACTGGAAACCAGTATTTCATCTTCCATAAATATCCCCTCCCCTTCACAAATAATGAAACCGCGTTATTTTTGCGCCATGTCAAATTTACCGTGATTTATTATCGAACAGAATACTTCGACACATTTTAAAGATTGAAGATAAAAACTATTATCATTACCATTGCGCTGTTGATTAATTAACCTTCCTGGTCAGGCTCCGCCAGGCCTCTTGCGCCTGTCGTGCGTGACGTTATTTTGTTAGCGATATATAAGTAGGCCTTATGCAATTTACGCCCTTAAGCGCCTGGAAAATCACCGGATTTTCCTGCGAGATCAGCCCGGCTTATCGTCAAAAACTTCTTTCGTTAGGTATGTTGCCCGGCTCGTCATTTAACGTAGTACGCGTTGCGCCACTAGGCGATCCCGTTCATATCGAAACGCGACGCGTGAATCTGGTATTACGTAAAAAAGATTTAGCATTATTGGAAGTGGAACCGGTTTCCTCTTAATACAGTGAGTGAAATACAATGAAAAAACTTACCATTGGCTTAATTGGCAATCCAAATTCCGGTAAGACCACGTTATTCAATCAGTTGACCGGTTCGCGCCAGCGCGTCGGTAACTGGGCAGGCGTTACGGTCGAACGTAAAGAAGGCAGTTTTCAAACCACGGATTGCCAGGTCACCCTTGTCGACTTGCCTGGCACCTATTCCCTGACCACTATCTCCTCGCAAACGTCGCTCGATGAGCAGATCGCCTGCCACTATATTTTGAGCGGCGATGCAGACATGCTGATTAACGTTGTGGACGCCTCCAACCTTGAACGTAACCTTTACCTGACGCTACAACTGCTGGAGCTGGGAATGCCCTGCGTGGTGGCGCTTAACATGCTGGATATCGCGGAAAAACAGCAGGTCCGCATTGATATTGATGCCCTCTCCGCCCGGCTGGGCTGTCCGGTCGTGCCGCTGGTCTCCACGCGTGGCCGTGGAATAGACGCCCTGAAGCTGGCGATTGACCGCCATAACCGTAATCAGGACATTGATCTGGTGCATTACGCGCAGCCGCTGCTGCGTGAAGCCAGTCACCTGGCGCAACTCATGCCAGAAAATATGCCCTTACAGCAGCGTCGCTGGCTGGGACTGCAAATGCTGGAAGGCGATATTTACAGCCGCGCTTACGCGCAGGGTGCCGCGCATCAGCTGGAAGATGTGCTGACCCGGCTGGAGAGTGAAATCGACGATCCGGCGCTGCATATTGCCGATGCACGCTATCAATGTATCGCCGCTATCTGCGACACCGTGAGTAATTCACTGACCGCTGAACCGAGCCGTTTCACCGCCGCGATGGATAAAATTATCCTCAACCGCTTCCTCGGCCTGCCGATTTTCCTGCTGGTGATGTACGTCATGTTCCTCTTCGCCATCAACATCGGCGGCGCGCTGGCCCCTATTTTTGATGCCGGTTCGGTGGCTATCTTTATTCATGGCCTTCAGTGGCTTGGCTACACGCTGCATTTCCCGGAGTGGCTGACCATCTTCCTCGCGCAGGGGATTGGTGGCGGGATCAACACCGTGCTGCCGCTGGTGCCGCAGATCGGCATGATGTATCTGTTCCTCTCTTTTCTGGAAGACTCCGGCTATATGGCGCGCGCGGCGTTCGTGATGGACCGGTTGATGCAATCGCTGGGGCTGCCGGGGAAATCCTTCGTGCCGCTGATTGTCGGCTTTGGCTGTAACGTGCCGTCAGTGATGGGCGCGCGTACTCTCGATGCACCGCGTGAACGGCTGATGACGATCATGATGGCTCCCTTTATGTCCTGCGGCGCACGTCTGGCGATTTTCGCCGTCTTCGCCGCCGCCTTCTTTGGACAGGAGGGGGCGCTGGCCGTCTTTTCGCTCTACATCCTCGGCATTGTGATGGCGATCCTCACCGGCCTGATGCTCAAACATACCATCATGCGCGGCGAAGCCTCACCGTTTGTAATGGAGCTGCCGGTCTACCATGTGCCGCTGATTAAAAGCCTGCTGATCCAGACCTGGCAGCGCCTGAAAGGGTTTATCCTGCGCGCCGGTAAAGTCATCGTTATTGTCAGTATTTTCCTCAGCGCGCTAAATAGCTTCTCTCTCAGCGGCAAAGCGGTGAATAACATTAACGATTCGGCACTGGCCTCCGTCAGCCGCGTCTTTACCCCGCTGCTGGAACCGATTGGTATTCAGGGCGATCACTGGCAGGCGACGGTCGGTCTGTTCACCGGCGCAATGGCGAAAGAGGTGGTGGTCGGTACGCTTAACACGCTGTACACCGCTGAAAATATTCAGGAAGAGGAGTTCAACCCGGCAGAATTCAGCCTTACCGCTGAACTGTCTGACGCCGTCGGAGAAACCTGGCAGAGTCTGAAAGATACCTTCAGCCTGAGCGTACTGGCAAACCCCATTGAGGCCAGCAAAGGCGATGGCGAGATGGCAACTGGCACCATGGGCGTGATGAGTGAGAAATTCGGCAGCGCGGCAGCGGCCTATAGCTACCTGATTTTTGTGCTGCTGTACGTACCGTGCATTTCGGTGATGGGGGCCATTTCTCGCGAATCCAGCCGCGGCTGGATGGGGTTCTCTATCCTGTGGGGGCTGAATATTGCGTATTCGCTGTCGACGCTGTTTTATCAGGTCGCCAGTTTTCATCAGCATCCGCAGTACAGTGCGATCTGTATCCTGGCGGTAGTGGTGTTTAACGTGCTGGTAATTGGCAGCCTGCGCCGTGCCCGCAGTCGGATTGACGTTAATCTGCTGGCGACACGCAAAACGCCTGCGACCTGCTGCGACAGCCCGGCCGGGGAGTGCCACTAATGGCCTCGCTGATTGACGTGCGTAATATGCTCGCCTTGCAGGGGCGGATGGAAGCCAGCCAGCTTAGCGCCGCGCTGCATCTTCCCCGTCCTCTGCTTGATGCCATGCTGAATCGCATGGAGGCAATGGGCAAAGCCCGGCGGATGCAGGAAGAGGTTGATGGTTGCCTGACCGGAAGTTGCAAAAGCTGCCCGGAAGGAAAAGCCTGTGCGCGGGAGTGGTGGACGTTAGGCTGAAAGCATTGCCGCCTGGCGGTAGCCCGGCCTTTGCCCGGTGGCGGCTTCGCCTTATCCAACAGCTATTTGTAGGCCCGGTAAGCGCAGCGCCACCGGGCATTCCAGCGATTTGCGTACTTATTTATATACTTCAGCCGTGGTGTGAATATCTTTCTCTGATTTCTTCGCGCTGGTGATCACATAATACTTCCCGCCCAGCTCGTCAGCTTTTTTCGACAGCTCGCGCTGGGCATCCATCGGTGCGGTGCCTTTATCAGTACTGATGTCGCCTATTTTCGTTAAATTCATCTCTTTCAGTTTATCTTTGTGCAGCTCTTCCGCAGCCATCACGCCAAAGGACAGCGATCCAATGACCAGAGATGCGACAATACCGGTGACCAGTTTCATAGCCTTTACTCCTTAAGGTTGAATAGTATGCCATCCGGCTTTTGCACGGATTAAAGCACTTGATGACGACCTAAGTATTGTTGCACTCAGTCACTTTTTCCAGCCGCTAAAGGCGGGCTTTAAGGGCGATAAGCGCCTGACAAAATTCCGCTGGATGAGAGATAAATGGCGCATGCGCCGCCTTCTGAATCGTCAACGACTCGCTGGCAGGCCACGCGGCGTCCAGCAGTGGAATGACTTTGCGCGGCACCAGGCCGTCAAGATAGCCGTAAATACGCAGGAACGGCACGCTCAGTCCGGCGAGCGGCTCGCGTAAATCGCTCTCTTTCAGAATGTCCAGCCCGCCGTTGAGTACCTCAACGTCCGGCATCGTCAGTGCCAGCACGGCGCTTTTCAGGCGGCGGGCATCCTGCCTGGCGCTCTCGGTTCCCATGGTTTGCAACGCCAGAAAACGCTCAACCGTACGCTGAAAATCCTCGCTTAACTGCTGCTGGAAGCCAGAAAGCACCTCGGGCTTGATCCCCGGCCAGTCGCCATCGGCACAAAAACAGGGAGACGACGCCACCGTCACCAGCGCCTGTACCCGCTGCGGAGAGGTCAACGCGACCTGACTTGCCACCAGCCCACCCAGGCTCCAGCCCAGCCAGATGGCTTTTTCCGGCGCGTGCGTCTGAATGCGCTCCGCCATTTTCGCCAGCGACATGGCACCAAAACCACGGCTACGACCGAAGCCCGGCAGATCCACCAGATGCAGCGTAAAATGCGCGCTTAATTCCGGCGTAATGCAATCCCACACCTGCGCATTCAGTCCCCATCCGTGCAGCAGCACAAGATGGCAATTTCCTTCCCCTTTGGTTTGCCACCAGATCTCATTCATAAGGTACTGTTCTCAACTATTTTATCCGAGGTGAAATATGTTAACAGTCTGTGGCTTATGCTGGCTATGTCGAATGCCGCTCGCCCTGCCGTCCTGGGGAATATGCTCCCGTTGTGTCAAGGCGATCTCTCACCAAAGCAATACTTGCCCTCAGTGCGGTTTGCCCGCGCTCGATCCCCACTCGCCCTGCGGCCGTTGCCTGCAAAAAGCGCCGCCCTGGCAACGCCTGCTCGCCGTCAGCGATTATGTTGCGCCCCTGAGTTCACTTATTCATCGCTTCAAATTTTCAGGCAAAGCGGAACTGGCTCCGGCGCTGGCACGCCTGCTGCTGCTGGAATTTATACAGGCCCGCCAGCTATTCGGCCTGCCGCGTCCGGACCGCATTGTCAGCGTCCCGCTATGGCAAAAAAGGCACTGGCGCAGAGGATTTAATCAGAGCGACCTGCTCTGCCGCCCTCTGGCACACTGGCTGGGCTGCCGCTACGAGACGGATGCGGTCACTCGTATTCGGGCTACGGCAACGCAACATCACCTCTCGGCCCGGCTGCGAAAGCACAATTTGAAAAACGCCTTTCGCCTTGAATTCCCGGTTCGCGGACTCCATATCGTTATTGTGGATGATGTCGTCACCACGGGCAGTACCGTCGCAGAAATTTCCCGGCTGCTGTTACGCGGCGGTGCGGCGACTGTCCATGTCTGGTGCCTCTGTCGGACCTTGTAGACCCTCGACGATGGGCGTATTATAACTGACTAAAATAGTCAACTATTAGGCCAATGCTATGATCCGTATTTCCGATGCTGCACAAGCGCACTTTGCCAAACTGTTGGCAAATCAGGAAGAAGGGACGCAAATCCGTGTATTTGTCATCAATCCCGGCACTCCTAACGCTGAATGCGGCGTTTCTTATTGTCCACCCGATGCTGTGGAAGCGAGCGATACTGCCCTGAAATTTGATTTGCTGACCGCCTACGTGGACGAGTTAAGCGCCCCGTACCTGGAAGATGCGGATATCGATTTCGTGACCGATCAGCTCGGCTCTCAGCTGACGCTGAAAGCGCCGAACGCCAAAATGCGTAAGGTCTCTGACGACGCCCCGCTGATGGAGCGCGTAGAGTATATGCTTCAGGCGCAGGTGAACCCGCAGCTTGCCGGGCACGGCGGTCGCGTTACGTTGATGGAAATCACCGACGACGGCTACGCCATCCTGCAATTTGGCGGCGGCTGTAACGGCTGCTCGATGATCGATGTCACCCTGAAAGACGGCATTGAAAAGCAGCTGCTGGCAGAGTTCCCGGACCTGAAAGGCGTGCGCGATCTCACCGAACACCAGCGCGGCGAGCACTCTTACTACTGATTTGCCTTCTTAAAGCGTCTCTTTCCGGTGAAAGAGGCGCTTTGTCGTAAATGTTACAACCTCCCCCAGAATATGACCTGCCTCCCAGTTTTTAAATTTTGCCTGCCTGGGGTGTTTTCTTTCGATCAATGTTACCCGTATCATCCCTTCTGAGCACTATTCTTCTGGAAACAGCCCGCGACTCTTAGCCTTATAAGAAGCGATTTGTTGAAGTGCTACTCGCCTTCTGTTCTGAATTACAGCACAAAGGCCCCTTTGCTGCTAAGACAGCAAAGTTACCCATAACAAATTAAAGGCCAGTAAATCATGCCATTAGTCATCGTTGCTATCGGTGTTGTGTTGTTATTGTTGTTAATGATCCGTTTCAAGCTAAACGGTTTTATTGCCCTTATCCTGGTGGCCCTTGCGGTGGGTCTGATGCAGGGAATGCCTGTCGATAAGGTTATTGCCTCCATTAAAACGGGTGTCGGCGGAACCCTGGGTAGCCTGGCGCTGATCATGGGTTTCGGGGCGATGCTGGGTAAACTGCTCGCTGACTGTGGCGGCGCACAGCGCATCGCCACAACGCTGATTGCGAAGTTTGGTCAGAAATACATTCAGTGGGCGGTGGTGCTAACCGGTTTTACCGTCGGTTTCGCCCTGTTCTATGAAGTCGGTTTCGTGCTGCTGCTGCCGCTGGTATTTACTATCGCTGCATCCGCGCGCATCCCGCTGCTTTTTGTTGGTGTCCCGATGGCGGCGGCACTTTCCGTGACTCACGGTTTCCTGCCACCGCACCCTGGCCCAACCGCGATTGCGACTATCTTCCACGCCGATATGGGCAAAACTCTGCTCTACGGTACGCTGCTGGCCATCCCGACCGTGATTCTGGCAGGCCCGGTCTACGCTAAATTCCTCAAAGGCATCGACAAGCCGATCCCGGAAGGACTGTACAACGCGAAAACGTTCAGCGAAACGGAAATGCCTGGCTTTGGCGTGAGCGTCTGGACCTCGCTGGTGCCGGTGATCCTGATGGCGCTGCGTGCGGTCGCCGAGATGATCCTGCCGAAAGGCCATGCGATCCTGCCCTACGCTGAATTCTTCGGCGATCCGGTCATGGCGACGCTGATTGCGGTCATTATCGCGGTCTTCACCTTTGGCCTGAATCGCGGCCGTTCGATGGATGACATCAACGACACTCTCACTACTTCAATCAAAATCATCGCCATGATGCTGCTGATCATCGGCGGCGGCGGTGCGTTTAAGCAGGTGCTGGTTGATAGCGGCGTGGATAAATATATCGCCTCGATGATGCAGGCCACCAACCTCTCGCCAATCTTTATGGCCTGGTCAATTGCCGCCGTACTGCGCATCGCGCTGGGATCGGCTACCGTGGCGGCCATCACCGCCGGTGGGATTGTGGCCCCGCTGATTGCAACTACCGGTGCCAGTCCTGAACTGATGGTTATCGCGGTTGGCTCCGGTAGCGTGATTTTCTCTCACGTTAACGATCCGGGGTTCTGGCTGTTTAAGGAGTATTTCAATCTGACGATTGGTGAGACCATTAAGTCATGGTCCATGCTGGAAACCATTATTTCAGTGTGCGGTCTGGTAGGGTGTTTGTTGCTGGCGATGGTGGTCTGATTTTTCTCTTGCCGGGAGAACTGACTACGCCTGACCGGCGGGCTCACCCTCTCCCTCAGGGAGAGGGTGAGGGGGAATTACGCCTTCTTCACTCCAGCCTTACGCCGCTTATCCAAATCCTTAATCAGCTTATTCACGCTCTCATCCGCGAACATCTCTTCAAGGGTTGTAGACAGCTTGCGCCGCCAGTTTTTGTACTGATAGCTGGTCCCCGGAATATTGACCGGTTCCGCCATCTGTAGCCAGTCTTCCGGCTGGAGACCCAGCAGGGCACTGTTACTGTCGGCAATATAGCGCTGCATTCCGCGATTAAGCGTAGGGGTCATCGACATTCGCGAGGCTTTGCGCCCCACACTTTTCGCCAGGCAACCGTGTCGGTGCAGCGCATCCAGTAATCCCTGCTTCGCCAGTTCGCGATCCTGATACAGACCGCGCAGCACCACGTCGTCCGGATACAGCCCCAGCGTTTTGCCGAGCGTCAGATCGCCGCTTTCCCAGTAGCCGCGCAGCGTCGGCAGGTCGTGCGTTGCCGCCACGGCCATCGACTGTGCAGGCCACGCTTCCGGCGCGCGTACCGTTTTCTCGTGATCGCTTTCGAAATAGAGCACTTTGTAGGAGTAAACGCCGCTCTTACGCAGCTTGCCGACGATCTCCACCGGCACCGTCCCCAGATCTTCGCCGATCACCATACACTGATGGCGTTTACTCTCCAGTGCGAGGATCGACAGCAGATCGTCAACCGGATAATGCACATATGCGCCATGATCCGCCGTCTCGCCGTAGGGGATCCACCACAGGCGCAGCATCGACATAACATGATCGATACGCAGCGCGCCGCAGTCTCGCATATTAGCACGCAGTAGCTGAATAAACGGCTCGTAGGCGCGAGCGGTGATGACATGTGGATCCATCGGCGGCAGGCCCCAGTTTTGCCCCAGCGGACCGAGGATGTCCGGCGGGGCACCAACCGACGCCTTCAGGCAGTACAGCTCACGATCGCACCAGGTTTCCGCGCCGCCTTCCGCCACGCCGACCGCCAAATCACGGTACAGACCAATCGGCATATTCATGCTCTGGCATTCTTCCCAGCAGGCCGCAAACTGCGTACAGGCCAGCCACTGAAGCCACAGGTAAAACTCCACCTCATCCTGATGCGTTTTACAAAACTTTTTCACTTCCGGGGTATCAGTGGACTGATACCCTTCCGGCCAGACCGGCCAGCCCCAGCGCATCGGATCCTCTTTCACCTGCGAAGCGTGCAGAGCATCAAACGCTGCCTGCCAGTAAAGGCTTTCCCCCTCGTCGGCGATGAATTGACGAAATGCCTGCATTGCGGCGTCATCGTTAGCGCGTTTCGCAAACTGTCGCCACGCCATGCTTAGCCCGGCCAGCTTCAGCGCCGTGACGGCGGAGTAATCTACCCACTCGCCCTGGCGAGCGCTTTTCAGCTTCTCCTGGGTGGTGGGCATACGCCACCACTCCTGGGCTTCCTCGCTGTGCTGAAAATCCTCAACGGCATTAACGTCGATGTAGATTACATTCAGCCAGCGGCGCGAAGAGGGACTGTAAGGGCTGGCGCTCTCCGGATTGGCCGGATAAAGCGCATGGATCGGATTAAGACCGATAAACGCCCCGCCCCGCTTCGCTACCTCAGGCAGCATCGCTTTCAGATCGCCAAAATCACCGATCCCCCAGTTTTTGCCGGAGCGTAGCGTATAGAGCTGGACGCAGGCACCCCACAGTTTACGCCCGCTCAGCAGCGCATCAGGCTCGTGGCAGCGCTGGGGAGCGATAATCACCCGGCAATCCCATTGCTGAGCGTCCTGGGATAACGTCAGCGTGTGATACCCTTCCGGCAGGCGCATCGGCAGGATCAGCTTGCTGCCGCCGGCCGCCTGACCCTGGTACTGACGGCCAGCTTCCGTCAGTAACGTCCAGCTAAACTCGCCGCTGCCTTCCACTTCCAGCGCCATCTTTTTGCCGTGGGTATAAACCATCACGTTAGGCACGGGGGTAACGGCTACTTTCGTGGCCGCCGTGTGATGCATGGCATCCAGCAAACGCTGTTTGGTATCGACGCCAATCGACTGCGGCTTACCGTGGGCGTTAATGTAATCAGGGCTAATCCCCGCCGCTAAAGCGGCTCTATCGAGGCGTTTGCGTTCCATAGCTGTCCTTATCGTTTGGCCTGCCAGATACGGCTCTGGTAGTCGCGAATAGAGCGATCGGAGCTGAACATGCCGCAGCGTGCGGTGTTGAGGATCGCCGCGCGGGTCCAGGCTTCCGGGTCGCGGTAGAGCACATCGACCTGTTTCTGCGCGTCAACATAAGCGGCAAAGTCGGCCAGCACCAGGTACGGATCGCCCCCCTGCTTGCCAAGACTGTGCAGCATCTGGTCAAACGCGTGCTTGTCGCCATCGCTGTATTTACCGCTCTCCAGTTCTTTCAGCACCGCATTCAGTAATTTGTCTTTCTTACGCCATTTCAGCGGATCGTAACCTTTCGCCTTCAGCGCCTTCACCTCTTCCACGGTATTACCGAAGATAAAGATGTTTTCATCGCCGACTTTCTCGGCTATTTCCACGTTCGCGCCGTCCAGCGTGCCGACGGTGAGCGCGCCGTTCAGCGCCAGCTTCATATTGCCGGTGCCGGAGGCTTCTTTACCGGCGGTAGAAATTTGCTCGGAAATATCAGCGGCCGGGATCAGCATTTCAGCCACAGACACACAGTAATCCGGCAGGAAGACCACTTTCAGTTTATCGCCTACCAGTGGATCGTTGTTCACCGCCGCCGCGACCTTGTTGATCGCCAGAATAATGTTCTTCGCCAGGTAATATCCCGGTGCCGCTTTCGCGCCAAACAGGAACACGCGCGGCACGCGGTCTGCCTGCGGGTTTTCGCGGATCTCTTTATAGAGTGCCAGGATATGCAGCAGGTTCAGGTGCTGGCGCTTATATTCATGCAGGCGTTTGATCTGGATATCAAAAATCGCCTCAGGACTGATTTCAATACCGGTCCGCGCCTTCACAAACGCCGCGAGGCGCACTTTATTCGCCAGTTTGATCTCACGATACGTCTGTCGGAATTTTTTGTCATCGGCGTATTTTTCGAGCGCGATCAACTGGTCAAGATCGTTCGCCCACTCTTTCTTCAGCGTCTTATCCAACAATGCGGCAAGCGCCGGGTTACACTGCTTGATCCAGCGACGCGGGGTAATGCCGTTGGTGACGTTATGGAATTTGTTCGGCCACAGCTGATGGTATTCCGGGAACAGATCTTTCACTACCAGCTCGGAGTGCAGAGCCGCCACGCCGTTCACCGCAAAGCCGCTGACCACGCACATATTCGCCATGCGCACCTGCTTGTTATACACCACTGCCAGCTTCGCCCAGACCGCTTCATTACCCGGCCAGGTTTTCTCAACCAGCACTTTAAAGCGGTTGTTGATCTCATTAATGATCTGCATATGACGCGGCAGCAGCGCTTTAATCAGTTTCTCGTCCCAGCACTCCAGCGCTTCCGGCATCAGCGTATGGTTAGTGTAGGCGAAGGTTTTACTGGTAATGGCCCAGGCATCGTCCCAGCTTAGCTGATGTTCATCAATCAGCACGCGCAGCAGTTCAGGAATGGCGATGGTCGGGTGCGTATCGTTCAGCTGGATGACTTCGTAATCCGCCAGTTCTTGCAACTGACGGCCTGCCAGATGATGACGCCGCAGGATGTCGGCAACCGAACAGGCGCACTGGAAGTACTGCTGCATCAGACGCAGCTTTTTGCCCGCCGTATGGTTATCGTTCGGGTAAAGGACTTTAGTGAGCTTATCCGCGTCGATACCCTGCTGCTCGGCACGCAGGAAATCGCCGTCGTTGAATTTGGTCAGATCGAAAGGATGGGCGTGCGTCGCCTGCCACAGACGCAGCGGCTGGGTGATACCGTTGCGGTAGCCCAGCACCGGCAGATCCCACGCCTGGCCGGTGATGATAAATCCAGGCTGCCATGCGCCCTTCACCACTTTACCACCGATGCCCACCTGCACATCAAGCTGTTCATTGTGACGGAACCACGGGTAGCTGCCGCGATGCCAGTCATCCGGCGCTTCCATCTGGTTGCCGTCGGCGAAAGACTGGCGGAACAGACCGTACTGATAGTTCAGGCCATAACCGGTTGCCGCCTGGCCTACCGTCGCCATCGAGTCGAGGAAACAGGCCGCCAGGCGCCCGAGACCGCCGTTGCCCAGTGCCGGGTCGATCTCCTCTTCCAGCAAATCGGTCAGGTTGATATCGTGCGCTTTCAGCACATCGCTCACGTCCTGATACCAGCCGAGGTTCAGCAGGTTGTTACCGGTCAAGCGACCAATCAAAAACTCCATAGAGATATAGTTAACATGGCGCTGATTTTCAGCGGGCGCACTGACGGGCTGGGCTGCCAGGCGTTCAGCCAGGGCGCTGCTCACCGCCTGCCACCACTGATGCGGCGTCATTTTCTCTGCGGAATCTAAACCAAAATGCTGCCACTGACGCGTCAGGGCAGCCTGAAATTGTGCTTTGTCGAACGTAGGCTGTGACATAAAGGAACCGGATCCTGTTCAAATGAAAAACGTTAGCGCTAGTTTGCCTGGCTACCCGTCTGGCTTCCTCATCCTGCCAGGGATTAGGCAGGGAGGAGCACCAGGGATGAGCGAAAAATGTGATCGGCACCACTATAACGTTAGCCGCTTACGCCATCCTTGCCGACTATATTGAACAGGGAGGAGCATTCCTTCGCTCACCTCTCAGTCTCTGCCTTTACCGCACGCAAAACGTTGGTGCACGTCAAAAAAGTGAAATGCCGTTCCGCAAATAAAATGTAAAATAAAGAAATGATTTTTCGTATAAAATACAGACAGAGGATTTACTTAAAGACGTTAAGGGTTATTTTTGGCTATTCAGTAACCGTAAAATTAATTGAGTTAAGGAATTCCTCTTACAGAAAGCGTAATTCTTACGCCACCAGCAATTCAGCCTAAGCCAGACGCCACGCCGACTGGCACCGGTTTCATTAAAATATTTCAATTCATTTAATAATTTGTGACACAGTGCAAATTAAGAAACAGTCAAAACCGACATAACTTGCAATACATTGCAATCTGAACGACCTTAGGGTTATTAATTACGAAGCGCAAAAAAATTCCTGCTTTCTTTTACGCACAGTGAAAGTGATAACTATGTTGATTCCGTCTAAATTAAGTCGCCCGGTTCGCCTTGATCATACTGTGGTCAGGGACCGCCTGTTGGCTAAACTTTCCGGCGCGAACAATTTCCGTCTGATCCTGATCACAAGCCCGGCGGGCTATGGAAAAACGACCCTCATTTCACAGTGGGCCGCAGGCAAAAACGATCTCGGCTGGTTTTCACTGGATGAAGGCGATAACCAGCAGGAGCGTTTTGCCAGTTATTTGATTGCCGCTATTCAGCAGGCAACGGGCGGTCACTGCGACGCCAGCGAAGCGATGGTACAAAAGCGCCAGTACGCCAGCCTGACATCCCTTTTCGCTCAGCTCTTTATTGAACTGGCCGAGTGGGATCGCCCGCTCTGGCTGGTGATTGATGATTACCATCTGATCACCAATCCGGTGATCCATGAAGCCATGCGTTTCTTCCTGCGTCATCAGCCGGAAAATTTAACCCTGCTGGTGATGTCGCGTAACCTCCCCCAGTTGGGGATTGCCAATTTGCGTGTTCGCGATCAGCTGCTGGAGGTCGGCAGTCAGCATCTGGCATTTAATCATCAGGAAGCGCGACAGTTTTTTGAGCGTCGTCTGACCTCCCCGCTGGAGGCCTCCGAGAGCGGCCGCCTGTGCGATGAAGTGGCAGGCTGGGCCACCGCGCTTCAGCTTATCGCCCTCTCCGCCCGGCAGAACAATAACGCGCCGCATCAGTCTGCGCGTCGGTTGTCGGGCATTAACGCCAGCCATCTTTCCGATTATCTGGTCGATGAAGTACTGGATAACGTGGATTTAAGTACCCGTCATTTCCTGCTCAAAAGTGCGCTGCTGCGCTCGATGAACGATGCGCTGATTGTACGCGTGACCGGGGAAGAGAACGGGCAGATGCGGCTGGAAGAGATTGAACGCCAGGGCCTGTTTTTACAGCGCATGGATGATTCCGGCGAGTGGTTTAGCTATCACCCGCTGTTTGGCAATTTCCTGCGCCAGCGCTGTCAGTGGGAACTGGCGACCGAACTGCCAGAACTGCACCGCGCCGCCGCCGAAAGCTGGATGGCGCAAGGCTTCCCGACCGAGGCTATTCATCACGCGCTGGCCTCCGGCGATGCGCCGATGCTGCGCGATATCCTGCTTAATCACGCATGGGGACTGTTTAATCACAGCGAACTGACGCTGCTGGAAGAGTCGCTGGCGTCATTGCCGTGGGAAAGTCTGCTGGAGAATCCACGTCTTGTGCTGCTTCAGGCTTGGCTGATGCAAAGCCAGCATCGCTACAGCGAAGTGAATACTCTGCTGGCCCGTGCCGAGCAGGAGATGCAGATTACCATTGACGCTGCGCTGAGCGGCGATTTCAACGCCCTGCGCGCGCAGGTGGCGATTAATGATGGCGATCCGGAAGAGGCCGAGCGTCTGGCAAAAATCGCGCTGGATATGCTGCCCGTCGCCAGTTATTACAGCCGTATCGTTGCCACCTCCGTGCACGGTGAAGTCCTGCATTGCAAAGGGCTACTGATGGAATCGCTGTCGTTAATGCAGCAGACAGAGCAGATGGCGCGCCGCCACGATGTCTGGCATTACGCGCTGTGGAGCATGATCCAGCAAAGCGAAATTCTGTTTGCTCAGGGCTTCTTACAGGCCGCCTGGGAGACGCAGGAAAAAGCCTTCCAGCTGATCCACGATCAGCACCTGGAACAGCTGCCGATGCATGAATTTTTGCTGCGTATTCGCGCCCAGCTACTGTGGGCGTGGGGACGACTCGACGAAGCGGAAAGCGCCGCACGCAGCGGCATGACCGTGCTCTCCACCTATCAGCCGCAGCAACAGCTTCAGTGTCTGGCGCTGCTGGTGCAATGCTCGCTGGCACGCGGGGATCTGGATAACGCGCGCAGCCAGTTAAATCGTCTGGAGAACCTGTTAGGTAACGGGCCTTACCACAGCGACTGGGTATCAAACGCCGATAAAGTACGGGTGATTTACTGGCAGATGATCGGCGATAAAAAGTCTGCCGCCAACTGGCTGCGCCAGACGCCAAAACCGGAATTTGCCAATAACCACTTCCTGCAAAGCCAGTGGCGTAACATCGCCCGCGTACAGATCCTGCTTGGCGAAACCGGCCCGGCGGAAATGGTGCTTGAAGAGTTAAACGAAAACGCGCGCAGCCTGCGCCTGATGAGCGATATCAACCGCAATCTGCTGTTGCTGAACCAGCTTTACTGGCAGGCGGGGCGCAAAAACGAAGCGCAGAATGCGTTGATAGAGGCGCTGACGCTCGCCAATCGTACCGGCTTTATTAATCATTTCGTCATTGAAGGCGAAGCGATGGCGCAGCAGTTACGCCAGTTGATTCAACTCAACACGCTGCCGGAGCTGGAACAGCACCGGGCGCAGCGTATTCTGCGAGATATCAACCAGCATCACCGGCACAAATTCGCTCATTTTGACGAGAACTTCGTCGAACGGTTGTTAAACCATCCGCAGGTGCCTGAGCTGATCCGTACCAGCCCGCTGACCCAGCGCGAGTGGCAGGTGCTGGGGCTGATCTATTCCGGCTACAGTAACGATCAGATTGCCGGAGAACTGGACGTCGCGGCGACCACCATCAAAACGCATATCCGTAATCTGTATCAGAAGCTCGGCGTCGCGCACCGGCAGGACGCGGTGCAGCATGCGCAGAAGCTGTTGAAGATGATGGGTTACGGGGTGTAACGGTTTCTGGAGAGTTTGTTTTGGTCCGGCCTATAGCCCGACATCCAACTTCAGAATCAATCGATTACATCAGAATGTAGGTCCGGTAAGGCGAAGCCGCCACCGGGCATGTTATTGCAGTGTCGTAATGCCGGGGGGCGCTGCGCTTACCCGGCCTACAGTTCAACATCCGCCTTCAGAGTCAATTGCTTGCATCAGAATGTAGGCCCGGTAAGGCGAAGCCGCCACCGGGCATGTTATTGCAGTGTCGTCATGCCGGGGGGCGCTGCGCTTACCCGGCCTACAGTTTGATATCCACCTTCAGAATCAATCGATTACATCAGTATGTAAAAACAGTGAACGCAGCGCCAACCAACGTTTCACCGGGACACGTCTTTTCCTTTAACCGTCACCCGCGTCATCCCGCCCTCTTCCTCCAGGCTAAACGTCACCGGCAAAAACTGCCCGACCACAGCGATATTGGTTAACAGATGGGAGGAAGCCTGCGCCACGGTGAACGCGCCCTCTCCCGCCAGTGCCAGCGGGATCACCAGTTGATCGGCGAGATACTCGCCTACCGCCGCCTCGCTCGCCAGGTAGCGGCGAGCCTCTGTCACCAGCTGGTTCGCCACTGTTTCGGCGCTCATTCGTTTCTCACCAAAAGCGATAAACCGTTCCGTTACGTGAATGCTTTCAATCTCAAGCGAAACGGTGTTTCCCGATCCCCTGTCGCCCGGCAGCATCTGAATATTCTGCTCAGCCAGCGAAAAATGTGCCGCCAGCACGTCGTTTTCACGCTGGCCGACGTGATGAGGTACCCCGGCCAGTAAAACGTCGGCTTTCATGCCCACAATATCGCCCCGGGCCAGAAGCTGAAGCGGGTGGAGGGTTTTTACCGGCGCAAGCTCCGTTGCCACCAACCCGCCTCCCGCCGGATAAAAACCGTGGCGCAGGAGCGTAGTGCGCTGACGAATACCCATCCGCGCCAGCAGCGGCTCCCAGACGCGGCAAATAAAATCAGCAGGCGGCGCTGACGGGTTATGCGTTCCGCCGCTCACTTCCACCCGGCTCGGCGCATCGGCGAACCACAGCGCGGGTAGTACGGTTTGCAGCACCAGCATACAGCTTCCGGCACTGCCGATAGCAAAACGGTACTCTCCGCCGCGGATCGTTCCCGGCGAAAAATGCAGTCGCTGCGAGCCGAGTTCATCGCCGCTGACCTCTGCGCCGCAGATTTTTGCCGCCGCACGCACCGCCGTCAGGTGCTGACGCAGTAAACCTGGCTTTGCGCGGCCCGCGCGAATGTCGGCGATCTCAAACGGCTGGCCGGTAATCATCGATAAGCTCAGCGCCGAACGTAAAATCTGCCCGCCGCCTTCTCCCTGCGCGCCATTCAGCGCAATTGTCCTTTGCATCGTATTATCCTTTAACGCACACCACCTGACGCAGCGTATGTACAATCTCAACCAGATCGGCCTGAGCAGACATTACCGCTTCGATATCCTTATACGCCATCGGAATTTCGTCGATCACATCGGCATCTTTACGGCATTCCACATGGGACGTCGCGCGGATCTGATCCTCAACGCTGAACAGCTTTTTCGCTTTGGTACGGCTCATCACGCGCCCTGCGCCGTGGCTACAGGAGCAGAATGATTCCTCATTACCCAACCCGCGGACGATAAAGCTTTTCGCGCCCATCGAACCGGGAATAATACCGTACTGCCCGGTGCGCGCCGATACCGCCCCTTTACGCGTCACGAAGATCTCTTCACCAAAGTGCTGCTCTTTCTGCACATAGTTATGGTGGCAGTTGATCGCTTCCATGCTGAGCGTAAACGGCTTAGCGATCGCTTTATGCAGCGCGGCGACCACGTTTTCCAGCATCGCTTCACGGTTGGCGCGAGCATAATCCTGCGCCCAGCCGACGGCTTTAACATAATCGGCGAAATGTTCGCTTCCTTCTTCAAAATAGGCCAGATCGCGCGACGGCAGATTAGCGATATGCTGCTCCATATCTTTCTGCGCCATTTCGATAAAATAGCTCCCGATGGCATTGCCAATTCCGCGCGATCCAGAGTGCAGCATCACCCAGACCCGATCCGCTTCATCAAGGCAGACTTCGATAAAGTGGTTACCGGTTCCCAGTGTTCCCAGGTGCTTATAGTTATTGGTGTTCAAAAAACGCGGGTACTTCTGCGTCAGCCACTGGAAACCAGGCTGCAACGTCGCCCACTGCGCATCAACGTTGGCAGGCGGGTTTTCCCACGCGCCAACGTCGCGCCGTCCGCGTCCGGTAGTACGCCCGTGCGGTACGGCCGCTTCAATGGCGCTACGCAACTGGGCCAGACTATCCGGCAAATCCGCCGCCGTTAAGCTGGTACGCAACGCGTTCATTCCGCAGCCGATATCCACCCCAACCGCCGCCGGGATAATCGCCCCCTTGGTCGGGATCACGCTACCAATGGTCGAGCCTTTTCCCAGATGCACGTCGGGCATTACCGCCACATGGCTGAAAATAAACGGCATTTTGGCCGTATTAATCAGCTGCTGACGGGCATCGTCTTCTACCGGTACGCCGTGGGTCCACATTTTTACCGGGGCGTTTGAGGTGGTCATTGTTTCGTAAGTCATGCGGGTTCCTTTTATTCGCTTTATTACATGACTACTGGATTGCAATTGAGATGCCAAAGAGGGGGGATAAAAATAAAATTTTTATAAGCAGATGAAATTTATAACAATATAAAAAAGCGAGCGATTAAGGATAACATCAGAGAACGTAAAGTCGCGATAAATCACGATACTCTATTATCGTGATTTATCTTGCAGGATAGGGAAATTTCTCAGCACAGCTCCAGCTGTACCTTATGCTCAGCTATCACCTGCATCACCCCCGCAGGCGGCATCACGTCGGTATAAACCGCATTCACCATACTGATGCTGCCCATATTTACCATCGCGTTGCGGCCAAATTTCGAATGGTCCACCACCAGCATTACGTGGCGTGAATTTTCGATAATCGCGCGTTTGGTGCGCACTTCGTGGTAATCAAACTCCAGCAGCGAGCCGTCGCTGTCGATGCCGCTAATGCCGAGGATGCCAAAATCGAGACGGAACTGGGCGATAAAATCCTGCGTCGCTTCACCGATAATCCCACCGTCGCGGCTGCGCAGCTCGCCGCCAGCGAGGATAATGCGGAAATCATCCTTCACCATTAGCGTATTCGCCACGTTCAGGTTATTGGTGACAATACGCAAATTGCTGTGTTCCAGCAGCGCGTGCGCTACCGCTTCCGGCGTGGTGCCGATATCGATAAATAACGTTGAGCCGTCCGGGATCTGTTCAGCCACTTTGCGAGCGATACGCTCTTTCTCAGCCGTCTGCGTGGCCTTACGGTCATGCCATGAGGTGTTGACCGAGCTGGACGGCAGCGCCGCGCCGCCGTGATGACGCAGGATCAGGTTCTGATCGGCAAGGTCGTTGAGATCGCGACGGATGGTCTGTGGGCTGACGGAAAAGTGCTCCACCAGTTCTTCAGTGCTGACATATCCCTGCTTTTTTACCAGTTCGATAATCGCACTGTGACGCTGTGTCTGTTTCATGAATAATCCCTGGAAAATTATGTTCGTTTTCGCGCATTCTGCGAATCAACAAAGGCCATCGCCAGCCCTACCAGCAACCCGGCCACGTGAGCACCGTTCGCAATCGACATACCGAAGAGATCAAACCAGCCGGCAATTAGCCATACTAAAGCAAAGCCTATCAAACCACGCGGTAAAAAAACGCCGCTCTGCGGATCGCGTTCGCCCCGCAGCCATGCATAGCCCATCAGGGCATACACCACGCCAGATAATCCGCCAAACCACGGGCCACTGAAATGATACTGCACAAATCCGCTCAACAGGGCGCTGATGACGGTGATCACCACCAGCTTGCCGCTGCCCAGACGCTTTTCTACCGTGCCGCCAAGATACCACCACCACAGCAGGTTAAAGAGAATATGCAGCACAGAGAAGTGCATCAGGGCATGGGTAAAGTAGCGCCAGACGTCAAATTTCAGGGAGGGATCGTAGGGCCAGGCCAGCCATATCATCACCGGCTGGTCGCCAATAATGCTCATCAGCAGAAATACCAGTATCGTGATGACGAGAATGCCGAGCGTAAACGGCCCGGCATTCTCTCTGAGCGTGGCAAGGAACGGAAAACGGCGGTAGTGCAGACCACTGTTGGTCTGCCCCGACTGCCAGCTCGCCGCCAGATAACGCGGATCCGCCGGGTTCTCCATAAATCGCGCCAGCTCAGTCTGCACACGCGCGGCCTGACTTTCATCCGCCAGCCAGATATCCCACTGCGTATGTTGCTGGATCGTCAGCACAACGCCCTGCGTCGCCATATAGTCTACAAACGCCTGCGCGATGCGCGGGTTACTAAAAGAGGTGATCATCAACATACTGGCGGTCGCTTATTCCACGCAAAAGGGGACAGTATAACGGCTAAAACAGCGTGCGCTCCACTTCCGCCGGGAAATGGCGATGCCAGGCGTCAAAGCCACCATCCACGCTGTAGACGTGATCGTAGCCTTGCTGCAAAAGATACTGCGCGGCACCTTTACTGCTGTTGCCGTGATAACACATCACCATCACCGGCGTTTCAGGGTCCGTTTCGCGCATAAACGCGCCGAGCGTGTCGTTAGTCAGATGAAACGCGCCCGGCGTATGGCCCAGCGCGTAACTTTGCGGATCGCGGATATCCACCAGCACAGCGCTTGCCTGATGCAGTTTTTGATGGGCTTCTTCAACATTAATACATTCAAAATGGTCCATAGTTTCTCTTTCTGACGCCTTTTTCGCCGCCACATTCAGATGGGCAGATGATCAATCACTCTCTCAGTTTACGTCGTCCAGGGAGATAAACGCCATTATGTTATGCATATCACTCTAAATTGTTTTTTTGATGTTACCAAAAGCGCGATTCCTTGCTATCATGAGCGATATCGAACATTTATGCGCTTTAACGAAAGTAAAGAGGTGGCAGCATGGAAACCAAAGATCTGATTGTGATAGGTGGCGGCATCAACGGTGCTGGCATCGCGGCGGACGCTGCCGGGCGCGGTTTATCCGTGCTGATGCTGGAGGGACAGGATCTGGCCTGCGCCACCTCTTCTGCCAGCTCAAAACTGATCCATGGCGGACTGCGCTACCTTGAACACTATGAATTCCGCCTGGTGAGTGAAGCGCTGGCTGAGCGTGAGGTGCTGTTAAAAATGGCACCACATATCGCTTTTCCGATGCGCTTTCGCCTGCCGCATCGCCCGCACCTGCGTCCGGCGTGGATGATCCGCATCGGTTTGTTTATGTACGATCATCTGGGGAAACGGACCAGTCTGCCGGGTTCAACCGGTTTGCGATTTGGCTCAGAATCGGTTCTCAAACCAGAAATCGTGCGCGGATTCGAATATTCTGACTGCTGGGTGGATGATGCGCGGCTGGTACTGGCGAACGCCCAGATGGTCGAGCAGAAAGGCGGCAAGGTATTAACCCGCACCCGTGCCACCTCTGCACGCCGGGAAAATGGCCTGTGGATCGTTGAAGCGGAAGATATTGATAGCGGCAAAAAATATGTCTGGCAGGCACGCGGTCTGGTGAACGCCACCGGTCCGTGGGTGAAACAGTTCTTTGATGACGGAATGCATCTGCCCTCGCCTTATGGCATCCGCTTAATCAAAGGCAGCCATATTGTCGTCCCGCGCGTTCATACCCAGAAGCAGGCCTATATCCTGCAAAACGAAGATAAGCGTATTGTTTTTGTGATCCCGTGGATGGATGAGTTTTCTATCATCGGGACAACCGACGTGGAATATCAGGGCGATCCGAAAAGCGTCGCCATTGATGAGAAAGAGATCAATTATCTGCTCAACGTGTATAACGGGCACTTTAAAAAACAGCTGGGCCGCGAGGATATTGTCTGGACCTACTCTGGCGTACGCCCGCTTTGCGATGATGAATCCGATTCACCGCAGGCGATTACCCGGGATTACACCCTTGATGTGCATGACGAGGATGGCAAAGCGCCGCTGTTGTCCGTGTTCGGCGGTAAGCTGACCACCTATCGTAAGCTGGCGGAGCACGCGCTGGAAAAACTGACGCCGTACTATAAAGGCGTCGGCCAGGCGTGGACGAAAGACGCCGTGTTACCGGGGGGCGATATTGGTGGCGATCGCGATGATTATGCCGCGAAGCTGCGTCGCCGTTATCCGTTTATCAGCGAATCGTTAGCACGCCACTATGCCCGCACCTACGGCAGCAACAGCGACATTATTCTCCGTGACGCGACCTCAATTGCCGACCTGGGCGAGGATTTTGGTCATGAATTTTATGAGGCGGAATTACGCTACCTGGTCGAACATGAATGGGTACGTCGCCTTGACGATGCGATCTGGCGTCGTACCCGCCTCGGCATGTGGCTGGACGCTGACCAACAATCGCGCGTGGCGCAATGGCTGCTCCAGCATACGGCGAAACGTGAGCTGTCGCTGGCATCGTAATTAAGCAGGTAATGCCCGTTACAACCCGTGCCCGGTGGCGCTGCGCTTACCGGGCCTGTGAGGTCTTACAGACGTCGATATCCTGCACCCCGTAGGCCGGGTAAGGCGAAGCCGTCACCCGGTAGGTTTCAGGCCCCGCTTAGCCTGTGCGACCAGCCCCATGTGATTTTTGCAGTAAAGCCGCATCTGGACGATCATTTTTCGAGGCTGGCAACCTCATGACCGTATTCATCTCTGAAGATCTTTTTACCACTTGAGTCTATTCTTGACGTCCCTTTCACATGACCATACTCATCACGGTAGGTCGTTTCACCATTGGCGTTAGTTTGTGCGGTCCCTTTAGTATGGCCATATTCATCGCGAAACGTGGTTTCTCCGTTAGAATTGGTTTGCGCGCTGCCTTTGCTATGGCCGTATTCGTCCCGGAAAGTCGTTTCACCATTGGAATTGGTTGATGACGAACCTTTACTATGCCCGTCGCCATCCCGATACGTTTTGTCGCCGCCCGATCCCGTTTCCACTGAACCGATAGAATGACCATCTGCATCCCTGAGCGTATCCGCTACGGCGGGGGCTATCAGAGCACAGCATAAAAGCGCCGCTAAGGTTATTTTACTGTTCATGCATCCTTTCTCCTTGCGTTAAAAAACACATCATTTTGCGCCACATGATGACGTAAAAATACTCCGAATCCATACCGGAACGAGGCGTAAGATGATAAAGTTATCCGCCTAAATTTAATTTTATATCAAAAGGTTATATTTACCCTGTAGACAGGATAAGCGAAACGCGATCCCACATAATCCTGTTTTATGAATCTATTACTTTTCTTCGCCTGGACGCCATTGTTATTCACGGTATTCTGCGCGACTGCCAATAATATCCCCGCGCAAAGCCTGACTGGGCGCTGAGCGGCCCCGCCAGCTCACCCCATTCGTAATCGCTGAATAGTGATAAAAACCGGACCGGGAACCAGATAATATCCACATATAGCGTGCGAAGGCTTTCCCCGACAAAGATGTTTAACGGGCGAAAATAGATCACAGCTCCCGCGATAATGAGGAATAACAAGGCTGGTGTAAGCATCAGTCCGCAACAGAGCGGCGTTTTCTGCGCCGGAGCGGCGCGACGAGCAATCCGCCAGCCAGCGATCATCATCAATATAAAAATAACGCAATAATCGGCGACCAGCGTCAGGATTATTTCCAGCCCGCTAATCCTCCTGTGCATTACCGACCACGGTAACAGGTCACTTAATAACAGACCCAACGCGAGCATAAAGAGAATAACGGGATAAGCCAATATCGGTACCCCGAAAAACGCAAAGAGCAGCGAGGAGATTTCTGCTTTCAGTTTTCCCATACTTACCCTTTCCCCGGTTGCAGTGAGGCATCATGCATGGCGCACAGACACTCGTCGATCATCCAGCTATCGACTGGTGCCGAATACGTAGCGCTGCATTGACGTAATGACTCCGGTGTTTCTATCGCCTGTGCAGCGCGTTTAAAGAGTTGGCGTCGAACGCATGTTGCCCAGGCTTTAATTTGTTGCGTAATGGATTCATCATCTTCATCTCGATCTACGAATGCGTCTCTGATCATATCGTCGCGTTGAAAATACAAAAGATATGCCAGCGATACCGTGGCCCAGTATCCCGGCACTTCCAGCATCGCATCCAGTAAAGAGACAATTTTAAGGCCGCCGAAATGGAACATCTGCAACATGTCATTCAGTTCTACAACGTCATCTACGGATACCCAATCACGTATAAACTGCTGCGCAAAACGGACCATAAATGCCTGTTCTTCTGGTCGCCAGTGATTAATATTTGTTTCCCCGACACGCCTCAGGCAACAGGTTTCATCAATAGTGCTGGGGAATTCTCTGTACGCGATAAACTCCAGCAGCCTGGGCAGTAAATAACGGATTTCGTTGCTATCCTGCGCCTCTGGATTAGCGCTACTGTTCCAGTCCCTCAGCAAATCAAAGGGAACGGCGCGTATTGAGGTCTGACGTAACGCCTGCTGCTGTTCTTCACTGAAACAATAAGCACAGCACACGTTGAATCGTGACGGCACCGGGTAACGGCGGAATAGAAGGTAACCCTGTTCGATGATGTCCTGCATGGCGGCGCTGGGGGGCATATCACGCTCCCGCCTTTCGCTTACATTCAAACGGCCAGTATACAAAGCGTGCGTTGGCGGCGTTCAGGCGAATAAAAACATCCCGGTTCAAATGAAAGCCAGGCCGGATATCATCTTCTGGATTGTCATAGCCTCCGTCTACGAGCCGGGTCTTATCCTTGTAATAGCGCGCGTATAGCGTCAGTTTCGGCTGCTTTTCCCTGAACGCTCGCAGGCTGTTGTCCTGATGATAGTGCCAGGCCTCTTTAAAGGTCTGCCAGATAAAAACATCCTCTAGAGAGCCGTAGTATTCTTTCAGCCGTCGCTTCGCTATCACTCTTCTTTCGTGATGCGCATCCAGCGCGGTAAATTCCACCGTGAAATCATCGTCGGTATTAACGACGCATGGATGATTAGGTACATCGTCGATATAAGGGTCAAAATCCAGTTCTGCACCGCAGGCGCTAATACGGGTAATGGTATCGACATCAAGGATAAATCCGGGCCAGATGCCGCTGGACGATAGCCCGATACCCAACGTCACATCATAAGCGAGTAACCCTTCCAGCCCTGCCGCATCTGCGAACTTTTCGCCCTCATCCAGCACCTCGTTGATGAGTGTTGGGATGATGCCTTCACACCAGTTTGCTGATTGACTCTGCGCCAGTCTGATATCGGCACCGCTGACGGGGTCCACGCCGGAAAGGCAAACGGAAAGGGTCGTTACTTCGATTGGCGTCATTTTTGTTGTCCCTGTGTCATGACTGCCTACCCGCATCATCAACGCGGTTATCCTGCATAGCCTGCGTTAAAAATGCCGCTATTTTCACCTCAATCTGGCTGTCGATGGTACGCAGGCGCAGTAGCGCAATGCCGCATATTTGCAGGATGGCCTCTTTCAGCGCGTCGCGTTCACGCTGCTCCGGTCGCTCGTGCGCGCCGCCATCGATCTCAATCACCGCGACGGGCTGTTTACCCACCCGATAATAGAAAACGAAATCACAGCTCGCTCCCTGTGTCATAAACTCTTGTTGGCGAGCAGTGAAACGATCGTCGACATGCGTAATCAACTGCCGCAGCAAAATTTGAGAATGTACCGTGAGAGAGTGATAAGTAGGTTGTTTGAGCGTATCGCGAATCAGTAGTGCGGCGATCTGTTCAGAGCGAAAGCGCGAGTCATTCACGTTGAGCCGGGCTTTCAGCTTTTCCAGCGAACGGTCGTACTCGTCATAGAGCAGATCAAAGGCGCTGACCACCGGGCTATGGTGAATCTGTTCATCATCTGCATAGTAGGTCATGTAACGGATCAGCGCAGCGATATGCTGATTATTGCCGGTAAAAACGTTGTCACCGGTCACCAGCGTGAAGTGTTTTTGCGCACGGGAAACGGCGACATTGATGAGGCGTGGATCGTCGACAAAGCTAATCGCTCTGGCATCAGCCTTTTTATCCAGTACCGTGGAAAAGACAATCTCTTCGCATTCGCGCCCCTGAAATTTATGCACCGTTGCGCTGATAATCCCAGGATCGAGCGTGCGACCAGAAAGCGTTACCTGCGCATTGTAGGGCGCAATTAAACCACGGCTCCCCGTTTCGTCCCAGTTCACCACGTCTAACGATTCCAGCTCGCGTAAGTTACTGTAGTGTCGCTCATGATTGCCTTTGGCAGTTACCACCAGCGACAGCGCAGGTTCTCCGTTATCGCGCGTCATCGCAATGAGTTGATTATCATAAAATTGTTTATTGCAAAACTGAATAATTTTGGGATGACAGCGGTAGTGCTCTTTCAGCAATGTCACCGGCAATGTCTTGCCATATACAGAAAACAGCGAATCCAGCAGGCTTTTGTCGACGCAATCATAATGCGGGGAAGGCGCGGGGACAGAATGCTTATCCGGTACATGAGGAAGCTGTTTGCGATCGCCTACAACAATCACGTTTCGGGCGCAGGCGAGCGCCAGGATCCCCGGCACAATATCCTGCTGCGAGGCTTCATCAATAATGACGTAATCCAGCAGCACGCCACCAGCCAGTGAGTTGATAATGGAGTGCGTGCTGCTGCCGATGATCGGATAGCGCTGCAAAAATGCGCCGAAATCGCCCCGGTAATTGTCGCCGCTAAACTGCCTGTTCGAAACGATCGATTGCCGGAGATGTGCATGTAAACAGGCCATCGAATCCTGGGTGAGTTTTTGCTGTAAGGCCAACGCATTATGCTCTTTGAGTATGCTCTCACTCTCTGCCAGCGACTCGCGAGCCAGACGCAGGCGGACAGCGTAGTAATAGCGTTGTAAGGCCAAAAAGAATAACTGCCGCTTGTTGGCGCTATTCAGCGGTTGCGCGTTCACAATACCGAATTTGAGCAATAGCGGCAGTCGATCGCGCCAGCGAAAACTTCCTGTCGGCAGCGACTGAACAAAGGCCATAAAGTCGGTGATCTTATTCTGCAAAAATCGATAATGTTCAACGTCAGGCAGAGAATGAATACCCTGATTATGCAGCCACTGATTGAGATATTTCTCTTCAATACACAGTTCGTCAATTTCGGCACGCCGCCGGGCAATGTCATTTTGCGCACGCAGGGTACTTTTTAACTGCATAAGTTGTTGCGTAACCGTACTGATATCAGGGGCGGCGAGCGGCGAATGTTGCGGCATCGCGGGCTGGTCAGCGAAAAACGCCGACTTATTATCCGTACTGCCTAAACGGGCAACGACATAATCCAGATTAACCTTCGCCAACTTTTCATAGACGTTTGCTACCGCAGTATTGTTATTGGAAACGATAGCAACGCTGCCGTTGTTCAGCAGAATATTGGCGAGGATATTGAGGATAGTCTGGGTTTTCCCGGTTCCCGGCGGGCCTTCTATAACGGAAAGTTGCGTGCTAAACGCCTGCTCAACGGCATTCATCTGACTTTCATTCAGGCCAAAAGGGTAGATCAGGTGTTCTGGCCTGCGTCGGGACGCATTTTTGCCACAGCAGTAAGCTTCAAGTGCCGTGTCAGGATGCGCCACGATGTTATCCATCTGTCGGAGGACATTCTCCATGATATGCCGTTGGCTCTGGCTGGCGTTCGCCACTCTTTGCTCGGCAACGCGACGGAAATAGCCGAAAATAGGGTTATCTTTCAGTGTGGTTGCTGGCATGATTTGCACATCTCCGGCGGCCATAACGTCGCACGGTTTGCCATTCGGATAATGAATTAACGCATATTTATTGCCGACGATCTCCGCATGGTCGATGACTTTGACGCCAGGCTGACCCTTTTGGATTAACAACGTGCCGTTGGCTCGTACCGTGGGGGCGACGTTACAGACGTCAAACGGATAGCTGTATTCTTTGCCTGAATGAAAATGACAGGTGAGTTCAATACACTTTCTGCCTGAGTGATAACGTAGGGTCCAGTCAGCGAGCTGTCTCGTTCTGTCTTCCTCGTTAATGCAGATGGTGACCATTCTCTTCTCCATGAGGTGAGGTTTTATACTCCACGTTCCGGCACCGTGCTGTCCCGAACGGGCAGTAATGAAAACGCGCCCTGGCGGCATGGAGGCGGATAAAAACATCCCGGTTCAAATGAAACCCGGGGCGGATATAGTCCTCGTCGCTGGCGTAGCATCCCTCAACGAGTTGAGTTTCATCCTCATGATAACGCGCGTTTAGCGTGAACATTAGCTGCTTTTCACGAAATTTCTGCAAACTATTATCGCCATGATAGTTAAGCGCTTTGATGAATAACTGACGAATACAGACATCATCGGACCCGCTATTTTCTCCAGGGCGTTGCGTTGCGATAGTTGTCCGTAGGCTCCACGGTTCCACTGCCGAGAGCCTGACGATAAAATCGTTCTCTTCGGTGGTATCACTGTCACCAGCGGGCATCTCGTGGATATAAGGGTCAAAATCCAGTGTCGACCTGCACTGGCTAAAACGATGGATCGTCACTTCATCCAGAAAGAACGCCGGATTTATACCACGGGCGTACAGCCCAACGAGCATATGCACATCCCAGCGGCGCAACGCTTTCAGTCCACCAGTTCCAGCAAAAACGTACGCACGGTCAAACGCGGCGTTAATTGACGCCGGAATAATACCCTCCTGCCAGCGATCCACGGTGACGAGCGCAATAGTCATGTCCACGCTGCTGGTCGGGTCTGTCCCTGCCAGCTCAACGGTCAATTTTATGTACGGCGGCATGAGTGACTCCTTTTGCGAACCTGCGGCGCTTTATTGAGTAGAGGCAATATCGTTACTTCTATACAGCGGTACATACCCCACATCCTGCGCCAGGCGCTGTCCTTGCGGACTTAAAAACCAGTCTACTAATTTTTGCGTTTCTGCCGTCGGATGTTCGCGGGTGACCATATACACATCCACCGTATACGGATAACTGCCGTTGCGAATGTTTTCTACCGTTGGCGCGATACCGTTGATGTCCAGCAACTTAATCCCTTTGTTCGCATTCATCTGCGTGGCGTAGTAGCGGAAGGTATATCCAATCGCGGGCAGGTTATTCTGATACTCAGCAACTTTATGGATCACACCCTCCATTGCGCTAGCGATTTCCGTTTCCCTGGCGGGGAGCATCGGCGTGTCTTTCATGACTTTTGCCAGCATGACGGTCTGGCTACCTGAGTCTTCCGGGCGCTGCCAGATCTGAAAGTTATTGTGATCGCCGCCAACCTCATCCCAACGACGCACTTTTCCGCTAAATATGTCGCGCACCTGCTGTTCGGTTAACGAATTTACCGGATTTTTTTGATTGGCGATGATAACGAAAGCCTCGCGGGCAAAAGGCGTGTAAGCGAGTTTAACCCCGGCGTCCTGCGCACGTTTTTTCTGCGATGCCGAGGGCTGGGCGACAAAGATAATATCCGCTCTGTCGGCGATAAGGTTTTCATACGCCTGTGGCGTGCGGGAGTTATCCAGAAAGTTGCTTTCGATTTCAAAATCTTCCATTTCTGACGGAAATATATTGAGCGCGTAAAACGCGGAGGCATAAAGTGGGTATGCCGCCGTCGCACCATCCAGACGCGGCCAGTGCTCAGTGAATCGCAAAGTGGGTTCGCCCTGTAACTTAACCAGCGCGCTGCTGGCTACCTGAGGATGAAAATCACGAGTATCAATGGCTTCCGCAACGCTTTTTTCCGGGTTCTGGCCAGGGTATTTATCGGCGTGTAATTTTCCCTGCCATACTGCATAGCCTGTTGCCAGAATCAGAAGAACCAACAGGGTATTTCGGCACAGCCGCTCTGTGGCAGTTAGAGGATTTTTTCGCTGCTGCCAGATGTACCCGAGGGCAAACAGGATCTGTGAACCGGCCGAAACCACGATGATCCCCCAGAACCAGCCGGAAAGTACCCAGGTAATATTCAGCAAGAACCAGGGCAATAATTCCCAGAATAACCGCATAACCGGTTTGCTGCTAAAACTCAGCGCCCCCTGTTCCATGGCGATGATCCACAGGCTTAGCGCAATAAGGGCGGGCAGCAGGAGCAGGCATTGTCGCCACGGGGGGCTACCGTTGCGATCCCATTTTTGACCGACGATGAACATGGCGATGCCCCCGAGAATAAACGTCAGGGAATTAGCAAAGTAATACATAAATGCAGGTGCATCAGTGCCGTCAATGATTAGCGCCAGAAACGCTGCGATACAGCCAACGATAAACGCAACAACGTGCGTCAGTACAGGGACGCCAAAAAATGCGAGGCATAGCGATAATGCGATGGGTTTTAACTTTTCCATGTTATTCCTGCTGAGTCCTTTCAGAGGGCTATATTATAAAATAAACAGGTCGGGCACTTTTCTGAATTACAGGTAAAAAATCGGAGCCAGACGGCCCCGATTGGGTGAGAACTTGCGTAAATTTGCCCGGTGGTGCTGCGCTTACCGGGCCTACGAAAACCTTACAAACGCCGATATCCTGCATTCCGTGGGCCGGGTACAACCCGTGCCCGGTGGCGCTGCGCTTACCGGGCCTGTGAGGTCTTACAGACGTCGATATCCTGCACCCCGTAGGCCGGGTAAGGCGAAGCCGTCACCCGGCATAACAGCCTTACAACCTGACCGGGGTAATCCCCCAGATCTGATCCGCATACTCCTGAATTGTCCTGTCAGAAGAGAAGTAGCCCATGTTGGCAATGTTGCGCATCGCTTTATTGGTCCACTCTTCCGGCTGACGGTAAAGGGTATCCACCTTGTCCTGACAGTCCACATAGCTACGGTAGTCCGCCAGCACCTGATAGTGGTCGCCGAAGTTGATCAGCGAGTCGACCAGATCGCGGTAGCGGCCAGGCTCTTCGGGGCTGAATACGCCGGTAGCGATTTGGGTCAACACCTGACGCAGTTCGTCATCTTCTTCGTAATAGTCGCGCGGTTTATAGCCCTGCCGACGCAGTTCTTCGACCTCTTCTGCGGTATTACCGAAAATAAAGATGTTTTCCGCGCCAACGTGCTCCAGCATCTCGACGTTTGCACCGTCCAGCGTGCCGATGGTCAGCGCACCGTTCAGGGCAAATTTCATATTACTGGTGCCGGAAGCCTCGGTGCCCGCCAGCGAGATCTGTTCGGAAAGATCTGCCGCCGGAATGATCACCTGTGCCAGGCTGACGCTGTAGTTAGGTATAAACACCACTTTCAGCTTGTCGCCGATTTGTGGATCGTTGTTGATCACCTTCGCGACATCATTGATCAAGTGGATAATATGCTTCGCCATATAGTAGGCCGAGGCGGCTTTACCGGCGAAGATATTGACGCGTGGCACCCACTCCGCCGACGAATCGTCTTTAATGCGGTTATAGCGGGTAATCACGTGCAGTACATTCATCAGCTGACGCTTGTACTCGTGAATACGCTTGATCTGCACATCAAACAACGCGTGTGGATTGACCACCACATTAAGCTGTTGGGCAATCAACACCGCCAGGCGTTTTTTATTCTCCAGCTTCGCCTGATGTACCGCCTGATTGACCAGCGGGTAATCAATATGCTGTTCGAGTTCGCTAAGCTGGCTGAGATCGGTGCGCCAGGTACGGCCAATGTTCTCATCCAGCACGCCGGAGAGCGACGGGTTCGCCAGCGCCAGCCAGCGACGCGGCGTGACGCCGTTCGTTACGTTGGTAAAGCGGGTCGGGAAGATCGTCGCAAAGTCGGCAAACAGCGACTGGACCATCAGGTTGGAGTGCAGTTCCGATACGCCGTTGACCTTATGGCTCGCTACCACCGCCAGCCAGGCCATGCGCACGCGGCGACCGTTCGACTCATCAATAATCGAAACGCGGCTCAGCAGACCGGTATCTTGCGGATACTGCTCCTGAACCGTTTTCAGGAAGTAATCGTTGATTTCAAAGATGATTTGCAGATGGCGCGGCAAAATTTTACCGAGCATGTCTACAGGCCAGGTTTCCAGCGCTTCACTCATTAACGTATGGTTGGTATAAGAGAAGATCTGGCAGGTCATCTCAAATGCTTCGTCCCAGCTAAATTTGTGCTCGTCGATCAGCAGGCGCATCAACTCGGGAATCGACAATACCGGGTGAGTATCATTAAGGTGAATCGCGGTTTTTTCCGCCAGATTGGCATAGGTTTTATGCAGCTGATAGTGGCGGCTTAAAATGTCCTGGATAGTGGCGGAAACAAGGAAATACTCCTGACGCAGGCGCAGTTCGCGCCCGGAATAGGTGGAGTCATCCGGGTACAGAACGCGCGATACGTTCTCAGAGTGGTTTTTATCCTCCACCGCCGCGAAGTAATCGCCCTGGTTAAATTTACCGAGGTTGATTTCGCTACTGGCCTGCGCGTTCCACAGACGCAATGTGTTCGTGGCATCGGTGTCGTAACCGGGGATGATCTGATCGTACGCGACCGCGAGGATCTCCTCGGTCTCTATCCAGCGGCTTTTTTTCCCCTCCTGTTGAATACGCCCGCCAAAACGCACTTTATAGCGCGTGTTATGGCGTTTGAATTCCCACGGGTTGCCGTATTCCAGCCAGTAGTCCGGCGACTCTTTCTGCCGACCATCGACGATGTTCTGTTTGAACATGCCGTAGTCGTAACGAATGCCGTAGCCCCGGCCCGGCAGGCCCAGCGTGGCCAGCGAGTCAAGGAAGCAGGCTGCCAGACGTCCGAGGCCACCGTTGCCTAACCCAGGGTCATTCTCTTCGTCAATCAGCTCTTCAAGGTTAAGCCCCATCTCATCCAGCGCATTGTTCACGTCGTCATAGACGCCCAGCGATAACAGCGCGTTAGAGAGCGTTCGCCCAATTAAAAACTCCATTGAAAGATAGTAAACCTGACGCGTCTCCTGAGAGAGTTGCGCCCGATTCGATCGTAACCAACGCTCTACCAGACGGTCGCGTACCGCAAACAGAGTGGCGTTAAGCCACTCATGCTTATTGGCGATCGCTGGATCTTTCCCTATGGTGAACATCAACTTGTAAGCAATGGAATGCTTCAATGCCTCAATGCTGTGCGTGGGGGAGGCATAAGTAAAAGGTGCATTCATCAACATGATTCCTGTTGTTACATCAAACGTTGATAGAGATCGCGATAGGCCTGTGCGGCAACGTGCCAGCTAAAGTCCATGTGCATCGCCTGACGCTGTACATAGCGCCAGAGCGACGGACGCGACCACAACACAAAAGCGCGCCGGATCGCCCGTAACAGGGACCAGGCATTGCTGTCTTCAAATACAAAGCCACTGGCGACTCCATCCGCCAGATTCTCCAGGGAACTATCGGCAACGGTATCGGCAAGCCCGCCAGTGCGGCGTACCAGCGGCAGCGTGCCGTATTTCAATCCATAAAGCTGAGTCAGGCCGCACGGTTCAAAACGGCTGGGGACCAGAATGACATCTGCGCCACCCATAATGCGATGCGAGAAGGCTTCGTGATAGCCAATCTGTACACCGACCTGCCCGGAATGTTCAGCGGCGGCGGCCAGGAATCCCTCCTGAAGCACCGGATCGCCCGCGCCTAAAAGCGCCAGTTGTCCGCCCTGTTCCAGCAGCCCCGGCAGTGCCTCAAGCACTAAATCCAGTCCTTTCTGGCTGGTCAGACGGCTCACCACCGCAAACAGCGGAATTTTGTCATCCACTTTCAGGCCCATGGCAATTTGCAGCTGGCGTTTGTTTTCTGCCTTGCTTTCCAGTGTATCGCGACCGTAGCGGGAATTAAGCAGTAAGTCGGTTTCCGGACTCCAGATCTTTTCATCCACGCCGTTAAGGATGCCGGTCAGACGGCCTTCCATTTGTCGCTGGCGAAGCAGACCTTCCATGCCATAGGCAAACTGTGGCTGAGTGATTTCGAGGGCATAGGTCGGGCTGACAGCGGTAATATGATCGGCATAAAACAGGCCCGCTTTCAGGAACGAGATTTGCCCTTCGAACTCCAGCCCGTGCATGTTATAGAACGACCATGGCAGTTGGATGTCATTCATATGATGGGCATAAAACAGCCCCTGGTACGCCAGGTTATGCACGGTGAAAATGGATTTTGCCGGATGGCCACGAGCCGCAAGATAGGCCGGAGCCAGTCCCGCGTGCCAGTCGTGCGCGTGCACCACGTCCGGACGCCAGAACGGGTCCAGGCCGCAGGCCATTTCGCACCCTACCCAGCCGAGCAGCGCAAAGCGCACCACGTTGTCGGTGTAGGCATACAAGTTAGTGTCGTGATAAGGGCTACCCGGGCGGTCATACAAGTGCGGAGCATCTATCAGGTAGACGCCCACATCATTGTAGTGCCCAAACAGCAGCGTGATAGGTCCGGCAAACGTGTCACGCCGCGTCACCACTTGTGCATCAGGGATGCCCCGGCGAATATCAGGAAACGCAGGAAGCAGTACGCGTGCATCAATACCTTCCGCTTTTTGTGCTGCGGGTAACGCACCAATCACGTCTGCCAGGCCGCCGGTTTTTAACAGCGGGAACATCTCAGAACATACATGTAAAACCTGCATTATCGCTCCTGTCACCACCACAAGGCACTCTGGCGCTTGCAGTAAAACAGCGCGCGGACCCCTTCCGCGCAAGGTTATTATTTGAGTTTCTAGATTTTCAGTTTATTCAACATGTCTCGTGTGACCAGCACGATCCCTTCTTCCGAACGGTAGAAACGACGCGCATCTTCTTCGGCGTTTTCACCGATCACCAGGCCTTCCGGGATCACACAAGCGCGGTCGATTACGCAACGACGCAAACGACAGGAACGTCCCACCCATACATCCGGTAATAGCACGGATGAGTCAATGTTGCAGAACGAATTCACCCGGACACGCGGGAATAGCACAGACTGCACAACTACCGAACCCGAGATGATACAGCCGCCTGATACCAGCGAGTTGAGCGTCATGCCGTGGCTACCGGAGCGATCCTGGACGAATTTTGCCGGCGGCAACGATTCCATGTGCGTGCGGATCGGCCAGTCCTGATCGTACATATCCAGTTCTGGCGTGACTGACGCCAGATCAAGGTTAGCCTTCCAGTAAGCTTCGAGCGTACCGACATCGCGCCAGTAGGGTTCAGCTTCTGGGTCTGACTGTACGCAGGAGAGCGGGAAAGGATGCGCATAGGCCATCCCTGCTTTGGTGATCTGCGGAATAATGTCTTTGCCGAAATCGTGGCTGGAGTTTTCGTCGAGATCGTCCTGCTCCAGCAGCTCATAGAGGTAGTCAGCGTTAAAAACATAAATCCCCATACTGGCGAGCGATTTGGTGTCGTCGTTAGGCATGGTTGGCGGGTTAGCCGGTTTTTCAACGAAATCGATGATTTTGTCATCTTCGTCAACGTGCATTACGCCAAACGCCGTCGCCTCTGCCTTAGGCACCGGCAGGCAGGCCACGGTGCAACGCGCGCCTTTCTTCACGTGGTCGATCAACATCCGCGAGTAATCCTGCTTGTAGATATGATCGCCCGCGAGGATCACCACGTACTCTGCTTTGTAGCGGCGAATAACATCCAGGTTCTGCGTGACCGCATCGGCGGTGCCGCGATACCAGTTTTCACCGTGTACACGCTGCTGCGCAGGCAGCAAATCGACGAATTCATTCATCTCTTCGCTGAAGAATGACCAGCCGCGCTGGATGTGCTGTACCAGCGTATGTGATTGATACTGAGTGATCACACCAATCCGGCGAATGCCGGAGTTAAGGCAGTTTGATAATGCAAAATCAATAATACGGAACTTGCCGCCAAAGTGGACCGCGGGTTTTGCCCGCGTGACCGTCAAATCTTTCAGGCGCGTTCCGCGCCCTCCTGCCAGAATCAGGGCAACAGACTTCATTGGCAACTGGCGCGACAGCATCAGCAAATTATCATTTTCAAGCCTAACCATGTCGAACTCCTTTTTTATGACCTTTCAAAAACGCACACTCCATGCGCGGGCCCGTGCCAGATAGCCATGACAACCGGATTATCCTTTCCGGCAAACGGAGGAATGGCGTGCCATTCCCCATCAGGTAAAACCATATCCACAACGTTCTGCGTGGCATTGAGGGTAATGAGCCAGCGGTCTGAGAGCAGAATTTGCATCTGCCGGGTACCGCCCTGCCACTCGCTGACGCTTAACGGCTGCGCCTGCGCGTTTAACCAATGCACGTTTCCGTCTCCCTCCTGCCACCAGCTATCGCGGGTAAGTGCCGGGATGCGCTGACGCAGGTGGATTAACGCCGCAGTAAATGTCATCAGTCCTTTATTTGCCTGAGACCAGTCAAGCCAGGTCAGGGTGTTGTCCTGGCAATACGCGTTGTTATTGCCATGCTGACTGTGGCCGTGTTCATCCCCGGCGAGCAGCATTGGCGTACCCTGAGCAAGCAATAACGAGGTCAACAGAGCATGGACGCTGGCCCGTCGACGCTCAATAACATCAAGAATGCCGTCTAGTCCTTCTATACCATGATTATTGCTGTAATTTTTGTTAGTGCCATCGCGATTTTCTTCACCGTTTGCTTCGTTATGCTTCTCATTGAAGCAAACGCAGTCGCGCACAGTGAAGCCGTCATGCGCGGTCACCAGATTCACGGTCGCTGACGGCAGGCGACCATTGTTCCGGAAGACATCGCTTGAGGCGGCAAAACGACTGGCGAACTCGCCGGGCGTCAGATCCTGATGGAGCCAGAAGCGGCGTACGGCATCGCGAAAATGGTCGTTCCATTCCGCAAACAGCGGCGGAAAATTCCCGACCTGGTATCCTCCATGACCTATATCCCACGGCTCCGCAATCAGCTTTAACGAGGCTAATTGCGGGTCGTTTTTTATCGCTTCAAACAGCGGCGCATCCTGACGGAATTCAGGAGTGCGGCCCATGACGGAAGCAAGGTCGAAACGAAACCCGTCGACATGGCACACGTCAACCCAGAACCGCAGACACTGGTGCGCATACTCCACTGTGCCCGGCGAGCTGAGGTTGAGCGTATTGCCGCAGCCGGTCCAGTTTTCGTAGTCGCCATCCTCTCTGATCCAATAATAGCTACGGTTATCAATTCCGCGCAGCGAGAAGGTAGGACCATCAAGATCGATCTCCGCACTGTGGTTAAGCACGATGTCCAGAATGACTTCAATTCCGGCCTTGTGCAGCGCCTTTACCGCATCGCGAAACTCGTTCAGCGCTTTTGCCGGTTCGCTGGCGTAGCGCGGATCGACTGCAAACATCGCCAGCGGGTTATAGCCCCAGTAGTTGCTCAACCCCAGACGTTGCAGGCGCGGCTCGCTGCTAAAGTGGGCCACCGGAAGCAGTTCCAGCGCGGTAATGCCCAGCGATTTGAAATAGTCGAGCATCACCGGATGCGCCAGCGCCTTGTAGGTGCCGCGCATTTCCGGCGGGATCTCCGGATGCAGATACGTCAGCCCTTTAACGTGGGCTTCATAGATAACGGTATTGCCCCACGGCGTGTGCGGTCGCGCGTCGTCGCCCCACTCATAGCCCAGGTCAACCACCACGCTCTTAGGCGCGATGGGGGCGCTGTCATGGTGATCCGGCGTGTCGTAGCCGCCGTGAAACAGCGGGTCGTCTTTTGGATGCCCGTCGACCAGATGCGCGCAGGGATCGAGCAGCAGCTTCGCCGGATTAAAGCGATGCCCCTGCGCGGGTTCCCACGACCCGTACACGCGATAGCCGTAGCGTAAACCGGGACGGGCATCAGGAAGATAACCGTGCCAGACGTCGCCGCTGCGCGCAGGCAGATCGTAACGCTGCTCAAAACCTGCCTCATCAAATACACACAGTTCAACCCGTTCGGCATGAACCGAGAACAGCGTAAAGTTCACCCCATTGCCGTCAAAGCTTGCGCCGAGCGGTTCAGGTTTTCCCGGTGCCAGTTTACTCATTCCGCCTCCCGGACCAGCCAGATCGTCGAGAGCGGTGGCAGGGTCAAACTCAGGGAATTCGGTCGCCCGTGGCTTTCGATTTCGTCACTCTGAACCGCACCACCGTTACCTGCGTTGCTGCCATGATAGTGCATGGAATCGGTGTTCAGCACTTCACGCCATTTACCTGGCTGGTTAACGCCGAAGCGGTAATCATGGCGCGGAACCGGGGTAAAGTTGCTGGCGACGATGATTTCGTTGCCCTGCTGGTCGCGACGGACAAAAATCAGCACCGAGCGCGCTTTATCGTCCACCACCAGCCACTCAAAGCCATACGGATCGAAGTCCAGCTCGTGCAGCGCTTTGTGATGACGGTAGGTCTGGTTGAGATCGCGAACCAGCCGTTGAACGCCGTGGTGCCAGTTGTCTTCCCCTCCCAGCAGATGCCAGTCGAGGCTGACGTCATGGTTCCACTCGCGTCCCTGGGCGAACTCATTACCCATAAACAGCAGTTTTTTACCGGGGAAGGCCCACATCCAGCCGTAGTAAGCGCGCAGGCTGGCGAATTTCTGCCACGCGTCGCCCGGCATCCG
The DNA here is from genome assembly GCF_015234305.1 of Superficieibacter sp. 1612_C1. Classification (GTDB taxonomy): domain Bacteria; phylum Pseudomonadota; class Gammaproteobacteria; order Enterobacterales; family Enterobacteriaceae; genus Superficieibacter. The sequence goes on from NZ_JADGMI010000004.1 coordinate 146,263, forward strand.
GTCGAGGATCGATTTTTTACCGTGCACGACTTCATCATGCGACAGCGGCAGCACGAAGTTTTCGGTGTAGTTATAGAGCATGCCGAAGGTCAGCTTATCGTGATGATGCTGACGATAGACCGGGTCGAGTTTCATGTAGTCGAGGGTGTCGTGCATCCAGCCCAGGTTCCACTTGTACCAGAAACCGAGGCCGCCGGTATCTGAGGGACGAGAAACGCCCGCGAAATCGGTCGACTCCTCCGCCATGCTGACCGCACCGGGCACCTGCTCGCCTAAAATACGGTTGGTGGTACGTAAAAACTCAATGGCTTCGAGGTTTTCACGCCCGCCGAATTCGTTCGGGATCCATTCGCCCTGCTTGCGGCTGTAGTCGCGATAAATCATCGAGGCCACGGCGTCCACACGCAAGGCATCAATGCCGAAACGCTCGATCCAGTACAGCGCGTTACCTACCAGATAGTTGCGTACTTCACGGCGACCATAGTTGTAGATCAGCGTATTCCAGTCCTGATGATAACCTTCGCGCGGATCGCTGTGCTCATAGAGATCGGTACCGTCAAATTCGGCCAGCCCGAAATCGTCCGCCGGGAAGTGGCCGGGCACCCAGTCGAGGATCACGTTCAGTCCGGCAGCGTGCGCGGCGTCGATAAAATAGCGGAAGTCATCGCGGGTGCCGAAACGACGCGTCGGTGCATAAAGACCCGTGGGCTGATAGCCCCAGCTGCCGTCAAAAGGATGTTCATTCACCGGCAACAGTTCCAGATGGGTGAACCCCATCCATTTGGCGTAAGGCACCAGCTGGTCCGCCAGTTCACGATAGCTCAGCCAGAAGTTATCGTCGGTATGGCGACGCCAGGAACCGAGATGCACTTCATAGATAGAAATTGGCGCATCAAACTGATTGGCTTTTTTACGCTCGTCGCTCTGCACCACTTTTTCCGGCAGGCCGCAGATCAGCGAGGCGGTTTCCGGACGCATCTGGGCTTCAAAGGCATACGGGTCGGCCTTAATCCGCATCTGTCCGTGTGTGTCGATGATTTCATATTTGTAGAGTTGACCATTGTGCGCACCGGGAATAAATAGCTCCCAGACGCCGCTCTCTTTGCGCAGGCGCATCGGGTGGCGGCGGCCGTCCCAGAAATTAAACTGGCCAACCACGGAGACGCGCTGGGCATTCGGTGCCCAGACGGCAAAGCGCGTACCGGTCACGCCGTCCATCGTATCGCCATGTGCGCCAAGCGTCTCATAGGGGCGCAGGTGCGTACCTTCCGACAGCAGCCAGGCATCCAGCTCCTGAAGCAGAGGGCCAAAACGGTAAGGATCGTCAATCAGATTTTGCTGGCCGTGCCAGATCACGGCAAGCTGATAGCGAAAAGCGTTTTTGCGGCGCGGCAGAATGCCGCTAAAGAAGCCTCGTGAATCCAGGCATTCGAGTTTACCTACCTTGCGGCCTGTTTTAGGCTCAATGACCCAGACCTCAGTGGCGTCGGGTAACAAGGCCCGGACTTCCAGCCCGGCATCGGTTCGATGCATGCCCAGTACGGAAAAAGGATCCGCAAAGTGCCCGGCAATTAGCGCGTTAATCACGTCTCTGTCTACATGATTCGACATGGATCTCATCCTGTTTTATATGTGTCGCTTCATTCCTGCGGTATGCACAATCGTCATACGTGGGGAGCCAAAGTATGTTGAGTATAGACACCCGGTTGCGACATTTTTTGACCTGAACGGGGCTGCATAATCTGCGTCCATCTCCGCCGTTCAACCTTCAGCCAAAGTGTATAAGCACCTTGCTTAAGCATAGCCAACGCCTTATTGCTCTCCCGAAAAAAAATGAAACATTGCGTTACTCCTTGTTTAGCGCAAAAAAAGGGGGTGTTATTACACCCCGTTGTTTATGCTACGTCATTATGCCAGTTGGCGGAGAATGCGGCGGAGCGGCTCCGCTGCCCCCCACAATAGCTGGTCACCAACGGTAAAGGCCGACAAATAGTCTGGCCCCATATTCAGTTTACGCAAGCGGCCAACCGGCGTAGTCAGTGTGCCGGTCACGGCAGCCGGGGTCAGTTCACGCATGGAAAGCTCACGGTCGTTAGGAATGACTTTCGCCCACGGATTGTGCGCCGCCAGCAGTTCTTCAATGGTCGGGATTGAAACGTCTTTTTTCAGCTTGATGGTGAAGGCCTGGCTATGGCAGCGCAGCGCGCCGACGCGTACACACAGGCCGTCTACCGGAATGGTCGTGGTGGTGCCGAGGATCTTGTTGGTTTCCGCCTGGCCTTTCCACTCTTCGCGGCTCTGGCCGTTATCCAGCTGTTTGTCGATCCACGGGATCAGGCTGCCCGCCAGCGGCACGCCGAAGTTATCGACCGGCAGATCGCCATTGCGGGTCAGGGTGGTGACTTTGCGTTCAATATCAAGAATGGCAGACGCCGGATTCGCCAGCTCGTCGGCGACATGATTATAAAGCTGCCCCATCTGTGCCAGCAGTTCGCGCATGTGACGCGCGCCGCCGCCGGAGGCTGCCTGATAGGTCGCCACGGAGACCCAGTCCACCAGATCGTTAGCAAACAGGCCGCCAAGGGACATCAGCATCAGACTGACGGTACAGTTACCGCCGACAAAGGTTTTCACGCCGTTGTTAAGCCCGTGGGTGATCACGTCCTGGTTGACCGGATCGAGGATAATGATCGCCTCATCTTTCATGCGCAGCGACGAGGCCGCATCAATCCAGTAGCCCTGCCAGCCGCTTTCACGAAGCTTTGGATAGATTTCATTGGTATAATCGCCGCCCTGACAGGTGACAATAATGTCGAGCGCCTTCAGCGCTTCAAGATCGAAGGCATCCTGAAGCGCGCCTGTCTGGGTGCCGCCGAACGTCGGTGCGGCCTGTCCCAGTTGGGAAGTAGAAAAGAAGACGGGGCGAATGGCGTCGAAATCGCGCTCTTCAACCATGCGTTGCATGAGTACGGAGCCGACCATACCGCGCCAACCAATAAAACCAACATTTTTCATAGCGTTTTTCCTGCGAAGATGTGTGCTGTTGTGCAAGCCAGTCACCTGGTGTTATATCCTTCACCATACAAAAAGCAGCCAAAGTCGCAAGTGAAATTAATCAATGATGGCCGGGCCATCAGAAGAGCGACTTATCACGCCCGCTGTCGTTGTAAAAACGAATAATAAATACACACTGATTATCAGGGAAATTAGTTAATGAATGACATTATTTCAGCCGCCGTTTTGTTGATCCTGATTATGGATCCGCTGGGAAATTTACCGATTTTTATGTCGGTCCTGAAGCATACGGAACCGAAACGTCGGCGGGCGATCATGATCCGCGAGCTGTTTATCGCCCTGCTGCTGATGCTGATTTTTCTGTTCGCGGGCGAAAAAATTCTCGCCTTCCTTAATTTGCGCGCGGAAACGGTCTCTATCTCCGGCGGGATTATTCTGTTCCTGATCGCCATCAAAATGATTTTTCCCAGCGCCTCGGGCAACAGTACCGGGCTGCCCGCCGGTGAAGAGCCGTTTATCGTACCGCTGGCGATCCCGCTGGTGGCCGGCCCGACGTTGCTGGCAACGCTGATGCTGCTCTCGCACCAGTATCCAAATCAGATGAGCCACCTGGTGATTGCGCTGCTGCTTGCGTGGGGCGGAACCTTTGTGATCCTGCTGCAATCGTCGCTGTTCCTGCGTCTGCTGGGTGAGAAAGGCGTTAACGCGCTGGAGCGTCTGATGGGGCTGGTGCTGGTGATGCTTGCCACGCAGATGTTCCTCGACGGCATCCGGATGTGGATGAAAGGCTAATGCAAACGCTGCCGATTGTGCCTCGCCTGCTGCCCGAGGTCCGGGCAGGCCACAAACGTCACACTATACGCTGGCGGGAGCGTGCGATTTCACCTGGACCGCTGTGCTATATCAACGCCGACGATCCGCACGACATGGTGAATGTCTGGGTCACTGCCGTTGTGGCTATGCCGCTTACAGCGGTAGCTGAGTATCTCGGCAAGTCCGATGAATGGCCTGACAGCGTATTGCTGGAAGGCATGAGAGAGCACTATCCGGCGATCCAACTGGATTCAGTAGTAGAGGTTATCCACCATTCTGCCCCTTTGGGCAGGGAAACGGGCGAGGACGTGCTGCTTACGTTACTGACGCATCTGGAATGCAGCCTCCACCATTCGCAGCGCCATGACCGGACCTGGCTTGAGGCAATCCTGCATCCCCACTTTACCGAAATCACGCGCTCTGGTGTCCTGGTCACTCGCGATGAGACCCTTGACGCTCTTAGTGAGGAAAGCACTGCACCTGCGTTGCGGGCCTCGGATTTTCAGCTTCTGATAACGGGTCACGGCTGTGCCACGCTGATTTACCGAACCCTCGGCCCCCACCCCGCGCTCCGCTCATCATGCTGGGTGATGTCAGCGGAAGGATGCTGGCAAATGATCTTTCATCAGGGCACGCCGACGAACGAGTGAATCAGACCGTAACCGTGTGACTGACGCTGAAAAAGTATCTGCTGAGTGTAGAGAATGATGACGAACGCGTCATATTAGTGCCGGATAAAATGTCCGGGGCATCAGCGAGGAGATGGACTGGCAGCTTTTTACCTTTCATCCTGTATGTAATACCTGCAAAAATGGCTTTTCATTTCTGCGAGCCTGCTTCAGAAAAGCCCTCTTGTCACCGTTCCGGCAACGCGGTATCTTCCTGCCGCGCCTGCAAAATCAGGCGTCGGGATTGGTCCCCCGTGTTTCTCATCCGCGACAAACGTTTTTTGTCGCGCGACCGGCTACACCCCAATGGTGGGCTGGGCGGTGGCACCGTAAGGTGCGCCGGTATCCGATGAGGCCGGTAGGACCAACGCCGTTCAGTCCACCACCAGCAAGGTTGGTCCCTTCTGTGGTGGTTATAACACTCACCGGAGGCTGTAATAATGGCTAAAACACTTTCATCATCTCTGATCACAACCCCTTTTAACCACACCACTGACTTTACCGAGCTGGCGGATCACTGCCAGTGCTTTGCCGACGAACTGGGTGCCTGTAGCGATCCCGCGCATAAAATGGCTCTCTACGGTCGCTTATCTGCCTGCCTGGCGCTATTGCAACCCACGCTTTTTGAACCTGTTCCGCTCCATCTACAGCCGGGCCTGACGGTTGATACCTTACCCACCCGGCATCCCGCTTTCGAACCGGATGCCGATCAGTTAGCCGACTACTGCCAGTTTTTAACCCAGCTTCTGCTCGGCGGATCGCTTTCTGCACAGATGGAAAATACCGCCGAGGCGCTATTACAGGATTTAGTTATTTATTTTGCCGATACTCTGAAAGCGCCGCGCTGGCTTAATACCCCGCAAGGCCGGGTCGCAATCGATCTTTAAAACGTATAAAGACGCGCCACTGTCTGCTATCGGACTTATCGGACAAAATTTATTCTTGCCGATACAGAGAACGATATTATCTGTCCCTACAGGGTTACAAAGACACTGTATCAGGCGCATCTGTTCAGTAATGGAATGCATGTATCCAACAACGGAGTTAACTCATGAAATACGAACTCTCAAGCGACGGCTCTTGCCCGCTGGTATTAATTTCTCTCGGCATGGGCGAACAGGTCCGTATTGAACGCGGTTCGATGGTTTTTCATAATGGCAAAGTGAAACTTGAAGGCCATATGAACCAGAACGGCTCAGGGATGTTAGGCGGGATCATTAAAGCGGCTGCCAGATCGGTCGTCAGCGGCGAAAGCTTTTTTGTCACTACCGCCACCGGCACCGCTAATGACGGACTGCTGGCAATCTCCTCCGGCAGCATTGGCAATATCAAGGCGCTGGAAGTCGGTGCAAGCACCTGGCGGCTGAACGATGGTGCCTTCCTGGCCTGCGACGGTGGCGTCACTTACAGCATGAAAAGCCAGTCTATTGGCCGCGCGCTTTTCGGCGGCACCGGAGGACTGTTCGTGATGGAAACCGCCGGGACAGGCTCGCTGCTGGTAAGCGGTTTTGGCGAAATCGTCGAACTGGAACTGGATGGTAACGATACGCTGGTCGTGGATAACCTCCACGTCGTCGCCTGGGAAAATACACTTTCGTATAATATTAAAATGGCGTCCGGCATTTTTGGTTTTAAAACCGGCGAAGGCGTGGTCAACGAATTTTCCGGCAGAGGCAAACTGCTGGTGCAGTCGAAGAATATTAAGGAATTTGCCGAAACGTTAGCGCCTTATTTAGTAAAATATATATCGCGGCAAAAAAGCAAATCCTGAGATTTAGCCCGGTACGCACATAAACTGCGCGACCGGGCCTCTTTCTTAACTCAACAAACTAAACGCAATCGCCCCGACAATCGCCCCGACGGTGCCGAGGATGGTTTCCATCATCGTCCAGGTCTTCAGCGTTTGCGCTTCGGTCGCGCCGGTAAATTTGCCGAACAGCCAGAAACCGGCGTCGTTAACGTGGCTGACCACAATTGAACCGCCCGCGATGCAGATAGACAGGGCTGCCATCTGCGCGCCGCTGTAGTGCAGCTGTTCAATCACCGGCATCACCAGGCCGACCGCCGTTAAGCAGGCCACCGTGGCAGATCCCTGGATAATACGCACCGCCGCCGCCAGCACAAAGCAGGTGATAGCGATCGGCAGGCCCATCCCGGTCAGGGCTTCACCCAGCGCCGGGCCGACGCCGGAATCCACCAGCACCTGTTTGAACACGCCACCGGCACCAATCACCAGCAGAATAATGCCCGCCGGTTGCAGCGCGTGGCCGCAGATTTCCATCACCCGATCTTTCGCCATACCCTGACGCATCGCCAGGCCGTAAATCGCCACCAGACACGCCACCAGAATCGCGGTGAACGGATGGCCGATAAACTCGAACCATTCATACGCCGTGGAACCTTCGGCAACAAAACGCGCGGCGATAGTTTTCAGGCCGACCAGCACCAGCGGCAGCAAAATAAGTGAAAGGCTAAAACCAAATGACGGCATTTTGCCTTCGCCCAGATGCGGCTCGGTAATATCAGCAGGTACATGCAGCTCCACATAGCGGCTGATAAAGTTGCCCCACAGCGGACCGGCGATGATCATGCCGGGAATGGCCGCGCACAGGCCAATGAGGATCATCCAGCCAAAGTCGGCGTGCATCTGGGAAGCCAGCAGCATCGGCGCAGGCCCCGGCAGCAGGAAGGCCGCCGCAGCAGCGACCCCGGCAAACAGCGGGATCACCAGTTTTACCAGGTTGGTATTCGTGTGGCGCGCCATGGAAAACGCCACGCTGATAAGCAGGACGATTGCCACTTCAAAGAACAGCGGCAGTGCACAAATCAGCCCTGCCAGACCAATCGCATAGTGTGCGCGACTGTGGCCGAACGATTTAAGCATTTTGACGGCGATCTGATCGACCGCCCCTGTTTCATGCAGGATCTTACCGAACATCGCGCCCAGCGCGACCACAATCGCCAGAAATCCCAGCGTGCCTCCCATCCCTTTTTCCATGGTCGCGGCAATTTTGTCGAGCGGCATACCGGAAAAGAGACCTGCACCAATAGAAACCACCATCAAAGCGACGAAGGCATGCATACGCGCCTTCATCACTAAAAACAGCAGCAGCAACACCGAGCCGACTGCTGTTAAAACAAGCGTTAATGTACTCACTGATTACTGCCTTTGTTGATTACCTCAATCGTGCTGGCGACGACGCCATCCAGCGGCTGATCAATATCCACGACCAGCACATCACCCTCATCCGCACCTGGCTCCTGAAGGGTTTCAAACTGGGTCACCAGCATCTGTGTCTTAAAGAAATGACCTTTACGTGCTTTCAGGCGGCTTTCGATCACCTCGAAATCGCCTTTCAAATAGATGAAAGAGAGATTCGGGTTGCCTTCACGTAGCTGGTCACGATAGTGCTTTTTCAGCGCCGAGCAGACGATCAACGACACTTTGTTGGTGCGCTGCATGGCAAAGGCGGCGTCATTCAGCGCCTGTAGCCACGGCTTGCGGTCATCGTCGTTCAGCGGCTCGCCGGAGGCCATTTTGTTAATGTTGCTGCGCGGATGGAGAAAATCGCCATCCAGGAAAGCAGCGTGTATTTGATGTGCTACTTCGCTGGCAACCGCAGATTTACCGCTGCCGGAGACGCCCATCAGGACATAAATGTGGTGATCGTGATTCGTCGTGCTCAAAGCGCCCTCCCACCAGAATTGATTAGCTGATTGTTTTAAAGGTTTGTTACGGGTAACAGTTATCGGTAACATTGTCCGGTCGCACACCTACAGAAGCAATAACCATTGGTCGTAGAAGTGAATAAGTGTGAGCTACGTCAAATTTGTCAGACTAAATAGATCCACCTGGTGACAATGTGAAACCTAAATCTAACATTTTCGGCGTCACGACCTCGCCCCGGATGCGGGCCAGCAGACGTTCAGCGCCGATGCGTCCCATCCGCTCGCGCGGCGTCAGCACGCTGGCAAGCCTCGGCTCCATCACCTGACCGATATCGTGGCCGTGAAAACCGGCAATCGCGATATCGTCGGGGATTTTCAGCCCCAGCCGCTGACACTCGAATGCGGCACCGACCGCGAGGTCGTCGTTGGTACAGAAGATCCCGTCCAGCTGCGGATACTCGCGACGCGCCTGGCGCATTAGCTCAATGCCCGATGAATAGGAGGAGGACTGCTCAACCATCACGCTGTAAGGCGTCAGTCCGACATCCAGCATCGCCTGCTCATAGCCCTTCTGTTTGATGATAGTACGTTCATCGAGACGTGCGCCGAGATAGGCGACATGACGGTGACCACGGGCGATGATCGCGGCGGTCATCTGGCGGGCAGCCTCAAAGTTGTCGAAACCGACGGCAATATCCAGACACGGTGACTGGCTGTCCATCAGTTCCACCACCGGAATACCGGCGACTTCGATCATCTTCAGGGTGCGGGGCGTGTGGGTGCGTTCGGTGAGGATCAGCCCGTCGATGTTCCACGAGAGCATCGACTCCAGCCTTTCCTGCTCCATTTCGGGTTTATAACCGTAGTGCGCCAGCATGGTCTGATAGCCGTACGCGTCGGTCACGCTTTCGATACCACGCAGCACTTCAGCAAAGACCTGGTTGGTTAATGAGGGAAGCAGCACGCCTATCGCGCGGCTGGTTGCATTGGAAAGAATATCGGGGGCGCGGTTGGGAATGTAACCCAGTTCGTCAAGGACGGCGGCAATCTTGCCACGCAGCGCAACGGAGACCTGCTCCGGGTTACGTAAAAACCGGCTGACCGTCATTTTGGTCACGCCGACGCGATCGGCCACATCCTGAAGTACGGGTCTTTTCTTTTTCATCGTCCGCAAAGAGATAAAGAGGGAAACATTTCCTCAGTTTACCACGGACGACGCTCAACCTTTCCTGCCATCAGGAAAGGTTGAGCAAATTATTTATACCGGTGGCAAATCAAACAGCAAAATTTCACTGCCGCTGTTCGCATGAATGGAGATGGCCTGTTCATCCCAGATTGCCAGTCCGTCCGCGGTGGTGGCTTTGGTACCGTTGATGGTCACGTCGCCTTTCACCACCTGGATCCAGACGCGGCGGTTGGCGGCAATCTGATGCACCGACTGCTCGTCTTTCGCCAGCGCCCAGCGGTAGAGTTCCATATCCTGATTCACTTTTAGCGATCCGTCACGCGCATCCGGCGAAAGCACCAGCTGTTTACCCTGTGCGGCGTCAAAGCGGCGCTGCTCATAGCGCGGCGCGATGCCGTTTTTTTCCGGCATAATCCAGAACTGGTACAGATGCAGACGTTCGGTGTCACTCGGGTTGTACTCCGAATGCCGCACGCCGGTTCCGGCACTCATGATCTGGAATTCGCCCGCGGGAACCTGCTCTTTATTCCCCATGCTGTCCTGATGCTCTACCGCGCCTTCGAGCACGTAGGTCAGGATTTCCATATCTTTATGCGGATGCGTACCAAATCCCTGTCCCGGGTCAATGACGTCATCGTTGATGACGCGCAGCGCCGAGAAACCCATAAAGTTAGCATCGTAATAGTTGGCAAACGAGAAGGTATGCCAGGAATCCAGCCAGCCGTGATTAGCATGTCCGCGGTCGCTGGCGTTGCGTAAGTAGATCATTTTTTTACTCCCGTATGCTGTCGATGGAGTAAGTCTGGACCGAAAGCAGACGGGATCATAGAGGGTGAAAATTGACTCCTCTGTTCAAAAATTATGAACAATTGAGGAGCCAATCTACTTTATCAGACGAGGGTGACAGTGGCGGGTGACGCCTGCTCGAATCCGCGTTCAAGGATTTCGAGATTGGTCATTACCTCAGATTCTTTGACGTAATTCGCCGCGCCGGTGGTGATGGTGGCATACAGTGCATCATAGACCCGGCCATAGTCGCCGATTTCCGGCGTAACTTCTTCACGCACGGTTAAACCTTCGTCGTTGATATACTCCAGTTGACCAATACTCTCGTCAGCGGCAAAACCCGGCTCGCCCGGCATCACGTTGGCTTTCAGGCTGGTCTCCTGCTGGTCGATGCCATATTTAATAAACGAGCCTTTGGTGCCGTGGACGATAAATTTCGGATAATCGATTTTGACCAGATGGCTGGTTTTCACAATCGCCTTTAGGTCGCCATAAAAGAGCTGCGCTTCGAAGGTATCGTCCGGATTCTCTTTATTGCGCAGGCTGCGGATGTCATAGGCGACATGGTCAGGGCGACCAAACAGCGAGATAACCTGATCCAGCGTATGCACGCCGAGCCCGTAAAACATGCCGTCCTGCGGCAGGCCGGGTTTGGTTTCCGCTACCGGGCGGTAGTAGTCAAAATGGCTTTCAAACTCCACGATGTCGCCAAGCTTACCGCTCTCAATCACTTTTTTAGCGGTCAGGAAGCAGGAATCAAAACGACGGTTCTGGTACGGCGTCACCGTCAGCCCTTTGCTTTTCGCCAGTTCAAATAGCGTTTTTGCCTCGGCCATGGTGGGGGTGAACGGTTTTTCCACCAGCACATTTTTACCCGCTTCCAGCGCGCGTTTCGCGTAGTCGAAGTGGCTGTCTGCATGGGTACAGACAATCACCAGTTTGACCTTTTCATCGTTCAGTACCTCATCCAGATCGCTGGTGAAGTGAATATGCGAATAGTGCGGCTGCTGCTCTTCCGGCTTCGCATGGCGGCGAAAGATATGGGCCACGTGCCAGCTGTCTTTGCGGTTCAGCACATAGGGAAGATGGTAACGGGTGGTACTCTTGCCGAAACCGATAAATGCACACTCCAGAGTCATGGTCATATCCTTTTTTGACGTCGAATACCATTAACCTTAATGCATTTTCGCGAGGGATGGCACGTTGATTATCCGGCGCAGAAGCGGAATATGTGTAAAATAGCCCGGTCCGTAATGTCCGCCCTGAGGAAACCCGGTATGAAACCCAAATCTGTGACGCTGTACGATGTAGCCGACGCTGCCGGTGTCTCCTATCAGACGGTTTCGCGGGTGATTAATCAGGCCAGCCACGTCTCGCAGAAAACCCGGCTTAAGGTTGAGGAGGCGATGCAGACGCTAAACTACGTGCCCAATCGGGTCGCGCAGCAGCTGGCGGGCAAGCAGAGTCAAACGATTGGTCTTGCCACCACCAACCTCTCTCTTCATGCCCCTTCACAAATTGCGGCGGCCATCAAATCCCGGGCGGGTGAGCAGCAGTTCAATGTCGTGATTTCGATGGTTGAAAAACCGGGGCTGGAGGCGTGCAAAGCCGCCATAAATAGCCTGCTTTCCCAACGGGTCGATGGCCTGATCGTTAATATCCCGCTGGAAAATGAGGACGCGCAGGCGGTGCAATCCGCGTGTGGCGGCGTACCGATGCTGTTCCTCGATGTTTCCCCCGATCTCCCGGCGCATCATATTATTTTCGATCCGTTTGAGGGCGCACGACTCGGCGTCGATCATCTGGTCAACCTGGGGCATCGGGAGATTGCTTTATTGACCGGGCCGCTAGCGTCGGTGTCGGCACGCCTGCGTTTTGAAGGCTGGCAGCAGCAGCTCGCTCATCATCAACTCCGCGCTACCGCCGTGCTGCACGGCGACTGGAGTTCGCTGTCCGGATATGAACAAACCCTGCGTTTGCTTCAGGGGAAGACCACGCCTGGGGCCATTCTGGTGGCTAACGATCAAATGGCGCTCGGCGCGCTGCGGGCGTTCTCGGAGGCGGGCCTGAAGGTGCCCGGGCAAATGTCGGTTATTGGCTATGACGACACCGAAGACAGCGCCTGTTTTATTCCGCCGCTGACGACGATTAAGCAGGATTTCAAAATGCTGGGCCGGGCGAGCGTCACCCGCCTGATGTCATTAATCTCCGGGGGCGATGAAGACTATGCTTCGCAGATGCTGCCGGTAACACTGGTGGAACGTAAAACGACCGCCACGCCTGGCAATTCCTCACCAACCCCTCAGGCGCTGGCCGAGGCGCTGACAACGCTGGCACATCAGGTGGCACGCCTGCGCTGAATGCCAGCAGCAAGTGATGCCATTTCAAGGTAGTTTTTTGTGCCGCTCTGCCCGGGGAAGTCATGACATCCTAATCTTGCCTCCGTGCCACGTTGCCCGGCGGCGCTGCGCTTGCACGGGTCTACAAATAGTCTAACCGGCTGAATTTTTTGTAGTTGTAGGCCGGGTAAGGCGCAGCCGCCACCCGGCAGGCCATGCCACCGATGCCAGCAACGTAACAGGAAATTTTGTGACATTAGTCACCTAAATTCCTTCTCCTGCTTTACAGCCTTTCCATCCGAAACCATAGTCGAACCAAATTGTGAGCGCATCGCAAAAAATTAAAGGATCACGACTATGACTATTCACGCGGGTACGCCCGGTGCCACTCTTGCTTCCATTCTTGCTCGCCGCGACTGGGAAAATCCAGCGGTAACGCACCTCAATCAGCTTGCCGCACACCCTCCCTTTTCCAGCTGGCGCACTCCGGACGCCGCGAGGAAAGACACCACGTCTGATAATATTCAGTTGCTCAACGGGCGCTGGAAATTCAGCTATTTTACTCACCCGGAAGCGGTGCCGGAAAGCTGGATCGCCCAGGATGAAGCGACAGCCGATGAGATAACCGTGCCGTCGAACTGGCAGATGCTCGGTTATGATGCGCCGATTTATACCAATGTCACCTACCCTATCCCGGTAAACCCGCCGTTTGTGCCGCAGGAAAACCCGACCGGATGTTACTCGCTCACATTTGATGTTAATGCGGACTGGCTGAGCAGCGGTCAAACGCGGATCATCTTTGACGGCGTGAACTCCGCCTTCCACCTGTGGTGTAACGGTCACTGGATAGGCTACGCGCAGGACAGCCGCCTGCCCTCCGAATTTGATTTGAGCGGCGTGCTACAGCCTGGCGAAAACCGTCTGGCGGTGATGGTGCTGCGCTGGAGCGACGGCTCCTATCTGGAAGATCAGGATATGTGGCGGATGAGCGGCATTTTCCGCGATGTTTCTCTGCTGCATAAACCACAAACGCACCTGAGCGATATCCGTATTACAACGCAATTAAACGAAGATTTTACGCGTGCAACCCTGGAAACGCTGGCGATCGTAGGCGGCAACGCGGATGCAAAGACGCAAATAGCCCTGCAACTGTGGAAAGGCGACACGCTGGTTGATGAAACGCAGCAGGCCATCGGCAGCGAGATTATTGACGAGCGCGGTGCTTACAATGATCGTACTACCCTGCGCCTGTCGGTTGACCGTCCGCTGCTGTGGAGCGCCGAAATGCCGCAGCTTTATCGCGCGGTAGTGGTGTTGAAAAACGCCCAGGACGAGGTGATTGAAGCCGAGGCGTATGACGTCGGCTTCCGCAAGGTAGAAATCTCTCAGGGGCTGCTAAAGCTCAACGGTAAACCGCTGCTTATTCGCGGCACCAACCGCCACGAGCATCATCCTGAAAACGGTCAGGTGATGGACGAAGAGACCATGCGCCGCGATATCCTGCTGATGAAACAGCATAATTTTAACGCCGTGCGCTGCTCGCATTATCCTAATCATCCGCTGTGGTATCGCCTGTGCGATCGCTACGGTTTGTATGTGGTGGACGAAGCCAATATCGAAACGCACGGTATGGTGCCCATGAATCGTCTGACCGATGACCCCACCTGGCTGGCGGCGATGAGCGAGCGCGTAACGCGTATGGTGCAGCGCGACCGTAATCATCCCTCTATTATCATCTGGTCGCTGGGCAATGAATCCGGCCACGGTGCTAATCATGACGCGCTTTATCGCTGGATCAAGGCGAACGATCCTTCTCGCCCGGTGCATTATGAAGGCGGCGGCGCGAACAGCCCGGCGACCGACATTATCTGCCCGATGTACGCGCGCGTGGATCAGGATCAGCCCTTCCCGCAGGTGCCGAAATGGTCGATCAAGAAGTGGATCGGCATGCCGGACGAGACGCGTCCGCTGATCCTCTGCGAGTATGCTCACGCCATGGGCAACAGCCTTGGCGGTTTTCATAAATACTGGGCGGCGTTCCGCCAGTACCCACGGCTACAGGGCGGCTTTATCTGGGACTGGGTCGATCAGTCGCTGATCAAACACGACGACAATGGGCAGACTTTCTCAGCCTACGGCGGCGATTTCGGCGATACGCCGAACGATCGCCAGTTTTGCATGAACGGACTGGTGTTCGCCGACCGTACGCCACATCCTTCGCTCTATGAAGCTCAGCAGGCGCAGCAGTTTTTCCAGTTCGCTCTGCAAGAAAATACGCTGCTTATCACCAGCGAATACCTGTTCCGACACAGCGATAACGAGCGCCTGATTTGGACGCTGAAGCAGGAAGGCGACACGCTGGCGCAGGGCGAGGCGATGCTGGATATCGCGCCGCAGGGGACGGAAACGCTGGTGCTGGATGCGTTACCCACCGCGACTCGTCCGGGCCAGGTCTGGCTCAATGTCGAAGTACAGCAGATTGCCGCTACCGACTGGAGCGAGGCCGGACACGTCTGCGCCTGGCAACAGTGGCGAATGCCGGAGGTGCTCGACGTTTCTCCCGCTACCCCGACGGGCAGCGCGCCGCTACTTAACGTCAGCGAAGAGCATTATGAAATCAGCCACGGTAGCCAGCGCTGGCAGTTTAGCCGTCAGACCGGCCTGCTCACCCAGTGGTTTGCGGACGGTCATGAGACGCTGCTTACGCCGCTACAGGATCAATTTACTCGCGCGCCGCTGGATAACGACATCGGTGTCAGCGAGGTTACCCGTATCGATCCCAACGCCTGGGTGGAGCGCTGGAAAGCGGCGGGGATGTACGATCTCGAATCTTCGCTGGCAAGCTGCGACGCCAATGCCTGCGGTCAGGAGATCCAGCTACGCACTACGCATCTCTGGCAGTATCAGGGCAAGACATTGTTTATCAGCCGCAAAACATACCACATTGACGCCCTGGGTGAACTGCACATCAGCGTCGACGTCGATGTTGCCCATGGCACGCCCGCCCCGGCGCGTATCGGCCTGACCTGTCAACTGGCGGACGTACAGCCTGACGTCACCTGGCAGGGACTGGGACCACATGAAAACTATCCGGACCGGAAATCCTCCGCCCGTTATGACCGCTGGCAGCGCCCGCTGTGCGATCTCTATACCCCTTACGTCTTCCCGAGCGAAAACGGTCTGCGCTGCGACACTACGCGGCTGGAGTATGGCGATAGCTGCTGGCAGGGCAATTTCCATTTCAACATCAGTCGCTACGGACAGAAACAACTGAAGGAGACCTCGCATCGTCACTTATTAAAAGAGGAACGGGGAACCTGGCTGAATCTGGACGGTTTCCATATGGGCGTCGGTGGCGATGACTCCTGGAGCCCCAGCGTTTCAGCCGAATTTTTATTACAGGAAAGTCATTACCACTATGCGCTGAGCTGGGTCCGCCGTTAACGGCAGGCTTTTATTCGGGCAGGCCTGGCAAACCTGCCTGTTGTGACTCTAAGGACAACAACCATGTACTACATGAAAAACACCAATTTCTGGATGTTCGGGCTGTTCTTTTTCTTTTACTTTTTTATCATGGGAGCCTATTTCCCTTTCTTCCCCATCTGGTTGCATGATATCAACCACATCAGCAAGAGCGACACGGGGATTATTTTTGCCTGCATCTCCTTTTTCTCTTTGTTATTTCAGCCGATTTTTGGCCTGCTGTCCGATAAGCTGGGGTTGAGAAAACATCTGCTGTGGATCATTACCGGTATGCTGGTGATGTTCGCCCCCTTCTTTATTTATGTGTTTGGTCCGCTGCTACAAACCAATATTCTGCTGGGATCGATTGTCGGCGGGATCTATCTGGGATTCATCTACAACGGCGGCGCGCCGGCGATTGAAGCCTACATCGAGAAAGTGAGTCGCCGCAGTCAGTTTGAATTTGGACGGGCGCGCTTATTCGGCTGCATCGGCTGGGCACTGTGCGCTTCTATCGTCGGCATTATGTTCACCATCAACAACCAATTTGTCTTCTGGCTTGGCTCCGGTTGCGCGGTGATCCTCGCGATCCTGCTGTTTATCGCTAAGCCGCAAGCGCAGCCTTCAGCGCAGGTTGCTGATTCGCTGGGCGCAAACCATTCACCGTTCAGCTTCCGACTGGCGCTGGAGCTGGTTAAAAACCCGAAACTCTGGTTTCTGTCGCTGTATGTGGTCGGCGTCTCCTGTACCTATGACGTTTTCGACCAGCAATTTGCCAACTTCTTTACCTCGTTCTTTACGACGCACGACCAGGGGACCCGTGTCTTTGGCTACGTCACCACGATGGGCGAACTGCTTAATGCCTGCATCATGTTTTTTGCGCCGCTGATTGTGAACCGCATCGGTGGGAAAAATGCGCTGCTGTTAGCCGGTGCGATCATGTCAGTGCGGATTATCGGTTCGTCATTTGCATCCTCGCCGCTGGAAGTGATTATCCTGAAGACGCTGCATATGTTCGAGATCCCCTTCCTGATCGTCGGCTGCTTTAAGTACATTACCAGCCAGTTTGAAGTGCGTTTTTCGGCGACGATTTACCTGGTCTGCTTCTGTTTCTTCAAACAACTGGCCATGATGTTTATGTCAGTATTGGCAGGATACATGTATGACAAGGTGGGCTTCCACGGCGCGTATCTGGTGCTGGGTTTGGTGGCGCTGGCCTTCACCGTGCTATCCATCTTTACGCTAAGCGGCATGGGTCCGCTGGCGGCAATCCGCTCTTTTGGTAAGCGAGAAACGCTGGCCTGAGGGTAAAAAAAAGCCAGCACGCGGCTGGCTAAGATAATACTGGAAGCAATGTGAGCAATGTCGTGCTTTCAGGTTCTCCGTGAAGGACTCCCTGAACGCATGACAATAATAATCATTATCATTCGCACTTGTCTACCCCTTTTTTAAAAATTTTGGTGGTTGACAGCGTTGTGAAAGTCATTGATGTTAAAGGGGACTTCTAACTCACTGAGGATAAAAGGAATGAGCGATATCGTGATACGCCACATCGAAACGCGCGACGCAGAAGCATTACGTCAAATCAATGCGCATCCCGAGGTGTATCCTGATCTGCTACAACTTCCCTATCCTTCCGTCGAGCTGTGGCAAGAGCGGCTAAAACCCCAGCCCGGTCTTCGTCATCTGGTGGCCTGTATTGATGAGCAGGTCGTCGGACATCTGGCACTGCGCATTGAACAAAACGCGCGTCGCGGTCACGTTGCCAGTTTTGGTATCAGTACCGCGCCTGATTTTCGCCAGCGCGGCGTAGGATCGGCTCTGATGCGCGAAATGGTAAGCCTCTGCGATAACTGGCTGCGTATTGAGCGGATCGAATTGACGGTGTTTGTTAATAATCCTGCTGCGGTGGCGCTGTACCAAAAGTTCGGCTTTGAAATTGAAGGCACCGGCAAGAATTACGCGCTGCGTAATGGTCAATATGTGGATGCGTATTTTATGGCGCGGGTGAAATAATTTGCTGGTTACGAAAAGCGGTAATAAACAGCGCTCCCTGGTAATATACCGAAAATGGTCAGGGGTCGCCCCCTGACCGGCTCCGGGCGCGTTGCCAGTGCGGCCTGCACCCCGTTTAATGGCCGCCGTTATTTACGGCGGCGGGCGAGGTAAATCAGGATCAGACCGGATAACACACCCGCAAGGGTGCATACCGTCAGATCCTGCAACATCGCCATTAACACGTGCTGCATCGTATAGCCTTTTCTGGTTGCACTGGCAACCGTTCGCGGCTATTCTTGAATTGTTGGTTTTCAAAGAATCGCCCTCGTAAGTTGCCTTAAAACAACGTGCGAGGGTTTTTTCTTTCCAGCAATGACGCCGCCGGGGTTAAAGCCCCCGCAACGTTGCGCCTGGTCAGCGAATGGCTGACGTAACGTTATTTTACTCCGGTGTCTTATTTATTCCCAGTAAATACTTTTATAGCGATGACTTATCGATATTTTATTTATCGGATGAAGTAATAACATTCTGGCTATAAAAGGAACATTAATTCCCCAGCACTATGTTATCTGGTTTTAGCAGATCTAATGAAATATAAACCCCGTGCATGAAACACATGAGTATCATTACAATAAATAATTACTGTGAAATATTTTCGTTATTTTATGCAAGCGTTTACTAAAAAACCGAAAATGGTCAGGGGTCACCCCCTGACCGGCTCCGGGCGCGTTGCCAGTGCGGCCTGCAACCCGTTTAATGGCCGCCGTTATTTACGGCGGCGGGCGAGGTAAATCAGGAGCAGCCCGGATAACACACCCGCAAGGGTGCACACCGTCAGATCCTGCAACATCGCCATTAATACGTGCTGCATGGTATAGCCTTTTCTGGTTGCACTGGCAACCGTTCGCGGCTATTCTTAACTTGTCTGGAGATAAGAATTGCCCTCGTAAGTTGCCTTAAAAACAACGTGCGAGGGTTTTTTCTTTCCAGCAGTGACGCCGCCAGGGTTAAAGCCCCCGCAACGTTGCGCCTGGTCAGCGAATGGCTGACGTAACGTTATTTTACTCCGGCGTCTTATTTATTCCCAGTAAATATTTTGTATGGTGAAGGCTTATCGAAGTTTTATTTATCGGTTCCAGTAATAACGTTCTGGATATAAAGCGCCCATCAGTTATCCATTAATACGTTATCACGCTTTAGCAGACCTGACGCCAGATGAAATTAACTGTCCGAATGATTAACAATAAAAGTAAAATGAATTATATATCGTATATATAAAATATATATGCATTATTACAATAAATAATCATTGCGAAACGTGCATGTTATTATTTTATGCAAGCGTTTACTAAAAAACCGAAAATGGTCAGGGGTCACCCCCTGACCGGCTCCGGGCGCGTTGCCAGTGCGGCCTGCAACCCGTTTAATGGCTGCCGTTATTTACGGCGGCGGGCGATATAAATCAGGATCAGCCCGGATAACACCCCCGCAAGGGTGCACACCGTCAGATCCTGCAACATCGCCATTAACACGTGCTGCATGGTATAGCCTTTTCTGATTGCACCGGCAACCGTTCGCGGCTATCCTTGAATTGCTTGGGTTCAAAGAGTCGCCCTCGTAAGTTGCCTCAAAAACAACGTGCGAGGGTTTTTCTTTACCAGCAATGACGCCGCCGGGGTTAAAGCCCCCGCAACGTTGCGCCTGGTCAGCAAAAACGCTGACGTGGCGCTATTCTACTCCGATATCCGGCCTCTTCGCTTGTGCAACAAATGCTTACCGGGAATATTCTTCAATGCGGATATGCTGGACTTATCTGCGGCCCGTTCTCACACTCCAGATGTCGGTTGAGCCGCAGACACCGTTAATATCCCGCCGTCAAATCATCCACCGACCGCGGATCGGATGCGCCATACAGCGTGCCGTCCGGCCCAACCATAATACTTTGCGTGCTGCCCATTGATTCCTTCACCGCCACTTTCTGCCCCTTTTGACCCAACAGTTTCAGCGTATCCGGGCTAAAGCCTTTTTCTACCCGCAGTTCATCCGGCAGCCACTGATGATGAAATCGCGGCGCGTTTGTTGCTTCGGCGACGTTCATCCCGAAATCGATGCTATTCACTACCATTTGCAGCACGGTCGTGATAATCCGGCTGCCACCGGGGCTGCCGGTCACCAGCCAGGTTTTGCCATCTTTAACAACGATGGTTGGTGACATGGATGACAGCGGGCGTTTTTTCGGCCCTACTGCGTTGGCATCGCCGCCAACCAGACCATAGACGTTAGGCACTCCGGGCTTGGCGGAGAAATCGTCCATCTCATTATTCAGCAGAATACCGCTATTGCCCGCGACGATCCCGGTGCCGAAAATAGTATTCAGGGTATAGGTCACCGCGACGGCGTTGCCATCTTTATCCACCACCGAGAAATGGGTAGTTTGATTACTTTCATACGGCGCAAGTTTGCCCGGGCGAATTTCGCTGGAGGGCTTAGCCTTATTAACGTCAATCTGTTGGGCAATGGATTTGGCGTAGTCTTTATTGGTCAGCGCCTGCCACGGCACTTTCACAAAATCCGGATCGCCCAGATATTCCGAGCGGTCGGCATAAGCGTATTTCTCCGCTTCCGCCATCACCTGCATGGCATCCGCGCTGCCGAAACCGTATTTCGTCAGGTCAAAGTTTTCCAGGATATTGAGGATCTGCACGATGTGGATCCCGCCCGAAGAGGGTGGCGGCATCGAAAAGACCTGATAGCCACGATAGTCGCCGCTGATGGGGGTGCGCTCCACGGCGCGGTAAGCCGCTAAGTCCTCTTTGGTAATAAGACCGCCGTTCTTACTCATCTCCTGCGCGATTTGATCGGCAATCGCGCCCTTATAAAACTCAGATGGACCGTTTTCGGCAATCATCTCCAGGCTATGCGCCAGGTTTGCCTGCACCAGCTTATCGCCTTTTTTCAGCGGCTCGCCGTCTTTCCAGAAGATAGCCTTGCTGTTCTCATAATTCGGTAACACTTCACTGCCATAGGTTTTCAGATCGTCCGCCAGCGCGTCGTTGACCACAAAACCTTCTTTCGCCAGCTTGATGGCCGGACGTATCACTTTATTGAGCGGCAACGTGCCGTATTTCTCCAGCGCCAGCGAGAAGCCGGCGACCGTGCCCGGCGTGCCGGACGCTAAGTGTGAAGTCAGCGATTTTTTGCTGTCCGGGTTGCCCTGATCGTCAAGGAACATATCCCGCGTGGCACCGGCCGGAGCCATCTCACGGAAATCAATCGCGGTCGTGTTGCCGTCTTTGGTACGCAGCAGCATAAAGCCGCCGCCGCCGAGGTTGCCCGCCTGCGGATGCGTCACCGCCAGCGCATAGCCGACTGCCACGGCGGCATCCACCGCATTACCACCCTCTTTCAGGATATCAACGCCTACCTGCGTCGCCATTTCATCCACCGAGGCGACCATACCCTGCTTCGCCACCACCGGATGAAAGACATCGGCCTCAACGCCGTAAGAGACTGGCGGTGCCGCCGTCACGCCAAAACATCTTCCTGCCATCAGGGCAGCAACCGCCACCCAGCGCAAAAACGTCGGTTTCATCATCGTTTTTCTCCAGAGATATGAGGGATGAGTCCCCGCTTAAGCCTGGTCCACAATGCTTAAAAGATCATCGTTTTGACGGAAAGCGATTACACTTAAGAGAATCTACTGGAGGAGGAAAAGCAGATGAAACGACTTTTACTTCTGTCGCTTTTTGTACCCGCTGTCGTTCTGGCGCAGCCACTGAACACCATGAATAACCCGAATCAGCCTGGCTACCAGATCCCCAGCCAGCAACGGATGCAAACGCAGATGCAAAATCAGCAAATCCAGCAGAAAGGGATGCTGAACCAGCAGCTCCAGACGCAGACGCGTATGCAGCAGCAACATCTGCAAACGCAGATGAATAACAACTCGGAGCGGCTGCTTCAGAACCAGCCGCATGAGCAGGTACTGCCGAACACCAACGGCGGCATGTTGAGCAGCGGTCAGCAACATATGCTGACCGAGAAAAAGAACGGCGACATGCTGAATAATACCGTTACGCCGTCGTCTTCGGTGCGTTAATCTGGCTGGAAATCTGGCCCGATCAGGTCAATGCGATCGGTACAAATGCAGTCCACGCCCCAGCGCAGCAATTGTGCCGCGCGCTGGGGCTGGTTGACGGTATACACGAGGATGCGTAAACCAGCGTCGCGTAACGCGCCCACCCGTCCTTCATCCAGCAACGTATGATTAAGATGAATCGACACGCAGCCCAGCCGCGAAGTTAGCTCGCGCCAGTCGTCGCGCCACTCATCCAGCAGCAGCCCGCGCGGCAGTTCCGGAGCCACTTCCTGTGCTGCTTCCAGCGCGTCAATCTCAAAGGAAGAGAGCAGCGGCGCGGTCATGCCCTTCCACAGTTCGCGCGCGGCAAGCGCCACAACCTTGCCGGTTTGCGGTCCACTACCGGTGGTGGGTTTAATTTCGATATTGGCCATCATGCCGTGTTCATGGCAGCGATCCGCCACCTGCGACAGCAGCGGTAGCGGCTCGCCTTTAAATTCGCCGCTAAACCAGCTTCCGGCGTCAACGTTGAGCAGCTCATTCCACGTTAAGTGTCCTGCCACGCCCCAGCCGTTACTGGTGCGTTCAAGATTGTCGTCGTGCAGCAAAAAAATCTGCCCGTCCCGCGACAGCTTGACGTCAAACTCGATCATCGTATGCCCCAGTTGCGCGCCAACATCAATGGCGGCAAGAGTGTTTTCCGGAGCCAGTTTACCGCCACCGCGATGGGCGACAATGTGAGGATAAGGCCAGTTACTCATACGCGTTGTCCCGTTTCACCATCAAAAAGATGCAAATGCGCTTCCGCCATATGCAGCCACAGCGTACTGCCTGCCACTGGCCGCTCTTTATGCGCCAGGCGCACAACCAGCTTTTGCTCGCCCCAGCGCCCGTGCGCCAGGTTATCTGCGCCCAGCATCTCCAGCGTATCCATCACCAGCGGCACGCCGCCTTCCGCCTGCGAGCTTAGCGCAATATGCTCGGGACGAATACCCAGCGTCATTTTACGCCCGGCATAGCCGCGATAATACCAGTTGATTGGCAACGCCATCCCGCTTTCCAGTTCAAAATGACTGCCGGAGTTGCTGATGCGCCCCTCCAGCAAATTCATCGCCGGGCTGCCGATAAAGCTCGCCACAAAACGACTGGCCGGTTTTTCATAGACCTCTACAGGCGTGCCGATTTGTTCTACCACGCCTTTATTCATCACCATGACCCGCTGAGCAAGGGTCATCGCCTCCACCTGATCATGCGTGACGTACAGCGAGGTGGTTTTCAGGCGCTGATGTAAATGTTGCAGCTCAAGGCGCATCTGCACCCGCAGTTTGGCGTCAAGGTTAGAGAGCGGTTCGTCAAACAGGAAGACCGCCGGATCGCGCACGATTGCCCGCCCCATCGCCACGCGCTGACGCTGACCGCCGGAAAGCTCACGCGGACGTCGTTTCAGCAGGCCGTCCAGCTCCAGAATCCGCGCCGCCTCTTTCACCCGCTCGGCAATATGTCCTTTCCCCATGCCGCGTATTTTCAGGCCCCAGGCCATGTTTTCTTCCACGCTCATATGCGGATACAGGGCGTAGTTCTGAAACACCATCGCGATACCGCGATCTTTCGGCTCAGTTTCCGTCACTCGCTGCCTGTCGATCCAGATATCGCCGCTGGTCACGCGCTCCAGCCCGGCCACCATCCGCAGTAACGTCGATTTCCCACAGCCGGACGGGCCGACCATCACGATAAACTCGCCGTCCGCCACGTCTACGGTTAGCGGCTGAATAACCTGGGTTTTTCCGCCGTCCCAGCTTTTGGTGACTGCCTGTAATTTTAAACCTGCCATCTTATTTCTCACTGTCGACGAGGCCACGCACAAACGCGCGCTGCATGGCTAACACAATAATGACCGGTGGGATCAGCGTCAGTAGCATCGCCGCCATCACCTGATTCCACTGCGTCGTCCCTTCCCCGGTGGCAATCATCCCTTTGATACCCGCCACGGCGGTGCCCAGGTTAACGTCGCTGATAATCAGCAGCGGCCACAGATACTGATTCCAGCCGTAGATAAAGGTGATCACAAACAGCGCCGCCAGGTTGGTACGCGAGAGCGGCAGCACAATGTCGCAGAAGAAGCGCATTGGCGATGCGCCGTCGATACGCGCCGCTTCCATCAGTTCATCCGGCAGGGTCATAAAAAACTGGCGGAACAGAAACGTTGCGGTGGCCGAGGCCATCAGGGGCAGCGTCAGGCCCGCATAGCTGTCGAGCATTTTCAGGTTGGCGATCACTTCCACCGTCGGGAAAATACGTACCTCCACCGGCAACATCAGGGTGATAAAAATCATCCAGAAGAACAGATTACGTAGCGGAAAGCGGAACCAGACGATGGCGAACGCAGAGAGCATCGAGACGGCGATTTTGCCCACCGTGATGCTGAACGCCATGATGAAACTGTTGAGCATCATCCGCCAGAACGGCGCGCTGTTGACGCCCACGCCGTTGACCCAGATGGTTTTCATGTTTTCCAGCAGGTGCGTGCCGGGGATCAACGTCATCGGCGTGTCAAACACCGCCTGGTTATCCAGCGTCGCCGCGACAAAGGCGACGTACAGCGGAAACAGGATCGCCACGATCCCCAGGATCAGCATGGTATGGCTGAATATCGTCAGCCCGCGACGATTCTCAATCATTGGTAGCGCACCTTACTTTCAACGTAGCGGAACTGGATCACCGTCAGGATGATAACCAGGAACATCAACACCACCGACTGAGCGGCGGAGGCGGAGAGATCCAGTCCGGCAAAGCCTTCGCGATAAATTTTGTAGATTAACGTCGTGGTTGCCTGTACCGGCCCGCCTGCGGTAGCGGCGTCGATCACAGGGAAGGTGTCGAAGAAGGCATATACCAGATTGACCACCAGCAGGAAGAAGCTCACCGGCGCAATCAGCGGTAGCGACAGTTTAAAGAAGCGGCGTACCGGCCCCGCGCCGTCAATTGCGGCGGCTTCCACCAGCGAGCGGGGAATGGATTGCAGCGCGGCGAAGAAGAACAGGAAGTTATAGCTGATCTGCTTCCAGACCGAGGCGAACACCACCAGGAACATTGCCTGACCGCTATTTTGCGCGTGATTCCAGTCATAGCCGAATGATGCCAGCGCGTGCGTGATTAGCCCGCGTCCGGGGTTGAACAAAAAGATCCACAAGACGGCCGCGACTGCGGGCGCGACAGCGTAGGGCAGCAGCATCAACGTCTGGTAGAAGCGGCTACCTTTGACAACGTAATCCACCAGCGCGGCGAAAAACAGGGAGACGATCAGGCCACTGAAGGTGACCAGCGCGCTGAATTTTATCGTCGTCCAGAAGGAGTCAAGGTAATAGCTGTCGTGAAACAGGGCGACAAAGTTAGCCAGCCCGACGAACTGACTGGAGAAGCCGAATGGATCGACGCTTTGCAGCGAGTACCACAGCGCTTCGCCCGCAGGCCAGATAAAGAATATAACCGTAATGATCAGTTGCGGGGCGACCAGCGCATAGGGTAACCAGCGGGAACGGAATACCGGACGGGATGATGACATAAATCGACTCTTTCCAGAAAATGCCGGGTGGCGGCTTCGCCTTACCCGGCCTACAGGGTGCATAACGCAGTATCGTAGGCCGGGTAAGCGCAGTGCGTACGTAGTATCGTAGGCCGGGTAAGCGCAGCGCCACCCGGCATTTTAGCGCTCGTCGGCCGGAGAACGCGCAACCACCTCCGACGTTTAAACTCTCAATGCCGGACAAAACGAAGCCGCACTCCGGCATTTCACATTACGATTTCGTCGACTGCTCAAAGCGGCGCAGCAGTTGATTACCACGCTCTACCGCCGCATCCAGCGCCTGCTGCGGGGTTTTCTTGCCGGTCCATACGCTTTCCAGTTCTTCATCCACAATGGTACGGATCTGGGGCATATTGCCCAGACGCAGCCCTTTGGTGAACGGCAACGGCGGCTTGTTCAGCATCTGACGGGTAGCAATATCCGCGCCCGGATTCTTGTCATAGAACCCTTGCTTGCGGGTCAGGTCATAAGCGGCTGTCGTGATCGGCAGATAGCCGGTTTTCTGGTGCCATTCCGCCGCGTTTTCCGGCTTCGCGAGGAAATCGAGGAACTTCGCCACGCCGGTGTAAATGTCTTTATCTTTACCCTGCATCACCCACAGGCTGGCCCCGCCGATAATGGCGTTCTGCGGCGCGCCTTTTACGTCCGCATCATATGGCATCATCCCCACGCCGTAGTTGAATTTGGCATAGTGGCGAATATCAGCCAGCGAGCCGGAAGAGGCGGTGGTAATGGCACAGTCACCGTTATAGAACTTCTCGGTCGATTCGTCCTTACGTCCGAAGTAGCTGAAATCGCCCTTCTTATTCAGATCTTCCAGCAAGGCGATATG
Organism: Superficieibacter sp. 1612_C1; assembly: GCF_015234305.1. Taxonomy (GTDB): domain Bacteria; phylum Pseudomonadota; class Gammaproteobacteria; order Enterobacterales; family Enterobacteriaceae; genus Superficieibacter. The sequence goes on from NZ_JADGMI010000004.1 coordinate 172,692, forward strand.
CTTAACCTGCTCTGGCTTGTTGAACTCCAGCACCGCATCGGTGCCGTCGAAGCCGTTGTTTTTAGTCGCGACCGGCAGACCATGCCAGGCGCTGAAGTTTTCGATCTGGATCCAGCCCTGCCAGCCGCTGGCATAGCCGCATTTCATGCCCGCGGCTTTCAGCTTCGCGGTATATGCCGCCAGATCCTGCCAGGTTTTCGGCGGCTGCTCCGGATCTAAACCGGCTTTTTTAAAGGCGTCTTTGTTGTAATACAGGACGGGGGTGGAACTGTTGAACGGCTGGGACAGCAGATGCCCGGTTTTTGAATCGGTGTAATAACCAGACACGGTCGGCACAAACTGCGACTCGTCGAAGTTAATACCCGCATCTTTAAACACTTCATATACCGGTTTGATCGCCTTCGACGCCATCATGGTCGCTGTACCGACTTCATAAACCTGCAAAATGGCAGGCGCGTTGCCGGTACGAAACGCCGCGATACCCGCGCTCAGGCTCTGTTCGTAGTTGCCTTTATAGGTCGGCACAATTTTATAATCCGGATTGGCCTGATTAAAACGCTGCGCCAGAGAATCGACTTCTTTACCCAGTTCCCCTTCCATTGAATGCCAGAACGGAATGGTGGTAACGGCAAGGGCGTTGCCAGCAAATGCCAGACTTAGCGCCATTCCCAATGCTGTATGTCGTAACGATGTCATTCGCTTATCTCTCTTGTTGTGCCGGATGCGCGGAATCACGCGTTTCGTGTTCGCGAATTAACATGACATGTGCGAATGACAGAAAAATAACTGTTTGATGACGAAGAAATGACAGCCAGGCGTCGGGGAGATGATGGATTGATGAAAGTTAGATGGCGGGAAATAGCCCGGCAAGCGCAGCGCCACCGGGCAAAACGACTTACCCGCCCAAATACGCGCTTCTCACCGCCTCATTCGCCAGCAGGGCGTCACCGGTATCGGACAGCACCACGTGACCATTTTCCAGCACGTAGCCGCGGTCTGCCAGCTTCAGTGCCTGATTGGCGTTCTGCTCGACGAGGAAGATAGTCATTCCCTGCTCGCGCAGTTGCTCGATGGTATCGAAAATCTGCTGGATGATGATCGGTGCCAGACCCAGGGAAGGTTCGTCCAGCAATAGCAAGCGCGGCTGGCTCATCAGCGCGCGGCCTATCGCCAGCATCTGCTGTTCGCCGCCGGACATGGTGCCCGCACGCTGAATACGGCGCTCGTGCAGGCGCGGGAACAGTTCATAAACCCACTTGATACGACTCTGGAACTGGTCGCGATCGGCAAAGAAGCCGCCCATCGCCAGGTTCTCTTCTACCGTCATACGCGAAAAGACGCGACGCCCTTCCGGGACAATCGCCACCGCCTCGCGCATAATTTTCGCCGTTTGCCAGTCAGTAATGTCTTTACCGTCAAACACAATACGACCGCTGGTTGCGCGCGGATCGCCGCACAGGGTGCCGAGCAGCGTGGTTTTTCCCGCGCCGTTCGCGCCGATCAGGGTGACGATTTCGCCCTGATTAATCGTCAGGCTGACGTCATGTAGCGCCTGAATTTTACCGTAGTGGGCGCTCACGTTATCGAAGGACAACATCTCTTTTTCCATCTTATGCCTCACCCAGGTAAGCGCGGATCACGTCCGGGTTATTACGAATTTGCTCCGGCGTGCCACTGGCCAGCGGCGTGCCCTGATTGACGACATAAATGCGGTCGGAGATGCCCATCACCAGCTTCATATCATGCTCAATCAGCAGGATGGTGGTGTTGTGGTGACTGCGTAACTCCACGATTAGCTCGTCCAGTTCTTTGGTCTCTTTCGGGTTCAGACCCGCCGCCGGTTCATCCAGCATCAGGATCTCCGGCTGCGTGACCATGCAACGGGCGATCTCCAGACGACGCTGATCGCCATACGCCAGGTTGCTGGCCTGGCGGTTGGCGTGTGCTAACAAACCAATACGCTCCAGCCAGGTCGCCGCACGATCCAGCGCCTCGCTCTGGGCGCGACGGAAGGACGGCGTTTTCAGCAGGCCGGAGAAGACGCCGCTTTTCAGTTGCTGATGCTGCGCCACCAGCAGGTTTTCAATCACCGTCATCTCACGGAACAGACGCACATGCTGGAAAGTTCGTACCACGCCCATCCGCGCAATTTGCTGGCCCGGCAGCCCTTCCAGATGCTGATCGCGCAGCATAATGGTGCCGCCGGTCGGTTTATAGAACCCCGTCAGACAGTTAAAGACCGTCGTTTTCCCTGCGCCATTGGGGCCGATAAGCGAGACGATCTCCTGTGGATGCAGTTCCAGCGAGACGTTATTGACCGCCAGCAGGCCGCCAAAACGCATCATCAGGCCGTTAACGGATAATAATGGCTGACTCATGCCTGCTCTCCTTTCGCCTGACCGTTTTTCAGTTTTAGCTGCGGACGGGTCATCGGCAGAAGCCCCTGCGGACGCCAGATCATCATCAGAACCATCAAACCACCCAGCATCAACATGCTGTATTCGTTAAAATCACGCATCAATTCGCGCGATACCACCAACAGGACCGCCGCCAGGATCACCGCAAATTGCGATCCCATGCCGCCCAGTACCACAATCGCCAGTACAAAGGCCGACTCGGCGAAGGTAAACGATTCCGGGCTGACGAATCCCTGGCGTGCAGCAAACAGCGTACCGGCAAAGCCTGCGAACGCGGCGCTGATGGTAAAAGCCGTCAGCTTAATACGCGTCGGGTTCAGGCCCAGCGAGCGGCAGGCGATTTCGTCTTCGCGCAGCGCTTCCCACGCGCGGCCCAGCGGCATCCGCAGCAGACGGTTAATCACGAACAGCGAGAACACCACCAGCAGCAGCGCCACCAGATAAAGGAAGATCACCCGGTCAGATGGATCGTATTTCACGCCAAAAAAGTTGCTGAAGGTATCCCAGCCACCCTCGCGCGCGCTGCGGCTGAACTCCAGACCAAACAGCGTCGGTTTCGGGATCTGACTGATACCGTTCGGGCCACCAGTGACTTCGGTATTATTAAGCAGCAGGATACGGACGATTTCACCGAACCCCAGGGTCACGATTGCCAGGTAGTCGCCGCGCAGGCGCAATACCGGGAAGCCGAGCAGGAAGCCCGCCGCCGCCGACACCAGCCCGGCCAGCGGCAGGCAGGTCCAGAAGCCGAGACCGTAATAGTGATTCAGCAACGCGAAAGTGTAGGCACCGATGGCATAGAAACCGCCGTAGCCAAGTACCAGCAGGCCAGACAGCCCGACCACCACGTTCAGCCCCAGGCCGAGAATAATGTAGATCATAGTCAGGGTGGCGATATCCACCGTCCCGCGTGAGACCATAAACGGCCATGCCACGGCAATCACCAGCAGCGCCAGGAGAAACAACTTTTGCTTAACCGTTGAGCCATCAATCGCTGGCAGGACAAACTTCGGCCCCGAGACGCTTTTCAGCGACTTCTGGACCACCGGGCGCAGCATCTGGAAGAAAAACACCACCGCCGTACCGATAAAAATCCACTGCCAGCGGATGTCCGCCGCCGTATCAACCACCAGTTTCGTCCCGTTCAGCTCCAGTTGAACGCCCATAAAGACGCCGGCGAGCACGAAGAACATCGCGGCAGAAAGCAGCGCCATCGCAAAATGCATCGGTTTCATACTTTCTCTACCTCCGGGCGGCCCAGGATACCGGTTGGCATAACCAGCAGCACCAGAATCAGCAGAGCAAACGACACCACATCTTTATATTCCGTACTCAGGTAGGCGGAGGAAAGCGCTTCGGCCACGCCCAGAATCAGGCCGCCGATCATCGCCCCCGGAATGCTGCCGATGCCACCGAGCACTGCGGCGGTAAAGGCTTTCATCCCGGCCATAAAACCGATGTAAGGGTTAATCACGCCGTAGAACTGTCCGAGCAGCACACCCGCTACCGCCGCCATTGCCGCGCCGATAACGAAGGTCAGCGCAATCACCCGGTCGGTATTAATGCCCAGCAGGCTTGCCATTTTCAGGTCTTCCGCACAGGCACGACAGGCACGTCCCATCCGCGAATAGCGGATGAAAATCGTCAGCGCCAGCATTGCCACGAAGGTCACAATCCAAATCACCAGTTGCATGGTGGTAATGGAGGCAGAGAAGTTTTCGCTGCTGCCGACGGTCCACTGGCCGTTAAACAGGCTGGGCAGCGCCACATCGCGCGAGCCTTCGGTCAGGCTGACGTAGTTTTGCAGGAAGATCGACATCCCGATGGCGGAGATCAGCGCAATCAGGCGCTTGGAGCTGCGCACCGGGCGGTAGGCCACCCGTTCGATGCTCCAGCCGTAGGCGCTGGCAATCACAATGGCCCCGATGAACCCGGCGGCCACCAGCAGCCAGCCGGTATCAATACCCATCATCATCAGCGCGGCGATGATCATGAAGGAGACGTAGCTACCAATCATGTAAACCTCGCCGTGGGCGAAGTTGATCATGCCGATAATGCCGTAAACCATCGTATAGCCGATGGCGATCAGCGCGTAGGTGCTTCCCAGCGTGACGCCGTTAAACATCTGCTGCAAGAAATAGAGAAACTGCTCGGACATAAAATAACCTTTCTCAACCCGCCCGGACGGAGCCAGGCGGCGGGACTATTATTTGGCTGCCGTGGAAGACCCATCGGCGTGCCACTGGAAGACACCAAACTCAAATCCCTTCAGATCGCCTTTTTCATCCCAGTTCAGCGGCCCAATCACGGTATTTGCCCCGTGCGCTTTCAAATCTTTCACTAAATCCAGCGGTTCCTGACTGCCGCTGCGATCCATTGCCGTTGCCAGCGACTGCACGGCAGCGTAGGTGATCCAGACGTAAGGTCCGCTCGGATCTTTTTTCTCCGCCGTCAGCGCATCAACGATACCCTTGTTTGCGGGATCCTGGTCATAACGTTTTGGCATTGTGACCAGCATCCCTTCCGCCGCATCGCCGGCGATGTTGGAAAGCGAGGCGTTACCCACACCTTCCGGTCCCATAAACTGCGTTTTCAGGCCGACGGAACGCGCCTGGCGCAGCATCTGCCCCATCTCCGGGTAGTAGCCGCCGTAATACACGAAATCGATATTCTCTTTCTTCAGGCGGGCGATCAGCGCGGAGAAATCTTTTTCCCCGGCGGTGATGCCATCAAAGAAGACAATATTGGCATTGCCTTTTTTCAGGCCATCCTGCACCGAACGCGCCAGCCCTTCGCCATACTGCTGCTTGTCGTGAATAATGGCGATACGTTGCGGCTTCACCGTTTCCAGAATATATTTTGCAGCGGTCGGCCCCTGCGACGAATCCAGCCCGGCGGTACGCATGATGTACTGATAGCCTCGCTGGGTCAGTTCAGGGTTAGTTGCTCCCGGCGTGATCATCAGAATGCCTTCATCTTCATAGATATCAGAGGCAGGCTGCGTTGAGGAGGAGCAGAGATGACCGATAACATACTGGATGCCGTCATTAACGATTTTGTTGGCGACGGCCACCGCCTGTTTTGGATCGCAGGCATCGTCATATTCCACGCCGACCAGCTTGTTGCCCTTTACGCCGCCTTTAGCATTAATGTCTTTAATCGCCTGGCGTGCACCGTTGAACTCCATATCGCCCCACTGGGCTACCGGACCGGACATCGCGCCGACGACGGCGACTTTAATGTCATCCGCCATCGCGGTGTGTGAGCACGCCAGCGCAATGATGCCTGCAATAAGTGTTTTTGCATTCCTTTTCATACTTCTGAATCCCCGTTCGTGATGATGTAAATATTTTGTTTTTTTATGGTTAAAAAGCATTCTGTACTTTTTGTAAACAACGCTACTTTTACCAGCATCTTTAATGGTTTAGCACTGTTTTCTGGCGCAATCCAGACTAAAATCTCTATATTTCAGTCGATTAAGCAGAGATAATATTCTGTATTAGGGCGGAGATAAACAAAAAAAGTCCGCATCGCAGCATAAAATAACGGGACAATACGCGGAATAAAATGCTACCTGTCAGGTTAAAATTCTGCTTATTTTTCGATCCTTACTGTTTCACGCTGCGCTTTGGTCTTGTCAAAAATTAATCACCTGATAAATGCTTCAAAAAAGAGAAAGCGTATGCCTGAGGAAAATGAGTAAAATCGTCATACTTTTTTGCTTTGGATATGCCGCTAATGAAACTGACTATCATCCGCCTGGAAACACTGAGCGCTCAGGATTATGTCGATTTGGGTAAAATCTGGCCGGAGTATTCACCCTCTTCGCTACGCGTTGATGATACTCATCGTCTCTACGCGGCGCGCTTTAATGAGCGTCTGCTTGGCGCAGTCCGCGTAACGTTAAGCGGTACCGAAGGTGCACTGGATTCCCTGCGCGTGCGCGAAGTGACCCGCCGTCGCGGCGTAGGTCAGTATCTGGTGGAAGAGATTGTGCGCGATAACCCTGACATCGCCTCATGGTGGATGGCAGATGTCGGCGTGGAAGACCGGGGCGTGATGGCGGCGTTTATGCAGGCGCTGGGCTTTACCGCGCAGGCGAACGGCTGGGAGAAGCGGTAGTTCACCTTTCGACGCTGCCGGAGTTTGCGATCTTTTTCCAGAACCCGGCTCATCCAGATACTGCTTGAGCATAAGGAACACCAGGCAAAGATCTTGCGCAAGTGCCGCCCGCCGCTGTTGGGCGGAGCGTATTTGCGGTCCTGCAATCCGCTATATCTACCTATTAAAATTCACAGGTACATCCAGCGGACATTTTCTCGCCGCCGACGATATAATCTTTGACAGCGAATAACCCGCCTGATGGGTCAGGCGCTGGACAAGGACTCAATACATGGAAATTTATATCGGGCTCGCCGTCATTGCCGTGGTGCTGGTCTGGATGATCATTCTCTATAACCGCTTTATCACCCTGCGTCGCTACAAAGACGAGGCATGGAGCGGTATAGCCGTGCAGCTTAAGCGTCGACATGAGCTCGCCCCCAACCTGTTTAATCTGGTCAAACGTTATGCTGAGCATGAAAAAACGCTGCTGGAGGAGATAGCGCGCCAGCGTGGCGAACTGGTCGGCTCTCCACGGCAGATTGCCGACAACGAACAGCGCTATTCAAAAACGCTGGGCCGGATATTCGCCCTCGCAGAAGCCTGGCCAGAACTCAAAGCCAGCGAAAACTTTCTCTCCTTACAACAGGCGCTTGCCGAAATAGAAGAACATCTCCAGCTTGCCCGCCGCTATTTCAACGGCACCGTACGCGACTATAACATTCTGGTCGAATCGTTCCCCAGCCTGCTGCTGGCTCGCCTGTTTCATTTTAAAACGGAAGACTTCTTCGAACTTGACGATCCTGAAGAAGCTAAACTGCCCCGGATGGAGTGAGGCATGCCTGAGTTGTTTACACGGATACTGCGCGTTTCAGGATGGCTATTAGTGCTGTTTATTGGCCTGCTCCCTGTCACGGCCATAAGTGAAAGCATTAACAACGCGCCACCGCTTTCTTTGCAAAAGTCCCGCCTGGTGCCCGCCTATGAGCACATTCTGTCATTCGATTCACGGGCGCGCTTTAACCCTGATGGCAGCATGGAGATGCAGGAAAATATTAAAGTGCTCGCGCTGGGGAAAACGATCCGACGCGGCATATTTCGTACGCTGCCCCTGACATGGAACCGCCAGGACGGCAAAATTTTTACCGTTAACTATGCGATTAAGTCGGTATTACTGAATGGCGTCGCAGAACCCTACAGCACAGACCCGTCTGCGAAGACGCTGACCGTCCGTATTGGCAACGCCGAACGCGTCCTTAAGCCGGGGATCTATAACTATGAGATCCGCTATCAGGTCAGCAACCATTTCAGCCGTTTTCCCGGCTGGGATGAACTTTACTGGAACGTCACCGGTAACGACTGGGCGTGGCCGGTCAGTAAAGCCAGCTTTCATCTGGAGCTTCCTGACGCCGCCAGCCACCTGAATGCGGAGGGTAAAGACGCCCGGCTGCGCTCCATTGATGTCTATACCGGCGCGCGCGGAGAAAAAGATCACAACGCCCTGATTTTCCCCGATGGCGACGTACTAACGTCACGAGCTCTGGCGGAGGGTGAAGGGCTGACCGTCGTCTATACGTGGCCTCGTGATATTCTTGCCAGCGCGCCTGCACCAAAGGCCGTTCAGCCGCTGATACATCTGCTGTTACCTACGCCTGAAACCAGCGTGATCTGGATCCCGCTACTGCTTATGGTGTTTTACTATGGGTACTGGTGGCGCAAAAACATCACCGCGACGGGTCTGAAAATGCCGCCGGTGATACCGCTGTTCGCCCTGCCGGAAACAATGTCGCCGGGTTATCTGCGTTATCTCACCCAACGTAAGTATGACGATGTGGGGTTCAGCAGCGATCTGCTGGGACTGGTTGCCAAACGGGCTGCAAAGCTGACGAAAAAGAGCAAATCCGGGAAAAAATGGTCTTCCTCTTCTGTTGATGAACTGTGGTTTTCCCGCCTGCCTGACGAAGAGAATCCGCGATTAAATGCTGATGATAAAAAGCTGTCAGAGATGATTTTTAGCGGCAGGCGGAAGAATATCGATCTCAATAAAGTCCATCAGCGCCCACTAATAAAAGCCCGCAAATGGCTAACAAAACATCATGAAGAGCAGCATATGCACCTCTTCCGTCCGTGGAGCAAGCCGCTGCTGTATTGCATCTCTATTGCGCTGCTGATACCGGTGGTGTGCGGCGTCTGGTTTTCGCCTCTGGCCGCCGTGCTTGCTGTACCGGGCCTGTTATTTTTACTCATCGGCCTCCCACTAGTGATTTTTTTAGTGAAATTTTTATGTAACCCACTGAAAACGTTACGCACCTGGGGCGGCGTTCCTGTCTTTCTGGCGCTTATCTTTGGTCCTTTTGCCACTTTTGGTGCCGGAGCCTTTATAACTGGCGCATCGCCCATCACCCAGCTTCCTGCCGGATACATCGGCGCATGGCTGGCTGCCATCGTGCTGTGCACAATTATTGGCTGGAAAACGCCCCGCTATACACAGCGCGGGCTGAATGAGTTAGCCGTTGCCAAAGGTCTGAAGCGCTATCTCAAAACGGCGGAAAAGCATCGTTATCAGGTGCTCTATCCACCCGAGCAGATGATCGCTCACTTTGAAAGCCTGCTACCGGTCGCCCTGGCGCTGGACACAGGCAAAACCTGGGCGAACACCTTTGCAAACTATCTGGCCAGCACTGGTGCGATATCAGAGGTCTTTGAAAACGCAGACTGGGGGAACGTGCATCACTTTAGTCAGGCGTGCCATAGCGCATCTGAAGAGAAATCCAGCAGTACAGGAGGCGGATCGTCAGATTCTGGTTCCAGCGGTTCAGGATCGTCAGGCGGAGGATCGTCCGGCGGCGGATCAGGTGGGGGCGGTGGCGGTGGCTGGTAAACCGGAGCAGGTGAATCTCTTTGCTGTTCTGACAGCCGACATCATGTCCCAGGCAATGGCTGTTTGCCGAAACGCTGGTGGGTTTTCGCGATGCGTTTATGCCCCATCGCGATCACTATATTATGAGGGCAATGAAAACTATGACTCACGACCTGGTTGTTACTGAATAAATTATGCGACCCACTTCACGCTTACACAACAAAATTGATGTTCTCATATAGCTCTTAATTAAAAATATCTGACTCCGGGAGTGTTATTTTAAATGCTGGATGTAATGACAATGTGGGGTATATGAAAGATCACATTTTTCTAATAGGACCCGGAGGCGCAGGTAAAAGTAGCGTTGGCAAAACTCTGTCTGGCATACTCGGATATACTGCGATAGATCTCGATGATGAGTTCTGTGAAAGGATAATGAATATCAGAGAGTATATAGCCCTTAATGGCTATGAATCCTATATTGAACAGAACTCCGCATTATTAAATAAATTACTTATTGAGTACTCTGGTCATAGCGCATTATTTATTCTTTCTTCAGGATTTTTATCCACCGACATTCGTGCGGATATAGTAAATGATAACAAAAGAGTAGTAAGAGAAAATGGAATTTCTGTGTTGATAATGCCCTCGCCAAATTATGATGAAGCATTGAATTGTATTTTAGACCGCCAACTTAATCGAGGTTTGTCTTTATTTAAAGAAAAAGAAGAAGAAAAATTCAGCCAACGGTTTCATGAATATATAGAGATGGGCGATCTGCAAATATTTTCAATGGAAAAGCCTGACCGGATAGCTGAAAAAATAGCAAATGAACTTAGCAGTCGCTACGCCTACAGGCTGAACCTTTCTAAGGTTTACCCCACAAGAGAAATATAAATTCAACAGGGCCATCGCTGTTTTATCATGTCGAAGAGGAGAGCGTTTTGTCTATGGTCAGACGTCCGAGCGTGATGCCGGTTACGTTTCAATTCGCCGCAATCAAATCCGTTAAGGTTATATTCTGTCGCGTCACAAAAAGCGCAATAATGAAATCGTCCACGCTTTGTAGACGCCCGGCTGCTTTTTTCAGTTTTTCATTGGGTGCAGGCGAGCTGCTGAGTGCATCCATCACACGCGCCCACGATTCATCATTCAGGGCCATCCGACGATGTTGATCAATCACCTGTGCAGCACGTTCAGACCCGCTGCGCTGCTTCTTTAACAAAGGCATAGTTCCTCTCAATATGTACAATATTAATCCGTACATGCGGTAATGCCAGTAAGCGTATTATTCAACATGGAGGCAGAAGAGTTACCAACGGAATACCCTCCCCTTAACGGAGAGGGTTAAGCAAAATCATTACTTCGCGTCGGTCGCCGTACCGTTGGCGTGCCAGTCGAAGACGCCGAACTCAAAGCCTTTCAGGTCGCCTTTCTCATCCCAGGACAGCGGCCCCATCACCGTCTCGACTTTATTCGCCTTCAGGTATTTAGCGATTTCTTCCGGCTCGTCAGACTGGTTCAGACCGGCCTGGAGAGATTGCAGCGCCGCGTAGGTGGTCCACACGAATGCGCCGCTCGGATCTTGTTTCTTCGCTTTAATGGCATCCACAATCGGTTTGTTCGCCGGAACCTGATCGTAGTTCTTCGGCTTGGTCACCAGCATCCCTTCGGCAGAATCACCGGCGATGTTAGACAGCGAGACATTCGCTACCCCTTCCGGTCCCATAAACTGCGTTTTCAGACCCGCCGCGCGCGCCTGGCGCAGGATCTGACCCATTTCCGGGTGATAACCGCCGTAGTAGACGAAATCAATGTTTTCTTTCTTCAGACGCGCCACCAGGGTGGAGAAATCTTTCTCGCCCGCGGTGATACCGTCGAAGAACACCACGTTCGCGTTGCCTTTCTTCAGGTTGTCCTGAACCGCGCGCGCCAGACCTTCGCCGTACTGCTGTTTATCGTGAACAATCGCGATACGCTGCGGCTTCACTTTCTCAAGGATATATTTCGCGGCGGTCGGCCCCTGATCGGAATCCAGACCGGTAGTACGCAGGATCAGTTTGTAACCACGGGCGGTCAGTTCCGGCGCGGTTGCCGCTGGGGTGATCATCAGAATGCCTTCGTCTTCATAGATATCCGACGCGGGCTGAGTTGAGGATGAGCACAGGTGGCCGATAACATATTTGATGCCGTCGTTAACCACTTTGTTCGCCACCGCCACCGCCTGTTTCGGGTCGCAGGCATCGTCATATTTTACGATGGTCAGTTTGTTGCCTTTCACGCCGCCTTTGGCGTTGATATCGGCGACGGCCTGTTCAGCGCCGGTAAACTCCTGGTCGCCATACTGCGCTACCGGGCCTGACATTGCGCCAACCACGGCCACTTTAATGTCTTCAGCCAGCGCCATGTTGCTTAACGACAGCGCGATACATCCTGCCAGTAACGCTTTACCCTTCATTTTCATCCTGAGATTCCCCATTATTGCGGTTATTACGTGTGTTGTGATGTTGTTATGCGACACATTATTTTGATTGTAAGAGTGCTGAGCGTGTCTTTTCAGCATTCTATGCTAAAACATACCCCATTTTTATGATTTTGGAATAGCTAATTTGTCGCAGTAATAAGAAGTGGGCGGAGGAATTCCCCGGCAAGCGCAGCGCTACCGGGGAAAAACGGCAGATTTAACGCGTTAACGCACGATAAATAATCTCCAGCGCCTTGCGGAACTGCGCTTCCGGGATCGTCAGCGGATAAAGAAAACGGATGACATTGCCGTAGACGCCGCAGCTTAATAGCAGCAGTCCTTCGCTCAGCGCGGTTTCCAGCACCTGTCGGGTAAACTCTGGCGAGGGTTCACCGGTCTGCGGATCGTTGAACTCAACCGCGACCATTGAGCCTTGCGCACGAACATCGGCAATGAATGCGCACTCTGATCGGGCGTTATTAAGCACTTCCACCAGATGCGCCCCCAGTTCACGGGCGCGGGCGCACAACTGCTCTCCATCAATCACATCCAGTACCGCGTGAGCGGCGGCAATCGCCAGCGGATTCCCCGCATACGTTCCGCCCAGACCGCCCGGCGCGGGCGCATCCATCACGTCAGCGCACCCGGCAACAGCAGAGAGCGGCATCCCGCCCGCCAGACTTTTCGCCATGGTAATAAGATCCGCTTTTTGCGCGTAATGCTCCATCGCAAACAGTTTGCCGGTACGGGCAAAGCCGCTCTGAACCTCGTCGGCAATCAGCAAAATGCCGTGGGTGTCGCACAATTCACGCAACGCCTGAATAAAGTCCGGCGGCGCGATGTTAAATCCGCCCTCACCCTGCACCGGCTCCAGAATAATAGCGGCCACTTGATCCGGCCCGATATCGGCTTTGAAAATACGTTCGAGACTTTTCAGGGCATCCGCCGTGCTGACGCCGTGTAGTTCGTTCGGATAAAGCGCATGAAAGACGGAGCCAGGGAACGGGCCGAAGCCGATTTTGTAGGGTGCAACTTTGCCGGTCAGCGCAAGGGTCATAGAGGTACGCCCGTGAAAGCCGCCGCCAAAGGCGATAATGCCCGGACGCCGGGTATAAGCGCGCGCTATTTTTACCGCATTTTCTACCGCCTCAGCCCCGGTGGTGAAGAACGCGGTTTTCGCCACGCCATCGATCGGCACCCGGGCATTAATGCGCTCGGCCAGCGAAATATAGCTTTCGTAAGGAACGATTTGATAGGCGGTATGGGTGAACGCCTGAAGCTGTTTTTCGATAGCGGCCACCACGTCAGGATGGCGATGTCCGGTATTCAGCACGGCGATACCGGCTGCAAAATCAATAACTTCTTTTCCTTCACTGTCCCACAGCGTCGCGTTTTCTGCCCGTTCGGCGTAGAAGCCGCACATAACGCCGATGCCGCGCGGCGTTGCCTGTAAACGTCGCTGATTGAGTGATTCATTACTCACGATAACCCCCTGCCACAAGAAGCCCGAAATGGATAGAGCGCACAGCTAATTGTTTGCCATAGCGTGAATTAACGCCAGTGAATGTAAGGAGTCAGACAGAGGAAAGGATTATGGTGGGGAGGCAGAAAACAAAAACCCCCGGACGTGTCCAGGGGTTATCGGGGTATGGCGCGGATCACGCTTCGATAGCGGCGCGCAGTTTCTTCATCGCGTTCTTTTCAAGCTGACGCACGCGTTCCGCAGAGACGCCGTAACGATCGGCCAGTTCCTGTAGCGTGGACTTATTATCGTCGTCCAGCCAGCGGGCGCGAATGATGGCCTGGCTACGCTCGTCGAGTCCCTGCATCGCATCGGTCAGCTTGTTCGCCGCCTGCTCTTCCCAGTTGTCGTCTTCAATGCCATCGGCAAAGTTAGACGTTTTATCCTGGAGGTAGAGCACCGGTGCCATTGGCTGACTGTCGGACTCATCGTCGGAAGACATATCAAAGGTCATGTCCTGCGCCGCCATCCGCGATTCCATCTCACGCACGTCTTTACTGGTAACGCCCAGCTCGCGCGCCACGATTTCCACTTCATCCTGGTTAAACCAGCCCAGACGCTGCTTGTTTTTACGCAGGTTAAAGAACAGTTTACGCTGTGCTTTAGTGGTGGCGACCTTCACGATACGCCAGTTACGCAGCACATATTCGTGAATTTCCGCTTTAATCCAGTGCACGGCAAAGGAGACCAGACGCACGCCCACTTCAGGGTTAAAGCGGCGCACGGCTTTCATCAGGCCGATGTTACCTTCCTGAATCAGGTCAGCCTGCGGCAGACCATAGCCCGAGTAGTTACGAGCAATATGAACAACAAAGCGCAGGTGTGACAGGATCAGCGTCTTAGCTGCTTCCAGATCGCCCTGGTAATGCAGCTTTTCAGCGAGCGCCCGCTCTTCATCGGCCGTCAACATCGGCCATGCGTTCGCAGCCCGGATGTATGACTCCAGGTTACCAACAGGGGCTAAAGCTAAAGTTTGCATTTCTTTGGTCATTCAAATCCTCTCAATTTACAGCTTACCGGCAGCGGCTTGTTCTGGGGTACAGCAACAAACGTGCCAGTGCGTATGAGCAACGAGAATATCATCCACTCTTTTATCAGACCGTGATTTTATCCACAAGTTCAATGCAACCGTGTGAATAGATTACGCACAAAATGTGACATATCGCTGAAAGAGTCAGGCAAGGGAAGACGGGAATGGTCGGCTACGCTTCCCCTGCACAGGGAATATTGCATTGCAGGGGAAGAGTATATCAGAAATTTTTTAGTCAGGCGTAAAGTGACGTAAATGTTGCACTGTAGCCAGCCAGGCGGCTACCCAGCCAATCATCGAACACACCAGCAGCAGCAACAGGCACTCATCAAAAGAGAGGCCGCTGAGCGAAAACTGGGTGCCGAACACTTTCGCCACTTCGGTCACCGCTGAGGATAAGCGCATGACTAAAATTTCTGAGAGGATCAACGACAGTAACGCGCCGGAGAAGCCGAGTACCGCGCCGCCGTAGAGGAACGGGCGCAGAATGAAACCGTCCGTCGCACCGATCAGCTTTTGTACGTTAATGCTGTCGCGGCGCGCAAAGATGCTCAGGCGCACGCTGTTACCGATGACCAGGAATACCGCGGCAATCATCAGTATGCCAATCATCGCCGACACCCGGCCCACCAGCCCGGTGAGCGAAGCCAGACGCGCAAACCAGCTATCGTCCATGCGCACTTCATCTACGCCCTGCACGCGGCTGACGCGGTCGCGCAGGGTGTTAAGCGAGTCGGTGTTCTGGAAGTCCAGTTTCGGGATCACTACTGCCACAGCAGGAAGCGGATTCTCCTCCAGCATGTCCAGCGCGCCGCCAAAGCCTGACCAGTTACGGAACTCGCCCAGCGCTTCCTCACGCGACAGGTAGTTGACCTTATCGACGCCCTGCTCTGCCTGAAGCTGTCCCACGACGCGGGCTGCGGCATCGTCATCCAGCGCTTTATCCAGGTAGACGGTGATTTGCGGAGAAGGATAATACTGCGCCGCCGCCTCACTGACGTTCTTGTACACCATATAGCAGACGCTTGGCAGCGTCAGGGAAATGGCGATCACCATCACGGTGAGAAAGGTCGCAAACGGCTTGCTTTTAAGATCCTGGACCGCGCCGTGCCAGGCATAACGCACCTGCTCGTTAAAGACGTTAGTCTTGCGCGAGGCAGCTTTTGGCGCGGGTTTATTACGTTTTGGCGCACCGCGATTGCCGTCCCCCGCTCCACCCTGCGGCTTACGGAAGCGGTCGAAGCGATTACCGAACTGCCTGATGTGATTCACAGCGTCGCGTTTATTCACCGTGATAGCCTCCATGCAAATGACCGTCGCTGAGGGTCAGCATCGGATACGTACGACGCGAAATCAGCCCGATATCGTGCGTCGCCATCAGTACCGTGACTCCAACGCGGTTAAACTCTTCAAACAGGCGCAGGATCCCTTCAGACAGCGCGTCATCCAGGTTACCGGTCGGTTCATCCGCCAGCAACACGGCGGGTTTATTCACCACCGCACGGGCGATACCCACGCGCTGCTGTTCACCGCCGGAGAGCTGAATAGGAAAGTTTCTCGCCTTATCAAGCAGTCCGACTTTATCCAGCGCCGCTGAAACGCGACGACGAATATCATCGCCGCTGGCTCCCGCGATGATCAGCGGAATAGCCACGTTATCGAATACTGTGCGATCCATCAGCAAGTGGTGATCCTGAAAGATCATCCCGATTTGCCGGCGCAAAAACGGCACTTCGCGGTTTTTAAGCCGACTGATGTCGTGACCGCTGAAGTAAATTTTCCCGGCGCTGGGCCGCTCGATGCCACAGATCAGCTTAAGCAGCGTACTTTTCCCTGCGCCGGAATGCCCGGTCAGGAAGGCCATCTCGCCTTGTTGCAGGTGAAAAGTCACCCCCTGCAACGCTTGTCTCCCGCCGAGATAGGCTTTGCTGACGTGTTCAAAGCGAATCATTGTTAATCCTCTCGGGCAAAAAGTGCCTCAATAAAATCGCCCGCATTAAACGGACGCAAGTCCTCTATACGTTCGCCGACGCCGATGTAACGGATCGGAATTTCGAACTGATCGGCGACGGAGAAAATCACCCCGCCTTTCGCCGTGCCGTCCAGTTTGGTCAATGTGATCCCGGTCAGCCCCACCGCCTCATGGAACAGTTTGGCCTGGCTTACCGCATTTTGCCCGGTGCTGGCGTCCAGCGTCAGCATGACTTCATGCGGCGCGTCGACGTCCAGCTTTTTCATCACGCGGACAATTTTCTTTAACTCTTCCATCAGGTGCGCTTTGTTCTGCAAACGCCCGGCGGTATCGGCAATCAGTACGTCAATATGGCGCGCTTTCGCCGCCTGAATCGCATCGAAAATCACCGAGGCGGAATCGGCACCGGTATGCTGAGCGACCACCGGAATATTATTCCGCTGGCCCCATACCTGAAGCTGCTCAACCGCGGCGGCACGGAAGGTATCGCCCGCGGCCAGCATCACCGATTTACCCTGCTGCTCAAACTGGCGTGCCAGTTTGCCGATAGTGGTGGTTTTACCCACGCCGTTGACGCCAACCATCAAAATGACAAACGGGGTTTTGCCTTCAATATTAAGCGGTTCGTCCACTTTTGCGAGGATTTCACCCATTTCGTCTTTTAACAGGCCATACAGCGCTTCGGCGTCGCGTAACTGCTTGCGGCTCGCGCCTTCGGTCAGATTAGCGATGATTTTGCGGGTGGTTTCGACGCCCACATCGGCAATCAGCAGCTGTTCTTCCAGCTCTTCAAACAGATCATCATCGATTTTCTTGCCGCGGAAAAGACTGATAAATCCGGAACCGAGATTTTCTTTGGTTTTCAGCAGGCTGCGTTTGAGACGCGCGAAGAAACCTTCTTTGGTCGGTTTCTCCTGCTCCTGAACAACCTCTTCCTGCGCCGCATCTTCCTCAACCGGCACCACGATCACGGCCTCTTCCGCCGCTTCAGCGGCCAGCGCATCCAGCTCTTCGTCACTAATCGGGGCGTCTTCCGGCTCTGACGGCTCTTGTTCGCTAACCCACTCTTCGGGTTCAACCGTGGCAGGCGTCAGCTCTTCCGCCAGCGGTAGTTCTTCATGTTCGACGACGGCAACCGGTTCGGGTTCCACGATCGGCTCAGGCTCGACGACTGGCTCAACCTCGATGATCACTTCAGGCTCAACGACCGGTTCGACCTCGATAACCACTTCGGGCTCGACAACCAGCTCAGGCTCCGCAACCTCTTCCGGTGTGGTGCTTTCCGCGACCTGCTCCGTTACCTCAACGACTTCAGCAGCAAACGCGTCGGTTTCTGCTTCGCTGCGCGGCTCTGCTTCTGGCGTGGCCTCATCAGCAACGGGCAGTTGTTCATCGGGCTTTTGCTCCGCCTGTGCCGTTTGCTCGTCATCTTTTTGACCAAAGCCCAGCCAGGAAAAAAAGCCACGTTTTTTCTCTTTCGCCATTTGCGACCACACTCCCCGCTGTTAATTCAAAGCTCAGCCCCGGAACCATACTGCCGGGCGCTGAAAATCAGGATGAAATTCGTAACCTAGTCTATCACTTAACTTAACTCGCATCACCGCTTGCGGAATAAGGTTTCACCTCAAGCGTCGCATCGTTAGAATAGCAGGCCGAAATAGTGACCAGAGCAGCATCAGATGAAGAAACCAAATCACGCAGGCAGCGGCCAGATCCGCATTATCGGCGGGCAATGGCGTGGCCGTAAATTACCGGTTCCGGACAGTCCCGGCCTGCGCCCCACCACGGATCGGGTCAGAGAGACGTTATTTAACTGGCTAGCCCCGTCAATGGTCGATGCCCGCTGTCTCGACTGCTTCGCCGGAAGCGGCGCTCTGGGGCTGGAAGCGCTGTCACGCTATGCGGCTCAGGCCACGCTGCTTGAAATGGAACGCAGCGTCGCCCAGCAGCTACAGAAAAATCTTGCAACACTTAACGCGACTCACGGGCGGGTTGAGGCGGGTAATACGCTCGCGTTCCTTAACCGGCCAGGGACGCCTTACGATATCGTGTTTGTCGATCCCCCTTTTCGAAAAGGCTTGCTGGAAGAGACATTGAACCTGCTGGAAAGTCACGGTTGGCTGGCGGATAACGCGCTTATCTATGTAGAGAGTGAAGTGGAGAACGGCATGCCGCCGGTCCCGGCCAGCTGGCAATTATACCGTGAAAAAGTGGCGGGCCAGGTGGCTTACCGTCTGTATCAGCGCGATGCGCAAGGAGAACAACATGCTGATTAATCTTGGTCGTCTGCTCATGCTCTGCGTCTGGGCATTTTTGCTGCTGAATGTGGTTCATCCATTCAAATTTCCGGCCAATATTTTCATCAATGTGGCGATGGTGTTTATGGTTCTGATGCACGGTCTGCAACTGGCGCTGCTCAAGGCTACCCAGCCGAAAGAGGGGCCGCCATTAACTACCGGCCAAAAGGTGCGCATTTTCTTGTTTGGCGTTTTTGAACTAGTCGCCTGGCAGAAAAAGCTGAAAGCGACAAAAAAATGAGCCGGGATCTGGCGTTGTCATCTCCCTGCGCCAGACACTACACTGATTAACAGGGCTGTGGGCGTAAAGCCTGCGTAGTGACATACTCTGTGGATTTTGCGTTGCGGGAAGATTTCTGCAACCTGAAAGACGATGAGTATAACGAATTCAAGGAATTATGATGCTCTGGTCATTTATCGCTGTCTGTTTTTCTGCCTGGCTGTATGTCGATGCTTCTTATCGTGGACCCGTCTGGCAACGCTGGGTATTTAAGCCGGTTACGCTACTGCTTTTGCTGCTGCTTGCCTGGCAGGCCCCCATGTTTAATGCCATCAGTTACCTGGTGCTGGCCGGGCTGTGCGCGACGCTGGTGGGCGATGCCTTAACCCTGCTGTCACGCCAGCGTCTGCTGTACGCCATCGGCGCGTTCTTTCTCTCGCATTTACTGTATACCATCTACTTTGCCAGCCAGATGACGCTGTCGTTCTTCTGGCCGCTGCCGCTGGTGCTGCTGGTGATTGGTGCGCTGCTGATCGCGACCGTCTGGACGCGGCTGGAAGAGTTACGCCTGCCGATTTGCACGTTTATCGCCATGACGCTGGTGATGGTCTGGCTGGCCGGGGAGCTGTGGTTCTTCCGCCCTACCGACACGGCACTTTCTGCTTTCGTGGGGGCAGCATTGCTGCTGCTCAGTAACATTGTCTGGCTGGGTAGCCATTATCGTCGCCGTTTCCGCGCCGATAGCGCCATTGCGGCCGCCTGCTACTTCGCCGGACATTTCTTGATCGTGCGTTCACTTTATCTCTGATTGCGCTTGACTCTGGAGTCGACTCCAGAGTGTATGCTTCGGGTAATGAGAAAATTATCATTACCCGGAGGGTACAATGTCGACTCCAGATGCTGATGGCAAAAAAGCCCCGCAATTCGCCACGCTTAAATTTACGCCCGCTGCGCCGGAACCAGCGTCCTGCTGCGCTGATGCCTCATGCTGTGCCGAAACTGCGCCTGCCGACGCCGTCGCTGACGCCCGCTACAGCTGGAAAGTCGAAGGAATGGACTGCGCCGCCTGTGCACGTAAGGTCGAAAACGCCGTGCGCCAGGTGGCGGGCGTGACCCAGGTTCAGGTGCTGTTCGCCACGGAAAAACTGGCGGTGAATGCCTCTGCCGATGTCAGTCAGCAAATCGAACAGGCGGTACAAAACGCAGGCTATACGCTGCGTCATGAGGCTGCCCCGCCGCCAGCAACCTCGCGCCTGCGGGAAAATCTGCCGCTACTTATCCTGATAGTCATGATGGCCGTAAGCTGGGGGTTTGAGCATGTTAACCACCCGGCAGGTCAGGCCGCATTCATCCTCACCACCCTGGTGGGACTGTACCCTGTCCTGCGTCAGTCGCTAAGGCTGATCAAGAGCGGCAGCTACTTCGCCATTGAAACCCTGATGAGCGTCGCCGCCCTCGGCGCGCTGTTTATCGGTGCGACGGCAGAGGCGGCAATGGTACTGCTGCTGTTTTTGATCGGCGAACGGCTTGAAGGCTGGGCCGCCAGCCGTGCCCGCCAGGGCGTCAGCGCCCTTATGGCGTTAAAACCGGAAACCGCCGTGCGGCTGCGCGACGGTCAGCGGGAAACCATCGCCCAGCGCGATCTCCGCCCCGGCGATACCATTGAGGTCGCCGCCGGTGGCCGACTGCCCGCCGATGGTCAGCTTTTGACGCCGTTTGCCAGCTTTGATGAAAGCGCGTTGACCGGGGAATCCGTCCCGGTAGAGCGTAGCGCAGGCGAGAGCGTGGCGGCAGGTGCCACCAGCGTCGATCGTCTGGTCCAGCTCACCGTTACCTCTGAACCGGGCGACAGCGCGATCGACCGCATCCTGCGTTTGATTGAAGAAGCCGAGGAGCGGCGCGCACCTATTGAACGCTTTATCGATCGCTTCAGCCGCATTTACACCCCGGCGATTATGCTGGTGGCGCTGCTGGTCGCCCTGGTACCACCCCTGCTGTTTGCTGCCGCCTGGCAGGAGTGGATTTATAAGGGGCTGACGCTGCTGCTGATTGGCTGCCCGTGCGCGCTGGTGATCTCCACGCCCGCCGCGATTACCTCCGGGCTGGCGGCGGCGGCACGATGCGGCGCACTGATTAAAGGCGGCGCGGCGCTGGAACAGCTCGGGCGTATCCAGCAAATCGCCTTTGATAAAACCGGCACCCTGACCGTGGGGAAACCGCAGGTGACGGGCATTTATCCCTACGCGATGGACGAGCATGCGCTGCTGGCGCTTGCCGCTGCCGTTGAGCAGGGGTCGACGCATCCGCTGGCGCAGGCGGTGGTGCGGGAAGCACAATCCCGTGGGCTTACGCTGCCTGACGCTACAGAACAGCGCACGCTGCCGGGCGCGGGCATTGAAGCGCTCGTCGCGGGGAAAAAAATTCTGATCTGCGCGGCGGAGAAGTTCCCCGGCGAGGCGTTTAGCGCGCAAATTCGCGCGCTGGAGCAGGAAGGTCAAACGGTGGTGATGGTAGCGCAGGAAGACAACGCGCTGGGCCTGATTACGCTACGCGATACGTTACGGGAAGATGCCAGGGACGCAGTGGATGCGCTGTATCAGCTTGGCGTGCAGGGCGTGATGTTGACCGGCGATAATCCGCGTGCCGCAGCGGCCATTGCGGGTGAACTGGGGCTGGATTTTAAGGCGGGGCTACTGCCCGCCGACAAAGTTCAGGCGGTAAGCGAGCTGAACCGTCAAATGCCGCTGGCGATGGTCGGCGACGGTATCAACGATGCACCCGCCATGAAAGCCGCAACGATTGGCATCGCGATGGGCAGCGGCACCGACGTGGCGCTGGAAACGGCGGATGCCGCGCTGACCCATAACCGCCTGACGGGCCTGGCGCAGACGATCGCCCTTGCCCGCGCGACGCACGCCAATATCCGGCAGAACATCGCCATTGCGCTGGGCCTGAAGGGCATTTTCCTGGTGACGACCCTAATCGGTATCACCGGCCTGTGGCTGGCGGTACTGGCGGATACCGGCGCGACGGTGCTGGTGACGGCGAACGCGCTGCGGCTGCTGCGTAGAGGACGTTAAAACAGTTACTCTGTGCGGGCTGTTTTCTCCTCGCCCTCGGTCAGGGGGATCGCCCGCGTTGGCCACAAAAACAGCAGGGTTAGCAGCGCCATCGCATACAGCCCGGCACGCGTGACCTGCGCGCGCGATTGCCGGTAGGTTTTTGTTAATACCGGCAGATCGTTTTTCACCGCGCCCGCCTGCTGCATAAACAGGGTGAACTGCGGATCGTTCAGATAAGGCACCACCGCCAGATGCTGCAACGCGTCGCGCGTTTGCTGGCTGACGGGGGCATTAACGACCTTATCTTTCATGCCGATCGTCAACATCGTGAGCATCACCATACTCACCAGTGCCACCCCCATCGCCTGACCGACATCGCGGGCGGCGGCCTGAATACCGCCTGACTGCCGCGCTTCTTTATCCGGCAGGGCGCTGGTCACCAGAAACGGCGCATTACTCGCAATCGTGCCCATACTCGCGCCGATAAAACAGAGCCCCAGCACCACCAGCGGCACGCTGAAATGCTCTTCAGAAATTCCCGACGCGGCCACCATCGCGCCAAGCACGCCCAGCATCAGACCAACCCGGCATTGTCGACGCGGACGGCGCTGGCGAATCAGTACCGGCAATCCCAGAGAGCATCCCGCAAGGGTGATGGCAAACGGCACAATCAGCAGGCCGGTACCAATGGCGGTCAGCCCGGTGACGATCTGCACAAAGCTCACCACCACGAAAATACCGGCGCTGTAAGCAAAAAAGATATAGCCCGTCAGATACAGGCCGGTGCTTACCTGCGGCGTATGAAGGAACGCCTTCGGGATCATAGCGCTGCCGGTTTTACGCTCGCAGACGCGCTCCCAGCGCAGCATAAAATGAATGACGATCAGACCGCTCAGAATAAGAAAAGGTGCCGGGCTCATCCCTAAAAAATGAATCGCCGGATCAAACGGCGTGATGAATCCCCAACTGGAGATTTGCAGCACGCCGAAGATAAGTAAAAAAAGGCCGGTGGTTGAGAGAATAAGGCCGGGAAAATCAAAGCGTACCGGCGCATTGTCTTTGGCAGGTTCGTTGATGATAAGGGAACAGCACAAAATGACGACCAGTACGCCGCCCAGCGCACCAAACGCCCAGCGCCAGCCGACCATATCCAGCAGCGCGCCGCAGACAATCGGCCCCAGCGCAAAGGAGATCCCGCTTGCCGCGCCCAGTGCCCCAAACGCGACGGCGCGCTGTTTGCCGTGGTATAAGCCAGTAAGCAAACCAAATACCGATGGGATCATAAAACTCCCGCCCACGCCTGCCAGCAGGCGCGCGATCCAGATAAAAACCGTGATGGAGGGAGAGAGGGTGGCGCAGAGTTCCGCTACCAGGTAAATCAGGCAGCCAATACGAAACGTTTTTAGCCAGCCGATCACGCTGCCCAACATTCCCCCGGCGATCATAAAGGTTCCGGCGACCAGCGGATACAGCGTATTGGCCGTGCTGATTTGCGCCATACTGGCATTCAGTTCCCGCATCAAACTCCCCGTCGCGATACTTAACGTCACGTTGTCGGCAGAGGCCAGAAACTGCGCCAGGCAAAGGATAAAAAGCGGTAGCCAGAGCGTGCATGGGGTCTTGCTTGACGGCGTGCTCATAGTCAATTCTCCTGGGAGATAAAAACGCGAAACGCGCACCTCCTCAAAGAAGGTACGCATTGGCAAACTTAGCGCTGATAAGCTTTATGCAGTAAAGCCGGGGCTCGCTTAGCGAACGGCCATTTTTTTCTTATCGTCAGAAGCATCATCGTTCTGGTTTCCCTTTGTCCGGGTCGGCAGATTGCGCGTGCCGAACAGGAACAGCAGCGTCATGATCGCTGTCGCCACCATCCCCGCGCGGGTCGCATTTAAGCGCGCCGTTTTGTATACCGTGGTAAGAGGCGCAACGTCCGTCTGATTAATACCGTGATCCAGCATCAGCTTCGAGAAGGCGCTGTCGCTCAGATACGGAATCACGGTGATATCAGCAACTTTCGTGCGCGTGTCGCTGCTCAGTTGCGTATCGCTACGCGCCGCATCCTGCACGCTCATGGTGATCGCCGTAAGCATCACCATGCCGCAGACCGCGACGCCAATCGCCTGGCCGACGTTACGCGATGTCGCCTGTACGCCGCCGGACTGCTGGGCATCACGTGAAGGCAGGCCGCTGGTAACAATATAGCTGGAGTAGGCTGAAACAATGCCCATACTCACGCCGATCAGGCACATCCCGACGGGCACAATAAAGCTGAAATCCGACGGCTCAAAGCCGAAAATACAAAGCACCGATCCCAGCGTGCCAATCAGCAGCGCCAGCTGGCACATCCGTTTCGGGTTAGCGTTTTTATACACCACCGGCAGGCCCAGCGAGAAAATCACCACACCCAGCGCAAAAGGCAGAATTAACAGCCCGGTCTCGATGCCGTTAAGCCCGGCAACCACCTGGACAAAGCTGAAGGTAACAAAGATGCCGGAGCCGTATGCCAGGAAAATAAAGGCGGTCAGATACAGACCGTTACGCACCTGAGGCGTACGCAGGAACGAGAGCGGGATCAGCGCGCTTCCCACTTTCTCTTCCCGATAACGCTCCCACTTCAGCATAATGCCTAGCACGATCAGGCCGAACACTACCAGCACCGGCGCGGGTGAAATCCCCATCACGGTGAACGGCGCGTTAAACGGGGTGATAAGCCCCCAGCTTGAGACTTTCAGGAAGCCAAGGATCAGGCTGAACAGACCGATCACCGTCAACAGGACGCCCGGCAGATCGAAGGTTACTTTACGCTCGGGCTTCGCAGGCGTCGGCACCAGGAAAGAGCCGGCGAAAATAACAATGCATAGCCCGGCAATGGCCGCGAAGGCGGCGCGCCATCCCAGATGATCCACCAGCAGCCCACAGATAATTGGCCCTGCGGCAAAAGAGACGCCGCTCGCCGCGCCAATCGCGCCAAACGCGACGGCCTGCTGCGGGCCTTTGTAGTTACTGGCGATAATCCCCAGCACCGACGGGATCATGAAGCTGCCGCCTACCCCGGAAAGCAGACGCGCGCCGTAGGTAAACACTTCCATATTCGGTGAAAAATACGCGGTCAACTCCGCTAAAAACAGCAGCGCCGCCGCTGATGCCGCTGGCGGCGCTGGATGAAAGCCACCGGGTGATGTATATCGGTTCGTTTTCAAAAGTTATGTACCCCGGCCTGCGCCTGGGCTATCTCATCGCTCCGCCGCAACTGGCGGATAAACTGACGTTATTACGCACCCTTTCAACGCGCCAGCCGCCGATGAACGACCAGCGCGTGATGGCTGATTTTATCGCCGAGGGGCATTTTCAGCCGCATATCCGTAAAATGCGCAAAGTGAGCCGGGCGCGCCGTGATGCGCTGCTCACCGCCTGGCGCACGCATCTGTCGCACATTGGCGAAATGCCGGAGGTCTCATCGGGACTTCAGGTGACGGTGCGCCTCACGTCGGCTGAACAGGAGCAATTGCTGGTGGCGCATGCGCTTGCCGCCAATATCGAAATAACGCCGTTAAGCTCTCTCTGGTTGCCGCATGCCACCGGGGACGACAACCACTACGGGCTGATCCTGGGTTTTGCGGGCATTAGTGAAAACGATATTGTGACTGCCGTGCGGCGTCTGAAGGCGATCTGGCCGAGTGAGGAGCAGATGATTGCCGCCAGGCAACGTGGTAGACCGACGTGCCGGGGAAAAGCGTAGTTTTGGGTGCATCGTTTTGCCGGGTGGCGGCTTCGCCTTACCCAGCCTACGGGTTATCCGCCATCTGTAGGCCTGCGCAAGCGAAGCGCCGCCAGGCATCACACGGTATAACGTGTATCCGCAGTCTGGATTAATGCCCTTTGCGAATCAAATACCGATACGGCAACGAGCCGGTTTCCTGCGCCACCAGCTCATGCTCCATAAACGTACAAAACCCCGGAATATCGCGGGTTGTTGCCGGATCGTCGGCGACAATCGCCAGCGTTTCACCCACCTGCATATTACGCACGGTTTTACGCACCATCATTACCGGCTCCGGGCAGCGCAGGCCCAGCGCATCAAGGGTATGGTCGGCAGTCGAAAACGAATCGGTCATGGTCATCTCGCATTATTTAAAACGGCGATAGTTTACGCCGCCTTTTTTGTGACGCAAGTCAGGTTAACGATTGCGTGAAAAACAACCGTTGCAAAGCGCGGCCAAAGCAGTATCATGCGGCGGTTTTCATTGGGTTCCCTCACCCCAACCACTAAAAAGGTCACAACATGATGCATTTTACCTCTGCTCAGCGCATGAAAGCGCTGTTCTGGCTATCGCTCTTTCACCTGCTGGTGATCATCTCCAGTAATTACCTGGTGCAATTGCCGATTTCGATTTTCGGTTTTCATACCACCTGGGGCGCGTTTAGCTTTCCGTTTATCTTCCTGGCAACCGACCTGACCGTGCGTATTTTCGGCGCACCGCTGGCGCGGCGTATCATCTTTGCCGTCATGGTTCCGGCGCTGCTGGCGTCGTATGTCATCTCCAGCCTGTTCTATATGGGCGAGTGGCAGGGATTCGGCGCGCTCGCACACTTTAACCTGTTCGTTGCCCGTATCGCCGCAGCAAGCTTTATGGCCTACGCATTGGGTCAGATCCTTGACGTACACGTCTTCAACCGCCTGCGGCAAAACCATCGCTGGTGGATGGCACCGACCGCCTCGACGCTGTTCGGCAACGTCAGCGATACCCTCGCCTTCTTCTTCATCGCCTTCTGGCGCAGTTCCGATCCCTTTATGGCAACGCACTGGGTAGAAATTGCGCTGGTTGATTACAGTTTCAAAGTGCTCATCAGCCTGATCTTCTTCCTGCCGATGTACGGCGTGGTGCTGAATATCCTGTTGAAAAGGCTGACGGATAAATCTGATTTCTCCGCATTGCAGGCGGGTTAAAGGTTCGGCGTTGCGGTTGTGTTAAGATAGGGTCATGAGCCATTCATGGCCGTTTATCGAATAAGGAAGAAGTCAATGCGCAAGATGGTTAAATATGTCGGTATTGGCCTGCTGGTGATGGGGCTTGCGGCCTGTGACAACAGCGACTCGACGTCCTCGTCCGCTCAGGCGGCCTCGACGGAGAGCAATGCCACCGGGCAACCAATCAGTCTGCTGGATGGAAAAGTGACATTCTCATTACCGGCAGATATGTCTGACCAGAGCGGCAAGCTGGGAACGCAGGCTAACAACATGCACGTCTATTCCGACCCGACCGGGCAGAAAGCGGTGATTGTTATTGTTGGTGATGATACCAACGAAGGGCTGGATGTGCTGGCGAAGCGCCTTGAAGATCAGCAGCGCAATCGCGATCCGCAGCTTCAGGTAGTATCCAATAAGCCGCTGACGGTTAAAGGCCATGAAATGCAGCAGCTCGACAGCATCATTTCTGCGAAAGGCCAGACCGCGTGGTCTTCCGTCGTCCTGAGCAAAGTCGACAACAAACTGCTGACCCTGCAAGTGACGCTGCCTGCCGATAATCAGCAGAAAGCGCAAACTGCCGCAGAAAACATCATCAATACGGTCGTGATCAAATAATCACGCTGCGGCTTCCGGTGGCAACATCGGAGGCCGTGTTTTTAACCGCCATCCCAGTAATAACGCGACTGCCACCAGCCCCGCCGACGCCAGATAAATCACCGGCACGCCCGCCCAGGTCATCAGGAGTCCGGCCAGCGGTCCCGTTACCCCCAGCGACATATCCATAAATACCGTATAGGTCGCCAGCGCCGATCCCTGATTCTCCTGCGGTACCGCCTTCACAGCCACGACGCCCAGCGCCGGGAAAACCAGCGAGAAGCCCGCGCCCGCGAGCAGTGTACCCACTTTCGCCAGCAGCGGCGTTTCCGCGAACCCCACCAGCAACAGCCCGGCGATTTCGACTATAAAGCAGATCATCGCCACATTCAGGCCGCCCAGCCGGTTAATCGCGTTCGGAAACAGCAGGCGCGTGCCGACAAAGGCGCAGCTAAACAGCGTCAGGGCGAACGCCGCGCCGTCCCAGCCTTTCGCGTCATAAAAAAGGGTGATAAACGTGGCGATCACGCCGAAGCCTGACGAGGCCAGCGCCAGCGCCATGCCGTACAGCCATACCCGGCCCAGTACAGCGCGAAACGACATCGGTTTTCCCCGGCTGGCTTTCACCGCCGTTCTTGGCAACGCACAGAGCAACGCGACCAGCGCCACCCCCATAATAATCAGCGACAGTCCGCGTAGTCCCACCCAGTGATAACACAACACGCCCAGCGGTGCGCCCATCGCCATCGCGCCGTAGGTCACAATGCCGTTCCAGGAAATCACCCGTCCGATATGCAACGATCCGACGACACCAACCCCCCACAGCGTCGAACCGGTGCCGGCAAAACTCTGCCCGAAGCCGAGGATCACCCTCCCCAGACACAATAGCGCCAGGCTTAAGGCTGGCCAGTCGCTACCGGACGCGGCCAGCAGATAACTGACGCCGCTGAGGAAACAGCCGCAAAGACCAAAGACAACGATTTTTTTTGGCCCCAGCAGGTCAGCGTAGCGCCCGGCATGCGGACGACTGAGCAGGGTGGCAAAATATTGCAGGCTGATAACCAGCCCCGCCCAGAAGGCACTAAATCCCATCACATCATGCACATAGCCAGGAAGGACCGCCAGCGGCAGACCGATAGTGAGGTAGCTTGCGAAGTTAAAAATAGCGACAGACAGGATCCGCAGATTCAGACGTAAGCCGCTCGGCTCCGGCCCGGCGACGGGTTCAGGCATAACAATCACCATATTTTTACAACAATGTTTCAATATTACACGTCATGACATGGAATGTTGCAGCCCTTTTCAGATTTTGTGTCTCCGGCGGATATCAAACAAAGCGCTATACTCAACTCAATTACGTTGTACAAGGCGGCGACTCAGAGGCAGGTGACTGAGGCGAGTAAGTGCGGCCCGGACAGCGCGACTGGCAGAATGAAGGACATACACGCAGTGCATTCTCGAACAAGGAACCATTCATGATTACCCCACATCCCGATAAAGCGGGCCTGCATATTTTGTTAAAACTGGCCTCGCTGGTGATTATCCTGGCGGGTATTCATGCGGCGGCAGATATTATTGTTCAGCTTCTGCTGGCGATCTTTTTTGCTATTGTGCTGAACCCGCTGGTGACCTGGTTTATCCGCCGGGGTGTTAAGCGCCCCGTGGCGATCACGATTGTAGTCATTGTGATGATGATCGTACTGACCGCCCTGTTTGCGGTACTGGCCTCCTCGCTCAATGACTTCGTCGCGCTGCTACCGAAATATAATAAAGAGCTGACCGGTAAAGTGATCTATTTACAGCGGCAAATTCCCCTGCTTAACCTGCACCTCTCACCTGAATTAATGCTCAGACGGATGGATTCTGAGAAGGTGATGGCCTTTGCCACCACGCTGATGACCCAACTTTCCGGCGCAATGGCAAGCGTGGTACTGCTGGTGATGACCGTGGTGTTCATGCTGTTTGAAGTACGCCACGTGCCTTACAAACTGCGTTTTGCGCTTTCTAATCCGCAGATCCACATTGCCGGTCTGCACCGTGCGTTAAAGGGCGTTTCACATTACCTGGCACTGAAAACGTTGATCAGCTTATGGACCGGCGTGATTGTCTGGCTCGGGCTGCTGCTGCTGGATGTCCAGTTCGCGCTGATGTGGGGCGTGCTGGCCTTCCTGCTGAACTACATTCCCAATATCGGCTCCGTGCTTTCGGCGGTGCCACCAATGTTTCAGGCGCTACTGTTTAACGGCGTGTATGAGTTTGTAATGGTCGGCGCGCTGTTCCTCGTGGTGCATATGGTGCTGGGTAATATGGTCGAACCGCGCATGATGGGGCACCGGCTGGGGATGTCGACGCTGGTGGTATTCCTGTCGTTACTGGTCTGGGGCTGGCTGCTCGGCCCGGTCGGCATGCTGCTTTCCGTGCCGCTCACCAGCGTCTGTAAGATCTGGATGGAAACCACCAACGGCGGCAGCAAACTGGCGATTTTACTGGGGCCAGGAAGACCGAAAAGCCGGTTGCCAGGGTAACGTGTCATCTGACAGCGGCATTTTATCCTATTCCATACCTGTCAGACTTTTTCATTGATCTGTCTTAACAGTAAGCTTACGATTTATAGATAATATTTCAGAAGCGCATTGAATATTACAACATCGTTAAATCTGTCACTTGCCGCCATCAGGCGGAATGAGCGCCATTTTAACTTAAAAAACGCAGCTTATTTTGACAGAGAGCACTTAGCTTTTGAAACAAGGTCGTTCATTTGTATTTACGGTTCTTTGATAGGGTACTTACATGAAACAATACGTTAAATGGTTTGCGGTTATTGCAGTTGTTGGTGCTCTGGGGGGTTGCGCACGTACAGCGCCGATTGATCAGGTACATTCTACCGTTACTGCGGGCCACACGCAGGATCAGGTCAAAAATGCGATCCTGAAAGCAGGTGCCCAACGTGAATGGATCATGAGCGAAGCAGGTCCAGGCGTCATCAAAGCACGTCAACAATCTCGCGATCACGTCGCCGAAGTCCGCATTACCTACACAGCGAGCAGCTACGATATCCAGTATGACAGCAGCCTCAACCTGCAAGCTTCTGGTGGCAAAATTCATAAAAATTACAACCGCTGGGTGCGGAATCTCGACAAAGACATTCAGTTAAACCTGTCTGCCGGTGCCGGTCTGTAATTTTGCCTGAAGTCGGGCTGTCTTCGGCCCGACATTTTCTTTTTACCTTTAATAAGTTGCTTTTAATATGTACGAAAAGGACGCCCTCAACGCATTGGATGCGATC
This sequence comes from Superficieibacter sp. 1612_C1, assembly GCF_015234305.1. Taxonomy (GTDB): domain Bacteria; phylum Pseudomonadota; class Gammaproteobacteria; order Enterobacterales; family Enterobacteriaceae; genus Superficieibacter. The sequence goes on from NZ_JADGMI010000004.1 coordinate 203,486, forward strand.
ACTGAAGCGCAACGTATCGCCTTCGCCCCTATGCTGTTCCAAACCTCACTTTGTCTGCGCAATACTGGTGTACTGGCCTACCTTGACCGCCAGGGTAATCAGGGCGCAACGCTGGAAGAAATAACAGAAAATAGTCGCGTTAATGAATATGCGGCTGGCGTACTGCTGGATATGGGATTAAGCGGACGCATTATCACGCATAACGCGGGGCGTTATTATCTGGCAAAAATCGGACATTTTCTTCTGCATGACACCATGACCCGCGTGAATATGGATTTCACTCAGGACGTTTGCTACCAGGGATTGTTCTTTTTAGAGAATGCCCTACAGGAAGGAAAACCCTCCGGGTTAAACGTTTTCGGCGACTGGCCAACGATTTATCCGGCGTTATCGCAGTTACCGCCGTCCGCGCGCGAAAGCTGGTTCGCCTTCGATCACTACTATTCCGACGGCGCTTTCGACGCCGCATTGCCTCATGTATTCGCCAGTCGCCCTGCAATCCTGTACGATGTCGGCGGAAATACCGGGAAATGGGCGATACGCTGTAGCCAGTACGACGAAAATATCACGGTGACGGTATTAGATTTACCACAACAAATTGTACTCGCCCGCGAAAACATCGAAAATGCAGGTTTATCTCATCGCATTAATTTTCATGCAGTGGATATGCTAAGCGATATGCCTTTACCCGTAGAGGCTGATATCTGGTGGATGAGCCAATTCCTTGACTGTTTCTCGCCGGAACAAATTGTTGCCATGCTCACTAAAATTGCACGCGTAATGAAACCGGGTGCAAAGCTGTGCATTATGGAGTTGTTCTGGGATGCTCAGCGCTTTGAAGCCGCCGCTTTCAGTCTGAATGCAACTTCGCTCTATTTTACCTGTATGGCGAATGGCAACAGTCGTTTCTACAGCGCAGAGAAGTTTTATGGCTATCTGGACATGGCAGGATTTCAGGTAGAAAAACGCCATGATAATTTAGGCATTGGGCATACTTTATTGATATGCCAGAAAAAAAAATAACAAACTACTAAGATCACCGATTTATCGCGGACGCGCGTGGATGAAATTTGCATTAAACATTACCGACTGGCGGGCGATGGCACCAGGACTCAATGAATCGATACAGTGGCACCAGTGGTCACGGCATCCGCATGCTATCGATCCGGCGGCACCGCAAGGAAAGTTAAGCGAGTTGCCGATGATGACTGCCCGTCGTCTTAGTTCCGGCAGCAAACTTGCCGTAGAGTGCGGCCTGGCGATGCTGCGTCGCCACGCTATTGACGCGGTATTGTACACCAGCCGTCACGGCGAACTTGAACGCAATTACCGTATTCTGCACGCGTTGGCAACCGAGCAGGCGCTTTCGCCCACCGATTTCGCCCTGTCTGTCCACAATTCAGCCGTGGGAAACCTGACCATCGCCGCAAAGCAGCCGGTGGTGGCGTCTTCTCTCTCGGCGGGGCGTGACACCTTCCAGCAAGGATTATGCGAAGTCATCGGCCTGTTACACGCAGGCTACCAGCGCGTTTTGCTGGTTGATTTCGATGGTTTTCTGCCTGATTTTTACCACCCGCAGCTTCCTCCAGCTATGCCGACATGGCCGTATGCAATGGCGCTGGTGTGTGAAGCTGGCAGCGACTGGCAATGTCAGACCCAGACCGCTCACGCCAGCGCTGAGACTACGCTCCCGCAAAGCCTGCTGTTTCTACAGAACTACTTACAGAATGCCGATGCCTTTACCCTCCCTGGCGAGCGTGTGCAGTGGCACTGGAGCCGGGCATGAGCACGTTCTTCTCATTCCTGAACCGCCTATGGCGGATCGCAATGACCGGCTTCTGTTTTGCGCTCTTCGGTATCGGCGGACTGTTGTTGTCCGTGGTCTGGTTTAACATATTGCTGGTTTTCGTCTGGAACCCTGCCCGTCGCCGCCGTATCGCCCGGCGCAGCATTGCAGCCAGCTTCCGCTTCTTTTTAGCAGTCACGCGCGTAGTGGGCGTGCTGGATTACCGCATTTCAGGCGGCGACATTTTGCGCCAGGAGCGAGGCTGCCTGGTGGTCGCTAATCATCCAACCCTGATTGATTACGTGCTTCTGGCGTCAGTGATGCCTGAAACAGACTGTCTGGTGAAAAGCGCCCTGCTGAAGAACCCTTTCCTCTGCGGCGTTGTGCGGGCTGCGGATTATCTAATCAACAGCCAGGCAGATGCTCTTTTGCCCGCCAGCCAGCAACGCCTGGCCCAGGGCGACACGATTTTAATCTTTCCTGAAGGTACCCGAACAACCCCCGGCGAGGCTATGACGTTGCAGCGTGGCGCGGCCAATATCGCCGTGCGCTGTAACAGTGATTTACGCATTGTGACCATCCACTGTAGCGAACGCATGCTGGATAAAGAAAGCAAATGGTATCAGGTGCCTCCAACGAAACCGCTGTTTACGATCAACGTCGGCGAACGGGTCAGGATTAGCAAAATTTACGACGCAAAATCACAAGAACCTGCGCTGGCGGCAAGACAGCTAAATCGGCATCTATTGCTTCAATTACAACCAGGTAATTTACCTCTCTCAGGAATTAATGATGCAAACGCTTTATCTTGAAATTAAAAAACTCATCATAACAACATTGAATCTGGACGAACTGTCGACAGATGACATTGAAACCGAAGCAGCGCTGTTTGGCGATGGTCTGGGTCTCGACTCAATCGATGCTCTGGAGCTGGGTCTGGCGGTAAAAAACCAGTATGGCGTAGTACTGTCGGCTGAGAGCGAAGAGATGCGCAAGCACTTCTTCTCCGTCGCCACGCTGGCCTCTTTCATTCACGCGCAACGGGCCTGAGGGTAGTTCGTTATGACCGAACAAAAAGCCATTTACGAAGAAGTCTCCGCGCTGCTGGTGAAGCTGTTTGAAGTGGACCCGCAGGAGATAAAACCTGAGGCGCGCCTGTACGAAGATCTGGAGCTGGACAGCATCGACGCCGTCGACATGATCGTGCATCTGCAAAAGAAAACCGGCAAGAAAATCAAGCCGGAGGAGTTTAAAGCAGTGCGTACCGTACAGGATGTGGTTGATGCGGTAGAACGTCTGCTTAACGAGGCGTAATTCAACGTGTCGGGCGCACGTTCACTACCGGTCGTACCATTGTTGACGGGGTTATTGCTACTGGCCTGGCCATTTTTAATCTGGTTTGGTCTCGCGCATAACAGCCTGCGCTGGTTGTTGCCGCTGATGGCGCTACTGCTGTTTTTGCGCTTTCATCAGAGCCGGGGGCAGGCGGGACCACTGCGCGTCGTCACTCAGGTGGTGGCGGCGGCGGGCATCACGCTGTGCATTGCCAGTTATCTGCTCAAAACGCACCAGCTGCTGCTGTTTTACCCGGTAGTGGTTAACAGCGTCATGCTCGCGGTTTTTGGCGGTTCGCTGTGGTCAACAATGCCGATTATTGAGCGTCTGGCACGCCTGCGCGAACGTGAACTTCCGGAGACGGCGGTGCGTTATACCCGTCGCGTGACGCAAATATGGTGTGCCTTTTTCATCATCAACGGTGGCATTGCGCTTTTTACCGCCCTGTATGGCGATATGCCCCTGTGGACGCTCTGGAACGGGATGATCTCCTATCTTCTGATGGGAACGTTGATGGCTGGCGAGTGGTTAGTGCGCCGACAGGTGATAAAACGAGATACCCAATGAAGCAGACCCTCACCCTTGCCCAGTGGCTCAGCGCCCCACGTCCGGCCGAAATGCCGATCGCCTGGCAGGAGGAGCACATCTGGACGCTCGGGCATTTGCGCCATGATGTTGCCTGTCTGATCGCGCACCTGCAACAGCAGGAGGGCGACCGTTGGGCGCTGTGCTTTGAAAACAGCTACCTGTTTATCGTCGCACTGCTGGCAACGCTGCATGCGGGTAAAACGCCGGTGATCCCCGGCCACTGCCGCGTGTCATTACTCAACGAGCAGTCTGCGCTGTTCGACGGCGTACTGAGCGACAACACGCTGAGCTGGCAGGGGCCGCTGCGGGTGGTCAGTTCCACAATGGCGATCGCCACGCACGATATCCCGTTCCCGGCGATACGTGATGACGCCTTTGTCGAACTGTTTACGTCCGGCTCTACCGGGAAGCCGAAGCGGGTCATCAAACCGATCGATTGCCTCGATAGCGAAGCCGCGCTGCTGGCGACGCGCTTTGCCGACCGTCTGGCAGGCTGCCGGATAGTGGCCTCGGTGGTCCCCCAGCATCTGTATGGCCTGACGTTTCGTATTTTCCTGCCGATGGCCTTAGGTTTGCCACTCCACGCGGCGATGCTGTGGTACGCCGAACAGCTGGCGGCCCTGAGTCATGAGCACCGGTATGCGTTTATCAGCAGTCCGGCGTTTCTCAAACGCCTCGACCACCAGCTCACTCCGCCGCCGGTCAGGATGATTCTGTCTGCGGGCGGTGTATTACCCTGGCAGGTCGTTACGCATGCCGCCGACTGGCTGAACATCTGGCCGGATGAAATCTACGGCAGTACCGAAACCGGCGTCATCGCCTGGCGCTATCGTCAGCAGGAAGAGACCACATGGCAGCCCTTCCCCGACGTCAGTTTCCGTCAGGAAGAACACGCCTTTCGCGTATTTTCGCCGCTAATCGCGGACGTTGAGGGCCTGGTGCTCGACGATATTCTGCAATTTGCAGAAAACGGCCGCTTCCACCTGACAGGACGCCGGGGTCGGGTCGTCAAAATTGAGGAGAATCGCATTTCGCTGAGCGAAGTGGAGCAACGGCTGCTGGAACTGGACGGTATCCTTGATGCGGCAGTATTACCGGTTAACCGCGGCAATCGTCAAAGCGTGGGCGCATTGCTGGTACTGGATGACGATATGCGCAAGCGCTGGGGTAAAAATCAGGAGATGGCGTGGCGAAAAGCGCTACGTCCGTTGCTGGAGCCGGTCGCCATTCCCCGCCACTGGCGCGTGATTGACGAGATCCCGGTCAACAGTATGAACAAGCGTGTCTATGCGCAATTACAGGAGTTGTTTCATGAAGCCCCATGAAATTGAGCGCCATCAGGCACAGCGTCATCAGGCTGAGATCGTTTTGTATCTTGACCCTTCTCTGTTCTGGTTTCGCGGGCATTTTGCCGTACAGCCGCTGCTGCCCGGCGTCGCGCAGATGGACTGGGTGATGCACTACGCCACCACCCTGCTCGCCCCCGGCTGGCGTTTTCACAGCATTCAGAACGTGAAGTTCCAGTCGCCGTTACTGCCGGAGACGACCGTCACGCTCACCCTGAACTGGCAGGAAGCGCGCCAGATGCTCACGTTTAGCTATCAGCGCCACGACGGTGAAGCGCGGCATACCGCCAGCAGCGGGAAGATTCGGTTATGCCGATAACCTTTTCCCCCTGCGTGCTGATCCCCTGTTATAACCACGGCGCGATGATGTCGCGCGTGCTGGCACGCCTTCAGCCGTTTGGTCTGCCCTGCATTGTGGTGGACGATGGCAGCGACACCGCCACACGGCAAGAACTGGATCGACTGGCGGCGGAAACCGCAAATCTGACCCTGATTCGTCTGTCAGCAAATGCCGGAAAAGGCGCGGCGGTGATCTGCGGTATGCAGGCGGCGGCAGAGGCCGGGTTCAGCCACGCCGTGCAGGTGGACGCCGACGGCCAGCACGCCATTGAAGATATTCCGCAGCTTCTCGCGCTGGCGCAAGAACACCCAACCGCGCTGATTTCCGGACAGCCGATTTACGATGACTCCATCCCCCGCTCGCGCCTGTACGGGCGCTGGGTGACCCACGTCTGGGTATGGATTGAAACCCTCTCGCTACAGCTGAAAGACAGCATGTGCGGATTCCGGGTTTATCCCGTTGGGCCGACGCTGCAACTGGCGCAGCGCGTCACGCTCGGCAAGCGGATGGATTTCGACACCGAAGTGATGGTGCGTCTCTGGTGGCAGGGCAATACCAGCTATTTTGTCCCGACCCGGGTGACCTACCCGCTGGACGGGCTGTCCCACTTCGACGCGCTCAAAGACAACCTGCGCATTTCACGAATGCACGCGCGACTCTTTTTCGGCATGCTGCCGCGCATCCCGTCGCTGCTGTTTCGCCGCTCCTCGCCACACTGGGCACGTCAGCAGGAGGTCAAAGGGCTGTGGGGAATGCGCCTGATGTTGCTGGTATGGCGCTTACTGGGGCGCAGGGCGTTCTCGCTGCTGCTGTACCCGGTGGTGGGCGCATACTGGCTAACGGCAACCACGGCGCGCCATGCTTCGCAAAACTGGATAACCCGCGTTCGTGAACAGTTGGCCGTGCGCCAGATGCCGGTGCCATCAAGGCTCACCAGCTATCAACACTTCCTGCGCTTCGGGAATGCGATGTTCAATAAAATCGCCAGCTGGCGCGGCGAAGTACAGTTTGGCCGCGACGTGGTGTTTGCCGCCGGTGCCGAGGAGGCGCTTAACGTCAGCGATCCGCGAGGAAAACTCCTGCTGGCCTCGCATCTGGGCGATATTGAAGCCTGCCGCGCGCTGGCGCAATTGCAGGGCAGTAAAATCATTAACGCACTGGTATTCAGCGATAACGCCCGGCGCTTTCAGCAAATCATGCAGGAGATGGCCCCGCAGGCCGGGCTCAATCTGATCCCGGTCACTGACATTGGTCCGGAGACCGCCATCCTGCTCAAAGAAAAACTGGAGCGCGGCGAATGGATTGCCATTGTTGGCGATCGCATTGCGGTAAACCCGCAGCGCGGCGGCGAATGGCGGGTCTGCTGAAGCCGTTTTATGGGGCAAGCCGCCCCGTTCCCTCAGGGTCCGTTTATTCTCGCCTCCATTTTACGCTGCCCGGTGGCGCTCATTTTTGCCTTACACCAGCAGGAGAAGCTACGCATTCACTGCGAGCCGTTCGCCGATCCGCTGTTATTGCCGCGTGCCGAACGTCAGGACGCCTTACAGAAAACCATCGACCGCTACGCCGAACGCCTTGAGCACTACGCGCTACAGTCACCGCTCGACTGGTTTAACTTTTTCGATTTCTGGCACCTGCCGGATACCAAAAACAAGGAGTAAAGGGTGCTTAACGATCCCCGTTTTACTGCTGAAGTAGAGCTGACCATTCCGTTTCATGATGTCGATATGATGGGCGTGGCGTGGCACGGCAACTATTTCCGCTACTTCGAAATTGCCCGTGAGGCACTGCTTAACCAGTTCGACTACGGCTATCGCCAGATGAAAGCCTCCGGCTATGTGTGGCCGGTGGTCGATACTCGCGTGAAATACCGCAATGCATTGACCTTTGAACAACGTATTCGTGTTCGCGCCCGCATCGAGGAGTTTGAAAACCGCCTGCGCATCGGCTACGAAATTTTTGATGCCGAAAGCGGCAAACGCGCCACTACCGGTTACACCATCCAGGTTGCAGTGGAAGAGAAGAGTCGCGAGATGTGCTTCATCTGCCCGGATATCCTGTTCGAACGTATGGGAGTCACACCATGAGATTCTTACCGCTACTGGCGCTGCTCATCACGCCTTTCGTCAGCGCCCTGACGCTTGATGACCTGCAACAGCGTTTTACCGAACAGCCGGTGGTTCGGGCGCATTTCGATCAAACCCGCACCATTAAGGATCTGCCGCAGCCGCTGCGTTCTCAGGGTAATATGCTGATCGCCCGCGATCGGGGTCTGTTGTGGGATCAAACCACCCCCTTCCCGATGCAGCTTTTGCTGGATGATAAGCGGATGGTACAGGTGATTAACGGTCAGCCGCCGCAGACCATTACCGCCGAAAACAACCCGCAGATGTTCCAGTTTAACCACCTGCTGCGCGCGCTGTTCCAGGCCGATCGTAACGTGCTGGAAGAGAATTTCCGCGTGGCGTTTGCCGATCAGGGCGAAGGCCGCTGGACGCTGCGTCTCACACCGATCACAACGCCGCTGGATAAGATTTTTGCCAGCATTGATCTCGCCGGAAAGACCTACCTTGAGAGCATCCAGCTCAACGATAAACAGGGCGATCGTACCGATATCACGCTTTCCCAACATCAACTGACGCCAGCGCAACTGACCGATGACGAACGCCAACGCTTTGCCGCCCAGTAAACGCCCTGCGCTGTTATGGGGAGTGGTCTGCCTGATACTGCTGGGCGTTTTGCTGGCGCTGCTGCCTCAGGCCAGTCTCAACAGCAGCGTACTGGCGATGCTGCCAAAGCAGACGCTGGGGGCCATCCCGCCGGGCCTGAACGACGGTTTTATGCAACGCCTTGACCGTCAGCTGGTCTGGCTGGTCAGTCCCGGTAAAAAGGCTGACCCACAGGCCGCCCGCGACTGGCTGGCGCTATTACAAAAATCGCATGCTTTGGCAGAGGTAAAAGGCCCGATGGACGCCGACAGCCAGCAGGCATGGGGAGCGTTCTTCTGGCAACACCGCAATGGCCTGATCGATAGCGACACCCGCGCGCGCCTGCAAAACGGCGGCGAGGCGCAGGCGCAATGGATCCTCTCTCAGCTCTATTCGGCCTTCTCCGGCGTCAGCGGCAAAGAACTGCAAAACGATCCGCTGATGCTGATGCGCGGCTCCCAGCTGGCAATGGCCAAAAACGGGCAACGCCTGCGGCTGATGGACGGCTGGCTGGTGACTCAGGATGAACAGGGCAACTACTGGTATCTGCTGCACGGCGAACTGGCCGGTTCGTCGTTCGATATGCAGCAAACGCATAAACTGGTGACGACCCTCGGCACGCTTGAGAGCGAGCTGAAGGCACGTTATCCGCAGGCGCAGCTATTATCGCGCGGGACCATGTTCTACAGCGATTACGCCAGTCAGCAGGCGAAGCAGGATGTCTCTACCCTCGGCGTGGCAACAGTTATTGGCGTGCTCCTGCTGATTATCGCCGTCTTCCGCTCGCTGCGCCCGCTGCTGCTGTGCCTGCTGTCCATCGCCACTGGCGCGCTGGCGGGCACCGTTGTCACGCTGCTGCTTTTTGGCGAGCTGCATCTGATGACGCTGGTGATGAGCATGAGCGTCATCGGGATTTCCGCTGACTATACGCTCTACTATCTGACCGAGCGGATGGTGCACGGCGCAGAAAGCTCTCCCTGGCAAAGCCTCGCCAAAGTACGTAATGCCCTGCTACTGGCGCTCTTCACCACCGTGGCGGCGTACCTGATTATGATGCTCGCCCCCTTCCCCGGCATTCGTCAAATGGCGGTGTTCGCGGCGGTTGGCCTGAGTGCCTCCTGTCTGACGGTGATTTTCTGGCATCCGTGGCTCTGCCGCGGGCAGCCCGTGCGCCCGGTTCCGGCAATGGTGCTGATGCTGCGCTGGCTGGCTGCCTGGCGACGCAATAAAAAACTCGCTATCGGTCTGCCGGTTGCGCTGGCACTCTTCTCGCTGGCAGGGATCTCAACGCTGCGCGTGGATGATGATATCTCGCAGCTACAGGCGCTACCGCAGCCTATCCTGGCGCAGGAAAAAGCGATTACCGCGCTCACCGGGCAAAGCGTCGATCAGAAGTGGTTTGTGGTTTACGGGACGTCCGCGCAGCAGACGCTGGAACGGCTGGAAGCCTTTGCTCCCGCGCTGGAGCAGGCTAAAGCGGCAGGGTGGCTCGGCGGCTATCGTACCCTTCCGCTAAATTCCCTCGCCCGGCAGCAGGAGGATCTCAGCCTGCTGAAAAACGCCGCGCCCGCCGTGAGCAAAGCCCTGAACAACGCCGGACTGGCGACAGTCAACCCCGATCTTAACGCCATGCCGGTGACGGTCGATAACTGGCTTGCCAGCCCGGCGAGCGAAGGCTGGCGGCTACTGTGGCTGACGCTGGAAAATGGCGAAAGCGGCGTGCTGGTCCCGGTTGAGGGCGTGAAAAATAGCGCGGCGCTGAAGGCGCTGAGCACAAGATATACCGGCATCGCGTGGGTGGATCGTAAAAGCACTTTTGACGAACTGTTCGCGCATTATCGCCACATATTAACCGGCCTGCTGTGCGTTGCGCTGGCGGTGATTGCCTGCGGCGCGGTAGCTCGCCTTGGCTGGCGGAAGGGTCTAATCAGCCTGGTGCCTTCCGTAGTATCGCTGGGCTGCGGCCTGGCGGTACTGTCACTCAACGGCCATGCGGTGAACCTGTTTTCGCTGCTGGCGCTGGTGCTGGTACTCGGGATCGGCATTAACTACACGCTGTTTTTCAGTAATCCGCGCGGCACGCCGCTGACCTCGCTGCTGGCGATTACGCTGGCAATGTTGACCACGCTGCTGACGCTCGGCATGCTGGTCTTTAGCGCTACCCAGGCTATCAGCAGCTTTGGCATTGTGCTGGTGAGCGGCATTTTCACCGCGTTCCTGCTTTCACCACTGGCGATGCCGACGAAAAAAGAGAAAAAAAGAAGATGATTAAACCGACACTCTGGCGTACCGCCGCGCTGGTCGCCACGCTGATTCTGGCCGGGTGCAGCCACTCACAGCAGGAACAGGAAGGCCGACCACAGGCGTGGCTGGAGCCGGGCACCCGCGTCACGCTGCCAGCACCCGGCATCTCTCCGGCGGTCAGCTCACAGCAGCTACTTACCGGTAGCTTTAACGGTAAAACCCAGTCGCTGCTGGTAATGCTCAATGCCGATGATAAAAAACTCACGCTGGCAGGACTGTCGTCCGTCGGCATTCGCCTGTTCCTCGTGACCTACGATGAAAAAGGGCTGCATAGCGAACAATCGATCGTGGTACCGCAGTTACCGCCCGCCAGTCAGGTACTGGCCGACGTAATGCTCAGCTACTGGCCGATTCGCGCCTGGGAGCCGCAGTTGCCAAAAGGCTGGACGTTAACCGACAGTGGCGACAAGCGCGAGCTACATAACGCCAGCGGTGAATTGGTGACGGAAATCACCTATCTGAACCGCAAAGGCCAACGCGAGCCGATCAGCATCGAACAGCACGTCTTTAAATACCACATCACCATTCAATATCTGGGTGACTGAGATGATCTACATTTCTGCGGCTGGCATGATTAACGCGCTGGGTAACGATAACAATGAAATCGCCGCCAATCTGGTACGCGGTACAGCGCCCGGTATGCGCTCTCGCTCAGGCTGGCTACAGGGGCATCCGCATGTGGTATTAGCCGGCGTAGACGGCGAGCTGCCGGATATTCCCGATGGGTTCAGCGCCCATCGCTCGCGCAATAATCAGCTGCTGCTGGCGGTACTCGAACAGATTCAGCCGCAGGTCAATGAGGCCATCGCGCAGTTCGGAAACGACCGGGTTGCGGTGGTACTCGGCACCAGTACATCCGGACTGAATGAAGGTGATGCCCACGTCAATCTGAGGCTTAACGGGCAGGAAAGCACCGCCTGGCAATATCCGCAGCAGGAGCTGGGCGACCCGGCGCGCTTTCTCAGCCACTGGCTGTCGCTGGACGGCCCGGCGTTCACGCTTTCAACCGCCTGCTCCTCCAGCGCCCGCGCCATCATTAGCGGACGCCGCCTGATCGAAGCCGGACTCGCAGATGTGGCGATTGTCGGCGGTGCGGACACCCTGAGCCGGATGCCCGTTAACGGCTTTCGCAGCCTGGAATCGCTGTCCCTGACGCGGTGTCAGCCGTTCGGTCGCGACCGCTGCGGGATCACTATTGGCGAAGGCGCGGCGCTGATGTTACTGACCCGCGAACCACGGCCCATCGCCCTGCTGGGCGTCGGCGAGTCGAGCGATGCGTACCATATTTCGGCCCCGCATCCGCAAGGTGAAGGGGCGATTCGCGCGATCCGCCAGGCGCTGAACGACGCGAACCTCGCGCCGGAGCAGGTGGGCTATATCAACCTCCACGGCACCGCCACGACGCTTAACGACCAGATTGAGTCCAGAGTGGTAAACGAACTGTTTGGCGAAACCGTGCCATGCAGCTCCACCAAGCACCTGACCGGGCACACGCTGGGCGCGGCGGGCATTACCGAAGCGGCCATCAGTATGCTGATTTTGCAACGCGACCTGCCGCTGCCGCCGCAGGATTTCAGCCAGTCGCCGCGCGATGAAACGCTGCCGCCCTGCGGCATCATCGGGCAGCCGCAGCCGCTTGAGCGCCCGGTTATCCTGTCGAATTCGTTCGCTTTTGGCGGCAATAACGCCAGCATTCTGCTCGGGAGGATCTCATGAGCCGTTATTTATCGCCCGGCGACTATCTGCCGCACGATGCGCCAATGCTGCTGCTCGACGAGGTTATCAGTGTGAGCGAGGAAACGGCGATTTGCCGCGTGGCCGTCGCCCGCGACGGCGCACTGGGGCCGTTTCTTGATCCACAGGGCAATATCCCCGGCTGGTTCGCCCTGGAACTGATGGCACAAACCGTTGGCGTCTGGTCAGGCTGGCATCGTCATCAACAAGGTCAGGACTGTATCTCGCTAGGCATGGTACTCGGCGCTCGTGAGCTGGTCTGCGCGGCGGGGATCCTGCCCGCCGGATTAACGCTGGATATCACCGTCACGCTACTGATGCAGGACGCGCGCTTCGGCAGCTTTGAATGCGCGATCGCCGCTGGCGAAGAGACGCTGGCTACTGGCCGGGTTAACACCTTCCAGCCAACATCTGAAGAACTTCATTCTCTATTTCAACAAGGAGCGTCCGCATGAGTCGTTCAGTTCTGGTTACCGGTGCCAGCAAGGGCATCGGTCGCGCCATCGCCCGCCAGCTGGCGGCGGACGGCTTTACGGTCGGCGTCCACTATCATCGCGATGCGCAGGGAGCGCAGGAGACGCTGGATGCCATTCTCGCCGCTGGCGGTACCGGCCGTCTGCTGACGTTTGACGTCGCCAACCGCGAGCAGTGCCGCGAGGTGCTGGAGCAGGATATTGAAGCGCATGGCGCATGGTATGGCGTGGTCAGCAACGCCGGAATAACCCGCGACGCGGCGTTTCCGGCACTGAGCGACAACGACTGGGATGCGGTGATCCACACCAATCTCGACAGCTTTTACAACGTGATCCAACCATGCATCATGCCGATGATTAGCGCGCGCCAGGGTGGTCGCATCATCACCCTCTCCTCGGTTTCCGGCGTAATGGGCAACCGTGGACAGGTTAACTACAGCGCTGCCAAAGCAGGGATTATCGGGGCGACGAAAGCGCTGGCGATTGAGCTGGCAAAGCGCAAAATTACCGTCAACTGTATTGCGCCGGGGCTTATCGACACCGGGATGATCGAAATGGAAGAGGCCGCGCTGAAAGAGGCGATGTCTATGATCCCCATGAAGCGCATGGGTCAGGCGGACGAAGTGGCCGGGCTTGCCAGCTATTTAATGTCGGATGTGGCGGGTTATGTGACCCGTCAGGTGATTTCCATCAATGGAGGGATGCTATGACACGTCGTGTGGTCATTACAGGCATGGGCGGCGTCACCGCCTTTGGAGAAAACTGGCAGGATGTCTCCGCCAGGCTGCTGGCCTATGAAAATGCAGTGCGCAAAATGCCGGAGTGGCAGGTATATGACGGGCTGCATACGCTGCTGGGCGCGCCGATCGACGATTTCACCCTTCCGGAGCACTATACCCGCAAACGTATTCGCTCAATGGGCCGCGTATCGCTGATGTCCACCCGCGCGACCGAACTGGCGCTGGAGCAGGCCGGGCTGCCTGGCGATCCGGTGCTGACTAACGGCGAAACCGGCATCGCCTACGGCTCATCAACCGGTAGCACCGGTCCGGTAAGCGAATTCGCTACCATGCTGACCGAAAAGCACACCAACAATATTACCGGCACCACCTACGTACAGATGATGCCGCACACCACCGCCGTCAACACCGGGCTGTTTTTCGGCCTGCGCGGGCGCGTTATCCCGACCTCCAGCGCCTGCACCTCCGGCAGCCAGGCAATTGGCTACGCATGGGAAGCTATTCGTCACGGTTATCAGACGGTGATGGTGGCAGGTGGCGCGGAGGAACTATGCCCGTCGGAAGCGGCGGTGTTTGATACGCTGTTCGCCACCAGCCAGCGCAATGATGAACCAAAAACTACCCCTTCGCCGTTCGATGAAAAACGCGACGGCCTGGTGATTGGCGAAGGTGCCGGCACCCTGATTCTGGAAGAGCTGGAGCATGCCAAAGCGCGCGGCGCGACGATCTACGGCGAGATTATTGGTTTTGCCACCAACTGCGACGCAGCGCATATTACCCAGCCGCAGCGCGAAACGATGCAGATTTGCATGGAACAGTCGCTGAAAATGGCGGGCCTGAGCGCCCGGGACATTGGCTATATTTCTGCCCACGGCACGGCGACCGACCGCGGCGATATTGCGGAAAGTCTGGCAACGGCGGCCATTTACGGCGACAGCGTACCGATCTCTTCGCTGAAAAGTTATTTTGGTCATACCCTGGGTGCCTGCGGTGCGCTGGAGGCCTGGATGAGTCTGCAAATGATGCGCGAAGGCTGGTTTGCGCCAACGCTGAATCTGCATCAGCCGGATGCCAACTGCGGCGCGCTGGATTACATCATGGGTGAAGCCCGCAAAATTGACTGTGAGTTCCTGCAAAGCAATAACTTTGCCTTCGGCGGTATTAACACCTCCATCATCATTCAACGCTGGCCCTGAGATGTACCGGCTCGTGCTGGGGAGCGTATCAACATTAAGCGCGGACAAGCTGCCGTCCGCGTTAATCGAGCGTGCGCCACAGGGCGCGCGACGGGCACGCTGGCTGGCCGGGCGCGCCCTGCTTTCCCGCGCCCTTTCGCCGCTGCCGGAAATTATCTACGGTGAACAGGGTAAACCCGCCTTCACGGCGGATACGCCGCTGTGGTTCAATCTGAGCCACAGCGGTGATGACATCGCCCTGCTGCTGAGCGACGAAGGGGAAGTCGGTTGCGATATCGAGGTGGTACGTCCGCGTAACAACTGGCGTATGCTGGCGAATGCGCTCTTCAGCCCCGGCGAACTGGCTGAGGTTGAGACCGAACGGCCGGAGCAACAGCTGGCAGCCTTCTGGCGAATATGGACCCGCAAAGAGGCTATTATCAAACAGCGCGGCGGCAGCGCCTGGCAAATCGTCAGCACAGACAGCACACTGAACTCTGCGCTATCCATCAGCCACTGCCAGCTTGGTGCTCTGAGCCTGGCCGTCTGCACCCCGACGCCGTTTATTCTGTCCGCTGACGCCGTGCAGCGTCTGTAAAATCCGGATGGAAACCATCAACAGCGGCGGCAAACTGGCGATCCTGCCGGGGCCGAAAAGCCGGTTGCCGGGATAAGTTTTTATTTTCCACCCGGCGCTACGCATAGCACTTTCTTATCGTTACCGGGCATACCTTGATTCAGAACAACGTAAAAGTATGATGAATCCCTAAAATCATCATACTTTAATCGATTCTCTCATCATTTGAGGCAATAACGTTGTCCAGATTACGCTACGTGCTGCTGGCGGTGCTTGCCTGCGCGCCGCTGCTCACGCGCGCCGCAGCGCCAGACGACATCACCACCGCCTGGCCGGTTAACGTGGGTCCACTTAATCCACATCTTTATACCCCCAACCAGATGTTCGCTCAGAGCATGGTTTATGAGCCGCTGGTAAAATACCAGGCCGATGGCTCGGTGAAGCCATGGCTGGCGAAAAGCTGGAGCCACTCGGCGGACGGTAAAACCTGGACCTTTATCCTCCGCGATGACGTGACATTTTCCAACGGCGAAGTATTTGACGCGCAGGCTGCGGCAGAGAACTTCCGCGCGGTGCTGGATAACCGCCAGCGTCACGCCTGGCTGGAGCTGACTAACCAAATCACCGGCGTCAAAGCGCTCGATAAAACCACCCTGCAAATCACCCTTAAAGATGCCTATTACCCTTTCCTGCAAGAGCTGGCCCTGCCGCGCCCGTTCCGCTTTATCGCGCCGTCGCAGTTCAAAGACAATGAGACTATGCACGGCATAAAAGCCCCGATTGGCACCGGGCCGTGGGTGCTGAAAGAGTCGAAGCTGAATCAGTATGACGTGCTGGTGCGTAACGAGCATTACTGGGGTGAAAAGCCGAAGATTCAAAAGATTACCGTGAAGGTGATCCCCGACCCCACCACCCGGGCGGTCGCCTTTGAAACCGGCGATATCGATCTGCTGTACGGCAATGAAGGGCTGCTACCGCTCGATACCTTCGCGCGTTTTAGCCATGACCCGCATTATCACACGCAGCTTTCCGCGCCCGCCGAAACCGTGATGCTGGCGCTGAATTCCGCCAAAGCGCCCACCAATGAGCTGGCGGTGCGAGAAGCGCTGAATCACGCGGTGGATAAAAAATCGCTGATTGAGAATGCGCTGTACAACACCCAACAGGTGGCCGACACCTTATTCGCGCCCACCGTGCCCTACGCCAATATCGGCCTGAAACCGCGCCTCTACGATCCGCAGCAGGCCATTACGCTGCTGGAAAAAGCAGGCTGGACGCTGCCCGCCGGGCAGACTGTCCGTGAAAAGAACGGTCAGCCACTACACATCGAACTGGCTTACGTTGGCACCGACGCGCTGAGCAAATCGATGGCCGAGATTATCCAGGCCGATATGCGTAAAATCGGCGTGGATGTCGCGCTAATCGGCGAAGAAGAGAGCAGTATTTTCGCCCGCATGCGCGATGGCCGCTTCGGTATGATTTTCTCCCGCACCTGGGGCGCGCCGTACGATCCGCACGCCTTTATGAGTTCCATGCGCGTCCCCTCCCACGCGGATTACCAGGCACAACTCGGCCTGCCGGACAAAGCACAAATCGACAAAGAGATTGGTGACGTGCTTACGACCACCGATGAAACGCAGCGTAAGTCATTGTATCGCGACATCCTTACCCGTCTGCACAACGAGGCGGTGTATCTCCCCATCAGCTATATGTCGATGATGGTGGTGGCTAAGCCCGAACTTGGCGTCATTCCTTACGCACCGATTACCTCTGAAATTCCCTTTGAACAGATTACCCCGGTGGCTCCCTGATGTTGCGTTATGCTTTGCGGCGCATGCTGCTGCTGATCCCGATGATCTTCGCTGCCTCGGTGGTGATCTTTTTGATGCTGCGCCTGGGCACTGGCGATCCGGCGCTGGACTATTTGCGTTTATCGAACCTGCCGCCGACGCCGGAGATGGTGGCCTCCACGCGCGCGATGCTGGGGCTGGATCAGCCGCTTGTCGCGCAGTACGGCGACTGGCTGTGGAAGGCGCTGCATCTCGATTTCGGTATCTCGTTCGCGACGCAGCGTCCGGTGCTCAATGATGTACTGCATTTCCTGCCCGCCACGCTGCAACTGGCGGGGGCCGCGCTGGTACTGATTCTGCTGACCTCCGTACCACTGGGGATCTGGGCGGCGCGCCATCGCGATCGCCTGCCGGATTTTATCGTCCGGCTGATCGCCTTTCTCGGCGTGTCGATGCCCAATTTCTGGCTCGCCTTTCTGCTGGTGACGTTTTTCTCGGTGTATTTAAAATGGCTGCCCGCTATGGGCTACGGCGGCTGGCAGCATCTTATTCTGCCAGCGGTGTCGATTGCCTTTATGTCGCTGGCGATTAACGCCCGTCTGCTGCGCGCCAGTATGCTGGACGTCGCCGGGCAGCGGCATGTCACCTGGGCGCGGCTGCGCGGTCTGAGCGAGAAACACACCGAGCGTCATCACATCCTGCGCAACGCCTCGCTGCCGATGATCACCGCCGTCGGGATGCATATCGGCGAACTGATCGGCGGAACGATGATCATCGAGAATATCTTTGCCTGGCCGGGCGTCGGGCGCTATGCCGTCTCGGCGATTTTTAACCGCGACTACCCGGTCATTCAGTGCTTTACGCTGATGATGGTGGTGGTTTTTGTAGTCTGTAACCTGATTGTCGATCTGCTGAACGCCGCGCTGGACCCGCGTATTCGTCGCCATGAAGGAGCGCATTCGTGAACTTTTTTCTCTCTTCGCGCTGGTCGGTACGCCTGGCGCTCATCGTCATCCTTCTGCTGGCGGTAATCGCGCTCACCAGTCAGTGGTGGCTACCCTGGGATCCGCAGGCCATTGATCTGCCGTCGCGTCTGCTGGCACCGGATAGCCAGCACTGGCTCGGCACCGATCATCTGGGGCGGGATATCTTCTCTCGCCTGCTGGCGGCGACCCGGGTCTCGCTCGGTTCGGTGATAGCCTGTCTGCTGCTGGTACTGGCGCTGGGGCTGGTTGTCGGCGGCAGCGCCGGGCTGATCGGTGGCCGTATCGATCAGGTGACCATGCGCGTCGCCGATATTTTTATGACCTTTCCGACCTCGATCCTCTCCTTTTTCCTGGTGGGCGTGCTGGGGACCGGGCTGACCAACGTGATCATCGCCATCGCGCTGTCGCACTGGGCCTGGTATGCGCGCATGGTACGAACGTTAGTCATCTCCCTGCGCCAGCGTGAGTTTGTGCTGGCTGCACGGTTATCCGGCGCGGGGCATATGCGGGTGTTTATCGATCATCTGGCAGGCGCGGCGATACCGTCGCTGCTGGTGCTGGCGACGCTGGATATCGGCCATATGATGCTGCATGTCGCCGGGATGTCATTCCTCGGCCTCGGCGTGACCGCGCCGACACCGGAATGGGGCGTGATGATCAACGACGCGCGCCAGTATATCTGGACCCAGCCGCTGCAAATGGTCTGGCCGGGGCTGGCGCTGTTTATCAGCGTCATGGCTTTTAACCTGGTCGGTGACGCACTGCGCGATCACCTCGACCCCCATCTGGAAACGGAGCATGCCCACTGATGCCGCAATCCATCGAACTGCAAAATATTGCGCTTGAAGCGGACAAACCGCTGGTGCAGGGTGTGTCGCTGACCCTTAAACGCGGCCGCGTGCTGGCGCTGGTCGGCGGCAGCGGCAGCGGGAAATCCCTGACCTGTGCGGCGGCGTTGGGCGTACTGCCCGCGGGCGTGCGCCAGACGGCGGGAATGCTGCTGGCAGATGGCCACCCCGTCACCTGCGCTGCGCTGCGCGGGCTGAAGGTGGCGACCATTATGCAAAACCCGCGTAGCGCCTTTAACCCACTGCATACCATGGCGACGCACGCGCGCGAGACCTGCCTGGCGCTCGGCAAACCGGCGGATGACGCCACGCTTATTGACGCGCTGGAGGCCATCGGGCTGGAGAACGCGGAGCGTGTACTGCGGCTCTATCCGTTTGAGATGAGCGGCGGCATGCTACAGCGAATGATGATCGCGATGTCGGTGCTGGCCGACGCGCCGTTTATCATTGCCGACGAGCCGACCACCGATCTGGACGCCGTCGCCCAGGCGCGGATTCTGGATCTGCTGGACGCTATCATTCAGCGCCGCGCGCCGGGGATGCTGATCGTCACGCACGATATGGGCGTGGTGGCGCGACTGGCGGACGAGGTGGCGGTAATGGATCAGGGGCGGATTGTCGAACACAACAGCGTAGAGGCCATATTTCACGCTCCGCAGCATCCCGTCACGCGCGGCCTGCTGGCCGCACATCTGGCGCTTTATGGCATGGAGTTACCCGCATGACGCTGCTTTCCGTTTCCGGCCTGGGGCACCGCTACCCCCACCAGCCTGCGGTGCTACGCGATATTTCGCTAACGCTACAGGCAGGCGAAAGCGTGGCCCTGCTGGGCCGTAGCGGCTGTGGCAAAAGTACCCTGGCGCGGCTGCTGGTGGGGCTGGAGCGCCCGGAATCAGGCGATATCGTCTGGCGCGGCAAAACCCTGGCGCGCTTAGACCGGGCGTCCCGAAAGGCATTTCGCCGCGATATCCAGCTCGTGTTTCAGGATGCTATCAGCGCGGTGAACCCGCGCAAAACTGTCGGCGATATTATTGCCGAGCCGATGCGCCACCTGATGACGCTGGCGAAAAAAGAGCGGCGGGAGCGCATTGAGGAGATGCTTCGCGCTGTAGAACTGGATATTGATATCATAGACAAGCGGCCGTCTCAGTTGAGCGGCGGCCAGCTCCAGCGCGTTTGCCTGGCGCGCGCGCTGGTTGTCAGGCCCGCCCTGTTGATTCTGGATGAAGCGGTCTCAAGCCTGGACCTGGTATTACAGGCGGGCATCATCCAGCTTCTTAAGCGTTTACAGCAGCAGTTCGGCACTGCCTGCCTGTTCATTACTCACGATCTGCGTCTGGTCGAGCGTTTTTGCCAGCGAGTGATGGTGATGGATCGGGGGGAAATTATCGAAACCGCTCCCGTGCAATCCCCATTACAGTTACAGACGCCGGAAGGTCAGGCGCTACAGCAGGCGGTGCTTCCCGCCTTCCCCTCTGCGCGACGCACGCAACCCTAAGGACTCATCCCAATGCAACGAATCACCATTACGCTTGACGACGATCTTCTCGTTACGCTGGACGCGCTAAGCCAGCAGCGGGGCTACAACAACCGGTCAGAAGCGATTCGCGATATCCTGCGTAATACGCTGACGCATGAACACACTCAGCACGGCGGGCAGAACGGCTATGCGGTGTTGTCGTATGTTTATGAACATGAGAAGCGCGATCTCGCCAGCCGTATCGTCTCGGCGCAGCATCATCACCATGATTTATCTGTCTCCACGCTGCATGTGCATATTAATCATGACGACTGCCTGGAAGTCGCGGTACTGAAGGGCAATATGCATGAAATCCAGCATTTCGCCGACGATGTGATCGCCCAGCGCGGCGTGCGTCACGGGCATTTGCAGTGTCTGACGGAAGAGTGAGGCCGGTTATGCGTCTGCGATAACCGAGTGCACAAAACCGAAGTGTTTGTAGAACCTCTGGGCATCTTCGTTGATGGCTTTCACCCCAATTTGCTCCGCGATATTAATGACGCGGTTTATAGCATCAATAAGGTGCTTCAAACTTTGCTCCAGGCGTTCCTCAACCCCATTACCCTTCGCCTGCTACGCTTAATGATCCGAACATTCATCACAATCCGGAGCGAAGCATGAAAATCGATTTTATGGGAAAAGTGGCGCTGGTGACCGCCTCCACCGGGGGGATTGGCTTAGGGATCGCCAAAGGGCTGGCGGAAAGTGGCGCAGAAGTGATTATCAACGGGCGCAGCGAAAGCAGCGTGAATCAGGGCATCCAGCATCTTCAGCAGGCGGTGCCAGGCGCGCAGCTTCGCGCGGCGATTGCCGATCTCAGTACGCCGGAAGGCGTGCAGTCGCTACTTAAAGTGGCACCAGATGTCGATATTCTGGTTAATAATGCCGGGATTTTCGGGCCACAGGCTTTCTATTCCACTGATGACGATACCTGGGATAACTACTGGCAGACGAACGTGATGTCGGGCGTGCGCCTGTCGCGCGCGCTGCTGCCGGGCATGGTGCGCAAAGGCTGGGGACGCGTGGTGTTTATTTCATCAGAATCGGCACGCAATATTCCGGCTGATATGATCCACTACGGCGTAACCAAAACGGCACTGCTTTCCCTCTCGCGCGGGCTGGCGAAATTCGTCGCGGGCAGCGGGGTGACGGTGAACAGCGTCCTGCCGGGACCAACCTTATCCGATGGTTTTGCCGCCATGATGAAGGATGAAGTAGAGAAAACCGGCAAATCGCTGGAGACGGTAGCGAAAGAGTTCGTGATGCAAAACCGCCCCAGTTCGGTGATCCAGCGCGCCGCCACGGTCGAAGAGGTGGCGAATATGGTGGTTTATGTCTGTTCAGAGCAGGCTTCCGCCACGTCGGGCGCGGCGCTGCGCGTGGATGGCGGTGTGGTGGACGATATTGTTTGACGTGAGCCGCAGCCAGGGCTGATGAGCGCAACCATTCGGCCAGGCATGTACCTCATAATGCCTGGCGGCGCTGCGCTTGCACAGGCCTACAAATTACGTTAACCCTACACCAAAGGCAGAGTCAATCGGCAACCCAACACCGTAGGCCGGGCAAGGCGCAGCCGCCGCCCGGCAAACCACCAGCACAAGCCAGCAATACGCCTTTCGTGACCGGCGTTAACCGCGGTGCGTATTCACCACCTGGCCAATCCCCTTACCTTCCAGCGCTTCGTCCGGATCGGCAAAGAAATCAATATTGAAATACGTGTCGTCGGTCAACAGCTCAATACGATGCCAGTACTGCGGCGGACTAATACCGAAATGCCCGGCCTCAATCACGACCTCAATTTCCGCCGTGGTGTCATTTTCGCTGGCAAAGCCGAAATATTTCACCGCCCCTTCCATCACCGAAAGGCGGCCATAGACGCCTTTTTTGGTGTTGTGGTGAGTTAACAACGCCTGAGGAACCGTCTGTTTATCCCAGAACGGCGTGGAACGGGTGTGACGAAAATGAGCAGGGATTTGAAACGCCATAATCAATCCTCCAGAGGGGTGAAATTACCAGCCGCACACGTTAGTTTCTTCGTCAGACTCATAGCCGCGAACGATATTAATCAAATCTTTTACGCTATCCGCCGCATTCAGCGGGTCCTGCAACTCACTCAGGCTGGCAAAATTTTTATCTACCGAGATACCGTTATTGTTATTCGTCACCGTCAGGACAAATTCATCCGCATTTTCCTTTGCCGCTGACAAACCAGAAACCAACTCCGTCACCGCCTGCACGGCAAGATCCGGCACATACAGGGACATTGGTTTCAAATACACTTTATCTTCGGTTTCATTATTGCTGCTATTCGTTACTGCCAGAGAATAACCTCTATTTTCTGTCGTCATCATGAACACCTCAGCCTTCAATCAAAATTTTCGGGTCTACATAAAAATCTACGCAAAATAGCGTATCGTCCGTTAAAGCTTCTATGTTGTGCCATTTCTCCGGTGGGAAAACGCCAAATTCTCCGGTGTTAATCGTCAGCGTTTCCACCGGCTCAGGGCTGGTCTCATCTGCATAACCGTAATAGCGGATCGCGCCGCGCATTACGCTTAAGCGGGGATAAACGCCCTGCCGCGTACCGGCGTCGAGGTGACGTTTCCAGATAGATGCAGGCGCGGTCTCATTATTCCAGAACGGCGTAGAACGGGTGTGAACATAGTGAGCGGGGATAGCGATACGTTGCATATTTCAGCCTCTTGCGGCTCCCTGAAGCGTGCTCAGAGAAAAAGGAAATCATATGTTGCATATCATATACCTGTTTTTGAATTTTTGCGGTGCTTTTTTTGGTGGGTATTTTTACACTATTTTATCTACTGCGGGAATAATCCATGATGGGCTTCAACAATAATATCGATCTGCCACCTGTGCCTGAGCAACCAATGAGAATTAATAATTGTACTCCCTAAGGATTAATTAAAATGCCGCACATTTCATGCACGGCGGGAATAATAAATAAGGACGAACATTACTTTATGACGACGTCTCAGCGCGTTGCGACATGATTAACGCCTGGGCGCACGCCCAGGCACTCGACCACGCCCACTGGAAGTTATATCCCCCCAGCCAGCCGGTCACATCCATCACTTCGCCGATAAAATAGAGCCCCGGCACATTACGTGCTTCCATCGTGCGCGATGAAAGCTCATGGGTATCGACCCCGCCGAGGGTCACTTCCGCCGTGCGGTAGCCTTCCGTCCCGTTGGGCTGTACGCGCCAGGCCGTTAATACCTCTACCAGTGCCTGCTGATCGCGCGCGTTAAGCTGTTTCAGCGTAACGTCCGGGATTTGCCCTAACTGCTGTAAACACTCGACCAGCCGTTTAGGAAGGTGCATCGCGAGCGTATTTTTCAGGCTTTGATTAGGATGCGCCGCACGTTGTTCATTCAGGAAGCTCTCCAGGTCGCAATCCGGCAACAGATTAATACTGACAAACTCGCCGGGTTGCCAGTAGCTGGAGATTTGCAGCACCGCCGGGCCTGAAAGCCCCCGGTGGGTAAACAGCAGGCTTTCGCGGAACAGCGTGCCGTCCTGCGCGGTAATGACTGACGGCACCGAGACGCCGGAAAGCGTCTGTAACGGCTCCAGCAGCGGTTTATGCAGGGTAAAGGGAACCAGCCCGGCGCGCGTCGGCAGCACCTTCAGACCGAACTGCTCCGCGATTTTATAGCCAAAAGGAGACGCGCCCAGTCCCGGCATCGAAAGGCCGCCGCTGGCGATAACCAGTTGTCTGGTCGCAACCGCATCGCCGTTGAGTTGCAGGATATACCCGTCGTCATCGCGTTCGACGCTCAGCACCTCGCTGCGCAGTCGCGTTGTCACCTGTCCCTTTTCACACTCCTTCACCAGCATATCGACGATTTGCTGCGCGGAATCGTCACAAAAGAGCTGGCCCAGCGCCTTTTCATGCCAGGCAATGTTGTACTTCCCTACCAGCTCGATAAAATCCCACTGGGTATAGCGTGCCAGTGCTGACTTACAAAAATGCGGGTTCTGACTCAGATAGGCGGCAGGTTCGACGTAGAGGTTGGTAAAATTACAGCGTCCTCCACCCGACATCAGAATTTTGCGGCCCGGTTTTTTGCCGTTATCAAGCAGCAGTACACGGCTTCCGGCCTGGCCTGCCGTGGCCGCACAAAACATTCCTGCGGCACCCGCACCGATAACAATGGCATCAAACCTTTCCACAGCAACATCCTCTCTCAAATCAGGGCGTGAATTGTAAAGATTACCCAGTGGTCGCACCAGCGTAAAAATGCGCTGTATCCATCATTTCATTGAAATCTATAAGATAAATCTTTAGCACGATCTGACAAAGCACGACTAATATCAAAAAAAGGCTATATTTCACTTTGCCCGCGCCGCCAAAGTCACTGATAATGCGCCGCGTTCATGTCCTCAAAATGGCGTAACGTCCTATGCTACATTTGTTTGCTGGTCTTGATTTCCATACGGGCCTTTTGTTATTGCTTGCTCTGGTTTTTGTGCTGTTTTACGAAGCCATCAACGGCTTCCATGACACTGCGAATGCTGTTGCAACCGTGATTTATACCCGTGCAATGCGCTCGCAACTCGCGGTGGTCATGGCTGCGGTATTTAACTTTTTCGGCGTTCTGCTCGGCGGATTGAGCGTGGCCTATGCGATTGTGCATATGCTGCCAACCGATCTGCTACTGAATGTCAGCTCCGCTCACGGCCTGGCGATGGTTTTCTCCATGCTGCTGGCGGCTATCATCTGGAACCTGGGGACCTGGTATTTTGGTTTGCCGGCCTCCAGTTCTCATACCCTGATTGGCGCAATCATCGGCATTGGTTTAACCAACGCATTGATGAGCGGTACATCGGTGGTCGATGCGCTCAACATTCCCAAAGTTATCAACATCTTTGCCTCGTTGATTGTGTCTCCCATCGTTGGCCTGATCTTCGCAGGGGGCCTGGTGTTTATTTTGCGTCGCTACTGGAGCGGCACCAAAAAACGCGCCCGTATCCACCTGACGCCAGCCGAACGTGAAAAGAAAGACGGGAAGAAAAAACCGCCGTTCTGGACGCGTATCGCGCTGATCCTGTCCGCCATTGGCGTGAGTTTTTCTCACGGTGCGAATGACGGACAGAAAGGGATTGGCCTGATTATGCTGGTACTGATTGGCGTTGCGCCTGCGGGATTCGTAGTTAACATGAATGCCTCTGGCTACGACATTACCCGTACTCGCGACGCGATCAATAACGTAGAAGTCTATTTCCAGCAGCATCCGGACTTCCTGCAAAAAGCGATCGAAAAAGAGCCGGCGATTCCGACGCCGGAACAAACCGGTAACAAGCCGGCCGAGTTTCATTGCCATCCTGGCCTGGCGATTAACGCGCTAAACCGCGCTAAAACGATGCTGGGCGACATTGATAACTACGATAAGCTTCCGGTAGAGCAACGTAGCCAGCTGCGCCGCATCATGCTGTGTATTGCGGATACAACCGATAAAGTCGCTAAGATGCCGAATGTCAGCGCTGACGATCAGCGTCTGCTCAAAAAGCTGAAAGGCGATATGCTCAGCACCATTGAGTATGCCCCTATCTGGATCATCATGGCCGTCGCGTTAGCGCTGGGTATTGGTACCATGATTGGCTGGCGACGTGTTGCCACCACTATCGGTGAAAAAATCGGTAAAAAAGGCATGACCTATGCACAGGGCATGTCCGCTCAGATGACGGCAGCGGTCTCCATCGGGCTTGCCAGCTATACCGGCATGCCGGTTTCCACCACCCACGTTCTCTCATCCTCCGTGGCGGGGACGATGATCGTAGACGGTGGCGGTCTGCAACGCAAAACCGTGACCAGCATATTGATGGCGTGGGTCTTTACGCTTCCAGCCTCAATCCTGCTGTCGGGCGTACTGTACTGGCTGGCCTTGCATATCATTTAACGGCGGGTATTGCAGAAAACAGAAGCGGGTCAGGAAACTGGCCCGCTTTTTTTTCAGTGCCAAATCATCAACGCGATCAGACTGACCACCACCAGCCCACACAAAAAGCTGGTCAAAATAAACTGTCCGCGCACGCGTTCACAGCGGCGGATAAACTCATCATCATGATGATCAAGGTAGCGTTGAGCATAGATATACCACACCAGTCGCACCTGCTTGCCGGGCTGACCGTGAGACGTAAAGAAACCGCCACCATCGACGTACTGGTAAAGCAAAGGGTCACAGCCGCGTAATACCACTAACAGCGCACGCAGGGATGAAAAATAGCGTGCCATGTTAACAACACAAACAACACATAGAGCCCAAAAAAGCGCGATGGTGCTGATCATACCGCCTCCCCGGCAATTACCCACCGTTAAAGCCTGCGGGCAATCGCTCCCCAACATACGGACAAAGAGTTCATTGAAAGAGTGAGAAACCGATCACGTTTATTTATCCGACCGGCTCATTAAATAGTGTAGGAGATCAGTTAATTTTTTTACCATAACGTTAACCATTATCAATGCAATTGTCTGAAAATTTTGTTCAACTTTGAGTTGAGCAAGCGACATTGACGAAGGACCTGGTGCGCTATAAGGTAGGATCATCCTCTACACCAGGCTTCTAAAGGCAGGGCTTATTCATCCCGCGCGTGTAGTACGCAGGACGCGGAACAAGACAGCCAGCGACAGCAGGCGGTCCGGCCCACTGGTCATCGACAACTTATGGAAGGAGTAACACTATGGCTTACAAACACATTCTCATTGCGGTTGACCTGTCTCCAGAAAGCAAAGTGCTGGTAGACAAAGCGGTATCCATGGCGCGTCCTTACGATGCAAAAATTTCCCTGATCCATGTGGATGTTAACTACTCCGATCTATACACCGGTCTGATTGATGTGAACCTCGGCGATATGCAAAAACGCATCTCTGAAGAAACGCATCATGCCCTGAGTGAACTCTCCGCCAATGCCAACTACCCTATCACCGAAACCCTGAGCGGCAGCGGCGATCTGGGTCAGGTGCTGGTTGATGCGATTAAAAAATATGACATGGACCTGGTCGTTTGCGGCCATCATCAGGATTTCTGGAGCAAACTCATGTCATCTGCTCGCCAATTGATTAATACCGTGCATGTCGACATGCTGATCGTCCCGCTGCGCGACGAAGAAGACGAATAAAACTGCACTTTGCCAACAAAAAACTGCGGCGGGTCCGCAGTTTTTTTATGCCTGCCTTTCCCCCGTTTCTCCTGCTAACGCCTTAATTTTCTCTTCGCCACCACGCCTTCGCATTGCTTATTTCACCATTAAATAACAATCATCAAACACACTAAAAACACAAACATGCACGTAAATGCATTAAAAATATTAATAAACGCATTTACGCGCACTATTAATTGATTAATTAACCATCAACCCCGAAGTGCGATCCTCTACGCAAAATAAATGAAAAAATGTAATTCATTGAATTATAAAGAATAATACATTTATGATGTGATTTACCTCGCATATTAAGATCCTCTTCGTAGTCAATGCGTTTTTCTGCGCATAAATTACAAACGCGCACAAAAACGCATTTATTCCTGGCAAGCATGCCACGTTACGTACCCGCGCCGTGGCATGTGCAAACCAACGTAAAAACAGTGAGAGAAAGAAAAATGGATCAAGCAATAAAGTGGTTGGATCTTTCCGGAAAAGTGGTGATTGTGACCGGCGGCAGCATGGGTCTTGGCGAAAAGATGGTTGAAAACCTGCATGCCAATGGCGCAATCGTGGTGTATGCCGACCTCGCACCTAACGCCGCGTTTAGTCAGATTGACGGTATCACCTATATCAAATGCGATGTGACCAAAAAAGCAGAAGTCGAGCAGCTTGCCGCTAGCGTGGTCAAGAAATTTGGTCATATTGACGGACTGGTCAACAACGCAGGCGTCAGCCGCCCGCGCCTGCTGGTGGATGTCTTCAAACAAAAACCGGAATATGAGCTGAGCGAAGATGACTTCGACTTTATGGTGAATGTTAACCAGAAAGCGGTCTATCTCGTCTCCCAGGCCGTCGCCCGTCAAATGGTCGAACAGGAGTCCGGCGTGATTATCAATATGACCTCTGAGGCTGGCGTTCAGGGTTCACGCGGCCAGAGCTGCTACTCTGCAACCAAAGCCGCCGTTAACGCCTTTACCTTCGCCTGGGCAAAAGAGCTGGGGCCGTACAATATCCGCATCGTTAGCGTTGAACCCGGCATTAACGTCCCTACCCCGATGAACAGCGAAGCGAATTTCCGTGCGCTGGCCTATACCCGCGGCACCGATCCTTCCCACGTGCATAAAGACTACAAAGGCATTATTCCACTGGGACGCCCTGGCAAGCTGGAAGAGATTGCCGATCTTATTTCTTACCTGGTCTCTGATCACTCTTCTTATATCACGGGCTCGGTCGTCAATATCACTGGCGGTAAATCACATCATTAATCACTCATTATCATAAGAAATGGAGCCGACCATGGGGAACAATCGAATTGCCAATAGCCCTACGTTAGCGAAAATTAGAAAGTTCGGTGGAGTTATGAGCGGCATGGTTATGCCGAATCTGGGTGCATTTGTCGGATGGGGATTAATGGCCGCCATTTTTATTCCAAATGGCTGGTTCCCCAATGAAAAATTAGGAGAGATGGTCGGCCCAATCCTGAATTATCTTTTTCCATTATTGATTGGCTACACAGCAGGATACAACATTCACGGTCAGCGTGGCGGGGTCATTGCCGCCTTCGCCACCATGGGCGTCATTGTGGGCTCTAACATTACGATGATCAGTGGTGCGATGGTCATGGGGCCGCTCTCCTCCTGGCTGTTGAAGAAATTCGATCAGAAAGTGCAGCCCAAAATTAAACCCGGCTTTGAAATGTTCGTGAATAATTTCAGCCTGGGGATCATAGGTCTGCTGTGCGCGATTTTTGCTTACATGACCGTTGGGCCAGTGATCCGTCTGCTGATCGTGATTATTACATCAGGCGTTAACTGGTGTACTACCCATAACCTCCTGCCGCTGCTGTCTGTCTTTATGGCTCCGGCCCAGGTGCTGTTCCTTAACAACGTCGTTAACCACGGTATCCTTGCCCCGATCGGTTTTGCGCAGGTTCCTGAACTGGGTAAATCGATCATGTTCCTGGTGGATACCAACAACGGTCCATTGCTGGGAACGCTGATGGCTATCGCCCTTTTCGGACGTGGACGCGCTAAAAAGACCGCACCGATGGCAATGTTCATTGCCGGGATTGCCGGGATTGGTGAAGTTTACTTCCCCTTCGTGCTGGCAAACCCGCTGTTGGTCTTCGCCACCATGGGTGGGCTGGCGGTCTCGCTGTTCCTGCAAGTGATTATGGGTGGCGGCCTGATTGGCGTAGCGTCTCCGGGCAGCTTGATCGCTATCGCGATGATGACACCGAAAAGCGCTATTATCGCCAACCTGGTTTCGATTAGCGCGGGCTTTATCGTCTCCTGCACGCTTGGCTGGCTGCTGTTGAAAATCAGCCCCGGCTCAGAAGATGGCGAAGAAGAGGATCCTGTTATTGTCGGTGGTCGTCAGGTGAAATCCGTCACGGATTTTGTACCGGGCATGGCAACACCGACTTCTGCACCTGCGACGGTAAGGAAAAGCATCCAGCGAATACTTGTCGCCTGCGATTCCGGCATGGGTTCCAGCGCCATGGGAGCATCGGTACTGCGAAAACGGCTGAAGGAAGAAAATCTCGACACCATCACCGTTGTTAATGATTCCGCTAATCGGGTGGGCAAAGATTACGACATTGTTATTACCCTCTCCGGGTTGCTCGAACGCGCGAAACTTAGCTGCGAAAATGCGAATACGGCGTTTATCACTGTTAATAACTTTATTAAGTTAAGTGATTACGATGAAACCGTTGCATTTATCAAGCAACGCAATCAGGCGGCGAATCAGGAAGCAACAACATGAATGAAATTTTCTCTCTAAAAAACATTGTCCTCAATGCCAAAGCTGACGATAAATTTGCCGCAATAACGTTAACCGGGGAAGTTTTAAAACAGAATGGTTATATCACTGAGCGATACATTGAAAGAATGAAGCTCAGGGAGGAAATAGTTTCAACGTATCTGGGGAATGGATTAGCGATCCCTCACGGTACGGATGGCTCAGACTGTGAAATCATTAAAACCGGGATCTCGTTAGTGCAGTTTCCTGATGGCGTCGACTTTGGTGATGGAAATACTGCATATATAACCATTGGTATTGCTGGCAAGGAGGGTGAACATATGGACTTACTGAATAAAATCGCCCTTATATGTATTGAAGAAGAGAATGTTATGGCGTTACGTAATGCCACATCATCAGAACAAATTTTACAAGTCCTGAACTTATAAGATATACTCGTTATTCTTTGAATAACATGAGTATGTAATGATGAAGGCAGCCAGACAAGACATTATTCTTCAGATACTTGAAAAAGAAAAAAAGATCGTTGCCAGTAAATTAAGTGAGCGCCTGAAGGTTTCTGAAGATACCGTAAGGCGCGACTTAAATGAACTTGCAAACCAGGGATTAATTCGACGCGTACACAGTGGCGCAATACGCGTTGGCCCGGCAGTCACTGACTTTAATGTCAGGCAGGATCTCAACATTAATGAAAAGGTTAAACTTGCAAAGAAAGCAGTGCATTTAATCAAAGAGAATAGTGTCATTCTGATTGATGGAGGAACAACCAATTACGAATTAGTTAAACAAATACCTAAAGATATAAAATGTACAGTTGTCTCCAACAACATTCCTATTTTGCACTTACTCAGTGATTATCAAAATGTGGAAGTTATCGGTTTAGGCGGCAGGCTTTACAAAAACTCTTTAGTATTAATTGGTGCAGAAACCATCCGTGAACTGGCCGCTATTCGTCCCGATATCTATTTTATGGGCGTCGCCCATGTTGATAGCGAAGTCGGCGTAACCATTCCAGGACTGGATGAGTGCTACACCAAACAAAAAATGGCTGAGGTCTCGAATGAAGTTGCCATCCTTGTAACTGAAGAAAAACTTGAGACCAGGTCTAATTTCGTTGTGTCCTCACTCAAGGATATCACTCATATATTCACGAGTAAGGACATCTAAATATTATGAGGTATGTTAATGAAACGCGTATTAATTGTAGGCGCTGGCCGCCTTGGTAAAGGCTTTGTTGGCGAAACGTTTGATAATGCAGGCTGGAATATTTCGTTCCTGGATAAAGACCCCCGAGTCATCGACGAATTAAAAAAACATAACAAATATACCGTTCAGGTATTTCGTACCGATGACATCATCATGCATGATATCACCAACTTTAATGCATTTCTGACTGATGATAACTATTCCGTAATGGATGATTTCCTCGAATCTTCCGTTATTATGTGCCCGCTCTACCCGGAAGATTTTCCGGCCTCCGCAGAATATCTGTCAGCCTGTTTTGAAAAGCAGTATGAAGTCGATCCTGACAAAAAAATGACGCTGATCTGCTTAACCAACAAAAACCATATTATTAAAGATATTGAAGGCTATTACCGCGACGCAATTTCTTCGCCGGAAGCCCGCGCCTGGTTTGATACCCACGTTGCCATCCGTGACTCCATCGTTCGCCGCTCCACGGATGCCGAAACCAACTATGCCACTAACATTGACAGCACCGCCGTCGCGTCACTGCTGATTCAGACCCCGCTGTACAACGACATCAGCGATGTCGAATGGCTGGAGCCGAGAGAGCACCTTGAAATGTTGAAAGACATCAAAGTGTTCACCATTAACGGTCCGCATGCCACCACCGCCTACTTTGGCTTCCTGAAAGGTTATAAAACGATTCCTGACGCCTCTGCCGACCCGGAAATCGCCGAGCTGGTGAATGCGGTTCACGATGTCACCATTAAAGCTGTGATGCTGGAATATCCGCAAATCACCCGTGAAGCGCTGACGGATCTTGAATATCTGCCGAAAGCGAAAAACGAACTGCCGGATTCTATCCATCGCGTTGCCTGGGACCCCATCCGTAAACTGGCCAATCGCGACCGTCTGATGGGTGTGGCGCATCTGTGCCTGAAATTTGGCCTGGATTACACGCCGATTGCCAAAGCCATCGCCTGCGGTCTGGCGTATTACGCACCTGACGATAAAGCCTCAGTGGCTATTCAGCAATCGCTGCAAAGCCAGGGTCTTCTGGCGACCGCCGCAACGATTATTGGCCTGCCTCAGGATCATGAAATTACACGCTGCGTGGCGAAGCACTATACCGATGCGGCTTATTCCATCCAGCAATCTGTAAGTCACTATGGTCAATAAACACTGTCACGCACAATTTATTATCCGTAATGAAAATGGGCTGCATGCCCGGCCCGGGGCGACGTTCGTCTCGACCCTGAAGCCTTTTGCCTGTTCAGTTACGGTCGCTAACCTGTCGCGCAGCGATAAGTTTGTTAACGCCAAAAGCCTGATGGCACTGATGTCTTTAGGTATTAAAAAAGGTCATGAAATACGGGTGGAGTTTGAAGGTGATGACGCCACCGCCGCTATGGAAAGTTTGACGAGTGAAATAGAGAAAGGTTTAGGCGAATAATAATCCCTTTTCGCCTTTTAACAGGTTTACCTGACAGTCGGTAAACCTGTTTTTTTTGCGTTTTTTACCACGAATTCAGAATGAAAGGTAAGACCTCATCATGATGATCGATAATCTGGTCCGCTAACGTAAAACGGGGATCGTGACGCTGATGCGGTGCCGGCAGTGCCAGGGCACGCATTCCGGCAGCTTTGGCGGCGATCAGGCCGTTAAGCGAATCTTCAATCACCAGACAATATTGCGGATCGGCGTCCATCATGGCCGCAGCATTGAGGAAGATTTCCGGATGCGGCTTACAATGCGCCAGCGTCTCTGCCGAGATAGCGGCCTGGAAATAATGGCGAATATTGAGCGTATCGAGGACGTTATCGATCTGACGCAGCGGTGAAGAAGAGGCCACCGACATGGGAATATTACGCTGGCGCAGCGCATCAAGGAGTTCGAAGATGCCGGGCACAGGTCGGGGCTGCTGGCGTATTTTGTCCGCCACCTGCCCGACGATAAGGTCGTGAACGAAAGAGAGATCGTGCGCGGGTAGCCGGTGTCTTTCATGCAGTTTGCGCAAAAACACCATTACCGGCATTCCCGTGAAAGCATCAAAATCATCATCGACCAGCGTCAGCCCGTGACGCAGTAAATAGAACTCTTTTTCGACATCGCGCCATACTGGCTCCGAGTCGATAAGTACGCCATCCATATCAAAAATAACGGTTATCGCCATTTCTATTCCTTACAGATAAAGAAAATGCGCCATTGTGCAGTTTGAGCACAATGGCGCAAAGAGAAGCACCGGAACGCGAACCTTATTCAAGATTGGCGTGAAACTGCCAAAGCGCGTCCATGTTTATTTGTCGCTTTTCGATCAGCAGGAGCGCGAGGATATCGCCCAGCAAAAGCAAGGACTGTTCAAAAAGCGAGGTCATCGGCTGGATGGAGGGCGTTTCCGAAGGCAGGTTAAGTTTGGTTTTTACCGGAATGCGAATAAACAAATCGCTGACCTCTTTCATGCTGCTTTGCGGGTTAGCGCCAATATGCGCAACTTTGGCATGAAAGGTTTTCGCTTTTCGCGCAATCCCTAACGGGAACATGCTTTCACCGCTACCGGAGCCGACAATAAGCAGATCGTTAGCGGTAATCGCCGGTTCCGTTATTTGCCCGACAATGCAGGTCTGGATACCGAGATGCGCCAGGCGCTTGGCTATCGCCTGCAAGGAGAGCAGCACCCGGCCCACGCCGACAAAAAAGACCCGGTCTGCGGATTCGATCATCTCCAGCAATTGCTCGACGCTCTGCGAAGAGACGTTGTCGAGGGTAGCGTTGAGTTCATTAATGACATGGCTTTTATTAAGTTGATAATTCATGCGTTCACTCCCTGATTTCTACCCGTGCCAGACCTTCTGCCACCGTCTGATCGAGCGTGCGCTTGTTCTCTTTAAGCGTATGTCCGGCAACAAACAACCCCGTACTGCCGAGTACCAGATTGGTGGCACCGGCAGCAATCAGCCCAGGAATAGTGGCAAACGAGACGCGGCCATCAACCTGTATCGCGGTATCAGCCTCAGCCGCTGAAATTTTTGCACGAAGTTGCCGGACTTTTTCTTCTGCATAGGGAACCTGCTGCTCGCTTTTATCGCCAGCAAAGCCCGGATTGATAAGCATCAATAATGCGTAATCAAGTGAAGGTAAAAGGTAGTCGAGCGTGGTCAGACTGGTGGCTGGATTTAGCGCGATTCCCGCTTCCACATTCTCTTTTTTGATAAGGTTAACCAGCCTGTCGGGATGCAAAGAGGTCTCATAGTGAAAGGCAATACGTTGCACGCCGATATCCAGTACCTGTTTGATAAACCACTCATTATTGACAGACATAATATGGATATCGAAATCCAGACGGGTCTGTTTACGTAGCTGCTTAATCGTCTCCAGCCCCAGCGGCATGCTGGGACTAAAGGCGCTGTCGATAAGGTCGATATGCAACGCATCGACACCCGCCTCTTCAAGCTCCCTGACGGCATGACTTAAGTTAAGTAAATCAGCACACATCAGAGAAGGCGATAAAATGACCGATTTAAACGCCATTTCATTCAATCCTTAGCATTGTTACATAATGCATTATTTTGCGTGTTTAATAATATTACGCGCAAAATAATGCATATCCTATGCAGCCCGAAGTGAACTGTGATCGCGATCGAAAACAATTCTGGACGAGATTAAAATTCAATGGGTTAACGGCAGGATAAGCAGGACGCGTTATCCTTTTCTGGCGGCGATCCACTCCTGCACTTCAATAACAAATTCATCCGGGGCTTTACGGTACATTTTCCGCGTGAGATCGAGGATCGTGTGCTGCGACAGCGCCTCTTCCATCCGCTGCTGCGCCATGTCCATAACCGACCGCACGCCGCAGATCCCTTCGCAGGCCCAGGCGGGAGCCTGCTCATCAAAAACAGCCAGTCGTTGACGGATTTCGCGGCACTCAAAAATCGACTTATCGCCGTCAATGGCCGTGACCACATCCAGCACCGTAATATGTTCTGCGGGCTTCGCCAGTTTAAAACCGCCGCCTTTACCTTCGGTGCTGCTCACCAGCCCGGCCTTTGAAAGCCGGGTAAAGATTTTTGCCAGATAGTCGTAAGGGACGCTTTGCAGCGCAGCAATTTCCCGGACGCTCATTTCGCGCGCGTCTCCTTTGCTGTCGACCATGCACATCAGGCTATGGATGCCGTATTCAACGCCTGAACTGTAAAACGCCATGCTTTATTCTCAGCCAAAAATTATCTTAGTTAGTGTAACGTTTTCCCGTTTATTACGCTATAGAGGCCAGTATCACGAATGGGAGAACTATTTTTTATTTTATTAATATCAATGGGTTATTTAAATGAGATCATAATTTATCGTGAAGATCCACGTCAGCGCTTGCGCTTTAAAACTAAGACTAATAAAATCCGAGTTAAGATTCCTCTCTAACGGTTAAGTAAAAAAGAAATGCGTAAACACATTGTTATCCTCGGCGCAGGTTTTTCCGGTATGTGGTCAGCCCTTAGCGCGGCCCGACTCATTGATCTTCATCAGCAGGAAGGTATCGACGTAACGGTGATCGCGCCGCAGCCGGAACTGCGCGTTCGTCCGCGCTTTTATGAAACGCAGGTTGCCGGCCTGACGGCACCGCTTCAGCCGCTATTTGACGTAACCGGCGTAACCTTTATTCAGGGAGTGGTATCGCAAATTGCTGTTGAAAATAAAGAGGTTATTTTCAGCAACGCGGCCAGCGAAACACAATGTATTCATTACGATAAGCTGATTCTGGCGACCGGTAGCCACCTTAATCGTTCCTTTGTCGCGGGCGTTGAGCAGCATGCCTTCGACCTGGATCAAATTGAAAGCGCTGCCGTTCTGGAACAGCACCTCAACGGGCTGGCGCAGTTTGAGGAGAGCGCGGCGCGTAATACCGTTGTCGTCTGCGGCGGTGGCTTTACCGGGATTGAGATGGCGATGGAGCTACCGGCCCGTTTACGCGGTATTGTTGGCGAGAAAGCTAAGACCAGAGTAGTCGTAGTTGAACGGGGGCCAGAGCCAGGTGGACGTTACAGCCAGGCGTTGCGCGAGGTGATTAAGCAGGCGTCCGAAGAACTGGGCGTTGAGTGGATGATTAACGCAGAAGTTGAACAGATTGATGCCGACGGCGTTACCTTAAAAGACGGGCAGAAAATCGCGTCTAAGACGGTGATCTGGACCGTCGGCGTGCAGGCCAATGCGCTCACCGCGCAGATTACCGCACCGCGAGACGCTCAGGGACGCCTGCATGTAAATCGTCTCCTCCAGGTCGAAGGGTATGATGATATTTATGCCACCGGCGATGTGGCTTATGCCGCAACCGACGATAAGGGCAACCATGCGCTGATGACCTGCCAGCACGCCATTCTGCTCGGTAAGTTTGCCGGTAATAACGCCGCCGCCAGCCTGCTTGCGGTCGAGCCGCTGCCTTATCGCCAGGAAAATTACGTGACCTGTCTGGATCTGGGCGCATGGGGCGCGGTGTATACCGAGGGCTGGGATCAGCAGGTGAAACTGACGCGAGCCGACGCTAAAAAGCTGAAGCTTTCGATTACCAGCGAGTTGATTTACCCGCCGAAGGCGGAAAAAGCGGCGGCGTTTAAGATTGCCGATCCGTTAGCGCCGTTTGTGTAGATGTCACCTTTTTGCCTGACGCATAGTACGGTGGAATACTGCCCGGTGGCGCTGCGCTTACCGGGCCTACAACAAGCAAAACCAGAAATCAGACACCAAACCGGATGCATGGGTAACACGTCAAACCGGACGTATCGGTAACACCCAAACCGGACACATCGGTAACAGATTACGCCAATGAGCCGTAGGCCGGGTAAGGCGAAACCGCCACCCGGCACCGCGACAACGCGGTGGCTTGCGACAACGCGGTGGCCTGCCCCGCTACGCCGTCCCCGCATAAATATCAAACCGGTGCCCTTTGGTCACGATCGCGTTCTGGGTGGCGATATTGCCCAGCGGCGGCGCATAATCCGGACGTTTGACTACCACGCGCTTGCTCGCCAGCTGACGTGCTGGCTCCAGCAGACCATCGGCGTCTAAATCCGGCCCCACCAGCGACTGAAATACCCGCATCTCCTTTTTCACCAGCGCACTTTTCTGCTTATGCGGAAACATCGGATCGAGGTACACCACCTGCGGACGTGGCGTAATCTCCGCCAGCCCGGTCAGGCTGGAAGCATGGATCAGCTGCAAGCGCTGCTGTAACCAGCCGCCGATTTCCGCATCGGCATAGCCACGCGTCAGACCGTCGTCCAGCAACGCCGCGACCACCGGGTTACGTTCCAGCATTCGCACCCGACACCCCACCGAGGCCAGCACAAAGGCATCGCGTCCCAGTCCCGCCGTGGCATCGACTACATCCGGCAGATAATCACCCTTAACGCCGACCGCTTTCGCCACCGCCTCGCCGCGACCGCCGCCGAATTTACGCCGGTGCGCCATCGCCCCGCCGACGAAATCGACAAAAATGCCGCCAAGCTTCGGCTCATCCCGCTTGCGCAGTTCCAGGTGCTCCGGCGTCAGCACCAGCGCCATCAGGTTATCGTCATCCTGTTGCAGCCCCCAGCGGGCCGCAAGAACAGATAAGGCACCGTCTCCGGTGCCCGTTTCATCAATCAAGCAGATTTGCACGTAAAATCAGCCTTTGATGCCGTAATGATCCAGCATTGCATCCAGCTGCGGCTCACGCCCGCGGAAGCGTTTGAACAGCTCCATCGGCTCTTCGGAACCACCGCGCGTCAGAATGTTATCCAGGAACGACTGCCCGGTTTCGCGGTTGAAAATGCCCTCTTCCTCGAAGCGGGAGTACGCGTCCGCCGCCAGTACGTCAGCCCACAGATAGCTGTAGTAACCCGCCGCATAGCCGCCCGCGAAGATGTGGCTGAACGCGTGCGGGAAGCGGCCCCAGGCCGGAGACGGCACCACGGCAACCTGCTTTTTAATCTCCGCCAGCGTCTCAAGGATTTTCGCCCCCTGCTCCGGGCTAAACTCAGCGTGCAGGCGGAAATCGAACAGGCCGAACTCCAGCTGACGCAGAATAAACAGCGCCGCCTGGTAATTTTTCGCCGCCAGCATTTTATCCAGCAGTTCTTTTGGCAGCGGCTCGCCGGTTTCGTAATGACCGGAGATAAATGCCAGCGCGTCAGGCTCCCAGCACCAGTTCTCCATAAACTGACTTGGCAGTTCGACTGCATCCCACGGCACGCCGCTGATACCAGAAACGCCTGCGGTTTCGATGCGGGTCAGCATATGGTGCAAGCCGTGACCGAATTCATGGAACAGGGTGATCACTTCATCATGGGTAAACAGCGCGGGTTTGCCGTTGACCGGACGGTTGAAGTTACAGGTCAGATAGGCAACTGGTTTTTGCAGCGTGCCGTCCGCTTTACGCATCTGGCCTACGCAGTCGTCCATCCACGCGCCGCCGCGCTTGTGCTCACGCGCATAGAGGTCGAGATAGAAGCTGCCGCGCAGTTCGTTTTTGTCATCATACAGCTCGAAGAAACGCACGTCCGGATGCCAGACGTCGATATCTTTGCGCTCTTTAGCGGTGATGCCATAAATGCGTTTCACCACTTCAAACAGACCGTTAACCGCTTTCTCTTCCGGGAAATAGGGGCGCAGCTGCTCATCGCTGATGCTGTACAGATGCTGTTTTTGTTTTTCGCTGTAGTACGCGATATCCCACGGCTGTAGCTCCTCTACGCCATACTCCGCTTTCGCAAAGGCGCGCAACTGAGCCAGCTCTTTCTCACCCTGCGGACGGGCGCGTTTGGCGAGATCGGTCAGAAAGTCCAGCACCTGCTGCGGGTTTTCCGCCATCTTGGTCGCCAGCGATTTATAGGCGTAGTTTTCGAAGCCCAGCAGCTGCGCCAGCTCGTGACGCAGGGCGAGGATTTCCGCCATGATGGGGCCGTTATCCCACTTACCGGCATTCGGTCCCTGATCGGAGGCACGAGTGCCGTAGGCGCGGTACATCTCTTCACGCAGCGCCTGATTGTCGCAGTAGGTCAGAACCGGCAGATAGCTCGGGATATCCAGCGTTAACAGATAACCTTCCTGCTCTTTGGCTTCGGCCTGGGCTTTTGCTGCGGCCAGCGCGCTCTCCGGCATTCCGGCGAGTTCAGATTCATCGGTGATGAGCTTCGTCCAGCCCATCGTCGCATCCAGCACGTTATTGCTGTAGATATTCCCCAGTTCAGATTTGCGGGTCGCGATCTCGCCGTAGCGTTTCTGCTTCTCTTTCGGCAGCCCGATCCCGGACAGTTCAAAATCACGCAGCGCGTTATCGACCGCTTTCTTCTCCGGTGCCGTCAGTGAAGCATAGTGTTCACCATCGCGCAGGTCGCGGTATGCCTTGTAAAGCCCTTCGTGCTGCCCGACCCAGGTACTGTACTCAGAGAGCAGCGGCAGGGTTTGTTCGTAAGCTTCGCGCAGTTCCGGGCTATTTTTTACCGAATTCAGGTGGCTGATGGGCGAAAAGATCCGCCCCAGCACGTCATCCGTCTCCGCCAGCGGCTGACACAAATTCTCCCACGTATACGGCGCACCGTGCGCCACCACGCTTTCGACCGTGGCGCGGCAGTCATCCAGCGCTTTGGTGACAGCAGGAACCACATGTTCAGGTTTGATCGCAGAGAAAGGCGGGAGATCGAAAGGCGTCAATAAAGGGTTGGTCATATGCGCAGTCCTGTTGGATAGGGTAAATGAAGCGCACGTTCCGGCGCTTATCTGTTAGATCTAGCATGGGGCTAAGTGTAGAGAATTTCAATGGCGAGCGTGGCGGGAAGCTCACTATAATGTCACTCTCGCACCTTGATACAGGAAGTGCTCATGGCAGCGTTTTTACCGCTTATTGTTTTGCTCGTCATCCTCTATCTGGTGACCAAAAAACTGTCGCATACCCGGCCTGCGGATGCTCCTGATGGCCCGGGCGATCGCAAATTAATTTCTTCATCGTCGTTTCTGCTGCGCATCTTCGGCAGTTCTCGCAGCTATAAGGCGAGTTATTACTTTGATACTGAGAACTTTTATGAAGTCACCGACGCGAACACCACAACCATTCCACTGGCCGCTATCACCGGGGTAAAACGCGAATCGACGGAAGTTAATAACCGCTC
This sequence comes from Superficieibacter sp. 1612_C1, assembly GCF_015234305.1. Taxonomy (GTDB): domain Bacteria; phylum Pseudomonadota; class Gammaproteobacteria; order Enterobacterales; family Enterobacteriaceae; genus Superficieibacter. The sequence continues at coordinate 243,982 of NZ_JADGMI010000004.1, forward strand.
TGTCTGGTCGGTGAACTGGTCACTTAACGGCCAGCAGAAGCAGGCGCGCTTTCTGCATAATTACACCCTGTTCAACCGCAGCTTTGCGGTATTTCTGGAGGCAGTGAAGCAGGCCAACCCGCACGCCAGCGTCAGCGTGCTCACGCTTTTTACGTTATGACCTGTTTGCGCAGAATTAAAAGTACCAGGGCGGTAATCATGACGGATCTACGGTAAACTGTCCGTCATTGTGTTCACTTCCCGGAATTCGCTTTTTTATGCTCAGTTATCGCCACAGCTTTCACGCTGGCAACCATGCCGACGTCCTCAAACATACCGTTCAGACTCTGATCATTGAATCGCTGAAAGAGAAAGATAAACCGTTTCTCTATCTGGACACCCATGCGGGCGCAGGCCGTTATCAGTTAAGTGGCGAATACGCCGAGCGCACTGGCGAGTATCTCGAAGGCATCGCGCGCATCTGGCTACAGGACGACCTGCCTGCCGAGATGGAGCCGTACATCAACGTGGTTGAACACTTCAACCGTAGCGGCCAGCTGCGTTACTACCCTGGTTCGCCGCTGATCGCCCGCCAGCTGCTGCGCGAACATGACAGTCTGCACATGACCGAGCTGCATCCGAGCGATTTCCCGCTGCTGCGCGGCGAGTTCCAGAAAGATAACCGCGCCCGCGTGGAACGCGCCGACGGCTATCAGCAGTTAAAATCCAAACTGCCACCCGCATCACGTCGCGGCCTGATCCTCATCGACCCGCCGTATGAAATTAAATCCGACTATCAGGCGGTCGTAAGTGGTATCCACGAAGGCTACAAACGTTTTGCCACCGGTACTTATGCGCTGTGGTATCCGGTGGTGCTGCGCCAGCAAATCAAGCGCATGCTTAAAGAGCTGGAAGCGACCGGGATTCGCCGCATTCTGCAAATCGAACTGGCGGTACGTCCGGACAGCGACAGGCATGGCATGACCGCCTCCGGCATGATTGTGATTAACCCGCCGTGGAAGCTGGAGCAGCAGATGAATAACGTGCTGCCGTGGCTGCACAGCAAACTGGTGCCGACCGGTATTGGACACGCTACCGTAAGCTGGGTCGTCCCGGAGTAATCGCAGCCATCGGTGGACGCTAACCCATCGCGCGCTACAATCCACTTATTTCTGCGGATGCGCCTGGCGTATCCGCTCTCTTTTCAGGTGTAAGGAACAGTCATGACGAAACATTACGACTACGTTGCCATCGGCGGCGGCAGCGGTGGCATTGCCTCCATCAACCGTGCGGCCATGTACGGCCAGAAATGCGCGCTGATTGAAGCAAAAGCGCTGGGCGGCACCTGCGTAAATGTTGGCTGTGTGCCGAAGAAAGTGATGTGGCATGCGGCGCAGATCCGCGAAGCGATCCATCTGTACGGCCCGGATTATGGTTTTGATACCACGATTAACCACTTTAACTGGGACACGCTCATCGCCAGCCGGACGGCCTACATCGATCGTATTCATACCTCGTACGATAACGTGCTGGGTAAAAATCAGGTCGACGTGATTAAGGGCTTCGCCCGTTTTGTCGATGCAAAAACACTGGAAGTGAACGGTGAAACGATCACCGCCGATCACATCCTGATCGCTACCGGCGGCCGTCCGATCCATCCGGATATCCCGGGTGCGGAATACGGCATCGACTCCGATGGTTTCTTTGAACTGCCTGCACTGCCTGAACGTGTCGCGGTCGTCGGCGCAGGCTATATCGCCGTCGAACTGGCTGGGGTCATTAACGGTCTCGGCGCAGAAGCGCATCTTTTTGTGCGTAAACACGCGCCGCTGCGTAGCTTTGATAACATGCTGTCCGAAACACTGGTGGAAGTTATGAACGCCGAAGGCCCGGCCCTGCACACCCATGCGGTACCGAAAGCGGTGGTGAAAAATGCCGACGGCAGTCTGACGCTTGAACTGGAAGATGGCCGCTCGCAGACGGTGGACTGCCTGATTTGGGCGGTGGGACGCGAACCTGCCACTGACAATTTCAACCTGGCCGCAACAGGCGTGCGCACCAGTGAAAAAGGCTATATTGAGGTCGATAAATACCAGAACACCAGCGTGGAAGGTATTTACGCTGTAGGCGATGTCACCGGCGCGATTGAACTAACGCCCGTCGCCGTCGCCGCAGGCCGCCGCCTCTCCGAGCGCCTGTTTAACAATAAGCCGGATGAGCATCTCGACTACAGCAATGTACCGACCGTGGTGTTCAGCCATCCGCCGATCGGCACCGTCGGGCTGAGCGAAGAGCAGGCGCGTGAAGAGTACGGCGACGATGCGGTTAAGGTGTATAAATCGTCCTTTACGGCGATGTATACCGCCGTCACCTCTCACCGTCAGCCGTGCCGCATGAAGCTGGTCTGCATCGGGCCAGAGGAAAAAATCGTCGGTATCCACGGTATTGGCTACGGCATGGATGAAATGCTGCAAGGCTTTGCGGTGGCGCTGAAGATGGGCGCAACCAAGAAAGATTTTGATAATACCGTTGCCATTCACCCGACCGGAGCGGAAGAGTTTGTGACGATGCGGTAAATCTCAGGCCCCGTATTTTACGGGGCTCAGACTGCTGATAACCGTTATATCGTGGAGTTATGCCTGGCGGCGCTGCGCTTGCACAGGCCTACGATCAGAGCTAACCATTTGATAATAATGCTTTTATAGGCCGGGCAAGGCGAAGCCGCCACCCCCTAATACGCTTTATTCCTGCCCACCGATATCAATCAGCACTTTTACAAAAAAAGTCTCCCGCTTATACAAGGCCGGAAAAAGTGCAGGAGCCTCCTCAAGGGAGACGTAGCGGGTAATAAGCGGCTTGATATTAATTTTCCCGGCGCTCAGATAGTCAATGGATGTCTTCCATTCCTGGCCGGGAAATGGCGCTGAAATAGAATTCCACGATCCGCAGACCTTAAGTTCGTTACGCACAATTTTCTCGAAATTGAGCCTCGGGAATGCAACGTCCCCATAGGGAATACCTAACAGGACGATACTTCCGCCTTTCGCCGCCAGCAGCAGAGAACTGGCGATGCCTGCGGCGTTACCGGAGGACTCAATCACAATATCCACGCCGCAGCCTGCGGTAAGCGCGTTAAATTGCGAAAGGTGGTCGTCGTCCCGCACGCAGAACGTACGATCGGCCCCGGTCGCTTTGGCAATACTCAGCTTCTGCGGATCGACATCAAAGGCAAATACCTCTCCAGCACCACAGATTTTTGCCCACTGCACCGCCAGAAGCCCGATGGTGCCGCAGCCAACAATGGCCATCCGACAGCCTGCTTTTATATCCACCTGACGTAATCCGTGGACAACCACGCTGGAAGGCTCAATAAAACTGGCGGTCGCAAAATCCATGGTATCCGGGAGTTTTAGTACGTTGCGGGCAGGCAGCCGAATATAATCTGCAAACGCACCGTTTTTATGTCCGCCAAGCACTTTCAGATCAACGCAATGCGCGTAGCGGCCCTGCTGACAATATTGACACTCAAAGCAGGGGAAGCAGTTGCAGGCGGTGACGCGGTCGCCTTTATTTAATCCTTTAACCGCCGCGCCGGTCTCTGCCACTACGCCAGAAAATTCATGGCCCCAGGTCAGCCCCGGCTGATAAGAGCCGAGTTTGCCAAAGCGCGAAATATCCGAACCGCAAATACCCGCGACCTGCACGCTAATGATGACATCGTCATCCGCGGTTATCACTGGTCGTGGCGTTTCTTCATATCTTACATCCTGGACCGAATAAAGATTTAACGCTTTCATATCATGACTCCCGGGTCATTAAAGGAAACGAGCAACAAATAATTATCGGGTGAGAAAAGACAATAGAAATGCCTTGAGAAATGCAGATAAATTTCTCAGCTTTCTGAATGTATATCTCACCCTGACGGCGAGGAAAATTAGAATTATTTAATCACGCTACTCTTTTTCACCGAAACCGTCGGCAAAGGCTGTTTTTAGCGCTTTCATTAACTCATGCTCATCGTCACCATTACAGATAAGGTCAATCATCGTATTGCCTTTGACGCCAGCACCCAGAATACTCATCATGCCTTTGATGTGGATCTCTTTACCATTATTAACCAGCGTTAATGAAGAAGAATATTGTTTCACAAGTTTAGCAAGAGACGCTGCTGGCCTGGCATGAAGTCCGGTGCTGTTTACTACTCTGACGCTTTGTCTAATCATCTTTCTTTCCGCTATACTGATTTTCAGGAGGCTTGACGTAAATGCTGATGTCCTTTATTCATCATGAGGATCTTAGAATAAACATCATCCTCGACAGCCCGCTTCGCCGATGCCATGACGCGCGCCAGGTTCGCTTCATTATTATTCTGCTCATAGGCTTTGCCGACTGAGGTAATAAAGGCTTTGCGAAGATCGCTGGCAATATTAACTTTCACGACATTATAATTCACAAAGCTGCGCAAAATATCTTCTGCAATCCCGGAGCCACCGTGGATCACCAGCGGCACCGGCGAGACTTCGGCAATTTTTGCCAGTAGAGGAATATCAATCCGTGGAATATCATCCAGACCGTGAACGTTGCCGATGGAAATTGCCAGCATGTCGCAGCCGGTTTGCTCGACAAAGGTGCGTACTTTTTCAGGCTCTGTTTTACAGTCTGCTTCGCTGATGTGATCGTCCTCTTTCCCCAGGATTGCGCCCAGCTCGGCTTCTACCGGTACGCCATACGATTTACAGAAATCTACGGCGGCGGCGGTAAAAGCAATATTTTCTTCGAAGGAGAATGCTGCGCCATCAATCATGACGGAAGTAAAACCTGCACGTACCGCCTGCTTAACATCATCAAAGGTCTTGCCGTGATCCAGATGAAGACTTACCGGCACATCCATTTTATCGGCGTGGCGTTTTACGATCTCATAAATATAATCGTAGCCTGACAGCTGCGCATTGGTAGGCGCAATCTGAATAAAATTGGGCAGGCCTGAGCGTTCAATGGCATTAAGAATTGAAATCGTGGTTTCCAGATTCGTGGTGTTGAACGCACCGGCAAGGACACGTTTCTCACGAATACGGTCCAGCAAGATTTTACCGTTAACTAATGGCATAGCATTATCCTCTATCTTCGTTGCAGAATAGTACCTAAATAATATTTATCTGATTTAAGCCAGACATTGCCTAAATCAAATGGCATTTTATTTTCGAGAAAAACCAACTGTTCCAGATGCAAAACCGGAGCATCTTCATTCACTTCGAGGTAATGTCCTCGCTCACTGCCAACTATTTTTGCTGCATAGCGGCTTTCGGAATAAACAATCTTCTGTCCGGACAACGCTTCAACCGTCGGAAAAAGATTTTGCTTATTAAAATCAACGTCGGTAATACCTGGACACTGGGCAATATTGATTCGGTTTTCAATCAACATGACTCTTTCACCTTCGACACTGCGAATGCGTTTAAGATAAAGAATGGGCGCGCCCGTCTCTATTCTTAATTTTTCAGCGACACTTTTCGATGCTTTCTCAATATAAGAATCAATGACCTCGGTGGTAAATGATAAATGCTGGCTCTCCAGCGACTCAGCAAAAGACAACAAACCTTCCCCAAGCGCGTAAGAAATGTTTTCTTTCTTAACGAATGTGCCCTTTCCCTGGACCTGAACCAACAAACCTTCTTTAACCAGCATGGTCACGGCTTTTTTAACCGTCCCCCGACTGACATGGAGAATTTCCATGATCTGATTTTCAGACGGAATGCGATCGCCTTTACCCAGTTCTCCCTTATAAATGTTTTCGCGGATCCATTCAGAAACCTGCATGTATAACGGGATTTCTGAATCTTTTAGTACGGTACTCATGTTGTGCTTCTCCTGTGTGCAGATCATCTGTATACAACTATGAACAAGTTACGATAATACAGGTTTTTTGAACATCTAACTATATGATCAACATCACACTCTCAGCGCAACAACCCGATTCTCGCAGGGAAAACCATCGGCCGTCCTGCGATTATGGCCTCAACCGATTATTCGTCAGCTTTGATAATGACTTTCAACACCTCATTTTCAGGATTGGCAGCAAACTCAATCGCTTCGCCGATACGTGATAACGGCCAGGTATGGGTAATCATATCGCGGGTATTGATTTTATTTTTTTCAACAATTTCAATGGCCTCTTTCATTTCATACGGCGTGAGCGAGTAAGTGCCAATAAGCGAAATTTCATCCCGGAATAAGCGTCCCGCATCAATATTAACGTTTGGGTTTTTGTCGAAAGGAGAGAATACGATGATTCTGCCCCCGCGACGGACGACGTTTACCGCCTGAGAAACCAGCGAGGAAACCCCGGCCGCAATAATCACAACATCCGGCCCTTTTCCCTGGGTAATTTCCGCCACGCGTGTCTCAAGATCTTCATTTACCGGATTAATTGCGTGGGTGACGCCCACCTTTAGCGCCAGTTGGCGTTTAAAACGTGAAAGATCGGAGACGATCACGGTGGACGCACCTTTAAGCACCGCCAGTTGTGCACTAACCAGTCCGATAGTGCCGCCGCCCAGTACCAGCACGGTATCTTTGGCATGAATGTTGGCGGATTTTAGCCCATGCAGGCAGCAGGCAACCGGCTCGATCATCGCCGCCCGATCCCAGTCCAGGTCGTCAATAATCCGGTGCGTCAGATGCTCAACGTGCAGTTGTGGCAGACGAATAAATTCACTAAAACCGCCCGGTTCAAGGTTGGTTTTTTTGAATTGATCGCAGAGGGTGAAATAGCCCCGGTCACAGTAGTGACAGTTAAAACAGGGAACATGAATGGCGGTGACCACCCGCTCTCCCACACGATAGCGGGTGACGTTTTTGCCGATTTTAACGACTTCTCCGGAGACTTCATGCCCCAGCACAACCGGGCCGGTTACCGTCTGGTGCTGCGCCTTGTGGATATCGGTTCCGCACAGCCCGCAAGAGTGCATTTTTATCAACATGTCACCATCGCCAATCTCAGGCTCATCGACCTCTTCATAACGAATATCATTTTTGCTGTAGTAAACGCTGGCTTTCATTAGTTAACTCCATAGCAAAGATGCTCGGTACGCATCTTGGATTCATAAAGCGGTTTATATATCTGAGTAAAAATATACTCGTAATGCGCTACTGCATCAGGCGTCGGTACATAACGTTTCATCTGTTCTGTCGCAGCCGCAGAACCGTTATCAATGTCCATGCCGGCAGCTTTAGCCGCCAGAATAGCAGCCCCTTTGCTTACGGCTTCATCCACGTTACAGGCCACTATTTCCCGATTCAGAATGTCTGCTTTAAGCTGCAACCAGTACGGATTTTTGCAAGCGGCACCAATGACGTTAACCACTGGGTAGCGCCGCCCTGTCAGGGTTTCGTACAAATCGAGCAAATTTCTGAGTTCAAAGCACAACCCCTGAAAAACAAAGCGCAGTACGTCTTCAGGTCGGGATTTATCGTCAAGTCCATAGATCAGCGCCCTGGACCAGGTATTGCGATCTGGCGGTCCACTCCCCCGCAAATGAGGTATAAAGATGCCGTCCATTGCCTCAGCGGCAACCAACGCCTTTTCATTACTGAGCGTATCCACCATCCTGAGAAAAGCTGGCATATCCAGCTCGAACAGATTCCTGAACCACTCAATTGCATAACCCGCAGAAGGTAGCGAGGCATATAAAGAATGGAGACCAGGGAGAACATGTATTCCGTTTGAAACACGCGCACGGAAAAAATGCCCGGTATTATTTACCGTCTCTGTCACGACCAATAGACCTTCCGTTGTGCCAGTGGAGTTCAGGATCTGGTTTTCATCATTCAGACCAACAGCCACCGAGCCACACATATGATCGTGTCCGGCAATGGTAACCAGTGTATCGGTTGTTAATCCTGTCAGCCCGGAAACCTCATGGGTAATATGACCCATCGCCGTACCCGCATGCACGAGGGGACTGAATAAAGACGGTGCGACTCCCGCAGCTGCAAGCATTTTTTCGTCCCAGCGTCTTTCTGCAATATTTAAAGCCATTGTTCGCGAGGCCAGGGAATACTCCGAACGTTTCTCACCTGATAATTTAAATGCAATATATTCTGCCAGGCATAACCATTTCTGCCCCTTCTCCGCATGTTCAATGTTGTCATGCAGCCATTTTATTTTATTGATACTGTAATTAGAGTGAGCTGGGATACCGGTTATCTTATAAACATCCTCAATGTCCAGCGTAGAGAGAATTTTTTCTAATTGTTGCTTTGGCCGTGTGTCATACCAGGTTAAAGATGGACCAATGATATTATCGTTTGCATCCAATAACACACCTGCCTCACCGACACTGGCAACCGCGACGGCACTAACATTTATCTCATCATTGATATTACAGGTCAGGATTTTAAGACCGTGTACCACCCCGTCCCATATCAAGCGAATATCAAATTCAGTATTATTTTCATCAACAACTTTCGGCGTTCTGAAACTGTACTGATCAATTAACTCAAGAGAAGGAACCTGGAACAAACACACCTTACAATTAGTCGTGCCAATATCGATTCCGATCGTATACATTACTCTCCCCTTCTTTTTTGCAAGGGACTTCGTTTGTTTTTATTCTGAAGCAGAGAGTATCTGCTTCAGAATAATCAAGGTTATTTCACTACCGGAATATCGCTAACCGTTGCGTCATTGTTTTCTGCCGCTTCGTCTGCCTGAAGCTGCTTTTTAGTAACCCGATATAGCCACAGGCAAAGCAACAGAATGACAGGAATAAGCGCCAGTGCGATGCCATTCCCTTCAAAGACTTTTACAGCCCAGAAGCGATATGGGTTACCGCCATCCAGCAGGCTTGAAATCTCGCCGTCGGTTTTCAGCGGAAAATTCATATTCCTGGCAATTCTGGTCAGAATTGGCGCAGCCGCAGAGGCAACATACAGATTCATTGCAAGGCATGGGATTCCGATAATAAATGCCCTCACGATATTCCCACGGCAGGCCAGCACCACCATTGAAATTGGCACCCAGATGTTCGCCAGATCGCCCAGCGGCAGCAATCTGTTGCCCGGCAGCACGACCGCCAGCAATACGCCAACCGGGATCAGCAGCAACGCGGTAGAGAGTACTGAGGGATGCCCCACCGCCACGGCGATATCCAGGCCAATATACAGGTCCTGGCGATCCGGATAACGCTTGCGCAGGAAGCTGCGAACAGCATCTGACAGCGGCAGCAGGCCCTCCATCAATAATTTCACCATGCGAGGCATAATTAACATCACCGCACCCAGGCTCATCGCCAGGTTCAGTACGCCCTTGAGGTCATATTCCGCCAGCAGACCAATGCCCGCCCCCAGAATTACTCCCAGCATCATCGGTTCGCCAAAGACACCAAATCGTTTCTGGATTTGATCTGGATCCGCATTCAGTTTGTTGAGGCCGGGGATCTTATCCAGCACCATATTTCCCAGTACGCCAATCGGGAAGAAAATTACCGATGATAGTGTTGGCAATGAGATACCCGGAAGATTGAAATATTTCTGGATCATCGGCGCACACCAGTCAGCCATTACGAAGGTCAACGCAGCGGTAAAACCAGCAATCAGCAGCCCAAAGAAGAAGTTGCCGGTAACCCCGTAGACCATCGCGCCGACCATTGAAAAATGCCAGAAATTCCAGACATCAATATCAACCGTTTTGGTCCAGTTGAGCGTTAACATCAATACGTTAATACCAATAGTCATGGGTACAACGAAGGGAGCAACCTGTGAAGCCCAGGCAATCGCAGCGAGAGGCGTCCAGCCCAGATCCACTACCGGTAAATCAATGCCCGTATGGCTAACCATTTCTTTTGCCGCTGGCCCAAGGTTATCGACAAGCAGACCAAAAACCAGAAAAATACCGATAAACCCCATGCCAATTGTCAACGCCGAACGTAATGCCCGGCTAAACCCCGTCTGAAGACATATTGCCATAATAAAAATAATTATTGGCAACATAATCGTCGGCCCGAGTCCCAGAATAAACTGGACCGCAGAGAATACTTTATCCATCATGCTCACCTTTATTTATTAAGGATGGCTACGATCTTTTCCAATAATTCCTCTTCACCAAAGCCAGTCAGAAGCGGAAGACCATTCAGAACTGGCGTATTAAGCTCAGTTTTTACGGCTGAAGTGACAATAATTAAATCAGCCATACCGTCCTGTTTTCCGATAGTCCCGATATTCGACTGAATAGGTTCGACATTAATGCCCTTGCCTTTGCAATACTGAACAACCTTTTCAGTCGCAACCGCTGAGGTAGCAATTCCGCTAGTACATGCAAAAATAATTTTCTTATTCATGATAATCTCCGGGTACGTTTAATTAATTAGCGTGCTGTTTTAATTAAGAACTTCTGCGAGGAGTTTTTTCACTTCTTCAGGTGATGTGGTAGTTAAAAGCGTATCCATTTTTTCGGTTTGTCTGAATAACCCTATAAGTTTCATCAGAAAATCAATATGAGCATCTTTTTCTTTTAACAGGAGAAAAAAGACAACATGAACTTTCATGACGTTATCGGGATCTTCCGCCTGCTTAAATACAATGCCTTCCGGACACGTCACCACAACAAGTTTTTCCTCCCTGACGTGTCCTACATCCACATGAGGGATCGCGACGCCAATTTTTTCCAGTTGCATTGCAGTCGGATTATTTTCCTCTCTGTGAATAAGCGCCTGGAGGTAAGAGTTTTCGACCAGGCCTTTTTTATGCAACAGGTTATTGACCTCGCGGAACAGCGCCTCGCGCTCAATACCAGCATGGTTTAAAAGCATCAAATCATCATCAAAACGGGTTGCAATGGACATATAAACACCTCTGTTCCCTGTAAGCGCGTCGTGTAACATATCTACTGTTGGTTATGGTTGTCTATGTACAACCATGTTCAAGTGACTTAAACCTATACCTGCCGCAAAGTTGCTTCAATAGAGTTGGTATTTTTTTGTGCTGTGTGTCACATAAAACCGCTCAAGACAGGAAAGGAGCGAGGGGAATAAACGCGGACGGTTAAAATAATCATCCCTATGTTATTGATAAAAATCAATATTAATAAAAAACAGCCAGACCAGGTCACTTTGCCGCTAAGCGGTTCTCAGCTACCTGCACCAACGCTGACTCAGGCAGTAGTGCATAACTCATTAACCCTCATTTACAATACCTGTCACCTACTCCTGTTTATTCCTTAACCTGACAACGATATAATCAAGCCTTGCCCTTTTCACCCGGCCCAATGCCGTAAAGTAATTACTCTGAAAGTGAAAACGGGCCAACAATAACTACTTCTATTTTTCCTGTTTATTAACAGCGACCTGAACGTTTTTTGCTCTTTACTTGCTCACAAAGAAGTGTGATCTACCGCACATTTTGCCGATCAATGATCGCGTCGAATGTCTACCCTTAAAGATGAACCGGGCTACACCCGTGTATTAAAACGACCTAATCCGGAGGTTTTTGTCATTATGCTCAACCAGAAAATGCGCAGTGTGGAGGAAGAGTTGATGCTTGATATTGCGCTCAACTACGCAACCGATCCATGCGAATTAAAACTGGATGAAATGACCGAGGTCGAGCCGGAGCCGGAGATGATCGAAGGGTTCCCGGCATCCGATGCCCTGACGCCTGCCGATCGTTATCTCGAACTCTTTGAGCATGTGCAGTCCACGCGTATTTTTGCCGACAGCAAAACGTTTCCGGACTGTGCACCGAAAATCGATCCGCTGGATATTCTTATCCGCTACCGCCGGGTTAAACGTCGGCCGGGGTTCGATCTGCGCGAGTTTGTTAATGCGCACTTCTGGCTACCACAGGATTACAGTAAGGAATACATCTCGAATCCTGAGCACTCCCTGAAAGAGCATATTGATAACCTCTGGCCAACGCTGACGCGTGAGCCGCAGGATCATATCCCGTGGTCGTCGCTGCTCGCCCTGCCGCAGGCTTACATCGTGCCGGGCGGACGTTTTAGCGAAACCTACTACTGGGACTCCTATTTCACTATGCTGGGGCTGGCGGAAAGCGGCCGTGGCGATCTGCTGAAATGCATGGCGGATAACTTCGCCTGGATGATCGAAATGTACGGTCATATTCCCAACGGCAACCGTACCTATTATCTGAGCCGTTCCCAGCCGCCAGTGTTTGCCCTGATGGTTGAACTGTTTGAAGAGGATGGTGTGCGCGGCGCGCGTCGTTACCTCGACCATCTGCTGATGGAATACAACTTCTGGATGGACGGTGCGGACTCGCTGATGCTGAATCAGGGCTATCGCCATGTGGTGCGTATGCCTAACGGCGCGCTGCTTAATCGCTATTGGGACGACCGCGATACGCCGCGTGACGAATCCTGGCTGGAAGATGTGGAAACCGCGAAGCACTCCAGCCGTCCGGCGAATGAAGTTTATCGCGATCTGCGCGCAGGTGCGGCTTCCGGCTGGGACTACTCTTCCCGCTGGCTGCGCGATACTGACCGTCTCGCCAGTATCAGGACGACCCAGTTCATCCCTATCGACCTGAACGCTTTCCTGTTCAAGCTGGAAAGTACCATCGCCAATATCTCAGGCGTCAAAGGCGACCGGGAGACGGAAACAAAATTCCGTCAGAAGGCGGCTGAGCGCCGCGCTGCCTTGACCCACTATCTGTGGGATGAAAAAGAAGGTTGCTTCCGTGACTATGACTGGCGACGCGAGCAGCAGGCGCGGTTCTCAGCGGCCAGTATTGTGCCGCTTTATACCGGTATGGCGACGCATGACCAGGCCGACCGTCTTGCTGAGATCGTGCGTGCACGTCTGCTCACGCCGGGCGGGATCATGGCCAGCGATTCTGAAAGCGGCGAACAGTGGGATAAACCCAACGGCTGGGCACCGCTACAGTGGATGGCGATCCAGGGCTTCAAGCTTTACGGCAACGATGCGCTGGGCGATGAGATCGCCCACTGCTGGCTGAAAACGGTCAACCACGTTTACCAGCGGCATCATAAGCTGGTCGAGAAATATCATATTGCCGACAGCACGCCGCAAGAGGGTGGCGGTGGCGAATACCCGTTGCAGGACGGCTTCGGCTGGACTAACGGCGTGGTACGCCGTCTGATTGCGCTGTATGGCGAACCGCCGCGCGGCTAGTGCACCTCGTTGTAAATCGCAGTCTGGATCGCCAGCCATTTTTTATTCTGCGCGTCCGGCTGCGCCTTTGCCCGCCGTTTTGCCTGTTCAGTATCATAGCGCTGCCGCTCAACGACCAGCGGCGCGGTACAGAAAGCCTGAAGATACTCCTTACGCATCGACGTTAACGCACCGCCCTGCGCCATCGCGGAACCGACGGTGGTCATAAAGCGGCGACAGGGCCTTCTCTCATCCATTTGCAGACGGTAACGCAACAGCAACGTCAGCACCTTATCATTCCCGGCCGCGTGAGCGGCTTCGGTCCACGAAAGCTTCCAGTTCATGCCGCCGCGCAGAAAAAGCTGCGTCACCTGCGCATCATTGCGATCGATAGCAGAACGCAGGTTGCTGGCATCCCAGGTGATGCCCATATTGGTCAGCTGTTCACGCGGGGAGGCCGGTTCGCGTTCCACCTTAACGCCGCTTCCGCCGCTTTGTGCGCTGGCTTGCGGCGTGGCGCTACTCTGATTGATCATCCATAATCCGCCGCCACACATACCCAGCACGGTAATACCAACCAGCGCCCACAACATCACGGAAATAAGCCGATCGCGTTCCTGCGCCGAGCGCTTGCGCCGGGGTTCGGGCCGCTCAATGCTGTCGCTGATTTCGGTATTGTCGCCGCCTGAAAGTTGATCCTTCTTACGCGCACTCTCCCAGAAATCCTCAAGCTCGCTCTCCTGGCGGGAAATAAACGCGGCAGGATTGACGCGAGTCTTATTAAGCGCAAAAGCTTGCTGAACCGGGGCGATAATTTGCTGACTGTAGTGATCGAGCAACGCTCGCTGCGCCAGGCTTAGCGGCTCTCCGGCAATCACCCTGTTACGGATTTGCCGGCAGTCTTCGAGAAAATGTTGCAGCGTGGCGCGGGGTTCCACAAACAAACTGAGCGTGGAGGGGTCGTTGAACAGCGGAGCATAGTGGCGGGCAAACTCTTTTTTATCGACCAGCATCAGGGCCAGCTCGCTAAAGCGCATCCCGCTCAGCACATCGTGACGTTCACCCAGTTTAAGCCAGCGCCGCACTTTGTCGGCACCAAACTGTATTTTTAGCTGGTTATTAAGACGCACCGGATCGGGCCAGGCCTGAGCGATCAGGGCTTTGAGCGTCAGCTCCAGGGTGCGTAATTGCTCCTGAGCCTGCTGCTGAGCGCGAGTGTCTGCCTCTTCCGGCGCAGAGAATTTCAACAGCGGCTGTTTCTGGCGCAGATACTCCAGCTCCGTCACGAAACGCAGAGCGACAATCAACTGATGATGACTCACCTCCTGCCCGCGTTCATACTGCGGAACCCACTGCTGGAGATGGCGTAAGTGCAGCGTAAAACGGCTCATCTGCGCATCATTCAGATTAAGCCTTTGTGCGACGCTGGCCCAGCCGCCAAGACTCAGACGGGCCTGATCCAGCTGATCCAAAAACCAGCGCGGGTCTTTTCCTTCCGTCACCTTAACATTAAGCAGGAGCAAAATTTCCAGCGATGCCTGGCGAATGATCGCAAGGCAGTGTTCAAACTGCTCGCGAATCTGGTGTGCTGTACTGGTGACCATTCTCTTTCCCGCGCCGCCTAAAAATGAAACCGATTGTAAAGTGCGGTTAAAAGATATAACAAATTCTGTTTCAATACAGTGATCTATGCATCTCCACAACGGCATTTTTTTTGTCTGCGAATTCACCCTGGGCCATCTGGCAAGTGTTTCCCCTCCGCGCTTTACCTTAGACTGCCAGCCAGTAACAGGAGGAAATAACTATGGCGCAGCAACCGTTAACGATTAGTCTGGCAGGCATTGAGCTGATAAAAAAATATCAGGGACTTAACCTGGAACAATATCAGGATGAAAGTGGACTCTGGGTGATTGGCTATGGGCATATGATCGCCTGCTATGAAAACTTTGCCGGCCCGCTAACGCCAGAAACGGCTGAAGCCCTGCTGATCCTGGATATTCAGCGCTGCCAATGTTTGCTGCAACAGTGCCTGGAAATTAGTCTGAATCAGCCGCAATATGACGCCCTGGTTTCCCTGGCATTGAGTTGTGGTAATGAAGCGTTTTACCAGTCAGCGATCCTCAAACATATTAACGCCCGCCAGTTTGATGAGGCGCTGGCAGAATGGGAAAAAGCGATTGTGCTTAATGGAAGGAAGATTAACAGCCTGACGCCGCAACGTCAGGCTGAGTGCGCCTTATTTCTTCAGGGTGGTGAAGTCGGGACGCGTTAGTGGCAGCTTGTTTCGTTAAACATCATCGCTGCCTGAGTACGATTTTTAACATCAAGGCGGCGGTAAATAGACTCAAGGTGAGCCTTAACCGTGCCGGCGCTGATATTCAGCGTACGACTAATTTGTTTATTAGAATCACCTGCGGCCAGTAGCTTCAGTATTTCGCGCTGCCGACTACTAAGGTGCTGTAACTCCTGATCGTTGTCACTTTCTTCATGTGTTACCAGCCAGTCACCTGGCAGACACATCAACCCCATTGCCACACTATTAATCGCTATCGCGAACTTATCAGGCTCTGAATCGCGCTGTACGACCGCCAGGACGTTATAACGCAACGCGTCCTGTAACCACTCTTTCGTACAATCAGACGCCACCAATAACACCCGACTCTGGGGGAAACGCTCGTTTTTCTCCTGAAGGATGGACTGGCAAAGATCGCGCTCTATATCACCATCGAGGATTAAAATAGCCTCGGGGCGATCCTCCAGACAACGCCACAGATCCTCTGCCTGACTGAGCCCCTGGATATCTATTTCCGGAATCAACTCCTGTAAACTTATCTTCATTCCATGTATAAATATTGACTGCCTGTCAAACATGATCACCTGCATTACTCTTTCTCCATCGAAAAGCTATTGACCCATAAGCATGGTGGAAGGGTATTCTCAGCAAGCTGAAATAAATACTTGCTGCTTAGCCTGGGGCATTTTACCGATGATGATGAGAAGTAAAAGATAATGTTCGTCAATAATTACCGCCGTGGCATAATTATTACAAATTAGTGATTTACATCAACCTTTTATTAAGGATTTCCTGAAAGGAATAAACGGTAGGCATATTATTAATATTAATTCAGGGGGATATTAACGAGCCTGTGTCAAAAGGGGAAGGGGAATTTCCCAAGAGTTTGTTACAAAGTAATATTTAGCATTAAAAGTGAAAAAACATTCTATTTAAGATTAATGAAAGTAATGTCAGCTTTTCTCATAAGAAAAGCTGATTTTTATTACAGCAACATCCCGCCAGAAACCTCTACCCGCTGCGCCGTCATCCAGTGGAGTTCGTCGCTTAAAAGCACAGCAATGGCATTGCCGATATCCTCCGGCAAGCCTGCTCGTCCCAGCGCGGTTTGTGAAGAGACGAACTGATTAAGCTGCGCATTATCACGTACCGCACCGCCGCTGAAGTCGGTTTCAGTGGCACCGGGTGCAATGCTGTTCACCGTGATCCCGCGCGCGCCCAGCTCTCTGGCCTGGTAACGCGTCAGCACCTCCATAGCACCCTTCATTGCGGCATAGGCGCTGTGTCCCGGCAGCGTAAATCGCGCCAGCCCGGTTGAGACATTCAGAATACGCCCACCATCAGCCAGCAGAGGTAATAAGCCCTGCGTCAAAAAGAAGGGACCTTTAAAATGGATGTTCATTAATTCGTCAAATTGCGCTTCTGTCGTGTCAGCAAAAGAGGCGTGTAAGCCGATTCCGGCATTGTTTATTAAATAATCAAAATTGTGACGCTGCCAGAGGTCATTAAGCCGTTGGTGGACCTCAGCGATAAAATCGCCAAAACCTGCTGTATCGCCGACATCCAGCGCCAGTGCTACCGCCTTGCCCCCTTTTTGCTCAATTTCACGCACGACATCCTGCGCGGCGTTCGGGTTTTTATGATAAGTGAGGATAATCGCAACTCCCCGCTCCGCCAGTTTTAGCGCTGCGTTTTTCCCCAAACCACGGCTGCCACCTGTCACTAATGCAATACGTTGCTTCATAAAAACCTCATTTCAGCGTTGTGTTGATTGTGAAACAGCTTATTAGCTGCTAAAGAATCAATAAAGATTGCAATTTGTGTTTTACTGTTTCACTTACAACAACAATAAGGGGCCGCGATGGATAAAATTTACGCAATGCAATTATTCGTTCGCGTAGCAGAGCTGGAGAGTTTTTCCCGTGCAGCAGAAGCGCTCAGGCTACCGAAAGGGAGCGTGTCGCGCCATATTCAGGCGCTCGAAAATCAGCTTCAGACCCGGTTGCTGCATCGCACCACCCGGCGTGTTCAGCTTACGCAGGATGGAATGGTGTATTACGAGCGGGCGAAGGATCTACTCAGCAATCTGGAGGAGCTGGATGGCATGTTCCAGCACGATCCCGGCAGCCTGAGCGGAATACTGCGCGTGGATATGCCCGTGGCGATGGCTAAAAATATGGTCATTCCCCACCTGCCCGCTTTTGTACAGCAGTATCCAGGAATTGAAATCGAACTCAGCAGCAGCGACCGGCTGGTGGACGTGATCCGTGAAGGCTTTGACTGCGTGGTGCGGGTCGGGACGTTGAAGGACTCCGGTCTGATTGCCCGCCCGCTCGGTAAGATGTCACTGATTAACTGCGCCAGCCCGGATTATCTGGCGCGTTTCGGCTATCCGGAAACGCCGGAGGATTTAGCCAGTCATGCCCTGGTTTACTACGCGGTGAATACCGGCGTGCGTCCGCAAGGATTCGAAATTTACAGCAATAACGTCACACGCTGGGTGAAGGCAGGCGGTATTTTAACGGTCAATAGCACCGAAACGTATCACGCGGCATGTCTGGCGGGGCTGGGGATTATTCAGGTTCCACGGGTGGGCGTGAAGGACGCGTTGCGCAGTAAAAAACTGGTTGAGATCCTGCCGCAGCACCGCGCGCAGCCGATGCCGGTCTCGCTGATTTATCCGCACCGGCGTAATCTCTCCCGGCGCGTACATCTGTTTATGGAATGGTTAACTGGCGTAATGAAAACCTACGTCGATTAACCGTGACTATAATTGCCTTATACGTCACGTATTCATAAAAAGGAATCTCTCTCTAATGACGCCGGAAAATGATGAAAAGCGCCCCGTAACCGAGCTGGACTATAAGCCCGTCAAAAAGGTGGTAACGGACGATCCTCCGGCTACAACGCCGGATGCCCAGAAAGACGAGAAGGAAAAGCCAGAGCCTGAAAAGAAAGAGTCTGACGGCGGTGTCATCGCGACGGTGACGGAGACGGCGGAAAAAATCCAGCGCCGTCCCATGATTGCGCACCTGATCCGCGCCACGGAACGCTTTAATGACAGGCTGGGTAATCAGTTTGGCGCGGCCATCACCTATTTCTCTTTCTTATCGATGATCCCTATCCTGATGGTCTGTTTTGCGGCCGCTGGTTTCATCCTCGCCTCTCACCCGACGCTCTTGCAGGATATTTTCAATAAAATCCTCGACAGTGTGAATGACCCGACCACGGCAACGACCCTGAAAAGTACCATCAGTACCGCCGTGCAGCAGCGTACCACGGTCGGGATTGTCGGCCTGCTGGTGGCGCTCTATTCCGGGGTGAACTGGGTGGGCAACCTGCGCGAAGCCATCCGCGCCCAGTCGCGCGATGTCTGGGAGAGTAAAACGCAGGACGATGAAAAATTCTGGGTAAAATATATTCGCGATTTTATCTCGCTGATCGGTCTGCTGGTCGCGCTGGTGATCACGTTGTCGATTACCTCTATCGCCGGGGCGGCGCAGGAAAAAATTATCTCCTGGCTTTATCTGGACTACATCGACTGGCTGAAACCGGTCTGGCAGCTGATCGGCCTGGCGATATCGATTTGCGCCAACTATCTGCTGTTCTTCTGGATCTTCTGGCGTCTGCCGCGCCACCGTCCGCGTCGCAAGGCGCTGATGCGCGGGACGCTGCTTGCGGCGATAGGCTTTGAGGTCATTAAAATCATCATGACCTGGACGCTGCCTTCGCTGGCTACCTCGCCTTCCGGCGCGGCATTTGGTTCGGTGCTGGGCGTGATGGCGTTCTTCTACTTCTTTGCCCGTTTGACGCTGTTCTGCGCGGCGTGGATCGCGACGGCAGAGTACAAAGACGATCCGCATATGCCGGGTAAAGGGCACCATTAAAATCCCATCGCGGGCTGAGCGAAAAAGCAAAATCTTAGCCCGCGCCTTCATTTCAGCAGATAAAACTAACCTGTAACTTTTATTTAACCTAAACCTGGTTTTAAATGCTAACTTTTAAATTCTGTGAAGCATTTCATAGACCATAACTTACAGGTATGAACATTATTCACTTTTCGCTTGTTTTTTAACCGCCTCGCTATCCCCTTCAGGATTGAAATGTCGCTTTTGCTGTGCGTAATATGGCTTTTCGATGGTCATAAAATAAGAAATATCTATGCAAGCAACCGCCACAACTACGCTCGACAATGCCGCCGACATCGCACCGGTCAACTCCCGTAATAAGGTCGTCGTTGCCTCCCTCATTGGTACTGCCATTGAGTTTTTCGACTTCTATATTTACGCCACCGCTGCGGTGATCGTTTTTCCGCATATTTTCTTCCCGCAGGGCGATCCGACCGCGGCGACGCTACAGTCACTGGCGACATTCGCCATTGCCTTCATCGCGCGTCCTATCGGCTCAGCGCTATTTGGTCACTTTGGCGACCGCGTAGGTCGTAAGGTGACGCTGGTCGCGTCGCTACTGACCATGGGAATTTCGACGGTGGTTATCGGTTTGCTTCCCAGCTACGCCACCATCGGTATTTTTGCGCCGCTGCTGCTGGCATTGGCTCGTTTTGGTCAGGGTTTAGGTCTGGGCGGTGAATGGGGCGGCGCGGCGTTGCTGGCGACAGAAAACGCTCCACCTCGCAAACGGGCACTGTACGGCTCTTTCCCGCAGCTTGGTGCCCCGATTGGCTTCTTCTTTGCCAACGGCACGTTTCTGCTGCTCTCCTGGCTGCTGACCGACGAGCAGTTTATGCAGTGGGGCTGGCGCGTGCCGTTTATCTTCTCTGCGGTGCTGGTGTTGATCGGCCTGTACGTGCGCGTATCGCTGCATGAGACGCCGGTCTTTGCCAAAGTCGCTGCCGCGAAGAAACAGGTGAAAGTCCCGATGGGAACGTTGCTGTCGAAGCACCTGCGCGTGACCGTGCTGGGCACGTTTATTATGCTGGCAACGTATACGCTGTTCTACATTATGACCGTCTATTCGATGACCTTCAGTACCACGGCTGCACCGCAGGGGCTTGGTTTGCCGCGTAATGAAGTGCTGTGGATGCTGATGATGGCGGTAATTGGTTTTGGCGTGATGGTGCCGATTGCCGGGCTGCTGGCGGACGCGTTTGGTCGTCGGAAAAGCATGATTGTGATCACCACGCTGATTATCCTGTTCGCGCTGTTCGTGTTCCCGCCGCTGCTGGGCTCGGGAAATCCGCTGCTGGTGATGGCGTATCTGCTGATTGGCCTGAGCCTGATGGGGCTGACCTTCGGCCCAATGGGCGCGCTGCTGCCGGAGTTGTTCCCGACCGAAGTACGTTACACCGGGGCGTCGTTCTCTTATAACGTATCATCGATTCTGGGCGCGTCGGTTGCGCCGTATATCGCCACCTGGCTCCAGGCGAATTACGGTCTGGCTTACGTCGGGTTCTATCTGGCCGCGATGGCGGCGCTGACGTTGATTGCGCTGCTGCTGACCCACGAAACCCGTCACCAGTCGCTGTAATACCTTAACGCCGAATAAGCGCCGCACCGTAATGCCGGGCGGCGCTGCGCTTGCCCGGCCTACGATTAACTCCAGCCTGGCACCCACCTTCTGAATCAACCCCTTACACCAGACCGTAGGCCCGGTAAGCGAAGCGCCACCGGGCAGGGTATCGCGCCGCCGTCACGTTATACGGGGCGCGATTTTGCCTTACTTCTTCATCTGTGACAGGATGGTGCGGCACTGGTTTTCATTCCCTTCTGACGGGGAAATCAACGCTACCAGCGCGGCGGCTGGGGCGACCAGCGTTGCCAGCGCGGCGGCTACCGCACCACGGGCAATCAACGGTCCCGCCTTCACTCCCGCCTGCGGGTTCTTGAAGGTGCCACGTACGTACAACGGTGAACGCAGGGTGACGATACGGATGCCTTTACTTTCCGGGTCGATGGTCAAATCCATCTGCTCGGAAGCGAAGCTGGCAGTACCGGTCACGTTGATCAGCGCATTCTCAGTATCGAAGGCGAAGATTTGCGGACGCGCCACGCCGTTGACGATATCCAGGTTCGCCGCCGCACAGTTGACGCGGACTTCCTCATCACCAAACAACTGGCCGACGATAAAGTTACCCACGTTAAGCCCGACGATCTCCATCAGGTTGCGGCTGATCAAGCCATCGTTCATCAGCAGTTTCAGGTTACCGTTACTGCTGCCCAGCAGCGCCGCCACGGAGTTACCCGTTCCGCGGAACTCGGCGTCACCGTTCATTTCACCCAGCGTTTTCTGCATCATCTCTGAATCAGGCATCAGCTCTTTCAGCTTCAACCGGCGAGCCTGAATGTCCGCCACGCCGCGCATCGGCTTTTTATCGCCTTCAAGGTGAATATTGGAAGAAATCGTCCCGCCAGCCAGACCAAACTTCAGCGGCTGCAAACGCAGATCGGCATTCTTCAGGATGATATGCGTTGAGAGATCGCTAATCGGCAGGCTACTACCATGCTCAATACGACGCCCCTTAAAGCGCACGTCCGCATCCATCACATCCCACTTATCGGTTTCAAAGCGATCATACGGCAGCACTTTGTCAGCAGGCTGTACGCTCTTCTCACCTTTTTTCTGCTCGGATTGTTTCGACTTCTCGGCCCCTTTCCCCGAGTCCACGCCGATCAGCGGCCCCAGATCCGCCAGTCGTAGCTGGCGCGATTCCAGATCGCCTTCCAGCTTCGGACGCGGCTTACCGGTGGTGTAGGTCAGCGAGCCATGAATATCACTGTCGCCGATACGCCCGTTAAAGTTGCGATAGTCAAAGACAGAGGATTTCTCGGTATCGATTTTGGCGACCAGGCGGCCGTCCGTTTCGAACGGCGGGGTGTCCGGCAACAGCACGCCGGTTAAGTCATACAGCTCGCCCAGCGAATCGCCGGAGAACTTGAGGCGCAGATCGACACCGCCCATTTTCATCGGATCGTTAACCGTACCGTCAAACGCCACGCGGGTATTGCCCGAACGGAAATCGGCCTGCACCGGGAACGGCGTGCCTTCACTGCGCAGCGCCAGCATACCGCCGATTTTACCCGTGCCGGTGAGCGGCTGCCCGTTGTAGCGCCCTTTCGCTTTCAGGCCAAACACGTAGTCGCCGACTTTACCCTTGTCTTCCTTACCTTTACTACCGGTAACTTCGCTAAAGGGCAGCGGCTTACCTAACGGATCGACCAGAATTTCGATATCGGCGCGGCTGACCTTATCGTCAATGGCGACACGACCACGGTCGAAGAGAATATTGTCGAGACGGAAAGACCAGGCGGAAGGCTGGGCGTTCTCTTTTTTCTCGTCGTCCGACGCCAGATTAAACGTCCAGTTATCGTTTTTCTCAGACAGACGGATCAATCGCGCGTCAGGCTGCACGAATTTGACCCACGGCAGATAAACCGTTTTGCTTAACAATGCCAGCGGTGCCAGCGTCGCCTCTACGCGCGGCAGATGCACCATGGTGACTTCCGGGATATCCGGCGGGTTACCGAGAATAATATCTTCCGCATGAACATGCGGCCACGGCACCCAGCTTCGCCAGCCCGTTTCCTGTTTTTGCCGCTCCCATACCACGCCCAAATCACCACGAATGGCGAAGGGGCGATTAAGCTCCGTAGATACTTTTTGGTTGATGGTCGGCTTCAGACGATTCCAGTCAAAGGTCGCGATAATAATGATGGCAACTACGATGAGCAGCACCAGCGTCCCTAAGATAATGGCAAGTATTTTACTTGTTTTCGACATGCCTCACTCCGCTTTCTGATTACCTTACCTGTCCTAAAGATAGTTGAGGCTGGCAGAAAAGGGAGCGGCAGTTTCCTTAATTATGAAAGAGTAACCTGCTTAAACGCGTGCGAAATGCCTGAGGGTGAGATCATCCATTCCGGCGAGAGTTGCATCACCACATCGTCGAGAGTGGCCATAGGCACTGGCCGGGAGAGGAAGTATCCCTGAGCGGCAAAGGCGGGCGACTGCTGGACATCATGCCATTCTTCCAGCGTTTCAACGCCTTCTACAATCACCCCCTGGCAATAGCGATTCATCAACTGGATTAGCAGGGTAAACAAGTTGCGGCCTTCCGGCGTTTTGCGCAGCATGATAAACAGATCGCGCGCCACTTTGATGTAGTCGTAGCGCACTTCACTCAGCGCGGAGAAATTCGCCATCCCGGTGCCGAAGTCGTCCAGCCATAGCGGGCCAAATTCGCAGAACGAAGCGAAAGACGAATCCACCGGCAGACTAATGTGTTCAACCAGTTCGAGACGCAGCCAGGAGAGGCTGTCTATCGTCGCCAGCAGCACTTTGTCCTGCCGCATGGCGAGCAGCGTTGGCCCGTCAACGTTTACCGATGCCAGAATCTGATTGCGTTCAAAAAATTCCTGCTTTTGCTGCAACACCGCGAGCTGTGCTTTCACCACGTCAATACGCTGCCGCACCGCGACCTCGGCAAAATAGCGGTCGGGAGGAATACGCTGCCCGGGATTATCAGGATGGGTCACAATCGTCAGAATTTCGATCGCCATCAGGCGGCCGTCCGTTCTGTAGATCGGCTGATAGGTCCAGGCAAGCTTACATTGCAGCCAATAGCGCCGCTCCTGAAGGCTTTCAATCTCTGCTTCAGGAATGTTCAGCCGCTGGATAACCTGCTTTAACTTCATCTCAGAAATCCTGTGCAAAGGGGATGATCTGTCGGTACTCGTCACAGAGTTATCGGCGCACGAATTGAGAACTTTATGTTCAACGGCGGGCAAATTGAAAATCTGCACGGCAAAAGACGCCAATAACACGCGTCAGCTCAAAAAAATTATGGAACGTTGTTTTAATATAGTTGACCGAAAAATCTTCACAGAGCAGACTAAGCTCATTTCCCGCTTCAGGTCAGGTTAACTGTATGTCTAAGAAAATTGCCGTCATTGGCGAATGCATGATTGAGATGTCAGAGAAAGGTGCAGAAGTGAAGCGCGGCTTCGGCGGCGACACGCTTAACACCTCGGTCTATATCGCGCGTCAGGTCCCTGCCGCCGCGCTGAGCGTTGAGTACGTGACCGCGCTGGGTAACGATAACTTCAGCCAGCAGATGCTGGATGCCTGGCAGAGCGAAAATGTCGGTACTGGCCTGATTCAACGGATGGCAAACCGGCTGCCGGGACTTTATTACATTGAAACTGACGATACCGGCGAGCGCACATTCTGGTACTGGCGTAATGAAGCGGCAGCAAAATTCTGGCTGGATACGCCGGAAGCCGTTGCCATCTGCGAGAAGCTGGCAACGTTTGACTATCTTTATCTGAGCGGCATCAGCCTGGCCATTCTCAGCCCGTCCAGCCGCGAGAAATTGTTCTCCCTGCTGCGTGAATGCCGCGCCAACGGCGGCCAGGTGATCTTCGACAATAACTATCGCCCGCGCCTGTGGGCCAGTCAGCAGGAGACGCAGCAGGTGTATCAGCAGATGCTGGAATGCACCGACATCGCCTTCCTGACGCTGGATGATGAAGATGCGCTGTGGGGGGAGAAACCGGTTGAGGAGGTGATTTCACGTACTCAGGCGGCGGGGGTGAAAGAAATCGTCATCAAACGCGGCGCGGAGTCGTGCCTGGTCGCGGTGGACGATGAGCCGATCGTTGAGGTCGCCGCGGTGAAACTGCCGAAGGAGAAGGTGATCGATACCACGGCTGCCGGGGATTCCTTCAGCGCAGGCTATCTGGCGGTACGTCTGACCGGCGGTGATGCGGCTGAAGCAGCGAAACGCGGACATCTGACTGCCAGCACGGTGATTCAGTATCGTGGGGCGATTATTCCGCGCGAAGCCATGCCGCAGTAATATTAAACCTGATTGGCTAGTGTATGTGACGTTTTGCCGGGTGGCGGCTTCGCCTTACCCGGCCTACAAATTATTCTCTATCAACCCGTTGCACCACTTCTGTAGCCCCGTGCAAGCGAAGCGCCGCCGGGCATCATTCCACGGTATAGCGTTTGTCAGCGGTTTACAAGTCATTGCATATCAACAGGTCGCACCCATTTCGTAGGCCCGTGCAAGCGAAGCGCCGCCGGGCATCACTTCATGGTATAACCGTTGTCAGTGTTCTGAGTAAGTTTGTATCACCAGGCCAGCAACCTGTAGATATCGCTGGCCTTGATAACCATTTCCACGCTGGCGGCCCCGCCATGAGGCCGCCAATAAAAGGCGAAACGATTACTGCGCCGGCGGAATATCCGTCACTTCCGGATGCACATCTTCCTGTGCCGTAGAAGACGCGGCAGGTTCAGCTGGCAGCATGATGTCATTCCAGCTTGCCTGAAGCTCCTTCATGTCATATTCCGGCTCGCCTTTCGGCTGTAGCAGGACCAGCGACATATCCTGAGAAAGCTGCTGGCGCAGATCCTGATTCAGCACTTCCAGCGTCAGGCCATCGAGGAAATTCTGCCGCAGCTTCTGATACTGCTCCGGCGCGATATCCACCACCTGATTTTGCAGGGAGCGCATCCGCTGGCTGATCAGGACGTCGGTATCGGTACGCGCATAGGTCGCAAAGAGTTTTTGCAGCTCCAGCTTCTTCTGCGCCACCAGCGCGTTGAACTCCTCTTCCGTCAGCCCTTTTTCGCGCAGGGTTGCCAGTTCGCGGGCCACCGTCACCAGATTAGTATTCAGCTTCTCATTCGGAGAATCGATATTAATACCGCACTGCGCGCGCTGGTAAAGCACACGGCAGTCAAAGCCCATGCTGATATCTTTGGCGTTGCTTTTACTCAGGTTTTGCTGGACGTGCCAGTACAGCGCTTCACGCGCCAGATCCGCACGCCAGTAGCGTTGTAGCGCCGCGGATTCGCGGATCGGCTGCCACGGGTTATCCCACATCACCGACAGGCGATCCTGCGCCACGGTGTCGGTCATGAGGCTTACGGCATTGCGCGGCAGCGGCGAGAGCGTTGGCATCGGCGCAGGCGTTTCGCGCTTGCCTTTCAGTTCGCCAAAGGCTTTGTTGATTTGTTCCGAAACGCTGCGGCTGTCAACGTTACCGACCACAATCAGCGTCATCGCATCCGGGGTGTACCATTTCTGATAGAAAGATTTCACCTGTTCCGCATCCACCGGTTTTTTCAGCGGATCGGCCGGATCGTGGCCCAGCATGGTCGATCCTTTCAGGCGGTAGCGCCACCAGCCTTCTTTGGTATCCATCGGCCAGGTCATGACTTTATCTGCACTGTCAGGCGTTGCGCTGATGGTTTCAGGCGTAATGTTCAGCCTGCCGGAGCTGTCCGCCAGCCAGGTCAGCGCCTCTTTCAGCAGATCGTTGCGGTTATTCGGCAGGCTGAGATTAAACATGGTGTGGTCGTAGGAGACGACGGCGGGCGGTAAAGGGCGATTAGGATCGGTGCCCTGCTGCCACAAGGATTGCGCCTGCACCGGCTGTAAACTGCCATGCTGTGAAAGCGCAATCTGAGGAATAAAGTGGCTAAAGCCAATCTGCTGTGTATTTTCTGTCAGTGAACCGGTGTTAATGAGCAGACGAATTTCAATACGATCGCTGGGGCGCTGCGGGGTGGATAACACCTGCCACTGAAAACCATTCGCCAGCGTTCCCTGTTGCCAGGCCGGGTCAGGCTGGAGTGCTTCTGCCTGCACATAACCAGCCGTTGCAATCATCAGCAAACCACCGGCTAAGAGTCGAATTTTTGTGCCCTGCATGTAAACCCCTGATCAACATTCCTGGTAATAAAGACAAAGACCATCCTGCAATGAGGATTATTTTGAGTATGGAAAAGCCATTTCTAAGACCACGCAAAGCGGAAAATGTCGCGCTGGCTTCAGAAAATAATCACCAATTATGCTCAGGAGGCCGTAGCCCTTCAAGGGACTACGGCGATAAGGGGCGGAATTAAGAGGATATTTCGTGCGTTTTGCCATCTGGCGCACGGTTATTCAGGGTATCGGTGAGCTTTTTATGATCAAGTTCTTTAACGCGTTTGGCGACGACGATGGTGGCCACGCCGTTACCAACCAGGTTGGTCAGCGCACGCGCTTCCGACATAAAGCGGTCAATCCCGAGGATAAGCGCCAGCCCGGCAACCGGCAGATGGCCTACCGCCGAAATGGTCGCCGCAAGGACGATAAACCCGCTGCCGGTTACGCCCGCCGCCCCTTTCGACGACAGCAGTAGCACCACCAGCAGCGTGACCTGGTGGAAAATATCCATATGACTGTTAGTGGCCTGAGCGATAAACACCGCCGCCATCGTCAGATAGATCGACGTACCATCGAGGTTAAACGAGTAGCCCGTCGGGATCACCAGCCCGACCACCGATTTACGGCAGCCCAGCCTTTCCATTTTATCCAGCATACGCGGGAGTGCGGATTCGGAGGAGGAGGTGCCCAGTACAATCAGCAACTCTTCGCGAATGTAGCGGATGAACTTAAAGATGCTGAAGCCGGTCGCACGCGCGATAGATCCCAGTACCACCACCACGAACAAAATACAGGTGGCGTAGAAGCAGAGGATCAGCTGCCCAAGTTGCACCAGCGTACCGACACCATATTTACCGATAGTAAACGCCATCGCACCGAATGCGCCAATCGGGGCCAGACGCATGATCATATTGATGATGCCGAAAATGACCTGCGAGAAGCTCTCAATCACGTTAAAAATGAGCTGGCCTTTGCTGCCCAGACGGTGCAGGGCAAAACCAAACAGCACAGCAAACATCAGCACTTGCAGGATGTTACCGCTGGCGAAGGCACCAATCACGCTTCCCGGAATGATATCCATCAGGAAAGCCACAATGCCCTGGTCTTTCGCCTGCTCGGCGTAAACCGCCACTGCCTGCGCGTCGAGCGTCGCCGGGTCGACGTTCATCCCGGCCCCTGGCTGCACCACGTTAACGATAATCAGACCAATAATCAGCGCAATGGTACTGACGACTTCAAAGTAAAGCAGCGCAACGGCCCCGGTCCTGCCAACCGCTTTCATACTTTCCATGCCGGCAATGCCCGTTACCACGGTACAGAAAATCACCGGCGCGATAACCATTTTAATGAGCTTCACAAACGCATCGCCCAGCGGCTTCATTTGTGCGCCGATGTCAGGGTAGAAGTGGCCCAGTAAAATACCGATGGCAATGGCAGTCAGGACCTGAAAATAGAGGCTTTTAAACAGTGAGGTTTTCATTAGGATGTCCTTAAGATAAAACCACAGGCATTGTAGGGTTGGTTCCACCTGCGGTTTTAAAATAACACCCAAGAAACATTCCAGAAATGAACCCAGTTCAAATTTGAAACATTTTTGTTAAAAAGTTAGAGCTGACTCGCACAAGCGCAATAAACTTACTCACCTTCCTTAACATGAAGCGCCCTGAACCAGGTTTGCTCGAACTGTTCCGGGGTCAACGCGCTGGCGAACAGGAATCCCTGAACATAATCAACTCCGGCGGCTTTCAGCCACTCATACTGCGCCTGCTCTTCCACGCCTTCTGCCACGATACTGAGATTAAGGCTTTGCGCCATCTGCACTATCGCCGACACCATACTGGTATCTTCCGGAATGCCATCCACAAAAATTTTATCGATTTTCAGCATATCTACCGGCAGCGATTTCATATGCTGAAGCTGACGCAGCCCGGCGTAGCCCATCCCAAAATCGTCCAGCGCAATACTCACGCCCGCGTTGCGCAGCGGACGCAGGATAGCAATGGCCGCCTGCGGATCGTCAATGCGGCGGCTTTCGGTCACTTCGAGGATCAGCGAACCCGGCTCAATACGATAGCGGTTCAACAGTTCAAGCAGGTCCGGCACCATGTCGTGATGCAGCAGTTGCAGGGCCGAAATATTCACCGACAGCGGCAGACGCAGGTCTTTTGCCCGCCAGGCGGCAAGCTGGCGACAAGCCTCTTCCAGTACCCAGTAGCCCACCGTGACCATCAGGCCACAGGATTCGATGGTATCAATAAGATCGCAGGGCAACTCCCACTGGCCGTTAGGCTGGAGCTGGCGCAATAACACCTCGGCACTACAGACTTTCCCGCTGCGGGTATCAATCTGCGGCTGTAGCCAGATGGCAAACTGTTGATTATCCAACGCATTGAGGATATCGCTCTCTTCTGTCAGACGGCGCTGTGCTTTTTCCATCTGCTCCGGATCGAAAAATTCAATCTGGTTTTTGCCTTTGCGCCGCGCGGTAAAGGCGGCGGAAAACGCCCGACGGTAGAGCTGTTCGGCAGAGAGGTCGCGATTAAACATGGCGATGCCAATGCTGGCGCTGGGGCGCAGCTGGATCCCCTGCACCGGTAGCCGCTCGTTAATAGAAGTGAGCACTTGCTGACCTAATGTAATCGCGTGCCACGGCTCTTTTACACCGTGCGCAATGATCGCAAAATCGTAGCCGCTGACCTGGGTCAGGACCATTTTAGGCGATAGCACGGCTTTCAGTCGCTCAACCAGTGTTAACAGCAACATTTCACGCTGGGTTTCCTGCAATACGCCTGCCGTATCCTGAAGCGTTTCACAGGCGATCACCATCAGCGCTGAGCCGCTGCTGCGCCCGGTGTTCTGATCCAGCAGCGCCAGCAGGAAGCTTTTATTCGGCAGTCCCGACACGGGGAACGTGGTGGAGTGGTCATTTAACTCTTCATAGTGCCGCATCAGGGCCTGTTGATTGCGGTTGTAGATGCGTGCCAGCATGCCGATCTCATCGTCGTGATGCAGATTTGGCAGAGTGAGCTGATGGCCCGGCGCATCATGGGGCGAGGTATCGTTGAGTTCGCGGGCCATCTGCCGCAGAGGGCGCACGAGTAAGCGACTACTGCCCCAGGTGATCGCCACGGTCATCACCAGCACCAGCAGTAAGTAAGCGGTTACTAATGTGGATATAGCACTCATCACGAAGCGGTACATGCGCCATGAGTCCGCCTGTAGCACCAGATACGCCAGCGGCTGCGGATTAGCAGGCCGTTCCAGCGAGTAGATCGGCAATGAGATCTGTACCGGCAGTTCGAAAATACGCGTGATGGTCACCGGCACGGGCCTTTCGGTGATAAAGCTCATGCGCAGCGCCTGGAACTGATTCGGTAAAACCACGTCGGCACGGCTGACAATTCCGGCAGGCTGGATGCGACGCAGTATCGTCTCCGCCTCCGGAATATCGCCTTTCAGAATAGAGGAGGAAAGCGGTTCGCGGACCGAGCGGGCGATGCTTTCAAGTTGAGATGCCGTGTCATAGCGACTCTGTTGCACAAAGTGAAAGAGTAAAATAAAGCAAAAAATAAACAAAAAAACCATGGCAACGACGGAGACCATCGCCATGTGTTTTATGGTTAGAGAACGGCTGACGCGCAAATTAACTCTCCACTAATACTGATCCAGAGCATCAGGTCAGGAAATGTCTCCTGGCCGGGGCCGATTATACCCGATCGTAAGACAATGAGAGAGAGAACGCGACGAATCCGCATTTACCGGTCAGCAAATGCGGAAGAATGCCACCTTTGCCAGCAGCTTAATTGCCTTTGGCGGCCATCCAGACCAGCATTTTGAGGCTGGCGGAGTAGTAATCGTCCTGGGCCGTGATCTGAGGTTCTGACTGACTCTCTCCCATCGTCAAATCGCGCACGGCCAGTAATCCGGCATTCATATTATATGGCGCACGCTCGCCGTTCACGACGTTAATCCACGCGGGCGTTTGCTCGCGCGGGAAAGCCTTCCACCACTGCCGCCAGGGCTGAAGCAGCGGACTTTGCGCATTTTGCCAGCGGATATAGAGCGGAATGCGGATCGCATCGTAGCTGACGCGCGGCGGCCACTCCTGCGCCGGGCTCAGACTGCCGTCAGCGGAAAGCGCCACCCAGTCCGTTGGCAACTGTGCCTCTCCCCACGCCATTTTACCAATCAGCGTCTGCCCGTCGCGCATCAGCTCCTGCCACACTTTAAGATAGCTGCGGCGGGCGAAATCCTGCCAGGCGGGAAAAATAAAGTAGGACGGATTCAGATTAACCCGTGTGTTCAGATTGAAACCGTTTTGTCCCGGCAGCATGACGCGGTAGCCGGCAAAGTCGATCACCGTATATTTGACTAATGCCTGAGTAATGGCGTCCGATGCCACACCGTAGCTATTATCCTGCCAGCGTTGCTGCGCCTTCAATAAAGCCCAGGCAATTAACACATCGCCGTCCGAAGCGTTGTTTTTATCGGCAATCGGATCGGCAGCGACCGGGTTATAGCGCCAGTAAAACAGCCCCGTCGATTTATTTTTTAAATGACTGTTGGTCCATAGCCAGAGCTTGTCGAAGGTTGGGCGGTCATTATTGGCGACCGCCATCAGCATGGCGTAGCCCTGCCCCTCGGTATGCGACACGTTGCCGTTGCCGGTATCGACAATTCGTCCATCCGGCATCAGGAAACGGGCCTTATAGCTCTCCCAGGCCGTACTTGCCTGAACAACAGAGGTAAACAGCAGCGCGGTCATGACTACAGTGGCAGATAGCGTTCGCAAAACCATAATTCACTCATCGTTACGGATTGAAATAGCGGAACTGCACGTCATCGACGGCAAAGAGCTGCTCTCGCTGAAACAGCAAGTGCGCTTCTCCGCCCTGTCCCTGTAGCCAGCGTGCGTAAAGTCCTTCCAGTATTGCACAAAAAGCGTTACACCAGCGGACCTGCTGATCGTCGTCACGACTGACCGGCAGTGCCTGATGGCGGACTACCAGCCCCAGTTCGCCAACGCTGACCGCCACCACGCCCCAGTTAAAGGTGGCTAACAGATGATTCATATTCTGCTCCAGGTCGCCCAGCGTCTCTGACTCAGGAAGCGGAAAAGCATCGGCCAGGGATTCCCCCATCTGGCGCAAAAACGGCTGACTCTCCCGTTCACCCGCGTTGCGGATCATGCCGTCAATCATGATGGTCAGCAGATCAAACCAGCCCGGCGGCGTTTGTTGATGCTGGAAATAGGCCTTTAGCGCATTATTGTTATCCATTATTCATTCCCTAACATATAGCGGAACCAGAGCCCGGCGGTACTTTCGTTGTAATCACCGAACGTATCATAGCCAACCTGGCCGCCAATGCTCATCTGTTTGTTTACTTTGTAATCAGCGCCCGCCCGTACCGTATAGCCAAGACCGTTTTCCGAGGTGGCTTGATACTGCGCTTCTTTAGCAAAGCCACTTGCCACCGCCGTTTCAAGCTGCTGCTGCCAGCCGGACTGGGTCGGGAAGTAGTCGCTGCTGTCCTGAGAATAGGACTGATAACCCACTGAACCGCCTACTTTCAGGGTCCAGCTGTCATATTTTTGCGTCAAATCGACCGGCAGGGAAACGCTGACATAGTTTTGTGGACTGAAATAGCCGCCCTGACCAAAGGTAAACTGGCTGAGGTTTTTCGAGTAGTCCATAAAGCTCATACTCAGGCCGGTTTGCAACTGACTGTAGTCATCATGGAAAGGCCGCAGATAGACGCCCGCGTTGGCGTTAACGCTGGTGTTACTGGCGACATTTTCACCGAGGTAGCTATAGCCGCCCCCGCCAATGTAGAAGCCCGCGTCACCATCGTCGTAGCTTAATTGCAGCGTACCGCCGTTTTTGGTCACCTGGCCCCAGCGCTTGCCGGAGTAGGAGTCTTTCACCCCAACATAGGACAGCAGGCTGTCGGTAAGCGCACGCCGCTCGCCGATCAGGATCAGCGACAAATAATTGGTCAGCTTAGGTGACCATTTGACGCCGCCCACCAGCGTATTCAAATCCTGGCCCAGCGGCGTACTGCCGATATCAACACGATACTGATCGCCGCTCAGCGCCATGCTTAACTCTACGCCGTTAGCCTTCTGCGAATCGGTTGAAGAATCCCCCGCCTCATTCACATCGGGCTTGAGGCTGGAGGCCGCAAGATAGCTGGCTACCTGACCGGAATCGTAATTACGCAGCCGCGCCAGATTCTCAATCCCCGTGCTGGTGGTCGGGTTCAGCGTAGCCGCATCAATGGTTCCCAGCGTGCTCAAAAACTGTGCGCCCGGATTGCTGGCAAAATAGGTTTCACGCTGGGTTTCAGTCATCGCCGCAATCGCCTGCTGCTCGCTGGCAGCGGTAGCCGCGATATTAGAGACGGCATTCGACAGCGGATTCGATCCATAACGCCGCCAGGCATCGCCAGAGGCGCTACCGGCACTGAGGGTGACTGGCGTGGCGGTAAATTCAAAGCGCGACTCGCCAAACGGTGAAGAGGACCAGGTCAGCGGCGCTTTAACTTCGGTCAGCTTGCTGGTGCCGGATTCGCCATCGCGGCTGCGCACTTCAACGCCGCCCTGTAACCAGGTCCCGGTTTTCTCTTCCAGTTGCTCCATCATGGAATCGATTTGCCGCAGCGTGCGGTTCTGCGCCGTTTCGACCGGCAGGTCAGTACGCTGGCTACCTGGTATCGTCATTTCCGGTTCGCTGGTAGAGACTGAACCAACCTGCCAGGGCAAGGTGCGTCCGTAGGTTGAGGCCGTCCGCGCCTGCGGCTGGAGCCGTGACGTGCCGACAAACGGGTTATCCGCCGCCAGCAGGCCGCCAACGCTCGGTGTCGCGGAATTATTGGTGGTCTGTAAGCCCAGAACCCGGCCACGGGCGCTACGCAGGTAAGTAAGCGCTCGCTGGTGATTACCCTGAGCCTCTTCCACGCGCGACAGCAGGATCAGGCGATCCGGCGTATTGTCGTTGCGCAAGCCGCGCGCCAGCTGTTCTGCCCGCTCATTGTTGCCTTCCGACAGCGCCACATCGATGGCCCCGGCCCGCGCCGCCTGATCGGGCGTGTCGCGGGTGATCAGATAGTCGTAAACGACCCCCGCTTCTTTGTTCATTTTGCCGCTCTGATAGAGTCGCGCCATCGCGAACATCAGATCGGTATTCTGCGGGTCCTGTTGCAGCGCGCGGATCAGTTTGTCATAAGCCGCCGCATAGTTGCCCTGCTCGCGCAGGCGGTCTGCGTCGTTGACCACATAGCCATTTTGCAGACTGGCAAGCTGGGTCGGGGTACTTTCCGCCCGCAGAGTCGGGTTCGCCAGCAGCGCCTGCGCCTCACTGGTGAGGCCCGCCTGATTCAGGACCGTCACCTGATCCGCATAGTCGCCCGCACCGCCGCGCACGCCGGAATTGATATTGTTACGCACCAGCGCGACGGCGGTGGTGATATCACCGCTCTGCGCCAGCAACCGGGCCAGTTTACCGACGTCTGCCGGATCTTTCGGCGGCTGCGACGAGAGCGCTTTCAGGGTGTTCATCGCCGCCACGGCATTCCCCTGCGCGAGGTAATTCTGCGCCATGGCAATCTGCATGTTGTAGTTCACCCGCTGGCGCAGATCGCGCATCTGCGTATTCTGGCTGGAAGCCGGAATGCGGGAAAGCAGCGTTTGCGCCTGCTGCCATGCGCCGTTTTCGCTGGAAAAAAGCGCCGCTGCGTACAGCGCATTAGCGTTAGCGCCAGCGCGGTATGCCGGAGACATGACGGCCGCCGCTTCATTTTCTGCGCCGGATTTTTGCAACAGCCGCGCCAGATCCAGACGCAGCCAGAAATCATCGGGGTTACGCGCCACGCCCTGACGCAGGGTGGTGATCGCCTGCTGAACGTTGCCGCTGGCCGCCTGCTGCTGCGCCTGACGACGGACAGCATCGCCCGGTACGCCGCTGACCACCCGCGGCTGAAGACGGGCCTGAAGAGTTTGCGGCAGCGTGCGCAGTACCGTTTGCGCTTCCGCCGTTTTGTTTTGATCGCGCAGGACGTAGTAGAGGTTTTCCCGTGCCGCCGCGTTCTGCGGCTGCTCGTTCAGCACCGCGCGCAGCGTCTGTTCGGCCTGGGCGTAATCTTTGTTCTGCCGCAACAGGTCAGCGCGGAATAATTTGCCTGCCGTACCGCGATCGCCGCTCTGCTGGGCCAGCGGCGCGGAGAGTGCCAGCGCCTGACTGATATTGCCCTGCTTATACGCCTGCTGCGCCTGCGCCAGCCGTCCGTAGAATTCAGCGTCATCGGCCTGATTTTTACGCTCGTCCGCCGCCTCGCCACCCTGACTGGCGGCCCGGTTAAGGTACTGCGCCGCCGCCTGATAATCCCCGCTGCGCTGAGCAATGTAGCCCATGCCCGCCAGCGCGTCGGCATCGGCCGGGTTGGTTTGCAGAACCTGCTCAAACTCCTGCTTTGCCGCATCAACGTTTCCGCTATTAAGGGCGGTATAGCCTTCACCTTTGGCAATGCCGCCGATACGCTCACGATAGTACTTCTGTACTTCGGTATCCTGCGGATGGCGCTGAAGCCAGTTATCGTAATAGCGCTGATCGCCCTGCTCTACGCCAAGCCACAAGAGCGACTGGCGCAGGCCGCTGTCGGCCTCTTTATTACCGCTGGCTAACGGCTCGAGCATCTCCATCCCTTCCCGGCGCGTCTCTTCCCGCCAGGTCAGGGCTTTGCCCAGTGCCACGCGAATAGCATTATCCTGCGGGCGCTGCGCCACATAACGGCGTAGTTCGCTTACCGCCTGAGGATAGAGCGCTTTGTCGCTTGCCATGGTCAGGTAATATTCTGCCGCAATGCCCTGCGGCGGCGTATCACCGCTAAACATGCTTCTCCACGTCGCCAGCGCGGCGGGGATGTTACCGCTACGCGCCTGCTGACGGGCGAGATTAAGCTGGCCCTGCGGCACGGCAGAAAGCTGCCGGGCGTTAGCCAGAGCTTCCAGACCCGCATCGTTGGGCGAGACTTTTTCCAGCCGCGCCCGCCACTGGGCCGACGCCTGAGTATCCCCCCGCTGCTGGGTCCACAGCGCCATTAAATACAGCGCCTGCGGATTATTGGCATCCACCAGCAGCACTTTCCTCAGCGACTCCATCGCCAGTTCATCGTGCGCTTTCTCGTGCCAGTATTTAGCCTGCTCAAAGAGCGCGTTGAGCGCCGCGTCGTTAGCGGCGGCCAGCGCGTCACCCATCGTCCCCAACGCCAGCGCGCCGGTCAGGCACAGGGTGGATAAACGGCGTCCCGGATCATGCTTCATCATTATGGTCGCTCCCTGAATAGAGACGTTTGCGGGCATGCCGTCTGAACATGGCGGTTAATGCCACCCCCAGGATAGACGCGGCAATGAGTCCCACAATCGCCAGCAGCGCTGAATACTGGTTTGCATACCAGATAGCCATCATATAGCCTGGCATTTGTCCGCTCGGAAACTGGGTGCTAACCCGGAAACTGCGGACGCCGTTTTCGTCGGTGATAATCGAGGTATCGCCGCGGATACCTGCGTTAATGCGCGATGAGCTGAGATCGTTGGGCAGCCTGGCAAGCTGATCGTCATTACTGCCCACAGCAGCGACCACCAGTCGTTCAGGGTTCCACGGCGAGCGATAACTGACAAACCCGCGCCACGCCTCGTTTGAGGAGAAATAACGGTCAGCATCGATATTATCCGTCGACCAGTCGCCGAGCAGCCAGCGTTGCACCTTCTGCCACGGGGTCGGTGGCCGAACGCCCAGCGTACTGTCGCCTGCAATGTACGGCGATTGCGACAGCAGCCCCTGAATAAAGGCCTTCTGGTCGAGACCACCTACCGCCAGCACATCGCGCTGGCGCAGATACTCAAGACTGTTGCCGCCGCCAGGGAGCCCCATCACTACGCGGTTATTGGCCAGCGCCATTCCGGTCGCATTACCGGAACGCGCCGCAAGATTCAGTAGCGTCGCCACCTGAGTCTCAGACGGCGTCTCTGGCAGCAGCATCACCGTCTGTGAATAGTCCGCCAGCCGGGTAAACGGGAAAGATGCACCGACAAAATAGGAGAGGTTCGGCAGCATAGAAAAGTGCTGCGTATGGCTCAGGTCGATCCATGAATCCTCATTGAGACGGCTCTTGATGTTGTTATTCAGCAGCACGCTACAGGGCGCGGTTTCCTTTGGCACCACGTTAAAGTAGAGCGAAAGCTGGTTATCGCCATAAATCAGATACGGTTCCAGCGGGATCGTCACCTTCTCCTGGCGCGCATCACCGCCCGCTTTACGCCACAGCATTTCGAGGAAGCCCTGCTTGTTCATCGGCAGGTTGCTGAGAAACGTGTTGTTCAGCGTGACGCTCAGGCGTGATTTTTCTTCGTCAATCCAGGTTTCGGAAGGAAAACGATAACCAATGTGCAGCGGAATAGTTTCGCCGTCCCACAAATAGAGATCCGGCGCGGCGCGGAACGCCACCTGAAGCGGCGCATGCCAGACGCCGGAAACGGTGGTGCTTTGATCTTTACGGATCAGCGACGACAGTTTTACCGGATGGGACGTCGGGATCCAGCGCGGCGCATCATACGGTTTGCTGGTCGGGATCGCCTGCGCTTCGACGTCAGCACTCGCCGTCTGAGCAGGGAAATTGCCTTTCGCCAGCCGCCAGGCCGCTGCCCGCAGCGCCGCATCATCTTTGCCGACGACCAGCAGCAGCTTATAAACCGGGTTAACCGGGTTATCGATAATTCTCAGCAGCGGTCCGTTCGTTTGCGGCAGCGTCAGTCCACCGATTTGCTCACCGGGATGGCCGACGATGATGCCGTGCTGTTCAGGCAGGCGATTACTCAGCGCGGTAAATGAAATGCCGCGATAGTCGGCCTGCATCCCCATCCACGACGAAATCAGTGCCGCCGCACTGACCGCATCCGGGGTGAGTTTTTCCGGGAAACCAAAGGCCAGATTGACCGGCGTCATCTGCTGGCTGTCAAAAAACGGTTTCGGAAAATGGCTGAGGTCGGAACCAATACTCAGTTGCTGTCCTTCAAGCTGAAAGCTTGATGTAGGCAGGATCATCACCCGATATTTATCGCTGATATCGCGCAGGCATTGCTGGGCATCGCCATCGTTGATCTTAAAGCTCAGATTGTTGCTGGAGACCATCAGCGCCGCCGGAATATCCAGTTCAAAATGCGAGACGTTGTTCTCCGCCGCGCCCAGCGGCACGTTGCCCAGCGGCTGACCGTTAAGCTGAAGTTGCAGGGTCGCATTACGGGCCGCCATTTCCGGGGAAACCTCGACGTCCAGCGCGAGCTGTGCGCTGGTGATCACCCGGTCGCCGGGGAGGGTAAAATCGATCCCGCCCTGGAGCTGTCCACCGCTAAGAGCAATGCCTTGCGGGCTGCCCATTTGCGCAAAGGTCAGGCTGCTGTCTGCCGGAGGCATAAAACCGGACGCGGTAGTCGTGACAGGCGGCATGGCAGGCGGCACGTCGGCGTCAGGCGTCGGTTCCGGCGTCAGCGTGGCGGGCACGGTGGTATCCTGCGACTCAGGCGGATTTTCTGTTGCAGGCGCGGATGTTCCGGTTGTCGCAGCATCTGTATTCACAGGTGCAGGCGTCGCTGGCGTCACTTCCGACCCAGGTAAAGGGAAATTCAGCGGCGGCGTTGTCTCATTGTCAGCAGCCGTCTCCTCTCCGTGGAGCGCAGGCACAAACAATGTCCCTATGATCAGTGCCAGCGTCGTGAATCGCTTCATACGCGACTATCCTCCTTCGCCACCGCCGCAGCGGTAGCCCGATGACGCCGACGGCTGCGGCGCGATTTCCATGTCAGCCAGAACAGTTCAAATACGCAGCGCAGGATCGTCACGAACGAGCGGAACGGATTATCCTGCTGACGCGGCGGATTGATCCACGCATCGGCACGAGAGAGTACGACGCGGACCAGTTCACGACGGCGGGAGAGCGGAATATCTTCATCAAACATCACGCGGATAAAATGGTTATCGACCGCCACCAGCTTCGCCGGAATGGCGATCGCCCCGGATTCAAGGATAAGTTCGATCTCTTCAATTTCATCGTGGGTATGACGGTCATCCACGATGGAAATACGGCAGCCGCCCATAGAGAGATCCGCCGTCTGGCTGCGGGTCACAAAGCCGCTGGCGTAGTGGATCAGCACCGGAATGGTCACCTCAATACGAATGGTTTTACGCGTCTGCCGCGTCTCACGGGCAACGGCAATAGCCGCCAGCAGGAAGATAAGGCTGTAAACGCCCCAGCCGATATTCAACGCGATAACGCTGGGATCGGCGGTAAAGAAGTCATGAGCAAACGCGCGCACGATCCCGGCAATCACCGCGACCGCCAGCAGGAAGGCGACCACCAGATGCGGTCTGACCACGCTGAAATCGAAGTAGCCGACGTCCAGCAATCCGCCTTTATCGGTCACGTTAAACTTGCCGCGTTTCGGGAAAACCATCGTCACCAGCGTCGGCAGGATCAGGTGGAACGCCAGCACGATATCGTAAATCTCGCCCCAGAAACTGTAACGATAACGGCCGTTCATCCGCGATCCGACATAGATCGCGAGGAACAGGTGCGGCAACGCATAGCCGAGGATCAGGCTGGCCGAAGAGTGAATAATATTCAGGTTAAACAGCAGATAAGCCAGCGGTGCGGTCACGAACACCACGCGTGGAATGGCAAACTGATAGTAGAGCATGGCGCTGAGGTAGCACAGCCGCTGCTGGAAGGTCAGCCCGCGCCCGAACAGCGGGTTATCGAGGCGGAAAATCTGCGTCATGCCGCGCGCCCAGCGGGTACGCTGGATCACATGGAGTACCAGACGTTCCGTGGCCAGCCCCGCCGCCAGCGGAATATCGACAAACGCCGATTTCCAGCCGCGACGCTGCATTTTCAGCGCGGTGTGCGCATCTTCCGTCACCGTCTCAACGGCAAAACCGCCAATCTCTTCCAGCGCGCTGCGGCGGATCACCGCACAGGAGCCGCAGAAGAACGTCGCGTTCCAGTTATCGTTTCCCTGCTGGATCGGGCCGTAAAACAGCATCCCTTCGTTAGGGATATTACGTCCGACCGACAGGTTACGTTCAAAAGGGTCCGGCGAATAGAAGTAGTGCGGCGTTTGCACCAGCGCCAGCATCGGGTCTTTCAGGAAGCCGCCAACGGTGGCCTGAAGAAAAATACGCGTCGCCACGTGGTCGCAGTCAAATACGCAAATCAGCTCACCCTGGGTGATTTTCATCGCGTGGTTGAGGTTACCTGCTTTGGCGTGGTTATGCTCGGTACGGGTAATATACCCGACGCCCACGTCCTGGGCGAAAACGGCAAATTCCCGACGGCTGCCGTCATCGAGAAGATAAATTTTTATTTTATCTCTCGGATAATCAATACATTGAGCTGCCAGCACCGTGTCACGCACCACTTCCAGCGGTTCGTTATAGGTTGGAATATAAACATCCACTGTCGGCCATAGCGACATATCGTCCGGCAAAGGAACAATTTCGCGTTTTAACGGCCAGACAGTTTGCAGATAATTGAGCAGTAGCATGACCCAGATATAGACTTCCGCCAAAAATAGCCCCATTCCAAGAATGGCTTCTATCTCGGAATTAAAATGCAGGGTTTGCGTCAGGCGGAAATACATATAGCGGGTGGACATCAGTAACGACATCACCACCATAATCACCGAAATACTGCGTCGTTTACTGAATCCCATTAAAAACAGAATGCCAATGCTCAGCAATCCAAAAATATACTGCTTCTGGCTGTCCATTGGCGTCACGATCACCAACAGCGCAACCGGCGCTAACGCCAGCACCAGCATATAAAACAGGAACTTTTTCATATGTCGTCCTGAATAAATTAAAGTCCGGATTTACGCGACACGTTATGTACCGTGCCATCACCAACATTGATCCCTAATTTGGCAACAATTTTCCTGGCAATGATTTCGATATCAAATGCCGCCGCTGATGAAGGGCTAAAGTCAAAAATCGACTTTTGCGAGGCGTTGGCTTCGCAGACGCTTTCATCGCGGTGAATAATGCCCAACAGCCGATCGCCCAGGCGTTCTTCAAGGAAAGCCGTCACATCACGACTGATCTGACGGCGGGTGTCGCTCTGATTAATAACGAAAAAGTGGCCGTGATTATGGTTAAGTTCACCGCCGGTCAGGCGCTGGTTTTCAATATGCGGAAGCAGGGACATTGATGCCGTATCGGCCAGTAACGTGACCAGATGCAGGTCGGCGAAAGGGGTAATCGCTTTTAGCGCCGCTGACGGGCCGGGAGGAAAATCGGCGACGATCACCAGTCCCGGATAATTCAGCAGCGTGCCCAGACCGCGCGCCAGAAAATGTTCGTCATTGACCAGGTTGTTTTCAAAGGTCAGCCGCTGCGCTTCGGTTACATCACCATAAGGCAGGACAAAAATATTGCCACCGGCGGTCAGTACATCCTGGCCCCAGTCGTAAGATTCTGCGGATTTCGCTACGTAGCCACGCTCGTCGGAAAGGGGAACGCCAAAATGCAGGCGCAGCGCGTTCTGCATATCAAAATCAATGGCCAGTACCTTGCTCCCCGAGCGCGCCAGCGCATAGGTCAGGTTCGCCGCAAGGGTTGTTTTCCCTACGCCCCCTTTGGGTGAACACACACAGATCAACGGCATGAAGCAATCCTTTCTAACAGTGATTTGAGAGGTAACGTCTTCTCTTCATTGGTTTTCTCGTCCGGAGCAGGTGGCTCGGCGGTTTTCGGCGCAAACAGACGGGAATAATTCACCGCCTCAGGCGGTGGCGTAACCACGCGCGGTCGGGCAACCGGTTGTGCCGTTGGCGGCTCAGGTTGCTGATGGGCAGCGGGCGCTTCAGGCCCGGCGACCGGCTGCGGACCGGCGAAGGTTTTCGCAATGGAAACGGAAGATGCCGGGGTGTCGACCTTCAGCGGCGCAGGCGTAACGGTCAATGACGTCGCAGATTCCGGTTGCGCGGGGGTCGGCGGCAGCATAGCCACGCTTTGCATCAGCGGCGGCAGGTTGTGTGGCTGCGGCGTGACCGTTTGCACCGGCGAGGCTTGCGGCGTGCTAAAAATATGTGCTGCCACGGTTTTCGGCACCGGTGACGAGACGTGTCCACCCATAGCCAGACCGGGTTCTTGCCGGCTCGGCGATAATTGATTGATGAGCGCCCAGTCCCCCCGCTCCTCGGCAGATGACTGCGCAGATAAATCTTTATAGTTCTCTAATTGCGAACGGGTTTTATCCTTAAACCGCTGCAAATCATCATAATGGTTCATCGCTAACACCATGACTTAAAAACATTAATTGATTCCCGCTTCTCTTATGGCGCATCCGTTCATCTACAGCATAGATTACTTTGCTGTTTTAGGAATACTTCGCACGCTAAAAGTCGCACTGATAATATAATTAATATGCGCAATCATTTTTTAGATATCAGTACGTTAATGAGGTGCACCATTATCATATTAGCCGTAGCGCTGGCAAATTTCTCCCATCAAAACGGGCGTTATATCTAATAGATAATACGTATTTTAGTTAGGGTCGCGATAAGGCTTTGCTTAGTCAGCTATTAATAATGGATGGCGAAGCAAAAAGATTTATCGGCACTGTGCGTAATCTGCTTAAGCCGGAATACCCGCCTTGCCGGGTGGCGCTACGTTTACCCGGCCTACAAATTCTTTGTTATCAACCACCTGAAAAAAAATATTAACGATCAGGCGCAATACCGTAGGCCCGTGCAAGCGAAGCGCCGCCGGGCAACGTGGTACAGAGCCTGAACCGGAGTGGCTGTCTGTTAGACAGATGGCTCTAATACCCTAACCAATATGTTGCAACAGACGCAGCCGATGACGATAGCATGCCAGTACAGACTGGATGTGCTCTGGCGACATAAATGAAGACGAATACGTCTTTTCCACTGCCACTGATTCTTTACGCAGATCGGCGAACAGCTTAGTGAGCAATCTCGTCGTTAATCCCATTGTATTACCCAACAGTAAGAAATCTTGCCCCGTATATTCTCCCCAGACAGAATCAAAGCCGGGGGCCAGTTCATGTCCCCCCTCTTCCTGTGTCAGTAACGGCAGCGCCAGATAACCTGACAGCCAGGCCTGGGGATACGGCGCAACAGAGACAAAATCATAGATGGGTGCGAGCGTCGGAGTGATATCTGCATACAACAGGCCGAAATTTCGCAAATGCATATCGTTATTGCCCAGCAGCCATGCATATACAATACGGCGAAACAGATCGATTCTGAAAGCAAGGTTATCGTTAACGTGCGCAATCAAAAAACGCGCTATCGTTTCATAGCTGACGTACTGTTCGCTATCATTTCCTGTCTTACCATACTTTTCCATAATCCCCATTGCTCCATCCAGTTGTTCCTGATGAATGGGCTGCCCGGCAGCATCGCGATCAAAACGACGGATGACAAAGGCGTACTCAACATCGTCGTCGGTGTTTTCAGGAGTAAAACTGACCAGTCCGTGTGGCGGTACATTGAAACCAAGACGCGACATTAACGACATCGTCGCATGTTCATTTTCTGCCAGGCCAGGAAAATCAGCGGGTGAGGGTTTAAGAATATAGTCGCCCTGATGTGACACGACATTAAGGACGCCTTCCGTTAGCACCATTTGCAATTTAGGTTGATAGCCGGAAATACTCATGCCACGTTGCTCAAGGGGCAGTTCCTGAACAAACTGATTTCGGCTAAACGCCAGGCGCGGGAGCAGTAAAGTGCCGTTACCGAGACGTTTAAGTCCCTGGGCAGAATATCCATTTCGGGCATCCCCCTCGTTTAGCGGGGTTAATAATATGCGGCAGCGTTCCATTATTCCTCCACCGGCAAAATCTGCACGGCTCCCAGCAAATTTTTACCATTCTCAATCAGCATACCCAATTGATCGTGTTCATCGCGCTTCTGTATCTGACTGTAGCGTTGACGCAGCCATCCTTCAGGTGCCAGTGAAGCAAAATAGGGATGCAGCCGCTGGCTCAAAAATTCACGTTGTTGAACGGGCAGACTAAGAGAAAGCGATGGCCCCTGGTAATGGGGGTAATAATGGAATAAAAAGCCTTGTTCACTTTCCGTTA
Source organism: Superficieibacter sp. 1612_C1 (assembly GCF_015234305.1). Lineage (GTDB taxonomy): Bacteria > Pseudomonadota > Gammaproteobacteria > Enterobacterales > Enterobacteriaceae > Superficieibacter. Next base: position 288,218 of record NZ_JADGMI010000004.1, read on the forward strand.
ACTCCCCTACAGCCTGGCCGTAAAGCAAAATTTTTACGCGACGGTGCATAGTTTCATTCCCAGCGCTTTCGCGACGGTAAGAACACTGCCGAATTTTACCTGTTCGGGATCTTTAAATAATCTTTTTAACGTTGAGGTAGAAATGTTGGTTTGTAGTTCAAGAGTATAAAGATCGATACCCAGCGCCTTACGGCGTTCATTCAACTGCTCGCCAAGTGCAGAAGGGCTACCGATGAACAGCGGCTCCGCTTTTGTGGTCAACCGGGCAGTCATCGCCATCTTCTTCTGTAGGGTATTCAGGCGATCGCTCAGAAAGGCTAACTCTTCAGAAAGCTCTCGCGAATTTTCGTAAAACATGGATATCCCTCCAGTGCTGCCTCGCGAAGCGGGCAGTCTTCAGGCTCAGAGATGGCCTTTTAAAGATGATAAAACATAAAATAGTTCAAAAATGAGCTATTAACAATATTTAGGTGCCATAAAAGAGCTATAAAGGATAAAGATAAAGGGAGAGGTTCATATTTGACTGGAGACCAGCGTTACGCTGGTCTCTGATTAACGTTACACCCCTGGCTTTTCGCCATTCACGTCCTGATCGACGGCAAAGCAGGCTACCAGTTGACCATTGTACTCTTTAAGCTGCGGCTGCAACTGCGTGCAGGGGCCGAAGCGGCGACGGCAGCGGGCGTTAAAGGCACACCCCGGCGGTGGATTCAGCGGGCTGGGCAGTTCGCCGGTCAGCTTGATACGCTCGCGGCGATCGTCCGGATTCAGGCGTGGCGTGGCAGAAAGTAGCGCCTGGGTGTACGGATGCAGCGGATTAGAGAAAATCTGCTCCTTGGTTCCTTTCTCCACGCAGCGGCCCAGATACATCACCATCACTTCATCGGCGATGTGCTCGACTACCGACAGATCGTGCGAGATAAAGACGTAGGAGAGCCCTAAATCCTGCTGCAAATCCATCATCAGGTTTAGCACCTGCGCGCGCACCGAGACGTCCAGCGCGGAGACCGGTTCATCAGCAATCACCACGTCCGGATCGAGCATCAGACCGCGGGCGATAGCAATACGCTGACGCTGACCGCCGGAGAACATATGCGGATAGCGATCGTAATGCTCGGTCTTCAGACCCACTTTCGCCATCATCGCCAGCGCTTTTTCACGGCGTTCGGCTTTGCTCAGTTCACTATTAATCAGCAGCGGCTCTTCCAGAATCTGCCCGACTTTTTTACGCGGGTTTAGCGAACCGTAGGGGTTCTGGAAGACGATCTGAATTTTCTGCCGACGCAGCTTCTGCGCCTGCGGATCGTGCTTGAGCAGATCCTGCCCCTGAAAATAGAGTTCGCCACCGGTAGGCGTTTCAATCATTGTCAGCAGGCGGCCAAGCGTGGACTTCCCGCAGCCGGATTCCCCGACCACCGCCAGCGTTTTGCCGCGCTCCAGGTTAAATGACACGCCATCCAGCGCTTTTACCAGGCGTTCCGGCGCAAACAGCCCCTTCTTCACCGGGTAATGTTTTTTCAGGTCGATAGCCTGCAACAATGGCTGTTGCAGGGTGGCCTCTTGCGTACTCATCGTGTGGGCCTCCCGGCATCATCGAGTGGGTAGTGACATTTAGACTGACGACCGTTATCGACGGTATTCAGCGCGGGTTCTTCTGCGCGACAGCGATCGGTCGCATACGGGCAGCGCGGGTTCAGCAGGCAGCCGCTGGGACGATCGTATTTCCCCGGCACTACGCCCGGCAGCGACGCCAGCCGCGCTTTATCCTGAGCGAACTCGGGCAGCGCACGCAGCAGCGCCTGGGTATACGGATGGCGCGGCGCGCGGAAAATCTCCGTTGCCGCCCCGGTCTCTACCACCTGGCCTGCGTACATCACGATAATTTTATGTGCGGCTTCCGCCACCAGCGCCAGATCGTGCGTAATCAGGATCAGCGCCATGTTCTCTTTCTGCTGAAGTTCCAGCAGCAGTTCAATGATCTGCGCCTGGATGGTGACGTCCAGCGCCGTTGTCGGTTCATCCGCAATCAGCAGTTTTGGCCGACAGGCGATCGCCATCGCGATCATCACGCGCTGACTCATCCCGCCGGAGAGCTGATGCGGATAAACATCAAGGCGCGAGGCCGGATCGGGAATACCCACCAGGTTTAGCAGATCGATAGCCCGCTGACGCCGGGTTCTCTTATTCCCCCCCTGATGCACCTTAATCGCTTCCATAATCTGAAAACCGACGGTGTAGCAGGGATTAAGGCTGGTCATCGGATCCTGGAAAATCATCGCCACTTCAGAGCCTACCAGGCTACGGCGTGCTTTTTCAGAGATGCGCTTTAAATCCTGGCCGTTGAAGTCCAGATTTTCCGCCATTACGCGGCCGGGGTAATCAATCAGCCCCATGATCGCCAGCGAACTGACCGATTTACCGGAGCCGGATTCACCAACAATGCCGACCACTTCGCCCTGATTCACGCTATAACTGACGCGATCCACGGCGCGGAACGGCGCATCTTCGTCACCGAAGTGCACCGATAATTTATCTACATTTAATAACGCCATCTCGAACCTCTTACTGCTTCAGTTTGGGATCGAGCGCGTCACGCAGACCGTCACCCATCAGGTTAAATGCCAGCACCGTCAGCAGGATCGCCAGACCAGGGAAGGTCACGACCCACCAGGCGCTTTGTGCGAACTGCAACACGTCGGAGAGCATGGTGCCCCACTCCGGTGTTGGCGGTTGCGCACCCATGCCAAGGAAGCCAAGGGCGGCCATATCGAGAATGGCGTTAGAGAAGCCGAGCGACGCCTGAACGATCAGCGGCGCAAGACAGTTAGGAAGAATGTTAACAAACATCTGGCGCAGCGCGCCTGCGCCCGCCACGCGCGAGGCGGTGACGTAATCGCGGTTCACTTCGACCAGGACGGCTGCACGCGTCAGACGAACGTAGTGCGGCAGCGCCACGAAGGTTAATGCCAGCGAGGCGTTAACAATCGAGGGACCAAAGATGGCCACTAAGACCAGTGCCAGCAGCAGGCTTGGCAGCGCCAGCATGATATCGACGATACGCATGATGATATTGTCGATAATGCCGCCGAAGTAGCCCGCTACCAGACCCAGCACCACGCCCATGATCAGCGACAGTACCACTACCAGACAGCCGACCAGCAGCGACAGGCGCGCGCCGTACATCAGGCGCGAGAGGGTATCGCGACCCACATCATCGGTGCCGAGGATATGCGTCCAGCTTCCCCCATCCTGCCATACCGGCGGGGCCAGCAGCGCTTCGCGGAACTGATCCGCCGGGTTATGCGGCGCAACGAAATTGGCGAAAATGGCAATGAGTACCACGATCACGACGTAAGCCAGGCCGACAACCGCGCCTTTATTGCGCTTGAAGTAGTGCCAGAACTCCTGGAGCGGCGTCATCGGTACAGGTGCGGCGATAACTTTATTTTCAGTAACTTGTGACATGACGGCCCCTTACTTCTTATGACGAATACGCGGGTTCACCACGCCGTACAGCAAATCGACCAGCAGGTTGACGAGAATAATCATCGTCGCCACCAGCAGTACGCCACCCTGCACCACCGGATAATCGCGGCGTTGCAGAGCATCGATCAGCCAGCGTCCCAGGCCCGGCCAGGAGAAGATGGTTTCCGTCAGGATCGCCCCTGCCAGCATCGTCCCTACCTGCAAACCGATAACCGTAACCACCGGGAGCATCGCGTTACGCAGGGCATGAACGATGATGACGCGCATCCGCGTTAAGCCTTTGGCGCGCGCGGTACGGATATAATCCTCACCCAGCACTTCCAGCATGGCGGAGCGCGTCATACGCACGATTACTGCCAGTGGAATTGTGCCCAGCACCATCGCAGGCAGGATCATATGCGCCAGCGCATCAATGAAGTTGCCCTCTTCGCCCCAGATGGCCGTGTCGATCAGCATAAAGCCGGTTAGCGGGTTGGAGTCGTCAAGGAACACCATATCGCTCACCCTTCCGGAGACCGGCGTCAGGTTCCACTGGACGGAAACCAGCATGATCAGCATCATGCCCCACCAGAAGATCGGCATGGAATAGCCAGTCAGCGCGAGACCGACCGCGGTATGGTCGAAAATAGAGCCACGCTTAACGGCGGCCAGCACGCCCACGGGAATGCCCACGGAAACGGCGAAAATCATTGCGCAGACGCCGAGTTCAAGCGTCGCTTTAAAACGCGGCACAAACTCTTCCCATACCGGGAGACGGCTTTTCAGCGAGATGCCCAAATCACCGTGCATCACGCCCCAAATATAGTTGAGATACTGCTGCCACAGCGGCTTATTCAGGCCGAGTTCAGCCAGTAACTGCGCATGGCGCTCAGGGGAAATACCACGCTCACCTGCCATGATCATCACCGGATCGCCGGGGATCATATGGACAAAGGCAAAGGTGAGAAGGGTAATACCGATAAACGTCGGGATCACAAGTCCCAGACGTCGGAGGATGAACTGCAACATAACCCGGATTCTCTGTAATGACGTCTCACCTGGAGATCAGACGTCTGTATTGCTCACAAATCTCATTCCCTTTTACGGGAACAAAGCACTGCTGCCGGGTGGCGCTACGCTTACCCGGCCTACCCTCATAGGTCCGTGTAAGCGCAGCGCCGCCCCTTTGACATTTTAATTATTCGACAGACACGTTCTCGAAGTGGTGTTTACCCAGCGGATCAACAACATAGCCTTTAACTTCTTTACGCACCGGCTCATACACGGTGGAGTGAGCGACGATCAGTGCCGGAGCCTGCTCGTTCATCACTACCTGAGCCTGTTTGTAGAGCTCAATGCGTTTGTTGTGATCTTCGGTCGCGCGCGCCGGTTGGATCAGGTCTTCAAACGGCTTGTAGCACCATTTGGAGTAGTTCGACCCCTGTTTTGCCGCATCGCAGCTGAACAGCGTGGCGAAGAAGTTATCCGGATCCCCGTTGTCGCCGGTCCAGCCCATCATTACGGTCTGATGCTCGCCAGATTTCGCACGTTTCAGGTATTCGCCCCACTCATAAGTGACGATCTTCGCCTGCACGCCGACTTTCGCCCAGTCCGCCTGAATCATCTCCGCCATACGGCGCGCGTTCGGGTTGTACGGACGCTGTACCGGCATTGCCCACAGATCGATGCTAAAGCCTTTTTCCATACCGGCTTCTTTCAGCAGCGCTTTGGCTTTCTCCGGATCGTAGGTGTAATCCTTAACGTCGTCGTTATAGCTCCACATGGTCGGCGGGATCAGGTTTTTCGCCGCTACGCCCGCGCCCTGGTAGACCGCTTTGATGATCGCGTCTTTGTTGACCGCGTAGTTCAGCGCCTGACGCACTTTGACGTTATCCAGCGGCTTTTTCTCAACGTTATAGGAGAGATAGCCGACGTTCAGGCCCGCCTGCTCCATCAGGTTGATGTTTTTATCCTGCTTCATGCGCGCGATGTCGGCCGGGTTCGGGAACGGCATGACCTGGCACTCGTTTTTCTGCAATTTCGCGTAACGCACGGAGGCGTCAGGCGTGATGGAGAAGACCAGACGGTCGATCTGCGGCTTGGTGCCCCAGAAGCCCGGGAAGGCTTTATACAGAATGCGCGAGTCTTTCTGATACTGCTGGAGCTGGAACGGACCAGTACCAATCGGGTTCAGGTCAACTTTATCCGGCGTACCGGCTTTCAGCATGTTGTCCGCGTACTCTTTAGAGAGAATAGACGCGAAGTCCATCGCCAGATCCGCCAGGAACGGCGCTTCCGGACGCGTCAGGATAAACTGAACGGTATTGTCGTCGACTTTTTTGATTTCGCTAATTAACTCTGGCAGACCCATGCCTTCGAAGTATTCATAGCTGCCGCCAGAGATTTTATGGTACGGGTTGCTTTCGTTTTTCTGACGATCGAACGAGAACACTACGTCATCAGCGTTGAACTCACGCGTCGGTTTAAAATCTTTGCTGTCCTGCCACTTCACGCCTTTACGCAGGTGGAAGGTGTAGGTTTTACCGTCTTCGCTGACTTCCCATTTCTCGGCCAGGCCGGGGATGACTTCAGTGGTGCCGATTTTAAATTCGACCAGACGGTTATAAATCGGTACAGAGCTGGCATCGTAAGTGGTACCAGAGGTGAAAAGCTGCGGGTTAAAGCCTTCAGGAGAACCTTCCGAACAATACACCAGCGTTTTCGCCTGAACGCTTGCTGCGACAGTCATAGCCACCAGGCTCAAACCAAGCTTCAGCATCCCTGACTTCTTCAAGGAAATACTCATTCTTCTGCTCCAATGTGATGGGTGTTGTGTTTACCCCTGCAACGGGGCCATACCGCCAGCCTTTATTTATAATTTCACCGGTCTGGTCAGTAGCAATGAGGGTGGGAGAATCCGTGCAATCGATTGACTGAGTAGCAGTACAGATCGTCCGTGAAATGCCCCTCATGGCCTACAATCTGTCAACAGAATGTCAAAACGTCAATACAGGTAACCGGGATTTACATCAGGGATGAGAATTAACAAACAAAGATTAAAAAAAGTTCAAGCCACCATTTCCAGCAGGGAAAATTATGCTAAGGCCTCTGATGCAGAGGATTGTTCTGGTTATTTTCAGTAACGCAGATGTTAACTTTTAAACATATTGCGAAAAATTTCTTGCAGAATGATGAATATCTGAGCGATTAATACCGCGAACGTTAAAACGCACAGCGGAAAATGCTGGCATTATCCATAAGCAACGCGAAAAAAGGTTGATGTATATATAAAAAAATACAATGGATTATGTCACAAAATCGAGAGGTGGCAGTGGGAGTCACGGGTGAAATGTGATAACCATGAGGATTAATTGCAGCAAGATTGTTAACAGCAGGTTTTGCACTCCAGACAGAATGATATGTTACCGCTGATCACAGAGTTTGCCCAAGTCGAACCTCCTGCCTCCTGAGGTTCTCATCCTCATAAGCTTCAGATGCAAAAAAGCCTGCTTAAGAGCAGGCTTTTCAAATTTGGTCGGTGATAGAGGATTACTCGCCACTTTGTGGCTCGCCCTGCGGGTCGTTGCTGACGCAACGCTCTCTCGCTTCGCTCGAGTCGAACCTCCTGCCCCCGGAGGTTCTCATCCTCATAAGCTTCAGATGCAAAAAAGCCTGCTCAAGAGCAGGCTTTTCAAATTTGGTCGGTGATAGAGGATTCGAACCTCCGACCCCTTCGTCCCGAACGAAGTGCGCTACCAGGCTGCGCCAATCACCGAATGCGGGGCGCATCTTACTGCGCAGCCAGATGCCCGTCAATCCCTTAGCTAAAAAAAGCCAGCCGATCGGCGAGAAACTCGCCGGACCGCTTATTTCTTAGCTGTTGAGGGTAAACGACACCAGTTATTGTTCTCATTAATCCCGCCATCCGGCGAGGTATACCCCAGGCAGCCCATGATGGTATCGAACAGTTCGATATGATGGCGCGGCACTTTCATCTGCGCCTGGGCCTTCATATGCGCCATTGCCTGCGCATGATCCGGGTTCTCCAGATACTTATCGGACATCCAGACCATCATCGGCACGCGGAACTGCTCTGGCGGAGCCATATTGCGCGGGGTGCCGTGCAAATGCTCTTTCTCATTGATCGACTCGCCGTGGTCGGCAGCATAGAAGACAATCGCTTTCTTATCCCGGACCTGGTCAATCACCTTACTGATAAAGTAATCCACATAGCTGACCGAGTTATCGAAGGAGTTGATCATCTGCGCTTTGGTACAGCCGCCGTCTACCCCCATACACTCCGGCGTCCACTGCGCGAAGTTACGCGGATAACGCTGGGTATAGTTAAAGTGCGAACCTTTGGTATGCAGAATAATCAAGTGCTTACCTTCGGTATTGTCCTGCAACGAACGCTGCATCTCATCTACCAGCAGCATGTCATCTACCGGCTTACCACGGTTACGCGGTTCGGCACCAATCTGCTCGCGATAGGCAATATTGTCCGCCATCGTGTTGCTGTAGAACCACATTTCGCTTTGCATCGCGTAGAGGTCGGAACTGAAGCCTAACTGTTTGAGCACCGCAAAGACGTTCTGCTCTTTCAGCGTCCGCTGTGGGTTAGTGTCTGCACCACCTTCTCGCACAAACATGCAGCGCAGGGAGAGTTTGGTGGCGGTATCGCAGGAGTAACCGCGAAACGCTGCCAGGTTTTTCTCCTGAGATAATCGCGGCGTGGTGTTACGCTCGTAGCCGAAAAGACCCATATGATCCCAGCGGGTTGTTTCACCAATGATGAACACCACGTAAGTATCATCCAGATCTTTCGGCGCTTCCCAGGTGAATTTCTTCGCCGGGTTGATCAGCGATTTATTATCCGAAGATTCATCCACCTGCGCCCAGGCATACAGCCCCAGCGCGGAGAGCCAGTTTGATGGCAGATAAGAGTTTGCTACCACGCCACCGTAACTCGGTAAATCAATCCCCGTCTGGTGCTCAACTTTCTTCTGCTGAATATCCAGCAGACGAATGGGTCCCCAGACCAACAATCCGGCGACGACAACCGCCATGACACTGCCTATGCGCTGGCCCGGCGTGCGTAGCTGGCGCATCAGCGTATAGGGGCTGCGATTACTCCAGATGAAAATCAGCGGCACGATGCTCACAAAGAACATCCATAGCAGGAAATGTAGCCCCACCACTTCTTTAGAGAGATCGATGTCGGTAGTCATCACCGAGGCAATAATGCCGTAACCAATGACGACATTAAGGAAGGTCATATAGTAGCTGGCCCCGGCCGAACACAGCACCAGCAGCGTGACCAGAATGCGCCAGACGCGGCGACCGAGTAGCGACAGGATACGAAGCAGGAAGAAGGTCACGAGCACGGTGGCAGCCAGCTCAACAACCGCAGCGAATCCTTTCCAGATGGTAAAATTCTGCGCGTAACTGTCAAAACGACGGACAAAAACCGCGCAATTCATAAACAGGCCGATATAGATGGCCAGCAGGAGGCTCAGCGTTTGCTGAGACATCGCTTTAATATATTTCATGCAAACAACCCTGGGAAAAGGGACTTATAAATCAGCCGGCACCCGCGTGCAGGCTAAACAAAGCGCGTATCTCTGTTATTAGACATGGCTAAGCGCGGCTAAGTAGACCACAGGGAAATGGAAAAGTGTCCAGGAGAAATGTGATCTGACCAATTATTTACAAAAATTGTTGGCCAGATCAGGAAGATAGGTTAGCAGGCTAAGTAAGTGATTCCATTGATACCATCAATATGTAGCATGAGCTTCATGGTACATTTCGCGCTGCGGCTGACGAATCGTCGTTGAAAGCGCCAGCGACAGGATCAGCAGGGCAAAGATGACGCAGAAGGTGACATAAAAGCCGCCGAACAACGAGGCAATAATCGACCCGCAGATACTGCCGATCCCGAAGCCTAAATAGATCACCCCATAGTTTTTCGCCAGGTTATTCAGGCCGAAGAACTCGCTGACCAGCGACGGGAAAACGGTAATGGTGCCGCCGAAGTTAAAGGCCACGCAGGCGATGGCGGCAAAGAAAGTCATCTCGTTGAGCGGCGCGAAAAGCAGGGCCGCCATCCCGACCAGGGAAATCACCTGACCTATCGTGATGACCCGGATGCGGGCGATTTTATCGGACAGAATGCCCAGCACCAGACGGCCGCTCAGGTTAGCGATAGAAATGACCGTTACCGCGTTAGCGGCGGTGGCGACGTCCAGTCGGACCATGCCCTGAGCGATATCTTTCGCCACGCCAATCACGTACAGGCCGCTCATGCAGGCGGTGAGGAACATCACGGCCAGCATCCAGTACTGTGGTTTACGCATCGATTCTGCGAGGGTGAAGTCATTCTCCACCGCGCCGTTGACGGCTTTCACACTCTGCTGCGGCGCATCTTTCATCAGGGTGGAACCGGCGACGATCATCACCAGTACAATCGCGCCCCAAATCATAAAGGTTTTTTCGAGGCCGACCGTTTCAAGAAGATGGCTGTCAATAAATTTGAAACCGAGGCTACCCAGACCGTAGGAGCCAATGGCCAGCGCGGAGATCACCCCTTTACGCTCCGGGAACCATTTCACGCAGTTGGAGAGCGTCAATAGATAGCCAGCACCATCCGCCAGCCCCACCAGCAGGCCCGCACTGAGCCACAGCATTAGCAGATTGCTGGAGTGAGCGGTCAGGAAAAAACCGACGCCGAGCATGATGCCAGAGGCCATCGTGATGCGTTTCACGCCAAAACGCTCCTGAAGTTTACCAGCAACGGATGACGAGAGCGCCAGGCCAAGGCTTAACAGACCAAACGAAAATGCAACCTGGCTCACCGGTTCATCAAGTTTGCTGGAGAGCGCGCCGTTAAACAGGCTCCAGGTGTAGACCGATCCCAGTGCAAACTGGGTGATGATAGTGCCGAATAGCGTTAACCAGCGGGTACGATTGTAGGTTGATGTGTTCATGGCATGTGTCCAGGTCATCAAAATTGAAGGATTTCACTGTCATCAACGATAGCGAAATCCCTTTAATGCCTGGGGGAAAACGGCATGAAGTGCAGCAGGGACGGAATGAACTGCATGGAATGCAGAATGAATGGCATTGCATGCGGGTTATGCGGGGTGAAAGGTTGGTGATGTTGGGCAGGCCGGGGTCCGGCATCGCGGCCATAGATGCCCGGTGGCGCTGCGCTTACCGGGCCTACGCGTTGGGCGAAAGGTTATTCCGGGGGCAGTGCCGGAGGGGGTTTTGGACGAACGTTTATTCCAGGAATAAGGCGGAGGCGGTTTTGTAGGCCGGGCAAACGCAGTGCCGCCCGGCAGGCCTGCCCAAAGTCACCCCGTCAGAACCGCGCACTTACCCCCATCGTATACAAATAGTTCGCCCCCACGTTGGTGTTTTCCGCCTGAGAAAGCGCCGCATAGGCCGCCAGATGCTGATTCAACAGCATATCCGCACCCACGGTGACATCCAGCCAGTTCCCCTCCTGATCAAACGCACTCATGCGATTAAGCCCGGACTGCGACTTCCAGAGGTTGTCGCCAAACTGCTGGTTGTAGCTAATTTGCGCCCAGGGACGCAGATCGCCAAAGCGCGAGTCAACCCGCCAGCCGAGTGAACTGACGCTGGCGTGCCATAGCGGGTCCAGCCCCTGATTCACCACGCTGTCACCGAACTCGTTATACACAGAATAAGAGGACCCATCATAATGCCACGCGGCAACCGGCCCGGTGGTGACGTTCTCGTGCAACGCGATATTCCAGCCAAGACTCATTGAGCTGATCGCATCCAGCGGCGTGCTGTCCGGCAGATTTACCGCCAGACCGGGCACATTTTGCGCCGAGCTGATCCGCTCGGCGAGGATGTCATTGTAATCAGGTTGGTGATCGTTATCCCATGTATAACGTTCAGTCGTATTACTTTGCTGGTCATCAACGATATATTCCTGTTGCCAGGCTTTTGCTGTGTCCATCCAGAGCAGACAAACAGACATAGCTGCCAGGAGCATGATGCCCCGGCGACCACTGCGCTTTTTTATCATCATCAAAGCGACTCCTGGAAAGAGCCGAATTCGGCGATTTTTTTGATTATGCTTGCGGGAAAAAGGACTCCATGTCATTCGAGTTGAACGAACAGACACACCGATCTGCAACTTGAAAGAGAATGGGCTTAACCCTGTATTAAATATTGTCTTTTTAACAGGCGCGTCAAGCCCGCTGGCTGATATATTTTTGTAAAAAATGCGAAGGGAGAGGACCATGCAACGTTGCGGTTGGGTAAGTCAGGATCCGCTTTACATCGCCTATCACGATAGTGAATGGGGCATACCGCAAACCGACGGTAAAAAACTGTTTGAGATGATCTGTCTGGAAGGACAACAGGCCGGTCTGTCATGGATTACGGTTCTGAAAAAGCGGGAAAATTATCGCCAGAATTTTTATCACTTCGACCCTGAGCGCATCGCCGCCATGCAGGAGTCGGACGTTGAAAGGCTGATGCTTGACGCCGGGATCATCCGCCATCGCGGGAAAATCGAGGCCATTATCGCCAACGCTCGGGCGTACCTTGAGATGGAAAAGAATGGCGAGCCGTTCGCGGAATTCGTCTGGTCATTTGTCGATCATCAGCCGCAAATCCGCCACGCCGCTACCCTCGGCGAGATCCCGGTTTCCACCCCCGCTTCCGATGCGCTGGCAAAGGCGTTAAAAAAACGCGGTTTCAAGTTTGTCGGCACCACCATTTGCTATTCGTTTATGCAGGCCTGTGGTCTGGTAAACGATCACATCACAGGCTGTTTTTGTCATCCGGGAGGCCAGCATGATCCGCGCCTGGCACAATAAAGATACGACTAAGCTGCTGAACCTGTGGCTGGAAAGCACCCGCTACGGCCATCCGTTCATCAACGAACGCTACTGGTATGAAAGCGAAGCTATCGTTCGCGACGTCTATTTACCCGCCGCGCAAACCTGGGTGTGGGAGGAGAAAGGCATACCGGGTGGTTTTGTCAGCGTAATGGAACAGCGGTTTGTTGGCGCGCTGTTTGTTGCCCCGGCGCTTATTGGCAGAGGTATTGGAACAGCGCTGCTGCAACATGTGCAGCAGCGCTTTCCGATACTGAGTCTTGAGGTCTATCAGAAAAATATGCGGGCGGTGAATTTCTACCATGCTCAGGGCTTTCGCATTGAGGACTGCGCCTGGCAGGAGGAAACCCAGCACCCGACGTGGATCATGAGCTGGGCGGTGGATCGAATGCCGTCAGCGTAAGTGCCGGGCCAGTATATTTTTCGACCCATGCCAGCGCCGTATTGCCCGCACAGCCATTCCCCAGCCGCGAGCTGGGGAGATCTTTGGTCAGCACGTTTACCGCGCCGTTTTTACAGATCCCTCCGGCCTGCGGATCGAGATCCGGCCAGCCGCCTTCGTGAATGCAAAGCACGCCGGGCCGGATGCCATCGGTGATCACCGCGCCCGCCAGCACCTGCCCACGTTGATTCCATACCCGCACCACGTCGCCGTCCTGAATACCGCGCGCGGCGGCGTCCTGCGGATGCAGCGTAATCGGCTCACGACCGGCAACGGCGTACTGTTCGCGAAGCCGTGAATAGCTCAACTGACTGTGCAAACGGTGCGCCGGGTGCGCTGATAAAACCTGAAGCTGCTCAGGCTCGGCGTTACCGTGCCACTCGTCCGGCTCCAGCCACATCGGATGCGGCGGACAGTCGGCGTAGTGAAAACCGGCAATGCGGGCGGAATAGATTTCAATTTTCCCGCTGGCCGTTTTTAACGGATGCGCCTGCGGATCGCGACGGAAGTCGGCAAAACGGACAAACTGCGCATTCTGCTCGCTCTCCGGCATCTCAATCAGCTGATTGGCCTGCCAGAAGGACTCGAACGGCGGAAGCGTCACCTGCTGGCTGGCTCCCCGCTGCGCCGCGATGTCATAGAAGGCCTCCAACCACTGAAGATCGCTTTTTCCTTCGGTAAAACGCTCGCGACCGCCCTGCTCCCAGCGCTCGCTGAGATCGGCAAACACCTCATAGTCATCGCGGGCTTCATCTCGCGGCGTCACGACTTGTTTCATCGGCACCAGATGCTGATTACTGTAATCGCCGGTCATGGTCAGATCGTTACGCTCAAACGAGGTGGTGGCAGGCAGGACGATATCGGCATGTTTGGCTGCCGCCGTCCAGTAGCATTCAGAAATCACCACCAGTTCCGGCTTTTGCCAGGCGCGAATTAAACGGTTGGTATCCTGATGATGGGTAAAGTTGGCACCGCCCGCCCACCAGACAAAACGAATATCCGGGAAATGACGGTCCATCCCATTATGCTGGTACGGCGCGCCGGGGTTTTCCAGCGCTTCAACAATCCGCGCCACCGGGATTTTGTCCACCGCATCGGTGCCACCCTGTACACTGCCCTGCATCGATGCCAGCACCGCCGCGCGCCGCGTCGGGTTGCCGCCGTTGGCAAAATGGTATGAAAGACCAAAACCGCCGCCCGGCGTGCCGATCTGCCCCAGCATGGCGGCCAGCGTCACCAGCATCCAGTGCTTTTGTTCACCAAACTGCTGGCGCTGCATCCCCCAGCCGCCCATTAACATAGTGGTATGATGGCGAAATAAGTGCGCCAGTTCGCGGATTTTCGCCGCCGGAATGCCGCAAATTTCCGCCGCCCATTCGGCGGTTTTCGCCGTGTCGTCGCGCTCTCCGGTCAGATAGGCGGCGAAGATAGCGTAGCCTTCGGTGCAGCGGGCCAGGAAGTCGTTGTCCTGCCAGCCGTTTTCCACCAGCGTATGCGCAATGCCGAGCATTAACGCCACGTCCGTGCCCATATGAGGCGCGATCCACTCGGCACCATCGCCGAGGAAATCCACCGTTTCAGATCGCATCGGATCAATACAGATCAGCCGCTTACCGCTTTTACGCAGCGCGTCAAAATAGGGAATGCCCTGCTCATCCGAGGCGTTCCATGCGATCTTGAGCGTATTCAGCGGGTTGGCGCTCCACAGCACCACTACCTCGCTGTGCTCCAGCACCAGCGGCCAGCTGGTCTGCTGCTGGTAGACTTCATTACCGCCGACCACGTAAGGCATGATCGCCTGCGCCGCGCCGGTAGAGTAATCGCCCAGATGCCCGGTATAGCCACCCGCCAGGCTCATATAACGCTGAAGCAGCGTCGCCGCTTTATGCAGCACGCCGTTTGAGCGCCAGCCATAGGAACCGGCGAAAATGGAGGCCGGACCGTAACTGTCCCGAATGCGCCGATGCTGCGTATGAATCAGATCCAGCGCCTCGTCCCAGCTCACGCGGACAAATTCATCCTGCCCACGCACGCCCTGAGGAGTATCCGGCGAGGCCAGAAAGCCTTTGCGTACCATCGGGAAACGTACCCGTGTTTTACTGTGCACCTGGTCGCGCACGGCAGTTTGTAACGAGTTTGCAAAAGGGGTGGAGAGTGCGCCACGGGAAGAAAACACCGTTTCGCCATCGGTCTCGACCAGCATGGGTCCCCAGTGGGCCGCTGTAAGTACCGTTTTTTTCGCTGATGGGATTGCCAAAACGCGCTCCTGAGTCGTCGATGCAGGTGTGACGGCGTTTGTCGCCGTTCAATGTTGTTTACAAAATTCGGAGTTGTCCCCGGAATTTTTTCCATATTCTCACGCCATAATCAACCGTCACGCCTGCTGAGGCAAAGAATAAAAAGGATTAAGGAAATAAGATGAAAAAACGCGTATTGGTTATCGCTGCCCTGGTCAGTGGTACGCTGGCCGTTTCTGGCTGTACGACTAACCCTTATACTGGCGAACGCGAAGCGGGCAAATCCGGCGTTGGTGCGGGTGTAGGTACTCTGGTTGGCGCAGGTATCGGCGCACTCTCCTCATCGAAAAAAGATCGCGGTAAAGGCGCGTTGATTGGTGCCGCCGCAGGGGCAGCGCTGGGTGGTGGCGTCGGCTATTATATGGACGTTCAGGAAGCGAAACTGCGCGAGAAAATGCAGGGAACCGGCGTGAGCGTGACGCGAAATGGCGATAACATCACGTTAAATATGCCGAGCAATGTCACTTTCGACAGCAGCAGCGCAACGCTGAAACCTGCCGGGGCCAATACCCTGACCGGGGTGGCAATGGTGCTGAAAGAGTACCCGAAAACCGCCGTTAATATTGTGGGCTATACCGACAGCACGGGTGGTCAGGATCTGAATATGCGCCTGTCAAAACAGCGTGCTGATTCGGTGGGAAGCTCGCTTATCACTCAGGGCGTGGATGCCAGCCGCATTCGTACCTCCGGTATGGGCCCGGCCAATCCGGTTGCCAGCAACAGCACCGAAGAAGGCAAAGCGCAGAACCGTCGCGTAGAAATTACGCTGAGCCCGCTCCAGTAATAATGCCGGGCGGCGGCTGCGCCTTGCCCGGCCTACGCATTTGCTCTATTCCCAATACCCGATCGTAGGTCCGGTAAGCGCAGCGCCACCGGGCAGGACACCCGCATTGGTAACGCAATAATGCCGGGCGGCGGCTGCGCCTTGCCCGGCCTACGCATTGGCTCTATTCCCAATACCCGATCGTAGGCCCGGTAAGCGCAGCGCCACCGGGCAGAACACCCGCATTGGTAACGCGATAATACCGGGTGGCGGCTGCGCCTTACCCGGCCTGCAATGATTTCCCCCACATGAAGCGCTTGCCATCGCCTGTTTTCGCGCTAAGGTGTTCTCACTTCAGGCAAGGGAATCAGCTATGACCAAAGCAACGCGCCCTACAATAAGCGACGTCGCCAGAGCGGCTAAAACCGGGAAAACCAGCATTTCACGCTATCTCAACGGTGAAAAGCATCTTCTCTCCGACGCGCTGCTGGCGCGTATTGAAAACGCGATCGCTGAACTCGACTACCGTCCGAGCCTGATGGCCCGTGGCCTGAAACGCGGGCGCACGCGCCTGATTGGGCTGATCATCGCCGATATCACCAATCCCTACTCCGTAGATGTACTGAGCGGTATCGAAGCCGCCTGCCGCGAAAAGGGGTTTACGCCGCTGGTCTGTAATACCAATAACGAGCTGGATCAGGAGCTGCACTACCTCGATTTACTGCGCAGCTACCAGGTAGAAGGGATCGTCGTCAACGCCGTCGGCATGCGGGAAGAGGGGTTAAACCGCCTGCAACAGTCGGCGCTGCCGATGGTGCTTATCGATCGCAAAATCCCCGATTTCGCCTGCGATGTGGTCGGCCTTGATAACACGCAGGCTGCTACCACCGCCACTGAACACCTGATCGATCAGGGCTTTGAAGCCCTGCTGTTTCTTAGCGAACCGCTTGGCACCGTCAATACCCGCCGCGAGCGGTTAAGCGCCTTTCGGGCGACGCTGGCGCGCTATCCGGGTCTCATCGCAGAAAACAGCGAAGTATCACTTACCGATGCAGCGCTGATGGATAACGCGCTGCGTCAGTTCCACGCCCGCCACCGGGGGATGCGTAAAGCGGTCATCTCCGCCAACGGCGCACTCACGTTACAGGTCGCCCGCTCGCTGCGGCGTATCGGCCTGCACTGGGGTAGCGACATCGGGCTGCTGGGCTTTGACGAGCTTGAATGGGCTGAGCTGGCAGGCGTCGGCATTACCACTCTCAAACAACCTACCTGGCAGATTGGCTTCGCCGCGGTTGAACAGGTTGTGCGCCGTATTGAGGGCGATGCCGATACCATCCGCGAGCAGGTTTTCTCCGGCGAACTGATCGTTCGTGGTTCCACCTCCCGTTAATCTGTCTTCGTGATGGCGATCATAATTTCGCCATCGCGTCCTTTTCTTTGGAACCGGTTCCATCTAGCGTAATAGATATTATGTTGCACTGGAGTTAATCATGAACCGGAAAATCTTTGTCGTCACTGCCGCCTATGGCCATGACCAGGTTCGTCAGGCGGGCGGTCAACGCGCGATGCTGCCCGTCATTGCCGCCGCCGGAGCCGATGGCGTTGAGATCCGCCGTGAACTGTTCAATGAACAGGAGCAGGCCGACCTGGCCGCGCTCGGCGTGGCCATCACGGAACATCAGTTGCTGGCCTGCTATTCAGCCCCCGAGCCGCTGTATCTGGCCGACGGCACGCTTAACCCACGATTACCGGAACTATTGCGCGAAGCGCGTACGCTGAATGCGCTCTGGCTGAAAGTGTCGCTCGGGCATTTCACCGATGTCCAGACGCTGCAAACCCTGCGCGACTGGCTGGCGACGAGCGGCACTCGCCTGCTCGTCGAAAACGATCAGACCGCGTGCGGCCAGCTTCCACCGATGCAGCGTTTTAGCGCCGCCTGCCAGGTGCAGGATCTCCCCGTCATGCTGACTTTTGATATGGGCAACTGGCTGTGGGTGGAGAATTCGCCAGAACAGGCGGCGCGTCATCTGGCCCCGTTTGTCAGCTACATCCACGTTAAAGCCGCAACGCCGCATCAGGACAGCTACCGCGCCATCGCGCCAGACGAAGGCGGTTCACGCTGGCAGGATCTGCTGCGGTCGCTGCCGGTCGATGTGCCGCGCGGTATTGAGTTTCCGCTGGAAGGCAGCAATTTGACGGCGATCACGCGTCGCTATGTCGACCTGTTACGCGAGGAGTAAACATGAATACCCCCCTGGACGTTATTACCATTGGCGAAGCGATGGCGATGTTTGTCGCCACTGAAACCGGCGATCTCAGCGATGTCGAACGCTTTATCAAACGTGTTGCCGGTGCCGAGCTGAATGTGGCGACCGGCCTGGCCCGGCTGGGTCTGAAGGTGAGCTGGGTCAGCCGCGTCGGCAATGACAGTTTCGGCCATTTCGTGCTCAACGGGCTGAAAAAGGAAGGGATTAATACTGACGGCGTGACGCTTGATGACCGCTACGCGACCGGTTTTCAGTTGAAATCCAAAGCCGAAAATGGAACCGATCCCATTGTAGAGTATTTCCGTAAAAACTCCGCTGCCAGCCATCTTTCGCTGGACGATTATCATCCGGGCCATTTTTCTTCCGCCCGCCATTTGCATCTCAGCGGCGTTGCGGCGGCCCTGTCTGCCAGTTCGTATGAGCTGCTCGATCACGCCGCGCGAATGATGAAGGCGCAGGGCAAAACCCTGTCATTCGATCCCAATTTGCGTCCGGTGCTGTGGAACAGCGAGGCGGAGATGGTGGAGAAACTAAATCATCTCGCCTTTCAGGCCGACTGGGTTCTGCCGGGTCTGAAGGAGGGCATGATCCTGACCGGGCATTCCGATCCCGATGCGATCGCGGATTTTTATCTCGATAAAGGCGTGAAGGCGGTGGTGATTAAAACCGGCGCTGACGGTGCCTGGTTCAAATCCGCCGATGGTTATCAGGGCTGCGTCCCGCCCGTCAGGGTTGAGAATGTCGTGGATACCGTAGGTGCAGGCGATGGTTTTGCCGTTGGCGTTATCAGCGCCCTGCTGGAAGGGGAAACGCTGGAGCAGGCGGTAACACGGGGTAATAAAATTGGCGCACTGGCCATTCAGGTTCAGGGCGACAGCGAAGGATTGCCGACAAGAGAACAACTTAATCAGTAGCAATCACGCCTCTGTACCCTACCGTCAGAGGCAGCGACTCTCTCATTATCAGAGGCTGGCCTATGAAAAGCGCAACAAATGCAACAAAACGCTGGTGGTATATCATGCCCATCGTGTTTATTACCTACAGCCTGGCGTACCTCGATCGTGCGAACTTCAGTTTCGCCTCCGCTGCGGGCATTAACGATGATTTAGGCATCACCAAAGGGATCTCCTCCCTGCTGGGCGCGCTGTTTTTCCTCGGCTATTTTTTCTTTCAGATCCCCGGCGCGGTGTATGCCGAGCGCCGTAGCGTCCGCAAACTGATTTTTGTCTGCCTGATCCTCTGGGGTGCCTGCGCGTCATTAACCGGGATGGTCACCAATATTCCGATGCTGGCCGCTATCCGCTTTATTCTCGGCGTCGTGGAAGCGGCGGTAATGCCGGCGATGCTAATTTATATCAGCAACTGGTTTACCAAATCCGAGCGCTCGCGTGCCAATACGTTCCTGATCCTTGGCAACCCGGTGACCGTGCTGTGGATGTCGGTGGTATCCGGCTACCTGATTCAGGCGCTGGGCTGGCGCGAGATGTTTATCATCGAAGGCGTTCCGGCCATTATCTGGGCCTTCTGCTGGTGGGTGCTGGTAAAAGATAAACCGGCGCAGGTGAACTGGCTGGCTGAAGATGAGAAAGCCGCGTTGCAGGTGCAACTGGAGAAAGAGCAGCAGGGCATTAAAGCCGTGCGTAACTACGGTGAGGCGTTCCGTTCGCGCAATGTGATCTTACTCTGTATGCAGTATTTTGCCTGGAGCATCGGCGTGTATGGTTTCGTACTGTGGCTGCCGTCCATTATTCACAGCGCCGGTGCCAACCTGGGTATGGTTGAGGTAGGCTGGCTGTCATCCGTGCCTTATCTGGCGGCCACTATCGCAATGATCGTAGCGTCATGGGCGTCGGATAAACTGCAAAACCGTAAACTGTTTGTCTGGCCGTTATTATTGATTGCTGCTTTCGCCTTTATTGGTTCGTGGGCGGTAGGCGCAAATCACTTCTGGGTATCTTATACGCTGCTGGTAATTGCCGGTGCCGCGATGTATGCCCCGTATGGTCCGTTCTTCGCCATCATCCCCGAGATGCTGCCGCGTAACGTGGCGGGTGGCGCGATGGCGCTGATCAACAGCATGGGCGCGCTCGGCTCCTTCTTCGGCTCGTGGTTTGTCGGTTATCTCAACGGTTCGACTGGCTCACCTTCAGCGTCGTATATATTTATGGGGGTAGCACTTTTTGCCTCAGTGTGGCTTACTTTGATTGTTAAGCCTGCGAATAATCAACAGATTCCGGCAGGCGCACGCCACGCCTGATCCTACAATTACGGAGATCTTATGAAGCCGTCCGTCATTCTCTACAAAGCATTGCCTGACAATCTGTATCAAAAACTGGAAGAGCATTTCACTGTCACTCAGGTGGCTAACCTGAAGCCGGAGACCGTCGAACAGCACGCCGACGTTTTCGCCAACGCGCAAGGACTGCTCGGCTCCAGTGAAACAGTGGACACCGCGCTGCTGGAAAAAATGCCCGGGCTGCGAGCCACCTCTACCATTTCCGTCGGGTATGACAATTTTGACGTCGACGCGCTGAACGAGCGTAAAATTGCGCTGATGCACACGCCGACCGTGCTCACTGAAACCGTGGCCGATACCATGATGGCGCTGGTGCTGAGCAGCGCCCGTCGCGTGGTGGAAGTGGCGGAACGTGTGAAGGCGGGTGAGTGGACCAAAGGCATCGGTCCGGACTGGTTTGGCATTGATGTCCACCACAAAACGCTGGGCATCGTCGGGATGGGCCGCATTGGTCTGGCGCTGGCGCAGCGGGCGCATTTTGGCTTCGGCATGCCCATTCTGTATAATGCCCGCCGTCATCACCCCGAAGCAGAAGAACGCTTCAACGCGCGCTACTGCGATCTGGATACCCTGTTACAAGAAGCGGATTTTGTCTGCCTGGTACTGCCGCTGACCGAGGAAACTCACCATCTGATCGGCGCAGAACAATTTGCGAAGATGAAAAACTCTGCCGTTTTCATCAATGCGGGACGCGGGCCGGTCGTTGACGAGCAGGCACTGATTGAAGCGCTGAAAACCGGCCAGATCCATGCCGCAGGACTGGACGTGTTTGAGCAGGAGCCGCTACCTAAAGATTCTCCCTTGCTGTCGCTGCCGAACGTGGTCGCGTTGCCGCATATTGGTTCCGCCACGCATGAAACGCGCTACAACATGGCGGCCTGCGCGGTGGATAACCTGATCGACGCGCTGAACGGCAAGGTGGATAAAAACTGTGTGAATCCGAAGGTGGTTAGCTAAGGGTAGGCGTTAAAAAACAAACCTCATCCCGCCAGCGCAGGATGAGGTTTTGAAGGTTACTGCGTTGCGCTCACCGCAGCGTTCCACGCCTGAGTGAAGGCCTGGTGCTGAGACGCCAGAGGCCCAATCAGAGAGTTATACTGGCTGGCCTGCTGCGAGGTCGGGAACTGAATACCATTCGCGGCAAAACCAACCTGGGTGCCCTGCTGGGCAACAAAATCACCCACCTGCACCAGCTGCTGAGTAAAGATCTGCGCGGCCGGAATTAACGGCTGTAACGCATCCGCCGGACGCGTTACGATTTTTTCATAAGCCTGGTCAAACACCGGCTTAAGATCGTCGCCCTGTTTCAGCGCCGAGTGCGCGGCATCCGCCTGCATTTTGGCATTTTGCAGTTGCTGACTCAGCACGCCCAGCGAACCATTGGCCTGACGTAGCGGCTCGCGCTGCGTCATATAGTCTTGCGGCACACGAATCGCGTTTACGCTATCAACGACCGGGCGCAGACCTTCATCCATCGCCTGATTCACCTGCTGTGAATAGCCATAGAGGATCGCGTAGTCAGTCACCAAAGGCCCAAACTGTTTTTTCTGATCGGTGGTCAATGCTGGCAGATGTTCACCGCTCCGCATCACCGTATTTTGCAGGAAATCGATGAACGCCTTGCGCTGATCGCCCTCTTTATCAAAACACCCACTCAGGCTAACTACCATTAATAACGCCATCACAGACGCGAACCAGCGAGAGCAGGACTTTCCTGTCGCCATTTTTATACTCCTTTCACCCTAAAAAAGTGCACACCGACACCAGCGTGTCTGACGCTGACAAGGATAGTCCAGGACGGCTTTACAGGATACCTTTTCATGCAGCCTAAGCTGAAAAATCGCTATCTGATGACAATATACGTCTATACCAGCAGATTGAGTGATCTTTCAGCAGGTTGCCCGCCCTCCGGGGCCGATTGCTGAGGCGACCTGGAAAAATAACCAGCAAATAGTCATCCACGTGAGTATCTATTGTCTATTTCCCGACTATTCTTAAAAAGCTCGACATTATTCACGATCACGCTGTGTGTACGGGGGGTACTCAATGGAATTTAAAGATCCTATGATCGAATTGATGAACAATCTGGAACTTATTGTTTTTAAAGATGTACCGCAGAAAATTACCCTACCCCAGAAGCCGAAGGCGACCGCTGAGATAGAACAATTACGCAAAGGTACAGGGCTTAAACTGGCTGATTTCGCCAGAGCAGTGGGCGTAACGGTCTCAAAGGTGCAGGAATGGGAGTCTAAACGGGTAAAACCGTCGGCTACTGAACTCAAGCTAATGCGTCTGATTCAGGCTAACCCTAAGTTAAGTAAAGAGTTAATGGAATAATTCTTCAGTTTTAACGGTCCTGATGCAGGACCGTTTCCGGTGCAGCATCTCAGAAATTGCATTCAGTTAAAAATAAAGTTTGCTTTTGGCCGCCGTAAATGCGTTAATGCACTCGACGGTTTGATATACAGACCATAAAGCAGTTTAGTTAAGCAGTGTCCTTCAAGAGTACTCCATTTGATACCCTTCGTTGAGAGCTTTTCCTTTAACGCTTCAAAATCTGTAATGCACGCCATATTGCCGAAAGGCACTCATATATCTTTTAAAGGTAATCGCTATGTCCGGTAAAATGACTGGTATCGTAAAATGGTTCAACGCTGATAAAGGCTTTGGTTTCATCACTCCTGACGATGGCTCAAAAGACGTGTTCGTACACTTCTCTGCTATCCAGAACCAGGGTTACAAATCTCTGGACGAAGGTCAGAAAGTGTCCTTCACCATCGAAAGCGGCGCTAAAGGCCCGGCAGCTGGCAACGTAACCAGCCTGTAAGCTTAAACAGCTCAGAATTCGAATCCTCGCCTCGGCGGGGATTTTTTTATCTTTTTTTACGCCTAAGCAAAACGCCAGACCATGAGCAATCGCAGGGACAGCTGACATCGGGGAAGGGAATTTCAGGGCAGGACACATCCGGGCACTCTGACGGTACGCAATCACCGGGCGTTGTCCCAATATCGCAGCACCATTCAGCCCGTTCGCGGCGTTTATTCTTACGTTCGCTTTCATCTTCATCATCTGATAAGCGCCTCGCACGTAGCGTTTGTGCCGCCTCATGGCAATCAGCAAATCGCTGGCGGATATCAGACCAGCCCGCAATAATGCCCTTCTGCTGGATGATGTGTTTTACCGCGCCGGAACAGCCGTGGGTGTTGTGCAGGACGCCATAAGCGCAGCGATAGCCTTTACGGGGAGAGATGACGCGTTGGTAGAAGGCAATGAGCTTTAATATAAATTCATCCATAAATTTATGTCTTTATCTTCGGGATAACGAAATGTAAAAAACCCGCATTTCTGCGGGTCTTTTATTCTTACTGCAGTAGCGAAATATCCGCAACCTGCAGGAACAGTTCGCGCAGCTTCGACAGCAGTGTCAGACGGTTAATACGAATGTCCTTATCTTCGGCATTTACCATCACGTTCTCAAAGAACTCATCCACCGGCTCACGCAGAGACGCCAGTTCGATCAGCGCTTCCTGATAACGGCCTGCCGCAAAGTACGGTTGCAGTTTATCGCGCAGCACGACTAAGTTGCCTGCCAGTTTGATTTCTGCCGCCTCTTTCAGCACGGATGCGTGAACAATCTCATTCAGCGGCTCAGTCGCCTTCGCCAGAATGTTAGAAACACGCTTGTTCGCTGCCGCCAGCGCCGCAGCTTCATCCAGCGTGCGGAAGTGCGATACTGCCTTCATGCGGGCATCGAAATCCGCCGGACGGGTCGGACGGCGCGCCAGTACCGCCTGAATAGTGTCGACGGTATAGCCTTCGTCCTGATACCAGGCGCGGAAGCGACCGAGCATGAAATCGATGACTTCATCAACGGCTTTCGCGTTAGTCAGCTTGTCGCCGTACAGACGCACCGCTTCTTCAGTCAGCGTTTGCAGATCCAGATTCAGGTTCTTCTCAACGATAATACGCAGCACGCCCAGCGCGGCACGACGCAGCGCAAACGGGTCTTTGTCACCTTTCGGATGCTGACCGATACCGAAGATCCCCGCCAGGGTATCCATCTTATCGGCAATCGCCACAGAACACGCTACCAGGTTAGATGGCAGCTCATCACCCGCGAAACGCGGCTGATACTGTTCGTTCAGAGCAACGGCCACGTCTTCCGCTTCGCCGTCATGACGCGCGTAGTGCATCCCCATCACGCCCTGGGTGTCGGTGAACTCGAAGACCATGTTGGTCATCAGGTCGCACTTGGAGAGCAGGCCCGCGCGGGTAGCATGGTTAACGTCGGCACCAATCTGTTCGGCGATCCAGCCCGCCAGCGCCTGAATACGATCGGTCTTGTCGCGCAGCGTGCCGAGCTGTTGCTGGAACAGCACGGTTTGCAGACGCGGAAGGTGATCTTCCAGACGTTTTTTGCGGTCGGTATTGAAGAAGAACTCGGCATCCGCCAGACGCGGACGCACCACTTTCTCGTTACCGGAGATAATCTGAATCGGATCTTTCGACTCGATGTTAGCGACGAAGATAAAGTTCGGCAGCAGTTTGCCGTCATCGGCGTAAACCGGGAAATACTTCTGATCGCCCTTCATAGTGTACACCAGCGCTTCCGCCGGCACCGCAAGGAATTTCTCTTCGAATTTCGCCGTCAGTACCACTGGCCATTCCACCAGTGAGGCCACTTCTTCCAGCAGACTTTCGCTCAGATCCGCATTTCCGCCAATCTGACGTGCCGCTGCTTCAGCATCGGCTTTGATTTTGGCTTTACGCAGTTCGTAATCAGCAATTACTTTACCGCGTTCCAGCAGGATTTGCGGATACTGGTCGGCATTGTCGATGGTGAATTCTGGCTCGCCCATAAAGCGGTGGCCGCGAATCACGCGATCGGACTGAATGCCGAGAATGGTTGCCGGGATCACTTTGTCGCCCAGCAGCAGCGTCACGGTGTGAACCGGACGCACAAAGTGAACGTCAGACGCGCCCCAGCGCATCAGTTTCGGGATCGGCAGCTTCGCCAGCGAGGTGGCGATCATGTTCGGCAGCAGCGTCTCTGCGCTTTCGCCTTTGACGTGTGCGCGATACAGCAGCCACTCGCCTTTGTCGGTGGTCAGACGCTCGGCCTGGTCCACGGTGATCCCGCAGCCACGCGCCCAGCCTTCTGCCGCTTTGCTCGGCTTGCCTTCTGCATCAAACGCCTGGGCAATCGCCGGACCGCGTTTTTCAACTTCGCGATCGGCCTGAGACTCAGCAAGATTCGCAACTTTCAGCGCCAGGCGGCGCGGGGCAGCAAACCATTCAACGTTGCCGTGCGCGAGGCCAGCGTTATCCAGCTCTGCGGTAACATTCGCAGCAAAAGATTCCGCCAGGCTGCGCAGGGCTTTTGGTGGCAGCTCTTCAGTGCCGATTTCCACCAGAAAAGTTTTTTCAGACATGGCCGCCTCTTATTTATTCTTGTTGCACATCGGGAAGCCGAGGGCTTCGCGGGAAGCATAGTAAGCTTCTGCCACTGCTTTGGTCAGGGTGCGAATACGCAGAATATAGCGCTGACGCTCAGTGACAGAGATGGCTTTACGCGCATCCAGCAGGTTGAAGCTATGGGCGGCCTTCAGAATACGCTCGTAAGCCGGCAGCGGCAGCGGGTTTTCCAGCGCCAGCAGCTGCTGAGCTTCTTTCTCGTACTGCTCGAAGCAGGTGAACAGGAAGTCCACATCGGCGTATTCGAAGTTATAAGTGGATTGCTCGACTTCGTTCTGATGGAAGACGTCGCCGTAGGTCGTTACCCCCAGCGGGCCGTCGCTCCACACCAGGTCGTACACGCTGTCCACGCCCTGAATGTACATCGCCAGCCGTTCCAGACCGTAGGTGATTTCCCCGGTTACCGGCTTACATTCCAGACCACCGACCTGCTGGAAGTAGGTAAACTGCGTGACTTCCATACCGTTCAGCCACACTTCCCAGCCGAGACCCCAGGCACCCAGCGTCGGGTTTTCCCAGTTGTCTTCGACGAAGCGAATGTCGTGAATAGTCGGGTCCATGCCCAGCTCTTTTAACGATCCGAGGTACAGCTCCTGAATATTGTCCGGAGAGGGCTTAATCACCACCTGGAACTGATAATAGTGCTGTAAACGGTTCGGGTTTTCGCCATAGCGACCGTCGGTTGGACGACGAGAAGGCTGAACATAAGCGGTTGCCATGGGCTCTGGCCCCAGCGCGCGCAGGCTGGTCATCGGGTGAGAGGTTCCCGCGCCGACTTCCATGTCCAGTGGTTGAACGATGGTGCAGCCCTGGCGAGCCCAGTAATCCTGTAAGGTCAGGATCAGGCCCTGGAAGGTCCTGGTATCAAACTTTTGCATAGTATTTCGTGCTGGATACGTGTGGATTTAAAGGAAGCGACCAGTATACCCGCTGACTGCAAGATATACAGTACGAAAGCGGGTAGAATGGGGAAAATTGGCCTGTTAGCGCATAGAAAGGTGTAAAAACTGGCCATCTGCATCAAATGAGCAGATAAAACCCTCTTTTCGCGCAGTATAGCCGCGCATCTCATAACTTCCCTGAAATTGCTCAAAGCCAATAACGTTTATTTTTTGCGCGCCTGTATTGTAACGCCACGCCGCCTGCCCCTTACATAAGGTTTCCATATCCAGCGAGCGTGCAGGCCCCACTTTCGCCTTCTGCGCTTTTTGTACCGCCTCTGGCGCACTCTGGCAGCCCACCAGCAGCATTAACATGACAGGCATCAGCTTTTTTAAGGTCATTTCCCCGCACCTCGTTAATTACCTGTTATTTTTAATGGTGATAATTGTATAAGGTATTTCTACCTGCGCATTTTGATAATGACAAATTTGTTGTACAAGCTGCCGTCCGGAAATTCAGAATTTTCTAATCAGGATCTCAAGCAAAATAGGAATAAAGCCCCGATAAAAGAGGAAAGCAGGAGACTGATGTCGTCAAAAATACACTGGATAGAGAATTTGCGAGGGATTGCGTGCCTGATGGTGGTGATGATCCATACTACCACCTGGTACATTACCAACCCGACCGCCATTGGCCATATAGACTGGAATATTGCGAACGTCCTTAATTCCGCCTCGCGGGTGAGCGTGCCGCTGTTTTTTATGATTTCGGGCTATCTCTTTTTTGGCGAGCGTAGCGCTCAGCCGCGTCACTTCCTGCGCATCGCCCTCTGTCTATTGTTTTATAGTGCCGTTGCTCTGCTCTATATCTGGGGTTTTACGTCCATAAATGGCGAACTCTCACTGCGCTATTTGCTGCAAAAACCCGTTTTTTATCATCTGTGGTTTTTCTTCGCCATCATCGTGATCTACCTGGTGTCGCCGTTAATCCAGGTAAAAAACGTCAGCGGTAAAGTGCTGCTGGCGCTGATCGTCGTGACTGGCGTCGTTGCGAACCCCAATACCGTCTCGCAAAAGATCGGCGGCTTTGAATGGCTGCCGGTGAATCTCTAT
This sequence comes from Superficieibacter sp. 1612_C1, assembly GCF_015234305.1. Taxonomy (GTDB): domain Bacteria; phylum Pseudomonadota; class Gammaproteobacteria; order Enterobacterales; family Enterobacteriaceae; genus Superficieibacter. The sequence continues at coordinate 316,097 of NZ_JADGMI010000004.1, forward strand.
ATTAATGGCGACACGTTTTATTATGTCCTGTACGGCATGCTGGGGCGTGCTATCGGCATGATGGACACCCATAAGAAGTCGCTTACCCTGGTCTGCGCGGCACTGTTCGTCACGGCGGTTTATGTGATTTCACGCGGCACATTGCACGAGCTGAAATGGCGCGGCAGCTTTGCCGATACGTGGTACCTCTACTGTGGTCCGATGGTCTTTCTCTGCGCGGTGTCACTGCTAACGCTGGTGAAAAATACGCTCAACGCCCGCACCCTGCCCGGCCTGAGTATTATTTCGCGTCATTCTCTGGGGATTTATGGTTTTCATGCGCTCATTATCCATGCGTTACGCACCCACGGCGTGGAGCTGACGCGCTGGCCACTGCTGGATATTCTTTGGATCTTTAGCGCAACGGTGGCGGGTAGTCTGCTGTTATCCATGCTGCTTCAGCATCTGGATACACGCAGGCTGGTGAGTTAGCCAGGCAAGCGAGATGCCGGGGTTTTCCCCGGCACAGAAACGCTACTCTCCACTCTCTTGTAACGGTTCGACAGAAACGTCTGCACTACGATCCCAGCTGTCACGGACGTTTTTCTGTACCGCCACAATGCCAAACAGGCTTAAGAAAAAAGCGAGGGCGTAGAAACCTTTTTCGCTCATCAGTAAGGTTGCATTCCACAGCCCGACCACCAGCAGGGCCACGGCGATAATAAACGTTGCCAGACACGCGATGTAATACAGTGGCGTTGTCGGAATATCTTCCAGACGGTCACGAACGGTCTTTTGATATGACATCGCGGAAAAGAGCCCCAGCGCCAGCACGGCAAAATAGTAGCCTTTTTCATTGAGTTGCATTTCTGCGTTCCACAGTCCCAGCAGATAAGCCACAATCCCGGCGATCAGAGCGATCCATGACACCAGGTTAAACGCCGGTGAGACAACCGTTTTTCTTTCCATTGTGAAAATCCTTCCTTTTTAGTCTTACTGAAATTTGATTTCACCGCTGCTTAGGATCTGTGATGTGCTGCGCCTTTGAACAAACGGTCATCGCAATCAAGCTGATAACCCAGGCGATGAAGTAGAGGATTCTCTGACATAGCGTGATGGGCTCATTCCACAGACCAACGGCAAGTAGCCCCATCGAAACCAGTAGCATCAGTTGACACCACGTCTTCATCTTTGTACTGAAGCACTGATGACGTCTTAGGTGCACGTAAACCACAACGGAAAACAGGCCCAACGCTAACAATGCGATGTAATAACCCTTTTCACTTAATGTTGGGCAAATAGGCCATAATCCCGTTGCATATACCAGAATCCCTACTGGCAGAGCGATTTTTGCTGCGCGAGTATATAACACTCCACTTGTATTACCCATCTGTAGTCCCTTTTCCCACTCCGAGGAAAAAACATTATGGAGCAGAGCGGCGCTCAGATACTCACTGGAGAGAGAATGAATCAGCAATTCAGAATAAATTCATATCGCTAACTAATAATATAAGCTCATACATTCATGATAAGAATCCCTCGCTTGCAGACAAGGAGGGATGGGTATCAGGACATCAGCGGCAGCAGTTGCTGGTAGATCTGTCGGAAGGTTTCACGTCGTTCGGCATAGCGGGCGTGACGAGCGGCATCGGGTACATGCGTTTGTTCAAGCGGCAGTTGTGGCAGAAGTTCGGACAGCGAACGATCCGCATTCATCGCCAGCTGAGCCAGTCGGGCTGCGCCCAGCGCGGGACCAACGTCGCCACCGGTGCGATAATCCATCTGGTGACCGGAAATATCGGCCAGCATCTGCCGCCACCAGGCGCTACGCGCACCGCCGCCAATCAGGGTGATGCTCTCAGGTGCCACACCACACGCATGAACCGCATCAATACCGTCAGCCAGCGCATAACCGACCCCTTCCAGCACCGACTGAGCCAGTTCAGCCGGACCATGCTGATGAGTCAGACCAAAAAAGACCCCTTTTGCCTGCGGATTATTGTGCGGCGTCCGTTCGCCGGAGAGATAAGGCAGGAACCAGACAGCACCCGCATTTTCATCCGCCTCCTGCGCCGCGGCGATCAGCGCGGGCACTGAATTCAGGCCGGTAAGTTTCGCCGCCCAGTCGAGGCAGGATGCCGCACTAAGCATCACGGACATCAGATGCCAGCGTCCTGGTAGCGCATGGCAAAAACTGTGCACCGCACTTTCAGGTTTACTCAGAAATCCGTTACTGACAGCAAAATAAACACCGGAGGTGCCCAACGAGAGCATCGCCTGGCCGACATCCGCCATGCCGACGCCAACGGCCCCCGCAGCATTGTCGCCACCGCCTGCGACCACGGGGACAGCAGGCATATTCCACGCATCGGCGACGTCTGGCAGCAAGGTACCGGTAATTTCACTCCCCTCGAAGAGGGCGGGCATTTGCGCACGGGTAAGCATGCAGGCGGCAAGCATTTCATCGCTCCAGTAGCGCTTTGCCACATCCATCCACATCGTACCCGCGGCATCTGACATATCGCTGGCAAACCCGCCCGTCATGCGCAGGCGCAGATAATCTTTGGGTAGTAGTACCTTGTCGATCTGCCGAAAAACGTCGGGTTCATGGCGCTGCACCCACAGGAGTTTGGGTGCGGTAAACCCCGGCATCATCAGGTTGCCGGTGATCACGCGGGACTCAGGCACCTGCGCTTCCAGCATGGCGCACTCCTCACCACAGCGGCCGTCATTCCACAGGATTGCCGGGCGCAGCACACGCTGCTGATTATCAAGCAGCGTCGCGCCGTGCATTTGCCCGGCGATACCCATTGCCTTTACCGCACGCAGAGAATGCTGCGCGCCTAATGCTTTTATGGCGCGATCCGTCGCCAGCCACCAGTGCTCAGGATCCTGTTCCGACCATAAAGGATGCGGGCGCGAAACCGTCAGTTTCTCTGTCTGCGACGCCACCACGTTTCCCTGCTCATCCAGCAGGATGGCCTTTACGCCGGAGGTTCCCAGATCTATCCCGATATACATAGTGACCGCTCCTTATCTGCTAATAATGGCCCGGCACGCCGGGCCAAACGGCTTATTTGTTGAAAATATAGCCGTTAACCACATTCTCCAGCAGTTCCTGATGACCGCTTTGATGCTGCGGGGCCAGGTTATGCTGCTCAGCGTATTTCGCTATGTCGGCAAGGCTTAGCTGACCTTTCAGGATCTGCTGGCCCAGTTCGCCGTTCCAGCCGCTATAGCGTTTCGCCACACGCTTATCCAGCTCACCATCCTCAACCATTTGCGCGGCGATTTTCAGCGCCATTGCCATGGTATCCATCGCACCGATGTGACCGTAGAAAAGGTCATATTTATCCGTGCTTTGACGACGCACTTTGGCGTCAAAGTTCAGGCCGCCCGTCGTTAAGCCACCCGCTTTGAGGATTTCATACATCACCAGCGCATTCTCTTCCACGCTGTTCGGGAACTGGTCGGTATCCCAGCCAAGCTGAGGATCGCCACGGTTAGCATCGACGGAACCAAAGATCCCCAGCGCAATAGCTGACGCAATTTCATGATGGAAAGAGTGGCCCGCCAGCGTTGCGTGGTTCGCCTCGATGTTCACTTTGATCTCTTTTTCCAGCCCGAACTGCCTGAGGAAGCCGTAGACGGTGGCCACGTCATAATCATACTGGTGCTTCGTCGGCTCCTGCGGTTTCGGTTCGATCAACAATGTGCCCTGGAAACCGATTTTGTGTTTATGCTCCACGACCATCTGCATAAAGCGGCCGATTTGCTCGCGTTCCTGACGGAGATCGGTATTCAGTAGGGTTTCATACCCTTCACGGCCGCCCCACAGGACGTAGTTTTCACCACCCAGCTTATGCGTGGCATTCATTGCCGTCACCACCTGAGTGGCCGCCCAACTGAAGATCTCCGGATCCGGATTGGTCGCCGCGCCAGCACCGTAACGTGGGTTGGTAAAGCAGTTCGCCGTCCCCCACAGTAACTTCACGCCGCTTTGCTGTTGTTTCTCGCCCAGGTAATCCACCATTTCGGCGAAATTGCTCAGATACTCTTTCAGCGAGCCACCTTCCGGCGAAACATCCACATCGTGAAAGCAGTAGTACGGCACATTGAGCTTGTGAAAAAATTCAAACGCCACGTCAGCTTTACGTTTTGCCAGTTCCAGCGCCTCGCCTGGCTTCTGCCATGGACGATCGAAGGACCCCACACCGAACATATCCGCGCCGTTCCAGCAGAAAGTATGCCAGTAGCAGGCGGCGAAACGCAGATGGTCTTCCATGCGTTTGCCCAGCACCCGTTCATCCGGGTTGTAGTGACGGAAGGCCAGAGGATTTTTTGAAGTTGGTCCTTCGTAACGAACGCGATCCAGTTGGTCAAAATAAGCTTGCATAATGAACTCCATATTCAGAGACGCGGCAGATAGTCAATTCAGCCGTAATACTGGAGCGTCATCTCGTCTTGCTCAATTACGTTATTTCACACTGCTATTAAGAGAATGCACAAACGTGCGCTGGCTCGCAAAAATGCACCTTTTCTTTTTTACGAGCCGCTTTCCCGTAAACCTTGCAAACGATCGCGACTCATCAATAAAAGTCCGATCCCGGTCATAAATTGGAAAATAAACGAAATATCGTAACGCAAAGATAAAAATCTGTAATTGCCACTTTCTGTATACCTGTTAAAAATTTGCAGCGTGTTAAGCAATAAATTTTTCTTTTATCGTTGATATCACCACCTCAACCCTACAGAAAGGCATCACGATTATGAAAATAAAGAACATTTGTCTCACACTCTGCGCTTCACTGCTGCTGGCTAGCGGCGCTATCCATGCTAAAGAGATTAAAATCGGTATGGCCATTGACGATCTGCGCCTGGAGCGCTGGCAGAAAGATCGCGATATTTTTGTCAAAAAAGCAGAGTCGTTAGGCGCAAAAGTATTTGTCCAGTCAGCGAATGGCAACGAAGAAACACAGATGTCACAGATAGAAAATATGATCAACCGTGGTGTCGACGTGCTGGTCATTATTCCTTACAACGGCCAGGTGCTGAGCAACGTTGTAAAAGAAGCAAAGCAGGAAGGTATTAAAGTTCTGGCCTATGACCGCATGATTAACAATGCGGACATCGATTTTTATATCTCTTTTGATAACGAAAAAGTCGGCGAAATGCAGGCGCAAAGCCTGGTAAATAAAACGCCACAGGGGAATTACTTCCTGATGGGCGGTTCGCCGGTCGATAATAATGCAAAACTGTTCCGCGCGGGCCAGATGAAAGTATTAAAGCCCTATATTGATCAGGGAAAAATAAAGGTGGTGGGCGATCAGTGGGTCGATGGCTGGCTGCCGGAAAATGCCCTCAAGATTATGGAAAACGCGCTAACGGCGAATAACAACAAAATCGATGCGGTTGTGGCCTCTAACGACGCGACCGCCGGAGGGGCAATTCAGGCGCTGGATGCGCAGGGGCTGGCAGGTAAAGTCTCTATCTCTGGTCAGGACGCCGACCTTGCCGGGATTAAGCGCATTATCGCAGGCACACAGACGATGACCGTCTACAAACCGATTACCCTGCTGGCGAACACCGCAGCAGAAATCGCCGTCGAACTGGGGAACGGCCAGCAGCCAAAAGCGGACTCCACCCTGAATAACGGTTTGAAAGATGTCCCGGCACGCCTGCTGACCCCTATTGAAGTGAATAAGAGCAATATTGATGACACCGTCATTAAAGATGGTTTCCACAAAAAAACCGATCTGTAACGCCTGATGCCCTCTTCGGGGGGCACTGGTTCTCGTTTTGCCAGACTCTGTTATTTCATTGGCTACGCGGAGCAGTTATGCCTTATTTACTGGAGATGAAAAACATTACCAAAGCCTTTGGCGCTGTGAAGGCCGTGGATAATGTTAGCCTGAGATTAAACTCAGGCGAAGTCGTGTCGCTGTGCGGTGAAAATGGCTCCGGGAAATCCACATTAATGAAAGTGTTATGTGGCATTTACCCCTACGGCAGCTTTGACGGTGACATTATTTTTGCCGGGGAACCCTTACAGGCCAGCCATATTCGCGACACGGAGCGCCGGGGGATTGCCATCATTCATCAGGAACTGGCGCTGGTGAAAGATCTGACCGTGCTGGAGAATATTTTCCTCGGCGCAGAAATTACCCGCCACGGGGTCATGGATTATGACAGCATGACCCTGCGCTGCGAAAAGCTTCTCGCCCAGGTCAGCCTGGCGATATCACCGGATACCCGCGTGGGCGATTTAGGTCTTGGTCAGCAGCAACTTGTCGAAATTGCCAAGGCGCTGAATAAACAGGTGCGGCTGCTTATTCTGGACGAACCGACGGCCTCGCTGACGGAGCAGGAGACGGCGATACTGCTGGATATTATTCGCGATCTGCAACAGCACGATATCGCCTGCATTTATATTTCCCACAAGCTCAACGAAGTGAAGGCCATTTCAGACACCATCTGTGTGATCCGCGACGGCCAGCACATTGGCACCCGCGATGCGGCAGGCATGAGCGAGGATGACATCATCACCATGATGGTGGGCCGCGAGTTAACGGCGCTCTACCCTAACGAACCCCATACCACTGGCGATGAAATCCTGCGCGTCGAGCATCTGACCGCCTGGCATCCGGTTAACCGCCATATCAAGCGGGTTAACGATATCTCCTTCTCTCTGAAGCGCGGCGAAATCCTCGGTATCGCCGGGCTGGTCGGCGCAGGGCGCACGGAAGCCGTACAGTGCCTGTTTGGCGTCTGGCGCGGGCGCTGGGAAGGCCAGGTTTTCATCGACGGCCAGCCGGTACACATCCGTAATTGCCAGCAGGCGATGGCGCACGGTATCGCCATGGTGCCCGAAGACCGCAAAAAAGACGGCATCGTGCCGGTAATGGCAGTGGGCAAAAACATTACCCTCGCCGCGCTGGATCAGTTTACCGGTCCCGCAAGCGCGCTTAACGACGCGGCGGAACAGCACTGCATTTTACAATCCATCCAGCGGCTGAAAGTCAAAACCTCTTCGCCGGAACTGGCGATTGGTCGTCTGAGCGGCGGCAACCAGCAAAAGGCGATTCTGGCCCGCTGTCTGCTGCTGAATCCGCGCATTCTTATTCTGGACGAGCCGACGCGCGGCATTGATATCGGCGCAAAATACGAGATCTACAAGCTCATTAATCAGCTTGTGCAGCAGGGCATCGCGGTCATCGTTATTTCGTCGGAACTGCCGGAAGTGCTGGGCCTGAGCGATCGGGTACTGGTGATGCATGAAGGGAAGCTGAAAGCCGATTTAGTGAATCATAACCTGACGCAGGAGCAGGTGATGGAAGCCGCATTGAGGAGTGAACGTCATGTCGAAAAGCAATCCGTCTGAAATGAAACTCGCTGTCCCGACGCCCGGTCCCTTTTCGGGCCTGAAATCCCTGAACCTGCAAGTCTTCGTGATGATCGCCGCCATCGTGGCCATCATGTTATTTTTCACCTGGACTACCGATGGCGCTTACCTGAGCGCGCGTAATATCTCTAACCTGCTGCGCCAGACGGCCATCACCGGCATCCTGGCGGTCGGGATGGTCTTTGTCATCATCTCTGCTGAAATTGACCTTTCGGTTGGTTCGATGATGGGGCTACTCGGCGGCGCAGCGGCCATTTTTGACGTCTGGCTCGGCTGGCCGCTACCGCTGACCATTGTCGTCACGCTGGCGCTCGGTCTGCTGTTGGGTGCCTGGAACGGCTGGTGGGTCGCTTACCGTAAGGTCCCGTCGTTTATTGTTACCCTCGCCGGGATGCTGGCGTTTCGCGGCATCCTGATTGGCATCACCAACGGCACCACCGTATCGCCGACCAGCGCCTCCATGTCGCAAATCGGCCAGAGCTACCTGCCCGGCGGTGTCGGCTTTACCATTGGCCTGCTGGGGCTGATGGCATTCGTTGCCTGGCAGTGGCGCGGGCGGATGCGTCGTCAGTCGCTGGGGTTGAGTACCTCCGCCTCCAGCGGTGTTGTCGGTAAACAGGCGATCACTGCGGTAATTATTCTTGGCGCGATCTGGCTGCTGAATGATTATCGCGGCGTACCAACGCCAGTGCTGTTGTTGGCGTTTTTGCTGCTGGCGGGCATGTTTATGGCAACGCGCACCGCCTTTGGTCGTCGTATTTACGCCATCGGCGGCAACCTGGAAGCCGCACGCCTTTCCGGTATTAACGTTGAGCGCACCAGGCTCGCCGTGTTTGCCATCAACGGACTGATGGTGGCGGTTGCCGGGCTGATCCTCAGCTCTCGTTTAGGCGCTGGTTCTCCCTCCGCCGGGAACATTGCCGAACTGGATGCAATCGCCGCCTGCGTGATCGGCGGCACCAGCCTGGCGGGCGGTATTGGTAGCGTAGCGGGCGCGGTTATGGGTGCATTTATCATGGCATCGCTGGATAACGGAATGAGTATGATGGACGTGCCGACGTTCTGGCAGTATATCGTTAAGGGGGCGATTCTGCTGCTGGCAGTCTGGATGGACTCTGCCACAAAACGCCGCGCTTGATCTGCCATAAAAGTACCACAGTACTACCGGCACGGATTGCCGATAGTGCTTTTCACTATGCGATGATTCACGGGAAAAAGGCATCATGTTTGAAAAACGTCACCGCATTACGCTGTTATTCAATGCTAATAAAGCCTACGACCGCCAGGTCGTTGAGGGCGTAGGGGAATATTTACAGGCGTCACAATCAGAATGGGACATCTTTATTGAAGAAGATTTCCGCGCCCGTATCGAAAATATCAAAGAGTGGCTGGGTGACGGCGTTATTGCTGACTATGACGATCCGGAAATCGAACTACTACTAGCCGATGTTGGCGTCCCTATCGTCGGCGTCGGCGGCTCTTATCACCTGCCAGAGCGCTATCCGGCGGTACACTACATCGCTACCGATAACTATGCGCTGGTCGAAAGTGCTTTTCTGCACCTTAAGGAAAAAGGGGTAAACCGTTTTGCTTTTTATGGCTTGCCCTTTTCCAGCGGCAAACGCTGGGCCGTTGAGCGAGAACATGCTTTCTGTCAATTAGTCGCTCAGGAGAAATACCGCGGTGTGGTGTATCAGGGGCAGCAAACTGCGCCGGAAAACTGGCAGCATGCGCAAAACCGGCTTGCCGACTGGCTGCAAACGCTGCCGCCGCAGACCGGCATTATTGCCGTTACCGACGCCAGGGCGCGGCATATCCTTCAGGCCTGCGAGCACCTGCATATTCCGGTCCCGGAAAAGCTGTGCGTCATCGGCATTGATAACGAAGAGCTGACCCGCTACCTCTCCCGAGTGGCGCTGTCATCCGTGGCGCAGGGCACGCGCCAGATGGGCTATCAGGCCGCCAAGCTGCTGCACCGCTTAATGGATAACGAAGAAATGCCGTTACAGCGCGTGCTCGTTCCCCCCATGCGCGTTATTGAGCGCCGCTCGACCGACTACCGCTCGCTGAACGATCCGGCGGTGATTCAGGCGATGCACTATATCCGCAACAATGCCTGTAAAGGCATCAAGGTGGATCAGGTGCTGGATTCTGTCGGCATCTCCCGGTCAAATCTGGAGAAACGTTTTAAAGACGAGGTTGGCGAGACGATCCACGCGGTGATCCATGCGGAAAAACTGGAGAAGGCCCGTAGCCTGCTGATTTCCACATCGCTGTCGATCAACGAAATTTCCCAGATGTGCGGCTACCCTTCGCTGCAATATTTTTATTCGGTGTTTAAGAAAGAGTATGACGCCACGCCGAAGGATTACCGGGAGCGGTATAGTGAGGTGATGGTGTAAGAATGTTTACTCTAAAATCCAGTGGTATTAATCCAGGCTACTTGCTAAAACTCTGTGACATAACTGTAACCAAGAATAAGGACCAAAGGGCTGAGAGGTGGTGGCTTTGCGATCGGAATAAAGGTTATTGCGAAGATTTCAGAGTGACACATTATGCTGATGATGGATAATGACAAGGCGCGGGAGATGTGTGGGCAGTTTTAGCAAGTCTACAGGTGGTTAAGAGGATTAATGATGTGCTAGTTTAGTGGACTGAACGGGGATTAGATAATAAAAAAGCCAGGGAAGATTTAATAATCTATCTCGGCTTAATCTTCTTAAAATGGAATCTTTATTTCTTTCCCTAGTTTTATTTTAAAATAACTTGATAGTTTATGAAATAAATTACGCCACTCTGAAATATAATCCTTTGCATCAATAATTATTACGAAATCGTCTTCTTTTTTATTCGGATAACCAGTCATATCACCTTTCTTGAACAAAAATAAAAGACAAGAACCTCTTGTCTCATACAAAAATAAAAATCGGAACCTTGCTTACAAAACCAAATTTCATTCTTAACCATCAGGCCATTATCAACAGAAATAATATATTCAATAATATCATCGTAGCAAACAGAAAAATCAAAAAATAAATTGAGAATAACTTTATGCCCATCATTAAATGATAAAATCAACGAACCCGTAACAAACTGAGATAGTTCTTCCAAGACATATTGAAATGGGGTTGTATCCATTTCTTCTTCATTCAAATCACTATCGATATTTATAGGTTTATCTTTGATCTCTAAACTTATCTTCATCTATTGATCTCCGGGAACATAAGAGAATGATGTGACTGGGCCTTTCTTATCACTGATAAGAACCCTAACCACATCTGTCAATTTACTTGAACCATCAGGATAATAAACAGTAGATGGCTTTGATACAGTGACATCATGAACACCAGGAGTTATCGGTGCTTTTCCAAAAGCATCTTCTATAATTCTATTATCGCTGAAATGTCCTTGTGGGTTTCCTGTAGTTCTGGCTCTATCAATCATGGATCGAGGACTATTTTGAGAGCCATGTCGATTACGTGAATGTCCGTATTTTTGGCATTCATACCTGCTTTATGATCTGGCTTACAACTTAGACCTAAAGGATCAATCCAGCTCAAAGGGTTTGGTGCGTATTGGTAGAGGTTTAAGCCGCCTTTTAGCCCTATCGGGCCGGGACAACGAATCTACCCTATCGGCGGATCATGCTACCGTTTTCGTTCATACATTCCTGAAATTACCAAGTCACAATTCATACGCTACCGCCACACCCTGATAAATTAAGCTATCTGCACGATATCTATTTTACTATTTAATCACCAGATTAAGTACAAAAAAATTCATCCAAAGCACAGCGCCGCTATAAAGTTGGCTACGTCAGTGCCCGCCACGAAAACCGCAGGAATATCGCTAAAACCTACTATTCATATCATCCCAGCCTGCACCTTAAAGGCGACTGGCTGAAAGAGGCGGGATTTGACACCGGGCGCGGCGTGACCGTGAAAATATCGGAGGGGCGCATTGTGCTGATGGCGGATAATAACGAGGTGCAGGAACTGCGCGAGCAGCTTTATCAGGCTAAACAGGTGGTTAAGGGGATTAAGGATGTGCTTGTTTAGTGGAATGAACGGGGATTAAAATAATAAAAAGCCGGGAAGATTTAATATCTCCTCGGCTTTTTAATTAGTGATTCTTTCTAATCAAATAAAAACTCCATGCCAATAATTTCGCCATCCTTGTCAAAATCTAAAATTATTTCTGGACCTTGATAGTCATTAATTATTGAATGCAAAGAGATTTGTTTTGCTGTTATCCCGGGAGTACCTTTCCCGGGATGTTTCGGAAGGAATAAATAGGCTATATCGCCATCTTTATTACTTTCTAGTTGCATTTTGGCTTTAGACATATTTACTCCAACAGTTTAATAAGAACTGTTTTAATTTTTGCAGTTCCATTTTTAGCGATTTGATATACAACCATTCCATTATTTCCCGCTGGAACCAATACCCGATCAATATGTGCTGTATCTGGTCTTGTGCCTGAAGGAAATCCATTCAATTCGATATCTTTACCTAAGGCTTTTAAAGCATCAGAAGCAGTTTTCCTGTCCGGATAGACGCCTCGTTCAACCGCTCGATCTATTGCATGGGGTAAATTTGAATTAGAGACTTTTTTAGGCCTATCTATACCACCACACGTTAACCCAAGCGGATCGATCCAGCTTAACGGATTTGTCGCATACTGGTAAAGGTTTAATCCCCCCGCCAGCCCGATCGGGTCAGGCTGCGAGAACCGGCCACTTTCCGGCAAAAAATACCTTAACGTATTGTAGTGAAGCCCCGTTTCCCTGTCCAGATACTGCCCCGCAAAACGCAGGTTCTGCTCCGGGTACATCGAATAAATATCACTCCGGTCCTCATGCCTGACCCTGCCCCACAGCCACATCCGCGCACGCCAGACTGTCTGCCCTTCGCTGTCCGTCATGCACTGTGGACAGCCGTTCGGCAGCGTGTGGTAGTAAAGTACCCGCTGTTGCGGCGCCTTTCCTCCGCTGTAGCTGTCCACCCGCGCCAGCGGCTGCCAGCTCTCTTCCTCATACAGGTACAGCGTGTGGGCAGACGGCGTTTTCTCATTATACTCGCCACACAGCCGCATCCCGCTCCACTCATACACCGTTTTCTGCGGCTCCGGTTTGCCAGCCCGCCAGGCTGTCTTCTCCGTCCGTCTGCCCAGCGCATCGTAACTGAACGCCACTTCACGCCAGTCGTGGTCGTTCAGTATCTCCACCTTCACCAGCCGGTGCGCATCGTCATAATGCATCCACTGCTTCACCCCGGTGCGCGTGTTCTCCCGCCTGTCCAGCCGACCGAATCCGTCCCAGGTGTAACGGTATTCCCCGCTGTACGTCACCTGGTTACCCGGCGCTTCCGGCAGCCGCGACGGGTATCCGCCGCTGCGCAGCACGTTCATCGCACCGTCATGGCTGAACGTCTCGCTGTAACCGTCCTGCTCGTGGCGCACCACCTGCCCGCGCGCATCGTAGCTGAACTCATCTTCCTGCGGCGCGCCCTCCCGCAGCGGCGGCATGGCCTTCGCATACTGGCAGCTCAGGCGGTACAGCTCATCCCGGCTGTCCCAATGATAACGGCTGTCCAGCACCGGCGTCATCAGCTCCGGCGCTTTCAGCCCGCTGCTCTGCCGCGTCAGCTGTCCGCAGATATTGTACGCCCGGTACTGGTTCAGCCTGCCCTGCGTGCGGCGGATTTCACGGTGCAGCTCGTCGCGCTCATATTCGGCAACCACTTCCCGGCCCCCCACACTCTCCAGATGGGTCTGGAGCAGGTGCCCGCTGCCGTAGTACAGGTGACGCAGAGTCCGCCCGCCCGGAAAGTGCTCTGCCGTCCGGTTCCCCAGCGCGTCGTGGTCATGGCGGTAACAGCCGCTGTGGTTATGCTCGGCGGTCAGCCGCCCCAGTTTGTCATATTCGAAACACAGTTCCGTGATGCCGTCTGCGGTGATATCCCGGAGGGTGGTTTTCAGTAACCCGTACTCATATTCCGTTCGCCGTGATGCGGTGATGCTGGCGGTCTGCCGCCCCAGCGCATCATATTCAAAGCGGGTGACCAGCGGCGCGCCGCCGCCGGCCGGCGTTTCGGTCTGCGTCAGCAGACGGCCCAGCGCATCGCGCTGATACGTTTTTTCCACGCCGGTCAGCCCGGTTTCCTTTGTCAGATGGTCGCGCGCGTCATACTCAAACCGGTACGCTTCGCCTTTTTCATTGTGCAGGCGGGTCAGACGCCCCAGCGCATCGTAACCGAAACGCAGCGTGTAATCCTGGTGCTCTCCCGCATGCTCAAAGCGGCCCGCCCAGCCGGGGCGTTTAAAGGTGTAGTCCTTGCCGGTGACGGATGAGGGGCGTATCTGCGCGCTGTGCCGGAACTGGCTGATACAGAGTGTGCTGACTTCAGTACGGGTGTTCGGGTTCCACGGGATGTCAAAGGCCTCCGGCAGGAAACGGACCGTGTCACACAGCACCAGGCTCTGGTCGTCGCTCTGCTGCGCGTGCTCCTCGTAGAAGAATATCCCCTCCTCCGCCGCCATCCGCGCCAGAAAGTCGTAATCCGTTTCCCCGTACTGCACGCAGAACTCCCGCGGCGGATGCGGTTCACTGAACAGCGGACTCCACTCCGTCACCCCGTTCTCCTGCAGCATCGTCCCCAGAATGCTTTTTATGTCCTCGTTCTGGAATATCCGCGAGTTCTGTCTCAGCGCCGCCCGCCACAGCGGCGGGCGCACCCTCATGCTGTACAGCATCCGGTTGCCGTCGTATTCTCCCTGTTCAAACCAGGTCACCACGCCCTTCACCCGGCGCTGTATCTCCGTGCCCTGCCAGATTTTCAGGTGCGCCGTCTTTTCCAGCAACTGCGCAAACTCTATGTTGTGCAGTTGCTGGCTGACCAGCGAGATATCGAGGGTGAACAGCGAGGAAAGGGACTGGTCCAGATGAAAGGACACCACCGCCAGTGCATCCTGCGGCAGCCCGTCCACCTCCAGTGTGAAACGTAATCCTGTTGACATAAAAAATCCTTTCTTTTGAAGAGGGATTAATCTATACCGTCAGGCTAAGAAAAAAAGCGGGAGTTAATTGTTAAGCGAAACTTTAGGAAAAAATTTAGGAGAAAGGAGGAATTAACCTCCTGCTTAACAACAAAAAACCCGGAAAGGCGAACCGTTCCGGGTTTAAAGAAGACGTAACGATTACATATGCGCCGCAATCAACCGCTGGTTATCCTGATACATGGAAAACAGGAAGTTGTTATAGCTTGAGCCTTTGGTGGAGTAACCTTCCAGCTTATGAATCATTGCCGTCGCCGTCACTTCCTGATCCGCTTTACGCAGTTGCGCACGCGACTTACGGAAAGACGTGTAGGCCGGGTGAGTATTCAGATTAACGACATAGGCGTTAACCGACTCTTTCACCGAACCAAACTGCGAGTAGCCTTTTACTTTACCCGGCGCGTTGGTACAACGACCCTTCGCACATTTCATGCCAAAGAGATTGTTATTATTACGTGCCAGCTTTGAGGTACCCCAGCCGCTTTCTGCGGCAGCCATAGTCGCAACCATGCTGCCCGGAATAATATCAACGCGCTCAAGCAGTTTGTTCCACGGAACACGACGCGTATTGCCAGACCAGCTAATCTTATAGCGCTTCGTAATATCCTTCAGGCGTGAACGCTCCGCAGGCGACCATTGGCTGCTATATTGCTTTGAGATCAGCCAGTTACGTTCTGCCGTAATCGCTGCATTTTGACTGGTAATATAAGGCATGACCGTCCGGAGAAACGCTTTTTTTCTTGGTGTTCCGGAAGGGTATTTTCGCAAGTCAGGGAGTGAACTACTTAAATCACTATTGCGAGAATACTCTTGTTTACTGCTAACCTTTTTATTACTTGTCGCTGTTATTCGGGCTATATCACTCGCTGTTGTGTGCGTTTTTGCAAACGTCCCACCCGAAAAAGCATAGGTGAGTAACATGAGTATCATGGCCCCATATCGTCGAAGGGGAGTCGATATCATTAAGTCTCCTGGTCGGATTTAAGCATCCAAACGCCTTAGTTATGTTAGGGAAATAAGCACTGAGCCCCGAACCTTACCAAAAATATCCTTCATGAGCACGTAAAGGAATAGAGAAAATCCGAAATAATGTCACGTGTAAAGTGTAAACATTGCTCATTTACGCGCCATAAGTGCTACGGACCTCTCACTTTTTGCCGTTTTTTTGCGCGCCGTCACTCACCCTGTACCATCCTCCCCGTCAGGTTGCTTTTAAGGAGGAGCACGCGATAAGGATTTGTGTGCAAAATGCGCTAAATCACCGTGACAGGACATCGCCATGAAATTCGCCGCACTTTTACCGCTGCTGCTTCCCGGCATGGCAATCGCTGCCTGGAATGCGCCCGGCTTTCCGGCGTTCACGCCGGAAGGTACTGGAAAATTCATTAGTCAGGCTGCACTCACGAAGGGTACGCGCCCTTTAACCTTAAATTTTGACCAGCAGTGCTGGCAGCCAGCGGACGCCATTAAGCTCAACCAGATGCTGTCGCTTAAGCCCTGTAGCGGCGATGCGCCCCAGTGGCGTCTGTTCCGCGATGGTGATTATCAACTGGAAGTCGATACCCGCTCCGGCACGCCGACCCTGACGATCCGCGTGCAAAGCCCCGCGCAGGAAACCCGCGCAGCCGTTATCCGTCAGTGTCCGAGGTGGGATGGTAAACCTTTGACGCTGGATGTCAGCCAGACTTTTCCGGAAGGCAGCGTCGTGCGCGATTTTTATAGTCAGCAAACCGCGACCGTCCAGCAGGGCAAAATTACCCTCTTACCCGCCGCCGGAAGCCAGGGTCTTTTACTGCTGGAGCGCGCGGAAACCGATGCTCCCGCCGCATTCGACTGGCACAACGCCACCGTCTATTTCGTGCTGACCGATCGTTTTGTCAATGGCGATCCCGCTAACGATAACAGCTACGGTCGACATAAAGACGGAATGGAAGAGATTGGCACCTTCCACGGCGGCGATTTAAAAGGGCTGACCAGCAAGCTGGACTACTTACAACAACTCGGCGTCAATGCGCTATGGATAAGCTCGCCGCTTGAGCAAATCCACGGCTGGGTAGGCGGCGGAACGAAAGGCGATTTTCCACACTATGCCTATCACGGTTATTACACCCAGGACTGGACCCGGCTGGACGCCAATATGGGCGATGAGGCGGATCTGCATAAACTGGTTGATGAGGCGCATAAACGCGGCATCCGTATTCTTTTTGACGTAGTGATGAACCATACCGGCTACGCCACCCTTGCAGATATGCAGGAGTACCAGTTCGGCGCGCTGTATCTTAAAGGTGACGAGCTGAAAAAAACGCTGGGCGATCGCTGGACCGACTGGAAACCCGCCGCCGGACAGAGCTGGCACAGCTTTAACGATTACATTAACTTCAGCGATAAAGCGAGCTGGGACAGGTGGTGGGGCAAGAACTGGATCCGCACTGACATCGGCGATTATGACAATCCCGGTTTTGACGATCTGACCATGTCGCTGGCCTTTCTGCCTGATTTAAAAACCGAATCCACCACGCCATCCGGTTTGCCGGTGTTTTATCAGCACAAGCCCGACACGCGCGCCAAAGCCATCGCGGGTTACACACCGCGTGATTATCTCACCCGCTGGTTAAGTCAATGGGTACGCGATTTCGGTATTGACGGCTTCCGGGTCGATACCGCAAAACACGTTGAGATGGAGGGCTGGCAGCAGCTTAAAACCCAGGCCAGCGAGGCGCTTGCGGCGTGGAAAGCGGCGAACCCCACTAAAGCGCTGGACGACGCGCCGTTCTGGATGACCGGCGAATCCTGGGGCCACGGCGTGATGCAGAGCGGCTACTACCGCCACGGTTTTGATGCGATGATCAACTTCGATTATCAGGAGCAGGCCGCGGGCGCAGTTGACTGCCTGGCGAATATCGACCCTGTCTGGCAGCACATGGCGGATAAGCTCCAGACCTTTAACGTATTGAGTTACCTTTCTTCCCACGATACCCGCCTGTTCCGCGAAGGCGGCAGCAAAGCAGCAGAACTGCTTTTACTGGCCCCCGGCGCGGTACAGATTTTTTATGGCGATGAGTCGGCGCGGCCTTTTGGTCCCACCGGATCGGACCCGCTTCAGGGCACGCGTTCGCAGATGAACTGGCAGGATATCGCCGGGAAAGCCTCAGAGGATGTCGCGCACTGGCAAAAACTTGGCCAGTTCCGCGCCCGTCATCCGGCGGTCGGCGAGGGTAAACAGACCACGCTGACGCTATCGCAGGGATACGGTTTTATTCGCAAAAAAGGCGACGATACCGTAATGGTCGTCTGGGCAGGAAAAGAGGAATAATATATCGACTGCGGGGGCGCGCGCCGCCCTCGCGCACCAGCATAAAAATCTGTGTTGGTAATAAATTGTAGTTAAATTCGTCATCCATTCCCCGTTTCCCCGATTTGCACCGCGTCACAGGGCGCGTTATCGTTACTCTCTTTCAAACAGGCCCGACAGATCTCCGCTATGACATTTTCCCTTTTCGGCGACAAATTTACCCGCCATTCAGGCATTACCCGCCTGATGGAGGACCTTAACGACGGTTTACGCACGCCAGGCGCAATCATGCTGGGCGGCGGCAATCCGGCGCAAATCCCGGCGATGACCGACTACTTTCATCAGCTACTTGCCGATATGCTGGCAAACGGCAACGCCACGGACGCGCTATGCAATTACGACGGTCCGCAGGGGAAAAGCGAATTACTGGCGCTGCTGGCGGATATGCTACGTAAAGAGCTGGGCTGGGATATTGAACCGCAGAATATTGCACTAACAAACGGCAGTCAGAGTGCATTTTTCTACTTATTTAACCTTTTTGCCGGGCGACGCGCCGACGGTACCACGCGCAAGGTGCTTTTTCCGCTGGCACCGGAGTACATTGGCTATGCCGATGCGGGGCTGGAAGAGGATCTGTTCGTCTCCGCACGCCCTAATATTGAACTGCTGCCGGAAGGGCAGTTTAAGTATCACGTTGATTTTGAACATCTGCACGTAGGCGAAGATACGGGAATGATTTGCGTCTCGCGCCCGACCAACCCGACGGGCAACGTCATCACCGATGAAGAGATCATGAAGCTGGATGTGCTGGCCAACCAGCACGGCATCCCGCTGGTGATCGACAACGCCTACGGCGTCCCCTTCCCCGGCATCATTTTTAGCGAAGCGCGCCCGCTGTGGAACCCGAATATCGTGCTGTGTATGAGCCTGTCCAAACTGGGCCTGCCGGGAAGCCGCTGCGGAATTATCATCGCTAATGAAAAAATCATCTCCGCTATTACCAACATGAATGGCATCATCAGCCTGGCACCGGGCGGTATGGGTCCGGCGATGATGTGCGAGATGATTAAGCGTAACGATTTATTGCGCCTGTCGGAAACGGTCATCAAACCGTTTTACTACCAGCGCGTGCAGGAGACGGTCGCCATTATTCGCCGTTATCTGCCGGAAGAACGCTGTTTGATCCACAAACCTGAAGGCGCGATTTTCCTCTGGCTGTGGTTTAAAGATTTGCCCATCTCAACCGAGCTGCTATACCAGCGTCTGAAAAAACGCGGCGTGCTGATGGTGCCCGGCGACTACTTCTTCCCCGGTCTGGACAAACCCTGGCCGCACACCCACCAGTGCATGCGGATGAACTACGTGCCGGACCCGGAGAAAATCGAGGCGGGGGTAAAAATCCTCGCCGAAGAGATCGAACGCGCCTGGCTGGAAGGATAAACGCCGCGCGGCGTATGTAGCCGCGCGCGTTGTAATTGATCCGGATCGAGACATTCAAGCGCATGGGTCGGGCAGGCTTCAACGCAGGCCGGGCCGCCGTCGCGATGCAGGCAGAGATCGCACTTCAGCGCCTGTACCTGCTGCGGCGTCGTTACCACCTGCATCGCGCCAAACGGACAGGCGACCATGCAACTTTTGCAACCGATACAACGGCTTTGCTCAACCAGAATCGCACCGTTGCGGCGGCTAATCGCGCCGTTGGGACACACCCTGGCGCAGGGTGCGCCTTCGCAATGATGGCAGGTAACGGCGGTAGAAAAGGTATCCGCTTTAATCATCCGAATACGTGGAATAAAGGCGGCGGCGGTTAACGCGGCGCAATCCTGCTGCGCCTGATGCGACACCGCGCAGGCGACTTCGCAGGTGCGACAGCCGATGCATTTTGTGGAATCGGCGCGAATAAATCGATTCATGCCTTTCTCCGGCAGAGGAAAAAAAGCAGAGTGCCAGAGAAGATGGCGTCAGTGCTTTGATCCGACGCGGGAAAGGAGAAAGATTTGTCAGATGCCAGAAACGATCTGGCGTTCAGACTAACAGATAACACGATGTTGCTAGCTGTTTGACCTTTCTGCCGGGTGGCGCTTCGCTTACCCGGCCTACAAAATCAGCGATATCAAAGGATTATGTATCATTTGTAGGCCCGTGCAAGCGAAGCGCCGCCGGGCATTCAATGGGAAACTCCTTTTTCAGCAATGTGCTGCCAGAAAGACGCTGACATGTGTTTTATTCCCGCACGCTGAAACCCAGCTCGTTAGAGATAGCCTGCGCGGTCTCCCGCAACGGCTTAAGCAAATTTTTCTCACCGATCTGCTTGAGGCGCGAAGTAGAAAGCGAAATCGAAATCGCATAGGGCACGCGGTGGTGAATATCAAACACCGGTACGGCAATACATGACACGCCCAGCTCGTTCTCTTCCCTGTCCATCGCCATCCTGCTCTCGCGAATTTGCGCCAGCTCATCGTACATCGCTGGCAGGCCGGTAATCGTATTGCGGGTTAACGGCTGAATACTGTCCTGATGGCTCTGCCAGTAGGTCTCCACATAATCCGGATGCCCGAACGCCATATAAATCTTCCCCATCGCCGAACAGTAGAGCGGCATATGCTGCCCGATATAGGCGCGGGTGCGCAGCATGCCGGTCGTCGGCTCCAGCTTGTAGATCAGGATCGCATGATCGTCTTCGCGGCTGGAAAAATTAATGGTCTCCCCGGTCGCCAGGTTCAGCGCCTCCAGATGCGGCGCGGCAACGTGGATAATATTCAGCGACGAAAGCGCCTTCTGTCCCACCGCAATAAATTTCGTCGTCAGCCGGTAGCTGCCTGCCGCAGGCGCGGGCGTCACGTAGCCGCAGGACTGTAAACCCTGCAACAGACGATGAACGGTACTTTTATTTAGCCCGGCCAGTTCGGACAGATGCGCCAGAGGACAGCCGTTCGGATAGTTGCTGAGGATCTCAATCAGCATTAAGCCACGAAACAGGCTCTGGCTGCCGGCGGGCCTCTCTTTATCCTGCATCACATCGCTCTCTTTCGTACTCATTGCTCGCTCCTTTTTGTCGCGTCCTGATGGTAGCGCAAAGTGTGGTTCAGTTCACGATCTGGACTGAAAAATTACAAGCTATTGATTTCTAATATTTTAAAAAACAGCGCTTCCCATTGATCTGTTAAATATTGGTCGTTATATTTGAAATCAGATTTCGCATAGTGAAATTAAGAGCTAAAAAATCACTCACAGCGTTAAGCAAAGACGGGAGAACAAGAGGGATGAAAGTCACATTTGAACAGTTGAAAGCGGCTTTTAATCAGGTGCTGCTTTCACGCGGGGTCGCCAGCGACACGGCCGATGCCTGTGCGGAAATGTTTGCCCGCACCACCGAATCCGGCGTGTATTCGCACGGCGTAAACCGATTTCCACGTTTTATTCAGCAACTCGATGCGGGCGACATCATTCCCGACGCGGTACCGAAACGCATTGTCAGCCTCGGCGCGATCGAGCAGTGGGATGCGCAGCGTTCAATTGGCAATTTGACGGCGAAGAAGATGATGGATCGCGCGACCGAGCTGGCATCGGATCACGGTATCGGGCTGGTCGCCCTGCGTAACGCTAATCACTGGATGCGCGGCGGCAGTTACGGCTGGCAGGCGGCGGAGAAAGGCTATATTGGCATCTGCTGGACCAACTCGATTGCAGTCATGCCGCCGTGGGGGGCGAAAGCGTGCCGCATTGGCACCAATCCGCTGATCGTCGCCATCCCGTCGAACCCCATCACGATGGTGGATATGTCGATGTCGATGTTCTCTTACGGCATGCTGGAGGTGAACCGACTGGCGGGCCGTACGCTGCCGGTGGACGGCGGCTTCGATGATGACGGTCAACTGACCAAAGAGCCGGGGGTGATCGAGAAAAACCGCCGCATTCTGCCGATGGGCTACTGGAAGGGTTCCGGGCTTTCTATCGTGCTGGACATGATTGCCACCCTGCTTTCTGACGGCGCTTCGGTCGCTGAAGTCACCCAGGATAACAGCGACGAATATGGCGTCTCGCAGATTTTCATCGCCATTGAAGTCGATAAGCTGATCGACGGCCCGACGCGCGACGCCAAACTTCAGCGCATCATGGACTTTGTAACCACCGCCGACCGTTCCGATGAAAACGTGGAAATCCGCCTGCCGGGTCATGAATTTACCCGCCTGCTGGAGGAAAACCGTCGCAACGGCATCACCATTGATGACAGCGTATGGGCGAAAATTCAGGCGCTACAGGAGACGGATGATGATCTTCGGTCACATTAACCAACCCAATCCTTGTCGCCTGCCCGCGGCAATCGAAAAGGCGCTCGATTTTTTGCGCACTACGGATTTCCGTCAGCTCAATCCGGGCGTCAAAGAGATCGACGGAAAAGATATTTTTGCCCAGATTATCGATTTAACCACCCGCGAAGCGCAGGAGAATAAGCCAGAAGTGCACCGCCGCTATCTGGATATCCAGTTTCTCGCGTGGGGAGAAGAGAAAATAGGTATTGCCATCGACACCGGCAACAATGAAATTAGCGAATCACTGCTTGAAGAGCGCGATATTATTTTTTATCACCAGAGCGAAAACGAATCTTTTATGGAAATGGTGCCGGGCAGTTACGCCATATTTTTCCCGCAGGATGTACATCGTCCTGCCTGTAATAAAACAGCGGCAACGCCTATTCGTAAAATTGTCGTCAAGGTTGCCCTCGCGGCGCTTTAATTACTTGCATATTTATCAAACCCGATAAATATCAGGAGCACAATATGAAAAGCAATAACGCCGGTTATATTATTGGCGCGTACCCCTGCGCGCCATCTTTTCACCAGAAAAGTGAAGAGGAGGAAAGCGCATTCTGGCGACAGCTCGCCGATACCGCAGGTATACGCGGACTGGAGCAGCCCTGCCTGGAAAATCTGCATCCTTATGGTGACGAGTGGTTATGGCAACACACGCCGGGAGAGTGGCAGATCGTTGTCACCGCCATTATGGAAACCATGCGCCGCCGGGGGATCAACGGTGGTTTTGGTCTTGCCTCCAGCGATGAAAACCAGCGTCGGGCCTGCGTTGATTACTATCGCCATCTGCATCAGAAAATTGCCGCTGTTAACGCCAGGCACGGCGGCAAAGTGATCGCTCTGGAAATCCAGGCAGCTCCGCTGGCAGGCAACGCCGATGTGGATCAGGCAACCGAGGCGTTCGCCCGTTCAATAAAAGAGATCGCCCGCTGGGACTGGTCATGCAAGCTGGTGCTGGAGCACTGTGATGCGATGACGCAGCCTGCGCCGCGCAAAGGCTTTCTGCCGCTGGAGAACGTGCTGGATGTGCTCAACGGCTACGATATCAGCGTCTGTATTAACTGGGCGCGCTCCGCCATTGAAGGCCGTAATACCACGCTGCCGCTGACGCATACGCAAATGGCAAAACAGGCGGTGAAACTCGGCGCGCTCATGTTCTCCGGCACGACGGAAACGGGCGATTACGGCGAGTGGCAGGATTTACATTCGCCCTTTGCCCCGTTCTGCGAAGAGAGTTTGCTGACGGCGGATCGCGTGCGTGAATTATTTAATGCGGCCGATGCTGCAACTCTGCAATTTGCCGGTATCAAACTGCTTGAAATAGATGCTAATGCTGATGTCGGGCATCGCGTTGCGATTTTACGCAACGGCATAGATGCAATGAACACAGCAACAAAATAAAAACAAATTTTGCGCCATTACACCAGAACAAAACTTTTTTATGAGAAAACCATCATGAATACTTTATCTGGCTCTACACCTGCGGGCATTCCGCATCAACGCTGGCTAAGAATAATTCCACCTATTCTTATCGCCTGTATTATTTCGTATATGGACCGCGTTAATATCGCCTTCGCTATGCCCGGCGGCATGGATGAAGAACTGGGTATTTCCGCCACTATGGCCGGGCTGGCAGGCGGCATCTTCTTTATTGGCTATCTCTTTTTGCAGGTGCCGGGCGGTAAAATCGCCGTCCACGGCAGCGGTAAGAAGTTTATCGGCTG
Source organism: Superficieibacter sp. 1612_C1 (assembly GCF_015234305.1). Taxonomy (GTDB): domain Bacteria; phylum Pseudomonadota; class Gammaproteobacteria; order Enterobacterales; family Enterobacteriaceae; genus Superficieibacter. The sequence goes on from NZ_JADGMI010000004.1 coordinate 339,863, forward strand.
GTCGTTGGTCGCCTGGGCAGTGATTTCCGTGCTGACCGGCCTTATCACTAACCAGTATCAGCTGCTGGCGCTGCGTTTTCTGCTGGGGGTGGCTGAAGGGGGAATGTTACCGGTGGTGCTGACGATGATCAGCAACTGGTTCCCGGATGCCGAGCGCGGACGCGCTAACGCTATCGTGATTATGTTTGTGCCGATTGCCGGGATCATCACCGCGCCGCTCTCCGGCTGGATCATCACCGTGCTGGACTGGCGCTGGCTGTTCATCATCGAAGGTCTGCTGTCGGTAGTGGTGCTGGTGCTGTGGGCGTTTACCGTTTATGACCGTCCGCAGGAGGCGCGCTGGATTTCTGAGGCCGAGAAAAATTATCTGGTCGAGACGCTGGCCGCTGAGCAGCAGGCCATCGTGGGGAAAGAGGTCAAAAACGCGTCGCTTAGCGCAGTGCTGTCCGACAAAACTATGTGGCAGTTGATCGCACTGAACTTCTTTTATCAGACCGGGATATACGGTTATACCCTATGGCTTCCAACCATTCTCAAAGAGCTGACGCACACCAGCATCGGCCAGGTAGGCATGCTGGCCGTTCTGCCCTACGTCGGGGCGATTGCGGGCATGTTCCTCTTCTCCTCCCTGTCGGACCGCACCGGCAAACGTAAGTTGTTTGTTTCCCTGCCGCTGATTGGCTTTGCGCTGTGCATGTTTTTGTCCGTCACGCTGAAAGCCCATATCTGGCTCTCCTATGCCGCGCTGGTCGGCTGCGGTTTCTTCCTGCAATCCGCCGCAGGGGTGTTCTGGACCATTCCGGCACGCCTGTTCAGCGCCGAAATGGCGGGCGGCGCGCGCGGGGTGATTAACGCGCTCGGCAACCTCGGCGGCTTCTGCGGCCCTTACGCGGTCGGCGTGCTGATCACGCTCTACAGCAAAGATGCGGGCGTGTACTGCCTTGCTATCTCGTTGGCGCTGGCGGCGCTGATGGCGCTGCTGCTGCCCGCGAAATGCGATGCCAGGGCTGAAAGTACCCGCCCGGTAAATCCGCGTAAACGCGAAGCGTAACGCAACAATGCCTGATGGCGCTGCGCTTATCAGGCCTGGAAAACATGGCGGCTACCTGTAGCCCCGGTAAGCGCAGCGCCACCGGGGGCAACGAGATGATAACGATGAGTGAAAAAGAGACCTTCTGGCTGGGTATCGATTGTGGCGGTACTTATCTGAAAGCCGGTTTATACGATCGCCAGGGCAAGGAGCACGGAATCGCCCGCCAGCCGCTGCGCACGTTAAGTCCGCAAGCCGGTTATGCGGAACGGGATATGTCCGCGCTGTGGCAACATTGCGCAACTACTATTGCCCGTCTGTTACTGAAGACGGGCGTAACAGGCCAGCAAATCCGGGGCGTTGGCATTTCCGCGCAGGGCAAGGGATTGTTCCTGCTGGATAAAAACGATCAGCCGTTAGGTAACGCCATCCTCTCCTCCGACCGTCGGGCGCTGGAGATCGTCCGTCGCTGGCAGCAGGACGGTATTCCGGACACGCTCTATCCGCATACGCGTCAGACCTTGTGGACCGGGCATCCGGTCTCGCTATTGCGCTGGATAAAAGAGCATGAGCCGCAGCGCTATGCCCGTATCGGCAGCGTGATGATGGGACATGATTACCTGCGCTGGTGCCTGACTGGCGTTAAGGGCGCGGAAGAGAGCAACATCTCAGAGTCCAATCTTTATAACATGCATGACGGACGCTATGACCCGGCCCTGACCCGCTGGCTCGGCATCAGCGAGATCGACACTACCCTGCCACCGATTGTTGGCTCAACAGAAATATGCGGGGAAATCACCGCTCAGGCAGCCGCCATCACCGGTCTCGCGGCGGGAACTCCCGTCGTGGGCGGTCTGTTTGATGTGGTTTCCACCGCACTTTGTGCGGGCCTTAACGATGAGCATACCCTCAATGCGGTGATGGGCACCTGGGCTGTCACCAGCGGTATCGCCGACGCGCTGCGTAACAACGAAACGCATCCTTACGTCTACGGTCGTTACGCCGCGCCCGGCCAGTACATCGTTCATGAGGCCAGCCCTACCTCCTCCGGCAATCTGGAGTGGCTGACCGCGCAGTGGGGCGAAATGTCGTTTGAGGAGATTAACCGTAGCGTCGCCGACCTGCCGAAAGCGGGCAGCGATCTGTTCTTTCTGCCCTTTCTCTACGGCAGCAATGCCGGGCTGGAGATGACCTGCGGATTCTACGGCATGCAGGCAATGCATACCCGCGCGCATCTTCTTCAGGCGGTTTTTGAGGGCGTGGTGTTCAGCCATATGACCCATCTCAACCGAATGCGCGAACGCTTTCGCGACGTCCATACCCTGAGAGTGACCGGCGGTCCGGCACATTCTGAGGTCTGGATGCAGATGCTTGCCGACGTCAGCGGCCTGCCGCTGGAGCTGCCGCAAATTGAAGAAACCGGCTGTTTCGGGGCCGCCCTGGTGGCGCAGGTCGGGACCGGCATTTACGCCAGCCTTCACGACGCGCAGCGTTCGCTGACCTGGAACCTGCGAACCGTTACCCCGGACGCCACCCCACACGCCAGTTACCAACGCAAATACCAGCGTTACCAGATCCTGATTGAAGCACTTCAGGGCTTTCATGCCCGTATTAAGGAGCACAACGTATGAGCCGACCTCTTTTGCAACTGGCGCTCGACCACACCCGTCTTGTTGACGCGCAGCGCGACGTCAGCCTGCTAAAAAACCACGTCGATATCGTCGAAGCGGGCACCATTCTGTGTCTGACCGAAGGTCTTGGCGCGGTTAAAGCGCTACGCGACCAGTGTCCGGAGAAGATTATTGTCGCTGACTGGAAGGTCGCGGACGCCGGAGAAACGCTGGCGCAGCAGGCGTTCGACGCAGGCGCGAACTGGATGACCATTATCTGCGCCGCGCCACTTGCGACCATCGAAAAAGGTCATGCGGTCGCGCTGGCACGCGGCGGGGAAATCCAGATTGAACTGTTCGGCAACTGGACGCTGAATGATGCCCGCGACTGGTACCGCGTCGGGGTTCGCCAGGCCATTTACCACCGGGGCCGCGACGCGCAGGCCAGCGGCCAGCAATGGGGCGAGGTCGATCTGGCGCGCATGAAGGCGCTCTCCGATATCGGTCTTGAACTGTCCATTACCGGCGGTATTACGCCAGCCGATCTGCCGCTATTTAAGGATATCCGCGTAAAAGCCTTTATTGCCGGACGTGCGCTGGCAGGTGCCAGCGATCCCGCCCAGGTCGCTGCGGAATTCCACGCGCAGATCCGGGCCATCTGGGGAGAGCAATAATGCGCAGCCATCCGTTAGGTATTTATGAAAAAGCGCTGGCAAAAGAGCTGAGCTGGCCGGAGCGGCTGGTGCTGGCGAAAAGCTGCGGCTTCGATTTTGTTGAGATGTCGGTGGATGAAACCGACGAACGCCTGTCGCGTCTGGAGTGGAGCACCGCCCAGCGCGCCTCGCTGGTGCAGGCCATGCTGGAAACCGGCGTCGCTATTCCCTCAATGTGTCTTTCCGCCCATCGTCGTTTTCCCTTCGGCAGCCGCGATGAAACCGTTCGCGCCCGGGCACGCGAGATCATGAGCAAAGCGATCCGCCTGGCCCGCGATTTAGGTATTCGCACCATTCAACTGGCTGGTTACGACGTCTATTACGAAGAACACGATGAAGGCACGCAGCAACGTTTTGCCGAAGGGCTGGCGTGGGCTGTAGAGCAGGCCGCCGCGTCGCAGGTGATGCTGGCGGTAGAAATTATGGATACCGCCTTTATGAACTCCATCAGCAAATGGAAAAAATGGGATGAACTGCTCGCCTCGCCGTGGTTCAGCGTCTACCCGGACGTCGGCAATCTGAGCGCCTGGGGCAACGATGTTCAGGCGGAACTTTCGCTGGGTATCGATCGCATCGCGGCTATTCATCTCAAAGACACCCAGCCCGTCACCGCGCAAAGTCCCGGGCAGTTTCGCGATGTGCCTTTTGGCGAAGGCTGCGTCGATTTCGTTAGCATTTTCAGCACATTACGCAAGCTGAATTACCGCGGCGCATTTCTGATTGAGATGTGGACCGAGAAAGCCAACGAGCCGGTTCTGGAAATTATTCAGGCGCGCCGCTGGATTGAAGCCCGCATGCAGGAAGGAGGATTGATATGTTAGAACAACTGAAAGCCGAGGTACTGGCGGCAAACCTGGCGCTGCCCGCTCATCATCTGGTGACGTTTACGTGGGGCAACGTCAGCGCCATCGATCGTGACCGCGGTCTGATGGTGATTAAACCCTCCGGCGTTGATTATGACGTCATGACCGCCAGCGATATGGTGGTGGTAGAAATCGCCACCGGTAAGGTGGTAGAAGGCGATAAAAAGCCCTCTTCCGATACCCCTACCCATCTGGCGCTGTATCGCCGCTATCCCGGCATCGGCGGCATTGTCCATACCCATTCACGCCATGCGACCATCTGGTCGCAGGCGGGCCGCGATTTGCCCGCGTGGGGCACCACGCATGCTGACTATTTCTACGGCACCATTCCCTGCACCCGGCGGATGACCCAGGCGGAGATCGCGGGTGAATATGAGTACCAGACCGGCGAAGTGATTATTAAAACCTTTGCAGAACGCGGCCTTGATCCCATGCAGGTCCCGGCGGTGCTGGTCCATTCTCACGGACCGTTTGCGTGGGGGAAAAACGCCGCCGACGCGGTGCATAACGCCGTGGTGCTGGAGGAGTGCGCCTGTATGGGATTGTTTTCCCTCCAGCTCAGCCCGGATCTCCCTGATATGCAACCCGAACTGCTGGATAAACACTATCTGCGCAAGCACGGGAAAACCGCTTATTACGGGCAGTGATCATGCCGAGTTAATATGCTCTTTACAGTACCGTCGCTTCCAGGCGGCGGGCGTTAACCCGGTATGTTTACGGAAGATTTGCCGGAAATAGCCCACATCGCTGAAACCGCACAGCCCGGCGACCTCTTTCAGCGAGCGGGCGTCGCTGATAAGCAGTTTTTCCGCCGCCCGCACCCGCTGGCGGTGGATGGCGTCGGTCAGCGTCAGGCGGAAAACCCGGCGGTAAACGCGTCCCAGATAATCCGCGTTGCAGTGCAGCTCTTTTGCCAGCGCAGAGGTGGAGAGCGGAAGATGAAACTGGGTACGGATAAGCTGCTGCGCTTTCCACGCCAGCACCGTACCCGCATCATCGGTATCCGTTTTATGGTCCGCCCCCAGCGCAATTTGTTGCAGGATCAGCAGTAACGCTAATTCCAGCGCCACGCTACGCTGTAGACTTTCCTGCTCGTTAAGGAATTGCCTAAATAGCGACATCATATATTGCGGGTCACCCACTTTAACGTGCTGCGGTATAGCAAGGTGGGTTAACCATTCGCCATGATGCGCTTCTTTTGTCACGTCAAAATGTAGCCAATAAAATTTTAGATCGGCGGGAAAATCACCCACGCCGACATGATGACGCTGCGGCCATAATACCAGGCTCTCTCCGGCGTTCACCGCAAATACATTCTCCTCTTCCTGAATCGTTAATGTCCCTTTTTCAACAAAAATAACTTCCCACGAGGTGAGTTTTCGCGCGGGATGGCTCCCCATACCACGCGAAATAAACAACCCGCCATTCTGTGCCTTCACCGGAAGCGCTATGGATAATTCAAGCATAGACATTCATTATTCAGCTCTTTGCCGACCGTGATTTAACTTTATTTATTGATTATTCACCAAATTACGCTGCCCGACAGGATCGCCATCACATTTTGATCATCAGGTCGGAATCGTCATCTTTATCTACTACCCTGCTCCCTTGTTGACGAATTTTTTCCATGCAAAATTTACAGGGTACTTTGCAAATTACAAAAAAGACCGCCAGCGAATAAGCGGTGAATGCTGGATAAAATTTCGATTACGCGAGGAGTTATTTATGACTTCCACCCCAATTACTGCCACAGAAATTACGCAAAAAGCACTTGATGAAAAACTGTCGATTCGTGAAAAAATCGGCTACGGGCTGGGCGATGCCGGCGGGACAGTGATCACCTGTCTGATCATGAATTTTTTAACCTTTTTCTATACTGATATTTTCGGCCTGACGCCCGCATTGGTCGGCACGTTATTTATCGCCCTGCGCGTGTTCGACGCCATTTCCGATCCGTTGATGGGAGTTATCGCCGACCGCACCCAAAGCCGCTGGGGACGATTTCGTCCCTGGCAACTGTGGATCGCGCTGCCGATTGGTATTATCGGCGTGCTGACCTTCACCGTACCGGACGCCAGCATGGGCATAAAAATCGCCTGGGCATTCGGCACCTATCTGCTGCTCTCGGTAGGCTATACCGCCATCAACGTCCCCTATTGCGCGCTGATTAACACGATGACCACCCGGCATAGCGAGGTGATCTCCTGCCAGTCATGGCGATTTGTCCTGTGCGGGGTGGCCGGTTTTCTGGTCTCCGTGGGCCTGCCGTGGCTGGTCGCCGAGCTGGGCAACGGCAATGCGGCGCGCGGTTATCAATTGGGCGTCGGCGTGTTGTGTGCGGTTGCCGTCGTCATGTTCCTGTGCTGCTTTTTCTGGGTACGCGAGCGCGTTTCACTCAGCGCGATGGGCAACTTCACCCTGCGGGAGCATCTGGCCGGACTACGTAAAAACGATCAGCTTTTGCTGATGCTGGTCATGTCGTTTCTGCTGATTAACGTGTTTAACATCCGCGGCGGCGGCTATATGTATTTCATCACCTATGCCCTCGAAGGCAGTACGGCTTATACCTCACTCTTTTTCACGATGGTGACTTTTGCCTCCATTCTCGGTTCGGTGATCGTCAACCCGCTCTCGCGCCGGATTGATACGGTAAAACTCTACTACTACACCAATCTGGTACTGGCGGCGCTGGCGGTCGCGATGTGGTTTCTGCCGATCGGCCCGGCTTACCAGACGCTGTGGCTGGCGGTCATTCTCGGGAACGGCATTATTCTTGGTTTTACGCTGCCGCTGCACTTCTCGCTGATGGCGTTTGCCGATGACTACGGCGAATGGAAAACCGGCGTGCGTTCTTCGGGCATGAACTTTGCGTTTAACCTGTTTTTCATCAAGCTGGCCTGGGCTGCCAGCGCGGGCATTATCAGCCTGGTCTTTATTTTCGTGGCGTATCAGCCGGGCCTGAGTAATCAAACTGCCAGTTCACTCCAGGGCATTACCGCCATGGAAACCCTGCTGCCCGCCCTTTTCCATCTGCTGCTGGCGTTTTCGATCCGCGCCTGCCGCCTTAATAATCCGATGATGGCGCGTATTGCCACCGATTTGCGTCAGCGCCATGCCCACGTTTAAGGAGTCTGTAATGGAAGTCGATCTGCATAAACTGAAAGTGAACGATCCGTTTCTCGGCCAGTATCAACAGCTGGTGCGCGACGTGGTGATCCCTTATCAGTGGGACGCGCTTAACGATCGCATCCCCGAAACCGATCCCAGCCACGCGATAGAAAATTTCCGCATTGCGGCGGGTCTTCAGGAGGGTGAGTTTTACGGCATGGTGTTTCAGGATAGCGACGTGGCGAAATGGCTGGAAGCGGTCGCCTGGTCGTTGTGCCAGAAACCCGATCCGCAGCTGGAAAAAACCGCCGATGAGGTCATCGAACTGGTTGCCGCCGCCCAGTGCGAGGACGGTTATCTGAACACGTATTTTACGGTCAAAGCGCCGGAAGATCGCTGGACCAATCTGGCGGAGTGCCATGAACTTTATTGCGCCGGGCATATGATTGAGGCGGCGGTGGCCTTCTTCCAGGCGACGGGTAAACGCCGCCTGCTGGACGTTGTCTGTCGGCTGGCCGATCATATCGATAGCGTGTTTGGTCCCGGTGAAGAGCAGCTTCATGGCTATCCAGGCCATCCGGAGATCGAACTGGCGCTGATGCGGCTCTACGAAGTCACACAGGAGCCGCGCTACCTGACGCTGGTGAATTATTTTGTTGAGCAGCGCGGCACGCAGCCGCACTTTTACGACGTCGAATATGAAAAGCGCGGGAAAACATCTTACTGGAATAACTACGGTCCGGCATGGATGGTGAAAGACAAAGCCTACAGCCAGGCGCATCAACCGCTGGCCGAACAGCAGACCGCCATTGGTCACGCGGTGCGATTTGTCTATCTGATGACCGGCGTGGCACACCTGGCGCGTTTAAGTCAGGATGAAGGCAAGCGGCAGGACTGCCTGCGTCTGTGGAAAAACATGGCCCAGCGTCAGCTCTATATTACCGGCGGTATCGGTTCGCAGAGCAGCGGCGAAGCCTTCAGCAGCGACTACGATTTACCCAATGATACTGTCTATGCTGAAAGCTGCGCCTCCATCGGGCTGATGATGTTTGCCCGCCGGATGCTGGAAATGGAGGCCGACAGCCAGTATGCCGACGTGATGGAGCGCGCGCTTTACAACACCGTCCTTGGCGGAATGGCGCTCGACGGCAAGCACTTTTTCTACGTCAATCCGCTGGAGGTACACCCGCGGTCGCTGAAGTTTAACCATATCTACGATCACGTAAAACCCGTGCGCCAGCGCTGGTTTGGCTGCGCCTGCTGCCCGCCAAATATCGCCCGCGTGCTGACGTCGCTGGGGCATTATATTTATACGCCGCGCCCGGACGCGCTGTATATCAACCTCTATGTTGGCAACAGCGTGGAGATCCCGGTCGGTAACGAGACGCTGCGCCTGCGCATTAGCGGCAACTATCCGTGGCAGGAACAGGTGCATATCACCATCGATTCCCCTCAGCAGGTTAATCATACCCTGGCGCTGCGTCTGCCGGACTGGTGCGAGACCCCGCAGGTCACGCTAAACGGCGCGGAGGTTCCCCCTGAGGTACGTAAAGGCTATCTGCACATCTCGCGCCGCTGGCAGGAAGGCGACACCTTAACGCTCACGCTACCGATGCCGATCCGCCGGGTTTACGGTAATCCGCTGGTGCGACACGTGGCGGGAAAAGTCGCCATTCAGCGCGGGCCGCTGGTGTACTGTCTTGAACAGGCGGATAACGGCGAAGAGCTGCATAACCTCTGGTTACCTAAAGAGAGCACCTTTACCGCCTTTGAAGGTAAAGGCATTTTCGCTCACAAAGTGCTGCTTCAGGCAGAAGGCGTGAAGCAGACGACAGCCGACGCCGCGCAGCAACCGCTCTGGCATTACGATGCGCATCCTGCGACGTCCCAACCACAGACGCTAACCTTTATTCCGTGGTTTAGCTGGGCCAACCGCGGCGAGGGGGAGATGCGGATTTGGGTGAATGAAATGCAGTAAGCGATACGGCCCGGCGGCGTGAGTTTGCCGGGTCTCAAGTTATGTCTCATGCTATTCTCTACCGCATTTATACCAGCATAGAGAACAACATAAATGAGTAAAGACATCGCCTCTGGGATCACCGTTAAGCGCGTTAAAGCGTCCGTTATCTATCGTTTAATGCTTATCGGCCTTAGCATTCCGATGTTGATTTTTAGCCTGATTTGCGGGGTGATGGGCATTTTCGGCTATGACATGGTGAGCTGGAATAACGAGACGGTGCACGGCGTGCTCGCCCTGCCGCTGGCGCTGGTGAGCGGGTTGTTTATCAGCGTCCTTTTCACCATGTTCCTCGGGACGATTGTTTGTTTTGGCCTGTGGGTGTATAGCCGTTTTCGTCCGCTACAGGTGAAGGTGTTGGATTAACGTTAGTCCCGCTACCTCATGCCCGGTGGCGCTACGCTTACCGGGCCTACGGATACAGGGCAACCCGTTACCTCATGCCCGGTGGCGCTGCGCTTACCGGGCCTACGGATACTGATGCGTCCACCTTTTGTAGGCCGGGCAAGCGCAGCGCCGCCCGGCAGGTTTTTCAGGCAACGAATTAAAACAGCCCCAGCGGTTTGTCAGAGTAGCTGACCAGCAGGCATTTGGTCTGCTGGTAATGCTCCAGCATCATCTTATGGGTTTCACGGCCAATCCCGGACTGTTTATAGCCACCGAAGGCCGCATGTGCCGGGTAGGCGTGATAGCAGTTGGTCCACACGCGTCCCGCCTGGATACCGCGTCCCATTTTGTATGCCAGGCTGCCGTTGCGGCTCCAGACACCCGCGCCGAGACCATATTGGGTATCGTTGGCGATCTCCAGCGCGTCTTCCATGGTTTTAAACGTCGTCACCGCCAGCACCGGGCCGAAGATTTCTTCCTGAAAAACGCGCATATTGTTCTGACCAAAAAGAATCGTCGGTTCGAGGTAATAACCGCCCTGCAAATCACCCGTCAGATCCTTGCGCCGCCCGCCGGTCAGGATATCCGCCCCTTCCTGCTTACCAATATCGATATAGTTAAGGATGGTTTCCAGCTGACCCTGCGACACCTGCGCCCCCATCTGCGTGCCGTTGTCGAGCGGGTTACCGCTGCGGATGCTTTCTACGCGGCGGATGGCGCGCTCCATAAAGCGCTCGTAGATTGACTCCTGCACCAGCGCCCGGCTCGGACAGGTACAGACTTCGCCCTGGTTAAAGGCAAAGAGCGCGAATCCTTCCAGCGCCTTATCAAAGTAGGCGTCCTCTTCATCCATGACATCGGCGAAGAAAATATTGGGCGATTTACCGCCCAGCTCCAGCGTTACCGGGATGATGTTCTGCGTGGCGTACTGCATGATCTGCTGGCCGACTTCGGTCGAACCGGTAAAGGCAATCTTCGCAATCCGTTTCGAGGTCGCCAGATATTCACCGATTTCACCGCCTGCACCGTTGACCACGTTAAGTACGCCCGGTGGCAGCAAATCACCAATAATTTCCATCAGCAGGAGCACCGAAAGCGGCGTCAGGCGTGCCGGTTTGAGCACGATGCAGTTACCTGCCGCCAGCGCCGGAGCCATTTTCCAGCAGGCCATCAGCAGTGGGAAGTTCCACGGAATAATTTGCCCGACCACGCCCAGCGGCTCGTGGAAGTGGTAGGCGACGGTCTCACTATCCACTTCGCTGATGCCCCCTTCCTGCGCGCGGATACAGGAAGCGAAGTAGCGAAAATGGTCGATCGCCAGCGGCACGTCGGCGGCGCTGGTTTCGCGGATTGGCTTACCGTTATCCCAGGTCTCCGCCGTCGCCAGCAGTTCCAGATTCTGCTCCATGCGATCGGCGATTTTAAACAGGATCGCCGCGCGATCCTGTACTGAGGTATGCGCCCATTTATCTTTTATCTTGTGTGCGGCATCCAGCGCCAGGTCGATATCTCTCTTACCGGAGGAGGCAACTTCACAGAGCAGCTGTCCGGTCACCGGCGTCAGGTTTTTATAGTACTCGCCGTCCGCCGGGGCGACCCAGTCGCCGCCGATAAAGTTGTCGTAACGCGATTTCAGTTCAAGAGGATAACCGTATTCGCCGGGCTGAATGCGGGAAGAGGCAGGGTTGTTGGTCATGGGCGTCTCCTTGTCACGGATAGTCTTACAAGGGTAGACGCCGCTGATGAATTATTCGCCAGTCGTTCACCGCTTTACGACGCGCTTCACGAATTACTTTCCTTTACGTTTCCCCGGCAGGCTTCAGCCATACTTAGAGAGTGACGGTTTAACTCCTGGAGAAGATATGCAGCGTTATATCGGTTTTGATGTTGGGGGAACCCATATTAAGTATGGCGTGATCGATGAGGACGGCGAGGAGTTAACCAATGAAGAATACGATACGCCGGAAGATGCGCAAACCTTCAAAGAAAAATGGCGCGAGGCAGTAGCCGCCTGTCAGAAGGAGCACGACATTGCCGCCATCGGCATTAGCTTTCCGGGGCATATCAACCCGCATACCGGTCATGCGGCAAAGGCGGGCGCGCTGGACTATCTGGACGATGAAAATCTGCTGGAGATGTTTGGCGAGTTGACCGAGCTGCCGCTGGTGGTAGAGAACGATGCCAACTGCGCCGCGCTGGGCGAGATGTGGCGCGGTGCGGGTCAGCGCTACGATAATTTAGTCTGCATTACGCTGGGCACCGGCATCGGCGGCGGCATTATTGTCGATCGTGAACTGTATCGCGGGTCGCATTTTCATGCCGGCGAGTTCGGCGTGATGCCGGTCGGTAATAACGGCGAATGTATGCATGAAATAGCGTCGGCTAAAGGGCTAATGAAGCTCTGTCGTCAGGCGCTGGCGCTGCCTGCCGAAGAGATGCCGCACGGAAAGGAGATTTTTGAACGCATGGAGAGCGATGTCCATCTGCGTGAAGCGGTCAATGACTGGGGAAATTTCCTTGCACGCGGCGTCTACAGCGTGATCTCCATGTTTGACCCGCAGGTGGTGCTTATCGGCGGAGGGGTCAGCGAGCAGGAGAAACTGTATCCGTTATTAAACCGCCATCTGGAAAAGTTTGAGATGTGGGAGGCGCTACAGGTGCCGATTCATCCGTGCGAGCTGGGTAATCAGGCGGGCAGGCTGGGCGCGGTATGGCTGGCGCAGCGCAAAGCCGCGCCCTGGGGAAAATAGCGGAGCGCAGCAGTACGATTACATCGCGGAGTGATAGATTGCCATGATCTCATCGTGGGTGGCCTGAATCGGGTTGGTCAGGCCGCAGGCGTCTTTCAGGGCGTTAGTCGCCAGCAGCGGAATATCCTCCTCTTTGACGTGCAGATCGCGCAGACCGGTAGGAATATCCACCTGCCGCGCCAGCTTACGGATCGCATCCAGGCACGCCTGCGCGCCCTGCTCATCATTCAGTAAGCGAGTATCGACGCCCATTGCCTGCGCGCAGTCGCGTAAACGCCCCGCCGCCACTTTACTGTTAAACGCCTGGACGTGCGGCAACAGGATCGCGTTACAGACGCCGTGCGGCAGATCGTAAAATCCGCCCAACTGGTGCGCCATCGCATGAACGTAGCCCAGCGAGGCGTTGTTAAACGCCATACCCGCGAGGAACTGCGCATAGGCCATGGCTTCGCGCGCCGTTTCGTTGCGGCCATCCGCGACGGCCACTGCCAGATGTTCGGCGATCATTGCTATCGCTTTCAGCGCGCAGGCGTCGGTGATGGGCGTCGCCGCGATGGAAACATAGGCTTCGATGGCGTGGGTCAGCGCGTCCATCCCGGTGGCGGCGGTCAGGGAGGCGGGCATCCCCATCATTAACGCCGGATCGTTGACCGACAGTAGCGGCGTCACGTGTTTATCGACGATCGCCATTTTGATATGCCGTTCTTCGTCAGTAATGATGCTGAAGCGCGTCATTTCTGAAGCGGTTCCGGCGGTGGTGTTAATGGCAATCAGCGGCAGTTGCGGTTTGGTGGAGCGGTCAATGCCTTCGTAGTCACGGATATCACCGCCGTTAGTCGCTACCAGCGCGATACCTTTGGCGCAGTCGTGCGGCGAGCCGCCGCCGATGGAGATCACACAGTCGCACTGATGCTCACGCAGCACCGCCAGCCCGGCATTGACGCTCTTCACGCCGGGATTAGGGCGGGAACCGTTATAGACCACGCTGGCGATGCCTTTCTGCTGTAAATCGGCCTGAATGCGATCGACGATCCCCTGTTTATTCAGGGTGGTGCCGCAGACGATCAGTGCTTTTTTGAAATTAAAGCTGACCATGGTCTCCAGCGCTTCGGCCAGAGTATTCATACCAAGAATATTTATAGCGGGGATATAAAATGCGGGCATAATAATTTCCTCAAAAAAGTAAAAACTGAAGGAAATATATGCTTATGCGGATGGAGAGAGTGTGATGTCGCGTTAAAAAATAACACCTGGGAATAAATAAAAATATTACGCCCTGCCCGCGATGCCGGATGGCGGCTGCGCCTTATCCGGCCTACGGATCGACGCACGGATAAAATCCCAGGCCCGCGCAAGCGCAGCGCCGCAGGGCAGGTTGCGCACTATCCACAATAAGATGGTGACGTCAGTTTATCCGGCCTGTGCAAAAAAATAAAAAGCCGCACGTGAACAAATACGCCATTAACGCTCCTCCGGTATTATCACCGGAGGATATTTATATACCGATAAACTTATTCCTCGTGAATAAAAAACGCCTTATCACGCAGAATATGATCGTTGCCGCGGCGACGGGTAAAACCGATGCGGTCAAAGTGTTCGAGGATCTGAATCGCCAGCTTGCGACCGACGTTGAGCTTATCGCGAAAATCCGCCGCGCAGGTCGATCCGCGCTGCTCGTCTAACTCGCGGACCATACTGGCGAAGGTCACGATGCGATCGTTACGGTAATAACGATCTCTGACGATCGCCGTAATCATCCCCTGCTGCGCCGCCTGCCGCAGCACCGCGCGCATTACTTGCTCGTCGGTGCCGGTTTCCCGCGCCAGGTCGCGCACCCACCACGGTTCATCGCCGAACAGAACGGCGGCCCGTTGCCAGATCGCCTGCTGCTCGTCGCTAAAGCCCGCTTTGTGATCCGGCAAATGCAGCCAGCCGTGATGGCTGTGGATCACGCCACTGTCACGCATCTGCTCAATCAGCGTCAGCACCAGCGGCTCATCTTCCATCGGCAGCGCAATACGTCGCAGGCGTTCGCGGCCCGGTCCCGGTTCGTCAGGATGCTGCTGGTGATAAATCGTCAGCGCGTCCATCAGCTTACGCTGCCAGCGTGCCGCCAGCGGCGCATCCAGCAGGCAGCCTCCTGCCTGGAGATAATCAGGGCGGTCGATTAACGTCTCAAGCCCTGCCCGGTTAAGCTGTCGCGCCCAGCCGAAGTCCGTCAGCCGGACGGCGTCGCGCTGGAGATGCACGGAGAGAGCCTGCGCATCGCTATCACACGCCGCCAGCGTCGCCAGCCATTGCAGGTACTCCAGCTTGCGCTTGCCGCGCCGGGGCGGGTTTAGCGCAATCACTCTCGCGCCCGCCAGCGTTTCGCGCGCGGAGATATCGCGCAGCACCAGGCGGTCGTTATCCGCCAGCCATAGTGGGGTGTCGAGCACCAGCTCGGCGAGGTTGTTCTCCAGCAGGGAGACGCGCCCGGTAATGTGGCTGGCGGCATGGTGAATGTGCAGCGGCTGCCACTGACTCAGCGCCGCATGGCGTTGCAGCTCGACGATAACCCGTTCTGACGGCGCAGGCGGCGCGTCGGATAACAGCCAGTCGCCACGGGTGATGTCTTCTTTCTGCGCGTCGCCCGCGATGTTCAGGGCAATACGCTGCCCACCGTGCGCATGGTCCGTCGGCTGGTTCTGCGCATGCAGGCTGCGCACGCGCATCGGTTTGTTCACCCCGGTCAGCCAGAGCGAATCGCCAGGGCGCACATCGCCGGAAAGCGCGGTGCCGGTGACCACCAGCCCGGCCCCCTTAACGGTAAACGCGCGGTCAATGGCCAGCCGAAAACGCTGATGTTCCGGATGCGGACGCTCGCTTAATTGCAGAAGATGCTCGCGCAGCGCATCAATGCCCTGCATCTGCGTGGCGGCAGTCACGAATAGCGACGCGCCAGAAAAACCATACGCGTGCAGCGTACTGATGACCTCCTGGCGCACCGCCTCAACGCGCGCCTCATCAACGCGATCCGCTTTGGTCAGCGCCACCGTCAGCGTCGGGCTGCCGGTCAGTTGCAGGATCGCCAGATGCTCGCGGGTCTGCGCCATCACGCCATCGTCGCACGCCACCACAAGCAGCGCATGATCGATACCGCCGACGCCCGCCAGCATATTCGCCAGAAACTTTTCATGGCCGGGAACGTCGATAAAGCCCGGCACGCGGCCGTCCGGCTGCGGCCAGTAGGCATAACCCAGGTCGATGGTCATGCCGCGCTTTTTCTCTTCCGGCAGGCGGTCAGCGTTGATGCCGGTGATCGCCTCCAGCAGTGTCGTTTTGCCGTGGTCAACATGCCCGGCGGTGGCAATAATCATTGCAGTACCATCTCCAGAAAACGGGATTCATCTTCAAGACAACGCAGATCCAGCCACAGGCAACCGTCATAAATACGTCCGATAATTGGCACCGGCAGCGACCGCCAGCGGGCAGCTAACGCTTCCAGACGACCGCCGCGCCCGTCGAACGGCGTAAAGGTCAGCGCGGCGCTGGGCAGACGCTCCACCGGCAGGGAACCGCTGCCAATTTGCGAGGAACACGGCATCACCTGCACGACAAATTCATCGGCATAACGTCCGTTGAGCTGTTCCCGCAGGCGCACACCTTGCTGATGGATCGCCTCCGCTTTACGGTTGAGTAAGCGCAGCGTGGGCAGGTTGTCAGCCAGCGCTTCCGGATGCAGATACAGGCGCAGCGTGGCTTCCAGCGCCGCGAGGGTCATTTTATCCGCGCGCAGCGCGCGCTTCAGCGGATGGCTCTGCAACTGCGCGATCAGCGCTTTTTTACCGACGATAATCCCTGCCTGCGGACCGCCGAGCAGCTTGTCACCAGAGAAACTCACCAGGCTGACGCCCGCGGCAATCAGCGCCTGCGGCATCGGCTCTTTTGGCAAGCCGTACTGGCTGAGATCGACCAGCGAACCGCTGCCCAAATCCGCTACCACCGGAATGCCCTGCTCCTGGCCAATCGCCGCCAGCTCCGCTTCGTCCACCGCTTTGGTGAACCCTTCAATGCTGTAGTTACTGGTGTGGACCTTCATCAACAGGCCGGTATTTTCGTTGATGGCCTGAACATAATCTTTTGCATGCGTGCGGTTGGTGGTGCCCACTTCGTGCAGCACACAGCCCGCCTGACGCATCACGTCCGGAATACGAAACGCGCCGCCAATCTCCACCAGCTCACCGCGTGAAACCACCACCTCTTTACCGTTCGCCGTCGCCGCCAGCATCAGCAGCACCGCCGCCGCGTTGTTGTTCACGATACAGGCATCTTCCGCCCCGGTGATTTGACAAAGGAGATCGGCAATCGCCCGATCGCGATGGCCGCGCCCGGCACCGTCCAGATCGTACTCCAGCGTCACCGGCGAGCGCATCGCCTGCGCCACGGCTTCCACGGCGGATTCTGCCTGAAGCGCCCGGCCCAGGTTGGTATGCAGCACCGTGCCGGTCAGGTTAAAGACCGGACGCAGCGCGCCCTGTTCGCTGCGCTCAAGCTGGCTAAGCACCGCCGTAGGCCAGTCGTTACACCACTCCGGCAAACGCTGCTGTTCACGAATGCGCTCGCGCGCCGTCTCCTGAAGCTGATGCAGGGTCTCCACCACGCGGCTACGGCCCCAGGTTTCCAGTAAGGTTAGAAAAGCGGGATCGCGCAGCAGACGATCGGTGGCGGGAAGCTGGCTGTACAGTGAATGGGTAGTCATGGGCGCGCCTGGCAGTAAGGAGTTATTCCCCTCTCGCCTGGAGAGGGGCCGCTATGCGCAAAGAGTTTACCGCGTCCCGGTATAAAGTGTTATGCCTTTGGTGGCTCGGTGCGGGCAAAGCTCTCCCGCTGGAAGAGCGTTTCCACCAGCTTAACCAGCTGTGGCCGGTCCACGCACCAGCCTGGCGATACCCGACGGAAATTGAGGTAATCAATGGCGCAGGCAATGGCGATGGTCGCCAGATTCACCTCGTCGCTTTTCAGGGTGCCGTCAACGAGGTAAGCCTCCAGCGCATCCAGCGCGCGGCTGATTTTCTCCCGCTGGCGAAGCAACTCCTCGGGAGATTGCTGCGCCACCGGACGCGTCTGCTCGCGCACCGAGACCAGCGCCGCATCCATGATGCCGTCGGCCAGCGCTTCAAGCTGGCAAATGCGCAGCGCCGCTTTTGGCTCTTTCGGGATCAGTGCTGGTGCGATATCCAGTTGCTCAATATATCGGGCAATAATCGGCGAGTCATACCAGTATTCGCCGTCATCCGTCACCAGAGCAGGCACTTTTCCCAGCGGGTTGTACTGTGCCACGCCGTTCGTCTGGTTATAAGGCAGTTCGTTGATAAATTCGAAGGTGATGCCTTTTTCCAGCAGGATCACCGAAATTTTACGTACAAACGGGCTGGTATAGCTGCCGATGAGTTTCATGCCTGCTCCTTTTCGCCAACAAAAAGGTAAGTATGGCGCAGAATAGGATGTTCATCGCGTCGCTTTTTACGATGCGTCATATAAATGACATCGTGATCGGAGATGGTGAGGCGGGACGCAGGGTCGGTAAGAAAATTACAGCGCAACTTTTAACCGCAAACGCAATTTGCGTTTGATCACACTCGGAAAAATCCTGACAAAAATATCTTGTGATCTAACTCACAAATAATTGACAAAGAGGGAGATAAAAAACGTGATTAACATCACATTAACGCCCGGATGGTGGCCTTTTTTAGCACTGTGTTCTTTTTTTACACATGCTATTTGTGATCTGAATCACTACAAACAGCCGTTAACCCCCTGTATTTAGGTGATCTACATCACATAAAAAGGTGCTCTCTGGACAGCTGAGCGTTTAAGTGCCAGATTTCGCATCATCAACAGGGTACGGCTACCTCTGCCGCCATATTAACAAAAAAACACGGGCTTCCAGCCTCGCGACAGTACACATCAGAAGGGGTGTTTTATGTCATCCGATATCAAGATCAGAGTGCAAAGCTTTGGTCGTTTCCTCAGCAACATGGTGATGCCAAATATCGGCGCGTTTATCGCGTGGGGTATTATCACCGCGTTATTTATTCCAACAGGGTGGTTGCCTAACGAAACGCTGGCGAAACTGGTTGGCCCGATGATCACCTATCTGCTGCCGCTGCTCATCGGTTATACCGGTGGACGTCTGGTAGGCGGCGACCGTGGCGGCGTGGTGGGTGCGATTACCACTATGGGCGTTATCGTCGGTGCAGATATGCCGATGTTCCTCGGCGCGATGATTGCCGGTCCGCTGGGCGGCTGGGCGATCAAACGCTTTGATATGTGGGTAGACGGTAAGATCAAGTCCGGTTTTGAAATGCTGGTGAATAACTTCTCCGCTGGCATCATCGGTATGATCCTTGCGATTCTGGCCTTCCTCGGCATCGGCCCTGCGGTTGAAGTCCTGTCCAAAGTTCTGGCGGCAGGCGTTAACTTCATGGTGGTGCATGAAATGCTGCCGCTGGCGTCTATCTTTGTTGAACCGGCGAAAATCCTGTTCCTCAATAACGCCATCAACCACGGTATCTTCTCGCCGCTGGGTATTCAGCAGTCTCACGATCTCGGCAAGTCTATCTTCTTCCTGATCGAAGCTAACCCGGGTCCGGGGATGGGCGTTCTGCTGGCGTACATGTTCTTTGGTCGCGGCAGCGCTAAACAGTCTGCGGGCGGCGCGGCTATCATTCACTTCCTGGGTGGTATCCACGAAATCTACTTCCCGTATGTGCTGATGAATCCGCGTCTGCTGCTTGCCGTTATCCTCGGCGGTATGACTGGCGTGTTCACCCTGACCATGCTGAACGGCGGTCTGGTGTCTCCGGCTTCTCCGGGCTCCATCCTGGCCGTGCTGGCGATGACGCCGAAAGGGGCTTATTTTGCTAACATCGCCGCTATCCTTGCCGCGCTGATTGTCTCCTTCGTAGTCTCCGCTATCCTGCTGAAAACCAGCAAAGTGAAAGAAGAAGACGATATTGAAGCGGCAACCCGTCGCGTACAGGACATGAAAGCCCAGTCTAAAGGCGCAACGCCGCTGGCAACGGGCGATGTGACTAACGACCTGAGCCACGTGCGTAAAATCATCGTGGCCTGCGACGCCGGTATGGGTTCCAGCGCTATGGGCGCGGGCGTACTGCGTAAGAAAGTGCAGGATGCTGGGCTAAGCAATATCTCTGTTACCAACAGCGCGATTAACAGCCTGCCGCCGGATGTTGACCTGGTCATCACCCACCGCGATCTGACCGAGCGCGCGATGCGCCAGGTTCCGCAGGCGCAGCATATTTCGCTGACCAACTTCCTCGACAGTGGCCTGTATACCAGCCTGACCGAGCGTCTGGTGGCGGCACAGCGTCATACGGACAACGAAGTTAAGGTTCGCTCCAGCTTGCAGGACAGCTTTGATCAGCCGGATAGCAACCTGTTCCAACTGGGCGCGGAGAATATCTTCCTCGGTCGCACTGCCGCAACCAAAGAAGAAGCGATTCTGTTTGCCGGTGAGCAACTGGTGAAAGGCGGCTACGTTGAACCTGAATACGTTCAGGCGATGCTGGACCGCGAGAAGCTGACCTCGACCTATCTGGGCGAATCCATCGCCGTACCGCACGGTACGATCGAAGCGAAAGACCGCGTGCTGAAAACCGGTGTGGTATTCTGCCAGTATCCGCAGGGTGTTCGCTTCGGTGAAGACGAAGATGACATCGCCCGTCTGGTGATTGGTATCGCCGCTCGTAATAACGAGCACGTTCAGGTGATTACCAGCCTGACCAATGCGCTGGATGACGAAACGGTCATCGAACGTCTGACGCACACCCAGAGCGTTGACGAAGTGCTGGCGCTGCTGGCAGGCAGATAAGTAACGTTTGGCCGCGCTTCTGTGGAGGCGCGGTTCTGACTCTCTCCCTTTGGGAGAGGGTTAGGGTGAGGTAAGCGCCTCACCCCAGCCCTCTCGGGTAAAAACATTGAGAAAGGTTATTTCTATGAAAGCATTACATTTTGGCGCAGGTAACATCGGTCGTGGCTTTATTGGCAAACTGCTTGCCGACGCGGGGATCGCCCTGACATTCGCTGATGTAAACCAGGTGGTTCTCGACGCCCTGAATGCCCGTCATAGCTATCAGGTTCACGTGGTCGGTGAAAATGAGCAGGTGGATACCGTGTCCGGCGTGAATGCCGTTAGCAGCATTGGTGACGAGGTAGTGGATTTGATCGCCCAGGTCGATCTGGTCACTACCGCCGTGGGTCCGGTGGTGCTTGAGCGTATCGCCCCGGCCATTGCTAAAGGTCTGGTGAAACGTAAAGCACAGGGCGTCTCTGCGCCGCTGAACATTATCGCCTGTGAGAATATGGTGCGCGGCACTACCCAGCTAAAAGGCCACGTCTTTGCCGCGCTGGCGGAAGAAGATAAGGCCTGGGTTGAAGAGCATGTCGGCTTCGTTGACTCCGCCGTTGACCGCATCGTGCCGCCGTCCGCCTCCGCGACCAACGATCCGCTGGAAGTGACCGTCGAAACCTTCAGCGAATGGATTGTTGATAAAACCCAGTTTAAAGGCGACCTGCCGACCATTCCAGGTATGGAACTCACCGACAATCTGATGGCCTTCGTAGAACGTAAACTGTTCACCCTGAATACCGGCCACGCCATCACCGCCTACCTCGGCCAACTCGCCGGGCACCAGACCATTCGCGACGCCATTCTGGATGAAAAAATCCGCACCGTGGTACAGGGCGCGATGGAAGAGAGCGGCGCGGTGCTGATCAAGCGCTACGGCTTCGATGCCGGGAAGCACGCGGCCTATATTCACAAAATTCTTGGCCGTTTCGAGAACCCGTACCTGAAAGATGATGTTGAGCGCGTAGGCCGCCAGCCGCTGCGTAAACTGAGCGCGGGCGATCGTTTGATCAAACCACTGCTGGGTACTTTAGAGTATCATCTGCCGCACGCCAACCTGGTGAAAGGGATTGCCGCTGCGATGCATTACCGCAGCGAACAAGATCCGCAAGCGCAGGAACTGGCCGCACTGATCGATGCAAAAGGTCCGCAGGACGCGCTCGCGCAGCTTTCTGGCCTTGATGCTAACAGCGAAGTCGTTGAGAAAGCCGTGGCTGAATACAGCGCCACCAAATGATCACCGATCTGGCGCAGGTTACTCTGCGCCAACCTTTTAGATTGTCAGATATGCAGGCAATAATGGAAGAAACCCAGGCCTTTGAAAATCGTGTGCTTGAGCGTCTGAATGCTGGCAAAACCGTAAGAAGCTTTTTAATTGCCGCCGTTGAACTCCTCACCGAAGCGGTCAATATTCTGGTTATGCAGGTATTCCGCAAAGACGACTACGCGGTGAAATATGCGGTTGAACCGCTGCTGGACGGTAATGGTCCGCTGGGCGATCTCTCCGTGCGTCTGAAGCTTATCTACGGCCTTGGCGTGATAAGCCGACCTGAGTATGAAGATGCTGAGCTGCTGATGGCACTGCGCGAAGAGCTGAATCACGACGGTAACGAATATACCTTTACCGACGACGAGATCCTCGGACCGTTTGGCGAGCTGCACTGCGTGACCGCCCTCCCCCCGGCTCCCCAGTTTGACGACAGCGATGCGGAACTTCTGGCGATGCAAATCCAGCGTTATCAGCAGGTTGTACGTTCTACGATGGTACTTTCCCTGACCGAGCTGATCTCCCGCATCAGCTTAAAAAAAGCCTTTCAGAAGTAACCTTGCGCGCATTGGTGTATCCTTAGCGCAATCACCCTGATTCAGAGTCAATTTGTTATGAAAGAAGTCGAAAAGAACGAAATTAAACGCCTTAGCGATCGCCTCGATCTCATCCGCCACCAGCAGGCCGATCTGTCGCTGGTTGAGGACGCGGAAAAATACGCCGAGCTGGAAAAAGAGAAAGCGACCCTGGAAACGGAAATCGCCCGCCTGCGTGAAGTTCACGGCCAGAAGCTGAGTGTCGAAGCGCAAAAGCTGAGTAAATTACCGTTCCGCCGCGCCATCACTAAAAAAGAGCAGGCCGATATGGGCAAGCTGAAGAAAAGCGTCCGCGGGCTGATTGTCGTGCATCCCATGACTGCGCTGGGGCGTGAGATGGGGCTGAAAGAAGTGACGGGGTTTGCGAAAAACGAATTCTGATCCTTTGCCTGGTAAGCACAATGCCACTGTATTGTGCTTATCCCTGATAAAAATAATAACGACCTCATCGAAATATCATGGCTGGCATTCTATCTAAGCTAAAAAGCTATAAGCCTGGCTTATAAACTGCTCCCTTTCTTATTGGCCCTACCAATCCCCCGCCCAACCCTCCCACACTTCACAATTCCTTAATTTTCACTCACACATACGTTGCTTACCCATAACATTTAGTTAACCTTTGAGTGTCGTAACCCTAAACCCTCATATTGGCAGGACCACCTTTACACAGAATGTGACGCAGCAATGAGCGCAGACTCACTGTGCTGGCGTAACGGTGGGCCTCAGGAGACCTGCATGAACCTTTGGCAACAGAACTACGATCCGGCCGGTAACATTTGGCTCTCAAGCCTCATCGCTTCGCTCCCGATTCTCTTTTTCTTTTTTGCGCTAATAAAGCTCAAGCTGAAAGGCTATCTTGCGGCAACCTATACCGTGATTATCGCCCTGCTGGTAGCGCTGTTCTTCTACAAAATGCCGGTCGATCGTGCGCTGGCCTCGGTGGTGTACGGCTTCTTCTATGGCCTGTGGCCGATTGCCTGGATCATCATCGCGGCGGTCTTTGTTTATAAGATTTCGGTGAAAACCGGCCAGTTCGACATTATCCGCTCCTCGATTCTGTCGATTACGCCGGACCAGCGTCTGCAAATGCTGATTGTCGGCTTCTCTTTCGGCGCGTTTCTGGAAGGCGCGGCGGGCTTTGGCGCGCCGGTGGCGATTACCGCCGCGCTGCTGGTCGGCCTCGGCTTTAATCCGCTGTATGCCGCCGGGCTGTGCCTGATAGTAAACACCGCGCCGGTGGCCTTTGGCGCGATGGGCATTCCGATTCTGGTCGCCGGACAGGTGACGGGACTGGACAGTTTTGAAATTGGCCAGATGGTTGGTCGCCAGTTGCCGTTCCTGACCATTATCGTGCTGTTCTGGATCATGGCGATTATGGACGGCTGGCGTGGGGTGAAAGAGACGTGGCCTGCGGTGATGGTGGCGGGCGGCTCGTTTGCCATCGCCCAGTATTTAAGCTCTAACTTTATCGGCCCGGAATTGCCGGACATCATCTCTTCGCTGGTGTCGCTGGTCTGCCTGACGTTGTTCCTTAAACGCTGGAAGCCGGTACGAATTTTCCGCTTTGGCGATATGGGGGCGGCGCAGGTCGATCCTTCGATTGAGCGCATCCGCTACACGCCTGGGCAGATCCTGCGTGCCTGGTCGCCGTTTCTGTTTCTGACCGCGACGGTCACCCTGTGGAGCATCCCGCCGTTTAAAGCGCTGTTCGCGCCCGGCGGCGCGATGTACGACTGGGTGATCAACATCCCGGTACCGTTCCTCGACAAGCTGGTTGCCCGTATGCCGCCAGTAGTCCACGAAGCCACCGCGTATGCTGCGGTATATAAATTCGACTGGTTCTCGGCCACCGGCACGGCGATCCTGTTTGCCGCGTTCTTGTCTATCCTTTGGTTAAAGATGAAGCCGGTTGCGGCACTGCATACCTTTGGCAGCACGCTGAAAGAACTGGCGTTACCGATTTACTCGATTGGCATGGTGCTGGCCTTCGCGTTTATCTCGAACTACTCCGGCCTGTCGTCCACGCTGGCGCTGGCTCTGGCGCATACCGGCCACGCGTTTACCTTCTTCTCGCCGTTCCTCGGCTGGCTGGGGGTATTCCTGACCGGTTCGGATACGTCGTCGAACGCGCTGTTCGCCGCGCTTCAGGCCACCGCTGCGCAACAGATCGGGGTATCGGACATTCTGCTGGTCGCCGCTAACACCACCGGTGGCGTCACCGGCAAGATGATTTCTCCGCAGTCCATCGCCATTGCCTGTGCGGCGGTGGGGCTGGTCGGGAAGGAGTCAGATCTGTTCCGCTTTACCGTCAAACACAGCCTGATTTTCACCTGTATGGTGGGCGTAATCACCACGCTTCAGGCCTATGTCTTAACCTGGATGATCCCGTGATAATCATGCCTAAACGCCTGGCAGACGATGTTGCCGACCGTCTGCGGGCCATGATCGAAGAACAACAGCTGGAGGCGGGTATGCGTTTGCCCGCCGAACGCCAGCTCGCCGTCCAGCTTGGGGTCTCGCGTAATTCTCTGCGCGAGGCCATTGCGCGGCTTAACAGCGAAGGGCTGCTGTTGAGCCGTCGCGGTGGCGGCACGTTTGTTCGCTGGCAGCATGAAAGCTGGACTGAACAAAATATCGTTCAGCCGCTAAAAATGCTGCTGGCGGATGACCCGGACTACAGCTTTGACATCCTGGAAGCGCGTCATGCGATTGAAGCCAGCACCGCCTGGCATGCGGCGCTGCGTGCGACCAGCGTGGACAAAGAGAAGATTAAACTTTGCTTTGAAGCCACGCTCGGCGATGACCCGGATCTGGCCTCGCAGGCAGATGTCCGTTTTCACCTCGCGATTGCCGAGGCTTCCCATAACGTCGTGCTGCTGCAAACCATGCGCGGCTTTTTTGACCTGTTACAGTCCTCTGTTAAACAGAGCCGCCAGCGCATGTATCTGGTTCCGCCCGTTTTCGCCTGCCTGACCGAACAGCATCAGGCGGTGATGGAGGCGATCCTCGCCGGTGACGCCGATGGCGCACGCAAGGCGATGATGGCTCATCTCAAATTCGTCCATACCACGATTAAACGTTTCGATGAAGATCAGGCCCGCCAGGCGCGTATTACCCGCCTGCCCGGCGATCAGAACGATAATTCAAGGGAGAACAAATCATGATTATTTCCGCCGCCAGCGACTATCGCGCTGCCGCTCAACGCATCCTGCCGCCGTTTCTGTTCCACTATATCGATGGCGGTGCCTATGCCGAATATACCCTGCGCCGCAACGTCGAAGATTTGTCGCAGATCGCCCTGCGTCAGCGCGTGCTGAAGAACATGTCCGATCTGAGCCTTGAGACCACGCTGTTTAATGAAAAGCTCTCTATGCCGGTAGCGCTAGCTCCGGTCGGGCTGTGCGGGATGTACGCCCGTCGGGGGGAAGTACAGGCCGCGGCAGCGGCGGACGCGAAAGGCATTCCGTTTACGCTTTCCACCGTGTCGGTGTGCCCGATTGAGGAGGTCGCGCCGACCATCAAGCGTCCCATGTGGTTCCAGCTCTACGTCCTGCGCGATCGCGGTTTTATGCGCAACGCGCTGGAGCGGACAAAGGCGGCGGGCTGCTCCACACTGGTCTTCACTGTGGATATGCCAACGCCGGGCGCGCGTTATCGTGACGCTCACTCCGGCATGAGCGGCGCAAACGCCGCGATGCGCCGTTACTGGCAGGCAGTGACTCACCCGCAGTGGGCATGGGATGTCGGCGTTAACGGTCGTCCGCATGATTTAGGGAACATCTCGGCCTACCTCGGTAAGCCGACCGGGCTGGAGGATTATATCGGCTGGCTGGCTAATAACTTCGATCCCTCTATCTCCTGGAAAGACCTGGAGTGGATCCGCGAGTTCTGGGACGGGCCGATGGTGATCAAAGGGATCCTTGACCCGGAAGATGCCCGCGACGCGGTGCGCTTTGGCGCGGACGGGATCGTGGTTTCCAATCACGGTGGTCGCCAGCTCGACGGCGTACTCTCCTCCGCGCGCGCCCTGCCCGCTATTGCCGACGCGGTAAAAGGTGATATCGCGATCCTCGCCGACAGCGGTATCCGCAACGGCCTGGATGTGGTGCGGATGATCGCCCTGGGTGCGGATACCGTGCTGCTTGGTCGCGCGTATCTTTATGCGCTGGCGACGCACGGGCAGGCGGGCGTCGCCAATCTGCTGAATCTGATTGAGAAAGAGATGCGGGTGGCAATGACGCTGACCGGGGCGAAGTCGATTAAAGAGATCACTCAGGATTCGCTGGTGCGTGAGCTGGGCAAAGCGCTGCCCAACGCCCTGGCACCAATGACGCACGGAGATGCGGCGTAATTCCCCCCTCACCCCAGCCCTCTCCCTCAGGGAGAGGGAGCCGTCTGTACACGGTACGCTGAACCAGCTCTCCACGCTGCCGGGAGGCAGATACAGGTTATGGATGATGGCTGATTTCTGGCAAACGTGCGCAGTGCGGAGGATATACCCAGCCAGTAATAAATGGGGTGTCTCACTGCGGAGAAGAGAAAATATCTGCTATTCTGCCCCCGCAATTTAAGGGGGCAGTATGCTGAACATCGTTTTATTCGAACCGGAAATCCCGCCGAATACCGGGAATATTATCCGTTTATGCGCCAATACCGGCTTTCGTCTGCACATCATTGAGCCAATGGGCTTTGCCTGGGACGATAAGCGCCTGCGTCGCGCCGGGCTGGATTACCATGAATTTACCGCCGTCACGCGGCATCACGATTATGCCGCCTTTGTTGAAGCCGAAAAGCCGCAGCGCCTGTTTGCGTTAACCACCAAGGGCACGCCGGCGCACAGCGCGGTAAGCTATCAGGATGGGGATTATCTGATGTTCGGCCCGGAAACCCGCGGCCTGCCTGCCAGCATTCTTGATGCCTTACCGGCGGAGCAAAAAATTCGTATTCCGATGATGCCGGACAGCCGCAGCATGAATTTGTCGAACGCGGTATCGGTGGTGGTGTATGAAGCCTGGCGACAACTGGGGTATCCGGGCGCGGTGTTAAGAGCCTGATATTGACCGGGCTGCGCATAATGCCGGGCGGCACTACGTTTGCCCGGCCTACAAAAGCGCCATATCATCAGGCATACGATCATCGGTCCGTAGGCCCGGTAAGCGCAGCGCCACCGGGCACCTGCGCAGGAAGGCGGGCGTTAAATCCCGTCCCCGTACTCAAACCCGTTATGTGAGCTAAAGTGCTGGTCCATATCCATTGCCGGCTTATCCGACTCGGGTTTACCGACGATACGCGCCGGAACGCCAGCGGCGGTGGTATGCGGCGGAACAGGCTGTAATACCACAGAGCCTGCACCAATTTTCGCGCCGCGCCCGACTTCAATGTTGCCGAGGATTTTTGCGCCCGCGCCAATCATCACGCCTTCGCGGATTTTCGGGTGGCGGTCGCCGCTGGTTTTACCAGTCCCGCCTAACGTGACCGATTGCAGAATGGAGACATCGTTTTCAATCACTGCCGTCTCACCCACCACAATCCCGGTCGCGTGATCGAGCATGATCCCGTGACCAATCATTGCCGCCGGATGAATATCGACCTGGAATGAAACCGACACCTGATTTTGCAGGAAAATAGCCAGCGCCTGACGGCCCTGATGCCACAGCCAGTGGCCGATGCGGTAGGCCTGAAGCGCGTGAAACCCTTTCAGATACAGTAGCGGCGTGGAGTATTTATCCACCGCCGGATCGCGGGTGCGAACGGCCTGGATGTCGCAGGCGGCGGAGGCAATCATCTCCGGGTCCGCTGCATATGCCTCTTCCACCACTTCACGGATGGCGATGGCGGGCATGATCGGCGACGCCAGTTTATTCGCCAGCATATAGCTTAATGCACTGCCAAGATTTTCATGCTTCAGTAACGTCGCGTGATAAAAACTGGCCAGCATCGGCTCGCACTCGGCCAGCGCTCTTGCTTCGGATTTAATATTGTTCCAGACGATATCCAGTTCTTCACACGGCATTGCTGACTCCAGCGGATATAGACGATCGGCCAGTTCTCTGCTGACCGTATCTGAGATAACAGTATTCCCTACGACTAGCTGCTGCTGCGCTCGTCCTTGCGCGAACGACCCAATAAGGTCAATGCTGCCTCGCGCGCATTTTTTCCGCAATACAATACCTGATAAATTTCCTCAGTTATTGGCATTTCCACCCCGAAGCGATGCGCCAGCGCGCGCACTTCTTTGGTATTGCGATAACCTTCAACCACCTGGCCGATTTTATCCTGCGCGCCCTGCACATCCATGCCCTGACCGAGCATCATGCCAAAACGACGGTTACGCGATTGGTTATCGGTACAGGTCAGCACCAGATCGCCCAGCCCCGCCATGCCCATAAAGGTGGATGGGTCGGCACCCAGCGCGGCACCCAGACGCGACATTTCTGTCAGGCCGCGGGTAATTAAAGCGGTGCGGGCGTTAGCGCCAAAGCCAATACCGTCCGACATGCCCGCGCCAATGGCGATGACGTTTTTCACCGCCCCACCCAGCTGCACGCCGATAAAATCCGGGTTGCTGTAAACGCGGAAGCTTTTGCCGCAGTGTAAAAGCTGCTGGAGATCGTCAGAGAACGCCGTATCGGTCGCCGCCAGCGAGATCGCTGTTGGCAAGCCCGCCGCCAGCTCTTTAGCAAAGGTCGGGCCGGAGATCACCGCCAGCGGGATATCATCGCCCAGCGCTTCACGGGCGACATCCTGCAACAGGCGTCCGGTTTCTGCTTCAAGCCCTTTGGTCGCCCATACCAGCCGCGCATCGGTACGCATCAGCGGCTTAATCTGGCGCAGCACTTCGCCAAACACGTGACTTGGCACCACCACCAGGATATTGCGGCTGGCGGCCAGCGCGGTCGCTAAATCGCTCTCAAGGCGCAGCGTATCCGGGAAAGGGACATCAGGAAGGAACGCGACGTTGCAACGATCATGCTCAAGCGTCGCGATATGTTTGGGATCGTGGCCCCACAGGACAACCTGGTGGCCGTTTCTTGCCAGGGTGATGGCAAGAGCGGTGCCGTACGAGCCGGCACCGATCACTGTCATTGACGCATTACTTTCGCTCATCAGGCATCCTGATGTTCTTCAGTACCTTCGCCAGCCTGCTGCTGCAAATAGTTCATAAACAGCGCATCGAAGTTAACCGGCGCGAGGTTCAGTTGCGGGAACGTACCGCGTGAAACCAGGCTGGTGATGCATTCGCGGGCATACGGGAACAGAATGTTCGGGCAGTATGCGCCAAGGCAATGCGCCATCTGAGTGCCTTCAATGCCTTCAACGGAGAAAATACCGCCCTGCTGAACTTCGCACAGGAACGCGGTCTCTTCGCCGAGAGAAGCAGTTACGGTTACACGCAGTACCACTTCGTAAACACCTTCAGCCAGCTGGCTGGACGCGGTATCCAGATCCAGTTTAACTTCCGGCTGCCAGTCTTTCTGAAAAACGTGCGGCGCGTTAGGCGCTTCAAAAGAGATGTCTTTGGTATAGATACGCTGGATCTGAAAAGCCATCTCAGTATTATTTTGTTCTGACATGTGAAAAACCCTTTAGTGTTGTCCTTAAAATATACGTCATCCTTCCGGTTGCATCCCTGATGCCATCCTGAATGATGTTTTGTATGTGTTAGCGCAGCAGAGGATCCAGTCCACCACGTGCGTCCAGCGCATACAAGTCGTCGCAGCCGCCAATGTGCTGCGCATCAATAAAAATCTGTGGGACGGTCGTGCGGCTACTGCGTTGGATCATCTCATCGCGTTTGTGCGCATCGCCGTCAATCGGCAGCTCTTCAAACGTCACGCCTTTGCTGTTCAGCAGCGCTTTTGCACGGTGGCAAAACGGGCAGGTTGCTTTGGTGTAGATCTCAATATTGGCCATAATCGTCTCTCCGGGTTATTTACCGCGAACCAGAGGCAGGTTCTCACCGCTCCAGCCAGCAACGCCTTCTTTCAGTACGAAGACTTTCTCGTATCCGGCTTTGGTCAGCGCATTGGCGGATTCCTGAGCCTGAACACCTGTACCATCAACAACAATAATGGGTTTGTCTTTGTGTTTATCAAGCTCGCCGACGTTATTCGCTTTAATTTCGGCAGGCAGTACGTTGATGGAACCGGCAATGTGCCCTTTACGGAAGTCGTCGCGCTGGCGCAGATCGACTACAACGGCATCTTCTTTATTGATAAGACGAGTCGCTTCACCGCGCGTAATGGCCTTCACTTTAGACGTGAGACCTTTAAAGGTGGTGAACAGTACGGCCACCAGCAATGCCACCCACGCGAGACAAAGTATGGGGTGACGGCTAACAAATTGCATAATTTCTTGCATGGGGGTAACAACTCCCGACGTAGTGATTGAAAAACCAGGGAAGGAGTATACCTGTGCAGTGTGGCAAATACAGCCAGCCAGCGCGATGTTATGCATTTTCTGCGGCGCGCCGCGAAAAAAATTGTCGCATATAGGTAAATCTGCACCCAAAGCAGCCGCTTTATTTGATCTTCTGCGGCTATTTAATCGATTCAGTTGAAGTAATATTAGGCAAATTTTTTTGGCTCATGAGCATGAGGTTGTCGCAATGTCGATTTCTAAAAAACCAATGGTACTGGTGATTCTGGATGGCTATGGCTATCGCGAAGATAAGCAGGATAACGCCATTTTCGCTGCAAAAACGCCGGTAATGGACGCCCTGTGGGCAAAACGTCCGCATACGCTGATCGACGCCTCCGGGCTGGAAGTCGGTCTGCCGGATCGCCAGATGGGCAACTCCGAAGTGGGTCACGTGAACCTCGGCGCAGGCCGCATTGTGTATCAGGATCTGACCCGTCTGGATGTCGAAATTAAAGAACGCACCTTCTTTGCTAACCCGGTGCTGACGGCGGCAGTAGAAAAAGCCGCCGCCGCAGGCAAAGCGGTACACATCATGGGCCTGCTCTCCGCGGGCGGCGTTCACAGCCATGAAGATCACATCCTGGCGATGGTAGAACTGGCGGCAGAACGCGGCGCGGAAAAAATCTACCTGCATGCGTTTCTCGACGGTCGCGACACCCCGCCGCGCAGCGCTGAAGGCTCCCTGAAAACATTCGAAGACAAATTTGCCGCGCTGGGCAAAGGTCGCGTGGCGTCAATCATTGGTCGTTATTACGCTATGGATCGCGACAACCGTTGGGATCGCGTAGAGCAGGCTTATGATCTGCTGACGCAGGCCAAAGGCGATTTCCAGGCGGATACCGCTGTCGCCGGTTTGCAGGCCGCCTATGCGCGTGATGAGAACGACGAGTTCGTTAAAGCCACGGTGATCCGCGCTGAAGGCCAGGCCGATGCCGCAATGGAAGACGGCGATGCGCTGATTTTCATGAACTTCCGCGCCGACCGTGCCCGTGAAATCACCCGCGCGTTTGTTAACACCGATTTCGACGGCTTTGCCCGTAAGAAAGAAATTAAGCTCGGTGATTTCGTCATGCTGACGGAATATGCCGCCGATATTAAAACCGCCGTCGCTTATCCGCCGTCTTCGCTGGAAAACACCTATGGCGAGTGGATGGCAAAGAACGACAAGACCCAGCTGCGCATCTCCGAAACCGAGAAATATGCCCACGTAACCTTCTTCTTTAACGGTGGCGTCGAAGAGCCGTTTAAAGGTGAAGAACGCATTCTGATCAACTCGCCGAAAGTAGCGACCTACGATCTGCAACCGGAAATGAGCTCTGCCGAGCTGACCGAAAAACTGGTTGCCGCCATCGAAAGCGGTAAGTACGACACCATCATCTGTAACTACCCGAACGGCGATATGGTGGGTCATACCGGCGTAATGGAAGCGGCCATCAAGGCAGTGGAAGCGCTGGATCACTGCGTTGAGCAGGTGACGAAAGCCGTTGAGTCCGTTGGCGGACAGCTGCTGATCACCGCCGACCACGGCAACGCCGAGCAGATGCGCGATCCGTCCACGGGTCAGGCGCATACTGCCCACACCAACCTTCCGGTTCCTCTGATTTATGTCGGCGACAAAACCGTGACGGCAGTAGAGGGCGGCAAGCTTTCTGACATCGCGCCGACCATGCTGACCCTGATGGGGATGGAAATCCCGCAACAGATGACTGGTAAGCCGCTGTTCATCGTGGAATAATCCCTCCCCATGAGGGGAACGGTGATTTTTTCAAACAAACGGATCGCGACGGCAGTCAGATCCGTACTTTACGCCAGCGCACTTAGCGCTGGCGTATTGCTGTGCGCCTTTCCCGCCCACGCCGATGAGCGCGATCAGCTAAAAAGCATTCAGGCCGATATCGCTGCCAAACAGCGTGCGGTACAAAAGCAGCAGCAGCAGCGTGCAGGTTTGCTTAACCAGCTCAAACAGCAGGAAGAAGCGATTGCCGCCGCCGCGCGTAAGCTGCGGGAAACCGAAAACAGCCTTACCCAGTTAAATAAACAGATCGCCGACATGAACGCCTCCATTGCCCGCCTCGAACAACAGCGCGCGGCGCAGGAG
The DNA here is from genome assembly GCF_015234305.1 of Superficieibacter sp. 1612_C1. Taxonomy (GTDB): domain Bacteria; phylum Pseudomonadota; class Gammaproteobacteria; order Enterobacterales; family Enterobacteriaceae; genus Superficieibacter. The sequence goes on from NZ_JADGMI010000004.1 coordinate 372,635, forward strand.
CGTAATCTTGCCGCGCAGCTGGATGCCGCCTTTCGTCAGGGCGAGCATTCCGGGCTTCAGTTCGTGCTGAGCGGCGAAGAAGGCCAGCGTGGACAGCGTTTACAGGCCTACTTTGGCTATCTTAATCAGGCGCGTCAGGAAACCATCGCACAGCTCAAGCAGACCCGCGCCGAGGTCGATGCGCAAAAAGCCGAGCTGGAAGACAAGCAAAGCCAGCAGCAGACCCTGCTTTATGAACAGCGGGCGCAGCAGGCGAAGCTGGAGCAGGCGCGTAACGAACGTAAAAAGACCCTTACTGGACTTGAATCCTCCATTCAGCAGGGTCAGCAGCAGCTAAGCGAGATGCGTGCCAACGAATCGCGCCTGCGTAACAGCATTGCGCGCGCCGCAGCGGCAGCCAAAGCCCGTGCCGAACAGGAAGCGCGCGAAGCGGAAGCCGTCCGTACCCGTCAGAAAGAGGCGACGAACAAAGGCACTACCTATAAACCAACTGAAAGCGAACGCTCCCTGATGTCCCGTACCGGCGGACTGGGTTCACCGCGCGGTCAGGCTTACTGGCCGGTACGCGGTCCTACCCTGCATCGCTATGGCGAGCAGCTTCAGGGCGAACTACGCTGGAAAGGGATGGTTATCGGCGCGTCCGAAGGCTCAGAAGTCAAAGCTATCGCCGATGGCCGGGTGATCCTCGCCGACTGGCTGCAAGGCTACGGTCTGGTGGTGGTGGTGGAGCATGGTAAAGGCGATATGAGTCTTTACGGCTATAATCAGAGCGCGCTGGTTAGCGTGGGAACGCAGGTGCGTGCCGGTCAGGCGATCGCGCTTGTGGGCAATAGCGGCGGTCAGGGCAGACCGTCGCTCTATTTCGAAATTCGCCGCCAGGGTCAGGCGGTCAATCCACTGCCGTGGTTGGGAAGATAAGTTTTGCTTCAATTTCGTCGAATTGTTGTTTGTACCGCCGGAATGTTAGCCGTTATCGCGCCGGTTTACGCAGGTAAACTCGCCATTGTGATTGATGATTTTGGCTATCGCCCGCAGACTGAAAATCAGGTGCTGGCCCTCCCCTCAGCCATTAGCGTCGCCGTGTTACCGAACGCGCCGCACGCCCGTGAGATGGCAACCAAAGCGCACAATAACGGTCATGAAGTGTTAATTCACCTGCCGATGGCACCGTTAAGCAAACAGCCGCTGGAAAAAGATACCCTGCGCCCGGATATGAGCAGCGCCGAGATTGAGCGCATCGTACGTGAGGCGGTGGATGATGTCCCTTACGCCGTGGGGCTGAATAACCATATGGGCAGCGCCATGACCTCCAGCCTGTTCGGCATGCAGAAAGTGATGCAGGCACTGAGCCACTATAATCTCTATTTTCTCGACAGCATGACGATTGGCAACAGTCAGTCGATGCGCGCGGCCAGCGGCACGAGCGTAAAAGTGATTAAGCGCAGGGTTTTTCTGGATGACACGCAGCGGGAGGCGGATATTCGCGCCCAGTTTACGCGTGCGGTTGAGCTGGCGCGGCGTAATGGTTCGGCGATTGCTATCGGGCATCCGCATCCGACCACCGTGCGCGTGTTGCAACAGATGGTCTACAACCTGCCGTCAGATATTACCCTGGTGCGTCCGAGCGACCTGCTTAACGAGCCGCAGATTGACACTTCGACCCCGAATACAAAACCGCCGAAAACCAGTACGCCGGATGCGCCGCGCAATCCGTTTCGCGGCGTGAAACTCTGCAAGCCGAAGCAAAAAACCGAGCCGGTTTACGCCACGCGCTTCTTCAGCGTACTGAGCGAGAGCATCAGCCAGAGCACCCTGGTGCAGTATTTTCAGCACCAGTGGCAGGGCTGGAACCGGCAAAAATAACGGACGGCGTCCGCTTAACGCAGGTTAACCGCCTCGCGAGCGAGACGCCGGATGCACAGTTTGCGGTCACGCCACTTCCACAGCCGCGCTGACCATAGCAGCGCCTGATACGCCAGTTTCGGACTACGCACATTCGTCACCATCCGCTGATACATGCCGGAGGTAAAAATCTCGGCGATCATCCGCTGGCGGATCATCGGATCGCGCTCTTTGCGTACCGAATGGCACACCCGCAACGCTTCGTAAACGATTTGCTGATGAAATTCAGGATGGATAGTGATTTTCCCGGCATAGTCGCGGTTCAGCTTCTCCAGCAGGCGAGTGATCTTCATATAGTGGCGCTGATAGGCCAGGTTTTTTTGCCCCTGGCGCTTGAGGCGGCTTACCGAGGCGTCGTGCAGGAAGTATTTATATAAAGACTCTTCCGTGTAGCGCACGCGACGGGCGTTAAACATGCACTCGGTGGACCATAAAATATCCTGATGATGCAGGCCCGGCACGAAGGTCAGGCCGCACTCCTCAAGCATCTGACGGCGATATACGCCCATCCATACCACGTGCGTCCAGCGACGGGAGGCCAGCGCCATACGCAGCCAGTCCGGGCCGCTCAATACCTCCGTTGAGCGCAGGCGTTCCAGCGGGATCGATTGCCAGCAGTAGCCGGTCGCGCTGTCGCACCAGTCGGCGTTGCACTGCGCGACGTCGAGATTATCCCGCAACGCCATGGTCATCAGCGTTTCATACATCCTGGAATAGGTCAGATCGTCTGCATCAACAAAAGCGACATACTCCCCTGTCGCCGCTTCCATGCCACGATTACGCGCGACGGACGCACCGGCATTCGCCTGTGTAATCAGTTGGATATGCGGGTATTTCTCTGCATAATGCTGCGCAATTCCGACGGAACAGTCCGTTGAACCATCATTAACAATAATAATTTCCAGAGCGCTCCAGCTCTGAGCCACCAGCGACTCCATACAGGCGGCGAAGGCCTCGCCTGCGTTATAGAGAGGGATAATGACACTGAGTTTGCCTGAGCTAATCATCATAGTAATTACCTGCTTAATAATGGATATGCGGTTACGTTTTACGCGCTATTCCTTAAGAAAGACTTAAGGCCCAGCGCGCTTTGTTTATCCCGTTGATTTTCAAATTGAAAATAAATCCAGATTAAGAATAATCACTTATTGTTAAGTTTTGACGACACCAGCTCGTTTAGGGTTAGGGTATAATGCGTCAGATAATCATTACTCTTACATGTAACCACCCAACCGGAAGTGTTATGCCCATCGTTACCAGTAAAGAAAACGGCTTCACGATTTATGAGAAGGACACAGGCGTCCGTTTTGGCGAGATAGTAAAAAAATATCTGGCCGGCGAGTTGCCGTCGGTATCGTTGGGCAGTGGTAATGAGGACAGAACCGTTGCGGTCGTGGAATACGAGGGTAAAAAATACATCGTCAAAAACGATCGGGAAAAAGATAAGCGGCTTGAGAAACGGCTGCAAAATTATCTCTCCGGACCTTTTTTCTCAAAGCTGATTTATGCCACCGACCGCGCGATAACCCAGGGTTATACCGGGACGGCCGATCTCTATTATGTGGCGGAGAAAATGGTCGGCCGCGAATGTGAAAACGTCTTTACCCTTCATGAGTATGTCGAAGGGACGCCGTTGAAGGTGATTGACGATTCGAATCGCGAGGAGATTAAGAATTGCATTCTGGCGCTGCATCGCGCAGGGCTGGCATCCAATGATATCCATGCCGGGAATTTTATCCGTACCCCGGAGGGGGAGTTGAAGATTATTGACCTCTCCTGTCGCGGCAGTATGCGAGTGTGCCAGGCGAACGATATTTTAACCCTGCGGAAAAAATACCATCTTGAGGTGGAAGGTCACGGCGCGGTGTATCGCCTGATCAGGCTGAAAGAGGATTTTCGAAAGCTTTCACGCAGGTTGCGGGGGAAGGTTAGCTCTCACGCATAACGTTGGCCTCCTGCTATAAAATGCCGGGTGGCGCTGCGCTTACCCGGCCTACCTTCCCTTAATCGTAGGCCCGTGCAAGCGAATGCGCCGCCGGGCAACGCTGGCACCGCGTCTGAGACATCGCGCGCAATAATGCCGGGTGGCGCTGCGCTTACCCTGCCTACGTTACCCTAATCGTAGGCCCGTGCAAGCGAATGCGCCGCCGGGCAACGCTGGCCCGCGTCTGAGACATTGCGCGCCACCGGGGAAATCACCGGACCTTAATCCCAGCTCAGGATCACTTTCCCGGACCGACCGGAACGCATCTCGTCGAAGCCCTGCTGGAACGCATCAATCGGGAAACGATGGGTGATAATAGGTGACAGGTCCAGACCAGACTGGATCAGCGCCGCCATCTTATACCACGTTTCAAACATCTCGCGTCCGTAGATGCCTTTGATAAACAATCCCTTGAAGATCACCTTATTCCAGTCAATCGACATATCCGACGGTGGAATGCCCAGCATGGCGATACGTCCGCCGTGGTTCATGGTGTCCAGCATGGAACGAAACGCTGGCGGCGCGCCGGACATCTCAAGACCCACGTCAAAGCCTTCAGTCATGCCCAGCTCAGCCATCACTTCGGTCAGGCTTTCTTTAGACACATCAACCGCACGGGTCACGCCCATTTTGCGCGCCAGCTCGAGGCGGTATTCATTCACATCGGTAATAACAACGTTACGCGCGCCGACGTGTTTCGCCACCGCAGCGGCCATAATGCCAATCGGACCCGCGCCGGAGACCAGCACATCTTCACCGACCAGATCGAACGACAGCGCCGTGTGAACCGCGTTGCCGAACGGATCGAAGATAGACGCCAGATCGTCGGAAATATTGTCGGGAATTTTGAAAGCGTTGAAAGCCGGGATCACCAGATATTCTGCGAAGCAGCCTGGACGGTTAACCCCCACGCCCACGGTATTGCGACACAGATGCGTGCGCCCACCGCGGCAGTTACGGCAGTAGCCGCAGGTGATATGACCTTCGCCCGAAACGCGATCACCAATTTTAAAGCCTTTTACTTCCTGGCCAATACCAACCACTTCACCCACATATTCATGACCGACGACCATCGGCACCGGGATAGTCTTTTGCGACCACTCGTCCCAGTTATAGATATGCACATCGGTGCCACAGATAGCGGTTTTACGGATTTTGATCAGCAGGTCGTTATGACCGACGTCCGGTTTTGGGACGTCGGTCATCCAGATGCCTTCTTCCGCTTTCAGTTTCGCTAACGCTTTCATCTTCGATCCTCAGGCAATCACGCCCAGTTGTTTACCGATGCGGGTAAAGGCTGCCACCGCACGTTCAATTTGTTCCGGCGTATGCGCCGCCGACATTTGGGTACGAATCCGCGCCTGGCCTTTCGGCACCACCGGATAGAAGAAACCGGTAACGTAAATCCCTTCTTTTTGCAGCTCGCGGGCAAAGTTCTGCGCCACCGTGGCGTCGCCTAACATCACCGGAATAATGGCGTGATCGGCCCCGGCCAGGGTAAAGCCTGCCGCCGACATCTGCTCGCGGAACTGACGGGCATTGGCCCACAGGCGCTCACGCAACTCCGCGCCGGACGCCAGCATCTCCAGCACTTTAATTGAGGCGGAAACAATGGCTGGTGCCAGGGAGTTGGAGAACAGATATGGACGAGAACGCTGACGCAGCCACTCAACCACTTCCTTACGCGCCGCCGTATAGCCGCCGGATGCGCCGCCAAGCGCCTTACCCAGCGTCCCGGTAATGATGTCCACGCGGCCCATCACCTCACAATACTCGTGCGTACCGCGACCGTTCGCGCCGACAAAGCCAACCGCGTGGGAGTCATCCACCATCACCAGGGCGTCATATTTATCCGCCAGATCGCAGACGCCTTTGAGATTGGCGATCACGCCGTCCATGGAAAAGACGCCGTCGGTGGCAATCAGCACATGACGCGCCCCGGCTTCACGCGCCTCTTTGAGGCGGGCTTCCAGCTCCTGCATATCGTTGTTGGCGTAGCGAAAACGCTTCGCTTTGCACAGGCGCACGCCGTCAATGATTGAGGCATGGTTCAGCGCGTCGGAAATAATGGCATCTTCCGCCCCGAGCAAAGTTTCAAACAGGCCGCCGTTGGCGTCAAAGCAGGAGGAGTAGAGGATCGCGTCTTCCATGCCGAGGAAGTCGGCCAGTTTTTTCTCCAGCACTTTATGGCTGTCCTGCGTACCGCAGATAAAGCGCACCGAGGCCATACCAAAACCGTGAGAGTCCATGCCCGCTTTGGCGGCAGCGATCAGTTCAGGATGGTTAGCAAGGCCAAGATAGTTATTGGCGCAGAAGTTAATGACGTGGCTGCCGTCGCCGACGGTGATATCCGCCTGCTGAGCAGAAGTAATGATCCGTTCTTCCTTAAATAACCCTTCCGCCCGCGCCGTTTCCAGATCGCCACTTAACTGCTGATAAAAGTCCCCACGCATAACCACTCTCCCGATTCGATAAAAGTTGGTACATATTACCCAAAGCTATACGTTGATACGAGATGACGCATTAGCAGATGCGATTTTTGCAGCATAAATCACGCATGCGCAGGTGGCTGTCGGTGAAAGCTGAAGACTGGACGTTGTGATGGTATGATAAAGACATTCGTATCTGAGACGGTCTCAGTACCCACTATTTCAAAGGTTAACGTATGATCATTGTGACTGGCGGCGCGGGTTTTATCGGTAGCAACATCATTAAGGCCCTGAATGATAAAGGCATTACCGACATCCTGGTGGTTGATAACCTGAAAGATGGCACCAAGTTTGCCAACCTGGTCGACCTCAACATCGCTGATTATATGGATAAAGAAGACTTCCTTGTTCAAATCATGGCGGGCGAAGAGTTCGACGATATCGATGCCATTTTCCATGAAGGCGCATGTTCTTCCACCACCGAGTGGGACGGCAAGTATATGATGGATAACAACTATCAATACTCCAAGGAGTTGTTGCACTATTGCCTGGAGCACGAAATTCCGTTCCTGTATGCCTCTTCGGCTGCCACCTACGGCGGACGCACCTCCGATTTTATTGAATCCCGCGAGTATGAAAAGCCGTTGAACGTCTATGGCTACTCTAAATTCCTGTTCGATGAATATGTGCGTCAGATCCTGCCGGAAGCGAACTCGCAGGTTGTCGGCTTCCGCTATTTCAACGTCTATGGTCCGCGCGAAGGACATAAAGGCAGCATGGCGAGCGTGGCTTTCCATCTTAATACCCAATTGAATAATGGCGAAAGTCCGAAACTGTTTGAAGGCAGCGACGGCTTTAAGCGTGATTTCGTCTATGTAGGCGACGTTGCAGCGGTGAATCTGTGGTTCCTGGAAAACGGCGTTTCCGGCATCTTTAACCTGGGTACCGGGCGCGCGGAATCTTTCCAGGCCGTCGCGGATGCGACGCTGGCCTTCCACAAACAAGGCAGCATCGAATACATCCCGTTCCCGGAAAAACTGAAAGGCCGCTATCAGGCGTTTACGCAGGCGGATCTCACTAATCTGCGCGCTGCGGGCTACGACAAGCCGTTCAAAACCGTCGCTGAAGGCGTGACGGAATATATGGCCTGGCTGAACCGCGACGCATAATCCTATGAAAATACTGGTGATCGGCCCGTCCTGGGTGGGCGACATGATGATGTCGCAAAGTCTTTACCGCACGCTCCGGGCGCACTATCCCCAGGCCATTATTGATGTGATGGCACCCGCGTGGTGCCGTCCGCTGCTGTCGCGCATGCCGGAAGTGAATGAGGCAATCCCCATGCCGCTGGGTCACGGCGCGCTGGAGATCGGCGCGCGCCGCAAGCTGGGCCGCAGTTTACGCGACCGCCATTACGATCGCGCTTACGTCCTGCCGAACTCGTTTAAATCCGCGCTGGTGCCGTTTTTTGCCGGTATTCCGCTTCGCAGCGGCTGGCGCGGCGAGATGCGCTACGGCCTGCTCAACGATGCGCGCGTCCTGGATAAACAGGCCTGGCCGCTGATGGTGGAGCGCTATGTAGCGCTGGCGTATGACAAAGGCACGATGACCAGTGCGAAGGATCTGCCGCAGCCGCTATTGTGGCCTGAACTTCAGGTCAACGATGACGAAAAATCAGCGACCTGCGAGGCATTTACATTATCGACAGAACGTCCGCTAATCGGCTTTTGTCCCGGCGCAGAATTTGGCCCGGCCAAACGCTGGCCGCACTATCACTACGCAGAGCTGGCAAAACAACTCATTGATGAAGGTTATCAGGTAGTCCTGTTCGGCTCGGCGAAAGATCACGATGCGGGCAATGAAATCCTTGCCGCCTTAAGCATTGAACAACAGGCGTGGTGCCGTAACCTGGCGGGCGAAACCCAGCTTGAACAAGCAGTGATCCTGATTGCGGCCTGCAAAGCCGTGGTCAGCAACGACTCGGGATTGATGCACGTGGCCGCCGCGCTTGGCCGTCCACTGGTCGCCCTGTATGGCCCCAGCAGCCCGGACTTTACGCCGCCGCTCTCTCACAAGGCGCGCGTCATTCGCCTGATTGAAGGCTACCACAAGGTACGAAAAGGCGATGCCGCCGAAGGTTATCACCAGAGTCTGATCGATATCACGCCACAACGCGTGCTGGATGAACTTAATGCGCTACTGCTTGATGAGGATGCCTGACGGATGCGGGTGTTAATCGTAAAAACCTCATCAATGGGTGATGTCCTGCATACGCTTCCTGCCCTTACCGATGCCATGCATGCTCTGCCGGGCATTCGCTTTGACTGGGTGGTTGAAGAAGGATTCGCACAAATTCCCTCCTGGCATGAAACGGTTGATCGCGTGTTGCCCGTGGCGATCCGCCGCTGGCGCAAAGCCTGGTTTTCCGCAGCCGTAAAAGCTGAACGCGCCGCGTTTTCTCGCCGTTTACGTGAAGTGCGCTATGATGCGATCATTGATGCACAAGGGCTGGTGAAAAGCGCAGCGCTGGTCACCCGACTGGCTCATGGCGTGAAGCACGGTATGGACTGGAAGAGCGCCCGCGAACCGCTGGCAAGCCTCTTTTATAACCGCCGACACTTTATTGCCAAACAGCAGCATGCGGTAGAGCGCACGCGTGAACTGTTTGCCAAAAGTCTTGGATATAGTCAACCGCAAACGCAAGGCGATTACGCGATTGCACGCCACTTTTCGACTAATCTGAAGGCCGATAATGCGTGTTATGCGGTATTTTTACACGCAACGACGCGCGATGATAAGCACTGGCAAGAAGATCACTGGCGTCAGTTAATTAGCTTATTGCGTGATGCAGACATACGCATCAAACTACCCTGGGGTGCTCCTCATGAGGAAGCGAGAGCGAAGAGGCTGGCGGAAGGATTTGACTATGTGGACGTATTGCCACGCATGAGTCTGGAAGAGATTGCGCGGATGCTCGCAGGGGCAAAATTTGTGGTCTCGGTCGATACTGGCCTGAGTCACCTGACGGCAGCGCTCGATCGCCCTAACATCACGCTTTATGGCCCAACCGATCCGGGGTTGATTGGCGGCTATGGCAAAAATCAGCTGGCGCTGAAATCGCCGGGTCAGGAAACCGGTGAGATTTCACCTGAGATGGTTTTTGAGCATTTAACTAACCTGAGTGTATAAGATGACCTTAAAGGGATTGACCTTTTCTCCACTGGCAAAAAAAGCGTGTGAATGGACGCTGTGTACGGGCTTACTGGCAACCCTTTTTTCGCTTCTGTTGGTGAATGTTGATGTGGCCGCAAAATTATTTAGCGTCACCGCGTTGGTTTCCCTGATTTTTATCGTTGCTGAGAGGAAGTGCCTCTCGTCAAAAAAAGCGCTGCTGGTGCTGGCTGGCGTTATTTTCCTGATAGGTATTTACAACGTTCTGTGGCTGGAGCTTTTCAAGCCGGAGAAAACCGATTTTTCAGGAACGTATCGCGCTTACTTATACGCAGCACGTATGCTCATCTCAGGTACTTTTGTCGTTCTGGCATTCAGTTTGATCACGCAAAGTATGAAACGTTTTATCCTACCTTGCCTGTCGGTACTGCTTATTGCGGTAGTGATCTATGCTGGGGTAGAAGAAGCGCATCATCAGCTACCGAGAATTATGCTGGCCTTTAAGGTCGCTACTACCGCAGGCTATGCCGTCGCGCTCATCGGTATAGTATGCAGTGCCTGGCTCATCCAGTTAAAGCCAAGGCTTTATCCGCTGATATTGGCGTTAGTTTCGTTATGCGTTTTGGTCACTCTGGCACTAAACGAAACCCGGGCGGCAATGCTGACATATCCAGTTATTATCCTGCTGATGTTGTTAGCAAATTATTCTCACTCCAGAAAAAAACTGCTGAAACGTGCGGCGCTCTTTTTTGTCCTGTTGGTAGTGTGCGGCGTGGTAATGAAAGATGTGCTCCAGCAGCGTACACAAAATTTAATGAGCGATATTACCAGTTATCAAAATAATAATAGTAATACTTCTGTCGGTGCGCGCCTCGCCATGTATCAGGTGGGACTAGAAACGATGAGATTTAATCTGATCGGGCAATCCATCGAAGAACGTCAAAACGCTATCACTGCCATGATACAGGCACACCCTAATCTTTCAGGTGCAGCACCTTACCTGAATGTCCATTTGCATAACGAACTCATCGAAACCCTTTCATTGAAAGGTATTGTTGGTACGTTACTACTGATTTTGTTCTATATAACGCTTATTTATTACTCAATAAGACATAAAAATATATCGCTTTTTGTTGTGACACTTGCAATCATGTTGTTCGGCCTCTCCGATGTTTTGCTCTATTCAAGGGAAATGCCCATTGTTGCAACGTCGTGTATCGCACTTTGTATATTATTACAACAGAATAAAGTTAATGATGAACGAAAAGCCTGTTCTTAGCATAATTATGGCGACACATAACAATGGCGTGCTGGCGTCAGATGCCATTATGTCTGTTATAAACAATATGCCGCATAATTGTGAACTTTTGGTGATAAACGATGGTTCAACAGATGAGTCGGATCAAATTATCCGCGATCTGACCCATAAATATAATAACATACGTTACTATTACCAGCCTAAAAGTGGCGTCTCCGTTGCGCGAAACCGGGGCATTGAACTAAGCCAGGGAGACTACCTCGCGTTTATCGATGGAGACGACCTGTACAGCAAAAATTTCTTTAGCGTCATAATGCCGGTCTTAGAAAAGCAGCAGTACGACATTATTGCTTATGAAAGTACTCGTGATTTCGATACGTTTGTAGCCGAACAAAAAAATGATTTGCCCTATAAATTAGATACCCGTTACGAAGAGATTATCCAAAAAACATTCAAAGCCTCTCACTGGCAAGTATGGCGTCGTATTTTTAGAAAAGACATCATCGGAGAGGATCGCTTTCCTGAGCATCTTTCCTATTTTGAAGATGTCTCCTTTACCCCTTTTCAATATTTGAAAAGTAAGACACTCTGCAAAATAAACAGCATCCTCTATTATTATCGCAAGAATAGACTGAGCGTCACCGAAACGCATCAGGAAAATGACATCATGGATATGTCGCATGCGTTGAATAAATTTATTACCAGCGTGAAAGAGCACCCGGAGACGGCGTCGCTGACCACCATGGCAATGATGAATTGCTATATTGAACTGAGAAAGAAAACCAGAAAGATGCGCGGCTATTATAATTATAGCCACGAAGAAATGCAGTTAATTGAAAGGCTGAAAGAGGCGTGTCTCTATAAAAATATAGATAAGAAACATAAGAAGTTTTATTTAAGGGTCAAACTTTATCAATTCGATCTTTTCTTTTCACGCTTAAAATACAGACTATTGCCTCGCTGGATCAGGAGGCAGTAATCCGGGATCGGCAGTAACCTGCTAATTTTAATAGAAAATAAAATCACTCAAGGGAAGGAACACAAAAGCTTCGTCTTTACCGCTTATAGTCATCCTCTTGATAATATGTTATCATTGGCTATGATATTTTTGCTACAGGTACAGGTATGTTCGGTAAGCAGCCCATTCTCAGCCAACAAACTTTTTCCGGCATGGCCTCTGAATCGTTATCGGTTAAACGGCTCAATATTGCTTATGGGGTCGATAAAAACTTCCTGTTCGGTGCTTGTATTTCTGTGACATCGATACTTGAAAATAATAAGAATGTCCCTTTAGCCTTTCATATTTTCTCTGACTACAGCGATGAAGATACCTGCAAAAAATTAAATGAGCTGGCTGTTCACTATCAAACAACCATCTCCTTATATATCATTAACAATGACTGTTTTTCTGCGTTCCCCTATACCGTTCGTTATGCCTACGCAACGTACTACCGTTTCCTTACCTGTGAGTACCTCCAGTCTCAGACCGAAAGTCTGGTATATCTGGATGCAGATATCATCTGTAAGGGCAGTGTTGAACCGCTGCTCAACATGGATATCGAAGATAATATTGTTGCGGGCGTCATTGACGTAGAGATGATGCAGAAAAGAGCGGTACAGGTTTTTGGCTTTGAGCCCAACACTTACTTTAATACCGGTATGTTGTATATCAACCTGAAAGCATGGCAAGAAAATAATATCCTGGAAAAAATTATCGCCACCTTCTCGGACGAAGCGCTTGCACCGAAGTTAACGTTCCCCGATCAGGACGCGCTCAATCTTCTGGTGAGGGGCAAAGTGAAGTTCCTCCACCGTGGGTACAATGCGTTCTATAACTTTGATGACGAACCAAAAATAAAGCGAGCCGATCGCTATAAAGAGATCATCAATGATGACACCGTGTTTATTCACTATGTTGGCGTCACGAAGCCCTGGTTCCAGTGGGCCAAAGATTACCCTGCCGTGAAGTACTTTAGCGAGATCTACAAAATTTCGCCGTGGCGTGACCAGCCGCTGTACGACGCCAGAACATTAAAGCAGTTTAAAAAGAAATCTGTCCATCAAAAGTATCTGGGCCACCGTTTTGAAGGCTTCAAAACTTATCTGACCTATACCTGGATGAAGATGAAAAAATAGGTAAAAAAAAGCCACTGGTTTTGACGCCAGTGGCTTTTTTTATTTCGCTAATTTCTTTCTGATATAGCCTGCGTAATAACGTAATCCTTCCAGCACCTGCCCTTTTTTGAAGGCGTCTCGCGCATATACCCGATAATCCGTTGCCCGCATCCGCCCGCTGTAGCTGCGCAGTGGAGCGTCGCGCCATGCGGTGAAATTACGGTAGAAGAGATAGAGATGTTGACCGGTCCCCCGATGCTCCCGATACCAGGGCTTACGCCCACCGGTAAAATGCATGATCACCGGGATCGATTCAGGATGATAAATAAAATCTTGCCGCTGCTCGTCATTCAGCAGCGTATAGAGCAGATTCCACTTTTTATCAATGAAAACGACCCTGTTCTCCAGAACGATATTTAATGCATCCTGATCGAGATACTTCAGCTGCCCTTTACGCTCACGCAAGATATCCTGCGTTTTGCGCTCCACGTCGTGTGCCAGCCAGGCGCGGCGGTTAATATAGAGAAAACCGGCGTTAAAATAGCGGGCATCAGCCATACCAATACGCTGGCTGTTTTTACGGTTAATCTCCTGCGAGTTATCCGTCACCACCGCGCAGACCGCATTATCGATATCGACCGCGCTGAGGGCAGCTAAAGAGGAAAAACAGAGCGTATCAACATCCAGATAGACAAAGCGGATGACATTTTCAGGCAGCAGACGGGGTACCAGCAGCCGGATATAGGTTGATTTATTGATATGCGCTAATGATGATTGCCCGTCGTATTTCTCAAGATCGGCATCTTCAATTTTATAAACTGAAATATTACCGGGCTGCGATCTGACTTTATCAAGCTGGTCTTCGCTGACATCATAAGAGAAGACATGGAAATGAACGTCGTTTGTCAGGTTATTATGATAAACCGACGCCAGAGAGGTCGCTAAGTATTCTATGTAATTGCCGTCAGAGCAAAAAACGACGTGAATGGTGGATTCCATACGTATTACAACCCTTTCCGTTGCGTTCTTTCTTTTATCTTTTGCGCTCTGACCTGCGCGCTGGCGATCAGACTATGTTCATCACGCAAAATGTCACGCAGCGGCCTCGCAAAGTAGATTTTCATAAAATACAAAACATCCGCCCTGGTCAGGCCAATCTCCAGCGATGAAAAATAGAGGCCGATGAGATCTTTATTTCTCCAGCGCAACGGAACGCCAGGACGAATCTGAGCGCGATGTAAATCGATTACCGATAGCTTTGGCGTATCCTGATTAGGATCGTAAGGAAGATGCAGCAGGAAATGGCATAAATAGCAGTCGCGATGATTAACGCCCGCCGCATGCATGTTCTTCACCATGGTTGCCAGATGGGCGATGAGTTTTCTTTTCGGCTTAAACCCTGGCGGCTGGCTTTTCCATTCAGCGCAATAATCTTCCAGGCTAATGGTATTGGTTAGCTCTTCAGTGATAATAAACGACGTGATGGTAACCGGGTTGGTTCCCTTCATACCAAAGGCTACGCCATGCATGGTATCTACGCCAACCTCAGTCAGGCGATGAATAGCCTTCCATTCCCGGTCAGCCCCCAGCACCGGCAGACGAAACGACAGCAAGTTTTTGACCACTTCTTTGGTCGTGGTGCCGTAATGTATTTTGATGAAATAGCCGACATTATCTATTTCAAAACGCAGCGTTTTGCGGGTTTCAAGCGCCCGATAAACATGGCCGGTGAGCAGTTCTATTTCGTGGAAGGGATCTTTACCCTGCCACAGCGTTTTGAATGGTTCTTTTAATTCAACCATTTTTCCCACCATCATTCTGCATTGTTGTTAAATAGGGTCTTTGCCGCAGGATATTGCGCTAACATTCTGTCCGCAGCAGCAATCACGTCCTGTGCGGGGATGCAGGTCAAATAGCGGTAGCTACGATCGAGATCTTTGCGCAGCGGCATAGGTTTATAGTCCCCGGCCCAAATCAGCTCAAGCTTTTCCGTCCAGGGATGCCAGAAGCGATGTTTGGTCGCGCCAAAAAGGCATACGACCGGCGTATCGACCGCTGCGGCAATATGGCCAGGTGCCGAATCGACTCCGATAAATAACGCGGCGTGGTCAATCAGCGCCGCCAGTTCGGGGAACGAGGTTTTTCCGGCAAATTCTGTTACCGGTTTACGGTTACACTGGCGCACAATATCAGCAATAATATCTGCATCTTCTTTGCCGGGTCCGGCGGTCAGTATCACCTCGTAACCCCGCGCCATAAGATGATTAATGACTGCCGCAAACTTGTCGTTATCCCAGCACTTAAATATCTGCCTGGCCGTGGGCTGGATGGCGACATACTCTTTCGTCACGCCCAGTTCATCCATTCTTGCTTTTAAGCGATCCCAGTGCCGGACGTCATAGCGCATTGAAGTACGGGTGATCATCGGATCGATATCGAGCAACGTCAGAATAGACAGGTTTTGCGGCACAATATGTTCACCAGCATCGTCGAGGGTTTTATCAAATGCGTTCATCCAGTAAGACGATTTCCGGCGGCCAAACGTAAAGCCGATTTTTAAGCGGGCAGGAATGCAGCGAATGACGAATCCCAGCAATTTCTGGCTTGAGAGATTAACAATCAGGTCGTAGTTATTTTTTCGCAGCGCGTTAATGATATGGAAAATATTAATGATTTTATTCAGCGCTGAAGATTTTTTATCTGCGATACCGTAAATTTTGTGAAGATTTGGGTTTTCTGAGATGATTTGAACCGTAGAGTTATAAACCATCATATCGATTTCGGCATCAGGGTATTGTGCCTTTAACGTGCTGATCACCGGCGTCGTTAGCAGGACATCTCCCTGAAACTTCAATTTGATAATCAGAATCTTTTTAAATTTACTCATGATTTTCCAGATATTTACGCAAATTCATGGTGCTTATTACAGTAGCGTTTATTTACAGCGATGACGGTGCCATCACCATATCGGCCACTTTTTCCGGCAGACTATAAATGTCCTGAGTATCAGCATAATGTCGGGCGTTTTCCGCCCACTGGCGTCGCTGCGTCCCGTCTGTAGCCGTCTTTACCAACGCCGCATTGAGGTGATCCTGGCTGAACGGCTCGGCAATCACCTCACCGCACTGCGCTTTATCAATGTAGTGCGCATAGCCGCATACCTCAGTCGTCAGCACCGGCAGTCCGGCGGCAATTGCCTCCAGCAGCACAATCCCAGCCGCTTCCTGATACGCCGGATGGATCAGCACATCTGCTGCCATCATCAGGTTCGAGACGTCATTTCGGCCCGCGTAAAAACAGACCTGTTTTTTTACGCCAAGCTGGGATGCCAGTGCTTCAAATTTGCCAGGTTTATCCTGCCCAACCACCACCAGTCTGGCATTTGCTTTAACCATATCAGGCAGCGCGGCAAAAGCTCTGATGCTGCGATCAACCCCCTTGCGGGAGAAGTCTGATCCGACCTGCAACAGCAAAAATTCATCGGCACCGATGTTATTTTCCCGACGAAACGCTTCCCGGCAGTCCGGGGCATGAGCGCTGTATTTGCGGTCAGGGTAGATCCCCGGCGGCAGAATATGAAAACGCGCCTCTTCGGTGCCGTAATGCTTTTTGAAATCGTTAATTTGCCGGTCAGTAAGCATCAGCAATTCTGTTTTTGCGCCTTTGCGAAAAACGGCCTCTTCAAAGGCAGCAAAGTGGCGATAGCGGGGGGTCAGCTTGTAAAAGAAGCCTTTTTCTTTGGCGACCTTCTCGGCATAGCAGACGTCGGCGGCGTAGTAGATATCAAGGCCCGGCATCTTATTGAAGCCAATCACTTTATCGACCGGGTGTTGCTGTAAATGTTGATGCACCCACTGATAATATTCTTTGTTTTTACCATGATTGGTTGAGGCGGTTGCCGGTACTGTCACAATCTCCACATTATCCGGGCGCTCCCCCTGCCAGGAAAGCACATACACACGAACCTTTGCACCGCGCTGCGCAACGGTTTTTGCGATGCGCAGAAAATCGCGCTGCAAGCCGCCAAAGGGGAAATATTTATACAAGCAAAACGCGATAATCATGCTGACTCCCTGCCCGACATTTCGTGGTAAAAAAGAATGGATTCAACAGGCTACTTACTTAACCCGCCGCAGCTGGCGCGACAAAAATAACACAGCTTTCGCCTGCGGACACGCTACCGCTCAGGCTTACAGCTACCCGCTCGCTATCCACAACAATTTAGCGCTACAGTGTACCATTACTTGCCCTGCAAGCCGATATGAATGTTTTTTAACCTGACAACAAGACAATGCCTATAAAAACAAACGCATAAAAAATATCTTCACCCTAAAATATGCGCTTTAGCGATGACGAATAATCTTGATTAAACGTTAAAATATGGCGATAAAATTTAAAAAATACTCTCTCAGGGCTGCTTTTCGGTTGCCATTTACCCTCACCTAAGCCAAATTCCGCAAAAGTAATGGCAAAGGCTCCGCTAAAAACTTAGAATCCCCAGCACATTCATTAGTCAATTACCTCCTATGCTGCAATTGCTTTACACCACATTGCTTTACCTTATTCAGCCGCTCATTTGGGTACGGCTCTGGGTGCGTGGTCGTAAAGCTCCGGCATATCGCAAACGCTGGGGCGAGCGTTACGGCTTTTACCGCACGCCGCTGAAGCCTGGCGGCATTATGCTGCACTCGGTCTCAGTCGGTGAAACACTCGCGGCAATCCCTCTGGTGCGAGCTTTACGTCACCGCTACCCAGAGCTTCCCATTACGGTCACCACCATGACGCCGACCGGCTCTGAACGCGTCCAGTCCGCGTTCGGGAAAGATGTTCAGCACGTCTATTTGCCCTACGATCTGCCGGACGCGATGAATCGTTTCCTGAATAAAGTCGACCCGAAACTGGTGTTGATCATGGAAACGGAACTGTGGCCGAACCTCATTACGGCGCTCTATAAGCGTAAAACGCCGCTGGTCATCGCTAACGCGCGTCTCTCGGCACGCTCGGCCAAGGGCTATGGCAAGCTGGGCAAGTTCATCAAAACGCTGCTGCGCCGGATCACTCTGATTGCAGCGCAGAATGAAGAGGACGGCGAACGTTTTATCCAGCTTGGCGCGAAACGTAACCAGCTAACCGTCACCGGGAGCCTGAAGTTCGATATTTCTGTGACGCCGCAGCTGGCGGCAAAAGCCATTACGCTGCGTCGCCAGTGGGCACCTCGCCGCCCGGTGTGGATTGCCACCAGTACCCACGACGGTGAAGAGAGCGTGGTGCTGGCTGCGCATCAGGCGCTGCTGCAACAATTCCCTGACCTGCTGCTTATTCTGGTCCCGCGTCATCCTGAACGTTTCCCGGATGCGGTAAATCTCGTGCGTCAGGCGGGCCTGAGTTACACCACGCGTTCTTCGGGTGAAGTACCTTCCGGCAGTACGCAGGTGGTGGTGGGCGATACGATGGGCGAATTAATGCTGCTGTATGGCATTGCCGATCTGGCTTTCGTTGGCGGCTCGCTGGTTGAACGTGGCGGTCATAATCCGCTGGAGCCTGCCGCTCACGCCATTCCGGTATTGATGGGCCCGCATACCTTTAATTTTAAAGATATCTGCGCACGCCTGGAGCAGGCGGACGGCCTGATCACCGTTGAAGACGCGCCTTCCCTGACCAAAGAGATTGCCTCGTTGCTGACGGACGAAGATTATCGCAATTACTATGGACACCATGCCGTAGAAGTCCTGCATCAGAACCAGGGCGCGTTACAACGGCTTCTGCATCTGCTACAACCGTATCTGCCACCCAAAACGCATTGAGGGCTGTTATGCAAAGACGGGCAATTTATCCGGGGACGTTCGATCCCATCACCAATGGTCATATTGATATTGTCACCCGCGCGACCCGCATGTTCGATCACGTCGTGCTCGCCATTGCCGCCAGCCCCAGCAAGAAACCGATGTTCAACCTTGAAGAGCGTGTGGCGCTGGCGAAAGAGGCAACATCGCATCTGTCGGGCGTTGCGGTAGTGGGGTTCAGCGATTTGATGGCGAATTTCGCGCGCGATCAGCAGGCGAACATCCTCATCCGCGGCCTGCGCGCAGTGGCGGATTTTGAGTATGAGATGCAACTGGCGCATATGAATCGCCACTTGATGCCGGAGCTGGAAAGCGTCTTCCTGATGCCGTCAAAAGAGTGGTCGTTTATCTCTTCGTCGCTGGTAAAAGAGGTCGCGCGTCACGCGGGCGACGTGACGCATTTTCTGCCTGCCTGCGTCCATCAGGCGCTGATGGACAAGCTCAGGTAATTTACTTCTGGCACTGGCGACAGTAAAACGTCGCCCGCTGTGCATGCTTCGCTGCCACAATCGGTGTTCCACAAACGTGGCACGGTTCGCCTTTACGTCCATAGACCTGTAACTGCTGGGCGAAATAGCCCGGCTTGCCGTCGCTCTGTAAGAAGTCCTTCAGCGTCGTTCCGCCCTGCTCTATTGAACGCAGCAGCACCGCTTTGATGACCCGCACCAGCAGTTCGCACTCGTCGCGTGAAAGCGATGACGCCAGCCGATCCGGATGGATCCCGGCGGCGAACAGCGATTCGCTGGCGTAAATATTGCCTACGCCCACCACCAGCTTATTGTCCATCAGCCAGGGCTTGATGGCGGTTTTCTTCTTCGCGCACTTCTGCTGCAGATAATCGGCATTAAACGCATCGCTGAGCGGTTCCGGCCCCAGGTGCGCCAGTACGTTATGCCCTTCCAGCTCTTTGGTCCACAGCCAGGCTCCGAAGCGCCGGGGATCGGTATAGCGCAGCACTTTACCGTTGCTCATCACCATATCGACGTGGTCGTGCTTTTCTGCCGGGCGTTCTTCTGTGAGGATGCGCAAGCTGCCTGACATCCCCAGGTGAATGATAATCCAGCCGTCCGGCAACTCCAGCAGCAGGTATTTCGCACGCCGCTGCACGCTGAGCACTGGCTTGTCACTCAGAGTATGGATTTCGTCTGACACCGGCCAGCGCAGGCGTCCGTTGCGGACAATGACGTGAAGAATAGTTTCGCCCACCAGATGCGGTTCAATCCCGCGACGGCTGGTCTCAACTTCAGGTAATTCAGGCATTTTTATGTTCTCCAGAGCCAGAAAACAGAAAACCCCGCCGGAGCGGGGTTTTCATACAATTCACTAAAATTACTTGATTTTAGCTTCTTTGTATAAAACGTGCTGACGGACAACTGGATCGAATTTTTTCAGTTCCAGTTTTTCCGGTTTAGTACGCTTGTTCTTCGTGGTGGTGTAGAAGTGACCAGTACCAGCAGAAGAAACCAGCTTGATTTTCTCACGAATACCTTTAGCCATGATTTATTTCCTCTAAGTACTTAGTACTTTTCGCCACGGGCACGCAGTTCAGAAAGAACTGTATCGATGCCTTTTTTATCGATTACACGCATACCTTTAGCAGATACGCGCAGGGTGACAAAACGCTTCTCGCTCTCAACCCAAAAACGGTGAGAGTGCAGGTTCGGCAGAAAACGGCGTTTAGTCGCGTTCAGTGCGTGGGAACGGTTGTTACCGGTCACCGGACGCTTGCCAGTAACTTGGCAGACTCGGGACATTTCTATTCTCCAAAAATCAAATTAGCTCGAGCTTCGTATGGGGTATTGACGCCTCGTCAGGCTGTAAAGCCCGGTCCTGGCGGTTCTAAGTGAACTCGCGATTACCAGGCCCAAATGCCAAACCCGAGATTCTCAAAGGTGGCGTAGTATACGCTGAGTCGGCGGTGTGCTCAAGTCCCGAACAGACAAAGATCCCGATGGATCGCGCGATCCGGGCTAAATTAAGCCTCTTTCCGCAAAGGAAACGTACTCACCACGTCCAATCACCAGGTGATCAAGTACGCGAATATCCATTAGCTGACAGCAGCTTACCACACGTTCGGTGATCATTTTATCAGCTTTACTCGGTTCGGCGTTACCCGAGGGATGATTATGTGCGAGGATCACGGCAGCAGCGTTGACGTTGATGGCTTCTCGTACAATTTCCCGCGGATGCACTTCGACATGGCTTAGCGTACCGGAAAACAGGCGACGATGTTTGAGTATCCGGTTCTGGTTATCGAGATAAATTGCCATAAAGACTTCACGATTTTCACCTGTAAACTGGCTTTTCAAAAACTCTCGCGTTAGCTCAGGGCTGTAAAGCCCCTTCTTTTCCCGCAGGCGTTCGTTATAACAGCGGCGGGCCAGTTCTGCGATGGCTCTTAACTGGCAATATTTCGCAATGCCGATGCCCTCTATTTGGTCGAATTGCCTCCAGTCTGCCGACATCAGCTGAGAAAGCGTATCAAAATGACGCAATAATTCCGTCGCCAGCGTCATCACGTGTTTACCTCGTGCGCCGGTACGCAAAAACAGCGCCAGCAGTTCCACTTCACTGAGCGTTTCAACGCCATAACGCCGCAGTTTTTCCCGCGGCAACTTTTCCCGTTCTTCTCTGGACATTTTCATATGGCGTCTCCCTTTACACCCGCCACTATGCTGCCATAGGGTATTTTCCGCTTCGACCTGCGTTTTCAACTCTTGCGTAGCGCCTCGCAAAGTGAATGATCCCGGACCGCACGATACAAAAGGTTTGTGATAAAATGCTCAGCTTCTGGTGCAATCCAACAGGAAAGAATCATGATGAGCCTGGCCGGTAAAAAAATCGTTCTTGGCGTGAGCGGCGGCATTGCCGCCTATAAAACGCCGGAGCTGGTACGTCGCCTGCGCGATCGCGGGGCGGATGTACGCGTGGCGATGACCGACGCCGCCAAAGCGTTTATTACCCCTTTAAGCCTACAGGCCGTTTCAGGTTATCCCGTTTCCGACAGCCTGCTCGATCCGGCAGCCGAAGCGGCGATGGGGCATATTGAGCTGGGGAAATGGGCCGATCTGGTGATTCTGGCTCCCGCCACCGCCGATTTACTGGCGCGCGTTGCAGCGGGTATGGCCAACGATTTAGTCTCTACCATCTGCCTGGCTACGCCTGCGCCCGTCGCGGTGGTGCCCGCCATGAATCAGCAGATGTATCGTGCCGCCGCGACACAGCATAATTTACGCGTTCTGGCCGACCGCGGGCTGCTGATCTGGGGGCCGGATAGCGGCAGTCAGGCGTGCGGTGATGTCGGGCCGGGGCGGATGCTTGACCCACTGACTATCGTCGATATGGCCGCCGCGCACTTCTCTCCGGTCAACGATCTGCAACATCTGAATATTATGATTACCGCAGGCCCGACGCGGGAACCACTGGACCCGGTACGCTATATCTCCAATCACAGCTCTGGCAAAATGGGGTTTGCTATCGCCGCCGCTGCCGCCAAACGCGGGGCGAAGGTTACTCTGGTTGCCGGTCCCGTATCGCTGCCAACGCCGCCGTTGGTACAGCGTGTTGACGTCACCACGGCGCTGGAAATGGAAGCGGCGGTACAGGCAAGCGTTCAGCAGCAGCATATTTTTATCGGCTGCGCTGCCGTGGCAGACTACCGCGCCGCCGCCGTCGCCGATGAAAAAATTAAGAAGCAAGGCGATGAATTAACAATAAAAATGGTCAAAAACCCGGATATCGTTGCCGGGGTCGCCGCACTTATCGATCATCGGCCTTATGTTGTTGGGTTTGCCGCCGAAACAAATAATGTGGAAGAATACGCCCGGCAAAAGCGAACCCGCAAAAACCTTGATTTAATCTGTGCAAATGATGTTTCGCTTTCCAATCAAGGGTTTAATAGCGACAGCAATGCATTGCACCTTTTCTGGCAGGAGGGAGATAAAGTCTTACCGCTTGAGCGGAAAGCGCTCCTTGGCCAATTATTACTCGACGAGATCGTTACCCGTTATGATGAAAAAAATCGACGTTAAGATTCTGGACCCGCGCGTTGGTGAGCAATTTCCACTGCCCACCTATGCCACCTCCGGCTCAGCCGGCCTTGACCTGCGCGCCTGCCTTGACGAAGCCCTTGAGCTGGCTCCGGGCGCAACCGCGCTGCTGCCTACCGGGCTGGCGATTCATATCGCCGATCCGTCGCTCGCGGCGGTGATGCTGCCACGCTCCGGTCTCGGTCATAAACATGGCATCGTGCTGGGCAATCTGGTGGGTCTGATTGATTCCGACTACCAGGGGCAACTGATGGTCTCCATCTGGAACCGTGGTCAGGATCATTTCACCATCGAACCCGGCGAGCGCATCGCCCAGATGGTATTTGTTCCGGTAGTCCAGGCTGAATTTAATCTGGTGGAATCGTTTGACGCCACCGATCGTGGCGAAGGCGGCTTCGGCCACTCCGGGCGTAAATAAAACGTAACGCATCCCACCGCGCACAAAGCTATAACATTACCGCAAACCCTGAGTTTGCGGTCGCTGTGTGGATGCTCGCCTGACTATTGCTTATTTTCAGGGGTATTTTGCAACATGGCAGAAAAACAAACTGCGAAAAGGAACCGTCGCGAAGAAATACTTCAATCTCTGGCGCTGATGCTTGAATCCAGCGATGGTAGTCAACGTATTACTACGGCGAAGCTGGCGGCCTCGGTAGGCGTTTCTGAAGCGGCGCTGTATCGTCATTTTCCCAGCAAGACGCGCATGTTCGATAGCCTGATTGAGTTTATCGAAGATAGCCTGATTACCCGCATCAATCTGATCCTTAAGGATGAAAAGGATACGACCGCGCGCCTGCGCCTGATCGTACAGTTGATTCTGGGGTTTGGTGAGCGTAATCCAGGGCTGACACGCATCCTGACCGGTCATGCGCTGATGTTCGAGCAGGACAGGCTTCAGGGGCGTATCAGCCAGCTTTTCGAGCGTATTGAAGCTCAGTTGCGTCAGGTGCTGCGGGAAAAGCGCATGCGCGAAGGCGAAGGCTATGTAACGGATGAAACGCTGCTTGCCAGTCAGCTGCTGGCCTTCTGCGAAGGAATGCTGTCACGCTTTGTGCGGAGCGACTTTAAATATCGCCCGACGGAAGATTTTGACGCCCGCTGGCCGCTGATTGCCGCGCAATTACAGTAATACCTTCTATGCAGCCTGTCAGGCTGCATTACTCTCATTTTTGTAAGAAACACCAGGTTAATTCGTTGAATTGCCAGATGCTTTCTATCTTTGCTCTCTCCTACTATCCATTGAACTGTATCGTTTAGCAGCTACGGAGAGGATCAATGGCAACATCACGGCGGGAATTGTTAAAACTGAGCGGTCTTGCCACCGCCACATTACTGTTAAGCCAAAAAAGCATTGCTGGCTGGACACCGTCCGGGCGTTATCCCGATCCACGCGTCACTGCCGTTGATGATAGCTTTCGTAAATATATGGTCGCCAGCGCGAAGGTGGAGCAAATCGCGACGGGCTTTCGCTGGGCGGAAGGTCCGGTCTGGTTTGGCGATATGCAGATGCTGTTATGGAGCGACATCCCTAATAACGCCATTATGCGCTGGGATGAGGTTTCCGGGGAAACCAGCATATTCCGTCGCCCTGCCAATAATACGAACGGCCACGCCCGCGATCGTCAGGGCCGTCTGATTAGCTGTGAGCACGACACGCGGCGCATCACCCGCACTGAATACGACGGAACCATTACCGTGCTGGCTGATAGCTTCGACGGTAAGCCGCTTAACTCGCCCAACGATATCGTCGTGAAGTCGGATGGTTCCATCTGGTTTACCGATCCGCCTTTTGGCATAACAGGATTTTATGAAGGCCATAAAGCCGAGCCGCAACTGCCGCAAAACGTTTATCGGCTTGATCCGCAAAGCCGTAAATTAGATGTAGTTCTCGGTGACGTTAAAGGTCCTAACGGCCTGTGCTTTTCACCTGACGAAAAAATACTGTACGTTGTCGAAAGCCGTGCTGCGCCAAACCGATTGATTCTGGCCTATGACGTGGTGAATAACGCGCTGCAAAACAAGAGAACGCATATTGACTGCGGCAATGGCACGGCGGACGGCATCGCCTGCGATGTGGACGGCAACCTGTGGTGCGGCTGGGGCACCGGTACTGAAGAACTTGATGGCGTGCGGGTTTTCAACGTCCAGGGGAAACATATCGGAACCGTTCAATTACCGGAACGTTGCGCTAACCTCTGTTTTGGCGGCGAGCAGCGTAATCGGCTGTTTATGGCCTCCAGTACGTCAATTTATTCCCTGTTTGTAAATACGCAGGGCGCGAAGCTGATCTAAAAATGCCCCGGCAGCCATCCTGCCGGGGAATGATTTACACTCCGTATGCTTCCCGGTAGGCGCGTACCGACGCCAGAGACTCGGCCATCTCCGGCTTCTCTTCCAGATACGCAATCAGCTCTTTCAGAGTGATGATGGAAATCACCTTGCAGCCATAGTCGCGTTCCACTTCCTGAATCGCGGAGATCTCGCCACGGCCGCGTTCCTGTCGGTCCAGCGAAATCAGCACCCCAGCCAGCTCTGCGCCGTTTGCCTGGATAATTTCCATCGATTCACGGATAGCAGTACCGGCGGTGATGACGTCATCCACCAGCATGATTTTTCCCTGAAGCGGGCTGCCCACCAGATTACCGCCTTCGCCGTGGTCTTTAGCTTCTTTACGGTTAAAGCAGTACGGCAGGTCGCGATCGTGATGCTCCGCCAGCGCGACGGCCGTGGTCGTCGCAATCGGAATGCCTTTATAGGCAGGACCAAACAGCAGATCGAAATCGATACCAGAATCGACCAGCGCTTCGGCATAGAAACGGCCAAGCAGTGCCAGATCGCGCCCGGTATTAAACAGTCCGGCGTTGAAGAAATAGGGACTCTTACGTCCGGATTTCAGCGTGAACTCGCCAAACTTCAGTACCTGCTTGCTGAGCGCAAATTCAATAAACTGGCGCTGATACGGTTTCATGTCGATACTCCTCCGGGTTTCATTTTTCAGGCAAAAAAAAGGCGACCTCTCAGTCGCCTTAACATCAATTTTCTAACGCCGCCTTCTGTGTGGCGACAATGGATTCTATTCCCCCCCGGGCCAGCGCTAGCAGGGTGAGAAGCTCTTCGTGAGTGAACGGTTCGCCTTCTGCCGTCCCCTGTACTTCAATAATGCGACCGTCTTCGGTCATCACCACGTTCATATCGGTTTCGGCGGCGGAGTCTTCAACATATTCCAGATCGCAGACCGCTTCGCCATTGACGATACCCACGGAGACTGCGGCCACCATCCCTTTCAGCGGGTTGGTTTTCAGCTTGCCTGCCGCGACCAGTTTGTTCAGCGCATCGGCCAGCGCCACACAGGCACCGGTAATAGACGCCGTCCGCGTGCCGCCATCGGCCTGAATCACGTCGCAGTCGAGAGTAATGGTGAACTCACCGAGCGCTTTTAAATCAACCGCCGCACGGAGTGCGCGCGCGATAAGACGCTGGATTTCCATGGTGCGGCCGCCCTGCTTGCCCTTCGCCGCTTCGCGGGCGTTACGGGTATGGGTCGAACGCGGCAGCATGCCGTACTCGGCGGTGATCCAGCCCTGGCCCTGACCTTTCAGGAAGCGCGGCACGCCTTCATCGATGGACGCGGTGCACAGCACTTTGGTATCACCGAATTCGACCAGCACGGAGCCTTCTGCGTGTTTTGTATAATTACGGGTCAGGGTGACGGGACGCACCTGATTGACGCTACGACCTGCTGGACGCATGTGATTTCTCCGGCTTGAAACGAATGTGGCTGCGCATTATACGGACTTCCGGCGGTTATTCCTATCCTGCCAGGGCAGTGAAAGCTATAATCCTCCCATCTCTCCTTTAAAAACAGGAACGTTTATGATCCGCAGTATGACCGCTTATGCCCGCCGTGAAATCAAGGGCGAATGGGGCAGCGCCACCTGGGAGATGCGCTCGGTAAACCAGCGTTATCTGGAAACCTATTTTCGTCTGCCGGAGCAGTTCCGTAGCCTTGAACCGGTCGTTCGTGAGCGTATTCGCACCCGTCTGACGCGCGGTAAAGTCGAGTGCAGTCTGCGCTTCGAACCGGACGCCAGCGCGCAAGGAGAGCTGATCCTCAACGAAAAACTGGCGAAGCAACTGGTAGCATCAGCGAACTGGGTCAAAATGCAGAGCGACGAGGGAGAAATCAACCCGGTAGATATCCTGCGCTGGCCGGGCGTGATGGCCGCTCAGGAGCAGGATCTGGATGCTATCGCCAGCGAAATTCTGGCCGCGCTGGATGGCACGCTGGACGACTTTATCGTCGCCCGCGAAACCGAAGGTCAGGCGTTGAAAGGTTTAATTGAGCAGCGGCTGGACGGCGTCAGCGCCGAAGTCGCCAAAGTACGCGCCCATATGCCGGAGATTTTACAGTGGCAGCGTGAACGTCTGGTCGCCAAACTGGAAGACGCTCAGGTTCAACTGGAAAATAACCGCCTTGAGCAGGAACTGGTGCTGATGGCGCAGCGTATCGACGTGGCGGAAGAGCTTGATCGCCTCGAAGCGCACGTGAAAGAAACCTGGAACATCCTGAAGAAAAAAGAGGCCGTCGGTCGCCGTCTGGACTTTATGATGCAGGAGTTCAATCGCGAATCGAATACGCTGGCGTCGAAGTCGATTAATGCTGAGGTGACCAACTCTGCGATTGAGTTGAAAGTGCTGATTGAGCAGATGCGGGAACAGATCCAGAATATTGAGTAACGCTCAATTCTGATGGCCCGCCAGCGGTGGGCCACTTTAGCTTTTCTAAGCCAAAAAATTTCCTGGAAAAGGCCACACTCGCACAAATTAAGGTTAGCATCCTATCCGGACATTAGTTTTTCTAAACCAAATTACTTCACCTTAGAAAATCTCAATCGTGATACAGCGCGCAAATCGCTACTCTTTCGCCACCAATTTCAGGGGGCGTTTGTGTTACTGCATATTCTTTATCTTATCGGCATTACTGCTGAAGCCATGACGGGTGCGCTGGCTGCCGGGCGTCGGCGCATGGATACGTTTGGCGTGATCATCATTGCCACGGCGACCGCACTTGGCGGTGGGTCGGTGCGCGATATTCTGTTAGGCCACTATCCGCTGGGCTGGGTAAAACATCCGGAGTACGTGATTATTGTCGCCACGGCTGCGGTGCTGACCACTATTGTGGCCCCGGTGATGCCCTACTTGCGTAAGCTGTTTCTGGTTCTGGATGCATTGGGCCTGGTGGTGTTTTCCATTATTGGCGCACAGATAGCGCTGGATATGGGGGAAGGACCGATTATCGCCACCATTGCTGCCGTAGTGACCGGCGTATTTGGCGGCGTGCTGCGCGATATGTTTTGTAAACGCATTCCGCTGGTCTTCCAGAAAGAGCTTTACGCTGGCGTGTCGTTTTCCGCCGCCGTGCTCTATGTTGCGCTACAGCATTACGTGAGTAATCACGATATCGTGGTTATCGCTACCCTGCTGTTTGGCTTTACGGCCCGCCTGCTGGCGCTGCGCCTGAAGCTGGGCTTACCGGTGTTTTACTACAAACACAACGCGCACTGAATTTAAAACCCGGGTATTTTCTGGTCGGCAAGCCACTGCGCCAGACAGGAAATATCCGGGTGATGTACCGCGCTCACCATGCGCTGCGCCCGCGTGCTTCCCATACCGGGAAAACGTTGCCAGCCTTGCTCATCTCGCGCCACTATCTCTTCCCAGCGATTATCCGCCAGCGCCCCCAGCGCCGCCCTGTTAAGCGGTAAACCCAGTGCCGTCGCCCACCGTTTGAAAGGCTGCTGACGAACCAGATTGAACTGATGCCAGAGCTGTGCGGCGCGCGAGGGCGTAACCCCGGGCGTATTGCGCAACTGCTCCGGCGTCAGCGCCAACCATGAGAAGATATGCGTAAAATTGTGCGCCTGATGCAGCGTCTGCCAGCCTGCGCGACCAAGACCATCAATATCGAAAACCGATTTCGACCCCAGCCATTCGAGCCGGGCCATAAACTGCTCCTCGCAGCCGGGAGTAGCGTAAAAACAGGTGAGCGCATTGTATTTCTGCGCAGGTGGCGTCGGTTTCGCGCGCTGAGTGCTTCGCCAGACAACGCTATCAATGCGAGGGATCCCCTGCCCGGCAAGGCTTATCAATACCTGATCGCCCGCCGCAATATCCAGCGTTTGCCAACGCGCCAGGGAGCCAACATTCACCCGCTGCACCTGTTTATCATCCAGCGTTACTGACAAGAGTTGCGCCACGACGGCAATTTTCCCGGTACGGCCCACCGTGAAATTGATGGCTTTCACCTCGGCAACCTGAGAAGCAGGTTTATATTTCCAGGCCGCGACCCAACTGCCCTGTGTCGGTAGCCAGTGTTTCCCCTCCGGCTCAATGGCAGAACGAATCACCACGCCATCTGTAACAAACGGCAGCGGTGTTGTAAACCAGCGATCGCGCCATTCGATTATCTCTTCCAGCCGCGTCACATTCTGTGAATAACGCTGAACCAGAGGAAACCCCGCCTGACTTAACAGCGTCAGACGTTGCTCCATTTTTTGCGGCCCATCCGGCCACGCCCAGATAAATACGCCCAACTGGGTCAGCGTGTTGCTTTCCCCTTGTTGCATCATCGCCCCGGCGACTTTTGAACGCGCATTCATGCCGCCCATCTGCTTCTGAATATGCCCCTCACGCAGCAGGAACAGCTCGCCCTGAAGGACGGCGTCCGCCAGCGCGCCGGATGTCGTTTGCGGTATTGAGGGGATCTGCCGGACCTTTTCCGTCCAGTCTTCCCCTTTCAGCCCGTTTCCCCGGCTGATTGCCTGTGCCAGCTTACCGTGGCGATAGACCAGGGTGACGGCGACGCCGTCGACCTTCGGCTGGATCCAGAGATCCTGTTTTCCGGCCATCCACTGCACCAGCGCCTGTTTATCCGCCAGCTTCCGCACGCCGGTATGCGCCACAGGATGATTAACCGTACCGCTGATAGCAGGAGACGTCAGGTCGCTGTGCGTCGCAGAAGTAAAACAGCGCTGCCACTGGGCCAGTCGCGCGCTTAGCTGGTCATAGACGCCGTCGCTGACCTCGCTGGCTCCCTGCTGCCAGTACGCCTCATTCCACTGCCTGAGTTGTGCATTAAGCTGCGCAATTTCTTGCTCTGCCCTGGCTGGAGACCACACCGGACAAAGCGCCCAGCTCTGCGTCATCCACAACATTACCCCTAACAAAACGCCTGTCCGTCGCCACATATTCAGCCTCCTTTGCGTAATGCAGAGGGTATAGCCTGGAGCTTCGCCCGCTGGCGAGAGGCAAAAGAGGATCTTTCGGGCATGCTTCCAGAATTTTTGTCTTGTTGCTGCAACTGAGGGAGAAAACGGGAAAACAGTACGCAAAATGCAAGAAACTGGCGCAAAAAGTGTGACGAAGGCTACGTCACGCAGCGGCGACGTGTATAATAGGCTCGTATGTAAGCTCACTTTCGTTTAACACATACATAAGATTCTCATGGCTCAAGGCACGCTTTATATTGTTTCTGCCCCCAGCGGCGCGGGTAAGTCCAGCCTGATTCAGGCTTTGCTAAAAACCCAGCCGTTGTACGATACTCAGGTTTCCGTTTCGCACACCACGCGCGCGCCGCGTCCGGGTGAAGCGCACGGTGAACACTACTTCTTTGTGAATCATGATGAGTTCAGAACCATGATTAGCAATAATGCCTTTCTTGAGCATGCAGAGGTTTTTGGCAATTACTACGGCACGTCACGCGAAGCCATTGAGCAAGTGCTGGCGACGGGCGTAGATGTTTTTCTGGATATTGACTGGCAGGGCGCGCAGCAAATTCGAGAGAAAATGCCGCAGGCACGCAGTATATTTGTCCTGCCGCCGTCGAAGCTTGAGCTGGATCGCCGTTTGCGCGGTCGCGGTCAGGATAGCGAAGAGGTTATTGCAAAACGCATGGCCCAGGCAGTTGCAGAAATGAGCCATTACGCCGAATATGATTATCTTATTGTGAATGATGATTTCGACACCGCTATCGGCGATCTGAAGACCATCATTCGCGCTGAACGTCTGCGGATGAGCCGCCAGAAACAGCGACATGACGCTTTAATCACCAAACTGTTGGCAGACTGAACTCACTTTCAGTATCATGCCCAGTCCTTTCTTCATCTGTGGAGCATTTTAAGTATGGCACGCGTAACTGTTCAGGACGCTGTAGAGAAAATTGGTAACCGTTTTGACCTGGTACTGGTCGCCGCGCGTCGCGCTCGTCAGATGCAGGTAGGCGGAAAGGATCCGCTGGTACCGGAAGAAAACGATAAAACTACCGTTATCGCGCTGCGCGAAATCGAAGAAGGTCTGATCAACAACCAGATCCTCGACGTGCGCGAGCGCCAGGAACAGCAAGAGCAGGAAGCCGCTGAAATACAAGCCGTTACCGCTATTGCTGAAGGTCGTCGTTAATCACAAAGCGGGTCGCCCTTGTATCTGTTTGAAAGCCTGAATCAGCTGATTCAAAACTACCTGCCGGAAGACCAGATTAAGCGTCTTCGGCAGGCTTATCTCGTTGCACGTGACGCTCACGAGGGTCAGACACGTTCAAGCGGTGAACCCTATATCACGCACCCGGTAGCGGTGGCCTGCATTCTGGCCGAGATGAAACTCGACTATGAAACGCTGATGGCCGCGCTGCTGCATGATGTGATTGAAGATACCCCCGCCACCTATCAGGACATGGAACAGCTGTTTGGCAAAAGCGTTGCCGAACTGGTGGAAGGGGTCTCTAAGCTGGATAAGCTTAAATTTCGCGACAAGAAAGAGGCGCAGGCCGAAAACTTTCGCAAGATGATCATGGCGATGGTGCAGGATATCCGCGTCATTCTCATCAAACTCGCTGACCGCACTCACAATATGCGCACGCTGGGGGCTTTACGCCCGGACAAGCGTCGCCGCATCGCCCGTGAAACCCTCGAAATCTATAGTCCGCTGGCGCACCGTTTAGGTATCCATCACATCAAAACCGAGCTGGAAGAGCTGGGCTTTGAAGCGTTGCACCCGAACCGCTATCGCGTGATTAAAGAGGTGGTGAAAGCCGCGCGCGGCAATCGTAAAGAGATGATCCAGAAAATCCTCTCTGAAATCGAAGGGCGTTTGCAGGAAGCCGGTATCCCCTGTCGCGTCAGCGGTCGCGAGAAACATCTTTACTCGATTTACTGCAAAATGGTGCTCAAAGAGCAGCGTTTTCACTCGATCATGGACATTTACGCGTTCCGCGTCATTGTTCAGGATGCCGACACCTGTTACCGCGTGCTGGGCCAGATGCACAGCCTGTACAAACCGCGTCCGGGCCGCATGAAAGACTATATCGCCATTCCGAAAGCGAACGGCTATCAGTCCCTGCACACCTCCATGATCGGCCCGCACGGCGTACCGGTGGAAGTGCAGGTGCGCACCGAAGACATGGATCAGATGGCGGAAATGGGGGTCGCGGCGCACTGGGCTTATAAAGAGCATGGTGAAACCAGCACCACGGCGCAAATCCGCGCCCAGCGCTGGATGCAAAGCCTGCTTGAACTTCAGCAAAGCGCCGGTAGCTCCTTTGAATTTATCGAGAGCGTTAAATCCGATCTCTTCCCCGATGAGATTTACGTTTTCACGCCGGAAGGCCGTATTGTTGAACTTCCTGCTGGTGCGACGCCAGTCGACTTCGCCTACGCGGTACATACCGATATCGGTCACGCCTGCGTCGGTGCGCGCGTGGATCGCCAGCCGTATCCGCTGTCGCAGCCGCTCACCAGCGGTCAGACCATTGAGATTATTACCGCGCCGGGCGCACGTCCTAACGCGGCCTGGCTGAACTTTGTCGTCAGCTCGAAAGCACGCGCCAAAATTCGCCAGCTGCTGAAAAACCTCAAGCGCGACGACTCGGTGAGCCTTGGCCGACGTCTGCTCAATCACGCGCTGGGCGGTAGCCGCAAGCTGGCTGAGATCCCACAGGAAAGTATTCAGCGTGAGCTTGACCGCATGAAGCTTGCTTCGCTGGATGATTTACTGGCAGAAATTGGTCTGGGCAATGCAATGAGTGTGGTGGTGGCGAAAAATCTCCAGCAGGGTGATGCGACAACCCTTCAACCGAGCAGCGGGCATTTGCCGATCAAAGGCGCAGATGGCGTGCTGATCACGTTTGCCAAGTGCTGCCGTCCGATCCCCGGCGATCCGATCATCGCGCACGTCAGCCCCGGTAAAGGTCTGGTCATTCACCATGAATCCTGCCGAAATATTCGCGGCTACCAGAAAGAGCCGGAGAAGTTTATGGCGGTTGAGTGGGATAAAGAGACCGAGCAGGAGTTTATCACCGAGATCAAAGTGGATATGTTTAACCATCAGGGCGCGCTGGCGAACCTGACGGCGGCGATCAACACGGCGTCCTCAAATATCCAGAGCCTGAACACGGAAGAGAAAGATGGCCGCGTCTACAGCGCCTTTATTCGCCTGACCGCGCGCGACCGCGTGCAGCTGGCGAATATTATGCGCAAAATTCGCGTGATGCCGGACGTCATTAAAGTCACCCGTAACCGAAATTAGCGTATGAATCCACAACGTTATGCGCGTATACGCGAGATGCTCGCCAGACGTCAGCCCGATCTGACGGTGTGCATGGAGCAGGTGCATAAACCTCATAACGTCTCGGCGATTATCCGTACCGCTGACGCCATCGGCGTGCATGAAGTTCACGCCGTCTGGCCGGGCAACCGGATGCGCACGATGGCTTCCGCTGCGGCGGGAAGCAACAGCTGGGTTGAGGTCAAAACTCACCGCACCATCGGCGATGCCGTTACGCATCTGAAAGGCTGCGGTATGCAGATTTTAGCGACCAACCTTTCCGACAAGGCCGTCGATTTTCGCGAAATCGACTATACCCGGCCCACCTGCATCCTGATGGGGCAGGAAAAAACCGGTATTACTCAGGAAGCGTTAGCCCTCGCGGACCAGGATATCATCATTCCAATGGTCGGCATGGTGCAGTCGCTTAACGTCTCCGTCGCCTCCGCATTGATCCTCTATGAAGCGCAGCGCCAGCGGCAAAACGCGGGCATGTACCTGCGTGAAAACAGCACCCTGCCGGAAGAAGAACAGCAGCGCCTGCTGTTTGAAGGCGGCTATCCGGTACTGGCACGCGTCGCAAAGCGCAAGGGCCTGCACTATCCGCGCGTCAACGAGCAGGGCGAGCTTGATGCAGACGCCGCATGGTGGTCAACCATGCAGGCCGCAGGCTAAATCATGCAGGGCCGGTTGCTGGACGCCATCCCGCTTAGCTCCCTGACCGGCGTCGGCGCGGCGCAGAGCAGCAAGCTGGCAAAGATTGGCCTGCATACCGTGCAGGATCTGCTTTTACATCTCCCGCTGCGCTACGAAGACCGCACTCAGCTTTATCCCATCGGTGAGTTGCTGCCCGGTATTTACGCCACCGTGGAAGGCGAAGTGCTGAACAGCAATATCACCTTCGGCGGTCGCCGGATGATGACCTGTCAAATCAGCGACGGCTCCGGCATCCTGACCATGCGCTTCTTCAACTTCAACGCGGCGATGAAAAACAGCCTCGCCACCGGGCGACGCGTGCTGGCCTACGGGGAAGCAAAACGCGGGAAGTACGGCGCGGAGATGATCCATCCCGAGTATCGCGTACAGGGCGATCTCAGCACGCCGGAACTCCAGGAGACGCTGACGCCGGTCTATCCGACGACGGAAGGCGTGAAACAGGCGACGCTGCGTAAGCTGACCGATCAGGCGCTGGATCTGCTGGATACCTGTGCGATTACCGAGCTGTTACCACCGCAGCTGGCGCTGGGGATGATGACGCTGCCGGAAGCGCTGCGCACCCTGCACCGTCCACCGCCATCACTGCAACTGGCCGATCTGGAAACGGGCCAGCATCCCGCGCAACGGCGTCTTATTCTTGAAGAACTGCTGGCGCACAATCTCAGCATGCTTGCGCTACGTGCAGGTGCTCAGCGCTATCATGCGCAGCCGCTCAGCCCGCAGGATGAGTTAAAAAACCGTTTTCTCGCCTCCCTGCCCTTTAAACCGACCGGCGCACAGACGCGGGTAGTGGCGGAAATCGAACATGATATGGCGCTGGACTTTCCGATGATGCGCCTGGTGCAGGGCGATGTCGGCTCAGGCAAAACGCTGGTCGCCGCCCTCGCCGCGCTGCGCGCTATCGCGCACGGCAGGCAGGTGGCGCTGATGGCCCCGACTGAGCTGCTCGCCGAACAGCACGCCAACAACTTCCGTAGCTGGTTTGAACCGCTCGGTATTAACGTCGGCTGGCTGGCGGGCAAGCAAAAAGGCAAAGCGCGGCTTGCTCAGCAGGAGGCGATTGCCAGCGGACAGGTGCAGATGGTGGTGGGTACCCATGCCATCTTCCAGGAACAGGTGCAGTTTAACGGCCTGGCGCTGGTGATCATCGACGAACAGCACCGTTTCGGCGTCCATCAGCGGCTGGCGCTGTGGGAGAAAGGCCAGCAGCAGGGTTTTCATCCCCATCAGTTGATCATGACCGCCACGCCGATCCCGCGCACGCTGGCGATGACGGCTTACGCCGATCTGGATACTTCAGTCATTGACGAACTGCCGCCGGGCCGCACGCCCGTTACTACGGTTGCCATTCCGGACGCCCGGCGTAGCGATATCATTGACCGCGTGCGCAATGCCTGTACCACCGAAGGGCGGCAGGCGTACTGGGTTTGTACGCTCATTGAAGAGTCTGACCTGCTGGAAGCACAGGCCGCAGAAGCGACGTGGGAAGAGCTGAAGCTGGCGCTGCCGGAGCTTAATGTCGGCCTGGTGCACGGGCGGATGAAACCGGCTGAGAAACAAGCCGTCATGCAATCCTTTAAGCAGGGCGAACTGCACTTGCTGGTGGCGACGACGGTGATTGAAGTGGGCGTGGACGTGCCCAACGCCAGCCTGATGATTATCGAAAACCCGGAGCGTCTGGGACTGGCGCAGCTTCACCAGCTACGCGGACGCGTCGGGCGCGGCGCGGTGGCCTCCCACTGCGTGCTGCTTTACAAATCGCCGCTGTCCAAAACCGCGCAAAAACGGTTACAGGTCCTGCGCGACAGCACCGACGGTTTTATCATCGCGCAAAAAGACCTCGAAATTCGCGGACCGGGTGAACTGCTGGGTACGCGGCAGACCGGCAACGCCGAATTTAAAGTCGCCGACTTGCTGCGCGATCAGGCGATGATCCCCGAAGTTCAGCGCCTGGCACGCCATATTCACGAACGTTACCCGCAGCAGGCGGTCGCGCTGATTGAGCGCTGGATGCCGGAAACGGAACGCTATTCGAATGCCTGACGCTATGTGCCGCACGCCAGTTCCGTCAGCACATCCTCAATCTGAATCGTAATAATCTCGACCGCATTAAGCGCATCCTGGGCGATACGCGCCGCAATGTCCTCTTCCGGCTCGCCGCGCAATTTTTCTGCCGCCGCCTGCACACCCTCCAGTATTTTTCCTGGCGTTAATGCCCCGTACAGAAATACCCAGTTCTCTTGCGACCAGGCGTCGGAATAGCTTAAGGGATGGTACCAGCCAGCGCCGCCCCCGAGGATATTGTCATCGCAGGCATAGATGAGATGCGCGGCATATTGCAGGGCGCATACCGCTTTGCCGACGGAATCCAGCGACCACCAGCGGGACCAGATGATGCGCATCACCGGCGCGGTACCGCCAATATCATTGAATACAGACAGCCACGAGAGCGAAACGCCAAAACCACGCTCGTTATCCATTCGCGCCAGCATCGTGTCGATAATAAAAGCGCGCACCTGCCGACGCTGGCTGGCATCCATCATTTCCCGCCACAGATAAGGTCGCCGCAGCGCCTGGAGTAGTGATTCGTCAAAATGATCGCGGTCGGCATCTTCTAACAGCCTTTCACGCCATTTAGCCAGGCACAGAGGAAATAAATAGCGGAACAGTTCTGGCTGCATCGGTTCGTTGTAAACAAGGTTCAACACGTAATAGCAGCTCAACTGATGTTCGGTGATGTCTCGCCAGTCCGTCGCCGCCAGCGCCTGAAGTTCTTTGTCTGCATAGTCAAATTCAGGTTCCCATACGTACCGGACGGGCGGTTCATCGCCGAATATCGCCCGACAACGCTCCTCTACCGTTAACGCTACTTTCTTATTTTTTCGCGACATAGCGCCTCCCTGGCTGACTGTACGGAAGAGTACACCTTGTGCCGGTAGGGTTGTCTATCCTGCGTGTGCTAAACTGCGCGCAATTTTTCTGCTTAAACGAGTTGGTAATGAGACGGGAACTGGCAATCGAATTTTCGCGCGTCACCGAAGCGGCGGCGCTGGCAGGCTATAAATGGTTAGGACGCGGCGATAAAAACACCGCTGACGGCGCGGCGGTTAACGCCATGCGCATTATGCTTAATCAGGTCAATATTGACGGGACCATCGTGATTGGTGAAGGCGAAATCGACGAAGCACCGATGCTCTATATCGGCGAGCAGGTCGGTACCGGCCAGGGCGACGCGGTGGATATCGCGGTTGATCCCATTGAAGGCACCCGGATGACCGCTATGGGCCAGGCGAACGCGCTGGCGGTGCTGGCGGTCGGCGATAAAGGCAGCTTCCTGAACGCGCCGGACATGTATATGGAAAAGCTGATTGTCGGACCGGGCGCAAAAGGCGCTATCGACCTCAATTTGCCGCTGGCCGATAACCTGCGTAATATCGCCGCCGCGCTCCATAAACCGTTAAGCGAACTGACCGTCACTATTCTCGCCAAACCGCGCCATGACGAGACCATTGCCGAAATGCAGCAACTGGGCGTGCGCGTATTTGCCATTCCGGATGGTGACGTGGCGGCCTCTATACTGACCTGTATGCCGGACAGCGAAGTTGACGTGCTGTACGGCATCGGCGGCGCGCCGGAAGGTGTGGTCTCGGCGGCGGTGATCCGCGCGCTGGATGGCGATATGAACGGTCGCCTGCTGGCACGTCATCACGTTAAAGGCGACAGCGAAGAGAACCGTCGCATCGGCGAAAATGAGCTGGCGCGCTGTCAGGCGATGGGGATTGAGGCGGGCAACGTGCTGCGACTCGACGATATGGCGCGCAGCGACAACGTGATTTTCTCCGCCACCGGCATTACCAAAGGTGATTTGCTGGAAGGGATTGGCCGCAAGGGAAATATCGCCACCACCGAAACGCTGCTGATCCGCGGAAAATCCCGCACCATTCGCCGCATCAAATCGATTCACTATCTGGATCGCAAAGATCCTGATGTTCAGCGTCACATCCTCTGAAAATATTTGTCCTGGAGAGCTTTCCAGCCTTGCGGGGCTGGAAATGTTAACGCCGAGCGACGAAGATAAGGTAACGAAACCAAGAGGAGATCACCATGGCGGACTGGGTAACAGGCAAAGTAACCAAAGTAGAATACTGGACCGATGCGCTGTTTAGCCTCACCGTTCATGCTCCCGTTCAGCCTTTCACCGCCGGGCAGTTCACCAAGCTGGGACTGGAAATCGACGGCGAGCGCGTGCAGCGCGCTTATTCTTACGTCAACGCCCCGCATAATCCCGATCTTGAGTTTTATCTGGTCACCGTACCGGAAGGAAAGCTCAGCCCCCGACTGGCTGCGCTGAAGCCTGGCGATGAGGTTCAGCTTGTCAGCGAGGCGGCTGGTTTCTTCGTGCTGGAAGAAGTGCCTGATTGCCAGACGCTGTGGATGCTGGCGACGGGGACGGCGCTTGGTCCTTACCTTTCCATTTTGCAGGAGGGTAAAGATCTGGAGCGTTTCGAGAATCTGGTGCTGGTGCACGCCGTGCGCTACGCGGCGGATCTCAGCTATCTGCCGCTGATGCTGGAGTTACAGCGGCGTTATGAAGGTAAACTCCGTATTCAGACAGTGGTCAGTCGTGAAACCGTCGCTGGTTCGCTGACCGGGCGCGTTCCGGCGCTGATAGAAAGCGGCGCGCTGGAAGAGGCTACCGGATTACCGCTGACGCCTGAGACCAGCCACGTCATGCTGTGCGGCAACCCGCAGATGGTGCGCGATACCCAGCAAATGCTGAAAGATACCCGGCAGATGGCCAAACATTTGCGCCGTCGTCCGGGCCATATGACCGCTGAACATTACTGGTGATCAGCGGAATTTAACGTCCTGCGTATCCTTGCCATACTTATTCTCGCCCTGGGTGCCGATAAACGCGCCCAGTTCGATTAACATCATTACCATCACCAGCGTGGGAATAAAACGCCCCACCATCCACTGCCAGATGCCGGGTAATATTGCCCAGTTACCCGCTAACAGCATCCACGCCAGAATAAACAACAGCGCCCACAGACCCGATTTACCGCGGTCATGCAGACGTTTTACCACCACGGTCGCGGTAGGCCATTGCAGACAAACCAGCGCAAACGCGGCGATTTGCATATCGATCAGGTTGCTGCCCGCGAGGGTAAAAAGGCAAAACATCGCCACCAGCCAGATGACGATCCAAATCCAGAAATCACGGCGTCCAGTGCGCCCTTTAATCGAAAATAACCACTGCTGTAGGGTCATGCATTCTTCCTTATTATGTTATTGCGCATAGTTTACCCTGAAGTCGTCAGTTTTTGACAAGTACGACGGTTATCGTTTTAATCGAAGCAGATTGGTAAAAAGGCGATAGTAATGAAGAGATGGGGAACACTGTTTTTACTCTGGCTGGCGGGCTTCACCGTGAGCGCATTCGCGTTGGCTGAGGAGACCGCCAGCGTGACCGCGCCCTATTTGCTGGCCGGTTCCCCCACGTTCGAACAATCCATCAGCCAGTTTCGGGAAAAATTTAACGCAGACAACCCCGACCTGCCGCTCAATGAGTTTCGCGCGATTTCGGGCGTGAAGGATCGCGTCAATTTGACCCGCGCCGCCAGTAAGATCAACGAGAATCTTTACGCCTCTACCGCGCTCGAACGCGGCACGCTGAAGATCAAATCCATGCAGATCACCTGGCTTCCCATTCAGGGGCCGGAGCAAAAATCGGCCAGAGCCAAAGCTCACGAGTATATGAGCGCCATATTGCGCGTGTTTATCCCGACGATGACCAAAGCGCAAAGCCAGCAAAAGCTGCAAAAACTGCTTACTGCGGGAAAAGGTCAGCTTTACTACGCCGAAACCGATGGTGCCATTCGCTATGTTGTGGCAGATAACGGCGAAAAGGGGCTGACCTTCGCTGTTGAACCGATTAAGCTGACGTTATCGGATAGCAACGAAGGCGACAATAAATGACGAAAAGCAAAGCCTTTGGGGTGATCAATCTCTATACTGACTCACAGACCATGCTGCCCTGAGGGGCGGCAATATTCCCTAACTCGCTTACAGCGTGGAGAATTAAAATGCGACATCCTTTAGTGATGGGTAACTGGAAACTGAACGGCAACCGCCACATGGTAAACGAACTGGTAGCTAACCTGCGTAAAGAGCTGGCTGGCGTGACCGGTTGTGGCGTTGCGATTGCGCCGCCGGAAATGTACATCGACCTGGCAAAACAGGCCGCAGCGGGCAGCCACATTGTGCTGGGCGCGCAGAACGTCGACCTGAACCTGTCCGGCGCATTCACCGGTGAAACCTCTGCCGAAATGCTGAAAGATATCGGCGCAAAATACATCATCATCGGTCACTCAGAGCGTCGTACTTATCATAAAGAATCCGACGAGCTGATCGCGAAGAAATTCGCCGTGCTGAAAGAGCAGGGTCTGACTCCGGTTCTGTGCATCGGTGAAACCGA
The DNA here is from genome assembly GCF_015234305.1 of Superficieibacter sp. 1612_C1. GTDB lineage: Bacteria > Pseudomonadota > Gammaproteobacteria > Enterobacterales > Enterobacteriaceae > Superficieibacter. The sequence goes on from NZ_JADGMI010000004.1 coordinate 413,177, forward strand.
AGCGGAAAACGAAGCGGGCAAAACGGAAGAAGTTTGTGCTCGTCAAATCGACGCGGTCCTGAAAACCCAGGGCGCAGCGGCATTCGAAGGCGTGGTTATCGCTTACGAACCTGTATGGGCGATCGGTACCGGCAAATCTGCAACGCCTGCGCAGGCGCAGGCGGTTCACAAATTTATCCGTGACCACATCGCCAAAGCCGACGCGAAAGTGGCAGAGCAGGTTATTATTCAGTACGGCGGTTCCGTAAACGCCTCTAACGCTGCCGAACTGTTCACCCAGCCGGACATCGACGGCGCGCTGGTTGGCGGCGCTTCCCTGAAAGCTGACGCTTTTGCGGTGATTGTTAAAGCAGCCGAAGCCGCTAAACAGGCGTAACCGCGGTTGCCGTGAGTGCCGGGTGGCGGCTTTGCCTTACCCGGCCTACGGTCGGTGGTAGACCTGCCGGGTGGCGATGCTGGCGCATCTTACCTGGCCTACGGTGGGTGCGCGTAATCGTACCCCTGTAGGCCCGGTAAGCGCAGCGCCACCGGGCATCACATCTACAGTTTCCCCAGCAGGTTAAACCACACGTAATCCAGCGGCACCAGCAGCAGATACGTCACCACCGCCAGCGCCAGGCACAGCAGCATTCCTGCGCGAGCCGGGACCTTGCCGAGCGCCATCGCTACCACAATCGGCGACGCCTGGTACGGCAGCAGCGGCGTCGAATAGCCCGCCACCTGAATCATAATCACGCTGAGCAGCGGGAACCCCGTCGCATCAGAAAAGCTCTGCGCCAGCGTGGTATACAGCGCCGGCACGCCGTTGGCGGTCATAATAAAATTGAGCGCGGTGGTGATCCCGGTCAGGGCGAGGAAGCTGGTGAAAGGCCGCGCCGGATCCAGCGGCATCACGTGCAGTAACGCATCGCCCACCGCGCCGCCAATCCCCGTTTCCGTCACGGTCAGCGCCAGCCCCAGAATGCCGCCGACGTAAAAGCAGGTGCGCATATTGACGCCGGAGGCGAACTCTTCGCCGCTGATAAAGCCCACGCGCGGCAGCAGCGTTACGCAGGCCGCTGCCAGCCCAACCCAGGCGGGGCCGATACCGTGCCAGCTCTCAGTCACCCATAAAATCAGCACCACCGCCAGCAGCCAGGCGAGGCGTTTTTCCTCGCCGCTCATTGGCGCAGACGGCATCAGTTCACGCGGCGGCTGCGGCTTACCGGGGAACAGCCAGCAGATCAGGCCGATCAGGATAAGCCCCTTAAGAATTCCTAATACCGGCGTGTGCAGCAGCAGGTAGGGCACGTAGTTCAGATGGATACCGTACGCGCCTTCTGCCGCGCCGCTCATCACCAGATTCGGTACGTTGGCGGGCAGAATGGTCGCGGAAAGCTGGAAGGTGCCAAAGCCGACCGCCAGCGCCAGACCACACCACGCGCGGCTGCCGTCCTGAATGCCCGCGCGGGCCGCCATCGCCGCCACAATCGGCATCAGCAGCGCGATACGTCCCATATTGGACGGCATCACAAACGCCAGCGCATAGCTGAGCAGCACCACGCTCGCCACCATCAGTAGCCAGGAATCGGTCAGCTTCGCTGATAGCGCCCGTGCAGCCCTGTCCGCCAGCCCCGTTTTGCGGATCGCCACGCCCAGCACAAAACCGCTGAACACCAGCCAGAAGGCCGACGAGGCAAAGCCGCCGAAAATCACCTCCGGCGGGGCAATTTTGGCGATCATCGCGACGGCAAAAAACAGCAGCGCGGTGATGAACTCCGGCAGCAGCGACGTCGCCCAGAGTAAAATGGTAATGCCAACGACCACGGACGGAAGGAACAGCGGGTGGGTAAGCCAGAGCGACATGCCTGTCTCCTGATGTTTTTTTCAACAAGGATACGGGGACCGGCAGCGTGAGTAAACGCCAGAGTTGGTGGGGCTATCTACGTAACGGACGTTTATTACAGGGATTAATGATAGTGAATTTCGCCGAAGTACTCTGATAATACGTAGTATCGGCAGTACTCAAAAGGCCGGTCGGCCCCGGCCATAAAGGTCTGTCTGGCCACGGATAAGATCGGTTTATTGGCAGCTATCTGTAATTTCTCACACAGATCCGCAGACGGTAAAATGGCCTCGACTTTTTCAATCGCCGAGTCGCTGGTGACCTGCAACAGGGAATAGAGCGAAGTACGCTCCAGCGCATCGGCGGTTAAGGTGAGATCGGGGAAAAAGCTGAGATCGAGATAAATTTTTTCGTGGTTAAACGGACGATTGTTCAGATAACGAATGCGCGAGATATAAAAATAGTGATGATGCGCAGGGAGACTCAAACCATCCGCCTGGGCATCGCGCGCGCGGCGCGGGGCAATCTCCAGAATGCGGTTTTCGACAGCGACGCTGGCATCCTGCAAATCGCTGGTGATGCCGCGAAACGTATGGCCGTAGCTCACCCCTTCTGGCACGGCGCAGACTATTGAACCGCTGCCGCGCTGCGAGGTAATAATCCCCGCGTTAATCAGTTCACTCCAGGCCTGTTTAACGACAATCAACGAGACGTTGTAAGTTCTGGCAACCTCTTTTTGCGTCGGCAACTGGCTACCTAACGGCAACGCGCCGTTCTGGATCTGCTGGCAGATGATAAAAAACAACTGCTTGTAAAGCGGAGTGAAACTTGTCTTATCAACCTGCAAGCGGCCTACCTCACATTCTCAGCCGACAGGGGACGGCTTTCCGCCCCCGGCAGGATGAATACGCTACCCTGCGATTTGTCTGGCCAGTTCTGCCAAATCGAAATGATTCATACGATCTACGGTGGTTAAATAATCGGCAGGAAAGGCGTTCACACCGTGGAATGCGCCGGATAGCGCCCCGACCATGGTGGCGACAGTGTCAGTGTCATTGCCGATATTAACGCCGGAGATAATAGCATCAACGGCGGAATCCGGACAACATGCGAACAGGCCGAAGGCGGCTGGCACAGCCTCGCTGACGTGTAACCCGGAGCCGATAATATTGGCAACGTCCACAATCGCGGTTTCCCAGTGACGATGCCGCTTACCAATATCAACGGCCAGTTCAATACGTCGCGCGACCGAAGGTCCGGCAACCATCATCGCGCCCTGCTCCTGCGCAAGCAGGTATCCGCGTTGCGCACCATACACGCCCGCCGCAATGATGCTGTCGGCACTGGTCTGCGCTCTTAGCGCTTCGCTTGTCGCTGCCGCCATTGCCGCTGCACCTGACATTGCCAGTACGTTGTTGTGCGTAAAACGGCAAATCTGTAACGCGCACTGGATCGCCGCGTCAATATCACCGGGATGCAGCACCGCCGCAGGCCAGATTTTCATTGCCGCCCCGTTGGTTGCTTCGGCGTTGCCTTTATTAATAATTTGTACCGACTGCTTTTCCCCTTCCAGCTCGCCCTGCAACGACGCGCGATTGTCGTTAAAAATGGCCTTCATCGCCGCACGCGTCGTCGGGCCGGTAAAATTAGCGTAGTAGGGATAATCCAGCCATTGCTGGAAAGCCTCGCGCATGGCCTCGTCGCTGACCTCGCGCTGATGACGCAATAGCGCGTCCATGATGTACTTCGCCTGAATAAAGTCATCGGTACACATTCCCGCGTCGTTGCAACGTCCGAAGGTGTCCGCCGGGGGTTTCTGGAACGTCGTCACCCACCCGCCAAAATAGTCCTTAATCTGCTGCTGAGTTCTGACTTCCGTTGCGGCACCCATAGCGTCCGCCGCGGCGGCACCCACCAGACATCCCAGTATTTTATTGCGATCAACGTGCATGGTGACTCCTTATTTCATGGTATTAACTTGCGCCAGCGAACTGCTGGACAAAAAAGTGTTGAGCTGGTCAGGAAACGGCAGCGCGGTCATTGCCCCTTTTGCCGTTACCGCCATTGCGCCGCAGGCGTTGGCGGTGCCGATCGCCTCAGCCAGTAAGGCATGATCCCAGCGGTCAGCCTGAGAGAGGGTAAAAAGCAGGCCGCCGACAAACGCGTCGCCCGCCCCGGTGGTGTCCACCACCTCAACGTGCGGCGCGGGAAAGCGGTATTCCCCCTCAGGGCTGATTAACAATGCGCCGTCATCCCCCAAGGAGATGATGGTGGTCTCACACCCCAGTTCACGCAGAAAATAACGGGCATCCTGCCAGCGGTTAGCTCCGCTTAACTGGCACAGCTCATCAGCAGAGACTTTGCAGATAGACGCCAGCGCGGCGGACTGGGCGATTAGCGCGGGGATCTCACTGCTGTCCCGCCACATGGTGGTCCGTAAATTGACGTCAAACAGAACGTGGCCACCGGCCTCGCGCATCCTTCTGGCCCCTTCCAGGCAGGCTTCACGCGCGGGATGGTCCGTTAAGCCAATCGAGCTGAAGTAGAACCACTGGTTCTTGCAAAAGGGCGGCAGGTCCTGCGGCGAAACATAGGTGTCGGCCCCTGGGTGGACCAGATAGGTAAAGCTGCGCTCCCCGTTGTCCGCCAGATTGACGATCAGCACCGCGCTGGTCAGCGCCGCATCCAGTCTGAGGAAAGCGACATCCACGCCGTTATCCTCAAAAACCTGACGCAGAAAACGGCCGGCATCGTCGTCGCCAAGGCAACCGATAAAACCGCACGCGCCTCCTAAACGGGCCACGCAGACGGCAACGTTCGCCGACGCGCCGCCGGGACATTTCAGATAACTATTTTGCGTCTCCGGGACGAGATCAACAGACGCATCGCCAATTACCCAAATCTTATTCATGTGCGCCTCCTTATGCCTGACGCTGCGCCAGATCGCGCTGAATATCGCGGTAATAGTGGTTATTAATCAGATACTTTTTCATCAGCAGTCCAACCAGCAGATGAAATAGCGCCGGAATAAGCGTCATCATCAGCGCGATACCGGTTAATGAGCGTGCGCTCTGCTCAACGTCGGCCTGATAACCAAAATGGCTCAGCAGGAAGCCCAGCACGCCGCCCGCGACGCCCATACCAAATTTCTGGAAAAAGAGGATGCCGCCAAACGCGAGGCCGGAAACGCGCAGGCCGGTTTTCTTCTCGCCATAATCCACCGCTTCGGCAATGGAGGACCAGAACACCGGCATTTGCATATCACAGAAAAAATTGATGAGGAAATAGAACGCGAATGCCAGCACGAGGTTTTCCCGTCCGACGAAGAAATACATCAGCGCGCTCAGAATAAAGGTGATTAATTGGGTGTAGCGGAACATTTTTATTTTGTCCCAGAACTTCGTCACCCAGGTAGTCGCGATCATCGCCAGAATTGACGCCACCACGCCAGCGGTCAGGAACGGTGAAATCAGGCTATCGCCACCGTTCAGATAATACTTAGCGTAATACGCTGCGACGGAGCCACGAATAACATAGCCGCACATCAGTAACAGAATAACCACCCCCAGAATGATCCACTGATCGTTACGCAGCAGATATTTGAACTGCTTGCCGACGGAGAGTGAGGTAATTTCCGGCTCGCTGCGCTCGCGAGTGGTCAGAAAACAGAAGATAAATAACACTGCGCCCATTGCGCCCATCAATCCCATTGAGAGTTGATAACCGAGCGCTTTATTACCCTGCCCCAGCCAGACGGCCAGCATGGGCACAACGATGGTCACCAGAAAAGCGGCGATCTTGGTCATCACGAAGCGATAGCCGTTGGCGCTCAAACGCTCAACGGGATCGCTGGTAATCACGCCAATCATGGAAATATAGGGGATGGTGATAGCGGTATACACCAGGGTCATCAAAATATAGGTGCCATACGCCCAGGCCAGCTTAGCCATATAGGCCATGTCAGGTGTGATGAACATCAGGTAGACGGCAAAACCAAACGGCAGGGCAAACCACAGCAGCCACGGGCGATAGCGTCCCCAACGCGTATTCAGCTTATCAGTGAGAATGCCCATCGCCGGATCGATAATGGCGTCAATCATGCGCACCACCACCAGCAGCACGCCAACATCTGCGGCCTTCAGGCCATAAATGTCAGTGTAAAAATAAGCCAGCAGCAGCTGCATAGCGATAATCACGACATTTATCGCCATATCCCCCGCGCCGAAGCCGATTTTTTCCACGATAGAAAGTTTCATGTCGATATTCCTTCAGGTGTAAAGGCGAAAACATCTCGAAGAACCCGCAATTTAACATCATGAAATAAAAACGTTTTTATATAGAAACTATCGTATTCACTGTTTACGATGGTTTCAGAGCGAGTATAGCTATCGCCTAAAAGATATAAAGGTATACCTTTATATCTTTTGATCACGCTCACATAATTTTGTATAAATAACCGTCAATGGCGGAGGGATCTCCAGCCAGCAAAGGGCCAATGGGATGGAAAGATCAAGAAGGGATAAAACACAGGAAAATGCCTGTCACTTAACGATAAAGAGACAGGCACTATAGGTAAATTCCAGCGAAGACAGAGGGTTATAACGACGTGGCGTCCCGTCCGCGATTGCCAAACATTGCGCGCCAGTCGCGCACATTTTCCGTTAGTCGATCGTCACGGAACAGCGCGCTACCAGAAACGACCCGGTCAATGCCCTGCGCAATCAGCGGCGGCACCTGTTCACGCGCCAGCGAGCCATCGACGGCGATGATTTTACTTTCCCGCCTGTCGTCCAGCAGTGCCAGCAACCGGGCCAGGCGATCGTGTAAAGCCTCCGCGCTGACTTTGCTACCGTAGCCCGGATTCACCGCCAGCAGTTGAATGACCTCCACCTCGTTGAGCACAGGCACAATCACCTCCAGCGGCGTTGCCAGACACAGGCTGATACCGCGGATCACTGGCATCTCACCGCCGGTCACCGGTACGGTCTGCTGGCCGAGCCAGCTTAGCGTATGATGCAGGTGAATATCGCCTTCCGCCTGGAGCGTGATACAGTGCGCCCCCGCCTTTACGCAGGCCTGCGCCGTAGTCCATTGATCCGCCACCATCAGATGCACATCTTTAAGAAACGCCTGCGGCAGTTGTCCCACTGCCCAGGGGCCGACGGTGAACTGCGGGCAAAAATGGCCGTCCATCAGATCCAGATGCAGCAGCGGCGAGGCCAGGTCTTCAAGCTGTTGCAGATAATGGTGAAGCGAGAGCCACTGCCCGGCAAGGATACCGACGCTGAGCGGATAAGACTTCAGCATCGCCACGCACTGTTCACGGCTGAGTCCGGCAAACTCGCGGTTCATGGGCGCTCCTCAGGGCATCAGGCCGATAAAAACCGTTTTCTTGCGCGGGCCGCTCATCAGTGGTTCGAGCTGCTCTACGCAGGCTTTGTAATGCGGCGTGGTTTTATGCAGCGCGACGGCCTGTTCATCAACGTAAGCTTCATAGATGTAGAACCGCGTCGGTGTATCCGGGTCCTGAAGAACATCAAAACGCAGGTTGCCCTCCTCCTGCACAGAACCGAGATGATTCTGGCGAAAGACATCAAGAAATTGTCCGATTTTGTCCTCATGAACGTTAATTTCCACCAGTGTGACGTGCATTATTCTCCTCCTGTATGCCTGTCTGGACGGTTTACTGCCTGGCCTTTTTCACTAAGAAACAGCTCATAAGCCCGTTCTGCCGTCTCATTTTTATGCACAACGGCATGGACCGCTTTGATCATCGCCACCGGATCCTCCGACTGGAAAATATTACGTCCCATATCCACGCCGCTGGCTCCCTGGTCGATGGCCCGCCAGCACATCTCCAGCGCTTCACGCTCGGGCAGTTTTTTCCCGCCAGCGATCACAATCGGCACCGGGCAGCCTGCCGCAATCCGCTCAAAGCCTTTATCGACGTAATAGGTTTTGATGATTTGCGCACCAATCTCCGCCGCAATACGCGTCGCCAGCGAGAAATAGCGCTGATCGCGGGCCATGTCTTTGCCGACGCCGGTCACCGCCATCGTTGGCATCCCTACCCGCAGTCCCGCGTCGATTAACTGAATAATGTTTTTAATCGACTGGTGTTCATACTCGGTGCCGATATAGACCTGGGCGGCGACGGCGCAGCTATTCAGCCGTACCGCATCGTCCATCGCCACCGCCACCGCTTCATTACTCAGTTCGGTTAAAATCGAATTCGCTCCCGAGGCGCGTAAGACCACCGGTTTATTGGTGGCGGGTGGCACCACGCTGCGCAATATGCCACGGGTACACATCAGGACATCCGTATGTTCAAACAGCGGCGCAATATTAATATCAATCCGCTCCAGCCCGGTGGTCGGCCCCTGAAAATACCCGTGGTCAAAGGCTAACATCACCGTTTTACCAGTACGTGGATTAAAAATGCGCGACAGGCGGGACTGCATGCCCCAGTCCAGCGCGCCACAGCCTTTTAAGGTAAAGGGGGTATTGGTTTGCGGTTTATCGGTATGGAAATCTTTACCGTCTTTGATGTCATCTAAATCAGCCATTATTTACTCCCCAGCGAGATCAAAAATCGTATTTATCGATATTGTCTTTGTTGAACACCACGCGCTCCGGTAGCAGCACGATGCCGTTGCCTTTCGCTTCATAGCTGTAGCCCTGCACGCTGTTTGGCGAGACTTCCACCTGGCCGACGCCCGGGATATCCAGCTTGTCTCCGGTATTCATCGGCTTGTTTTTCAGCAATGCGTTAGCGACGTGAACCGAGATTTTGCCCTGCTGCACCACATCCCACAGGCCGAACTCTTTGACGGTGCCACGCTTCACATACGGACGCATGACGTTCGGCGTACTGAAGCCGACGATGGCGATATTGTCGCGCTTCAGGTTTTCAGCAGCCTGCGCTGCGGCAGGCAGGGCGTTGGCATCAGGGGCGATAATGGCGTCCAGATCGCCGTACGCTTTGATGATCCCTTCCGCCGTTTGCAGGGATTTAGTGGCATCGTTATAACCAAATTGGGTGGTGACGATTTCCCAGCCCGGATGATCTTTGGCGATTTTTGCTTTCGCCTCATTCACCCACTGGTTCTGGTCAGTGACCGTCGGACTGGAGTAGAAGAACGCTACTTTCGCCTTCTCTTTGGTCACCTGATGCGCGGCCATATCCACCAGCATGCCGCCGAGCTGTTTCGGCGTGCCCTGATCGATGTAGTACGAGCGACATTCCGGTTTGGTATCGGAATCCCAGGTCAGCACTTTCACACCGCGCTGCATGGCGCGTTTTAACGCCGGACACAGGCCGTCAGGCGACACCGCAGAAACAATAATTGCGTCATAACCCTGGTTAACGAAGTTATTCACCAGCTGGACCTGGCCGGAAACGCTCGGCTCGGTCGGACCATCGTAAGTCACATCAATACCCAACTCTTTCCCGGCTTCCTTCGCGCCATTGCCGCCGCTGGTGAAAAAGCCGACGCCCACCAGTTTCGGGATAAACGCGATGCGCTCTGCCGCCTGCACCGTGATGGTCGTGGAGGCGAGGCCGAGTGCGACGAGTAAGGTAAGCGTCTTCATGTTTTGTCTTGCCATTTTTCTCTCCATAATTTCAACACGACGTCACGCCTGCCGCGCAGTGCGGCGACGTGAGATCCACTCAACGATTTGATGACGGTGCAGGCTGACGGAACGACCCACGACAACAACAATCAATAACGCGCCGGACAGCGCGCTGGAAATCTGGTTGGGCACGCCAGCCATTTGCAGCCCCTGCTGTAGAAAGCCCACCAGTAATACTGCTACGGCAGTGCCGATAATCGACCCCGAACCGCCGTAGATATTCGCCCCACCCAGCACCACCGCCGTGATAGCTGGCATCAGGAACGACGCGCCCAGATCGGAGCGGGCAGAGCCAAAATAAGAGACCAGCAGCACGGCGGCGACGGCGGAAGCAACACCGGTCATGGCATAGATGGTATACAGCGTGCGATCCACCGGCAGGGCGCTGTACTGCGCTACCCGCGCGCTCTGGCCGATCAGAAAAATATTGCGCCCGACGTGGGTTCGGTGCATCAGCAGCCAGAAAAAGACGCCGCACACCAGGAAGAAGATCAGCGGAACAGGCACGCCGAACGGCGCGAGGTTGGCGAAATCGGTAAACGCGGCGGGGAAGCCGCCGATCCCTTCATAACCGGTCGCGCCTGACATCCCGGACAGCAGCAGCGCGCTGCCGCCAAACAGATACATGGTGCCGAGGGTGATCACCAGCGGGTTAATGCCGGTATAGATAATCAATCCGGCGTTGATCAGCCCGCACAGCGCGCCAAGCAGCAGCGTCAGGATGATGGCCAGCGGTAACGGCACGCCAGCCTGGAATAAGAAGCCCAGCGCGATGGCGCACAAGCCAATGGTCGATCCAAACGAGATGTCCATCCCGCCGCTGACAATCACCATCGTCAGTGGCAAAGCGACAATCCCGACACAAATAAAATCGCTGGTGCTGAACAGCAGGACATTCACGTCCAGCAGCCGCGGGTTAATGAAGCCGAAGGCCAGGATTTCCAGCACCAGTAACACGGCCAGAGCCAGTTCCCAGCTATAGCGTCGCCAGAGGTTCATTGTGCCATCTCCCGTTTTTTATTCTGATGAGCGGATTTACGCACGGGTTTGCGTTGCGGCGGCGCGGACGGCATAAAGCGGGCGTATTTTTGACGACGCAGGTTTTTTTGCAGCGCGCGACGCAGGCGACCGTCGAATACCAGCACGCCCAGCAGCACCAGACCGGCGATAAAGTCATTCCACCAGGCCGGAATACGCAATAGCACCAGCACGCTGTCGATTTGCGTGAGGAAGTAGGCACCGAGAATGGCCCCGATCACAGAGCCTGAGCCGCCAAGTAAGCTAATTCCGCCCAGCACGCAGGCGGCAATGGCTTTCATCTCCAGCCCGGTGCCGGTCTGATTGGGAATAAAACCAATCTGCGAGGCGAACACGATCCCGGCCAGCGCCGCCATACAGCCATTCAGGGAAAAGGCAATAATCCGTACCATTTCGGTACGCACGCCGAGCTGACGCGCCCCCTGCAAATTATCGCCAGTGGCGTAGAAATGGCGGCCAAACGGGGTTTTTGCCAGCAGCCAGCCCATCGCCAGCAGCAGCACCAGCGTGAACCAACCGATAGCGGAAATGCCGAGGAAAGCAGGCGCGGAGAGCTGTTTCAGGCTGGCAGGTAAGCCTTCGATCCACTTGCCGCCGGTCCACAGCAGCATGATGCCGCGATAGAGTCCCAGCGTGCCGAGCGTGGCGACAATCGCCGGGATTTTCAGCCACGCCACCAGCACGCCGTTAAAGAATCCCGCCGCCATGCCGAGTAACAGCGTGGCAAAACAGGCGACCGGCAGGCTATATCCGTCATTCAGCATTAGCCCGAGGAGTACCGCGCACATCCCGGTGGTCGATCCCACCGACACGTCGATATTGCGCGTCAGCATGACCATCGTGGCTCCCATCGCCAGCAGCATTAAAATCTGCGCGCTGCTGAAAATCATGGTCAGCGTCTGCATGCTCAAATAGTTGCTGTCCAGCGCGCCGGGGAAAACGAACAGGCAGACAATCGCCAGTAGCGCGGTGGCCTCCCGATTATTTTGAATAAATTTCAACATGTTGCCTCCTTCGCGTGATGCTCGCCAAAAGCAACGTGCATAATGGTATCGACGTTAATATCGTCGCCGGACAGCGGCGGACCGCCCAGTTCGCCCTGATGCATGACGTACACGCGATCGGCCATCTGCTCGATTTCTTCCAGATCGGAGGAGATAAACAGCACCGCCACGTTCTGCTCGGCAATGCTGCGCAGGAGTTGATAAATATCGCTGCGGGCCGCGACGTCCACGCCGCGGGTGGGTTCATCGACAATCAGCAGCTGTGGAGAGGCTTCCAGACATTTGGCGATCAGCACCTTCTGCTGATTGCCGCCGGACAGCGTGCGGGCCGCCTGTTCTGCATCGTTGAGTTTGATATTGAGCGCCCGGTGATAACGCTCAAGAATGGCGTTATCACGCCGGGAATTGGCCCACAGGCCGCGCTGATTATGGGTCAGCGAACCGACATTCCAGGCCAGCGAGGCATCAAGGTGTAATCCTGAAGACTGGCGGTCTTCCGGCAAATACACCAGCCCGTGTTGTAAACGCTGGCGCACAGACAACCCGCTGATCTCTTTACCGTTCAGCGTTATCTGTCCCGCCCGTAGCGGGCGGATGCCGTAGAGCGTTTCAGCCAGCTCGGTGCGGCCCGCGCCCACCAGCCCGGCCAGTCCAAGGATTTCCCCGGCGCGAACCTCCAGGCTGATATGCATAAAGCCTTCGCCGGTCAGATCGTCCAGCGTCAGCACCGTCGCACCCCGCTCGTTCCGTGGCTGGCTGCCGGGAAGTTCGAGCCAGAGCTTCTGGCTGGCGGAAAGGTTTACGCCGGTAGACGCGGGCGTGATAGCCTGAATAATCGCGTCGGTCGTCAGATCCTGCGTTTTCCCGGCCAGTGCGATTTTGCCATCGCGCATGACGCTGACGCGATCGGCGAGCTGGCGGATCTCAGGCAGTTTATGGGAGATAAACACGATGCCGACGCCCTTTTTCAGTAAATCGCGCAGGCGGACAAACAGCCGATCGGTTTCGGCCGGGGTCAGCGAGGCGGTCGGTTCATCGAGGATTAAAATTTGCGAATTGCGCATCAACCCGCGCATGATTTCGACAATTTGCCGATCCGCCACGTCGAGCGTCCCGGCGATACTGGCGGGATCAAGCTGGCAGCCTAACGCCGTCAGGAACTGCTGCATTTTGTCGACCGACGCCTGACGCCCCCGCAGGCCAAACAGAATATTTTCCTGCACCGACAGACTGGGGAATAACAGCGGCTCCTGCGGCACCAGGTAAATGCCCATCTGATGCGCTTTGAGCGGCGATAAATGCTGGCACCGCACGCCCGCGATATCGATGGTGCCGCCGTCGGGCGGTACAATACCGGCAATGATTTTCATCAGGGTCGATTTTCCGGCACCGTTGCCGCCAAGCAGCGCATGCACCTCTCCGGCGTGGAGCGTAAAGTCGATGCCCTTCAGGACATCAACGCCGGAATAGTGCTTGCGGATGTCCTGCACGCAAAGCAGTGGGGGTGCAGAAAGATGACTGGGTTGCATTTTGCCTCCGCTCGCTCAATGATGAGTGCTGGATTGAACAAATGTTTTTTAGAAAATGAATTGTTCAAAACAGTAGTAGCAAATTGTTTACAAAAACATCACCAGGATCACATTTCATGAATAAATGAACTTTAATGTGCAAAAAGTTCAGCCACTGTTAAATATTGTGGCGTACGTCACAGCGAATAATTGTGGATGACTGAACAATTGTGTTAATGAATTATAAATGTTCAAAGTGAAGCGCTATTATGACGACCAATGACAGCACCTTGATATCGGAATACGGAATGTGTGAAGAGGAGCAGGTCGCACGCATTGCATGGTTTTATTACCACGACGGCCTGACGCAAAGTGAAATCAGCGAACGCCTGGGGCTTACGCGGCTGAAAGTGTCGCGACTGCTGGAGAAAGGCCACCAGTCGGGCATTATCCGCGTCCAGATCAACTCGCGCTTTGAAGGGTGTCTGGAGTATGAAGACGCGCTGCGCAGCCGGTTTTCGCTGCGTAACATCCGCGTCCTGCCCGCACTGCCTGACGCCAATATTGGCATGCGGCTGGGGATTGGCGCATCGCACATGCTGATGGAGTCCCTGCAACCGCAGCAGCTGCTGGCGGTGGGTTTCGGCGAAGCAACCATGACCACGCTGAAGCGGCTGAGCGGGTTTATTTCCGCGCAGCGTATCCGGCTGGTCACGCTATCCGGCGGCGTCGGACCCTATATGACCGGCATCGGCCAGCTGGATGCCGCCTGTAGCGTGAGCATTATGCCCGCGCCGCTGCGCGCCTCATCGGCGGAGATTGCCCGGACGCTGCGTAACGAAAACAGCGTCCGGGACGTGATGCTGACGGCGCAGGCGGCAGATGTCGCGGTGGTCGGCATTGGCGCTATCAGCCAAAAAGAAGAGGCGACGATTTTGCGCTCCGGCTATATCACCACTGGCGAACAACTGATGATTGGCCGCAAAGGCGCGGTGGGCGATATTCTCGGTTACTTTTTTGATGCCAACGGCGAGGTTATCCCGGAGATCAAAATTCATCAGGAGTTAATTGGCCTGAGCTTAAGCTCACTCTCCACAATCCCAACCATTATCGGCGTCGCGGGTGGCGAAGAGAAAGCAGAATCAATCATCGCCGCCATGAAAGGCAACTATATCAACGCGCTGGTCACCGATCAGGCCACCGCCGCGCGAATGCTTCAACTGATTGAAAAATAATAAACAAATGAACACTTACCCCTACAAGATGGAGCAGCAACTGACAGGAGTCCAGGTGACGAATAAATAGCCGAGGACAAACACATGGCTCGACTCTGTACCCACGCTGAATCAGGGCATTACCTGATGGCTCTGGATGCCGGTACCGGCAGCGTCAGAGCGGTGATTTTCGATCTACAAGGCAATCAAATCGCTGTTGGACAGGCGGAATGGCAGCATCTGGCGGTGCCGGACGTGCCGGGCTCGATGGAGTTTGACCTGACAAAAAACTGGCAGCTGGCCTGTCAGTGCATCCGTCAGGCGTTACATAACGCGGACGTTTCACCCGCCGCGATTGTCGCCGTTTCCGCCTGCTCCATGCGCGAAGGGATCGTGATTTACGATGGCGACGGCGAGCCGATCTGGGCCTGCGCCAACGTGGATGCGCGTGCGGCGCATGAGGTCAGCGAGTTGAAAGAGCTGTACGACAATACCTTCGAAGAGAATGTTTACCGCTGCTCCGGGCAGACGCTGGCGCTGAGCGCCATCCCCCGGCTGCTCTGGCTGGCACATCACCGCCCGGATATTTACCGTCGGGCGTCGACGGTGACGATGATCAGCGACTGGATGGCGTATATGCTCAGCGGCGAGCTGGCGGTCGATCCTTCCAACGCCGGAACCACCGGCCTGCTGGATTTAGTCACCCGCGACTGGAAACGCAGCCTGCTGCAAATGGCGGGCCTGCGCGCCGATATTCTGTCGCCGGTGAAAGAGACCGGTACGCCGCTGGGGAAAATAACCCAACGCGCCGCGGAACAGAGCGGGCTGATCGCGGGGACGCCGGTCATTGTCGGCGGCGGCGATGTGCAGCTGGGATGCCTCGGCCTCGGCGTTGTTCAGCCTGCGCAAACGGCTGTGCTGGGCGGCACCTTCTGGCAGCAGGTGGTCAATCTCCCCTCTCCGGCGACCGATCCGAATATGAACGTGCGCATCAACCCGCATGTCATTCCGGGAATGGTGCAGACCGAATCGATCAGTTTCTTTACCGGCCTGACGATGCGCTGGTTCCGCGACGCCTTCTGCGCGGAAGAGAAGCTGATTGCCGAACGGCTGGGCGTTGATGCCTACACGCTGCTTGAAGAGATGGCCAGCCGGGTGCCGCCGGGCGCGCACGGCGTGATGCCCATCTTCTCCGACGTGATGCGTTTTAAGCGCTGGTACCACGCCGCGCCGTCGTTTATCAATCTCTCTATCGATCCTGAAAAATGTAATAAAGCGACGCTGTTTCGCGCGCTGGAAGAGAACGCCGCGATTGTCTCCGCCTGTAATTTACAACAGATCGCTGATTTCTCGGGCGTACAGGCCGATTCGCTGGTATTCGCTGGCGGCGGCGCGAAAGGCAAATTATGGAGTCAGATCCTGGCTGACGTGACTGGCTTAACGGTGCGGGTGCCGGTAGTGAAAGAGGCGACGGCGTTAGGCTGCGCCATCGCAGCGGGCGTCGGCGCAGATATCTGGCCCTCGCTGGCGCTGACTGGCGAAAGCCTGGTGCGCTGGGATCGGGAGCATAAACCCGATACCAAAAATCATGAGGTTTATCAGCAGGCGCGGGAGAAATGGCAGGCCGTCTATCTGGATCAGCGCGGCCTGGTGGATGACGGGCTGACGACGTCGTTGTGGAAAGCGCCGGGGCTTTAAACGGCACCTGTGTAACCATTCACTATCGCCCGCTGTCTGGCCGGGACGACTTCAGGATCGCGCAATTATGATCCTGAAGTTCCTCGGCTGACGCCAGGTTAAACATCAGCACATTACGCTCGGTCGCCAGCAGCACCAGCGAGCCGTCACTTTGCTGCGCCATTGCCAGCGCATAACGTCCCATATGCTCCCGCGCGCCGGGCACCTCTTCCGCCAGCATCATAAACGGGCTGCGCTGCGCCAGCTCATTTTTCGTTACCCGGCGCGCCAGATAATCGTGGCCGCGCAGACCACCTGCCAGCGGCAGCCAGCGGGCGCTGATGGTGGTCAGGTTGCCGTTCAGATGCGCCCGCACATCGCGGCGCAGGCAGGAGATATGAATGTGGAAGTGGTTTTGCGTGCGCCCGAGACGGGAATTGATGGCCAGCGAGACTGCCGAATCCGGCACGGGAGACCCATTCTGTTCGCTCAGCACATCGCGCTTCTGCCACGCCAGCCAGACGTAATCCGGCGTCTTTGGCTGGAGCAGCAGCGGACTCTCAATACCGTTGATCCGCTGAGTGGGCATCAGCAGGTATTGCAGCGGGCCGTTTTTATCTTTTAACAGCACGTAGCCTGCCCGCAGATCCGCTTCTTTACAGGGGGCGGGATTATGGTGCTGCCGTTGGCCGGGAATGCATTGCGCGAAAGTGATATGCCTGAGCGCGTCAGGATTGCCGGAGTGCAACCAGTAAAAACCGCCTGCCGCAAGCCCAACCACCGCAATAAGCAGCACGACGATGACACGTTTAACGTTTTTCATTACCCGATCCCTTGATGCTTTTTGCCAAAGGGTACCGCATATTGATGACCAATTAAAAACGGCCCGCAAGGGCCGTTGAGCTCGGTGGAAAGTTATGCCGGGCGGCGCTGCGCTTGCGCCGGCCTACAGGATGGTGTCAGGCGTTAACATCGGGGACGTTATGCCGGGCGGCGCTGCGCTTGCGCCGGCCTACGGGATGGTGTCAGGCGTTAACCCTGGTAACGTTATGCCGGGCGGCGCTGCGCTTACCGGGCAGGTAAGGTCACCCGCGCTTAACGCTTGCTAATCTGGTCAAACGTGCCGCCGTTAGAGAAATGCGCTTTCTGCGCTTTCGTCCAGCCGCCGAACTCTTCATCAATCGTGAACAGCTTCAGTTTCGGGAATGCGCTGTCATATTTCTTCGCCACTTCAGGATTACGCGGACGATAGAAGTTTTTCGCCGCGATTTCCTGGCCTTCCGGCGAGTACAGGTATTTCAGATAGGCTTCCGCCACCGCCTGAGTGCCTTTCTTCTCAACCACTTTATCAACTACGGAAACGGTCGGTTCGGCCAGAATAGACTCGCTCGGGGTCACGATTTCAAACTTATCTTTACCCAGCTCATTGGTCGCCAGCAGCGCTTCGTTTTCCCACGCAATCAGCACGTCGCCGATACCGCGTTCAACAAAGGTATTGGTCGACCCACGCGCGCCGGAATCCAGCACTTCGACGTTTTTGAACAGTGACTTCACGAACTCCTGCGCTTTAGCCTGATCGCCATTGTTATGGTGCAGGGCGTAGCCCCAGGCGGCCAGATAGTTCCAGCGTGCGCCGCCGGAGCTTTTCGGGTTCGGGGTGATCACCGAAACGCCCGGTTTAATCAGGTCGTTCCAGTCATGAATTTGTTTTGGATTGCCTTTTCGCACCAGGAACACAATGGTCGAGGTGTACGGCGCAGAGTTGTCCGGCAGGCGCTTGATCCAGTTTTTATCAATGCGTCCGCGCTCAGCGATGGCATCAACGTCATAGGCCAGCGCCAGCGTTACCACATCGGCTTCAATCCCGTTAATCACGGATGTCGCCTGTTTTCCGGAGCCGCCGTGCGACTGACGGATCACTACATTATCGCCGGTCTCTTTTTTCCAGTGGGCGCTAAAAGCTTTGTTGTACTCATCGTACAGCTCGCGCGTTGGATCATAAGACACGTTTAATAGCTGAACATCCTTAGCCAGAACGCTGGTTGACGCCAGCAAAAGAGTTAATCCCACGCCCCACTTATTCATCGCCCACTCTCTGTATGTTGTGTTGTGATGAAGTTAGCGTGCCAGAAAGACGATCAATGATTAAAGAATAAAAAAAGATTGGCTATAACCGGGAGGAATATAAAAAGGGGAAAACCCTCCCTCCGCAGAGAGAGGGCCGTAAATCAGACTTCTTCCATGCGGCCCAGCAGCGCTTGCAGACGATCCTGCCAGCCCTGCTGCTGCTCACGCAGATGATGATTTTCACGCTCCAGATCTTCACGGTTCTGCTGTGCAGAGTGAACTTCCTGAGACAGGTTGTTGTTCTTCTCTTTCAGCTCTTCGATTTCCATCTGTAACAGAGTGATGGTATCAATCGCCTGCTGTACTTTTGCTTCCAGTTTCTCAAACACTTCTAATGACATCGTCCTACCTCTCCTGAATTGCAAGGCGTTGATGGATATAAATCCTCGTCCCGAACACCGGCGACGCCTTAATGAATTAGCACACTACCATAGCTTCGATTGTATGAAGCCCCGCCCTTACTGTCCAGCGCCAACCCGCGCTGTTTGCGGATTGCGGCAATTTTCAGCCAAAACCTGATGCGTTCGTCGCAAATACCACTTAATTGTTAACCTCTGCGTTAATGAAATGATTCAGCTCTCATTATTTTTCTGGCGGAAAAATACACTACATAGCGCGAAAACGCTCATTTTGTTGACGCAACACACACTTTTTGAGTTCGATATTTCTCGTTTGTGTTCGTTAACGATAAATTAACATTAAACATACAATGCTGTATGGTCGTCTTCGACCGTTACGCACATAGTGCTTCTCACCTTGCTTTAGGATCGGATTATGAGCCAAACAACAACTCTGAAAGGTCAGTGCATTGCAGAATTCTTAGGCACCGGGCTGCTGATTTTTTTTGGCGTCGGCTGCGTTGCGGCGCTGAAAGTCGCGGGCGCGAGCTTCGGACAGTGGGAAATCAGCATCATCTGGGGGCTGGGCGTCGCGATGGCGATCTACCTGACCGCCGGTGTCTCCGGTGCGCATCTGAACCCGGCAGTAACCATCGCTTTGTGGCTGTTCGCCTGTTTTGACGGTCGCAAAGTGGCACCGTTTATCATCGCCCAGTTTGCCGGGGCCTTCTGCTCGGCGGCGCTGGTCTACGGGCTTTACTACAACCTGTTCGCCGATTACGAACTGACGCACCATATGGTGCGCGGCAGCGTCGAAAGCCTTGATCTGGCGGGGATATTTTCGACTTATCCCAATCCACATCTCAATTTTGTGCAGGCCTTCGCAGTTGAAATGGTGATTACCGCTATCCTGATGGGCGTGATTATGGCGCTGGGCGATGACGGTAACGGCATTCCGCGCGGGCCGCTGGCCCCGCTGCTGATTGGTCTGCTGATTGCGGTTATCGGCGCATCGATGGGGCCGCTCACCGGCTTCGCCATGAACCCGGCGCGTGATTTAGGCCCGAAAACCTTCGCCTGGTTTGCTGGCTGGGGTGATGTTGCCTTCACCGGCGGGAAAGATATTCCCTATTTCCTGGTGCCGCTTTTCGGACCGATTGTAGGCGCGGCGCTGGGGGCGTTCGGCTATCGTAAGCTGATTGGCCTGCACCTGCCGTGTGATATTCCGGTGGCAAAAGAAGAGAAAGACGCCGCTGCTGCCACGCAAAAAGCTTCGCTGTAATACGACTACGGGACTTATGACTATGACTGACAAAAAATATATCGTTGCGCTCGATCAGGGCACTACCAGCTCCCGCGCCGTCGTGATGGATCACGACGCCAACATCATTAGCGTGTCGCAGCGCGAGTTTGAACAAATTTATCCGAAGCCAGGCTGGGTTGAGCATGACCCGATGGAAATCTGGGCCACCCAAAGCTCCACGCTGGTCGAAGTGCTGGCGAAAGCCGATATCAATTCCGATCAGATCGCGGCCATTGGCATTACCAACCAGCGTGAAACCGCTATCGTCTGGGATCGGGAAACCGGGAAGCCAATCCATAATGCTATCGTCTGGCAGTGCCGCCGTACCTCTGAAATCTGCGAGCAGTTGAAGCGTGACGGCCTGGAAGACTATATCCGTAAAACCACCGGGCTGGTCATCGACCCATACTTCTCCGGCACCAAAGTAAAATGGATCCTCGACCACGTTGAAGGTTCCCGCGAGCGGGCGAAGCGCGGCGAACTGCTGTTCGGCACCGTTGACACCTGGCTTATCTGGAAGATGACCCAGGGGCGCGTTCATGTCACCGACTACACCAACGCCTCACGTACCATGCTATTCAATATTCATGAGCTGGACTGGGATGACAAAATGCTGGAGGTGCTGGACATTCCGCGCGCCATGCTGCCGCAGGTCCACAAATCATCTGAAGTGTACGGCCAGACCAATATCGGTGGTAAAGGCGGCACGCGTATTCCGATCGCCGGGATCGCCGGCGATCAGCAGGCGGCGCTGTTCGGCCAGCTCTGTGTGAAGGAAGGGATGGCGAAAAACACCTACGGTACCGGCTGCTTTATGCTGATGAACACCGGTGAAAAAGCGGTCGCCTCTGAGCATGGCCTGCTGACCACCATCGCCTGCGGTCCGCGCGGCGAGGTCAACTATGCGCTGGAAGGCGCGGTGTTTATGGCAGGCGCATCTATTCAATGGCTGCGCGATGAAATGAAACTGATCAGCGATGCCTTTGACTCCGAATACTTCGCCACCAAAGTGCAGAACACTAACGGCGTCTATGTGGTTCCCGCCTTTACCGGTCTGGGCGCGCCTTACTGGGACCCGTATGCCCGCGGCGCGATCTTCGGCCTGACTCGTGGCGTAAACTCGAATCACATTATCCGCGCGACCCTTGAATCCATCGCCTTCCAGACCCGCGACGTGCTGGAAGCGATGCAGGCGGACTCCGGCATTCGTCTTCACGCGCTGCGCGTGGACGGCGGCGCGGTTGCCAATAACTTCCTGATGCAGTTCCAGTCCGACATTCTGGGCACCCGCGTGGAGCGTCCGGAAGTGCGTGAAGTGACCGCGCTGGGCGCGGCCTATCTGGCCGGTCTGGCAGTCGGCTTCTGGCAGAATCTGGATGAGCTACAGGAAAAAGCGGTGATTGAACGCGAGTTCCGCCCGGGCATCGAAACCACCGAGCGTAACTACCGTTACAGCGGCTGGCGAAAAGCGGTGAAACGCGCGATGGCGTGGGAAGAGCACGACGAAGGATAAGATTTTCAAAAGTAGCCCCGGTAAGCGTAGCGCCACCGGGGAGAATTTCCGGGTAACGGCTAACGCCTTACCCGGTTACCTGAACTGTCAGCTAAACATCGGCATCATCAGGAACAATTTAATCACTAATGCGTTGACGATATCGATAAAAAACGCGCCAACCATCGGCACCACCAGAAATGCCATATGCGACGGCCCAAAACGTTCGGTGATGGCCTGCATGTTGGCGATGGCAGTCGGTGTCGCGCCAAGACCAAAACCGCAGTGCCCGGCAGCCAGCACGGCGGCATCATAGTTTTTCCCCATCATTCGCCAGGTCACAAACACCGCAAAAAGCGCCATTGCCAGCGTTTGTACCGCCAGGATGGCGAGCATCGGCAGCGCCAGTGACGCCAGTTCCCAGAGCTTCAGGCTCATCAACGCCATTGCCAGAAACAGCGACAGACAGACGTTGCCCAGCACCGAAACCGCGCGTTCAAACACCCGATAAAAACCCATTAACGCCAGGCCGTTGCTGAGCAGCACGCCAATAAACAGCACGCAAACAAAGGTCGGAAGCTCCAGCGCGGTTCCCGCTAACAGTTTCGCAATCACTTTCCCCACCGTCAGACAAATCGCGATCAGGGCGATGGATTCGATTAACACCAGCGAGGTGATCATCCGCCCGACATCGGGCTTTTCAAAGGCGGTCGGGGTGGCTAAATCGTCAGGCGTGCCGTCCGGCGTGGGCGAGTGTTTGACCAGAAAACGCGCCACCGGCCCGCCAATCAGCCCGCCCAGCACCAGACCGAAGGTGGCACAGGCCATCGCCACTTCGGTCGCGCTGGTGAAACCGTAGCGCTCGGAGAAGAGTTTGCCCCACGCTGCCCCGGTACCATGCCCGCCGGAAAGCGTGATCGACCCGGCAAGCAGCCCCATCAGCGGGTCCAGACCCAGCGCTTTTGCCATACCGATGCCGATGGCGTTTTGCACCACCAGCAGCCCCACCACGACGATCAGAAAGATGGCCACCACTTTGCCGCCCGCCCGCAGGCTGGCAATATTAGCGTTGAGGCCAATGGTGGCAAAAAAGGCCAGCATGAGCGGATCTTTCAGGCTCATATCAAAGTCGATTTCCCAGCCCATGCTTTTTTTCAGCACCAGCAACGCCAGCGCTACCAGCAGGCCGCCCGCGACCGGTTCAGGAATGGTGTATTTTTCAAAGAAGGGGACCGTATGGACCAGTTTACGCCCTAACAGCAGCACCAGGGTGGCGGCCACCAGCGTCGATAATGTATCAAGGTAGAACATAGCTTAAGCTCCTTACTCAACGCATGATCCATTCATACGCGACAAATTTCCCATGTCGTAACGGCCTCATCATGAGGCTGAGGGTCGATTGTAAGCAATAATGTGACCAAAGTGACAAAAAAAGTGAGGATGAAGCCCTTACGGCTGTCTGTTAGTACAAAAAGTTATGACGCCGTATAGTGCATAACTTTTTATAGCCGCCCTGCAAGCAACCGTTTGCTTTTGCCTGTCAGTCGGCTAAAATCCCCCCTTTTCCACCGCGGGATTGCCTCTGATGTCTGCTCACACCGTCGAATCTGAACACGCGCAACCGATTGCTCCTGTGCAGAATAGCGAATTGATTTACCGCCTCGAAGATCGTCCTCCCCTGCCCCAGACCCTGTTTGCCGCCTGCCAGCACCTGCTGGCGATGTTCGTTGCGGTCATCACCCCTGCGCTGCTGATTTGTCAGGCGCTGGGATTACCGGCAGAGGATACCCAGCACATCATCAGCATGTCGCTGTTCGCGTCCGGTGTGGCTTCCATCATTCAGATTAAAGCCTGGGGGCCGGTCGGCTCCGGGCTGCTTTCGATTCAGGGTACCAGCTTCAACTTTGTCGCCCCGCTGATCATGGGCGGCACGGCATTAAAAACAGGCGGTGCGGACGTTCCGACCATGATGGCGGCACTGTTTGGCACCCTGATGCTGGCGAGCTGTACTGAAATGGTTATCTCGCGCATCCTGCACCTGGCGCGCCGCATCATCACCCCGCTGGTCTCCGGCGTGGTGGTGATGATTATCGGGCTGTCGCTGATCCAGGTTGGACTGACCTCCATCGGCGGTGGCTTTGCCGCGATGAACGATCACACGTTCGGCGCGCCGAAAAACCTGCTGCTGGCGGGCGTGGTGCTGGCGGTCATCATTCTGCTAAACCGTCAGCGCAACCCGTATCTGCGCGTCGCCTCGCTGGTGATTGCGATGGCCGCGGGCTATCTGCTGGCCTGGTTTATGGGGATGCTGCCGGAAGGTAACGCGCCAACCAACAGTCCGCTGATCATGGTGCCGACCCCGCTCTACTATGGTCTGGGTATTGACTGGAACCTGCTGCTGCCGCTGATGCTGGTGTTTATGATCACCTCGCTGGAAACTATCGGCGATATTACCGCCACCTCTGACGTCTCCGAGCAGCCGGTCTCCGGCCCGCTGTATATGAAGCGTCTGAAAGGCGGCGTACTGGCGAACGGCCTGAACTCGTTTGTCTCCGCCGTCTTTAATACCTTTCCCAACTCCTGCTTTGGGCAGAACAACGGCGTGATCCAGTTGACCGGCGTTGCCAGCCGCTATGTCGGTTTTGTGGTCGCGCTGATGCTGATCGTGCTCGGCCTGTTCCCGGCGGTGAGTGGTTTTGTACAGCACATCCCGGAACCGGTGCTGGGCGGCGCAACGCTGGTAATGTTTGGCACTATCGCCGCCTCCGGCGTGCGTATTGTCTCCCGCGAGCCGCTGAACCGCCGCGCCATCATGATTATCGCCCTGTCGCTGGCCGTCGGTCTTGGCGTCTCTCAGCAGCCGCTGATCCTGCAATTTGCCCCGGACTGGGTGAAAAACCTGCTCTCCTCCGGCATCGCCGCAGGCGGTATTACCGCGATTGTGCTGAACCTGCTTTTCCCGCCAGAGAAAAATTGATCTGCCGCAGCAGCGGGCCTGACCCGCTGCCGCTGTAACGCACTTTCACTATTCCTTCCTTGAGGATTTCCGGTAATTCGGGCATAACTCCCTTATGTTTATTTCTCGGGAAGGATGACCATGAAATTTCTCGGAAAACTGATCGCCTGGGTTCTGATCGCCGTGCTGGTGGTCATTATCGCGTTCTACTTCCTTGTTCAGACGCGCTGGGGAGCGAAACAGGTCAGCGGCTGGATCAGCGATAACAGCGACTACCAGCTGACGTTTGACGCCATCGATCACCGCTTCTCATCGCCTTCGCATATTTTATTAAAAAACGTGACGTTCGGCCGCGACGGCAAACCCGCCACGCTGGATGCCAAAACCGTGGATATCGGGCTGAGCAGCCGCCAGTTCACCGATCCGTTGCACGCGGACGCCATTATTTTGCAGGACGGCACCCTGAACCTGTCGCCCGCCACCGCGCCGCTGGCGATCCGCGCGGACCGTCTCCAGTTAATAAATATGGCGTTTAATAGCCCGGAGACCGGCTGGGATCTCAGCGCCCAGCGCGTCACCGGCGGCGTAAGCCCGTGGCTGCCGGAAGCGGGAAATGTCCTCGGGAGTAAAGCCGATATCATGATGAGCGCCGGGTCGCTGACCCTGAACGGCGTACCTGCCAGCAACGTGCTGATTCAGGGCAGTATCGATCACAATAACGTTAATCTGAGCACCATTGGCGCGGATCTGGCGCGCGGCTCGCTAACCGGCACCGCGCGGCGTAATGCCGACGGCGGCTGGATCGTCGATAGCCTGCAAATGAACGACATCCGCCTGCAAAGTGATAAAACTCTGGCGGACTTTTTTGCACCGCTAACGACCGTGCCTTCCCTGCAAATCAACCGTCTGGATGTAACGGACGCACAGCTTCAGGGGCCTGACTGGGCGATTATCGACCTCGACCTCAGCCTGCGCGATCTGACGCTAAGTAAACAGGACTGGCAAAGCCAGGGCGGTAAGCTGTCAATGAACGCCAGCGAGTTTATCTACGGCTCGCTGCATTTGAACGATCCCATCCTTAACGCCGAGTTTTCTCCGCAGGGCGTGGCGCTGCGCCAGTTCACTTCGCGCTGGGAAGGCGGCATGATCCGCACGTCAGGCAACTGGCTGCGCGACGGTAAAACGCTGGTGCTGGACGACTTTGCGCTCGCCGGGCTGGAATACACCCTGCCGCCTAACTGGAAACAGCTGTGGATGACCCAGCTCCCGCCGTGGTTACAGGGCGTGACGATTAACCGCCTGAATGCCAGCCGCAATCTGGTGATTGATATCGACCCGGCGTTTCCGTGGCAGCTTACGGCGCTCGACGGCTACGGCAGCTATTTGCAGGTGGCAAAAAATCGCCAGTGGGGGATCTGGGGCGGTGCGGGCGGACTGAACGCCGCCGCCGGGACGTTTAATCGGGTGGACGTTCGTCGGCCGTCTATCAAGCTTAACGCTAATGCCTCGACGGTGAATATCAGCGAACTGAGCGCCTTTACGGAAAAAGGGCTGCTGGAGGCCACCGCTACGGTGTCGCAGCTTCCACAGCGGCAGCTTAACGTCAGCCTCAACGGGCGCGGCGTGCCGCTGACTATCCTGCAACAGTGGGGATGGCCCGCGCTGCCGATTTCCGGCGACGGCAATGTGCAACTGACCGCCAGCGGGACTTTACAGGCCGATGCGCCGCTGAAACCGTCGGTGAACGGTCAACTGCGGGCGGTGAATATGAGTAAGCAGCAGGTGACGCAGACGATGCGCGGCGGTGTGGTGAGTGGCGGAAACGAGGGTTCGGTGCCGGTGGTTTCACCCTCCCCCCAGCCCTCTCCCTGAGGGAGAGGGAGAAACGCCACCATCGTAGTAGCGTTATAATTCAAACGACCAGACGCTGATACTCATTACACAGCAGCCACTTCACCGGCTCGTTTTCTTCAACGGTGGAGTAGCGTTCGCCTGCCTCAAGGAAATGGTTATCCTGCCTGTCGTCATTCACCATCGAAATTTCCCAGCCGAGCACCAGCGATTTTTCCGCCCAAAAACGGTGATAAAGCCGCTGGGGAAGGCAAACGCCCTGCCCCGGCTTTAGCACCAGCGTATCCGTGGGCCGGAGAGTGCGGCGATGCCCGTCCACGGCAACGTCGATAGTCCGCCGCAGGTCCCGTTGATTATCCTCCGTAGACCACGCCAACTGCATACATAAATCGCCACCGCCCCGGTTGAGAATATCTTCCATTTTATGCGTATGAAAATGCCAGGGCGTATGCTGGTCCTGCTGAATTTGCAGCATTTTTTCGGCGTAGGGTTTCGGATACCGCGCATTATGCAGCGCGCCGTTGCGTAAGGTCAGCAGCGTTAATCCGGTATCGGCAAAATTTCCCCGGCCAAAATCGGTAATATCCCAGCCAAGCTGTAAATCCAGCACTTCCTGCCATTCGTCCAGCGGCTGTTGCCGCCACGCCTCTGCGGTAAAGTAAGCGAAATCAGGTAAACACAGCCGAAAGCCTTCCGCGACCGCGTGCGCCTTATCTATCGCGTAATTTATTGATGAACGCTTCATGTTAGCCTCCTGTGCAGACGCCATCTGAGGCGGGCAAACCCGCCTCGCAGGACTTAATAGAGCGTCGCTTTACCGGTTGAACCAAACAGCTTCATTTTGTAGCGAATGACCTCACGCGCGGCGTTAATCGGTTCCGGGTAAATCACATTCGGATCCCACCAGGTCTCTTTACCCAGAATTTCGCGCACTTTCTGGAAGTAGGCATATTTCATATCGCTGGAGATATTGATTTTGCCGACGCCCAGGGTTACCGACTCGGCAATTTCCGCGTCCGGATTCGCGGAACCGCCGTGCAGTACCAGCGGGATGGACACGCGGCCAGCGATCTCACGCAGGATGTGCATCTGGAGTTTGGGCTGCATCCCTTTCGGGTAGATGCCATGAGCAGTACCAATCGCCACCGCCAGCGTATCGACGCCGGTCCGGGCGACAAAATCCTCCGCCTGCGCCGGATCGGTATACGTCACTTCAGAAACGCCGCCCTCCACGGATGTGCCGGTTTGCCCGATAGTACCCAGCTCCCCCTCCACGGAGACACCCACGGCATGCGCCAGTTTGACTACCTCACGGGTCAGCGCCACGTTCTCTTCGTAGGGCAACAGCGAGCCGTCGATCATCACCGACGTGAAACCGCACTGGATGGCGCGCAGCACGTGCTCTACTGATGCGCCGTGATCGAGGTGCAGCGTGAACGGGACCGGGCTGCGGCGGGTGATTTCGCGGACGTAGCCGAAAAAGCTGTCGCCGAGGAAGTCATGCTCGCTGGGATGAACAGAGATAATCGCCGGGGTGTTGGTCGCTTCAGCTTCTTCAACCACGGCACGGATAAAGCAGCTATCCGCCACGTTAAATGCGCCAATGGCAAAACCGTGCTGGCGGGTGGGTTTCAGCAGTTCTTTCATCGAAACTAACATCATCATTCTCCAGTTTCAGAGTGTAGTAAGCCCTGCCAGGGCGTTGACGCGCTGACATATAAGGCGTTACAGGAATGAAATCAGGCTTTGCCGATCGCGCCGGATGCCTGAAGGTAAGGGGTTATGGCCTCTTCACTGGCCCGCTCCATAACGACCATCACGTCGGCCAGTTCAGCGGCGCTGTCATGGCACAGCGTATGTAGCAATGCGGCTTTCCCGGCCTCAAAGATTGCCGCGCCGACGTTAATTTTCGCCACGCCCAGCGCCGGACAACGTGCGAGCTGATCGAACGGAGTACCGCTACCGCCGTGAAGCGCCAGAGGGACGCTCGACAGGCGGGCGATCTCCGCCAGCCGATCAAAATCGAGGTTCGGCGTCACGCCGGGCGCATACATGCCGTGCGCGGTGCCGACGGAGACCGCCAGCAGGTCAATCCCGGTCTGGCG
Organism: Superficieibacter sp. 1612_C1; assembly: GCF_015234305.1. Classification (GTDB taxonomy): domain Bacteria; phylum Pseudomonadota; class Gammaproteobacteria; order Enterobacterales; family Enterobacteriaceae; genus Superficieibacter. The sequence continues at coordinate 441,250 of NZ_JADGMI010000004.1, forward strand.
GATAAACGGCTCCACGTCGCCGGGCTGCGTCATCAAATCGACATTGGCGGCATGGTCATAGCGCGGCGCATCCGCCAGATGACCAAGTTCGCCTTCCACGCATACTCCTGCACTGGCGGCCAGCTCGACCACCGCCCGCGTCTGGCGGATATTCTCCGCCAGCGGAAATGCCGAGGCATCAATCATCAACCCGTTAAAACCGGCGCGAAACGCCTGATAAATCAACGCAGGCTCTTTTCCATGATCCAGACTCAGCGCCACCGGCACCGCGGCCTCGTCCGCCAGCGCTTTTACCACGGAGGCGGCGACGCTGGCCGGGAAGTGGGAAAGATGCCCCTGATAAAGATTGAGGATAATGGGCGCGCGATGGGTTTCCGCCGCGCGGATCGCCGCCCGGGCGCTTTCCAGATTCATACAGTTAATCGCCAGCAGCGCATAATGCTCACGCCAGGCTTTTGTCACCATACTTTTCATATCGGCAAACATACGGCCTCCGGTTATTCCAGGGTAAAGGTGATCTCTTCGTCTTTCACTTTCTGATCGCTTAACTCGTCAAACTCCTCATCCCGCTCGGTCACCGGTTTCTTCCACAGCGACAGCATGACGCCGCAAATCACGGTGCCGATACCCAGCGCCAGGCAGAACAGCAGTGGATGGGTAAACAGCGGTACCACAAACATGCCGCCGTGTGGCACCGGGCTTTCCACGCCCCATACCATAATCAACCCGCCAGCCACCGCCGAGGCCACCACGCAGGAGCCAACAACCCGCAGCAAATCGCGGGCGGCAATAGGGATCACGCCTTCGGTAATCATGCAAATGCCCATCGGGAAAGCAGCTTTCAGCGCTTCACGCTCGGCGCGGGTATATTTATGGCGGGTCAGCAGAAACGACAGCGTAATGCCGAACGGCGGAATGATAGAGCCAACAAACTTGACGGCCTCCGGCCCGTACACTCCGCTGACGAGCAGGCCATCGGCAAACAGCGACATGGTTTTATTCACCGGACCGCCGAAATCGAACGTCGCCATCGCGCCGAGGATGGCCCCCATCAGAAAACGTGATCCGCCCTGCATCGATTCGAGCATGTGGATCAGCGCATCCTGCAACCAGGCGATTGGCTTACCAATGAGCGTCATCATCAGCAGACCGCCGATAATCGTGCTCAGTACCGGCAGTACCATTATCGGCATCAGCCCCTGCATCGACTGCGGCAACCGGATATAGCGTTTCAGCAGCAGCACGGTATAGCCCACTAAAAATCCGCCGAGCATGCCGCCGATAAAACCGGTATGAATTTCACCACACACAAACCCGACAATCAGGCCGGGGGCGAAACCGGGACGGTCAGCGATGGAATAGGCAATGGCGGCGCTGATCAGCGGAACAATAAGCCCCATACCCCAGCCGCCGATTTGATTCAGCATCCACGGAACCGATCCTGTCTTCTCGCCAACGTTGGTACCGCCTAATATCTGCCCAAGGGCAATGCATATACCCGCCGCGACAATCAACGGGATCATCCAGGAAATTCCCGTCAAAAGATGTTTTTTAATTTCCTGCGACACCGGAATTTTATGTTCACTCATGTGAGATCCCTCCAGAATAAGGATCATGCATTAGCAATTGATTTTTCCACCTTTTCAAGAAATTGAATTGGCGATTTAATAACAACTTCCGTTTTAACGCGAACTATCCTTTTATTTTTGAATCTTTCCTCTCCTTTTATTTTTACATCCACGGCCAGAATCACGACATCAGCGGCTGCAATATCCTCCGCGGGTAATTCATTTTCTGTGCCGATAGTTCCCTGCGTTTCTACTTTGATATTATGGCCCAGCGCTTTCGCGCCTTTAATCAGTTTTTCGCGGGCAATATAGGTATGCGCAATGCCCGCAGTACAGGCGGCGACACAAACAATATTCATGACATGCTCCCGTTAAAATAGTTAGCAAACATCCGATTCAGCGTACTGGCTAAAAAGATCGATAATCCGTTGCGGGCTTTTCTCTTCGAGCAGTTGGTTAATAATGTCATCGTCCGCAAGCGCCCCGGCGACCTGTGACAATAAGCGAATATGGGTGGTATTTTGATCTTCGAGGCGGACGGCAAACAGAATAATGCACCGCACGCTGCTACCATCCAGCGTCTCCCAGGGAATGTCATGCCGCGTGCGACCAATGGCCAGCGTCGTGTTGACCACCGCGGAGGACTTACCATGCGGGATCGCAATATGGTTTTCAAAACCGGTCGACCCTTCCGCTTCGCGCTGCCAGACATCCTGAATAAACGTATCACGGCAGGTAATAGCGCCATCTCGCTGTAAGAGATCGGTTAATTCCTCTATCGCCTCCTCTTTATTTTTCGCCTTCATATCTAAAAGAACACGATTCGTATTCAGAATTTTACTTATGTCCATAGTCCTACCTCATGGAGATAAAATTAATTTCCGACGACAACACTTGTCGCATGGTGTAATTTTTCGGTAATGACAGCTTCGGTAACGCGTTTAATATCGGCATCATTAAAAAAGGCGGTGACATACACCACCGGCAGATCGACCGCCGGTAAATTGATGGTGGAGATCACCAGTTCAATATCGTCTTTAGCATGAAACGTCTGCAAACCGCTGGCAGAGACCACGCCGACAATCGTCCAGTCCGGAAAGGCGCGTAATATACGGCTTTTCAGCAGATGCGACGTTCCGATACCGGTAGAACACACCAGTAGAATACGTTTATGTGCGATCTGCCGCTCCATCGCCGCCTGAAAATGCACGGTCAGATAACCGATTTCATCTTCCGACACCGCCGCCTCGCCCCAGGCGCTAAATACCTGATTCACCGCACGCTGCGTCAGTTTCCAGACGTCCTGTAGCTCGCCTTTAATATCTTCCAGAAGCGGGTTACGAATAAAAATGTGATAATTCAGCCGGTTAATTAACGGCTTTATGTGGATCAGCAAACCATCATACAGCGCGGCGTCATCACGGAAATCGCTATCCACCATGGCGGAGAACGTCGCGATGAGCTGCCCGGTAATCAGCCGCGCTTCATCGCTGGAATGCATATTGCCAGGGTTACGGATATCGCCCCGCTCCTCGACCACCACGCCGGAGGAAATAATATATTGATAGATAAACCAGACTTCATCTTCAGGCAGCGGATGGGCGATATGTTTCTCTATACGCCGCAGCATCCCTCGGGCAATGGTAAACACGTTTTCATCGAACGGCGGGGTGCTCTCCTCTTTTTTAGGCAGCGCGTTGCCCCGCGTAATGCGGTACATCATAATCAGGATATGGGTAAAGATATTCACGTAATAGGGCTCGCCCAGCGACCAGCAGAGCTTCTTTTCCATATCCTGTAACAGCGTCTGAACGAAAAGCACATCCTCTTCACCAAAATAGCGCACCAGCGCCTTATAACTGCCCGGATCAAGCCGTGAATGAATAATCGTTCCGGTCTCATTATGATTAATAATGCCATTAATCAGCGAGGCCATCGCCTGACGGACGCTATTTTCACTGCCCTCAATATGCGTTCCGCTTTGACTGCGAATCAGTGATAATCCCAGCGGGGCGATCCATGATTCAATAATTTTTAAATCGTTAACAATGGACGCGCTGCTGATAAAATAACGTTCGGATAATTTACTGATGGATGTCTCATGTGGCGTTTCATTCAATAACTGCGAGGCTATTTTTACCCGCCGGGAATTATTTAACATCACATCGGCATCATCGCCTTCGCCACTCACTGGCAGATCCAGTTGCAAAAAATCGGTAACGTTTTCTGCTAATAACATCACGCCGGAACCTGCGCGTTTATCGATAGTGATTTTACGTTCGGCAAGCCACTGCTCCAGCTCCCGGAGATCGCGCTGAATGGTCTTCTCGGATACATTAAGATATTCCGCAATTTTTAGCAGCGTGACATATTCTCGTCGTTGCAGGAGAAACTTTAATAATCTGTTTTGTCGAGAGGTAATTGTTTGCATTTTTTTACCCTTATTACATACCAGATTAACCCCACGGAATGCTTTTTTTACGACTTAAGCTCCATAAATATTCTGTAAGCATAAATATAAAAGTCAGTTGATTAAATCACAATACTAAATCGTGTCCGGAATTCCGGACAAAAACAGGAACAGAAGTCAATAAGGAATTAATTTCAGGACAGATCACATTTTCGCGATAAATATGAGTGATAGCGATCACAAATATGAATTATTGTAAAAGGAGAAAAGCGTGAGGGTGATGATAAATAATCTGCCGCCGCCGGGTGGTCAGCAATCAAAAACATCCTCTCTCCCTAACAGAGAGAGGATGGCCGTTTTACAGGGTAATCGTCAGGTCATTGCCGGTGGCGGTCACTACCACGCCCCGATCGCTGGCGCTCTGCGCGCCGCCCTGCACGCCGGCGATCTGCGCCACGTTGCGCAGGCATAGCGTCCAGCCGCTCGCCTTGCCGTCGCCTTTGACAATAATGGCGCGACCTTCACGCTTCGCCGTCAGCGTAAAGATCACGGAACCGTCCTGCGCCGGAACCTCGCAGGTCGCCGTATGTCCGTCCTCCAGCGCAAATAGCTGGAAAGCGGTCCCGTCATTCCACGCGTAATCCGGCTTCTGGTCGTTATTGCCGAGCGCCAGCAGCGTGTTCTCGCGCACGTAAACCGGCAGACTGAGCACGTCGTGGGTCTGTTTATGCCAGCGGCTGCCTGCGAGTTTATCATTGCGCCACAGGTGCGTCCAGCGCCCTTCCGGCAGATAAAACTGTACCTCGCCCGCCTCGCTGAACACCGGAGCCACCATTATGGCGTCGCCGAGCATATATTGCCGATCGAGGTAATCGCACGCCGGATCGTCCGGGAACTCCAGCATCATGGCGCGCATCATCGGCGTACCCTGCGCATTCGCCGTCGCCGCCTGGCGATACAGGTACGGCATCAGGCGGCATTTAAGCTGAGTAAAGTGGCGCACCACGTCGCAGGATTCGTCGTCATAGGCCCACGGCACGCGGTAGGACTTACTGCCGTGCAGGCGGCTGTGGCTGGAGAGCAGCCCGAACGCGCACCAGCGTTTGTAGACGTGTGCCGGAGCAGTATTTTCAAAGCCGCCGATATCGTGGCTCCAGAACCCGAACCCGGACAGACCAATTGACAGCCCGCCGCGCAGGCTTTCCGCCATTGACTCATAGTTGGCGTAGCAGTCGCCGCCCCAGTGAACCGGGAACTGCTGCGCACCGACGGAGGCCGAGCGCGCAAACAATACCGCCTCTTTCTCGCCGACGGTCTCTTTCAGCACGTTCCACACCAGTTCGTTATAAATGTAGGCGTAATGGTTATGCATTTTCTGCGGATCGGCACCGTCATGCCAGACAACATCGGTCGGGATGCGCTCGCCAAAGTCGGTCTTGAAGCAGTCAACGCCCATCGCGATCAGCCCTTTCAGCTTATCGGCGTACCACTGGCAGGCGTCCGGATTGGTGAAGTCATAAATCGCCAGCCCCGGCTGCCATTTGTCCCACTGCCACAGCGAGCCATCCGGACGCTTCAGCAGGTAGCCCTTCTCTTTCAGCTCCTTGAAAACCGGCGATTTCTGGCCGATATAGGGGTTGATCCATACGCAGATTTTCAGCCCTTTCGCCTTCAGGCGGCGGATCATCCCTTCCGGGTCCGGGAAGGTCGCCGGGTCCCACTCAAAATCACACCACTGGAAGGCTTTCATCCAGAAGCAGTCGAAGTGGAAGACATGCAGCGGCAGATTACGCTCCGCCATGCCGTCGATAAAGCTGTTAACCGTCGCTTCGTCATAGTTAGTGGTGAACGAGGTGGTCAGCCACAGCCCGAACGACCACGCAGGCGGCAGCGCCGGACGACCGGTAAACTGCGTATAGCGGTTGAGTACCTCTTTCGGCGTCGGGCCGTCGATCACAAAATATTCCAGATATTCGCCTTCGACGCTGAACTGCACTTTCGAGACTTTCTCGGAACCCACTTCAAACGAGACGCACTGCGGATGATTGACCAGCACGCCATAGCCGCGGTTGGTCAGGTAAAACGGGATGTTCTTATACGACTGCTCGGTGCTGGTACCGCCGTCACGGTTCCAGGTCTCCACCGTCTGACCGTTTTTCACCAGTGCGGTAAAGCGCTCGCCGAGGCCATAGACCGTCTCGCCGACGCCCAGATCCAGGCGCTCGAACATGTAGTTGCGCGCGTCATTGCTGTCCTGGACGTAGCCGTTATTTTTCACCTGGCTGCCGGTAATGCGCACACCGTCACGCAAAAAATCCAGCGCCCAGTTTTCGCCTTTGGTGACGCGCACGCTCAGGCTGCCGCTTTTCAGTTCGGCGAACGCCTCCGTGTTGCGCATTTCTACCTGCACATCCTTCATTACGTTCAGCGGATAGTGCGGACCGTTATCCAGCGCCCCCTGAAAGTGTTCGATGCGCACGCCGACCACGCCTTCCTGCGGCGAGAAAAAGCGCAGGGTGAACAGCGGCGTATCGAGTTGCCAGGCGCGTTCGCGCACGTCGCGCGGCGCGGCATGGATCACCATCTCGTTGCCCTGCTGCTCGACGTCAAACACCTGGATCGGGTGAATAAGATTCAGCCCCGGTTGAATTAGCCAGTTTCCATCACTGATTTTCATAACATGCTCCTTTAGTGCTGCAATGCTTTGCCCACTGGCGACTGCGTATCGCGACGCTTGCCCTGCGCGACCTGTTCAAGAATATGATTCATCAACGGCGTTTTCAGGAGGTAGAAGCGTTTGGCGATAATGGCGCTCAGCAGATAACAAAAGGCCGGTACAAGGGTGAACAGGGCGATGATAATAGAGAGCGTGGCGCTGTTCTGGGTTTTGGCCGCGGCATCGTAACCGCCGCCAGCCAGCATCCAGCCAATCATCGCGCCACCCAGTGCCAGGCCCAGCTTCAGCACGAACAGCGTCCCGGCAAAGCTGATCCCGGTCAGGCGTTTGCCGTTGCACCACTCGCCGTAATCGACGGTATCGGACATCATCACCCACTGGATAGGCGTGACCAGCTGATGCAGCACGCCGATAATGGCGATAAAGCCGAACATCACGATATTGGCGCTCAGCGGCACAAAGAACATCGCCACGCTAAACACGGCCAGCAGCGCGTTAGTGCCCCAGAAGACGCTGACCTTGCACAGGCGGTCGGTGATGGGCTTCGCAAGCGCCGAACCAACCAGGTTGCCCACGCAGTAGGTGGTCAGGAACCAGGTGAACAACCCCGGCGCGCCCATAATCCAGGTGACGTAGTACATCATGGCACCGCCGCGCACGCATACCGCCAGAATGTTGAGGATGGTCAGCAGGCCGACGATGCGCCATTGATCGTTTTTCAGGATATCGCGCAGGTCTTCGCTCATCGCGGTTGTGGATGGCGGCGCGACCACACGCTCTTTGGTGGTAAAGAAGCAGAACGCCAGCATCAGGAACGCCACCACCGACAGCACCGCGATCCCGCTCTGAAAACCAAATGCTTTATCGCCGCGACCAAGCAGCTCGACCAGCGGCATCATCAGCACGGTTGAGAGCATCCCGCCCGCCGTCGCCAGTACGAAGCGCCAGGATTGCAGCGAGATGCGCTGCGTCGGGTCGTTAGTAATCACGCCGCCCAGCGCGCAGTAGGGGATATTGACGATGGTATACAGCAGCGTCAGCAGGGTATACGTTACCGCCGCATAAATCATTTTGCCGGTCATGCTGAGATCCGGCGTGCTGTAGGTCAACACGCAGACGATACCGAAGGGCAGCGCGCCGAACAGCACCCACGGGCGGAACTTGCCCCAGCGGCTGCGGGTACGGTCGGCAATCAGCCCCATGCAGGGGTCGGAGATGGCATCCAGCGCGCGGGCGAGCAAAAACATCGTGCCGACAAACCCCGCCGGGATGCCGAAAATATCCGTATAAAAAAACATCATAAACATCATGACGTTATCAAAAACGATATGGCTGGCGGCGTCACCCATGCCGTAGCCAATCTTCTCTTTTACAGAAAGTATCTGACTTTTCATTGTTCATTCCTTGATGCGGTAAGGTACGTGGTACTGCTGAAGAGCTTTTTAAATCATCCTGGCGGGCGGGAGTATTCCGTTTTCTGGTTATCAGATTATGTTTCTTGTTTTCTGTGATCGCGGTAGGGAAAAATCGTAACGTGTGGATTTGTTGAGGATTTATGTCAGATTAGGGATGTTTTGGTAGTAAGGGAGTGAAAAAAGTCACATGGGGGATGTGGAAACCGCAGGAAGTAGCTATAATGCGCCCGCCTCCATGTAGCAATCGAGGCGCGGAAGATCGTCATCTCCGGTGAGGTGGCTGGACTTCAAATCCAGTTGGGACCGCCAGCGGCCCCGGGCAGGTTCGACTCCTGTGATCTTCCGCCAAAATTCCTTTCCTATATAACACCTTTTTAATCCCAGAATGACCTGTTAAAAATCCCCATCACTGATGTAAAACTGACTAGTGAAGTGTGGAAAAGTACTCGGATCAGGCAACCATCAAGTAAATGTAAGTAACTGGCGCAGAACGGTATAAAACGCCAGGGAATGATATCTATTGTTTCAGATAATGGGGTATTTTAGATAGAATTCATTAGCACATCTAAAGGATGAGAAAATTATAATATGTATTGGTTCAGATTTGACGTGATACAGTTTTGGCAGATGGCTAAACCTAATCTGGCTGACCGCTCTGTGCCAGTAGCAGACATTGCAACCACCATGATATATATAGAGTGAAGAAAAATTGAAATGATAAGGTCATCATGGACACTTCAGAACATTGTAAAGAGGTCTACGCATACTTTGGTCTTGCAATGTATAGAGCACAGTGTGTAGAGCAGTCTATAGTTCAACTGCTGATTTTCTTCGATTTCTTTATAAAAAATGTACCTACTTTCTCTACCCGTGATACGTGGGAAGAAGGCTTTGATAGATTTGATAAAGAGTTGTCTGAGAAAACGATGGGGCAGCTTATAAAGCTAATCAGGAAACTAGACATATTGGATAAGGATATCGAAGATATACTTTCTACCGTCTTAAAAAAAAGGAACTGGTTAGCCCATTCTTTTTTTGTTGAACATGCACTTGATTTCATAAGTGAAAATGGACGCAATGATATGATCAAGGAGCTTAATAATTCGATTGCTTTGTTTAACTCCATTGAAGATATTCTAAACCCAATATCACATAATGCTGCGCTTAAATACGGCTTAACAGAAGAGGTTTTAAATGAGATTGAACGCGAAATGCATGATTCCGCAAAGACTAATCGCTAGGTAACTTTCAATTCCAAATCGAGGCGACTTATTAAATATCTCAGCACTCAATGCTAGCTATTAGCTAGTCCTTAACATCTAGAAATTTTCCGCCTTGTGCTAATTGCATAATTATAACAACTCTAGCCTTATCTTGGATTGTAATTATACTTTAGGCAAAACTTATGGATCGGTAGGGTTCTCTTTAACAAGAGTTGTATTTAATAGCATTTCGTGCAACCATTATGTTTACTCATTAAAATTTGAGTTGGGTGAAATTTAAACATGTTAATTTCGCACTGAAAAGGATTAAACATGGACTGGAAAGATCTGGCATCAACCGCTGTGTATACAGATATGGCTAATGAAAACAAAAGTATATGGGAGCGTGTTGATGGGGTTGACGTTGAGTTCATAGGGGCGTTTCTTACTGCGCACTTGAGCATTGAAAAGTATATCACTGATTATCTTAGGTTAAGATATCCTTCGCTATCTTGGGAGGATGCAAAACTCACTTTTTCACAAAAAATAGCTTTAATACAACATGAACCTGCAAAAGTTCCATATAATGAAATATTCTTAAGAATAAAAGACTTTAATAGTATAAGAAATAAAATTAGCCATCAATTAAATTATCAAATCACGGATAAAGAAAAAAGTAAATTTGTTGACTTCTACATGAAAATCACCAAAGAAAGCAAAACTAAACCGAATATTGATATTGATAACATTGCAGACTTGTTGGATTTTTTCTTGATAATAACAAAATCCTATTTTGCTAGTGCAATCTCTTATTATCACTACAATAAAACAGGCCGCAAACAATAGGGTTATGTTATTTGACGAAACGGGAATGCGGGATAATTAATATACGGATTTTGTATCATTTTCAGAGTGTTCAGTTATCTCCATACTCCATACAGGTGTCCACTTCTCGCTCTTAACGGACATGCCAGCCCACTCCCTGGCTGCTGTGTACAGCTAAGACGAATATTTATAGGATGGCTCGTTAGTTTTAACTAGATTTAGTTATTAAAAAAGGCACTCCGCCAAACGTTTGGAGTGCCTTTTAATGTTACATGTCTAAATCGTACCCATCATCGTTAACATTAGAAGTAACTGAGGTTAATTCGAGACTGTCTTCCACGAAACTCCATTCATTATCGCGAAGCAACAACTCCATTTTCGCAACAATTTCAAAGGACGAACCAGAGAAAGGGCGTTCAGGATCTTGTTCACCCTGATAATCAAATATGGCTTGGACGGTCAGAATCCCCCGTTTGGAGTCGTAATTTAACTTTGTCGCTTCCAAATTCTCAATACTGAAACCATAGGCATTCGTTTCCGCTATATCGCTGGAAAGCATGTCTTCTACTTCGCGATCGATAGCGTTGAAAACTTCACCACGATAAATCACTTCCTCTGGAGTATCTTCGCCCATTGCGGCGAGAACAAGCCGTTGTTCCAGCGGGTCACGCTTTGCAACTTCGGTTAGTTCATGGTAGCTGTTGAATTTCGCATCACGAGCAACGACTTCGAGTGCCTCGGATAGCTTAATTTTCTGAATGCGAACTAATTTTTTTGCGCGGGTTTTGAGAATGCTTAGGCATGAGTAGTCAGACATGACTGTACCTCCAATATTATAACGCTATGGATACCGATAGCCTGCTAACCGGGCAGCGTTACAATGTATGGCGGCCAAGTGTTTGGGGATCTACTGAACGATGGGCTATTGCTTTGCGAAACAGGCGCCAGGTGACCATCACCACCTAACTTAATATTAACTAGGTAATATTTTCGCGTCAAATTTACATTCACTTTTCTCTTCGACCTATGAGTATCTGACATTTCACTTTCACACCTAAGCCATTTACATTTGAGAAGTTAATCGGCTCTGACGTGATTCAGACTCTCCCCGCGCCAAACGCATTTACACTTTATCTGACGGAAGTACTCACCGAGACCGAAATCGGCCTTGGGACCTGTCTGCAATGTGCCAAAGGCGGAAGACTGTAACTTTGAGATAAGTTTGAAAAATCAGAGTGATTGTCTTAAGTTTCTATTATTACAAGGCTTGGTTACAAGCTCAAGATAATTGATCATTGCATGTCAATATTTAACTATAAATATAGAGGGGAGTTATGAGGTTCTTTATAAAAGAAAATTAAGCCATGATATAGCCGAAACCCAATCTCATTAGCTCAATTAATACTTTTCGAAATAAGGTCTGTTAGAATTAAATAAATGGCAAGGGGATCAGTTACTTGCCATTTATTAATTTAAGGGCGATTATTTTTTTCGGCTTTCATAGAAGCTAATCAATTCATTGACTTCTTCTTTACGGGGGAGGAGTTCTATTAATGGAGTGTTTTTAAGATATTGTATTGCATATCTAAAGCCACCATCATTTTTATCCATCATTTTATTTATGTGCCTAGAGTTGTTATCATAATTTCGGATGGATTCTAGGCTACTTTCAAAGAAGCTCAACGCATGTATTTTATCATTACTTATAGACAGAGCCCTTGCAGACAACTGAGCTAATACTAATGTGGCACTGTAATAAGTTTGATTTTTAAGCTCGGCACTATCAAGTCTAACTTTACTTGCATAACTCATTCCCTCGAGGAGGTCATCAATTGTGTGTGCAGATATTAGTTCTGACTTAGCTCTTTGTAACCAGTAGTGCATGTCTTCACGATAAGTATGTGCAATTTCCTTATATATGTCTCTGATAAATTTATGGACGTTTTTCCCATTCCCAAGTTCATTTAGTTTATCAAAGCTTATAAGGTTCCTTGATGCTGCAAGGAATCCTTTTGACGCAAGAGATATTATTAATTTAGATACTGTTTTATAAGATGCAGGATCTTTAACAATATAATCACTGATGACTCTTAAAAGCCAGGATGGTGAATTGCAGATTATAACTCCATTTGGCTCTGCGTGAGTTGACTCCAATTCAAATAACCTATCATTTTGTGTAATAAAATTCTGAATATCAAAGTATTTATTGTGACTATTAATATGGCCATATGTGGCTTTATTAAAAGCTGCAATTAAAATTAAAACAAATATAGAATCTTCATCAAATTGCTTATCAAAAAAATTAGAATTGCCTAGTCTATTTTTATACTCGCTATAGTATCGATAAGCAAAATTCAACAGTGTTTCTGAAGTTTTATAAAGTGGTAGCCCCTCAAAAGAAAGCTTATCATTGAGATACTTTTCTTCTTCACTAATTAAGTTGTTTTTTATCTGAATTTCGGAATGTACTATCTTTCTGTCCTTTAACTTAAATCTATATAACTCTGCGTCACCAAAACTAGAGCATAAAATAATTTTGTTACTAGGATGTACCTTTATAGTTAAAATCTCATCAATGCTTTGTGCGTTGAAGAAATTAGAGTCAAAAATGAATATATGATTCTCGAATTTTATCAATGAGTTTTTAATGGAAGGATCGAATGTATCAGTCGAAGAGTAATAAGAGGCATTATATTCTTTCTTTGCCTCAATAATTTGAAATAAAAGTACTGATTTTCCGCTAAAACGTCGACCTGTAATTAGGATATAGTCATGATTCCGTAATGCCTTGATTGCATCATCACAAACATTTCGTTGAGAAAAAGTTATAGAATTTCGCAAGATTCTTTTATTATCCACTATTTTAGTTACAGGGCCTCCATTAGCAAATAAATTTATAGCTTCTTCTTTCGTTAACTTGGAGTCATCTAGTTCGAAACTTCTTGTGGGGGATTCTCGCTCAACATTCTGAAGGGTGTTATTTAACCATTGATATATCTGATCGTAAGTATCAAAGATAATTACTTTTTCAATGCCATACTCCGAAAGAGCTATTTTTTCCTCTAAATTTAAATGTCCTTTCTTCAAATAAATTGATTTCTTAAATGGCGTACTTCTTGATAGATGCATTAAATCAAGCTCTCCATCAAGACTGCAACCTATGAAGAGGAAAGCTGAATTTTTGGCTTCCTCAGATAAAAAGGATAACATGGATTTATTTTCTTCTATACTGTGTGCATATTCGCGCCAAGTGAATATCAGATTTTGATCTTCGTACTTAATAAATTCAGTAATGTCGCCATGAATTTTGAATAAACATTTATGAGCAGATATAAATTCTCGCTGAACCACTCGGTTTGGATGTAGAATTTTGTATTTTCTGTTAATGTTCTCTATGGCATCGTCGATATTAAACGTGAAAATATGAGGCCAATCTAAATTTATTAGTTTTGTTTTTTCGTGATCAGAGAGTTTACACTCTGAAAAAATGTTACCTAATAATGCCTTCGATTTTCGTTTGGGTATGTATTCCTCCATGTTTAGAAGTCCAAATGCTTTTTTTAGATGGCTGATTCTTAAGATTTCATCTACTTCTGCTTTTGTTAATCCTTCTTTTTCGGCCGCTATATTTCTAACCAACTCCGTAAGTTTAATAGCATCTGGAACTTTACCATTTTTTGCTCTAATATCTCTAGTGAATCCACTGCCAAAAAAAGGTATCAATTGCGAAGCCTTAAATAAAGCCACAATCTCATGCTTCAAGTTTGGTTCAGTATGATGTTGTATTTGCATTTTACCCTCGGTTAAATTTGAATTGTTAATTTAGCTCAGTAAAGTTATTTACTCTGCTTGTTCGCTAGCGGTCATTCGGATACTGTAAAAAATTCTGATCATTTTATCAACTCTTGGCTTAACTAATTTTACTTTGGGTGTGATTAATAATCTGGTTTAGATCAGGAACTAACACTTCAGTTATAAACCTAAGTTGTAGTATATCTTTTATTGCCAAGATGAAACATGATTTAACCCAGTGCTCATCAAAAGCTAGAACATTGAAAAAGAACTCATGAGGGCTTTATCCATTTCCGCTTCTCGCTCAAACCAGACTGTCAGATTTAGCTGTGTTCTACCAATAGACTCTGTCACCTCAAGCCTGAACTAATACATATAATTAACCGATTTCATTCAGCTCTATATCCTAATCTCTCTAACTCTTTCCTTCCCAGGGTTTTAAGCCAGTTCCCCAGACTCATCCCTTCCGCCTTCGCCGCCGCTTCAAACTGAGCTTTTAGTTCTGGTGTTATGCGAATCTGAAAAGTCGGAGCTTTTCCGGATTTGGACTGGTTTGGATCACGTTTAGCGGTTGACATACACGTACCTACAAGCGGAAGATAACTCCATTCAGGTACGTACCTTAACATATGGCGACCTGACTTATAAACGCCCTCATCCAGTATTCGCAGTACCGGACGAGAGCTAACCTCACCAACTATCAAGGAGTTGATTATGGCTGCCCCGCATTCTACCTCAGACGTCCCCGCAACCAAACCCGAGCGCACGTTTATTGTGGGCTATCGTCCAAAATGTCTTGATACCAGCACGCCGAGCATCACGTTGTCCGGCAAATGGCTGCGCGAGGCGGGCTTTGAGACCGGCAACCACTATACGCTGAAGGTGATGCCCGGCTGCCTCGTGCTGGTCGGTTTGACGGACAGAGAAGAAACGCTCACTAAGGAACTGGCGAAGACTAAGCATACGCTGGAGGAGATGAAAGGGATGCTGCAAGGCGCTTAAGTTTTACTCAGGCCGGAGGCATCCTTGCCAGACCGGCCTTACCGGAACGGATGAGACGGTTATCATCAGCCGCCCTTCCTGCATCGGAAAAGTGGAAAGCCGAACACGTCAACATGGCAGTGATAAATTACTGCATCGTCACCCAGTCAGATGCCTGAGCTTAACCCTCAATCTCTGGCATAATAAGCAAACTACAGCGTCGTGAGTAAGTTGAAATGGAGGCGGCATGTCAGATAAACACTTATCCCAGTCCCCCGCAGGTGAATTCATTATGTTTGCCAGTGATGACGGCGAAGTGCGCGTTGAATGTCGCTTTGAGCAAGAGACGCTGTGGCTATCTCAGGCAACCATTGCCAGCCTGTATCAGATCACCCCCCAGGCCGTGACGCAACACATTAAAGCGATCTACGATGAAGGCGAACTTGAACAAAACGCAACCTGTAAGTCTTACTTACAGGTTCAAATGGAAGGCCATCGTCAGGTAAGCCGCAACAGGCTTCATTACAGCCTGCCCGTTATACTCGCCGTTGGCTATCGCGTCCGCTCCCAACGAGGCACTCAGTTCCGTCAGTGGGCAACCCAGACGCTCCAGGAATACCTGATCAAAGGGTTTGTGATGGACGATGAGCGGCTAAAAAATCCGCCTGTCGGCTCATCTGCCGTGCCTGACTATTTCGACGAGATGCTTGAACGCATCCGCGATATTCGTGCCAGTGAGCGCCGGGTTTATCTCAGAGTAAGAGAAATCTTTGCATTAGCCGCCGACTATCAACCCTCACTAAAAGAAACCACACAGTTTTTTCAAACCATCCAGAACAAGCTGCATTTCGCCTGTACCGGTCATACCGCTGCGGAACTCATCCACAAACGTGCTGATGCCAGCAAACCACATATGGGCTTAACCAGCTATAAGGGCGAAGAGGTACGGAAGTGTGATGTGACGGTGGCAAAAAATTACCTTAACCGGGATGAAGTTAGCGAGCTTAACCGCGTGGTTAATATGTGGCTGGATTTTGCCGAAGATCAGGCTCGTCGTCGTCAGCAGGTCTTTCTGCATGACTGGCAGGTTAAGTTGGATCAGTTCCTGCAATTCAACGACCGAGAGGTTCTGCAAGGCGCGGGGACCGTCAGTAAGAAAATGGCAGATGAAAAAGCGCAGGCGCAATATGTTAATTTTGCCGAACAACAGCGGCGCTTAAAAGAAGCTGAAGGTGAGAAAGATATTGCCGCTTTGCTACAGTGGGACAAAGAAAAGAAAAGCTAACGCTGGCTACTGACGAATGCAAAAGCGGGTTAATGGCCGCAAGCTATTCCTTTGGTTCCACGCCCTTCTTACGTAAAGCCTCACGGCCAGAGTTTTTAAGCCAGTTTCCCAGACTCACACCTTCCTCTGCCGCCGCCGCCTCAAACTGCGCCTTTAACTCTGGCGTTATACGAATTTGAAAGGTTGGAGATAAACCTCTTCCCTTTGGACTCTTATCTCGTCTGGTTTTTTCTGTTGACATGTACGTATGCGAAGTTTAGATTATGTGCATTAAGTACGTACTTAATAGTACGCCATCCAGACAACGCTCCGATGTGCGCCAACACAACCGGAGCGTCTAACCTCACCAACTATCAAGGAGTTGATTATGGCTACCCCGCATTCTACCTCAGACCTTACCGCAACCAAACCCGAGCGCACGTTTATTGTGGGCTATCGTCCAAAATGTCTTGATACCAGCACGCCGAGCATCACGCTGTCCGGCAAATGGCTGCGCGAGGCGGGCTTTGAAACCGGCAATCACTACATGCTTAAGGTGATGCACGGTTGTCTCGTGCTGGTAGCTTTGTCGGATAAAGAAGAAAGCCTGACGAAAGAGCTGGGGCAGACCAAACAAACGCTGAACGATCTGAGAAAAATGCTTCTGCCCGCTGAAACCAGCCCGGTCAGCTAAAACTACTTTTTTACATAACGCCACCAGCGTAAAACGCAGTTGTTCGGTTTTACCGAACAACTGCTGATAGTTCCCGGCTAAATCGCCAGTTGAACACTCCCTACAGCCTCTCAATAAACCCCTTCAGCTCGCGGTTAAAACGTTCGCTTTCTTCCATAAACGGCGCATGACCGGAGTTGTCGAATATCGCTGACTGAATGCGCGGATTTACGTCCTTCGCCCGCGCCAGCGAGGTCTGCGGATTGACCAGCGCGTCATGCTTGCCGTAAATAAACAGTAAAGGCACACGGGCAGGCTTGAGTGATTTTTCAAGAGAAACGCTTATCGACGGCACGGCGCGCTGCATCGGCCATGCGGCAAGAGCGGCGTTTGCCAGCAGCCGCCCGAATGTCTCATTGTCCGGCTGTTGATAGAAACAGAGCCGCAGGAAAGCGCGCTCACCATCAAGGTGGGTTTTTAAATCACTGGCGGTCATGTCGCGGTAAACCTCCGGATGCGCCGTTATTTGCTCAGGAACAAGTTCCACCACGCCGTCGACGTAGACCGCGCCGCTGATGCGGGCATCGCCATAAGCTTCCAGATAGCGCGTGATCACCACGCCTCCCAGTGACCAGCCAACCAATAACGGCTTATCAGCATGACTACCCTCAATGACCGCCGCCAGGTCATCGCCCCAGCGCTTGCCGTCGCGGTAAGCGCTATCCTGCTGCGGCTTACCTGAGAGTCCGTGACCACGCAGATCAAAAGTAATCAGCCGGTAGCGTTGCAGTTGTACGTCTTCGGTCTGTTTTTCCCAGTTCAGGTGACTGCCCAGCAGACCATGAATAAAAATAACCGGCCTGCCGTTCGGGTTGCCGCTCTCCTGGACGGCCAGCGTGACGCCGTCAGGCGCGGTAACCGTATAGTTTTTTACCTGCGCAAACAGGGCCGCAGAAAACAGCAGCAGGAACAGCGGAACGACCGTACGACGGAAAATAAATACCAACATAAAAAGCTCCTCTGGTGAGTGATCCCGCGCTATGCTGAACCCTGACATTAATGTCAGAGTCAAGCGACATTCACAGAGGCAGGTCATGCAGTTAACCATTGGCGAGCTGGCAACAAAGACGGGCGTCAGCGTGCGTTCGATTCGGCATTACGATAGTCACGGTCTGCTGACATCGACCCGCGCCTGTAACGGCTACCGTTATTTTCCGCAGGAGGCCATTGCGCAGGTGCGGCAGATCCAGCGGCTGATTGGCACCGGGTTCAGCATCGCGGAAATCCGCAGTTTTCCTGACTGTATGCGGCTGATTGAAGGCGCGGCGTTTTGCCCGGAAACCCAGGCTATTCAGCATAAACGGCTGGCGGAGATCGAACGGCAGATTAGTGACCTGGAATGTCGGCGGGCGCGATTAATGGAAACGTTGCAACAGGGCAAAAACGACTAACCGGCGATGGCCTCTCCGGTTGAATTTTCAGGTTCTGGCGTTTAGATGGGTTCGTCTCTCGCCTGCCCCCTTTCCCGCCGAAACCGCGCAGGTGTACACCCCGCCCACTTCTGAAACGCCTTACTGAATGACGCCTCAGAACGGTAGCCCGCCAGTTCTGCGATGCTGGCGAGACGGCTGCCGGAGATCAACAGACGGCGGGCCGCCTGACGCATCCGCCAGTCCGTGACGTAGGTCAGCGGCGGCATTCCCATCACGGTGCGAAAATGCTCAGCAAAGCGCGAGCGCGATTGCCCTGCGGTGGCGGCCATGGCGTCAAGGGACCAGTGGGCTTCCGGACGCTGATGCACTTCCTGAAGAACGCTGGCGATATAGCGGTCGGCCAGCCCCCGCAGCAGTCCTGGCGCGCCGGATCGGGCATCGGTCGCCAGCCATGCGCGCAACGCATAGACAAACAGAATATCGGTCAGATGGGCAGATACCGTTCCCCTGCCCCTGTGGTCGCTGCTGATTTCACGGTCAAGCAGGGAGACAATTTGTGCAAGGGCGTGTTGTTCAGGGCCGGCATTGTTCTGGCGCAGCAGCAGCACCTTCGGCAGGCCGGATAACAGCGGCGTATAGCTGCGATCGCCGAAGTGAAACACGCCGGAAATGATGACCGTTCCGGCGGCATCGCTCTCCTGACCATAATGAAAGGCGCACGTCTCAAAATGATGACCGGGCTGCCACGGCGGCACGCCAATAGTGTTCAGGACGTCGCTGAACGGCACGCGGCGAGCGTGTTCGTGATGCAGCAGTTCGTGGGCATCGCCGCCGGGCAGAATGGCGATATCACCCTGCGCCATGCGATACGTTTCCCCGACCGTCCCGCCGGAAATGACGGCCTGTCCGGAAATCACGATATGAAAAGGCACG
This sequence comes from Superficieibacter sp. 1612_C1, assembly GCF_015234305.1. GTDB lineage: Bacteria > Pseudomonadota > Gammaproteobacteria > Enterobacterales > Enterobacteriaceae > Superficieibacter. The sequence goes on from NZ_JADGMI010000004.1 coordinate 460,423, forward strand.
CCCGCCAGCGGATCTTTGCTGAAGCCCCATCCGGCGGCAAGCGCCATGCGGCAAAAGACCGAACTTCTCAGGTGCAGGTTGCCGAGTACATCCTCGATAACGTCCATCGGGTTGGGACTATTGGTGTGATTTTAGGGATGGTTGAATATAGATCATCCCGGCTGTCTTCACCATACTTCTTCCACGGCCCGCTCCGGGCGCAACGCAACTCCTGATGAGGTTAGCCATGAATCTGAAGAACAATACGATTTTAATTACCGGCGGCGGCTCCGGCATCGGGCGCGGTCTGGCAGAAAGACTGCATGCTTCAGGGAATAAGGTGATTATTGCCGGGCGCAGGAAAGCGGCGCTGGATGAGGTGGTAGCATTGAATCCCGGCATGGCCGCAGTGACGCTGGATCAACGCGATCCGCAGGCGATCGTGGAATGTGCCCAACAGACAATCCGCGATTATCCGGCGCTGAATATGATCATCAATAATGCCGGGGTTCAGCGCGTGGAAAATCTGCATCTTGGTCAGGTAGAGCGGGCGGAGGAGCAGGTTACCAGTAATTTTCTTGGCCCCGTCAGGCTTATTGCGGCGTTTATGCCGCATCTGCTGGCGCAGCCTTCTGCGACCATTATCAACGTCACCTCGGCGTTAGGGTTTGTGCCGCAGGCGATGATACCGACCTATTCAGCGACCAAAGCGGCGCTGCATGCTTATACCCTTTCGCTGCGCTATCAGTTGCAGGATACGCCTGTCAGGGTGCTGGAGATTATTCCGCCGTGGGTCCAAACCGCGCTTCAGGGGGAGCGGGGTTTTGATGAACGGGCGATGCCGCTGGAGGACTATCTCGATCAAACGATGGCTCTGCTGGCGCAGCCGCCGGAGAGTGGGGAAATCGTGGTGGACGCGGCTAAAGGACTGCGTTTTGCGGAACAGGCGCAGAAGTTTACGGCTGTGTTTACCGCGCTGAATGACGGGCGAGCGGAGGAATTTGGTAACCCGCCGCGTCGGCCGGATTAAGGCAATTCGCAGGGCGGGTGCTGTCGCTCCCGCCTTTCACCTCGTCAGAAGTTATACGTCAGCCCCACCGTATAACGACGACCGTCGAGCACCGTATCATACGTGTCATAGTCAATCTGCTTATCCAGCACGTTATACACCCCGGCGGAGACCAGCAGGTTTTTATTGGCGTTGTAACGCAGACCAAGATCGATTTGCGTATAGGACGGCGTGCCCTGGGCCATTGACGTCCGGCTCAGGTACTCCGAGGTTTTGCCGCGCAGGTTCAGACGGCTCCAGAAACCGACATCCTGCGTGGCCTGCCAGTCCAGGGTGGTGTTGAACATGTGTTTTGGCATTTTGTTCAGCGGCTGGCCGGAGAACTGACCGCTTTTCTGCTCGGACTCGGTATAGGTATAGTTCGCCGTCAGGTTAAGATCGCGCACGATTTCCCAGCCGAAGCTGGATTCCACGCCGCGCATATTTGCCTTATCGACGTTGACGCGATCGCTGACGAAGTCGTAGCTATGGTTGCCAATCGTACAGGCTGGATCGGCACTGCTGTTGCAGCGGCGAACTTCGGTGATCTTGTCTTTAAAATCGGTATTGAACAGGGTAATGCCCGCGTTGAGATTGTCGTTGTTATCCCACAGCAGCGCGATCTCTTCGCTCAGGCTTTTTTCTGGTTTGAGGTCCGGGTTGCCGACGATGATGCCGTCGAGCCGTCCGCCGCCGGTCACCTGGCCCCAGCTGGCCGAGGACTGACGCAGATCCGGTGCGCGATAGCCCGCAGAGACGCCGCCTTTCAGGGTCCACTGTTCAGCAAGATGCCAGACGCCATAGCCGCGCGGGGTCCAGTTAGTGCCGTAGTTTTCGTCCTTGTCCATGCGCAGGCCGCCGGTCAGGGTAAAGCTGTCGGTCATCGCCCACTCATCTTCGGTAAACAGCGCCCAGCTCCAGCGGGTCAGTTTATTCAGACCATCCGCCGCTTCCAGCTGGTTGCCGTTATCGTTCAGTTTTTCATAGCGATACTGCCCGCCCACCGTCAGGGTGTGATCGCCGAGGAAAATCTGGTTCTGGTTGTTAAAGGTGGTGTTGTACGACTTCATTTCACGACCGGGGTTGGTCGATTTTTCCTGCTGGAGATAACTGGTGGTGTTGAAGTCGTCGTAATAGCCGTTGTGGGTGAGCGCATAGGTCGTATGCTCATAGCGGCTGTTGCTCGGGCTGTTGGGCGTACAGGTGTTGCCGCGGCAGGTCTCCGCAGCCATCGACTTGCCCGGCGTGCTGTTACGATCCTGTAATTCACGCGCCACGTCGAGGTCAAAGTCGTTTTTCTCATCCGGGGTGAAATTCAGCGTCACGCCGCCGTTACGTAATTTCTGCTCGTTATAGCCGTTGACGATCTGGTCTTCGGCGCGGCGCGACAGCAGGCCGGTAATTTTTGCTCCCAGCAGGCCGTCGATAATCGGGCCAGAGGCATAGGCGTCGGTCTGGAATAAGTCGCCTGAATTATTATCTTCCTGGAACGTTGCGTCACCGTGCAGAGAACCGGTCCAGGCCTGCGTATTTGATACCTTTTTGGTAATGATGTTAATTACGCCACCCATCGCATCGGAACCATATAACGATGACATCGGCCCGCGAATAACCTCAATACGTTCGATGGATTCCAGCGGCGGAAGCCAGCCTTGTTCGATACCGGAATTATCGCTGTTCGGGCGCGTACCGCGGGTGCTAATACGCTTACCGTTGACAAGGAATAAGGTGTACTGGGAAGCCATGCCGCGAATACTAATATCGCTGCTGCTGGCACCGCCAGTGACCACGACACCTGGAACATCTTTTAGCGCATCGGTAACGTCGCGATAGGCTTTATCTTCTATTTGGGCTTTGGAAATAACGGAAATAGATGCGGGCGCATTCTGGATTTTTTGTTCAAAGCCGGTGGCACTGACCACCATCGTATCCTGATCGGCGGAATAGACGCTGGCTGAGAACGTGGCGAGAGAGACCGCTGCGGCAAGTAAATTAACGCGAGATATTGTCATTTTCATTCCTTAGAATAAAAAGCACTGGCAAAAGAGCGTGCTGTAAAAAAGTACAAAATTTTTATAAAAAGCATTTATGTAGAGCGAAACGGCGCGATTTTAGGCAACAAAGATGAGAATGTAAACATTAATGAGAATTGTTAGCGTTTGTAACGTGATCCAGATCACTCTTTTCCCGGGCGCGCAAATAACCACTTATTTTAACGGGGTTATTATTTGGTAACGGTTCATCGCGTAGCATTATTTAAGGGGAAATCATCTTTTACGCGCGTTTTAATAGGGTGATGCGCCCTATCTTCTTTATTTCCTTAAAAGCAGTCATCCTTCAATTCCCGTGCTTTCTCAAATTTAAAGTAAACTGATAATAATCCACTCGTTATTTGCCCCTGTGAGGCCGGTTTGCGCATCGCAACGATTACTAATTTCGCCTACATCGCCACCGTCGTGTTGACGCTCGCCTCCGGCGTGGCGTTGTTTATGGCCTCCAGTGCGGACAAGGCGGAGCGAGCCGCCGTGAAGCAAAGCCGGGATTTTGATGCGGCAACGGAACAACTGGAGAAAGATGCATTTGCGCAAACCGATCTTGCCCGCTTATCGGTCATCAAAAAAGCGCCGGAAAATATTCAGGCCTGGAAGGCCGGAATGGCACAGGAGTCCCGGCTGGAGCAGCATGTAGCGAAGTTGAATGACATAGGCGCTTCCGCGGAAGAACTTATATTGCTGCGCGACGGTATTTCTCTGCTAAAAACGCTGGAAGACGAACAACAAGAGGCGATCACCGCACTTGAACAAGGACGAAATACGGAAGCTGTTGAACTGTTATTTGGCGAGAATTATGAACAGCAATTATCGCAGGTCGAGTACCGGTTTACCCATTTTGAGAGCCTGATTACTCAGCGAACCGAAGCGACGATTGCCGAAGCAACCCACCTTTCACAGCGTCTGCGTACCCTGTCAGAAATCATGGTCGCGCTGACTGCGCTGCTGTTTCTGTTCGTGCTGGGATTTATTATCAAGCACCGGATTTTACGCCCGGTAGTGACCCTGAGCGATGTGGTTAACCGGCTGGCAACACAGGATTATGCCGTGGAAGCCCCCCTCTATGCGCAGGTCGATGAGATTGGCGATATGGCGCAGGCGATACGCATCTTTCGGGAAAATGGCATGGTCCGGCAACAACTGGAGCAGGAGCGCGATGCCGACTGGGTGACACGCAACTTACTCGCGCGGATGACGCAGCGCCTTCAGGGATGCGAATCTCACCGCAGCATCATCAAAGTTGTCAGCCTCTTCGCGCCGAAAATCGTGCCGGAGATGGGCGGACGGCTCTATATTCTCGATCCGCAAAACAATACCATGAAATGCATGGCCAGCTGGCTGTCACCGGCGGGAGAAGATACCCCTTTTCAGCCAGAGTGTTGTTGGGCGCTCAAGCGCGGACAGTTGCATAGTCCGTCCAGAGACAGTGTGGATATGCCCTGTGAACATTACCCGCCGCAGATAGCGACAAAAGCGATTTGCGTGCCGCTGATCGCGCAGAATAAAACCATCGGACTGCTGACCTTTGATAATCATATCAATGAGAAAGCGCCGCCGTATATCTACCTTGAACTGATGGCCGAGACGCTCTCGCTGGCGCTGGTGAACCAGAAACTGCGCGATACGCTGACCGAAAAAGCGATGTACGATCCGCTGACCGGCCTGCGTAATCGTCATAATCTGGAAGAGTTGCTGCGCGGCCTGATCGAACGCGCCGAGACCAAAAAAAGCTGCGTTAGCTGCCTGATGATCGATATTGATTATTTCAAAAAACTCAATGATACCTGGGGCCACGGCGCGGGCGATAAAGTGCTGCGGGAAACCGGGCGCATGATCAGCGAACTGCTGGATGAAGCCAGCGTGGCGTTTCGTTACGGTGGAGAAGAGTTTTTAATTCTGCTGCCGGATATCGACGAGGCGCAGGCCAAAAGCATCGCCGGGCAGATCCTGCATAATGTTGGTCAGCACCGGATGTTGTATGAACTTCACGATGTCGGGCCGATCTCGGTGTCTATCGGGCTGGCAACCTGGCCGACGCACGCCCGCGAAAGTAATCTGGTCAGGGCGGCGGATCTCGCCCTGTATCTGGCAAAAGAGCGCGGCAGAAATCAGATTGTGGTCGCCAAAAAAGCGTCTTAAAGCTTAAAGGTTGGCCAGTGAATATCATTGACGCCGTTCAACAGCGGGCGGGCGAACAGGAATCCCTGGAAGCGCCGGATGCCCGCAGATTCCAGCCAGCACCACTCTTCCAGCCGCTCAATGCCTTCAGCAACAATAGTAATTTCCAGCTCGGAGCAGCACTTAATAATCGAATTCACGATCGCCTGCTTGGGGCCACTGAGGTGAATGTTGCTGACGATCTCGCGGTCGATTTTGATTTTATCGGGCTGGAATTTGGTCAGCAGCGAAAGGCCCGCATAGCCGGAACCGAAATCATCGATCGCCAGACCAATGCCGGCGGCACGCAGTTTTTTTATCGCGTGAGTAAATTCCCGGACTCCTGAAATCACTTCGTTCTCGGTCACTTCCACAACCACCTGCTCCGGGCTAAGCCTGTACTCCGCGATTTTTTCCAGCAAAAACTCGACCGCGCCAGGCACATACACCAGCGACATCGGTAGCAGATTAATGGCGATCTTGTGGTTGCCAATGCCGATCTTCTCGGCCAGTGCAAACGCGTAAGCTTTGGTTTGCAGATCGACTTCGTAGATTTGATCGTCGGGGATCGCTGAAAAGAAGTGTTCCGGACTGCCGCCATTATTGCTGCGCACCAGCGCTTCCAGCGAACTGATCGTACGCCCCAGCGGCTCGACAATCGGCTGAAGCGCGAACTGACACATCTGCCCCGGCCACAGCTGCGGCGATGGCGGCTGAAACGGTGCTTTTTTCGGTTCCATTACCCAGCGGTTCGGGTCAAAACGTACTTCGGCTTGCGGTCTGTGCTCGGTAGTCGCAAATCTTTCAATAAATTTGAACACCCTGTCGTCCGCAGCAAGGTAGCTTTCCAGTTTCCCGTAGCGTAAAACGGAATCCAGAATGACTTGCGGTGACTCCAGTCGCAGGTCGAACAGTACCATTCCTACAGTGGCAAAGCGCCGCCGGGGAGCGTAATCCCGCATCAGCTCTACCACGTTTTGATGTCGGATATCCTGACTAATTTTAGAAAACAGCGCATCAAGCGTCTCTTCCGGGCCTTCCAGCACCTGTAAAAAGTGCGCACCGTCAAACAGCAGCATGCCCGTGACGTCAACCGCCGCGTTGCTCCGTTTCGCTTTCTCGACCAGCACATCAAGAGGAAACGTCTCGCAGGATAAATTTAACTGGCTTCGGTAGATGAGCGTCGTAAGCACCGTGAAGCGTCCCTGAGTAGTGTTAAAAGGTCATATAACATATTTAACACACAGCCAGAGATGTCACACGATGAATACGCGTTTTCTGCGGATTCAGGCATGGGGGGCACAAGATCCAGCGAATATTTGCGAGGCATCTTCCTGAATTCAGGTTCGGGCGTTGAACGCTACTCCAGGCAGCCCATAATCACTGCTAGTAACAGGACGGCGAGATAAAAGAGGTACAGCATGCAGGGCAACACGATTATAATAAACGAATCGAACGATTCAATCGAAAGGGCCAACCTTATGCATAGGCTTACCGCTAACGAAGCGAAAACCCAGTTTGGCGATCTACTGCTTAAAGCGCAGCGTGAGCCCGTTCAAATTAGCCGGAACGGTAAGCCCGTTGCGGTAATGATTTCTATTGAAGACTATGAACACATGGAAGCGCTAAAACGTCAGCTTTTACAGGAGAAGCTTCACCGCGCCCAACAGGATATTGCAGCCGGTAATACCGTTGATGGAGACGCTTTCTTCGCTCACCTCAGGGATCTTTCTAAGTAAGGAATCATGCGTGGGTTACAGGATCACACGAGAAGCGCAACGCGATCTCAACGGCATAGTGAGCTACACCATCGCCCACTGGGGTAAGCAAAAATCGCAGGAGTACCTCACCCGCCTCCAGCATGTTTTATCGCAACTGGCAGAAATGCCAGAAATGGGGCAGAACCGCTTTAGTGAAATGGGGGAGCGTATCTACAGTTTTCCCTGCGTCAGCCATATGATCTATTACCTCCATTCCGACGCGGATATTGTTGTACTGGCAGTTCTGCATCAGAGCCAGACGCCTGCTCATCATCTGACAACACGGCGATAGAGCCGGGCCAGTTTTTCGGGCCGGTCTCAGCCGTTAAATTCACTAAACCCAAAAAGCATGGCGCAAACAGCAAAACATCTCCCCGTCTGGCAAACTAAGATAAATACGGTCCGGACATTCATTCATGAATATCCTTCATCACCTCTTGTGGTTTTTAACGGCTTATCCCCTCGCCTGAAGGCCCTTATCCTTAACGTCTCAGGTATTCGCGTCCCTTGAAAGCAGGAGTTACTATGACGGTTACTATCCTCGGCTACGCCGCGCAGTCAGCAAAAGCGCCGCTGGCCCCTTTTCATTTTGAACGTCGCGATCGTCGTGAAGATGACGTGGTTATTGATATTCTCTACTGCGGCGTTTGCCATTCCGATCTCCACCAGGCGCGTGACGACTGGGGTTTCAGCCAATACCCGGTCGTTCCGGGTCATGAGATTGTCGGGCGTGTGGCCTCGGTGGGCGACAAGGTGACAAAATTCAAACCCGGCGATTTGGTCGGCGTTGGCTGTATGGTCGATTCCTGTCGCGAGTGTTCCCCCTGTCAGTCCGGGCTGGAACAATATTGCGAAGCGGGCTGCACGCAGACATATAACGGCATCGATCCCCACGACCATCGCCCTACCTACGGCGGCTATTCCCGCTCCATTACCTGCACCCAGGATTTCGTGTTACGCATCCCGGAAAGCCTTGATGTGAAAGCGGTCGCGCCGCTGCTCTGCGCCGGGATCACTACCTGGTCGCCGCTGATCCGCTGGGGCGTGACCAAAGGCAGTAAAGTGGCGGTAACAGGGCTGGGCGGGCTGGGGCATATGGCACTGAAACTGGCGCACGCGCTGGGCGCGGAGGTCACGCTGTTTACTCGCTCGCCGGGTAAAGAAGCCGACGCGCGGCGTCTGGGGGCGCATCATGTAGTGCTCTCTACCGACGCGCAGCAGATGGACGCGGTAAAAGGCCAGTTCGATTTAATCATCGACACCGTACCCTACGCGCATGATATCAATCCCTATATGCCAACACTGACCCTCGACGGCACGCTGGTGTTCGTTGGTTTGCTGGGCGATGTTGACCCGACGCTCAATACGCTACCGTTGATTATGGGACGCCGCTCCGTCTCCGGCTCCTGCATTGGCGGGATTGAAGAAACCCAGCAGATGCTGGATTTTTGCGGCGAGCACAATATTACGTCAGACATTGAAGTTATCCGCATGGATGAAATTAATGAGGCCTATGACCGGTTGTTGAAAAGTGATGTGAAATATCGCTTTGTGATCGACATGGCGACGCTGCAAGCGTAATCCGTTAAGGCAATCGCATAGCCTCAACGAACAGCGAAAACGCGGTGGTGTGCTGTCGGCGGCTGGGATAATAAAGATAATATCCCGGAAACGGCTCGCACCACTCGTCCAGCACGCCTACCAGCTCGCCGTTGGCGATCTCCCGTTCAACGCTATCCTCCGGAATGTAAACCAGCCCCATTCCGGCACGGGCGGCTTCGATGCGGTGGCGCAGCGCGTTGATCGTCAACTGACCTTCCACCCTCGCCTTCAGCGCTTTTCCGTCGCGTGAAAATTCCCACGGCAGCAGGCCACCCGCCGTCGGCAGCCGCATGTTGACGCAGCGATGCTGCTGAAGATCGGCAGGTGTCACGGGCGTCCCGCGCTGGCGGAGGTACGCTGGCGAACCGACGACCACCATCCGCATCGGCGGGCTGACGGGAATGGCGATCATATCCTTCGCCACCGCTTCCCCCAGCCGAATACCAGCGTCAAAGCGCTGCGTGACGATATCCATCAGCGCGTTGTCCACGGTGACCTCTACGTTAATGTCCGGCCAGCGGACCATAAAATCTCGCAGCACCGGCCACAGCACGTAATCCACCGCATGCTCGCCCGCGGTGAGACGGATATTGCCCGCCGGAATGTCACGCATGTCTTTCAGGCTGCTGAGTTCATTTTCGATATCCTGAAAATGCGGGCCGATCCGCTCAATCAGCCGTTCTCCCGCCTCCGTCGGCGAGACGCTGCGGGTGGTACGGGTCAGCAGGCGGATTCCCATTCGCTCTTCAAGGGCGCGCATGGAGTGGCTGAGGGCCGACTGGGAAAGCCCGAGTTTTGCCGCCGCGCGGGTAAAGCTCTTTTCCTGCGCTACCACCAGGAAGGCGATCAGATCGTTAAAATTTTCTTTCAGCATATTGGTTACGCAGGGCAATCGTGGGATGGGATGAGTATAACGCGCGCAGTGATGAATTAAATTCATAGGTCCATTCCCGGCCAGGCGGGTAATGCTTTGCCGCCGGAGTGCGTAAGCTTAAAGCACGAGTTTAATGCAGGAGAAACACATGAAAATTATTCGTAGCGGATCTATCGCCTCAGCACCGGGGCCAGAGGCATATTTTAGCGGACGCGTGCGTATTGATGCGCCGTTTAGCGCCGATGCGCCCGCTCGCGTTGGTGGCGCGACGGTGACCTTTGAGCCAGGCGCGCGCACCGCGTGGCATACCCATCCGCTGGGCCAGACGCTGATTGTGACGCAGGGCAAAGGCTGGATCCAGTGTGAGGGCGAGGCGATTCAGGAGATGCATCAGGGCGATATCGTCTGGATACCAGAAGGGGTGAAACACTGGCACGGCGCGACGCCGGAGAATGCGATGACGCATATCGCCATTGCCGAAGCGATAGACGGTAGCCCGGTCACGTGGATGGAGAAAGTCACCGACGAGCAGTATCGGCGGTAAGTGTGGCCGGTGGAAAGCGTGCGGCATCGGCGTGCTGGCCTGCCGGGCGGCGCTGCGCTTGCGCGGCCTACGGGTACTTAGCCGCCGTGGTACGACTGCGCTCACGCGGCCTGTGGACCGTAGGCCCGGTAAGCGAAGCGCCACCGGGCAGGTTGGTACGGTACTACGCCTGACCGCGAAAGGTTTTACGCCACTCGCCAGGGCTGACGCCAAAGTAGCGTTTAAACTGCTGGCGGAAAGTCACCGCCGACTGAAAACCAACGTGTTCCGCCACCCGCTCAACGGACAGATCGCCGCTCTCCAGCAGCAACTGGCTGCGGCGTAAACGTTCTGCACCGATCCACCCGGCGACCGTCTGCCCGGTGGCTTTCATAAAATGCCGCGTCAGCGTGCGTCGGCTCATAGACGCGAGCGCCGCCAGAGCGTCAAGATCGTAAGGCTGGCTCAGGTTATCCCGAAGGTGCTCAATCAACGCATTGATGCGTACATCCTGGGTCGTTTGCGGTACAGAGTGCTCGATAAACTGCGCCTGCCCGCCGTCGCGGTGCGGCGGCACTATCATCCGCCGGGCGATTTGATTCGCCGTCGCGCTGCCGAAACGCTGGCGAATAATATACAGGCAGCAATCCAGCGCCGCCGCCGTGCCCGCAGAGGTGATCAGCCGGTCATCATCGCGATAAAGCGCGTTGATATCTAATTGCGCCTGCGGAAAAAGCCGCTGAAAATCCTGCTCATACTCCCAGTGGGTCGCCGCATGCCGACCGTCCAGCAGCCCGGCATAGCCAAGAACAAAGGCACCGAGGCACAGTCCCACCACCTGCGCGCCGTTACGGCGCGCCGCCGCCAGGCTATCCAGAAGCGCCTGCGGCGGACGCTCGTTGACGCTATGCCAGAACGGTACGATCACAATGTCGGCCTGGGCAATGGCGTCAAAGCCGTGCGTTGCCGCCACTGAGAACCCCGAAGCCGAGTTCACCGTGCCCGGCGTTTGCGCACATATCTTCAGGTTGAACAGTTTGCGGGTGGCAATGCTATCGCCAAAAAGAATGCACGGTACGGAAAGGTGAAACGGGCTGAAATTCGGCGTAACGACAAGGGCGACAGTCAGTGCAGACATCATCAAACTCCGGCATTAGCAGGTTACGGTTTCACCATCCTGAGGGATGCTTACTGCGTCGCCAAACTGATTAATATCAACATACTCGCGCAACTGCGCACGGGTCAGCAGACAGTGGTTTACGGCCTCCATATGGCTCGCAATAATACGCGCCTGCGGCACTATCCGATGCGTTCTGAGCAGATCTTCGCTTCCCATGATAATCGCCCCCACGCCAATAATATGCGCCCATCCGGCGTTCAGCACGACAACATCCGGCTGATATTGACGCAACGCGGCTTCCACCGGCGGAACCCAGATCGTGTCGCCAGCCAGGTAAAGCGTCTTTTCCTGCGGATGCATAAAGACCAGACCGCAGGCATCGCCAAGACGCGCGGCGAGTTCCGCATTCGCATAAGCTTCATCGGGACCATGCTGCCCGTCGGTTTTGATCAGGGTGATATCGCCGAAGCGCGTCGTCTCGCCGAGCACCTTGAGCTGGCTAAATCCCTGTTCCCGCAGCAGATCCCGATCGCTTTCATTTTGCACAAAAATCAGCATTGATTTAGGGATCAGCGTGGCGGCAGCGTCATCCCAGTGATCGAGATGAGTATGGGTGACAATTATCGCATCCACATCCAGCAGCGTCGCCAGCGGAACGGGCAATGCGGTACGCGGGTTGCGCAGTTCGGCCCGCACCGAACCGGCAAAACCGGGATACGTCTCCTTTTCGGCCAGCATCGGGTCGATGAGAAAACGTTTACCGCCGTAAGCGATCAGTTGAGTGGCATTACGTATTTGTGTGAGGTTCATCTTTGCTCCAGTTTCAGGCATCTACAGGAGAAAGAATAAGCCCTCCGTCTGCGGCGTACCGCAGGCGGATGGGCATATAACGATGGAATCGGGTCAATGTGCCTTGTGCGACTCGTTTCTGGAGGATGAGAAACGCAGGATCAGCATCCCGACCAGCGCCGCCACGATGGAGCCTGCCAGCACGCCGATTTTGACCTCATCCACCAGCAGCGGTGTGCGGGCAAATGCCAGGTTGCCGATGAACAAGCTCATAGTAAAACCGATGCCGCACAGCACCGACACGCCGTAGATCTGCGACCAGGAACTGCCGTGCGGTCGCGGAGCCAGACCGGTCTTGATGGTCAACAGCGCCATGCCAAATACGCCAACCTGCTTGCCAATAAACAGCCCCAGCGCCACGCCAACTGGCACCGGCGAAAGCAGATCGTCCATCGTCAGTCCGCCCAGCGACACGCCCGCGTTGGCGAAACCAAACAGCGGCAGGATCAGGAATGTCACCCACGGTGAAAGCGCATGTTCAAGTTTGTCCAGCGGCGCGTCCTCTTGTTCGTCTTTGCCCCGCAGCGGAATAAACAACGCCAGCAGGATGCCCGCAATGGTGGCATGCACGCCGGACTGCAACATAAAGAACCACAGGACGACGCCCGCCAGCAGATACGGCGTAAGCCGTTTTACGCCCATCCGGTTCATCAGCATCAGCAGCACGACGATCCCGGCGGCGGCGGCCAGCATCATGGCGGAAAGCCCGCCAGTGTAGAACAAGGCGATGATAATTACCGCGCCCATATCATCAAGGATCGCCAGCGCGGAGAGGAAAATTTTCAGCGAGATAGGTACGCGGCTGCCGAGCAGCGCCAGCACGCCCAGCGCAAAGGCGATATCCGTGGCGGAGGGGATCGCCCAGCCAGCGACGGTCTCGCCATTGCTGATGTTAAAGCCTAAGTAAATCAGCGCCGGAACCGCCATCCCGCCGAGCGCAGCCAGGCCGGGAAGCGCGCGTTGCCCCCAGGTCGCCAGTTGGCCAATAAGCAGTTCACGTTTGATCTCCAGTCCCACCAGCAGAAAGAAGATAGCCATCAGCGCATCGTTGACCCATAGCTCAACGCTCAGGCCGGCGAAGGAGTAATGGAGCAGCCCGCGATACATCTCCGCCAGCGGAGAGTTGGCGACCACAATAGCCGCCGCCGAGGCAATGATAAGGATGATCCCTCCGGCAGAAGCCGATTTAAACAGCGCGACCAGTGCTCTGGCCTGGCGTCGTGCGGTACGGGTAATTACGTCTGGCACAAAGCCTCCTTGTTATAAATAATGCGGGGGTGAAATTTACCACAATCAGCCCGCCATGGGCCTTTCCTGGCAGTAAAAACCGGTAAAGATGAGCGTTAAACGTCAGGCCGATTCAGCACGCAGACGTTCATCCAGCCAGGGCAGCATCTGCTTTTTGCGGCTTAACATTCCCGGCACATGGCAAGGCTCAGCGTCGGCAAGGGCCGACCCGGAAAAATAGAGCATCGATCCGTTTTCACTGATTTCAGTCAGCATCAGCACGCCCAGCCCCGCGCCAGTGCGGGCTACCAGCGCGTCCATCGCCGCCAGCAGTTCAGGGAGCACAGCATCAACCTGCGCCCGTGAATACAACTCAAGCTGGGCAATATGGACAACCTGGCCGCCGAGAGTAAACGCTTTGATATCTTTGTTCAGCAATGCCTCCGCGCTGAGCCCTGTAATATCCGTTTTGGCGGCCAGCAGAGCGTGGGTAAATTCAGCCAGGTCGATTCCTGCAATGGCGACGAGCGCATCTACCGCCCGGCGGTCATCGTCGGTAGTGGTTGGCGAGCGCAACGCCACGGTATCGCTCAGGATCGCGCCGAGCATCAGCACGGCGTGGCCCACTGAAAGCATTTCAGGTTTCATTAACTGCCACAACACCGTGGCACTGCTGCCGACGGGCTTGATCCAGACTTCCGGCGGCAAGCGGGTCATCAGACCGCCAAGGCGATGATGATCGATAATCCCGACGATATTGCTTTCCAGCAGCGATTGCGGCCCCTGCGCCGGCTCGGTGAAATCCACCAGCCAGACGTCACAATCATTCAGCGCCATATCAAGCAGCGCAGGCGGCGTCAGGTTCGCACGCTGAAAAATGAACTGCGTCTCTTTATTCAGTTCGCCGATACGCCACGCGCGAGCGTCCCGCCCGTTGTGCGTCAACCAGTGTGCAGCGACAACGGCGGTACACACCGCGTCGCTGTCAGGATGAAGATGGCCAAAAACCTGTATCATTAACGTCTCCGGATAGGCTGTTTCCAGCCCCGGATTATATCACGCAGAACCGCTCCAGGCCGTTATTACCAGCCCGGCACCGCCCCGCCGTTAAAGATTTTTTCTGCGGCATTCGCCACTTCTGGCGATTGATAAGCATGGATAAAGTCGCGAACGTTTTCCGCGTCTTTATTATCTTCCCGGGTGACGATGATGTTCACGTAAGGCGAGTTTTTGTCCTCGATAAACACGCTGTCGTGCACCGGCGAAAGCCCGGTTTGCTGAAGGTAAGTCGTGCTGATGATGGCAACATCCACTTTCGGATCGTCAAGCACGCGGGGTAGCTGCGCGCCTTCCAGCTCCATAATGTTCAGGCCCAGCGGGTTAGCGGTAATATCCAACGCCGTCGGCAACAGGCCGGTATCTGGCTTGAGGGTAATCAGCTTCTCTTTTTGCAATAACAGCAGTGCGCGGCCCAGATTGGTGGGATCGTTAGGAATAGCGACGGTCGCGCCCTTTTTCAGTTCCGAAACGGTTTTGATTTTTTTCGAGTAGCCCGCCATCGGGAAGACGAAGGTGTTTCCTACTGCGACTAATTTGTAATTGTGCGCTTTGTTATCTTCCGCAAGGAAAGGACGATGCTGAAAGACGTTAGCATCCAGCTCGCCGTTCGCCGTCGGGTCGTTGGGCAGCAGCGAGCCGCTAAAGCCAACCAGCTCGACCTCGAGGCCATATTTGTCCTTCGCCACTTTTTTAGCAACCTCTGCCACATCCTGCTCCGCGCCATTAATAACGCCCACTTTGATGTGTTTATTGTCGTTTTTATTGCCGTCGCAGCCCGCCAGAACCAGGCCCGCCAGCAGCACCGCCGCCACGGTGCGCAGATGAGGTATCGCTATTTTCATTGTCCTGCCCCTTTTAAAAAATCAGATCTATATTTTCTTTTTTATCCGTTGCAATTTTTCGGCTCTGACATGTTGGTCGAATTACCCAGAGCTTTTACCAGATAGTGCCGCTGCATCCCCTTCTGCGGAAAATCCTCCAGCGTCATCTGTAGCCGAAAGCCCTTTTTCTGGTAAAACGGCAGCGCCTGGAAACTGACGGTGTCCACCAGCGCGTGCAGGCAGCCCATCTCCTGCGCCTGTTGTTCTGCCGCAGCCATAAGCCTGGTTCCCAAACCGGAACCGCGCATGGAATCGCTTACCCACAGATAGTGAATACACAGCCACTCTCCCTTCTGATCCGCGATCAATCCGCCGGTCATCTTTCCGCTCTCATCGCGGGCATAAACGCCCAACTTTCCCCAGCCGCTGACGTCAATAAACTGACTGTTATACGCCCGCAGCCCGGTAAGAAGTTCTTCCTGATCCTCAGGGGTAACAGTTTGCGTGACAGTGATTTCCATAAATCCCTCATAAATTCAGGTGAGTTTTCATGCTGAAGGCTTATGTTATGATGCGGCGCGTTAAAAAATAAACAGGCTTGAGGGAAAAATGGGATCGACCAAAAAAGGGATTATGTACGTCCTGTTCGCCGCCGTGCTGTGGGGCAGTTCCGGCGTGTGCGCGCAGTTTATTATGCAGGAGAGCCAGATCTCCGCGCCGTTCCTGACCATGATCCGACTGCTGTTCTCCGGTTTTATCCTGCTGACACTGTCGTTCATCCACGGCGATAAAATTTTCTCCATCATGAAAACGCCAAAGGATGCCATCAGCCTGCTGCTGTTTACCCTGGTCGGCGCATTAACCGTGCAGTTGACGTTCCTGGTGACGATTGAGAAATCGAACGCGGCGACGGCGACTGTCCTGCAATTTTTATCGCCGTCGATTATCGTCGCCTGGTTTGCTGCCGTGCGCAAAAAACGTCCCGGCGCGCTGGTGTTTCTGGCGATCTTTACCTCGCTGGCGGGCACTTTCCTGCTGGTTACGCATGGCGACCCGACCTCGCTGTCGATTTCTCCTGCGGCGCTAATCTGGGGGATTGTTTCGGCGTTTTCCGCCGCTTTTTATACGACGTATCCCTCTGCACTGATTGCCCGCTTCGGCACGCTAACGGTCGTCGGCTGGAGTATGCTGCTGGGCGGCGCGATGCTGCTGCCGTTCTACGCCGGAAATGAAACCGATTTTGTGGTGAACGGTGGCCTGCTGCTGGCGTTTTTCTATCTGGTGGTGATCGGCACGGCGCTGACCTTCAGCATGTATCTGAAGGGCGCGCAGATGATCGGCGGACCGAAAGCCAGCATTCTCAGCTGCGCGGAACCGCTGAGCAGCGCGTTACTCTCGCTGCTGTTACTGGGCATTACCTTTACGCTGCCGGACTGGCTTGGTACGCTGCTGATCCTCTCCTCGGTGGTGCTGATTGCGATGGATTCGCGGCGCAGGGTACGAGCCGAAAAATAGCGCCGCTTATTTTATGCGCACCTTCGCCGCCACCAGAAGCGCCGTCAGCAGCATCAGGCTGCCGGAGAGTACCAGCGGCGACAGCAGGCCGAGGTTATCAAGCGCGTAACCACCAATTGCCGCGCCGCAGGTATTGGCAAGCTGGATCACCGCCACCTGGATCGATCCGGCTTTTTCTGCCTGATCGGACAACGTGCGGGTGATCCACGTCGACCAGCCGACCGGGATCAGCGCAAAGGCCAGCCCCCAGACGACCGCCACCGTCGAGGCGACCGCTTTATCCGTTCCCCACAGTATTAATACCAGCGCACTAAGCGCGAGCACCAGCGGCGCGCAGGCGAGCGCGACCTTTACCGAGCGTTTAAGGATGGCGGCGGAGAAGGAGGTGCCGATAAAGCTGGCGATACCAAAACTCAGCAGCACCAGCGTCAGGCCATCGACGTCGAACCCCGCCAGGGTGGTGAAAATCGGGCGAATATAGGTAAAGAAGGCGAACTGTCCGGCAAAGGACATAAAGATGGCAATCATTCCCGCCAGCACGCCGGGGCGCTTCAGCAGGCCAAACATATTCTGATGATGTTCGCTCTCGCCGGGCAATGACGGCAGCGTCTTCCACACCCAAAAAATGCAGATTACGCCCATGACAGCCGCGGCGTTAAACACGTTGCGCCAGCCGATCACGCCGCCGAGAAAACTGCCCAGCGGCGCGGCAATCACCAGCGCAATAGAGACCGCGCCAAAAATGATCGACAGCGCTTTCGGCACCGTGCGCGACGGTACCAGCCGCATGGTTAACGAGGCGGACATAGCCCAGAAACCGCCCAGCGCCAGCCCAAGGCAGGCTCGGCCAAGCAACAGCAGCGTAAAGTTATTGGCAAACGAGACCAGCAGGCACGACAGCGTCAGTAGCACAGCAAAGAGGAGCACTACGTAGCGACGGTCGGCGGCGCGGATCGTCTGGGTAATAAACAGGCTGGCAAACATCGCCACAAACGCAGTCACGGTCACGGACTGACCCGCCAGACCCTCTGAAATCCCCAGATCTTCAGCCATCGGCGTCAGCAGACTCACCGGTAAAAACTCAACGGTAATCAGACAGGCGACGCAAAACGCCACGGCAAATACCGCTGCCCAGTTGGGGCGCTTTACTTCATCTTGCGGGGTTTTAAGGGTGTGTTCACTCATTATGCTTACCTGGCGTGATTTTTAACGTACAGCCGCCCAGTGTAACATTCTGAATGTGATCTACTTAACGTTTCGGCAACTATTGCCGGATTTAATGCAGCCAGTACACTCCCTCCTCCGGCATAAAGAGCGCGTTATACCGCGCCTGAAACGCATTCAGTTCATACATTTCCAGCTCCAGTTCGCGCAGAAAACCCTGCGCCAGACGGATCTGCGCGTCGGTGACTGGTGCCGCCAGCCGCGCTTTTTGCAGCAGGCGATGCCAGCGCAGCATATTTTGCTCGCTGCTATCGACCACCGATACCTGCCAGATCAGCAGCACCTGGGCGGCGTTAAGCAGATGCGACTCATCCGGGCGCTCAAGGTACTGTAAGAACTCATGGCCGGGTGTCTTACCCATCTGGTCGATCATCGACTCTACCGGCTCCGGCGTCAGCCCCAGCCGTTCGCTCAGGCGGCGGATCGCCCGCCGGGAACCGGAGGTTAATACCCGAAAACCTATAACAAAAACAACGACCACCGTTGCCAGCATTATCCAAATCATGCGTATCTCGCTTTATGTCCTTTCTATTCAACGCAGCCGGGCAATAGCCTCTCATGATATGGCTGTCGAATAAAAGCGTTTGTTCCATTAACAGTACATATCGTCCCTCTACGCCCTGGTTATAGAACACGCAGCTCCTCACCAGTACCGCCGCCAAATCTGACGCCCGTCACAATTGTTCACTTATTCCGCATAAAGCCATTGACGAAAGATTTGGTAATTTGCTGTACTCAATTCAACATACAGAATAATAGTTCCATATACAGAACAAAAGGCGAAGCAATGTTAACGATGTTTAAAGGTATCTTTCCCCCCGTCCCGACTATCGTGGATGAATCAGGCAACCTTGATAAACCCGGCATGGCGAGGATGATCGACCATGTGATCGGCAACGGCGCTGACGGCATGCTGATCCTCGGCAGCGGCGGCGAGTTTTGTCATCTTTCCACCGCGCAGCGCAAAGAGATTGCCGCGTTTTGTCTGCAACATGTCGCAGGCAGAGTGCCGGTGCTGATTGGCATCGCCTCTCCCGGAACGGCTGAGACCATCGAACTGGGACGGCACGCTCAGCAGGCCGGGGCCAACGGCGTACTGGTTGTTAACCCTTACTATGCGAAGTTGAGCGATGAGGCGCGCTTTACCCACTACCAGCGCGTTGCTGAAGCGCTGGAGACGCCCGTCTTTTTGTATAATTTCCCTGATCTGACGGGACAGGATATCGGCCTGGATATTATTATCCGGCTGGCCCGCGAAGTGCCGAATATTGTGGGTATTAAAGATACGATTGATAATATCAGCCACACCCGGGAAATCATTAACCGTGTTCACACCTTCCGGCCCGATTTTATTATTTTCAGCGGCTATGATGAATATCTGCTGGATACCTTACTGTTAGGCGGTCATGGCGGTATTCCGGCGACCTTTAATTTCGCGCCGCAGATCACCCGTGGAATTTATGACGCGTTTATCAATAACGATTTAAACCGCGCCCGCGCGTTTCAGCAGCAGCTGGCAAAACTTTCTCCTCTGTACGCGCTGGAACAGCCCTTTTTTGGCGTGATTAAAACCGCCATTAAACTGAGCGGTGTGGATATCTCTACCGCCGTCGTCCCTCCGGCGTTACCGCTTAATAACGAAAAAACAGAGCAGGTCAGAAATATTCTGGCCCATATCAATCTGTAAATCAGCAAGAGAGCAATGATAATGAACATCAACCCTGTACTCAAACTTAACCCGAAAGATGATGTCGTTATTGCAAGACAGCACGTTCCCCAGGACACCTGGCTTGCGGAAGAACAAATTAAGGTCCTCAGCGATATTCCCGCCGGGCATAAAATTGCCATTCGGGCGATAGCGGCAGGCGAGGCGGTAAAACGTTATGGCCAGATAATCGGTTTCGCCACCCAGCCGATACAGGCGGGTGAGCATATTCATATGCATAACCTGGGGATGGGCGATTTTGAACGCGACTACGCATGGGGAGTGGACAGTCATCCGGTCACCATTACCGACACGCCTGACACCTTTAACGGCATTCGCCGCGCCGATGGCCGCGCCGCTACCCGCAACTACATCGGCATTTTAAGCTCCGTTAACTGTAGCGCCACGGTGGTGCGGGCAATCGAGGACCATTTTCGTCTGCACGGGCTGGCTGACTATCCGAACGTCGACGGTGTGGTGTCTCTGCCGCAAAGTTTTGGCTGCGCAATCGGCGCAAAGAGCGAGTCGATGGAGGTCATGCGGCGCACCATGGCCGGGTACGCCACCCATGCTAATTTCGCGGGCGTGATTATCATCGGTCTCGGCTGTGAATCCAGCCAGATCAAAGACATGATGAACGCGCACGGTCTGGCGGATGGTCCGATGATGCACAGCTTCACGATTCAGGAGATTGGCGGAACGCGCAAGGCCATCCAGAAAGGGATCGAGCTGGTCAATACCATGCTGCCGCTGGCGAACCAGGTGGTGCGCGAACCGATCCCCGCTTCGGAGATTATTCTGGCGCTGGAGTGCGGCGGCTCCGACAGCTACTCCGGTATTTCCGCTAACCCGGCGCTGGGCTACGCGGTGGACAAGCTGGTACAGCAAGGCGGCACGGCCATCCTTTCTGAAACCTCAGAAATCTACGGCGCAGAACACCTGCTTACCCGCCGCGCAGTGTCACGCGAGGTCGGCGAAAAGCTAATCGCGCGTATTCACTGGTGGGAAGAGTACTGCCGTCGAACCGGCAGCGAGATGAACAATAATCCCTCCGCGGGCAATAAGGTCGGCGGGCTGACGACCATCCTTGAGAAGTCGCTGGGCGGCATTGCCAAAGCCGGGACGACTAACCTGACCGCCGTGTATGAGTATGCCGAACCCGTCACTGAAAAAGGGTTCGTGTTTATGGATACGCCCGGATATGACCCTATCGCCGTTACCGGGCAAATTGCCGGTGGTGCGAATTTACTGTGCTTCACCACCGGTCGGGGGTCCGCTTTTGGATCTAAACCGACCCCAAGTATGAAACTTGCCACCAATAACGCGCTCTGGCAGCGTCAGCAGGAGGATATGGATATCAACTGCGGAACCATTGTCGAGGGAGAAGAAACCATCGCCGAGGTCGGCGAGCGGATTTATTACATGATCCTCGAAATGGCGTCCGGCAAAAAAACAAAAAGTGAAGAATTTGGCTATGGGAGTCAGGAATTCGTCCCCTGGACGATTGGCTCCATTATGTAACGCGTCATTACGTCATTATACCTCGCACCGCCATGCTCTTATTGAGCATGGCAAGGAGTCCTTATGTCTATTGTTCATGCGCATACTGAAGAAGAAAAATTAAAAGCGACCACTGTAAGATGGCGAATATTTATCATCATGCTGATCCTGGGCGCGATAAATTATATTGACCGCACCTCGCTGTCTATCGCCATGCCCTATATTACCGATGAGTTTGGTATTACCGATACGCGCGTCGTGGGCGTTATTCACAGCGCCTTTTTCTGGGCCTATGCATTAATGCAGATTCCCAGCGGCGTGATTGCCGATAAGTTTAAAGCAAGAAATATTATCGCGCTGGCGACGATTTTATGGGGTGCCTTCCAGGCGGTTGCCGCGCTGTGTCACTCTATTTTCACCCTGTCGATTTCACGCCTCGGGCTGGGCGTGACGGAGTCGCCCATTATGCCCGCCGGGGCAAAGTTAATGGGAACATGGCTGACCCCGACGGAACGCGGGCGGGGCTCTATGCTGCTGGACGGCGGCGCGCCGCTGGGTACGGCGCTTGGCGCGGTGATCATCGCCGGGCTGATCGCTTTCTTCGACTCATGGCGGATGGCGTTTGTGGTGGCGGGCGTGGGAACGATGCTCGTCGGTTTCCTGGCCTGGTGGTATATCCGTACTTATCCCTCAGAACATCCGCGTATTAACAAAGCCGAGCTGGATCATATCGCTGCCGCCAACGGCACGGCGACCAGCAGCAAGAAATATCGTCTGGCGGATATTAAGCCCTATTTGAAGCAGCGCAATGTGCTCGCGCTGATCGGCGGATGGGTATGCTACAGCTTTGTGTTTTACGGGCTGATGACGTGGCTTCCGCTCTACTTCCAGGCCACCTACGGTTTTGATATTAAATCGATGGGTGGCGCGATGGCGCTGATTTTCCTGCTCTGCTTTGTCGGTCAGTTGACGGGCGGCTATATCATGGATAAATGGCGCAGCAAAGGCGGTAAGACCAGCCGCGTAATGCATACCATGCTGGCGATTTCCGCCACCACCGCTGGCGTGGGCATTTTCCTGTGCGCCCAGAGTTCAACGCCTGCAATTGCGATTACATTGCTGACCATCGCGCTTTTCCCGCTGCGCTGGGCCAGCGTTTACTGGTCGATTCCGGGCCTGCTCGGCGCGCAGTCCGTGGCGGGGACCATCTGCGGTACGATGAACTTTACCAGTAACCTGTTTGCCGCCATCCTGCCGATTTTCATTGGCTTCCTGGTGCAGTCCACCGGTAATTATTACGCCGCGATGATGTTCTTCGCCCTGGCGGCGGTGGGAGATCTGGTTTGTTCGCTGCTGATTAATTTTGATAAGAAAATGGTTATCGAGGAGAAGTAATGCCTCTGTTGCCGTTAATGCCGGGCAGATAACGTCGGCCACCGCGGTACGTTTGCCGGGTGGCGGCTTCGCCTTACCCCGGCCTACAAAACACGCTCCAGACCATAAGCCGTTCCACACCGTAGGCCCGGTAAGCGCAGCGCCACCGGGCAATACGATTCGCCAGCGGCCCGCGTACCGCTGGCGAATCTCTCTTCAGGCTATCCCGGTGGTGACGGTAAACGTCCGGGTCTGCTGTGGTTCAAGGTAGAGCAGCGTACCGTTGTTCTGCGCGGCGAGGAAACCTTCCGGGCGGCAGGTGGCGGGAAGCGCAAAGGCGGCAACCTGCTGATCGCCGTTATACAAAATCCAGCGGGTGACATAATTCAGCTCTGCACTGGCAAAGCGGGTAACAAACGTAGTGCCATCCGGGGCCGTCATGCTGAACTCCGGTTTGTCCGTCCAGGCACTCAGGTTATCGGCAAAGAAAACAATTTCCGGATCATAATAGTGCGGTTCGTTAAGCGTATCCAGCGACGCTTCGCCCTGCAAAATACGCTGATTGAACGCCAGCCATTGTTCCGTCGGTTTGACGTGCGCTGGCACCGATTCGCGCAGCGTCAGTGCCTCGTCCGGCACGTTCTGGCTAAACGTTGCGTCCGGTACATACGCGTAATTCATATGGCACATGTACTGTAGCGGCATCGCCACCGACGCCAGGTTGGTCACCGCCATCTTGATGTCGAACAGCGCACTGTCTTTACGCAATACCACTTCCGGCTGCGCCTGATAATGATGGCCGAATCCCATCACATATTCATAGCGACCACCGACGCGCAGGCTGTCCCCGTCAAGCTCCAGCCACGCGTCATCCATAGGCGCGCAGGCCATCTCGCCGTGCAGCGGGTGATTATCCTCCGGCGATGGGCAGCCGTTCGCCAGCAACCCGGAGTGAAAGGCGAAGCAGCCGTAGGTTTCTACCACCTCGCGAGCAGGTTTCGGCTGGCGAAACATATTGCGCATGGTCAGGTCGCGGCCATCGAATTCCGCATCCCAAATCATCTGCCCCATCCAGGGCAGAATGACCAGATGGCCGCGGGCGTTAGCGACCCGCAATCCTTCAACGCCGCTGGCGTACCGAAAAGCCGTGACGGTGAAATCCGCATTTTCCAGCAGAGTGCGCGGCTGTTCGCTGAACAGTTCGCGCCAGAGCATCAGACGTGTCATTCTCTTTCTCCTCAGGAAGCGGTGGCTTCAGTCAGGTTACGGCGGACTTTGCTCTCGCGCCAGAAGTAAACGCCAACGTAAACAAAGCACAGCATGGAGACCAGGAAGGACAGTTGCAGCGAGTGGAACATGTCTGCCACGTAGCCCTGAATCGCCGGAACCACCGCCGCGCCAACAATCGCCATCACAATCACCGCGCCCGCCATTTCAGTGTGCTCGTTATCCACCGTGTCCAGCGTTCCGGCATAAATCGTCGCCCAGCATGGTCCAAACAGCACGCTGACCAGTACCGCCACCCACACCGCGCTGAAGCTCGGTGCCAGAGAGACATAAGCGAGGAACAGCGCCCCGACAATCGAATAGAGGATCAGCACTTTCTCCGGGTTAAAGCGGGTCATCAGGATGTTGGCGATAAACTTGCCAATGAAGAAGCAGGCGAAGCTGTAGACCATAAAGGTCGAGGCATCGCGCTCGTTAATATCGCCCATCTCCAGCGCCAGTCGGATGGTGAAGGACCAGACCGCAACCTGCATGCCGACGTAGAGAAACTGGGCCAGAATGCCGCGACGGAAGCGGGCGTTGCCTGCCAGATAGCGCAGCGTATCCGCCGCAGAAGGACGCTTATGACTGGCCGTTTGCGCTACTTTACAGGTCGGGAAGCGGGTCAGCAGGAACAGCACCATCACCACGACCAGCACCATAATCATGTACTTATAGGGCTCAAGGGTGTTTTCCAGCATCAGCACTTTAAAATTGTGGATCTGCTCGGCATTCATTCCGGCCATCTGCTTTTGCAGACTGTCGCCGTCGGAGAAGACCAGATATTTACCCAGCAGAATTCCCGCTGCCGCACCAATCGGGTAAAACGTCTGGCTGATATTCAGGCGCAGCGTGGCGTGAGATTTAGGTCCAATCATCGAACTGTAGGTGTTCGCCGCGGTCTCCAGGAAGCTCAGGCCAATCGCGATAGCAAAAATCGCCGCCAGGAACATGGTGTAGGTTGCCATGTGCGAGGCGGGGAAGAACAGCATACAGCCGACAATATAGAGCGTCAGACCGGTGAGGATAGCCACTTTATAACTGGTTTTCTTAATAACCAGCGATGCCGGGATCGCAATTAAAAAATAACCGCCGTAAAACGCGCTTTGTACCAGCGCGGAGGCAAAGTTACTGAGTGAAAAAACACTTTTAAACTGCGTGATTAATATATCATTTAACGCAGCCGCGCATCCCCATAGCGGGAACAGGCAGGATAACAAAATAAACTGGAACAGAGGCGTTTTATTCAGATACCCGTCGGGCATCTGAACGATGTTTTTATCGTTCATAGTGCTACCTTTTACTGTGCAGGGTGATTATTCGTTTAATGCCAGGAATTCATTGAATTGTTCAATGCTGGGATAAGACGACTGAGTACCTTTCCCTGTGACGCTAAATGCCGCGAAGAGAGAGGCTTTTTTCATGGCGGTTTCAACGTTTCCGCTCTGGACGTAATAATGGGCAAAGCAGCCAATAAAGGCATCGCCCGCGCCGCTGGTATCAATGGCATTTACTTTATAAGAAGGAACGTGAACTTCCTGATCGCGGGTCATCCACAGCGCGCCCTTTTCGCCCATAGTGACGATAATATTATTCAGCCCTTTCTCTATCAAACTGCGGGCAGCGGCGCGAATGGCATCATGAGAATTAACCGGCATCCCGGTCAGTATTTCCAGCTCGGTTTCATTGGGCACGAAGAAATCGCATTTGCAGGCATACGACATATCCAGTTCACGCAGTGCCGGGGCCGGGTTTAATAACACTTTGATGCCGTGCTTTTTGCCGAACTCAATGGCGTGATATACCGTCTCCAGCTGAACTTCGAGCTGCAACACGATGAGCTGACATTTTTTCAGATCTTCTGCCGCGCGGTCGATATCCTCCGGGGAGAGGAATTTATTCGCCCCTTTGATGATAAGAATACTGTTGCTGGAATTCGGATTCACAAAAATAGGGGCCACACCGCTGCTGGTGCAGGGCACTTTCTCCACATAAGTGGTGTTAATGCCCCACGACTCCAGGTTACGAATGGTGTTATCGGCAAAGATATCGTCGCCGACTTTGGTCAGCATCAGCACTTTCGAATTGAGCTTGGCCGCCGCGACTGCCTGATTCGCCCCTTTACCACCGCAGCCAATCTTGAACGCTGGCGCTTCAAGGGTTTCGCCCTCTTTTGGCATCTGGTGGGTATAGGTGATCAGATCCACCATGTTTGAACCGATAACCGCGATATCCATTTTACTACCTCTCAGAAACAATCACATAACAATGATATTATCGTAACATTATCATGTTATTTTAGTATCATTTGTGACTGCGATCGCGATTATGGGATGATTTTGTTGTTTACATAACGTCCAGATAAATAGCAAAGATGGCGATAAACGAAACCGGGTAATCGCATAATTTCTTGATATAGTGGTCTTTATTGTTGTAAAAACGGGCGGATACAGGGTTTTCTTTCCGGGGCGCACACAGTATAGTAATGTGCAGTCGCCATGTTTCTGACGACATCAAAATGTTATTTAAGAAACATTACCAACCGGATGATGAGAGGGAAGATGGAGACCAAGCAAAAAGAACGTATTCGCCGCCTGATGGAATTGCTCAAGAAAACCGATCGCATCCATCTTAAGGATGCGGCGCGAATGCTTGAAGTCTCCGTCATGACCATCCGCCGTGATTTCAGCCTGGAGGATAGCGAACCGCTGCCGCTGACGCTGCTGGGCGGCTATATCGTAATGGTCAATAAACCGGCCCAGTCTGCCCCGCTGCCGCCGAAACCAGCACTCCATCATCAGGACGATATGCCGGTTGCTATCCTGGCCGCCGGGCTGGTCAGCGAAAACGATTTGGTCTTTTTTGACAATGGTCCGGAGATGCCGCTGGTCATCAGCATGATCCCTGATGACATCACGTTTACCGGCATTTGCTATTCGCACCGGGTTTTTATCGCCCTGAATGCGAAGCCCCATGCCACGGCCATTCTCTGCGGCGGCACCTATCGGGCAAAAAGCGATGCGTTCTATGACACCAATAATCCCTCCCCGCTGGATTGCCTGAATCCGCGAAAAGTGTTTATTTCCGCCAGCGGCGTACATGAACATTTTGGTGTGACCTGGTTTAATCCGGACGATCTCGCGACCAAGCGTAAAGCTATGGAGCACGGTCTGCGCAAAATTCTGCTGGCACGCCACGCGTTATTTGACGAGGTTGCGCCCGCCAGCATGGGTCCACTGTCGGCATTTGACGTCCTGATTAGCGACCGCGCGCTGCCAGTGGATTACGCCACGCATTGTCGAAACGGTTTTGTGAAGGTGATTACACCGGAATCGGAGAGTGAATGAGCGTCAGGAGAGGCTGAGAGCAGGCTCCTGAATGACGCTGGCATCGGCGTTATCCAGATCGTAAACGGTGACTTTGTCGCTATCCGAGAACAGGGCAAACGAATCGCGAATATCCGGTCGGATAAGGGAGGTCTTTAGCAACGTAAGGTGAACATTATCTAATTTCATTACGTTAAGCTGACACGTGCTGGCGAAACCATAAACGTTTACCCTCTGATACGTCGAGGACAGCTGGCAAATATAGTCTTCAGAAATCGAATTCAGCACGATTTCTTTCATGCCAAATAGCTGACTACTTTTTTCACGCGGATGTCTTAGATAAATAAAGGATTTCGCGGGTGCAGCAATGGATTTTATTTTTTTCATCAACGCCGCAAGGTTGTCATCATTCTTTTGTGACAAAATATCCTTAAACTTGGAACCGACGAAAATATTAATTTCGCCCTGCCTGCTAAGCGTCGCGTCTTCAATGTCTGAGGCTGGCGATTGATCTGCAAGAATATCAATGTAAACCAACTCACATTTTACATTCATATTCTTATTTTCATTTTTCACGATCGAATAATGCAGCTCGCTTCTTTCAGCTATCTCTTTGATATTATAAGACTTACCCAACCAGAGGCGCGTTAGCTTACGGCTAATTCCTTTGCGTAATTTTATTTGCCTGTCGAGATAGCCTACCGAGTTTATGCTTAAAATACCGTCATCAAACGTTCTGATACCGACATCTTTAGGCAACATTTTTAATATATATTGCACTGAAAGATGGCTAATATTGGCCATGTATACGTAACGAATATTTTTATGCTTAAGGAATTGCCTAATTTTAAGCATATTGATAAAGCCATAATCCATATTGGCAACTAAACCGGAATCAAAATCCCGATCAATCACCTCATATATATATGGTTTTAGCTCTACTTTAGTTTTGAGGTAGATCACATGAAAGCGCGCATTAGCATATCGTGCTTTAATTTGTGATACAATTCTAAGCTGGAGTGGAGAGCAAACGATAAAAAAATGTTCAACAATTTCCATCACTTACCCGCTCTTATCACTTCAATTTCGCTAATGATACCATTACGGCATGGTATCGTAAAGAAGCTATACTAATACCGCACTATGGTAACAATTGGCAATATTTTATTGTGTACGGAAAAGGAAACTTTTTTATTGATCAACAAAAAAGAAACCAATGATAAGAATTCCTTTGAGAAATAATTTTTGTTTTAACCCAGCAGTCACCAGAAAATAATTCAACCATAACAACTGAGCAAGGAATAGCCCTTGCCCAGTTAATTTGCCTCATTCAAAAAAGACGGAAATCTTAGTAAACATGGTCGGATCGGACTGGCTGCGGTTGATTTTTACCACATCTTCCAGTTTATCAACCTGACTTATCATCTGCTCCAGCCGCCAGTCGTCGTTGACCAGCAGCCAGATCCGGCTGAGATCGCTGTTCTGTAGCGGTAGACACAGGATACCTTCTACGTTGAACGCCCGACGGGCAAACAGGCCGCAAACATGCGTCATGACGCCAGGATGGTTGCGCACGGTGAGTTCAAGAATAACGTTATCATGAGTCGGTTGTTGCATGGCTTATTCCCCCACCATTTCAGTATTCGCCGCACCTGGCGGAACCATAGGATACACTTTTTCACCCGCATCTATACGCACATGAATGAGCGCCGGACCGGGACGGGCAATGATTTCCTGTAACGCCGTTTGCGGATCGCTCTCGGCATTGAGGTCACAGGTTTGCAGTCCGAAACCGGCCGCAATCTGCATGAAATTCACGCTGCCCGGATAAGTGGCGGCAAATACGCCCTGTTTGTAGAACAGGCTCTGTTGCTGATGCACCAGCCCCAGCGCATCGTTATTCATCAGAATGATTTTTACGTCCAGGTTATTTTCGGCGGCGGTCGCCATCTCCTGAATATTCATCATCAGACTGCCGTCACCGGAAAAGCACAGTACCTTACGGTCAGGGTTCGCCAGCGCCGCGCCAACCGCCGCTGGCAGACCAAAACCCATCGTTCCCAGACCGCCTGATGTCAGCCACTGACGCGGACGATTCAGCGGATACGCCTGCGCGGTCCACATCTGGTGCTGGCCCACATCGGTGGTCACAATCGCGCTATCGTCCACGCAAGCAGCAACGGCGTTGATCAGCCCGTAATGGCTAAGCGGATCGTCTGCCTGGGGGATCGCGCCGGGAAATTCGCGCTGTAAATCTGCCACCAGCGTGCGCCACGCTTCACGCGGCTGCCTCTCAATATGCGGGATCAGCGCGTCCAGCACCTCGCTCACATCCGCCTGAATCGCCACGTGCGGCTGTTTGATTTTCCCCAACTCGGCGCGGTCGATATCCACATGGATAATTTTCGCGTTCGGGCAGAACTCGGCGGTTTTACCAATCGCCCGGTCATCAAAACGCGCGCCGAGCACGATCAGCAGATCGGACTCCTGCAAAATAAAATTGGTGCTGCGCGCGCCGTGCATGCCTAACATACCCAGCGAAAGCGGATGCGCTTTTGGCAGCATTCCCAGCGCCAGCAGCGTCATGGTGGTTGGCAGGCTCGCCTTTTCCGCCAGCTGACGCACCTGTTCTGGCGCGTTGATCGTGCCGCCGCCCAGATAGAGCACCGGACGCGCGGCGGCGTTAATCATTGCCGCCGCCGCCAGAATACTGTGCGTTTCAAACGCTGGCGCAGGTGCGCGGCCGCCCGGCTCCGGCAGTTCGCTAAGCTCGATTTCAGCGGTCTGCACATCCTTAGGAATGTCTATCCACACCGGCCCCGGACGCCCGGACTGCGCGATGCGGAACGCGTCGCTGATCACCTGCGGCAGTTCGGCAATATTGCGCACCAGATAATTGTGTTTGGTGATGGGGATAGAGATGCCGTAGGTGTCGACTTCCTGGAAGGCGTCGGTGCCAATCATTGAGGCCGGAACCTGTCCGGTGATGCAGACCAGTGGAATGGAGTCGAGGCGCGCATCGGCAATCGCCGTCACCAGGTTGGTGGCACCCGGACCGCTACAGGCGATACAGACGCCGGGTTTGCCTTCGGTGCGGGCCATTCCCTGTGCGATAAATCCCGCGCCCTGCTCATGACGCGCCAGCACGTGACGAATGGTTTTACTTTGGCTTAATGCGTCATAGAGAGGAAGCACTGTCCCGCCGGGAATACCCGCTACCGTGGTAATGCCCTGACGCTCCAGTAAATGAACGATTAACTGCGCGCCGGTGTAGCGCGTGGTCTGCGATATTGTGCCCGAACTTGCCATGCTCCAGTCCTTTTCTTCTGGGCCGACTTTCCGGGTAGGTTCTTAAACGAAAAACCCCGCCCGGTTTGCGCCGGCGGGGTTTTGGAATCGTGTGTTCCGGACCCTACGGCGCATTGCCGACGACCACCACCACACGCACGACGACAGCCGCAGCGGGTAGCGCGGTTGTTAGTAGAGTCGTGTTCAGCATGGAAGGGTTCATTAGGGACCTGATTGCTTATGGTTTACGTGGTTTCATACAAGCACAGGAATTCGCCTGAAACAACCGCTTTTTGCGCGTCGCGGCGAAATTGGGTTGTCGATCACATTTCCGTTACAAAGTCGTTAAAACAAAAAACCCCGCCGGAGCGAGGTTTTTTCAGGGTTCTGCGGGTGGTAACCGCAGAGCACACTGTGTTACGTCAACGCGAGAAGTATACGCGATCTCGCAAGAACGCGCAATTTTCCGTTGCTATTTTGACCCGTTGAGTATGGATCAGGGACCTTTTTTTGTCCATAAAATACTGTTCATAAATACAGTATTTATCTATACTGGTTATGTTCGCAGTGTGACATTCGGGGTCCGCTCTATTATGGCGCGATAGAAGTCCTGGCTGAAACGGGTGGTGCCGTCAGTGCCTTAATCCCGAGAGAGCACACTGTGTTACGCCAACAATACGGCTGGCAACAGGCGGCGGAAAGGTACGTCAGTCGGTCGTGCTCCTTTACCCAAAGGAGAAGCGTATGGGCGAAATGGATATGGTCATTCTTATCCTGAAACTCATTGTTGCCTTGTTGCAACTGCTTGATGCTGTCCTGAAATACCTGCGGTAAATCAGGTTCAAGCCGCACCAGAGAGGGGCGGGAAACCGCCCCTCTCTCACAAATTTGCGCTGGTTTCATTCGTCGTTATTATGTTACGTTTTTGTGACAACCAATCACCATTGCATACCATGACCCTCACCGTTTTCTGTGTCCTGCTTTTCGCCGCGCTGCTGCATGCGAGCTGGAATGCCATCGTTAAAGCAGGTAGCGACAAACTCTACTCCGCAATTAGCGTAAGCGGTTCTGCGGCGCTTATCGCGCTGATCATGCTGCCCTTTTCAGCTCAACCCACGCTGGCGAGCGTGCCGTATCTGATGGCTTCCTGCGCGCTACAGGTGGTGTATACGGTACTGGTGGCGAAGACCTATCAAATCTCGGACATGAGCCAGACCTACCCATTGATGCGCGGCACGGCTCCGCTGCTGGTCGCGCTGATAAGCGTGACGCTACTCGGCGAACATCTTTCCCAACTGGCGTGGACAGGCATCGGCGTTATCTGTGTTGCCATTCTCGCGATGGCCTTTAACGGCCATTTTCGCCTGCAAAAAGGGGTCTGGCTTGCCCTGCTTAATGCGTGTTTTATTGCCGGCTATACGCTGGTTGACGGCAACGGCGTGCGCGTTTCCGGTACCGCGCTCGGCTATACCCTATGGACCTTTTTTATGAACGGAGCCTGCCTGTTGAGCTGGGCGATGCTGGCCCGTCGTCATGAGGCCACGCGCTATCTGGTGCGCCACTGGAAGAAAGGTATCCCCGGCGGCATTGGCACGATGGGATCTTACGGTCTGGCGCTGTGGGCGATGACCCAGGCACCGCTGGCCGTGGTTGCCGCGCTGCGTGAAACGTCGATTCTGTTTGGTGCGCTGATCGCTGCGATTTTTTTGAAGGAGCGGGTGACGCCGCTGCGCGTGCTGGCCGCCTGCGGAATTGCGGCCGGGGCGATACTGCTGCGGCTGGCGTGAAGGGAAATCAATCAGCGCAGCAGCGCCATCAACTCCATCGGCGAACGATGCTGCTTTAGCAAATCCCGCATCACCCGCATATACGGGGCGCTATAGGCGAAAAACTGGCGGTAGCCGCTACATAAAACGCCCTCGCTCGCTATCCGGCACCCCAGACAGAAACGTAACTGCGTACAGTTACGGCATGTCGCGGATAACGTTTCCTGCACCGCATCGTCATGCTGGCGCTCCCGCCAGACGTTAAGCGTATCCTCAAACAGCGGTATCGATACGCACCCGATATCCTCTCTCACCCAGATATCGAAGATCGCGCTTAAGAAATTCCCCCACGCCTCTCCCGTTACCGATTCTGCGCTGAGTTGCCCGTTTGCAGCCTGTTCCACCAGCGGATAAAAGTGAATGCGCGACAGGCGGCGTTCACGCAGATAGCGGTAGACCCGCTGCGGCTGTTGGCTAATGATGAGGTTAACCCGCATCTCTTCAGGCAGGCGGAGGTAAGGCTCAAAAACAGCATCGTCCATGACGTGACATCCTGTTACAGGTATTCCTGAATCAATAAGATGAGCTGACGTATATGAGTAATAGCAAACAACAATGCGAGCGACAGGACCGCGAGGGAGATCAAAAATTTATCACGTACCACGCGCGGCTGCGCGAAATCGCCGTGTTCAACGTCCATCAGGCTGCGGCTGCGGGTATAGTGCCAGATCAGCGCGGCGACCACGATCAGCACGGCAATCGAAACCCAGAATAGCGCCCCGGCTTCGTGCCAGTGATGCTTTACCGCCAGCGCCATCAGCGCGCTGTAGCCCAATAAGGTACGAAACCAGGCCAGAGAGGTGCGTTCTGGTTGCAGGCCGGGATCTGATTCGCGACGGGCTTTGCGGTTATCCGCCATACAGCACCAGCGCCATTACAATGACCACCACAAGCAGCAAAATGATGCTGATGACCAGTAAGGTGCGGGTATAGGGTAAATCCTCTTTTAGCCGCATCGCCTTCTCATTACGCAGCCAGCGCAGATAGCCATAAATCGACAGTCCCCCCGCGAACAGGCAAAGCAACAGGGCCAGCAGCTCGCGGATGGCGGGCGTGGCGAAATCCGGCGCAAGCTGATCCAGCCCGACACCCGCCGCCAGAAAGCCCAGCGCGGTGCGGATCCACGCCAGAAAAGTACGTTCGTTTGCCAGCGAGAAGCGGTAATCCGGCGCTTCTCCGAGGCGGGAAATTTTCATCACTACTTCATCCTTTTGATTCTATTCTGTGCAGACAGGATAAACGTAATAAGGGCGCAAGAGAATGTTCCACGCGTCACGGGAATTTTTCTTTTTAACGCATAATCACAGGGTATTTCATATTATTGTAGCCGGGTAAGCGCAGCGCTACCCGGCAGTTGAACAGCTACACGTTTTAAAAGAGGTTTGTCATCAACCTCTCTTTTAAAGGAAGCATCGCGGTTAAAACTTCTGCTTCTTCTCTTCCACTTTGACACCCTGCGTCGGCAGGCCGGTGTCGTAATCGCGCACCACCGGCGAATAGCCGTCTTCGGGACGCGGGCGGAAAGCCCCCATCCAGCGCGGCTGGGCGTCCTTGCGCCACGGACGCAGGCTCCATTGATAGGTGCGGAACGGATCGCGGATCTTATCCATATAATCCAGCAGCGCATCGTGCATCTGGTTGCGCACATCGGCGAGTGACGGTTCATCGATAAGGTTGCGTAGCTCGTCAGGGTCGTTGTGCCGATCGTACAGTTCATCGCTGGTAAACAGGTTGAGCACCAGTTTATAGCGATCGGTCACCCAGCAGCGTACCGGAATAAAACCGCCGAAGCTGTCGTGCTCAATCTCATAACGGTTGAACTCCACCATCACGCCGCGCGTTTCAGGCGCGTTAAGGATATTCTCACCCGGCAGAATCGCTGGCTTCTCGATGCCTGCCAGCGCCATCATCGTCGGCAGCAGATCGATATGGCTGACCGGGGTGTCCACCTGCGTCGGCTCGCCGTGCGGCGGACGCATAATTAGCGGAATGCGGGTGATATCGTCATACATCGCCGCGCCTTTACTGATGAGCTTGTGCGCGCCCATCATTTCGCCGTGATCGGAGGTATAAATGACCCAGGTATTGTCACGCTGCTCCGGCGTCAGGGCGTCGATTACCCGGCCAATCTGATCGTCGACAAAATCGTTGCAGGCAAAATACATCGGATGATGGTAGCGCCCGTCCGCTCCCACCGGCGAGGGCATCGCCTGCGCCCACAGGCGGTGGTGCTCAGGTTTGTTATGCAAATCGTCGTGCGCTTTTTCCCCGAGGTCGTAATAAAAGTCCTCGTACTTTTCCAGATACTCCACCGGGCAGGTGAAGGGGTGATGCGGCTCATCATAGGAGACTACCATCAGGAAGGGTTCATCATTGCGCGCAGGCTGTTGCAGAAAATCCACGGCACGATTGCTGATACGATGCGCCCAGGTGAATGTCTCATCGATATGATTAGCGTTTAAATCTTCAACGCTGTTCAATCCGTTGCGCCACAGGCCAATCTCCTCCTCGGTCAGATCCGCCAGGTAATTAGCCCCATCATACCAGTAATCCGCATCCCATTCCGGCGGGCAAACGCCGGTGCCGAAATAGTCGTGACCGTCCAGGTGCCATTTACCGATATAGCAGGTGTGGTAGCCCGCATCTTTAAAATAGCGCCCCATCGTCGAGATGTTTTTGCCGGGCGCAACGTTATTGGTCCACGGTCCTGACTGATTAGAATAGATGCCGGTAAACAGGCCCGCGCGGGCAGGCGTGCAAACCGGGGCGCAGGTATAAGCGGAATTAAAGCGAATACCCTCCCCCGCCAGCCGATCGATATGGTGAGTGTTGAGCGGCTTGCCGCTGTAGCAGCCCACCATATTGGTGGCCTGCGTGTCGGTCATGATGAACAAAAAATTGGGGCGACTCATGGTTTATCCTTAGCATCGGTAGCGTAAATGGCGGGCGCGCTATGGCGCTCACGCCAGGCGCTATAAATGAGGTAAATCACTACGGCGGCAACGATGGAGTAGCTGAGGATCGTCAACCACCGCGAGGCGTAGCCGCCAAACTGCGCCAGCGCGGAATAGACGCCAATCATCGCGAAAAGCACACCCACAGAGGCGATCTTCACGTTCTTCCACGGTTGCATATCCACGGCAAACGCATCGTGGAATTTAAACGGCGTGGCGCGCGGTTTGATTGCGCCGATAATCAGCATTAGCACCACGTTGATACAGAAGGTGCAGGCCAGCACATAGAGAAAATGAAAATCGAACTTCACCAGATAGTTGATGGTGATATAGCTGACGATGCCGAAAAACATCGCAGCTTTGGCAGCTATTGCCGGGATGCGCGGGAAGAAAAAGCCCATGATAACAATCGTTACCAACGGCACGTTGTAGATGCCGTTAAGCTGTTTCATCCACGAATACAGCCCCTGCGGCGCGTTGGCAATCCACGGCGCAACCAGCACTGAAATAATTGCCACAATAAAACCAAAGCGGCGACCCACGCTGACCAACTGTTCTGAGGAGGCGTTCTCGTTGATAATGCGGCGATAGATCCCGAGACTAAACAGCGTTGAAGCACTGTTTAGAAAACCGCAGAACGCGCTGATAATTGCGCCAAATAACACGGCGCTAAAGAAACCGATCAGCGGCAGCGGCATCACTTTGTTGACCAGCGCCGGATAAGCCATATCGGCTTTTGGCAGATCCTGGAACAGGTGGAAAGCAATGACCCCCGGCAGGACCAGAATCAGCGGATCGAGCATTTTCAGTACGGCGGTCAGCAGCGCGCCTTTTTGCCCTTCGGAGAGACTTTTCGAGGCCAGCGTGCGCTGAACAATGCCCTGGTTGGTGCACCAGTAAAAGGTGTTGACCAGGATCAGCCCGGTCAGCGCTGCA
Source organism: Superficieibacter sp. 1612_C1 (assembly GCF_015234305.1). Classification (GTDB taxonomy): domain Bacteria; phylum Pseudomonadota; class Gammaproteobacteria; order Enterobacterales; family Enterobacteriaceae; genus Superficieibacter. The sequence goes on from NZ_JADGMI010000004.1 coordinate 496,407, forward strand.
CCAATCGGCACCGGATCGTGACTGCCACCAATGGAGTTGAGCATCTGGCTGTGATCGCTGGTCAGCCGCGCGAAACCGCGGGAAAGACTGCCGCCGCCCATCGCCAGCAGGCCGAAAAACGGCACCATCAGTCCGCCAATCACCAGACCGATGCCGTTAATGACATCGGCAATGGCGATAGCGCGCATACCACCGATCACCGCATACAGAATGCCGCAGATGCCGAGCACAATCACCATCGCCCAGATAGCGCTGTTCTGTGAAATGCCGAAGGCTTCACCTACGTGAAACATGCTGTTAAACGCCAGCGCCCCGGAGTAGAGGATGATCGGCAAAAAACAGATCCCGGTGGCGATCAAAAAGCAGCAGTCGATGATAATGCGGGTGGTTTTATCGTAACGCTCTTCGATAAAGTCGGGGATAGTGGCAATGCCGCGCTGCAAGTAGCGGGGAAGAAAAATGAGCGCCAGAAAAATGAGCGGAATGGCGGAGATGACTTCCCAGGCCATCACTGACATACCGCTACGGTACGCCTGTCCGGTCAGACCCACTAATTGTTCCGTGGAAAGGTTGGTCAGCATCAGGGAGGCGGCAATGACCGGCGCTTTAAGCGAGCGTCCTGCCAGAAAGTATCCCTGCTGCGAATCGGTGTCAGCTTTACGCAGCTTCCACCAAGTAATCACCGCTACCAGTAGAGTAAACGCGATAAAGCTCACAATTTGCTGAATGTTCATCTTATTGCCCTTATTTATGATTATGTCCGGCATGATGTACAGAGGAATAAAGTTCATGCCGGATCCAGGCTGTTCGATTTCTAAAAATACAAGCTGGGTTCCCTGAAACGAACGTTTTCTGCTAAATTTCACTTCAGGTTGTGGGCATAATTCGCTGACGGGAAATTAAAATGAATGGAAAAATTCAATTTTCGCATGTAAAAAACGAAACTACGTACAATATTCCGTTAGTTCTTGAAGAAAATGTGATCTCAAGCGGAATTTCGCTCATCTCGCTATGGCACACCCTTGCCGATGAGAGCTACCGTGTCATATGGCCTCGCGACAAGAAAAAGCCATTAATCGCGAATTCATGGGTAGCTGTTTACACCCTTCAGGGCTGCGGGAAAATCATTCTTACCGACAATTCCGAAATTATCCTTAATGGCAATTGCGTTATATTCTTAAAGCCAATGGATATAAAATCCTATCATTGCGATGGTTTAATTTGGGAACAATACTGGATGGAATTTGTCCCTACCAGCGTTATGGAGATCCCTTTATTACAGCAGGCTATTATTTATAACGGCGATGTATTTAAGAATGAACTTAATGAAGTTGCCAGACTGATTGCCAGCCGCAATCCGTTAAAAAATAATCTGGCCGTTGCCTTTCTTACCAAGATTATCTACCAGTGGATTTGCCTGATTTTTGAAAACGGCACCAAAGACCGTCAGCTTATCCAGATAGAAAAGCTGATTAGCCTGCTGCATTCTGATCTGCAAAAACAGTGGAGCGTGGCGGAGATGGCCCAGTGGATGCAGTGCAGCGAGCAGTATTTGCGCCGCCTCTTCTTGCGCTATACCGGGAAAACGCCCAAGGAGTATTATCTGGATGCGCGGCTGGATCTGGCGCTGTCGCTGCTTAAGCAGGAGGGGAATTCGGTGAGCAACGTGGCCGATATGCTGAACTTTTTTGACTCATTTCACTTCAGCAAAGCGTTTAAGCGGAAATTTGGCTATGCGCCGTCGGCGGTGCTGCGGCAGGGAAATAAAGCCGGGTAACGCAGCGCTACCCGGCAAAAGATTAGCGCAGTTCCGGCCAGTATTCCCGGTTGGCCTCAATCAAATCGTCCAGAATGGCTTTTGCCACCGACGCGCTCGGCACCGTTTTAGAGAGCGTGATCGCCTGCCACAGTTTCTGATAAGAGTGTGTTTCCCACGCATCCACCACCAGTTTTTCGACCATTACCTGCTGGCCCATCAGCCCCTTCTGGAAATGCGGAATATCGCCCACCGTCAGCGGCTCCGGCCCACTTTTACCCACCAGGCAGGGGATTTCGACCATTGCATCGGCGTCAAAGTTATGGATGGCCCCATTATTCGGCACAATCAATAGCATCCGCTCCTGCGTGTTGAAGGCGATCGCCGCGGCCAGATCCACGATGTAGGAGGCGTGCTCGTCGATCTCCAGTTCTCCGGCGGCGGAATTACCGGCGGCGGTAATGGCGCGACAGGCGTTGAAGACATGCTTCTCGCGATGATCCATCACCTCATTCGCGCGGGTGCGCTCCGGGTTCGAGTGCGCCACCACATAGTCTGGATAGAGGTAGTATTTCAGGTAGGTGTTAGGCAGCGTATCCGGGTCCAGCAGGCAAACATCTTTCATTTTTACAAATGTGTCGTTCCAGCTGGCTTCCGTCGGCGGCACGTCGGACAGCGGAACGTAGCCATGTTTTTCCGCATGGGCGCGCAGCATGGGCATCAGGTCGTTGCCGTCCAGATCTTCAATTGACGACCACCAGCCGAAATGGTTAAGGCCGTAATAGCGCGTGCGCATCTGCTTGCGGCTTTGCAGACCGGCAATCTGCGCGAAACGGCTTTCGATGCCAATCGGCATGTCGCAGATATTAAGGATTTTGGCATTCGGACGCAGGCGGTTCGTTGCTTCCGCCACAATCGCCGCCGGGTTGGAGTAGTTCAGCATCCACGCGTTCGGCGAATATTTTTCCATATAGTCCACCAGCTCCAGCACGCCGCCGATGGAGCGCATCCCGTAGGCAATCCCGCCCGGCCCGCAGGTTTCCTGGCCCAGCACGCCGTGGCGCAGCGGGATTTTTTCGTCCAACTCACGCATCGGGTATTTGCCGACGCGGATATGCGCCATCACAAAATCGACGTCGGTAAAGGCGGTTTCAGGATCGGTGGTATAGCTGAAGTCAATGTCCGGTGCCTGCTCCTGCATAATCACCTTGCAGGCTTCGGCCACAATCTCCTGGCGTGCGCCATCGTTGTCATAGAACTTCAGCGAACGCAGCGGCAAACGATCCTGGTTTGCCAGCAGCATTAATACAATACCGGGTGTAAAGGTGCTGCCGCCGCCGGCAATCACCACTGAGAATTTTTTCATGATACAGCCTCCGTCATGGATTGAGATGGTTTCGTTAAGGGGATTTTCATCAGGGATTCAAGCTGGTCGCGTACCTGTGGCACATGCAGCCCGACAATCACCTGTACCGCGTTGCCGCGCCGGACAACGCCGTGTGCGCCAAGCGCTTTGAAGATGTCGTCGCTTTCCATTTTCGTAATATCGACCACGGTAATACGCAGGCGGGTAGCGCAGTTATTGACGCTTTCAATGTTGCCCGCGCCGCCCAGCGCCTGAAGGAAGCCAGCTGCCTGCCCAAGTTTTGGGTCGGGTGTGGCCGAGGTGGTTTTTCCACGCGCTGCTTTATAATCGGCTTTGGTGTAGAGCTTCACTTCGCTATCTTCACGCCCCGGCGTTTTCAGGTTGAAGCGCAGGATCAGCCACCGGAAGACCACGAAATAAATGCCGGTAAAGATCAGACCAATGACGATTTGGGTGACGATCATTACCGTGTGGTTGTAGAACAGCGGCAACCAGACCTGCGGAATAAAGGTATCAATAAGGCCGCCGCCGAGGTTGGCCGACACGCCAGCAAGGTACATCGTGGTCGCCATCGTCGCCGCCAGTACCGCATGGAGGGCGAACAGCGGCGGGCAGATAAAGAGGAAGGTGAACTCCAGCGGCTCGGTGACGCCGACAAGAATGGCCGTTAACGTCGCGGGAATTAACAGGCCCGCAATTTTTTTACGGTTATCCGGGGCCGCCGTGTAATAGAACGCCAGCGCAATGCCCGGCGCGCCGAACACTTTTGAGTTACCGAACAGACCAAATCCACCTTCCGGGAAGAGGGTTTTGATCGACTCGGTGGTCTGGCTAAATTCATGCAGATGCTGCGCCCAGTAAACCCCAATGCCACCTTCAACCGCAGCCGGGCCGAACATAAAGGGACCATAGACAAAATGATGCAGGCCGGTGGGGATCAGAATACGTTCCAGGAAGGTATAGACCCATACGCCCAGCGCGCCGGAGGTGCGTAAAAAGTCCTGTAACGACTCAATTCCCACCTGGACTTTGGGCCAGCAGAACAACGTTAGCCAGGCGCAGGGGATCATCGCGAAGAATGCCACAATCACCACAAAGGATGTGCCCTGAAATATCCCGAGACACGTCGGCAGCGTTTTATCAAAAAAACGGTTATGTAATGCGGTAACAAAGCCGGAAATAACAATGGCACCGATAATACTGGTATCTAACGTTTTGATACCCGCCATCATGGTCAACCCGCTTCCGGCAACAGGATCAATACCAAAATCAACGCCAAAAAAGCCACCCCAGGTAGTTCCCATTGCGTTAATAAAATAATTCCAGGTCAGGAAACTCATCAAGACCGCGAGACAGGCTCGCGCCTGCGCGTTTTTTGCCAGCCCGATAGGTAAGCCAATCGCAAATACCAGCGGCATATTTTTGAAGACGGTCCAGCCGCCTTCTTCGATAATATGAATGATTTGTGCAAATAAGCAATCCGGGGATGTTAACGACTCGCCAACAAACATCGGATTTTGTAACAGAATAGCGATACCCACAACCATTCCAGAAAAAGGAAATAGCAGTACTGGCGTAAACATAGCGCCGCCAAAACGTTGTATTTGACTTAGCATTTTTTAATCCTTATATATTGTGCATACACCCTATATAATGCCGGAAGCAATAAAAACTCATCAGCACAATAAAACGAGAACGTTAAAGCACCGTCGTCAGAAAATTTTTATTTGTGATAAGGCTCAAATTTTTATTTTGCCCAACCTGTACATTTTTTTACTTTATTCTGGGCAGGTTGAGAAAGCCAAAAAATCATGTAAAAATTAAAACACTAAAAATCAATGCATTACAGCGTGTAATCAACCGTTCACTTAAAGGGAAAGAGGTCTACAGATGATCTACAAAGCCATCGCTAATACCTTACGTATTCGAATTGGCACAGCAGAATACGCCGTCGGAAGTGCGCTTCCAGGGGAGCACCGACTGGCAGAAGAGTTTGGCGTATCAAGGATGACCATTCGCAAGGCGATCGATCTTTTGGTTAGCTGGGGGTTAGTTTTCAGAAAAAACGGCAGCGGCACCTTTATCATGCATAAGAATGTTTATCCGGGAACCAAAAATTTGCCAGGATTCTTTAAGGCATTGAAAAATTTTCATGGAAAAATAACCAGTCAGGTACTTATTTTTCAAATCCAGTCGGCCTCTGACGCCGTCTCGGCCCAATTACAACTGAGTGATGATGAAAAAGTGTATTATTCAAGAAGGATTCGCTCGGTAAATAACACTCCGCTAATGATTGAAGATAGTTATATGCCAGTGCGACTCTTTCGCAGCCTGGCGATATCCCACCTGGAAGGCTCAAAGTTTAAATATATTGAAAAAGAGGCGAAGATTCAGATTGGCGGGAACTATGAGTGCCTGACGCCGATCCTGGCAGAAAATCCGATTGCCGGCCTGCTGGAGGTGAAAGAAAAGACGCCAATCTTATGCATCAGTTCCCTCACTTACAGTCGGCAAAATGAATTTATTAACTACTCGATAATGTATCGCAATACCAGCGAATATCGGGAAGATCACTACTTTTGAGACGGCTGGCAACCCACCCTCGCGGGTTGCCAGTGGGTCCCTTAGTGCAGCTCTGGCCAGTACTCCCGGTTGGCCTCGATCAAATCATCCAGAATGGCTTTCGCCACCGACGCGCTCGGCACCGTTTTAGAGAGCGTGATCGCCTGCCACAGTTTCTGATAAGAGTGTGATTCCCACGCATCGACAACCAGTTTTTCGACCATCACCTGCTGGCCCATCAATCCCTTCTGGAAATGCGGAATGTCGCCGACCGTCAGCGGCTCCGGCCCTTTTGTTCCCACCAGACAGGGGATTTCAACCATCGCATCGGCGTCAAAGTTATGGATAGCGCCATTATTCGGCACAATCAGCAGCATTCGCTCCTGCGTGTTGAAGGCGATCGCGGCGGCCAGATCCACGATGTAAGACGCATGTTCGTCGATCTCCAGCTCGCCTGCGCTGGAATGACCAGCTTCGATAATCGCACGGCAGGCGTTAAAGACCTGTTTTTCGCGGTGGTCCATCACCTCGTTAGCGCGAGTACGTTCCGGGTTGGAGTGCGCCACCACATAGTCTGGATAGAGGTAGTATTTCAGATAGGTATTCGGCATGGTATCCGGGTCCAGCGCCTGCACATCCTTCGCTTTGGCAAAGGTATCGTTCCAGCTGGCCTCGGTATGCGTATCGTTTGAGGGCGGCACATAACCGTGTCTGGCAACGTATTCACGCAGTTTCGGCATCAGATCGTTACCGTCCAGATCTTCAATCGACGTCCACCAGCCAAAATGGTTGAGACCATAGTAGCGGGTGCGCATTTGTTTACGATCCTGCAACCCGGCAATTTGCGCCATACGGCCTTCAATACCAATCGGCATATCGCAGATGTTGAGGATTTTGGCGTTCGGGCGCAGGCGACGGGTGGCCTCCGCGACGATGGCTGCCGGGTTGGAGTAGTTCAGCATCCATGCGTTCGGCGAATACTGCTCCATATAATCGACCAGTTCCAGCACGCCGCCGATAGAACGCATCCCGTAGGCAATCCCACCTGGTCCGCAGGTTTCCTGGCCCAGTACGCCGTGGCGCAGCGGAATTTTTTCGTCCTTCTCACGCATCGGGTATTTGCCGACACGAATATGCGCCATCACAAAATCGACGTCGGTAAAGGCGGTTTCAGGGTCGGTGGTGTAGCTGAAATCGATCTCAGGAGCCTGCTCCTTCATGATCACCTTGCAGGCTTCAGCCACAATCTCCTGGCGCGCACCGTCGTTGTCATAGAATTTCAGCGAGCGCAGCGGCAGGCGGTCCTGGTTTGCCAGCAACATCAATACAATACCGGGGGTAAAGGTGCTGCCGCCACCGGCGATAACCACTGAGAATTTTTTCATGATACAGCCTCTGTCAGGGTAGTTTTTTCGATTGTGAGAGAATTTTTCATCAGGGCTTCCAGCTGATCGCGGACCTGGGGAACGTGCAGCCCCACGATGACCTGAATGCCATTACCGCGACGCACCACCCCATGCGCACCGAGCGCCTTAAAGACGTCGTCGCTTTGGGTTTGCGTCATATCCACTAGTGCAATCCGCAGGCGGGTAGCGCAGTTATTAACGCTCTCGATATTGCCCGCGCCGCCAAGCGCCTGGAGGAATCCGGCGGCCTGCCCGAGCCGGGTATCCGCAGCGGCGGCGGTAGTTTGCCCACGCGCCGCCTTATAATCGGCTTTGGTGTAGAGTTTTACGTCGCTGTCTTCACGGCCCGGCGTTTTCAGGTTGAAACGCAGGATAATTGCGCGGAAAAGGACAAAATAGATGACCGAAAACAGCAAACCGATGGCGATATGGGTGAGTATCATCGCCGTATGATTATGAAATAAGGGGATCCATACCTGCGGGATCACGGTATCGATCAGTCCACCCTGTAAATTTGCTGAAACTCCGGCGATATACATGGTGGTCGACATCGTTGCCGCCAGCACCGCATGAAGGGCGAACAGCGGCGGACAAATAAACAGGAAAGTAAACTCCAGCGGTTCGGTGATCCCCACGAGCATGGCGGTTAACGCCGCAGGAATTAACAGACCCGCAACTTTCTTACGATTCGCGGGTGCAGCAGTGTAGTAAATCGCCAGGGCGATGCCGGGAGCCGCAAATACTTTCGAGTTGCCGAACATCGCGAATCCACCTTCAGGGAATAGCGTTTTCAGCGGTTGGGTTGACTGGCTAAACTCCAGAAGATGCTGCGCCCAGTACACCTGTATCCCGCCCTCGACAGCAGCAGGCCCATACATGAAAGGACCATAAACAAAGTGGTGCAATCCGGTGGGAATGAGAATACGCTCCAGAAAAATGTAGCACCACACACCGACTGCTCCAGCGTCGCGTAAAAACGCCTGTAAGGATTCAATGCCCATTTGTACTTTTGGCCAGCCCAGCAGCGTCAGCCAGGCACAGGGGATCATGGCAAGGAAAGCAACAATTACGACAAAGGAGCTGCCCTGAAATGTGCCCAGAAATACAGGTAAAGGCTTATCAAAAAAACGGTTATGTAATGCAGTAACGAATCCGGAAATAACAATGGCACCGATAATACTGGTATCCAGCGTTTTTATTCCCGCTATCATGGTAAGACCGCTTCCGGCCACGGGGTCGACACTAAAATCAACGCCGAAAAAACCGCCCCAGGTGGTCCCCATGGCATTGATAAAGTAATTCCAGGTTAAAAAACTGACCATCACCGCCAGGCACGCGCGGCCCTGAGCCTGTTTTGCCAGCCCGATAGGCAGGCCAATCGCAAATACCAGCGGCATATTTCTGAATACCGTCCAGCCGCCCTCCTCAATAATATGTACGATTTGTGCAAATAAGCTGTTTGGATCGGTTAAAGATTCGCCCACGAATAGCGGGTTCTGCAACATAAGGGTAATACCCACCACGATACCGGCAAACGGAAACAGCAGCACCGGGGTGAACATCGCACCGCCAAAGCGTTGTATTTGACTGAGCATTTTTTACATCCTCGTTAAAGAACATGTAGGGTATTTATTTTTTTCATTGCATCCTGCTGAGGTAACAATAAAAAGCGGCACGGTAAAACACATGAGAAGTTGAAATTATTTGTGATCAAACTCATGGTTTTAATTTCAACTAAGTTGTCTTATTTTTATGACAATGTTAGACATGTTCATGAATGCTCTAAAAAATCATAATTACTAACCTTTGCTTCACCTTGAAAAATCACGCCTTTTTGGGGTTCCGCAAAGGACATAAAGAGGTCCAGGGATGATCTACAAATCTATTGCTGATAAATTAAGGCTGCGGCTGAACTCGGAAAACTATAATGTCGGCAGCCCCTTACCCGGCGAGAAAAAGCTGGCGGAAGAGTATGGCGTTTCACGCATGACGATTCGTAAAGCCATTGATTTATTGATTCACTGGGGGCTGGTTGCGCGTAAACACGGCAGCGGCACCTATGTTATTCAGAAAGACGTTTATCAGGAAACGACTAACCTGACGGGATTGTGTGAGGTGATGGAGAGCCAGGGCCGAATCGTCTTCAGCAAAGTGCTGGAGTTTGTGGTAATGCCCGCTCCGCCTGCGATTGCCAGGCAGCTGCGTATCCAGACCGATGAGCGGATCTACTACTCGCGGCGTTTACGCTATGTCGATGATAAACCGATCATGCTGGAAGACAGTTATATGCCGGTGAAGCTGTTTCGCAACTTGTCGATCGCGCATCTGGAGGGGTCAAAGTTTCGTTATATTGAAAATGAGTGCGGAATAACAATAACCGGGAATTATGAGAGCCTGTCGCCCATTCTGGCGGACAGAAAAATGGCGCAGTTAATGCTGGTTGAAGAGAGTACGCCGCTATTACGTATAACGTCACTGTCCTATAGCGATAGCGGCGAATTTTTAAACTATTCCATTATGTTCCGTAACGCCAGCGAATATCAGGTGGATTACCATCTGCTTCGCGTGCATGCCTGACCGTTAACCCATTCCCCAGAATAATACCGCCAGCAATTGCGGCGTGATTATTCGCAGAAACATCACCAGCGGATAAACCGTGGCGTAGGATAACGCCGCCGCGCCGCTTGTGGCGTGGAGGTTGTTAGCAAAGGCCAGCGCCGGCGGATCGGTCATCGAGCCAGCCAGCATGCCGCAAATGGTCAGATAGTTCATCTTAGCGAATATACGCGCCAGCAAACCTGCGGTGATCAACGGAATGGCGGTAATAAAGATGCCATAGCCGACCCAGCTCAGGCCATCGCCCTGAACCAGCGTATGCACAAAATCGCCGCCGGATTTCAGCCCCACCACTGAGAGGAACAGCACGATCCCCAGCTCGCGCAGCGCCAGGTTGGCGCTCGGCGGCATGAACCAGTACAGCTTGCCGATGGTGCCGATGCGCCCCAGGATCAGCGCCATAATCAGCGGTCCCCCGGCGAGTCCCAGTTTTAAGGCCACCGGAAAGCCCGGAATAAAGAGCGGCACGGAGCCCAGCAGCACGCCCAGCCCGATGCCAATAAACACCGGCAGCATCTGCACCTGCTGGAGTTTTTGCTGCGCGTTGCCAAGCTCGGCGGCGACGGCGTCAATTGAAGCCTGGCGGCCAACCAGATTAAGAATGTCACCAAACTGCAACGCAGCGCTGCTGCTGGCAACCAGTTCCACTCCGGCGCGGTTCAGCCGTGAGATCACCACGTCATAACGCTGTTTAAAATCCAGATCGCGCAGTTTTTTGCCCAGCACTTTTTCGTTGGTCACCACCACGCGCTCCACGCAAAGGTCGGTGCCGTGGGTCGAGAGCGCGGTTTCAACCTCTCTGCCAATCACCAGTTGCGCCGCGCGTAAATCCGCCTGCTGCCCGACCAGATACAGCAGATCGCCGGACTGGATCAGCGTGCCGGGGGAAGGCACCATAAGCGTCTCGCCGCGTTTCAACCGCGAGCAGATGATTTTATCGCTGTTGAGTAGCGGAACGTCCTGGATCGCCAGGTTATGCAGGTTAGGGTTTTCGACGCACAGGTTAATGTTTTGCAGTTGCTGGTGTCCGCTACCCGCGCTGACGTCGAACTGCTCGGCTTCTTTATCCACCTTGATACGAAAGAACAGGCGAATCAGCCACATGGAAAGCAGAATGCCGCAAATACCAAATGGGTAGGCCATCGCATAGCTCATCCCCATCTGGTCAATCACATCGCCCGTTACCCCAAGATCGCGCAGCACCTGCTGCCCGGCCCCGAGCGCCGGGGTATTGGTGACCGCGCCGGAGAAGATGCCGAGCACCACCGGCAGTGGAATAGCAAACAGCTTGTGCAGGATGGCAGTGACCAGACCGCCCAGGATAACGATCAGAATGGCAAACAGGTTCAGCCGCAGACCCGATACCCGCAGCGAGGTGAAAAAGCCCGGCCCGACCTGAATACCGATGGTGTACACAAAGAGGATCAGGCCAAATTCCTGAATGAAATGCAGCATCGGGCTGCTCAGCGTGACGCCTGCCTGCTCGACAAAATGACCGACGATAATCCCGCCAAACAGCACGCCGCCGATCCCCAGTCCCACGCCACGGATTTTGATATTGCCGATCCACAGACCTACAATCGCCACCAGCGCCAGAAAGCTGATGGTCAATGCTATATCACTCATGTTTTTTCCCTGTGAATAACATTACGGGTAAGAGGGATTCTCTCAGAGATAGCGGGGGATGTATGGGTGGTAGCGCACAAAAAAGCCCCGTCGATGCGAGGCTTATAAATCAGGAAGCGATGGCTTGTTGGTAAGCCGTATGCAAGCCAGCGATTTTCGCGATATCCGTATCGTTCGAACACAGTTCAAGGCTGTTGCAGTGTGCGCTACAAAAGTGAAAAACATCAAAACGCCGTTTATCGACGTTGCGCTTTTCGTTGAGTTTTATCGCTATATCTTTGTCCAACCGGAAAAGATTTGCTGATAATTCAGAGATGTCGCGGGTGATTTCCAGTTCCGGGAATTCGTTAAGCGTCGTCTGCATGGCCTGGAAAGCGGCCTGATTTTGCCAGTTAATCCCCCTTAAAACTTCATAACGAACCAGCGGGGTAATAAAGATCACCGCATCGGGGTCGCTTAGCAAAGCTGAAAGTTTTTCGCTGGCAACGACTTTCATTTCCTCAGAGGTTGTACCGTTGGTGTCAAAGGCCGCAATCAAAAGGTTGGCATCCAGCAAAACTTTCCTTGTCATTTCTTGCTCTCCTGCTGTTTTAGTAACGCCAGCAAATGCTGTTTCGCCTTTTCCTGATCATTTACGCTGCTGTTCTCAAGCTTCATCTGATTGAGATCGACCTGAAAAACGTCTTTTAAAATATCAGCCAGCGCTGCTTTGTTTGGAGACTGAACAACGCGAGTTTTTACTATCCCGTCATTATCGCGATAGAGCGTGTACGCTTCCCCCTCTTTAAGTTGAGAGAGAACCACCGACGAGTGAGTGGTGATATAGAAAGTGGTATTAGGAAAGAGCTTCTTGAGCAGCGGAATGATAGTCGCCTGCCAGGTCAAATGGAGATGGCTTTCGATTTCATCAATTAACACAATTCCTTTTACGCTTTGAAGCTGAACTTCATTCGTAAAATAACCATATCCGGAGACAATAGCCTGTATCAGTTTCAGGATAGAGGTGAAACCGGAGCTAAGCTGGCTTAACTCGCGCTTTTGGCCTTCGATTTTCAGGCTTACGCGGTCATCGCCGCTGATTTCCAGGAATTCAGGATCGATGCGGTTGTCAATCTCATGCAACAGGCGAATAACCGTTTTGATCTCAATTTCACGGTTATCTTCTTTTTTCTGATAGGGATTTGAGGAACGGGCCAGAGTGACAAACCATTCTTCGATGCTAGTCTCCATATTCATGGAACCGAAGTCGGAACGCATTTTTTCAGCAACTGCGGATATATAACTCTTTCGACGCTGCGATAGTGCGCCTAGTGATAAGGCTGGCTTATGGCTATTACTTTTGATATCGCCCCTTTTTTGCGCTCCTAAAAATATAACCGGCTGTGAATGACCATTATCAGCGATATATTTATTAGGCGAGTGATTAATATAGTCATTTTTATTATTAATCCATACTGCATCGGTAAATTGTGTTGTTTTCTGAAACTTTTTAAATCTTAAATCATCACTTTTAAATAAAATAGTATCTTTGGTTAGCTCACAACTAAAAAACAAAACCTGAAATAGCGCTTCTAACGTTTTGGTTTTCCCAACGCCATTTGCGCCAATAAACGTATAGATATGCTGGTCCGGTACAAGATCCAGCTGGACTCGCCCTACCCCCGTAAGCCCTTCAAATTCCAGTTTTTCATCAAGCATAGCCGCCCCCAACTCCCCCGTGTTGTGTCCAGTGTATCCCGTCATAGCGTTGCGGGCAAAGAGACAAAAAAGGCTCCGCGATGGGAGCCTTTTCTTTTAGACGTGTACGGTATAAACGATTAACTATCCAGCGCCGGACGTTCGCTGATGGCGATGCGCTGCGGCGCGATGGCTTCCGGGACGTTGCGCACAATATCAATATGCAGCAGCCCGTTGATGAAGGTGGCACCCGCCACTTCCATATATTCCGCCAGCGTAAATGTCAGGCTGAAGGGTTGCATAACCAGCCCCTGATGCAGCCATTTTGGTTCGGATTCTGGTTTGACCGGAGCGCCTTTGACGGTCAGACGCGTGCCTTCAAGCTGAATATCCAGATCTTCCTGACGGAAACCGGCCAGCGCAAGGGTGATGCGATAGTGGTTATCGTCGCCTTTTTCGATGTTGTACGGCGGGAAGGCCTGGCCTTCAGTGGTGTTTTGCAGCGCGTTTGCCAGTTTATCGAAGCCGATCCACTGACGCAGTAAGGGGGATACATCGTAATTACGCATTGTCATTCTCCTTCAAAGAAGCGAGTTGATACCTGCGAATCCGTGGATTCGCCTATGCTCCCTGACGGCGAGCATGGTTTAGAGGGGCCGCCAGCGGCGACCCGGTGAAATTAGTTGATCTCGATACGGCGCGGTTTTTTCGCTTCCGGAACCACGCGTTCCAGCTCGACATACAGCAGGCCGTTAACCAGATTCGCGCCATTCACATGAATGTTTTCCGCGAGCTGGAATTTACGCTCGAAGTTACGCTCGGCGATGCCCTGGTAAAGATAGGTGCGCTCTTTCTGCTCGGTGGCGTGGGAGCCTTTGACGATCAGCAGGTTGTCCTGTGCGGTGATCTCCAGTTCGCTCTCCGCAAAACCGGCGACAGCAATGGCGATACGATAGTGGTCTTCATCCACCAGCTCGACGTTGTACGGAGGGTAGCCGCCATTACTCTGGCTCTGGTTGTTTTCCAGCAGGTTAAACAGGCGGTCAAAGCCGATAGCTGAACGGTACAGTGGAGAGAGATCGAAATTACGCATAATAAAAGCTCCTGAAATCAGCGAGAATTTTGGTACTGACCTTCCGTCATGGACAGGTCGCGGTTCCCGGAACACCCCGCAGGCGAGTCCCTCATTGGGTTACACCAGATAAATGGGTGCAAAGAAACTTCTTTCAAGAGTGGCTGTCTGATTTTTTGCACTTTCTGGTGTAGCGCATACACTGGAACCGAAGCACAAAAGGGTAAAGTGCGATTACCGCCACAGAGCAACGATTCCGGACTTTTCATTTTGAACCATGGACGTTATAACCCGGATAAGCCGTTTTTGCAGCGCCATAAAGATGATTAAAATATGATGAAAAAAGGTGTTTCCAGACTGGCATTGGTCAGTGGCGTAGTCTGCTTGTGCAGTTGTTCAAGCGTGATGTCTCACACCGGCGGAAAAGAAGGGGTTTATCCCGGCACCCGGGCCAGCAGCAATATGCTGGAAAGCAACACTAACTGGGGCACAAAATCGCTGGTATTGCTGGATATGCCTTTTACTGCGGTGGTCGATACCGTGCTGCTGCCATGGGATATGTTCCGTACCGACAGCTCGGTGAAATCCCGCGTTGAAAAAAGCGAGCAGGATTCGCAGGCAACCAACGCGGTGATCCCTCCCGCGCAGATGCCCTCCCCCTGATTCAGCGCCCGGTTTCAGTCATCCATAGCTGACGGAAGCCGTCTGTTTCCTCCATCCAGGCGATAAACGTACCGTCTGGCGAAAAGACAATGGCGTCGGCGGAAGGCGCGTTTCCATGATCGGTACTCAAAAACGTGATGTCGCCAGTGTGTGCATCGCAGCAGGCGATACGCCCCTCAAGCACAAATCCCAGCCATTGTCCTGACGGATGCCAGTTAAAGGCTGACTGAATATCGGTCGTATTATGCGTGAGCTGGTGCGGTTCGCCTCCCTCTGGCGACATCAGCCAGAGCTGAATAATGCCCTTGTCATCGCGCATCAAAAAAGCAATAGCCGTTCCCTGCGGATTAGCCCGCACCCAGTGACGCACCGCCGTTGCCAGTCCAGGATACCGGCGCTGATGGGTAAAAGTCAGACGACGCTGAACCACGCCAGCAGGCGGCGCAGGTAGCGTGTTTTCCGTCCCGGCCAGCGGCGCATCTCCGGCGTGTTGCCAGCCTGAGCGAGTCTGCGGCAGATCGACAATAAACAGCTCCGGGACTTTTTCGCTCGCCAGCGACAGCGTATCGCCGATAAATGCCAGCCGATGATCGCCCACCCAGCCCTCTTCGTAAGCCCGATTGATCTCATCGCTGCCCGGCTGTGGTACTGGCGTAGTCTGGCTCACCAGCACGCACCAGTGGCTACCGGCATATTCCCGTGGATGCTGGCCCTGAGGTGCAACCGGGCCATAAGGTGCCGCCACACCGACATTGCGCAGATCCAGCGCCGGATCGCGCTCGTGCAGCACGTGGTCGTTATAGGTAAAGCTGACGAACTGCCCGTTCGGGCTGAACACATGCACATGCGTACCGCCGCGCAGCGCGCCGGGCGTATAGGGTGCGGTAATATCCATCGCGTCGAGGTTCTCCGCAACGCCGTTTTCGACGACCACGCCGCGACGGTGATGAAAATCGTAATGCCACTGCGCATCCGGGTTTTCCGGGCCGTGGATAAAAACGTACTTTTCCGCCAGCGGACTGACGGTCACCACGCCCACATGCGCGCCCGACGTTGCACGGTAAATTACCTCAACCGCGCCGGTATGGACATTAACGCGCTCAATAGTTTCGCCAGTAAACGACGCGCCGGAGGGACGCACATCAAACGCCAGCCACTGACTGTCCGGCGTCCAGGTGTGGATATTGGTCAACTGGTGATGGCGAGGTGCGAAGGTGAGTTGTTTCATGGGCGAGATCCGGCTGCGTGAGAGGGCATCAGGGTAGCGCAAGGCGCAGCCGCCTGCCAGCGGGAGACGGTCTGCTAAGCTTATCTGTCATTGCGGTAAGAAAGGAAAAGACTAATGGAACCGATCGATTGCGCCATTCGGGACATCAAAGCGGGAAAAAACGTCAGGATAATTCGTCCGTCGAATATTTATCAGTGCGAGCTTCAGGATAATGTCTTCGTCGGACCTTTCGTCGAGATACAAAAAGGATGCGTGATTGGTCGCGACAGCCGTATCCAGTCGCACACCTTCATTTGCGAAAACGTCACCCTCGGCGAGCGCTGTTTTATCGGTCACAACGTCTCCTTTGCCAACGACCTGTTTAAAAGCGGTGCACCAGATCCTACGCCGGAAAACTGGATTAGCATAACGCTGGGCGATGATGTCACCGTGGGGAGCGGCGCGACTATCCTTGCACCGTCTATTTGTGCCGGGGCCGTCATCGGCGCGGGAAGTGTGGTGGTGAAAGCGATTACGGTAAAAGGGATTTATGCGGGCAATCCGGCGAGGTTAATTCGGACGTTGTAGGGGGCGCTCAGGAAGAACCCCGATACATCTTTCGCATCGGGGTCTTGCAACATGGAGATTAACCCACTCGCTTAACATCCCCGACCAGCAGAATGTAGGAGAGTGCGCCAAGCAGAGCGACAACGGAGATATAAACCAGCGCCGGGCCAAAACCATAGTCCTGGGCAAGGTAGCCTATGACCAGCGGAACGGTGATACCGCCCAGCCCGCCAACGAAGTTAAAGACACCGCCCGTCAGGCCGATCAGGCGCATGGGGGCCAGAGACGACACCAGCGACCAGGTAATTGATGCAAACCCGTTGCCGAAGAAAGCGAGCGCCATCAGCGACATAATCCAGATCGGATCGTTGGTGTAGTTCGCTCCCATAATGCAGGTGGAAATTAACAGCCCACAAATAATCGGCGTTTTACGCGCTATACCCAACGAGTAGCCTTTCCGAACCAGACGATCCGCTACCCAGCCGGACAACAGAACACCAAAGAAAGCCGCAAGGAACGGCACAGTGGTCATAAAGCCCGCCTTCAGCGCGGTGATCCCTTTCTCCTGCGTCAGGTAGTTCGGGAACCAGGTGAGGAAGAACCACAAGGTCGACGTCACCGCAAACTGGCCAAGATAAACCCCAACCAGCTTACGATGGAAAACCAGTTTCCAGTCCGCTTTGGTGAGTTTCTGGCGTTCTTCCTTTTTCACCGGCGCATCGCCATCCACCAGACCACCGCCGTCGCGAATGTAGTCCAGCTCCGCTTTGCTGATGCTTTTAGTCAGGCGCGGCGGTTGATAAACTTTAAACCAGACAAGTGACCAGATAATGCCGATGCCACCGGTAATAATAAATACCCAGTGCCAGCTTAGCATTTCCTGAATCCAGATCAGCAGCGGCGTAAGGAACGCCAGGCCAACAAACTGCCCGGAGGTATAAAAACCTACCGCCGAAGCGCGTTCATGTTCCGGGAACCAGCTGGTTACCATGCGGTTATTGGTCGGGAAAGCAGGCGCTTCAAAGATACCCGTGATAGCACGCAGGCCAATCAGCGACATCAGCCCGGTAGCAAATCCCTGAAACAATGTTGCCACTGACCAGCCAAAAATCGCGATGAAATAGGTCAGACGGGAACCTACCCGGTCAAGGAACCAGCCGCCGGGGATCTGGCAGAGTGTATAGAGCCAGGCAAAAGCCGAAAATACGTAACCCATTTCCGCTTTGGTAATACCAAACTCTTCCTGAATATGCGCGGACGCTACCGCCAGATTAGCGCGGTCAACATAACAAATAACAACGGTAATAAAGATCATTACCAGTGTTAAATAACGACGACGTCCGGTTTTTGCAGTAGTTACAGAAATATCCATAACGATCTGTCTCCGAATTTTGGCATGGTGAGGCCACTCACCATGCCCTGTGGTTTACAGAGGGTGTATATACTTTTTAAAAATAATGTCGTGCCTGCGACGTTTTTTATCGTCGCATTATTGGCTTATTACCACTCGGCGACAGTGCCGTCCGCATGACGCCATAACGGATTACGCCAGTCCTGAACGTTTTTGCTCAGCTCAATCACTTTCTCTTCGTCAATTTCGACGCCCAGTCCAGGCTTCATCAGCGGTTTAAAGAAGCCGCCTTCCATACTGAAGTCCTCTTTATTTTTCACAAAGTCGAGCAGCTCCGCACCTTTGTTATAGTGAATGCCCATACTCTGTTCCTGGAATACCGCGTTGTGCGACACAAAGTCGACGTGCAGACAGGCGGCCAGCGCGATGGGGCCGAGCGGGCAGTGCGGTGCCAGCGCCACATCGTAAGCTTCTGCCATGCCAGCGATTTTATAGCACTCGGTGATGCCGCCTGCGTGGGAGAGATCCGGCTGCAAAATCGCTACGCCGCCCGCTTCCAGCACCCGTTTAAATTCAAAGCGGGAGAACATACGCTCACCTGCGGCAATCGGAATATGGGTTTGCGCGGCCAGACGCGGATAATATTCTGCCTGCTCGGCTAATACCGGCTCCTCAATAAACAGCGGGCGATATTGTTCCAGCTCTTTAATTAATACTTTGGCCATTGGCGCGCTGACGCGGCCGTGGAAATCAAGACCGAACTCAATTTCAGTACCAAAGGCTTCGCGAATTTGCGCCACGGTATTTACCGCCGCGTCCACTTTACGCGAATCATCAATAATGCCTAACTCTTCGCAGCCGTTTAATTTAAAGGTATCAAAGCCAATTTTCCGCAGCGTGGTAATTCCCGCGATGGCTTCCGCCGGACGGTCGCCGCCGACCCAGCTATAGGCTTTGATTTTGTCGCGCACCAGACCGCCCATCAACTGCCAGACTGGGGCGTTATGCACTTTACCTTTGATATCCCACAGCGCCTGGTCGATACCGGCAATGGCGCTCATCAGGATCGGACCGCCGCGGTAGAAGCCCGCGCGATACATCACCTGCCATAAATCGTTAATCCGCGCCGGGTCCTGACCAATCAGGTATTCGCCCAGTTCGTGCACCGCCGCTTCCACGGTACGCGCACGGCCTTCAATCACCGGCTCGCCCCAGCCGACAACGCCTTCGTCGGTCTCTATTTTGAGGAACATCCAGCGCGGGGGTAAACGGTACGTGGTGAGTTTGGTAATTTTCATTTTACTGCCTCTCGATACGCTTTCACAAATGCGGCTGCCTGCTGCGCGGTGCGCTCGACGGGCTGTCCGGCGCGATAGAGATCGCTGCCCAGCCCGGCACCGACGCAACCGGCGTCAATCCACTGTTTTAAGTTCTCCGGCGTGACGCCGCCGACGGCGAATACCGGAATTTCTGGCGGCAGGACGGCTTTCAGCGCCTTGATATAGTCTGGACCGAACGCCGAAGACGGGAAAATTTTCAGCGACTGCGCGCCCGCGTCAATGGCATCAAAGGCTTCGGTCGCCGTGGCGCAGCCAGGGCACACCGTCATACCGTGCTCCACCGCGCGGCGGATCAGTTCCGGTTTAATGTTGGGCGTCACCATCAGCGTGCAGCCCATTTCAGCGAGCTGGTCAACCTGCTCCAGCTTAAGCACGGTACCCGCGCCGATCAGCGCTTTATCGCCAAACGCCTTAACCATCGCCGGGATGCTCTTTTCCCACTCGGGGGAGTTCAGCGGGATCTCGACGGCTTCAAATCCGGCCTCAATAACTGCGGCCACGTGGGCGTGCGCCTCGTCGGGTTTAATCCCACGAAGGATGGCGATAAGCGGAAGTTTATTTTGCCACTGCATGAGCGATGCTCCTTATTCCTGCCTGAAATGCGGCGTCGCCGCTCAGCGTCTGACTGCGACGCCCGAAAAGTTCAAATGCCCGCTGGTAGCGTGCGGTCAGTGACGGACTGGCGACAAGGGTGACGGCCTGCTGCGACGGGACATCATCGCCCATGCTGGCGACTTCACTGCCAATCAGCAGGCCGGAAAGAAATTCACTCACCTGTTCGCGAGGCCGCACACCCAGCACGTGCGAGGCGCGGACTTCGAACAGACGAGGCAGAATATCGGGTGATTGCAGGCCGCGCTCCAGCCCGGCGTTAAACGCCTCCGGCGAGTCGGTCTGCTCCGGCAGGCCCGCGCCCACCAGCGTATGCTTAAGCAGCACATGGTGAAGTTCGCCGGTCATCACCGTACGGAAATCCTCCACGCGATCATCGTTAACCCGCACCCACTTGCAGTGCGTGCCGGGCATTACGTACAACGCGGAAGGCATCAGCGTATGTGCGCCAATCAGTTGCGTCTCTTCGCCGCGCATCACGTTATGGTTGTCGTCGCGGTTGATGCTCAGGCCCGGCACGATCCAGACGTTGTCTTTTACGCGGGTGAGTTGCTCGCCGATATCGGCAAGGCGCGCCGGGCAGGAAAGGTAAGGCACGTTTACCCAGCCCGCGTTACTTCCCACCATCCCCGCCATCACAATCGGCGTATTTTCCTCAGCCCAGCCTTCGGTGACCTGCGCCAACACTGCATCAAACGTGCGGCCGTTCAGACGGGTGATCCCGGCTTCCGACTGCCGGCTCTCCAGGCAATTATCGCCTTCATAACGCCAGGCGCGGAGGTTGGTTGAACCCCAGTCGATAGCAATGTAGCGTGATGTCATGTGATGTCCTTTAGCCTTCTGGTCGAGCTGGCAATCATTGTCAGCGCTGCCTGTTCTGCTGCGTTGCCGTCCTGATGCCGTATCGCATCGAACAGCGCCTTATGTTCCTGAAGCGTTTTTGGCATATTGGCCTCATCGCCCATCCAGGTGCGTTCAAAGACCGCCCGCTGTAGCGAACTGATCGCCACGCTTAGCTGCTGCAATACCGGGTTGTGTACCGCATTGAGCACCGCTTCGTGATAGCGAATATCCGCCTCGTTGAACGCATCCCGATCCTGATTGTTGGCGATCATGTCGTTTAATGCCGCCTCAATCTGCGCCAGCTCGCTGGAGGTCGCCCGCTCTGCCGCCCAGCGGGCGATGGCAGGCTCCACCAGATTACGCACTTCACTCATCGCGCTAATCAGGCGCGGGTCGTAATCATTCTCCAGCACCCATTGCAGCACCTCGGTGTCGAGGTAGTTCCACTGGTTGCGCGCGGCGACAAATGCGCCGCGATAGCGCTTCGTTTCGATCAGCCGCTTTGCCGTCAGCGAGCGGAACACTTCGCGGATAATATTGCGCGAGGTTTCAAACTCTTCGCACAGATCCGCTTCAGAAGGCAGCGCGGCACCAGGGACATATTTGCCGCTCACAATCTGTCGCCCGAGAGTAACGATGATGCGGTCTGTCTTGGTAATGGTCATAGAAAGTCCTTAACGCGGTTTCGCTACCATTACTTTATCCCTGTTGATGTAAAAACCCCCAGCATTGACGTACAAATTTGTGTGGTCTTCATCGTTCTGTGAATGGATAGTAGTACAATCAACATGTGTAGTACTACAATTCAGATCACAAAAACGACAATTGGTAAAAAATTCGTTAAGGAATTTTTGTGTGCCGTTTTCCGCTTTTCACTTCACGCAGACTTCACCGCCGCCGGGTAACGTTGTGTCATGACAACCTAACCCAGGTGAAAAAATGGAACATTTCGACGTAGCGATTATCGGCCTCGGCCCGGCGGGCGCAGCACTGGCCCGACAACTGGCAGGCAGGATGCGGGTGATCGCACTGGATAAAAAGCGGGAACAGGGAACGGAGGGGTTTACTAAACCGTGCGGCGGATTGCTGGCTCCGGATGCGCAGCGCTCTCTGATACGCGCTGGCCTGACATTACCGGTAAGCGTAATCGCCAATCCGCAAATCTTCAGCGTGCGTACCGTGGATTGCCAGTCGGGACTGACCCGTAATTATCAACGCAGCTATATTAATGTGAATCGCCACGCGTTTGATTTATGGCTGAAGTCGCTGATCCCTTCTGATGTCCGGGTGCATCACGACACGCTGTGCCGCCGGATCTGGCGCGATGAGGGGCGCTGGCATGTGCTTTTTAGCGTCGATGGAGAGGAGCAGGAGATCACCGCCCGCTATCTGGTTGGCGCTGACGGCGCAAATTCCATGGTCCGACGCTCCTTATATCCCGATCATGAGATCCGCAAGTACGTCGCAATCCAGCAATGGTTTGCCGAGAAACACGCCCTGCCGTTTTACTCCTGCGTTTTTGATAACACCCTGACCGATTGCTATGCCTGGAGTATCAGCAAAGATGGGTACTTCATTTTTGGCGGCGCATTCCCGATGAAAGAGGGCCAGGCGCGTTATGAAGCCCTGAAAGATCAGATGCAGGAAGGCGGTTATCAATTTGGCCCGGTCATCAAAACGGAAAAATGCACCGTGCTGTACCCTTCCCGCTGGGCCGACTTTGTATGCGGTCAGGAAGATGCGTTTCTGATCGGCGAAGCGGCCGGGTTTATCAGCGCCAGTTCGCTGGAGGGGATTAGCTACGCGCTGGACAGCGCAGAGCGATTAGGCGATGTGCTTATCGCCAACCAGCCCAATGCAAATAAGCGCTACCGGTCGGCGACACGCGGGCTGCGGCTGAAGCTACTGGGGAAAATATTCAAGGCCAAATTGCTGACGCAGCCACGGCTTCGCCGGGCGATAATGCGTAGCCGCATCAGCGATATAACGGTGAGGGCTTAATTCAGCACAAACTTCTCAATAGCCCAGGCCACACCGTCATCCAGGTTGGATTTTGTGACGAAGTTAGCGATCTCTTTTACCGGGTCGATGGCGTTATCCATCGCCACGCCCATTCCGGCGTATT
Source organism: Superficieibacter sp. 1612_C1 (assembly GCF_015234305.1). Lineage (GTDB taxonomy): Bacteria > Pseudomonadota > Gammaproteobacteria > Enterobacterales > Enterobacteriaceae > Superficieibacter. Next base: position 519,196 of record NZ_JADGMI010000004.1, read on the forward strand.
CAATCATCGCGATGTCGTTTTCCTGATCGCCAATCGCCATAATTTCTTCCGGTTTGATCCCCAGCGCATCGGCCAGCGATTTCACGCCGGTGCCTTTGTTCACGCGCTTATCGAGGATTTCGAGGAAGTACGGCGCGCTTTTCAGCACGGTGTACTTCTCTTTTACGTCCTGCGGGATACGGGTAATGGCTTTGTCGAGAATGGCCGGTTCGTCGATCATCATCACTTTCAGGAACTGCGTCGCCGGGTCCATTTTCTCCGCTTCACAGAACACCAGCGGAATGGTGGCAACGTAGGATTCATGGACGGTGTAGTAGCTGATATCGCGGTTGGCGGTATAGAGCGTGTTGCGATCGAGCGCGTGGAAGTGCGATCCCACGTCACGGGAGAGCTGTTCCAGATAGCGATAATCATCATAATTCAGCGCGGTTTGCGCCACGGTACTGCCGTCGCCCGCTTTCTGCACCAGCGCGCCGTTATAGGTGATGCAGTAGTCGCTTTCTTGCTCCATATGAAGCTCTTTCAGGTACTTATGCACGCCTGCATAGGGACGTCCGGTGGTAAGCACCACGTTCACGCCGCGCTCGCGTGCAGCGGCAATCGCGTTTTTAACGGCGGGAGAGATGCTATGATCCGGTAACAGCAACGTGCCGTCCATGTCGATTGCGATAAGTTTAATAGCCATGATATCCCCGATTAGATGAGTCCTGACTCATGCTAACGCGATTCCGCTCAAAAAACAGTAAAGAAAACGAGGATGGAAAAGGGAAGCCGAAGCCCCCTTTCTATGCGCATGTGCGGGTGGGGTTCTGTAGGCCTGATAAGCGCAACGCCATCAGACATTTCGCAACACCTGCCGGATGCGGCTTGCGCCTTATCCGGCAGGGCGTTTACAGGTTAAATATCAATATTCGCCGCTTTCAGCGCGTTCTCTTCGATAAACGCACGACGCGGTTCAACGGCATCGCCCATCAGGGTGGTGAACAGCTGGTCGGCGGCAATCGCATCCTTCACGGTTACGCGCAGCATACGACGGCTTTCCGGGTCCATGGTGGTTTCCCACAACTGTTCCGGGTTCATCTCGCCCAGACCTTTATAACGCTGGATAGCCAGGCCACGGCGGGACTCTTTCACCAGCCACTCCAGCGCCTGCTCGAAGCTGGCAACCGGCTGACGACGCTCGCCACGTTCGATAAAGGCGTCGTCTTCGATCAGACCGCGCAGTTTCTCGCCGAGCGTACAGAGACGGCGGTATTCCGCGCCCATCACGAATTCGTGATCCAGCGGATAGTCGGTATCCACGCCGTGAGTACGCACGCGAATAATCGGTTCGAACTGCTGCTGTTCCGCATTTTCACGGATGTCGTATTTCCATACGCTACCGTGCTGCTCGTTTTCGTTCAGAACGGTAATGAGCTGCGACACCCAGCGGGTTACGGTCTGCTCGCTGGACAAATCGCCTTCGCTCAGCGTTGGCTGATAAACCAGCTCTTTCAGCAGCGCACGCGGGAAGCGACGCTCCATACGATTGATCATCTTCTGCGCGCCGTTGTATTCCGACACCAGACGCTCCAGCGGTTCGCCTGCCAGCGCTGGCGCGTGAGCGTTAGCATGCAGAGAGGCACCGTCGAGAGCGATAGAGATCTGATACTGATCCATCGCTTCATCGTCTTTAATGTACTGTTCCTGCTTGCCTTTCTTCACTTTGTACAGCGGCGGCTGAGCGATGTAGACGTGACCACGTTCAACGATTTCCGGCATCTGACGATAGAAGAAGGTCAGCAGCAGGGTACGGATGTGCGAACCATCGACGTCCGCATCGGTCATGATGATGATGCTGTGGTAGCGCAGTTTATCTGGGTTGTACTCGTCGCGACCGATGCCGCAACCCAGCGCGGTAATCAGCGTCGCCACTTCCTGCGAGGAGAGCATCTTGTCGAAGCGCGCTTTCTCGACGTTGAGGATTTTACCCTTCAGCGGCAGGATCGCCTGATTCTTACGGTTACGCCCCTGTTTAGCAGAGCCGCCCGCCGAGTCCCCTTCCACTAAGTACAGTTCAGAGTGAGCCGGGTCGCGTTCCTGACAGTCCGCCAGTTTGCCCGGCAGGCCAGCCAGGTCCAGCGCGCCTTTACGGCGGGTCATTTCACGGGCACGACGCGCCGCTTCACGGGCACGCGCGGCGTCAATAATCTTGCCGACCACGATTTTGGCGTCGGACGGGTTTTCCAGCAGGTATTCGTTCAGCAGTTCATTCATCTGCTGCTCAACGGCAGTTTTCACCTCGGAGGAGACCAGCTTATCTTTGGTCTGCGAAGAGAATTTCGGGTCCGGCACCTTAACGGAAACCACGGCAATCAGACCTTCACGCGCATCGTCGCCGGTGGCGCTGACTTTGGCTTTTTTGCTATAGCCTTCTTTGTCCATGTAGGCGTTCAGGGTACGGGTCATCGCCGCACGGAAGCCTGCAAGGTGCGTACCGCCATCGCGCTGCGGAATGTTGTTGGTAAAGCAGTAGATGTTTTCCTGGAAACCGTCGTTCCACTGCAATGCGACTTCCACGCCGATACCGTCTTTTTCGGTAGAAAAATAGAAGATATTCGGGTGGATCGGCGTTTTGTTCTTGTTGAGATACTCAACAAACGCCTTAATACCGCCTTCGTAGTGGTAATGGTCTTCTTTGCCGTCACGCTTGTCGCGCAGACGTATAGATACGCCGGAGTTCAGGAACGACAGCTCGCGCAGACGTTTTGCCAGGATCTCATATTCGAATTCCACCACGTTGGTGAAGGTTTCATGGCTTGGCCAGAAACGGACCTGAGTCCCGGTCACGTCAGTGTCACCGGTTACCGCCAGCGGAGCCTGCGGTACACCGTGAACGTAGGTCTGCTGGTGAACTTTGCCTTCGCGACGGATGACCAGCTCCAGCTTCTGCGACAGGGCGTTAACCACTGAAACGCCCACGCCGTGCAGACCGCCGGACACTTTATAGGAGTTATCATCGAATTTGCCGCCGGCGTGCAGGACGGTCATGATCACTTCCGCCGCCGAAACGCCCTCTTCCGGGTGAATACCGGTCGGAATACCACGGCCATCGTCCGTTACGGACACGGAGTTATCGGCATGGATGGTCACGACGATATCTTTACAGTGACCTGCGAGCGCTTCGTCGATAGCGTTATCTACCACCTCGAATACCATATGGTGCAGACCGGTGCCGTCATCCGTATCGCCGATATACATACCCGGGCGCTTACGTACCGCATCCAGCCCTTTCAGGACTTTGATACTGGAGGAGTCATAAGAATTCGACATCAACGTTTCTCGCTCATTTTATCTTGGGTTAATCCGCTATTTTACCCTTTTCCACGGTGAACATCTTCGAATTTTTGTCCGACATGTCCAGAACGTGTTCAGCGCTAATGGCGCTGACGAAGACCTGCGACTGCGTGGCTTTTAAGCGGCTGGCAAGCAGTCCGCGACGCGCGTCGTCAAGTTCAGAGGCAAAATCATCTATCAGGTACAGACAGCGCCGTCCGCTTTCGCGGGTTAAAAACTCCCCCTGCGCCAGTCGTAGCGCGCACATCAGAAGTTTTAGCTGCCCGCGCGACAACGTGTCTTCCACCGGCGCGCCGTCGGCACGAATGCGGAAATCCGCCTTGTGCGGGCCGTGCGCGGTGTAGGTCAGCATTCTGTCACGCTCGAAGCTCCGCTCCAGCACCTCTGCGTAGTCGCTCTCTTTTTCCCAGCCGCGCTGGAAAGAGAAGGTGAGGGTGAACTCCGGTAAAAATTGTTTGCAGGTATCCGCCATGTCTTCGGCAATGGCGCTACTGTATTCGGCGCGCCAGCGGCTGATTTGCTCCGCCAGCGGGATCAGTTCTTTGTCCCACGGACGCAGTTGCGCATAGTGGCCCACCTGGCGCAGCGCGGCGTTGCGCTGTTTGAGCAGCCGCTTGAGGTTGCTCCAGGCGGTAAAGAAACCGGCTTCGTTATGAAAGCATCCCCAGTCGAGGAACGCTCTTCTGTATTTGGGGCCGCCGTTGAGTAAAGTAAACCCCTCTGGCGTAATAAGCTGCATCGGCATCAGGTGCGCCAGCTCTGCCACTTTATGACCGTCGGTGCCGTCAATGCGCACCTTGCTGTCGCCCAGCTTGTCTTTGGTCAGGCCAATTGAGACTTCCCGCTCTTCTCCCTGCAAACGTCCGTGCAGAATAAATGCGTCCTGCTCATGGCGGATCACGCGGCCGATTTGCAAACTGCGAAACGCCCGGCCGTGGCCGAGCGTATAGATGGCTTCCAGCACGCTGGTTTTGCCGCTGCCGTTCGCGCCCACCAGGAAGTTAAAACCGGGAGAGAGGGCGAGATCCGCGTTTTCGATATTGCGAAAATCGCGGATCAATAAACGCGAAAGGGACATTACAGTCTCATTGGCATGACGACATAAGCCGCACTCTGGCTGGCGGCATCTTCGATCTGCACGCTCGAGACGGAATCCGTCAGCATAATGCGGACGTTTTCACATTTCAGCGCGTTCAGCACGTCGAGCACGTAGCTAACGTTAAAACCGATTTCCATCTCCGTGCCGGCGTAGGTGACGTCGAGAATTTCCTCGGCTTCTTCCTGCTCCGGGTTGTTCGCGGTGATTTTAATCTGGTTCTCGCTGACATACAGACGCACGCCGCGGAACTTCTCGTTGGAGAGAATAGCCGCGCGGGCAAACGCCTGCTTGAGGATATCGCAGCCCGCTTCCAGATGTTTATCCGGATTTTTCGGCAGGACGCGGCGATAGTCCGGGAACCGACCGTCAACCAGCTTCGAGGTAAAGATAAAATCGCCAACGTGCGCGCGAATGTTGTTACTGCCGATCTGCACGCGCAGCGGAGTATCGCCGCCGTCGAGCATCCGCATCAGCTCAATGACGCCTTTACGCGGCACGATCACTGAATGGTTAGGCAGCGATTCGCCGAGCGGCATGGAGCAGACCGCCAGACGGTGTCCGTCGGTGGCTACGGTACGCAACTCTTCGCCTTCGGTTTCGAACAGCATCCCGTTCAGGTAATAGCGCACGTCCTGATGGGCCATCGAAAACTGGGTGGCTTCAATCAGGCGCTTCATGGTCGCCTGCGGCAGCGTGAATTCAACTTCACTCTGCCAGTCGTCCAGATTCGGGAAATCCGCGGCAGGCAGCGTAGAGAGCGAGAAACGGCTACGCCCGGAGCGTACCAGCATACGGTCACCCTCCAGCTTGACGTCGATTTCAGCGCCTTCCGGCAAACCACGGCAGATATCAAAAAATTTACGCGCCGGTACGGTTGTTGCGCCCGGCTCATGCGGCTGGTTTAGCGACACGCGTGCGACCATTTCCATTTCCAGGTCGGTGCCGGTTAGCGACAGCGTACCGTCCGCGACCTGCATCAGGAGATTACCCAGAATCGGCAGCGTAGGGCGTCCGCCTAAAGGACCACTCACCTGCTGTAGCGGTTTTAATAAATGTTCACGTTCAACGGTAAATTTCATAGGTCACGACGATAATGTTCGGATTAAATTAGAGAAATCTTCTTTAATATCATGGCTTTCTTCACGCAACTGCTCGATTTTACGGCAGGCGTGGAGCACGGTAGTGTGGTCGCGACCACCAAAGGCATCGCCGATCTCCGGCAAGCTATGGTTGGTCAGCTCCTTTGCCAGCGCCATCGCCATCTGGCGCGGACGGGCTACCGAACGGGAGCGGCGTTTGGACAGCAGATCCGCCACTTTAATTTTATAGTACTCCGCCACCGTCTTCTGGATGTTATCGATGGTGACCAGTTTTTCCTGAAGCGCCAGCAGATCGCGCAGCGCTTCACGCACGAAGTCGATAGTAATTGCCCGGCCAGTAAAGTTGGCGTTGGCGATCACGCGGTTCAGCGCCCCTTCCAGCTCACGCACGTTAGAGCGCAGGCGCTTGGCAATAAAGAACGCCACCTCACCCGGCAGGCGGATGTCGTTTTCGTCCGCCTTTTTCATCAGGATCGCCACGCGGGTTTCCAGCTCTGGCGGTTCGATCGCCACGGTCAGCCCCCAGCCGAAGCGGGATTTCAGACGATCTTCCACACCGTTGATCTCTTTCGGATAGCGATCTGAAGTCAGGATGATCTGCTGATTGCCTTCCAGCAGGGCGTTGAAGGTGTGGAAAAACTCTTCCTGGGATCGTTCTTTATTGGCAAAGAACTGGATGTCATCGATCAACAGCGCATCGACGGAGCGATAGTAGCGTTTAAACTCTTCGATCGCATTGTTTTGCAGGGCTTTTACCATGTCCTGAACAAAGCGCTCGGAGTGCATATAGACCACTTTGGCGTTGGGCTTACGCGCTACGATGCCATTCCCCACCGCATGCAGAAGGTGCGTTTTACCCAGACCCGTACCGCCATACAAAAACAGCGGGTTATACGCGCCGCCGGGGTTATCGGCCACCTGACGGGCCGCCGCTCGCGCCAGCTGGTTTGATTTACCTTCGACGAAGTTATCAAAGGTATGCTTGACGTTAACATTGGAGCGGTAGGTCGGTGCGGCAGGCGCGGGAACGTTATCCCAACTGGAACGCGCAACCGGGATCGGACGCGGAACGTGAACCTGCGCCGTCTGCGCGGGAGCCGCTACGCTGACCGAGCCTTTCAGGGTCTGGGAAACCGGTTTTGTGCCGACTTCAAAACGCATCTGCGGCGCGTCTGAACCGCAAAACTCATTAAGCAGTCCATTGATATTATTAAGGTATTTGTCCCTTACCCAATCGAGTACGAAACGGTTTGGCGCATACAAAGCCAGCGTGTTATCGCTCAATTCCGCCTGCAACGGGCGTATCCACATACTGAATTCTGTGGCTGGTAACTCATCCTGCAATCGGGCAAGACACTGCTGCCAAAGCGAAAGTGACACGGCGGACTCCACTCGAACAAAAGTCGATAAATGACAAAGGCTGAAACGTTCATGATTGTTGACGCACGGCGAAAAGACCCACGTAAGGGTGACGTGCGAACCGCTATCTGCGGTTTTTACCCGATCCGGATCCAGTGATCCGATCGGGAGGCGGATCATAGCGTAAACTGAGCCAGAGATCTTCTGTTTCTCACAGATTCTTCCCGATTTATCCACAGGGAGGATCGCGACCGGCTAAGTGTAAACGATCCTGGCTAACTGAGGCACGATTTAGGCCTCATATCGGAAAAATTAATGAGCAACGACAAATTTTTCCTTAAATGATCTAACGAAGATCCGGCGGGATCCTTGCGCTTTAAGTAAGAGGCCGTATAATCCTCCACCCTGCGCGTTAGCCTGTTTTCAGCCAGGGTTTTACTCATGAAAACGTGCGAAAATACGCGGGATATAAGGAAAGAGAATTGACTCCGGAGTGTACAATTATTACAATCCGGCCTCTTTAATCACCCACACTGAGGCGTAAGTCGTTCGAAGTTTGTTCGGTTATACGCAGAAGTCAGTGAATTTATTCAAGTTTAGGTAGAAATCGCCATGAAACGCACTTTTCAACCGTCTGTACTGAAGCGCAACCGTTCTCACGGCTTCCGTGCTCGTATGGCTAATAAAAATGGTCGTCAGGTTTTGGCACGTCGTCGTGCTAAAGGCCGTTCTCGTCTGACCGTTTCTAAGTAATAAAGCTAACCCTGCGTGGTTAAGCTCGCATTTCCCAGGGAGTTACGCTTGTTAACTCCCAGTCATTTCACATTCGTCTTCCAGCAGCCACAACGGGCTGGCACGCCGCAAATCACCATCCTCGGCCGCCTGAATTCGCTGGGGCATCCCCGCATCGGTCTTACGGTCGCCAAGAAAAACGTTAAGCGAGCACACGAACGCAATCGGATTAAACGTCTGACGCGTGAAAGTTTTCGTTTACGTCAACACGAACTCCCTGCAATGGATTTCGTGATAGTGGCGAAAAAAGGGGTTGCCGACCTCGATAATCGTGCCCTTACAGAAGCACTGGAAAAATTATGGCGTCGCCACTGTCGGCTGGCTCAAGGGTCCTGATAGCCCTTATCCGGGTCTACCAACGCCTGATCAGTCCGCTGCTTGGGCCACATTGCCGTTTCACCCCGACCTGTTCGCAATACGGAATTGAGGCATTGCGCAGGTTTGGAATGATAAAAGGCAGTTGGTTGACGGTGAAACGCGTATTAAAATGCCACCCTTTACACCCGGGTGGTGACGACCCCGTCCCGCCCGGACCATTTGATACCAGAGAACACTAACGATGGATTCGCAACGCAATCTTCTAGTCATCGCTTTGTTGTTCGTGTCTTTCATGATCTGGCAAGCCTGGGAGCAGGATAAAAATCCTAAACCCCAGCAGCAGATCACGCAGACTACGACCACCGCAGCGGGTAGTGCCGCAGACCAGGGCGTACCAGCCAGTGGCCAGGGTAAACTGATTACGGTTAAGACCGATGTGCTGGAGCTGACGATCAACACCCGTGGTGGTGACGTTGAGCAGGCGCACCTGTTGACCTACCCGAAAGAGCTGGGTTCTAACGAGCCGTTCCAGTTACTCGAAACCACGCCAGAGTTTATCTACCAGGCACAGAGTGGCCTGACTGGCCGCGATGGCCCGGATAACCCGGCTAACGGTTCTCGCCCGCTGTATAACGTTGACAGCGATGCGTTTGTGCTGGCTGATGGTCAGAACGAACTGACGATCCCGCTGACCTGGACCGATGCCGCTGGTAACACCTTCACCAAGACCTTCGTCCTGAAACGCGGCGAATTTGCGGTGAATGTTAACTACAACGTGCAGAACGCCAGCGCTAAGCCGCTGGAAGTGTCTACCTTTGGTCAGTTGAAGCAATCCATCGATTTGCCTGCTCATCGCGATACCGGCAGCAGCAACTTTGCACTGCATACCTTCCGCGGTGCGGCGTACTCCACGCCGGACGAGAAGTATGAAAAATACAAATTTGATAAAATTGCCGACAACGAAAACCTGAACCTGAGTTCTCAGGGCGGTTGGGTTGCCATGTTGCAGCAGTACTTCGCGACCGCGTGGGTACCGCCAGCCAACAGCACTAACAGCTTCTACACCAGCAATCTGGGCAACGGCGTTGCGGCGATTGGCTACAAGTCTCAGCCGCTGCTGGTTCAGCCGGGTCAGACGGGCAATCTGGGCAGTACCCTGTGGGTCGGCCCGGAAATTCAGGATAAAATGGCGGCCGTTGCACCGCACCTGGACTTGACCGTAGATTACGGCTGGCTGTGGTTCATCTCTCAGCCGCTGTTTAAACTGCTGAAATGGATCCACAGCTTCCTGGGCAACTGGGGCTTCTCCATCATCATTATCACCTTTATCGTTCGTGGCATCATGTACCCGCTGACCAAAGCGCAGTACACCTCCATGGCGAAGATGCGTATGCTACAGCCGAAGATTGCGGCCATGCGTGAGCGTCTGGGCGATGACAAGCAGCGTCAGAGCCAGGAGATGATGGCCCTGTACAAAGCTGAGAAGGTTAACCCGCTGGGAGGCTGCTTACCGCTGGTCATCCAGATGCCAATCTTCCTTGCGCTGTACTACATGCTGATGGGCTCCATTGAACTGCGTCATGCGCCGTTCGCCCTGTGGATCCATGACCTTTCCGCACAGGACCCGTACTACATCCTGCCGATCCTGATGGGCCTGACGATGTTCTTCATTCAGAAGATGTCGCCGACCACCGTGACCGACCCGATGCAGCAGAAGATCATGACCTTTATGCCGGTCATCTTCACCGTGTTCTTCCTGTGGTTCCCGTCAGGTCTGGTGCTGTACTATATCGTGAGTAACACCGTGACGATTATCCAGCAGCAGCTGATTTACCGTGGTCTGGAAAAACGTGGCCTGCATAGCCGCGAGAAGAAAAAATCCTGATTCGGTCCCTGTTGTAGGCCGGGTCAGCGAAGCGCCACCCGGCAAAAGGAACTGTGATAAAGGGCGGTCATCTGACCGCCTTTTTTATTGGTAAGCAAAGAGACATAACATGAGCCATAACGACACTATCGTAGCCCAGGCCACGCCTCCGGGACGCGGCGGCGTGGGCATCCTGCGCATCTCAGGCCTAAAAGCTCGTGAGGTCGCGCAGGCCGTGCTGGGGAAATTACCTAAGCCGCGCTACGCCGACTATCTGCCGTTTCAGGACGCGGACGGCACGGCGCTCGATCAGGGCATCGCGCTATGGTTCCCCGGCCCAAACTCGTTTACCGGCGAAGATGTGCTGGAGCTACAGGGACACGGCGGCCCGGTCATTCTCGATCTGCTGTTAAAACGTATCCTGACCCTTCCCGGCCTGCGCATCGCGAAACCCGGCGAGTTCTCCGAACGCGCGTTTCTCAATGACAAGCTGGATTTAGCCCAGGCAGAGGCGATTGCTGACCTGATTGACGCCAGTTCCGAACAGGCGGCACGCTCGGCGTTAAATTCGCTTCAGGGTGCCTTCTCCGCGCGGGTGAATCATCTGGTGGAAGCACTCACTCACCTGCGGATCTACGTCGAAGCGGCCATCGACTTCCCGGATGAGGAGATCGACTTTCTTTCCGACGGCAAAATCGAGGCGCAGCTTAACGGCGTCATGGCCGATCTGGACGCGGTACGCGCCGAAGCGCGTCAGGGCAGCCTGCTGCGCGAAGGGATGAAAGTGGTGATTGCCGGACGTCCCAACGCCGGTAAATCCAGCCTGCTGAACGCGCTGGCCGGGCGCGACGCGGCAATTGTTACCGACATCGCCGGCACCACGCGCGATGTACTGCGCGAGCATATTCACATCGACGGGATGCCGCTGCACATCATCGACACCGCCGGGCTGCGCGAAGCCAGCGATGAAGTTGAGCGCATTGGCATTGAGCGCGCCTGGCAGGAGATTGAACAGGCGGACCGCGTGCTGTTTATGGTCGACGGCACCACCACCGATGCGGTAGATCCGGCAGATATCTGGCCGGACTTTATCGCCCGTCTGCCCGCAAAACTGCCGATTACTGTGGTGCGTAACAAGGCCGATATCACTGGCGAGACGCTGGGCTTCAGTGAAGTGAATAATCACTCACTTGTTCGCCTCTCGGCCCGCACGGGTGAAGGCGTTGACGTCCTGCGCGACCATCTCAAGCACAGTATGGGCTTTGATACCCAAATGGAAGGCGGTTTTCTTGCCCGCCGTCGTCATTTGCAGGCGCTGGAAGACGCGGCGAACCATCTTGAGCAAGGCAAGGCGCAACTGCTCGGTGCCTGGGCTGGCGAATTGCTGGCGGAGGAGTTGCGGCTTGCTCAGCAAAGCCTGAGTGAGATCACCGGCGAGTTTACCTCGGATGACTTGCTGGGACGGATTTTCTCGAGTTTTTGTATTGGGAAATAAGTTTTAGTACATTCTCGTCCGTGAACGTTCACTAACCCGCATTAACATGCAGTTAATGCGGGTTTTTACTTTCCGTACTGGTCCATAGCCGTGCGGGTTCATCCGCGATTTTTGTGTCCATCGTTGTGCCCATAGCAAAAAAACCGCTGTGCCATTGTTCATTTTTTTGCGCTAATAATCACACCTCATGGGTATAGAAAATAGTATAAAAAAGCATCAAAATCGATATCCCATGGGCACAGCATAAGAGGTGAAAAATGGCGCTTTCAGATACTAAACTTCGCTCATTAGCTCCAAAAGATCATCCCTGGCAAATAGCTGATAGAGATGGCCTGATGATTGAAATACTTCCACAGGAAGAAAAGTATGGAGATTCCGCTTTCGCCTGAACAACAAACTTCAAAAAGTCACGCTGCGGGAATACCCATCCTTCTCCCTCGCTGAGGCTCGTATGTGGTGTGAGAAATGCCGCTCAATGTTTACCCATGACATTAACCCGGCACAAAAGAAGCAGGAAGAAAAACCCAAACAAAATGACCCTACAACAGTAAAAGCTTTCGCCAAACGCTGGCTGACCGAGATCGTTGAAAAAAGTAACCGCAATCCACGCAACGTCACTCGCGTTATCGAGAAGGACATCATTCCCATCATCGGGAAACTGGAACTGGAAGAACTCACAACTGCCCACATTCAGGTCGTTCTCGACCGCATCAAACAACGAGGTTCCGATCACGTCGCGCTGCCGACGCGAAACGTACTCAAACGCATGCTGGCCTATGCGATTTCCAGGGGAATCATCTTCAACAACCCGACAGCCGCTATTGCTGCCCTTTATATCGCACAAGCAACGAGCCGTGACGTGGCGTTAACCGCAGAAGAGATCGGCATCCTGTTACGAGGGATCTACACCTCTAACATGAACCGACGCCACAAGCTGGCTCTACACCTGCTGATTATCTGCATAGTGCTTAAATCGGAGATGATTGAAGCGACATGGAGTGAAGTTAACTTCAACGCGCTGGAATGGCGTATCCCTGGCGAAAGAATGAAGATGGATAACCCGCATATTGTTCCGCTGTCCAAGCAGGCTCTAGCGATGTTCGAAGAGCTAAAATCTCTGGCCGGAGATTCGCCTTACGTCTTCCCCAGCCGAAACGCCCACCGACGCCCGATCTCCAAAACAACGCTGAACTGCGCGGTGCGTACGCGGGATCTGAACTTCAGGAATTTTGTTATTCATGACTTCCGGCGTACTGCCAGCACATTGCTACATGAGCAGGGCTACAACTCAGACTGGGTGGAAAAATGCCTGGCACATAAGATCGGCGGCGTTCACGGCGTTTATAACCGTGCGGAGTAACTGAATCAGCGCCGGGAGATGCTTCAGTCATGGGCTGATTTTGTTGATGTGCAGATTGAGGAGGGGCGGAAGGTGGTTATCGGGAAGTTTGGGAAGGCTTATGAATCAAATAATTAAAAGAAAATTGACAAAATGGCGATAAAGTGACTTTTCCATTCAAGCTTGACAAATCCATAAAAACGCAAGATTATTAAGTTACATTTCACCTGAATCCGATCAGGATCTACACCAGCCCTACGCTACAAGGATTACTTTTAATAATGAAACAACCATGGGAACTAAACCCTGAACTTACACAAGAACGCCTAAAGAAACTGGCCTCTCTCATCCGATACGTTAGAGATGATGTGGTCGACAGACATGATGATGATTTAGGCGACTCAGCGCGCGCAACCGGTATGCGGGCATATGAATGTTGCAGAACACGGATAGCTCGTGCTTCTATGGACTCAGAAGAATGGCCCTGGCTTGGAATTGTAAAAAAAGATGGTAAATTTACGTTTTCCATCAAATCAGTACCAGTGCGACTCTATAGAGGTAAGCCAGATAGTCCTGAAGAACGTCGATTAATTCCATGTTATGAAGCTTTGAGCCAAGCTAGTTTCTTATTTGAGGAAGTTGGTGATGCAGCAGATATCATATGGTTTTTTGCTATTGAAGTAGACGAATTCAGATACGTGGATCGGGTCACATTCACTGGTTTTCTTGAAGGTGCCCAAGTTTCATGCTGGGAGATTCCACTCAATGAGAAAGTGCCTGCTATCAGCTCAATTGATGCAGAACTTCCTGAGCCTGTGAAAATCGAGAAACCAGTCGTTTCTGTTAAAAAGAAAGAAGAGAAAAAAGCAAAAAATGATGATACGAATGATGGTCAGTAAGCTATGTCCATGACATTTTATGGCGAGCGGTTAAGGCTCGCCCGTTTACTAAAAGGTTATACCCTGCAAGAATTGGGGGATGCCGTTGCGGTTACAAGACAAAGCATCCACCAGTATGAGAGTGATGCCAGAGCACCTGCACATGATATACGCAATGCTTTGGCAGAACTCTTGCAGGTATCGCCTAAATTTTTTGAATACCCTCTGGCTGGTGATGTAAAACCAGAACAGTGCCATTTTCGTAAACGCCAGACAACACCAGCGGGTGTGAAGGAAAGGGTGCAATCGTATAGCACCATTCTTGAACAATTAGTATCTGAATTATATGAACACTTAGACTTACCAGAGAACCGTTTTAATCTAATTGATAATGAGAAGATCCCTGAACTCACTGCTCCTATTATTGAAAAGATTGCAGAGGGTGCTCGAGTTCGCTGGGGATTAACAGATGATGCCCCTATAGATAATATGGTTAATGTTGTTGAAAACCAAGGAGCAATAGTTACGACTTTTGATGGGGTCTCAGATAAAGTTGACGCTCTTTCTATTAACAGGAAATACCCCATTATCATTCGTAATACTGCGAAAGAAAGCGTTTGTAGAATGCGTTTTGATATCGCACATGAATGCGGGCATCTAATCATGCATGATGGCATTGAAACTGGTTGTAAAAAAACAGAAAGAGAAGCCGATGCTTTTGCTAGTGCATTTTTATTTCCACGCAAATCTTTTGCTCGAGAATTTCCTGCTTGTATAACATCAAGAGGAACAATTGATTGGAAAAAAGTATACCACCTAAAATTAAGGTGGAAAATGAGTGCAAGAGCGATCATATATCGCGCTCACTTCTTAGGATTTATTAATGCTCAGCAGTATAGAAGTGCCAATGTTTGGTTTAGCCAGACTAGACAAGCTAAAAAAGAAAAGTATGACGACTCCATCCCAATGGAAGAACCTCACATACTTAAAGAGAGTTTATTAGTTTTAAAAGAACAACTTGGTATTTCATTCGAAATGCTTGCAGACAAACTCTGCGTAAAACCATCTTTGTTAGCTGAAATATCTGGCATTGATTATATTCAAGACCAAAGTGATGACTTTGAAAATGTAATTGTTCCCTTTAAATTCTAAGAAAGAATGGCGTAAATCGCCATTCTTTCTAAAAGGAAAAATCAATCCACAACATAACCGTTTAAAATATTACGTCATCCTACCTCTAAAAGGATGAAATTAGCGTAAACATTTTGTGAGTCACTTATACAATACCCAAAAACTAAAATGGCCAATTAATCTCATTATATTTATTGAGCATTTTTTCACCAAAGATAACATCTATAGACCGAGCATAGACAATTAGTCCATGTAAATGATTCCGAAAGCCTATAACCGAAGAAAATCCTTTAAATCTAGCATGTTGTACAGGACCGATTTTCTCGTGTAAACAAAAATGAATATGCTGCTTAATTTTATATTTAAATTCTTTATCAAGCCCGACACTATCTTTATCAACATTTAACCCTAACACTATTTTTTTTGCGCCAGGAGGAATTATTTTAGTCTTATATTTATTCGGATTGAAACCATATTTATTCAAAACCCTATAAATACTGTCTATGATATCTTGAGCATCATGCCTTGAAAAACTCGTATTGATAGATGAAATGGTAATATCGTCAGAGTATCTAGAATATCTAACTTGTAGTTTTTCACATAACAAACTTATTTCTGCGTCTAAATTTTTACATACTAAGTTTGATAAACAAGGACTAGTTGGAGCACCTTGTGGTGTGCTACCTAATTCCTGGTTACGATCGTAAAACTTATATTCTTTTAGATATTTATTTTGTAGCCTATGTAATCTTTCATTTCGAGAGCGAGGAATAGGCCAAGTACAAATCCTAGCTAATTCGAACGATATTAAATTAGAATATCCATTATATTTAAAAACATGATATGCATCTATCTCGGATATACTCTCAAAGAAGTTTGTAATATCAATTTTAATAAGCCATCTACTATTTATATGTACGTGTGCAGCATCATATATAGATGAATATGGTGTATATGCAAAGCTAGCATCATGTGGCAATATATGCTTAAGAACATTATTGTGTATAAACTTCTGTACCTTTAGTAATTGAGGTTCAGGGACAAATATTTTCCGTTTTGAAATACTTCTTTTCTTCCTAATAAGAAAAAATCTATACGGATGAAAGTGTTCTCTATTAATAACTTTGCGTAGAAAAGAATATTCAACACCAGCCATAAAAGCAAGGTGACGCAATGTCAATATTGGTATTACCTTTGGATTTAAATTTATTATTTTTTTTGTGTGTAAGAGCGCACTATCAATTATCTCCGGTTTAACACCTTGGATAAGAGCTTCTGCACGATAACGCTGAGGAGACCATTGTTTCATTTACTTTGACCCCGGAGGGGTAAGTAAAATCGCGACGATAAGAAAGACCACGATCGAGCCGACGAAGTCGGGATCGTCGTGATTTTGCTTACACTATTGCGAGTGCTAATACATGAGCACATAAAACATATGGCCCGCAGGAAAGGTATACACTTCTCCTGACAAGTAATGGTAGTTACTTGTGTTAACGCTAAATGAAACATTATGGCCTCCTCAACGTTGTAGGATAATACCCCTCTTTTATCTGTTTTGGAAGTTCTTTAGCTTTGCCTTTTTTCCTTAACTCTTCGATTAGTAACTGCCCTTCATCAGTCAGTCGATAGTTATCATCAATCCATCCCAAAAATGTTAACCGAACTAAGATATCCGAAACGATTCTTGATGATAACCCACTTCTTGAGGCTATTGCGTTTTTCGTTCTAGGTAACCGTCTTAATGATAATAAAACCAGGATATATTTTTTACCTTCATCATTAAGCTTTTGAAACTTAGCTGATGCGGCTATTCGTTTCTGATTCATAAGGTTCAAATAATTTTCAGGATCATAATCAGCATCTCCCGTGGGGAGTTCATCTTTTAAATCAATAGCTGTTCTATTTCTAAATAAAGGCTTCCATGAATTTGAGCGTTTATAAAGTATAGCAGGTGCATTATTCGGCATGCCATGACTATAACAAATAAGTGCAGCTACTCCCCCATAACCGAAAGGGGTATTTTTATTCTGATCTGGGTTGTATTTATGACATAGAGATGTTATCTTCTTCTTTTCGTCCCCTGAAAAACTATTTTCAATGGTAGGGCATATTTTATTGTAGATTATCGTTGGTTTAAAAGGATGATATTCCATTCTTTTTAAACCTTCCTGTGTCGCAGCATAGCAAACAACAAAAAATTTGATATGATGAGATGAATACCAACTTTTTAATGACGGTGTTTTCTGAAAACAATCGAGGAAATTATACATCTGATTACCAGATCCGATAGTATCAGTTAATATGACAACCTTTCTTATTTTTTTCTTTCTAAAAACCTTGGCTGCAGGATAATATAAATATTTCCTACTATCGGATCTTGATAAATTAGTTGCTATTGTATTAAGCAATCCTTCGCTTCCAATTTCCTTCCGGTTTTTTATTATATTAATTGGTTCAAATGCTTCCCCATCTGCCCTTTGTGGCTTTTTATCACTGAATTTATATACTCTTTCTTCCGGTAAAACTTCACGCTCAACAAAAATAGCTATTGCATGCTCACATTCATTTCCAATATTTTCGACCTCATTCTTTATCGTTTTTTCAAATTCGTAACTAGATACCCAATGTATCTTTTTCAATAAGAGGTTAGCATAAGGCCGATCATCTTCATCAAATTGTTCGAGCCACAGTGATGCTCTTTGGGTCTTATCTAATGTCATTTCATGAGAGCTCATTCTAAACATCCTCATAATTTATATAATATAATATTAAAGCTAAAAGCTATTTTTTTAAAGGATTATTTAGAAAAATCATTTTTGCAAACTTCGTGATATTGACAATGAAAATTGAAAATAACCTTATCTACTTCAGTTCATTGAGTGAGTAAGTTTACTAGATCTAAAGTTCCTCCCTTCCTTAAACAGCAAGTTATGTATATTGGTGTTAACTACATATACGTCAGTATATCTATTCATTATAAATAACAGTAACATAATTATAGTGATATTATCTATTACACATCTTTTTCAATAAAACCTTCAAATCCCACAAACAGTTTCCCGCAGCTTTCCCCTTCCCCCAGTTCTACCCTATCCCCAACTCATAGCAGTGCCCCTAAAAGCTTCCTGTTCTAAGACGAACTGCGACCTGTAAGAAGCGCCTTTGGCGGTCAACCCCTCAGTCAACCAGGAAACGAAGCATGGTCAGAAACTGACCTCCTGTCTTGATACAGGTGACCACACCCTTTATCGCTACTCTGTTGCAAGCGTAGCGACAGACAGAACGCTGTAGAGAAGTCGGATGGCATTGTCGAAGGCTTTGCGTCCGTACTTCCTGCTCAATGTACATAACGCGGCGTCACTTTTGAGAGCGTAAGCGAGTGAAAGTGACGCCAGCGTGCAGATCAGCTTCAACCCAGCTACTGCCTGCAAATTCACTGCAACAAACAGGCTGACCTCAAACAGATGTCAGAAATTTACTTACCAGGAGGAGAAACCAGCACTACCGAACCGATACCGGAGGACAGGTCATTTTACCTGTGTGGGGATATACCTGCCAGAGCAGGCGGCTGCATTCGTGCATCACCGTACCCCGTCATACCTCATCCGCGCATTCTCCAGCGCACCGGTATCGTTCAGCACAGCACGCTGTGCCCAACCGCGCGTCGGAGAATCGAGTGGAGAGTAGTTATGTCGAAACTTACAAGATGAAGGATATTGAGATGTCGGAGGTACCTGTAGCCATTCATATAAACATCAAGCGCAGCCATTACCACTCTTCCTTCCAAGATGATGTTCCGTTATTGTCTGCATCTGCATTTCTGGGGGAAATGGTAAGCTCTAAATTCAGTGCTGACAGGATCTTAAAGAAGGTTTCCAGTCTAGTAGAATCAGGATGTAACTCGAAGCTTGATACCGTATCCTGTCGGATGCCCACTTTGCTGGCGACTTTACCTTGTGAAAGCTTCTGCGTGGGGCGGATATCTTTCAGTAAAGAGCTACGTTGTTTAGTGTTAGTGACTTGCATCATTTTATGCTGGCGGTTGTAGGCGGTAAAATAAATATTACACGCTATGACAGGTAAAATAACGTTTACCCGCCAGAGCCGGTAAATTAAGTTAATTGCTTTTAAAATATAAGAATAATCAGTTCAGACTTACGTTTATCAGCCTACAGAAAAGGAGATCATCATGAGTATGGATTACTGGCTTCAGGCTTTTGATAACGGTGAAGGCGGCTTTTTTCCGCTGTCGGTCGTGGAGAACGCCTTCGGTAGTGCCATTGTCAGTAATGACAACAACGGGTATTTGCGCCTTGAATACCCTTCAGACCCACGATTTCTCGATTTTATAGAACTTAGGGTCCCGGTGTTTAGTACTGAAGAAGGCTTGATGACAGATGGTTTTGCCTTTGTTCATGCGCCGGGCCACAAAGCCTTCTGGCAAAGCCTGGTCGATATTCTGCGTGTCACCCCTACGGCGTTATACTGGGCCGACACTCAGGACGCTCTGGTGATCGGGCAACAAGAAACTCGCCAGCATCTGCCGCCGGATATGATTGAAACGCTGGGGGAGCCTCGTCTTATTACGTCAATCCAGGAGCTATTTGTGACCAGGCCATTCGGCTGATTGACTTATTGGTTATAAAACGTTGCCGCCCGGTTTTTCGCAAAAAGTGCCGCCCGCATCAAATGAATTGTAAAAATGAGGCTCAGGATCTTCTCATTTGCTTCGTTTGCGTTTAAAACGAAAGCGGTTAACCGGCAGTATGCTTTTCTTCTTTACCACTGACCATTATCACGGAGCGAAAAATGGCTACGCACTTTGCACGAGGGACCCTGGGCGACGGTTATCACCTTTCTACTCGCCTGTCTTCAGCCTGCCATCATCAGGCCCGCCAGTTCCCTGAACACCGACGGACGCGTTTTCTGGCCTCCAGAGCGCTGCTGGCTGAATTGATGTTTATGCTGTACGGAATTAGCGAATTGCCGGAAATCACTATTCTGACTGGCGGACGTCCCCTGTTCCGTGATAGCACCCTGCCTCGTTTTTCTATTGCTTACACCGGTAATATTGTCGGCGTGGCGCTAACGACCGAAGGCGACTGCGGACTGGCGCTTCAGCGTTCAACGCCACGTTTTCATACCGCCCAGACGACCGATCGCTATAACTTCACCAGTAATGAAGCGCTGTGGATCAATAACCAGAGCGATCCGAATGAAGCCAGCGCGCAGCTTATGGCGTTACGTCAGAGCGTGCTGAAGCTGACGGGCGAGGTTGAAAGTAATTCTCCCGATATTCTGCAACTGCTGCCCGGCTCAGGGCGTTTGCGCGCGGCCAGCGTCGCCAGGATAGAGGCGGTCTGCGATGCTGAGGACGTGCTGGTGTGGTCCGTGGCCGTCACTCCTGCCATTGAGCGCCTGAAGGTCTGGGAATATAGCGGTAAAAGTAACTGGCGCTGCCTGCCGGATACGCAGGTGCGCGCCAATGAACCTGCCGCTCGCCTGATGCGTTTTACCAGCATAGCCTCCGAAAAAGCGTTTACACTCAACGAATCCGATCAAAAGTAATCTCCATAACACGAAGGAGTCATTATGTCTGATACGTTGAACGTTGTTACGTTGTTGGGAAGTTTGCGCAAAGGGTCATTTAACGCGATGGTCGCGCGAACGCTGCCGAAAATCGCCCCGGCGAACATTCAGGTAAGCGCATTACCGTCGATTGGCGATATTCCCCTGTACGATGCGGATATTCAGCAGGAAGAGGGTTTTCCAGCGAGCGTGGAGGCGCTGGCTGAACAAATCCGCCAGGCGGACGGGGTGGTTATCGTCACGCCGGAATATAACTATTCCGTACCGGGCGGCTTAAAAAATGCTATCGACTGGCTTTCTCGCCTGCCTGAGCAGCCGCTGGCGGGCAAACCCGTGCTCATTCAGACCAGCTCGATGGGTGCCATTGGCGGCGCGCGCTGTCAGTATCATCTGCGTCAGATTCTGGTGTTTCTCGACGCGATGGTGATGAATAAGCCGGAGTTTATGGGCGGCGTGATCCAGAATAAAGTAGATCCGCAGACGGGTGAAGTGATTGACCAGAGCACGCTGGATCATCTGACCGGACAGCTAACGGCGTTTGGCGAGTATATTCAGCGGGTGAAAGCGTAATTCCCCTCACCCCATCCCTCTCCCACAGGGAGAGGGAACATCAATGCTTAATGCGCGTCAATAAACACAATCTTCAGTACAAACAGTACCGCGACGATAATCACGCACGGGCTGAGATCGCGCAGACGGCCGGTGCCGATTTTCATTACGCAGTAGGAGATAAAGCCCAGCGCGATACCTTCGGTAATGGAGAAGCTGAACGGCATCATCACCGCGGTAATAAACGCCGGTACGGATTCGGTTAAATCTTCCCACTTCACGCGCGCCAGGCTGGAGGTCATCAGCACGCCGACGTAAATCAGCGCGCCCGCCGCCGCGTAGGACGGCACCATACCCGCCAGCGGCGAGAGGAAAATCACCAGCAGGAACAGTACGCCGACAACGACAGCCGTCAGACCGGTACGGCCGCCGACGGAGACGCCGGAAGAGGATTCGATATAGGCGGTAACAGAGGATGTGCCGATGAACGAACCGGCTACGGACGAGATACTGTCCACATACAGCGCCTGCTTCATGCGCGGGAACTTGCCCTTCTCATCTGCCAGGCCCGCTTTGTCGGTCACACCGATCAGTGTGCCGGAGGAGTCAAACAGGTTGACCAGCATGAAGGAGAAAATCACGCCTGCCAGACCCAGGTTAAAGGAACCCGCCAGGTCAACATGACCAATCACCGTGCTGACGCTCGGCGGCGCGGAAACGATGCCGTTGTAGTGGACATCGCCCAGCATCCAGCCCAGCAGCGTCGTGACGACGATGGACACCAGTACCGCCGCGTGGATATTACGTGACGCCAGGATAGCGATAATGAAGAAGCCCAGCACGCCCAGCAGCACGCTGTGCGAGGTCAGGTTGCCGATGCTGACCAGCGTTTCCGGGTTGGCGACAATCACGCCCGCGTTTTTCAGGCCCATCATGCCGATAAACAGACCGATACCGCTGGTGATACCGACGCGCAGGCTTACCGGGATATTGGCAATCATCCAGTAGCGCACGCGGAAAATCGTCAGCAGCAGCAGGCCAACCGCGCCCCAGAAAATCGCCCCCATGCCCACCTGCCACGGCAGGCCCATCGCCTGAACCACGACAAAAGCAAAGAACGCGTTAAGCCCCATCGCCGGAGCCAGCGCGACCGGCAGATTAGCGAAGACGCCCATCAGGATGCTGCCAAGCGCAGCAATCAGGCAGGTGGTCACGAAGACGGCACTGGTGTCCATCCCTGCCACGCCAAGGATCTGCGGGTTAACAAAAACGATGTAAACCATCGTCAGAAAGGTGGTGAACCCGGCAATAATTTCTGTGCGTGCAGTGGTGCCGTGCGCACGTAATTTAAACACGCGCTCAAGTATTCCCTGACCAGATGCCTGGCTGTGGTGTTGTTGACTCATTATCTGTTTCCGAGAAAAGGAGGGAAAATCCGTCGCTATCCTATACCAAAATGAGACAATAGGAAGATTCAGGAGAGACTTTTTTCATTGATTTTGCTTATACGGCAACGATTGCGTGGCATAAATTTCATCAGGTAAACGTTAAACTTGTTAAAAGGGAAACAGGCATGTCCCACATTGAAGCAGTATTTTTCGATTGCGACGGTACGCTGGTCGACAGTGAAGTGATTTGTTCTCGCGCCTATGTGCATATGTTCCAGCAGTACGGCATCACCCTCGATCTGGAAACGATTTTTAAGCGTTTTAAAGGCGTTAAGCTTTACGAGATCATCGACACTATTAACGCCGAGTATGGGGTTAACCTGGCGAAAGCCGATTTAGAGGCCGTGTATCGCGCTGAGGTCGCTCGCCTGTTTGACTCTGAGTTGGTAGGTATCGCAGGCGCGAACGCGCTGCTGGATAGCGTAACGGTGCCGATGTGCGTGGTCTCTAACGGCCCGGTGAGCAAAATGCAGCACTCGTTAGGGCGCACCGGCATGCTGCACCACTTCCCGGAAAAATTGTTCAGTGGCTACGATATCCAGCGCTGGAAGCCCGATCCGGCGTTGATGTTTCACGCGGCGAAGGCGATGAACGTCAATGCGGAACATTCGGTGCTGGTGGATGATTCCGTTGCCGGGGCACAGTCCGGGATCGCCGCCGGGATGGAAGTGTTCTATTTTTGTGCCGATCCGCATAACAAGCCTATCGAACATCCGAAAGTGACGACGTTTACCGATCTGGCGCAGTTGCCAGAATTATGGAACGCCCGCGGCTGGGATATTACGCGGTAAATGCCGGGCGGCGGCTTCGCCTTGTCCGGCCTACAAAAACCAACAATATCCGCGCGTTACCGCATAACCGTAGGCCCGGTAAGCGCAGCGCCACCGGGCATCCGGTCAACGGACTTATTTAAACAGCTTCTGCACAAACTCGGCATACGCAGGACGCCACACATCCATTTCATGCCCCAGTCCCGGATAAACGGTGTAGTCGTTATGAATACCCTGTTTATCCAGTAGCGCTTTTAGCCCTTTAATGTCTTTCCCCGTCACCTCATCTTTTTCGCCAATCACCAGCGTGAAATTGCGTAGCTGTTGATTAACCGACTGCGGGTTATTAAAACGCTGGGCGACGGTTTGATCGGGCACGGTGATGGTCGTGACGCCGCTGAACAGCCCCAGCCAGCCGAAGCTTTCCGGATGTTTTAGTGCCGACAGTTCGGCCTGATAGCCTCCCTGGGAAAGCCCGGCCAGCGCCCGCCCTTCGGCATCCTTACGCACGTTATAGCGCTGAGTAATCAGCGGGATGATATCGTGCATCAATTCCCGGTCGCCAAGCGTGGCGTTGGGGAGATAAAACTGCGAGCGGATATCGGCGTAGCGATAGCTTTCTGGCGTTGTTGTGGCCGTATCCGTTTCTGTCTCAGGCAACACCACCAGCATCGGTTTGATTTTCCCCTCTGCCAGCAGGTTATCCATCATCTGCGGAATACGTCCCTGATTGATGGCTGAAAGGGTGGTATCGCCAAAGCCGTGATAGTAATACAGCACCGGCAGCGGCTCTTTTGTTGCGTTATATCCCGGCGGCGTCCAGACATAGATCTGCCGTTCGGCATTGAGTTCGCGGGAATGATAGGTCAACAAATGTAGTTCGCCGTGAGGCACATTACGCACGTCGAGCAGGCAACCCGGCACCAGCACCAGGCTGGTGTTCACCTGCCGCTGCGGCTTGGTGTAAGGCGTGCCGGAGTCAATCGTGCGCAGGCCATCGACTTCATAAAAATATTCGTACAGGTTGCCGGGCATCGCCGCGCTGGTCCATGTCCAGACGCCGTTAGCATCTTTCTGCATGGCATGCGTAACATGGCTTTCATCGGTTGCGCCGGTCACCACATTGACCGTTTTGGCCTCCGGTGCCCAGAGCCTGAAGGTGACGGTTTTATCGGGGTTAACCTGCGTAATAAACTGATTTACGGGCGCGTTTTCACCGGGTCCCGGAAGGGTTGAGGCGGCCTGAGCCTGATACATAAAAGCGCCTAAAGCGAGGGAAACCGCGAGGGTGAGAGAGATCTTTTTCATGAGCGAGTCCTTGCAGAATGATTAACTGTAGAACAATAACAAGGGTGACTATACCGTTCTGTGATGAGTGGCAAAAACCAGACTGTTAATTCAGCAAAGGTTGCTTTAACGTAGTTGTGACAAACGACGTTACTCACAGGATGTTTTTATGCCGACGACTCACAAACCGTTACCCTCTTTCAAATACCATCCACAGCCGCTGGAAACCGGTGCGTTTGAGCAGGATAAGACTGTCACCTGCGACTGCTGCGAGCAGCCGACGCCGGTTTATTACACCAGCCCCTTTTACAGCGTTGACGATATTGATCACCTCTGTCCGTGGTGTATCGCCGACGGTAAAGCCGCTGAAAAATTCGAAGGCAGTTTCCAGGATGACGCCAGCATTGAAGAAGTGAAAGCCCAGTATGATGAAGAAGGGGAATTTAATGGCGTTCAAATCCCGTATTCTGACGAGATGCTCAAAGCACTGATCGAACGCACACCGGGCTATCGCGGCTGGCAACAGGAACACTGGCTGGCGCACTGCGGTGACTTCTGCGCTTTTATCGGTTACGTCGGCTGGGAAGAGATTAAAGACCGTCTTCATGAGTTTGCCAGCCTTGAAGAAGACTGTGCGGACTTTGGTATGCATTATGATGATTTACCGAAATACCTGCATAACGATGGCGATTGCCAGGGCTATCTGTTTCGCTGCCTGGAATGTGGGAAATTACGTCTGTGGGCAGATTTTTCATGATCGGTAGTCAAATTAAGGAGTAAGCGTTTATGCCGGATTTACTGGCCCGCTATCAGGGCTGTTTACTGGGACTGGCCAGCGGCGACGCGGTGGGAACGACCGTCGAGTTCCGGGCCAAAGATTCCTTTACGCCGCTCACCACCATGCAGGGCGGCGGCCCGTTTAATCTGAAGGTCGGGCAGTGGACGGACGATACGTCAATGGCGCTGTGCCTCGCGCAAAGCCTGGTAACCTGCCAGGGTTTCGATGCGGGCGATCAGATGAACCGCTACCTCAACTGGTGGCGCTGGGGTTATTTCAGCTCAACCGGGGAGTGCTTCGACATTGGCAGCACCGTCGCCCGGGCGCTGGGGAAATTTGCGCTGGATGGCAATCCGTACGCGGGTTCTGAAGCGCCAGACACTGCCGGTAACGGCTCGCTGATGCGTCTCGCGCCAGCGGTGCTGTATTATTATCCGGATCGCCAACAGGCGCTGGAATATGCCGAAGCTTCATCGCGCACCACTCACGCCGCGCCGGAAGCCATCGCCAGTTGCCATCTCTTCGCGCAGTATTTGCTCAATGCGCTGAGCGGAAAAGACAAAGAAGAAACGCTTTCCGCACTGGAGGAACTGCCGCCGCAGGAAAACCTGCGCCAGATAGCTCTGGGCAGCTATCGCCAGAAACCGCGTTCGGCCATTCACGGCACCGGCTATTGCGTGCAAAGTCTTGAAGCGGCGCTATGGTGCTTTTATCACGGGGCGGATTTTGAAGAGACGATCCTGCTGGCGGCCAATCTTGGCGATGACGCCGACACCACTGCCGCGATAGCGGGTCAACTGGCGGGCGCATTTTATGGCGTGGAGGGTATTCCGCAGGCATGGCGCGATCGGCTGTGGCAGTATGAGGATATTGACGCGCTGGCGCGGCAACTGCTGGAGAAGCCGCAGGTATAAGATGTCTCGCCGGAGGGTTTCCATCATCCGGCGAGCACAACATCACTCTTTCGGATCGCGGCCTGCCAGCAGTTTATCCAGTTCATCACCGCCCACGTGACGGAAATCCTGCCCCTTCACGAAGTAGAAGATAAACTCACAGATGTTCTGGCAGCGGTCGCCAATACGCTCGATAGAGCGTGCGCAGAACAGCGCGGTCAGCACGCTGGGGATAGTACGCGGATCTTCCATCATGTAGGTCATCAGCTGGCGCACGATGCCTTCATACTCCTGATCCACTTTTTTATCTTCACGATAAATCCGTACCGCTTCGTCCAGATCCATACGGGCGAAGGCATCCAGCACGTCATGCAGCATCTGCACGGTGTGTCGCCCCAGCGACTCGAGGCTCACCAGCAACGGCTGATGCTGTTGGGAGAATTTCTCCAGCGCGGTGCGGCAGATTTTGTCCGCTACGTCGCCGATACGCTCCAGCTCGGCGATGGTTTTGATGATCGCCATGACCAGGCGCAGGTCGCTCGCCGTCGGCTGACGTTTGGCGATAATGCGCACGCAGGCTTCATCGATGGCGACCTCCATCATATTGACCTGCTTGTCGCCTTCCACCACCCGCTTCGCCAGCTCGCTATCCTGATTGTGCATCGCAGTGATCGCATCCGATAACTGCTGTTCCACCAGGCCGCCCATCGTCATTACTTCGGTACGAATATGTTCCAGTTCAGCGTTAAACTGGCCGGAAATGTGTTTGTTAAGGTTAAGGTTTTCCATGACGCACTCCTGAATCAACCGTAGCGGCCGGTGATATAGTCTTCAGTCTGTTTTTTGGCGGGCTTGGTAAACAGATCGTCCGTGTTGCTGAACTCGATCAGCTCGCCAAGATACATAAACGCCGTGTGATCGGAGCAACGTGCGGCCTGCTGCATGTTATGGGTCACGATCACTACGGTATAGTCCTGTTTTAATTCAGTAATCAGTTCTTCAATGCGCCCGGTAGAGATCGGGTCCAGCGCCGAACACGGCTCATCCAGCAGCAGGACGTCCGGGCGAATCGCGATCCCGCGCGCGATGCACAGACGCTGCTGCTGACCGCCGGAAAGGGAATAACCGCTCTGATGCAGCTTATCCTTGGTTTCATTCCACAAAGCGGCTTTGGTTAACGCCCACTGCACGCGCTCGTCCATATCGGCGCGGGAGAGCTTTTCAAACAGGCGTACGCCAAAAGCGATATTGTCATAAATCGACATCGGAAACGGCGTCGGCTTCTGAAAGACCATGCCGACTTTAGCGCGCAGCAGAGCGATATCCTGCGCGTGGTTAAGAATGTTTTCACCGTCCAGCAGGATTTCGCCTTCAGCGCGCTGCTCCGGATACAGTTCATACATCTTATTGAAGGTGCGCAGCAGCGTCGATTTACCGCAGCCGGACGGCCCGATGAACGCCGTCACCTGGTTTTTAGCAATCTCCAGGTTAATGTTTTTCAGGGCATGGAATTTGCCGTAGTAGAAGTTCAAATCACGAACCTGAATTTTACCCGGTGCGGTGTTAACCATACTCATCTCACTCTCTTCCTCATCATGCCTGATGGCGCTTCGCTTATCAGGCCTACAAATGTCTTCAATCGTAGGCCGAATAAGGCGTTACGCCGCCATCCGGCACTTCGTCTTAACCGTGTTTCTGTTTCGCGAAGATCACGCGCGCCAGAATGTTCAGTAACAGTACGCATAGCGTGATGATCAGCACGCCAGCCCAGGCCAGTTGCTGCCACTCCGCAAACGGGCTCATCGCAAATTTAAAGATGGTCACCGGCAGGTTGGCGATCGGCTGCATCATGTCGGTGCTCCAGAACTGGTTGGAGAGCGCGGTAAACAGCAGCGGCGCGGTCTCACCGGCGATGCGGGCAACGGCCAGCAGCACGCCGGTCATAATCCCGGAGACTGAGGCTTTCAGGGTGATCGCGGAGATCATCTTCCACTTCGGCGTCCCCAGCGCATAGGCTGCTTCACGCAGGCTATCCGGCACCAGCTTAAGCATGTTTTCGGTAGTTCGGATGACGATAGGCACCTGCAACAACGCCAGCGCGATGACGCCCGCCCAACCGGAGAAGTGCTGCATCTGCGCCACCACCACGGTATAAACAAACAGACCCACCACAATAGAAGGCGCGGAGAGCAGAATATCGTTAATAAAGCGGATCACTTCAGCCAGCCAGGATTTACGGCCATATTCCGCCAGATAAATCCCCGCCAGGATGCCGAGCGGCGTGCCCAGCACGGTAGCCCACAAAATCAGCAAGCCACTACCGGCCAGCGCATTCGCCAGCCCGCCACCTGCGGTATTCGGCGGCGGCGTCATTTCGGTGAACAGCGCCAGAGACATGCCGTCAAAGCCGCGTGTAATGGTGGACATCAGGATCCAGATCAGCCAGAACAACCCGAAAACCATCGTCGCCATGGAGAGGGTCAGGGCAATGCGGTTTTTCATGCGCCGACGCGCCTGCATCTTGCGACGGGATTCCGCCAGTGCCGCAGTGCTTTGCATTTCGAGCGTAGCCATCAGCGCGCCCCCTCGTTTTTCGCCAGGCGCATCACCATAAATTTAGAGATAGCCAGCACGATAAAAGTAATCACAAACAGGATCAGTCCCAGCTCCATCAGCGCAGCAACGTGCAGACCGGATTCCGCTTCGGCAAATTCGTTCGCCAGCGCGGAGGTGATACTGTTGCCTGGCATATACAGCGAGACGCTGTCGAGCTGGTAGGTGTTGCCGATGATAAAGGTCACCGCCATGGTTTCCCCCAGCGCACGACCCAGACCGAGCATCACGCCGCCGATAACGCCATTTTTGGTGAACGGAAGCACAATGCGCCAGATCACTTCCCAGGTGGTGCAGCCAATACCGTAGGCCGACTCTTTCATCATCACCGGGGTTTGTTCGAAGACATCGCGCATGACCGCAGCGATGTAGGGAATAATCATAATGGCGAGGATCACGCCTGCCGCCAGGATACCGATGCCGAATGCCGGACCGGAAAACAGCGCACCAACAAACGGGATGTTGGAAAGGATATTGCCGACCGGCTCCTGGAAGTAAGTGGCGAACAGCGGGGCGAAAATAAACAGCCCCCACATGCCGTAAACGATACTGGGGATCGCCGCCAGAAGCTCAATCGCAATACCGAGCGGACGCTTCAGCCACGCGGGCGACAGCTCCGTCAGGAACAGGGCAATGCCGAAGCTGACGGGAACCGCAATCAGCAGCGCGATAATGGAGGTCGCCAGGGTACCGTAAATGGGCACCAGCGCGCCGTAGATATCGTTCGGGGCATCCCACTCTTTGGTCCACAGGAATGAGAAACCGAATTTCTCAATGCTGGGCCAGGAGGAGATGATCAGGGAGACGATAATACCGCCCAACATAAATAGCACGATCAGCGCAGCCAGTTTTACCAGCGCGCTGAATATCATGTCACCTTTTTTACCCGGCGGGTTAATTACACCCCTGGTTGCAGCCATAAATCACTCTTTAGTTAACGACGCCTTACGAATATGCCCGGTGACGTTTACCGGGCCTACAGTTTGTAGCTGTAAGGCGGGCAAGCACCGTGCCACCCGCCATTTTCGTCAGTATATCTAATTAGTACAGCGCTTTACCGCTGCTGTCTTTCACATTGGTTTTCCATGCAGCACGAACCTGCTCAACCACGTTATCCGGCAGCGAAGCGTAATCCAGGTCATTAGCCTGTTTCGCGCCGTCTTTATACGCCCAGTCGAAGAACTTCAGCACTTCAGCGCCCTGCTCAGGTTTTTTCTGCTCTTTATGGATCAGAATGAAGGTGGTGGAGGTAATCGGCCACGCATCGTCACCCTTCTGGTTGGTCAGGTCCTGAGCGAAGGATTTGCTCCAGTCCACACCTTTCGCCGCGTTAGCAAAGCTGTCTTCGGTCGGGCTTACCGGTTTACCGTCCGCGGAAACCAGTTTGGTATACGCCAGGTTGTTCTGCTTGGCATAAGCATATTCTACATAGCCGATTGAGCCAGGCAGACGCTGTACGAACGCGGCGATGCCGTCGTTACCTTTACCGCCCAGACCGGTCGGCCAGTTTACGGTAGAGCCTGCGCCAACTTTCGATTTCCACTCTTCGTTCACTTTCGCCAGGTAGCTGGTGAAGACGAAAGAGGTACCGGAACCGTCTGCACGACGAACCACGGCGATGTTCTGCGAAGGCAGTTTCAGGCCCGGGTTCAGTTTAGTGATGGCGGCATCATCCCACTTCTTAATTTTACCCAGATAGATGTCGCCGAGGGTTTTACCATCCAGCACCAGCTCGCCGGATTTCAGACCTGGAATGTTTACGGCCAGCACCACGCCGCCAATAACGGTCGGGAACTGAAACAGGCCTTCCTGCTGGAGTTTTTCGTCAGACAGCGGGGCGTCAGAAGCACCGAAATCAACGGTATTCGCGATGATCTGTTTTACGCCGCCGGAGGAACCGATACCCTGGTAGTTTACTTTGCTACCGGTTTCTTTCTGATAGGTATCCGCCCATTTGGCATACACTGGCGCAGGAAAAGTTGCACCTGCACCTGTCAGGCTTGCTGCCGCGTTAACAGCGAAAGCGCTCATGGATAAGGTCGCGGTGACAACCGTTGCGACAGTGGTACGCATAACGTTCATAATGTCTCCTGCTGGGATTCGTAAATCATTGTTAAGTGGCTACGAAGAGCAAAATAGGACAATCAGGTGACAGTTATATGTAAGGTTTGTGACAGTTTGATGACAATAAAAAAGGGAGTGGTAATTTGATGAAAAATAGAGTGATTAATTCA
This sequence comes from Superficieibacter sp. 1612_C1, assembly GCF_015234305.1. Taxonomy (GTDB): domain Bacteria; phylum Pseudomonadota; class Gammaproteobacteria; order Enterobacterales; family Enterobacteriaceae; genus Superficieibacter. Next base: position 550,071 of record NZ_JADGMI010000004.1, read on the forward strand.
CGTAGTCTTTATTTTTTGGCATGGCCTTTGGCGAACAATCAGCTTCGGAAAGGGAAATATGACAACGGCTGTCATAAAAACAGCCGTTAGCGTATTAATTGGCGATTTCAATCGTCAACGTTGCCGTCGCACTGAACTGGCCGGGTTTCGGTCTTGCCCCGGTAGCACTGGCGGGCGCACCTGAAAAAGTAAGCGTTCCCAGGGTATCCCCCATGACATCTGGAATTTTTGTGGTATCCACCTCCAGCGCACCGCTATTCACATTTATCTCCCGGTTGCGCTTATCATAAATTTTGATACCCACATCTGGATTGTCCGTACCGATCATTGTTTCATCCGTGCCCACAGGGGATGCATGTAACGTCGCGCCCAGCGTATCGTAAAACATCATATTGGTACATTTGATATTCACCGTACGGGTTATTTTATGTGCGGACAGCGCCTGCCCTTTGGTTGACGCAAATTCTGACGCCAGAATTTTGTTGAAATCAAAAAGAATGGCCTGCCCTTCATCGATCTCGCAGGATTGCGGCACGGTTACTGTCCCCTGAACAATCACATCAGCGATAATATCGTTCGATACCGTATGGGGATCGATAGTGGCGTAGATATTTGCTATCACCGTCTGTGGAATAGTCATCACCCCGGTAAAGGGTTTTTTGACGTACAAATAAATCTGTCCTGAGCCGCCACTGTAAAAGGTTGTCGCGGAACTTACACCATTGTGACATTGATAAGAACCATCGATTTTATTAGGCAGGTGATCAAAAGGAACCGCCGTATAGCCAATGCCCAAAATATAGGTGAGCAGGCCAATATCAACATTTTCATTGAGATTGAAATAAGGGACATTGTTCTTAGTCCCCGCTGCTGCCAGCGCTGGGTTAATGCGGCTGGTGATATAAGTATGATCGTAGCTTTGATTAGGTTCCGTCAGGCAGTAGCATGTCCCCCTGAATGAAGTATTGCTGTTATTGACATCAATAAGCGTTGCGGCCCCGGCTTTATTATCAATAATACTAAACTGCTCTGTAAAATTGAGATAGTTATGATACCTACCGTTATCTGCAACGCAGTATCCTGTTGGAGATGCTTGCGTAAAAAACGCAGCGGCGCATAAGGCTAAAAGCCAGTATTGCAGTTTCATTTTTATCCTTTATTGGCAAATAACGGGCAACTGAACCAATCCTGCATCAGGCTGCTGAGAGATAACATAATTCGCCCGACACACCGCACCGTCGCTGAGTGTGAGTGTAAATTGACCTTTTTGCGGCATCCCGGCGAGGTAGAGTTCTCCGCTCTCGCCAACAATGCCCGTTACGTTGCCATTTGCCAGCGTGGCGGCCCCTATTGCGCCAAAGGGCGCTGGTTTTCCGTTCACCATCTGCACGTTGAACAATACGCGGTAACCAATGTGCGTAACGAATTCTGCTTTAACTACCGCTCCGCGCGTTGGCACCAGGGTCAGAACGTTTTTTTCCAGCTCAATATTGTCTGACGAAAAATCGTTATTTCCAACGGCGATACGATTTTCATCATAAGGTGATAGTTGTGTTTTGATGGTATAGCCACGCCAGTCTGTCGCTACGCCGTTAGCATTTTCAACGTTTAACCCTGCCGCCCCGGGTGCTTTGACCAGCGCTACGGTTTCACCCATTTCCTGCGAGAAAGTAATGCCTTCTGAGTGCAGCAAAATACCGCCGCTGATACCATAATTGAGGCTTCGGGTTTCATCGCTCCAGGCATAGTTACCCTTCATGGAACCATAAGATGCGTCCCAGGCAAGCCCTGCGTTCCCACCGTTGTTGTTACCGTTTTCGCTTACCGATTGCTGCAAATTCCAGCTCAAGTTATTACCCTGAAGCAGATTGCCGTTCAGACCGATCTGGTGGGAGGGGCTGCTATGACTGCTATTAGCAAAGTTGTAATTTGCGTAACTGTTCGGTAACCAATCAGAGAGCGGCAGCGAGAGTGAAAGCATGAAAACATGCTCATTATCGTTGTCCTGATCCTCCACGCTATCGTTCGCCGCGTCGGTATAGTTCCATGACACATTCCACATGATCTGATGCCAGCTATTGCTGTAGCCAACCTGAACCAGGCGTTCAATGTTGTCCGTTTGCCAGAACTGCTCCCGGCTGAGCGTCAGATAGATATTCCCGTATCCTTCAGCGAAAGGCTGTGTCAGGGTTCCTTCTAACCGACTTCTTCGGTTACCCGTCTGCCAGAATGTCTCACTGTCATCTCTGCGGGAAGCCCATTCATCCAGGGTGTAAAACCCCTCTGTGGAATAACGGTATCCCACGATACGCAGACTGGAGTTAGTGACGTCAAACGTCCTGGAATAAAGAAAGCGCCAGGATTGTCCCCGTTCGGTATCATCAGCGAAACGCGACTCGGCATGGGTCATATCCAGCGATATCGCTCCCAGATTGCCAAGATCTTTACCGACACCCGCCGCGATCGCAGTGTAATCCTCCGCCATCTGCGTACCGCCGTATAACGTCATCCCCCACGGCATACCCCGCAGAATCTGCGCCTGGAGCAAATCAGGAGAAAAACCATCGACATTATTGAGCTCGCCGATGCTGATATCGAAATCCGTTTGCCCTTCACGACGCAATATTGCGAGAGACGCATAAGGCTGAGTGAAATGCTGTTCGCTGCCGTCTTCTTCTTTGATTGTTACATCAAGGTCTCCACCGCTGCTGGTGGTGTTAAGATCGTTAAGCGCAAAAGGTCCCTGTGGCACAGCAGACTGATAAATGATGTAGCCATTTTGTCGAATAGTGACAACAGCATTACTTTTGGCGATACCCCGAACAACCGGTGCAAAACCATTCATACTATCCGGCAACATGTCATTATCGGTGTACAGGCGAAGGCCACGTACCTGACTGCTATCGAATAAATCATTGGCGGTCCAGGTATCACCGATCATCACCTGGCTTCGCAGGCTGGCGATGTCGTGCTGTAAGTAAGTACTCAAAGAGTGATAACTGCCGTTGCTGTTTACGGCGTTCAGTGCGCTATAATTGCGAAGCCGCCAGCCACCAAGATTAATCCCGCTGCGTAAGTTCAGATAATAGAGATCGTCGCTGTCATAGTCTGTTTTCAGCATCTGAGTGGTGGAAAAATCATAGTTCATCATCAGAGCACTGATTCCCTGATCCCAGCGGGATGGAGGAATAGCGTCACGCGCAGCGGGATCCAGATAGATCTGCGGGATAGAGACGTTAAGCGCCAGCTTTTCATCATCCAGTATCCATGTCGCTTCCGGCAGCGATGGAACAGGTTCACAGCGATCGGCATTTACTGTTGCCAGCGCTTTTATGGCGTCCACCTTAACGCCAAACGTTGCCAGCGTGTTCTTCAGATCGGGGAAGCAAGGCTGGAGGGCGCTTTCATCATTTTCTCTGAAAAAACGAACGTCCCGGCGTTCCAAAAAACGCTCGTTGATATAAATGTCTACCTGATATTCCCCCGCTGGCAGGCTATCAGGACGGTTAAACTGGCTGATATCCACATCAACGGGATGCTCAAGCTCCAGCAAACGTGAGTTAAATTTTTCACCTGCGGCGTAGCTCTGATACGGGCAACCGATCCACAGTGAGAAAAGTGACAGCAGAGATAAACGGCAAATATTCACTATTAACAACCTCAGGCGGGTTAAAGAGGCTGTCTGATAACGTCACTTATCGCGCCATAATCATTAATGCTATGCCAGGTAAGCATTTTTCCAGCAACACCTGCTGGCAACGTAAACCTGAGCGTATCAAAAGGCTTAATCATCGCTATGTCCAGCGGATGGCCGTCTACAGCCACATCAATAACATTGATGTGGATAGCAGTGGGATTATTCACCACTAGCACATTACCCTGCCGTTGCCATTTTACCTTTAGGCTTGCGGTTTCAGGTTTTTCGGTAATGTTGGCTGGACGCCAGAATAGCTTGATGCGCGTTTTAATGGCGATCTCCAGTTTGCTGTTCTGTTTATCCGACGATGGTGGAATATTCTTCACATTGAGCCAAAACACGGACTCTCTGTCAGTGGGTAAATCACCGTTAGCTTTAATAATACGCAACACACGCTCTTGCTTCGGCTCAAGTCTGGACACGGGCGGGATCGCTATAAACGGTGGTTTATTTTTATCCGTTGCCATAAAGGGGTCGACCCAAACCTGGACCAGATAAGGCAAAGAAGTATCTTTATTGATTACTGAAATAGTGGTATCGCTCCTGTTTCCGGGGAAGACAACTCGCGTCCCACCAATAATAATCCCGGACCAGCAAGTGGATACTCCAAAAGCAAAGAAGAAAAAAAGAAAGCCACCAATAAAACGCCAGCGCATATCATATCCTGTGACAGGCCTGAGCAATCTCACCATATCATAGACACGGTAAAATCGACCTTGCCAGGCCTGATTATTTTATACAGATAATTAAAAATTAATTGCTATAAGTAATGGTAAATTCAGAATCTGCATTTGCTACGCCTGCTTTTATAGTTGCAGACGTGGCGATATAGCGAGCCATGAAAGGCAGGGTAGCCTTACCCTCTCCGTCGATATCTGTCGGAGTTGACTCGTTATAGAGCTTCAGTAAATTATTATCAGCTCTGTTGTAAATGGCAATCGCGACACCCTCAGCTCCGCCAGCATTCACTTTAAGATAACCATCACCCTCTTCTGTACCATCAAAGCGAGCAGAGGCTTTCTTATAAGTATCCGGGCAGTTAACCAGATCAATCTGAAAAGCCTGAACTGATGCTGTTGTACCAACACCGGTAAAGGTTGTTTTATTTACTTTACCCAGGTCAACGATTTGATTCTGACTTCCGGCGGTAACTTCACAGGTACTGTCAATAATTTCGCCGGTAAAATGAACAGTACCGTTGCCATTTGCTGCATAGGCATGTGTTCCTAAAAACAAAGACGAAAAAACCAACGCGCTCTTTAATGCTTTTCCATTCATTATGAACCATCCAGAATTATATATAAAATCTATAAGTAATTAAGTTTCATTCCTGAAACAAATATTGTCTTAATGTTAAGACGGCGAAATGCTAAACCGTCCTTTAAAGGAACGCAAGGAGAAAAAAATTTTCTTTAATTCCTGAAAAAGGAATAATGGAATAATGGAATATTTAAAAGAAATAATAACTAATTTTAATATTGTATCCGTAAAATTAATTTTGGGTGATTTTTTTAATTTAATAAAACACCTATTATTACAGGAGCCAATATTTAGATTCTACTTATTAAGAAAAAACCCCGAAAAGTTAAACGGGGTTTTTTAATACTCTTTTCTATTATTCCACCGTTACCGACTTCGCCAGGTTACGCGGCTGGTCCACATCAGTGCCTTTAATCAGCGCGACGTGATACGCCAGCAGCTGTAACGGGATGGTGTAGAAAATCGGCGCAATCACCTCTTCCACATGCGGCATCTCAATAATATGCATATTATCGCTGCTGGCGAAGCCAGCATCACGATCGGCGAAGACATATAATTGACCGCCGCGAGCGCGCACTTCTTCAATATTAGATTTCAGCTTTTCCAGCAAATCGTTATTGGGTGCAACGACAATGACCGGCATATCCGCGTCAATCAGCGCCAGCGGACCATGTTTCAGTTCGCCTGCCGCATAGGCTTCCGCGTGAATATAGGAGATCTCTTTCAGTTTCAGCGCGCCTTCCAGCGCAATCGGATACTGATCGCCACGGCCGAGGAACAACGCGTGGTGTTTGTCGGAGAAATCTTCCGCCAGCGCTTCAATGCGCTTGTCCTGCGATAGCATCTGTTCAATACGGCTCGGTAATGCCTGGAGGCCATGAACGATGTCATGCTCAACGGAAGCGTCCAGACCTTTCAGACGCGCCAGTTTTGCCACCAGCATCAGCAGCACGGTCAGCTGGGTGGTGAACGCTTTCGTGGATGCCACGCCGATTTCCGTACCGGCATTGGTCATCATCGCCAGGTCGGATTCACGTACCAGAGAGGAGCCCGGAACGTTACAGATTGCCAGTGAGCCGAGATAACCCAGTTCTTTGGACAAGCGCAGGCCCGCGAGGGTATCCGCCGTTTCACCTGACTGAGAAAGGGTGATCATCAGGCTATTACGACGCACGGCGGATTTGCGGTAGCGGAATTCGGAGGCGATTTCCACATCGCACGGAATACCCGCCAGCGATTCGAACCAGTAGCGGGAAACCATGCCTGAGTTGTAAGAGGTGCCGCAGGCGATGATTTGAATGTGCTCCACCTGCGCCAGCAGGTCGTTGGCATTCGGGCCCAGCTCGCTTAAATCTACCTCGCCGTGGCTGATGCGTCCGGTGAGGGTGTTTTTAATCGCATTCGGCTGTTCGTAGATCTCTTTCTGCATGTAATGACGGTAAATACCTTTGTCACCCGCGTCATATTGCAGACTGGATTCGATATCCTGACGTTTCACTTCCGCGCCGGTTTTATCGAAAATGGAAACGGTACGGCGGGTCACTTCTGCAATATCGCCCTCTTCGAGGAAAATAAAGCGGCGCGTCACCGGCAGCAGCGCCAGCTGGTCAGAGGCGATAAAGTTCTCACCCATACCAAGGCCGATCACCAGCGGGCTACCTGAACGAGCCGCCAGCAGAGTATCCGGTTTACGGGTATCCATAATCACCGTGCCGTAGGCACCACGAAGCTGCGGGATGGTACGCAGCACGGCATCGCGCAGCGTGCCGCCCTGTTCCAGCTCCCAATGCACTAAGTGAGCAATCACTTCGGTATCGGTTTCGGAGACAAACGTGTAGCCGCGCGACTTCAGCGTTTCACGCAGCGGTTCATGGTTTTCGATGATGCCGTTATGCACCACCACAATGTGTTCAGAGACATGCGGGTGCGCATTCGCTTCTGACGGTTCGCCGTGGGTCGCCCAGCGGGTGTGAGCAATACCGGTGCCGCCATGCAGCGGATGATCTTCCGCCGCCTGAGAAAGCATTTGCACTTTACCGAGGCGACGCAGACGGGTCATATTCCCTTCGTTGTCGACCACTGCCAGACCGGCAGAGTCGTAGCCACGGTATTCCAGACGACGTAAACCTTCGAGAAGGATTTCCGCTACATCACGCTGCGCGATAGCGCCAACAATTCCACACATAGTTTTTGATTCCGATTTTGGCGTAATGCCATGCGTTGTCGGTCAACCTGTTATGCCCGTTGTTACGAGCGCCCCGAGCCTTGTAGAGAGTGGGGTTATTTTTATAGGTACTGCTTTTCGGGCGGGAAATATATGTTTATCTCCTCTGCCCTGGTCTGCATGCCGGATGGCGCTTCGCTTATCCGGCCTACAAAATGTCATCGAACGCGGTAAGACAACATCATTACTTTTTCTTCACCGGACGCTGCCAGCCCTGTTTATGGGTCTGCCGCACGCGGCTTAATACCAGTTCGTTATCGGCGACGTCGCGCGTTACGGTGGTGCCTGCGGCAATGGTCGCGCCGTTGCCCACGCTGACCGGGGCCACCAGCTGCGTGTCAGAACCGACAAACACATCGTTGCCAATAATCGTTTTATGCTTATTCGCGCCGTCGTAATTACAGGTGATGGTGCCTGCGCCAATATTAACGTTATCGCCAATGTCCGCGTCGCCAAGATAGGTCAGATGACCCGCCTTAGAGCCTTTACCTAAACGCGCTTTTTTCATCTCGACGAAGTTGCCGACGTGCGCGCCTTCCAGCAGTTCCGCGCCAGGACGCAGACGTGCAAACGGACCAATGGTACAGGCGGCCTCAAGGTGCGCATCTTCAACCACGCTGTACGGGCTGATCTCGCAGTCGTCGCCAATGACGCTGTTTTTGATCACGCAGCCCGCGCCGATTTTCACGCGATGGCCCAGCGTGACGTCACCCTCAAGAATAACGTTAGTATCAATTTCGACATCGCGCCCGTGTTGCAGCGTGCCGCGCAGATCAAAACGCGCCGGGTCGCGCAACATGACGCCTGCCAGCAGCAGTTTTTCCGCCTGCTCGGACTGATAAACGCGCTCCAGACGGGAGAGCTGAAGACGGTTGTTGACGCCTTCCACTTCGCTCAGGCGCTGCGGGTGGACGGCGGCGATTTCATGGCCTTCCTGCCAGGCCATCGCAATAATATCGGTGATGTAGTATTCGCCCTGGACATTATTATTGGTCAGCTTAGCCAGCCAGCGCTTCATATCCGCGCCGTTAGCGATGAGAATACCGGTATTGATTTCCTGAATTTGACGCTGCGCGTCGGTCGCGTCTTTATGCTCAACGATGCCGGTCACGTTGCCGTTTTCACGGGTAATGCGGCCATAGCCGGTCGGATCGTCAAGTTTAACGGTCAGCAACCCGATGCCGCCCTGCGGTCTGGCGTCACGCAGGCGTTGTAGGGTATCAACGGAGATCAACGGCACATCGCCGTAGAGCATCAGAATATCTTCGTCGTCCGCAAAAAATGGCGCGGCCTGCTGCATAGCATGGCCGGTGCCCAGTTGTTCCGCCTGAAGGACCCAATTCAGGTTGTCTTCACGCAGCGTTTGCTTCAGCAAATCGCCACCGTGCCCGTAAACAAGATGGACCTTCGTCGCCCCTAAATGATGAGCGGCATCAATGACATGTTGCACCATAGGCTTACCGCCCAGGGTGTGCAGCACCTTAGGAAGATCGGAATACATGCGTGTGCCTTTGCCTGCGGCAAGGATCACTACGCTCATCGCACTGTTTGCCATACGCGTCCTGACTGTAATGTAAGTAAGAAGTAGATAACTTTCCCGTTGAAAACTCTACATATTTTTCACAAGAAAATGAAGCGCCGCGAAAACACGCAGCGTAGCAGGATAACAGAGAGATTATTGGTGACAAGTCAGGTATTTACCGCATGAATTTTACTTTTCAGGCCATTATTTCCCGCAAACCGGTTGTTTTCATTGTTCTTTTTAGACACAAAGAAAGCATAATAAAAACCAGCGGCTTTGGCGCTGGCTTTTATTGCATTCGGGAGTAATTAATTGCGCGACATAAAAATACGCAGCACGTACCAGAACATAGTCGCAATGGAGGCAAACAGATGTAATGCCGCGCCTGCCGGACGATCGACCGGATAGTGATGAATGATATTAGAGGTGTCATAGAGCACAAAGCCCGCGCACAGCAATACCATCAATGCCGAAAACCAGACGCCCAGCGAGAAACCACAAATCACGCTGGCGATAATCGCACCCAGAGCGATAAAGCCTGCCATCGATAAAAACGAACGCATAAACGAAAAATCTTTTTTCGTGGTAAACGCCGTAAAGGTGAGGCCGCCCACAAGCAGCAACGTGGTAATGCCTGCCGCCCCGATAATCGCGGGATTAATATACGCCGCCAGCGTCAGCAGCGGAGCAAAGATCAGGGACTCGGCCAGCACGTAGATGCCCAGGCCAATAAGCTGGGTCTGGTTAGAGTCAGCGCCATCCGCCAGACGCGTCGCCAGCATGCTGACCAGCATAAACGCGCCAAGTACCACCAGCCAGCCGTACTTACCACCGACCATCAGCACCTCGAGCATCATGTCGCCGATTCCGGTAAACATTAATGCACCGCTGAGCACGATAAACCCCATGACCGCGGCCGCCAGATGCAGATAGGCCCGACGAATAAAAGTAGCGCGATCGGTATGTAAGCCCGGTTGCGGGCCAGCAAAAGATGGCTTGAATGACATAGTAATGATCCTTCATTTAAGGCAATAAAACTGACCGGGCAGCCCTGAGCACAGGAGAGGCCGATCTTATGGGAAAGCGTCAAGCCGCACGTGTCCGTGGGAAGAGCGTCTTTTCAACTTGACGGGTTTTTAACACAGGTAGTTTATCGAATAAAAATTGAGAGGATAAAAAAAAACCAGTCTGTTTTCAGACTGGTTTTTTGCTTTTCAAGCCGGTGTTACATCGCTTTTTTGGTCAACTCGATAACGCGCAGTTTGGCGATCGCTTTGGCCAGTTCCGCAGATGCCTGAGCGTAATCCACGTCACCATGAGAGCTTTTAATGTGCTCTTCAGCCTTACGTTTCGCTTCCAGGGCTCGCGCTTCGTCGAGGTCCTGACCGCGAATCGCGGTATCAGCCAGAACGGTCACGCTGCCAGACTGCACTTCAAGAATGCCGCCGGACAGATAGATAAACTCTTCATGACCGTGCTGTTTCACGATGCGGATCATACCAGGCTTAATGGCGGTGAGCAGCGGGGCGTGGCCCGGGTAAATACCCAGTTCACCTTCACTACCCGTTACCTGGATTTTCTCGACCAGCCCGGAGAACATTTGATGCTCCGCGCTGACGACGTCCAGGTGGTAAGTCATTGCCATATCACCCTCCGATTAAGGCGTTAAAGTTTTTTGGCTTTTTCCACGGCTTCGTCGATGGAACCGACCATGTAGAACGCCTGCTCCGGCAGGTGATCGTATTCGCCTTCCATGATGCCTTTAAAGCCACGGATGGTGTCTTTCAGGGAGACGTATTTGCCCGGCGAACCGGTAAATACTTCCGCCACGAAGAACGGCTGGGACAGGAAGCGCTGGATCTTACGAGCGCGAGCTACCACCAGTTTGTCTTCTTCTGACAGTTCATCCATACCGAGGATGGCGATGATGTCTTTCAGTTCCTGATAACGTTGCAGGATAGACTGTACGCCACGCGCGGTGTCGTAGTGTTCCTGACCTACCACCAGCGGGTCCAGCTGACGGCTGGTGGAGTCCAGCGGGTCAACGGCCGGGTAGATACCCAGAGACGCGATCTGACGGCTCAGTACCACGGTTGCATCTAAGTGCGCAAAGGTGGTGGCTGGTGACGGGTCAGTCAGGTCATCCGCCGGTACGTATACCGCCTGTACAGACGTGATTGAACCGGTTTTGGTAGAGGTGATACGTTCCTGAAGAACACCCATCTCTTCCGCCAGAGTCGGCTGGTAGCCTACCGCTGAAGGCATACGGCCCAGCAGGGCGGATACTTCCGTACCGGCCAGGGTATAACGGTAGATGTTATCGACGAACAGCAGTACGTCACGACCTTCGTCACGGAATTTCTCCGCCATGGTCAGGCCGGTCAGTGCAACGCGCAGACGGTTTCCCGGCGGCTCGTTCATCTGGCCGTACACCAGCGATACTTTGTCGATAACGTTGGAGTCGGTCATTTCGTGGTAGAAGTCGTTACCCTCACGAGTACGCTCACCCACGCCCGCAAATACAGAGTAACCGGAGTGCTCGATCGCGATGTTACGGATCAACTCCATCATGTTTACGGTTTTACCTACACCCGCACCACCGAACAGACCGACTTTACCGCCCTTGGCGAACGGACACATCAGGTCGATTACTTTGATACCGGTTTCCAGCAGTTCCTGAGAGTTTGACAGCTCTTCATAGGATGGTGCTGCACGGTGGATCGCCCAACGCTCTTCTTCACCGATGTCGCCTTTCATGTCTACCGGTTGGCCCAGTACGTTCATGATGCGGCCCAGGGTAGCTTTACCTACCGGGACTTCAATCGGGTGTTCGAGGTTAGTGACGTCCAGGCTACGACGCAGGCCATCAGAAGAACCCATCGCGATAGTACGCACGATACCACCGCCGAGCTGCTGCTGAACTTCCAGCACCAGTTTCTCATTACCATTTTGTACCTCAAGAGCGTCGTACACTTTTGGTACCGCATCCTGAGGGAACTCGACGTCAACTACAGCGCCGATTACCTGGACAATTTTTCCAGTTGCCATCTTGAATCCTCTACGTATTAACCTGGTTATACCGCAGACGCGCCACCGACGATTTCGGTGAGTTCCTGAGTAATGCTGGCCTGACGAGCTTTGTTGTATACCAACTGCAGCTCTTTAATCAGGCTGCCGCCATTATCGGTAGCGGCTTTCATCGCCACCATACGCGCGGCCTGCTCGCTGGCCAGGTTTTCTACCACACCCTGATAAACCTGAGATTCTACGTAGCGGCGCAGAAGGGTATCCAGCAGCGCTTTCGGATCGGGTTCATACAGGTAATCCCAGGATTTACGCTTCAGCTCATCATCTTCTGACGCGGGCAGCGGCAGCAGTTGAGTGATGGTCGGAACCTGAGACATGGTGTTGATAAACTTGTTATTAACAATATAAAGCTTGTCCAGACGGCCTTCATCGTAGGCCTGTAGCATCACTTTTACCGCACCGATCAGTTCGGACAGGGAAGGGTTATCTCCCATGCCGGTGACCTGCGCAACAATGTTGCCACCTACAGAGTTGAAGAACGATACGCCCTTAGAGCCGATCATTGCGATATCGCACTGAACGCCTTTATCGGACCACGCTTTCATATCCGCCAGCAGTTTTTTGAACAGGTTAATGTTCAAGCCGCCGCACAGACCACGGTCTGTAGACACCACCAGGTAGCCTACGCGCTTAACGTCGCGTTCTTCCAGGTACGGATGCTTATATTCCAGATTACCGTTTGCAAGGTGACCAATCACTTTGCGCATGGTATCTGCATAAGGACGGCTGGCCGCCATACGTTCCTGCGATTTACGCATTTTGGAAGCGGCGACCATTTCCATCGCTTTAGTGATCTTCTGCGTGTTCTGGACGCTTGCGATCTTACTACGTATCTCTTTTGCGCCGGCCATGAGCTTCTCCTCAATGCCTTGCGGCCTGTCCTAAGACAAGCCGCCAGACGTTACCAGGACTGGGTTGCTTTGAAGGAATCGAGGATGCCTTTCAGCTTGCCTTCGATTTCGTCGTTATAGCCGCCACTCTGGTTGATTTCCTGCATCAGGGAGGCATGATCACGGTCGACATAAGCCAGCAGAGCGGCTTCAAAACTACCGATTTTCGCCAGTTCGACATCCGCCAGGTAACCACGTTCAGCTGCGAACAGAACCAGAGACTGCTGTGCGACAGACATCGGCGCATACTGTTTCTGTTTCAGCAGTTCGGTCACTTTCTGACCGTGATCGAGCTGTTTACGGGTTGCATCGTCAAGGTCGGATGCAAACTGGGAGAACGCCGCCAGTTCACGATACTGTGCCAGCGCGGTACGGATACCACCGGACAGTTTTTTCATGATCTTGGTCTGCGCTGCACCACCCACACGGGATACAGAGATACCCGGGTTAACCGCAGGACGAATACCGGCGTTAAACAGGTTGGATTCCAGGAAGATCTGACCATCGGTAATCGAAATTACGTTGGTCGGAACGAACGCGGAAACGTCACCAGCTTGCGTTTCGATAATCGGCAGCGCGGTCAGAGAGCCGGTTTGCCCTTTCACTTCACCTTTAGTGAAGTTTTCAACGTATTCGGCGTTAACACGCGCAGCACGCTCCAGCAGACGGGAGTGGAGGTAGAATACGTCGCCCGGGAATGCTTCACGTCCTGGCGGACGACGGAGCAGCAGGGAAATCTGACGATAAGCGACAGCCTGTTTAGACAGGTCATCATAAATGATCAGTGCATCTTCACCACGGTCGCGGAAGTATTCGCCCATTGCGCAACCGGCATACGGAGCCAGGTATTGCAGTGCAGCGGATTCAGACGCGGTTGCCACGACAACGATGGTGTTAGCCAGCGCGCCGTGCTCTTCCAGTTTACGTACCACGTTAGAGATGGTGGACGCTTTCTGGCCGATAGCAACATAGATACATTTGATGCCGGAATCGCGCTGGTTGATGATGGCATCAATGGCCAGTGCGGTTTTACCGGTCTGACGGTCGCCGATAACCAGTTCACGCTGACCACGACCGATTGGGATCATGGCGTCAACGGATTTGTAACCGGTCTGTACCGGCTGGTCAACGGACTGACGGTCGATTACGCCCGGCGCGATAGCTTCAACGGCAGAGAAGCCGTCGTTATCAACCGGACCTTTACCGTCGATTGGCGCACCCAGCGTGTTCAGCACACGGCCCAGCAGGCCACGGCCAACCGGAACTTCCAGGATACGGCCAGTACACTTCACCTTCATACCTTCGGCGAGGTCAGCGTACGGACCCATCACCACCGCACCTACGGAGTCGCGCTCCAGGTTCAGGGCGATAGCGTAACGGTTACCCGGCAGGGAGATCATCTCACCCTGCATACAATCGGCCAGGCCGTGAATGCGGATAACACCGTCACTTACAGAAACAATAGTACCTTCGTTGTGAGCTTCGCTCACCACATTGAACTGAGCAATGCGCTGCTTGATCAGTTCGCTGATTTCGGTGGAATTCAGTTGCATGCTCCAGTCCCCTTAAGACTGCAAGACGTCTGCAAGGCGATCAAGACGGCCGCGTACGCTACCATCAATGACCATATCACCCGCACGGATGATAACTCCTGCCATTACAGACTTATCGATTTTGCAATTCAGCTTAACTTTGCGTGACAGACGTTTTTCCATCGCGGCGCTGATTTTCGTAAGCTGTTCATCACTCAATGCGGTTGCAGAAGTGACGTCTACCTCTGCGATAGCCTCACTGGCTGCACGCAGGTGAATAAACTGCTCAAGAACATCGGGGAGCGCGTTCAGACGATTGTTTTCAGCCATCACCCGGATCAGGTTCTGGCCGTTTTCGTCTAACTGCTCACCGCAGACTGCGATAAACGACTCAGCGAGCGTTTCCGGCGCAAGCGCGCCAGAGAGAAGCTCTGCCATTTGTTCGTTTCTGGTAACCTCAGCGGCAAACGCCAGCATATCCTGCCAGCGCTGTACACTTTGGTGTTCAACGGCAAAGTCAAAAGCTGCTTTGGCGTAGGGGCGAGCTACCGTTACAAATTCAGACATCGGCCCCTCCCTCCTTACAGTTCAGCGACAAGTTTATCCACGATGTCGCTGTTAGCAGCTTCATCCACGGAACGTTCGATGATCTTCTCGGCCCCGGCCACAGCCAGGATAGCCACTTGCTTACGCAGTTCTTCGCGAGCGCGTTTGCGCTCCGCATCGATTTCTGCCTGAGCCTGCGCCACGATTTTAGCTCGTTCCTGCTCTGCTTCAGTTTTCGCTTCGTCCAGGATCTGAGAACGGCGTTTGTTCGCCTGTTCAATGATTACCTGAGCTTCCGCCTTCGCTTTTTTCAGCTGGTCGGTCGCGCTGGCCTTTGCAAGGTCAAGGTCCTTATGTGCTCGTTCAGCAGAAGCAAGGCCGTCAGCAATCTCTTTTTGACGCTTTTCGATGGCAGCCATTAACGGCGGCCATACATACTTCATGCAGAACAGAACGAACAGGACAAACGCGATGGCCTGGCCGAGGATTGTTGCGTTAAGATTCACAGCACAATGCCTCTTATCTAGTTAACGTTCTGATAATTGCTTCTTGTACAAGCAATGCTTACTACGCGACAGCGAACATCACGTACAGACCCAGACCTACAGCGATCATCGGGATAGCATCCACCAGACCCATAACGATAAAGAACTGAGTACGCAGCAAAGGAATCAGATCCGGCTGACGCGCTGCGCCTTCCAGGAATTTGCCCCCGAGGATGCCGATACCGATCGCAGCACCGATTGCCGCCAGACCCATCATCACAGCGGCAGCCATGTACAGCAGATCAACATTCAGGTTTTCCATGACAATCTCCAGTTTGTTTCAGTTTAAAACATTTAGTGGTGGTAAAATTAATGCTCTTCAGACGCCATCGACAGATAGACGATCGTCAGAACCATGAAGATAAAGGCTTGCAGCGTAATAATCAGGATATGGAAAATGGCCCATGGCACATTCAGTATCCACTGTGACCACCACGGCAACAGACCAGCAATCAGAATGAAAATCAGCTCACCGGCATACATGTTGCCGAACAGTCGCAGACCAAGAGAAACCGGTTTGGACAGCAGGCTTACCCCTTCAAGGATTAAGTTGACAGGAATAAATGCCCAGTGATTGAACGGCTGTAGCGTCAACTCTTTCGTGAAGCCGCCAATGCCTTTCATTTTGATGCTGTAGAACAGAATAAGGATGAATACGCCCAGCGCCATCGACAGGGTGATGTTGACGTCAGCAGACGGCACCACGCGCAGGGCCGGCAGCCCCAGGATATGCTCAGCGATATACGGCAGCAGGTCAATTGGCAGCAAGTCCATGAAGTTCATCAGGAACACCCAGACGAAAATCGTCAGGGCCAGCGGCGCAATCAGCTTGCTCTTGCCGTGATACATGTCTTTCACGCTGCCGTGAACAAAGCCAATCACCAGCTCGATAGCCGTCTGGAATTTGCCCGGGACGCCGCTGGTAGCACGCTTTGCTACGCTGCGGAACATCACCAGGAACAACAGGCCCAATAACACCGAAAAGAACATGGAGTCGATATTGAGCGTCCAGAAGGTGGCCGGGGGGTTATGCGGATCCACCAGCGAGAAGGTACGCAGGTCCAACTGAAGGTTATTCAGGTGGTGGCCTATGTAATCCTGCGGTGTTGAGATTTCTCCTGCAGACATGATGCCTCTTACCCTTTGTTGTTAATTACAGCTGGCGCAACTATCTGAACAACCAGCGCCAAAATCCACGTGACTATCAGCGGCAAGAAAACCGCCTTTAAAACCGCCAGCGCCATCACCAGTAGAGCAAAGGTCATGAGTACCTTGAAGCCTTCGCCAAGCGCGAAGCTCCAGGCCACCCGGCCTTTTGCTGGGGTATGGACCTGATGACGCCAGGCAAAAATCATAAACACACTGTTAGGCAGTAAGACTGCCATACCTCCGCATACAGCGGAAGCGCCCCAAAAGGGGTCTTTGAGGCTAAACAGCAATCCACTTGCCATTATTGCCAGAAACTGAATGAACAGAAGCTTACGAGCAACGTTTCTACTCAAGAGCGACACAGACATCACGTTTTTACTCCTGCTCCCTAAGAGGTATGCCGCGTGTCGTATAAAACGTCCTTTGGCCCCCGGAGTCAAGCATCAAAAAGCGGTCAAATTATACGGTGCGGCCTCGTGATTTCAAACAATAAGTAGCGAAAAGGTGAATAAATGTTTAAATAATTTTCTGAAGCGCTATTTTTCACGTTTTTGCCAAAGTGTGAACAATCGAGCAAAAGTCCAAATAACGCGAAAAGCCTGATGATAAAGCGTGCACCAGATCACATAATAAACATTTCCACTTTCAGTGGCTCAACAGCGTTCATGCGGTTTTTTTGTTCAACCTTTTGATATTAATGCTTAAAAATCGTGAGATTACACAAAACAGCGCCCCTTTTATCATAAACACCACATTGACATTTATAATAAATATTTAACAAATCACGCCCGGTCTCTCTGAACATTTTTAGCAGGCTGATATTTTCCATGTTGACTATTTTTCTGGTTAACAAAAAGAGCTCAGTTAAAATCCAGAGAACAAATAGTTAAGACATAGTTAAATACAATCCAGCCTGGTACCTTTTCCCGCTAAAATTTTTAACATTATCCGGTGCGTTTTTTTTCTACTTTTTTTGATAAAAATTAAATTTTATTGTGGGTTAAAAGCACAAGATGGCGCTCGCCTTCAAGCTCAGGAACCCGCAGTTTAACCACGGATTCGACAGAAAATTCAACGGGAAGCTGAGAAATCTCATCGTCAGGTAGTTGACCTTTAAGTGCGTAAAAACGGCCCTTCTCGCCGGGCAGGTGGTGGCACCACTGCACCATATCCGTCAGTGAAGCGAACGCGCGGCTGATGACACCGTCAAAAGGCGGCTCAGCGGGGAAATCCTCTACCCTGCTCTGTACAGGCTGTACGTTGTCCAGCTTCAATTCGTGCTGCACCTGGCGCAGAAAACGGACGCGTTTACCCAGGCTGTCCAGCAATGTGAACTGCGCCTCCGGACGCACGATGGATAACGGGATCCCCGGCAGCCCTGGCCCGGTACCGACATCGATAAAGCGCGTGCCTTCGAGATAAGGTGCAACGACTAGACTGTCGAGAATATGGCGGACCAGCATCTCGTTCGGATCGCGTACCGACGTGAGGTTGTAGGCTTTATTCCACTTGTGCAGCATATCGACATAGGCAACTAACTGGTTTTTCTGGTGATCGGAGAGCGAAATCCCTGCTTTATCCAGCAGACGAGAGAGTTTGTTCAGCACGGTAAATACCTGTTATTGATCTGCCGGATAGCATCGTCATTTTATCCGGCGTGGAGAACGTGTTCCAGGCCCGGTAAGCGGTGCTTACCGGGCAATATATCAGGCGCTGCGACGCAGCATGCCCTGTTTTTTTAACCACACCAGCAGAATAGAGATAGCCGCTGGAGTGATCCCGGAGATGCGCGAAGCCTGCCCGATGGATACCGGTTTGTGATCGTTTAACTTGGCGATCACTTCGTTCGACAAACCGGAAACCTGGCGGTAATCCAGCATCGCTGGCAGAAGCGTATTCTCGTTACGCTGCTGTTTTTCAATCTCGTCCTGCTGGCGAGCAATATAACCTTCGTATTTCACCTGGATTTCAACCTGCTCAGCGGCCTGCACATCTTCCAGCGCAGGGGCGAACGGCGTCAGGGCAGTCAGCTGCTGATAGGTCATTTCCGGGCGACGCAGGAGATCTTCGCCACTCGCTTCACGAGAAAGCGGTGCGGCGAGGTGAGCGTTCACTTCAGCCGCTGAGTCAACGGCGGGCGAAACCCAGGTCGCTTTCAGACGCTGGCGTTCACGCTCAATGTTTTCCAGCTTCTCGTTGTAACGCGCCCAGCGGGCATCGTCGACCAGCCCAAGTTCGCGACCCGCTTCGGTCAGGCGCAGATCGGCGTTATCTTCACGCAGCATCAGGCGATATTCCGCTCGCGAAGTAAACATGCGGTACGGCTCTTTAGTACCCAGCGTGCACAGATCGTCAACCAGCACGCCAAGATACGCCTGATCGCGACGCGGTGCCCAGCCCTCTTTCTCGGCGGAGAAACGCGCCGCGTTAAGCCCTGCCAGCAGCCCCTGGGCCGCCGCTTCTTCGTAGCCGGTGGTGCCGTTGATCTGGCCGGCAAAGAACAATCCGGCGATAAATTTGCTTTCCAGCGTTGGCTTCAGGTCGCGCGGATCGAAGAAATCGTACTCAATGGCGTAGCCAGGGCGCACGATTTTGGCGTTTTCCATCCCCTGCATAGAGCGGACGATTTGCATCTGTACATCAAACGGCAGGCTGGTGGAGATGCCGTTCGGATAAATTTCGTTTGAGGTCAGCCCTTCCGGCTCGAGGAAGATTTGATGCTGGTTACGATCGGCAAAGCGCATCACTTTGTCTTCAATCGACGGGCAGTAGCGCGGACCAATCCCTTCAATCACGCCAGCATACATCGGGCTGCGATCGAGATTATTACGGATCACGTCATGGGTTTTTTCGTTGGTATAGGTGACGTAGCACGGCACCTGACGCGGATGTTGATCCGCAGAGCCCATAAACGAGAATACCGGCATTGGATTATCGCCGTGTTGCTGTGCCAGTACGCTGAAGTCGATAGTCCGCGCATCGATACGCGGCGGCGTCCCGGTTTTCAGGCGATTAACGCGCAGCGGCAGCTCACGCAAACGGCGGGAAAGTGAGATCGACGGCGGATCGCCAGCGCGACCGCCGCTGTAGTTATCCAGTCCGATATGGATCTTGCCGTCGAGGAAGGTCCCAACGGTAAGCACCACCGCTTTGGCGCGGAATTTAAGCCCCATCTGGGTCACTGCGCCAACAACACGATCGTTTTCGACGATCAGATCTTCAACCGCCTGCTGGAAGATCATCAGGTTGGGCTGGTTCTCCAGTGCGGTACGCACCGCCTGGCGGTAAAGCACGCGATCCGCCTGAGCGCGGGTGGCCCGAACGGCAGGACCTTTGCTCGCGTTTAGTATCCTAAACTGGATGCCTGCCTGATCGATCGCTTTCGCCATCAGTCCGCCAAGCGCATCGACTTCTTTTACCAGGTGTCCTTTCCCAATGCCGCCAATGGCCGGGTTGCAGCTCATCTGCCCCAGCGTGTCGATATTATGCGTCAAGAGAAGGGTCTGCTGACCCATACGCGCCGCGGCCATTGCGGCCTCAGTGCCTGCATGACCCCCGCCAATGATGATGACGTCAAAAGGATCCTGATAAAACATGGTAATTTGCCTCGCGTAAAGCGGTGTTGAAAAGGATTGAAGCCCGGGCCGTGGATTCTACTCAACTTTAGTCGATCGAGAAAGCACCAGGATCCTGACTATTAATTAAAGAAGATCTTTATATAGAGATCTGTTTTATTATGATCTCTTATTAGGATCGCCATCCCTTGTGGATAAGTTGGATCCTTCATTAAAGATCATGCCGTTAGAGAGGATCATTAACTGTGAATGATCGGTGATCCTGTTCAGTATAAGCTGGGATCAAAAGGGCGGGTTATACACAACTCAAAAACTGACCAACGGTTATACTTTGGATAACTACCGGTTGATCCAAGCTTTTAACCAGAGTTATCCACAATTGATCGCGTGATCTTTAAGCGTTTTTGAGTAAATTAATCCAGGATCCGAGCCAAATTTCTGCTGGATCCTCCGGAATGTCATGTTCAAGCACGTTGATCTTCAGCGTTTCGCCGATCTGTTTTGCCCCGCAGATCGTCATTTCTGCGTCCAGTTTTTCGATCGCGCCACAGAAGGTATCATATTCGCGGCTGCCGAGACCGATCGCGCCAAAACGTACCTGAGACAGATCCGGCTGCTGCGCTTTAATGTCGTCCAGGAGGGGCTGAATGTTGTCTGGTAGATCGCCTGCGCCATGCGTGGAGCAGATGACTAGCCAGATCCCCGCGGTTGGCACTTCTTCCAGCAGCGGACCATGCAGGGTTTCGGTAGAAAAACCGGCGTCTTCCAGCTTTTCAGCCAGATGTTCCGCGACATATTCCGCACCGCCAAGGGTGCTGCCGCTGATAAGAGTTATGTCTGCCATGAGAGCCCATCCTGTTAAAGAGGGGCTATTGTACGCTGTGTAGGAGCTGGGATCTACCTGTGGACAACAGGGGTATTAAAAAGAACGATCATGGACGGATGGTGCGCATGATCGGGTTTTGCAGGGAGATCAGCGTTTCAGTGGACTGAATTTCATCAATTGTTTGGATCTTGTTGATAAGTACCTGCTGTAGCGCATCAATCGATCGGCACATGACCTTTATAAAGATGCTGTAGTGCCCGGTGGTGTAATACGCTTCGGTCACTTCATCCAGGCTTTCCAGCTTCGCCAGCGCGGAGGGATAATCTTTCGCGCTCTTCAGAATGATGCCAATAAAACAGCAAACGTCGTAGCCCAGCTGTTTCGGGCTGATGTCTATGCGTGCGCCGGTGATAATCCCCGCCTGCTTCATTTTCTCAACGCGAACGTGAATGGTGCCGGGGCTGACGCCAAATTGTTTAGCCAGTTCGGCGTAAGCGGTGCGCGCATTGACCATCAGCGCTTCGAGGATGCCGCGATCCAGATTGTCGATCTGATAATTTTCCATAGCTTTTTCTTATGAAGAATAGAGATTCACTCTATTTTAGCGCTTTATTTTAACGAATCAAAAGTGAGTCAGGCTTTTTGTTATTGGATTATTGAATTATACCTGCTTTTTGTTGCTTAATCATATCCAACAGGACGCAGGAGTATAAAAATGAAAACCGCTTATATCGCAAAACAACGCCAGATCAGTTTCGTTAAATCCCACTTTTCCCGCCAGCTGGAAGAGAAGCTGGGCCTGATTGAAGTACAGGCTCCGATCTTAAGCCGCGTGGGAGACGGGACGCAGGATAACTTATCCGGCTGCGAAAAAGCGGTGCAGGTGAAAGTGAAAACGCTGCCAGACGCCCATTTCGAAGTGGTTCACTCACTGGCGAAATGGAAACGTCAAACCCTGGGACAACACGACTTCAGCGCGGGCGAAGGACTGTACACGCATATGAAAGCCCTTCGCCCCGATGAAGATCGGCTGACCGCCATTCACTCCGTTTACGTTGACCAGTGGGACTGGGAACGCGTGATGGGGGATGGCGAACGTCACCTTGCCACACTGCATTCTACCGTTGAGTCTATTTGGGCGGGGATCAAAGCGACCGAGGCCGCAGTAAGCAAAGAATTTGGTCTGACACCGTTCCTGCCGGATCAAATCCACTTTGTTCACAGTCAGGATCTGCTGACTCGCTTCCCGGATCTTGATGCCAAAGGGCGTGAGCGGGCGATCGCCAAAGAGCTGGGCGCGGTATTTCTGATCGGCATCGGCGGCAAACTTTCTGACGGCAAGCGTCACGATGTGCGCGCGCCGGATTATGACGACTGGAGTTCAGCTTCCGCGTCCGGCGCTGCCGGTCTGAACGGCGATATTCTGGTCTGGAACCCGATTCTGGAAGATGCGTTTGAACTCTCCTCTATGGGGATCCGTGTGGACGCTGAAACGCTGAAACGCCAGCTGGCGCTGACCGGTGATGAAGATCGCCTGAAGCTGGAATGGCATCAGGCGTTGCTGCGCGGTGAGATGCCGCAGACTATCGGCGGGGGAATTGGCCAGTCGCGTTTAACGATGCTGCTGCTACAGCTGCCGCATATTGGTCAAGTGCAATGCGGCGTTTGGCCCGCGCAGGTTCGTGAGAGCGTCTCCGCACTGCTGTAATTTAACGCCGCCAGCGTCGTAGCAGGCGGCTGCGCATCCCGGTATCAAAGCGCCAGATATGATCGAAAATGCGCATGATGCCGGGCTTGCCGTGAGCAGACATCGCCACCGCGTGAAACCGGTGCTGATGCACCCGCTGTAGTTCTCCCACCTTTTTTACCACCTCATCCGGCAGCCGCTGGGCGATAAAATCTGAGATCACCACCGCATCGGCATCGACCCATTCAGGACCCTGCATACGCTCGACGATGGCGCGAAAGCAGCTCGCCAGATCGGTGCCGCCGCGAAAACGCTGGCTGAGAAAGCGGATCGCCTGTTCAATCCCCTGTGGGCCGCTGAGTTCGTAGCGCACCACTTCGCTTGAGAAGAGCATGATAAAACAGCGGCGGTTATCCGCGAGGGCGACGCGCATCAGGGCCAGACAAAAGGCTTTGGCACACTGTTCGTTAAAGCCGCCCATCGATCCGGAGGTATCAACGCAGACAATAAACGGCCCGCGCGGCTGTTCATCTACATCCTGATGAATAACCGGACGCTCAGATATCTTTTCCCGCCAGGCCTCACCGTGCAGTCGGTAGGTCAGCAGTTGTTTCTCCACCAGCCGCCGGTAAAACTCATACTCCAGTTCAGTGATGCCAAGCGTGGCCAGTTCAGGCGGCAGCAGGCGAAGAATGTCGTCGCTCTGGATGATGCCATCAACCTGTTCTGGCACGGTGGACGGTTCGCGCACCAGCGTGCGGAACGTTTCCATCGGCGCGTCTTTTTTCGGTACCGATTTCGCTTCGCGTGAGCGACCAAGCTGCTCCGCCAGCTGCATTAACTCTGGCTGCTGCGCCAGAAAATCGCCGTATTTGACGATCAGCTGATAGTCGCCGCGCTTCAGGTGTCCGGCGCTCATATCCCATAGCCGTCCGGCGGCGTTATCATTTTCGACAAGAACCGGCTCAAGCTGGCCGCTCAGGGTCATCCGCTCCTGCACTTCATTAAGCAGATTGTCATGTTCTTCTTCAAGCAGCTGCTGATTCAGCGTCGTGGTCTGTACGATGAGACTCAGCCGCCAGCGCTGTAGAAATAGCGTATGCAGGGCGGGCGTAAAGGAAGGGTTCGCCTCCACCAGCTGTTTTGCCTGATCGGCATAGGGCGACCTGACTTTGCCCAGTAGCGTCAGTATTTGCGGCAGTTGAACGACAAATTGCGTGGTGGAGAGCAGCTGGCTTTGCTGATAACAAAGCACTTCTTCGGTCAGTTCCGGCGAGACGTGGGTTTCTTTCAGCCGATTTTTTAGCATTTCGCGCCAGCGCGGAATATCGTCAGTCACGGCGTTTTTCAGTCGTGGAAACTTTTCAAAAAACAGCGCCAGCACCGGGGAGGCCATTAACACGAGAATGGTCTCTTCGATCAACCCATCCTCGCCAATCGCTAACAGGACATTGAGCGTATCCAGATTCAGCATTGTTTCGCCTGTTTGATCTGTTCACCGACATCCTGCAAGCTGGCTTCAATACGCCCCAGCCAGTCAGCGGCGATAAACAGGCATTTTTGCTGTTCGCTAAAGCGGGTGTGCTGCTGGTGCCACTCATCGTCCAGCGCATCGAGCTGCTGCTTAATCTCTTCCGGCATGTTTTCCTGAGAAACGCCGGGCAGCGCCAGCCGTGTTCCCTGCAGGCTGACGTCGCGCACCACCAGATGCTGACTGGCGTCGACGTCAAGATTGATGATTTGGGCGAAACCGATGCCGTTTAATTTGGCGCGAATTTCTCCGCCTTTTTCCAGCCACGTTGCCAGCGCCGCGCGTTCGAAGGTCATATGAACGACCTCCATATCGTGCAGTTTAAGCGGCTGCTGAAGCAGTAGCGTGATGACAGCGCCTTCTATCTCTGGCGGCAATTCATAATGCGGTTTACGGCTGAACATGCCGCCCTGACGCGTCACTTTCAGCGCGGTTTTATCGCTTTGTTGTTGCTGAAGTTGAATACGGTGCTGGGTTATCGCGCCCAGGCGGGTCAGCAGGGATTGCTGCTGCCAGGCGTGCCCGGTCATCAATATTTCGAGCTGCTGCTGCATCAGATTTTTACTTTCCGCATCGTGCCACAGGCAGTCTTTCAGCAGGATCACGTCGATAGGCGCAATAGCGTCACGCCCGCTAAAAAAGGCGCTGGCCTGAAGCAAACGGATCGCTTTTTTCCAGCGGCGATCGGAGACATAGGGCGCGGCGGGCAGGTTATCAAGCTGCTGACGCAACAGATAGATGAGTTCGAAAACGGCGTCCGGCAGTTTGACGTTGCCGATATCGATTTGCCACTGGGCGAACTCTTCGTCCGTGACCTGCAAACCGGCGGCGACCGGATTCTCACCCTCTTCCTGCTGGCTGGTCAGCATGGCGCGGAAGTTGCCTTTCTCCTGGACTTTATCCAGCCACAGACGGATTAACATACGGTCGTAAAGCGCCTCAAGGCTACTGTCCGCCTCCGGCAGTTCGTTGGAGGCCGCGACCAGCAGGCGCATGGGGATTTTCTCCTCATGCGCACCGTTGCGAAAATGACGTTCGTTGATGGCGGTCAGCAGCGTATTGAGGATCGCCGGACCCGCTTTCCAGATCTCATCCAGAAAGACGATTTCCGCTTCCGGCAGATAGCCCGCAGTGAGGCGCTCGTAGCGTCCTTCATCTTTTAGCGCCTGAATGGATAGCGGACCGAAAACCTCTTCCGGCGTAGAAAAGCGAGTCATTAAATATTCAAACGCCCGCGCGTGTTGAAAGGCATATTTTAAGCGGCGCGCAATCAGGCTTTTGGCGATTCCCGGCGGGCCTAACAGGAAAACGCTTTCGCCGCTTAACGCGGCCAGCAGGCACAGGCGGATGGCGTGGCTGCGTTCATAAAGTCCTTTTTCCAGGGCATTGCTCAGGCGGGAAATTCTTTCTGCTAACAGATGTGATTGAGCCATAATCAAATTGCGTCCTTCTGCCGTGTTGCAGCGGTAAAATGCGAGTATAGCGTTTTCGTGTCAGGCCGGTAATAGACTGAACAACTGGTTCATTTTCTTTGCGCCAAGTTAACCTGAGTTCACTTAGGGGTACGATTTTGCCATTTATCATGCATACTGTGCGTTTTTTGTGGGCCAAGGGACTACGCGCACATTCCTTATTCCAACGTAAGATTTGTCTATGAGCACTGATAATAAGCAATCATTGTCTGCGATAACGCTCGCAGCCATTGGGGTTGTCTACGGTGATATCGGCACCAGCCCACTTTATACGCTGCGTGAGTGTCTTTCCGGCCAGTTTGGTTTTGGCGTAGAGCGCGACGCCGTGTTTGGTTTTTTGTCGCTGATTTTCTGGCTTCTGATTTTTGTGGTGTCGATTAAGTACCTGACCTTCGTCATGCGGGCGGACAACGCCGGTGAAGGCGGGATCCTGACGCTGATGTCGCTGGCGGGGCGCAATACCTCTGCCAGAATGACCTCGGTGCTGGTGATCATGGGGCTGATTGGCGGCAGCTTCTTCTATGGGGAGGTGGTCATCACCCCGGCAATATCGGTGATGTCGGCGATAGAAGGGCTGGAAATCGTCGCGCCACAGCTCGATACGTGGGTAGTGCCGCTCTCCATTATTGTTCTGACGCTGCTATTTATGATCCAGAAGCACGGTACCGGCATCGTGGGGAAGCTTTTTGCGCCCATTATGCTGATCTGGTTTCT
Organism: Superficieibacter sp. 1612_C1; assembly: GCF_015234305.1. Lineage (GTDB taxonomy): Bacteria > Pseudomonadota > Gammaproteobacteria > Enterobacterales > Enterobacteriaceae > Superficieibacter. Next base: position 576,328 of record NZ_JADGMI010000004.1, read on the forward strand.
GATTCTGGCGGTGCTCGGCCTGCGCAGCATCATTGCCAACCCGGACGTCCTGCACGCCCTGAATCCGATGTGGGCGGTCCATTTCTTCCTTGAGTATAAAACCATCTCATTTGTCGCCCTCGGCGCGGTGGTGCTGTCCATTACCGGTGTTGAAGCGTTGTATGCGGATATGGGCCATTTCGGCAAGCTGCCGATCCGGCTGGCATGGTTTTCGGTCGTGCTGCCATCGCTGGTGCTCAACTATTTCGGCCAGGGCGCGCTGCTGCTGCGTCACCCAGAGGCGATTAAAAACCCCTTCTTCCTGTTGGCACCGGACTGGGCGCTGATCCCGCTGCTGATTGTTGCCGCGCTGGCGACGGTTATCGCCTCGCAGGCGGTGATTTCCGGCGTCTTCTCGCTGACCCGTCAGGCGGTGCGTCTGGGCTATCTGTCGCCGATGCGTATTATCCATACCTCTGAGATGGAATCCGGGCAGATTTACATCCCGTTCGTGAACTGGCTGCTGTATACCTCGGTGGTGATTGTCATCGTCAGCTTTGAACACTCCAGCAATCTGGCGGCGGCTTACGGAATAGCGGTGACCGGGACGATGGTCTTGACCTCTTTCCTCTCTACGACCGTGGCGCGTAAAAACTGGCACTGGAATAAGTTTCTTGTGGCTTTCATTCTCGTGGCATTCCTGTGCATTGATATCCCGCTGTTCTCGGCGAACCTGGATAAAATCGTCTCCGGCGGCTGGCTACCGCTTAGCCTGGGGCTGATTATGTTTACGGTTATGACCACCTGGAAAAGTGAACGTTTCCGCCTGCTGCGCCGTATGCACGAGCACGGCAATTCTCTGGAGGCGATGATCGCCTCATTAGAGAAGTCGCCGCCGGTTCGCGTACCAGGCACCGCAGTCTATATGTCCCGCGCGCTGAACGTGATCCCCTTTGCGCTGATGCATAACCTCAAGCATAACAAGGTGCTGCACGAACGCGTGATCCTGCTGACTCTGCGCACGGAAGATGCGCCTTACGTGCATAACGTGAAGCGTGTGCAGATCGAACAGCTTTCGCCGACCTTCTGGCGGGTGGTGGCGAGCTACGGCTGGCGCGAAACGCCGAATGTGGAGGAGGTCTTCCACCGCTGTGGTCTGGAAGGCTTAAGCTGCCGGATGATGGAAACCTCGTTCTTTATGTCGCACGAGTCGCTGATCATTGGCAAGCGGCCGCTCTATCTGCGGCTACGCGGCAAGCTCTTCCTGCTGCTCCAGCGCAATGCGCTGCGCGCGCCAGACCAGTTTGAGATCCCGCCTAACCGGGTGATTGAGCTGGGGACGCAGGTCGAAATTTAACGTGTTGAGTATGCCGGGTGACGCGTTTGCTCACCTGGTATCTATTGTCTGTTTCCCGCAACAACATCCTCTACATTTACCTTAGCGAAACGTTTCGACGGCGATCACATTTCTGCAACGACACGATGGTTTTCTCATCACCAGCCACGCTACACTCCTTATCAGCGAAACGTTTCGCTAGTGGAGCAAAAAAATGAAAAAAGGTACGGTGCTGAATTCTGCAATTTCATCGGCGATCTCTCTGCTGGGACATACCGATACGCTGGTGGTCTGTGATGCGGGCTTGCCCATCCCGTCCAGCACGTCGCGTATTGATATGGCATTAACCCAGGGTGTGCCTGGCTTTATGCAGGTCCTGGACGTGGTCACCAGTGAGATGCAGGTTGAAGCAGCGATCCTCGCGACGGAAATTAAACAGCATAATCCGCAGCTCCACGAAACGTTGCTCAACCATATTGAGCAACTGCAACAACACCAGGGAAACACCATAGAAGTCCATTACATCTCGCATGAGGACTTCAAAAAACAAACCGCAGATAGTCAGGCGGTCATTCGCAGCGGGGAGTGTTCCCCGTATGCGAATATTATTCTCTGTGCTGGCGTGACGTTCTGAGGCCATCATGGACGCATTACTGCAACTCAAAGGGATCGACAAAGCGTTCCCTGGCGTAAAAGCCCTCTCCGGAGCGGCGCTCAATGTTTATCCTGGCCGCGTCATGGCGCTGGTGGGGGAAAACGGCGCGGGCAAATCCACAATGATGAAAGTGCTGACCGGCATCTATACCCGCGATGCCGGATCGCTGCTGTGGCTGGGCCAGGAAACGACGTTTAACGGTCCGAAATCCTCGCAGGATGCGGGCATCGGTATTATTCATCAGGAACTGAACCTGATCCCGCAATTGAGCATCGCGGAAAATATCTTCCTCGGCCGTGAATTTGTTAACCGCTTTGGCAAAATCGACTGGAAAAGGATGTATGCCGAAGCGAACACCCTGCTGGCAAAACTTAATCTGCGCTTTAAAAGCGACCGGCTGGTAGGTGAATTGTCGATCGGCGATCAGCAGATGGTTGAAATCGCCAAAGTGCTGAGCTTTGAATCGAAAGTCATCATCATGGATGAACCGACCGATGCGCTCACCGATACCGAAACAGAATCACTGTTCCGCGTGATCCGCGAATTAAAAGCGCAGGGGCGCGGCATCGTTTATATCTCCCACCGTATGAAAGAGATCTTCGAAATTTGCGATGACGTTACCGTCTTTCGTGACGGGCAGTTCATTGCCGAGCGCGAAGTGGTCAGTCTGAGCGAAGATACGCTGATTGAGATGATGGTCGGGCGTAAACTGGAAGATCAGTATCCGCGCCTCGACAAAGCGCCGGGGGAAATTCTCCTGAAGGTCGATAACCTGTGTGGACCGGGGGTGAATGACGTGTCCTTTACCCTGCGCAAGGGTGAAATCCTTGGCGTGGCCGGGCTGATGGGCGCAGGCCGTACCGAATTAATGAAAGTGCTGTATGGCGCATTACCGCGTACCAGCGGTTACGTCACGCTGGGCGGACGTGAAGTGGTGACGCGCACGCCGCAGGACGGGCTGGCGAACGGCATCGTCTATATCTCCGAAGACCGCAAACGTGACGGCCTGGTGCTGGGCATGTCGGTAAAAGAAAACATGTCTCTCACCGCGCTGCGCTACTTTAGCCGGGCGGGCGGTGGCCTGAAGCATAAAGATGAGCAGCAGGCGGTAGGCGATTTTATCCGCCTGTTTAACGTCAAAACGCCGTCAATGGAACAGGCGATCGGCCTGCTTTCCGGCGGTAATCAGCAGAAAGTGGCGATTGCCCGCGGTCTGATGACGCGGCCAAAAGTCCTGATTCTGGATGAGCCGACGCGCGGCGTGGATGTCGGTGCCAAGAAAGAGATTTATCAGCTCATCAACCAGTTTAAGGCTGAGGGCCTGAGTATCATTCTGGTCTCCTCCGAGATGCCGGAAGTCTTAGGGATGAGCGATCGCATTATTGTTATGCACGAAGGCCACAACGGCGGTGAGTTTACTCGCGAGCAGGCCACTCAGGAAGTGTTAATGGCTGCCGCCGTCGGCAAGCTTAATCGCGTGAATCAGGAGTAATACAATGACTACCCAGACTGTTTCTGGACGCCGTTATTTCACCAAAGCATGGCTGATGGAGCAAAAATCGCTGATCGCTCTGCTGGTGCTGATCGCGATTGTCTCCACCATGAGTCCGAACTTTTTTACCGTCAATAACCTGTTCAACATTCTTCAGCAAACCTCGGTCAACGCCATCATGGCGGTGGGGATGACGCTGGTGATCCTGACATCAGGCATCGACTTGTCCGTTGGCTCCTTGATGGCGCTCACTGGCGCAGTGGCGGCGTCAATCGTTGGGGTTGAAGTCAACGCGCTGGTGGCGGTTGCCGCCTCGCTGGCGTTAGGCGCGGCTATCGGTGCTGTTACTGGCGTGATCGTGGCAAAAGGGCGTGTACAGGCATTTATCGCCACCCTGGTGATGATGCTTCTTCTTCGCGGCGTAACAATGGTGTACACCAACGGCAGCCCGGTAAATACCGGCTTTACCGATAACGCCGATCTGTTTGGCTGGTTCGGCATTGGCCGTCCGCTGGGAGTGCCGACGCCGGTGTGGATCATGGGAATCGTCTTCCTTGCCGCGTGGTACATGCTGCACCATACGCGTCTGGGCCGTTATATCTATGCGCTGGGTGGTAACGAGGCGGCAACGCGTCTGTCCGGCATTAGCGTTAATAAAATCAAAGTCATCGTCTATTCACTAAGCGGTCTGCTGGCGTCGCTGGCGGGGATTATTGAAGTCGCGCGTCTCTCTTCTGCGCAGCCAACCGCAGGCACCGGCTATGAACTGGATGCTATCGCGGCGGTGGTGCTGGGCGGGACAAGCCTGGCGGGCGGTAAAGGTCGCATAGTTGGGACGTTGATCGGCGCATTAATTCTTGGCTTCCTGAATAATGGCCTGAATTTGTTAGGTGTTTCCTCCTATTACCAGATGATCGTTAAAGCGGTGGTGATTTTGCTGGCGGTGCTGGTAGACAACAAAAAACAGTAATAACGACACTACAGGACATCTTAAATATGAACATGAAAAAACTGGCTACTCTGGTTTCTGCTGTTGCACTGAGTGCTACGGTCAGCGCGAACGCAATGGCGAAAGACACCATTGCGCTGGTGGTTTCCACGCTCAATAACCCGTTCTTTGTTTCCCTGAAGGACGGCGCGCAAAAAGAAGCGGATAAACTGGGCTACAACCTGGTGGTTCTGGATTCACAGAATAACCCGGCGAAAGAGCTGGCGAACGTTCAGGATTTAACGGTACGTGGCACCAAAATCTTGCTGATCAACCCGACCGATTCTGATGCGGTGGGTAACGCCGTGAAGATGGCGAACCAGGCGAACATCCCGGTGATTACGCTGGACCGTCAGGCATCGAAAGGCGATGTAGTTAGCCACATCGCGTCTGATAACGTGCTGGGCGGCAAAATTGCTGGCGACTACATCGCCAAAAAAGCGGGCGAAGGCGCGAAAGTGATTGAGCTTCAGGGCATTGCCGGGACTTCCGCCGCGCGTGAACGTGGTGAAGGCTTCCAGCAGGCGGTAGCGGCTCACAAATTTAACGTGCTGGCCAGCCAGCCGGCAGATTTCGACCGTACTAAGGGTCTGAACGTGATGCAGAACTTGCTCACTGCCCACCCGGATGTTAAGGCCGTGTTCGCCCAGAATGACGAAATGGCGCTGGGTGCACTGCGTGCGCTGCAAACCGCCGGTAAATCAGATGTGATGGTGGTCGGATTTGACGGTACGCCGGATGGCGAAAAAGCGGTAAACGATGGCAAACTGGCCGCGACAATTGCTCAGTTGCCGGAGCAGATCGGCGCGAAAGGCGTCGAAACGGCTGACAAAGTGCTGAAAGGCGAGAAAGTTCAGGCGAAATACCCGGTTGATCTGAAACTGGTTATCAAACAGTAATTTTAAAAAGAAAAGCAGGGCACGCGCCACCGGTTCCGGTGGCGCACTTAAAGGGACACTCTGGATATGAAAAACGCAGGCCATCTCGTCGTTCTCGGCAGCATCAATGCCGATCACATTCTTAATCTCAACGCTTTCCCGGCACCCGGTGAAACCGTTACCGGCAATCAGTATCAAGTTGCGTTTGGCGGTAAGGGCGCGAACCAGGCGGTAGCCGCCGGGCGTAGCGGTGCCAGCATCGCGTTTATCGCCTGTACCGGCGATGATGACACGGGTGAACGTATCCGTAAGCAACTGGTAAGCGATAATATCGATGTCGAGCCGGTCAGCACTATCGCTGGCGAATCTACCGGCGTGGCGCTGATCTTCGTTAACGGCGAAGGCGAGAATGTGATCGGGATTCATGCGGGTGCTAACGCCGCGCTTTCTCCTGCGCTGGTCGAGGCGCAGCGGGAACGCATTGCTCAGGCTTCGGTACTGCTGATGCAACTGGAGTCGCCGATTGAGAGCGTGCTGGCGGCGGCGAAAATTGCCCATCAGCATCACACCACGGTTGCGCTGAATCCCGCGCCCGCGCGGGAGTTGCCGGATGAGCTGCTGACGCTGGTGGATATTATTACGCCGAATGAAACCGAAGCGGAGAAGCTGACCGGGATCGCGGTTAAAAATGATGACGATGCGGCGAAAGCGGCGCAGGCGCTACATAATAAAGGCATCAAAACGGTCATTATTACGCTGGGCAGTCGTGGCGTCTGGGCCAGTGTAGAAGGTAAGGGGCAGCGTGTTCCCGGTTTCAAAGTCGAGGCGGTCGATACCATCGCGGCAGGGGACACCTTTAACGGCGCGCTGATCACGGCACTGCTGGAAGAAAAACCGCTGGCGGACGCGATCCGTTTTGCCCACGCGGCGGCGGCGATTGCGGTCACCCGAAAAGGCGCGCAGCCGTCGGTACCGTGGCGTGATGAGATTGACCTGTTTTTACGTCAGCAGGGGTAAACATTGGCTACCATGAAGGACGTTGCCCGCCTGGCGGGCGTTTCCACCTCAACGGTGTCTCACGTCATTAATAAAGATCGCTTTGTCAGTGAGGCCATCACTGACAAAGTGGCTGCCGCCATCAAAACCCTCAACTATGCGCCTTCCGCGCTGGCGCGCAGCCTCAAACTGAATCAGACCCGGACTATCGGAATGCTGATTACCGCCAGTACCAACCCGTTTTACTCCGAGCTGGTGCGTGGCGTAGAGCGCAGCTGTTTTGAGCGCGGCTACAGCCTGGTACTGTGTAATACCGAAGGCGACGAGCAGCGGATGAATCAGAACCTTGAAACGCTGATGCAAAAACGCGTCGATGGACTGCTGTTGCTGTGTACCGAAACGCATCAGCCCTCACAAGAAATTATGCAGCGTTATCCTTCCGTTCCTACCGTAATGATGGACTGGGCACCCTTCGATGGTGACAGCGATCTGATCCAGGATAACTCGTTGCTGGGCGGCGATTTAGCGACGCAGCATTTGATCGACCAGGGCTATACGCGGATTGGCTGCCTGACGGGGCCACTTGATAAGACGCCTGCCCGTCTGCGTCTTGAGGGATATCGCAAAGCCATGCACCGGGCGGGCCTTGCCATCCCCGATGGATACGAAATTACCGGCAATTTTGAGTTTGGCGGTGGTTTTGCCGCAATGCAGCAGTTGCTTGCACATCCTGTTCCGCCCGAGGCAGTTTTTGCCGGGAATGATGCGATGGCCGTGGGGGCTTATCAGGCGCTTTATCAGGCGGGCAAGCGTATTCCCGAGGATATGGGGATTGTGGGATATGATGATATTGAACTGGCGCGTTATATGACCCCGCCGCTGACCACCGTTCATCAACCGAAAGATGAACTGGGCGAGCTGGCCATTGATGTGCTTATTCATCGAATGGCGCAGCCCGATCAGCAACAGCAGCGGGTTCAACTGACGCCGGAGCTGGTGGTTCGCGGCTCGACACGTGGTTAATGACGTTCTTTTATCAGGTTCCGTCCGTCTTTCGGTCGTAGCAGCATAAACACCGCGGCGGAGAGCACCGTTAATGCGCCCATCGTAATAAAGGTGTAGTGGAATTGCTCCACGGTATTCGCGTTATCAAAGCCTTCATAAAATCGCAGTACCGCCGCGCTGATGGCTACCCCCAGGCTGATCGATAATTGCTGGGTCACAGCCAGCATACTATTACCGCTACTGGCGTTTTCATCGGTCAGGTCAGCCAGGGTGATGGTATTCATTGAGGTAAACTGCGTCGACATGGCCATCCCCAGAATAAATAGCGGGATGAGCATCAACCAGATGGGGTAAGCAGGCGATTGCAGCGAGAACTGCGCAATCATCAGTCCAATAAACACGGTAACCCCAACCAGCGTGCGGCGATAGCCCAGTCGTCGAAGCACCTGCGTTACCATCGACTTCGCCAGAATAGAACCAATCGCCGTCGGGGCCATCATGCAACCGGCTATCAGCGCCGGATAGCCAAAGCCGACCTGCAACATCAACGGCATAAGGAAAGGAACGCAGCCGGTTCCCAGACGCGTTGCCAGGTTTCCGGCGATACCCACGGAAAAGGTTCGCGTTTTAAACATCGGCAGGGCAATAAGCGGATTCGGATGACGGCGGGCATGGCGAATATAGCCCAGCAGTAAAATGATGCTCAACGCGATAATAGCCAGCGCAATCCACGTCGCTACGATTTTTTCGCCAAACAACTCCATCCCACTGGAGAAAAGGACCAGTCCAAGACCGAAAAGCAGGAAGCCGCTCATATCGAAGCCGCGACGGGGCGTCGTGAAGTTCGGCATATATTTGCGTGCGTATAACAGCCCCGCGATGCCAATGGGAATATTAATCAGGAAGATCCAGTGCCAGCTTGCCCACGTTACCAGTACACCGCCGAGCAACGGACCGAGAATCGGCCCGACCAGGCCAGGCATGGTCACAAAGTTGAGTACCGGCAATAGTTCGCTGCGGGGATAGGCGCGTAATAATGCCAGGCGGGCAACCGGCATCATCATCGCGCCGCCAATTCCCTGGATCACGCGGAAAATCACCAGCGCCATGAGCGAGCCGGAAAGTGCGCAAGCCAGAGAACCGAGCGTAAACAGGCTGACCGCCGTCATAAAGACCAGGCGAGTCCCGAAACGATCCGCCAGCCATCCGCTGACCGGAATCAGCATGGCGACCGTCAGGGTATAGCTGATAATGGCCGATTGCATGGCTAAGGGGGAACGATCAAGACTTTGTGCGATGGCGGGAAGAGCGGTATTCAGTATGGTGGCATCCAGCGCCTGCATAAAAAAAGCCATTGCCGCAATCCATGGCAAACCGGCCATGCTGATCCCTTTTTTCTTCGTCATGCTTACTCCTTCGTTCCTGGCAAGTGATCCGGCGCGTTTAATAGTGCCTGGCAGGCCGCCAGCGCCCGATGACCATCGCTATCCTGAATGGCATCAACGATAGCCTGATGTAAATCGAGTTTGATCACTTCATTGTGCGTAATAGAGGTGAAGTAAATATGGTAGACCGACTGAAACAAGGTGGCGAAAGAGGTCAGAAAAGGATTACCGCTCATCTTATAGATGTGTTCGTGCCAGGCCATATCCACCTCTACCCAGCGATCGCGCTGAAAATGCTGCTTCAGGTAGACCATCTCCTCCATTAAAGTGTTCAACTGCGCTTTTTGCTCAGCGCTTCCCCGCGTTGCGGCCAGCAGGCAGGCCTGAGGCTCCAGGCTGCTGCGCATAATAAGGAAGTGCTGCACCACGTCCTGAAAGTTGTCTTCGGTCATCCACCATGAGAGCAGTTCTTTATCAAGGAAGTTCCAGTCGCTTTGCGGCATGACTCGCGTGCCGATGCGCGGGCGGGGCAAAACCATTCCTTTTGCTGTCAGGGTTTTTATCGCCTCTCGCACGGCGGTACGACTTACGCCATATTGCTCGCCCAGCTCTATTTCACCGGGCAGGATGCTCTCCGGGGCATAAACACCCTGCAAGATTTTCTGCGCCAGTTTCTCTGCCAGCACATATGAAAGGTTCTTTTGAGCAGCCAGCTGCTGTGCGCTTAGCTTCATAAATGCCGTTCCTTAATCTTTTTCACGCGTTCTAGTATGCCATTTGTGGCTGGCGGCGGTGGTAAAAACAGCATTTGAAGGATTATATGGCGTAACAGGCAGCAATTTGGTGAAAAAAAACGCGCTTAGTAAATTATTTTAAATTTATGCTTGTCAGCCCGGAATAACTCCCTATAATGCGCCTCCACTGACACGGAACAACGGCACGCAAGCCGCCGGGTCAGCGGGGTTCGAATGAGAACGCCGACGGAGAAAAGCGAAAATAAACGCTTGACTCTGAATGAGGAAAACGTATTATACGGGACCTCGCGACACAGCGCTAAAGCGCGTCGCAACTGCTCTTTAACAATTTATCAGACAATCTGTGTGGGCACTCGAAGATACGGATTCTTAAATGCCGAAAGGCAAAAATGAATACCAAGTCTCAAGAGTGAACACGTAATTCATTACGAAGTTTAATTC
>NZ_JADGMI010000005.1 GCF_015234305.1 Superficieibacter sp. 1612_C1
TTAAACTTCGTAATGAATTACGTGTTCACTCTTGAGACTTGGTATTCATCTTTGCCTTTCGGCATTTAAGAATCCGTATCTTCGAGTGCCCACACAGATTGTCTGATAAATTGTTAAAGAGCAGTTGCGACGCGGCTTACAGCTCACCGTCGCGAGGTGGCGTATATTACGCTTTCCTCTTTCAGAGTCAACCCTGAATTTCAGGATTTTTCTCTTCAACCGGACCGGCTGTTTGTGTGAAGTGATTCACATCCGCCGTGTCGATGGAGGCGCATTATAGGGAGTTCGCGCCGTATGACAAGGGGAAAAATGCAATTTTATTTCAACCGCTCACCTTTTGAGCATAACGCCTGTTTTTAGCGCTTTTTGATAGCCGATGGCAGGTCTGCAAGGCTGTTAATCACCCAATCAGCCGCTTTCTCTGCGTCTTCGGTTACCGGTTTACCGGTTCGCACCAGCACTTTTGTGCCGACGCCCGCTGCCGCTGCCGCCTGCATATCCTCCATTTTATCGCCCACCATATAAGAAGCGGCCATATCAATGTGCAGATAGTCCTTTGCTGAGAGCAGCATTCCCGGATGAGGTTTGCGACAATCACAGGTCTGACGGAATTCTTCCACGCTGCCCTGCGGGTGATGAGGGCAATAGTAGATGCCATCTAAATCGACACCACGATCTGCCAGCGACCAGTCCATCCATTCCGTCAGCGTTTCAAACTGCTCTTCGGTGAACTTACCGCGTGCAATGCCGGACTGGTTCGTCACCAGCACCAGCGCATAGCCCATCTCTTTTAATTCACGCATAGCGTCGATCACGCCATCAATAAATTCAAACGCATCAATTTCGTGTACATACCCATGATCGACATTAAGCGTGCCGTCACGATCGAGAAATATAGCTGGTACTGATTTTGCCACCGCATTGCTCCTGAAAAAGGCATGTTCAGTTAGTATCGCATGTTTCAGCGGCCATTAAAGCGCTGAAAGCATAAAGCCAGATTGATTTAGCCGTCTGGATGCCTTAACATCCATCACATTAGCGGGTACTCCCCGTCTATGGCAGAAGAAAATGCCACGGCTAACACCAGAGCGATAACAAATACTCTAATGATTAAACTTTCCAATATTACTAAGGTTTTCCAGCAAGGAAATCACACTATCCAGGCTCTGAACGATGTCAGCCTGCATATTCCTGCCGGGCAAATCTACGGCGTCATTGGCGCTTCCGGTGCGGGTAAAAGTACGCTTATCCGCTGCGTAAACTTACTTGAGCGCCCGACGCAGGGGAGCGTGCAGGTTGACGGTCAGGAACTCACCACGCTTTCTGCTTCCGCCCTCACAAAAGCGCGCCGTCAGATAGGCATGATTTTCCAGCATTTTAACCTGCTGGCCTCGCGCACCGTTTTTGGTAACGTTGCGCTGCCACTCGAACTGGATGCTACGCCGCGCGAAGAAATCAATCGCCGGGTGAAAGAGCTGCTCGACCTGGTGGGGCTGAGTGATAAACATGACAGCTACCCGGCCAATCTTTCCGGCGGACAAAAGCAGCGTGTGGCTATTGCCCGCGCCCTTGCCAGCAATCCGAAAGTTCTGCTGTGTGATGAAGCCACCAGCGCCCTCGATCCGGCCACAACGCGTTCCATTCTCGAACTATTAAAGGATATCAATCGCCGTTTAGGGCTGACCATTCTGCTGATCACGCATGAAATGGATGTAGTGAAGCGTATCTGCGATTGCGTAGCCGTGATCAGCAACGGCGAGCTTATCGAACAGGATAAAGTCAGCGAAGTGTTTTCTCACCCGAAAACCCCGCTGGCACAACAGTTTATTCAGTCCACGCTGCATCTGGATATTCCGGAAGATTATCTGCTGCGTCTGAAAGCCGAATCGACTGCGGATAGCGTGCCGATGCTGCGCATGGAATTCACCGGCCAGTCGGTCGACGCCCCGCTGCTGTCAGAAACCGCTCGTCGTTTTAACGTCAACAACAATATTATCAGCGCGCAGATGGATTACGCCGGTGGCGTTAAGTTCGGCATCATGCTGACCGAAATGCACGGCACGCAACAAGATACACAAGCTGCCATTGCCTGGTTGCAGGAACACCACGTGAAAGTAGAGGTACTGGGTTATGTCTGAGCCAATGATGTGGTTATTACTGCGTGGCGTATGGGAAACGCTGGCCATGACCTTTGTTTCCGGTTTCTTCGGCTTTGTCATCGGCCTGCCGGTAGGCGTACTTTTATATGTGACTCGTCCGGGACAAATCATTGAAAATGCGAAGCTTTACCGCACCCTGTCGGCGCTGGTAAATATCTTCCGTTCCATTCCGTTCATTATCTTGTTGGTATGGATGATCCCCTTTACTCGTGTCATTGTCGGCACCTCTATTGGGTTACAGGCCGCCATTGTTCCGCTTACCGTCGGTGCAGCACCGTTTATTGCCCGTATGGTTGAGAATGCGCTGCTGGAGATCCCCGCCGGGCTGATCGAAGCCTCGCGTGCAATGGGAGCGACGCCAATGCAGATTGTACGCAAAGTGCTGCTGCCGGAAGCCTTGCCGGGCCTGGTGAATGCCGCGACGATTACGCTGATTACGCTGGTCGGCTACTCCGCAATGGGCGGTGCTGTCGGCGCAGGCGGCCTCGGGCAGATAGGCTATCAGTATGGTTATATCGGGTACAACGCCACGGTAATGAATACGGTGCTGGTATTACTCGTCGTTCTGGTTTATTTAATTCAGTTCGCAGGCGATCGTATCGTCCGTTCTGTCACTCATAAATAGCATCACACAACACTAATACGCTAAGTAAGGAAATAGTATGACGTTCAAATTTAAAACCTTTGCGGCAGTCGGAGCGTTGATCGGTTCTCTGGCCCTGGTCGGTTGCGGCCAGGATGAAAAAGATCCTAACCATATTAAAGTCGGCGTGATTGTCGGTGCTGAACAACAGGTTGCCGAAGCCGCGCAAAAAGTCGCGAAAGAAAAATACGGTCTGGACGTCGAGCTGGTGACGTTTAATGACTATGTGCTGCCGAACGAAGCGCTGAGTAAAGGCGATATCGACGCCAATGCTTTCCAGCATAAACCGTATCTGGATCAGCAAATCAAAGATCGCGGTTATAAACTGGCTATTGCCGGGAACACCTTTGTTTATCCGATCGCTGGCTACTCCAAAAAAATCAAATCGATTGATGAATTACAGGATGGCTCCCAGGTTGCCGTGCCTAACGATCCGACCAACCTCGGACGCTCTCTGCTGCTGCTGCAAAAACAGGGGCTGATCAAACTGAAAGATGGCGTAGGCCTGCTGCCGACCGTTCTCGACGTTACGGAAAATCCGAAAAACCTGAAGCTGGTTGAGCTGGAAGCGCCGCAGCTGCCGCGCTCACTGGACGATGCCCAAATCGCGCTGGCGGTCATTAATACCACCTACGCCAGCCAGATTGGCCTGACCCCGGCGAAAGACGGTATCTTCGTTGAAGACAAAGATTCCCCGTATGTGAACCTGATCGTGACGCGTGAAGATAATAAAGACGCGGAAAACGTGAAAAAGTTTGTTCAGGCTTACCAGTCGGAAGAAGTTTACCAGGAAGCTAATAAAGTGTTTAACGGCGGTGCTGTTAAAGGCTGGTAATCTTTTCTCTCTGTAATATCATTCAGGACGGGCTCATGCCCGTCTTGTCATTTATGCGGGCACCTGATTCAATAGTTCACCACCCAGTTATTCATTGAGGAAATATTATGCGTGCTTTACCGATCTGTTTAGTCGCACTTATGCTTAGCGGCTGCTCCATATTAAGCAGATCTCCCGTCGAACCTGTCCAAAGCACCGCTGTCCCGCCAAAAGCGGAAACCGCAAAACCGAAAACAACCTATGCCGCGCCAGTAAAAATCTATACGGATGCAGAAGCGTTAGTCGGAAAACCTTTCCGCGATCTGGGTGAAGTTTCAGGCGATTCCTGCCAGGCCTCGAATCAGGATTCACCGCCGAATATCCCGACCGCCCGTAAGCGTATGCAGATTAATGCTTCCAAAATGCATGCCAATGCCGTTCTGCTGCACAGCTGTGAAGTCACCAGCGGCACGCCGGGCTGCTATCGTCAGGCTGTTTGCGTCGGATCCGCGCTTAACGTTTCGGCAAAATGAGTGCATTTCAGTTTGAGCAGATAGGCGTTATCCGCTCACCTTATAAAGAGAAGTTTGCCGTACCGCGTCAGCCAGGGCTGGTAAAAAGCGCAGGCGGCGAACTTCATCTGCTTGCGCCCTACAACCACGCTGAAGCAGTACGTGGTCTGGAGACATTCAGTCATTTGTGGATTGTCTTTGTGTTTCATCAGACCATGGAGGGCGGCTGGCGTCCCACGGTACGCCCTCCCCGGCTTGGCGGTAACACCAGAATGGGCGTTTTTGCCACCCGCTCGACCTTTCGCCCAAATCCTGTCGGCATGTCGCTGGTTGAGTTGAAGGGGATACGTTGCCACAAAGATCAGGTGATCCTGCAATTAGGCGGGCTGGATCTGGTCGATGGCACGCCGGTTATTGATATCAAACCCTATTTGCCCTTCGCCGAATCGCTACCTGATGCCCGTGCGGGCTATGCACAACAGCCGCCATTAGCGGATATGACCGTCACCTTTACTGCCGACATTGAGCAACAGCTCCTCGCACTGCAAAAGCAGTATCCGCATTTCAGAACGTTCATTTCTGAGGTGCTGGCGCAGGATCCCCGCCCGGCCTATCGTAAAGAGGAAGAAACGGGAAAAACTTACGCGGTATGGCTGGAGGATTTCAACGTGCGCTGGCGTGTCACTGACGCTGGATTTGAAGTCTTTGCCCTGGAAGCACGCTAATTTTATCGCTCTCTCTTTTGGCATCCCCGCCACACTGGTAAACTAAACCACTTTTTTTGCGTCAGGCTCGCACTGAGCCTGTTCCGATCGTCCAAATGGAACCGTAATAACATGCGTACTAGCCAATATCTGCTCTCCACTCTGAAGGAGACACCTGCCGACGCCGAGGTCATCAGCCACCAGCTGATGCTGCGCGCCGGGATGATCCGCAAGCTGGCCTCCGGATTATATACCTGGCTGCCGACCGGCCTGCGCGTTCTGAAAAAAGTCGAAAACATCGTGCGTGAAGAGATGAACAACGCCGGTGCCATTGAGGTGTCGATGCCAGTGGTTCAACCGGCCGATTTGTGGGTTGAGAGTGGTCGTTGGGAGCAGTACGGCCCGGAACTGCTGCGTTTCGTTGACCGTGGCGAGCGTCCGTTCGTCCTCGGTCCGACACACGAAGAAGTGATCACCGACCTGATCCGTAATGAGCTGAGCTCTTACAAACAACTGCCGCTGAACTTCTTCCAGATCCAGACTAAGTTCCGCGACGAAGTGCGTCCGCGCTTTGGCGTCATGCGTTCCCGCGAATTCCTGATGAAAGATGCCTACTCTTTCCATACCTCCCAGGAATCGTTGCAGGAAACCTATGATGTAATGTACGCCGCGTACAGCAAAATCTTCAGCCGCATGGGTCTGGATTTCCGCGCGGTTCAGGCGGATACCGGTTCTATCGGCGGCAGCGCCTCGCATGAATTTCAGGTACTGGCGCAGAGCGGCGAAGATGATGTGATCTTCTCCGATACCTCTGACTACGCCGCCAACATTGAATTTGCTGAAGCTGTCGCACCAAAAGCACCGCGTGCCGCTGCCACTCAGGAAATGACCGTGGTGGATACGCCGAATGCCAAAACCATCGCCGAGCTGGTTGAGCAGTTCAATCTGCCGGTTGAAAAAACGGTCAAAACGCTGCTGGTGAAAACCGTTGAAGGCAGCAAATCTCCGCTGATTGCCCTGCTGGTTCGCGGCGATCATGAACTGAACGAAGTCAAAGCAGAAAAACTGCCGCAGGTTGCCAGCCCGCTGACCTTCGCGACGGAAGAAGAGATCCGCGCGCTGGTGAATGCCGGTCCGGGTTCCCTCGGTCCGGTAAATATGCCGATTCCGGTGGTAATTGACCGTACCGTTGCCGCCATGAGCGACTTCGCCGCGGGTGCAAACATCGATGGCAAACACTATTTCGGTATTAACTGGGATCGCGATGTGGCGACGCCAGAAGTGGCTGATATCCGTAACGTCGTTGCTGGCGATCCAAGCCCGGATGGGCAGGGCACGCTGCTGATCAAACGCGGTATTGAAGTCGGTCATATTTTCCAGCTCGGCACCAAATATTCTGAAGCGCTGAAAGCGTCTGTACAGGGTGAAGATGGCCGCAACCAGACTCTGACTATGGGCTGTTATGGTATCGGGGTTACTCGCGTAGTAGCCGCCGCTATCGAGCAGAATAATGATGAGCGTGGCATTGTATGGCCTGATGCTATCGCCCCGTTCCAGGTAGCTATTCTGCCGATGAATATGCACAAGTCTTTCCGCATTCAGGAGCTGGCGGAGAAGCTGTATGCCGAGCTGCGTGCGCAAGGCATTGAGGTGCTGATGGACGATCGTAAAGAGCGTCCGGGCGTGATGTTTGCCGACATGGAGCTGATTGGCATTCCGCACACCATCGTGCTGGGTGACCGTAACCTCGACAACGACGATATCGAATACAAATATCGCCGTAACGGTGAGAAACAGCTGATCAAGACTGGCGACATCGTTAGTTATCTGGTCAAAGCGATCAAAGGCTAACGCCTGAAGTTCGCTTTACGCAGCCCCGCGCCAGTCAGCGCGGGGCTTTTTTATTCCTTACAGCCTTTATCAGGCACAAATGTCATTTTGCTGTCAGGCGTTAACACTTTGACCTGCTCGCGGCTACCAGGCTCAGCCTTAAGCGAAAAGTGGCCTTCAATCAGCAACAGTACCGGCTTATCTTCCCCGACTTATTCCGTTGGGCGTTTCACTTTCCCACGCAGCGATTTTACTGAAGACTTCTGCGATTTTGACGCCAGCCTGCGCTCTTTCGAGGCGCGCGTCGGACGCGTCGGGCGACGGCTTTTTTGCACTACCGTCAGTTCCTGAATCACCGACACCAGCCGGGCAATCGCCGCTTCCCGGTTCATCTCCTGCGTCCGGTGCTCCTGCGATTTAATAATGATCGTCCCGTCATCGGTGATCAAATGGTGGCTGGCGGCAAGAAGACGCGCTTTATAGTAATCTGGCAGCGTTGATGCCCGGATGTCAAAACGCAAATGGATCGCCGTTGAGGTTTTATTCACATTTTGTCCGCCAGCCCCTTGTGCACGGATGGCGGTAATGGTGAATTCATCTTCACTAATCGCCACGCTACCGGATATGGCAATCATGCGGACTGCTGCCAGGTGGTGAACTGGATTTCCAGATTATTATCGTTATCCGATAACCAGATCGCCCCTTCCTGAATCGTCGCCTGTAAGGTCATGGTGCGGGCGGCGAAAGCGCTTAATTGCGCCAGCTGCGCGTCGTCGAGATACCAGATGCTCAGATTTTTAAACTGTGACAGTTTACTTTGATTCTGCTGCCACCAGATATCGGCCGCGCGGCTGTTATAGGTAAACAACGCCACCTCGGCGGACTGAGAGCAGGCTTTTTTTATCCGCCGTTCGTCCGGCAGACCCAGCTCAATCCACAAATCAATGCCCAGATGATCGTTGCGCAGCCACGCTTCCGGCTCATCTTCGGCGCTCAGTCCACGCGTAAACTGAAGACGTTCATTGGCGTATTTAATCCACGCCAGCAGACGCAGCATCATGCGTTCCTGCGTCTCAGAGGGATGACGCGCCAGAGTGAGTGTCGCATCAAGATAGTGATGGCGATCCATATCGGCCACGTTAACTACCGCTTTATAAATTGTCGCTTTCAGCGCCATGAAACTGCTCCTTCAAAAAGTAGCCTCTATTGTAGCGAAAATGGCAGCAAAAGGCTGTTCCCCGTGATCCAGGTACGTTTTCATCCCGCTGATATTGCTTACTTGATTATGGTATAGTCGCCTTGCTAAACAGGGTTTATCTTCGTAGGCTTAAACTTGCATCCACGGTGAAGTCAGGACATTGACAGGAGGGAATGTGGAACAATATTGTGAGTTAATACGCAAGCGGTATGCGGAAATCGCCAGCGGAGATTTGGGGTATATCCCGGATGCGCTGGGTTGCGTACTAAAAGTGCTCAATGAAATGGCTGCGGATGATGTCCTTTCAGAGTCGGTCAGAGAAAAGGCGGCGTATGCTGCCGCGAACTTACTGGTGAGCGATTATGTCAATGAATGAAACGTATCAACCCATCAATTGCGATGACTATGACAATCTCGAGCTCGCCTGCCAGCAGCATCTTTTGCTGAAGCTGGAACTGAAAGACGGTGAAGTCCTGAAGGCGAAAGCCGCGGATTTAGTCTCGCGCAAAAACATCGAGTATCTGGTTGTGGAGGCGTCCGGCACCAGCCGTGAACTGCGCCTGGACAAAATTACCAGCTTCAGCCACCCGGACATCGGCACCGTGGTGGTGAGTGAATCCTGATCCCTCCCCTTGTCGGGTAAGCGTTGCGTTACCCGACATTTCCCCGATCCTGCACCAGCGTCACGCCAGTACCGACCTCTGCCTGCCCGTCCCGCGTGATAAAGTAACCTGCCGCAGCCACCAGCGTTTCGCCGTAAAACAGCAGTGGCGTGGTATCCCGATGCCAGGGCGCGACGCCCAGTTCCTGCCAAATTTTCTTGAGCTTGCGCCCGCCGTTGCGCCCGATAATATGCAATGTTCCCACGGCCTTAAAACGGACCGAAACCGGCTCATCGGCCAGCGGCAGACGCATATCGCCGCCTGGCACCAGCGTTAACTGGCCCAGCCCGTCGGGCAGCGATAACGGCTGGCAAATATCCCGCCAGGGGAAAATATTCTCTGTCTGTGGCGGAAGCGGTGCTACCCACCATAACTTGCTCCGATACCGGCGAAGCTCAAATCCCCCCATTCGCAGGCAGGGCGAGGCATCTTCGCGCGCCAGGGCTATCTCCTGCCAGATGCGTGCCAGCATCTCGCGCGACGGCATCGGCGCACCGTGACGTGCCAGCCAGCGACGCAGTATCGCAGCGCGAAATACCGGGCTTTTAGCCTGCAACGGCGGCAGATCCAGCGCGCCGTGTTCATCCACCAGCGAGCCTAATTCATCGCCAAGCAACTCATCCAGCAACTGCTCCTGCTCGGCGCACAGTTCCGCACTGCGCGCGGTGGCCTGAGCAAAGTGCGGCCAGCGTGCATTCAGCCGTGGCAATACCTTTAAGCGCAGAAAATTGCGGTCATAGGCGTCATCCTGGTTGCTCTCATCTTCTATCCAGCGCAGCTGGTGACGGTCAGCCCACTGGCTTAACGCATGCCGGCTTTCACCCAGCAGAGGGCGGATCAATACGCTGTCAGCAAACGGCGAAACGCGGGCCATCGCGGATAATCCCGCCGGGCCGCTGCCGCGTTTGAGCGCCAGTAAAAAGGTCTCACATTGATCGTCAAGATGCTGCGCCGTCACCAGCACCTCCCCCGGCAGCAGGGCTTCACGAAAAGCCTGATACCGCGCCTGCCGGGCATGCGCCTCGGTCCCCAGCCCTTCATCCACCAGCGTAACCCGTTTCACACTCAGCGGCACCTGCCACTGCTGGCAAACGTGCTCGCAGTGCGTCACCCAGTCATCGGCAAACGGACTAATACCGTGATGAATATGAATAGCGCGCAGGGTGACATCTGGCGACTGCCTGCGCCAGCACACCATCTGATGCAGCAGAACCGTAGAGTCGAGCCCGCCGCTGAAGGCAATCAGAAACTGGCGGTGAGGATGGAGAGAATGGGCTATTGCTGGCACTGTCATGATCGAACTGGCTTAAGGAACGTTGCCCGGAACGTTACCGGGCAATGTCGCGCTTGGCAAGCGTTACTGCTGGTACAGCTCCAGCGGCAGGCCGTCGGGATCGTTAAAGAAGGTGAAGCGTTTATCGGTGAAAGGATCGATACGAATTGGCTCACAAACAATCCCGTGGGCACTCAAATGGGCAACGGCCTGGTCAATGTCATCCACGCTGAACGCCAGATGGCGCAAACCACACGCTTCCGGACGACTGGGGCGCGAGGGCGGGAAAGGAAACGAAAAAAGCTCGATAACATATTGACCATTAAGCGCCAGATCGCCCTTCCACGAGTCGCGTTCAGCACGATAAAACTCGCCCTGTAGCGTAAACCCCAGAATGTCGCAGTAAAACGCCTTACTTCTGGCGTAGTCCGTGGCAATAATCGCAATATGATGAACCTGTTTTAAACCCAGCATAATCTTCTCCTTAACGTATGCCAGCACGTTACTGCCCTGCCTAAAGCTCTGCAAGTGCTCATGCGCTTTTTAAGACTCTCACCCGATAAACGCCCTCTTCATCACGCTTCGCGCCATGAATATCGGTTTCAAAACCGGGATAGTGACGGCCGACAGAGCACAGCATCAGCAGGAAATCGAGCACCGCACGACTTTCTTCGGTGATCATCTCCCCCGGCATCAGCAGCGGCACGCCCGGTGGATACGGCAGGATCATATTTGCCGAGATACGCCCCACCAGCTTCTCCAGCTCAATCGTTTCCACATCGCCCTTGATCTGTCGCTGCCATGCCTGATGCGGCGTCATTTTCATTTCCGGTAATACGTCAAACGCCCGCAGCATCAGGCGGGAAAGATCGTGCTGGCGGATGAGCTTGTGGATCCCCTGCGCCAGATCCTGAATGCGCATATTGCGGTAGAAATCGGGATCTTCCGCATAGAGATCCGGCAGCATGTTTTTCACCCGCAGATTAAGATCGTAGGCACGCTTAAACTCGGTCAGGCCACGTAGTAATCCCATCGCCCTGGTCTTGTCGATACCAATGCTGAACAGAAACAGCAGGTTATAGGGGCCGGTTTTCTCCACCACTACGCCGCGTTCGTCGAGGAATTTTGCTACCAGCGCAGCGGGGATCCCCTCCTCGCTCATGTTGCCCTGCTCGTCCATCCCCGGCGTTAAGATCGTCACTTTGACCGGATCGAGAAACATATGATCGGCGTCGGCATCGTTAAACCCATGCCACGTTTCGCCGGGTGCCACCGGCCAGCATTCCGCCTCATCGACCTCTTCCGGCTGCCAGATATCGAAGAACCAGCCCTCGGATTCCTCTCTCAGCCGCTGTACCTCTTTACGAAAATGCAGCGCCCGCTCGACGGAGCGGTTAATGAGCCGTTTACCCGGATTGCCACGCAGCATGGCCGCCGCCGTTTCGATAGAGGCGACAATCGGGTAGCTTGGCGAGGTTGAGGTATGCATCATAAAGGCTTCATTAAAGGTGTCCTCATCGTAATCACCTTTAATATGGATAAGCGAGGCCTGAGAGAGCGCGGCGAGCATTTTGTGCGTGGACTGGGTTTCAAAAATCACTTTCCCCGGTACGCGCTCGCCGCTCATCCCGCTTTTTCCCTGATAAATCGGGTGGAAGTGAGTATAGGGAACCCAGGCCGAATCAAAATGGATCGACGGCACATCCAGCGTCTGCTTGATCCAGTTAGTGTTGTACAACAGGCCGTCATAAGTGGAGTTGGTGATCACCGCGTGTACCGGCCACTGCGCCTGCGGCGTGGCGGCGACCTTCTCGCTCAGGCTGTCACGGGTAAATTCACGTTTGGGAATGCCGCCAAGGATCCCCAGCGCGTTACGTGTCGGCTTCAGCCACAGCGGCACGACGTCGCTCATCATCAGCAAATGCGCCAGCGACTTATGGCAGTTACGGTCAATCAACAGCGTACTGCCGGTCGGCGCGGCATACATCCCGACAATCTTATTCGAGGTCGATGTGCCGTTGGTGACCATATAACTTTGCTCCGCGCCAAAAGTGCGGGCGATATATTCTTCAGCTTCAAGATGCGGGCCGGTATGATCGAGCAGCGAGCCAAGTTCGGTAACAGAAATCGACACGTCCGCTTTCAGCGTATTGCCACCAAAAAAATCATAAAACAGACAGCCGACCGGGCTTTTCTGATAGGCCGTTCCTGCCATATGTCCGGGCGTACAGAACGTGTACTTTCCCTCTTTGACATAGTTGAACAGCGCTTTGGTAAACGGCGGCGTGATGTTGTCCAGATATTCACCGGTATATTGCCGAATACGACCCGCAATATCTTCAGCGACGCCGAGGGAATATTCGAAAAACCACAGCGCCATTCGCATGTCATGCACGCTGACGTCCAGCGTCGAATGCGTATTGATAAAGGCATACAGCGGAAGATATTCGTTGAGCTGGTTAATGTCGCTGCATAAATCAACGGAATATTCATCCCAGTCGAAAATGACGCCGCAAATACGTGGATTATGCTCGATAAACTTCAGCAGATCGGAACTGTTTTGCGGCCAGATGATTTTGAAGCCCTGCGCCAGAAGCGCACTTTCAAGCTCTTTGATCGGCTCGTCTTTATAATAGACCCCGTGCGGCCCCATGATAGCTATGATATTCACGCGTTACTCCTGAAAAAACCATAGCTAAGCATAGTAACAATCACGCCAGCGCGTTGCACCGGCGTGATTTATTTCATTACAGCGCTTTCCACGCATCCTGCCAGGCAATACCCGCACCAGGCTCGTAGTAGGACGGCGCGACGTTACACCAGGCCCCTGCCGGCAGCGGTTTGCACTGGTAGAGCACTCCGTGGTTATTGACGATATCGTCAGCTTTCCACTTTTTAGTGGCGCTCCATGCCGGGTAGTCGATGGAATCGTCCTGCGACGCTTTCGCTTTAACGTTCAGCGTATAGCTGGTCATGCTGCTAAGCGAACCATCGCTCACTTTCAGACTAATGACATACTGTGCGTCTTTGTCTTTCGCCGGAGCATTGAAAGTGATAACGGCTTTATCCGCACCGCTGAGGGTCTGGCCATCCTGCGACATCCAGGTGTAGGTCAGTTTGTCACCATTGGCATCCGACGATCCCGCTGCGCTCAGAGATACCGGGCTTCCCGCTTCGACTGCGCCAACCGGTCCGGCAATGTGGGCGACCGGCGCAACGTTGGCGGCAGGCGCTGGGGTCGGCGTTGGTTTTGGCGTTGGCGTTGGGACAGGCGTAGGTTCCGGCTGCGCGTTGCCGCTGTCATCAACGATATTAACGTTGAAAAAGTGCTGGACGCATTTTGCGTAATCGCCCTGTTTGAAGGCGGTATACGGCGTCTGATAGCCAACCAGCTGGCAGGAGTAGGTTTTACCATCGGCAGTATCCGCGCTCCATCCCCAGTCCTGCTCCCAGTAAATCGGCAGCGCGCCAGCGCCATACTCATCGAACTGCTTCATGTTCTTACAGCCCAGCACTTCGTCAGCAGGTACCGGCACTTTCAGGTAGTTAGCGAACTCTTTGTAATAGGCAATACGGTTGAGGGACTGCGCCATCTCATCCGCACCACCGCACTCAACACCGCCGTTGATAATCTGGATGGTGACACCAAAGCCAGAAACCAGGCCATTTGCTTTATCGTGATCGTTCGGCTGCCAGGTGCCATCAATAACATGCAGCATGGACGGCTTAGGCGGCTGCGGGTAAACAAAGAAGAAGACCGCGCTCGCGAGGTTCATCCAGGTGTCCGCGACGATTTCAGGCTTATCCAGCAACGGACGGACGTCGCCATACATCGCATCAGAGAACGGACCGTAGTTGTAGTTATAGGAAAGCTGTTTTGCCCCACGACCAAAGTAGCTGACGAAATCGCCGTCTTTGTCTTTACCACATGGCCAGGTCTGTCCCTGCCAGACATCAGGGTTACATTCGCCGTTATAGCCGCCTTTCTGACCTTCTACCCAGCCCACTTCACGCAGGTAGACCAGCGCCTGACGCCATTCAGGAATATCGCGCCAGCTTTCATGACCGCCGGTTTCCTGAGCAAAGTGTGCAAACATCGTTGCCATTGTCTTACGGCAGATCGCATCGCTGTCACGGCCATCGGTATAAGTCCCGCAGACGGCAGGAAATTTGCCAATCGCTTTCAGGAAGTTAAGGTAGGTATATTCCGGTGCACGCAGCGGGAACAGAAAATCCCAGTCTTTTTCGCTCAGGATGCTTTCAACACGTTTAACGTTAGCCGGGTTTGCTGCCCGTCCTGGCGCGATTTTTTCCACTTCGGCGTTATCGAGAGTCGCGATGGAGGATTTCACCGCCGCCATTAACGGGGAACTGGTAAGCGCTTGTTCTTTCGCCGCCAGTTCGCTGGTTTTGATGGTGACCGCCGCGCTGTCGCTGAGTAATGCCGCATGAGCGGTTGATAAACCGAGCAGGATCCCTGCCGCTATGGCGCTCAGCGCCATGTTTTTTTGCAATGCCATATTCTTCTCCTTGATGGTATTCACTGCCGAATGCCTGGCAGTGCCTGTAGTCTCAGGGAGAAATAGCCTCATTGGCTAATCATATGGTCTCATCACAATCTCATTTTTTAGCAATAAAAAAGGCCGGGAAAATCCCGGCCTTCAGCGATAACGTCATCAAAAAATCAGGCGTAACCGTAGCTCATCAGGCGATGATAACGACGGTTGAGCAGATCGTCTTTGCCCAGCACATCAAGGTCAGCCAGATCTTCCAGCAGTTGTGCTTTCAGTGATGCGGCGATGGCTTCCGGATTACGGTGCGCGCCACCCAGCGGTTCCGGGATGATAGAGTCGATGAGTTTTAACTCTTTCAAACGCGGCGCGATGATACCCATCGCATCAGCGGCCAGCGGCGCTTTATCGGCGCTTTTCCACAGAATAGATGCACAGCCTTCCGGCGAGATAACGGAATAGGTGCTGTATTGCAGCATATTCACTTTATCACCCACGCCAATCGCCAGCGCGCCGCCGGAGCCACCTTCACCAATAACGGTACAGATAACCGGCACGCGTAAACGCGACATTTCACGCAGGTTACGGGCAATCGCTTCCGACTGGCCGCGCTCTTCCGCGCCGACGCCAGGATAGGCACCCGGGGTGTCGATAAAGGTAATGATCGGCATATTGAAACGCTCGGCCATTTCCATCAAACGCAGCGCTTTACGATAGCCTTCTGGTGCGGGCATACCGAAGTTACGGCGGATTTTCTCTTTGGTCTCACGCCCTTTTTGATGACCAATGATCATCACCGGACGTCCATCCAGACGCGCAATGCCGCCAACGATAGCTTTATCATCAGCGTAAGCGCGATCCCCTGCCAGCTCATCGAATTCATCAAATGCCAGGCGGACATAATCCAGGGTGTAGGGGCGCAGCGGATGACGCGCCAGTTGGGCTACCTGCCATGCGCCGAGATCGGCAAAGATTTTGCGCGTCAGCTCTACGCTTTTTTCGCGCAGACGATGCACCTCTTCGTCGATGTTAATATCCAGTTTCTCATCCTGACGGCCAACCGCAGTCAGAGAATCGATTTTCGCTTCCAGCTCTGCAATCGGCTGTTCAAAATCTAGGAAATTCAGACTCATAGTATTCCTGTATTAGTCAAACTCCAGTTCCACCTGCTCCGAACCAATGAGGCCACGGAGATCGTTAAGTAAACGATCGCTCGGAGAGACGCGCCACGTTGCGCCAAAGCGCAGTCGCGCACGCGCATCCGTCCTCTGATAGTAGAGATGTACTGGAATGGTCCCCGAGCGATGGGGTTCCAGAGACTGACGGAGTCGGTTTAAAAGCTGGTCATCAATTTGCCTGTCCGTCAGCGAGATAGCAAGCCCGCGAGCATATTTTTCGCGAGCTTCGTCAATGTCCATCACTTCACGGGCCATCATTTTAAGCCCGCCGCTGAAGTCATCAAAGCTGACCTGTCCGCTGACGATAAGTATGCGGTCGTTTTCCAGCAAATGCTGGTATTTTTCCAGCGCTTCGGTGAATAACATCACCTCCAGCCGCCCGGAACGGTCATCCAGCGTACAGATGCCGATGCGATTGCCGCGCTTGGTGACCATAACCCGCGAAGCAATGACGAGCCCCGCCGCCGTGGTCATTTTACCACGTTCGGTTGGATGCATGTCTTTTAGCCTCAGGCCGCCGACATAACGCTCAATTTCTTTCAGATACCGGTTAATCGGATGCCCCGTCAGGTATAACCCTAACGTTTCCCGCTCGCCTTCCAGTACCGTATGTTCCGCCCAGGGCTGACAGTTGGCGTATGATTGCTCGATCTGCTCTGGCTCCTCCGCCAGAACGCCAAACATATCTGCCTGACCAATCGCTTCCGCCTTTGCGTGCTGATCGGCGGCCTTGAGTGCATCGCCAAGCGAATTCATCAGCGCCGCGCGATGTGGCCCAAGACGGTCGAACGCCCCGGACATGATCAGTTTTTCCAGCACCCGGCGATTCAGTTTTTTGGTATCGGTGCGGGCGCAGAGATCGAACAACTCGCGGAAATAGCCGCCGTTATTACGCGCTTCAATGATAGCTTCAATCGGGCCTTCGCCCACGCCTTTGATCGCGCCAATACCATACACGATTTCCCCGTCATCGTTGACGTGGAAATGATACAGCCCGGAGTTAATATCCGGCGGCAGGATTTTTAGCCCCATCCGCCAGCACTCATCGACCAGCCCGACGACTTTCTCAGTGTTATCCATGTCCGCGGTCATCACCGCCGCCATAAACTCGGCCGGATAGTGTGCTTTCAGCCACAGCGTCTGATAAGACACCAGCGCATAGGCGGCGGAATGCGATTTGTTAAAGCCGTACCCGGCGAATTTCTCCACCAGGTCGAAGATTTTCATCGCCAGCTCGCCGTCGACGCCGCGACTCTTCGCGCCCTCTTCGAAGGTGCCGCGCTGCTTGGCCATCTCTTCCGGCTTTTTCTTACCCATCGCACGACGCAGCATATCCGCGCCGCCGAGGGTATAGCCGGAAAGCTCCTGGGCAATCTGCATTACCTGTTCCTGATACAGGATGATGCCGTAGGTCGGCTCCAGCACTGGCTTCAGGCACTCGTGCTGCCACTGCACATCCGGATAGGAGATCTCTTCGCGCCCGTGCTTACGGTCAATAAAGTTATCTACCATCCCCGATTGCAGCGGGCCCGGACGGAACAGCGCCACCAGCGCGATCATGTCCTCGAAGCAGTCAGGTTGCAGGCGTTTAATCAGGTCTTTCATGCCGCGCGATTCAAGCTGGAAAACCGCGGTGGTCTCCGAGCGTTGCAGCATGTCGAAACTTTTTTTATCTTCCAGCGGAATGGCCGCGATATCCAGCGGCGGCTCACCGTGTTTCGCCCGGCGCTTGTTGATCATCTCCAGCGCCCAGTTAATGATGGTGAGCGTACGCAAACCGAGGAAGTCAAACTTCACCAGCCCGGCATACTCTACGTCGTTCTTATCAAACTGGGTGACCGGATGCCGCCCTTCCTCATCGCAATAGAGCGGGGCGAAATCGGTAATTTTGGTGGGGGATATCACTACACCACCCGCGTGTTTACCGGCGTTACGGGTGACACCTTCCAGTTTACGCGCCATGTCGATCAGCGCTTTAACTTCTTCGTCAGCCTCGTAGATTTCCGGTAACTGCGGCTCGGCTTCGAACGCTTTCGCCAGCGTCATGCCCGGATCGGGAGGAACCAGTTTGGAGATCCTGTCCACAAAGCCGTACGGATGCCCAAGCACGCGGCCCACATCGCGGATAACAGCTTTCGCCGCCATCGTACCGAACGTAATAATCTGCGATACCGCATCGCGACCATACATTTCCGCGACGTGATCGATAACCAGATCGCGTTTTTCCATGCAAAAGTCGACGTCAAAGTCGGGCATAGAAACACGTTCCGGGTTAAGGAAACGTTCGAACAGCAGGTCAAACTCCAGCGGATCGAGGTCGGTGATTTTCAGCGCATAGGCTACAAGCGATCCCGCGCCGGAACCACGGCCCGGACCAACCGGCACGCCGTTATCTTTCGACCACTGGATGAATTCCATGACGATCAGGAAGTAGCCGGGGAACCCCATCTGGTTGATGACCTGGAGTTCAGTATCCAGACGCTCATCATAAGGTGGCCGCTTCTCTTTACGCACGGTCTCGTCCGGGAACAGAAACGCCAGACGCTCTTCCAGCCCCTCTTTCGACTTAACGACGAGGAAATCTTCAGTGGTCATGTCTCCGGTGGGGAACTGCGGCAGGAAATATTCGCCGAGACGGACGGTGACGTTACAGCGTTTGGCGATCTCCACGCTGTTTTGCAGCGCCTCCGGGATGTCGGCGAACAGCTCGCACATCTCTTCTTCGCTACGCATATACTGCTGCGTCGAGTAATTACGCGGCCGTTTCGGATCGTCCAGGGTAAAGCCGTCGTGGATGGCAACGCGAATTTCGTGGGCGTCGAAATCATCTGTGTTAATAAAACGCACATCATTGGTCGCCACCACCGGCAAACCACGCTCTTCAGCCAGTTTGATGGCGGCATGCAGGTAGTTTTCTTCGTCCTGTCTGCCGGTGCGGATCAGTTCAAGATAAAAGCGATCCGGGAAATGCTCTTCATAAAAAGAGAGGCACTGATCGACCAGTACGTTATTACCGCGCATTACGCTGCGGCCCACGTCGCCCAGTCGCCCGCCGGAAAGCAGGATCAGCCCCTCGTTTAATTCCACCAGCCAGTCGCGATCGATGCACGGACCGAGCGGACCATAGCCGCGCTGATAGGCCCGGGAAATTAACAGCGTCAGATTTTGATAGCCAACATTGTTCATCGCCAGCACCGTCAGCTGGGTCATTTCATCGGCCAGCAGTTCGCTCTGCACATGAAGATCGGCACCAACGATAGGCTTGATCCCGGCACCGTGCGCCGTTCCGTAGAACTTCACCAGACCGCACAGGTTCATAAAATCGGTGATCGCCAGCGCAGGCATGCCTGACGAGGCCGCCTTTTTCACCAGCGGCCCGACTTTTGCCAGCCCGTCGATCATGGAATAGTCGCTGTGCACCCGCAGGTGGACGAAACGTGGTTCAGCCATCTATAGAGAGATTCCGGTTGATTAAATTACGTCACAAGAATCAGGACACCAGGCCCAGCGCGCGTTTAACCGGCGCAAAGCTACGCCGGTGATGCTCTGTCGCGCCGTGCTCCGCCAGCTTCTCAAGGTGAAAAGCGGTCGGGTAGCCTTTATGCTGCGCAAAGCCATATTGAGGAAAAGTCAGATCCAGCGCCGCCATTTCAGCATCACGCGTCACTTTAGCAATGATAGAGGCCGCGCTGATCTCCGCCACCCGACTGTCGCCTTTCACCACCGCTAATGAGGGCATGGCCAGCGCCGGACAGCGATTTCCATCAATCAGCACATATTCCGGTACCACACTTAACCCGGCAACGGCACGCTGCATCGCCAGCATCGTGGCATGTAAAATATTTAGCTCGTCGATTTCGTTTGGCTCGGCGCGTCCGAGACTCCAGCATAATGCTTTTTCGGTGATCTCATCAAACAGCGCCAGGCGACGTTTTTCAGATAATTTTTTTGAGTCATTAAGACCGACAATCGGGCGCGCCGGATCAAGGATCACGGCGGCAGTGACCACCGCGCCGACCAACGGGCCGCGACCAACTTCATCCACACCCGCAACCAGATGCGTGTGCGGATAAACAAACTCTATCATGGGACTAACTCCAGTACCGCGTCGGCTGCCTGCTCATCGGCATTGCAGCGGATCTGCTGATGCAGTTCGCGGAAAGTGTCATGCATAACATGGCTGGTTTTGCCGTTTGCCAGCAACGGTAACAGCGCGTCGGCAAGTTTTTGCGGTTCGCACTCTTCCTGTAATAGCTCTTTGACTAATTCTCTGCCTGCCAGCAAATTGGGCAGCGACACGTAATCGGTTTTGACCAGTCGTTTCGCCAGCCAGAAGGTGAAGGGTTTCATCCGGTATCCCACCACCATCGGGCATTTCGCCAGCATACACTCCAGCGCCGCCGTACCGGACGCCAGTAGCGCAGCATCGCTGGCGACCATCGCTTCCCGTGCCATGCCATCCAGCAGGTGAACGGAAAGCTCGGGGGCAACGTCCGCTTTAATACGCTCAAACTGCTCGCGACGTTTGGCATTTACCAGCGGCACCACCACCTCAAGATCGGGATAGGTCTGGCGTAAAATCTGCGCGGTTTTCAGGAAATCAGCGCTGAGCATTTCCACTTCTGCGCCGCGACTGCCAGGCAATAAGGCGAGGCAGTGGGCATCATGCGGGAGGCCCAGCACATCGCGCGCCGCATTTTTATCCGGATCCAGCGGCATCGCATCCGCCATGGTATGCCCGATAAAGCGGCACGGTACATTAAATCGGTCATAAAACGCTTTTTCGAAAGGCAGAAAAGCCAGCACCATATTGGTGGATCTGCCAATTTTGAAAACGCGTTTCTGTCGCCACGCCCAGACGGACGGACTGACGTAATGAATCGTTTTGATACCCTGCTTTTTGAGATTACCTTCAAGAGTAATGTTGAAGTCAGGCGCATCAATACCCACAAACACATCCGGTTTGAGGTCAGTAAATCGACGAGTTAAATCGGCACGAATATGCAGTAAGCGACGCAAACGCCCCAGCACTTCGACAATGCCCATCACTGCCAGCTCTTCCATCTCGTACCAGGCTTCACAGCCTTCAGCCTGCATACGCGGGCCTGCGACGCCAACAAAGCGCGCGTCAGGCACGCGGGCTTTGAGCGCCCGAATAAGACCGGCACCAAGAATATCGCCGGAGGTTTCTCCGGCGACCAGGGCAATCGTTAACGGGCGTTGCTCTGCCATTAACGGATCA
The DNA here is from genome assembly GCF_015234305.1 of Superficieibacter sp. 1612_C1. Taxonomy (GTDB): domain Bacteria; phylum Pseudomonadota; class Gammaproteobacteria; order Enterobacterales; family Enterobacteriaceae; genus Superficieibacter. The sequence goes on from NZ_JADGMI010000005.1 coordinate 20,727, forward strand.
GACCGCGCGTCGAACGCTCGAAGAAGTCCGTAAAGGCTTTCACTTCCGGATATTTTCCGGCCAGCTCGGCGATTTCTGGTTTTGCTTCTTCCAGCGTTTTTCCACTGCGGTAAAGCAGTTTGTAGGCATTACGGATAGCGGTAATCGCTTCCCGGCTAAACCCACGGCGCTTCAGCCCTTCGATGTTGACCCCGAACGGCGTGGCGTGGTTGCCCTGCGCAATCACAAACGGCGGAACGTCCTGCGCCACACCGGAGCAGCCACCGACCATCACGTGTTCGCCAATGATGCAGAACTGATGGACAGCGGTCATGCCACCGATAATGACGAAATCGTCCAGCGATACGTGTCCTGCCAGCGTGGCGTTGTTGGCAAGAATACAGCGATTGCCCACCGTACAATCATGCGCCACGTGCGCGTTGATCATCAGCAGGTTGTCGCTGCCCACCTTCGTCACTCCACCGCCCTGTACTGTGCCACGATGAATGGTGACGCTTTCGCGGATGCGGTTGCGATCGCCAATTTCTACCTGCGTCGGTTCGCCAGCATACTTAAGATCCTGGTTAACTTCGCCGATAGAAGCGAACTGATAAATCTCGTTGTCGCGACCGATTTTGGTGTGGCCGTTAATGACAACATGGGATTTCAGTACGGTACCCTCGCCGATTTCGACGTTGGGTCCCACAATACAAAACGGGCCAATGTGCGCGTTGGCACCGATGACGGCACCCTCTTCCACAATGGCGGTCGGATGAACAAAGGCGGTATTATCAATCACGTATCAGGCCTCCCGGCTACGCGCACACATCATCGTAGCTTCACAAACAACTTTACCGTCAACCAGCGCCACGCCCTTAAAGCGGGTCAGGCCACGGCGGGTTTTCTCGAAAGTGACTTCCATAATCATTTGATCGCCAGGCACAACCGGGCGCTTGAAACGCGCTTCGTCAATACCTGCGAAATAGTACAGCTCGCCTGGCTCCAGTTTGCCGACGCTTTTAAACGCCAGAATACCGGTAGCCTGAGCCATCGCTTCCAGAATCAGCACGCCGGGTAAAATCGGCTTACCGGGGAAGTGACCCTGAAAAAATGGCTCGTTAACGGAGACATTTTTCACCGCGCGCAAAAAACGACCTTCTTCAAAATCCAGCACGCGGTCAACCAGCAGAAACGGAAAACGGTGCGGCAGAAGCTCAAGAATCTCTTCAATATGCAGAGTATGAGTGTCAGTAGTCAAAATACTCTTCCTGTCTAAATATAATGAACAGCAATAATAACACGGCCTGTGGCAATCTGATGAATGCCAACAGGCCGGAATGTACAGACACGATCGAGTGACGTTTTAGTCTTGTTGATTGACCTTGCGCTCAATAGCTTTGAGACGCTTACTCATATCATCAATATTCATCACCAGAGCGGCGGTTTTACGCCATGTCTTGTTGGGCTGAAGCGGAATACCGGATGAGTAGACGCCCGGTTCAGTAATGGGACGCATGACCATACCCATTCCCGTGACCGTCACCTTATCGCAGATTTCCATATGCCCGTTGATTACGCTGGCACCGCCAATCATGCAGTAACGGCCAATTTTCAGGCTGCCTGCCATGATAACGCCGCCCGCAACTGCGGTATTGTCGCCAATCACAACGTTATGTGCAATCTGGCACTGATTATCAATGATAACCCCGTTGCCGATGATCGTATCATCCAGCGCGCCGCGGTCAATAGTGGTACATGCGCCGATCTCAACGCGATCGCCGATAATCACCCGACCTAACTGCGGGATCTTCACCCAGTTACCCCGATCGTTCGCATAGCCGAAGCCATCGGATCCGATCACCGTACTGGACTGGATCAGGCAATTTGCGCCAATTTCAATCTCATGGTAAATGCTAACGTTGGCCCAAAGCCGGGTACCCGCGCCGATTTTCGTCTTTTTACCGATGAAGCAACCCGCGCCAATGACCACGTTATCGCCCAGTTCAACACCGGATTCAATCACGGCATTTGCACCGATAGAAACGTTGTTGCCCAGTCGTGCCGTAGGATCAATGACCGCACCCGGCGCGATATCCTGCGCAGGCTGTGGGGTGGTATCAAGAATTTGTGCCATCCGCGCATAGGTCAGGTAGGGGTTTTTCACTACCAGCGCTGCGCTCCTGGCAAAAGGAAGATCGTCAGGGGTCATCACGACAGCGGACGCCTGGCAGGCGGCCAGGTGTTCACGGTACTTAGGATTTACCATGAAAGTGATATGACCTGCTTGAGCAGATTGCATGGACGCGACAGCGGTGATGACGATATCGCCATCACCGTGTAACTCTGCATCCAACTGCTGTGCTAAGTCAGCCAGTCGAATTGAAGGCATTACTTATTTAACCTGTTTCAGCACATCAGCGGTGATGTCTTTAACATCGCTGCTGTTGTAAGCAACGGTATTGGCGTCGACAACCAGATCGATGTTCTGGCTGTTAGCTACAGATTTCACTGCAGTCTGGATACGAGTAACCAGTTTGGTGCGTTCCTGGTTAGAACGTTGCGCACGATCTTTCTCAAAAGCCTGCGCTTTCTGAGCGAAGGTCTGGCGCTGCGCCATGACGTCTTTTTCCAGCTTGGTACGTTCAGAACCCGCTTTCATAGACTGTAAACGCTGCATTTTGCTTTGCAGGTCGCCTTCCATTTTCTGTAGCTCAGCCGCGCGGCCTTTAAACTCATTTTCAAGAGAGTTAGAGACGCCAGTTTTCTGTGCTACCTGCTGGAAGAGGCTACCCATGTTAACAACTGCGATTTTGTCCGCTGCCTGAGCAGAGGTAACCATTGCTAAACCAAGACCTGCCGCTAATAACCACTTTTTCACAATAAACTCCTTACCATCCCATTGGTACCCGCAGGTACCGTTCTTTGCGTGACCAGAGATCCCCTGCGGGATCAACTGATGTCAGCGCTACACTGCAATTGCATTCCTTTGCCGGGCGCAATTACCAGGTTTTACCAATGTTAAACTGGAACTGCTCTGCCTTGTCTCCATCGTACTTTTTAAACGGCTGGGCGTAGGAGAAAACCAACGGCCCCAATGGGGACATCCATTGTAATGCGATACCCGCAGACATACGGATATTGCTCGGATCGCTATAGTCCGGCACGTCTGATGGGGCAGAACCGGTATCCCAGTTCGTATCCCAGACAGTACCCGCATCCCAGAAGAACGAGGTACGGACCGAATTCGCATATTTTTCGCTGATGAACGGCGTTGGGGTGATGAACTCCAGGCTCGCCACCGCCATCGCGTTACCGCCTACGGCATCATCGGACTTACAAATGTCCGTCGCGCCATTTTCAACAGCGCAGTCGTAGTCATTGTCACTGTCGTAGTCATTAACTGAATGCGGGTAATAGACCGCTTTCGGACCGATAGTGTTGGACTGGAAACCACGTACGGTGCTGGAACCACCGGCATAGAAGTTTTCATAGAACGGCATTTCTTTACCGCTAAAGCCATCACCATAGCCCACTTTCGTACGGCCCAGGACCACCCACTTATGGTCGTCGTCCACCGGCACATAGGTCGCGGTATCCAGCGTCGCTTTGTAGTATTCGTTATCAGAACCTGGAATGGTCACTTTACCGTTCAGGTTGACACGCGTACCTTCCGTCGGGAAGAAGCCACGGTCCAGTTTGTTATAGGTCCAGCCGTAGTTAAAGGTGAAATCGTCTGACTTGAAGCTGTTATCTTCATCCGTCGTACTTGGATCTTCACCCATTGAATTCAGATAACGCCACATTGCTACCTGCGGTTCCATATTGGACAGGGAGTTGTGGACATAGCCGACGCCCGCACGCAGCGTGTTGTATTCGTTAACCGGGAAGCCGAGCGTTAAATCCGTACCATAGCTTTTATTGGTATAGCCGGACAGATCCGCATCATCTGCTTCGAAGTCGTTATAGAACACGCGGCCGCCGAGGCTCACACCGTCAACGGTGAAGTACGGATCGGTAACCGAAAGTTCAGTGTAGGTCTGGTAGTCGTTTTTGGTACCGTTGATGCCGACAGAGTAACCGGTACCTAACCAGTTATCCTGCTGAACGCCCGCCTGGAAGCTGACGCCGCTTTCCGTACCGTAACCGACACCGAAGTTAAAGCTACCGGTGTTACGCTCTTTGACTTTATAGACCACGTCAACCTGATCCGGACGTCCAGGGACGCGCTGGGTATCGGTATCAACCGTTTCAAAATAGCCCAGACGGTTCAGACGCTCTTTACCCTGATCGACGAGATCGCTGCCCAGCCACGCGCCTTCCATCTGGCGCATTTCACGGCGCAGAACGGCATCTTTCGAGGTATCGTTGCCTTCAAAGCGGATCTTACGCACGTAGTAACGGTTACCGGCGTCAACGTTGACATGCAGTTTAACGGTCTTATCTGCATCGTTGATTTCCGGCTGCGACTGAACGCGCGGATAAGCGTAACCATAGCGACCCAGAAGCTTTTTAATATCATCTTCCATTTTGGTCACTTTGGTGCCGTTGTAGAGTTCACCCGGCTCAATTTTGGTCAGCCTTTCAATGTCGGTAGAATGGCCTGCCAGATTACCGCTCACCTCTACGCTTTGCAGCTTGTACTGATCGCCTTCGGTGATGTTCACCGTGACGTAGATGCCTTTTTTATCTGGCGTCAGGCTGACCTGAGTAGAATCAATATTAAAGCGCGCATAACCGCGGTCGAGATAGTAGCTGCGCAGGGTTTCGAGGTCGCCCGCCAGCTTCTGCTTCTGATATTTACGATCGCCGACCACGTTCCACCACGGCACTTCATCACGCAGCTGGAAGTGCGAGATAAGTTCTTCCGTGCTGAAGGCATGGTTGCCGACAATGTTAATCTGTTGGATTTGTGCCGAGACGCCTTCCTGGAAAACCAGCTTCAGGTCAACGCGGTTACGCGGCAGCGGTGTGACGACCGCCTTCACGCTGGCGCTGTATTTACCCACGCTGTAGTAGAAGTCTTCCAGCCCCTTCTCGATGTCGGAGAGGGTGGTACGATCCAGTGATTCGCCAACACGCACGTTAGATGCTTCAAGGTTCTGCTTGAGCATGTCATCTTTCACCGATTTGTTACCGGAGAAAGTGATACTGGCAATAGTCGGACGTTCTTTGACCTGGACCAGCAGCGTATCGCCATCGCGCAGGACGCGAACATCCTCAAAGTTGCCGGTAGCAAACAGAGCACGAATGGTATTACTGATATCTTCATCATTAACCGTGTCGCCTGTGCGCACTGGCATACTGAGAAGGGCCGCACCAACGGCGACTCGCTGTAGGCCTTCGAAATGAATATCCTTCACTACGAACCCGTCAGCACCGTATACGGTCGCGCTGCTAAGCAGCAGCGACGCTATGAGCAACTTTTTCATCGCCATCGTTATTATGCATTCTTCCTAACACTCTCTCTTACAACCGAGAGAAATCATTGAAAAGTGCAAGCCCCATTAACAACACCAGCAAAATCGAGCCAATGCGATAACTAAAGTCTTGAACTCGCTCGGATACCGGAGCGCCTTTTAGCTTTTCAATCGCCAAAAAGAGCAGATGACCCCCGTCAAGAACGGGCAGCGGGAACAGGTTGATGATGCCCAGATTCACACTGATGAGCGCAAGGAACATCAGATAGTAAATCAACCCAAACTCCGCTGACATCCCAGCCCCCTGAGCGATAGAAATCGGCCCACTAAGGTTGTTCAGTTTTACGTCACCGGTTATCAATTTTCCCAGCATCCTGACCGTCAGCGACATCAGTTGCCACGTTTTATCCGTGGCCTGCGCGATGGCGCTGAATGGTCCATACTGGCGTACTGTCTTGTACTCATCCGGGAGCGGGATAACTCTGGGTACAACTCCCGCAAACCCTTCAGCCTTATTACCGGGTTTTGTATCCGGTATTAAGGTCAATGACAAGGGGCTCCCCTGTCTTTCTATCTCAAGTGCCAACCCTTTACCCGGATTGTTGCGCACCAGTGTGACAAAAGTCGACCACTGCGTGAGCGGCTGCCCCCCGACTTTAACGATCCTGTCGCCTGCTTGCAAACCTGCTTTTTGAGCAGCAGAGTTAGCCTGCACTTCTGCCAGCACTGATTCTATCTGTGCGCCGCGCGGACGTATACCCAAAGAAGCAATTGGATCCTCTTTGTCCGGTTCAAAACGCCAGTGACGTAAATCGAGAACTTTATCCTGTCGTTTATCGCTGCCTGGCGGGGCAACACTGACGGTGGTTTGTTCTTCACCGATTTTCGCTACCAGCTCCAGACGCACAGCATCCCAGTCAGGCGTTTCGATACCGTCAACGGCTTTAAGTTCCGTACCTGGTGCAATTTGTGCTTCGGCCGCCACCGAATTGGGTGTTATTTCACCAATTACCGGACGAATACCGGGCACGCCGATAATAAATACCAGCCAGTAAGCAAAGATTGCAAAGATGAAGTTTGCGACGGGGCCAGCGGCAATAACCGCCGCACGCTGGCCAACCGTTTTGTTATTGAAGGCGTAGTGGCGCATCTCCGGGGCAACCGGCTCGACGCGCTCATCCAGCATTTTGACGTAACCGCCCAGCGGGATCAGGGCGATGACGAATTCGGTTCCATGGCGATCGGTACGTCGCCACAGCGCTTTGCCGAAACCGATAGAAAAGCGTTCAACTCGAACGCCACAGCGGCGAGCAACCCAGAAATGGCCAAATTCATGCACGGTGATCAGCACACCCAGCGCGACGATGAACGCGGCCAGATTCCAGAGAATGCTCAGCATAAAACCTTCCGTTAAACCATCCTGAAGACCAACAACAGCAGGCAGGCAAATACCGGTACCGCCGCAGTCAGGCTATCGATACGATCCAGAATTCCACCGTGTCCTGGAATCAAATGACCACTGTCTTTGATCCCGGCTTCACGCTTAAACATACTTTCCGTTAGATCACCCAGCACAGACGCCAGCGCGGCAACAATTGAGCAAATAAGCAGCGTGGCAGGCGCAACGTCCAGATTAGCCCATTGCCCGTAGGCCCAGGAGATAATGGCTGCCGTAAATAGCCCGCCAATAAAGCCCTGCCAGGTTTTTCCCGGAGAAACCTTCGGTGCCAGCTTATGTTTGCCGAACAGTTTACCAAACATGTAAGCACCGGAATCCGCGCCCCAGACGAGGATCATAACATACAGCAGCCACAGCGCGCCGCTATAGGGACTGATAGTGTAATGCCAGGCGCGCAGCACCACCATACCCCAGAAAAAAGGAATAATAGTGAGCAAACCAAAAATCAGGCGTAATGTTTTTGAGTTTCGCCACATCGCGGCCGAGGCCGGGTAGAACAGCACCAGCACCAGTGCCACAATCCACCAGGCAAGCGAGGCCCACAGTGAGATCTCAATCACTGGCTGATGGAGATTATTGTGGTACTCCGGCAGCATAAACAGCATTAACGCCAGCAGCAGGCCACAGAGCACGGCCAGCCAGACGCGCTGGGTTCTGGAAGTAAAGCCGCTTAGCTGGCCCCACTCCCACGCGGCCAACATACAAACGACCAGCGTCACAATGCCAAAGCCCATTGGGGGCAATAAAAACAGCGCCGCAATGACGATGGGAATTAATACAAAAGCAGAAATCAGGCGATACTTCAGCAAAAGCGACCCCCATCAGGCGTTGTCAACACCGGGCTCCGTGCCGCCGAAGCGACGCTCTCGATTGGCAAAGGCATGCAGCGCACCTTCAAAGTCTTGTTCATCGAAATCAGGCCAGAGAACATCCGTAAAGTAAAGCTCGGCATACGCAATTTGCCAAAGCAAAAAGTTACTGATGCGATGCTCTCCCCCCGTCCTAATTACTAAATCTACAGGAGCCAGTTCATGCATGCAGATTTGCTGATTTAGCATCTCTTCATTAATTTGATCGGGTCGGAGAAGCCCTTCCTGAACCTGCGCGGCAAGTTGCTGCACTCCCTGAATAATATCCCAGCGTCCACCATAATTAGCCGCAATATTGAGCGTCAGTCCGGTATTTTTCTCGGTCAACGCTTCAGCTTTATGGATCCGATCCTGCAAACGTGAGTTAAAACCATTGATATCGCCGATGATACGTAAACGGACATTATGGCGGTGCAGGCTTTTGACTTCGCTATCCAGCGCCCACACAAACAACTCCATCAATGCACTCACTTCCTGCGCCGGACGATTCCAGTTTTCACTACTGAAAGCGTAGAGTGTCAACGCATCTATGCCGTTATTCGCCGCAAAAGAGACCGCACGCCGGACTGATTTTGCCCCGGCCTTGTGTCCGAAGGCACGGATCTTGCCCTGTCTCTTCGCCCAGCGACCATTCCCATCCATGATTATCGCAACGTGGCGGCAGCCATGCGCAGGCAAACTTTCGCCGATTGGTTGATTAGCAGACAACATAACGCGTTTTTAGTCCATGAAAAGGGATTAGCGATGCTCCGGAATAGTGACGCTTTCTCGTAAAAAAGCCGTGTTTCACCACGGCTCACGTGATTACAAATGATTAATTTTATGCAATCAGGTGGCGCAGACTATATCACTGAAGCACAGCGCTAACAAATACCACAGCGATGCCTGCGTGGATTATCGTCAACTGGCGAGACGCGCAACCTGTCGGTGTGCAATCTCACGCGCCCTGGCGTCAACGGCCAGCACATCCTCAATGCTTTGCGGCTCTTGCGCGTCGACCTGTTCCAGTACCGCCAGATTCAGGGCTGCAATGTCCGTAAAGCGGATCTGCGAGGCTAAAAACGCCGCCACCACGATTTCATTCGCGGCATTCAGCGCCGTTGTTAACGCCTGCCCCTGCTCAAACGCGTCCATGGCCAGTTTCAGGCACGGATAGCGATCGTAATCAGGCGCGGCGAAGGTTAACTGGCTCAGCTTGCAGAAATCCAGCGGCTTCACACCGGAGGCAACGCGTCCCGGCCACCCCATCGTATGCGCGATTGGCGTGCGCATATCCGGTTCGCCAAGCTGAGCCAGCACGCTGCCATCACGATAGCGTACCATCGAATGAATCACCGACTGCGGATGGATCAAGACTTCCATCTGCTGCGCTGAGGCGTTAAACAACCAGCGGGCTTCAATGTATTCCAGACCTTTATTCATCATGGTGGCCGAATCGACAGAGATTTTACGCCCCATCGACCAGTTCGGATGACGGCAGGCTTGATCCGGCGTCATTGCCGCCAGTTCTGCGATTGCCGTCTCACGAAATGGACCACCCGATCCAGTAAGCAGAATAGAGGCAACTCCATTCTCCTCAAGATCAGCGTATCCCAGGTTGTGTTGAATTGTTTCCGGTAAACTCTGAAAAATGGCGTTATGTTCGCTATCTACCGGCAATAATCGTGCCTTACTCTGCTGTACGGCGTCCATAAACAGGCGGCCACAGGTCACCAGCGACTCTTTATTCGCCAACAGCACCGTTTTTCCCGCACGAATTGCCGCAAGCGTAGGCACCAGCCCGGCAGCACCGACTATCGCGGCCATCACCTGATCGACCTCGTCCAGCGCGGCCATATCACTGGCTGCCTGCTGACCGCTCAACACCTCGGTACGGCTGCCATGCTCGCTTAACGTCGCTTTTAACGTCCGCGCGCTTTGCGCATCGTCCATCACGGCGTAACGAGGAGAGAACTCCAGGCACTGCTGGGCCATACGCTCAACGTTTTTACCCGCGACCAGGGCGGTAACAGAGAAGAGATCAGGATTGTGGCGAACCACGTCAAGCGTGCTGCATCCGATAGAACCGGTCGAACCCAGAACGGTTATTTGCTTCATGAGGCGTCCAGAGAGAGGTAAGACAAAAAGCAAAACGCCGCCAGCAAAGCCTTCTCAGGCCTTCTGTACGGCGTTCAGATTATTACGGCAGATTAGAACTGCATCAGTTCCGCTTCTTTTTCTGCCAGCGCCGCATCCACTTTCTTGATCGCGGCATCGGTCATTTTCTGCACGTCGTCCTGAGAACGACGGTCATCATCTTCACTGATTTCTTTGTCTTTTAGCAGCGCTTTCACTTTATCGTTAGCGTCACGGCGTACGTTACGCACGGCCACACGCGCCTGCTCAGCTTCACCACGGACGATTTTGGTCAGATCGCGACGACGTTCTTCGGTCAGCGCTGGCAGTGGAACACGGATGTCGCTGCCAGCAGAGCTTGGGTTCAGACCAAGATCGGAGGCCATGATCGCTTTTTCAACGGCGGCGCTCAGGCTACGGTCGAAGACGTTGATTTTCAGCGTGCGGGAGTCTTCCACGGTGACGCTGGCCAGCTGACGCAGCGGGGTTGGCGCACCATAATATTCAACAATGATGCCGTCCAGCAGGCTTGGGGAAGCGCGGCCAGTACGAATTTTGCTGATTTGGTTTTTGAACGCTTCAACGCATTTATCCATGCGCACTTCAGCATCTTTTCTGATATCGCTAATCACGTTACGAATCCTTGAAAACTTGTCTCAGACAGACCAGACGGTAGCACTCCGCCAGGCGCGGTATGCTAAGTATAGTCCTGTTTATAATATGCCACCGGGTAAGCGGCCTGCGTAATTAAAGCGGAATCTTACCCGGATTTGGCCTCAACGGAAATTATTCCGTGATCAATGTGCCTTCTTTTTCGCCCATGACCACGCGGCGCAGTGCGCCAGGTTTGTTCATGTTGAAGACACGAATCGGCAGTTTATGGTCGCGGGCCAGCGTGAACGCAGCCAGATCCATCACTTTCAGCTCTTTATCCAGCACTTCGTTATAGGACAACTGATCGTACATTGTCGCCGTCGGATCGGTTGCCGGATCGGCGGTAAATACGCCGTCCACTTTCGTTGCTTTCAGCACCACGTCAGCTTCAATTTCAATACCGCGCAGGCAGGCAGCGGAATCGGTGGTGAAGAACGGGTTACCAGTACCGGCGGCCAGGATCACCACGCGGTTGTTGCGCAGCAGGCTAATCGCCTCCGCCCAGCTGTAATTGTCACACACGCCATTCAACGGAATCGCTGACATCAGGCGGGCGTTCACATAGGCGCGATGGAGCGCGTCACGCATCGCGAGGCCGTTCATCACCGTCGCCAGCATGCCCATGTGGTCGCCCACAACGCGGTTCATCCCCGCTTTCGCCAGACCCGCCCCACGGAACAGGTTACCGCCACCAATCACCACCCCAACCTGAATACCCAGTTCAACCAGTTCTTTGATTTCCTGAGCCATACGATCAAGTATGCTTGCGTCAATACCGAAGCCTTCCGAACCCTGTAGCGCTTCGCCACTTAGCTTGAGCAGAATACGTTTATAGACGGGTTTTGCATTGGTAGCCATGTTTCTTTCCTGAGACTGTCAACGAGTGAAATGAATGAATTCTGGCGACATTGTACGTCGCATTTCAGCGCTATCCCTATAGGGTTTGGCTGATTTTACAAGACGGGTGCAAAAAGAAGCCGCCCTCAGGCGGCTGCTTGTAAAAATTAAGACTGCTTGGACATGGCAGCAACTTCTGCTGCGAAGTCAGACTCAACTTTTTCGATGCCTTCACCCACTTCAAAGCGGATGAAACCCGTTACGTCAGCGTTGTGCTCTTTCAGCAGCTGACCAACCGTTTTGCTCGGTTCCATAACGAAAGGCTGACCGGTCAGAGACACTTCGCCGGTGAATTTCTTCATACGGCCTTCAACCATTTTCTCTGCGATCTCTTTCGGCTTGCCAGACTGCATGGCGATGTCCAGCTGTACCTGGAACTCTTTTTCTACCACGTCAGCAGATACGTCTTCCGGCTTAACGAATTCCGGCTTGCTCGCAGCAATGTGCATTGCCAGATGCTTAACCAGCTCTTCGTCAGCGCCAGTTGCCGCAACCAGAACGCCGATGCGCGCACCGTGCTGGTATGAACCCAGAACGTTGCCTTCCAGAGATGCTACGCGGCGAATGTTGATGTTTTCACCGATTTTAGCGACCAGAGCCACACGTTCTTCTTCGAACTGTGCCTTCAGCACTTCAACGTCAGTGATTTTGCCAGCAACAGCAGCGTCCAGAACTTTGTTAGCAAATGCCTGGAAACCAGAATCTTTTGCTACGAAGTCAGTCTGGCAGTTAACTTCCAGAATGATGCCGTAGTTGCCGTCGATCTTAGTGATGATCACGCCGTCAGCAGCAACGTTGCCCGCTTTTTTCGCCGCTTTGATCGCGCCAGATTTACGCATGTTTTCGATTGCCAGCTCGATGTCGCCGTTCGCTTCGGTCAGCGCTTTTTTGCAATCCATCATGCCTGCGCCGGTACGCTCGCGCAGCTCTTTTACCAGGGATGCGGTAATTTCAGCCATTCTAAAATCCTCGGGAGATGATATCTGCCCGGCCACAGACCGAACAGATTTAAAAGTGAAAAAGGGGGCCATTAACAGGCCCCCTAACCAAACGTGATACTACCTGGTTTATAAGGGCTCGAAAGAGCTTTCCTTATTACTCAGCTTCTACGAAGCTTTCTTCCGCCTGGGAAGCCAGATCCTGAGAACGGCCTTCGCGAACGGTGGTCGCAACAGCGCTCAGGTACAGGGTAACAGCGCGGATTGCATCGTCGTTACCCGGGATAACGAAGTCAACGCCGTCCGGATCGGAGTTGGTATCAACGATAGCAAATACCGGGATACCCAGGTTGTTTGCTTCTTTGATAGCAATGTGCTCGTGGTCAGCATCGATAACGAACAGAGCGTCCGGCAGACCGCCCATGTCTTTGATACCGCCCAGGCTGTTTTCCAGTTTGTCCAGCTCACGGGTGCGCATCAGCGCTTCTTTCTTGGTCAGCTTCTCGAAAGTGCCGTCCTGAGACTGAGTTTCCAGATCTTTCAGACGTTTGATGGACTGACGAACGGTTTTCCAGTTAGTCAGCATACCGCCCAACCAGCGATGGTTCACGAAGAACTGGTCGCAGCTGTTAGCAGCATCTTTCACCGCTTCGCTTGCAGCGCGTTTAGTACCAACGAAAAGGATTTTACCTTTACGAGAGGCGATCTTGTTCAGTTCAGCCAGAGCGTCGTTGAACATCGGTACAGTCTGCTCAAGGTTGATGATGTGAACTTTGTTACGTGCGCCGAAGATGAAAGGCTTCATTTTCGGGTTCCAGTAACGGGTCTGGTGACCGAAGTGAACACCAGCTTTGAGCATGTCGCGCATGGAAACAGTTGCCATGATTTAAAACCTCTATATAAAGTTTGGGGTTAAGCCTCCACGCATCCCATATTACCGACCCCAAAGGGCACCCCGGAATATGTGCCGATACGTGTGTGTTGTTACACAAAGTGAGATTTGTCGCTTCCGTCCATTCTGTGTATTGCAAATGGAACGGAAGTCCGGCGCGCTTTATACCATAAATCCGCTGCGGACTCCAACAGTTGTTGGCGACGAGTGCGCTTAATCATTCTCAATTTGGCAGGCTATGCCTCACGCTGTTAACATTGACATCACTAATACACAATTATTGTCGAAATTTTCGACGCTACTGGACACCATCCATGGCTATCTCTATCAAGACATCTGAAGACATCGAAAAAATGCGCGTCGCAGGCCGCCTGGCCGCCGAGGTGCTGGAAATGATTGAACCCTACGTTAAACCGGGCGTCAGCACCGGCGAGCTGGATCGTATTTGCAACGATTACATCGTCAATGAGCAGAAAGCGGTATCGGCCTGTCTCAACTACCACGGCTTCCCGAAATCCGTCTGCATCTCAATTAATGAAGTGGTCTGTCACGGCATCCCGGACGACGGCAAACTGTTAAAAGATGGCGACGTCGTTAACATTGATGTCACGGTGATTAAAGATGAGTTTCACGGTGATACCTCGAAGATGTTTATCGTTGGTAAGCCGACTATCCTTGGCGAGCGTCTGTGCCGCGTTACCCAGCAAAGTCTGTATCTGGCGCTGAAGATGGTGAAGCCGGGCATTAACCTGCGTGAGATTGGCGCGGCAATCCAGAAATTTGTCGAAGCGGAAGGCTTCTCCGTGGTACGCGAATACTGCGGGCACGGCATCGGCCGCGGCTTCCATGAGGAACCGCAGGTACTGCATTATGACTCCAGAGAGACTGACGTCGTGCTCCAGCCGGGCATGACCTTCACCATCGAACCGATGGTCAACGCTGGTAAAAAAGAGATCCGCAGCATGAAAGACGGCTGGACGGTAAAAACCAAAGACCGGAGCTTGTCTGCGCAGTACGAGCATACTATTGTGGTGACCGAGAACGGCTGCGAAATTCTGACGCTGCGTAAGGATGACACCATCCCGGCGATACTCTCGCACGACGAATAAGACAAAGCCGGCAAACGCCGGCTTTTTTAATGGTCATCATTTTTTCTTATAGGTGGCGCGACGATGAGTTACACCTTACCTGAACAGTACGCGAATACGGCCCTTCCCACCCTGCCCGATCAGCCTGAACATCCGGGTGCCTGGCCGGAAGAGATGCTGGTGTGCGCAGAAATCAAATCCCGTATCGATCGCTTCCAGCACTGGCTCGGCACGGCCTTTGACAGCGGCATTTCCGCTGAGCAACTGATCGACGCGCGCACCGAATTTATCGATCAGCTTTTGCAGCGGCTATGGCTGCACTACGGCTTCGGGCAAATTGGCGACGTCGCGCTGGTGGCAGTCGGCGGCTACGGTCGGGGTGAACTGCATCCCCTTTCCGATATCGACCTGCTAATTTTAAGCCGCAAAAAACTGTCGGACGATCATGCGCAGAAAGTCGGTGAACTGCTGACCCTGTTATGGGACGTCAAGCTGGAGGTGGGGCACAGCGTGCGCACGCTGGAAGAGTGTTTGCTGGAAGGACTTTCCGATCTCACCGTCGCCACCAACCTGATTGAAACGCGCCTGCTGATCGGCGACGTAGCCCTGTTTCTCGAACTGCAAAAACACATCTTCAGCGAAGGCTTCTGGCCCTCGGAGAAGTTTTTCGCCGCCAAGGTGGAGGAACAGAACGTTCGCCACCAGCGCTACCACGGCACCAGCTATAATCTGGAGCCGGATATCAAAAGCAGTCCCGGCGGCCTGCGCGATATTCACACCTTACAATGGGTCGCCCGCCGCCATTTTGGCGCGACCTCGCTCGACGAGATGGTCGGCTTCGGTTTTTTAACCTCCGCTGAGCGTGCGGAACTTAACGAATGCCTGCATATCCTGTGGCGCATCCGCTTTGCCCTGCATTTAGTGGTGACGCGTTATGACAACCGCCTGCTGTTTGATCGGCAGCTTAGCGTCGCCCAACGCCTGAATTACGATGGCGAAGGCAACGAGCCGGTTGAACGGATGATGAAGGATTTTTTCCGCGTCACTCGTCGGGTCGGTGAACTGAACCACATGCTGCTGCAACTGTTTGATGAGGCGATCCTCGCCCTGCCCGCCGACGAAAAACCGCGGCCGATTGACGATGAATTCCAGCTACGCGGCACGCTAATTGATTTGCGCGATGAAACGCTGTTTATCCGCGAGCCGGAAGCGATCCTGCGCATGTTTTACACCATGGTGCGCAACAGTACGATCACCGGAATCTATTCCACGACGCTGCGCCATTTGCGCCATGCCCGCCGCCATCTGAAACAGCCGCTGTGCTACATCCCCGAAGCGCGCGCGCTGTTTTTGAGTATGCTGCGCCATCCCGGCGCGGTGAGCCGCGGCCTGCTGCCGATGCACCGCCACAGCGTACTGTGGGCCTATATGCCGCAGTGGTCGCATATTGTCGGGCAGATGCAGTTCGATCTGTTCCACGCCTACACTGTTGATGAGCACACCATCCGCGTGATGCTAAAACTGGAAAGCTTTGCCCAGGAAGAGACGCGCCAGCGCCATCCACTGTGCGTCGATCTCTGGCCACGCCTGAGCCATCCGGAGTTGATCCTGATTGCCGCCCTTTTCCACGATATCGCCAAAGGCCGTGGCGGCGATCACTCGGTGCTCGGGGCGCAGGACGTACTGACTTTTGCCGAACTGCACGGGCTGAATTCCCGGGAGACGCAGCTGGTCGCCTGGCTGGTGCGCCATCATCTGCTGATGTCGGTCACGGCCCAGCGCCGTGATATTCAGGATCCGGAAGTCATCAAGCAGTTTGCTGAAGAGGTGCAGACGGAAAACCGCCTGCGCTTCCTCGTCTGCCTGACCGTCGCCGATATCTGCGCCACCAACGAAACGCTGTGGAATAGCTGGAAGCAGAGCCTGCTGCGCGAGTTGTACTTCGCCACCGAAAAACAGCTGCGCCGCGGCATGCAGAATACGCCGGACATGCGTGAACGGGTGCGCCACCATCAGCTTCAGGCGCTGGCCCTGTTGCGCATGGATAATATTGATGAGGAATCGCTGCATCAGATTTGGTCCCGCTGTCGCGCGAACTACTTCGTGCGTCACAGCCCAAACCAGCTCGCCTGGCATGCGCGTCATCTGATGCAGCACGATCTCAGTCACCCGCTGATCCTGCTCAGTCCGCAGGCGACGCGCGGCGGCACCGAAATTTTTATCTGGAGCCCGGACCGCCCTTACCTGTTTGCCGCCGTCTGTGCGGAGCTGGACCGACGCAACCTGAGCGTCCACGACGCGCAGATCTTTACGACCCGCGACGGGATGGCGATGGATACCTTTATCGTTCTGGAGCCGGACGGCAGCCCGCTATCGCCGGATCGTCATGAAGCGATCCGCTTTGGGCTGGAGCAGGCTATCACCCAGCGCAGCTGGCAACCGCCGCAGCCGCGTCGTCAGCCCGCGAAACTGCGCCACTTTACCGTAGAGACCGAGGTGAATTTTCTGCCTACGCATACCGACAGAAAATCGTTTATGGAACTTATCGCCCTCGACCAGCCTGGCCTGCTGGCACGGGTCGGGCAAATTTTTGCCGATCTGGGAATTTCGCTTCACGGAGCCCGAATTACAACCATTGGCGAGCGAGTAGAAGATTTATTCATAATCGCCACGGCGGACCGGCGCGGTCTTAATAATGCCCTGCAACTTGAGGTGCAACAACGGTTGACAGAGGCCCTCAATCCAAACGATAAAGGGTAGTGTGTTTATTTATATGGAAAGAGTTTAACAATGCAGCAGTTACAGAACGTTATTGAGACCGCTTTTGAACGTCGCGCCGACATTACGCCAACGAATGTGGATACCGTTACCCGCGAAGCGGTTAATCAGGTGATATCCCTGCTGGATTCCGGCGCGCTGCGTGTTGCAGAAAAAATCGACGGCCAGTGGATCACTCATCAGTGGTTGAAGAAAGCGGTCCTGCTCTCTTTCCGTATTAACGATAACCAGGTTATCGACGGTGCGGAAAGCCGCTACTTCGATAAAGTGCCGATGAAATTTGCCGATTACGACCAGGCGCGCTTTCAGAAAGAGGGCTTCCGCGTCGTGCCGCCAGCCGCCGTGCGTCAGGGTGCATTCATTGCCCGCAATACCGTGCTGATGCCCTCCTATGTCAACATCGGTGCTTACGTCGATGAAGGTACGATGGTTGATACCTGGGCCACCGTCGGCTCCTGCGCCCAGATTGGTAAAAACGTCCATCTGTCCGGTGGCGTTGGTATCGGTGGCGTCCTGGAGCCATTACAGGCCAACCCAACGATTATTGAAGATAACTGCTTTATCGGCGCGCGTTCTGAAGTCGTGGAAGGCGTGATCGTGGAAGAAGGCTCCGTGATTTCCATGGGCGTTTATATTGGTCAGAGCACCCGTATTTACGATCGCGAAACCGGCGAAGTACATTATGGCCGCGTCCCGGCAGGCTCCGTTGTCGTCTCCGGCAACCTGCCGTCGAAAGATGGCAAATACAGCCTGTACTGTGCGGTGATCGTGAAGAAAGTTGACGCTAAAACGCGTGGCAAGGTAGGCATCAACGAACTGCTGCGTACCATCGACTAAGCGCGATAAGCCGGGGACATGATGTTCCCGGCTATTCCGGCACGTAATGGGTTGAAAATGATTTCACGAAGAAACCTTTTACTGGGCGCGGCCGCTGGGCTGGCCGGCGGAACCGGCATCAGTTATGCGCACTACTACGAACCGACGCGCTTTGAAGTCACCCATCCCCGCATCCGCTTTTTCCCGGAACCATCCACCGATACGCCGCTTAAGGTGTTGTTTCTTACCGATCTTCATTACTCCCACTACGTCTCTTTAGCGATGATATCGCAAGCTATTGCGCTGGGCCTGGCCGAAAAGCCCGATCTGATTCTGCTGGGCGGCGACTACGTCACCTTTGATATGCCACTCGATTTTCCTGCGTACAGCAAGGTGCTGGCACCGCTTGCCGCCTGCGCGCCCACCTTTGCCTGCTATGGCAATCACGATCGCCCGTTACGTCGCCGGACTCAATGCGTTCGGCAAACGGCACATCTACACTTCGCGCGGCGTCGGTAATTTATACGGTTTGCGCGTCAATTGCCGCCCGGAAGTGACGATACTGGAGCTGATGTAGATCGGCTCAGGCTGGACAAACATGGGTTATCAGGGGAAACGCCGGGATTGGGTTCCCGGAGGGAGGCCCAACCCGGTGGTCGCCCCGATATTCACGGATGGCTGGTTGTCAACCTTAGCCAATATAGATCAGCTTAACATTCAGGAGAAAAATCCCTTTCCGGCGAGCCGGATAGTGTAAAAGCAGATATGCTTAATGACAAAATGAGCAAAATCCACTGTTTCTCTTTGAGGTACCGCTATGTACGACAATCTGAAAAGTCTGGGCATTACGAATCCTGATGAAATTGATCGTTACAGCCTCCGGCAGGAAGCCAACAACGATATCCTGAAAATCTATTTTCAAAAGGACAAAGGCGAATTTTTCGCCAAAAGCGTGAAATTTAAGTACCCCCGCCAGCGCAAAACCGTGATCGCGGACGGCGTGGGACAGGGTTACAAAGAGGTGCAGGAGATCAGCCCTAACCTGCGTTATGTAATCGATGAACTCGACCAGATCTGCCAGCGGGATCGCAGCGATGTCGATCTGAAGCGCAAGATCCTCGACGATCTGCGCCACCTGGAAAGCGTGGTCGCCAACAAAATCACCGAGATTGAATCCGACCTGGAAAAATTAACGCGCAATAAATAACAATAACGGGCCACAACTGGCCCGTTATTATTCCCACGCCAAAACTCGCTAAAATAATCACGTCTCATCAATATTATCATTTTTTCAGGATGATTTATTTTCATCATTTCATTCTCGCTCCTGTTTTCTCATTTCATCTCATCCGATAGCGCCTTGTATTATCAAAGCGTTACCGCTCCTGTATTTTCATCGAGCCCTATACAGGAGGAACACGAAATGACTCAGGAAATAACACAACGCTGCTATACCCTTCAGGCTGCGCCCTGGCTGGATAATGCAGGATTTGAAAAAGGAAGAGCGCAGGATCGTCAGCCGCTGGGATTTATATTACCCGCGAATACTTCACTGCGCGTGCGTCAGGCGGATATTACAAAAGGCAAAGCGACATTCCGTTTGCTGTGCGACGACTCGCAGGTTGAAAAAACGATTACCTTAAGCGCCAGCTGGCAGACTATCAGCGCCACGGTAGACACCGTACCGTTTGTTGATACCCTTTATACGGACCAGCCCGGTGAATTTACCGTGCTCTATGAGCTGCCGCAGACCATTAAACCTCTGCCGTACTGGAGCAAGGGGCAGTCCGAGAGCGACTTCTTTAGCCACTGGCAGCAGAACGCCTCGCCGTTTGCGCTGGTAGACGCCGACGTGGTCTGCTTCCTGCTTCCGCAGGCTGACCGGGATAACCTACAGAAAACCGGTCTGGCGACTTTACAGGCATTCTATACGGATATTTTTAGCGCCTATAATGAATGGGCCGGATTAAGCGACAACCCCGCTTCACCGCTGAATAAAAATGTCCACAACAGTTATTTTATTAAAGCTGACAAACATGGCGTCGGCTCGGCCTATTATTTACCCTGGTGGTGCGCACAAACCTCATCAACGGTCAGCCAGGGATGGATTGATAATATCACTACCCAATGGACCATCCTCCATGAAATTGCCCACGGCTATCAGGGTAAATTTATGAAGGACACCGAAATTCCCGTCGGCGAAGTGTGGAATAACATTTACGCGGCGTATTTTCAGCAGGCTACCTTAAGCGTCAATAACCGGCTTTATACTGACGGCTGGCTTTATAACTACGGCCAACAACCTGCGGAGGAGATGAAATTTATCACCAATGTCAGAAATCACCTTCCGGTGGCGCAATGGGGGGGACGCACCCGTCTGCTATTGCTGATGATGATGCTTTTCAAGGCCAACACGCCGGCATTCAGCGCCTTTAACCAACAGTATCGGGAGCTGGCCAACAGTGAAGGCTTCCTGGCCACTGAGCATCATCTGACTGATTTACTGGCCAGCGCTATCGCCTCTGAGACCGGGTACGATATGACGCCGTTTATGATTTTTTGCGGCCTTAAGCCCGACGCGTTTACCTTTGAAAAGGTGGCAGCGGCAAAACCCGTCTGGCCGCTCTTTGACCTGCTGGCGGAAAGCGAGTGGGAAAGCGCGCGTCAGCGTCTGAACCTGGACTCCTTCGTCTGGCTGGTGGATAACCAGCAACTGGCGATACTGGGGAAAAAAGGCAAACTGGCGCTCACGTTAAATATCGATCGCCCTGAGCAGGTTTATGGGCAGACGCTGACCCTGCGCGATAACGGCGGACAATCTTTCACCGCGACCATCGTCGATAAACAGATCTCCTTCAGCGATCTTCCTGTGGGCGTTTATCAGCTTGATCTCCCCCAGGGCCGCTCGCAGAAATACCGCATCGATGCCACCTTCGTGACGGTCCGCGAAGGCGCGAACGCCGTGACGGTGAACTATACCCCGCTGGCGGATACCGCTCTGCGTAACCAAACCCTGCATTTTCAGGGCTATGACAACACGCCTTTCGCCAGCCTGTGCGTAGATTATGAAAACCAGACGCTGACGCTGGATATTTTTAGCGCCACGCCGCATCTCTATTTTGCCAGCCAGCGCTACGCCAGCGTGACCGTATTTTCTGACAGCGGCGAACAATTGCTGAAGCGCGATATGAGCGGCACTAACTGCGCGACAGGAAAGATCCAGATCCCTTTAAAAGAGAATTACCATCTTTCCGTTTACCACGCTGAACCGGGCCGCCTGAAGGCCGCGCCAGGCTGCTTAACGCTGGTTGCGCAGCAGACAAATCAACTACTGCGTATCGACAGGGAAGGTCTTTATAACTTTGTCCTTAACAATCGCCCTGTAGACGATCTCAGGACTGTTTTTGTACGCCATGCGCAGGCGCTGCGGGACCTCCCCTCTTTGCAGAATATGCGCTATTCCGCGCGCAAAAATGACCTTTGGCTGATGCTGCAAAACTTTCCTGACGCAGAACGTCAATCGCTGCTAAAGGAGTATAGCGATGTGCTTCCTGCTGATAACAGCGTACCCGGCGCGTTAACGGGTAAAAGCGTTACGCTAAAACTACAGGGATTGAAAAATAACGAATTCTGTCAAATCGCCATCGATAATGCGAAACGGGAGATGGTGGTGCAGACCCGTGCGGGCCAGCCCCATGCGTATTATCTGCCTGGCGCAACCTATGCCAGCATCGACGTCAGAAACGCGGCAGGGGAAGCACTCTATCACCGCCAGTATCAGGGCGTGGAAAACTATCAGGCGCAAACTGAACATATTGCGCTGGAGGAAGGCTTCGCGATCGATATCTTCCATGACGAACCGTTCAGAGTCAGCGTGTTTAACTTCACGCAAAACACGCTGGTCCCGGTGAAGAGAACTAACCTCTGGTCCATCACGCCGTTCGGACTGGAAGAGCAGCAGACGGCGTTACCGGCGCAGGAAGATGCGAAAGATGAGACCGCACTGTATGGCGATCGCTTTGTCTGGGATCTGCTCGGCGATAACGACGTCTGTTTTGCCAGCATGGCGCTGGACATCGGCGGTAAACAGTTCACCTTCAGCGCGCACGCTGGCGTTCCGCACAGCGCGTTCAGCACCGTGTATGCGACGGTCAACGTCTACAATACGCGAGGTTCCGTTGTCGCCCGCCAGGCGATTAAAGGCACCTCTGAACTCGGTGACTATATGGATACCGCGGCGCTGGAAGAGAATTATATTGTTGAAGTCTTTCACGCCGAAGCGGGACGCCGCTCGCTTATCGCTAACCCGCGAAACGGTGAAACCTGGCCGCAAGCAAACAGCGTGAGCTGGCGCGTGACGGCGCAGGGTTTAGAGCGTCTGTAAAGCAAGCACCCGCCTCCCGGCGGGTGCTTGAGGTTGATGACAAACCTGTTTTCTATTGCATGCGTCGCTTTGCCGGGTGGCGGCTTCGCCTTACCCGGCCTACAAAAATCATCAATATCAATCTGTTATTCGCAACCCGTAGGCCTGTGCAAGCGAAGCGCCGCCAGGCATAATTCCACGGTATAACGTTTTAATGCTGCTCATCCAGTTGTAGCGCTACATACAGCAGCAGCCTGTCATCGAAATTCCCCAGGTCCAGCCCGGTCAGCTCTGAAATACGGTTCAGCCGGTACTCCAGCGTATTACGATGAATAAACAAGGCTTTTGACGTCGCCAGCGGCTGTACGTTATGGCGGAACCACGCCTGCAACGTACGCCGCAGCAGACCGTTATTATCCATCGCTTTAAGCCGGGTGAGCGGGCGCGCCAGCTCGTTGGCCTGCCAGCCGCCGCGCAGGCTATCGAGCAGCACCGGCAGCATCAAATCCTGATAAAAATAGCTGCGGCTTTCCGGCATCCGCTGCTTGCCGACCATCATCGTGGTACGCGCGGTACGATAAGAACGGGCGATGCTGCCCGGACCAGTAAAATAGTTGCCTAAGGCCACGCGAAAACGCAACTGGCCGTTCTCTTTCATCCGGGAAATAAGCTGTTCCACGCGCTTGCGATGATCTTCCGCATCCCAGCGGCCAAACGGATTCAGCGCCGGTTTTAATACCACCATCTCGGTCAGTGAGACAATTGCGATCAGGTTATTGCGCTCGGGCGTGGTTAACGCGCTCTGCAACTGCTGGAGTTCCGCCATCGCGCTATCGACGCCAAGCTGACCGCTATCCACCTCCAGTACGGCGACCACGCGCGGCTGATTAAGATCGATACCCAGACGCTGCGCCCACTCGGTGAGCGCCGGCGTATGCTCTTCCGCCTGGATAAGGTTCATCACCAGCTCTTCACGCAGACGGCTATCCTGGGCGAGCAGGTGCATCAGGCGCGATTGCTCAAGCATCATCTCCGCGGTCATGCACACCAGCTCGCCATATTTACGCAGCGTCTCCGGCTCGCCCGTCAGACCGATGACACCGACGATTTCCCCTTCCAGTCGCAACGGCAGATTGATCCCCTGGCGCACGCCGTGCAGGTGCCGCGCCACGGCATCGTCAATATCCACGACCCGACCCTGAGACAGCACCAGCAGCGCACCTTCGTGCAATTCACCAACTCGCTCGCGATCGCCGCTGCCGATAATGCGTCCACGGGCATCCATTACGTTGATATTGGTATCAATGATGCGCATCGTGCGCGCCACGATATCCTGTGCCATTTTGGTATCAAGATGCCAGCCAGCCATGTTTCCTCCCGTAAGCAGTGCTCCAGCATAAGGAAGATAGCAGGGTGCCGCATTGTGCATATGCACAAAGCAGAGTGGAGAAGTATGGAGTTGTGGGAAGGGTCACAAATTGCGGGTAAAAACGCCCTCCTCCACCAGGAGGAGGGGCGGGGAAATTACTGCATCAGCAGGTAGATAGAGGTATCGCCGCGCTGGATATTCAGTGCCAGCACGCCCGGTTTCGCATCGAGGATCTTACGCAGCTCGGCAATATTTTTCACCGATTGCTGGTTTGCGCCAACGATCACGTCGCCTTTCTTCAGACCGATTTGCGCCGCCGGAGAATTCGCTTTCACGCTGCTCACCACCACGCCTTTATCCTGGCCTTTATTGCTCATCTCAGCACCTTCAATACCGCTGAAAATGGTGCTGGAATCAACTTGGTTCTGGCTGCTCTGCTGCAACTCCACGTTGACATTAACTGGTTTGCCATCGCGCAGCAGGCCGAGGGTGACTTTGCTGCCAATCGGCATGGTGCCAACCTGGGCGCGCATCGCGGCGAAGCTGCTGATCGGCTTGCCGTTAAGCGAAGTGATCACGTCACCGGCTTTTATGCCCGCTTTCGCCGCCGCTGAATTCGGCATCACCTGGCTGACGAACGCGCCACGCTGGGCATCGACTTTCATCGCTTTTGCCAGCTCAGAGCTCAGCTCGGTGCCCATAATGCCCAGTTCACCGCGGCGCACCTGGCCGTACTCGACCATCTGTGCCGTCAGGCTTTTCACCATATTACTCGGGATAGCAAAGCCGATGCCAATGTTGCCACCGTCCGGGGCGAGGATCGCCGTGTTAATGCCGATCAGCTCACCGTTCAGGTTCACCAGCGCGCCGCCGGAGTTACCGCGGTTAATCGCCGCATCGGTCTGGATAAAGTTTTCGTAGTTCTCGGCATTCAGTCCGCTACGACCCAGCGCGGAGACAATCCCGGAAGTTACCGTTTCGCCCAGGCCAAAAGGGTTACCGATGGCGACGGTATAATCCCCTACGCGCAGGGCGTCGGAGTCGGCAATCTTAATCGCCGTCAGGTTTTTCGGATCCTGAATCTGGATCAGCGCGATATCAGAGCGCGGATCTTTGCCGACCATTTTGGCGTCAAGCTTGCGCCCGTCGCTCAGCTGGACTTTGATGGTGGTCGCATTCTCGACAACGTGGTTGTTGGTGACGACATAGCCTTTGGCCGCATCAATAATCACCCCGGAGCCCAGCGCCATAAATTTCTGCTGCTGACTACCGCCATTACCGCCCTCGCCGCCGCCCTGACAGAACGGTGAGCTCTGGAACGGGGAACCCTCCTGACAGAAAGGCGAGTTATCGCCAAAGAACTGCTGGAAGTTTTTCGGCATACGCGGCGTATTGACGCTGGTGCTACCCTCAACGTTAATACTCACCACCGAAGGCATGACTTTTTCAAGCATAGGAGCCAGGCTTGGCATCTGCTGTGCAGTCTCCGTGGACGAGGCGGTTTCCGCTGCGTTTGCGGCTAAAGGAGATAATGCCAGACTTAAACTTAATGCCAGTGCGCTCATTGCTAATGTGGTCTTTTTCATCTTTTTTTCCGTCTCAATATCAGATAACGCAAGTCGCTATGTGTGATGCTAAGATTCACTTTATAACGCTAAGTTCCGGAATTAAGTTACTGGAAAAAGTAAAAATTTATTGTCCATCTTTACAAATCTTAGCGCTTATTCCACGGCCATCAGCCGGCGGTATTCATCCCATGCATACAAATCGGTCATCCCGCTGATATAGTCCTGAATCAGACGACAGCGGTAATAATATTCCATCACCGGAAACTCGCTGGAATCACGTGCGATTTTATTAACGGCCTCCACATAGGCCAGCCGATGACGGGTCGAGAGTTTATTAAACAGCCGCGATTCAATCGGCAACCTGCGCAGGCGCTCTTTTTCTACCAGTTCGCTAAAATCGGTTAACGGTAATTGTAACAGCGGCTGGTAAATCTCCAGCAGGCCGCGAATAACGCGATAGCCCTGCAATTCCAGCTGTTCGACGTCAGGGTGGCTAAATACGTGCTGGACCGCGACGTTTTTATATAGCTCAAGCAGCTGGCTAAAGGCGCTATCGTCCTCCAGCAGAGCGTGATTAAACTCGCCGTCAAAAATCTGCGGCAGATTTTCAATAAACCGCGAGGCGGCGTAAGGCACCAGTTTGTTGAGCGTATTGACCCGCAAATACATAAAGAACTGATCTTCCGCGCTGCGGCTCAGCGAATTAGAGCGCGATTTCTCCCATGCATTTTCGACCACCAGCGCAAACAGCGATCCTTTTTCATGCTCGCCCCAGGCGTCGTGCAAATGTTGATAAAGCTGTTCGACGGTGAAAATACGTTTTTCAACGGCGTCTTCCAGGTCAGCAACGCAATAAGAGATATCGTCTGCCGCTTCCATAATCCATGTCAGCGGGAAACGACTAAACGGAGCCAGCTCAAGCTCCTGACGCAGTCGCTCAATATAGGCCTCTTCGGAAAGATAGTAGCCCGGCTTTTTCATCAGGTAATCGTGTGAGGGGGGAATATCGTCTGCCCACCACGCCGGGCGGGTATATTTAAGAATACAGCCCACCTGCGCCCAGGTCAGATTCATACGCATCAGCGCCTGTACCAGGCGGATCCCCTGCGCGTTGCCTTCAAAATGGCAGAGATCCTGACGCACTTTGCGGCGCTGGTCGTTCAGCGCATCCTCGCCTTCGCGTAAACGGAGCGCGACCACCTGACAGCGATCGTTACTCAGCGGCTGACTGGCGGCGTCCGCAGGTGCCAGACGTTGACTAAACCAGTCATTGATCGCCGCCTCGCCAAAATGGCCGAACGGCGGATTGCCGATGTCATGCATCAGGCAGGCCATCTCGACGATGCTCTCAAAGGGGCCGGTCAGTTCATCGAGGCCATACGTCTCAAGCAGGCGCTGCTCTTTCAGGCGGCTTAATACCTCTTTGGCGATGTAGCGCCCGACCTGCTGAACCTCCATCGAGTGCGTCAGCCGGGTGCGTACCGCCGCGTTGCGCTCCAGCGGGAATACCTGCGTTTTCTGTTGCAAACGGCGGATTGCCGCCGAATTAATAATGCGTCCGCGATCGCTTTCAAAAATACGCAGGATCTCATGCTCGTTCTTCTCCCCGGTGGGCGAACGGTAGCGACGATGCCAGTTAATTTTTTTACGGAAATCGATGTGTGCCATATTCTCTCCCGCGCGAGAAATGCGCTTCCCCTTACCCGCATGATAGACTATGCCTTTAAACCTGACATATCGCGAGTAAATCAATGAAAATTGGCATTATTGGTGCAATGGAAGAAGAAGTTACGCTGCTGCGTGACAAAATCGTTAATCGCCAGACCCTGACGTCAGGCGGCTGCGAAATTTATACCGGTCAGCTCCACGGCACCGATGTTGCACTGCTGAAATCAGGTATCGGTAAAGTCGCTGCGGCGCTGGGCACCACCCTGCTGCTGGAGCACTGCAAACCTGACGTGATTATTAATACCGGCTCGGCAGGCGGTCTGGCCGCGACGCTGAAAGTGGGCGATATCGTGGTCTCTAACGAAGTACGCTATCACGATGCCGACGTCACCGCGTTTGGCTACGAGTACGGCCAGCTTCCGGGTTGTCCGGCAGGTTTTCAGGCCGATCAGAAGTTAATTGATGCCGCCGAAGCCTGCATCGTTGAACTCAACCTCAACGCGGTTCGCGGCCTGGTCGTCAGCGGCGATGCCTTTATCAACGGCTCCGTCCCGCTGGCAAAAATTCGTCATCACTTCCCGCAGGTCGTTGCGGTTGAGATGGAAGCTACCGCGATTGCCCACGTTTGCCATAACTTCGGCACGCCGTTTGTGGTGGTGCGCGCCATCTCCGACGTGGCGGATCAGCAGTCCCACCTGAGCTTTGATGAATTCCTGGTGGTGGCGGCGAAGCAGTCTACCCTGATGGTTGAAACCCTGGTGCAGAAACTGGCGCGTGGCTAACGTCCTGCTCAGAGCAGCAGTCCTGCTGTTGCTGGTTCCGGCGTGGCTTTTTGCCGCGCCGCGAGTGATCTCGCTCTCGCCTGCCAATACCGAACTGGCATTTGCCGCCGGGATCGTGCCGGTCGGCGTCAGCAGCTATTCCGACTATCCCCCGGAGGCCGCCCGCATTGAGCAGGTTGCCACCTGGCAGGGGATGAATCTGGAGCGTATCGTCGCCCTCAAACCTGACGTGGTGCTGGCCTGGCGCGGCGGCAACGCTGAACGTCAGGTGAATCAGCTTACGGCCCTCGGGATCAACGTGGTGTGGGTAGACAGTAATAGCATCGAACAGATCGCTGACGCGCTGCGCCAGTTAGCGGCCTGGAGTCCTGCGCCGGACAAAGCCCGTCAGGCGGCGAAGACGCTGCTTGATGACTACCAGACGCTCAAATCCCACTATGCACAGCGGCCCAAAAAACGGGTATTTCTCCAGTTTGGCATGACGCCGTTGTTTACCAGCAATAAGAATTCGATTCAGAATGAGGTGCTGGAAACCTGCGGCGGGGAAAATATTTTTGCTGACAGCCGCGTGCCGTGGCCGCAGGTTAGCCGTGAGCAGGTGCTGGCCCGCCAGCCACAGGTCATTATTACCACCGGTGATGCGGGCGTTATTCCGAAAATCAGCCAGTTCTGGCAAAACCAGCTTACTATCCCGGTCATTTCCCTGAACGGCGACTGGTTTGAGCGCGCAAGCCCGCGTATTATCCTCGCCGCAAAACAACTCTGCGACGCGCTCTCACAGGTAAAATAAGCATGCTGGTCTACTGGCTTGATATCATTGGCACTGCCGTCTTCGCTATCTCCGGCGTACTGCTGGCAGGAAAATTACGCATGGATCCGTTCGGCGTGCTGGTGCTGGGCGTGGTCACCGCCGTCGGCGGCGGGACGATCCGCGATATGGCGCTGGCTCACGGCCCGGTATTTTGGGTAAAAGATCCTACCGATCTGGTGGTGGCGATGGTCACCAGCATGCTGACCATCCTGCTGGTTCGTCAGCCCAGGCGTCTGCCCAAATGGATATTACCGGTGCTGGATGCCGTTGGTCTGGCGGTGTTTGTCGGCATTGGCGTCAACAAAGCCTTTCTTGCCGAAACTGGTCCGCTGATAGCGGTCTGTATGGGCGTGCTCACCGGCATCGGCGGCGGGATCATTCGCGACGTGCTGGCACGGGAAATCCCGATGATCTTACGCACCGAAATCTATGCCACGGCCTGCATTGCTGGCGGCATCGTTCACGCGACGGCGTTTTATACCTTCAGTGTACCGCTGGAAAGTGCAAGTATGATGGGGATGGTGGTCACGCTGGTCATTCGCCTGGCGGCGATCCGCTGGCATCTGAAACTGCCGACGTTTGCGCTGGATTAACCTGGCCGGGGAAGGTTTTGTTGAGGCGTAGTGCCCGGAATGGTTTACCGGGCACTGTAGTCCCATCGTCTTTGTCAGACGAGGTAGAAAAAATCAAACGCTGAACGACGATCCGCAGCCGCAGGTGCTTTTGGCATTCGGGTTGGTGACAATGAAGCGGGACCCTTCCAGCCCTTCGGTATAATCAACCGAACCGCCGACGAGGTACTGTAGGCTCATTGGATCAACCACCAGGCCCACGCCCTGCTTCTCAATGGTCATATCGCCATCATTGATTTGATCGTCAAAGGTAAAACCGTACTGAAAGCCGCTGCAACCACCGCCGGTGATATAGACGCGCAATTTCAGATTCGGGTTATCTTCATCGGCAATCAGGTTTTTTACTTTGCTGGCTGCTGCATCGGTAAATTGCAGGGGCAGCGCTACGTCATCACTCATTTTTTGCTCCCAACGACATTGCTAATTGGGCAAATATTAACCCAACCATGATGGGCATTATCTAATACCCTGGTAATTCATTCAAGTATTCTCGCCCAAAGGCCGCATAGACTGCTCAGCTTCCTGCTTTGCCAGCGTCCGGGCAAGGATGGTGGAGTACAACGGTTTGCCGCCGACAAACTGGGCCAGTAGTGTTGCGCCAAGACAGGTGATAATCATTGGCAAAATGAGCTGGTAATTATCGGTCATCTCCAGCACCAGTACGGTTCCGGTTAACGGTGCGCGCACGGAAGCGGCCAATAGCGCGCCCATTCCGGCAATCGCAAAAGTGCCCGCGTCCAGATGATACGCCGGGAAAATACCGGCCGCCGTCATGCCGAACGCGGTGCCCAGTAGAGTGCCCAGCGCCAGCATCGGTGCAAAAATACCGCCGGGCGCGCCGGAACAGAAACACAATAGCGTGGTGACGACGCGGGTGATAAAAATCACCAGCAGCAAACCAACCGTGTAATGCCCCGCCAGCGCCAGCGGGATCAGGGAGAAGCCGCCGCCCGTCGCTTCAGGATCGATCAGGCCAATCAAGCCGCACATGCCGCCAATCAGCCCGCCCAGCAATACCCATTTTTTGATATTGCCGCCGTGGACGCGCTGAAACAGATCCTGCATGCGTAGCACCAGGGTATTGAATAGTGGGCCAACGAGACCAAAAATCATCCCCAGAATTAAATACAGCCACAGGGTATTGACCGGCGCGTTGCTCAGTTTACCGACTTCAATGACCGCCCCCTCGCCGTTAAACAGGCGAAAGACGATGCTCGACATAATCACCCCGGTAAACACCGCTTTAATCGAGATCAGGCTATAGCGGAACTGCGGGCGCATCTCTTCAAGAATAAAAAGTATTCCTGCCAGCGGCGCGTTGAATGCGGCGGAAAGCCCCGCCGCCGCCCCGGTCGCCAGCAACGTGTGACGCGCTTCGCCGCTGCGCAGACGAAAAATATCTAAGACCATTCGACCAACGTTACCGCCGAGCTGCACGGTCGGTCCTTCGCGTCCCAGCACCATCCCCGCGCCCAGTGTCCCCATCCCGCCGATAAATTTAACCGGCAGCACCCGCCACCAGCGTACCGGACGAAGCTCCTCCAGCGCACCTTCGATCTCCGGGATGCCTGAGCCACCCGCTTCCGGCGCAAAACGACGCACCAGAAAATAGCCCACCATCGCCAGCAGGGCTGACGAGACAAACGCCAGCGGCCAAATCCAAAAACCGTGGCGGGCGGTGTCGGCAAGCATCCCCACACGTAGCGCCTGCACGCCATCAACGGCTTTTTCAAAGCCCACACCGACCAGCCCGGCCAGCGTACCGACCAGGGCCGCCAGCAGTAAAACGGCTAACGGCGTTTTGTCACGCCGTAATAGCCGACGGATCTGCCTGCCACGCCTTAAGCGGCCCGCCTGCCGGTTTGTAAGAGAAGGAGTTTCAACATTCATCGTTAATCATTTATGGGTAAAAATGCATTCCGGAACGGCATTGTACCCGCCTGTTCTTTAAAAATCCCTCATAAAAAATGTTGTTTCAATTGGGCAAAACTTTCATAACGTTCCTGGAATACTTTAGAATGGAGTGGACTACTTTTTCGATAAACCAGGAACCACGCCATGAGCAATTCTGAAAACCTTTACAGCGCCGCGCGCCAGGTGATCCCTGGTGGCGTTAACTCCCCCGTTCGCGCCTTTACCGGCGTCGGCGGCACGCCGCTGTTCGTTGAACGTGCAGACGGTGCCTGGCTGTACGATGTCGATGGCAAGGCCTATGTCGACTATGTCGGCTCCTGGGGGCCGATGGTGCTGGGGCATAACCATCCGGCGATCCGTAACGCGGTGATTGAAGCCACGCAGCGCGGCTTAAGTTTCGGCGCACCGACCGCGATGGAAGTCAAAATGGCCGAACTGGTGACTGAACTGGTGCCGACGATGGACATGGTGCGGATGGTAAACTCCGGCACCGAAGCAACGATGAGCGCCATTCGTCTGGCGCGTGGCTTCACCGGTCGCGATAAAATCATCAAGTTCGAGGGCTGCTATCACGGTCACGCGGACTGCCTGCTGGTGAAAGCAGGCTCCGGCGCGCTGACCCTCGGTCAGCCGAACTCGCCAGGCGTTCCGGCAGATTTTGCTAAACATACCCTGACCTGTACCTATAACGATCTGGCTTCCGTGCGCGAGGCGTTCGAGCAGTATCCGCAGGAGGTTGCCTGTATTATCGTCGAGCCGGTGGCGGGCAATATGAACTGTGTGCCACCGCTGCCGGAATTCCTGCCGGGCCTGCGTTCATTGTGTGACGAATTTGGCGCGCTGCTGATTATCGATGAAGTGATGACCGGTTTCCGCGTCGCGCTGGCGGGCGCGCAGGCGTACTACAATGTCGTACCTGATCTGACCTGTCTGGGCAAGATCATCGGCGGCGGAATGCCGGTGGGCGCGTTTGGGGGACGTCGTGAAGTGATGGACGCGCTGGCTCCTACCGGACCGGTCTACCAGGCGGGCACCCTCTCCGGCAACCCGATTGCGATGGCCGCAGGCTATGCCTGTCTGACCGAAGTGGCTAAGCCGGGCATTCATGAAACGCTGGATGCGCTAACCACACAGTTGGCCAGCGGCCTGCTGGACGCGGCGCAGGAAGCGGGTATTCCACTGGTGGTGAACCATGTCGGCGGAATGTTCGGTATTTTCTTCACCGATGCAGAAACGGTGACCTGCTATCAGGATGTAGTGGCGTGCGATGTGGAGCGCTTTAAACGATTCTTCCATCTGATGCTGGAGGAAGGAGTATATCTGGCTCCATCGGCGTTTGAGGCAGGCTTTATGTCCGTGGCGCACAGTGAGGAAGATATCAATAACACCATTGACGCCGCGCGTCGGGTGTTTGCGAAGCTCTAGCCCTTCATGCCCGGTGGCGCTGCGCTTACCGGGCCTACAACTGCATACCTGGACTGTCCCCTCACCCCAGCCCTCTAACCCCCCCACTATCCTCTGCACTCGCCACGCGCTCAGGCTGCCCCTCTTCCTTGAGGGAGAGGGTTGGGGTGAGGGGGAGCAACGCGTGCCAGACGCAATGACTACCGGCTCTGCTTCCTCAGCAAATAGACAAAATACGGTGCGCCAATAAAGGTCGACAGCAGCCCCGCCGGGATCTGGAACGGGAACATCACCATACGCCCACACCAGTCGGCAAACACCAGAATCAGTCCCCCTACCAGTGCCGAAATGACGATATGCGGTATTGTGCGGCGGAACCCCATCATTCTGGCGATATGCGGAGCCATCAGGCCAATAAAGCTCAGCGGCCCAATGGTCAGCGTAGCGGTAGCGGTTAAGGCGGATGCCAGCAGCAACAGCGCAATGCGCGACGGCGTCAGCGCCACGCCCACGGCGCGGGCGGTGTCGCCGCCCAGCGGCAGAATAGTGAGCCAGCGGCTGCACAACGGCACCAGCGCCAGCAGAATGACCATCATCACAAAGGTCTGCACCGCCTGCCGCTCCGTGGCGTTATAGGTCGAGCCGGAAATCCACGTCAGGATCTGCGCCATGCGCGGATCGCCGCTCGCCTGTAACATCATCAGCAGCATGGTAAAGGCCGTGCTCAGTGCCATCCCGGCCAGCAGCATCCGGTGCGGCGAGAAGCCACCGCGCCCGGCGGCAATCATAATGATCAGCAGCGTGCCCGCCGCGCCCAGGCTTCCGGCGGGGAGCAGCCAGCCAAAGGCATTGCCCGGTACCAGAAACAGCATCAGCACAATGCCAAACGCCGCGCCGGAACTGATCCCCAGCACTTCCGGGCTGGCCATCGGGTTACCGGTCAGACGCTGGATAATACAGCCCGCCACCGCCAGCAGGATCCCGGCGAACAGCGCCGCCAGAATGCGCGGCCAGCGCCACTGCATCAGCTCGCTGAGCATGTCGCCGCTGGCCCACTGCCAGCCCTGCGCATCACGACCAAAGGAGAGCGCCGCGAAAACGGCCAGCAGTAACACCATCAGCCCGATGATGGCATAGCGCAGCACATGCTGACGTTCGGCGGAAATCGTATCCCCGGCGTTCATCGCTGGCGCGCTCATGCTGCGCAGCCGTGGCAGCAGCCATAGCAGCAGTGGCGCGCCGATCAACGCCGTCACCGAGCCGGTAGAGACTTCCATCCATACCCGCGTCAGCCAGATGATGAGCTGGTCGGATAGCCAGAGGATCAACGCGCCAATCAGCGGAGCCAGCAGCAGGCGGGAAAGCAGGCGACGCGCGCCAAGCATTTTTGCCAGTAGCGGCGCAAACAGGCCGATAAAACCAATAATGCCTACCGCGTTGACCAGCAAGGCGCTCAGGACAATAGCCAGCGTGAGCGCCGCCAGTCGCGCCAGCGACAGCGCCAGACCAAGATTACGCGCCACGCCGTCATCCAGCCCCATTAACGTCAGCGGACGCAGCAGCAGCAGGGTGAGCATTACCCCGCCGATCAACTGCGGCCACAACCGCTGGACAATGCTCCAGTCGGTCTGGGTGAGCGTGCCGGTGCTCCACAGAAACATGCTCTGAAGCTGATCGTGATGGAAAATAACCAGCAGCTGATTAATCGCCCCGCAGTACAGGCTGACCACCAGCCCCGCCAGGATCAGCGTGACCGGAGACAGCCGTTTTCCCCACGCCACGCCAAACACCAGCGCGCCGACAATACAGGCCCCTGCCAGCGCGGCAAATTGTGACACCAGCACGCCGGGGATCGCCCACAGCGAGGTAATGGTCATTCCTAACTGCGCCCCGGTCGCCACGCCGAGCGTCGTCGGTTCGGCCAGCGGGTTACGCAGCACCTGCTGGAACAGCACGCCGACCAGCCCCAGCCCGGCACCGACCAGTAGCGAAATCGCCAGACGCGGCAGCAGGCTATAGTGGAACAGCATCTGCTCCACCACATCAATATTCGGTTGCCACAACGCCTCATGCCACTGCGCGCGCGGCAGCGCCTGGGTGAAGTTAAATACCGTCAGCGCCAGCGCGCTAATAAACAGCAGAAGCAGCAGCGCGGCGGGTAATGGGGCAATCCGTTGTCTCATGCCTTGCCTCCCAGCGCGCGATCCAGCACGCGGGCGAAATGCATCGCAGAGAGGGTCGCGCCGTAGAACCAGACCGCCGGCACGCGCTGAAAGCGTCCGTTGCGCACAAACGGCATCGACTGCCACAGCGGCGTCGCAGCAAGCTGCTGCATCTCGGCATCATTGCCGTGGTCGAAGCACAACACATCGACATCGCGAAACGCGGCGAGACGATCCACGCCGATCGGCGTACTGCCCCAGAACGTTGATTCGCCGTGCCAGGCGTTTTTAATGCCGTAACGATCGAGCACTTCCTGAAACAGGCAGTTTTGCCCAAACACCAGCACGTGACGCACGTCCATTACGGTGATCATCAGTAACGGGCGATCGCCGCGCTGCGCAAAGCGCGGGGCCAGCGAATCAATAAAACCATCGAAATCAGCAAGATGTTTTTCCGCTTCGGCTTCCCGGCCAATAAGCTGCGCCATCTCAATCAAAGAGCCGCGCGCTTTGGTCAGCGGCTTTTTGCCATCGCTGAAGGTGAATCCCCTGCCCGGCGCGATTTTCGCCAGTTGCGCGTCCGACGGACCATAGCCCGCTGACCAGACGAGGAAGGAGGGTTTCATCTGCGCCAGCAGTTCAAGGTTTGGCTCAGTACGCAATCCCACGTCGATGACGGAAGACGGTAAGGAAGGATCGTTCACCCACAAATTGTAGTTTTGCACGTCCGCCACGCCGTAGGGCATCACGCCCAGCGCCAGCAGAAACTCCACGGGTAGCCACTCCAGCGCCACAATGCGATGCGGATCGTATGAGGCCGCGCGGGCCTTGCCCATCTGCCACATCAGCGGCGAGAGCGCCATCGCCGTCAGCAAACGCCGACGCGTCATTGAAGTTATCATCGCCATCAGTAAACAAAACTTACCGGGGCCGCGCCAGCCGGATGCGGCAGAATTCCCATCGGGATGCCGTAAATCTGCTCCAGCGTTTCGCTGCGCATCAAGGTTTCCGGCGTACCCTGAGCAATCATCTCGCCGCCGCGCAGGGCAACCAGATAATCGCAGTAGCGGGCGGCCATATTGATATCATGCAGCACGGCAATCACCGTTAACCCGCGCTGCTGGCTCAGACGATGGACCAGCGCCAGCACGTCGACCTGGTGGGCGATATCCAGCGCGGAGGTTGGCTCGTCAAGCAGCAGGCAGCGGCTGTCCTGCGCCACCAGCATGGCGATCCACGCCCGCTGGCGCTCGCCGCCGGAAAGGCTATCCACCAGCCGGTGCGCCAGCGGTTTTAACCCTACCAGCGTAATCGCCTCGTCGACTTTCTCTCTGTCGGCCACACCAAATCGTCCCAGCGCACCGTGCCACGGATAGCGACCAATCGCCACCAGCTCGCGGACCGTCATCCCCTCCGCCTGCGGCAGTTGCTGCGGCAGATACGCCACCTTGCGGGCAAACGCTTTGCTGTTCCAGCTCATCAGCGGCTGACCATCAAGCAGAATATCCCCTTCCGACGGCGGCTGATGGCGTCCGAGCATTTTAAGCAGCGTGGATTTACCGGAGCCGTTGTGGCCGATAAGCCCGGTCACTTTTCCCACCGGGAACGTCATCGACAGCGGATGCAGCAGCGTGCGCCCCGGCACGCGGAAGGTGACGTCGGAAAGCGCGAACGTGGTATCGGGTTGGGTGTTTTTTTCCTGCATGTTGGCCAACTTGAAAATGAAAAAGGGCACGCCGAAACGTGCCCTGAGAGAGAATTAGAAGCGGAAAGTCGCGGTGGCAACCACCTGACGCTCTGCGCCCCAGAAACAGCCGTAAGTCTGGAAGCAGCTGGCGACATATTCACGATCCAGCACGTTGTTGACGTTAACCGCCACGCTGGAACCCGCCATGCCGAAGCGACCCAGATCGTATTTCACCACCGCATCCATCACGGCGGCGCTGCCGACTTTGAAGGTATTTGCCGGATCGCCATAGCTGGAGCCGATAAAGCGACCGCCAGTACCCAACGTCAGGCCGGAGAGCGCCCCTTCGTTGAAGGTATAATCGCCCCACAGCGACGCCATATGCTTAGGCACCTGCTCCGGGGTATGGCCTTTCAGCGAGGTATCTTTGGTATATTCCGCATCGGTATAGGTATATGACGCGGTCATATTAATATTGGCATTCAGCGCCGCTTTGGCTTCCAGCTCCACGCCGCGCGCGCGAATTTCACCGGCCGGAACTTGTCCCAGCGGATTATTCGGATCGGCAGTCAGGTTGTTGGTTTTGGTCAGCTGATACAGCGCACCGGTAACGACGACCGGCATGTCTTTCGGTACGTATTTCACGCCCGCTTCATACTGCTCGCCTTTTGACGGCTCGTAGGAAACACGCGGCACGCTCCACAGATCGAAGGCGCTCGGCTCGAATGACTGGCTGTAGCTGAAGTACGGCGTGATCCCGTTATCAAACAGGTAGTTAATACCGCCGCGCCAGGTGAACTGATGGTCGTTACGTTCAATGTAGCCTTCAGTCGGCGTGGTGGAGTTCTGGCGTACCGTGGTCGCCTGCTGAGACCAGTCGTAGCGACCGCCAAGCGTCAGCACCCACTTATCCCACTCCGCCTGATCCTGCACGTAAATCCCGGTCTGCTTGCTTTCGTTCATCTGATACGGTTCGGTACCGCCGAAAGCAAAATATTGCGGGCTGTAATCGTTATAAAGATCGATGGACGGCGCGCTGCCGAAGGTGGCGTCAATATCATTGCGCATGCGCATAAAATCCACACCAGTCAACAACGTGTGATCGACCGCGCCGGTGGCGAATTTGCTTTCCAGCTGGGTATCGACGCTGAAGTTTTGCAGACGTTCATCATCCACCACCGTCCCGCGGTTCAGGGTATGACCATCCGCCGCGATCCCCGTGCCGTAGGCGCTTTTCTGCGAGGTTTTCATTTCAGCAAAACGCAGGTTCTGGCGCACGGTGAAGGTGTCGTCAAAGCCATGTTCGAAGCTGTAACCCACCATTTTCTCATTGCGGGAATAGGTGTTGTTCGACGCGCCTTCGTTAAAATCAGTCGGTAAACGCTTTCCGTTAGGGAGGGGTTCGACCGTCCCTTCCTTTGGCAGCCAGCCGTAATAACCGGTTTCCGGCTCGTTCTGGAAATAGGACAGGAAAGTGAAGTTCGTTTTTTCATCCGGTCGCCATGAGAACGACGGCGCGATGGCATAGCGCTGTGATTCCGAGCTTTGCTGCTGCCCATTGGCCGAATGGGCCACCCCGGTCAGGCGGTAAGAGTACACGCCATCATCATCCAGCGCGTCGCTGAAATCAAAGCCGGTCTGAAACAAACTGTCTGTTCCCACCTGGAACTGCACCTCTTTCAGCGGCTCAGTGGTCGGGCGTTTGCTGACCATCGAGATAATGCCGCCAGGGTTGCTTTTACCGTAAAGCACGGAGGTCGGTCCGCGCATCAACTCAACGCGTTCGAGCATGTACGGGTCGATCACCGCATCGTTATAGAAGTTGCCCTGCAACTTCAGGCCGTCAAGGTAGTTATTCTGGTTCAGGCCAACCGAGGAAAAACCACGGATGATCACGAAGTCATAGGTATTGGATGCGCCACGGCTGCTGACCGTCACACCAGGCGTATAGCCCAGCGCTTCTTTCACTGACTGAAACTGGTGCATTTCCATCTCTTCGCTGGTTACGACAGAAACAGACTGCGGCGTTTTTTCGATCGGCGTATCAGTTTTAGTAGCGGTCGCCGAGTGCTTCGCGGCGATGGTCGCCGCCGGACCCCACGCGCTTTCCTGCGCGGCAGGCGCTGCGGTTACGGTAATGGTTTCTTCTTTTTTCGGTTCAACCGCCGCCTGTGCATAAACAGACATGCCGCTAACCGCTGTGGCTACCATAACTGCGATTTTACGCAGCGAGGAGTTTGGCTGAGCAGTTTTATGACGCGCCATTGGTATATCTCTGATGGAAAGTGAATGATAACGTAAACGAGAATTATTATTATGACGGCAGCATAATATTCGAAACGTTGAACGCATAGCAAGCGATATGCGCCCCTGCTAAAACTAAGGGGATAATAAATAACCAGATGAGTGGTGTGGCTAACGGATGCGCCTGTAAGACATAAAAAAGCCCCCGATTGAGGTTTTCAATCGGGGGCTTTTACGCATTACGGCTCAGTTACTGCCGAACATATCCTTGATCCAGCCTGCAACGCCGTCGCTCTCTTTTTTCTCCTGCTGAGGCGGCTGCTGTTGTTGCTGCTGTGGCTGCTGCTGTTGCGGCTGCGACGACTGGTCGAACGGATTGCCCTGTTGCTGCTGTTGCAGCATTTCGCTCTGCTGGCAAAGCGCGTTCGGATCGGACGTCCAGACCGGCAACGCGCGCGCACCGCCGCTACAGAGCAGGTTGCCGCCGTCATCCACGCCCATATCCACCACATCTTCTGGCGGCGTCAGCACCAGCGGGATCGGCGACTGATTCGTCAGATAGCGCTGGTAAATAGACATCGCGCCGCTGGCTCCGTAGAGTTTGGTCGGCTGGTTATTGTCACGTCCTACCCAGGTAATGACCACTTCACGACCGTCGATGCCCGCAAACCAGGTATCGACGTTGTTATTGGTGGTCCCGGTTTTACCCGCCAGATGCAGACCCGGATACTTCGCGCCCAGTTGACGACCGGTTCCGCGCTGAACCACCTGCTGCATGGTCCACAGCGTCATATACGCTGCCTGCGCCGGTACCGCGCGCTCCGCCTGCGGGAAGCTCTGGTACAGCACTTTACCATCTTCAGAAATGACCGAACGCAGCGCCGAAAGCGGTGCGCGGTTGCCGCCGCTGGCGATAGTCTGGAACGCCTGCGCCACTTCAACCGGCGTCAGGTTCAGCGCTCCCAGCAGCATCGCAGGAACCGGATGCAGCTGATTTTCCGGCACGCCGAGTTTTTTCCAGGTCTCTGTCACGGCAGGCAAGCCGAGCGTCATCCCCAGGTTTACCGTCGGCACGTTCATCGAACGGGTCAGGGCATCCACCAGCATCACCTGGCCGCTGTCGCTGTAGCGATGATCGTCGTTCTGCGGCGACCACACCTGACCATTCGGCTGACGCAGCGCCAGCGGCGCATCCGCAATCCAGGTATTCAAACGGAAGCGGTTCGGCTGGCTCAGCGCGGTCAGATAGGTCGCCGGTTTTGCCAGAGAACCAATCGAACGGCGCGCCTGCATCGCACGGTTATAACCCGCGAACTGAGGTTCGGCCCCGCCGACCATCGCGCGGACTTCGCCGCTAAAGCGGTCCACGACGACCATCGCCGTTTCGAGATCGGCAAGCTTACGCTGCTTCTTCAGCGCCGGAATGCCTTCGGTCGCTGCTTTTTCCGCTGCGTCCTGGGCAACCGAGTCAAAGGTGGTAAAGATCTTCACGCCGGAGAGATCTTTCACCTTATCGCCCAGCTTCGCCTGCAATTCCTGACGCACCAGTTGCATAAAGGCTGGCTGCGGCGAAATCACCCCGCCGCGCGGCTGCACGCCCAGTGGACGGGCGCTCAGCATGTCATACAGCTCCTGGTCGATGATTTTCTGCTGTTGAAGCAGACGCAGCACCAGGTTACGCCGCTCCAGCGCCAGTTTCGGGTTACGCCACGGATTGTAGATCGACGCGCCCTTCACCATACCGACCAATAACGCCTGCTGATCGAGACTCAGTTCCTCCACCGGACGGCCAAAGTAGTACAGGCTCGCCAGCGGGAATCCGCGGATCTCATTGTCGCCGCTCTGACCGAGGTAAACTTCGTTCATGTACAGCTCAAGAATGCGATCTTTGCTGTAGCGCGCATCCATCAGTAGCGCCATGTACGCTTCATTCGCCTTACGCACGTAGGAGCGCTCACTGGATAGGAACAGATTCTTCACCAGCTGTTGCGTCAGCGTACTCGCGCCCTGAACGGTGCGCCCGGCGGTGAGGTTCGCCAGCACCGCTCGGCCGATGGAATACAGGCTCACGCCGTCGTGCTCGTAGAAGTGACGGTCTTCGGTTGCCAGCAGGGTATCCACCAGCAGATCCGGGAAGCCGTTACGCGCCACGAACAGGCGCTGCTCGCCGTTTGGCGACGAAAGCATGGTGATCAGGCGCGGATCGAGACGGAAGAAGCCGAACTGCCGATGGTTCTCCATGTTCTCAATGCTTTCAAGGTGATCGCCATCAAAGGTCAGACGCGCGCGCACCTGTCCTTCTTTACTATCCGGGAAGTCGAACGGACGGCGGATCATCTCAATGCTATTCGCCTGCACGGTAAATTCGCCGGGCCGTGTCATTGCGGTGACCTGGCGGTACTGTGTCGCCGTCAGCAGCTTGACCATCTCATTCTTGCTGATGGCCATGTCCGGCTCAAGGTTAACCATCCGGCCATAGACCGCCGCGGGCAGTTGCCAGACTTTACCGTCGATACGACTGCGGATCTTCTGATCGAGATAGACGCCGTAAATGGCAAACAGCACCACAAAGACGATAAATATTTTCAGCAGCAGCCACAGCCAGCCGCGTTTACCGCGCCGCTTACGTCCGCCGCCGCCGTTGCCTTTACTCCGGGTTTTACGCGGTGGCGGCACGTCATCCTCGTCGTCTTCATAATCGTCGTCATACTGCCGACGGCGAGTCACTTTTTGTTTTACCGGACGCGCAGGTCTTCCTTTGCGTCCAATTGGTTCGCGGTCATTCCCCGCCATGCTTTCTCTCCGCAAATTTCAGGCGCAATGCCTGATTCTCAGTTCTTCATCCCGCAGGAAAAAGAAGAAATCTCTCAAATGTCGTTTTTGCCGGGTGGGTGAACTCAACGCCACCCATTTTGTAGGCCCGGTAAGCGCAGCGCCACCGGGCATTAACCCCACCTACGAGTACTTTTTGACGCGCCGCGTCGGAGCCGTATTCGCCGGATCGTCAGGCCAGACGTGTTTCGGGTAGCGCCCCTTCATCTCTTTTTGTACCTCACGGTACGCGCCCTGCCAGAACGCGCTTAAATCTCGCGTGATCTGCAACGGACGCTGAGCGGGAGATAATAGTTCAAGAACCAGAGGAATGCGCCCCCCGGCAATCGTCGGCGTGCTGGCCTCGCCAAACATCTCCTGCATCCGCACCGCCAGCGCCGGGGGATTATCTTCATGATAGCGAATGGCGATCCGGCTTCCCGTCGGCACAGTGTAATGCTCCGGCAGCTCACTATCCAGCCGTTGTCGGGTCGACCAGTCCAGCAGGTTGCGCAGCGCCTGGGCCACATTCAGCGCCTTCAACGCGCGCAGAGAATGCACGCCGGTCATTTCCGGCAGCAGCCACGTCTCCAGCGTCGCCAGTAGCGTGACGTCGTCCACCGCGGGCCAGTCGTACTCCGGCAGCCACATCGCAGCACAGTGTAACCGCAAACGCAATTGTTCTGCCTGCGGCGTCCAGTTTAATACATTCAGTCCTTTATCGCGGATACCGTTAAGCATCGCCTGATGCAGTTCCGCCTCAGACGGTTTCGCCAGCGATCGGACATTAAGCGTCAGCCCACCGATTTGCGTGCGTCGCAGCGCCTTCAACGTCCCCTGAGCATCATCCCACTCCACCGTATCAGACTGCTGCAACAGCGTCGGACAGTCGGCGATAAATTTATCGATATCCAGCGGCAGCGCCAGCAGAATGCGTGCATCTGGCGAGGCGCTGCCCTGCAACAGCAGCGGCGCTATCAGCCATTCGTGGCGGTTCATCGCGTCATCAGCGTCCAGCATCGCACCCATGCCGTTCGCCAGTTGATAGCGGCCATCCTGCCCGCGACGACGGGCGATCCGGTCGGCAAATCCTTTCGCCAGCAGCGGCGCAAGGCGATCGGCATCCGGCTGACCGCCTTTGCTGCCCAGC
The DNA here is from genome assembly GCF_015234305.1 of Superficieibacter sp. 1612_C1. GTDB lineage: Bacteria > Pseudomonadota > Gammaproteobacteria > Enterobacterales > Enterobacteriaceae > Superficieibacter. Next base: position 63,194 of record NZ_JADGMI010000005.1, read on the forward strand.
CGTTTACACAACTGTTGGCTGCGCTGCCGCCAGTGCGGTTGAGGGCGTGAGAAGGCGACGTTGATATCGGCGATACCGCCGCGCGGCGGCTCTTCCAGAATGGCCGCCAGCGTGGCCGCGCTGGCAATGCCATCGTCATTTTCCGCCGCCACCAGCATCGCCGCCAGCCGGGGGTCGCTACCGAGCGCCGCCATGCGCTGCCCGCTCAAAGTCAGGCGCTCGCCCTCCAGCACGCCCAGTTGCGAGAGTAAATCACGGGCCGCATTGAGGTTAACAGCGGGAGGCCGATCCAGCCATGTGAGCTGGTCAACGTCCGTACAGCCCCACTGCAATAGCTCCATCAGCAGGCCGGACAGATCGCTGTGCAGGATCTCCGCCTCCCCCTGCGCCGCCGCGCGATCCGCCTGCTCTTTACTGATGAGATGCAGGCATATCCCCGGCTCCAGACGCCCCGCACGCCCGGCGCGCTGGGTCATCGACGCCTGGCTGACGCGCTGAGTGATGAGTCGCGTCAGGCCGGTACGTGGGTCAAAACGGGCAACGCGCTCCTGGGCGCAGTCCACCACCAGTCGGATGCCTTCGATAGTCAGACTGGTTTCGGCGATATTGGTCGCCAGGACCACCTTCCGTTTACCCGTCGGCGCGGGAAGGATCGCCTTTCGCTGTTCTGAGAGCGGCAGCGCGCCGTACAGCGGGCAAAGCAGCACATCGCTGGAGACACGTTCCGCCAGCTGTTCCTGAACGCGCAGGATCTCCCCCACGCCCGGCAGAAACAGTAACATTGAGCCGGTTTCCGCCCGCAACAGCCCGGCCGCCGCCACTGCCGTCGCCTCGGCAAAGCGCAGATTCGCCGCCAGCGGCTGATAGCGTCGCTCGACCGGAAACGCGCGCCCCTCAGATGAAATCACCGGCGCGTCGGGCAGCAGCGCCTGTAATCGCGCGTTATCCAGCGTAGCAGACATAATCAGCAGCTTCAGATCGTCGCGCAGCCCCTGCTGGACCTCAAGCAGCAGCGCCAGCGCCAGATCGGCCTGTAAACTGCGCTCGTGAAATTCGTCGAGGATCACCAGCCCCACGCCAGCAAGCTCGGGATCGCGCTGGATCATACGGGTGAGTATTCCCTCCGTCACCACTTCCAGCCGGGTCTGCGGCCCGACGCAGCTTTCGGCGCGCATCCGGTAGCCTACGGTCTGCCCCGGCGTTTCATTAAGCAGTTCGGCCAGACGCTGTGCAACGTTACGTGCCGCCAGGCGACGCGGCTCAAGCAGAAGAATGCGCCCGCGAATCTCCCCCTGCTGCAACAGCTGTAGCGGCAGCCACGTCGACTTACCCGCGCCGGTGGGCGCATTCAACAGGATCTGCGGCGCGGTTTTCAGCGCGCGAAGAAGTTCAGGCAGGACAGCGGCGACCGGTAAAGAGGACACAAATGGCTCCAGAGGGTTAACATTCAACGGCGGTCATTGTAGCATCGCCACAAACCATAACCGAGTATCCCCGATGTCTGAGTCGAAAAGGCTGTTTTTCGCGCTGGCGCTGCCGGACGAGATCCAGCAGCAGATTATCCACTGGCGCGCCGCCAGCTTTCCTCCTGACGCCGGACGTCCGGTGGTAGCGGCGAATCTGCATGTGACCCTGGCGTTTCTCGGCGAGCTTAGCGCGCAGAAGCAGGCCGCGCTTGAAACCCTTGCCGGACGCCTTCGCCAGCCGGGATTTACCCTCAACCTTGACGATGCGGGCCAGTGGCTGCGTTCGCGCGTGGTCTGGCTGGGAACGCGTCAGCCGCCGCGCGGCCTGCTGCAACTGGCGAGCATGCTGCGCGCTCAGGCCGCCCGCAGCGGCTGCTGGCAGAGTCCGCAGCCTTTTCACCCTCATATCACCCTGCTGCGCGACGCCAGTCACGCGGTGGCGATCCCGCCGCCGGGCTTCTGCTGGTCCTTTCCGGTGACGGAATTTATGCTGTATGAATCGCAGTTCGTGCGCGGACGCACCCGTTATACGCCGCTACAGCGCTTCCCGTTGCAGCCCTAAAAGGAATCCGATGGAATTTTCTCCCCCGTTACAGCCCGCCACGCTGGTTCGGCGCTACAAGCGCTTCCTGGCGGATGTCGTCACTGCCGACGGCGTAGCGTTGACGCTGCATTGCCCGAATACCGGCGCAATGACCGGATGCGCCACGCCCGGCGATACCGTCTGGTATTCGACATCAGAAAATCCTAAACGCAAATATCCGCATACTTGGGAAATTACTCAAACCCAAAAAGGGGCATTTATTTGTGTCAATACGTTACGAGCCAATGTTTTAACGAAAGAAGCTATTCTCGCTGAACGTCTTCTGCCGCTTACCGGCTATAGCATTCTGAAAAGCGAAGTAAAATATGGTACAGAACGTAGCCGGATAGATTTTATGTTACAGGCAGAAGATCGCCGGGACTGCTATATTGAAGTCAAATCAGTTACGCTGGCGGAGCAGGACAAGGGGTACTTTCCCGATGCGGTAACTGAGCGGGGCCAGCGCCATCTGCGCGAGCTGATGAGCGTGGCCGCAGGCGGTGAGCGGGCTGTGATGCTCTTTGCGGTACTCCATTCAGCCATCACCTGTTTTTCACCCGCGCGGCATATTGATGCTACTTACGCGCAATTGTTGTCTGAGGCACACAAAAAGGGCGTAGAAATTCTGGCCTATAAAGCCGATATTTCTGCGAATAATATGACGTTAAGATGGCCTCTCCCCGTTGCGTTATGATTGACGCCGGGGTGGTTAAATAGTGTTCTGGACGCGCGTGTAAATACGCTTTTCCTCACAGGGTTGTCAAGTGTAACGTTTAGATAATTGCTATCCGGAAAAGCTTCTGCTATTTATAGCGGCCTGATTTTCCCCCGACTAAGGGGATCGATAGTGCGTGTTAAGGAGAAACAACATGCAAGAAGGGCAAAACCGTAAAACATCGTCCCTGAGTATTCTCGCCATCGCTGGGGTGGAGCCGTACCAGGAGAAGCCGGGCGAAGAGTATATGAATGAAGCCCAGCTGGCGCACTTCAGACGTATTCTTGAAGCATGGCGTAATCAACTCAGGGATGAAGTCGATCGCACCGTAACGCATATGCAGGACGAAGCCGCAAACTTCCCCGATCCGGTAGACCGTGCCGCTCAGGAAGAAGAATTCAGCCTCGAACTGCGTAACCGTGACCGCGAACGCAAACTGATCAAAAAGATCGAAAAAACGCTTAAGAAAGTGGAAGACGAAGATTTTGGTTTCTGTGAATCCTGCGGGGTTGAAATCGGGATCCGTCGCCTTGAAGCGCGTCCAACTGCCGATCTTTGCATTGACTGCAAAACGCTGGCAGAGATCCGCGAAAAACAGATGGCTGGCTAACGGCGCTGATATTCATGGCGGGAGTCTCTCCCGCCTTAATAAGATCGTCATACCGTACCATGTCTGATTCACGCTATATCGGGCGTTTCGCCCCATCCCCTTCCGGTGAACTGCATTTTGGCTCGCTGATAGCCGCCCTTGGCAGCTATCTACAGGCGCGTGCCCGGCAGGGCATCTGGCGCGTGCGTATTGAAGATATCGATCCGCCGCGTGAAGTGCCCGGTGCCGCAGAAACCATCCTCCGCCAGCTTGAACATTACGGCCTGCACTGGGATGGTGAGGTACTCTGGCAATCACAGCGTCACGATGCCTACCGCGAGGCGCTGGCCTGGCTGCAACAGCATAACCAAAGCTATTACTGCACCTGTAGCCGCGCGCGCATCCAAAGCGTCGGCGGTATCTATGACGGTCACTGTCGCGACCTGCATCAGCACACGGAACACGCTGCCGTGCGGCTACGCCAGCAGCATCCGGTTATCTCTTTTTATGATAATCTGCGCGGCGAAATCCACGCGGATGCGCGTCTGGCGCGGGAAGATTTCATTATTCACCGTCGCGACGGGCTGTTTGCCTATAATCTCGCCGTGGTGGTGGACGATCATTTTCAGGGCGTCACGGAAATCGTGCGCGGCGCGGATCTGATTGAACCGACGGTGCGGCAGATTTCGCTGTATCAGCAGTTTGGCTGGCAGCCGCCTGAATATGTTCATTTGCCGCTGGCATGCAATGAACACGGCGATAAACTTTCCAAGCAAAACCATGCGCCTGCGCTGCCGGAAGGCGATCCGCGCCCTGTCATTATCAATGCATTACGCTTTTTACATCAGCCGGTTATCGATGGCTGGCAGGATCTTAACGTGGAGCAACTGCTCCGTCAGGCCATCCTCAACTGGTCGCTAAAACGGGTGGCAGAAAATCCGCCATTCTCAAACGCGCTACGCTGAGCTATGATTAGCCGCTATTTTTTGTTACACAACCGAGGTGCACTATTTTTACCCGAGTCGCTAATTTTTGCCGCAAGGTGCTCAGCCGCGAGGAGAGCGAGGCCCAACAGGTCGTCGCCCGCCCGCCTATGACGGTTATCCCGCGTGAACAGCACGCTATTTCCCGCAAAGATATCAGTGAAAATGCCCTCAAGGTACTTTACCGCCTGAATAAAGCGGGTTACGAAGCGTATCTGGTCGGCGGCGGGGTGCGCGATCTGCTGCTGGGCAAAAAACCCAAAGATTTTGACGTCACGACCAGCGCTACGCCGGATCAGGTACGTAAACTGTTTCGCAACTGCCGTCTGGTGGGGCGTCGTTTCCGTCTCGCTCACGTCATGTTTGGCCCTGAGATCATTGAGGTGGCCACTTTTCGTGGGCATCACGAAGAAAATCAGGCCGATCGTACCACCTCCCAGCGCGGGCAGAACGGTATGCTGCTGCGTGACAATATCTTCGGATCGATCGAAGAAGATGCCCAGCGCCGCGACTTCACCATTAACAGCCTCTACTACAGCGTGGCGGATTTCTCCGTACGCGATTATGTCGGCGGCATGCAGGATCTCGAACAGGGCGTTATCCGCCTGATTGGCGATCCGGAAACGCGCTACCGTGAAGATCCGGTGCGGATGCTGCGCGCCGTGCGCTTTGCCGCCAAGCTGGGCATGACCATCAGCCCGGAAACGGCTGAGCCTATTCCCCGCCTGGCGTCGTTAATGAATGACGTACCGCCTGCGCGCCTGTTTGAAGAGTCGCTCAAACTGCTACAGGCCGGTCACGGCTACGATACGTATGTCCTGCTGTGCAAATACAGCCTGTTCCAGCCACTGTTCCCGACTATTACCCGCTACTTCACTGAAAACAGTGACAGCCCGATGGAGCGTATTCTGGCGCAGGTGCTGAAGAATACCGATAACCGCATTCAGAATGATATGCGTGTTAACCCGGCGTTCCTGTTTGCGGCGATGTTCTGGTATCCGCTGCTGGAGATGGCGCAGAAGCTGGCGCAGGAAGGCGGTCTGACATGGCAGGATGCGTTCGCCCTCGCCATGAATGACGTGCTGGACGAAGCCTGCCGTTCGCTGGCGATCCCCAAACGCATTACCACCTTAACGCGCGACATCTGGCAGCTACAAATGCGCATGTCCCGCCGTCAGGGTAAACGCGCCTGGAAACTGCTGGAGCATCCTAAATTCCGCGCCTCTTACGATCTGCTGGCCCTGCGTGCCGGGATCGAAAATAACGCCGAATTGCAGCGCCTGGTGACATGGTGGGGTGAGTTTCAGGTCTCCGCGCCGCCGATGCAGAAAGATATGCTGAACAATCTGGATGACGAGCCTGCCGCGCGTCGTCGCCATCGCCGTCCGCGTAAGCGCACGCCGCGTCGCGAAGGAACCGCGTGACCGTCGCATATATTGCTCTCGGCAGCAATCTGGCCTCTCCGCTGGAGCAGGTCAATGCTGCCGTGAAAGCGATTGGCGACATTCCTGATAGCCGCATCCTTGCGGTATCGTCGTTTTATCGTACACCGCCGCTGGGTCCGCAGGATCAGCCGGACTATCTCAACGCCGCCGTGGCGCTGGAAACATCTCTTCGTCCTGAAACGCTGCTCGATCATACCCAGCGCATTGAGCTACAGCAGGGCCGCACCCGCAAAGCCGAACGCTGGGGGCCGCGCACGCTGGATCTTGATATTATGCTGTTTGGCGACGAGGTGATTACTACCCCGCGTCTCACGGTGCCGCACTACGATATGAAAAACCGTGGCTTTATGCTCTGGCCGCTGTTTGAAATCGCGCCGTCATTACAGTTCCCTGACGGGATCAGCCTGCATCAACAACTCATCCTTCTGGCGGCAGAAAAGCCCGCCTGCTGGTAAACCCTCCCCTGTCTTTTAGCGATTACTGCCTTCGCGCAAATGGATTGCTTAAAATAATTGCCCCCCTGAATGTGACTGTTAGAATGCCGCTCAATATGACGTTCACTATCAGGAAATGTGATGAAACCGACCACTATCTCCCTGTTGCAGAAATGCAAAAAAGAGCAGAAGCGTTTTGCAACGATCACCGCCTACGACTACAGCTTCGCAAAACTGTTTGCCGATGAAGGCATCAACGTGATGCTGGTGGGGGACTCGCTCGGCATGACGGTGCAGGGACATGATTCCACCCTGCCGGTTACCGTGGAAGACATTGCCTACCATACCCGTGCCGTGCGCCGGGGGGCACCAAACTGCCTGCTGCTTTCCGATCTCCCTTTTATGGCCTACGCCACGCCAGAGCAGGCGTTTGAAAACGCAGCCGTCGTCATGCGTGCGGGCGCAAATATGGTCAAAATCGAAGGCGGAGCCTGGCTGACGGAAACGGTGAAGATGCTTACTGACCGTGCGGTCCCGGTATGCGGCCACTTAGGTCTGACCCCGCAGTCGGTGAATATTTTCGGTGGTTACAAAGTCCAGGGCCGTGGCGATGCCGGACAAATCTTGCTCGACGATGCGCTGGCGCTGGAAGCCGCAGGCGCGCAGCTACTGGTGCTGGAATGCGTTCCCACCGCGCTGGCGAAGCGCATTACTGACGCGCTGTCGATTCCGGTGATCGGTATTGGGGCGGGTAATGTCACCGACGGGCAGATTCTGGTGATGCACGACGCTTTCGGCATTACCGGCGGCCATATCCCGAAGTTTGCCAAAAATTTCCTCAGCGAAGCAGGCGACATGCGCGCCGCGGTGCGGCAGTATATTGCTGAAGTCGAATCCGGAATATATCCGGGTGAAGAACACAGTTTCCATTAAGGAGTCAAGGCGTGCTAATCATTGAAACCCTGCCGCTGCTGCGTCAGCATATTCGCCGTCTGCGTCAGGACGGCCAGCGGATCGCCCTTGTACCGACCATGGGCAACCTTCATGACGGTCATATGAAACTGGTTGATGAAGCGAAAGCGCGTGCCGACGTTGTGGTGGTCAGTATCTTCGTTAACCCCATGCAGTTTGACCGTGCGGAAGACCTGGCACGCTATCCGCGCACTCTGCAGGATGACTGCGAAAAGCTCAACAAACGCAAAGTGGATATCGTCTTTGCGCCAGCCTCTCACGACATTTACCCACAGGGCACAGACACCCAGACGTTTGTTGACGTCCCCGGCCTTTCAACCATGCTTGAGGGTGCCAGCCGTCCTGGCCATTTCCGCGGCGTATCGACTATCGTCAGCAAGCTGTTCAATATGGTACAGCCGGATATCGCCTGCTTTGGCGAAAAGGATTTTCAGCAGCTCGCACTTATCCGCAAAATGGTTGCCGATATGGGTTATGACATCGATATCGTCGGCGTTCCCATTATCCGTGCCAAAGACGGTTTAGCGCTCAGCTCGCGTAACGGCTATCTGACTGCCGAGCAACGTAAAATCGCGCCGGGCTTAGCGAAAGTCATGAACGCACTAGCGGAGAAATTGCAGGCCGGAGAACGTGATTTGAAAGAGATGATTGCGCTGGCTGGTCAGGACCTGAACGAAAAAGGCTTTCGTAACGACGATATTCAGATCCGCGATGCGGACACCCTGCTTGAACTGACTGACGTCAGTCAACGTGCGGTGATCCTGATGGCCGCGTGGCTCGGCCAGGCACGGTTAATTGATAATCAGACTGTTACATTAACCCGGTAGACAGAGATAATAAATCAGGCAATACTGCCTGAGAAATTACTTAAAGCAGGCTCTGACGGCCTGCTTTATTATCGTGATGATTTATAAGGTAGACGTTATGATTCGCACTATGTTGCAGGGCAAACTGCACCGCGTAAAAGTGACGCAGGCGGACCTGCACTACGAAGGTTCCTGTGCCATCGATCAGGATTTTCTTGATGCTGCCGGTATTCTGGAAAACGAAGCGATTGAGATCTGGAATGTGTCCAATGGTAAACGTTTCTCCACCTATGCGATTGCGGCGGAACGAGGCTCCAGAATTATTTCTGTCAATGGTGCGGCAGCGCACTGCGCAGCCGTGGGCGATATTGTGATTATTGCCAGCTTTGTCACAATGTCTGACGAAGAAGCTCGCCGCTGGAGGCCCAATGTGGCTTACTTTGAAGGCGATAATATGATGAAGCGTACCGCAAAAGCGATCCCGGTTCAGGTGGCGTAATAGTGATACCAATATATTCATCCAAGTTTTATTTCTTGGATGAATATCTGAAATCAATTAAATTAAAATATCGTATAACCCCTTCTCAATAAAACCCCCTCGCTTTCATTTTTATATAATTTATTTCTATGCAATTAGAAATTTTGCATTAGCAATAAAGAATTTCTAACGAGCTAACTATTTATTTCCGTTAATTACCCCCTATACTCTGCAACAGAAATAATCTTTATTTCAAATGGAAAAGCATATTTACATTGTATATATGGCTTTTCATATTCAAACTCTATATATGGATATTAAAATGTCTTTTAAAAAGTATGGAATGGCTGCGGCTGTTGCAATGGTTCTGAGCGCAGGTTCCGCAGTAGCAGCAGATTCTGACACCGGTACCATTACTTTCCACGGTATGGTTTCCAACAATACTTGCCAGGTATCTCTTGACCAGAAAATCGATCAAAACGGTAACGATTTTGACGTCACTCTGGACACAGTATTTGTCCGTGATTTCGCAACTGCACTGGGTGACACCAGCACCCTGGGTGAAAAGAAATTCTCCCTTTCACTGACCGGTTGTGATACTGAAACCGCGAAGAAAGCGTCTGCACAGTTCTCTTCCTGGGCGGGTAGTTCTTCCACCGAAGGCGGTCTGCTGGTTCCACCAAGCAATGCTCAGGGCGCGGCTAAGAACGTTAATCTGGTACTGTCAAACGACGGTAACTCAGCCACCGATCAGATCAAAGTTGACCAGACTAACAACACTCAGAAAGCGGATATCGATCCAAGTACCGGCGCAGGTAATCTCTACTACCGCGTAGCGTACACCCAGGGTCAGGGTTGGGATGCATCATCTAACCCGGTATCTCCGGGTACTGTGCAGGCACAGGTTGCCTTCACCATGATTTACGAATAAGTAATACGTAAATTTTGAATTTAAGCAATCCCTCATTATTGATGCGGGATTGCTTGTACAATTCCAAAAGGAAGTGGAAAAATGTCTCATTCAGTATTTATGAAAGGTTTTAAGGCTGCGTTGCTCGCCACTGCTTTTTTAACTGCCTCAAATGCAAGCGCAGATATTGTTATTTCCGGCACGCGTATCGTTTATCCGCAGTCATCAAAGGATGTCGTGATTAATCTCGATAACCATGGCAATAAACCCCTTTTGGTTCAGACATGGCTTGATGACGGTCGTGATGGCGTAAACCCACAAGAGTTGAAGCTCCCTTTTATCATTACCCCTCCGGTATCACGTATTGACCCGAAAAAAGGCCAATCTGTACGAATTACCTATACGGGTACGCCATTACCACAGGATCGTGAATCGCTTTTCTGGTTCAATGTTCTGGAAATCCCGCCAAAATCAAAAAATGCGGATAAAGAGAACCTTAACCAACTTCAACTGGCCTTCAGGACACGGATTAAATTCTTTTTCCGTCCTGACGGGTTAAAAGGCACGCCAAATGATGCAGCCGAGCATTTAACCTGGACGCAGAAGAAAGAAGGAAACGAGGTCAAGCTCGTTGCGCACAATAATTCGCCTTATAACGTCGCCGTTTCTCTGGTAGCCATTAAAACCAGTCAAAAAACCTATGACGTCGTTCATCAGGCAGTACAACCGTTTAGTGACGCCACAATGACGGTGAAAGGTTTAGCGTCCGCAGTAAATGGCAGCGTACAGTATGACACCATCAATGACTATGGTGGCACAGATCATCACGAAGTTGGGCTTAAATAAATAGAACACCCCTTAATATATAATAATTGATAGCATTAATGTTGCGGAGACACACTCTCTGCACTGAGTAAGTGGATCTGCCATGTTATTTAAACGTTCTCTTTTATGCCTTGCTATAAGCGCAGCATTACCTTTTTATGCTTGTGCAGAAAATACCACATCAGCGGAAGACCTGCCTGATAATGAAGAAGCAATTGAATTTAACGATCAGTTTCTTTTGAATGGCAGCTCAAATATTGATATTAACCGTTTTGCACATGGCAACCCGGTCTTACCTGGTACATATCGCACCAAAATCAATCTGAACGGTAAACTAAAATCTACCGTCGAGGTGACGTTTAAAGATAATGGAACACCTCGCGCGACGCCATGCATAACAAAACTGTTGCTGGCACAAGCAGGTGTAGACACCAGCGCACTTGCTGAAGAGCCAGAAGAAGACGTTTCATGCGTGGATATTAAAAAGTCCTTCCCCGGCGCTACCGTTAACTATGACAGCGGTAAACAGGCTATGGATTTTAATTTTCCACAGATCTATATCCTGAAACGTCCGGCAGGTTATGTGGATCCCTCCCTTTGGGAAAATGGTATTCCTGCTGCCCTGCTCTCTTATGACATGAACGCCTGGCATAGTGAGAGCAACGGCAGCACATCAGAAAGCGCATATATGGGTTTACGCTACGGGATCAATATGGGTGCATGGCGTCTGCGTTCTCGCGGTAATTTCAACTGGGACAAAGATAGCGGCACGAAGTATTCCAGCCAGGATATTTATTTGCAGCGGGATATTACCCCGCTTAGTGCGCAATTCGTGATGGGCGACTCCTATACGCGTGGTGAAGCCTTTGACTCAATGAGTTTGCGCGGCGCGCGTATGTACAGCGATGACCGCATGTTGCCGATGGGTTCAACAGGCTACGCGCCGGTGATCCGTGGGGTAGCAAACAGTAACGCGAAAGTTAGCGTCACTCAGAGCGGTAATAAAATTTATGAAACCTCTGTACCGCCAGGATCGTTTGAGATCAACGACCTTAGCACAACAGGTTATGGTAATGATTTACTGGTAACAATTGAAGAAGCGGATGGCAGCAAACGCTCCTTTACCGTTCCCTTTTCATCAGTAACCCAAATGCTGCGTCCTGGCGCAACACGCTGGGATGTAGGATTAGGTGAGTTAAATGACGATTCCCTGCTTAACGCGCCTAAAGTCGGTTACGGCACGTTTTACTATGGCCTGAATAATACTTTTACCGGCTATATTGGCGCGCAATATAGCGATATAGATTTTTACGCCGGTATTGTCGGCCTGGCGATGAATACGTCTATCGGCGCTTTTGCATTTGATGCCACGCAATCCCATGCGGATATTGAAGGTCTTGATACGCTTAGCGGGCAAAGTTATCGACTGACCTACAGTAAAATGATTGAGACTACGGATACATCCTTTAACGTTGCTGCCTATCGATTCTCGACTGAGGATTACCTCAGCCTTAACGATGCCGCACAGCTCCAGGACAGTATCAAGCGTCAGAAATACTCTAACCGTAGCTACGATTCAAACGAAGCGCTCTATGCAGATTATCAGCGAACCAAAAACCAGATACAAATTAGCCTTAATCAGCCGCTGAATTCTGGAGACAATAATTTTGGATCTCTGTACGTTAGCGGTACGTGGGAGGATTACTGGAATGCCTCAGGATCGACGTCCAACTATAACATTGGATATAACAATAGTTTCTCTTATGGCAGTTACAGCCTGTCATTACAACGCACCTATGACCAGTATGGAAAAAAAGACGACAGCGTTTATTTAAGTCTGAGTATTCCATTGAACGTATTTTCACATGATGGTTCGGGTTCAGGCGGTTTTTCAAATATCAATATGGGATTGCGTTCCGATCTTAAGGGTGGCACGAGCCTTAATACCTCGGCGGGTGGAAATACGCAAGATAATAAAATCAGTTATTCCGTCAGTGCCGCTTCCAACAGTGGTAATTACGGCAACCTGAATCAGATAAGCGGTTATGGTTCATTGAATAGCGCATATGGTCCTCTTGGATTATCCGCTTCATTCGGTGATGACAACAGCAAGCAATATTCCGCCTCTTATAACGGGGGAATGGTATTGCACTCAGGGGGGATCGCATTTGCACCAGGAAGTATTGGAGACAATGATTCAATCGCACTGGTAAAAGCCAGTGGAGCGAAAGGCGCGGGCATTGGCTTCGGCAGTAGTCAAATTGGTGATTCTGGCTACGGTATTTTGCCTTATATGTCGGCTTATCGTGAAAACCGCGTCTATCTGGATATCAGCACGCTCGAAAGCGACGTTGAAATTACGAACACCAGCGAAATTACGGTTCCTCGTAGCGGTTCCGTTGTACTGGTGAATTTTGAAACGAATGAAGGTCGTTCGCTGATTTTAGAGCTTCAACGCACCGATAAAGGATTTATTCCTCTGGGTGCAGATGTACTAAACGAGAAAAATGAATCTGTCGGCACCGTGGGGCAGGCAGGGCAAGCCTACGTCCGCGGCGTCGAAGATGAGGGTGTACTGCACGTTGTCTGGGGAAGTGATAAAGACAGTAAATGTGACGTTCGATATCAGGTTTTACCAAATGCTCAGAAAGTGGGACTTACAACGGTACTTAATAATCAACAGTGCCAAATGTAATTATTCAGGAAAATAGATGAGAGTAAGTATGAAAAAAAACCTTCTTGGCCTGTCGATCGCTGCCATAACGACCCTGGCTTTATCGGGTTCGGCGCTTGCTGAAGACACCAATCTGGATGTGAACTTTACCGCGAACATTCGCGAAACCACCTGCCAGATGAAGCTGGTTGGCGGTGCAGGTTCCGATACGCAACAAACGTTGACCATTGGTAATAATGGCCAGGTGCGTCTTGATGATATCAAAGCCGGAACGGCAAATGCCAATTTTAAAATCGTAATCGTTGAATGTCCTTCCTCGCTGAACGCGTTGAAAACCAAAGTAAATGGACGAGCATCGACCTATTTGCCCTCTGGAATAGTTAACCAGGCACCTACAGGGGCCGCAGACTATGCCTCCGTCGAAATCGCCAGAGCAGATACCCCGGAGGCCCCATTTATCATTGGCTCTAACGACCCTGCGAAAAGTCTGGTCTGGACGCCAACAGAAATCCAGAACAAAGAGGTTTCGTTGGTGGCGACGTTACGTGAGACCCAGGCAGGCAAAATGACCATTGGTGAGTTTCAGGCCGTGGCGACTTTTGAATTTAGCTACGAGTGATTGGCGCAGGAAAACGGAGCAACATTATGAAACTTAACTCAACTTTTATCGCCCTGTCCGTTTCTGCCCTTCTGTTCCCTGGAATGGCAAGTGCAGCAATTACAGGAACCACTAGTGTCGAAATGACAGTTAAAACAAAAATAGTATCGGGCACCTGTACCGCAAAGGTGCTTAACGATGCGGGCACTGCATCCACTGAAATTGCGTTTGGCGATGTTTATAAATCGGACCTGGTGAATAAAACCCGCGTTGAACCACTCAAAATTTCCTTTACCAACTGTTCCGGGGTAACGAAAGCAACGGTAGCGGCCGCTAAAGGCGCTGGCGGGGAATGTAGTGGTACAGCCAAGAACGGCGACTCTTTCTCTGGCGGCCTGGCCACGGGCTTTGAAATCTGGTCAGGCGTTGTCGATACCGGCTTACTCCTGAGCTGCAACACTCCACCGGCAGCGCAGGAAGTCCCTATAACTAATGGCAAGGGCGAATTCCCGATGAACTCCCGTATCGTCATAGGACAAGGCCAGGCCATTGCTGATGTCGGCACGGGTGCCGTTACCGCACCGGTCACGTTTACTATCGCCTACCCATAACCAGGAATAACCATGCAACAATCACCGTTTACTTTACACCAGCCCGGTCTGATGTTGCTTATCGGTCTGGCTGGTAGCGCTCTGCCTGGCATCAGCCAGGCAGATTCAGGTGTGGATATAAACCTGACAGCAAACATTGTTAACAACACCTGCCAGCTCAGCATCGAAAACGGCGGAGAGATCTATTTGCCTACCGTTGCCCGAGACTGGTTTTATAACAGCGATAAGCGCGATCGTCTAACGCCAACCGATGATGACGCAGGAACGCCCTTCACTATTCATGTCGATAACTGCTACACAAGCAGTGTAGATAGCGGCAGTATTAATCAGCTGAAATTTAGTTTTACTCCGCAGAATGGTTTCTGGAGTAATCACAATCAGGTGTTTAAAAACGATGCCACCGCCGGTGCGGCGGAAAATGTGGGTATCGTTATTTTTTCAGAGAAGTACAAAACTAACGTTTTAAACAGTGATGGTACATCCGGGGTTATTTACGAAGTGAGTGGAAGTAATAAGAACTATATAAAGGATTATAGCTTTTACGCGCGTTATCAGAACGTTGGGACTATCACCAGCGGGCTTGTCATGAGCAATGTTCTGGTTAATGTGAGCTACGAATAAAGGGATTTATGATGAAGAGAGTTCTCACTATATTAGCGTTCACGATGCTCGGGGTTTCTGGCGCAACCTACGCAAATTTACAAGAGTGTAAATTTTTCGATGACGGGAACCAGGTATTAATTATGTCTCCGGGCACACAGCCTGTGATTACCCCCCTACCCGTTGGCACGGTAACGACCCCAACACTGATCAGCAACCCGATCCTTATGGAGACAACGCCGTCATTACGATCGCATTGCACAGGCGGCCAACATGACGAAGACGTGTTTCAGCTTACCAATAATGCCATGCTGGATGGGGAAATAGATGGCAAAGCCACTTTTCGTACCAATATTCAAGGGATTGTTTACACGCTGGCGTTTTACCCGGATGGCAATGGCGTAACGGCATGGTTTCCCCCAAACCCGAATGCATTTTACAGAACAGCCAGCGTCGGGGATGAATCGCTTGTCGCAGATAAACACTGGCACGTTCGTATGGACTTCTGGCAGATAGGCGGATTTGCTGGCATACCCGAAAGCGAGAATTTCCTTACCGCCAGTAGCGGTCCTATCGGTCAAATTGTCCTGGGTGATCCGGATTCCCCCGTAGACGACCATCCACGGCCGCAGGTGAATATGTCCCAGATGTCGTTCAGTATTCCCTTAAACCGCCCAACGTGCGCGCTACGCGCCCCGACAACGGTTAATCTGGGAGACTGGTATCCTGGCGACTTAGAAAACGATAATACCGACAAAGTCACATTCCATATTACGGGAACCTGCGCAAATACCTCGCGTATTGAGTATACGTTGTCATCCTCACACACCACCCCGGATAAGCGATATTTTACAAATGCCATCCAGGATTCAGGGGGGATAAAGGTGGCAAAAGGTGTCGGGGTCATTATTCTGGATCATGAGACGGATACTTATCCTGTGCCAGCAGACAGCTCTAAACGAGTCATTGCTATGGGTGAACATTACGGGGACCCGGTTAGTGTTATAGACAGAACACTCTGGGCCAGGCTGGTTAAGACCGGTGCCGAACCAATAAGCGTAGGGGCTTTCGGCACCTCTATTACTTTCCAGATCACCTACGAATAACTCACCCCTGCGGCTGATTGCTAATCAGCCGCGCCATCGTCTCCAGCGAATCCGTTCTTAAAATATAAAGCCGTTTCAACAAGAACGGATTATCGCCCGGCTTCACCTTCCCTTTCACCGTCGTTACCGCCATATGAAAACCCGCAGCGCCTGCGGCTTTCACTGCTTTCGCATCATAGCCGCCAAACGGATAAGAGAGGTAAAGGACATGCGGATTAAACTGCCCCAGCGCCCGGCGCGAGCGTTCAAAATCAAACAGAATATTGTGATAGCTACGGCTAAGCAGGATGGGATGGTGCAGCCGATCCACCCGGTGTAAGAAATGCGTATGCGACTGGAAGTCAAAAACATCGCGAATCGCATTCAGTTCAGAGACGCTCATAAACTGGAGCGATTTCGGGTCCCATTTCTGCGGATGGCGCTTAATGCGCGACGAAATAATAAACGCTGTCGCGTTGAAACCGTACTGTTTGAGTATCGGGTAAGCGTAGCGGCTGACCGACTTCAGACCATCATCAAACGTAATCACCACCGCGCGGCCGGGCAGGTTGATTTTGTTACGCACGTATCCTTCCAGTTGATACATCGTTAACGTGGTATAACCCATATCACGCAGCCAGGTCATCTGGTTGCTAAAGGCGCGCACTGACGTGGTGGTGGAGGTGTGTCGAAAGCGGGTATTCTCTTCGTCACGCAAAATATGGTGGTAAGTGAGGATCGGAATACCGTTGTCGATTTGCGCATCCAGGGCGCTGATCCACGCCAGTCGATTACCGATACGGATCTGAAACCAGGTCTGGTTTAATCGATCTTTAAGTTTACTGATAATGGGGTATCGCAGATTATCCGTCAGCGTACCAAACGGTGCGCTGCCCGCATCCGGCGCGTTATAAACCGGCGTATCTTTCCAGGTAACCAGATTCTGGTTGCTTAAAGGCTTATTTAAATCACCCAGCCCGTCCTGGACACGCTGCTTTCCCTGGACAGGCTCAAGATGGCCTTTATCAATAAAGCCATTTCCGAAAGCAAAATTAAACTCATAATATTCAGCGGCCGTCGGCTCTACGCCCAGTATCTGCCCGGCACGAACATTACCTACTGTCACCACACGGTCACCAATTTTCGCCCAGATGACAGCATCTTCCGTCGTTTGCATATAGCGAACGGGTAACGCAGCAAAAAGACTGCCAGACATCAGCAGCAATAGAACAGCAAACGCGCGCTTGATCATAAAAGTGTAACCAGGGAGAGAACCACCGGCGCTATTGTAGCAAAAGCGGCATCAATACCAACGGTTATTACTCATACAAATTATGCAGCAGCACAAACGGCGGATTTTTTTGCTGCTGATGCCATAGACTGGTCACGTGAGGCGCACCGAGAGACACCATCCGATCGCGAAACGCTGCACTGCTCATTGATTCACGGGATGAAATCATTTGCTCCATCAATGAATAACTGATGCCTGCAATAACTTCGCACGCGGGATGTTTGTGGCTCATCAGGGACGCGGCGCGGTACGGCGGCGCGCCGGCAATGTCGGTCAGAAAAATGACCCCATCACCCGAGTCGGTAGCATGCAGGGCATCACACATCATCCGGCCCAGCATATTAATACTCAACCCACGCCAGAAATTGACCGTCCGGCATTGCGCCAGCGGGCCATACTGCTTTTCCAGGCGTTCCAGCAACTCCTCGGCCTTATCATCGTGACAGGTAATGACCCAACCTAACATCGCCTACCTCCTTAGCTGCAAGCAAGTTTATCAGGCTGACGAGGCAGGGAGGGTGACAGGTGTCAAAAGATCCCTCTCCTCATGAAGAGGAGAGGAAATAGATTAACTGCGTAACCCACGTCCGCGCTGGATTAAATACCAGCACAGCAGGTAGAACGCCGCAATAAACACCACCAGCACGCCGAATGTTGTCACCAACGGCACATCGTGAATGCCGAGGAAGCCATAACGGAAGCCGCTGATCATGTACACAATCGGGTTCAGTTGCGACAACGCCTGCCAGAACGGCGGCAGCAGGGTCAGGGAATAAAACACCCCGCCAAGGTAGGTCAGCGGCGTCAGCACGAAGGTCGGGATCAGGCTGATATCGTCGAAGCTTTTGGCGAAGACGGCGTTCAGCAGGCCCGCCAGCGAAAACAGTATCGCCGTCAGCACCAGGGTTAACGCCACGAATACCCATGAATGAACCTGGAAAGGGACAAACAGCAGCGAGATGGCAGTTACCAGGATGCCCACGCACAGCCCACGCGCCACACCGCCGCCGATGTAGCCGATGATAATGACGTGCGTTGGTACCGGCGCAATCAGCAATTCTTCAATATTACGCTGGAACTTGGCACTGAAAAAAGACGAGGCGACGTTAGCGTAAGCGTTGGTGATCACCGACATCATAATCAGCCCCGGCACGATAAACTGCATATAGCTAAAACCGTGCATCTCACCAATACGCGAACCGATTAAATTACCAAAAATAATGAAATAGAGCGTCATGGTGATGACGGGCGGCACCAGCGTCTGGATCCAGATACGCATAAAACGGTGGATCTCTTTCGCCCAGATGCTTTTTAGTGCGACCCAATACAGCTGCATCATGCGCGATCTCCTTGCTTATCATGAACCAGTGAAACAAACAGCTCTTCCAGGCGGTTCGCCTTATTACGCATGCTCAGTACCTGAATGCCCTGCGCGCTGAGCTGGCTGAACACGCTATTAATGCCCTGCTCACGCAGCACTTCGACCTCCAGGGTGGAGGTATCGACCAGCCGGTACTGATAACCTTCGAGTTTCGGCAGCGGGCTTTTCTGCGCCAGATCGAGAATGAAGGTTTCCGACTTCAGCTTGGCGAGCAGATTTTTCATTGAGGTGTTTTCCACCAGCTCGCCGTTCTGGATAATACCGATGTTACGACACAGCATTTCCGCCTCTTCCAGATAGTGCGTGGTGAGGATGATCGTGGTGCCTTTGTCGTTTAAATCCTTTAAAAATCCCCACATCGAGCGGCGAAGTTCGATATCGACACCTGCGGTGGGTTCATCAAGAATTAACAGTTTTGGCTCATGCATCAACGCGCGGGCGATCATCAGACGCCGTTTCATGCCTCCCGAGAGCATCCGTGCACGTTCGTCACGTTTTTCCCACAGATCGAGCTGTTTTAGGTATTTTTCGCTGCGTTCAACCGCTTGTTTATGTTCAACGCCGTAGTAACCCGCCTGATGAACGACAATCTGCTGCACGGTTTCAAAGGGGTTGAAGTTAAACTCCTGCGGCACCAGACCAAGCTGGCGTTTGGCGTTGACCACATCTTTTTCCAGATCGTAGCCAAACACGCTTACCCGCCCGGAGGTCTTGTTTACCAAAGAACTGATAATGCCGATAGTGGTCGACTTCCCCGCCCCGTTAGGCCCCAGAAGCGCGTAAAAATCTCCCGCTTCTACCTGTAAATCAATCCCGCGCAGCGCCTGTACGCCGCCGGGATACGTCTTTTTAAGCTGCTCAATTTCCAGTGCAATGGTCATGAATTTTTACTTACCTTACGTTCTGACACTTTATATGTGGTTTAAATAATCCCGCGGTTGACCTATATTAGCTCAACGCAATTATTTGGTTACAGGTCGTTAACCTCCATGAAAGATATAGATACACTCATCAGTAACAACGCACTATGGTCAAAAATGCTGGTGGAAGAGGATCCCGGATTTTTCGAAACGCTGGCGCAGGCACAAAAGCCGCGTTTTCTGTGGATTGGATGCTCCGATAGCCGCGTTCCCGCAGAACGTCTGACCGGGCTTGAGCCGGGTGAACTGTTTGTCCACCGTAACGTGGCCAACCTGGTGATCCACACCGATCTTAACTGCCTCTCCGTGGTTCAGTACGCCGTTGACGTACTGGAAGTTGAACATATTATCATTTGCGGCCACTCCGGTTGCGGCGGTATCCAGGCTGCGGTAGAAAACCCTGAGCTGGGTTTGATTAATAACTGGCTACTGCATATCCGCGACATCTGGCTTAAACATAGCTCGCTGTTGGGAGAAATGCCCGAAGAGCAACACCTGGACGCGCTCTACCAATTAAACGTAATGGAGCAGGTCTATAACCTGGGGCACTCCACCATTATGCAGTCAGCGTGGAAACGCGGACAGAATGTGACCATTCACGGCTGGGCGTACAGTATCAATGATGGCCTGCTGCGCGATCTTGACGTTACCGCGACTAACCGCGAGTCGCTGGAGCAGCACTACCGCAGGGGCGTTTCCAACTTGCGTCTGAAATACGTTAATCAAGAATAGTCCTTCAGGCACCGTGCCCTTTCTGCCGGGCGGCGCAAGCTTGCCCGGCCTACAAGCTGTACCAGACGCCTCCAGATCGTAGGCCTGATAAGCGCAGCGCCATCAGGCATCACACCAGCCATCCTCAACCCGTAGGCCTGATAAGCGCAGCGCCATAAGGCATTCACGCGTCTGGCTTATTCGTCCAGCAACACCACTTTGCCTACGTACGGCAAATGGCGATAACGCTGAGCGTAATCAATCCCGTATCCCACCACAAACTCATCCGGAATCGAAAAACCGACGTACTCGACGTTAACCTCCACCTCACGGCGTGACGGTTTGTCCAGCAGCGTACAAATCGCCAGCGACTTCGGCTCGCGCAGGCTTAAAATTTCACGCACTTTCGACAGCGTATTGCCAGAGTCGATGATGTCCTCCACGATCAGCACGTCCTTACCCCGAATATCCTCATCCAGATCCTTAAGGATTTTGACGTCGCGGGTGGTGGACATGCCGCTGCCGTAACTGGAAGCGGTCATAAAATCGACTTCGTGAGGCACCTGCACTTCACGGCACAGGTCGGCCATAAACATAAACGAGCCGCGCAGCAGCCCCACCAGCACCATTTCGCTGCCGCTATCTTTGTAATGCTCGGTAATCTGACGACCCAGCTCGGCGATACGGGTTTTGATTTCCGTTTCCGGGATCATCACTTCAACAGTATGTTTCATTTAACTAACCATATGATTTTCAGGTAAATCACTCAACACAACGCCATCAGGCAACCGCATTGATTAGTAAGCCCCGCAGTATACCAGTAAAACAATTTTAGCGGGGGAAAGCGTAAGAAAGCTCATTTTGTGATGACGATCACACATGTTAAATCCTATAATTAATTGCTATCAGAATATTAATTAATTTAACGAGTGTCCTTTTATGGCAGAAATAAAACCACATAAGTCACGCATTTTAGTGACTTTAACAGCGCTGTTCGCCGCTTTTTGCGGACTTTATCTGTTAATTGGCGGGGTCTGGCTGGTCGCGATTGGCGGCTCCTGGTACTACCCCATCGCAGGCATTATCATGCTGGGAGTGACCTGGCTGCTGTGGCGCAGCAAACGCTCGGCGCTGTGGCTCTATGCCGCGCTGCTGCTGGGTTCAATGATATGGGGCGTCTGGGAGGTCGGTTTTGACTTCTGGGCGCTGACGCCGCGCAGCGACATCCTGGTCTTCTTCGGCATCTGGCTGATCCTGCCGTTTGTCTGGCGTCGGCTGATTTTCCCTTCCGGCGGCGCGGTAGCGGCGCTGGTGGTGGCACTGCTAATCAGCGGCGGCATTCTGACCTGGGCGGGCTTTAACGATCCGCAGGAAGTGAAAGGTACCCTGAGTGCCGACGCCACGCCTGCCGCGCCGATCTCGGCAGTAGCCGATCAGGACTGGCCTGCTTACGGCCGCAATCAGGAAGGCCAGCGCTACTCTCCGCTTAAACAGATCAATGCTGATAACGTGCACAAGCTGAAAGAAGCATGGGTGTTCCGCACCGGCGATCTGAAAAAAGAGAATGATTCGGGTGAAGTAACCAACGAAGTGACGCCGATTAAAGTTGGCGACACGCTTTATCTGTGTACTGCGCACCAGCGTCTGTTCGCGCTGGATGCCGCCACCGGTAAAGAAAAATGGCATTTCGATCCGCAGCTGAATTCAACACCATCCTTCCAGCATGTCACATGCCGCGGTGTGTCGTATCATGAAGCGAAAGCGGACACCGCACCGGCAAACGTGATGGCGGACTGCCCGCGTCGTATTATTCTGCCGGTCAACGATGGTCGCCTGTTTGCACTAAACGCCGATACCGGCAAGCTGTGCGAATCTTTCGCCAACAAAGGTATTCTGAACCTGCAAACCAATATGCCGGATCAGACACCGGGGCTGTATGAGCCAACGTCACCGCCGATCATTACTGACAGAGCAATTGTGATTGCCGGTTCGGTCACCGATAACTTCTCGGTGCGTGAAACGTCGGGCGTGATCCGTGGCTTTGACGTTAATACCGGTGACCTGCTTTGGGCGTTTGATCCAGGCGCGAAAGATCCAAATGCGATTCCGTCGGATGAGCATACCTTCACCTTCAACTCCCCGAACTCGTGGGCACCCGCGGCCTATGACGCCAAACTGGATCTGGTTTATCTGCCGATGGGCGTGACCACGCCGGATATCTGGGGCGGCAACCGCACGCCAGAGCAGGAGCGTTACGCCAGCTCTATCGTCGCGCTGAATGCCACCACCGGTAAGCTGGCCTGGAGCTACCAGACCGTTCACCACGATCTGTGGGATATGGATATGCCATCCCAGCCGACGCTGGCGGATATTACGGTCAATGGCCAGACGGTACCGGTGGTTTATGCTCCTGCGAAAACCGGTAACATCTTCGTGCTGGATCGTCGTAACGGCGAACTGGTGGTACCGGCACCGGAAAAACCGGTTCCGCAGGGCGCGGCAAAAGGCGATTATGTCAGCAAAACCCAGCCGTTCTCCGACCTCAGCTTCCGTCCGAAGAAAAATCTGAGCGGCGCGGACATGTGGGGCGCGACCATGTTTGACCAGCTGGTCTGCCGGGTCATTTTCCAGCAGATGCGCTATGAAGGCATCTTCACGCCGCCGTCCGAACAGGGCACGCTGGTGTTCCCGGGCAACCTGGGGATGTTCGAGTGGGGCGGTATCTCCGTCGATCCGAACCGTCAGGTAGCCATTGCAAACCCGATGGCGCTGCCGTTTGTCTCGAAACTGATGCCGCGTGGTCCGGGCAATCCGATGGAGCAGCCGAAAGACGCGCAGGGTAGCGGTACGGAAGCCGGTATTCAGCCGCAGTACGGCGTGCCGTACGGCGTAACCCTGAATCCGTTCCTGTCGCCGTTTGGTTTGCCGTGTAAACAGCCTGCCTGGGGTTATATCTCCGCGCTGGATCTGAAAACCAACGAAGTGGTATGGAAAAAACGTATTGGTACGCCGCGCGACAGCCTGCCGTTCTCAATGCCGTTTAAAGTGCCGTTTAACCTTGGTATGCCGATGCTGGGCGGTCCTATTTCCACGGCCGGTAACGTGCTGTTTATTGGCGCAACCGCAGATAACTACCTGCGTGCTTATAACATGAGCAACGGTGATAAGCTGTGGGAAGGCCGTCTGCCTGCGGGCGGACAAGCAACGCCGATGACCTACGAAGCGAATGGCAAGCAGTATGTTGTCATCTCTGCGGGCGGTCATGGTTCGTTTGGTACGAAGATGGGCGACTATATCGTGGCCTATGCGTTGCCGGACGACGAGAAGTAAGTTATCCCTCCCCTCTTCCGCCGGAAGGGGGGAATAATTTACAGCCGCGCGTGTAAACCTGCCGGGTGGCGGCTTCGCCTTACCCGGCCTACCCACCCCATTATATCAAGCTGTTGTCCCCCCCGCAGGCCCGCGTAAGCGTAGCGCCACCGGGTAAAACGCACACCTCACTCAACGTCGTACCCCCCGTAGGCCCGCGTAAGCGCAGCGCCACCGGGCAAAACGCCAACGGGCTTTCAGCACTGTCCTAACACCCACGCCACCGATAACAAATCCGCGCTGCCGCCGGGACTTAAATGTCGCCCTATGAGCGCCTGGTCCATTTTTTCCAGCGCCTCGCCATCCCAGCCGTTGGTTAACAATCGTCTTGCATAATCCTGCACGTAGCGCAGCCCGCTTATCCCCCCGCGTGACACCAGATTACTGTCCGGATTCACCGCCATCAGGCGCAGCAGCATTTCATGTTGTCGGTCACGTCGCCAGTGCGGCAGAATCGACCGCACGGTGGCAAAACCGCTCTCCGCCTCACCGCGCGCGCCCGTCAGGCCGAATTGTTGAAATTGCCGCTCGCCCGCCGTTGCCGCGACGCTGCGCGTACCCAATTCCCGCGAGACCAGGCCACGGCAAATTTCACTCACTTCATGGCACAGGCTATTCACATTGACAACGGCAACCCGCCCGGCGGCAAAACAGAGTAGCCCGAGGGCAAATACGCCGCCTTTATGCGTGTTAATCCCGCCAGTGGCGTTATACATTGCCTGTTCGCAGGCAATGCCCATCGGGCGTAAAAGGCGTAACTGCATATCGGCAGGTTTATTCGCGTGCTCCACTCCCAGCTCGGCAAAGCGTGCAAACCACGGCGCAATCGCTTCAATACTGCGCACAAATAGCGCATGATCCATATCGTGATGGGAACCGTTGTTAAGCCGATCTACCAGCCCCGGCTTGGGCGTCAGATCCAGTTCGTGCCACAGCGCGTCTTCTGCCAGCTGCGGCACGTTGATAACGCGCGGGTTAGTCGCGAGCAAACCAGTCATCGACCATTTTCTCCACCCGCACCACTACCTGTTCCACCGGATGACGCCGCGAGCGGGCGCAGGCGTGAGCGGGTTCGTCGCAGATCAGACAGCGACGCATGTGCGATCCCAGCGACAGCCGTCCGACATGCCCCGCTTTCGGGCAGATCACATCCAGATCCCACAATCGGCCCAGCGGATGTGTTTGCTCCAGCGCCGCGCAGTGAGCCTTAATTTCCGGGGCCTGGTGCGCCACGCACCACATCGCTTCCGGCCCTGTCGGCAACCATAAAACCTGCCTGTCGAGCACCTGCCAGTGATGCTGCCACAGCATCTGGTCGCACATCTGTAATGCCACGCCCATCGTATTGCGATAGCGCAGGCTGTCTTTAATTTCGCCGGGGGTGACCAGCGTCAGGGAGATCACCGGTTGTTGATAGTGCGTGAGCCAGTCAGCCTGCCGTGCCGCGCGACGCTCTTTCGCCGCCAGCAGCGCATCAAGACTGACACCCGCACGCACGGGTGTCGCAGTTTCCATTATTCACACTCCTTTACCTGTCGAACGGTATCGATCACGCTGCCATCACGGTAGCGGATCACGCCGACGATCTTATCGGTAAATTCTATGGGTTTTGGTGCGCCGGTTAACGAAATGGCGCGTTCATACAGCGCGTTGATATCAATAACGTTCAGCCCTGCCGCGACCAGGCGCTGACGGATCTCCGGCCGGGCCGGGTTAACCGCAATTCCGTGGTCGGTAACCAGTACATCAATGCTTTCGCCGGGTGTCAGGCGCGTCGTCACCCGCTTCACTACCGTCGGGATGCGGCTGCGCAGCAGCGGCGCAACCACAATCGTCAGGTTAGCTGCCGCCGCCACGTCGCAGTGTCCGCCGGATGCGCCGCGCATCACGCCGTCTGAACCGGTGATCACGTTAACGTTGAAATCGACGTCAATCTCCAGCGCGCTGAGGATCACCACGTCCAGCTGGTCACAGCTGGTGGCTTTGCTACCGGGATTGGCGTAGACGTTGGTGGAGATCTCCACGTGGTGCGGGTTACGCGCCAGCGAGGCCGCCGCCTGACCATCAAAGCACTGGGTGTCGAGCAGTTTTTCGATCAGCCCTTTTTCATGCAGATCCACCAGGCTGCCGGTGATCCCGCCCAGCGCGAAACGGGCTTTTACGCCGTTGCGCTCCATCTTCTCTTCCATAAAACGGGTACAGGCGGTCGCCGCCGCGCCGGAACCGGTCTGCATCGAGAAACCGTTTTTGAAATAGCCGGAGTGCTCAATGACGTCCGCCGCATAGCGGGCGATCATTAACTCACGCGGGTTGCTGGTGACGCGCGCCGCGCCGACGCTGATTTTCGCCGCATCGCCAACGCTTTCGACCTGAACGATATAATCCACCTGGTCCTGCCCCAGGCTGGCGGGCATATTGGGGAACGGCACAATCTCTTCCGTAAGCAGCACAACCCGACGGGCAAACTGCGCATCCACCATCGCGTAGCCGAGCGACCCGCAGCAGGATTTACCCTGCGTGCCGTTGGCGTTGCCAAACTCATCGCTGCACGGTACGCCGAGAAAAGCGACATCAATGTTCAGTTCGCCATCCTGAAGCAGTTTGACGCGCCCACCGTGGGAGTGGATTTGAACCGGCTCGTCCATCAGGCCATGCGAGATGGCATCCGCCAGTTTGCCGCGCATTCCGGAGGTGTAAATACGGGTAATGACGCCGCTTTTGATGTGCTCAATCAGCGCATCGTTGCAGGTCATCAGGGAACTGGACGCCAGGGTCAGATTTTTAAAGCCCATCTGCGCCAGCAGCGCGACCACATTATTAATGACCCGGTCCCCCTCGCGAAACGCGTGATGGAAGGAAATGGTCATTCCGTCCTTAAGCCCGCTGCGGATCACCGCCTGCTCCAGCGATGCGCACAGCTTACGGTGATGTTTAGCGTCATTATCGGCAAGCCAGGGCGTGGCGCTGTGGGCCGTATCAAAGGGTTTCAGATCCCGCAAATGGGGAAAATTAACGTGAAGAAGTTCTGTCTGATTCATTGCTTTATCCTTAACGACGTACGCCGGACGCGGCGGCGCGTTCCAGCACCCGCTGTGCGTGATCGATAATCGGCGCATCCACCATTTTGCCGTTGAGCGATACCACGCCCAGTCCGTTACGCTCGCCCTCTTCTGCCGCTTCAATCACTAATTTCGCGTGATCGACCTCCTGCTGCGTGGGCGCGTAAGCGTTATGCAGCAGATCGATCTGCCGCGGATTAATCAGCGATTTGCCGTTAAAGCCCATTTTGCGGATCAATTCGACCTCGCGCAGGAACCCGGCTTCGTCGTTGACGTCCGACCATACGACATCGAAAGCATCAATACCGGCGGCGCGCGCGGCGTGCAGCACGGCGCAGCGGGCGTAAAACAGTTCGGTGCCGTCGCCGCGCTCGGTTTGCATATCCATTACGTAGTCGAAGGCCGCCAGCGCAATACCAATCAGGCGCGGCGTACTACGGGCAATGGCTACCGCGTTAATCACGCCGATTGCCGATTCAATGGCGGCCATCACGCGGGTTGAGCCCACTTCGCGACCACAGTCACGCTCAATGCGCTCCAGGTGGCCTTCGAGTTCAAAGATATCGTCCGGGGTATCGGTTTTTGGCAGGCGGATAACATCCACGCCGCCCCGCACCGCCGCTTCCAGATCCAGCAGGCCGAACGGCGTGCTCAGCGGATTAATACGCACCACGGTTTCGATATCCTGATACATCGGATGCTGGAGCGCATGGTAGACCAGCAGACGAGCGGTATCTTTCTCCCGCAGCGCCACGGCGTCTTCCAGGTCAAACATGATGGAGTCCGGACGATAGATAAAGGCGGTGGAGAGCATGGCAGCGTTAGCGCCCGGCAGGAACAGCATGCTGCGACGGAGTTTGCTCATGACAGCGCCCTCCAGTTGATAACCTGTTCTTCGCCAGCACGCAGTAATGCCCCCTGGAGACGGGCGCGGATCACACAGTCCAGCGCGCCTTTATCTTCAATAATAATCAGCCCCTGGCGCACCTCCATTGCCTGCAAGGTCTCCTCAACGACCCGGCGGATTTGATCGCCAAACTGCTTCATCACTTCACTGTGGATGATAATCTCCAGCTCGCCGTCGGCGGGGGCGATTTTCACCATCAGGTCGCTGGATTCCTGCGTACCGGCCAGCGCCTCCCTTACAATTTTCATAATGCCTTCCTGAATGTTAAACGGCTTCCGCGCTGCGGTAATGCGCTTCAAGGTGCGCGAAAGTCGATTCCGGAACGATTTCCTGAATACGAGAAAACCGTTCTGTTTTAAGTAAGCGGCGTACTTCTGAAGCCGAAATAGGATTTCCGGCAGCCTTAATGCGCGGCAGTTCCACCACCTCAATACGGTCGCTTAACAGCGTATGTAGCGTCTGGTTGTACTGGCGGGTAACGTCGCAGAACGGCTCCGATCCGACGAAGCGGTGGGTAATGCCCAGCGCCGGAGCGATGCGATCGCGAAAAATCAGCGCGTCGATCTCGCTCCACGCCTGCTGCACCTTTCCGCTCTCCTTGAGAAAATAGGCCGGAAACGTGGCGCGGGAGATGATGTATTGCGAGCCTTCATGCACCGTCACGTTCGGCAGATGGGCGACGCCCGCGCGCACCATTCTCAGCCGATCGGCAAACGGGAAAAACGACGCATCTTCCTGCACCACAAACAGATGCAGCCAGTTGCAGCGCTGCGCGGCCTGCTCCACCAGATAACGATGCCCGAGCGTAAACGGGTTGGCGTTCATCACGATTGCCCCAATCCGTTCGCCGGGCTGACGCTGCTTTTGTAGCAAACGACAATAGCGGGCGATTCCCTGCGGCGTGTTCTCCATCAGCACCGCATTGTTGCCGCTTTGCGCTACTGGCCAGAAGCCGCTGCGGGCAAAGCGTTCTTTATTGCACGGGCGGGTGCACAGGAAGAGATGGAAATGGCCGCGGGTCAGCGCGGCATTCTCCACTTCCGCCAGCAGGCGCGCGCTCAGGTTTTCCCCGCGCTGCGTCTCATCCACCGCCACGCATTTAATGACGTTGGCGGCGAGCCCGGCGCAGCCGACCAGGCGAGAACCGGACCAGGCCTCAACAAACAGCGAAATATCGCTATCTAATCCCAAACCGCTGTCCGCCAGCAAAAGACGGATCTGACGCAACCGTTCGGGGTGTTGCGAAACGAACGTCAGGCGGAAGTCGATATCGGTTTGCGAGTACATCGTGCCGCCTTACTTAGTGCGCTGCCGTCAGCATTTGCGCTGGCGCTTCCATGATGATATTGCTCAGATGACCGATATGTTCGATCTCCACTTCAATACGATCGCCCTCTTTCATAAACAGCGGCGGGTTGCGCTTTTTCCCTACCCCGCCCGGTGAACCGGTGATGATCACATCGCCGGGACTTAAGCGGGTGAAGGTGCTGATGTACTCAATCAGTTCGGCGATGCTGTGGATCATGCTGCTGGTATTGTCCTCCTGCACCATACGGCCATTCAGCCAGGTACGAATCGCCAGCTGGTGCGGGTCGGGAATTTCATCGGCGGTCGCCATCCATGGGCCAAACGCACCGGTCTGACGCCAGTTTTTACCGGCGGTAAACCAGCTGTGCTGCCAGTCGCGGGCAGACCCGTCCATGTAACAGCTGTAGCCTGCAACGTGGCGTAGCGCCTCCTCGCGGCGGATGTTCTCACCGCCTTTGCCGATAATGACCGCCAGCTCGCCTTCATAGTCGAATTCGCAGGAATGGCGCGGTTTCAGCACCGGCGCGTTATGCGCCGTCTGCGAGTCGGGAAAGCGCACGAACAACGTGGGTGCCGGGTTATGCTGGTCAAACTCCTTACGCTTGTCGGCGTAGTTCATGCCAACACAGAGGATTTTTTCCGGCTGCTCAATGACCGGCAGGAAAGTAACGGCATCCATTGCCACGTCTACCGCGTCGTTAAGATAGCGGGTCGCCTGCGCCAGTCCGTTACCCTGAAGTAGCGCTTTGAGGTCGCTGTAGCGATCGCCCAGGCGTCGGCCTAAATCAATCATGCCTTCGGCTTTCACAATGCCGTAGCTGCGAACGCCCTGATAAAGAAAACTTGCGAGTTTCATGTTTATTTCCTGAGTACATCAATTAAACGAGGAAGTTGCCCAGCACCAGCAGCGAGACCGAGACGTTAATCGCCCCGCCAATGCGCGTCGCAATCTGCGCGAACGGCATCAGGCTCATACGGTTACCGGCGGTGAGGATGGCGACGTCACCGGTACCGCCCTGTCCGCTCTGACAGCAGGAGACAATGGCGACATCAATGGGATGCATGCCGATTTTTTTGCCCACCAGAAAGCCCGTTCCCACCAGCGTGCAGACGGTGCTGACAATCACCAGCAGGTTGCTCAATGTGAAGGCATTGACCAGTTCCTGCCACGGGGTGATGGCCACGCCAACGGCAAACAGGATGGGATACGTCACTGAGGTCTGGAAGAATTTGTAGACGACCTGCGAACCTTCAAGCAGACGTGGAGATGCGCCGTTGCACAACTTGACCAGCACGGCGACGAACAGCATGCCGACCGGCGCAGGCAGGCCAATCAGTTTATGGCCCAGCATACCCAGCATATACAGCAGCACGGCCAGCAGCGCCCCTGCCGCAATGGTGGTAACGTCTGTTTTGCCGGAGAACGCCGGTTGTGAAGACTGGCTATCGGCATTGGCGCGATTTGGCATCAGTTGACCTTCCCCCGTCAGATGCGGGTAGCGCTTGCCAAGCTGATTGAGGCAGCCAGAAATAATGATGGCCGTCAGACCGCCCAGCATGACCATCGGCAGTACACGTCCGAGCGCAACGCCCTGATCCATATGCAGCAACGTGGCGTAACCGATGGAAAGCGGAATGGCCCCCTCCCCGACGCCGCCCGCCATGATGGGCAGAATGATAAAGAAGAAGATCTGGAACGGCTCAAGTCCCAGCGCCATCCCCACGCCCATGCCGACGATCATGCCGGCGATCTCGCCGCACAGCATCGGAAAAAAGATGCGCAGGAAGCCCTGGATGAGCACCGTACGGTTCATGCTCATAATGCTGCCGACAATAATGCAGCAGATATAGAGATAAAGAATGTTGGTGGATTTATAGAATTTGGTGGTCGATTCCACCACCACGTCCGGCAGCAGACCATAATGGACCAGCGCGGAGGGAATAAATGTCGCGCAAATCGCCGCCGCGCCCAGCTTGCCGACAATCGGCAGACGCTTGCCGAATTCACCGCAGGCAAAGCCGAAAAAAGCCAGCGTGGCGACCATCACCACAATGTCGCTAGGCAGCTTACCGCCCAGACAGTCAACGGCGATTAACGCCCCGGCTAACAAAAACAGCGGCAGCGGAATGATACCGATTTTCCAGCTGTCCATGATGTGCCACCAGCGCTCTTTCAGCGACGGACGAGGGATATCGATCGGATCGTGGGAAACAATAAATGAATCGTCAGTTGTGCTCATAATCAAGCCCCTTAGTTATTTTGTACGGCAAGCTTAATGTTGCAGCCCCTGACATAATGTGAGATTCAGCATATTAAAATCGAAGTTTTAATGGCCTCTATGGTTTTAATGGTTTTATTTATCTGATGTGATTTAACTCTTATTTATTGGCGTGGTTTTTATGGTTTCTTTTCCAAATTGAACAAACAAATAACATTTATTTTGTTGTCAGCTTTAAAACGCCATTTCGGGATTAAGCCACCGCAGACAGGCTGTGTAAGGGATCACAAGTTTCTGGTAAAAAGCATGACCTCCGCCAAAAAGGTGATACATTACATTCCTTTATTGCTGCCACTCGTGAGAACAATGAAATTATCCTTTCAGATAAAGCTATTTATTTCGCTGGTCGCATTTTTCTCAGTGCTCTTCGTTCTGCTGGGTAGCTATTATTATATCGACGTTGGTCGGCAACTCTATCAGGAAATGAGCTTACGCGCCAAAATACAGGCAGAAGAGATCGCCCTTATTCCCGGTCTGCCTGAAGTGACGGCGCAAAAAGATATCCCGGCCATTCATGCTTTTATGCAAAAAATAGCGACTCATAGCGATGCCAGCTTTATTGTCATTGGTGATAATAAAGGCGTGCATCTCTTTCACTCGGTCTATGCGGATCGTGTAGGGACAACGCTGGTGGGCGGCGATAACGAAGAGGTACTCAAAGGTAAAAGCACGACGACTATCCGTAAAGGCGGGCTGGGCATTTCGCTGCGCAGCAAAGCGCCGATTTTCAACGCCGCAGGTCAGGTGGTGGGGATTGTGTCAGTGGGCTATCTCACCAGTTATCTGGACACCATCACCGTCAGTAAAATGATCAATATCCTGGTTGTCGCCGCGCTGTTACTCGTTGCGCTGTTTGTTTTTTCATGGTTTTTTACCCGCAGCATTAAAAAACAGATTTTCTCCCTGGAGCCACGGGAAATCGGCCTTCTGGTACGCCAGCAAAAGGCGATGATGGAATCTATTTATGAAGGCGTTATCGCTATCGATAGCCAGATGCGGATCGAAGTCATTAATCAGGCCGCCAGGAAACTGCTCGGCTTAAGCCAGCCTGCGCGCGAGCTGCGCGGCCAGTTTATCAGCGAGGTGATTGCCCCCGTTCCTTTCTTCGCTGCGCGGACGCTGCTGGCGAAGGATACTCACGATGAGATTTGCCGCTTTAACGAACTGACGGTGATCGCCAGCCGGATCCGCATCATGCTGGAGGGCGCATTGCAGGGATGGGTAATTACCTTTCGCGATCGCAACGAAATCGACTCGCTTAGCGCGCAGCTAAGTCAGGTGAAGCGCTACGTGGATAACCTGCGCATTATGCGTCACGAACAGCTAAACCGAATGACCACGCTTTCCGGGCTGCTGCATATGGGCAGGTATGACGAGGCTATCCGCTATATTCAGGCGCAGTCGGAGCACGCCCAGGAGCTACTGGATTTCATCTCCTCACGCTTTAGCTCGCCGACACTGTGCGGCCTGCTGTTGGGCAAAGCGGCACGCGCGCGGGAAAAAGGCGTTGAGCTGAATTTTGACCCGGCCTGTCGAATGGACAGACCGTTCACCGGCCTGGCTGAAGCGGAACTGATCTCTATCATCGGCAACCTTCTGGATAATGCCATAGAAGCGACCCAGCGCGCCCCGCTCCCGCATGAGCCGGTCGAGGTGCTTATTAAACTCAGCGACAGCGAATTGATTATCGAAGTGGCGGATCGGGGTGTCGGTATTACGCCTGAGATCCGCGAGCGAATTTTTGAGCGCGGTATGACCACCAAAACCCGTGGCGACCATGGGATTGGGCTTTACCTGATTGAAAGCTACGTCACCCAGGCGGGCGGGTTCATCGAAGTTGCCGATAACATGCCGCGTGGCGCTATTTTTTCGTTATTTATTCCCGCCCGGCACCCCACTCAGGAACTGGAAGAGACCCACTATGCAACATGAACTTATCGATGTACTTGTCATTGAGGACGAACCGACCCTGGCCCAGCTTCATGCCGATCTCATCAATAAGCATCCTCGCCTGCGGCTGGTCGGGATCGCCTCATCACTGGCCGATGCGCAGGAAAAGCTGACCGCGCTTCAGCCACAGCTGGTCCTGCTGGATAATTATTTGCCGGATGGCAAAGGCATCACGCTTATCAGTCATCCTTTGCTGCTGAGCGCTAATTGCACGGTGATTTTTATCACCGCCGCCAGCGATATGGACACCTGTAGCCAGGCCATACGCAACGGCGCATTCGACTATATTCTTAAACCCGTATCGTGGAAACGCCTCAGTCAGTCGCTGGAGCGCTTTGTGCAGTTCGCCGAGCAGCAGCGGGTCTGGAAGATTGTCGATCAGCAGAACGTGGATTCGCTGTACCAGCTTCAGGCTAAAAACTACCGGCTGGATAACAGCAATAAAGGCATCGAAGAGAATACCCTGGCGCGGGTGCAGAAACTGTTTAACGACCGGGCCACGCACTGTTTTTCGGTGGACGAGGTTGTGAGCGAGACCGGATTAAGTAAAACCACCGCCCGGCGTTACCTTGAACATTGTGTGGAGGCGGGATATTTAAACGTTGAGATGCTGTACGGTAAAATTGGCCATCCACGGCGGATGTATAAGCGTACGCAGGCGTAGAATTGATCTGCGGACGGCATCGTGTGGGCTACGGTGCCGGATTATGCCGGATGGCGGCTGCGCCTTATTCGGCCTGGAAGTTGTTCATTATCAATCAGTCACACCATTAACACAGGCCCGGTAAGCGTCGCGCCACCGGGCATCAGGGTAAAGTGCTACACCGTAAACCCCATCATCATGCCGGTATCCTCGTGCTCCAGCAGATGACAGTGCGCCATATAGGCAAATTCCTTCGGCGCGTCATGATCGAACCGCACCAGCACCTCACTCACGCCGCCGTCAACGTTAACCGTATCCTTCCAGCCGGAACGGTGCGCGGCGGGCGGGCGGCCATTTTCTGAGAGAATACGGAACTGGGTGCCATGAATATGGAACGGATGCAGCATCATGTCACCCTCGCCGGAAATCACCCAGCGCTCGAACTGGCCTTTTTGCGCGGCGAACAGCGGCGTGGTCATATCAAAGGCTTTACCGTTAATCCGGTTGGCATTGTGGAAGTCAAAACCGTGTCCGCCATGCTGCATCTGGCTCATGCCACCATGATGCATATTCCCGTGATTCATCTCACCCTGATGCATGCTGCCGTGATTCATATCGCCGTGCGCCCTGCCGCTCATCGCCTGCGCGCCATATTTCTCCTGCAACGCCTGCATTCCCATCATGTCGAGCATCGGGTCCATGGAAAGCTGGAATTTACGCTGGGTGAGGTTATCAAGCGCGGGTAGCGCGGGCACGTTGACCAGCGCATCCGGAAGCGTCCCCGAGGCGGCAATACGCAGCGGCTGCACGCGCAGCACCGGCTGCGGCTGGTCGAAAGGCGCGACCGTCATTCCCATCTGGTCAACCGGCAACGTCAGCAAATCGAACGGTTGGCCGTCGCGGGTATCGACCAGCACTTCAAAACGTTCGCCCATCAGCATCGGCAGCTCCGTGACTTTCACCGGCTCCGCCAGCAATCCGCCGTCGCTGGCAATAACGTACAACGGGCGTTTATCGCTGGCGGCGATGTTCAGCGATCGTGCGTTACAGCCGTTCAGCAGACGCAGGCGCAGCCAGCCGCGAGGCGCGGAGTGCTGAGGATAGCGCGCACCGTTGGTCAGCAACGTATCGCCAAACCAGCCGACGGCGGCGGTCATAATATCCAGCTGATAATCAATTTCGCCGCTGCCGGTAAACCGCTTGTCCTGCATAATCACCGGCACATCGTCAATGCCCCACTGCTGCGGCAGGCGCAGCTGGCGGCTGTCGTCATCCTCAATGAGTACCAGTCCCGCCAGCCCCATCGCCACCTGATGCCCCGTTTTACCGTGCTGATGGGGATGAAACCAGCAGGTCGCCGCCCGTTGCGTGGGCGTGAAGGTCACCGAACGCGATTCTCCCGCTTTTATCACGCCCTGAGGACCACCGTCGACTGCGCCGGGCACTTCCAGCCCGTGCCAGTGGACGGTGGTCTCCTCGGCCAGCGTATTATGAATATCCACGCTGACGGCTTTCCCCTGACGCAGGCGAATAGCGGGACCGAGCAGCGATCCGTTATAGCCCCACGTCTGCGCAGTAACCTCGCCAAAGGTTGATTTCCCGGCCTGGACGATAAGCCGGATGCGGTTGCGCGCATCGGCGGTTAACAGCTCCGGGATCGGCAAGGCCGGGCGTTCAGCGGCAAGCACGCTCCGGCTCCAGAGAGGCAGTGCGCTAAACGCTCCAATTGCAGCGGAATATTTTAAAAAATCGCGGCGTTGCATGGTATCTTCCTCATCTTCAGCGGGCGGGTTATTGAGCTTAAACCCTCCCCTAACCGGAACGTCAAGCACAACAGCGATAATAAAATTCACCACCCTGACCCGAGGTGTGCTAACGTTGCATTTCCGTAAGTAGTGGTAGATATAATGAAGACTTTTTTCAGAACAATCGTTCTCGGAACCCTGTTGGCATTATCCACAAACAGCTATGCGCTTAGCGAGTCCGAAGCCGAAGATATGGCCGATCTGACGGCAGTGTTTGTGTTTCTGAAAAATGACTGCGGCTACCAGAACTTACCTAATACGCAAATCCGCCGTGCGCTGCTTTTCTTTGCCCAGCAGAACCAGTGGGATCTGAGTAATTACGAAACGTACAACATGAAGGCGCTGGGTGAAGACAGCTACCGCGATCTGAGCGGCATCAGCATTCCCACCGCCAAAAAATGTAAAGCGCTGGCGAAAGATTCCCTCAGCCTGCTCGCCTACGTCAAATAATCTTCCTTCGCTATACTCATTCTCTTTGTGGTGAAACATTGACCGTGCATACTCGGTCAATGTTAGCTATTATGTTGCGCCCATTTTTCATGGGTGTTAACGAGGGAGAACGTCATGACCGATAACAACAGGTGGCATGAAACGCTGCACGACCAGTTTGGTCAGTATTTTGCCGTGGATAACGTGCTGTACCATGAGAAAACCGATCATCAGGATCTGATTATCTTTGAAAACGCCGCCTTTGGCCGCGTGATGGCGCTGGATGGCGTGGTGCAGACCACCGAACGCGACGAATTTATCTATCACGAAATGATGACCCACGTTCCACTGCTGGCGCACGGCCATGCGAAGCGTGTGCTAATCATCGGCGGCGGCGACGGTGCCATGCTGCGAGAAGTGTCGCGCCATAAAAACATTGAAGCCATCACGATGGTGGAAATCGATGAGGGCGTCGTCTCCTTCTGCCGCCAGTATTTGCCGAACCACAATGCGGGCGCTTATGACGATCCGCGCTTCAGCCTGGTGATCGACGACGGCGTGAATTTTGTTAACCAGACCACGCAAACGTTTGATGTGATCATCTCCGACTGCACCGATCCGGTCGGGCCGGGCGAAAGTCTGTTTACTTCAGCGTTCTACGAAGGCTGCAAGCGCTGTCTGAACCCCGGCGGGATTTTCGTTGCGCAGAACGGCGTCTGTTTTCTCCAGCAGGATGAAGCCATCGGCAGTCACCGCAAGCTGAGCCAGTATTTTAGCGACGTGAGCTTTTATCAGGCGGCGATCCCGACCTATTACGGCGGCATCATGACCTTCGCCTGGGCGACGGACAACGAGGCGCTGCGTACGCTCTCCACCGAGATTATTCAGGCCCGCTTTCACCAGGCGACTCTCACCTGCCGCTATTACAATCCGGCAATTCATACGGCAGCCTTTGCCTTACCACAATATTTGCAAGACGCACTGTCCGCACAGTGATTCTAAGGGGGTGATAAAAATTGAAAAAAATAAAGCTTCATGGCTTTAACAACCTGACCAAAAGCCTGAGTTTTTGTATTTACGATATCTGCTACGTCAAAACGGCAGAAGAGCGTGATGGTTATATCGCCTATATCGACGAACTCTATAATGCCAACCGCCTGACCGAAATTCTCTCTGAGACCTGCTCTATTATCGGCGCGAATGTTCTCAACATCGCCCGCCAGGATTATGAACCGCAGGGTGCCAGCGTCACGATTCTGGTCAGCGAAGAGCCGGTCGATCCGCAATTAATTGATAAAACCGAGCATCCCGGCCCGCTGCCTGAAGCGGTCGTCGCGCATCTGGATAAAAGCCATATCTGCGTGCATACCTACCCGGAAAGCCATCCGGAAGCCGGTTTATGCACCTTTCGTGCAGATATCGAAGTATCTACCTGTGGCGTGATTTCCCCGCTTAAAGCGTTGAATTATTTAATTCACCAGCTTGAATCCGATATTGTCACCGTGGATTACCGCGTGCGCGGATTTACCCGCGATATTAACGGCATGAAACATTTTATCGATCATGAGATCAACTCCATCCAGAACTTTATGTCCGACGATATGAAGTCGCTGTATGACATGATGGACGTGAACGTTTATCAGGAAAATATCTTCCATACCAAAATGCTGCTTAAGGAGTTCGATCTTAAGCACTATATGTTCCATACCCGCCCGGAAGATTTGACGGCAGAGGAGCGCAAAGTCATTACCGATCTGCTGTGGAAAGAGATGCGCGAGATTTACTACGGCCGCAATATTCCTGCGGTCTGAGGGAGGTGCGGAGCAGGGATGCTCCGCCAGAATTATTTTTGCTGTACAAATACCCGGTATGCCGCAACTACCTGCAAAAAGTCCTCGACGCCACACAGCGACAGGCTTTCTTCATCGTAGTAGCTCATTCCTTCTTCAATCTCATCGCCGGAAAACTCCAGCTGATTGGCGCGGATCATCACCTCTTCTTCGTCCATCCACAGCGTGTATTCATGGCCGGTACGCTGCCAGCTGCGCTCGCTGCCTTTAACCGCTTTCGCTGCCTGCTCTACTTCATCCAGCAGGGCAAAATTTTCTTTCACTTCTTCGTTAAACCAGTGCCCCACGACTTCGTGGCCCATCGACATACGCACTTTTACCACCCCGGTAACATCGCGCAAAAATTCGTATTCCATCATGTATTCCTCTGCAATCACAATGCGCCACTGCTGCATTGCCAATAAGGTAATTATCGCAGCACGGAGGAAGAAAAACAGCGGGACGGGCAGAAGGAATGAAATAAAAACGCCGGCGTGCCTGGCCTTTCTACACAGCGCCTCGCCAGATGCTTACCGTCGTTATCGTAAAAGTTAAGTAGCTATGTCGCTCACCTCCATAAAAAAGCGTAAAATCAACCCGTTCGCTCTCTCCGTATTATCGCGGCTGCTGAACCCGATCGTTCTGAGAGAGAAAAAATAATGGACATAACCCGTAACCGGGACTGGCGCATTGCCCAAAAGCGGCGCAACAAATCCCGCGATGCTCACACTGCGCTTTTGCGTTTTCGTGGCGAAAAAAACTGGAAGAAGCTGTACACGCGTTCCGACAAAGTGTTGCGTGCCGCGCAATTGGGTATGGAATATCCGCGGCTCACCAACCCGCAACTGGCGAAGCGCGGTCTGGAAGAGTATTTATTTGATGAATGTGCTTTTCATATGCAGTCGTAATCAATGGCGCAGCCCCACGGCGGAACAGGTGTTCCGCCGTTATCCTGGCCTCAACGTCCGTTCCGCAGGCACCAGCCGGAATGCCAAAAAGAGCGTATCGCACGAGCTGCTTCACTGGGCAGATGTCATCTGCGTTATGGAGCAAAAACACAAAGACCGGTTAATGGCTGAATATCGTCGCCTTCTCGAAAATAAGCCCCTGCACATACTCGATATTCCTGATGACTACCGCTATATGGACCCGGTTCTGGTTACGCAACTGGAAGAGCTGGTGCCGGAACTGCTGGGGCTTAATGGCTGACCGTGGAATTATGCCTGGCGGCGCTGCGCTTGCACAGGCCTACAGTTTTCTAATAACCATTTTATATTACTCGTTTTCGTAGGCCGGGTAAGGCGAAGCCGCCACCCGGCAAAACGGCGCTCAAAATAGTAAAACAGATTGGTCATCAACCTCATACCATTATTTAACCGTCGCGGAATAAGCGTTTCCGCACCCCATTGCTCATCGCGTTATCATTCACTTCATCTCCGTTAAGCGAAAAAGATTATCCAGCAGCAGCGGCGTATGGTGTGAGGCGCTCAGCGCCAAAAAAATATCGCCGCCGATGCTGACTTTTTTGCCCACCAGGTCGTTGAGCGATTCCCGCTCTTGTGGGGTAAGCACCAGTTGCATCGTCTGGTTCCAGCCGGGTTGCCGCTTATTGGCATCGCGCACGCAGGTAAGAGGGCTATCCGGGGTCAGAGTCCAGTAAGCGGACTCGCCGTCACCCTGCTGGCGTAGCGTACCGGTGAGACTCACCGTATCGCCCTCTACCATACACGCCTGCGCCATCTGCGCTAAATCAGTTTCTCGCAGCGTGCCTCGATAAGCCGGTGTGTCAGATTTAGACTGTTGTACTAGCAGCAGGTGCTGCGGCTGCGGCTGCCATGCGCCATCACTTGATTTCTTTAGTACCACGTTAAGTTCACTATAAGTGTCGCCATCACTATGCCGATAATAACTTTGTGCATCCCCCATGGGTTTTCCCGTAAACCAGGCGTAATCCTCGGTACTACAAAGATCGGCAACAACAAATTTGACCGCTGGCAGCGGACCGTTGAGCGTTAAGCTATTGCTGTCGCCGACATAGCTGGCACGCAACCCGTCAAGAATATCGCGTCTGAGAGGATCTTTAGCCTGCACCGGCTGGCAAATATTTTTACGCCCCTGGGCTTTTACCTGTTCCCACAGCTCTGTGGACGACAAAGAAACATCTTTACCATAATGGCAATGAACCGCCTGTGGTGAATCAATCTGACGGTCAAAACGAACCACGCTTATCCAGTTCCAGTAATAGCTCCCTCTGGCCATTACCCTATCGTAAAGATGATATTTATTTTGCGCATCGGGCTGGAACTGGTCGCTTTTATCTTTAATTAGCCCACAAATATAGGCAATATCTTCCCCTGAATAATTTACATTCATTCCTATACGACGCAGATTAAGCACACTATCCTGCAAGCCTTCTTCCTCACGCAAAGCCTGCGCAATTTGCTTGCGTAGATTATCCCCGTGTGGCAGATCTTTAATATCTACAGCGAATGCATTATGAAAAATCATTAATATTAAAAATAAAAAATAACGCATTTTCATTCCCTCGAAAAACGGCAATCAATGGATTATGATAGTGGCTCTTTTCCAGGCATGAAATCCATTTTAATGAAAAAACTAAACTATCCGCTCATGCTGTTGCTTCTGTTCATTTGCCGCGCGGTCTGGGCGAATGATTCTTCGGTAGGCGAGCTCAATGGTTCTATTGAATTTCTAAAACAAAACGATGTGAGTATGGCGAAAGAGCGTCTGCTTATTGCGCCGGATCGCATTAATGTGGATTATGTTTTTATTAACCATGCGGCGCAAGATGTGACCGTTCCGGTCGCGTTTCCGATGCCAGCTATTTACAAAAGCGGCATGGAAGACCACTCCGTCGGAATTGCTAACTTTAAGATCAGCGTGGATGGAAACCCGGTCAAAAGCGAATCCCGCTGGCGGGTCATCCATGATTTAGGCGGTAAAGGGGAAGAGGATGTTACGGCGAAAGTGCTGCAAAACGGCTGGACGCTCCCACAGCTACGTAGCGTCTTCGAGAGCGATAAATCCATTGAAGAATATAAGGAAGAAGGAAAACCACCATTACGACCGGAATGGTTTGACGAAGGTCATCTGAATATCGTTATTCAGCAATACTTTATCTGGCAGCAGCACTTCCCGGCGGGAAAAGAGGTCATTATTCATCATTCTTATAGTCCCAGTTTTTCCACAGGCGTACCATGGGATCTTAAAACGATTATCGAAACGCAAGACACGCCATTCCCTCCCACCGTTCTGAAGGCAATAAAAAAACTTGATGCAGATATAAAAAACCAAAGCGGAAACGAGGCGGGAATTTATTGGGGAAATTTAACCTATGTTTTAACAACGGGGGCAAACTGGAAAGATGGCACCATCGGCGATTTCACGTTACGCATTCACAAACGCAAAGAAAATGAGGTCGTGGTTCCCGGCTTTAGCTATCCGTTAAAGCAGATCGATCCCCTCACTTACGAATTTAAACAGCAGAATTTTAAACCAACAGAAGATTTGAGCATAATGTTCTATTCAGATGAATTCCTGTAAAAACGGGCCCGGAAGTCCGGGCCAGTCTCTTTTACACCGCGGTCTGGAAAATCACCCCGTCCGCTTTCTCGGTATACTGCTCAAGCTGATCAAAGTTCAGATAGCGGTAGGTATCCACCGCCGTCTTATCCACCTGCGCCACGGAGTTCAGGTACTCTTCGCGCGTCGGCAGGCGGCCAATCAGTGCCGCAACCGCCGCCAGTTCAGCAGAGGCCAGGTAGACGTTCGCGCCAGTACCCAGACGGTTCGGGAAGTTACGGGTTGAGGTGGAAACCACCGTCGCGCCGTCCGCTACACGCGCCTGGTTACCCATGCACAGCGAGCAGCCCGGGATTTCGATACGCGCGCCGCTCTTACCGAAGACGCTGTAGTAGCCCTCTTCCGTCAGCTGGGCAGCATCCATACGGGTTGGCGGTGCCACCCACAGACGGGTCGGCAGCTGGCCCTGATGCGCATCCAGCAGCTTGCCTGCCGCGCGGAAGTGACCGATGTTGGTCATACAGGAACCAATAAACACTTCGTCGATCTTCTCGCCCGCCACGTCGGAGAGCAGACGCGCATCGTCCGGATCGTTTGGTGCGCAGAGGATCGGCTCATGAATATCTGCCAGATCGATTTCGATCACCGCCGCGTATTCGGCGTCGGCATCGGCTTCCAGCAGTTGCGGATCGGCCAGCCATTTTTCCATGCCCTGAATACGACGCTCGATGGTACGACGATCGCCGTAGCCTTCAGCAATCATCCACTTCAGCAGCACGATGTTGGAGGTCAGGTACTCGGTGATCGGCGCTTTATCCAGCTTGATGGTACATCCTGCCGCAGAACGCTCGGCAGAAGCATCCGCCAGCTCAAACGCCTGCTCGACTTTCAGCTCCGGCAGACCTTCGATCTCCAGGATGCGGCCAGAGAAGATGTTTTTCTTGCCCTTCTTCTCAACGGTCAGCAGACCCTGACGGATGGCGTACAGCGGAATGGCGTGAACCAGGTCGCGCAGGGTAATGCCCGGCTGCATGGTGCCTTTGAAGCGCACCAGTACCGACTCCGGCATATCCAGCGGCATGACGCCAGTCGCGGCGGCAAACGCCACCAGACCAGAGCCTGCCGGGAAGGAGATGCCGACCGGGAAGCGGGTGTGGGAGTCGCCACCGGTGCCGACGGTGTCCGGCAGCAGCATACGGTTCAGCCACGAGTGAATAATGCCGTCGCCCGGACGCAGCGAGACGCCGCCACGGTTCATAATAAAGTCCGGCAGCGTATGGTGCGTGGTCACGTCAACCGGCTTCGGATAGGCCGCCGTGTGGCAGAAAGACTGCATTACCAGGTCCGCAGAGAAGCCCAGACAGGCCAGATCTTTCAGCTCGTCACGGGTCATCGGCCCGGTGGTGTCCTGGGAGCCGACCGAGGTCATCTTCGGTTCGCAGTATTCGCCAGGACGAACGCCGGCAGTACCGCAGGCGCGGCCCACCATTTTCTGCGCCAGGGAGAAGCCTTTGTTGCTGGCCTCAACCGGTTTCGCAGAGCGGAATACTTCACTGTGCGGCAGGCCCAGCGCTTCACGCGCTTTGGTGGTCAGGCCGCGGCCGATAATCAGCGGAATACGGCCACCCGCGCGCACTTCGTCGATCAGCACGTCGGTTTTCAGTTCAAAAGTCGCCAGCAGCTCATCGGTCTGATGATTACGGACTTCGCCTTTGAACGGGTACACGTCGATGACGTCGCCCATGTTCAGTTTATTAACATCCACTTCAATCGGCAGCGCGCCCGCATCTTCCATGGTGTTAAAGAAGATTGGCGCGATTTTGCCGCCCAGTACCACGCCGCCGCCGCGTTTGTTCGGCACGTTCGGGATGTCGTCGCCCATAAACCACAGCACCGAGTTGGTGGCGGATTTACGCGAAGAACCGGTGCCCACTACGTCGCCGACGTAGGCCAGCGGGAAGCCTTTTTGCTGGAGCGCTTCGATCTGCTGGATCGGGCCAATGCTGCCGGGTTTATCCGGGTAGATGCCATCGCGGGCGTTTTTCAGCATTGCCAGCGCGTGCAGCGGGATATCCGGACGCGACCAGGCATCCGGTGCCGGAGAGAGATCGTCGGTGTTGGTTTCGCCAGTCACTTTAAAGACGGTGACGGTAATTTTTTCGGCCAGTGCCG
The DNA here is from genome assembly GCF_015234305.1 of Superficieibacter sp. 1612_C1. Lineage (GTDB taxonomy): Bacteria > Pseudomonadota > Gammaproteobacteria > Enterobacterales > Enterobacteriaceae > Superficieibacter. The sequence goes on from NZ_JADGMI010000005.1 coordinate 106,564, forward strand.
GACGGCTCAGGAACCAGTCGGCATTTGCCCAGGAGAGCATCACCTGCTGCGCGTGTAAATTGCCCGCTTTGGCTTTTTCTTCGACGTCATAGAAGTTATCGAACATCAGCAGGGTATGGGACAGTGCTTTAACGGCCAGCGGGGCCAGCGCGTCGTTGTCCAGTGCCTCGATCAGCGGATGGATGTTGTAACCGCCCTGCATGGTGCCCAGCAGTTCAATCGCTTTTTCCGGGGCAACCAGAGGAGACTGGGCTTCGCCTTTGGCGACAGCGGCCAGAAAACCGGCTTTAACGTAAGCGGCTTCATCAACGCCTGGCGGGACACGGTTTTCTAACAGATCTAACAGGAATTCTTCTTCGCCAGCAGGCGGATTCTTCAGCAGCTCAACTAACCCGGCCATCTGGGTTGCATCTAAGGGCTTCGCGACAATCCCTTCAGCGGCACGCTCAGCTACGTGCTTACGGTATTCTTCTAGCACGACGGTTCTCCTCGCTCTCATTGTCATAGTGCGGCATACACGTCATCCTTCAATCTGCCTCTGCGTTGGCTGCGCTCGCTCATCCCAGTCATGTACTTATGTACGCTCCTGGGACTTCACTCCCTTGCCGCCTTGACGCATCTTGAATGATTTTGTGTATGGGCGATTCTCTTCACGCTCCTGTGAGACAGCAGTTTGTAGGGTAAATGCCCGGTACCGCAACGGGCAGAATAGCAGGATTTTAGCGGGGTGTTAATCTGTTTACAAAAAAGCAACATTAAATATTTGCTGAATCGTGAAAAGAGATATAAGGCTGGCAAAATCCGCTTTTTGTCGGGCAAAAATAGGGGCCTTGCAATGTTTGTATACACTCAATTTGTCCGGATCCCGCCAGGTTAAGGCCCGATCCCTGTTTACGTCAAAAAACAATCGGAACGGAGAATATACTGCCGCCATTGCTTACGCCATTCGGCGCGGCTCTCTTTACTGACGGGTATCAATCGATACCGGGAGACAAAAATGACATTGCCGTTTAAGCCACACGTCATCGCTTTAGCATGTAGCCTGGGATTATTTGCGGCCTCCGGGGCGTTATACGTGAAAAGCCGCCAGCCGATCACCACCAGCGAGATCGTAACAACGCCTGCTGCGGACCCTACTCCCGCGGCTGCTGCGACAACCTTTACCCCTGCGCAAATCGATCAATGGGTTGCGCCGATCGCACTCTATCCTGATGCTCTGCTGTCTCAGGTGTTGATGGCGTCTACCTACCCGGCAAGCGTGGTCCAGGCGGTTCAGTGGTCGAAAGATCACCCAACGTTACAGGGTGATGCCGCCATTCAGGCCGCTGCAAATCAGCCCTGGGATGCCAGCGTGAAGTCGCTGGTTGCCTTCCCACAGCTGATGGCACTGATGGGACAGGATCCACAGTGGGTTGAGAATCTGGGCAATGCCTTTCTGGCACAGCCGCAGGACGTAATGGATTCAGTACAAAAACTGCGCGCGCTGGCACAGCAAACGGGCACGCTGAAATCGACGCCGCAGCAGAAAGTCACCAGTGAGCCCACCGTTACCAGCGCAGTGAACACCAGCCCCGCAAAAAGTGGAACCACGACGGTAGTCCATTCTGCACCGTCGACAATAATCAAAATCGAACCCGCCGATCCGCAGGTGGTATATGTTCCCACCTACAACCCGACCACGGTCTACGGCACCTGGCCGAATACTGCTTATCCGCCCGTCTATCTGCCACCACCGCCGGGACAGCAGTTTGCCGACAGCTTTGTTAAAGGCTTCGGCTACAGCCTGGGGGTGGCAACGACCTACGCCCTGTTCAGCAGTATCGACTGGGATCATGACGATCATCATCATCACGACGATGACCACCACCATCATGACGATCACGGTTACCATAACGACGGCTATATCCATAATGGCGATAACATCAATATTAACGTCAATAACTACAACCGGATCACGGGTGAGCATCTGACCGACAATACCCGCATCTGGCAGCATAATCCGGCTTACCGTAATGGCGTACCTTACATAAATAATGCGCACCCGGTAAATGTCAGCGGTGGTTTAAGCGCAACGGCTGGCCCCGGGGGCCAGCGACAAGCGGCGCTTTCACAGTTACAAAACAAAACCGCTCAGCCTTCGGCTAAAATCAGCCGGGATGCGCAGCGTCAGGCTGCCTCAAAACAGCTTGAGCAAATTGCTCAACGAAATAACTACCGGGGGTATGACACCAGTAACAGCAGTCGCGACGCTGCCAGAACGCAGCTTCAGCAACACCTTGCCAGCGCAACACCAGACCAGCGTCAACAGCTGCGGGAGAATGCCCGGCAGCGGCTAAACTCGTCAACGCCGGAACAGCGCCAGCAGGCGAAAGAGAGTCTCCAGCAACGATTGAACTCCGCAACGCCGGAACAGCGCCAGCAGGCGCGGGAAAACGTCCAGCAGCGTCTGAACTCCACGACGTCGGAACAACGCCAGCAGCGGCGGGAAAACGTTCAGCAACGTCTGAACTCCGCCACGCCGGAGCAGCGCCAGCAGGTGCGGGAAAACGTTCAGCAGCGTCTGAACTCCACGACGCCGCAACAGCGCCAGCAGCGGCGGGAAAACGTTCAGCAACGGCTGGACTCCGCAACCCCGGAACAGCGTCAGCAATTGCGTGACAACGTTCAGCAGCGCCGCGCCAACGCGCTGAGCGGTAACGATAGCCGCTCCCCTTCCTGGCAATCGCAGCGGCAGCGCGGCAGCGAAAGCCGCAGGCTGGAAAACCATTTCAGCAATGAGCAGCGTTCAGCCATTCGGGAACGCGTCGCAGAACATCGTCGCCATTAAGAGGAGGAAATATGAAAAAAGTAACGCTACTCGGCGCGCTGATGCTGCTGATGCCCGTCCTGGCGCAGGCGCAACAATCCTTCAGCACGCCTGAAAAGGCCGCCGACACGCTGGTGACAGCGATCTCTTCTCACGATCAGGCCACGCTCGAACAGCTGCTGGGTGAAGACTGGCAGGGTTATTTCCCCCCGGAAGGCGTCGATCCACAGGCCGTGGCCCGTTTCTTGCGCGACTGGAAAGTGAATCACCACATTGAGCAGCAGAATAATACCGCGCATATCAACGTCGGCGATGAAAACTGGCAACTGCCGATCCCGCTGCTTAAAACCGATGCTGGCTGGCATTTTGATATGGCGACGGCAGCGGACGAAATTCTCACCCGCGCCATCGGGCGCAACGAACTGGATGCGATTGAGGCAATGCATGCCTGGGTGGATGCGGAGCAGGACTATTTTCAGCAGAAGAAAATGTGGGCGCATAAGCTGATCAGCAGCGAAGGCCAGCAGGACGGGCTCTACTGGCCGGCTCAGCCCGGCGAGGTCCCCAGCCCGCTTGGCCCGGCGTTCAGCAATACTCAGCCGGGTGAAGGCTACCATGGCTATCATTTTCGTATTTTGTCGGATGAAAGCGGCAGCGGCGTGGCGCTCATCGCCTGGCCCGTTGCGTGGGGTCAGACCGGCGTGATGAGTTTTATGGTGGATATGCAGGACCGGGTTTATCAGGCGAACCTGGGGGAAGAGACCGAAAACAAAGCGCAAGCCATCACGCAGTTTACGCTGGATGACTCATGGCAGCAGGTGCAGCCCTGAGCAACGCATTGCCTGTGATACGAATACCTGACCGGTGTCCAGGCCAGATCCCGGCAAAACGTCCTTAACACGCATAAAAAAAGCGGCTGATTTAGCCGCTTTTTTTCATATCCGAAGAATTACTTCTTCTTCGCTTTCGGGTTCGGCAGGTCGGTGATGCTACCTTCGAACACTTCCGCCGCCAGGCCAACCGACTCGTGCAACGTCGGGTGAGCATGGATGGTCAGCGCGATATCTTCCGCATCACAGCCCATCTCGATCGCCAGACCGATTTCACCCAGCAGCTCGCCGCCGTTGGTGCCGACAATCGCGCCACCGATCACACGGTGCGTTTCTTTGTCGAAAATCAGTTTGGTCATACCGTCAGCGCAGTCGGAAGCGATAGCACGGCCAGAAGCTGCCCACGGGAAGGTGGCGGTTTCGTAGCTGATGCCTTTCTCTTTCGCTTCTTTCTCGGTCAGGCCGACCCATGCCACTTCTGGTTCAGTGTAGGCGATGGACGGGATCACTTTCGGATCGAAGTAGTGTTTTTTACCGGCGATAACTTCAGCGGCAACGTGACCTTCGTGAACACCTTTGTGCGCCAGCATCGGCTGACCGACGATGTCGCCGATAGCAAAGATGTGCGGCACGTTGGTGCGCAGCTGTTTGTCAACGCGGATGAAGCCACGGTCGTCCACTTCAACGCCTGCTTTGCCCGCGTCGAGGTTTTTGCCGTTCGGCACACGGCCGATCGCTACCAGCACCGCGTCGTAACGCTGCGGTTCAGCCGGGGCTTTTTTACCTTCCATGGAAACGTAAATACCGTCTTCTTTGGCTTCAACGGCAGTCACTTTGGTTTCCAGCATCAGATTGAATTTCTTGCTGATACGTTTGGTAAAGACTTTAACGATGTCTTTATCCGCCGCCGGGATCACCTGGTCGAACATTTCAACCACGTCGATCTGAGAACCCAGCGCATCGTAAACGGTGCCCATTTCCAGACCGATGATACCGCCGCCCATCACCAGCAGACGTTCCGGGACAGATTTCAGTTCCAGCGCATCGGTGGAATCCCACACGCGCGGATCGTCATGCGGAATGAACGGCAGCTGAATCGGACGGGAACCTGCGGCAATGATCGCGTTGTCGAAGTTGATCACGGTTTTGCCGTTCTCGCCTTCCACTTCCAGGGTGTTCGCCCCGGTGAATTTACCCAGACCGTTAACCACTTTCACTTTACGACCTTTCGCCATGCCTGCCAGGCCGCCGGTCAGCTGAGTGATAACTTTTTCTTTCCAGGTACGGATCTTGTCGATATCAGTTTTCGGCTCGCCGAAGACGATGCCGTGTTCAGCCAGCGCTTTGGCTTCTTCGATCACTTTTGCAACGTGCAGCAGCGCTTTAGAAGGGATACAGCCAACGTTCAGACAAACACCGCCGAGGGTGTTGTAACGTTCAACGATTACGGTTTCCAGACCTAAATCAGCGCAACGGAAGGCAGCAGAGTAACCTGCGGGGCCCGCCCCAAGTACCACGACCTGAGTTTTAATTTCAGTACTCATCATGACCTCTTATTGATTTCCGGCAGTCCAGGTACTGTCGCCCTTCATCCACCGGGACGTTCTATCCGCCCGTATTTTACAAAATTGTTAACAATTTTGAAACAACAAACGGTTCACGAAAACTCGCTTTCACCAGTAACCTCACCATCTTTATGAGATTACCAGAAAAAAGCCGGCCGTCAGGCCGGCTTTTCAATTACATCACCAGGCGGCGAATGTCGCTCAGCATGTTATTGATGATGGTGATAAAGCGCGCACCATCAGCTCCGTCAATGACGCGGTGGTCGAAGGAGAGAGAAATCGGCATCATCAGACGTGGCGTAAACTCTTTCCCGTTCCATACCGGCTCCATCGCGGATTTAGACACACCGAGGATAGCCACTTCCGGCGCGTTCACAATCGGCGCGAAGTGAGTGGTACCCAGGCCGCCGATGCTGGAGATGGTGAAGCAACCGCCCTGCATTTCGCCAGCGGTCAGCTTGCCATCACGCGCTTTTTTGGAGATCACAGTCAGTTCGCGAGACAGCTCGGTAATGCTCTTCTTGTTCACGTCTTTAAAGACCGGAACCACCAGACCATTTGGCGTATCAACTGCGACACCGATGTTGATGTATTTTTTCAGCGTCAGACGCTGTGCATCTTCCGACAGCGAGCTGTTGAAGCGTGGCATCTGCTCAAGCGCCGCGGCAACGGCTTTCATGATGAAGACCACCGGCGTGAATTTCACGTCCAGTTTACGCTTCTCGGCTTCGGCGTTCTGCTGTTTACGGAACGCTTCCAGATCGGTGATATCGGTTTTGTCGAAGTGCGTAACGTGCGGGATCATCACCCAGTTACGGCTCAGGTTAGCACCAGAGATTTTCTGGATGCGGCCCAGTTCAACTTCTTCGATTTCACCAAACTTGCTGAAGTCCACTTTCGGCCATGGCAGCATGCCAGGGATACCGCCACCAGCGGCAGCAGCAGGTGCAGCTTCAGCGCGTTTCACCGCGTCTTTCACATAAGCCTGAACGTCTTCGCGCAGGATACGACCTTTACGGCCGGTGCCCTTCACTTTCGCCAGGTTAACGCCGAACTCGCGCGCCAGACGGCGGATCAGCGGAGTTGCGTGGACGTAAGCGTCGTTTTCAGCGAACTCGGTTTTGCCTTCAGCTTTCTGAGCCGGAGCCGCTGCCGGTTTGTCCGCTTTCGCCGCCGGAGCCGGGGCTGCCGCTTCCTGTTTGGCAGCAGGGGCCGCAGGCGCTGCGCCTTCCACTTCGAAGATCATGATCAGCGAGCCGGTAGAGACTTTATCGCCGGTATTGATTTTGATCTCTTTCACGGTGCCCGCGAACGGTGCCGGAACTTCCATAGAGGCTTTGTCGCCCTCTACGGTGATCAGCGACTGTTCAGCCGTCACTTTATCGCCGACTTTTACCATCACTTCGGTGACTTCAACTTCATCGCCGCCGATATCCGGGACGTTGACGTCTTTCGCGCCCGCAGCCGCTGCCGGAGCGGAGGCCGCTTCTTCTTTCACCTGCGGTTTGGCTTCGCCTGCCGCAGGCGCTGCGCCTTCCACCTCGAAGACCATAATCAGCGAGCCGGTAGAGACTTTATCGCCGGTGTTGATTTTGATCTCTTTCACGGTGCCCGCGAACGGTGCCGGGACTTCCATAGAGGCTTTGTCGCCCTCTACGGTGATCAGCGACTGTTCGGCTTCGACTTTGTCGCCGACTTTCACCATGATCTCAGTGACTTCAACTTCGTCGCCGCCGATATCCGGTACGTTGACTTCTTTAGCTGCCGCAGCCGCTGCCGGAGCGGCGGCTTTCGGTTCTTCTTTTTTCTCTTCTGCCTTAGCAGGCGCAGCGTCAGCTGCACCGTCGGCGGAATCGAAAATCATGATCAGTTTGCCAGTCTCGGTTTTGTCGCCGACAGAGACTTTGATCTCTTTCACGACGCCAGCCTGCGGAGACGGGACTTCCATAGAGGCTTTGTCGCCTTCTACGGTGATCAGCGACTGTTCAGCTTCAACTTTGTCGCCCACTTTGACCAGGATCTCGGTGATTTCAACTTCATCAGCCCCGATGTCCGGTACGTTGATTTCGATAGCCATTATTCTCTTACCTCTTACGCCAGACGCGGGTTAACTTTTTCTGCATCGATGTTGAATTTAGTGATGGCTTCCGCAACCACTTTCTTATCGATTTCGCCACGTTTAGCCAGTTCGCCCAGCGCTGCTACAACCACATAGGAAGCATCAACTTCGAAGTGGTGACGCAGGTTTTCACGGCTGTCGGAGCGACCGAAGCCATCGGTACCCAGTACGCGGTAATCATCAGCCGGTACATAAGTACGAACCTGCTCGGCGAACAGTTTCATATAGTCAGTGGAAGCCACTGCCGGTGCATCGTTCATCACCTGAGCGATGTACGGTACGCGCGGGGTTTCCAGCGGGTGCAGCATGTTCCAGCGCTCACAATCCTGGCCATCACGCGCCAGCTCAGTGAAGGAGGTGACGCTATAAACGTCAGAACCCACGCCGTAGTCTTTCGCCAGGATCTCAGCCGCTTCACGGACGTGACGCAGGATAGAACCGGAGCCCAGGAGCTGAACTTTACCTTTGCTACCTTCAAGGGTTTCGAGTTTGTAGATACCTTTACGGATACCTTCCTCGGCACCTTCCGGCATCGCTGGCATGTGGTAGTTTTCGTTCAGCGTCGTGATGTAGTAGTAAATGTTTTCCTGCGCTTCACCGTACATACGTACCAGGCCGTCATGCATGATGACTGCCACTTCGTAGGCATACGCCGGGTCGTAAGAGATGCAGTTCGGGATAGTCAGCGACTGAATGTGGCTGTGACCATCTTCGTGCTGTAGACCTTCACCGTTCAGAGTAGTACGACCAGACGTTCCGCCGACCAGGAAGCCGCGCGCCTGCTGATCGCCTGCCTGCCAGCACAGATCGCCGATACGCTGGAAACCAAACATTGAGTAGTAGATGTAGAACGGGATCATCGGCAGGTTGTTGGTGCTGTAAGAGGTCGCAGCAGCCAGCCAGGATGCGCCGGCACCCAGTTCGTTGATACCTTCCTGAAGAATCTGACCTTTCTCGTCTTCTTTGTAGTAAGCAACCTGCTCACGGTCCTGCGGAGTGTACTGCTGGCCGTTCGGGCTGTAGATACCAATCTGACGGAACAGACCTTCCATACCGAAGGTACGCGCTTCATCAGCGATGATCGGCACCAGGCGGTCTTTAATAGATTTGTTCTTCAGCATCACGTTCAGGGCACGAACGAACGCGATGGTGGTGGAGATTTCTTTGTTCTGCTCTTCCAGCAGCGGTTTAAAGTCCGCCAGCTCAGGCAGTTCCAGCTTCTCGGTAAACTTCGGCTGACGCGTCGGCAGGTAGCCATTCAGCTTCTGACGCTGAGCGTGCAGGTAAGTGTGCTCTTCAGAGCCTTCCGGGAAGGTGATGTAGGATAGTTTTTCAACCTGCTCATCGGTCACCGGCACATTGAAACGATCGCGGACGTAGCGAACGCCGTCCATGTTCATTTTCTTCACCTGGTGAGCGATGTTTTTACCTTCGGCAGAGTCGCCCATGCCGTAACCTTTGATGGTATGGGCCAGGATGACAGTCGCTTTGCCTTTGGTTTCCTGCGCTTTTTTCAGTGCAGCGTAGACTTTCTTCGGATCGTGACCACCACGGTTCAGGGCCCAGATCTGCTCGTCAGTCCAGTCAGCAACCAGTGCGGCAGTTTCCGGGTATTTACCGAAGAAGTGTTCGCGAACGTAGGCACCGTCTTTGGATTTGAAGGTCTGATAGTCGCCGTCAACGGTCTCTTCCATCAACTGCATCAGTTTACCGCTGGTGTCGTTACGCAGCAGTTCATCCCAACGACCGCCCCACATCACTTTGATCACGTTCCAGCCAGCGCCTGCGAAGATGCCTTCCAGTTCGTTGATGATCTTGCCGTTACCGGTGACCGGGCCGTCAAGACGTTGCAGGTTACAGTTGATGATGAAGCACAGGTTGTCCAGCTTCTCACGGGTGGCGATGGTGATCGCACCTTTAGATTCTGGCTCATCCATTTCGCCGTCGCCGAGGAAGGCGTAAACGGTTTGCTCAGAGGTGTCTTTCAGACCACGGTGTTCCAGATATTTCAGGAATTTAGCCTGATAGATCGCCCCGATTGGGCCCAGACCCATAGATACGGTCGGGAACTGCCAGAATTCCGGCATCAGTTTCGGGTGCGGATAAGAAGACAGACCTTTGCCGTGAACTTCCTGACGGAAGTTGTTCATCTGCTCTTCAGTCAGACGACCTTCCAGGAACGCACGTGCATACACGCCCGGAGAGATGTGGCCCTGGAAGTACACCAGGTCGCCGCCGTCTTTTTCGCTGCGTGCGCGGAAGAAGTGGTTAAAGCACACTTCGTAAATGGTCGCGGAAGACTGGAAAGATGCCATGTGGCCGCCCAGTTCCAGATCTTTTTTGGACGCGCGCAGAACGGTCATGATCGCGTTCCAGCGGATAGCAGAACGGATACGACGTTCCAGATCCAGATTGCCCGGGTATTCCGGTTCGTCTTCAACGGCAATAGTGTTTATATAGTTGCTGGCCCCTGCACCTGCCGCCACTTTCACGCCGCCTTTGCGGGCCTCAGAAAGCAGCTGATCAATCAGATACTGAGCGCGCTCAACACCTTCTTCACGGATGACCGATTCGATCGCCTGTTGCCAGTCGCGAGTTTCGATCGGATCCACGTCATTTTGGAGACGTTCTGACATGGGGGTATTCCTTATCTATCTAATTCGTTGATTTGTCTGGAACCTGTCCCATTGCGTTTTCGCCGGAAAGCGCAATAAGACAGGTTCTGCGTTTAGTTGCCGCGCTCTAAGAAGTGGCGCTGTTGGTACAACATCTTCCGGCACAGGTTCTGCCAGAAAAATCACTAATTCTTGCGTTGCTCAAGACGGCGCATGGACCGTTCACGACGGCTCTGTTCACGACTGCGGTCGAGCAAAATCTCTTCGATAAAGGCCAGATGGCGATGCGATGCTTCGCGCGCGCGTTCCGGCTCACCGGCCATAATGGCTTCAAAAACGGTAGTACGATGGTTGCTGACCAGCGGGAGCATTTCCCGGCGCGCGTACAGCAACTCAAAGTTCTGGCGCACGTTCTGTGACAGCATGGGCTCCATGCAGCGTAGCAGATGAAGCAAAACCACGTTGTGTGCCGCTTCAGTGACGGCAATTTGATACTGGACGACAGCGTCGGATTCGGCGTCAAGATCCCCCGATTGCTGTGCCCGTTCGATGGCCTGATGCAGCTCGCTCATTCGCGCGCGATCTTCATCATTGCTGCGAAGCGCCGCGTAATATGCAGCGATGCCTTCCAGCGCGTGACGGGTTTCCAGCAGGTCGAACTGGGATTCAGGATGGTCGGACAGAAGTTCTACCAGCGGATCGCTGAAACTCTGCCACAGTCGGCTCTGCACAAAGGTTCCACCGCCCTGACGACGCAGTAGCAGGCCCTTTCCTTCGAGACGTTGAATCGCCTCACGCAGGGAGGGACGGGAAACGTCGAACTGTTTTGCCAGTTCGCGTTCTGGCGGAAGTTTTTCACCGGGGCGAAGCGTCCCCTCAAGGATGAGAAACTCCAGCTGCTGCTCTATCACGTCGGATAGCTTAGGTTGGCGGATTTTGCTGTAGGCCATAGTTCCCTGTCTTACGCCTTTTGCCCGAAGTCAATTGGTCTTACCAATTTCATATTCTTGACGCTAAAGTAACAAAGTATTCACCTTATGTCTATACAGGTTTTGACTCACATCATGAAACACGCCACATTTTAACAACCTTACAGAAATAACGTTTCAGAAATGTAACTTTGCACAAATGTTGTGTTTACTCAGGAAGAGGTAGATTTAACATAAAGCAGGAGGTAAGCGGAGGACAGATGGATGAGTGAAGAGGCTATGGTGGGCTGACCCAGCGGGGGTCTGTCGTTACCGGTATGCCCGGGTACATTACCCTATTCCGGGTTTTCCGGCGTCCAGGTGATTAGGGGGCCGTCAACACCGTGCGCGGGGGTAAATTCGTAACGCTGCGTGTCCTCGTTCCACAGCATGTTCGCCACGCGGACGTTTTCATACGGCGTACCTTCCCCCGTGTGCACGCCATACACCTGCGGCTTGCCGTGAATGTCGTTTCCCCAGAAAAAACGTACCCGGGTAGTGGCGGTGCTGCCCGCCAGCGCTTTCTGGCGTAGTTCCTCTTCATACCAGAACTCATCACGTCCGGGGACACGGTCGCTTCCTTCGCCCGCAGAGGGAGAGTACAGGGCAGATGCCAGTGTGCCGATATACGGTACGTATCTTGCCACACCTAATACGCCACTAAGCGACCATTCGCCCCAGACCTGAGTAGCAGCAGGCCCGCCTAATACCAGAGGAAAAGTCGCGTCTTCTGTGTCATGTGGATGCCGATAGCCGCAGCAATCATCAACCACTGGCTGAGCAAAAATGGCTACCTGCCCAAAGTTTTCAGCGGGTTCTTCTGCCCTTCCGGCATCCGTACACCCTTTCTCCTTCAGGCAGGATTTGGCGTAGACCGGGGTAACCGCTGGCAGAGAGGGAGGAAGGTTAACAACCGGTAGCGGTTCAGGTTTAAGATTGCTGGCAGGTGGGCTTTCAGGGGGATAAATACGCTATTGTAGCCAGCAGGAAATGCCAGCAAGTCAAATTCCGTATTGGCTATCAGATGTTTACATAATATATAGTCATAGGTGACAGTGATATATTCGGTATCGAGGTTATTATGCGAAACGTTTACATGAATAGCGGTTAATGAAGCATTCCTGAGCTGAATATAATAATAGCGTTCCCAGCGTCCGGTTTTATTGATCCGATAAAAATCAATTTCAAAGAATAACCGCTCATTCTGGTTTATGGCGTTGCAGAGCAGCGGTGAGCTTTTATCGGTGAGCTTGCAAAACGTAAGCCCCTGGAGATTAATCCCTTTACCGGTACTGGTAAGTGCACTGGTTAATGCAAAAGCAAAAATTTCATCTTCATGGCCGACCTGCCAGCGGTTGCCAACCGATTCATATGTCCCAGACCTTGAAGAAATATTACCCTGTTTCTCGCCGATTATTCTCAGATAAACAAGATCGCTCATTTAATTTTATTTCTGGTTATCCTTACCTTATTTCTATTAAACGGCAAACTTATCCCTTATTCAATTAGAAACGCTTTATAATAAAACTATTTTTATTAATTAACATTATTATCCAGTTAAGAATATTTTATTTAAATATCTACGCTACAACCCTACCTCATTATTAACCTCCATCTGTTCTGACATTTACATTTTGTTAGTTTGTCGTGGCTATGCCTAAGAACATTATTCAGCAGGTAAAAAACAAAGCATATAGCCAGCTAAAACAGCAAGTTAGCCAGCTTTAACGGATAATAATTCGTCTGTGAGTGTGGGATGAACGGTTTACAAATGCTTTCTTTTTACCCAACTGTTCGGTGCCCTTGCATAAAGCAGGTGCATTCCTCGGCACATACCATTATTGTGTGTCAGTTGAAAGCAACATAAGCACAATTCAGATACAACTCCTGTAAACAAAATAATACAAAAAACGGAATTACATACTTACAATAGCGTCAACCACATCACTCACGAGGTTTCAAGATGGAAGGTCAACAGCATGGCGACCAGCTGAAGCGCGGACTAAAAAACCGCCATATTCAGCTCATTGCGTTAGGAGGAGCCATCGGTACGGGGCTGTTCCTGGGCAGCGCATCCGTTATCCAGTCCGCCGGCCCCGGTATTATTCTGGGCTACGCCGTCGCCGGTTTTATTGCCTTTCTGATCATGCGTCAGTTGGGTGAAATGGTCGTTGAGGAGCCGGTCGCCGGTTCGTTCAGCCACTTTGCCTATAAATACTGGGGCGGCTTTGCTGGCTTCGCTTCCGGCTGGAACTACTGGGTCCTTTACGTGCTGGTGGCGATGGCGGAACTGACGGCGGTCGGAAAATACATTCAGTTCTGGTGGCCGGAAATCCCGACGTGGGCCTCGGCGGCAGTGTTCTTCGTTGTCATCAACGCGGTTAACCTGACCAACGTGAAAGTGTTTGGCGAGATGGAGTTCTGGTTTGCCATTATTAAAGTCATCGCGGTAGTCGCGATGATCCTGTTCGGCGGCTGGCTACTGTTCAGCGGCAACGGCGGTCCGCAGGCGACCGTTCGTAACCTGTGGGAGCAAGGCGGGTTTCTGCCGCACGGGATTAACGGGCTGGTGATGATGATGGCGATCATTATGTTCTCCTTCGGTGGGCTGGAACTGGTCGGCATCACCGCGGCGGAAGCGGATAACCCGGAGCAGAGCATTCCGAAGGCAACCAATCAGGTGATCTACCGCATTCTGATCTTCTACGTAGGCTCGCTGGCCGTGCTGCTTTCTCTGCTGCCGTGGACCCGCGTCACCGCAGATACCAGCCCGTTCGTGCTGATTTTTCATGAACTGGGCGATACCTTCGTGGCAAACGCACTCAACGTGGTTGTCCTGACGGCGGCGCTGTCGGTATATAACAGCTGCGTCTACTGCAACAGCCGCATGCTGTTTGGCCTCGCTCAGCAGGGCAACGCGCCTAAAATGCTGATGCGCGTGGATAAGCGCGGCGTGCCGGTAAACACCATTCTGGTCTCGGCGCTGGTGACCGCGCTGTGCGTATTGATTAACTATCTGGCACCGGAATCGGCCTTTGGTCTGCTGATGGCACTGGTGGTCTCGGCACTGGTGATTAACTGGGCGATGATCAGTCTGGCGCATATTAAGTTCCGTCGTGCTAAGCATCAGCAGGGCATTACCCCACGCTTCCCGGCGCTGTTCTATCCGGTAGGTAACTGGATTTGCCTGCTGTTTATGGCCGCAGTGCTGGTGATTATGCTGATGACCGACGGGATGGCGATTTCCGTCTACCTGATCCCGGTATGGCTGATAGTGCTCGGTATTGGCTATATGTTTAAACAGAAAAGCGCCAGAACCGTTAAAGTACATTAATCTCTTCCCCCTCACCCTGCCGGGTGGGGGGTGTTATCTTCCTCACACTTTCTTCTCAACAGCGATTTTGTCCATATCAGCGCCTCTATCCTGCAACGCATTTATTCGATAGCCAGCAAATAATTCTCTTCATCTAACAAGGGAGAGATCTGGCAATGAACACGAGTAAACTGTCAGTAAAAGAGAAAATTGGCTACGGAATGGGTGACGCCGGATGTAACATCATCTTTGGTGCCATCATGTTGTTTGTTAATTACTTTTATACGGACATCTTCGGTCTTGCGCCAGCGCTGGTCGGCGTATTACTGCTCTCCATCCGGGTAATCGACGCGGTCACCGATCCGATTATGGGCGCACTGGCCGACCGGACGCGCAGTAAATATGGGCGTTTCCGGCCCTGGCTGCTGTGGGTGGCCTTCCCCTACGCGCTGTTCAGCGTGTTGATGTTTACCACCCCCGAATGGAGCTACAGCAGCAAGGTTATCTATGCGTTTGTGACCTACTTCCTGCTGTCGATTACCTACACCGCCATCAATATCCCTTACTGCTCACTGGGCAGCGTGATCACCAACGATCCGAAAGAGCGTGTCGCCTGTCAGTCTTATCGCTTTGTGATGGTCGGCATTGCCACGCTGCTGCTGTCGCTGACCTTGCTGCCGATGGCCGACTGGTTTGGCGGCGCAAACAAAGCGAAAGGCTACCAGATGGCGATGACCGTGCTGGCGTTCATCGGTATGTGCATGTTTCTGTTCTGCTTTGCCACGGTCCGCGAGCGCGTACGTCCGGCGGTACCCACCAATGACGAACTGAAAAAAGATCTGAAAGACGTGTGGAAGAACGATCAGTGGGTGCGCATTTTACTGCTGACGCTGTGCAACGTCTGCCCCGGCTTTATCCGTATGGCCGCCACCATGTACTACGTGACGTGGGTGATGGGCCAGAGCACGCATTTTGCTACCCTGTTCATCAGCCTCGGCGTGGTCGGGATGATGATCGGCAGTATGCTGGCGAAAGTGCTCACCGACCGCTGGTGCAAGCTGAAAGTCTTCTTCTGGACCAACATCGCGCTGGCCATCTTCTCCTGCGCTTTTTACTTCTTTGATCCGCACGCCACGGTCACCATCGTTGTTCTCTATTTCCTGCTCAATGTTCTGCACCAGATCCCCTCCCCGCTGCACTGGTCACTGATGGCGGACGTGGACGACTATGGCGAGTGGAAAACCGGCAAGCGCATTACCGGTATTAGTTTCTCCGGCAACCTGTTTTTCCTGAAGCTGGGCCTGGCGATTGCCGGAGCGATGGTGGGTTTTCTGCTCTCCTGGTACGGTTATGATGCGGGCGCGAAGGCGCAAAGCGCAACGGCGATTAACGGCATTGTCCTGCTATTTACCGTTATCCCCGGTATCGGCTACTTGATCACCGCCGGTGTCGTTCGGTTGCTGAAAGTGAACCGCGAATTTATGCAGCAGATCCAGACCGATCTGGAAAAACGCCGCGTTAACTATCGCGAGCTAAACGAGTATCAGGAACTGCCAACGACTGAAAAAACAAGGAATGCCTGATGGAAAATTGGCCTAATCCCTTTATTACACAGCGTGCCGATCCGTTTATTCTGCACCATGACGGCAGCTATTACTTTATTGCCTCGGTGCCGGAATACGATCGGCTGGAGATCCGCCGTGCCAGCAGCATTGATGGGCTGCGCTGCGCCGAGCCTGTGGTCGTCTGGCGCAAACCTGCCACCGGACCGATGTGCGAACTTATCTGGGCACCGGAACTGCACAACATCAACGGCATGTGGGTGATCTATTTCGCGGCTGCCCACACTCAGGCGCTGGATTCACTCGGGATGTTCCAGCACCGGATGTACGCGCTGACCTGCGAGGATAGTGACCCGCTCAGCGGCAAATGGATTGAGCGCGGCCAGGTCAAAACGCCGTTTGACACTTTCTGCCTGGACGCCACCACCTTTCACCATCAGGGCAAACAGTGGTATCTGTGGGCGCAAAAAGCGCCGGAGATCGCGGGCAACTCCAATATCTACCTGGCAGAACTGGAAAATCCCTGGACGATTAAAGGCGAGCCGGTGATGCTCAGTAAGCCGGAATATGAGTGGGAATGCCGGGGATTTCTGGTCAACGAAGGGCCAGCGGTACTGGTGCACGGCGATAAGCTCTTTGTCAGCTACTCCGCCAGCGCCACGGATGAGAACTACTGCATGGGGCTGCTGTGGATTGACCTGAACGCCGATATGACCAGGCCGGAGAACTGGCATAAATCGCCGCAGCCGGTATTCAGAACCAGCTATGAAAATCGCCAGTACGGGCCGGGGCATAACAGCTTTACCCGCACGCCGGAGGGCGATGACGTGCTGGTTTATCATGCGCGTAATTACACGGAGATTGAGGGCGACCCACTGTACGATCCCAATCGCCATACTCGCCTGAAACTGATTCACTGGCAGGAAAACGGGATGCCGGATTTCGGCATCCCGCCTGCGGATACGGAGTAAGCGGCTACGGCACGTTAATCAGATTAGCGTGCCGTAAATCGTCAGTAACGCCACAATGACGACCAGCACGAACGAGGTCTTCTTCGCCATTGAAACCGCCGCTTTCGGCGTCTCAACCCGATCAACATGCGGCTCGCGGGCCAGCGAGAACTGCGCCAGCCGCGTCAGCACCTGATACTGCGCAGTGTGACGATCGCCCAGCGAGGCAAACCACGCGGGCAGCGCTTTTTCCCCGTGTCCGATCAGCGCGTAAATCACGCCGACCAGCCGCACCGGGACCCAGTCCAGAATATGCAGAATAAAATCGATTCCTGAATGCAGGCGATGATGAGGCGTCTGGTAACGCGCCAGCCACGATTGCCAGGCGCGCAGAAACGCGTAGCCCACCAGCGTCACCGGCCCCCACACGCCGCCCACGATAAACCAGAACAGCGGGGCCAGATAGTAGCGAAAGTTGATCCACAGCAGCGCGTTTTGCAGTTCGCGCAGATACTCCCGTTCGTCGCAGCCGGGCGGCACGCCGTGGATCAGCGTTAGCTCGCTGGCCATGGCGTCGCGTGCGTGGCTGTCATTGCGGGCCGCGGCTTTCAGATAGGCATGATAGTGCAGGCGCGCTTTGCCTGCGCCAATGCAGAGAAGCCCGAGCAGGATCCACGCCACCAGCAGCGGCACGTTAAAAAACAGGCCGTACAGCGCGCGCAGCAGCAGAAACGTCACCAGCATGATGGCGATAGTCATCAGCAGGGTTCGCGCCATGGAAAAACGGTGGACGCGTCGGAACAGCACTTCCAGCCGATGATCGAGCTGCCAGTGTTCCCCCAGCTTAAACAAGCGCTCGGCAATCAGCACCAGCAAAATGGTAAAAAGCGTCATGGCATCTCCTTTTCTGACGAGGCAGTGACCAGGGCCCGAAATTTTGCCCAGTCAAATGCGGAGCCGGGATCGGTTTTACGTCCGGGGGCAATATCGCAGTGTCCGGTCATATTGTCGGCGATTGCCGGGTAGAGCTTAATCAACGTGCGGGTAATAGCGGCCAGCTGTTGATATTGTGCATCGGTATACGGCTGCGTGTCCGTCCCCTCCAGTTCAATACCAATGGAAAAGTCATTACACTTTTCGCGCCCTTGATAGCAGGAAACGCCCGCGTGCCAGGCCCGTTTATTGAAAGGAACATACTGCACGATTTCACCGTCGCGGCGAATCAGACAATGGGCAGAAACGCGCAGATGAACAATTTCAGCAAAAAAAGGATGTGCGTGCGGGTCGAGGGTGCCGGTAAACAGGGCATCGATCCACGGGCCGCCGAATTCGCCAGGAGGAAGGCTGATATTGTGCACCACCAATAAAGAAGGAGACTCGTCATCCGGGCGGCAATCGAAATGCGGGGACGGAACCCGTCGCGCCTCTGCCAGCCAGCCCTCGTGTAAATACATACAGAATCTCCTTATTAGTGGTGCGAATATGCGCTTCAGAGTAGCATGTTTCAACCTCAAGCCTGGTTACCAATTTGGAGTTTTATCATGCCCGCACGCCGTTATAACCCTGACCATCGACGTGACGCTCTTCTGCAACGTATTACCCTGGATATTCCTGCCACGGTCGCGCAGGCGCTGCGTGAAGATTTAGGTGGCGAGGTCGATGCGAATAACGATATTACCGCGCAGTTATTGCCGGAAGAGAGCCGCGCTCATGCGGTGGTGATCACCCGCGAACACGGCGTATTTTGTGGCAAACGCTGGGTTGAAGAGGTGTTTATTCAGCTTGCAGGTGATGACGTTCAGGTGAGCTGGCATGTTGAAGATGGTGATAGCGTCGTCCCTAATCAGCCGTTATTTGAACTGGATGGCCCATCACGCGTGCTGTTAACCGGTGAGCGGACGGCGCTGAATTTTGTCCAGACGCTGTCCGGCGTGGCCAGTGAAGTCCGCCGCTATGCCGATCTGTTGGCGGGAACCAAAACGCAGTTGCTCGACACACGCAAAACCTTGCCCGGCCTGCGTACCGCGCTGAAATACGCGGTATTGTGCGGCGGCGGTGCCAACCATCGTCTCGGCCTCTCAGATGCTTTTCTGATCAAAGAAAACCATATTATCGCCTCCGGTTCAGTACGTCAGGCGGTGGAAAAAGCGTTCTGGCTGCATCCGGATGTCCCGGTTGAAGTCGAGGTTGAAAATCTTGATGAGCTGGACGACGCGCTGAAAGCCGGCGCTGACATCATTATGCTGGATAACTTTACCACTGAGCTGATGCGTGAAGCGGTGAAACGGACGCGTGGGCAGGCGCAGCTTGAAGTTTCCGGCAATGTTACCCACGAAACGCTGCGTGAATTTGCTGAAACCGGCGTGGATTTCATTTCCGTTGGCGCGCTGACCAAGCATATTCGTGCGCTGGATTTGTCGATGCGTTTCCGCTGATTTTTCCTCATTTTGAATAGCGGTTGAGAGTGATGTCAAATAGCCCGTAGTCATCGGGGCGACCGTCGGGTTGGGCCTCCCTCCGGGAACCCAATCCCGACGTTTCCCCTGTTAACCCTTAATGTCAGTAACTTCGGTTCCGTTTTTCGTATCGCCTCGCAGCGCGATGTAACGCCTGTGCAACGCAGTTAAAAAGTCCTGAAAGCATCTTCAGGTCTGGTTTTTTCTCACTCGCCCGCTCGCGTTTCCCCTGCCAGAGTGCTCGCATTTACCGAGGAGCACACGATGAACAGACAGCAAGGATTTACGCTTATTGAACTGATGGTGGTGATTGGCATCATCGCCATCCTCAGCGCTATCGGCATTCCCGCCTATCAAAACTACCTGCGCAAAGCCGCGCTAACCGACATGCTACAAACCTTCATACCCTACCGCACCGCAATTGAGCTTTGCGCGCTGGATCATGGCGGGTTAACCGACTGTGATGGTGGTAAAAATGGCATTCCCTCACCGACCACGACCCGTTACGTTTCAGAGATGAGCGTGGCGCAGGGCATCGTCACCCTCGCCGGGCAGGAGAGTCTCAACGGTCTTAGCGTGGTGATGACGCCCGGCTGGGACAATGCCAGTGGTATAACGGGCTGGCAACGGGTGTGCAATATCCAGCAGGACAGCGCGCTCCAGCAAGCCTGCGAAGACGTTTTCCGCTTCGATATACAGTAAGGAGACACAAAGATGAAACGGGAACAGCTCATCGCGTTATGTAAACGTTATGGCGCAGTGTTATTGGATAGCGACGACGACACGCTCAATATTGCCGTTGTCGGCGATCCCGGTAGTCAGCTACTGGAATCCTTGCGCTTTGCCACACAAAAACGGATTGATATTGAATGCTGGTCACAGGAAAAAATGGATCAGCACCTGCACCTGTCCACACAAAGCCACCTGCCTGCCGTGAGTGAAGGAAGCGGCACGGCCGTGGAGTTACTTAATCAGGCCCTGGAACAGGCGCTTTTACAGCGGGCTTCGGACATTCACTTTGAACCTCTGGCCGATCGTATGCGGATCCGCTTGCGGGTGGACGGCGTGCTGCATCAACTGACGACTATTCCACCTGGGCTTGTCGCCAGCATCATCGCACGGTTAAAAGTACTGGGTAATCTCGATATTGCTGAACGCCGCATGCCGCAGGACGGACAGTTTACGGTTGAACTGACGGGAAAATCGGTTTCCTTTCGTATTGCCACTCTACCGGGTAAATACGCTGAAAAAGTGGTAATTCGCCTGCTCCATCAGGTAGAGCAGGCGCTGGATATCCGGCAACTGGGTATGACAGCCCTTCAGGAGAAAGCGTTCAGCGACGCGCTGAAAATGCCGCAGGGTCTGCTGCTGGTCACCGGCCCCACCGGTAGCGGTAAAACCGTCACGCTTTATAGCGCGCTTCAGTCGCTCAATACGCCTGAGGTGAATATTTGTAGCGTCGAAGATCCGGTAGAGATCCCGCTTGAGGGCATCAACCAGACGCCGATCAACCCGCGTGCCGGGCTGACGTTTCAAAAGGTTCTCCGCGCCCTTCTGCGTCAGGATCCGGACATCATTATGGTGGGAGAGATCCGCGATGGCGACACTGCTGAAATTGCGATTAAAGCCGCGCAAACCGGACATCTTGTGCTTTCAACATTACACACCAACTCCACGACCGAGGCGCTGGTCCGTTTGCAACAAATGGGCGTCGCACGCTGGATGCTCTCTTCCTCGCTGTTATTAGTGGTGGCTCAGCGACTGGTGCGCAAACTGTGTCCGCACTGCCGCACGCAAATTGGCGAGCATAGCGCCGTGCCCTCCTCTCTCTGGCGACGCCCCCTGCCCCGCTGGCGGGCTACCGGCTGCGACCGTTGCTATCACGGATTTTATGGCCGAATAGCCTTGTTTGAACTGTTGCCTGTTGAGGGCAAGCTGCGTCAGGCGATCGCCAGCGAACACAGTGCGATAGACATTCAATCGCAGGCGCATCGCGATGGGATGACCACGCTATTCGAAAATGGCTGTCTGGCGGTGGAACAGGGGCTGACGACGGTAGAAGAGTTACTGCGCGTACTGGGAACACCGCATGAAGGTTAAACAACTCTGGCAGTGGCGTGGGCTGACTCCGGAGGGCGAAATGCAGCAGGGCGTCATATGGGACACCAACCGCACGGCGGCGCTGATGACGTTTCAGCAGCAACATATCACGCCGATGGGGCTGAAACGCTGCGTAGTACGCTCCTCTCTCTGGCGTCGCGAGCATAGTTGCAGCGTTATTCGACAACTGGCGACGCTGCTTCATGCCGGGCTCACGCTGCCAGAGGGATTAATGCTACTGGCGCAGCAGCAACCGGGTAAACAATGGCAGGCGCTGCTGCAAAATGTCGGTCAGGAGCTGGAAAAGGGTATTGCGTTTTCCCTCGCCCTCAAACAGTGGCCGCAGGCTTTTCCTCCGCTATGGCTGGCGATGATCCGCACCGGTGAGCTGACCGGTAAACTTGAGCAGTGTTGCTTTCATCTGGCGGAACAGCAGGAGGCTCAGCAGCGTCTGGCGGCAAAGGTCCGCAAGGCGCTACGTTATCCCATTATCATTCTGACGCTCGCGCTGGCGGTAGTCATGGCGATGGTATGCTGGGTGTTACCGGAATTTGCGGCAATCTATCAGACGTTTAATACACCGCTGCCTGCGTTGACGCGCGGTGTAATGGCGTTTGCACAGGTTATTCAACAATGGGGAATGTTACTTTTTGCCGCCCCGGTACTGGCGCTCGGGATCCTGAACAGGCTACGACATCATACGGGCTGGCTGATACTCAGGCAGAAATGGCTGCTGGCATGTCCAATCGCCGGTGGCCTTATCCGCGGACAAAAGCTTAGCCATATTTTCAGCGTGCTGGCGCTGACTCAAAGCGCCGGGATCGCTTTTTTGCAAGGTTTGCACAGCGCCAGTGAGACGCTGGACTGTCCTTACTGGCAGCGCGTCCTGCGTCAGGTACATCAGGATATTACTCAGGGTTCGCCCGTCTGGCAGGCCATGGAAAGGAGCGGCGAATTTAGCCCGCTATGCCTTCAGTTGATCAGAACCGGCGAAGCCTCGGGTGCGCTGGATACGATGCTGGAAGATCTCGCACGTCATCACAGCGAGAAAACACAAACGGTGGCGGATAATCTGGCGTCGTTGCTGGAACCGATGCTCCTGATTGTCACCGGGGTGATTATCGGGACGCTGGTGGTGGCGATGTATCTGCCCATTTTTCATCTGGGAGATGCCATGAGTGGGATGGGGTAATTGCGCTGGCTTACGCCAGCGCAGATGCATTACAGGCTGTTGAAAACGCGGTTTTCCTGTTCCTGCACGCGAATAAAGGTCGTGCGCTTGGTTAGCTCCTTCAGACGGGAAGCCCCAACGTAGGTACAGGCTGAACGCAGACCGCCGAGAATATCGCGCGCGGTATTCTCCACCGGGCCGCGCAGAGGCAGCTTCACGGTTTTCCCTTCTGCCGCACGATAACCGGCAACGCCGCCGACGTGACGGTTCATCGCGGACTCGGAGCTCATGCCGTAGAACAGCATAAATTTCTCACCGTCCTCTTCGACTACGGTGCCGCCGCTCTCTTCGTGTCCGGCCAGCATCCCGCCCAGCATGACAAAATCAGCACCGCCGCCGAAGGCTTTCGCTACGTCACCCGGCATGGTGCAACCGCCGTCGCTGACGATCTGCCCGCCGAGACCGTGGGCCGCGTCCGCGCATTCGATCACCGCAGAAAGCTGCGGATAGCCGACGCCCGTTTTCACACGAGTCGTGCAAACGGAGCCGGGGCCGATACCAACTTTAACGATGTCCGCGCCGGAGAGAATGAGCTCTTCGCACATTTCACCGGTGACGACGTTGCCCGCGCAGATAGTTTTGTTCGGCCAGGCTTCACGCGCTTTGGTGACGAACTGCACAAAATGCTCGGAATAACCATTCGCCACATCAATACAAATAAAGCTCAGCGCGGGGTGCAGATTAAGGATCTGAATGGTTTTCTCAAAATCTGCATCGGAGGTGCCGGTAGAGACCATAACGTGTTTCAGCACATCGTCAGACACGCTCTGAATAAACCCTTTCCAGTCTTCCGGCGTGTAGTGCTTATGTACCGCCGTCAGAATACCAAATGAGGACAGCGCTTTTGCCATGCCAAAGGTGCCCACGGTATCCATATTCGCTGCGATAATCGGCACGCCTGACCAGCTCTGACCGGAATGCTTAAAGGTGATTTCGCGCTCCAGTTCAACTTCGGAACGGCTTTTGAGGGTAGAACGTTTTGGGCGGATAAGAACGTCTTTAAAACCTAACTTCAGATCTTCTTCGATACGCATGTAGGGTTCCTGGGGTTAAGGGCAATAGAAAAAGCGCAACTCCAGTGACGTTATCATACGCACTAATAGTGTTACCGCAAGACTGCGATTTTCTCTTTTTTTACGCTACAATCCTATAAATTTACCTGGTGAACGGTGGGAAGATAATTATCATCTCTCGCTATGAATTCTCCTTTTTTAACCTTCTGATTTTGAATATCAAATTATTCCGGGACTGGCTTTTATGAGGTATACGGTAGCGTTAACTGGCGGTATTGGCAGCGGTAAAAGTACGGTTGCGGACGCCTTCGCCCTGCTGGGTGTTAACGTGATTGATGCCGATGTCATTGCCCGTCAGGTCGTGGAGCCCGGCACTCAGGCGCTCAATACCATTACTGAACGTTTCGGTCCGTCGATCCTTACGGCTGACGGAGGGCTTAATCGCCGTCTTCTGCGCGAGCGTATTTTTGCCCATCCCGACGATAAATCGTGGCTTAACGCGCTACTGCATCCATTGATCCAGCAGGAAACCCAGCGACAATTCCGCCAGGCCACCTCCCCCTGGGTGCTGTGGGTAGTGCCGCTGCTGGTAGAAAACAGGCTTTATGAGAAAGCCGATCGCGTTCTCGTGGTGGATGTCTCGCGTGAAACCCAGCTGCAAAGAACGATGCAGCGTGACGGCGTGACGCGTGAACATGCCAAACAAATTCTCTCTGCTCAGGCAACGCGCGAACAGCGTCTGGCCGTGGCGGATGACGTCATTGATAACAACGGCGCGCCTGATGCGATAGCATCGGACGTTGCCCGCCTGCATGCGCAGTATTTGAAATTCGCGGCGCAGGCTGTTTCACAGGAAAAATCGTAATGCATCATACGCACATTCTTTTTGAACACCCGCTAAACGAAAAAATGCGCACCTGGCTGCGCATTGAATTTTTAATTGAGCAGATGTCCGCCGCGCTGCCGGTCACCGACCATGCGGGTGCGTTGCATTTTTTTCGTAACGTCGGAGACTTACTGGACGTACTCGAACGCGGTGAAGTCCGTACGGAACTGTTGAAAGAGCTGGAACGTCAGCAGAAAAAATTACAGGCATGGGCCGACGTGCCCGGCGTAGATGTAAATCGTATTGACGCGTTGCGTCAGCAACTGAAGGCCTGTGGCAGTACGCTGATGTCCGCGCCACGAATGGGTCAGCTATTACGCGAAGATCGCCTGATTGGGCTGGTACGCCAGCGTCTGAGTATCCCCGGCGGCTGTTGCAGTTTCGATTTGCCCACGCTGCATATCTGGCTTCATCTGCCGCAAGAACAGCGCGATGCACAGACTGAACAATGGCTTATCAGCCTGCAACCGCTTCAGCAGGCGCTGACGTTAATTATGGATCTGATCCGCAATTCAGCGCCGTTCCGCAAGCAAACCAGCCTGCATGGTTTTTATCAGGATAACGGTGAAGATGCCGATCTGCTGCGCCTGCAATTGCCGCTGGAGGGACAGCTTTATCCGCAAATTTCCGGGCATAAAAGCCGCTTTGCGATCCGTTTTTTGCCACTGGATAGCGAAAATGGTCAGATCCCTGACCGTTTCGATTTTGAACTGGCTTGCTGTTAAGGAGAATATATGTCTGAAGCCACCGTGGTTAATTGCCCAACCTGCGGCAAAGCGGTTATCTGGGGCCAGGAGAGCCCGTTTCGTCCTTTTTGCAGCAAACGCTGCCAGTTGATCGACCTTGGCGAGTGGGCTGCCGAGGAGAAGCGTATTCCCAGCGCGGGCGATCTGTCTGATAGCGATGACTGGAGCGAAGAGAAACAGTAAATATAATCCTGCCGGGTGGCGGCTGCGCCTTACCCGGCATGTGGGCTGGCGTTGTCTGTAGGCCCGCGTAAGCGAAGCGCCACCGGGCATTATTCGACACCCGGCGTCTTAATCTTAAACGGCGTTCACCAGCTTTGCGATAACCGGTGCATTCGCCGGCGGGAAATCGTCCGCCTTTAATTCGTTTACCGCAATCCAGCGCCCCGGCTGTCCTTCTTTACCCCACGGCTCCCCTTCCCAGCGGTCCACCAGCCAGAACCAAAGCGTGATATGGCGGTCCGGAAATTCATATTCCAGCTTATCGAATAACGTGGCGTTATGCGGCGTGATCCCCACCTCTTCCTGCAACTCACGAGTCAGCGCCTGCTCCGGCGTTTCGTCGGCCTCAATTTTTCCACCGGGAAACTCCAGCTTATTCGCCATATGCGCATCAGCAGCACGCTGGGTGATGAAAATCTCATGCTGTGGATTACGAATAATCCCCACGGCAATTTGCAGTTTTTTCATGTTATTACGTCCATAAAAAAGGCGCAGTCGCCTGCGCCTTCCGTGGTTAGCCCGGCCCTTAACTCAGGCGGCCATGGCACTGTTTGTATTTTTTACCGGAACCGCACGGGCACGGATCGTTACGGCCAACTTTGCGTTCGCCGGTCTGTTCCGCAATGGCTTCAGCCGCTGCGGTGTGATCGTCCTGATGGCTGAGCTGCTGCATCTGCGCCAGACGTTCGGCTTCTTCGCGGCGCTGCTGTTCCATCTCTTCCACTTCTTCCGGCTCGCGCACCTGTACTTTGCTCAGGGTGCTGATCACTTCATATTTCAGAGATTCCAGCATCGCAGCAAACATAGAGAAGGATTCGCGTTTGTATTCCTGCTTCGGATCTTTCTGCGCATAGCCACGCAAATGGATACCCTGACGCAGATAGTCCATTGCTGCCAGATGCTCTTTCCACAGCGAGTCGAGGGTTTGCAGCATGACGCCTTTTTCGAAATGGCGCATCATTTCAGCACCCACGATCTCTTCTTTACGCTGATAAACCTCGATCGCGCTGGCAAGGATACGCTCACGCAGCGTCTCTTCATGCAGTTCCGGCTCTTTATCCAGCCACTCAGTAATAGGCAGGTCGAGATCGAAATCGTTCTTCAGACGCTCTTGCAGACCAGGGATATCCCACATCTCTTCCAGTGACTGTGGTGGAATATGGTTATCGATGGTCGCTTTGAACACGTCTTCACGGATGCTATTGATGGTTTCGCTTACGTCCGACACGTCCAGCAGTTCGTTACGCTGGGTGTAGATGGCACGGCGCTGATCGTTGGCCACATCATCATATTCAAGCAGCTGTTTACGAATATCAAAGTTACGGCTTTCGACTTTACGCTGAGCGTTGGCAATGGCTTTAGTGACCCACGGATGCTCAATGGCTTCGCCCGGTTTCATCCCCAGTTTACGCATCATCCCCGCCACACGATCGGAGGCGAAAATACGCATCAGCGCATCTTCCATCGACAGGTAGAAACGGGAAGAACCCGCATCCCCCTGACGACCGGAACGGCCACGCAGCTGGTTATCGATACGACGCGATTCATGGCGTTCAGTACCAATAATATGCAGGCCGCCGGAGGCCAGTACCGCGTCGTGACGAACCTGCCAGTCGGCTTTAATTTGGGCAATCTGTTCCGGGGTCGGCTCTTCCAGCGCAGCAACTTCCGCCTGCCAGCTACCCCCGAGCACGATATCCGTACCACGACCAGCCATGTTGGTAGCAATGGTCACCGCAGCCGGATAACCCGCCTGGGCGACGATATCTGCTTCGCTGGCGTGGAATTTGGCGTTCAGAACGTTATGTTTGATACCGGCTTTCACCAGTTCATTCGACACCACTTCTGATTTTTCAATTGAGATAGTACCGACCAGCACCGGCTGACCATTTGCCGTGCGTTCTTTGATATCTTCAATGATCGCCTGGATTTTTTCCGCTTCGGTCATATACACCAGATCCGCCATATCCTTACGGATCATTGGACGGTTAGTGGGCACAACCACGGTATCCAGTTTATAGATGGAACTGAATTCGAACGCTTCAGTATCCGCCGTACCGGTCATACCGGCCAGTTTTTCATACAAACGGAAGTAGTTCTGGAAGGTAATGGACGCCAGCGTCTGGTTTTCATTCTGAATTTCCACGCCTTCTTTGGCTTCAACGGCCTGATGCAGACCATCTGACCAGCGGCGACCCTGCATGGTACGACCGGTATGTTCGTCGACGATGATGACTTCGCCATCTTTAACGATGTAGTCAACGTCGCGGGTAAACAGGGCGTGGGCGCGCAGTGCGGCGGTCACGTGGTGCATCATCATGATGTTGCCCGGCGAGTAAAGCGATTCGCCCTCTTCCATGATGCCTTCTTTGACCAGCAATTCTTCGATCAGCACCAGGCCGCGTTCGGTTAAGTTAACCTGACGCGCTTTCTCGTCTACAGAGAAATGGCCTTCGCCCTGGAAGGTATCGGAGTCTTCTTTTTCCTGACGGATCAGATGCGGGATGATTTTGTTCATCTGCTTGTACATTTCTGAACTGTCTTCCGCCGGACCGGAGATAATCAGCGGTGTACGCGCTTCATCGATCAGGATGGAGTCCACCTCATCCACCAGCGCGTAGTGCAGTTTACGCTGGACGCGTTCTTCCGGACTAAACGCCATGTTATCGCGCAGATAGTCAAAACCGTATTCGTTGTTGGTCCCGTAGGTGATATCGGCTGCGTAAGCTTCACGCTTTGCCGGTGCAGGCAGGCCAGACATGTTGATGCCGACGGTCATGCCGAGGAATTCAAACAGCGGGCGGTTATTTTCGGCGTCACGCTGTGCCAGATAGTCGTTGACGGTAACCACGTGAACGCCTTTGCCTGACAGCGCATTAAGGTAAGCAGGCAGCGTAGCGGTCAGGGTTTTACCTTCACCGGTACGCATTTCCGCGATACAGCGCTCGTTCAGCACCATACCACCGAGCAACTGGACGTCGAAGTGACGCATGCCAAAAACGCGCTTACTCGCTTCACGCACCACGGCAAAGGCTTCCGGGATCAGGCTTTCAACGGTGTCGCCTTTTGCCAGGCGCGCGCGGAACTCTGCGGTTTTGGCTTTCAGCTCTTCATCAGAGAGCTTTTCCATTGCCGGTTCCATACTGTTAATCAGGTTGACCGCTTTGCGCATACGGCGCAGGGTACGATCGTTACGACTACCGAAAACTTTAGTTAATAATTTGATTAGCATAATAAAATCTCAAACGCCCCGCTGTGCGGAGTCAAAAATTAGTTGAAGGAAGAATGATTCAGCTAAGGCGTTGAGGTCCGGCGCGGATGCCCTGCGCCTGGCTTATCCAGGCAGAGACGCTAAAAGCGGATTTGGGTACGAAGAATGCAATGGCAACCTGGCGGACAATGACCGGCGGTTTGCTCTCCTGCGTCAGCATTGCGCTAAGGGTATTCAGCAACGCAATGTGGTCCGCTTCAAGCGTTAGCGGTTCCTCGGCTACCGGCAATACCTGCGGAGCCATGGCAAAGGAAAGGTGGCGGATCACCGTGCGGATGGCGTGTTGATGCCAGTAGTCCACGGTGAAAGAGGGGCGACGGTTCGCCTCGAGCAGCGCCAGATGAGTAAAGTTAACGCCTGAAGGACGATCGTGACTGCTGGCCGCAGCTTTTGCCGGGACGGCAGGCTCGGTATTACAGAGAGCGGGCAGGCCAAAACCAGCCGCGACCATCCCCAACAGGAGATGCGGCCAGAAATACCGTCTGCCTAACTGTCGCCAGCGCGTCAGCAACCCACTCACTCAATTCACCACTCTGTCAAATCTACAAGAGCCTGACGCTCTGCAATTTATATCCTGTAATGATATTACCATTAATGCTTTGACCCGGCAGTAGTAATAAAGCCTGGAAAAGAGATAAACAGATTAAGAAAACGGCAATCAGACGGCGGATAAAGCAGAAAGGCGAGTAAAGGGAATATGGCGGAGAACAGAAATGAAAAACGACTGGTTTCCCTGGACGGAGAGGGTGCCAGGTTAACCAGTCGAATTTTAGGGCGTTATGCCAGAACCAGGGAAGGCGCTTTGAATGCCAGCGGCAGTTCGGCGTCGTCTTCGAAGGTGACATATTCCCAGGCTTCCTGTTTTGCCAGGACCGCCTGTAGCAGTTTGTTGTTCAGCGCATGACCCGATTTATAGGCAGTAAACGCGCCAATAATATTGTGGCCACACATGAACAAGTCGCCGATAGCATCCAGCATTTTGTGACGTACGAATTCGTCTTCAAAACGCAGGCCGTCATCGTTCAATACACGATAATCGTCAACAACGATGGCACAATCGAAGCTACCGCCCAGGCACAAGCCGCGGGACTGTAAATATTCGATATCGCGCATAAAACCGAAAGTACGTGCACGGCTAATCTGACGCATAAAGGCGTCCGCAGAGAAGTTCATCGCGTAGCGCTGGTTGCTGGAATCAATCGCCGGATGGTTAAAGTCGATGGTAAAGTCCAGCGAAAAACCATTAAACGGTTTGAATTCAGCCCATTTATCGCCATCTTCGACGCGAACGGTCTCTTTAATGCGAACGAATTTCTTCGCGCAGTTAAGTTCGTCGATGCCTGCGTCTAACAGCAGGTAAACGAACGGCGCAGCACTGCCATCCATAATCGGCACTTCAGGCGCATCGACTTCAATAACAATGTTGTCGATACCCAGGCCCGCCAGGGCGGCGTTCAGGTGCTCTACCGTTGAAATCCGCACGTCATGCTCATTGACCAGGCAAGTACAGAGCATGGTATCACGCACAGATTTGGCATCGGCCGGAAAATCTACCGGTGGATTCAAGTCGGTGCGACGATAGATGACCCCGGTATTTGCCGGCGCAGGGCGCAGCGTCAGCGTGACTTTCTTGCCGGTATGTAAACCGACGCCAGTCGCCTGAACGATACGTTTTAATGTCCTTTGTTTGATCATCGTATTATCTCGCCAAATTACCTATCCAACCGAAGTGTACTATACATTCGGGCGAGCAGTTTAGCACAAAGAGCTAAGATGCCCAACTTCCAGCCAATTCTTAGTCGGCCTGCTTACGCAAAAAGGCAGGAATATCCAAATAATCCGGCTCTTTTGCCTGAGACGTATTGTCGTTAACCACCTTCGCCGCAGGCTTCTGCTCCTGCGTCAGCGGTGCCATACCGTGCTGCTGATAGCGATCCAGTACCGGCTGTTGCGTCTGTTTGTTAGTCACCAGGGTAATTTCAGGACGTTTGTCCATGCCAATACCGGTCGCAACCACAGTAACGCGCAGTTCGTCGTTCATGTCCGGATCCAGAGACGTACCGATAACCACGGTCGCATTGTCTGAAGCAAACGCACGAATGGTGTTACCAACGGTTTCAAACTCATCCAGACGCAGGTCGAAGCCCGCCGTAATGTTGACCAGAACGCCACGCGCGCCGGACAGATCGATATCTTCCAGCAGCGGAGAAGAGATAGCCATTTCAGCCGCTTCTTCCGCACGGTCTTCACCGCTGGCAACGCCGGAACCCATCATCGCATAGCCCATTTCGGACATCACCGTACGCACGTCCGCAAAGTCGACGTTCATCAGGCCAGGACGGGTGATCAGTTCGGCGATACCCTGCACCGCCCCTTTCAGTACGTCATTTGCCGCACCAAACGCATCGAGAAGCGAAATACCGCGACCCAGCACTTTGAGCAGCTTGTCGTTCGGGATGGTGATCAATGAGTCAACGTGCTTGGACAGCTCGGTAATCCCCTGCTCGGCAAATGCCATGCGCTTCTTGCCTTCGAAGTTGAAAGGCTTGGTCACAACAGCGACCGTCAGGATACCCAGATCTTTTGCCACTTCTGCTACCACAGGCGCAGCACCGGTACCTGTACCACCACCCATACCGGCGGCGATAAAGACCATGTCTGCCCCGTCAAGCGCTGCACGCAAGGCTTCACGATCTTCGTCAGCTGCGTTGCGCCCCACTTCCGGGTTAGCCCCAGCGCCCAGACCTTTGGTGATGCCACCACCGATCTGAATCGTCTGGCCAACCGCCGTTTTACGCAGCGCCTGAGCGTCGGTATTAACCGCGAAGAATTCAACACCTTCGATGCGCTCACGCACCATGTGTTCAACGGCATTGCCGCCGCCGCCACCGACGCCGATGACTTTAATCACCGCGTCGTTGGTCAGTTCCATAGGTTCAAACATAATTTCTCTCTCCGTTGTGCCTGTCGCCTGAGATCGCTAATTTTCTGCGTTCTCTTAAAAAAATCAAAACTCTTTTCGTAGCCAACTATTCAGCCGTTTAATCCACGAGCTGACGGATGCCGTCACCCGTTTTTCAACTTCCGCTTCACCGCTTAAATGGGATTCTTTCCCGTAGTGCAGCAGTCCCACCGCCGTGGAATAGTACGGCTCCTGGGCATAATCCGTTAAGCCGGTAATATTCAGCGGTGCGCCAATCCGCACCTGCGTGTGAAATACGCGTTGCGCACAGGCCGCCAGGCCTTCAATTTGCGCCGCGCCACCGGTTAATACAATGCCTGCTGCCAGATGGTGTTTCACCCCTTTTTCACGCAGCATTTCCTGCAATTGCAAAATCTCTTCATTCACCAGGTTTAGCAGTTCGGTATAACGCGGTTCGATAACCTCTGCTAACGTCTGGCGTTGCAGGCTACGCGGCGGGCGTCCACCTACGCTTGGGACTTCCACGCTCTCGTCTTTACCGACGATGGAGCCAAACGCACAGCCGTGACGAACTTTAATGGCTTCGGCATCGCTCGGTGGCGTACCGAAGGCATAAGCGATATCGCTGGTCACCACATTCCCCGCATAAGGGATCACTTTCGTGTGACGCAGCGCTCCGCCTGTATAGACGGCGATGTCCATTGTACCACCACCGATGTCAACCACACAGACACCCAGCTCACGTTCGTCTTCAGTTAATACGGAATAACTGGACGCCAGCCCGGCAAAAATCAGTTGGTCAACTTTTAAACCACAACGTTCCACGGCTTTGACAATATTTTTCGCCATGTCGTTGTGACAGGTGATCAAGTGCACTTTTGCCTGCATGCGCACGCCGGATAAACCCACAGGGTTCTTAATACCTTCCTGGTAATCAATGGCATATTCCTGAGGAATAACATGCAGTACGCGGTGTTCATCTCGCACGCGAACCGATTTCGCCGTATGCACGACGTTTTCCACGTCTTCCTGCGTCACTTCTTCTTCTGAAATGGGCACCATGCCAATTTCATTCTGACAACTAATATGTTTACCTGAAAGCGCCAGATAAACCGAGGATATTTGGCAGTCAGCCATTAATTCAGCCTGATCGATAGCGCGTTGTACGCATTTTACTACCGATTCGAGGTCGTTTACCCCACCTTTATCCATACCACGCGACGGGCAACTGCCCACGCCAATGATATTGACCATACCGTCGGGCAGAACCTCCCCTACTAAAGCAGCTACCTTTGCGGTGCCAATCTCCAGTCCAACTACCAGTTTTCTGTCCGTCGCCTTGATCATTATTGCTCTGCCTGTGCCTGATTCTGTTGTTGATTAGGTTCCTCAGCCGGTGCCGGTACCCAACCGACTGCCGCACCCGAGTCATAGCGCAAATCAACGTAGCTAATCCGTTTGCCTTCGGTCTGCGCTTGCTGTTGTAAAACTGGATACAGTTCTATAAAGCGCTCCAGACGTTTCATCGTATCACCGCGTCCCAAATTAAGCCTGATATCATTATCAAGGGTTAATTGCCAGGAGCGGCGCGCGGTCATCGCCGCCATTTTTAACGTGAACTTGTCCTTTGCCAGCACCTTACCCATATCGCGATAGCCTTGCAGTACTTCGTTTTCGCTTCCTTCAGGACCTGACAACATCGGCAAATTTACGTTGCTGGTGCGATCTGAAGGTACGCTGAAAGAGTTACCATCAGCATCGACCATATGCTGATCATTCCATCGTGCTATCGGCACATATTCAACCAGATGAATCTTTAATTCGTCCGGCCATTGCTTTCTGACGCTCGCCTGTTTAATCCACGGAAGACGTTCAATTTGGCTCTGGATAATATTGACATCCTGAGTCATAAACGTGCCCGGTGCGCCAAGTGCCAGAATAGATTGCCGAATATCATCATTACGGGTGTAGTGACGATCGCCGGTTACCACCAGTTTCGAGAGCGGTAAACGCTGCGCGTCATCCATCCAGCCCAATATCATCCAGCCGCTCATTAACACGGTACATAACACCGCCAGCAGGAAAATAATTCCCGCCAGACGCGTTCCATTATTTCGCCGGGAAGAAGAAGCCACTTCCTCTTCGCGGTTTCGCGTGTTCAGCGCAGCCTGCGACATATCAACCCGCCAGGTCCAAAATTCTTACTACCAACTGCGAGAAGCTCATCCCGGCCTGACGCGCCGCCATCGGCACCAGGCTGTGGTTGGTCATACCCGGAGAGGTATTCGCTTCCAGCAGATAAAACTGGCCATCGCTGTCCAGCATAACGTCGATTCTTCCCCAGCCGCGACAGCCGAGAACATTCCATGCATTCACTACCAGAGACTGTAATTGTGTCTCACGCTCTGCTTCCAGACCGCTTGGGCAAAAATACTTTGTCTCATCAGAGAGATACTTCGCCTCATAATCATAGAAGGTTCCAGCAGGTTGAATACGAATTGACGGTAAAATTTCTTCACCGAGCATCGCGACGGTAAATTCTGGCCCGCTGAGCCATTTTTCGATTAAAACTTCTTCATCATGCTGAAAAGCCAGCGTTAACGCAGCATGTAAAGTGTCAGCTTCTGTTACCTTTGACATGCCGACGCTGGAGCCTTCCCGGCTGGGCTTAACAATCAGCGGAAGACCAAGGTCAGCAATGCGCTGTTGCACGTCTGAAGAAAGCCCGTCAGTAAACGTTTTCCGCGTTAATGCCACCCAGGGAGCCACAGGTAAACCGGCACCCTGCCAGAGCAGTTTGCTACGCAGTTTATCCATGGAGATAGCAGACGCCATTACGCCACTACCGGTATAGGGCAGATCTGAAAGTTCCAGTAGTCCCTGTAAAGTTCCATCCTCACCCCCACGTCCGTGCAAGGCTATAAATACTTTCTGAAACCCCATATCTTTGAGATGGGTGATGTCCGTTTCACGCGGGTCAACGGGCCAGGCATCAACGCCAGCTTCGCGTAACCCTGCCAGCACCG
Source organism: Superficieibacter sp. 1612_C1 (assembly GCF_015234305.1). GTDB lineage: Bacteria > Pseudomonadota > Gammaproteobacteria > Enterobacterales > Enterobacteriaceae > Superficieibacter. The sequence continues at coordinate 141,166 of NZ_JADGMI010000005.1, forward strand.
CAGCGCCGGAATTGAGTGAAACGTCACGCTCTGCGGAGGTACCGCCGAGCAGGACTGCTATCTTATCAGCCATGGCGCTCTTCCTCCTGGGTTTGCGGCTTCAGTTTGATTTCCGATAATTTACGCGCGATTTTGCCTATGTTTCCCGCGCCCTGAACCAGAATCAGATCGTTGCCGGTGAGTACCGGCGCTAACATCTCGGCGATCTGCGCCGGATCGGAAACCAGAATCGGATCGACCTTGCCACGTCCACGGATAGTACGACATAGAGAGCGGCTGTCCGCGCCAGGAATCGGGGCTTCTCCGGCCGGATAGACCTCCAGCATCAACAGCGTGTCGACCTGTGTCAATACCCTGGCGAAATCATCGTAAAGATCGCGGGTACGCGTGAAACGGTGCGGCTGGAACAGCATGACCAGATTTTTGTCCGGCCAACCTGCCCGTGCGGCTTTGATCGTCGCGTCGACCTCAGTCGGATGATGGCCGTAGTCATCAATGAGCATGGCGGTGCCCTGCTTGCCGTTGACCTCTTCCAGCGGATATTCACCAAGGAAATCAAAGCGGCGTCCGGTGCCCTGGAAATTTTCCAGCGCGCGCAGGATCGCCTCGTCTTCAATGCCTTCTTCTGTGGCTACCGCTACCGCCGCCGCCGCATTCAGGGCGTTATGACGGCCTGGTGCGTTCAGGGTCACGTGCAGCTCAGGTTTGTCCTGGCGTAGCAAGGTGAAGTGGCCCTGCGGACCGTTTTGTTCGTAATTCTCAATGCGCACGTCAGCATCGTCACTAAAGCCGTAGGTCGTCGTCTGGCGACCTACGCGCGGCAGCAATTCGCGGATCACCGGATCGTCGACGCACATTACCGCACGGCCATAGAACGGCAGGTTGTGCAGGAAGTTAATAAACGTCTGCTTCAGATTTTCGAAGTCGCCCTGGTAAGTATCCATATGGTCAGCTTCGATGTTAGTCACGATAGAAACCATCGGCTGCAAATGCAGGAACGACGCGTCGCTCTCATCGGCTTCGGCGATCAGATAACGGCTGTGGCCCAGACGAGCATGTACACCTGCGGCTTTTACCAGGCCACCGTTCACAAACGTTGGGTCCAGGCCGGCTTCAGCATAAATACTGGCGACCATTGCTGTGGTCGTCGTTTTACCGTGCGTACCGGCAATGGCGATGCCGTGGCGAAAACGCATTAGTTCGGCCAGCATTTCCGCACGGCGGATCACCGGGATACGCGCTTCATGCGCGGCAACGATTTCCGGGTTATCGGCAGAAATGGCGGTAGAGACCACCACCACGCTCGCATCAAGCACATTTTCCGGGCGATGGTTGAAATAGATTGTCGCCCCAAGCGACGCCAACTGCTGCGTGACCGGGTTTGGTGCCAGGTCAGAGCCGCTAATCTGGTAGCCTTCATTGGCCAGAACTTCGGCAATACCACCCATGCCAGCACCACCGATGCCGACAAAGTGAATGTGCCGGACGCGACGCATCTCGGGCACAATTGAACGCAGTTTAGCCAGTTGTTGTGTATTCATTCTTTAACGCCATAACTTCAAATATTCATGCGGTGCAAACGGCACCACCACAGTTAAGCCCGGGCTGCCAGGCTCACTTCATTTGCGACACGTTCCGTCGCATCAGGAATGGAGGCCGCGCGCGCGCGTTCTGCCATTTTTAACAGGGTTTCCCTGTCCCAACCTGCCAGCGTTGCAACGATGGCTTCCACGGTGAATTGTGGCTGCTCAAGAATTTTTGCCGCGCCCGCTTTTTCCAGCGGCAGCGCATTCCAGTACTGCTGGCGATCTTTATGCTGAAATGGGACGAATAGCGCTGGTAAACCAGCGGCAGCGATTTCACTCACCGTCAATGCGCCGGAGCGGCATACCACCACGTCCGCCCAGGCGTAAGCGGCGGCCATGTCATCAATAAACTCAGTCACTTTATGCTGCGGCTGGCCCGCTGCGGCATACGCCTGCTCCACGGTTTGCTGCCCGCCTTTTCCGCTCTGGTGCCAGATAGTGACTTTTTCACCCAGTTTCGCCGCCACTTCCGGCAGCGTCTGATTTAACACCCGTGCGCCCTGCGATCCGCCGATAACCAGCAGCCGCACCGGGCCTTCACGTCCGGCCAGCCGCGTCTGCGGCAGCGGTAGCGCCAGCACATCAGTTCTGACCGGATTGCCGACGACATCCGCATGGGGGAATGCGCCAGGGAACGCCTGCATCACTTTTTTAGCGATTTTCGCCAGCCATTTATTGGTCAGGCCCGCAATGCCGTTTTGTTCATGCAGTACCACCGGGATACCCAGCGACCATGCCGCCAGCCCGCCCGGTCCGGAGACATAACCGCCCATCCCCAGCACCACGTTCGGCTGAAAACGTTTCATAATCGCCCGCGCCTGACGCCAGGCGTGATAAATGCGCAGCGGAGCCAGCAATTGCGCTTTAATACCTTTACCGCGCAGCCCCGAGATCTGAATAAAATCAATCTCAATACCATTTTTTGGTACCAGGTCTGCTTCCATACGATCGGCGGTTCCCAGCCAGCGCACCTGCCAGCCCTGCTCCATCAGATGATGGGCGACCGCCAGCCCCGGGAACACGTGTCCACCGGTACCGCCTGCCATCACCATCAACCGCTTACTCTGACCGCTCATCGTTGACCTCGTGTAAACGCCTGGGCTTTTTCCAGACGCGTTTCATAATCTATGCGCAATAACATCATGATGGCTGTCGACATAATTAACAGACTCGACCCGCCGTAACTGATTAAGGGCAACGTCAACCCTTTGGTCGGCAGCATGCCGGCTGCCGCGCCGACGTTGACCAGTGCCTGAAAGCTAAACCAGACGCCGATTGAACAGGCCAGAAAGCCGGAAAAGCGTTGATTGAGCTCCAGCGCCTTGCGGCCAATCGACATGGCGCGAAAAGCGACGAAGAATACCATCAACAGCGCCAGCGCCACACCGATATAACCCAGTTCCTCGCCAATAATGGCGAAAATAAAGTCGGTGTGGGCTTCCGGCAGGTATTCCAGCTTTTGCACCGAGTTGCCGAGCCCCTGCCCCCATAGCTCGCCGCGACCAAATGCCATCAACGATTGGGTTAACTGATAGCCGCTGCCAAACGGGTCTGCCCACGGATCCCAGAATGCCGTCACGCGGCGGATACGATACGGCTCTGCCAGGATCAGCAGCACTACCGCCGAAATCCCCATGCCGATGATGGCGATGAACTGCCATAACTTCGCCCCGGCCAGAAACAGCATTGCCAGCGTGGTGACGAACAGCACCACCACCGTACCGAGGTCCGGCTGCGCCAGCAGCAGGATCGCCAGCACAAAGATGACGCCCATCGGTTTCAAGAAGCCGCGTAAGTTATTGCGGACCTCATCCCCTTTGCGCACCAGATAGTTGGCGATATAGCAAAACAGCGACAGCTTGGTCAGTTCCGCAGGCTGTACGCGCAGCAGACCAAGATCGATCCAGCGCGATGCCCCTTTTACGGAACTCCCTACCACCAGTACGATCATCAACAGAATGATCGATCCCAGCAGCATCGCCGTGCTGTAGCGCTGCCAGAATTCCATCGGCAGACGTAGCGTGACCAGCGCCAGCAAAAATGCCATCACCAGATAGGCACCATCGCGTTTAGCAAAAAAGAAAGGATCGTTCGTCAGCCGTTGCCCGATGGGCATTGACGCCGACGTCACCATAATAAAACCGATCGCCGCGAGGCCGAATGTCAGCCAGACCAGCGTGCGGTCGTACATAATCAGGCTGTCCGCATCTTTCTGACGCGACGCCATTACCCAGCCTTTCATCGCCGTGAATAGCCATGCCAGGACGCTAAATCCGGGCAGGCGCGGCATTCTCGGGCGTGGGAGGGATAAACGCATCAACCAAGCTCCTTCGCCAGACGGGTAAAGAGTTCGCCCCGTTGCTCAAAATTCTTAAACTGATCCAGACTGGCACAGGCGGGCGACAGCAGCACCATGTCGCCGGGCTGGACACGCGTGGCAATCAGGCGCATCGCCTCTTCCATCGTTTCTGTCTGCTCAGCGATTTCCGGACGTAATTCCGCCAGCTCCGCGCCGTCGCGGCCAAAGCACCACAGGCGGATATTGTCGCCGCCGAGATAGCGCTTCAGGGATGAAAAGTCTGCGGATTTTCCGTCGCCGCCCAGCAGCAGGTGCAGCGTGCCGTCGACCTGTAAGCCGTTAAGCGCGGCTTCCGTGCTGCCGACGTTGGTGGCTTTCGAGTCGTTGATCCAGCGCACACCGTTATGCACCAGCGCGGTCTGAAAACGATGCGCCAGACCGCTAAAGGTGGTCAGCGCTTTCAGACTGCTGGCGCGCGGCAGATTCACCGCATCCGCCAGCGCCAGCGCCGCCAGCGCGTTGGTATAGTTATGCTGTCCGGTGAGTTGCATTTCGGCCACATTCAGCACCTTCTCACCTTTTGCGCGCAGCCAGGTTTCGCCCTGCTGGCGGTTAAGATGGTAATCGCCCACATCGACACCAAAGCTGACGCAGCGCGCATCGGCACCACGCACCGGCATGGTCAGCGCATCATCAGCATTTACCACGCAGACGGTGGCGTTTTCATAAACCTTAAGCTTCGCCGCACGATACTGTTGTAGGCCAAACGGATAGCGATCCATATGATCTTCCGTGACGTTGAGGATCGTCGCCGCTGCCGCCTTAAGACTGGCCGTGGTCTCCAGCTGGAAACTGGACAGTTCCAGCACATAGAGTTCACGCGCCGGATCCAGCAGCATCAGCGCGGGCAGACCAATATTGCCGCCGACGCCAACATTCACGCCTGCCGCTTTTGCCATTTCGCCGACCAGCGTCGTGACGGTGCTTTTACCGTTCGAGCCGGTGATCGCAATAACCGGAGCCTGCGCTTCACGGCAAAACAGCTCAATGTCACCGACAATCTCAACACCCGCCTCAGCGGCCGCGCTGAGCGAAGGATGCGCGAGCGCAATACCAGGGCTGGCAACAATCAGATCGGCGGCCAGCAGCCAGTCGTCATTCAGGCTGCCCACATGGCTTTCAACGCCCTCCGGTAGCTTATCCAGCCCGGACGGCGCGGCGCGGGTGTCCATCACGCGCGGCGTCACGCCACGCGCCATGAAGAAGTCCACGCACGACAGTCCGGTCAGCCCCAGACCGATGATGACCACTTTTTTATCCTGGTAATCTGCCATGATTAACGTACCTTCAGCGTTGCCAGGCCAATCAGCACCAGCATCAGCGAAATAATCCAGAAGCGCACAATCACACGCGGTTCCGGCCAGCCTTTCAGTTCATAGTGGTGGTGGATAGGTGCCATACGGAAAATGCGCTGGCCGCGCAGTTTGAACGAGCCAACCTGTAGGATCACCGACAGGGTTTCCACCACGAAAACGCCGCCCATAATGACCAGCAAAAATTCCTGACGCAGCAGTACGGCGATAATCCCCAGCGCGCCACCCAGCGCCAGCGAGCCGACATCGCCCATAAACACCTGGGCCGGATAGGTGTTAAACCACAGGAAACCTAATCCCGCGCCGACAATGGCGGTACAGACGATGACCAGCTCACCCGCGTGCCGCAGATAGGGAATATGCAGGTAGTTAGCGAAGTTCATGTTCCCCGTCGCCCAGGCGACCAGCGCAAAGCCACCGGCAACAAAAACGGTCGGCATAATCGCCAGCCCATCCAGACCATCGGTCAGGTTAACGGCGTTGCCGGTACCGACGATGACGAAATAGGCCAGCAGAATATAGAGAATGCCCAACTGCGGCATGACATCTTTAAAGAATGGCACCACCAGCTGCGTGGCTGGCGTGTCATTACCCACCAGGTAGAGCGCGAACGCCACGCCCAGCGCGATTACCGACATCCAGAAATATTTCCAGCGAGCAATCAGGCCCTTAGTATCTTTACGCACCACTTTGCGGTAATCATCGACAAAGCCGATAATGCCGTAACCCACCAGCACCACCAGGACGCACCAGACGTAAGGGTTAGACGGATAGGCCCACAGCAGCACGGAAATCACGATGGAGGTGAGGATCATGATCCCGCCCATCGTCGGCGTGCCGCGTTTGCTGAAGTGGGATTCCGGACCGTCGTTACGGACAACCTGACCAAAAGAGAGCTGTTGCAGGCGGGCGATCATGCGCGGGCCCATCCACAATGAGATGAACAGCGCGGTCAGCAGGCTGACAATGGCGCGAAACGTCAGATAGGAAAAGACGTTAAAGCCGGAATAATATTTGACCAAATGCTCGGCCAGCCAAACTAACATGTCCCATTCTCCTGTAGTGCAAGGACCACCTCTTCCATGGCGGCGCTACGTGAACCCTTCACTAAAAGGGTAATAATCTGCTGTTCTGCGATCAGTTCTTTCAGGCGCGCGATCAGCGCGCGCTTGTCGGTGAAATGCTCGCCGACGCCGCTGGCCTGGCTGATAGCCTGGCTTTGCTTCCCGACGCTAATGACCCGATCGATTCCGGCCGCTTTCGCCGCTTCACCCACCTGTACGTGACAGGCTTCGCTTTCATCGCCCAGTTCGGCCATATCGCCGACCACCATCACGCGGTAGCCGGGCATTTCGGCCAGCACCTGCACGGCGGCGGTCATCGAACCGACGTTCGCATTGTAGGTGTCATCCAGCAGGAGCTGATTTTCGGCCAGTTGCACCGGGAACAGACGGCCCGGCACGGCCTGTAACGTTGCCAGCCCTTTTTTGACCGCGGGTAAATCCGCACCGACCGCCATTGAGAGCGCCGTTGCGGCCAGCGCGTTGGCAATGTTGTGATGTCCAGGCAGCGGCAATAGCACGTCAATACTGCCGGTGGGGGTTTGCAGGGTAAATGCAGTGCCGTGCGAGGTCACATGGATATTCGTGGCGGTAAAATCGCTGTTGGCCGCATTAGGCGAGAAGCGCCAGACTTTGCGATCGCCGATGATGGTTTGCCAGTTCAGCCAGTCATTATTATCGGCATTCATGATGGCGATACCGTCAACCGGCAGACCGCTGTAAATTTCGCCTTTCGCTTTTGCCACGCCCGCCAGCGACCCGAAACCTTCCAGGTGCGCGGCGGCCAGGTTGTTGACCAGCGCCGCTTCCGGCTGTGTCAGCCCTACGGTCCAGGCGATTTCGCCCTGGTGATTGGCACCCAGTTCAATGACCGCGTACTGGTGCTCCGGTGTCAGGCGCAGCAGCGTCATCGGCACGCCGATGTCATTGTTAAGATTTCCGGCGGTATACAGCGTATTGCCGCACTCGCTGAGAATAGAGGCGGTCATCTCTTTAACCGAGGTTTTACCGGAGGAGCCAGTCAGCGCGACAACGCGTGTTGGCACCTGCTGACGTACCCAGGCCGCTAATTCACCAAAGGCCCGGCGGGTATCGTTAACGATCAACTGCGGCAGGTCGATCTCCAGCTGGCGACTGACCAGCAACGCCCCTGCCCCACTCGCTTTGGCTTTATCCGCAAAATCGTGCGCGTCAAAACGCTCGCCTTTCAGCGCGACAAACAGAGAGCCTGGCGCGATCTTACGGGTATCGGTAGTGACGGCATCAATCGTGACATCGCGGCCCTGTAACGTGCCCTTCAGAACGGAGGCAAGCTGGCTCAGCGTTACGCTAATCATGCGATGGCTCCCAGCAGGCGCGCTGCGGTGACACGATCGGAATAGTCCAGACGGCGAGCGCCAACGATTTGATAATCTTCGTGACCTTTCCCGGCCAGCAGCACGACGTCATTCTCTTTAGCCTGCATGATGGCGTGAGTTACCGCTTCAGCGCGGCCTTCCATGACTTTCGCCCGGCCTGCGTCAAGCATCCCGGCCAGAATATCGTTGATGATCGCGCGCGGCTCTTCGGTACGCGGATTATCGTCTGTGACCACCGGAATATCGGCAAACTGTTCGGCAATCGCGCCCATCAGCGGCCGTTTGCCTTTATCGCGATCGCCGCCGCAGCCAAATACACACCACAGCTTACCGGTACAGTGCAGACGCGCCGCCGCCAGCGCTTTTTCCAGCGCGTCCGGGGTATGTGCGTAGTCAACCACCACCGTCGGTTTACCCGGCGCGCTGAACACTTCCATTCGTCCGCAGACGGGCTGTAAGCGCCCGGCGGTGTTCAGCAGATCGCTCAGCGGGTAGCCCAGCGCCAGCAGCGTGGCCAGCGCCAGCAGCAGATTGCTGACGTTAAATTCGCCCATCAGGCGGCTTGCAATTTCACCCTCGCCCCAGCTTGAGTCGAAGCGGATAGTTGCGCCACTGTCGTGGTAGTCCACATCCACCGCTTTCAGCCAGCGGCCATGACAGTTCGGGTTGATATGATCGCCCATCGCTACCGCAACCGCATCTGGCAGTTTCGCCAGCCAGCGGCGTCCTGTTTCGTCATCGGCATTTACGATGGCCTGACCGAAATGGTGGGTCGAATACAGCAGCCATTTCGCCGCTTCGTAGTGATCCATATCGCCGTGATAATCAAGATGATCGCGGCTTAAATTAGTAAAGACCGAGGCGGCAAATTTAAGCGCTGCCACACGGTGCTGCACCAGCCCGTGAGAAGACACTTCCATTCCGGCAAAGGTTGCCCCCTGCTCGACCAGACCGGCCAGCACCTGCTGAACGTCAACCGCTGAACCGGTAGTGTTTTCAGTCGGGCTCACCTTACCCAACAAACCGTTGCCGACCGTCCCCATTACCGCGCTGGTTTCGCCCAGTAGCTGACTCCACTGCGCCAGCAGTTGCGTGGTGGTGGTTTTGCCGTTCGTGCCGGTGACGCCGACCAGACGCAGTTGTTCAGATGGCTGATGGTAAAAACGCCCTGCCAGCGCAGAGAGACGTTCGTTAAGCTGGCTGAGATAGATAACCGGTACACCGTGCATTTCACGGATCTCACCGTCGGTTGCCTCATCTTTTGCTTCAGCAATAATGGCAGCCACACCTTGCGCTATCGCCTGCGGGATATATCGACGCCCGTCCGCCTGATGACCCAATACCGCGACAAAAAGATCGCCCGACGCCGCCGTGCGGCTGTCGAGCGTCATCTCACGCAGCGCCCGCGCAGGCAGCCCAGCTACCCACGGAGCAAGAAGGTCGCGCAAATTACGATCTGCCACCTGTACCCTCGCCTTGATTAGTTACAAATTCACTTTTTTCGCCCGTTGCCAGCGCATCCGGTTCGATGTTCATGGTGCGCAATACGCCGCCCATGATGGCACCAAACACCGGCGCGGAAACGGCACCGCCGTAATATTTACCTGCCTGCGGGTCATTAATGACCACCACCAGCGCAAAACGCGGCTGGCTGGCTGGCGCGACGCCCGCGGTGTAAGCAATGTATTTGTTGATATAACGACCATCCGGCCCGACTTTTTTCGCCGTACCGGTTTTGATCGCGATACGGTAGCCTTTGATGGCCGCCTTGACCCCACCGCCGCCGGGCAGCGCCACGCTCTCCATCATGTGCACAACGGTGCGCACGATAGACTCCGGGAAAATACGCTCGCCGGGAACCGGCGGGTCAACTTTGGTGATCGACAGCGGACGATACACGCCGTAACTGCCAATCGTTGCGTAGACTCGCGCTAACTGTAACGGCGTTACCATTAGCCCGTAGCCGAAAGAGAAGGTGGCCCTCTCTATGTCAGACCACCGTTGTTTTTGAGGATATAAGCCACTGCGTTCTCCGACCAACCCCAAATTGGTCGCTTTTCCCAGCCCAAAACGTGAGTAAGTATCTACTAACGCTGAGGACGGCATCGCTAACGCCAGCTTAGAAACACCGACGTTACTCGACTTCTGTAATACCCCGGTAAGGGTAAGTTCGCTATAGCGCGCCACGTCTTTAATTTCATGACCATTGACGCGATAGGGAACGGTATTCAGGACGCTGTTTTCACGCACCACGCCGCGCTGTAGCGCGGTCATGACCACCATCGGCTTCACGGTGGAGCCTGGCTCGAAGACGTCGGTGATGGTGCGGTTACGCATCACCTCTTTCGCCGTTCCGCTCAGGTTGTTTGGGTTGTAAGAGGGACTATTGGCCATGGCCAACACTTCGCCAGTGTTCACATCCACCAGCACCGCGCTGCCTGATTCCGCTTTGTTGAAGGCCACGGCATTGTTCAGCTCACGATAAACCAGCGCCTGCAAACGTTCATCAATGCTCAGCGCCAGGTTATGTGCGGCCTGGCTGTCAGTTGAGGAGATATCTTCAATAACGCGTCCGTAGCGGTCTTTACGCACAATACGCTCGCCCGGCTGGCCGGTAAGCCATTTATCAAAGCTGTTTTCAACGCCTTCGATACCCTGGCCGTCAATGTTGGTAAAACCAATGAGGTGAGCGGTCACTTCGCCGGATGGATAATATCGACGCGACTCTTCCCGCAGATGAATACCCGGCAATTTGAGTTTTTTGATGTAATCGCCCAGGTCCGGGTTCACCTGACGCGCCAGATAGATAAAGCGACCCTTCGGATTGGCATTCACCCGGGCAGAAAGCTGATCGAGCGGCATTTTCAGCGCATCCGACAGCGCTTTCCAGCGGCCATCAAGGGTGATGCCGCCCGCGTCATGCAGCTCTTTAGGATCGGCCCAGATCGCTTTTACCGGCACGCTGACCGCCAGCGGTCGACCGGAACGATCGGTGATCATGCCGCGTGAAGTAGAGACTTCCTGCACGCGCAACGAGCGCAAATCGCCCTGACGCACCAGCATATCCGGCGCGATAATCTGTAACCAGGCGACGCGTCCGAGCAGAAAGCCCAGCGCCACCAGAATGCAGCCGCACAACAACGCAAAACGCCAACTGATAAAGTTGGCTGGTTCGTCCTGGCGTTTTAACTTAAGCGTCTTAGCCGCTGCTTTCATGCGTTACACTCGTCCTATTTCTGTACCACGATATTTTCTTGCGAAGGATCAACATGCTGCATTTGCAGCTTATCCGTTGCGATCCGCTCAACCCGGCTGTGATCGCCGAGCGCATTTTCTTCAAGGATCAGGTTACGCCATTCGATGTCCAGCGCATCCCGCTCTACAACCAGCTGCTCGCGCTGCGCGGTGAGTAAGCGCGTATGGTGTGCCGTGGTGACCACCGTAACCGCCGTGATAATGATGCAAACAAACAGACAGAGTGGCAGTTTGCCGAAGCGCAGGAGATCGTTGCCGATCACGCCAGGCAAGGCATGGCGCTCGTTGCCTGCTAACGATCCCTTCACTTTGCCTAAGGCTTCTGTCACTCTGGCGATCATGCATTCGTCCTTTCTGCGATACGCAGCACTGAACTACGGGCGCGTGGATTCTCTGCCACTTCGTCTTCGCCCGGCATTAACTTACCTAACGCCCGTAACTGTCGGCCGCCCAGCTTGCTGAGCTGTGCTTCGGTCATCGGCAACCCCGCCGGAACCTGTGGCCCACGGCTTTGCTCACGCATAAAGCGTTTTACAATACGGTCTTCCAGCGAGTGAAAACTGATGATGGAAAGACGTCCGCCCGGGGCCAGCACGTCAATTGAGCTTTTCAGCGCCTGCTCAATTTCTTCCAGTTCGCTGTTCACCCAAATGCGCACCGCCTGGAAGGTACGGGTCGCGGGATGTTTGAATTTGTCTTTCACCGGCGTCGCGGCGGCAACAACCTCCGCCAGCTCTTTAGTGCGGGTCATGGGCTCCACGCGGTTACGCTCGACGATGGCGCGGGCGATACGTTTGGCAAAGCGTTCTTCGCCAAAGGTTTTCAGTACCCAGGTGATGTCGGCTTCTTCCGCTTTTAATAGCCACTCGGCAGCAGATTGTCCGCGGGTAGGATCCATGCGCATGTCCAGCGGACCGTCACGCATAAATGAGAAGCCGCGCTCAGCATCATCAAGCTGCGGTGATGAGACGCCAAGATCGAGCAGGATACCGTCGATCTTGCCAATAAGATCGCGTTCTTGCACATAGTCTGCCAGTGCAGAGAAAGGGCCATGAATAATGGAAAAGCGCGGATCGTTGATGGCTTGCGCCACGGCAATCGCCTCGGGATCGCGATCGATCGCCAGCAGGCGTCCCTCCGGCCCAAGCTGGCCGAGGATCAGACGTGAGTGCCCGCCGCGCCCAAAGGTACCATCAATATAGATACCCTCCGGACGAATGTTCAGGCCGTTAACGGCCTCGTCCAGCAGTACCGTTGTATGTTTAAAATTTTCCATCATTTTTATAAGGATAAGTCCTGCAATCGCTCCGATAACTCTCCGATCGCGGATTGCTCAGCGTCGATATCTTCCCTGACACGTTGATACCAGGCCGTTTCGTCCCACAATTCAAACTTGTTGAACTGTCCAACCAGCATCACTTCTTTAGTCAGTCCGGCGTGTTGCCGTAAAACCGGCGCTATCAATAAACGGCCAGCGTTGTCCATCTGACATTCGCTGGCATGTCCCAAAAGCAAACGCTGCACGCGGCGCTCAAGGGGATTCATGCCCGACAAGCGAGACAATTTACGCTCGATAATTTCCCACTCGGGCAACGGGTAAAGCAGCAGACAAGGATGATGCAGGTCAATGGTGCATACCATTTGACCGGAGGCGCTTTCAATCAGCGTATCCCGATACCGGGTAGGTACGGATAACCGCCCTTTGCTGTCAAGATTGACCAGTGCCGCTCCACGGAACATGCCCGCTCACCCCTTATCACCACTTTATCCCACAAATTCCCACAAATTCCCACCAGAGGGAGTTTACGGAGCGGAGGAAAAGCTTGTCAAGCCAGCAAAAACCCCAGGGCGAGTAAAAAACGCCATCCTGGCAGTTAATAATGGCTTTGATTAAATATCGAGCAATACGTGAGGCAAATTAACGCTATGAATATTTGTAAGAAAAAAGCGACATCTTTCCTTTCGGAGTGGAAGAGTTCGATCTTATCAGGCGAAAATATAAAGTGTCAGTTTGCGACGCGAGCGGCATTTTAGGACATTCTTGCTTTTGTTAACAGCACATCCTGGTAATTCAGGCTACCGGGCTGGCTTCTGCTGCGCACTATTCATACGGTTGATGGGTTAAGGCGGGTTCGGGGGCATTGCCGCCGATGAGCAATGTAACAAATTAATACAATCGAAATAGAATTTTACCTATAAAGAGAGAATCCGGCGCATTTAATGGCCCGATTAAAAATTGAATAAAAAGCGGGAGCAAAAATAAGGATTTATCCGAAAAGCCATAATGGGGTTTAAATGTCGCAGGGCATGAGCAAGAAATGCCCCTTCATACGGCCCGACGGCATTCACCGCCGGACCTTCACAGGCTTAGTGTCGACTTAAGACGCCACGGCGGTAGAGGTTACGGCGGATGCGGCTCAACCCCGGCTTCGGTTTACGCGGCTCATCAAGGCTTGCCAGCACGATTTCCAGCACCCGTTCCGCGACATCGCGATGTCGCTGGGCCACGGCCAGCACGGGGCATTGCAGAAAATCGAGCAGTTCGTTATCGCCGAAGGTCGCAATCGCCAGATCGGACGGCAATTTTCCGTCGCGTCGCAGGGTCACATCCATCACGCCTTGCAGGAGCGCGAAAGAGGTCGTGAACAACGCCTGCGGCATCGGGTGCGTTTCCAGCCATTTTTCAAAAAGCTGCGCCGCCGCTTCCCGCTCATAGCTATTAGCATATAAATAATGCACTTCGCGCGGATCGTCCTTCCAGGCGGTACGGAAGCCCTGTTCCCGCAGGAAGCTGACGGAAAGCTCTGGCAGTGCGCCTAAATACAGCACGTTCTCAGCCGGAAAGGTGCGAAGTTCCGCAGCCAGCATTTCCGCATCATCCTGATCGGCACCCACCACGCTGGTGAAATGTTCGCGATCCAGCGCGCGATCGAGGGCGACAATCGGGAAAGTATCGTTCGCCCAGCGCTGATAGAACGGATGTTCGGGCGGTAAAGAGGTGGAAACAATAATAGCGTCAACCTGACGCTGCAACAGATGTTCGATACAGCGCATTTCGTTATCGGGCTGATCTTCCGAGCAGGCAATCAATAACTGGTAGCCGCGCTGGCGGGCCTGACGTTCAAGGTAATTAGCGATGCGAGTGTAGCTGGTATTTTCCAGATCCGGGATCACCAGACCAATGGAGCGCGTGCGTCCTGCGCGTAGCCCTGCCGCCACCGCATTTGGGTGGTAGTTGTGCTCGCGAACAACGGCCATGACTTTTTCGACGGTTTTGTCGCTAACCCGGTACTGTTTCGCTTTACCGTTGATCACATAGCTGGCGGTAGTTCGTGAGACGCCGGCAAGCCGGGCGATTTCATCCAGTTTCACAATTGCCCCTTAAGAGAAAAGATACTCCATAACCTTTTTAAGGTTAAATTCCTTAACATGCTATGCGCAGAATAATCACATGGGCAACCGCTTTTCTATGCGCTCGTCCCGGTTTTCGCAAAAAAAAGCCCGACCAGCGCATGTCGGGCTTCTTGACAGGTCATTTTTTTACATTAACGCATGATTTTATCGCCGCGAGACAACCCGACAATCCCGGAGCGCGCCACTTCGACAATTCTGGCGACATCGCGCAACGTCGCCAGAAAGGCGTCCAGTTTATCACTGGTTCCGGCCAGTTGAACCGTGTAGATCGAGGGCGTAACGTCAATGATCTGCCCACGGAAGATTTCCGTATTGCGTTTGACCTCTTCACGACCGTAGCCGCTGGCCTGCACTTTCACCAGCATAATTTCCCGCTCTACGTGCGGCCCCTGCCCCAGTTCATTGACGCGCAGCACGTCCACCAGCTTGTGCAGCTGTTTCTCGATCTGCTCAATGACCTTTTCATCGCCAACGGTCTGGATGGTCATGCGCGAAAGGGTGGGATCGTCTGTGGGAGCCACGGTTAAGCTTTCAATGTTATAGCCGCGCTGCGAAAAGAGACCAATTACGCGCGACAGTGCGCCAGACTCATTTTCCAGTAAAACCGATAATATCCGGCGCATAATCAGGTCCTCTCCGTTTTGCTCAGCCACATCTCGTCCATTCCCCCGCCGCGGATCTGCATCGGGTAAACGTGCTCACTGCCATCAACGGTCACGTCGACGAACACCAGCCGTTGATTGCGCACCTGTTCCAGCGCCTCCGCAAGCTTCGCTTCCAGCTCATGCGGATGGTTAATCTGAATACCGACGTGTCCATAGGCTTCTGCCAGGCGGACGAAATCCGGCAGCGACTGCATATAAGAGTGCGAGTGGCGACCCGAATAGATCATGTCCTGCCACTGCTTCACCATGCCGAGGTAACGGTTGTTGAGGTTGAGCACCAGCACCGGCAGATCGTATTGCAGCGCGGTTGAAAGCTCCTGAATGTTCATCTGGATGCTGCCGTCGCCGGTCACGCAGACCACCGTTTCATCCGGCAGCGCCATTTTCACGCCGAGCGCCGCTGGCAGGCCAAAGCCCATGGTGCCGAGGCCGCCGGAGTTGATCCAGCGGCGCGGTTTATCGAATGGATAATAGAGCGCGGCGAACATCTGGTGCTGACCGACATCGGAGGTGACATACGCTTCCCCTTTTGTCAGACGCCAGATTGTCTCGATCACCGCCTGCGGTTTAATGTTCTCGCTCTGCGTGTCGTATTTCAGGCACTGACGGGCGCGCCACTGCTCAATGTGCTGCCACCAGTCGCGGATTTCATCCAGCGGCTGAGCGGCGTTCTCCTGATCCAGCAGTTCGAGCATCTGTTCCAGCACCCGGCGGGCATCGCCGACAATGGGCACATCGGCCGCCACGGTTTTTGAAATAGAGGTCGGATCGATATCAATATGCAACACGGTAGCGTCAGGGCAGTATTTCGCCAGATTATTGGTCGTCCGGTCATCGAAGCGAACCCCGACGGCGAAAATCACGTCCGAATGATGCATTGTCATATTGGCTTCGTAGGTGCCGTGCATGCCCAGCATGCCCAGCGCCTGACGATGCGTGGCAGGAAACGCGCCCAGCCCCATCAGCGAAGAGACCACCGGCAGATTGAGTTTCTCAATCAACATGCGCAGCTGATCATGGCATTCGGCATTGATCGCCCCGCCACCCACGTAGACCACCGGTTTTTTCGCGGCGATCAGGGTTTGCAGCGCGCGCTTGATCTGCCCTTTATGTCCGGACGTCGTGGGGTTGTAGGAGCGCATGCTGACCGACTCCGGCCAGACATAAGGCAGTTTATTGGCGACATTCAGGATATCTTTCGGCAGGTCAACCACTACCGGGCCGGGACGACCGCTTGCCGCCAGCCAGAACGCTTTTTTCAGCACGCCCGGAATATCTTCCGTGTGCTTGACCAGAAAGCTGTGCTTCACCACCGGGCGGGAGATCCCCACCATGTCACACTCCTGGAAAGCATCGTAGCCAATCAGCGACGAGGCTACCTGTCCGGAGAGGATCACCAGCGGAATGGAGTCCATGTAGGCGGTGGCAATGCCGGTAATCGCATTGGTCGCGCCAGGACCTGAAGTCACCAGCACAACCCCCACCTCTCCGGTCGCGCGGGCCAGGCCGTCAGCCATATGCACCGCCGCCTGTTCGTGGCGTACCAGAACATGATCGATACCCCCCACCGTATGCAGGGCATCATAGATATCGAGGACCGCGCCTCCGGGATAGCCGAATACCTGCTTTACGCCCTGATCGATAAGCGATCGGACGACCATCTCGGCTCCTGACAACATCTCCATGGTTTGCCTCCAGGCTTTTGTTTTTAATCAATGGCGGAATTCATTTCCCTGAGAACGCCAGTGCTCACTCAGTACTTTTACGTTTCTCTAACATAACCGCTTGATATGAGGCAGGCAATGAATTAGCAGGTGGCAATATGAGGTATGAAAAGAGGAAATAACACGAATCAGGGGAAAAACGGTGTAAAGCTCGGATAATGAGAAAAGGGAATGTGCTTTACTCGGCGGATCAACAAAAATACAGGAAATCCTCCATTTTTTGCCTTCGGTCAGCGCAGTGCAACATGTGCTAACAGAGTAATATTCTAAAAAAACTACGATAAAAAGAATAAACCGGACATGTGCGTCCGGTTTATTTCAGGCGTGGGGATTAACGGCGGCAGACGGAAATTAACAGCTCTTCCATCCACTGATGGCCTTTATCGCGGCCTGCGGCTTCATGCCATGAGAGGTAGCAGGTGCGGCTGTTCAGTTTCAGAGGCAGCGGCTGTATTTGCAGCTCCAGCTTGCCGGCAAACTCTTCTGCCAGCCAGCGCGGGGCAATACAAACGAGGTCCGTTTTAGAAATAACGTTCAGCACGCTAATTAACGCCATTCCCTGATACGCAATAGAGGACTGTTTTTCCGGCGTGTCATACCACGGCGCACTAAAAGAGGCAAAACGGTCCAGGGCAACCACCGCATGTTCTTCACGATAAATATCGCTTTCCAGCAGCGGTCCTTTCAAACGCGGATGCGCTTTACTGGCCACCAGCACCATTTCATCTTTAAATAAGGGGACGCAGGAAAACTCCGGACGGCGGAAATCTTCATAACCGATAACAAATTCCGTTTCCTGATAACGCAGCTGATGCTCGGTATTTTGATTCAGTGAAGATTTAAAGACTAAATGAATGTTTGGTGCGATCTCTTCAACTTTATTGTAAATGATTGATGTCAGATAGTTATCGAGCGGGCTACAAACGCAAAGATTGAAAACTCGCTCACTGCTAACAGGTTCAAAACCGGAGCCAGGCAGCTCATTTTGCACCAGTTGCAGTGCCTGACGCACGGACCCAAAAAGCTGGAAAGCTCTTGCGGTTGGCTGAATACCACGCCCGTAACGCACAAAAAGCTCATCATTAAACATCACTTTAAGGCGCGCCACCGCATTACTGACCGCCGGCTGGGACATACCCAATGTATGTGCAGCCCGCGTGATATTTTGCTCCTGCATAACTGCATCAAATACAGTGAGAAGGTTGAGATCGACCATACGAAGCTGTGGCTTAATCTCTTCGCGGGTTTGAGGATGTTCCATTTTTTCAGCCTGCATATTTAACTCCACTGTCACACTAGTTCCCTTTGCCATTACGCAGCGATAAATCCTGTTAATATGATTTACCATGCATATAGAATTAGCAAAAGAGAAATATTGATTTTTAGGAATATATAAAGGTTTGCATGATGGAAATGGAGATAAAAATCAGGCCAGAAACGCTAAATATTTATCCAAAGCATAACCATTACTTGATGAATATAGTTTAATCATAAATACCATCAATACACAATCAGCCATCTGGTTAATTACATTTTAAGTTATACTTACGTGTTCGATATTTTCATACTTTTATTTCACATTACATTATCAAAAAAGTCCCTGATTCGTTAAAAAAACCCATCAGCATTAGCAAATCACAGCAAAATCAAGAAAATAAAAAAATATCAAAAATTATCAAATTGCAAATATTGTTATCAATGTTGCATCTGCGATTTTATTGGCGGCCAGCGGCAGCCTGGTTATCTCTCAGGACACCCTTTTTCCAGCACAATTAGCTAAAGAATGCATTAGCGATAACGCGGAATGATGTCCATTTTCGGCCATAAGGGTTGACATCGTCCTGGCTATCCAGTACCACTAAAGGTATATCGTATTCATCTGGAGCATGGCTTAAATGATTTTCACTACTCGCTTCACCGGTCTACTACTACTAAACGCAACTCATCTGCGCGGTAGACTGGCGGGCGGCAATCAACATTAAGCCTCTTCAGTAAGATAAGAACCCGCGCCATTGCGCGGGTTTTTTTATGCTCGTAGCAAAGCGCCCCGGACAGACAACAAGGACCTAAACCATGAGCCAGCAAGTCATTATTTTCGATACCACCTTACGCGACGGTGAACAGGCGTTACAGGCAAGTCTGAGTGTGAAAGAGAAGTTACAGATTGCGCTGGCCCTTGAGCGTATGGGCGTTGACGTAATGGAAGTGGGCTTCCCGGTCTCCTCGCCTGGCGATTTTGAATCGGTGCAAACCATCGCACGCCAGGTGAAAAATAGCCGCGTTTGTGCGCTGGCACGTTGTGTGGAGAAGGACATTGACGTGGCGGCTGAGTCGCTGAAGGTCGCTGAAGCATTCCGGATCCATACTTTTATTGCCACCTCGCCAATGCATATCGCCACCAAGCTGCGCAGCACCCTGGACGAGGTGATTGAACGCGCGGTGTATATGGTGAAGCGCGCACGCAATTACACCGACGATGTCGAATTCTCCTGTGAAGATGCCGGCCGCACGCCGATTGCCGATCTGGCCCGCGTCGTGGAAGCGGCGATCGACGCTGGCGCGAAGACTATCAATATTCCCGATACCGTTGGCTACACCATGCCGTTTGAATTTGGCGGCATTATTCAGGGTCTGTACGAGCGTGTGCCGAATATCGATAAAGCGATCATCTCCGTCCATACCCATGACGATCTGGGTCTGGGCGTCGGCAATGCGCTGGCGGCGGTACATGCCGGTGCACGTCAGGTTGAAGGCGCAATGAACGGCATCGGCGAGCGCGCGGGCAACTGCTCACTGGAAGAAGTGATCATGGCGATTAAAGTTCGCCAGGACATTCTGAACGTACAGACGCGCATCAATCACCAGGAAATCTGGCGCACCAGCCAGATGGTTAGCCAAATCTGCAATATGCCGATCCCGGCAAACAAAGCGATTGTCGGCACCGGTGCCTTCGCCCACTCCTCCGGTATTCACCAGGACGGCGTGCTGAAGAACCGTTCTAACTACGAAATCATGACCCCGGAATCCATCGGCCTGAACCAGGTGCAACTGAACCTGACCTCCCGCTCGGGACGTGCCGCCGTTAAACATCGGATGGATGAGATGGGCTATCAGGAAAGCGATTACAACCTGGATAACCTGTACGACGCCTTCCTGAAGCTGGCGGATAAAAAAGGTCAGGTGTTCGACTACGATCTGGAAGCGCTGGCCTTCATTAACAAACAGCAGGAAGAGCCTGAGCACTTCCGTCTGGACTTCTTTAGCGTGCAGTCCGGCTCTGCGGATATTGCCACCGCCGCCGTGAAATTAGGCTGCGGTGACGAAGTCAAAGCGGAAGCGGCCAACGGCAATGGCCCGGTAGATGCTGTCTATCAGGCGATTAACCGCATTACCGGCTATGACATCGAACTGGTGAAATATAGCCTGACCGCAAAAGGCCACGGCAAAGACGCGCTGGGTCAGGTGGATATCGTGGCTAACTATAACGGTCGCCGCTTCCACGGCGTCGGCCTGACCACCGACATCATTGAATCGTCGGCAAAAGCGATGGTACACGTCCTGAACAATATCTGGCGTGCCGCCGAAGTGGAAAAAGAGTTACAGCGTAAAGCGCAAAATAAAGAGAACAACAAGGAAACCGTGTAATGTCGAAGAACTACCATATTGCCGTTTTGCCGGGTGATGGCATTGGCCCGGAAGTGATGGCGCAAGCCCTGAAAGTACTGGATGCGATCCGCAACCGTTTTGACCTGCGCATTACCACCAGCCACTATGATGTCGGCGGTATTGCGATTGACCGTCACGGCAACCCGCTGCCGCAGGCCACCGTCGCCGGCTGCGAGCAGGCCGACGCGGTGTTATTCGGCTCCGTTGGCGGCCCGCAATGGGAACATTTACCGCCTGCACAGCAGCCGGAGCGCGGCGCACTGCTGCCGCTGCGTAAGCATTTCAAACTGTTCAGCAACCTGCGCCCGGCTAAGCTGTATCAGGGACTGGAAGCGTTTTGTCCGCTGCGCGCAGACATCGCCGCCAACGGCTTTGATATTCTGTGCGTGCGCGAACTGACCGGCGGCATTTACTTCGGTCAGCCGAAAGGCCGCGAAGGCAGCGGTCAGCATGAAAAAGCATTTGATACCGAGGTTTATCACCGCTTCGAAATCGAACGCATTGCGCGGATCGCTTTTGAGTCTGCCCGCAAGCGCCGCCATAAAGTCACGTCAATCGATAAAGCCAACGTATTGCAGTCATCTATCCTGTGGCGCGAAATCGTTAATGAAATCGCCGGCGACTATCCGGACGTTGAACTGGCGCACATGTACATCGACAATGCGACCATGCAGCTGATTAAAGATCCGTCCCAGTTTGACGTGCTGCTGTGCTCCAACCTGTTTGGCGACATTCTCTCTGACGAATGCGCGATGATCACTGGCTCGATGGGAATGCTGCCCTCCGCCAGTCTGAATGAAGAAGGCTTTGGCCTGTATGAACCGGCTGGCGGCTCCGCGCCGGACATTGCCGGGAAAAATATCGCCAACCCTATCGCGCAGATCCTGTCGCTGGCGCTGCTGCTGCGCTACAGCCTGGACGCCGACGATGCGGCAAGCGCTATTGAGGCGGCGATCAATCGCGCGCTGGAAGAAGGCATCCGTACCGGGGATTTAGCCCACGGCGCGGCGGCTGTGGGTACTGATGAAATGGGTGACGTCATCGCCCGCTATGTGGCTGAAGGGGTGTGATCATGGCTAAGACGCTGTATGAAAAATTGTTTGACGCCCATGTGGTGTATGAAGCGCCAGACGAAACCCCGCTGCTGTACATTGACCGTCATCTGGTGCATGAAGTGACCTCGCCGCAGGCATTTGATGGCCTGCGTGCTCATGGTCGTCCGGTGCGTCAGCCAGGTAAAACCTTTGCGACGATGGACCACAACGTCTCGACGCAAACCAAAGATATCAACGCCTCGGGCGAAATGGCCCGTATTCAGATGCAGGAACTGATCAAAAACTGCAACGAATTTGGCGTTGAACTGTACGATTTGAACCATCCTTATCAGGGCATTGTTCACGTGATGGGGCCGGAACAAGGCGTAACGCTGCCAGGTATGACTATCGTTTGTGGCGATTCCCATACCGCCACTCACGGCGCATTTGGCGCACTGGCCTTTGGCATCGGCACGTCAGAAGTGGAGCACGTTCTGGCAACGCAGACCCTGAAACAGGGCCGCGCAAAAACCATGAAAATTGAGGTTCAGGGCACCGCCGCACCGGGTATTACCGCCAAGGACATCGTGCTGGCGATCATTGGCAAAACTGGCAGCGCGGGTGGCACCGGTCACGTTGTCGAATTCTGTGGCGATGCTATTCGCGCCCTGAGCATGGAAGGTCGCATGACCCTGTGCAATATGGCGATTGAGATGGGGGCCAAAGCGGGCCTGGTTGCGCCGGATGAGACCACCTTTAATTATGTCAAAGGCCGTCTGCACGCGCCGAAGGGTAAGGATTTTGACGACGCGGTAGCGTACTGGAAAACCCTGAACACCGATGACGGCGCGCATTTTGACAGCGTTGTTACGTTGCAGGCAGAAGAGATCGCGCCGCAGGTGACCTGGGGCACCAACCCCGGCCAGGTGATCTCCGTCAACGAGATCATTCCCGACCCCGCCTCCTTTAACGATCCGGTTGAACGCGCCAGCGCCGAAAAAGCACTGGCTTATATGGGACTGAAGCCGGGCATTCCGTTGACTGACGTGGCGATCGATAAAGTGTTTATTGGCTCCTGCACCAACTCGCGTATTGAAGATCTGCGCGCGGCGGCGGAAATCGCCCGCGGTCGTAAGGTCGCTCCTGGCGTGCAGGCGCTGGTAGTGCCGGGTTCTGGTCCGGTGAAAGCACAGGCGGAAGCGGAAGGTCTGGATAAGATTTTTATCGACGCTGGTTTTGAATGGCGTCTGCCGGGCTGCTCAATGTGCCTGGCAATGAATAATGATCGCCTGAATCCCGGCGAGCGCTGCGCTTCTACCAGCAACCGTAACTTCGAAGGACGTCAGGGTCGCGGCGGACGCACTCATCTGGTCAGCCCGGCAATGGCCGCCGCCGCGGCAATTTCCGGTCATTTTGCCGATATTCGCAGCATCAAATAAGGAAAACATCATGGCAGAAAAATTTACGCAGCATACTGGCCTGGTAGTTCCGCTGGATGCCGCAAACGTCGATACCGACGCGATTATCCCAAAACAGTTTTTGCAGAAGGTCACCCGCACCGGTTTTGGCGCACATCTGTTTAACGACTGGCGTTTTCTGGACGAAAATGGTCAACAGCCCAACCCTGAATTTGTGCTGAACTTCCCGGAATATAAAGGCGCTTCGATTCTGCTGGCGCGGGAAAACTTCGGCTGCGGCTCGTCGCGCGAGCACGCCCCCTGGGCGCTGACCGATTACGGCTTTAAAGTGGTGATCGCCCCGAGCTTTGCCGACATTTTTTATGGCAATAGTTTCAACAACCAGCTGCTGCCGGTCACGCTGAGTGATGAACAGGTCGACGAACTGTTTACGCTGGTGCAGGCGAATCCGGGGATAACCTTCGAGGTTGACCTGGAAGCGCAGGTAGTGAAGGCGGGAGATAAAACCTACGGCTTTACTCTCGATGCATTCCGTCGCCACTGCATGTTAAATGGTCTGGACAGCATCGGCCTGACGCTCCAGCACGATGACGCAATTGCCGCCTATGAAAATAAGCAGCCTGCGTTTATGGGGTAAAAGGGGTGCGTTGAGGCTGCCTTAACATCACAATCGGCGGGGATTACTCCCCGCCTGAGCTCTTAACGTTTAACTTCGTAGGCCAAAATCGCCGTGAACTCTGTATTTCCCCGTTTCAGGTGCAGCTCACATAGCGTGTCTCGCACTATCCAGGTGAATATCAGCATGGTGAAGCACATCACCATTAATCCATACAGCAGATTACGTTTCGGCATTCCGGCCTCCGTCGTTGCTTTACAGCAGTTAAGAGGCTATTCTCATGTTGTTTGGGCATGAAACTGGCCTCATTCGATTTATAGTCGGGTGGGGCTTTTCTCTGCATGCCGTTCAGCCAGCGCTTCAGGCATACAGCCTCAAGCACCCGCCGCTGACTCTATCCCTGTCCTCGCCCGCTGTAACCCCTGCCGTGTCGTTTTCACGAGTTGCCTTCCAGAATTTTTCTGCTTTTAAGTTTTTGTGCTTGAACGTGACTTCGGCTATCGTCAGCATCAGAGAGGCGATTGATGATGGCAGAGAATAAAATGGATAAATCGGTTAGCGTTAAAAATATTACCTTTCGCGAAGGAGAAACGCGTATTTGCGTCCCCCTGGTGGGCAAATCTCTGGAAGAACTACAGCAGCGAGCGCAGGACCTGACCGAGGCGAGTGCCGATATTATTGAATGGCGCGTCGATCACTATACCGATGTTGCCAGCCCGGAAAAGGTGATGCAGGCGCTACAGACTATTCATCAGACATTAGCCCCGATACCGCTCATCTTTACTTTTCGCAGTAAAAAAGAGGGCGGAGAAAGCGAACTGTCCGATGAGGCCTACTTTGCCCTGAACCACCTGGCAGCGAGCAGCGGCCTGGTCGATATTATTGATATCGAACTGTTTAATGACGAGACGCGTATTCGGAAGGCCGTTGATGCGGCGCATGCGACAGGGGTTAAAGTCATTATGAGCAGCCATGACTTTGTGAAAACCCCGGCCAAAGAAGAGATTATCCACCGCCTGTGCCGGATGCAGGATTTAGGTGCCGACCTGCCTAAAATCGCCGTTATGCCGCAGTGTGCTGAAGACGTACTGCGACTGCTGGAGGCGACATTAACCATGAACCAACAGCATGCCACGCGTCCTGTCATCACCATGTCGATGGGTAAAATGGGCGGTATCAGCCGGGTAGCTGGTGGCCTCTTTGGCTCTGCGATGACCTTTGGTACGACAGGTCAGGTCTCTGCGCCTGGGCAGATTGAAATCGGCAAGCTGCGTGAAATGATGTCGATTCTCGCGTGAAAACGGGTGCGTTGAGGCTGCCTTAACATCACAATCGGCGGGGATTGCTCCCCGCCTGAGCTCTTAACGTTTCACTTCACAGGCCAAAATCGCCGCGAACTCTGTATTTCCCCGTTTCAGGTGCAGCTCACATAGCGTGTCGCGCACCATCCAGGTAAATATCAGAACGGTGAAGCAAATCACCATTAATCCATACAGCAGATTACGTTTCGGCATTCCGGCCTCCGTCGTTGCCTTCCGGCAGTTAAGAGGCTATTCTCATGTTGTCTAGGCATGAAAGTGGCCTCATTCGATTTATAGTCGGGTGGGGCTTTTCTCTGCATGCCATTCGGCCAGCGCCTAAGGCATACAGCCTCAAGCACCCGCCGCTGACTCTATTCCTGCCGGGGCCTGCTGTAACCCCTGCCGTGTCGTTTTTACGAGTTGCCTTCCAGAAAATATATCCGCCCTTTATCCCTCTTTCACCCGGCTGGTAATGCCTGTCGTGAGTAGCGAGATCGCCGCAATCGCCCAGTAGACTGACGTATGACCAAAACTTTGCGCCAGCGCGCCCTGAATCATGCCCGCCAGGATCACGCCGGTCGAAATGCTGTTCGTAAAGAGCGTCGTTGCCGCTCCTGCCCGACCCGGCATCAGATCCTGAAACCACAGCATGCCGATACCCGCCACGATGCCGATAAAAACGGCGTTGAAAAGCTGCAAAAAGAGTAATGCCTCGCGGCTATGGAAGAAGAGCAATCCACTATAGAAGAGCACGCCAGCGGCGGTGGCGACGAGCATCATTTTGCGCTTGCCAAAGCGCTTAACGTAATAGCCTGCAATAATCATCGCCGGGATCTCAAGACCGGCAGCGGTGCCCATCAATATACCCGCCAGCTTATCGGGCAGGCCCAAATCCTGACTGATCCACAGCGGCATATCGATAATATACATGGTGTTACAGGTCCACATCAGCGTTGAGGCGATAAATAACATGCGGACGTTCTTATTCTGCCCGCCGCTGACCTGCGTTATCGCCACATCGGCGGGCTGTTCGATCCTTGCGACGGAAGGCAGCATTAGCGCGATCAGCGCCAGGCTGATGATAAAAATCCCGGCGGCGACAGTGAACATGGTAGTAAAGCCATAATTCAGCGCCAGCATAAAGGCCAGCGGCGGGCCGATGACCCATGCCAGCGAGAGCTGCGCACGCATGACCGAGCTGAACATCACCACTTCGCGCGCCGAGTTATCGGCATATTCCCGTGCCAGCGCGAAAAGCTGCGGCATGGCAGTATTCGCCAGCGAGGCGAGCAATACACCGCAGGTGATCAGCGTCAGATAGTGGCGGTTAAAAGCGAATAGCAGCGCGTTGCCCACCGCCATCAGGCAGCAAAACATGATTAATTTACGCCTGTCGCCCCGGCTGTCGGAACGCTTTGCCAGCAGCAGACTGATCAGGATCCCGGCGATGGCGTTGACGGTATAAAATAGCCCAACCCAGAACGGTTCTGCCCCGACTTCACGGCTCAAAAACAGGCTCAGCGTGGGTGCCTGTAACGCTCCCGCGATGCCCATCATAAACGCTACGATCATAAATGCGGCATACACACCATTAAGCCGCCGTGCCATCGTCATTACCCAGAGCATGAAATATCCCTTACGCGCACAAGCAAAAATGAAAACGAAAAAAGCCAGCAGAAATAATCTGCTGGCGGGTGATATTACACCAATACTCAGTCACACATGATGTCTGCAAGTCAGCGATGCGTTCATCATTCAGGCAATGTTATCTCCTGAGGATGAACAGAATCAGAGACAGGATTTGTAACGTCCCACTGCATCAGTTCTTCAAGCAACTTCAGTCGCTGCCGTGCGCTCTGACGGGCCAGCCAGGACACTCCCTGTGTTGCAATAAAATAGCGCAGGTAAAACTGACGGGTGAATGACCTCTGCATATTCCACCTCCTTGCTTCATCGCTGATGATTATTGGCTTAATATAGGGATAAATAAATTGCTGGGTTTTCATCAGGAGTTCCCCTTTTATGTCTTCTGGCCGTCTGCAACAACAATTCATCCGCCTGTGGCAATGCTGTGACGGGAAGTCGCAGGAGACCACGCTAAACGAACTGGCGGAATTGCTGAGCTGCTCTCGTCGTCATATGCGTACGCTACTGAACACCATGCAGGCGCGCGGCTGGCTGACGTGGGAGGCGGAAGCCGGGCGTGGTAAGCGGTCACGCCTGACGTTTCTCTACACCGGGCTGGCGCTCCAGCAGCAGCGCGCGGAGGATTTGCTGGAGCAGGATCGGATCGATCAGCTGGTGCAACTGGTGGGCGATAAAGCCACGGTACGTCAGATGCTGGTCTCCCATTTAGGCCGCAGCTTTCGCCAGGGACGGCATATTTTGCGCGTGCTCTATTACCGCCCGATGAAAAGTCTGCTGCCCGGTACCGCCCTGCGCCGCTCGGAAATCCATATGGCGAGGCAGATCTTTAATGCCTTAACCCGGGTAAATGAGGAAAATGGGGAACTGGAAGCCGATATTGCCCACCACTGGCAGCGAATTACGCCGCTGCACTGGCGTTTTTTTGTGCGCCCCGGGATCCATTTTCATCACGGTCGCGAGCTGGAGATGGAGGATATTATTACCTCCCTGCAACGAATTAATCCTCTGCCCCTCTTTTCGCACATCGTCAACATCCATTCTCCTACCGCCTGGACGTTAGATATTCACCTTACCCAGCCCGATGACTGGCTGCCCTGGCTTCTGGGGCATACTTCCGCAATGATCCTGCCGCGGGAATGGGAAACGATGAGCCATTTCTCGAGCCTGCCTGTCGGTACCGGCCCGTATGCTGTCGGGCGTAACAACCAGAATCAGCTTAAGATCCACGCCTTCGACGACTATTTTGGTTTTCGGGCGCTTATTGATGAAGTTAACGTCTGGGTGCTCCCGGAAATCGGCGAGGAGCCTAATGGCGGCCTGACGCTCCAGGGCACCACGCAGAGTGAAAAAGCGGTAGAAAGCCGTCTTGAGGAGGGGTGTTATTACCTGCTATTTGATGCCCGCAGCCCGCGCGGCAGCAATCCGGCCGTGCGCCAGTGGCTGAGCCACCTCTTTCAGCCGGCAAATATGCTCTATCACGCGGGAGAACATTACCAGAGCACCTGGTTCCCGGCCTATGGTTTGCTGCCGCGCTGGCATCACTCGCAGAGCCGCGTCTGTGAAAAACCCGCCGGTCTGGAAACCGTCACCCTGACGTATTATCAGGATCACGTTGAACACCGGATGATGGGCGGCATTATGAAGGCCCTGCTGGCGGAGCATCAGGTAAAGCTGGAAATTCAGGAGCTGGAGTATGAAGAGTGGCATCGCGGCGAGGCGTTCAGCGACGTCTGGTTAAACAGCGCCAACTTTACCCTCCCCCTCGATTTCTCCTTGTTTGCCTATCTCTATGACGTGCCGCTGATCCGCCACTGCATTCCGATTGACTGGGAAGAAGATGCCAGCCGCTGGCGCAGGGGCGAGTTAAACCCGGCAACCTGGAGCCAGCAGCTCCAGGTGAATCAGAATATAGTGCCGCTGATCCATCACTGGCTGGTACTTCAGGGACAGCGCAGTATGCGCGGCCTGCGGATGAATACCCTCGGCTGGTTTGACTTTAAATCCGCCTGGTTTGCGCCGCCGGAGCCATAATGCTTTCCGAAAACTGACAAAATTATTACACTGTCAACGTGCTCAACGGGGTGCTGATGAAAGCTGAGAAAATACCCGTCGAACCTGATCCGGATAATGCCGGCGAAGGGATTTGAGGCTACCGCTCAAAATCCTTTGCCACCCATCTACTGAGGTGCAAAGTGTTAAAAAAATATCTGCCGTTGCTGGCGCTGGTCGCCGCGCCTGTCTTCGCCAAACCGGTACTCACCGTCTACACCTATGACTCGTTCTCCGCCGACTGGGGACCGGGGCCGGTGGTCAAAAAAGCCTTTGAAGCCGACTGCGGCTGCGAGCTGAAATTCGTGGCGCTGGAAGATGGCGTGTCGCTGCTCAACCGCCTGCGTATGGAGGGCAAAAACAGCAAAGCCGACGTGGTGCTGGGGCTGGACAACAACCTGCTGGAAGCCGCCACGCAAACTAAGCTGTTTGCGAAAAGCGACGTGCCAGCCAACGCGGTTAAGGTGCCGGGCGGCTGGGACAATGATACCTTCGTGCCGTTCGACTACGGCTACTTCGCGTTTGTCTATGACAAAAACAAGCTGAAAAATCCGCCGAAAAGCCTGAAGGAGCTGGTGGAAAGCGACCAGAAATGGAAAGTGATTTATGAAGATCCGCGCACCAGCACGCCGGGTCTGGGTCTGCTGCTGTGGATGCAAAAAGTCTACGGCGATAAAACATCAGAAGCCTGGCAGAAGCTGGCGGCAAAAACCGTTACCGTGACGAAAGGCTGGAGCGAAGCCTACGGGCTGTTCTTAAAAGGGGAAAGCGATCTGGTGCTGAGTTATACCACCTCCCCGGCCTACCACATTATTGAAGAGAAAAAGTCGCAGTACGCGGCGGCGGATTTTGCCGAAGGTCACTATCTCCAGGTTGAAGTCGCGGCCCGCACGGCGGCCAGTAAGCAGCCGGAGCTGGCGAAGAAATTCCTCGCCTTTATGGTTTCCCCGGCGTTCCAGAATGCCATTCCAACCGGCAACTGGATGTATCCGGTAACTGACGTTACGCTGCCGGCAGGGTTTGCCGATCTGGCAAAACCGAAAACCACGCTACAGTTTTCCTCGCATGACGTCGCGCAGCAGCGCGCGCAGTGGATTAGCGAATGGCAACGCGCCGTCAGCCGTTAATTCCCGGCTGGATGATACCGGGCCTCGCCGCCGCCACGCTTATGGTAGCGGTGGCGATGGCCGCATTTCTGGCACTATGGACCAGCGCGCCGCAGGCGGCATGGCGTACGCTGCTTGAGGACAGCTATCTATGGCATGTGGTGCGCTTCTCCTTCTGGCAGGCGTTTTTGTCGGCGCTGCTGTCGGTAGGGCCGGCCATTTTTCTTGCCCGTTCACTCTACCGCCGCCGCTTTCCGGGCAGGTTGATGCTGCTGCGCCTGTGCGCGATGACGTTGATCCTGCCGGTACTGGTGGGCGTATTCGGCATTCTGAGCGTCTATGGACGTCAGGGGTGGCTGGCGTCGCTGGCGCAGCTCTGCGGCCTGGAGTGGACCTTTTCCCCGTATGGCCTGCAAGGCATCCTGCTGGCGCATATCTTTTTTAATCTGCCGATGGCGACGCGCCTGCTGCTTCAGGTGCTGGAGCAGATCCCCGGCGAACAGCGGCAGCTGGCGGCGCAACTGGGGATGCGCGGCTATGATTTCTTCCGCTTTGTGGAGTGGCCGTGGCTGCGTCGGCAGATCCCGCCCGTCGCCGCGCTGATTTTTATGCTCTGCTTCGCCAGCTTCGCCACGGTACTGTCGCTCGGCGGCGGTCCGCAGGCGACAACGATTGAACTGGCGATCTACCAGGCGCTTAATTTTGATTACGATCCCGGCCGCGCGGCGATGCTGGCGCTGATCCAGATGATCTGCTGTCTCGGTCTGGTACTCTTAAGCCAGCGCCTGAGCAAGGCGATTGCGGTGGGCAATACCCAGCTTAAGGGCTGGCGCGATCCGGACGACCGCCGCGTCAGCCGGATCGCCGATATACTGCTGATCGGCTGTGCTCTGCTGCTTCTGCTGCCACCGCTGCTGGCGGTGATCGTTGAAGGCATTAACCGCGATCTCCCCGAGGTTCTGCAACAGCCCGCCATGTGGCAGGCGCTATGGACTTCGCTGCGTATCGCCCTCGCGGCGGGCGTACTGTGCGTGATATTGACCATGATGCTGCTGTGGAGCAGCCGCGAACTTCGCGCCCGGGCGCGTCCGCTGGCTGGTCAGGCGATGGAGCTTTCCGGTATGTTAATTCTCGCCATGCCGGGTATTGTGCTGGCGACGGGATTCTTTTTGTTGCTCAATAACAGCGTGGGACTGCCGCAATCGGCGGATGGCATCGTGATTTTTACCAACGCGCTGATGGCGATCCCCTATGCGCTGAAGGTGCTGGAAAATCCAATGCGCGATCTCACCGCCCGCTATACGATGCTGTGTCAGTCGCTGGGCATGGAGGGTTTTACCCGCCTGAAAGTTCTGGAACTGCGCGCGCTGAAGCGTCCGCTGGCACAGGCGCTGGCGTTTGCCTGCGTGCTGTCGATTGGCGATTTTGGCGTTGTCGCCCTGTTTGGCAATGATGACTTCCGCACGCTGCCCTTCTATCTTTATCAGCAAATCGGCTCTTATCGCAGCCAGGAAGGGGCGGTGACCGCTCTACTGCTGCTCTTGCTTTGCTTTGCGCTTTTTACCGTTATCGAAAAACTTCCGGGACGCCATGCTGAAACTTACTGATGTGATCTGGCTTTATCAGCATCTGCCGATGCGCTTTACCGTCTCTATTAAACAGGGCGAGCAGGTCGCGGTGCTGGGGCCGAGCGGCGCGGGGAAAAGTACGCTGCTCAATCTGATCGCCGGTTTTCTCAGCCCGCAAAGCGGCACCATTCTGATTGAAAACCAGGTCCATACCCACACGCCGCCCGCGCGCCGTCCGGTATCGATGCTGTTTCAGGAAAATAATCTTTTCAGCCATCTCACCGTGCGGCAAAACATTGGACTCGGGCTGCATCCGGGTCTGAAACTGAACGACGCGCAGCGGCAGAAACTGCAACTGATTGCCAGTCAAATGGGCATTGAATCGCTGCTGGATCGCCTGCCATCGGAACTCTCTGGCGGGCAGCGCCAGCGGGCCGCGCTGGCGCGCTGTTTGGTGCGTGAACAGCCGATACTGCTGCTGGATGAGCCGTTTTCCGCGCTTGACCCGGCGCTGCGTCAGGAGATGCTCAGCCTGGTCAATGATGTCTGTCGCCGCCAACATCTGACGCTATTGATGGTGTCGCACAGCGTAGAGGATGCTGCACGCATCGCCGGGCGCTCGCTGGTGATCGCCGATGGCAGAATAGCGTGGGATGGCGCAACCGCTGAACTACTGAGCGGTCGCGCCAGCGCCTCTTCATTACTGGGAATTGCCAGTCACGACCCTGAGTAGAATATTCGCATAGACTGGCATCGACGGGTGACGAATCGCCGCAATTAACGCCACGACAGCGATACCGCTGACCAGCGGTGCCAGCCAGATCAGCCGCGCGCGCGGAAGGAGTTGTGAAAGGCGATCGCGGCCACTTTTCCCGCTGCGCCATAAGCGCCAGCACAGCCAGGCGGCAATCCACAGCAGTAGCGCCGCCGTCAGCAGCAGCCACTTAAAGCCGCTGCTCTGCGCATCGGCAGGAATATCAATCGCCGCCCCGGCGAGGATACCCGGCAGGAAGTAGACCGGCGGCCAGAACAGGCAGCCGATAATATTCGGCAGCACAAATTTGGCAACCGGCAGATCGAGCATTCCGGCGACCATCGGCACCAGCGGGCGCGTCGGCCCGACAAAGCGGCCGACCAGAATGGTAAACATGCTGTGCTGATGCAGCGCGTGCTCGGTTTTATCCAGCAGCGACTTATTCTTCTTCATAAACGACCAGCGGTGCAGCGGCTTTTTAAAGCGCCAGCCCAGCCAGAACGAGATCCAGTCGCCCAGCAAGCAGCCGACAATCCCCGCCAGCCACGCCTGCCAGAAGTTAACCTCACCGCTGCCAATCAGCGCGCCCAGACCGGCCATCATCACCGTACCCGGCAGGATCAGTCCCACCAGCGCCAGCGATTCGAGAAAGGCGACCAGCGCGATAGCGATCAATGAGTAACTGGCTGATTGAGTGACAAAGTGTTCCAGCAGTGCTTGCATAATGTGTCCGTCGGGGTTTCTGAAGCAGGGATTCTGCGCAGCGATGCATACGTCGTCAAGACATCAATTGTCTGAAGTGATTAACGGTTATGACAAGTACCCGGACACATCATTCACTTTTTATTCACAACCTGAGCGAAATTCGCTGGGGCTGGCCCCGGTGCATTTTTTAAAAACGCGGGAAAAGTAGAGCTGATCCTCAAAACCAATATTGCGCCCGACGCTGGCGATCGGCATCCGGGTGGTACTGAGCAGGAACTTCGCCTGGCTGATCCGCTGATCCTCACGCCAGCTCAGTACGCTAACGCCAAGCTGCTGGCGAAATAGATGCGAGAGGCGGGAAGGCGAAAGGCAGACGTGCTGCGCGACGCTGGCGATATCAAAATGGCTGTCGGAGAGATGATCGCTGATGTACTGGCACGCCTCGCGCACCCGGTGATCCAGCGGCGGGTGCAGAGACTCATTTACCGCTTCCAGACGCCGCAACAGCAATTGCTCCAGCAGATTAATCGCCAGCAACTCTGAATAGCGCCCGGCTCCCTGACCAGCGTCAATAATTTGCGCGAATAACTCGCGAAATATCGGTTCATGCGACGCGTCAGGACGGTGAAAACCGGTCTGGGCGAAGATGGTCGGCCACGCCAGCCACTCCTGCCAGTAGGCGCGGGGACGGAAATAAACCCACTGGTGATACCACTCCTTCGCCTCCGGGTGACGACCGTAGTGGTGGATTTCACCTGGCGGGAACAGCAGCATATCCCCCGGACGGCAGACAAAGCGCTGCCCGTGATTATCAATCACCCCTTCCCCACGCACGGTCAGATTGAGGATATATCCTTTCATTCCCAGCGGCCGGTCGATAAAAAAATCCAGATAACCGCCCGCCTCAATCGGCGTTAAACCTGCCACCAGATGAGCATTGAATGAATAGCCTGGCAATAAAGGATCGTTCTGCGTTTCAGCCATTACCACTACACTCCCGATAAAGTTTTAGAAACCAATTGTCCATATTACGATTTAAGGCGGTTAATGCAGGGCAACGTTAACAAAAATATCGAATTCAGCGTACCAACCCGCTCCGGAGAAGCCCTTCCCCTATTAACAGGCTACATAGCAGTTTCAAAGTAGTAACAAGAGTGTCTATAAAGAAGGTTGAAAAGTCCACATTGAATATTTGCACGCCGTCACACTTTGCAACGCCATAGCGATTTTGTCCATAAGATTAGCGGTTCCGGCCTGACGCTTTTTTTCGCCAGTCTCTACTGTTTCACCATCACTGTTTTTCTGGATGGAGTTATACGATGGCGATTGCAATTGGCCTCGATTTTGGTAGTGATTCTGTACGCGCGCTGGCGGTAGATTGCGCCACCGGTAAAGAGATCGCCACCAGCGTGGAGTGGTATCCGCGCTGGCAGGAGGGACGTTATTGCGACGCCCCGAATAACCAGTTCCGTCATCATCCGCGCGATTATATTGAGTCGATGGAAGCGGCGGTCAAAAGCGTCCTGGCGGAGCTGAGCGATGCGCAGCGCCATGATGTCGTCGGCATTGGCGTCGATAGTACCGGTTCCACCCCTGCCCCCATTGATGCCGAGGGTCATGTACTGGCGCTCAGAGAGGAGTTCGCCGATAACCCGAACGCCATGTTCGTACTGTGGAAAGATCACACCTCGGTAGAAGAAGCCGAAGAGATTACCCGCCTGTGCCACACGCCGGGCAAAGAGGATTACTCGCGCTATATCGGCGGTATTTACTCCAGCGAATGGTTCTGGGCCAAAATTCTCCACGTTACTCGTCAGGATAGTGCCGTTGCGCAGGCGGCGGCGTCATGGATCGAATTATGCGACTGGGTACCTGCCCTGCTCTCCGGTACGACGCGTCCTGCCGATATCCGCCGCGGTCGTTGCAGCGCCGGACACAAATCACTGTGGCATGAAGGCTGGGGTGGACTGCCACCGGCCAGCTTCTTTGATGAGCTGGACCCGCTTCTCAATCGCCACCTGGCGTATCCGATGTTTAGCGAAACGTACACCGCGGATCTGCCGGTCGGCAGCCTGAGTGCCGAATGGGCGCAGCGCCTGGGCCTGCCACAAAGCGTGGTCATTTCCGGCGGTGCGTTTGACTGCCATATGGGCGCGGTCGGCGCGGGTGCACAGCCTAACGCGCTGGTTAAAGTGATCGGCACCTCCACCTGCGACATTCTGATTGCCGACAAAGAGAGCGTCGGTGAGCGCGCCGTGAAAGGTATCTGCGGCCAGGTCGACGGCAGCGTGGTGCCTGATTTTATCGGTATGGAAGCCGGGCAATCGGCGTTCGGCGATATTTATGCGTGGTTTGGCCGCATCCTCGGCTGGCCGCTGCAACAGCTTGCCGCGCAGCATCCTGAACTGAAAGAGCAGATTAAAGCCAGCCAGAAGCAGCTACTTCCGGCGCTCACCGAAGCGTGGGCGAAAAATCCCTCGCTCGATCACCTGCCGGTAGTGCTTGACTGGTTTAACGGCCGCCGCACGCCCAATGCCAATCAGCGTCTGAAAGGGGTGATCACCGATCTGAATCTGGCGACCGACGCGCCTGCGCTGTTCGGCGGTCTGATTGCCGCCACCGCCTTCGGCGCGCGCGCCATTATGGAGTGCTTTACCGAACAAGGCATTGCGGTCAATAACGTAATGGCCCTTGGCGGTATCGCGCGTAAAAATCCGGTGATTATGCAGGCCTGCTGCGACGTCCTGAACCGGCCGCTGCAAATCGTCGCCTCGGATCAGTGCTGCGCGCTGGGCGCGGCGATCTTCGCCGCCGTCGCGGCAGGCGTGCATGCCACTATTCCCGCCGCGCAGGCCAGTATGGCCAGCGCCGTGGAGATCACCCTGCAACCGCGCCCGCAGCAGGCGCAGCGTTTTGAACAGCTCTATCGCCGCTATCAGCAGTGGGCGGTCAGCGCCGAACAGCAATACCTTCCTGACGCCGCACCGGTACAAAAAGCGGCGGCTCACCAGACATCTCTGACCTGTTAAGGACACGACAATGACGATTTTTAATAACTATGAAGTATGGTTTGTGATTGGTAGCCAGCATCTTTACGGCCCGGAAACGCTGCGTCAGGTAACGCAGCATGCGGAACACGTAGTCAATGCGCTGAACAGCGAAGGCAAACTGCCGTGCAAGCTGGTGTTAAAACCGCTGGGCACCTCGCCGGATGAGATCACCGCCATTTGCCGCGATGCCAACTACGATGATAAATGCGCGGGACTGATGGTCTGGCTGCACACCTTCTCGCCAGCCAAAATGTGGATCAACGGGCTGACGATCCTCAACAAACCGCTGCTGCAATTCCATACCCAGTTCAATGCCGCCCTGCCATGGGACAGCATTGATATGGACTTTATGAACCTCAACCAGACCGCGCACGGCGGCCGCGAGTTCGGCTTCATCGGCGCGCGGATGCGTCTGCAACACAATGTCGTGACCGGTCACTGGCAGGATCAAGACGCCCATCAGCGTATCGGCGCGTGGATGCGTCAGGCGGTCTCGAAGCAGGATACCCGCCACCTGAAAGTATGCCGCTTTGGCGACAATATGCGTGAAGTGGCAGTGACCGACGGCGATAAAGTCGCGGCGCAGATTAAATTCGGCTTCTCCGTCAATACCTGGGCGGTCGGCGATCTGGTACAGGTCGTCAATGCGGTCAGCGATGGCGATATCAGCGCGCTGGTTGACGAATATGAAAGCAGCTATCGCCTGACGGAAGCAGCGCAGATCCACGGCGACAAACGGCAGAACGTGATCGACGCGGCGCGTATTGAACTCGGGATGAAGCGCTTCCTCGAAGAAGGCGGGTTCCACGCGTTCACTACGACGTTTGAAGATTTACACGGCCTGAAACAGCTCCCGGGTCTTGCCGTGCAGCGTCTGATGCAGCAGGGCTACGGCTTTGCGGGCGAAGGCGACTGGAAAACCGCCGCTCTGTTACGCATCATGAAGGTGATGTCAACCGGTCTACAGGGCGGCACCTCATTTATGGAGGATTACACCTACCACTTTGAGAAGGGCAACGATCTGGTGCTCGGCTCACATATGCTGGAAGTGTGTCCGTCCATCGCCGTGGATGAAAAACCGAT
Organism: Superficieibacter sp. 1612_C1; assembly: GCF_015234305.1. GTDB lineage: Bacteria > Pseudomonadota > Gammaproteobacteria > Enterobacterales > Enterobacteriaceae > Superficieibacter. Next base: position 177,898 of record NZ_JADGMI010000005.1, read on the forward strand.
CCTTGAGGTTAAACCGCTTGGTATCGGCGGCAAGGCCGATCCGGCCCGTCTGATTTTCAACACCAAGACCGGCCCGGCGATCGCCGCCAGCCTTATCGATCTCGGCGATCGCTTCCGTCTGCTGGTCAACTGCGTGGATTCAGTCGAAACCCCACACGATCTGCCGAAGCTACCGGTGGCTAACGCCCTGTGGAAAGCCCAGCCGGATCTCCCTACCGCATCGGAGGCGTGGATCATCGCCGGTGGTGCGCACCATACCGTCTTCAGCCATGCGCTGACGCTGGACGATATGCGTCAGTTCACCGAGCTGCACGATATTGAAATTGCCGTCATTGATAACGATACCCGCCTGCCGGCGTTTAAGGACGCGCTGCGCTGGAACGAAGTCTATTTCGGCTCAAAACGGTAAGCGTAATGCCCGGTGGCGCTGCGCTTACCGGGCCTACGAGTCGTCATTCGTTATGGGAACCACCGACCACAGGCCGGATAAGCGAAGCGCCATCCGGTATCAAGACAACCATCCGTAGGCCGGATAAGCGCAGCGCCATCCGGCATGGAGAGCAACATGCTAGAAGATCTCAAACGTCAGGTGCTGGAAGCGAACCTGGCATTACCTGAACACAATCTGGTGACCCTCACCTGGGGTAACGTCAGCGCCGTCGACCGCGAGCGCGGCGTCTTTGTTATCAAACCTTCCGGCGTCGATTACCGCGTAATGAAAGCCGAAGATATGGTGGTCGTCAGCATCGCCACCGGCGAAGTGGTCGACGGCACGAAAAAACCCTCTTCCGACACGCCAACGCATCGCCTGCTATATCAGGCTTTCCCCACCATTGGCGGCATTGTGCATACCCACTCGCGCCATGCGACCATCTGGTCACAGGCGGGGCAATCTATTCCGGCTACCGGCACCACCCACGCCGACTATTTCTACGGTACTATTCCCTGCACACGCAAAATGACCGACGCGGAAATCAACGGCGACTATGAATGGGAAACCGGCAACGTGATCGTCGAAACCTTTGAGAAACAGGGCATCGACGCCGCGCAGATGCCGGGCGTGCTGGTCCACTCCCACGGCCCGTTCGCGTGGGGTAAAAATGCCGACGACGCGGTGCATAACGCCATCGTGCTGGAAGAAGTGGCCTATATGGGTATCTTCTGCCGCCAGCTCGCTCCGCAGCTGCCGGACATGCAGCAGACGCTGCTGGATAAGCATTATCTGCGCAAGCACGGGGCGAAAGCGTATTACGGGCAATAACATCTTCATCCCTTGTGCCGCCGGTCATTGCGGATCCCGGCGGCATTCCTTCCAGGCTATGATTCAGGTATAGATGCCTGCAAACCCGACAAAACGGGTAACAGTGCAGTGTTATGGCAACCTTCTGTCGTCATCCTTCAGAATCGAGTTTTTCCTGAAAAGTTATACCTTTTTATATTTCCCGTTTCTTTTTACTCTCCTCTTTTGCTGGCAAAAGTAATCATGCTATTTTAACGCCGCTAAATCGGAGGTAATGATAATGACGGAAACAAAATATATACTTAACAAATCAATCATCACAAAATCATTAATAAAAGATAACTATTTTATCTTTGCCACCATTCCTTGCAGCGTGCTTTTATTAGTTATCATTGCCTGTTTTCTGGGATTACCTATCATGGAGATGATTGTCAAAGGCATTATCGTGGTGATCATCGCTGAACTCTGCTTCCTGGCACCGATTTATGCCTGGGGCTGCTGGCGGAAATCGACTACCCCTGCGGAGATCGGCATCACGCCAGGCCACTTGCGTATTGATAACCATCGTTGGGCACTGAACGAAATACAGACTTTGCGATTAACGCCTAATATTCATCCTGCAAATAAAAACTGTTATTTAACGGTCATTGAAACTACCGGGAAGAAATATCGCTATTATCTGGGAGCGAGTTTACCCTCTGAAGAAACTCTCTTTGCACAATATGCTGAATTTTGTGACCGCATTGCGTTTTTATGCAAGGATAACCCCAATCAATTCCAGGCAGGATAACGTGTCCAGGGGCTGGCAGAAATGAAACTAAAATATGCGGGGCGTGGGGCAGTGCTGTTTATCGTCATCATCGCCACGGTATTTATCTACAATGCCATCGCCATTTATCATTTCAGCCTGGAGGATCAAACGCAAAAAGCCGACTGCGCCATCGTCGCGGGCGCGGGCATTCAGGGCGACCAGCCCTCGCCGGTGTTTCAGGCACGGCTCGATCACGCCGTTCATCTCTGGCAACAGGGGCTGGTGCGGATGGTTATCTTAACTGGCGGCCTCAGCGCTCATGCACAGCGATCCGACGCCGCCATCGCCCGCCAGTACCTGCTGGCGCAGGGGATCCCCGCCTCTGCCATCCTGATGGAAGAGACCTCAACAAAAACCCGCGAGAACGTTAAAAATGCCAGGACATTGATGCAGGAACAACATCTCACCACCGCCCTGATGGTCAGCGATCCTCTGCATATGCATCGCTTAATGTTGATGGCCTGGGACAACAATATTCAGGCCTGGTCGTCCCCAACGCCTGGCTCGCAGTTCCGCAGCTGGTCTACTCGTCTTCCGATGCTGGCACAGGAGTCGTTCTGGTATACCGGTTATCGTATCTACCGCCTGATGCCGCATACCGCTGTACAAAAAGTCAGTACCCAGCGCTGAAAACGGTTATAATAACGTCTGATTTTATTGACGAGAACTGAGCGTGGCGCAGGCGCGAGAAGGCTTTATTTTAACCCGGCACTGGCGGGATACCCCGCAGGGGACGGAAGTGACATTCTGGCTGGCGACGGATAACGGTCCGCTGCACGTCACCCTGCCGCCGCAGGAATCCGTGGCCTTTATTGCTGCTGACCACGTCGCGCGCGCTGAGCAAACCTTAAGCGCCGAACATGGTTTTCGCCTCACGCCGCTTGAACTAAAAGATTTTCACCGTCGCCCGGTTTACGGGCTGTACTGCCGCTCTCACCGCCAGTTAATGAACTATGAAAAACGGCTGCGCGAGAACGGCGTCACCGTGTATGAAGCTGACGTGCGCCCGCCAGAGCGCTTCCTGATGGAGCGTTTTATTACCGCACCGGTCTGGGTTGACGGTGATGAGCAGAATGGCGCACTGATTAACGCTCGCCTGAAGCCCAACCCGCACTATCGTCCGCCGCTGAAATGGGTATCGCTGGATATCGAAACGACCCGCCACGGCGAACTGTACTGTATTGGTCTTGAAGGCTGCGGTCAGCGGGTAGTCTATATGCTCGGGCAGCCCAACGGTGAAGATCCGCCCCTCGACTTTCACCTGGAGTATGTTGCCAGCCGTCCGCAGCTGCTGGAGAAACTTAACGCCTGGTTTGCGGAGCACGATCCGGACGTGCTAATCGGCTGGAACGTGGTGGGGTTTGATTTACGCATGCTGCAAAAGCATGCCGAACGCTATCGCATTCCACTGCGCCTGGGACGCGGTAACAGCGAGCTGGAGTGGCGCGAGCACGGATTTAAAAACGGCGTGTTTTTCGCGCAGATGAACGGCCGGGTGATCATCGACGGCATTGACGCGCTGAAATCGGCATTCTGGAACTTCTCCTCATTCTCGCTGGAATCGGTGTCGCGAGAGCTGCTGGGCGAAGGGAAATCGATTGATAACCCGTGGGACCGGATGGACGAAATTGACCGCCGTTTCGCCGAAGATAAACCTGCATTAGCCACGTATAACCTCAAAGACTGCGAACTGGTGACCCGTATCTTCCATAAAACGGAGATCATGCCCTTCCTGCTGGAGCGGGCAACGGTCAACGGCCTGCCGGTTGATCGCCACGGCGGGTCGGTCGCCGCCTTCAGCCATCTCTATTTCCCGCGGATGCATCGCGCCGGATACGTTGCGCCGAATATGGGTTCGGTGCCGCCGCAGGCCAGTCCCGGCGGCTACGTGATGGACTCCCGGCCTGGCCTGTATGATTCGGTGCTGGTGCTGGACTATAAGAGCCTGTATCCGTCGATTATCCGCACCTTTCTGATCGACCCGGTCGGGCTGATTGAAGGCATGGCGCAGCCCGATCCCACCCACAGCACCGAAGGTTTTCTCGACGCGTGGTTTTCCCGCGACAAACACTGTCTGCCGGAGATCGTCAGCCAAATCTGGCACGGGCGCGAAGAAGCCAAACGTCAGGGCAACAAGCCATTGTCGCAGGCGCTGAAGATCATTATGAACGCCTTCTACGGGGTGCTCGGCACCAGCGCCTGTCGCTTTTTCGATCCACGTCTGGCCTCGTCGATCACCATGCGCGGCCATGCGATCATGCGTCAGACCAAAGCCCTGATCGAAGCGGAAGGTTATGACGTAATTTACGGCGACACCGACTCCACTTTTGTCTGGCTCAAACGTTCCCACAGTGAAGATGATGCCGCGCAGATTGGTCAGACGCTGGTGAAAAAAGTGAATGACTGGTGGAAGGCGGAGCTGAAAAAAGAGAACTTAACCAGCGCGCTGGAGCTGGAGTTTGAGACCCACTTCTGCCGCTTTTTGATGCCAACCATTCGCGGTGCCGAGACCGGCAGCAAAAAACGCTACGCCGGACTGATTCAGGAAGGCGAAAAACAGCAGATGGTATTTAAAGGGCTGGAAACCGTGCGCACCGACTGGACGCCGCTGGCGCAGCAGTTCCAGCAGGAGCTGTACCTGCGTATTTTCCGCCGCGAGCCTTATAAGGATTTCGTGCGTGAGACCATCGACAAACTGATGGCGGGTGAACTGGACGATCGGCTGGTCTATCGCAAACGTCTGCGCCGTCCGCTGAGCGAATATCAGCGTAATGTCCCACCGCACGTGCGCGCCGCGCGGCTGGCAGATGAAGAGAATCTGAAGCGCGGCCGCGCCGCGCAATATCAAAACCGCGGGACCATTAAATACGTCTGGACCACTAACGGGCCGGAGCCGGTTGATTACCAGCATTCACCCTTAGATTACGACCACTACCTGACCCGCCAGCTTGAGCCGGTCGCCGAAGGGATACTCCCCTTTATGAACGATAATTTTGCTACACTAGTGACGGGGCAACTGGGGCTATTTTGATACGTGACGAATCCGTTGCCATCCAGTACCATAGCGCCCTTTCCACTCCTGGACCCAATTCAGACCGCTGCCACCTTCGGATGGCAGAGGTCGGTTATTGCCTGCAATCAAAGAGATAGAGCCGAACACATATGCCTTTTACACTTGGTCAACGCTGGATCAGCGACACCGAAAGCGAACTAGGACTTGGTACTGTTGTCGCGATGGACGCGCGTACTGTCACGCTGTTATTCCCGGCCACCGGCGAAAATCGCCTGTATGCACGCAGCGACTCTCCCGTGACCCGCGTCATGTTCAATCCGGGCGATACCGTAACAAGTCATGAAGGCTGGCAACTGCACATTGATGACGTAAAAGAAGAAAATGGCCTGCTCGCCTATACCGGAACGCGGCTGGACACTGACGAAAAAGACGTTCTGCTGCGCGAAGTCTTCCTCGACAGCAAACTGGTGTTCAGCAAACCGCAGGATCGTCTGTTCGCCGGACAAATCGACCGTATGGATCGCTTCTCGCTGCGCTATCGCGCGCGTAAATACCAGAGCGAACAGTACCGTATGCCGTACAGTGGCCTGCGCGGCCAGCGCACCAGCCTGATCCCGCATCAGCTCAACATTGCCCATGACGTTGGCCGTCGCCACGCACCGCGCGTGCTGCTGGCTGATGAAGTCGGTTTGGGTAAAACCATCGAAGCCGGGATGATCCTGCATCAGCAACTGCTTTCTGGTGCGGCTGAGCGCGTACTGGTGGTGGTGCCGGAAACGTTGCAGCATCAGTGGCTGGTAGAAATGCTGCGTCGCTTTAACCTGCGTTTTGCGCTGTTTGACGATGAGCGTTATGCCGAAGCGCAGCACGATGCCGATAATCCGTTTGAAACCGAACAACTGGTGATCTGCTCGCTGGACTTCGTGCGTCGCAATAAACAGCGCCTTGAGCATCTGTGTGATGCCGAGTGGGATCTGCTGGTAGTCGATGAAGCTCACCATCTGGTGTGGAGTGAAAGCGCACCGAGCCGCGAATATAGCGCCATTGAAGAACTGGCCGGTCACGTACCGGGGGTTCTGCTGCTGACCGCCACGCCGGAACAGCTCGGAATGGAAAGCCACTTTGCGCGCCTGCGCCTGCTGGATCCGGATCGCTTCCACGACTTCGCGCAGTTTGTGGAAGAACAGAATAACTACCGTCCGGTCGCCGACGCGGTCGCCCTGCTGCTGGCGGGCAATAAACTCAGCGACAGCGAACTGAATATGCTCGGTGAGCTGATCGGCGAACAGGATATTGAACCGCTGCTGCAAACGGCGAACAGCGACCGCGACGGCGCACAATCCGCCCGTCAGGAACTGGTCTCCATGCTGATGGACCGTCATGGCACCAGCCGCGTCCTGTTCCGCAATACCCGTAACGGGGTGAAAGACTTCCCGAAACGCGAACTGCATACCATCAAACTGCCGCTGCCGACCCAGTACCAGACCGCGATTAAAGTCTCCGGCATCATGGGCGCGCGCAAAAGCGCGGAAGACAGGGCGCGCGATATGCTCTATCCGGAGCAGATTTATCAGGAATTTGAAGGCGATACCGGCACCTGGTGGAACTTCGATCCGCGCGTGGAATGGCTGATGGGCTATCTGACCAGCCACCGCTCGCAGAAAGTGCTGGTGATCTGTGCCCAGGCCACCACCGCCCTGCAACTGGAGCAGGTGCTGCGCGAGCGCGAAGGCATCCGCGCCGCGGTCTTCCACGAAGGCATGTCGATCATCGAACGCGACCGCGCCGCCGCGTGGTTTGGCGAAGAAGACAGCGGCGCGCAGGTACTGCTGTGCTCGGAAATCGGCTCTGAAGGGCGTAACTTCCAGTTTGCCAGCAACCTGGTGATGTTTGACCTGCCGTTTAACCCGGACCTGCTGGAGCAGCGTATCGGCCGTCTGGACCGTATCGGTCAGGCGCACGATATTCAGATCCACGTTCCTTATCTCGAAAGAACCGCACAGTCGGTGCTGGTACGCTGGTATCACGAAGGTCTGGATGCGTTTGAGCATACCTGCCCGACCGGCCGCGCGATTTACGACACGGTGTATAACAATTTGATCAACTATCTGGCCGCCCCGGAAAACAGCGACGGCTTTGATGAGCTGATCAAATCCTGCCGCGCGCAGCACGATGCGCTGAAAGCCCAGCTTGAACAGGGGCGTGACCGTCTGCTGGAGATCCACTCCAACGGCGGCGAGAAAGCGCAGGCGCTGGCAGAAAGTATTGAAGAGCAGGATGACGATACCAGCCTGATCGCCTTCGCCATGAACCTGTTTGACATCGTCGGCATTAACCAGGATGACCGCGGTGAAAACCTGATTGTCCTGACGCCGTCCGATCATATGCTGGTGCCAGATTTCCCCGGCCTGCCGGAAGATGGCTGCACTATTACGTTTGAGCGTGATATCGCGCTGTCGCGTGAAGATGCGCAGTTTATTACCTGGGAACATCCGCTGATCCGCAATGGTCTGGATCTGATCTTGTCCGGCGATACCGGCAGCAGCACCATTTCACTGCTGAAAAACAAGGCGCTGCCGGTAGGCACACTGCTGCTGGAACTGATCTACGTTGTCGAAGCACAGGCACCGAAACAGCTCCAGCTTAACCGCTTCCTGCCGCCGACACCGGTGCGCATGCTGCTGGATAAAAACGGCACTAACCTGGCCGCGCAGGTCGAGTTTGAGACCTTTAACCGCCAGCTCAGTGCGGTTAACCGTCATACCGGCAGCAAGCTGGTTAACGCCGTGCAGCAGGAGGTTCACGCCATTCTGCAACAGGGCGAAGCGCAGATTGAAAAAGCCGCCCGCCTGCTTATTGATGCGGCGCGCAGCGAGGCCGACGAGAAATTGTCTGCCGAATTGTCGCGTCTGGAAGCGCTGAAAGCTGTCAATCCGAACATTCGTGAGGATGAACTGGAGGCCATCGACAGCAACCGCCAGCAGGTGATGGAAAGCCTGAATCAGGCGGGCTGGCGTCTGGACGCGCTGCGTCTGATTGTCGTCACGCATCAGTAACGGAATCGAATATGGGGATGGAAAACTACAATCCGCCGCAGGAGCCCTGGCTGGTCGTTCTGTATCAGGATGAACACATTATGGTAGTCAACAAGCCGAGCGGCCTGTTGTCCGTACCGGGGCGTCTTGAGGAGCATAAGGACAGCGTGATGACGCGCATTCAGCGTGATTATCCGCAGGCCGAATCCGTGCATCGTCTGGATATGGCCACCAGCGGCGTGATTGTGGTGGCGCTGACCAAAGCCGCCGAGCGGGAGCTGAAACGCCAGTTTCGCGAGCGCGAGCCGAAAAAACAGTACGTGGCGCGGATCTGGGGTCATCCGGCAAAAGCGGAAGGACTGGTGGATTTGCCGCTGATCTGCGACTGGCCGAATAGGCCAAAGCAGAAAGTCTGTTTTGAGACCGGTAAGGCGGCGCAAACGGAGTATGAGGTGGTGGAGTACGCGGCGGATAACACCGCTCGCGTGGTGCTGAAGCCAATTACCGGGCGCTCGCACCAGTTGCGCGTGCATATGCTGGCGCTGGGCCATCCGATCCTCGGCGATCGGTTCTACGCTACGCCGGAGGCGCTGGCGTTAGCGCCACGTCTGCTGCTGCACGCGGAGATGCTGACCATTACCCATCCGGCGTATGGCAGTTCGATGACCTTTAAGGTGCCAGCGAATTTCTGATAACGGTCCTCGTTGGCGCTGGCGAGGTGCCATAATGCCCGGTGGCGCTGCGCTTACCGGGCCTACAGTTATGGCATAACTCGCTGATATTGTCGATTTTACAGGCCGGGTAAGGCGAAGCCGCCACCCGGCATTATCGTGGGGTAATGGCATTATTCCGGGCCACGTTGTCGACCTTACTTAAATCCTTTCTGCTCTTTAATCAGCTCGTACGCCTTCTGGATCTCCTGCGCTTTCTGCTTCGCCATCTCCATCATCTCCGGCGGCAGACCTTTTGCCACCAGCTTATCCGGATGATGTTCGCTCATCAGTTTGCGGTAAGCGCGCTTGATGGTCGTCCCGTCATCGGTCGGCTTCACGCCCAGCACGTTACAGGCATCTTCCAGCGTCGGTCCGCGCTGCGCCTGCTGCCAGCCGCCGGACTGCTGCTGATGCTGATATCCGCCGCCAAACTGCGCCCCCCCCTGCATCATGCGCAGGAACTGATCGAACTGCGTGCGGGAAATGCCTAACTCCTCGGCAATCACATACAGCACTTCGCGTTCATTAGGATGCAATTGTCCGTCCGCAAACGCCGCCTGGATCTGAATTTCCAGAAACATCCGAATCAAATCGGCACGGCCAAAACAGATGCTACGAAAGGCGCGCATTTTTTCACGTAGCGGGTAGTTATCCGCTTTACCCACGCGAAACGCCTGCTGGGCAGCGCTGCGTGATTCGCCGTGCAGATTCATGCGATCCATAAACACGCTGGCGATCTGGATATCCGCTTCCGTGACGCGGCCTTTCGATTTGGTTAAATGGCCCATCACCTCGAAGGTAGTGGCGAAAAACAGCGATTGTCGCTCCTGTTGATTGGCAAACCAGTTCAGCCGACGGCTTCGCGCCTTATCAAACATATGGCCTATCAGCAGCCCCAGCACCGCGCCCCAGAAGCCGCCGCCCATCATTAATGCCACTGCTACGCCAATCACTTTGCCCCAATACTGCATATACTCCCCAAATCGTCATGCCTGCGACTAAAATATGTTTTATCATACCCGTCATTCAATGCCGTGCCTAACACAAGGGCATGAAACGGGCAGGATTAAGACTAGCGCGATGCGGATGAGTAAGTTAGTCTCTGACCGTTTGCTAGTCGCTACGCCACTGATGACGGAACAACAATAAAACGTATGAAAAAACGTATTCCCACCCTTCTGGCCACCATGATCGCCAGCGCCCTGTACAGCCAGCAGGGTATGGCCGCCGATCTCGCCTCGCAGTGTATGCTGGGCGTGCCGAGCTATAACCGTCCTCTGGTGGAGGGCGAGCCAAACGAATTACCGGTCACGATCAACGCCGATCATGCCAAAGGAAATTATCCCGATAACGCCGCTTTTACCGGCAACGTGGATATCAATCAGGGCAACAGCCGCCTGCAGGCCGATGAAGTCCAGCTTCATCAAAAAGAAGCCGAAGGTCAGCCTGAACCGGTGCGTACCGTCGATGCGCTCGGCAACGTGCACTACGACGATAACCAGGTGATCCTGAAAGGGCCGAAAGGCTGGGCCAACCTGAACACCAAAGATACGAATATCTGGGAAGGCGACTATCAGATGGTGGGCCGTCAGGGACGCGGTAACGCGGATTTGATGAAACAGCGTGGCGAAAACCGCTACACCATCCTGGAAAACGGCACCTTTACCTCATGTTTGCCGGGATCAAATACCTGGAGCGTGGTGGGCAGCGAAGTGATCCACGACCGCGAAGAGCAGGTTGCGGAAATCTGGAACGCCCGCTTTAAGCTCGGTCCGGTTCCGGTCTTTTACAGTCCCTACCTGCAATTACCGGTGGGTGACAAGCGTCGCTCTGGTTTTCTGATCCCTAACGCCAAATACAGCAGCAAGAACTACTTTGAGTTCACTCTGCCATATTACTGGAACATCGCGCCCAACATGGACGCCACCATCACGCCGCACTACATGCACCGTCGTGGCAACGTGATGTGGGAGAACGAATTCCGCTATCTGACTCAGGCGGGCGCAGGTCTGATGGAGCTGGACTACCTGCCGTCAGATGACGTTTATCAGGACGATCACGATAAAGAAGGCAGCCGCCATCGTTGGTTATTCTACTGGCAACACGGTGGGGTTCTGGACCAAGTATGGCGCTTTAACGTCGATTATACCAAAGTCAGCGACTCTAACTATTTTAACGACTTTGACAGTAAATACGGTTCCAGTACCGACGGCTATGCCACGCAGAAATTCAGCCTTGGCTATGCGGTGCAGAACTTTGATGCCACCGTCTCCACCAAACAGTTCCAGGTCTTCAGCGATCAGAACAACAGCAGCTACTCCGCAGAGCCGCAGCTCGACGTCAACTACTATCAAAATGATGTCGGTCCGTTTGATACCCGTATTTACGGTCAGGCGGTGCATTTCGTCAATACCGAAAGCAACCAGCCGGAAGCCACGCGTCTGCACCTTGAACCGACTATCAACCTGCCGCTGTCTAACGGCTGGGGAAGCGTGAATACGGAAGCCAAACTGCTGGCGACGCATTATCAGCAGACCAATCTGGATACCTATAACCGCAACAACACCAATCAGCTCGATGACTCGGTCAACCGCGTGATGCCGCAGTTCAAAGTCGATGGCAAAATGATTTTCGAGCGCGATATGAACTGGGCGGAAGGCTATACCCAGACTCTTGAACCGCGCGCCCAGTATCTGTACGTGCCTTATCGCGACCAGAGCCACATCAATAACTACGACTCATCATTACTGCAATCAGACTACACCGGCCTGTTCCGCGACCGTAGCTATGGCGGCCTCGACCGTATCGCCTCGGCAAATCAGGTCACCACCGGTTTGACCTCGCGAATTTATGATGACGCCGCCGTGGAACGTTTTAACGTTTCCGTAGGTCAAATCTACTACTTCACCGAGTCGCGCACCGGTGATGACGATAATATTAAATGGGAAGATGACGACCAAACCGGCTCGCTGGTCTGGGCGGGCGATACTTACTGGCGCATCTCCGATCGCTGGGGTCTGCGTGGCGGCCTCCAGTACGATACGCGTCTGGATAACATTGCCACCAGCAGCAGTACCATTGAATATCGTCGTGACCAGGATCGTATGTTACAGCTGAACTACCGTTACGCCAGCCCGGAATATATTCAGGCGACGCTGCCGTCATACGCCACGTCGGATGAGTATAAAGAGGGTATTTCTCAGGTCGGCGCGGCGGGCAGTTGGCCAATTGCCGATCGCTGGTCGGTGGTGGGCGCATGGTATTTCGATACCAACGAGAAAAAAGCCGCTGACCAGATGATAGGCGTGCAATATAACTCCTGCTGTTATGCGATCCGCGTCGGTTACGAGCGTAAACTTAACGGCTGGGAAAACGACCAAAGCGTGTACGATAACGTCATCGGCTTTAATATTGAACTGCGTGGCCTGAGTTCGAACTATGGTCTGGGCACACAGCAGATGCTGCGCTCGAACATTTTGCCTTACCGTAGCTCTCTGTAATGCAGTTGTTTGAAAACGTAATCCGCATTGCGGTTAATTGAAATGGAAAATGTATGAAGAACTGGAAAACGCTGCTTCCTGCTTTCGCCCTCGCACTGGTGGTGAATTCAGGGTTCGCTGCCCCGCAGGTTGTCGATAAAGTAGCAGCCGTCGTCAATAACGGCGTCGTTCTTGAAAGCGACGTTGATGGCCTGATGCAGTCGGTAAAAATGAACGCGGGCCAGGCCGGGCAACAGCTGCCGGACGACGCCACGCTGCGTCACCAAATCCTCGAACGCTTGATCATGGATCAGATCATCCTGCAAATGGGACAGAAGATGGGAGTGAAAATCTCCGATCAGCAGCTCGATGAGGCCATTGCTAACATTGCTAAACAGAACAACATGACGCTGGATCAGATGCGCAGCCGTCTGGCTTACGATGGGCTGGATTACAGCACCTATCGCAGCCAGATCCGCAAAGAGATGACCATCTCTGAAGTGCGTAACAACGAAGTGCGTCGTCGCGTTACTGTACTGCCGCAGGAAGTGGATTCCCTGGCGAAGCAAATCGGCAACCAGAACGACGCCAGCACCGAGCTTAACCTGAGCCACATTCTGCTGCCGCTGCCGGAAAATCCATCTTCCGAGCAGGTCAGCGAAGCACAGCAACAGGCAAACTCCATTATTGAGCAGGCCCGTAACGGCGCTGACTTCGGCAAACTGGCTATCAGCTACTCTGCCGATCAGCAAGCGTTGCAGGGCGGGCAAATGGGCTGGGGCCGTATTCAGGAACTGCCTGGACTCTTCGCGCAGGCGCTGAGCACGGCGAAAAAAGGCGACATCATCGGCCCAATCCGCTCGGGCGTCGGCTTCCATATCCTGAAAATTAACGATATGCGCGGTCAGAATCAGAACATCTCTGTGACTGAAGCCCATGCCCGTCATATCCTGCTGAAACCGTCACCGATCATGACTGACGATCAGGCGCGCCTGAAGCTGGAACAAATTGCCGCGGACATTAAGAGCGGTAAAACCACGTTTGCTAACGCGGCGAAAGAGTTCTCTCAGGATCCAGGCTCGGCAAACCAGGGTGGCGATCTGGGTTGGGCAACGCCAAATATGTACGATCCGGCGTTCCGCGATGCGCTGATGAAACTCAACAAGGGCCAGATGAGCGCCCCGGTGCACTCCTCCTTCGGCTGGCATCTGATCGAAATGCTGGATACGCGCCAGGTTGATAAAACCGACGCAGCCCAGAAAGACAAAGCTTACCGTATGTTGATGAACCGGAAAATGTCTGAAGAAGCGGCAACCTGGATGCAGGAACAGCGTGCGACGGCCTACGTTAAAATTCTGAGCGAATAATGGCGTATCCTCACCGTGTGGTGATCACTCCCGGCGAACCTGCCGGGATTGGCCCGGACCTGGTGGTCCAGCTTGCACAGCGCGACTGGCCGGTAGAACTGGTTGTTTGCGCCGATGCAACCCTCCTGATAGACCGGGCAGCGATGCTCGGTCTTCCGCTTTCTCTACGGCCCTATAGTGACTCACAACCGGCGCAACCGCAGCGTGCGGGAACGTTGACGCTGCTACCCGTTGCGCTCCGTGCGTCTGTCATCGCGGGTCAACTCAGCGTGGAAAACGGGCACTACGTGGTAGAAACGCTGGCCCGCGCCTGCGATGGCTGCCTGAGCGATGAGTTTGCCGCGCTGATCACCGGTCCCGTGCATAAAGGGGTGATCAACGACGCAGGTATTCCTTTCACCGGGCATACCGAGTTTTTTGAAGCGCGTGCGCAGGCAGAAAAAGTGGTGATGATGCTGGCGACGGAAGTAATGCGCGTGGCGGTGGCGACGACGCATTTGCCGCTACGCGACGTTGCTGATGCGATCACCCCGGATTTGCTGCGCGAGGTCATTACCATTCTGCATGGCGACCTTCAGAGCAAGTTCGGTATTAAAGATTCGCATGTGCTGGTGTGCGGCCTGAATCCTCATGCGGGTGAAGGCGGCCATATGGGCAGCGAAGAGATCGACATCCTGATCCCGGTGCTGGAAGAGATGCGTGCCAAAGGCATGAATCTGAGCGGGCCGCTGCCCGCCGACACGTTATTTCAGCCGAAATACCTCGATCGTGCAGACGCCGTGCTGGCGATGTACCACGATCAGGGCCTCCCCGTGCTAAAATATCAGGGCTTTGGTCGGGGCGTAAATATCACCCTCGGCTTGCCCTTTATTCGTACTTCCGTTGACCACGGTACCGCGCTGGAACTGGCGGGCCAGGGGAAAGCGGATGTCGGCAGTTTTATTACGGCGCTTAACCTCGCCATCAAAATGATTGTTAATACTAAATGAATAATCGAGTCCATCAGGGCCACTTAGCCCGTAAACGCTTCGGGCAGAACTTCCTCAACGATCAGTTCGTGATCGACAGCATTGTCGCGGCCATTAATCCGCAAAAAGGTCAGGCGATGGTCGAAATCGGCCCGGGCCTTGCCGCATTGACCGAGCCTGTCGGCGAACGTCTTGATAAAATGACGGTGATCGAGCTGGATCGCGATCTGGCTGCCCGTTTGCAAACGCACCCGTTCCTCGGGCCGAAGCTGACGATTTACCAGCAGGATGCGATGACCATGAACTTCGGCGAGCTGTCGCAGGAGCTGGGTCAGCCGCTACGCGTGTTTGGCAACCTGCCGTACAATATCTCTACCCCGCTGATGTTCCACCTGTTTACCTATACTAATGCCATCGCCGACATGCACTTCATGCTGCAAAAAGAAGTGGTTAATCGACTGGTTGCAGGGCCAAACAGTAAAGCGTATGGTCGATTAAGCGTCATGGCACAATATTACTGCCAGGTGATCCCGGTGCTGGAAGTGCCGCCAACGGCATTTACGCCTGCGCCAAAAGTGGATTCCGCTGTGGTACGTCTGGTGCCGCATGCCGTCATGCCGCACCCGGTAAAAGAAATTCGCGTGCTGAGCCGTATTACCACCGAAGCCTTTAACCAGCGGCGTAAAACCATCCGTAACAGTCTCGGCAATGTGTTTAGCGTTGAGGTACTGACGGAGTTGGGTATCGATCCGGCGATGCGCGCAGAGAATATCTCGGTTGCACAATACTGTAAGCTGGCCAATTATCTGGTGGATAACGCGCCACCAAAGGAGAGCTAAACCATGATCGACTCGCCCCGAATTTGCGTACAGGTCCAGAGCGTCTACATTGAATCGCAATCCTCTGCGGACGATGAGCGTTACGTTTTTGCCTATACGGTAATTATTCGTAATCTGGGGCGACATCCGGTTCAGCTTTTGGGCCGTTACTGGTTGATTACCAACGCTAACGGCCGCGAAACCGAAGTACAGGGTGAAGGTGTGGTTGGCGTACAGCCCCACATCGCGCCAGGCAGTGAATATCAATACACCAGCGGTGCCGTACTTGAAACGCCGCTCGGCACGATGCAGGGCCACTATGACATGATCGATGAAGATGGCAACGCTTTCACCATCGATATACCCGTTTTCCGTCTGGCAGTTCCAACTCTGATCCATTAAAACTATGTCGACATATCTTATTGGCGATGTTCATGGTTGCTACGATGAACTGATCGCACTCTTAAACCAGGTGGAATTCACCCCTGAGCAAGACACCCTGTGGCTAACCGGCGATCTGGTGGCCCGCGGCCCCGGTTCGCTGGAAGTGCTGCGTTACGTCAAGTCGCTTGGCGACAGCGTGCGCATGGTGCTGGGCAATCACGATCTGCATCTTCTGGCGGTGTTTGCTGGCATCAGCCGCAATAAGCCAAAAGATCGTATTACCCCATTGCTGGAAGCGCCGGATGCCGACGAGCTGATTAACTGGCTGCGCCGTCAGCCGCTGCTCCAGGTGGATGAAGAGAAAAAACTGGTGATGGCGCATGCGGGCATCACGCCGCAGTGGGATCTGCCGACCGCCATCGCCTGCGCGCGCGATGTCGAAGCGGTACTCGCCAGCGACTCTTACCCTTTCTTCCTCGACGCGATGTATGGCGATATGCCGAATAACTGGTCGCCCGAGCTGACGGGTCTGGCGCGTCTGCGTTTTATTACCAACGCCTTTACCCGGATGCGCTACTGTTTCCCGAACGGCCAGCTGGATATGTACGCGAAAGAAGCCCCGGAAAACGCCCCTGCGCCGCTGAAGCCGTGGTTCGCTATACCCGGACCGGTATCCGAGGCGTACAGCATTGCCTTTGGTCACTGGGCGTCGCTGGAAGGCAAAGGCGCGCCGGAAGGCATTTACGCGCTGGATACCGGCTGCTGCTGGGGCGGGGATTTAACCTGCCTGCGCTGGGAAGATAAGCACTATTTTATCCAGCCGTCGAACCGTCAGATGGATTTAGGGGAAGGCGAGGCAGTGGCGTCGTAAAAGTATAGTAAAGGAAATAACGAGGTTGATGGCAAACCTGTTTTCCTGTTGAATGCGCCGTTTTGCCGGGTGGCGGCTTCGCCTTACCCGGCCGACAAAATAATCAATATCAATAAGCTATGCGACTCAATAATCATCAACCAGAGGCAGCTCACGATCCCGTGACCAGCGGGCATATAAGGCTAATACCGCATTAACGGCACCAGGATCATACTGGAATACTAATGACTGAACGTCAGTCTCGTGAACATCAGTCAGGCCGGTCATCTCGAGGAAAAATTCATAGTCCTCCTCATTATTTTGCGGATCGAAAACGGCACGCAAAATACGCATATAGCCAGTCGATCCACCGCAATCCTCGGGCGGACAGGCCATTAGCCCTTCGATACATTCAAAAGGCGTGAGCATCTCGTCATAAAAATAATTTTTATCTTCGAGAACAATTTCATGCTCCCAGCCGTCACTGAAATCATAGAGATAAGCCAGTTTATTGCCCCGGCTTTTCAGCAGCGTATTCAAACGAACGCCAGCTTCGTTCTCTTCTTTTATTGATTCAGGAGACTCGGTAAATATTTGCTTCTTGAATTTGAAGTGATGCAGATGGCTATCTTCCCACCCCATCACAATCTGGACTACATCATGCAGCCGATCAAGGGTCAGGTTGGCGGGCACCACAAACCGCCGCCAGATGACAGGCTCAATATTATTAAGCGTAATTTTTAGCTGATAAAATGTATTCATACCCTTCTCCATACGGTATGTGTACATTCTCCCGGCGACAGGATATCGCCGGGAGGATAATCATTAACGCCGCTCCAGAATCTCAAAACAGTAGCTGTGCGAGTTCTGCGCGTCCGCATCGTGAAATTCGCTGAACACCGATTCCCACTCATCCGGCTCGTAGTCCGGGAAGTGTGTGTCCCCTTCCACTTCGGCATCAATATGCGTCAGGTAGAGTTTATTGGCTTTGGGGAGGAACTGCTCGTACACGCGTCCGCCACCGATCACCATAATCTCTTCAGCATCGCCGCAGGCAGCAATCGCTTCATCAACCGACTTCACCCACTGCACGCGATCGTCAGAGCCGGGCTGGCTGCTGATCACGATATTTTTACGCCCCGGTAGCGGACGGCCAATGGATTCCCAGGTCAGGCGACCCATGACGACCGGCTTGTTTAAGGTGTTACGTTTAAACCAGGCGAGATCTGCCGGTAGATCCCAGGGCATGGCGTTTTCCATACCGATGACGCGATCTACCGCTAACGCCGCAATCAGACTGATCATTGAAGTTTTCCTGGATACTAAAAAATGTCGCCACTATACGTAAAGCCTAATCTTTCGTCGACTGGTGCCAGGGTAAAGAATGAGAAAAATTTCTATTTTGCGGGGCATCTGCAACGGGTTCCCCCTCTTCAGCGCCGCTCTGCGGGGGCAATAAAGCAAAAAGCCCCGACACAGTCTTCACCGGCCGGGGCTTTTTGTTTTGATTCATCAGTTATCGAGCTCGTTCATCCCTTTAACCTGATCGCGGTTAATCTGCTCTGTTTTGCCAGTTTCGGCATTTTCATAAGAAACCAGACCGGTATCGCTGTCTACTTCCGGCTTACCATCCGTCACGATGGTTTTGCCATCGGTGGTTTTAACCGCCTGGTTGGAAGTACAACCAGCGACGGTAAACAGGGCTGCGGCAGCAAAAATCGAAGAGATGAGTAAGTTATTGCGCATGGTGTACTCCCTTGCTTTCAGTTGGATTTAATTACTTACCTGATTATTTTAGGCTAAATTACTAAAAGCGGATGGAAATACAGAAGGTTCTGAAGTCAGGCATCCGGGCTGACAGATGCCTGACCGGCTGGGGCTATTTTTTCAACTCAAGAATCGAGCTCATCATGGTGTGGTTTATGTTGCTCATGATCTCATAATACGTCGTCGTCTCTTCGCCGCCCGTTTTAGGATTGCGCCATTTCTCGCGATTCTGTTTTTCAAACTCCTTCAGTAAATCCTTTTGATCGCTCGCCGAGTCTGCATGAATAAACGCGGTGTAGATTTTCGTGGCGTCGTCCAGATTTTGCTGTAGCTCAGGAGAGCTGAAATGCGCGGTTATTTCAGGCTGCTGATAACGCGACTCGGTGATACGCATGTCTTGAGTGTAATCGGTGGCCGGAGAGAATTCATTGGTGTAGTAATGCTTGAAATCCTCGACCCGGAAGATTTTGGTTTTGTAATTGTCTTTGGAAGTAGAAGACATCGACTCCGGGAACGCCTCGGTCGGGTTTAGCTCCCAGCTATGCTCGAAGTTATCAATAAACAGCTCGCTACCCAGATCGTTGAACGGCCCGGTGACGGTTTGACCATCGATAGTCAGGGTATGGACATCGCTATTTTCATTCGTGGGCTGTACACCTTCCGCCAGGTATTTTTGTACCACGTAAACATAACGAGTGCGGGTCGGGTTGATAAGCCCGCTAACGCCCGAGCGGGGCCACGCGTCAAAGACGCTGAACTTAACGCTTTCGCCATTTTCCAGCGACAGGGTATGTTGTCCGGCCTCCAGTTTAATATTTTGCGTTTCTTTTGCCGGAATGGTTATTTTTTCATTATCAATCGAAATAGCTAATGGTTTCTCCGTGGGATTATCAATGAGGAATTCTTTACTGTCCCCAAAGCAGGCGGTCAATGTAATGCAGGCACCCAGAAGTAATATTCTTTTTAACACGCGTTTCTCCTTCAACGTGAAATTTGGATTTATTAAACAAACGTTTTTAATGGTAAAGGATGCCCCTGCCGTTGTGAAAAACAAATTGGCTATTAAATATAGGGGGTCAACAGAGACAAAAAAGCCAGCTTTCGCTGGCTTGAGTTGATGACAAACCGTCCGTGGAACACGGGGCGACCACCGGGTTGGGCCTCCCTCCGGGAACCCAATCCCGGTGTTTCCCCTGACAACCTATTTTGTCAGCAGTCTGAAGCCAGCTTGCGCTGGCTTTTTGTTAATGCCTGATTTTTACTTCTGAATCTGCGCGTGCATTTCCTGCACTGACGTCACCTTCTCAGTGGCATCCGCATTCAGCGCCATCGCGGTAGCAAAACCGCCATTCAGCGTGGTGTCATAATGCACTTTATATTGCAGCGCGCTGCGGCGGATCAGTTTGGAGTCTTCAATCGCCTGACGCCCTGCGGTGGTGTTGATGATGTAGGTGTATTCGCCATTCTTGATACGGTCCTGAATGTGCGGACGGCCTTCATGCACCTTGTTGACCAGACGGGGGTTGATCCCGGCTTCACCGAGCACCACCGCTGTACCGTGAGTCGCATCCAGCTCAAAGCCCTGCTTAAGCAGCTTCGCGGCCAGATCCACCACCCGCTCTTTATCACCCTCACGAACCGAGAGCAGCGCACGCCCTTTTTTCTTCATGGTCGAATTGCTGCCCAGTTGCGCTTTGGCAAAGGCTTCGGCGAAGGTGCGCCCGACGCCCATCACTTCTCCGGTAGAGCGCATTTCTGGCCCCAACAGCGGGTCAACGCCCGGGAATTTGTTGAACGGCAGCACCACCTCTTTCACCGAGAAATAGGGCGGGATGATCTCTTTGGTCACGCCCTGTTCGGTCAGCGTTCTGCCCGCCATCACCCGCGCCGCCACTTTCGCCAGCGGTACGCCGGTGGCTTTGGAGACGAACGGGACGGTACGCGCTGCACGCGGGTTAACTTCAATCAGGTAGACTTCGTTATCTTTAACGGCAAATTGCACGTTCATCAGACCACGAACCTGCAATTCAAAGGCCAGCTTCTGCACCTGCTGACGCATCACGTCCTGAATTTCCTGGCTCAGGGTGTAAGCCGGCAGCGAGCAGGCAGAGTCGCCGGAGTGGACGCCCGCCTGTTCGATATGCTCCATGATGCCGCCAATCAGCACGATTTCACCGTCGCAGATGGCGTCCACATCCACTTCTACCGCATCGTCAAGGAAGCGATCCAGCAGCACCGGCGCATCGTTAGAGACGCTGACGGCGGTCTGGAAGTAGCGACGCAGGTCGATTTCGTCGTAGACGATCTCCATCGCCCGACCGCCGAGTACGTAGGACGGGCGCACCACCAGCGGGTAGCCAATCTCTTTAGCTTTTTCGACAGCCATTTCAATCGCGGTCACGGTGGCGTTCGCAGGCTGTTTCAGCTTCAGGCGGTCAACCGCCTGCTGGAAGCGTTCGCGATCTTCTGCGCGGTCGATGGCATCCGGGCTGGTACCGATAACCGGTACGCCAGCGGCTTCCAGTGCGCGCGCCAGTTTCAGCGGTGTCTGGCCGCCGTACTGGACGATAACGCCTTTTGGTTTCTCGATGCGCACGATTTCCAGCACGTCTTCCAGGGTAACCGGCTCGAAGTACAGACGGTCGGAGGTGTCGTAGTCGGTAGAAACGGTTTCCGGGTTACAGTTGACCATAATGGTCTCGTAGCCGTCTTCGCGCAGCGCCAGCGAGGCGTGAACGCAGCAGTAATCGAATTCGATGCCCTGGCCGATACGGTTCGGACCGCCGCCGAGGACCATGATTTTATCGCGGTCAACGGACGGGTTGGCTTCGCATTCCTCTTCATAGGTGGAGTACATGTACGCGGTATCGGTGGCGAACTCCGCCGCGCAGGTATCGACACGTTTGTAGACCGGATGCAGGTTGTACTGGTCGCGCAGTTTGCGTACTTCCGCTTCGCGCACGCCCGCCAGCTGAGCCAGACGCGCGTCGGCAAACCCTTTGCGTTTCAACTGGCGCAGGAAATCAGCATCGAGGCCGTTAATGCCAACTTCAGCCACTTTCTCTTCCAGACGCACCAGCTCTTCAATCTGCACCAGGAACCAGCGGTCGATATTGGTCAGGTTGAAAACGCCATCAACGGATAGCCCGGCACGGAAGGCATCGGCGATGTACCAGATACGCTCGGCACCGGCATCTTTCAGCTCGCGGCGGATTTTGGTCAGCGCATCGGCGTCGTCAAGATTCACTTTCGGATCAAAGCCAGTCGCGCCCACTTCCAGACCGCGTAGCGCTTTTTGCAGCGACTCCTGCTGGGTGCGGCCAATCGCCATCACTTCGCCGACCGATTTCATCTGGGTGGTCAGGCGGTCATTCGCGCCGACGAATTTTTCAAAGTTAAAGCGGGGAATTTTGGTGACGACATAATCAATGGACGGCTCAAACGAGGCCGGGGTACGGCCGCCGGTGATGTCGTTCATCAGCTCGTCAAGGGTATAACCTACCGCCAGTTTCGCCGCCACTTTGGCAATCGGGAAGCCGGTCGCTTTCGAAGCCAGCGCCGAGGAGCGGGAAACACGCGGGTTCATTTCGATAACAATCAGACGACCATCTTTCGGGTTGACCGAGAACTGGACGTTAGAGCCGCCGGTTTCAACGCCGATTTCACGCAGCACCGCCATCGAGGCGTTACGCATGATTTGATACTCTTTATCGGTCAGGGTCTGTGCCGGGGCAACGGTGATGGAGTCGCCGGTATGGATGCCCATCGCATCGAAGTTTTCGATGGAGCAGACAATGATGCAGTTGTCGTTCTTATCGCGCACCACTTCCATCTCGTACTCTTTCCAGCCAATCAGCGATTCATCAATCAGCAGTTCGTTGGTCGGCGAGAGATCCAGCCCGCGGGCGCAGATCTCTTCAAACTCTTCGCGGTTATAAGCGATACCGCCGCCGGTGCCGCCCATAGTAAAGGAGGGGCGGATAATGCACGGATAGCCAACGTCGGCGGCTACGGCCAGCGCCTCTTCCATGTTGTGCGCGATACCGGAACGCGCGGTATCCAGGCCGATTTTTTTCATCGCCACGTCGAAACGGCGACGGTCTTCGGCTTTATCAATCGCGTCCGCGGTGGCACCAATCATGGTGACGCCGAACTCGTCGAGCACGCCCTGGCGCTCCAGCTCCAGCGCACAGTTCAGCGCCGTCTGACCGCCCATGGTCGGAAGCACTGCGTCCGGGCGCTCTTTTTCGATGATTTTACGCACCACTTCCCAGTGGATCGGCTCGATATAGGTCGCATCGGCCATTTCCGGGTCGGTCATGATGGTGGCCGGGTTGGAGTTCACCAGAATGACGCGGTAGCCCTCTTCGCGCAGCGCTTTACACGCCTGCGCGCCGGAGTAGTCGAATTCACACGCCTGGCCGATAACAATCGGGCCAGCGCCCAGAATCAGGATACTTTTTATGTCTGTACGTTTTGGCATGGCTCTCTTAACTCCTGATTATTTCGCGGACTGACGGTAAAGCTCGATTAACGCAATGAAATGGTCGAACAGCGGCGCGGCATCGTGCGGGCCGGGGCTGGCTTCCGGATGCCCCTGGAAACTGAACGCTGGTTTGTCGGTACGGTGAATGCCCTGCAAGGTGCCGTCGAACAGCGATTTATGCGTCACGCGCAACGTGGCGGGCATGGTCGCTTCGTCAACCGCAAAGCCGTGGTTCTGCGCGGTGATCATCACGGTGTTGTTGTCGATATCTTTTACCGGATGGTTGCCGCCGTGGTGGCCGAACTTCATCTTCACGGTTTTTGCGCCGCTGGCCAGCGCCAGCAGCTGATGGCCGAGGCAGATGCCGAAGACCGGAATGTCGGTCTCAAGGAATTTCTGGATTGCGGTGATGGCATAGTCGCACGGTGCCGGGTCGCCGGGGCCGTTGGAGAGAAAAATGCCGTCCGGGTTCATCTTCAGCACCTCTTCGGCAGAGGTCTGCGCCGGAACGATGGTCAGGCGGCAGCCGCGATCCACCAGCATACGCAGAATGTTGCGCTTCGCACCGTAGTCATAGGCAACGACGTGGAATGGCAGTTCTTCTTCGGCTTTCGCTTCCGGCAGTTCACCTGCCAGCGTCCAGCTGCCCTGCGTCCAGCTATAGGTTTCCGCTGTCGTCACTTCTTTTGCCAGGTCCATGCCGTTCAGGCCGGGAAACGCTTTCGCTTTTTCCAGCGCTAACGCCGCATCCGGGTTATCTCCGGCGATGATGCAGCCGTTCTGCGCGCCTTTCTCACGCAGCAGACGGGTCAACTTACGGGTATCGATATCGGCAATGGCGACAATGTTATGGCGTTTGAGATAAGAAGAGAGGTCTTCGGTGTTGCGGTAGTTGCTGGCTATCAGCGGCAGGTCGCGAATGATAAGTCCTTGTGCATGGACCTGAGAGGATTCTTCATCAGCTTCATTGGTGCCGACATTACCGATATGGGGATAAGTTAGAGTGACGATTTGGCGGGAGTAGGAAGGATCAGTGAGGATTTCTTGATAACCGGTCATTGAAGTATTGAAAACGACTTCCCCAACCGCCGAACCCGTTGCCCCGATGGCCCGACCGTGAAACTGGGTTCCGTCTTCCAGAACCAATAGCGCTGACTTAATCAAAACACCCTCCAGAGAATATTCACTCACTTTATTTGCATATTAATTCATAAATATGGCGTGAATCAATGCAAATTTCGTTTACCGGTGGATTTCTGGCAAACGGCGGCATTTTGCAGATAAGTCGTCTCAAAGTCAACTCAAAGCACGATTTATATTATTCTTTTGCGCCACCCATGAAGAATAGGGGCTTTTTCCCGCAAAAACCCCTGCTGCAATGCCAACGAAAACGCTTGCGCCAGCAGATAGCTGATAAAAAATTACTGAAGGGCAAAAAACAAGCGGAGAAGAAGATAATTTAGCGGAAAAGGATTTTAAAAGCGCATAAAAAGCATAATTATCGTCATTACAGACAATAATTCACGAAATTAAGGTAAAATAATAGGGCAATAAAATATTGCCCTTTGTAATCAATAGATTGAGATTACAATAACCACATCACGATGGGTAATAAATGCCTACAGGCTGTGTAAATCAAGCACATCTCGCATATCAAAAAGGCCGTTACCCTTACTTTTAAGCCATAAAGCCGATCTCACCGCACCGTTGGCGAAGGTCATCCGGCTTGACGCCTTGTGAGTAATTTCCACGCGCTCGCCGATGTCGGCAAACATCGCCGTATGCTCACCAACGATATCGCCAGCCCGCACGGTGGCAAAACCAATGGTGCCCGGCACGCGTTCGCCGGTATGCCCTTCCCGGCTATAGACGGCACAATCCTTAAGATCTTTGTCCAGCGCCTGAGCAATCGCTTCGCCCATAGCCAGCGCGGTGCCTGACGGCGCATCGACTTTATGCCGATGGTGGGCTTCAATAATTTCAATGTCGGTATAGTCGCCCATCACTTTCGCCGCTTTCTCCAGCAGCTTCAGCATGACGTTAACGCCGACGCTAAAGTTGGCGGCAAAGACAATCCCGATATCCTCGGCGGCCTCGCGGATCGCCTGTTTACCGGCCTCATCAAAACCAGTCGTGCCGATCACCATGCTTTTACCGTGTTCGCGGCAAAACGCCAGATGCGCCAGCGTCCCTTCCGGACGGGTGAAATCAATAAAAACGTCAAAGTCATCTTTAACGCTTTCAAGGCGGCTTTGCACGGCGACGCCCGCGTTTCCCGCGCCAGCCAGTTCGCCCGCGTCGCTGCCAATGAGAGAAGAACCTTCCCGCTCAAGGGCCGCGCCCAGCGCCACGCCGTCCATTGCCAGAGCCGCCTGAATCAGCTGGCGTCCCATACGCCCGCCCGCGCCCGCGATGGCGACGCGGATTTGTGCATCATGCATAGTCTTACTCTTATGTTAAAAAATGATTACAAAACGTTCTCAGGTTAACCAGCCCGACGAAAAGCTGCCAGCCGAAAACAGCGATAATAAGAAATTTATGTTAAAGCGACGCCAGTATCAGTAAAAGACATAGTTAACGAAAGCCGCACGACTCGCGCACCACTAATGCCGGAGGCAGAATGATGCTTTTAGGCGGTTCATCATTGCCCTGGATGCGGCTAAACAACAGCTCTCCGGCCTTACGGCCAATCTCTTTCGCGGCGACCGATACGGTGGTTAGCGCTGGCTGCACCAGCGCCGCCTCGCTGATATCATCAAATCCCACCAGCGCAAAGTCGCGTCCCGGCTCCCGCCCCAGTTTACGCAGCGCCTGCATGACGCCCAGCGCGACGATATCCTGATAACACACCGCGGCGGTAATTTGCGGATACTGGTTAAACAGCGTCTCCGCTACCCGTGAACCGTCGCTTTGGCTGGCCTCTGCGGTAACCAGCCATTCCGCTTTTGGCGCAATGCCATTTTCCAGCAGCTTACTGGTAAAGCCGCCGATGCGCTGCGCGCGCGTCCTGGAGCGCTGGCTGCCGCCGATAAAGGCAATATGTCGGTGCCCCAGTTTCAACAGATGCGCGGTCGCCATTTGCGTTCCCAGAAAATTATCTGTACCTACAAAGTCAAAACCCGGATCGTCCGGCGGACGCACCACCATAATGGCCGGAATATTGCGGCGTTTTAACGCCTCGAAAAAGGCACGGGGTGTCTCGCGTGCCGCGCAGAGCACCATACCGCAGGCGTTATTGCGCATTAATGAATCGACAAACTTTTGCTGCCGCTCGCAGGACTCTTCACTGTTCGCCAGAAACAGCAACAGCTCATGGCGTTCCATTTCATGACTTAATCCCGCCGTCATTTCGCCATAAAACGGGTTGGTAATATCATGCAGCAATAATCCGACCTGGTTGCTGCTGCGGTTACGTAAGTTGGCGGCGGTCTGGTTATAGACGTATCCGGACTCATCCAGCGCTTTCAGCACCCGTTCACGCGTCGCCTGCGAAATGCGTCCCCGGTTACGTAACACCATGGATACCGTCGCCGTAGAGACCCCGGCGCGCTTTGCAACCTCCGCCAGCGTAATTGTGGTCATCATCTCCTCCCTCTTTTTATAATAGATTAATCGAATAACCTTTTTAATGCCTGATTCTTTGTGACTCGATTCACATATCCCACCGCAGATCGCCCTGACCTGCCATAAATGACGGGTTAATCGCGTTAACCACTCTTTTCATATGAGGTTAATCGATTAATCTTAGCGTAGTCATTATGGAGAGATAACATGAACAAAACCCGGTATGACAGATTCCCGGAGGTGGCCGTTACGGGATATCACAATCAGGCCTGGCGCGGCTGGGAATCGATTATGGCGGTGCTGAAGGCGCGGCTTTCCGGCGCGGCCCGCACGGTGTTAGTTATCGATTGTTACCCCGGTGTACGGCTTAATGAGCTGCAATCACAGCTGTTGGCGGATTTCAACGCTGCGCTGACGATCAATAGTGAGACCGCACGAAAAAATACGCAGGCGCTGCATCATCTTCTGGCCCGTAATCTGACGGATGACCGGGTCTTTGGCGTTCTCTCCTGCCATCAGCTTCACGAATTTTTCGATGATGCGCAGCTGAACGCCTTGCGTCTACAGGTTGAGAAGATCCAGAGCGGGCTGGTGATCGTCTACGGGCCTGGCGCATCGCTGGTCCATCCTGGCGACGTGCTGATCTACGCCGATATGCCGCGCTGGGAAATCCAGCAGCGCATGCGCAGCGGCGAACTGGGCAACTGGGGCGCGGAAAATAGCGATGAAGAGATGCTCAGGCGTTACAAACGCGCCTTCTTCGTCGAATGGCGCGTTTTTGATCGGCATAAAACGCCGCTGCTCAAACGCATGGATTATCTGCTGGATACGACCGTCGCCGATGCCCCCGCGATGGTTAGCGGCGAGGCGCTGCGCGCGGGGCTGGAACAAACGACCCGGCGGCCCTTCCGCGTTATGCCGTTCTTCGATCCCGGCGTGTGGGGCGGCCAGTGGATGAAAGAAAGATTCGATCTCGATCCCTCAGCGCCGAACTACGCATGGTGTTTTGATTGCGTGCCCGAGGAAAACAGCCTGCTGCTACGTTTTGGCAATGTGCGGATCGAGATCCCCTCTCAGGATCTGGTACTGCTCTACCCCCGCCCACTGCTGGGGGAGAAAGTCCATGCTCGTTTCGGCGCGGAGTTTCCGATCCGCTTTGATTTTCTCGACACCATCGGCGGTCAGAACCTGAGTTTCCAGGTGCATCCCCTGACGGAGTACATTCAGCAGCAGTTTGGCATGCACTATACCCAGGATGAGAGCTACTACATTCTGGATGCGGAACCCGGCGCAACCGTGTATCTGGGCACCAAAACCGGAACGCAGCCGCAGGCGATGCTGGCGGATCTGCATGCGGCGCAACGCGGCGAAAAATCCTTTGACGATGACCGTTTTGTTAACGCGATCCCGGCCCACAAGCACGATCACTTTCTGATCCCGGCAGGCACGGTGCACTGCTCCGGCGCGGGAACAATGGTGCTGGAGATCAGCGCTACGCCGTATATTTTTACCTTCAAGCTGTGGGACTGGGGCCGCCTGGGAATGGACGGCCTGCCCCGTCCGGTGCATCTGAACCACGGCGAGCAGGTGATTGACTGGCAGCGCAATACCGACTGGGTGATGCAAAACCTGGTCAACCGTATCGAACCGCTGGCGGAAGGCGACGGCTGGCGCGAAGAGCGTACCGGCCTGCATGAGCGTGAATTTATTGAAACCCGCCGTCACTGGTTTACCGCCCCCGTCCTGCACCATACCCACGGCGGCGTGAACGTGCTCAATCTGGTGGAGGGTGAGGAAGCGCGGGTGGAAAGCCCCTCCGGCGCTTTTGAACCCTTTATTGTGCGCTACGCCGAAACGTTCATCATCCCGGCGAGCGTGGGCGAGTACCGCATTTCGCCGTGGGGGAAAGGTCAGGGTCAGCAACTGGCGACGATCAAAGCCTGGGTAAGGGGGTAATCATGATCCATTTTATTGTCGCCACGCATGGGCCGCTGGCGTTGGCCCTGCTGGAGAGCAGCCGGATGGTGTATGGCGAGCTACCCAACGTGCGGGCGGTGACGCTCACGGAAGAGGCGGGTATTGACGGTTTTCAACAGGCGTTTTCCCGCGTGCTGGCCGATGCCAGCGAAGGCGCGGATGGCGTACTGGTGCTGTGCGATATGCAAAGCGGCACGCCGTGGAATGTCGCCTGCCAGCGTGCATTTTCGCCTCAGACGACGCCGCCCGTGGCGGTCGTGGCGGGCGTTAACTTCCCTATGCTGCTGCAAACCGATGACGTGAGCCATTTTTGCGACGTGCAGGCCGCCGCCCGGCAACTTATCGCGCTGACTCACCCTACGCTGATCCAGGCGGTGCTGACAGTATCAGCCCAGCCGGATGATTTTTAAGGAGTTGCTATGAGTATTTCATTTGTTCGCATCGACGACCGGGTTATTCACGGACAGCTGGTGACGCGCTGGGCGAAAGAATTGCCCTGCGACGGCATCGTCGCGATTGATGACGCCGTCGCCGCCGATCCGCTCCTCTCCTCAGTGATGAAAGGTGCCGTTCCGGATACCAAAGTCTGGCTCTTTACGACCGCCACGGCGATCGAAAAATTGCCGAAGGTGATCGCCAGTGAAAAAAATTACTTCGTGATCGGCAAATCGCCGGTCACGCTACAGCGCCTTGAGCAGGCCGGGATCAGCCTGAAAAATGCCAACGGCAAAATTAACGTCGGCCCGATGAGCGCGCGTGCCAACACCACTACCATTGGCCCAAACCAGTCGGTCAATGGCGACGAGATTGCCGCGTTTAACTGGCTGACCGAGCGCGGGCACATTGTTGAATTCCGCCTGGTACCCGATGCCAGCGCTTATCAGTGGCAGGACGCCCGGCAAAAACTGAAATAAGGAGGCGACGATGTTTATTGAAGCTACATTGATCGGCATTCTCTGCTATCTCGGCGCGCTTAGCTGCCCCTGGCTACTGGGGCTGACCGGCGGCTGGTATCTGATCACCCGTCCGCTGGTCTCAGGGTTACTGGTTGGCCTGATCCTTGGCGATGTGAAAACCGGCATTATGATTGGCGTGGCGGTGCAGGCTGTGTATATCGCGATGGTGACGCCGGGCGGCTCAATGCCCGCCGATCTGAACTTCGTCGCTTACCCGGCGATTGCACTGGGCGTGCTCTCAGGCCAGGGGCCGGAGGTGGCGGTCGCGCTGGCGGCGACGATTGGCATTGCAGGCACCATTCTGTTTAACGCCATGATGGTGCTGAACTCCTTCTGGAACCATCGTGCGGACACAGCGATAGAACAGGACAACGCACGCGGTATTTACCTCAACAGCGTTATTTTTCCGCAGGCCACCAACTTCGTGCTGCGCTTTGTGCCTACGTTTATTGCCGTCTATTTTGGCGCGCAATATATCAGCGGCTTTATGGAAAGCCTGCCGAAAATCGTGCTTTCAACCATGAACGTGCTGGGTGGCATCCTGCCTGCCGTCGGGATCGCTATCTTGCTTAAGCAGATCATCAAGAGCTACTCCCTGCTGATCTACTTCCTTGTGGGCTTCGTCTGCATTGTTTTTCTCAAGCTGAATATGGTGGCGCTGGTGATTGTCGGCGCGCTGCTGGCGCTGATCCACTACAACTACAAACCGGAACCGCCGCAGAGCGTTAATGCCCCGCGCGCGGCCGATGCTGATGAGGATGAATTCTGATGGAAGAGCGCAAACTTAACCGTCGCGATCTGCGCCGTTGCTGGCGGGCGTGGATGATGCACAACCTGTCGTCAATGAGCTTTGAACGCCTGCAATCGCTCGGTTTTTGTCTTAGCCTGCTGCCGGTCGCCCGCAAGCTCTATCCGGACGCGGCGCAGCGCACGGAGATGCTGCGGCGTCACGCCTCATTTTATAATACCGAACCCCAGCTCGGGGCCATCGTTAACGGCATGGTGCTAGGGCTGGAGGAGAAACGTGCTAACGGCGAACCTATCGACGGCGAAACCATTAACACGTTAAAAGTCGGGCTAATGGGCCCGGTGGCGGGCATCGGCGACTCGATGATCCCCGGTATGTTAATTCCCATTTTGTTGAGCATCGGGATGGCGCTGGCGGCGGGCGGCAGCATCCTCGGCCCCCTGTTTTATACTATCGCCTGGCTGGCGATCATTATCCCCGGCTCGTGGCTGCTGTTTCTGAAAGGCTACAAAATGGGCTCCGGCTCGGTGGAGATGCTGGTAAGCAGCAAATCCACGCGCCTGCGCGAAGCATTATCATTGCTCGGCGTCTTTGTGATGGGCGGCGTGGCGGCCAGCTACGTTAAGCTTGGCACCGGCCTGGAGTTTATTACCAAAGAGGGGGTGAACATCCACGTTCAGCAAATGCTGGACGGCATTTTCCCCCAGCTACTCCCGCTTATCGTTGTGCTGGGAACCTGGTATTTGATGGCGAAACGGGGCGTATCGCCAGTAAAAGCGATGTTGCTCCTGCTGGTGCTGGCCGCCATTGGCGTGCTGACCGGCCTGTTCAGCGGATAAACCGCAAGCATTTTCAGCCTTTCTGGTTAATGAAAAGAGAGGCTGAAATACATTAATAAGATCAATAGTACGTTAATAACTCTTTTTATAATCAGGTCTTTTTACTCAAATAAAAACCACACCGGGAATTGCTGTTATCACTTTGTGCAGCCAATTTTTTATTCTGAACATCAGGAGATAATCATGAATAAGATAGAGGGATTTCTGGAAAAATGGCTTATCCCGACAGGAAACTGGGTGTCGCGCAACAAAACATTAACCATATTAAAAAACGCAATGGTCTCTTTAATTCCGATTACCATCGGCGGATCGTTTGCACTGATCATTATGTATTTCCCGTTTATTGAATCCGTGGTAAACGCAGAGACGCTTTTATTAGTCAG
Source organism: Superficieibacter sp. 1612_C1 (assembly GCF_015234305.1). GTDB lineage: Bacteria > Pseudomonadota > Gammaproteobacteria > Enterobacterales > Enterobacteriaceae > Superficieibacter. Next base: position 209,296 of record NZ_JADGMI010000005.1, read on the forward strand.
ACAAATACTTTCGCCTATCGTGGATATCACATTAGAATTAATTTCGCTTTACCTTATCGTCTGCATCGCCTGGTTTTATGCCAAAGAATACGAAATTTCAGTACTGTTTACCCTGTTTGTCGTCTTAGGCTCGTTTCTGATTTTAATTCCTTTTACGGTGGTATCTGAAAACGGCACCACCAGCGTAAGCATTCCCACTCAATACCTGGGTTCTGCCGGCATGTTCGTCGGTATTTTCTCCGCTTTTTTCTCCTGTTCGCTCTATCGCTGGCTAACGTCAAAAAATCTGGCGATTAAGCTGCCTGATATGGTGCCTCCGAATGTGGCAAACTCATTTTTGTTTCTGTTGCCGTTGATTATCACCTTCCTGGTGATGGCGCTTATTCGCTTTGGCTTCTCGCTCACGCCCTATGGCAGTATGAATAAATTCATTTATGAGGTGCTGCAATCGCCGATGGTGAACATCGGTACCGGCCTCATTCCCACCGTGATCGCCGCCCTTTTCGTCCAGTTGTTCTGGTTTATGGGGTTACATGGGCAAAGTCTGGTCGGGGCGATTATGTCACCGCTCTGGCAGGTGGCCTCCACCGCCAATGCCTCGGCGTTTGCGGCCGGGGAACCGCTACCGTACATCGTCACCCAGCAGTTTATGGAGGTGTTTATCTGGCCGCAATTTTTCTCGCTGGTTATCGCGCTGGTGTTATTTGCGAAGAAAGCCACTGCGGGGGCCGAGATCGGTAAAATTTCCGTGCCCGCCGGTATATTTAACATATCAGAACCGGTGGCGTTCGGGCTGCCGGTAGTATTGAACGTTTTTATTCTTATTCCCTGGGTGCTGGTTATGGTGGTTTTTGTGATCAGCACTTATTGCTTTATGCGCTTCGGTATTGTTCCCCGGCCTACAGGCGTACAGATCCCCTGGACCACTCCGCCATTAATATCCGGCTTCCTCGCCACCAACTCGATTATGGGCGCGTTATTACAGGCTTTTAATTTATTCATTGGCGTACTTATATGGCTGCCATTTATCAGAATCATTAATAAACAGAATACGGTTAAATAAGAAGGAGCGAATGATGTTTTACCCATTCCCGAAACATTTTTCCTGGGGCAGCGCGATTTGGGCGCAGGGAACCGAAGGTGCCTGGGACCAGGAGGGCAAAGCCGCAACGGTATATGAAAAATATTACCAGTTACAGCCAGAGCGCTTTTATCAGCAACAAAGCCCTGATGAGACCTTAGACTGGTATCACCGTTATCCGCTGTATCATGATTATCTCTCCCAATTAAACCACCAGAGCTTTCGCACGTCGATCCTGTGGGCAAGATTGATGCCTGACGGCAAGAATGTCGATCCGCAGGCGAGAGACTACTACCAGACCATCTTCCGTGACTTAAAACAGCGCGGTATGGATGTTTATGTTGTGCTGTACTGGTTTGATATGCCGGTACTGTTTGAAGATCGCGGCGGTTTTGGCAATCGTGAGGTGATTGATGATTTCGTGGCGTATTGCCATACGTGCTTTGAGTTGTTCGACGATCTGGTGGATATCTGGCATATCTATAACGAGCCGCGGGTGGATGCCGACCTTAAATATTTAGATAATCGCTGCTATCCGAATATTGTCGATTTTCGCTATCACAGCCAGGTGATTTTCAATATGGTGCTGGCGCACGCTCGCGTCGTCGAGAGTTACAAACAGCATCATTTTAAGAAAAAAATCGGTTCGGTTATCGACATAAACCACGTCTATCCCCGCAGCCAGGGCGCGGAAGATATCCGGGCCGCAGAAACCTTTGCGCTGTTAAACTATCGCTGTTTTCTCGATCCGCTGATCCACGGGCGCTTTGCGGAAAACTATTTCACCACGCTGGCAGAGATCGACGCTGCGCCGCAGTTTACGCCTGACGATTTGCAGATCATCGCCAACAATACGATTGATGTCCTCGGCATAAATTACTATTTCCCCGCCAGGGTAAAAGCGAAAGAACGCGCGCCTGAAGCGGGCGAAAAAAAGGATCGCAACGCTTTTTATGATTTCTATGACATGCCGGGCCGGGTAATGAACACCTCCCGCGGCTGGGAGATTTATCCGCAGGCGCTATACGATACGCTGATGATGATTAAGCAGGACTACCGCAACGTCGAATGCTACATCAGCGAAAACGGCATGGGCGTGGAAAAGGAGTGGAACTTCCGGGGCGCAAACGGCGAAATTCAGGACGATTACCGAATCGAATTTTTGCAGCAGCATTTGCGCTGCGTACACCGGGCGGTGACAGAAGGCGTTAACCTGCATGGTTATCACCTGTGGTCGTTTATCGATTTGTGGTCGCCGAGCAATCAGTTTAAGAATATGTATGGCCTGGTTGAGTTTAATCCGCAGACGAAAGAGACGCGGCTGAAAAAGAGCGCCCACTGGTATCGCCAGCTGATTGCCGATAACGGGTTTACGTTGCCGGATAGTGAGGAGTAGTCATTTTCAGGTTGCAGGGTACGCTCTGCAACCTGATATCTTCATCGATCAGGGATGAAAATGGTGCCACAACGGTGCCGCTTTTTCCGGCTTAGAAATAAACTGAAAGCGCGCCGGGTCGGTAATAAATTGTTGATAGACAGGCTCGTCCGTAATGCCAAACTCGGTGTATTTGCGCGGCGTGATCACCTGTAGCCGGCCGGGTACATAGTGGGCGTTATGCTGCCAGATGATATTGTTATCCTGCACCAGCGGATACCATGCCAGCCCTTTATGCGCCCGCACCGCCTCATACTCAAATCCGTATTCGCGATCGCACCATGCGCCGAAGGTCAGCGCCTCATCCGGGCTGGCCGAAATTGTGGCATGCCCCCAGCCCGGCGGGACCAGCACTTTCTCCCCCGGCCCGGCAAGGACGGCAAAGCAGCGCCCCGGATCGTCTTCAACATACTCCTGCATATAGATGATGGCCTTACCCTGCCAGATTTCATACAGCTCCGGCGGCGACCAGCCGCTGTGCTGGCTGATACGGTGGATGTGGCCCTGGCTGCGAATCGGTTCATCGCCAAGTTGACCAGCCGCATAGGTGACCACGCCAAACAGCAGCATCCGTTTTTCCAGCTCCTGACGATCCTGTAGCCGGGCCACGTCCATCGCGATGGCATAGACCTGATCCGGCCCGTCACAGTCAGGATCGCGCAGCGAGGCGCGGATCTGATCGAGGGTGCGGATCTCCGGCATCGGCCCGGTAACGTCATTACCGTAACTGAATCCCAGCGGCTGAGCGTGGATCGACATATCCAGACCATAGTCAGTCATGGTTTATCTCCTTAACCCGAGCCTCTCCGCCTTCCTCCACTACACGCACCGAGAATCCCTGCGCCAGCGCGGCGTAATCGTGCCCTGCCGCGCTCGGCCAGACGGCCAGCGCGGAGAGAATATCGCTACCGGTATTGATCAGACGATGGGCGGTGAAGCCGGGGATGATATGCACCGATCCGGGAAAGACGTGCTCAAGGCGCGCCGCGCCCTGCTCATCCTGCAACAGCAATAACCCGGTTCCTCGCAAGCCACAATACACTTCGCCCTGCTCGCGCCGTGCATGGAAGTGCCCGCGCGTCATAAAGTATTCATCGCCGACTTTTCCGGGGTTCAGATGAGTCACGCCGGTATACAACGCGCCTTCTGTAGAAGCGGAATCCAGCATATCCACCTCATAAACAACTTCATGAGGCGGGTACGCCTGCCACGCTTGTTCATCGGCAAAGACGTTTGCCAGATTGCCAATACAGGTCGATTTGCGGATGAGTGGCCCGCCAGAGAACAGGCCGCTGGCCCACGCCACCTGCGGCGGCTGGATGATTGAAATATTCATATTTTTCTCCGGCCCAAGGAGAACAGCGGAGAAATGATAGCAGATTAATCGATTAACCTTGACGGGCGTCGTCCGGTTTTGCTGAAGCGATCACATTTACGGGGGAAAGTGCCGGACGGCGCTAAAACGGCGGCGTCCGGCTGAGTTACGGCAGAATTACTCTACTTCACGAACATCCACGCGCAGCTCTTTCGGGACTTCAAAGACGATATTCTCTTCGCGTCCTTCCAACGGGATGGCTTCGCCGCCGCCGAGTTCCTGCAAGCGGGCAATCACGTTCTGCACCAGAATATCCGGGGCAGATGCGCCTGCGGTGACGCCGACGCAGGCGGCGTCTTTCACCCACTCTTCCTGGATGTCGGTAGCATCATCAATCAGATAGGCGGCTTTGCCCATCCGTTGCGCCAGCTCTGCCAGGCGGTTGGAGTTGGAGGAGTTTTTCGAGCCGACGACCAGCACGACATCCGCCTGCTCCGCCAGCGAGCGTACCGCTTCCTGACGGTTGGTGGTGGCGTAGCAGATATCATCTTTACGCGGGCCAACGATTTTCGGGAAGCGTTCGCGCAGCGCGTCGATGACGTCGGAGGTATCATCCACCGAGAGCGTGGTTTGGGTCATAAACGACAGTTTGCCATCGTTTTTGACGTCCAGCGTGGCAACGTCTTCCGGCGATTCAACCAGATACATGCCCCCGGCCGGGTTGCTGTACTGGCCCATCGTCCCTTCTACTTCCGGATGCCCGGCGTGGCCGATGAGTATGGATTCTTCACCGCGACGGCTGGCGCGCGCGACTTCCATATGCACTTTGGTGACCAGCGGGCAGGTCGCGTCAAAGACGGTGAGATCGCGGCTTTTGGCTTCGTTACGCACCGCCTGTGAGACGCCATGCGCGGAGAAAATTAAAATAGCGCCGTCCGGCACTTCGCTGATTTGCTCAATGAAGATCGCGCCGCGCTCGCGCAGGCTGTCGACCACGTAGCGGTTATGCACCACTTCATGACGCACATAAATCGGCGCGCCGTAAATCACCAGCGCGTTCTCAACAATGCTGATAGCGCGGTCTACCCCGGCGCAGAAGCCACGCGGGTTGGCCAACAGGATCTGCATCTTATGCCTCCAGTACCGGATCGATTTCCAGTACTTCTATATCAAAATGGACGGTTTGCCCGGCCAGCGGATGGTTGAAATCGACGGTGATGGAGTCGCCGTTAATTTCGCGGATCACGCCCGGCATTTCGCTGCCATCCATCGCAGTGAAGAGCATTATTGCCCCGATCTCAGGTTCTCCCGCGTCCATAAACTCACGGCGCGAAAAGTACTGAATGAGATCCGGGCTGGGAATACCAAACGCCGCATCCGGCTCCAGGGAAAAAGCAGTTTTCTCCCCGGCCTTCAGGCCAAGCAGATGCTGCTCCAGCCCTTCGGAGAGCGAGGCATCGCCGAGGCGAAACAGCGCAGGCTTGCCGTTGTTGCGGGTTGACTCCGCGGTAGAGCCATCTTCCAGCTTCAGCGTGAAATGCACCAGCACCGCGCTGTTGCTCTGTACAGATTTAGACATGCAGATTGCTCACTTGTTTTAGCCGGTGACGCAGGGCGATCCGGACATATAAGGTGCCGATAGTACCGGGTGCCCCGCAGCAGGCCAGGCAGTACCGCGTGCCCGGTGGCGCTGCGCTTACCGGGCCTACAAAAGACCGGATAAACGCAGCATCGCCAGTCATAAAATTCACCGTGCCACAGGCATTACATCCACGACACTGTAGGCCGGGTAAGCGCAGCGCCACCCGGCATTACATCCACGATACCACAGGCCGGGTAAGCACAGCGCCACCCGGGATTCACGGTTACGCGTGTTCTTTTGCGGCAGGCTTCGGCAAAAAGCCTTCCAGCACAATCAGCGCCGCGCCGATGCAGATAGCGCTGTCGGCGAGGTTGAAGGTCGCAAAATGCCAGTCGCCGACGTAAAAGTCGATCATATCGACCACGAAGCCATGCCATAAGCGGTCAAACAGATTACCCAGCGCACCACCAATAATCAGCGCGTAAGCAATGTTATTCAGCTTTTGCGTGGCTTTTGTCCGGTACATCATGACCGCCAGGATCACGCTGATACCTATTGCGATACCGGCAAAGAACCAGCGCTGCCAGCCGCCGCTATCCGCCAGAAAACTAAACGCCGCGCCATAGTTACGCGCATAATGCAGATTAAGCGACGGGAACAGAGACACCGTATCCCCCAGAGCAAAGTTCTGGAGGATCAGGTATTTACTGCCCAGATCGATAATCAGCACGACTACCACCAGCCACAGCCAGCGTAGCCCTGTTGAAAAGATCGGTTTACTCATCAGGCGAACTTACGTTTTTCGCCGTCACCGGCGACGTTGACTACACAGCGTCCGCAAATTTCTGCGTGTTCCGCCACCTTACCGACGTCCTGAGTGTAATGCCAGCAGCGCGGGCACTTCTCACCTTCGGCTTTACTCAGCGAGACTTTCAGCCCCTTGAGCAGCTCGCTCTGCTGGGCATCAGCAGGTGCGTTCGCATAATCTGCGACCTGCGCCCCGGAGGTCAACAGGACAAATCGTAATTCGTCACCCAGCGCCACCAGTTTAGCCGCCAGTTCAGGTTCCGCAAACAGCGTGACCGACGCTTCCAGCGAGCCGCCGACTTTCTTGTCGGCGCGCGCCTGTTCGATGACCTTGTTCACTTCGCCGCGTACTTTCAGCAGCTCGTCCCAGAAGGCATCGTTCATGGCTTCGGTTTCCGCGAGGCCGAACAGCCCCTCGTACCACTCGCCGGTAAAGACGTACTGTTCACGTTCGCCCGGCAGATAGCCCCAGATCTCATCCGCGGTGAAGGACATGATCGGTGCCATCCAGCGTACCAGCGCTTCCGCAATGTGGTACAGCGCGGTCTGGCAGCTACGACGCGCCACGCTGTCCGCTTTGGCGGTGTACTGGCGGTCTTTGATGATGTCGAGGTAGAACGAACCCATTTCAACGGAGCAGAAGCGCATCAGGCGCTGTACTACTTCGTGGAAATCGTAGCTTTCATAGGCTTTGAGGATCTCTTCCTGCGCGGCTTTCGCACAGCCGACGGCCCAGCGATCCAGCACCACCATCTCTTCCGCTTTCACCATGTCTTTCGCCGGATCGAAACCATTCAGGTTCGCCAGCAGGAAGCGCGCGGTGTTACGGATACGACGATAGCTGTCAGCAGCACGTTTGAGGATCTCATCAGAGACCGCCATCTCGCCGGTGTAGTCGGTAGATGCCACCCACAGACGCAGGATATCCGCGCCCAGCTTGTTCATTACGTCCTGCGGCGACACGGTGTTGCCGATGGATTTGGACATCTTGCGGCCCTGACCATCGACGGTAAAGCCGTGGGTCAGCACCTGGCGATACGGCGCTTTGCCTTTCATCGCCGTGGAGATCATCAGCGAGGACATAAACCAGCCGCGATGCTGGTCGGAACCTTCCAGATACATATCCGCCGCATGACCGGAAAATTCCGGGCGCACGTCAACCACTGAAGAGTGGGTAGACCCGGAATCGAACCACACGTCGAGGGTATCCGGCACTTTCACGTAGTTATCGGCGTCGTCGCCGAGAATATCGCGGCTGTCGAGATCCCACCATGCCTGGATACCGTCCACTTCAACGCGCTTCGCCACTTCTTCCATCAGTTCGAGGGTACGCGGGTGCAGCTCTTCGGTGTCTTTATGCACGAACAGCGACATCGGCACGCCCCAGGTACGCTGACGGGAGATGCACCAGTCAGGACGGTTGGCAACCATTGATTCGATACGCGCCTGGCCCCAGTCCGGGATCCACTGCACGCCTTTGATTTCAGAGAGCGACTGCGCGCGCAGACCTTTCTGATCCATGCTGACGAACCACTGCGGCGTGGCGCGGAAGATGATCGGCGTTTTGTGACGCCAGCAGCACGGATAGCTGTGCTGCATTTTTTCAACGTGCAGCAGCGCGCCTTTTTCACGCAGCAGTTCAACAATCAGGTCGTTCGCTTTAAAAACGTTAACGCCGTCCAGCCCCGGATACGTTCCCGGCAGATACGCGCCGTCCGGGCCAACCGGGTTGGCGATTTCCAGACCGTATTTCTGGCTGATAGTGTAGTCGTCAGGACCGTGGCCGCCTGCGGTATGCACCGCGCCGGTACCGGCATCCAGCGTGACGTGATCGCCGAGGATCGCCGGCACGTCGAAGCCCATAAACGGATGGGTAAAGCGCATCAGCTCCAGCTCGGAGCCTTTTACGGTGCCGAGGATGGTGTGATCCGCCACACCGATACGCTGCATTACGCTTGCGACGAGGTCTTTCGCCACAATCAGCGCTTGGCCGTCAATCTGCACCAGCGCGTATTCGAATTCAGGAGAGAGAGAAATCGCACGGTTCGCAGGCAGGGTCCACGGCGTCGTGGTCCAGATCACCAGTGAGATCGGACCGCTGACGCCCGGCAGGCCAAATTTCGCCTGAATGGCATCCTGATCGACGGCTTTAAAGGCAACGTCGATAGACGGAGAGGTTTTGTCGTAATACTCCACTTCCGCTTCCGCCAGCGCAGAGCGGCAATCTACACACCAGTGTACCGGCTTCGCGCCTTTGTGCAGGTGACCGTTGCCGATGATTTTGCCCAGCGCGCGGATGATGTTGGCTTCGGTTTTGAAGTCCATGGTCAGGTACGGATGCGACCAGTCGCCGAGCACGCCCAGACGGATAAAGTCTTTACGCTGGCCGTCAACCTGGGTGGCAGCGTATTCGCGGCACTTAGCGCGGAACTCGGCGGCGGTGAATTTCTCGCCCGGCTTGCCAAATTCCTGCTCCACTTTCAGCTCGATCGGCAGACCGTGGCAGTCCCAGCCCGGCACGTACGGCGAGTCATAACCGGAAAGCCCTTTGGACTTCACGATAATGTCTTTCAGAATCTTGTTAACCGAGTGACCTATATGAATGCTGCCATTCGCATAAGGAGGGCCATCATGCAGAATGAAGGTTTTTTTGCCCTTTTTGGCTGCACGGATGATGCCGTACAGGTCATCATCGGTCCAACGCGCCAGCATTCCCGGTTCGCGTTTGGCGAGATCGCCACGCATCGGGAACCCTGTTTCCGGCAAATTCAGGGTTGATTTAAAGTCACTCATCAGATTCTCGTTTCCGTATTTATCACTCAGGCGTTAAGCCGGGTTTGATAGCCCAAAAAACTCACGGGCGGTTAATTCATCTTTCGCAATTTGCGCTTTTAGCTCGTCCAGCGAGGCAAACCGCTGCTCGCTGCGTATCTTTTTACGCAGTATCACATCTATATGGCGACCGTAAAGGTCCATTACAACGTCCAGCAAATGCACTTCCAGTTGCTGACGCACACCCGCCACCGTCGGACGGGTGCCAATATTGGCGACGCCTAAAAAAGGCTGCCCACCGAGGCCCATCACCTCAACCGCGTAGACCCCTTTGACCGGGGAAACCTGGCGGCGCAGCGGCACGTTCGCCGTCGGAAAGCCGATGGTGCGTCCCAGTTCATCGCCGTGGACCACGCGCCCGGAGATAGTAAACGGGTGCCCGAGTAGGCTGGCGGCAAGATCAAGGTCGTCATTGGCCAGCGCCTGCCGTACGGCGGTACTGCTGATACGCACCCCGTCTTCGCAGAAGGTTTGCGTACTGGTTACGTCAAAGCCAAATTCCGCGCCAGCTCTCTGTAATAACAAGAAATCGCCCTGCCGACCAGCACCAAAGCGGAAATCGTCGCCCACGGCGAGAAACTGTACGCCGAGGCGGTCCACCAGCAGGTCGCTGATAAACGCCTGGGCAGTCAGGGCGGCAAAACGGCGGTCGAAGCGCAGACAGAGCACATAGTCAACGCCACACTCCGCCAGATAGCGCAGTTTTTCACGCAGCCGGGTCAGGCGGGCAGGCGCTTTGTCAGCGGCAAACAGTTCCAGCGGCTGCGGTTCAAAAATCATCACCACGACCGGGAGATCGCGCGCTTGCCCCTCGGCGCGTAGGTTTTTCAGCAGCGCCTGGTGTCCGCGATGCACGCCGTCGAAATTACCAATGGTTAGCACACACCCGCGCGGGGCCTGGCTGAGGTTATGTATGCCGCGTATCAGCTTCATCTCTGGCTCAAAACAGTGAAAATCGTCGGATTATACCTTGTACAGGGGTCGACGTTAACCCGCGATTGCATCGTAAAGCAGAAAGGACCAGGGATTTCATCAACCTTACCGCCGGATACAGGAAAATCTGTCGCCGCAGTGCGAATTTTATGGCGGAAAAGCTGTATTCACGCCGCACAAGCTGGTAGAATCCTGCGCCATCACTACGTAACGAGCGTCGCCATAATAACGGCGCTTATTTGCACAAATCCATTGACAAAAGAAGGCTAAGAGGGCATATTCCTCGGCCTTTGAATTGTCCATAAAGATCACATTTGGGAGTTGGACCTTGGCTAATATCAAATCAGCTAAGAAGCGCGCCGTTCAGTCTGAAAAGGCTCGCAAACACAACGCTAGCCGTCGCTCTATGATGCGTACTTTCATCAAGAAAGTTTACGCAGCTATCGAAGCTGGCGACAAAGCTGCTGCACAGAACGCATTTAACGAAATGCAACCGATCGTGGATCGTCAGGCCGCAAAAGGTCTGATCCACAAAAACAAAGCTGCGCGTCATAAAGCTAACCTGGCCGCTCAGATCAGCAAACTGGCTTAATCGCCTGCTTGTTGTCGCTTTGTGAAAAACCCGCTGAATGGCGGGTTTTTTTATGGGCGTAAAAGCGTCAGTTTGCGTATTTGCTGGTAGGGTAAACGATCGGCAAAAAGGCCCCGGATTTCTCCGGGGCCTTGTGCTATTTATGCCTTATTGTGAAAACTCAGTAAGCGCCCAGATCGGTCCAGACATCGCCCTGGCTGCAATGTTTATCCGGCTGCTCGCCACAGCACCACCATTTCACCTGGTAGTTATGGCCTTTCCAGCTGACAATTTCGAAAGAGCCCCAGGTCGCGCCGTAGACGGTAGTCGCATTCCACAACGGATGAGGTGTCTCTTCGTCTGCGGTCTCGTCTTCAGGCTGTGGTTCAACATCGTCCTGGTTGTCTGCTTCATCTTCTTCGCGCTCGTCTTCTTCCTCGTCAGGATCGACGCTGGAAGAGGCCGGTACGACGGTCAGCACAAAGCGCTGCTGCGTTGACGGCTCACCGTTAACATCGCGCACGAACAGCGTAAAGGTGAACTCGGTATCTACGGCGACCTTCGGCACGTTGAATTCAATAACTTCAGCCGTTTTATCGTCGACCTCGATATCCGCAGGTACGCCCCAGCTATATCGCAGCGCATCGTTGTCTTCATCGGACGATTTCGCGCCGGAGAGACGAATGCGGGAGCCACCAACCACCAGCAGCTCGATGGCCGCTTTAGGCGCGTGGTTTACCGTCGGAACGTCATCTTCTTTTTCGTCTTCAGACGGCTCCTGGTCCTTCTCATCCTCTTTTTCTTCGTCACCCTTGTCTTCTACGTTGATGCCTTCGAAGTAGAACGGCTCCATGTCGATGACTTCTTTGCTGATTTCATAGCCCAGACCTTCGCGCACCGCGTTAACCAGTACGCCGTTGTCCTGATCGACCGTCCAGGTAAATACGCCGCCCAGACCCAGGTTCGCTGCATACTCACCCTTCGCTTTAACCGTGCGCGGGGTGTCCAGGGATATAAACAGTTTGGACTGCGGGTTGTACAGGTAGTCCGCGTTCGCTTTCTGGTCGGTATAGACGTCGAAACCGTTACGCCCTTTCTGGTTTTCCAGGTCCAGGTAGTTGTAAATGATGTCGTACCATTCAGAAGTGCCGGATTCAAACGTACCGGTCGTTTTTTCGTACTCGCCGTTTGCCAGTTTCTTACCTGGGTTGTAAGTCCCTTCCAGCGGGGAGAAGCTGGTGATTTCCGTGTTGCGGCTGTTACGGGTATAACCCGCATAGCCAATGTTGATACGCTCAGCCGGGAAGCCTTCCGCCAGCAGATAATCAACGACCGTTTCAACCGACCAGCCGCCAGCAGTCAGCGCTTTCAGGTTGGTGTGATGGGTTAACGTTTCTGCCCACGGGGTGCCGAAGAAGTCGTAGGTCATCACGTTGATATAATCCATACCGGCGTTAATCATCGTTTTGAGATCGATAGACTGCAACTTTTGTACTACGGCGGAGGCGGCAATAGAAATTTTCACGTCGCTGCGGCCTGCCGCGTCCAGCTGTTTACGCACTTCAGCAATCAGCAGGGCAAAGTTTGCGCCATCTTCGGGACCGTACGGGTTGCCTGCCGCTTCATCGTTCGGGTATTCCCAGTCCAGATCCACGCCGCTGAACATCGGGAACTGTTTGAACAGTTTAACCAGCCCTTTGGCGAAGATCTTACGGGAAGCATCTTTAGACGCCATTTCATGGAAGCCGTTACTCATGGTCCAGCCGCCGATGCTCATGGACAGTTCGAGGTTGTGGCCCAGCTTTTTCGCTTTCGCCTGTAAATCGCGCAGGCCGCCGAGGAAACCTTTGGTGTTGGCCTGAGTCACCGTTTTCGGATCGACATCCCAGCCGCTAATGTTGAAACCGACGTTGGTATAGGTCTGGAAATCGCCCCACGGGTCGAGGAAGGTCGGCTCGTATTTCACTTTGCCGCACAGCGCCGCCGCTTCGGCCACTACGTCACGCGCCTGTCCGTCAATTTTATGGAAACCTACAATCCCGATAAAGCCAACGATGATTTTGTCATAGGCGGTCGGAGAGACATTCATCAAATCGTAGCCGCGACCGCGGTTAAGTTCGGAGTCATCACCCTGCAAACGAGAATCGTACTGCGACCAGTCGGTATAGTAGCCAAACACTTTCGGTTTCGTGGCGTTCGCTTTGTACTGGTTATAGACCGGCTTAGCGACACGTGCAGAGGTGTAGCTCAGTTTACTGTCGTCAATTGCCGGGTTGAAACCGTCAGCGGCATTACTGGTTTCCGTCAGTGTATCGCTTTGAATTAATTTACTTTTAGCCATGTTAATATCCTTTTAATGTGAATGGATTGCGGTTTATGTCCGTGGCAAATCATCCGTTAACAGACGATCGCGGGCTAATCACAAAGCAACACAAATTATCGCTGGCGCGTTTGATGGAAGAATGAGCGTCGTGCTGATAGTAATAAGGCAGCCGGATAGCTGCCTGAGGGGGATAACTTAACTATCGCTAGTCATAGATGATACGCAATAACGTCAGCTGCTTATCCTCATCAAGGAAGGTTTGTTCAACCGTGGCGTTAGGTGAGGTAATACTGGTGCTCAGGTTTTCAATAATGATATGACGCTCAATCGTATTTCTTTTCTGGCAGAGGATCATCGGCACACTGGATTCATGCCAGCAGCCGGACTCAATCACCGTGCCTTTAAAGTTAAGCTGTCCGTCGGCGCTGGCGTCATCCGCTAACGCGCACAGTGAAAAAAAGAGAACGCCTGACGTTAATAGCCTGATATTCATAATACGTGACACTCCTTTGTATCAGTCCGGTATCATTCATATCATCAATTCGCTGGTGACAGGATGATGCCTGCAACATTACGCCGGGAAGCCGCCCCGGCTTCCCCTGCCAGTTAGCCTTTCGCTTTCTGAATCGCCATCAGCAGCATATCCTGCGAGGTGCTGCCCGGAATGACGGTAATTTGTTTTATGTCCGCCTCTTTTGCCTGCGGCATCACCACAAACGCTGGCGTTCCGGTAAAGCCCATATGCTGCGCCAGCGCGCGGTTGACCATCAGAGCATCGTGTACCGGTCCGCTATCATGCATCTGTTTTACCGCCGCGATCTGCTCCGCCGTCAAATACCGCTCCGCGCTGGTCAGGATCTCCGGCTCCGTCAGATCGCCCTCCACTTTTCCGGTGGCATACAGCGCATTATGCCAGGCCAGATACGCTTCGCCGCCTTTATTCAGCCAGATCTGCTCGCCGATGCGCGCCGCCAGACCCGATGCGGGCCAGCGCGAGGCGAAGATCGGGAACTCTTTAAAGACAAAACGAACATCCGGGTTAGATTTGATGACCTGCTCAACTACCGGGGCCATTTTACTGCACCATGCGCACTGGTAATCAAAGAACATCACCACCGCCGCTTTGGCATTTTTAGGGCCAATGGAGGGGCTGTCCGTTGACAGGAGATCCGCCTGATACTGACGGGCAAGCTGCACGTAGGCCTGCTGTTGCGCAATTTGCTGGCGCTGATGCAAACTTTCGCTGGCGGCAATCAGAAACTCCGGGTGATCGGCCAGATAAGTCGCCACGGCTTCGCCCATTTTATCCGGATGGGCGGTTAAGTACGTTTCTGCGATTTGCCCAATTTGCGCCTGTTGCGCAGGCGTGAACGCGTCAGCGTCCGCGGCATTGACTGCTGGCACCGCGCCCGCCAGGGTCAGGAGGAGGGCCAGACGACTCATTTTTACTGCTTTACGGGACATAACACATTTCTCTTTTCATATCGTTGGAGGATGGAGTACACATTTATCGGCGCTCTCGCACGTCGGCGTTCAGCGGCGGCATTACCCGCCCGTAATCGTTGAGGGTTTGCCACTGGAGCTGACAGGCCGCAGTCCCTTTGCACCACGCCAGCGCCCGCGTACCAAAGGGCGCGGCCACCCCGGCGTTATCCACGGGCTTACCGTTGACGCGAACGTTAAAAAGGGTGACGTAGAACGGCGTGGGATTGTCTACCTCGACGCCATCCGTAGTACGCCGCCAGCGTAATTGACCATAAGCCTGCTGCGGATCGCCCTTCAGCCCGGCGGGACGATAAATCAGCTTCAGCGCCGAACGGATCGCCATTTGTACGCTGTCCGGCCCAGCCTTCCCGGACGGTATCGCGGCAACGCTCAGCGTAAACAGACTTTCCCGGTCCGGGGGGAGCGGCACGGCGGTACGGATCAGGCGGACTTTATTTTCCTGTCCGGCGGAGAGCGCAAACAGCGGCGGCGTGGCAATAAACGGCGCATCTGCAACGGTGCGCACCTGCGCCCCCGGCCAGCGTTGTGCAGAGAGAATTTTGGTATTGATCAGCCACGGCGCGGGCGAGTCGTTGCGGACAGGCACGTCCAGCGCCTGACGTCCCTCAGGGTAAATAAAGCGCGTGCCGCCTATGACCACGCCCGCGTTCGCCGTGACGCTGAGCATCAGCAGGATTAAAAACAGGAAATTACGCATACGTTAAGATAAATGTCGCTGAGGCGTTGGCCGTTCCGGCGGCTACCGTGCTGCCATCCGCCACATAACGCGCATAAAAGTTAAGATGCGCCGACTGCTGGCCCGGTATCAGCGGCTGTATCTGGCTATTTTCGCCGAGGGGGATAGGGCTTTTGTCTTTATTGTAGAGCGCAACGCCGACGCCCGACGCCCGACGCGTTACCGGCACCGGCGGTGAGCGCCAGCAGGTCCGGGTTCTGGCTATCTGCCGCGCCGCTAAAGCTGACCGTGACACCGCTGGCGGTGCTGCCGCAGTTTTCCAGATTGATGGTGAACGACTGCCAGTCGGCCCCTGCCCCGGCCTGATAGAACTGACGGTCCGATACGCTGCCCATGCCGACCGTAATCGTTTCCGAATCAGGCGACAGCGTGCAGGTGTTATCCGTAATGGAACCGGTGACGTAGACTCGCCCGGCGTGCGCCTGTGCACCCGTGGAAACGATTGTCGCCAGTACCAGAACCAGCAAATACTTCATGACCAATCCTTATTGATATTCGAGGTCAAAATACATCACCGCCGTGGCGTTACCGGACGTCACCTGCGGAAGGGTCGATTTGTAGCGGATATAGAAAGAGAGCGTATTTCTTCCCGCCTTCAGTGGATAAACCACCGAATCGGTATTATTGATGCTCACGGTGTCCTGATTCTCATCCAGAATCTCCACGCCCACGCCGGTGGCCATCATCGCTTCGTTGCCCATTCCGGTATCGGTCAGCGCCAGCAGCGACGGGTTATTGCTGTCGGCCTCGCCGGTAAACCAGACCTTCGTGCCGCTGATGCCACGCGAACAATTGAGCAGGTTAATGTTGAAGGGTTTAAATTTTGTCGTGGTGCCCACGGACTGAAATTCATCGATGGGAAACTGCCCTAAATCGATACTCTGACTCAGGCTGGAGAGATCGACATTACAGGTTTCCGCCTGAATGGTGCCGGTAAACTCAAGGTTATAGCTGTCGTCCGCGCGGACAGCGCCACCGCCAAGCAGAATGCACAGCACGCTTCCCTGTAGCCATTTCAACGTATTCATTTAATCGAAATCCACCCGTAAGCTGGCCAGCGAGGTAAAGGTCCCCTCCTCCGGCGTTTCGCCAGTGGTGCTGACCGGGTAAGCCTGGAGCATAATATTGGCTGCGCCGGTGTCATCGGTGGTAAAGGGAACGGCGCTGGCGATATCATTGGGCGTCAGGGCCGTTCCCTGATTATTGGTGACAACCACGCCGACATCCGGGTTGTCAGAGGCGATGGCCTGAGAAAAATGGGGATCGGGCGTCGCCTGAACGCGCATGCTCAGGTTGACCTGCGAAGTGGTGCCGCTGCATTTCACCGGCACGTTAAAGCTTCTTGTCCGCACGCCCCTGGGTTTTTCGCCCGCATGTTTAAAGCTGCCGCTATTCAGGGTGCCAAAATCGACAAGAATGGTTTGCCCGGCATTAATTTCACAGCTCTGTGGCACGGTAACGCTGCCGCTGTAGGTGATGTTGTAAACTACCTGCGATAGCGGATCGTCGTGGGTCGTGGTGACGTAAACGCTAAACATGTCTTTGGGTGGGATATTGACCGTCCCAATAAACGACTTAACGATTTTAATCTGGAACAGTAAATTGGAATCGCGAATGTAAAACGGCGTACCGGTGTTCACATTTTTGTCGTATTCCATATAGACGTAATCAACAGGCGGATAAATCGTGCCTGCCGCAGAATCCTGAATTTCCATCGCGCCTTCCAGGTAGTCAGGGTCCAGTTTTAAATATTGCCAGGGGCCATTGGTCTCAACCACGGTAAATGGCGTGGTATAGGAGCGAAAGGTTCGCCCGGTGGACGAGGTTCCCGCCGGACAGGTTGCCTGCACGTTCACTTCCTGGCTTTTCGCCAGTTGCACCGTCGCCCCCGGCTGATTCTGCGCGGCGGTCAGCGTGGTGCTTAAATCATAGTTAATCGCCGATGGTGTGCCGTTAACGTTTTGACAGACGGCGGCCAGGCAATGATTTGCCAGAAACAGAGCCGTGAACAATAAAATACGCGCGTTCATTTAATTGCATTCCACTTTTTGCCGCACCAGCGGTTGCTGTGTATTGGGGAGTTGATAATGCGCCACGCAGCGCTGATCGGGTCCATCGCCCCACTGGGCGGTCAGGGTGCCGTGTTCGCTTAAGCCAGACAGATAGGTTTCGCCATCTTCGCCTGCGATCGTTTCTCCCTGCATATCGCCACGCGTGATCGTCGTGCCGAAAGGCACCGGTTTTCCAAGGTGGAAAATGGTCAGCAGGGCGCGCTCGCCGACGTGCGCGTTAAATGTCGCCCGGACCAGCGCCCCTTCGGTAGGCACCACGTTGGTGACTGCATCATCGACATCCACATTGTCGGCCATAGAGTCGACATCCAGCGCCAGACGATTTTGCCGGTAGGTGGTGGCATACGGAACCACGGCATAGCCGCGCCAGTCGGTATGAATGCCCGGCTCCCCTTCGACCTTGACGTTACTCGCGCCGGGGGCCGCGATGAGAACATTGGTGTTGCCGAGCGGCTGGCTAAACGTAATCCCGTGCGCGTGCGCCACAATGCCGCCGTTCAGACCGTAGTTGACCTGCCGGTAGTCGCCGTTATTGCTGTCGTTGTAGCCCACATTGGCGTTGCCATAAGCCCCGTCATACTCAAGGCTGGCATTGCCGCTGGCACCCACGCCATGATTCTGGTATCCCTGCTGAATGCTGTAGCTCAGATTGTTGTCATCCAGCAGCGTGCCGCTAATCCCGGCGTTTTGCGTTACGTTATGGTGTTTATCGGTGCTGGCGCTGTAGGTCGCATAGACGTTGTGATGATGGCCCGCCACGTCGCCGCCCGGCTGTAGCCACTGGCTTAGCGGCAACGACAGGCTGAGCGCAAAGATTTGATCGCTCTCGTTCTCACCCGGCGCTTTGGTGTAGTTGTAGGTCAGGCTCCAGTTGATACTGTCCAGCGTGCCGCTATAGCCGATTTGCAGCAGGGAGTTGGTTTCATCGGTGTGCCAGTAGCTCTGCTTGCTGCCGGTAAAAAAGATCGACCCCATCTGACCCAGCGGCTGAGAAAGGTTGATCTGCACTTTGCCGCGTTTGGTGTAATAGAGGCTGTAGTAGTCCTGCCACTGCGGCTTGTCGTCGTCATCCGGCTGGCCGGTATAGCCCTCCATATGACGCCAGGCGGTTTCATCCAGCGTATAAAAACCGGACGTCGAGTAGCGATAGCCCATCAACTGAATATGGGTACCGATGTCTTCAAGCGATTTAGCGTACAGAAGTCTTACGGACTGGCCCTGATGCGTGCTGTCATCCGCCAGGGTGCTGCGCGCCTGGGTAATATCCGCCGAAATAGCGCCGAGATCGCCCATATTGACGCCGCTACCCAGCGCTGCGGCGGTGTAACGATCGGAAAACTGCGTTCCCCCATAGAGGGTAAATCCGTGCGGCAGCCCCCATAGCAGAGTAGCCTGGCCGAATTTCACATCCTCTTTCTGGCTGCTATCGCCCCGGTACTCAGCCGCCGTTACGGCATATTTCATGCGGCCTTCGCGCTGGAGTACCGGCACGGCGGAGTAAGGCACGACATAGCTGTGTAGCGTGCCGTCCGACTCTTTCACCTCTACCGTCAAATCGCCGCTGGAAGCGGTCGGATAGAGATCTTTAATGGTAAATGCGCCCGGCGGTACATAGCTTTGATAAATGGTGTAGCCGTTCTGTTTGATGGTGACCTGGGCATTACTGTTGGCAATGCCGTGAATGGTCGGGGCAAATCCTTTCATGCTGTCCGGCAACATATTATCGTCAGAGGCGATCTGTATTCCGCGGAAAGGCAGGCTGTCAAACACATCGGCAGGGGTATAGCTGTCGCCTGCCGTTAACTCGCCTTTAAGGGGAATAACATCGCGTTCAACATAGGTGCTGATGTGCTGCCAGTCGCTTTTTCTCTCTTCGCCGCCGCTGTTGTAGTTCCAGGTGGAATAGTCGCGTAGTCGCCACGCGCCGAAGTTCAGACCGCTGTTTACGCCGAGGAAATAATTGTTGCTGGTCGTGCTGCCTTCACTGTTATCGCGGCTGTTCGCGCCGGTGAAATCGTAGTTCAGCGTCAACGCATTGATGCCTTCGTCCCACTGCGCGGGCGGAATGTATCCTCTGGCACTATTTTTCATGGCCGCCTGCGGGATGCTGATATCCAGCCGCTGCCGGGCAAAATCGAAGCGCGAAGAGGCCGCCGGAATGGCAGCGCCAATATCAATACAGCTCTCCGGTGCGGCGGCGGCCAGCGCGGGAAACGCCGCCAGATTCACCCCCATTTGCGCCAGCGCGCCGGGCGTCAGGCAGGCGCTCAGACCGGTATCATCCCGTAGCGCCTGGACGGAGGCGGAAAGCACTGGCTTCGCCGTCGTAAAGCGAATATCCCGGCTGGCGAGGAAATTTTTATTCAGATAAACATCGACCCGGTAAGTACCGGGTGCCTGTTCATTGCCTTCGAAATGCGAAAGATCGGCCACCGCGGCCGGATCGTCCGAAAGGAAGGCCGGGTTAAAGTAATTCTCAGCCCGGCCTTTTGCGGGCGTCAGTAGGCTCGCCATCGCCAGTGCCAGCGGCGTCAGCCAGCACTGGACGCCGGGTTTTACGCTCTGCTTATTGCCTTTCATCACATCAACTGCCGGCGCAGATCTGCGCAGGGGTAGTGGCCCCAAAGTCATTGACCGTCTCGTACTTCACGCGACCGTCGCCGGTGGCGTTCAGTATCAGGCTGCCCTTTGGCGGCACCATCGTGTTGGTCTGTTTTACCTTGCCGATGTAAAGCTCCACCAGGGACAGGTAATACGGCGAAGGATTAGAGAGCGTGACCTTGCCGTCAGCCACGTGACAGCGCAGAGACGCCGGTGCGTCAAGAGAAGGCGTCGGCAGATTTTTCGGGCGGATAAACAGCTTAATCACGCTCTGGGTAGCAATTTGCAGCACGTTGCCCTGGAGCTTGCGCTTGTCAACGGAGGGGATCGCTTTGCTGTTGAAGTAAAAGACGCTCTCCCGGTCAGTGGGCAGCGTCGGCCCGACATACATAATGCGCAGCACGTTTTCTTTTTTCGGCTGGATCACAAAGAGAGGTGGCGTCACCACGAAATCCGGGGACTTTGTTCCATCAGCATTGGCCACCCATGACTGGATCAGGAAAACGTTGTTTGCAGAAGAGTTGGTGATGGGCAGGGAGACCTGCTTTTCACCCTGCGGATAGATAACGCGCGTTGCGCCGAGCGCCACGCCGCCCGCGTAAGCCTTCACCGTCGCCCCCATCATAACGACACCCAACATCAGCACCGGCGTGAAGGCGATGGCCCGCAGTACAAGGCGTTTTAACATCTGTGTTTTCATCATCGTCATTCTTTTTCGTCTGGCCCGCGCTGCTTTTTTAACGTAAATAGTGCGCCGCCTTCCCTCCGCAGAAGGAAGGCGGAAAATCATGAAATCAGGAATAAACCATGCTGAAGGTCGCGGTTGCCTCAACGTTACCGGACGTCGCCGCACCGGTAGCGATGTAGTCAACGCTCAGCGGAATGGTATTTCCACCGTTAATCAGTGTCACGTTGGAGGACGTTTCGCCCACGTTCAGCGTCTGACCATCCGGTCCATACAGTTGCAGGGCGACGTTTGTTGCAGAACCCGCACCCGCCGTGTTTGCCAGTGAACCCGGCTGGCTGGCATCTTCCTGGCCGTTAAAAATGACCGCGGCGTTCTGGCTAACGGTGGTATCGCAATCTTCCAGCTTAATGTTGAAGTCTTCTTTCTGGTTTGCGACCATTCCGGCAGCCGTTAATTTTGAGGAACGCACCTGGCTCAGGGTGACGGTCTGATCGACAGAATCAGCCGTGACGGAGCAGGCAGCATCAACAACCTGGCCCACGAAATTGACGGTACCGCCGTTAACAGTCGTTGTATCGGTTTCTGCCGCCATTGCCGTTCCACCAGCAGTGATAGCCGTAACGACCATCGCAAATAAATACTTTTTCATATTCCCTCTGATAATCCTAATTATGTTGTTGATGACCCTCTTATTAAATATCTGAGCAATAGCCCACCCGCCTGCTCAGTATATTCCTTATACAGTCAGATATAAGTAGAGATCGAATTCATGGAGAAGAATTCTGGTCGTTATTTATTTGAGTCAATTAGCTTTTCGATAGCTTAATCGGGAAAGGCGAAGCAACGCTTTATTCTCCCGACTTGAATTTTATTATTACTAACAGCGGGTTGAGGTGCAACGATGAGATGATCTTTTTAAAGGACCGATGTTAACCTGTTGATTTTAAAATCATAACCAGCTGCCATTTGGCATTTGCTTCATTTCATATTGACAAAAATATAATAGTATGATTAAGCAAAATCTAAATAAGCATTTTAAGTAGCGACAGGATTTTCTTTTTCAAAAAGAAGATCCTGCCCGCGGAAAGGAAAACGCTAATAGGCTGCCGGCAGTTTTTTCATATCAACAAGCTTTCCATTATCAATACTGATATAACCGCCTTTCTTAAGCTCGGAAAGGATCTTCATGATGCGGCTTTTTGATAAACCCGTGCGTCGCTGAATGAAACTCATGATATTGATCTGCTGACGATAAGCATCAGGGTATATCGAGATCTCAATAAGCAATGCTCTGACCTTCAGGTAAGAATCGACGCCGACCAGCTCCTGTTCGCGCGCACTCATAACCATTAGCCGCTGCGCAAGAATGCGGGCAATGTCATGCCATAAATTTAACTCATCAGACAACCTGATAAAATCTGCCAGCAGGATTGAATAACCTTTGCAGCGGGTTTCCGCCACCAGATAGTGATGCGGCCACTCGGAAACCTCGTAAGTACGGGCATAGCTGTCTATGAGACCCAGTAATGTAGGCGCAAAAATAGCGCAGAGCTGACGCTGACTTTTTGCATGGCAGAATGAGGTAATTCCCTCATCCAGTATCACAATCTTTTGTTCTTCCTTGTTCATCCCCAATGGAAAAACTTCGCCAACTTCTAAAGAAAGAGGCGTGCCGTGCGGGATCAGTTTCTGTAATACATTAGCCAGGGCGGCAAGGGGCTTCGATTTTTGATTAAAGATGAAAGAATGTAATGAATCGTCAGTACAATTTTCAATGTTTGCCAGAATTTCTAAATTCATCGGGTGCATAGTCAGTATAAAACAAAAACATACGATACGGGTTAAGTATATGAAAATCAATTCACTAAAATTAACATCAATTTAAAGATTAACTTATTGAAGCAGGGTGATAAAAACCATAGAAACAATTGCATTAAAAATAATCACAAAAGCAACCACAATTAGAAATAATGATTTAAGTAAATCCTTAACATATATTACCATAAAAAACTACATAGCGATCACCATAGCGGTATGGAGAAATAATTTCCATACCGCCAGGGATCAACCTTATCGTTCAGGATTAAATTATTCAAGTAAGGCTGCGGGGAGAGGAATAATATTCGCGCATCTTATCCGCCAGCCAGCCACCGTCTTCACCATTAGAGTGAATAGTGGTGATGCTGACGGTCGAACCACCACCCCAGAGGATAGAAAAGACATTATAGTCAGGCAGATTTAACGCCTGCATTTGTCCCCAATCATACCCCTTATCTTTACGCAAGAAGTCTCCTGCCGTCGCCGCGCCGTAGGTGCCCTGATTGAGCGCCATATTTTTCAACGTCCCGGTAATCTCCTCCACATTGGTACCAATACGCTTGTCGCCCATAAAGAAGGTGCCACCCGACGCAAAATGGTTTTCGCTAATCATGGTGGTGCCCTCCTCTGCCGTCGGCATATGCCCGCCCGGGATCTGCCAGAGCATAGCGGGTTTATTCAGATCTTTCGCCGCCTGTTTCACCATTCCCAGGTAGTTAAGCCAGCAGGTCGCGTTCCAGCCATAGTGCGCCAGCGCGTCCGGGCTAAAGCAGTCGCGTTCAAATTTATCGAAAGCGATAAAATCGGGTGCGTAATTGCCGCTGTAAACGCCAAGCTCATTAATAAAGGCCGCAATCTGTTTTCCCTGCGCCTGCGGATCGGCACCTTCGCGCAGTACCCAGTCGGCCGTGCCGGTTGACCAGACGTTAGTCTGCCAGCCGAACGCCACATCCGGCGCAAACTGGTGAACAAGGTAGTTGATCGCCTGAATGTAGCCATACAGATCGTCACTGAACGTCGGCAGCGCTGGCACGCTGTATTTCAGCACCGGGGCAAGCGCCTTCACCGCCACGGCGAGCTGGGCATTCACCGGTACGCTGTTTTTCTGCCTCACCGCCGTGTAACCGTAAGGCTCCTGTTGCATCGCGCCCAGGAAATCGGGGTTCAGGACAAACGTCGCCGGGACCGGGTGCGCGTCATCTTTATAAGACTGCGCGGCCATACATTGCGTAATAAAGTTACCGAAGTGGTTACGCAGCTTCTGGCTATCCTGTAGATCGCTCACGGCGCTACCACCGCTGGCGTTGGCAGTATACACCACCATCACCGGCATCACCGATCGGCCCGCCTCTTTCTCAATTTGCCGCACCAGCGGCACGGTTTTGTGGATCGGCAGCAGGTCGTAATCCAGGAAGCCGTCACTGTTCAGGTCCATCTCTTTTGCCGGGATCGGGTCGCCGCCGCCGTCAAAACCGTCATATTTAAACAGCGCGCTGACGGGCACATCGCGGTAGAGCGTGGCGGTATCCGCCGCATTCACCGTGACGCCGCCGTGAGCAACGTAATCTGGCCAGCCGCGTACCTGCAAAACAACGCCTTTTTCAAAGCAGAGCGTAATCACATTGCTGCTTTGCAGCAGGCGCAGACCGGCGTCGGCTTCGCAGTGCCAGATGGCCCCATCGCAATGCACATCGGCAACCTCCACGGCATACAGCCCCGGCGCGATGCGCAGAGGAAACGCCTGTTGCTGGCTATGGCTTTCCAGGGTCAACAGATACTGGTACTCCCCTTTTCCGTTTCCGCTATGGAAGCGATAGCGCTGGGCCCCGGCACCTTTTGGCAGACCAAGCACGGTGGCTTTCACCTCGACAAAGCCAGCGGTATCGGTGCTTTTCTGCTGATAGCCAACGTTAACCACGGTGGCTTTACCCACTTCAGGGATCGCTGCGGTCGGCTGCGCCGGGGAGCTAATCATCAGGTTGTTAATGCAGGCGGGAAGCAGACGCACCTCATAACGCTGACCGGCGGTCAGGCGAGTCACCTGTAATGCTTCTCCAGCCGTAAGCGCCACGGTACGCGCGACGGTGTTATCGCTACCCCATAGCTCGGCGTTTATCAGACCGCCGTCGCAGGAAGGGAGATCCAGTTTGAGCGTCATCGCGGCAAAACGTACCGTTTCCTGGAAGGCGATCGGGCAGCTCTTGCTGTCCTGGCCTGAGACAAGCGTAACGGTCAGCGTCTCTTTTACCGGCGCAATGCGCATGTCATCATTTTCAGGGGACTGAACGTTAACGGTGTACTGCCCTGCCGCGAGATCGGCCACCGTTAGCGACTGGCCCCACTCGCCGGTGACGTTTTTAACGCTGCCGTCCGGGTAAACGATATCCAGCCCCGGCTTCAGGGGGGTCGCCTCTTTCCGCGCCGGGAAGATGAATTCGATCTTGCCCTGACGACCCGGATCGTGCGCCAGCGTCGCCTGTAGGTCTTCGAGTACAACCGGAGTTTGCGTTGCCGCCAGATAAAACTCCAGCTCCGCCGATTTGCCTGCACCCAGCTTCATTGCGCTGTCATTATTGATAGTGATGCTATTTTTTTCGACAGGCCAGCCGTCGTCGCTGCCAAGTTTAACCGGCTGGTTTCCCATTAACGTCCCGCTGAACGGGCTGTAAGGGTCTGGATGCGCGCTGGCGGTAAAGGTAATTTGCAGCTTGTTAAGGTCGATGGCGCGCGAGTAGCCGTTTTTCAGGGTCATTTTGACACGCTGATACCAGCTGTTGACGTTAATATCGCTGACGGTTAAGGCGATCCCCTCGCCGGTGACCGGTTCTGGCTGAGGCTCGGGTTGCGGCTCTGGCTCGGGTTGCGGTTCTGGCCGAGGCTCGGGTTGCGGTTCAGGTTGTGGTTCCGGCTGCGGCTGCGGTATTTTGTCCTCTTCTTCCTCATCCGGAATAACGTCCGCCGCCTCTGACGCCAGCGTTAATGTGAATGCCGACAGCGTCACCGGGACTTTTGCCGCCGCCAGGCTAAAAAAGAGTTTGCCGCTTTCTCCCGGTGCCAGTAAGAGTTCGCCGCGGTTATTGATGGTCATCTCAATGGCGTTCAATCTTCCCTGCGGCTGTTCGCGCAGCGTCAATGGAAGATCGCCCTTCAGATTACCGCCAAAGTTACCCCACGGATCGGGATGACCCGATGCAGTGAAATGAATAGTGGCATGATTGAGATCAACGGCGCGATCGCTCTGGTTCGTGAGCGTCAGCGTCATCTTTTGATACCAGCTTTGCGCGTTGAGCGCGCTGCTCTTAATGGAAATGGCCGACATGATAAATCCTCTGTCCTTAGGGGAAAAAAGCCCCGAGTCACCGGGGCTTCCATTTAGCAAAATTCAACAACTATCCGTGCTACGGTCGATTAGTAAGCGCCGAGGTCAGTCCATGCGCCGCCAGCGCCGCAGTTCAGATCCGGCTGGTTGCCCTGAGACCACCAGTTAACCTGGTAGTTATGGCCTTTCCAGCTAACGATTTCGAAAGAACCCCAGCTAGCGCCATAAACTTTGGTCGCGTCCCATTCGGCGTAAGGAGCAGCCTTATCGTCCGGCGTGGTATCGGTCTCTTCTTCTTTATCTTCTTCTTTATCGTCCGGTACCGGGATAACGTCTTCGTCTTCCGGTGCAGGGAGCACGTCGTCTTCTTTCGGCTGCGCGTCTGCCTGAGCGACAACCGCGGTCAGAACAAAGCGTTGCTGTGTTGACGGCTCACCCCAGCAGTCGCGAACAAAGAGAGTGAACTGGAACTGTGTCTCTTCAGTGACCTGCGGCACTTCAAACTCAATGATTTCCGCTGTCTTGTCCGCCACGGTAATGGCAGACGGTACGCCCCAGCTGAAGCTCAGTTCATCTTTATCTTCATCAGAAGAGTTCGCCCCGGACAGCTGAACGCGGGAACCGCCCACAACGCGCAGTTCGATGGCCGCTTTCGGCGCATGGTTTACCTTCTGGCCTTCATCTTCTTCTTTTTCTTCAACGTTGATGCCTTCGAAATAGAACGGCTCCATATCGATGACTTCTTTGCTCAGTTCATAACCCAGACCTTCACGTACCGCGTTAACCAGCACGCCGTTGTCCTGATCGATTGTCCAGGTAAATACGCCGCCCAGACCCAGATTCGCCGCATACTCGCCCTTGGCTTTAACGGTGCGCGGGGTATCCAGCGACATGAACAGTTTAGACTGCGGGTTGTACAGATAGTCCGCGTCTGCTTTCTGGTCGGTATAGACGTTGAAGCCGTTACGTCCTTTCTGATTTTCCAGGTCCAGGTAGTTGTAAATCACGTCGTACCATTCGGAGGTACCGGTTTCAAACGTACCGGTCGTCGAGCCAGTGCCTGGGTTATAAGTCCCTTCCAGCGGGGAGAAGCTGGTGATTTCGGTGTTGCGGCTGTTACGGGTGTAACCGGCGTAACCGATGTTGATACGCTCAGCCGGGAAGCCTTCCGCCAGCAGGTAGTCAACGATAGTTTCAACAGACCAGCCGCCTGCGGTCAGCGCTTTCAGGTTGGTATGATGGGTTACGGTTTCTGCCCACGGCGTACCGAAGAAGTCGTAGGTCATGACGTTGACGAAATCCATACCGGACTTCATCAGGGTGTTAACGCCAGCGTAAGCGAGGTTAGCGACAACCGCGGAAGCAGCGATAGAAATTTTCACGTCGCTACGGCCTGCGGCGTCCAGCTGTTTGCGCACTTCAGCGATCAGCAGGGCAAAGTTCGCACCATCTTCCGGTCCGTACGGGTTGCCGACAGCTTCCACGTTCGGGTATTCCCAGTCCAGGTCCACGCCGCTGAACATCGGGAACTGCTTGAACAGTTTGACCACGCCTTTAGCAAAAATTTTACGGGAAGCGTCGGAAGCCGACGTTTCATGGAAGCCGTTACTCATGGTCCAGCCGCCGATGCTCATGGACAGCTCAAGATTATGGCCCTGTTTTTTCGCTTTCGCCTGTAGGTCGCGCAGACCGCCGAGGAAGCCTTTGGTGTTGGCCTGAGTTACGGTCTTAGGATCGACATCCCAGCCGCTAACGTCGAAACCGACGTTTACGTAAGTCTGGAAATCGCCCCACGGATCGAGGAAGGTCGGCTCGTATTTCACTTTACCGCACAGCGCTGCGCCTTCGGCAACAACGTCGCGGTCCAGGCCATCCTGCTTTTTAAAGCCGGTGATGCCCACAAAACCAACAATAATTTTGTCGTAAGCGGTCGGAGACACATTGTTCAGATCGTAGCCGCGACCACGGTTAAGTTCAGTGTCATCGCCCTGCAAACGAGAATCGTACTGCGACCAGTCAGTATAGTAGCCAAATACTTTCGGCTTCGATGCGTCAGCTTTGTACTGGTTATAGACAGGTTTCGCGACACGAGCAGAGGTGTAGCTCAGTTTACTGTCGTCAATTGCCGGGTTAAAGCCGTCAGCTGCGTTGCTGGTTTCTGTCAGGGTATCGCCCTTAATTAATTTGCTCTGTGCCATGATTATTTCCTTATGATTTAAAATTAATCGCAGTTCGTTCTGCGGGGTCCATAATCCATCCGCATCGGCCAAATGGCTAATCACAAAACATCACATATTCAGGTGATGCTCAAATCACTAAAATAGTGAGATTCCTCAGATAAACATCCCACTCTCATCACGCTAATGACCATCGAGTGAATTAGCAAAGCCCTGCGCCATGTTATGTATTAAGTTTCATTAAAGTTGATAGTAAACCTCATTTAATAAGGTCACTTTTTTGTGACGTAAGTTGGTTTTCCGGCGTTTAACTCAATAAAATCATTGGGAAATAATGGATTGAGCAAATTCTTATAATTAATATCAGTCGCACTCAAAACAGGATGTAAATTTCTAAAGGATGACGTTATGAAAACCTACATGATCAATAACAATTGTATCTACAATGAAAGGAATCATGAGTTAAGAAGTATCTCGAATTCGCTGGTTATCAAAATGACCGCAATGCGTGCAAGATGCCTTAGCTTTATTATTGAGAACGCACAAATGGATGTGATTGAACGCCAGCAGCTCACCACGGCGCTATGGGGAAGTCGGGGGAACTTCGTTAATGATGCCAATTTAACGCAGATACTCTATCTCATTCGTCGCGATCTAAAATCATTAGGAGTGAATGATTTTTTGATTACCGTGCCGCGAAAAGGCATTCAGGTTAATAACCAGATTCCGGTAAAACCAATAGACAATAAAACAGGCAAACGCTGGGCATGGCTAAATAAAACGCCAGTTAAAGTCATGCTTACCGTTGCTGCCGCTGCCGTATTAGCAGCCGCCTGTTATGTGAATATCCACTAATATTGTTGAGGTGAAAAAATGAATCCAGTTATTGACGGCATTTTAATGACAGAAGGCAGTTACACAAATAACCCTAACGATCGGGGCGGCGCAACCAATTGGGGAATTACCGAAGCGACAGCGCGTGCGAACGGTTATCAGGGCGATATGCGGGATATGACGCGCGCAGAAGCGTACTCTATACTCGAAAATAATTACTGGATAAAACCGGGCTTTGAACTTATTTCGCAGATTTCCTGGCCAGTTGCTTTTGAACTCTGCGATGCCGCTGTGAACATTGGACCGCGGCTTCCCTGCCTGTGGTTGCAGCGCTGGCTGAATGCCCTGAACCGCGAGCAGAAAAATTATCAGGATATTAAAGTTGATGGTCACATCGGACCTATGACCATTACCGCCTTGCAGGTCTTCATCGCCTGGCGCGGCAGAGAGGGCGAGCATGTGCTGGTCGAAGCGCTGAACTGTAGCCAGGGTGCCTACTACCTGAATATTACGGAAGAAAGACCGCAAAATGAAGATTTCATCTACGGATGGATTAAAAACCGGGTAACGTAAAAAACGAAAAAATGCATTGCTACGCCTTTGCGTAGCAATATAAAAACGAGCGGTATAAGGCTCAGCAATGAGCCTTATATTTTTATTTTATGATACTGTTATCTTCGATGGTTTTCTTTAGCTTATCGCCGAGGAATTTAAGTATCGGCGCGGCAAATACGCCACCAATACCGGCGGCCAGTAAAATCATATTGAAGCTTAGCCCTTTTTCAATCGCGATAGCGCTTAATAAAAAACTGGTAAAGCAGGAGATCACAATTTGCGTAAGACAGCTCATAATGCTTTTATGCATTGGTTCCGTCTTTTTCCTGTTGGACTTTAACAGATAACTGACAAAACCGCCCCACGCGCCCGTCGCGACAACGGTTAATAAAATTTCCATCTCCAGAAGTACAACTTCTGAGGTTTCTAAATGATTGGGAATAGACATTTTAACTTCCTGTATTGAAATGACATGGTAGGAATGTAATAAAAATAGCGCTAAAGCCGTAATCAAACCGCATCATTAAATACCAATTTTTATCACTCGTCCCTGAAGGTACTACTCCTAACGTCTGAATGAGGAAAGGGTATGAAGCATATCTACCAATTCCTTTACGTCCTGTTTTTTACTGCTTTTATTATTCCATGAAGCATAAACATTCAGCGGTTTAAAAACCAATTGCGGCGGTGGCTGGACCATTTTAATCGCATAGCGGCGCTGATTTTTATAAAAAAGCGCCAGCTTTAAAGGTAATATGGCAATTAATGAGGTACGCTCAACGATACTGATGATGCCGCTGATGGAATCACTGCGGTAGCCCTTCACCCGGTACCCCTTATACTCGTCATTTTTTTCATGCAGATCGTCATCATTGATCATAATGGGTGAGAAGAGTCCAGATTGATAGACAGCATGACGTGCAGAATAAAAGCTGTGCAGCGTGAGCTGCGACAACTCGCCAAGCAGATTGTCGGCGCTACAGATGCAGACGAAGTTTTTAAAGCTGTCGATAAGTTGGTTTTCGATACCCGGCTCGATGATAGTGTCGGGGCTGATAACAAGATCGCAATCACCGACTATCAAATGTTCTTTGAGAGTATCTTTATGTATATTTCTGGCAGAGAAATGACGCAGAGAGAATCGCTCAAAAATATCATCTTCATATAACTGTGACAGATAATAGTTTTCAGCGATCTCACTACCAAGCACGGTGATTTTCTGGCTGCGCGTACTCGTCTCTTCGGGGACAAAGGTATCATTTACCAGCGCCATAGCCTGACGAAAAGCCTGATGGATCTCGATGGCTTTTGCCGTGGGAACCAGACCATCTTTGCTTCTGACAAATAATTCTTGCTGATAAAAGCTCTGCAAACGGGACAGTGCCAGAGAAATAGCAGCAGGCGTAACGGATAATCTTTTGGAGGCTTTGGTGGCATTGCCTGCCGATATGACAGCGTCAAGGACTTTGATTAAATTATAATCAAAGTGCTTGTTGGCACCTTTTGAGCCCATCCATTGTCAGCCTCTTAAATTTAAAAAATGCAATATAGATAATACTCAAAATAAAGCAAATAACAGTTTATCAAAAGAATAATAAATTATTACGATGAGAGACATCGTTTTTTTATAAACAATAAATCCACAAAATGTTTCATATAAACCAACAACTCTATTTAGCTAAACAACATATCATTTTTAATAAAACTTAATATATCTGCCTCTTTCGCGGCGGTACTGAAACCTGAACGTCAGGGATACAGGCCGTTCTGCGGGCGGACGCTGGCCGACTCAGTAATAAACAGGCAAAAAAAAGCCTGAGAGTGAACTCTCAGGCCGATGAATTGCCGGGATGATATTAACGCGTCAAATCATCAAAAAACTTTTTTACACCATCAAAGAAGCTTTTAGAGCGGGGGCTGTTATGTTCGCCCGTCGGACCGCCAAAACTGTCCTGCAACTCTTTCAGTAGCTGTTTCTGCTTGTCATTAAGACCTACCGGCGTTTCGACAACCACGCGGCACAGCAAATCGCCCTGTGCCCCGCCGCGCACGGATTTCACCCCTTTGCCGCGCATACGGAACAGTTTACCGGTCTGGGTTTCACCCGGCACTTTCAGCTTCACGCGGCCATCCAGGGTCGGCACTTCGATTTCACCGCCCAGCGCCGCCATGGCGAAGTTGATCGGCACTTCACAATACAGGTTGTTGCCTTCGCGTTCGAAGATCGGATGCTGTTTCACCTGTACCTGAACGTACAGATCGCCCGCTGGCGCACCGTGCTCGCCCGCTTCGCCTTCACCTGACAGACGGATACGGTCGCCGGTATCCACACCTGCCGGAATTTTAACCGACAGCGTTTTGCTTTTCTCGACGCGCCCGTGACCGTGGCACTTATGGCACGGATCTTTGATCAGCGTACCGCGGCCCTGACAGTGCGGACAGGCCTGCTGTACGGCAAAGAAGCCCTGACGCATCTGCACCTGGCCGGAACCATGACAGGTCGGGCAGGTCTGCGGCTGCGTGCCGGGTTTGGCTCCGCTACCGTGGCAGATATCACACTCTTCCAGCGTCGGAATGCGAATTTCTTTGGTGACGCCGCGTACCGCTTCTTCCAGCGTCAGTTCCATGTTGTAGCGCAGATCGGCTCCGCGTGAAGCCCGCTGGCGACCACGGCCGCCGCCAAAGATATCGCCAAACACGTCGCCAAAGATATCGCCGAAGTCAGCACCGCCGCCGCCGAAACCGCCACCGCCGCCCATGCCGCCCTGTTCGAACGCGGCGTGGCCGTACTGATCGTAAGCCGCACGCTTCTGGGCGTCGGTCAGGATTTCGTACGCTTCTTTAATTTCTTTAAATTTGGCTTCAGCTTCTTTATCACCCTGGTTACGGTCCGGGTGATATTTCATCGCCAGGCGTTTGTACGCCTTTTTGATTTCACGCTCTTCCGCCGTCCGGGAAACGCCTAAAATCTCGTAATAATCTTGTTTCGCCATTGTCTTTTTCAGCCCCTAACATGCGAGCACGGGCGGAGAGGAAACCTCTTCGCCCGTGCCAGTTCATAACCCATTCAAAGGGCGATTATTTTTTGTCTTTTACTTCTTCAAACTCAGCGTCGACCACATCGTCATCCTGCGCGTTGTTTGCAGAAGCATCAGCGCCAGCCTGCTGCTGTGCGTGCTGCTGCTGAGCGATTTCCATCAGCTTCTGGGAAACCTGAGCCAGCGCCTGCATCTTCGCTTCGATATCCGCTTTGTCTTCGCCTTTCAGCGATGTTTCCAGCGCGCTCAGCGCAGACTCGATAGCGGTTTTGTCATCTGCCGGCAACTGATCGCCCGCTTCTTCAACCTGCTTACGGGTGCTGTGCAGCAGATGATCGCCCTGGTTACGGGTCTGAACCAGCTCTTCGAACTTACGGTCAGATTCCGCGTTGGCTTCCGCTTCGCGGACCATCTTCGCGATCTCGTCTTCGTTCAGACCAGAAGACGCCTTGATGGTGATCTTCTGCTCTTTACCGCTGTTTTTGTCTTTCGCGGAAACGTGCAGGATACCGTCAGCATCAATGTCGAAGGTCACTTCGATCTGCGGCATACCGCGCGGCGCAGGCTGAATACCATCGAGGTTAAACTGACCCAGATCTTTGTTATCAGCGGCGCGTTTACGCTCACCCTGTAGCACATGGATGGTTACCGCAGACTGGTTGTCTTCCGCAGTCGAGAACACCTGGCTGTGCTTGGTCGGGATGGTGGTGTTTTTGCTGATCAGCGCCGTCATCACGCCGCCCATGGTTTCGATACCCAGCGACAGCGGGGTAACGTCCAGCAGCAGTACGTCTTTCACTTCACCGGTCAGTACACCACCCTGAACTGCGGCACCAATCGCCACCGCTTCATCCGGGTTAACGTCTTTACGCGGCTCTTTACCGAAGAACTCAGCAACTTTTTTCTGCACCATCGGCATACGCGTCTGGCCACCGACCAGGATCACGTCCTGAACGTCAGAGACGGACAGACCCGCATCCTGCAATGCCACTTTCAGCGGCTCGATAGAACGGTTCACCAGGTCTTCGACCAGGCTTTCCAGTTTCGCACGCGTCACTTTAATGTTCATGTGTTTCGGACCGGTCGCATCCGCAGTGATATACGGCAGGTTGACGTCGGTCTGCTGCGCGGAAGACAGCTCGATTTTCGCTTTTTCTGCCGCTTCTTTCAGACGCTGCATCGCCAGCGGGTCGTTACGCAGGTCGATGCCCTGATCTTTCTTAAATTCTTCAACCAGGTAGTTGATCATACGGCTGTCGAAGTCTTCACCGCCCAGGTGGGTATCACCGTTGGTGGCCAGTACTTCGAAGGTTTTTTCGCCGTCAACATCGTCGATTTCGATAATAGAGATATCGAACGTACCGCCACCGAGGTCATATACCGCGATAGTACGGTTGCCGACTTCTTTATCCAGACCGTAGGCCAGTGCGGCAGCGGTCGGTTCGTTGATGATACGTTTGACTTCCAGACCGGCGATACGGCCCGCGTCTTTGGTTGCCTGACGCTGAGCATCGTTAAAGTAGGCCGGTACGGTGATAACCGCTTCAGTTACCGTCTCACCCAGGTAATCTTCTGCCGTTTTCTTCATTTTCTTCAGCACTTCAGCAGAGATCTGCGGCGGTGCCATTTTCTGGCCTTTAACATCAAGCCATGCGTCACCGTTATCGGCGGCGATGATTTTGTACGGCATGATGGATACATCACGCTGCACTTCTTCGTCCTGGAAGCGGCGGCCAATCAGGCGTTTAATCGCAAACAGGGTGTTTTGCGGGTTTGTCACTGCCTGACGCTTAGCCGGCTGACCAACCAGAGTTTCACCATCCTGCGTATATGCAATGATAGAAGGCGTTGTGCGGTCGCCCTCTGCGTTCTCCAGCACACGTGCCGTCGTGCCATCCATAATCGCTATACAAGAGTTAGTTGTACCCAGGTCGATACCAATAATTTTACCCATCTAAACGTCTCCACTAAAAATTCGGTCATCATGTGGTTGTGAACCTGTAATAAGGGCGAAACGTGCGGTTTCAACTGCCTTAAATCGTTTTTTTTCAGGTTCACTCACTGCGGTTGACTACAAGATGGGGTCGCCGCGACCTGCATCAAGGGGGGAAGTGAAAAAAATTTTGCCGATCGGGATCGTCTCAGACAGCTCACTGGCTCCAGCGCAAGCGTTCCGCTCGCCGGCGATAAGCAATACATTCATAGCGTGAATATAAATAACAAATACATTCCCATGACTTTTGAAATAAATGGAAAGCATTGCGAACTCGAAGGAAAAAGACATTAAGTGTTAAAATAAAGGGCCCCGCTAAAGCGCCATTGAATGCATTTTACAAAGGAATAAAAATGAACCGGTTATTAATAATCTTCTTAGGCTTACTGTCCGGCTTATTGATCAACCTGCCTGCTATGGCGAACGCTCATAAAGCGATGGGTATTATCGCCATGCCGCGTAATGAAACGAATGATTTGACGCTAAAAATGCCCGTTTGCCGCGTGGTGAAGCGTATCCAGATTAAGGCCGATCACGGTGATGTGCAGCTTAGCGGCGCATCGGTCTACTTTAAAGCCTTACGCAACGCCAGCCAGAGCCTGAACGTGCCTTCCACCATTAAAGAAGGCGAGAGCACGGGCTGGATCAATATTAATAGCGATAACGACAATAAACGCTGCGTGTCGAAGATTGTATTTTCCGGCCATACGGTGAACTCCTCAGATATGGCGCGGCTAAAAATTATTGGCGATGACTAATTATTAACAGTCCATTGTTGTTAACATTATTTATTGGACATTAACATTTATGAACGTCACTTATTTACACGACGACGATCTCAGCTTCTTGCAGCATTGTAGCGAAGAACAGCTGGCCGATTTTGCCCGTTTATTAACCCATAACAGCAAAAATAAGCCGCGTCTCTCAAGCATGCTGCTGCGCAATGAACTTTATCAGTCGATGGAGGGGCATCCGGAACGTCATCGTCATAGCTGGCGGCTTATCGCTGGCGAACTTCAGCACTTCGGCGGCGACAGCATCGCCAATACGCTGCGCGGACACGGGAAATTGTATCGGGCCATTCTGCTGGATGTTTGCCATCGCCTGAAGCTGAAAGCAGAAAAAAACCAGTCTACGTTTGCAATCGAGCAGTGTCTGCTGGAGCATTTTCTGCGCAATACGTGGAAGAAAATGAATGAGGAGCAAAAAGCGCAGTTCTTTTCTGCGGTAAAGCTTAAAGTGACCGAGCTGGAAGAGATTTTGCCCCGGTTGCTTGAGGATAAAAAACTGATTGGCGGCGTTTCGTTATTGCTCTCCGGCCAGCTAAACCGCATCCTGCGCACCCATGCGGCCGTCAGCGTGATTGGACACGGTTTACTGCGCGGTGCCGGGCTGGGTGGCCCGGTGGGTGCAGCGCTAAATAGTGTAAAAGCCGTGAGTGGTAATGCGTATCGGGTGACTATCCCCGCCGTATTACGAATAGCCTGCCTGCGCCGAATGATTGCGGCTCAACACGCCTGATTTCGCCATTACTGTGCGGGGGTAAAAATCACCTTTTACCCCCGGCAGATCATAGACAGTGCAAATACCTCCGATTATGATGCTGCGCCCTCCCCGTAGCGGGTTTGATGGGCGAACACCTTTCACTGTAAATCGATAAGTTTTTGAGGAATTATGGGCAACACTAAGTTGGCTAATCCGGCTCCGCTGGGCCTGATGGGTTTCGGCATGACCACTATTCTGCTGAACCTGCATAATGCGGGCATTTTCCCTTTCGACGGTATTATCCTGGCGATGGGTATTTTTTACGGTGGTATCGCGCAGATTTTTGCCGGCCTGCTGGAATTTAAAAAGGGCAATACCTTTGGTTTAACCGCCTTTACCTCATACGGCTCTTTCTGGCTAACGCTGGTCGCCATCCTGCTGATGCCCAAAATGGGCTTAACCGATGCGCCAAACGCGCAGTTCCTCGGGGCTTACCTCGGTCTGTGGGGCGTGTTTACGCTGTTTATGTTCTTCGGTACGCTGAAAGGCGCAAGAATGCTGTCGTTTGTCTTTTTAAGCCTGACCGTCCTGTTTGCGCTGTTGGCAGTCGGCAACATCGGCGGCAATGAAGGTATCATTCACATTGCAGGCTGGGTTGGTCTGGTCTGTGGTGCAAGCGCTATCTATCTGGCGATGGGTGAAGTGCTGAACGAACAGTTTGGCCGTACCGTGCTGCCGATTGGCGAGCAGCACTAATTGACGCTGGCGGATACCGTTCAGGGTATCCGCCATGAATCTTCAGCATTAAGAACGCTGTAAAACCCTCTCCGTATTATCTTCACTGCTCTCACGCTTTAAGACTACGCCCAGCGCTATTCCCACCAGTGATATCGCCAAAATGTACCAGGCCGGAGCCATCGGCGAAACGCCCATCAGCATGGTGACCGCGACTGGCGTCAGGCCGCCGAAAATGGCATACGACATATTGTAGGAAAAGGAGATGCCGGAAAAACGCACCGCGGGCGGGAATGCTTTGACCATCACGTAAGGCACGGCCCCCACGACGCCCACGCATAGCCCCACCAGCCCGTACAGTAAAAACAGTTGCTGCGGATACACGCCGGAGAGGTGATAGAACATCCAGCCGGAGCAGGCCAGCATTATGCTGCCAATGATAAATATTTTACCGGGCCCAAAACGATCGACCGCCAGCCCGGCCATCAGGCAGCCAAAACAGAGCATGATGGTGGCAATGCTGTTGGCCTGTAGGGTTAGCGCAGGGGCAAAGCCATACTGTTTTTGCAGCCAGACCGGCGACATCAGGATCACGACCACAATGCCGGCAGAGAGCAGGCCGGTCAGTAACATAGAGAGAATGACCGCTTTCTTATGCCTGACAATGACCGATTTCACCGGCAATTCCTTTGCCAGAACCTTACGCTGCTGCATCTCCAGGAAGATGGGCGTCTCCTGTAACCAGCGGCGCAGATACATGGCGATCAGCCCGAACGCGCCACCCAGCAGGAACGGTAAACGCCAGCCGACATCATGAATCGCCTGCTGGCTCAGGGTGGTATTGACGATAGTCGCGACCACCGAGCCGAGCAGAATACCCACCGTCAGCCCGGCCGTCAGCGTGCCGCAGGCTATGCCTATCCGCCGCTCCGGCACATGCTCAGCGACGAACACCCACGCTCCCGGCACCTCGCCACCAATGGCCGCGCCCTGGAGGATACGCATTAACAGCAGAAGCAATGGCGCAGCTAAACCTGCCGTGGCATAGGTAGGCAACAGCCCTATCGCCAGCGTTGGCAGGGCCATGAGCAGAATGCTCAGGGTAAACATCTTTTTACGTCCGACCAGATCGCCGAAGTGGGCCATGACGATGCCACCCAGCGGCCGTGCCAGATAACCGGCGGCAAAAATCCCGAACGTCTGCACCTGACGCAGCCATTCAGGAATAGTAGCGGGGAAGAAAAGATCGCCGATTAATGCCGCAAAGAAAACGAAGATAATAAAATCATAAAACTCCAGCGCGCCACCGAGGGCGGCGAGCGTCAGCGTTTTATAGTCCTGACGATTCAGAGTCCGTGCGTTTTTCGACATAGCTGACCATGTGTAAGCAGGAGAGAAGATGCTCACTATACTATGTAAATTAAAAATTACTTAATAGTAAATAAATCGCTACGCTACGGACGTTTTTGTTAAAACCTGGCAACCTGCTTAATCAGGAAAGCGTCTCTCGTCTCGCGCTTTTGGGCCGGAAAGTGTCTACTACCTGACTGTCCGTTTCGATATAAGGTCCTTCAAGCATCTGTATACAATACGGTACACTTGCAAAAATACCCGGCACCACCGATTTACCCTGTTCATCTTTAACGCCTTCCAGCGTTTCCTGAATAGACTTAGGCTGGCCCGGTAAATTGAGGATCAGCGCCTGCTTGCGAATGACGCCCACCTGACGGGAAAGGATAGCGGTCGGAACGAATTGCAGGCTGATTTGCCGCATCTGCTCGCCAAAACCAGGCATTTCACGATCGGCCACTGCCAGTGTGGCGTCCGGCGTCACATCACGCCGCGCCGGACCGGTTCCGCCCGTGGTCAGGACCAGATGGCAACTCATTTCATCCACCAGCTCACACAGCGTTTGTTCAATGATACTTTGTTCGTCGGGGATTAAACGCGTCTGGATGTCATAAGGTGTGGTGAGCGCTTTTTCCAGCCAGGATTCAAGCGCCGGAATGCCTTTATCCTGATAAACGCCGCTGGAGGCGCGATCGGAGATGGAAACTAAGCCAATGCGTAAGGTGTCCATGAGTATTCCCTTCTGTGATGCTATTTCCAGGAATAATACACGCGAACGTCACGCAATACGACGCATCTGAACATCACCTTTCTCGAGGAGGTACGCAAAACCGATATCCTTTTTTTATTTCCACTATCGGCTTGCTGCCGCCAGTGGCAGGATGTCGCCAAAATAGTCCATGGACGGCTTGTCATGAGTGAAAAAACCACCTCAACCCCTCACGATGCCATTTTCAAAACGTTTCTCTCACGCGTTGAAACGGCGCGCGATTTTATAATGCTCCACCTGCCCCCTGCGCTACTTCGCCTCTGCAATCTCGACACGCTACAGCTGGCATCCGGGAGCTTCCTTGAAGAGAATTTACGCTCTTACTACAGCGATATACTCTACTCACTGAAAACGACCCGGGGAGAGGGCTACATTCATGTCCTGATTGAACATCAAAGCTCACCGGACAAACATATGGCGTTTCGCCTGATGCGCTATGCCATTGCCGCCATGCAACGTCATCTTGATGCCGGACATGACACCCTCCCCCTGGTGATCCCGATTCTTTTTTATCAGGTTCGCAGAAGCCCCTATCCCTGGGCGATGAACTGGCTGGAAGACTTTACCGATCCCCAGCTTGCCTGCCAGATCTATAGCCATGATTTTACCCTGGTCGATATCACGACGATCCCGGACGATGATATTATGCAGCATCGAAGTATGGCGGCATTGACGCTTATTCAGAAACATATTCGCCAGCGCGATCTGGCGCAATTGCTGGATAAACTCGCCAGCCTGTTGCTAATGGAGCATATTGACAGACAGCAGGTAGTTGCCCTGGTAAACTACATGTTGCAGACCAGCGAAACACAAAACGCCACCGTGTTTTTGCGTAAGCTTGCACAGCGCGTCCCCCGACATGGAGATGAATTGATGACAATGGCAGAGCAACTGGAAAATATCGGTCTCATGAAAGGTATTGAAAAAGGCAAGCAGGCAGGAGAACGTGAAGCCACGCTCAAAATTGCACGAGCGATGCTGGAGAATGGGTTAGAGGATCAGGCGATCGTCAAGATGACGGGCATTGCAATAGAAGAGTTACGGCAGCTTCAACACTGATTTTGCCTGCCAGATAAAAAAATGGCCGGTAGGATGTTACCGGCCATCATGATTACAGCAGGTCGCCGATCATTTTTTCCAGTTTTTCCTGGTCAACGGCGAACTTGCGGATACCGTCCGCCAGTTTATCGACCGCCATCGGATCCTGGTTGTGCTGCCACAGGAACTCGGCTTCAGTAATACGCTCCGGACGCGCTTTAACCTCGCCGCTAAACGACAGTTTACGCTCGATCGCGCCTTCGCTTTCCGCCAGCTCTTTCAGCAGCGCTGGTGCGATGGTCAGCCGATCGCAGCCCGCCAGCTCCAGGATTTCGCCCAGGTTACGGAAGCTTGCGCCCATGACCACGGTTTCATAGCCGTGCTGTTTGTAGTATTCGTAGATTTCCGTTACCGATACCACGCCCGGATCTTCTGCTGGCGCATACTCTTTCTTATCGGTATTGGTTTTGTACCAGTCGAGGATACGACCGACAAACGGAGAAATCAGGTACACGCCCGCTTCGGCGCAGGCGCGAGCCTGAGCGAAGGAGAACAGCAGCGTCAGGTTACAGTTGATCCCTTCTTTTTCCAGCTGCTCGGCAGCGCGAATGCCCTGCCAGGTAGAGGCCAGTTTGATCAGAATACGGTCGTTGCTGATACCAGCGTCGTTGTACAGCTTGATCAGACGTTTGGCTTTAACGATGGACGCTTCGGTGTCATAAGAAAGACGCGCATCGACTTCAGTCGAAATACGTCCCGGCACCAGTTTCAGAATTTCCAGACCAATGTTAACGGCCAGTTTATCGCTCGCATCAACGATCTGCTGCGCGCGATCGCTGCTCTGGTTACGTGCCCAGGTCACGGCATCGTCAATCAGTTTACGGTATTCAGGAATTTGCGCAGCGCCGAGGATCAGAGAAGGGTTAGTTGTTGCATCCTGCGGCTGATACAGCTTCATTGCCGCAATATCTCCGGTGTCAGCCACCACGGTGGTGTACTGACGCAGAGAGGTCAATTTATCCGTCATAATAGTGTTTCTCTTTAAACAACTTGTTAGGGGGATGTAACCGGTCTGCCCTGATAATATCACGACCCACTCTCAGCGCAACCGCGACGGTAAGCCCGCAGAGAGTATGGTAGACTTCGCTGGCTGATTACCTGAAGGGTAATCATTTATCCCGTAAGTGGTAGCGCTTA
Organism: Superficieibacter sp. 1612_C1; assembly: GCF_015234305.1. GTDB lineage: Bacteria > Pseudomonadota > Gammaproteobacteria > Enterobacterales > Enterobacteriaceae > Superficieibacter. The sequence continues at coordinate 250,086 of NZ_JADGMI010000005.1, forward strand.
CATAAGCGCACCGGCATAAACAAGAGGACGTTTAATGCCTGATTTTCTTCAGTTTATGAGCGACGTCATGTGGGGATCGATAATGATCTACCTCCTTGCCGGGGCTGGCATCTGGTTTACCTGGCGCACGGGATTTATTCAGTTTCGCTATCTTCGTCACTACCGCAAAAGTCTGAAAAACAGCCTGACACCGCAGCCGGGCGGGTTAACCTCGTTTCAGGCGCTGTGCACCAGTCTGGCCGCGCGCGTCGGCAGCGGCAACTTCGCCGGTATTTCACTGGCTATTGCCGCAGGCGGACCCGGGGCTATCTTCTGGATGTGGATATCGGGGCTGACCGGTATGGCGATAAGCTTTGCTGAATGTTCGCTCTCCCAGCTTTATAAACAGCGCGATGCCACGGGACAGTTTCGCGGTGGACCGGCTTGGTATATGGATCGCGGGCTGGGGATGCGCTGGATGGGCATACTCTTCTCCCTGTTTTTACTGCTCTCGTATGGCCTGGTTTTTAATACGGTTCAGGCGCATTCCGTTGCCAGTGCGGTAAACTACGCTTTCTCTGTGCCGTCACTGGCAACGGGCGTGGGGCTTGCCGCGCTGGTCCTGTTGTCGGTGGTGCGCGGTATTCGCGGCGTTGCCCGTATGCTGCAATGGCTGGTACCGGTGATGGTTGTTATCTGGGTTATCGCCAGCCTTCTTGTTACCGCATGGCATATTACGGCGCTCCCCGGCACGCTCGCGGCTATTGTCAAAAGCGCCTTTGGCTGGCAGGAAGCGGCGGCTGGCGCGGCGGGTTATACCGTTAGCCAGGCACTCACCAGCGGTTTTCAGCGCGGGATGTTCTCCAATGAAGCTGGAATGGGCTCGACGCCTAATGTCGCGGCGGCCGCAGCCTCCTGGCCACCGCATCCTGCTGCCCAGGGCATTGTGCAGATGATCGGCGTGTTTATTGATACGTTTATTATCTCTACCTGTAGTGCGTTAATCGTGCTGTTAGCAGGCGCAAATACGCCGCATACCGCGATAGAAGGCATTCAAAGAATACAGCAGGCGATGGTGATGCTTATTGGCGATGCCGGTGCCGGACTGGTCGCCATCGTCGTCATGTTGTTCGCCTTTACGTCCATCGTGGGGAATTATCTCTACGCCGAGAACAACCTGTTTTTCCTGCGTCTTGATGCGCGCTGGGCGCGCTGGGTGTTACGTGCCACCACGTTAATGATGGTTGTGGCAGGCTCGTTTCTGAGCTTTCCGGTGGTATGGCAACTGGCGAATATTGTAATGGCGTTGATGGTCATCACCAATCTGACCGCCATCCTGCTCCTGTCGCCAGTGGTGCGGCTTATCGCCAGCGACTATCTGCGTCAGCGTAAATTAGGCGTGCGGCCGGTATTTGATCCGCAACGCTACCCGGATCTCCAGCGGCAATTAATGCCGGATACATGGGAAAATCCACCGAAGCAATAAGGCGACAATCGCAGCCATCGCCCACATCGCCTGCTTTTTTTGCTACAGTCGCAGGATAATTTGCCGCAAGGATTAACTATGCTGATTCTGATTTCACCTGCAAAAACGCTGGACTATCAAAGTCCGCTGGCGACGAAACGCTTTACCCTGCCTGAACTGCTGGACCATTCGCAGCAGTTGATTAAGGACGCGCGCAAGCTGACGGCACCGCAAATCGCCAGTCTGATGAGCATTAGCGATAAGCTGGCGAGCCTGAATGCCACTCGTTTCCACGACTGGCAGCCCGACTTCACGCCGGAAAACGCCCGCCAGGCGATTCTGGCGTTTAAGGGTGACGTCTACACCGGGCTTCAGGCCGAGACCTTTAGCGAGGCGGATTTTGATTTTGCCCAGCAGCATCTGCGGATGCTTTCTGGTCTCTACGGGGTGCTGCGTCCGCTGGATTTGATGCAGCCTTATCGTCTGGAGATGGGCATCCGCTTCGCCAATGCTCGCGGCAAAGATCTTTACCAGTTCTGGGGCGATATCATTACCGATAAGCTCAACGAGATGCTGGAAGCGCAGAACGATCGCGTGGTGATCAACCTCGCCTCAGAGGAATATTTTAAATCCGTGAAGGCGAAAAAGCTGAACGGTGAGGTGATTAAGCCGGTGTTCCTTGATGAGAAGAACGGCAAGTTCAAAGTCATTAGCTTCTACGCCAAGAAAGCCCGTGGCCTGATGAGCCGCTACATCATTGAAAACCGTCTGACGACGCCGGAGCAGCTTACCGCGTTTAACAGCGACGGCTATTTCTTTGATAAAGACGCATCCGGCAGTGGCGAGCTGGTGTTTAAACGTCATGAGCAGTAAGTAAAGCGCCCGAAGGCGCTTTACGTTAGCGATGATGATCATCCGGTCCCGGACGGTAATCGTCGCGGCGATCGTCATGATGATCGTTATGGCGCTGCTCTGCACGCGGACCATGCGGCTGCCAGCGATTTTCTCGCCAGTCGTAGTGTTTCTCCCACCAGCCATGATCCCGCCAGTGGCCGCCATCCCAATAGTTCCCGTGATCATCGCGGTCGCCGATTTGCAGGGTAACTGCCGGAATGAGGGTGATCTCTGCTGCCTGTACCGCGACGGGAGCCACCAGCAGCATCGAAAGCGCCAGAAGCGCGGGTTTCAGTGTAGACATGGGTTACTCCTTTTCATTCTTGCCCAATGTGGGCCGATGTCAGGAGAATACGTGAGGGGAACGGGGGTTGTTATTCTCTGCAATCCTAATCTCTAAGTTACCGCATTTATTGGGAATTTCTCCTTTTTGCCTGCTTTTTTCCTCCTTATTTTCTCCATAAAAAATGCCGGGTAGCCACAATGCTCACCCGGCATAATTAGCGCGAATAGTTACCCGCGCGCCATCATCAACTGGCGTAAAGCGGCAAAATCCGCCGGTAGATTATGCGACAACAACGGTAAATCCGCCCGCTCGGCCAGCTCTTTCGGTAGCGGCAGCGTATCGCCAAGGATTGCATCAACGCTCTCCTTAAATTTAGCCGGGTGCGCGGTGCCGAGGAATAAACCATATTCGCCCGGTTGCAGCTGATCGCGTAGCGCCCGATAGGCAATGGCCGCATGCGGCTCAGACACGTAGCCCAGCCCCTGAAGTTCACGCATCGTGGCTTTGGTGGTTTCATCATCCACCGCGGCGTAACCCAGCTCGTTAAGACGCCAGATTTTACGCCGGAAGATCTCCTCCACCCGCGGCCAGTTGTTTGGCTGGCTGACATCCATCGCATTAGAGAGCGTCGCCTGCGTCGCATTCGGCTCCCATTTCCCGGCGTGCAGGAAGCGCGGCACGGTGTCATTGGCGTTGGTGGCGGCAATAAAGCGCTTCACCGGCAGACCGAGCGATTTTGCCAGCAGGCCCGCGGTCAAATCGCCGAAGTTTCCGCTGGGAACGGAAATCACCAGCTGATTACGAGCTTCCTGCGGCAACTGCGCCACCGCTTCAAAGTAATAGCAGATCTGCGCCAGCAGGCGGCTGATATTAATCGAGTTGGCAGAGTTCAGCCCCAGCGCCGCTTTTAATTCTTCATCATCAAACGCCTGTTTGACCAGCGCCTGACAGGCGTCGAAATCGCCATCAATGGCGACGGTTTCGATATTACCACCAAGGGTGCAGAACAGTTTTTCCTGTAGCGGGCTGATTTTGCCGCGCGGATAGAGGATCACTACCCGGATATTTGGCAGGCCGTAAAACGCATGGGCGACGGCGGCCCCGGTATCGCCGGAGGTCGCGGTCAGGATGGTCACCGGCTTGTCACCGCTGATGTGCGTCAGCATCTGCGCCATAAAGCGCCCGCCGAAATCTTTAAACGCCAGGGTCGGGCCGTGGAATAACTCCAGGCAGCCGATCTCTTCGGTCACCGGCTTCACCGGAGCCGGGAAAGCAAATGCTGCCCTCACGCGCTCTTCAAGCACCGCAGGCGGGATCTCATCGCCAATAAACGCGCTGAGGATTTTAGTACTGCGGCTGACGAAATCCTGCTTCAGCATCTCATCAATATCGGTCAGGCTGAATTCGGGCAGATCATGCGGAAAGAACAGCCCCTGCTGCTTGCCCAGCCCCTGCGTAACGGCCTGCGCAAAGCTGACCTGCTCGTTGTGATCTTTGAGGTTATAGAGTTTCATTGGTTATCCCACTACTCGTGCGCCCGCCGTGTCCAGCCGGCAAATATGAACAAAGCCTTCCTGATTTTGCAGATAGTGCCTGCTGAGCCAGTCCGCCACGCGCTGCGCGGTATCGGTTTTATCGCACAGGGCGAACAGCGTTGGCCCTGAACCAGAGATACCGCAAGACAGCGCGCCGATTTCCGCGACAGCCTGCCGCGCTTCATTAAAGCCCGGCAGCAATTTTGCGCGATAGGGTTCGGCAATCACATCTTTCATCAGTTTCGCCGCCAGCAGCGGCTGACGTGAATAACAGGCGTGAATAAATCCCGCCAGATGGCGACCGTGCGCGATGCAATCCTGACGGCGATACTGCGCGGGCAGAATGGCACGCGCCTCCGCCGTGGAGACGACGATCCCCGGATAAGCCAGCACCCACAGCCATTCATCAAAGCCTGGCACCTGCTCGCTGATAATGCCGTTTTCTTCGATCATTAACTGCATGCCGCCGAGAAAACAGGGGGCGACGTTATCATAGTGAACGCTGCCGGAAATACGTCCCTCCAGCTCGCCCATTAATGCCAGCATCCGTGTGTCATTCAACGGCTTGCCGCAGTACTCATTCATGGCGACCAGCGCGGCTACCACCGAGCAGGCGCTGGAGCCAAGCCCGGAGCCAATCGGCATATTTTTTTCCAGCGTCATGGTCACCGGAACGGTTTTGCCAATCTCCTGACAAAAGCGTTCCCAGCACTGATAAACGATATTCTCACGCGGTTCAGCGGGGAGTTTACTGGCAAAACGGCCTCTATTTTCCACACTGAAACGATCCGCGGCTTCAACGGCAACGGTATCGCCCAGTAGCGAACCGTCAACGGGCGTTACCGCCGCCCCCAGTACGTCAAACCCGACGCTCATATTGGCGCTGGAAGCCGGGGCATAAACTTTAACCATGTTAAACTCCTAACTTCCATGAAAGGGTGCGCAGCAGATCGGCGAATACGCCCGCCGCGGTCACATCGTTGCCCGCACCATAACCGCGCAGCACCAGCGGCAGCGGTTGATAGTAATGGCTGTAAAAGGCCAGCGCGTTCTCGCCGTTTTTCACTTTATACAGCGGATCGTTACCGTCCACCTCGGCGATTTTCACCCGGCACACGCCGTCGTCTTCAATATTGCCAACATAGCGCAGAACCTTACCCTCATCACGCGCTTTTGCCACGCGGGCAGAAAAACCGTCATCAAGCTGCGGCAGGCGGACCATAAAGCTGTCGGTATCGCCGGTGGCGTCAAAACTCTCCGGCAGCACGGACTCAATCACGATATCGCTCAGTTCAAGGCTGCGCCCGGTTTCACGCGCGAGGATCAGCAGCTTACGCGCTACGTCCATACCAGAGAGATCGTCACGCGGATCGGGTTCGGTATAGCCCATTTCCCGCGCGACGCGGGTCGCTTCCGACAGGCTCATGCCCTCATCAAGCTTGCCGAAAATAAACGACAGGGAACCGGAAAGGATGCCGGAGAAACGCTGGAGTTCATCGCCCGCGTTGAGCAGATTTTGCAGATTTTCAATCACCGGCAGGCCCGCGCCGACGTTGGTATCGTAGAGGAATTTGCGTCGCGAATGTCCCGCCGCATGGCGCAGTTGATGGTAGTAATCCATTGATGAGGTGTTGGCTTTTTTATTCGGCGTCACCACATGGAAACCTTCACGCAGGAAATCGGCATACTGATCGGCGACCGCCTGGCTGGAGGTACAGTCGACAATCACCGGGTTCAGCAGGTGATACTCTTTTACCAGGCGGATCAAACGGCCAAGGTTGAAAGGCTCCTTCGCTTCCGCCAGTTCATTCTGCCAGTTTTCCAGATTCAGGCCGTGGACGTTGGTTAACAGCGCTTTCGAGTTCGCCACGCCGCAGACGCGCAGATCGATATGCTTACCCTTCAGCCAGGTCTGCTGACGTTTGATCTGCTCCAGCAGCGCGCCGCCGACGCCGCCGACGCCCACCAGGAAGACCTCAATCACCTGATCGGTATTAAACAGCATCTGATGGGTGACGCGCACGCCGGTCGTAGCGTCATCATTGCTGACCACCACGGAAATGGAACGCTCGGAAGAGCCCTGCGCAATGGCGACAATATTGATATTGGCCCGCGCCAGCGCGGCGAAGAATTTGGCGGAGATCCCGCGCAGGGTGCGCATGCCGTCGCCGACCACGGAGATAATCGCCAGCCGTTCCATAATAGCCAGCGGCTCCAGCAGCCCCTCTTTCAGCTCAAGATAAAACTCGTCACCCATCGCGCGCTGCGCACGGGCGCAGTCGGACTGCGGCACACAAAAGCTGATGCTGTACTCGGAAGAGGACTGGGTAATTAACACCACCGAAATCCCGGCACGCGACATCGTGGCAAACACACGCGCCGCCATGCCCACCATCCCTTTCATGCCAGGACCGGAGACGTTGAACATCGCCATATTATTAAGATTCGAAATCCCTTTGACCGCCAGACCGTCTTCATCACTGTTAGCGCCAATCAACGTACCGGGAGCCTGAGGATTGCCGGTGTTTTTAATCAAACAGGGGATCTGAAACTGGGCAATCGGCGCAATCGTGCGCGGATGCAGCACTTTCGCCCCAAAATAAGACAGCTCCATCGCCTCCTGATAAGACATGGATTTCAGCAGACGTGCGTCCGGAACCTGACGCGGGTCGCAGGTATACACGCCGTCAACGTCGGTCCAGATCTCACAGCAATCTGCGCGCAGGCAGGCCGCCAGCACCGCCGCCGAGTAGTCTGAACCATTACGTCCCAGCACCACCAGCTCGCCTTTCTCATTCCCGGCAGTAAAGCCTGCCATCAGGATCATATGGTCGGTCGGGATTTGACTGGCCGCGATACGACGGGTGGATTCAGCGATATCCACGGTGGATTCAAGGTAGTGTCCGACGGCCAGCAGTTTTTCAACCGGATCGATGACCGTTACGTTGTGGCCCCGGGCCTGTAACAGGCCAGCCATAATGGCAATAGAGAGTTTTTCGCCACGGCAAATCAGCGCAGCGTTGACGCTGTCCGGGCACTGGTTGAGCAGGCTGATGCCGTGCAGAACATGTTTGATCTGCGCGAACTCCTGCTCGACAACCGTTTTTAGCCGGGCGAGAGGAAACCCTGGCTGAGCATCGGCAAGGCCCTGAAGAAGTTCGGCGAAAATACGTTCGGCGTCGCTGATATTGGTGTGAGCGTCCTGGCCGCCAATGGTTTTTTCAATCATCGCCACCAGGTGGTTGGTGATTTTTGCCGGGGCAGAGAGGACGGTCGCAACCTGCCCCTGCCTGGCATTGCTCTCCAGAATATAGGCAACCCGCAGAAATCGTTCTGCATTTGCCACTGATGTACCGCCAAACTTCAACACTCGCATGGTAATGCCCCTTTGATTTTTACCCGAAAAAAAAGCCCGCACTGTTCAGGTGCGGGCTTTTTTCTGTTTTTCCTGTACGCGTCAGCCCGCACCGTTACCTGTGGTAATTGTGATGGTGGTAATGGTGATTGTGCTGATGCGGATCATGATGTTGTTTGCTCTGTAATAGTTATCTGTCTGTCCTGTATGCCTATATTGGTTAAAGTATCTGCCTGGCTAAGTCAATGAATTTTTAAATTCGTCACATTTTTAACCTGCTCGCCATCCGACCACCTTCAGCGCATTTTTTAATGTACCAATGGGGCTAATTGCCAACAAAGCAGATTATTAATCTGACGCAGAAACTAAGGACAGGTTTTTACTCTGCCAGTTTTTTTTCAATATCGTGGAGTAAACGATGCAGCATTGCCGTATCACGTTGCTGCAACAGACCGATACGCTGCTGTAGCCAGTCGGCCAGTTTTTCATCATTCGTCACCCCCAGTGACTCAAGCAGGGTGACAATGCGTGAGCGTAACGCCAGCAATTGATTTTCATCGCCAGGACTGGAGGTGATGGGACGTTGTTGTATTAGTGGCGCTAATTGATAGCAAAAGACCATCACTGCCTGGCCCAAATTAAGCGAAGGATAATCCGCGACCATCGGAACGCCGGTGAGAATATCGGCCAGCGCCAGCTCTTCATTGGTCAAACCGGAATCTTCCCGGCCAAAAACGAGGGCGGTATGGTTCAGCCACCCGGCCTTCTCTTCCAGCAGCGGGACCAGTTCTGGCGGCGTGGCGTAGTAATGAAATTTCGCCCGGCTTCGCGCGGTAGTGGCAACGGTAAAGTCCACATCGTGCAGCGCCGCCTCAAGCGTCGGGTACGTGGTCAGATTGTCCAGAATATCGGTAGAACCGTGCGCGACGCGGCGCGCGGCTGGCTGCAAATGCGCTTCGCTGTCAACAATCCGTAACTCGCTGAATCCCATAGTTTTCATCGCTCTGGCAGCCGCGCCGATATTTTCCGCCCTGGCGGGGGCGACCAGTACAATTGTGAATCGCATTTATGATCTCTTATTAATCAGTTTGCCGGTGAAAGGGGGCATGGCGGGCAGCTTATTTCGCATCGAGAATTTACAAATTTGCAACAACCGTCACTATCGCCCGCTTTCCCCATACTTAAAAGAAGCTAAACTGTTTTAAAGCCGTTAGTGAGTGTAGTATGTTAACAGAACATGCTTATCTACATGTTTAGTATTGATATTTATATTTTGTATGTTTCCACGTAATTAAATTCACCGTACTTATAAATTATCATGGGTAACTTGTTGAGTTGTTGATAGATTGTGATAGACGCTAGCATTTCGCTGCAAGAGTTTCTGCAAGATGTTAACGTGCTACAATTGAACTTGATATATGTCAACGAAGCGTAGTTTTATTGGGTGTCAGCTGTCTCCTGCTCTGTTATGTTGCTGTTAAAATGGTTAGGATAACAGCCGTTTTTGACACTGTCGGGTTCAGAGGGAAAGTACCCACGACCAAGCTAATGATGTTGTTGACGTTGATGGAAAGTGCATCAAGAACGCAATTACGTACTTTAGTCTTGTTATGCTGCGCATGTTAATTTTTGCCATGCATCAGCCAGGTCAGGGACTTTTGTACTTCCTGTTTCGATTTAGTTGGCAATTTAGGTAGCAAACCATGCAGATCCCGCACATTCTGATTGTTGAAGACGAGTTGGTAACACGCAACACGTTGAAGAGTATTTTTGAAGCGGAAGGTTATGATGTTTTCGAAGCCACCGATGGCGCAGAAATGCATCAGATCCTCTCCGAGTACGACATCAACCTGGTGATTATGGACATCAATCTTCCGGGCAAAAATGGTCTGCTGCTGGCGCGTGAATTGCGCGAGCAGGCAAACGTTGCCCTGATGTTCCTTACCGGCCGTGATAACGAAGTCGATAAAATCCTCGGCCTCGAAATTGGTGCCGATGATTACATCACTAAACCGTTCAATCCGCGCGAACTGACGATCCGTGCTCGCAACCTCCTGTCGCGTACCATGAACCTGGGTACCGTTAGCGAAGAGCGTCGCAGCGTTGAGAGCTATAAGTTCAACGGATGGGAGCTGGATATTAACAGCCGCTCTCTGGTGAGTCCTAACGGTGATCAGTACAAGCTGCCGCGCAGTGAGTTCCGCGCTATGCTGCACTTCTGCGAAAATCCGGGCAAAATTCAGTCACGTGCCGAGTTGCTGAAAAAAATGACCGGACGCGAGCTGAAGCCGCATGACCGTACCGTTGACGTTACTATCCGTCGTATTCGTAAACACTTCGAATCCACCCCGGATACCCCGGAAATCATCGCCACCATCCATGGTGAAGGCTATCGTTTCTGCGGTGACTTGCAGGAATAATTTGATTAAAAAAAGCGGCGCAATGCGCCGCTTTTTTATTTCCACAATCGTAATTGATCGTCGGTTATTTCTGGCTGCATTGTTTTTTTCCTGCGCCCATAAACGCTGTGCCAGTCGACATTTTTAGTCAGCAACATAATGGCGCTCAGCGCAATAAACAACACCCCGCTTCCCAGCAACAAGGCATTCTCCTCGGAACGCAACAGTTGCCACATCACGCCATCCAGCGCCAGCAGCGCGCCAGTAAACAGCAGGCTGTTCCGCCATCCTTTCAGCACGGCGTGCAGGTAAAACGCGTTCAGCATCGCCCCGGCAAGGCTGGCGCAAATCCAGGCCGCCGTAAAGCCAATATGCTCGGAGAGGGCGAGTAAAATCAGATAGAACATCACCAGTGACAGCCCTACCAGCAAGTATTGCACCGGATGCATCCGTAACGTCGTCAGGGTTTCGAAGACAAAGAAAGCCATAAACGTCAGGCCAATCAGCAGGATGGCGTACTTGGTTGCCCGGTCAGTGAGCTGATACTGGTCTGAGGGCGTGGCAATATTGACGCTAAAGGCGGGCAACGATTTCCAGCTATCGTCAGCATCACGTAAAAATCGGCTGTCGAGGTTATTGGCAAACCACGAGCTTTGCCACTGCGCCTGAAAACCGCTGGGGGTAATTTCACGTTTTGCCGGCAGATAATCGCCGGTGAAGCCGGGATGCGGCCAGTTGCCGATAAGCGACATTTCGCTATTACGCCCCACCGGCACCAGCGCCAGCGGCCCCGTCCCGCTGAGGTTTAGCGACAACTCCACGCTAAGACGCTTTTCATCGATCACCCGTGAAGGCAGCGGAATATGGATCCCCTGTTCCTCAATCAACATGCCGGGTCCAGGCTCAGCGTTAAAGATTTCACCGTTCACGGTTGCCGGATCAACCCGGCCGATCCCTCGCGCATCGCCCACACTCAGCACGATGAAAGGCTCACCGGCAATGGTACCGGCATTCATAATATCCTTCAGCCGGGCCGGATCGAACTCGGCCTTTAGCGACAGATCGCCGTGCCAGACGTTGCCGTCATATATGCCAATTTGCCGTGACTCAACGTCCTGATTGCCTTTCACCATGAGCGACTCGGGAAGCCAGTAATGCAGGGCAATCCGCTTTTCCTGCACCTGCTCGCGAGTGCCATCATCACGCGGGCGCAGGACGGTATAGAGTTCCGTGACCGGGATGGCAATCAGCGGCCCCACCACCTTTTGGGGACCGCTGGTGCTTTGCCGTAGCGTAGCCTCAACGTCATCGCGGTAATTGGCGCGTTCGGTGATGACGTTATGCAGCAGCATAAGCGGGACTAACAGCAGCAGCATGCACCCCATCAGGGTAACAATTTTGATAAAAACCGGTGACTTCAGCATAGCGTTCTCCTCTGTAATGCCCGGAGAGTAAAACGGCTATGTGTGCAGAGGTTGAAGCTATGTGAAGCGACGGTGAAGCGTCAGCGTGGCTTCTGCGCCTGTCGGCGAGATATTTACCAACTGGATACTACCGCGATGCAGTCGGGCGACTTCACGCACGAAAGCCAGTCCCAGCCCGCTGCTCTTATGGCCGTTTTCACGCGGCAGGGAATAAAAGCGCTCGAAGAGACGGTCGATGGCATAGTCAGGAATACCGCTGCCGCTATCGGTCACGCGGAGGCACACCTGTTCTTCCTGCGCGCGTGCCGTCAGCCAAATCCTGCCGCCGGAGGGGGTAAAATCAATGGCGTTATCCAGCAGATTTCCCAGCGCTTCGTCCAGCAGCTCCGCCTCTCCTTCCACCTGGAGGTCGCTCTCATCGCACTGAAGCGCAATGCCTTTACGCTCAAGCTGAATGCTGCGCGATTCACGCAGGCGGACGAACAGTGCATTCACCGAAACGGCAGCCAGCGGGATTTCAAGCCGGCTTTCGACTTTCGCCTGGAGCAGCAGTTTTTCGACCAGCGCCTGCATCCGCGCATTCTGCGTCAGAATATTGTCGGTAAAACGCGCAGCCACCTGGGGAGGAGGCGCTTCCTGTAAGATCTCCGCCGCGCCACGAATGGCGGCCAGCGGGCTTTTTAATTCATGCGTCAGCGCATGAACGTAGTGCTCGATATAGTTTTTCCCCTCAAGCTTCACGCGCATGCTTTCCAGAGCGTTGGCCAGCTTACGCAGTTCGCTGCTGCCGACATCCGGTAGCGGCACGGGCTGTTCAAGGGTCACGGAATCGGCATAGCGAACCAGCTTGCCGATGGAGCGGTTGATCCACCAGACCATCACGCCGCCAATCATCAGCGCAATGCCAAGCAGTGCGCCACCAGCCCACAGGATGCGACGCTCGCTGCGCTTAATCACCGGGGCCATGGTGTTATTCGCTTTACCGACGCTAAGGACGCCAATAATTTTCCCGTCGTGGATAATGGGAGCAGCAACGTACATCACCGTGCTGTCGACATCGTCAGGATCGATTTGTGTGCTGCGTGCGCCGTATTTCCCCCGCAGGGTCAGCCATACGTCATTCCAGCGGGAATAGTCCTCCCCCACCGCCCGACCGGCAGAGTCGAATACCACTTTCCCCTGCGCGTCAGTCATGTAGAGGAGGTATTCGTTGCGCCTTTTTTTAATGCCGCTAATGCTCGCGTTAATAGGTTGATAACGCAAATCGGCGAACGCTTTAGCCAGACGGCCATTTTGCGTATTGCCGGAGAGCAGATCGTCTTTCGCTAGTTCAGCCATCAGCGTGGCGGTATCAATCAGCGTTCCCTCCATCTCCCGCCGCACGCCGGGTTTTACTTCCTGCACGAAAATGGAAAACACAAACCAGCCTGCGACGGCGACAATCAGAAAGTAGCCGAGCAGCAAACGCATCCCCATGCGCATTACTGGATCCCCAGGCTGTAGCCGAGACCGCGATGGGTATTGATAGGTGAGAGATCGGGATTAATGGCGCGCAGCTTGCCGCGCAGGGTTTTGATATGGGTATCGACGGTGCGATCAAAACTCTCCTGCGCATCAACCCATACCTTATCCATCAGCTGCTGGCGGGAAAAAACCTGGCCTGGCGATTTCAGCAGCGTTTTCAGCAGCAAATATTCATAGCGGGTGAGTGGTAACGTCTGTCCGCACCAGCGGATCTGCGCGCCCGTTTCGTTCAGCTCAAACAAACCGATACGTTGAAGGGGCGGCGGCTCACTGCTTTTTTGCAGACGGCGCAGCACAACGCGTACCCGCGCGCAGACTTCACGCGGGGAGAACGGCTTCGCGATATAATCGTCCGCCCCCATTTCCAGCCCCAGCAGCTTATCCACCTCGTCGTTGCGGGCGGTCAGGAACAGGAGCGGCAGCGCCGGATAATGGGCCTGAAGCTGTCGGCACAGTTCGAAACCGCTGATATCCGGCAACCCGATATCAAGGATCGCCAGATCCGGCACCTGATGCTGCGCCGCCTCAAGTACCGGTAGCCCGCGTTCGAAGGCTCTGACAGCAAATCCTTCCTGTTGCAGCGTATAAATAAGCGTTTCCGCAATGCTGACTTCATCCTCAACTAACCAGATTAATGGCTGCTGCATACGGGGTCCCTGTTTACTCTCTCCACGGCATGATCGGCACCGCACTCAGTGCGTTTTTCGGCGAGCCTTCAACGACTTTGTCCGAATAGGCCAGGTAAGCCAGCGTGTTACGTTTTGCATCGTAGAATCGTACCACCTGGAGTTTCTTGAATACCAGCGAGGTCCGTTTCTGGAATACGACATTAGCCTGCGTTTTGCCGGATTTGATTTTATCGCTCAGCTCAATCGGCCCGACCTGCTGACAGGAAATCGCCGCGTCGGAAGTATCTTCCGCCAGACCCAGGCCGCCTTTGATACCGCCGGTTTTAGCGCGGCTGATATAACAGGTCACGTTTTTGATATCCGGATCGTCAAACGCTTCTACGACGATCTTGTGGTCGGGGCCAAACATTTTGAAGACGGTATCGACGGAACCCACCTCTTCAGCATGGGCAAGCTGGGCCGTTGTGGCTAACAACAGGGAAAGAATCAAGCGCTTATATTTCATATTGTTACTTTTTCCAAAGATTTAACTGCGTGATTATTCAACTTTACTAAAGAAACTGTTTATAGATCACAGCATTAGAAAGATCATCTTTTTTAGCTACCTACAATCGCACTTATTCGCAAAAAAAACACTGAATGCTAAAACATCAAAAAATGCTATCATCCGCTACCTTAGTATCAGGCAACTGCTTTTATGGATGAGGACATTGTATGGATCAGGCTGGGATCATTCGCGATCTACTTACCTGGCTGGAAGGTCATCTTGACCAACCCCTGGCACTCGATAATGTGGCGGCAAAAGCGGGTTATTCCAAGTGGCATCTGCAAAGGATGTTTAAAGATGTGACCGGCCATGCCATCGGTGCCTATATTCGTGCGCGTCGTTTATCCAAATCCGCTGTTGCCCTGCGCCTGACCGCGCGTCCGATCCTTGATATTGCCCTTCAGTACCGCTTTGATTCGCAGCAGACGTTTACTCGCGCGTTTAAAAAGCAGTTTAATCTGACGCCCGCGCTTTATCGCCGCTCGCCGGACTGGAGTTCGTTCGGTATGCGTCCACCGCTGCGCCTGTCTGAATTTAGCATGCCTCAGTATGAATTTGTGACGCTACAGCAAACGGAGCTGGTCGGGGTAACCCAGAGTTATACCTGCAAACTGGAAGAGATTTCCGATTTCCGTAATCAGATGCGCATTCAGTTCTGGCGGGAATTTCTGGGGAATTCGCCCTCCCTGCCACGCGTACTGTACGGCTTGCATGAGCCGCGTCCCAGTCTGGAAAAAGACGATGAGCAGGAGGTATTCTACACCACGGCGTTAACCACTGACATGGTCAACGGCCACCTGCAAAACGGACAAGCGGTGAAGCTGGAAGGTGGCGAATACATTCAGTTTACGTACGAAGGGCCAGGGACTGGTTTGCAGGAATTTATCCTCACCGTCTACGGCACCTGTATGCCGATGCTCAATCTGACCCGCCGTAAAGGCCAGGATATTGAGCGCTTCTTCCCCGAGGATGAAGCGCGGAATCAGGAGCCGCCGATTCAGATTCGTTGCGAATACCTGATTCCAATCCGTCGTTAACGCTGCAATTCGTCCAGCGCAGGGGCGTCAAGATGCGAGACATCCCCTGCCGTCTCAACAACCCACCCCGACGCCAGCCACGGGCTTTGCTGGTAATCAATCCGCGAGATCGAGCAGTTCCGCAGACGCAGGCGACGTTCTGCCCAGGCTGGCAGACCAAGAATGGTGCTGACCAGACAGCCAAGCGCCATGCCGTGACTGACCACCAGCGGACGACTGCCTTCCGGTAATTCCAGACACGCTGCCAGCGCCGCGTGCATACGGTCGCTCAGTTCCTGCATAGACTCACCGTCCGGAATACGCCCGTCTGACGTGCCGTTGACCAACTGACGACGCCACGCTTCTTCATCACTGGTCAGGGAATCAATATGTCGCTCTTCCAGCACGCCCATATCCAGCTCGCGCAGGCGCGGATCCAGCGTAACCTTACAGCCACAGGCATCGGCGATGATCGCTGCGGTCTGGCGGGTACGTCCTAGATCACTGGAAATGATGTGGGTGATGCCCAGCGCTTTCGCCCGTTCCCCCACCTGATGCGCTTGCCGTTCGCCCTTTTCAGTGAGCGGACTGTCAGACTGGCCCTGAATACGTCGCTCGGCGTTCCACTGCGTCTCACCGTGGCGAACAAGGTATACCTGTAACATGTTGTTTATCCGTTATACTGCGATGATATTTTATTGAGAGTTAATGATGATTATGCACAATGTTGTCGTCGCTACCACTAATCCCGCCAAAATTCAGGCAATTCTCCAGGCATTTAACGAGATCTTCGGCGAAAGCGCGTGTCAAATCGACGCCGTTTCCGTCGCCAGCGGCGTTCCTGAGCAGCCGTTCGGCAGCGAAGAAACCCGCACCGGGGCAAGAAATCGGGTGAAGAATGCCCGGCAATTGCGCCCGGACGCCGATTTTTGGGTCGCCATTGAAGCCGGAATCGACGATGGCAGCACCTTTAGCTGGGTGGTGATTGAGAGTGGGCAACAGCGCGGTGAAGCCCGCTCTGCCACCCTGCCACTGCCATCGGCGATCCTCGAAAAAGTCAACGCGGGTGAGGCACTGGGTCCGGTGATGTCACAGTATACCGGCATTGATGAAATCGGACGAAAAGAGGGCGCGATTGGGATTTTTACCGCCGGAAAGCTCACCCGCAGCAGCGTGTATCATCAGGCGGTGATCCTGGCGCTGAGCCCGTTTCATAATGCGGTCTATCGGTAACGCTTTGCCAGGTGTCAACCCTCAGTCATTCCTGAGCAGAACGGTCTCCAGCCACTGACGTAATTCTACCGGCGCGGATTTCAGGCTATTCGATCCGCGCGTAATGGTAGCTATCCCCGCGCCTAACTCGTTTTTAAGCTCACGCTGGCTCATTTCACCGCGCAGCAACTCTTCAATAATACGTACCCGCGTACCCAGCGCTTCGCGCTCGTCGGGCGTCAGCATCAGTTGCAGAAGCGGGATATGTAAATTTTCCCCACAGGATTGTTGAAGCAGCTCCACAAAACGAAGCCACTCCTGATTACGCTGCTCGGCCAGAGCCGGGGAGTAAGGTGATTGCTGGGTCATGTCACACCGCCTTGTTATAACAGGAGATACCGGGGTATCTCCTGCCTGATGTACTCTTAAACGAGTACAAGCATAACATAACTCGCCGGGATCAGTAACGATGATCCCATTCCGCGTCGTTAAGGATGACCGGCTTCTGACCCATAAAGTAACGGTAGTAAGCATCATAGGCGAGCACGTTCTTCACGTAGCCGCGCGTTTCAGAGAATGGAATACTTTCCACGAACGCGACCGCATCAATGCGCCCGGCGCTGTTGCCCAGCCAGGTGCGCACGCGCCCCGGACCGGCGTTATAGGCCGCTGAAGCAAAAATACGGTTATTGCCAAACTGCTGATAGACATACTGAAGATAGCTGGTACCAATCGTAATATTGGTTTCCGGATCCAGTAGCTGCCCCTGATTGCTATAACCGGCAATAGAGAACATTTTCGCCGTATGGGCGGCGGTCGCGGGCATAATCTGCATCAGGCCAGACGCACCGACCGGTGAGCGAACTTTTGGATTCCAGGCACTCTCCTGGCGGGCAATCGCCATCGCATAGCTTTGCGGGATGTCCTTATCGCTGGTATAGCGGGCGAAGAGATCGTTCCACGCCAGCGGGAAACGTTCTTCCAGCTGATCCCACAGTTTACCGGCGATGGTCGCCTGCACGCTCAGATCCCACCACTGGCGGTCAAAAGCGTAACGTGCCAGCTGGGCCTGCTCCGTTTTCGTCCGGCTGCTGACCAGATTCGCCCATTCGCTGCGGGCGGTATTATCCAGTCCCCAGTACATCAGCTCGCGCACCCTGGCCATTTCTGCGCCCTGAACCAGAGCAGGATCGGCATTGCCCGGCGCTTTATCAATTTTAAGCTGGTAATCTTCGCCGAGACGGCGGGCAGCAACCATAGGATAGAACCCACGCTCCTTCATTAGCGTATGTAGGATCTCTTTTGCTTCCGCATCCCGTCCGCGCTCCAGCAACAAATCGGCCTGCCAGTAGCGCCATTCATCTTTCTCTTTGGCTTCCATCGGCAAGCGCGCCAGCCAGGTATTGAGGCCCTTACGATCGCCGGAGCCCAGCGCCATCCGCACGCGGCGCTCCAGTAACGAGACCGACTGCGAGCGCATAATGGCATCATCGCGCCAGCGCGCCTGCTCGTCGGTGACATCATTGCCCATCAGCCGCCAGGCGACGATATCGCGCAACTCCTGGGTTTGCTCCTCATTTAACTCCTGCGCCTGAACCAGCGAAGGGATCATCAGCCGCGCGTTTTCCGCATCCTGACGCGCGACACTGGCGAACGCGACGGCCGCCATCTGACGAGTGAAATCGGTCGCACCGGTCATGCGGGCGAACGTCAGCACGCTGTCCGGCGCATTCGCCAGCGACATCACGGCGGTAGAAATGGTCTGGTAATCAGGCGGCATTTGCGCGGCCAGCGTATTCACCAGCCCGGTATTGCCGGCTTTCATCGCCAGGCGAATACGCTCCAGATACGCGCGCGGATCCTGCGTTCCCGATGCGCGCCAGGCGCCAAATAGCTTATCGCAGGCATTAGGCTGGCTTTTCCCGGTTAGCCACAGATCTTTCGCCCCGTCCCAGGCTTCCTGCGCCTGTCCGGTACTCCACTTCGCAAAGTAATAGTTACATTGTGCCTCGGTAGAGCCAGGCTTATCCGGGCTAAAGGCCAGCAAGCCGCGCCAGTCTTCACGACGCACCAGTTCATTCACAAAGCGGGATTTCAGCGCACGGGCCGACGGCAGGGTTGGATTAGCCTGCACAAACTGACTGACCGCAATCGCCGTCTGATTTTGCAGATTGTCGGTGATTTGACGGTATTCGAGATAAGGATAAAGGGGATAGCTTTGCAACGTCGGCATCAGTTGATCGACCGTCTCCATCTGACGGTTGTCCCACGCCTGTTTCACCTGGGCATAGCGGTTGCGCTGTTCATCCAGTGAATCAGCATGGGCCTGGTAGCTAACGCTCATCAGACAAGCGCTAACGGCCAGAAGACGCCAGGCCACATCGTTGGCTCTCTTCACAAGCTCTTCCTCTTTATTTAATGGATTACTCAGGCAGCATCGTGCCGCGTAAACTGTTTATGCTAATCAGACATTGCACATTCCGCCACGTTCCGGACATTTTTTTACTTTAGCGCACCAGCCAGGTCCGCTGGGATTCAGTCAGGAAAACGGCTACACTTCGCCTTTGAACTCATTACCATAAAAGAGGCGAAGTCCAACGTGGCTCAATTCGTTTATACCATGCATCGTGTCGGCAAAGTGGTTCCGCCGAAACGTCATATTTTGAAAAACATCTCCCTGAGCTTCTTCCCTGGCGCAAAAATCGGTGTACTGGGCCTGAACGGTGCCGGTAAATCTACCCTGCTGCGCATCATGGCCGGTATTGATACCGATATTGAAGGGGAAGCTCGCCCACAGCCGGGTCTCAAGATTGGCTACCTGCCGCAGGAGCCGAAGCTGAACCCGGAACATACCGTTCGTGAATCCGTTGAAGAAGCGGTAGCTGAAGTCGTTAACGCGCTCAAAGGTCTGGATGAAGTGTACGCGAAGTACGCCGAGCCGGATGCGGACTTTGATAAGCTGGCTGCGCAACAGGGTAAATTTGAAGAGATCATTCAGGCGCATGACGGTCACAACCTGAACGTACAGCTGGAACGCGCCGCCGACGCCCTGCGTCTGCCGGACTGGGATGCGAAAGTTGAGAAGCTTTCCGGGGGCGAACGCCGCCGCGTCGCGCTGTGCCGTCTGCTGCTGGAAAAACCAGACATGCTGCTGCTCGACGAACCGACCAACCACCTGGATGCCGAATCCGTCGCCTGGCTGGAACGCTTCCTGCACGACTTCGAAGGTACCGTGGTGGCGATCACCCACGACCGTTACTTCCTCGATAACGTTGCCGGTTGGATCCTGGAGCTTGACCGCGGTGAAGGTATTCCGTGGGAAGGCAACTACTCCTCCTGGCTGGAGCAGAAAGATCAGCGTCTGGCGCAGGAAGCCTCTCAGGAAGCGGCGCGCCGTAAATCCATTGAGAAAGAGCTGGAGTGGGTCCGTCAGGGCGCGAAAGGCCGTCAGTCGAAAGGCAAGGCCCGTCTGGCACGCTTTGAAGAACTCAACAGCACCGAATACCAGAAACGTAACGAGACCAACGAACTGTTTATCCCACCTGGACCGCGTCTGGGCGATAAAGTCGTTGAAGTCAGTAACCTGCGTAAATCTTACGGCGATCGTGTGCTGATCGACGATCTGAGCTTCTCGGTCCCGAAAGGCGCGATTGTCGGCATCATCGGTCCGAACGGCGCGGGTAAATCCACCCTGTTCCGCATGATGTCCGGTCAGGAACAGCCTGACAGCGGGACGATCACCCTGGGTGAAACGGTGAAGCTGGCCTCCGTGGATCAGTTCCGCGACGCGATGGATAACAGCAAAACCGTATGGGAAGAAGTTTCCGGCGGGCTGGATATCATGAAAATCGGCAACACCGAAATGCCAAGCCGCGCCTACGTGGGCCGCTTCAACTTCAAAGGTGTCGATCAGGGTAAACGCGTGGGCGAGCTGTCCGGCGGTGAGCGCGGTCGTCTGCACCTGGCGAAGCTGCTACAGGTTGGCGGCAACATGCTGCTGCTCGATGAACCAACCAACGACCTGGATATCGAAACCCTGCGCGCGCTGGAAAACGCCCTGCTGGAGTTCCCGGGCTGCGCGATGGTGATCTCGCACGACCGCTGGTTCCTTGACCGTATCGCCACCCACATTCTGGACTATCAGGATGAAGGCAAAGTCGAGTTCTTCGAAGGTAACTTTACTGAATACGAAGAGTACAAGAAACGCACGCTGGGCGCGGACGCGCTGGAGCCGAAGCGGATTAAGTACAAGCGTATCGCCAAGTAATCTGTACATGCCCGGAGGCGCTGCGCTTACCGGGCCTACGGTTAATGCATGCAACACGCTGATATTACGTAGTTTTTGTAGGCCGGGTAAGGCGAAGCCGCCACCCGGCATTCCACAACGTCACGGTCAGCGCCGTGCCACCTGATGCCCGGTGGCGCTGCGCTTACCGGGCCTACGGTAAATACATGCAACACGCTGATATTATGTAGTTTTTGTAGGCCGGGTAAGGCGAAGCCGCCACCCGGCACATATTCTCTATCCCTGCTCGCCCATCAACTCTTTCACCAGCTCAACGCAACGCAGAAAGCGCGAGTCGTAATCTGACTCCTCGACATGAACGAAGTCGATATTATTGGCTTCCAGCATGGCAACCAGTAACCGCTGAAACTCTTTACGATCCACCGAGCTGCCCAGACTGCGCAGACCGTCGGCCACCCACGGCGTATTGTTTTCCAGCAGGATCACCAGGTCAAAGCGATACTCATCGATCAGCGCCTGAACGAACGGATGCTCACGCCCTTCATATTTTTTGCAGAAGGCCTGAGTGGTTACAAAATCGGTATCAACAAACGCGACTTTATTGGCATATTTCACAGCGAAATCAATATACTGCGCCTGGCCCAGCGCGATTTTATCGTAGTCGGAATACTGGAGCGCCATTTCGTCACCGCCAAGGTGAGAAAAAACGTAGTCGCGTCCATATTCCCAGGCGCTGGTGGTATTGAAGATATTTGCCAGCTTGTTGACCAGCGTGGATTTACCGCTGGATTCCCCGCCCAGCACCGCGATGGTACGCACGAAGAATGGCTTCACTTCTGTCGGAATATACTCCCAGTAGCGGAAGGGGTTAGCGCGAATTTGCCCGCCGCTGATATTCATAAAGGTACGTTTCGGATCGATGAGTACCGCCTCGGTGCCGAGATGCTGCGGGTACTGCGCCGCGTCGGCCTCTTCGGAGGTGTAGATCCAGTTAGGCTGGATACCCTTCTCTTCCATAAACGCGCTGATACCCCGGCTCCAGACGTCCCAGCCGTGCGGGTAAGGTTCCATGCCCTCTTCATTGAACGCATGGATGCGAATATTTTTCTGGTATTTGAAGGTCTGAAGCAGCCAGCGCAGGCGGTCTGACACTGTCGGCTGCTGCGACATCGCGCTGGCCTCAAACAACTGGCGGTCGCGCGTCTCATCGTAGCCCATGATGATATGCAGTTCATCGACCTGACTACAGGCGCGCTGGATCAGATAAATATGCCCGGTATGCAGCGGATAGAATTTGCCGAACACCACGCCGACGCTCTTTTGTTTACGCGGGAACTCCAGCCCAAGGAAGCGATGCAGTGCTTCCAGTTTCTGCGCGCTGGGGCTTTTGATCTTGGCATTGAGAAGCTGGCTTAGATAACCTTTAGTCATACCGCTGGCGTCCGCCACCTGCTGAAGGGTGCAGCCTTTTTGCTTTATCGCGGTTTTCAGGTAATCAAATGACACAAGAGCCTCCTGCTAAGTTGGGGTCATACCATCCGGCTTCCTCGCCCGCGGCCTGATAGCGCTGCGCGCATCAGGCTACGAGACGACCGCCGGAAAGACGGCGAGTCTTTTATTATAAGTCGTCAAATACGCTGAGGGCGTCAGAAAGTTTTTTAACACCAAAAACTTGCATCCCTTCAGGCGGTTTTTTGGGTACGTTGGCCGCCGGGACGATGGCGCGTTTGAAGCCATGTTTTGCCGCTTCTGAGATGCGCTCCTGACCACTTGGCACCGGGCGGATTTCGCCCGCCAGCCCAACTTCGCCAAACACCACCAAATCGTGCGGCAATGGTCGATCGCGCAGGCTGGAGACCATCGCCAGCAGCAAGGCCAGATCCGCACTGGTTTCTGTGACCTTCACGCCGCCAACCACGTTGACGAACACATCCTGATCGGACATCTGTAGCCCGCCGTGACGATGCAGTACCGCCAGCAGGATCGCCAGACGGTTTTGCTCCAGCCCTACCGCCACCCGACGCGGATTCGCCATCATCGAGTGATCGACCAGCGCCTGAATTTCTACCAGCAGCGGACGCGTGCCTTCCCAGACAACCATCACCGAACTGCCGGAAGTGACTTCATCGCCACGGCTGAGGAAGATGGCGGACGGGTTACTGACTTCGCGCAACCCCTGTTCAGTCATGGCAAAAACGCCAAGTTCATTTACCGCGCCAAAGCGGTTTTTATGGCTGCGCAGGGTACGGAAACGGGAATCTGCGTCGCCGTCCAGCAGCACCGAGCAGTCGATACAGTGCTCCAGCACCTTCGGCCCGGCAAGCGACCCGTCTTTGGTGACGTGGCCGACCATCACAATCGCCACGCCGCGCGTTTTGGCAAAGCGTGTTAAATACGCGGCGGTCTCGCGGACCTGCGCCACGCTTCCCGGCGACGACTGAATATCCGCCATATGCATCACCTGAATAGAGTCGATGACCATCAGCTTCGGCTGCTCTTCATCAGCAATCATGCAGATCTGCTCAATGCTGGTTTCCGAGAGCATATTCAGGTTGGCTGTCGGCAGCCCCAGCCGGTGCGCGCGCATGGCAACCTGCTGAAGAGATTCTTCCCCGGTGACGTACAGCGTTTTCATTCCTTCCGCCAGTCGGCACAAGGTTTGCAGCAGCAGCGTGGATTTACCCGCGCCGGGATTACCGCCGATCAGGATCGCACTACCCGGTACGACGCCGCCGCCCAGGACGCGGTCGAATTCTTTAAAGCCGGTGGAGAAGCGTGGCAGTGCTTCCAGGCTGATATCGGAAAGCTTTTGCACTTTCGATACGCCCGCGCTGCCGGCATAGCCGCTCAGTTTTTCATTACGCGCCACGGTTGGCGATGCCGCGACGCGCACCTCGGTGATGGTGTTCCAGGCATGACAGGCGCTGCACTGTCCCTGCCAGCGCGGATAATCCGCACCACATTCATTACAGACAAATGCGCGTTTTGGAGCTTTCGCCACGTGTTACCTCGTTTTTTCATACCATTGCCGGCGGGTCGCCTGCTCCGGCATTTCAGTTATTTCTGGTTCAGACTGCCGGACAGGATGCAGAACACGCCCATCAGGTCAGCATGACGGATAGTCACTTCCGTCTTTTCATTCACTTTCGGTTTCGCATGATAGGCAATGCCCAGTCCGGCGGTTTTAATCATCGGCAGGTCGTTTGCACCATCGCCGATCGCCACAGTTTGTTCATGGGGAATGCCGTACTCTTCGGCCAGACGCACCAGCGTCATGGCTTTATATTGCGCATCGACAATATCGCCGATCACATGCCCTGTGAACTTGCCGTCCCTCATTTCCAGCTCGTTGGCAACCACCGCCGACAGTCGCAGTTTGTCACGCAGATATTCAGCAAAGAAGGTGAAGCCGCCGGAGGCGATGGCCACTTTCCAGCCCAGCGACTCCAGTTTGAGTACCAGCTGGGTTAAGCCCGGCATCAACGGCAATCCGTCGCGCACCTGGTGCAGGATATTGGCATCCGCGCCCTTCAGCGTTGCCACGCGGCTGCGCAGGCTGGCAGTGAAGTCCAGCTCGCCACGCATCGCGCGCTCGGTCACTTCCGCCACCATTTCACCGGTGCCGGCCAGTTTGGCAATTTCGTCAATGCACTCAATCTGGATGGCAGTGGAATCCATATCCATCACCAGCAAGCCCGGCGTACGCAGATGCGGAATTTTACCCAGCGGTGCCACGTCCAGCCCCGCGTCGTGCGCCAGACGCGTCGCACGCGCAGTCAGCGATCCGGCCAGGCGGATGACCTGATAATCTTCCACGCACCACGCGGTGACGATCACCATGGCTGCACCCAGCTTACGCTGATACTGGGTTAAGCGTTGTTTATCAAGGCTACGACCATACAGCAGCCAGCCGCTACGGCCTGCGTGATAATCCAGCGGCATCACCTCATCACCACTCAATGAGAGCGGTAAACCAGGCCATAAAGACACATCATCGGGCAGATCGCACCAGGTAATGTTGGGCATTACAACTCCTGTCTATCCAGGGTAAAACGACGCATGAGGCTACCCCGACAATAGCGCTTCTGGCAATATAGAAAAGACAATTTTCCGCAATATGGCGCTCATTTGCCGCAAAGCGATGATGAAAAGGATAGTTTGATGCCGACATTACGCCTGCTTCTTTCCGACTCGTACGATCCGTGGTTTAACCTGGCCGTTGAGGAATCTATTTTCCGCCAGATGCCCGCTACGCAGCGGGTGCTGTTTTTGTGGCGCAATGCCGACACGGTAGTCATCGGGCGCGCGCAAAATCCGTGGAAAGAGTGTAACACTCGCCGGATGGAGGAAGATAATGTCCGGCTGGCACGGCGCAGTAGCGGTGGTGGCGCGGTATTTCACGATCTTGGCAATACCTGTTTCACCTTTATGGCCGGGAAGCCGGAGTACGATAAAACGGTCTCCACCGCTATTGTGCTCAATGCATTAAACGCGCTGGGCGTTACGGCGGAGGCGTCCGGGCGTAACGATCTGGTGGTGAAAACAGCTGAAGGCGATCGAAAAGTCTCCGGCTCAGCCTATCGCGAAACCAAAGATCGCGGTTTCCATCACGGTACGCTGCTGCTCAATGCCGATCTCAGCCGTCTGGCTAATTATCTGAATCCGGATAAAAAGAAACTGGCAGCTAAAGGCATTACCTCGGTTCGTGGCCGGGTCGCGAATCTGATAGAGCTGCTACCGGGCATTACCCATCAGCAGGTCTGCGAGGCGGTCACTGAGGCCTTTTTCAGCTACTATGGCGAGCGCGTGAAGGCCGAGATTATCTCCCCGGAGAAAATGCCGGATCTGCCAAATTTTGCCGAGACCTTTGCCCGCCAGAGCAGCTGGGAGTGGAACTTCGGCCAGGCCCCTGCCTTTAGTCATTTGCTGGATGAACGCTTCACCTGGGGTGGCGTGGAACTGCATTTCGACGTTGAAAAAGGCCATATTACTCGTACGCAGGTCTTTACCGACAGCCTGAATCCCGCGCCGCTGGAGGCGCTGGCGGGCCGTTTGCAGGGCTGCCTGTACCGGGCGGATATGCTACAGCAGGAGTGCGAAGCGCTGCTGGTTGATTTCCCGGAGCAGGAAAAAGAGCTGCGTGAGGTCTCGGCGTGGGTGGCCGGAGCGGTAAGGTAAAGCAAGGTGATTGATCTGCTAAAACAAGAACAAGCGATTGCGTTAACCATGGTTAGTCAAAAAGTTTCCTGGCTTGCCGCAGTACGCATCTATAAAAATGTATCACGTACTGATGCAGCGAAAATGTTAAACATCACTCCAGACGCGCTTAAACGTATCGAAAAAGAACAAATAAGTGCACATATGAAAAGTAGAATGGCAGAAATTTATGAATGTCCGGAGGCGTTGCTTGTATACCCATCCTGGATGCATGGCCGTACCGAATGAATAGATTCCTGGATAGATTTTAAACGCCATCCCACTGAAAAATAAAGGTAAATTTTTAAAAAATTAAAATTGGTGAATAGATACTTCGGGGAAAAATAAGCCGGATGGCGGCTAATGCCTTATCCGGCGTGCAGATTTTGCGCAGTTTTGCAGGCCCAGTTTAGCACTGTGCCACCGGGCTAAAAAAACTTACGCTTTATCGCCCAGCAGCACAGATTCCAGCGCGATTTTGATCATATCGTTGAAGGTGGTCTGACGTTCAGCCGCCGTCGTCTGTTCGTGGGTACGGATATGGTCAGACACGGTGCAGATGGTCAGTGCTTTCGCACCGAACTCAGCCGCTACGCCATAGATGCCCGCCGCTTCCATTTCCACGCCCAGAATGCCGTATTTTTCCATCACGTCGAACATAGACGGGTCCGGCGTGTAAAACAGATCGGCGGAGAAGATATTACCGACACGCGCTTCCACGCCCAGCGCTTTCGCCGCCTCTACCGCGTCACGCACCATGCCAAAGTCGGCAATGGCGGCGAAGTCATGATCTTTAAAACGCAGACGATTCACTTTGGAGTCGGTGCAGGCACCCATACCAATCACGACATCACGCAATTTCACGTCGGCACGCACCGCGCCGCAGGAGCCTACGCGGATGATTTTCTTCACGCCGAAATCGGTGATCAGCTCTTTGGTGTAGATGGAGCAGGACGGGATCCCCATACCGTGACCCATCACGGAGATTTTACGGCCCTTATAAGTACCGGTGAAACCCAGCATGCCGCGGACGTTGTTCACTTCACGCACGTCTTCGAGGAAGGTTTCAGCAATGTGTTTAGCGCGCAGCGGGTCGCCCGGCATCAAAACGACGTCAGCGAAATCACCCATTTCTGCATTAATGTGGGGAGTAGCCATTTTCAGGTCCTTATTCATTATGTATTTGTTCAGCGTAATAGTGCCGGGTGGTGGCTTCGCCTTACCCGGCCTACAAGTCGATAAAACCGCAGGCCCGGTAAGCAAAGCGCCACCGGGCAATGCCATCACAGCATGTTTTTGCCGTATTCCATTGGCGACGTACCGAAATAGCTCGCCACGGTCTGACCAATATCCGCGAAGGTTTCACGGTGACCCAGCGACCCCGCTTTCACTTTCGGGCCGTAGATCAACACCGGAATGTGTTCACGGGTGTGATCGGTCCCGGTCCAGCTCGGGTCACAGCCGTGGTCAGCGGTCAGGATCAGAATGTCGTCCTCTCCCACCAGTTCCAACAGCTCCGGCAGACGGCGGTCGAACAACTCCAGACCGGCGGCATAACCGGCGATATCACGACGGTGGCCCCACGAAGAGTCGAAGTCGACGAAGTTAGTGAACACAATGGTCTCATCACCCGCTTCTTTCATCTCTTTAATGGTGGCATCGAACAGCGCGTCCAGACCGGTCGCTTTCACTTTTTTAGTGATGCCGCAGTTGGCGTAGATATCCGCAATCTTACCAACAGAAACCACCTGGCCGTTTTTCTCATCGACCAGTTTTTGCAGCACAGTCGGTGCAGGCGGTTCAACGGCCAGATCGTGACGGTTGCCGGTACGCTGGAAGTTACCGGTTTTATCACCGACAAACGGACGGGCGATAACGCGGCCAATGTTGTAACCGCCTTCGGTCAGCTCTTCACGGGCGATTTCGCATAACTCGTAAAGTTTATCGAGGCCAAAGGTCTCTTCGTGACAGGCGATCTGGAATACGGAGTCGGCGGAGGTATAGAAAATCGGCTTGCCGGTTTTCATATGCTCTTCACCCAGCTGGTCCAGGATCACCGTACCGGAAGAGTGGCAGTTGCCGAGGTAGCCTGGCAGGTTGGCGCGTTCCACCAGCTTATCAAGCAGTTCCTGCGGGAAACTGTTGTCGTGGTCGCTAAAGTAGCCCCAGTCAAACAGCACCGGTACGCCAGCGATTTCCCAGTGACCGGACGGGGTATCTTTACCGGAGGAAAGTTCATGCGCCCAGGCATAAGCGCCGATGACTTCAGCGTTGCCATCAAGACCAGCAGCAATTTTACCGGTCGAACCTTCGTGAGCTTTCGCCAGCCCCAGACGGGTCAGGTTAGGCAGGTTTAACGGGCCTTTACGGCCATGGTCAGCCTCGCCTTTGGCGCAGGCTTCTGCGATATGACCCAGCGTATCAGAGCCTGTGTCACCAAAGTTTTTCGCATCTTCGGTAGCGCCGATGCCGAAAGAGTCCAGCACCATAATAAATGCACGTTTCATAGTTTCTCCGTACGTAGTGCTCATAAAAAAGCGATCAGATCAGTATACCCTAAATCATTCGCGTTTTGGGAAGATGAGCGGGACCGGCACCGCCACAACGCGAATGATGTACGCTATGCAGTGATGCGACGATAGACCGTTGGCGTGGTTTCCGGTGCCTTATCGTCAAGAACAATAGCCGCTTTGACGGCTTTCGCCGCCTCCTGCCAGCTGGCTTCGTCTTTAGCATGGATCACCGCCAGCGGACGCTGTCCGTCAACGCTGTCGCCCAGACGCGCCATCTCGGTAAAGCCGACGCTGTAATCAATGGTATCGGATGCCTGACGACGCCCGCCGCCCATAGACACTACCGCCATCCCCAGCGCACGGGTATCCATCGCGCTGACGAACCCCTCGGTATCGGCGTAAACGGCTTTGCTGAGCATCGCCATCGGCAGATATTTCGCATAGTTCTCCACGAAGTCATTCGGGCCTTTCTGCGCCGCCACCATACGACCGAAGATTTCCGCCGCTTTACCGTTATCCAGCACCGCCTGCAATTTCGCCCGCGCATCGGCATCATCTTTGGCAAGCTGACCGGAGATCAGCATCTCAACGCACAGCGCCATCGTGACGTCAAACAGACGCGGGTTACGGTATTCACCGGTCAGGAACTGGACGGCTTCACGCACTTCCACCGCGTTACCCGCGCTGGAGGCCAGCACCTGATTCATATCGGTTAGCAGAGCGGTAGTACGCACGCCTGCGCCGTTCGCCACGCCGACAATCGCCTCGGCCAGCGCGGCGGAAAGTTCGTAAGTCGGCATAAACGCACCGCTGCCCACTTTGACATCCATCACCAGCGCATCCAGCCCTTCCGCCAGCTTTTTAGCGAGGATAGAACCGGTGATCAGCGGGATGGAATCCACCGTCGCAGTAATATCGCGGGTAGCATAAAAACGTTTATCCGCCGGTGCGAGCGAACTGGTCTGCCCGATAATCGCCACACCAACGTCTTTAATAATCTCGCGAAAACGGTTGTCGTCCGGGAAGATATCGAAACCGGGGATCGCTTCCAGCTTGTCGAGCGTGCCGCCAGTATGACCGAGGCCGCGTCCGGAGATCATCGGAATGTAACCACCGCATGCCGCGACCATCGGGCCAAGCATCAGCGAGGTAACATCGCCCACGCCGCCGGTAGAGTGTTTATCGACAATCGGGCCATTCAGATTCAGGCTCTTCCAGTCCAGTACGGTTCCTGAATCTCGCATCGCCATAGTTAACGAAACGCGCTCAGGCATCGTCATATCGTGGAAGAAAATGGTCATCGCCAGGGCAGCAATCTGTCCCTCGGAGACGGTGTTATCACGGATGCCGTTGATGAAAAAACGAATTTCTTCGTCGCTTAGCGCGTGACCATCACGTTTTTTACGAATAATTTCTTGTGCGAGAAACAAGGGACCTCCAGAGGAAAAGAGTGGAAGGATAGCGCCAGGCCGAATAAGGCGCAGCCACCATCCGGCATCAAACCCACTTGCCGGGTGGCGCTACGCTTACCCGGCCGACAACGATTAATAGCTGCTGGCGCTCTTACCGTCGCCGTGACCCAGCGCTTTCAGCAGACTGGCCAGCAGGCTGGATGCGCCAAAGCGGTAGTGGCGGGAGTCCGCCCAGTCAGCTCCGAACAGTTCGTCCGCAATCGCCAGGAATTGCTGCGCATCTTCCGCGCTACGCACGCCGCCCGCCGGTTTGAAACCTACGGTTTTTGCCACGTTCATATCGCGGATCGCTTCCAGCATGATGCGCGCGCTTTCCGGCGTCGCATTCACCGGCACTTTACCGGTCGAGGTTTTGATGAAATCCGCGCCCGCTTTAATGGCGATTTCCGACGCTTTACGAATGAGCGCTTCTTCTTTCAGTTCACCGGTTTCGATGATCACTTTCAGCAGCACATTAGCCGCTGCGCAGGCGTCTTTACAGGCTTTCACCAGATCAAAACCAACCTGTTCGTTACCGGCGATCAGCGCGCGGTACGGGAACACCACGTCAACTTCATCAGCGCCGTAAGCAATCGCAGCGCGGGTTTCGGCCAGCGCGATATCGATATCATCGTTGCCGTGCGGGAAGTTGGTGACGGTCGCAATACGGATATCCGGTGTCCCCTGCTCTTTCAACGTTTTACGCGCAATGGGGATAAAACGCGGATAAATACAAACGGCGGCGGTATTACCCACCGGGGTTTTCGCCTGATGACACAGCGCGATCACTTTTTCATTGGTGTCGTCGTCGTTCAGCGTGGTCAGGTCCATCAGTTTCAGTGCACGCAGGCTGCTTGCTTTTAAATCGCTCATTTGATTCTCCAACGGCATCGCCGTATAAAATTTCACCTTGCGAGTCTGTTAGTATTCTAACATCCACTCGCGATTACATATCGACATACATCACAGTTAATGAAAACTTCGTACAAATTTGCATTGCTGTAATGAGATCTATATCACTTACCACCCTCATGTTTCTGGAGATGAAGGCATCAGGATCAAAAGCGCCTTCTCTCCCTTTTCTTAGAATAGAGCATCATTACGGCATACTAAGGACGCGACGATGCCCACTTCATGCGAAAACACGCTGCAACAACGTTGCCAACAGATTGTGACCAGTCCAACGCTCAGCCCTGAACAAAAGCGCCATTTTCTCGCGCTGGAAGCGGAAAATGCCCTGCCTTCCCCGGCGCTGACGGCTGAAGCGCAGGCGGCGCTGGATGACGGCGTGATTTGCGATATGTTTGAAGGCCATGCGCCGTTCAAGCCACGTTATGTTCTGCCGGATTACGCCAGGTTTCTTGAACACGGCTCAGCGTGGCTGGAACTTGAAGGCGCGCAGGATCTTGATGACGCGCTTTCATTGTTGACCATTCTGTATCATCACGTCCCTTCCGTGACCTCAATGCCAGTCTATCTGGGTCAGCTTGATACATTGCTGCAACCATATGTTAGAATCCTAACACAAGAAGAGGTCGATATTCGAATTAAACGTTTCTGGCGCTATCTCGACAGGACGCTGCCCGATGCGTTTATGCACGCCAATATCGGCCCGGCGGATACCCCTGTCACCCGCGCCATCCTGCGCGCTGATGCGGAGCTGAAACAGGTTTCCCCTAATCTGACGTTTATTTACGATCCTGAGATTACTCCGGACGATTTACTATTACGCGTTGCGGAAAATATCTGTGAATGCAGCAAGCCGCATATCGCTAACGGGCCGGTGAATGATAAAATTTTCACAAAAGGCCACTATGGCGTGGTGAGCTGTTACAACTCACTGCCATTAGCCGGGGGCGGTAGTACGCTGGTCAGGATGAACCTGAAAGCCGTCGCAGAGCGCAGCCAGTCGGCAGAGGACTTCTTTTCGCGTCTCCTTCCCCACTACTGTGAACAGCAACTGGCGATTATCGATGCGCGATGTGAATTTCTCTATCAGCAGTCACATTTCTTTGATAACAGCTTCCTGGTGAAGGAAGGGTTAATCGATCCACAGCGGTTTGTTCCCATGTTCGGCATGTATGCGCTGGCGGAGGCCGTCAATATTCTGTGTGAAAAAGCGGGCGTGGCTGCGCGTTACGGTAAGGACGATGAGGCCAATCAACTGGGCTACCGCATTAGCGCACAGCTTGCTGAATTTGTAGAAAATACACCGGTAAAATACGGCTGGAAAAACCGTGCCATGCTGCACGCTCAATCCGGCATCAGTTCAGATTCCGGCACCACGCCGGGCGCGCGTCTGCCCTACGGCGACGAGCCGGATCCGATTACCCATCTGCAAACCGTCGCCCCGCATCACGCCCATTATCAGGCGGGTATCAGCGATATTCTGACCCTGGACGAAACCATCAAGAACAACCCGCAGGCGCTGGTCCAGCTGTGCCTCGGCGCATTCAGGGCGGGAATGCGGGAGTTCACCGCCAACGTGTGCGGCAACGATCTGGTCCGCGTGACCGGCTATATGGTGCGTTTGTCCGATCTGGAGAAGTACCGCGCTGAAGGCTCGCGCCTGAATACCACCTGGCTGGGCGAAGAGGCGGCGCGCAACACGCGCATTATGGAACGTCAACCTCGCGTAATAAGCCATGAACAGCAGATGCGCTTCGGTCAGTAAGCTTATCCCCTTCTCCTGCGTAGACGGGCCGGGCAGTCGCCTGGCCCTGTTTTTACAGGGCTGCAATCTGCGCTGTAAGAGCTGTCATAATCCGTGGACGATAGGATGTTGTAACTATTGTGGAGAATGTGTGCCGCAGTGTCCGCATCAGGCATTAAGTCTTCACGCAGGGAAAGTGATATGGCAGGCGGACATTTGTCAGCAGTGCGATTCCTGTCTGAAAATGTGCCCTCAGCAGGCGACGCCGATGGCGCAAACCATGAGCGTGGAGGAGGTGCTCGCGCATCTGCACAAAGCGCGGTTTTTTATTGAGGGCATTACCGTCAGCGGCGGCGAGGCGACAACACAATTACCCTTTTTGCTGGCGCTGTTCAGTGCGATCAAAGCCGACCCGCAGTTACGGCAGTTAACCTGCCTGGTAGACAGTAACGGGTTGCTTA
The DNA here is from genome assembly GCF_015234305.1 of Superficieibacter sp. 1612_C1. Lineage (GTDB taxonomy): Bacteria > Pseudomonadota > Gammaproteobacteria > Enterobacterales > Enterobacteriaceae > Superficieibacter. The sequence goes on from NZ_JADGMI010000005.1 coordinate 282,871, forward strand.
GTGAAACTGGCTGGCAGAAACTGCTGCCAGTGTGCGATGGCGCGATGATCGACCTGAAAGCCTGGAGTAGCGAATGCCACCTTGTGCTTACCGGAAGGGACAATAAACAAATTAAACGCAGTATCCTGCTGCTGGCGGATCGCGGAAAGCTGGCCGAGCTACGGCTGCTGGTTATTCCGGGTCAGGTGGATTACCTGGAGCATATTGAACCGCTGGCGGCGTTTATATCCCAACTGGGCGATGTTCCGGTGCGTCTCAATGCCTTTCATGCTCACGGGGTATACGGTGAAGCAAGAACATGGCCGGGCGCGACGCCGGAGGATGTGAACCAGCTTGCGAAAGCATTAAGGGCGCGGGGCGTAGAGAAGCTGATTTTTCCGGCACTGTATTTGTAATTTTGCAGCACCGCAGACAGGTTGCCGGATGGCGGCTTCGCCTTATCCGGCCTACAATTCTGCATATAACGTCATTGATTTGTAGGCCGGATAAGACGCGCCAGCGTCGCCATCCGGCAAAAAGCCAACGGTACGGTTTGTTTACTATCCGGCAAATTTAAACAACGCCACCGTATTCTGCCATATCGTCTCGGCAATCACTTCCGCAGGCTCCGCCCGCAGCTCGCATAATGTCGCAAACACCCGCGCCACCTGCTCAGGCCGATTCGGCTGGCCCTGAAAACCGTTTAGCGGCATATCCGGCGCGTCGGTTTCCAGCAGCAGCGCCTCCAGCGGTAATTGCGCCATCACGTTGCGGGTTTTACTGGCGCGAGGATAGGTAATCGTACCACCAACGCCGATTTTGTAGCCTAACTGAATAAAGCGTTCAGCCTGTACCAGACTCCCGGCAAAACCATGCACCACCCCGGTACGCGACAGATCGTGACGTTTAAGGTGCATTGCCAGCTTGTCGTGAGTCCGCCGGGAATGCAGGATCACCGGCAAATCGTAGCGCTTCGCCAGCGCAAGCTGCGCGTCCAGTAGCGTTTCCTGACGTTCGAACTGCGGATCCTCCCGATAGAGATCGAGGCCGATCTCGCCGATCGCGACCAGCTTGTCCGCTGGCGCGGCAAGATGATCTTCCAGCCGTCCGAGGCACGCGTCGGTATGCCGCTCAATAACGATGGGATGCAGACCCAGCGCCATATAGAGGGCGTCGTACTGCTCCGCCAGCGCCGTCACGCGTTCAAAATCATTGGCTTCAATGGCAGGGAGGATGATTTTTTCTACTCCGGCCTGCGCCGCCTTCTGCAAACTGGCGCGTTCATCGCCGGTAAAAGGCGGAAAGTCGAAATGGCAATGAGTGTCAATAAAGCGCGCCGTCACGCCAGATCCTCATGATTAAAGCTGGCATCGTTAGCCTGCGGCGCATCGACGAGAGGCGTATGAAGCGTATCGTTGGCGACAGGCGCAGGCGGCACCACCACTGTCGCAGGAACCTGGATGCGCGGCGCGTGGCGCAGCAGCGGCGGGCTTTCCGCCAGCAGTTTACCGACGGTCGCGAGGAAATAGCGTCCGCACAGCCGTCCGGTTTTATAATCTTCGCGCAGCGCGGGTAAGCCGCTGCCCAGCGCCATACTGTTCAGCGCTTTCGGCGGATAGATTTCGAAGATCCGCAGGTCGTCCGGCGGCTGTTCAATAAACTGCTGGATCGCGTGATAGCTGGTTTCATGATGCTGTACAACGTTCACCAGCGGTTGCAGGCTACTTTCGCCCAGCCAGCGCTCCATCCGTTTGAACCACTGCGGCGTATAGTACATTTGCGACGGCACGGTACGGATCACCACGATGGTTGTCGCCCCGCGTCTGGCGGCCTCCTGCACCGGGATCGCATCGCTGACGCCGCCGTCCAGGTAGTTGATGCCATCCAGCAAAACGCCGCTGCGGTAAAAGCCCGGAATGGCACTGGAGGCGCGGATCAGATCCAGCCAGTTTTTTTCGTCTGGGGCAAAATAGCCCGGCGTGTAGTCATCCTGACGACAGGCGCACATATAGAACGCCTTGCCCCGTTCGAACTGGTCTGCCGCGTAGCCCATCGCCAGCGGCATTTTGCTGGCGGTGGCATCCACCAGCCAGTCAAGATCGATAAGATTGCCGCCGCGCACGAAGCGCAACGGATTGAAGAAATCGCGGGTGGTGGTGTAACGCATGATAACTTTACGCGCATAGCCGGGCTGGTTACACAGATAAGCGGAGAGATTTTGCGCCCCGGCAGAGGTGCCGAGAAAGAGATCGAACGGGTTGAATTGCGCGCGCATGAATTCGTCCAGAACCCCGGCAGTAAAAATACCCCTTTGGCCTCCCCCTTCACACACCAGCGCCAACTTTTCAGGACGGAAGGGTTCAACCGATAACGGCGCTATATTGCCGAGCGTCACGGGAATTCGTTGTCCCACCCTGCTTTCCTGTTTTCATTCTTCTTAGTTATACGACTAAGGTAGCGCAATTTACCCGGCGCTGAAACTGCAAAAGCCAGTCCGGAGACTGGCTTTTACATTTTTACCACATCTAATTCGTCGCTATGGACGTCGACGGCCCATAAACAGGCTGACGAGGAACAGAATAATACCGACGATAAAGACGATTTTTGCTGCGCCCGCTGCCGTACCTGCCAGTCCACCAAAACCCAGAGCGGCGGCAATTAACGCGATAACCAGAAATATAATGCCCCAACGAAACATACGTTTCTCCTTTACCATAGTCATTGTCGACCGCTAAACATGAGCGCTCAGGCTGCTCACTGCATTGTCGTTTACTTTTAGTTTACACGCCCCCGGATTCAAATCCGGGGATCGTATTCTGCGATTTACTTCGCTTTAAGGTCATTCTTAACGCTTTTCACACCGTCAACCGCTTTGGCGACGCTTTCAGCGCGATCGATCTGCGCCTGGGAATCTACGGTCCCGGAGAGCTGAACAACGCCGTCAGTGGTTTCCACTTTCACTTTACGTGCCGGGACAATATCATCGGCCAGCAGTTTGGCTTTGATTTCGCTGGTTGTAGCCGTATCGCCTGCGTAGCCTTTCACGCCCTGTGACTTGCTGTCACGCACGTGAAGTTTGTCGCTGACAGATGAGACACCTTCAACTTGTTTCGTCACTTTCACAGCTTCTTCAGCCTGTGCCTGACTCTCAACAAAGCCGCTCAACGTAACCACCTTTTTCTCAGTTTTCACGGAGATATCGGTGCTCTTAATCGTTTCGTGATCAACCAGCGCCGCTTTAACTTTAGCTGTAATCGCGCTGTCGTCCATGAAATTGCCGACTTTATTCATAGAGCTATCGATTTTTTGCCCTGCGCTGTCAGAGGTTGCTTTCGCTTTATCCGCAGTAGAGCTTTCCGCCAGGGCAGAGCCGCTCACCAGCGCAGTACCTAACATCACAGCCAGCAGAGATTTAGAAATCTTCAGTCTTTTCATAGTCATCGAACTCATCCTGTAGGTTTGTCCATTATCTGAACGTTTGCGACCACAACGCCGCTTTGCTGTAGCGGTGAAAACTCACCTAATAGCAGTCAGTGTGCGTTCTCAACATAAGCGAAGCTTAATGGTAAGAAGTGGGTAGTGACCGCCGTGCTTCAGTTATTAATATTGTGATTAACAAATTAACTGGCTCATAAACCTGCTATTCACGCATTGAACAGAGCATTCAGCCAGTCGACTTGTCATCACTTTGTTAAATATAGATCACAATGATAATTCCGCTTGCGCAGATGACTAAAAAAAGACCATTCGAAGCGAAAAAGCGTTGAATTAAGATATTTCCGCAAGGGATTAATAAGGCAGGGAAAGTAACGGGCGCGGCGGCTGCAGCGCCCGGCAAGGCATAGCGATTAGTGCTCGCGCGTTTTACGGAACTGCACGTCAGGATAACGCTCCTGGGTGATGTTCAGGTTGACCATCGTCGGCGCGATATACGTCAGATTATCGCCACCGTCGAGTGCGAGGTGAAGTTCGTTCTTACGTTTAAACTCTTCAAACTTCTTCACGTCAGTGCTTTCCACCCAACGGGCGGTCGCCACGTTAACCGATTCGTAGATCGCCTCTACGTTGTATTCGCTTTTAAGACGGGCCACCACCACGTCAAACTGGAGAACACCGACTGCGCCAACAATCAGATCGTTGTTGGCGATCGGGCGGAATACCTGCACCGCGCCCTCTTCCGAGAGCTGCACCAGCCCTTTCAGCAACTGTTTCTGCTTCAGCGGATCTTTCAGGCGAATGCGGCGGAATAGTTCCGGCGCGAAGTTCGGGATACCGGTGAACTTCATCATCTCGCCCTGGGTAAAGGTGTCGCCGATCTGAATGGTACCGTGGTTATGCAGGCCGATGATATCGCCTGGATACGCCTCTTCAACGTGTGAGCGGTCGCCAGCCATAAAGGTCAACGCATCGGAGATCACCACGTCTTTACCAATACGAACCTGACGCAGCTTCATGCCCTTTTCATACTGGCCGGAAACCACGCGCATAAAGGCCACGCGGTCACGGTGTTTCGGGTCCATGTTGGCCTGGATCTTAAAGACGAAGCCGGTGAACTTCTCTTCCGCCGCCGTCACTTCACGGGTGTCGGTTTTACGCGGCATCGGCGCAGGAGCCCATTCCACCAGACCATCCAGCATATGATCGACGCCAAAGTTACCCAGCGCGGTACCGAAGAAGACTGGCGTAATTTCGCCCGCCAGGAAGAGATCCTGATCGAACTCGTTCGACGCACCCTGAACCAGCTCCAGCTCATCACGCAGCTGCTGCGCCAGATCGTCACCGACCGCCGCGTCCAGATCCGGGTTATTCAGCCCTTTAACAATACGGACTTCCTGGATGGTATGACCTTTACCGGTCTGGTAAAGATAAGTTTCGTCTTTATAAAGGTGGTAAACGCCTTTGAACAGTTTGCCGCAGCCGATAGGCCAGGTGATCGGCGCGCAGCCGATTTTCAGTTCGTTCTCGACTTCATCCAGCAGTTCCATCGGATCGCGGATGTCGCGGTCAAGCTTGTTCATAAAGGTGAGGATCGGCGTATCGCGCAGACGGGTAACTTCCATCAGCTTACGGGTCCGGTCTTCTACCCCTTTTGCAGCATCAATGACCATCAGGCAGCAGTCCACCGCCGTCAGCGTGCGGTAGGTATCTTCCGAGAAGTCTTCGTGCCCCGGGGTGTCCAGCAGGTTGACGAGGCTGTCGTGATACGGAAACTGCATCACCGAGGTGGTGATCGAGATCCCACGCTGCTTTTCCATTTCCATCCAGTCGGATTTAGCATGCTGGCTGGAGCCGCGGCCTTTCACTGTACCGGCGGTCTGGATCGCCTGTCCGAACAGCAACACTTTTTCAGTGATGGTCGTTTTACCGGCATCCGGGTGAGAGATAATGGCAAAAGTACGGCGCTTCGCCACCTCTTGCAAATAAGGAGACAACGTCATAGTTAACATCTTCTGTGTAAGTGCGCGGCAGCAGGCCACGCAGCGTAAAATACGAAAATTGCGGCTATTGTACTCAAGAGCATCGGTCAGACAATCAATGTTTACACAGGAGCTGCTCCAGTTCGCGTAATGAGGTGACGGTCCAGGTCGGCTGAAGGTCCGATGGCAGGACGTGACCGTGCGCGTTCAGCCAGCGGGTCGATAACCCGGCGTTGATACCGCCGCGAATATCCGACTCGGCGGTATCGCCCACCATCAATACCCGCGAACGATCCGGGTTGCCCGCCTGCGCCAGCGCGTAATCAAAGATGCGCGCATCGGGCTTGGCAACGCCCACTTCTTCAGAGACGATCAACAAATCAAAATAATCGCGCAGACCGGTGCGTTCAAGACGAATTTGCTGTAGCGCGGTGAAGCCATTGGTAATAATCCCGAGCTTCGCTTTACCACGCAGCGCATCAAGCAGTGATACCGCGCCCGGCAGCGGCGCGCAGATTTCCGCCATCGCGTTCAGAAAAGCGGCGTTGAGATCGCCCGGCGGGACGCTAAGACGGTCAGACCAGCCCTGAAAACGCTGATGCTGTAACTGTAGTGAAGTGATGGCTCCGTTCTGATAATCCACCCATAGCGGTTTATTGACGGCCTGGTAGTCCTGAAAATCGTCTGCGGTGAAGGTCACGCTGTAGTCGAGAAACATCCGCTGTAAGCCGCCGAACGAATCAAAGGTAAACAGCGTTTCGTCCGCGTCAAAAAATATCCAGTCCCACTTCATCATTTCACCTTCTGTTACATGCTTATTGGCAGCGCCATTATTATTGCGTCTTCCCGCCCGTCGGCGGTGGGGTAATAGTTGCGGCGGATCGTCGCCTCGTTAAAGCCTAAATGTTCGTACAGCGCGATGGCGGCGGCGTTAGAGGCCCGCACCTCCAGCCATAATGTGACGACGCCGCGTTTTTCCAGCTCATCGATCAAGTGTTCCAGCAGTTCGCGGCCAAAACCCCGGCGTTGAAACGCGGGGTCGACGGCAATATTGAACAGCGTGGCTTCATCCAGCACCATATGAGTGATGGCAAACGCCGCCATTTCTCCCTCAACGGTGAGCTGATAGTTAAGGTAGCGCTCGCCCTGATTGCTGGCAAAGGTGGCTTCGCTCCACGGAAAAGCATGGGCGCGTTTTTCAATTTCCCAGGCGCGGGGGAGATCAGTCGTGTTGAGGAAAGAAATCGTGTTCATAGGTGCAAATTTGTTGCCATAACGCGGCACGGGCCGCCGGATTAGAACGTAAGTCAGCCCAGGTCGGCGTTGCCATTTGCGCGCCCTCAAGCAACACCGGCTCGTCGGTGCCCAGTCGCCAGCTATTACAGCGGCTACCTTCAGGCAACATGGCAACCCGGTCCGGCGTCAGTTGCAGGACCTGATCGGGCGTAAGGGCTAAGGCCCGCAGAATATCGCGGATTAAAGGCTCATTAAGCGCGGGCAGATCGTTGCCGGCCATCACCAGACGTACATGCGCCGGTAGCGTAATGGCGATTTCACCCTGTAGCGCGCCGGGACGGCGTAGCGACCACCGGGTGATCCCCAGTTGCTGTAATTGCCACTCTCGTCGGGTTGTCATAGGGGAACGCTCCTGTCTGTCAGGGGCGCAAATATAGCAAATTCGTCGAAACTGCGCCAACAAACCTCTATAATCGCCGTCAGGTACAATAGAGGAACCTTTCATGTCTGCTTTTACCCCGGCAAGTGAAGTCTTGCTGCGCCACAGTGATGATTTCGAACAGAGCCGTATAATTTTTGCCGGTGATTTGCAGGATGACCTGCCCGCTCGCCTGGAAACGGCGGCCAGCCGCGCCCATACGCAACAATATCACCACTGGCAGGTGCTGGATCGCCAGATGGGCGATCGCGTGCGTTTCAGCCTGGTGGCTGAAGCCGCGGATGTCGCCGAGTGCGACACGCTGATTTATTACTGGCCGAAGAACAAACCGGAAGCGCAGTTCCAGTTGATGAATCTGCTTTCCCTGCTCCCCGTCGGCACCGATATTTTTGTGGTCGGTGAAAACCGCAGCGGCGTGCGTAGCGCCGAGCAGATGCTGGCAGACTACGCCCCGCTCAATAAAATCGACAGCGCGCGCCGCTGCGGTCTGTATCACGGTCGTCTGGAAAAACAGCCGACATTTGATGCACAGGCGTTCTGGAACGAGTACGCCCTTGACGGCCTGACCATTAAAACCCTGCCGGGCGTCTTTAGCCGCGATGGGCTGGATACAGGCAGCCAGCTTCTGCTCTCTACGCTCACTCCGCATACGAAAGGCAAAGTGCTGGATGTAGGCTGTGGCGCAGGCGTGCTCGCTACGGTGCTTGCCAGCCACTCGCCAAAAGTGCGTCTGACGCTCTGCGACGTCAGCGCGCCAGCGGTGGAAGCCAGCCGCGCAACGCTTGCCGCCAACGAGCTGGAAGGCGAGGTGTTTGCCAGCAACGTCTTCTCCGAAGTGACGGGGCGTTTTGACATGATTATCTCCAACCCGCCGTTCCATGACGGGATGCAGACCAGCTTCGAGGCCGCGCAAACCCTGATTCGTGGCGCGGTACGCCATTTGAATAGCGGTGGCGAATTGCGGATTGTGGCTAACGCCTTCCTGCCTTATCCGCAGGCGCTGGATGAAACCTTTGGCTTCCATGAGGTGCTCGCGCAGACGGGTCGCTTTAAGGTGTATCGTGCGATCATGACGCGTCAGGCGAAGAAGTAATTCGGTATTAACGCCGGAGGGCGTTTCGCTTGTCCGGCTTTCCGCCGCCGTCTGTAAACGGCCATTTTTGCAGCAATCAACCCATACGTCATAATTAACTATTGACGAAAAGTTGAAAACATCTAGAATGCGCCTCCGTGGTAACGATACTTTTTGAGTGTCGATGGTATGCGAAGGTGGCGGAATTGGTAGACGCGCTAGCTTCAGGTGTTAGTGTCCTTACGGACGTGGGGGTTCAAGTCCCCCCCCTCGCACCATGATCCACGTTGATATTGCTCGCACTGGGCGAAGGTGGCGGAATTGGTAGACGCGCTAGCTTCAGGTGTTAGTGTTCTTACGGACGTGGGGGTTCAAGTCCCCCCCCTCGCACCAACGAGGCGATATCAAGAAAAGTAAGATGACTGTGCGAAGGTGGCGGAATTGGTAGACGCGCTAGCTTCAGGTGTTAGTGTCCTTAGGATGTGGGGGTTCGAGTCCCCCCCCTCGCACCAGATATCTTACCTTCCCCTTCTTTTCTTATCTCATAAGCTTCAGATTCATCATCACCAGCATAATTCCACCTATCAGCGCGATACCCGACGGCAGCAGGACAAAATGACGCAACCGCTTATGCCAGATCATACCGGACGTCAGCAACAGCCCCAGCACAATTAACCCGCGCCAGGCGCTCATAGACAGATCGGCAAACGTCAGACCCGCAATAATGATGCCGGGGATCAACACCCCCCAGCCACTTCCCAGCGCTCGCTGCAACATGCTTCCGCCTCTCACAGTGATAATGATAACCAATATCATATGGCATATTTTCTCATTTGTCAGCGCTAATTAAAAAAGCAGCACTACATTTACTTTCACGGTAATGACAGACATTCCTTAAGGTGATAAATTGTGCGCCCTAAAAACGAGACCCATGAATACCTGATATTTGCGCCTGTTTTCACGCGCGTTATTTTTCCTTTTGGCGATGTAAACTTTTAACCCCAAGTAAAATAACGAATTACTGATATGACAGCACACACATGGCGGTCCCTGAAGAACAAGAAATATCAGCTTTCACTGCGACTTTTTTTGTTCCTCAACATAGTCTCAACCATCTTCATCATCCTCAGCCCGCTTTATAATGCTCGCGCGCTGACGCTGCCGATTGTTATTATTACCCTGGTAAGTTCAGGGGTATTGATATGGCATTTCCTGTATCCGCATAAGAAAATAAATATAGATGCTATCTCGATAGTATCGGGTTGCCTGTGGGCCTGGCACGTCGCCATTAAATATGCGCAGATCGCCCCATCAGATTTTAGCTATCTGATTATTGCCTTATTAAGTGTGCTATTTATTGGCACCATCTCGTTTCCCAATAACATTAGCGCCTTCACCCTGCACTCTCTGCCGATATTTTTAACCTGCCTGTGGCTCAATGATGGCGAACTGTGGCCGCGGATGGTGTACTGCTTCGCCCTGCCGATGGTGGGGATTGCGATTCAGCACGTTATTCAGAAGCGTAACGATCACTTTGCGCAAAGCCTGATGTATAAACTGCTGGAAGAGCGGGAGACGCTGAACGATCTCAGCATGCTGGACCCGCTTACCGGGCTGTATAACCGGCGTGGCCTGAAAAACCGCCTTGACACCCTCCTCTCACTCGACTCCGGGCAGCACTACGTGCTGCTGATCGACATCGACCATTTTAAAGCCTACAACGATCACTATGGGCATATGATGGGTGACCAGGCACTTATCCGCGTCTCAGCGGCGATCCGCGATGCCGTACGCTCGCGTGATATCGTCACCCGTTTCGGCGGGGAAGAGTTTATGGTGCTGGTGACGAATATCGATGCCGCGCAGGCCACGGACACCGCCGAACGCATTCGCCAGCAGGTCTACGATTTGAAAATACCGCATATGTTTAACGAGAGCGTAGCGACCAATGTCACCGTTAGTATTGGTATTGCGGATTTGCAAGGTGATGCGGTCGATGTTGCCCTCGAAAATGCCGATAAGGCGCTGTACGAAGCTAAGCATCTGGGACGTAACAATATTCTCAGCAGCGACCAAATTCGCTTCGCCTGAACCTCGTTCATGAGGCGAAAAAGAGTTGCGATTGGGTTTATCTATAGCTAGGATTGGAAATCATTATCATTTAGATTCATATCTTTCTTTGCGTATGGCCTATCGTTCCGCACCGATCATTGAAGATGTCATCTGGCTGACCCCTTTTGCAGAAAAAAGCGCGACGCTGGCGGAAGCCATACGCAATACTATCGCGGAAAACCGGGCGCATATGCTCGATTTTATCCGTCTTGATGAGTTGCCTCCCGTCCATACGATGACGCTGGCAACCTGGGCACGTCCGGTAGCGTTAAGCCGTCTGCTGACAATCTATGGCGATCATATCTACCGCAATCAGCCCTTGCTGCCCCGTGAAGACAAACCGCTGATTTCGCTGTGGGCACAGTGGTATCTTGGATTACTGGTCCCACCGCTGATGCTGGCCCTGCTGAGTGGACAAAACGCGCCTGACCTTTCACCTGAACATTTTCACGTTGAGTTTCATGAGACGGGCCGTGCGGCCTGCTTCTGGATTGATGTTATTGAAGATCCACAAAGCTCAGCGCTCTCCCCTGTCGGACGTATAGAAAAGCTGGTCACTCAGGCATTAATGCCGGTAGTCAACGCCCTGGAAGCGACGGGGGAAATTAACGGCAAGCTTATCTGGAGTAATACCGGCTATCTGATTAACTGGTATCTGGGTGAGATGAAACCGCTGCTGGGCGATGCGCTGACGGAGACGCTCCGCCAGCATATTTTCTTCAGCAAAGCACTTGCGGATGGCAACGATAATCCGCTGTGGCGTACCGTGGTTCCGCGCGACGGGCTACTGGTACGTCGTACCTGCTGTCAGCGTTACCGCCTGCCAGATGTTCAGCAGTGCGGCGACTGCACGTTGACCAAATAACTCGCCCGCCAGTATTACGCCACCGGGCGATGTTTATGTTATGCGACCTGCTCCCCTTCCACGCGTGCGGCCTCCTGCGCTTCCTGCTCCAGCAGTTGTTTCTCGTACACTTTAAAGAACGGGAAATAAATAATCGCAGAGACAATTGCCAGCACAATGACCAGAATCGCTGCCCGGAAGTCCCAGCCCAGCGCCCATGCGGCACCGATTGGCGCGGGTGCTGTCCACGGAACCACTGAAATAACCCGGCCAATTAAATCCATCTTCATCACGCCCCAGGCGAGAATGGCGTTAACCATCGGAGCCAGCAGGAAAGGAATGAAGAACACCGGGTTCATCACGATAGGGGTACCGAAAATCACCGGTTCGTTGATGTTGAAAATACTTGGCACGATACTGAGGCGACCAATCGAGCGTAAGTGGGCAGAGCGGCTACGCAGATAACAAATCACCAGCCCCATGGTTGCGCCGGAGCCACCCACCACGATAAAGAACGTCCAGAACGCTTCCATAAAGATATGCGGCAGCGGAGCACCTTGCGCCAGCGCACTCTGGTTCATGCCCAGATTAGTCAGCCAGAACATTTGCAGCATCCCGGAGACAATCGCCGCACCGTGAATACCCGCAAACCACAGCAGGTGGCCGATCAATACCGCCAGCAAAATGGCCGGCAGGGAATCCGCCGCTGAAACCAGCGGTTTAAAGATGGACATGATCGCCTGTGGGATCAGCATACCAAACTCGCTCTGGAGCCACAGGCTCAGCGGGTAAAGCGTCACTACCACCACCAGAATTGGGATCAGCAGATCAAACGAGTTTTTGATCATCGGCGGCACCGCGTCCGGCAGACGAATGCCAATATTATGCGCTTTCAGAAAACGCATCACTTCGACACAGTAAATTGCGACCAGAATTGCCGTGAAAATCCCGGTACCACCGAGGCTATCTACCGGCAGCGCGCCGTTTGTTTTCGGCGAAGCCACCAGCAGAAAGGCCATGATCGACAGCATCGCGCCCATAAAAGGATCGAGCTGGAATTTTTTCTCGTAGTGCTTGCCCAGGTTATAGGCAATGGCCGCACAGATATAAATCGACATAATGCCCATCGTCATATCGAACGGCGTCAGGATACGACTTTCATACTGCTTTGCCAGATCCAGCCAGGCGCGCGCAAATCCCCAAGTGGTATCTGGCGAGAACGGCGGGTAAACAAAAACCAGTAAAAACGATCCGACAATCATAAACGGCATGGCGGAAATAAAACCATCCTTGATTGCCATGACGTGACGCTGCGCAGAAACGCGTCCAGCGATGGGACTCACGTAGTTCTCAACGAAGCGGAAGATCAGATTAAACGCAGCATTGTTAGCAGACATAGCAGCCCTCCTGACAGGCTATAGACGTAAGCATAGCGGCCCTTATTTTATAGCCGTACGTGCTGTCGCCCTGTGAGCGCGGTTCCATGCCGGGTAATTTTCCAGCGCGTTCGTTCACAAAGGTATTTATCATGCACGGCTCTTATTATTTCAATACAGTGGAAGTTACAGCCGTAGTAATAAACTGCATTTCACCAATCTGCAACCGGTTACTGTAACCGGTTGCAGCGAATGTGAAGGGGATCGATAAATCTCAATATTCATGACATATGAGGGTAGTTATTTACATTGACCTGGCGTATGTGACAGATTAAAACGGATAATAGTCAGGAGATCCTCATGAGTCTGCAATCTGTGCGACAGTTTTTTGCCGATCGCGCACCCGATGTTGAAATAATTGAACTCAGTCAAAGTACTGCCACCGTAGCGCTTGCCGCTGCCGCTCATCGTGTTGAGCCGGGGCAAATTGCGAAAACGCTGTCGCTTAAAGTCAAAGATGAAGTGATTCTGGTCGTGGCGAAAGGCGATGCGCGGCTGGATAATAAAAAACTGAAATCGGTATTTGGTGCGAAAGCGCGGATGCTAAGTAGCGATGAAGTCGTCATCCTGACGGGTCATCCGGTGGGCGGCGTCTGCCCTTTTGGGCTGGAAAACCCGCTGGCCGTGTATTGTGATATCTCGCTGCGGCAATATCAGGAGGTTTTACCTGCCGCAGGCGCAATTCATAGCGCGGTGAGGATCGCGCCGGAGCGCATGGCGCAGCTGACTGATGCAACCTGGGTAGATGTTTGCCTGTAGAGGAAACTGGCAAAGGAGAGTGTCCTTTGCCAGAGTCGTGCGGTCTTAATGCGCGACGATGGCACCTTCCCCCAGCGCATATTCCTCACCCGCAAGCGGGATGTTGATCAGAATATCCGCCGCGTGCAACAACCCCATATCAGAGCTTACGCCCAGTTTGGTCATGGCATTAAACTTGTGCGCGCGAATCGTCTTGATGTTGCGCTCAAGCTGCGCGGCAATCTCAGGCATGGAATACCCGTAAGCCATAAACTGAAGAATAGCGCGTTCCGTTGGGCTGAGCATCCGGGAACTGCTGACGTACCAGTGATTATGGGCATTTACATTAACCCGACGGGTTTCACGCAGCAGCGTAACCAACTGGGCCTGCAATACATCCAGAGGTGCCGTTTTACTGATAATGCCATGTAAGCCTGACGGGGCCAGGTGACTGACCAGGCGTGCTTCACGCTCATCATTTGCCAGCATGATCCTCTGCGTTTTTGGATACAGTTGACTCAGCTCGCTTAACAGCATCAGTCCTTCACGCCGCTGTTCCCTGCTGCCTGAAAGTGAGTAAATGACTGAAAAAAAACCACGCGTGCTGAGCGCCTTTTTCAACTCAACGTAGTCTCTAAAAAAATGTATCGTATAGCTATTAGTAGACGCCGTTCCAAAAAGATGACGAAGCCCAACTTCGGTCATTCTGCAAGGTTCTACGATAGCGACATGTCGCTTTGCGGGGCTCTTTTCCATTCGATTGAATCTCCATAGGCTGAAAATAAATTCAGCTCTTTCATTCCCTGTGCGCTATTTATCCATGCGTACATCTCCGCATTGCTGCGTAACGCTAAACGGCGCATTGCACTATTTTTTTGCGCGCTAATGGTTTTATTGCTTTTTTTCAGTAATGCCGCAATCTGATTAATTCCCCAGCCCTTCCCAAGAAGACGCAGCACTTTACGTTCAGATAGCGTCAGCACAGCCAGGGAGTCTTCTTCGCCAACGGTTTCTTGCGTCTCAGCTGCCAGTAACGTCTGGCTAATACGCTCCGCAGAAAGCCCACCCGCATGAATCGCTTTGACCACGTGATCGACAGGCTCTGCATCAGAAAGCAATGTGCTTTCAGGACGCATTAAAAATTCGACGGCTAACGGGTAAATGGAGCGGGAAACGAGAAATATCCAGTGAATATCACGGTATTGCGATATTAATGCATAGTACTGCTCGCAAATGGTGCGGGCATGGCGAAACTCACCAGAAAGATCGACCAGCACCAGAGCGGCGCGGCGAAGCTGGAAAAGCGTTAACTCTTCAGGAGATTGACATGAGGTAAGTTCATAGTCAGGGAAATGCAGTTCCATTATTCCGCTGAGTCCGGTTTGCATTACCGGTATCTTGCTGATAATGACTCCATGCTTGCAATGTCCTGATACCATACAAATACCCTCCGCATCCTGTCGAAGAATCACTTTATTTTATGACCGCATACATCATTCATATGAATAAATAAAAGTTATATATTCATATGCAACTTAGTGAATCTTTCTCTTCCCTGTAAGTGTCCATTATTGTACATTTAACAACGTACAACAGTTTCGTGTATTACATTATACCTTTCGCAGGATAATGTGAACCGCGTAAATATCTCACAATACTAGAAAAAACTTAATCAATTCCAAATTAGAAAAAAAGAAATGTTTTTTAAGAAAAACTAAAAATATTCATTACGTAAATATTGACTGTGTTTTTTAAAAGCGAGCTTGTTACTTTAACACTACTCGTCATCGCAGGCACTCTCTTTCTGATCTGCTGCCGCAGTAAGTCCGGTTTCAGAACCGGGGATTTTTTGCACGTTTTTTGATCTTAGCCACAGCCATCGCATAGTTACTTCATGGTAAAACAGCTTTATGCGCTGCTTTTTTCTTTTTTTCCATTTCAGGGCGATCCATGCAAGTTGATCAGTCATTACAACGAACCATTACGCGATTATGTATTCAATGTGGGCTTTTTCTATTGCAGCACGGCGCGGAAAGCGCACTCGTGGAGGAGCTATCGACGCGTCTGGGGCGCGCGCTGGGGATGGACAGCGTTGAAAGCTCGATCTCCTCTAATGCCATCGTCTTAACCACCATTAAAGACGGGCTCTGCCTGACCTCGACGCGTAAAAATAGCGATCGCGGTATTAATATGCATGTGGTGACCGAAGTTCAGCACATTGTCATTATGGCGGAACATAAGCTTCTGGATTACCGGGATGTTGAAAAACGGTTCAGCCATATTAAACCGCTACGTTATCCGCGCTGGCTGCTGGTGTTGATGGTCGGACTCTCTTGTGCCTGCTTCTGTAAATTGAATAACGGCGGTTGGGACGGTGCTTTTATCACTTTTTGCGCCAGCGCGGTGGCCATGTATGTGCGCCAGGTGTTGACCCATCGCTCTCTGCATCCACAAATTAACTTCTGCATTACCGCCTTTGTCGCTACCACCGTTTCCGGATTGCTGTTAAGACTGCCCCTGTTCCATGACACCCCGAGCGTCGCCATGGCCGCCAGCGTTCTGCTGCTGGTGCCGGGTTTTCCGCTGATTAACGCGGTGGCGGATATGTTTAAAGGGCATATTAATACCGGGCTTGCCCGCTGGGCCATCGCCAGCCTGTTAACTCTGGCGACCTGTATTGGCGTGGTTATGGCGCTGACATTATGGGGGCTGCGCGGATGGGCGTAATCGATTTTCTGCTGGCGCTGATACAGGACATGCTGCTCTCCGCTATCCCTGCGGTCGGCTTTGCGATGGTGTTTAACGTGCCTCACCGGGCGCTTCCCTGGTGTGCGCTGCTGGGTGCTATCGGACATGGTTCGCGAATGGTGATGTTTACCGCCGGTTTTAATATCGAGTGGTCAACGTTTATGGCCTCGATGCTGGTGGGGACCATCGGTATTCGCTGGTCACGCTGGTATCTGGCGCACCCGAAAATTTTCACTGTGGCAGCGGTGATCCCCATGTTCCCCGGTATTTCCGCCTATACCGCTATGGTCTCGGCGGTGAAAATTAGCCACTTTGGCTATTCAGAGGATCTGATGATTATGCTGCTGACTAATTTTCTGAAGGCGTCTTCTATTGTGGGTGCGCTTTCCATCGGGCTGTCGATCCCCGGTCTGTGGCTCTACCGGAAGCGTCCTCGGGTGTAATAAAATCCCTAAAGGTAGTTTTTATAATCGCTTGCCATTACATTGTGCACGCTATTTTATAGTGAACGATGAAGGCGAGGTCGGCATTGGCATTGAAGCAGGCGGTTGTAAACGCTCCGTAGTCAACGGGGCGACCACCGGGTTGCCAGTACGCTTTTTTAATCCCTTTCCCGCCTGCCAGCCATTCGGTGCACTGTGTTACTATGTGCCATTATTACCCAGTCGCCCCTTTTATGTATTGAGATAGCGTATGTCTTCCAGAATCTTGACGCCTGATGTTGTCGGTATCGACGCCTTTATGCAGAATTATGCCAGCGTGCTGGCAGAGGCAGAGGGGCAGGCGGTCGCGGTATTTGCCAATAATGCCCCGGCATTTTACGCACTCTCCCCTGCCCGTCTGGCGCAATTGCTGGCGCTGGAGGCTAAACTGGCGCGTCCGGGCAGCGACGTTACGCTGGACGAGCGTTTATATGAAGAGCCGGCCGCCGCACCGGTGGCCGTGCCGATGGGTAAATTCGCCATGTATTCCGACTGGCAGCCGGATGCGGATTTCCAGCGCCTCGCGGCCTTGTGGGGCATTGCCCTGTCTCAGCCCGTCACGGCAGAAGAACTGGCCTCGTTTATCGCTTACTGGCAGGCCGAAGGCAGAGTCTTCCATCATGTCCAGTGGCAGCAAAAACTGGCGCGCAGCGTACAAATAAGCCGGGCCAGTAGTGGCGGGACGGCAAAACGTGATATCAATAGCCTGAGTGAACCAGACGATCATATCCCCCCCGGCTTCAGAGGTTGACCATGAAAAACGTCGGCGAATTAATGAAACGTTTGCAGAAAGTGATGCCATCGCACGTTAAACCCGCATTCAAAACGGGTGAAGAACTGCTGGCCTGGCAAAAGGAGCAGGGTGACATCCGTTCCGCCGCCATCGAACGTGAAAATCGGGCGATGAAAATGCAGCGAACCTTTAACCGCTCCGGCATTCGTCCTCTGCATCAAAACTGCTCTTTTGAAAATTACCGCGTGGAAAGCGAAGGGCAAATGAATGCGCTGGCAAAGGCACGGCAGTACGTGGAAGAGTTTGATGGCAATATCGCCAGCTTCATCTTCTCCGGCAAGCCCGGAACCGGTAAAAACCATCTTGCAGCGGCGATCTGTAACGAGTTGCTGCTGCGCGGCAAATCGGTACTGATTATTACGGTAGCCGATATTATGTCGGCGATGAAAGACTCGTTCGGCAACCGGGAAACCAGCGAAGAACAACTGCTCACCGATCTGAGTCGTGTCGATCTGCTGGTGATCGATGAGATTGGTATGCAGAACGAATCGCGCTATGAAAAAGTGATCATTAATCAGATCGTCGATCGCCGTTCCTCTTCCAAACGCCCGACCGGGATGCTGACCAATAGCAACATCGAGGAGATGAACAAACTGCTTGGTGAACGGGTAATGGACCGAATGCGCCTTGGCAACAGCCTGTGGGTGATCTTCAACTGGGACAGCTACCGCAGCCGCGTGACCGGCAAAGAGTATTGAGATAATTCTTGCCCGCAGGCGAGGTATACTCAGAGGAAATCGGCCCTGTTCAACGTGAGTATGACTATGAAAACTGCAAAATCCCTGCTTTGCGGCGCACTCCTCAGCGCCGCGTGCTTCTCCCATGCCGCCAGCTGGCAGGACTCGCTCTCCAGCGCGGCCAGCCAGTTAAACAGCCAGAACGGTAATCAGCTCTCTTCGCTGGGCAGCCTGCTTAACGGTGGTAATCAGGCGTTAAGCGCCGACACAATGAATAACGCCGCGGGGATCCTGCAATACTGCGCCAAACAGAAACTGGCCTCGGTGACCAGCACCGAGAACATTAAAAATCAGGTGCTGGATAAATTAGGCTTAAATCAGCAGGAACAGAAAGAAGATACCAACTACCTGGAAGGTATTCAGGGCCTGCTGAATACCAAAAATGGCGAGCAGCTTAACCTGAGCAATCTCGGCGATACGCCGCTGGCCCAGAAGGTGAAAACCAAAGCCTGCGACTTAGTATTAAAACAGGGCGTTAACTTCCTCTCCTGATTTCCTCTGTGGCCGCGCCAGCAACTGCGCGGCCCTCCTTCCCGCCTCACAATAATGCGATAACCATCGTAAAACGCCCCTTTCAGGCGAATTCCGAACCACAGCACATTTTTATGACGCCATAATTGCAGCAATGCGGCAACACCATTACATTGTAGGCGCTTAAAAACGATGTTAAGCCAGGTGGGCCTGGCGCTGTTGAGGATATCCCGTTGTCAGAACTCATTTCTATTGCCCTGTTTCTGGCCTCCGTGGTGATTTACGCCTGGAAAGCTGGCCGTAATACCTGGTGGTTTGCCGTCACATTGGCAGTACTGGGCGTGTTTGTCGTATTAAATATTACGCTTTACGCCAGCGATTACTTTACCGGCGACGGCATTAACGATGCGGTCCTCTATACCCTGACCAACAGCCTCACCGGCGCAGGCGTCAGTAAATATATTCTGCCGGGTGTCGGCCTGATACTGGCACTGGTCGGCGTATTTTTCGCGCTCGGCTGGGTATTACGCCGCCGTCGTCATCATCCGCATCATCTGGGATACAGTTTGCTCGCGCTGGTGCTGGCGCTGGCTTCGGTTGACGCCAGCCCCGCGTTTCATCAAATCACCGAGCTGGTAAAATCGCAATCCCGCGACGGCGATCCGGATTTTGCCGACTGGTACAAAGAACCGGCGAAAAGCATTGCCAATCCGAAGCTGAACCTGGTTTATATTTACGGCGAAAGTCTGGAACGCACCTATTTTGATGAAGAGGCTTTTCCCGATTTGGCTCCTGAACTCGGTGCCATAAAAAAAGAAAGCATCGACTTTAGCCATACTGCGCAGCTGCCCGGAACCGACTACACGATTGCCGGTATGGTCGCCTCCCAGTGCGGTATTCCTTTGTTTGCCCCGTTTGAAGGCAATGCCTCGGCTTCGGTGTCCAGCTTCTTCCCGCAGAATATCTGCCTCGGCGACATCCTGAAAAACTCCGGCTATGAAAACTATTTCATGCAGGGGGCCAACCTGCGCTTTGCCGGAAAAGATGTGTTTTTGAAATCTCACGGCTTCGATCACCTCTACGGTGCAGAAGAACTCAAAACCACCGTTGCCGATCCGAGCTACCGTAACGACTGGGGCTTTTACGATGACACCGTGCTGGATGAAACCTGGAAGAAATTCGAGGAGCTTTCCCGCAGCGGTAAGCGCTTCTCGCTGTTTGCCCTGACCGTTGATACCCATCACCCTGACGGCTTTATTTCCCGTACTTGTAAGCGAAAAAGCTACCAGTACGACGGTAAACCAAACCAGTCGTTCAGCGCCGTAAGCTGTAGCCAGGAGCACATTGCCGCACTCATCGAAAAAATTAAAGCGTCGCCGTGGTTCAAAAATACGGTGATTGTCGTTTCGTCCGATCATCTGGCAATGAATAACACCGCCTGGAAGTACCTGAATAAGCAGGATCGCAACGATCTGTTTTTTATCCTGCGCGGCGATAAGCCCCAGCAGGATGTCTCGGGCGTAAAACGCAATACCATGGATAACGGCGTAACGGTGCTGGATATTATGGGTGGCGATAATTTTATCGGCCTCGGGCGCAGCAGCCTGTCCGGGCAGTCGCTTTCCGAAGTATTCCTGAACATGAAAGAGAAAGTGATGGGCTGGAAGCCCGATATCGTGCGGCTATGGAAATTCCCCAAAGAGATGAAAGAATTTACCGTCGACAGCGAGAAAAATACTATCGCCTTTTCGGGTACGCATTTCCGTCTACCGCTGTTACTGCGTATTTCGGATAAACGCGTCGAGCCGCTACCGGAGAGTGAATACTCCGCTCCATTGCGCTTCCAGCTGGCGGACTTTGCCCCGCGTGACAACTTCGTCTGGGTCGATCGCTGCTATAAAATGGCGCAGCTGTGGGCACCTGCGCTCGCACTCTCTACCGACTGGTGTGTTTCGCAGGGCCAGTTGGGTGGAGAGCAAAAGGTACAGCACGTTGATAAAGCCCAGTGGCAAGGGAAAACGGCTTTCAAAGACACGGTGATCGATACCGATCGCTACAAGCACAACGTTGATCTGCTCAAAATCGTCGATAACGATATCCGCTATAAAGCCGACAGCTTTGTCTTTAACGTGGCAGGCGCGCCGGAGGAAGTGCAGCAGTTCAGCGGCATCTCGCGTCCGGAGTCCTGGGGACGCTGGTCCAACGCACAGCTCGGCAAAGAGGTGAAGATTGAGTACAAAGCGCCGCTACCGGAGAAATTCGATCTGGTGATCACCGCGAAAGCCTGGGGACCCAACGCTAATCGTCCTATCCCGGTACGCGTGGGCAATCAAGAGCAGATACTGACTTTAAGTAATGAGGTTTCCACCACTACGCTGCATTTTGACAATCCGTCGCGCAGCAAAACGCTGGTGATTGTCCCGCCAGAACCGCAGTCCACTAACGAGGGCAATATTCTCGGCCATTCTCCGCGTCAGTTGGGGATTGGGATGGTGGATATCAAAGTGGTTAAATCGGAAGGATAATCTGTCTTTGCCGCCCGGCTGGCGCTGCCTGCCGGGCGTTTACTTACTGCGGCAAAAGGCGTTGTAAATCGCTGGTGCTTAAGCCCGTGGCGCGCAGCACACTTTCCTGGCCTACGCCATCACGCAGAAGATTACGGGCAATCCTCAGCGCTTCCGCGCGGCGGCCTTCTTTATGGCCTTCTTCACGTCCTTCCTCGCGGCCCTTCTGCTCCAGCTGTTCAGCAATGGTCATCAACGTTTCCTCATGTTGCGGTAAACGGCGCGCCAGCTGGCGGAAAAAGGTGCCAGCATCCAGGGTGCTGCCGTACTGACCGATATAGTTAAACAAGGTTACTAGTTGCCTGTGGGTAGTATATCCCGGCAATAATAGCGTGACCAGTTGCTCGAGTAATCCGGCAAGATCGCGCTGGCGGATATGCTTCTGTAACAGTTCCAGTAATGCAATCCGCCGATGCTGCATTATCACGTCATCCGGAATAACGGTAATATCAATTAGCGGAAAGGGCTGGCAGTAAAGCTGTTGGGCCAGCGCCGGATCGCTGAATTCTGCCAGCCAGTTAAGCGGCCGGGGATAAGGCGTCTCGACGCCATGATAAAACAGCATTGGGACCACCAGCGGTAGCTGTTTATGTCCGGCATCCAGATGATGCTGCATGGCACCGATAGCATAACGCATCAAACGAAATGCCATATGGCTATCGGGCGAACTCTGATGTTCAATCACAACATAAATATACCCGTCATCATCCTGCATTTTTACTGAGTAAAGGACGTCGGAGTAACATGCTCTGAGATCTTCTTCCACGAAGCTGGCCGACTCCAGCTTCAGCGTCTGTAAATCGCATCGTTGGTGTAATGCTGGAGGAAGATGAATATCAAGGAAATCACGCGCGGTATCCGCATGGCGGAGAAATTGTTTAAAAACGGCATCATGGGGTGTAACAGTGTGGTTCTTTTTCATGGCGATCCGTGCCCGGATAAGAGAAAGTAGCCGGACTGTATCACCGCTCGCCCTCACGTCCATTTCGGGTATAGATATTTACGAGCCTCCTCGGAAAAAAGTTGCCCGGCGCGGAAAACACCGGGCAATAACTGTTAATAATCGAACTTTATTCGCCGTTTTGCCGGGTGGCGGCTTCGCCTTACCCGGCCTACAAAATGCATCAATATCAATACTTTATTCGTAATCCGTAGGCCTGTGCAAGCGAAGCGCCGCCAGGCATCATTCTACGGTATAACGTTTGTCAGCAATCTGATGTCCGGCTTATTCAGCCGGGCATCAGAAGGTTTCCCAGTTCTCGCCGCCCTCGGTGGCAACCGCTTTACGCGCCATCACCGGAGCCGCAGCCGCAGCCGTGACGGTTTTCGCCGTCGTCGCATCACGCTGCTGCGCCTGCATAATACGGAACACCGCGACCGCCTGGGTCAGTCGGCTGGCCTGTTCTTCCAGCGCGGCGGCAGCGGCGGCGGATTCTTCCACCAGCGAGGCGTTCTGCTGAGTAACGCGGTCCATCTCAGCCACCGCCAGCCCGACCTGGTCGATACCGCGGCTCTGCTCGTCAGACGCGGAGGCGATTTCGCCCATAATGTCGGTCACGCGGGTTACCGCATTGACGATCTCGTCCATCGTTTCGCCAGCACTCTCAACCAGAGTAGAACCCAGATCGACACGGTTTACTGAGTCTTCGATCAGACTTTTAATTTCACGCGCCGCCTGGGCACTGCGCTGTGCCAGATTACGCACTTCGCCCGCAACCACTGCAAAGCCTCGTCCCTGCTCGCCCGCACGCGCTGCTTCGACCGCGGCGTTGAGCGCCAGAATGTTGGTCTGGAAGGCGATACCGTCAATCACGCTGATAATATCGGCGATTTTCTGCGAACTGCCGGCGATGTCACGCATGGTTTGCACCACGTTGTCGACCACTTTGCCGCCTTTCTGCGCGGTTTCCGAGGCGCTCAGTGCCAGCTGGCTGGCCTGACGGGCGTTCTCGGCGTTCTGCTTCACGGTAGCTGTCAGTTCTTCCATGCTGGCAGCGGTCTCTTCCAGCGAGGCCGCCTGCTGCTCGGTACGGGAAGAGAGATCGTTGTTGCCCATCGCGATTTCACTGGCACCGCTATAGATAGCATCCGCGCCGTCGCGCACATCACCCACGGTACGTACCAGCTCGCCCTGCATATGACGCAGGCTGTTCGCCAGCTGTCCCATCTCGTTAGAGCCTTCCACGTCGATGGGCTTGACCAGGTCACCGCTGGCAATATGGCGGATACTTTCAATAATACGGTGCAGCGGCGTCAATAATGCGCGGGTGATCCCCATCCACACCACCATGATGACCAGCAGCACAACCAGTAACGTGCCCCCCAGCACCCATAACGTCTGGTTATACGACCCCTGGTTTTCTTCAACTGCCTGTTGATAGAGGGTGTCGTTCTGTTGCAGATATTCACGGTACTGCTTCTCAAAATTATCCTGATAGCCCTGGGTCGGCTGATCGAAGAACTCGTTAATTTTACCCGCACCTAAAAGTCGGATCAGGTCCGCCAGCGCATCGTGGTAGATACCGTAGTTACGTTTGATCTCCATCGCCGCCACGTTGCTTTGACGCGGATCGCGCGGCTGCGCTTCGTATTCCGCCCATGCTGCTTCAGCCTGCTTCAGCGTGCGGCTGGCAATCTGCGACAAATCAGAGACGGTCGCACCGCTACCGATATTGTTCTGATCCATCATATAGCGGATACCCGCGCGGTTCAGCGTGTTGCGGGTCTGCAATAGTGCCACCCAGCTCTCATTGAGCGTGGATTGCTGCTGGCGGATGGTTTGCAGGACGGTGAAGTTCTCTTTGTCATGCTTGAGGGCGTTGAAGAACAGACCGCCCGAGGTGAGTTGTAAAAGGCCGAATAGTCCCAGCACCAGCATTAAGCCGGTGACAATCTTGATACGATTTAACATGTTTTCTCTTCCATTGAACTGATATCGGGTTTTCGGCCTGGGAAGAGAAAACTTTACGGAAAATCGTGCTGCGTTCGTCGCTTTATAAATGATTTTTGATGCAGGTCGTTCCGTGTATATGGCGTCCTTCATCCAGTTTTTTATTGTGATCTCAATCACATATTGCTTTTATTTCCTTCACCTCCGCCAACCACTCGCGCCCCTCCCTGACCGCTTAATTTTGCATACGACCACTCATGCAAATTGCCCATTTTTTACGCGCGCGCCTCTGGCATCATCCGCGCTGACATAGCAATTTCAGAACACTTCTTACCCATACTATTCTCTTAAATAGCCAGGTTTCACTATGGATACTAAAAAACTTTTCAGGCACATACCCTGGGTGATCCTCGGGATCATCGGTGCATTCTGTTTGTCGGTTGTCGCCCTGCGGCGGGGTGAGCACGTCAGCGCCCTGTGGATCGTAGTGGCCTCCGTCTCGGTCTATCTGGTGGCGTACCGCTACTACAGCCTCTATATCGCCCAGAAAGTGATGCAGCTTGACCCGACGCGCGCAACGCCAGCGGTCATCAATAACGACGGTCTGAACTACGTTCCGACTAACCGTAACGTGCTGTTTGGTCACCACTTTGCGGCCATCGCGGGCGCGGGTCCGCTGGTCGGGCCGGTGCTGGCAGCGCAGATGGGGTATCTGCCCGGCACTCTGTGGCTACTCGCCGGGGTGGTTCTTGCCGGTGCGGTCCAGGACTTTATGGTGCTGTTTATCTCTTCCCGTCGTAACGGCGCGTCTCTCGGCGAGATGATTAAAGAAGAGATGGGCCCGGTCCCTGGCACCATCGCGCTGTTTGGCTGCTTCCTGATTATGATCATCATCCTCGCCGTGCTGGCGCTGATCGTGGTGAAAGCGCTGGCCGAAAGTCCGTGGGGCGTGTTTACCGTCTGCTCAACGGTGCCGATTGCGCTGTTTATGGGGATTTACATGCGCTTCCTGCGCCCCGGTCGCGTGGGCGAGGTATCAGTGATTGGTATTGTGCTGCTGGTGGCCTCTATTTACTTTGGCGGCGTGATCGCGCACGACCCGTACTGGGGCCCGGCGCTGACTTTCAAAGATACCACCATCACCTTTACCCTGATTGGTTACGCGTTTATCTCCGCGCTGCTGCCGGTATGGCTGATCCTGGCCCCGCGTGACTACCTCGCGACCTTCCTGAAAATCGGCGTGATCGTCGGTCTGGCAATTGGCATCGTGATCCTCAACCCGGAACTGAAAATGCCCGCCATGACCCAGTACATTGACGGCACGGGTCCGCTGTGGAAAGGTGCACTGTTCCCGTTCCTGTTTATCACCATCGCCTGCGGCGCGGTCTCCGGCTTCCATGCACTGATCGCCTCCGGCACCACACCGAAGCTGCTGGCCTGCGAAACCGACGCGCGTTTCATTGGCTATGGCGCGATGTTGATGGAATCCTTCGTGGCGATCATGGCACTGGTGGCGGCCTCTATCATCGAACCGGGCCTCTACTTTGCGATGAACACCCCGCCAGCGGGCCTCGGCATCACCATGCCGAACCTGCATGAGCTGGGTACTGAAAACGCGCCGGTGATCCTGGCACAGCTTAAAGACGTTACTGTTCATGCGGCGGCCACCGTCAGTAGCTGGGGCTTTGTGATATCGCCTGAGCAGATCCTGCAAACCGCGAAAGATATCGGCGAACCTTCCGTCCTGAACCGTGCCGGTGGCGCGCCGACGCTGGCGGTCGGTATCGCTCACGTGTTCCACAAGATCATTCCGGCGATGGATATGGGCTTCTGGTACCACTTCGGGATCCTGTTTGAAGCGCTGTTTATCCTGACCGCACTGGATGCAGGCACCCGTTCCGGCCGCTTCATGTTGCAGGATCTGCTGGGTAACTTCGTGCCGTTCCTGAAGAAAACCGACTCGCTGGTAGCAGGAGCTATCGGTACGGCAGGCTGCGTGGGCCTGTGGGGCTACCTGCTGTATCAGGGCGTGGTCGATCCGCTGGGCGGCGTGAAGAGTCTGTGGCCGCTGTTCGGCATCTCGAATCAGATGCTGGCCGCCGTCGCGCTGGTTCTCGGCACCGTAGTCCTGGTTAAAATGCAGCGCACCAAATACATCTGGGTCACTGTGATCCCGGCGGTATGGCTGCTGATCTGCACCACCTGGGCGCTGGGCCTGAAATTGTTCAGCGCCAACCCGCAGATGGAAGGCTTCTTCTACATGGCGAACCAATATAAAGAACGTATTGCCGCCGGTGGTGAACTGACCGCACAGGAAGTCGCGAACATGAATCATATCGTGGTGAACAACTACACCAACGCGGGCTTAAGTATTCTGTTCCTGGTGGTGGTCTACAGCATTATCTTCTACGGCCTGAAAACCTGGATGAAAGCGCGTAATACCAACGGCCGCACGGATAAAGAAACACCGTTCGTTCCGGTGCCAGAAGGTGGCGTGAAAACCTCTTCACACCATTAATGTTAATGCCGGATAGCCTTTCGCTTATCCGGCCTGAACCTGAGCCAGACGGGGCGCAAGCCGACGCCTGGCTTTATTCATATCTGGATGGCGCAATGTTTGGTAACTTAGGACAGGCAAAAAAATACCTCGGCCAGGCGGCAAAGATGCTGATTGGCATTCCGGACTATGACAACTATGTTGATCATATGAAAACCAACCATCCGGATAAACCTTACATGACCTACAACGAGTTCTTCCGCGAGCGCCAGGAAGCGCGCTACGGTAGCGGCGGAAGCAGTTGCTGTTAATAGGAACGATTATGACGCCGATTGCTGTCACCCTCCTTACGGGCTTTCTTGGCGCAGGGAAAACTACCCTCCTGCGCCATATCCTTAATGAACACCACGGCTTAAAAATTGCCGTGATCGAAAACGAGTTCGGCGAAGTTTCCGTTGACGATCAGCTGATTGGCGATCGCGCAACGCAGATCAAAACCCTGACGAACGGCTGCATCTGCTGTAGCCGCTCCAACGAACTGGAAGATGCCCTGCTGGATCTGCTCGACGGTCTCGACCGGGGAGAAATCGACTTTGACCGCCTGGTGATTGAATGCACCGGCATGGCCGATCCCGGCCCGATCATTCAGACCTTCTTCTCGCATGAGATCCTCTGCCAGCGCTATTTGCTGGACGGCGTGATAGCGCTGGTCGATGCCGTTCATGCCGACGCGCAGATGAACCAGTTCACCCTCGCCCAGTCGCAGGTGGGCTATGCGGATCGCATTCTGCTGACCAAAACCGACGTCGCCGAAGAGACGGAAAAACTGCGTGATCGTCTGACGCGCATCAACGCCCGCGCGCCGATTTATACCGCCACTTACGGCGATGTCGACCTTTCCCTGCTGTTTAACACCAACGGTTTTATGCTGGAAGAGAACGTGGTCGCCGCTAAACCGCGCTTTCATTTTATGGCCGACAAGCAGAACGACATCTCGTCCATTGTGGTCGAGCTGGATTACCCGGTCGATATCAGCGGCGTGTCGCGCGTTATGGAGACGTTGCTGCTGGAGTCAGCGGAAAAACTGCTGCGCTATAAAGGTATGCTGTGGATCAAGGATGCACCGAACCGCCTGCTGTTCCAGGGCGTCCAGAGGCTGTACAGCGCCGACTGGGACCGCCCGTGGGGCGACGAGCCGCCGCACAGCACGCTGGTGTTTATCGGCGTCCAGTTGCCGGAAGAGGAGATTCGGGCGGCGTTTGAGGAGTTGCGGGGGTAATAAAAGTGCGCGCCAGTTTCCCGGCGCGCCTTCGTCAGGCCATACCGATAAACAAACCGGCGATGGTGGCGCTCATCAGGTTTGACAGCGTTGCCGCCGCCAGCGCGCGCATACCAAGCTGCGCAATTTCGGACGCCCGCTGGGGCGCAATGGCGGAGAACGCGCCGACCACCACGCCGATGGAGCCAAAGTTGGCGAAGCCGCACAGGGCGAATGACACAATGGCAATGGTTTTCACATCCAGCGTTCCGGCTGCCTGTAGATATGGTGAGAAGCTGAGATAAGCCACAAATTCGTTAATCGCCAGCTTTTGCCCAATCAAACTTCCCGCCAGCGTCGCATCGCTCCAGTCAACGCCCATCAGCCAGGCCAGCGGCGCAAGGAGATAGCCCAGGAGGCTTTGCAGCGTGGCGTCACCAAAACCGAACCAGTCACCCACGCCGCCAATAATGCCGTTAATCAGCGCGATGATCGCCACGAATGCCATCACCACCGTTGCCACGCCAACCGCGATTTTAGTACCGGTCATCGCCCCGCTCGCCACCGCTTCAATAAGACTTTTCGGCGGCGTTTCGCTAAACGACAGATTATCGAACGTCACCTGCGAAGGCTCAGTTGCCGGGCTGAGCAGACGGGCAAACAAAATACCGCCGGGGATCGCCATCAGCGACGCCGCCAGCAGATACTCAATCGGCACGCCAAGGCTGGCATACCCAATCATCGTCGAACCGGCAATCGACGCCATTCCACTACAAATGGCGGTAAACAGCTCATTACGGTTCAGGCGATTCATAAACGGCTTAACGATCGCCGGGATCTCATTTTGCCCGAGAAAAATAGTGGTGACGGCGACAAAAGATTCGATCTTACTAATATTGAGCGCTTTCTGAAAAATACCACCCAGGAGGCGGATCAGTATCCCCATTACGCCAATATAATAAAGTAAGCTCACTAACGCGGTGATAAAAATAATGGCGGGCAGTACTCTAAAGGCAAAAATAAAACCGGCACCGTCAAATAGCGTATCCATTTTCGGCCCAACCAGCGAACCAAATATAAACGCGCTACCGGCATCGCTATAGGTGATGACCTGATGAATACCATTGGCTGCCTTTTCCGCCAGCCACTTCCCCGGCGGCAGATAAAGCATCATACCGCCAATAATGATTTGTAATAATAGTGCCGCACCAGTTGTCCGCAGGCTAATACGCTTTTTATTTACTGACAGCAGAAAAGCAATTGCCAGTAATACCACCATACCCAGAACGCTTCTCATTACTTCCATAATGATGATCCCTTTATATTGGTCTTTTGGTATGTCTGATATCGTTACGGGCGACCGCTGACTGCCCGTGCCAGGGGGTCAGGCGATACAGCTACCCTGCTCGCCTGTTACAGAGGATGTTTACTGGCACGTTAGTGATACATCCGCACGCACTCTTCCACCAGTCCCCAGAACCAGTCGGTATCAATAGTGATACCCACTTTCGCGTTCGCTGGTTTGCCGAGAACGCCCAGTTCATCGCAGACGGTACGGCCATAGCAGGGGCCGCTGTTGACGTCGATCTCGACGTACATCTCCTGGGTTTTAATGCCCTGCGGATTAATCAGATAGCCGATACAGGTGGCATCGTGCACTGGCCCACCGGCTAAGCCGTAGTTTTCAAACTGGGTTTTCAGGGTGAAATTCATGATGTCGCTGAATAGCTGCCCCGCGACACCGCCCGCTTTTTCCATCCTGGCAATAACGTCAGGCGTGCAGACGGTCTGATTGGTTAAGTCCAGACCCATCATCACCAGCGGCGCGCCTGAGGTAAATACCACGCGGGCCGCTTCCGGATCGGCAAAAATATTAAACTCGGCTGAGGGTGTGAAATTCCCGGTACCATAGGCCCCGCCCATCAGGATAATTTCGCGGATTTTGGGAATAATCGCAGGCTGCATCCGCATTGCCACTGCAATGTTAGTCAGCGGTGCGGTGGGAATAAGCGTAATATCACCGTCGCTGGCCATCAGCGTATCGATAATATAATTAACCGCGTTCGTGCTTTCGGCTTTACGGGTCAGCGGCTCAAATACCGGACCGTCCAGCCCGGTTTCGCCGTGGATATTATCCGCCACAATCTGTTCACGCATTAGCGGCTGCGGCATCCCTGCGTACACCGGCACGTCAATTCCCAGCTTCTGACAGACGTTTAAGCCGTTGATCACGGTTTTATCCAGAGTTTGATTACCCGCCACGATGGTAATACCCAGTAAATCAATCGCCGGATGCCGCGCCGCCATCATTATCGCAATAGCATCATCATGACCAGGATCGCAATCCAGAATAATTTTTCTCTTTTGCATTTTTTATTTCCTCTGTTAGCTGCTACGTTATTTTCGTTTCATCAACGGAAAACTAACCCTGTCGATGATTGAATCATAACAACAGAAAACGTATGCTAAATATGAGAAATCTCATACCGGAAAACTATTATGCAAGAAATAAAAAATGACGATCTCAGGCAACAACTGATAAAAAATTCAGGTTATAACGATCAGTTTTCTATTGATGTCATGCATGATACCCGATTATTTCGCATTGTCGCCGGTGACTATATTGTGAAAGAAGGCCATCAGCCGATGCACCTCTTTTACCTCGCCCGTGGGCGAGCAAAACTGTATGCAACCCTTGCCAATGGCCGGGTTTCACTGATTGATTTCTTCGGGGCACCCTGTTTTATCGGTGAAATAGAACTGCTGGATCAGCACCACGAACCGCGCGCCGTGCAGGCACTTGAAGAGTGTTGGTGCCTCGCTCTGCCAATGAAATCCTTTCGTTCGTTACTATTAAACGACACGCTGTTCTTACGTAATCTCAGTATTGCGTTAAGCCAGAAAAACTACCGTAATATTGTCTCCCTGACCCAGAACCAGTCATTTCCGCTGGAGAACCGACTGGCCGCGTTTATTTTATTAACGCAACATTGTGACCTATATCACGAAAAACATACCCAGGCGGCAGAATATATGGGCGTGTCCTATCGCCATTTATTATACGTGATCGCACAATTCACCCGCGACGGTTTGCTGGAAAAGCAAAAAGGCGGATATGTTATCAGCAATAAAAAGGCGCTGACGGCGCTGGCGCTTGAGATGGAGCCGGAGCACAGGTTTGCGGGGTGAGGGGTTAATGCTTTCAATTGGTTAGCGTATGCCAACATTATCCTCCTTCCCCGCTGGCGCCTTGCTTAACCGGGCAAGCATAATTCCGGACAGGATACTTTTCCGGCCTGCCCCACCTCAGTCAACACACATCATCCCGCTTCAGCCCCACATCCCGCAGCTGCGCGTCGCTCATTCTCTGCAACACCTTTTTCGCCTGCACCTGCCGACGCCACTGCTTAAACGCCCGCCAGATCATCACGAAACCGACAAAAGGCCGTTTAGCCCGATTCTCATGAAATTCCATCGTCTGTCTCCTCACCCTGTCTGTGAGGCTATTTTCAGATGGATCACCCGCAACAATACAGATTCAAAAAACACTTTTATTTAACATACAGATGACGTACAACGGGATCTGCACGGCGTTAATCGCGCTTATCTGTACTGGTTTTTGAATCTGTATGGTGAAATAAAAGGATACAGTATGACGCGTTATCAACATCTGGCGAATTTACTGGCGGAGCGGATCGAGCAGGGGCTATACCGCCACGGAGAAAAGCTACCGTCGGTGCGCAGCCTGAGCCAGGAGCACGGCGTCAGTATCAGTACCGTCCAGCAGGCGTATCAGACGCTGGAGAACCTTCAGCTGATCACCCCGCAGCCTCGCTCTGGCTATTTTATTGCGCCGCGTAAAGCGCAGCCGCCCGTCCCGGCAATGAGTTCGCCGGTACAGCGCCCGGTGGAGATCACCCAGTGGGATGAGGTGAATACGCTGCTGGCCGACCATCATGATAAATCGCTGATTGCTTTCGGCAGCGGTGCACCGGATGTCAGTCAGCCGAGCCTGAAACCGCTGTGGCGCGAGATGAGCCGCATCGTGCAGCATAATCCGTGCGATGTGCTCAGCTACGATGAACTTTCAGGACGGCAGGATCTGCGCGCGCAGATCGCCCGCGTCATGCTGGACAGTGAGACCGTGGTAGCGGCAGACGATATCGTCATCACCAGCGGTTGCCATAGCGCTATCGCCATCGCCCTTCTGGCAGTCTGCAAACCGGGCGATATCGTGGCGGTGGAGTCGCCGTGCTACTACGGCACCATACAGATGCTGCGCGGCTTTGATATTAAAGCTATTGAGATCCCAACCGATCCACAAACCGGCATCAGCATCGAAGCGCTGGAACTGGCGCTGGAGCAGTGGCCGATCAAGGGGGTGATCCTCGTGCCGAACTGCAATAATCCGCTGGGTTTTATTATGCCGGACGCCCGCAAACGGGCGGTGCTTTCTCTCGCTCAGCGTCACGATATCGTGATTTTTGAAGATGATATTTATGGCGAGCTGGCGCGCGAGTATCCGCGGCCGCGCACGATTAAATCCTGGGATATCGACGGGCGGGTACTGCTGTGCAGTTCATTTACTAAAAGCATCGCGCCGGGCCTGCGCGTTGGCTGGATCGTACCGGGTCGCTACCGCGATCGCGTGCTGCATATGAAGTACGCCACCAGCAGCACCAGCGTGCCCGCGATGCAAATGGCGGTGACGGCCTTTATCCGCGACGGGCACTATCATCGCCACGTACGGCGGATGCGCCAGATTTATCAGCACAATATGGAAACCTGGACCTGCTGGGTGCGCCAGTATTTTCCCTGCGATATCTGTGTTACCCGGCCACAGGGCAGTTTTATGCTGTGGATCGAGCTGCCGGAAATCGTCGATATGGTCTGCGTAGCAAAACAGCTCTGCCGCCTGAAAATCCAGGTGGCACCGGGGTCGCTGTTCTCGGCATCGGGGAAATATCGCAACTGCCTGCGGATTAACTGCGCGCTGCCGCTGACGGATAAAAATCGTGAGGCGCTGCGACAGTTGGGTGAAGCGGTGAGTATTGCGATGGAATAAGTATTAATGCGTTGAGGGCTTCAATTTGTACCGCGAAAGAAGCCCTCATTATTACTGAAACAATTAGCCTTGCGACGGTTCTTCTTCAGCCATAACCTCTTCGGCAAGGTTATTTAGCGACATCTCATCCATCGGCACAAATTTCCATTGCTGGGCTTCCGAACCATTATAGGGATAAAGGATAACCGAGTTACCGTCATACGTTCCGCGACTCAGGCTATCAATAACATGGGTGGTGTATTGTTTATTACGAATAAAACCCCGGGTAGTTGCCATATCCCACTGCTGGGAGAGTTTACCTTTGCTGCGTTGCTGTAGAGTGATACTTGAGCCGCTGGTATCCATGACCATGTCATCGCTGGCGACCAGAATAATCTCTCCGGTTTTCATATTTACATTCCAGAGGATTTTTCTTAGCTCCGTATTAATCGGTTTTAATACCAGTGCGGAACCTGCCTGCTGATCGGAAATGCCGATAACCATATTCGGGCAGGAAGTATATTTAAAAAAGCCAATCATGATAAACTCCTTGTATGATCGTGTGTCGTAGATAGCATCTAAA
Organism: Superficieibacter sp. 1612_C1; assembly: GCF_015234305.1. Lineage (GTDB taxonomy): Bacteria > Pseudomonadota > Gammaproteobacteria > Enterobacterales > Enterobacteriaceae > Superficieibacter. The sequence goes on from NZ_JADGMI010000005.1 coordinate 316,211, forward strand.
TTAATTTATTATGCGTAACTATGCATTACCGTGGATTATTTCATCGCTACGGCGTAAATGAATAATGGAATAAGATTCAGCGACAAAATGTGATCGCGATCTAAATATCTGCCCAGACTAAATTTCACAGATAAAATCAACCAATCGTATTAATACTTATAGAGTAACTAAAATAGCAATATTATCTGTAAATACTAATAATAAAATAAACTCCCCCGTTATCCGGAGGAGCTTTGCAATCTATTACTGATGGCTCACTACCACCAGTTTCTGATTCACAAACTCCTTAATCCCTAAATCAGACAACTCGCGCCCGAATCCGGAACGTTTTACGCCGCCGAAGGGTAAGTCCGCCGCCGTATCGGTCAGGGAGTTGATATAGACCATCCCGGTTTCAATACGCGACGCCAGACCTTTGGCACGTTCAATGTTCTGACTGAAAATTGCCCCGCCCAGTCCGTAGTGCGAATCGTTCGCCAGCTTCACAATCTCATCGTTATCTTTCACCACGTACACCTGCGCAACCGGGCCGAAAAACTCCTCAAAATACGCCGGGTTATCGCGGGTAATGTGAGTCAGGATGGTTGGCTCAAAGAAGTTCCCTCGATGTTCAACCGGCTTGCCGCCAATATGCACTTTCGCACCGTTTTTCACAGCTTCATTAACCTGTTTGGTTAATGTTTCCAGCGCATCTTTAGATGAGAGTGGACCAAGGGTGGTACTCTCATCCAGCGGATCGCCCAGTTTCACCTCACGGAACGCTGCGGTAAATTGACTGAGGAAGCGGTCGGCCACTTTCTCATGAATGATAAAGCGTTTGGCGGCGGTACAGACCTGCCCGGCGTTTTGCAGACGCGCCTGCACGCCCACCTTCACCGCTTTTTCCAGGTCGCTGTCGTCCAGCACGACAAAGACGTCATTACCGCCCAGCTCCAGCGTCGCTTTTTTCAGTTTCTTCGCGGCCTGCGCGGCGACCACGGCACCGGCTTTTTCAGAACCGGTCAGCGCCACGCCCTGCACGCGATCGTCCTCGATAATGGCGGCAACCTGATCGGATGAGATAAACAGGTTGTTATACGCCCCTTCCGGTGCACCCGCCTCGTGAACCAGATGTTCGAAGGTCTCTGCGCAATGCGGCACGATGCTCGCATGTTTAACGATAATGGGGTTACCTGCCGCCAGGTTCGGTGCCAGCACGCGCATCAGTTGATAATACGGGAAGTTCCATGGCTCAACTGCCATCAATACGCCTATCGGATGATGTTCCACCCAAGCCTCGCCCAGTTCAGAGTCATATTTTACGGGGGCCAGGAAATCTTTCGCATGATCCGCGTAGTAACGCGCAATCTGCGCGCAAAGCGTCACTTCAGCACGGCTTTGTTCAATGAGCTTGCCCATCTCGCGGCTGGCGATTTTCGCCAGTTCTTCGTTTTGCTTATCCAGCAGATCGGCAAGTTTGTGCAGCACTGGCAGGCGCTGGTCGATATCGCCTTTCGCCCAGGCGGAATGATAGAGCGCATCGGCTTTTTTCAGCGCGGCTTCCACATCGGCGTCGCTGTGCGCCGGGTATTCTTTAATAAGCTGATTGGTAAAAGGATTTACTGTCTGGTAGGCCATAATACCTTTCTCCTTATACTAGTGAATGTGCAGCAAAACGTACTGCGAAGAGTATTAAGGGTAGTCAAAACAGAGTGCAATACCGGGAAAAAGGCGGATAAAACGGAGGTTTCTGAAGGCGGCCTACTGATGGATGCCGCCTTAATATAGATGCACGGTTACGTAACAATGCGCGGTTAATGGCTCACCGCGTCAAGCTCACTCGCAGGGAGTCCGGTAATTTTTAACACCGTGTCGCGATCCAGCCCATTCGCCAGCATGGTGCGGGCGATGCGCAACGCTTCAACGTGTTTCCCCTGCTGCAAGCCTTGCTCTAAACCTTGCTCTAAACCGTCTTTTAAACCTTCCTGGCGACCGCTGAAATGGCCCTCCTGGCGCAATCTTTCTGCGAGAGTCATCATCTCCTCCTTATGTTGGGGCATTCGATGGGCAAGCTGACGGAGAAACTCGCGATGGCGAGATACATCGCCGTGCACCATCATATAGTTAAACAATGCTTTTAACTGATTGTCAGTAGTGTATCCCATCCCCAAAAGTGAGACTAGCGGGTCAAGCAAGGCCAGCAGATCGCGCCGGCGGATATGTTTGAGCATGAATTCAAGTAGCGCGACGTGCCGGTGCGCCATGATGTCATCATCCGGTGTGACGGTGATATCGACCAGCGGAAACGCTGTCGAATACAGCTGCCGCGCCAGCGCCGGATCGGCAAATTCATCCAGCCAGCACAGGGAAGACGGATACGGGCTGGTGTCTCCGTGATAAAACAGTATTGGCACCACCAGCGGCAAGGTTTTATGTCCGGCATCCAGATGGTTCTGCATGGCGGCTATCGCATAGCGCATCATGCGAAATGGCATATGCGCCACCGACGAACTTTGATGCTCAATGACCACATAAATATAGCCCTCGCCCGCCGTCGTTTTCATTGACCACAGCATATCGGAGTAATAAGCGCGTAGATCTTCTTCGATGAAACTGGTGGACTCCGGCTTAAGAGTACGCAAATCGCAATGTTGCCGTAGCGCAGGCGGAAGATGGATCGCCAGAAAATCGCAAACCGACGCTTTGTGCCGCATAAAATGTTTGAACACCGCATCGTGCGGCGTAGAGGTGGTACTTTGTGCCATGGCGTTCCGTCACCGGGTAAAACAACGTGATGCGACTCTACCCCTCAGCGATCTGTACAGCACCTCGCTATTTTCGGCATTGCGAGGAATTACGAAGGAAGATTATGCACGATCGCAACGATTGCCGCTTCGCTGGAATCAGCCTCGCAAAGTGACACATCTCACCGCGCCGCTATTTTGCGAACCTGCCGTCAGGTTATATGCTTAACCCTATGGACAAAATCACTGAACTCAAACGCGCCAAGCGCCTGGCGCTGTCGCTACTGCTGATTGCAGTGGCAACCTTTGTCACCACGCTGTTTTTACCGCCGAACTTCTGGGTCAGCGGGGTGAAGGCGATCTCTGAAGCGGCGATGGTCGGCGCGCTGGCGGACTGGTTCGCCGTGTCGGCGTTGTTCCACCATCTGCCGATCCCATTTATCTCCCGGCACACGGCGATTATCCCGCGCAATAAAGATCGCATCGGCGACAATCTCGGTCAGTTTGTGCAGGAGAAGTTTCTGGATACCCAGTCGCTGCTGACGTTAATTCGCCGTCACGAACCGGCAAGGATGATCGGCACCTGGTTTAGTCAGCCGGACAACGCCCGCCGGGTCGGGCAGCATTTACTTCAGGTGATGAGCGGTTTTCTGGAGCTGACCGACGACACGCGGATCCAGCGGCTGCTGAAGCGCGCGGTGCATAAAGCGATCGATAAAGTCGATCTGACCCAGACCAGCGCGATGATGCTGGAGAGCATGACCAAAAATAACCGTCACCAGCGGCTGCTGGACGCCATTATCGCTCAGTTGATCGCCCTGCTTAAGCGTGACAATTCGCGGGAGTTTATTGCCCGGCAAATTGTCCACTGGCTGAAAACCGAGCACCCGCGTAAGGCGATGCTCCTGCCGACCGAATGGCTGGGCGAGCACAGCGCGGATCTGGTCTCTGACGCGGTAAATTCGCTGCTCGACGATATTACCCAGGATCGCACCCACCAGATCCGCCGGGCGTTCGATCGCGCGACGCTAAAACTGATCGACAATCTGAAAACCGATCCGGAGATGCTCGCGAAAGCAGAAAATATTAAAAGCTATATCAAGAATGATGACGCCTTTAACCGCTATCTGGGCGAGCTATGGGCGGACCTGCGCAACTGGCTAAAAGAGGATATGCGCAGCGAAGACTCGCGGGTGCAAAAACGTATCGCCGAGGCGGGCCTGTGGTTTGGTGAAACGCTAACCGCCGATGACGCGCTGCGCGCCTCGCTGAACAGCCATATGGAGCAGGCGGTGATCCGCATCGCGCCGGAGTTTGCCACCTTCCTGACCCACCATATCAGCGACACGGTAAAAAGCTGGGATGCGCGGGATATGTCGCAGCAAATTGAGCTTAATATCGGCAAAGATCTCCAGTTTATTCGCGTGAACGGGACGCTGGTGGGCGGATTTATCGGGCTGGTGCTGTATCTGTTGTCGCAACTTCCCGCCCTGCTGACATTACCCAATTTTTAAGGAGAAAAAATGGCTGACATCACCCTGTCTTCAACGGAGCGCGATCGCCTGCGCAGCGAGCTTGCCACCTATTGCAGCGACCATTTTGACCTTGAGCTTGAACAGTTCGATGCCGAGTTTTTCATCGATTTTATTATTGAAAAACTGGGGCCCGCGTTCTACAACGCCGGTATTGAAGAGGCGATCAGCACGCATTTAGCGTACAGCGAGCGGATTCAGGAAGAGATGGATCTGAAGAAAATTTTATAAGTGAATGCCCGAAGGGAGATCAATATTCACGCAGTTATTGCAGGGTTATAATAGGTGATCTTTCACTCTCTCCCGTGTCACGGGGAAGGAAACCATGTCACTTATTACCAATCTCCCCACCATTTTCGATCAATTCTCCGACGCCCGGCAAAAAGGCTTTCTCACCGTAATGGATCTTAAAGAACAGGGCGTTCCGCTGGTAGGAACCTACTGCACCTTTATGCCGCAGGAAATCCCGATGGCGGCCGGCGCGGTGGTCGTGTCGCTGTGCTCAACCTCTGATGAAACCATCGAAGAAGCCGAAAAAGACCTGCCGCGCAACCTCTGCCCGCTGATTAAAAGCAGCTACGGCTTCGGCAAAACGGATAAATGTCCCTATTTCTATTTTTCCGATCTGGTGGTGGGTGAAACCACCTGCGACGGCAAAAAGAAAATGTATGAGTACATGGCGGAGTTCAAGCCGGTACACGTCATGCAGCTCCCCAACAGCGCTAACGACGCCGCCTCCCGCGCGCTGTGGAAAGCCGAAATTTTGCGCCTGCAACAGGCGGTGGAAGCGCGGTTTGGCGTGCCCATCAGCGAAGCAGCACTGCGCAACGCTATCGCGCTGAAAAACCGGGAACGCCGCGCGCTGGCGAATTTCTACCGCGTCGGCCAGCTTAATCCGCCCGCGCTCAGCGGCAGCGATATCCTGAAGGTGGTCTACGGCGCGACCTTCCGCTTCGATAAAGACGCGCTAATTGTCGAACTCAATGAAATGGCCGACCGCACCCGGCAGCAGTGGCAGGAAGGCAAACGACTGGAAGCGCGTCCGCGCATTCTGATCACCGGCTGTCCCATCGGCGGCGCGGCGGAAAAAGTGGTCCGCGCGATTGAAGACAATGGCGGCTGGGTGGTCGGCTATGAAAACTGCACCGGGGCAAAAGCCACCGAGCGCTGCGTGGAGGAAAGCGGCGACGTTTACGAGGCGCTGACCGACAAATACCTCGCTATCGGCTGCTCCTGCATTTCACCAAACGACCAGCGCTTAACGCTGCTCAGCCAGATGGTAGAGGAGTACCAGGCGGACGGCGTGGTGGATGTGATTTTACAAGCCTGCCATACCTACGCCGTTGAATCGATGGCGATTAAACGCCACGTGCGCCAGCAGCATGGTATTCCCTACATCGCCATTGAGACCGACTACTCTGGTGCAGATATTGGTCAGCTTAGCACCCGCGTCGCGGCCTTTATTGAGATGCTTTAAGGAGCGCGCGTGACCTTTACGATTGGCATTGATTCCGGCTCCACCGCCACCAAAGGCATTTTGCTGGAAGAGGGCATTATCCGCCGACGATTTCTCTGTCCGACGCCGTTTCGCCCTGCCGACGCGATAAACGAGGCCTGGGAAACGCTGCGCGCCGGGCTGGAAACGCGCCCGTTTTTGACGCTGACCGGTTATGGTCGACAGCTGGTCGATTTTGCCGATAAACAGGTTACGGAAATCTCCTGTCACGGGCAGGGGGCGCGCCTGCTGGCTCCGGCTACCCGCACGGTCATTGACATTGGCGGTCAGGACAGCAAGGTGATCCAGCTCGATCGCGACGGCAATCTCTGCGATTTTCTGATGAACGACAAATGTGCGGCGGGGACCGGACGCTTTCTGGAGGTCATATCCCGCACGCTGGGAGCCAGCGTGGAGCAGCTTGATGTCATCACCGACGGCGTTGCGCCGCATGCCATCACCAGCATGTGCACCGTGTTTGCCGAGTCCGAAGTGATCAGCCTGCGCTCGGCGGGCGTGCCCCCAGAAGCGATCCTTGCGGGCGTCGTGAATGCGATGGCCCGGCGCAGCGCCAACTTTATCGGTCGGCTTTCAGCGCAGGGGCCGCTGCTGTTTACCGGCGGCGTCAGCCACTGTGCGGCCTTTGCGCGGATGCTGGAAAGCCATGTGGGGATGGCGGTGCATACGCATCCGGACGCGCAGTTTGCCGGGGCCATTGGCGCGGCGCTGATCGGCCAACGCCAGAGGAAACGCGGATGACGGAGCATCTGTTTTTATTCCATTCAACGGTTGGCGTAGTGTTGACCCGTAAGGCGCTACAGGCGGCGGGAGCAACGTTTCGGGTGGCGGATATTCCCCGCCAGCTGCGCGGCGGCTGCGGACTGTGTATTTACCTCAGTTGCCCGGAGGCCGAAGCGCAACAGTGGGTGCTTGCTGGTCATACGGAAGCGATTTACCGCCGCGGCGAGGATGAAGCCTGGCACTGTGTGGCAACGTTTGCCGCCGCCGGGTAACTGTATTCTCTGCTGGCAACGTCGTAACCGTTAAGAATAATTTAAGATTAGCGCGTATAATCGGGAAAATAATTTTCCATTCATTCCCGTGGAGCCTCAATGTTCAGGGCCGTGACGTTAAAACAGCATCCAAAAAAGCTATTCCTTTTTCTCTTTTTAATACTCATAGGGATAATCTGTATCGGCTGGCAGCTGTATTCACGCGCTAACGCGGAAAGCTGGAGCAGTCACCATTCGTCGCTGCGTAATTATCATATCGCGATTGACGGTAAAAAAATCGCCGGTGTGGATAACAACATTTCCTCCCTCACCTGGTCGGCAAAAAGCGATACGCTGTTCAGCACCATTAACCGTCCGCCAACTATTGTCGAGTTGAGCAAACAGGGTGAGGTTATCCGCACTATTCCCATTGATTTTGCAAAAGATATTGAGACCATTGAGTACGTTGATGACAACGTTTTCGTCATCACGGACGAAAAGGATTATTCGATTTATGTCATCACTCTCGACGCTGCCTCACATGTTTCGGTGGTAAAAAAACTCCAGATCGCTCTGCAAAAAACGCCTACCAATACCGGCTTTGAAGGGCTGGCATATTCCGCCAAAGATCGCGTATTTTATTTCTTCAAAGAGAAAAAACCTGTCGCTATCTATCGTATTGAAGGTCTGCTCGACAATAACGATCTGCAAATCTCCGATGACAAAAATCTGCAAAGCCAGCTGGACGTAAAAGATATCTCCGGCGCGGATTTCAACGCTGAAAATAATTCGCTATTAGTTTTATCTCATGAGTCAAAAAACCTTCAGGAAGTGACGCTTTCCGGGGACATTCTGGGCGAAGTATCGTTAAAAGAGGGTGAAAACGGGCTGGCGCACGATATCAAACAGGCGGAAGGGATCGCCCGCGACGGCGGGGGCAATTTGTATATCGTCGGCGAGCCGAATCTGTTTTATCTGTTTACCAAAGCGCCGCCGCGTTAGTCGGCAATCACAAACCGGGTGGCGGCGAAACGGTTAAGGATCAGGTGTACCAGGAACACCATCGTCAGCGTCGCCAGCAGCGCGACGGTCACCGAGGTCACGCGGTACAGATCGCTGAACACCAGATCCTGCTCCGGGTGCAGGTTCTGGCCAAACATAATGCCAATGGTGGTAATACTGGAAAATCCGACGCCTGCGCCCACCTTCTCCATCACATGCAGGCGCGCGCTGAACGCCAGCCCGAGGCCGATCAGCGGCATCATCAGCAGCATATGACTGCTGTGATCGTAAAGCAGCAACTGCACGATAAGGATATAAAGACAGGCCAGCACCACGCCCACCACCCGCCATAATGAGCTCATCACCGCGCCGCGATAGTTCATTGGAAAGAGGATTAAGATCCCCGCCATCAACGCTGAAAGCGAATCGCTGAGATCGCTTACCTGAAAAATCACAAAGATAATGGTCGCCACCGTGCCGGAGAGGAGCGATTCGTGACGCACCCGCGCCGCATCTTTCTCGATCAGCGGCGGACGACCGCGCGGCTCGACGTCCGGAATCAGGTAGTTCATCAGTGCGCTCAGGCACACCGCCATCACGCTGGCTTCAACGTTCGAGAACATCAGCGTATGCCAGTCGTTAGTGGGATAGCTCATAAAGTTGAGCATCACGCTCTGGCAGACCACGCCCATTGAGCCGAAAAGAAACAGCGGCCCCTGACTCATAAAGCGAAAACGCATCACGTACAGCGCGAATACCACCAGCGTCATGATCGCCGGCCAGCGCGACAGAAAGCCGATAATGAACACCATCTCAATACAATTCAGCACCGCGCTGAAGATGAACTGCTTCGCCACGTGGCGGTTAAAAACCGGCACCAGCGAGAGCAGCATGATCGGATAGACCACAAAAAAGACGCCATATTGCACGTTATAGAAGGTGGAAACGCTGAGCGCGAGCGTGCCCGCCACGACAATGCGCAGCGTCTGGCGGAAATCATTGGCCGTAAAGGTGATGTTGCCATGCGGCGTAAAAACGCGCGCCAGAGTGTTAATAGACATAGTGCAGCAGGCTCACCAGGTGAATTTGCAGCCCGGAAAAGAAGTGGGCAAACGGGCCTTCACTGTTATAGAGCTGAACGGTAGCGCGTGCGCCGGTCGGTAGCGGCTGCGCCAGCGGTTCATCGAGCGCAACGTGGATGCGCATCCGCTGCGCGTCCCGGACCCAGCGGTTAGACTGCTCGGGCTGCGAAAGCTGACCGTTAACCGCCTCCTGTCCGGCAAGGATCCCGGCGTCGCTGCTGGTGACGTGGGCGGCAAAAACTTTGCCGGGCATGGCGTCAAACACCACGGCGGCATCGGTGCCGGGGCGGGTATGGCGCAGGCTTTTCTCCCGGAAATCGGCCACGATATCGGTGTGAGCACTTACTAACGCCAGCAAGGGCGTACCTGCTGAGGCGTAAAGCCCAGGGCTAAGCTGAAGGTTACTCACCGTGCCGTCGGCCTCGGCACGGATTTGCGCCCAGCCGAGGTTAAGCTGCGCTTCATCCAGCGCGTTGCGGTATTTTTGCAGGGTGACGTTGCGGGCATCGTCACGCTCGCCACGCTCAATGGTCAGCTGATGGATCGTCGCGTTGAGCGAGGTCACCGACTGTTCGCTGGTCTGCCAGCTAGTGCGTGCTTTATCCAGCTCCTGCTGCGATACGTTCTGGCTGGTGCTCAGCCGTTGATAGCGCTGAAAAGTGACCTCCTCATTATGCGCGGTCAGCTGTGCCGTTTTGAGGTTCGCGCGCGCGGCGGCGATCTGCGCATCAAGCTGCTGGTTGGTCAGCTGTGCCTGATGCAGGGCGATTTGCGCGGCTTCGACGCGATTAAGAAATGGCGTGGTATCCAGTTCATACAGCAGATCGCCCTTCTTCACCGGGCTGTTGTTGCGCACGTGTACCGCGGCGACGTAGCCGGAGACGCGGGCGGAAACCGGCGTGACGACGCGCATTACCGTGGAATCCGGCGTCAGGGGGATCCAGATGTCCGCCACGATAAAGTAGACGAACATCAGCAGGAAAGAGGCAATACTCACCCTTACCCAGCGGGCAAATTTTTGTTCAGGGGTCATCATAATTATGGTTTTGTCTTGTTATCTTCTTCGCGGATAGACCGCAAATTGCAGGCGATTTGATTTAATGTGGCGTTGAACAGGTCCCTGTCCGGAGCCGGAATATTGTGCGTAACGCGTTCCTGGAACTGCTCAATGACCCGAGTCAGCTTTTCCAGTACCGCTTCCCCGGCAGGCGTCAGTGCCAGCAGGCGTATCCGCTTGTCGTAAGGTGATGTGCTCCGCAGCAGATATCCCTGTTTTTCCAGCAGCGCGAGGGTCCGCATCAGCGGCGGCAGTTCAATGCCCTGCACTTCCGCCAGTTCGGTGACCGAGACGTTATTACCCAGTTGATGCAGTTGCATGAGGACCGTCCAGCTTGATTGCGTCAGGCCGGTATCCAGTACTGCCTGATCGATGACGGAACGCCACTGGCGTACCACCATCGCCATGCGCATCCCTAACGGGCGGCGGGCAAACAGTTCATCTTCGGTCATCGCGTCTCCTCTCGTTGCGTAGGGAAAGGTAATACTTATCAGAGTAAGTATCAAGAAACGGGAGGGTTAAGCGCATGGATTGCGAAAAGGTGGTCAGGTTACGATCGATGCCAGGCCGGGGCCGCCATGCCCGGTGGCGCTGCGCTTACCGGGCCTACAAGGTGGACAATCATCCAGCCAAATAGCGCAAACGCCCCATCGCAGGCCGGGCAAGCGCAGCGCCCCCGGCATTAAAACACGGAGGATAACCATCCGGCCAAATAGCGCAAACGCCCCATTGTAGGCCGGGCAAGCGTAGCGCCCCCGGCATTACAGCGCGGAGGATAATCATCCGGCCATATAGCGCAAACGCCCCATTGTAGGCCGGGCAAGCGCAGCGCCCCCGGCATTACAGTGCGGAGGACAATCATCCGGCCATATAGCGCAAACGCCCCATCGTAGGCCGGGCAAGCGTAGCGCCCCCGGCATTACAGCGCGGAGGACAATCATCCAGCCATATAGCGCGAACGCCTCATCGTAGGCCGGGCAAGCGCAGCGCCCCCGGCATTACAGCGCGGAGGACAATCATCCGGCCAAATAGCGCAAACGCCCCATCGTAGGCCGGGCAAGCGCAGCGCCCCCGGCATTACAGCGCGGAGGACAATCATCCGGCCATATAGCGCAAACGCCCCATCGTAGGCCGGGCAAGCGTAGCGCCCCCGGCATTACAGCGCGGAGGACAATCATCCAGCCAAATAGCGCAAACGCCCCATTGTAGGCCGGGCAAGCGTAGCGCCCCCGGCATTACATGAACGCGGCCAAAAGCCCTTTTACAGCCCCAGTGCCTTTTTCACCGCCGGTTCCGCTGGCTGACCGTCGCGGCTGGTCACGCCATTTAACCACTGGCTCAACAGTTCCGGCCGTTTCGCCAGCTCGGCGCGGGCGGCCTCGTTGACGTCCTGCTTATCGTCCAGCACGCGGGTAATCACCGCGTTCTCCACCGCCACGTCAAACTTCAGCTGGCTGAAGAAACGGTTGAGGTTCGGACAGTCGCTGGCGAAATCCTTGCGCGTGACGGTATTGACCGTGGCGCTACCGTAATTCGGCCCAAACCAGGTATCGCCGCCGCTCAGATAGGTTAAGGGAAAGCGGGTATTCATGGCATGCGGCTCCCAGCCGAGGAACACGATCCACTCCTTGCGGCTCACCGCGCGGCTCACCTGCGCCAGCATCCCACTCTCGCTCGACTCTACCAGGTTCCAGTCCTTCAGCCCGAAATCATGCTTATCCAGCATCTTTTTAATATTCTGGTTCGCCGGTGCGCCCGGCGCGATGCCGTAAATTTTATGCCCGAACTTATCGGCATATTTTTGCAGATCGGCAAAATCCTTCACGCCCGCGTCGGAGACGTATTTCGGCACCGCGAGGGTAAACTTCGCCGCAGGCAGGTTGGCACCCACCACCTTAATATCCTGGCCCGGATTAAACTTGCTAATCACCGGTTCCTGCGCAGGCATCCAGTTGCCGAGAAACACGTCCAGCTGGCCGGACTTCAGCCCCTGAAAGGCCAGCGCCACCGACAGGTTCTGCACTTTCTGCTGATAGCCCAGTGCATTCAGCACCACGCCGGAGAGCGCGTTGGTCGCTGCGATATCGGTCCAGCCGGGATCGGACTGGTTCACCACCGCGCAACGGTCCGCTTCGGCGGCCGAAGCGGTGATGGGCGCTATCGCCGCCGTTGCCAGCAGCAGTAAAGGAGTCAGGTTTTTTGCTTTCATCATTGCTCTCCGACGCTATTTTTATGGGGACGCGGATAGCGGGCAAAAGCCTCCTGCTCATCCAGCGTCTGATGGTTACGAATAAAACGCTGCGACGCCTGCTGATGAGGCTGGAAGTCCCACTGCGGGATCGCATCCCGGCCCGCCACGCGGGTCAAAAAAAGCCGTTTTTGCTGGCTGGCCAGCACCTGTTGATTCAGCTGTGCCAGATCCCAGCGCGATGCCACTTCTTCAGCAAACGCCTGCGCGACATCCTGATAGTGTTCATCGGCAGTCAGATTGCGCAACTCATGCGGATCGTCCGGTAAATTGAACAGCTGCGGCGCTTCATGCCAGGTACAGACATATTTCCACGGCCCACGACGGATCATCACCTGCGGGCCCACCGCACCCTCCGCCAGATATTCGGCGCAGGCCCCGTCCGGTCCGGCCTCCCCGCGCAGATGCGGCACCAGGCTATGCCCGTCGAGTGGCGCAACCGCGCTGGCGCGACGATCTTCCCCGCTTGCCAGCTCGACAAATGTCGGCAACAGATCGACCAGCGATACACTCTCTGCCACGCGGCGCGGTGCAAAAAGATGCGGGTTATGCACAATCAGCGGCACGCGCACGGCATTTTCAAAAAACGACATCTTGTACCACAGGCCGCGCTCGCCGAGCATTTCGCCGTGGTCGGCAATCACAAACACCACCGTATTCTTCGCCAGCCCGGTCTCTTCGAGGGTGTTGACGATCTCGCCAAAGCAGTCGTCCACATAGGCCAGCGCGCCATAATAGGCGTGACGTGCGCGGCGAATGTGCTCGTCGGTCAACAGCCCTTCTTCAAGCTGATACATGGCGCGCAAACGCTCTGAATGCGGATCGTTTTCCACATCCCGCGCGCCGATCTGCGGCAGATCGACCTCTGCTTCGTTGATCCTGTCAAGATAACGTTTGGGGATCGCGAACGGATCGTGCGGGTGGGTCAGCGACAGGTGCAACAGAAACGGTTGCTCGTCCGGGCGACGGGCGGCGTCATACAGCCGTTGACGGGCGAGGAACAGCGCTTCGTCATCAAAATCGAGCTGGTTAGTGCGCACACACTCTCCCGCCTCCAGCACCGAACTCATGTTGTGATACCAGTTGAGCCGACGCTCAGGATGTTTCCAGTCCGGCGTCCAGCCAAAATCCGCCGGATAGATATCAGTGGTCAGACGCTCATCAAAACCGTGCAGCTGATCCGGGCCGCAAAAGTGCATTTTGCCGGACAGCCAGGTGCGATAGCCCTGCTCGCGCAGATAGTGGCAGAACGTCGGCGAATCGGCATGGAACTCGGCCGCGTTGTCATAAACCGCGTTACGCGAGATAAACTGCCCGGTCATCAGCGACGCGCGCGACGGCGCGCACAGCGGGCTATTGCAATAGGCCGATTCAAATACCACCCCTTCGCGCGCTAATTTATCAATATTCGGCGTCAGACTGACATTATTCCCATACGCTTTTAAAGCGCTCGCCGTTAACTGATCCGCCATAAGAATAACGATATTCGGTTTATTTATAAGCATTGTTCCGCCAAAGATAAAATTAATTCTGTAACCGTGATATTTTTATCGCACGCGAATTTCGCGCTGTGAAGTCATTATTTTATTATCGTGGCATAAGGTGCAATTATGGCTGGAAAATTACAGCTCCCTCCATTACAGGTTTTAGTGGTATTTGAAGCGGCGGCGCGCCACGGTAATTTTACCGCCGCTGGCAATGAACTTGGACTTTCGCAGCCAGCGGTGAGTCAGCGCATTCAGCTGCTGGAGAGCCAGCTGGACGCGCCGCTGTTCGAGCGTCGTCACCGCGGGGTGCAACTGACCGAGGCAGGCAACAGCCTGTATCACATTGTACGCAGCAGCCTGAATGATATCAGCGAGCAGCTGGAGCGCACCCGCCACCAGCGCAGCGTGCTGCGTATCGACACCGATATGGGCTTCGCCAGCTACTGGCTGATGCCGCGCCTTAACGCTATTCAGGCGCTGATCCCCGGCGTCGAAGTGCAGGTTTCCACCTCGCCCAATGACTACAATTTTCGTGACAGTAACGCCCCGCTCACCATCTGTTTTGGCGGCGGACACTGGCCGGGAACCCAGAGCCAGCGCCTGTTTCCCGAGCATGTGGTTCCCGTGTGTAATCAACATATTATGCAGGCGCTGGGTGATAATCCCACGCCAGCGTCGCTGCTGCGTTTTCCGCTGCTGAAGCTGCCGGAGACCCGCCCTCAGCGCTGGCTGACCTGGGATGACTGGTTTCGCCAGCAGCGGCTACAGCCCGGTAATATCAATGCTTCGCGCACCTTCAACGCCTACTCGTTAGTGATCCAGGCGGCGCTTGAGGGACAGGGCATTGCGCTGGGCTGGCGGCCGCTGATCGCCCCGTTAATCGCCAGCCGCCAGCTGTTTATCTGCGGCCCGGAAATGCGCAGCGAACGCGGCTATTTTTTAATTTCATCCGCCAGTAAATCTTTATCACCGCAGCAGCAAAAAGTGAAATCGTGGCTGCTGGATGAAGCGTGGAATTTTCACTATTCCGATCTCGCTTTGCCATAATTGTTATAACTTAAGCAATAAAATGACTATTAAAAAACCGTAAAACATTTTCCGTCTGATACTTATTTTAAGGTAGGGTAGCGTTGCGCCCATTAAATATGTGATTGCATGATGACAAAACCGATAATTGAACTGCGCAAGGTGAATAAATACTATTCAACCTCGGCACAAGGCTCCTTTTTTTCACGCCAGGATCCCAAAGCCACGGTGCAGGCCCTGAATGACATTAACCTGGAGATTTTCCCCGGTGAGATTTTCGTCATCGTCGGTCTGTCCGGCTCGGGAAAATCTACCCTGCTGCGCACGCTTAACCATTTGATCCCGCCTGAAGAGGGCGAGGTCACGTTTGAACGGCAGCCGCTGGCGACGCTTTCCGCAGCCAGCCTGATCGCCCTGCGCCGCCAGCATATCGGGATGGTCTTTCAGTCCTTCGCGCTATTCGACGAGCGCACGGTGCTGGACAACGTTGCTTTTGGCCTTGAAGTGGCGGGCGTGGAGAAGACGGAGCGCCACCAGCGCGCCCGCGCCATGCTGGAGAAAGTCGGTCTCGCCGCCGTTGCCGACCAGTATCCGCACCAGCTTTCCGGCGGGATGCAGCAGCGCGTTGGCCTCGCACGGGCGCTGGTGGTGAACCCGTCGGTGCTGCTGATGGACGAAGCGTTCTCGGCGCTGGACCCGATTATTCGCCGCGAGATGCAGTCCCTGCTACTGAACTTGCAGGCTGAGCATCAGCGCACGGTGGTGTTTGTCACTCATGATATGGAAGAGGCGCTGCGGCTCGGTTCGCGCATCGCCATTATGGAGAAGGGCCAGCTGGTGCAGGTCGGCTCGCCGGAAGCGCTGATTAACGCGCCCGCGACGCCATACGTGCGCCACTTCTTCTCCGGCGTTGATGTCTCCCGCTGGCAGCTGGCGGAGAACTATGCCGACGTCTGGCCCTCGCACTAAAAAGAGAATGATATGGCTTATCCCTTAGATTTCAGCCGTGAGATCGACCACGGTATTCAGGCGCTGCTGACGCACGCAGGCGGATTTTTTGACGGTCTTGCGGCCGTCATTGACGGTTTTGCTGGCGGGCTGGAGACGGTGATTAACTGGCTCAACCCGTGGGGGCTGGTGGTACTGACGGTGGCGCTGGGACTGTGGCGCATCGGCAAAGGCTTTGCGGTTTTCGCCCTGCTGGCGATGCTGTACATCATCTATAGCGGCTACAGCGATCACGCCGCGGTGACGCTGGCCCTGACGCTCTCTTCCACGTTTTTCAGCCTGCTGATCGGCATTCCGCTCGGCATCTGGAGCGCGCGCCGGGCGGCGGTGGGCAGCATAGTACGCACCCTGCTCGACTTTATGCAGACCATGCCCGCGTTTGTTTATCTGATCCCGGCGACCATCCTGTTCGGGCTGGGGCGACCGCCGGGGATTTTCGCAACCGTGTTGTTTTCCATGCCGCCGGTAGTCAGGCTGACCGACCTCGGCATTCGCCAGGTCAACGCGGCGCGTATTGAGGCCGGACTGGCGTTTGGCTGTACGCCGCGACAACTGCTGTGGAAGGTGCAACTTCCTGCCGCGCAGCCCGCAATTATGGCCGGCGTGAACCAGACCATCATGATGGCGATGTCGATGGTGATTATCGCCTCGATGGTCGGCGCGGGCGGACTGGGCAACGACATCCTGAGCAGCATTCAGCAACTGGATATTGGTCCCGGCCTGCAAAGCGGCATTGTGGTGGTGCTGATGGCGATCCTGCTCGACCGGCTCTCCGCCAGTCTGGCCCGCCGCCAGCGTTAAATTACAGCTTCGATAGTCGCGGAATGACTATGCGGAAGCATACTCATTCCGCTGACCGCGCGGCTATTCGGAGTAGCATCGCGGCTGAGGAGAAGTGTAACCCGGCAACGGCACGGCGCAACCGCCGGGTTCAGGTTTTGCGAGACGGCTTCAGAAAGTCTTTATACGTAGCGCTTGCCCTTTTTAGTGCTGGCCGGTTTACCCTTGAATACCCACGGACCATCAACGGTCAGTACCACGTTATCGCCCTTGCGGGTCAGCCACGGCGTATCTTCGCTGCCCTCTTCCGAGGTGACGCCTGCCGGACGCAGCACGATGCTGTCTTCATCAATTTCAATCAGGCCAATAACGTAGGTATAAATGCCTTCGTCATCGTCGCCGTTGTTGAAGTCATACGCACACTCAACGACCTGCTCGCCATACTCCATGCGCATCGTCGGTTGCAACGAGGCCACGGATACCGCGCCGTTGCTGACCGCAGAGTACACGCTGCACACGATAGCCACTTTCCCGCCCATCAGGCGTGAAATGGCCGGGTTGATCTCCACGGTTTCCGTGCCGGGTGCCGAGGCGCTGGCGGCGACCACATCGCCACCGTGGAGGATCCACGGATACGCATCAAACGCGCCAGGATTATCCGGCGCGCAGACCAGCGACATTTGACCGTCCGGGCGCAAAATACCGATGCGCAGATCGAGATCGTCGTTATCCTCGCCATCACCGTTATCAATCCAGGTCGCGCTGACGCGAATACTTTTTGGTGCTCCCGCGCCCTTAACAAGTGAGACTTTATGCTGGGCATCGGGTTTGGTGAGGGTGACTTTTTTCAGGCTGACCGGCGGGGTGACCGGCGCTGGCGATTCCACCTCAATGCCGTACAGATTACACAGTCCCGCCAGCCCGGAGTTGAACCCCTGCCATACCGCACGCGCTTTGTTTTCGCCGTTACGCACGTACAGCTCGAGCACGATGATCCCGGTCTCCTGGCTAAACGCGCCGGGAGCAAGTTCAAGCGTCTGGCTGCCCGCGACGATCTGCGCCCGCAGATCGTTTACGCTGGCGAACCCTGCCGCACTGCCATCCTGGGTTAACGTGACGGCGATTTTGACGATCTCCGCCGGCAAACGTGAGAGATCAAAATCAATGCAGTGGCTTAGCGTTGCACCGCTGGCAGCAGGCGCAATAAAGGTTGCGGCTCCCGAGGCGTGCTGCGGCGCGTTAAAAAAAACCATATCGTCATCGTTAATCACCTTTCCGGAAGCGGTGACCAGAAACGCCGTCAGGTTGACGTCGAGATCGGCGCTCGCGGTGTGACTTACGCGCACTTGTCCGCGCGCCTGCGCCAGCGTGGTATTCTGGCCAGGTTGTAATGATTGATTCATCGGGTCATCCTTTCCTTCACTGTAAATTTATCTCCCCCGGTTTATCACAGCCGCTCACCGGAGGGAATCGACAATGTGCTGTCGCAGCCAGATATGACCGGGATCGCGATGCACGCGTTCGTGCCACAGCATCATCATATCGAACCCGGCAATCTCCAGCGGCGGCTCAACAATTTTCAGCGTGGCGGTTTGTTTAACAAGACGCTCCGGTAGCATCGCCACCAGATCGGTACGCGCCAGCGTCTCCAGCATCACTAAAAAATGGGGTACTGACAATACCACCCGCCGCGACAGACCTTTATTCGCCAGCGCTACATCGGTCGCCGCATGGAAGCCGCCGCCGTCCGGAGAGACGATGACGTGCTCCAGCTGGCAGAACTGCGCCAGCGTGGGCTGCCGTTTAAGCGCCGGATGATCGACCCGCCCTGCCAGTACATAACGTTCGGTAAACAGATGTCGCTGATGCAGCGACAGCGGCGCGCCGTCGCGAGTATGAAAAACCAGATCGACATCCTGCTGCTCCGCCTGGCGGACGATCTGATCCGGCCGCAGTTCCAGCACCGCCAGCCGGGTGCCCGGCGCAACGCGACGTAATTCGCTTAATGCCGGAAGGATAATCGCCGATGCCATGTAGTCGGTGGCAACGATACGCCAGGTGGCCGTCGCCTGCGCCGGATCGAAGGCTGTAGCGGGAGCGATGGCCTTCTCCAGCACCTCCAGTGCCTGACGCAGCGGTTCACGCAGCGCCTCAGCTCTGGCGGTGGGCTGCATACCGCGCGGGCCGGGCAACAAGAGCGGATCGGCAAAAATATCCCTCAGCCGCGCCAGCTGTACGCTGACCGAAGGCTGCGATAAATTCAGCCGCCGCGCGGCACGCGTGACGTTGTGCTCGGTTAACAACACGTCCAGCGTCAGGAGTAAATTCAGATCCAGGTTGCGGAAATTAACCATCACTATACCTGTAATTTAAGCAATCAATTTCTACTATAGCGGCCTGCAACTTACCATGCAGTGACTTTCTCAGGTCAGGTAACGCTTATGAATATCCTTATTGTTTATGCTCACCCGGAGCCACGTTCGCTGAATGGATCGCTGAAAAACGTAGCGGTTAAGTACCTTGAGCAGGCAGGTCATCAGGTACAGGTGTCGGATCTCTATGCTATGCAGTGGAAATCGCAAATCGATCCTGCTGACAGTCTTGCGCCGGTTCAGGGCGATCGTTTTGATCCCTCCCTGGATTCAAAATATGCGTTTGAACATGGCATGCAGAGTGACGACATCGCCCGCGAGCAGGAGAAATTACGCTGGGCCGACGCGGTGATTTTCCAGTTTCCGCTGTGGTGGTTTTCAATGCCCGCGATCCTCAAAGGCTGGTTTGATCGGGTTTATGCTTATGGCTTTGCCTACGGCGTCGGCGAGCATAACGATCGTCACTGGGGCGATCGCTATGGTGAAGGGACGATGGCAGGTAAACGCGCCATGCTGATCGTCACCACTGGCGGCTGGGAGTCGCACTATAGCCCGCGCGGGATCAACGGCGCGATCGACGACATCCTCTTTCCTATTCAGCACGGGATGTTGCACTATCCGGGGTTTGATGTACTGCCGCCGCTGGTGGTGTATCGCTCAGAAAAGATGGACGAGGCGCGGTATGGCGAGCTGACCCGGCAGTTAACGCAGCGGCTGGATGATTTATGGCACACCGCGCCGCTGGCGTACCGTAAGCAGAACGGCGGGGATTATGCGATCCCGGAACTGACGCTGCGGGAGGAGCTGGCAGTGGGGGAATCGGGTTTAGCGATTCATCAGCACAAGGGGGCGTAACACGCCTCGTCCTGCCAGCACAGGGAAAGCCCGGCTGGCAGGGCGTTTATTCCTCCCGGCTAAGGATCTTCTCCAGATATTCCTCAAGCTGGTGCCGCCGCAGATAGTCGCTCACTTCCCGTACCCAGCTTTCACCGTTTCCTAATATCGCGCGGCTGCTGGTGGAAGCGTGCAAATAGCGGTTATCGTAGAGGTTAATCAGCGTCTGATTCATTGAATCAACATTGAAGCCCGGCTTTTTGCGCTGCTGATGCTCCAGCGAACGCAGTATTCGCTCCTGCTTCTCAGGGTCCGGAGTAAAAACCTGCTCGTTCAGCTCGCTGATCACCAGGAATTCGGGCGGGATGCCCTCTTCCCGCGCCGCCTGAAAACGATAATGCCCGTCGAGGATCACAAAGGACGCCAGCCCGGCGATATACCAGACGAGGACGGGCGGAAGCTGCCCCTCGCGGCATTTTTTCCGCCACCACTTCAGCCGTCCGGCGTCAGTATCGACCGCGTAACGGCCCAGCAGTAAATTCCCTCCCCACCACCAGTCCACCATTTTTACCTTCTCCGGCTGGCTGAGATCGGCCATATCCTCGGCATAGAGCATCCAGTCGCAGCCCATGTTATCGGCGCTGGCCGGAGAGCGAAAATGCCAGTTTTCCGGGGTAAACGGCTTTTTGAGCGAGTACGAGGCACGCTCTTTCACCTGCTCCATCGGACGCATCAGCCAGCGGCGCGCGGGCAACAGCGGCGAAGGTGATTCCATTAACTGACGGGCAAAATAGCGGCACCATTCACGGGTCCATGCCTCAGGGCCTTTGCGAAGAATGGTTTCGATATCCTGCGACGTGACGGGCGGCAGCAGATTTTGCTGGTCCGGGTGATCGGCGTTAAACACCAGCCAGACGCCGGAATAGTCGTTGAGTACCGTCGCCCAGAATAGCGTCTCACCGCGCACGTTCAGCGCCATCCGCCCGTGGTGACCACTCAGCATCTCCAGGGTTTGTGCTTTTTCGCTATCGCGGACGATAAGTTCAAGGCCCTGCCAGTGATCGTTGCGGTCGAGGAAATCTTTCCACCAGTAGTGAGGCATAGAGAAGGCTCCGGTTGGGGATGACAGACGTTAAGATGTTTTGTTTTTTACCAGTGTCAGGATTTGCGCTTTGCCCTGCGCGGAGAGATTTGCCCACCCAAGCGCCAACTCAGCCAGTTCATCATCCACAATATAAAAATACGCCAAGGGCACATCCAGCGCGGACGCAAGCTGCTGCGCGATGTCGATATTGGCCTGATGTACACCCTTTTCGTAACGGTTGATCCGCGTGCTCGCCACGAACTCGTCGATCCCGGCCAGAATGCCGAGTTTTTTCTGCGACAGCCCTTTCGCAAGACGCGCGGCCTTCAGACGCTGACAGAAGATATCCGGGTAATTAATTGATGTGCTCATAGCTACGATAGTCGTAGCTTTTTCGCTTGCCAGATACTACGAATAACGTAGTATTACATCAGTAGTCGTTCTACCCATTGGCAGATATCAGGAGGAAATATGCATCAGGGTTGGCATACCGCAGACATTATTGCGGGTCTGCATAAACGCGGAACATCAATGGCAGCGCTCTCCCGGGCAGCTGGGCTAAGTTCGTCCACGCTGGCGAATGCGTTGATCAGACCGTGGCCTAAAGGAGAAATGTTGATAGCCGAAGCGCTTGAGGTGCATCCAAGTGCGATATGGCCGGAGAGGTATTTTGGGAAGGATGGGGAGTTGATTGACAGAGGGAGATTGATGCGGGGGAAAAGAGGTTTAAAGAGTTAGGGGGATTGGGCCGCTTGGGCGGCCTGGTTGGGAGGATAGGGCGAAGGCCGCACCGCGATTTACACCATAAGAAATTGAAATAATTAGATTTATAAAAATAAGAAACCACATTGTATACTCACATGTATACTCAACGCGATTCCTTGTGAATACAGCTAGCTAAAAACTACTCTTCATCTTCTTCCACAGGCTCCAGCGCGTCAAGTACGACTCGCACCATGGCAATAGAACCAATGCGGATAAAAGCATCTTCTCCATCTTCGTCGGTTAGCATATAACGATCTTTCGTTTCAGGCTCGCACTCCAACTTTTCAAAAAACTCATTCAACTGACCGATATCATCCGTCTCTTCGTTTTGCGGCGCATCAGGCTCAACGCTAAGCGGAATCACTGGGCCACCGTTCATTAAGGTGATATGGACATTAAAATAATCGTCTTCGTAATCATCATCTTCTTCAGCAATGATTGGCGGTAGACCATCAGACAAGAACTGGTGAAATACTACTTCGCGCATATTTAACGCATAGCGATACTGGTCCGAGTCAAAGACAAAGAACCGCTCTACATTCGGGCTAGCTGTTTCCTGAAAATAATAATAAAACCTCCGCTTATCCGCAGCAGAAATGGACAACAATAAATAGTCCTGCTGCCCCTGTAGCCAGAGTTTTACGGTCCAGAGACCGTTATCCATTTCAATACCGCTTGTGGCTATCGCCTCAAGATCTTCATCGGTTTTACGGCGCTTTTTGTGAAAGTCGGTAATCAACTGATCGCTTTCCGGGAATACGATATTTAAAGGCTTATCCAGGGCATTGCATATTGCCTGTGCAAGGCCCAGCTTTGCTGCGACCTTTCCGGTTTCGATACGCTGGATTTGCTGTTGGCTGGTGCCGACCATATACGCCAGCTCGCGTTGGGTGATCGACAATTGAGTACGAAGCTGTTTGATGTTGTTCTGTAACATGGCATCGCTCTTCTGATGAGATTGATGACAAGCATTAAAACACAAAAAAGAGTAAATACACATTTATGTGTTTTCAAATAAAATTTGACATAAGCATGGAAGATTTGAAAGACCATTCCAAAAGAGAAGACCTTTTACACACACTTAGCAGCCAGCATTCCCGGATAGTGCTTCGCGATGATATCGTTCAGCTTATCCACCAGATCGGGACGTTTCATGGTGATATGGGCTGTTCCTTTCTGAAAATACTTGATTGTAAACCTCTCGTCCTCATAACGATTGCTGTGTCTGTTCTCATTGATGTGATCTCCAAGACGGCGGGAGACATCGGCACGGTTGTCTGGAATGGGTTTTCCATCAAGGATCATCAACATGCGCTCAAGATCCGCTAACCGATCACGTTGCCAGCCCCAATTAAGTCCAAATCCCCATCTGTCGTATTTCACCAGACCGCTGACAATTATTTTTGCGCCAAATTTGCAGGGCGAGTTGGTTTTATAGTTCCAGCTCAGACCTTTGAACACGTTAATTACGCCACGCTCAAAAACCTCACCTTTGCTCTGATGCAGTTGCCTGAACGTGCTCAGTATATTGGCTTTAGAGATCGCCGGAATGTCGTCTTTCTCCAGGCTGTTGTACCACTCGTCACGGGCCTGAGCGTCCATGAGCGAAATCATTCCTGACCGTTGCATCAAATCCTTCCAGATGCTGCGATCAATATTGCGGGTGATGGCTTTCATCGCCGTTTCTGGTTTCTCCATCAACCAGCAGTCGTAACGGTATTGCCGCACTCCCCATTCATTCGCTTTGCCCCCGCCAATACTGTCGGTTAGTGCAGAAATATCACTAAGTTGGTGGATAAGGATTTCTGTCAGGCTCAACGCTGCATTACGTCCGGTGACGATGCGCTCAATGCTGGTGGAGCAAATCACGTCGGTGTGGTCGGTTAATACTTCGGGTTTGGTGAGAGTAAGTTCTGACATCATTTTTATTTCCTTTATATAAAGCAAAGCGCCAGCCAGTGAGGGCTGGCGCTTATACGTGTGTTATGAATATTGTCAGGCGGCTAATCAGTTCTGGCATGATGCAGAAGCTGGAGATGACGGAGATCGCGAACGTCCTGACGCGCACGTTCAATCCAGGGCAACAGCACTGCTGAATCGGTGTTGTCCTCGTCGTTGTCAAAAATAATCTCGCTGCCACAATCGATGTTGTCCTGCAGCCAGCCAATCAGAATATTGAGTGCCGCTTCGGTGGTTAATTCCGGCAGGTGAAAACCTTGTGGTGATTGTGGTTGTGTTACCAGTCGAAGGTGGCGAAGCCTGGCAGCACTTCGCCAAAGGCATCCAGATGAACAATACCAGCGGCGTAGCGACGGATAAGCGTCACCACTAACCGACGGCAGGCTTTCGACAGGCCGAGACGTTTGAGCCGTAAGACCGGAAATGACAACGCGCCCAGGTAGAGCAGATAACCCGATCCGGTGTACGAAATCCATTCCTGGTCGCCAAAGTCTTCATGCTGGTGCGAAAGGGTATACAGCAGGCTGTTATCAGCTTCGGAGATATGTGCGGTACTGCACTGAATGCCGTTAACGCGGGCGACGGGCGGAAGCGGATCTTCGACAACCAGTTTTCCGGGCTCGTCAGCAACGCGAAGGGAATAACCGTTGTCACAGACCACATCGATCAGCGCAGCCAGTTCAATGCCGTCAATATCCACAGCAATCCGGCCCGCATTCAGGGCCAGAACGTTGATGACATCAGCTTCTACCGTCAGGGATAACTTCATTGCTGCACCCCACGGTATTTGCCGGTGGTGATATCGGTCACCACTTTGTAGCCGTTGCGGGTCATCAGCCCGGTGGCTTTGCGGGCGCGGAGAATATCGATACGGGTGAGAAGCGGCGACTGTGTTTCGGCACTGAAGCCGTGACGATCGGTGCGAACCAAATCGTATTTTTCCACAATAAAATTCACGGCGTCGCACAGTGATATACCGGCGTCAATATGCTCCTGAATCACGCCATCGTTGCCGAAAGGTGTGTCGTTGAGCGTGAGACCGTAGTGGCGGTCCAGCAGGTGGCTCAGTAGGCGCTGCCACACGGCAATCGGTGACACAGGCGATAACCGCTCAATCTCAGCGGCCCGTTTTGCGGATACAGGATAAATTTTCATTGTTGGATCTCTTTGTTGATAGGTAAAAACGAGGGTAAGCAGGAAGAAGGTTTACGCGGTTGCAGCTGGCGTGGGATAAATCGCCAGGTACACGTAACCATGCGATCCGAGGGTGTCCGCCTCGCATACCAGCCCTTTTGCGTAGAACGTGACGCAGTGCTGATGGCGGGGATTGAGTTCACCGGAAACCAGCATTAATTCCAGCTGTTTGAGCAGAACCGGAAACGCCTGATCGAGATGGCGTAAATCCGCCTTGCTGAACGTTCCGGTGATGCTGGCGCGGTCAGCCAGGTAGTAAAGCCGGTTGCCCTCCTGCACCAGTCGTGCGCCAAAGCACGGCGTGACGGTGGGTTTAAGCCCCCACCAGGGTTCGGCAATATCATGGTTTGCTACATTTGTTGTGTTCTGCATTTAAGTAATCCTTAACGATGCGTTAATTCAGGGTAACGCTGCGCAATACGACATACGGGCCGTTGCGGTTCTGACGCCGTTCTGCGAAGACGGCCAGCACACCGCTGATATCCTGGACCTCCCGCCCGGCATAGTGGCAGACGCTGCCAGACCATTTATATTTACCCGTGCACAAGCGAAACAATCGGGACTGCGGATGCTGGCGGTATATTGTCATTGCCTGACGTTTGCTGATGATTTTCATCCCATTTCTCCTCAGAGCCAGCCACGTTCAGAAAACGAGGTGATCTCCATACCGCCCACTACCAGGTGATCCAGAAGACGAATATCGACCAGTTCCAGTGCGGCTCGCAGGCGTTCTATAATGTTACGGTCTGCCTGGCTGGGTTCCGCCTCCCCGGAGGGATGGCAATGAGCGACAATGATTGCGGCGCAGTTATGCTTCAGACCGGATTTCACCACTTCACGGGGATGGACCTGCGTATGGTTGATGGTACCTGTGAAGAGCGTTTCGTGGGCTATGAGGCGATGCTGGTTATCGAGGAAGAGTGCGGTAAATTCTTCGCGCTCCAGTGAGGCAAGTTAAAGACGCAGCCAGTCGCGGACCGTATTACTGGACGTAAATGACGCGCCGGGTTCGCGTAGCTGGCATTCCAGCAGGATTAATGCTTTCCTGACCGTCTGCTGGTCGGCAGGGGCTAATTCACGGGCAAACAGCGGTAACTGTTGTTCCATAGCGGCTGACCTCAGTCGATGATGTGCATGATGGCGTTACATTCTGCGTGGTTCAGCGCGTAGTCCCGCAGGCGGTAGTAGTGCTCCGTCATGGCATCGCATTCGGTGCGCATGGCGTGGTGGCTGTAAGTCATCAGACAAGCTGCTATCCCGGCTGCTTCAGCGCTGAGCTCACCGCCATTGCCGTTCATGGTGCTGAACAGCGACCAGGGCTCATTGCTGTCATCGTCAGCTTCCAGGGCCATAAACGCGCCGCCGTTGCTGAGCGTATAAAAATTCCAGATACCCCCGCTGTAGGCCGCGCAGAAGCGGTCCATCCAGGCGAAGACGGTGGGTTCTAAAGTGATCCACTGCGGTATGCTGCCGAAGTGTTGCGGCCAGAAGTCCACACGCTGTTCGTCCGGTACGAGCGTGGCGGTCAGTGTGGAGGCTTCATCGGTAGATTTCGGACGTAACAGTTTGTTATCGTTAAGGTTGATAATGTCGGCCATGTCAGTTGTTCCTTTTGTAGAGGTCATACGCGCACTCCCTCCGGGCAGGTGGCGTGTAAGTCGTGTGATTTTTGGGTAACATGCGTGTTGTGTTACCGGCAGGTGATATCTGCAGGAGGTACGTTCAGATGTAACTGTGGGCAGGACTGCGCATAGCCATCCTCATCACAACGTGATGGCCAGTGGCCTTCAGGAAGACTTAACTGGCAGAGGCTGAGCTCACCGGGTCGGTAGAGAAGATGTGAGCACCAGGCGCACAGGTCGTCGTCAGAGACGGAACGGCAACCTGTCCGGTGGGTCAGTGAAAGCGGATATGGCGCCACCTGAATCACTCCCTCGGGAATACGTGGCATTACTTCAGCGTCTCCAGCAGACTTTCCGCCATCACCCAGAGCGCCCTGTTTAACTTAACGTCACCCTCTATGCCGTTAACTGCACGGGTGTGAGTACGTTTTCCCTGTGCGGTGCGTCCGCTCAGACCTCCTTTGAGCAAAGACTCCTGAATGCGGTTATAGATGGTCCACAGGTCGTCCTGCCGGTCCTCATAGCGACGTGGTGTCAGTATCTGAGCAGCAGTCACCGGCTGGTGCTCTTCCCCAAAGCGGTACGTCAGTGCGGCGTTCGCCAGGGCGTGTTGTGCAGGTGGTGGTAACAGCAGCGACTGCATGGCGTCACGTTTCTCTTCCACCCGATCAAAGACGCTGAGCACTTCATAAGCCCCCTCAATCACTTTCCCGGCCACATCGCCACGATGCGGCACGCGAATTTCACCGAACGACTGTCCGCAGACGAGTCCGTTGGTGCAGATGGCTCTAAACAGCCCTGGCAGCATCTGATATGAGCTGGAGCCATCGTGCGAGTTGAGCAAAATGATCTCCGGTGCCTGCTGACCGGTTATCTGGCCGGTACGACGCAGGCGCAGCAGGTGTTTAGTGTGCTCGCGGCGGCCCGGGTCTCGTACGCGTGACTGGCAGGCGAAGAAGGGTTCAAAGCCTTCACGTTGAAGATTTTCGAGCAGAGTGATGGTGGGGATATAAGCGTATTTTTCGCTCCTGGATCCGTGGCGATCTTCACTGAAGACACTGGGAACGACCTGCATCAGTTCGTCACGGGTTAAGGGGCGGTCGCGGCGGATCTGGTTTGTCCGCCCAAAACGGCTGGCTAGTTTCATGGTTAATACCTCTGTGATTGCTTAAACGGCATAAACAAAAAAGCCATGCTCCTAAAGGAACATGGCCTGTTGGTGGGGTTGCTGGTGGGGTGAGCGATGGCGCGTCAGTGCCGGGGGATCCCGTGGCTGAGCAGGTAGCGGTTAAACCAATACCCGGCGCTGGCTTCAAAATTCCACGCCCGCCAGATCAATGTCCCCTCGCTGTCACGGATGACCAGCCGAAAATGCGTCCCCTGGTCGTCTTCAATGGAGACGTTCTGGTACGCCGACACGATGACCTCAGCCTGCCTGCGGGTAAATGGGCCGGACGGTAGTGGGATATCGTCAGTGTTGAGCATCGTCATCTCCTGATAAGCGTCATAAAACAAAATGCCCCGCTCAGTGAGCAGGGCATCAGTGGGTTAAGTGTGTCGCGATGAGTTGCAGTATCTGCTCCATGAGCGCCGTGATTAAGGCCGCTACCAGCAGGGTTGCCGTCTGCCTGGCGATATCAATGCTGTCTTCGTCGTAGCCTTCTTCGCGGAAGTGGTTTTCCGCAAACTGCTGTGCCCAACTGCTGACGCAGGGTGCTGAACATCATTTTCATTAATGTCATTGGGTTAAATCTCATGGGGAGAGCACCCGGACGGATTTGGGGCATTCTGGGATGCCCCTGCCGGGTAAATAAGAGAGGAACGATGTTACTGCGGTGACGGTGATTCCGGCGGCACGGGGACCTGACCATGAATAATCCGGTGTTTCGCCAGCGCCTGTGGCATGTCGTTAATGCAGTATGTAATGTAGAAGACGTTAAAGGCGACGGTCCAGAACGCGTTCATTCTGAGGTCGAAGCGGAAGGTGTTCAGCGCATAGTGACGCAGCGCGGCTCTGGCCTTAAAGGCCCAGACGATGTACATCACGCCACAGGAGAGCGACAGAATGCCGCTTAAGGCCAGCAGCGTATCGCTGCCCGTGTCGTACCCTGCCAGGTCTGGTGAGGCCATGACGCCGAACTGTCGCCCGAGTCCAAAGCAGACGGCCAGCCAGATAACGAAGATATCGCTGCTCACCGGAAAACCGGTGGTGTCGCTGATAATCTGCTGTTTTCGGTACAGCCAGAGCAGCGGCCAGATGCCGCAGGTGGCGACGGTGAGTAGTACAAAATGCAGGGTCGGGGTTGCCAGGCGCTGGCTGAGGGTGGCGATGTCGGTCATATCGTGTTTTTCCTTAATGAGTTGAGCTGTGAAAAATGGAGATATCATGCTGAACGGCGACTACCCGGCGGTGAGTGTCGTGCATTCGGGCATATCAGCCAGAACCTTGTGGACGTTGCCGGCCGAAGGGGTAAAATGCCCCACTTTTTTGTCGTTGACGTAAACGTCAAATGACGTTGCCTTTCTGATGGCATCAATGAACGACAGCCAGGCGTTATCGCCGTTACGCCAGCCGAGAGAGGATGGCAACGGGAACGGCTGGTCATCCGTGACGACGGTGATGGCGGTTTTCTCATCCTGTGAATCGGCACCGCTGCCGTTGCCGTCAGGCAGGGTGAGCATGACGTGATGCTGCAGGATATTCTGGTCGTCAGGGTTGCCGGTGCAGTTCAGGTTCAGCATCACGTTTTCCGGGCTGGTGATGATGTATTCGGTCACCCCCATACCGAAACCGCTGCTCCACATATTGGGGACAGCCTGTGCCGACATGGCAAAGGTCAGTAATCCTGCTGACAGGATGGCGTGCATGAATCGCATGGTGTTTTTCCTTCTGAGTTAAAAATGTTGTTGAGGGGCAGTCCTGTTACATGAGTTGTTTACCCACGGCGATAAGTCCGGCCAGCCAGCCGATACACTGTGGGCCTGCGAGCCAGAACAGGCGGGCCTTGAGCAGCCCGGTCATCCCTTCGCGGGTGTATACCGCGTCCGGCATCAGCCACAGTCGAAGCGCTGCGCCAACTGTCATACCGGCACCTGGCCCCAGCGTCATCCAGAACAGGTACCCCATCCCCTGACCAAAGCTACGAATTTCGCCGGTACTCCCGAACACGTTAAACAGCACGACCACAAGCGCGATGGCGAAGGCAATCGCGAAATATTTAATGACAAGAGCCATGTTCAGATTTCCTTATTTTCTGCACTGCTGAGCGGCACTCAGCATGTTGTCCATGAAACGTGGTGGGACATAACCGTACTGCTGGTTCATCCTGAGCAACTCGCCGTGGGGGTATTTCGTCAGCAGGATGTCGTAAACGCAGCCACAAATAGCGGTGGTGCCGCCACCGGATTTACAGCCCCGGATAAACTCGCTTTCGGCTTTGGATTTTTCGTCGCCGCAGCCGCTGAGTGCCACAACAGAGAGCAGCAGGCAGAGTACGGACAAAACGGGGGCCGGGTGGCGCGAACCACCAGAGAGGGAAATATTCATGAAAACGTCCTGGAATAAGCAGAGGGTTGAGTTTGATTAAACTGGTTAAAAGCCATCCTGTTGGGGAATGTCTTCATCCTGCAGGGCGTGGCTGATGTCGTTAACCACCGTGTCCGGATCAAGCGTAATTGTCGCCAGATGCTTTCCGGTATCGGGACTCCCCCGGTACACATCGAGCGCGGCAAAGGGTTTACCTTCATCATTGCTCCCGGCTGACACCTGGTAGGTGGTATCGCCGTTGCGGACGCTAAACTCCTGCAGGCTGATAACCTGGTTGCTCTGGTACGCGTAGCGTGTTGCCTGAGCCGGAACGGTAATATCCATCTCCTTATGTTCCGCACCGGTCTTACCAAACGAATACGATACCGATGGGGTGACGATGCAGATTTCGACCTCCTTTTTGTGGTTCAGGGTCTGTGCATAAAAGACGGGCTTTGCGCAGCGATGATAATGCGCGTCGCGCAGGGTATCGGATGTGTCTGCGTGCGCCGCAGGCAATAATGCCAGCGTCATTCCGACGCATAACAACAGCAGGGCTGTGGGGTGTTTCATAGCCGGGCTCCTTTTAGTCCGGAGGTGGCTTCCGGGAACACTCCCCGGAAGGAATGAATAACGTTACTGATGAAGCGAAAGTGAGGCAGCGCTGAGATAAACTCCTCGCTGGCCGTCAGGGCATCAAGCTCAGGCTTGTTGCGAAATGAGGTTTCCAGGACCGTAACGGCATTGATTTCTTCCATCCTGAAAACCTGGAGGGTTCTGGCGCGGGTGGTGACCAGAAACCAGTTTTTGCTCTGGAAGATAAGACGGTGTGGTGCCACGGTTTCATGAGTGCGTCCGTTAACCTGCAGCGTGACGGTGTGGTGATCGCGAATGGCTTCCGCCAGCAGTAAAAATGACGCTGACTGTGTGACTGCCGACGGTAAGCCGCCATGCCCGATAAGACAGGGCGATATCCCCGACGTGCTGGTGAGCAGCCGGATGAGCTTTCTGTTCTGAATGGGGATAATCCCAGAAATCCCCGTATTGTGGATAAAGGTGGATGTATCCGGCGAATGGGGCCGGAGAGGGCGCCGGGCAAGGCGGTAGGCCCCGCCGGAATACTCAATACCCAGGTGGAGCAGGCGCTGCTGGAAATCCCGTTGCAGCGTGCGTTCTGAGACAGCAAATTCATCAGCCAGTGATTTCAGTACCAGGGCATGGCCTGTCAGTAGCCGACTGATGATGACAGACAGCCTGACGGCCAGGCGGTCATAACGATCGTGTTGTCCTTTCATTCTGAAATCAGCCTCCGGCTCTCCGTATGCTCCTGTTGATGGTGGATAATTATGCCGTACCGGTTCGCCACGTTATGTCGTCGCTTTATGGTGGATAACGTAATAATTATGACAACAACCCTCTTTCGTTAAGTGGCTGTAAGAAAAGGAATATGGGGAAGTTCGGGCAAGGAATGTGATGGTCTGACGACACATCCTGTCGTTTAAGCCGGGTGGCCGGAGGGATAAAACAGGGGCGGCTCTGGCTCAGAAAACACCGGGCTACAGGGCCCGGTGGCACTTATGGCTGATACCACTGAACCTCACGGCACACTGAAGGTATGTTCACACTGCGTGCAGCCATATTCATCAAATACCGTCCCGTCCAGCTTTGCACCGGCAACCGCTCCCGCTACTGCGCCAGCGCAGGCCCCCGACAGAAAACCGATTAGTCCTCCCGCCAGTGTGCCGACCACCGGGACCGCTGAACCAATCAACGCACCGGCCGTCGCCCCTTCAAGACCGGCAAGCCCCCCGGCAATTGCCCCGGTCACCCCTCCTGTTTTTTTACCCATATGGCGCATCTGGATGTTTTGCGAACCGCAATTCGGACACTGCATTTCTTTTCTCCCTTGTTACTGGCAATAAAGCCGCCTGAATAAACAGGTGGGCCGTGTATAAAAACGGCCCTGATACCGGAACAGGGAATGTGGCGATGGCAGCGCCGGAACGGGGGAAACATGCACGCGGGTATTTTGCAGGGCAGTTCACCGGGGAGACGGAACAAGGGGAGCGGCAGGGCATCAGAACCCCGTTTTTTCTTATCAGGCACATTAACCTCCGTGAGTGAAATAACGAAACGGCAGCATTTCTGCTGCCGTTCTCACACAGGTAATATAGGTCTGAAATTTTTTGAATGCAGTTATCGGTCTGCATTATCGTCGCCAATTGTTTTGTTTCCGCGCGATGCTCTCACTCACCACCACAAGTTTTACGGTAATGGTCATTAATCAACGTTTCCAGCATATCGCTGATACGAACCCCGCTGCGTTCAGCCATAAAGTCCAGTCGTGTTTTGGTTTCGTTCTTCAGGTACGTATTGAGTGCTTTTTTATCGGTGCGGGACTGACGCAATTTTTGCTGGTTCCAGGCTTTATTCAGATTCAGCAGGAATAAACGCTTTGTATCTGGAGCATCATCCCATAAATCGATCGCGGCACGCAGGGCTAAATTGCGCTCAGAATGACTCAGGGGGGTAAACCAGGTACTCAATCCCAGAGAGGAAAGCATAAATGAAAGCCCGCCGGTGGGCACATTTCTTTCTTCCTGTAGTGATTTAAGGCTATTCCATGCCCACAGTACCGCCTCTTCTTCATCAGGTAACCATTTCAGCGGGACGGGTTTGCTGTAAATATTTTTCCACTGATCTTTGAGCCTGTCCATTACCTGGCTCTTGAGGTGATTAACCGGTGGGGCAGGAATAATAATCCAGTCAAAGAAATTGAAGAGCAGCTGTATTCTTTCCCGGTGACTTGTCGGGGATTTATTGAGCTGAAGGAACTGATACCAGTTCTGATCGTAACGTGCATCTCTTGATGAAGAAATCCCAAGCGTCAGATCGCCCACGGTATAAAGATAACCCCATAACCAGAAAGCGGCCCGTTCATCGCGTTCAAGCCAGTCAAAACGGTCAGCCGGTAAGATATTCTCGTCACAGGCGGTATTTATTTCTGCCAGAAGCCTGTCCTGCTGTTCTTTATCAGGATAGTGCTGATTGATGAGTTGATTGGCGACCTGATGGCAGCTGTCTGCATCCTGACGGTTTACGCCATTTGTTCTGATGTTTTTATTAATACCCAGCCAGTCAAGACAGAAATTACAGATTCGGCTGTCGCGGGTCTTTATCGGTGTTTTCCTGCCATCATTATAATGTATTGCCATTATCAGTACCTCATAAACTAAACTACACAGTAGTTGTTGATGTAGTGATTATCGTAGCAACACAGTAGCATGGTGATGGTTTTATCGTCACTGAAAAGTACATCTGGTAGTCATCGTGAAGTGATATGCTGGTTTGATGTGGGTTGGTTAAGGGTTTTACTACGGTATTATCATCGTTGTTTTTAATGTTTTCACTCTTTCCTGTCTCTGTTTTTCTGCATTTTTCATTCTTACATGGCTCTCTTCAAGCTCATCTTATCCTCCTGTTCGTCTTCCTGCACGCTATCGTCTTCACCTCCATCAGTGATGTCTGTTTTTACTCAGGACGTATTGACGGCATCACACAGGGTTCACCCTTCGTATTTATAATTTGTTGCTCAGTAGCAGGAGTAAGGGCTTCTTTGGAGCAGGGTATTAACAGGTTGAGGTCATGTGATGTCTCGGTTTTTTATTCTTCTTGCTGAAGAGATAATTCCAGAGTGAATGTACATCGCTTTTATCTCGTGTGGCCACCGCCTGGTGCCGCTGGCTCTGGTATTACTGTCAGGTATGGTGTGTTGGATTGGTATTAATATATTAAAGAAGAGATTATTATCTTAGTGGGTTATTATCTTAAGGATTAACTTCAAAGGTTACTTAAGGGTAAGAGGTAAGTAATGCTGTTCAGTCGATATACTGCCTGAGAGAAGATGTCACTACCCGGTAACGATTACCTATGTTGAAAGATGCTGAATCAGTGAACAGTTTTAACCGTGGGAGTAAATTGTGATGACTGTAACTGAGTCGGGAAGTTATCATTGCGGGAAGTCATATATCCTTGTGAAGGAAATGCCATTGTCAGAGTGTTAGACGGCATTGAGAGGGTGACGGTTATTCGGGCTGGATTATTACAAAAGCTAAAGGTGTAAAGATTATAAATTCGAGAATAACGACGTGATAACAGACTGCCGTTTATTCGATATCTGTGGTAGTGAGGGATTGTCAGAGCATTAATGCGTTAACAGGCAATCATCAGACTGAGAGATATTGTCACTGGTGCATAAGTCTTCATTAAGCAGGGTATGGCTGTTATCAGATTAGCCCGTGTATGTACTGGCAGTTAACCCGCACTCAGTATCTGGTGAGCGTTATTAGCGCTATTCACCAGGCATAACGTTCTTTTACCATCGCTGGCTTTGACAGGTAATAGCGTCACCAGTTATTACGATACGCTCTGTGCTTATCCATGGGGTGCGTATCCGGGCATGGTTTACGTCAGTGAACTATCCTGCAGGGACGGTAACCTTTATCGGGAGTAATAGCCAAAGCAGATATTTCTGGCGGGATAACGACATTAAGCAGAATACCTGTTGTGCATTATTGCAAATGACTGGCGGGTGTTTATACCAGGAATAAGTAACGCACTGAATGTGCGTTATTGACTTAACGAGTGAACGTTATACTTCTGTCTGTCTCACAGGCTTCCTGTGCATCCGTATTAGCGTATTAAATACATCAGGGAGGTGAATCTGTGTCTGAATGACCTGCGCTGCGCCTGATGCGTTACAGTGTGTTTAAACTGATGCTGGTTGCTGCATCGTTTGGTATTGTCCGGGTAATGTCTTAAGAACGGAATCAGCGTAAGGTAAAACAATCCAGTGAAAGCAAACGTCAGGTACGAGTTTCATCATTTCGGTATCCCGGTGCAGGACGGGGATAGCGCCGGTAAGTTCAGTGCCAGTGCCGGTCTGTATACCACGGATAATCCCGGTAAGTTTCGGGTGCAGTGGCATCGTTTTACCGATGACTCTCCACTCCATCCCTTGCTGAAAACGGTTCGGCATGTGGCGTTTAAGGTCAGCAGCGTGGCTGAGGCAATAGCAGGTGAGACGGTTATTCTGGGGCCTTATGAACCCATAGACGATTACCGGGTGGCCGTAATTGACGACAGTGGCGTGCCGGTTGAGCTGATTGAAACCACGCTCAGCGATGAGGAACTGTGGGCGCGTGCAGCATCCGGTCAGGGGAGTCTGTATTGCAAGTGAGATGCTCAGAGGGCCATCAGCTCCCCCTGTCATCAGGATCAGCCCCCACTGGCCCACGATGAAAAAGGGGTAATGACGACGGCTCGCTTTACCGTACTGCACTGTAACCCTGTTCTTTCAGTCGATGACGGGTACGCTTCACATAAGTTGCGTCAATGAGCTCATCCGGTGGAAGATCGCGTGTGATATTAAAAATTGTCGCCAGTGCTGCATCCGAAAGTTTAAACATCCGCGGCAAAGAGTAGTAGTTCCCTGTTTTTTGCTCGTTAATATTATCAAATAGCTTCCTGAAGAAATCCGTCATTGAAGGCCTGCGGGCGTTGATAATCGCCTCTGTCGCGTCATCTGCAAAGGTAATCTCCACCTCTTCCATCCCCAGTGAGCGAACGATACCGGCAATGTCAGGCCAGTATTTGAGATCGAAACGATTAAGTCGCTGCAATTCTGGCTTCAGGTACAACTGGTAATGACCGTTCCCCTCTCCGGCATCATCGATAAATTCGGTGAGTTTATGCATGCGTTCGCAATGAAAGTGGCCGCTCTTATCTATCAACGCTGAGCGTCGTTCCAGCATTTCAGCCAGTTGCATGCTCAGGGCGCTGATATCGTCATTCAGGACTACAAGCTCCTGATGATCAGCCCGCAGTGTCGCAAAACGCTCATCGGTGCCAAAGCTACCGGCATGAATAATCTGCTCAATCAGTATCCAGAACTGTTGCCTGGAGAGGTTACTGGACGCTATCTACCTGTACACCAATGCCATCTCATCATGACGTTCAATCAGCCGATTAAAAACAGGCCAGGTTGAAGGCCAGGATGGCGGAACGGTCTTTTGCCAGTTGTGAATTTTCTCTTCCAGCAGTGCCAGCGCAATAGCGGCGGCTTCATCAACGTTAATAATCATCGATATTTCCTCTGGTTTTCATCTTCTGATTGCCATTATTCACGAATGTCCCTTATGTGTCGGTAACGGGAGGGGCGTTTTTATACAGCTTTCGGGGTACTTCGTTGTTTCTGACGTATTCCCGCGAGACTGTGAGCTGCACCCGTGGAGTCGTTACTGTACGAACGCCAGAAAGTACTTTTTTACAGCACCGGTAATGGTTATGAACGATAACCCACCGGAGTCCATTTCAATGAGTTACACCTACCACCCTTACTGGCAGCAACGTATTGCTGATACGTTCAATTGCGCACTTAACGCTTACACCCGTGTACTGGCTCTGCGCGTTGACCTCCGTCTGCCGGATACGCCAGCGGCCACTGATGCTGCTGTTATCTCCCGCTTCACCGATGCCCTGAAAGCCCGCATTGCTGCCCTTCAGACACGTCAACGTCGCGAGGGCAAACGCGTCTGGCCGACCACGCTGCGTTTTGTCTGGGCGCGTGAGTTTGGTGAAATCAAAGGGAAGAAGCATTACCACGCGGTGCTGTTGCTGAACCGCGATACCTGGTGCGGGCCGGGGGATTATAAAGACCCGGACACGCTTGCCGGAATGATTAAGCAGGCGTGGTGCAGCGCCCTGCAGGTGGATGCTGAGGCTCACACCGTACTGGCCCGCTTTCCGAAAAGCCCGGTGTCCTGGCTGGAGCGTGGGAACCATGCACAGCTGCAACAGGCACTGGCGCAGGCCGCTTATCTTGCCAAACGCGAAACCAAAGTCACCGATGATGGCGAGCGTAACTTCGGTTGCAGCCGAGGCTGAGCTTGAGTGTCAACAGTCCATTCTGTCGGGCACTGACCGCAGCCCGGTATTTTTTTACAGATGAACCTTATCCTCTGAAGGAGAACCGGCATGTCGTTGATTCAACGGCACCGGACGTCTCCCGACAACCATTCTTCAGAGGGAGATAACGAACATGACCACACCGAATACGAATAACGTCAGCACCGCAACCACCACACTGCTTTGCGCAGAAGACCCGCTTATCGACATGACTTTCATTACCACGTTTACCGGGATGACCGACAAATGGTTCTACAAACTGATTGGCGACGGGCTGTTTCCGAAACCCATCAAGCTGGGGCGCAGTTCCCGCTGGTATAAAAGTGAAGTGGAATCCTGGATACGACAGCGCATTGCGGATTCCCGTGGCGTCTGAGCAGAGGAGACAGCTGAATGGAAAAGCGACGCCGTACTCAGCCATGGAAAATACCCCCGTGCTGGACGTGTCCCCGTTGCCGGCGACAGTACTGTGGTGCCAGACCTTGCCCCGTTTGTTTTCGTCCCTCCGGCGCATCTGCGCAACCGTAACCTTTCTGTAGCCCTGGACCGGTCATCGCCGGTACCGACCTGCTAACGCATAACTAAACCGCCATTCACATCCTGCCATGCTGCCCGTACCGGGACGGCTGATGCCTGCGTGTCGTCTGGCGGTAAGGCGCAAAAATTATGAATACGATGTACGCAAAATCCTTTATGGCTCTGGACGGCAACGACCGCCTTACCGGTGCCAGAACTGCGCAGACCGCGCCGTATGACCGCTATAGCTGCCATCTGTGCGGCAGTGCCCTGCAGTACCATCCTGAATACCAGACTGAACGCCCGTGGTTTGAACATCATGCAGCAACGCTTTCGGAGAACGGGCGACAGTACTGCCCGTATGTTAATCCTGAACTGAAAGAAACCCGCATTATCCGGCAACTGCAATCTTATGTACCGGAAGCCCGTCCGCTGGTTTACCGCGCCGACTGGCACTGTCACGGCTGCAGCAGTGATTACCACGGTGAACGCTACTGTATGACCTGCCGAACGGGGGAGCGCAGCTATGCGTTCAATGATGCTGATAGCCGGATAACGGAGGTGACGGCATGCGCATGCTGAAGTGTTATCTGGCAAACGACCGCGAGGGCCACTTCGCGACAGCCGGGGAGGCCATGAGTGCACCGGGACAGATATGGAGCTGCGCATCCTGTGGATGCCGTCTGATACTGCATGCGGGTATGTATGAAGACCCGTGGTTTGAGCATGACCAGCAGAGCGTGGCCCGCAATGTGCTGATGGCCTGCGCCCATCTTGACCCGGAAGTGAAAGCTGAAGTCCGGCAGCGAAAGCTGCGCAGTATCATCAACGGGCTGGAAACGACGGTGATGTCGCTTGCCTGGTACTGCGTGTGGTGCGGTAACCATTACCAGGGCGTGAAGCGTTGCCCCCGGTGCCTGACCGGTATCTACAGCATCGAGGAGGTGAACTGGCAGATGAATTACCGCTGTAACACCCTCCCCGGGTAAGCCCGGTGCGGGTTTTTCACATCAGACAGACCGTCCTGCCCGCCAGCATTCTGCCGGCTTCAGCCAGAAGAGAAAAGAATCCCATGAATAACCATTACTCCGTCGCTGCAGGCGGTAACGCTTCGGATGCAGCGAATACACGCGCATTTCTGCAGCAGGCCGTTGACCATTACCCCCGACTGGTAGCGTTCAGCTTTACGCTGGTGTTGCCGTATCAAGAAACCATGACCGATTACCGCTCGCTGATCCTGCGATTTCACACTGAGGTCTGGCAGCGAACGGGGGAATACTCACAGGCGCGCCAGCAGGAACGTAAGAATTCACCGCCGACGTTGTTACGCTGGATATGGGGTTCAACCTGTGCGCCAGAATACCAAATGGTGCTGATGATGAATCTTGATACGCTGGCGCCCATTACACAACCTGCTGAAAGCTCTCTGCAGGCGTTCAGTGGCATCATCCGTGACGCCTGGCGAAGGGTAACAGACGGGAAGCATGAAGGCGTGGTGGATATCACGCCGCTTGTCATTAACCGTTCCGCGCAGGGGACTTTCGCATTGCGCTTCGGTCAGCTACAGGAGAGGGTTAAGGGCATGACCTTGCCCGTCATGACGGCGAGAACGGGCGTGATCAGCACGTGAGCTCTGCAGCAAAGCCGGGACTGTGCGTGGTAAGGATAACCTGACAGACGGCTTCGAGAGACAGGGATTTAAATGACTCAATCAGGAACCGCTGCTAATTAGGATGCTGTGAGGTTTCGGGCTCTTCAATAGCGTAGATGATACTACGACGATTGCAGGACTTAAGTCGTCGTTCTGCTTCGGCCTTAAAAAAAGCTCACCAGCACCAGACGACGGACTCCACTGCCACGCTTATTCAGCGGGATCCCTCCGTCAGTGTTGA
The DNA here is from genome assembly GCF_015234305.1 of Superficieibacter sp. 1612_C1. Taxonomy (GTDB): domain Bacteria; phylum Pseudomonadota; class Gammaproteobacteria; order Enterobacterales; family Enterobacteriaceae; genus Superficieibacter. Next base: position 355,373 of record NZ_JADGMI010000005.1, read on the forward strand.
GACCAACGGAGAATAGCCCCAGCCATTTTGCCGATGTGGAAGGGGTAAATTCAGGGGTAAGCTCGCTTGCCAGGCCTGGCTCAATGGTCTTCAGCGCTTCATGTGTGTTTCGGGCAATCTCTTCTGCCTTTTGCTGGAGCTTCAACTGGATGCTGGCGATGTCGTCCTGGACTTCCGCCAGTGCAGCCGTAATGGCGGCTTTCATCGGACTTTGTACTTCATCGTCGGAATCCCGGCTGCTTCTGTCGCTCTGGAAGAGTGCAAACATGGGCAACCAGCTCTCGATTTGCTCCCAGATACGCTTTGTGTCCTCTTTGGCTTTGCTGACGGGAAGTAGCATTTCCGTCAGTTGCAGATCTGCTGAGACCGCCCATATGGCTTTTCGCATCCCGGGAGTCCCCTTAAGCGAAACATCGAGACCAAGCTCTTTCACCTTGGCCTGAAAACGAGAGTTATACGTAATAAATTTAAATTCAGTTGACTTCACCACCCGGATTGATAGACTCACCACACGCATTGTAATTTAAGTTTATTCAATGAAAGCTGAGCCAGTACCCTATTCCACCGTTGCTTCATTTACTCCCGGTGCCCATGTCAGTCGCATCAGACAAAATGATGAGGCTAAAGCATGTCGCTTTTACGCGACCGAGCAGTTCATGAGTGACTGCTGGCAACCGGGTAATACCATCAACGTTTATAAAGAGCAGGTTGTGCGCCCCACCCAGGCTGTTCTGTCAGTCCGGACGGGAGATGTGGTCATTAGCCTGATCCATGGTAAGGCCGCTATCGTCAGCCCTGAGCATACCGGGCGTCTGCTCAGTAATAACTATGTCAGGGTCGAAGTTGACGGCAGTAAGGTTGTTCCGGCGTGGTTTGTCTGGCACTTCAATGAAAGCAGGGAAAGCTGCCGCCAGCAAGCTATGGCAACGCAAGGGTCAACGTTTGTATTACGTTTGTCTCTTACTGAGGTACGTCAGTTTACTGCAACGCTGCCTCCTCTTAATAAGCAGAAGGCAATCGGTGGACTCTATTTGGCAACTATTGAAAAACGCCATTACCAGGAGCGCCTGGCCACACTAAACGAACAACAGATCCTGAGCCAGCTCAGTGATATGATTCAGTAACTATCCCTTAACCGGGACTTACAAAAACAACAGGAAGAAGTATGTCGCCCCAGATTGAAGCGCAAAATTTGAATGAACTGCAAAGCCGCCTTTGGAATATTGCTGATACGCTACGTGGCAAGATGAATGCCGATGAGTTTCGTGACTATTGCCTTGGTTTCATCTTTTACAAATATCTTTCCGAGAAGTTTGTCACTTATGCCAACAAAATCCTGAAAGAAGACGGGATTAAGTATAACGAGCTGACCACTGAGCATCCGGCTTATCAGGACATCATTGATGCGGTAAAAGACGACAGCATTCAGACGCTGGGTTACTTTCTGCCCCCAACTGACCTGTTCCACACCATGGCTCAGCGTGTAGCGAAAGATCAGAAAGGTGCAGGAGAAGGTTTTATTCTCGAAGATCTTGCTACTACTCTACGTAATATTGAGCAGAGCACCCTGGGCACTGACTCCGCAGATGACTTCAGCAACCTGTTTGAAGACCTGGATTTAGGCTCCAGTAAACTGGGTAATACTGCCAAAGCAAAAAATGAGCTGATTGGTAAGGTTATCACCGAACTCGACAAACTGAGTTTTAATCTGAGTGAAGCCAGTTCTGACATACTGGGCGATGCTTACGAGTATTTGATTGGGCAATTCGCTTCAGGTGCAGGTAAAAAAGCGGGAGAGTTCTATACACCGCAGCCGGTTTCTACGTTGCTGGCAAAAATTGTTACTACTCACAAGCTCAAACTGAAAAACGTCTATGACCCGACCTGTGGCTCTGGCTCTCTACTGCTGCGTGTAAAACGTGAAGCCTCTTCCGTAGGTAAAATCTACGGTCAGGAGATGAACCGCACCACCTACAACCTGGCACGTATGAACATGATTTTGCATGGCGTTCACTATGCTGACTTTGAAATCATGCAGGAAGATACGCTGGAACATCCGCAGCATACGCATCTGAAATTTGATGCGATTGTCGCCAACCCACCGTTCTCAGCCAAATGGAGCGCCAGCCAGCTGTTTATGAACGATGACCGCTTTGCGCAATACGGTAAGCTCGCGCCGTCCAGTAAAGCGGATATGGCATTTGTGCAACATATGTTTTACCACCTGGAAGATGACGGCACGATGGCGGTGGTTCTGCCTCATGGGGTCTTATTCCGTGGTGCGGCAGAAGGACACATCCGCAAGTTCATGATTGAACAGTTGAACTGTATTGACGCCGTTATCGGGCTACCTGCGAATATCTTCTATGGTACCAGTATCCCAACCTGTGTGCTGGTGCTGCGTAAGTGCCGTAAACACAACGACGGTATTTTGTTTATTGACGCAAGCAACGACTTTGAGAAGGTGAAAACTCAGAATCGCCTGCTGCCGGAACATATCGACAAGATTGCAGATACTTACAACGACTGGAAAGCTCAAGAGAAGTACAGCCATATTGCGACGCTGGAAGAGATCCGCAACAACGATTACAACCTCAATATCCCGCGCTATGTCGATACTTTTGAAGCAAAAGATGAAATTGACCTCAATGCGGTAGCACATGAGATTCGTGAGCTGGAAGGAAAAGTGGCTCAGATCGATAAGACCATTGCTGGATTCTGTAAAGAATTGGGGATCGATGCGCCATTTGTACAGGCGGAGGATAAAAAATGATGGTGCCAAAGTTAAGATTTAAAGGTTTTAGTAAAAATTGGTATAGTAATAAACTGGAAAATATTTTTTCATTTAAGAATGGACTCAATGCCAGCAAAGAGATGTATGGAAATGGCATTAAATTTATTAATGTTCTAGATATCATTAATAATGATAAAATTACATTCGATACGATTCAAGAAAGTGTACAAGCCACAGATGAGCAGATATCTTCTTATCAAGTAAAGCAAGGCGATATACTTTTTCAGCGTAGTTCGGAAACAAGGGAAGAAGTTGGGCAAGCTAATGTATATGCTGATACTAACACTGTCTTATTTGGTGGTTTTGTAATCAGAGGCAGGCCGTTAGTTAAGCTAAATAGCGCTTTTATAAATTATCAACTAAAAACTGACATATTGAGAAAAGACTTAACCCAGAGAAGCGGCGGTAGCACCAGATATAATATTGGACAAGAATCTTTAGGAAAGGTTACGGCTTTTTTCCCTGAATTGGAAGAGCAAAATAAAATTGCTGATTTTTTGTCTTCTATTGATAAAAAAATAGCACTTTTAAACAAACAGTATGTTTTATTGAATCTGTATAAAAAAGGAGCAATGCAAAAGATTTTCTGTCAAGAAATCTTCTTTAAAGATGATAAGGAAGAAAAGTTTTCTCAATGGCGTGAACTAGTTTTAGGTAATGTATTTGAACAACGTACAGAAAGAGCTTTCGGAGATGAGGAATTATTATCTATCTCTATTAATGGAGGTATCAAAAAATTTGATGAGACAGTCAGAAAGAATAATTCCAGTTACGATAAAAGTAATTATTTGAGAGTATACTGTGGTGATATTGCTTACAACTCAATGAGAATGTGGCAAGGTGCGAGTGGTGTGTCATCCTTTGATGGTATTGTTAGCCCCGCATATACAGTGCTTAAAGGTAATAGTAAACATAGTAGTATTTTTTTTAGTTATATGTTCAAAACGGACAAAATGATTTTTGAGTTTCAAAGGCACTCTCAGGGACTGACATCTGACACATGGAATCTAAAATATGCTCAATTAAAAACTATAAAAGTTAAAGTTCCTTGCTTACAGGAACAATTGAAGATTTCACATTTTCTTTCTTCTATCGATCATAAACTCACTTTAAAAAAGGTGGAACTAGACAAATTAAAAATCTGGAAGCAAGGCCTGCTCCAGCAAATGTTTGTATAAAAATAATTCGGCTCGGCCAGATCCAGACCCGCATAACAACGAAAGGCACAACATACTGATGGCAACGCAAAGCGAATACGAGTTAGAAACGCACCTGATCAACCAGCTGGTGGGGATGCACTACGAACTGGTGAATGTTACAGACGAAGCCAGTATGAAAGCCAACCTGCGCAAGCAGATCGAGATTCATAATCGGCTGGAGGCTGCCCCTCTCACCGACAGCGAATTTAACCGTGTTTTCCTGCATCTGACCAAAGGCAATGAAGTGATCGATCGTGCCAGAATCCTGCGTGATCGCTACCAGTTGCTGCGTGATGACGGTACGGAGAAATGGCTCAGCTTTATCAACAAAGACGAATGGTGCCAGAACGAGTTTCAAGTCACTCGTCAGGTTAAGCAGTTTAATGCCGAGCAAAAAACTCGTAAAACGCGCTTTGACGTTACGCTTTTGATTAATGGCTTGCCTTTAGTACAGATAGAGCTTAAGCGACGTGGGCTGGGCCTGAAAGAAGCCTTTAATCAGATTGACCGTTACCATCGGGATGCATTCTGGGTTGGTAGTGGTCTGTTCCAGTATGTTCAGTTGTTTATTATCAGTAATGGTGTTGATACTAAGTATTACGCTAATAATCGGGCTAACCATTTCGAGCAGTCCTTTTTCTGGACAGACGAGAAAAATGAACCCATTAAGTCGCTGGAGAAGTTTACAGAAGCCTTCCTGAAAGTTTGTCACATTGCAAAAATGATCACTCACTACACGGTACTGAATGAAACCCGTAAGTGCCTGATGGCCATGCGACCCTATCAGTACTATGCCTGTGAGGCGATGATTCGCCATGTTAAGGACAGTCTTCACCTACAGGGCAAACCCCGTAATGGCTATATCTGGCATACCACAGGTAGCGGGAAGACCTTAACCAGCTTTAAGGCCAGTCAGGTGATCATGTCCATGCCTGAAGTTGATCGGGTTATTTTCGTTGTCGATCGTCGCGATCTGGATTATCAGACAGCCAAAGAGTTTAACAGTTTCGCTAAAGACAGCGTAGATACCACTAACAATACCAGTACACTAATTAAGCAGTTAAAGGCCAACAACAGTAAACTGATACTGACCACCATTCAGAAACTGAACAATGCCATTACCCATGAAGGATATAAGGCACAGCTGGAGCACCTGCGTAAGGAACGTATTGTCTTTATCTTTGATGAATGCCACCGCAGTCAGTTCGGTGAAACTCACAAGGCTATCGTAAGTTTCTTTGAAAATGCACAACTGTTTGGCTTTACCGGGACCCCGATTTTTGCCGATAACGTCAATATTACTAATGGTATCAAGCAGACTACTGAAATGCTGTTTGACAAATGCCTCCACAAGTATGTCATTGTCGATGCCATCCGTGATGAGAACGTATTGCGCTTTGCCGTGGAGTATGTAGGAACATATCGCCGTAAAGAAACCAGTAATGAGATCGATATCGATGTGGAAGATATCGACACCAAAGAGGTCATGGAAAGCGATATCAGGCTGGGCAAGATAACCGACTACATCCTAGCTCACCATAATGCAAAGACCCGAAACCGTGAGTTTACCGCAATGTTCTGCGTGGGCTCGGTGGACATGCTGATTAAATACTACAAACTCTTTAAAGACAAACAAACAGAGCTTCAGCAGGCCGATCCAGGTTACAAGCCGCTGCGTATCGCAACAATATTTACTTATGCAGCAAACGAAGCGGACAAAAGCGATAAGGAAGCGGTTAACGGCTTACTGGATGAAGAAGACATCAGCCTGCCTCAAGGCGGGAAAATCGATATCTCGAGCCGGGATCATCTAGACAGCTTCATCAAGGATTACAATACGCTGTATGGCACCAGCTATTCAGCTAATGATTCGCAAAGCTTTTACAATTATTACAAAAACATTGCACAACGAACCAAAGAAAAAGGGATTGATATCCTGCTGGTGGTCAATATGTTCCTGACGGGATTTGATAGCCCAGCTCTCAATACGCTTTACGTTGATAAAAACCTGCGTTACCACGGGCTGATACAGGCATTCTCCCGTACCAATCGTATTCTTAATGAGAAGAAAAGCCACGGTAACATCGTCTGCTTCCGTAATCTCAAGAAAGCCACTGATGATGCCATAGCGTTATTCTCGAACAAAGACGCATCTTCAGTCGTGCTGGTTAAGCCTTTTGAAGAGTACCTGAGCGACTATCAGGCTGCTGTAGATACCTTGTTGACCCTGACACCTACAGTGGAAAGCGTGGACAGCCTCCCTGATGAAAAAGCTCAGCTTGCTTTTGTGACGGCTTTCCGTGACATGATGCGACTGAAGAATATCCTGGAGAGCTTTGCTGATTTTGATGAAGTGAGTAAGCCTTTATCGGATCAGACTCTTGCCGATTACACCAGTAAATATCTCGATATTTATGACAAGGTGAAAAAACGCACTGGCAAAGATAAAGTCTCGATTCTGGATGAGGTCGATTTTGAAGTGACACTAATTCATCGGGATGAAATTAATGTCGGCTATATCCTGAGGCTACTGGCTGGCATCCAGGCTATGCCACCTGAAGCGCAGCAGGAGCAGAAGAAGAAGGTCATGGATATCGTTGACAGTGACGTCACGCTGCGCAGCAAACGCGAACTGATTGATAATTTCATCGAAGAAAATCTGCTGAATGTTTCGCATGATGAAGATATCACCCAGACCTTTGAAACCTACGTTGAACGTGAAAAGCGTAAAGCGGTTGCAACGCTATGTGCTGAAGAAAATCTTGATGAAAGCAAAGTTACCGCATTACTGGATAACTACCTCTTTACAGATGTGGCCCCACGCGAGGACGAGGTAGCCAGGGCTCTAACGTGGACGCCAAAGATCCTTGAAAGGAAGATGGTGCTTAAACGTGTATATGACAAGGTTTGTGGCGTGATTGATACTTTTATCAACGGAATGCGTGGGTTCTGACGGTAGCGAAGCCCCAATTGGGGCTTCGCTATTGATATATTTACCCGGTTGAGCGAAATATTGTAGGTGAAAAGTAAATGATTAATTGATATACTATAAAATAATTGTACGCAGTATTTGATACAGTAAAACATTATGATAATAAATTTCCTTTTTAGAGTTCTTTTAACATTTAACGCAACATCGTTGTTGGCTATAATTTTCTTTGTACAAAAGAAGTACACTCTTTATTACTTTTTCCAAGGGTTTGAACACAGTCATTGGTTGAGTTTATTACCACAAATGACATCATACGTTTTTTACATGCTAATCCCCATATTACTAACTTGGATTAGTTTGTTTTTAAGTTCCAGACTTGGCAAGGATGAGTTTAAAGAAGGCGAAGTAGTTTCTGTGGAGCATGCGAACAACTCATTTCTTCCAAGTTATCTTGGTTATTTCTTTGTGGCTTTAAGTATAACTAGTTGGTCTGCCTTATTTTTTGTTTATGCCGTTTTATTTATTTTTACCTTTATGTCTCAAGCATTATACTTTAACCCTTTATTTCTACTGTTTAGATATGAGTTTTATAACATTAAAAACAAGAGCGGCGCATCCATTTTTTTAATTAGTCGTCATAAATACAAAACCCCCAAAGAAATCAAGATCCCCGTTGCATTTAGAATAAACAACTATACATTTATCGAAAGGAAAAAATAATGAATAACATTTTTGCGAAAGTAAAAGGACCTCGTAAGAAACCTTTTTTTAAATTGGTATCAGACTACACTTTGTTTGACGCTTTAGATTTATCTACTCTTAGCCTCATTCCATATAACCCTGACCATAATCTTGATGAAGATTCATGGTTCAAAATTGAAAATTTTAGTCAGCAATCATTCTGCTTATCATGCATTAAGGATGAATTTGATTCTAAAGACTTCGACGATTTAACAAAAAAATATTTCACGAAGATTTCATATATATTCTCTCATCAGGATGAAGACTTTTATTTTCAGAAAATAACCCCATCCCTGTTTATCAAGAGAAAAACAATTGCTTTTGGTGAATCAGCAAAAATAGAAGAAAATGAAGGGCGGTTGATTGTTAATCATATACCTGATGCTGTATACCTAAAGGAAAGAAATATATTATTATTCAGAAATCTCGCCACAATTTCAAGTATATTTAAAGGTATCGATGTTCTGTACAAAGAAGCCACGGAAGAAGAAGTTAAGTCGTTTTTAAGTGAATCCTTCATTGTACTTTCAACTGACTATGATGTAGAAAAGGTATCAAAGCCAAACCGAAAGAGAATTGCATTAGCTATGGATACTCTTGCAGCGATGCCAGTGGAAGACAGAGGTGAGATGCTGAATTACATTAATGATTATTGTGCTGAAAAACTTAAATATGACACAACTGAGAGTAAATTCGAAGTATCATCAGAAGAAGAGTTAAAATATTTGCTGTATGGTATCGAACAAAGATTTTACACTACTAGATTTGGTAATGAAAAGAGATTAGCCAACTCAATACAAAGATTATAAAAGTGGTGTAATGGATACCTTAATCAACAGAATTTGTGGATTCTGAAGCTGAAGAAAATCTGTATAATCTTCGCTATTACCATTACAGTTTAGGTCGAGGCTAATCTAGGGAAGGTGAGAATAAGTTAGCTGTGTTTCCTTTATCTGTTTGCTAATTTATTTCAGAAGATGGTTTTGGCGATTTTTGATGAAATTTCCATCACTTTACGACCTGTCAGCACCATAAAGGCGTTATTTCCTCTGTTATCCCCCTATTTCAGACAGCTCTTTCCCGCTGGCGTATCAGCTGATCCACCCGGAACAGATTCGCCAGTGTGAATAACATGGCCATCTGGTTGTCGTTTTTCATCAGCCCCTTATATCGGGTTTTCACAAAACCAAACTGGCATTTGATGATCCGGAATGGATGCTCAACCCTGGCCCGGATAATGGCTTTCAGATATTCGATGTGGATAGTAAGTTTATTCTTACGTGGATGCTGTTTTAACTTTCTCAATTTTCCCGGTCGTTCAGCTATCAGCCAGTCAGCCCCCACTCCGGCAAGCTCCTCCTGTAAGTATCCCTGCAAAACGGACCATTCACATTTAGAGATCTTCCGGCATACTGATTATGTCCCCGGAGGAGATCGCCATGCGAAAAGCACGATTCACTGAACACCAGATCATCGCCGTTCTGAAGTCCGTCGAAGCCGGACGCACCGTCAAAGATGTCTGCCGCGAAGCGGGAATATCGGAGGCCTCGTACTACAACTGGAAAGCGAAGTTCGGCGGCATGGAAGCCTCTGATATCAAAAAGATGAAGGATCTTGAGGATGAAAACCGTCGACTGAAACAGATGTTTGCGGACCTGAGTCTCGAGTGTCGCGCCCTGAAAGACGTTATTGAAAAAAAGCTTTAAAACCAGCGATAAAGCGTGAGCTGGTCAGCTATCTGACCGCGCAGTTTGCCATGAGCTTACGTCAGGCATGCAGGACATTGTCGCTGAGCAGGACGGTATTTCGTTATCAGCCGGATACGCGACGTGATGAGCCGGTGATTATGGCGCTGACCGTGGCGGCTGAACGCTATCCGCGATACGGCTTTAAAAAGCTTTTTCAGGTGCTGCGCAGGCAGGGCAATACATGGAACCACAAACGCGTGCACCGGATTTACTGCCTGTTGAAACTGAATTTTCGCCGTAAGGGAAAACAGCGCCTGCCAGTGCGTAACCCGGCTCCGCTGGCGACGCCAGAGGCGATGAACCAGAGCTGGTCCATCGATTTTATGCACGATGCGCTGATGTGTTAGCGCCAATGATATAAGACTGTAATTCACCATTTGATTTGTCCGCTCCACCCAACATGTTGTTTCCTTGAGGTTCTCACACCAGAAAGGACATCAACATGTTGAGCAGAGAGGACTTTTACATGATAAAGCAAATGCGCAAGCAAGGTGCGTACATTGTCGATATTGCGACTCAGCTCGGTTGCTCTGAGCGTACCGTCAGACGGTATCTCAAATACCCTGAGCCACCGGCCAGAAAAACGCGCCACAAAATGGCCAAACTGAAGCCGTTCATGGACTACATCGACACACGTCTGGCTGAGAATGTCTGGAATGGCGAGGTCATCCTCGCAGAAATCAAAGCAATGGGTTACACCGGTGGGCGCTCCATGTTGCGCTATTACATCCAGCCCAAACGTAAAATGCGTCCGTCGAAGAAAACGGTCCGCTTCGAAACCCAGCCCGGTTACCAGTTGCAGCACGACTGGGGTGAAGTCGAAGTGGAGGTTGCCGGGCAGCGATGCAAAGTTAACTTCGCGGTTAACACGCTGGGGTTCTCCCGTCGCTCCCATGTCTTCGCCGCGCCAAAGCAGGATGCTGAACACACCTATGAGTCGCTGGTTCGCGCCTTCCGATACTTCGGTGGCAGTGTGAAAACCGTGCTGGTTGATAACCAGAAGGCGGCGGTGCTGAAAAATAACGACGGAAAAGTGGTGTTCAACTCCGGGTTCCTGTTGCTGGCCGACCACTATGACTTCCTGCCACGTGCCTGCCGTCCGCGCAGGGCCAGAACCAAAGGCAAGGTGGAACGAATGGTGAAATATCTTAAGGAGAACTTCTTCGTCCGGTACCGCAGGTTCGACAGCTTCGCCCATGTTAACCAACAACTGGATCAGTGGATGGCTGATGTGGCTGATAAACGGGAGCTTCGCCAGTTCAGACAGACGCCAGAACAACGCTTCGCGCTGGAACAGGAGCATCTGCAGCCGTTGCCGGATAAGGACTTCGATACCAGCTACTTCGACATCCGCCATGTGTCCTGGGACAGCTATATCGAGGTTGGCGGCAATCGTTACAGTGTTCCTGAAACCTTGTGCGGGCAGCCGGTCTCGATACGGATCTCACTGGATGATGAGTTGCGGGTCTACAGCAATGAGCAGTTGGTTGCATCACACCGGCTGTGTTCATCATCATCTGGCTGGCAAACGGTCCCGGAACACCATGCCCCGCTGTGGCAGCAGGTCAGCATGGTGGAACATCGTCCCCTGAGTGCCTATGAGGAGTTGCTGTGATGCATGAACTTGAAGCTCTGTTGAGCCGGTTAAAAATGGAGCACCTGGGCTACCACGTTGAAAGCTTGTTAGAACAGGCCGCTAAAAAAGAGCTGAACTACCGGGAGTTCCTGTGTATGGCGTTGCAGCAGGAATGGAACGGCAGACATCAGCGTGGAATGGAATCCCGGCTGAAACAGGCCCGCCTGCCCTGGGTCAAAACACTGGAGCAGTTCGACTTCAGCTTCCAGCCAGGTATCGATCGTAAGGTCGTCCGGGAGCTGTCCGGCCTGGCGTTCGTGGAGCGCTGTGAGAACGTAATCCTGCTGGGGCCACCTGGAGTGGGTAAAACCCATCTGGCTGTGGCCCTCGGCGTGAAAGCAGCAGATGCGGGCCATCGGGTGTTGTTCATGCCGCTGGACAGGCTGGTAGCTACGCTGATGAAAGCGAAGCAGGAAAACCGGCTGGAGCGTCAGCTACAACAACTAAGTTATGCGCGAGTGTTGATCCTGGACGAAATAGGCTATCTGCCGATGAACAGAGAGGAAGCCAGTCTGTTCTTCCGCCTGCTGAACCGGCGGTATGAAAAAGCGAGCATTATCCTGACCTCAAACAAAGGCTTCGCCGACTGGGGAGAGATGTTCGGCGATAACGTACTGGCAACGGCGATCCTAGATCGGTTGCTGCACCACTCAACCACAGTCAATATAAAAGGAGAAAGTTACCGGTTGAAGGAAAAACGCAAAGCCGGGGTGCTGGCCAAAAACGCAACGCCAATCAGTGATGATGAAATGGCGGAAAGCGGACAACAGAAGTGATCAAATAGCGGACATTAAAAATGGCGAAAAGCGGCCATAAATCCTAGTGTTGACAGATGTGCGGCAGGCGCTTCAGGACCTTCAACGTGGTGGATGATTTTAACCGCGAAGCACTGGCGATCGAAATTGACCTGAATATCCCGGCGCAGCGGGTCGTGAGAGTGCTGGACAGGATCGTGTTAAACCGCGGATATCCGCTGAAAATGCGGATGGATAACGGTCCGGAGCTGATCTCGCTGACGCTGGCACAATGGGCAGAAGAACATGGGGTGATGCTGGAATTTATCAGGCCCGGCAAGCCCACGCAGAATGCCTTTATCGAACGGTTCAACCGTACGTACAGGACAGAAATACTGGATTTTTATCTGTTCAGAACACTGAATGAAGCACGGGAAATTACAGAGCGCTGGCTGGCTGAATATAACAGCGAGCGCCCTCATGAATCCCTGAATAACCTGACACCGGAAGAATACCGGCTGATAACTGAAAACCCGGAAATCTCAAAAAGTGCGTGGAACTAAAACGGGTGTACTTACAGCATGAATAGCTTGTAATTTTAGACCCAGAACTTAGAGATATATGAACATTTTTGATTAATTTAAGGTGGGGTGGCATTTACCATGTCTGTTTCAAATATCGCTGCTTGTGAACATTTTTCTTTCACATGAGCCCAGCGAGCCGTAATAGCAGGAGAATTAGCTGTGTATGATGGCTCACTTTTATCAATTCTGAATTTTTTCTTTACGCCGCCACCAGCACCAGAAAGTTTATTTTCAGCGGATTTATCACACTCAATGTCCCCTCTCATCATTCGCTCACCTTCAGGAACCGTGGCAACCGCTAACCAGGTGCCTGAAGATTGGGCCGGTAAACACAGCACGGTGCGAGGTCCACGAGTCATCGGTAATAACCAACTTTCTAGGACTCTTGTTAGTGCGCGAACTGTATCGCTAACTGGGGGGCAGGGTTGGGCACAGGGTAACGCTCCCCAACCGTTTTCCACTGCAAAATTTGTGATTTGCTGTCCGTAATCGCTATATTTCTTTGTCGAAACATCCACATCAAGATGGATAATCAACATGTCATAAAGTTCAAGAAGGGGATGCTCATCAATGAGTCCATCGTGCAATTCGCGATATGCATTGCACCATTTCAAAACCCCGCCCCATCCGCCCCCCAGCTCTGATAGCACAGGTTCAGGTTGCAGCCATTTTAAAATAAAAGGCCGGGGCATAAATGCATCAAGTGCAGCTTTGATGATCGGATAATCGGTAGCCCCCTCGGCAACCAAAGCGATCTGTAAATCAGACATTCGGTACTGCTCCAAGATTGCCCATCAGCCATAATCTCGAAAGAGGATATTGGCTGTTTAATTTTCGAACGCCGTCTGTGAGTTCAATACGGCGTACTCGTGTTAATCCATTATTGTTCCTGTCAACAGCAAACAACCTTACATCCGGATTATCCAGATCTAATCCATCTAAGACAGCAGGATTATGTGCAGTGAAAAGTAATTGTTTCTCTTTATCGGATGCCAGTAACCATCCTGACAAACACTTAATGAGCCTTGTGAGCAATCTTGGGTTCAGCGCTTGATCTAGATTGTCAATAGAAAAGCAACGCGGAGAATTTTTTAGCAAACATAAACAGGCTGTGAAAAGGATATACAGCGCTCCTTCACTGGCATCATAGGCAGTTAATTCGCTACGACTGCTCATCATATATTTATCTGTAAACCTGAGAATATGTTTTGAGCGGGGTACACTTGGGGACAAAATTGAACTTGCTTGTGATGTAACATCAATATTATTGACCCAATCAATAAGTCCCAGAACCTCTGCCAGCAGTTGAGATCCATCGTCTTGATTGTTCAGTTGTTTGCGTAATGAATCAAAAGCTTCTGCCAACAAACCACCGTTAAGCCCCATTGGACTTCGACTCTGTTGGTCTGGTGCTATCCCTCGGAGGGAAGGGGTATTAGGTGTATAAATTGCGTAATTTTGCAATGTACTCATCAAACGACTTGCAGCGTTTTCTTCCTCAAGTTCAACGAGCTTAAGTGCCGCAAGACCCAGCTTGGGATTCAGGTTTTTCCTTCCACGGACACCTTGCGAAATGACATCGTGAAAGCCATCGCTGAGGTATTCCGTTTTGAAGGACCAGGCAGGTTCGGGAGTCTTTACCGGGTTCAGCAATGACACTCTGTAACATTCATTTGCATCACCAATGGCCTCAAGTCCGATGTGAGCAGGAGCACGTTCACTTTTAAAAGAACTTTTATAGAGTCCTGCGACCCCAGCTCTCACTCCACGACGGAGTAGACTTTCAGCATCAACAGAACCATTTGCTGCAGCACCAATGACCCCCAGAGCCTCAAGGATATTGCTCTTCCCAACGCCGTTCGCACCAATAAAACAATTCACCCTTCCTAATTCTATAGGTTGTTCAAGAATGAGCGATTTGAATCCAATTATGTTCAATCTGCGAATCATGTGTATGAACCTACATTTTACTTTTGATTAATCAGGAGGAGCCGCGACTCTTGTTGCCCATTGTGACAGGATAATGCTTAAAAGCATAAATTCCAGAGATTTATAATGATAATCTCTTGTGGTGTCGATACATAGTAAGGGCACAACATCAAAGCAGTCTGTCGCCACGCCTCCAGCGATACCACCTGCCGTCCTACCAATATTTCGCTCACTTACACGGTCAGAACCACATTGCGGGCATATCGTAGTCATTATATAATTCTCCTTAATTTCAGTTTGTTAGAAAGCAAAAAAGCATCCGAACATTAAAGTACGGATGCCTTCTTTATGTAATAACTCATGTTTACTCTACGGAGTTATGGGCCAACATATTGCAGCACGTATCATCTGGTCAGCATGGGGTTATTAATTTTCGCAAAATCAAACGGGCTGATAGTCTTCTCCCGGTTCGCATCCAGAAAATCCGCCCACCATTGCAGCATCAACTTGCGTTCATCCAGATGTTCCGCTTTATGGATATATGCTGCGCGTACCGAGTTACGTTCCATATGGCTCATCTGGCGCTCCACCGCATCCTTCGACCATAGCCCTGACTCAATTAACGAACTACAAGCCATTGTGCGGAAGCCGTGGCCGCAAACCTCAACTTTAGTGTCATAGCCCATCACCCGTAGCGCACTGTTTACCGTGTTCTCGCTCATAGGCTTACGCGGATCGTGATCGCCAATAAAAATGAGCTCGTGCTCTCCGCAAAACTGTTTTATCTGCTTCAGAATCGCCAGCGCCTGCTTTGAAAGCGGGACCAGATGAGGTGTACGCATCTTTGCTCCTCGCTGAGAATGTTTCACGCCGGGAATAGGCTCTCGCTCAGGCGGGATAGTCCATATTGACGTTTCAAAATCGATCTCTGACCAGCGAGCAAAGCGCAGCTCACTGGAGCGAATAAAGATAAGCAAAGTGAGCTCAGTTGCCCAGCGGGTTAGCGGCCTGCCGGTATAGCCGTCTATTTTCTCAAGTAACTCAGGGATACGCTTTAATTCCAGCGCCGGGCGATGTTGTCGATTGCCAGAGGCGACGGCTCCAGCCATCTCCTGCGCTGGGTTGTAATCAATCAGGCCGCTTTGCACTGCATAACGCATGATGGCCGTGGTACGCTGCTGGAGACGAGAAGCCACCTCAAGACGTCCAGACAGTTCCACCGCTTTAATGGGTGCCAGTAAGTCACGAGTGCCCAATTCAGCAATATTGCGAGTACCAATTGCCGGGAAGATATTGTCCTCCAGGCTCTTTTTTACGCGATTAGCATGATCTTCCGACCATTTTTGGTTAGTCGCAAGCCACTCTCTGGCAACCTTCTCGAAAGTAATAATCTCTTTAGCCTGCTCTTCTTTTAAAGCACGCTTATGCTCACGAGGATCAATGCCAGCAGCAACCAGCTTTCTGGCCTCTTCTCTCTTTTGTCTGGCATTAGCTAACGAGATTTCAGGATAGACGCCAAACGCCATCAAATGCTGTTTACCGCCAAAACGGAAACGAAATCGCCAATACTTTGAGCCGTTAGGTTTTACAAGTAAGGACATGCCGTCGCCGTCAACAAGTGAATACTCTTTCTCCTCAGGTTTCGCAGAACGAACTTTAGTATCCGTTAGGGCCATAATGGTCCTCCTTCCATTGGTATATCGTGAGTATACAAGCAATATCGAATCGACAAATATACTCATTAGTATACTCACAAGCTTGTTGATGTGGGTTGAGTTAGGTTGACTTCAGTTGAGGGAAAAAGCGGGTAAAGCCTTGTGTGGCGCGGATTTCGGACATAAAAAAGACGTCGATTGACGTCTATTTATGTAATTTTGGTGCCGAAGGCCGGACTCGAACCGGCACGTATTTCTACGGTTGATTTTGAATCAACTGCGTCTACCGATTTCGCCACTCCGGCACTGGAAGAGGTATGCGGAAAACGTTGTGGATTATACCTGTCATACGCAACCTTGCAAGCGGCAGCGTACATACGCCGCGCTAAGTGTCGAAAAAAACAGCGTAATCAACTCATTCCTAAAATAGCCCACTCCCCCCATGCCCTCTTCAGCCAAGCGCCCCCTCTTCCCATGCTCTACACTTCCCATTCAACACCACACGAGGGGTAAACCATGTCCACAATTAAAAGCTATGCCGCAAAAGAAGCCGGTAGCGATCTGGAATTGTACGAGTACGACGCGGGTGAACTAAAGGCGCAGGACGTCGAGGTGCAGGTGGATTACTGCGGGATCTGCCACTCGGATTTGTCGATGATCGATAACGAGTGGGGAATGTCGCACTATCCGCTGGTGGCCGGTCATGAGGTGATTGGTCGCGTGGTGGCGCTCGGCAGCGATGCGCAGGACAAGGGCCTGAAAGTGGGTCAGCGCGTGGGAGTTGGCTGGACGGCGCGTAGCTGCGGGCACTGCGATGCCTGTATCAGCGGCAATCAGATTAACTGTCTGGAAGGCGCGGTGCCGACCATTTTAAATCGTGGCGGTTTTGCCGATAAGCTGCGCGCGGACTGGCAGTGGGTTATTCCGCTGCCGGAGAGTATTGATATCGAGTCGGCGGGTCCGCTGCTGTGCGGCGGGATCACCGTGTTTAAGCCGCTGCTGATGCATCATGTGACGGCCACCAGCCGCGTCGGGGTGATTGGAATCGGCGGGCTGGGGCATATCGCCATTAAGCTGCTGCACGCGATGGGCTGCGAGGTGACGGCGTTCAGTTCGAACCCGGCGAAGGAGCAGGAAGTGCTGAAGATGGGCGCGGATAAGGTGGTGAACAGCCGCGATCCACAGGCGCTGAAGGCGCTGGCGGGTCAGTTCGATCTGATTATTAATACGGTGAACGTCGATCTGGACTGGCAGCCCTATTTTGAAGCGCTGGCGTATGGCGGTAATTTCCACACGGTGGGTGCGGTACTGAAGCCGCTGCCGGTACCGGCGTTTACCCTGATTGGCGGGGACCGCAGTATCTCCGGGTCGGCGACGGGTACGCCGTATGAACTGCGTAAGCTGATGAAGTTTGCCGGTCGGGCGAAGGTTGCGCCGACGACCGAGGAGTTCCCGATGTCGCAGATTAACGAAGCGCTGAAGCACGTGCGCGAGGGGAAAGCCCGTTATCGCGTGGTATTGAAGGCGGATTTTTAAGGGCAAGGCTCAGGCTTTGGGCGCTTAAATGCCGGACGGCGCTACGCTTGCACCGGCCTACGATCTGAAATGTCGGGCGTTGACTCTGGCGTTGTGAATGCCGGGCGGCGCTGCGCTTGCACCGGCCTACGGTCTGAAATGTCGGGCGTTGCGCTACGCTTGCACCGGCCTACAGCCTGGAGTGGTTGAGCGAGCGCGATTAACTGGCCGGGGTAAATGCCCCGGCCTTTTTATTAGCCTTTTACCAGCGCGGCAAAGACCTCGGCGACCGCGACGGCACCGGGGTCGGTGACGCCGTCGAGGTTCTGGCTGTTGACGTAGGATGAGCGTCCTGCGCCCGCCTTCTGCATTGTTGCGGTATTGTCAGCGCCCTGCTGCGCGGCTTTGGCGGCGGTTTGAATATCGCCTTTGCGCAGCGCGTCCAGCGCCGGTTGCAGGGCGTCGATCAACGTTCGGTCGCCCAAATCGGCTCCGCCGTAGTGTTTCATCTGTTTCAGTCCGGTGAGCAGCGCCTCCGGCAGCGCGGTGCCATCCTGTACTGCCTGCCCGGCGGCGGTGAAGAAGATCGACATCAGTACGCCGCTGGAGCCGCCCATCACCGTGGCCAGCCGCTCGCCGACCAGTAGCAGAAGCTGGGCGGGATTGTTGAGCGGCAGTTTGCCCTGTTCAAGCAACTGCGCGATGTCGCGCGCGCCTTCGGCGAAGGTAGAGCCGGTGTCGCCGTCGCCCACTTTGGCATCCAGCGCGTTAAGGCGGTTCTCAAGGTCGATCAGCGTCCGGGTGGCGGTGGCAACGAGCTGTTTTACTCGTGGGTGGTCCGACGGCTCGGCCTCCACGCTGTCATAAATTTTGGTATGCGGCGCGGTTTTTAACGGTGCGAAGGCCACCGGTTTTTGCCAGCCGACGGTCTCGACGCTGGCGTTGAGCGCCTGTTCAAAGTGCTCGTTAAGACGCAGCAGCGAGAGGGAGAAGCCTTTCATGTCCAGCGAGCTGACCAGCGGCGCGGGGCCGATCAGATACGCAATCTGATCTTTTAACGCCGAGTGCGCCAGCTCTCTGGTGAGCAGCGCCATCTCCAGCGCCGAGACGCCGCCGAGGTTGTTGATAAGGACGGCAAAGCGGCCCTCACCCGCCTGTTCGCGCAGCGGGGCGACCAGCGCGTCGATGATGGCTTTGCTGTTATGGGTGTCGAGGGTGGACGCGCCCGGTTCGCCGTGGATGCCCAGCCCCAGCTCGGCCTGGCCCGCCGGAATGCGGCCTTCTTCGTCGCCGCTGCCCGGCAGGTTGCAGGTCTGCATCGCCACGCCGAGGCTGTACAGGTTGTCGCTGGTCTCCTGCGCGATGTCACGCACTTCGCTCAGGCTTTTGCCCTGCTCGGCGGCGTAGCCCGCGATTTTATGCACCAGCGCTGTGCCGGCGATGCCGCGCGGCTGTTTATTGTCCGGCAGCGCGATATCGTCGGCGACGATCACCATCTCGACCTTCAGGCCGTAGCGTTTGGCTTTCTCGGCGGCGAGACCAAAGTTGAGACGGTCGCCGGTGTAGTTTTTGACGATCAGCAGGCAGCCGCGATCGCCGGTGACGGCGACGATGGCGTTCAGTACCGCATCGACGCTCGGCGAGGCGAAGAGGTCGCCGCAGACGGCGGCGGTGAGCATCCCTTTACCGACAAACCCGGCGTGGGCCGGTTCGTGGCCGGAGCCGCCACCGGAGATCACCGCCACGCGGCCTTTATCCCAGTCGGCGCGGGCGACAACGCGGATCGCCGGGTCGATGTCGAGGCGAACGAGGTTGGCGTGTGGAGCGGAGAGAACAATCCCTTCGATGGCGTCGTTGACCAGCTGTTTGCGGTCATTAAAAAAGAATCTGGACATAATTTCCCTGAAATAAGTGGAACACAGGGAAAGCATAGTTCGCGCAGCGGGATAAACCGAGAAAAGCAGAAAATCCCTTCATCCGCAGGCGGATGAAGGGAGAGGCGTCAGGCCCGTTTCATCATCAACAGCAGGCTGATGAGGAAAAACAGCGCGCTGGGCAGCAGTGCGCCGAGGATCGGCGGAATGTTATACACCAGCGTCAGCGGACCGAAGATCTGATCCAGCACGTAGAAGATAAAGCCGAAGCTGATGCCGGTGACTACCCGCACGCCCATTGGCACGCTACGCAGCGGACCGAAGATAAACGACAGCGCCATCAGCATCATCACCGCCACCGACAGCGGCTGGAAGATTTTACTCCACATCTTAAGCTGGTAGCGCCCCGCATCCTGGCCGCTCGACTGCAAGTAGCGGCTGTAGCTGTGCAGGCCGCTGATGGAGAGCGCGTCCGGCTCCAGCGCCACCACACCCAGTTTGTCCGGGGTAAGGTTAGTTTTCCAGGTGCTGGTGACGGTCTGGGTGCCGGTGATCTGTTTCGGATCTTTCAGGTTGGACTCGTCCACCTGCGACAGATTCCACTGCCCGCGGTCTTTGTCGAATTTAGCCGAGGCGGCGTAGCGCACCGACTGCAAGCGACGCTGGTCGTTAAACGCATAAATGCTCACGCCGCCCAGTTCATCGTCACCTTTGATGCGCTCAATGTAGACGAAATCGTCGCCGTCTTTCGCCCACAAGCCCTGCTGCGTTGACAGCAGCGAGCCGCCGTACATCGCCTGGGCGCGGTAGTTACGCGCCATCTGCTCGCCCTGCGGCGCGACCCACTCACCGATGGCCATCGTCAGCAAGACCAGCGGGATAGCGGTTTTCATTACCGACAGCGCCACCTGGAGGCGGGTGTAGCCGGAAGCCTGCATCACCACCAGCTCGCTGCGCTGCGCCAGCATCCCCAGCCCTAACAGCGCGCCAAGCAGCGCCGCCATCGGGAAGAAGGTCTGGATATCTTTCGGCACGCTGAGGATGGTAAACATCCCCGCACCCAGCGCGTCATAGCTCCCCTGCCCGGCTTTTTTTAGCTGGTCGACAAACTTGATGATGCCGGAGAGCGACACCAGCATGAACAACGTCATCATGATGGTGTTGAAAATGGTCTTGCCGATATAGCGGTCAAGTACGCCAAATGCCTGCATTATACCGCTCCTTTACGCGTGAAACCGGCACGCAGACGGCGCATCGGCACCGTATCCCACAGGTTCAGGGCGACGGCAACCGCAAAGTAAAGCAGGTTCACCGCCCACATCCAGATCATCGGGTCCAGCTTGCCTTTGCTGCCGTTGGATTTTAGCGAGGTCTGCACCAGGAAGAAAATCAGGTACAGCAGCATTGCCGGCAGCATCGACAGTACGCGTCCCTGACGCGGGTTGACCACGCTCAGCGGCACCACCATCAATGCCATAATGAACACGGTGGCCACCAGCGTGAAGCGCCAGTGTAGTTCGGCCCGCGCCCGGTCAGTATCAGTGTTCCACAGAGTACGCATGTTCATCTGATCGGTATCGTCAGGATCGAGCGTCACCGCCTGATGGCCGATAATCGCCTGGTAGTTCTGGAAATCGGTAATACGGAAGTCGCGCAGCATCGCGGTGCCTTCGAAGCGGGTGCCTTTGTTTAAGGTCACGCTCTGGGAGCCGTCTTTATGCTGGGCCATCTGGCCGGAGTCCGCGACCACGACAGAAGGACGCGCGTTGCCTTTTGGCCGCAACTGGGCGAGGAACACGTCGTGGAAGCTGTTGCCGCTGACGCTCTCAATAAACAGCACCGAGTTGCCGTCGGTGGCCTGCTGGAACTGGCCCTGCGCCAGCGCCGCCATGCCGGGGTTGGCTTTGGCATCCGCCAGCACTTCATCCTGATGCCGGGAGGACCACGGCCCCGCCCACATTACGTTCACCGCCGCGACGATGCCGGTGAACAGCGCGAGGATCAGCGCCGCCTTCACCAGCACAGCCTTGCTCAGGCCGCAGGCGTGCATTACCGTAATTTCACTTTCGGTATACAGTTTGCCCAGCGTCATCAGCAGCCCGAGGAACAGGCTGAGCGGCAGAATAAGCTGCGCCATCTCAGGCACGCCCAGCCCCAGCAGCGAGAGCACCAGGTTCGTTGGGATTTCGCCGTCAACCGCCGCGCCCAGAATTCGTACCAGTTTCTGACAGAAGAAGATCAGAAGCAGGATGAAAAGGATCGCCAGCTGGCTTTTGAGCGTCTCCCGCACCAGATATCTTATGATTATCACTTTAAATACGCCTGTAAAAACCCGTCTTTTTGCTGGAAAATCGCTTGTTTCATGGCTTAAACGTCATTTATGCTCTTGAGTCGTTGAAAACATCGCTAAGATAGTTTTACTTAGCAGTATGGTCGCTTCAGAAACGCTCTGAGGTGTTTAAACCGTCACAGTAAGATTATCACGAAGTCACCGCAACAGCGGACATGAGTTACGAAAGCTTGCAATTCTATCCGCAGCTTCCGCTGTTGTCTTTAAGATTCAGGAGCGTAGTGCATGGAGTTCAGTGTAAAAAGCGGTAGCCCGGAGAAACAGCGGAGCGCGTGTATCGTCGTGGGCGTCTTTGAACCGCGCCGCCTCTCCCCGATTGCCGAACAGCTCGATAAAATCAGCGACGGCTATATTAGCGCGTTGCTGCGTCGTGGCGAGCTGGAGGGTAAACCGGGGCAGACCTTGCTGCTTCATCATGTGCCGAACGTCCTGTCAGAGCGTATTCTGCTGATCGGCTGCGGCAAAGAGCGTGAGCTGGATGAGCGTCAGTATAAGCAGGTGATTCAGAAAACGATCAATACCCTTAACGACACCGGTTCGATGGAAGCGGTCTGCTTCCTGACCGAACTGCACGTCAAAGGGCGCAATAACTACTGGAAAGTGCGTCAGGCGGTGGAGACGGCGAAAGAGACGCTGTACACCTTTGATCAGCTCAAAACCACCAGGAGCGAGCCGCGTCGTCCGCTGCGTAAGCTGGTGTTCAACGTGCCGACCCGCCGAGAGCTGACCAGCGGCGAGCGCGCCATCCAGCACGGTCTGGCGATTGCCGCCGGGATCAAGGCCGCGAAAGATCTCGGCAATATGCCGCCGAATATCTGTAACGCTGCCTACCTCGCCTCTCAGGCGCGCCAGCTGGCAGACAGCTACAGCAAAAACGTCATTACTCGCGTGATTGGCGAGCAGCAGATGAAAGAGCTGGGGATGCACTCCTATCTGGCGGTCGGCGCGGGCTCGCAGAACGAGTCGCTGATGTCGGTGATCGAGTACAAAGGCGATACCTCCGAAGACGCACGTCCGATTGTGCTGGTGGGCAAAGGGCTGACCTTTGACTCCGGCGGTATCTCCATCAAGCCGTCCGAAGGGATGGACGAGATGAAGTATGACATGTGCGGCGCGGCGGCGGTGTACGGCGTGATGCGGATGGTGGCGGAACTTCAGCTTCCGATTAACGTCATCGGTGTGCTGGCGGGCTGTGAAAATATGCCTGGCGGCCGCGCGTATCGTCCGGGTGACGTGCTGACCACCATGTCCGGTCAGACGGTTGAGGTGCTGAATACTGACGCCGAAGGCCGTCTGGTGCTGTGCGACGTGCTGACCTATGTTGAGCGTTTCGAGCCGGAGACGGTGATTGACGTGGCGACGCTGACCGGTGCCTGCGTGATCGCCCTGGGCCACCATATTACCGGCCTGATGGCAAATCATAACCCGCTGGCGCACGAGCTGATCGGCGCGTCCGAACAGGCGGGCGATCGCGCATGGCGTCTGCCGCTAGCCGATGAGTTCCAGGATCAGCTGGAGTCCAATTTTGCGGATATGGCGAATATCGGCGGGCGTCCTGGTGGTGCTATCACCGCCGGTTGCTTCCTGGCGCGTTTTGCCCGTAAATATAACTGGGCGCACCTGGATATCGCCGGTACCGCCTGGCGCTCCGGCAAGGCCAAAGGGGCGACCGGACGTCCGGTGGCGCTGCTGTCGCAGTTCCTGTTGAATCGCGCCGGATTGAACGGCGACGAGTAATGCGCCATGCCGGGTGGCGGCTTCGCCTTACCCGGCCTACAAACGGCAGCAAATCGTAGGCCGGGTAAGCGCAGCGCCACCCGGCATTAAGGCAACAAATCCCAGGCCGGGTAAGCGCAGCGCCACCCGGCATTAAAGGCACCAAATCCCAGGCCGGGTAAGCGCAGCGCCACCCGGCATTAAAAGCACCAAACCCAGGCCGGGCTACCCGGCCTTCACCGGTAACGTCATCACAAGAAGCCCTATATGAAAAACGCAACGTTCTACCTTCTGGACAACGACACCACTACCGACGGCCTGAGCGCCGTGGAACAACTGGTGTGTGAAATTGCCGCAGAACGTTGGCGCAACGGCAAACGCGTGCTGATCGCCTGCGAAGATGAGCAACAGGCGATCCGCCTCGATGAAGCGCTGTGGGCGCGCCCGGCGGAGAGCTTTGTGCCGCATAATCTGGCAGGCGAAGGTCCGCGCGGCGGCGCGCCGGTGGAGATCGCCTGGCCGCAGAAGCGTAACAGCAGTCCGCGCGATATCCTCATCAGCCTGCGGACAAACTTCGCAGATTTTGCCACCGCTTTCACAGAAGTGGTAGACTTCGTCCCTTATGAAGACTCTTTGAAACAACTGGCACGCGAACGCTACAAAGCCTACCGCGTGGCTGGTTTTAACCTGAATACGGCAGCCTGGAAATAATGGAAAAGACATACAACCCGCAAGATATCGAACAGCCGCTTTACGAGCAGTGGGAAAAGCAGGGCTATTTCAAACCCAACGGTGATGAAAGCCAGGACAGCTTCTGCATCATGATCCCGCCGCCGAACGTCACCGGCAGCTTGCATATGGGTCATGCTTTCCAGCAAACCATCATGGATACCATGATCCGCTACCAGCGCATGCAGGGTAAAAACACCCTGTGGCAGGCGGGGACCGACCACGCGGGTATCGCGACTCAGATGGTGGTTGAGCGTAAAATCGCTGCCGAAGAGGGCAAAACCCGCCACGATTACGGTCGCGATGCCTTTATCGACAAAATCTGGCAGTGGAAAGCGGAATCCGGCGGCACGATTACCCGTCAGATGCGCCGTCTCGGCAACTCCGTGGACTGGGAGCGCGAGCGCTTCACCATGGACGAAGGTCTTTCCAATGCCGTGAAAGAAGTCTTTGTCCGCCTGTACAAAGAAGATCTGATTTATCGCGGTAAGCGTCTGGTCAACTGGGACCCGAAACTGCGTACCGCGATTTCTGACCTCGAAGTGGAAAACCGCGAGTCGAAAGGCTCAATGTGGCACATCCGCTATCCGCTGGCCGACGGCGCAAAAACCGCCGACGGTAAAGATTACCTGGTGGTCGCCACCACCCGTCCGGAAACCCTGCTTGGCGATACCGGCGTGGCCGTTAACCCGGAAGATCCGCGTTATAAAGATCTGATTGGCAAATTCGTGGTGCTGCCGCTGGTTAACCGTCGCATTCCGATTGTCGGCGACGAACACGCCGATATGGAAAAAGGCACCGGCTGCGTGAAAATCACCCCGGCGCACGACTTTAACGACTATGAAGTCGGCAAACGCCACCAGCTTCCGATGATTAACATTCTGACCTTTGACGGCGATATCCGTGAAAGCGCCCAGGTGTTCGATACCAAAGGCGAAGAGTCTGAGGTTTATGCCAGCGATATCCCGGCGGAGTTCCAGAAGCTGGAGCGCTTTGCCGCGCGTAAAGCGATGGTCGCCGCCGTTGACGCCCTCGGCCTGCTGGAAGAGATCAAACCGCACGACCTGACCGTCCCGTACGGCGACCGTGGCGGCGTGGTCATTGAACCAATGCTGACCGACCAGTGGTACGTCCGTGCCGATGTACTGGCGAAACCGGCGGTTGAAGCGGTTGAGAATGGCGATATTCAGTTCGTACCGAAACAGTA
Organism: Superficieibacter sp. 1612_C1; assembly: GCF_015234305.1. Classification (GTDB taxonomy): domain Bacteria; phylum Pseudomonadota; class Gammaproteobacteria; order Enterobacterales; family Enterobacteriaceae; genus Superficieibacter. Next base: position 380,716 of record NZ_JADGMI010000005.1, read on the forward strand.
CGAAAACATGTACTTCTCCTGGATGCGCGATATTCAGGACTGGTGTATCTCCCGTCAGCTGTGGTGGGGTCACCGCATCCCGGCATGGTATGACAACGAAGGCAACGTCTACGTTGGCCGCACCGAGGACGAAGTGCGTCAGGAAAACAGCCTGGGCGCGGACGTTGCGCTTCGTCAGGACGAAGACGTTCTGGACACCTGGTTCTCCTCCGCGCTGTGGACCTTCTCCACCCTCGGCTGGCCGGAAAATACCGACGCCCTGCGTCAGTTCCACCCGACCAGCGTGATGGTCTCCGGCTTTGACATCATCTTCTTCTGGATCGCCCGCATGATCATGATGACCATGCACTTTATCAAAGATGAAAACGGTAAGCCGCAAGTGCCGTTCCATACCGTCTATATGACCGGCCTGATCCGTGATGACGAAGGGCAGAAGATGTCCAAGTCCAAGGGCAACGTCATCGACCCGCTGGATATGGTTGACGGTATCTCCCTGGCGGATCTGCTGGAGAAACGTACCGGTAACATGATGCAGCCGCAGCTGGCGGACAAAATTCGCAAGCGCACCGAGAAGCAGTTCCCGAACGGCATCGAGCCGCACGGCACCGACGCCCTGCGCTTCACCCTGGCGGCGCTGGCCTCTACCGGTCGCGATATCAACTGGGATATGAAGCGTCTGGAAGGTTACCGTAACTTCTGTAACAAGCTGTGGAACGCCAGCCGTTTTGTGCTGATGAACACCGAAGATCAGGATTGCGGCTTCAACGGCGGCGAAATGACCCTGTCGCTGGCAGATCGCTGGATCCTGGCGGAGTTCAACCAGACCATCAAAGCCTACCGTGACGCGCTGGATAGCTACCGCTTCGACATCGCGGCGGGCATCCTGTATGAGTTCACCTGGAACCAGTTCTGCGACTGGTATCTGGAGCTGACCAAGCCGGTGATGAACGGCGGTTCTGAGTCTGAACTGCGCGGTACGCGTCACACGCTGGTAACCGTGCTGGAAGGTCTGCTGCGCCTGGCGCATCCGATCATCCCGTTCATTACCGAGACTATCTGGCAGCGCGTGAAAGTGATTTGCGGTAACACCGGCGACACTATCATGCTGCAACCGTTCCCGCAGTATGATGCGGCGCAGGTTGATGAAGCGGCGCTGGCCGATACCGAGTGGCTGAAGCAGGCGATCATCGCGGTGCGTAACATTCGTGCGGAGATGAATATCTCTCCGGGTAAACCGCTGGAACTGCTGCTGCGCGGCGCAAGCGCCGACGCGACCCGTCGCGTGAACGACAACCGCAGCTTCCTGCAAACCCTGGCGCGTCTGGAAAGCATTACCGTGCTGCCAGCTGATGATAAAGGTCCGGTTTCGGTCACTAAAATCATCGACGGTGCCGAGCTGCTGATCCCGATGGCGGGGCTTATCGACAAAGATGCCGAGCTGGCGCGTCTGGCGAAAGAAGTAGCGAAAGTCGAGGGTGAAGTGAGCCGTATCGAAGCCAAGCTGTCCAACGAAGGTTTTGTAGCGCGCGCGCCGGAAGCGGTGATTGCTAAAGAGCGTGAGAAGCTGGAAGGGTATGCCGAAGCGAAAGCGAAGCTGATTGAGCAGCAGGCGGTAATTAGCGCGCTGTAAGCCCGCTCTGCCTGGCGGCGCTTCGCTTGCGCGGGCCTACAGGCATAACACATTGATATCTTGGGTTTTGTAGGCCGGGTAAGCGAAGCGCCACCCGGCATGCTTCCCCGGATTAACGTTCGACAACACGCTGAGGCCGGAACCTGTTCCGGCCTTTTTTATGATTACAGGAACGGCAAGGCGGGCATGACACCACGCGACACTTTCGCCAGGACGCCAGCATCGGCTTGCTGGTCATTATTCTCTAACGCCAGCGCGTCCAGATCGCCAATCACCTGCGTGTTTTGCGCCTGCCAGGAGATCATCCAGATTTTCAGCAAAGGATACGCCAGGCCGCCAGTAATGCCAGAAACCACCACTAATGCACACATCCGGTAAAGCATACCGGAGTAGTTCATTGTCGAGCGGAAACGAATACGCCCGCCGTCCAGTGAAAGTCGGCTCATGAAATGGTTACGCAGGGAGACCGTTAAATAACTGGTACTGATCGCAATACCAAAATAATAAACCACCTGCGCGATAATCCTCGTGCGCAGTCCCTCCATAATCTCGCTCATGTCCATTATGTCACTGGCTCCGTATAAGGAACCGCCCCGCATTTCATCCATAAACTGATCGAACATGATATACCCCGCCACGCCTATAAAGGGGATCAGAGTAACAAACGCCAGAATCGCGAATTTAATACAGTAGCCAGTATCTAATTTCACCTCGAAACGATGTATGCCAAAACTAATATTATTCCAGAGGAACGGCATTATCTTACTAAACAAGGTACCGTTAAAAATGCCAATCGCCACTATACATACCAGCGCCAGGACAACGCCTGATATAATCATTTCGCTCGCACTATCTGCCGGACACATCTTTGCAATGAGTAAAACGCACAGGCCCAGTACGATAGCCAATACGATCGGCAAGCCCACCATTACCCACCAGAACCGTTTCATCGAACAACTAAAGCCGAAACGTACGCCGTTCAGACTGGTCATCACCGCCTGATAGCGTAACCCTTTCACGACCATAAATGGCAACAGGACAAACAAGGCAATCACCAGGACAATGGCCAAAGCGGGAATACGCGCTACTATCGATACCAGAACGGCAATATAAATAACCATGAAAAACAGCAAACTTACGAAAATATTCCCACCCGTTACGCCATAAGAAAAACTCTGGCCGTTAACTTCCATATTAGAATAAATATAGCGGCGGCATTTCATCAGCGCCCACGGGGTATAAATACCCAGCGTAATAATGCACAATAAAACATTCACCAAACAAATAAGAAAATATTTTCCGCCATCGCCGCGAAAGACAAACGGATGGCACTGAGCATCCGTGCTATTTATAGCTTTGTTCATAAAACGTCCCTAAATTAACAAATCCATAACTAAGATAACTGTTTTTAAAACAGGCTAAGGCCTGTGGCAGTACAATACTCTCTTCCCGTCCTGTCTGACAAAAAAATTTGCCACTTTATAAGTCGCTTGCGCCGCATTAGAGAGAATGGTATTAAATAAATGCATAAGTATGATATGTGCAATTGGGTAATGTTATGAATGTAGTCAGCACGCTCGCGCTGCGCCGCCTGACGGCTCAGGATAACCCGGCTATTGCCGCCGTTATCCGTCAGGTTTCCGCCGAATACGGCCTCACGGCCGATAAAGGCTATACGGTAGCCGATCCGAATCTGGATGAACTGTATCAACTCTATAGTCAGCCGGGTCACGCCTATTGGGTGGTTGAGCAGAATGGTAAGGTCGTTGGTGGCGGCGGCATTGCGCCGCTGGCCTGTAGCGAGCCGGATATCTGTGAATTACAGAAGATGTATTTTCTGCCGTCGATTCGCGGTCAGGGACTGGCGAAAAAGCTGGCGCTGATGGCGCTGGATCATGCCCGTGAGCTGGGGTTTAAACGCTGCTATCTGGAAACTACCGCCTTTCTTAAAGAAGCGATAGGGCTATATGAACGGCTGGGCTTTAAACATATTGATGGCCCGCTGGGCTGCACCGGCCATGTGGATTGTGAAGTGCGGATGCTTAAAGATCTTTAAATAACATTTATTCTCTTTTTACAGGATATAAATGTCTGAAGCGCTATTTTGGCATCTATAAAAGAGAATAAAGAACTGCGGGCCTGAAATGATTTCACACAGGCCCGTCGGAATTAATTCGATGAATCAATCGCAAAACGAATCACGCCCGCCGCTTTATCCTGCGGTAACGTCAGGACGCTATTCCACAGATCCTGCACGATATTACAGGTGATTTTCTCTTTGCCAACACCACTGGCCGGATTGGACATAATCGACAAATCCTGCCCATATTTTTTACTCATCTGCTGCGCAACAGGCTGGATATCCTGCTGCGCATGTTCCCGCTCCTGCGGCGTCACGGTATGCTTGTTCGGCCCCATAGCGGCACGCATCATGGCGGCGTCAATCTCCATGCGGCGATTGAACATCTCCTGCGACAGAATGCGCATCGGGTTAATTCCCCCTTTCACATCCGGGAACAGAAAACGGTAGCAGTCATCATCGCTGACTTTCTGCACGGCGGCGGTCTGCTCCATATTGATTTTCATGTAAGCCACTACATTTTCATCCGGCGCAGTTTGCAGACGCTGCATTTGCAGGTTCAACACCTGCGGCTGGATCGCATCAACGATCTGCTGCTCGGTTTTACCCTCTTTTTGCATGGTCAACGCGCGGGTACGAATAGACTCCCAAAGCTGCGGCTCCTGCTCTTTCAATACCTGATAAGTCGGCATGGTACTGACAATCGCGTCGAATTGTTCATCGTCCGTTTTAGCCGGGGAGCGGTGGGCGATCCAGGCAAAAGCCATAAACGAGATGATGCCTGCCAGCACTGCAGTTGACCATTTTTTCATGTGATGTCCTGTGTTGTCAGACCGGAACCCCGCTATGAAAACGGAACTCATTGTCCTCTGTCGTAATAAGCGCCGCCTCGATGTGCCCGAAATGCCGCACGCGTGGCGTGATGTCATCACCGGCAATCTGCTGCGCCAGCGCGAGATAATCCTGATAATGACGCGCTTCTGAGCGTAGCAGGGAGAGGTAGAACTTTTGCAGATCCTCATCCAGATACGGCGCAAGCGCGGCAAAGCGTTCGCAGGAGCGGGCTTCGATATACGCACCGCAAATCAGCTTGTCGATCAGCGTCAGCGGCTCGTGGGTGCGCACCTCTTTCAGCATGCCTTTAGCATAGCGGCTGGCGGTGATTTTGACGTAAGGAATACTACGCACCGCCATCGCCTCGCGCACCTGCCAGAAATGGTGTAATTCTTCTTTGATTAACAGCAGCATGCTGTCGATCAGCTGGCGTCCCCACGGATCGTCGGTACGGGGCATCACGCTTTTACCAATTTGCTTATGCAGCGCCAGGAAGTCAGGCTCTGGCCCTTCGCGGAAAGTAAAGGCTTCATAAGGTTGCAGCCACGCCAGCAGCACATCGCCGCCCTCTTTATCGGCAACATACTTACGCACCAGCAGCATCGCGGTTTGCGCGGCTTTCAGTTCGCAGACCATATGGTCGGTGAGTAACAGCGGGAGGTTTGCCGGATCGCGGGCTTTATCGATCCACGCCTGAGGCGTCGGGCAGTGCAGGAATTGGGTAACGGGAGAGAGTAAGTGCTGGTAATTCATGAACGGTCCTGAGCGTGCGGCAGCCGAGGCTGCCGCACCGGGTCGGTAACTTAGTGACGCACGCCGTCGTCATCTTCGTCGATGTCATCCTCGTCGCCGTCTTCGGCGTCGGGATCTTCGAAGTAGGTGCCCCAGCCGTCATATTCGACGTTGAATTTTTCAGCCAGCGTCATCAGCTGTTCCACCTGCGCGTCGATCAGATCGGCATTCAGCGCGCATTCGCTGAGGATGTCGCAACAGATGACTGTATCGCCCTCTTCCACTTCCAGCTCTTCCGGCTCGGTCACTTCGTAACCCAGTTTGAAGGCTTCTACCGCAAATTTCTCCAGCGTATCGAAGTCGTCAGCGGAAAGATGATGTTCAATGGTGTACAGGGCATCAGGATCGCTGCCGTCTTCAATTAATTCTTCAATGGTCAAGCGCGTCTCTTCGCGCTGCTCTTCCAGGTATTCCGGGTTTGCCATGGCGAGTTCCTCATAAATTGCCGCAGTTACTTCTATTGTCACACACCGCTGACATTGCCTCCAGTCCATCCAGCAAAGATTTATGCACAGGGCTTGCAATTGAATATTCATACAGATAAATTGAATTTTAATGCAACTAGTGACCTACGTCATGAGAGGGAAATATGTCGTCGTTCTACCAGAAACACTTTTTAAAGTTACTTGATTTCACCCCTGCGGAAATCAACACCCTGCTGCAACTCGCCGCCAGACTGAAGGCGGACAAAAAACAGGGCCAGGAAGTGCCGCAGCTTAGCGGTAAAAACATCGCGCTCATCTTCGAAAAAGACTCCACCCGTACACGATGCTCTTTCGAAGTTGCCGCATACGACCAGGGCGCGCGCGTCACGTATCTTGGCCCCAGCGGCAGCCAGATTGGTCATAAAGAATCGATCAAAGATACCGCCCGCGTGCTGGGCCGGATGTATGACGGCATTCAGTACCGCGGCCACGGGCAGGAGGTGGTCGAAACGCTGGCGGAGTTTGCCGGGGTGCCGGTGTGGAACGGGCTGACCAATGAGTTTCACCCGACGCAGCTGCTGGCCGATCTGCTGACCATGCAGGAGCATCTGCCGGGTAAAAAATTTAATGAGATGACGCTGGTCTATGCAGGCGATGCACGCAATAACATGGGCAATACCATGCTGGAAGCCGCAGCGCTTACCGGGCTTGATTTGCGTCTGGTGGCCCCAAAAGCCTGCTGGCCGGAAGAGCGCCTGGTTGCCGAGTGCAAGGCGCTGGCGGCGCAGACCGGCGGTAAAATCACCCTGACGGAGGATGTCGCGGCGGGCGTGAAGGGCGCGGACTTTATCTATACCGACGTCTGGGTATCGATGGGGGAAGCCAAAGAGAAGTGGGCCGAGCGTATCGCCCTGCTGCGTGATTATCAGGTGAACAGCAATATGATGCAGTTAACCGGCAACCCGCAGGTGAAGTTTCTGCACTGTCTCCCCGCGTTCCACGATGATCAAACCCTTCTCGGTAAGCAGATGGTCGCAGAGTATGGTCTGCAAGGCGGCATGGAAGTGACGGATGAGGTGTTTGAGTCTGCCGCCAGCATTGTGTTCGATCAGGCGGAAAACCGGATGCACACCATTAAGGCAGTGATGGTGGCGACACTGGCGAAATAGACGCTGTAGCGCTGCGATCGTTCGCAGCGCTAATTCCCGCCTCATTCCACCAGCAGTTTCACCACCACTTTACGCCCCTGCGCTGGCGTACCGACCGCGCAAAGCGGCTTGTGGACTTCGCCCGGATAGAACACCACAAAATCCCCTTCGCTCAGCACTACCGTTTTCTCCTGCTCGCCCTCCGGTAAGAAGGCGATGTCTTTATCCGCCAGCCAGTCCGTGTCCGGTGTACCCGCCGGGAGCGTACTGAAGGTCATTCCTTCCTGGCCTTTCAGAATGATTTGGATGTCGAGATAACGGGCATGGTATTCCGCGCGACGCTTTTCGAAAGGCTCGGTCATATCTTCAGAAAGAATATAGAACAGGCGGCTGCCGTCGATCTCATATTTGCCGGTTGCGGTAGCATCGGTGACGTGCGCTTTAACATGTTCAATAGCCTGACGCAGTTCCGTCGGTAGCCAGCTTTGCAGATGGTGAATGTTGCCAACAATCATGATAACCCCTCTTAATTAAAACGATGTTTCATTTCCTCCGTTATACGATCAATCAAACCAGCCCGCCACCCGTTTCTGTCGAAGACTTGCGATAGCGCATGTTTATCGGATAAGAGATTAATCAGCTGTGATCGCGCTTCGCTTTTTATGCACTAATTATGCATACTCTGAAAAATGTAAATACAGAATCCACACTTAATTGATTGAAAAATAAGTATTTATAATAAAAACAATTGATCCATCACACTTTAGATGCCAGGATTTTTGCAGCAATAAGGCATAATTATTTACTGATTTAGCTTAGGGGCTAAATAATATCGTGGTATTTCTGCATAACGATAAAAGACAACTTATTAAGTTGCTTCTTTTCAATCACTTACAATATTAAGATATATTTAACGGAACAACATATTATTAACAAACAAGAATAATCCAGGCCATTAAAGCGTATTCATTCATTCTCTGTGGTAATTTAAATAACGAATTCCTGACAACCGTCATAAATAATAAACAATTCTTTCAACAGCTATTATCGCGTGACCTGCATCACATTTTCCGCCTTTAAAAAACCTATTATCCATCACGACATTAATTGCTACCGGCAAACGCGAAATACATTTTAGCCGACCTCTCTTTTTATTTATAAAAAGCATCAAGGAATAATTATGGAAAAAAATTATGTCGGTTCCGAGGTGGGAACATTGCGAAGCGTGATGCTTCATCGACCTAATCTGAGCCTGAAAAGATTAACCCCGTCAAATTGCCAGGAATTGCTGTTTGATGATGTCTTATCCGTTGAACGGGCGGGAGCCGAGCATGACATTTTTGCCAGCACCCTGCGCGATCAGGGCGTGGAAGTGCTGTTATTAACCGATCTTCTGGCGCAAACGCTTGATATTCCTGAAGCGAAAGAGTGGCTGCTGACCACTCAGGTGTCGGATTATCGCCTCGGGCCGGGCTTTGCTTCCGACGTTCGCAGCTGGCTGGCGGATATGCAGCACCGGCAACTGGCGCGTCATTTAAGCGGCGGTCTGACCTACGGAGAAATTCCTTCATTTATAAAAAATATTGTAGTGGATACCCACGACGCGAATGATTTTATTATGAAGCCGTTGCCTAATCATTTATTTACCCGCGATACGTCATGCTGGATTTATAACGGTGTGTCGATTAATCCCATGGCAAAACCGGCACGTCAGCGGGAAACCAACAATTTGCGGGCTATTTATCGCTGGCATCCGGCATTTGCCAACGGCGATTTTATAAAATATTTCGGCGACGAGAATATTAATTACGATCACGCCACCCTCGAAGGGGGCGATGTATTAGTCATTGGACGCGGGGCTGTCCTGATTGGTCTCTCCGAACGGACGACCCCGCAGGGCGTGGAATTCCTTGCCACCGCCTTATTTAAACACCGCCAGGCCGAACGCGTGGTGGTGGTCGAACTGCCCAAACATCGCTCCTGTATGCATCTCGATACGGTGATGACCCACATCGATGTTGACACCTTCTCCGTTTACCCCGAAGTGGTTCGCAAAGAATCCCAGTGCTGGACCCTGACGCCGGACGGACGAGGCGGGCTGGATCGCGTTCAGGAAACCAGCCTGCTGCACGCCATCGAAAAAGCGCTGGGTATTGATCAGGTGCAGCTGATCACCACCGGCGGCGATGCCTTCGAAGCCGAGCGCGAACAGTGGAACGACGCCAATAACGTGCTGACCCTGCGCCCTGGCGTGGTGGTGGGCTACGAGCGCAACGTCTGGACCAACGAAAAATATGACAAAGCCGGTATCACCGTGCTGCCGATCCCCGGCGACGAACTGGGTCGCGGACGCGGCGGCGCACGCTGCATGAGCTGCCCACTGCAACGCGATGGCATTTAAGGAGCCTGTGATGGACATGAAACCCACTCTGGTCGTCGCGCTCGGCGGCAACGCGCTGTTAAAACGCGGCGAGCCGCTGGAAGCGGATATTCAGCGTAAAAATATCGATCTGGCGGCGGCGACAATTGCCAGCCTGACCCGGCAATGGCGCGTGGTGCTGGTGCATGGCAACGGGCCGCAGGTGGGCCTGCTGGCGTTACAGAACAGCGCCTGCGATGCCGTTACGCCTTATCCGCTCGACATTCTCGGCGCGGAAAGTCAGGGGATGATTGGCTATATGCTTCAGCAGTCGCTTAAAAATCAACTTCCTGAACGCCATATCAGCGTGCTGCTCACACAGGTCGAAGTCGATGCCGACGATCCGGCCTTCAGCAACCCGACCAAATACATTGGTCCGGTGTATGACCAGATGCAGGCCGACGCGCTCAGCCAGGAGAAAGGCTGGACGTTTAAGGCCGATGGCCGCTGGTTTCGCCGCGTCGTGCCCTCACCTCTCCCCGCTCACATTGTGGAAAGCGATGCCATTCAGGCGCTGCTCGAACGCGATCACCTGGTGATCTGCAACGGCGGCGGCGGCGTTCCGGTGGTGCAAAAAGCCGACGGCTACCACGGCGTTGAAGCGGTGATCGACAAAGATCTCTCTGCCGCGCTGCTGGCCCGCCAGCTTCATGCCGACGCGCTGCTTATCCTGACCGATGCAGATGCGGTGTACCTCGACTGGGGCACGCCGGGGCAGCGCCCCTTGATTCAGGCGACGCCGGAGTTGCTCAGAAATATGCAGTTCGATGCCGGGTCAATGGGGCCAAAAATCGCGGCCTGCTGCCGCTACGTTGAAGCCTGCCACGGGCGCGCCGGGATCGGCGCGCTGGCAGATGGCCCAGCCATTTTGTCCGGGGATAAAGGCACGTTGATTCGCATGGAAAACATGACGTCTGCTGCCCTGTAATTTAAAAAAAGGAATGAATCATGGCTATCTCTCTAAAAAACCGCAATTTTCTCAAACTGCTGGACTATACCCCGGCAGAAATACAGTACCTGATCGATCTGGCCATTGAACTGAAAGCCGCCAAAAAAGCGGGGCGCGAAAAGCCGATGCTGAAAGGCAAAAATATCGCGCTGATTTTTGAAAAAACCTCCACCCGTACCCGCTGCGCCTTTGAAGTCGGGGCCTTCGATCAGGGCGCTCAGGTCACCTACCTCGGCCCCAGCGGCTCGCAAATCGGTCATAAAGAGTCGATGAAAGATACCGCGCGGGTGCTGGGACGGATGTACGACGGTATTGAGTACCGCGGCTTTGGTCAGCAAATTGTTGAGGAGCTGGGCGCTTATGCCGGCGTGCCGGTGTGGAACGGACTGACGGACGAATTTCACCCGACGCAAATTCTCGCCGATCTGATGACCATGCTGGAGCATGCGCCGGGCAAATCGCTGGCGGAACTGCGCTTTGCCTATCTGGGCGATGCGCGCAATAACATGGGCAACTCCCTGATGGTCGGCGCGGCGAAAATGGGGATGGACATCCGCCTGGTGGCCCCGACATCCTTCTGGCCCGACGAGGCACTGGTCGCACAGTGTCAGACCATCGCCCGGGAAACCGGCGCACGCATCACCCTCACCGAGGACGTTGAAGAAGGCGTCCACGGCGTCGATTTCCTCTACACCGATGTATGGGTATCAATGGGCGAGCCGAAAGAAGCGTGGGCGGAACGCGTCAGCCTGATGAAACCCTACCAGATTAATCAGCAGGTGCTGGACGCTACCGGCAATGCGCAGGTGAAATTTATGCACTGCCTTCCCGCCTTCCATAACGAACACACTAAAACCGGTCGTGAAATCGAAATGGCTTACGGCATGAAAGGGCTGGAGGTCACGGAAGAGGTGTTCGAGTCGCCGCACTCCATCGTCTTTGATGAAGCGGAAAACCGTATGCATACCATCAAAGCGGTGATGGTGGCGACACTCGGCGAGTAATCACGCTCCGGCCTGCTGACTGGCAGGCCGGGACAGGGAACCTATCATGAGTAAATTCAAATTCCCCTCGGCTTACACGATTTTGTTTATTCTTATCGCCCTGGTCGCCGTGCTGACGTGGCTGATCCCGGCCGGGCAATATCATATGGCGATGAACGACGCGCTGGGCAAAGCGGTGCCGGTAGCCGGCACCTACGCGCACGTGGCGGCCCATCCGCAAGGCATTATCGCGGTAGTGATGGCCCCGATTAGCGGACTGTACGATCCCGAAACTGGTCAGGCGGGTGCCATCGACGTGGCGCTGTTTATTTTGATCATCGGTGGCTTCCTCGGCATTGTGACCAGAACCGGAGCCATCGATGCCGGGATCGAGTGCGTTACCCTGCGTCTGCGCGGACGCGAAGAGTGGATGATCCCCATCCTGATGGCCCTGTTTGCCGCCGGCGGTACCATTTACGGGATGGCAGAAGAGTCGCTGCCTTTTTATACTCTGCTGGTGCCGGTCATGCTGGCGGCACGGTTTGACCCGGTGGTTGCCGCCTCGACGATCCTGCTCGGCGCGGGGATTGGCACGCTGGGCTCCACTATCAATCCTTTTGCAACGGTCATTGCCGCTAACGCTGCCGGAATTCCTTTTACCGACGGGATCGGGATGCGCGCGGTGTTGCTGGTGGCAGGCTGGATCATTTGCGTGGTCTGGGTGATGCGCTATGCCCGTCAGGTCCGGCTCGACCCTTCCCGTTCTATCGTCGCCGATAAACAAGAAGAAAACCGGGCGCATTTTCTCGGGGAAAAAACGCAGGACTCGCTGGCATTTACGCCAGTGCGTAAGCTGATCCTGGTGATTTTTGCCCTCGCGTTCGCCGTGATGATTTATGGCGTGGCGGTGCAGGGATGGTGGATGGCGGAAATTTCGGCGGTTTTTCTCGTCGCGGCGATTATCGTCGGTATCATTGCCCGAATGAGTGAAGAGGAACTGACCTCGACCTTTATCAACGGTGCACGGGAGTTGCTGGGCGTGGCGCTGATTATCGGTATCGCGCGCGGCATTGTGGTGATTATGGATAAAGGCATGATTACCCACACGATCCTGCACAGCGCGGAGGAGACCGTCAGCGGCCTTTCCAGCATGGCCTTTATCAACGTGATGTACTGGCTGGAGGTGGTACTTTCCTTCCTCGTGCCGTCGTCGTCGGGTCTTGCCGTGTTAACCATGCCCATTATGGCACCGCTGGCGGATTTTGCTGGCGTGCCGCGCGATCTGGTGGTCACCGCTTACCAGTCCGCCTCCGGGATTGTTAACCTGGTGACGCCAACTTCGGCAGTGGTAATGGGCGGACTGGCGATTGCCCGCGTTCCTTACGTACGTTATCTGAAGTGGGTTGCGCCGCTGCTCGTCATCCTGACGCTGGTTATTATGGCAACTTTAAGCATCGGGGCATTACTATAGGTACGGTGGCGCTGCACCTGAAGGACGCAGCGCCATTCATTCGAACTCAATGACATCATACGGTATCCCTTCGCATGCGGGAGAAGGGAGAGGCTGATAACAAACTGATATTACAGGATAAAAGAATGAAGGAATATGGTGAATACTCCCCCAAAGAACAGCTTCAGCTCACCGTGTGTCAGCGTTTGATTGCCGAAAAAAGCTACTTTTCGCAGGAAGAGATTCGCCGTGACTTACAGCTGCATGGCTTTGAAAATATTAGCCAGTCTTCAGTCTCGCGCCTGCTCACGCTGCTGGGGGTGATAAAAATTCGCAACGCCCGCGGGCAAAAAATTTATTCGCTGAACCCTAAACTACGCCCCGCGCCGGACGCGGCGCGATCGGTGGCGGAGATGGTGGTCAGCGTGGAGCACAACAGCGAATTTATTCTTATTCATACCGTGCCGGGCTATGGCCGGGCGGTGGCGCGGATCCTCGATCATCGCGCGCTGCCGGAGGTGTTGGGCATTGTGGCGAGCGGCAATATCGTCTGGGTCGCGCCGCGGGCGGTGAAGCGCACCGCGCTGGTCCACAAGCAGATTAATTACATACTAAATATGAATTAATATTCAATAGAACCGTTTGCGTTGAATAAAAACGCCATGAATCGCTTGATCCCGTTTTAGAGCTGAGTATAATCGCCGACAATTTGCCGGGAGGAAGCATGGTCCAGTGTCTACGACATACTGTCTTAGCGCACCTGAAACAGGGTGCAGGCCTGCCGTTTTTCTTTCCGTTGCTCAATACATTCTCAAAGCCCCTCATTGCAGGGGCTTTTTTTTGCCCAGGCGTCAGGAGATAAACATGGCTAATCCGTTATTTCAGAGACATATCATTTCCATAAACGATCTCAGCCGCGAGGAGCTTGAGCTGGTGCTGGTGACCGCGGCAAAGCTTAAGGCCAGCCCGCAGCCGGAACTTCTGAAGCATAAAGTGATCGCCAGCTGTTTCTTCGAAGCGTCGACGCGCACCCGTCTGTCGTTTGAAACATCGATGCATCGCCTGGGTGCCAGCGTGGTCGGTTTCTCAGACAGCGCCAACACTTCGCTTGGCAAAAAGGGAGAGACCCTGGCGGATACTATCTCCGTCATCAGCACTTATGTGGACGCCATTGTAATGCGTCACCCGCAGGAAGGCGCGGCGCGTCTGGCGACCGAATTCTCCGGCGCGGTGCCGGTACTGAACGCGGGCGACGGCGCGAACCAGCATCCAACGCAGACGCTGCTGGATCTCTTCACCATCCAGGAAACCCAGGGGCGGCTGGAGAATCTCACTATCGCGATGGTCGGCGATTTGAAATATGGCCGTACCGTGCACTCGCTGGCGCAGGCGCTGGCGAAATTTAGCGGCAACCGCTTCTGCTTTATCGCCCCGGACGCGCTGGCGATGCCGCAGTACATCCTGGATATGCTGGATGAGAAAGGGATCGCCTGGAGCGTGCATCACGCCATTGATGAGGTGGTGACTGAGGTCGATATTCTCTATATGACGCGCGTGCAGAAAGAGCGTCTGGACCCGTCGGAGTACGCCAACGTGAAAGCACAGTTTGTCCTGCGCGCCAGCGACCTTAACGGCGCGCGCGCGAATATGAAGGTGCTGCACCCGCTGCCGCGCATTGACGAAATCGCCACCGACGTCGATAAAACGCCGCACGCCTGGTATTTCCAGCAGGCCGGCAACGGAATTTTCGCCCGCCAGGCGCTGCTGGCACTGGTTCTGAATCAAGACTTAGCACTGTAAGGGGAAGACCATGACACACGATAATAAACTACAGGTTGAAGCCATTAAACGCGGCACCGTTATCGATCACATCCCTGCGCAGGTCGGCTTCCGGCTGCTGACGCTGTTTAAACTGACCGAGACCGAGCAGCGCGTGACGGTCGGCCTCAACCTGCCGTCTGGCGCGATGGGCCGTAAGGACATCATCAAGATTGAAAACACCTTTCTGACCGATGAGCAGGTTGACCAGCTGGCGCTGTATGCCCCGCTGGCAACGGTTAACCGTATTGACGATTATGAAGTGGTGGGTAAATCGCACCCTAACCTGCCCGAGCGGATTGATGCGGTGCTGACCTGCCCGAACAGCAACTGCATCAGCCATGCGGAGCCGGTGAAGTCCAGCTTCAGCGTTAAAAAGCGCGCGGACGATATTGCGCTGAAGTGTAAATACTGCGAGAAAGAGTTCTCGCATCAGGTGGTGCTGGCAAATTAATTTCATTCCCGGCACTGATTAAGATGTGGCGGGGATGGATGACAGACTACGCTGGCTATTGTGCCGGGCAATGCCGGGTGGCGGCTATGCCTTACCCGGCCTAAAAAACCCATCAAATGTAGGCCCGCGCAAGCGAAGCGCCGCCGGGCAGGTTGCCCCCCCGCGTCTGCGTCTGAGTTACACCGCATCCGCACTGCCCCCTATTACATTGGATAACACTTTACGTTACCCACTTTTTCGCCTGTGCCGGAAGAATGTTTGTATAATGGGGCCATCCTACATGAACACATTGAATAACTTCAGGAGAGAGTATGTCTAAAACTATTGCGACGGAAAATGCACCAGCAGCTATCGGCCCTTATGTTCAGGGCGTTGACCTTGGCAGCATGATCATTACGTCAGGCCAGATCCCGGTCGATCCAAAAACCGGCAGCGTGGCGGACGATGTTTCCGCTCAGGCGCGTCAGTCGCTGGAGAATGTGAAAGCCATCGTCGAAGCGGCGGGCCTGAAAGTCGGAGATATCGTGAAAACCACCGTTTTCGTGAAGGATCTGAATGACTTCGCTACCGTTAACGCGACTTACGAAGCATTTTTCACCGAGCATAACGCCTCTTTCCCGGCACGCTCCTGCGTGGAAGTGGCCCGTCTGCCGAAAGATGTGAAGATTGAGATTGAAGCCATCGCCTTGCGTCGTTAATCGCATGACGTGAAGGTGCTACGCCGGGCGCTTGTCCGCCCGGCCAGGGAGGGACGATAATGGCAAAAGCGCGCTTTACCGAGGAACAAATTGCTGATTTTCTGCAACAGTCTAAAAGCGGCGTCCCTGATAAAGTCTTGTGCGAAACCTATGGATTCAGCATCAGCACGCTCCGGCGCTGGCGGGAGTTGCACGCGGCGGAAGTACGCAGCGAGTTAAAAGAATTAGAATCAACTGCAACGATAGTCTATGTGGGTTTTATTGCTGCCGCCGTATTGCTCAGCGTCGCTTTTTCAAAAATAACTGGCGCACTGATTCTCCCCCTCTTACTGTGTTATTGCATTTATTATATTCGCCGCTTCCGTGAGATCTCTGCCCGGCATATCAAAGAAGAAAATACTTTTCTCGCTCGCACTGGAATTGGCGCAAATAATGCATTTTATAAGTTTTGCTGGGTATCCATTATTTTGTTAATCTTTACTATTGGATATGGCATCGCACAGCTGGGGTGAATCAAATCAGTCCGTTTGCGGGCAAAAAACGCCTTTTAAACAGAGGGGGAATATATCACCTGGTTTAAAATAAACGCCTTTATACGGTGCAGAAACGTGATGTTATGCCCGGCACAACGACTGACCGGGCACAGGTTAAGCAACAGATTTAGAAAAGCGTAACGCGATCCAAAAAGGCTTCCACTTTTGCGCTTTCAGCCTGATTCAGCTGGCAACTTCCCATCCGAATGTTGGGCTTATTTTTACCGTGAAAGTCACTCCCGCAGGTCATTAACAGCGAGCGTTCCTGGGCATAGTCATATAGCTGCTGGCGAAGATCGTTATTATGGTAGCTGGAGAAAACTTCCACCCCCATGACCCCTGATTTCACCATCTCGCTAATCACATCGGTATGCCCGCTCTTTACGTTAGCACCAATATGCGCAATAACAGGAATTCCCCCGTTACTGCGAATAATCTCAACCATGTCCTGTAAGGGAGGAAACGCAATCTCTACATGACAGGATTTTCCTTTACCAAAAAAATCCCAGAAGAAATTGATCAGCGGCATATCTCCCCGCGCATTGCCTTTTCTGTAGGGAATAAGCAGCGCGTTTCCGGCGTTGCGTTCATCCTCAAGGATCAGCTCCGCCATCTCCTCTTCCTGCGGTACACGATCTCCCGCCAGCGCAAAAAGCCGCTCTTCATCAAGGAACAAACCGAGCGCTTTTAGCTTCTCAATCTTTATCGGTGTTGCCGCGTGTTGTAGCCGATCAAAATTACGCTTAACCTCGGCAAAGTCAGTACTATGGCGGCGATAACCATAGCCCAGGAGGTGATAGTTATTATTGCCAAATGAGCAGTCAATCTCAATACCCGGCAGTACGTGGATATTATACTTATGCCCCCAGTAGATAGCCTCTTCCACCGAGGAAGATGAGTTATGATCGGCGATGGATAATACAGAAACATTCTCTTTTTCTGCGATTGTCATCAGCCGACTGACGGAAAAGTCAGCATCATCACTCCATGAGGAGTGAACGTGAAGGTCGATATTTTGCATAATTTCTTTCCCCGCCATTATAGATCTTGTTTGCATTTATCAAAAACCTGCTTAACACCTTTAATACAGGTATTAATATGCTCCACACTCCATGTCGGATGAAGATAAAGACTGAAGGTAACAGGCAGCAGGCTTCTTGCTTTTTCACAAACAACCTTTGAATACTCTACGGACTTTGGATCGGTATACTCTTTTGATTTAAATGGAAAATCGACGCTACCAAAGCCGTTTAACTCACGGTAAACTTTTTCGCCATAAGCTTCAGGCCACTGAATTTTAAATGCAGGAATGCCTGCTTTTTTTAGTTCAGATAAAACCTTTGCCGCATCAACAGGAAAGTTATCGTGATTTAATACTAACGGATACAACCAGTACGCGTTCTCTCTCTCCTCAGACGTGAAAGGGATAGAGGCGATCTCAGGCATATTTGCAAATGCCTCATCGTAAATAGCCGCAAACGTTTTTCTGCGTGTTAAATTCCAGCTATCAAAGCGTTTAAGTTCATTTATCCCAATCGCAGATTGCATTTCGGTCATGCGATAATTAAAACCAATGCGGTTATGCACATGGAATGTTTGTTCTTCTAACGTCAACAAATCTATTTTGCGTTTTACATCGAAACCATGATCGCGGAATGCCCGACATTCCCAGGCAACATCCTCGTTATTCGTGACAACCATTCCGCCCTCGCCGCCGGTAGTAAAATGCTTACCCTGACAGAAGCTAAACGTACCGATATCACCGATATTGCCTGTCTTTTTCCCTTTATACCGCCCACCAATACACTGTGCGCTATCTTCAATAACCTTTAAGTTATGGCTTTTAGCAATAGCCATAATAGGGGCCATGTCACATACCACCCCATACAGATGAACAACAATAATCGCTTTCGTTCGGGGTGTGATGAGCTCGGCTATTTTATTTGGATCAATAGTATGGTCAGGCGTTACATCACAAAAAACGGGAATAGCACCAGCCTGTAACACCGCGAAAGACGTGGCGATGAACGTGTATGAAGGTACAATGACTTCATCACCTGGCCCTATATTTAATGAACTCACCGCAATGTGTACTGCCGATGTTCCTGATGAGCAGGAAATAGCATATGCCGAGCCATTCCACTCAGCAAAATCTCGCTCAAACTGCACCCCTTTTTTTCCGGTCCAGTAATTTACCTTACCACTGGACAAGATCTCTTCGATATCAGCATAGCTTTGTTTATCGAACTGAGGCCAACCTGGAAAATTTTTCATTACAGCTCCTCAATAAAAATAATCACTAATATTACTATCGTTATTCGGTATAAATCCTTGCTGCGCTGCCTTGTCTACTGTTTCATTCACGACTCCAGCTAAGCGACAACATACTTCACAACCCCGGCAAAATTCAGGCGATAAATCATAATAACCCTTCAGGTTATTATTTATTTCTGCAACCGAAAGAGAAGATAGATTTCCTACAGGTAATCCCTCGTTGGTTGCCTTCATCACGCATGGATAAATATTACCATCGGCCCTGATCAACCAGCGAGCTAAAGTAGAATAGCAATGTGTGAAATTAAGCGTTCTTTCCCCTGTATTGGTCAGTACATTTAATAAATTTGTATTATTGACCACAAAATTATATAAGGCTTCATCTTCGCTGGCCGTCGCTGATAGCTGCTCCTTTAACCGTGCAATACTTTCCTGCCAAAAAAGTTCGCGATCGGACGTAAAGCTTTTATCAGTCGCATAATTCGGTGAGGGACAATCACATGACTGAATACGACATATGGGTCTGAACTGAATATTGACATGGTGATTAAAGTCGCTAAAAATATCACGACAAATGCTGAGCAAATTATTAATGTTATGATCGCCATATAAAAAACCAATCCCTACATGCTGGCATTTCGAATTTATTGCCGCATGCAGAAACGTTTTGCGGACAGATAACTTACCATGTTTAAGATTAAAAAACTCCGCTTCGTTGATTGCATCCAGAGAAACGCGAAGCCAGCTTAGTTTATCCAGGGTGGCCTTCTCTAATTTTCGACTACCATTGGTTATCAGCCCTACCGCAATATTATTTGCTGATAAAAAATCAATAACATCATTTAAGTCAACTCCGTCATTTTTATAGAGAGTGGGTTCTCCTCCACCGGCAATAACTACGGCTTTTGGATTCAATCGCAATATATTTTTAACGGTATTAAAATTAAGCAACCCTCTGTGCTGCTGATTTTTATAACTACAATAGCTACACTGCAAATCACAAATGTCAGTGGGGTGAATTTCAATAACATTTATTACAGGGAGTTCAGAGGAATCATTCTCACCGTAAATTAACTTTGAGTTACTTATAATCTCCGAAAATGAATTTAATATCCTCTTTGAGTTTCGCAACTTAGAAGTCACTATCGACATGCTGTTTTCCTTGCATCATAAAAAATGCACATAGCAATGTTCCACGTAAATGACGGTACATTCCTTTTAAATCATTACCGTTTTCTATACATAGAACCAAAAACATTGCTTGAGTGAATATTAATAATCTTCCAATAAGGGAATTACCCCGCAAAAACTCGGTAAACGTGCTCGTTCAGCATTTTAAAAATTAAAGTCTGGCAACAATCCACCTGCGGCTTATATTACCTAATTAATAAAAAAAGCTAACGTTTCCCGCCCGGATTCAACATTTATCTTTTTACATACCGCTTAATCGTTTGTATAATGAAAAAAAATAATTGACTATTTCCTCAAACGAATATGAATCAAAAGGTTCTCAAGGCTTTTATTGAGCTAGCCAATACTGGCAATTTTCAACGTGCGGCAGAGCGTTTGTGCGTTACACAGTCAACACTAACAAAACAGATACAGGCGCTTGAAGGGGAGTTGGGGCTTAATCTTTTTTCCAGAATCAAGAGTGGTACAATCTTGACTAAGAATGGGCAATTGTTATTTAATGAAATAAATAACATATTAAACGCCTATGATTTATTAAGGCACAAAGCCATCACCTTAACTAACCCTAATGATTTGACGGTTGGATTTGGGATGGCGACACGGGATCTGGCACCTGCATTACTCAATGGATTCACAAAAAAATGCCCACAAAAGAACATCACCCTCATCGATCTTGCAACCTCCCAACAAAATGAGAAGTTGCTTTCCGGCGAGCTGGATTTGGCATTTATGCGCGAACAAGCCAGTACGCCGCTAAAACAAATGTTTATCAGGCGCGATCGTCTTATTTTAATTTACCATCACAGTAAAAAATCGCTTATTGAGGCACAGGACATTAGCGATATTTTAATGAATAACGAATTCTTTTGTATTGACGCCAATGCCTGCGCAGGCACACACCATATCACCTCTACATTTCTGAAAAGTATATCTTCAACCCCAAATCTTAAAGAGATCAGTAGTTATACTAATATTCTTTCACTGGTAAAGGAAAATTTTGGCTACGCTCTCATTCCTGAAAGCGCATGGTATGATGAGCATAAGGATGTATTATCATTGACGATAAACCATCCTTTAACCGAGTGGAATATTGTTATGGCATGGAATGAGAAGTTCAATAACACGTTAAGAGATGATGTTATTGATTATTGCCATGCCGCTATCACGAATACCTCCTGGCGGTCAGTATAATTGCTATACCGCACCGCCGAAGGTCTTATTTACTGCCAGCCATACCGACGACTATAAATTCCTTTCACCAGTTGCGTCAGCGTCATATACCCCGCCAGAATCGCGATCAGCCACGGGAAGTAGCTCAGCGGCAGCGCCTGGAGCTGTAAATAACTTGCCAGCGGCGAGAACGGCAGCGCAATGCCGACCACCATCACCAGCAGCGTCATCAGCATCAGCGGCCAGGCGGCGCGGCTCTGGATAAACGGCAGGCGGCGGGTGCGGATCATATGCACAATCAGCGTCTGCGACAGCAACCCTACGACAAACCAGCCGGACTGGAACAGGGTCTGCGACTCCGGCGTGTTGGCGTGGAACACCCACCACATCAGGCAGAATGTCAGGATGTCGAAAATCGAGCTGATCGGTCCGAAGAAGATCATAAAGCGCCCCAGATCCGCCGGGTTCCAGCGCTGCGGCTTCTGGATCTGCTCATCGTCAACGTTATCAAACGGCAGCGCCACCTGGGATACATCGTACAGCAGGTTCTGGATCAGCAGATGCAGGGGCAGCATCGGCAGGAATGGCAGAAAGGCGCTGGCCACCAGCACGCTGAAAACGTTGCCGAAGTTTGAACTGGCGGTCATCTTAATGTATTTGAGCATATTGGCAAAGGTGCGGCGTCCTTCGATGACGCCCTCTTCCAGCACCATCAGGCTTTTTTCCAGCAGGATGATGTCGGCGGCCTCGCGGGCGATATCCACCGCGCCGTCCACGGAAATCCCGATGTCTGCGGCACGCAGCGCGGGAGCATCGTTAATGCCGTCGCCCATAAAGCCGACCACATGGCCTTCACGCTTGAGCAGGGTGACGATGCGTTCTTTATGCAGCGGCGTCAGGCGGGCAAACAGCGTGGTGCATTGCGCCAGTCGCGCCAGTTCGTCATCGCTCAACCCTTCAATATCGCTGCCGATCACCACTTGCCCCGCATCCAGTCCTACTTCATGGCACACTTTCGCCGCCACCAGTTCGCTGTCGCCGGTGAGGATTTTCACGGTGATGCCGCTGGCTTTCAGCGCTTTCAGCGCAGGCGCGGTCGTCTCTTTCGGCGGATCGAGAAAGGCGATGTAACCTTCCAGGATCAGATCCGACTCGTCTATCCGCTGATAGTCGCCTTCACGCGCCGGAAGGTATTTAGTAGCAACCGCCACCACGCGCAATCCCTGACGGTTCAGGGTATCAGTGACGCGCTTAACGCGGCGCAGCATGGCGTCATCCAGCGGCACGATGTCGCCGTTATGGCGGACGTGCGCACAGACATTGAGGATCTCCTGCAACGCGCCTTTGCAGACCAGTTGATGCACGTCCGGTTGTTCTGCCACCACCACTGACATCCGGCGACGCTCGAAATCAAACGGGATTTCGTCAATTTTTTGCCAGCGCTCTGAAAGCCCGCGCGCCGCTTCTTCGTCCACTCCTTCGAGCACGGCGGTATCCAGCAGGTTTTTTAGCCCGGTCTGATAGTGACTGTTCAGCCACGCGGAATGCAGCACGCGATCGCTGGCTTTCCCGGCGATATCGGTGTGGGTCTCCAGTACGATTTTATCCTGGGTGAGGGTGCCGGTTTTATCGGTGCAGAGGATGTCCATCGCGCCAAAGTTCTGAATAGCGTCCAGGTGTTTGACGATGACCTTCTGTTTAGACAGCTTCACCGCGCCACGCGCCAGCGTCGAGGTGACGATCATCGGCAGCATTTCTGGCGTCAGGCCGACCGCAACCGAGAGGGCAAACAGCGCCGCTTCCCACCAGTCGCCTTTGGTGTAGCCGTTAATCAGCAGCACCAGCGGCGTCATCACCAGCATAAAGCGGATCAGCAGCATGCTGACGCGGCCAATTCCCTTCTGGAAGGCGTTTGGCTCGCTGGCCTGCTCGCTCACCCGCCCCGCGAGTTGACCAAACCAGGTATTGCCGCCAGTGGCAATCACCAGAGCCTGCGCGGTGCCGCTCACCACGTTAGTGCCCATAAAACAGAGGGTATCGCACTCCAGCGGATTGGTTTGCTGTGTGTGCCGGGTGTGTGCGGCTTTCTCCACCGGCAGAGACTCTCCGGTCAGCGACGCCTGCGCCACAAAAAGATCGCGGGCCTGGAGCACGCGCAGGTCCGCCGGGATCATATCCCCCGCCGCCAGCTTAACAATATCGCCCGGCACCAGCCGATCGATGGGCAGCTCCACCCAACCGTTTTCCCCTTTCTCATTGCTGACGCGCAGCACCGTGGCGGTATTGCTGACCATCGCTTTCAGGGCGTCGGCCGCCTTCGTTGAACGCGCCTCCTGAATAAAGTTAAGCAGCGTTGAGATGCCTACCATCAGACCGATCACGCCCGCAGCGAAGAGATCTTCCGTCGCATAAGAAACGATGCCGAGGACGGTCAGCAGCAGGTTGAACGGGTTGCGATAGCAGATCCACAAATGCACCCACCACGGCGACGGCTGTTCGGCGGGAAGCTGGTTTTCACCATGTCGGGCGCGGGCAGCCTCGACTTCCGCCGCATTCAGCCCTTCCGGATGGCTGTCGAAGGCGTGCCAGAGATCGCGCTCGCGCATCGCTGCGATTTTCAGACACTGCTCGCCGAGCGATGCAGGGATCGCCGCGCCGGTGATATTTTTGGCCTCGGGCAGCGGATCGCGCTGCACCAGACGGCGGGGTAAATGACGGTTCAGCCGGGCAAAAAGCTGGCGGGTAATATTTTTCAGCATAATCAGTCCCTCCGCGCCCGTTAGTCACGGGGCGCAGAAATTCCTTCAGGCGTGGCAAAGCCCTGCCTGACAGGCAAATACATTTTTACAGGGACGCGGATAACGTCACTGCCTTACGCTTCCGCTAAGGCAGTGAAAAGACTGGCTTACCGGAAGTTGGGGTGTCTCCGTCGCGGGAGAGGGGTGGGATCGGGATCCATACGGCCTCCGGTAAGTTAATGGGGTAATAAAACGCCGTGAATTATATAGTTCTGCAAATATAATTTGTGGCAATTATGGCGGTATGATACCGCCACGTGACTAAACCGAACATAAACCAGACTTTGCCCATTGTTATTAAGCCAGGTAAAGTTAAGCTCTTTTAAGCGTTGCTTCACCTCACGGGACGACAGGATGCAAAACCGGCTGACGATCAAAGACATTGCGCGCTTAAGCGGAGTGGGTAAATCTACCGTCTCTCGCGTGCTGAATAATGAAAGCGGCGTCAGCGAGCGTACCCGCGAGCGTGTTGAAGCCGTCATGCAGCAGCATGGCTTTTCGCCCTCCCGCTCTGCACGCGCCATGCGCGGGCAGAGCGACAAAGTGGTGGCGATTATTGTCACCCGTCTGGACTCACTGTCGGAAAACCTGGCCGTACAGACCATGCTGCCGGTGTTTTATGAGCAGGGCTACGATCCGATCATGATTGAGAGCCAGTTTTCGACGGCGATGGTCGAGGAGCATCTCGGCATGCTGCAACGTCGCAATATCGACGGCGTGGTACTGTTTGGCTTTACCGGTATTGGCGTGGAGATGCTGGCAAGCTGGCAATCTTCGCTGGTCCTGCTGGCGCGCGATGCGAAAGGCTTTGCCTCAGTATGCTATGACGATGAAGGCGCAATTCAGATCCTGATGCAGCGCCTTTACGATCGCGGTCATCGTCATATCAGCTACCTTGGCGTGCCGCATCGTGACATCACCACCGGTCAGCGCCGCCATCAGGCGTGGTTATCCTTCTGCAAAAAGCATCGCCTGCCGACGGTCTCCACCCTGCCGGGCCTGACCATGAAGCAGGGCTATGAACATGTGGTGGACGTGCTGACGCCCGACACTACCGCGTTAGTTTGCGCTACCGATACGCTGGCGCTGGGTGCCAGCAAGTATTTACAGGAACAGCGCATTGACAGCGTTCAGCTCGCCAGCGTCGGTAATACGCCGCTGATCAAGTTCCTGCACCCGGAGATCGTCACCGTCGATCCGGGCTACGCCGAGGCTGGCCGTCAGGCTGCCTCACAGCTGATCGATCAGATCAACGGTCGCAGCGAGCCGCGGCAAATCGTGATCCCCGCCACCCTCTCGTAATTCGCAAAACACAATTTATGTGATCGTCGCTACGTTTCGGGAACGTTCCCGTTCTCACTCATTCACCAAAGATATACTCTCTCCGCCAGTTATCACCCCGACCCCCTCTTTACATCTGCCACGAGGCTTTAAGATGAGTAAAGTTAATCAACAGGATATTGATCGGCTGATCGAACTGGTCGGCGGCCGCGAAAACATCGCCACCGTCAGCCACTGCATTACCCGCTTGCGCTTCGTGCTCAACCAACCGGCGAAGGCCGATCCGAAAGCGATTGAACAACTGCGGATGGTTAAAGGCTGTTTCACCAATGCCGGACAATTTCAGGTGGTGATTGGCACCGATGTCGGCGACTATTATCAGGTTCTGCTGGCCTCCACAGGGCAGGCGCGCGCCGATAAAGAACAGGCGAAAAAAGCCGCGCGGCAGAATATGAAATGGTATGAGCAGCTCATCTCCCACTTTGCCGAAATCTTCTTTCCGCTGCTGCCCGCCCTGATTAGCGGCGGCCTGATTCTGGGCTTCCGTAATGTGATCGGCGACTTGCCGATGAGCAACGGTCAGACGCTGGCGCAGATGTTCCCGGCGCTGAAAACGATCTACGACTTTTTATGGCTGATTGGCGAGGCGATCTTCTTCTATCTGCCGGTCGGCATTTGCTGGTCAGCGGTACGTAAGCTGGGCGGTACACCGATCCTCGGCATCGTTCTCGGCATTACGCTGGTGTCGCCGCAGTTAATGAACGCTTACTTACTGGGTCAGCAGACGCCGGAAGTGTGGAATTTCGGCCTGTTCAGCATCGCCAAAGTCGGCTACCAGGCGCAGGTGATCCCGGCGCTGCTGGCGGGTCTGGCGCTTGGCTTTATTGAAAATTACCTCAAGCGTATCGTGCCCAGCTATCTGTACCTGGTGGTGGTCCCGGTCTGTTCGCTGCTGCTAGCGGTCTTCCTCGCCCACGCCTTTATCGGCCCGTTTGGCCGCATGATTGGCGACGGTGTGGCCTTTGCGGTACGTCACCTGATGACCGGCAGCTTCGCCCCGATTGGCGCGGCGTTGTTCGGTTTCCTTTATGCGCCGCTGGTGATCACCGGCGTGCATCAGACCACCCTGGCCATCGACATGCAGATGATCCAGAGCCTCGGCGGCACGCCGGTATGGCCGCTGATCGCGCTATCAAACATTGCCCAGGCGTCGGCGGTGCTCGGCATTATTATTGTCAGCCGCAAACATAACGAGCGGGAAATCTCCGTTCCGGCCGCCATTGCCGCCTTCCTCGGCGTCACCGAACCGGCGATGTACGGCATCAACCTGAAATATCGCTTCCCGATGCTCTGCGCGATGATTGGCTCCGGCCTCGCGGGCTTGCTGTGTGGACTTTACGGCGTGATGGCCAACGGCATTGGCGTTGGCGGCCTGCCGGGTATTCTCTCTATCCAGCCGGGCTACTGGCAGGTCTTTGGCATTGCGATGCTGATCGCGATTGTGATCCCGGTGGTCCTCACCACGGTGATGTATCAGCGTAAGCACCGTCAGGGTACGTTACAGATTGTCTGACTTTTTCGGGGCGCAGTTGCGCCCCTTCGTATTTGCAGGAAATAACCATGAATATCCTTCCTCACTGGTGGCAAAACGGCGTCATCTACCAAATTTATCCGAAGAGCTTTCAGGACACGACCGGCAGCGGCACCGGCGATTTACGCGGCGTAACCCAGCGCCTGGATTATCTGAAAACGCTGGGCGTTGACGCACTCTGGCTGACGCCGTTCTATATCTCCCCGCAGGTCGATAACGGCTACGATGTCGCCAACTATACCGCCATCGATCCCACCTACGGTTCGCTGGATGATTTTGACGCGCTGGTGGCAGAGGCGAAAGCGCGCGGCATGCGCATTATTCTGGATATGGTGTTTAACCATACTTCCACTCAGCATCCGTGGTTTCGTGAAGCGCTCAATAAAGAGAGCCCTTATCGCGAGTTCTATTTCTGGCGCGACGGCACGCCGGATGAAGCGCCGAATAACTGGCGTTCCAAATTCGGCGGCAGCGCCTGGCGCTGGCAGGCGGAGAGCGAGCAGTATTATCTGCATCTTTTTGCGCCGGAGCAGGCGGACCTGAACTGGGAAAACCCGCGCGTGCGCGACCAGTTGAAGCAGGTGTGCGAATGCTGGGCCAATCGCGGCGTTGATGGCCTGCGCCTCGACGTGATTAATCTTATCTCCAAAGATCTGACGTTCCCAAATGATGAACTGGGCGACGGTCGTCGTTTTTATACCGATGGCCCGCGCGTGCATGAATTTTTGCAGGAGATGAGCCGCGATGTGTTTATGCCGCGCGGGCTGATGACGGTCGGGGAAATGTCCTCCACCACCCTGGAGCACTGCCAACAGTACGCGTCTCTGGATGGCGGTGAACTGTCGATGACCTTTAACTTTCACCATCTGAAAGTGGATTATCCCGCTGGCGAGAAATGGACCCAGGCGACACCCGATTTTGTGGCGCTCAAATCCCTGTTTCGCCACTGGCAGCAGGGGATGCATCAGCGGGCGTGGAACGCGCTGTTCTGGTGTAATCACGACCAGCCGCGCATTGTGTCGCGCTTTGGCGACGAAGGCGAATACCGTGTCCCCGCCGCCAAAATGCTGGCGATGGCGCTGCACGGTATGCAGGGCACGCCGTATATCTACCAGGGCGAAGAGATTGGCATGACCAATCCGCACTTTACCCGCATCACGGATTACCGGGACGTTGAGAGCCATAATATGTTCGCTGAACAGCGGGTGAACGGGCGCGATGCGCAGGAGTTGCTGGATATTCTCGCGGTCCGCTCGCGGGATAACAGCCGCACGCCGATGCAGTGGGACCACGGTCCCAACGCGGGCTTTACCACCGGTGAACCGTGGATCGGCGTGAACGCCAACGCAAGCGAGATCAATGTCGAGGCGGCGCTGGCGGACAAGCAGTCGGTATTTTATACCTACCAGGCGCTGATCGCGCTGCGCAAAACCCAGCCGGTGCTGACGTGGGGGGACTACGAGGATCTGCTGCCGGACCATCCACATCTGTGGTGTTACCGCCGCCAGTGGCAGGGACAGACGTTGCTGGTCATCGCCAACCTGAACCGCGAATGCCAGAACTGGCAGCCGGAGAAGATGAACGGTGCGTGGCAAGTGCTGATGAACAACTATCAAGAAGTGGCCGCACAGCCAGCGGCAATGACCCTTCGCCCGTTCGAAGCGGTCTGGTGGCTACAGTAGTCTTGTGCAGCCTGGTCAAACCGGGCTGCTTTATTTCCACGCTCTTTTTATGGCTTTTTGCAGTCATAAATAAGTCCGAAAAAATCTGTCTCCCTACAGCGCCCGTCCTCTGTACTGTCTCCTTTTTACTTTGTCCTGCATCAATAAAACTGCAAACATCTTTGATGCAAATCACTACATATAGAACTTAAAATGCCGCCCGGCCCTACATATTGTATTTATCGTCTATTATTGCACCATAGCCTTTCGCAATGGCTGTGGATAAAAAGGGCCATGCTTACCGGAAGTCTCTGGATACAGTAACGAAAAAAACTACCGGGACATCCCACCCTTTGTGGATAACCTGTTCTTTTAAATATGGAGTGATCATGACACCGCATGTGATGAAACGAGATGGCTGTAAAGCGCCGTTCAAATCAGAGCGCATTAAAGAAGCAATTCTGCGTGCAGCTAAAGCAGCGGGAGTCGATGACGCAGACTATTGCGCCACCGTCGCAGAAGTCGTTAGCAACCAGATGCAAAGTCGCAGTCAGGTCGATATCAATGAGATCCAGACGGCGGTCGAAAACCAGCTGATGTCCGGGCCGTACAAACAGCTCGCACGCGCCTATATTGAGTACCGTCACGATCGCGACATTCAGCGTGAAAAACGCGGTCGTCTGAACCAGGAAATTCGCGGCCTGGTCGAGCAAACCAACTCCGCGCTGCTCAACGAAAACGCCAACAAAGACAGCAAAGTGATCCCGACCCAGCGCGATCTGCTGGCCGGTATTGTCGCCAAACACTATGCCCGTCAGCACCTGCTGCCGCGTGACGTGGTACAGGCGCACGAGCGCGGTGATATTCACTATCACGATCTCGACTACTCCCCGTTCTTCCCGATGTTCAACTGTATGCTGATCGACCTGAAAGGCATGCTGACGCAGGGCTTTAAGATGGGTAATGCCGAGATCGAACCGCCGAAATCCATCTCTACCGCCACGGCGGTGACCGCGCAGATTATTGCCCAGGTTGCCAGCCATATTTACGGCGGCACCACCATTAACCGCATCGATGAAGTGCTGGCTCCGTTTGTCACCGAGAGCTTCAATAAACACCGTAAAACGGCAGAAGAGTGGCAGATCCCGGACGCTGACGGCTACGCGCATTCCCGTACTGAGAAAGAGTGCTACGACGCGTTCCAGTCTCTTGAGTACGAGGTGAACACGCTGCACACCGCCAACGGTCAGACGCCGTTTGTCACCTTTGGTTTTGGTCTCGGCACCAGCTGGCAATCGCGTCTGATTCAACAGTCGATCCTGCGTAACCGTATCGCGGGCCTCGGCAAAAACCGTAAAACGGCGGTGTTCCCGAAACTGGTCTTTGCGATCCGTGATGGCCTGAACCACAAGCCAGGCGACGCCAACTACGATATTAAACAACTGGCGCTGGAGTGTGCGAGCAAGCGCATGTATCCGGATATCCTGAACTACGATCAGGTGGTGAAAGTCACCGGCTCGTTTAAAACGCCGATGGGCTGCCGCAGCTTCCTCGGAGTTTGGGAAGACGAAAACGGCGAGCAGGTTCACGATGGTCGTAATAACCTCGGCGTGATTAGCCTCAACCTGCCGCGCATCGCGCTGGAGGCCAACGGTAATGAAGCGGCGTTCTGGAAACTGCTGGACGAGCGTCTGGTTCTGGCGCGTAAAGCGTTGATGACCCGTATCGCCCGTCTGGAAGGCGTCAAAGCGCGGGTTGCACCGATTCTGTATATGGAAGGTGCCTGCGGCGTGCGTCTGAAAGCGGACGACGATGTATCGGAGATCTTCAAAAACGGTCGCGCGTCTATTTCGCTGGGTTATATCGGCATTCACGAAACCATTAATGCGCTGGCGGGCGACACGCATATGTATGACAGCGAAACGCTGCGTGCGAAGGGCGTGGCGATTGTTGAACGTCTGCGTCAGGCGGTGGATCAGTGGAAAGAGGAAACCGGCTACGGCTTTAGCCTGTACAGCACGCCGAGTGAGAACCTGTGCGACCGCTTCTGCCGTCTGGATACTGCCGAATTCGGCGTGGTGCCGGGCGTCACCGATAAAGGCTACTACACCAACAGCTTTCACCTCGACGTCGAGAAAAAGGTAAATCCTTACGACAAAATCGATTTCGAAGCGCCGTACCCGCCGCTGGCGAACGGCGGTTTCATTTGCTACGGCGAGTATCCGAACATCCAGCACAACCTGAAAGCGCTGGAAGACGTCTGGGACTACAGCTACCAGCACGTGCCGTATTACGGGACCAACACGCCGATTGACGAGTGCTACGAATGCGGCTTTACCGGCGAGTTCGAATGCACCAGCAAAGGCTTCACTTGCCCGAAATGCGGCAACCACGATGCAGCGCGGGTATCCGTTACCCGTCGCGTGTGTGGGTATTTAGGCAGCCCGGACGCACGTCCGTTTAACGCCGGCAAGCAGGAAGAAGTGAAACGCCGCGTGAAGCATTTGGGGAACGGTCAGATCGGCTGAGTCCGTGGCATCAATGCCCGGTGGCGCTGCGCTTACCGGGCCTACGGGACGCACACAATACCCGGCGGCACGCCACATAGGTAGGCCGGGTAAGCGCAGCGCCACCCGGCAGGAAACCACTATGAACTACCATCAGTATTACCCCGTCGACATAGTCAACGGTCCCGGCACGCGCTGCACCCTGTTTGTCTCAGGGTGCGTACATGAGTGCCCCGGCTGCTACAACAAAAGCACCTGGCGGCTGAACTCCGGTCAACCGTTCACTCAGGCGATGGCCGATCAAATCATCCACGATCTGAACGACACGCGGATCAAGCGCCAGGGGATCACCCTCTCCGGCGGCGATCCGCTCCATCCGCAAAACGTCCCGGAGATCCTGACGCTGGTGCAGCGGATCCGCGCCGAGTGTCCCGGGAAAGATATCTGGATGTGGACCGGCTATAAACTGGATGAACTGAACGAAGCGCAAATGCAGGTGGTGGACCTGATCAACGTGCTGGTCGATGGTAAATTTGTACAGGATCTGAAAGATCCGGCGCTAATCTGGCGCGGTAGCAGCAATCAGGTGGTGCATCATTTGCGGTGAGAGACTGCAATATAAACCGTCTGATGACAAATAAAGAGATGTTAATGATTCCTTACAGGAATCATTAACGAATAAGATTATCGCGAGAGGCCGGAGGAACAACGATTGCTTGTTTCGCGAAGTCGATAGTTTCTTTATCGTTATTCACGGGACAGTGATTGATCCCACTCTTATCCATCGTTCTTTTAATAACGTCCATCGCTTTCGTCTGGTGATTTGTTGGATTAACCGGCCCTTCGAGAGTAAAAAGGACATCATCAGCGCTTAAGAGATCCTCTTCTGCGGCCCGGTTTATCCGGTTAACCCAGAGATCGCAATGCTCGGTCATTTTACCCGGTTCTGCCTGAGAAAATGATAAGGGCTTAATGGCTTTTTTAATAACGCCATCCCTTCTTGCCACCAGCGGCATGCCAAACTTCGTTAACATTCCTTCAATGACATCGTGTCGAAAAATGTTTTTCAAACCATCGATTCGCTCAATGCTTCGCTTAAGTTCGGCCGCGAGAATTTCTTCACGCCGCTCTTTTGTATAATTGATGTGGTTAACATAATGCGAGTAAAGCAGATCGAGCTCTTTTTTTGGCTCGTTGGTTAATCTTACTCTCGTGGTGCTGAAGTGAAAGATGGATTCTTTCCTGGCGGTGAAATAACGGAAAAATTGTGCTAACTGTTTGTCCGTAATGATATTACCTGCATGATGCTTAGCAAGTTCAAGCTCGCGGCTAATGGCGTCTTTAGCGAAGGGAAACAAGTTGTCATCATGGAAGAAGCCTTTCACCCTTGCGTCGTTTCTCTTGGTCAGGCGGAAGTCAAAGTATCTTTCTTTCGGCGCACAAATGACCACGCCAATATTGGCAAACTCTTCTGTGTCTGCGTATGGCGCGTATCTCACTATGCTGTACAGACATGGTGTGGTCATAAAATAGTGCTCCAAAATTCTTCAGTCGCGGCTCTCTCCAGGGTGCTCTGCATAAAGGCTATCAGCTTTACATCACCGATCCAGTCATCAGGAATCGCTTGGGTAAACTCTGAAAAATTAGCTATAGCATTCTGCAGCACCTGTTCACCGTTTTCTCTATCGACCATATCAAATAGCCATGCCCTATTGAGTGGGCTATAGACATGAAGCTGAAAATCATCAGCTGGTTCACTATGATCAAAAGAAAGATTATGGTCAATCAGGTAGTACTTATCATTTGCAACGTCATAGAGCATATTGACGTTACCACCTTTCGCTGTAAGGGTGCGATCGGCATTTAATATCCATCTATCAAAGAGATAAATCATCTTCTGATCGCGTAGCGGTACAACATTCTGGTTATGCGCCTGTCTGAATGATAGCTCAGCGGCGCCCTCAATGAAACGAGAGGCAAAAGCATAACCATCGCTAATTTCCCCATACAATTCAGGAGAATACTCTATAAGTTCTGCGGGTATATCAACAATGCAAAAGTCTGGAATTGAAAGCCCGATGCCGCTAGCGAGATTTGCGGCTACAAATTCTACAACAAGCTCTTGCGGAGGCATTCTGGGTTTTGACTTGACTATATAGAGTTTTCCATCGTCACAGCGACAAAGGAAAGGCTCAGTGCTTCCCTCCTTCATACGTCGAACTATCTCGATGACGATTGGCACATTCTTTGACACTGAACGCATTTCCATGCAGTAATCTTTAGGTAGAAGATACACCTAAAAAACAGGGTTAAATAGCCTGATAATCGATCGCTTTGAACATTTTCCCCCAGCGCCTAATCCCTCCACTCAAAACCGGCTCACGCACTCCATTGCCACCGACTTAAACTCGTCAAAATCACGGCAGGCGCAAAGCCGCGTCATGGCACGTTCGCGCAGGAAGGTAACGAAAATATCGTAAATTGCCATCGCCTCTTCGTACTCACTCTTGCTGATGGCGAGTAAAAAGATGACGTGCGCGGTCTCATCGCCCCAGGCGATCCCTTGGGGAGCGAGCACGGTATAGACTACCGTTTTCTTCGCCAGCAGCCCCAGGGCGTGCGGCAGGGCGATGCCGTCGCCGAGCATGGTGCTGACAATCGCCTCGCGCTCGGTGACGGAATCGAGAAATTCCGCATCGACAAAATCTTCATCCTGGAGCTGGTCGCACAGCCTTTTAAACAGCGCCTGCTGGTCGATGGATTCGTTAATAATCGTAAAATGCGCGGCGTCGAAGTATTTATTGAGCATCCACGGGCGGGTACGGTCGACCAGCACCAGTTTACCAATCTGCTCCAGTTGATAGTCGGAGGGAAACGGCGCGATGATCACCACCGGCTTATCTTTCTCACTGACGCGCGCAGTGGCAATCACAAAATCTTCGCTGAGCGTTTCGCACTGTTCGTAATCGCGCAGGGTCAGGGTACGCGTGACCTCAATTTGTGGATATTTGCGCGCCAGCACCGCTTCGATCATCCGCACCATCGCGTTGCCGGCATCGCAGACCAGCAGTACACGCGGCTGGCGCTGATAGCCGATGTTGTAATGGCGCTCCAGACCGACACCGATATGCAGTACCAGAAAACCGATCTCATTTTCACTGATGGTGTAAGGCGTGTATTTTCCCCAGCCGGAAACCGCTGCCAGGGTCATGTCCCACGCCATCGGGTAGTGCTGTTTGATATTCTCCAGCAGCGGATTGGGGATCATGATCTGATAGCGCACGCGGGTGATCATGGTTTTAATGTGGGTCAGCAGGTCCGCATGCAACTGGGCGTCGTTAAGCAGGTTGTAGTTATAGTGGGTATTGATGTAGTGCAGGATGTAGTTAGCCAGCGCCTCATCGTCGTCGGCATTGATCGCGCTGGGGGCTATGTCCTGGACCTGACGGGCGGCGATGTGCACCCGCAGCCAGTTTTCTTCCGATGCGGCGAGCGGTTTACCGGCAAGCTGCGCCAGCGCAGCAACGATGTCGCGCGCCGCTTCACGCACGTTTTCATCAACCTCTTCTGTCGCAAATTCCGGTAGCGGATACCCTTCGCTGATGCGCCGCACCGCCACCGCGCAGTAGAGACGCAGAAATAGCTCACCTTCATCAGTCAGGCGAATATGATGGCGGGTAAAACAGCTATCCAGCCACGTTGCCAGCTGTTGCGGCACGCCAGCATTCAACGCGACTTCCGTCACCAGCGGGTTGAGATTATCCTGCTGCGCCAGCGTCCACAGCAGATCCGTCAGGCAGGCGCGGATCGCCATTTCGCTGCCGAAAAGCTTCATACCGTGGCGCGGACGCGTTTCGAGGGTCAGATTGTAGCGCTGGAGCCACTCGCGCACTTCCGCCATATCGTTTTGCAAGGTGGCGCGGCTGACGAACCACTCATCCGCCAAATCCTCAAGCTTCAGCGAGAAGGCGGCGGTGAGGAAGCGCACCATCAGATAATGCACCCGCTCCTGCCCGCTGCGCGGTATGCGCAACGCGCGCGGCTGGGCGCTTTTCAGGGTCTGATAGCGGGTGGGATCGTCGATTTTAAGCTGATAACCGTTGCCGCGACTGAGGATAAACTGCGCACCGTGCTGCGCCAGCAGAGCGTTAAGCGCGGTGATGTCGGCCCGAACGGTGCGCGTGGATACCGCCAGCCGCTGCGCCAGTTCGTCCTGGGGCAGCGTCTCGTTTTGCAGCATGTCGAACAATTGCGCTAAACGTTGGTTCGGGAATCGCACGTCAGTTTCCTCTTGTATCGCAGAGCGGGTAGGTTTTCTCCCTCTCCCTCAGGGAGAGGGCCGGGGTGAGGGTGGTTACCCCACCAACCGCTTCGTTATCGCCAACAGCTGACGTACATCGTCCGGCCGGGTATCGCCACTCACCTTATCAATAATCGAACTATAAATGTGAGGAATGATTTTGCTCACTCCCGCATCCAGCGCAATCTGCAAAATCTCGCCGAAATTTTCCAGATCGATACCGCCAGTCGGCTCCAGCCAGAAATCGTGACGGGCGCAGGCTTCTGCCACCGCCTGATACTCATCACGGCATTGCAGCCCGCCCATCGGGAAATATTTGATCGAGCTACCGCCCATATCCTTCAACAACGCGATCGCCGTTTCTACCGGCACGACGCCTTCCGGCGCTCCGCTGCTCAGCGGGCCGGTGGAAATTTTCACCTTGCCCGGCGTGCCGGTCGGCGAGACCAGACCATTGACCACGGTCTCGTTCTGCCCCAGTAAGGCACGGCTCGGCCCGACGCCGGTGAAGACCTGATTGACATGCTGCGGCTGCACTTCGCGTGAAATGGCGCTGACCATCGCGGACTGGTTCGGATCGCCCGCGCCCAGCCCGACGGAAAGCGCGTTATCAATCAGCGCGGCATATTCGCGCATATCGGCCACCGCGCTCGCCACGTCGGGGTAGTTTTTGGAGAGCACGCCCACCAGCACATGGCCTTCCGCCGCTTCATAGATGGCGCTGGCGTTAGCTTTAGAGCCTGCCAGCACGTTCAGACAGACGCGGTCGCGGTAAAAATGGGGGGTGAGTTTCATGCGGTTTTCTCCTGATTAACAACCTCGGCGATACGGCGCGCCACAATTTCCAGCTGGGCAGCGTTCACGCTGCGCACATCGGCTTCAATAATCCCTTCATTGGCTTTATAGCCGCGGAAATAAATGGCGTACTCGCCCTGCTTCAGCGCCGCGACCAGATCGCCCGTCGCCACACCGGTCACCGCCTCGTCAAATTTGATCTCGGCGCGGGCGATATCGCGCCCGGCGCTGTCCCACACCACACGGGCGGTTATGCCGCTCAGAGCATTCAACGAATCAATAAATGGCGTCATTTTTTCGACCATCTCCGCCCCGCTCTCTTTCTCGGCGGTAAGATAATGTTCAATCGCGCAGGTCAGGCCAAGGATCCCCTCTTTACCCACCTTCATCGCGCGGCCAATGCCCGCCGTCTGGCGCTTCACCCATTCAACGTACTGGGTTTTGCCGATCACCAGCCCGCTGGTCGGCCCTTCAATCGCTTTCGCGCCGCTGTAGATCACCAGATCCGCGCCAGAACGGTAATAGGCGTGCAGATCCTCTTCCGCCGCCGCGTCAACGATCAGCGGCAGGTCGTGCTTACGGGCGACAACCGCCGCCTGCTCCACGCTGAGCATGCTTTTTTGCACGCAGTGATGCGATTTAATATACAGAATGGCAGCGGTGCGCGGAGTGATGGCGGCCGCCAGCTGATCGGCGGAGCATTCGTTGGCATAGCCCGCTTCGACGATCTTGCCGCCGCCCAGCGCCACCATGGTGCCGACCGGCGCGCCGAAATTGACGTTGTGGCCTTTCGGCAGCACGATTTCGTTGTTTTCAACGGGGGTCACGTGCAGGTTTTCCAGCAGCCAGTCGCTGTCTTTCACCAGCACGGCGGCCACGGATTGCGCGATGCCTGCGGAGGCGCAGGAGACCACCGTCGCGCCTTCCACCTCCAGCAGTTGCGCAATGTAGTCGCCGGTTTTGTTGACCAGATCTTTCATCTCGAAATAGTGATTCATACCGTCCATCGCGGCCTGCACCACCTCCGGACGCGGCGTGGAGACGCCAAGCGCCGTCATGCGTCCGGAGGTGTTAATCACCTGTTTTAAACCGTACTTTTCATAAATTGAAGGCATCTTCCGCACTCCCTTGTTCGGTCGGATAAATCGTGCCCGCGCGCACGGCGGCGAGCGGGACCAGTAATTTGTCAGCCTGTAAGCTGTCGTTTTCCGCATCCACCAGCAGCGTGGGCTGGCGTTTTAGGGTAAAAATGGTCAGGTCGGCATCGAAGCCGACGGCCAGCCGCCCTTTGTTTTTCAGCCGCAGCCCCTCTGCCGCACTGGCGGTCACGCATTCGATCACCTGCGGCAGCGACATGCCGATGGCGAGAAATTTCGACATCACGTTCGCCAGCGAATGCACAGGTCCGTTGATGCGGTTGCGGCAGTAGATATCCGAGCTGATGGAGTGCGGCAGAATGCCCATGCTGATGGCCTTCTGCGCCACCGCAAAGCTGAGGCTGGCGGTGCCGTGGCCCACGTCCAGCCGCACGCCGCGCTGAAGGGCGCGCGTAACGGACGCGCGCAGTTCGCCAGCGGGGGTGAGAATGCGGTTGGGTTTGCCGTTATAGCAGTGGGTGATGATGTCGCCGTGGGTCAGGCGTTCGGCGATATCGTCGAGATCCGGCGGATTGTTGCCGATATGCACCATCAGCGGAACATCACCGTTCTCTTTTTGCATGGCTTTGGCCTGCTCCAGCGGCGCGATACCGTTGTCGCCGACCACGCTGCTGCTCATCCGTGCCTTCAGGCCGACGATAAAATCCGGGTAACGTTTAACGGCGTCGCGCACGGCGTCGCGGTCTATATTGACCATATTCGCCAGTTCGTTCTGCGCGATCAGCCCGACGCGGGAGATGTTTAGCAGCGCATAAACCTCAGTGGTTGCCTGACGGGTAATGGCATAAAAATCATCAATATCATCCGCGCCGGTGCTGCCCGCGTCGACCACGGTGGTGACGCCGGTGGCGATGCCGATGCTGTCCGGCTCATCATGATAAATCGGGGAGTTGGGGTAGCAGTGGACGTGGGAATCAATCCAGCCTGCGCTGACGTAATATTCGCCCTGAAGATCGATGTCGGCGGATGCCGGACCATTAATCTCGCCCAGCGCCGCAATTTTGCCGTCCTGCAAAGCGATATCGGTGACGGTATCGTCGACCAGACGCGCGCGGCGCAGGAGTAAATCAAACATAGCTTTCTCCTGTAAAGGCGGGCGCAGCTGCGCCCGCACGGGTTAACTGATGGCGACCGGGAAAATGGAGCCTAAGATCATCGCGCCGAGGATCGCGCCGCCGGTAATCGGCTTCTGCCAGATATAGAACAGCAGTGCGCCCACCAGCGAGCCGATACCGATAGGAATCGACGCCGCCATCGCGCTGAGGATAATCAGCGGGCCCAGGAAACGACCAGATGCGTTGCCCGCGCCCATCATCACATCCGCACCGTAGGTGGAGTCGCTCTGGTTGATGGTGAACTTACGCGCCAGAATGATCAGGTAGCCAATCGCCAGACCAATCACCAGCCCGGTGATCAGCGAGGCGATAAAGTTGGTCACCGGGAACATAATGCCCGCCCCCAGCAGCAGCGCCGGAACGCCAAGGCCCACGCCGGTCTGGATCGCGCCGCCGATATCGAGGATCCCTACCAGCGAGCCTTCGATAATACGGGCAAAGAGGAAGCTGGCACCGAAGGCCGCTACCGCGCCATACGCGCCGGTATCAATCCCCGCGCGCAGCATCGAGACAAACGCCACTTCGTTAAACGCGCCGATCCCGTAGAGGTAGTACATGTGCGTCCCGGCAAACACGCCGGACGAGAGCAGGCCAACGAAGATCGGGAACGACCAGTCGGCATACCAAAACCCTTTATTCTGTTCCATTGCCGTCTCCGTTATTTACCGCTGAGCGAGTTGTGGATCAGATCGAGCCAGTTCGGCACGGTCAGATGGAAAGATTCGATCATTTTCATGTCGAAGCCACGGAAGAAGGCGCTCAGCACGAACAGCGCGACAATAGCGCCCATCATCACTTTGGTGACGCGGTTCCAGCCGCTCTCTTCCACGCCTTTACCAATCAGGATCCCCAGCACCAGGCCCGGAACGGCATTGCCCATGATCAGCTGCGCCGCGCCGCCGAAAATCGTCGCCCAGAAGCCCGATTTTTTGCCCGCGTCGATGGCCGCCAGCCAGAAAATCACCGGCATGACGGTGTTCACCAGCAGGTTAGCGGCAGGCACCAGTACCTTAACGGCGGTGACCTGTAAGGATTCCGGTACGGAAGAGGCCGTGAGGTTGAGGAAGGTCACGACGATGGTGCCGATGATGCCGCAGGCGATAGCCATTTTTTTCGGATCGTGCAGCGTCTCGCCGACGTTGCGGTTTTTGATCATCAGCGCCGCCGCGCCCCAGTTCGGGATAATGCGGTGATCGACATCCTGGGTGAACGACCCTGCCGCAACCGACGATGCCCAGGCGTTAAAGAAGAAGCCCAGACCAAATGAGAAGTGCGACGCCGGATCGCCTTCACAGGAGTTCAGCTCGCCCAACGTACGAAATGCCCCCATCCCCTGCGTGGTGGGTGCATGAAACATGCGTGCAGCCCCGGCTCCCACACCGACGCCAACCAGGCCGCCGATGATGAGCGATTTTATTAAAATTATCAGGAACATGGTTCCGCCCTTTTATTGAGGATCAGCGTTGCGTGACGAAATCGACCTTATCAAGGTCGATGGCGGTCACGTTGACGGTGACGTCCAGCTCCACGCTGTACGTGCGTCTTTCGCGGCGCAAAAAGAAGAACAGAAAGGCTTCTTTACGCACCGTTTCATGCGCATGAACGACCTGCACATCCTGTGGCTCAATACGCAGTAAAATATGCGGCGAGGACTTCATCACTGCCGCCTGAACGTGGTTCAGGGCATCGGCAAAGGCACGCGATTTGGCCTCACCTTTGCCCTTCACTCTCACCGTGGTGGTGAATTGCTCTTTCATGCTTATGCGCCGTGCTTCTTCTGCCACGCCTGCACCAGGCGTTCGCCCAGTTCTTCTTTATCCATAAAGCCGAAGCCCAGCACGTTGCAGCCTTCGTTGATGGCGGTAACGCCCTCGTCTACTGAACGCATCCCGTATTTCGCTTTATAGCCGTACTTGTTCTGTGCGGTGATCGCGCCCGCGCCGCCGCTGCCGCAGAAGGAGATGCCGAAGGTGGCGTTCTCCGCTTTCATCACGTCGCCGAGCTTCATATCCGCCGCCACGCCCGGCACGACCACCGCGCGTCCGCCCGCTTTCTCTACGCCTGCCGCGACTTTCTGGCCTTTACCCAAACGGTCGCCAATCACTACGGTAATCTGTTCCATCTTTTGCTCCTTAAAGGTTCTCTTTTGCGACTTCGAAGTGCACCGACAGCAGCCAGGCTTCTTCTTCAGGAAGGTTGCCGAATGCCGCGACCACTTCGCGGGCAAGCGCCATTGAGTCTTGCGAAATTTCCTCGAACAGGCTGGCGTCCACCTCCGGCAGCGGCTCGCCGGTCACTGACCGCAAGGCCATCGCGCGGACGTGGGAGGTCAGCATCTGCTCCTGTACGGCGTTGGGAATAATGTGATGACGGCGTAGCAGCGCATACACCTGCGGCAACATGCGATCGGCCAGTTGACCAATCTGCTCCGTCTGTTCTCCAGCGTCGTTAATGACTGCTCCGTTATTCACTCGTCGTACCCCGTTTATGGCTCTGGAATAAATCTACCGTCGGAGGTTAATAGTTTGTAGCGAGTTGTTTTCCACTTCGAAGTGGAAAGGCGGGTGGAGAGAGTGATCTGTTCCACATAAATGGGCTGAATAATGATTTTTCACTGGATTAGCGTGATATGGGTCACATAAAAATGCGGAAATCAGCGGTTTTTTAAAGCGAAAGACGTGGTGAACCGGGGAGAAGAAATGTGAAGTCGATAAGGTTTGCTTATGAGGCGAATGCGCCTGCGCGGTGGTGCCGGGTGTCGGCTTCGCCTTACCCGGCCTACAAATATCTACTATATCAACATGTTATGCGCAACCAGTAGGCCCACGCAAGCAAAGCGCCGCCGGGCATGTTATGGGGGACGATCTCACGCCATATCCCTTTGGCCCAATGAATATCTCCGCTCACGGGCACCCCATTTCCTGTGCTAACGTCCCTTTCTGGTTTTTAATCATCTCAGCAATATTTTGCGGTAATGCCGACCAGATAGTAAGTTTCGGATTCGTTTGTTGCTCAATCGTATTTACCGTCACCTGATAATCACAAAAACTGGCGTTTTTTGGCGTCGATTGCTTCAGCAAAAAAGCAGCGTATTTCCCTTTATCCGGACGGGTACCAATAAAAATAATTTTCCAGTAGGCATCCGGAATAATCACGTCGGGGCGAGCAGGCAGTGCCGCGCCCGTTTTTTCAAAAAGCGGCCCGGTCACGGAATATACGGTGGAGACATCGCTCCGATTCGCCAGCGCGCGCTCCTGATCTTCTAATCGGCTCCACGCCCCCTGATTCAGCGCAGATTTCTGCGGCGTGATATTGGAAAGGTAATTTAATGCCTGCCAGTCCGCCGTACCGCCCAGGCTGGCAAGCGGAGCCTGATGCCCGCGATCCACCGCCAGCACTTTATTGGCATTCTGATAGGCAGCAGGAGCCAGCGTATCGGAGGCGGGCAAATCAGGATCCTGCTTCCAGTTCCGCGCCCGGTTGCTGGCCTGACTGGTTTTGGTGATTTTATAGGCCACCCAGTTGGCAAACTTCGTGCTGCTGTTGTTATTCAGCGTATAGGCTTCACGGATCAACGTCTGCGTGCCGCCGCCGGTGGGGCATCCAACCGCGCAATTATCCGGCCGGGAGACATGCGTTAATATATTATTTTTCTGCGGCGAATGTGTTGTCGAACACGCAAACAGGAAAAATAGCGGAACGAAAGCGCAATATTTTATATTTTTATTAAAATGTATTTTTTCACAGAATAACGACATGGTGCCAACATATTTTACGGTGCAGGAAAAACCATAGTACTTATTTATTTTTAGAAAAGAATAATCAAAATCGTCAAGCGCGTTAATATGAGGAAAAAATGATAACATGCCGAATAAGCGTGATATCCGGATGAACTATTTTTATAACCGTTGATAGCGCAATGATGCTGGCAGTATTAGCCCGGGCAGCGCGGAACAACCGCAGCGTACATGCCGTACGTGAGGATGTGAGCACTGCCCGGCATGGAACAGGCGGTTAACAAAGTGACTTCAGGATCTGGTGCAGCTCATCGGCAAATACGACCGGATCGCTGGCATAACTTAAGTGATGGCCGCTGACCTCAACGCATGGACAAGGCAATTGCCACGCCAGTTCGCGTGTCGTTTGCACATAGAACGCGTTTCCGCTGGCGCGGCCTGCGGCAGTCACCATCGGCACCCCACCGCGACGCAATGCTTCCAGGTCAGGCACAAAACGATTGATTGTCCTGAACTCATGCGCCAGAAAGCGTTCAAAATCTCCATCCTGATCGCCCGGTGCGGCGGCATTCAGTTCAAGGCCGACAAAAGAGGTCGAGAACAGTTTCATCGCCGCAGCGCCGCCGTCGGTCAAATACGTGTCATATACCCGATCAAAAAAAGCCCGCCACGGCGCGGCTTCGGATGGCGGGAGAAAATCAGTAATAGGCGGTTCGTGATCGACCAGACCGCGCACCAGCTCCGGATGATCCTGGGTCAATTTCAACGCTATATTCGCTCCCGCGCTGTTGCCAAACACATACGCGGGTTGAACGCCCATCGCGCGAATGACGGCAGCGGCATCCCGCCCCTGCTGCGCCATATCCAGCTCGCTCTGCGTGTCACCGCTGCTGCGGGCATTGGCGCGGCGGTCGTAACGCACCACGGTATAACGGTCGGCAAGCTGCGCTGACAACGGGATAAAACGGCGGCTGTCACCGTTGCCTCCCACGATCAGCAACAACAGAGGGCCGCTACCTTGCTGGTAGCAGGCGAGATCGGCGTTTTCGGTATGGACAGTAAACGAGTGAATCATCGTGTTATCCTTTACGGTGATGACGCGTATTTTCTGAGGTCAGGCGGCCAGCCAGCGTTTTGCCTCGGCTTTCATTTGCTGCTCAAGCTCGCTCCCGCGCGTCGCAAAGACGCGCTGCACCGGGAAGCCGCTTTTTTCCAGCAGATACGCCAGCGCAGCATATTCGCGCGGATATTTCGCTACCGTTTGCTGATCGATATCGACCACGCCGAGCGGGAAGGTAAAACTGGCCATATCGTAAATACTCTGGCGTCTAAACAGTTTCCACACGCCGTCGCGTTTTTCCGCCATATCGTAAAAGCGGTTATGGCCGACGCAGCCCAGATTCAGCTTCACATGCTCGCCAATAATCATCGCGTTGGTCTCGACGATGGCCTTTGTTGCCGTCGGATTAAAGGTCACGACCGGCGTACCGACCATGTGTTTGGTGCGCACGTCTGACGCGCCCATGCGCATTGAACCATCGACAAAATCGCTGCCCCGCCCTTCAAACCAGGTGATCTCAATGGTGCCGTCCGGATGAAACAGATCGCGTAATTGATCCCATTCGCCTAAATCACGGTGCATCCAGCCGGTCAGTAAATCGGTAATTTGTTGACGATCGTCGAGATAATTTTGCATAACAGGTTAGCTCCAGCAGAAAGTGAATTTTAGTTTCGTCGCTATCCGCGATAAGATCCATTATAGGTAATTGAGCAATCGTTCAGATTAAATGAACAATGGAGCAACCCTATGGATCTGCGTCATTTGCGTTACTTTCTCGCCGTGGCGGAGGAGAAACATTTTGGTCGCGCCGCCGAACGGCTTAATATCGTTCCGCCAGCCCTGAGTATGCAGATCAAAAGTCTGGAAGACGAACTCGGCGGCCCGCTATTTATTCGCACCAGCCGTAGCGTGGAGCTGACCGAAGCCGGGCGGCTGCTACAGGTGGAGGCCCAACGCACTCTGGATCAGGCTGACCACGCGCGTCAGACCGTGCAGCGCTCGCTGCGCGGCGAGACTGGCCAGGTGCGAATCGGTTTTGCCGGCAATGCGGTGTTTAGCGGGAAATTAACCGGCGATCTGCGGGCTTTTCGCGCCCGCTTTCCACAGGCGGAGTTGATCGCCAGCGAAGTTTCGCCTCTGGCGCAGGCCGATGCCATTCTGGCCGGACAACTGGACGTCGGCTACACCCCGGACCACGGCAAATTACATATCCCGGCGCTGAGATGTGAAAAGATCGGCATCTGGAACCGCGTCGTCGCGCTTGCCGACGATCATCCGCTCGCCAGCCAGCCGCGCCTGACGGTGGAGATGCTGGCGGCGGAACCGCTCATTTTCTACGATACGCACGGCGCTGACGAGTCGCTGTATACCGCGCTTACCGCGCTGCTCGGCCAGTCTCCGGACGTCGCCCATTGCTCATCCAGTTCGCTCAGCGTGCTTGCGCTGGCCGCCGCCGGTCAGGGACTGGCGCTGGTGCCTGAACCACTAACGAATATTTGCGTTCCAGGCGTAGTCTACCGACCGCTGGATGCGCCAGCGCTGGCGGCGAACCTGATGCTTATTAGCAGACAAAAAGAGAATAACGGCGCGGTGGCGGCGTTTTTGAAGATCGCCACGCCCCGCTGAGATCGGGGCGTGTCAGGATTAACGATACTTTTTGTGGTACGTATTGCGGGTGGTTTTAAATTCTTCCGCCGCCGCCTGGGCTTCTTTTACTTTGCCTTCATTCGCCAGCTTGATCGCGCCGTCGATCTGGCTGACCAGAATATC
The DNA here is from genome assembly GCF_015234305.1 of Superficieibacter sp. 1612_C1. GTDB lineage: Bacteria > Pseudomonadota > Gammaproteobacteria > Enterobacterales > Enterobacteriaceae > Superficieibacter. The sequence goes on from NZ_JADGMI010000005.1 coordinate 425,336, forward strand.
AAAACCGTGACGATAATCTTTCATTTCCGGGCTGTCAGCGGCGTTGTCTTCAAACTTAGACGGCGTGGCTTTTTGCGCATCCAGCGCCGCGGTACGCATGTCGGTCAGGGCTGCTTTCATTTCGGCAGCGTTATCCGTCGTTTGCACCACCTTCAAATTCGCGTTGAGGGTATCCATATCATCTTCAAGATCGGCGGCCAGGGCATGCGCTGAACTCAGCACAAGCGTTGACGCCGCCAGCATTGCTAACAGCTTTTTACGCATTGCTCACTTCCTTTTTTTATTATTGGCCAGGCGGCAAATGCCGCTCTCAGACTGCTGACAAAGGTTACACCGTAGAATAATGCCTGGCGGCGCTTCGCTTGCACAGGCCTACAGACGAGTCATACTGCATTGATAACGCTGCTTTTTCGTAGGCCGGGTAAGGCGCAGCCGCCACCCGGCATTACGCTACACAATAGTAAAACCAGGGCAAATGCCGCCCTGGTATTACTGTCCGGCGATTTTCATCTCCGGCAGTAAGACCGATCCACACTGTATATTGCTGCGGGTTTCAATATCGTTACCGATGGTCACCATATTGCGCCACATATCCTTAAGATTACCGGCGATGGTGATTTCACTTACCGGATACTGGATTTCCCCGTTCTCAACCCAGAAGCCCGCCGCGCCGCGCGAGTAATCGCCGGTGATGCCGCTAACGCCCTGCCCCATCAGTTCCGTCACCACCAGCCCGGTGCCCATCTCTTTCAGCAGCCCGGCAAAATCCAGTCCGCGTCCGGCGATCCGCCAGTTGTGGATGCCGCCAGCATGACCGGTGCTTTTCAGGCCCAGCTTGCGGGCGGAGTAGTTGGTCAGCAGCCACTGGGTCAGCACGCCATCTTTGATGATATTGCGACGCTCGGTACGCACGCCTTCGCCGTCGAACGGCGTCGAGGCCAGCCCCTTCAGCAGATGCGGATGTTCTTCAATGGTCAACCACTCCGGCAGGATCTGCTCGCCGAGCGAGTCGAGCAGGAAGGTCGATTTACGGTAGACCGCACCGCCAGCAATCGCCCCGACCAGATGACCAAACAGCCCGGTCGCCACTTCATTGGCGAAGATCACCGGCGCTTTCATGGTGGAGAGCTTACGCGGCGACAGGCGCGACAGGGTACGACGAGCACACTCTTCGCCCACCCATTCCGGGCTTTGTAAATCGCCAAGCGCCCGGCCAATGGTATAAGCGTAGTCGCGCTCCATATCGCCGTTCTCTTCGGCGATCACACAGCTGGAGAGCGAGTGGCGGGTGGAGCAGTAGCTCTGCAACATGCCGTGACTGTTGCCAAAAACTTTTACGCCATAGTGGCTGTTAAAGCTGCCGCCCTCGGTATTAGTGATGCGTTTATCCGCCTTAAGCGAAGCCTGCTCGGCGCGCGCCGCCAGTTCAATGGCTTCGTCCGGAGAGACTTCCGCCGGGTGGAACAGATCGAGATCCGGCGCGTCAAAGGCCAGCAGTTCCTTCTCCGCCACGCCCGCGCACGGATCTGGCGAGGTGTAACGCGCAATGTCCAGCGCCGCCTGTACAGTACGGGCAATGGCATCCGGACTCAGGTCGGTTGAGGACGCGCTGCCTTTGCGGTTCTGGTGATACACCGTAATGCCCAGCGCGCCGTCGCTGTTAAATTCAACATTTTCCACCTCACCGTAGCGGGTGCTGACGCCAATCCCGGTGGTCTTGCTGACCGCCACTTCCGCGCCGTCAGATTTGCCGGAAGCCAGCGCCAGTGCGGTAGAGACGGCTTCTTCCAGGACTTTACGCTGCTCTGCAACTTGTGTGATTACTTTCATTACTATTGCCATAATGTAAGGTGACGTTTATTGAAGTCTAACAGAGAACCCATTCTCAGTATGCGCTCACGGTGTTAGTATTAGCCTCTTTTTTAAGGAGCCAAATATGACCAAACAGCCCGAAGACTGGCTCGACGATGTTCCCGGTGATGACATCGAAGACGAAGATGATGAAATTATCTGGGTCAGCAAAAGTGAAATTAAACGTGACGCTGAAGAGTTAAAGCAACTCGGCGCGGAAATGGTGGGACTGGGTAAGAACGCGCTGGATAAGATCCCGCTCGACCCCGATCTGCGTGCCGCCATTGAACTGGCGCAGCGTATTAAAATGGAAGGCCGCCGCCGTCAGCTTCAGCTGATTGGCAAAATGCTGCGTCAACGCGATGTCGAACCGATTCGTCAGGCGCTGGATAAGCTGAAAAACCGTCATAATCAGCAAGTTGCGATGTTTCACAAGCTGGAACAGCTTCGCGACCGCCTGATTGCTGAAGGTGATGACGCGGTACCGGAAGTGCTGCGCCTGTGGCCTCAGGCTGACCGTCAGCAGCTGCGTTCGCTTATCCGTAACGCGAAGAAAGAACAAGAAACCAATAAGCCGCCTAAATCTGCCCGCCAGATTTTCCAGTATCTGCGTGAACTGGCGGAAAACGACCAGTAATTCCTCTGGCTAACGCGGCCTCGCCGCGTTAGCACTCCCCTTTTCCTGCTCCTTCCTGAACTGCTTACGCCTTAGCTGAATCGTTAAAGCTAAAATCGATCGGTATCTCGTTATTCAATGTAACAAATGTACTTATATGCATATTTATACGATTTAAATCATATTTCCACAGACAAAATCGCCTGTTTACTCACCAGGTGAGACAAGTCACATTTTCATTACGCTGAAGTCACTAAATTTTACCCACCGAAACATAATCGATTCAGCAAAAAGGATGCTTTAATGAAAAAGATACTGACATTGTCTACATTAGCCCTACTTATTTCCGCGCCTGCAATGGCGCAAACCTGGGTGCTGACGGGTGCTGAAAACGGCACTGAGCAAGGAAACTGGCAGATCAGCAGCGATAAGCTGAACATCAAAGATAGCCACTTCAGCATTGAGCAAAAAGTGTTGCATGGTGGTAAGCAGGAAGGCAGTAAGGTGCTGATCATCAACAGCAAAGATGGCCTGACGATTACGCTTAGCCCGACGCGTGGGATGAACCTGCTGCACGTTGAAGGTTTCGGCGTGCGGATGGGCTGGGATTCGCCGGTAAAAGAGGTGGTCAACCCGGCGTTTATTAATCTGGAAAGCCGTAACGGTCTGGGGTGGCTGGAAGGGTTCAACGAGATGGTGGTTCGCTGCGGTTATGAGTGGACCGGCCATCCGGTAACGGCGGACGGTCAGATTTATACGCTGCATGGCAAGGTGGGAAATACCCCGGCCTCGCAGGTCGAAGTGGAGGTCAGCGACACGGCACCGTATGAAATCCGCGTGCGCGGCCTGGTGAAGGAAAGCACTTTCAAGAAGGCCGATCTGCAAACCATGACCGAACTGCGCTATGTGCCCGGCAGCAACAGCTTCAGTCTGCACGATGTGTTAACCAACCATGCCGATTATCCGCATGATTACCAGATCATCTATCACAGCAACTTCGGCAAGCCGATCCTTGAGGAAGGCGCGCGCTTCCTGGCCCCGATGGAAAGTATCAGCCCCTTTAACGACTACGCGAAAGGCGGCCTGAAGGAGTGGCAAACGTATCTGGGTCCGACCAAAGGTTTTGATGAGATGGTGTTTAATATCAAACCGCTGTCGGACACTAACCACCGCACCCTCGCCGCCGTGGTCAATAAAGCGGGCGATAAAGGCGCATCTATTCAGTTTGATACCCGCCAGCTACCGGTGTTAACGCTGTGGAAAAACACCGATACCGAGAAGCAGGGCTACGTGACCGGCATTGAGCCGGGCACCAGCTATGCCTATCCGGTGACCATTGAGCGCGAACAGAAACGTGTGAAACAACTTCAGCCGGGCGAAAGCACCCAGTTCGATCTGACGTATACCCTGCTCCATAGCAGCAGCCAGGTCAGCGAGACAGAAAAAGCCATTAAGGCTATTCAGGGGCAAACAACGTTGAAAACGGATGAAACACCAATAGCTAAAGAGTAATAACCGCGTGGCCTGCCCGGTTATATCGGGCAGGCTTGCTTTCATTATTAATGATCATTGTCAAATATTCTCCGACTTACCCCCCCTGATTTAGGAGGCGGTAGCTGACCTGTGAATTTGAATAGTCTATCCTTGCTCGGGCAACCAGTACATCTGGTATTATCTGGGGAAAGGAACAACACATGACACAAAAAACGTATAGCGATAAGTGGAAAGATCGCTTTGACTTCTTTGAGCGTAATGGCCTGCCAGGATCGCCTGGTTACCGTGATGCGATTAAGAAATTAAAATTTTTGCAGCGCCCACGTTACATGTATAACTTTTACGCTTTCTTCTTTGGCTTTATCTACTTCTGCATTCTTGGATTATGGAAAAAAGGGCTGACGTTATTTATTGGTATTGCCGTTATTAACCTGCTGTTAGGCGTCATTGAAGTCGCTGGCGATGTGAATCTGGAAGGCATCGTCAGAGGCGTTAACCTGGCCTATGCGGCGTTTTGCGCCATGTCGGTGAATAGCGCCTATTATCTGCATACCATTAAAGGCATCGATAGCTGGAACCCCTTCCAGGGCATGAGCCGTAAGAGTTCAGCAGAGCTTGAGAAAATCCCGTCACGCCAGTATTAATTACATGAAGGGAGCGCATGCGCTCCCTACATTGCATCCGCCAGAAAGATGCTTCCTGTTAATAATGTCAGCGTAATGCCCGAAATAAAGAAGGCCAAAAAAGCTTTTAGCCGCCGTGTTGAGGCGATCATGCCAGCGATACTCATGGGAAAGCTGACCGTCATTAACAGAAAGACGATGCACCATATTATCATTATTGCAATATCAATAGCGGGCATCCATTCATCACTGTAATTTAAAAAAACCGCAAACAGGACCATCACGGCAAATAGCACCAGTGAAGCAATGCTTACGCCCAGCGCGACGCTGACCATTTTCACATTTTTTTCTATTGGCGTGGCAACCTCTGGCAATACAGTCATAACAGACGTTCCCGTTATATTATTTATTATCTGAAGGGAATAATAGGATAAGCGGGTTGTGCTTGTAAACACGCATTCAAAAGGGCCTGACTGAGCAGGCCCTTTTGAGAATACGATTAAATACCCATTAATATTGCGCAGCTTCCGCCTTTTTCGCCAGCCGGTCCAGCAGCTTCTGATGAATGCCGCCAAAGCCGCCGTTGCTCATGACCAGAATATAATCGCCCGGCTGCGCGGTTTTCACCACCATGTCCGCCAGAGTATCGACATCCGCATGCCAGTGCGCGGGCTGAACGCAGGCGTCAGCCACTTCAGCGACCTGCCATGGAATATGCTGCGGCTGGAGCAGGAAGACTTCATCCGCACGTCCCAGCGACGGCGCGAGGTCGTCTTTACAGATGCCCATTTTCATGGTGTTCGAACGCGGCTCCAGCACGGCCAGAATGCGCGCGGTGCCGCCCACTTTCCCGCGCAGCGCGGCAAGCGTGGCGAGGATTGCGGTCGGGTGATGAGCGAAGTCGTCATACACCGTGACGCCGTTAGCTTCGCCGCGCAGTTCGAGACGGCGGCGGGCGTTAATAAACGTACCGAGCGCAATGGCGGCATCCGCAGGCGCGACGCCAACGTGACGCGCGGCGGCAATCGCCATCAGGCCGTTATACATATTGTGCTCGCCGACCAGGGTCCATTTCACTTCCCCGGCTTTCTCACCGTCAAGCCACACCTCCCAGTGCGAGGCATCGGTAGTCAGCTTTTTCGCCTGCCAGTGCCCCTGCTCGCCAACCAGCTCCTGCTCGCTCCAGCAGCCCATCGCCATCACCTGTTTCAGGTTAATGTCGTTCTCCGGCAGGATGATTTTGCCCTGCCCCGGTACGATGCGAACCAGGTGATGGAACTGTTTCTGGATCGCTTTCAGATCGTCGAAGATGTCCGCGTGGTCGAACTCAAGATTATTGAGGACCAGCGTGCGCGGGCAGTAATGCACGAACTTGGATCGCTTGTCGAAGAAGGCGCAGTCGTATTCGTCCGCTTCAATGACAAAGAACGGGCTGTCGCCGAGACGCGCCGAGACCTCAAAATTGCCCGGCACACCGCCGATGACAAAGCCCGGCTGATAGCCACACGCTTCGAGGATCCAGGTCGCCATGCCTGCGGTGGTGGTTTTTCCGTGGGTGCCAGCGATAGCAATAACCCAGCGGTCACGCAGCACAAAATCATGCAGCCACTGAGGACCGGACATAAACGGAATGTTTTTCTCCAGTACCGCTTCCACACACGGATTGCCGCGCGTCATGGCATTACCGATGATCACCAGATCCGGCTGAGGGTCGAGCTGGTTAACGTCATAACCCTGAATCAGGGTGATGCCCTGCTTTTCGAGCAGCGTGCTCATCGGCGGGTACACGTTGGCATCCGAACCTGTTACTTCGTGGCCCAGCGAGCGTGCCAGCATCGCCAGCCCGCCCATAAACGTGCCACAAATTCCTAAAATATGAATGCGCATTCGTCAGTTCCTTTTTTTCAATTCCTGCATTTTACCCATATGTTTGACGGCACGGAACTGCATTTCAGGATTTTCCTTGCCCGGCTGGCGCGATTCACCTGTGCGCGTTCTTTTGAATCTTTGTTAAGATTGTTGCAACAACATTACTCCACATACAATGCAGGGAAAGTGTTATGAAAACGTTAGGTGAATTTATTGTCGAAAAGCAGCATGAGTTTTCACATGCTACCGGTGAGCTCACGGCGTTGTTATCGGCAATAAAGCTGGGCGCTAAGATCATCCACCGCGATATCAACAAAGCGGGCCTGGTCGATATCCTCGGTGCCAGCGGTGCTGAAAATATTCAGGGCGAGGTTCAGCAAAAACTTGACCTGTTTGCCAATGAAAAGCTGAAGGCCGCCCTGCGTGCCCGCGATATCGTGGCCGGTATCGCCTCAGAAGAAGAAGACGAAATTGTTGTTTTTGAAGGCTGCGAGCACGCGAAATACGTGGTGTTGATGGATCCGCTGGATGGCTCTTCCAACATTGACGTTAACGTTTCTGTTGGCACGATCTTCTCTATTTACCGTCGCGTTACGCCAGTCGGCACGCCGGTGACGGAAGAAGATTTCCTGCAACCGGGCAACAAGCAGGTTGCGGCGGGCTATGTGGTTTACGGTTCGTCTACGATGCTGGTTTATACCACCGGCTGCGGCGTACATGCCTTCACCTACGACCCGTCACTGGGCGTATTCTGCCTCAGCCAGGAGCGTATGCGTTTTCCGGAGAAGGGCAATACTTACTCTATCAACGAAGGGAACTACATTAAATTCCCGGCCGGGGTGAAGAAATACCTGAAGTTCTGCCAGGAAGAGGACAAGCTGACGCAGCGCCCTTATACCTCACGCTACATTGGCTCGCTGGTTGCCGATTTTCACCGCAACCTGCTGAAAGGCGGGATCTACCTCTACCCAAGCACGGCCAGCCACCCGGAAGGGAAACTGCGTTTGCTGTACGAATGCAACCCGATGGCCTTCCTGGCCGAGCAGGCGGGCGGCAAGGCCAGCGACGGTAAGGAACGTATTCTGGACATCATGCCGGAAACCCTGCACCAGCGCCGCCCGTTCTTCGTTGGCACCGGGCATATGGTGGAAGATGTTGAGCGCTTTATGCGCGAGTTCCCGGACGCGTAGCACCGCCCCCTCACCCTAACCCTCTCCCACAGGGAGAGGGGATTGTCCGTGAACAGGCGAGTCTGACTACCCCGCCGTCTGCAATCTGAACGAGGCGACGGCGTTAATCACTTCGTATGACTGCTCCTCCAGCGAGCGGGTCGCGGCGGAGGATTGCTGGACCAGCGCGGCGTTCTGCTGTGCGGTCTCATCCATCTGATTCACCGCGACATTTACCTGCTCAATGCCCCGGCTTTGCTCCTGCGACGCACTGGAAATTTCGCGCATCAGTTTTGTCATTCGCAGCACTTCGGTGGCGATTTCGTCCATCGTCTCGCCCGCCTGCATCGCAAGACTGCTGCCCTCGCCAGCATGGGTTTGCGAGTCGCTAATCAGCTGGCGGATCTCTTTCGCCGCATCGGCGCTACGGCTGGCGAGATTGCGTACTTCGCCAGCGACGACGGCAAAACCGCGTCCCTGCTCGCCTGCCCGCGCCGCTTCAACCGAGGCGTTCAGCGCCAGAATATTGGTCTGAAAAGCGATGCCGTCAATCACGCCGAGGATGTCAGCGATACGGTTGGCGCTGCCAGAAATATCGCCCATTTTTTCAATGACGTAGCAGACCATTTCACTGCCGCGGTCGGCGGTATCAGAAACCGATTTCGCCAGCTGATGCGCTTGCTCCGCGTTGGCGGCGTTCTGTTTCACGGTGGCGGTTAGCTCTTCCATACTGGCCGCCGTCTGCTCAAGCGAGGTGGCGGTGGATTCGGTACGCTGGGCCAGATCCGAATGCCCGGCGGTCAGCTCACGGCTGCCGGAACCGATATGCGCACCCGCATCACGTACGCGGGTTACGGAGTCGGTCAGGGCAAGACGCAGCGTTTCAATGGCCTGAGTCAGCCGGGTAAATTCGCCGCTGTGGGCGGCGCTGATGACGTGGGTGAGATCGCCGGTGGTGACTTGCTCCAGCGTCGCTACCGCCTCATTCAGCGGGCGCAGCAGCAGCATTTGTAATCCCAGCCAGAGCACCACTAGCAGCCCAAGGGAAGCCAGCGTCGCCAGGCCCGTCAGCGTTATCGCGCCCCAGCCTGCGCTGTGGTGTGCCAGAAGGTAAAGCGCCGTGCCGCCAGTCAGAACGATCAGCAGCGCCAGCGTCGCCAGTAAAACCAGTAAACCTGTTCGAAGAGAGAGTGTTCTTAACATAGTTATTTTCCGGTTACAGAGGAGGAATGCATCTATCCACTGGGGATATCGGCAGTAACCGGAAAATATTTAGATATTTTGCCAAATCAATATGTTACTGATTTGTTGATGTTACGCTAACGCGTGTCACTGGCGAACTTTGCCGGTTTTCCCACAGCACCGTCAGGCCGCGCTGCAAGGCGATAAAAATAAACAACAAAATACCGATAGCGATCTTAGTCCACCAGCTGCTTAACGTGCCGTCGAAGTTAATATAGGTCTGGATCAGCCCCTGGATCGCCACGCCGAACAGCGTCCCCAGCACCGTTCCCACGCCGCCGCTCAGCAGCGTCCCGCCAATCACCACCGAGGCGATAGCGTCCAGCTCCACGCCGACGCCTGCCAGCGCGTAGCCTGCCTGGGTGTAGAGCGAGAAAACAATCCCGGCAAGCGTTGCCAGCCCGGTGGAGAGCATATAGATGCGGATCGTGGTGCTGCGGGTGGAAATCCCCATCAGGTTGGCGGAAGTGGCGTTGCCGCCAATGGCATAAACCTCATTGCCAAAACGTGTGCGCCGGGCGAGGAAAATGCCGATCACGACTACACCGAGCATCAGCAGGCCCATCGCACTCAACCGCCCGCCGCCGGGAATTTTCCACGCGAGGCTGGACAGCGTATCGTAGATCGGGTGGTTAATCGGAATCGACTCTTCCGAGACCAGATAGCTGACGCCACGCAGAAAGAACATTCCTGCCAGGGTAATAATAAACGCCGGAATTTTCAGCGCGTCGATCAAAAGCCCCATAAACGCGCCAAATGCGCAGCCCATCGCCAGCACCAGCGGGAACGCCACCAGCGGCGACAACCCCCAGAAGCCAATCGCCTTCGCCAGAAAGACGCCGGTAAAGGCGATCACCGAGCCGACGGAGAGATCGATACCGCCGGAGAGGATCACAAAGGTCATGCCGACGGCAATGATCCCCAGAAAGGCATTATCGGTCAGAATATTGCAGATCACGCGCGTAGAAGCGAAGCCGGGAAACTGGGTCAGGCAATACAGATACCCCAGAATAAAGACGCCGAGTGTGATCATCAGCGGCAGGTTACGTTTTATCATGACCACCTCTCCTTTTTAACAAACTGATAAAGCGTGGCGACTGGACAATCAGCACGCACATGACCACCACCGCTTTCACCACCTGATTAAGCTCCGGCGGAAAACCGGAGAGCAGGATCCCGGTGTTCATGCCCTGAATAATCAACGCGCCGACCACTGACAGAAACAGGTTAAAACGCCCGCCCATCAGTGAACCGCCGCCGATCACCACCGCCAGGATGGCATCCAGTTCCAGCCACAGCCCGGCGTTGTTAGCATCGGCACCGCGAATATCTGCCGCCACGATGATCCCGGCAATCGCTGCACAGAGGCCGCTTAACACATAGGCCAGCATCACCACAAGGCGGGTATTCACCCCGGCGTTTTTCGCCGCGCGGATGTTGATCCCCACCGCTTCGATAAACATGCCGAGCGCCGTTTTGCGGGTAAACAGCCAGAAAATCAGCAGCGCGGCCAGGGCAATCATCACCGGCGTCGGGAACAACAATAGCGAGCCGCTACCGATCCACGCCAGGTGCGGCGAGTTGAAGGTAACAATCTGCCCGGAGGTAATCAGCTGCGCCACCCCGCGTCCGGCCACCATCAGAATGAGCGTGGCAACAAAGGGCTGGATCTTGAGGATCGCCACCAGAATACCGTTCCACAGCCCGGCCAGTACGCCCGCGCCCAGCGAGGCCAGAATGACCATCGGCAGTGAATGCCCGGCCACGGTCATGGAGGCCGCCGTCGCGCCAGCAATCGCCATCACCGCGCCGACCGAAAGGTCAATGCCGCCGGTGGCAATCACCAGCGTCATGCCAATCGCCAGCAGCGCCACCGGAGCGGCGCGGTTAAGAATATCAATCGGGCTGCCGAACAGCCGCCCGTCCTGTAAGACTATCTGGAAAAAGTGCGGAGCCACCAGGCTATCAACCACCAGCACCAGCAGCAGGGCAATAATCTGCGGCATACCCACCGGCCAGGAAAAGCGCCGCTTCGGTGGCGTTGTTTGCGGAAGAGATCGGGACATCACGGGGTTCTCCTTATGCCGCAATGGCATTCATAATCGCCGGAACGGAAAGCTGATCCAGCGGGATCTCCGCCACCTGCTTGCGATCGCGCATAATAATCACCCGGTCGGCATAGCCCACTAACTCTTCCAGTTCAGAAGAGATAACCAGCAGTGCCAGCCCGTCGGCGCACAGGGTTTCGATCAGGCGAATAATTTCGGCGTGCGCACCGACGTCGATGCCGCGCGTCGGCTCATCGAGGATCAGGAACTGCGGGCGGGTCAGCAGCCAGCGCGACAGCAACACTTTTTGCTGATTGCCGCCGGAGAGAAACTCAATCGGCTGCTCAGCGCTCGGCGTGCGAATGCCCAGTTGACGGATAAAGCGCTCGGCAATTTCATTTTGCTCGCGGCGAGAAATAGGCCGCAGCCAACCGCGCTGGGCCTGAAGCGCGAGGATGATATTTTCTCGCACCGAGGCGGCGGCAATAATGCCGTCGGTTTTCCGGTCTTCCGGGCAGAAGCCAATCCCCAGACAGGAGGCCTGATGCGGCGAGCGCAGGGTTTGCGGCTTGCCTTTAATCATTGCGCTGCCGCTGTCGGCAGGCTTAATGCCGAAAATGACCTCCGCCGTTTCGGTGCGTCCCGATCCCAGCAGCCCGGCAAGACCCACAATCTCTCCCGGCCGGACCTCCAGATCGAACGGATTAATGACCCCTTTTTTGCCAAAATCTTTAAACGCGGCGACCGGTTTTTCGCTCAACAGCGTGCGCCCGGCGCGCTGGAGGGCGTTGTTATCCAGTTCGCGTCCCAGCATCATTTTTACCAGCTCAATCTGCGGTAGCTCGCGCGTCTCACGGCAGCCGACAAAGCCACCGTTACGCAGAACGGTGATCCGATCGCTGACCTCATACACCTGATCGAGAAAGTGGGTGACAAACACCAGGCTGACACCGCGATCGCGAAGCTGGCGCATCAGGGTGAAAAGCATCTCGACTTCCTGGGTGTCGAGACTGGCGGTGGGCTCGTCGAGGATCAGCACTTTCGCCGAAAGATCGATAGCGCGGCAGATCGCCACGATCTGCTGCATCGCGACCGAAAAACGGTTGAGCGGCTCGCGCACGTCGAGCGAAAAGCCGTAGGACGCCATCAGATCAGTCGCCCGACGCTCCATCTCTTTGCGGCGCAGAAAGCCAAAACGCCTGGGTTCACGGCCAATAAACAAGTTATCCGCCACCGACATATTGGGCAGCAGGTTAACTTCCTGATAGACGGTACCGATGCCGAGCTGTTGCGCATGGGCGGTGTTTTTCGGGGAAATTGTTGTGCCATCCAGCCAGATGGTGCCGCGATCGGCATGGTAGACGCCGGTCAGCGCTTTAATCAGCGTCGATTTTCCGGCACCGTTTTCGCCAAGCAGCGCCATGATTTCACCGCGACGCAGGCTGAAGTCGACGTTGTCCAGCGCTTTAACGCCGGGGAAGAATTTACTCAGCCCTTCGGTGCGCAGGATGTCCTGGTCTGTGTGCATAATGTCTCCTCTACCCTTTGCCCCTCACCCTCTCCCTCAGGGAGAGGGGACGATATGGCGCGCGGGGTTATGCCCTGTCCACAGGACAGGTAAGGCGTCAAATGTGGCAGGTTTCCCTCCCTCTCCCTCAGGGAGAGGGCCGGGGTGAGGGGTTTAGTACCCCATATTTTTCTTCTTCTCTAACTCTTCTTTCGCCGTATCCGGCAGGTAAAGCGTCGATTTGGTGATGGTCAGCTTCTCAGGCTGGGTGCCGTCTTTTTTGAATTTCTCCAGCGCATCAAACGCCGGACCGGCCATATTTGGCGTCAGTTCCACGCTGGCGTTGGCCTCGCCGTCCATCATGGCTTTATAAATATCCGGTACGCCGTCGATTGAGCCGGTGAGGATATCTTTGCCCGGCTTCAGACCCGCCTCTTTGATGGCCTGGATAGCACCGATCGCCATATCGTCGTTATGGGCATAAACCATGCAGATGTTTTTGCCGTTGTTTTCCGCTTTGATAAAGCTCTCCATGACTTCTTTCCCTTTACTGCGGGTAAAGTCGCCGGACTGCGAGCGGATGATTTTAATATTCGACGCTTTAGAGATGGCTTCCGCGAACCCTTTTTTACGGTCGATAGCCACGCTGGCACCGACCGTGCCTTGCAGTTCGACGACATTACACGGCTTGCCCGCCACGGTTTTCACCAGCCAGTCGCCGATCAGGCGGCCTTCCAGTACGTTGTCGGCAGTCACGGTGGTCATGTAGAGAGATTTATCTTTTACGTCGATAGAGCGGTCGAGCAGGATCACCGGGATCTCGGCGTCTTTCGCCTCTTTCAGCACCGGCTCCCAGCCCGTAGCAACGACCGGCGCGATAAAGATGGCGTCAACGCCCTGGGCGATGAAAGAGCGGACGGCTTTGATTTGGTTTTCCTGTTTTTGCTGACCATCAGCAATCTTCAGAGTGATACCGCGTTTTTCAGCCTCGCTTTTCGCAACGCTGGTTTCAGCGGCGCGCCAGCCAGATTCAGAACCGACCTGAGAAAAACCGACGGTGAGGGGGGCGGCCATTGCCATAGACGACATGGCTGCCGAAACTGCTGTGACTAAAAGTAAGCGCTTCCACATAAGAGCGTCCTCGTAGGGTTATTGTTAGTAAAAAGTCACCTGCGCTTGAACTATAGACAAACCGGCATGTAACAAAATGAGTTACATCACACTTCAGAAAAAAGAACACTTCATTAACAAGGGCCTTTGGCGTCAGGGCCGGAAAGGCGGGGCATGGCGGGGTATAGCGGCAGCGATAAAATTGAATAAATTTCAGCCAGTTATTATGCATGGAGCACGCTTTTGTAACCGGTTACACAAACTTATTCAGTAAGTGGCTGACTTTATGGATTTTCCTGTCATGAAAAGGACGTCAAAGCATGTTCTGAAAAAAGAGGGGCGAGAAAAAGAGGTCAAGACATTCCGTGCCAGTTGGCTATAATACCGGGCACTTGTTTGCCATACATTTTAAAGGAAACAGACATGAGCTTACTCAACGTCCCGGCCGGTAAAGATCTGCCGGAAGATATCTACGTTGTTATTGAGATCCCGGCGAACGCGGATCCGATCAAATACGAAGTCGACAAAGAGAGCGGCGCACTTTTCGTTGACCGTTTCATGTCCACCGCGATGTTCTATCCGTGCAACTACGGTTACATCAACCACACCCTTTCTCTGGACGGTGACCCGGTTGACGTTCTGGTCCCGACCCCGTACCCGCTGGAACCAGGTTCAGTCATTCGCTGCCGTCCGGTTGGCGTGCTGAAAATGACCGACGAGTCTGGCGAAGATGCCAAACTGGTTGCGGTTCCGCACACCAAGCTGAGCAAAGAGTACGATCATATTAAAGATGTGAACGACCTGCCGGAACTGCTGAAAGCGCAGATCACCCACTTCTTCGAGCACTATAAAGATCTCGAAAAAGGCAAATGGGTTAAAGTTGACGGCTGGGACAATGCCGAAGCGGCAAAAGCAGAAATCATTGCCTCGTTTGAGCGCGCGAAGAAGTAATTTTTAGCGTTAATACTGGCTTTATAATTTAAAGAACCCCATATTGTTGGGGTTCTTTTTATATGAGATGTAGTCTTATAATATTAATTTCAGATCAGAATGCGCTACAAAAAAAGCTTCCTGCTCCTTATCCTCGATTAATACATTTTCTCCTGAAGGTATTTTGGTTCTTGAAATTTTTACTCCAGAACCGCAAGATTCACACCACACTATTTTCCACCCAATATCCTTATCGTTAAACCCCATGTATTGATAAGACAGCCCTTTAGAATTACAAACTGGACAGCATGAAGACGAGTATAGGTTATCGCATTTGGGTAGTTGCTTTAACCATTCAAGATAAGTTATTTCTTTCATTTATTTATATCTCTCTAATTTTCCACTCCACATCGCTATTTTTAAAGATAATATACTGGTAAGAAAGATAAACGAATTTATTAATTGGCCTTCCTTTATCTTGGAGCTATTTAGCTAACTAATGGCTATTTACATATTCATAGCCTTTAGAGGTAACGTTATAATCTGGCTGAGTCGAACCCTCTATAGAAATGATGTCAACCAAGCCCTGACTGGCTAAGTTATTAACAATTCTAACCACATTGCCAAAGCCCGGAACATCCCTTACGGAAAGCACCCGGTCAAGAAGATAGCAATTCCAGTCTCGGCCTTTTTCAGCCATAACTTTTAATACGTTAAGTTCAATTTCATTAATCATTTTTTATCGCATCCGGGAGGTATAAATAGAACGTTAAAATAGATAGCCTGATTGCAGCTTACTTATATTTAAGCCCTGATGCGCTGTCATGCGGAAGGCTCATCCACGGCCGCCCCAGCGCGCTGCCCTGTACGCCATATTCATTCAGGTACTTATCCAGTTCGACCATCCCCGTCCAGCGGTTTTCGCACCATAGCGGGGCCAGCAATGTCGGACGACGGGCGCTGGCGGAGATGCGATGGAAAATCACCTCCGGCGGCGTGTGGCGGATCATCTCGCCTGCCGTCACCGTGTAGTCTTCCAGCGCAATGCCATTCAGCCGGCCCGCTTCCCACGCTTTCGCCATGATGCTGCCTTTCACGATGTGCAGCGGGTGAAGCTTGATGCCGTCAACGCCGGTTTCAACCACCCGCTCCAGCGTTTGCAGACATTCGCCCTGCCCTTCGCCCGGCAGGCCGACAATCAGATGCGCGCAGACATTGAGGCCGCGCTCGCGCGCCAGGCGAGTGGTTTGTTGATAACAGGCGAAATCATGTCCACGGTTAATACGATGCAGGGTTTTATCCTGCGCGCTCTGCAACCCCAGTTCCAGCCAGATTTCATAGCCCTGCTCTTTATAGTCGCTCAGCAGATCGAGCACCGCTTCCGGCACGCAGTCCGGGCGCGTGCCAACGCATAGCCCAACAATGCTGGCCTGACTCACCGCCTGCTGATACATCGACCGCAGTACCTGCACCTCGGCAAACGTGCTGGTATAAGCCTGAAAGTAAGCCAGATAGCGTTTAGCGCGATTCACCAGCATGCCCTGATGGGCGAGCTGTTCGGCAATCGAGCGATACTGCTGCGCTTCGTCGGCAAATGAGGCGACATTACAGAAGGTGCAGCCGCCACGCCCGATGGTGCCGTCGCGATTCGGGCAGCTAAAACCGCCGTGCAGCGCCAGCTTATGAACTTTTTCGCCATAGCGACGCGCAAGATCGCCGCCAAACATATTGACTAATTTTTGTAACTGCATAATCTGATAGACCGCCCTGATGAATGGGCCAAAGCCTGCCACTTTTAGCCGCTGTCGGCGATGACCTGGATCAATCGCCCGGGACGGCTTTTATCTATTGAATAATCAGTCACAATTACTGCTATTTCATGCACGCTTCCGGTAATGACTTTTGCTTATAGTGAGCAGAAATATTTCATTTATTACGTCAGCGTTTAAAAACAGTGCGATCACGCAATGCCTTTCGATTTATGCAGCATAAAATGCTGACCTCACGCTAATAATAAGCAAAATAGATTTGCAGCGTGCTTCTCTGATAGTGAGACAGATCACACTCTTCCGCCCTCTAATATCGCGTTTAATGCCGTTTTATAAAGTTTATTTTTAAGTAATTTCAAACAATTAGCACGCGTTTAGCACATTTTTGCATAAATAAGAATGTCATTTGACCTGTGTACCAATTCCCGATAACTTGGAAATCCGCTGGAAGCTTTCTGGATGAGCCGCTGGCTCATCATATTTATGCAGTAATTGAGATTCCCTCTTAAGCAAGTCCTCAACACTTGTGTGACCTACGCGAAATGGATATTTAAAGAGGGCGAATGCGAGGCAGGTCAGCCCCGTCGCCATGCTCTTTCTGTGCCCGTGCGCCGCAGTCAGGAGGGTCTCCCGTAGAGCCTGGGGAGGTTCACTGATATGTTGTACGATAAATCCCTTGAGAAGGATAACTGTGGTTTCGGCCTGATCGCCCACATAGAAGGCGAACCTAGCCACAAGGTAGTGCGTACCGCCATACACGCGCTGGCCCGCATGCAGCACCGTGGCGCGATCCTCGCCGATGGTAAAACCGGCGACGGTTGCGGCCTGCTGCTGCAAAAACCCGACCGTTTCTTCCGCATCGTTGCCGAAGAACGCGGCTGGCGTTTAGCCAAAAATTACGCCGTCGGGATGCTGTTCCTGAATAAAGATCCTGAGCTGGCAAAAGCCGCGCGAGACATCGTTGAAGAAGAGCTTCAGCGTGAAACGCTGTCGATTGTTGGCTGGCGCGAAGTGCCGACCAATGAAGGCGTCCTCGGTGAAATCGCCCTCTCCTCTCTGCCGCGTATTGAGCAAATTTTTGTCAACGCGCCCGCGGGCTGGCGTCCACGCGATATGGAACGCCGTCTGTTCATCGCCCGCCGCCGTATTGAAAAGCGTCTTCAGGAAGACAAGGACTTCTACGTCTGTAGCCTGTCTAACCTGGTGAACATCTATAAAGGTCTGTGTATGCCGGCAGATTTGCCGCGCTTTTACCTGGATCTGGCGGATCTGCGTCTGGAATCGGCCATCTGCCTGTTCCACCAGCGCTTCTCCACCAACACCGTGCCGCGCTGGCCGCTGGCCCAGCCGTTCCGCTATCTGGCGCACAACGGCGAAATCAACACCATTACCGGTAACCGCCAGTGGGCGCGTGCCCGTACCTATAAGTTCCAGACGCCGCTGATTCCGGATCTGCACGATGCTGCACCGTTCGTCAACGAGACCGGCTCTGACTCCAGCTCTATGGATAACATGCTTGAGCTGTTGCTGGCCGGCGGGATGGATATCGTCCGCGCCATGCGTCTGCTCGTTCCGCCTGCCTGGCAGAATAACCCGGATATGGATCCGGAGCTGCGTGCCTTCTTCGACTTTAACTCCATGCATATGGAGCCGTGGGACGGCCCGGCGGGCATTGTGATGTCTGACGGTCGCTTTGCGGCCTGTAACCTCGACCGTAACGGTTTGCGTCCGGCACGCTATGTGATCACCAAAGATAAGCTGATCACCTGCGCCTCGGAAGTGGGCATCTGGGATTATCAGCCGGATGAAGTGGTCGAAAAAGGCCGCGTCGGTCCGGGCGAACTGATGGTGATCGACACTCGCGGCGGGCGCATTCTGCACTCGGCGGAGACCGATGACGATCTGAAAAGCCGCCATCCGTATAAAGAGTGGATGGAGAAAAACGTCCGCCGTCTGGTGCCGTTTGAAGATTTGGCAGACGATCAGGTTGGTCAGCGTGAGATGGATGACGACCTGCTTGCCAGCTACCAGAAACAGTTTAACTACAGCAACGAAGAGCTGGATTCAGTGATTCGCGTGCTGGGTGAAAACGGTCAGGAAGCGGTCGGCTCAATGGGTGACGACACCCCGTTCGCCGTGCTCTCCAGCCAGCCGCGCATTATTTACGACTATTTCCGCCAGCAGTTCGCACAGGTGACTAACCCGCCGATCGATCCGCTGCGCGAAGCGCACGTCATGTCACTGTCGACCAGCATCGGCCGCGAGATGAACGTCTTCTGCGAAGCGGAAGGCCAGGCGCACCGTCTGAGCTTTAAATCGCCGATCCTGCTGTACTCCGATTTCAAACAGCTCACCACCATGACCGAGCATCACTACCGCGCGGACGTGCTGGATATTACCTTCGACGTGACGGAAACTTCCCTCGAAACCACGGTGAAGGCGCTGTGTGATAAGGCCGAGCAGATGGTCCGCGATGGCACCGTACTGCTGGTGCTTTCTGACCGCAATATTGCCAAAAATCGCCTGCCGGTTCCGGCTCCGATGGCGGTAGGTGCGATCCAGACGCGTCTGGTCGAGAAGAGCCTGCGCTGCGACGCTAACATTATTGTTGAAACCGCCAGCGCCCGCGATCCGCATCACTTTGCGGTATTGCTGGGCTTTGGCGCGACGGCGATCTACCCGTACCTTGCCTACGAGACGCTGGCGAAGCTGGTCGACAGCAAAGCGATTGAAAAAGCGTACCGTACCGTGATGCTGAACTACCGCAACGGCATCAATAAAGGTCTGTATAAAATCATGTCCAAAATGGGCATCTCAACTATCGCCTCCTACCGCTGCTCGAAGCTGTTTGAAGCAGTAGGTTTGCATAAAGATGTCTCCAGCCTGTGCTTCCAGGGCGCGATTAGCCGTATCGGCGGCGCGGGTTTCAGCGACTTCCAGCAGGATTTGTTGAACCTGTCGAAGCGTGCCTGGCTGGCGCGTAAGCCGCTGGAACAGGGCGGACTGCTGAAATATGTCCACGGCGGCGAATATCACGCCTACAACCCGGACGTGGTGCGTACTCTGCAACAGGCGGTGCAGAGCGGCGAGTACAGCGATTATCAGCTGTACGCGAAGCTGGTTAATGAGCGTCCGGCGGCCACGCTGCGCGATCTGCTGGCGATTAACCCGAATGGCGACGCGGTAAGCCTCGATGACGTTGAACCGGCGACGGACCTGTTTAAACGCTTTGATACGGCGGCGATGTCTATCGGCGCGCTCAGCCCGGAGGCGCACGAAGCGCTGGCGGAAGCGATGAACAGCCTCGGCGGCAACTCCAACTCCGGCGAAGGCGGCGAAGATCCGGCGCGCTACGGCACCAATAAAGTGTCGCGCATCAAGCAGGTCGCCTCCGGCCGCTTTGGCGTCACCCCGGCATATCTGGTCAACGCCGACGTCATTCAGATTAAAGTCGCTCAGGGCGCGAAGCCGGGCGAAGGCGGTCAGTTACCGGGCGATAAAGTCACCCCGTACATCGCCAAACTGCGCTACTCGGTGCCGGGCGTGACGCTGATCTCCCCGCCGCCGCATCACGATATCTACTCTATCGAGGATCTGGCGCAGCTGATTTTTGACCTGAAGCAGGTCAACCCGAAAGCGATGATCTCCGTGAAGCTGGTCTCCGAGCCGGGCGTGGGTACTATCGCCACCGGCGTGGCGAAAGCCTACGCGGATCTGATCACTATCGCCGGTTATGACGGCGGCACCGGTGCCAGTCCGCTCTCCTCGGTAAAATACGCCGGTTGTCCGTGGGAACTCGGCCTGGTGGAGACCCAGCAGGCGCTGGTCGCCAACGGTCTGCGGCATAAAATTCGTCTCCAGGTCGACGGCGGCCTGAAAACCGGTCAGGACATCATTAAAGCGGCGATTCTGGGCGCGGAAAGCTTCGGCTTCGGCACCGGACCGATGGTGGCGCTGGGCTGTAAATACCTGCGTATTTGCCACCTGAACAACTGCGCTACCGGCGTGGCTACCCAGGATGAGAAGCTGCGTAAGAACCACTATCACGGCCTGCCGTTCAAAGTGACCAACTACTTTGAGTTCATCGCCCGCGAGACCCGCGAGCTGATGGCGCAGCTTGGCGTAAAGCGTCTGGTGGATCTGATTGGCCGTACCGACCTGCTGAAAGAGCTGGACGGATTCACCGCCAAACAGCAGAAACTGGACTTAAGCAAACTGCTGGAGACCGCTGAGCCACATTCGGGCAAAGCGCTCTACTGCACTGAGCACAACCCGCCGTTTGATAACGGCGTGCTGAATGCGCAACTGCTGGCGAATGCAAAACCGTTTGTCGACGAGCGTCAAAGCAAAACGTTCTGGTTTGATATCCGCAACACCGACCGTTCGGTGGGCGCGTTGCTCTCCGGCTATATCGCGCAGACGCACGGCGATCAGGGGCTGGCCTCTGATCCGATCAAAGCGCACTTCAGCGGCACCGCAGGCCAGAGCTTCGGCGTGTGGAACGCGGGCGGCGTAGAGCTGTATCTGACCGGCGATGCCAACGACTACGTGGGTAAAGGCATGGCGGGCGGTTTGCTGGCGGTACGTCCGCCGGTCGGCTCCTCCTTCCGCAGCCATGAGGCCAGCATCATCGGTAACACCTGCCTGTACGGCGCGACCGGTGGTCGTCTGTATGCGGCAGGCCGCGCGGGCGAGCGTTTCGGGGTGCGTAACTCCGGGGCGATCACCGTGGTGGAAGGCATTGGCGACAACGGCTGTGAATACATGACCGGTGGCATCGTCTGTATTCTCGGCAAGACGGGCGTCAACTTTGGTGCAGGCATGACGGGCGGCTTCGCCTACGTACTGGATGAAGACGGCGAATTCCGCAAACGCGTGAACCCGGAACTGGTGGAAGTGCTGAGCGTCGATGACCTCGCCATTCACGAGGAGCATCTGCGCGGTCTGATCACCGAGCATGTACAGCATACCGGCTCTTCACGCGGCGAGGAGATCCTGGCGCACTGGTCAGCCTTCTCGACGAAATTCGCGCTGGTTAAACCGAAGTCCAGCGATGTTAAAGCACTGTTGGGTCACCGTAGTCGTAGCGCAGCAGAGCTGCGTGTGCAGGCGCAGTAAGGGGTCATTATGAGTCAGAATGTCTATCAATTTATCGACCTGCAACGCGTTGATCCGGCCAAGAAAGCGCTGAAGATCCGCAAAATTGAATTTGTTGAAATCTACGAGCCGTTTTCAGAAGGCCAGGCTAAGGCGCAGGCAGATCGCTGCCTGTCCTGCGGCAACCCCTACTGTGAGTGGAAATGCCCGGTGCATAACTACATCCCGAACTGGCTGAAGCTGGCCAACGAAGGACGTATTTTTGAAGCGGCCGAACTGTCGCACCAGACCAATACCCTGCCGGAAGTGTGCGGTCGCGTGTGCCCGCAGGACCGTCTGTGTGAGGGGTCATGCACGCTGAACGACGAGTTCGGCGCGGTCACCATCGGCAACATCGAACGCTATATCAATGATAAAGCGTTTGAGATGGGCTGGCGTCCGGATCTGACCGGCGTGAAGCAGACCGGGAAGCGGGTAGCGATTATCGGCGCGGGTCCGGCGGGCCTCGCCTGTGCCGACGTGCTGACCCGTAACGGCGTGAAGGCGGTGGTCTTTGACCGTCACCCGGAAATCGGCGGTCTGCTCACCTTTGGCATTCCGGCGTTCAAGCTGGAGAAAGAGGTGATGACCCGCCGCCGTGAAATCTTCACCGGCATGGGGATTGAGTTCAATCTTAATGTCGAAGTGGGCCGAGACGTTCAGCTTGACGATCTGCTGGCGGAGTACGATGCCGTATTCCTCGGCGTCGGCACCTATCAGTCGATGCGCGGCGGGCTGGAAAATGAAGACGCCGACGGCGTGTTCGACGCCCTGCCGTTCCTCATCGCCAATACCAAACAGCTCATGGGTTACGGCGAAACGGCTGATGAACCGTTTGTCAGTATGGAAGGTAAACGCGTGGTGGTACTCGGCGGTGGCGACACCGCAATGGACTGCGTGCGCACCTCCGTTCGTCAGGGCGCAACGCACGTCACCTGTGCCTATCGTCGTGACGAAGAGAACATGCCGGGTTCTCGCCGTGAAGTGAAAAACGCGCGTGAAGAAGGCGTCGAGTTTCAGTTCAACGTGCAGCCGCTTGGCGTGGAAGTGAATGCCAACGGTAAAGTGTGCGGCGTGAAAATGGCGCGTACCGAAATGGGCGAACCGGATGCGAAAGGCCGCCGCCGTGCGGAAATCGTCGCCGGTTCCGAGCACATTGTCCCGGCGGATGCGGTAGTGATGGCGTTTGGTTTCCGTCCGCACAGCATGGAGTGGCTGGCAAAACACAGCGTCGAGCTGGATTCCCAGGGCCGTATCATCGCGCCGGAAGGCAACGACAACGCCTTCCAGACCAGCAACCCGAAAATCTTCGCCGGTGGTGACATCGTGCGCGGATCGGACCTGGTGGTGACGGCGATCGCCGAAGGCCGCAAGGCGGCGGACGGGATTTTGAACTTTATGGAAGTGTAAACCTTCCGGCTCCCCGGCTAGCGCATTACGCTGCTGGCTGGGGAGCCGATATTGTCTTTCCCAATCCCCTCTCTCGATTTTTTGAAAGCCGCTCGTAAATAGTGATGTAATGCCATGTAATTTCCGCTCATGGATTGACCCTGATTGCGCCTGAAGCGTATTGATAGCGCTATATTTTCATATCGCGACTATCACGTAAGGGATGACATGACGCAACCAACTTTACCGCCACACGTTGATGATTATCAGCAAATTCATGACGGCATTATCCGCCTGGTGGATACGGCCCATACCGAGACCGTACGCAGTATCAATGCAATAATGACGGCGACCTACTGGGAAATCGGCCGACGTATTATCGAATTTGAACAGGGAGGAGAAGTACGAGCTGCTTATGGTACTCAGCTTATTGAACGATTATCGGTGGATTTAAGTCAGCGCTATAAGCGCGGTTTTTCAACCAGAAACCTTTGGCAAATACGTACATTTTATCTTTGTTTTCATGATATTGAAATTATGCAGACAGTGTCTGCAGAATCTTCAAACCTTATACAGCTCGCCAAAGTATTCCCACTTCCCTGGTCAGCTTATGTGCGTTTGCTGGCGGTGAAAGATAACGATGCCCGCCGCTTTTATGAAAAAGAGACCTTACGTAACGGCTGGTCAGTGCGACAGCTTGATCGGCAAATCGCCACTCAGTTTTATGAACGGACGCTGCTGTCATATGACAAATCAGCCATGCTGCAACAGGATGCACCTACCGTCCCCGAGTTCTTACCCGGGCATTCCCTTCGCGATCCTTTTATTCTGGAATTCCTGGATCTAAAAGACGAGTACTCTGAATCGGATCTTGAAGAAGCGCTGCTCAATCACCTGATGGACTTTATGCTGGAGCTGGGCGACGATTTTGCCTTTGTGGGCCGCCAGCGCCGATTACGCATAGACGATAGCTGGTTTCGCGTAGATCTGCTGTTTTTCCATCGCCGCCTGCGCTGTCTGCTGATTGTTGACCTGAAAGTCGGTAAATTTAGCTATGCCGATGCCGGGCAAATGAATATGTATCTGAACTATGCCAAAGAACACTGGACAATGCCGGGCGAGAACCCACCTGTCGGATTGATTCTGTGTGCAGAAAAAGGCGCTGGTGAAGCGCACTATGCCCTGAACGGGTTGCCCAATACCATCATGGCGAGTGAATACAAAGTGCAGCTCCCTGATGAAAAATTACTGGCTGAGGAACTTGTGCGCTCACAAAACCTGTTGGAGACACGTCAGCCATGATCCCAGAGGCCGCCAGATATTGTTCCTGCGACTCGATTCGCCACGGGCGGGTCATTACCGAGACGGTACCGACCCAGCCGGAAGTCGTGACGTTCAAGCGCTATCCGACACCATCTCGCTACGTTGTCAGGCCAGTAATACGCTGGCGCGCACCTTAATCACCACCTTCTTAATGTCTGCCGACGCGTTCACAACACAGCCCGGTTTATGCGGCTCGCCCGGCATAAAAATCGCAAACATTCCCGGCTTTAGTGTGACGGCCTGCTCATCGGCAATCTGGCTGCAAAGCTGATAATCCTCTGCAACATGCATCTCTTCGCACTCGCGGGCAGAATCGGTCGTGCCAAAGAGAATGCGCTCTTCCCCCGCCAGCAGTAGCTGAATATCAATGTACTGCTGATGCAGCTCCGCTTTCTTTTGCTCCGGCGGCTGCGTGACAAACTGCATAACATTCATAAAGATATTCTCGCCCTGTAGCTCATAGCGCCCCGGCGCTTTCTCCTGTGGCCTTGCGGCGACGGCCAGCGTGAGCGCATTCAGCAGTAGCGGATGCAACCCCGCGGATGAGAGCGAACGTAGATCACCTGTCACCATATTTTTTCCTCCTGGGCCAACAGCGCGGCGGCCAGTTTCGTGCCGCCAATATCAATCGCCAGCGTGGTCATAACACCGCCTTTTGTAGCGCCGTGTTGTAACACGGGCAGATATCAGCAACGATGTCGGGTTTCTCCATCGACCTATTAAGTATCGGCTGGCTGGAGGCAATCAAACCGCCAGATCCCGCCATCCTGTTATTCAATTTTTCAAGTACAGTCATCATGACATCCCCGGCGAAATGCCCGGCACGCGCCGGGCTTCCTGGTTAGCTCTTACTTTTCATTAAGCCGTTTTTATTGCCGCCAAACGGTACCGCGCCGCTAAACGGCTTACCGTCGATCGCATCATGCGTGCGTAGCGCTTCCGGGCGGATCCAGCGCTGGACGCGCGTTGGCATGTCGAGGCCGATCAGCAGGATCACTACGAAGGTGAGGCCAAAGGAGAGCGAACCGAGCGCGGTGCCCAGATCCAGTCGTTGCGCGATCAGTGCCCCGAGGATCGGGGCCAGCGCGCCGCCCAGCGCTCCCACGTTGTAGGTAAACCCCAGCCCTGCTGCGCGTTGATCCGTTTCGAAATAGCCGCCGATCAGTTTCGGTAAGATCCCCGAGATCCCCTGCCCCAGCATCTGCTGAAAGAAGAGTAATAAGCCAAGCACCCAGACGTTTGTGCCGCCAATCGCAAACACCGGAATGATCAGCAGCTGTGAGGCCAGCAGGCTACAGACATAGGCTTTGCGGGTGCCCAGCCAGTCGCCGAGAAAACCGCCCACGCAGCAGCCTACCGCCGCGCCGAAGCCGCTGAAGAACAGCACGTTGGCGACCGTATGCGGGTTATAGGCCAGTTCGGTTTTCAGATAAGTCGGCAGCAGCGCCTGAATAGGCCACGAGTAGAGGAAGGCAAACAGCACCACTACCATCAGCATGACGCCGGTCGGCCAGCGTTTGCCGCTGCTCTGCACCATAAAGCTGATGAAGATGATGGCGCTCACCAGGCCCAGCAGTGCCACCAGCCCGGCGATACGCGCTTCGCCAGCGAAACAGTACCACAGCGACGCGCCCGCAACGCAGGTCATGAGGATGTTTATCACCCGATGCTGGCCGCGGTAGAGAATATCGACCATCGTGCGTACCAGCGCTTTACCTTCGTGTTTCGCTTTCCAGTCTTCGGCCTCCGGGATGTTTTTACGCAGCCAGAGCGCGAAGACGATGGGGACAATGCCGATGAAAAAGAGCGCGCGCCAGCCCCAGACTGGCACCACCAGGCTATAGACCTGTGCGGCGACCACCGCGCCAACGGAGAAGCCGGAAATCAGGAAGCCGCTGGCTTTATTGCGCAGCTGTTTTGGCCAGCTTTCAATGACATAGGTGGCGCTGGAGCCGTATTCCCCGGCCATCCCCATGCCGATTACCAGGCGGGCGATAAACAGCGAGGTGTAACCCGGCGCAAAGCCGCAGGCGAGCGTGCCCATGGAAAAAAGAATGATGCTGGTGACCATCGCCAGGCGACGGCCATAGCGGTCGCCCAGCGCGCCGAGCATCAGGCCGCCGAACCAGCGAGAGATAAAGGCGGCGGAAATCAGGCTGGCCGCCTGAACTGTGGTCA
Organism: Superficieibacter sp. 1612_C1; assembly: GCF_015234305.1. Classification (GTDB taxonomy): domain Bacteria; phylum Pseudomonadota; class Gammaproteobacteria; order Enterobacterales; family Enterobacteriaceae; genus Superficieibacter. The sequence goes on from NZ_JADGMI010000005.1 coordinate 451,590, forward strand.
AACCGAATTCACCCTGTACTTCGGTCAACACCAGGGCAATCAAGACAAAATCAAAACCATCAAGCAGATACCCCAACCAGGCGGCGGAAAATGCCCGCCATTGCGCCCGGTTGAGATGGCGATACCACGGGATATTCTGGGCTGTAGTACTCATGGTGAGTCTCCCGCGGTGGGCTGTGCCCACACGCTTTGGTATGAATATGATAGGGATGCCTTAACGGATGCAGGCCAGCGACGCGTTAGCGCCGTCCGGCCAATACTTATCCGCGTTCCTGCATCAGCTGCTGCGCCAGCGTTTTCAGTTCCGGCAGATATTTCTCTTCTACCGGTGCGAACGGTTTGCGGCACAGCGGGACAGAGACCACATCCATGTAATGCAGCACCGTTTTCAGCCCGCGGAAGACGCCTACTTTGATCAACAGGTCGATCACTTTGTTACACTCGCGCTGTAACTGCTGCGCCTTCGCAATATCGCCCTCTTTCAGCGCCTGCACGATCCCCTGGTAGCGCCAGCCCATAATGTTATAGGTGCTGCCGATCCCGCCGTCCGCACCGGCCAGCAGGCCAGACGTGAAGATTTCGTCGTAACCGTTGTAAAGCACCAGATCCGGATGCGCGCGGCGGATCTGCTCCATCTGAAAAAGATCGCCCGAGGTTTGCTTCAGCGCGCCGACGCCCGGCAGGGTGACCAGCGTGTTGATCTGATCCAGCGTCAGTTTTACCCCACTGAGCGCCGGAATGTTGTAGACCACCATCGGTAATCCATCAGCGGAATCGATAATTGCACGATAGTGTTCACAGTGCTCATCAAAGCTGAACGGGTAGTAGAACGGCGTGACCGCCGAGACGGCATCAAAGCCATAGCGTTTTGCGGCAGACGCCAGCTGCTGGCTCTCCGCCGTACTGACGCAGCCAACGTGGGCAATCAGGGTGATTTCGCCTTTCCCCTCTTCCGCCACGATTTCAAGCACTTCTTCGCGCTCTGCCAGGCTCTGAACAAAGGCTTCCCCGGTAGAGCCGCCAACGTAAAGGCCGTCGATGCCCTGCTCAATGTTGAACCGTACCAGGCGGCGCAGGCTGGCTTTATCTATCTGCTGCTGGGCGTCGAAAGGGGTGAGAAGGGCGGACATCACGCCCCGTAAATGGTTAGCCATACATACCTCGTAGTGATGTTTTATTGGATTAACTATATACCTTTATACCTGTTATACCAGATCACTTTTGCGGCAGCGTAATACCGAAAGCTTATTGTGCGATCAGCTTCACTAAATCGATCGCAATTAGCCGATCATTAACGGGATTTTTTGGCCTTGCCGAAGGCGTGCCAGGTCGCAGAGACGCTATTGAGGTGAGTTTGCAGCGCCCGATCCGCGTCGTCCGGATCGCGGGCGCGGATGGCATCGACAATGGCGATATGCTGTTGATAGCTAACGCTGTTGTGCTCGTGGAGCTCTTGATCCGCTACTTTTGGACGGGCCGCTATCAGCCAGTCGAGCAGCGCGACGTGGATCGCCATAAAGATCGGATTTCCGGGGATCTCCGCCAGCACACGGTGGAAGTCGACGTCGGAGCGAATAAACTGCGCGTTGTTGTCCAGCGACTGGCTGTTGATCTCCAGCGCTTTACTCAGCAGCGCGATTTGTTCATCGGTGGCGTGTTCGGCGGCGTAGCGCACCAAGCTCGATTCAAAGAACAGGCGCAGCTGTTCGAAGTGGGCGATACCGCCGGGATGCGAGAGAAAGTCTTTCGCCATGCCGGAAAGCTCGCCAATGATGGTGTCCGCTGAAGGGCGGGAAACACGCGCGCGTTCACCGTTGCTTATTTGCACCAGCCCTTTGCGTTTAAGCGCCGCCAGCGCTTCGCGCACCGAGGGGCGGCCCACGTTAAAGAAAGCCATCAGCTCGCGCTCGGAAGGCAGTTGCTCGCCTTCGCCAAACTCGCGACGGCGGATCATCTGCTCCAGCTCCTCTTCCACCATCTCAGAGAGTTTTTTGCGCGCCAGCGGGCGGCGAAAGCTACGGCCGATGAGGGTTGTCTGTTCTTCGCCTGATGTCTTCATAAACGCCGGGTTACCATGAGTATCAATCAGATGCTTCATCATAACACAGGATTTTTCGTCATGGGCAACGCGGCCCCGCAAGGGGTTGATGACAAACCTGTTAGGCTATTTTATGCGTGGTTTGGATCTGGTGGTAACGGCGATTGCCGAAGGCCGCAAGGCAGCGGACGGGATGTTGAACTTTATGAAAGTATAATCCCCTCAGGCCCCCTGACAACGATCATATGGCGAGCGAGTACGACGTGCAGTTGCCCGATGAAAAATTACTGGCAGACGAACTCATTCGATCGCAGATAGCGCTGAAGGAACAGAAACGCTGAAGCCCGAATGTTCCTGAGTTGAATGAGACAGAGAAAAGCCCTCTCCCCGCCAGGAGAGAGGGTTTAAAACGGTGTTACTTTACGACGCGTAGTGCCGGACGGCCACCGCGCGGCGGCGGATCGTCATCGGGATCGTTGTCATCCTGATGGTCGGGCTTGTCGCCGTCAATAACGGACATCACCGTTTCATTTTCAACGTCGGACTCGCCATCATCGTTCTGGCTGACAATGTCTTCATCATAGGCCGCTTCCGGCTCGAACATCGTGCCTGCGCCGTTTTCACGGGCATAGACCGCCAGCACCGCAGCCAGCGGCACGGAGACCTGACGAGGCACGCCGCCAAAGCGCGCGTTGAAACGCACTTCGTCGTTCGCCAGCTCCAGATTACCGACCGCACGCGGCGCGATATTCAACACAATTTGCCCGTCGCGCGCATATTCCATTGGGACATGCACGCCGGGCAGTGTCACATCCACTACCAGGTGCGGCGTGAGCTGGTTATCCAGCAGCCATTCATAGAATGCGCGCAGCAGATAAGGACGGCGTGGGGTTAATTGTGACAAATCCATGCTGTTTAGCCCCGGCCAAGGCGTATTTCACGCTCGGCTTCAGTCAGAGAAGCGAGGAAAGAGTCACGTTCGAAGACGCGAGTCATGTAGCCTTTCAGCTCTTTCGCACCCGCGCCGCTAAATTCAATCCCCAGCAGCGGCAAACGCCACAGCAGAGGTGCCAGGTAGCAATCTACCAGGCTGAACTCATCGCTCAGGAAGTAAGGCTTCTGACCAAATACAGGCGCAATAGCCTGCAACTCTTCGCGCAATTGTTTACGCGCGGCATCTGCTTCGGAAGAAGAACCGTTAACGATGACGTTCATCAGCGTGTACCAGTCCTTTTCAATACGTTGCATGTAAAGACGGCTTTCACCGCGCGCAACCGGATAAACCGGCATCAGCGGCGGATGCGGAAAACGCTCATCAAGATATTCCATGATGATACGGGATTCCCACAGGGTCAGCTCACGATCCACCAGCGTCGGAACACTCTGATTCGGGTTGAGGTCAATCAGATCCTGAGGCGGGTTGTCCTTCTCCACGTGCTCTATTTCGAAGCTAACACCCTTTTCAGCCAGCACAATGCGGACCTGATGGCTATAGATGTCAGTAGGACCAGAAAACAGCGTCATTACCGAACGTTTGTTGGCAGCGACAGCCATGAAAACCTCCAGGTATATTCAGAATTTTTACTGCTGCCAGCCACACCGTGACTGACCAGATGTTTACGCCTCATTTCCGTTGAACGACATTCCTGTTCAGTTAGTAAACAAAAAATGAACAATCCCCGTTATTTGGGCAGAAAATTGGATGATAGTTTACCAGATTTTGACGCCTTTGTGGTGGGGGGATTCTGGAAATGTGGAAAAAGAGGCCCGATAACGGTCATGAATGTGGATAAACGTCGTTTAGTCCATAAAAAAACCCGCCGAAGCGGGTTTTTTCGCCAATGGTTGTCTGCCTGAGCAGAAACCAATTAACGTTTGGAGAACTGAGGACGACGACGTGCTTTACGCAGGCCGACTTTCTTACGTTCAACCTGACGAGCGTCACGAGTAACGAAGCCTGCTTTACGCAGTTCGCCACGCAGGGACTCGTCGTACTCCATCAGAGCGCGGGTGATACCGTGACGGATCGCACCAGCCTGACCAGAGATACCACCACCTTTAACGGTGATGTACAGATCCAGTTTCTCAACCATGTCGACCAGTTCCAGCGGCTGACGAACTACCATGCGGGCAGTTTCACGACCGAAGTACTGTTCCAGAGAACGTTGGTTGATAACGATTTTGCCGTTGCCCGGTTTGATGAACACGCGAGCTGCGGAGCTTTTGCGGCGACCAGTGCCGTAGTATTGATTTTCAGCCATTGCCTATAATCCCGATTAGATGTCAAGAACTTGCGGTTGCTGTGCCGCGTGGTTGTGCTCGTTACCTGCGTAAACTTTCAGTTTACGGAACATAGCACGACCCAGTGGGCCTTTTGGCAACATGCCTTTAACCGCGATCTCAATCACACGCTCAGGACGGCGAGCAATCATCTCTTCAAAGGTCGCTTGTTTGATACCACCGATGTGGCCAGTGTGGTGATAGTACACTTTGTCAGAACGCTTGTTGCCGGTAACAGCAACTTTGTCAGCATTCAGAACGATGATGTAATCACCGGTATCAACGTGCGGAGTGTATTCCGCTTTGTGCTTACCGCGCAGACGAAGCGCCAGTTCGGAAGCCAGACGGCCCAGAGTTTTACCGGTCGCGTCAACAACATACCAGTCGCGTTTTACGGTTTCTGGTTTAGCTGTAAAAGTTTTCATTAAAAGCTTACCCAAATAAATTAGTTACACGTTGGTGAACACCCAAACGCTTCAAAACACATGAGGCTCACACGACATTGTCCAGTAAACCTACCCCCTCGGATATGTTTAAACCGGCACACAACGTTCTGGGAAAAAAACGTTGTTGTAACGTGGGGTCGCAGGATTATAGAGAAGTCAGGGTCAAAGATCGACCCCTTTTTGTGATTTGCAGCGGGTTTTACGCGCAGCAGATGGCCTGCTTCCCCTCACGGCATATGTTCAAGGCGTAAATACTCTTCGCTCTGCATCTCCTGTAGGCGCGACAGGCAGCGGCGGAATTCGAACTGTAGCGCGTTTCCCTGATAAATCTCGTCCAGCGGACGTTCGGCGCTGACCACCAGCTTCACGTGCCGCTCATAGAACTCATCGACCAGCGCGATAAAGCGTCGGGCTTCGCTCTCCATCAGCGGCGTCATCACCGGTACATCAAATAACAGCACGGTGTGGAACAGGCGTGAGAGCGCGATGTAGTCATGCTGGCTGCGGGCATCCACGCACAGGGTGGTAAACGACGCCGCCAGCGTCTGATTTTCTACGCCCAGCGTCGGGAACGGGCGATGGTTAATTTCAAGTTCCGGCGTATGTTCACGTTTAGCGCCCGCCAGTGAGAGCCAGAGGCTGTCCATCTGGTGTTGCGTGTCGCTATTCAGCGGCGACAGCCACAGATGCGCCTGGGTGAGCGTGCGCAGACGATAATCGATACCGGCATCGACATTCATGATGTCGCAGTGGGTTTTGATCGCCTCAATCGCGGGCAAAAAGCGCGCGCGCTGTAAGCCGTTGCGATACAGCTCATCCGGCGGAATATTGGAGGTGGCGACCAGCGTAATGCCGCGGGCAAACAGCGCTTTCATCAGCCCACCCAGCAACATTGCATCGGTAATATCCGAGACAAAGAATTCATCGAAGCACAGCACATCGGTTTCGGCTTTAAAGCGGTCGGCAACAATCTCCAGCGGATCGCTCTCGCCCTGCAATGCCGTCAGCTCTTCATGTACGCGCAACATAAAGCGGTGAAAATGCAGACGCTGTTTACGCGCGCCGGGCAGGCTCTGGTAAAAGAGATCCATCAGCCAGGTTTTGCCACGTCCAACGCCGCCCCACATATAAAGGCCGCGTGCGGAGGGAGCGGTGACGATTTCCTGCTTACTAAGCAATTTGCCAATTTTCGCAAATAACCCGCCGTTTTGCCTGACTGGCTCAGGCTGCATTGCCAGTTGCTGATAGATCGCGTCCAGGCGCTCCACGGCCTCCCGCTGGACGTCGTCGGGTTGGTGAGTGCCCTCACGCAGGGCCTGTTGATAACGCGATGTCGGGGAAGTGCTTTGCATGGCTTATTATTATCCCTTGTAAATCAGAGTGCCACTGTTCACGGTTGGCGAAAAAAAGGCCGTTCTACACTACGCGATGTGCGGCCGGGATTCCACTTCTGAGGATTTAGCGGTTATAGTGGCATAATCGGGCACGGGCATGGAGCCTCGCGGCCAACACCCTACGGAATCACACACAACGGGAGATGTACATGACCTGGGAATATGCGCTAATTGGTTTAGTTGTCGGTATCATCATCGGTGCCGTTGCCATGCGTTTTGGTAATCGTAAATTACGTCAACAGCAGGCTTTGCAGTACGAACTGGAAAAGAACAAAGCAGAGCTGGAGGAGTATCGTGAGGAGCTGGTGAGCCACTTTGCCCACAGTGCCGAGCTGCTGGATAACATGGCTGATGATTATCGTAAGATTTATCAGCATATGGCAAAAAGCTCCAGCAACCTTCTGCCGGGCATGGCGGCGGAAAATAATCCTTTCCGCAATCGTCTGGCTGAGTCGGAAGCCAATAACGATCAGGCCCCGGTGCAGATGCCGCGCGACTACTCAGAAGGCGCATCTGGCCTGCTGCGTAATGGCGTGAAGCGCGATTAATAAGATTGATGGCAAACCGTCCGTGGACCGCCGGGTTGGGCCTCCCTCCGGGAACCAATTCCGGTGTTTCCCCTGACGCCCCCTTTTCTTTTAGGGCGCACGCGCTGCGCCCGCTTCAACTATTCTTATCCCAGCTATTATTTAATCATTATCGCATTGTGACCCGGCCACATTTTCAATAACATCAAACTGTTTTGGGATGGTCTTCTTTCACTTCAGGTATGAGAGCCAGCATCAATGAAGAAACAAACCCTGCTGTTGAGTGCGTTAGCGTTGAGTGTCGGGTTATCTCTTTCGGCACCCTTTACGGCTGCTGCGGCACTGCCGTCGCAGGTTCCTGGCCAGGCGGCGCTGCCGAGCCTGGCCCCCATGCTGGAAAAAGTTCTGCCTGCGGTGGTCAGCGTTCAGGTTGAAGGCACCGCCGTACAGGGGGCAAAAGTACCGGAAGAGTTGAAGAAATTCTTCGGCGACGTTGCCCCGGATCAACAGCCGCAGCCGTTTGAAGGGCTGGGCTCCGGTGTGATTATCGACGCGGCGAAAGGTTACATTCTCACTAACAATCATGTGATTAATCAGGCGCAGAAGATCAGCGTTCAGCTCAACGATGGTCGCGAGTTTGATGCCAAACTGATTGGCAGCGACGATCAGAGCGATATCGCGCTGCTGCAAATCCAGAACGCCACCAATCTGACGCAGATTGCGATTGCCGATTCCGACAAACTGCGCGTCGGTGACTTTGCGGTTGCGGTCGGCAACCCGTTTGGCCTTGGGCAAACGGCGACCTCCGGGATCGTCTCCGCGCTGGGGCGCAGCGGTCTGAACCTGGAAGGGCTGGAAAACTTTATCCAGACCGATGCCTCCATCAACCGCGGCAACTCTGGCGGCGCGCTGCTGAACCTTAACGGCGAGCTGATCGGCATCAACACCGCGATCCTTGCGCCGGGCGGCGGCAGCGTCGGTATCGGCTTTGCTATCCCCAGTAATATGGCGCGCACCCTCGCTCAGCAGCTGATTCAGTTTGGTGAAATCAAACGCGGCCTGCTGGGTATTAAAGGGATGGAGATGTCTTCTGACATTGCCAGGGCCTTTAATCTGAACGTCACCCGTGGCGCGTTTGTCAGCGAAGTGCTGCGTAATTCCGGCTCAGCGAAAGCGGGCGTCAAATCCGGCGACGTCATCGTCAGCCTGAACGACAAACCGTTGAACAGCTTTGCCGAACTGCGTTCGCGTATCGCCACGACCGAACCGGGCAGTAAAGTGAAGCTCGGCCTGCTGCGCGACGGCAAACCGCTCGATGTGGAAGTGACGCTCGATAAGAGCACTTCGTCTTCTGCCAGCGCGGAGATGATTGCACCAGCGCTTCAGGGCGCGAAACTCAGCGACGGCCAGCTAAAAGACGGCTCGAAAGGCATCACGGTCGATGAGGTCGAGAAAGACAGCGCCGCGGCCCAGGCCGGTCTGCATAAAGGCGATGTGATCACCGGGCTCAATCGCGAACGCATTCATTCTATTGCCGAAATGCGTAAAGCGCTGGAGTCAAAACCTTCCATTATCGCCCTGAATATCGTGCGCGGTAATGAGAGCATCTATCTGCTTCTGCGCTGATTAATGGCGGTTCCGGACGTCACCTGACGTGTGATGTCCGGATAAGTCGTGCTATGCTGCGACGGTTTACTTATCAATGATATCCGCATCATGCTTGTGAAGCTTTTACGCTCGACTGCTATCGGTTTGATTGTTGGCGGCCTGTTACTGGCTGCCATGCCCTCTTTACGCCAGTGGAACGTCAATTCCACGCCGCACTATGACAGTGCCGACGAGTCGCCGGTCAGCTACAACCAGGCTGTTCGCCGCGCCGCGCCTGCGGTGGTGAACGTTTATAACCGCGGGATGAACAGTTCCAGCCATAATCAACTGGAGATCCGCACGCTGGGTTCCGGGGTGATTATGGATGAGCGTGGCTATATTGTGACCAACAAGCACGTGATTAACGATGCGGACCAGATCATCGTTGCGCTTCAGGACGGGCGCGTTTTTGAGGCGTTGCTGGTCGGTTCGGATAGCCTGACCGATCTGGCGGTGCTTAAAATTAACGCCACCGGCGGTCTGCCGGTGATCCCGATTAACCGCAAGCGCATACCGCACATCGGTGACGTGGTGCTGGCGATTGGCAACCCCTATAACCTCGGGCAGACCATCACCCAGGGGATCATCAGCGCCACCGGGCGCATCGGCCTGAACCCCTCGGGGCGGCAAAACTTCCTGCAAACCGATGCCTCCATTAACCACGGTAACTCCGGCGGCGCGCTGATTAACTCGCTCGGCGAACTGATGGGCATTAATACCCTCTCCTTTGATAAGAGCAACGATGGCGAGACGCCGGAAGGGATCGGCTTTGCGATCCCCTTCCAGCTGGCGACCAAGATTATGGATAAGCTGATCCGCGATGGCCGGGTGATCCGCGGCTATATCGGCATCGGCGGCCGTGAAATTGCGCCGCTCCACGCTCAGGGCGCGGGGATCGATCAGATTCAGGGGATTGTGGTTAACGAAGTGTCGCCGGGCGGCCCGGCAGCGGAAGCGGGCATCCAGGTCAACGATGTGATTGTGTCAGTGAATAATAAACCGGCAGTCTCCGCGCTGGAGACGATGGATCAGGTGGCAGAAATCCGGCCGGGTTCGGTGATCCCAGTGGAAGTCATGCGCGAGGATAAGAAGCTGAAGCTGAACGTGACGATTCAGGAATACCCGGCAACCGAGTAAGTGAGATGCCGCGTTTTACCGGGTGGCGGCTGTGCCTTACCCGGTCTACGTTTTATCTATCAATGGCTTACACGAAATAACAGGCCCGGTAAGCGCAGCGCCACCGGGCATCGCATTACCGGGTCGTAATACAACTTACTTATTAACGAACTCTTCGCCGAGCTGAATATCTTTCTTCAGCGTCTCCAGCATGCCTTCCAGCGCCTGTTGCTCGAACGCGCTCAGCTCGCCGTAGGATTGACGCTCTTCGATACCGTTTTTACCCAGCAGCAGCGGCTGTGAGAAGAAACGCGCGTGCTTGCCGTCACCTTCAACATAAGCACACTCAACCACACCCTGCTCGCCCTGAAGCGCACGCACCAGCGACAGACCGAAACGTGCCGCTGCCTGACCCATAGAGAGCGTTGCGGAACCGCCACCGGCTTTGGCTTCCACTACTTCCGTACCCGCGTTCTGGATACGTTTGGTGAGATCGGCAATTTCCTGGCTGGTGAAGCTCACACCCGGGATCTGCGAGAGCAGCGGCAGAATGGTCACGCCGGAGTGTCCGCCGATAACCGGGACTTCGACTTCCGTCGGTTTTTTGCCTTTCAGTTCTGCGACAAAGGTGTTCGAGCGGATGATATCCAGCGTCGTGACGCCAAACAGCTTGTTCTTGTCGTAGACGCCCGCTTTTTTCAGCACTTCCGCCGCAATGGCGACCGTGGTGTTAACCGGGTTAGTGATAATACCGATACAGGCTTTCGGGCAAGCTTTGGTGATTTGCAGCACCAGATTCTTGACGATGCCAGCGTTAACGTTAAACAGATCGGAACGATCCATACCGGGTTTACGCGCCACGCCTGCCGAAATCAGTACAACGTCAGCGCCTTCAAGCGCCGGAGTCGCATCTTCACCGCAGAAACCTTTAATCTTAACGTCAGTAGGGATGTGGCTAAGATCAACAGCGACGCCGGGAGTGACTGGCGCGATATCATACAGGGAGAGTTCTGAGCCAGAAGGCAGTTGGGTTTTCAGTAGTAGGGCAAGCGCCTGGCCGATACCGCCCGCAGCGCCGAGGACTGCAACTTTCATCCTAAACTCCTTATTATGGTTAATATAATTGACCGTTACTCCATTGCAGTGACAGTAGTTAACGGAACCCGCAAATACAAATGCCTTACGCCTGGAATGCGTCATCACACGCATTATTGCCGGCGAAAAAAGCACGATATGCTTTGCTTATGAAGGCCGTAGTCACTTTCGATAGCGTATCAACACGCGGTTACATTACACCGTGGAGGGCAACCAAAACAACATCAATTTGATAACAATTATTTTACTTTTAAACCGATCCCTTTCTTGTGATTCAGACGTGTTTCTTAATAACGAAATTTGATAAAATCAGTCTCTTTCATAACATTATTTCAGCCTTATTCACGGCAGATAGTTTGCATAAAAATTCATCAGTATGCATAATAATGTTGTTTCTACCGCCATGATTGGGTGACTTATGCGAAGCTCGACTAAACAAGAAGAGTTAGTCAAAGCGTTTAAAGCGCTACTTAAAGAAGAAAAATTCAGCTCTCAGGGAGAGATCGTCCAGGCGTTGCAGGAAGAGGGCTTCGAAAATATCAATCAGTCCAAAGTGTCCCGCATGCTGACGAAGTTCGGCGCGGTACGCACGCGCAACGCTAAAATGGAGATGGTCTACTGCCTGCCCGCAGAACTGGGCGTGCCAACGACCTCCAGCCCGTTAAAGAATCTGGTGCTGGATATCGACTATAACGATGCCGTTGTGGTTATTCATACCAGTCCCGGTGCGGCGCAGTTAATTGCGCGTTTGCTGGACTCGCTGGGTAAAGCGGAAGGCATCCTTGGCACTATCGCCGGTGATGACACGATCTTTACCACCCCTGCCCGCGACTTTACGGTGAAAGAACTGTACGAGGCGATCCTGGTGTTGTTCGAACAGGAGCTGTAATCCCCCTTCCCTCCAGATGACGCTGGAGGGAATCTCCTTTCTGCGCGGCGTAAACCCGATAATTCCCTGCTTTTCCTTTAGCACTTAGTGCGATCTACGGCGCTCAATCATTCACAAGGTGAATGATTCTTGAAGAAACCGCACGAAAAATCAAATGCGCCTATCCTGCTGATTTTTAATATTTTGTTAACATTCCTGCGCACAAAACATCCATTTTTTATTCCTTCATGTTATAGCGTTTGTCATCGTTAAAACTTATTAACGCAGGTTATAATTAGTCTGTTATTAATTTTCCGGGTTATTAGTGTATACTTGATTTTGTGATGAGGGTCACGAAATAAGACCCTTACGAAAAAATTCGACGAGGTAAATAACATGAAAATGACAACGACTGTAGCCACCCTGAGCCTGCTTTCAGCTCTTTCCTTTGGCGCTTTCGCCGCTGACTCTATCTCCAGCGAGCAGGCACTGAACCGCGAAGCTATCGGCACCGTCTCTGTAGGCGCGGTTGGCACCGCCCCGATGGACATGCGAGCCATGCTGGATGAGAAAGCCGCCGAGCAGGGCGCATCCGCCTACCGCGTTATCGAAGCGCGTACCGGCGACCAGTGGCATGCCACTGCCGAACTGTACAAATAAGTTAATTAAGTAAAACCATCTTCTCTCCTGCGGCATCCCATAAAAAAGCGACACAAAACGCCATGCCGCATGGATACACCTGTGAGGAATATAGATTATGAAAAACGTAATGATTATCGCATCCCTGGGCCTGGCCTCCCTTCTCTCCTTTGGTGCCGGTGCTGCTGCCCATCAGGTAAATGCTGAACAGGCACAGAACCTTCAGCCGATGGGTTCCATCTCAGCATCTGCTGTCGCAGGCAGCCCGATGGATATGCGTCATGAACTGGCAGCAAAAGCGGAAAAAGAAGGGGCCAGCAGCTATCGAATCACTGAAATGCGTACCGGTGACCACTGGCACGCGACCGCAGAATTGTACAAATAAACCCTCGTCGTCTGAACCGACGACCTTGCCCCCGTTCGCCGGGGGCTTTTTTTTAATGGCGCACGTTAAAACGTAATTGCCCTTCCAGTTCTTCCTCTGCCTCATCAAATAGCAGGATCAGCGCACCGTAGCGGCGACGTTTCGTGTCGTTGAGATGGACGAAGTCGATTTCCAGCGGTAGCGGCAGCACATTGCCCATCACCACGTCCCACAGTGAATCCAGATCGCTTACCTGCTCGCTTTTCAGGGCAAATACGCGCGTGAATTCACGATAGAAGTCGCTTTGATTTTTTATTGTTGTAAAGTCAAAAGTATAAATTTTCATTGCCCGGTCCAACCCCAATGGACGGCATCTGCCGCCCGGCCGCTTATAATCCCCCAATGTGCAGGGTTTTCACTTCCAGAAACTCATCCAGTCCCAGCACGGAACCTTCACGTCCCAGCCCCGACTCTTTTACGCCACCAAATGGCGCAACTTCGGTGGAAACCGCGCATTCGTTGACGCCAATCATGCCGCTTTCCAGCGCCTGAGAAACGCGGAAAATACGCTGCATATTCTGGGTATAGAAGTAGGCGGCAAGGCCAAACGGCGTATGGTTTGCACGCTGGATCACTTCATCTTCCGAGGTGAAACGGAAACAGGCCGCGACCGGACCAAACGTCTCTTCTTGCGCCAGTTTCATGCCGTCATTACAGTCGCCCAGCACCGTGGGCTGCCAGAAGTTACCGCCCAGCGCGTGCGCTTTGCCGCCGGCGAGGATTTTCGCACCTTTACTGACAGCATCATCAATATGTTCACGCACTTTATCCACGGCAGATGGCTCAATCAGCGGGCCGACAATTACGCCCTCTTCCAGCCCGTTCCCCACTTTTAGCGCCCCGACGGCGTCACTCAGCTTCTGGATAAAGCTGTCGTAGATACTTTCATGGAGATAGAAACGGTTGACGCTCACGCAGACCTGCCCGGCGTTACGGAATTTGTTGGCGATGGCCCCCTGCACGGCAGCGTCAATGTCTGCATCGTCAAAAACGATATAGGGTGCGTTACCCCCCAGTTCCATAGAGATTTTTTTCATGGTATCGGCGGAGTTGCGCACCAGCGTTTTGCCTACGGCGGTGGAGCCGGTAAAGGTGATTTTCCGCACGTCCGGGCTTGCCATGATCGCATCGCTGATGTCAGAGGTACTCCCCGCCACCGCATTCAGAACGCCATCCGGCACGCCCGCTTTTTTTGCCAGTTGCAGCAGGGCAAAGGCGCTAAGCGGCGTATTATTTGCCGGTTTGATAACGCCAGTGCAGCCCGCCGCCAGCGCCGGGCCGAGTTTGCGGGTAAGCATCGCCATCGGGAAGTTCCACGGGGTGATCGCCGCCACCACGCCAACCGGTTCGCGCGTCGCCAGAATACGCGATCCTGGCTTCGCTGGCGGAATGATCTCACCGTTGGCGCGTTTCGCCTGCTCCGCAAACCACTGAATAAAGCTGGCAGCGTATTCCACTTCACCTTCAGCTTCTTTCAGCGGTTTCCCTTGCTCGGTAGTCATTAACTGCCCCAGCCAGCGTTTGTTTTCGATAATCAGTTGATACCAGCGGTAGAGGATTTCCGAGCGCTGTTTGGCCGTTTTCGCCCGCCAGCCAGGAAAAGCCCGGCTGGCAGCGGCGATAGCCTCTTCGGTCTCTTTTTTACCGGCTTTTGCAACACGGGTAATGACCTCGCCGGTTGCCGGGTTGACGACATCAAAGGTCGCGTCGAGCGTTTTCCAGACTCCATCTACCAGATACCCTGTTTGAAAGAGTTCGTGCTCCTGAAGTGTCTGTGCTGCCATGTGCCCTCCCGATGTGTTTCTTTTATAGCGTTTAAGTATAGCCATAAAAAAACCGACGCTTCTGGCGTCGGTTTAGATCGTTGGCGAATTGGCTTAACAAGGGAAACGCCGGGATTGGGTTCCCGGAGGGAGGCCCAACCCGGTGGTCGCCCCGATATCCGCGGGCGGTTTGCATCAACCTCAGCCGATGCGTTTTCCATTTTTGTCCGGGAAGCTAACGGGTGGTCAAAGCATGCTGATATTTATGCAGCATATCGACCAGCCGGTAAACCGGCTCGGTAACCTGCGGCGAAGCCTGCCAGTAGCGCAGTTTTTCCTGATAAACATCAAGTTCTTCAAGCAGTTCGGTAAAATAGAGACGGCGCTTGTCATCATTACTGGCGGAAATAACCCGGTCAGCGGTATGCCTGAGCCGCCGATGGAAGGCCGAGAGATCGTCGTTAATCGGGACTGGTGCGTCACGCAGGCGCTGATGCGCGATGATCAGCGTCAGCGCCAGGCGGAATTTCGCCACGTCACCGGGAAATTTGTTCAGCAGCAGAAAAAGTTGCTGATAGAGCGCGGGCAGATGGTTCTCTTTACGCCGGGCCATGTTGGTCGTCATCGCCGATACCGCCGCAGAAACAAACTGGTTTAACAGCACGCGTCCGGTACGCGTCCGGGAGTTATCACGCACCAGCAGGATCACCATCAGCGCCAGTGAACAGCCTACCAGCTGCCCCAGCGCGCTGTCGAGAAACTGGCTAAAGTGGAACGTCATCGGGTTATCCAGCACGATGATATTAATGGTACTCGCCAGCGCCCCCAGCGATCCGAGGCGTCTTTTCTGCACTTCAATTCCGATAAAGAAGGCCAGCACCGCCAGACTGATACACAGCAGCAGCATACTTTGCTGGGTAGAAGGAATGATCACCAGGAAGAACAGTGCCCCCAGCGGCAGCGCCACCACCGTGCCAAAAAGGAAATCGATCGCCACCATACGCGGATTTGGCAGACGCATCGCCAGTGCGGTCACCACAGCAATCATCACCATCGCACCGCTACCGGAAGTCCAGCCGGTCCATAGCCAGAAAAGCGTACCGAGAATGCACGACAGCGTGGTGCGCCAGAAGTTAACCATTGCATGATGGCGCTCGGCTGAGTCCAGCCTGACAATAACTTCTCCCTGAAGGACATCTTCTTCCACCGCGCTGATTTTGGCATTGCCCACCACGCCCCGTTTTAAAAGCTGATAGCGCGTAGCGGCAGCGATCCAGCTATAGACGGTAACGGGAGTCTCGCGCTCGCCGGTCCAGACCAGCAGGCGGCGAATACGCTTCAGCTGCTTATGCACGTCCTGCGCGTTCTCTACCGGCGTGGAAAAAATCTCGCGCCAGGTATCTGTCACCAGTTCCGGGCGCGTATTCTGCATAATATAGGTTTCGCACGCCTGGGTAATGAGCGTCAGAGAGACCGTGTTAAGCGCTTTCAGGCGACGGCCCGCGCGCGACCAGCGGGACGATTCCATCAGCAAATTCCCGCGCATCCCCTCCAGAGCCGCCGTGCGACGCACCAGCGCCCCCCAGGCATTATCCAGCTCCTCGCTATCCCCGTGCTGAATACACAGCTGCATCAGGCGATACTGCTCCACCAGCAGATTATCCAGCTCAAGATCGATAACTTGCTTAATGGAACGCGGGGAGAACAGCAGATCCGCGACAATAGCGCAGACGATGCCAATGACGATTTCGCTACAGCGCTCGACGGCAAACTGCGGCGTCAGCAACGGCTCCGTCTGGATGGTGATGACGATGATCAGCGCCGTATAGCCCGCCAGGCCCCAGGCATACGAATTTTCGACGCGCACCAGCGACGAGACCCAGGTACAAAATCCGGCCCAGACGCAACACACCAGCACCATCAGCAACGGCGCGCGGATCATCAGGATGATGATGGTCAGCGCGGCGATACAGCCGATAAACGTACCGATGATACGCAGCATACCGCGATAGCGGATCGCCCCGGACCACGGTTCGCCACCCGCCGCAAACGCCGGACCTGCCGCGACAATCGCCGCCGTCAGCACCGCCCAGCGCGGGGTTTCAAGCTGGAAGTGGAAACCGACAAACAGCGCCAGCACGATGGCACAGGCCAGCTTGATAGCAAAGCGGACATGCTGAGTGGCAATGGAGAAAATACCCATAGCGCTTAGCCGAACTCACGCAGGCGCAGCGCCAGTTTCTGAAAGAATGACATCTGCTGGATATCACGATCCTGGGCACCGGTAATAACGACCGTGGCTGTCGTCCCCGCCGGCCAGACATTTTCCCCCTGACTGTCCAGCCGGATGCGTACCGGCACGCGCTGCGCCAGACGAACCCATTCCAGGTTTGAGTCAACGGTCGCCATGCCTTTTGCATCGTTACTGCTGCTGGCATTGGTTACCCCAGCCGAGATGCTGTCGACGGTGCCTTTAATCACCCGGTTACTGCCCAGTGGCGTAATCTCCGCCCGGTAGCCGGGACGCACGCCCTCAAGTTTGGTCTCTTCCATATAGGCCTGAATGTAAAAGCTGTTTTGTTTCACCAGCGCCACGGCGGTAGAGCCACGGGTAATAAACTCACCGCTGTATACATTCAGGTTAGTCACCCAGCCATCCGCGGGGGCGCGAATAACCGTGCGTTCTAAATCAAGTTTCGCCAGATCGCGCGTAGCCTCGGCTTTCGCCAGCTGATGTTCTACGGTTTGCAGGACGTTGTTGGCCTGGTCAATCTCTTCGCGCGACATTGCCTGGATGCCTAACTGATTGCGTCGTCCGGCCTCGCGGCGTTTTTCACTGGCCAGCGCCTTGTAGTAAGCGACGTCAGCATCCGCTTCTTCAACGGCTTTCTGATAGCGCGGCTGGTCGATGGTGAACAACACCTGATCCTTTTTGACCAGTTGGTTATCGTGCACCTCAACCTGAGTGATCAGCCCGGCGACGTCCGGGGCAATAGCCACCACGTCGGCGCTAAAGCGGGCATCACGCGTCCACGGCGATTCCGTGTAATAGACCCACGCGTGGAAGATGGCCGTAAAAGCCAGCAGTACCAGTATCAGCGTAATGGCCGTACGGGAAATTTTCCTTGTTAGTGTTTTCACATCCACCTCAGACGAACAAACGCGATAGTAAATAGAACAGGCAGCAATACAACGCGGTATTGAAAAGTGCAGGATGCCAGACAAAATCGTAGATCCCGGTGGGGACCAGCACGCGGTGCACTAGCCAAAAAAGGGCCAGCGACAATAGCAATTCAAAGAAGATCGGCGGAAACGACAAGCCGAAAATCACAATGACGGGAAACAGACTCATGTTGACCTTGATTAGAGAGAGTGCAGGCGAGTGCGATGTATTAGTTATATGGCTAACAATATATTAGCGTAACAGTTATGCACTGATCTATATTATGTGATCTAAATCACTTTTAAGCCAGAGTGAACAATGGAACGACTTAAACGCATGTCAGTTTTTGCCAAAGTAGTGGAACACGGCTCGTTTACCGCCGCGGCCAGACAGCTACAAATGAGCGTTTCTTCGCTCAGCCAGACGGTGTCAAAACTGGAAGATGAATTGCAGGTTAAGCTGTTAAACCGCAGTACGCGTAGCCTCGCGCTGACCGAAGCCGGCAAGATTTACTACCAGGGTTGTCGCCGGATGATGCATGAGGTGCAGGATGTTCACGAGCAGCTTTATGCATTTAATAACACGCCGATTGGCACCTTGCGGATTGGCTGTTCTTCAACCATGGCACAAAATGTCCTTGCGGGTCTTACCGCCGGGATGCTGAAAGAGTATCCGGGGCTGGCAGTGAATCTGGTCACCGGCATTCCCGCGCCGGACCTTATTGCTGATGGGCTGGATGTGGCGATCCGCGTTGGCGCGTTACAGGATTCAAGCCTGTTTTCCCGGCGGCTGGGCGCGATGCCGATGGTGGTGTGCGCGGCGCAAAGCTATCTTCAGCATGCAGGCATGCCGGAGAAACCCGCAGATCTTGCCAGCCATTCGTGGCTGGAGTACAGCGTGCGTCCGGATAATGAATTCGAGCTGATCGCGCCGGAAGGTATTTCTACCCGTCTGATCCCTGAAGGACGGTTTGTGACTAACGATCCCATGACCCTCACCCGCTGGCTGGTGGCCGGAGCCGGGATCGCCTATGTGCCGTTGATGTGGGTGATCAACGAGATTAACCGTGGCGAGCTGGAGATCCTGCTGCCGCGATATCAGTCCGATCCACGTCCGGTTTATGCGCTGTATACCGAAAAAGATAAGCTGCCGCTGAAGGTGCAGGTGTGTATTAATGCACTCACGGATTATTTTGTCGATGTAGCGAGGGTATATCAGGATATGCGCGGGCGGGGGAAAGAATTGCGTTAGCCCTGCCGCACGGTGTTGCTCTGCCCGGTGGCGCTGCGCTTACCGGGCCTACGATTAAGCTATTGATATTTAGTAATTTACAGGCCGGGTAAGGCGAAGCCGCCACCCGGCAAGGCGGTGGTAATGCCGCTCCGTGCGACCCTGCCCGGTGGCGCTGCGCTTACCGGGCCTACGGATATGTGCAACGAATGATGTGCAACGCTTTGATATACAATAAACTGTAGGCCGGGTAAGGCGAAGCCGCCACCCGGCACGCGGGCGTACAAGCGTTACGCCGTGCCACCTACCGTCAGGTTGTCGACTTTCAAGGTTGGCTGGCCGACGCCCACGGGCAGGCTCTGCCCCTCTTTGCCGCAAACGCCCACGCCTTTATCCAGCTTCAGATCGTTACCGACCATTGAGATTTGCTGCATCGCCTCAATCCCGGAACCGATAAGCGTCGCGCCTTTCACTGGCGTGGTCACTTTACCGTTTTCGATCAGGTAGGCTTCAGAAGTTGAGAAAACGAATTTGCCGGAGGTGATATCCACCTGACCACCGCCGAAGTTCGGCGCATAGATGCCGTATTCCACAGATTCGATGATTTCCTGCGGGGTGGATTTGCCTGCCAGCATATAGGTATTGGTCATGCGCGGCATTGGCAGATGAGCGTAAGACTCACGGCGGCCGTTGCCGGTCGGCGCGACGCCCATCAGACGTGCATTAAGTTTGTCCTGCATATAGCCTTTCAGCACGCCGTTTTCGATCAGCGTATTGTACTGACCCGGCACGCCTTCGTCATCAATCGAGACTGAGCCACGGCGATCGGCAATGGTGCCGTCATCCACCACGGTGCACAGTTCAGATGCCACCAGTTCCCCGATATGACCGCTAAACACCGACGTACCGCGACGGTTGAAATCGCCTTCCAGACCGTGACCGACCGCTTCGTGCAGCAGTACGCCAGGCCAGCCTGCGCCCAATACCACCGGCAGCGTTCCCGCTGGTGCCGCAACGGCGGAGAGGTTTACCAGCGCCATCCGCACCGCCTCTTTCGCCCACGCATCGGCACGCACGTCGCCGTCTTCATCGGAGAGGAAATACTCATAGCCGAAGCGACCACCGCCACCGCTGGCCCCGCGCTCGCGTTTGCCGTCCTCTTCCACCTGGACGCTTACCGACAAGCGAACCAGCGGACGCACGTCCGCCGCCAGCGTGCCGTCAGTGGCCGCCACGAGGATCAGTTCATAAACGCCGGTCAGACTGGCGGAAACTTCCTGCACGCGTTTGTCTGCCGCACGGGCTATGCCGTCAACCCGACGCAGAATGTCGAGCTTCTCTTCGCGGCTCATGCTTTGCAGCGGATCGATGCTGGTATACAGCGCGCGATGTTCCACCGCACCCAGCGTCTGCACACGACCGTCGCCCGCATCACGCACGATAGTGCGTGCCGCCAGCGCGCTCTGCTCCAGCGCCAGCTTGCTGATCTGATCGGCGTAGGCAAACCCGGTTTTTTCGCCGCTCACCGCGCGAACGCCAACGCCCTGGTCGATGTTGTATGAGCCATCTTTAATAATGCGGTCTTCTAAAACCCAGGATTCGTGGTAGCTCGACTGGAAATAGAGATCGCCATAATCCAGGCGACGCTCAGTTAACTGGCCAAGAATGGCAAACAGATCCTGATGGGTCAGGCCGTTTGCAGAAAGCAGGTGTTCACTTACCAGGTTCAGACTCATTATTTTGCTACTCTTTGGTTGCCAGCGCGGCTGGCGATAAAAAAACGTCTCTATTGAGAGTGAGGCAATTCATAGCTGTCGTCAAATCATTGCTTTTTACTGTCGCGCGTTTGACGCAGCACTTCGTTGATTTGCGGCTTGTCTATCGGGCCGGTAATACGGTAGCGCAGAATGGAGACTTTGTTCCATAGCGGCCCCAGCACTTTACTGGCCGCGAAGACGGCTGCACCGACAATCGGGTTAACGGCAAATGCGGCGGCAACGCCGACGGTGGCGGAGATTTCCGGGGCGACTACCGCTTCCATATCCAGCTCGCGGCGCACCAGGTTGACCGAGCCTTTCATCGCGATATCTGCTTCCAGGCCGTCGACCAGCGTGTCGTCGGTATGCAACGTGCCGTCTTTGATCCAGGCGGTACTGTGAATAGAGTCAAACCAGAATCCTTCGCTGAAGGTGTCGCTAAAATCAAAGCGCAGCTTACGCAGCAGCGCATCGACGCTGATCAGACGCAGCAACTGCCCGGCATGGCCGGTGCTGATATCGGTGAACTCCCCTTTGCTTAGCCGCGTATGGAGCACGCCGTTTAACGTAGAAACATCCGGCTGCCACGGCGCGTCACGCCAGTGCAAATCGTAATCGACATTGAATGAGGAGTCGCGAATCGGCGTGGCAACGCCGAAGAATCCCAGCGTCGCATCCAGCTTGCGGCCGTTAATTTTCCCTTTCAGGGATGTACGCTCGTTGCCCTGACCGTTAACCCATACGCCGTCGGCGGTCAGGCGGCCAAAGCCCGTATCAATCAGGCCATTCGCCAGCGTCAGCGTGTCACCTTTAATCGTGAAATCGCCGTCGATTCGTCCGTATTTTTGTCCCCAGAACCAGCATTCGGCACAGCGCAACTGCACATCAGGCCAGCCGCTAAAATTGACTTTACTGGTGCTGAACGGCGCACTGGATGTTGCATTACTGGTCGCTTTTGTATTCGGGTTAAAATAGAGATAGCGGATCGCAGCCAGCCACGGGGCGTTATCACGCATGGTCAGCGTGGCGTTAATTTCACGGCCCTGAGCATCGACCTGGGTGCCGCCCGCGATCGGCTGCGAGACGAGGCTCAGGTTATTCCATTGCTGTCCCCCAAGGGCCAGCGCTGGCGTGCGTAACGTGATGTTTTGCGGGAAACGCGCCGCGCCACTGACATTATCTGCGGCCCCTTTCTGGAACAGCGCCAGCCATTCGGCACCATCCATCGGCGGTAAATTCAGTTCAACCCCCTGCTGCGGCGGTAATGGCGGCACGGTGCGGCTGTCAGTGGTCAGAATGGCGCGATCCAGCGTCAGCTTCTTATCGAGTAACCAGCGGCTGTTGAAGTGGCTTTCTGCCCCGAGGCTACCGGTCAGATCGAAATGATTCAGGTCGCCTTTTGCATTTACGGTCACCGGCAGAGGCGTTCCCGCGGATTTACTCGCTGGCGCAGGTAAGTGACTGCTTACATTTTTCAAATCGCCGGTCAGCGCAACGTCATAATGGGTCCCGCCGCGATAAGGCAATTCGACGCCGACTTTACCCTGCCACGGAATAGTGCCGCTCAGCGCATCGTTAAGCTGCTTCGGCAGGATGCCGGTGCGCGCAGGCTGCCAGTTAGCATCCATATTGACCGCGACCTGATACGCTTTTTCGCCTTCCGTGGTGGAGAAATTCACATTGAGCGGCTGATTAAACCAGTTTGCCTGCATCGGTTCACTTTGCAGATTGCCGTTCACAAAGCGGAAAGCACCGCTCAGATTTTTTAACGTCGAATCCAGCGGTTTGATATACAGGCTATTGTTTTTCAGCACCACATTGCCTTCGGCGGTCACCTTCTCACCGTCCAGCGGAATATCGAGATGTAAGCGAGCATTCACATCGCCATCAAGCTGGAGCTGTTGCAGGGTTGCGCCCAGCGAGTCATCCAGCGGCGTTTTTTCAAAGTAAGGGCCGACCTCTTTACCCGGACCTTTCAGATCGGCGTCAATCAGCAGTTTGAGTTTTACGTAATCCGGGATCGCGGCTCGCAAATTGCGCGCATTGACGCCGCCAAGCTGCGCGGTGTCGGCTTTCATCCACAGGCCATCGTTGATGAAGTCGAGATCGATATCCTGTTTAGTCAGCGCGGGCCAGTTTGGCTGAAAGGCGAAGGTGGCGTTACGTACCGGGACAAAGATCTCGAACTGCCCTTCATTATGCTTATAGGGGAACAGGTGCGGGTTGCCGCCATACACTATCGTTGCGTTTTCAGCCTGGCCTCCCTGAATGGCGCTGCTGAGATAATCCACCAGCTTTTTGCCCATCAGGTTCTGCGGAAAATAGCGCCACGCCTGAGATGCATCGCTGGCGTTTGCCCCTGCCAGGATGCCCAGCCAGGGCTGATCGCCCTTCGGTTGCAGGTAGCGGAAGTTCCCTGCGCCGCGTACCCCTTTCGCCTGAACATCAATATTGCGGCCATCAAGCATGAAACCGTGCTCATTCTTGATCCAGTTAAGCGTGGCAACCCCTTTTTCGATTTCCAGCGGCTCGCGGAAGACCAGATCGTAAGGCATTTTCGCCTGATTCATTGAAGCCGTCAGCGAGGCATTTTCCACGCTACCAGCCAGTTGACCGGAGAAGTGTTCCGCGCCGGGCAGCATTTTCCACTGCTTCCAGTGCAGATTTTCCCAGGAAGCGTTGAAGCGAGTTTTGTCCGTTGCCTTTAACGGAATATCCAGCGCAAGCGCGTCAATCTGTCCCGCAGGCTGGGTCGCCCGCCAGATCTCCCCCAATTTGGGTGAAATCTTCTCGGCGATGGGAAGTAAACCGTCGAGACCGCTCAGTTCCAGATGGCTGGCGCGAACGCGGAACTCATCACTCTGGACACGATTGCTGCCCCCCACGTCCTGCGCGGGGATCCACGCCAACGCCAGCGCGCCGCGCGGCCAGGGTTTATCGTCAATGGTAATGCGGGTATCGGGAATGCGGAATTCCCATCCGGCTTTGTTGCCTGAAACGTGGGCCGTCAGGTTATCAACGGAAAGATGATGCGTTTCCTCATCGCCCTTCCAGCTTGCGCCGCCTTTTTTCAGCCAGACGTCGCCGCCTGAAATATCACCTTTAGTCAGATCGACCCAGCCTTCGAGGCTAAACTGCGCGGTTTCAAACGCGACGTTATCCTGCATCCAGCGACCCAGCCACGGCTTAACGTCGATATCGTCCGCCTGCACCCAGATTTTACCGTCGTTCAGCAGGCCGTTATCGTCGCGTAAATCCATACGCACTTTCATGATGCCGTGCTGCCCGGTGAGGCTGGATAAGCTGACTTCGCCTTCCGCGCGGTGGCGGTTGCGGCCGTTAAGCCAGGTAAGCTGGGGGATCGCCAGTTCCGCACGCTGTCCGGAAAGCGTCAGAAAGCTGATATGGCTGTCGCGCAGGTCAAAGTGGTCGAACTGGCGCAGAAAAAGATCGCTGATGCGATCGGTTTTGATGCCTTCACCGCTGTTTTGCAGTAAAGGCGTGTTGGTAGTGAACTGAAGCTGCCAGAACGTGAGGTCGCGAAATTGCCAGCGCATATGCAGCAGGCTTTGCCATACGTCGAGCGCCAGCGTAACCCGCTTTATCGAAATCTGGCCGCCATCTTTGAGCCGGGCGCTGATATCGCGCGCATCCAGCGTCGGGCCAAAGTTTTCCCAGCTGGCGTGAAGTTTACTGGCATCAACCGGCACACCGGTGGAGGCTTCAATTTTTGCCAGCAGCGCCGGACGCCATTTGTCCAGCTGTGGCAGGGCAAGGCGCAGGCCGCTCACTGCCAGGGCAACGATGACAGCAAGCGTGGCACCTGTAAGCAGTAAAATCCCCGGCAATCGCCTCACGCCTTTCTCCTTGTCCGCCGTATCACGGCAGACTGTTGTATTACATCATTACCACATCAAACTGCTCCTGATTATAGAGCGGTTCAATCTGGACTTTGACCTGCTTACCGACGAAGATTTCCACTTCCGCCAGCGCGTGAGACTCTTCACCCTTGAGGGTTTCTGCCACCGCAGGAGAAGCGTAGACCAGAAAACGGTCGGAGTCGTAGGCATGATGCACGCGCACGATTTCACGCATGATTTCATAGCAGACGGTTTCCACGGTTTTCACCGTTCCGCGGCCGTGGCAGGTCGGGCATTCATTGCACAGCACGTGCTCGACGCTTTCGCGCGTGCGCTTGCGGGTCATCTCCACCAGACCGAGCTGCGAGAAGCCGTTAATGCTGGTTTTCACCCGATCTTTGCTCAACGCCTGCTCAAGCGAATGGAGCACCCGGCGACGGTGGTCATCGTTACTCATATCAATAAAGTCGATGATAATGATACCGCCGAGATTGCGCAGCCGGAGCTGACGCGCAATCGCCTGCGTGGCTTCGATGTTGGTGTTGAAAATGGTGTCGTCGAGATTACGGTGGCCGACAAACGCGCCGGTATTGATATCAACGGTGGTCATCGCCTCGGTTTGATCGATGATCAGATAGCCGCCGGATTTCAGTTCAACTTTACGCTCCAGCGCCCGCTGTATTTCATTCTCAACGTCAAAGAGATCGAAAATCGGCTGACGTCCACTGTAGTGTTCCAGCTTGCTGGTCATTTCCGGAATGTATTCCGCGGTAAATTCCAGCAGCGCCTCAAACGTCAGACGGGAATCGACGCGAATACGATCGAGATGCGCATCGGCGAAATCACGCAGCACGCGCTGCGCCAGCGCCAGCTCACCGTAGAGCTGATAACGGGTCTGATGGCGTTTTTTACGCTCCATCACTTTGGTCCAGACGCGCTTCAGGTAAGCGGCATCGGCCGCCAGATCCTCATCACACACGCCTTCCGCCGCGGTGCGGATAATAAATCCGCCCTGCTCGTCACAATACTCAGCGACGATTTTTTTCAGGCGGTCACGTTCCACTTCGCTCTCAATACGCTGGGAAACGCCGACGTGAGAAGCGCCCGGCATAAAAACCAGATAGCGGGAAGGAAGGGTGATATCCGTGGTCAGACGCGCGCCTTTGGTGCCGAGCGGATCTTTGACCACCTGCACCATCAGATCCTGCCCCTGGCGCACCAGTTCGGAGATGTCGCGGACGATAAATTGCTTTTGTTCTTCACCGGCCACGCATTCGGTATGCGGCATGATATCGGAGGCATGAAGGAACGCGGCTTTGTCGAGGCCAATATCTACAAATGCCGCCTGCATACCGGGAAGGACACGACTCACGCGACCTTTGTAGATATTGCCTACAATCCCACGTCGGGCTTCACGCTCAATGTGGATTTCCTGGAGAATACCGCCGTCAATATACGCCACACGGGTTTCCGAAGGCGTTACGTTTACCAACAATTCAGCCGTCATGTTTATCCCTTTGCTCACGCAGTGAGTTAAAGTTACTCAGCAACTCATACGTTTCCACCAGCGGTAAGCCGACTACGGCGTGATAGCTGCCATTTATCTTCCTGACGAAACAGCCACCCAGCCCCTGAATACCGTATGCACCTGCTTTATCCTGAGGTTCGCCGCTGGCAACGTAGCCGGCGATATCCTCTTCAGAGAGTACCCTGAAGGTGACCTCTGTCGCTACAAGACTTTCAAGCACCGACTGCCGGTCTGCCAGTGCCACCGCGGTCAGCACCTGGTGCGTCTGCCCGGAAAGGCTGCGCAGCATGGCGGCGGCGTGTGCGTCATCTCGCGGTTTTTCCAGCACCTCGCCGTGCAGGACGACGATGGTATCCGCCCCCAGCACCGGGCGGTCGGTGGCCGCCATTGCGACACCCGCCTGCGCTTTTTCCCGCGCCAGACGGGCAACGTAATGCGCCGCGCTTTCGCCCGGCTGACGCTGCTCTTCAATGCCGGGAACGATGCGCTCGAATGATACGCCCAGTTGAGTCAACAGCTCCTGACGACGCGGGGAACCGGAAGCAAGATAAAGCACTGTCATGAGAGACCTTATTGCACCGCAAATTGCTGGCGGATTTTGCGCATCAGCAGGAACAGCCAGGGCCAGAGTACGCCGTTTACGACACTACTCCAGAATACTTCCGGCCGGAAAGAGACGTTGATCACTAAAAATTCGGCCCAGAACACGATGATATCGGTGGCAAGCGAAAGCAGCATCACCACCAGCGCCTGTTGCCAGAGCGCCAGGTTGCGGAATAACTGATATTTCAATGCCACCAGATAAGCAATAATGCTTAATGCCAGGGCGCGAACGCCCAGCGTGGAACCGCTAATGAGATCCAGTATGGCACCCATTAATAAACCGGTACCTACATTGACCCGATGCGGCAGCGCCAGCGCCCAGTACAGCAGGATCAGCAATACCCAGTTTGGCCGGAAAACAATGATGTTATCCGGCCAGGGCATGATCTGTAACAGCAGTGCGACCAGGAAAGAGAGCCAGATAACCCATCGCCCCTGACTACGGTAACTCGCCACTACTGCCCTCCTGAAGAGGGAGGCTGCGGTGCAGGCGTAATGCCCGTCGCTGGCGCAGGCACTGGTGCAGGCGGTCCCATCGCATCGGGGGCTGGAAGTACCTGAGGCATCATCTGCATCAGGCGCTCGTTCGCCACGCGATGGACATCTTCCGGTGTCATCGGGTTAGTGCCTTCACGATCCGCGCCCCACAGTAACAGCAGGTAGCGCAGACGCTGCAAACCGGCGGTAGGACGCGCCTGGATAACCGTGTAGGCGCGCTGCGTATCAAGTTTCACGGAGGAGACCACGCCAACCGGATAACCTTCCGGGAAACGACCGCCAAGACCTGACGTCACCAGCACGTCGCCGACGCGAATATCGGTGTTTGCAGGCAGATGTTCAAGCTGGAGGTCGTCGGTACAGCCGTTACCGGCAGCAATGACACGGATGTCATTACGCAGCACCTGGATCGGCAGCGCATGGGTGGCATCACAAATAAGCAGTACGCGGCTGGTCAGCTTCGCGACGGCAATGACCTGCCCAACTACGCCTTTATCACTAATGACCGGCTGGCCTTCGTAAACGCCGTTGGCGCTTCCTTTGTCGATCACCACCTGATCGCTATAGGGATCGTTGACCGTTGAGATCACCTGAGTGACCATTTTTTGTTCATCCTGACGCAGCGGGGAACCCAGCAGCTCGCGCAACCGCGCGTTCTCCTGTTTGTACTGCCCCAGCATCAGCAGGTCGCTATTTTTCAACAGCAGCTCCTGACGCAGCGCCCGGTTTTCAAGTTCGAGTTGATCGCGCGAGGCCAGCGTTTGCGACACGCTGTCGAGTAATTCGCGGGGACCATTTGAGACAAAGTAGAAAGGACTGACGGCAGTGTCCATGTACGTTCGGATTTGGCTGAACGTACCAAGGCGGCTGTCGGCGATAATTACGCCGAGCGCCACCAGCACCGCCAGAATAAGGCGAATCTGTAGCGACGGGCCACGGCTAAAAATGGGCTTCATAGGCTATGCGTATTCTCGCGTCAGTTCAGGCTGGGGCGGCAGATAACGTCACCCCACGCCTGAAGCCGACTACTCTTCGCTAAACAAGTCGCCGCCGTGTATGTCGATCATCTCCAGCGCCTTGCCGCCACCACGTGCCACGCAGGTCAGCGGCTCTTCAGCAACAACAACTGGAATACCGGTTTCTTCCATTAACAGGCGATCGAGGTTACGCAGCAACGCGCCGCCGCCGGTCAGAACCATACCGCGCTCGGAGATATCGGACGCCAGTTCCGGCGGACACTGCTCAAGCGCCACCATTACCGCGCTTACGATGCCGGTCAGCGGTTCCTGTAATGCTTCGAGGATTTCGTTAGAGTTCAGGGTAAAGCCACGTGGGACGCCCTCAGCCAGGTTACGACCGCGAACTTCGATTTCGCGGACTTCGTCACCCGGATAGGCAGAGCCAATTTCGTGCTTAATACGTTCTGCGGTCGCTTCACCAATCAGCGAGCCGTAATTACGGCGCACATAATTAATGATGGCTTCATCGAAACGGTCACCGCCGATACGCACGGAAGAGGAGTAAACCACGCCGTTCAGGGAGATAACCGCGACTTCGGTTGTCCCGCCGCCGATATCCACCACCATAGAACCGGTGGCTTCAGAGACCGGCAGGCCAGCACCGATTGCCGCAGCCATCGGTTCTTCGATCAGGAACACTTCGCGGGCACCTGCGCCCTGCGCGGATTCACGGATTGCACGACGCTCAACCTGGGTAGCACCAACCGGTACACACACCAGCACGCGCGGGCTTGGACGCATAAAGCTGTTGCTGTGCACCTGCTTAATAAAGTGCTGAAGCATTTTTTCGGTCACGAAGAAGTCGGCGATAACACCGTCTTTCATCGGGCGGATCGCCGCGATGTTGCCCGGCGTACGGCCCAGCATTTGCTTCGCGTCATGACCGACAGCGGCGACGCTTTTCGGTGAACCGGCACGATCCTGACGAATGGCCACGACAGAAGGCTCATTCAATACGATGCCTTGTCCTTTTACATAAATAAGGGTATTCGCGGTACCCAGGTCAATGGACAGGTCATTGGAAAACATGCCACGAAATTTTTTCAACATACTAAGGGATAATCCTGAAAGCTGGGGCGGAGTACAAAATCCGCTTACTTTACCAACCACACGCAGCAGCGACAAGGCGCAAAAATCATCTGCTACGGTGAAAATTAGTGCAGTTCGTCACCTTTGTTACAAACTGATGCCTGACTCCTTCAGATTTAAAATCATCAGCAGCGCTCCCTGCTTTCATTTGCAACCTATGAAAGGTCGTTAACTGCGTGATCCTGGCGGGCAGACAAGCACACCCCCAAAGATGCAGCGCGCGTTATTCTACGTGAAAACATAGTAAACGGCAGGTCAAACCGAATATCTTTGCGAATATTTTTTTAGATTAGAGTCAAGTGGCTGGGAGGCGGCAAAAAAATCGCCCTGTCCACCCGCTACACCACACTTAGCCAGAATTAGCCATTCGCTTTTTGTCCTAATTCCACAGGCAAAAACCTGCGCTGAAGTTCCTTTGCAGGCTTCAACCAGACTCTGTACCAACAATTGATTTTCGCTACGCTTTTCAAAATTGCGCACCAGGCCGGGATGCAATTTGATCAATGCAACGTCCAACTGCTTGATCCAACTGGTGCTAACCATCGTTAACCCCGCCTGCGTGACCGCGACGCTTACCCCCAGCGCGTTAATTAAACGAACGACCGGTTGTAAGCGGCTGATATGTTGACAGACATCCGCCTCAGCAAGTTCAAAAATAATGCGTTTTCGATGCGATTTTTCGCATTGCATTAATGTATCACGCAGCCAACGCTGGAATCGCGGGCGGATCAGGGCTTCAACTGATACCTGCATAGCCAGATTTTCCTGCGGCCAGAAGCCCAGAAAAGGAAGCATGCGAGAAATTTGTAACCGTTCGTACTCTTCCGCCAGACCAAATTGCAGGACAAAAGGCATATATTCCGCCGCCAGCAACTCTTCACTGCCGTCAAAAATCCGGCACAGTAATTCCCGGTGATGAACGTGGCCGTCCGCCAGCACGGCCGGCTTCTGATAAAAACGTGGCCCGCCACGGCTGATTACCTGTTCAATAAGCGTACGCCAGCGGACGTTACCACGCCCTTTCTCAGGGAGTGAATCATCATAGACCAGCCAGCTATTACCGCCCTGCAACACTGCATTACGCGCTGCCGTTTCTGCATGCCCCATCACCTGTTCCGTGGTTTGCCCGCTGCGCCAGGCGCAGATGCCGATATGCATGCTGTCTTCCCGGTCGAGTATTTTGGTTGTCGGTAGCGCATCCACGGTTTTCAACAATTGCGAGGCGATACCATCGGCCTCTTTTAAGGTGCGATGCGGCAACAGAACGGCAAAATCGCTACGGTGATAGCGGGCCAGCAGTGCGCCGGGATAGCGCATAATAAAGGTAGAGATGAGGTTAATTAAGGTAAAAGTATGCTCCTGGGCAGCGGCGCGGCCCCAGTTATCCGATAGCAGATCGAAATCCGGCAGACGAATAAGCATAACAATACCGTGCGTGCCGGTTTTCTCCTGATCTTCGAGCAGCGTCGCCAGTTGGCTATCGAAAAACAGGCGGTTATTGAGCCCCGTTTTAGTGTCCTGTGCGGCATAGGAGCGGATAAGGGTATCCATTCGACTGCGCTGTTCGCTGGCAAAATGAATTTCGGAGAGCAGCATGTCCAGCGCACTGCTGGCACGGGCGGGCCATTCATAGACCGTACCGCGGACGCCATGCCCCCGCTCGCCGTTGAGGATCCTTGTGGCACGCATTTCCAGCAGCTCACCTCCGGCCAGTTGACGACGCAGCCAGCGGACGGCAAGGAAGATCACCAGCACCATAAAGCCTATCGCCAGGGTTAACGGCGCGGTTGTCATCAGGGAGTGAAAATAGTTGGCCATCGGGTCCTGATAGACAAGATGGATAGTCATCCCGGGATGCTTCAATGAAGAGACGGTCTGCTCACGATAAAGGCTACTGCTGCCCAGCAACCGATAGCTTCCGGTGCGGGCATGGCTGTAAAGCACCTCTTTGCCATGGAAAAAATCGATACGCACGATATCGGCAGGCACCATGATCTCATCCAGCTGGATATCCAGTTGCTTAAAGGAGCGCGTGACCAGCCGGGTGTCGAGGATCGTGGCAACGGCGCGCACGCGCCCATCAACTTTGCTATGGATGGCGTTATAAAAACTGAGCGAACACCCTATTAAGGTGACCAGAATGGTTAACCCAATCAGCAAGGTGATAAAAGCGGAAAACTTCGTCGTTAAACGCATCCCTGGGTTAACTCCGTCTTGTGATGAACAGCCCGGTTAATGTAAGGCCCCTCAGCCAGCAGCATTTACTTTAACGTAAGCACTAACTCGCAGATGAACTGTGAATACTATCAAACCTGAGGGATCTGGCAATTTATTGCGTAAAGTCGGCATCGTATTTTGATTAACGAGTATAGTCTGCTGAGTAGTATTTCTAATCATTGGGCAAGTGAGGGCGGATTATGCAGGCTTTACTCTTAGAACAGCAGGAAGGAAAAACGCTCGCATCGGTGCAAAACATCGATGACAACCAGCTACCGGAAGGCAACGTCACCGTAGATATTCAGTGGTCCAGCCTGAATTATAAAGATGCACTGGCCATCACGGGTAAAGGCAAAATCATCCGCCAGTTTCCGATGGTGCCAGGGATCGACTTCGCCGGAATGGTTCACGCCAGCGAAGATCCCCGCTTTCATCCGGGTCAGCAAGTGGTGCTAACCGGCTGGGGCGTGGGAGAAAATCACTGGGGCGGCCTGGCTGAACGCGCTCGCGTGAAGGGCGACTGGCTGGTGGCACTCCCGGAAGGTCTCAACGACCGTAAGGCAATGATTATCGGCACTGCTGGCTTTACCGCAATGCTCTGCGTGATGGCGCTGGAAGAAGCGGGGATCCGTCCTCATAGTGGTGAAATCCTCGTGACCGGTGCCAGCGGCGGCGTCGGTAGCACCGCGGTAGCGCTGTTGCATAAGCTGGGTTATCAGGTGGTGGCCGTTTCCGGTCGCGAAAGCACGCATGACTATCTGCGTAATCTCGGTGCCAGCCGCATTCTGGGGCGCGATGAATTTGCCGAAACGCGTCCGCTGGAAAAACAGCTCTGGGCTGGCGCGATTGATACCGTGGGCGATAAGGTGCTGGCGAAAGTGCTGGCGCAAATGAACTACGGCGGCTGCGTCGCGGCTTGCGGTCTGGCGGGCGGCTTTGCGCTGCCCACGACCGTAATGCCGTTTATCCTGCGCAATGTACGCTTGCAGGGCGTCGATTCGGTTATGGCTCCCGCCGCACGACGCGCCGAAGCATGGCGTCGCCTGGCGCAGGATTTGCCGGAAACGTTCTACACGCAGGCGACCACGGAAATCACTCTTGATGAAGCGCCGAAACTGGCTGAAGCCATCATTAATAACCAGGCACAGGGGCGTACGCTGGTTAAAGTGAAGTAACCGGATGCGCGCAGAAATTTACATTTAATTAACCAATTTTCTCGCGCGCTGACAGACTCCCTGCCATGATTGAAAGTGCGCCGCTGCCGTTCTGCTGATGGCGTACTCGCCGGGAGTCCGTTATGAAGAAAGTACGTCGCTTTACTGAAGCCGATGTCACCGCCGAATCGGCTTTTTTTATGCAGCGCCGCCAGGTTCTGCAAGCGTTGGGTATCAGCGCGGCCACCCTTAGCGTGCCTTCGATGGCGCGAGCCGATCTGCTGGACTGGTTTAAAGGCCACGATCGTCCCCCGGCACCGTCCGGTAAGCCGCTGGATTTTACGCGTCCCGCTGAGTGGCAAAGTAAACTTCCTCTCACGCCAGAAGATAAAGTCACGGGCTATAACAACTTCTACGAATTCGGGCTGGATAAAGCCGATCCCGCCGCCAATGCGGGCAGTCTGAAAACCGATCCGTGGACGCTGAAAATTGATGGCGAGGTGGCTAAACCCCTCACCCTCGATCATGACGATCTGACAAAACGCTTTCCGCTGGAGGAGCGCATTTACCGGATGCGTTGCGTAGAAGCCTGGTCAATGGTGGTGCCGTGGATCGGATTTCCGCTGCATAAACTGCTGGCCCTGGTCGAGCCCACCAGCGACGCGAAGTATGTGGCGTTTAAAACGATTTATTCGCCGGAGCAAATGCCGGGTCAGAAGGATCGTTTTATCGGCGGCGGTTTGAAGTATCCCTATGTCGAAGGATTGAGGCTGGACGAAGCGATGCACCCTCTAACCATGTTGACGACCGGCGTGTATGGTAAAGCACTGCCGCCGCAAAACGGTGCGCCAGTCCGTCTTACCGTGCCATGGAAATACGGTTTCAAAGGGATCAAATCGATCGTCAGTATTACGCTCACGCGTGAACGCCCGCCGACAACGTGGAATCTCTCAGCACCGGATGAGTATGGTTTTTACGCCAACGTGAATCCTCACGTCGATCATCCCCGCTGGTCGCAGGCGACGGAACGCTTTATCGGTTCCGGCGGCGTACTTGACGTCAAGCGCCAGCCGACGCTGCTGTTTAACGGCTATGCCGATCAGGTGGCATCGCTCTATAAAGGTTTAGACCTGCGGGAGAGTTTTTAGGTGCGATTAACGGCAAAACAGATCGTCTGGCTGAAAGTGGTGCTGCATCTGGCCGCCTTTTTGCCGCTGGTATGGCTGTTCTGGGCAGCGTCGCAGGGTTATTTTAGCGCCGACCCGGCCAAGGATATTCAGCATTTTACCGGTAGGATGGCTCTGAAATTACTGCTGGCGACCTTGCTCGTCACGCCGCTGACACGATACGCTAAACAGCCATTATTGATACGCACGCGTCGCCTTTTAGGCTTATGGTGCTTTGCCTGGGCTACGCTGCATTTAACCAGCTATACGCTACTGGAACTGGGTATCAATAATCTGTCGCTGCTGGGACAAGAGCTGGTGACCCGCCCTTATCTTACGCTGGGCGGGATAAGCTGGCTTATCCTGCTGGCGCTGGCGATTACCTCTCCTCAGATTATGCAGAGAAAATTAGGCCGCCGCTGGCAAAAGGTGCACAACTGCATCTATCTTGTGGCGATCCTCGCCCCGGTACATTATCTGTGGTCAGTGAAGATTTTGTCACCGCAGCCGCTGATTTATGCGGGGCTGGCACTGCTGCTTTTAGCGTGGCGTTACAAAAAGTTCCGTCAATGGCTGCGTTAGTGTTGAAAATGTGCAGTTTCCCGCAGATCTTCCCTCTGTCACGCCTCTCAGAGCGAACACGGTTGATTATCTTCTCTGATAAGACCAGTATTTAGCTGCGAAATGCTACGAACTCGTTATAATGTGCGACTTCAATTTTCCTGACCGGGGATTTATCACCCCGAAAAGGTGACAATTGCGCATTGAAGGTATATTTTGTTTTTTGCCGGACAATAGCCGACGATGGCGACACAATAGCTGGCTACTCAGCTATTTTCCATGTGAATGGTTGATAGCGGATCTGCCCGGTAACCGGGCGGCAACGAGGGGTTTTACTCCTCATTGACCGTAAGAAACCGGTTATTTTTATGCTTTACAGACGGCGATAACAAGCCTGTCACAATCACACTAAACAAAGAGTACGGAACCCACTCATGGATATTCGTAAGATTAAAAAACTGATCGAGCTGGTTGAAGAATCAGGCATCTCCGAACTGGAAATTTCTGAAGGCGAAGAGTCAGTACGCATCAGTCGTGCTGCGCCGAACGCTGGTTTTCCAGTGATGCAACAGGCGTATGCTGCGCCCGTTATGCAGCAGCCAGCTTTGTCTAACGCTGTAGCTCCAGCGGCGGCTCCTTCCATGGAAGCGCCAGCAGCGGCAGAAATCAGTGGTCACATCGTACGTTCCCCAATGGTCGGTACGTTCTACCGCACCCCAAGCCCGGACGCCAAAGCGTTCATCGAAGTGGGCCAAAAAGTGAATGTGGGCGACACCCTGTGCATCGTTGAAGCAATGAAAATGATGAACCAGATCGAAGCCGACAAAGCGGGCGTGGTGAAAGCTATTCTGCTCGAAACAGGGCAACCGGTAGAATTTGACGAGCCGCTGGTCGTCATCGAGTAACGAGGCGAACATGCTGGATAAAATTGTCATCGCTAACCGTGGCGAGATCGCACTGCGTATTCTTCGTGCCTGCAAAGAGCTGGGCATCAAGACTGTCGCGGTACACTCCACTGCGGATCGCGATTTAAAACACGTATTGCTGGCGGATGAGACCGTTTGTATCGGCCCTGCTCCGTCTGTGAAAAGCTATCTGAACATCCCGGCTATCATCAGCGCCGCTGAAATCACCGGCGCGGTGGCAATCCATCCGGGTTACGGCTTCCTCTCTGAGAACGCCAACTTTGCCGAGCAGGTTGAACGCTCCGGCTTTATCTTCATCGGTCCGAAAGCCGAGACGATTCGCCTGATGGGCGACAAAGTGTCCGCGATCACCGCCATGAAGAAAGCTGGCGTACCGACCGTTCCGGGTTCTGACGGCCCGCTGGGCGACGATATGGATCTTAACCGCGCCCATGCCAAACGCATTGGCTACCCGGTGATTATCAAAGCGTCTGGTGGCGGCGGCGGTCGCGGTATGCGCGTTGTGCGCAGCGACGCTGAACTGGCGCAGTCCATCTCCATGACCAAAGCTGAAGCCAAAGCGGCATTCAGCAACGACATGGTGTACATGGAAAAATACCTGGAGAACCCACGCCACATCGAAATTCAGGTGCTGGCTGACGGTCAGGGTAACGCTATCTATCTGGCAGAACGCGACTGCTCTATGCAGCGCCGTCACCAGAAAGTCGTTGAAGAAGCGCCAGCGCCGGGCATCACGCCGGAACTGCGTCGCTACATCGGCGAGCGTTGCTCGAAAGCATGCGTGGATATCGGCTATCGCGGCGCGGGTACGTTTGAGTTCCTGTTTGAAAACGGTGAGTTCTACTTCATTGAGATGAACACCCGTATTCAGGTTGAGCACCCGGTTACCGAAATGATCACCGGCGTTGACCTGATCAAAGAACAGTTACGTATTGCTGCGGGTCAGCCGCTGTCGATCAAGCAGGACGAAGTTCAGGTAAGAGGCCATGCGGTTGAATGCCGTATCAACGCCGAAGACCCGAACACCTTCCTGCCGAGCCCGGGTAAAATTACCCGCTTCCACGCGCCAGGCGGTTTTGGTGTGCGCTGGGAGTCTCATATTTACGCCGGTTATACCGTACCGCCGTATTATGACTCAATGATCGGTAAGCTGATTTGTTACGGAGAAACCCGTGACATCGCTATTTCCCGCATGAAAAATGCGTTGCAGGAGCTGATCATCGACGGTATTAAAACCAACGTTGATCTGCAAACGCGCATCATGAACGACGAGCACTTCCAGAATGGTGGAACCAACATTCACTATCTGGAGAAAAAACTCGGCTTGCAGGAAAAGTAATGGATGAGCGTTGGCGCGGTTCGCCGCGCCTGACAGCCATATGATTAACGCCAGGCGGTTTATTACAGCCTGGCGTTTTTATTTGATGGGATGAGCAGTAACCGATTGTTTCGCCCGGTTAAATAAACCTGAGCCCCCGTAGCACGCTCTTCATCGCTTTTGTCAGGAATGTCGTTGGCTGCTCTACTGTGCGCGTGACTCGCTACTGTGCTGCTGATAATCCCGACCTGCTGGCAGGCGAGTATCACGGTGTGCGGCATCTGCTCGCCCTCCATTTGAATAGTTAACCTCCTCTTTCCGCTGTATCCTCGCCGGATAGAGCGGAAAATCTTTGGGTAATACCCTCTCTATCCGTACAATCACCGCAGAATAACGACATTTCTGACTCTGGAAAGCTATGAATAAACGTTTTGCTCAGGCTCATAAAGAGGCGCGCTGGGCGCTGTGGTTAACGCTTCTTTACCTTGCCGCATGGTTGGTGGGCGCTTACTTACCCAGTTCGGCACAGGGGATAACCGGTCTGCCGCACTGGTTTGAGATGGCCTGTCTGCTGATCCCACTGGTCTTTATTGTGCTGTGCTGGGCGATGGTAAAATTTATCTATCGCGATATTTCGCTGGAGGATGACGATGCAGCCTGAAGTGATCCTGCCGCTTATCGCGTATCTATTGATCGTGTTTGGCGTGTCGGTTTATGCCATGCGTAAACGGGCAACGGGCAATTTTTTAAACGAGTATTTCCTCGGCAGCCGCTCAATGGGCGGCGTGGTGCTGGCGATGACGCTGACGGCGACGTATATCAGCGCCAGCTCATTTATCGGCGGCCCCGGCGCGGCGTATAAATACGGGCTGGGCTGGGTACTGCTGGCGATGATTCAGCTCCCTGCTATCTGGCTCTCGCTCGGTATTCTCGGCAAAAAATTCGCTATCCTTGCCCGCCGTTATAATGCCGTAACGCTGAACGATATGCTGTTTGCCCGTTACCGTAGCCGTCTGCTGGTCTGGCTGGCAAGCCTGAGTCTGCTGGTCGCGTTTGTCGGCGCGATGACGGTACAGTTTATCGGCGGCGCGCGTTTGCTGGAGACGGCGGCGGGCATACCCTATGAAACCGGCCTGCTGATCTTCGGGGTTAGCATCGCGCTCTATACCGCTTTCGGCGGATTTCGCGCCAGCGTGCTCAACGATACCTTACAGGGTATGGTCATGCTGATCGGCACCATTGTATTGCTGGTAGGCGTGGTACATGCGGCTGGCGGCCTGGGCCATGCGGTTGAAACGCTGAAAACTATCGATCCGAAGCTGGTTTCCCCTCAGGGCGCGGAGGATATTCTCTCGCCGACCTTTATGACCTCTTTCTGGGTGCTGGTATGTTTTGGCGTAATCGGCCTGCCGCACACCGCCGTGCGCTGTATCTCCTATAAAGACAGTAAAGCCGTTCATCGCGGGATCATTATTGGCACTATCGTCGTGGCGATTTTGATGTTCGGCATGCACCTGGCCGGCGCGCTGGGACGCGCGGTGATCCCCAACCTGACGGTGCCGGATCTGGTGATTCCGACGTTAATGGTCAACGTCCTGCCACCGTTTGCCGCCGGGATTTTCCTCGCCGCACCCATGGCAGCAATTATGTCGACCATTAACGCCCAGTTGCTGCAAAGTTCTGCGACTATCATTAAAGATCTGTATCTGAATGTGCGTCCGGAACAGTTGCAAAACGAACGTCGGCTTAAACGTATGTCGGCGGTAATTACGCTGATTCTGGGCGCGTTGCTACTACTTGCCGCATGGCGTCCGCCTGAGATGATCATCTGGCTGAACCTGCTGGCCTTCGGCGGGCTGGAAGCGGTTTTCCTGTGGCCGCTGGTGCTGGGGCTGTACTGGGAGCGCGCCAATGCCGCAGGCGCGCTAAGCGCGATGATAGTTGGCGGGGTGCTTTATGCTGCACTCGCCTCCTTTAATATTCAGTATCTGGGCTTTCATCCGATCGTCCCTGCATTACTGTTAAGTTTGCTGGCGTTTGTGGTAGGTAACCGTTTCGGTCATCCTGTACCGCAAGCAGCCGTCATTTCTTCTGATAAATAAAGAGTTTTGCCATGCCGTGGATCCAACTGAAACTAAATACAACCGGCGCGAATGCCGAAGAACTGAGCGATGCGCTGATGGAAGCCGGTGCGGTGTCCATTACCTTCCAGGACACGCATGACACGCCAGTATTTGAACCGCTGCCGGGTGAAACACGTCTGTGGGGCGATACCGATGTTATCGGTCTGTTTGATGCGGAAACCGATATGAAAGAGGTGGTTGCCGCGCTGGAACTGCATCCGCTGCTGGGTGCCGGTTTTATCCATAAAATCGAGCAGCTGGAAGATAAAGACTGGGAGCGTGAATGGATGGATAACTTTCACCCGATGCGCTTCGGCGAGCGCCTGTGGATCTGCCCGAGCTGGCGCGAGGTGCCCGACGAAAACGCCGTCAACGTGATGCTCGATCCAGGTCTGGCGTTTGGTACCGGCACGCATCCCACGACTTCACTGTGTTTACAGTGGCTGGACGGGCTGGATCTCAGCGGTAAAACAGTGATCGATTTTGGTTGTGGCTCCGGCATTCTGGCCATTGCGGCGCTAAAACTGGGCGCGGCAAAGGCCATCGGTATTGATATCGATCCGCAGGCTATCCAGGCCAGCCGCGCTAACGCCGAGCGTAACGGTGTTTCTGAGCACCTTGAGCTCTATCTGCCGCAGGATCAGCCGGAAACCATGCAGGCGGACGTGGTGGTCGCCAACATCCTCGCAGGCCCGCTACGTGAGCTTGCGCCGCTCATCAGCGTGCTGCCGGTCCAGGGAGGATTGCTGGGACTGTCGGGTATTCTCGCCACTCAGGCCGAAAGCGTCTGCGAAGCCTATGCCAGTCTCTTCACGCTCGATCCCGTCGTTGAGAAAGAAGAGTGGTGCCGGATCACCGGGCGTAAACAGTAATCTCTGCACGCACAGCGTGACCGTCCTGGTCACGTTGTGCCGTCATCACTCCTCATTGATATCACATTTTTTATCATTATCCCCTGCGTTTTAAAGGTTATAATGCCTTGCTAATCGTTTGATTTTATAAATCAATTCAATCTTTATCAGGGAAATGATAAACCATGAAACGTTCACTATATCCTGCCGCTATTTTACTGGTAAACCTCCTGCCCGGCCTTGCCATGGCTTCCCACTGGGGCTATGAAGGCGAAGGCTCACCTGAGCACTGGAGTGAAGTTAGCGCTGAAAACCAGCTTTGCCAGCAGGGGATGAACCAGTCTCCGATTGATATCAACACCACTTATAAAGCGCATATTAACCCGCTAAAAAATAGCTACATCGACGGCCCGGTCAGCATTATCAATAACGGGCATACCGTGCAGGCTAATTTCGCTGACGGGGCGAAAGACAGCATAAAAATTGACGGGGTAGTTTATACGCTTCAGCAACTCCACTTTCATGCACCCGCCGAAAACACGATACACGGCAAGCACTACCCGATGGAAATGCACCTGGTGCATAAAAATGCCGAAGGTGAAGTTGCCGTTGTGGCGGTGATGTTCACCACGGGCAAAGCCAATAGCGAGCTGGCGAAGCTCTGGAAGGCGATGCCTGCCCAGGCCGACCAGCCGCAGCCTTTAGAGAAGGGAATCGATATCAATGGGCTCCTGCCAAAGGATAAAACACACTATCGCTTCAGCGGCTCGCTCACGACGCCGCCCTGTTCTGAAGGGGTGAGCTGGCTGGTCCTGAAGACGCCTGTCACGCTGTCCGAACAGCAGTTGAAGCAATTTACCGATACTATGCACCACCATAATAATCGCCCCACTCAACCATTACATGGCCGGGTAGTTATCGAATAAAACAGCGGGCGGAGGCGCTCGCCTCCGCCCGGCGGTAGTGCAACCCTTCAGCATCGTTACCTAAAAATGAGAGCCAGCTCGCAGAAAAGCGCCGTATCTGACTATTAATTCAGCATGTTATGCGCTATTTTCCCCTTATATGACGAATAAATGTTACTGAAATTAAGGAAAATAGAAAAGAGCACTAATTAATCAAATGCTGATAACTTATTGATTATTAGTCTATATTTTAAATGCTGTCGCTTAGTGAGCGGGTTTCCTTGATCCAGGACAGAGGATTGGTCAAAGTTTGGCCTTTCATCTCTTGCGAAAAATGCGTAATATACGCCGCCTTGCAGTCACAGAGTGGTCATTTCTTAACTCATGCGTATCGGACATCACCAGCTCAGAAATCGCCTGATCGCAGCACCGATGGCTGGCATTACTGACAGACCTTTCAGGACGCTGTGCTATGAGATGGGAGCAGGGTTAACCGTTTCCGAGATGATGTCCTCCAACCCGCAGGTTTGGGAGAGCGACAAGTCCCGTTTACGGATGGTGCATGTCGATGAGCCAGGAATTCGCACCGTGCAAATTGCCGGGAGCGATCCTGAAGAGATGGCCGGAGCCGCACGAATTAACGTGGAAAGTGGCGCTCAGATTATTGATATCAATATGGGCTGCCCGGCGAAGAAGGTGAATCGTAAGCTTGCAGGTTCAGCCCTGCTACAATATCCGGAGCTGGTGAAGTCTATCCTGCTCAGTGTTGTGAAGGCGGTGGACGTTCCTGTGACGCTAAAGATTCGTACCGGATGGGCTCCAGAACACCGTAACTGCGTAGAAATTGCCCAACTGGCTGAAGACTGTGGCATTCAGGCTCTGACTATTCACGGACGCACACGCGCCTGCTTGTTTAACGGAGACGCTGAGTACGACAGTATTCGGACGGTTAAGCAGAAAGTTTCCATTCCGATCATCGCGAATGGTGACATTACTGACCCGCTCAAAGCCAGAGCTGTTCTCGACTATACAGGGGCTGATGCCCTGATGATAGGCCGCGCAGCTCAGGGAAGACCCTGGATCTTTCGGGAAATCCAGTACTATCTGGACACTGGGAAGTTGCTGCCCCCTCTGCCTCTGGCAGAGATTAAGCGCTTACTTTGCACGCATGTTCGGGAACTGCATGACTTTTACGGCCAGGCAAAAGGGTACCGAATTGCGCGTAAACACGTCTCCTGGTATCTTCAGGAGCACGCGCCAGATGACCAGTTTCGGCGCACATTCAACGCCATAGATGATGCCAGCGAACAGCTGGAGGCGTTGGAGGCATACTTCGAAAATCTTGCGTAATAGAAATAAAGAGCTAACAGAACTATGTTCGAACAACGCGTAAATTCTGACGTACTGACCGTTTCTACCGTTAACTCTCAGGACCAGGTGACTCAAAAGCCCCTGC
Organism: Superficieibacter sp. 1612_C1; assembly: GCF_015234305.1. GTDB lineage: Bacteria > Pseudomonadota > Gammaproteobacteria > Enterobacterales > Enterobacteriaceae > Superficieibacter. The sequence goes on from NZ_JADGMI010000005.1 coordinate 493,251, forward strand.
GTGACTCGGTTAAACAGGCACTGAAGAACTATTTTGCTCAACTGAACGGTCAGGATGTTAATGACCTCTACGAGCTGGTACTGGCTGAAGTAGAACAGCCCCTGTTGGACATGGTGATGCAATACACCCGTGGCAACCAGACCCGCGCTGCCCTGATGATGGGTATCAACCGTGGTACGCTGCGTAAAAAATTGAAAAAATACGGCATGAACTGATACTAATCAGTTAAATGTTTGTTTTAAAAGGCGCTCTTCGGCATGGGGAAGCGCCTTTTTTATTGCCTTTTGCCCGCAAAAATCCGCTCCTCACCCGGCATAAGTAAAGTCCTGCGCTTCTCCTTTCCCTTACCCTTTTTTCGTGTATATTGCCTGCACTTCGCTCCCGATCGCAGGATGACGCAATGGTTCGTAAATATGGATGGCTGATTGTGTTTGCCGTTTTTATTTTTGTTTTCGACGCCTTGATCGTGCAGTGGATCGAGTGGTTGATGACGGAAAACGCCAAATGCCGGAACATGGACTCCGTTAATCCGTTGAAACTGGTGAATTGTAGTGATATCTAGCGCCTGGCGTCCCTGATCACGCGGCGTTTTCCGCATAAAAAGCGCGGAGTAAAATTCCTTTGCGCTATCCCAGGACAGTGATAATGTCTTTGCCCCCTCAAACAGGTATTGCCTGAACGTTCCACTGCGAATGAGTTTAAGACATGATGCCGGTTAACCACTACGACCAAATCCTCGTTGTTGTCTCTTTTATCGTTGCCATTCTGGCGTCTTACACTGCCCTGAACATGGCAGGAAGAGTGGCCGATTCTGCCGGTAAAATCGCTTACATCTGGCTGGTTGGCGGTGGCTTCGCAATGGGAACCGGCGTCTGGGCGATGCACTTTATTGGCATGCTGGCGATGGAACTGACCATGAGCCAGCGTTACGATCCTGTTCTGACGACGCTCTCGTTAGGTATTGCCATCAGTTCGTCCCTTTTCGCCCTCTGGCTGGTCAGCACCGAGCGGCTACGACTCCGCCGTCTGCTGCCCGGTGCCCTGATTATGGGTACGGGCATCGTCACTATGCATTACACCGGTATGGCCGCCCTTCAGGTCTCAGAGCCTGTCGTCTGGGATCTTTTCTGGGTGGGGGTTTCGATACTGATTGCTATGCTGGCCTCGCTGATTGCGCTATGGCTTACGTTCAGGCTTCGCCGCGAGGCCGCACAGGTTGCCGTTTTGCGCGCCGGTGCCGCGTTGCTGATGGGAGTTGCGATTGCTGGCATGCACTATACCGGCATGATGGCCGCGCATTTTTCTCCCCATACGCATGCCCTGCATCAGGGCATGAACGGCAACTGGCTCGCCGTGCTGGTCAGCGTGATGGCGCTGGCTATTCTGGCCATTACGCTGATCGTTTCAATGCTCGACGCCCGCTTGCAGGCTCGCACCTCTTTGCTGGCATCCTCGCTGGCGCAGGCCAATCGTGAACTGGCTGAAATGGCGCTCCACGATACATTAACGCGTTTACCCAACCGCATTTTGTTGCAGGACCGTCTTGAACAGGCGATCCGTAAAGCAGATCGTGAAGCATCGACGTTTGCGCTGATGTTTATGGATCTGGATGGCTTTAAGAATGTAAACGATGGCTACGGACATGACATCGGCGACAAGCTGCTCATCGACGTCACCGCACGCCTGCACGCTATCCTGAAAGGGCAATATACGCTGGCGCGGATTGGCGGCGATGAGTTTGTCCTGCTTGCGGAAAGTAAAACGCCTGAAGAAGCGGCTTCGCTGGCGAGCGCGCTGGTAAGCGTGATTGATCGGCCATTCAATCTGGAGCCGTATGAAATTATGGTGACGCTTAGCGTAGGCATCACGCTCTATCCTTACGATGGTCAGGATGAACGCGAACTGATGTTTAACGCGGATGCGGCGATGTATCACACCAAACATATGGGCCGTAATGGCTATCATTTTTTTCAGCCGTCAATGAATCACCTGGCGCAGACGCAACTGCAACTGATGAATGACTTATGGCAGGCGATGGAGCGAGAAGAGCTGCGGCTCTATTATCAGCCCAAATTTCAGGCTCCGGCGGGTCCGGTTATCGGTTTTGAAGCCCTGCTCCGCTGGCAGCATCCTAAGCAGGGGCTTTTAACGCCGGACATTTTCCTGCCTCTGGCAGAAAAAACGGGTCTCATTGTGCCTGTTGGAAACTGGGTTATCGACGAAGCCTGCCGGCAATTGCGCGAGTGGCATTTACAGGGCAACACGGACTGGTCGGTCGCAGTGAATCTTTCGACGCTACAGTTTGAGCAACCCTCGCTGGTGAAGACGGTAATGGATAGCCTTGAGCGCCATAAGGTTTCCCCGGAAATGCTGATCCTGGAAGTGACAGAAACGACGGCCATGAGCAATCCGGATGAAAGTGTGCGCATACTTACCGCCCTTACCCAGCTGGGCGTCAAAGCGTCAATTGATGATTTTGGTACCGGCTACTCCAGTCTGCTCTACCTTAAACGTCTGCCTGCCTGCGAGCTGAAGATTGATAAGGCGTTTGTTAATGAGCTTAGCGGTGAAGGAGAAGATGTCACCATCGTCTCCGCGATTGTCGCGCTGGCGAAGACGCTGGATCTGAAAGTTGTCGCGGAAGGCGTGGAAACGGAGATGCAGCAGCAGTTTCTGACAGCGTTGGGCTGCAATACGTTACAGGGCTATTTACTCGGCAAACCGGTAACCGCAGACGCGGTCATGGGATTTACCCAGGGCCGGAAATAGCCGTGCCCTGTCTCCTTTTAGCAGGCGATGGCTTCCTTAATCACCGGGCGGGTGGATGTGGCCTTCACGGCCAGCATAATATTATCCACCAGCTCTGGCGCATGGAGATAAAGGTCAAACTTCTCCGGTGCCATTAGCCAGTTTTTTATTACACCGCTAAAAAAACCATGCAACATAATTAACACAATGTTGATATTAATATCTGCCGGAAGCACGCCCATCGCTATTGACTCCTTTAACACCTGGCGCACATTTTCGTAACTAAATCCGAATTTTTGGCGAATTTGTTCTTCAGGCATCATGTCATCAATAAATTCGCATCTGTGATACAAAATTTGCATGAGTGCGCGCAAACGCGTATCCGCTGCAATATATTGTAATGCGGTAACAAACTGGTTACGTAAATGGATTAGCGGATTAGCATGAACATCTTCTTTGGTCTGGTGACAAATGATATCCCGCAACGGTGCCTGCTGCTCCCAGATAGCATTAAAGATGTCAATTTTGCTGGTGAAGTGCCAGTAGACTGCACCGCGCGTGACGCCTGCGGCATCTGCAATGTCCGTCAGCGTGGTGTTTGCCACCCCATTCAGTGCGAACTGTTCAATAGCAGACTCGATCAGCATCTGTCGGGTCTTGAGTGCTTCTGCTTTTGTTTTCCTCGCCATAGGATGTCGCCCTCAACACAACGAATACAATGACTACTCAACGATATTAATATTTACGTATTAATAAGCATTATTAATGACACAGAGGAATATTTTTACACAAAAAAAAGGGCAATAAAAATAATTGGAGGGAATACATTTTGTAATTATATTCACCACATGAATACAACATATCACTCCCGGTATTAAATTAGTGTCACCATCGCGCACGTTTTTTGCTTTTATGTGCCGTGAGCATGCTCAATAAATAAGTATTTCTTACATCCAGCGATGATTATTTGTAGGATACCATCTGCTTTTTTATTAATCCTTTTCTTTCACCGATTTTCGGCGAATCTGGTTTTCGGTTTTTAAGGAACAGCAATGACGATCCACGCCAGGACTACACTCCTTTCCGGTTTAATCATCTCTGCCGCGCTGCTTGCAGGGTGTGATGATCAAGGGAAACAACAGCCGCAGTTACCGGCTGCGCAGGTCACAGTTCATGTTGTGAAAAGCGCCCCTTTGACAGTCACAACTGAACTGCCAGGCCGCACCACCGCGTTTCGTATCGCCGAAGTCCGCCCGCAGGTGAACGGCATCATCCTGTCGCGTAATTTTACGGAAGGCAGCGACATTGAGGCTGGGCAATCGCTCTATCAGATCGATCCGGCGACGTATCAGGCCGCTTATGACAGCGCAAAAAGCGATCTCGCGAAAAGTGAAGCCGCCGCTAACATCGCCCATCTGACGGTAAAACGCTACGCGTCGCTGCTGGGAACCAAATACATCAGCCAGCAGGAATACGATCAGGCGGTGGCGGATGCTCGTCAGGCCGACGCTGGTATTCTGGCAGCAAAAGCGGCGGTTGAAACCGCGCGTATTAACCTGGCATACACCAAAGTCACCTCACCGATTAGCGGTCGCATCGGTAAATCTTTCGTAACGGAAGGCGCGCTGGTGACGAACGGTCAGGCCAATGCGCTGGCCACCGTACAGCAGTTAGATCCTATCTACGTCGATGTGACGCAGTCGAGCAATGATTTTATGCGCCTCAAGCAGGCCAGCCTACAGAAAGGCAATGAGGCCAGCAGCGTTGAGCTGGTGATGGAGAATGGTCAGCCTTACCCCGAGAAAGGCACCCTTCAGTTCTCTGATGTGACGGTCGATGAAAATACCGGCTCCATTACGCTGCGGGCGATTTTCCCGAACCCTCAACATCAGCTCCTGCCGGGGATGTTTGTCCGCGCGCGTATTGATGAAGGCGTGCAGCCTGATGCCATCCTGGTTCCACAGCAGGGCGTAACCCGTACTCCACGCGGTGATGCCACGGTACTGGTGGTCAATAGTGAAAATAAAGTTGAGCTGCGTAACGTTACGGCTCCGCAGGCGATTGGCGATAAGTGGTTGATCAGTAGCGGTTTGAAAGTGGGTGACAAAGTCATTGTCAGCGGGTTACAGAAAGCCGCGCCGGGCGCTACCGTCAAGGCTGTGGCCGATGATGAACCTGCGGTTAAACCAGCACAATAAGGCGACCGCATATGGCTAACTTTTTTATCAGACGACCTATTTTTGCGTGGGTACTGGCCATCATTTTAATGATGGCAGGCGTGATGGCGATTTTACAAATGCCCGTCGCGCAGTATCCGACGATCGCGCCACCGGCGGTTTCCGTCTCGGCCACCTATCCCGGCGCAGACGCGCAGACGGTGCAGGATACCGTAACGCAGGTTATCGAACAGAATATGAACGGCATCGATAACCTGATGTACATGTCCTCAACCAGCGACTCTGCTGGCGGCGTAACGCTTACCCTCACCTTCGAGTCAGGTACCGATCCGGATATCGCGCAGGTGCAGGTGCAGAATAAACTCCAGCTGGCAATGCCGTTACTGCCACAGGAAGTTCAGCAGCAGGGGATTTCCGTTAAGAAATCCACCAGCAGCTTTCTGATGGTGGCGGGCTTCGTCTCTGACGATCCCAGCATCACGCAGGAAGATATTGCCGACTATGTGGCATCGAACGTCAAAGACCCGCTCAGCCGCCTTAATGGCGTGGGTGACGTCCAGTTGTTTGGCGCACAGTACGCGATGCGTATCTGGCTGGACGCCAATCTGCTGAATAAATATCAGCTGACGCCGGTTGATATCATTAATCAGCTTAAAGTGCAGAACGACCAGATCGCTGCGGGCCAGCTCGGCGGCACGCCTGCGGTCAAAGGGCAGCAGTTGAACGCGTCGATTATTGCCCAGACACGCCTGAAAGATCCTGAAGAGTTCGGGAACGTGACGCTGCGGGTGAATGCCGATGGTTCGGTTGTTCGCCTGAAAGATGTGGCGCGCATTGAGCTTGGCGGTGAAAACTACAACATGGTGACCCGCATCAATGGTCGTCCAGCTACAGGTCTGGGGATTAAACTGGCGACGGGCGCAAACGCGCTGGATACCGCCGCCGCGGTAAAAAGTAAACTGGCCGAACTGGCACCCTTCTTCCCGAACGGCGTGAAGACGGTTTATCCCTATGACACCACGCCTTTCGTGCAAATCTCTATTCGCGAAGTGGTCAAAACGCTGTTTGAAGCGATTGTGCTGGTGTTCCTGGTGATGTATCTGTTCCTGCAAAACATCCGCGCCACGCTGATCCCGACCATTGCGGTGCCGGTTGTGCTGCTGGGCACCTTCGCCATCCTTGACGCCTTCGGCTTCTCCATCAATACCCTGACGATGTTCGGTATGGTGCTGGCGATAGGGCTATTGGTGGATGACGCCATCGTCGTGGTTGAGAACGTTGAGCGCGTGATGCATGAGGAGCATCTGCCGCCTAAAGAGGCGACGGAGAAATCCATGTCGCAAATTCAGGGCGCGCTGGTGGGTATTGCGATGGTGCTGTCCGCCGTCTTTGTGCCGATGGCGTTTTCCGGCGGCTCGACGGGCGCTATCTATCGCCAGTTCTCCATCACTATCGTCTCGGCAATGGCGCTCTCGGTGCTGGTGGCGATGATCCTGACGCCCGCGCTATGTGCCACGCTGCTTAAGCCCGTTTCTCCTGAGAAGCACGGCAATAAAGGCGGCTTCTTTGGCTGGTTTAACCGGTTATTTGATGGCAGCGTCAACCATTACACCGATAGTGTAAGCGGCATTGTGCGTAAAACCGGTCGCTACCTGGTGATTTATCTGCTGATCGTCGTTGGCATGTCGGTACTGTTTGTTCGTCTGCCGACCTCCTTCCTGCCGGACGAAGATCAGGGCGTCTTCATGACGATGATTCAGCTCCCCGCCGGGGCGACGCAGGAACGCACGCAGCAGGTCATGGATCAGGTGACGAATTACTACCTGAACAATGAGAAAGCAAACGTCCAGAGCGTCTTTACGGTTAACGGCTTTAGCTTTAGTGGCCAGGGGCAGAACGCCGGTCTGGCGTTTGTCAGCCTGAAGCCATGGGAGCAGCGTAGCGGTAAGGAAAATAGCGCGCAGGCCGTGATTACACGTGCGAGGATTGCGCTTAATCAGATACGTGATGCCAGGGTGATCCCATTCAACATGCCGGCGATTTCAGAGCTGGGGACCGGTACGGGCTTCGACTTTGAGCTTATCGATCAGGCCGGTCTTGGTCACGCTGCGCTCACCCAGGCGCGCAACCAGCTTTTGGGTATGGCGATGCAGCATCCTGACACGCTGGTAAATATGCGTCCTAACGGGCTGGAAGATACGCCGCAGTTCAAACTGGATGTTGATCAGGAGAAAGCTCAGGCGCTTGGCGTCTCGCTCTCCGATATTAACGAGACGGTTTCCTCGGCACTCGGCGGAACCTACGTGAACGACTTTATCGATCGTGGCCGTGTAAAGAAAGTGTACGTTCAGGCCGATGCAAAATTCCGTATGCTGCCAACGGATATCAACAATCTGTATGTCCGTGGTGCCAACAATGAGATGGTCCCCTTCTCCGCGTTCAGTACCTCTCACTGGGCCTACGGTTCGCCGCGTCTGGAACGTTATAATGGCCTGCCTTCAATGGAAATTATCGGTGAGCCTGCCGCAGGGAAAAGTTCGGGCGACGCGATGGCATTGATGGAAAGCTTAGCCTCGAAACTGCCTGCCGGGATCGGCTACGACTGGACGGGCTTGTCCTATCAGGAACGGCTATCCGGAGACCAGGCCCCGGCGCTGATCGCACTGTCGATGGTGGTGGTGTTCCTGTGTCTGGCAGCGCTTTATGAAAGCTGGTCCATTCCGTTCTCGGTAATGCTGGTGGTGCCGCTGGGGATTGTCGGCGTGCTGCTGGCGGCGACCCTCTTTGATAAGAGTAATGACGTTTACTTTAAGGTGGGGCTGCTAACAACCATCGGCCTTTCCGCGAAAAACGCCATTCTGATCGTTGAATTTGCCAAAGAGCTGATGGAGAAAGAGGGCAAGGGGCTTATAGAGGCCACCATTGAATCTTCACGTATGCGTCTGCGCCCTATCCTGATGACCTCGCTGGCATTTATTCTCGGCGTATTGCCGCTGGCCAAAAGCAGCGGTGCCGGTAGCGGCGCGCAAAATGCTGTCGGTATCGGGGTAATGGGTGGTATGATCTCCGCAACGTTACTGGCGATTTTCTTTGTGCCCGTCTTCTTTGTGGTTATCCGGGGCTGGTCAGCCCGCCGCACGAAGTAAGTACCACAACAAAGGCACCGCTGGTGCCTTTGTTGATTATCCTTTCTTGTTTTGCCTTCATCATTTCTCCATAGTCCCCCTGTTTTGCTGTCTCTCCCTCCATAATATTTACAGACCAAATAATTTGAGAGTATTTCACCCATAACATTAATTACGTTGAATGGTAAAATATCCTTAATGCCCGATGCCGCGACCCTTCGGCGCTGAACGAGGCTTTTTTAGAGGTAACACCATGAAGAACTTTATTGCCGTTGCACTGCTGACTACTTTTCTCGCGGGCTGTGCTCATGATTCTCCGTGCGTACCGGTTTATGACGATCAGGGCCGCCTGGTGCACACGAATACCTGTATGAAAGGGACAACTCAGGATAACTGGGAGACCGCAGGCGCGGTCGCTGGCGGGGCCGCTGCACTTGCAGGCCTGACGCTGGGGATTGTCGCGTTAACAAAATAACTCCCTACAGCGCGGATCGTTTCCGCGCTGTTGCTTTTACCTCTCACCGCCAGAATCTGCTCTTCACGTCTCCACCGACGCTTCTGTAGCAACGTTATATTCACGCGCTTTATTACCTGATACCAGCCTCTCATTTATGAAACATTTTTGCTCTGATTTGTGGCATACGTTTCATTTTCGCACCAGACCGGGGCGCTAAAACACATTTCCTGCTTCTACACTCAGCCTGATGTGTTCGCTTTCCAGCGCACGCAAAACTGGCACTACCTTTGCTTTATAAAGTATGGCCACAGCCACAGACCGGGTTCAGCCGCTGTCCCGGACGCCTCTATATAACGATAAATTTTCGCCACACAGGATGCTTTATGAAAAAGATGATGTTAGCCAGCCTGGCCGCTGCCAGCGTGCTTTTCGCGGTTACCAGCCAGGCCCATGCGGGTGCCACGTTTGATGCTGTGAAAAAGAAAGGTTTCGTGCAGTGCGGGATCAGTGACGGACTGCCTGGTTTTTCTTATGCGGATGCTGACGGTAAGTTTACCGGTATTGATGTGGACATCTGCCGGGGCGTTGCTGCTGCCCTGTTTGGTGACGATAGCAAAGTGAAATATACCCCGCTAACGGCGAAGGAACGTTTCACCGCCCTGCAATCCGGTGAAGTGGATATGCTGTCCCGTAATACCACCTGGACGTCATCACGCGATGCCGGCATGGGAATGGCTTTCACTGGCGTAACGTATTATGACGGTATCGGTTTTCTGACGCACAATAAAGCCGGCCTGAAAAGCGCCAAAGAACTCGATGGTGCGACGGTATGTATTCAGGCAGGGACGGATACTGAACTGAACGTGGCGGATTATTTTAAATCCAACAATATGAAATACACTCCTGTCACCTTCGATCGTTCCGATGAATCGGCTAAAGCGCTGGAATCCGGCCGTTGCGATACGCTGGCTTCTGACCAGTCGCAACTCTATGCCCTGCGTATCAAGCTCAGTAATCCTGCCGAATGGCTTGTCCTGCCGGAAGTGATCTCGAAAGAGCCGCTGGGTCCGGTGGTGCGTCGCGGTGACGATGAGTGGTTTGCCGTCGTGCGCTGGACGCTGTTTGCCATGCTGAATGCTGAAGAGATGGGCATCACCTCGAAAAACGTGGATGAGAAAGCAGCAAATCCTGCCACACCAGATATGGCGCACCTGTTAGGTAAAGAGGGAGACTACGGTAAGGATCTGAAGCTGGATAATGAGTGGGCTTACAACATTATCAAAAAAGTCGGTAACTATGCCGAAGTTTTCGAACGTAACGTGGGTTCTGAAAGCCCGCTGAAAATTAAACGCGGTCAGAACAATCTCTGGAATAACGGCGGGATCCAGTACGCTCCGCCGGTACGTTAAGACAGTGCGATGTAACGGGTGCCGCGCCAGCGGCACTCAGCCCAGAGTCATGGTAACAGAGGTTTGCTTATGTCCCATCGCCGCCCAGCCGTAAAAGGATCGTGGTCCTTTTCCAACCCTGCGGTTCGTGCCTGGCTGTTTCAGATTATCGCGATCGTTGCTGTGGTCAGCATCGCGGTGTATTTAATCCATAACACGATAACTAACCTGAATAATCGTGGTATTACGTCTGGTTTTGCGTTTCTCGATCGCAGCGCCGGATTCGGTATAGTGCAGCATCTCATTGATTACGAACAGGGAGATACCTACGGTCGGGTTTTTCTCGTCGGGCTATATAACACGTTGCTGGTGTCTGCGCTGTGTATTGTTTTCGCGTCTTTTTTAGGCTTTTTTCTCGGCCTTGCTCGTTTGTCGGATAACTGGTTGCTGCGTAAAATCTCCACGGTGTATATCGAGACCTTTCGTAATATTCCACCGCTGCTGCAAATTTTCTTCTGGTATTTTGCCGTACTACGCAATCTGCCCGGTCCACGGCAGGCGGTTAACGCCTTCGAACTGGTTTTTCTGAGCAACCGCGGGTTATATATTCCGGCTCCGCAAATGGCAGAAGGTCTGGCCGCGTTTCTTATTGCGCTCATGCTCGCTGTCGCGCTCTCGGTTGGCCTGTATCGCTATAACAAAGCGCATCAGCTTAAAACCGGGCAGTTGCGCCGTTCCTGGCCGATCATCCTGACACTGTTTATCGTCCTGCCACTGGCTGCGCACTGGATATTTGGTGCAGCACTGCACTGGGACGTCCCTGAATTACGCGGCTTTAATTTCCGCGGCGGGATGGCGCTAATTCCCGAGCTGGCGGCGCTAACGCTGGCGTTGTCGGTATATACCTCAACATTTATTGCTGAAATTATTCGTGCCGGGATCCAGGCCGTTCCCCACGGTCAACATGAGGCAGCGCGCTCTTTAGGTCTGCCGAATCCGGTCACATTACGTCAGGTGATTATTCCACAGGCGCTGCGGGTGATCATTCCTCCGCTCACCAGTCAGTATCTTAATATTGTCAAAAATTCATCGCTTGCGGCCGCGATAGGTTATCCAGATATGGTTTCCCTTTTCGCCGGTACGGTGCTGAATCAGACCGGTCAGGCCATAGAAACTATTGCTATCACGATGTCGGTCTATCTGATTATCAGCCTCATCATCTCCCTGCTGATGAATATCTATAACCGCCGCATTGCGCTGATTGAGCGTTAAGGATCGGGAATGACAAAAGCATTGCTGTCTCACCCTCCACGCCCGACCAATGCCAGAACGGGTCGGGCAATTACCTGGGTGCGAAAAAATCTATTTTCGAGCTGGTCAAATAGCCTGCTGACGATAGTCTGTCTGTGGCTGATGTGGGAGCTCATCCCGCCGTTACTGAACTGGGCGTTTTTGCAGGCCAACTGGGTCGGCACAACCCGGGCGGATTGTACGAAAGCAGGCGCATGCTGGGTGTTTATCCATCAGCGCTTCGGCCAGTTTATGTATGGACTCTATCCACACGATCAGCGCTGGCGTATTAATCTGGCGCTGATTATTGGCCTGATCTCCATTGCCATTATGTTCTGGAAAGGAATGCCGCAGCGCGGACGTTATATCGCGCTCTGGGCAGTGATTTATCCACTCATCGTCTGGTTTCTGCTGTATGGCGGTTTTGCCGGGCTGGAACGGGTGGAAACCCGACTTTGGGGTGGTTTGACGTTAACGTTAATTATTGCCTCGGTCGGTATTGCCGGAGCCCTGCCACTGGGTATTCTGCTCGCGCTGGGCAGACGTTCCACCATGCCCGTGGTGCGCATTCTGTCCGTCATTTTTATCGAATTCTGGCGCGGTGTACCACTAATTACCGTTCTGTTTATGTCATCGGTCATGCTGCCGCTGTTTATGGCGGAAGGGACCAGCATTGATAAGTTAATCCGCGCGCTGGTCGGGGTGATCTTATTCCAGTCTGCCTATGTGGCGGAAGTGGTACGCGGCGGCTTACAGGCGTTGCCGAAAGGACAGTATGAAGCGGCAGAATCGCTGGCGCTCGGCTACTGGAAAACGCAGGCGCTGGTGATTCTACCTCAGGCGTTGAAGTTAGTGATCCCCGGCCTTGTGAATACCATTATTGCGCTGTTTAAAGATACCAGCCTGGTGATCATCATCGGTCTGTTCGATCTCTTTAGCAGCGTGCAGCAGGCCACAGTCGATCCCGCCTGGCTTGGAATGTCGACAGAAGGGTATGTGTTTGCCGCACTGATCTACTGGATCTTTTGTTTCAGCATGTCGCGCTATAGCCAGCATCTGGAGAAGCGTTTTAACACCGGGCGTACACCGCACTGAGGATTTTATGAGCCAAATTACAATGCAACCTGCCGACGCGATGATTACGCTGGATAACGTCAATAAGTGGTACGGTCAGTTTCATGTTTTAAAAGATATCAATTTGAAGGTGAAACAAGGGGAACGTATCGTCCTCTGTGGCCCCTCCGGCTCAGGTAAATCGACAACGATTCGCTGTATTAACCACCTGGAAGAACATCAGCAGGGCAGGATTGTGGTCGATGGTATCGAACTTAACGACGATATCCGCAATATCGAAAAGGTGCGTCAGGAAGTGGGGATGGTATTTCAGCACTTCAATCTTTTTCCTCATTTAACCGTCCTGCAAAACTGCACTCTGGCCCCGATTTGGGTGCGTAAGATGCCGAAAAAAGAAGCGGAAGCACTGGCAATGCATTATCTGGAGCGCGTACGAATTGCCGAGCACGCGCATAAATTTCCTGGCCAGATTTCCGGCGGGCAGCAGCAGCGTGTCGCCATTGCGCGATCGCTGTGTATGAAGCCTAAAATTATGCTGTTTGATGAGCCGACGTCCGCGCTCGATCCCGAAATGGTGAAAGAGGTACTGGATACTATGATCGGACTAGCGCAGTCCGGCATGACGATGCTATGCGTCACGCATGAGATGGGTTTTGCCCGTACCGTCGCGGATCGCGTGATATTTATGGATCGCGGGGAGATCGTGGAACAGGCACCGCCGGATGAGTTCTTTGCCCGGCCGAAATCTGAACGTACACGCGCCTTTTTGTCTCAGGTGATTCACTAAGGTTCTGTTGGCCCGATGGGTTTCTGCTTATCGGGCCTGTTTCGGCTAAGCACAGGCTTGTATCGCCGGGCTTTTTCACCAGGCTAAACGCAAAAAGGCCATCCTTTCGGATGGCCTTTTTATTTGATTGATGTCTGGCAGTTCCCTACTCTCGCATGGGGAGACCCCACACTACCATCGGCGCTACGGCGTTTCACTTCTGAGTTCGGCATGGGGTCAGGTGGGACCACCGCGCTACTGCCGCCAGACAAATTCTTTTCTTAGCGCCGAACTTTAACCTTAAAACTGGTGCTGATACCCAGAGTCGAACTGGGGACCTCACCCTTACCAAGGGTGCGCTCTACCAACTGAGCCATATCAGCACGCTTAATTTGATGCCTGGCAGTTCCCTACTCTCGCATGGGGAGACCCCACACTACCATCGGCGCTACGGCGTTTCACTTCTGAGTTCGGCATGGGGTCAGGTGGGACCACCGCGCTGTTGCCGCCAGGCAAATTCTGTTTA
>NZ_JADGMI010000006.1:0-265922 GCF_015234305.1 Superficieibacter sp. 1612_C1
TTAAACTTCGTAATGAATTACGTGTTCACTCTTGAGACTTGGTATTCATTTTTGCCTTTCGGCATTTAAGAATCCGTATCTTCGAGTGCCCACACAGATTGTCTGATAAATTGTTAAAGAGCAGTTGCGACGCGCTTTAGCGCTGTGTCGCGAGGTCCCGTATAATACGTTTTCCTCACTCAGAGTCAAGCGTTTATTTTCGCTTTTCTCCGTCGGCATTCCCGGAGGGGCCTGCTGACCCGGCGGCATGTAATCCGTTGTTCCGTGTCAGTGGAGGCGCATTATAGGGAGTTATTCCGGGCTGACAAGCATAAATTTAAAAAAAACCACCGTTCGCTTACTTTTCACCCAAACTCACTAAAAAGGGCACTTTTCCGCTTATTATTTAAACAAAAACGGACCCCGAAGGGTCCGTTTAGCATTCCCACTTACTTACTGCACGGCAGCGATGCGCTCATCCTGCACTATCAGCTTGATCGCTTTCCCCGGAATTAACGCCCCGGAGAGGATCTGCTGTGCCAGCGGGTTTTCAATCTGCTGCTGGATAGCCCGTTTCAGAGGACGTGCACCATAAACCGGATCGTAACCATTCTGGCTGAGCAATTGCAGCGCCTCTTCAGAGATGTGAACTTCATAGCCACGTTCTTCCAGACGTTTATACAGACGTTGCAACTGGATCTGCGCAATGGACGCGATGTGTTTTTCACCTAATGGGTGGAACACAACCACTTCATCAATACGGTTAATGAACTCCGGCCGGAAGCTATGGCTGACTACGCCGAGCACCAGCTCCTTCATACTGCCATAGTCCAGATCGCCAAAGCGTTCCTGAATCAGGTCCGACCCCAGGTTTGAAGTCATGATCACTACCGTATTACGGAAGTCGACCGTTCTCCCCTGTCCGTCGGTCAGACGTCCATCGTCAAGCACCTGTAGCAGAATGTTGAATACATCCGGATGTGCCTTCTCTACTTCATCCAGCAGGATGACGGAATAGGGACGACGACGTACCGCTTCCGTCAGGTATCCGCCCTCTTCATAGCCGACGTATCCTGGAGGCGCACCGACCAGCCGCGAAACGGAGTGTTTCTCCATAAACTCGGACATGTCGATACGCACCATCGCGTCATCGCTGTCGAACATAAAGTTAGCCAGCGCTTTACACAGTTCCGTTTTACCCACACCGGTCGGCCCCAGAAACAGGAACGAACCAATCGGACGGTTTGGATCGGACAGGCCCGCACGGCTACGGCGAATCGCATTCGATACCGCCTCAACGGCTTCATTCTGCCCAATCACACGGCTATGCAGCTCCTGCTCCATACGCAGCAGTTTCTCACGCTCGCCTTCAAGCATTCTGGCGACGGGGATCCCCGTCCAGCGCGCCAGCACCTCTGCAATTTCCGCATCGGTGACTTTATTACGCAACAGACGCATGGTTTTACCTTCAGACTGCGTTGCCGCCGCCAGCTGTTTTTCCAGTTCCGGAATTTTGCCGTACTGAAGTTCGGACATCCGGCCCAAATCGCCCACGCGCCGCGCCTGTTCGATGGCGATTTTCGCCTGCTCCAGCTCGGCTTTAATCGTCTGAGTCCCGGAGAGAGACGCTTTCTCCGCTTTCCACTCTTCTTCCAGTTCAGAATACTGGCGCTCTTTTTCACTCAACTCTTCGTTAAGCATATCCAGACGCTTCAAACTGGCTTCATCTGACTCTTTTTTCAGCGCCTGCTGTTCCAGTTTCAACTGGATGATGCGGCGATCCAGACGGTCCAGCTCTTCCGGCTTCGAATCGATCTGCATACGAATGCTGGATGCGGCTTCGTCAATCAGGTCGATGGCTTTATCCGGCAGTTGACGATCCGCAATATAGCGATGCGATAACGTGGCCGCCGCGACAATCGCCGGGTCGGTGATCTGCACGTGATGATGCAGTTCATAACGTTCTTTCAGGCCGCGCAGGATCGCGATGGTGTCTTCCACCGACGGCTCGGCAACGAACACTTTCTGGAAACGACGTTCCAGCGCCGCATCTTTTTCGATGTACTGGCGATATTCGTCCAGCGTTGTGGCACCCACGCAGTGCAGCTCGCCGCGGGCCAGCGCCGGTTTCAGCATGTTGCCGGCATCCATCGCGCCGTCCGCTTTACCCGCGCCAACCATCGTGTGCAGTTCGTCGATAAACAGGATCACATTGCCTTCCTGTTTTGACAGATCGTTAAGCACGCCTTTCAGCCGCTCTTCGAATTCACCGCGGTATTTCGCCCCCGCCACCAGCGCGCCCATATCCAACGCCAGTACCCTACGGCCTTTTAAGCCTTCTGGTACTTCGCCGTTAACGATACGCTGCGCCAGCCCTTCGACAATGGCGGTCTTACCGACACCAGGCTCACCAATCAGCACCGGGTTATTTTTGGTCCGCCGTTGCAGAACCTGAATAGTACGGCGGATTTCTTCATCACGGCCAATGACCGGGTCAAGTTTGCCCTGCTCGGCGCGCTCGGTCAGATCGACGGTATATTTTTTCAGGGCCTGACGCTGGTCTTCGGCCCCCTGATCGTTCACGCTGTCACCTCCGCGCATATGTTCAATCGCCTGCGTCACATTCGCCGTCGTCGCCCCGGCTGATTTCAGCAGGTCGGTCAGCGTGCCGCGTGATTCAAGCGCCGCCAGAACAAACAGTTCCGACGAGATAAAGTTATCGCCCCGTTTTTGCGCCAGCTTGTCGCAAAGATTCAGCACGCGCACCAGATCCTGAGACGGTTGCACGTCGCCGCCGGTGCCTTCCACCTGCGGTAAACGGCTTAACGCCTGATCGATAGCCGTGCGAAGCTGACCGGCATTCACGCCAGCCGAGGTGAGTAAAGGACGCACCGATCCCCCTTCCTGATTCAGCAAGGCGCTCATTAAGTGCAGGGGTTCGATAAACTGGTTGTCTTGCCCAAGTGCAAGAGACTGGGCATCGGCAAGAGCAAGCTGGAATTTGTTGGTAAGACGATCCAGACGCATGATTCCTCCCATAACAGGTCAAATTTGCTACTGGAGATTAAATGAGGTCATCCCTCAATTATTCAAGGTTAAAGACCTGAGTATGTGAAAAAAAAGTTACGTCTGGATCGTCTTGATTCTATAGGTTATCTCAGCCAAACGAAACTTGCCATACGGCCCGTTGTTTTGTCGCGTCGATAAGAGAAAAATTGCTGCTTTTCGCTAAACGTGCAGCGGTCCCCGCCGTAGATATTAGTCACCCCGGCGCGGGCCAGCCGCTGACGGGCCAGCAGGTAAATATCGGCGAAATATTTTTCACCGGCGGGACGAAATGCACTGACGGCTTCAGCCGCTTTTGCCATAAAAGCCTCGCGCACTTCCGCGCCGACTTCAAACGCCTCAGGACCGATCGCCGGCCCAAGCCAGGCCAGAATATTCTCTGGCTTGTCATGAAAGCACGCAATGGTCTCTTCCAGCACGCCTTCACATAACCCGCGCCATCCTGCATGCGCCGCAGCCACTTCGGTTCCGGCCCGGTTACAGAATAAAACAGGCAGACAATCTGCGGTCATGACCGCACATACGGTGCCGGGCGTCGCGCTATACGATGCGTCGGCACGTTTAGAAAGATACGGCCCGCCGGTCAGCGGCAACACCGCGGTACCGTGGACCTGTTCAAGCCAGACAGGCTTTGAAGGCAGACCGCCCGCCGCAAACAGGCGTGTGCGGTTCTCCTCGACATACTCCGGGTTATCGCCACAGTGGGCTCCCAGGTTCAGAGAGTCATACGGCGGCAGACTCACGCCGCCGATACGCGTAGAGCTACAGGCTCCCACGCCTTCCGGCGCGGGCCATTGCGGGACGATCACATTTGTCATAGCCAGGCAACGTCATCCTTATGTTCTTCGAAATCGGCACGCATGGCGGCAATAAGATCGACCATGTCCTGTGGAATAGGTGCATGCCATTCCATCTCAATGCCGCTGATGGGGTGATACAGACGCAACATGGTCGCGTGCAGCGCCTGACGATCAAATTTGCGCAGTTCGCTAATAAATTCTTCCGATGCGCCTTTCGGCGGACGCGGACGACCACCGTAGAGCTGATCGCCGACCAGTGGATGCGTGATGTGCGACATATGTACGCGGATCTGATGAGTACGCCCGGTTTCCAGACGCAAACGCAGGCGCGTATGAATACGGAAATGTTCCATGATGCGATAGTGCGTGACCGCCGGTTTACCCATCGGATGAACGGACATATGCGTGCGTTTCGTCGGGTGCCGGCTGATCGGCTCGCTTACCGTCCCGCCCGCCGTCATATGGCCGATCGCCACCGCTTCATATTCGCGGGTAATTTCGCGCAGTTGCAGCGATTCCACCAGCCGGGTCTGCGCCGGGACCGTTTTTGCCACCACCATCAGACCGGTAGTGTCTTTATCCAGACGGTGAACGATACCCGCACGCGGAACATCGACAATAGGCGGATAGTAATGCAGCAGTGCATTCAGCACTGTCCCATCCGGGTTGCCCGCGCCAGGGTGGACCACGAAATCGCGCGGTTTATTAATGACGAGGATGTCGTCGTCTTCGTAGACAATATCCAGCGGGATGTCCTGCGGCTCGAAGCGGGCTTCCTCTTCGATTTCAGCATTGATGGCGACGCTTTCCCCGCCAAACACTTTTTCTTTCGGCTTGTCGCAAATTTTGCCGTTGACCTGTACCTGCTGAGCAAGGATCCAATCTTTTATTCGCGATCGCGAATAATCAGGGAACAATTCGGCCAAAGCCTGATCTAAGCGTTGACCGAGTTGAGTTTCGGACACCGTTGCGGTGAGTTGTACTAGTTGTGCCATAGACAGCTTCTTCGTTTAACGTTGGGTTTTACGGCTTGGCCGTATAATATAGTGTGCTATTGTAGCTGGTCTTAATCGGGAGCAGGAACAGTTAATCTCCCGCATAAACATTCTGAGGAAGTCAAAACGTCATGATGCGCATGAAATATCTGGTGGCAGCAGCCACACTGAGCCTGGCTTTGGTGGGGTGCTCCGGCTCAAAGGAAGAGGTACCTGATAATCCGCCTGCGGAAATCTACGCGACTGCTCAGCAAAAACTGCAGGACGGTAACTGGAAACAAGCAATAACGCAACTGGAAGCGCTGGATAATCGTTATCCATTCGGCCCTTACTCTCAGCAAGTACAGCTGGATCTGATCTACGCATATTATAAGAATGCCGATCTGCCGCTGGCCCAGGCCTCTATCGATCGCTTTATGCGCCTGAATCCAACCCATCCTAACATCGACTATGTGATGTACATGCGTGGATTAACCAACATGGCGCTGGACGATAGCGCACTTCAGGGCTTCTTCGGCGTCGATCGTAGCGATCGCGATCCGCTGCATGCCCGCGATGCGTTTAACGATTTCTCTAAACTGGTGCGCGGTTATCCGAACAGCCAGTATGTGACCGATGCCACTAAGCGTCTGGTGTTCCTGAAAGATCGTCTGTCTAAGTATGAATACTCCGTTGCGGAATATTATACCCAGCGTGGCGCGTGGGTAGCGGTGGTTAACCGTGTTGAAGGTATGCTGCGTGACTACCCTGATACCCAGGCCACGCGCGACGCCCTGCCGCTGATGGAAAACGCCTACCGTGAAATGCAGATGAATACTCAGGCTGAAAAAGTAGCGAAAATCATTGCTGCCAACAGCAGCAACACCTGATTTTCCCTGGAAAGACAAAACGGCAGCCTGCGGGCTGCCGTTTTTTTTACCGTTTGCTGAGTGTTTCGACTCAGATCATCCCATCGAATATGGCGGGTAATTTCGCTTACTTCAAGCAAAAAAACGCCTCTTCATGTTCTGCCTCACAAAAAGTCTTTGCTGACAAAAAGTGACAAAAAAATGTGATTTTAATCACGCAAATTGCCATTGGGCGCGTTATGCTGAAGTTACCAAGACGGAAAGACAAGAGGTAAAATTTATGACAGTGAACATTACCAGCAAGCAAATGGAAATCACCCCGGCAATACGCCAACATGTCGCCGACCGTCTCGCCAAACTTGATAAATGGCAAACTCACCTGATAAACCCGCACATTATTCTGTCAAAAGAACCGCAGGGGTTTACTGCTGATGCAACAATGAATACGCCTAATGGTCACCTTGTTGCCAGCGCCAAACATGAAGATATGTACGCCGCCATTAACGAATTGATCAACAAGCTGGAACGGCAGCTCAATAAAGTGCAGCACAAAGGCGAAGCGCGCCGTGCCACCACGTCGGTGAGAGACGCCAACTTCGTTGAAGAAGAAGAAGTTGAAGAAGAAGAGAAGTAATCCCTTATATTGAGTGTATCGCCAACGCGCCTCCGGGCGCGTTTTTTGTTGACAGAGTTTAAACAGAGCGGGTACTTTACCTTCATCGACATCAGGACGTTATTATGAAAATCATCCCGTTTTTCTTCGCATTCTTTTTTACCTTCCCCTGATCGGGAGGCGTTTCGTCGTGTGATAAAGAATGCGAAGACGAACAATAAGGCCTCCCACTCCGGGGGGCCTTTTTTATGGACATGAGACAGGCGACATTATGACTGAGGAAAACCCGTTACTGGCCCTGCGCGATAAAATTAGCGCGCTGGATGAACAATTACTGGTATTGCTGGCCGAGCGCCGTGGGCTGGCAGTGGAAGTGGGCAAAGCGAAGCTCACCTCCCATCGCCCGGTGCGTGATATCGACCGCGAGCGTGCGTTGCTGGAGAGGCTCATTCAGCTTGGAAAAACGCACCAACTCGATGCCCATTACATCACCCGTCTGTTCCATCTGATCATTGAAGATTCCGTCCTGACC
This sequence comes from Superficieibacter sp. 1612_C1, assembly GCF_015234305.1. Lineage (GTDB taxonomy): Bacteria > Pseudomonadota > Gammaproteobacteria > Enterobacterales > Enterobacteriaceae > Superficieibacter. The sequence continues at coordinate 6,834 of NZ_JADGMI010000006.1, forward strand.
CAGCAGGCGTTGCTCCAGCAGCACCTGAATAAAACCAATCCGCATTCGGCACGCGTCGCCTTTCTGGGCCCCAAAGGCTCTTATTCACATCTGGCCGCGCGTCAGTATGCTGCGCGTCACTTTGCCCAGTTTATTGAGAGCGGCTGTGCGAAATTCGCCGACATTTTTAATCAGGTCGAAACCGGGCAGGCCGATTACGCGGTGGTGCCGATTGAGAACACCAGCTCTGGCTCGATCAACGATGTTTACGATCTGCTCCAGCACACCTCGCTCTCTATCGTCGGGGAAATGACGGTGACTATCGATCACTGCCTGCTGGTTTCCGCCGCCACCGACGTCAATAAAATTAAGACCGTTTACAGCCATCCGCAGCCGTTCCAGCAGTGCAGCCAGTTTATTAACCGCTATCCGCACTGGAAGATCGAATATACCGAAAGCACATCGGCAGCAATGGAGAAAGTGGCGCAGGCGGCATCCGGTGAAGTGGCTGCACTCGGTAGCGAAGCGGGCGGTGCACTTTACGGTTTGCAGGTGCTGGAGCGTATCCAGGCGAATCAGAGCCAGAATTTCACCCGCTTCGTGGTACTGGCGCGCAAGGCCATCGACGTTTCAGAGCAGGTGCCGGCGAAAACCACACTGCTGATTGCCACCGGTCAGCAGGCTGGCGCGCTGGTGGAGGCGTTACTGGTGCTGCGCAACCACAATTTGATCATGACCAAGCTGGAATCGCGGCCGATTTACGGCAATCCGTGGGAAGAGATGTTTTATCTGGATATCCAGGCCAATCTCGAATCACGGGCAATGCAGGACGCGCTTAAAGAGCTGGCTGCCATCACCCGTTCCATGAAAGTGCTGGGCTGCTATCCGAGTGAAAACGTGGTGCCGGTCGATCCGGTTTAACGTTCGATAAACGGCCGTTTCTTCACTCCTGCCACATTCACAGGCAGGGTGAAGATCGCGCCGGAAAGCGGATATTGCGCCACTTCCTGCGCGTCCATATTTTCCCGCGTGGTGGTAATAAACAGCGTTTTCATCTCCGGACCGCCAAAGCAGACCATCGTCGGACAGCGTACCGGCAGCCGGTACTCCTCCAGCTGTTCGCCCTGCGGTGAAAAGCGGGCAATGCGCCAGCCGTCAAACATTGCGCTCCAGTAACAACCCTCAACATCTACCGCCGCGCCGTCCGGGCTACCCTCCCCCTCCGCGAACTGACGGAAAATTCCACGCTGCCCCGGCATACCCTGGTGGTTCAGCGGCGTACGATAAATAACGTTATTGGGCGTATCGGAGCTGTACATCCACTTTTCATCTTCGCTGAAGGCGAGCCCGTTGGAACCCTGAATATCGCTCTGGATCACATGCGGGGTGAGATCGTTATCCACTCTCATCAGCAGCGCCCCGTTATAATCGCCGGGAGACCAGAACGTGCCCGCATAAAAACGCCCGTTCCGATCGGTGCCGCCGTCGTTGAAACGCGCCAGTTGAGGATTGGATGGGTTATCACACACCTTGTGCGTCAGCAGGCCGCGCGCATCCGTCAGCCAGATAGCGTTACGTAACGCAACGATGAACCCCCCCTTCTCTCTGAGCGCAAAGCAGCCCACCTCTTCAGGGAACTGAAGCACCTGATGATCGCCGCTTTGCGGGTGAAAACGATGAATTTCGCCTTCAATAATATCGGCCCAGTAGAGCGCCTGTTCCTCTTCGCTCCAGGTCGGGCACTCCGGCAGATGCCCGGTATACTCAAACAACGGTTGCAGTACGGCCATGTCTTCTCCCTAATAAAAAAGCCAGCGGGTCTCCCCTCTGGCTTTTGAGTATATACAGGATTTTTAATTACTGACGGCTATCATTTGCCTGGCGCAGCAGCCCCCGGCTTTCACTCTGGAAACGCTGCGCGTAATCGCCAAACCAGTGCTCTACTTTACGGAAGCTGTCGATAAAGGCTTGCTTGTCGCCATGTTCCAGAAGCTGAATGGCGTCGCCAAAGCGCTGGTAGTAACGCTTGATGAGCGCAAGGTTATCGCCTGACGCCATAATAATGTCGGCGTAAAGTTGCGGGTCTTGCGCAAACAGTCTTCCCACCATTGCCAGTTCCAGGCGATAAATCGGCGACGAGAGTGCGAGAAGCTGCTCCAGCTGCACGTTTTCTTCCGCCAGATGCAGCCCATAGGCGAACGTCGCAAAGTGGCGCAGCGCCTGGATAAACGCCATATTCTGATCGTGCTCTACTGCGCTGATGCGGTGCAGCCGCGCGCCCCAGACCTGGATTTGCTCAAGGAACCACTGGTAGGCTTCCGGCTGACGGCCATCGCACCACACCACCACCTGCTTGGCAAGGCTACCGCTGTCCGGGCCGAACATCGGATGCAGCCCGAGCACCGGGCCTTTATGCGCGGCGAGCATCGCCTGCAACGGCCCGTTTTTCACCGAGGCCAGATCCACCAGAATACAGTCTTCCGGCAGCGTCGGCAGATGGTGAATAATCTGCTCCGTCGCATGGATCGGCACGCTGACAATCACCATTCCCGCATCGGCGACAATCTCCTCCGCCCGCGCCCAGTCCTCTTTTTCAAGAATGTTGACCTGGTAGCCGGAGAGAGTGAGCATTTTTTCAAACAGGCGACCCATTTGACCCGCGCCGCCGACGATGACTACCGGCCGTAGCGTCGGACAGAGCGTTTTGAAGCCTTTGTCGTTTTCGCTGGAATAGGATTCCCGCATCACGCGGCGCAGCACGTCTTCGATCAAATCCGGCGGCACGCCCAGCGCCTCGGCTTCTTTCCGCCGCGACGCCAGCATGGAGGCTTCACGCTCCGGGACGTAAATCGGCAGGCCGAACTGGCTTTTTACTTCGCCCACTTCGGCTACCAGCGCCAGACGACGCGCCAGCAGTCCCAGCAGCGCCTTATCCACTTCATCAATTTGATCGCGTAACGCGGTCAACTCAGCAACCATAACCAACCTCTTATGCCAGACGCGCCGCCATGTGGCCTTTCAAATCGCGATCGATTTCACGCAGCAGCGCATCGGTCGTTTCCCAGCTGATGCACGCATCGGTAACGGAAACGCCGTACTGCATCGCGCTGCGCGGCTGCTCAGAAGACTGGTTCCCTTCATGAATATTACTTTCAATCATCAGGCCGATAATGGATCGGTTACCATCTTTGATTTGTGCAACCGCGGATTCAGCGACCGCAGGCTGGCGGCGGTAGTCTTTATTAGAATTCCCATGGCTGCAATCTATCATCAGAGAGGGCTTGAGTCCCGCCTGAGCCATCTCTTTTTCACACTGCGCCACATCTGCCGGGCTGTAGTTCGGCGCTTTGCCGCCGCGCAGGATCACGTGACCATCCGGGTTGCCCTGGGTTTGCAGCAGACAGACCTGGCCCGCCTGGTTAATTCCGACAAAGCGGTGGGATTGCGCCGCAGCACGCATCGCGTTAATGGCGGTTGCCAGACTGCCGTCGGTGCCGTTCTTAAAGCCCACCGGCATGGATAAACCAGACGCCATTTCGCGGTGTGTTTGCGATTCGGTCGTGCGCGCGCCGATGGCTGACCAGCTAAACAGATCGCCCAGGTACTGCGGGCTATTAGGATCCAGCGCTTCGGTTGCCAGCGGCAGCCCCATATTGACCAGGTCCACCAGCAGGTGACGCGCAATTTTCAGACCGGCTTCGACATCAAACGAGCCATCCATGTGTGGATCGTTAATCAACCCTTTCCAGCCGACGGTGGTACGGGGTTTCTCAAAATAGACGCGCATTACCAGATAGAGGCTATCGCTGACCTCTGCGGCAAGGGTTTTAAATCGACGAGCATACTCCAGCGCCGTTTCCGGATCGTGGATAGAACAGGGACCGCACACTACCAGTAAACGAGGATCGCGTCCGGCAATAATGTCGGAGATGGTTTTACGCGATTGTGCAATCTGCGCTTCCTGCGCTGCGCTGAGCGGGAACTCGGCTTTCAGCTGATCCGGGGTAATTAAGATCTGTTCGTCGGCGATATGTACGTTGTTCAGCGCGTCTTTTTGCATGATGGCAATCCTGTCTGGCTCGTTTGCGATAAAAGGATCCTCAACAGAGGAGGAATTCACGATACCACAAGTGGTAAAGAATTCAATACAAAATACGTACACTTTATTTTACAAAAGCAAAATAACCTCCTGTTCAGGCCATCAATATTGTAATGAATACTTTACACCATTGATGTGCAAAAACCTGATCCGGTTTATCAGGCTTCGCACATCAAAAGTCTTACACGCTTTGACTGGTCATCCGTTGGCTGCTTTTTCGCCAGCGCAAATAGTCGATCAACACAAAAATCAGCAAACTGACGCCCATTACCGGCATCGCCATTCCCAGCGCAAGCGCGCCGATCAGCATACATGCCCGCCCCGCTATGGACAGCTGCGCCACGCTTTGCCATAGCGGAGTTAACGCGCCGGCTGCCGGACGGCGGATCCACCATAAGCGGTAGCCAAAAACAATGCTTACGCACAGCTCAATGCCAAAGGCGATCAGCAGCAGCTGGTTAGGCAGGCCAAACAAAATCCCCATATGAAAATCCACGCCCCAGCGCGTCAGCTTCGCCATCAGTGGGAAGTCGGAAAAACGGGTGCTGTCGACGACCTGCATGGTTCCACTGTTCACCGCGACGGCATCCACCTGCGTTGGCCAGCGACGGTCAATTTCGGTGACGGTCCACGCACGATCGGCGCTACGGGCCGGACGAATTTCGACGTTATTAGCCTTGATCCCGGCGGACTGCGCGACATGCAGTACCTCATCAAAATTAGCCAGAGAAGGTTTATCTTCCGCCATGACCATTCCACCGTGATGCATATGGTGTTCCGCATGCGGATCGTGAACGTCGGCCTTTCCCTGAAGCTGAGTATTCACCTGCGGCGTCAGCCAGTTAAATGCAGCACGCATTTTATCGACGTTTGCTCCCGCCCACTGCGACCAGGTCAGGCCAGTCGCAGAGAACAGCAGCATGCCCGCCAGTAGCAACCAGCCGAGCGTGACATGCAGGCGGCGAGTGTTCTGGACCCGATTGTTGAGTCGACGTTTAGGACGGGTAAAAAACCACAGCGTGATCCCGCCGAGCGCCGCGATCCACATCCACGATGCGGCCAGCTCGCTGTAGTTTCTGCCGATATCGCCGAGCAGCAACGAGCGGTGCGCGTAGTCGATCCACTGACGTAACGGTAAGATGCCGCTGGTGCCGTAAACCGTCATATCGCCTTTCACCGCAAGCGTAACCGGATCGATAAAAATCGCCCGGCTTTCAGAAACGCCTAATGCAGGATCGGCATACATCACCCGGGTCGTTTCGCCCGCCTCCAGCCCCGGACGTACAGCCTGGAGCGGCAAATGCCCGCCCGTCACCTGCTCAGCTATCGCGATCTGCTGCGCGAGCGACTGCTTGTCGCCCTGCACCGCACCGTGTAGCGCATCGGCATAGATCCACTCCTCAAGCTGAGGCGTGGCGACGTAGAGCGTTCCGGTTAAGGCCGCAACAAAAATAAAGGGGCCGACAAACAGGCCAATATAGAAATGAAGACGTCGCAGCAGGGTGATCCATGCCGCGCGTGGGGTGCAGGTTGTCATACTTTTCCTCAGATAAAGTCAAAAAGCGCTATACGCAGGCGCGCATAGACGTCAGATCAGAATTGGGATAAAGCAGACGTGCGCGGCGGGGCGCGGGTATCAGGATACAGCCAGGGAAAGAAATACCAGTGTTTAATGGTCGGGCGCGGCGGTGGCGTCTTTTGTCTGAGCACCACAGCGCACAGCAGGATCGTCAGCGCCAGAAGCAGCCCGGGAATATGAGCCAGCAGCACACAGTAGCCGCAGGCTTCGCCATGATCGACAGGCATCGTTGTCGGCGCATCATGCTCACCATGGTCGGCCATCATGCTCATATCATGATGCATTCCTGGCATGGCACTCATGGGATCCTGTTGCAGAGAGACGGAAATCAGCGGAGCGACGACGATCAGCAGGATCGCAAACAGCGCGAGCCATGCCGCTGTGCGTGTCTTACCTGGCTGACGTAGTGCGTTGTTAATCACTTACCCTCCCGCTGCGAGCGGACATTGTAAATGATTTATGTCGAAACAGTTAACGCAATGCGTTCTCAATGGATGAAAAAAGGGCCAGCCCACTGGCCAGCCCTTTTATATGGATGTCGCGAAAGCGATATCTTAGTTAAGACGCTCTTTGATACGAGCAGACTTACCAGTACGCTCACGCAGGTAGTACAGTTTAGCTTTACGTACAGCACCACGACGTTTAACAGCAATGCTGTCAACTACCGGAGAGTGAGTCTGGAAGACACGCTCAACGCCTTCGCCGTTGGAGATTTTGCGAACAGTGAATGCAGAGTGCAGACCGCGGCTACGAATAGCGATAACCACGCCCTCAAATGCCTGCAGACGTTTTTTGGAACCTTCAACAACCCATACTTTCACTTCCACGGTATCACCCGGACGGAAGGAAGGTACGTCCTGCTTCATCTGCTCTTGTTCAAGTTGCTTAATAATGTTGCTCATAATTTAATCTCTTATCCTGGGTAAACTGATATTTGGGGGCTTACGCCTGCCCATCATGTCTATGTTGCCGTTACGCGTGCTCTTTTTTGAACTCCGCCAGCAACCTTGCTTGCTCTTCAGTCAGAGCCAGGTTTTCCAGAAGTTCAGGTCTTCTAAGCCAGGTGCGGCCCAGCGACTGTTTCAAACGCCAGCGACGTATCTCGGCATGGTTTCCCGACAGTAAAACCGGCGGTACTTCCATTCCTTCTAACACTTCAGGACGCGTGTAGTGGGGGCAATCCAGCAACCCGTCAGCAAAGGAATCTTCCGTTGCTGATGCTTCATGGCCCAGAACCCCCGGAATAAACCGGGCGACCGAGTCAATCAGCGTCATTGCGGGCAACTCACCACCGCTGAGAACGTAATCGCCGATAGACCATTCTTCGTCAATCTCGGTTTGAATTACGCGCTCATCTACGCCTTCGTAGCGACCGCACACCAGAATCAGTTTCTGATTCGTTGCCAGTTCGCTGACGCCCGCTTGATCAAGCTTGCGTCCCTGAGGTGACAGATAAATCACCTTAGCGCCTTCCCCTGCCGCTTCTTTTGCTGCATGAATGGCGTCCCGTAAAGGTTGCACCATCATTAACATCCCCGGTCCGCCGCCGTAAGGACGTTCGTCCACGGTACGGTGCCGGTCATGCGCGAAATCACGAGGACTCCAGCTCTGGATGTTCAGCAGGCCATTTTTTACAGCCCGGCCAGTTACCCCGTAATCGGTAATTGCGCGAAACATTTCAGGAAACAGGCTAACAATACCTATAAACACAAGCCTATCCCCACTACGCCGTCATTTACCGTTTATCCGGTGGTTTAAAAACCAGGATCCCAATCTACTTCAATAGTACGAGTAGCGAGATCGACTTTCTTGATAACCTGTCCATCGAGGAACGGTACGAGACGTTCCTTGATACCAAATGCATCTTTCAGGTTTGCCTTAATGACGATCACGTCATTTGAGCCGGTTTCCATCATATCAACGACTTTACCCAGCTCGTAGCCTTCAGTGGTGACTACCTGGCAACCCATAAGGTCTTTCCAGTAGTAGCTACCATCTTCAAGCGCAGGCAACTGCGAGGAATCTACGACAATTTCACAATTAGTCAGTACATTCGCGGCATCACGATCGTCAATGCCTTGCAGCTTGATGATCAAATCCTGATTGTGGTGCTTCCAGCTTTCCAGCTGTATTTGCTGCCACTGACCCGCCTTCTGGATAAACCAGGGCTGATAGTCAAAAATGCTTTCGGCCTCTTCGGTGGAAGAAAACACTCTGAGCCAACCACGAATTCCGTAGGGAGAACCCATTTTTCCCAGTACAACCGGTTCAACGGGAACTTGTGCGGCAAGTTGTTTGCTCATCATGACCACCGTGACAGATTAAGCTGCTTTTTTTGCTTCTTTGATCAGCGCAGCAACGCGATCGGAAAGGGTCGCGCCCAGACCAACCCAGTGAGCGATGCGATCCAGATCCAGGCGAGTGCCTTCTTCTTTTTCGCTGGCGATCGGGTTGAAGAAGCCAACGCGCTCGATGAAGCGACCGTTGCGTGCATTACGGCTGTCGGTGACAACAACCTGGTAGAACGGACGCTTTTTAGCGCCGTGACGAGCTAAACGAATAGTTACCATAACATCCTCTTGTGTGAATAAAACACCGGGTCCCATCGAGGGAAGGGACCCGGTGTTATATTAAAAGCCCGAAAATTTTACTGATTTTTGGGGAAATTGCAATCAACAGTTGAAACTCTATTGCAGAAGGCCGTCAGCGGTGCAGGCAGATTGGTGCAGGCGTGCGCGCAGCTACCGGGGCGTACACGAAGTACGTGAGGGTGGCGAGTACACCCCGGTGCCAATATGACAAACAAGCCAGGCCGGTTAACGACCCGGGAAACCTGGCGGCATCATCCCTTTCATCCCGCGCATCATCCCTTTCATCCCACCCTTCTTCATCTTCTTCATCATGCGCTGCATGTCGTCGAACTGTTTCAGAAGGCGGTTAACGTCCTGCACCTGCATACCGCAGCCCTGAGCGATACGGCGTTTACGGGAACCTTTAATGATTTCCGGCTTTGCGCGTTCTTTCAGGGTCATTGAGTTGATGATGGCTTCCATACGCACAAGGACTTTATCGTCCATCTGCGACTTAACGTTGTCCGGGATTTGCCCCATGCCCGGCAGCTTACCCATCAGGCTTGCCATACCGCCCATGTTTTTCATCTGCTTAAGCTGTTCAAGAAAGTCGTTCAGGTCGAAACCGTCGCCTTTCTTCAGCTTGCTGGCTAATTTCTCGGCCTGCGCACGGTCGACTTTGCTTTCGATATCTTCGATCAGCGACAGCACATCGCCCATACCGAGAATACGGGAGGCGATACGATCCGGATGGAACGGCTCCAGCGCTTCGGTCTTCTCGCCGACGCCGAGGAATTTAATCGGCTTGCCGGTGATATGACGAATTGAGAGCGCCGCACCGCCACGGGCATCACCGTCGACTTTGGTCAGCACCACGCCGGTTAACGGCAGCGCTTCGTTAAACGCTTTGGCGGTATTGGCCGCATCCTGACCGGTCATCGCGTCGACGACAAACAGCGTTTCTACCGGATTGATAGAAGCGTGAACCTGCTTGATCTCATCCATCATCGCTTCGTCTACGTGCAGACGACCAGCGGTATCCACCAGCAGCACATCGTAGAATTTAAGCTTCGCTTCTTTCAGCGCGGCGTTGACGATATCGACAGGCTTCTGCCCGACGTCAGACGGGAAGAAATCGACGCCGACCTGCTGGGCCAGCGTTTCAAGCTGTTTGATTGCCGCTGGACGATAAACGTCGGCAGAAACGACCAGCACTTTCTTCTTGTGCTTCTCGCGCAGGAACTTACCCAGCTTACCGACGCTGGTGGTTTTACCGGCCCCTTGCAGGCCCGCCATCAGCACCACGGCGGGCGGCTGTGCGGCCAGGTTCAGCACCTGGTTTTCTTCGCCCATCGCCGCAACAAGCTCGTTGCGCACGATTTTGACGAATTCCTGACCCGGCGTCAGGCTTTTATTGACTTCGTGACCAACCGCTTTCTCTTTTACGCGATTGATGAACTCACGCACTACCGGCAGCGCAACGTCAGCCTCCAGTAGCGCCATACGCACTTCACGCAGCGTCTCTTTAACGTTCTCTTCAGTAAGGCGTCCACGGCCACTGATATTGCGCAGCGTGCGCGACAAACGATCGGTTAAATTATCAAACATTGTCTCTCGCCTGAGGTGGAAACGGTCGGTCGCTCGCGCGACACGTCTACAAAATTTTGCCGCAGTATAACATGAAGCCGCCTTTGTTGTTATGCAACGGTTGGAGCGGAGGTCACGTAACGTTATACTGACTCTCTTTCTTCCCAGTGAACCGTCAATAAACCTATGCCTGTTTTTGCGCTGCTCGCTCTTGTTGCCTATTCATTCAGCCTGGCGCTGATTATCCCCGGCCTGCTTCAGAAAAATAGCGGCTGGCGGCGCATGGCGATGCTTTCAGCGGTTATCGCGCTGGTTTGTCACGCTTTTGCCCTGGAAGCACGCATTTTCCCTGATGGAAACGGCGGCCAGAATCTTAGCCTGTTAAACGTCGGTTCGCTGGTCAGCCTGATGATTTGTACGGTGATGACTATTGTCGCCTCGCGCAATCGTGGCTGGCTGCTGCTGCCCATTGTGTATACGTTTGCGTTTATCAACCTCGCTTTCGCCACCTTTATGCCGAATGAATTCATCACCCATCTGGAGACGACGCCGGGGATGATGATCCACATTGGGATGTCGCTGTTCTCCTACGCCACGCTGATTATTGCTGCGCTTTATGCGCTACAGCTGGCCTGGATCGATTACCAGTTAAAAAATAAGAAGCTGGTATTCAACAGTGAAATGCCGCCGCTGATGAGTATTGAGCGCAAAATGTTCCACATTACGCAGATTGGCGTCGTGCTGCTCACCCTGACGCTGTGTACAGGGTTGTTCTACATGCATAACCTTTTCAGCGTGGAGAATATCGATAAAGCAGTGCTTTCCATTATTGCGTGGTTTGTTTATATCGTGCTGTTGTGGGGCCACTATCATAAAGGATGGCGCGGCCGTCGCGTTGTCTGGTTTAACGTTGCGGGCGCGTGCATTCTGACCCTGGCCTACTTTGGTAGCCGTATCGTGCAGCAGTTCGTAAGCTAAGGAGTCCCTTCTGGAACACATCTCTACCACCACGCTGATCGTAACCCTGATCGTCATGGTGGTCATCTCCGCTTATTTCTCCGGTTCTGAAACCGGCATGATGACGCTGAACCGCTATCGTCTGAGGCATTTGGCGAAAAAAGGTTATCGCCCGGCAAAGCGCGTGGAAGCCCTTTTACGCAAACCTGACCGACTGATAAGCCTGGTGTTGATTGGTAATAATTTGGTCAATATCCTGGCCTCTGCACTGGGAACCATTGTCGGGATGCGTCTTTATGGTGACGCAGGCGTAGCAATTGCCACCGGTATCCTCACGTTTGTGGTGCTGGTATTTGCTGAGGTGCTGCCTAAAACCATCGCCGCGCTCTACCCTGAAAAAGTGGCTTACCCCAGTAGCGTCCTGCTGGCCCCCTTACAGATCCTAATGATGCCATTGGTCTGGCTTCTCAACACCATTACCCGACTACTGATGCGCATGATGGGTATCAAAACGGATGTGGTGATCAGCGGTTCGCTCAGCAAAGATGAACTGCGCACGCTGGTTAACGAATCCCGCTCGCAGATCTCACGGCGTAATCAGGACATGCTGCTGTCGATACTGGATCTGGAGAAGATCAGCGTGGACGACATTATGGTCCCGCGCAACGAGATCGTCGGCATCGACATTAACGACGACTGGAAATCCATCGTCCGTCAGCTTACCCACTCTCCTCACGGGCGTATCGTGCTGTACCGCGACTCGCTGGATGACACCATCAGTATGCTGCGGGTACGCGAGGCCTGGCGGCTGATGCAGGAGAAAAAAGAGTTCACCAAAGAGGTCATGCTGCGCGCGGCAGATGAAATCTACTATGTGCCGGAAGGTACCCCGCTCAGCACGCAACTGATTAAATTCCAGCGCAATAAAAAGAAAGTCGGCCTGGTAGTAGATGAATACGGCGATATTCAGGGGCTGGTGACGGTTGAAGACATCCTCGAAGAGATTGTCGGCGATTTCACCACCTCGATGTCGCCAACGCTTGCGGAAGAAGTTACCCCGCAAAACGACGGTTCAGTGATCATCGACGGTAGTGCCAACGTGCGCGAACTCAATAAAGCCTTTAACTGGCATCTGCCGGAAGAGGATGCGCGTACCGTAAACGGCATGCTGCTTGAAGCGCTGGAGGAGATCCCGGCGGCTGAAACACGAGTACGCATTGGTCAGTACGATATTGATATCCTGGACGTGCAGGACAATATGATTAAGCAGGTGCGGGTGATCCCGGTGAAACCGCTGCGCGAGAGCGTGAAAGAGTAGTGTGAATAAATGGGCCGGGTAAACCCGGCCCGCAAGATTACGCTTTCGCCTTCGCGACCGTCACCATCGCTGCACGGATCGTACGACCGTTCAGCGTATAACCTTTCTGCATCACCATCAGCACATTACCGGCGGCAACCTCTTCAGATTCCACCATCGCAATCGCCTGGTGCACGTTCGGGTCCAGCGGCACGTTAGTATCGGCGATAACTTCAACGCCGAACTTACGCACGACATCCAGCATCGACTTCAGCGTCAGCTCAATACCTTCAACCATCGGTGCCAAATCCGGATTCGCTTTATCCGCCACTTCCAGCGCGCGATCCAGACTATCCACCACTGGCAGCAGTTCATTGACAAATTTTTCCAGCGCAAATTTGTGCGCTTTCTCAATGTCCAGTTCAGTACGACGACGCAGGTTTTCCATTTCCGCTTTGCTGCGCAGCAAACTTTCGCGTTCGCGCGTCTGCGCTTCCGCTAACTGCGCTTCAAGGCTCGCAATTTTTTCATCGCGCGGATCCACCTGCTCAGCAGAAGCCTCTGGTTCAACGGCCTCAACGTCTTCGTGCTGATCCATGATAATTTCTTCCGGGGCTTGCCCCTCAGGCGTTTTCTGTTCTTTACTACTCATGAATTTCTCCGCGTTTTTTTCGCATTCATCTCGCTAACTTCGCTTATTATGGGGATCGGTTTCCCGGTTTCAAGGGAAGCACTCACATTGTCATCAATCATTGGCACAAGGACCACCAGAAAATGAACACTCATTTCAAGTGCATTGGTATTGTCGGACATCCGCGTCACCCTACCGCGCTCACCACACATGAAATGCTCTATCGCTGGCTCTGCTCCCGGGGCTATGAGGTCATTATCGAGCAGCAAATTGCCCGCGAACTTAAATTAAGTGAGGTACGCACGGGAACGCTGGCGGAGATTGGTCAGCAGGCGGACCTGGCGGTGGTGGTCGGCGGTGATGGCAATATGCTGGGCGCGGCGCGCACGCTGGCCCGTTATGACATCAAAGTCATCGGTATCAACCGTGGCAATCTGGGCTTTCTTACCGATCTTGACCCGGATAACGCCCATCAGCAACTGGCCGATGTGCTGGAAGGCGATTACATTACCGAGAAACGCTTTCTGCTCGAGGCGCAGGTTTGTCAGAAAGCGTGCCAGAAGCGGATCAGCACGGCGATTAATGAGGTGGTCCTGCACCCTGGTAAAGTCGCCCATATGATTGAGTTCGAAGTGTATATTGATGAAGTGTTTGCCTTCTCGCAACGCTCGGACGGCCTGATTATTTCTACGCCTACCGGCTCTACGGCCTACTCACTTTCCGCCGGAGGCCCCATTCTGACGCCGTCACTGGATGCAATAACGCTGGTGCCGATGTTTCCTCATACGCTTTCCGCTCGCCCGCTGGTTATTAACAGCAGTAGCACTATTCGCCTGCGCTTTTCACAGCATGGCAGCGATCTTGAAATCAGCTGCGACAGCCAAATCGCGCTGCCGATTCAGGAAGATGAAGATGTGTTAATCCGCCGTAGCGATTACCATCTCAACCTAATCCATCCTAAAGATTACAATTATTTCAATACGCTAAGCACCAAACTCGGCTGGTCGAAAAAATTATTCTGATTTAGCATCGCGGATCTTTACTGGATAAAAAACCAGTTTATACTGTACGTAAACACAGTCATGGTTTTTCATACAGGAAGGCAGCTATGTTGGCACAACTTACCATCAGCAATTTTGCCATCGTTCGTGAGCTTGAAATCGATTTTCACAGCGGGATGACCGCTATCACCGGTGAGACCGGCGCGGGTAAATCTATTGCGATTGATGCGTTAGGATTGTGCCTTGGTGGCCGCGCCGAGGCCGACATGGTCCGCGCAGGTGCCAGCCGCGCCGACCTCTGCGCCCGTTTTTCCCTGAAAGACACCCCGGCTGCGCTGCGCTGGCTCGAAGCAAACCAGCTTGAAGATGGCCGCGAGTGCTTACTGCGCCGCGTTATCAGTAGCGACGGGCGTTCTCGTGGTTTCATTAACGGCACCGCCGTTCCCCTGTCACAGCTGCGTGAACTGGGTCAACTCCTGATTCAAATCCACGGGCAGCACGCCCATCAGCTTCTGATTAAGCCAGATCATCAAAAAAATCTGCTGGATGGTTACGCAGGCGAAGTCGAGCTCACCCAGCGGATGACAGAGCATTATCGTCAGTGGCACCAAAGCTGCCGCGCGCTGGCACAGCACCAGCAGCAAAGCCACGATCGCGCCGCGCGTGCGGAACTGCTTCAGTATCAGCTCAAAGAGCTTAACGAATTTCATCCACAGGCCGGTGAGTTTGAACAGATCGACGAAGAGTACAAACGCCTCGCCAACAGCGGTCAACTGCTTAGTACCAGCCAGCAGGCCCTGAATTTGCTGGCAGACGGTGAAGATGCCAATCTGCAAAGCCAGCTGTACACGGCAAAACAGCTGGTTAGCGAATTGGTCAGCATGGATAACAAGCTCTCAGGCGTGCTGGATATGCTCGAAGAAGCCAGCATCCAGATTGGTGAAGCCAGCGAAGAATTGCGTCACTACAGCGATCGTCTGGATCTCGATCCTAATCGTCTGTTTGAACTGGAACAACGTCTCTCACGGCAAATTAACCTGGCACGTAAACATCATGTCAGCCCGGAAGAACTGCCCGCGTTTCATCAGTCGCTGCTCGACGAACAGCAACAGCTCGACGATCAGGCCGATTCGCTGGAAACATTGACCCTGGCGGTTAATAAGCATCATCAACTAGCACTGGAAACCGCCCGGCAGCTCCATCAGCGCAGAATAGTCAGCGCGCAGGAACTGGCAACGCTTATCACCGACAGTATGCACACGCTTTCAATGCCGCACGGGCAGTTTACTATCGACGTGAGTTTTGATGAGCATCACCTGACGGCTGAAGGTGCGGATCGGATTGAATTCCGGGTCACCACCAACCCCGGTCAGCCACTGCAATCTATTGCGAAAGTGGCCTCCGGTGGCGAGTTGTCACGTATCGCCTTAGCCATTCAGGTTATCACGGCGCGTAAAATGGAAACCCCGGCGCTGATTTTCGATGAAGTTGATGTCGGTATCAGCGGTCCTACCGCAGCCGTGGTCGGTAAACTTTTGCGCCAGCTGGGCGAATCCACCCAGGTGATGTGCGTGACTCACCTGCCGCAGGTCGCGGGCTGTGGACATCACCACTTCGTCGTCAGCAAAGAAACCGATGGTGAAATGACCGAAACTCATATGCAGCCGCTGGATAAACGCGCTCGTTTACAGGAACTGGCGCGTCTGCTGGGGGGTAGCGAAGTCACGCGCAATACCCTGGCAAATGCGAAAGAACTGCTGGCAGCGTAAACTTTTTTGATATCCGGGAGTCTGAGTTCACGATAAAATCGCCGTATGACCAGGTATCAAAGGTTTTAAAGTGGTTAAAGGTCTATTATCATCGGCATATTACATATGAGCCGCGTACTGCTCGGGCCCGAAAAGGAATCAAATCACTATGCGCTGTAAAACGCTGACTGCTGCCGCAGCGGTTCTTCTGATGTTGACCGCAGGCTGTTCCACTCTGGAGCGAGTGGTTTACCGCCCTGACATCAACCAGGGAAACTATCTGGCACCTAACGATGTATCAAAAATTCGTGTCGGTATGACGCAACAGCAGGTTGCTTATGCTCTGGGTACGCCGATGATGTCCGATCCGTTTGGCACCAATACCTGGTTCTACGTATTCCGCCAGCAGCCAGGGCATGAAGATGTGACTCAGCAGACGCTGACCCTGACCTTTAACAGCAGCGGCACGTTAACGAACATCGACAACAAACCCGCGCTGACGAGCGAGAAATAAAGTGAAAAAAAGGTGCCGGAAGGCACCTTTTTGTTAAAACAGCTGTTACCTGACACTATTTATTCGCTGTCGACTTTTCCGCACGCTGACGACGCAGTTCTTTGGGGTCGGCAATCAGCGGACGATAAACTTCAACCCGATCGCCATCGTGGACAGGGTCCTGTAATTTTACCGGACGACTGTATATCCCCACTTTACTCTGACTGAGGTCGATCTCAGTACGCAACGCCAGCAGGCCAGAGGCGCGAATAGCGTCTTCTACCGTAGCACCCTCTTCCAGCATCACCTTCAGCAAATACTGCTTCTCAGGAAAGCCGTAGGCAACTGAGACCTCAATCTTACCCGGCACTGTAAACCTCTTTGGCGCGCGTCGTAAAAGCCTGCACCATACTTGCCGCCAGCTCTTTGAAAATACGGCCAAACGCCAGTTCAATCAGCATATTGGTAAACTCAAAATCAAGCTGAAACTCGATTTTGCAGGCATTCTGACCGAGCGGCGTAAACTTCCAGCCACCAATAAGTTTTTTGAACGGCCCATCAACCAGATGCATCAGAATGCTTTGATTGCTGTTAAGCGTATTACGGGTAGTAAAGGTTTTGCTAATCCCGGCTTTCGAGACATCGACAGCCGCCGTCATTTGCGTTGGCCCGGACTCAAGCACCCGGCTGCCGGTACACCCCGGAATAAACTCAGGATAAGAGTCCACGTCATTCACTAACTGGTACATCTGCTCCGCGCTGAAAGGGACCAGAGCAGTACGATTAATCTGTGGCATAGCGATTCCCAGGAACTTACACACCAGAATAATAACATTTATCACACGTTAAAAAAAACGCTCTGCCGCAACTCGTGCTAAGATACCTCATTACGCCTCGAAGGAGAGTTGAGGCCGATTAAGATCAGATTAGCGATGTTCAGGATACTATGACCAAGAAAAAATCCCACAAACCTGGATCAGCCACCATTGCGCTGAATAAACGCGCCCGTCACGAATATTTTATCGAAGATGAATTTGAAGCGGGCCTGGCGCTACAAGGCTGGGAAGTAAAATCCCTGCGTGCCGGTAAAGCTAACATTAGCGATAGCTATGTCATTTTGAAAGATGGCGAAGCGTACCTGTTTGGCGCGAACTTTACCCCGTTGATGGTTGCCTCATCACACGTCGTTTGTGATCCCACTCGCACCCGTAAACTGCTGCTCAACCAGCGCGAACTGGATACGCTGTATGGCCGGGTCAACCGGGAAGGTCACACGGTCGTTGCGCTCTCGTTATACTGGAAAAATGCCTGGTGCAAAGTCAAAATCGGCGTGGCGAAAGGTAAGAAACAGCATGATAAACGTTCGGATATCAAAGAGCGTGAATGGCAGGTCGATAAAGCCCGCATCATGAAACATGCGGGACGATAAGTCCGTCACCCGGTCGTCAGCACTACACGACCGGGCTTTTTTCTCTTCAGTTAATCCCCCTTATCGTTGACACCTCTGCGCTTATCTCTTTGTAACTGCTACTTTTTGTACACTTATTAAGCAAGAATAAATGCTTATAAACTACGTGACAGAGACTGGCATCAAACGTCACAAATCTGTTATACTCAACGTAACACATTGGGGCTGATTCTGGATTCGACGGGATTTGCGAAACCCAAGGTGCATGCCGAGGGGCGGTTTGCCTCGTAAAAAGCCGCAAAAAAATAGTCGCAAACGACGAAAACTACGCTTTAGCAGCTTAATAACCTGCTGAGAGCCCTCTCTCCCTAGCTTCCGCTCTTAAGACGGGGATCAAAGAGAGGTCAAACCCAAAAGAGATCGCGTGGATGCCTTGCCTGGGGTTGAAGCGTTAAAACTAATCAGGCTAGTCTGGTAGTGGCGTGTCTGTCCGCAGGTGCCAGGCGAATGTAAAGACTGACTAAGCATGTAGTACCGAGGATGTAGGAATTTCGGACGCGGGTTCAACTCCCGCCAGCTCCACCAAAATCCTTCGAAGATGATTCCAGAGTCATCCATAGAAGTCGAAAGCCCGCATGGCGCAAGCCTTGCGGGCTTTTTTGTGTCTGTAGTTGCTTGAGATAATCCACCTGAAACCAGTCATGACGCGGATGACACGCCCCCTCATCAATAACGAAATCCTAAAAGCTAAGCATCAAGAGAAAGACTTCACGCTTCATGATGGCGACGGCCTTTTCCTGCTGATCAAAACATCGGGTAAAAAGCTGTAGCGTTTCCGATACCAGCAGCCAGCAAGTAGCAGCCGTACAAATCTCAGCCGTGACTCTTAACCAGCCTTAACGCTCGCTGTCGCAAGACAAGTGCGTGACCAATACTTGTCTCTGCTTGCATAAGGGATTGACTCTCAGAAGAAACAAGAAGATGTATCGGAGCAACACCAGATCGAGCTTGATAGCATTTTCTCCGTTGCAGCAGGGAAAATGGTTTCAGCTTAAGAGCAAAAGCGTCACAGAGGATTACGCGAAGGATATTTGGCGGTTGCTGGAGAAAGATGTGTTCCCTGCTATAGGCTAGATATCCGTTCAGGAGATAAAGGCAAGAACAATTGTTAAAACATTAGAACCCATCAAAGCATGTGGTGCGCTGGAGACTGTTCACCGTTTAGTGCAGCGTGTAAACGAGATAATGATTTATGCAGTCAATACCGACCTTATTGACGCCAATCCTGCATCAGATGTAGTTATGGCTTTTGAGAAACCCAAAAAGCAAAACATGCCAACGCTGCGGCCAGAAGAATTGCCGAAACTGACACGTTCTTTGAGTATGTCAAACTGATCCTGCTGACAAATCGCTATGACTGTCAGATGTTTCTCAAGGTCACCGGCCCCGGCTGCAGCGGTAAAAGCGTGGTGGCCTCGATAACCACACTTTTGACCGGAAAAGACAACACTATATCAGCCACCAATTAACACGCTGGAATCCTCGCGCGAGCGTGGTGGGCTTCTTGCTGATTATCCTCCCTGACCAGGAGAAATGGAGCGGCGATGGCGCGGGCATCAAGGCGATAATTGGCGGCGATGCCGTGGCAATCGCCCCCTAATACCGTGACGCCTATTCAACGCACATCCCGGCGGTAATTCTGGCGATGAACAACAACCCGATGCGCTTCCGCGATCGCAGCGGCGGCTTGTCACGTCGCCGGGCGATCCTGACTTTCCCGGATGTGATACTGGCAAAAGAGCGTGACCCGCAGTTGCTGGATAAGATCAGCACCGAGCTGGCCGTCATCGTTCGCCATCTGATGAAGTGTTTCAGTAAACCGGAAGAAGCCCGCGAGTTGTGACAGGCACAGCAGACGTCCGGCGAGTCGCTGGAGATGAAGCGCCAGGCTGACCCGCTGGTCGATTTCTGCGCTTACCTGATGCCGATAAGCACAGCTACCGGCCTGTTAATGATTAGCGCCATCCGCCCGCTGAATCCGAAGCTCTATCTCTATCATGCCTATCTTTCGTTTATGAAGTCGCACGGTCACCAGCATCCGCTGAGCCTGACCGCATTTAGGCAGGCGGTACCGCAGACCCTGAAGGAGTATGAGCGCATCCTGCTAAAGCGCAGAACGAATAACAGCGACCAAACCAATCTCACGCTGCACAGAGACATTGAGGCCTACTGGCAGCCCGCGTGCAGTAAATAAATCCACACAATACAAACCGGCTCAGGCCGGTTTTTTACGTTCCAAACCATAGTGATCACTTTAAGTGAACACCTGTGTAGCCATACACCTTAACCATTCCTACCTAACGAGATGATTTAAAAGACTTAACATCAAAAGTGAATAGTATGAACACTTTTCCATAAAATCATTTTTGTTCGCTTGTCTCGTACGCAAAAATCGACATTGATCACTGTTTGATCAACTGACTGCTTATAGATTACATTAAAAAATATTAATGAATAAATAGAGACTTTTCTTATGTACGCAGTTGGTAAACTACAAATCAAGCCCTTTCTCTCAATACTACTAGGGATGAGTCATCAAACTATAAGCGCAGCTGAAACCCATGAAAAAATTGTGAGTATAATCCAAACAGAAGGGCGGAAAGAACAGATCGTTGAAATGAATCCTACTAAAGAGGATTCTTCTGGCGAAGCTCTTATTTTTTATACTCATTATGAAGTTTTAAAAAATCCAAGTTGGTTTTCAGGAAATACACTAACCGATGTTGAAAACCATGTTTTCATTACCTTCAACCTAAATAACACATTCGCATTCTATATGTCTGAAAAAGGTTTAAAAGATGAGATAAGAGCATACTTCTTTACACCGTTACTTCCTAATTTAAAAGTAATCAATATTACTCAGCTTAACTATCTTTTCATTAATGAAGATAATATAAAAATGCTGTGGCTATTGGGTACCCATGGTCGAGAGAGTTTTAAAGCTGACTCGAAAGTTTTAGGCGGAGAAAATGTGGCTGATACTTTAAATCCTCTCGAAGATCAATCCTTTGTAATGTCAGCAGTTAGAACATCCTTAGATGGTACAGAAAAAACAATTGGCTTAAACCCATATAAGTCATCTTTATGGAGAGGCCCATGTAAGGATTGGAAAACATTTGAAGATAGAGTAATTGAGATAATAGATACAATTGATAAGAACAAAAATGAAGTCGAAAACCCAATCAGCATACTTGCCATACCAGTTGCAGAAATGAAAGGAGTGAGTAATGTTTATGACTTATCATTTCTCGATCCTGAGTTCAATAGAAACGATCTAAGTGAGAGCAAAGTCGAACGACTGCATACAATTAAAAGCACATATACTTTTAAGATTTTGGATACGTTAAACTCACCTGACATAAATCTAGAAGTATTCAAAGACTTATTATGCATTGGGGAAATAAAGGTGGCCCCAAAAATATTGGACTATACAGTCGAGTTCGATGTAATTGAAAAAATCCCTAAAAAAGGAAAAAAAGCTGAGATCGAATATTTCTCCAATACATTTAAATACTCAGAGTTAATTAAATGCTGGTATGAGTCAGGGCATGCAATAATTAACAGTAGAGTTTTCAAAACAGAATATCGTGATGTTGCTTATAGCAATTTTATATGGGCTAACTTTGAAGGTTTTGACATTTCAAAAGAAAAACCAGAAATCAATGGAATAGTAGCACTAGATAAAATCGGTAACCAAAAATCTCTATTTTGTTGGATGAAGCATCATTGGAGTGGGCTTTGGGATTCACATGAAAACTTCATTACAACTGATAAACCCTCTGGTTGGTTATTCTGCGATGATGGAGCGGGAGAAAAAGCTGATTTTATTCATATTGATGAGTATAAAGACAGAATCTACATTTCCTTAGTTCATGTCAAAGCTGCAAACTCAAAAAGTCCAGAACGAAGAATATCAGTTGGTGCCCATGATATAGTTTTAAATCAAGCAATCAAAAACCTTCGATACATTAGCAGGAAAAAACTAATAAATGATCTTAGAGAACGGGCCGACAATGCTGCCACAAAATTTTGCTGGAATAATAATAAAACAAGTGATCATAACTCATTTTTAAACGCTATCGAGGCACTTGAAAAGAATAGTAAGATCAAGTTTAGGGTGATAATTGTGCAACCTCACACAATGAGAAGTTACTATGATAGAAATATTCAATCTAACATAAGGAAACAGCTTGACGTTTTGCTAGTGAGCGCTGAATCAGCAATTAGAGCTTCTGGTGCAGAATTTTACATAATAGGTCATGACGATGTTCAACCGAAAAATCGACTTAATTAACATCAGATTGTAAGTTGATAAGTAGGATTGGTACACGTTTAGGTACACCAAACAAACTTGAATTGGATAAAAACCAAATTTTACATGCTTTTGCGCACATTATTCAGATTCCGCCAGCCAAAAACCTTCAAATCCAATCCTAGAGTCATCCATAGAAGTCGAAAGCCCGCATGGCGCAAGCTCTGCGGGCATTTTTTTTATCTAAGCTGCCAGCTTTAACCAACCACGGACGCCGTTTTTCCGCTGGCGGTGTATCAGACAAGCTAATCACATACCCGTGTGCTCAGGTAAGGCGCGTATGCTCATCAATACTCCCGTTCCCGCACAGGCGCTTTACTATGCCTTCCAGTAATGAGCAGGAAGAAACTAGCTGGTGTTCAGCAAGCGTCTGACGTACCAGATATTGTTATAATGAAAGTCATAAGCGCGGCAGGTAACCTATCCCATATGAATAAATCTCATAAAGTCATATAGGAAATTTTTAATCCACCCTCTTTCATCACTCTCATTACAGTCAAATGAAAGAATTAAAATAGAAATAATAAATCCGAGTTACTATATATAAACCAGGTAACGCGCCTTATTTGTTGAAAAGGAGCTTTCAATGCTGAAAGGACAAGGAAAAGGAGGGCACCACTGACAACATGGAATAATTAATTGTATATCACTGGCTTATAAATGCTGGCTGTATAAAAAGTTATATTTCAAAAGTAGCTCTTTATTTCCCCCTGCGTGTTGAATCCTTTCAGTTAACACAAACTGATAATTCATCCCCCGCGCAACCGATCATCCAGGCCCCCTATCACGAAACAAACCTCTTAAAAGCAAAGGGCCATCCTGTCTGGAGAGTATGCTTACCTCCCCTATATAATGGTAGTAACCACACAGAGAAAATTTAAAGCTTAATACACCTGAGACAGCGTTTTTTCGCCCCCTCCCAAAAAACCTTGAATAAACAACCCATTACCTGCCGCCGCGTCATTTATTTTCCTTGAACTCCGTCACAAAAATTCATATCAATCACTCCCCTACAATTTAATGTAGGCGTCCTTAATTTGCGTATTTTTATAGTTCTGCCTATATCATTAATAAGCCATACGGGAGAAAACGCCGTGAGGAGCATATCTTCTATTTGAGTGCCGCTGAAAGGTATTAATCAGCAGCCAAAATTAAATACCTTTATATAACCACTACCTCTTCTCTCGGGAGGTAGCATTCATAGTGAAACGTTAATAAATAACGGTGAGAAACTATTTTTAAATAGAATCTCTGCCGCAGAGTCCTTTTACCTGAAATTCAGAGCGATGCGTAAGTAAACGCGTGTCATCTATATCTGCTGGGAGTAAGAACCAATGGTATCGATATCTGTCATTTCTGCTTTAACCGGTGTAGAAACATCGACCACCGCCTCTGAAGTCACCTTAAGCCATCCCGCCATTGTAAAACTTCAGGTAGCGCGAGCAGATATCGCCTCCCTCACCCGCGCCAATAACGATTTGATTGTTCATCTTCGCTCGGGCGAAACCGTCGCCATCAAAAACTTTTATCTTGCTGAAGGCGAAACCAAAAGTTTGCTGGTGCTCGAAGATAGTCAGGGGGCACTGTGGTGGGTAGAAGATCCTTCAGCCGCCGGACTTAATTTTGTCCATGTTGCGAGTATTGACGATTTATTAGCCACTTCTGGCGCAGGCGCAGCGGCCTCTGACGGCGCGGCTCCGGTATGGCCGTGGGTACTGGGTGGGCTGTTAGGCGGCGGTGGTCTGGCAGCCGTCGCTGCCTCCAGCGGAGGAAGTGGTCACGATGATGACGAGCACAATACAACGCCTCCTCCGGGTAATGAAACGGGAGAAGATAACACCCCGCCTGATGCCCCCGGAAACCTGATCATCAGTGAAGATGGCAAAACACTTACCGGCAGCGCTGAACCTGGCAGCACGATTACCGTGACCGATGCCAATGGCAATGTTATTGGATCCGGCACGACGGGTAGCGACGGTAACTTCACGATTGATCTCGATACACCGCAGACGGAGGGTAAACCTGTCGAGGTGGTGGCAACCGATCCTGCGGGCAATACCGGTCCCTCTGCCAGCGTGGATACCCCCGATCTCACCGCGCCAGATGCGCCTGCCAATCTGTTGATCGTCGATGACGGAGCCACGCTGACCGGCACGGCGGAACCTGGAAGTACGGTGAACGTGACCGATGCCAGCGGAAACCTTATTGGCACGGCGGTGGCTGACGCAGATGGTCATTTTCGGCTGGCCCTTAATCCTGCGCAAAACCACGGTGAAACGCTTAACGTCAACGCCACCGATGCAGCGGGCAATGTTAGCCCTTCAGCGACAGTCATCGCGCCGGATCTGACTTCACCCGACGCCGGTACGTTTGATAGCGTACTGGATGACGCGGGCGCTGTTACAGGTCAATTGAGCAACGGTCAGCTCACTGACGATACCCGCCCCACCCTGAACGGCAGCGGTCAGCCTGGCGCTACCATAACCGTTTACGATAACGGCAACGCCATCGGCAGCACGCTGGTTGATGCCAGCGGCGCATGGCGCTTTACGCCTGCCACCACGCTCTCTGAAGGCACGCATATTCTGACGGTCTCTTTCAGCAATACGGGGACGTTCTCAGAGCCGTTTACATTAATCGTGGATACCACTCCTCCGTCCGCGCCGACCGATCTCACTACGTCCACAGACGGTACCACCGTCACCGGTAGCGCCGAGGCCGGAAGCACGGTCACCATTACTGATGCCAGTGGCACCGTGCTTGGTAGCGGCACCGCCGACGCCAACGGTCATTTCAGTATTGGTATTGCGCCAGCGCAGACTAACGGCGAAGCCCTGACGGCGGTCGCCCGCGACGTCGCGGGTAATACTGGCCCGACGGCAGATTTCAGCGGCTCAACGTCTCTCTATCCTGATGTACCTGTCATCCTCTCGGCGCTGGACGACGCGGGGGCGCTCGCGGGCAATCTTGCCAGCGGTCAGAGTACCGATGACGCCACACCGACGCTGAGCGGTAACGGAGAGGCCGGAGCCACCATTACGCTGTACAGCGATGATGTGATTATCGGCACCACCCTGGTTGATGCCAGCGGTAACTGGAGCTTCACGCCCACCGCGCCGCTGGGTGAAGGGGAGCATCGCTTTACCGCGACAGCAACCAATGCCAACGGGACCAGCGGCTTGTCTGCCGCCTTCACGCTGAATGTCGACCTCACTGCGCCTGCCGCGCCGAGCGGGCTGGATATCTCCGACGATGGCACCACGCTGACCGGTAATGCCGAAGCGGGGAGCACCGTCACCGTCACTGACGGCAACGGTCAGTCACTGGGTAGCGTGGTGGCAGGTGAGGATGGCAGTTTTACGCTTCCGCTGGATCCGCCGCGCACCAGCAGCGAAACCCTCACGGTAGTCGCGACCGATCCGGCCGGTAACAGTGGGCCGGTCGCCACCGTAACTGCGCCGGACAACGCTCCGGCAGGCACGCCGGTCATCGATCTGGCGATTGACGATGCGGGACCCATTACCGGTTCGCTGAGCAATGGCCAACGCACCGACGATACCACGCCGACCCTCAGCGGTAGCGGTACGCCCGGTGCCACCCTGACCGTGTATGATAACGGAACTGAAATCGGCTCTGTCGCCATCGGCAACGACGGACGCTGGCGCTTTACGCCTGAGACAGCGCTTGGCAACGGCAACCATGCGCTGACCGTCATCTCCACCGATGCGGCAGGCAATGTCAGCCCGGCCTCCGGCGTTTTTACCCTGATTGTCGATACCGAAGCGCCTGCCGTCCCGGTCTTCACCAGCCTGACCGATGATGCAGGCCCGCTCACAGGCCCGCTACTTAACGGCCAGGTGAGCGATGATACGCAACCAACCTTCGCCGGGCGCGGCGAGCCTGGCAGTACAATTACACTGTATGATAATGGCACCGTTATCGGCCTGGCGACGGTCGATCCCGCAGGCAGCTGGACCTTCACCCCGTCCGCTGCGCTGAGTGACGGCAATCATAGCTTCACCATCACTGCGACGGATCAGGCAGGCAATACCAGCGCCGCCTCAGCCCCGTGGACGCTCACTATCGATACCGTCGCGCCCGATGCGCCAGCCGCACCGGTCGCCACCGACGCGTCCGGTCCGCTTACCGGTACGATCACCGACGGTCAGTCTACTGATGAAACCCGTCCTGTTCTCAGCGGCAGCGGTGAGCCTGGTGCGACCGTCAGCGTGTATGACGGCGCAACGCTGCTGGGCACGGCGGTTATCACCGATGACGGCAACTGGAGCTTCACGCCTTCTGCACCGTTCGCCGAAGGCGCTCATGCACTGACCATCACGGTTACCGACCTGGCCGGAAACGTCAGCCAGCCCTCTCCGGCGCTGAATGTGGTAGTGGATATCACCCCGCCTGCTGCGCCTGCGGAGCTTGTTACCTCTACCGACGGCACTACCGTCACCGGCAACGCCGAAGCGGGAAGTACGGTTACGATTAGCGATGACAGCGGCAACCTCCTCGGCAGCGGTATCGCCGATGAAAATGGCCGCTTCAGCATCGGTATTGTTCCGGCGCAAACCGATGGCGAAACGCTGACGGCCACTGCCCGCGACGCCGCCGGAAACGACGGCCCGGCAGCAACCTTTACAGGCTCCACCTCGGGTTACCCTGACGTGCCGGTGCTGGTGTCTGTGGTAGATAACGTGGGTAGCCTTACCGGAAACCTGACCAACGGCCAGACGACTGACGATACCACCCCGACCCTGAACGGCACCGGTGAACCCGATGCCACCATTACGGTATACAGCAACGGCACCGCCATCGGTACCACTACCGTTGACGCGTCCGGCAACTGGAGCTTTACGCCATCGCCAGCCCTGCCTGAAGGAGAGAATACCTTTACCTTCACGCTCACGGCGACCAACGGTAACGGTACCAGCGGCGTCTCGCAGCCACTGACGCTGATTGTGGATACCACCCCGCCCGCCGCGCCTGACGATCTCGCCGTCTCTGAAGATGGTGCCACCCTCACCGGTAACGCCGAAGCCGGAAGTAGCATTACGATCCGTGACGCCGATAACAACATCATTGGCACCGCCGTTACAGGCCCGGACGGCTCGTTCAGCGCGACGCTGACGCCGCCACAGATTAATGGTGAAGCGCTCACCGCCACGGCAACCAACCTCGCGGGTAACGCGGGTCCGGCGGCAGGCGTAAACGCCCCGGATATCACCGCCCCTGCCGCCCCGGACGATCTGGCCGTGTCGGAGGATGGCACGACCCTCACCGGGAATGCTGAAGCAGGCAGCACCGTAACGGTCACCGACGGCAACGGTCAGCCGGTAGGCACCGTCACCGTCGGGCCTGACGGCAGCTTTACCCTGCCGTTAGATCCGCCGCTGACGAATGGCGAAACGCTGGACGTTATCGCCACCGATCCGAGCGGCAATAACAGCCCGACAGCCAGCACCACCGCGCCGGATACTACCGCACCTGACGTGCCGGTGCTCTCCACGGTAACCGACGACAGCGGTGCGTTGACCGGATCCCTCACCAGCGGTCAACCCACCGATGATGCTCGCCCGACGCTGAGCGGTAATGGCGAGGCAGGCACTACCATTACCGTTTACGATAACGGCGAGGCGCTTGGTACCGCACAGGTAGATGCGGACGGCAACTGGAGCTTTACACCCACTACGCCGCTGACCGACGGCAACCACGCGCTGACCGTCACCGCGACCGACGCGGCGAATAATACCAGCCTGCCCGGCGCTGCATTTACGCTGGTCGTCGACACTCTCGCACCGCCGACGCCCGTTATTGAGGCCATTACAGACGATACGGGACTTATCACCGATGCGCTGATCACCGCCGATCCTCGCCCGACGCTAAGCGGCAATGGTGAGGCGGGCAGCACGATAACGATTTATGACAACGGTACGCAGATCGGTAGCGTGCTGGTGGGAGAGGATGGCAACTGGCGCTTTACGCCAGACAGCGATTTGAGCGAAGGCGACCACGCGTTGACGCTCACCGCGCGGGATGCTGCTGGCAACACCAGCGCGACCTCGACGCCGGTTAATCTTGAAGTGGATATCACTCCCCCTGACGCGCCAGCCGCTCCGCTCATCAACGACAATACCGGTATTATTACCGGGCCAGTGGCGGACAGTCAGCCAACGGATGAAACCCGCCCGGTGCTGACCGGCAACGGCGAAGCGGGGACGATGATCACCGCATGGCGCGGCGACGAGATGATTGGCACCGCGATGGTCGATAGCGACGGTAGCTGGAATCTGACGCCGGATACGCCGCTGGCGCACGGCAACCATGTGCTGCGCTTTACCGCCACCGACCAGGCCGGAAACATCAGCGATCCGTCGGAGCCGTTAACGATTACCGTTGACCTGATCGCGCCTGACGCCCCGACCGATCTGGCGGTTTCCGTTGATGGCGCAACGGTTACCGGTTCGGCGGAAGCCGGAAGTCTGGTCACCATCACCGATGTCAACGGTAACGTACTGGGATCTGCCGCCGCCAACAACGACGGCACCTTCTCGGTCAATATTGTGCCGTCGCAGACAAACGGCGAAACGCTGCTGGCTACCGCCCGCGACAGCGCCGGAAACAGCGGACCGTCGGCGGACTTTACCGGTTCCACCTCTGGCTATCCGGACGTACCGACAATTATCTCGGTCTCTGATGATGTGGGCACCATCAGAGGAAACCTGACCAGCGGTCAGCATACCGATGATACACAGCCAACGTTAAGCGGCACCGGTGAGCCGGGCGCGACAATTACCGTTTATCTCAACGGTGAAGCGGTTGATAGCGTGCTGGCAGATGACGCAGGCAACTGGCGTTACACGCCGACTGAGCCGCTGGCGGAGGGGGAAAACGCCTTTACCTTTACCGTCACCGCAACTAACAGCAACGGCACCAGCGGCGAGTCTCAGCCCTTTACCATCGTGGTGGACACCCTCGCCCCGGATGCGCCGGTGATTGCCGAAGTGGTTGATGATGCCGGAAGTATCACCGGCGCAATCGCCAACGGTCAAACCACAGACGATCGCCAGCCGACGCTGAGCGGCAGCACCGAGCCTGGTGCGACGCTGACCTTCTACGATAACGGTGTGCAGATTGGCAGCGTACAGGCCGATGACAGCGGCAGCTGGCGTTTTACGCCGGACGCGCCGCTGGCCGAAGGCGATCACAGTATTACCGTCACCGCGACCGACACGGCAGGTAACGTCAGCGCGGCCACTCCGGCGTTCAGCTTTACAGTGACTACCGCCGCACCAGACGTGCCTGCCATCACCGCTGCCGCTGACGACGCGGGTACCGTGACCGGCGCGTTAAGCAGCGGACAAACCACCGACGACACGCAACCACAACTGAGCGGCACGGCCGCCGCCGGCAGCCAGATTGTCATTTACGACAACGGCGCTGAACTGGGCGTCACTACCGCTGACGGAGAGGGTCGCTGGAGCTTTACGCCCGTCGCCGCACTAAGCGAAGGCAATCATGACTTTACCGTCACCGCGGCCGATGCAGCGGGTAACGTCAGCGCCGCCTCGCCTGCCTTCACGCTGATTATCGACGTTACCGCTCCGGATGCGCCTGCCCTGCCCGTTATTAATGACGATGCTGGCAGCATCACCGGTCCGCTGGTTGATGGTCAATCAACCGACGATACGCGCCCGACCCTGAGCGGCAGCGGCGAAGCAGGCACTCTTATCACTCTCTATGACGGCGATACGGTTACAGGTACGGTCGTCGTTGGTGATGATGGACAATGGAGCTTTACCCCGGAGACAGCGCTTGCGGAGGGTGAACATGCCCTGACCTTTACCGCCACCGATCCCGCCGGAAATGTGAGCCAGCCGTCCGCACCAATTACCTTCGTGGTGGACACCACGCCGCCTGCCGCACCGACCGACCTGACTATCAGCGAAAATGGCGTTAACGTTACCGGCAATGCGGAAGCCGGTAGTCAGGTAACGATTATTGATGCAGGCGGTACGGTACTCGGCACCGGTACGACCGCAGATGACGGCAGCTTTACCGTTGTTATCACGCCAGCACAGACGGCGGGGCAACCGCTTACCGCCATCGCGCAGGATAGCGCGGGTAACAGCGGCCCGGCGGCAAACTTTACCGCCACCAACTCCGGTTTCCCGGCCGTGCCGACGATTATCTCTGCCACGGACGATGTGGGCGCGGTAACCGGCACGCTGTCCAGCGGGCAGGCTACCGACGATGCGCAACCGCTGCTCTCCGGCACCGCTGCGCCCGGCACGACCCTGACGCTGTACGATAACGGCACGCTGCTTGGCACGGCCCTCACCGGGGCGAACGGCCAGTGGAGCTTTACCCCAGCCACGCCGCTGACAGAAGGCGCACATGCCTTTACCGCCACAGCCACCAACGCTAACGGCACCAGCGCGCCTTCCGCTGATTTCACGCTGACGGTAGATAGCAGCGCGCCTGCCGCGCCGGTTATTGGCGAGATCATCGACGATACCGGCAACCTGACCGGACCGATTACCAGCGGACAAACCACTGACGACACGCAGCCCACCTTCACCGGCAGTGGCGAAGCGGGCGCGACCGTCACCCTGTATGACGACGGTACGGCGATTGGCAGCACAACGGTAAATAACGATGGAAGCTGGAGCATTACCCCCGACGCGCCGCTCACTGACGGCGCGCATACCCTGACCGTTGTCGCCACCGATCCGGCGGGCAACGCTGGCCCGGCGTCGCCGGAGTTAACCCTGACCGTCGATACGCTGGCACCCGCCGTACCGGTCATCAACGCGATTATTGATAATCAGGGGCCCATAAACGGACCGTTGCTGGAGGCGCAGGTCACCGATGCCACCCTTCCGGTGATTAGCGGATCCGGCGAAGCGGGAGCTACCCTCCGCGTGCTGGATAACGGCACGGAAATCGGCACCGCGCTGGTTAATGAACAGGGGGAATGGACTTTCACCCCTGCCAGCCCGCTGGGCGAAGGGCCGCACGCGATCACGGCGATCGCCAGCGATGCGGCGGGCAATACCAGCGCGCCGTCCGCCGCCTTTACCTTTACCGTCGATCTGACGCCGCCTGCTGTACCAGCCCTGCCAGGGTTAACGGATGACGTCGGCCCCATCACCGGGGCAATAGCTAACGGCGCGCGCACCGATGATAGCCAACCAACGTTGACCGGCAGCGGAGAGCCAGGCACAACCATAACGCTCTATGACGGCAGCACCGTTCTCGGTACGGTGCCGGTGGACGCCGATGGTGCATGGACCTTCACGCCTGCCGCGCCGCTGGCAGAGGGCACGCATACGCTGACCTTTACCGCTACCGACGCGGCGGGCAACGCCAGCCAGCCGTCCGCCGCGATCCGCGTTGTGGTGGATACTACGCCGCCAGCCGCCCCGGGCGATCTGGCGGTCTCCCCGCAGGGCACCACTGTCACCGGAACGGCGGAAGCTGGCAGCAGCGTGACCATCACTGACGCCACTGGCAATGTGGTACTGGGAAGTGGAACCGCCAATGCCGACGGCACCTTCAGCATCGGCATCTCTCCGGCCCAAACCGCCGGGGAATCCCTGCTGGCGCAGGCGACAGACAGCGCCGGTAACGTCGGACCCGCCACGCCGTTTACCGCCACAGACTCCGGCATCCCGGATGTGCCGGTTATCGTCTCCGTCAGTGATGACGTAGGCCCGGTGGTGGGAAATCTGAGCAACGGTCAGCGCACCGACGACACGCAACCCACCATTGCCGGTACCGGCGAGCCGGGTGCGACCATCACGATCTATAACAACGGCACAGAAATGGGCACCACGCTGGCAGACGCCAGCGGCAACTGGACCTTTACCCCGACCGATCCGCTTGCGGAAGGGGAAAACAGCGTGACCTTTACCGTGACGGCTACTAACGGCAACGGCACCAGCGATGAATC
Source organism: Superficieibacter sp. 1612_C1 (assembly GCF_015234305.1). Classification (GTDB taxonomy): domain Bacteria; phylum Pseudomonadota; class Gammaproteobacteria; order Enterobacterales; family Enterobacteriaceae; genus Superficieibacter. The sequence goes on from NZ_JADGMI010000006.1 coordinate 38,513, forward strand.
TCAGCCGTTTACGCTGATCGTCGATACCGTCGCGCCGGATGCGCCTGTCATCGGTCAGGTAGTGGACGATGTGGAAGGTGGCACCGGCCCGCTGACCAGCGGCCAGCCGTCGAACGATCCGCAGCCGACGCTCAGCGGGACCGCCGAAGCGAACACAACCATTACGGTTTATGATGGCGCAACGGCAATCGGCAGCGTGCAGACAAACGCTAACGGCGTCTGGAGCTTCACGCCGCCAGCGCCGCTTGCCAGCGGCACACATCCGCTGACGGTGGTCGCCACTGACAGTGCAGGCAATAGCAGCACGCCGTCAGCCGCCTTCACCCTGCAAATTGACACCACCGCGCCTGCCGCCCCGTTGATAGTGTCGGTCACCGATGATATCGCCCCTGGCACTGGCCCGGTCACCAGTGGTCAGCCAACCAACGATAGCCAGCCGACCTTCAGCGGCACCGGCGAAGCAGGCTCGACCGTTACGTTGTACAGCGACGGCGCGGCAATTGGCAGCGCCCGGGTCAGCGATGCAGGCAACTGGACCCTGACCCCGGCGCAGCCGCTGGGCGACGGCACCCATATCATCACCGCCTCGGCAACCGACGCGGCGGGCAACAGCGGGCCGCTTTCTGCCGGCTTTACGCTGGTAGTTGATCTCAGCGGGCCACAAGCGCCGATCCTGAACGCCATTACAGACGATACCGGCAGCGTAACCGGTCCGCTCACCGCGGGCCAGACGACTGACGACACCCGTCCGGCGCTCAGCGGCAGCGCTGAACCAAACGCCAGCGTGCAGATCTTCGATAACGGTATCGCCATTGGCAGCGCCCCGGTGAACGAAAACGGCGAGTGGAGTTTTACGCCGACAACGGCGCTGGCGGAGGGAGTGCATAACTTTACCGTGACGGCGACCGACGCCTCCGGCAACACCGGACCGGCCTCGGCGGCCTTTGCCATTAATATTGATACTACCGCCCCTGCAACACCGGTAATTGACAGCGTCAGCGATGATAACGGCAGCGTGACCGGTCCGCTCGTCAGCGGCCAGGCCACCGACGACACGCTCCCGACGCTGAGTGGCAGCGGCGAACCGGGCGATACCGTCCGGCTGTACGATGACGGCATTGAGATCGCGTCTGCGCAGGTTAACGATGACGGAATCTGGAGTCTGACGCCGGATGCCCCGCTGGGCAGCGGCAGCCATCCGTTAACCGTCATCGCTACCGACGCCGGGGGCAACAGCAGCGCGCCGTCGCCGGTATTTAACGTCGTGATCGACCTTGCCGCTCCGGCAGCGCCAGTTATTGCCAGTGTGACAGATGACTCCACCGGCACGTCACAACCGTTGACCAGCGGCCAGCTCACCCGCGACGCGCAGCCTGCGCTGAGCGGCACCGCAGAAGCGGGCGCTACGGTGCGCATTTTCGATAACGGCACGGAAATTGGCGCGGTACAGGCAGATGACAGCGGCAACTGGCGCTTTACCCCTGACACCGCGCTGGGCGAAGGGACGCACGATCTTACCGTCAGCGCCACCGACAGCGCAGGCAATACCGGTCCGGCCTCGGCGGCCTTTACGGTCGTGGTGGATCTCACCGCGCCGCAGGCTGCGACGCCGGTGGTAACAGATGATACCGGACTGATTACCGGCGTGCTGGTGGATGGTCAGCGCACCGATGACACCCGCCCTGTCCTGAGCGGCAGCGGCGAGCCAGGCAACCAGATCGTCCTGTTTGATAACGGGGTTGAGATGGGTAACGCCACGGTGGGCACCGACGGACAGTGGCGCTTTACCCCGGATGAGCCGCTTACGGAAGGCGATCACAGCTTCACCGTGCGGGAAACTGACAGCGTCGGCAACGTCAGCCAGCCGTCTGCTGCAATTGCCATCATTATTGACGTCACCCCGCCGGAAGCCGCGGTCATTACGACCGTGGCACAGGATGGCACCACGGTAAGCGGGACGGCGGAAGCCGGGGCGCTAATCACCATTGTTAACGCCGACAACGTACAAATTGGCAGCGGGACCGTAAATACGGACGGCACCTTTGTCGTGCGCCTCTCCCCGGCGCAGACCATGAGTCAGCCGCTGGAAGCGCGTATTCAGGACAGCGCGGGCAACGTCGGCGAACCGACGGCGTTTACCGGGTCCGACTCCGGTCTGCCGGATGCGCCGACGATTGTCACGGTTACTGATGACGCGGGCACCCTGACCGGCAATCTGACCGCAGACCAGGCCACTGACGATACCCGACCGTTGCTGAGCGGAACGGCGGAAGCTAACGCGCAGATTACGCTCTACAACAATGGCGTTGAACTGGGCAGCGTGACCGCTGATGCCAGCGGCAACTGGAACTTCACGCCGGAGACAGCGCTGGAAGATGGACCGCATCAGTTCACCGCCACCGCCACGACCCCGGCGGGCACCAGCGGGCTTTCCGCACCGTTCGCCATCGTGGTGGATACCGTTGCGCCTGACGCGCCGGAGGATCTGGCGGTCAGCAGCGATGGCCTCACCGTCACCGGCAGCGCGGAAGCAGGCAGCAGTATCGCCATCACCAGTGCCGCTGGCACACTGCTCGGTAATGCCGTCGCAGGCGAGGATGGCAATTTCCGCGTCACGCTTAACGCGCCGCAGACCAACGGTCAGCAGTTAACTGCCATCGCGACCGATGCGGCAGGCAACAGCAGCCAGCCCACCCGCACCGGCGCAGTGGATACTACCGCGCCTGATGCGCCGCTGGAACTGGCGATCACCCCGGATGGCGCTGTCGTCACCGGACGCGCTGAACCGGGCAGCACCGTCACCATTGTCAACGCCAGTAATGAAAATGTAGGCAGTGGCGTGGTGGACGATAACGGCAATTTCAACATCGAACTGACCACGCCGCAGATCACCGGCGAACTGTTAAGCGCCACGGCGACCGATACGGCAGATAATACCGGACCGGCAGCCACCGTCGCCACGCCGGATCTTACGCCGCCAGCCGCGCCGTCAGACCTGCTGGTCTCTGAAGACGGCACAACCCTGTCAGGTACCGCAGAAGCGGGCAGCACGGTGACGGTGACCGGACCGGATAACGCACCGCTCGGCAGCGCCACGGCGGATGACGACGGTCGCTTTACCGTAACCCTGACCACTCCGCAAACCAACGGCGAGCCGTTGAGCGCGACGGCCACCGATGCCGCAGCGAACGAGGGTCCCGCCGCCACGGTTAACGCCCCGGACATCACCGCGCCGCAGCCGCCGACCATCACCAGCGTGGTCGATGACGTGCCGGAATTCACCGGCGCATTGACCGACGGCCAGAGCACTAACGACTCGCGCCCGACGCTGAATGGCACCGCCGAGGCCAACTCCACGGTACGCATCTTTGACGGAGAAACAGAGATTGGTTCGGTGACGGCGGACGCCAGCGGTGTCTGGAGCTTTACGCCTGAGACCGCGCTGAGCACCGGCGGGCATGTGTTGACGGTCACCGCCACCGATGGCGACGGCAACATCAGTCAGCCGTCTGCCGCCTTCAGTCTGGTCGTGGATACGGTTATGCCGCAGATCCCGGCGATTACGCTGGTGACTGACGATACCGCGCCGGTCACCGGACAACTCGCCAGCGGACAAAGCACCAACGACACGCGCCCGACGCTTTCCGGCATCGGCGAGATAGGCGCTACGGTCACGATTTTCGATAACGGAACGGCGATCGGCAGCGCACAGGTGGGTGAAACCGGCAGCTGGACCTTTACCCCTGACACCGCGCTGGTGGCGGGCCTGCACAGTCTGCGGGTCAGCGCCACCGATGGCGTGGGCAATACCAGCGCCCTCTCCACGCCGTTTACGCTGACGGTAGATACCAGCGCGCCCGCAACGCCGGTAATCAGCGCGGTGATTGACGATATCGGCAGCATCACCGGGCCGTTAACCAGCGGACAGCGAACCGACGACGCGCGGCCCGCGCTGAGCGGAACGGCGGAGGCGAACAGCACCGTTCGTATCCTCGACAACGGCACCCTGATTGGCACCGTCCAGGCCGGCAATAACGGCACCTGGAGCTTTACCCCAACGGCACCGCTGGCGAACGGCGCGCATACCCTGACCGTTACCGCCACCGATGCCGCGGGTAACGTCAGCCCCGCCGCCAGCTTCGGCCTGACGGTGGATACCCGCGCCCCTGCCGCGCCGGTGATTGCTACCGTCAATGATGACGTCGGCAGCGTGACCGGCAGTCTGACTCGCGGGCAGAGTACCGATGATACCCGTCCGCAGCTGAACGGCAGCGGCGAGCCGGGTGCAACCATCAACCTGTATGATAATGGCACGCTGATCGGCAGCACTACCGTCGCCACCGGCGGTAGCTGGAGCTTCACGCCGACTACCGCGCTGACCGAAGGTACCCATGCCCTGACTGCCGTCGCCGTGGATGTGGCGGGTAACGTCAGCCCGGCTTCAGCCGCGTTTACCGTGGTGGTGGATACCACCGCTCCGGCCACACCTGTCCTCGCTGCGGTGACTGACGACGTGCCGGAAGGCACCGGCAGCCTGATTTCAGGACAGCAGACCAACGACACGCAGCCGACCCTGAGCGGCAGCGGCACGCCAGGCGATACCATTACCGTCTATGACGGCGATAACACGCTCGGTACAACGCTGGTGGATATCGACGGCAACTGGCGCTTTACGCCAGTCACGCCGCTGGAGGTGGGCGAGCACAGCTTGACGCTGACTGCCACCGATCCGGCAGGCAACGCCAGCGGCCCTTCCGCGCCTTTCGTCATCGACGTACAGACCGCCATACCTGCCACGCCGGTATTGCTGAGCGTGGAGGATAACGTCGGCGCAGAGACCGGCCCGCTTGCCAGCGGCGATCTGAGCGATGACAACCTGCCAACGCTCACCGGCACCGCGCCGGTAAACAGCACCGTCACGATTTACAATGACGGCACGGCGATTGGCACCACGCTGGCGGACGACGCGGGGAACTGGCGCTTCACGCCGACGACCCCGCTGGCAGACGGTCTGTATACGCTGACCGTCACCGCCACCGATGCCGCGGGTAACGTCAGCGCGGCCACCGGGCCGTTCTCCTTCACCATAGACGCCACCGCGCCTGCCACGCCGATCATTAATGCGGTAGAAGATAACGTCGGGCCGTTCACCGCACCGCTGACCAACGGCGGCTATACCGATGACACCCAGCCGCTGATCCGCGGCACGGCTGAAGCGGGTAGCACAGTGACGCTGTACGCCAACGACGAGCAAATCGGCACGGCGGACGTCGACGATGCCGGCAACTGGACCTTTACGCCGGCCACGCCGCTGGGCGAGGGAAATTATGTTCTGACCGTCAGCGCGACAGACGCGGCGGGCAATGCCAGCGGACGCTCTGCCTCGTTTACCCTCAACGTGGATCTGACCGCGCCGGATGCGCCGGACAACCTGACCACCCCTGGCGATGGCACGTCGGTGTCGGGCACGGCGGAGGCTGGCGCGACGGCCATTGTCAGCGATGCGCTGGGGAACGTGCTGGGCCGCGCGGTTATCGGCGAGGATCGCAACTTTACCGTCACCCTGACCCCGGCGCAGACCAGCGGCTCGCCGCTGACCGTCGTCGTCCAGGATGCGGCGGGCAATATCAGCGATCCAACCGTGTTCCCGGCCTCGAACTCGGGCCTGCCATCGGTACCGGTGATTACCGACATCGCCGACGATGTTGGTCCGCTTACAGGTAATCTGACCAACGGCCAGAGCACAGACGATAATCAGCTCTCGCTGAGTGGCACCGCCCAGCCGGACGTGCTGGTAACGATCATTGTTGATAGTGCAATCGTGGATACCGTGGAAGCCGATGCCAGTGGCGCGTGGTCGTACGACCTGCCCGCGACGCTTGCCGACGGTCCGCATACCTTTGCGGTGAATGCCACCAACGCGAACGGTACGGGCGGCACCTCCTCGCCGGTCACGATTATCGTTGATACCGTCGCGCCGGAGGCACCGGTCATCACCGACGTCACCGACAATGTTGATGCGCTGACCGGCCCGCTGGTCAGCGGCCAGGTCACCAACGATGCGCAGCCTGGGCTGAGCGGCACGACGGAAGCCGGGGCAACGGTCACTATTTACGATAACGACGAGCTGCTGGACAGCGTCGTGGCGGATGCCGAGGGGAACTGGAGCTTTACCCCGGCCGCCGCGCTGGGCGAAGGAGAGCACGTGCTGACCGCGATCGCCACTGACGCGGCGGGCAATACCGGCCCCGCCTCGTCGCCGTTCACGGTGGTGGTGGATACCCTCGCCCCACCGCTGCCTGCGCTGACCAGCGTGGTGGATAACGTCGGCACCGTTACCGGGCCACTCGTCTCCGGCCAGACGACTGATGATACCACGCCGACGCTCAACGGTACCGCTGAGGCTAACGCCACGGTGCTGATTTTTGACAACGGTACTCAGATCGGCAGCGCACTGGTCAGCGACAGCGGAGCCTGGACCTTTACCCCGACGACAGCCCTCGCCAGCGGGCCGCACAGCTTCACGCTGAGCGCGGTGGATGCCGCAGGCAATACCGGACCAGCCACGGCGGGCTTTGATCTCACCATCACTACCACTGCGCCAGCCACGCCTGCCATCGCCGGTATTACTGATGATGTCGGTGCGATTACCGGTGCGCTGGCGCAAGACCAGGTCACCGATGACACCCGGCCGCTCCTCAGCGGGACGGGCGTCGCGGGCGCGACCGTGCAAATCCTCGACAACGGCGCGCCGATCGGCACCGCGCTGGTCGATAATACTGGCGCATGGACCTTTACGCCTGACACGCCGCTGGCGGACGGGGTGCACCGCTTTACCGCCACTGCCAGCGATGCGGCGGGCAACACCAGCGCCGCCTCCCCGGCCTTTAGCATTACGGTGGATACCACAGCCCCGGTCGCGCCGGGCATTGTCTCCGTCGTCGATGCGACCGGTCCGCTGACCGGAGCGCTGACATCGGGACAAACTACGGACGAAACGCGCCCGACGCTGAGCGGCAGCGCGGAAGCGGGTTCGACGCTGCAAGTGCTTGATAACGGCGTGGAAATTGGCGTCGTGACGGTGGGCAGCACCGGCAACTGGATCTTTACGCCGGATGAACCGCTGTTGGAGGGTCCGCATGCGTTGACGGTGGTGGCGACCGATGCGGCTGGCAATACCGGCCCGGCGTCGGCGGCGTTTGATGTCATTGTCGACATCACCGCGCCGGTGGCCCCGGTGATCACCAGCATTACTGACGATGTCGGCAGCGTAACCGGTCCGCTGGCAGGCGGCCAGTCTACCGACGACACGCGGCCTTTGCTGCGCGGCACCAGCGAAGCGGGAGCCACGGTGCAGGTACTGGATAACGGCGTGGCCATCGGCACGACGCAGGCGAATGAGGCTGGCGAATGGAGCTTCACTCCGGAAACCGCGCTTGCTAACGGCAGCCACGCTTTCACCGCTGTCGCCACCGATCCGGCAGGCAACAGCGGCCCGGCATCCGATCCGTTTACCGTCGTTGTCGATACCCTGCTGCCCGCCGCGCCGGTTATCGCGCTGGCCACCGATAATATCGGTAGCGTCACCGGACCACTGACCAGCGGCCGTACCACCGATGACACCCAGCCCGCGTTCAGCGGCAGGGGTGAACCGGGTACCACGCTGCGGCTCTTTGACAATAACGTGGAAATTGGCGTGACCACGGTGGGGAATAATGGCAACTGGAGCCTTACGCCAGCGACGGCGCTTGCCAGCGGCCCGCATACCCTGACGGCATCGGTAACGGATGCGGCGGGCAATACCAGCCCGCTCTCCGGTCCGTTCACGCTTACCGTCGATACTACCGCGCCGGACGCGCCGGTCATCGTCGCCGTCACGGATGACGTTGCGCCGGTAACCGGCGTGGTCGGCAATGGTTCCGCCACTAACGATGCCCGCCCGACGCTGAGCGGCACGGGCGAAGCGGGTGCCACGCTGCGTATTCTGGATAACGGCGTGCAGATCGGCACCGCGACGGTGGCGGCCGACGGCAACTGGTCGTTCACGCCGGGGACTAATCTGGCGCAAGGGGCGCATAACCTGACCGCCACCGCCACCGACGCGGCGGGCAACACCGGCACCGCCTCCGCGATCTATAACGTGGTCGTGGATACGATTGCCCCCGCCGCGCCACAGGCGGCGATTAACGCTGACGGCAGCGTCATCAGCGGCACCGCTGAAGCGGGCAGCACCGTCACCGTTACGCTACCCGGCAACGTGCAGCTGACCACCACGGCCAGCGATAATGGCGCATGGAGTCTCACCCTGGACGATCGGCAGACCGAAGGCGAAACCATCTCCGTCACCGCCCGCGACGCAGCGGGCAACGTCTCCGCCGCCACGCCGCTGACCGCGCCGGTACTGCCGCTTTCGGCCAGCGATAACGTCGCGGAACTGGATCTGACGACCGATGCTACCGTCACGAACGAGAACTACAGTGACTATGGCGTTCTGCTGGTCGGCGCGCTCGGCAACAGCGCGACGGTGATCGGCAACGACACGGCGCAGGTCACCTTTGACGTCGCCGAGGGCGGCAGCGCGGATATCAGTATTGATTCCGCCGCCACCGGGATCGTGCTGTCGCTGCTCAACACCCAACAGATTGCCGTCCAGCGTCTCGACGCCACCAGCAATGCGTGGGTAACGGTGGCGGACTCTTCCCAGCCGCAGTTTGCCGACCTTCTGACCCTCAACGGCAGCAGCGTCAGCTTTAACCTCGACGGGCTGACCGGCGGCACGTACCGCGTGCTGAGCTACAACTCCAGCCTGCTGGCGACCGGCTCCTTCACCAGTCTGAATGTCTCGGTGACGCAGACCAGCGCTGGCACGCTGAACGGTGAAACGACGCACGTTGGTAACGTGATCCAGGATATCGATCCGGTGAGCGGCGCTGACAGCGCGCCTAACGGCACGGTGGTCAGCCAGGTCACCAACGCCAGCGGCCAGACGGTAACGGTGGGCGCTGGTGGAGCGAGCATTGACGGTCTCTATGGTACGCTGACCATCAATCCGGACGGCAGCTACAGCTACGCGCTGACCAGCACCTCGCCGACGGTTCTGGGACGCACGGAAAGCTTCACCTATACCATTACTCACGACGGCGTCAGCGACACGGCGCAACTGGTGGTCGCCCTCGGCGAGGGTGCGGCGGGCAACGCCGTGACCGCCGTCGACAACACCGCGACGCTGAATTATGAGACCCAGGTCGAAGCCGTTGACAACGGTGCCTCTTCTCAGACCAGCTTCTCGGTGGTGGGGATTGCGCTGGGTAATGTCCTCAATGCCAATATTCTGGATAACCTGACCAACCCGATCATCTTTGATGTTGAGGAAGGCTCTACCCGCACGTTGACCCTGCAATCCTCTGCTGGTGGCGTGGCGTTGCTCTCAACCTTCGATCTTTACGTCTACCGCTTTAACGACGCTATTCAGCAGTTTGAGCAGTACCGGGTTGAACCCGGCTGGCTACAGGTGCCGCTGCTGGGCGGTCAGTCCAGCCAGCTCACCCTCACGCTGCCGGGCGGCGAGTATCTGTTCTTGTTGAATAACGCGTCTGGCGTTACCGCGCTGACTGGCTACACCCTGAATATTCTTCAGGATCATGTCTATAACGTGGAAAGCATCAGCGCTAATACCGAAGGTAATGTGCTGGAGAATGACGTTGTCCCGGCAGGCACTGTCGTCACGGAGGTGAACGGCGTCGCGGTGGGCGCGGAAGGCGCGACCATCGAAGGCAGCTACGGCACGCTGACCATCGACCAGGCGGGGAACTACAGCTATACGCTGCGTAGCGGTCTCGGGGCTGACAGCATTAACGCGCCGGATAGCTTTATCTATACCGTGCGTACGCCGGAGGGCGGCACCGACAGCGCGTCGCTGAATATCTCCGCCACGCCATTGTCGGTGGATGCGGTGGATGATGTCAGCTCGCTGATGACCTTTAACACCGTGCAGGATACCACCGCCTTTACCGACAATGCGGTAGGCAACGCCGCCTGGACCAGTTCACTCTTCTCGCGGACCAGCGGTAACGGCAGCGGCGTCATCGAAGTGGCGGCGGGTACGGCGGTGAAAGAGGCGGTGCTGCACTTCAACGTCGCTTCCGGGCTAGCGCTGGGCGGGCTGACCGTTAACTGGACGCTGTCCGACGGCACCACCGTTCTGCGCACCGGCTCTTTTAACGGCGGCGCGCTGCTCGGCAACAGCATCGCGGTAGATCTGGGCGGGCTGGAGCTGCATTCCGGCAACTATACGCTGAGCTATACCGGCAGTATCGGGGCGCTCTCCGTGGGAACCATTACCATCACCCCAAGCGTCACCGGCACCACCTACGATCTCGACAACTTTGAGACCAGCGGCGTGCATACCGTCAGCGGCAATATCTTTGACGGTAGCGACGCGGGCGGCGTGCTGGATCAACTCTCTACCGTCGATACCCGTCTGACCATCACTGGCTATAACGGCAGCAGCACCACGCTGGATCCGTTTGCCAATAGCGGTGCCAGCGGCACCGTTCAGGGTCATTACGGCACGCTGGCGATCAATATTGACGGCTCGTACACCTACACGCTGACGCCGGGTATCGCCACCTCATCCATAACCACCAGGGAGACGTTCAATTACACCCTTAACGACCAGAACGGCCATACGGATAACGCCACGCTGACCATCGACATGGCACCGCAGTTTGTCAGCACCGCGCAAAGCGACACGATCATTGGCACAGCCTATGCCGACACGCTGATTTATCAGCTGCTCGACAGCACCAGCGCGACGGGCGGCAACGGCAGCGATAACTGGAGCAACTTCTCGCTGGCGCAGGGTGACAAAATCGATATCGGCGATCTGCTGGTGGGCTGGAATGGCGATCAGGCGGCGCTCGGCAGCTACCTGAACGTCACCACCAGCGGCAACAATACGGTGATAGCCATTGACCGGGACGGTGCCGGTACCACCTATCAGTCCACTAACCTGGTAACCCTGGAGAATGTACAGACCAACCTCGAAGAGCTGATCCAACAAAATCACATTATTAGTTGATGTACACAATAGCCCCGGACGATGTCGTCCGGGGCAGATAAGCAGTGACATTTTCTTAGGGATAACTTATGCGAAAACTACGGCCCGTTGTCGGGTGGCTGGTTAGCTGCCTGTGTCCGTTTCAGCTCTGCGCCGCCGAGGCGCACCCCACGATTGCTTCCGCAGAACTTGCCCAACAGCAGGCGTTGCCGTCACTGGATGGCGTGACGTCTCTGCCGCTGGAAACCGCTGCACCGGGTCAACTGACGCTGGAGAAAGCCGTCGACCGCGCCGTGGCCTGGCATCCGTCTATCGGCGAAGCGGTGGGCAAACTGGCCTCGCAAAACGACCAGGTGGATGTTGCCCGCGCTAAATATTACCCGCAGGTCAACGCGGGGATGAACAATGGTTATACCAATACTTACTCCGATAGCGGATTCAGTCCGTCGCTGGTGCTTTCCCTGTCCCAGATGCTCTACGATTTCGGTAAAGTCTCAAGCCAGGTCAGAGCAGAGCGTGCCGGCGTGGCACAGGAGCAGGCCAACGTGCTGCTCAGCATTGATACCGTCGGGCATGATACCGCCACGGCGCTGGTGCAGGTGCAAACCTGGCAGCAGATGGTGGCGATTGCTGAAGAGCAGCTCGAGGCGCTAAACGCGGTCGGCCATCTGGCCCACCAGCGCAACGATGAAGGTGCCAGTTCACTCTCCGATGTGGTGCAAACCGACGCGCGTATTGAAGGCGCACGGGCGCAGTTGGTGCAATACCAGGCCAGTCTTGAAAGCGCGCGGGCCACGCTGATGACCTGGCTGGGCTGGAATAATCTCAATGCCATCAGCAACGACTTTCCTGAGAAGCTGAATCGCAGTTGCGACGTGGCGCAGCCGGATGACCGCCTGGTGCCGTCGGTGCTGGCGGCCTGGGCGCAGGCCAATGTGGCACAGGCCAACCTGGATTACGCGGATGCCCAGATGACGCCCACCATCTCCCTTGAACCGGAGGTCAGGCATTACCTTAATGATAAATATGCCAACAACGCCGAGCTGGATCGCACCCAGTATTCCGCATGGGTGCGGGTTGAAATGCCGATTTATCAGGGCGGCGGCCTGACCGCGCGGCGCAATGCCGCCAGCCACGCGGTTGAAACAGCGCAGTCCACCATCCAGCGCGTCCGTCTTCAGGTCCGCCAGAAGCTGCTGGAAGCCCGCAGTGAAGCGCTAAACCTGGCGACCTCGCTTCAGGTGCAGGCCCGGCAACAGGCGTTGAGTGAGCGTACCCGGCAAATCTATCAGCAACAGTATCTGGATTTAGGCTCACGCCCGCTGCTGGACGTGCTTAACGCCGAGCAGGAAGTTTACCAGGCGCGCTTTGCCCAACAGCAAACGCTCAACCAGCTCCATCAGCTTCAACTCAACTGCCTCTACAATACCGGCAAACTGCGTAGCGCATTTGGCCTGGAAAATCGTCGTATTCAGTCCGTGGAGATCCAGCCATGACACACGCTACCCTTCCTGAAGATGAAGCGCTGAGCGGCCCGATGCTGGATCGCTGGGCGCTGGCAATAGGCGATGTGGCGGCACACTACCGCGTCTCCTGCTCGCCGGGCACGATCCAGGCTAACGCCCCGTGGTTTCAGGGCAAGCCGTGGCTACCCGCGTTAACCCAGCTCGCGCGACAGAGCGGGCTCTCTTTCCAGCCGCTAACGGACCCGCAGGCCGCGCTCTCGCGCTGGCAACTGCCGGTGGTTGCTGTACTGGCAAACGATCATCTGGCGGTGATTGAACAGTTCGACGGCGAGGATACGGTCGAGGTCAGCGTGATTGACAACACGCGCCAGCGCAATCGGGTGGCGCTCAGCGCACTGCTGGCGGACATCCGCTATGCGGTGGCGCTGCGCCCGCTCTCGGCGCTGAAGGACAGCCGGGTCGACGCCTATATTTCCCGCTTTCGTCCCGACTGGCTGAAAAGCCTGGTGATGAAAGATCTCAAACCCTACGGTCCGGTGATGCTGGCAGCACTGCTGATCAACGTCCTGTCGCTGTCAGGCATTATCTTCTCAATGCAGGTCTACGACCGGGTGATCCCGGCGCAGTCGTGGCCGTCGCTATATGTCCTGGCGCTCGGTGTGCTGATCGCGGTGATCTTCGGTTTTCTGCTGCGGATCGCGCGCGGCAATATTATGGATCTGCTGGGTAAACGGGCCGATATGCGCGTCTCCGACCGGGTATTCAGCCACGCGCTGCGCCTGCGCAACAGCGCCATTCCCCGCTCCACCGGCAGCTTTATTTCCCAGCTGCGCGAGCTGGAGCAGATCCGCGAGATGGTGACCTCGTCGACCATGTCGACGGTGGTCGATCTGCCCTTCTTCCTGCTGTTTATGGTGGTGCTGGCGATTATCGCCCCGCCGCTGGCGTGGATCGCCCCGGTCGCCGCGCTGCTGATGATCCTGCCTGGCCTGCTGCTGCAAAAAAAGCTGGCGGTACTGGCAAATCAGTCGGCCCACGAAGCCACGCTGCGTAATGCGGTACTGGTTGAGAGCGTACAGGGGCTGGAAGACATCAAACTGATGCAGGCCGAGAACCGCTTCCTGCAACAGTGGAATCACTATATCCGCATTACCGCCGAATCCGGCCTGCGCACCCGCGAACTGTCGCAGGGGTTGATTAGCTGGGGGATCACCGTACAGAGCCTGGTTTACGCGGCGGTGGTAATGTTCGGCGCGCCGCTGGTGATCGACGGCACGATGACCACCGGTGCGGTGGTGGCGGCGTCAATGCTGGCTTCGCGGATGATAGCGCCGATGGCGAACCTGTGTGGCGTGCTGGCCCGCTGGCAGCAGGTCAAAGCGGCTAAGGTGGGGCTGGACAGCATTATGCAACTGCCCACCGAGACGCAGCGCGATGACAGTCTGGTGCACCAGGAGATTTTCCACGGCCATTACCAGTTTGAGAACGCGCAGTTTCGCTACCACAACGACGATCAGAGCATTCCGCTGCGCATTAACCGACTGGAGATCCAGCCCGGCGAGCGGGTTGCCATTCTCGGGCGCAACGGGGCCGGGAAATCAACCCTGCTACAGGCGCTGGCGGGCGGAGTCGAGCTGGCGGGCGGTGAAGCGCGCCTCGACAGCCTGAGCCTGTCGCAGATCGACATGGCCGACCTGCGGCGCAATATCGGTTTTCTCAGCCAGAACGCCCGCCTGTTTTACGGCACCCTGCGCGAGAACCTGACCCTGGGCGCGCCGCACGCCAGCGATGAGGAGATTTTCAACGTGCTGGATATCAGCGGCGCGGCGCGCTTTGTCAAAACCCAGCCGAAGGGGCTGGATCATCCGATTATGGAGGGCGGCACCGGGCTTTCCGGCGGCCAGCGTCAGTCTATTCTGCTGGCGCGAATGCTGCTGCGCTCGCCCAATATCGTCCTGCTAGATGAACCCACTGCCTCGCTGGACGAGCACACCGGGCGGGAGTTTATTCAGCGGCTCGGCCAGTGGCTCGGCAACCGCACGCTGATCGTCGCCACCCACCGCGTGCCGGTGCTCGACCTGGTGGAACGGGTTATCGTGCTAAAAGAGGGGCAACTGGTGATGGACGCGCCGAAAACGCAGGCGTTAAGTCAGAGTCGTAAAACCACGCCGGTAAACGGACAGGAGGATAACAATGAAAACCAGTCAGCGTGACGCGGCATTCGACGACCTGGATCTCAGCCGCGAGAATGCTTTTTCCGGATCGACGCGCATTATTGTCCTCTGTACCCTGCTGTTTGTCCTGACCGGGATCTGGGCGTGGTTCGGCGTGCTGGATGAGGTTTCCACCGGCACCGGCAAAGTGGTGCCCAGCTCGCGCGAGCAGCTTTTACAGTCGCTCGACGGCGGCGTGCTGGCCGAATTAACGGTGCGTGAAGGTGACCAGGTGAAGGCGGGCCAGGTGGTGGCGCGGCTCGACCCGACCCGTTCCGAGTCCAACGTCGGCGAGAGCGCGGCGCGCTACCGGGCCTCTCTCGCCTCCAGCGCACGGCTTTACGCCGAAGTCAGCGATAAACCGCTGCTCTTTCCCGACTCGCTGAAAGCCTGGCCGGATCTTATCGCCGCGGAGACCCGACTCTATAACTCCCGCCGCGCGCAGCTTACCGACGCCCAGACAGAGTTAAAAGAGGCGCTGACCTCGGTTAATAAAGAGCTGGCGATCACTCAGCGGCTGGAGAAAAGCGGCGCGGCCAGCCACGTCGAAGTGCTGCGACTGCAACGGCAAAAAAGCGATTTGGGGCTTAAGCTCAGCGACCTGCGTTCGCAGTATTACGTTCAGGCGCGCGAGGCGTTATCGAAAGCTAATGCCGAGGTCGAAATGCTCTCGGCGATCATTAAAGGCCGGGAAGATTCGGTGACGCGTTTGACTGTGCGCTCGCCGGTGCGCGGCATTGTGAAAAACATTCAGGTGACCACCATCGGCGGCGTGATCCCGCCCAACGGGGAGATGATGGAAATTGTGCCCATTGACGACCGGCTGCTGATCGAAGCGCGTCTGTCACCGCGCGACATCGCCTTTATTCATCCTGGTCAGCGCGCGCTGGTAAAAATCACCGCCTACGATTACGCCATTTACGGCGGTATGGAGGGCGAAGTCGAAACTATTTCGCCGGATACGATTCAGGATAAGGTGAAGCCGGAGATCTTCTATTACCGGGTGTTTATCCGCACCCATCAGGATTTTCTGGTCAATAAAGCGGGACGCCGTTTTTCTATCGCGCCAGGGATGATTGCGACGGTCGATATTAAAACCGGGGAGAAGACGATTGTCGATTACCTGATAAAACCGTTTAACCGCGCTAAAGAGGCGTTGCGGGAGCGGTAGAAAGGTGATGTGATACCATACCCGACACTGTCACTATGCTGCCAGTTATTCGCTGGCAGCATAGTGACTCATCGCTTAAAAGCGGTAACCTACGCCAACATTAAACCCGTTGATGGAACGATCGCCGTCGATATCGATATTTGTCCCTTCATAGCCTACGTTAACGCTTAAATTCTCAACTGGGTTAATAATAACACCAGCGCCATAAGCGAATGAGGTAGATTTCTCGCTAAGGCTTTCACGACCGACGTAGCCGTCGCCTGCATTACGCCAGGTAGTATGGGCATCAACTTTAGTACGGGCAACACCCCCTAAAGCATACAACGACACGTATTCATTAATACGGTACGCGGGGCCAGCCAGCAGAGAATAATATTTCGCTTCAATATCATTATGGACTGCATCACCATAATAATAGTAATCCTGCTTTTCATCGCCTTTCATATAGGTGAATGAACCCAGCACGCTGAATGGCGAATCAAATTCATACCGGTACTGAGCATTTACGCCGCGAATATTTTTGAAACCCTCTACTTTACCTTGAGCATAACCCAATGATACTGAATGGTTATCTGCCATCACCATGCCGCTTGCTAGGCTGCCTGCAAGCATTACGACCAGAGAGATTTTTTTCACTTTTTATCCTTTATATATTGTCAGAAATTATCCTGATCCCGCTTCGCATTCAGTAAATAACAATATTACTTACTGAATGAAGCTTATTGTTACTTTTATATGAATGGGTTGAAATACAGATTAATCTCAAAGGAGGATATATAGCAGGATCGTCCCTACAAAATATAGTAGGAAAATTATTTTATCCTACTTAAGCCCGGCAATAACCTGTTGTTGGGTAACCATATCCGTCACGATAACCTCTTTCTCATTTTCCGGCGTCAGCATCACTGAACGAATGAGGCGTATCTCATGGCCGTCACGCAGCTGGCTATTTTCAAAGCTCACCACGATCGATTTATTGCGCCAGTGGCCGATATCAAAACCGCCTGCGGCAATAAACTCCTGAATATCATTTTTATCGTTGAAGGTGTGGCCCGGAAGGATAAGCAGGCGATCGTTGAGAAATACTTCGTAGTACTGGCGTTTATTGTCGGGCAAAAAGATATCTACGACGTGATCGATTCGCCAGTGGTAAACCGTATTTTCATAGACCACGGTACGTTCAACCCGATGGTTTTTACAGCCTGAAAGCATGGACAGAAGCAGGCAACCGACCAGTGTGATGGTTTTACGTAACGACATGAGGCTCCCCGGACGTGAAAAGATTATCGTAGCAAGATGTCAGCCGTTCGTCCCTCCCTGCTTCTGGTAGCGTCAGGCGGACGCTCCGGCGTTAATCTGCGCAAATGTTATAAATCTGTAACACAGATTTCCTAGTATGGCCTGCAACTTTTGTCCCTCTGGCAAACTGACAGGAAGCCGCGATGAGCAGACCATTACACTCCGTATTCAAAAAAGAACACAGCGAAGATATCAGTAATCCCAGCGCTAACCCGGTATTCTCGGAGGTGGCGGATGTTTTTCTCTCCCGCCGTCGCTTTTTACAGGCGGGCGCAATCGCCGGTGCCGCCGTCTCTTTCCCCGCGCTGATGCGCTCAGAAAGCGCCTTCGCCGCGCTGACCCGCCCTTCCCCGCTGGCAAAGGCCGTCGCGCTGGGGTTTACCAGTATTCCGCTCTCGACCGACGATACCGTGATCGTGCCGGAAGGCTATATTGCGCGCCCGTTCTACCGCTGGGGTGACGCGGTGGGCCTGAAGGGTAACCTGCCTGAATTTAAAATGGACGGCAGCAATACCACGGAAGAGCAGGCCGCGCAGGCCGGGATGCACCATGACGGCATGGCCTGGTTTAGCCTGCCGCAGGGCGAAGATAATCCGTCGCATGGCCTGCTGGCGCTGAACCATGAATATATTGATAACGGGATGCTGTTCAAAGACGGCGTTGCCAACTGGAGTCACGAAAAAGCCCTCAAGGGGCAGAATGCGATGGGCGTGTCGGTAATTGAAGTGAAAAAGAGCGGTAACGACTGGCAGGTCGTGCGCCCTTCAACGTATGCGCGACGGATCACCGTTAACACGCCGATGCAGCTTACCGGCCCGGCGCGTCAGCAGGATCTGATGAAAACCGCCGCCGATCCGCAGGGTGAAGTGGTACTGGGCACCATGCAGAACTGCGCGAACGGGTTTACGCCGTGGGGCACTTATCTCACCTGCGAAGAAAACTGGTCCGATATTTTCGTGAAGAAGGCAGAACGTAATGCGCTGGAGAAGCGCTACGGCATCAGCGACACCGACGCCTCCTACCGCTGGAATGAAGTGGACGATCGTTTTAACGTTGATAAAACGCCCAACGAGCCGAATCGCTTTGGCTGGGTGGTGGAGATCGATCCTTATAATCCCTCCTCCACGCCACGTAAACATACCGCACTGGGGCGCTTCAAACATGAGGGCGCGGCGGTAACGCTGGCGTCGGATAACCGTGTGGTTGTCTATATGGGCGACGATCAGAAATTCGAATACATCTATAAATTTATTTCGGATAAAAAATACGATTCGGCAAACCGCGAGGCGGGAATGCAGTTGCTGGAATCCGGCACACTGTACGTGGCTAAATTCAACGACGACGGCAGCGGCGACTGGCTGCCGCTGGTCTTCGGCGAAAATGGACTGGATAAGAGCAACGGCTTTGAAAATCAGGGCGATCTGCTGATCAAAACCCGTCTGGCGGCGGATACGGTCGGCGCAACCAAAATGGACAGGCCGGAGTGGATTGCCGTAGACCCGCATAGCATGGGCAGCGTCTATTGCACGCTGACCAATAACAGCGATCGCGGAATGGAGGGCAAAGCACCGGTGGATGCTGCAAACCCACGCGCCGCCAATCTGTTCGGCCATATCATGCACTGGAATGAAGAAAACGGCGATCCGGCGGCCACACGCTTTAAATGGGATATTCTGGTGCTGGCGGGACGCACGGATGATAAGGATGCTAAAGCCAAAGGATCGATGCAGGGCGCGGAGTTCGGCAGCCCGGACGGCTTGTCATTCGACCATCGCGGCGTGTTGTGGATCCAGACCGATGTCTCTTCCAGCACCATCAACCAGAAAGATTATGCCGGAATGGGCAATAACCAGATGGTCGCTACCATTCCCGGCACCAATGAATATCGCCGCTTCCTCACCGGGCCGCGCGGCTGCGAGATCACCGGGATTGCCTTTACGCCGGATAATCGCACGCTGTTTATCAATATTCAGCATCCCGGCGAAGGCGGTGACGATGTGACCGATCCGGCCAATCCCCGCGCGGTGTCTAACTGGCCGGATGCCAATCCCAATGGGCGTCCGCGCTCGTCAACGGTAGTGATTACCAAAGCCGATGGCGGAATGATCGGCCTGTAAATCTTCACCACGCCCCGGGCATCCTGTTCTGATAGCCGCCCGGGGCGTTTACCGTGCCGTACCGCCAGATGACCTTCTCCCGCATCACCTTTTCCCAGTGACAAACGAAATGACATTTACCGTTTACATTGTAATTTGTTATGTTATAACATTGCAATTCGTAAACAACGGTATGGAATAACGTCTGGTATGGATAGCGATTCAGTAGAGCTGGTAAATCTGACGCTGGGCTATAACGGTTTTCCGGTCATACACAACGTCTCCGGCTCGGTACGCAAAGGGTCGCTTACCGCAGTGGTGGGTCCTAACGGTTCGGGTAAATCAACGCTGCTTAAAGGGATCGCGGGCATTTTGTCGCCGTCTGACGGCGAATGCATTATTCAGCACCCGACGCGAATCGCTTATTTGCCGCAGCTATCGGAACTGGACCGCAGCTTTCCGGCCTGCGTGCGGGATATCGTTTCGCTCGGCTTGTGGCCCGAGCGAGGCCCGTTTCGCCGTCATCGGCAGCAGGATCGTCAACGCCTCTCTGACGCGCTGGCGCAGGTTGGGATGACCGGTTTTGAAAACCAGCCGCTTGCGGCGTTATCCGGCGGGCAGCTTCAGCGGGCGCTCTTCGCCCGTGTCATTCTTCAGGATGCGGATCTTATTCTGCTTGATGAACCCTTCAACGCCATTGATGTGAAGACAACGCGCGACATGCTGGCGCTGATCAAACGCTGGCACGCCCAGTCACGCACCGTGGTGGTGGTGATCCACGATATGAGCCTGGTTCGCGAGCACTTTCCAGAGACCCTGATGATCAACGGCAGGGTTATGGCCTGGGGCGAGACCCTGGCGGTACTTAAGCAAGGCACAGACGATGACAACGCAGATAAGAGAGTGAATTGAATGACGGGATGGCTTTATGAATGGTTTGTTGCTCCCTTTACCGCATTCGGCTTTATGCGCAATGCGCTTTATGGCTCCGTGCTGCTTTCATTAAGCGCCTGCCCGGTGGGCGTATTTTTAACCCTGCGCCGTATGAGCCTGATGGGTGACGCCATGGCTCACGCCATTCTTCCCGGCGCGGCGATGGGTTTTCTGCTGTATGGCCTGGATATTTTGCCGATGACCCTCGGCGGTCTTCTCGCTGGCCTGCTGGTGGTGCTTAGCGCTGGCGCAGTTTCGCGTTTAACCATCCAGAAAGAAGATGCCTCTATGGCCGCTTTTTATCTGATCGCGCTGGCGCTTGGCGTGCTGATTATTTCGTTGCGGGGCTCCAGCGTCGATTTAATGCACGTGCTTTTCGGCACCGTGCTGGCGTTAAACCACGATGCGCTGCTGTTAATTGCCGCGGTGGCGTTTGCGACGCTACTCCTCTTTTTTATCTTCTGGCGGGTGATTATTGCCGAATGCCTTGACCCGTTGTTTCTACGTTCCGTTTCAGGCTTAGGATCGCCGGTGCATTTTATTTTCCTGGCGCTGGTGGTGTTAAACCTGGTGGCGGGTTTTCAGGCGCTCGGCACGTTATTGTCGGTAGGGATAATGATATTACCCGCGGTGACCGCCCGCTTTTGGGCAACGCGCGTCGCGTCCATGTGCATTTTGTCAGCGTTACTGGGAATACTCTCCTGCCTGGCTGGCCTGCTGCTCTCGTTTCATTTTTCCCTGCCCTCCGGACCGGCAATTATATTGTCGGGAGGTATTTTTTATATTTTTTCAGCGATGAGCGTCATGCTGCGCAAGCGTTAAATTAAATTCACCACTCATTACAGTAGTCATGAATGAAAATAAAAGGAGAAATTGCCGATGAAAAAGGCAAAAAAAGTATCATTTTATCAGTATGTCCCGCTGTTATTTCTGTTATTAACCTCGTGGCAGGTCAGCGCGAAAATTAACGTTATTGCCAGCTTTTCGATTATTGGCGATATGGCGAAAAATATCGGTCAGGATCGTATTACATTGCGCACCATTGTGGGACCAAACGGCGATGCACATGTGTACGAACCGTCTCCGGCCGACGCGATTGCGATGGCTAAAGCCGATGTTATTTTGATTAACGGTTTACAGTTTGAAGGCTTTATTAAGAGATTGATTGCGGCAAGCGAAACATCCGCGCCGGTAACAGAGACCACGAAGGATGCGCATATCATTCGCGATCCGGCTGGCGGCCATTATCATTTTTATGAAGGTAAAGCGGTTTTTCACGCGGCACCTTTTGATCCACACGCATGGCAATCCATCGCCAATGCCAAAATTTATGTGAAAAACATTGCCGATGCCTTTTGCGCCGCCGATCGGTCTGGCTGCATGTTTTATCAGGACAACGCCCGCGCCTATACCAGTAAGTTGAACGATCTACAGCAAAAAATAAAGGCAGCGATAGCCACTATTCCCGAGGACAAACGCACCGTGGTCGTGGGACATAATGCGTTCCGCTACTTTGAAGAGGATTACGGCATTCACTTTCTTTCACCACAGGGAATTTCGACCGAAGCGGAAGCTTCCGCCGCTGACGTTGCCGGTATTTTAAAAGAGATTAAGCAAAATAAAGCATCGGCAGTATTTGCAGAAAATATTTCCAACCCTCGTCTGGTGGCACAAATTGCGGCTGAAGCCGATCTCAGCGTCGCCGGAACGCTGTATTCCGATGCTTTATCCGATCCCGCCGGGCCTGCCTCCACCTACCTCGCCATGATGGAGCATAACGTCGCCACCATTACCACCGCCGTGAATAACGGAAAACCACGCCGGTAATTATTCGCCCGCACAACTGACATACTGGAGATCATCATGAAAAAACTTTTATTATCAGCGTCTGTTTCAGCGCTGCTGGCTGGCCTCGCAGGAATGCCTGCGCATGCCGATGAAGAGGTAAACGCCTGGCGGCTATTCGTTGCCGATCACGATAAGCCGGTAGTGACGGTCATTGACGCGCTGAACAGCAGTAAAATGGCCACCTTCCCGGTTAAAGGACCGGCAAATTTAGCCCGCAGCGAAAGCGGCGCAACCGTATTTGCTATCCAGGGCAGCGCGGGCGAAGTCTCCGTGATATCGTCCGGCATTGCGTTTCACGATCATGGCGACCATGCGGATATTGATGTTGATCCTCCGCGGCTGCTGGACCTGACCTTAACCGGTAAAAAGCCGGGCCATTTTGTTGAGCGTCAGGGGAAAGTCGCCCAGTGGTTTGACGGTGAAGACAACGCGGAAATCTTAAGTGAAAAAGCCGTGCTGGCCGGTAAGAAAGAGATTGCCCGGGTTAACGTTGTTGCGCCTCATCATGGCGTCGCGGTGCCTTACGATCGCTACGCGGTCGTCTCCATCCCCAATCCTGAAGATGCCTCAAAACGGCCGATTGGCGCGCGTGTCGTCGGTCTTGACGGGAAAAAAGTGGGTGAGGATGCGCCGTGCCCGGGCCTGCACGGCTCAGCCGGTTCGGGCGATATTTTTGCCCTCTCCTGTGAAACGGGACTTCTGCTGATTTCCCAGAAAGGCGATACGCCGGTCATTAAACATCTTCCTTATGCTGCTTCCCTCCCGGAAGGCAGCACCTCAACATTGATTGGCGGCAAAGGGCTTCAGTATTTTATCGGTAATTACGGGCCGGACCGTATTATCCTGGTCGACCCGACCGAAACCGATAGCTTCCGTCTGATACAGCTGCCCACCCGCCGGGTTCATTTTGTCGTTGACCCGGTACGTTCGAAATTTGCTTACGTCTTTACCGAGGATGGAAAACTGCACCAGATTGACGTCTTAAAAGGCGAGATTAGCAAGTCAGTTACGTTAACCGAACCGTACTCGATGGACGGTCACTGGAACGATCCGCGCCCGCGTATTGCCGTTGCGGACAAACAGATTTTCGTCACCGACCCGCTGAAAAGCAAAATAGACGTGGTGGACGCCGACAGCTTTAAAAAGACGGGCGAAATTAACGTTGCCGGTCAGCCGTTTAATATCGTTGCCGTCGGCGGCTCCGGCATGGTCCACGGCCATAGCCACGACCATCACGATTAACAGGAAAAATAATTTTATCTTCTCAGGCCTGAGCTTCCCGCAGGCCTGCTTCTTTTTACTTTGCTGATATTCGCTTTTCAATTTGCCACTGGAATTGTTTTTAATGAAAACTAACCTGATAACACTCTTGCTCACTACGCTTTTAAGTACCCATGCGTTCGCCTTCAGCATTGATTATCGTCACGAAGTACAGGATCGGGCTGAAAACACGCATAAAGACCGGCTATTACTTTCTCACCGTTTTGCTAATGGATTTGGGCTCTCATCGGAGGTGAAATGGAAAACCGGCGATAGCGACGCTGATAATAATAAAATCTATCATGAAAATACCAGCGACGGTTTTGAGGTTACGCCCAGCTACCTCTATGGCTTTAACAAGATCTATTCTCTCGAAGGGGGGCTGAATATTGTTTCCGACAGCGGTTACACAAACTATCGCCCCTATATTAAAAGCATTATCAATATTACAGAAGATGTAAACTGGTCGTTGCGTTATCGCCCGTTTTATAAACGCTATAGCGCAAACAGGAATACAGAAAAAGAGACCTCGGAGAACGGCGTGACCATTACCTCCGTACTGGGGTATCGCTTCCTGAGCCAGTGGGGTCTGGATTACGAACTGGAATACCATAAAACCAACACCGCCTTCTTTGCGCCGGTCGCTAATAATAAAAGCTACCAATGGACGCACGATCTTAAACTGGCATATTCGGTTGATAAAAACTGGAAGCCTTATGTCGCCATCGGTAACGTCTCCGGCAGTAAATACACTGATGAACGCCAGACGCGCTATCGCGTTGGGGTCACGTATAACTTTTAAGGCGTAACGGGCGGCTGACGCCGCCCGGATTATTGCGCAGCCGGATAATGAAGCGTGGCGAACGCCGGAAACTGTTCCGCCGTTTTTCCCAGCAGTCGCTGTGGCGAAAAGTCGCTCAGCAACGGGGAGCGCGCACCCTGGATAATTTCGTCAGCGCACAGGCGGCCCAGCAGGGGTGCAAGTGTCATTCCGCTGTGGGTCACCATTAAATAAACGCGGCGCAGAGAAGAGATATAGCCCAGCCCCGGCAAGCCGTCAGCCGGCCGGGAGCGTTGCCCGACGGCAATATTGTCGATACGGGCCGATGCCATGTTGTCAAACAAACGCCGGAGCCGCCTGAGCATTTCTTCCCCGATAAATCCGTCAACCGCCGCCGGGCTGGCGGGGTTAGCATAATCATCCAGATCAGGTGCCTGAAGCAGCAGCCGCCCGCCGCCTTCAGGCCGAACATTAAGATCGGGAGTGATCAAGTTCGACTGGAGCTGAGTTAATACCGGCTGAGTAGTGGCAAGAAACCCGCAGGCGATTTTATTCGGCTGGTTTGCATCTATCATCGCCAGCGGTTGACCCAGTCTGGCGACCAGCTCTGGCGACCAGCGCCCCGTTGCGATGACGACGCTGTCGCCCTTCCATACATTGCCGTCCGCCAGCCTTAACGTTGCCCCCGCGCTATTTTCCCCCACGTCTGTAACGTCGCTGTCGGTTTGCAGAGTGACCTTATGGGCACGCAGTTCTGCAACCAGTCCCGCCATAAATACGCACGGCACTAATAAACATTCATGAGGGAAGTACCACATATTGCCGGCATCGGCAGCAATACGAATTTCAGGCACGGCGCGTTTTAGCGCTTCCGCCGTAAGCGACTGTACCGGATAGCTCAGCGCCATCAATTTGTTAACCCGGGCATTCAGCCTCTCTTCCGCTGCCGTTCCGCTCGCCCATTCGAAAGTGCCCGTTTGTAATAGCCAGCGTCCCTGAGCGGTATTTTCCTGCTGAAGACGCACGTGTTCATCAATCGCCAGCGCATTCAGGCGATGATAGCTTTGCGGATTTTTACCGTTAGCGTTAATCCAGGCGAAGGTCGTGCTGCTTGTCCCGGCACCTGGCTGGCTGCGCTCAAAAACCGTGACGTTCGCTCCCTGCCGGGCAAGCGAGCGGGCGACGGAAAGCCCCAGCACGCCAGCGCCGATCACGGCGATATTTTTTACGGTCATTACCCCTCCCGTAAGGATATCAGCGTTCCGCCTCGGGGCGCGTTTCGGACGCGTCGCTCAGCTCATTCAACACAATCTGCTTCGTGCTGGCGGTTTCCAGCTTATCGCCATAGTCAGCCGACAAATCCGGCAGGCTGGTAAACTGGCCGTCAAGAAACAGAAAGTCGATTTTACTGGCGATATCATCCAGCGCTTCCCGCTCCGTACTGGCCCCCTCGCCTTGCTCTTTGTTGCCATCCAGAAGCCAGGAGATGCCGTCCTCTTCCGCCTGGTATCCGCCGATATCAATAATATGGCCGTCAATATTTTGCGCCAGAATGCGCTGCTCGCAGAGATAAATAAAATAGGGCATACGGTCCTGTTTATTATTCGCGGCCATCGTCGTGCTCCTCATCGTGATAAACGTTTAAGTCAGGGGTAAGTATAGGCGGCTTCAGGCGGAGTGCGGTTCAGACGCCAATTTATTATGTTATAACGTAACAATAAACATTGCTAACCTTTGATGCGCGATATCGTAAAGAGAATGTAAATCTATGCTGGAAATTGTAAAGGATAATAATTATCATTGCCATTCTCAAATTGCGAGCTTCTTCCCTTTCCGTCCCACGCGACAGAAAAGGGATGCCACAACAACTTAAAAGAAGCGGCACTCTCTTTCTGACAGGAACCTGGTATGTCTTTTGATAGCAAGGAAACCGGCGCGTCCGGCATTACCGTTTCATTTCTGGCGCTGGCTATCCACGCCACCGTTTTTCCCCTCCTCGCGCACGCTGAAGAGGTGAAAACGCCAGAGCAAGATATGATAGTGGAAGGTAAAACCGACGGCGCAGAGAGTGAAACTGCGCATGATTACAATGTGGCGACTACCCACGCGGGAACAAAGCTGACGCTGACGCCGCGCGACGTTCCGCAGTCATTTAGCGTTATCACACAGCAACGTATTGAAGATCAGGATCTGCAATCTATCGGCGAGGTGCTGGACAACACGACCGGTATCTCATCGCAAATTGTCGATAGCGAGCGATCCTCGTACTTCTCGCGCGGTTTTGAGATCAGTAACTACACCTACGATGATATCCCGACCTCCGTCAGCGACGTCTGGAACTACGGCGATGCCGCGTCTGACACCGCCATCTACGACCGCATCGAGGTTGTGCGCGGCGCTACCGGATTGATGACCGGGGCGGGCAGCCCGGCGGCGTCGGTCAATATGGTACGCAAACATGCGGACAGCAAAACCTTTACCGGCAACGTCAATGCCAGCTATGGAAGCTGGAATAAGCAGCGTTATGTGGCTGACGTCTCTGGCCCGCTGAATGAGATGGGATCGGTGCGCGGGCGTATTATCGCAGGCTATCAGGATCAGGATGGCTGGCTGGACCGCTATCATAAAAGCAAAAAATTCCTCTACGGGGTGGTGGATGCGGATGTATCCGACCACACCACCCTGTCGCTGGGCTACGACTATCAGGAGAGCAATACCGGCAATCCGACCTGGGGCGGGCTGCCGACCTGGTACAGCAACGGCGTGCGCACTCATTACGATCGCAGTACTAACACCTCGGCGGACTGGGCGCGCTACAGCCTGGATTCGCGTAAAGTCTTTGCTAACGCCACGCATAACTTCGATAACGGCTGGTCGCTGCGGGTGAATGGCACCCATGCGGAGGAGAATTTTAACGACAAGCTGCTCTATGTGATGGGCTCCCCGGATATGATCACCGGCGGAGGCACCAGCGGTTTCGGCAGTAAAGACAAAGGCAAGCGTAAGCTGGATTCAGTCGATACCTATGCGACTGGCCCGTTCTCCCTGCTCGGCCGCCAGCATGAACTGGTTGCCGGGGTGAGCTACAGTCGCCAGCATAACGCCACTTACAGTGCCGACGGTCCAATTGATAGCGAGCAGATGGGCCGTTTTGATGATAGCTGGAACGGCGATGTTATCGATCCTGAATGGGGCGACTGGTATCTCAATGCCGACGATGTGGTGCGGCAGAAATCCGCCTACTCCGCCGCCCGCTTCTCGCTGGCCGACCCGCTCTCCTTGATTGTCGGCGCGCGCTATACGCAGTGGAGCACCAACGGTAGCAGCGGCGATATGAGCAAGACTAATATCACACCGTATGGCGGACTGATCTATGACATTAACGATATCTGGTCGGCCTACGCCAGCTACACGTCCATCTTCCAGCCGCAGACTAAGCGCGACAGCAGCGGCAAATATCTTTCCCCTGTCACCGGGAAAAGCTACGAAACCGGGCTGAAATCCGACTGGCTGAATGGCCGCCTGACGGCCACGTTTGCCGTGTTCCGTATTGAGCAGGATAACGTCGGCCAGGAGATTGATGGATCGTTTGTTAACGGTGGCAGCGAGCAGGCGTACTACCCGGCAAAAGGGGCCACCAGCAAAGGGGCTGAGTTCGAACTGAACGGCGCGGTGACCGACAATCTGCAAATGACCTTCGGCGCAACGCGCTATGTCGCACGCGACACGTCTGGCCGCTTTAACAGCAACATGCCGCAGACCACGTTCAAGCTCTTTACCCGCTATCAGTTGCCGATGCTGCCGGACGTCACCATTGGCGGCGGGGCGAACTGGCAGAACAGGGTGTATAAAGACGCGACCGCGCCGGACGGCGAAACGAAGCGCGTATCACAGGGCAGTTTCCCGCTGGTGAATCTGTTTGCCCGCTACCAGATGACGAAACAACTGGCGGTGCAGGCTAACGTTGAAAACTTGTTTGACCGCAGCTATTACACCTGGCTGGGGGATTCGGAAGTGTATGGCGAACCGCTGAACTATTCGGTGAATCTGTCTTATACGTTCTGATACAACTGGCCCCGGCGCGAGCGTCGGGGCCAACAGCAATACTGTCAGAAAACCAATCTGTTACTCAGGGATACGCAATACCTGACCGGGATAGATTTTCTCCGGGCTTTTCAGCATCGGCTTATTCGCCTCAAAAATCTTATTGTACTTATTTGCGTCGCCATAAACCTGTTTTGAAATAGCGCTCAGGGTATCGCCGGATTTGACGGTATAGAACTGGCTCTCTTTAGCCGGCGCATCGGTTTTAACCTGATCGTCAACGCTGGAAATACCCGCGATATTACCTACCGCTACCAGCAGTTTCTCTTTAGCTTCCTGGCTCAGAGCAATACCGGAGACCACGGCTGCGCCGTCAGTCACCTGTACGTTAACTTTATCCGCGTCAGGAATACCGGTTTTACTCAGGTGATCCTGAACTTTTTTTGCCTGATCGTCATGATGACCGGATACTGCATCCCAGAGCTTCTCGCCAGCATCTTTTACAAAGTTAAACAGTCCCATTTTTACCTCGTTATATGCAGTGAAGATATCAAAAGTGTAGCAGAAAATAACCATCCTACATTCTGCACCGTTTATGAATAAACAGTTGTGACTAAAAGTTATAGTGCTGGTAGTTAAATAAATTCATCAGTTAATTCTGATAAATAATATTTTCAGGAGTATAAAATTTAACCGATGAATACATTGCAGCAGAGAATGTCTCCGCTGCAAAATTTGTATTGCTATTTCTCTAAATGACTGACGCGGACCAGAGGAGGATCCTGTTTTTTATCCAGACTACCGCTCACGGTAAGCAGATGATCCGGTTTAACCTCGCGATCGTCAAAGACGCTCGGCGGAATTTGCACCGTAATTTCGCCGGTTTTATCGCGGAACAGGAAACGGTCATCACCGGTTTTTTTCACCAGGTTCCCCCGAAATGAGACTGACGCGCCATCGTGCATCGCCTTTGCTTTCTCGATGGTCGAGATACGCGCATCCTCAACCCCACGATATCCGTCATCCATCGCGTGCGGCGGCGGTGGAGCGTCACCCGGCTTCAGGCCACCTTTTTCTTCAGCGTGTGCGCCTACACTTAGCAATGAGCCAAGAAGAATGAAAAGTGCTTTCTTATTCATCGGAGCCTCTCCGGTTATTTAACTCAGGTATTAAGCATGGCAGCCATCTTTCATTCCTGCAAATTCGCCGGGTTATCACCGCTAACGCCCTGATTAAACGAAGCGGCAACCCGCGCTTATTTCTCTGCCGCTGTAGGAATTTTGACTATATTACTTGGTAGCGTAGTGATTAATGAAAGTTAACCGGTAACAATGAAGGTCGTAATGAATAATTCCACAAGCCCGTCCGCTACTGAACAACACGATCTTTCTTCGCTCTCTGTAGAACAGCTTACAGACCGTCTGGGCAGCATCCTGACGCAAAAGAATTTACGCCTGACGACCGCTGAGTCCTGTACCGGTGGGCAAATCGCCACCACGCTTTGCGCGGCAAAAGACACCCCTGATTTTTACGGCTGTGGTTTTGTCACCTTTACCGATGAGGCGAAGATGACGTTACTTCACGTTAATCCCCGGACGCTGGCTGAGCATACCGCCGTCAGCCAGCAGACCGTGGAAGAGATGGCGCAGGGCGCAAGAGAGGTCTCGGGTGAACCGCTTTCCGTTGCGGTCAGCGGCTATGCCGGTCCGGATGATGGACCGGACGGCACGCCTGCCGGTTTTGTCTGGTTTGCATGGTCAGTACTTGATCGGCCTGTGATAAGCGAATCACGGCAGTTCAGCGGTGAGCCTAAAGAGGTGATTAACCAGGCGGTACATTTTGCCCTTGCCCGCGTGCTGCACTTTCTGGAAGAAGAGACTGAAGCCTCAGAGTAATACCCTGAGGCTGTCCATTAATTTCGTGTCTGTACCCAGAAAGCGTGAATGAGTCCAGGAATATAGCCCAGCAGCGTCAGAATAATATTCAGCAGAAACGCCCAGCCGAAGCCTTTACCAATAAGTACTCCCAAAGGGGGAAGAATGATCGTAATCACTACGCGCCAAAAACCCATAAAAAACTCCCTATAAAAAAGCAGGCTATTGTATAAAAAGAGATTTTATCTCTGCGGGTAAACAGTGTAGTCAATGGTGAAGGTTGCGCCCTGCCTTTTTACCCTCTTTTACCTTCCTGACGTTACTATGCTAATGTTTTGAACAATGAACCACACCTCACAGGAGAGTAAGTATGTTCTCAACGGGCGATATCGTGCAGCCGCGTATTGGCGGTCCAAAATTAAAAATCATTGAAGTTAATGCCGACCAGATTGTTGCCGTCCCGGCAAACGATGAGCAGGGCAATAAAGTGACGCTCAAGGCCGCTGACGTGGTGCTCTACGCCGAAGATGGCGATTTTGGCGTTTGCTAATAACAGGCGGTGAGGTCAACCCTCGCCGCAATGCAAATATGCATTTCCATTCATTTTAATCGCATAAAAAGCGACTCTTCTTTTCAGCATTATCGTCTACTAAACGCGTTTTTATCCTATAAAAAATGCTTTACCTTCCGCTTAATGACGCCGCTCCCGATACTCTGCTGAAAAATGTGAAGTGGCGCAGATCATCTGAGATGCATCAAAACATCTCTCCTTTTTAACCCATTGATTTAAAACAAGTAAAAACACAGAAGCAACGAAAATAACGAAACGCGCAAAAAACAGCCAACCACAAAGCAAATTATCCACAAAAACGCAATAAATAAAAATATTCCACTAGTTGTACGTTTATAAGCAGCCATATAATCTATACATATCGAATGAGGCGGCGATTCCCGCTGATAAATACCCTTTCCCCCTTTCTTCAGGAGCACAACGATGTTCTCTGCGCAGTCCCGTCTGCGTCACGCGATGGCTGACACGTTTGCAATGGTGGTCTACTGCTCCATTGTCAATATGCTGATCGAGATATTCCTCTCCGGAATGACGTTTGAGCAGTCGCTTTCTTCGCGGCTGGTGGCAATCCCGGTTAACATTATTATTGCGTGGCCTTACGGCTTCTATCGCGATGCCATTATGCGCGTGGCGCGCCGCATTAGCCCGGCGGGATGGATTAAGAATCTGGCGGATGTGGTGGCGTATGTGACGTTCCAGTCACCGGTCTATATTGCGATTTTGCTGACCGTAGGCGCAGGCTGGCCGCAAATCGTGGCGGCCGTCAGCTCGAATATTGTGATTTCCATGTTGATGGGGGCGGTTTACGGCTACTTTCTGGACTACTGCCGCCGTCTCTTTCGCGTCACGGCAGGCCAGCAGGTGAAAGCCTGAGGGAACAGCGTTAACCCGGCTGGTACTCGCCGAATACGCCTTTAACAAAACGCTCAAGTGCCATCCGTGAACTAAAGCCGTGAGGGATACCGTAATGTTCCTCGCGGTGGCCTCCCAGATAAAGCGGGAAGTGCTGATAGTGATCGCAGGTTTTTATATCCGAGGCCGGATCCGCAAGCGTCATGCACCGTTCTTTCAGGGTCGGATGGACAATCAGCGCCGTTCTTCCCATCCGCGCTTCGCGATTAACATATACATAGTCCTCCCCACGCTGATAACCATAGGTTTTCTGCGTAACCACATCCATTGTAAAACCCATTCTTTCAAGAACGCGCGCCACCTCATCGGGTCGTAAATACATATTTTATCCTCGTTATCTTTTACTGCATCGCCACCTTACCGTATTCAGCATTAGCACCGCTTTCAGAAAAGTCCATAAAAGAGTTTTTAGCGCTGCGTTTAATTTCCGGGTCAAAAAAGGTGGTCTACACTTAAAAACACATCGAAATCAATGGAGGATCCCATGTTTAATCGACCGAACCGTAACGATGTAGATGATGGCGTACAGGATATCCAGAATGACGTTAACCAATTAGCGGATAGCCTTGAATCCGTATTAAAGTCCTGGGGCAGTGATGCCAAAGGTGAAGCGGAAGAAGCGCGTCGTAAAGCGAAAGTGCTGTTAAAAGAGACGCGTGCGCGTGCTAATGGCCGCACTCGTGTAGGTCAGGCAACGCGTGATGCCGTAGGCTGCGCGGAAACGTTTCTGCGCGATAAACCCTGGTGCAGCGTCGGTACTGCCGCCGCCGTTGGCATTTTCTTTGGCGCACTGCTGAGCCTGCGTCGCCGCTAATTTACACCCTGGTTTTACCGGAACCCCTGCTGGCCCATCCAGCGGGGGTTTTCTTTTTCCCTCGCCCGCTCCGCTCTACGTCAGCAACAGCACGCCTTCCCGCGCTACGTTCATCAGCCAGGCAAAACTTATCTAAAAATACTATATCTTGTATGGTTGAACTTTTAGTTATCTACATCTAGTATCTCATCTTATGAAGCAACACGACTCCGACGCGATATCCGCGCCGCCACTCTCATTCTAAATGGAAATACGAATCATGCGTATTATTATTTACACTCGAAATGATTGCGTTCAATGCCACGCCACCAAACGTGCGATGGAAAGTCGCGGACTGGCTTTTGAGATGGTTAACCTGGATGTCGAGCCGGATGAAATCGAGACGCTGCGTGCCCAGGGTTATCGCCAGCTGCCGGTGGTCATCGCCGGTGAAACCAGCTGGTCTGGCTTTCGCCCGGATATGATTAATCGCCTTAGCGCCGCGCCCATCGCCGCCCGCGCATGAGCACCCTCGTCTTCTTCTCCAGCAGCTCGGAAAATACGCTGCGCTTTATCGAGCGGCTGGGATTGCCCGCGGTGCGCATTCCGCTGAACGAGCGCGAACGCATCCGGGTAGACGAACCCTATATTCTGATTGTGCCGAGCTACGGCGGCGGCGGCGGAACGGCAGGCGCAGTGCCGCGCCAGGTCATTCGATTTTTAAACGATGAACATAATCGTGCGCTGATTCGCGGGGTGATCGCCTCGGGAAACCGCAACTTCGGCGAGGCTTACGGGCGCGCGGGAGATGTCATTTCTCAGAAGTGCAATGTTCCCTGGCTCTATCGGTTTGAGCTGATGGGTACCCAGCGTGATATTGATAACGTGCGAAAAGGAGTGAGCGAATTTTGGCAACGACAACCGCAGAACGCGTAACGCAGGCCGCGCCGGATTACCATGCGCTAAACGCCATGCTGAATCTGTACGACAAAGCAGGCCATATCCAGTTTGAGAAAGATCGTCAGGCCGTGGACGCCTTTTACAGCGCGCACGTCCTGCCTAACACGGTCACTTTCCCGCATCAGGATGCGCGCCTCGACTGGCTGGTTAGCGAAGGCTATTACGATGACAGCGTGCTGGCCCGTTACGACCGCGCCTTCGTGGTGGATCTTTTTGCCCGCGCGCACGCCAGCGGTTTTCGTTTCCAGACCTTTCTCGGCGCGTGGAAGTTTTACACCAGCTATACGCTGAAAACCTTCGACGGCAAACGCTATCTGGAGCACTTTGAAGATCGGGTGACGATGGTGGCGCTGACGCTGGCGCAGGGCGATACCGCGCTGGCACAGCAACTGACCGACGAAATGCTGTCCGGTCGCTTTCAACCCGCCACGCCCACGTTTCTCAACTGCGGCAAGCAGCAGCGCGGCGAACTGGTCTCCTGCTTTCTGCTGCGTATTGAAGACAATATGGAGTCGATTGGCCGGGCGGTAAATTCGGCGCTCCAGCTCTCGAAGCGCGGCGGCGGCGTGGCATTTCTGCTCTCCAACCTGCGTGAAGCGGGCGCGCCAATTAAGCGCATTGAAAACCAGTCCTCCGGGGTGATCCCGGTGATGAAAATGCTGGAAGATGCCTTCTCTTACGCTAATCAGCTCGGCGCGCGTCAGGGCGCAGGCGCGGTCTATCTGCACGCACACCATCCGGATATTCAGCGTTTCCTTGATACCAAACGTGAGAACGCCGACGAAAAAATCCGTATTAAAACCCTCTCGCTCGGCGTGGTGATCCCGGATGTGACTTTCCGCCTGGCGAAAGAGAATGCGCAGATGGCGTTGTTCTCACCCTACGATGTAGAGCGCATTTACGGCAAACCGTTTGGCGATATTGCGGTGAGCGAGCTTTACGACGAGATGGTCGCCGACGAGCGAATTCGCAAAACCTGGATTAACGCCCGCGATTTCTTTCAGACGCTGGCCGAGATCCAGTTCGAGTCCGGCTATCCGTACATTATGTTTGAAGATACGGTTAACCGCGCCAACCCGATTGCCGGGCGTATCAACATGAGCAATCTGTGCTCGGAGATTTTACAGGTCAACAGCGCCTCAACGTTTGATGAAAATCTCGATTATGCGCAGACCGGGCACGATATCTCCTGCAACCTCGGATCGCTGAATATTGCACATACGATGGATTCGCCGGATTTTGGCCGTACCGTCGAAGCCGCCGTTCGCGGCCTGACCGCCGTCTCCGACATGAGCCACATCCGCTCGGTTCCCTCGGTAGCGGCGGGCAATGCTGACTCTCATGCCATCGGCCTGGGGCAGATGAACCTGCACGGCTACCTGGCGCGGGAGGGTATTGCCTACGGTTCGCCGGAAGGGCTGGATTTCACCAATCTCTATTTCTACACCATCACCTGGCACGCGCTGAATACGTCCATGATGATTGCCCGCGAGCGTAACCAGCGCTTCGTTGGATTTGAGCAGTCGCGCTATGCCAGCGGCGAGTATTTCCGTCAGTATCTTGAAAATGACTGGCAGCCTAAAACGACGAAAGTGGCGGAACTGTTTGCACGCGCCGGCATTACCTTACCCACCCGCGCGATGTGGCAGCAGTTGAGCGAGGATGTGAAACGTTACGGCATTTATAACCAGAATTTGCAGGCGGTGCCGCCGACCGGGTCAATTTCCTATATCAACCACGCGACCTCCAGCATTCACCCGATCGTGTCGAAGATTGAAATTCGTAAGGAAGGAAAAACCGGGCGTGTGTACTACCCTGCCCCGTTTATGACCAACGATAATCTGGCGCTGTTCCAGGACGCCTATGAAATTGGCGCGGAGAAAATCATCGATACCTATGCCGAAGCCACGCGCCATGTCGATCAGGGACTGTCGCTGACGCTGTTCTTCCCGGATACCGCCACCACCCGCGATATCAATAAAGCGCAGATTTACGCGTGGAAGAAAGGCATCAAAACGCTGTACTACATTCGCCTGCGCCAGCTCGCGCTGGAAGGCACCGAAATTGAAGGCTGCGTGTCATGCGCGCTGTAAGGAGAGAGGGATGAATCGCCTGTCGCGCGTGAGCGCCGTGAACTGGAACAAAATCCATGACGATAAAGATCTTGAAGTCTGGAACCGCCTGACCAGCAACTTCTGGCTGCCGGAGAAGGTGCCGCTGTCGAATGACATTCCCGCCTGGCAGGGGCTGAGCACAGCGGAACAACAGCTCACCATCCGCGTCTTCACCGGGCTGACGCTGCTCGATACCATTCAAAATACGGTGGGCGCGCCAGCGCTGATGGCCGACTCGCTGACGCCGCATGAAGAGGCGGTACTGTCGAACGTCAGCTTTATGGAGGCGGTGCATGCCCGCTCCTACAGCTCGATTTTCTCCACCCTGTGCCAGACCAGAGACGTGGATGCCGCCTATCTGTGGAGCGAAGAGAACGCGCCGTTGCAGCGTAAAGCACAGTTGATCCTGGAGCGCTACCGCGCCGACGAGCCGCTGAAGAAAAAAATCGCCAGCGTGTTTCTGGAGTCGTTTCTGTTCTATTCCGGCTTCTGGCTGCCGATGTATTTCTCCAGCCGCGGGAAGCTGACCAATACCGCCGATCTGATTCGCCTGATTATTCGCGATGAGGCGGTGCACGGTTACTATATTGGTTATAAATATCAGAAAGGGCTGGAGAAACTGGGCGCGGAAGAGCGCGAGGCGCTGAAGAATTTTGCCCTCGAACTGCTGATGGATCTCTATGACAACGAGCTGGCCTACACCCACGATCTGTATGCCGATACGGGCTGGGAAGAGGATGTTCAGGCCTTCCTCTGCTATAACGCCAATAAGGCGCTGATGAACCTCGGTTATGAAGCGTTATTCCCGCCAGAAATGGCGGAGGTCAACCCGGCTATTCTCGCGGCGCTCTCGCCTAACGCCGATGAAAACCACGACTTTTTCTCCGGTTCAGGTTCATCTTATGTGATGGGCAAAGCGGTGGAAACCGAAGACGAAGACTGGAATTTCTGAAGGCAGGACTGCCGGACAGCAGACGCCGCCCGGCAGCAAACCTGTCTTTCACCACCCGATTAATCAACGGCTGAAACGCGGGCAGGTGTGTCAGTCAGGGCAGCGGCAGATTGCTGTTCCCGACGCTCGGCCAGTAACCGACTAATTTCGGCGTGCTTATCTTCCGTAAAGTCAAAAAAGTACATAATGATCATACGGACAAGCGAGCCAATCGCCGGTAATAAGCTGATGCCGAAGAACAAGCCGTTCAACACGCTCTCGCTTTGCGTAGCCGCCTGCGGAACATAATCAATCAGGGTCAGATAAACCCCAATCAGTCCGCCGCCAACGGCGACTGACATTTTGCCGGTAAACGTCTGTCCGGAAAAGGTGATTGCGGCACAGCGTTTATGGGTATGGTACTCCGCGTATTCTATGGTATCGACGATCATTGCAGAGACAAACAGGTTGCTCATCATCACAAATAACGTGCTAAGTCCCAGTAAAGAAAATAACAGGATAAGGCTTTGATAACCACAGAACCATAAAATCACCCGTACCACAATATCCAGCACGCAGAGCGCCATAAATAACGTGCGTTTTTTATAACGTCGGGTCAATACCGGCGCGACTAAGCAGGCCAGCGCGGCAAGAATACCCATGGTACCAATCGCGGCCTGCAAGCTGGCATCCGCCATATTATAAATAAAAAAGTAAATATAAATGCCGTTGGCAATATTGTGCAGGACCAGGCAAAAAAAGCACACAGCACGATAAACAACGGTTTATTCTGCCACAAGTTGCGGAAAGTATCCCGCATAGTGACCTTTTCCATGCCTGGCGGAACGCGCTCTTTCACATTAAAGAAGCCGTTGAGCATTAATAACATACCCACAACCATCATCACCAGCACCGCCATAAAATAGCCATGATCGGTAGAATAAGGCGCGAAGAACTTCGTCAGGCGGGGAAAGAAAATATTGGCGCAGGCGCAGCCAGCGTTGACGCCGAGAACGGCTGCTGTCACCGCCTTAGTGCGCTCGCGGGGTTTGCTGCTCATCACCGATGAAATCGACCAGAAAGGAATATCCGAAATAGCGTACAGCGTCCCCCATAAAATATAGGTCACACCAGCATAAATAATTTTTGTAGACATTGGCGCGTCGATAATATAGAACGACGCCAGGGTCATAACCGTTTAGCCAAAATAAGACCATAGCTCTTTTTGGGGTATTTTCATTACCGTTGCCATAAGAAATTCCTTTCTTTCCCCCGGTCAGGACACCGGGGGGTATATTTTAAAAATTGTTTTTCTAATTCGTCAGAAGCGTGGGTGCAGATCAATACGGGCAAGATGTGATACCAGTTCCAGCTCAGCTTTACGGAATGGCAGCCCGTTTTCATCGAAAACATCGTGGAACCAGAGGTGAGCATAATCGCCCTGCTCTTTCAGAACGCCAGGCCACGGCATAAAGGTTTGCGTTTTCCCGCGTACCAGCCCCCACTGATACGGCACCACGTTACAGCCATGCATAAGCGGTAGCTGCGCCTCAAAGGTGCTGCCGACGTGACGGGCCAGCCATTCGGTGCAAAACAGCGGACGACCAAATTGCTCCACGTGACGGATCGCGCGGACCATTTTTGCCGTGCCGACATAGGCGTGAAAACTGATCACGTCAGAGAGCTCCAGTGCAGCGCGATCGACCGGGTGCTGATAGATCTCCTCATCCGGCTGCTCCGGATCCTGCGAAAGATGCCAGGCGCTTACGGTCAAAGGCTGAACAGGATCTTCGTCTCGCGCCCACTGGAAGGCCTTCGTCATTAACTCCAGCGCAAAACGCTCCAGCTTTTCATCGTACAGCACCTCTTCGGTCCCGCTGGCAAAGGTGCCGCGGTTGCCCGGCTCGTTGTACAAATCCCAGACAACAATACGCGCATCTTCGCGGAAGGTACGGATGATATCGCGCACATAGCGTTCGATTTCCGGCCAGACCGCATAATCGCACACCTTGTCACGGCCCGGGCTGGCGGCGGCCTGGCTATTATGTTTGCCGGGCACCGGCGCTTTTTGCGGCCCGAGATAAGGTTCATCGCCGGAGAATCCGCAGTCGTCCATCAGGGTGAGCATGGTACGAAAACCATGTTTCGCCGCTATCGTTAAAAAAGCGTCGATGCGGCTAATCAGGCCGTCGCGATCGTGCTGCCAGACGATAAACGGCAGGTTGATACGCAAGGTGTTATAACCCACGTCCTGCGCCCACCCCAGCTCTTGATCGATAGTCGGCGCATCGAAGGTTTCGGCCTGCCAGATATCGGTCCAGTTCACGGCGGTCCGTGGCAGATAGTTAAATCCGCACATCCAACCCTGCTGCTGATACCAATGATTTGCCTGCTCTTTACTCCATTGTTGACGCATAATTTCTCCTGTAGTCGCTCGCAAGTAATATTTATTAGCTAATAAATATTACTTAGTATCCTGAACCGCAAGATCGCCGTGAGGTAATTGTTACGACGATCACATTCCATCGCTTTTACGAGCGCGGCCAGAAAACCCCTGTCAGGCTATGGTATAGTGGGTCAGAAATCAGATAACCGATGGCGAAGGTTATGAAAAAGAAAGAAAAAATTACCATGAACGATATCGCTCGCGAGGCGGGAGTCTCGCAGGCGACGGTGTCACTGATCCTCAATAACTCACAGAGCATTAAGCTCAGCGATGAAACGCGTCAGCGGGTCATCGGCACCGCGCAAAAGCTGGGATATAAAAAGATCCCCTCGCCGCATCAGCTGGAGGGGCAGGAGGAGCTTGCTATCCTGGTCAACGCCATGCCCGGCTACGATCCTTTTGTCGATGCGTTTAATCAGGCCAGGGATGCCGCCTGGCGCAACAGCACCCTGCTGACCATTTACGACTACGGTGATGATGGTGAACTGGCGATCCATATTATCCGTCAGCTTGAACAGCGGCGCTGCACCGGAATTATTCTTGCGTCCCCTATCACCAGCGCGATTGATTTCGCACCGTTTGACAATTGCACCCGCATCCCGCTGGTGCTGCTGAACGTCTATGACCGCAACTATCCGATGGTGCCGACGTTTTTGCCGAACGATTATGCCAATGCCTTGCAGGTTACCCGTCATCTGATCGGCCAGGGCGCGCGACGCATCGCGCATATTACCGGCGATCGCTGGATGGATGCGTCACAACATCGTCTGGAAGGGTATAAAGCGGCGCTGGCGCAGGCAGAGATCGAGTTTGACCCTTCGCTGGTTATCAGCACCAACTGGCAGCTTAATGAAGCCCGGTGCGCCACCCGCCAGCTGATGCAGTGTTCACCGCCACCGGACGCCATATTTTGCGCCAGCGACTGGCTCGCGCTGGGTTGCTATCAGGCGCTGGCCGAATTGCAGATCAGCGTTCCTCAGCAGGTGATGGTAGCCGGCTACGACGATCAGCGCTATACCAGCCAGCTCACGCCGGAATTAACCAGCGTTCAGCTTCCCTACGCCGAGCTGGGGCGGCTCGCCGTGGAATATCTTTGTGAGGGTGAAGATACGGCCACCCAGGTGATGATGACCGGAAAACTGATGGTCCGTCAGTCGACCCAGCGTTAGCCTTGTCATGATTATTCGTCAGGAAATATCCCTTGTTTCCTGGCCGGATATTTCCCAAAGATTGCATATTTATCACACATATATTTCAATTTAGGTTAAGGTTAATAGTGCAAAGCATAATCGTCAGAATCATCCGATTCAGGACGTTCTTCTGTTGTGGCTATAAAAAAATATCAACTTTATTCGATTCCCGCTCAGCCCTTATATCATGGGAAATGCCGCCGATCCTGGTACGGCAATATTCATGCCAACCGGCAGGGTGAGGGTTGCCTCAGATTCTCAGTGTGCTAGGGTATACCGCGGTGATTATTTCTTACAGGTAGCAAATCGACAAAAGCAAATAACGGGAATCTTTTTATTGCATGGCAATTAAATTAGAAGTTAAGAATCTATATAAAGTATTTGGTGAGCATCCACAGCGCGCATTCAAATATATCGAGAAAGGACTTTCGAAAGAGCAAATTCTGGAAAAAACAGGGCTATCGCTTGGCGTTAAAGACGCGAGTCTGGCCATTGAAGAAGGCGAGATATTTGTCATCATGGGATTATCCGGCTCGGGTAAATCCACAATGGTACGCCTTCTCAATCGCCTGATTGAACCCACCCGTGGACAGGTGCTGATTGACGGCGTCGATATCGCCAAAATCTCAGATGCTGAACTCCGCGAGGTGCGCAGGAAGAAGATTGCGATGGTGTTCCAGTCGTTTGCACTGATGCCACATATGACCGTGCTGGACAATACCGCGTTTGGTATGGAGCTGGCAGGCGTTGCTGCGCAGGAGCGTCAGGAAAAAGCGCTGGATGCGTTGCGTCAGGTCGGCCTGGAAAATTATGCCCACGGCTACCCGGATGAACTATCTGGCGGTATGCGTCAGCGCGTCGGTCTGGCCCGCGCCTTAGCCATCAATCCTGATATTCTGTTAATGGACGAAGCGTTCTCCGCCCTCGATCCGTTAATTCGTACCGAAATGCAGGATGAGCTGGTGAAATTGCAGGCGAAGCATCAGCGTACCGTGGTCTTTATTTCTCACGACCTGGATGAAGCGATGCGCATTGGGGACCGCATTGCCATTATGCAAAATGGTGAAGTGGTTCAGGTCGGTACGCCGGATGAAATTCTCAATAATCCGGCCAATGATTATGTGCGCACCTTCTTCCGTGGTGTGGATATTAGTCAGGTCTTCAGTGCGAAAGATATTGCCCGCCGTAGTCCGGTAGGGTTGATT
The DNA here is from genome assembly GCF_015234305.1 of Superficieibacter sp. 1612_C1. Taxonomy (GTDB): domain Bacteria; phylum Pseudomonadota; class Gammaproteobacteria; order Enterobacterales; family Enterobacteriaceae; genus Superficieibacter. Next base: position 79,679 of record NZ_JADGMI010000006.1, read on the forward strand.
CGTAAAACGCCGGGCTTCGGTCCGCGTTCAGCGCTCAAATTATTACAGGATGAAGATCGCGAATACGGTTATGTGATTGAACGCGGCAATAAATATGTCGGCATTGTCTCCATTGACTCCCTGAAAGCGGCGCTCAGCCAGCAGCAGGGTATCGACGCGGCGTTAATCGATTCCCCGCTTGCGGTGGAGGCGCAAACGCCGCTCAGCGAACTGCTTTCCCATGTGGGCCAGGCACCCTGTGCCGTACCGGTAGTGGATGAAGAGCAGCAATACCTCGGCATCATCTCAAAACGGATGCTGCTACAGTCTTTAGATCGCGAGGGGGCTACCAATGGCTGATCAAAATAACCCGTGGGAAACCGCACCTGCCGCCGACAGCGCAGCACAATCCGCCGATGCCTGGGGCACGCCCGCCGCGCCCGCCGACGGTGGTGGAAGCGCCGACTGGCTTAATAGCGCGCCTGCGCCAGCACCAGAACATTTCAATATCATGGATCCGTTCCACAAGACGCTGATCCCACTCGATAGCTGGGTGACGCAGGGGATCGACTGGGTGGTGACTCACTTCCGCCCGGTATTCCAGGGCATTCGCGTGCCGGTGGATTATATTCTCAACGGTTTCCAGCAGCTGCTGCTGGGAATGCCTGCGCCGGTGGCGATTCTCGTCTTTACCCTGATTGCCTGGCAGATTTCCGGCCTCGGCATGGGGATCGCGACGCTGATCTCCCTGATTGCCATTGGCGCGATTGGCGCATGGTCGCAAGCGATGATCACTCTGGCGCTGGTGCTCACCGCGCTACTGTTCTGCGTGATACTGGGACTGCCGCTGGGGATCTGGCTGGCACGAAGCCCGCGTGCGGCGAAAATTATCCGTCCGCTGCTGGATGCGATGCAAACCACGCCCGCGTTCGTTTACCTGGTACCTATCGTCATGCTGTTCGGGATCGGTAACGTGCCGGGCGTAGTGGTCACCATTATCTTCGCCCTGCCACCGATTGTGCGCCTGACGATCCTCGGTATTAATCAGGTACCGGCGGATCTCATTGAGGCATCGCGCTCCTTTGGGGCCAGCCCGCGTCAGATGCTGTTTAAAGTGCAGCTCCCGCTGGCAATGCCAACCATCATGGCAGGCGTCAACCAGACGCTGATGCTGGCCCTCTCGATGGTGGTGATCGCCTCGATGATCGCCGTAGGCGGTCTGGGTCAAATGGTACTGCGCGGTATTGGCCGTCTTGATATGGGTCTGGCGACCGTTGGCGGCGTCGGGATCGTGATCCTCGCCATCATTCTTGACCGCCTTACCCAGGCCGTTGGCCGCGATTCCCGCAGTCGCGGTAACCGCCGCTGGTACGCGACTGGCCCGCTGGGATTAGTCACTCGCCCCTTCATCAAATAATCACCCTTGCCCGGCGGCGCAACGTCTGCCGGGCCTGCCCGACCTCACTCAATTAAAAAGGAACAACGATGCGACATAGCACGATTTTAGCCACTGCCCTGGCCACTCTTGTTTCCACCAGCACCTTTGCGGCCGATCTGCCGGGTAAAGGCGTAACCGTTCAGCCGGTGCAGAGCACCATTTCTGAAGAATCCTTCCAGACGCTGCTGGTCAGCCGCGCGCTGGAGAAGCTGGGCTACACCGTGAATAAGCCGAGCGAAGTTGACTATAACGTGGGCTACACCTCCATTGCTTCTGGTGATGCGACCTTTACCGCCGTTAACTGGCAGCCGCTGCACGACGATATGTATGCCGCCGCGGGTGGCGACAAAAAGTTTTATCGTGAAGGCGTGTTTGTGACCGGTGCGGCGCAGGGGTATCTGATCGATAAAAAAACCGCCGAGCAGTATAAAATCACCAATCTCGCTCAGCTGAAAGATCCGAAGATTGCCAAAATCTTTGATACTAACGGCGATGGCAAAGCGGACATGATGGGCTGCTCGCCGGGCTGGGGCTGTGAAGCGGTTATTAACCACCAGAATAAAGCGTTTGATCTGGAAAAAACGGTTGATGTCAGCCACGGCAACTACTCAGCGATGATGGCGGATACCATTACCCGCTTTAAAGAAGGTAAGCCGATCCTCTATTACACCTGGACGCCGTACTGGGTGAGCGATGTGATGAAACCGGGTAAAGATGTGGTCTGGTTACAGGTGCCGTTCTCTTCACTGCCGGGTGAGCAGAAAGATATCGATACCAAACTGCCGAACGGCGCGAACTATGGTTTCCCGGTAAATACCATGCATATCGTCGCCAACAAAGCCTGGGCGGAGAAAAACCCGGCGGCGGCGAAGCTGTTCTCGCTGATGAAACTGCCGCTGGCGGATATCAACGCGCAGAACGCGATGATGCATGAGGGTAAAGCGTCCGAGGCTGATGTCCAGGGCCACGTTGATGGCTGGATCAAAGCCCACCAGCAGCAGTTCGACGGCTGGGTGAAGGACGCGCTGGCAGCGCAGAAATAATCGTTCTGATCTCCCCTCCTCCACGGGAGGGGATAACCCCAACCGCACAATCCAACACGCTCTCCCTCCCCGTTAGCATCAATCATTCGTTATTATGGGTACAACGTAAATAACCATCACTGATAACAATGAACAAATCTACTCAGGCGCTGAGCCCGACGCTTATCGTGCTTATGTCCGTCGCCACCGGCCTTGCCGTCGCCAGCAACTATTATCCACAGCCGCTGCTCGATACCATCGCCAGAGCGTTTTCTCTGACGCCCGGCCAGGCAGGATTTATCGTCACGGTGGCTCAATTAGGCTACGCGGCAGGTCTGCTGTTCCTGGTTCCACTGGGGGATATGTTTGAACGGCGCAAACTGATTGTCTCCATGACGCTGCTTTCAGCGATCGGACTGTTAGTGACCGCCAGCAGTCAGTCGCTCGCGGTAATGCTTCTCGGTACCGCGCTGACCGGCCTCTTTTCGGTAGTGGCGCAGATCCTCGTCCCGCTGGCCGCCACCCTCGCCACACCGGAAAAGCGCGGTAAAGTGGTGGGAACCATTATGAGCGGTCTGCTGCTTGGCATTCTGCTGGCGCGAACGGTAGCCGGACTTCTCGCCGATCTGGGTGGCTGGCGCACCGTCTACTGGGTGGCCGCCGTGTTAATGACATTAATGGCCCTGGCCCTGTGGCGCGGCCTTCCGAAGATAAAACAGGAAAACCACCTTAACTATCCGCAGATCCTCGGCTCGGTCTTTACCCTCTTTCTGCACAACAAGCTGTTGCGCACCCGCGCCATCCTCGGCTGTCTGACCTTTGCGAACTTCAGCATTCTGTGGACCTCGATGGCCTTTCTGCTCGCCTCCCCGCCGTTTAACTATTCAGAAAGCATGATTGGCCTGTTTGGTCTGGCGGGTGCCGCAGGCGCGCTGGGCGCACGCCCCGCGGGTGGACTGGCGGACAAAGGCAAAGCCCACCTGACAACCACCGTCGGCCTGCTGCTGCTGCTGCTGTCGTGGATAGCCATCTGGTTCGGCCACGCCTCTGTGCTCGCATTGATTATCGGTATTCTGGTGCTCGACCTCACCGTTCAGGGCGTACATATCACTAACCAGACGGTGATTTACCGCGTGCAGCCCGATGCGCGTAATCGCCTGACCGCAGGCTACATGACCAGCTATTTTATCGGCGGCGCGGCAGGCTCGCTGATCTCCGCCGCTGCCTGGCAACACGCGGGCTGGGCGGGCGTCTGCGGAGCGGGCGCGATTATCGCGGTACTGAATCTGTTGGCCTGGTGGCGCGGTTCAGCTTACTAATCTTGTCTGACGGTGGGATGTTAACCCCTCCCGCCGTCTGGTATGGTGTTATAACCTGTTAATTCACGTGATTATCACCCCGGTTATAAATCAATCAAAAATATGGCAAGCCCCGCTCACACTTCCGATAGCTTTCCGCTTAATCAGGCCACCCTGTTTGAGGGGATCAAAGACAGTCTGCCCATCGTAATCAGTTATATCCCGGTCGCCTTCGCCTTTGGCCTTAACGCCACCCGGCTTGGCTTTACACCCGTTGAGAGCCTCTTTTTTTCCTGCATCATTTATGCCGGTGCCAGCCAGTTTGTGATCACTACCATGCTGGCGGCGGGCAGTTCGCTGTGGATTGCGGCGCTGACGGTGATGGCGATGGACGTTCGTCACGTTCTGTACGGCCCTTCCCTGCGCAGCCGGATTGTCACACGGCTTAGTAAGCCTAAAACGGCACTGTGGGCTTTTGGTCTCACCGATGAAGTCTTTGCCGCCGCCACCGCTAAACTGGTGCGGGACAATCGCCGCTGGAGTGAAAACTGGATGATCGGCATTGCCTTCTGCTCGTGGGCGTCCTGGGTGCTGGGAACGATCGTCGGTGCCTGGTCAGGCAACGGCCTGCTGGCCGGGTATCCCGCCATCGAAGCGGCGATGGGTTTTATGCTCCCGGCCCTGTTCATGAGCTTTCTGCTGGCCTCTTTTCAGCGTAAACAATCGCTTTGCGTGACGGCTGCTCTTATCGGTTCGCTGGCAGGCGTTACCCTGGTCTCCATTCCGGTCGCCATTCTGGCGGGCATTACCTGCGGATGCCTGACCGCACTAATACAGGCATCTCTGAAGGAGAAAAAGCATGAGCAGTAGCGTTCTTTTACTCGGTCTGCTGGTGGGCAGCGTGAATTACCTGTTTCGTTATTTGCCGCTGCGCCTGCAATCAGGTCGCCCCGCCCCGGTAAAACACGGCGCGTCCGGCGTGCTGCTCGACACTATCGGCATCGCTTCTATCTGCGCACTGCTGGTGGTCTCCAGCGCACCAGAGGTTATCGCTGATGTACAACGCCTGCTGCCCACCCTGGTAGGATTTGCCGTGCTGGGCATCAGCTTCTATAAGACCCGCAGCATTATTATTCCAACACTCTTGAGCGCTGCCGCCTATGGATTGGCCTGGAAATGGCTGACGAATATATAATTGGTAAATATTAATTTAGGTAATTAATGGATTTACTTTATTTGTCACTGTCGTTATTATATCGGCTGAAACTAATGAGGTCATGCCCAAATGGATAGTTCGTTTACGCCCATTGAACAAATGCTAAAATTCCGTGCCAGTCGCTATGAGGAGTTTCCCTTCAAGGAAGTGCTTCTGACTCGCCTGTGTATGCATATGCAGGGCAAACTGCTCGAAAACCGCAATAAGATGTTGAAAGCACAGGGGATCAACGAGACGTTATTTATGGCGCTCATCACGCTGGAGTCTCAGGAAGATCACAGCATTCAGCCTTCCGAATTAAGCTGTGCGTTAGGATCATCTCGTACTAATGCCACCCGTATCGCCGATGAGCTGGAAAAGCGCGGCTGGATCGAACGTCGTGAAAGCGATAACGATCGCCGTTGCCTGCATCTGCAACTGACTGAGAAAGGCCATCAATTCTTACGTGAAGTCCTTCCCCCTCAGCATCAGTGCCTGAACAAACTCTGGTCAGCGCTGAACACCACTGAACAAGAACAGCTTGAGCAGATCACGCGTAAGCTTCTGACCCGTCTCGATCAGATGGACGAAGAAGGCGCAATCCTCGAGGCGTTGCGCTAACGTTTCGTGTCGCTCGCATATCCTGATTAAAAAGAAATTGACAGGCCAGCAGGCTAAAACTGCTGGCCTGTCTGACAAACTGGTCGGCATAAGCCGATGTGAAATAATAAGATCGTGGAGAATAACATGAGCGAAAATGCGGCGATTCCAGCCCCGCAGCAACCGGTGAAGAAGAAGGGCAAGCGTAAACGCCTGCTTCTGCTTTTGACCCTGCTCTTTATTATTATTGCCGTGGCATGGGGAATTTACTGGTTTTTGGTTCTGCGTCATTTTGAAGAAACCGACGATGCTTACGTCGCAGGGAATCAGGTGCAAATCATGGCGCAGGTGTCGGGCAGCGTAACGAAAGTCTGGGCCGATAACACTGACTTCGTGCAAAAAGGCGACGTACTGGTCACTCTTGATGAGACCGATGCTCAGCAGGCGTTTGAAAAAGCGCAGACCGAACTCGCCTCCAGCGTGCGCCAGACCCGCCAGCAAATGATTAACAGCAAGCAGTTGCAGGCGAATATCAACGTGCAGAAAACGGCGCTCTCTCAGGCGCAAACCGACCTCAACCGCCGCGTGCCGCTCGGCTCCGCCAACCTGATTGGCCGGGAAGAGTTGCAACATGCGCGTGATGCTGTTGCCAGCGCTCAGGCGCAGCTTGACGTGGCAATTCAGCAGTACAATGCCAATCAGGCGATGATCCTCGGCACCCGCCTTGAAGATCAGCCAGCGGTGAAGCAGGCCGCGACCGAAGTGCGTAATGCCTGGCTTGCGTTGCAACGTACCAAAATCGTCAGCCCGCTGACCGGCTACGTTTCCCGCCGCTCGGTTCAGCCCGGCGCGCAGATTAGCCCAACCACGCCGCTGATGGCCGTGGTGCCCGCCACTAACCTGTGGGTAGACGCTAACTTTAAAGAGACCCAGCTTGCGCATATGCGTATTGGCCAGTCGGTTACCGTCGTCAGCGATGTCTATGGCGACGATATCAAATACACCGGTAAAGTGGTGGGCCTGGATATGGGTACCGGCAGCGCCTTCTCGCTACTGCCTGCGCAGAACGCCACCGGTAACTGGATCAAAGTGGTTCAGCGTCTGCCCGTGCGTATCGAACTGGACCAGAAACAGCTTACTGACCATCCGCTGCGCATTGGTCTGTCTACGCTGGTGACCGTCGATACGACCAATCGCGACGGACAAATGCTGGCGAATCAGGCGCGTAAAAATCCGGCATACGAAAGTAACGCCCGCGAAATCAGCCTTGAACCTGTTAACAAACTCATTAATGACATTGTGCAGGCTAACGCAGGGTAATTTAAGGTGAGCGTAATGCAACAGCAAAAACCGCTGGAGGGCGCGCAACTGGTCATCATGACCATCGCGCTGTCGCTGGCGACCTTCATGCAGGTGCTGGACTCAACCATTGCTAACGTCGCGATCCCCACTATCGCCGGGAACCTTGGCTCGTCACTGAGCCAGGGAACGTGGGTGATTACCTCCTTCGGCGTGGCGAATGCGATCTCCATTCCGATCACCGGCTGGCTGGCAAAACGCGTCGGGGAAGTAAAACTGTTCCTGTGGTCCACGGTGGCGTTTGCGATTGCCTCCTGGGCCTGCGGCGTCTCCAGCAGCCTGACGATGCTGATTTTCTTCCGCGTCATTCAGGGGATTGTGGCCGGGCCGCTGATCCCGCTGTCGCAAAGTCTGCTGCTGAGTAACTACCCGCCCGCCAAACGCTCCATCGCGCTGGCGCTGTGGTCGATGACGGTGATCGTCGCGCCGATTTGCGGGCCGATCCTCGGGGGCTATATCAGCGACAACTACCACTGGGGCTGGATCTTCTTCATCAACGTGCCGATCGGCATTCTGGTGGTGCTGCTGACCCTGCAATCGCTGCGCGGACGCGAGACCCGCACCGAGCAACGGCGAATTGATGGCGTCGGGCTGGGGCTGCTGGTGCTCGGGATTGGCAGTCTGCAAATCATGCTTGACCGGGGTAAAGAGCTGGACTGGTTCGCGTCCAGTGAAATTATCGTGCTGACGGTGGTCGCCGTGGTGTCGATTGCCTTCCTGATCGTCTGGGAGTTGACCGACGATAACCCGATTGTCGATCTGTCGTTGTTTAAGTCGCGCAACTTTACCATCGGCTGCCTGTGTATCAGTCTGGCCTATATGCTCTACTTCGGCGCGATTGTCCTGTTGCCGCAGCTATTGCAGGAGGTCTACGGCTATACCGCCACCTGGGCCGGTCTGGCTTCGGCTCCCGTCGGGGTGATCCCGGTACTCCTGTCGCCGATTATCGGCCGCTTTGCACATAAACTGGATATGCGCCGTCTGGTGACGTTCAGCTTTATCATGTATGCGGTCTGCTTCTACTGGCGTGCGTATACCTTCGAACCCGGCATGGATTTCGGTGCCTCGGCGTGGCCGCAGTTTATCCAGGGCTTTGCCGTCGCCTGCTTCTTTATGCCGCTGACCACGATTACGCTTTCCGGCCTGCCGCCGGAGCGTCTGGCCGCCGCATCGAGTCTGTCGAACTTTACGCGAACCCTTGCCGGGTCGATTGGCACCTCAATCACCACAACCCTGTGGACCAACCGCGAGTCGTTGCATCATGCGCAGCTCACCGAGTCGGTTAATCCGTATAATCCCGAGGCCCAGCAGATGTACGATCAGCTTCAGGGACTGGGTATGACGCAGCAGCAGGCGTCCGGCTGGCTGGCGCAGCAAATTACCAATCAGGGGTTAATTATTTCCGCCAACGAGATCTTCTGGATTTCGGCAGGGATATTTATTCTTCTGCTCGGGCTGGTCTGGTTTGCCAGGCCGCCGTTTGGTGCAGGCGGTGGTGGGGGTGGAGCCCACTAAATATAATGGGATCTGCGGATCCCATTCAGACCGCTGAAAAAGTGGGTTGTCAGGGGAAACACCGGGATTGGGGTCCCGGAGGGAGGCCCAACCCGGTGGTCGCCCCGTGTTCCACGGACGGTTTATCATCAACCCCAATGGGATCTGCGGATCCCATTTTTTTGCAATCACTTTTTAACCCGCGTATTATCTCCCCGCCCCGCTCTTTCCGTTCACTTTTCAACCGGTGCTGAGCCATCCGCTCGGTCGTTTTTCCACTGATTGCCCTCCCGCCTGGCCCGATTAACCGCCATGCCGGGGATCGCCACGCTGATTTTCCTCGCGCTTTCAGCTCAACTAAAAAACCGAATAATGGATTATCATGAATACCCAACGAAAATACGGGAGAACCTGGCACTATCCTTTCTCCCCCGGCACCACCAGCGAAGATCGCATTAACGCTCACTACTGGCAGGATTTGCAGGCGATCGCTTCCCTGGTGCATACCGAAAAACTGGACGGCGAGAATAATTGCCTCAATCGTCACGGCGTTTTCGCCCGTTCGCACGCCGCGCCGACGGACTCCGCCTGGACGCATAAAATCCGCCAGCGCTGGCAGTTGCTGAAGCACGATCTGGGCGATCTGGAGCTATTTGGCGAAAATCTGTATGCCGTGCATTCCATTGAATATCACCAGCTTGAGCAGGACTTTTACCTGTTTGCCGTGCGCTGTCATGAGACATGGTTAAGCTGGGAAGAGGTGAAGTTCTACGCCGCGCTGTTTGATTTCCCCTGCGTACCGGAAATCACCATTGACCCGCCGGGCAACAGTGAGCCAGCATGGCGGCAACGCTTTCTGACGCATACCGATAGCCGCGGCGCATTCGCGCCGTTTGATGTCCATACCGGCCTGCCCTGTACGGTGGAAGGTATCGTCAGCCGCAACGCTGACGCCTTCCCGGTGGCGGATTTTGCCCACAACGTTTTTAAATACGTGCGGAAAAACCATGTCAAAACTGACCAGCACTGGAAACGCCACTGGCGACGTGCGCGAATGGCATGGGAGTTTCAACCAGGAGAAAAAGCATGATCTGGACGATGAGCCAGACGCAAAGCTGGCCTGACCTTCGCCAACAATTCAGTTGGGTGGACGAGATGCACAACGTGCCGCAGGACGCGCATCATCATGCGGAAGGTAATGTTGGCATTCATACGGAAATGGTGCTTGATGCGCTGCGTGCGCAAGCCAGCTATCAGGCGCTGAAGCCTCAGCAGCAGGCGCTGTTATGGGCCGCTGCGCTGCTGCACGATGTTGAAAAACGCAGCACCACGCGTATTGATGAAGAGGGACGCATCTCCTCTCCTGGTCACGCGCGCAAAGGGGAACTGACTGCCAGAGAAATTCTCTTCCGTGATATTCCCACGCCGTTTGTGCTGCGTGAGCAGATTGCCTCGCTGGTACGCCTGCATGGCCTTCCGCTATGGCTGCTTGAGCGCCCTGCCCCCGAACGGTTACTGCTTAGCGCAGCGATGCGGGTTGATACCCGGCTGCTGGCAATACTGGCCCGCGCCGATGTCGAAGGTCGGGAGTGCGCCGATAAAAACGTGATTCTGGATCGCATCGCGTTATTTGAACTGTTTTGTCAGGAGCAACAGTGCTGGGGTCGGGAACGTCCATTCCCTTCCTCCGCAAGCCGCTGGCACTATCTGACGCACCCGGACAGCGCGCCGGGTTTCGAGCCGTGGATTGAGCAGCCTTTCGAAGTGATTTTGCTCAGCGCCCTGCCGGGGATGGGCAAAGATCGCTATATCGCGGCGCACTGCCACGCTATGCCGGTCATCAGCCTTGATGATATTCGCCGTCGCCTCGGCGTGACGCCGGAAAACCGGGCGGCAACGGGGCGTATCGTGCAGCAGGCAAAAGAAGAGGCGCGGGTATTGCTGCGGCAAAAAACGCCGTTTGTCTGGAATGCCACGAACATCACCCGCCAGCTACGCACGCAGTTAGTCTCGCTTTTTACTGCCTATGGCGCGGAGGTCAAAATTGTCTATCTGGAGGTGCCGTATCAGCAGTGGAAGCAGCAGAACAGGAACCGACAGCATGCGGTGCCGGAGACGGTATTACAGCGGATGTTGACGAAGCTGGAGGTGCCGCAGCCCGATGAGGCGCAGCGCGTGGAGTATCGGGTTACCGACCCGTAAAACAAGGCGGGCAGGGATATCCCTGCCCGATAGCCACTAGATATGCAGTTCCTGCAATTTCTCTTTCGGCAGTTTCAGCTCTTCGTTGCTGTTCACGCGCACGTCATGATCGAGAATGTGACGTGCAATGTCCTGCGCTTCCGCCAGGGAGTGCATGTGATACGTACCGCACTGGTAGACGTTCAGCTCAGGGATCTGCTTCTGATCCTGAACTTTTAATACGTCGGCCATTGCCGCTTTCCACGCATCGGCAACGCGCTGCTCATCAGGGGTACCAATCAGGCTCATGTAGAAGCCGGTACGGCAGCCCATTGGCGAAATGTCGATAATTTCAACGCCGTTGCCGTTCAGGTGATCGCGCATAAAGCCTGCAAACAGGTGCTCCAGCGTATGAATCCCTTTTTCCGGCATCACTTCTTTGTTCGGAATGCAGAAACGCAGGTCAAACACGGTGATGGCATCGCCGTGCGGCGTGTTCATGGTTTTCGCCACGCGCACCGCAGGGGCTTCCATACGAGTATGGTCAACAGTAAAGCTATCTAATAGCGGCATTCTATCTCCTCCAGGCTATCTTTATGTCTTTAAATTCAGCAGGTTACTTTCAACCTTCTGCTCTGAATTTCTCATCACTGTGGATAGCGTAATTTTTTTTAAAATTAAATGAACTCTTTAGTGCCGGGCGAGTCTGAATATATGAAAGACGCGCATTTGTTATCATCATCCCTGATTTCAGAGATGTAAATTTTGGCCACAGTGATGTGGCCTTTTTCTTTTGTGTCAGGCATGTCTCGCCAGTACGGCTTCAAACGGCTCAGTATCTGCCGCCTCCAGCTCACGCTGACGTTCCCATGAGGCTTTGCCCTCGGCAATAAAATCATCTTCGCTCAGGATTTCCAGCGGCTCTTCCCGAAGAGTGGCGCGGTACTCTGCTGCCAGTTGTTTCCCCGTCCCGCCAATCCCCTGCTCTTTCATCATGCGCAGAATACGGGCCGAGAAGGTGAGTTCTGGATTGTCGAAACAGGCGACCAGTTCATCACATACCTTCTGATAGGCGTCAGAACCGTCAATGCTGTCCAGCGTTTGCGCGACACGGCGCAGGTCGCGGAACAGATCTTTGCCGACCTGCACCAGCGGGAACTGGGCGCTTTCGCAGCCGATGCCCAGCGTGAGACCCGGCTTACGGCCTTCGAGGATCACCCGGTTCCAGTTGGTACGTGTACACAGCAGCTCATCGCTGCTCATTTCCGGCGCATCCGCCAGCGCACACCAGACCATAAACAGGTCGAGGAAACGTACCTGCTGCTCGTCCACGCCAATCGGCGAGAACGGGTTGATATCCAGCGAGCGCACTTCAATATACTCAATGCCGCCGCGCAGCAGCGCATCCGACGGCGTCTCCCCGCTGCGGGTAACGCGTTTCGGACGGATCGGCGCATACAGCTCGTTTTCAATCTGCAAAATATTGCTATTGATTTGCAGGTACTTACCGTCTTTTTGCAGCCCCATTTTGGCATACTCTTCAGAAGGCGTTTTAATCGCCCGCTTCAATCCTGCCACATAAGTCTGCAAATCGTTAAACGTAATACCGAGATTGCTTTGCGATTTATTGGTATAGCCAAGATCGCTCAGACGCAACGAGGTCGCCCAGGGCAGATAGCACATGCCGCTTTCGGTTTTTTCAAACGGCAGCGTGGTGGGTTTGCCCTGCAAGAAAGAGGAGCAGATGGCGGGCGAGGCACCAAATAAATAGGGGATCACCCAGCCAAAGCGATAGTAGTTGCGAATCGAGCGGAAGTAACCCGCTGAGATTTGCTCTTTACCACTCTCTACATCCGTTACGCCGCATTTCGCCTGCCAGAAGGCCATCGGCAGAGAAAAATTGTAGTGCACACCGGAGATGGTCTGCATCAGCGCGCCATAGCGATTTTTTAAACCTTCACGATAAAGCGTTTTCAGCCGGCCCATGTTTGAGGTGCCGTACTGGGCTAATTCGATGTCCTGACCATTTTCGATATAGCACGGCATACTCAGCGGCCACATCCGCTCCTCGCCAATCTGACGGGCAGTATAGCGATGGACGTCGCGCATAAAGCTCAGCATGTGCTGGATATCGCCATCTACCGGCGTAATAAACTCCAGTAAGGCTTCAGCAAAGTCCGTGGTGATCCATTGATGCGTGAAGGCCGCCCCTAAGGCTTCAGGGTGTCCGGTCGTTGCCAGCGTACCGTCTTCATTTACGCGCAGCGTTTCCCGCTCAAGGCCGCGTTGGATGCCTTTTATTGCCTGTGGATTTTTTTCCAGCCAGGCCAGCGCCTGTGATACGTCCGGGATCAAATTGACCTCCCGCCTGTCGAATTCATTGTAATAATCATAGTAGTGCTACCATGCCATACTTGCGGAAACAAACGCACAAGAATAACGTTAGTTACCCCTTCAGCGCTATTAGCCATTGTTGCTATTCAAAATAAAAGTCAGGGAGTACTTAAAGCAGCCGGACGTCCACCGCATCCATGCCCGCCAGGCGCGCAGCCTGAAGGCCAAAATCAGCATCTTCAAACACCACGCATTTTTCCGGGGCGACGCCCATGCGTTCTGCGCATAACAGAAACGTATCCGGCGCGGGCTTATGGTTTTTAACGTCGTCGGCCGCTACAACCGCGGAAAAATAGCGGCGAAGATCGAGATGCGCCAGCAGCGCTTCCGCTATCGCGCGCTCGCTGCCGGTGCCCACCGCCATAGGACGACGCCCGTGCCACGCTTTCACCACCTCAATAAGCGGCAGCGGCTGCACGGTATCAAGCAGCATCGCCTTAACCGCATCGGTTTTTTCCCGCGCTAATTGATGGGGATCGAGATCGGCCTGATTGAGTTCGATAATCGCCTGCGCAATACGCCAGGTGGGAGAGCCGTTTAGCGAAACCATCGCCGCCATATCAAAACTCAGGCCGTAGCCGCCGAGGACTTCATTCCAGGCTTTACGGTGTGTCGGTTCGGTATCGAGGATGGTGCCATCCATATCGAAAATCAAACCCTCATAACGCTCGTACATCGTATTCTCACCAACCAAATGACAGGGTAATACTGTAGCGTAACTGGGCTTTTTTGTCGCTGACGACAGAATGAGGAATTATCAGGATAGGGGAGAGTGTAAACAGGGAGAAATATGGTGCATCCAGGAGGATTCGAACCTCCGACCGCTCGGTTCGTAGCCGAGTACTCTATCCAGCTGAGCTATGGATGCATTGGGATAACTATTTTACTGCTGATACCTGTACCGCGTAACGCTGCACCAGATAATAGATGGTGCATCCGGGAGGATTACTCGGCTGCGCCTCGCCCTACGGGCCGTTGCTGTCGCAACGTTATCCTCCCTGGTGCCTGCGATAAGTCCGCAGAGGACAGGTAACAGCGTTCTGGCTGTTAACAGGGAGCAAAATGGTGCATCCGGGAGGATTCGAACCTCCGACCGCTCGGTTCGTAGCCGAGTACTCTATCCAGCTGAGCTACGGATGCATCGGGATTACTGCTTTACTGCTGATACCTGTACCGCGTAACGCCGTACCAGGTAAGAGATGGTGCATCCAGGAGGATTCGAACCTCCGACCGCTCGGTTCGTAGCCGAGTACTCTATCCAGCTGAGCTATGGATGCATCAGAATTACTACTTTACTACAGATTCAATGTTACTCAACCTGCCGTAACACTGATGAAGATGGTGCATCCAGGAGGATTCGAACCTCCGACCGCTCGGTTCGTAGCCGAGTACTCTATCCAGCTGAGCTATGGATGCAAATGGCGGTGAGGCGGGGATTCGAACCCCGGATGCAGCTTTTGACCGCATACTCCCTTAGCAGGGGAGCGCCTTCAGCCTCTCGGCCACCTCACCACACGCCTCTTACGAGTGCTTCGAAGAACTTGTTTCTGCTCATCGTCGCTGCGTGGCGCACATATTACTTTCTGGGACTTATAAGTCAAACAATTTTTCCCAAGCTTTTATCGTTTGCACACTTCACACACAATTAGCCTGCAAAAACGGCAAAGAGAGTGATTTTTCGACGGAAAATTCTGCGGACGCAAGCGATTTACGCCTGATTAAGCGCAGCAAAAAAAGAGGATATTTAGCAGGGGGAGACGAAAAAAAGAAGAAAACGGAAACGAGAGGGATCCGCGCCTTACCAGACAGCAAGGCGCGAAAACATTAGTAACTGGACTGCTGGGATTTTTCAGCCTGAATACGCTGATAGATCTCTTCACGGTGAACAGAAACTTCTTTCGGGGCGTTTACGCCAATGCGTACCTGGTTGCCCTTCACCCCTAAAACTGTCACGGTGACCTCATCCCCAATCATGAGGGTTTCACCAACTCGGCGAGTCAGAATCAGCATTCTTTGCTCCTTGAAAGATTATAAGAGTCGGGTCTCTCTGTATCCCGGCATTATCCGTCATATAACGCCAAAAAGTAAGCGATGACCAACACGTAAAGTGTAAGCAGTCACGGCATCACAATCTGTTAAACGTAAGTTTAGCCGATATACAAAACTTCAACCTGACTTTATCGTTATAAAACCGTCCCGATAAAGGTGACAGGCACGATGTCAGCACCCGATCCAGAAGCCAGGCAGACCCGGTTTCTGAAATTCATTGTGTTCTCATCGTACTGCAATCTGTTCGGTCTGGATAGCAATAGTGCAGTTGCAGAACGCCTTTCTCGCAGAAAACGACGCTCGCAACTGCTTATAGTTATTACAGTTTTGTACTTACCCAGCTTTTAACGCTGGCTAATGCGCCAGGTAAAGCTGCCGCGTCGGTACCGCCAGCTTGCGCCATATCCGGACGCCCGCCGCCTTTACCGCCGACTTGCTGAGCAACCATACCCACCAGTTCCCCTGCTTTTACGCGATCGGTGACATCTTTTGATACACCTGCAATCAGAGAAACCTTACCTTCCGCTACGGTTGCCAGAACCACAATTGTCGATCCCAGTTGGTTTTTAAGATCGTCAACCATCGTTCGCAGCATCTTCGGTTCAACGCCCGTCAGTTCACTGACCAGCAGCTTAACACCGTTGATCTCTTCCGCTTTACTGGAAAGACTTGCGCTTTCCTGAGCGGCAGCCTGCGCTTTAAGCTGTTGCAGCTCTTTTTCCAGCTGACGCGACCGTTCCAGCACTGAACGGACTTTGTCGCTCAGATTATGGCTATCGCCCTTCAGCAGTTGCGCAATATCGCTGAGCTGGTCGCTTTCCGCATGCAGCGCCGCAATGGCACCGTCACCCGTCACCGCTTCAATACGACGCACACCTGCCGCCGTGCCGGATTCAGACACAATACGGAACAGACCAATATCACCGGTACGGCTGGCATGCGTGCCGCCACACAGTTCGGTGGAGAAGTCGCCCATACTCAGCACGCGCACGCGCTCATCGTATTTTTCACCGAACAGCGCCATCGCGCCCTTCTCGCGCGCCGCGTCCAGATCCATAATGTTCGTTTCGATCGGCAAGTTGCGGCGGATCTGCGCATTCACCAGATCTTCCACTGCCCGGATTTCTGCCGGTTTCATGGCTTCGAAATGCGAGAAGTCGAAGCGCAGCACTTTATCGTTTACCAGCGACCCTTTCTGTGCAACGTGGGTCCCCAGTACCTGACGTAACGCCGCATGCATCAGGTGAGTGGCCGAGTGGTTGCGACGAATACGCGCGCGACGCTCTTCATCAACGTCCGCCTGTACGGCGTCGCCGACTTTCAGCGAACCGGTCGTCAGTTTGCCGAGATGACCAATTGCCTGGCCATACTTCTGCGTATCATCCACCGCAAAGCTAAAACCTGCGCCTTTGATTTCGCCTTTATCGCCTACCTGACCGCCGGATTCGCCGTAGAACGGCGTCTCGTCAAGCACGACTACGGCCTGCTGGCCAGCGCTGATAGCGTCAACCGCTTTACCATCAACGAACAGCGCGGTCACTTTGCCGTTCAGTTCGAGGTAGTCGTAACCTTTAAATTCAGATGTCCCGTCAACGCGGATCATCGCGTTGTAGTCCGCGCCGAAACCGCTGGATTCGCGCGCGCGACGGCGCTGCGCTTCCATTGCTGCTTCAAAGCCCTCTTCATCGACTTTGATATTGCGCTCGCGGCAAACGTCCGCCGTCAGGTCTACCGGGAAGCCGTAGGTGTCGTACAGGCGGAAGGCGGTTTCGCCATCCAGGGTATCGCCGGTCAGTTTCGTCAGCTCTTCATCGAGCAGCGCCAGGCCACGTTCCAGAGTGCGGGCAAACTGCTCTTCTTCGGTTTTCAGCACCTGCTCAACCTGCGCCTGCTGGCGTTTCAACTCTTCACCGGCAGCACCCATAACCTCAACCAGCGGCCCCACCAGCTTGTAGAAGAAGGTGTCTTTCGCGCCGAGCATATTGCCGTGGCGAATAGCACGGCGAATGATACGACGCAGCACGTAGCCGCGGTTTTCATTCGACGGGATCACGCCATCGGCAATCAGGAAGGCGCAGGAGCGAATGTGGTCGGCAATCACGCGCAGCGATTTATTGCTCAGATCGGTAGCACCAGTGACTTTTGCCACCGCGTCGATCAGCGTACGGAACAGGTCAATTTCATAGTTGGAATTAACATGTTGCATTACCGCCGTAATACGCTCCAGCCCCATACCGGTATCGACGGAGGGTTTCGGCAGCGGCTCCATCGTGCCGTCAGCCTGACGGTTGAACTGCATAAAGACGATGTTCCAGATCTCAATATAGCGATCGCCATCTTCTTCCGGGCTTCCCGGAGGGCCACCCCAGATGTGGTCGCCGTGATCGTAGAAAATTTCGGTGCACGGACCACAAGGACCGGTATCGCCCATCTGCCAGAAGTTATCAGAGGCATACGGCGCGCCTTTGTTGTCACCGATGCGAATAATGCGCTCAGCCGGGATGCCGACTTCTTTTTCCCAGATGGCATAGGCTTCGTCGTCAGTTTCGTAAACGGTCACCCACAGACGCTCTTTCGGCAGGGCAAACCAGTTTTCTCCGGTCAGCAGTTCCCACGCATATTGAATGGCGTCGTGTTTGAAATAGTCACCGAAGCTGAAGTTACCCAGCATTTCGAAGAACGTATGGTGGCGTGCAGTGTAACCGACGTTTTCCAGGTCGTTATGTTTACCGCCCGCACGCACGCAACGCTGAGACGTGGTGGCACGAGAGTAGTTACGTTTGTCGAGTCCAAGGAAAACATCCTTGAACTGATTCATCCCGGCATTAGTGAACAGCAGCGTCGGGTCGTTGTGAGGAACAAGGGAGCTGCTGGCAACTACCTGATGTCCCTTACCGTGGAAAAAGTCGAGAAACGCCTGACGGATCTCAGCGGTGCTCTTGCTCATAATTATCCTGAAATCAAGCTAACGAATATCGTAGCCAGCGGACACCCTGAGGTACATCAACGCCAGCTACCGAAAAAGTGGGAATAAGATAAGTTTTCTTGACGGGGAAGTAAAATCCCGTATGCGGTCAATCAGTAAAATTTCGCCAGATATCCTGAATATCTTCCATAAGATAGCCACGATAGAGCAAAAATCGCTGGATTTTCACTTTTTGTGGAAAGTCAGTAGGCAACGGTTCGCCATATTTTCGTACGGCCTGCTCTTTAGCAAGTACAGCCCACTCAATCTCACATTCCCGCATCGCCCGTTCGCCAACCTCGCGGGGAATGCCCTTCTGATTAAGCTCCTGACGAATGCGCGCCGGGCCATACCCTTTGCGGCTACGGCTGGCGATAAACTGCTGCACGAAACGGCTGTCATCAAGGTAGTGATTTTCGATGCACCATACGATGACGCGATCCACATCCTCTGGCGTCGCATCTGACGCTTCAGGGCCTTGTTTCGTGATGATGGGCGCGGCCAGCTTACGGCGCAACTCCTGCTCGCTGTGGTCGCGCATAGCCAGAATGCGTACAGCACGGTCAAGGAGTCGCGAATACGCAGAGCGGCGTGGGGTATTCTCTGTCATAGCAAAACCTGCAAGCGTTAAAATAGCAAAAGGGCCGCATTAAGCAGCCCTTTAGTGACTAACATCCGTCGATGTTACCTGATTTTCTGGAGGATGCCATTTACGTTGCCTCCTCCAGCTTTACCGAAAGATTAAAAATCTTCTTTCGCTTCAGCCGCGTTTTCGTCGTTAGGATCAACCACAAAGTCCGGCTTGTCGTTCGGGTTGCTGAGCAGCTGCTCACGCACTTTCTTCTCGATCTCTTTCGCCGCAGCCGGGTTCTCTTTCAACCAGGTAATCGCATTCGCTTTACCCTGACCGATTTTGTCGCCGTTGTAGCTATACCAGGCACCGGCTTTCTCAATCAGCTTCTCTTTCACGCCGAGGTCAACCAGCTCGCCGTGATAGTTAATGCCTTCACCGTAGAGGATCTGGAACTCAGCCTGTTTGAACGGCGCAGCGATTTTGTTTTTCACCACTTTAACGCGGGTTTCGCTACCGACGACGTTCTCGCCCTCTTTCACCGCACCGATACGGCGGATATCCAGACGCACGGAGGCGTAGAATTTCAGCGCGTTACCACCGGTGGTGGTTTCCGGGTTACCGAACATCACACCGA
Organism: Superficieibacter sp. 1612_C1; assembly: GCF_015234305.1. Classification (GTDB taxonomy): domain Bacteria; phylum Pseudomonadota; class Gammaproteobacteria; order Enterobacterales; family Enterobacteriaceae; genus Superficieibacter. The sequence continues at coordinate 98,861 of NZ_JADGMI010000006.1, forward strand.
TTTTCATACGGATCTGGTTGATGAAGATCAGCAGCGTGTTGGACTGCTTCAGGTTACCCGCCAGTTTACGCATCGCCTGGCTCATCATACGCGCCGCAAGGCCCATATGAGAGTCACCGATTTCGCCTTCGATTTCCGCTTTCGGCGTCAGGGCCGCCACGGAGTCGACAACGATAACGTCTACTGCACCGGAACGCGCCAGCGCGTCACAGATTTCCAGCGCCTGCTCACCGGTATCCGGTTGAGAGCACAGCAGGTTGTCAATATCTACGCCCAGTTTACGCGCGTAAACCGGATCAAGCGCGTGTTCTGCGTCGATGAACGCACAGGTCTTGCCTTCGCGCTGAGCGGCGGCAACGACCTGGAGGGTCAGGGTGGTTTTACCTGAGGATTCCGGCCCGTAGATCTCTACGATACGGCCCATCGGCAAACCGCCTGCGCCCAGCGCGATATCCAGCGAAAGCGAGCCGGTAGAGATGGTTTCCACATCCATGGAACGGTCTTCACCCAGACGCATGATGGAGCCTTTGCCAAATTGTTTTTCAATCTGGCCCAGTGCTGCCGCCAACGCTTTCTGTTTGTTTTCGTCGATAGCCATTATTACTCCTTTCATACCGGGTGAAGCTGGTTTACACCACGCCGGGGATTACTGTTCTGTTGCGCTAATTATACTGTATAGCCATACAGTATCAAGCATTTTGTAGAAAATTTTGCCACAGGGTTTGCAGGGCATACGCCGTGGCCTGACGCCGCACTGCATCACGGTCGCCAGCGAAACATTCACAGCGGGTAATCCCCTCTCCGCGAGCGCTGGCAAAGCCAAACCAGACTGTGCCGACCGGCTTGGTTTCGCTGCCGCCGTCCGGTCCGGCAATGCCGCTGATGGAGACAGCGTAATCGGCACGCGCCGCGCGCAGTGCGCCAATCGCCATCTCGACGACGACAGGTTCACTCACCGCGCCGTGCTGTTCAAGTGTGGCACTTTTTACGCCGATCATTTGCGCTTTTGCTTCATTACTGTAGGTGACAAAGCCGCGTTCAAACCAGGCGGAGCTGCCCGCGATGTCGGTAATCACTTTCGCCACCCAGCCGCCGGTGCAGGATTCCGCGGTGGTCATTGTTGCGCCGCGCGCCTTAAGCGCCAGCCCTACACGCTGACTTAACTGTTGTAATTCACCCTCGGTCATAGGGGCCTCGCGATGCCGAAAAGAATGGACAACAAGATAGCACTTTCCAGCAGGAGATGGGGGCGACGAGTTGATTTTACGAGGAAGATTCAGAAAAAAGGCCAGCCAGGGCTGACCTTTAAAGCTTTATTTCATGCTGTTGGCGATGGTTTCAATATTGTGACGCATCGCTTTCTCATAGGTATCCGCCACGCCGCCGGGTGCGGACAGGGCTTCAGGATACAGCTCGCCTCCCGGCTGTGCGCCGGTGGCGCTGGCAATCTGCCGGACCAGGCGCGGATCGAGCTGATTTTCCATAAACCAGACTTTCACGCCGTCGGCTTTAATCTGCTTAATCATCTGGGCAATCTGCGCCGCGCTCGGCTCGCTTTCCGAGGAGAGCCCCTGCGGCGGGACGAAGGTTACACCATACGCCCGGCCAAAATAGCCGAAGGCATCATGGCTGGTGAGCACTTTACGCTTCGCCTGCGGTATCGCGCTGAACTGCGTTTTTGCCCAGCTATCCAGCTGTTGAAGCTGGGTAATGTAGCGGCTGCCGGACGCTTTCAGATCGGCAGCATCTTGCGGATCGGCCTTCTCCAGCGCCGCCTGAATGTTCTTCGCATAGTGCACACCGTTGGCAACATCATTCCACGCATGCGGATCGGTCACGGTTTTACCGTCCTCCTCCAGAGTATGCGTTTTGATACCGTCTGAGGCGACAACCAGCGTGCCGTGAAAGCCGGAAGCTTTGACCATCCGGTCAAGCCAGCCCTCCAGCCCAAGACCGTTAACCACCACCACGTCGGCTTTGCTCAGCATCGCGCTGTCCTGGGGCGACGGTTCAAAGGTATGCGGATCGCCGTCCGGTCCTACCAGCGTTCTCACGTTAACGTGATCGCCTCCGACCTGCTGAGTAATATCCTCGAGTATCGAAAAACTGGTAACCACATTCAGCGTTTTCGCCATCGCGTTCTGCGCCATGACGCTGAGCGCCAGCGCAATAATGACCCCTGTACATTTCATCTTTTCCCCTTGCTATTAAAAAATGGCGCGCAAACTGCTTGCCAGCCCGCTACGCCTGCCAAATAAAACGGATATAAAAAACAGGGCGCTGGCGGTCAGAACAATGGATGGCCCGGCGGGAAGATTGGCTCCCCAGGAGAGGCTCAATCCCAACCAGGCGCTGAGGACACCGCCTGCTCCAGCCAGCACCAGCAGCCCCGGCAGAGTATTCGCCCAGCAGCGTGCGGCGACCGCAGGCAGCATCATGACGCCCACCGCCATCAGCGTGCCGAGGACCTGAAAACCGGCCACCAGATTCAGCACCAGCAGCGCCAGAAACAGGCCGTGCAGCAACGAGGGTAGCCAGCGGGCATTCACCTGTAGCCAGGCGCTGTCGAACGCTTCACTCACCAGCCCGCGATAGAACAGCGCCAGGCACACTAACGTGATGCCGGACACACCCGCGACAAAAATAGCCGCGTCGGTATCGACCGCCAGAATCGAGCCAAACAGCAAATGCAGAAGATCGACGCTGGAGCCGCGCAGGGATACCAGCGTCACCCCCAGCGCCAGCGATCCCAGATAGAACCCGGCAAAACTGGCGTCCTCTTTAAGCAGCGTGCGGCGACTCACCCATCCGGCGATCAGCGCGACCACGATCCCGGCAATAAACCCGCCGATGCTCATCGCCAGAAGCGACATACCGTTGAGCAGATAGCCCACCGCCACGCCCGGCAAAATCGCGTGGGAAAGCGCGTCTCCCATCAGGCTCATCCGCCGCAAAAGCAGAAAAACGCCCAGTGCCGTGGTGCTCATGGAAAGCGCCAGGCACACCACCAGCGCGCGGCGCATAAAGCCAAACTCAATAAACGGCTGAAAAAAGAGATGCCAGATCATGCAAACGCCGCTCCCTGCGTGCTGCCCCAGTACGCCTGTTCAGCCGCGAGATGAAGATTTTCAGGAAAGTAGTCAGCCACGCGCTGGCTATCGTGCAGTACCGCCAGCAGGGTTTGCCCCTGCCGATTCATTTCAATCATGAGTGTCATAAGGGCTTGCCGGGTAATTTCATCGACGCCGGTAAAAGGTTCATCCAGCATCACCAGCGGTGCCTGCTGGAGCAGAACGCGGGCGAACAACATCCGCTGGAACTGCCCGCCGGAAAGCCGATCGATGGTGACACCGGCCATGGCGCTCAGGCCAACACGCTCCAGAACCGCCGCAATACGCTTTCGCAGGTGGCGATCCAGCGCTTTTAACAATGAGATCCGCGGCCAGGCCCCCATACTCACCACGTCCTGCACGGTGAGGGGAAACTGCGACTCCAGCGCGTGACGCTGCGCCAGCCAGCCAATCACCGGCCGCCCGGACGACCAACGGACCGTACCGCTGACGGGAGGTATAAAGCCTGCCAGCGTTTTCAGCAGCGTCGATTTACCGCAGCCGTTAACGCCAGTAATAGCCGTCATGCTGCCGGTTTCAATCGTGCCGCTTAACGAGGCGGTAATCGGCTGGCGGTCATAGCCCACCACAAGGTGATCAAGTTCAATCATGGCAATACCACCGCCCAGGTCACGGCTAACCACAGGACGATGAGTAGCAAGACTGCGAATAGCAGGCGCGTGACGGCAGAAAAAGAGAAAAGCGTGGAAGAAAGCATGGAATACCTCATAACGTTATAACATAACAATAATGAGTTTGTAGAGAAATGTAAATCAGGTTTACCGCGAGGAATATGTCGAAATATTTCAGGCTAACGAAGGACGTTTTCGCCCCGACGCTGGGTGCCGGGGCGAGAGAAGCATACAAGAAGCGTTATTGAACTATCGCGCCAGCGCCACCGCTTCACCCAGTTGCCAGACGGCCATCGCATAGTTGGTACTATGGTTATAGCGGGTGATGGTGTAGAAGTTAGGGAAGCCGTACCAGTACTGGTAGCTGGTGCCGATATCCAGCCGCAGCAGGCTGGCCTGCTGGTGATTACCCAGCGGCTGAAGCGGCGTCAGTCCGGCAGCGGCAAGCTGTGACACGCTGTATTTGGTATTGAATCCGCTTTCCAGCCCCACCGCCTGACCGCTGGCCTGCACCGCAACCAGATCACCCTTCACCCAGCCATGTTCTTTGAAATAGTTAGCGACGCTGCCGATAGCGTCTTCCGGATCCCACAGGTTAATCCGTCCATCGCCGTTAAAATCGACCGCATACTGCTTATATGAGGAGGGCATGAACTGGCCATACCCCATCGCACCAGCAAATGACCCCTGCAAATCCAGCGGATCGTCCTGCTCGTCGCGCGCCATCAGCAGGAAGGTTTCCAGTTCGCCGGAGAAGTATTCGGCGCGGCGCGGGTAGTTAAAGGAGAGCGTCGCCAGCGCATCAAGAATACGCGTTTTGCCCATCACCCGGCCCCAGCGGGTTTCCACACCGATAATACCGACAATGATTTCCGGCGGCACGCCGTACACCTGCCATGCGCGGTTCAGCGCATCCTGGTACTGATTCCAGAACACGACACCATTTTGCACGTTATCCGGGGTAATGAACTGCTGGCGATAGCGCAACCATGCGCCATTCGGGCCGCTCGGCAACGTCGAGGTGGTCGGTGCCTGCCGGTCCATCAGGCGCAGCACGTTATCTTTACGCTTCGCCTGCGACAGGATCTCCTGAAGCTGCTGCTTATTAAAACCATGCTTGCTCACCATTTTATCGATGAACTGTTCCGCCACCGGGTTATTAGCGAAGTCACCGCTGAGCATCATCACGTTATGCTGCGGCTCCAGCAGGAAACCGCCAGACGGAGCCACCGTTTCAGGAGGCGCGGCGGGCGTTTTGGGTTTGCTGCTACAGGCAGCGAGCAAAGTAACTAACGGAAGTAGAGCCAGGTAACGACGCTTAAGCATGGGAGTTCCATTCAACGAATTTGAGCAAAGGCAAGTATGGTAAAACATCCGCCAGCTCTCAAGGAAGCGGTAGTGTTTCCTGCAAACAAAAAAGTGCTTCTGCACATTCCGATACCTCCTCTCTTTTTACTATCTTTCAAACTAAAATATTTATCTTTCATTTTGCGATCAAATTAACACTTTTAAACCTTTCGATCTGATTAAAATAGGCCACCATTTAGCAAGACCGTAGCCCTACAGGAGAAAGAGAAGAATGATTGACGCCATTACCCATGGTGCAGAGTGGTTTATCGGACTGTTTCAGAAAGGTGGTGAGGTGTTTACCGGGATGGTGACGGGTATTTTGCCTCTGCTGATTAGTCTGCTGGTAATCATGAATGCGCTGATCAATTTCATCGGCCAGCACCGTATTGAACGCTTCGCCGAGCGCTGCGCCGGAAATCCGGTTTCACGTTATCTGCTGCTGCCCTGCATCGGCACCTTTGTGTTTTGTAACCCGATGACCCTGAGCCTGGGGCGGTTCATGCCGGAAAAATACAAGCCGAGCTATTACGCTGCCGCCTCCTATAGCTGCCACTCCATGAACGGTTTGTTTCCGCACATCAACCCCGGCGAACTGTTTGTTTACCTCGGCATCGCCAACGGCCTGACCACGCTGGGCCTGCCGCTCGGCCCGCTGGCGGTGAGTTATCTGCTGGTCGGGCTGGTGACTAACTTCTTCCGTGGCTGGGTGACCGACCTGACGACCTCCATTTTCGAGAAAAAAATGGGCATTCAACTTGAGCAAAACGTGCGTTTGTCTGGAGCGACATCATGAAACGTATCCGTATAGAAAAAGGTGCGGGCGGCTGGGGCGGCCCGCTGGAGCTGGAGGCCACGCCGGGTAAGAAGATCGTTTACATCACCGCCGGTACGCGTCCCGCCATTATCGACAAACTTGCGGAGATGACCGGCTGGCAGGCGGTCGACGGCTTTAAAGAGGGTGAGCCGCCGGAGGCAGACATCGGTGTGGCGATCATCGATTGCGGCGGCACCCTGCGCTGCGGGCTCTATCCGAAGCGGCGGATCCCGACGATCAATATTCATTCCACCGGCAAATCCGGTCCGATGGCGCAGTACATTCTGGAAGACATCTACGTCTCGGGCGTGCGGGAAGAAAACATCTCGTGGGCGGGCGAGGCCACCGTCCAGAGCGCCCCTGCCGCCGCAGGGCGTGACTACGACAGCAGTAAAAAAATCATCGAGCAGAGCGATGGCCTGCTGGCAAAAGTCGGTATGGGTATGGGTTCTGCTGTGGCGGTCCTGTTCCAGGCAGGCCGTGAAACCATCGATACCGTACTGAAAACTATCCTGCCGTTTATGGCCTTCGTCTCGGCGCTGATCGGCATCATTATGGCCTCCGGGCTGGGCGACTGGATTGCGCACGGTCTGGCCCCGCTCGCCAGTAACCCACTGGGGCTGGTCACGCTGGCGCTGATCTGCTCTTTCCCGCTGCTCTCGCCGTTCTTAGGGCCGGGTGCCGTTATCGCTCAGGTTATCGGCGTGCTGATTGGCGTACAGATTGGACAGGGGCACATTCCGCCGTATCTGGCGCTCCCTGCCCTGTTTGCGATTAACGCGCAGGCGTCGTGCGACTTTATTCCGGTGGGGCTGTCGCTGGCCGAAGCGCGTCAGGACACGGTGCGCGTCGGCGTGCCGTCGGTGCTGGTCAGCCGTTTCCTTACCGGCGCGCCGACCGTCTTAATCGCCTGGTTTGTTTCCGGATTTATCTATCACTAAGGGGCCTGAAGATGACTGTGATTTACCAGACCACCATTACCCAGATTGGTCAGTGCGCTGCGGATGCGCTCAACGATCGCATGCTTATCACCTTTCGTGAGGGCGCACCCGCCGACATCGTGGAGTTCTGTTTTATCCACTGCCACGGCGAGCTGACCGGCACGCTTAAGCCAGGCACCCGGTTCGAACTGGGCGATCTGCGCTATGCCGTAACTGCCGTAGGCGATGTTGCCGAACAGAATTTACGTGAGCTTGGGCATATCACCCTGCGTTTTGACGGTGAGCATGAGGCGGAATATCCCGGCACCGTTCACGTTGCAGGTCCTATGCCAGAGGCGATTGCCCCCGGCTGTATTTTGAAATTTGTCGCTTAAGTTGTGAGGAGAAGAGTATGAGTCAGGTTGCCGTTGTCATTGGCGGAGGACAGACCCTGGGGGCGTTCCTGAGCCGTGGGCTTGCCGCAGAAGGCTACCGCGTCGCGGTGGTGGATATTCAGAGTGATAAAGCGGCCGCGGTCGCGAAGGAAATTAACGCCGAATTTGGCGAAGGGATGGCGTACGGTTTCGGCGCGGACGCCACCAGCGAGCATAGCGTACTGGCGCTGGCACGCGGCGTGGATGAAATCTTTGGCCGCGCCGACCTGCTGGTCTACAGCGCGGGGATTGCCAAAGCGGCGTTTATCAGCGATTTCGCGCTGGGCGATTTTGACCGCTCCTTGCAGGTGAATCTGGTCGGCTACTTCCTCTGCGCCCGTGAGTTCTCCCGTCTGATGATCCGCGACGGTATTCAGGGGCGGATTATTCAGATCAACTCGAAATCGGGCAAGGTGGGCAGCAAGCACAATTCCGGCTATAGCGCGGCAAAATTCGGCGGCGTCGGGCTGACGCAATCGCTGGCGCTGGATCTGGCGGAGTATGGCATTACCGTTCACTCGCTGATGCTTGGCAACCTGTTGAAATCACCGATGTTTCAGTCTTTGCTTCCGCAGTATGCGGCCAAGCTGGGTATTAAGGCGGACGAGGTCGAGCAGTATTACATCGACAAAGTGCCATTGAAACGCGGTTGTGATTATCAGGACGTGCTGAATATGCTGCTGTTTTACGCCAGCCCGAAAGCGTCCTATTGCACCGGGCAGTCGATTAACGTTACCGGTGGTCAGGTGATGTTTTAAGGGTGTGCCCGATGGCGCTGGCAGTGTGCCACGATGCCCGGTGGTGCTGCGCTTACCGGGCCTACATATTATCGTAATTGATTGAGTTTTGAACCTTTGTAGGCCGGGCAAGCGCAGCGCCGCCCGGCATAACTTTCCCCGGAGGCCGAAGGTGTTTATTGCGGCCCCCCACAAAAGAGGAGTTAACTATGGTTGCCGCCCTGATCACCGTCGCCATCATCGCCTGGCTCAGCCAGCTCGCCCTCGGCGGCTGGCAGATCTGGCTTTTTAACCGCGCCTTCGACAAGCTCTGCCAGCAGGGACGCGTCGGCGTCGGGCGCTCCGGCGGCCGTTTTAAGCCCAGAGTCGTTATCGCCCTCGCACTCGACAAACACGATAAAGTCTGCGACTCGCTGATAATGCGTGGCCTCACCGTTTTCGCCCGTCCGGGCAAAATTGCCGCGCTTGAGGGCAAATATCTCCAGGAATTAAAGCCTGATGTGATCTTTCCACAAGATCCGCTCTGTCAGAATGCACTATCATTGGCGCTTAAACTGAAACATGGGTAATTTCGTTGTGAACGCTAATAGCTTGCGAAATTATCACTTCGCAACTTAATTCGGGTATCCACGCCTATGAAACCACGTCAGCGCCAGGCCGCTATCCTTGAGCATCTGCAAAAGCAGGGGAAATGCTCGGTGGAGGAACTGGCACAGCACTTTGACACCACCGGCACGACTATCCGCAAGGATCTGGTGATGCTGGAAAATGCGGGAACCGTCATTCGCACCTATGGCGGCGTCGTGCTGAATAAAGATGAAGCCGATCCGCCTATCGATCACAAGACGCTGATCAACACGCATAAAAAAGCGCTGATCGCCGAAAGCGCGGTGAAGTTTATCCACGACGGCGACTCCATCATTCTGGACGCGGGCAGCACCGTGTTGCAGATGGTGCCGCTGCTGAGCCGCTTTAATAACATTACGGTGATGACCAACAGCCTGCACATCGTCAATGCGCTGTCGGAGCTGGATAATGAGCAAACCATCCTGATGCCCGGCGGCACCTTTCGCAAAAAATCCGCCTCTTTTCACGGCCAGCTTGCCGAGAACGCCTTCCAGCATTTCAGCTTTGACAAGCTCTTTATGGGGACCGACGGCATCGATCTGAACGCGGGCGTCACGACCTTCAATGAGGTCTTCAGCGTCAGTAACGCCATGTGCGCCGCCGCGCGTGAAATCATTCTGATGGCGGACTCATCAAAGTTTGGCCGCAAAAGCCCCAACATCGTCTGTGGTCTGGAACGCGTTAATAAACTGATCACCGACGCGGGCATTACCCCGGCGTTTCGGCAGGCGCTGGAAGAAAAAGGCGTTGAAGTGATTATTACCGGAGAAGAGCATGAGTGAGTTTTTGTTGGACGCGGGCCGTCAGACGTTACAGCTGGAGCTACAGGAAGCCAGCCGCCTCGCCGAGCGGCTGGGCGAGGATTTTATTCGCGCCGCCAATACCATTATCCACTGCGCCGGAAAAGTGATTGTCTCCGGGATGGGAAAATCGGGGCATATTGGTAAAAAAATCGCCGCGACGCTCGCCAGCACCGGCACGCCGGCGTTTTTTGTCCATCCGGCAGAGGCGCTGCACGGCGATCTGGGGATGATCGAAAGCCGCGACGTGCTGCTGTTTATCTCCTATTCCGGCAGCGCCAAAGAGCTGGATCTTATTATCCCGCGCTTACAGGAAAAGGCGGTAACGCTGCTGGCGATGACCGGCAAATCCCGCTCGCCGCTGGCGCTGGCGGCCTCGGCGGTGCTGGATATTTCCGTCGAGCGCGAAGCCTGCCCGATGCATCTTGCCCCCACCTCCAGCACGGTCAATACCCTGATGATGGGGGATGCGCTGGCGATGGCGGTAATGCAGGCACGCGGTTTTAACGAGGAAGATTTTGCCCGTTCGCATCCGGCGGGTGCACTGGGCGCACGGTTGCTGAATAAGGTCCACCATCTGATGCGCCGCGACGCGGCGATCCCACAGGTAAAACTGACCACCAGCGTGATGGACGCGATGATGGAACTCAGCCGCACCGGGCTTGGGCTGGTGGCAGTCTGCGACGACGACGCACAGGTACAGGGCGTGTTTACCGATGGCGATCTGCGGCGCTGGCTGGTAGGCGGCGGCGCGTTAACCGCTGACGTCGGCGGGGCGATGACCAGGGGCGGTATTACGCTTCAGGCCGACAGCCGCGCCGTTGATGCTAAAGAGATCCTGATGAAGCGTAAAATTACCGCCGCGCCGGTGGTGGACGCGCAGGGTAAACTCACCGGCGCGATTAACCTTCAGGATTTCTACCAGGCCGGCATTCTCTAGGCTTTTAGTCCGAGACGCTTCGCCAGCCGGTGCAGGTTGGCGACGTCAGTTTCCAGTAGCCTGGCGCTGGCCGCCCAGTTTCCCTCACTTTGCCCCAGCGCGCGGGTAATCAACTCCCGCTGAAAACGTTCGGTGGCGTCACGCAGATTCGCACCAGCGGTCGGGGGCTGAACGCTGGCGGCGGCGGGCGCGGCCGGTTCATCATGCAGCGCAAAATGCTGCGCCTCCAGCACGACCTCTTCCCCCGTTCTTGCGGCCCGCGCCAGCACCACTGCCCGGTGGATGGCGTGCTCCAGTTCACGCACGTTGCCCGGCCAGCCGTAGCTCAGCAGATGCGCCCGCGCGCCGGGGCTTAACACCACCCGCGACAGCCCAAGCCGGGCGCGACACTGCTCGCAAAAATAGCCCGCCAGCAGGATGACATCCTCCCCCCTTTCGCGCAGCGGCGGCACCGAAAGCGGAAACACGCTCAGCCGATGAAACAGGTCGGCGCGAAAACGTCCGGCCAGCACCTCTTCGCGCAGATCGCGGTTGGTCGCCGCCAGCACGCGCACGTCAACCCGCAGGCTGCGATCGTCACCGACCCGCTGAATATCGCCATACTGTAATACGCGAAGCAGCTTGGCCTGCAACGCCAGCGACAGCTCGCCAATTTCATCAAGGAACAGGGTGCCGTTATCCGCCATCTCAAATTTACCGCTGCGGTTGCTAATAGCGCCGGTAAACGCCCCCTTTACATGCCCGAACAGTTCGCTTTCCGCCACGCTCTCCGGCAGCGCTGCGCAGTTAAGGTAGACCAGCGGGCTGGCCCCGCGCGGCGATCCTTCGTGGATGGCTTTCGCCACCAGCTCTTTACCCGTACCGGTTTCCCCGCCAATCAGCACGTTAAGATCGGAGGCCGCCACAATCGCGATCTCTTTTTTCAACTGCGTCATATTGTCCGACAGGCCGATCATCTCCTGCCCCGCCGTCTGCCCGTAACCGCGCGTCTCGCCCGGCAACACGTTCTGGCTTTCAAGCTGGGCAATCAGGAGCGCATTATTCAGCGCGCCCGCCACCAGCGCGGCGATCAGCCGCAGCTCTTCATCGCTGAAATTATCGAAGCGGTCGGCGGACATGCCGTCGAGGGTCAGCGCGCCGATCAGATTTTGCCCGGCAAACAGCGGCAGCCCGACGCAGGCGTGTACCTTCAGACTCTCCTGACCGGGGATCAGACCGTCGTAAGGGTCGGGGAGATCGCTGTCCGCCGGGAACCGCACCACGTCGCCCGCGCGGGCAATCGCTTCCAGACGCGGATGCCCGGCCAGCGCAAACCGCCGCCCGAGCACATCCTGCGCCAGCCCGTCGATCGCCAGCGGGATAAACTGATGCGCCTCATAGCGCAGCAGCGCCGAGGCATCGCAGCCCAGCGCCTGACGCAGCGTGGCGATCAGTCGTGCAAAACGATCCTGATGGCCGATATCGCGCTGTAACTCAATGGCGATCTTCGCCAGTACCTCAACCGAAAAGCCCATGCCACCTCATTGTCTTTTTGACTATCAGCTTTGTCATATTGACAGTCATGATGATAGTCATTTTGACATCAAAAAAACAAGCGTTAAATACATAACCCAATAAAAACAACCAGTTAAAAACTGGCACGCTTATTGATTATAGCTATACATCTTTGATAAATATTTGGCTTACGATAGAGGTTGTGATGGCTATTCTGGTAAAAAATAATATTCAGTGGGTTGGGCAACGTGACTGGGAAGTGCGTGATTTTCACGGCACCGAATATAAAACGCTGCGCGGCAGCAGCTACAACAGTTATCTGATTCAGGAAGGGAAAAACGTTCTGATCGATACCGTCGATCACAAATTCAGCCGCGAGTTCGTGCAGAACCTGCGGGCGGAGATCGATCTGGCGAAAATCGATTACATCGTGATTAACCACGCGGAAGAAGATCATGCCGGTGCGCTGACCGAACTGATGTCTTATATTCCGCACACCCCGATTTACTGTACCGCCAACGCGATTGACTCCATTAACGGCCACCATCATCACCCGGAGTGGAACTTCAACGTGGTGAAAACCGGCGATGCGCTGGATATTGGTAACGGCAAGCAGCTGATCTTTGTTGAAACGCCGATGCTGCACTGGCCGGACAGCATGATGACCTATATGACCGGCGACGCGGTGCTGTTCAGTAACGATGCCTTTGGTCAGCATTACTGCGACGAACGCCTGTTTAATGATGAAGTCGATCAGACCGAGCTGTTCGAACAGTGCCAGCGCTACTACGCCAATATCCTGACGCCGTTCAGCCGCCTGGTGACGCCAAAAATTACTGAAATCCTCGGTTTTAACCTGCCGGTCGATATGATTGCCACCTCGCACGGCGTGGTATGGCGCGACAACCCGACGCAGATCGTTGAGCTGTACCTGAAATGGGCGGCGGATTATCAGGAAGACCGGATCACCATTTTCTACGACACCATGTCGAACAACACCCGCATGATGGCGGATGCCATCGCCCAGGGTATCAACGAAGTGGACCCGAACGTGGCGGTGAAAATCTTTAACGTCGCCCGCAGCGATAAAAACGAGATCCTGACCAACGTCTTCCGCTCAAAAGGCGTGCTGGTGGGCACCTCCACGATGAACAACGTGATGATGCCGAAAATTGCCGGGCTGGTCGAAGAGATCACCGGCCTGCGTTTTCGCAACAAACGCGCCAGCGCCTTCGGCTCTCACGGCTGGAGCGGCGGCGCGGTGGATCGTCTCTCCACCCGCTTGCAGGATGCCGGTCTGGAAATGTCGCTGAGCCTGAAGGCCAAATGGCGTCCGGACCTCGACGCGCTGGAAGTGTGCCGTCAGCACGGTCGCGATATCGCCCGTCAGTGGGCGCTCGCTCCGCTGCCGGAAGCCAAACCGGTTATTACTCCGCCGCAGGAGGAGTGCGCCTGCGCCGCTGCCGCTGTCGCCGACCTTGGCCCGTGCATGCAGTGCAGCGTGTGCCAGTGGATCTACGATCCGCAAACCGGCGAACCGATGCAGAATGTTGCGCCCGGTACACCGTGGAGCGACGTGCCGGATGATTTCCTGTGCCCGGAATGCTCATTAGGTAAAGAGGTATTCGACGAACTGGCGACGGAGGCGGTATGAACCACGGCATAGTGATTATCGGCTCGGGCTTTGCGGCCCGTCAGCTGGTGAAAAATATCCGCAAGCAGGACGCCAGCGTACCGTTAACGCTGATTGCAGCAGACAGCATGGATGAGTACAACAAACCGGATCTCAGCCATGTGATCAGCCGGGGCCTGCACGCCGACGAACTGACGCTGCAAACGGCAGGCGAGTTTGCCGAGCAGTACAATCTGCGCCTGTGCCCGCATACCCGCATTACCGATATCGACGCGGCGAATCACCGGGTGTTGAGTCAGGATCGTCAGTGGCAGTACGACAAGCTGGTGCTGGCGACCGGGGCGGCGGCCTTCGTGCCGCCGGTGCCCGGCCATGAACTGATGCTGACGCTCAATAGCCAGCAGGAGTATCGCGCGGCGCAAACTACGCTCCGTGATGCAAAACGGGTGCTGATTGTTGGCAGCGGGCTGATCGGCACCGAGCTGGCGATGGATTTTTGCCGCGCGGGCAAGGCAGTGACGCTAATTGACAGCGCCGCCAGCATTCTGGCCTCGCTGATGCCGCCGGAAGTCAGCAGCCGCCTGCAACATCGTCTGACGGAAAGCGATGTGCATCTGCTGCTGAAGTCGCAGCTGGTCTCGCTGGAGCAGACCGCCAGCGGCATTCGCGCCACCCTCGACCGTCAGCGGGTGATTGAGGTGGATGCGGTGGTTGCCGCCACCGGCCTGCGTCCGGAAACCACCCTCGCACGGCGCGCTGGCGTGGCGGTCAATCGTGGGATCGTGGTGAACAGTTCGCTGCAAACCAGCAACGCGACGATCTTTGCGCTGGGTGACTGCGCGGAGATTAACGGCATGGTGCTACCCTTCCTGCAACCCATTATGTTAAGCGCCATGTGCCTGGCGAAAACCCTGATCGCCACGGGCGGCGAGCTGAAGCTTCCGGCGATGCTGGTGAAAGTGAAGACAACGGATCTGCCGCTGCATCTGGCAGGAGACACCCGACGGGCAGATTTGCGCTGGCAAATCGCTGTCGATGCGCAGGGGATGGTGGCAAAAGGTATGGATGCGGATGAGCGGCTGTGCGCGTTTGTGGTCAGCGAAGATCGGATGAAAGAGGCGTTCGCCTTGCTCAAAGCGCTGGCCGCGTGAGCAATTTTTAGCGGCGGGTGGGCACGTTGCTGACAACGGTCGCGCTTATGCCGGATGGCGGCTACGCCTTATCCGGCCTACAAAACTGGCCGCGTGAGGGCGTTTTCCCCGCGTTGCAGACTGACCGGAGCGCGGATGCCGGATGGCGGCTACGCCTTATCCGGCCTACAAAACCTTTACCGTCCGCGCCGCAGAGGCGGTCTGCCCCAGCGCAACCCCGCCGTCACCAGCCGGAAACTGCCGCCGGAAGCTGACTCGTAGGCCTGATAAGCGCAGCGCCATCAGGCATTCCGGCTCAGGAGCCGCAGATTCTTACATCAACCGTGCCGCGGCGACCACCGCCTGCCCCAGCGCGATGCCGCCATCACCGGCCGGAAACTGCTGCGGAAAAAGCAGTTCAAAGTCAGAAAGATAAAAACTAAGCCGCGCACGCAGAAGACGGTTATGCAGCACGCCGCCGCTGAATACCAGCGTGGTAATCCCCCGCCCTTGCGCCTGCTGGCGCATCAGCGAGGCAAACCCCGCCGCCAGTGCGTCGTGAAATGCCCAGGCGCGTTCGGCGGGCGTGGCCTGCCAGTTAAGCCACTGATGCCAGAAGGTTGCCAGATCGAGCTGGTTTTCAGCCACCGGCATTGAGACCGGATGCTGAACCTCATCACAGGTCGCGGCCAGCGCCTCCAGCATGCAGGCCGCCTCTCCTTCGTAGCTCAATGCAGTCGATACCTCGCTCAATAAATTCGACGCGCTATCTGCCCCCCTTAACTTCCCGCCTGACAATACCGTTGCAGCGCCCAGCACCGCAGCTACCGCGTCAAACAACCGTCCACATGAGGAGGCCAGCGGCGCGTTAAGCCCGCGCGCAATCGCCCGGGCCAGCAGCGGCCAGTTCTGCGCCCGCACTCCCGCCGTTTCCGGATAACGCTCCCACTCCGGCACAAACGCCAGACACTGCGCCAGCAGATTGCGCCACGGCTGGCGCGCCGCCAGATCGCCGCCGGGCAGCGCGACGGCAGGCAAACCACCGAGATGCTCGCACTCCCGATAGTTCACCCGTAAACACTCGCCACCCCACAGCGCGCCATTCTCGCCCATGCCGATGCCGTCCAGCGCCAGTGCTATCACATCGCCGCCGTCCAGCGGCCAGCGGTGCTCGGCCAGGCAAGCGGCGATATGGGCGTGGTGATGGAGAACCGTCTGATGGGGAAGGCCGTGCGCGGCAGCCCACTGCGAAGAGTGATAGCCAGGGTGCGCGTCGGCAACCACCGCCTGCGGAGTAAAATCGTAGATGGCCTGCATCAGCTGTAGCGACTGTTTCCACTGTGCTTCAACGCCTTCATCCGTGAGATCGCCAAAATGCTGGCTTAGCACCGCCTGTTCACCGCGTACCAGGCAGAAGGTATTTTTGAGATCCGCGCCGAGGCAAAGCATTGGCGGGATATTCTCAAAGCCCGGCGGTAACGTCAGCGCATCCGGGACGTAACCGCGCGAACGGCGCAGCATCTCCCCGCTCTGGCGCACCACCGAGTCGTCCATCCGCTGCACAATGTCGCGATTATGCAGTAAAAAACCGTCGGCGATATCCGCCAGATCCGCCAGCGCCTGCGCGTTGGTCATGGCGGGCGGCTTACCGCTCAGGTTGCCGGAGGTCATTACTAGCGGGCGGTCGAGCGCCTGCATCAGCAGATGGTGCAGCGGCGTGGCGGGCAGCATCACGCCAACCTCATTCAGGCCCGGCGCAATCGCCTCACACAGGTCGTTTAGGCCGGATTTTTCCACCAGCACTACCGGCGCGGCGGGAGTTGAAAGTAGCGTGCGCGCCTGCGGCGGCAAGTCGTCGGCTGAAGGGATCATCACCGCCAGCGGTTTGGCAGGACGCCGTTTGCGCTGGCGAAGCCGCGCTACCGCGTCCCCGTTGCGCGCATCACAGGCCAGATGAAAACCGCCAAGCCCTTTAACGGCGACGATCCCGCCGCTGGTCAGTAGCGCCACCGCCGCCCGTAAGGCTGACTCCCGATCCGCCTCTCCCCCGTCATACGGAAACGCAGACTCCTGCGCTTCCGGTTCCCCGGCACGCCGCCACATCAACGTCGGACCGCACTCTGCGCACGCCACCGGCTGCGCATGAAAGCGACGATCGTAAGGATTACGGTACTCCGCCTCGCAGGCGGGGCACAGGGGAAAATCGGCCATCACCGTGAAAGGACGATCGTAGGGCATGGCGTGAATAATGGTGAAACGCGGTCCGCAGTGGGTGCAGTTAATAAACGGATAGCGGTAGCGGCGCTCTCGCGGATCGTTCATTTCCGCCAGACAGGCCGGACAGGTGGCGGCATCGGGAACAATCTGCGTGCTCATGCTCCCCGCCGCGCTTTGGCGAATGGTAAAATCTACCGGCGTAACGTCCCAACGCATTGGCAGGATGTCGGTCCGATCAATACGCGCCAGCGGCGGGCAGTTCTGATGGAGCTGGGCAAGAAACGCGTCGCCCTCCCCCAGCAGCCGCACCACCACGCCAGCGCCGTCATTACAGACATCGCCTTTCAGATGCAGCCGCTGCGCCACCTGCCAGACAAAGGGGCGGAACCCCACCCCCTGTACTTTACCGCGCACCCGGATTTGCACGCCGCTGTTACTCATCGCGCTATGATTACTCTGCTATCGCTTCGCACAGCCGTCCTTTCATATTACTGTAGGTGGTCTGCACGTACTCTTCCGCCTGACGTTGATCGGCAATCGCCGTCACTTTTACCGCGCAATACTTGGTTTCCGGCGTTTTAGAAATCGGATCAAGATTATCCTGCGTCAGCTCGTTGCAGGCACCAATCCACCACTGGTAGGTCATATAGACGCTGCCCTGGTTGATACGCTCGCTGACGCTGGCGCGGGTGATCACTTTACCACGGCGGGATTCGACCCACACCAGTTGTCCGTCCCGCACGCCCAGTTGCTCTGCGTTCAGCGGATTGATCTGCACAAAACCCGGCTCGTCAGCCAGCGTTTGCAGGGCGGCGCAGTTGCCGGTCATCGAGCGGCAGGAGTAATGCCCCACTTCACGCACGGTACACAATACCAGCGGATACGCCTCATCAGGGCGTTCGGCAGGCGCGCGCCACGGGGCGGCAAAAAGATGCCCTTTGCCATCCGGCGTGGAGAATTTATTGCCTTCATACAGATACGGCGTACCGGGATGGTCCAGCGTCGGACACGGCCACTGAACGTGCCCCATGTCGCCCATTTTTTCATACGTCACGCCGTAGAACAGCGGGCACAGCTCGCGCATTTCGTCCCAGATTTGCTGGTTATTGTCGTAATGCATCGGGTAGCCCATTTCGCTGGCCAGCAGGCTGATGATTTCCCAGTCGCGCTTGACGTTGTACTTCGGCTCAATGGCTTTTTCGAAACGCTGGAAGCCGCGATCGGCGCAGGTAAAGACCCCGCCGTGCTCGCCCCAGGAGGTCGCGGGCAGCAGCACGTCAGCCTGCTCGGCGGTTTTGGTCATAAAGATATCCTGCACCACCACAAAATCGAGGGCTTCGAATCCTTTACGCACCAACCCTAAATCAGCCTCGGTCTGGAGCGGATCTTCCCCCATGATGTAGTAGGCTTTGACCTTGCCTTCCAGCGCCAGGTGCGGTACCTCGGTGATCCGCACCCCGACCTTATCATCCATTTGATTAACGTCGATGCCCCAGGCGTTGGCGAATTTCGCCCGCACGTTGGGATCAACTACATCCTGATAGCCGGGGAACTGATTGGGCAACACGCCCATATCGCACGCGCCCTGCACGTTATTCTGCCCACGCACCGGACCAACGCCGACGTTTTCACGACCTAAATTGCCGGTCATTAACGCCAGACTCGACAACCCTTTCACCACGTCCACCGCCTGACCAAACTGGGTCACGCCCATCCCCCACATAATAGTGGCGGAGGGCGCGGCGGCGTAGGTGCGCATCGCCTGACGGATCTGCTGCGCCGACACGCCGGTCAGATGCTCCACCGCTTCCGGCGCGTAATCCTGCACCTGCTCGCGGTACGCATCCAGCCCGGTGGTATAACGCGCCACATATTCTTTATCGTAGAGTTCTTCTTCCAGCAGCACGTAAGCGAACGCGTTGACCAGCGCCATATTGCAGCCGTTGTTGATTTGCAGATGCTGATCGGCGATGCGCGCGGTTTCAATACGGCGTGGATCGCAAACGATGATTTTGGCCCCGTTCTGCTTCGCTTTAATCACCCGGCGCGCGACGATTGGATGCGAATCGGCGCAGTTGTAGCCGAAAACCAGCAGACAGCGCGAGTTTTCGATATCGCCGATGGAGTTGCTCATGGCACCGTTACCGAGCGTCTCCTGCAATCCGGCAACGGACGGTCCGTGGCACACGCGGGCACAACAGTCGACATTATTAGTATGCAGCACGCCGCGGGCGAATTTCTGCATCACATAGTTGGTTTCGTTACCGGTCCCGCGCGATGATCCGGTAGTCATAATGGCGCGCGGGCCGTATTTTTGCTTGATATCGCTCAGCCGTTTCGCGGTGTAGCGAATGGCTTCATCCCAGCTTACCGGCGTAAATTTGCCGCCCTTTTGATAGCGGATCATCGGCTGCGTCAGGCGTGGCGTCAGTAGTTTAGTGTCGTTCAGAAAATCCCAACCGTAATAGCCCTTCAGACAGAGTTCATTTTGGTTAGTTTTACCGTCCGCCGCTTCCGCGCGGATAATACGATTATTCTCGACAACCAGCTTCAGTTTGCAGCCCGCGCCGCAATAAGGACATACGCTCGTCATTTTTTTCATCAGTAACAGACCTGTTAAAAGTGAAACGATTGGGATTTAAAATATCAGGGAGGTGGCAGTATCCAGCGCCGTGCGACGACGTTTTTCCGCGCTTAACTGCTCAAGTTTGTTGCGGTCAACGCAGACCAGCGCGTGCGTTGGGCAGGCAGCCATACAGGCCGGGCCTTCTTCACGATGGTGGCAGAGATCGCATTTATTGGCCTCGGCTTTCTCCGCGCGCACGTTCAGCGCACTGCCGCTGTTACGCACCACCGGACGCAAAACCACTTCCATCGCGCCATAAGGACAAGCCACAACGCAGGTTTTACAGCCGATGCAGCGCTCCTGCATCACATGCACAAAGCCTTTATCACGGCTAATTGCGCCGTTCGGGCAGACATTGGCACAGGGCGCATCCTCGCACTGGCGGCACAGGGTAGCGGTGGAAACATTGACCCCTTTAATAACGTGAATACGCGGCAGAAAATTTTGCGGCGTCAGGGCTGCGCAATCCTGATCCTGCTGGTGGGATACCACGCAGGCGACTTCGCAGGTGCGACAACCAATGCATTTGCTCGCGTCAGCAATGATGAAACGGTTCATCAAACTCTCCAGTAATGGCTGATAACGCGCTGGAGGATGCATAATTCGCGCCAATTATTATATAATTGATTTTTAAAGATATTTATTTGTCGAAGAGGATTTTGTTACTGTCATCGACAGAAGTGACGATGACAGTTGTCGAGGTTCAGGCATGCGGCCCGGCAGTGAGAGAATCGCGCACGATAAGCTCGCCGGGGAAGGTTTGCTGATAATTAAACTCGCCGCCGTCGAGCATAAAAATCAGGCGGCTGATGGTTTCCTTAATCATCTCCGTCACCGGGATTTTAACGCTGGACAGGGAGGGAATAAGATACGGAGCGAGCGCGGTATCATCGAAACCAAGCACCGATACCTGCTCCGGCACGCGTATTCCCTGCTGGTGCAACTGCTTCATGGCTCCGGTCGCCATATCGTCATTGCTGGCAACCAGCGCGGAAAACGGCACCTGGCGTGCAAGCAGTGTCTCAACGCCTGCCGCACCGGTAGCAGGCGTCCATTTTCCTTCCACAATCAGCGCGTTACATACGGCGATATTATTCTGGCCTAATGCCTCTTTATACCCGGCAAGGCGTTCAATGCCGGTGGGCGAATCCAGCGATCCGGTGATAAACGCAATATCGCGATGGCCCTGCGCGATAAGGTGCGAGACGGCGTGAAAACTCGACGCTTTTTGATCGGACCAGACGCAATGGCTACGATTACGGCGCAGGCGGCGGTTAATCACCATAATCGGCTGGCTATGGCTCTGAATAATGTCATCCATCTCATCCACGCTCAGGAAACGCGGATAGATAATAATCGCATCGCAGCGCAGATCGAGCAGGTACTGAATTGCCTCGCGCTCCTCGTCGGCGCTGTGTTTACCGTCGGCAAGGATTAATCGCCTTCCCTTATCTTCGGTCATCCGCGCAGCGTGAAACAGCAGCTCGCTAAAATAGACGCCGTGATAGAGCGTATTGGTCACCACCAGTCCGATGGTTTGCGTGGATTTGGTTGCCAGGCTGCGCGCCAGCAAATTAGGCCGGTAACCGCTCTCTTCAATCGCCTGAAAAACGCGATCTTTGGTCTCCTGGCTGACGTAGCCGTTGCCTGTCAGCACGCGTGAAACCGTCGCCTTCGACACCCCTGCCCGCTTCGCCACTTCCAGCATCGTCGCCATATCGCCCGTCCCTCTTCATAAGATGTGCCGAGTGTACTTCACCCTCTGTCAATTTACAGCGCTGGCCTGTGAGCGTCATGCAGGGCAAAGCGATCTACATCACAATTCAGCAACATAAAAAAATTAGATCTTGCCTGAGAAATACAAACTCATCACCCTGATGTGGAACCGGTTTCCTATACAAAATTTAATCACCCTTCTACGGCGCTCGTGCCGTTTAATGAAAAACAGGACAGAGATCCGATGGCTAAGAACTATGCGCCACTGGCCCGCTCGGTGGTCTCCGCGCTGGGCGGAGCAGAAAACATCGCGGCGGTCACCCACTGCATGACGCGCCTGCGTTTTGTGGTCAAAGACGAGGCACAAATTGATAGCGCCACCATGAAAAGTCTCAGCGGCGTCCTTGGCGTGGTACGCAACGACAACCAGTGTCAGGTGATTATCGGCAACACCGTGTCGCAGGCGTATCGCGAGGTGGTCAGCCTGCTGCCGCAGAATATGCAGCCGGTGGAACCGGCGGGGAAACCGCCGCTGACGCTGCGGCGCATCGGCGCGGGGATCCTTGATGCGTTGATCGGCACCATGTCGCCGCTGATCCCGGCGATCATCGGCGGCTCGATGGTGAAACTGCTGGCGATGATCCTTGAGATGACCGGCGTGCTGACAAAAGGCTCGCCGACGTTAACCATCCTGACGGTCATCGGCGACGGCGCATTCTTCTTCCTGCCGTTGATGGTGGCGGCGTCGGCGGCGGTGAAATTCAAAACCAATATGTCGCTGGCCATCGCCATCGCAGGCGTGCTGGTGCATCCGAGCTTTATCGACCTGATGGCGAAAGCCGCCCAGGGCGAGCACGTGGAGTTCGCGCTGATCCCGGTAACGGCGGTGAAATATACCTATACGGTGATCCCGGCGCTGGTGATGACCTGGTGCCTGTCGTATATCGAACGCTGGGTGGATCGCATTACCCCGGCGGTCACCAAAAACTTCCTTAAACCGATGCTGATCGTGCTGATTGCCGCGCCGCTGGCGATCCTGCTTATCGGCCCGATCGGTATCTGGATCGGCAGCGCGATTTCTGCGCTGGTCTATACGGTGCACGATTATCTCGGCTGGCTGTCGGTGGCGATCATGGGCGCGCTATGGCCGCTGCTGGTGATGACCGGGATGCACCGCGTCTTTACACCGACCATTATTCAGACCATCGCCGAAACCGGGAAAGAAGGTATGGTGATGCCGTCAGAAATTGGCGCTAATCTGTCGCTCGGCGGTTCTTCGCTGGCCGTCGCGTGGAAAACCAAAAATCCGGAACTGCGGCAGACGGCGCTGGCCGCGGCGGCATCGGCGATTATGGCGGGCATCTCTGAACCCGCGCTGTACGGCGTGGCGATCCGCCTGAAACGCCCGCTGATTGCCAGTCTGATCAGCGGCTTTATCTGCGGCGCAGTGGCGGGTATCGCCGGGCTGGCCAGTCATTCGATGGCCGCACCGGGGCTGTTTACCAGCGTGCAGTTTTTCGATCCGGCCAGGCCAATGACGATCTTCTGGGTATTCGGCGTGATGGCGCTGGCAGTGGTACTCTCCTTTATTCTCACCCTGATGCTGGGCTTTGAGGATATTCCGGTTGAGGAAGACATTCACCAGAAGACAGCATCTGAAAAAAATCAACTGCACAACATGGACACTGAGCGAGGTAATGCATGACATCTCCCTTCCCACACGATTTTTTATGGGGCGGCGCAATGGCCGCCAACCAGTCTGAAGGCGCGTATCTGGAGGGCGGTAAAGGGTTAACCACCGTCGATATGATCCCGCACGGCAAGAACCGTCTGCCCGTCAAGCTCGGGCAGGAGAAGCGCTTCACCCTGCGCGAGGATGAATATTATCCGAGCCACCAGGCGATTGATTTTTATCATCGCTATAAAGAAGATATCGCGCTGATGGCGGAGATGGGCTTTACCGTCTTCCGCACCTCAATTGCCTGGAGCCGCCTCTACCCTAACGGCGACGAACCGATGCCGAATGAAGAAGGCATTGCCTTTTACCGCGCGGTTTTTGAGGAGTGCAGAAAGTACGGCATTGAACCGCTGGTCACGCTGTGCCATTTCGACGTGCCGATGCATCTGGTGACGGAATACGGCTCCTGGCGCAACCGCAAAATGGTGGACTTTTTTGCCCGCTATGCGCGCACCTGTTTTGAAGCCTTCGACGGGCTGGTGAAATACTGGCTGACCTTTAATGAAATCAACATCATGTTGCACAGCCCCTTTTCGGGTGCCGGGCTGGTGTTTGAAGAGGGCGATAATCAGGAGCAGGTGAAATATCAGGCCGCCCATCACGAACTGGTGGCGAGCGCGCTGGCGACTAAAATCGCCCATGAAATTAATCCGCACAACCAGGTCGGCTGCATGCTGGCGGGCGGTAATTTCTATCCTTACTCCTGCAAGCCGGAAGATGTGTGGATGGCGCTGGAAAAGGACCGCGAAAATCTGTTCTTTATCGACGTGCAGGCGCGCGGTGCTTATCCCGCCTATGCGGCGCGCGTATTCCGGGAGAAAGGGATCGCGATTGTCAAAGAGGTGGGCGACGAAGAGATCCTGAAAAACACCGTGGATTTCGTCTCCTTCAGCTATTACGCCTCGCGCTGCGCCTCGGCGGATATGAACGCGCAGAACACTAACGCGGCGAATATCGTCAAGTCGCTGCGCAACCCGCATATTCAGGTGAGCGAATGGGGCTGGGGTATCGATCCGCTCGGTCTGCGCATCACCATGAATATGATGTATGACCGCTACCAGAAGCCGCTGTTTTTAGTCGAAAACGGCCTCGGCGCGCACGATGAAATTAATGCCGAAGGCGAGATCGAGGACGATTACCGTATCAGCTACCTGCGCGAGCATATCCGTGCGATGGGCGAGGCCATTGAAGACGGTATTCCGGTTATCGGCTACACCACCTGGGGCTGTATTGACCTGGTGGCGGCCTCCACCGGCGAAATGAGCAAACGTTACGGTTTCGTTTACGTCGATCGCGATGATGCGGGTAACGGTACGCTGGATCGCAAACGTAAAAAATCGTTCTGGTGGTATAAGAAAGTGATCGCCAGCAACGGGGCGGATTTGGATTGATGTAGCTGCCCGGTGGCACAATGCTTCCGGGCAGGAAACCCACAGCGGCCACAACGGCGTTGTAATGCCGGATGGCGGCTTCGCCTTATCCGGCCTACAAACGATGGCATCGCACGTAGGCCCGGTAAGCGCAGCGCCACCGGGCAAAGAGCCAAACGCGGCTACCGCCGACTAAATCGCCGCCTCAAAGCTGCGCAAAACCGCCGTCTCCCTGCCAGTCTGCCAGCCGGGCGTAAACGGTGTCTACCGCGTCTTTGATCGGCTGGGTCATCGGGTAATAAAACCCAACAATATCCGGCTGAATGCCGAGAAAAATCACCTCTCCCACGTCGTCTTTAAGCTGATCGACCAGGTAGTTGAGCGGCATATTATGGGTGGTCATCATAAACATCTCAGCGATGTCGTCCGGGTCGATTATGCGGATCTCGCCAGGATTGAGTCCCATATCGGTGGCATCGACAATCAGCAGGCGTTGCGGGCGCAGTTCGCGGATGGCGAAAACGTCATTTTCTGGCGCGTTGCCGCCGTCGATAACAACCCAGTCGCCCTGCGGGTTAGCGGCGCACATTTCCGCCAGCAACGGACCCGCGCCATCGTCGCCCATCATACTGTTGCCCACGCACAATAAAACGTCAGTCACCCTTCTCTCCACGCTACATGTATTTCATTAAGAACGCCGCTACGCTTTCCGCAATGCGAAAAAGAGAAAGCGCGGCGCGGTTGTTAGTTTCCGCCAGGCGTCAGGGAATTTCTCCCGCGCTTGCGCCAGCGGCATCGGTTCGTCTATCTGCTCAATATGAAAACCGGCCTGTTCAATGGCGCGTAACATCGCCACCAGCGGACGGTGCCAGAAGCGCATGGTCACGGTCTGGTCGCCGCGCTGCCACGCTTCTTCGAAGGTATAGGTCGCGAAATAATCCACGCCGCCGCTCTGCGCATGATCCATAAACGGATGGTGGGTCGAAAACACCAGCCGCCCGTCGTCCTTTAAAATGCGATGAAACTCACCCAACGGCTGCGACCAGTCTTCGAGATAATGCAGAGCCAGCGAGGAGAGGATCATGTCAAACTGATTATCCGCATACGGCAAAGGCTGCGTCAGATCCACCTGCTTTAGCGCGATGCGCTCTCCCAGCCGTCGTCTGGCTTGCCGCAGCATCCCGGCGCTTAAATCACAGCCCTCAACGTCCGCGCCGCCGGCCAGCAGCGCTTCGCTGTGCGCGCCCGCGCCGCAACCGGCGTCAAGGACGCGCTTTCCCGCCACGTCACCTGCCATCGCCAGAATAGCAGGCCGTTCGTAGAGGGCATTCCAGGCGTTGTTTTCGTTGTCGGCGCTGTAGTCTGCCGCCATGGCATCGTAATCGTTCACGCTCATTGTCATACTCCCGCCTTCAGATAAACCGAATCATCAGCGTAGCCGAAGACGGGAGAGACGTCAGTCGCGGTGGCGTCTCACCATCAGATAGATAGCGCTCTCCTGATGAATGTCGTGGAGCATGCTGAGCATCAGTTTGCTCCATTCCTGCTGCTGCGGTGTTTGCGTCGCGAGCGCATTGTCGAACGCGCGCGCCAGCATCTGAATATGGTTAAAATCAATGACGATTTCACCGTATTTCGGCACGCCTTCCATCTTGCGCCGCGCCTCGCTGCCCGCTTCCAGGGTGCCGATCCACGCCAGATAATCCTCCCACGGACAGGTCAGCGCCGCCTCCAGACAGTCGATTACGCCGAGGTGGTGACCAATCGCCAGGCTGTAATAGACCACCTGCTGTGCCTCGGCGGGCGTCGCATCGTTCTCGTCAATAAATTTACGGCTCAGCTGACTGAACACCACCGTTTCGCTCATCGGATACGCGCCTCTTCAACGACCTGATTCAGTTGGGTAACGATCTCGGTGAGACGCGGATCGTTTTCCGCTTCCAGCCAGCGTGTCACCTGGTGCTCGCCCTGGTTTATCAGACGCAGATAATCGTCGGCGATCTGGCGACCGTAGCGGTAGCCCGCCAGACGACGCGCCTCGCGATCCACTTTCACGCGTAGCGGCTGCACCATATCAGGATGCAAAATATCGGCAGGCCGCTCGTCCAGTTCGCCCGGCGCGCGGGCGTGGATTTTCTGCTCCAGCAGGCCGAGCGCCATCGCGAAGCCGTACAGCGTGGCGGCAGGCGTCGGCGGGCAGCCGGGAATGTAAACGTCCACCGGCACGATTTTGTCGGTGCCGCCCCAGACGCAGTACAGGTCGTGGAAGATGCCGCCGCTGTTGCCGCAGGCCCCGTAGGAGATACAGATTTTCGGATCCGGCGCGGACTGCCAGGCGCGCAGCGCGGGTGAACGCATGGCGCGAGTCACGGCCCCCGTGAACAGCAGGATGTCGGCGTGGCGCGGCGACGGCACCACTTTAATACCAAAGCGTTCGGCATCGAACAGCGGCGAAATAGAGGCGAAAATTTCAATTTCACAGCCGTTACAGCCGCCGCAGTCCACGCGGTAAACGTAGGCTGAACGTTTGATGTTTTTCAGCAGCGAGGTTTTCATGCTGGCGATGGATTCATCCACCGTCATCGGCACCGGAATGCCGTTGGCGTCACGCGGGCCTAATAAATTGCTCATCAGCTGGCCTCTTTCATATGGCGAGTCAGTTCAATACGGTCGGACGGCACCAGACATTTCTGGCGCTTGCATTCCGGGCAGGTCTCAAAGCTGTCGCGGTGAAGTTCCGCGCGGCTGTCGCCGTTGTGCGCAAGCAGCGCAATGGCGTAGTCGATCTCTTTCTGCACCGCAAAAGGACGGTTGCAGACGCGGCAGTTGCACAGCGCAAAGCGGGACTGCTGAAGAAAATCGTCTTTTTTCCACACCGCCAGTTCGTACTCCTGTGAGAGTTTGATCGCCGCCGTTGGGCACACTTCTTCACAGCGGGCGCAGAAGATGCAGCGCCCGAGGTTGAACTGCCACGCCAGCTCGCCGGTGGCGAGATCGGTTTCCACCGTCAGCGCATTCGACGGACAGGCATTGACGCAGGCTGCGCAGCCGATGCACTGCTGCGGATTATGCTCCGGCTTGCCGCGGAAATTAGGATCGACGGCAATCGGCTCCAGCGGATAAGAGGAGGTCGCTGTGCCGGTTTTGAGGACTTTTTTGATAAAGGTAAACATGGCGATTCCTTATTTCAGCGGCGAGTTTTTACGCTCGATGCTGTAACGCTCAAGTTCTTTGTACGGCACCACTTTGCTTTTCTTCTTACGCACGTCGACCACGGTCATGCGGTCGGTGCAGGAGTAGCAGGGATCGAGGCTGCCGATAATCAGCGGCGCGTCGGAGACGGTGTTGCCGCGCAGCATATAGCGCAGGGTCGGCCAGTTGGCGTAGGTGGCTGCGCGACAGCGCCAGCGGTACAGCTTCTGATTGTCGCCGGTCATGCTCCAGTGGATGTCGTCGCCGCGTGGCGCTTCGGCAAAACCGAGGGCGAAGCGGTTGGGAATATAGGTAAAGCCTTCGACCGCCAGCGGGCCGCCGGGCAGGTTATCGAGGCCGTAGTCAATCATATTCAGCGCGGTAAACACTTCGTTGATACGCACTTTCAGGCGAGAAATAACGTCGCAGCCCTGCTCGCTGTGCACTTCCATCGGCAGCAGGCCGTAACCGACAAACGGATGATCGGCGCGGGTATCGCGGGCATGGCCGCTGGCGCGCACCATCGGGCCAACGTTGCTGAAATCGCGGGCGATCTCCGGGTCAAGGCGGCCGACGCCAACGGTGCGTTGTTCCATGTTCGGCGTGCTGAGCAATACATCGACCAGCTCTTTCACCTCGCGGCGCATCTGCTGCGCGAGTTGACGGGTCTGGATCATATCGTCCTTCAGCAGATCGCGACGAATCCCGCCGATCAGGTTCAGGCCGTAGGTTTTACGCGCCCCGGTCAGGATCTCCGCCATCTTCATCGACGCTTCGCGCACGCGGAAGAACTGCATAAAGCCAGAGTCAAAGCCGGTAAAGTGGCAGGCGAGACCGAGGTTAAGCAGATGCGAGTGCAGACGCTCCACTTCCAGCAGAATAGCGCGGATCATCTGGGCGCGTTCCGGCACCACGATGCCCATCGCATTCTCGACGGAGGTGGTGTAGGCCGTGCTGTGCGCAAAGCCGCAGATACCACACACGCGGTCTGACAGGAAGGTCACTTCGTTATAACCCATCCGGGTTTCCGCCAGCTTTTCCATACCGCGATGGACATAGAAGAGACGGTAGTCGGCATCAATAATATTTTCGCCGTCAACGAACAGGCGGAAGTGGCCTGGTTCATCGGAGGTGACGTGCAACGGGCCAATCGGCACCACGTTGTTTTTCTTGTCGCCCAGTTCGTTGATAAACTGGTAGGTTTCGGCATCGGTAGTCGGTGCGGGGCGCTGACGATAATCCATGCTGTCTTTACGCAGCGGATAGAGATCGTCCGGCCAGTCGTCCGGCAGTACCAGCCGACGCTCATCCGGCAGGCCAACCGGGATCAGGCCGTACATGTCGCGCACTTCACGCTCGCCCCAGACGGCAGCAGGAACGCGCGGCGTGACGGAGGGGAACTCCAGCGTGTTGGCGTCAACGTCAACGCGCACGGTGATCCAGCACTTCGTCCCCTGCTCCATCGACATCACGTAGTAGACGGCGTAATTACCACACAGCGGGCGCTCATCGTTGCCAAACAGTACCGACAGCCAGCCGCCCTGTTTGTAGTACAGAAACTCGACCACTTCCGGCAGATAGTTCACCTTCACGGTGATCGTGATCTGGTCTTTGGTCTGCCAGGCTTCATCCAGCACGACGCCAGGGAAAGCCTCGTGCAGCGCGGCGAGATAATGTTGACCGATTTTTTGTTCAGACATAAATAAACTCTCTTAAAACGCCGCCAGCAGGGAGACGAAAGCTAAAAAGGCAAAACCAAACCCGGCCCAGGTAATGCGCCCGGTGATATCCAGACGCAGACGCGCCATGCTGTTTTCAAAGAGCGCGATAACCAGCACGCCGACGATGACCTTAACCACAGCAACTACAATCGCCAGCAGCAGGCCGCCCGCGCTGAAGCTGGTCATTTGTCCCCACGGGATAAACACGCCGACGAACATTTGCAGTACCACCAGCTGTTTCAGGCTAATGGCCCACTTGATGACGCCGAAACCGCTGCCGCTGTACTCCGACAGCGGGCCTTCCTGTAGCTCCTGCTCCGCTTCCGCGAGGTCGAATGGCAGTTTGCCCATTTCGATAAAGGTGGCGAAGGCGCAGGCGCACAGCGCGAGGATCAGCGGAATACTGCGCGCGGCAGGCCAGTGGTAAATGGTGTCGGTGATGCTGCTGATATGCGTAGAGCCGGCCACCTGCGCCGCGACCCACAGGCCGAGCAGCAGGATAGGTTCCACCAGCACGCCGAGGATCGCTTCACGGCTCGCGCCGATGGCGGTAAACGGACTGCCGGTATCGAGGCCGGAAATGGCAAAGAAGAAACGCGCGACGGCAAACAGATAGATAAGGGTGATCAAATCGCCCAGTTGCGGCAGCGGAGAGGCGACCGTCACCACCGGCAGCGCGGCGGCGATGGTTAACATCACGCCCGCCATCACAAACGGCGTGGCGCGAAAAACCCAGCCGGAGGCGGCAGGAGCGACGCTCTGACGGCCCAACAGTTTGATGATGTCGCGGTACTCCTGAAGCACATCAGGCCCGCGACGGTTATGCATCCGGGCACGCGCCACGCGGGTGGTGCCGGAGAGCAGCGGCGCAAAGGCAAACAGCGCCAGCGCCTGAAGTAAAGCAAGAACATAGGTCATTTTCAGGCTCCTCGCGTGACGACAATAATCACCAGCACCGCCAGTTCAACCAGCGCAATGCGGCGGAACAGGACAGGTGCTGCCGCGCTCTGCCAGCCCGGCACCAGCGATACCGGATTCAGCCATTTGCGCAGCTTCAGCACTGGCGCAAACGCTTCTTTCACCGGCATGGCAAAACCGTGGGCGGTGATCACCATTGACTGCTCGTGATCGTAGCCGCAGACCCAGGCCGGACCGCGTGAACGGTTCGCCAGGCGGTCACGTTTGAAGATCAGCATGATGATGAACGGCAGCAGCGGACAGGCGATCAGTAGCAGGGCGATCATCGGCTGCGAAACCACGGAGGTTGTAGGCTCGGCATTCAACCGGAAGAGATTTCCGATGAGCGGCAGCAGCCACGGCGCGGTCACCCCGCCCACGATGCAGCACAGCGCCGCCAGCACCACGCTGATAGTCATCAGCCACGGTGCAGCGGTCGCATTTTCTGCTTCCTTCGTGCGCGGTGCGCCCAAGAAGGTGACGCCATACACTTTCGCCATACACATCACGGCTAACGCGCCGGTGATCGCCAGCCCTACCGCCAGTAGCGGACCAAGCAGACGGCCAATAAAGACGTTACTGCTGCTGAGTTTGAAGAAGGATTGATAGATCACCCACTCGCCGGCAAAGCCGTTCAGCGGTGGCAGCGCGGCCATCGCCATCAGACCCACCAGCATCGCCAATGAAATCAGCGGCATTTTTTTGCCGATGCCACCAAGTTTTTCGATGTCGCGATGACCGGTGCGGAACCATACCGCGCCTGCGCCAAGGAAAAGCGTCGTTTTAAACAGACTGTGGTTCACCAGGTGATAGAGTCCGCCGGTAAAACCCAGCACCGTCATCAGCGGTGAGCGTAGTGCTATTCCCGTCACGCCAACCCCAAAACCGAGCAGAATAATGCCGATATTTTCCAGGGTATGATATGCCAGCAGGCGCTGGATATTATGTTCCATTAGCGCATACAGGCCGCCGACAAAAGCGGTCAATATGCCCAGAACAAGCAGCGCGACGCCCCACCACAGCGGCACATTGATTTCCAGCGTTGAAAATACCAGCATCCCAAACAGGCCCACTTTCATCACCACCGTGGAAAACAGAGCAGCTGCGGGTGCGCTGGCATTGGCGTGAGCCTGCGGAACCCAGCCGTGTAGCGGGATCACCCCTGCCAGCAGGCCAAATCCAATAACCCCCAGCAGCCAGATATCGCTGCCCAACGGCTGTTGTAAAACACGTGAGTGAATAATGCCGAAGTTCAGCGAGCCATAGCGCTGCCATGCCAGCCAGCAGGCTATCACCAGCAGGAGGGTGCCCAGGCGTCCCAGCACAAACCACAGCTTGCCGGATTGCATACAGCCAGTCAGAAAGGCGGCGCACAGCGCCATAATTTCTGCCATGACCACCAGCGTACCCAGATTTTTTGCGGTGACTGCGCACACGGCAGCGGCCATCAGCACATTGATCAGCAAGCCGTTAGATTTCGCCTGCGGATGGTGATGCCAGTTAATGTTAAATACGCTGACGAACAGCGCTGATAAGCCAAGCGCCACCAGCCACACGGCGCTGATTCCTGTCAGATGCAGGTTTACGTGAACGACGGGGATGACGATGTCATTCCACACGCCTTCCGCACCAGCGGGTATCCAGGCGATCAGCGTCATAAACCCGGCGACCGCCACCATCGCGCTGGCTACCGCGCCGCCGATCCCGGCAATCGCCCCGCTCACCCGTTTCCAGGCGCAGAACACAAACGCCAGCACCGCGCTGGCGACATACCAGATCACCGCCTGGCTAACTAAAGACGCTGCGTTCATTTCGCCTCCCCGCTCTGCGACTGAAACAGCGACAGATCGCCGAAGTCGGTGTTAATGGTCAGCGCACGTTTACGCTTGCTGGCAAGCGTAATGTCGCGGTTGTTCACCAGCATCAGCGCTTTGGTTGGACAGGTTCGTACGCAGGCGGGTCCCTGCTCGTCGAAACTGCACAGATCGCACTTCACGGCAATGGCGCGCACGCCCGGCACCCAGTCCAGCAGCGTACTGACGCGTGCTGGCGCAGGAGGGGCAGGCGGCGCTTTCGGCGTATTGGCATTGGCCGGAATATGCAGCGGTCGGCTGCCGGAAAATTCAATCGCGCCAAACGGACAGGCGATACCGCACAGTTTGCAGCTTACGCACAGGCTCTCATTCAGCTGTACCGCACCGTCAACGCGGGTAATCGCGTTAACCGGGCACACCCCGGCGCACGGCGCGTCTTCACAGTGGTGGCACATCTGCGGAGCAGATTCTTTTTCATTACGCATCACACGCAGGCGCGGCATGGCTTGCAGGCCGTGCTGACGATGCGTCTCTGCACAGGCCGCCTCACAGGTGCGACAACCGATGCAGACGGTGGAGTCAGCAATTACAAAACGATTCACCAGGCATTCCTCAGGTGATAGTCATTTTTGACGAAATCATGGCGACAGATGTCATTTTCGACACCTGTCGACATGCGTAACTTCAGGCCAGCGTGGCCTGTCCCTGTTTGTTCACCAGTTGGCGTAAATCCACAGGAAGATCGTTTTCTACCGCAGCATACAAGCCGTCATACACAGCGGAGATTTTGTCCAGATAATGCTCAAGAACCTGTTCACGATCCCGACTATCAATGCGGCCATCGACCTTGCCGTCGCTGGTCAATTCAGCCTGTGCAATCAGCAGCTTATCTTCACCCTCTTTTGTCTCAACGTAGTATTCAATGGTGTGGCTGTTGAATCCGGCGGCCAGGGTGACGTAAATCGTAAAGTGTTCAAACAGGACAAAGCAGAGATCTTTTTCCGGCGCGCAGCTCATCGCGTGATGCAGGCGGGCTTTGGACAGCGTGAGCCCCTGAACCAAAGAGTTGCAGTAGTTACGCCACTGATCCTGCTGGCGGCGGTGTCGATCAGCGATGTAATCGGCCTTCTCGCTAATTTCCCAAATAGTCATGTCAGGTTACCCGGTTAAAAGAGACCAGCTTGATAAGCACTTTCCATGCCAGTTTTTAACCATCTGATTTATAGAGTTTTTATATAGAAACCATTGATATATTGACATGTCATTTCGTCATCTCGACATCGTCACCGACAGTCTGCGTTATTGATTAGCAGTAACTGGCACCGTTATTGCATTAACAGGCCATCTTGTACGGGAGGCGCTATGCACGAAATCACCCTCTGCCAGCGGGCGCTGGAAATTATTGAACAGCAGGCCGCGTCGCACGGCGCAAAACGCGTGACCGGCGTCTGGCTCAAAGTAGGCGCGTTTTCCTGCGTGGAACCTGCCGCGCTCACCTTTTGTTTTGATCTGGTCTGCCGCGGCACCCTGGCGGAAGGCTGTAAACTGCACGTTGAAGAACAACAGGCGGAATGCTGGTGCGAACACTGCCAGCAGTATGTACATCTGGTGTCGCAGCATGTTCGCCGCTGCCCGCAGTGTCAGAGCGACACTCTGCGCATCGTGGCCGACGATGGTTTGCAGATCCAGCGCCTTGAAATTGATCAGGAGTAACTTATGTGTACGACATGCGGTTGTGGTGAAGGCAACCTTTATATAGAGGGCGATGAACATAACCCGCACTCCGCGTTTCGCAGCGCGCCCTTTGCGCCTGCGTCCCGCCCGACGTTAACTATCACCGGTATTAAAACGCCAGATTTTCAGCCTCAGCAGTCAGCAGGTGGCGATTTGCATTACGGCCACGGCGAGGCGGGCACCCACGCGCCCGGTATCAGCCAGCGGCGAATGCTGGAAGTGGAAATTAACGTGCTGGATAAAAATAACCGGTTGGCCGCACGAAATCGCGCCCGCTTTGCCGAACAGCAGCAACTGGTGCTGAATCTGGTCTCCAGCCCTGGCTCCGGTAAAACGACGCTGCTGACCGAAACGCTGCTGCGGCTGAAGGATCGGGTGCCCTGCGCGGTGATCGAAGGCGATCAGCAAACGGTTAACGATGCCGCGCGCATCCGCGCCACCGGCACCCCCGCCATTCAGGTAAATACCGGTAAAGGCTGCCACCTTGACGCGCAGATGATCGCCGACGCCGCGCCGCGCCTGCCGCTGGAGAAAGGCGGCATTCTGTTTATCGAAAACGTTGGCAATCTGGTCTGCCCGGCCAGCTTCGATCTCGGCGAGCGCGGTAAAGTCGCCGTGCTGTCAGTCACCGAAGGCGAAGACAAGCCGCTGAAATATCCGCATATGTTCGCCGCCGCCTCGTTAATGCTGCTCAACAAGGTGGATTTATTGCCGTATCTTAATTTTGACGTCGAGAAATGCATTGCCGCCGCGCGTGAAGTGAATCCCGCCATTGAGATTATGCTCATTTCTGCCACCAGCGGCGAAGGCATGGAAAACTGGCTTAACTGGCTGGAGGCGCAGCGATGTGCATAGGCGTTCCCGGACAAATCCGCGCCATTGACGGTAACCAGGCAAAGGTCGAAGTCTGCGGCGTACAGCGCGATGTAGACCTGACGCTGGTAGGCAGCTGCGACGAACAAGGCCAGTCGCGTATCGGCCAGTGGGTGCTGGTCCACGTCGGTTTTGCGATGAGTATTATTGACGAGGCGGAAGCACGCGACACCCTGGAAGCGCTGCAAAATATGTTTGACGTCGAGCCAGACGTCGGCGCACTGCTGTACGGCGAGGAACGATAATGCGTTTCGTTGATGAATACCGCGCGCCGGAACAGGTGATGCGGCTTATCGCTCACCTGCGCGTCCGGGCGGCGCATCTGGACTATACCGCCGCGCGGCCGCTGCGCATTATGGAGGTGTGCGGCGGGCATACCCACGCCATTTTTAAATTTGGTATCGACCAGTTGCTGCCTGAGAATATCGAATTTATCCACGGCCCCGGCTGCCCGGTGTGCGTGCTGCCAATGGGGCGGATTGATAGCTGTATTGAAATAGCCAGCCGCCCGGAGGTTATTTTTTGCACCTTCGGCGACGCCATGCGCGTCCCGGGCAAAAACGGCTCGCTGATGCAGGCGAAAGCGCGCGGCGCAGACGTTCGTATTATTTATTCCCCAATGGATGCCCTGCGGCTGGCGCAGGAGAATCCAGCGCGTAAGGTGGTCTTTTTCGGGCTGGGGTTTGAAACCACCATGCCCGCCACGGCGATTACCCTTCAGCAGGCGCTGGCGCGTAACGTTGAGAACTTTTTCTTTTTTTGTCAGCATATTACGCTGATCCCCACGCTGCGCAGCCTGCTTGATCAGCCTGATAACGGCATTGACGCGTTTCTTGCTCCCGGTCACGTCAGTATGGTGATAGGTACAGAGGCCTACGGTTTTATCGCCGAACGCTATCAGCGTCCGCTGGTGGTGGCCGGTTTCGAACCTCTTGATCTACTGCAAGGCGTCAGCATGCTGGTTGAGCAGAAAATAGCAGCCTGTAGCCTGGTAGAAAATCAGTACCGACGCGTGGTGCCCGATGCGGGCAATAAGCGTGCGCAGGAAGCAATTGCAGAAGTGTTTACCGTCAAAGGCGAGAGTGAGTGGCGCGGGCTGGGGCTGATTGCCGACTCCGGCGTTCAGCTCACCGCACCTTATCAGCGTTTTGATGCCGAGGCGCACTTTCGTCCGGCCCCGCAAAAAACCAGCGACGACCCGCGCGCACGCTGCGGCGATGTGCTGACGGGGCGCTGCAAACCGCATCAATGCCCGCTGTTTGGCAACACCTGCAATCCCCAAAGTGCCTTTGGCGCGCTGATGGTCTCCTCTGAAGGAGCCTGTGCCGCCTGGTATCAATACCGAAGCCAGGAATGTGAAGTATGAAAACGATCCAGATAGCCCACGGCAGCGGCGGCCAGGCGATGCAGCAGTTAATCAATGACCTGTTTATGCAGGCGTTTGCGAATCCGTGGCTGACGGAGCAGGAAGACCAGGCGCGGCTTAGTCTGGCGCAGTTTACCGCTCAGGGCGATCGGCTGGCCTTCTCCACCGACAGCTATGTAATTGACCCGCTTTTTTTCCCCGGCGGCAATATTGGCAAGCTCGCCGTCTGCGGCACCGCCAACGATGTCGCGGTGAGCGGCGCGATCCCCCGCTTTCTCTCCTGCGGTTTTATTCTTGAAGAGGGGCTGGAGATGGCGACGCTGGAGGCTGTCGTCACCAGCATGGCGCAAACGGCAAAGGCGGCAGATATCGCTATCGTCACCGGCGATACCAAAGTGGTGCCGCGCGGTGCGGCGGATAAATTGTTTATTAATACGGCGGGCCTCGGCGCGATCCCGGCGGATATTCACTGGGGCGCGCAGACGCTGACGCCGGGCGATGTCCTGCTGGTCAGCGGCACGCTGGGCGATCATGGCGCGACGATCCTCAACCTGCGCGAGCAACTGGGACTGGATGGGGCGCTCATCAGCGACTGCGCGGTATTGACGCCTCTGATCCAGACGCTGCGCCATCTCCCCGGCGTGAAAGCGCTGCGCGACGCGACCCGCGGCGGCGTTAACGCCGTGGCCCATGAATTTGCAGCGGCCTGCGGCTGTGGCATTGAACTTCAGGAGCAACATCTGCCGGTGAAAGAGGCCGTGCGCGGCGTGTGCGAACTGCTGGGGCTGGATCCGCTTAACTTTGCCAACGAAGGTAAACTGGTGATCGCCGTCAGCCGCGACGCCGCACAACAGGCGCTTGAGCAACTTCAGTCACACCCGCTGGGGCGTGAGGCTGCTATTATTGGAGAAATTGTTGAACGTAAAGGCGTGCGCCTGACCGGACTGTACGGCGTTAAACGCACGCTGGATTTGCCACATGCCGAACCATTACCGCGGATCTGTTAATCGCGGTTCAGAATATCATTACACTATTTTTATAATTTCTTTCGCGCCGTTTCACCGGCGCTTTGTGGGTAAGAGCAATGTCGTATACTCCGATGGGCGATCTCGGACAGCAGGGGCTGTTTGATATCACCCGGACTCTTTTACAGCAGCCGGATCTCGCCGCGCTGAGCGAAACGCTTGCGCAGCTTGCCCGGCAGTCAGCGCTGGCCGACTGCGCCGCTCTCGTGCTCTGGCGCGACGGTAATCATCGCGCCAGGTACTATACGACACGGACGTCGGGCGAAGCCCAGGAATATGAAGACGAAACCCTGCTGGCCCACGGTCCGGTGCGGCGGTTACTGTCGCGCCCGGAAGCGCTGCACTGCGGCTATCAGGAATTTAGCGACGCCTGGCCGCAGCTTGCCAGTACGCTTTATCAGCCGTTTGGTCACTATTGCCTGCTGCCGCTGGCGGTGGAAGGCCGGATCTTCGGCGGCTGTGAGTTTATCCGCAACGACGACCGTCCGTGGACGGAAAAAGAGTATTCGCGTTTACACGCGCTGGCGCAGATTGTCGGCGTGGTCGCGGAGCAGATCCAAAACCGGGTCAGCAATAACGTTGACTACGACCTGCTTTGCCGGGAGCGTGATAACTATCGTATCCTGGTGGCGATTACCAACGCGGTGCTTTCCCGGCTGGATATGGACGAGCTGGTCAGCGAAGTGGCGAAAGAGATCCACTATTACTTTCGCATTGACGCCATCAGCATCGTGCTGCGCAGCAACCGCAAGGGCAAGCTGAATATCCACTCGACGCACTACCTGGACACCAATAATCCCGTTCACGACCAGAGTGAAGTGGACGAAGCGGGCACCCTCTCCGAGCGCGTCTTCAAAAGCAAAGAGATGCTCTTGCTGAACCTGCACGAGCGCGATCAGCTTGCGCCCTATGAGCGGATGCTGTTTGAGATGTGGGATAACCAGCTTCAGACGTTATGTCTGCTACCGCTGATGTCGGGCGACACCATGCTGGGCGTGCTGAAACTGGCGCAGTGTGACGAAAAAGCCTTTACCACTGCCAACCTGAAGCTGCTACGGCAGATTGCCGAGCGTGTGGCGATTGCGGTCGATAACGCGCTGGCCTACCAGGAGATCCACCGCCTCAAGGAGCGTCTGGTCGATGAAAACCTCGCGCTGACCGAACAGCTGAACAACGTCGACAGCGACTTTGGCGAAATCATTGGCCGCAGCGAAGCCATGCACAACGTGCTTCGCCAGGTGGAAATGGTGGCGCAGAGCGACAGCACCGTGTTGATCCTCGGCGAAACCGGGACCGGCAAAGAACTCATCGCGCGCGCTATCCATAATCTCAGCGGGCGCAACGCGCGGCGGATGGTGAAGATGAACTGCGCGGCGATGCCCGCCGGGCTGCTGGAAAGCGATCTGTTTGGCCACGAGCGCGGCGCGTTTACCGGTGCCAGCGCCCAGCGCATCGGGCGTTTCGAGCTGGCGGATAAAAGCTCGCTGTTTCTTGACGAAGTGGGCGATATGCCGCTGGAACTCCAGCCAAAGCTGCTGCGCGTGTTGCAGGAGCAGGAGTTTGAGCGCCTCGGCAGCAATAAGCTTATCCGCACCGACGTGCGGCTGATCGCCGCCACCAACCGCGATCTTCAGCAGATGGTGGCCGACCGTGAGTTTCGTAACGATCTCTACTATCGCCTGAACGTTTTCCCCATTAACCTGCCGCCGCTGCGCGAGCGCCCGGAGGATATTCCGCTGCTGGTGAAGGCGCTGACCTTTAAAACCGCCCGCCGGATGGGACGCAACATCGACAGCATCCCGGCGGAGACGCTGCGTCTGCTGACCCAGATGGAGTGGCCGGGCAACGTGCGCGAGCTGGAAAACGTGATTGAACGTGCGGTGTTGTTGACGCGGGGAAGCGTGCTGCAACTCTCATTGCCTGAGGTGAGCGTGAGTCCGCAACCGCAGCCGGAACCGGTGGCAGAGACGGCGCTGAACGGCGAGGATGAGTATCAACTGATCCTCCGGGTGCTGAAAGAGACCAACGGCGTCGTCGCCGGGCCGAAAGGCGCGGCACAGCGGCTGGGCCTGAAGCGGACCACCCTGCTGTCCCGGATGAAGCG
Source organism: Superficieibacter sp. 1612_C1 (assembly GCF_015234305.1). Taxonomy (GTDB): domain Bacteria; phylum Pseudomonadota; class Gammaproteobacteria; order Enterobacterales; family Enterobacteriaceae; genus Superficieibacter. The sequence continues at coordinate 137,935 of NZ_JADGMI010000006.1, forward strand.
TTTAGGTATTGATAAAGACGCGCTGGCGTAATTGCCACACGCCGATTGAGCGGTGACAGTCGCCTGGCCGCGGGGAATGAATGCCTGATGGCGCTGCGCTTATCAGGCCTACGATATCAGGATGACAGTGCCTGGCCGCGGGGAACGAATGCCTGATGGCGCTGCGCTTATCAGGCCTACGATATCAGGATGACAGTGCCTGGCCGTGGGGAACGAATGCCTGATGGCGCTGCGCTTATCAGGCCTACGATATCAGGATGACAGTGCCTGGCCGTGGGGAACGAATGCCTGATGGCGCTGCGCTTATCAGGCCTACGATATCAGGCTTAACCTGTTGATATATGGCTTTTTCGTAGGCCGGGTAAGGCGAAGCCGCCACCCGGCATTTCCACGCCCCCGCGTTAACATCGCGCCGTTTTTTATCACCTCGCTGTCGCGACGTTGCGGCTACTTTTTCGGCTTAACCTTTTCCGGCAGTTCCGGCACCGGACGACGGTCGTCAATCAGATGACGTATCGTCAGGATGGGATGCCGCCATAGCATTCGCGGTCCGGACCAGCGCATTATCTGCTTCATCTCTTCACGCTTTGCTGGCTGGTAACAGTGTACCGGGCACTGCTTGCAGGCCGGTTTCTCTTCGCCAAACACGCACTTATCCAGCCGCTTATCGGCATAGGCGTTCAGCGCCTGATAATGAGCCTCATCAGGCAGCGCATCGGGACAACGACGCTGATACAGCGCCATCATTTTGCGGATAGTCAGTTTTTCACGGTCGATACGTTTACCGGACATGTCGGTTGCCCTCTGAAAGAGGTATTAATCATACACCTTTACAGCAACACAACCCACTCCCCCTTAATCGGTACTTTTGCGCCGTAGACGTAATGAGGCGGGCAGGATGCGCTGAGCCCCGGCAGGCTCTTCGTCTTCGATCATTTTTGTGATGATATTAAACAGCGATCTGTAGGCCGGGTAAGGCGAAGCCGCCACCCGGCATTACGGCACGCAAAGTAAAACCAGATTGTCATCAACCTCAGCCGATGCCACGCAGGCATCGGCTCTGTTTTCAGGCACTCACTCCCTGACCAGCAGAATGCACACCCCACCCTCGAATGCCGCGAGGTTAATACGATCGTTCAGATCAACCGTTTCCCCGCTAAGCAGGTTCCGCCAGCGCTGACCGGTAAGGCGCTCAGGCAGCGTAATCGCGGTGTCGGCCCAGCGGGCATGGTGGACAAGGCTGTCATGATGCTCATCGAAGGCCAGCCGGGGCGTAATCACAATCAGCGCATCGTCGTCATCCGCCCTGGCGAACGCAAGTACGTTCTCTTCCCGGATGCCGGTGGCCTCCAGCGGCAGATAATCCCCTTCACGGAACAGCGCCGGTTTCTCCTGGCGCAGATGCAGCAGCCGGGCCGTGACATGCTGTTTTAACTGCCCGCTGCGCCAGCTCTCCTCCGTTGGCGCGGCAAACGGTTCATCCTCCGCCAGTAAACGTTCAAGCTCCACAAAATCAGGCTCACGGCGGTTATCCGGATCGACAAGGCTAAAATTCAGCGTTTCGCTTCCCTGATAAATATCCGGCACGCCCGGTGCGGCGAGTTTCACCACCGCCTGCGTGAGGCTATTGATCAGCCCCGCGCGGATGAATGGCTGTAGCGCGTCGGTAAAGTCCTGCAAGAACGCCTGGTTATCCGGTGATAACAGGTGGCGAGTATAATCCAGCACCGCCTTTTCATACGCCTCGTTGCTGTCGCCCCAGTCGGTTCGCAGCTTTGCCTCACGCAGTGCTTTTTCGACGAACACCACAAACCGTTCCTCCAGCGCCTTCAGCTCCACCTCATCCTGCGGCTGGAGCGTAGGCGGCCAGACGCCAGCCAGCGCCTGAAACAGCATCCACGCACCGGTCGCCCGTGGGGCAGGACCGTCGTCCAGCAACGCCACTTTATGCTGATTAAGTCCACGCCAGCGTTCCACGCATTCAGCCCACCGTTCTGGTGCTTCGGTCAAAGCGTACAGGCGCGCGCGGGCATCTTCGCCACGTTTGGTATCGTGGGTGGACGTTGACGAGATGGCGTCCGGCTGCCGTTCGAGTCGGGTCTGCATCTCGCTATGAAAACGATGAATCGAAAAGGTGCGCGGCAGCGGTTCTGCGCCAACTTCATTAAGCGCCAGATCCATGTTTTGCCGGAAGAAAAGCGTATCTTCCACCGATTTCGCCATCAGCGGGCCGGTGAGCTGCTGAAAACGGGTCCGAAATTTCGCGGCGTCAGCGGAGGCATGCTGTGACAGATCGCCGCTCAGGATGCGACGCAGGAAATTCAGCGCCTCCGGGTGCGGCGCGTGGGCATCCATTCTGATACGGGCAATCACCCGTTGCAGCAGCGCGTCATCGGCGGGTGTTAAACCGTCCTGCGTGCCATAGGTCCGATAGACCGGGAAGGCCACCAGCAATTCACGCAGCGCGCCGCGAATAGCCTCTTCCTCAAGTGCCGCGTTTTCCGCCCCGGCAAGTACCATCGCCAGCTTCAGCAGGGTAGTAAACTCCCCGGCAAAATTTCTGTCCACCATCAGCAACTTGGCGTCGCGCAACTCGGCTTTCAGATCAACCGGCTCACCGACCACACGATCGTAAGCCTGGCGCAGGGCAGCAATGTTGCTATCGTCCACCAGCACGTCAGAAAGCGCCGCGATAAACTCGTAACCGGTCGTACCTGAAATCGGCCACTCTTCCGGCAGATGTTCCCCCTTACCGAGGATCTTCTCCACCGTGATGTAACACTCAGGCCCGGCTTCTTCACGCAGACGATCCAGATAGGCTTTCGGATCGGCCAGCCCGTCAACGTGATCGACCCGCAACCCGTCTACGGCACCGGAATGCACCAGTTCGAGGATCAGCCGGTGGGTATCGTCAAACACCGTTTTGTCTTCAACCCGCACGCCGACCAGACCGGTGATTTCAAAGAAGCGGCGGTATGAGAGACTGTCTGCGGCCTCGCGCCAGCAGGTGAGCTGGTAGTGCTGCTCATCATGCACTCTGGCAATGTCACGGGGATCGCTGAGCGCCAGGATCGCCTCTTCCCTGCCCTGCCAGCTTTGCGGGGTCAGCGGATAGAGGCTGTCGTAATACGCAAGCGCTGGTTTATGCGTTTGCGGATCGCGCTTAATACTTATCTCGCCCTTTGCCGCCGCCTCTTCAAACGTGTCGCCGAGGAAAGGCAGGGTCAGACGGCGCGACCAGTCGATGTCAAAATGCCGCGCATAGCGGCTGTTTTCGCCGTGCTCCACCACGTCGCGCCACCACGGATTTTCCAGCGAGGCCGCCATATGGTTGGGAACAATATCAAGGATCAAGCCAAGGCCCGCGCTTTTCAGCGCGCTCACCATGCGGTCAAATCCTTCCCGGCCGCCGATGGAAGGTTCAATCTCGCCAGCGTTAGTAACATCATAGCCGTGCGTGGAATCGGCGGTCGCGGTAAAAATGGGCGAGGCATACAGGTGACTGATACCGAAGCGCTGTAAATAAGGTACCAGCGCGGCGGCGCGGTCGAAGGTCATGCCGTTACGAAACTGAATACGATACGTCGAGGTGGGAATGCTCACTGCGTGTCTCCCTGTGCAAGGCGAACAATAACTGCGTTTCGGGTGAGGGTTTCGGCTGCGTCAGGCAGCGCAAACAGGGTCTTACCGGGCAGGTCAGGAAGCGGCTGCGGATCTTCGCCGATATTCAGCGCGAGGGATAACGTCCCGGCCGGAAAGCGCCAGCTTACGGCGAGGAAGCCCTCTGCCGTCGCGATGATCTTACCGGCATGTCCGCCAGCGGAAGCCAGCAGCGGCACGATATATTCCTGGCGCAGCGCCAGCAGCGTTTTGCATAACGCCAGCCAGCGTTGCCCTTCCTCAGTGTCCGCTTTCTGCCAGTCCAGTTTTGAGCGCAGAAACGTTTCTTCGTCGTTGGGATCGGGGACGCTACCCTCTTCATGTCCGGCATGTCCCGCAAACTCCTGCGCCCGTCCTTCACGTACCGCGCGGGCCAGATCGCCGTGGAAATCGGTAAAGAACAGGAAAGGATTCGTTTCGCCGTACTCTTCGCCCATGAACATCAGTGGAATGTGCGGGGACAATAAAAGCGTCGCCAGCAGCACTTTAGTCCGTTCAGCGCCAGCCAGTGCGATCAGTCTCTCCCCCTGCGCACGGTTACCGACCTGATCGTGGTTCTGGATAAAATCCACAAAGGCCACCGGCGGCTGTCCGCGGCTGTCCACGCCACGTGTTTCACCGGTTTGCGCAGAGACTTCGCCCTGATAAGCAAATCCTTCGGCCAGGATGCGGGCCACCTGTTTTTCCGGATAGTCAGCGAAATCCTGATAATAGGCATGCGTTTCACCGGTGGCGAAGACGTGGACGGCGTTGTGAAAGTCGTCGTTCCATTCCCCGGTGAACAGCGGTGCTGAACCGTCCGCTTCCCGCGGATGAAGGAAAATCACGTTGCGGCTGTCTTCCGTAGTCAGATGAATGGGCCGCTGAGTAATTTCATTACGAATACGCCCGGCAATTTCAATCAGGATGTGTTTATCCGCGCTGTCTTTAATCTGGTCGATAGCGTCAAAGCGCAGGCCGTCGAGGTTGAAGGCGGTTAACCAGTAGAGCGGCGCGTCGGTGATATAGCGGCGAACGGCATCGATATCATAAGCAATGCCCGCGCCCCACGGCGTCATCCGCTCCTTATGGAAAAAATCAGGCGACAGCCGCGGCAGGTAATTGCCCTCCGGGCCGAAATGGTTGAGCACAATATCCAGCACCACCGAGAGACCCTGCCCGTGTGCCGCGTCAACAAACGCCCGAAAATCATCCGGTGTGCCGTAAGCAGAATGCGTGGCATAGAGCAGCACGCCGTCATATCCCCAGCCGCGATTGCCGCTAAACTGCGAGACCGGCATCACTTCAATCATGGTAATGCCAAGGCTGGCCAGCTCGGGGAGTCTGGCTATCGCGGCCTGGAAGGTCCCTTCTGGCGTAAAGGTACCGATATGCAGTTCATAGACGACCGTTTCTTCCCACGGTCGTCCGGCCCACTCGGGGTGTTGCCATGCATAACCACTGGGATCAACCACCAGCGAAGGACCGTTAACGTCAGCCTTCTGCGCCCTGGACGCCGGGTCCGCGATCGCGGTGCCGTCACTGAGAACAAATTGATACTCCGCGCCGGGAGCCACGCCGCTCACTTCACAGGTAAACCAGCCGTCGCCAACCGGCGTCATCGCCGTATCCTGCCCCGCCAGCCGCAGCGAGATGGTGTCGTGTGCGGTAGCCCAGAGGCGAAATCGAACTCTATCCGGAGCGATAAACTCAGCTCCCCAACCCTCAGAAAAAGATCTGGACGCCATTCAATAGCCTCATTTAATTCGCAGGTGAGCATGGACGATATCGCATCAATCATAGTTCAAATGCGCGCATCAGGCGGGCGGATAGCGTATTCAGGCTGGAGCGTTATCGCAGCGGGAGCAGACATTTCTCATCGTGAATATCAAAAATACAGGCTCAGAGAGGGATCGGCTATAGCTGGAAATAGTGAAAGCGTGGATAAGGGTTATATCAGACTTGCCAGGCGGTTATATGCATCCAGCCGGATAATGCGCTAAGGTAAATTGCCTCCGCGAGAGCGGAGGCATTATTCAGGATTTAATGCTTTCGGTCATTTGAGCAACAGGCCAGGCCATTGAGCAACCAACTGTCAGACATCGCGGTTGCGGCAAACCTGGCGTCAGAACTTCCCTCGCTGCGTTGAGATGCAATATAGGCTTTCACGTCAGCGATAGCTATATTATATGCCTCCAGTCGCCCCTTATTTTCCGGCCTGTCACGGGCATCAGTTAATGCCTGTAAAAGCGCCGCAAAGGTAACGTCCTCATCAGCCTCAAGCAGACTCATTACTGCCTCACCGATAAGCAAGTCTGAAAGCATCTCTTTTTGACTTTTGCTCATGGTTATCTCCTTTTCGCCTATCGGCGTCTGGAAATCTGTCGTTATATACCGATGATAAAAATTGTCACCTTGAGTGATGGCAAGCGATAAAACAGATTATTGAACTATTCATAATATCGAAAATTGTTATCTAATCAATTCAGTTTTTTTGACAAAATCTTTAACGCTAGCTGATAAGCAGGCTTTTCATGCGTTTCAGCGCGCTCCTCCCATGACAATATCAGGGCATAAAGCATTGCCGGCGATGCGCGTAATCCTTGTTTAAGTACGGATACGGCAGCAACGCCGAGGATCTCCCTGGCAGAATCAAGTAGAACACGATCATTTTTGTCCAAATTGTCTCCTGACGGTTAAATAAAGCCCTTCCCCTTTGGACAAAGCGCAAAAGGGTAGCCCTCCGTGGTTATCACGGAAAAATAATGAGTTAGAAGAGACGTGCGGAGCCTGTGCTCCGTAGAGTTAGTACAGAAGCGTCAACGCAGGTGCCTGGCCAGCACGTACGGAAACGTGGTTAGTGTCGCGCGAAGCGGTATAAACGGAAGCCGTTAGCGCATTGTCAGCGGCAACGGGCAGCAGTGATGTCGCATTGACCTTTTGCACAGGCGCATGTTTCCGCAATGTTTTTTCGATATCAACATTTTGCAATGGGCCTCCGGAAAATTCATTAGCAGCCTGTTCACTGAAAAGGCCGGTAAATCTCCCGATCAGTGCGTGCGGTCTGCGTTCAGTAATAAACGGAAAATACCTTCATACAACAGTGTTTCAGAAGGTGCTTCAGTTTCATTCATCAAAAAGGCAAGTTTCAAAAAAAGCGACTTACGGCTGACGGGCATCCCGGCACGTAGCATCTCTATGACGATGCGTCCCAGCAATTCCTCATGCGCCGCCCCCAAACTGGACAGGATACCGTTACCTTCAGGCATCACGTCTTCATGTGTTTTTGCCATCGCTGACCCCGCAGAAAAATAGGTTAAGTACCACACTGGGGACAGTGTATAGAGGGCCGATATCAAAGACCAGCAAGCCGAAAAAATTAGTCGTCTTTTTAATCAGTAAATCCTGATGCCAGCATTTTTCATATCCTCTCTTGTCAGGCCATAACATAGCTTTTCAAGGCACCCGAAAGTGCCCCGGACATTGCGCAAGATCAGCCATTTTTAGCTTCATCTTGCTCGTCATCTTCTTCTTCCGGCTTACCGTCAGCCGAAGGATGACTCCCGCCATGGCGTGAAGACGCCAGATTCACGACATTAGTACCGTCGGGCATTTCAGCCTCTTCCAGTCGCTCCAGGATCTTTCGCGCCTGGGCGATTTCAGCCAGATGCTCTTCATCTGTTTCCTGCCCGGCCTGCTCAGCAAGCCTTAGTATCAGAGATTCTCGCGAAACCTCTTCCTTTGCGAAGATATGGCTTATGACGGCCTCGCCTATGGCGATATAACCTTTTTTATCTTCATCAGAAATTGACACTAATATATCTCTCCTGTTTTATACGGTTCTCAACTCCCTACGCTAATAACATTTCAATAGTAAAATGTTTTCCTGTGATTATCAGTATAACGCAACCGGACCGGCTGAAAGTATTTTAAGAACTATCCTGACCCGTTATATTTGTCCTCCTGATGCCGTCATTATAGGAATAACCTATTGTTATAATTGCTGGTTTTAAGAGGCATAGATAATAAGCAGAGGATCGGTGGGTCCAGCACATTATTATCTTAATGATGGCAGCGGAATAAAAATAAACCTTAAACGGGAATCATTGTGACGTAATAATAGTCGGCCTCTGAAGCCCGTGTTCCTCCAGGCTGCGGAATTGCCAACATCATGCAAAATATCTCCCTATCCTTTTGAAAAATATAATCAAAACCCTCAAATCGCCACCAAACAAAAAGTTTTCTTATCGTTCCATTTCAAACAAAAGGTTTGACTTATAGTGTGATCGCACTCTCCTTTTGTTCATTTTTTGATTGATCTGTTGAATGCATTGCCGCTATACAATACAAAAAGTTTGATTATCTAACTAAATTTCAGGTCGATATGGAAAGCATTCAAGAAAGTCTAGATTTCCTCCTTCCTATGATGGAAGGCATTGCCGGGCAGTTTGGCGACAACTGTGAAGTGGTGTTGCACGACCACTCTCAGGGACTGGAAAGCAGCATCATTGCCATCATCAATGGTCACGTGACCGGACGTAAAGTGGGCGATCCGAGCAGTAATTTAGGACTGGAAGTGCTGCGCGGCAGCGATGTGAATGGCGATCGGCACAACTACTTTACCAAAACACGCGAGGGTAAAACGCTGCGCTCTACTTCGGTATACCTGCGCAATAACCATAAACAGGTGATCGGTGCCCTGTGTATCAATCTGGACATTAGCGACATTTTGCAGGCTGAAAAAATGCTGAACAAAATGGCGGGTCGCCCGGATAACGCACCGACATCCTCCAGGGAAGTTAACGAAGTCTTCGTTAAAGACGTCAGCGAACTGCTTGATTACCTTATTGCTGAATGTATGACCCTGATTGATGTTCCCGTAAGCAATATGACTCGCCAGGATAAACTGAATGCCATTAAATTTTTTGACGACAAGGGGGTATTTCTTATCAAAAAATCTGGCGAAAGGATTTGCGAATTTCTCAATATTTCTAAATACACCCTCTATGCCTATCTGGGCGAATTACGAGGGGAGGATCCGTCTATAGACAGTTAACTGTCAGGAGGAATAAATGCAGACTACACCTTATGTTGCACTTGATATGGATATCATGGAGAAAAATATCACCACCATGACATCCGGTCTCACCCGCAACGGAATTCAGCACTGGCCGCATATCAAGACGCATAAATCCGTGCGTCTGGCCAGGCTTGAGCAACAGCTTGGAGCCAGCGGCATCACCTGCGCCAAGCTTTCTGAGGCGGAAGTGATGGCTGCCGGAGGCATTAACGCCATCCTGCTGGCCTACCCGCTTATTGGTGAGGACAAATGTCGACGCTATGCTGAGCTGGCACGTAAAATAACGGTTCGCACTATCGTCGATAGTCTGGCCGGTGCCGAAGGGCTCTCAAGGGAGGCGGTAAAAAATGACCTGATTTTTAATATCGATATCGCCATTGACTTCGGCGCACACCGGGAAGGCATTCAACCGGAGGATCTTCTGGCATTCGCCCGGCAGGTTGCCGCCCTGCCAGGATTAAACGTTGATGGTGTATTTACGTATGCAGGCACGATTTATCAGTATCATACCGAGCAGGATATCCGGCGGGCGGCGCGTCAGGAAGCCCGGTTATTAATCGATAGCCGGGATCGCCTTAATGCCAACGGATTTGAAATTAGCCATTTATCCGGCGGTTCAACGCTCTCCTCCTGGTATGCTGACGAACTTCGCGGCATTACCGAATCGCGGGCTGGCAACTTTATTTTTGGCGATATGAATGCCATTAACGGTGGGATTTACACAAAGGAAAACTGTGCGCTGACTATTTGCGCTACGGTCGTCAGCATTCCGCTTCCCGGCTACGCCACCATTGATGCGGGGACCAAATCACTGACCTCGGATCTCTCAGCAACGCCGGGATCGTACGGATTGATTCAGGAATACCCGGACATTGAACTGGTGAAGCTGAATGAGGAACATGGTTATTTGCGCTACGATCCACAAAAATATAACCTGGCCATTGGCGAGCAGATCCACATTATTCCCAATCATTGTTGTGTGGTCGCTAATTTGGTGGATGAAATATATGCCTTCCGTAAGGGTGTATTAAGCGAAATCATTACCATCGATGCGCGTGGAAAAAGTTTTTAATTAGCTGGAATCATTAATATGACTGACATCCCGTTAACTGCTGAAGAACAGCAGGAGCTGATCACGCTTCTTTGCAGCCTGATACAGCATCCGTCGGAAAATCCGCCGGGAAATGAAAATTCGGTAGCGCGCTATATCGCAGAACTATTACGCAGCGAAGGTATTGAGACCGAGGTACAGGAAGTGGCTCCGGGTCGACCTAATGTGATCGCGCGTCTGAAGGGACAGCAGCCGGGTAAGCGACTTATTTTAAATGGTCACACCGATGTGGTGCCCTGCGGGGCAGGATGGTCGGTTGAACCTTTCGCTGCGGTCATTGACGGCGAGCGCATTATTGGACGCGGGGCAGCAGACATGAAGTCTGGCGTGGCAGCGATGATCTATGCCGCCTTGCTGATCAAACGCCGCCAGTATGCTTTTAACGGTGAAATCACCTTACTTTTTAATGTTGATGAAGAGCGCGTTAACCTCGGCATGGCACATTTTATTGCCCAGGGTGTTGAAGCGGATTATGCCATTATTGGCGAACCCACGTCGCTGGAGGTGTGCATCGCGCATAAGGGCGTCAGCCGTACCCGACTCACGACTCACGGCACGGCGGGCCATGCCGCTAAAACCCGTCATCCGGATAGCGCCATTGACAAAATGGCACAGCTTTTTCCCGAATTGCTTCAGGAGTGTCAACGCGTTAAGCAAATGCAGCATCCGCTTTTAGGCAACGCCTCCATGCTGGTCACCACCATTAACGGTGGCAGCGCACCAAATATTGTGCCGCAGTCGTGCAGCATTGAAATCGACCGCCGGGTGCTGCCGGACGAGAAACGCAGCGAAATAAACGACAGCATGTTGCGTGCGTTGTCAAAAAGCGGGCTCAACAGTGAACTGGATTATTCGCTGGAGAATTATCTTTTTATTCCCGCTTCCGCTATTGATGACGCCCATCCGCTTGTCGAGGCGGCGTGCAAGGCGGTGACGACGATAACCGGTTCAGCCCGTAAAACTATTTTTGACGCCACCTGTGAGGCTCCATTCTTCTCGGTCGACTGTCATATTCCGACCATCATTATGGGCCCTGGAGATTTGGCGCAGGCTCACGTCAAAGATGAATTTGTCCGTATTGCGGAGTTACACCACGCCGCACAAATTTACACCCAACTGGCATTAACCTTATTGAAATAAACTATCAGGAATATTGTAATGAAAATTGAAGCCCGTCTGGCAGAACTGGGAATTACACTCAGTGAGCCTGCTACACCCAAATTTTCTTATGTATCGGTGAAACAGGTTGGAAATTTATTATATACCTCCGGCAACGATTGCCGCCGTAACGGTGAGCTGATTTATCATGGCCGTCTGGGGGAGCAATTATCTCTTGAACAAGGCAAAAGCGCGGCGCGCCAGTGTATTATTAATATTCTTTCTTCGCTGAAAGCCTATCTTGGCGACCTGGACCGGATCATCGGCTGTATCAAAATGCTGGCATTTGTGCAAAGTGCGGATGACTTTAAGGATCAACCCTTTGTCATCAATAGTGCTTCCGATCTGCTTATTGAAATATTTGGCGATGCGGGAAGACACGCGCGCTCGGCCATTGGAACCAATGCTTTACCCTTTGATACACCTGTTGAAATTGAATTAATTCTCGAAATTAACGCGTAAGTTTATTTATACCTCCGGGAATAAAACCGGGCCCCTGCCACGCCACTATTTCGGTGGAGTAGTGGCGTATATCACATATCAAAAGGATAATATATGTCCAGTCAAGCAAGCTCTCGCCTGAAGCGTTTGCAAATTATGGCATTATTGTTTTTGCTCGTGGCGGGTATTATTAATTTCCTCGACAGAACGTCGCTTTCTATTGCTAACACCACTATCCGTGAGGAGATGGGATTAACGGCAACGGAAATGGGACTATTATTGTCGGTTTTCTCCTTCGGCTACGCGCTTTGCCAGCTTCCCATCGGGATGGTGATGGAGCGATTCGGGGTGAAAAAAGTCTACGGGTTTGGCATTTTCCTGTGGTCCGTAGCCCAGACCGCACTGGGATTTGTCGGTTCCTTTAGCCAGATGATTGTCGCCCGGGTGGTGCTGGGGATTGGTGAAGCGCCGCACTTGCCTACCGGCGTCAAAGTCGTCAATGACTGGTATAACATTCGCAAACGCGGCGTACCGATGGGTATTGTCAATATGTCCTCGACGCTGGCGCAGGCGCTGGCACCGCCGTTGCTGATTGCCTTAATGCTGGCGTTTGGCTGGCGGATGATGTTTATCATCATCGGCGTAAGCGGAATTGTGCTTTCTCTTTTGTGGTTTATTTTCTATCGCAATCGCGAAGACGCCGGGCTGTCGGCGGAAGATATTCAGCATCTTGAAGCAGAGACGCCGCCTTCCAGCAAAGCGAAAGTCACCTTAAAAGACTGGGCGGGTTTATTTAAACAGAAATCGATGTGGGGCATGATCATTGGCTTTAACGGCGTGGGTTATATGGTCTGGCTGTTCCTCACCTGGCTTCCCTCTTATCTCGAAATGTCCCGAGGGCTTAGCCTGCAAAAAACGGGCTGGGTAGCGGCGATTCCCTTCCTGTTCGGTGCGGCGGGAATGCTGGTGAACGGCGTAGTGGCCGACTGGGTGATGAAGCGCGGCGCAGACAAAATGAAAAGCCGCAAATGGATGATCTGCCTGGGATTGCTGTGCGCCGCAGGGTTTACGCTACCAGCGGCCTATACCGAAAGCACCTTTGTCGCCGTCGCCTGTATCAGTATGGCGCTGTTTTCCATCCATTTTGCTGGCACCTCGGCGTGGGGTCTGATCCTGGTGTCGGTGCCTTCCCGACTCGTGACGTCCGTGAGCGGCATTCAAAACTTCGGCGGCTTTATCGGCGGCTCGTTCGCACCGATTGTCACCGGCATGATCCTCGATCACACGGGTTCCTTCACGCTCGCCCTGGTCGCGTCATCGGTTATCGCTTTTATGGCGTCGCTGGTGTACTTCTTTATGGTCAATAAACCGATTATTGATCCTGCGGTATCACGACAATAAAAACAGGGGGCATCGCCCCCTGTTCTCAATGCAAGGCCGCGCAGGCTGCCCTACCTATCAAGCGGTTACTTTTCGGTTATAGAGTATAATCAAGTCAGTCGATCCAAAACGCGATGGATAACAAGGAGATTTGCAGGCATATGTCCTATCCCGTCCCCGATAATGAGGAAGCGCGCCTGGAAGCGCTGGCGACTTATCAACAACTGGATACGTTGCCGGAAGAGAACTTCGACCGTCTGGCAGGGCTGGCCGCACGTTTATTTAATGTGCCGATTGTCCTGGTCTCGCTGGTGGCAAGCGACAGACAATTTTTTAAAGCGCAGATCGGCTTCTGCGCCACTGAAACCAGCCGGGAAATCTCATTTTGCGCGCATACCATTATGCAGGACGAGATCCTCGTCATTCTTGATGCGGTTAAAGACCCCCGTTTTGCCACTAATCCTCTGGTGCTGGAATCGCCGTTTATTCGTTTTTATGCGGGCAAACCGCTGGTGACCCCCACGGGCGAAAAGATTGGTACCGTCTGCCTGATCGACAGCCAGCCCCACGAGGTGTTCAGCCAGAGCGATCGCCAGAATCTGACGGATATTACGGCGCTGGTGATGGAGCGGATGGAAATGCGTCGCCTGGAATCGCTGCGCAGCGCCAGCCAGTCGCGCTTTAAAAAAATTGCCGAAACCTCGCCTGACGCCATTATTTGCTCCAATGCGGAAGGTAATATCACCTTCTGGAACCGTTCAGCGGAACGCTTGTTCGGTTATACCGCTCAGGAAGTGCTTAATCGCAGCAGCAGAGTGATCGTCCCGGAAAGCTGGCTGCGCATTTATGAAGATGAAATCGAACGTCTTCGTCACGGTCAGGAGCTTGCGCTGGCGGATAAAACGATTGAACTGTCGGCATTACGAAAGGACGGCACTGAATTTCCGGCCGAGTTTTCGCTCTCCACCTGGCACGAAGGTCAGCTCACCAACGTAGGGGCCATCGTCCGGGATATTACCGAGCGTCAGGAAAATGAAGCCAGGCTATTCAAAATGGCCTCGCTTGATGCCCTGACCGACCTGCCGAATCGCGCTGCCTGGAGGCAGTGCGTCGTCAATTTTATGCAGGAGGCCCGTCCCGGCGCGATGCTCCTGCTTGACCTTGATGGCTTTAAAGAGGTCAACGATACGCAGGGGCATCTGGCTGGCGATGCGGTCCTGAAGGACGTTGGCCTGCGGCTGAGGGGGCATTTTGACGAGGCTGTCATCATTGCCCGCCTGGGCGGGGATGAGTTTGTGGTGCTGCTTAACGACAACGATTTGCGGTTGGTACGCTCTACGGCGGTACAGCTGATCGCTACCCTGTCTGAGCCTTATGAGTTTGCCGGGCAGCATATTGAAATAGGCGTCAGCGTGGGTATTGCCCTCACCCCTCAGCATGCCACCAGACCGGAAGAGTTGCTGAGCGCCGCCGATCTGGCGCTCTATCGTGCTAAAGCGGCGGGTAAAGGGCGTTATGCCCTGTTCGAGCCCGCATTTCGTGATGTCGCCGTTAACAGACGCCGTTTTAAAAGCGAACTTAAACAGGCGTTCGAAAACCATGAGTTTGAGCTTTTCTATCAACCGCAGTTCAACACCGCCACCGGGGCGCTGGTTGGCGCAGAAGCGCTGCTGCGATGGAATCATCCGCAGCGCGGGCTGCTGACGCCGCCGTCGTTTATTGAGACGCTTAACAACAAACCTTCTGCGCCAGCGATAGGCGAATGGATCCTGCGTACAGCCTGTGCGCAGGCTGCGGAATGGCGGGCTGTCGTTCCTCATTTCAGGATGGGGATTAACCTTTTTGAAGCGCAGTTTCGCTCCCGTGTGCTGAACGACGTGGTCAGGGATGTCCTGGCACAGCTCTCATTACCCCCCGAGGCAATAGAGCTGGAAATCACGGAAAACATCCTGCTGCGTCATGATACCGCCACCCTCAAACTCTTGCAGGCGCTGAGGCAATCAGGGGTGGGTCTGGCCTTCGACGATTATGGGACAGGGTATGCTTCGCTCAGCTTCCTCAAGCGCTTCCCGATGACCCGCCTGAAAATCGACCGTTCGTTTATTCGCGATGTCCATACCGACCCGGGAAGCGAAGCGGTTGTGCGCGCTATTTTGTATTTAGGACGGAGTTTTGGCATGGGTGTGATTGCCGAGGGCGTGGAGACCGCCGCGCAGTTACAGTTCCTGAAAAGCCACCACTGCCCCGAAGTGCAGGGCTATCTGCTGGGAAGACCGCTTCCTGCCGCCGCGTTCCGCCATACATTTCTCCAGCAGTAATGTCACCACCCGCCCATTTTGGTCCGCCACACAGGCTGTTGATGTCAACTATCCTTAACTTACGTTTCACTTTTAGGTTAAGGGCAAAATGATGGCGAAAATGACCAGCGATTTCTTTATTGAGCGTCTGAAAGCATGGGGCGTCACCCGCATTTACGGCTATCCCGGCGACGGCATTAATGGCGTGCTTGGTGCCCTGCAACGCGCGAATAAGGCGGGTGATGGCATTGAGTTTATTCAGGTGCGTCATGAAGAAATGGCGGCGTTTATGGCGGCAGGTCACGCCAAATTCACCGGCGAACTGGGCGTGTGTCTTTCAACCGGCGGTCCGGGTGCGACGCATCTGCTGACCGGATTGTATGACGCAAAAATGGATCACGTCCCGGTGCTGGCTATCGCCGGTCAGGCGGAAGTCACCGCGCGTGGGG
This sequence comes from Superficieibacter sp. 1612_C1, assembly GCF_015234305.1. GTDB lineage: Bacteria > Pseudomonadota > Gammaproteobacteria > Enterobacterales > Enterobacteriaceae > Superficieibacter. The sequence goes on from NZ_JADGMI010000006.1 coordinate 153,490, forward strand.
CAAGTTATCAGCAGGAACTGAATCTCGATCGCGTATTCGCTGATGTGGCGAACTTTGTGCAAGAGGTCGCCTCCCCCAGCCAGGTACGGCACCTGGTGGATCGCGGCGTGCGTATCGCAGTGGCACAAAATGGCGTGACGGTTCTGGTCTTGCCGAAGGATATCCAGGAAGAACCCTGGCAGGACCTGCCACATGTCCACGGTTTTACCCATTCAGGTCCGGGCTATCAGCGACCCAAAGTGGTGCCTTATCAACAGGATCTGCAACGAGCTGCGGATATCTTAAACGCCGGGAAGAAAGTGGCGATCCTCGTGGGCGCTGGCGCACGTGGCGCGGCGCTGGAGGTGGTGCAACTGGCCAATGTCCTTGGCGCGGGCGTGGCAAAAGCGCTGCTGGGCAAAGATGTGCTGGCGGACGATGCGCCTTTTATTACCGGCTCGATTGGTCTGCTGGGCACCAAACCCTCTTATGACATGATGATGAATTGTGACACGCTACTGATGATCGGCACCGGTTTCCCGTGGACCGAATTTCTGCCGAAAGAGGGACAGGCGCGCGCCGTGCAGGTGGATATCGATCCGGCGATGCTGGGGCTGCGCTACCCGGCTGAGGTCAATTTACACGGAGATTCAGCAGAAACCCTGCGTGAGCTACTGCCGCTGTTACAGCATAAAGACGACAGGAGCTGGCAGGAAGAGATTGCCCGCGGGGTAAAAGAGTGGTGGCAGACGCTGGAGGAGCGGGCGATGGCCTCCGCCAAACCGGTTAATCCGCAACGGGTAGTATGGGAAATGTCCCCCCTGCTACCGGACGACGCTATCGTCACGTCCGACTCCGGCTCCTGCGCCAACTGGTTCGCGCGTGATTACAAAGTGAAACAAGGTCAGCGCGCCTCGTTGTCAGGCGGCCTTGCCTGTATGGGCGCGGCGGTGCCCTACGCCATCGCCGCCAAATTCGCCTACCCGGCCAAAACGGTCGTCGCGCTGGTCGGCGACGGCGCGATGCAGATGAATAACATGGCGGAACTGATCACCATCCAGAAATACTGGCAGGGCTGGAGCGATCCGCGCTTGATTGTGTGCGTATTCAACAATCAGGATCTTAATCAGGTCACCTGGGAGCAGCGCGTGATGGAGGGCAATCCGCGCTTTGAGGCAACTCAGGATATCCCCGACGTTGGCTATGCCCGTTTCGCCGAGTCGCTGGGGCTGAAAGGTATTTTTGTTGACGATCCGGAGCAGTTGCAGAGCGCATGGCAGGAGGCATTAGCCGCCGATCGTCCGGTGGTGCTGGAGGTGAAAACCGATCCGGAAGTGGCCCCGCTGCCGCCGCACATTACCCTCAAGCAGGCGAAAGCCTTTATGGCGTCGATGGCTAAAGGGGATCGCTCTGCCGGGAAGGTGTTGGCCGATACCGCCAGTCAGCTCATTAATGAGATATTGCCCGGCAAAAAATCCTGATAATGAGGCAGAGCTTTACTTAGACAGACGCCGCCCAGTACTCCGGGCGGCGTCACTTGGTGGAATATTCACCGGGCTAAGACGCCCCGTTGAAGCGTCTTGCTGAAACTCTCGCGTTGGCCTGCACAGTCATTACCTCATTCCACCGATGGTAAAACCTCCGTCGACGACAATTTCCTGACCTGTCACATAGCCTGCATCTTCCGAAAGTAACCATGCTACGGTTCCGGCTATATCGTCAGGTACACCATTACGACGCAATAATGCGTGTGATGCCAGCGTGTTAACCGTCTCTGCCGGGAGTGCTGAAGCCGCCATAGGCGTAAGAATAACCCCAGGGCTAATCGCATTAACTCTTACCCCCCGAGGACCACATTCCACGGCCAGTGTGCGCATTAGAGCAAGCAAGGCTGATTTAGTGGCTGCATAGATGCCCGTTCCTGGCATAACGCTTCCGGTAGTCCATGAGGCGTTGATCAGAATAGCGCCTTTATTTATAAGCGGGAGACAGTGCTGGATAGTCAGGAATGTCCCTTTAAGATTAGTCTCCAGCGGCTCACTGAAATCGCTGATATCAGCTTCAGCCAGCGGCTTGAATGCCCCCAGCGATCCCGCATTGGCAAACAGAGCATCAACATGTCGGGAAATAGAAGAGACTTTTATAAAGGTTTCCTTTACCTGATTTTCCTTTTTGATATCGCAGGGTAAAACATAAGAAACGCCTCCCATTCTTTTTATTTTATCGCTGACCTCTTCAAGCGCTCCTGCTTGCCTGCCAAGCAGAATAACCTTTGCACCTTCCGATGCCAGCCTTAATGACGCCGAACACCCCATCCCGCTACCCGCGCCGGTAACCACAACTGTTTTATTTTCGAAACGTAAAGCATTCATCGGCGATCTCCGGTTGTTTTTCAGTTCATCCGGAATGGTAATAAAATACTTTTTTAATGATAATCACCTTTAAAATTGAATGACTTTAAAGCAAAGGTATTGAATGGATCTTTTTCGGGCAATGACCGTGTTCGCTGAAGTCGCCAGATCGGGCTCAATGAGCGCGGCGTCCAGGAAGTTACATATTTCTCCGGCAATGGTGGGTCAGTATATCGCTGCACTGGAAGAGCGACTGGGGATGCGCCTGTTGAATCGTACAACACGCAAGCAAAAGCTAACTGACTTTGGCAACAGCTACCTGGAACAGTGCCATGACATACTGGAGCGGGTTGCCGCGTCTGAAATACAGGCGGAAGGTCTGCAAAATTCGTTTAGTGGAAAACTGAGGCTTACCGCGCCCCTTACTTTCGGTACAGAACAACTTGTACCCGCATTGCAGCGCTATCGCGATATCGCGCCAGATGTAGAGATTGACCTTATTCTGACGGACCGGGTGATTGATTTAGTCGATGAAGGAATCGATCTCGCCTTCAGAATCGGAAAATTGAATGACAGTACAATGATTGGCAGACCCCTGATGCCGTATCGGATGGCAATCTGTGCATCACCCGATTATCTGAAAAAATATGGCACGCCGCATCACCCCGATGAACTTTCCGAACATTATTTGATTTCACTTACCGTTTCATCGCGCTCGCCCTGGACGCTGAGCAAAGGTCATGAACGTATTGAAGTCCCCCTCCATAGTAAACTGACGATTAATAATGGGCAGGCACTTCGGATGGCGGCCAGAGCGGGACTTGGAATTGTTATGCAGCCTGAAATATTATTGTCTGAGGATATCGAATCAGGAAAGCTGATACGTTTATTTCAGGAATGGCATACTGGAGAAAGGCAGATCTGGCTACTGTATCTCAGGGATAAAAAAATGACCCCTAAGCTGCGAGCCTTTATTAACGTTGCCCTTGAAGCGTTTACTCAGGACCTGGTGCAATAGCGTCATCAGGTATATTAACAATGCATAGTGCAAGAATATCTGTCCTGCCAAAGAGGGGTTCTGGTAGCTATGCTGCCCGACATAAGTGCGAAAAGCGTTCAGCGATATCGGGCAGCATAAAGAGAAGCATGGTGAGAAGTTAAGCCAGAACTACAACGTTATTGACGCATACCGATTGCCAGACGATTAAAGGCACTCATCAGGGAGATAGCGAAGCTCAGGTCGGCAATTTCTGCATCGCTGAAGTGTTCCCTGAGCGGTTCAAAATAGTCGTCAGCGGCGTGGCTCCCGGCCACATCAACAAGGGATTCCGTCCAGGCCAGCGCCACCCGCTCGCGCTCGCTGAAATGCGCGCTCAGCCGCCAGCCCGCCAGACTATCCAGTTTCGCATCTGCTACGCCACTCCTGCGCAGGGCGGCTGCGTGCATTTCCAGGCAAAAGGCGCAGCCGTTAATTTGCGAAACACGTAAATAAATAAGCTCGATAAAAGATTTTCCAAGGCTGCTTTTGTCGAGGGCTTTTTTAGTCAGGCTGAGTCCCTGGTAAGCTTCAGGTGACAGAGTCTGGTAGGGCAACCGAAGTGTACTCATCATAGTTCTCCCGTATAAAGTGAAGGAATCAGAAACGGCGTCAACGCATTGTGCTGAAGCAAGCGTGCAGGCTCCGGGCACGGTGAATCGTACTCAATCGAAAGGTACGCATGCCGAATGGCTTGTGATGAAGACATGACTCTACTAAATTCATGTCATGCCCAAAAGGTGCAAAAAATGAATAAATGACTGGGACATTAAGCCGGATATGCAACCGTTAAAAACGAGCAAAACGTACGATATGCCACTTTATATGCAGGTATATCGGCGTTACCGGGAGACGATTGCCAGCGGAAAACTTCGTCCTGGCGATCGTGTGCCTTCCGTACGTAACCTCGCCAGTGAGCTGAACCTCTCAAGAGGCACGGTCGAGATGGCCTATCAGATGCTATCGAGTGAGGGCTATTTTTTGTCGCGCGGCCCGGCTGGCACGGTAGTCTCGCCCCGGCTGAAAACTCTGCACGAAGCAGAAATTCCCCCTGTGTCCGGGCCCCTTTCCAGCATAACCTCGCCGCGAGCAAGCGAAACGGGTTCAGTACGACCTTTGCAGCTCGGTTTACCCGCGCTGGATATGTTTCCACGCAAAACCTGGGCGCGTCTGGCTGGCCACAATTTGCGCTCTCTGGAGGCGATAACCATGGCCTACCCCGCGCCGACGGGCTATGAACCCCTGCGTCGGGCCATTGCCGCTTACCTGGGGATTTCCCGCGGCATCGCGTGTACACATGAGCAGGTATTCATTACCGCTGGCTACCAGGGAGCGCTGGAACTGGTATGCCGAACGCTGTTGCAGCCCGGCGATACCGGATGGTATGAAGATCCCGGCTATCTTCTGGCCCGTCATTTTCTGGAGCGTGCAGGTATGCTTCTGGAGCCGGTTCCCGTCGATGAAGAAGGTCTGAACGTAGATATCGGTCAGCAGCGGGCGGCCCGAGCGCGTTTCGCTGTGGTGACCCCTACGCACCAGAGCCCAATGGGTATGGCGTTGTCGCTGCCCCGGCGGCTACAGCTGCTGGAGTGGGCCAGTCATCGTCAGGCCTGGATTATTGAAGACGACTACGACAGCGAATTTCGCTATCACGGCAGGCCATTACCTGCGCTGAAAAGCCTTGATCGAGAGCAACGCGTGCTCTATACCGGCACGTTCAGTAAGGTTCTGTTTCCTGGGCTGCGTCTGGCGTATCTGGTGGTGCCTTATTCGCAGGTCGAACGTTTTGCTGACGCGGCAAAGTACCTTTGCGGGCCTGGCACCGTACAGACTCAGGCCACGGTGGCAGATTTTATGGAGCAGGGCCACTTTGCCCGGCATCTGCGCAGAATGCGCGCATTATATGCGACCCGACGCGAATACCTGGTCAATGCACTCCAGGAAAAGTGCGGTTCCGCTTTGAACATTCAGCCACAGGCTGGCGGCATTCATGTGTTAGCCAGGCTGACGACAGACGCCAGCGATCGCGCCCTGGCTGCGGCAGCACAATCTCACGGCCTCGCCATTCAGGCACTGAATGACTGGCAGAGAGGTAGATCATTACAGGGCGGGCTGCTTATGGGATTCGCCAATGTAACCAGCGCCAAAATGGCAAGCGATCTGGTGAACCGGCTGGTCAGCGCTACGGGTTTAACGTGAAAGGATAGAATGGGTCAGGCACGGCAGTGTCTTACTGCCGGGTCACATCGCACCACTAAACATTGTCGGACGGTTACGCAGGATCCCCGCGTCAATCGAATCAACACTGGTTTTACCGCAAAATGCCATCGACAAATCAAATTCATTACGGATGATATTGAGCGCCAGGGTTACTCCCTCTTCGCCCAGCGCCCCTAGTCCATACAGCATACTGCGCCCGATATAGGTCCCCTTCGCACCCAGCGCAACCGCTTTCAGCACATCCTGTCCGGAACGGATACCGCCATCGAAATGAACTTCAATTTGCCTGCCGACTGCCGCAACAATCTCCGGCAGCAGGGTAATGGATGACGACACGCCATCCAGCTGACGCCCGCCATGATTGGAGACAATCAGCGCATCTGCGCCCGCCGCCACCGCCAGACGCGCATCCTCCACATCCATAATCCCCTTAACAATTAACGTGCCGCCCCAGCGTCGTTTGATCCACTCGACATCCTGCCAGGAGAGGCACGGGTCGAACTGCTGCGCGGTCCACTCCACCATTGCATCGATGTTATCAATACCGCGGGCATGTCCAATGATATTGCCAAAATTACGATGCCGGGTGGCGAGCATATTGCGGCACCAGCGCGGTTTACCGGCAATGTTAAGCAGATTACGCAGCGTCATTTTTGGCGGCGTCGACAGGCCATTTTTGATGTCTTTATGGCGCTGGCCAAACACCTGAAGATCCATAGTAACGACCAGCGCTTTGCAGTTCGCGGCTTTCGCGCGATCGATAAGACTGGCGACAAACTGGCGATCGCGCATGACGTAGAGCTGGAACCAGAACGGATGGTAATCCGTCGCCTGCGCCACGGTTTCAAGCGAACAAATGCTCATGGTCGAGAGCGTAAAGGGGATGCCGAACCTTTTCGCCGCACGCGCCGCAAGGATTTCGCCGTCGGGATGGATCATGCCGGTTAAGCCGGTGGGCGCAATCGCCACTGGCATCGCCACCTTTTGTCCAGCCATCACGCTGGCCGTGCTGCGCCCGGCAATATCCACCGCCACGCGCTGACGAAATTCCAGGCGACGTAAATCGGCTTCGTTGGCGCGATAGCTGTATTCGCTCCAGGAGCCAGCATCGACATAATCATAAAACATCTTCGGCACCCGCTTACGCGCCAGTTGCCGTAGCTCTTCAATACAGGTAATGGTCACATCAGTTATCCAGTAAACGAGGGCTAAATAACGATGATTTAGCCATGCCAGTAATAAAAAGAAATCAGGACTTAACGTAATCGGTATAGGCGTTCTGCAAAACGATATGATCGGCAATATATTTAGCATCGTGCCATACGCCGTAAATAAAGGAGGAGGCGCGGTTTACCAGATTCGGCAGGCCGAGGAAATAAATACCGCGCTCGGCGGAAATACCGCGTTTGTGGAACGGCAGACCGTTTTCGTCAAAGGCATCCACCTGCAACCAGCTAAAATCAAATTTAAAGCCCGTCGCCCAGATAATCGTGGTAATACCTGCCGCGGCGATATCCAGCTGCATCAGTGGATTGATCAGACACTCCGGGTCCGGCAGCAGCTCCCACGCCTGCGGCTCCGGCGGCAAATCCAGGCCGTTGCGTTCAATATAAGCATCCGCATCGCGCAGCACGTCAAAGTAGGCCTTATCGCCCGCAGCGATATTCTCCCCCAGCCCCCCGGCAAAGCTCAACACGCCGTTATCCCAGCTTTTGGTGATGCCCACCAGCGTAATGCCCATATGCGCCAGGCGGCGGAAATCCACGGTTTTGCCCCCTTCATAACCGCTCACCGCAAAGGCCACGTGCTCTTTCTTCGGCTTGATTTTCACCTCATCCCACAGGCCGAGCGCACCCAGCCACCAGCAGTAATCACGGTTGCGGTAAGCGCGCGGCGGACGATAATGCTCGCCGACCGACAGATACACGTCCCGGCCTGATTGACGCAATTCCTCAGCAATTTGCGTCCCCGACGCGCCCGCGCCCACCACCAGCACGCCGCCGGCGGGCAGCTGCTGCGGATTTTTGTAGACGGAGGAGTGGATCTGCTGCACCCCGGCGGTTGGCGGCACGATCTGCGGGAATGACGGTTTCTGGAACGGGCCGGTAGCGGCCACCACATTGTCGGCCTCAAATTCACCGGCAGAGGTCAGCACCCTGAATCCGCTGCGTCCTGCCAGGCGCGTCACCTGATGCACGTCAACGCCGGTGCGTACTGGCGCGTTAAGCATCCTGGCATAGTCTTCGAAATACTGCGCCATGCGCTCTTTCGGCGGGAAGGCTTCCTGAGAAATATTGTCGAATTTCAGCGACGGAAAGCGGTCGTGCCAGGCAGGACCATTCGCCACCAGCGAATCCCAGCGTTCAGAACGCCAGCGCTCCGCAATACGGCTGCGCTCCAGTACAACGTGCGGTACGCCCATCAGCGCCAGATGTTCACTCATGGCAATACCCGCCTGACCTGCGCCGACAATAACGGTATTAATTTTTTCTACTGACATGTTGAATTCCTAAATATGATCGCCGCACTCTTTTCAGCAGGTGGCGTATTAATGACAACCAGGCTTTTTAAATACAGCGCGTCGGGAAATCCAAAGCGCATTGATTCCCTGTTTATTAATGTCTGGCTTCGACGTTTAATACTTTCCCCAGACCTAAAAATTTATTGGCAATGACTAACATGGTCGCGGTGACGGTAATATAAATAACCGACAGGGCTGCCAGCGTCGGGTCCGCAAATTCACGCACGTAGTTATACATCGCCACCGGTAACGTCTGTGTTGCCTGGGTGGTAATAAACAGCGAGGCGGTAAATTCGTTAAAGGAGAGGATCGCGGCAAACAGCCAGCCGCCAAACAGCCCCGGTAAAATCAGCGGCACGGTAATGGTCCATACCACGCGCAGCGGCGAGGCACCGAGACTGGCCGCCGCCAGTTCAATGCGCTGTTCAAGGTTTTTTAGCGATACATACACGCTGCGCAGCACAAACGGCAGTACCAGCACGATGTGGCAGAAAATCACCAGCGGATAGCCGCGTCCGAGGTTGAGTTGCGACACCAGCATCAGCAGGCCCAGACCAATGGTGAAGTGCGGGATAAACAGCGGCGACAGCAGGATCCCTTCCAGTACCTGTTTGCACGGGAACGAATAGCGTTCGATAGCTATCGCCAGCGTGGCACCGATGATCACCGCCAGCGACGACGCCCAGGCGGTGACAATCAGCCCGGAAAAGAAGCCGTGACGAAAATCGTCGTAGCTCACCGCACGCTCGAACCAGCGCAGCGACCACCCTTTCGGCGGGAAAAACAACACGGAGGTGCTGCTGAACGAGGAGATGAATACCACAATCGTCGGCAGCATCACAAAGATCAGAATAGCGGCGACCAGCAGGCGGCCCGCCAGCGTCGTCAGTTTATCGCTCATCGAACGGGTCATATCAGTGCTCCCCCATCGCGTTCAGGAATCGGGTCATGCGTTTCAGTGCCAGCAGCAGCAGAACGGTCAGGATTAACCCGGCGATGCTAAGTGCGGCGGCAAACGGGAAGTTCATCGACGAGAAACCCAGTTGATAAACCATGGTTGCTACGGTGCTGACGCGCCCGCCGCCAATAAGTTGTGGGGTGGCGAAGGCGCTAAAGGTCCAGGCAAAAGCGGTCGTCAGGCTGGCGATAATGCCGGGAATCGACAGAGGGATCGTCACGGTCAGCAAGGTGCGGATCGGGCCTGCGCCGAGGCTGGCGGCGGCTTTCTCGTAATCCGGGTTGATGTGCGATAACGCGGTCGCCAGCATAAGTACCATGATTGGCATGGTGACGTGTACCAGCGCCAGCACCACCCCCGTTTGGGTAAACATAAACTGAACGGGCGTTGAGATAATGCCTGTCGCCAGCAGCAGGCTATTCAGGAAGCCACTGTTACCCAGCACGATAATCCATGAGTAGGTGCGCACCACCTCGCCGAGAAACAGTGGCGTAATCGCGATAATTAAAATCGTCGATTTGATCCACGTCGTGCGGGTACGCACCAGCGCATATGCCAGGGGATAGCTCATCAACAGGCCAAAAATAGCGGTTTTGGCGCTCAGCATGACTGTGTTAATAAAGGCATCGGCATAGATGCTTTTGAACAGACCAGTAAAGTTCGCCAGCGTAAATCCGCCCACGTCGAGCGAACCGGGAATATAGGCGCGCACGCTAAACTGCATGACCGCAAACATCGCGACAACCAGCCCGATGGCGGTAAGCGTGGCGGGAATAATGAACCAGGGTAAAAATGTCGGTTTTCTCGTCATAGACGTTGCTGCCTGCGTAAAGGGTTAGGGCGACCCGCAAGCCGCCCGGTAGATCAATGGGACATGATGTTTTCAGAGAACCACTGACGCCACTCCGCGGTTTTCTCGGCACGCAGTTGCGGATCGGTGTTGATGGTGGCGTTCCACTGCTCAGGCGTGGTCAACATGCCCGGCAGTTTCGCCAGCTCAGGATCGATATGGGCATTGGTGACCGTTGGACTGCCGTGGTAAATCTTCGCCACCTGCTGCTGAATTTCAGGCTTCAGGGCGATATTCATGAACTTATACGCAAGATCGGCATGCTTGGTGCCTTTGTTGATCCCCAGGGTATCGACGCCCAAAATCGCCCCCTCTTTCGGTATCACCAGTTTGACGTCCACCCCTTCGGCCATCATGTTGTAGGCGTTCATCGACAGCATGACCTGTACCGGCGTTTCGCCGGTGGAGATCAGTTGCTGGCTGTTAGCATCGTCGGTATAGAAGGATTTGATATTCGGGATCAGCGCTTTCATCTTCGCCTGTCCCTGCTGCCAGTGCGCCGCATCGCTGCCGGAGAGTTTGGCGGAAACCGCAATGATATGGCTCGGGTCCCAGTCCGGCAGCGCCAGCGTGCCCTTCAGCTCTGGCTTCCACAGATCGTTCCAGCTTTCAAAGGTGGTGCCCTTTGGCACCAGATCCGGACGATAGCCGATGGTATAAACGTAGCCCCATACGCCAAGGTGATAAGGGCTGACTTTCGCCTGCTCCACCAGATTCGCGGCATTCGGCAGTTTGCTCATATCGAGTTTTTCAAACAGGCCAGAGTTGGCATACAGATAGCCCACATGCGCCGTGGTAAAAGTCACATCGGTTTCAGGTGAACCGCCTGCCAGCTTCGCTTTGTTGAGACGATCGATGGTGCCGCCCGTGACAAACTGCACTTCTACGCCGGTTTCTTTGGTGAACTCTTTAGCGATGGTCTCATCAATCAGATCTTTAAAACCGCCGCCCCAGGTGCTGACGATCAGCTTGTCAGCCGCCAGCGCATTTCCTGCACTGAGTACGCTCGTGGTCAACAACGTTAAGGCACAAATCTTACGCAACATATTCTCATCCCCATGCATGAAATGGCTGTTGTAGCAATCTGAAACCCGGCGCGCCCAAACGGTGCAAACGGTGTTCCCTGGTATGAAATTGATAATGCCGTGGTCGGGTGATGGCGTAAAACAGGCTTTTCCTCGTCGTTGCATCAGGATTTCTGATGCTAAAAAAGGCGCAGCGTTGCAACGGATTTTCTTAACCCGTGGTGAGGTATAAGCGAAGAATAACCGCACTCCAGGCAGGGGATTATGCTGCTATTTGGCTTTTGGCATGATAAATGCAGGATAATCTGCACTATTAGAATGACTGACGCGACATGATTGCGTCAGCGATCTCGGGAGAACCTGCATGCTCAGTCGCATCACCCAGCGTCAGCTGGAATATTTTGTCGCCTCCGGGGAGGCTGGCAGCATTATTGGCGCATCGGAACGTATCCACGTCTCCTCGCCGTCGATTTCTGCGGCCATCACCCATATCGAATCTGAACTGGGCGTGCAGCTTTTTGTCCGTCATCACGCCCAGGGTGTGTCGCTGACCGCCATCGGTCATCAGGTTCTGAAGGAGGCAAAGCTCATCCTGGAGCAGATGTTGAACCTTTATACGATTGCCTCGGAATCGATGAACAATGTGCGCGGCCCGCTGCGGGTGGGCTGTCTGGATACGCTGGCCCCGATGCTGACGCCGGAACTGGTGTTCGGCTTTGGCCGCGCGTTTCCCGGCGTGCGCATTACGCTGGTGGAAGGCAATCATGAACAGTTGCTGAAACAGTTGCGCACCGCCGATATCGACATTGCCCTGACCTACGATTTAGTCCCCGCCAGTGACATCGCCTTCACCTCACTGGCGCAACTGCCGCCGTATGTGATGGTGGGAGAGCATCATCCGCTGGCGACGCATCCGGCGGTGTCAATTCAGGATCTGGCGGCGATGCCGATGGTATTGCTGGATATGCCGTGGAGCCGGGAGTATTTCCTTGGACTGTTTAGCGAGGCGGGCGTCACGCCGAATGTGGTGATGCGCTCCGGCAATATGGAAGTGGTACGGGCGATGGTGGCGAATGGCGTGGGGTTCGGTATCGCTAACGTGCGGCCAAAAGCGCATCAGTCTCAGGACGGTAAACGTCTGATCCGCGTGCGGCTGGCGGGCGTCAACCGGCCGATGCGGCTCGGTTACGCGACCGTAGCCCATACGCAGCACTCAATGGTGGTGAATGCCTTCGCCGAGCGCTGCCGCATGTTTATCTCCGACCAGTATATTCCCGGCATGGCCGCACCGAGCTATTTCGATCCGCAGGTGGTGCGGGTGGCATGACGCACTTTAGTAGCCACGCGCCGGGAACACCTGGTTGAGAACCGGTTCACCGCGCGCCGCGCGCTGGATGTTTTCGGCGACCTGCCGGGCGGCGCTGGCAGGCAGGGCAACCGACGCCAGATGCGGGGTGATCAGCACATTGTCCAGCCGCCACAACGGATCGTGCGGCGGCAGCGGTTCGCGGTCAAAGACGTCGAGCGTCGCTTCAGCTATCTGCCCCGAACGCAACGCTGCCGTCAGCGCCGCCTGATCGACAATCGCCCCGCGCGACACATTAATGAACGCGGCACCCTGCGGGAGGTGCGCCAGCCGCTCTGCGCTGAGCAGGCCGCTCGTCTGTGGCGTCAGAGGCAGCATTACCACCAGAATGTCGCTCTGGCTGAGAAAATCATTCAACGATCCCAGTCCGCTACTACAGCGAATACCTGCAATTTCTTTTGGCGAACGCGACCAGCCGCGCACGTCAAAGCCCTGCCGTGCCAGTTCCCGCGCTGCATACGCGCCCAGCTCGCCCAGGCCCAGTACCCCGACACGAATGCCGGAGGGTGCGCGCGGATGCAGATAATGCCAGCGCTGTTCACGCTGCGCACGTTCGAATGCCGGGATATCGCGCGCATAGCGCAGCACGGCAAACAGCACATAACTGGCCATCATACGAGCCATATCCGGATCGGACAGGCGAACAATCGGGATCTCCGGTAGATCGTCACGTCCCACCAGTGAATCAACCCCTGCGCCGAGATTCACCAGTAGCCTGAGATGACGGTAGGGTGCAAAGAAACCCTGCGGCGGTTTCCATGCCAGCGCATAGTGCACATCATCGGGGTCTTGCACCGTTTCGGCGCGGCAGATCGTCACGCCGGGCAGATGCGGTGCAAGTAAAGCCGACCACTCTTCGAAGCTGTCAAATTCGCTGTAAAACACTAATGTACTCATACAGCGCGCACTCCCAGCAGGTTGACCACCGCATCGATCGCCAGTTCATAGCCGAGCGCGCCCAGACCGGCAATCACCCCGGTGGCCGCTTTCGATACCATAGAGTGATGACGGAACGGCTCGCGTTTCCAGATGTTGCTCATATGCGCTTCAATGATCGGGCCATCAAACATCAGTAATGCATCCAGAATGGGTACTGAACTGTAGGTCAGGCCCGCCGCGTTGATAATCAATCCCGCAGCGCTCTGACGCGCTTCCTGGATCCAGTCGACCAGTACGCCTTCGTGGTTGCTCTGGCGAAACTGCAACGTCATCCCGTGGGATTCAGCACGTTGCCGACAGCGCTCGCCAATGCTGGCAAAACTGTCGCTGCCGTAAGTGCCGTTTTTATCCAGCCCGTATAAATTGGCGTTCGGCCCGTTGAGAAAATAGATCTGCGGTGACATACATCCTCCTGCTTAAACATACGGACGGGTTGCGGCCATGGCCGGATGCGCATTGAAGACGGCGAACCAGGCGGCGGTCAGCGGATGGCTGGCGCGCCAGTTGAGTCCGGCAAAGCGGAAGTCGAGATAGCCGAGCGCGCAACCGATGGCAATGAGGCCAATATCCTCGGGCCGATCGCTAAAATCGCTGACCTGACTTTCAATGTCCGCCAGCGCGGCGGCGACTTTTTTCAGCTGTGCGTCCGCCCAGTCCTGCCACTGCTTCTCAGGCGGACGAGCGCTGAACTCGTAACGCGCCAGCAATGCCGCATCGATTAACCCATCGCCCAGCGCCTGCCGTGCCAGACTTCGCCAGAGCGCTTCTCCCTTTTGCGGGAATAAATCGCCCTGCCCACGCGCGTTGAGGTATTCGCAAATCACCCGGCTGTCATAAAGACAGAGGCCGCTTTCGGTGCGCAGCGCCGGTACTTTTGCCAGCGGATTAAACGCGGCGATACGGTCGTCGCGCACCACAGGATGCGCGGCGGAATCCAGCCGTTCTATTTCATCAGCCAGCCCCAGCACTGTCGCGCATACCATGACTTTGCGCACATACGCGGAGGTGGAAGCAAAAAAGAGCTGCATCATGAGGCCACCTGTAGGAGCACTTTGCCGATGTTGGCGTTGGCTTCCAGGATACGATGCGCGTCTGCGGCTTGTGCTAACGGTAGCGTTTGATGCAGGATCGGCGCGATTTTACCGGCGGCGATCAGCGGCAACAGATGTTTGCTGATGCACTGCGCCAGTCGCGTTTTCTCGGCGGCGCTTTTCGGGCGCAGCGTGGAAGAGGTCAGGCTCAGCCCTTTACGCATCACCAGTTGCAGATCGAGTTCAATCTTCGCCCCCTGCATAAAGGAAAGGCTGACGTGTCGCCCACCCGGCGCTAACACGCTCAGGTTGCGCGCCACGTAATCGCCCCCGACGTTATCCAGCACCACATCCACGCCGCGTCCCTGGGTTTCATCAACAATAACCGCAACGAAGTCTTCGCTATGGCGGTTGATGGCGCGCCAGACGCCAAGCTGGCGCAGTACCGCCACCTTCTCCGTGCCGCCCGCCGTCGCCACTACCCGCGCCCCGCACGCCTGCGCGCATTGAATGGCAAAGGTCCCCACGCCGCTGGCTGCACCGTGGATCAGCACGGTTTCCCCCGGCTGCAAACGACCCAGCTCAAACAGGTTATGCCACACGGTAAAAGCCGCTTCCGGCACGCCCGCCGCCTGCGCGAGCGGCAGGTTTTGCGGCACGGTTAAACAGAGATCGGCGCGTGCCACGCAGTAGTCGGCATAGCCGCCGCCGTTGAGCAGCGCCATCACCGGGGTGCCGACGGCGGGATAGTCAACACCCGCGCCCAGTGCCGCCACGGTGCCGGACACTTCCAGCCCCAGCACATCGGTTATCCCCGGCGGCAACGGCATACCGTTGCGCTGGAGGAGATCGGGACGGTTCACGCCCGCGCTTGCGACGCGGATCAGCACCTCACCTGCACCAGGCTGCGGCACCTTCCGCTGCACGAGTTCTAGCACCTCAGGGCCGCCCGGCTGGCGCGCAATTATTGCATTCATCATTTCAGGTATCATCAGCGCTTATTCCTGTTTCGCGACGCTAAACGCGCACACGCCTTCGTCATCAACATTGACGCCAACGAGGCTGCCGACGGGCCAGCGGGTCAGCGAATTCAGGCCGGACTGGCGGGCAAACAGCGCGGCGCTGCCAAGCGCGGGGGCATCAAGATGCACATCGACATGATCGCCCTGAAAGACATGAGCGATCACCGTAGCGCTGAACAGCGAGTGCGGGCTAAGCGGTGCCAGTTGAATGTTTTCCGGACGCACGTAGACGTCAAGGCGCTCGCCAATTGTGCCCTGTACGCGTTCTGCGGGCAGACGCAGCGCATTGCCGCCCACCTCCAGCATCGCTGCGCCGTCGCGCCCGGCGTAGCGCCCCGGCAGAATGTTCACATCGCCCACAAAGCCCGCGACAAACGGGTCCTGCGGATGACGATAAATCGCATCCGGCGTACCGATCTGCCGGACATGCCCCGCCGACATCACCACTACGCGATCGCTCATACTCAGCGCTTCCCCCTGATCGTGCGTCACAAACACGGTGGTGACGCCAAGCTTGCGCTGGATCGCTTTCAACTCAACCTGCATCGACAGGCGCAGGTTTTTATCCAGCGCGGAGAACGGTTCATCCAGCAGCAGCACTTTGGGGCGGATCACCAGCGCACGCGCCAGCGCCACGCGCTGTTGCTGACCACCCGACAGTTCGCGTGGCTTGCGATGGCCGTAACCAGCAAGCTTCACCAGCGCCAGCGCCTGCTCAACGCGTTCGGCGATCTCGGCTTTTGGCACGCCGCGCATCCGCAGGCCGTAGCCCACATTTTTCTCGACCGTCATATGCGGGAACAGGGCGTAGTTCTGAAATACAATGCCGATTTCACGCTGCCAGGGCGGGATATCCGTCACCAGATCGCCATCGATAAAGATCTCGCCGCCGTCCGCTTCAGCGAAACCCGCCATCAGATTCAGCAGCGTGGTCTTGCCGCAGCCTGAGGGGCCGAGCAGCGTAATAAATTCCCCTTCCGCAATCGTCAGGGAAATTTTGTGTAAGGCGATAGCGTCGCCAAAGCGTTTCAGTACGCCATCAAGCCTTACGGCAATGTTCGCGTTGTTCACGACCGGATGCAGCGTTTCGGGCTGCGGGAATGTGGTGACTTCTGCACTTACCATGGGATCTCCAGAAACGGGCTATCAAATGCTTGCCACCAGCATACGGCGTAAGTGCGCATCACGCGGTTAGTGCTTCCTGAAGCTGGCGTTTGGAAAAGGTAAAGCAGAGCGAAAAGAAGAAGCCGTACGGGCGGAGGGCGGCCCGGGGCGCGCCCTGTGGTGATTTCTGTTGCGATCATTTCACGCTTTTTGACACATCCACGCGGCGAGTCGGCGCAAAAGAGCATCGCAGGCGTCCAGCTGTTCGACAGTAATGAACTCATCGGGTTTGTGACCCTGAGCCATACTGCCCGGCCCACATATCACGCTGGGGATGCCAGCCTGATGGAATAATCCGCCTTCCGTCCCGAATGCAACGGTGCTGAAGACCTCAGAACCGGTAAGATGGGCAAGCAGCCGCGCGGCGGCGCTGTGTGCCGCAGTGTATAAAGCGGGATAACCGCTGATGGGAAAAAAGCGGATCGCGGTATCGCGATTGACAGCGTGCATCTGCGGCAGTAGCTCGCGCTGCGCGTAGCATTCCAGCTCCCCGGCCACCGTCTGCGCGTCATCCTGCGGCAGCGTGCGCACTTCAAAGTCAAACACACAGTCGGCGGGCACGATATTCAGCGCCCGACCGCCCTGGATCACGCCGGTTTGCACGGTGGTAAAAGGCGGGTCAAAACGCGCATCCTGCCGTTCCGGCGCAGCCAGCCGTTGTCCCATCAGCGTAAGATGGTGGATAAGCTTCGCGGCATATTCAATGGCATTAACACCCTGCGGCGCATAGGCCGAATGACAGGCCGCGCCCTGCACTTCACAGCGAACGGCAAGCTTGCCCTTGTGACCAACCACCGGCTTTAATTCAGTGGGTTCACCAATCAGGCAGATATCGGGCTTTTCCGGGCGACGGGACAGCGCGTCCAGCAAGTTACGCACGCCAAGGCATCCCACTTCCTCATCATACGAAATCGCCAGATGTAGCGGTTGCGCCAGCGGCTGCGCAAGAAAATGCGGCACCGCCGCCAGTACGCAGGCGATAAAGCCTTTCATGTCCGCGGTGCCGCGGCCGTACAGTTTGCCGTCTCGCTCGGTCAGAGCAAAGGGAGGAACGCTCCAGCTCTGCCCGTCAACCGGCACGACATCGCTGTGGCCGGACAGCATAACGCCGCCGCTCCCTGCCGGGCCGAACCGTGCATAAAGATTGGCTTTGCTGTGCTCGTCGTTGTGAATAAGCTCGCAGTTGACGCCGAGTTCGGTTAAGTAGTCCCGGACAAAATCAATCAGCGCCAGGTTAGATTCACGGCTGGTGGTATCAAATGCCACCAGTTGCTCCAGCAGTTCGCGACTGGTCATTATCAGCTCTCCTTGCGGTTATTCGTCGCCCGGCACGCCGTAACCCGGCGCGCTGCGAGGATCGAGAGCACGGGTTATATAGTCCTGCATCTGCGGTTTATAGGCTTGCCAGAGCAGGTTGAGTTCATCAATGGGATCGGCGTCACTCCAGTCGACGCGCAAATCAACAATCGGCCAGACCGGAGAATCCACAATCGACAGCGCCGCCGAATGCACCGGCCCGGCCTCCCCACCAACGTTCAGGCCCGCCTGCATCGCGGCAATGAGCCTGTCAGCAAGATGCCCCGAATGTTGTTCGAAGGCGTTCACCATCGCGGTAATCACCTCCGGACTCGCCAGCATATTGCCCGCCGCCACGCAGTTTTCCCCGGACAGCGCGTGGTGAACGCCCAGCGTCTTTTCGCCGCTGTAGAACGCGCTTTGGCCATCGGGCGTCATGACGGTGACCTGCCGGTAGATGAAATAGTCATCCGTCTCCAGCCCACTTTTCAGCGCGGTTTCGGCATGCTCGCCCTGCTGTAAACGATCAAGAATGCGTGACCCCAGCGCCGGTAAGGTAATGTTTTGGGTTGATACCGCGCCGACCTTGCTGCGCAGCCAGGGACAGCGTGCGCCCACCGCGATGCTGGAAGAACTAATTGCGATACCCATCTGCCCGGTGTGCGCGCAGCGTCCAATAATCGAAAACGTCATGATTTATACTCCTGCTGGTGGCTGCCATTCGTCCGGGATCACGGCGATAACATCAATTTCCATCAGCCACTGCGGCTGTCCCAGCCCGGAAATGACCAGCCCGGTGGAGATCGGAAACACGCCCTTCAGCCACTTGCCAACGACCTGATAAACCGGCTCGCGGTAGCGGGGGTCGATGATATAGGTGGTCGTTTTAACGATGTGTGACAGATCGCTGCCCGCCTCTTCCAGCAGCTGTTTAACGTTCTTCATCGCCTGCTCTGCCTGCGCAGCCGGATCGCCAAGCCCCACCAGGTTGCCTTCGAAGTCGGTGCCAATCTGACCACGAACGTAAACGGTATTGCCTGCACGAACCGCCTGGCAAAGATCGTTATCCAGCGACTGATTCGGGTAGGTTTCTTTGGTATTAAATTTGCGAATGCGGGTATGTGTGCTCATGTCTGCCTGCCTGGATAATGGGTTCCCCGCAAGGTATACCTTCTCAGGCGCGACAAACAAAACAGCATAATCTGAGGCGTTAGTTTAGAAAATGCGAATACGGTTTTGACTGTGTCTTAGCCAGGACTTTTATAAATAGGCATTGATAGATCGGTGCACGCAGTTTACAAAAGAAATCATAGTTAAACCAAAGGTGAATCTATATAAAAAATTATAAACAACTTTATCCAGTCAGCAAGAACCGTCTCAAGCTTCGCCGACGCTTGAACATGTTTCTCTTTTGCTATCCGGCCAATATTTTGTAGCTTCCATTTAACCGCAGGGAGATGCTGAATCTGTTCTTCAGGAGCCAGGCTCCAGTTTGGTTGACCATTTTTGAAAGACATTAAAAAATCATAATCCCGCTGGGTGAAGTGTTTTTTAAGAGCAGTAACCATGAGTTTGGGTATCGCATTAAGTTCTTCCAGAGAGACCGCATCAAATGTCATTCCCTTAAATTCATTCACATATAGTTCAGAAATATCTTTCCAGCGCGGATTTAGTACTTCCGATAATGGGCGTGGATGTCCCAGTAGATAGGTGATGAATCCATTAAAAATGCGGCGATCAATCCCTTGCGTTTCGAGCAGATTTTTGACGTCATAAAAATCTCGGGGGTGTTGCCTGTCCATCGCAGCGCAAAGCTTGCCTCCATAGAGATCGGCAAGTGAGACAACCTGAATAGTAGCAAAACCGAACTCATCTTCTACGGCTTCAATAACATCACGTTCTTCTGGAGGATAAAGCGTTCCTCTCGCAACAGGCGAAACTTCTATCTTTATCTGCGCCTGCTGAGAGGAAACAACAATGCGCATTTCATCAGTATTATTCGTTTGTAGCACCGCCGAAATGCCCGCCTGTTGTTGCAGTATAGTAGCGATACGCATTAAGGCAGCCCGAACATGAGGTAACGCCACCTCTCTACTTTCCAGCGGAATGAAAGCCAAATCGATATCAACCGATAAACGGGGAAAATCACGAACAAACAAGTTTATCGCCGTCCCACCTTTTAGTGCAAAGCATCGCTCAGATGCCACAATCGGTAATGCATTGAGCAGCAACGCAACTTGCCGATAATAAGGTGATTGCTTATCCATGCGAGGTCCCTTTACTAACAAAACTCTCAGGAACAGTGATCTGATATTTTTGGTCCAGCTTGCCACCGGATACGATTTGACGTTTCCCGGCTCCCAAATCAATATTAGTTTTATCTATTCGCTTAACCCATGCATGGCCATAGTGCTCGGCCAGAAACAGGTAAAGACGATTAGTTTGTACAGCTCTACTGGCTTGCAATAATACTTCGACTTTACGTGGACTCAGATTTACCAGTCCCTGAAACAGTTCTGCTGCATGCTCAAATGAAAGCGAACCAGGCACTGCATTAGCAATTTCGTAAGCAGCTAATTCTGATACACTCGCTTTAAGCCGCTGTCCCTTAATTTCTATCTCTGTCAGATACTTTTCGTCATGCATATTGAGCTTCTGATTAGAAACTACATGCCACTCGACATTGGGAAATTCTTTGAACCACTTTGGTAATGACGTTTTATCTTTTACGCAGAGCCAAATTATCTGTCGCGTTAAGTGAAGGTAGTGAGACCGCCCCTGCCAGGTCAAGCTAGTAAGCCCTGCCAGATGTACAGAGATCCCCAACTGATTTTGCAGGCACAGGACAGCATCATTCCACTGAGGTTCACGCCCACTCCGGACGTATACCCCAGCACGCAACTTTTGTAACCAATCGCTATGTCTGTACTTATTGGCTAAAGAAGGACTGATGCCGTGTTTTGTCAGCCAGGACTGTAACACCAGGGCACCCGGCGTAGTGTTCTGCAAAAGCCAGTTTAATTTTGATGACATAATAACACTATTGGTTTAATAATATGATGAATAGTAAACTACCCGATTGATGATATGTCAATATGCAAGAAGTAAGCCCAACGACACTACAGGGTATGGCTGAGCATACCGAACTGCCAGCGATAAAGAAATCAATGAGATAACCGAATATGAGCTTGCCTTCATTGCCAGGCTTCAGCCTTTTTACCGCCTCAAACAATAAAGGCTTTGCCTCTTGTTTTCCTGCCAGAAAGACTCCGTTATTATGCTCCCAGCGTATTTATAAAAAACCAATGAGACAACGTGAAACCCAATAAGAACAACAACCATCACTAACTCATTAAAATTTAAGAAAATGGACATCATAAGCCGATGAGTACACCAGAGAATTTCGACGCCCATACCCCCATGATGCAGCAGTATCTTAAGCTGAAAGCTCAGCATCCGGATATTCTGCTGTTTTACCGGATGGGTGACTTTTACGAACTGTTTTATGACGATGCGAAACGAGCCTCGCAGCTCATGGATATCTCGCTGACCAAACGTGGAGCTTCCGCCGGAGAGCCCATTCCGATGGCGGGAGTACCGCACCACGCGGTAGAAAACTATCTGGCGAAGCTGGTCAATCTTGGCGAGTCGGTGGCGATTTGTGAGCAGATCGGCGATCCGGCGACCAGTAAAGGGCCGGTGGAACGCAAGGTTGTGCGCATCGTCACCCCTGGCACGATCAGCGATGAAGCCCTGTTGCAGGAGCGTCAGGATAACCTGCTGGCCGCTATCTGGCAGGACAGCAAAGGCTTTGGCTATGCCACTATGGATATCAGTTCCGGTCGTTTTCGTCTCAGCGAGCCGATGGATCGGGAAACGATGGCGGCTGAGCTTCAGCGCACCAATCCTGCGGAGCTGCTGTATGCCGAAGATTTTGCCGAGCTGTCGCTGATTGAAGGCCGCCGTGGTTTGCGACGTCGTCCGCTGTGGGAGTTTGAAATTGATACCGCTCGCCAGCAGCTTAATTTGCAGTTTGGCACCCGCGATCTGATTGGTTTCGGCGTCGAGAATGCGCCGCGTGGCCTTTGCGCCGCAGGTTGCCTGCTGCAATATGTAAAAGACACTCAGCGCACCGCCCTGCCCCATATTCGTTCTATCACCATGGAGCGTCAGCAGGACAGCATCATTATGGATGCCGCCACGCGCCGCAATCTGGAGATCACCCAGAATCTTGCCGGTGGCGTGGATAATACCCTGGCGTCGGTGCTTGACCGTACCGTCACCCCGATGGGCAGCCGCATGCTGAAACGCTGGCTGCATATGCCGGTGCGCGATACCCGCACGTTAACCGATCGCCAGCAGACCATCGGCGCGCTTCAGCCGTATACTGGCGAGCTGCAACCGGTGCTGCGTCAGGTCGGCGATCTGGAACGTATTCTGGCGCGTCTGGCGCTGCGCACCGCCCGTCCGCGTGATTTAGCGCGGATGCGCTACGCTTTTCAGCAGCTTCCTGAACTGCGCAGTCAGCTTGAGAGCGTTGACAGCGCCCCGGTGCAGGTTCTGCGGGAAAAAATGGGCGAGTTCAGCGAACTGCGCGACTTGCTGGAGCGGGCGATCATTGAAGCGCCGCCGGTACTGGTCCGCGATGGCGGGGTGATTGCGCCAGGTTACAACGCTGAGCTGGACGAGTGGCGTGCGCTGGCCGACGGGGCGACCGATTATCTGGATCGGCTGGAGATCCGCGAACGTGAACGTACCGGCCTTGATACGTTGAAAGTCGGGTTTAACGCCGTCCACGGTTACTACATTCAGATTAGCCGCGGGCAGAGTCATCTGGCCCCCATCAACTACGTTCGTCGTCAGACGCTGAAAAACGCTGAGCGCTATATCATCCCTGAGCTGAAGGAGTACGAAGACAAGGTTCTCACCTCCAAAGGCAAAGCGCTGACGCTGGAAAAACAGCTTTATGATGAGCTGTTCGACCTGCTGCTTCCGCATCTGGCCGATTTACAGCAAAGTGCCACCGCACTGGCCGAACTGGACGTTCTGGTCAATCTGGCCGAACGTGCCGAGACGTTGAACTACTGCTGTCCGACGTTCGGTGACAAACCGGGCGTCCGTATTGAAGAAGGGCGTCATCCGGTGGTTGAACAGGTGCTGAATACGCCCTTTATCGCTAACCCGCTGAACCTGTCTGCACAGCGCCGGATGCTCATCATCACCGGCCCGAATATGGGCGGTAAAAGTACCTATATGCGTCAAACTGCGCTGATTGCGCTGCTGGCGTATATCGGCAGCTATGTGCCGGCGCAAAAGGTAGAGATTGGTCCAATAGACCGTATCTTCACCCGCGTGGGGGCAGCGGACGACCTGGCGTCTGGCCGCTCGACCTTTATGGTCGAGATGACCGAAACGGCCAATATTCTGCATAACGCAACCGAAAACAGTCTGGTCCTGATGGATGAAATCGGCCGTGGCACCTCTACCTACGACGGTCTGTCGCTGGCGTGGGCCTGTGCAGAGAATCTGGCAAACCACATTAAATCGCTGACCCTGTTTGCTACCCACTATTTCGAGCTGACTCAGCTTCCGGAAAAAATGGAAGGCGTCGCCAACGTCCATCTTGATGCGCTGGAGCACGGCGACACCATCGCCTTTATGCACAGCGTGCAGGACGGCGCGGCAAGCAAAAGTTACGGTCTGGCGGTAGCCGCCCTCGCAGGCGTGCCAAAAGAGGTGATTAAGCGCGCGCGGCAAAAACTGCGCGAACTGGAGAGCCTCTCTCCAAATGCGGCGGCCACCCAGGTTGATGGCACGCAGATGTCGCTGCTGGCTCCCGCCGAGGAAACCAGCCCGGCGGTGGAAGCGCTGGAAAACCTTGATCCGGATACGCTGACGCCGCGTCAGGCGCTGGAATGGATTTATCGGTTGAAGAGCCTGGTGTAAACGACAGCCCGGTGGCTGAGGTCATCGGGCTGGCAATAGCTGATAAGTGAAATGTGGCTATATAGTGACATTTACACTTTCTGCTGTGTAATGTCGCTATACAGCAACAATATAATAATTCTGGCTAACTGTTATCGGTTTAAAAGCAAGGGGAATCAGCGGCAAAAAAAGCGTGAAATGTTATAATACCAGCCTGTTTCACGTTCATCGGAAATTCCATGTCCTCTGTACGCTACCATAAAATCAATTCATCAGACTGGCAGCATATCTGGGTCGTGGGTGATATCCACGGCTGCTATTCACTATTGCAATCGCGCCTCGCCGACATTGGTTTTTGCCGGGAAAAAGATTTGTTAATTTCCGTTGGCGATAATATCGATCGCGGTCCGGAAAATATGGACGTTTTGCGACTGCTTAACGAACCCTGGTTTATCTCAGTGATGGGGAATCATGAAGCGATGGCGCTGGAGGCCTTTGCCACGCAGGATGGCAATATGTGGCTGGGTAATGGCGGAGCATGGTTTTTCGATCTGACGCAAGAAGAACAGCAAGAAGCGATAACGTTGCTTTTAACGTTTCACCAGCGGCCTCACATTATTGAAGCCGAAAATGAAAGCGGCAGGTATGTTATTGCTCATGCAGACTATCCGGCAACGCATTACCAATCTGGAAAGACGGTGGATATTAATGGTGTTTTATGGTCAGTAGAGCGCATTCTCAGATCGCTGGAAGGAAACAGTGAAATAATAGGTGGGGCCGATCATTTCATTTTCGGCCATATGATCTTCGACCATATTCAACTATTTGCTAATCAACACTATATTGATACTGGCTCGGCAAAATCAGGTAAGCTTGCCTTCTATCGGTTGCAATAGATAATAAAAAAGGCCACTCCTCAGAGTGGCCTTTTAGAACAACATTCTTTACTCGCGGAACAGCGCTTCGATATTCAGCCCCTGTGCCTGAAGGATCTCACGCAGACGGCGCAGCCCTTCAACCTGGATCTGACGAACGCGTTCACGTGTCAGGCCAATTTCGCGGCCCACATCTTCAAGCGTTGCAGCTTCATAACCCAGCAGACCGAAACGACGCGCCAGCACTTCACGCTGTTTGGCGTTCAGTTCGAACAGCCATTTAACGATGCTCTGTTTCATATCATCGTCTTGCGTGGTGTCTTCCGGGCCGTTGTCTTTTTCATCGGCCAGGATATCCAGCAGCGCTTTTTCGGAATCACCACCCAGCGGGGTGTCTACCGAGGTAATGCGCTCGTTGAGACGCAGCATACGGCTTACGTCATCAACCGGTTTGTCCAGCTGTTCGGCAATCTCTTCCGCACTCGGCTCGTGGTCCAGCTTATGGGACAGTTCACGCGCGGTACGCAGATAAACGTTCAGCTCTTTCACAATATGAATCGGCAGACGAATGGTACGGGTTTGGTTCATGATCGCCCGTTCAATCGTCTGACGGATCCACCACGTCGCGTAGGTTGAGAAGCGGAAACCACGTTCCGGGTCAAATTTCTCAACCGCACGGATCAGCCCCAGGTTGCCCTCTTCAATCAGATCCAGCAGCGCCAGACCACGATTACCATAACGACGGGCAATTTTCACGACCAGACGCAGGTTACTTTCAATCATGCGACGACGTGAGGCGACATCTCCGCGCAGTGCGCGACGGGCGAAGTAAACTTCTTCTTCCGCTGTTAATAAAGGAGAATAACCAATTTCTCCGAGGTAAAGCTGTGTCGCGTCAAGTACACGTTGTGTAGCGCCTTGCGATAACAGTTCTTCCTCTGCCAGGTCGTTATCACTAGGTTCCTCAACAACTAAGGCTTTTTCATCAAAAGCCTCTACTCCATTCTCATCAAATTGCGCGTCTTCATTTAAATCATGAACTTTCAGCGTATTCTGACTCATAAGGTGGCTCCTACCCGTGATCCCTGGACGACACACACTGGTTAGTGTATCCCGCCTGATTATCGCTGCGGTAAGTAACGCAGCGGGTTTACGGATTTCCCCTTGTAACGAATTTCAAAATGTAAACGTGTAGAACTGGTTCCAGTGCTACCCATGGTAGCTATTTTCTGCCCCGCCTTGACCTCTTGTTGCTCCCGGACCAGCATTGTATCGTTATGGGCGTAGGCACTCAGGTAATCATCGTTATGTTTGATGATGATTAGATTACCGTAACCGCGCAGGGCGTTCCCGGCGTATACAACACGACCATCTGCGGTCGCGATGATAGCCTGACCTTTGCTACCTGCGATATCGATCCCTTTATTGCCGTTTTCGGTGGCAGAGAAGTTTTCGATAATGTTGCCATCAGTCGGCCAGCGCCAGGTGGAGATAGGCGAGCTGGTGGTCGTGCTGCTGGCTGTCGGCTCAGTTGTGCTAACGGTAGATGGGGCCGTAACAGGTGCCGTGACGGGTGTGCTCGTCGGGCGGTTGTTAGGCAACATTTTGTTAGCACTTTGTTCACCTGAGTCCTCAGAATATGTAATTGTTGGCTGGGATGCAACAGGCACGGTTGAATTCTGTTCAGGTTTTAAGACAATTCCTTGTGCATTTGCGTCCGCCTGCGTCACCGCGTTGCCGCCGGTGATTGGCGTACCGGAGGAATTGCCCACCTGGAGCACCTGTCCGACATTGAGGGCATACGGTGCCGCCACGTTGTTGCGCTGCGCCAGATCGCGGAAATCGTTCCCGGTCACCCACGCAATATAGAACAGGGTGTCGCCGCGCTTAACGGTATAGGTACTGCCGCCGGTATAGCTGCCTTTAGGGATATTGCCGTATTTGCGGTTGTAAACAATACGGCCGTTTTCAACCTGTACATTTTGTTGAGCAACAGGTTGCGTCGGCATGGTTTGCGGCTGTACGGGTTGCACTGGCTGAACAGGCTGGATCTGCGGCGTTTGCGGTGCCGGAGTTGAATTGCCCATTTTGGGCGGCGGCGTGATGAGCATCCCGGAATCTGCACTTGAGGTGCCGGACGCGTTTCCGCCAACAGAACTTACGGGTGCCGGGGTACTGTCCGAATTACCGCAGCCTGCCAGACAAAGTGAAATCAGTGATAATGCCGCCACGCGGCTTACGGTGAATGTTGGGCTTCCCGTGCTCATTTATCCCCCAGGAATAGGTTAACTACCAGTGACTTAAACCGTGCAAGGCAGCGGCGTGAACACTGAAAACAGGTTCACCATACGCTGAAATCTCATGAAATAACCAGGATAAATCCGGGTCTCAGGCCAGTTCCCCTTTGACCAGAGGAACAAAGCGCACTGCCTCAACGGTATCAATAATAAATTCATCGCCCCGTCGGCACACCCGCTTCAGATACTGGTGTTCATCGCCAACGGGCAATACAAGTACGCCACCATCAGCCAACTGTGACATCAATGCCGCAGGAATTTCAGGCGGTGCGGCCGTCACGATGATGGCGTCAAAAGGCGCACGCGCGTGCCAGCCTTGCCAGCCATCGCCATGACGGGTGGAGACATTATGCAGATCGAGCTGTTTCAGGCGACGCCGTGCGTGCCATTGCAGGCTTTTAATCCGTTCAACGGAACAGACGTGATGGACAAGATGCGCGAGGATCGCCGTCTGATACCCGGAGCCGGTGCCGACTTCCAGCACCCGGCATTCCGGCGTCAGTTCCAGCAGTTCGGTCATTCTGGCGACCATGTAAGGCTGAGAAATCGTCTGTCCTTGGCCGATAGGCAGCGCGACGTTCTCCCACGCCTGATGTTCAAACGCTTCATCGATAAACTTTTCACGCGGAACCAGAGCGATGGCCTCAAGCACATGCTCATCTTTTATTCCCTGAGTACGTAGTTGATCGAGAAGGCTCTGAACGCGTTTGCTTATCATGACGTGCCTGCTCCTGCCCGCGTTAGCCAGTCAGAAACGACGTCACGCGCGCTGTGCGCGGTTAAATCCACGTGCAGCGGTGTGACGGAAACATAGCCCTCATCTACCGCAGCGAAGTCCGTCTCCGGGCCCGCATCAAATTTTTCGCCGGGCGGGCCGATCCAGTACAGGACGTTGCCGCGCGGATCTTCCTGCGGGATCACCTGATCGGCCGGATGGCGGCTGCCGCAGCGGGTCACGCGAAAGCCTTTGATTTGATCTAAAGGCAGATCCGGCACGTTGATATTGAGAATGCGCCCGGTGCGCAGCGGCTCACGGCTGAGCGCGCGCAGCAGCGTACAGGTTACCGCCGCCGCGGTATCGTAGTGTTTATGGCCGTTCAGTGAGACGGCGAGCGCGGGAAAGCCAAGGTGACGCCCTTCCATCGCCGCCGCGACGGTGCCGGAGTAGATCACATCGTCGCCAAGATTCGGCCCGGCGTTGATGCCTGAGACCACCACGTCCGGGCGCGGGCGCATCAGCGCATTCACGCCCAGATAAACGCAGTCTGTCGGCGTGCCCATCTGGACCGCAATATCACCGTTTTCATACGCGAAGGTACGCAGCGATGATTCCAGCGTCAGCGAGTTTGATGCGCCGCTGCGATTACGATCGGGGGCCACCACCTGCACTTCGGCAAATTCACGCAGCGCTTTCGCCAGCGTCTGAATGCCTGGTGCGTGGATGCCGTCATCGTTACTCAGCAATATTCGCATAATCACCTGAAGTGTTAATAAGTTCTCTGACCACGCTGGTGGCAAAGCTGCCTGCCGGAAGCCAGAAGCGTAATTCTACGGTCACGTCATCCCACCAGTTCCAGTTCATTTGCTGCGGATAGAGCAGCATGGCGCGCCGTGAAGCCTCGACTTTTTCACGCATTAGCAACTGCTGTAATAGCGTTTCTTCTGCAATAGCGGCCTGCTCAAAGGCCAGCGCCTCGCGCTGCGTGCCCCATTCGCCGCTACCGGGCAGGGACGCCGTGATCATCAGCTCGTGGTTATCCACGCGGGACTGAAGTTCGGCCTGTTCTTCAGAGGCGGCCACGAACCAGCTCCCGCGCCCCGCTAATTGTAGCGCATCGCCGTCAACAACTTGATTAAAGTCTGGTTTTTTCAAACGCGTGCTGACTATCTGATTAAACAACGCACTACGGGCTGCCGACAACCAAAAACTGCGTTTATTCCGATCGCGGACCGGTCCGCCGCTTTGTGCCCAGCGTAATGCCCCCTGAAGATTGCTGCCGCCGATGCCAAAACGCTGTACGCCAAAATAGTTAGGCACGCCTGCGCTCTGAATTGCCCGTAAACGCTGTTCGACGTTGTCGCGCTGCGAGACTTCACGCAGGATCAGCGTGAAGTAGTTGCCCTTTAGCGCCCCGAGGCGCAGCTTACGTTTGTGACGGGCGTACTCCAGCACCTGACAGCCTTCGAGCTGAAAGGCGCTGAGATCCGGCATCTCTTTGCCAGGAACGCGGGCGCATAGCCACTGTTCCGTCACCGCCTGCTTATCTTTTTGCCCGGCAAAGCTGACGTCGCGCGCCGGAACGTTAAGAAATTTCGCCAGCGCATCGGCAACAAAACGCGTGTTGCAGCCGTTTTTCAGGATCCGCACGAGGACGTGCTCGCCCTCACCGTCCGGCGCAAAACCGAGATCTTCGACTACCAGAAAATCCTCCGGGCTGGCTTTCAGCAGCCCCTGCCCCTGCGGCTTACCGTGCAGATACGTCAGATTTTCGACGTCGATCATTTGGCCGCCTTATGCAACAGCGCCACCGCCTCACAGGCGATGCCTTCGCCACGGCCAGTGAAGCCCAGTTTTTCCGTAGTAGTCGCTTTGACGTTGACATCATCCATATGGCAGCCGAGATCTTCGGCGATGAAAATGCGCATTTGCGGGATATGCGGCAGCATTTTTGGGGCCTGGGCAATGATGGTGACGTCAACGTTACCAAGCGTGTAGCCTTTCGCCTGGATCCGTCGCCACGCCTCGCGCAGCAGTTCACGGCTGTCAGCGCCTTTGAATGCCGGATCGGTATCCGGGAACAGTTTGCCGATATCGCCCAGCGCCGCCGCACCGAGCAGCGCATCGGTCAGGGCATGGAGTGCAACATCACCATCAGAGTGGGCCAGCAGCCCTTTTTCGTAAGGGACGCGTACGCCGCCAATGATAATCGGGCCTGCGCCGCCGAAAGCGTGCACATCAAAACCGTGTCCAATTCGCATTATGTCTGCTCCTGGTGGTGAAATCGGGTGAGATAAAACTCGGCAAGCGCCAGATCTTCCGGGCGGGTCACTTTGATATTATCCGCGCGGCCGGGGATCAGTTCGGGATGGAAACCACAGTATTCCAGCGCAGAGGCTTCATCGGTAATAACAGCGCCTTCATCCAGCGCGCGGGTCAGGCAGTCGGTTAACAGCTCTCGGGGAAAGAATTGCGGCGTCAGCGCATGCCAGAGATCGTTGCGATCGACGGTGTGGGCGATGGCCGGTTTCCCCGGCTCACCACGCTTCATGGTGTCGCGCACTGGCGCGGCAAGGATCCCTCCCACGCGGCTGGTTTCGCTGAGCGCGAGCAGGCGATTCAGATCGTCCTGACACAGACAGGGACGTGCGGCGTCATGCACCAGCACCCAGCGGGCGTCGCCCGCGGCCTTCAGGCCAGCCAGTACGGAATCGGCGCGCTCGCTACCGCCGTCGACAACGGTAATTTGTGGATGGTTCGCCAGCGGCAACTGCTGAAAGCGCGTATCGCCAGGCGTCACGGCGATGATAACGCGCAGCACGCGAGGATGCGCCAGCAGCGCCGCCACCGCGTGTTCGAGAATCGTTTTGTTACCAATTGAGAGGTATTGTTTCGGGCACTCCGTCTGCATGCGGCGGCCAAACCCGGCTGCCGGAACCACGGCGCAAACGCCCGGAAAAGTTGCTGCCATCTTGCGTTCCTGGGCCTGTTATCGGTTATTTTGCCCTGCACTCAGATTGCGTTTAGACGCATCCGGCACCAGACGATAAAAGGTTTCGCCTGGTCGGGTCATACTCAGTTCATTACGCGCACGCTCTTCGATCGCTTCCTGACCACCGTTAAGATCGTCAATTTCCGCAAAGAGTTGATCGTTGCGCGCTTTTAATTTTGCGTTTGTGGTTTGCTGCACCTGGACATCATCGCTGACGCGGCTGTAATCATGTAATCCATTTTTGCCAAACCACAGCGAATACTGTAGCCAGACCAGTAAAGCCAGCAATATCAGCGTTAGTTTACCCATCCTGCCCCCTGAAAAACGGCATCATCATCCCATAACTCGCCCGAGGACTCTACCCCGGCGGCGGGCGACGCCGCATAACCGCGCCAAATGTACCATATTTTGCCCACAGGTAAGTATGCCACGTAACAGTGAGGCGAATTGCGTTGTTCAATCATAATTCAGCGTTGGGAAGACTCTACCCCATCAGCCACATAAACAGAATGCCAAACATCGCAATAACCGTTAGCGCCGTGGCGACAGAGGTATAGAGAAATTTGCCATTCAGCAGAGAATAAAGCGCGATACCGACGACGACAGCGACGGGCATCAGCGCCAGGAAGAAGGGCCAGGTGTAGAGGAAGAAAAACAGCGTATTAGGGCCATAAATCAAAAAGGGGATACCTGCCGCCAGCAGCCATGAGATAAACCCCACCACAGCCCCGGGAAAAGACCATGTGGTCTCTTCATCGGCCGTCAGCGACTCGGTCGTGGTGATGCTTAAATTTTGGCTATTGCGCATATCTAATCCCGTTGCCTGACCAACCGGACGATGGCTTCGTCCGGCGGCGTATCAGGATCTGATAATATCGCTCTGTCTCAGCAGGTCTAATAATCGGTTAACCAAATTTGTTACTAATTGTTCACCATCAAGGTGCATTTCCGGGCTTTCCGGTGCTTCGTAGACGGAATCAATGCCGGTAAAATGACGCAACTGCCCTGCCCGCGCCTTTTTGTATAGCCCTTTCGGATCGCGGGTTTCACAGATCGCCAGCGGCGTATCCACAAAGATTTCGAAGAAACGCCCTTCGCCCACCTGCTCGCGCACCATCTGCCGTTCAGCGCGGTGCGGCGAGATAAAGGCAGTCAGCACCACCAGACCAGCATCGACCATCAGCCGGGCGACTTCTCCCACACGGCGAATATTCTCTTTCCGATCCTCATCGCTGAAGCCGAGATCGCGGCAAAGCCCGTGGCGAACGTTGTCGCCGTCCAGCAGATAGGTGCTGACGCCCAGACGATGCAGCGCCTCTTCCAGCGCGCCCGCGACGGTGGATTTACCGGAGCCGGAGAGCCCGGTAAACCACAGCACCACGCCACGATGACCGTGGAGCTGCTCGCGCTGCGCCGCAGTCACCGGATGAGCGTGCCAGACGACATTGTCATCGTGCTGCGCCATTATTTGCCTCCCAGCAAATCACGCGCGCCCCAGTGCGGGAAGTGCTTACGCACCAGCGCGTTCATTTCCAGTTCGAAGGCGCTGTACTCAGACGGCACAGCAGTCTCCTGGGCATACGCTTCCTGCACCAGTCCGGCACCTACGGTAACGTTGGTGAGGCGATCGATAAAGATCATCCCGCCGGTCACCGGGTTATCCTGGTATTTGTCGAGCACCAGCGGCTCATCAAAGGTGAGATCCACCAGTCCGATACCGTTCAGCGGCAGATTTTCTGCGGCGTGCTGGGTCAGGTTATTGATATCGAACTGATGGCGAATCGCATCGACACGGGCGCGGGTTTTCTTGCCGGCAATTTTGATATCCAGACTTTGCCCCGCCGTCAGCGGCTGCTCGGTCATCCACACCACGTTGACCGAAGCGCGTTGTACCGCAGGCAACGACTCCTGCGCATCCAGCAACAGATCGCCACGGCTGATGTCGATTTCATCTTTCAGTACCAGCGTTATGGCCTCGCCCGCCGCCGCTTCTTCTAAATCTCCGTCAAAGGTAACGATGCGCGCCACGGCGGATTCCACGCCGGACGGCAGGACTTTGATCCGCTGACCAACTTTGACGATCCCGGAAGCGACCGTACCGGAATAACCGCGGAAATCGAGGTTTGGACGGTTAACGTACTGCACCGGGAAGCGCATCGGCTGCTGATCGACCACGCGCTGAATTTCTACGGTTTCCAGCACTTCCAGCAGCGTCGGGCCGCTGTACCACGGCATCTTACCGCTGGCACTGGCGACGTTATCGCCTTCCAGCGCCGACAGCGGTACAAAACGGATATCCAGATTGCCCGGCAGCTGCGCCGCGAACGTCAGATAATCTTCGCGGATGCGGTTAAAGGTCTCTTCGCTAAAGTCGACGAGATCCATCTTATTGATCGCCACCACCAGATGCTTAATCCCCAATAACGTGGAGATAAAGCTGTGGCGACGGGTCTGATCCAGTACGCCTTTACGCGCGTCGATCAGCAGGATCGCCAGATCGCAGGTGGATGCCCCGGTCGCCATATTGCGTGTGTACTGCTCGTGCCCCGGAGTGTCGGCGATAATAAATTTACGCTTTTCAGTGGAGAAATAGCGGTAGGCCACGTCAATGGTGATGCCCTGCTCGCGTTCGGCCTGTAGGCCGTCTACCAGCAGCGCCAGATCCAGCTTTTCGCCCTGGGTGCCGTGGCGTTTGCTGTCGTTATGCAGCGACGAGAGCTGATCTTCATAAATCTGTCGCGTGTCGTGCAGCAGACGGCCAATCAGCGTGCTTTTACCGTCGTCCACGCTGCCGCAGGTCAGGAAACGCAGCAGGCTTTTATACTGCTGAGCGTGCATCCAGGCTTCTACGCCGCCTTCGTTGGCAATCTGTTGCGCAATTGTCGTATTCATGGCGGTTCCTTAAAAGTATCCCTGACGTTTCTTCAGCTCCATCGAGCCGGCCTGGTCGCGGTCTATGACGCGCCCCTGACGTTCGCTGGTGGTGGAAACCAGCATCTCTTCGATAATCTCCGGCAGGGTTTGCGCCTGCGACTCTACCGCACCGGTCAGCGGCCAGCAGCCGAGAGTGCGAAAACGCACCATCCGCTGCTGGATCACTTCGCCCGGTTGCAAATCAATGCGTCCGTCGTCGATCATCATCAGCATGCCGTCACGCTCCAGCACCGGACGCTCAGCGGCTAAATAAAGCGGCACGATATCGATATTTTCCAGCCAGATGTACTGCCAGATATCCTGTTCGGTCCAGTTGGACAGCGGGAAGACGCGGATGCTTTCACCCTTATTCACCTGGCCGTTATAGTTGTGCCACAGCTCCGGGCGCTGGTTCTTCGGGTCCCAGCGGTGAAAACGGTCGCGGAAAGAGTAAATACGCTCTTTGGCGCGAGATTTTTCTTCATCGCGACGCGCGCCGCCAAACGCAGCGTCAAAACCGTATTTATTCAGCGCCTGCTTCAGCCCCTCGGTTTTCATAATATCGGTATGTTTTGCGCTGCCGTGCACAAACGGGTTGATCCCCATTGCCACCCCTTCCGGGTTCTTATGCACCAGCAGCTCGCAGCCATAGGCTTTAGCGGTACGGTCGCGGAACTCGTACATTTCACGGAACTTCCAGCCCGTATCGACGTGCAGCAGCGGAAACGGCAGCGTCCCCGGATAAAACGCTTTACGCGCCAGATGCAGCATGACGCTGGAGTCTTTACCAATCGAGTAAAGCATTACCGGATTAGAAAACTCGGCGGCAACTTCACGGATGATATGGATGCTTTCCGCCTCCAGTTGCCGCAGGTGAGTCAGTCGTTTTTGATCCATAACCGTTCCTTAAGCCAGATTAACCACGGACGCGCTGAACGCTTCCGCACCTGTTGTGTGTTGAAACCAGGCCAGCTGGTGATGCAGATTAACCACCTCGCCGATGACCAGCAGAGCAGGCATCGGCGCATCTTTAGCCAGGTTTTCGAGTTGTTGTAATGTGCCCGTACTGACCTTCTGGTCGGCACGCTTGCCGCGCGAAATCACCGCCACCGGCGTATGTTCATGTCGGCCATGTTGAATAAGCTGTGCGCTGATTTCCGCGGCTTTCATCGTGCCCATGTAAATAGCCAGCGTCTGACGGCTCTGCGCCAGCTGCGCCCAGTCAAACGGCGCGCTGTCGGGCTTATAATGTCCGGTTACAAAGGTAACGCTCTGTGCATGTTCGCGGTGGGTCAGCGGAATGCCCGCATACGCCGTCGCGCCGGAAGCGGCCGTCACGCCAGGCACCACCTGAAACGGGATACCGGCAGCGGCGGCGGCCTGAAGTTCTTCTCCGCCGCGCCCGAAAATAAACGGATCGCCGCCTTTCAGGCGCACCACGGTCTTGCCTTCCCGCGCCGCCTCAATCAGCATCTGATTGGTTTCATGCTGCGGCACCGCATGTTTACCGGCACGTTTCCCTACGCAGACCAGTTCCGCATCGCGGCGCACCAGCTCGCGAATTTCCTCAGTCACCAGATGATCGTAAAACACCACGTCGGCCTGCTGGAGCACCTGCAAGCCCCGCAGGGTCAGCAGTCCGGCATCGCCCGGCCCTGCGCCAACCAGAATAATTTCGCCCTGCGCGCGTGCCGGATGTTGCAACGCTTCTTCCAGCACCTGTTCCGCAGCCTGCTGATTCCCCGCCGCCATCAGGCTGGCAAAGCGCCCGCGAAAGGCGCGCTCCCAGAACCGTCGGCGTTCTGCCGTAGAGTGAAGATGCGTTTTAATACGCTCACGCCAGCGGCCGGCTACCTCCGCCATCTTCCCCAGATCTTTCGGCAGCAGCGCCTCGATTTTTTCCCGCAGCAGTCGCGCCAGCACCGGCGCATTACCGCCGGAAGAGATCGCCACCAGCAGCGGCGAGCGATCGACAATCGACGGGAAGATAAACGAGCACAGCGGCTGGTTATCGACCACGTTAACCAGTCGGTGCCGGGCATTTGCCGCCGCGAATACGCGCTGATTCAGTTCGCCGTCGTTGGTAGCGGCAATCACCAGAAAAACCTCGTCGATTTGCGTTTCAGCAAATTCCGTCGCCCGCCAGTGGATCTGCTGCTGTTCAGCCAGGCTGGCCAGGTCAGCATTGAGACGCGCGGCCACCACCTGCACTCTGGCTCCTGTCCGGCGCAAAAACGCGATTTTACGGCTGGCAATTTCGCCGCCGCCAATAACCAGTACGGGGCGATCTTTCAGGGCAGCAAAAAGGGGCAGGTATTCCACAGCGTAACGACTCACTAACATCAGGTATTAGGGGGACTATAGGGCCCGCCTTAGATCAAATGAAATTACGAAATGGAATGAGTAGTTCCTCAAAGGAATAACATCCGGGGAAAGCTAATATCAAAAAGTGCTTAACCCACGTATTTTCGGGACTTTAGGAGGATTTCAAATTGTGTAACGTCGATCACAGTTTCATACTGTGAGCGTCGAGTTTTTTGTGTTTTTTAAGGATATTTTATGTTGTCCGCATCGCGCCGCAGCCTGGCTGCCCTGGCGTTCAGCGTATGCTTTGCCCTCCCCGCATTGGCGAAATCGACACCTCCAGGAGAGTTCGCCAGCACTCAGGCCCGTTATATTGCTACTTATTTTCCCGGTCGCATGACCGGCACGCCCGCAGAAATGCTGGCGGCAGATTATGTGCGCCAGCAGTTTGCCGCGATGGGTTATCAAAGCGATATACGGACGTTTCACAGCCGTTACCTGTATACCTCTGCCGATAAACAGCAGAACTGGCATAACGTCACTGGCAGCACGGTGATCGCTGCCCATGAGGGACGGGTTAAACAGCAGATTGTGATTATGGCGCATCTGGATACCTATGCTCCCCGCAGCGATGCTGACGTCGCACAAAATCTTGGCGGGCTGACGCTACAGGGTATTGATGACAATGCTGCCGGACTGGGAGTGATGCTCGAACTCGCCGCGGCCCTGAAAAATATCCCCACGCAATACGGCATTCGCTTTATCGCCACCAGCGGTGAGGAAGAAGGCAAGCTCGGCGCGGAGAGCCTGCTTTCCCGGATGAGCGACGCCGAGAAAAAGAACACCTTGCTGGTGATCAATCTCGATAATCTCATCGTCGGCGACAAACTCTATTTTAATAGCGGCAAAAGCACGCCTGCGGCCGTACGTAAACTTACCCGCGACCGGGCGCTGGCGATTGCCAGAAAACATGGCATCGCTGCCACCATTAATCCCGGACTAAATCCCGATTATCCTGAAGGCACCAGTTGCTGTAACGACGCCGAACCATTCGATAAAGCCGGCATTCCGGTGCTGTCGGTTGAAGCAACCAACTGGTCGCTGGGGAATAAAGACGGCTATCAGCAGCGCAAGAAATCACGCGATTTCCCAGCGGGGAATAGCTGGCATGACGTGCGTCTTGATAACCAGCAGTATATTGATAAGGCGCTGCCTGGGCGGATTATGCATCGCAGCCGGGATGTGGTGAAAGTGATGCTGCCACTGGTGAAGGAGCTGGCGAAGGCGGGGAAAGGGTAGCGTTTTGCCAAAATTTACCTTATCGGGTCTGAACAGGCCCGGTCTCTTCCAGCCCCGATAAGCGTAACGTCACTGGATAAAGCATTACCCTTCGTGCAACCCGCACTCTCGCTTCAGCCCAAAGAACCGCGTCTCCTCTTCCGCCATTCCCGGCTCCCATTTACGGGTAGTATGGGTATCCCCCACGGACAAATAACCTTCATCCCATAGCGGATGATATTTCAGGCCGTGCTTTTGCAGGTACTGATAGACCGTGCGATTATCCCAGTCGATGATGGGTAAGACTTTGAACACGCCGCGCTGAATGCCCAGCACCGGAAGATGAGCACGGCTGCCGGACTGCTCCCGGCGCAACCCTGCAAACCAGGTTTGGGCGTTAAGCTCGGCCAGCGCCCGGTTCATCGGCTCGACTTTGTTGATCTCATTGTATTTCTCAATCCCTTCAACGCCCTGCTCCCAGAGCTTGCCGTAACGCGCTTCCTGCCAGGCGGGGCTTTCGTTTGCGCGGTAGACCTGGAGGTTCAGTTTAAGTTTGTCCGTTAACTCATCAATAAACCGGTAGGTTTCCGGGAACAGATAGCCGGTATCGGTCAGGATCACCGGGATGTCCGGACTGATTTGATTGACCAGATGCAGGCTGACTGCCGCCTGGATGCCAAAGCTTGAAGAGAGGACGTATTCACCGGGCAGATTTTCCAGCGCCCACGCTACGCGATCTTCTGCGGTGAGGGTTTCCAGCCGTGCATTAGTGTCTGCAAGCGCCTGCGCGCGATCCTCTTTCGGTAATGCATTGAGGGCTTTTAGATCGAGTACGGACATAGGTTCCTCATTTTTGGCCGGGCGTAGTAGAT
This sequence comes from Superficieibacter sp. 1612_C1, assembly GCF_015234305.1. Lineage (GTDB taxonomy): Bacteria > Pseudomonadota > Gammaproteobacteria > Enterobacterales > Enterobacteriaceae > Superficieibacter. The sequence continues at coordinate 191,422 of NZ_JADGMI010000006.1, forward strand.
TACCCGGTGTATAGCTGCTTTTGGCGTTCTGCCGGGTGGCGCTGCGCTTACCCGGCCTACATTTATCATCGGCGCTGCGCTTACCCGGCCTACATTTTTATGGCAGTCGCCTGTTCAGATGACCGACTCACAGGCCGGATAAGGCGAAGCCGCCCTCCGGCGCAGTTCCGGTTACTCCCAGAAATCCCTTGCGGGATCGAGCACCGGGCGAATGATGCCCGCACGCACCGTAAAGTCGCCGAAGCCTTCACCCGCTTCGCGCTCTTTCGCCCAGCGCCCGACTAACTCGTCAATCGTGTCGAGAATTTCGGGTTCGGTAATATTTTCACGATACATTCGCGGGATGCGCGTACCGATGCGATTGCCGCCGAGGTGCAGGTTGTAGCGTCCCGGCGCTTTGCCCACCAGCCCCAGCTCAGCCAGCATCGCTCGTCCACAGCCATTCGGGCAGCCGGTAACGCGCATCACGATATGCTCATCCGGAATACTGTGTTTCTCCAGTACGGCTTCCACTTTATCCGTGAACGACGGCAGGAAGCGCTCGGCTTCGGCCATCGCCAGCGGACAGGTCGGGAACGACACGCAGGCCATTGAGTTCTCACGCTGCGGCTTCACGGCGTTCATCAGGCCATGTTCGCGCGCCAGCTTCTCGATTTTCGCCTTCTGGCTATCCGGCACACCGGCGATGATCAGATTCTGATTGGCGGTAATACGGAATTCGCCTTTGTGGATCTTCGCGATCTCCAGCAGTCCGGTTTTGAGCGGACGTCCCGGATAATCAAGGATACGACCGTTCTCAATAAACAGCGTCAGATGCCATTTATTGTCGATGCCTTTTACCCAGCCGATGCGGTCGCCGCGACCGGTGAATTCGTACGGACGGATCGGTTCAAATTTGATGCCCGCCCGGCGTTCCACTTCCGCTTTGAAGGTCTCGACGCCGACGCGCTCCAGGGTATATTTGGTTTTCGCGTTTTTACGATCGGTACGGTTGCCCCAGTCGCGCTGGGTCGTCACGACGGCTTCCGCCACGGCCAGGGTATGCTCCAGCGGCAGGTAGCCAAACTCGCTCGCGGTACGGGCATAGGTTTTTTTATTACCGTGCTCAATGGACAAACCGCCGCCGACCAGCAGGTTGAAGCCCACCAGTTTGCCGTTCTCCGCGACCGCGACGAAGTTCATGTCGTTGGCGTGCAGATCGATATCGTTCTGCGGGGGGATCACGACCGTGGTCTTGAACTTACGCGGCAGGTAGGTCTGGCCGAGGATCGGCTCCTCATCGGTGGTGGCGACTTTCTCCTGATCGAGCCAGATCTCCGCATAGGCACGGGTACGCGGCAACAGATGCTCGGAGATCTTTTTCGCCCACTCGTAAGCTTCAGCATGAAGCTGAGATTCATACGGGTTCGACGTACAAAGCACGTTACGGTTCATGTCGTTGGCGGTCGCCAGCGCGTCCAGCCCAACCGAATGCAGCATCTGATGTACCGGCTTCACGTTCTTTTTCAGGATGCCGTGAAACTGGAACGTCTGACGGTTCGTCAGGCGAATACTGCCGTAAATCGTATTCTCGCCCGCGAACTTATCAATCGCCTGCCACTGTTTAGTGGTGATCACCCCACCCGGCAGACGGCAGCGCAGCAGCATCGCATGACGCGGCTCCAGCTTCTGTTCGGCACGCTCGGCGCGGATATCGCGATCGTCCTGCTGATACATGCCGTGAAAGCGGATCAGCAGGAAGTTATCGCCTTTAAAACCGCCGGTCAGACCGTCATTTAAATCTTCGGCAATGGTGCCGCGCAGATAGTTGCTTTCGAGCTTCATGCGCTCGGCATCAACCAGTTTGCCTTCGACCACCAGTGGGCCTGGATGTTTTTCGCTCATTAGTAGACATCTCGCTGATAACGGCGCTCAACGCGCAGCTCACTTAAATATTCGTCCGCCGATTCGAGGTCCATGCCGCCGAATTCAGCTATCACTTCCAGCAAAGCCTGCTCAACGTCTCTCGCCATACGATTGGCGTCGCCGCAGACATAAATATGGGCACCATCGTTTATCCAGCGCCACAGCTCTGCGCCCTGTTCGCGCAGTTTGTCTTGTACGTATATTTTTTCTTTTTGGTCACGAGACCAGGCCAGATCGATGCGGCTCAGCACGCCCTCTTTAACGTAGCGCTGCCATTCCACCTGGTAGAGAAAATCTTCGGTGAAGTGCGGATTACCAAAGAACAGCCAGTTTTTACCCGGCGCTTCATCGGCGGCACGCTGCTGCATAAAGGCACGGAACGGCGCGATACCGGTGCCGGGACCAATCATGATGACCGGCGTGTCGGGGTTTGCAGGCAGACGGAAGTTGTCGTTATGCTCGATAAAGATGCGTACTTCGCCCTCTTCTTCCACGCGATCGGCGAGGAAGCTGGAAGCGCCGCCTGCACGCGCACGGCCTTCAACCTCATAGCGCACGACGCCAACGGTAACGTGAATTTCGTTTTCAGCTTCCGCCTGAGCAGAGGCGATGGAATACAAACGCGGCGTCAGCGGACGCAGCAGATCGATCAGCGTCTGAGCATCCAGTTGAGCAGGGGAAAAACGCACCATGTCAACAATCGGCGTGGTTGCCGCGTAATGCTGAAGCTGTGCTTTGTCACCCGCCAGCGGCAGTAATGTCTCACTGCGGGAAAGCGTCGCGTAGTTCTCAACGATATTGGCAGTGTTAACCGTCAGCTCAAAATGCCACTGCAATGCTTCGGCCAGCGGCAGCGTTTTACCGTCCACCGTGACGGGCTCATCCGCTTTTAGCCACAGCAGCTCAATCAGTTCATTCACCAGCGCAGGATCGTTCTGATACCAGACACCAAGCGCATCGCCCGGTTGGTAGCGCAGACCGGAATCCCCGAGATCGATCTCAATATGGCGAACGTCTTTTTCCGAGTTGCGCCCGGTAATTTTTTGATTCACCGAGAGCGACGCCGCCAGCGGCACTTCTTTGGTATAAGGGCTGGAGTGAACCTCATTCACCGCGCCGGTTGCTGTGGCGACGGCCTGTGCTGGCGTCTCTTTCGGCACGCGGGATTTCAGGACCTCAACCACGCGCGTGCGCCATTCGGCGGCGGCATTCTGATACTCGACGTCAGCATCAACGCGATCCAGCAGGCGTTCACCGCCCAGTTCCGCCAGCCTTTCGTCAAAATCTTTCCCACACTGGCAGAAGAACTCATAAGAGGTGTCGCCAAGGCCAAAGACCGCAAACGCGGTATTCGCCAGCTTCGGCGCTTTTTTGGAGGCCAGAAATTTATGCAGAGCTACCGCCTCTTCCGGCGGCTCCCCTTCCCCCTGCGTGGAGGCAACGACAACCAGCAGTTTTTCGTTGGCGATTTGTTTGAATTTATAGTCGCCCGCGTTGACCAGGTTAACGTTAAGTTTGGCTGCCAGCAGATCGTCACGCAGTGCTTCCGCTACACGGCGAGCATTGCCGGTCTGCGACGCTGAGAGCAGGGTAATGGTGGTGGTTTCTGCTACCGGAGCAGGCGTCGCCGCGGCAGAACCGGGTTGCTGGTTCAGCACCCCCCAAAAATAGCCGGACACCCAGGCAAGCTGGGTCGGGGTTAAATCGGTCGTGGCCGCCTGGAGGCGCGCCATCTGCTCCGGGTTTAGCGGAAGCAAAGCGGAAGGTGGGGCCTGTGTCGTCATGCGTCGTCATGTTCCAGTAGCAAAGCTGTTTTCAAATAAAAACAGAAGAGAATGTAAGGTTAACGACCAGGATAATAACAATTAAAGAAGGGTTGGAAATAATAAATAACCAAATCGACTAACCTGATTTTCAGATAGTTATTAACAATAAAATGGGTTACATAATTAATTGATTTAATTAAATAAATTCCCGCTTCACAATAACCTTCCTTGGCCCAGGTTGTTATCGCCGTTTAAAGAGGTGATAAAAATTGTGCTTTCCGGTACTATGCGGCGGTTTTTCGTAAGCCTGAGAGTTCATCATGTCCACCACGTTGTTTAAAGATTTCACCTTCGAAGCCGCCCATCATTTGCCGCATGTTCCGCAAGGCCATAAATGCGGCCGCCTGCACGGACACTCCTTTATGGTGCGTCTTGAAATCACCGGTGAAGTCGATCCGCATACCGGCTGGATTATCGATTTTGCCGAACTGAAGGCAGCGTTTAAGCCGACTTACGATCGTCTGGATCACTACTATCTGAATGATATTCCGGGGCTGGAAAACCCGACCAGTGAAGTGCTGGCGAAGTGGATATGGGATCAGGTGAAACCTGTAGTTCCGCTGCTGAGCGCGGTGATAGTGAAGGAAACCTGCACGGCAGGCTGTGTATATCGCGGGGAGTGAGGTTTTTTTGTCCAGTAAGGCTAACCTTTTCCGTTGAAGCCGGGAGTATGCAATCTGCCTGTAGCGCGTTGTCACAGCGATAATTTATCCCCGCTGGCGCGGGGAACACAGGAACAAAAGTGACTGGCGGCGATGGTCAGCAAGCCGCCAGTGTAATCCATTTTGAGCAATGTCACGCCATTTAAGATGCCAGGAACTGGCAACCAAATTATTCAGGCACCAGTCTTTCAGGCAATATTCAAATACTTATGCGTTTGCATTGAAAGCCGCCAGTTGCGGGCAATGCAGGTCTCAATACACAAACGCGTAGCGTCTTCTTTCTGGCTGATCGGCTGAAGCGCAATCACACGCGGTTTATCGTCCTTCAGCACGGCAAGCAGTTCGTCCAGCGCTTCGATATCCCGCACGCGGCCGACCGGGTGTTTAATTTCATCTGCGCGCTGGAGCGCCTGCTCCAGGACATCATATCCGCCGCGCATATTGACTTTCGGCGACACCGTCACCCAGGTATTTGGCGTACAGCGGATCTCATGTGTGCCGCTGGTTTCAATCTGGCAGCTAAAGCCGTTTTTCTCCAGCAGCATGGTCAGGGGGAGCAGGTCGTGGATGCACGGCTCGCCGCCGGTGATCACCACATGACGCGCGGTATAGCCCTGACGTTCAATAATGGCCAGCAAATCTTCGCTGCTTGCCGCGCCCCATTTGTCGCTCTCTTTAGTTTTCGCCAGGATGCTGTAAAGCGAGACTTCCCGATCCGCAAGTTTATCCCAGGTGTGTTTCGTGTCGCACCAGGCGCAGCCTACCGGGCATCCCTGTAATCGAATAAAAATGGCGGGGACGCCGGTAAAGTAACCTTCACCCTGGAGGGTCTGGAACATCTCATTTATCGGGTACTGCATAATCATCTCAGTTTCGCGTCTAAACCGTAATTATCGCAGATCCTGGCGCAACGATCATGTGCGATTCGCGCCCTGTTGCGCTATCGCCGCCGCAAAACGCGCGGCGATCTGCTGCGGACGCGTGATCGCCCCGCCGACCACCACCGCATGTGCGCCGAGTTCGAGGCAGCGGGCAGCCAGTTCCGGCGTGTCGACATTGCCTTCCGCTATCACCGGCTGCGTGACGGCGTTCAGCACCGCGCGCAAAAATGCACAGTCGTTCTCTGCCAGCTTGTGCCCTGCCGACGCCGCCGTATAACCATATAGCGTCGTACCAATACAATCGAAGCCAAGCTCAGCAGCGACCACAGCATCTTCAACGCTTGCGATATCCGCCATCAGCAGCACCTGCGGGTAGCGTTCGCGGATTTGCGTCACCAGCGCGGCCAGCGTTTCACCTGCCGGGCGTGGACGTTGCGTGGCGTCGAGTGCAATCATCTCCGGGGACGCCGTCATCAGTTCGTCGACTTCTCGCAGAGTCGCGGTGATAAAAACCTCGCTACCGGCATAGTCACGTTTAATAATGCCAATGATCGGCAGATCGACCTGGGTTTTAATCGCCTCGATATCGACGACGCTGTTAGCGCGAATGCCCGCTGCCCCGCCCTGCTGCGCTGCCAGCGCCATGCGCGACATAATAAACGGACTGTGCAGCGGCTCGTTTGCCAGCGCCTGACAGGAAACCACCAGTTTGCCTTTGATTTGCTCTAACATCATGTTCATACCACCAGCATCTCTTCAATTTCGTTTTTAATAATCGTTACGTGCGGACCGTAAATCACCTGCACGCCGCTGCCTCGCAGGATCACACCGCGTGCGCCTGTCGCTTTGAGCGCAGTCTCATCGACTTTCCCGCTCTCTTTCACCGTTATCCGCAGGCGCGTCGCACAGCAATCCACCTCTTCCAGATTCTCCTGTCCACCCAGCGCCGCCACAATCGCCTGAGCACGTTCACTGCCACTGACACTTACCGTTTCGGTCTCCAGTTTTTCACGTCCAGGCGTCAGGAAATTAAAACGGGTGATCAAAAAGCGGAAGGTGAAGTAGTAGAGGAAGAACCACGGGATCCCCACCATTGGCACATACAGCCAGTGAGTTTTCGCTTCGCCCTGCAAAATGCCGAACAGGATGAAGTCGATAAATCCGCCGGAGAAGGTTTGCCCGATGGTGATGTGCAGAATATGCGCCAGCATAAACGCCAGTCCGTCAAAAAAGGCGTGAATGACGTATAGCACCGGGGCGACAAACAGGAACGAAAACTCGATCGGCTCAGTGATACCGGTCAGGAACGAGGTCAACGCCGCTGACAGCAGCAGCCCGGCAACACGCTTTTTATTTTCAGGCTTCGCGGTGTGATACATCGCAAGGCAGGCACCGATCAGGCCAAACATCATGGTGATGAAGCGGCCGGACATAAAGCGCGAGGTACCGACGTAGAACTGCTGCGTATGCGGATCGGCCAGTTGGGCAAAGAAAATCCGCTGGGTGCCTTCAACCAGCTGGCCGTTGACGATTTCGCTGCCGCCGAGAGCCGTAGTCCAGAATGGCAGATAAAAGATATGATGCAGGCCGAACGGACCAAGCATGCGCAGGATAAAGCCATACAGCAGCGTGCCCAGGTAGCCAGTCGCGTCCACCAGCCCACCAAGGCCAAAAATCAGCTTCTGAAAGTGCGGCCAGACCACCGTCATGATCGCTCCGACGACAATTGCCGCCAGCGAACTGATAATCGGCACAAAGCGTGAACCGCCGAAGAAACCCAGAAACTGCGGCAGAGCGATTTTATTAAACCGATGGTGCAATGCGCAGGTCACCAGACCGATGACCACGCCGCCGAAAACGCCGGTTTCCAGGGTCTGAATCCCCAGTACCATCCCCTGCCCGACCGCGCCGGGATTGGTTTGTGCCAGGTCTCCCGTCAGCGTCAACAGCGCATTAATGGTGGCATTCATCACCAGAAAAGCCAGTAAGGCCGCCAGCCCTGCCGTGCCCTTATCCGTTTTTGCCAGACCGACTGCGACCCCCACCGCAAACAAGACCGACAGGTTGGCGAAGACGATCGCGCCGGCACTGCTCATGATGGTGAAAATGGCCTGTAGCCAGCCTACGTCAAGGAAAGGATAAGCCGCCAACGTATTCGGGTTCGACAGCGCACCGCCGATACCCAGCAGCAGTCCCGCCGCAGGTAATACCGCAATCGGCAGCATAAAGGATTTACCAAACCGCTGTGCTTTTTCAAACCAGCCTCCGGAAGAGGCTCCGCTAAAAATTGTCATCATTTTTCTCCGCCTGATGTTTTGTTGAAAATTTTTACCACATAAATAATTAACACTGAAAATTATCATCAATAAAGCGGAGGTTGATCATACTTTTTTAAAATGACTGGCGTTGGAAGCGGGATTTCCGCCACACTTAGCGGCAGGAAAGCATTAAGGAATACAGGCATGGCTGAAAACGAAAATGTGCTGCTCAGGCTTCGGCAGAGCGTATCGGGCTATAGTCCCACGCAGCAAAAACTGGGAGATTACGTTCTGACCGATCCGTCGCGGGTGCTCTATCTGACCATCACCGAGCTGGCACGTGAGAGCGAGACCAGCGAAGCCAGCGTCACGCGCCTGTGCCGGGCGCTGGGTTGCAAAGGGTATACCGAATTTAAAATGGCGCTGGCGCTGGACGTGCAGCGCTCGCAGGTCCCCCGCACGCAGGGTGATGAGATCGACAATCTGGTCGATGAGTCGGTGCAGGCGTTGCGCGATACGGCAAAGCTACTGGATCGCAGCGTGCTGGAACAGGCGGCGCTGGCGCTGCACGAAGCACGGTCGGTCCAGATTTATGGTGTCGCCGCCAGCGCGATTATTGGCGACTACCTGCATTACAAGCTGCTGCGCCTCGGTAAATCTGGCCAGCTATTCAGCGACATGCACCGGGCAGCGATGAGCGCCACCGCGCTCGGCGGCGAGGATGTCGTCGTCGCGATCTCCAGCTCTGGCTCGACGCGCGACCTGTTGCATGTTGTGAAGCTGGCGCGTAAACGCGGCGCGAAAGTGCTGACAATCAGTAATACGCCGCGCAGCCCGCTGGCATCACTCAGCGATATTTTGCTGGTGGCAGCGAAGCCGGAAGGACCGTTAAGCGCGGGCGCACTCAACGCCAAAGTGGGAGCGATGCTGCTGGTGGAGCTGGCCATCACCTCGCTAATGTCGCTTGATACGCGCTACGGTGACAGCAGCCAGCAAACGGCCAGCGCGACGTTGCCGCTACTTTTGTAGATATAAAAAAACCCGCCGAAGCGGGTTTTTCTTAAGAGCGAAGGTACAGGATTACGCCTGGCCTTTGATCTCTTTACGACCGTTGTACGGTGCTTTTTCACCCAGCGCTTCTTCGATACGAATCAGCTGGTTGTATTTAGCAACACGGTCAGAACGGCTCATTGAACCGGTTTTGATCTGGCCTGCTGCGGTACCAACAGCCAGGTCAGCGATGGTAGCGTCTTCAGTTTCGCCAGAACGGTGAGAGATGACAGCGGTATAGCCAGCGTCTTTCGCCATTTTGATCGCAGCCAGAGTTTCGGTCAGAGAACCGATCTGGTTGAATTTGATCAGGATGGAGTTAACGATGCCTTTTTCGATGCCTTCTTTCAGGATCTTGGTGTTGGTTACGAACAGGTCGTCACCAACCAGCTGGATTTTGTCGCCCAGAACTTTAGTCTGGTAAGCAAAACCTTCCCAGTCAGATTCGTCCAGACCGTCTTCGATAGAGACGATCGGGTACTGTTTGGTCAGTTCTTCCAGGAAGTGAGTGAATTCTTCAGAGGTGAAAGCTTTGTTGCCTTCGCCAGCCAGAACGTATTTACCGTCTTTGTAGAATTCAGATGCTGCACAGTCCATCGCCAGAGTGATGTCTTTGCCCAGCTCGTAGCCAGCTGCTTTAACTGCTTCAGCGATAACTGCCAGCGCTTCTGCGTTAGAACCCAGGTTCGGCGCATAGCCGCCTTCGTCACCAACGGCCGTGTTCATGCCTTTCGCTTTCAGCACTTTAGCCAGGTTGTGGAACACTTCAGAACCCATACGCACGGCTTCTTTCAGGGATTTAGCGCCAACTGGCTGAATCATAAATTCCTGGATGTCGACGTTGTTATCAGCGTGCTCACCACCGTTGATGATGTTCATCATCGGAACCGGCATAGAGTATTTGCCCGGGGTGCCGTTCAGTTCAGCGATGTGCGCGTACAGCGGCAGACCTTTAGCGGCAGCAGCAGCTTTGGCGTTAGCCAGAGACACCGCCAGGATGGCGTTTGCACCGAAGTTAGATTTGTTTTCAGTACCGTCCAGATCGATCATGATCTTGTCGATGCCTGCCTGATCTTTGGCATCTTTGCCAAGAACAGCCTGAGCGATCGGGCCGTTAACCGCAGCAACGGCTTTGGTTACGCCTTTACCCATGAAACGGGATTTGTCGCCATCACGCAGTTCCAGCGCTTCGCGGGAACCAGTAGAAGCACCTGACGGCGCAGCTGCCATACCAACGAAACCACCTTCCAGGTGTACTTCGGCTTCAACAGTCGGGTTACCACGGGAGTCGATGATTTCACGACCGATGACTTTAACGATTTTGGACATTAGGTTTTCCTCAGTACAAGTTAAACTAAAACTCCAGACAAACAACGCCCCTCCTGGGGCGTTGCCGTTCTAACTTTTTTACTTCACCTGACGCTTCTGGTATTCGCTGGCGGCTTTCACAAAACCGGCAAACAGCGGATGTCCATCACGCGGCGTGGAAGTAAATTCCGGATGGAACTGGCCGGCGACAAACCACGGATGGTTCGGCACCTCAATGATCTCGACTAACTGATCATCACCGGAACGGCCCGCAATGCGCAGGCCCGCAGCTTCAATAGGTTTCAACAGCATGTTGTTGACTTCGTAACGATGACGATGACGTTCAGTAATCGTCGATGCGCCATACAGCTTGCGCACCAGGCTGTCATCCGTAAGCTGGCAAGCCTGTGCACCTACGCGCATCGTGCCGCCCAGATCGCTCTTTTCAGAACGAACTTCAACGTTACCATCTTCATCACGCCACTCGGTGATCAGCGCCACGACCGGGTACTTACAGTCTGGCACAAATTCCGTTGAGTTGGCGTTGTCCATGCCCACAACATTACGAGCAAATTCAATCAGGGCGACCTGCATACCCAGGCAAATGCCGAGGTAAGGAATATTGTTCTCACGCGCATAACCTGCGGTGGTAATCATCCCTTCTACGCCACGGTAGCCAAAGCCGCCGGGGATCAGGATTGCATCAAGATCTTTGAGGATCTCGACACCACGCGTTTCAACATCCTGCGAATCAATCAGCTTGATGTTGACGGAGACGCGATTCTTCAGGCCGCCATGCTTCAGCGCTTCGATCACCGATTTATAGGCATCCGGCAGTTCAATATACTTGCCGACCATACCAATGGTGACTTCGCCTGCCGGGTTGGACTCTTCATAGAGAACCTGTTCCCATTCAGACAAGTTTGCTTCCGGACAGTTCAGGCTGAATCGTTTACAAATATAATCGTCCAGGCCCTGTGATTTCAACAGGCCCGGGATTTTATAAATGGAATCGACATCTTTCAGGGAAATAACGGCCTTTTCAGCGACGTTACAGAACAAAGCAATTTTCGCACGTTCGTTGGCCGGAACGGCGCGATCGGAACGGCAAATCAGGATATCCGGCTGGATACCGATTGAGAGCAGTTCTTTAACGGAGTGCTGCGTCGGTTTAGTTTTAACTTCCCCGGCGGCGGCCATATACGGCACCAGCGTCAGGTGCATAAACAGCGCGTGTTCACGGCCGATATCAACCGCCAGCTGGCGAATCGCTTCGAGGAACGGCAGCGATTCGATATCGCCCACCGTACCACCGATTTCAACCAGCACCACGTCATGCCCTTCGCCGCCTTCCAGCACGCGTTCTTTAATGGCATTGGTGATGTGCGGGATAACCTGAACGGTCGCACCCAGATAGTCGCCACGGCGCTCTTTACGCAGAACGTCGGAGTAGATACGACCGGTGGTGAAGTTGTTGCGGCGGCTCATCTTGGTGCGGATGAAACGCTCATAGTGGCCAAGGTCCAAATCAGTTTCAGCGCCGTCTTCAGTAACGAACACTTCCCCGTGTTGGATTGGACTCATGGTACCCGGATCGACATTGATGTACGGATCCAGTTTCATCATGGTCACGTTAAGGCCACGGGCTTCTAAGATGGCTGCGAGGGAGGCTGCGGCAATGCCTTTACCCAGAGAGGAAACGACCCCGCCGGTCACAAAAATATAGTTCGTTGTCATGCTGAACCTGAGAAGTTAGGTTTAAAAGACGATGGAATAACCAGGACGGGACAGTAGTATACCCGAACATGGCGAGCGCCACAAACTTTCATTATTCCTCCTCTTCTGCCATGCCAAACGATATGAGGAGTGAGAAAATAGCCACTTTTAAAGAAATGTTTTTGACGCAAATCAAGCGCTTGTTATTTAAAAAATCACACAAATCGCGCCTGACGGCGAAAACCGTTAGAGATCATATTCCTGGCGTTTTACTTCCTGCCAGACCTCTTCCATCGTTTGCAGGTCAACCCCAGTCATTTCCAGGCCACGTGCGGCCACAATACGCTCAACTTCGCGAAAACGTCGCTCAAATTTCAGGTTGGCTTTTTGCAGCGCCACTTCCGCTTTGACCCCAAGATGGCGGGAGAGATTGACCGTCGCAAACAGTAAATCGCCCATTTCTTCTTCCACTCTGGCCTGATCGACAACGGCCTGCTGCGCTTCCTGCATCACCTCGTCAATCTCTTCGTGGACTTTATCCAGAACCGGACCGAGCGAGGTCCAGTCAAAGCCTACCGTGGAGCAGCGCTTCTGGATTTTATGCGCCCGCATCAGGGCCGGGAAGGTATGGGGAATGTCGTCCAGCGCGGAGTGCTGCGCTTTTTTCGCCCGTTCGTCGCTTTTGATTTGTTCCCAGCGCGCCAGCACCTCGTCGCTGTTTCCCGCCGCGGCATCGCCAAAAATATGCGGGTGACGGCGCTCCAGCTTGTCGCTAATCGCCGCGCAGATATCATTAAAATCAAAGCGCCCCTCTTCCTGCGCCATGTGGGCGTAGAAGATCACCTGAAACAGCAAGTCACCCAGCTCGCCGCGCAGATCGTCAAAATCTTCGCGGGCAATGGCGTCCAGCACTTCGTAGGTTTCTTCCAGGGTATAAGGGGCGATAGTGGCGAAGGTCTGTTCTTTATCCCACGGGCAGCCGTTTTCCGGGTCGCGCAGGCGTTGCATGATGGAGAGCAGGCGGTCTATTTGCGTCATTGTTGTCATCATTTTTAATCGGTTATGCACAATGGAGGAGATTGTAACGTATCCACCTGACGCATTCGCTATGAATCATCCCAATCGCTTTTATTTTAATCCCGCCATACCGGAGGCTTGCTTTTCGGCAAGCCTCCGTTCAACACAACTGCAATAGACACATAAAACCTTAATCAATATCACATAGGGTATAACTTATTTTTTAAATAAAAGGCTATAACCAATTTACATGCTTGCCAGCATCCTGGTTCTGGCTCAGAATACGTATCACGATAGTTTCCGTAACTGATTGTATAAAATAGATAATATGCCTTTCAAACGGTAAGGCATAAATGTATTCACCCAGTTCAGGTCGAGGCGTGCCAATGTTATTGGCACTCATCATGCTGAATATTTCTGACAGATGATTAATATATCGATCGGCTTGTATTTCGCCAAAATGCTGCCAGCCGTAATGCCAGATATTTTCCAGATCGTCACTGGCCTTTGGTGTTAACTTTACCGATCTCATCTGTTTTGCTCATCCCTGATTTTACCTTTTGTAAAAAGGCATCCTTTTCCCAGGCTTGCGGTTCACCACTGTTCAGCCCTTCAGCCAGAAGTTCACGCAATGCCTGAAGCCGCGACTCAGCCTGTTTTTCCCGCAGCAAGCGAAGAGATTCCCTGATAACTTCACTTTGTGTTCTGTAATCGCCTGCTTCAATAAGCGATTCAATAAACTCCCGTAGCTCATCACCAAGATCTACTGTCATTGTTCTGGCCATAACAGCCTCCACTGTAAGTATAAATCTTACATAAGAGTACACCGGAAATGGAATGTACGTCAAAATGCATCCGCCGTTGTTATTACACCGGGGATGACGTTGCTATGTAGCGGCTCTACTGAAATGAAATAGTAAAGCCGCTACGTTAGTGCAGCCACCTTCGCGCGGATGTTACCCCCCATGCAACCGGTGCGCATCAATCACGTCCGGTACCTGGTTCAGCTTGCTGAGTACCCGGCCCAGGACCTGAAGGTTATAGATCTCAATCGTCATATCGATGCTGGCAAGCTGCTGTTTGGTGTCGCTGCGGCTGGCGACGCCCAGCACGTTAACCTTCTCGTTCGCCAGAATGGTGGTGATGTCGCGCAGCAGGCCGCTGCGATCGTTGGCGGTGACGCGCACCACCAGCGAATAGCCTGCCGAGTAGCTTTCGCCCCAGACCGCGTCCACGATACGTTCCGGCGCGTGCGAGCGCAGCTCTGCCAGCTGATCGCAATCCGCACGATGCACGGAAATGCCGCGTCCCTGGGTAATAAAGCCGACGATCTCATCGCCCGGGATCGGCTGGCAGCAGCGGGCGATGTGATGCATCAGATTGCCGACGCCCTCCACCACCACGCGACCGTCGTCTTTACCGCTACGGTTCTGCGGCGCGTAGGTTTTCTGCCGAAGCTGCTTAAGCGCCGCCGCATCCTGCTCCGCCGCGCTCGGTTTATTAAACTGCGCTTGCAGGTAATTGACCATTTGGTTAAGGCGGATGTCCCCGCCGCCAATGGCCGCCAGCAGTTCCTCAATCTCGTTGAAGTTGTAGCGCGGCAACAGGAATTTCTCGGCCTCTTTCATACTGATGCCCAGATGCGCCAGCTCATCGTCGAGGATCTGCCGTCCGGCGAGAATATTTTTATCCCGGTCCTGCTTGCGGAACCAGTTGTGGATTTTGGCGCGGCCCCGGCTGGTTGTGACGTAGCCGAGGTTCGGGTTCAGCCAGTCCCGGCTTGGGTTGGGCTGCTTCTGAGTGATAATTTCAATCTGATCGCCCATCTGCAACTGGTAGGTAAAGGGCACGATGCGTCCGCTGATTTTTGCCCCGATGCAGCGATGCCCCACATCACTGTGAATGTGGTAGGCGAAATCCAGCGGCGTGGAGCCTGCGGGGAGATCCACCACGTCGCCTTTCGGCGTAAAGACATAGACGCGATCGTCAAAGACCTGGCTGCGCACTTCGTCGAGCAATTCACCGGAATCCGCCATCTCCTCCTGCCAGGCGATCAGCTTACGCAGCCAGGCAATCCGGTCTTCATGCCCGGAACGCACGCCGCCCGCGGTAGCGCCTTCTTTGTATTTCCAGTGCGCAGCGACGCCCAGCTCGGCATCTTCATGCATCTGTTTGGTGCGGATCTGAATTTCGACGGTTTTACCGCCCGGCCCCAGCACCACGGTATGTATGGACTGATAGCCGTTAGGTTTTGGGTTAGCGACGTAGTCGTCGAACTCATCAGGCAGGTGGCGATAGTGAGTATGTACTATTCCCAGCGCGGCGTAGCAATCCTGTAGCCGCTCGGCCACGATGCGCACCGCGCGCACGTCAAACAACTCGTCAAAGGCAAGATGCTTCTTCTGCATTTTGCGCCAGATGCTGTAGATGTGCTTAGGTCGACCGTACACTTCCGCCTTCACGCCTTCGGTTTTGATCTCGGCGCGCAGATGGCCGACGAATTCATCAATGTACTGCTCGCGGTCGAGACGGCGCTCGTGCAGCAGTTTAGCGATGCGTTTGTACTCCGCCGGATGCAGATAGCGGAAGCAGTAGTCCTCCAGCTCCCATTTCAACTGGCCGATGCCCAGCCGGTTCGCCAGCGGCGCGTAAATGTTGGTGCACTCTTTGGCAGCCAGTACGCGCTCATCTTCCGGCGCGTCTTTCACATCGCGCAGATGCGCTACCCGCTCGGCGAGTTTGATGACCACGCAGCGGAAGTCATCCACCATCGCCAGCAGCATCCGCCGCACGTTGTCCACCTGTTCGGAGGAGACGGAATCGGTATGGGTGGCCTTGAGCTGGCGGATTGCCGCCATATCGCGCACGCCGTGGATCAGCAGCACCACCGGCTTACCCACGGCCTCCTGCAACGCCTCCTCGCTGACAACGTTGTTATCCGCCAGCGGGAACAGCAGCGCCGCGCGCAGGGTGTCTATGTCCATGCTCAGCATAGAGAGGATTTCGACCATCTCCACGCCGCGCCAGAGAAGGAGATTGGCGTTAGGGTGCCCCTGCGTTTGTTCACGACAGTAGGCCCAGGTCTCGGCTAAGCGTTCACACGACTGCTGGCTGGATAATCCCAGACTGGCGATCCATTTTTTCGGGTCAAATTCACCCTCTTTATTCATATGTGAACTTCTTACCGCAACCATCGTCCTCTCCTTTCAGGGACCGGGCCTGCCGGATTCGGCAAGCCAACGCTATTTATTGATGCTCAAACAACACCATTGATTCCAGATGCCCAGTGTGCGGGAACATATCCAGCATTGCCAGTCGCCGGATGTGGTACCCTCCTGCAAGCAGCGCCTCGCTGTCACGTGCCAGCGTCGCAGGATTGCAGGAAACATACACCACGCGGCGCGGCGCTAATTTTATAATATGCTGCATGACGCCGGGTGCGCCTGCGCGCGCCGGATCGAGCAGTATTTTATCAAAACCGTGTTGTGCCCACGGCTGTTGTGTAACATCCTTTTCAAGATTTTCATGAAAAAACGTCACATTATGCAATTCATTTTGTGCGGCGTTTTGCTGACCTTTCGCCACCAGCGCCGCCACGCCTTCCACGCCAACGACGCTTGCCGCACGCTGCGCCAGCGGTAGCGTAAAGTTGCCCATGCCGCAGAACAGATCCAACACGCGATCGGTGGGCTGAATGTCCAGCCAGTCCAGGGCGGTGGCCACCATCTGCTGATTAACGCCGTCGTTGACCTGAATAAAGTCCCGCGGGCTAAACGTTAAGCGTAGCCCTTCTGATTGATACCACGGCTCTTTATCCGTTAACGGTTCCAGTATCTCGCTTTGTGGCGCAAGGTACAGCGCAAGGTCCTGAGAATGCGAAAAGCGTTCCAGTTTTTCGACATCGGCAGCACTAAGTGGTGCGATATGGCGTAGCACCATCAGCGGGCCGTTATCGGCCAGCACCAGTTCGACATGGCCGAGGTGACGCGCCGACGTCAGGCTGGTCAGACACTCGCGCACCAAAGGAAGCAGTGCCTCAAGACGGGGCGTCAATACGGGGCATTGCGTAATATCAACGATGTCGCTGGCGTTAGCTTTACGAAACCCCATTTGCAGGCGCTGCGTTTTCGGCTGCCAGTTCAGGCTAAGCCGCGCACGCCGCCGGTATCCCCAAGGCGCGCCGGCAATGATCTCGTCGACCTCGCGTTTCATTAACCGGGCGAGCGCCGCGCGTTTGCTGCGCTGTTGCAGGTCAACGCTCGCATGCTGTTGCTGGCAGCCGCCGCACACGCCGAAGTGCGGGCAGCGGGGCGTAACACGCTCGGTGCTCTCGTTCAGCCGCCGTTTTACCTGCGCGAGGGCATACTGTTTTTTATCGTCGGTAATAACGACTTCCGCGCTTTCCTGAGGCAGTAAGCCCGGAATAAATAAGGTTTTACCGTTGTGGCGCGCGACGCCCTGGCCGAAAGGGTCCAGGTCATTTACCGTCACAGTTATGATCTGACGCGTCGTCACGCGCCGTTTTGCAGAGTAGAATTGCGCCATCGTAGAGATTTTTCTCAATCAAACATAATGACGCTAATTGTCCCATAACGGAACTCCATGACCAACTACAGCCTGCGCGCTCGCATGATGATTTTGATCCTGGCCCCTACCGTCCTGATCGGTTTGCTGCTGAGTATCTTTTTTGTCGTGCATCGCTATAACGACTTGCAGCGTCAGCTTGAAGACGCCGGTGCCAGTATTATTGAGCCTCTGGCGGTCTCCAGCGAATACGGAATGAATCTGCAAAACCGCGAATCGATTGGCCAGCTTATTAGCGTGTTGCATCGTCGCCATTCGGAAATTGTACGGGCGATATCCGTTTATGATGAGCATAACCAGCTCTTTGTCACCTCGAATTCTCACCTCGACCCCGGGGTGCTGCGGCTGCCAAAAGGAGACGCCTTGCCGCGTAGCCTCAGCGTGCTGCGACAGGGTGACACGATGATCTTACGCACGCCGATCCTTTCTGAGAGCTACTCGCCTGACGAGTCCCCCATTTCGGACGCCAAAACGGCGAATAATATGCTGGGCTATGTGGCGCTGGAACTGGATCTCAAATCAGTACGGCTACAGCAATATAAAGAGATTTTTATCTCCAGCATGATGATACTGTTTTGTATCGGCATCGCGCTGGTGTTTGGCTGGCGATTGATGCGCGACGTCACCAGCCCTATTCGCAATATGGTAAATACCGTGGACCGCATTCGCCGCGGCCAGCTGGACAGTCGCGTCGAAGGTTTTATGCTGGGCGAACTGGATATGCTGAAGAACGGCATTAACTCCATGGCGATGTCGCTGGCGGCCTACCATGAAGAGATGCAGCATAACGTCGATCAGGCGACGTCCGATCTGCGTGAAACGCTTGAGCAGATGGAGATCCAGAACGTTGAACTGGGCCTTGCCAAAAAACGCGCCCAGGAAGCGGCGCGCATTAAATCCGAGTTTTTGGCTAATATGTCGCACGAGCTGCGCACGCCGCTGAACGGCGTTATCGGCTTTACCCGCCTGACGCTGAAAACCGAACTGAATCCGACCCAGCGCGATCACCTCAACACCATTGAGCGTTCGGCAAATAACCTGCTGACGATCATTAATGACGTGCTCGACTTCTCCAAGCTGGAGGCCGGAAAGCTGCTGCTGGAAAGCATACCCTTCCCGCTGCGCAACCTGCTGGATGAGGTGGTGACGCTGCTGGCGCACTCGGCGCATGATAAAGGGCTGGAGCTGACGTTAAGTATTAAAAATGACGTACCGGATAACGTCATCGGCGATCCGCTACGTCTGCAACAGGTGATCACCAACCTGCTGGGCAACGCCATTAAATTCACCGAGCACGGTAATATTGACGTCATTGTCGATAAGCGGGCGGTGAGTAACACCAACGTTCAGTTAGAGATCCAGATCCGCGATACCGGCATAGGCATTCCGGAAGCCGATCAGTCGCGGCTGTTCCAGGCGTTTCGTCAGGCCGACGCCAGCATTTCGCGCCGTCACGGCGGCACCGGGCTGGGCCTGGCGATCACTCAGCGGCTGGTCAACGAGATGGGCGGCGATATCTCTTTTCACAGCCAGCCGAATCGCGGGTCGACCTTCTGGTTCCACGTTAGCCTGGATCTGAATCCTAATGTGATTTCTGAGCCCCCGGTAACGCACTATCTGGTTGGAAAACGCCTTGCCTATATTGAGGCCAACGCCACCGCCGCGCAGTCGACGATGGATCTGCTGGCCTCTACGCCGCTGGAGGTGATCTACAGCCCAACGTTCGCCGCTCTGCCGGAGGATCACTACGATATCCTGTTGGCCGGGGTGCCGGTCTCTATTCGCGAATTGAGCATGCACCATGACAAGCTGATTCGCGCCCGTAAGATGACCGATTACCTGCTGCTGGCGCTGCCCTGCCATGCGCAGGTCAATGCCGAAGCGCTGAAGCAGGACGGCGCGGCGGCCTGCCTGCTGAAGCCCCTGACCTCGGTCCGCCTGCTCCCCGCCCTGATGGAGTATTGCCGTATTAATCAGGTGCTGGTGCCTGCCGTCGAAGATAAAAAACTGGCGATGTCGGTGATGGCGGTGGATGATAATCCCGCCAACCTGAAGCTAATCGGCGCGCTGCTGGACGATCTGGTGCAGCACGTCGAGCTTTGCGACAGTGGTCAGCAGGCGGTCAATCGGGCAAAAGAGATGCCATTCGATGTGATCCTGATGGACATCCAGATGCCGGAAATGGACGGCATACGCGCCTGCGAACTTATCCGCCAGCTGCCTCACCAGCAGCAAACCCCGGTCATCGCCGTCACCGCGCACGCGATGGCTGGTCAACGCGAAAAGCTATTAAGCGCCGGGATGAACGATTATCTGGCGAAGCCGATTGAAGAGAGCAAGCTGCATCAGTTGCTGCTGCGCTATAAGCCCGGTCCGCATATTGCCGTTAAGCCACCGGAGACGGTGGAGATACCCGTTAATCAGAACGTCACCCTGGACTGGCAGCTGGCGCTACGTCAGGCGGCGGGCAAAGCCGATCTCGCCCGTGAAATGCTACAGATGCTGGTGCAGTTCCTGGAGGAAGTTCGTCAGAACGTTAATCGCCAGCTCGCGGGCGAGGAGATGCATCTGGTGGATATTATCCATAAATTGCACGGCAGCTGCGGCTACAGCGGCGTTCCCTGCCTGAAAAACCTGTGCCAGCTGATTGAACAACAGTTGCGCAGCGGGACACCGGCTGCGGAGCTGGAGCCTGAACTGCTGGAGTTGCTGGATGAAATGGAGAACGTTACGCGGGAAGCGGAAAAGGTGCTCGCGTCAGGTTAACGCCAGCGATATAGGCCGGAGGATCCCGGCCCGTTGAATTTATGCCAGGCTCTGCCCGGCTTTGAGCGTGGCGGCAATATTTCGCGCGCTCATCCGCACATTCTCCGCCGCGTTGTCCAGCGCCTCTTCCAGCGTGCAGATGGTATAAATAACGCTGAATACCGCATCCAGACCGTGTTCATGTACCACGCCAACATCGGCGGTAAGGCTACCGGCAATACCAATCACCGGTTTGTTGTAGCGTTTGGCAATGCGGGCGACGCCAACCGGCACTTTGCCATGAATAGTCTGGCTATCAATGCGCCCTTCACCGGTGATCACCAGATCGGCATCGGCGATCTGCTCATCCAGTTTCAGCGCGTCGGTAACAATTTCGATACCCTGACGCAGCTGTGCGCCGCAAAACGCATACAGGCCCGCGCCCATACCGCCCGCCGCGCCACCGCCTGCCAGTTCAAGCACCTGAATATCCAGATCGCGGGCAATAAGCTGAGCATAGTGTTCCAGCCCGCTATCCAGCCGCGCGATCATCTCTTTTGTCGCCCCTTTCTGCGGACCAAACACCGCCGAGGCACCCTTTTCGCCGATCAGCGTATTGCTGACGTCGCAGGCGACCTCAATGTGACAGTCGGCCAGACGGCTGTCCAGCTCGCGAATATCAATGCGCGCCAGCGTCTCCAGCGCACCGCCGCCGGGCGCAATAGGGTTATTGTCCTGGTCGAGGAGTTTTGCACCCAGCGCCTGAACCATACCGGCCCCGCCATCATTGGTGGCGCTGCCGCCAATACCGATAATAATGTGCCGGACGCCGTTATCCAGCGCATGACGGATCAGCTCGCCGGTTCCCCAGGAGGTCGTTTTTAGCGGATTACGCTGTGCGGGCGGAACCTGCTCAAGCCCGCTCGCCGCCGCCATTTCAATAAAAGCGCACTGCTCGTCGCCGGAAATGCCATAGAACGCATTAACCTGCTCTCCCAGCGGGCCGGTAACATCAACATGGATCAGCCGTCCCTGAGTGGCGGCAATCATGGCGTCAACGGTGCCTTCACCGCCGTCTGCAACCGGAAGTTTTACGTAATCGGCCTCAGGCCAGATTTCACGAAAACCACGCTCAATGGCGGTTGCCACCTCAAGCGCGCTCAAACTTTCCTTATACGAGTCCGGTGCAATCACTATTTTCATAAAGCATCCTTTTGCATGTTGACGTTGTTACGCGTAAGCCGGGAGAAGGACCGGTATCATGGGACCGGTCCCGCAGAGGTTAGCGTACCATGCACGGGCGCTTATTATCAAATGTCCAGTTGGGGATCAGATACTGCATCCCCATCGCGTCATCACGCGCGCCCAGACCGTGTTTTTGATACAGCTCGTTCGCCTTCATCACCTGATCCATATCGATCTCCACGCCGAGGCCCGGTTTCGTCGGCACCTGCACCATTCCGCCTTTGATCTGGAACGGTTCCTTCGTCAGCCGCTGGTTACCTTCCTGCCAGATCCAGTGGGTATCGATGGCAGTGATTTTGCCCGGCGCAGCCGCAGCGACATGGGTAAACATCGCCAGCGAAATATCAAAGTGGTTATTGGAGTGCGAGCCCCACGTCAGGCCAAACTCATGGCACATCTGCGCCACGCGAACCGAGCCCTGCATGGTCCAGAAATGCGGGTCCGCCAGCGGGATGTCCACCGATTGCAGTGACAGCGTATGCCCCATCTGCCGCCAGTCGGTCGCGATCATGTTGGTTGCCGTCGGCAGGCCGGTAGCGCGACGGAATTCCGCCATCACTTCACGCCCGGAGAAGCCCTGCTCCGCGCCGCATGGATCTTCCGCGTAGGCCAGCGATCCCTTCAGGTATTTACCGATTTTAATCGCTTCATTGAGCGACCACGCACCGTTCGGATCGAGGGTGATACGCGCTTCGGGGAAACGTTTTGCCAGCGCCACGATGGACTCCGCCTCTTCGTCGCCCGCCAGCACCCCGCCTTTGAGTTTGAAATCGTTGAAGCCGTATTTTTCATACGCCGCTTCCGCCAGACGCACCACAGCCGCCGGCGTCATAGCCTCATCGTGACGCAGGCGATACCAGTCGCATTTTTCATCCGGCTGGCTCTGGTACGGCAGTGGCGTCGCTTTACGGTTACCAACAAAAAACAGGTAGCCCAGCATTTCAACTTCGTTACGCTGTTGGCCTTCGCCCAGCAGCGACGCGACGTTAACGCCCAGATGCTGACCCAGCAGATCCAGCAGCGCGGCTTCGATACCCGTGACCACGTGAATGGTGGTGCGCAGATCGAAGGTCTGCAACCCGCGGCCACCCGCATCGCGATCGGCGAAGTTATTGCGTACCGC
Organism: Superficieibacter sp. 1612_C1; assembly: GCF_015234305.1. Lineage (GTDB taxonomy): Bacteria > Pseudomonadota > Gammaproteobacteria > Enterobacterales > Enterobacteriaceae > Superficieibacter. The sequence continues at coordinate 213,742 of NZ_JADGMI010000006.1, forward strand.
CGTTAAAATATTTTTATATTCGCCCAGCGTTTTACCGGTGACCAGTTGAGCCGCGTCTTCCAAAGTCTGACGGATTTTTTCGCCGCCGGGAATTTCGCCCACCCCGGTGTGGCCCGAATTGTCTTTAATGATGACAATATTGCGGGTGAAGAAAGGGGCGTGCGCACCGCTCAGGTTCATCAGCATACTGTCGTGCCCGGCGACCGGGATAACCTGCATGGAAGTGACGACAGGGGTAGAAGTTTGCGAAGTCATTGTTTCATCCTTTTTAATCAGTGACGGCCGAAAACAGGACGTTTACGGTCAAATGTCCAGCCGGGGATCAGATACTGCATCGGGCCCGCATCATTGCGCGCGCCGCCAGGAAGCTTTTTATAAACTTCATGCGCTTTCTGTACCTGCTCCCAGTCCAGCTCCACGCCAAGCCCTGGCGCGTCCGGGACGGCAATTTTGCCGTCTTTTATTTCCAGCGGATTTTTGGTCAGGCGGCAATCTCCCTCCTGCCAAATCCAGTGGGTATCAATGGCGGTCGGCGTACCCGGCGCTGCCGCGCCAACGTGGGTAAACATCGCCAGTGAAATATCAAAATGGTTATTGGAGTGGCAACCCCAGGTTAGCCCCCAGTCATCGCACAGCTGCGCCACGCGCACCGCGCCGGAGAGCGTCCAGAAGTGCGGGTCGGCCAGCGGAATGTCGACGGCGTTGAGCATCACCGCGTGCCCCATTTCACGCCAGTTGGTCGCGATCATATTGGTGGCAACGGGCAGGCCGGTGGCGCGGCGGAACTCAGCCATCACTTCGCGGCCGGAAAAGCCCTGCTCGGCACCGCACGGATCTTCGGCGTAGGTCAGCACATCGTTCAGTCCTTTACATAAGGCAATTGCTTCATCCAACAGCCATGCACCATTCGGATCGACGGTAATGCGCGCCTGCGGGAAGCGTTTTTTCAGCGCGCGAACGGTATCAATTTCCTGCTCTCCCGGTAGCACGCCACCTTTGAGCTTAAAGTCTTTAAAACCGTAGCGATCCTGTGACGCCTCTGCCAGACGCACTACCGTCTCGCTGTTCAGCGCCTCCTGGTGGCGCAGGTGATACCACTCATGATTGCCCGGCGTACTTTCCAGGTAGGGCAGATCGGTTTTAGTCCGATCGCCAACGTAAAACAGATAACCGAGCACGGTTACCGCATCGCGCTGTTTCCCCGGCCCGAGCAGTTCGCATACCGGCACGTTGAGGGTTTTGCCCAGCAGGTCAAGCAGCGCCGCCTCAAGCGCGGCAACCGCATTCACCCGCAGTTCGAAGGTCCACGCGCCTTTACCAAAGGTATCGAAATCCGCCGCCTGGTTGCCTTTGTGGACGCGCTGTACCACCTGGTTCAGACGCGCCACTTCCTGACCCACCACCATTGGAATGGCATCGGTCAGCGTTTTCAGGATCACCTCACCGCCGGGCGCTTCGCCTACGCCGGTGTTCCCGGCGTTATCCGTCAGCATCACGATATTACGGGTGAAGTACGCATTATGCGCGCCGCCAATGTTCAGCAGCATACTGTCATGACCGGCCACCGGAATGACCTTCATATCCGTTACAACAGGACTTGATTGCGTTGTCATGGTTACCTCTCCACTACGGGTTTCAGTTCGACACGTTTGATATCGCCGACCAGTACCAGATAGCTGAGTACCGCCACCAGCGCGTGAATACCGACGTAAATCAGCGCGCCGTTAAAGGAGCCGGTTGTGCCGACGATGTAACCGATAGCGATAGGCGTCACAATACCGGAGATGTTGCCGAACATATTGAACAGACCGCCGGAAAGACCGCTGATCTCCTTCGGCGCGGTATCCGCCATGACTGCCCAGCCCAGCGCACCGATACCTTTACCGAAGAACGCCATCGCCATAAAGCCGATAATCATCCATTCGGTTTCGACGTAGTTACAGAACACCATCACCATCGATAACAACATACCGAGCACGATAGGCGTTTTACGGGCAATATTCAGCGAGCCGGTACGACGCATCAGCCAGTCGGAAATAATCCCGCCCAGCACGCCGCCAACAAAACCGCAGATCGCCGGAATCGAGGCGACAAATCCCGCTTTCAGAATTGACATCCCGCGCGCCTGCACCAGATAGACCGGGAACCAGGTGATAAAGAAGTAGGTTAAGGCGTTAATACAATATTGACCAAGGTAGATGCCGATCATCATGCGTGACCCGACCAATTGTTTGATCTGCGCCATCTTGACGCTCATCGGCACTTTTTGTTTGGTACTCTTCTGATCCATATTGATCAGCGCGCCGCCTTCAGCAATATACTCCAGCTCTTTCTTGTTCACGCCCGGATGCTGATTTGGCTCATAAATCACTTTCAGCCAGATAAAGCTGATGATGATGCCCAGTCCGCCCATAAAGAAGAAGACGTGCGACCAGCCCACTTCATGCGTTAACCAGCCCATGATCGGGGCGAAGATGACGGTGGCAAAATACTGCGCGGAGTTAAAAATGGCGACCGCCGTTCCCCTCTCCTGCGCCGGGAACCAGGCCGCCACGATGCGACTGTTGCCGGGGAAGGATGGCGACTCTGCCAGGCCAACCAGGAAGCGCAGGGTGAACAGCGCGACGATAATGCCGAAGCCGCTGAAGATATCGACGAAACCCTGTAGCAGGGTAAACATCGACCAGATAAAGATGGACCAGAAATAAACGCGTTTTGAGCCAAAACGGTCGAGCAGCCAGCCGCCCGGTATTTGACCAATAACATATGCCCAGGAAAAGGCGGAGAAGACGTATCCCATGCCTACCGGATCGAGCCCGATATCTTTCGCCATCTCGGAGCCAGCGATAGAGAGCGTGGCGCGGTCGCCGTAGTTAAACGAGGTGACGATAAACAGCATCACCACTATCCAGTAACGAGCGTTAGTCCGCTTTTCAGCGGCGCTCGCCGTATTGCTTAATGAACTCATTGTTGTACTCCTGAATCATAGCCTGTAGCTACGCTCATTCTGAACAGCACAACCGTAGGGTAATCAGAATGACGTATTAGCGTTTTCGCAGTTTTTTCACTAAGGGTCGTAATCGCCCGTTTTACTGCTCTTTTTTGACTAGCCAGAAAAGTGTATGACGAGAGCGGTGGGGTCTCACCGTGCATGCGCACAGCATTCATCAGGGCTCAAACGGGGATTTATGGCTTTAGCACAACGCAGTGGGCGGTACTTCACGGAAATGAAAATCAAACGCGTATTAACGCCGGGTGAGGAAATGGGGGTTGCAGGAGTGTGAAATAGCTCGCTTGACGTGGGGTAACTGCCCGTAAAAACCCTTTATTGCAAAGGGTTTTACTGGCATTTGCATGAAGCTAACTCGATTTAGTCTGGCTATAAACGCTTCTATTTTAGCAACGCGCCCCACTGTTCCACCCAGGGGCCAGACACCGTTTCAGGTTCGGGATCTTCGCTGGCATCAATCATCAGCACCTCGCCGATACGCTGAGCGCCCTGCTCCTGAAGCAGCTGGTCGAACTTTTTACCGCCGCCGCAGAAGTGCGAATAGGTGCTGTCACCCAGCGCGATAATGCCATAGCGCAGGTTCGGCTGATGGCCGAGTTTATCGTGGATCCCCTGATACAGCGGCACAATGCTGTCCGGCAGGTCGCCCTGTCCGGTGGTGGAAGTCACCACTAACGCGTAGCCTTGCTGATAAGGCTGCCAGTCCGCCAGCTGTGGATCTTCAAACACCCGGGCGTGGTGCCCCTGCTCATTAAGGGTAACCTCAGCCTCTTCCGCCACCAGTAGCGCGTTACCGTACATGGTGCCGACAAAAATCCCAATCTCCGCCATTTGTTAACTCCCTGATTATGCGTCTGCACTATCCTGGTAGGTATCTGGCGGAAACTCAACCCTTTCATTATCGGGGAGAAGCGTGCGCCAGCCGAAATGGGTAAGCGCGTCCATCCACACCGGGTCCAGCCCGGCGCGCAGGATCAGCGGCTCGCCGGTAAAGGGATGCGTCAGCGTGAGTTGACTGGCGTGCAGCATCAGACGCTGACAGCCAAAATGGGCCGCCGCGCTGCGGTTCTGCCGCAAGTCGCCGTGTTTACTGTCGCCGATGATCGGGTGGCGCAGATGGGCAAGATGGCGACGCAACTGATGCTTACGCCCGGTTTTCGGTTCCAGTTCGACCAGCGAATAGCGGGTCGTCGGGTAGCGCCCGGTGGCAACGGGCATTTCAACGGTTGCCAGCCCGCGATAGCGCGTTACCGCAGGCTGCGGCTCCCGATCCTCACGAGCGAATTTATCGGCGATTTTATCCAGCTCTTCGACCAGCGGATAATCCAGCACCGCGTCATCCGTCAGCCATCCGCGCACGATGGCATGGTAGCGTTTCTGGATTTGGTGCTGCTCAAACTGCTGAGCCAGCCGTCGTCCGGCCTCGCTTGACAGCCCCATCAGCAGCACGCCGGAGGTGGGCCGATCCAGACGATGTGCGGTAAAAACATGCTGCCCAATCTGATCGCGCACCGTCTGCATCACCACGACTTTTTCATCGCGATCCAGCCAGCTGCGATGTACCAGCCAGCCGGCGGGTTTGTTGACCGCCACCAGCCACTCGTCCTGCCAGAGGATCTCCAGCATCAGGCGTTATCGTCCATAAAAAAGGCATCCAGTTGCTGAAGTTCGAATACCACTTCATCACGCAGCGGATGGCTGGCGTCGAGGGCAATCTCATAATAGGGCGCAACGGCAAAACTTTGCGGCAGCGGCTGGCCGCTTTCCAGCAGCGCGTGCATCCGCGGAATAAGCACCCACTGTAGCCATTCAAGCGGCTCCAGCGTATCCATACAGAACGGTTGAGTGCTTTCAAACGCGCTGGCGTCCGGCACGCTGGTCTGCCAGTAGTCGTGTTTACGCAGCAGCGCTTCGATGATATGCAACTGCTCACGCACGCTATCGTGGAGTGTCATGGAAACCTCACAGGCTCTAAAATCTGGCGCGAAGAATAGCATTAGTTACGCAGAAACAAAAAAAGGGGGCACTGTTAAACAGTGCCCCCCGGTTCGTTTCGCAGCTATCCCGCTACTTTTTATGATGCTCCCTGCTCATCCATGACAACTTTTCCTGTTGGTCTCCTGACCTGTTCATCCGTAAACACTGCGTCCTGCTCACACCACCCCGATGCGATAACACTTTTCCTTAAGTGAGTCCCTGGCCATCCTGACCCACCGGGCATCCTGTCCGGCTCACTTTCTCCTTCCTGGAGGTGTCCTTACTATGCGTCCTGCATATCCCTTAACTTCATCCTGAAGCCTTCCCTGAAGCACCGTCCTGGTGTGTCCCTGTGAAGCGTCATCATCCTGATGTTCGCTTCGTTTGCGACTCCCTGTCGACGGACATAGAATCGTCTATTCCTTAGCGTCTTACAACTAGTCTTAAGACAATGCCTTAAGAAAAGTTTTACTTAAAAGCGGTAATGGAAAAACTATCTCTATGATTAATATTGTATTAATCATGATCTGAACAAATTATGGAAGAACATATTCTCTGCGATCTCTCACAAGCCGTGTGAGAGATCTCTTACAGACTACCCAGGGCAATGGCTTACAACACTGGCTCAAGTTGGCTAAGAAAATCCGTAAGCGAAGGGGCGAGAACGCGACGTTTCGCGGTTCCCAGCGACTCCTGTACCACCTCACCACGCAGATTACACACCGAAATGACCTCCAGTTCGCTATCAAGCGTTGCAATAAAGAGCGTCGGTGAAAGCTTAAGGCGTCTCTGGGTTACCAGGTGGCCGATTAGATTCTCCTGAACGCGACGGAAATCATCCGCACTCCATGTTTGCAGCAGCGTGAATGTTTCTGCACCATGACGCGCCTGCATGTCACCAGCATATTGCGTCGTATAAAAAACCTGCGCTGAGGGCTGAATCACAATATCCATCGCCCGTTCAACCGCGTTGAGGCCAGGTTCGCCGTCAAAAGGCTGCGGTTGCCAGAGCACCACATGGTCGGTGGAGGAAACAATACAGGGTGAAGGCACGCCGTGCAGCTCCTCACTTTGCGGCCAGCTGGTATGCTCATGCCGCCATGCATCACAATAACGTTGGGTAAACGCTTTCAGCGCCTGTGCAGTTTGTGGGTCCACTGATTTCTCTCTTTACGTCGGCCAGGATACACTTGTGCGATAGTGTACCTGCTTTATAACGGTGAAACATGTCTTCCTATGAAAACCATCAGGCGCTTTCCGGCCTGACCCTCGGTAAAACCACCCGTTACCGTGACACCTACGACGCGACGCTATTACAGGGCGTGCCAAGAAGCCTGAATCGCGATCCGCTGGGCCTGCGAGCGGACAATCTGCCCTTTCACGGCGGGGATATCTGGACGCTGTATGAACTCTCGTGGCTGAACGCGAAAGGCGTGCCGCAGGTCGCGGTCGGCCAGGTACAACTCGACTACGCCAGCCTCAACCTGGTGGAGTCGAAAAGCTTTAAGCTCTATCTGAACAGTTTTAACCAGACGCGTTTTGCCAGCTGGGATGACGTCCAGGCCACGCTGACGCGTGATTTAAGCGCCTGCGCGCAGGGCAACGTCCAGGTCACGCTGTATCATCTTGATGAACTGGAAGGCCAGCCTATCGCGCCCTTCAACGGTGTGTGCATCGACGATCAGGATATTGAGATTGAGAGCTATGAATTTAACGCCGATTTTCTCAAAAATGCGGCTGGCGGCGAGGTGGTGGAAGAATCGCTGGTCAGCCATTTGCTGAAATCCAACTGCCTGATCACCCATCAGCCGGACTGGGGCTCGGTGCAAATCCAGTATCGCGGCCCGGCCATCGACCGGGAAAAGCTACTGCGCTATCTGGTCTCGTTCCGCCATCACAATGAGTTTCACGAGCAGTGCGTGGAGCGCATTTTTAATGATATTCAGCGTTTCTGCCAGCCGGAAACGCTCAGCGTTTACGCGCGTTATACGCGCCGGGGCGGACTGGATATTAACCCCTGGCGTACAAACACCAACTTCTCACCTGCGACCGGCAGGCTGGTACGTCAGTAGACGATTATTTTGTGTATAACTGCGATCTTGCCCCGATCGCGGGTTGTGAAAACCGGGCTACGGGGGCTATTGTAATCACAGGGAGCGGCGATTATCGCCCCATAAGGAGTTCACTTGATTACACATGTAAGCCCCCTTGGCTCAATGGATATGTTGTCGCAGCTGGAAGTTGACATGCTTAAACGCACGGCCAGCAGCGATATTTATCAACTGTTTCGTAACTGTTCACTTGCCGTTCTTAACTCAGGGAGTCTCACCGATAACAGTAAAGAGTTGCTGTCACGTTTTGAGAATTTCGATATCAACGTCCTGCGCCGCGAGCGCGGGGTCAAACTTGAGTTAATCAATCCACCGGAAGAGGCGTTTGTTGACGGGCAAATTATCCGCTCGTTACAGGCCAACCTGTTCGCCGTCCTGCGCGATATCCTTTTCGTCTACGGCCAGATCCACAACACCGTTCGTTATCCCGATCTCGATCTGGAAAGCTCGGCTCACATCACCAACCTGGTGTTCTCGATCCTGCGCAACGCCCGTGCGTTGCACGTTGGCGAAGCGCCGAGCATGGTTGTGTGCTGGGGCGGTCACTCGATCAACGAAAAAGAGTACCTGTACGCACGCCGCGTCGGCACCCAGCTGGGTCTGCGCGAGCTGAATATTTGCACCGGCTGCGGACCGGGCGCGATGGAAGCGCCGATGAAAGGCGCGGCGGTCGGCCATGCGCAGCAGCGCTATAAAGACGGGCGATTTATCGGCATGACCGAACCGTCCATTATTGCCGCTGAACCGCCAAACCCGCTGGTCAACGAACTGATCATCATGCCCGATATCGAAAAGCGTCTTGAAGCGTTTGTGCGCATTGGACATGGGATCATTATCTTCCCCGGCGGCGTGGGGACGGCGGAAGAGCTGCTCTATCTGCTGGGCATTCTGATGAATCCGGCCAACAAAGATCAGGTTCTGCCGCTGATCCTCACCGGGCCGAAAGAGAGCGCCGACTACTTCCGCGTGCTGGATGAGTTTATTGTCAGTACGCTGGGCGAGGCGGCCCGTCGTCACTATCAAATCATCATTGATGATGCCGCCGAAGTGGCGCGGCAGATGAAAAAAGCGATGCCGCTGGTGAAAGAGTGCCGCCGTGAAACTGGCGACGCCTACAGCTTTAACTGGTCAATCCGTATTGCACCGGACCTTCAGTTGCCGTTCGAACCGTCGCATGAAAACATGGCGAACCTGAAACTGTACCCGGACCAGCCGGTCGAGGTCCTGGCGGCTGATCTACGCCGCGCCTTCTCCGGTATCGTCGCGGGTAACGTCAAAGAAGTCGGCATTCGGGCGATTGAGAAATACGGCCCTTACAAAATTCACGGCGACAGCGAGATGATGCGCCGTATGGACGACCTGCTCCAGGGCTTTGTCGCGCAACATCGTATGAAGCTCCCCGGCTCCGCCTACATCCCCTGCTACGAAATCTGCAAATGATCCTTCAGGGCGACCCATAGGTCGCCCTTATTCCTTGCCGTTTTATTACGCTTCCTGCCCCCATTAACCGGGGATAATGACGGTGATTTATTTGATTTAATTATATTAAAGCCAGCCAAAACGCCATCAAATGCGCTTTTTACAGTGCATATATCGTTAGTTCTCTCAATGACTTTCAAAAAGCATCCTGCGGATGCTAGCCTTTGCGCCCATAAACTCTATATGGGTAAAAAATGGCAGATAAATGGTCTAAATAACCACACATAAGAAGTAGATTATTGTAATTGCGATCGGGATCACTGATGCATTGATAACATAAATGTATCTTTCGCCGCGAAAATAGTTACGGCAAAAAATTATAAAAAATCGCTTACCTGACGAATTTCATACTACACATACCCAATTTTGCATTGAATTTGACCAGTAAATTGAATTTTAGCTTCCTCAGGAGAAACAGATGGAAACCACTCAAACCAGCACCATCACCTCTGCCAAAGCGCAGAGTACATGGCGTAAAACAGATACCATGTGGATGCTGGGCCTTTACGGCACGGCGATTGGCGCGGGCGTATTGTTCCTGCCAATCAACGCAGGTGTTGGCGGGATGATCCCGCTGATTATCATGGCGATCCTTGCCTTCCCCATGACCTTCTTTGCGCACCGTGGCCTGACCCGCTTCGTGCTGTCCGGTAAAAATCCGGGTGAAGATATTACCGAGGTGGTAGAAGAGCACTTTGGTATCGGCGCAGGTAAACTGATTACCCTGCTCTACTTCTTCGCTATCTACCCGATCCTGCTGGTCTACAGCGTCGCCATCACCAACACCGTCGAAAGCTTTATGACGCACCAGTTGATGATGACCCCGCCGCCGCGTGCGATCCTGTCGTTAATTCTGATTGTTGGCATGATGACCATCGTGCGCTTCGGCGAGCAGATGATTGTTAAGGCGATGAGCATCCTGGTCTTCCCGTTTGTCTTCGCCCTGATGCTGCTGGCGCTGTACCTGATCCCGCAGTGGAGCGGCGCGGCATTCGATTCGTTCTCTTTCGAGTCTGTTACCCCTACCGGTAACGGCCTGTGGATGACGCTGTGGCTGGCGATCCCGGTGATGGTTTTCTCCTTCAACCACTCGCCGATCATCTCCTCTTTTGCCGTGGCAAAACGTGAAGAGTATGGCGTGGACGCAGAGAAGAAATGTTCCCGCATTCTGGCCTTCGCCCACATCATGATGGTGCTGACGGTGATGTTCTTCGTGTTTAGCTGCGTGCTGAGCCTCTCCCCGGCGGACCTGGCGGAAGCCAAAGCGCAGAACATCTCTATCCTGTCTTACCTGGCGAACCACTTTAACGCGCCGCTGATTGCCTGGATGGCTCCGATCATTGCGATGATTGCCATCACCAAATCCTTCCTCGGCCACTATCTCGGCGCGCGTGAAGGCTTTAACGGCATGGTTATTAAGACCCTGCGTGGTAAAGGTAAGTCTATTGAGATCAACAAACTGAACCGCCTTACCGCGCTGTTTATGCTGGTTACGACCTGGATTGTGGCAACGCTGAACCCAAGCATCCTCGGCATGATCGAAACGCTGGGTGGGCCGATTATCGCCATGATCCTGTTCCTGATGCCGATGTACGCGATTCAGAAAGTCCCGGCCATGCGTAAATACAGCGGCCACATCAGCAACGCCTTTGTGGTACTGATGGGTCTGGTCGCCATGTCTGCGATTTTCTACTCCCTGTTCAGTTAACTCCCTCGCGCCATCTTCGGATGGCGCGCTTCATTACCTCAGTGGACGCATTATGATTAGCGTTTTCGATATTTTCAAAATCGGCATCGGCCCCTCCAGTTCGCATACCGTCGGCCCGATGAAAGCGGGCAAACAGTTTACCGACGACCTGATTGCTCAGGGCCTGCTGTTCGATGTCACCCGCGTGGTGGTGGATGTCTACGGCTCGCTTTCTCTGACCGGTAAAGGCCACCATACCGATATCGCCATTATTATGGGGCTGGCGGGAAACTTGCCAGATAGCGTGGATATTGCCTCCATCCCGGCGTTTATCCAGGATGTGAATACCCACGGACGCCTGCTGCTGGCGAACGGCGAACATGAAGTGGAGTTCCCGGTCGACCAGTGCATGAATTTTCATGCCGACAACCTGTCGCTGCATGAAAACGGGATGCGTATTACCGCCCTGGCCGGGGAAAACGCGGTGTATAGCCAAACCTATTATTCCATCGGCGGTGGTTTTATCGTCGATGAAGCGCACTTCGGCCACTCTTCCGATGCGCCGGTCAGCGTGCCGTATCCGTACAAAACCGCAGCGGATCTCCAGCAGCACTGTCGTGACAGCGGCCTGTCACTCTCCGGCCTGATGATGCAGAACGAACTTGCCCTGCACAGCAAAGAAGAGCTGGAACAGCACTTCAATAACGTATGGGACGTGATGCGCGGCGGAATTGAGCATGGCAGCGTTACCGAAGGCGTTCTGCCGGGCAAGTTACGGGTGCCTCGTCGCGCCGCCGCCCTGCGCCGGATGCTGGTTAGCCAGGATAAAACCACCAGCGATCCGATGGCGGTGGTGGACTGGATCAATATGTTCGCGCTGGCCGTCAACGAAGAAAATGCGGCCGGGGGACGGGTGGTGACTGCGCCGACCAATGGCGCGTGTGGCATCGTTCCGGCCGTGCTGGCCTATTACGATAAATTTATCCGCGAAGTGAATGCCAACTCGCTGGCCCGCTACCTGCTGGTCACCAGTGCGATTGGCTCGCTGTATAAGATGAACGCGTCCATTTCCGGGGCGGAAGTCGGCTGTCAGGGCGAGGTCGGCGTGGCCTGCTCAATGGCAGCGGCGGGTCTGACGGAGTTGCTCGGCGGCAGTCCCGGTCAGGTGTGCATCGCCGCAGAGATTGGCATGGAGCACAACCTCGGTCTGACCTGCGATCCGGTGGCCGGTCAGGTACAGGTGCCGTGCATTGAGCGTAACGCGATTGCTGCGGTAAAAGCGGTGAACGCCGCCCGCATGGCGCTGCGTCGCACCAGCGAGCCGCGCGTCTGTCTCGATAAAGTCATTGAGACGATGTACGAGACCGGTAAGGACATGAACGCCAAATACCGTGAAACCTCGCGCGGCGGGCTGGCAATGAAAATTGTGACCTGCGATTAACGGTGGCAATGGCGCTTTCCGTGGGTAACGGAACACGATCCCGCCGTCTCCCCTGAGAAGCCGCTTTGCCAACGCTCTGATGCCTCGTTTTGCGAGGCATCTTCCTGATTTATTCTCGCTTTATAGCCTCTCCTGCTTCACGGTGATACCCTGACGCCAGGTTTAAAGGAGGATACCCGTGGCCGTTCATTTACTTATTGTCGATGCGCTGAATCTGATCCGCCGTATTCATGCGGTACAGGGATCGCCGTGCGTAGATGCCTGCCAGCACGCCCTCGAACAGTTGATTGTTCATAGCCAGCCGACGCACGCGGTGGCGGTCTTTGATGACGAAACACGCAACGTGAGCTGGCGTCATCAGAAACTGCCTGACTACAAGGCTGGCCGGGCACCGATGCCTGACGATCTGCATAGTGAAATGCCGCAGCTTCGCGCCGCCTTTGCCCGCAGCGGCGTGCGCAGTTGGGGATCCGCAGGCAACGAGGCCGACGATCTCGCCGCCACGCTGGCCGTCAAAGTGGCGCAGGCCGGGCATGAGGCCACAATCGTTTCGACCGATAAAGGCTACTGCCAGCTGCTTTCCCCGACTATTCGCATTCGTGATTACTTCCAGAAACGCTGGCTGGATGCCCCCTTCATCGCCGCCGAATTTGGCGTTACGCCGGAGCAACTGCCCGACTACTGGGGGCTTGCCGGTATCAGCAGTTCGAAAGTGCCGGGCGTGGCAGGCATTGGTGCGAAAAGCGCCACGCAGTTGCTGACGGAATTTAAAACGCTGGAAGAGATTTACGCCCGCCTTGATGAGGTGCCGCAGAAGTGGCGTAAGAAACTGGAAGAGAACCGCGAAATGGCCTTTATCTGCCGGGATATTGCGCGGTTACGTTCAGATTTACAGATTGACGGCAATTTGCAGCAGCTTCGGCTGCGCAAGTAATCTTATCGTCGCCCTGACGTTTCGCGAAAGGGCGACGGAAACTCTACCGCTCGTCGCGACGCCCCCCAGCTGCGGCCCAGATGCGACGTACATGCACCGTCACCTCTTCCCTGTCATGATAAAGCTGACGCGCCTGGATCTGAGCGTTAATGCCGTTCTCGCTCAGTTTTCCCTCGATATACGCCAGATTATGCGATACCTCTTCATAACGTTTTTTCATCGGCAGCTTAAGGTTAAAAATGGTCTCCCGGCACCAGCCGTTAACCAGCCACTGCGCCATTAGTGCCGCGACTTTAGCGGGCTTCTCGACCATATCGCAGACCATCCACGAAATATTATTACGCGTCGGTTTGTACCTGAAGCCATCTTCACGCAGCCAGGTGACCTGACCGGTATCCATCAGGCTCTGCGCCATCGGACCGTTATCGACTGAATAAACCCACATATTGCGTTTGACCAGTTGATAGGTCCAGCCACCGGGGCATGCCCCGAGGTCGACCGCGTACATACCGTTAGCCAGACGCTCGTCCCACTCATCGGCAGGGATGAACACATGCAACGCCTCTTCCAGTTTAAGCGTGGAGCGACTCGGCGCATCGGCCGGAAACTTGAGGCGTGGGATACCCATATAAAACGGGGAGTTGTTATTGCTGTAAGAGTAGCCCGTATAGCAGCAGCCCGGCGCAATGAAGAAAACGTGTACCACCGGACGTTTTGCCGATTCATAGCTGGTCAGCACTTTCGCCTCGCGCAGCGCGGCACGCAGCGGCACGGTAAACTTGCGGCAGAACTTCATCAGCTCTTTGCTTTCATTGGTATCCGCGACTTCAACACGCAGATCGCCGCCCTTCTCCACCACGCCCTGCAACATGCCAACAATCGGCGTAATACGATCTTCCGGTGGCAAATTTTGCAGCAGCTCACCGGCAACAAACATCTGGCGGGCGAAAATCAGCGAACTGAAAGGTAATTCCGTCGCCAGTTTGTCAGCCTCATTAGCCTGATAACATTCAAAAATGACGTAACCTGAATTTTCTTTTACTCGCGCGAAGCCGTAGATTTCACGGCGGCCCGCTTTGTCAGTGATTTCCGCTGCGCACTCTTTCTCAAACCCGGAGCGGCACAATAAAATCAGCTTATTCATGAACAATGCCCTTACGCTTCAGGCGAATCGCACCCACTAACATCAGCGCCCAGCCAGCCAGAAAACAGACGCCGCCAACCGGCGTCACAAACGCCCACAGGCGCAAATGCGAGAGCGCCAGACAATAGAGGCTGCCGCTAAATAAGACGGTTCCCAGCGCCAGAAATACGCTGCTCCAGTAAAACCAGATGCTAATACGACGCTGCATCGCCACCGCCAGCGCGAAAATTGCCAGCGTATGAAACGCCTGATATTCAAGGCCGGTGTGGATCCAGCCCATTTCAACAGCGCCCATTGATTTACTTAACACGTGGGCACCAAACGCGCCCAGCGCCACAAAAATAAAACCGCTAATGGCGGCAAAAATCAGCATAAAACGGCTGGTCATGTTATTACCCTACAGTTATTTATTGTTCGTAACGGAAGCGGAATTTTTCTTGCTCGCTTGCCGCTTTCGCCAGGATCCACTGACGAAAGGCGGCTATTTTACCCAGTTCTGCCTGGCTGTCATGACAAACCAGATAAAACGCATTCTTACTGACCAGAACATCATTAAAAGGGCACACCAGACGGCCAGCCTCAATTTCGGACTGGGCCATCACATTATTGGCTAAAGCAATACCCTGCCCGTGAATTGCCGCCTGCAACACCATGGCGCTGTGGCTGAAAATAGGTCCCTGCTGCACATTAATATGATTAAGCCCGAGTTGGCGGGTATAGGTTTGCCAGTCGCGGCGGGAGGCATCGTGCAATAGCGTATGTTGCGCTAAATCTGCCGGTGTCTTCAACGCCTTATCGCCGGTTAGCAATACCGGTGCACAGATCGGGAGTAAATATTCTGCATACAGTTTTTCAACGCGCAGGCCAGGCCAGTTGCCACGGCCATAAAAAATGGCCACGTCGACATCATCCGCCAGTTTATCCTCTTCACGATCTACCGCCTGAATTCTGACGTCAATTCCCGGATAAGCTGAGTTAAAGCTTGAAAGTCGGGGAACCAGCCAGTGAATAGCGAAACTGGGTAATAAACTGACCGTCAGCGCCCCTTTGGCGCTGCGTGATTGCAGTTTACGTGTTGCGTCGGTTAATTGCGAAAATATCTCTTTTATATCCTGGAAATAGCTCTGGCCTTCCTCGGTCAACAAAAGCGATCGATTGCGTCGGCGAAAGAGCTTTAACCCCAGGAAATCCTCGAGGGACTTGATTTGATGACTGACTGCGGCCTGGGTCACAAAAAGCTCATCGGCGGCGCGAGTGAAGCTTAAATGACGCGCGGCAGCATCAAATACACGTAATGCATTCAGAGGGGGTAATCGCTTTGACATAGTGATTCTGGCTCAAATGTTAATGCAAATTAACAAACAGGAAACAGGACGCTACCTATTAGTTTTTTTTATCTGAGCCATTATAATTTGTCCGTTGAGCTTCTACCAGCAAATACCTATAGTGGCCGCACTTCCTGAGCCGGAACGAAAAGTTTTATTGGAATGCGTGTTCTGATGAACTTTTGGCTTACGGTTGTGATGTTGTGTTGTTGTGTTTGCATTTGGTCTGCTCTTCAGACCACGGTAGCCAGGCTACCCTTTTCACTTCCTGTACATTTACCCTGTCTGTCCATAGTGATTAATGTAGCACCGCAAATTGCGGTGCTTTTTTTTGCCTGAATTCTGGCTTATTTCTCCAGCGCCACCATCTCTTTCACGTCAGAGCGGTTAATCTGCTGTTTGTTACCGTTGGCATCTTTATAGGAGATCATCCCGGTATCATTATCGGTGACAGGTTTCCCGTCAGAAACGATAGTCCGGCCATCATTGGTATGCATCACGTAGTTCGGACCAGAACAGGCGCTCAGAGCAAATGTCAGCATACAGGCAGAAATAATTGCGGCAGTCTTTTTCATCTTCTTCTCCTTTTAGCAATTCATGCTATAGAACCATCATTTGGTAACAGGCTTAAACATTCACCTAACAGTTATCAGCATAACTCACCATGAAAAACCTGCCAGGATTACAGGACAATTCTGATGGTTTTCAACATGCTTGCGCCGGGAAGTGAATTGCGCGACGATCCCGGTCTTACGATGAGGAATGCCATGAATACGTTCAATCCTGCGCAATTTCGCGCACAATTTCCGGCGCTGGCCGATGCAGGCGTGTACCTTGATAGCGCAGCGACCGCGCTAAAACCGCAGGCGGTTATTGATGCCACGCAGCAGTTTTATAGTCTGAGCGCAGGGAACGTGCATCGCAGTCAGTTCGCTGAAGCCCAGCGTCTGACCGAGCGTTATGAGGCCGCGCGCGATCGGGTTGCGCGCCTGCTTAATGCGCCGTCGGGCAGAGATATCATCTGGACCCGTGGAACGACCGAAGCCATTAACATGGTGGCCCAGTGCTATGCTCGCCCGCGCCTGAAGCCTGGTGATGAAATCATTGTCAGCGAAGCAGAGCATCATGCCAATTTTGTTCCCTGGCTGATGGTTGCCGAGCAGACCGGCGCAAAGGTGGTCAGATTGCCGCTTGGCGCGGACCACCTGCCTGACGTGGCGCGTTTAGCGGAAATCATTACTCCGCGCAGCCGTATTCTGGCGCTGGGACAGATGTCGAACGTCACCGGCGGCTGTCCGGATCTGGCGAAAGCCATCGGCATTGCTCACGGCGCAGGGATGGTGGTAATGGTCGATGGCGCGCAGGGTGCGGTTCACTTTCCGGCCGATGTGCAGAAGCTGGATATCGATTTTTATGCCTTCTCCGGCCATAAACTCTACGGGCCCAACGGCATTGGCGCACTGTATGGCAAAAGTGAGTTGCTGGAGAGCATGTCGCCGTGGTTGGGCGGCGGTAAGATGATTGTCGAGGTCAGCTTTGCTGGCTATAAAACCCAGCCGGTGCCTTATCGCCTTGAAGCCGGAACCCCCAACGTGGCAGGCGTCATTGGACTAAGCGCCGCGCTGGAGTGGCTGGAAGGGACGGATATCGCCCAGGCAGAAAGCTGGAGTCGTGGACTGGCAACGCTTGCCGAAGATGCGCTGGCAAAACGTCCAGGCTTTACCTCCTTCCGCGTGCAGGATTCCAGCCTGCTGGCCTTTAACTTTGCTGGCATTCATCATAGCGATATGGTGACGCTGCTGGCAGGATATGGCATTGCGCTGCGCGCCGGCCAACACTGCGCCCAGCCGCTGCTGGCGGCGCTCGGTGTTGACGGCACCCTGAGGGTCTCATTTGCGCCCTATAATACGCAAAACGATGTTACTGCACTGGTTAACGCCGTTGACCGTGCGCTTGAAATTCTGGGGGATTGATGACTAGCCCTGCTTTTGCCGGACACCCTTTTGGCGTCACGATAACCGAAGAGACGTTGAAAACTACCTTTTTGCCGCTGACGCAGTGGGAAGAGAAATACCGGCAGTTAATTCTGCTGGGAAAACAGCTTCCCGCGCTGCCGGACGATCTTAAAGCGCAGGCGCGGGAAATTCCCGGCTGTGAGAATCGCGTCTGGCTGGGTTACACCGTATCGCCGGAAGGGAAACTGCACTTCTTCGGTGACAGCGAAGGCCGCATCGTGCGCGGGCTGCTGGCAGTGTTACTGACCGCCTCAGAGGGAAAACACGCCGCCGAACTGCTGGCGGGGGATCCGCTGGCGCTGTTTGATGAACTGGGCTTACGCAGCCAGCTCAGCGCCTCGCGTAATCAGGGGTTGAATGCGCTTAGCGAAGCGGTACGCGCCGCCGCATTGAGCGTTGAGTAACCTTACGATGCTAATGGTGCGCTACCTGCCCGGCGGCGCTGCGCTTGCCGGGCCTACAAGTAATGCTATGCCATTGATATTGTAGATTTTACCAGGACGGGGAAGGCGCAACCGCCACCCGGCAAAATCATCACTGCCGTGCGGCTTTCGCCATCATCTTCTTCAACGCATGCGAAACGGCGATAAAGCCAAACGTCGCCGTCACCATCGTTGCGGCACCAAAACCTGAGGCGCAATCCATCCGCTTTGGCCCTTCAGCCGTGCTTTTCATCGCGCAGACTGACCCATCCGACTGTGGATAAACCAGCGCTTCGGTAGAAAATACGCAGTCCACGCCAAGCTTACCTTTGCTGTTTTTCACTACCCCAAAATCGCTTTTCAGCCGCTCGCGCAATTTTGCCGCCAGCGGATCCTGAATGGTTTTCGCCAGATCGCTGACCTGAATTTGTGTCGGGTCGATCTGTCCGCCCGCGCCGCCGGTGGTGACCAGCGGAATTTTATTGCGTCGACAAAAGGCAATTAGCGCGGCTTTTGGACGCACGCTGTCGATGGCATCAATCACATAGCTATAGCCCTGATTCATATAGCCTGCGACGTTATCCGCCGTCACAAAATCATCAATGACGGTTACCCGGCATTCCGGGTTAATCTGTCGAATTCGCTCAGCCATCACCTCCGCTTTTGCCACGCCCACCGTTTCCCGCAGCGCATGGATTTGTCGGTTGGTGTTGGTGACACAGACGTCATCCATATCAATCAGGGTGATCGCGCCGATGCCGGTGCGTGCCAGTGCCTCAGCCACCCAGGATCCGACGCCGCCAATGCCCACCACGCAAAAATGCGCGTCAGCAAAAAGCTGGAGCGCCTGCTCACCATATAAACGTGCGGTGCCGCCGAAACGTTGACGCCAGGCATCGCTGATTACTACAGACATAAAACCTCGGAATGTAAAAACATAAACTGCGGAGTCATGGTTCACCCCCTCCCCACCGGAAGAGGGTGAGAAGGGCTAGCCACTAAATACGTTACCTGATGTCAGGCCACCGCCTGCACCTAGCGCGCTTTTCAGCACCCAAACGCGGCCATAGTGATTGTACCAGCCCGCGCGATGACCAGCATCTGACCCGATGCCCTGATAAATATCAAAGTGCTGACCTTTGATTGCGCCGCCCACATCCAGTGCCACCATCAGACGTAACTCATACTGGCCGTTAAACTTGCCGTTGTTATCCAGCAGCGGCACTTCCGCCAGCAGCGTGGTACCCGCCGGAATAATGCTGCGGTCGGAGGCCACAGAAGCACGACCAATCAGCGGCACCGCGCTGGCCCCTTTCACCGGCGCATACGACTGCGGTTTAAAGAAGACGAACGACGGGTTCTGCTCAAGCAGTTCCTGCACTTCAGCCTCGCTGTGGGTTTCTCCCCAGTGGCGGATGGCCTGCATTGACATGTCTTCGCGCTTCACCTCGCCGCGGTCGATCAGCACCTTGCCGATGCTGCGATAAGGCCAGCCGTTTTTACCGGCATAACTAAAGAAGTTCAGGGGTGAGCCGTCGCCAAAGTCGATGTACCCGCTGCCCTGCACGTCCATGATGAAATTGTCCATCAGCGAGTTGCTGTAGGCCAGAACATAGCTGTCGCTCAGGCCGCCCGCATAGATGCTCGCGCGCGACGGCAGTTTTCCGCGTTTCGGCGGCATACGGTAGATAGGATAGCGAAACTCGCCCTGAGGGGTATGTCGTGCCTGCACCACTGGCGTGTAGTAGCCGGTAAACTGCACGTTGCCGTAGTGATCGGCCCCTTCCATCTGCCAGGCGTCAATACCAAACTGGCGCATGGTGCGGGTATCGCCGCCAGCGCGTAACCAGTCCTGCACGGCATTATAAATATTGCTCTGGGAACCATAGAGACGCGGCGAAGCGCTGCGGATCTGACTAACCTGCTCGGAAAAGTCACCCGCATTAATCGGAGCGCCGACCGCATCAGGCTGGTTTACCAGAGAGAACGGCTGGGTAAACTTTCCGTCTTCATACTGTTGACCGCGATCGGTGGGTTTTGAAGAACACGCGGCTAGCATAGTCACCACCGCCCCCGTCAGAAGATATTTTGCCCAACGTCCTTTCATTGTTCTCATCTTTTAGTTACCTGAATGCCGAATGAAGATAACAAACCCCTGAACCTATTGAAATGCGCATACGCACCCTGATACAAATTCCGTGCAAAAAACGAACCGCTTTGCGCTGTTTTTATCCACATACTCATCAAATTTATGATCTGGTTAAAAAAAGGGTTGCATGAAAACGGCAGCAGAGTATAGTGCGCTTCCACGGACGCGGGGTGGAGCAGCCTGGTAGCTCGTCGGGCTCATAACCCGAAGGTCGTCAGTTCAAATCTGGCCCCCGCAACCAATACAATGTGAAGAAAGACGTTACTCGATGGAAGAGTAACAGACGGACGCGGGGTGGAGCAGCCTGGTAGCTCGTCGGGCTCATAACCCGAAGGTCGTCAGTTCAAATCTGGCCCCCGCAACCAACACATTGTGCAGTAAAGCGTTACTTAACTGATAAGTAACAGACGGACGCGGGGTGGAGCAGCCTGGTAGCTCGTCGGGCTCATAACCCGAAGGTCGTCGGTTCAAATCCGGCCCCCGCAACCAATATTTACGCGTCCGACAATGTGAAGATCATGAAGCCGCAACGCTGATTCAGCCTGCGGTTTTTTTACGTCTGTTGTTTATGAACAGCAGTATTGCCCTCGCTTTGCCGGGTGGCGGCTTCGCCTTACCCGACCTACACTATCTGCTATATCAAGGCGTCAGGCGGTTATGAATACTGCCAGACGTTTACCCTCTCCGCGCCAGCGTCGCCCCGTCCGCAAAATAAGCTTTAATCCCGGCCAGAATAGATTCAGCCACCTCCTGCTGGAATGCCGCCGTTTTCAGCTTACGCTCTTCTTCGATATTACTGATAAACGCGGTCTCCACCAGAATCGACGGGATATCCGGCGCTTTGAGCACCGCAAAGCCCGCCTGTTCGACGCTGTTCTTATGCAGGTTATTGACCTTGCCGAGCTTATTCAGTACCTCTTTGCCAAACTTGAGGCTGTCGTTGATGGTCAGGGACTGCACCATATCGAACATGGTATGGTCGAGGTAGCGGTCGCCGCTTTTGCTTACGCCACCGATTAAGTCGGCGGCGTTCTGCGTCCGGGCAAGGTATTTGGCGGCGGTACTGGTTGCGCCTTTCGTTGACAGCGCAAATACCGAGGAGCCGCTCGGCTGACGGCTGGTGAAAGCGTCAGCGTGGATAGAGACAAAAAGGTCGGCGCGCTGCTTCTGGGCTTTTGCCACGCGGACTTTCAGCGGAATAAAGACGTCTTCATTGCGCGTCATAAAGGCTTTCATATTGCCTTCTTTCTCGATCAGCGCACGCAGGCGACGGGCGATTTGCAGCACCACGTCTTTTTCCCGGGTACGGTATTTCCCTACCGCGCCGGAGTCTTCGCCTCCGTGTCCGGGATCGAGCATAATCACAATCGGCCTGTCCCTCCCGGCCTTGCCCGGCTGCGGACCGCTTTGCGCTGGCGGCACCTGTTTCTCCAGATCGCCCTTATTGTAATCCTCCAGCAGCGCCAGCAGCGGATCCTGAATGTCCTGCGCGTTTGCCGGATAGAGATCCATCACCAGGCGCTCTTTAAAACCAGCCACCGGTGCCAGCGCGAACAGCTGCGGTTTAATATTTTGCTTGAGTTCAAACACCATCCGCACGGTTTGCGGATCAAATTGCCCTACGCGTGCAGACTGAATAAACGGATCGTTACTGCTGATCTGGGCACTCATGCCCTTCAGCACCGAATTCAAATTAACGCCTTCCAGATCGACCACCAGCCTTTCGGGATTGCTTAACGCAAACTGGCGGTACTTTAGCATTTTATTGGATTCGATCGTTACGCGCGTATAGGTCGACGCAGGCCAGACGCGCACCGCCACAACCTGACTCACGGCAGCGAAACTGGTCTGGCTTACGCTTAATAACCACATGGCCCCTGCGCCCTGTAGTAAACGACGGCGGCTTAGTGCTGATTTGCTTCCCGACATGCAATTCCCAGGCAAAATTATCGTAACTGTTTATAAAAACATCCAAATTGACCGAAAACTTTAACCAATGGCGCATACGCTGTCACCCCTAAAAGGGTAAACATTCTTTTTCAGACCGCGTTTCGCTTGAGAAATTTCTAACTCGCAGGCTGATTTTGACTTGCGCTGAAGGGAAAAACAGAATAAAAATACACTAATTTCGAATAATAATTCATTGAGGAAGTTGCCGTGGTGAAGGAGCGTAGAACCGAACTGGTAGAGGGATTTCGCCATTCAGTGCCCTATATTAACGCGCATCGGGGCAAGACGTTCGTCATAATGCTGGGCGGTGAAGCCATCGAGCACGAGAATTTCTCCAGCATTGTTAATGACATTGGCCTGCTGCATAGTCTCGGCATTCGCCTGGTGCTGGTCTACGGTGCGCGCCCGCAAATTGATGCTAACCTGGCCGCGCATCATCATGAACCGGTATACCATAAGAATACCCGGGTGACCGATGCTAAAACGCTGGAACTGGTCAAGCAGGCGGCGGGGCTGTTGCAACTGGATATCACCGCTCGCCTCTCCATGAGCCTTAACAACACGCCGCTTCAGGGCGCGCATATCAATGTGGTCAGCGGTAACTTCATCATTGCTCAGCCGCTGGGCGTGGATGACGGCGTGGATTATTGCCATAGCGGTCGCATTCGCCGTATTGATGAAGAAGCGATTCATCGCCAGCTGGACAGCGGTGCCATCGTACTGATGGGACCGGTCGCTGTCTCCGTCACCGGGGAGAGTTTTAACCTGACCTCGGAAGAGATCGCCACGCAACTGGCGATCAAACTGAAGGCTGAAAAGATGATCGGCTTTTGCTCCTCTCAGGGGGTGTACAACGAGGCGGGAGAGATTATTTCTGAACTGTTCCCCAACGAAGCGCAGGCGCGGGTAGAAACGCTGGAAGCCGAGGGGGATTACTACTCCGGCACCGTGCGTTTCCTGCGTGGCGCGCTGAAAGCCTGCCGCAGCGGCGTGCGCCGCAGCCATCTGATCAGCTACCAGGAAAACGGCGCGCTGTTGCAGGAGCTATTCTCGCGTGACGGTATCGGCACCCAAATCGTGATGGAGAGCGCCGAGCAGATCCGCCGCGCCACCATTAATGATATTGGCGGCATTCTGGAGTTAATCCGCCCGCTGGAACAGCAGGGCATCCTGGTGCGCCGCTCCCGTGAACAGTTGGAGATGGAGATCGACAAATTTACGATTATCCAGCGCGATAACCTGACCATCGCCTGTGCCGCCCTCTACCCGTTCCCGGAAGAAAGGATCGGCGAGATGGCGTGCGTGGCGGTGCATCCGGACTACCGTAGCTCCTCGCGCGGCGAAGTGCTGCTCGACAGAGTCGCCTCTCAGGCCAGACAGATGGGCCTCGATAAGCTGTTTGTGTTAACCACCCGCAGTATCCACTGGTTTCAGGAGCGTGGCTTTACGCCAGTGGATATCGATCTGCTGCCGGAGAGTAAGAAAGAGATGTACAACTATCAGCGCCGCTCAAAAGTGCTGATGGCCGATCTCGCCTGATCCCGGAGATTAACGTATCGCCTCAAAGAAGGCCGTCAGCCCGCTGCGCCGTTCGGTGCGGGTGACGACGGCCTGCGCCAGCAGTTTGTCGTCCGCATACAGCGACAGACGCTGACGAGCGCGGGTGATGGCAGTGTAAACCAGTTCGCGAGTGACTAACGGGACGCTTTGCGCGGGCAGGATCAGCGCCGCGTGGTCGAATTCCGATCCCTGAGATTTATGGACGGTCATCGCCCAGGCAGTATCATGTTCCGGCAGGCGACCCGGATGGAAGGATTTGACCGTGCCATCGGGCATCGGGAACCAGACGCGCATCCCCTGCTCGCCCTCCAGCGCCACGCCGATATCGCCATTAAACAGTCCCAGCGCGCTGTCGTTGCGTGCAATCATCACAGGACGCCCCTGATACCAGCGGGAGTGACGCGGTAAAGACACATGCCGCTTACGTGCCAGCGTCTGCTCAAGCTGCACATTGAGTCCGCTTACGCCATATGGCCCTTCACGTAATGCGCAGAGCAGCTGAAATTCGCTGAATGCTGCCAGCACCGCGTCCGGCTCAGCATGTTCACGCAGCAGGGTCAGATAGTGCGTATAGCCGTTTAACGCGTCCTCCAGCATGGCCTGATATTCTTCCTGGGTGCGCAATGGCTTAAGGGCGATATCTTCAAAGCCCTGGGTGCAGACGGTTTTCAACGAGCGTTTATCACCGCAGTTGACCGCACTCGCCAGCTGGCCGATGCCGGAATGGCTGCCAAAACGGTAGCTTTTTTGCAGCAGGCATAAGCTGTCGCGCAGTGCACCCGCACCGCTCGCGTTACCCGCCGGCACCGTCGCACCCGTCAGCCGCGAAAGTTCAGCCGCGCGGGTGGGCGTGTAGCCGCCATTAACCCAGGCGCAGATATCTCCCAGCACCGCGCCCGCTTCGACCGAGGCCAGCTGATCGCGATCGCCGAGGAAAATAATCCGCCCGTGCGCGGGTAATGCATCAATCAGGCGCGACATCATCGGCAGATCAATCATTGACGCTTCATCCACTACCAGCACGTCCAGATGCAGCGGGTTGCCCGCGTGATAACGCATCCGCTGACTGCCAGGCTGTGCGCCGAGCAAGCGATGCAGCGTACTGGCCTCGGTGGGCAGCAGGGCTTTTTGCAAGTCGGTCAGCGGCAGCCGACGCAGTGCCGATCCGAGCGATTCAGTCAGCCGGGCCGCCGCTTTACCGGTCGGAGCCGCGAGGCGGATGCGGCATTTCTCGTCGGGCGACATCTGTACCAGCGCCGCCAGCAGTTTTGCCACCGTAGTCGTTTTACCGGTACCGGGACCGCCAGAAATCACAGAGATACGCCGGGTCAGCGCCACTGCCGCCGCCACTTTTTGCCAGTCCACCTCGTCAGACGGCGGAAACAGCGCATTCAGGATCTCAGCCAGCTGTGCTTCATCCACCGCCATCGGCTGATTTTGTTCGCTAAAAAAGCGGGCAACACTGAGTTCATTACGCCACATGCGGTTAAGGTACAGCCGCTCGCCGCGAAGAATCATCGGCGCGGGATCGTCGCCCGTGCTGACCGCCGCCGACGTTGCTAACAGCGCGGCCCAGTCTTCGGGGACGTCGGCACAGGTGAAAAGCTGCGTCCACAGCTCGCGGGCTTTGCCGGACAAACGCTCATCCGGTGCAAGCCGTGACAGCGGCAGGCAGACGTGTCCCTCACCCGCGTCACGGCTGAGGACAGCGGCCGCCAGCATGACCGCCGGATGCTCGCGCTCCGCCACCATAATGGCAAACTGCACATCCAGCGGACGCAGGAGTTTGTGCGCGACGGCATCCAGTAAAAGTCTCTGTAAATGCATTACGCCATCTCCTCTTTTTCTCCGGCGAACAGGTCATCAAGCGCGTTGATAAGTTGCGGATCGGGCCGGGTGGTAAAAATACCCTGCTGCGGATCCTGACCATCAATACCGCGTAAAAAGAGATAAATAACGCCGCCAAAATGGCGTTCATAATCATAGTCTGCCAGCCGGTGACGCAGGAAGCGGTGCAGCGCCAGGCTATAGAGCTGATATTGCAGATCGTAGCGATGCGCCTGCATCGCCTGCGCCATCGCCTCCTGCGTATAGGCTTCGCTACTCTCGCCGAGCCAGTTGGATTTGTAATCCAGCAGGTAGTAACGCCCGTTGTGGCGAAACACTAAATCGATAAACCCTTTGAGCATACCGCGCACCTGACGGAAGTCCAGCGGCGGACAACCTGCGGAGAGCGGATCAAAACGCCGCATCTGCGCATCCAGCGTCGGCGCGTCGAGCGTTTGATTGATAGGCAAATAGAACTCCAGCTCCACCTGTTTCTCTTTTGCCGTAAGCTGGCTGAGCGAAATGCCCTCTGGCGTTAACGGCGCAGCGAGAATGGTCGCGATCCACGCCGTCAGCACCGGCTCCCACTGCTCGTCAAAACCCGCCAGCTGGAGTTTTTCCCGCACCCATTCACTCTCTACGGGACGGGTAAAATCGAGATCTTCAAACAGGCTGTGCAGAAAGGTTCCCGGCGATGCACCGCGTGGAAACTGGTGCGGCGTCAGCGCTGGTTCATCAATGATTTCGCCCACGCCCGCCGCGTCGATATCCAGCCGAGGCAGAAGATCCTGCGCCACGCTGTGCCCGCGCTGTTGCAGGCCGGAGTAGCTTGTCACGCGCCACTCATCCGCCATTCTGCGGCGGACCAGACGCGCGGCAAGCGCATCCTGCGGGGGTTGCGGAGCCTGCCAGCGGCTATTATCCGGCGCATCGGGCGAACGAAGCGCAATATCCTCGTTGCAAAGCTCATGCAGGCAGGCGCTCAGCCCGGCGGCATCCCTGGCCTCGCCTTTCTGGATCAGACGGCCCAGCGCGCTGTGATGAAGATCGGTTTCTCCGGGTTTATCACTCCGCCGGCTGGTTAACGGCGCAATACCCAGGCTGCAATGCCAGATTGCCCGGGTGAGCGCGACGTACAGCAGGCGCAGGTCCTCCGCCAGACGTTCAGCCTCCGCCAGCTCCAGACTCTCATCGCTGTGATTAAGATCGAGCACCGCCTCAAACGAGGTGCGATCGTGATAAAACGCCTGTTCCTGCTTGCGATAGCGCGCGATAAACGGCAGCCATACCAGCGGATACTCCAGCCCTTTTGACTTGTGGATCGTCACGATCTGCACCAGATGCTTATCGCTTTCCAGACGCATCTGCTGACTGGAGGCATTGGTGTCTGGTTCGGCAATATGCTGTGCCAGCCAGCGCACCAGGGCATATTCGCTTTCCAGCTGCGTCCCCGCCTCCTGCAACAGTTCGCTGATGTGCAGGATGTCGGTCAGGCGTCGCTCGCCGCCGGGGGTTGCCAGCAGATTCTCGGCGATATTGCGCTGGGACATTAACGTGCGCAGCATTGGCATCACGCCGCGCAATTGCCATTGCTGGCGGTAGGCAGTGAACTCTTCGACGACCGCATCCCAGGCGTGCTCATCCAGATTGAGCCGCTCGATATCCTGCGCGTTCAGTCCCAGCATCGCAGTCGCCAGCGCGCTGCGCAGGGCATTTTCCCGCTCGGGTGCCAGCACCGCCTGAAGCAGCCACAGCAGCTCCTGCGCCTCCGGGGTTTCAAATACGCTGTCGCGGTTGGAGAGATAGACTGAGGGGATTGCCAGCACGTTAAGCGCATCGCGGATCAGCGCTGCCTCCTGGCGACTGCGCACCAGCACGGTAATGTCCGAGGCGCGCACCGGGCGCGAGATCTCGCCGCGCCACAACACCGCACGCGATTGCTGGCCCGCAATCAGCCAGTCGCGGATTTGCGCCGCACAGAGTTGCGCCATGGTGGTTTGATAATCCCCCGCGCCAACGCCTTCGCCCGGCATCAGCCAGAGGTTCATTGCGGGCTGTATCGCACCGTTCAGCTCAAACCGCAGGCCCTGATTTTTCGCGGCGGCCTTGACCGGCTTAAACGGGATGTCGCGGAACATAAACGGGTTATCGGTCAGGCTGAAGAGCCGGTTAACGCTCTCCACCATTCCCGGCGCGGACCGCCAGTTGGTGCCGAGCGTGTAGTGGGCGCTGACGTCGCCTCTGGCTTTCATGTAGGTGAAAATATCCGCACCACGGAACGCATAAATCGCCTGTTTCGGATCGCCAATCAGCAACAGGGCCGTGTCAGGCTGCTGTCGCCAGATGCGGCGAAAAATACGGTACTGCTGCGGATCGGTGTCCTGGAATTCATCGATCATGGCGACCGGAAAACGCTGGCGGATCGCAGCGGCCAGCGCCTCGCCGCTTTCGCTGTACAGCGCCGTCGCCAGACGTCCGATCATATCGTCAAAGCCCAGTTCGCCCCGACGGCGTTTTTCCCGCGCCACCGTCTCGCGGATCTCCACCATCGCCTGAGCAATCACTAAATCATCGAGCGTCAGCGTACCGCCCAGCAATGTTTCAATGGCGTCAAATAACGGATGTTCGGGCACCACACCATCCGGTTTGGTGCGCTCACGCAAAAACGACTGGGTAAATTTTTCCAGCGCGTCGGGCAACTGGTAGGTAGTGGTCTCTTCCTCCGCCCAGGCGGTGATCTTGTCGATCCACTTCCCCTGGTTGCCACGGTTGAATTTGCGCCTGTCGATGCCGGAGTTTTCCAGAATGCCTTCCAGCTCTGCCACCGTCTCGCGCCACTGCGTTTTGATCGCCGTGATCCGCTCGAGGATCTGCTGATGACGAACGAGTAGCGTTTCCTCCTGGCCCGGCGGGGTTTTAATTTTTGGCGCTTCGCCCTGAAGATAACGATCGATGGATGCCAGCAGTTCGCGCGGCCCTTTCCATGAGGCGTGGATCACCTGGGCGATATCGCGCGTCAGCGGATAGCAGTGACGCCGCCAGAAATCAGCACAGGCCTGGTAACGCAACAACGATTCATCTTCGATCAATTGCTGTTCGAAAAGCATCCCGGATTCAAAGGCGTTAAGGCTGAGCATCCGCTGGCAAAAACCGTGAATGGTAAACACCGCCGCCTCGTCCATCTGCCGTTCTGCCAGCAACAGGACGTCAGCCGCCTGCTGCTTATCGGCAATTTCTGCCAGCAGGCTGGCATAAAGCGGGTTGTCGGTGGTTTCACGCAGGCAGGCAATGCGCAATTCGTGAATATTGCTGCGAATACGCCCGCGAAGTTCTTCGGTGGCGGCTTCGGTGAAGGTAACGACCAGCAGTTCCTCGACGTTAACCGGCCGGGGAAAAGCAGATTCGCCGCCCAGTCCCAGCAGGAGTCGCAGGTACAGAGCGGCGATAGTGAAGGTTTTTCCGGTACCCGCTGAGGCTTCAATCAGGCGCTCACCGATAAGCGGCAGGCGCAGCGGATCAAGGTTCTCAGCGGTATCGGTCATTCATTCTCTCTCAACAAAGGCAGGGATTGCTGTAGCGCACTGACGCTCTCCCAGGTTTTCCAGCCGTCGGAACGGGCATATTCTGCTTTTCCGCTTTGGCTACCCGAAACCTGAGATAATATCGCCATACCCTGCGGCTTCACCACCGTTTGATGAAAGAAATCGGCTAATTTTTGCGGCGTCAGCATGTTGACCTGAGCAATAATTTTTTCCCGCGAGTCAAAGCTCAGGTTGCCGCGATCGAAATCTTTGCTGAGCTTCGAGGCTTCTTCATCCAGCGTTTGCGGCGCTTCGCGCATCTGCGCCACTACCGCCTGCTGGATCTGCGCAAACTCTTCCGGCTTCATGGCCCGCAGTTTTTCTTCTGCGGTCGGGAAGAACGCTTTATAACGATCCCACAGGTACGAGGGCTGCTTGTCGTTGCTTTGCAGCAGGAATCCCATCCCCCACTGGCGTCCGACGCTCATCGGGAAGGCAAACACCGCGTAGCCAAGCTGTTCTTCAGTACGCAGCTGGCTGTAGAACCACGGTTGCACGATCTGCCCTAACAATGCACTGGCGGCAGCGCTACTGTATTCGTCAACGTTCGCCGGAACAAACACCGCGCCCAGCGCGGAGTCGGTGCTACTGCCCGCTTTTTCAAACATCACCGACTGCGCTTTATCGACCACCACTTCTTTGTTGCGGCACCACTCGTTACCCTGGGTGCCGAGCTGTTTCTGCACCTGATGCGCCAGCGTTTTTGCCTGATCGACAGAGAGATTACCGAGGATCAGGAACTCCGGACGCGCGCCTTTTTTCAGTTTTTCACGGTAATCCATGATCTCTTTCAGAGTGATGGACGGCAGCAGCGCGCGCCGCTCCTCACGCTGGAAGTACGGCACCTGCGACAGCATCTGTACCGGCATAATCGCCTGTTCATACGCCTTACCTTTCTCAGCCGAATCCATCATTTGCGTATACCAGGATTTCGCCTGTTCAAGCTGCTCCTCGGTTGGCGTAAAGCTGAAATAGCCGTCGAGCAGCGTTTCGAAGAGCTTCGGCAACCGCTGCGTATAACCATCAGCATTCACCATCAGACCATTGTTGGCATTGGTGGAAAAACTAATGCCGCCGACTGATGCCTGATTGCTTAGCTGATCCAGTGCGATGCCTGCCAGATAGTCGTTCAGGGCGAACATTACCTGATTGCGGGCGCTGTCCATGGCCTGAGGATTACGCAGCACCACCGACACGTCGGCTTTCGGCTCGCTGGCAAAGTAGCGGCTCGGCATATACAGCACGCGCAGCCCCGGCTCATCGACGATAAGCTCCGGATGTTTGTACTGCTTATCCGACTTGATCAGGGTGAAATCATCAGGGATATAGGGGTTCAGCTCCGGTAGCTTAAGCGCAATGGCGCTGGCTTTTTGCTGCCACTCAGCGAAAGTCTTGTCACCGATTTTATCGACCTGATAAGGCGCATTAACGAAATAGGCCGTTTTATTATGCGGCTCGTTCGGGCTGATATACCAGATGCGCGCATTTTGCGGCGTCATCATCGCCAGACGCGCTTTCACGGCCTCAGGATCGTACTTATCGGCAATGTTTACCGCATCGAGCGTATGTTCAACCGGCACGCGGATCATGGTGTCGGCCAGCCACTCCACGTAGCTCATATCGCGGGTGATCGACGGATAGCGGAAATCAAGATCCAGCACGTGCGCCAGCTCATTGAAATAGCGTTTATCCACGCCTTTATCACGCAGCAGATTGAGATAGCTGAAAATGGCGGCAACCACTTCATCACGGTGCGCCAGGCCTTTATCCGTCAGCGTAGCGGAAATGGCCAGCACGCCGCTGTTACCGTTAACGATGGGGTCAGAATCCGCGCGAATGCTTTCGACCAGCCCCTTCTGCTGTAGCCAGTCGGACAGTGTGCCGGGACTACGGTTGCCAATCAGATATGTCACCAGCTCATCGGTTTTGCTGCGGAACTGGGCGGTATTGTTATCAATGCGGAATTCCACGCGCAGCACTTTACGCGGCAGCGCGGGAACGTAATGAATAATTAACCCTTTTTGCGCATCGGTCACCACCGGAACGGTAACTTCCGGGCGGGTAATGTTTTTATTCGGCACCCGGCCATAGGTTTCGGCAGCAATCCGCGCCAGCTCCGGCAACGGTTTATTGCTGTAGACCACGGCTTTCATCAGGTTGGACGAGTAATAGCGATCGCGAAACTCCACCAGCGCTTTGTGCACCGGATTACCGGGTTTGTCGCTCAGGGTTTCCAGATTGCCGCCGGAGAAGCGTGAACCGGGGTGCGCCGGGTTAATGGTTTCGGCGCTCACCTGTGCCATACGCATCCCGTCGCGGGAACGCGCCATAGTTAGTTCGGCGTTCACGGCGTTGCGCTCGCGGCTGGCGTATTTCTCCGCCAACAGCGGGGCGGCGATAGCGTCCGCCAGACGATCGACAGCCCCTTCCAGCGCGTCGTTTTCCACCTCAAGGTAGTACGCGGTGCGATACGGCGCGGTGCTGGCATTATGGCTGCCGCCATGCATTTTCAAAAATTCTGCGAGGCTGTCCGGCTGCGGATACTTTTTGGAGCCCATCAGCGTCATATGTTCGAGATAGTGCGCAAGGCCCTGATGAGAATCTGGATCGGAAAGGGATCCGACCGGCAGCACCAGCGCTGAGAGCGATTTAACCGCCTGCGCATCAGAAACCAGCAGAACCACCATGCCGTTATCAAGGCGGATAGCCTGATACTGGCGGGGATCTTTTTCGCTTTTACGGATGGTTTCCTGTACCGGCTGCCATCCTGTGTCTGCCTGACCGACATTTACCCAAAGGGCAAGTAACACAACCAATGCTTTTAACCAGGTGCTGCTAATAGGCATTCACGGACCTCATCATTATGACTGATTAAAGCGAAATATCGGCAGCAGGTATTGCTCGGCCTGCGCAATAATCGCTTCGTAATACTCCGGCTCCAGCGTGCGCCACAGGCGCTGATACCAGATATCTGCGCCCTCGCCGCTCACGACCATATTCCCTTCATACGCCTGAAGAAACTTGCTGCGCGCTTTTAACTGCGTCTCGTCGTCTCTTAAAATGGCATTATTTGCCGCGTCGTAACAGGCTTTTATCCACGCGCCCCCACTTTCCGGTAGCAGCAGCAGCGGCTCGGTCATTCCTTTGAGATAGCCTGCAACCAGGTCATCAAGGAAAGCGCGCGCCTGCTCAGCCGTCAGTGGCGGAAAGCGCCATTCACCGTCTTTGCGCACCAGTAAACGACTTTCACCGGTCCCACCGCAGGCACAGTAGACAAGGTGTTCCAGCCAAAGTTGCATTCCTTGTGAAACACTGAGCAGAGAAGGACGCCAGCGCAGCAGACCGTCAGGCTGCACCTGTTGTAGCCAGCCGGTAATGCTAATTCCGCCACATTGCAGATCGATTTCAATGCTCTGGCTGGGCTGACGGTGCTCAATAACGCGGTCGGCCAGCGTTTGCATCTCCTGAAGCTGCGTGTCCCAGACAATTTCACCAAACGCGCCGTAGGGCAGCTGTCCTGCGGCGCGATAGCGGCGGAACATTTTATCCGCATCCTCTTCGTCAACCAGAGTATTCAGCAGCTGTTGATTAAGCTGGTAGCGAGTTAATCCCTCCAGGGTGAAAGGCTCTGCATCCGGAATTTCGCTCTCTTCCTCACGAAAATTAACCCGCAGCCGCTGCTGAAAGAAAGCACGAACCGGATGCGCCCAGAATCGCTGTAGCTGGTCAAAAGGCAAGGTATCGATGCTCAGCGGCGGCAATGGCTGAATAAAGGCGGAATGCGCCTCGCCTTGCTGACTGGCGGCCGCCAGCCACTCCCGGGCATAGCTTTGCCGTTCGTCGGTTTTGAAGTTTTCGGCGTCAAATGGCATTCGCGTATGCAGATGCATAATGTGGGCTTTTACCCGCTGTTCACTCTCGTCGCAGTTGCGGTCTTCGTCTCCCGCTAAATAGTGGCTCTGACCAATATAATCCACCAGCTCCTGTACCAGCACCGACGGATAACGCTCGCTGTTGTCCTGGATCGAGCGACCGATATAGCTGATATACAGTTTCTGCTCTGCCGACATTAACGCTTCGAGGAACAGATAGCGGTCATCGTCGCGACGGCTGCGGTCGCCGCGTAGCGGTTTGTGGCTCATCAGGTCAAAACCAAGCGGTGAGAGCGTGCGCGGGTAAATACCGTCATTCATCCCCAACAAACAGACCACTTTGAAGGGAATCGAGCGCATCGGCATCAGGGTACAGATGTTGACCGGCCCGGCGAGGAAGCGCTGGCTGATGCGCTCCTGATCCAGCCGCTGCGCCAGCTCGTCGCGCAGTAGTGAAAGCGGCACTGGCTCGGCGTAATGTGAACCTGTGCCCTGCTCAATGATCGCCTGCCACTGCTGCTCAATCAGCGCCAGCGCTGCTTCGGTATCCTGATCCGGCAGGAAAAAGTCGTTGAGCATTTCACGGCACACGGGAAGCCACTCCGTCAGCGGACGATCCTGCGCCAGCCCACGTCGCCAGATGTTAAGCTGCATGAGCAAGGATGCCAGATGCCCTACCAGCTCGGCGATCAGTCCGCTGGATTCATCGTAAGGCAGCACCGAGCGCCACTCCCCTTCGTGGCTCTCCATGGCGTAGCCGAGCAGCATACGCGTCAGGCCAAACTGCCAGGTGTGCTGGCCAGTGGCGGGAAGCTCCAGCTCGCGCACGTTGTCATCGTCCATTCCCCAGCGCACGCCGGACTCATTGACCCACTGGCGCAGGTAGCGCAACCCCTCTTCGTTGATATTGAAGCGTGCCGCCAGCACCGGAACGTCCAGCAACGCCAGCACGTCTTCCGACACAAAGCGGCTGTCCGGCAGCGAGAGCAGACTAATAAAGGCCTGCAACGCCGGATGCGACTGCCGCGCCCGGCGATCGGAGATGGCGTAAGGAAGATAACGGTCGCCCGTTGCGCTGCCAAAAACGGCCTGAATAAACGGGCTGTAGCTGTCAATGTCCGCCACCATCACAATGATGTCGCGCGGCGTCAGAGTCGGGTCATCCTCCAGCATCGCCAGCAGGCGATCGTGCAGGACTTCCACTTCCCGCTGCGGGCTGTGGCAGACGTGGATCATCAGGCTGCGGTCATCGGGCTCCAGCCGGCGTTTACTGTCGCTGCGTACAAACTCTTCTGCCGTCCTGCCCGGCACAGCCGCATTCTGTAATTCCAGTACGTCATATTGCAGGTTATGCAGCAGGTTATCCGGCGTGATATCGACAAACGCGTCCAGCTCCTCGTAGCGCTCCATCCCGGCCAGCAGGTACATATAGTCGCGCCCGAGCTTGCCCCACGACGCCAGCAGCGGGTTGCCAACATCCTGCTCGCCGTCATCGTTAAACAGACCTGCCGCCTGCTGCGTATCACGAAACAGCGGCAGTTCGCGCTGCTCAAGGTGATGCTTGCGCTGACGCGCCACCAGCCGCGCCAGGAAGGCCGGATCTTTGATGTCGCCCCAGTAGTAGCGACACGGGTTGGTGAACAGGATAAACACGTCGACGTGCTTGCCCAACGCCTGCAACGCCTGTAAATAGACCGGCGGCAGCGCGGAAATGCCGCAGATAAACACCCGCGACGGCAGGCCCGCAGGTGGCTCGCTGGCCTGTTCAAGCGTGCGGATAAAACGCTGATACAAATTAGCGCGGTGCCATAACGGCTGGCCCAGCGCGGCCGTGTGTTCTACCAGCGCCTTCCACAGCGGAGCCTGCCAGCGCTGATTTTCATCAAGGCCGTCAATCAACTCCCCGGCTTCCCAGCGGGTCAGCCATTCCGGACGGTATACCAGATACTGATCGTAGAGATCCGCCACCCGCGAGGCGAGCTGAAACAGTTTACGTTTATCAGTATCGTCATGGAGATAGTGGCGCAGCATCACAAACTCATCACCGTCGATGAGCTCTGGCAGTAAAGTCATCAGCTTCCAGCTCATGCTTTGTTTATTAAATGCGCTTTCCCCCGGAATGTCCGGCAGGACGCGAACGAACATATCCCAGATAAAGCTCGCCGGGAGCGGAAAATCGATATTCGCCGCAATGCCAAAACGCCGGGAAAGGGACATTTGCAGCCATTGCGCCATGCCGGTACTCTGGACCAGTACGACTTCAGGCTCGAAGGGATCGTCAAGACGCTCGCGCTCGACAATAAACTCCATCAACGCTTCCAGCACATCCAGACGATTGGAGTGGTAGACCCTTAACATAGTTGCTCCCGACTACTGACTGACCGGACAATGCCATCGCGTCATTTGCCCCTGTTTACCCACCGGTGTGGTGAGTGTGACGCTGATGCTGACACATCTTTGTCGCGTTGTCTTCACGCGGTTGACCCGCCAGCCATCTTCAGTTGATCCATCCTGAAGCCGGGTGTGTTGCCAGGCGCTGCGCCAGAGCTGGCGATACTGGTTGAGCGCAGCCGAACCGTTAACCAACGCACGGTGATAACCAGCCAGTGCGGTGATGACCAGGATCATCAATGCCATCGCCAGCAACACTTCCGGCAGACTAAACCCCTCCTGTCTGTTCAGGGAATTCGACATAGTGCGCTCTCCATCAGGGGACAAAAATCACTCCAGCCGTGCGGGAAGAAGCGCACCTCGCCGCGGCTTACCTCACCAGACTGCCAGAGAGTCATGGAACCGCTGGCGGCAATGAGCAGCAGCGAGTCATCGCTCAACCTGCGCAAACATACCTGCCACGACTGCGCGGGCTGCTGCACGCATTGCAGCGGCAGGTTCACCTGCCAGCGCTGCATCCTGCCCCATTGCAATGCAGAGTGAACACTGGCCTGCTCACGCAACGCTCGCGTTTCCACCGCCACTCGCGTGGACAACGCTCGCTGCTGTTGATTGAGTCCCTGAA
Source organism: Superficieibacter sp. 1612_C1 (assembly GCF_015234305.1). Taxonomy (GTDB): domain Bacteria; phylum Pseudomonadota; class Gammaproteobacteria; order Enterobacterales; family Enterobacteriaceae; genus Superficieibacter. Next base: position 249,242 of record NZ_JADGMI010000006.1, read on the forward strand.
GCATCAGGCTGCCCAGCATCAGCAGGAGTAACACCAGCGCCAGTGATGACATTCCGCGCTGGCGATTCACAGGTTATACCCCGTTACGCTATACGTCGCCGTCGCCGTCTGCGGAGGGATAGTAACTGATTGCCCGGCCAGGGTTATCGTCAGCTCCGGTGCAAAACCGGGGCTGTTGTAGCGGACCACCTCAAAGCGCGTTACGCGCAGCGTTTGCGGATCGGTCATTTTGTCCCAGCCTTTATCGTCGCAGGAGGACGCACCGCGTAGCGTTTCCAGCACCCCATTTTGCAGACGAAAGCCGGTAAAGTCCGAGGTGACAGCAAGCGTGTCGTCCCACTTCCCGTTACTGTTAGCGTCCCATTTCACCAGCACGCAGGCTCCCTGCCAGTTAACCATTAACGGCGCTCCTGCGCATTCGCCACGGCAGTAGCCTGCGCGCTGAAGGTGTTTTGCCACCGTGTAGACACGCTGCCACAGTTCATCTTCCAGCGCCTGATGACGGGTCTGCAATAGCACGGCACGCTGTAATCCCGGCAAAAAGCGCGACGCACCGAGCAGTAGCAGGCTGCTAACCGCCATGGCGATCAGCGTTTCGAGAAGTGAAAACCCCCGCTGCGCTACAGACATGTGTTCTCCTGAGCAGGCTGACATAAACGGATCCGGCCCCATCCGGAGACCACAACCATCCAGCTCCCGGCCGGGCTTTGCAGTCGAATATGTCCGGCCCAGGCGGTATTACGCAGGCCGAAAAAGGCCAGCCCGGGCGTGATATCAGACAGCCGAACCTCGGGCCATTGCGGATGCAGGGTCCACGGATCGCCTGATGGACAGCCTTCGACATCGGCGCTGACCAGGCACTCATGGTTGCCTTCTTTATGTATGGCAAGCAGGCGGTCACGGTTATGCCAGTTCGCGTCGTCGCGCAGTAACACCAGGTATTCGCGCACCTGGACTGCGGTTTGCCATAAACGTTGTTGCTGTTGCCAGCCGCGCCAGCCGTACAGCCCTGCGGCGCTGAGGATCGCAACGATGGTAATGACTATCATGGTTTCAATGAGCGTATAGCCCCGTTCTCGTTTCATGGCGCTAGTGTGCGACCGCAGAGACAAGGTGGCGAGGCGAGGTTTTTCGTTTTACGAGGCGGTACGAGAGATTTTTACGCTGTTGCAGCGGGTTGCAAAAAAACGGGAAAGCCGCTTCAGAAATAAAAAAAACGGCACCGTGAGGTGCCGTTAGAGGTTGATGACAAACCTGATTTGCTATTTTATGCGCCGCTTTGCCGGGTGGCGGCTTCGCCTAACCCGGCCTACAAAATACTACAATATCAACCCGTTGCATGGATATGTAGGCCTGATAAGCGCAGCGCCATCAGGCATTGTCAATCAGATAGCAACCGGCGCTTTTATCCCCGGATGTGGGTCATAGCCTTCAATCTCAAAATCATCAAAGCGATAATCAAAGATAGAGTCCGGTTTGCGCTTGATGACCAGTTTTGGCAGCGCACGCGGTTCGCGGCTAAGCTGGAGATGCGTCTGATCCATGTGGTTGCTGTAAAGATGGGTATCACCACCGGTCCAGACAAAATCCCCGACCTCAAGATCGCACTGTTGCGCCATCATATGCACCAGCAGCGCATAGCTGGCAATATTAAACGGCAGCCCAAGGAACACGTCGCAGGAACGCTGGTAAAGCTGGCAGGAGAGTTTGCCGTCCGCTACGTAGAACTGGAAGAAGGCGTGGCACGGTGCCAGTGCCATTTTATCCAGCTCGCCGACGTTCCAGGCCGAAACGATAATGCGGCGCGAGTCCGGATCGTTTTTCAACTGGTTGATAACCGTGGTGATCTGGTCGATGTGACGGCCATCCGGCGTCGGCCAGGCGCGCCATTGCTTACCGTAGACCGGTCCCAGATTGCCCTCATCATCCGCCCACTCGTCCCAGATGGAGACCTTGTTTTCACGCAGATAAGCGACGTTGGTATCACCCTGCAAAAACCACAGCAGCTCATGGATAATCGAGCGCAGGTGGCAGCGTTTGGTGGTAACCAGCGGGAAGCCTTCACGCAGATTAAAGCGCATCTGGTGACCAAAAATGGAGATCGTCCCGGTACCGGTACGGTCATTTTTCGGGGTGCCCTCGTCGAGCACCTTCTGCATTAAATCAAGATACTGTTTCATGCTGCCTCAGGAAAGTTGTTGCTGCGGTCGGCGATACGCCCAGACCATCATCGCGATACCGGCAATAATCATTGGCACGGAGAGGATTTGCCCCATGCTGATGTACTGCACCCATGCGCCGGTAAACTGCGCGTCGGGCTGGCGGAAAAATTCAACGATGATGCGGAATGCACCGTAGCCGATCAGGAACAGGCCGGATACCGAGCCCGTCGGGCGCGGCTTGCGAATAAACAGGTTCAGGATGATAAACAGCACGACACCTTCCAGCGCCAGCTCATAGAGCTGCGATGGATGACGCGGCAGCACGCCATAAGTATCAAAAATGGACTGCCATTCCGGATGCGCAGGTAACAGACCAAGATCTTCCCCGCGTGAGCCGGGGAACAGCATGGCAAACGGCGAGGACGGGTCCACACGGCCCCACAATTCGCCGTTGATAAAGTTGCCCAGACGCCCGGCACCCAGGCCAAATGGGATCAGCGGCGCGATGAAATCAGCCACCTGGAAGAAACTGCGCTTCGTGCGGCGGGCGAAAATCAGCATTACCACGATCACGCCAATCAGGCCGCCGTGGAAAGACATCCCTCCGTCCCAGACACGGAACAGATACAACGGGTTGTCCAGAAACAGCGGCATATTATAAAACAGCACATAGCCAATACGACCGCCCAGAAAAACGCCGAGGAAACCCGCATACAGCAGGTTTTCAACCTCGTTTTTATTCCAGCCGCTGCCGGGACGATTGGCGCGGCGGGTTGCCAGCCACATCGCAAACACAAATCCCACCAGGTACATTAAGCCGTACCAGTGCAGGGAGACCGGTCCAATGGAAAAAATCACCGGATCAAAATCCGGGAAACGCAGATAGCCACTATTCATCTGTCACCACAAGTGATTGTTATTCCGCCGAAAGTGGACAGCGGTAATGACACGCGCCCGTCGATAGCAGGCGCTCCAAAGGAGCGAATCATAGCACAGGCGTATGAGGGAGATGACCGCGAAGTTGTAAAAGATCTGTATAGCGAATTTATCGCCCGCCGCGAATCAACCCGCCCATCCCGCGCCGTTCCATAAACGCGGCAACCTGGTGACGGACTTCTGTCGCCAGTTGCGCCTCCAGACTTCGGTTCGCCAGCGTCTGCGCCTCTGCGAAATCAATATGCCTCAGCAGATATTTCACCCGCGCGACCGAGCGACCGTTCATGGAAAGGTGGCGATAGCCGAGGCCAATAAGGATAGCCACGCACATCGTGTCACCCGCCATTTCACCGCATAAGCGCAGGTCAATGTCGTATTGCTCAGCGTCACGGGCAATCATCGCCAGCGCGCGCAACATCCCCGGATGCAGGCTGTCATAAATATTCGCCACCCGGGTATTGTTGCGATCCACCGCCAGAATGTACTGGGTCAAATCGTTAGTACCGACGGAGATAAAATCCACGCGATTTGCCAGCTGCGGCAGCATGAAGACCATTGACGGCACTTCCAGCATCACGCCGATGCGTGGTTTGGGGATCGCGTAACCAATCATCTCTTCAACTTCGCGCCCGGCGCGCTCAATCAGCCGCCGCGCTTCGTCGACTTCGTCGATGCTGGTGATCATCGGCAGCAGGATGCTGAGATTGCCGGTCGCCGCATTGGCACGCAGCATGGCGCGAACCTGCACGAGGAAGATCTCCGGCTGATCGAGGGTGATCCGGATGCCGCGCCAGCCGAGGCACGGGTTTTCTTCGCTAATGGGCATATACGGAAGCTGTTTATCCGCGCCAATGTCCAGAGTGCGCAGCGTAACGGGCTTGTCATTAAACATTTGCAGCATGCCCTGATACTGCGCCACCTGCTCCTCTTCCGAGGGGAACCCGCTTTGCAGCATAAACGGAATTTCAGTGCGGTACAGGCCAATGCCGTCGATGCGGCTGCCCAGCTTCTGCTCATGCTCGGGACTGAGGCCCGCGTTGAGCATCACCTTCACTCTTTCGCCGCTTTTCAGCTCGGCGGGACGTTCAACGTCATCTTCCGCAATGCGGCTTAACTCGTTTTCTTCATTGATGAGGCGCTGATACTCTTTCAGCAGCACCGGCTCAGGATCGACCAGCAGTTCACCACGATAGCCGTCGACAATTAGCGTGCGGCGATGCAGCACCGACGGCTGGATATCCGCTCCCATCACGGTAGGGATGCCCAGCGCGCGCACGATAATCGCCGCATGAGAGTTGGACGCACCATCGCGCACCACCACCCCAGCAAGGCGATCCTGTGGCAGTTCAGCCAGGGTTGCCGCCGACAGTTCATCCGCCACCAGCACGAAACGTTCAGGCCAGGTATTCGGCCCCTGAATAGTATCGTCGAGATGGAACAGCAGGCGCTGCCCCAGCGTGCGCAAATCGCCAGCGCGCTCTTTCAGATAACCGTCGGTGAGGGCAGCAAACTGCTCGGCAAATTTTTCGACGATCTTTTTGACCGCCCATTCGGCCACGGCACCGCTGTCGACTTCATCGAACAGTTCGCGGCGCAGACGCGCATCGGAGAGCAGGTGTGAGTAAAGATCGAAAATCGCCGCCGTCTCTTTCTGTGCACCGGCAGAAAAACGTTTGCTGTAGCGACGAAACTCGTTGGCTGCCTCTTCCAGCGCGCCGGTTAATCGCTCGCGCTCGGAAGCGGTATCCAGCGTCGAGGCTTCGTAAACCTGCTCCATCAGCGGCAGCGTGTTATCCATCCACGCTTCAGCCACCGCAACGCCTGGCGATGCCGGGAGCGCACGAATACGCGTCTGACGATACTGCCCAAACAACGCCGTTAGCTGAGATTGTGACAGGATCGCAGCGATCTGGGTGGCAAGTGTAACGAGGAAAGATTCTTCGCTTTCGTCATACTGGCGCAGCTCACGCTGCTGGACCACCAGTACGCCCAATAGCTGACGCCGCTGAATGATCGGCACGCCGAGGAAGGCGCGGAAACGTTCTTCTTTTACGGAGGGAATATATTTAAAGCTGGGGTGCTTTTGCGCGTCGGCAAGGTTGATAGGCTCGGCCAGGCGGCCTACCAGACCCACTACGCCCTCGTCAAAGGCAAGCGTAACGGTGCGACCACGCGGTTTTTTTAAGCCGCGCGTCGCCATCAGATAATAACAACGCCGGTCATGATCGGCCAGGTAGACCGAACAGACTTCCGTCTCCATCGCCAGGCAGATATCGGTTACCAGAATATCCAGCGCCTCGCTCAGGCGCGGAGCGCTGGCAACTTTCTCAACGATTTCTCGTAATCGGGTGAGCATAATAAGCGTGGCTTAACCTCTTTTACGTCGCCATGCCGGCGCGGGCTGCGGCTTAGGAACACTCTCCTGAAGCGACATCACCATAGCGGCAAATTCTTTCATCACCCGACGATAGACGTCGCGTTTAAACGAGACTACCTGACGTACCGGATACCAGTAACTGACCCAGCGCCAGCCATCAAACTCTGGCGTGCTGCTGGTGTCCATATTGATATCCGCATCGTTGCCGATTAACTGCAACAGAAACCACTTCTGTTTTTGGCCGATACAAACCGGCTTTGTGTCCCAACGCACCAAACGTTTCGGTAACTTGTAACGCAACCAGTTGCGGGTTGACGCGAGGATACGCACATCTTTGCGGCTCAGGCCAACCTCTTCAAACAGCTCCCGGTACATCGCCTGCTCGGCTGTCTCTCCTGGATTAATTCCCCCTTGAGGAAATTGCCAGGAGTGTTGACCAAACCGCCGCGCCCACATGACCTGACCCTGGCGGTTACAGATTACAATACCCACATTCGGGCGGTAGCCATCGTCATCAATCACCGGACTACCTCAAACTCATCTTCAATGTGAACGATTGTTTCACACTCGCCGGAAACGGTAAACCACTCTCTTACAGGAGAATAACCGGATAACGACTGAATAACTCACAAAAATTCTTGAAGTTATAAACAGCCGAAGGGCATAAACAGCAATTTTATTCACTTTTTCTGTGGATAGAGTTGTGAAGAAGTATGGAATTAACGTGGGAAAACCCAGACTACTCCGAATCATGCTTTTTTAAGCTGTGAAATTTAAATGCTTATATTCAACAGATTAACTAACAGATCTGCCGTGTAGAAAACAAAATTGTGATGTGCATCACATGAGGGATCAACGCCCTGATGAAAGATCGAACAGCATGGGTTTTATCCACAGATTGTGCCAATAAGTTAGTCACTTTTTGTGTAAAAATTCGATTTTCGTCATACGTCAAGGCTGTAAATGGAAACAGTAGTGCGGGTTTTTAACAGTTATCCCATTTTTCTGTGGATAACATGGTGTAAGATCCTGTTCATTGCCAGTGACCAGATTTGGAAAACCCTTTTCTGGAAGCCGTCGCCAGAAAAAGAATGTAAAAAAAACATCTAAAAATCATAGGGCTGTTGTCGCCAAAAAGAAAAAGCTAAACTCTGTGCACAGTGGGTAACATCGCTGTTCATTTTTTAACCAAGGTTGTGACTATGTCTTCTCTCTCGCCGCTGATCTCTCCCCCGCAAACGCAAGCGCAGTTATTAATGCAGGCGCAGCGGCTTGCCGGGTACTCGCTTGGCGAACTGGCGGCGTTGGCGGGTTTGCCTGTACCTCAGGATCTCAAACGGGATAAAGGCTGGATCGGCGTACTGCTGGAGGTCTGGCTGGGCGCGAGCGCCGGTAGCAAGCCAGAACAGGATTTTGCCGCGCTGGGCGTGGAGCTGAAAACCATCCCGATAGACAGTCGCGGGCGTCCACTGGAGACCACGTTTGTCTGCGTCGCGCCGCTGACCGGCAATAGCGGCGTAAGCTGGGAAACCAGCCACGTTCGCCATAAGCTGAAGCGGGTGCTGTGGATCCCGGTTGAAGGAGAGCGCACCATTCCGCTGGCCGATCGCCGTGTCGGTTCGCCGCTGCTCTGGACGCCGAATGAAGAGGAAGAGAGTCAGTTACGCATGGACTGGGAAGAGCTGATGGATTTGATCGTGCTGGGCCAGGTGGAGCGTATTACCGCCCGTCACGGCGAGGTGCTACAGCTGCGCCCGAAAGCAGCAAATAGCCGGGCGTTGACGGAAGCCATCGGCGCGCGCGGAGAACCGATTCTTACCCTGCCACGCGGCTTCTACCTGAAGAAAAATTTTACTGCCGCCCTGCTGGCGCGTCATTTTTTACTTCAGTGAATAAGACATAACCACCTGATTTTTTTGATCGGCGTCCATATCCTTAAAATTTAAGAATTTACTGCTTTTTTTCTACCGACCTTTTGCGTTATTACTAGACTGATAACAGTATCGGTCAGATGAGGGGAACAACGGTGAAAAAATGGGGAGTATTGATTTCAGCTGTAGGGTTGGCCTGTGTAGTGTCAGGCTGTAGCAGCGACTATGTCATGGCAACTAAAGATGGTCGGATGATCCTCACCGACGGCAAGCCGGAAGTTGATAATGATACCGGGCTGGTGAGCTACCACGATCAGCAAGGTAATTCGGTACAAATTAACCGCGATGAAATTTCACAGATTATTGAACGTTAACCGCTGAAGGTCAGCCATCCGCTGACCTTTATGATTTTTTACTTTCCCTTTCTCTTTGCCTCTGCCATTTTTATATTCCTTTGTCGGGAAGCTCCTGACGTGACATTAAAAAAGGAATTCGGCTATGCACTATCACCGTATCCCCCACAGCTCGCTTGAGATTAGCACCCTGGGGCTGGGCACCATGACGTTTGGTGAACAAAACAGCGAAGCCGACGCCCATGCACAGCTTGATTATGCCGTGAGTCAGGGTATCAATCTGATTGACGTCGCTGAGATGTATCCTGTCCCGCCGCGCCCGGAAACGCAGGGCCTGACGGAAACCTATGTCGGCAACTGGCTGGCGAAGCATGGTAGCCGCGAAAAATTGGTTATCGCCTCAAAGGTGAGCGGCCCGAGCCGCAACGGCGACAGCGGTATTCGCCCGAATCAGGCCCTGGATCGTAAAAATATCCGTGAAGCGCTGGATCAGAGTCTGAAGCGGCTGCAAACCGATTATCTCGATCTGTACCAGGTTCACTGGCCGCAGCGCGCCACTAACTGTTTCGGCAAACTCGGCTATAGCTGGACGGATTCCGCGCCGGTGGTCTCTCTGCTGGAAACGCTGGAGGCGCTGACCGAATATCAGCGTGCCGGGAAAATTCGCTACATCGGGGTGTCGAATGAAACCGCGTTTGGCGTAATGCGTTATTTGCATCTGGCGGATAAGCACGATCTGCCGCGCATTGTGACTATTCAGAATCCGTATAGCCTGCTGAACCGCAGTTATGAGGTGGGTCTGGCCGAGGTGAGCCAGTTTGAAGGTGTGGAACTGCTGGCCTATTCCTGCCTGGCGTTCGGCACGCTGAGCGGCAAATACCTCAACGGCGCGAAGCCTGCGGGCGCGCGGAACACCTTGTTTAGCCGCTTTACTCGCTATAGCGGCGAGCAGGCGCAGAAAGCGGTTGCCGCTTATGTGGATATCGCCAGACGCCACGGTCTCGACCCGTCACAAATGGCGCTGGCCTTTGTTCGCCGTCAGCCGTTTGTCGCCAGCACGCTGCTGGGAGCCACGACGATGGAGCAGCTTAAGGCCAATGTGGAAAGTCTGCACCTTGAGTTAAGCGAAGAGGTGCTGGCGGAGATTGAGGCGGTGCATCAGGTGTATACCTATCCGGCACCGTAAGCGTGACATGCCCGGTGGCGCTGCGCTTACCGGGCCTACAACTGGCTGATAACGCGGCATTACAACCACCCGCCCCCCCCCTGAAGATGCAATGTCCGTAGGCCGGATAAGCGCAGCGCCATCCGGCATTACGTCCACCCTAAGCGCACACGCCCGTTTACCCTTTGCGGCGACGCCCCCAAATCCACAGCGCGGTAATCGCCAGCGCAAAAATGGCACCGAACCCCACGCCCACGCCGACAATCGGCACACCCGCTTTGACCGCCAGCGAATACAGCCCCAGCATCAGCAGCATAGCGCTATTTTCACCGAGATTCTGCACCGCGATAGCGTTCCCCGCGCCGACGGTTTTCTTGCCGCGCTCCTGCAACAGCGCATTCAGCGGCACCACAAAAAAGCCGCCCATGACGCCGATTAACAGCAACAATCCGTAAGCAGGCAACTGCGTATGCTGAAGGGCAAAAAAGACCACACCCACGCCAATCAAGATCCCGGCGGGCATGCAGCGCGCCACGGTTTCCAGCGTGATCAGCTTCGCCGCTGCCCCGGCACCGACGACAATACCTACCGCCACCATTGCGTTCAGATAGGTTGGCGTGGCGTTATCCACGATACCCAGCGCGACCGGCACCCACAGCACCAGCAGGAAACGCAGCGTCACGCCAGCGCCCCAGAACAGGCTGGTACCGACCAATGAAAAACGCGTTTCCGGGTTAGTCCACAGTACCCGACAGGCGCTAAAGAAGCTGCGGGTCATGGGCGTAAAGCGCCAGGATTGCCCCGGTCGCGCAGCGGGGAGTTTGGGGATCATCACATTGGCGACAATCGCCCCGGCATAGGCCACGGCACAGACGCCAAGCGCCGCCATCACGTGCCAGTCCGCCAGCACACCGCCCGCGACCGATCCCAGCAGAATGGAGGCGATGGTGGACGACTCCATCAGACCATTCGCTTTCACCAGTTTATCGCCAGTGGTTAGTTCGCCAAGGATGCCATATTTCGCCGGTGAGTAAGCAGCCGCTCCCACGCCAACCAGCGTATAGCCGATAAACGGGTTGATGCCAAAGCAGATGCTGGCCGCACCAATCAGTTTCAGGACGTTGGCAAACATCATCACCCGTCCTTTGGCAAAACTGTCGGCAATTTGCCCTACAAAGGGAGCAAAAAGTATGTAAGCGCCTACAAACACCATTTGCAGAACAGGCTGGCTCCAGTCTGGATAAAACAGCTCCTTCATCAGCGCCAGAGTGGCAAAAAGCAGCGCGTTATCTGCGAATGCCGAGAGGAACTGGGCGCTGATCACCGCCTTCATCCCTTTCGACCACAGTGAAGTGTTAGTGTGTACTGACTCACTCATCGGCGTGCTCTGCCTCATCAACCATGCTTTTTAAGGTCACGAAATCCGGCTTACCGCTGCCCAGCAATGGCATCTGTTTAATAAAGCGGATATCGCGTGGAACGGCCAGTTCAGGAACACCATTGGCTCTGGCGTGCTGTTGCAGCTTGTCGCGCGCCAGCTCGCTGTCGGTGGTAAAGAGCACCAGCGCCTCGCCTTTGTTGGCGTCCTGTTTAATAGCGGTGGCGTGCATTTTGTCAGGCGATACTGCCAGCGCCAGTTGCTCGACCATCTCCAGCGACACCATTTCGCCGGCTATTTTGGCAAAGCGTTTAGCGCGGCCCTGAATACGGACAAAACCCTGCTCGTCAAAAGCGACAATATCACCGGTGTCATACCAGCCAGTCTCAACGTCACCATTGTGGTTTTCCGCCGTCGGCACTTCCAGTACGCCAGGGTTTTCCACCCGCAGGTAGCCGTTCATAATATTCGGCCCCTTCAGTTGCAGCCTTCCGCCCTCGTCAATGCCCGGCACCGCCAGCAGACGCGCGTCCATCCCAGGCAGAATACGCCCGACGGTGCCGGGTTTCGCCGCCATCGGCACGTTAATTGAAACCACCGGCGCACATTCGGTTACGCCGTAGCCTTCCAGCACGCGCAGGCCAAATTTATCCTGCCAGAGCTGACGCGTGCTCTCCTGCAATTTTTCCGCGCCCGCCACCACATAGCGCAGGCGGAAAAAATCATAAGGGTGGGCGAAGCGGGCATAGTTGCCGAGAAAGGTTGAGGTGCCAAACAGCACGGTGCAGTTGCGGTCATAAACCAGTTCCGGCACGATACGATAGTGCAACGGACTCGGGTACAGGAACACTTCTGCGCCCGTCAGCAGCGGCGTAAACAGCCCTACGGTCAGGCCGAAGGAGTGAAACAGCGGCAGCGCCGACATAAAACGGTCGTTGGCGGTAAAGTCGGCAATCGTTTTGATCTGCTCGACGTTGGCCAGAATGCTTTTATGGCTGTGAACGACGCCTTTTGGATTACCTTCTGAACCTGAAGTGAAGAGGATCACCGCCGCATCTTCCGGCTGCTGCTCCACCTGCGCCAGCCGCGGCATCAGCAAATGCGAAAAAATCCACAGCTTGTCGGCCGTTGTGACGTCGCTTTTTAAATCTTCAAGAAAAACCCAGCGGACCTGCTTAAGCTGTTCCGGCAGGTGCCACAGCTTGCCCTTATCGAGAAACTGACGCGAGGTGAAGACCGTTTTGATCTCTGCGGCAACGATCGCGCTGGTCAGCCCTTTGACGCCAGCCGTATAGTTCATCATCGCCGGTATACGGCCACGAGAAATCGCGCCGAAGATCACCGCGGCACTGATACCCGCGTTAGGTAGCATCAAGCCGATTTTCTCGCCCTGGACGCTGTATTTTTCCAGGATACGCCCCACAAACAGCGTCTTCGTCAGTAGCTTACGGTAACTGTCCGGCTGGAAGTTAATATCCTCCACGCAGTGCTTACCCACGCCAAAGCGGTACTGCGCGGAAAGCAGCGCTTCAAACAGCGTTTCGCGCGGACGCACCGCCATGCGCGCTTCCATCATTATTTGATGCAGCATTTCGCCCGCTATTTTACGGCGGTCGCGGGCGCGCGGCGCGTCTGGCATCGGGATGTGGGTCGGCGGCAGGATGTGAATAGCGATGCGCGGGAACAGGCGCTGTTTCACCAGCCCTTTCAGGCGGCTGAAGAAAGTGAGTTCGGCCCCTTCAATGCGCACCGGCACAATCGTTGCGCCCGCTTTCGCCGCGACAAACGCCGCCCCGTCGTAAATCTTCATCAGCGAGCCGGAAACGGAAATGCGTCCTTCCGGGAAGATCACCACCGGTCGTCCCTGTTCAATCAGGCGCACCAGATGCTTGATTGACATCGGTTTGGTCGGGTCCAGCGGCACAATATCAATCAGCGGCCTGAGCCAGCGCATATACCACTGCTGACTAATAGAGGAATAGACCGCGAAGGTCGGACGAATGGGCAGAAACAGCGCCAGCAAAATACCGTCAATAAAGGAGACGTGATTAGGGGTAATCAGTATTTTTTGCTGATGTAGCGCATGCGCGTCCCCGGTGACTTTTACCCGGAACATGATTTGGAACAGCTGGCGGAAAAAACCCAAAAGCATATCAACTCCCTTTGCATGACAATGAAGATGTGCAAGCCAAAGGAATAGCATAACAGGCGCGGCAGCAAAATGGAGGCGAAAAAAAACCTGCGCATCTGCGCAGGCCGGTGTAAGAGTCAAGTACGAAGGTCGTACCAAAAAATCTCACCAATCAATACCTCTGGGATAATCAGAGTAGCAATCCCCGCCCCGAACTCACCAGCGGTCAATCGCAACATCCTTGCGCAAAGTGTAACCAAAGGTATTAATTAGCTTTTTCTCATTTCATCAGCAAAATGAATACCAGTAACGATAACATTACTGACGGCGATCACAGGCCGCTGCGGTCGGGCGTGCTAAGTTAATCTCCTTGAAGAACGGCCGTTTTTCCGTAAAACTTATTGTGATGTAAACGTTTACCCTATAAGGCAAAGTATGGCGACCATAAAAGATGTAGCCCGACTCGCAGGCGTTTCTGTCGCCACCGTTTCACGCGTTATTAATAACTCGCCTAAAGCCAGCGATACCTCTCGTCAGGCCGTGCTGGCGGCAATGGAATCCCTGTCCTACCATCCGAATGCCAACGCGCGCGCGCTGGCACAGCAGGCAACGGAAACCATTGGTCTGGTCGTCGGAGACGTGTCCGATCCTTTTTTTGGTGCCATGGTTAAAGCCGTCGAGCAGGTGGCCTACCATACCGGTAACTTTTTACTGATTGGCAATGGCTATCACGACGAGCATAAAGAACGCCAGGCTATTGAACAGTTAATGCGCCATCGCTGCGCAGCGCTGGTGGTGCATGCCAAAATGATCCCTGATGCCGAGCTGGTGGGGCTGATGAAGCAGATCCCCGGCATGGTATTGATCAACCGTATTCTGCCGGATTACAAAGATCGCTGCGTGGCGCTGGACGATCGTTATGGTGCCTGGCTTGCCACCCGCCATCTGATCCAGCAGGGCCATACGCGTATCGGCTACCTGTGCTCGAATCACGCGATTTCCGATGCAGAAGATCGTCTGCAAGGCTACTACGACGCGCTGAAAGAGAGCGGCCTGCCCGCCAACGATCGGCTGGTCACCTTCGGCGAGCCGGACGAGAGCGGCGGCGAACAGGCGATGACTGAACTGCTGGGACGTGGCAAAAATTTTACCGCGATTGCCTGTTATAACGATTCGATGGCCGCTGGTGCGATGGGCGTGCTCAATGACAACGGCATCGACGTCCCGCGCGAAATTTCATTGATTGGTTTTGATGATGTGCTGATCTCGCGCTACGTGCGTCCCCGGCTGACTACCGTGCGCTACCCTATCGTGACGATGGCGACTCAGGCCGCAGAGCTGGCGCTGGCGCTTTCCGAGGCGCGTCCGCTGCCTGAGATTACGCATCTGTTTAACCCGACGCTGGTGCGCCGGCAATCGGTGAGTACGTTGCACGAAAATTAATTTCACTCCGGCAATGACAAGGTCATTGCCGTTATTTATTAATAATATCGTTAATATTACCCTCCTAAATAACCTCCTCTTCATAAGCACTTTCTGAGTACGAATAAACGCACGTTTTGCCTATTCTTCATTTATGAAAGAATGCAAACTTAATACCTCCTTATAAATAATACTGATAACCGATAAAAATAATCAATGAATCAGGAGTATATATATGGCGAATATTGCGTATCTTTCAATAAAGGGAAAGACACAAGGCCTGATTTCTGCTGGCTGTTGTTCTCTGGACTCCATTGGCAATAAAGGCCAGCCCTCCCATATCGATCAAATCATGGTTTACGCCATTACCCACAATATATCCAGAGATATGAATGTTAACCATCATGAGATAGTGGTTGTTAAACCCGTCGATAAATCTTCCCCCCTATTAGGAAAAGCCATATCAGAAAATGAGGAATTGAACTGCGTCATAGAGGTCTACCGCACCAATCGTTCGGGGATGAATGAGCTGTTTTACAAGCTCACGTTAAGCCAGGCACGGATAATGGATATTGATTTTGTTCTGCCTCATACGATGCTGGAGCCAGGCGGAGAGATTCAGGAAAAGGTTGCCTTCAGTTATGAATCCATTGGCTGGGAGCACTGTACTGCTAAAACCAGTGCGTTTAGCTTCTGGAGCGATCGCATTCAGTAATGTTCTCATGGAGTGACGTCAATGGCGGGATTAAGAAACAATAATGACCGTTCCTGGGCCGACTATATGGGCGGTATACTCAACGGACGCGAGCGAATAAACCAACCGGTGCCCACCCATCCTTATCTGGAAGATATCCCGGTACTGGAGAAAATGCTGCGCGATAATACGCACTATTTTATGCTACTAACGCTGGAGGAAGCACACCATATCCTCAGCGATCTTATCGGTAAGGTAGACTTTTTCTTCAGTTATCGCCTGGGAGCAGGCAACATAAAGGATATATGGGATGGCTCACGCAATATCAGTAAATTAAGCACCTGGTACAATGAGGCTGACCGTTTGGTACTGAACTACAAATGCCTGAGTATTAATGCAAAAGTCTATAAACTTCACGGCGTCACCTATATTAAAATTACTGGCTATCCTGGTTTACGGCGCATACTGAAAGGCACGCGCTATGGCACCATGCACCCGCAGATGGTGGAGTTAGCTATTGGTACTCGCGGCCGATTTTATAATCTCATCAAGGGTGTACGATTTTGTATTCTTTTCTCTCTTGCCTGGCGAGGTATCGAGCTGATCTTTAAAGAGGATTATACCCTGGTGGATTTTCTGGGGGATATTACAATGGATGCGGCGAAAGCGCTGGTGTCAGCGGGGATCGCTTTTGTGGTGGGAGGGATTGCAGTGTTCTTTGGTGCTACCGTCATCGTTGCAGCAGGAGTAGTCATTATTATAGGAGCAATTCTCAATGTTGGATTAAATATCCTCGATGATAATTATGGCGTTTCAAAATCATTAAAAGTAAAAATTCACGAGGCCCTGAAAGAGGAATTTAAAATCCGCGAATGGCATCGGCAGCATCTGCCCCATGAATTGTACCTGTATTACAATACGAGGAACTAGCAATAATGACAAGGGAATCTCTGGATATTTTTTTATACAAATTTCTTTACTTTTGTGCGAAGATATTTTTACTGGCAATGTCAATAGGTGTCATTTGGTTTGCACTTGCCATGCCTCACGGTGATATGCTTTCCATCTTCAAACATGGTGATATTATCTGGTTTGATGGAAATTATTTCTGTGTTTTATTTGGTAGCAGTTTATTCTTCTGGCTATTTATTTACGCACTAGTAAGAAACGAACCTCCTGATAATAAAAAGAAAAAGAAGAAAATCACCAAGCTGAAGTTATATGAGCGCGTAGAAATGCTTGCATGGTTTCCCCTAATAATAACCGCTTTTGGGCTACTCATCTACGCATTACAGCTACCCATTATTTTTATAATACTGGTTTTCACATCCTATACGCCCTGCGATAAAGAAAACATATACCTCAAATATTATTTTGTTAAGGACACATCGATTTGCCAGACTATCAAAGAACCAAAATGGCAGTTACCTGATTTTATTCACGTACCTGCACTAAAGATTTCTGAATGGGTTAAATAAAGGATTATTGCCAATGTCCAGCGAGTCAGAGAACGGTCTATTTTATAAGGCAATATATCATAATGTTTGTATCGTTGCCGCCTCAATCATTTTTTTCAGTTTTATAAATGCGGCGACCGTCATCGTTGCAGCAGGGGTAATCATTATCACTGGCATCCTTCTCAAGGCTGGATTAAATGTTCTCGATGATAAGTATGGCGTTGCATCATCATTAAAATTAAAAATTTACGAGGCCCTGGAAGAGGAATTCAAAATCCGCGAATGGCATCGGCAACATCTGCCCCATGAAATGTATCTGTATTACAATACGAGGAACTAGCCATAATGACAAGGGAATCGCTGGATATTTATTGGCACAAATTCATATTCTTTTGTGCGAGAATACTTTCCATGGCAATGTCTATGGGTTTCATTTGGTTTTCACTTGCCATGCCTCGCGGCGACATGCTTTCCATCTTCAAACATGGTGATATTATCTGGTTTGATGGAAACTCTCTCTGCGTTTTATTTTGTAGCAGTCTGTTCTTCTGGCTATTTATTTACGCACTAGTAAGAAATGAACCTCCTGATAATAAAAAGAAAAAGAAGAAAAACGCCAAGCTGAAGTTATATGAGCGCGTAGAAAAGCTTACATGGTTCCCTGTGATAATAACCGCTTTTGGGCTACTCATCTACGCATTACAGCTACCCATTATTTTTATAATACTGGTTTTC
>NZ_JADGMI010000006.1:266260-490815 GCF_015234305.1 Superficieibacter sp. 1612_C1
TCACGTTCCTGTGCAAAAATTTCTCCACCGGGATACTTAACTATTGATAATGAAATCAGTCTACTTTGTTTAAGCAAAAGTCTTATGCCAGCCTATTAAGGCAGAAGGCCGCAACTAAATCTTTCCAGGCCGAACGGTTCACTGTTCGGCCTCACATCATCTTCCCCTGAAAAATCGGCACCGACTCAAACAGGTAACCGTCAAAATCCGGCGCATCCTCGTCGGACAATTCCAGCAGGCTGTTTTTGACGTTTTCCAGATGCTGCCACATGGCCTGCCAGGCCCCCATCACATCGCGGCGGCGCAGGGCGGCAAGAATAGTCTGGCGGTCGCCCAGCCATTTCAGGCGATACGTGCGGCTGGCAATATGGGCGTTAAACTGCTGCCACAGCGGATTGACGTCCATCTGGTGCCAGATGTTTTCGACCGTCATCAGCAGCATTTGATTTTGTGACGCTCCGGCCAGCACCAGATGAAACATCTTACTGTTATCCTGGCTGGTGTCATTGGTGGCGATCGCCCGCTGTTCCTGCTCAATGATCCGGCGCAAATTGTCGATATCGGCGCGGGTCGCCATCCGGGCGGCGAAGGCGGCGATGTTGCTTTCCAGCAGCTGTCGGGCCTGGAGGATTTCAAACGGCCCGGCGTCACTGTTAAGCAGGCGTTCTTCCTCGTTTTCCTCTTCACAGGGCACGCGCATGACGTATACGCCGGACCCCTGGCGGATGTCTACCG
Source organism: Superficieibacter sp. 1612_C1 (assembly GCF_015234305.1). GTDB lineage: Bacteria > Pseudomonadota > Gammaproteobacteria > Enterobacterales > Enterobacteriaceae > Superficieibacter. Next base: position 266,996 of record NZ_JADGMI010000006.1, read on the forward strand.
TGCCCTGAAGCTCCAGCATCAGCAGCGCTTCGCGAACGATAGTACGGCTGACACCATAGGTTTCGGCGATATTGCGCTCAGGCGGCAGCCGCGAGCCGGGAGGGTAGCGCCCCTGCACGATCTGCGCGCGTAAATCTTCACCAATTTCCTGGTAAGGTTTCTTTTCCGGCGGGACGAGGGCCTTCTCCACACTATCACCTGTGCATACGTTGACGTTAACGTCCGGGAAGGCCCGGACGCGGACAAGTTTACCAAATTTCACGCCGTTTCGGGGGTTTTCACTTCAGCGATGGGCTACTTATCCTCATCGTCGATGGTCAGCGTAAGCTGGCGACGCTCGCGCAGCTGACGAAACCACGAGGCGGATTTTTTGGCCCGCCGGGCGCGGTGGTTATCAAGATCGATTTCAATCAGTCCGTAGCGGTTTTTAAACGCGTTCATCGGCGAGACGTTGTCGGTAAAGGCCCACAGCATATAGCCCTGACAGTTTGCCCCGTCCTCGCGCGCCAGCAGCGTCTGATACAGATGCTCGCTGATAAAACGGATGCGGTAATCATCCTCAATCACTCCATCCGCATTGCGGTACTGCGCTTCGTTCTCCACGCCCATCCCGCTTTCGGCCACGAACCACGAAATATTGCGGTACTCGTTTTTGATGCGCATCGCCATGTCATAAATAATGCGCGGGTAAATCTCCCAGCCACGTGAGGTGTTCATCCGTCGACCGGGCAGGTCAAAAGGCTCGTAATAATACGCCGGATGGAACGGCGTCTGCGGATGCCAGGCGCGGGACGGCGCTTTCACGCGGTGTGGATAGTAAAGATTAATACCCAGCTCATCGACGGTATTATCACGAATGATCGCCAGCTCGTCCGCGGTGTAATCCCACGCGACATTATGCTGCTCCAGCAGCCTGAACAGCTCGGCGGGATATTCGCCGTGCACCAGTGGGTCGAGAAACACCCGGTTATAAAACAGGTCGTAAACCTCAGCGGCTCGCACGTCATGGGCCGCCCGCGAGCGCGGATAGGTGACTTCCGGATTGAGAATGCAGCCTACCGTGCCGCGATACCCCTTCTCATGAAACAACTTCACCACTTTTGCCGTCGCCAGCGTTTTATGATGATTCCACTGCATCCAGGTGCCGGTATTTTGTTCATACGGCCAGCGCAGCGCGTCAAGATAAACCCGCGTCTGCACCACGATCGGTTCATTAAAGGTGAACCAGCGCGTCACGTTTTGATGATAGCGTTCAAACACTTTTTGGGCATACAGCACGTACAGTTCGACTACTTTTTTCGATGCCCAGCCGCCGTAGGTTTCCAGCAGATAGCCGGGCAGTTCATAGTGTTCCAGGCAAATCATCGGCTCGATGCCGTGGCGCTGCATCTCATCAAACAGCCGGTCGTAATACGCGGCGTACTCTTCGTCTACCGTACCGTTTTCGTAGTCGGTGAGAAAGCGCGACCAGTTAATCGAGGTGCGATAGTGCGTCAACCCCGCTTCCTTCATTAGCGCGACATCTTCACGGAAGCGGTTGATAAAATCGGTTGCCACCGCCGGGCCGTAGCCGTTATGCCAGACGTGGCGGTCGTTCTTGTACCAGAGATCCGGCCACGAATCCTGGCCTTCCTTTTTGCCGCTCCAGCCTTCGGTTTGCCAGGCGGAGGCCGCCGCCCCCAGAATAAAATCGTCAGGAATAGACACCGTTTTTATACTCATAAGATCCTCATTTGCTGGCGGCAGCCTGCTGTTCACTCAGCAACTGCGCCTGTTCCGCGCGGCGGGAAGCAATTTTGACAAACGGCAGGTAAATAATGATCGCCGTAATAATGCAAATAAGTTGCGTGACCACCGCGCCCATCGAACCGGCGGTAGAAAGCCAGGCGTTGATCAGCGGCGGCGTGGTCCACGGCACCATCACGACCGCTTTCCCGGCAAACCCGGTAACCGTGGCGAAATAGCCGATAGAGCCAGTGACCAGCGGCGTAATGATGAAAGGGATCGCCAGGATCGGATTCAGCATAATCGGCATCCCGAAAATCACCGGCTCGTTGATATTAAACAGTCCAGGTCCAATCGACAGTTTGGCGATCTCCCGCATCTCTTTGCGTTTGGTGGCGATCATCACCGCAATCAGCAGGCCAATCGTCAGGCCGGAACCCCCAATGCTCATATACACATCCCAGAACGGCATGGTGATGATATTCGGCACCTCTTTGCCCTGTTCAAAGGCGCTCATATTGACGGTGATGGCCCCCAGTAGCAGCGGCTCGCGGATCGGTTTGATCATCTGGTTGCCGTGAATGCCAATCACCCAGAACAACTGGGCGACAAACATCAGCAGCAGGATCCCCGGCAGGCTTTGCACTACCCGCTCCAGCGGTTGCTGTACCACCTGGTACACCGCATCGTACAGGTACATGCCGGTGATTTGATGGAACACAAAGCCGAAGGTGGCGATGACCGTAGTCGTGATGATCGCCGGGATCAGCGCGGAAAACGAGGCGGAGACGTTCGGTGGCACGGTGTCCGGCATTTTGATCTTCAGCCCCGGACGCCCTTCCAGCCAGCAGTAGATCTCCACCGACAGAATGGCAATAAACATGCCGAGGAACAGGCTGCGGGTATCCGAGAACTGGCGCAGCAGCACATCTTTCACTTCATGCATCTGTCCGTCGACCATCATTTCAACGGTGGTCGGCGTGACGCAGATAAAGCAGATCACCGCCAGCAGGCCGGGAAAGAGCGTTTTAATACCGTTAATTCGGCCCAGCTCAATACCGATCAAAAACACCGCGCCGATATTGAGGAAGTTCAGCGTGGCATAGTTAATTGCGCTGGTAATAGGTTTGAGTGCGGCGAGGAAAGAGAGCGACTGAAAGCTGGCCAGACCGTTTTTCGGGTCCAGCACCATGTTGGAAATTAACACCGAAAATGCGCCGACGATGATCACCGGCATCAGCGTGATGAAGGAGGATTTGATCGCCATGATGTAGCGATAACTGTTGAATTTAGTCGCAAAACTGCCCAGCGAGTCGATCATTTTTTCCTGAAATGCCATCGGGTGTTACCTCAGAATTTTAGGGGCCTGTTATCGAAAATGGGGACAGCCAGCGCCCATTTGGCATACCAAAAATAGTCATGTAACGCTAAAAGTTCTGTGACTGACGTCTCAGGATGGTAACAGGCATTCCAGATCCAGCAGATTTTCAATATTGGCATACCACATTAAATGTGGCGGCTTTTGCTGTTCTTCAGCAATGTTTTGCTGATTTTTTTCTAAGGCCGAATGGCTATAAATCAGCGCGTTTCGTTGTTAGACAGGCCAGAGAGCCGCTCTTATCGTTCGTCATTATTTGTCAATTTTCTGCATAACTCTGATGAGGGAACGCTTTTGACCAGGCTACTGAGATCGTTATCAACACAACCCACGCGCTTTACCCTGGCCCTGCATATCGCGTTGCTCGGCGGCGCAGTGGCCTTTTCTTCTCTTGCCAGCGCGGATGACGTTTTAAAAGAGGGGATCACGCCAGCTACCGATGCCAGCCAGATCCCGGCAGCGGCAAAGCAGCGTAAAGACGCAGTTGTTGCCGGGATCTCCGAGCCGCAGGGCATTTTTAACCCTTATTTCTTCGTTAACGGCTGGGATGAAAACGTGACTAACGTTATCTTCTCGCGTCTGATTGACTGGGACAGTCAGGGTAAACTGGTGCCGGGACTGGCTGAAAGCTGGACCGTCAGCCCGGACGGCAAGGTGTATACCATCAAGTTACGTCCAAATTTGACCTTCAGCGACGGTTCACCGCTGACCGCTGAAGATGTTGCGTTTACGCTGACCGTTCTCTCCGATCCGCAATACGACGGCGCTATCGATATTACGCTTGCCAACATTGCCGGTGGCGCAGAGTACAAGGCCGGAAAAGCTGACAGCGTCAGTGGGCTGAAAGTGATCGACCCGCAGACGATTGAAGTCACCACCACTCAGCCGGGCGCGACGACGCTGGCGAAAATCGGCGGGCCGGTGCTGTCCAAAGCGTATTACGGTAAGAATTATCAGCGCGGCAACCTCGACTACCTGCGGACTCTGCACGGCAAGCCGCTGGGCAACGGGCCGTATGTCTATGATAAATATATCCCCGGCCAGGAGATCCGTTTCCACGCCAATACTCATTTCTGGCGCGGTACGCCACCCACGCCGCGGTTTATCTATCGCGTAACTAATCCGTCCACCAACTTCCAGTTGTTCCAGACCGGTGAGACGGACTACGACGCCTTTACCTCGCGCCCGGATGATATTGAACAACTTAAACTGTTGGGCTTCGCCAATATCAACCTGTATGGCTCCAGCGATTACAGCGAGGTGGAATTTAACGTCCGCCGCCCTGCCCTGAAAGAGGTCAAAGTCCGGCAGGCGCTGATTTATGGTCTGGATCGCCAGAAACTGATCGACGTGGTCTATCAGGGGTACGGCACCGTTGCCATTGAACCTATCGCGCCGATTTCATGGGCGTACAACCCGGACGGGGTGAATCCGTATAAGTACGATCCAGCGCAGGCGAAAAAGCTGCTGGATGAAGCGGGCTGGAAGCCGGGCGCAGATGGCATCCGTGTAAAAGATGGCAAACGTCTTGAGCTGACGCTGCTGGTGAGCAAAAAAGTGCTTAACGATGCGCTGATCCCGATTGCCAAAGAAAACTGGCAGCAAATCGGCGTGCAGTTAAAACCACAGGTGGTTGATTTCAACGCCCTGATGGCGCAGCGCAAATCGGGCAATTACGATTTGGCGTCATTTAGCACCAGCACCCTGAACGATCCGCATGATGGCGTCTGGGATTTTTACAGCACCGAGGCCAAAGAGTCGGGCTATAACAATCCTGAAGTCGATAAGCTGATCAATGAAGGTAACGCCACGCTCGATGTGGAAAAGCGTAAGCCAATTTACCACCAGCTCTACAAAGTGCTGGCCGACGATCCGCCGGTCATTCTGCTCGGCAACCGGAAAATTCTTTCCGCCAGTAGCGCCCGCGTTACCGGCTTTAAACCGGATATCTACAACGGTCTGACCGGCAGCCTGCCGGATGTAAAAATCGTTAAGTAATGCCTCGCCGCCGCCCTTCTGCCGGGCGGCGGCCGTGAGAGAATCATGAGAAATTTTATTCTGCGGCGATTGCTGCAAACCCTGCCGATGCTGCTGCTCGCCTCATTGATCATCTTTATGCTGTTCGCCAAAACGCCCGGCGATTTTATTGACGGCAATATTACCCTGACCGCCGCACGCGCCGCCGAGCTTAAGGCCATTTACGGTCTCGATCAGCCGCTGTTTACCCGCTACCTGCACTGGCTGGGTCAACTGGCGCGGGGCGACCTGGGGTTTTCATTGCAGTATCAAATTCCGGTCAGTGAGTTGCTGAATCAGTACATCTGGAACTCTTTTTTGCTGGCAAGCGTCGCGCTGGTGTTTTACTGGGGCATTGGTCTGGCAGTCGGCATTATCTCGGCCCTGAAACCCAATTCGCTGTTCGATCATCTGGTGAGCGTGGCGGTGTTCGCCGCCATGTCATTCCCGACCTTTTTTCTGTGCCTGCTGCTGATCAAGTGGTTCGCGGTCGATCTGCACTGGCTGCCGGTGGGCGGGATGACCAATACCGGTAGCGACGACAGCGGCTGGGCGTGGATGATGCAGGTTGCCGCCCACTTGCTCCTGCCGGTGCTGGCGCTGGTGATGCTACAGGCGGGTAGCCTGACACGCTATTTCCGCGCCAGTATGCTGGACGTGGTGAAGATGGATTTTATCCGCACCGCCCGCGCTAAAGGGCTGCGCGAGCGGACGGTGATTTTTAAGCACGCGTTGCGCAATGCGCTGCTGCCGATTATCACCCTGCTCGGCTTTGAGCTGCCGGGACTGTTTTCCGGGGCCATCATTACCGAGAAAGTCTTTAACTGGCCGGGAGCCGGGCATATTCATATTGATTCGCTGGCAGCGCGCGATTATCCGGTGCTGATGGGCTTTACGCTTTTTCTGGCGGTATTAACTATTCTTGGCAACCTGCTTGCCGACGTACTTTACGCGTGGGCCGATCCGCGCATTCGGGTGAGGTCGTGATGCTCAGTTCCCTGTTCTCCACCAATCGTCGCCTGCGTAAAACGGAGATCCCGGTGCTTTCACAGGTGACGCCTTCTCCGTGGCGGCAGGCGTGGCGCGCGCTGCGGCGTAATCCTCTTGCCATGTTGTGCATGGTCATCCTGATAGTCATGGCGGTCTGGTGCGTGCTGGGTCCGCTCTGGTCGCCGTGGAAAGATGATGCCACCGATGTCCTGATGATCAACAAACCGCCGGGCACAGAACACTGGCTTGGCACCGATTTTCTCGGTCGTGATGTGTATACCCGCCTGCTGCTGGCCGGACGAATTTCCTTAATTATTGGCCTGCTGACCATGCTGCTGTCGGTGGCGCTCGGCTATTTACTCGGCGCAATATCGGGCTATATGGGCGGCATTACCGACAAACTGATCATGCGACTGGCGGATTTAGTGATGACCATCCCCAGTCTGCCGCTGCTGATCGTCGCCGGGGCCATGTTATCGGAACTGGATTTTTCCCCGGACTCGCGCATTTACATGGTGATTGTGATGCTGAGCCTGCTGGAGTGGCCGAAACTGGCGCGGCTGGTGCGCGGGCAAATTCTCTCCCTGCGCGAGCGCGATTTTATGCTGGCAACCCAGGTGCTCGGCCTGTCGGCACGTCGTCGGCTGTTTGGCCATCTGCTGCCGAATACCATCCCGATTCTGGTCGTCATGGCCACGATGGCGGTCGCCAATGCCATCCTCAGTGAATCGGCGCTCAGTTATCTCGGCCTGGGTGTGGTCCCGCCGACGCCGTCATGGGGCAATATGATGGATGCGGCCAACAGCCTGATCGACTTTCAGCGTCGCCCGTGGCTGTGGATGCCGCCGGGCATTGCGATTTTTATTACGGTGATCGCCATTAATGTGCTGGGCGACGGCCTGCGCGATGCGCTCGATCCGAAAATGAAGCGGAGCCTGAAATGAGCGAGCCGTTAATTGCGTTTGACCATCTTTCCGTCTCATTCGCCGCCGATCAGGGCCGAGTGCGGGCTGTTCAGGACGTTTCATTCACCCTGTATGCCGGGCAAACCGTCGGCGTGGTCGGTGAATCCGGCTGCGGCAAAAGCGTCACCGCCATGTCGTTGATGGGGCTACTTCCCCCGCAGGCGGCGCGCCTTGACGGCGGTGAAATTCGTTTTCAGGGTCAGGATCTTTTACGCCTCAAACCGTCCCAAATGGCCGATATTCGCGGCAACGAACTGGCCATGATCTTTCAGGAGCCGATGAGCGCGCTCAACCCGGTGCTAACCATTGGCGATCAGCTTTGCGAGCCGCTGATCCGCCATCGCGGTGAGTCGCCGAAAGCCGCCTGGCAACACGCGATCCAGACGATCGCTGGCGTAGGGCTGGCACGCGCTGAAAGTTTGATGAACAGCTATCCGCATCAGCTTTCCGGCGGCATGCTTCAGCGGGTGATGATCGCGATGGCGCTAAGCTGCCAGCCAAAATTACTGATCGCCGACGAACCGACCACCGCGCTGGACGTCACGGTACAGGCGCAGATCTTACGCCTGCTGCGCGATCGGGCGCGCGAGCATCATATGGCGCTGATGCTGATCACTCACGATCTCGGGGTGATTGCGCAGATGGCGGAGCGCGTGGTGGTGATGTATGCCGGGCGTATTGTGGAACAGGGCGCAACGGCCGACGTGCTGCGCAATCCACTGCATCCCTATACGCAGGGGCTGATCGCCTCGCGTCCGGTGCCCGGCCAGCGCCGTCGGCGTCTCTATTCCATTCCCGGTCAGGTGCCGGATTTAGCCGCGCTGCCGCCTTACTGCGCGTTTACCGATCGCTGCGCGCACGCCACCGATCGCTGCCGTCAGGGCATCCCGCCGCTGGTCGGCCAGACGCGGCAGGCGGCCTGCTTTTACAGTGGCTTACCGGAGGCACAGTCATGAGCGAGTACCTTATTGAAGTCGACGGGCTGAAAAAGCATTTTCCGCTGCGGGACGGCCTGTTCGGTCAGGAAACCGGGCAGTTGCGGGCAGTCGATGGCGTCAGTTTCGCTATCCGTCAGGGCACGATTTTTGGCCTGGTCGGCGAATCCGGCAGCGGCAAAACCACTGTCGGGCGCACGCTGCTCGGGCTGTATGACAAAACGGCGGGAAGCGTGAAATATCGCGGTCAGGATCTGCACGCGCTTTCCCCCCGCGAGCGGCGTGCATTGCGCCCGAAGATCCAGTTGGTGTTTCAGGATCCGTACAGCTCCCTGAATCCACGCATTCGTATTGGTGAGGCCATCGGCGAAGCGATGCTGGAACACCGGCTCTGCACCCGTAGCGAACTGCGGGAAAAAGTGATTGAGGTGATGAAGATATGCGGACTGTCGGCGCAGCACTATAACCGCTTTCCGCATGAGTTTTCCGGCGGTCAGCGCCAGCGTATTGGCATTGCCAGGGCACTGATCCTCAACCCGGATTTTATTATTGCCGACGAACCTATTTCAGCATTGGATGTGTCGATCCAGGCGCAGATCATCAATCTTTTTTCTGATTTGCGCGACGATCGCGGCGTGACATTTTTGTTTATTTCACACGATCTGGGCGTCGTGGAGCATCTTTGCGATGACGTGGCGGTGATGTACCTGGGCCAGTTAGTCGAGACCGCCAGCCGCGATGCGTTGTTCCGTCAGCCGCTGCATCCCTATACTCAGGCGCTGCTGGCCGCCGTGCCAACGCTGGAACCGGGCCGTGAACCGGTGGCCGCAGTGCGCGGTGAAATCCCCGATCCGTCACGACCGCCGTCCGGCTGCCGTTTTTCCTCGCGCTGTCCGTATGCCGTGGCGCGCTGCCACAGCGAGATCCCGGTCCTGCGGGAGGTGGCCGACGGGCACCGCGTGGCCTGCCATCTGGTCAGTCCGTAACCATTTCCCCGGCAATATAAACAGCTTGCCGGGAGGAATGTTGATCAAAGTACAATCCTGGAGCACGCGTCCTTTTTCCCCACAATCTCTATGTTAAACTGCGGCTATCATGTGGCATCAGGAACAAATAATGGCAACAATGCTGGATGTCTCACTACGCGCCGGGGTGTCGAAAGCGACGGTTTCCCGCGTACTGAACGGCACAGGTCAGGTGAAAGAGAGCACCCGTCAGCAGGTTTTTAAGGCCATGGAAGAGCTGGGCTATCGCCCCAACTTTCTCGCCCGCTCGCTGGCTAATCGCACCAGTAATAGCATTGGCCTGGTGGTCTCAACCTTTGATGGTTTCTATTTTGGCCGCTTGCTGCAACAGGCGGCGCGCCAGACGGAATCGTATGGTAAACAATTGATTGTTACCGACGGCCATGACACGCCGGAGTGCGAAGAGCAAGCGGTGCAGATGCTGGCCGATCGCCATTGCGATGCCATCGTGCTTTATACGCGCTTTATGAGCGAAAAGACGATGACCTCGCTGATCACTTCGCTGCCGATGCCGCTGATCATCATCAATCGCGACGTCAGTTCCGCGCGCGAACGCTGTGTGTTCTTTGAGCAGCAGGACGCCGCATTTCAGGCGGTAGAGTATCTGATTTCTCAGGGCCACCGGGACATCGCCTGCATCACCGTCCCGATCCATACCCCGACCGGCAAGGCGCGCCTGATGGGCTATCGCCAGGCGCTTGAAAAACACGGTATTGCCCAGGATGAACGTAAGGTCAAATACGGCGATGCCAGTATGACGCGTGGCTACGAGCTCTGTCAGGAACTGCTGGCGGAAGAGGTGAAATTCAGCGCGCTGTTTGCCTGCAACGATGATATGGCGCTGGGCGCGTCAAAAGCACTGCACCAGGCGGAGCTGCATATTCCGCAGGATATTTCGCTGTTCGGCTTTGACGATGCTCCCAGCGCCCGCTGGCTGGAACCAGGACTGTCAACGGTTTATCTGCCCATCGACACCATGATTATCACGGCGATCGATCAGGCGATCAAGCTGGTGGGCGGGCAGCCGCTGGAGCCGATCCCGCCGTTCACCGGTAAACTGGTGTTACGTGATTCTGTCACGACCGGGCCCTATTTCAATCAGAGCAGTTCCAGCGCCAGCAGTTCATCAATGGTCTGACGGCGGCGGATTAAACGCGCTTTTCCGCCGTCAAACAGCACTTCCGGCAGCAGCGGGCGGCTGTTGTAGTTCGACGACATTGATGCGCCATAGGCCCCGGTATCGTGCAGGACCAGATAATCGCCCGGCACGACCGCTGGCAGTGCGCGGGTTTCGACTTTGCCACCCTCCTGCTGGGTAAACACATCGCCCGATTCACACAGCGGCCCGGCAACCACCGTCTCCAGCAGCGGGCCACCGTCCAAATCCCGCCCATCGGCCGCCAGCGCGCTAATATGGTGATAGCTGCCGTACATGGCCGGACGCATCAGGTCGTTAAATCCGGCATCGATGAGTACAAAATGACGGCTGCCCATCGCCTTAACGCTCCGCACCTGAGACACCAGCACCCCGGATTCAGCCACCAGAAAACGTCCCGGTTCAATTTCCAGTTTAACGGCATGGCCCAGGTGACGGGCAATCTGCTCCCGCGCGGCGTTCCACAGGCCAAAATAGTGATCGGTATCGATCGACTCATCACCTTCGCGGTACGGGATCGATAATCCGCCTCCCGCAGAGATCGCCTCCAGATCCTGACCGCAATCAATCACCTGCTGTACCATCGCGCCACAGACCTGCTCAAGATGAGCGTAATCCACGCCCGAGCCAATATGCATGTGAATGCCGATAAGATGCAGGCCATACTGCTCGATGGTTGCCAGCGCCGCCGGAAGATCGCCGTGCCAGATCCCGTGTTTGCTGTTTTCGCCGCCGGTATTGGTTTTCTGGCTGTGTCCGTGACCGAAGCCCGGATTCACCCGCAGCCAGACGCGATGGCCCGGCGAAACCTGCCCGAGTTGCTCGAGCATATCAATTGACCCGGCATTGACCGGGATCTGCAATTTATGTACCCGCGCCAGGGTATCGCTGTCGATAAGATCGGCGGTAAACACGATATCGTCCGGATGGGTTTGCGGATCATAGCCCGCTGCCAGCGCGCGTTCGATTTCCCCCAGCGATACCGAATCCACCTTGACTCCCTGCTCGCGCATCAGGCGCAGAATATGAATATTTGAGCAGGCTTTTTGCGCAAAACGCACCACGTCAAAACGGCTCAGCAGGGCAATCTGACGGCGGATGATTTGCGCATCGTAGACCCAGACCGGGCAGCCAAATTCAGCGGGTAAGCGTAACAGATTTTCAGCGTTTAAATCGCTGTCGGTGGTGTGCAGAGCGCGCGGCATGGTTGACTCCATTCGGGAATTTTTTCCATTACGCCACAGCAGGAAGCGAATAAAAAATATCGTTTTATCGCCAGTCTATGCAAAAATGATATGGATTTATTCCTCAGGAGCCAACATGCCCGCCGTCAATCTACGTCACATCGAGATTTTTCACGCGGTGATGACCACCGGGAATCTTACCGAGGCCGCGCTGATGCTACATACCTCGCAGCCGACGGTCAGCCGCGAACTGGCGCGCTTTGAGAAGGTGCTGGGGCTAACACTATTTACGCGCACGCGCGGCAGACTGCATCCGACAGTGCAGGGATTACGGCTGTTTGAAGAGGTGCAGCGCTCGTGGTACGGGCTGGATCGCATTGTCAGCGCCGCGGAAAGTTTGCGCGAGTTTCGTCAGGGCGAGCTGTCCGTCGTCTGCCTGCCGGTATTTTCGCAGTCTTTTCTGCCGATGCTAATCCCGCCTTTTCTGACGCGTTATCCGGAGGTAAGCCTGAATATTGTGCCGCAGGAGTCGCCGCTGCTGGAAGAGTGGCTCTCGGCGCAGCGCCACGATCTCGGGCTGACCGAAACGCTGCACACGCCAGCCGGCACCGAACGCACGCCGCTGCTGACGCTTAACGAGGTCTGCGTACTACCGCAGGATCACCCCTTAACGGCCCGCGACATCCTGACACCTGCCGATTTCCAGGGTGAAAATTACATCAGCCTGTCGCGCACCGACAGCTATCGTCAGCTACTGGATGCGTTGTTCAGCGACCATCAGGTGAAACGGCGGATGGTAGTGGAGACGCACAGCGCCGCGTCAATTTGCGCGCTGGTGCGAGCGGGCGCGGGGATCTCGGTCGTCAACCCGCTGACCGCGCTGGACTATGCCGGAACCGGCGTGGCGGTGCGGGCCTTTAGCATCGACGTGCCGTTCACCGTCAGCCTGATCCGCCCCCTGCATCGCCCGGCCTCGGCGCTGGTGGACGCCTTTACCGACCATCTGCAAGCCAGCCTGCCACGGATCACCGCACCGCTGGCGGCGATGCTTACGAGAGCATAAAATCAACCGCATCCGCCGCGTGGATAGCGGCAGTATCGAATACCGGAAGGGGGCTGAGTTCGGCGGGGACCAGCAGACCAATCTCGGTGCAGCCGAAAATCACCCCTTCCGCCCCCTGCTCTGCCAGACGCTGAATCACCTGAAGATAGTAATCGCGCGAGGCCTCAGTGAAGGTGCCGAGGCATAACTCATCAAAGATAATCTGGTTGATACGCAGGCGATCTTCCGCTTCCGGGATTGGCGTTTCAATCGCAAACTGCTGCGCCAGCCGCCCGCGATAAAAATCCTGCTCCATGGTATAGCGAGTGCCGAGTAGCGCCACCCGCCGCAGATCCTGTTTCGCAATCGCCCGCCCGGTCGCCTCGGCGATATGCAAAAACGGCAGCGAACAACGCGCTTCAATCTGCTCCGCCACCCTGTGCATGGTATTGGTACACAGCACGATCCCCTCGGCTCCGGCGCGCTGCAAACCCACCGCCGCCTGAGCGAGAATTTCTCCGGCCTTTTCCCACTCGCCGCTGGCCTGGCATGCTTCAATCTCATGAAAATCCACGCTGTGCAGCAGCAGGCTGGCAGAGTGCAGTCCGCCAAGACGCTGCTTAACGCCTTCGTTGATTAAACGATAATAGGGGATCGTTGATTCCCAGCTCATGCCGCCCAGCAGGCCAATGGTTTTCATCTCACTTATCCTTAACGCGCGTCAAAAAGACAGTGAAGCAAAGTTGCCATCGACTTACCAGCCTTTTGGCGCGCGCCCTCCCGCAACGACCGGGATCAATTGCCGATATTGCGCAGTTTTTTCCCCGCCATCAGGTTGCGTTCGATATGCTCCAGGGTGACGTTTTTGGTCTCCGGGATCAGCCAGAACGTGATGCCAACGAAAGCAATATTCAGCGCCGTGTAGAGCCAGAAGGTTCCGGCCGCGCCGATACTGTCGAGCAGCGTCAGGAAGGTGGCCCCGATGATCATGTTCGACACCCAGTTGGTCGTCGTTGAACAGGTAATGCCGAAGTCGCGACATTTGAGCGGCTGGATTTCAGAGCACAGGATCCATACTACCGGCGCGGCACTCATTGCATAGCCCGCGATACATATCATGGTCATCCCTACGGAGAGCCACGACAGGCCCGGTGAGGCGGTGCCCTGATCGAACTGCATCAGGCAGTAGCCCAGCACCAGCGTTCCCAGCGCCATCACGCTAAAGCCGATCTTCAGCGCCGGTTTACGCCCGGACTTATCGACCATAAAAATAGCGATAAAGGTGGCGAACATAAAGGTCAGCCCGACAACCAGCGTGGCGATCATCTGCTGCTCGGTGGTGGTAAACCCGGCCATTTTAAAAATACGCGGCGCGTAGTACATGATGATATTCATGCCGGTGAACTGCTGCATCGCCTGAAGCAGCATGCCAAGAAACACCGCGCGACGCACGTTGCGGTTAACCTTAAACAGCTTCCAGCCGCCCTGCTTCAGTTTCAGGCTTTCACGAATTTCATTGAGTTCTTCGCGCGCTTTTTCCGAGGTGTCGCGCAGCATCCGCAGCACCTCTTCCGCTTCAATATGCCGACCTTTTTCTGCCAGCCAGCGGGGGCTGTTAGGCAGGAAGATCACCAGTATCATCAACAGAATCGCCGGGAGCGCCAGCACGCCGAGCATCGCGCGCCAGTTGCCGCTGTAGCTGAAGGCCGTATCGGACAAAAAGGCCAGCACGATGCCCAGGGTGACCATCAATTGATACATGCTGATCATTTTGCCGCGCACGTTTTCACTGGCCATTTCCGACAGGTACAGCGGCGCGGTATAGGAGGCGATCCCCACCGCCACCCCGAGCACAATGCGAGCCGCGATCAGCACTTCCACGCCCGGCGCAAGCGCTGAGCCCAGCGACCCGGCGATAAACAGCACCGCTCCCGCCATCAGGCTGTATTTACGCCCTAGCCGGAAGGAGAGCCAGCCGTTGAACAGCGCGCCCAGCGCTGCACCGAGCATCATGCTGCTCACCACCCATTCCTGAAGTCGGCTGGTAAGGACGAAGTGATCGGTAATAAACGGTAGCGCACCGGCAATCACGCCGATATCCAGACCGAACAGCAGTCCGGCGACCGCAGCCGACACCGAAACAAACATATTCATTCGACGCGTATCGCGTAATGCGCGCGGCACCGCCGTTGGATTGTGACTGATTGAAGTCATTTTTTCCTGCCTGAACCGAGAGTAGATGAAATCAATTTACGAGATGAATCAATTGAGCTGTCAGGTAAGAAAAAGCGTATATATGGATTAATTGGCTATGAGGTGAGGTTATGTGATGGACATTACAATTTTAAAAAAGAGTTGTATTTAATAAATTATTTTTAATTTTATGATTTATATGAATTTAAATAACAATACAGAAATAGCTGCTGGAAAAGGCATGGATATTACGCTAACTGGCATATGGACTTTGATTATATAAGAAACAAAAAACCCCGCCGGTGGGGCGAGGTTTAAACGTCATGGCTGCGAGGGTTAACGCGGCCTTTGCCCGGCGGCGCTTCGCTTGCACGGGCCTACCATTTCGCTGTCGCACATAATACCGCAGCATCATGTAGGCCGGATAAGGCGAAGCCGCCATCCGACATTACAACCACACGTAGCCGCTTTTGCCTGCCCTGCCCGGCGGCGCTGCGCTTGCACGGGCCTACAATTTCGTTGTCGTACATAATACCGCAACATTTGTAGGCCGGATAAGGCGAAGCCGCCATCCGGCATGACGCCAGCCCATGCTCTCCCGACGCGAGAAAACCAATGACACGTAGGCCGGGCAAGCGCAGCGCCGCCCGGCATGACGCCAGCGGCGCTACGCTAATTAACGCGCCAGCCAGCCGCCGTCTACGGCGATGGTATAACCGTTAATGTAATCAGACGCGCTGGAGGCAAGGAACACCACCGGCCCCATCAGATCGCTCGGCAGACCCCAGCGGCCCGCCGGGATACGGTCGAGGATCTCCGCGCTACGTTGCTCATCGGCACGCAGCTGCTGCGTATTGTTGGTCGCCATATAGCCCGGCGCAATCGCATTGACGTTGACGTTATGCTGCGCCCACTCGTTCGCCATCAGACGGGTAATGCCCATTACGCCGCTTTTTGAGGCAGTGTAGGACGGAACGCGAATGCCCCCCTGGAACGACAGCATGGAGGCGATGTTAATGATTTTGCCGCCCTTGCCCTGCGCAATGAAATGCTTCGCCGCCGCCTGAGACATAAAGAACACGCTCTTGATGTTCAGGTTCATGACATCATCCCAGTCTTTTTCGCTAAAGTTGATCGCATCTTCGCGACGGATCAGACCCGCGTTATTGACCAGAATATCAATATGACCAAACTCAGCCACGGCGCGTTCCAGCAGTGCCGGAATGCCATCAATCTGGCGCAGATCGGCGGTCAGGCTGAGGAAGCGGCGGCCCAACGCGGTTACCCGCTCAATGGTTTCTGTCGGTTCAACAATATTGATGCCGACAATGTCGCAGCCAGCTTCGGCCAGACCCAGCGCCATACCCTGACCCAAACCGGTATCGCATCCGGATACCACCGCGACTTTACCTTGCAGAGAAAATGCTTCCAGAATCATTTTTCGTTCCTTATCTTTCAGAGCCTGTCACAACAGGCAAATAGACTGATGCCAGCGCGACTAGCGCAAATCTTTTACCGCTACGTGGTCCATATCATCAAAGACCTGGTTTTCACCGACCATGCCCCAGATGAAGGTATATGCTTTGGTGCCAACGCCGGAGTGAATCGACCAGCTCGGAGAAATCACCGCCTGCTCGTTTTGCATCACGATATGCCGTGTTTGCTGCGGCTGCCCCATCATGTGAAACACGCAGGTGTCTTCATCCATATTGAAGTAGAAATAAACTTCCATGCGGCGCTCATGGGTATGGCACGGCATGGTGTTCCACAGGTTGCCCGGAGCCAGTTCGGTCAGGCCCATGCTGAGCTGACAGGTTTCCAGCACATCAGGAATAAAGTATTTGTTGATGGTGCGGCGGTTGCTGGTGAGGTTATCCCCCAGCGTGACGGGCGCGACATCCGCAGGCGTCACTTTTTTGGTGGGATAGGCGGTATGGGCCGGGGCGCAGTTGTAGTAAAACTTAGCCGGTTTTGCCGCATCAACGCTGGCGAAAACCACTTCTTTCGCCCCTTTACCAACGTACAGCGCGTCGCGATGACCGATTTCATGACAGGTGCCATCAACGGTGATCGTGCCAGGGCCGCCGATGTTAATCACGCCCAGCTCGCGGCGTTCCAGAAAATAGCTGACGCCAAGCTGTTTACCCACTTCGCCACCCACGGAAACCGTCTTCGCCACCGGCATAATGCCGCCAACGATAATACGGTCAATGTGGCTGTACACCATGGTGTATTCATCGGCCACAAACACGTTTTCGACTAAAAATTCTTTGCGCAGCCCCTGAGTATCCAGGGTCTTAGCATGTTCGCTGTGGATGCTTTGTCTGATGTCCACGTTACCTCCAGAAGAGAATCGGTGAGCCATACTGGCTCGCGAAGCGAAAACCTGTTTCGCTCTGTTGATGTCTCCATCTTATCCCTCCTGAAACGTCTTTTCAATTATAAATAAAACAACGTTTCAATTTTTTCCAACTAAAGTTCGAAAATGTCGCTACGATCGCAAAAATGGTCAACACGGCCCGAGAGCAAGGAGGTAAAATCATAAATTACAATCAGTTAAATAACCTTGATAAAAAAACAGCGGATGCTAAAAAACTGGCAAAGAAATAAAGACAGGTTGGCCGCAGGTCACAGAAACGCCCGCCATGAGAGCGGTTCTAAGGAAATTCTTGCAAATGCGTTAAGCGTCACAGATTATGAAACGATGTTTCGTTAAATTAACACCCAGCTTTTAAATACGCTAATCGCTACTGACAGTAGCAACGTATGAGTGAAATAAGAACTTCTGTAACTGGCCTTTGCCCTCATTGTTGAGGGCTTTTTTTTGGCCGGGGGAAGGGAAAACTAATCGCGTTCGATAGCCAGGGCGACACCCTGACCACCGCCGATACAGAGCGTGGCCACGCCACGGCGGGACTGACGCTTGATCATTTCATGCACCAGTGATACCAGGATACGACATCCCGAGGCACCAATCGGATGGCCCAGCGCAATAGCGCCGCCGTTAACATTCACCCGGCTGGCGTCCCACTCCAGCATTTTACCGACCGAAATGGCCTGTGCGGCAAAGGCTTCATTCACTTCCAGTAAATCCACCTCGCCCAGCGTCCATCCCGCTCTTTCCAGGCAGCGGCGGGTGGCGTAGACCGGGGCGATCCCCATCAGGGCAGGATCTACCCCGACGCTGGCAAAGGCCCGAATGCGCGCCAGCACCGGCAGATTAAGTTCCTGCGCTTTTGCTTCGCTCATCATCATGACAGCCGCTGCGCCGTCATTAATGGAGGAGGCATTCCCCGCCGTCACCGAACCGGTACGCTCAAAGGCCGGAATCAGCTGCGCCAGCCCTTCGGCACTGGTATCGGTGCGCGGCTGTTCGTCGGTGTCCACCAGCACGCTCGTGCCATCGGCACGCACGGTGGCAACCGGGACAATCTCATCTTTAAAACGTCCGGAATCGATAGCCAGACGCGCCTTGTGCTGAGATCGCAGCGCCCAGTCATCCTGTAACTCGCGGCTGATACCATATTCGCGCGCCAGATTTTCTGCCGTCACGCCCATGTGATAATCATTAAAGGCATCCCAAAGTCCATCGTGGACCAGACTGTCGATGAGCTGGCTGTTCCCCAGCTGTGCGCCGGTGCGGCTGTCGGTGAGCACATGCGGCGCACGGCTCATGTTTTCCTGGCCTCCGGCAATGACGACATCCGCTTCACCACACTGGATAGCCTGGGTTGCCAAATGCAGCGCCTTCAGCCCGGAGCCGCATACGTCGTTAATGGTGATGGCCGACATCGTATTGGGCAGGCCGCCGTTCAGCGCTGACTGGCGGGCCGGATTTTGTCCCGCCCCGGCCGTCAATACCTGGCCGAGGATCACTTCATCCACATTTTGCGCCTGAATGCCGCTGCGCTCGATCAGCGCCCGGATGACCGTGCTGCCAAGATCGACGGCGGAAAGGCGCGACAGCGTGCCCTGGAAACAACCAATGGGCGTGCGAACAGCCCCAACGATGACCACCTCTTTCATGACGACCTCAGCGAAAAATCCCCCGCCATAGTAGTGCATTGTTAATATCTCTTATTTTAATTGTTTTAAATAAGTGAGATTTATCACAATAGATTGTTAATTTAGTTTGCACGCAGAATCCCCTCTTGCTGGCAATATGCCACCTGGCCGCAGAATTATGGTAAGTTGCGCTTCTTTTTTTCACTTACATGCTATTAAAAACTAACTAATGTCGAAATTTTGGTCAAAAGAAGAGACTCTGTGGAGTTTCGCGCTGTATGGAACGGCTGTGGGTGCAGGGACGCTATTTCTCCCCATTCAACTTGGATCTGCCGGTGCCGTAGTGCTGTTTATTACCGCCCTGGTGGCATATCCATTAACCTACTGGCCGCATAAAGCGCTGTGCCAGTTTATCCTCTCTGCGCAGACCCCGGCGGGTGAAGGGATCACCGGAGCTGTGACCCACTATTACGGCAGGAAAATCGGCAGTGCGATCACTGCGCTCTATTTTGTCGCCTTTTTTGTGGTCATCCTGATCTATGCCGTCGCCATTACTAACTCGCTGTGCGAGCAGGTCGCGAAATACCACCCCGTGACAACCGCCGTGCGGATGCTGGTAAGTCTGGGCGTGGTAGTGGTATTGAACGCTATCTTTTTAATGGGGCGTCGCGCCACAATTCGGGTGATGGGATTACTGGTTTTTCCACTTATCGCGTACTTCCTGTTCCTGTCGGTCTATCTGACCGGTCGCTGGCAACCCTCTTTACTCACCAGTCAAATCACCTTTGATAGCCATACGTTGCACCAGGTGTGGCTCTCTGTTCCCGTGATGGTTTTCGCTTTTAGTCATACGCCGATTATTTCCACGTTTGCCATCGACAGACAGGAAAAATATCGTGAGCAGGCCATGGATAAATGCAAAAAAATCATGAAAGTGGCTTACCTGATTATCTGCCTGAGCGTGCTGTTTTTTGTTTTTAGCTGCCTGCTATCGATTCCGTCTTCTTATATTAATGCCGCCAGAGAGGAAGGCGTGACTATTTTATCCGCCCTCTCAGCGATGCCTGATTCACCAGCCTGGCTGGCCATTTCCGGCATTGTGGTGGCGGTGATAGCGATGTCTAAATCTTTCCTTGGCACCTATTTTGGCGTTATCGAAGGCGCGACCGAAATCGTCAAATCGGCTTTAGACTATGCGGGCGTGAAAAAAAGCCGGGCATTTAATCGGGCGATGTCGGTGATCCTCATTTCACTGACAACGTTCGTCGTGTGCTGTATTAACCCAAATGCGATTTCCATGATTTATGCTATCAGCGGCCCGCTGATAGCGGTGATCCTGTTCATCATGCCAACGCTTTCCACTTACCTGATTGCATCGTTAAAACCTTACCGTTCACTGGCTAATCTTATTACCCTAATTGTTGGTTTACTCTGCGTTTCGGTGATGTTTTTCAGCTAATTTATCTGCTGCCCGACGAGCGTCATTGTCGGGCAGATACCCACTGTTCTGTTTAATATAATTTTTTAATTTTAATTAAAACGTCATATTTATCTGCTTCTTGATGTACGGGGTGCGAAAAATCGCGTGAAGTTTTGTAATTAGCATAATCCACTGTATTAATTTTAGACAGACGGGTTCATAATGATCCTTCATCTGACGGCATCCCTTTAAGGGGGCTTAGTATGAAATACCATTCAACAGATAACGTCTGCATAATTACCGGCATTCACCCTTCCAACCTGCGACGCTGGTATCGTTACGGGCTGATTAGCGCTGGCGAATTTTCAGAAGGCTGGAACGAACAGCAGCTTGAGGACATTCGTACGTTAAAAGCACAGACGGCGAGTGGCGCGACGCTTCTTCAAATTCGTCAAAGCCGTCAGTCAGGTATTCCCCTGCACTCTTATGGCTGGGTAGCGTTAAAAGGCGAATTACTCTGGCAGCTTGAGTTTTCCTCCGATCGTGCATTGTCACGCTACTTCCGCAATATTGTGAGCGATTACAGTAGTAATGACGTGATTAACTCCTTACTGCGTCCGCTAAACCGCTGGCTTCAGAAAGACACCCGGGAAGGCTCCCGCCGCCGTCTACAACGTTTTCATCAGTGCATCGTTCAACGCGCAGACTCGCTGACGCGCGCCTCCAGCCGGGAAGGTGATACGCCCCTGTTTCTGGAAGCGGTTAGCGTGAAAGATGATAACGAAATCTGGCTGGAAGCGATTCGGTTATACGGTCAGGGTTTTAGCGTCGAGGTCTCCTCCACCGTCAGCGATGCTCCTGCCGAAATCAGTAGCCGTCACGAACATCATTTAATGTGGTGTGGCGCGGGCATCAGCATTGGTAAGCAGCAGCATTTCAGAGACAGTATGGACGAGGGAAAATCCGTCATGCTTTGCGGGCCAGATCGCTCAATTGCCCCCGGCGTTAACTAACTACTTCGCCCATAAAAGAGGGGCAGAAAACGTCCCCCTTCTCTTTTTTCTTCCGGTGGTTTTCTGCCGCTTGTCAAAAACTGCTATCCGCTTTGTTTAAATATCACCCACTGTACTAAGCTCTTTCTCATATGAAAAAGAATAAGTACAAACAATCGTTAAGGCCTATTGGCGACCATGGGATCATCGGTGATTTGCGCACCTGCGCGTTAATTACCTCCGACGGCGCTATCGATTTCCTGTGCTGGCCCAATCTGGACAGCCCTTCTCTGTTTGTCTCGCTGCTGGATGACGAACGGGCGGGGGTTTTCACCTTATCGCCGGACGGCGACCAGTGGCGTTCCCTTCAGTCTTACCTGCCGGACAGCAACCTGTTACAGACGCGATGGCTCTCCGAGGACGCTATCGTCGAATTAACCGATTTTATGCCGATCAGAGAGAGTCACGACGCACTGCCCTGCATCATTCGCCGTCTGCGGGTCGATCAGGGAGAAGCCAGCATTACTCTGCGCTGTCGGGTGAATTTCGACTACGGCAGACACGCCCCGTCACCGCAGGTTAATAAGACGTTCGTGGTCTGGCAGGGTGAGAACGACGATAAAATCACCCTGAAAACCTCCGTCCCGTTAGAAGAAAAGGAGGGATTCCTGAACAGCACGTTTACCCTGCGTGCGGGTGAAGAGGCGTTTTTCATTCTCGGCGGTGATGAGGTGAAACGCTGGAAAAAACAGGATGTCATACAGCGCCAGCAGGAGACGTTAGCGTACTGGCAGCAATGGGTGGATAAAAATAAATACAAGGGGCGCTGGCATGAGATCCTGATCCGCTCGGCGCTGGTGCTTAAGTTGCTCAGCTCAAAAGCGCAGGGTTCCATTGCCGCGGCGGCTACGTTCGGGCTGCCTGAACTGCTCGGCGGGGAACGTAACTGGGACTACCGCGCCGCGTGGATACGTGACTCCTCCTTTAGCTGCTATGCCCTGATCCGGCTGGGCTATGTCGATGAGGCCGCCGACTTTGGCCGCTGGGTGGGGCGCTGCATGGAAGCCAGCCGCTTCGACCCTGAAAAATTACAGGTGATGTATCGCATGGACTGCGGCACCGAGCTGAATGAGGAAGAGCTCACGCATTTGAAAGGCTATTGTGCGTCGGTGCCGGTTCGTATCGGTAATGACGCGTATAAACAGCGGCAGCTCGATATTTATGGTGAGCTACTGGATACCCTCTATCTGGCGACCAAGTATGGCGATGGTATTCCCCATCGCGCCTGGGAGCACGTCATCAAACTGGTCGATCACGTCTGCGATATCTGGCATACCGCCGATGCCGGGATCTGGGAGATGCGCGGTGAAGCCGAGCATTTTCTTTACTCCCGTTTGATGTGCTGGGTCGCCCTGGATCGCGCGCTGCGCCTCGGCGCAAAGCGCTCGCTCTCGATGCCGTATCAGCGCTGGGAAAGCGCGCGCCAGGCCATCCGGGAAGATATCTGGGAAAACTTCTGGAACGAGAAGCAGGGCCATTTTACCTCTACCCGCCACGGCACCGATCTGGACGCCTCAATGCTCCTGATGCCGTTACTGCGTTTTGTCAGCGCCAAAGATCCCGACTGGCTTGCCACCCTCGACGCGATTAAGCGCAAGCTGGTGCGCGATGGCATGGTGCGTCGCTATATTGCCAGTGAGACGCCTGCGGATTCTCTCCACGGTGAAGAAGGCTACTTTGTCGCCTGTTCATTCTGGTATATCGAATGCCTTGCCAGAGCGGACCGGCTGGGTGAAGCGCGGGAAGAGTTCGAAAAAGCGCTGAAATATGCCAATCACCTGGGGCTGTATGCGGAGGAATTTGACGCCTGGGGACATGCGCTGGGCAATTTTCCGCAGGCATTGTCCCATCTGGCGCTGATCAGCGCGGCGTATTACCTGAATAAAAAGCTGTCCGGGAAGGAGCAGTTATGGCAGCCGTAAGTAATGGCTCCGCCACCAGGATTAATCCTAAAACCCCGCGCTTTGTAATGTAAACTTAAGTAAAGCATCCGGCCCCGGACAGAACTGTCTAAGCTCATTTAGACCAATGTCGCACCCGCGCCGCCGATCGTGGCGCGGCTTACGGAGGTCTGAAATGCCCAGCGGTACTCCCTGCACAATCCACTGGAACGGCGAAACACTGAGCGGCATGGCCGACGAGCCGCTGATTGATTTTCTGGCTAAGCATGAGAAGACACTGCCGCACGTTTGCTACCACCCTGCCCTGCCGCCGTTGCAAACCTGCGATGTTTGCTGGGTGGAATATCAGGGCGAGTTGACCCGTGGCTGTACCTTACGCACCCATGACGGCATGGAGATCTACTCGCAGCCTGCCGACGCGCTGGCAGCGCAGCAGGAGGGGATGGACCGACTACTCAACCGCCACGAGCTGTACTGTACCGTCTGCGAACACAACACCGGCGACTGTACGCTGCATAATACCGTCGCCGATATGCATATGCCGATTCAGTTTTACCCTTATCAGCCCAAGCCTGCCGATAAAGACCACTCTAATCCGTTTTACACCTACGATCCGGACCAGTGCATTCTCTGCGGACGCTGCGTGGAGGCGTGTCAGAACGTCGAGGTCAATGAAACCCTGAGCATTGATTTTAACCAGCCGCATCCGCGCGTGTTGTGGGATGGTGGAGAGCGCATCGCCGGATCGAGCTGCGTCAGCTGCGGGCACTGCGTTTCGGTATGTCCGTGTAACGCGCTGCTGGAAAAAACCATGCAGCCTGATGCCGGGCCGTTCACCAGTATGCCGACGGATCTGAAACGCCCGTTAATCGATTTTGTGAAATCGCTGGAAAACAGTATCGGGATGGAGCCGATTACCGGGGTCTCGCTGATCGACGTCGCGTTACGTCAGCAGGAGATTAAAAAAACCAAAACCGTCTGTACCTACTGCGGCGTGGGATGCAGTTTCGAGATGTGGACTCGCGACCGCCACATTCTGAAAGTGCAGCCGGTGGCGGATGCGCCGGTCAATAGCATCTCTACCTGCGTGAAAGGCAAATTCGGCTGGGATTTTGTCAATAGCGAAGAACGTCTGACCACGCCGCTTATCCGCGAAAATGGCCGCTTTCGGCCTGCCAGCTGGGATGAGGCGCTGGATCTGGTGGCGCGCAAACTCAGCGGCATCGCCCGCGAGCACGGCGGCGACAGTATCGGCTTTATCGGCTCAAGCAAAGCCAGCAACGAGGAAGCCTACCTGACGCAAAAAATCGCCCGCCTGATTTTCGGTACCAACAATGTCGATAACTCGTCGCGCTACTGCCAGAACCCGGCGACCGAAGGGCTGTTTCGCACCGTCGGCTACGGCGGCGATGCGGGCAGCATTACCGATTTACAGCAGGCGGATTTGATTGTGCTGGTGGGCAGTAACCTGGCAGAAAACCATCCGGTGATCGCCTCGCGTATTAAACATGCGCACAAACACAACGGGCAAAAACTGCTGGTGGTCGATCCGCGCCGACATGAGATGGCCGAGCGCGCCGACCTCTATTTGCGTATCCGTCCGGGAACCGATCTGGCCTGGGCGTCGGGCATGTCGCGCTATATGTTCGATCACGGCTACGCCGATGACGCCTTCCTGCGCGAGCAGGTTAACGGTACAGAGGAATATCAGGAGAGTTTGCAGCCCTTCACGCTGGAGTTCGTCAGCCAGGTAACGGGCCTGGAGCCGCAGGCGCTGCGCGAGGCGGCGGAAATGATCGGCCAGGCGAAGCGGGTCTGTATTTTGTGGGCGATGGGCATAACCCAGCACAGCCACGGCGCAGACACCAGCACCGCGCTGTCAAACCTGCTGCTGGTGACCGGCAATTACGGTCGCCCTGGCACCGGCGGCTATCCGATGCGCGGCCATAACAACGTGCAAGGGGCCAGCGATTTTGGCTGCCTGAGCAACGTTTATCCCGGCTATGAGAAAGTCACCGATCCGCAGATGCGCGAAAAATGGGCCCATGCCTGGGGCGTCTCGCCGCAGGCGCTGTCGGACAAAGCGGGCGCGGATAACTTCCTGATGGTGCAGCACGCTCACGAAGGCAAGATCAAAGCCATGTATATCATCGGCGAGGAGACCGCCTTCTCCGACGCCGACTCGCATAACGTTCATGAAGCCTTTACCCGCCTGGAGTTTATGGTCGTACAGGATATTTTCATGAGCCGCACGGCGGAATTTGCCGACGTGGTGCTTCCCGGCTGCCCGTCGGTGGAGAAAGAGGGCACCTTTGTGAATACCGAACGCCGTATTCAACGCTTCTATGAGGTGCTACCGCCGCTGGGCGAGTCCCGCCCGGACTGGAAAATCCTCACCGATCTGGCCTCACGGCTGGGGCACCCCTGGTACTACCGGCATCCGAAGGAGATTATGCGGGAGGCGGCAAGCATCGCCACCGCTTTTGCGGGAGTCAGCTATGACAAGCTCAGCGGCTGGCAGTCCCAGCAGTGGCCCGTCAAGCCAGATGGCACCAGCACGCCGCTGCTGTATACCGACGGCTTTAAGTTCCCGGATAAAAAAGCCCGCCTCTACCCTCTTGAGTGGCAGTTACCGCAGGAGACTGCGGATGCGCAGTACGATCTGCTGCTCAATAACGGACGTATGCTGGAGCATTTTCAGTCGACGAACCAGAGCGGGCGCGGCGGTCGTTTGCTGTCGCTGTCGCCGGAGTGGTTTGTTGAGGTCAGCCCCTCCCTTGCCGCCGAACGGCAATTACAGGAGGGAGACTGGGTGCGCCTGACCTCGAGGCGCGGCGCGCTGGAAGTGCGGGTGCTGATCACCGAACGTACCGGCGGCAACGTGCTGTTCATTCCCATTCACCACGGTAAGCCCGGCGTTAACGGGCTTACCGGAGAGCATCACGATCCGCACGTCAATACCCCTGCGTATAAAGAAATTGCGATATCGATGCAAAAAATCGATCGTCCGGTGCAGGGATCGCCGCTGACGAAAGATAATTTCCGCTACGGCCAGCGCACCCCGCTGGATCACCTTCCCGTTGAGGTGAAATGGCAGCAGCCAACCTACACCCTTCCCCCACAACACACGTCACACCCGGAGAAAAGCTGATGGCAGAACGCATGAATTACGAGGTTCCCCCGGCGCAGACGCAGCCCTCGGCAGGCGACGCGCTGAGCGATTTACTGGAAAACCTGCACCACCACGGTTTTTTACGTCTTGCCAACGACATGGTGAAAGCCAATACGCAAATCGCCAAAATCGTGGTGGACGGTCTGAACCAGCCCGGCACGCAGACCGGCGTACAGAACCTGTCGCTGCTGCTGGTCGCCTTGTCCAAAATCCCGCCGGAGCAGTTTAACCATCTGCTGATGGCGCTGACCCGTGGCGTGCAGGCGATGACGGAGAAACACGACGCGCCGGAGAAAAAATCGGCCGCTCCCGGCGTAACCGGCTTTATCAAAATGCTTGGCGACGAGGATACCTGGCAAAAAGCCGCGCCGTTCTTTAACGCCGTTCAGGCGTTTTCCAGCGCATTACAGGAGGAACCGGACAAGCCCATTACGCGCTATTCCGGTAAAAGCAGCAATGCCTGATCAGGATCTGGTTCTGCTGCTCTCCCGCGGGCAGTTCGCCCTGACTATCGGGATGCATATCGTGCTGGCAGCATTCACCCTCGGCCTCTCTCACTGGCTGGTATGGGCCGAGGGAATGTGGCTACTGAAACGCGAACCACGCTATATGTCGCTGTACCGCTTCTGGCTGAAAATCTTTATTCTCACGGTCGCCGTCGGCGCGGTATCGGGCGTGGTAATGGAGTTTCAGTTCGGCACCAACTGGGGGCCGTTCTCCCGGCAGGTGGGCGGGATTATCGGTCCGCTGATGTTCTACGAGGTGCTGATCGCGTTTTTCCTTGAATCCGCGCTGGCAGGGGCGATGTATTTCGGCATCGACCGTATCGGGCCACGTCTTCACTTCGCGATAACCTGCATGGTCGCACTGGGCGCGGAGATCAGCGCGTTCTGGATCCTCGCCGCTAACTCATGGATGCATACGCCGACGGGCTATTACATCGAGCACGGTATTTATCATCCGCAGAGCTGGATAAGCATTCTACTGGCCCCCTCGTTTCCCTGGCGGCTCAGCCATATGGTGCTTGCCGCGCTGCTGGGTACGGCGTTCCTGATTGCCGGTACCGGGGCCTGGCGACTCAGGCGTAAGCGCGACACCGCGTCGGCCAGGCTGATGATCTCCTCTGCCATGTGGGCGGCGCTGGTGCTGATGCCGGTACAGGTGGTGGTGGGGGATTTGCACGGCGAAAATACGCTGGAGTATCAGCCGCAGAAGGTGGCGGCGATGGAAGGCGCATGGCAACCGCCGCCGGCGGGCAGGGGCGAGCCGATGCGCCTGTTTGCGCTGCCCTTGCAGGATGAACAGCGCAACGTGCTCGAGCTGGCAATTCCTGATATCGCCTCGCTCTATCTGCGGCATAACCTCAGCGGCCATATCCGCAGCCTGAGCGAATTCCCGGCGCGGGATTTACCCCCCGTTGCGATCGTTTTTTTCGCTTTTCGGATCATGGTGGGACTGGGCCTGCTGATGCTGCTCACCGCGCTCATTGCGCTGGTCCTGCGCCTGCGCCGCCGTCTGTTTCACGCCCCGCGGTTTATGCTCTGGCTAATGCTCACCACACCATCCGGCTTTATCGCCATGCTGGCAGGCTGGGTCGTCACCGAGACGGGACGCCAGCCGTGGCTCGTCTGGGAGCGGGTGCGTACCGCCGCGGGCTTTTCCGCGATACCGCTGGAGTGGATGATCGCCTCGGCCGCAGGCATCGTGGTGCTGTATAGCGCGGTCTTTGCGTTTGGCCTGCGTTATTTCTTCCACTACGCGGCGCATTATGAAGCGTCGTCTCGCGGGCCTGGAGAAGGAGAAGAGGCATGATGTCGCCTGAGCTGCTCAGCGCCAGCCTGCTGGCCTTCACGCTGTTAATGTATGTGGCGCTGGATGGCACCGATCTCGGCACTGGCATGTTGTTTGCGCTGTTCCACGACGATGAAGATCGGCGGCGGATGGCGGCGTCTATCCTGCCCATCTGGGATGCCAACGAGACCTGGCTGGTGCTCTTCGCCGCCGGACTCATTGCGCTTTTTCCCGCGATTTACGCCGACATTTTTACCGCGCTATATATTCCAGTTTTTATCATGGTGCTTGCGTTATTACTCCGCGCCGTGGCGCTGGAGTATCGCAGCCATGCCAGCGCCTCCACGCGTCAGCTTCTTGATATGGTGCATATTATTGCCTCCACGGTGGCCGCGTTTACTCAGGGCGCAATGGCGGGCTGTCTGCTGGACCCACTCGCGCGGGCAACCGCTTTTACCTGGTTGCATCCGATCCCTCTACTCGGTGGTTGTATCTTCATCGGCGGATATTGCCTGGCGGGCTGCCTGTGGCTGCGCTGGCGGCTTGGCGGCAGGGCTGGCAATAAGTGCGTAAAACTCTTTTGCCTCGGGCTGCCGCTATGGTTGCTGGTCATTGGCGGGCTTTACTGGCTATTGCCGGAAAATGTATCAGCCAGATTAATCGCCATGTTTATGCAGCTTTTAAACGCCTCCGCCTCGGCGCAAAGCCAGCGATTTGTCCTGTGGGGAAGCGCGTTTGTGATCCCGATGGTCGTGCTGTATCACAGCCTGGTGTTCTGGATGTTCAGAGGGAAGGTAAAATAAAGATAAAGAAGAAAATGATGATAGCTATGATAAATACTGCCCTGGCGTCATCCCCGTCATGGTGCGGAAAAAGTAGACAAAGGCGCTGTCGCTGGCAAAGCCCAGCGCCTGCGCGGTATCGGTGATGCGCTGACCGGTTGAGAGCAGTTCCACCGCTTTCATCAGCCGCCACTGTTGCCGCCACTGCTGAAAGGACATGCCGGTTTCCCGGCGAAAAATCCGGCTAATCGTTTTTTCGCTGGCTCCGCTGTGGGCCGCCAGATGCTGCAACGTTGGCGGCAAAGTGGTGCCGGAAAGGTGCGCCAGACGCTTATCTTTAGGCAGTGCAAGCATCATTGGCTCATGAGCAGCTGTACCAATTTCACCGCAGCATAACGCGGCAAGATGATAAAAAGGCGCATCGTCCCAGCCGGTATCCCACGGCTGTTCAGCGATGCGTTCCAGCAGCTCGCGCAGTAAGGGCGATACGTTAAGAATGGCCGGTTCGGTCGGGAGTGAAGGAAAACAATGCGGTTGAAACCAGACGGAACGATAGGCGACGCTATTTTTCATTTCCGCGCGATGACTGACGCCTGCCGGTATCCACGCTGCACGCGTGGGCGGCAGCAGGCACAGCAACTCGCCGTCATTGAGCGTGAGCCGTATGCAGCCCTGACGCGTGAAAAGCATTTGCGCCATTGCATGCTGGTGCAATCCTGAATCATGGTCGCCCAGTTCAGCATAAATCCCGATCACCGAATTATTCAGGGTATCCGGGTTAAATACCGCGTCGCTGCTCAGCCAGGCCATGTTGTCCGATTTCCGCTATTTTTAGTCACTATGTTTATAATGTGCGAAAACCGGTTTACCTACAATAGCGCCTCTTTTCTTCAGGAGGCGTCTATGTTCAGCCGTTCGGCAACGGTGATGATCACCGCACTTTTAATGTTTCCGCAAATCGCGGAAACCATTTACAGCCCGGCGCTGACCAGCATCAGCGCGGGTTTTTTGGTTGACGCTGAGCACGCGGCACAAACGCTGTCGGTCTATTTCGTCGGCTTTGCCGTCGGCGTGTTGTTCTGGGGTCGTCTCTGCGATCTACGGGGGCGCAGACCTGCTCTGCTGGCAGGGTTAAGCGTTTATATCTTCGGCAGCATGATGGCGTTAATGGTCAGTGATTTCAGCCTGTTGCTCATCGCCAGAGTGATTGCCGCCTTTGGGGCCGCCACCGGATCGGTGGTCATGCAAACCCTGCTGCGCGACCGTTTTCAGGGGCATCAGCTCGCGCGTATTTTTTCGTTTATCGGTATCGCTCTGGCCATCAGCCCTGCGATAGGGGTGGCTGTTGGCGGCGAACTGGCATCCCGCTGGGGGTTCCACGGCGTTTTTTTCGCGCTGGCGCTGCTGGCTTTTGTGCTGCTGGCCGGTAGCCTGTGGATCGTTCCGGAGACGCGTCCGGCGCAGCATATTGAGATTTCGTTTTGTTCTGTCGCCCGTCGAATGGTCCGGGATAAAAAAATCTGGCTGGCGGCCCTGCTCGTCGCCGCTTTTAATGTCAGCCTGTTCAGCTATTACAGCCTGGCACCGTTTATCTTTGCGCGTCTGCATCTTAACGCGCAGGCTTTTGGCTATAGCGGCATTGCGCTCGCGACCGGTTCGATCATTGGCTCGCTGGTAAGCCGCTCCTTGCTCAGCCAGGGTGAGCGCCTGCCTCTGGTCGTCATCGTCGCCTGTCTTCTGAATATCGCAGGCAGCGCCGGGGTGCTTTTACTCAGCCATACTCTCTTTTTCCTGCTGCCGATGGCGCTGGTGACGATAGCTTTTGCCATGGCGATCCCGGTGGCGCTCGGCTCGGCGCTGAGCGCGTATGCGGATTGCCGCGGCTCGGCGGGGGCATTGTTCGGGCTGCTTTATTATATATTGATTGCGCTGGGGCTGGGACTTTCCGGCTGGGGGCAAGCGCTGGGCGTCACCCTGACGGTCAGCGCCATGTTATGCGCTATCGTTGCCTGGCTTTATTTACCACAACTCACTGAGAAGTAATGTTTATATGCTGAGAAAAACGTTGTTAGCGTCTGCGTTGTTGAGCAGCCCTGCGGGATGGGCCGTCGCCCCGCCGCCGCAGCCTGCGGACTGGACGGAGGCTGTCGTCCCCTTTCCGGTCACCGACAATATCTTTTATATTGGCACTCACGGTTTAACAACCTGGCTGATTGTTTCAGGCCAGCAGGCCATACTGCTCGATCCGGGGCTGGCGCAGAATGTCCCGCTGATTGAGAAGAATATCCGCTCGCTCGGCTTTTCCTTGCAGGACGTTAACGTGTTAATCAATAGCCATGCGCATTTTGACCATGCGGCGGGACTGGCGGCGCTTAAGCGCGATACCGGCGCAACCTTTTATGCGATGGGTGCCGACGTGCCCGCGCTGGAAAAAGGCCAGCATGAAGGAGATAACCTCTACGGCAATGCCTTTTTCCCGCCGGTGAACGTCGATCACACGCTTCATGATGGTGAGGTTATACGTCTGGGGAACGTCAGCCTGAAAGCCATCCTGACGCCGGGTCATTCAAAGGGCTGCACCACCTGGACCATGCGCTCAACGCTCGATGGAAAACCCGTCAACGTGGTTTTTCCCTGTAGTATCAGCGTGGCGGGCAACACCTTAATCGGCAACCGTAGCTATCCGGGAATTGTTGCCGATTATCAGCGTAGCTTCGCCCGCCTGCGCGCTCTGAACGCGGACATCGTGTTGCCAAATCATCCGGAAGTCACTCAGGTCATGCAGCGTGAGGAACGGGTGCAAAAAGGGGATAAGCAGGCTTTTGTCGATCCGGGCTTACTGACGCGCGTCGTGGATGACGCAGAGAAAAAATTCAACGCGGCGCTGAGTGCGGCATCAGCCTCAAAACCCTGAAGGTAACAATAATGAAAAAAGACATTCAGTATCAGTTCCACCATTTCGGTATTCCCGTTCAGGACGGGGATACCGCTGGAGTACACAGTGAAAAAGCCGGGATGTATACCACCGATAATCCGGGTAACTTTCGCGTGCAGTGGCACCGTTTTACCGATGATTCCCCTCTGCATCCGCTGATTAAAACCGTGCCGCATGTGGCATTTAAGGTCAACGATCTGGCGCGAGCCATTGAAGGCGAAGAGGTTATTCTCGGCCCTTACGAGCCGATTGATGATTACCTTGTCGCCATGATTAATGATGCCGGAGTTCCTATTGAGCTTATTCAGACCTCACTGGATGACGACGAACTGTGGGCGCGGGCGCGGCGTGGTCAGGGCTCCTTATATCGCAGCGACGATTAACGATGAGAGTTATAACGCTTTCAGCGCTGTCGGGGTATCCGAAGCGCCCCTGTACTCTGGCTTGCTGCTGACCGTTCTCCACAGGACATAAAAAAATGAAACGTATCGTTGGTGCCGTAACGCTCATCCTGTTCGCCCTGGCTCCCTGTGCGCGGGCAGCCAGCATGAGCGATGTTCTTAAACAACAGGAGACGCGCCTGAACGCCCGAATCGGAATGGCCGTAGTGGATGCCCAGGGTACGCCCGTTTTTACCTGGCGTCAGGATGAGCGTTTTCCGCTGACCAGCACCTTTAAAGTGCTGGCATGCGCCGCTCTGCTTGATAAGCTGCGCAGCAACGGTGGCTCGCTGGAGGAGAAGGTTTCCCTGCAACCCGATGAACTGCTGGCGTATTCTCCGATCACCAAAAATTATCTGCCGCCTTCCACCCTTTCCCTGCGAACCTTATGTTCAGCGGCGGTGAGCTATAGCGATAACACCGCCGCCAATCGCCTGCTCAGGTATCTCGGCGGTCCGGCGGCGGTCACGCAATTTATGCGCAGCATCGGCGATCAAGTCACCCGTCTGGATCGTACCGAGCCAACGCTGAATGAAGCCACGCCCGGCGATGTGCGGGATACCTCAACGCCCAAAAGTATGGCGCTGGCGCTACATAAACTTTTAGCTTCAGAGGCTCTGGCTCAGGCTGACCGTACCACGCTGGATACCTGGATGCGGGAAGACAAAGTTGCAGACGCACTGTTACGCGCCGCGCTGCCGGCAGGCTGGGCCATCGCCGATAAAACCGGGGCCGGTGGTCACGGCTCGCGCGCGATTATTGCCGCCGTTTATCCGCCGCAGAAACCGCCGTTTTACGTAGCGATTTATATTACACAAACCAGTGCGTCGATAAAGGCGGCGGATGCGGCGATTGCGGATATTGGCAGACAGCTTTTTAGCGCATTGCCGTCGGTTCAATAAGATTGAAAACCCATCGTGAAAGATGGCGAACTGTTTGAGATAACGATGTAATAACGTAAACATGCCGAGAATACAGTCGCTTCGGCGTCGTTATGCACTGAAAGAATCATCTCTTTTAATGATGAAACTGCAAGGGACTTGAAATACCAGAGAGGGAAAGCTGGAGCGGGCGAAGGGAATCGAACCCTCGTATAGAGCTTGGGAAGCTCTCGTTCTACCATTGAACTACGCCCGCTTTGAGGTGCGTAAGGCATTATAAACCTTACGCTCTTGTTAGCAAGGGACCGCTTGTCTGACTGGCGATTAATTCACCGTCAGCATTTCGGTTTACTGCCCTGCGGCGGCAGATAACGAAGCGGATCGATGGCCGTGGCCTTGTAGCGGATCTGGAAATGCAGCCGCACGGAATCCGTATCCGTACTGCCCATCGTGGCAATCTGCTGGCCGATTTTCACGCTCTGCCCGTTATTGACCATCAGCGTGTCGTTATGCGCATAGGCGGTGATGTAGTTCTCACCATGCTTAATCATAATCAGATTGCCGTAACCGCGGAGCTGATTGCCGACGTACACCACCTTACCCGAACCCGCCGCATAAATCGGCTGCCCACGCGGCGCGGTAATATCAATGCCCTTGTTACCGCCATCTGCCGATGAGTAAGGCAAAATCACTTTCCCGCTGGTCGGCCAGCGCCAGCAGCGGTCGCCCACCGGCGGCCAGGAGACAGGCGGCAGCGTGGGACGGGAGGCGGTCTTCGTACTTTTGGAAGACTTTTTGCCAGCAGTCGCGGTACCGTTCACCTTCAGGCGCTGCCCAATTTCAATGGTATAAGGCGGAGAAATATTGTTCATCCGCGCCAGTTCCTGCACGCTGGTGCCGGTCAGACGTGAGATACGGGAAAGCGTATCGCCGCGCTTAACGGTATAAACGTTGCCGTCGGAGTCAGAACTCCCCGAGCAGCCAGCCAGAAACAGCGCCACCGCGAGGCAGCACATTGGGCGAAAAGAACGAGTCATCAGGCTTCCTGCGCGCAAAACAGATCCTCAATACGGTGTGAGTCAGGGTGCTTATGATAGCAGCCTGTGAAAAGATGCCAATGATTAGCGTACGTAAACCGTCTTAATTGCCAAAAATGGATAGCCGGAGTACTCCTTCTTATCATTGGTATGACTGCGCCAATAACGGGTTTTGGTAATGCCTTTACCCCACTTTTCGGCTACGCTTGAGCCCTGAATATTATTGTTCTCCGACACAGTAAGTCGGATCTTTCTATCGCAGGAGTACTTATGATCAGGGAACACGTCATTTTACTGGATGCGCAGGATCGCCCCTCCGGCACGCTGGAAAAGTATGCGGCGCACACGGCGGCGACGCCTTTGCATCTGGCCTTCTCTTCGTGGCTGTTCAATGCACAAGGACAGCTTCTGGTCACGCGCCGCGCCCTCGGTAAAAAAGCCTGGCCCGGCGTGTGGACCAATTCGGCCTGCGGTCATCCACAGGAAGGCGAAACCTTTGAGCAGGCGATTGCCCGCCGCTGCCGCTTTGAGCTGGGTGTCGAGATTGCCGATCCAACACCAGTTCACCCGGCCTTCCGCTACTGTGAAACCGACCCTTCCGGCATTATGGAAAATGAGTTTTGCCCGGTTTATGCCGCGCGGGCGGTGAGCGATATAAATCTGAATCCTGACGAGGTGATGGATTACCAGTGGGTAGCGCTGGATGAAATGTTCAATGCGCTTGCGGCTACGCCGTGGGCGTTTAGCCCGTGGATGGTACAACAATCCTCTTTTGCCGATGCACGCGCAGCGCTGAAACGCTTTATCCGGCAGGCATAAAAAAAGCCCCGACGCACTAAACGCCGGGGCTCATTCAGTACATCAGACTTATTTCACCGGGCGCATCGCCGGGAACAGGATCACGTCGCGGATGGTATGGCTGTTGGTGAACAGCATCACCATACGGTCAATACCAATACCCAGACCTGCGGTCGGCGGCAGACCGTGTTCCAGCGCGGTCACGTAGTCTTCGTCAAAGAACATCGCTTCGTCATCGCCTGCGGCTTTGGCGTCAACCTGATCCTGGAAGCGCTGCGCCTGATCTTCGGCATCGTTCAGCTCGCTAAAGCCGTTGCCGATTTCACGCCCGCCAATGAAGAACTCAAAGCGATCGGTGATTTCCGGATTCACGTCATTACGGCGCGCCAGCGGCGACACTTCTGCCGGATATTCGGTGATAAAGGTCGGCTGAATCAGGTGCGCTTCTGCCACTTCTTCGAAGATCTCGGTGACGATACGGCCCAGACCCCAGCTTTTCTCGGGTTTGATACCGATAGATTCGGCAATCGCTTTGGCTGAATCAAAGTTATCCAGATCGGCCATTTCCGTTTCCGGACGGTATTTCTTGATCGCTTCGCGCATGGTCAGTTTTTCAAACGGCTTGCCGAAATCAAACGTCACATCGCCATAAGGTACTTCGGTTTTGCCGAGAACATCCTGCGCCAGGGTGCGGAACAGGGATTCGGTCAGCTCGATCAGATCTTTATAATCTGCATACGCCATATAGAGTTCCATCATGGTGAACTCTGGGTTATGACGAACGGAGATGCCTTCGTTACGGAAGTTACGGTTGATTTCGAATACGCGCTCGAAGCCACCGACCACCAGACGTTTCAGGTACAGTTCCGGCGCGATACGCAGGTACATGTCCAGATCCAGCGCATTGTGATGGGTGATGAACGGACGCGCAGACGCTCCGCCCGGGATCACCTGCATCATCGGCGTTTCAACTTCCATAAAACCACGGCCAACCATGAACTGACGAATACCCGCCAGGATCTGCGAACGTGCTTTAAAGGTGTTGCGGGATTCATCGTTAGAGATGAGGTCCAGATAACGCTGACGGTAGCGCGCTTCCTGATCCTGCAAACCGTGGAATTTGTCCGGCAGCGGACGCAGCGCTTTGGTCAGCAGACGCAGTTCGGTACAGTGGATAGACAGTTCGCCGGTTTTGGTTTTAAACAGCTTGCCTTTTGCGCCGAGGATGTCGCCGAGGTCCCATTTTTTGAAGTGCTCGTTATAAACGCCTTCCGGCAGATCGTCACGGGCAACATACAGCTGAATGCGGCCGCCAACGTCCTGAAGGGTAACAAACGAGGCTTTACCCATAATACGACGAGTCATCATGCGGCCGG
Organism: Superficieibacter sp. 1612_C1; assembly: GCF_015234305.1. GTDB lineage: Bacteria > Pseudomonadota > Gammaproteobacteria > Enterobacterales > Enterobacteriaceae > Superficieibacter. Next base: position 303,195 of record NZ_JADGMI010000006.1, read on the forward strand.
CAACGGTCACCTCGATGTTCAGCGCTTCCAGCTCTTCGTTTTCTTTCGCATCAAAGTCAGCGTGCAGTTGGTCTGAGGTGTGGTCGCGACGAAAATCGTTCGGGAAGGCAATTCCCTGCTCGCGAAGGCCAGCCAGCTTCTCGCGGCGCGCTTTCAGTTCATTATTAAGATCGGCCGCCGCGTCAGCACTCTGTACGTTTTGTTCAGACATTTTGGTTCCTCATAACCCTGCTTTCAAACTTGCTTCGATGAATTGATCCAGGCTGCCATCCAGCACCGCCTGCGTGTTACGGGTTTCAACCCCGGTGCGCAGGTCTTTAATGCGGGAGTCATCAAGGACATAAGAACGGATCTGGCTACCCCAGCCAATGTCAGACTTGTTGTCTTCCATCGCCTGTTTCTCAGCATTTTTCTTCTGCATTTCCAGTTCATAAAGCTTCGCTTTCATCTGCTTCATGGCCTGATCTTTGTTTTTATGCTGGGAACGGTCATTCTGACACTGGGTCACCGTGTTGGTCGGAATGTGCGTAATACGCACCGCGGACTCAGTACGGTTAACGTGCTGACCACCCGCACCAGACGCGCGGTAGACGTCAATACGCAGGTCGGCCGGATTGATGTCGATATCAATGTCGTCGTCCACTTCCGGATAAACAAAGGCGGAGCTGAACGAGGTATGGCGACGGCCGCCGGAGTCAAACGGACTCTTACGTACCAGACGGTGAACGCCGGTTTCGGTACGCAGCCAGCCATAGGCGTAATCGCCGGAAATCTTGATGGTCACGGATTTGATACCCGCGACTTCGCCTTCAGACTCTTCAATGATTTCGGTTTTAAAACCGCGCGCTTCGGCCCAGCGCAGATACATACGCTCCAGCATGCTGGCCCAGTCCTGCGCTTCTGTACCGCCTGAGCCTGCCTGGATATCCAGATAGCAGTCGGCATTGTCGTATTCGCCGGAGAACATGCGGCGGAACTCAAGCTGCGCCAGCTTCTCTTCCAGTACGTCAAGTTCGGCAACGGCTTCGTTGAAGGTATCTTCGTCGTCGGCTTCAACAGCCAGCTCCAGCAGCCCGGAAACATCTTCCAGACCCTGAGACATGTGATCGAGGGTTTCGACAATGGCTTCGAGGGAGGAACGTTCTTTACCCAGCGCCTGTGCGCGTTCAGGTTCGTTCCAGACGTCCGGCTGTTCCAGCTCGGCGTTTACCTCTTCGAGACGCTCTTTCTTCGCATCATAGTCAAAGATACCCCCTAAGAACGCCAGAGCGATCTGTGAGGTCCTGAATGCGGTTTTTTACCGGGTTAATTTCAAACATGGTCAGGTTTCTTTTATTGAACGTGTCAAAATGCAGTTATAAGGGTGAGATTGTACCCAATTCACGGCTTTTTTTATACACACAAAATTATTCGGGATGTATCCGGGCGCAGGCCCGGAACGACCGATAATCCTGCGCCAGAGTTTGCAGCAGAAGGTGAATGTCAGGCGCTACATCGGCCAGATATGATCGATGATAATTTGCAGGCTGCGGTTGCCGCGAAACTCGTTAATATCGAGTTTGTAAGCCAGTTCGACCTCGCGCACGCCGTTATCCGGCCAGCAGGAGGTATCGACATTAAACGCAATGCCGTCCAGTAGCGGACCGCCGCCGACCGGTTCGACCATCACTTTAAGGTGACGCTCGCCAACAATGCGCTGTTGCAGCAGGCGAAAACTCCCGTCAAACAGGGGTTCCGGAAACATTTGCCCCCACGGTCCGGCATCGCGCAGCATCTCAGCAATTTCCAGCGTCATATCGCCAGGCGAAAGCGGACCGTCGGAAACCACCTCACCCTGCAATAATGCCGGATCGAGCCACTCGGTAATCAGTTCGCCAAAGCGCTGCTGAAACTCGTCAAAGCGCGTCTCATCAAGGGAAAGCCCTGCCGCCATCGCATGACCGCCGAATTTAATAATCAGATCCGGGTAGAGGGTATCCAGACGCTCCAGCGCGTCGCGCATATGCAGGCCGGCAATGGAACGGCCTGAGCCTTTCAGGGTGCCGTCGCCCGCAGGCGCAAAGGCAATCACCGGACGGTGAAAACGCTCTTTGATCCGCGAGGCCAGTATGCCAACCACCCCCTGATGCCATTCGGGGTGATACATCGCCAGCCCACCGGGCAACGACTCGCGGCTACGCTCCAGCTTTTCACACAGCGCCAGCGCTTCGATTTGCATCCCCTGCTCGATCTCTTTGCGCGTCTGGTTGAGGGCGTCGAGTTCGCTCGCCAGCACGCGGGCTTCGGCGATGTTCTCGCACAGCAGCAGCGCGACGCCGACCGACATATCATCCAGCCTCCCCGCCGCATTCAGACGAGGTCCCAGCGCAAACCCCAGGTCGCTGGCGGCCAGGCGGTGCGGTTCGCGGCGGGAGATCTCCAGCAGCGCTTTAATACCAGGACGGCATTTACCGGCGCGGATGCGGTTCAGCCCCTGCCAGGTGAGAATGCGGTTATTCGCATCGAGCGGTACGACGTCTGCCACCGTACCCAGCGCCACCAGATCCAGCAGCTCGGCCAGATTCGGTGCCGCGATGCCGCGCGTCTCAAACCAGCCCTGCTCGCGTAAATGGGCGCGCAGGGCCAGCATCAGATAAAACGCCACGCCAACGCCCGCCAGTGATTTCGACGGGAAATCGCAGTCGCGCAGATTGGGATTGACGATCGCTTCGGCGTCCGGCAGCGTATCGCCGGGCAGATGGTGATCGGTGACCAGTACCGGGATCCCCAGCGCATGCGCCCGATCGACCCCAGTGATGGAAGAGATCCCGTTATCCACGGTCATGATCATCTGCGCGCCACGGGCGTGCGCCTGATCGACCACTTCCGGACTCAAGCCGTAACCATCTTCAAAACGGTTCGGCACCAGATACGCCACGCTTTCGCAGCCCAGCGCCCGTAGCGCCAGTACGCTAAGCGCAGTGCTGGTCGCCCCGTCGGCATCAAAGTCGCCGACCACGACGATACGCAGTCCTTCGCGAAGCGCGTTGTAGAGCATATCGACCGCTTTCTCGATCCCCGTTAACTGCTGCCACGTCAGCATACCTTTGACGCTTCGCTCCAGATCCTGCGCCCCTTTCACACCACGGCTGGCGTAGAGCCGCCGCAGTAGCGCAGGCAGGTCGGCGGGAAGATCCGCTGTTTCATCCACCTCGCGGCGGCGTAGTTGTATCGGTTGTTTCACGCGAATTATTTACCGCTGGTCTGTTTCTGATGCTCGTCGAGGAAGGCTTTCATCTCTTTCGGCCCCTGATAACCCGGCACCACATTGCCATCGCTCAGCACGATAGCGGGCGTGCCGTTGACGCCGAACTGGACGCCGAGCGCATAATGGTCGGCGATGTCGATATCGCAGGAGGCAGGCTTCACGCCTTTGCCGTTCATCGCATCGTCAAAGGCTTTGTTACGATCTTTCGCACACCAGATGGCTTTCATATCCTGCTCGGGCTGGCTTTGCAGACCTGCGCGCGGGAAGGCGAGATAGCGCACGGTGATCCCCAGCGCGTTATAGTCTTTCATCTCTTCATGCAGCTTGTGGCAGTAGCCGCAGGTGATGTCGGTAAAGACGGTGATGACATATTTTTCCTGCGGCGCTTTATAGACGATCATCTCTTTTTCCAGCGCGTTCAGGTGCTTCATCAACAGTTGATTGGTAACGTTGACCGGATGTGCGCCGCTGACGTCATACATTGGCCCCTGGATCATATGCTTGCCGTCGTCGGACACATACAGTACGCCGCTGTTGGTCAGGACGGTTTTCATGCCAGCGACAGGCGCAGGCTGAATATCGCTGCTTTGCACGCCGAGCTTCGCCAGCGCCTGTTGGATCGCCGCATCGTCAGCCTGAGCCATACCGGTAAACGCCGTGGTCAGCAGCGACAGAATCAATAAACCTTTTTTCATAACTTATCCTTTTATGTCAGGCAATCACGCACGCGGATGATGCTGCTGGTGTAACTGCCGTAAGCGTTCAGTGGCTACGTGGGTATAAATTTGCGTCGTCGAAAGATCGCTGTGGCCCAGTAGCATTTGCACGACGCGCAAATCCGCGCCGTGGTTAAGTAAATGGGTGGCAAACGCATGGCGCAGCACGTGTGGCGATAGCTTTTCGCTGTCGATACCGGCCAGCGCTGCATAATGCTTAATGCGATGCCAGAAGGTCTGGCGCGTCATCTGCTGCGCGCGCTGGCTGGGAAACAGGACGTCAATGGAGACGCCGTTCAGCAGCCAGGGCCGCCCGTGTTCGAGATACGTTTCCAGCCAGTACACCGCCTCTTCGCCGAGCGGCACCAGCCGCTCTTTATTGCCTTTGCCGATCACCCGTACCACGCCCTGCCGCAGGCTGACATCGCTCATGGTCAGCCCTACCAGCTCAGAGACGCGCAGCCCGGTGGCGTACAGCACTTCCAGCATGGCTTTGTCGCGCAGCTCCAGCGGCAGGTCGGTGACGGGCGTTTGCAGCAGACGTTCAACCTGCTGCTCGGATAAATCTTTTGGCAGCCGCTGCGGCAGCTTTGGCGAGGCCAGCAGCGCGCTGGGATCGTCCGCGCGGATCTTCTCACGGTACAGATGCTGAAAAAAACGCCGTATCGCGCTCAGCAGCCGTGCCGAACTGGTGGCTTTATAACCCCCTGCCAGACGCTCCGCCAGCAACGCCTGAAGATCCTCATGCTGCACGCGTTCAAGCGATAGCTCGCGGTGATGCAGCCACTCCACCAGCATCGTCAGATCGCGTCGATAGGCGCTGAGCGTATTCTCCGCCAGATTACGCTCCAGCCAGAGCGCATCCAGAAACTGTTCTATACGTGCAAGATCCTGTTCCATCCGTGCCTCTTTACCGCTTCTGCTGCTGCATTATGCCTGATTAATTCACGTTTCTGGTACACTGAGCGCAAAGTCACGAGAAGAATTGAGACGTTTACGCCATGAACATTGGTCTTTTTTACGGTTCCAGCACCTGCTACACCGAAATGGCAGCGGAGAAAATTCGCGACATCATTGGGCCGGAACTGGTCACGCTGCACAACCTGAAAGATGATTCCCCCGCGCTGATGGAGCAGTACGATGTCCTCATTCTGGGCATCCCAACCTGGGATTTCGGTGAAATTCAGGAAGACTGGGAAGCCATCTGGGATCAGCTCAGCACGCTAAATCTGAAGGACAAACCCGTTGCCCTTTACGGCATGGGCGATCAGTTGGGCTATGGCGAATGGTTCCTTGACGCGCTCGGTATGCTCCACGATCAACTGGCGATGAATGGCGTGAAGTTCATCGGCTACTGGCCCACTGAAGGCTACGAATTTACCAGCCCAAAACCGGTTATCGCCGACGGCAAACTGTTCGTTGGTCTGGCGCTGGATGAAACTAATCAATACGATCTCAGCGATGAGCGCATCCAGACGTGGTGCGAGCAGATCCTTATGGAGATGGCAGAGCAATTCTCCTGAACCGTCTCCATTAATGTCGCGCTGGCTGTTGCATTAACATCCGGCGCAGATCGCGCCACTCACCGCTCTCCATGCTATCCGCCGCCAGCCACAAATGCTGCCGCCGCCGGCTACCCAATTTGCGCAGTCGCAGCATCATGCCGCTTTTCAGCATCCACGGCGCGCCGGTAATTTCCCACTCCTGTCCCTGCCAGCGCAGGCGGGAGTTCATCATCAGTTTGATCTCCCCCTGGCATGCGTTGATACGCCGCTGGCTACGCACGCAGTCAAATACCACCAGCGATAACAGCAGCAGCCAGAGCGGCATGTAACTTAACGGCCACGGCATAAATAAAACCAGAGCGGCGACCACGCCATGAAGCAGAAGCGATAGCCACTGTGAGCGCCATGAGACGCGTAGATCAGATTGCCACAGGACCACGTTCCCGATTCCGTGTTTGAATTAATTGCACCATGCGTTGTAGTCCAGCGTCAGCGGGTTTGCCGTGATTCATTAACCAGTTGAACAGGTCTGGATCGTCGCATTCCAGCAGGCGAATGAAGAGATGTTTGTCATCGTCACTCAGCGTGTCGTACTCGTATTCGAAAAAAGGCATGATGGAAATATCGAGTTCGCGCATACCGCGGCGGCACGCCCAGTGGATGCGGGCTTTGTTATTAATATCCATGTTTTCAATCCTGCGTCGCTATATCGGATTAGTGTAACGCGTTTTATCAACTTACTTTACAGGATTATTGCGCCCTGCGAGCCAGATTCCACTTAAAACCCTGCAAAATTAATTATTTCCTCACAATCCCGTTTCACATCAATCGTCAAAAACGGCACAAAAGGCGCGTTAAAAGCGCTTGCAATGGCAAATAGCTCTTTTACCATGAGTTATATTCTTACTTCGCGTTACGCAACCAGGACAACATTATGGCTTTTACTCCATTTCCTCCGCGCCAGCCTTCCGCCTCTGCGCGTCTGCCGCTGACGCTTATGACGCTTGATGACTGGGCGCTGGCGACCATTACCGGCGCGGATAGCGAAAAATATTTACAGGGTCAGGTGACCGCTGACGTGGCTGCCCTGACGGAACATCAGCATCTGCTGGCCGCGCATTGCGATGCCAAAGGCAAGATGTGGAGCAACATGCGTCTTTTTCACCATGCTGGTGGCTTTGCGTGGATTGAACGCCGCAGCCTGCGCGATGCGCAGCTTACCGAACTGAAAAAGTACGCGGTGTTTTCTAAAGTCGCCATTGCGGCCGACGATGAGTCCGTGCTTTTAGGTATTGCCGGATTCCAGGCGCGCGCGGCGCTGGCGAATTTGTTTAGTGAACTGCCGGATGCCGATAAACAGGTAACGACAGAGGGCGAAACATCCCTGCTGTGGTTTGCTCATCCTGGCGAGCGTTTCCTGCTGGTGACCGATGTGGCAACGGCACAGCGCGTCACCGAAGCCCTGCGCGGCGAAGCACAGTTGAATAACAGCCAACAGTGGCTGGCGCTGAATATTGAAGCCGGACTGCCGGTGATTGACGCCGCTAACAGTGGGCAGTTTATTCCGCAGGCCACCAACTTGCAGGCGCTGGGTGGGATCAGCTTCAAAAAAGGCTGCTATACCGGACAGGAAATGGTCGCCCGCGCCAAATTCCGCGGCGCGAACAAACGCGCGCTGTGGTCGCTGGCAGGCCAGGCCAGCCGTGTTCCGGAAGCCGGGGAAGATCTGGAGCTGCAAATGGGCGAGAACTGGCGTCGCACCGGTACCATCCTGGCTGCCGTGCAGCTTGATGATGGACGTCTGCTGGTTCAGGCGGTGATGAATAACGATATGGAGCCGGACAGCGTTTTCCGCGTGCGCGATGACGTCAATACCCTGCATATTGAACCGCTGCCGTATTCGCTGGAAGAAAGCTGAGTTTTAATGCCCCCGGCACGCTCAGCGCTGCCGGGGCTTTTCACATCTTGCCAATATACAAATAAATCGCCAGGAAGTGACAGACGCTGCCGCCCAGCACGAAGCCGTGCCAGATCGCATGGTTGTAGGGAATACGCTTGCAGACGTAGAAAATCACCCCCAGCGAATAGACGATACCGCCCACCGCCAGTAAGGTGACGCTTCCTGCCGCCAGCTTGATGGCCATTTCATAAATCACCACCAGCGACAGCCAGCCCATCGCCAGATAAGTCACCAGCGACAACACTTTAAAGCGATGCGCAATGGTCAGCTTAAACAGGATCCCCAGCAGCGCCAGGCTCCAGATGACGATCATCAGCCCGCGCGCCAGAGGCGAATCCAGCCCCACCAGCAGGAAAGGGGTATAGGTTCCGGCAATCAGCAGGTAGATCGCACAGTGGTCGAATTTTTTCAGCCATATTTTAGCCCGTGGCTGGGGAATGGCATGATAGAGCGTTGAGGCCAGAAAAAGCAGGATCATACTCCCGCCGTACAGACTGTAGCTGGTGATTGCCGTCGCGCTGGCATTGCTGTCCACCGCCTGCACCAACAGTAAAATCAGCCCAACAATACCGAACACCAGCCCGATACCGTGACTGATGCTGTTAGCAATTTCCTCTGCCAGTGAATATCCCTGCGTCATTGACGGCTTATGAACCATAGTGAACTCCAGAAGAACGGACGACATGTACAATGCTTCACCAGAGTAGCTGAGAATAGTTTCAGTGAACATATGTTCGCTAAAATTTAATGGTAAAAAAATAATGAACTTAAAATCAAAAAGATAAGCACAAAAACCACCGCACAGGTGTTTATTATTTTATGCAAGAGAAATCAACCACCTGGATCCATTTGAACGAATCTTTTCGTAAAACGCCGTTCAACGGCATAATAATGGCAACTTTTCACTACGGACCACCACTACTGTGAGCATCTTCACCCACGCCGCTATCGCCACGCTTAACAACCTTGAGATGCAGGTCTATCACTACGTCATCAAAAACCGTGACGCGGTGATGTACATGACCATTCGCGAACTGGCAGATGCAGCGGAGGTATCGACGACCACGGTGCTACGCTTTTGTCGCAAGCTCCACTGCGAGGGTTACTCGGAATTTCGCGTGCGTTTTAAACTCTATCTTGAGCAGAACGAACCCCAGCAACCTGATTTCGGGGCCAGCGAAATTATCAGCTTTTTTAAAAGCGTCAATAATGACGAGTTTGATAAATTACTGGATCGCGCGGTCGATATTATTCTCTCCTCAGAACGCATAATATTTGTTGGCGCAGGCACCTCAGGTGCTCTGGCAAAATATGGCGCGCGCTTCTTTTCTAACGTCGGAAAATTCAGTAACCATATTGACGATCCTTATTTTCCAGTCACTAATGACATGGCGAAAAATGCGCTGGCCATTGTATTGTCCGTATCCGGCGAAACGGAGGAGATCCTGCGTTTTGCCAGCCAGTTCAGCCTGCATCACTGTAAGGTGCTCACGATTACCAGCCATGAGCAGTCGCGACTGGCGAAACTGGCCGATTTTAATCTCTCCTGGCATGTATCCCAGACGCGTATCGGTGGCGTCTATGATATTACGACACAGGTGCCGGTTATTTATATTCTGGAGGCGTTGGGTAGAAAGCTGGCAAAAAAAGTGCCTTGAAAAACAACCTGTTTTTTCGATGTAACAAATCACCTCCCGCGTTATTTGTTATATCGTGACATTGATTAGCGCTTTTGCCAGACTCGGAGGTAGAACGTAATAGATCGAGGTCAAAATGAAAAAATTAACGTTACCAAAAGATTTTCTGTGGGGTGGCGCGGTGGCCGCACACCAGGTTGAGGGCGGCTGGGATCGGGGCGGCAAAGGGCCGAGCATTTGCGACGTGCTGACCGGCGGCGCGCACGGCGTTCCGCGTGAGATCACCGGGCAGGTGGTGCCGGGCAAATACTATCCTAATCACGAAGCGGTGGACTTCTACAGCCATTATAAAGAGGACATCAAACTCTTTGCCGAGATGGGCTTTAAGTGTTTCCGCACCTCTATTGCCTGGACGCGTATTTTCCCAAAGGGCGATGAGCTGGAGCCAAATGAAGAAGGTTTGCAGTTTTACGATGTTGTATTTGATGAACTGCTGAAATACAACATCGAGCCGGTGATCACCCTCTCCCACTTTGAAATGCCGCTGCATCTGGTACAGCAGTACGGCGGCTGGACCAACCGTAAGGTGGTAGATTTCTTTGTTCGCTTCGCGGAAGTGGTTTTTGAGCGCTACAAAAATAAGGTCAAATACTGGATGACCTTCAACGAAATCAATAACCAGCGTAACTGGCGAGCACCGCTATTCGGCTACTGCTGTTCCGGCGTGGTCTATACCGAGCACGACAATCCGGAAGAGACCATGTATCAGGTGCTGCATCACCAGTTTGTTGCCAGCGCGCTGGCGGTGAAGGCGGCGCGGCGCATTAATCCGGCGATGCAGGTCGGCTGTATGCTGGCGATGGTGCCGCTGTATCCCTTCTCCTGTAAGCCGGAAGACGTGATGTACGCGCAGGCATCAATGCGCGAACGCTATGTCTTCACCGACGTGCAACTGCGCGGCTACTACCCTTCGTATGTGTTGAATGAATGGGAACGTCGCGGGTTTAGCATTGCGATGGAAGCAGGCGATGAGCAGATCCTGCGTGAGGGCACCTGTGACTATCTCGGTTTCAGCTACTACATGACCAATGCGGTGAAAGCCGACGGTGGCAGCGGCGATGCGATTTCCGGGTTTGAGGGCAGCGTGCCTAACCCGCATGTCAAAGCCTCCGACTGGGGCTGGCAGATCGATCCGGTCGGCCTGCGCTACGCGCTGTGCGAGCTTTATGAGCGTTATCAAAAACCGTTGTTTATCGTTGAGAACGGCTTTGGCGCGTACGATAAGGTAGAAGAGGACGGCAGCATTAACGATGATTATCGCATCGACTACCTGCGCGCTCATGTGGAAGAGATGGTTAAGGCCGTTACTCACGATGGCGTGGATCTGATGGGCTATACGCCGTGGGGCTGCATCGACTGCGTGTCGTTTACCACCGGGCAGTACAGCAAGCGCTACGGCTTTATTTACGTCAACAAGCATGATGACGGCACCGGCGATATGTCCCGTTCACGCAAGAAAAGCTTTGCCTGGTATCAGGGCGTGATTGCCAGTAACGGCGAGAATCTTTAATCGTTTATGCCATGCGGTTCGCGTGGCATACGGCCTGGTAAACTGTAGGCCCGGTAAGCGCAGCGCCACCGGGCACCTATTTCCCACCTGCCAGTTCAAGAAAACTCCCCGTCACATACGACGCTTTCTCACTCAGCAGCCAGACTATTGCCTGCGCCACCTCTTCCGGCTGGCCGCCGCGCTGCATCGGTAACGCGGATTTTACCCGGTCCACGCGCCCTGGCTCGCCGCCGGAGGCGTGCATCTCGGTATAAATCAGGCCAGGTCGCACACCGTTAACCCGAATGCCCTGCGCCGCCACTTCCAGCGCCAAACCGGTAGTTAACGTATCCACCGCCCCTTTAGAGGCGGCGTAATCGACATATTCTCCCGGTGCTCCTAACCGTGACGCGGCGGAAGAGACGTTAACGATCGCCCCACCCTGCCCGCCATGCCGGTGCGACATCCGCTTTACCGCCTCACGACAGCAGAGAAAGTAGCCTGTCACGTTTGTCGCCAGCACGCGATTGATACGGCTGGCGTCAAGATCCTCAATCGTACACTGCTGAAACAAAATCCCTGCGTTATTCACCAGCGCGGTCAGCGGCTCGCCTGTGCGGTCGATAGCGTCAAACATCGCCATCACCTGCGATTCATCGCTGATATCCGCACGCACGGCGAACGCGCGGCCACCCTGCTCAGTTATCGCTTCAACAACCCCGGTCGCCGCCTGAATATTGTGATGATAATTTACCGCTACCGTATAGCCCTCACCCGCCAGCTGTAACGCGGTCGCGCGTCCAATCCCCCGGCTGCCACCGGTCACAAGTGCAATGCCCATCTATCCTCCTGAAAATAAAAAAACCGGGTAGCGCTGACGCTTACCCGGCTTGTCATACTGTAGCCTCTATTACTGATATTCGCTCAGCGGCACACAGGAGCAGAATAAATTACGGTCGCCGTAGACATCATCAAGGCGTTTCACCGTCGGCCAGTATTTATTAACCGAGCCTGCCGGGAAGACCGCCTCTTCACGGGTATAACCATGCGCCCACTCTGTCACCAGCTCACGCTGCGTGTGCGGAGCGTTGACCAGCGGGTTATCCTCCAGCGTCCATTCGCCTTTCTGCACGCGATCGATCTCCGCGCGGATCGCCAGCATCGCCTCAATAAAGCGATCCAGCTCCATCTGGCTTTCTGACTCGGTCGGCTCCACCATCAGTGTACCCGCAACCGGGAAGGACATGGTTGGCGCGTGGAATCCATAGTCAATCAGGCGTTTGGCGATGTCCAGCTCGCTAATACCGGTGGCCTCCTTCAGCGGACGAATATCGAGAATACATTCGTGCGCCACGCGACCGTCGCGGCCGGTATACAGCACCGGGAAAGCCTCTTTCAGACGGCTGGCAACATAGTTGGCATTCAGAATCGCCACCTGGCTTGCCTGCTTCAGCCCTTCCGCGCCCATCATGCGGATGTACATCCAGCTAATCGGCAGTATGGATGCGCTGCCGAACGGTGCCGCAGAAACCGCGCCCTGACGAGTGAGCATACCCTCGATTTGCACCACGCTATGACCCGGAACAAACGGAGCCAGATGCGCTTTCACGCCAATCGGTCCCATACCCGGACCGCCGCCGCCGTGCGGGATGCAGAAGGTTTTATGCAGGTTAAGATGGGAGACATCCGCGCCGATAAAGCCCGGTGAGGTGATGCCCACCTGGGCATTCATGTTCGCGCCATCAAGATAAACCTGGCCGCCGAACTGGTGCACGATGTCGCAGACTTCGCGAATGGTCTCTTCATACACGCCGTGAGTGGAGGGATAGGTCACCATGATGCAGGAGAGGTTGTCGCTCGACTGCTCCGCTTTCGCGCGCAGGTCGTTAAGATCGATGTTGCCGTTTTTATCACAGGCGACCACCACCACGCGCATACCCGCCATCTGCGCGGAGGCCGGGTTAGTGCCGTGGGCGGAACTCGGGATCAGGCAGATATCACGGTGCCCTTCGTTGCGGCTTTCGTGATAGTGGCGGATCGCCAGCAGACCCGCGTACTCACCCTGCGCGCCGGAGTTAGGCTGCATACAGAGCGCATCGTAGCCGGTCAGTTTGACCAGCCAGTCGGAAAGCTGGTTGATCATCTGATGATACCCTTCGGCCTGATCCGCCGGGCAGAACGGATGCAGCTCGGCAAATTCCGGCCAGGTGATAGGGATCATTTCCGCGGCGGCGTTGAGCTTCATGGTGCAGGAGCCGAGCGGGATCATCGCCTGATTCAGCGCCAGATCTTTGCGCTCCAGCGAGTGCATATAACGCATCATCTCGGTTTCGCTGTGATAACGATTGAAGACCGGATGCGTCAGGATTGCGTCGTCGCGCAGCATGGCGGCGGGAATGGCGCGGCTGTCATGGGCAACGTCTTTATCCAGCGCGTCGATATCCAGCCCGTGATCGTCGCCAAGGAGAACGGCAAACAGCGCCAGCACGTTGTCACGGGTGGTGCTTTCATCCAGGGTGATGCCTACCGCGTTGTGAATGTCGCTGCGCAGGTTGATTTCTGCCGCGTCGGCACGCGCCAGCACGGCCGCTTTATCCGCGACGTCAACGCAGAGGGTATCGAAATAGTGGGCGTGGCGTAGTTTCAGACCTTTTTGCTGCAAGCCGGTCGCCAGGATATCGGTGAGGCGGTGGATACGATTCGCAATCCGTTTCAGCCCAACCGGTCCGTGATAAACGGCATACAGGCTGGCAATGTTTGCCAGTAGCACCTGCGAGGTACAAATGTTGGAGTTGGCTTTCTCGCGGCGAATATGTTGCTCGCGGGTCTGCATTGCCATGCGCAGTGCCGTGTTGCCTGCGGCATCTTTCGACACGCCAATGATTCGCCCCGGCATGGAGCGTTTAAATTCGTCCTTCGCCGCAAAGAAAGCGGCATGTGGGCCGCCGTAGCCCATCGGCACGCCAAAACGCTGCGCCGAGCCGAAGACGATATCCGCGCCCTGCTTGCCCGGCGCGGTCAGCAGCACCAGCGCCATAAAATCGGCGGCCACGCTGACGATAATTTTGCGTGATTTCAGTTCGCCAATCAGCGCGCTGTAATCGTGGATTTCCCCGGTGGTGCCGACCTGTTGCAGCAGTACGCCAAAGACATCCTGATGATCCAGCACTTTATCCGCATCATCGACAATCACGTCAAAACCAAAGGTTCCGGCACGAGTGCGCACCACGTCCAGCGTTTGCGGATGCACATCGGCGGCCACGAAGAAGCGGTTGGCGTTTTTCAGCTTGCTAATGCGTTTTGCCATCGCCATCGCTTCTGCGGCGGCGGTTGCTTCGTCCAGCAGCGAGGCGGACGCCATCTCCAGCCCGGTCAGATCCAGCGTCACCTGCTGGAAGTTAAGCAGCGCTTCCAGACGGCCCTGAGAGACTTCCGGCTGATAGGGCGTGTAGGCGGTGTACCAGCCAGGGTTTTCCAGCATGTTGCGCAGGATCACCGGCGGTAATTGAACGTTGGTGTAACCCATGCCGATGTAAGTCGTGAAGCGCTTATTGCGGCGGGCAATGGCCCTGAGTTCCGCCAGCGCGGCGTGTTCGGTCGCGGCATCACCCACCTGCGGCGGGGTAGCAAGCTGGATGTCTTTTGGCACAATCTGGCCGATCAGCGCGTCCAGCGACGCGGCACCCACGGCATTCAGCATAGCCTGCTGTTGCGTGGCATCCGGTCCGATATGGCGTTCAATGAAAGCGCCGCTGTTTTCAAGCTGACTTAACGTCTGGGTCATGAGCGAGGGTTCCTGAAACATTCGGTGAATGGTGGTTATTTTTGGCCGGATGCCCGGTGGCGCTACGCTTACCGGGCCTACGGGTTGTGTCCTGTTCGGCGTTGTACCCGGTTTGCAGGCCGGATAAGCGGCAGCGCTATCCGGCAATGAAGGCTTATTCGTCTTCTAACAGCGCGTCGTAGGCGGTGGCGTCCAGCAGCGCGTCAATTTCGGTTTCGTCACTGGCTTTGATTTTGAAAATCCAGCCGCCGGCATATGGCTCGCTGTTGACCAGCTCAGGGGAGTCGCCCAGCGCGTCGTTTACCGCGACAATTTCACCGCTAATCGGTGCATAAATATCGGAGGCGGCTTTCACCGACTCCGCCACCGCGCAGTCATCGCCAGCGCTAACGGTCGCGCCAACGTCCGGTAGATCGACAAACACCATGTCGCCCAGCAGCTCTTGCGCATGTTCAGTAATGCCGACGGTGTAAGAACCGTCCGCCTCTTTGCGCAGCCATTCGTGTTCTTTACTGTATTTCAGTTCCGCAGGTACGTTGCTCATCGCTCATTCTCCAAAAAGTACATTACGCAACGGCGTTGCCGTTACGAACAAAAACAGGTTTCGTGACCTTAACCGGCATTTCCCGGTTGCGAATTTGCACAATCGCCGTGTCGCCAATGCCTGCCGGAACACGTGCCAGCGCGATGCTGTAGCCCAGCGTCGGGGAAAAGGTGCCGCTGGTGATAACGCCTTCCTGCGGGTTACCCTGCGCGTCGGTAAAGCGCACCGGTAGTTCATTACGCAGCACGCCTTTTTCGGTCATCACCAGGCCGACCAGTTGTTCGGTGCCTCTTTCACGCTGTAATTCCAGCGCTTCACGGCCAATAAAATCGCGATCGGCGGGTTCCCAGGCGATAGTCCAGCCCATATTCGCCGCCAGCGGAGAGACGCCTTCGTCCATCTCCTGACCGTAGAGGTTCATGCCCGCTTCAAGACGCAGCGTGTCGCGCGCGCCCAGCCCGCAGGGTTTAACCCCCGCATCGACCAGCGCACGCCAGAAATCCGCCGCCTGCTCGTTGGGCAATGCAATTTCATAGCCTGCTTCGCCGGTATAACCGGTGGTCGCAATAAAATACTCTCCCGCCTGTACGCCAAAAAACGGCTTCATGCCAGCCACCGCCTGACGCTGCTCTTCAGTAAACAGCGTGGCCGCTTTCGCCTGCGCATTTGGCCCCTGGACCGCAATCAGGGACAGGTCGTCGCGCACGGTAATATCGATGGCGTAAGAGTCGGCGTGCTGGGTGATCCAGGCGAGGTCTTTTTCACGGGTGGCGGAGTTAACGACCAGGCGGAAGAACTCTTCCGTGAAGTAATAGACAATAAGGTCGTCAATCACACCGCCGGACGCATTGAGCATACCGGAATAGAGCGCCTTACCGGGTTTCGTCAGTTTTGCCACATCGTTGGCCAGCAGATAGCGCAAAAACTCCCGGGTACGGCTACCGCGAAGATCGACGATAGTCATATGCGAGACGTCGAACATACCGGCATCGGTACGCACCGCGTGGTGCTCATCAATCTGGGAGCCGTAATGCAGCGGCATCATCCAGCCGTGAAAATCCACCATCCGCGCGCCGCACTGGGTGTGTTGTTCATATAACGGAGTCTGTTGAGCCATCTTTTCCTCATCAAATCAGCCGGGTTTCGCCAGCGAAACGGTGGCGACGCAAACGTTCTCTTTGGTCTGAACTTACCACCGAACCCCGGCGTAAACCATAAGCTAAAGAAGGTCATCACATTAGCTTATGACCAAAACGCACGTAAAACGCTACAGATTTTTACACTGCTAAAAAGATTAACAGCCAGATAAAGAGATGATTGGAGGGTTTCTTTTACGTGAATAGTGATATTAAAAATGGAAAACCTGGCAAAAATTCCTCAGGCATAAATTCATGACATTATAAAAAGTAATGCGAAAAAAAGCGTGAAATTAGAATTTCTCAAATGAGGTGAGATATCCCGGCGCAAAGGCCGGGAAGAAAAGTGTGACCCAGTTAACGTAACCAGTCAGGGAGATCGTTTACTCCCATCGCCTGACGGATGAGCTGGGGTTTCACGCCGGGCAGCGTGTCGGCCATTTTCAGGCCAATATCGCGTAGTAGCTTTTTCGCCGGATTATGCCCGGCGAAGAGTTCGCGAAATCCCTGCATGCTGGCCAGCATCAGCGCGGCGCTGTGCTTCCGACTGCGTTCAAAGCGGCGTAAATACATGTACTGCCCGATATCTTTACCCTGCTGATTAAGACGGCGCAGTTCACCGATCAGTTCCGCCGCATCCATAAAGCCGAGATTAACCCCCTGTCCGGCCAGGGGATGAATGGTATGGGCAGCATCACCAACCAGCGCCAGACGGTGCGCGGCAAACTGGCGCGCATAGCGACCGGTCAACGGGAAAACCTGGCGTTCGCTCTCCACGCTGCACAGCCCCAGACGATGATCAAAAGCAACGGTTAATGCCTGATTAAATTCTGTGTTTTCAGCCTGCTGCATCCGCGCGGCCTCGTCAGGTGCCAGCGACCAGACGATAGAACACAAGTGCGGATCGCTAAGCGGCAGGAACGCCAGAATGCCCTCGCCGTGAAAGACCTGACGCGCCACGCCCTGATGCGGCTCGGCGGTACGGATGGTCGCCACCAGCGCATGATGGTTATAGTCCCAGAAGGTCAGCGGAATATCGGCTTTGTCGCGCAGCCAGGAGTGAGCGCCATCCGCCCCCACCACCAGCCGGGCGGTCAACATGCTGCCATCTTTCAGATTCAGGAAGACCTCGTTCTCGCCCCACGCTACCTGCTGTAACTCTGCCGGGGCGATCAACGTCACGTCCTGGCACTGTTGCGCTTTTTGCCACAGCGCATAATGAATGACGTCATTTTCAATAATATGACCAAGATGAGTATGACCCATGCTGCGATCGTCAAAGCGGATATGGCCGAAGCTGTCCTTCTCCCACACTTCCATGCCGTGATAGCAGCTGGCACGTTGTTCGATAACAGAAGACCATACGCCCAGATGGGTGAGCAGCTTTTCACTGGCCGCGTTAATGGCCGATACGCGTAGCGCATGGGGCGCATGCATCTCTGGTTTTTGGATCGTTTTTTGTTCCAGTACGGCCACGCGCAGGCCGCTGCCCTGAAGACCGCAGGCAATCGCCAGCCCGACCATTCCCCCGCCAACAATCGCTACGTCAACACTTTGCACAGTTCTACTCCTGAAGCCTGATTCGGCAGGCGAGATGGTTTGAATAAGATAGCTTAGCGGGTAACCCAGCCCAGCGTGCGGCGGGCCAGCATGTCACGGACTGGAGAGCACCCTTCCATCGCCATCAGTCCCACGTTACGTCCGGCAACCAGCGGCAACCAGCGGTTAGCAAACAGATGTACCAGCCCGTCGGTGACACCGATGGTGGCGGCTTTATCTGTGCTGCGGCGGTCACGATAGCGGCAGAGCGTAGCGTAGCTGCCGGGATCGTCTGCCTGCGCCAGCGTCTCCGCCAGACTCATCACATCGCGCAGGCCAAGGTTAAAGCCCTGTCCGGCAATGGGGTGCAGCGTTTGCGCAGCGTTCCCCACCAGCGCCAGCCGATGCGAAATACACGCTGAAGCGGTGGAAAGTGCGAGCGGATAGGCTGCCCGCTGTCCGGCATGGGTAATACGCCCCAGCCGCCAGCCGAACGCACGCTGTAATTCGTCACAAAATTGCGCATCGGACCACGACATGACCTCGTCGCGGCGTTCGAGAGGATGGCACCAGACCAGCGAGCTGCGTCCGGCGGACATTGGCAACATGGCGAGGGGGCCGTCTGGCGTAAAACGTTCAAACGCACGCCCCTGATGAGCCAGCGCAGTGGTGACGTTGGCAATTACCGCTATCTGCTGATAAGGCTGTTGCTGCCACTGGATCCCACACTGCGCCCCGAGGGAAGAACGAGAACCATCGGCGGCCACCAGCAGGCTCCCTTTCAGCGTCTCACCGTTATCCAGCGTGACGCTGACATCATCCTGACTTCGCGCCATGCTGACGACGCTCGCAGGACAGTGCAGCGTGACGCCGGGCGCTTTACGCAGGAGCGTAAACAGATGCTGACCAACGTCATGAAGTTCCACCACCTGCCCCAGCGCCGGAATCGCATAATCGCTGGCGTCCAGCATCACCGCACCTGCATGACCGCGATCGCTGACGTGGACCGTGTTAATCGGCGTAGCGCTGCGGGCAATGGCCTGCCAGACGCCGATACGCGCCAGTTGCTCGCAGGTTCCTGCGGCCAGCGCGATGGCCCGCGCGTCAAAGCCCGGATGGGCTGCCGCGTCAGGCGCGACCGCCTCGATCAGATGGACCGCCAGCGCCCCCTGAGTTAAGTGTGATATCGCCAGCGCCAGCGTTGCGCCGGTCATGCCGCCGCCTACAATAATCACGCTCATTGTTCGCGCGCCGCCGCCATTAAGGCCTCGATATCGTCGGCTTTTTTCACTACGCGATCGGTGAGATTTTCATTGCCCGACGCGGTGATCACGATGTCATCTTCAATGCGAATGCCAATCCCGCGATACTGCGGCGGCACATCGGCATCCGGCGCGATATAAAGCCCCGGCTCGACGGTCAGCACCATGCCGGGTTCCAGCACCCGCGAGCGATCAACGCCATACGCGCCGACATCATGGACGTCCAGCCCCAGCCAGTGACTCAGACCGTGCATAAAGAACGGACGATGGGCGTTGCTGGCGATAAGTTCATCCACCTCGCCCTGCAAAATGCCGAGCTTCACCAGACCAGCAATCATGATGCGCACCACCTCGGTGGTCACCTCCTGCATGGTGGTTCCCGGCCGATACAGTTTGAGCGCGGTCTCCAGCGATTCCAGCACGATATCGTAGATTTCGCGCTGCGCCGGGGAAAATTTGCCGTTCACGGGGAAGGTGCGCGTAATGTCACCCGCGTATCCCCGGTACTCGCAGCCCGCGTCGATGAGCACCAGATCGCCGTCGCGCAGTTCGCTTTCGTTTTCGGTGTAGTGCAGGATGCAGCCGTTTTCGCCGCCGCCGACGATGGTGTTATACGACGGATAACGCGCGCCGTGGCGGGTAAATTCGTGGTGAATTTCCCCTTCCAGCTGATATTCAAACATACCGGGACGGCATTGTTGCATCGCCCGAATATGCGCCAGCGCGGTGATCTCCCCGGCGCGGCGCAGCACGTCAATTTCTTCTGCCGATTTGAACAGGCGCATCTCATGTACCAGCGGACGCCAGTCGGCGATGTTGCCCGGCGCGGAGAGGTTCTGCCGCGAGCCTTTACGCAGTTTTTCCAGCGCGTTAAAGACGATCTGGTCAGCATACGCATACTCACCCTGCGCGTGCCAGACGGTATCCAGCCCGTTGAGTAATTGATAAAGCTGCGCATTAATTTCGCTGAACGCCAGCGCTCTGTCGACACCCAATTTTTCCGGCGCGGCATCCTGACCGAGACGGCGGCCAAACCAGATCTCCGCCGTCAGATCGCGCAGGCGATTGAATAACACGCTGTGGTTGTGGGTATCATCACTTTTAATCAGCACCAGCACGGCTTCCGGTTCATTAAAACCGGTGAAGTACCAGAAGTCGCTGCTCTGGCGATACGGATACTCGGTATCGGCGCTGCGCGTGGCTTCCGGCGCGGCAAAGATCAGCGCCGCGCTGCCCGGTTGCATCTGGGCCAGAAGTGCCTGGCGACGACGGTGAAACTCCTGCTGAGTCATGATACCTCCATGAGTATTTTCTTAATGTAAGGTCGGTTTGCGCACTTCCGGCGCGGTCGGCTGCTGGCGGGTGAAGGTATCGTGGCACAACAGCGCAGCAACGCGGACGTATTCGATAATCTCTTCAAGCGACATCTCCAGCTCTTCCTGATCCTCTTCCAGATCGTAGCCAAGCTGAGCAATGTTGCGCAGATCGTCAATCGCTTCGCCGGTTTCGCCAGGGACTTTATCCAGCTTCGGCTGCGTCACGCCCAGCCCCAGCAGGAAATGGTTTACCCAGCCCGACAGCGCATCAGCACGGTCAAAAACGCTGACGTCATCCCCTTCCGGGAGATAAAGCTGGAACTGAAAACCGTCGTCTTCCAGCGAATCACTGGTTGCGGAGTGCATACTGCGCAGCGCCTGCGCTAACTCGTGGCCGAACGCCAGGCCTTCGTTAGTCAGATCGTGCAACAGCGGCTGCCATGAGGTGTCCGTGGTGCCGCCACAGAGGATCCCGCTAATCAAACCGTGCATTTCCGCCGGGGTTAATCCTGCCCCCTGCTGGTTCAGTAACTGGTTCATATCGTTGTAACCAGGCATTTCATTCTTTATAGACATGCGCATTCGTCATCGTTGGGGGAAGATTCATGTTATGCTACCACTTTGGACCCTGGTGATACCAGAAAAGGGCTTGTATCTGCACGCCAGGGTAGCTATAGTGTCGCCCCTTCGCCAGCCCCGGATTCGGGTACGAAGGCCGCGCAGTCAATTCAGCAGGAAGGTGGCATGTCTGCACAACCCGTCGATATCCATATTTTTGGCCGTTCACTACGCGTGAATTGCCCGCCTGAACAAAGGGATGCCCTGAATCAGGCTGCGGACGATCTGAATCAGCGGTTGCAAGATCTGAAAGAACGCACTAGAGTCACAAATACTGAGCAGCTGGTTTTCATCGCCGCGTTGAACATCAGCTATGAGTTAACTCAGGAAAAGGCAAAAACCCGCGACTACGCTGCCAGCATGGAGCAACGTATTCGGATGCTGCAACAGACCATTGAACAGGCATTACTTGAGCAAGGTCGCATATCCGAGAGATCGGGGCCAAAGTTTGAATAACACTTTGCGATCGACTATGGTAGAGTCATCGTGAAGACAAAATTTCTCTGAGATGTTTGCAAGCGGGCCAGTCCCCTGAGCCGATATTTCATACCAACAGAATGTGGCGCTCCACGGTTGGTGAGCATGCTCGGTTCGTCCGAGAAGCCTTAAAACTGTGACGACACATTCACCTTGAACCAAGGGTTCAAGGGTTACAGCCTGCGGCGGCATCTCGGAGATTCCCCTTCTTTTACTACCATGACTGAACTTACCGTTACGTCACTCCAGCGTCAGGACATTCGCCGCCATATCAGGCAGCTTCGCCGCACCCTTTCTGTTGACCAACAAACGCATCTCGCACAACAGGCCGCCGCCCGCATGATGGCGTATCCGCCGGTCGTGATGGCGCATACCGTGGCGCTGTTTCTCTCCTTTGATGGCGAGCTCGATACCCGTCCGCTGATTGAACAACTCTGGCGCGCGGGCAAGCGGGTTTATCTTCCGGTGTTGCATCCTTTTAGTCCCGGTAATTTGCTGTTTCTGCACTACCATCCGCAGAGCGAGCTGGTGGTGAATCGTCTGAAAATCCATGAGCCGAAGCTGGACGTGCGTGATGTGCTGCCACTGGCGCAGCTTGACGTGCTGGTCACGCCGCTGGTCGCGTTTGACGGTCAGGGGCAACGGCTGGGGATGGGCGGCGGATT
Organism: Superficieibacter sp. 1612_C1; assembly: GCF_015234305.1. GTDB lineage: Bacteria > Pseudomonadota > Gammaproteobacteria > Enterobacterales > Enterobacteriaceae > Superficieibacter. The sequence goes on from NZ_JADGMI010000006.1 coordinate 325,150, forward strand.
TTACGATCGGACCTTACAGAACTGGCAGCAGTATCGCTTACAGCCAGTGGGCTACGCGCATGATTGTCAGCGCGTGGAGGCGCTGCCAGTGGAGGAGTGGGATATTCCGCTGCCTGCGGTGGTCACGCCGTCTGTGCTCTGGGAGTGGTGACCCCCCCTCACCCCTGCCCTCTCCCTGAGGGAGAGGGGGGAGATCGGCGTGCGTCTTTACTCCGCAGGCATGTTCGGGCACGGGACTTCTCCCTCTCTCCTGGGGAGAGGGCCAGGACTCAGTACAGCAAGCGGGCGCGAATGGTCCCCGGAATCGCCTTCATGCTTTGCAGCGCGCGCTGCGCCACATCTTCTTCCGCTTCGATATCAATAACCACATAGCCCATCATCGGCGACGTCTGTAAGAACTGGGCGGCAATGTTGATGCCCTGCGCGGCGAAGATCTGGTTAATGGCGGTCAGCACGCCTGGACGGTTTTCATGGATGTGCAGCAGACGGCGACCGCCGTGCAGTGGCAGCGAGACTTCCGGGAAGTTGACCGCAGAAAGCGTTGAACCATTGTCGGAGTATTTGGCCAGCTTGCCTGCCACTTCGAGACCGATATTCTCCTGCGCTTCCTGCGTGGAGCCGCCAATGTGCGGGGTCAGTATCACGTTATCAAACTCGCACAGCGGTGAGGTGAACGGATCGGCGTTGGTCGCAGGTTCGGTCGGGAAGACATCGATCGCGGCACCGGCCAGATGTTTACGCGACAGCGCATCGCACAGCGCAGGAATATCGACTACCGTGCCGCGCGCGGCGTTGATCAGCAGTGAACCCGGCTTCATCAGCGCCAGCTGTTCCGGGCCCATCATATTTTTGGTGGAGGCGTTTTCCGGCACGTGCAGGCTGACCACATCGCTCATATTGAGCAGGTCGGAAAGATGCTGAACCTGAGTCGCATTGCCCAGCGGCAGTTTGTTTTCGATATCGTAGAAGTAGACGTACATCCCCAGCGATTCCGCCAGAATGCCGAGCTGCGTGCCGATGTGGCCGTAACCAATGATGCCCAGTTTTTTGCCACGCGCTTCATAAGAGCCTGCCGCCAGCTTGTTCCAGACTCCACGGTGCGCTTTGGCGTTCGCTTCCGGAATACCGCGCAGCAGCAGCAGCAGTTCGCCGATCACCAGTTCGGCCACCGAACGGGTATTGGAGAACGGCGCGTTGAACACCGGGACGCCGCGTTTTGCCGCCGCGTTGAGATCGACCTGATTGGTGCCGATGCAGAAGCAGCCTACCGCAACCAGCTTTTCAGCCGCAGCAAACACCTCTTCCGTCAGATTAGTACGGGAACGCAGGCCGATGAAATGGGCGTCACGGATCGACTCCTTCAGCTGTTCGGTGCTCAGCGCGCCTTTGTGATATTCAATGTTGGTATAACCTGCCGCACGCAGGCTATCCAGCGCTTTCTGGTGCACACCTTCAACCAGCAGAAACTTAATTTTGTCTTTTTCCAGTGATACCTTTGCCATTTCCCGACCCTGTCTTTGTCTTAACTGATATTGAGCTAAACACAACTCCCTCTAAGCAACATATCAAAAAAAACTATCGCGGCAATATGAACGTTTGCGTCGTCTACTTGAGGGAATATCATTCAGGGGAAAATGGCAGCATAAAATGCTGGCGGTGAAAGATTACGCGGGAAGAAACGTCAGCACGAGCGTTAAAACGTGACACATGTCACCAAATTTGGCGATCGGAATTTTTTTAAACGGGGGAGGCTCTCCCCCGTCAGATCATTTCACGATGGTTTTGACGCCATCGGCGGTGCCAATCAGTGCAACATCCGCGCCACGGTTGGCAAACAGCCCCACGGTGACAACGCCCGGAATGCCGTTAATGGCATTTTCAGTGGCGATCGGATCGATGATTTCCATACCATGAACGTCAAGGATCACATTGCCGTTGTCGGTCAACACGCCCTGACGGTATTCCGGACGACCGCCCAGTTTGACCAGTTCACGCGCCACGGCGCTACGTGCCATCGGGATCACTTCCACCGGCAGCGGGAATTCGCCAAGGATATCAACCTGCTTTGAGGCATCCGCGATACAGATAAACTTATCTGCGACCGAGGCAATGATCTTTTCGCGGGTCAGCGCCGCGCCGCCGCCTTTAATCATCTGCATTTGACCGTTGATCTCATCGGCACCATCAACGTAGATGCCCAGACGATCAACTTCATTAAGATCAAATACCGTGATGCCAAGGCTTTTGAGTTTGGCGGTGGAGGCGTCGGAGCTGGACACCGCGCCCTCAATCTGTCCCTTCATGGTACCCAGCGCATCAATAAAATGGGCGGCGGTGGACCCCGTCCCAACCCCGACAATGGTGCCCGGTACGACATACTGAAGGGCGGCCCAGCCTACTGCTTTTTTCAGTTCATCCTGCGTCATAATTTTACCTGTGGAGTGATTATCCTGCGCGCATTATAGAACATAAGGACCAGGGATGTCCCTGCGACCCGCGTCACAGAACCGTGCACATAATTTCGTCTGTATCTATGGCAAATTTATGTCATAGTGCTGGATAGAAAACCATTAGGGAGCCACACAGATTCATGAAACGTCCGGACTACAGAACGTTACAGGCGCTGGATGCGGTCATTCGTGAACGCGGATTTGAACGCGCTGCGCAGAAGCTATGTATTACCCAGTCCGCCGTCTCACAGCGCATTAAACAGCTGGAAAATATGTTTGGGCAGCCGCTGCTGGTGCGTACCGTACCACCACGGCCAACGGAACAGGGACAAAAACTGCTGGCGCTGCTGCGCCAGGTTGAAATGCTGGAAGATGAATGGCTGGGCGATGAACAAACCGGCTCAACGCCGCTGCTGCTGTCGCTGGCGGTCAACGCCGACAGTCTGGCAACCTGGCTGCTGCCCGCGCTGGCCCCGGTGCTGGTAGACTCACCCATTCGCCTGAATTTACAAGTGGAAGACGAAACCCGGACGCAGGAACGTTTACGCCGTGGTGAAGTGGTCGGTGCGGTGAGTATCCAGCCGCAGGCGCTGCCGAGTTGCCTGGTTGATCCGCTTGGCGCGCTGGATTATTTGTTCGTGGCTTCAAAAGAGTTTGCGGCACGCTACTTTCCCAACGGCGTCACCCGCTCGGCCCTGCTGAAAGCCCCTGCCGTCGCCTTCGATCATCTCGACGATATGCATCAGGCTTTTCTTCAGCAAAATTTCGACCTGCCGCCGGGCAGCGTACCCTGCCATATCGTTAACTCGTCGGAAGCCTTCGTGCAGCTGGCGCGTCAGGGCACCACCTGTTGTATGATCCCGCACTTGCAAATTGAGAGAGAGCTGGAAAACGGCGAGCTGATTGACCTGACGCCAGGTCTGTATCAACGCCGGATGCTCTACTGGCACCGTTTTGCGCCAGAAAGCCGGATGATGCGTAAAGTGACCGATGCCCTGCTGGAGCACGGGCATCGGGTGCTGCGCCAGGTTTAAGCAAACGCCCCTCTTGCAGGCAGGAGGGGCAGATTTTGCGTTACTGTGCTTTTTCCGGCGTCTCAGGCGTTGTCGTGGCTCGGGTATCTCCCTGTGCCGGTTCCAGCTCAAACACCACATCAACCTGGTCGTCAAACTGGATGGTAGCCTGCTCGTAGCTCTCCTGCGCGGTTGTTGAAGCTGCATCCGCTTTCATCATCCGCACCATCGGGCTTGGCTGATAGTTGGAGACGTGATAGCGCACGCTGTACACAGGACCCAGCGTTCCTTTAAAGCCGGAGGCCAGCTCCTGAGCTTGTCGAACCGCATCATCAATCGCCGCTTTACGCGCCTGATCTTTATACGCTTCAGGTTTTGCCACGCCCAGCGACACGGAACGAATTTCGTTCAGGCCGGCTTTCAGCGCGCCATCCAGCAGCGCGTTAAGCTTATCCAGTTCGCGCAGCGTGACTTCAACCGTTCTTACCGCCTGATAGCCTTTCAGGATGCTTTTCCCGTTCTGATAATCATAATCAGGCTGGGTACGCAAATTGGCAGAGCGAATGTCTTTTTTAGCAACGCCGTTCTGATCGAGGAAAGTAAGATATTGCGCAACACGATCGTCAGCTTGTTTCTTCGCCGACGCCGCATCTTTCGCCGCGATATTCACTTCAATCGCCAGGGTGGCGATATCCGGTACGGCATCCACGCTGGCCGTCCCTGAAGTGACAATGTGCGGACCATTCGGCAATTCATTTGCCGAGGCCGTCATTGCGCCTAAACTCACCAGTGCCGCCAGGGCCATCACGTTAAACTTCACTGTCGAACCTCCATTTGCATTAAGCACCCACAAAGAGAGCACATGCCAGCAAGCTTAGCCTCTGCCCGCAGAATGTCCATCAGACAACGCTTAGTTAAACAGCGCCTGAATATGGTTCACCCCTTCTTTCGCCAGCTGAAAAGCGATAAACCACATCACGCAGCCTACCACGATATTAATGATGCGCTGGGCTTTTGCCGTGCGCAGGCGAGGAGCCAGCCATGCGGCCAGCAGGGCCAGGCCGAAAAACCACAGAAACGAGGCGCTGACCGTGCCCGCAGCAAACCAGCGCCGCGGTACGCTTTCCAGCTGTCCGCCGAGACTGCCCAGCACCACGAAGGTGTCCAGATAGACGTGCGGATTCAGCCAGGTGACCGCCAGCATAGTGGCGATAATCTTCCATCTTCCCTGCTTCATGACCTCCGCGCTGGCAAGCTCAAGGTTGCTGCTCAACGCCGTCTTCAGCGCGCCGAAACCATACCACAGCAGGAATGCCACCCCGCCCCAGGTGACAACGGCCAGTAGCCAGGGCGACTGCATCAGCAGCGCGCTGCCGCCAAATACGCCCGCGCAGATCAGCGCCATGTCGCTCATCGCGCACAGAAAGGCGATCATGATGTGATACTGGCGACGAATGCCCTGGTTCATCACGAAAGCGTTTTGCGGGCCGAGAGGCAGGATCATTGCCGAGCCAAGGATAAGCCCCTGAAAATAATAAGATAACACGTTGATATTCCCATACTGATTGCTTTACCGCAGACTATATCTCAGCGTTTTTATTAGCGGAAATTGAAAATTTTAATCATCCATAAATTTCATTAATAACATGAAACAGGGCAACTCCATTTTCAGAATTTATAAAGGCGCTTTCACGCGCAATTCGGGGCGGCAAGCGTACACTCTCAGCATCACGTTTCACTTCAAAGGATTTGATATGTTCTCGCCTCTTTTTCGCTCCGCATTACTCGGGCTACTTTTTCTCACGCTGCCCGCCATGGCAGCCCCAAAAGTGCTGCGCTATACCGACCATGAACCCTATGGCGGCATGCGCACCCGGCTTATCAACGATGTATTCTTTGCGGCAATAGAAAAAGAGTCGCAGGGACGTCTCAAAGTAGAAGCACACTGGAATGGCGAAACGTCGATTAGCTACGACGCGCTGGCGACCATCAGCAACGGCAGCAAAGCCGATATGGGCATTGTGGTGCCGGAGTACACGGCTAAACAGCTGCCGCTGCATCAAATTTTTAAGAGTTTTGTTATCGGTCCGGATCACGGTGCGCAACAGGTCGAGTTTTTCCGTCGCGTTTATCACGATATGCCGGAATTTAACGCTGAACTGGAGCGCAACAATCTGGTCAATCTGCAATTTTTCCTCGGTTATCCGGTGGGCTTTTTTACGGCCAAACCCCTGACGTCGTTAACCGATTTACAGGGCACTACCTGGCGCACGGCCAGCTTCTGGCATCAGGCTTATTTACATAATACCGGCGCAAAAACCGTAACATTGCCGTGGAATAACGGCATCGCCTCCGCGCTACAGGACGGCCGTCTGGACGGGCTGATGGTTAACCTGGACAGCGGCTACGATATCCACGCCGAACGCGCCGCACCGAATATTCTGCTCTCACCTTCCCTGTGGCTGGGCCATGTCTATCTGTTAACGATGAACAAAAAAACGTGGGAAAGCCTTGAAGCGCGCGATCGACAGGCTGTTCAACGTGCGGCGACAACAACCCAACAGGCACTGGGCGCGGCACTGGATAATAATCTGACGGCAATGGTCAAAACGCTGAAGCAGGAAGGCGCGCACGTTCGCTATCTGAACAAGGAAGAGCTTACCGCGTGGCAGAACGCTATCAACTACCCGCAGGTTCAGGCGCAGTGGGTAGAGAAGCAGAAAAGCGAAGGGGTTAATAATGCCGGAGAGGTAATGCAAAAAGTGAGCGCACTGCTTGAGGAAACCCGCCGTTAAACCCGTGGTCGCCCCATCATTTATGATCGGGGCGACAACATCTACCGCCGCTTAATGCTTCACTAAGTCGACTTCTTTTTCCTTTTTCACCCGCTTGAGGTTCACATCCATCTGCTGATACGGGAACTCAATGCCCTGCGCATCAAACTCGCGCTTAATACGCTCCAGCACATCCCAGAACACGTTTTGCAGATCGCTGCTCTGACTCCAGATGCGGATCACAAAATTCACCTGGGAAGCGGCCAGCTCGTTCATACGCACCGTCATTTCGCGATCTTTCAGAATACGCTCATCGGATTCGATAATATCGGTCAGGATTTTTCTCACCTGATCGATATCTGCATCGTAGGAGACGCCGATGACCAGCTCGTTACGACGCACCGGTTCACGCGAGTAGTTAATGATGTTCCCGGAAATGATTTTACCATTCGGGATCACCACATAGCGGCCATCCGCCGAACGCAGCGTGGTGGAGAAAATTTGCACGTGCAGCACGGTTCCGGCCACGCCGCCTAAATCCACGTATTCACCAGAACGGAAATGGCGGAAGATCACCAGCAGCACACCTGCGGCGAGGTTAGAGAGCGAGCCTTGCAAAGCCAGACCGACGGCCAGACCGGCAGCACCGAGCACCGCGATCACCGAGGCGGTCTGAACTCCGACACGCCCAAGGGCAGCAATGAGCGTAAAGCCGATGATGCCATAGCGTACCAGCGCAGAAAGAAAGTCGGCGACGGTAGCGTCGATATGACGCGAGATCATCAGGCGATCAACGGCCTTTGAAACAACGCGCGCGACGATCACCCCAACGATGATAATGGCAATAGCGGCAACAATGTTAACCACATAGCTCAGCAGCAGCGCCTGATTGTTTACCAGCCACGAGCCGGCGTTGTTAATGCTGTCCACAACGTTCAAATCTTCCATTCAGCCATCCTTATAGTTACCCAAAAAGAAAAAGTCAGTCATCCCCAACGGAGAAAAGTAAGTTAATAAAGGGTAAACACAAAGCGGAGAAAATGCCAAGTTGATCACAAAACCCTGCGGTTAGTATGTTGAATACGCAACAGAAACCGGCGCGCGGGCCGGCAAAGGGGGTCGTCCCGCTGCCTACGAACGGTTTACCATCAACCATAAAAAAGCCCGCTTACGCGGGCCTTTGAATAATGCTGATTAACGTCGTAATTACAGAACGTCTACCGCGTTCAGCTCTTTGAAAGCCTGTTCCAGACGGGCAATCATCGTTGACTGAGCGGCACGCAGCCACGCACGCGGATCGTAGTATTTTTTGTTCGGCTGGTCAGCGCCTTTCGGGTTGCCCAACTGACCTTGCAGATACTCTTCGTTCGTTTTGTAGTAGTTCAGAACACCTTCCCAGGTTGCCCATTGGGTATCGGTATCGATGTTCATTTTCACTACGCCGTAGCTGACGGAGTCTTTGATTTCCTGAGCAGTAGAACCGGAACCGCCGTGGAAGACGAAGTTCAGGCTGTTGTGCGGCAGGTTGTGTTTCTTAGAAACATATTCCTGAGAGTCGCGCAGGATAGTCGGGGTCAGTTTAACGTTACCCGGCTTGTACACGCCGTGTACGTTACCGAAGGACGCCGCGATGGTGAAACGCGGGCTGATTTTGCTCAGCTCGGTGTACGCGTAATCAACGTCTTCCGGCTGGGTGTACAGTGCGGAAGCGTCCATGTGGCTGTTATCCACACCATCTTCTTCACCGCCGGTGCAGCCCAGTTCCAGCTCCAGCGTCATGTCGATTTTAGCCATGCGGGTCAGGTATTTGGAGCACAGCTCGATGTTTTCTTCCAGAGACTCTTCAGACAGGTCGATCATGTGGGAAGAGAACAGCGGTTTGCCGGTAGCCGCGAAGTGTTTTTCACCCGCGTCCAGCAGACCGTCGATCCACGGCAGCAGTTTTTTCGCGCAGTGGTCGGTATGCAGAATAACCGGCACGCCATAGTGCTCAGCCATCTGATGTACGTGATGCGCGCCAGAGATCGCGCCAAGGATTGCAGCACCCTGCGGAACGTCGGTTTTCACGCCTTTACCCGCGATGAACTGAGCACCACCGTTAGAGAACTGGACGATGACCGGTGCTTTAACTTTAGCAGCGGCTTCCAGAACGGCGTTGATAGAGTCTGTACCTACACAGTTAACGGCCGGCAGAGCAAAGTTGTTTTCTTTTGCTACCTGGAAGACTTTCTGTACGTCATCACCAGTAATTACGCCTGGTTTTACGAAATCAAAAATTTTAGACATGTTACGTAGTCCTGTATCGTCGGGCCTGAGAAAAATATCTGCCATGCTGAGTGTCAGCACGGCCAGAAAACAGCGGGCAGGAAACCCTGCCCGTAGTAACGATTACTTCTTCGCACGCTCTTCGAGCATGGCAACTGCTGGCAGCACTTTACCTTCCACGAATTCGAGGAACGCGCCGCCGCCAGTAGAGATATAGGAGATTTTGTCAGCGATACCGAACAGATCGATAGCCGCCAGAGTGTCGCCGCCGCCTGCGATAGAGAACGCTTCGCTGTCAGCAATCGCATTAGCGATGACTTCAGTGCCTTTACGGAAGTTAGCGAACTCAAATACGCCAACCGGGCCGTTCCACAGGATAGTTTTGGCATTTTTCAGAATTTCAGCCAGTTTCTCAGCGGAAGCATCGCCCAGGTCGAGGATCTGCTCGTCATCTTTGATGTCGTTAACAGATTTCAGGGTTGCAGTAGCAGTTTCAGAGAACTCAGTTGCTACGCGAACGTCCGTTGGAACCGGGATATCGCAAGTGGTCAGCAGACGTTTGGCTTCATCAACCAGATCGGCTTCATACAGGGATTTACCCACGTTATGACCCTGAGCGGCAACGAAGGTGTTAGCAATACCGCCACCCACAATTAGCTGGTCAGCGATTTTAGACAGGGAGTCCAGAACGGTCAGTTTGGTAGAAACTTTAGAACCACCAACGATAGCGACCATCGGGCGAGCCGGTTCTTTCAGTGCTTTACCCAGCGCGTCCAGTTCATCAGCCAGCAGCGGACCCGCACAGGCGACGTCAGCAAATTTGCCGATACCGTGAGTGGAAGCCTGCGCGCGGTGCGCAGTACCGAACGCATCCATTACGAATACGTCGCACAGTGCGGCGTATTTTTTAGACAGTGCTTCGTCGTCTTTTTTCTCGCCTTTGTTAAAGCGAACGTTTTCCAGAACGACCAGCTCACCTTCAGCGACTTCTACGCCGTCCAGGTAATCTTTTACCAGGCGAACCGGGCTGGAGAGTTTGTCTTTCAGATAGTTAACTACCGGCAGCAGAGAGAATTCTTCATTGTACTCGCCTTCGGTAGGACGACCCAGGTGAGAAGTGACCATCACTTTAGCACCCTGTTTCAGGGCCAGTTCGATAGTCGGCAGAGAAGCACGGATACGCGCGTCGCTGGTTACTTTCCCGTCTTTAACTGGTACGTTCAGATCCGCACGGATAAAAACGCGTTTACCAGCAAGATCCAGATCGGTCATCTTAATTACAGACATGGTGAATCCTCTCGTTGATTCTTAAAGTTTTGCAGGCGCAACAAGCGCCCTACCTGAAACCAATAGCTGCCATCGCTAACGTCGTGTCGAGCATTCGGTTAGCAAAGCCCCATTCATTATCGCACCAGACGAGTGTCTTAATCAGGTGCGCCCCACTCACCCGCGTTTGCGTGCCGTCGACAATGGCACTGTGCGGATCGTGGTTAAAATCAGTTGAGACCAACGGTAATTCCGTATAGTCAACTATACCATGAAATGCTCCCTGCGCTGCTTTTTGCAGCAACAGGTTGACTTCACACGCTTTTACCGGCTGCTTCACGGTAACGCTAAGGTCAATAGCCGTCACGTTAATCGTCGGTACGCGCACGGCAATAGCTTCAAAACAGTCATCAAACTGCGGCAGGATACGGGCGATGCCCGCAGCCAGCTTAGTATCAACCGGAATAATAGACTGACTGGCCGCACGCGTGCGCCTGAGGTCAGGGTGGTACGCGTCAATCACCTGTTGATCGTGCATCGCAGAGTGGATCGTCGTGACCGTGCCTGACTCAATGGCAAAGGCATCATCCAGCAGTTTAATAACGGGAATTATACAGTTTGTGGTGCAGGAGGCGTTGGAAACAATGCGGTGTTCGGCTTGCAGGGCGTCATGATTGACGCCGTAGACCACGGTAGCGTCAAGATCGTTACTGCCGGGGTGAGAAAAAAGGACTTTCTTCGCGCCAGCGGCCAGATGGGCCTCACCATGTTGGCGATTGCCGTACACGCCGGTACAGTCCAGCACAACATCCACGCCAAGCTCACGCCACGGCAGGGCGTCGATAGTGCGTTCATGGAGAAGACGGATAGCATCATCGCCGACGAAAAGCTGTTCCCGCTCCTGGCGAACCTCCCAGGCAAAGCGTCCGTGGCTGGTGTCATATTTCAATAAGTGCGCGATGCCTGCGGCGTCCGCCAGTTCATTGATTGCCACCACGGTGATTTCCGCCCGACGCCCGGATTCATATAACGCACGAACCACGTTACGCCCGATGCGACCGAAGCCATTAATCGCTACGCGTACGGTCATAGATCTCCTGCAAAACACCCTGATTCCGTGAAGCTGACAGAGTAATGCAGCTACACGTTAAGGGAAACCTTGCCTGTCACAAACTGCGACTGATTGGTTAATTGTCGAACATTTAATCGACTGAAACGGTTCAGCTAGAATAAGGGAAATGTGGAATAAAAGGAATTATTGCCGCCGGGGTTCGACCATTTATCTGATCTGCGTCACATTTCGCTCAGCGTTGCGGAGGCATTTATTCCCTGTGTGGAATGGCGCATAAGCATAGCGGGATTATTTGTTTGTCCACGGTCACATTTACTGATTTAAATCAGAGACCGAGCCGATTCACACGCATAAGATCCGCCGCACGTCCGGGTCCCGGAGTTATCTCACAATGGAACATTCAATCTCCCCTGATGGCGCACGCTTCTACGCCCTTCGCTTCCTGCCTGGCCAGGAAGTTTTTGCCGGGCTACACGCTTTCGTTAAAAAAAATCATATTCACGCCGGCTGGATTGCGGGCTGTACCGGTAGCCTGAGCGATGTGGCGCTACGCTATGCGGGCCGCGAGGGAACGACCCGGCTTACCGGCACCTTTGAAGTGATTTCGCTGAACGGCACGCTGGAGTTGACCGGCGAACATTTACACCTTGCCGTCTCCGATCCTGACGGTGCCATGCTGGGTGGACATATGATGCCGGGCTGCACCGTGCGTACCACGCTTGAACTGGTGATTGGCGAGCTAACGTCGCTCTCATTCAGTCGCCAGCCCTGCCCCGTTTCCGGCTATGACGAACTGGTCGTCACGCCACGTAAATAAAGACACTGATAAGAGGTTTTCATGGCCCAGCGCCGTTTTTCCAGTCTCTCTCTGGTATTAATCGTTATCTGCATCGCTATCAATATGATTGGCGGTCAACTGGTCAGCATGTTGAAGCTGCCCATTTTCCTTGATTCTATTGGTACGCTCATCAGCGCGGTGCTGCTCGGTCCGTGGATCGGCATGTTAACCGGGCTGCTGACTAACCTGCTCTGGGGGCTGTTGACCGATCCTATCGCCGCCGCGTTTGCGCCGGTCGCCATGGTCATCGGCCTGGTCGCGGGCGGGCTGGCACGGGCGGGCTGGTTCCGTACCCTGCCTAAAGTGATCGTCAGTGGCGTTATTATCACGCTGGCCGTGACGGTGGTGGCCGTGCCGCTGCGCACATGGCTGTTTGGCGGCGTGACCGGCAGCGGCGCGGATTTGTTCGTCGCGTGGATGCACTCTATGGGGCAGAATCTGCTTGAATCCGTCGCCATCACGGTGCTGGGCGCGAATCTGATAGATAAAATACTCACCGCGATCATCGTCTGGGTGCTCCTGCGCCAGCTTCCGCAACGCACGATGCGTCACTTTCCACATACGGCGGCCGTTCGCTAAATGCATCCTTTTACGTCGCTGACCTTGTGGGCGCTGGCGGCCAGTACGACGCTGCTGCTGCCTGCGGGTCCGATACTCACGGGGTACAGCGCGGCGACCGTTATTGCGCTACTTCTGTTTCGCGCGACCCGACATCGGTTTGGCTATGTCGCGTGGCTGATGCTCTCGTTGGGTGCGGGTTTGTGGCTGGTCCACGGCGGCTGGTTCACCGCCTGGCTAAGCGGTCAGCCACGCGACCCGAGCCGTTGGGCGCATGCCATCACGCTGTGGCTGCGCATTATGGCTATCGTCTCCACCGCGCAGTTCTGGATGCAATACGTGCCCATTCGCCAGTTTATTCGCGCGCTGTTTGCCTCTCGCCTGCCGCCAGGCCTGGCTTATCTGTTCGCCGGGCCACTGCTGGTGATTGAACAGCTTAAACAACAGTTAGCCACCATCCACGAAGCGCAACGTGCGCGGGGCGTACCGCTGGATGGCCGCTGGTATCAGCGCCTGCGGGCCATGCCCTCGCTGGTTATTCCCCTGACGCATAGCGCCCTGAATAATTTAGCCGTGCGCGGTACGGCACTGGATATGCGCGCGTTTCGCCTGCATCCCCGGCGCACGACGCTGTGGGCCCCCAAAGACAGTCGCCTTCAAACGCTGTTCCGTTACGGAATGGTCGCGCTCATCGTGGCAGAAGCAGGAGTAAAGTTTTGGACTTTATTACCTTAGAAAACTTCTATTTTCGGCCGTTGCACGGGGAACGCCATACTCGCCTGCTCAACTGGCATTATGACCAACCGGGAATGGTGCTGATTACCGGCGGTAACGGCAGCGGTAAAAGTTCACTGGCGCAATTGCTGGCGGGATGCTGGTTCCCTGAGTTTATGATGCCTGATAATGGCGGAGAAGGTCGCGCCTCTTTACTCGGCATTGAGGTGGGGCAGATGTTGCTGGCTGAGCGTGCGCAACATATTCAGCTGGTTCAGCAGTCCCCTTATCTGCAATTCTCCGGCTGCACCTTCAGCGTTGAAGAGGAGGTGGCCTTTGGCCCGGAGAATCTTTGCCTGGGCGAAGCGGACATTATGGCGCGGATTGATGCGGCGTTAACGCTCACCGACTGTCAGCCATTACGTTACCGGCACCCCGTGGCGCTCTCTGGCGGAGAAGCGCAGCGGGTAGTGATCGCCTGCGCGCTGGCCATGCGGCCGCGGATTCTGCTGCTGGACGAAGCCTTTAGCCGCCTGACCGCGCAGACCACGCACGCATTGCTTACGCGCCTGCAACGCTGGGCGGCTGAACGGCAGGCGCTGGTCATTCTTCTGGAACGCAAAAGCACACCGTTCCTTGATTATTGTCAGCATGGCTGGCAGCTACGCGACGGCGAACTGGTACAGGTATGTTAACACTCACAAACGTTTTTTATCGCTGGCCCGGCGCAGACGATGACTGCCTGCGCGCGCTGTCGCTCCACATTACGCAGGGCGAGTGGCTGGCGCTGACGGGCGATAACGGTGCCGGTAAATCGACGCTGCTGCGGCTGATGGCTGGCCTGTTAACGCCCGGCTCGGGTTCCGTGACGTTTCGCGGCACGCCGCTGGCACACATGAAAAATCAGCAGCGTGCCGCCGCGATTGGCGTGCTGTTTCAGGAAGCCGAAAACCAGATTTTTCATAGCCAGGTGGTTAAAGAGGTCGAATTTGGCCTGCGCCTGCAAAAGCGGCCTGCGCAGGAGATCGCGCAACGCACTGACGCCGCGCTGACGCTGTGTGGTTTAGCCGATGTGGCGCAGGCGCATCCGCTGGATTTACATATCGCCCAGCGGCGAATGGTGGCGGTGGCCTCGCTGGAGGCGCTGGCTCCACCGCTCATTCTGCTGGACGAACCCAGCCGTGATTTCGATGAACACTGGCTGGGCATTTTTGAGGGCTGGCTTGCCGCCTGTCGCCAGCGCGGAACCACGGTACTGGCTATCAGCCACGATGCAGACTTTACCCGCCGCCACTTCCCGCGCGTCGTGCGTCTGCAACAGGGCGTGCTGGTTAACAGCGATAGCCACCTTCCGCCGTCATTTCCAGCGTAAGATCGGCGGGCAGGCTGTCAGCCAGCACGCGATCCACGTTTGGACCATCGGTGCGCAGGTAAAACGCCTGCGCCTCTTGTGCCGACAAGCCACCGGCGATTTTGCGGTTAATAAGCCGCTGACGGAGCACGTCCGGCGGTGCCTTGATAAAGATCGAAAAATCACAGAACTCTCGCAGCGCCCGCCAGCGACCGTCGTCCAGTAGCAGCCAGTTTCCCTCAACGATGACGATGGGCGCAGTAACCTCAATCGCCGCTTCCTCGGGATCGTGTTTCTGCCGGTCGTATTGCGGCCAGCGTCCCTCATCTTCGCGGATCTGCCGCAGATTCTGCGCCAGCTTTTCCACATCGAAGGTTTCCGGCGCGCCTTTGAATGGCCGCAAGCCCGTTTCATCCAGCCAGCGATTGTAGTGATGAAAGCCATCCATCGGCAGCGTCTGGATCGCTGGTAGCGTCGGATCCTGGCGGGAGAGCGTTTCCCAGAAGGTCGTTAAGGTGGATTTTCCCGTCCCCGGCGGGGCGCTGAGAAAAATAATCGTGCGGGGATAAGGTGAGACAGATCTTAACTTCTCCAGGCGGTGCAGCAACGGTTTATGGACGGTCTCAATTTCACTTTCTGCGTAATCAACTTCTGTCCGTAGCCCGTTAACCATCAGAGATATTTTCACGGCGTTAATTCCTTTACTATCGTCGTTACCGCCAGCACCAGCGCCGTTTTGAGCATCGCGACGTATCGCGTTTCTGAATAGACGGCAAAATCGGCAAATTTCATCGCTTTCAGCGCGTTATATAACATCGCATTATCGGTAATACTGTTTATGTTGCTGATAAAATCCCAGGTTAGCTCATCCGCATAACCCGGCAACTGCGCCTGTGTTGACAGATAATGGCCGAACTGCGAGAAATGGGTAATATCGGCATACAGCCACTTATCCATTTTTCCGAGAGCAAATATCAGGCGTAGGGCAACATCAATATCATCCAGCGGCCCGCTCTGCGCCAGCAATGGTTTTACGGCATATTCGACGATTTCATCATCATTGTTAACGAATAACGACGGCAGAAACTGCCTGATGGCCCGCAGCAAAATGTCGTTCGCAGTTTCCATAAAAGAGCGTAAATCATCCTGATCGTTTAGCTGCTCAAGCACATCATCTTCTGTCAGCGTCGTCATTCGTCTCTCGATAGATCACCTGGAGTGTAGGGAGTCTATTATATTACACGTTCGGTCAGCGCCATTGATAAGCAATGTTTGCGTATGCACCTTGCCGCTGTACTGGTGAATGCCTTTAAGCAGATCGCCATCCGTTACGCCCGTGGCGCAGAAGAGGATATCGTCACTTTTCACCAGTTCATCAAGCGTGTAGATCCGATTCACCTCAACGCCCATCATGGCGCAGCGACGACGTTCATCTTCGGCAATCTGACAATGCTCCTGCGTCTCCCCTTTTGCCTGGCTGAAATCAATTAATTCAGCCTGCATATCCCCGTCAAGCGCTTTAACGGCGCAGGCGGAGATGACCCCTTCCGGCGCACCGCCGATGGTGTACATCACGTCAAAAGGATTATCATGCTGGCAGGTCATCACGCTGGCCGCGACGTCACCGTCGGCCAGCGCAAAAACCTTCACGCCCAACCGGGTTGCCGCCTGAATGGCCGGTTTAAGCCGTGGCTTATCCAGTGTCACCATCCGCAGCGCCTCAAGCGGTTTGCCCAGGGCGAGAGCGACATTACGCAGATTTTCTTCAAGCGATAACGCCAGGTTAATCGCTCCACGCGCCCGCTGGTTTACCACCAGCTTTTTCATGTACATATCCGGGGCGTGTAGCAAACTGCCCTGCGGCGCAAAGGCCATCACCGCCAGCGCATTACTTTGTCCCATCGCCACCATGCGCGTGCCTTCAATGGGATCGACGGCGATATCCACCGCAGGACCACAACCGGTGCCCACTTCTTCGCCAATATAGAGCATCGGTGCGCGGTCGATTTCTCCCTCACCGATAACAATACGCCCCTGCATGGCGATGTCATTCAGCGCCCGGCGCATCGCCGTCACCGCCAGCCCATCAATTTTGTTCTTGTCGCCACATCCGGTTTGCGGCCAGGCGGCAAGCGCCGCCTGTTCCGTAATGCGAAAGAGCGGCCACGCCAGTGAAATCATTCCGCAGCCTCCCCGATATCGACGCCAAACTGCGCCAGCAGATATTTTTCTGCCTTCTCGTTCCAGATGCCGTGGGTCTCTTCCACCAGTTCAGCCAGCGCTTTAAATAGCGGGTCGGTTTTGCCCTTCTCAGCAAAATCAGCAATTGCCGTCAGCGGCATGGTGACACCGTTATAAATCAGCTTTTTGCCGCCCGGAATATCCGGCAGATTAAGCACCGTCTCCGGCACCGCATCCAGTCCGCCGATATGGGTGACCATAAAGGAGGGCTGAAGCTGGCCGGACGCACTCAGGGCAATCGCCTCTTTCATGTCATCCGTGGAGCCGCCGGAGGTGCCAACCACGTGGGTACTGTTGTAATGCACGTTATAGAAGTTAAACGGCACTTTGAAGTTTTTGTCCGTTGGCCCGGCAAAGAAGTTCAGGCAGCCATCTTCCGCCAGCAGTTCGTCGGCCAGTTCCACGACCGCAGGCACGGCGGCATAGACAAAGATATCGTCAAAGCCCGCATCGTCGGTCAGCGCACGCAGCGCCTGTACCGGATCGTTGACGCCTGTGGTATTCACATAAATCAGCTCAATACCTTTGCTGGCGGCCAGCTCAACCGGCAGCAGTTTTTGCACCTGCGCCAGCCGTTTTTCGTCGATATCGACCACCACGACTTTTGCCGGATTAACGCCGCCGTTAATCGCGTAATCAATCGCGCCAATGCCCATCGGCCCGGCGCAGGCCAGCAGCGCAATATTGCCACCCGGCTTCACGCCCATCCGGTGCTTATAAACATATTGCGTGGTGTGATAGTTGGCGTGATATGCGCCAATAATGCAGCACAGCGGTTCCGCCAGCGAGGCGGCGGCAAAATAAGAGCCGTGATACGGGAGCACGCAGCCGAGATTAATCGCGATTTCAGGGATAATCATATAAGTGGCGTTACCGCCAAAATATTCATAGCTATAACCTGCGGAATAACCGCTCGGCAAGCCCATCGCCGGTTGCAGAACAAAGCGCTGGCCCTTTTTATATTTACCGGTCAAATTTTTACCGACTTCAACAATAATACCTGCGCATTCATGGCCGGTGATCGCCGGATGGTTTTCCAGGTCGTCCGGCACACGTTTATGATCGCTGCCGAGTAATGCGGCTTTCCACGTTGATAAACAGACACTGTCGGAAATCACGCTGACCAGCAGTTCATTATCGGTAATTTCAGGCAAGTCGAATTCGCGGATGCGGACATCCCGCTTGCCATAAATAGCAGCAACTTTCGTTTTCATTTTTACCTCTGCGATCAGTTTTTATGTTCAGCGGTTAACTGATTAAATAATGTGTCGAGTTGTGGGTCGCCGATATAGTTATTGATCAACACCAGCGGCTTATTCGTAACGCGTTTCACTCGCCCTTCAAGACTGGAATGAGTCACCACCATATCAGCCGCTTCCGGCGTGTTTTCGATGGCAAAGTGTTTGACCTCAATACTCAATCCGGCTTTCTCAAGACGTTTACGGAAAGTGGTTGCCCCCATGGCACTCGATCCCATCCCGGCGTCGCAGACAAAGGCGATAAACTTCACGCGGCTCAGAGAAAATGCGCCTTCCTGTTTCATCGCTTTCACCGCGCTTGCCGACTGGGCAAACTCATCTTCAGACTCCGTTTCCGCCGTTTTTTCCATCTTCAGGATTAACGAGGTGATGACGAAGGAAACGAGAGCGCCTGCCGTGCCCCCGGCGATGGTGGCCAGGAAAGAGCCTTTCGGCGTCAGCGCCAGGTACGCGAAGATAGAACCTGGGCTTGGACCCGCCACCAGGCCGCCATCCAGCAAATTGAAGATCCACGTACCGGACATCCCGCCCGCAATCATCGCAATAATGGTCAGCGGCTTCATCAGTACATACGGGAAATAAAGTTCATGGATCCCGCCGAGGAAGTGGATAATCATCGCCCCTGGCGCGGAACGTTTACTCATTCCTTTGCCGAAGAAGGTGAACGCCAGCAGTAAACCCAGACCGGGACCGGGGTTAGAGGCCACCATAAAGAAGATGGATTTACCATCTACCGACGCCTGCTGCATTCCCAGCGGATAGTAGACGCCCTGGTCGATGGCGTTGTTCAAAAAGAGGATCTTCGCCGGTTCATTGATAACCGACAGCAGCGGCAAATAGCCCGCATGCACCAGCGCCTCAATACACTCTTTAACAAAGTTATTGGCAACGATGACCGCCGGGCCGATGATTTCAAATCCCAGCAGGCACAGCACCATACCGGCGATACCCAGCGAGAAGTTGTTAATCACCATTTCGAAGCCAGCGGGGATGCGTTTCTCCAGCGCTTTATCGATATATTTGATGACCAGACCGCCCAGCGGCCCCATGATCATTGAGCCGAGGAACATCGGAATTTCAGCACCCACGATAACGCCGATGGTGCCGATACCGCCCATCACCGCCCCGCGCTTACCGCCAATCAGACTGCCGCCGGTAGAGCCGATCATCACCGGCAGCAAATAGGTAATCATCGGGCCGACAATTTTGGCAAAATGCTCATTAGGCATCCAGCCGGTCGGGATAAATAATGCAGTGATAAAACCCCAGGCAATAAAGGCCCCGATATTCGGGATGACCATTGCGGTCAAAAAGCCCCCAAAAGCCTGGACCTTTGCACGAGCAGACTTATTTTCCATGATAATATCCTGTAAAGGAGAATAGAATTACGCGAGAGCGATAATATCCTCGAGTTGCGTTGCATTATTAGCGCTTAACATTAACTCCAGGGTTTCATCCTCACACAGTAATTCACTGAGTGCCTGAATAGCGCCGATATGCGAATCAGCTTGCGCAGCAGCCAGACCAATCAGCAATTTAACGGGTTCATTATTGTCGTCAAAATGCACTGGCTGCTTAAGTAAGATTAATGACAGTCCTGTTTTAGAAGCACCACATTCTGGTCTGGCATGTGGCATTGCCACGCCCGGAGCCAGAATATAATAAGGCCCATTACTGAGCGTTGAGTCTTTTATCGCCTGAATGTATTCAGAATTAATATATTGATGTCTGAGTAATGCATCCATCGAAAAATCGATGGCTTGCTGCCAGTCTTTTGCTGCCTCTTTTACTTCAATAGCCCCATCGGGGAAATAATCCCTTAGCCGCATAATGCGCCCCTTATTTTATTATCGGATACCGTTCTACGGTGAAAATAAAATACTCGTTGAACTCAACGAAATCAATGAGGCCACTCGGGCGGCGATCTTGTAACCCTGGTTTTTAAAACCAATAAATTCAAATAGATAAAAAATAGCAACCGAATAAATGTGATTTCACATGCAAATAAAGGACAAACATAAAAATAATATTTGCAATGTAGATCACATTTATAGACTTGCCATGATTTCGTTTAGTGATCTCACGCATAAAAAAGGGCCGCTTTCGCGGCCCGTTTCTGGTGTAAACGCGAT
Organism: Superficieibacter sp. 1612_C1; assembly: GCF_015234305.1. GTDB lineage: Bacteria > Pseudomonadota > Gammaproteobacteria > Enterobacterales > Enterobacteriaceae > Superficieibacter. The sequence goes on from NZ_JADGMI010000006.1 coordinate 345,083, forward strand.
TACAGCAGCGCTTTTGCCTGCGCCAGCACGTTATCAACGGTGAAGCCAAACTCTTCAAACAGCAGTTCAGCCGGGGCAGATTCACCAAAGGTGGTCATGCCGACGATAGCGCCGTTCAGGCCCACGTATTTGAACCAGTAGTCCGCAATGCCCGCTTCGATAGCCACGCGTGCAGAGACCGCTTTCGGCAGTACGGATTCACGGTAAGCCGCATCCTGCTTGTCAAATGCGTCGGTGGACGGCATGGAAACCACGCGCGCCTTCACGCCTTCAGCAGTCAGTTTTTCGTAAGCGGCAACCGCCAGCTCAACTTCAGAACCGGTGGCGATGAAGATCAGCTGCGGCTGACCGTCGCAGTCTTTCAGCACGTAACCGCCGCGGGCGATATTCGCCAGCTGCGCTTCAGTACGCTCCTGCTGCGCCAGGTTCTGACGGGAGAGGATCAGCGCGGTCGGGCCGTCCTGACGCTCTACGCCATATTTCCACGCCACCGCAGATTCCACCTGGTCACACGGACGCCATGTGGACATGTTCGGGGTCACGCGCAGGGAAGCGACCTGCTCTACCGGCTGGTGGGTCGGGCCGTCTTCGCCCAGACCGATGGAGTCGTGGGTGTAGACCATCACCTGACGCTGTTTCATCAGCGCTGCCATACGCACCGCGTTACGCGCATATTCGACGAACATCAGGAAGGTGGAGGTGTACGGCAGGAAGCCGCCGTGCAGGGAGATACCGTTGGCGATAGCGGTCATACCGAACTCGCGCACGCCGTAGTGGATGTAGTTACCGGCGGTATCTTCGTTGATTGCTTTAGAACCGGACCAGATAGTCAGGTTAGACGGTGCCAGGTCAGCGGAGCCGCCGAGGAATTCCGGCAGTAACGGACCGAAGGCTTCAATGGCATTCTGCGACGCTTTACGGCTGGCGATTTTGGACGGATTCGCCTGTAGCTTAGCGATAAATTCACTGGCTTTGGCATCGAAATCAGCCGGCATTTCACCTTTCATACGACGAGTGAACTCAGCGGCTTCCTGCGGGAAGGCTTTAGCGTAGGCAGCAAATTTCTCGTTCCAGGCAGACTCTTTGGCCTGGCCCATTTCTTTGGCATCCCACTGCGCGTAGATCTCAGACGGGATTTCAAACGGCGCGTGTTTCCAGCCCAGCTGCTCGCGGGTCAATGCGATTTCAGCATCGCCCAGCGGCGCACCGTGGGAGTCATGAGTGCCCTGTTTGTTCGGCGAACCAAAACCAATGATGGTTTTGCACAGCAGCAGTGACGGTTTGTCAGTAACGGCACGTGCTTCTTCAACCGCACGCTTAATGGATTCAGCATCGTGACCGTCAACGCCACGTACCACGTGCCAGCCGTAGGCTTCAAAACGCTTCGCGGTGTCGTCGGTGAACCAGCCTTCAATGTGGCCGTCGATAGAGATACCGTTGTCGTCATAGAAGGCAACCAGTTTACCCAGCTTCAGAGTACCGGCCAGAGAGCAGACCTCGTGAGAGATACCTTCCATCATGCAGCCATCACCCATGAACGCATAGGTGAAGTGGTCAACGATGTCGTGGCCCGGACGGTTAAACTGCGCTGCCAGCGTTTTCTCGGCAATCGCCATACCCACCGCGTTAGCAATACCCTGGCCCAGGGGGCCGGTAGTGGTTTCGACGCCTGCGGTGTAGCCCACTTCCGGGTGGCCTGGGGTTTTAGAGTGCAGCTGGCGGAAGTTTTTCAGTTCATCAATCGGCAGATCATAACCGGTGAGGTGCAGCAGGCTGTACATCAGCATGGAGCCGTGGCCGTTGGACAGCACGAAGCGGTCGCGGTCAGCCCAGGACGGGTTCTGCGGATTATGGTTCAGGAAATCGCGCCACAGGACTTCGGCAATGTCTGCCATGCCCATAGGGGCACCGGGGTGGCCGGATTTGGCTTTCTGTACAGCATCCATGCTCAGCGCACGAATAGCATTGGCAAGCTCTTTACGTGAGGACATTTTGACTCCAGATCGGATAAATGAAGGCTATGCCCGCAACGACTTGACGACAGCGCGTTTTGGGCTACGCCGGAAAAAAGTGCCAACAATGTAACCCAAGCGACAAGCCATGTACATGGAGCATCCTTTTATGAATTCAGAAATCTCCGGATCGCGCTCGCAGGTTGCGCAATCTCCTCGCTCGGGTGTTGTTCTTTTCTTTATACTTACGCCAGGCACTGGTTCGTTTGAAACCAGAACATTATCAAAATAAATATTTTACTTGTGCGGAAGAGATTAAATGAAAATGCGTTCAGCCTTGCTTGCCTTTGGGATCGCCACCGCTCTGACCGGCTGTCAGAATATGGACTCTAACGGTTTTTTAAGTTCTGGCGCAGAGGCGTTCCAGGCGTATACCCTCAGCGATGCTCAGGTGAAGGAGCTTAGCGACGAAGCCTGTAAAGAGATGGACGGCAAGGCGTCAATAGCGCCTTCCAGTAGTGAATACAGCAAACGTCTGGCCACTATCGCCAACGCCCTCGGGGACAATATCAACGGCCAGCCGGTGAACTATAAGGTCTATCAGACCAAAGACGTGAACGCCTTTGCGATGGCTAACGGCTGTATCCGCGTGTATAGCGGCCTTATGGATATGATGAATGATAATGAAGTAGAAGCGGTCATCGGTCATGAGATGGGTCACGTTGCGTTGGGGCACGTGAAAAAAGGGATGCAAGTTGCGCTCGGCACCAACGCCGTACGTGGTGCAGCGGTCTCCGCGGGCGGCGTCGTGGGTAGCCTGTCACAGTCGCAGCTGGGCGATTTAGGGGAAAAACTGGTGAACTCGCAGTTCTCCCAGCGCCAGGAATCGGAAGCGGATGATTACTCCTACGATCTGTTGCGCAAACGCGGCATCAGCCCGGCGGGTCTGGCCACCAGCTTTGAGAAACTGGCAAAACTGGAAGCGGGCCGTCAAAGCTCTATGTTTGACGATCACCCGGCCTCCGAAGCGCGCGCCCAGCATATTCGCGACCGCATGGCGGCGGACGGGATTAAGTAAAGTTGAGCCGGAGCTTGTTGAGTCTGGCGCAATAATGCCGGGTGGCGGCTTCGCCTTACCCGGCCTACAAAACCCGATATATCAGACAGTTACACCCATTAACAAACCTGCGTCACCAGGCAAAACACTCACCACCTGAGCGCCAGCCACGTAGGCCCGCGTAAGCGAAGCGCCACCGGGCAAACCACCCTCCGCCTGAACGCCAGCCCACCCCGTAGGCCCGCGTAAGCGAAGCGCCACCGGGTAAAAACACCCTCCGCCTGAACGCCAGCCCACCTCGTAGGCCCGCGTAAGCGAAGCGCCACCGGGCAAAGCACCCTCCGCATGAGCGTCATACCACCGCGCTATGCCGGGTAAACAATGTCACCCGGCACAACACTTTTACTCGCCTTTCTTCGCTGCCTGAATGTACAGCATTTCCAGCGCCAGGGTCGCTGCCGCCAGCGCGGTGATTTCAGACTGGTCGTACGCCGGAGCCACTTCCACCAGATCCATCCCCACGATGTTCAGGTCTTTCAGACCACGCACCAGTTTGATAGCGCGATCGGTAGTCAGGCCGCCAATCACCGGCGTCCCCGTCCCCGGTGCAAATGCCGGGTCCAGGCAGTCGATATCAAAGGTCAGATAAACCGGCATATCGGCCACGATCTGTTTCACCTGCGCAATAATGTCGTCAACCGTGCGATCGTTCACCTGGCAGGCGTCGAGCACGGTAAACCCGTTATCTTTATCAAATTCAGTGCGAATACCAATCTGCACGGAGTGGTTCGGGTCAATCAGCCCTTCTTTCGGCGCGGTGTAGAACATGGTGCCGTGGTCGAATTCGCAGCCGTTAGAGTAGGTATCAGTGTGGGCATCAAAATGCACCAGCGCCATTTTACCAAAGTGCTTCGCATGGGCACGCAGCAGCGGCAGCGTGACAAAGTGGTCGCCGCCGAAAGAGAGCATACGTTTACCCGCTGCCAGCAGTTGCTCCGCATGGGCCTGCAATTTTTCGCTCATTTCGCGCGCGTCACCGAAGGCATACACCAGATCGCCACAGTCAACCACGTTCAGGCGTTCACGCATATCGAAGTTCCACGGGAAACGGCAGTGTTCCCACGCCAGATTGGTGGAAACCTGACGGATCGCGCCCGGTCCATGACGGCTTCCTGCACGACCTGACGTTGCCATATCAAACGGAACGCCGGTAATCACCCAGTCGGCATCGCTGTCATACGGCTGGAAATTCAGCGGCAGACGCAGGAAACCGAAGGCGTTAGACACCAGGGAATTATCGTATTGATGACCTAAAGTGCTCATGTTCTGACCTCATGCAGAGTCGATACAGTAAAAAAATATGAAAAAAAATCCCTTCCGCGTCGTTAAACCCGACGAGAAAGGGATTGATTCGTATAGTGCTTGTTGACGCGAATTATCGCCGTTAATTCAACCGGGTTCAAGTGAGTATAGCAAAGCAGCCCCGGTAAAATGTCGCGCCCGGATGGCCGCTTCGCCTCGCCGGGCACCGGCGATTACTCGTCTTCCAGATACGTGTACCCGTACAGCCCCGCCTCAAACTCTTCGAGGAACTGCTGCTGTAGAGCTGCATCCAGATCGGTCTGTTTCACCTGATCGCGGAAATGCGTCAGCAGGGTATTCGGATCGAGCTGCACGTATTGCAGCATATCCGCCACCGTATCCCCTTCATCAGACAGCTCCACTTCTACGCTGCCATCCGGGAAGACAAACACGTCAACCGCTTCGGTATCGCCGAACAGGTTATGCATGTTGCCGAGGATCTCCTGATACGCGCCGACCATAAAGAAGCCCAGCATCGGCGGGTTCTCCGGATCGTACTCCGGCATCGGCATAGTAGTGGCAATGCCGTCGCCGTCGATATAGTGATCGATAGCGCCATCGGAGTCACAGGTGATATCCAGCAGCACCGCACGACGTTCCGGCACCTGATCCAGCCCTTCCAGCGGCAGCACCGGGAACAGCTGATCGATCCCCCACGCATCCGGCATCGACTGGAACAGCGAGAAGTTGACGTACATCTTGTCCGCCATCCGCTCCTGCAATTCGTCGATGATAGGACGGTGCGCGCGGTTGCTTGGATCAAGCTGCTTTTGCACCTCATGGCACATACTCAGGTAAAGCTGCTCGGCCCAGGCGCGCTCCTGAAGACTGAACGTGCCGGATGAGTAACCGATGTGAATATCGTGCAGATCCATCTGGCTGTCGTGCAGCCATTCGCGCAGCGAGCGGCGGGTGCCTGGCTCATGCATCTCCTGCCAGGTCTCCCACATGCTTTGCAGCGCGCGCGGCGCATCTTCCGTCGGTGCCGTGGGAACGGTGTATTCGTTACGCTCCACGCCGATGATGTTGGAAACCAGCACCGTGTGATGCGCGGTAACGGCACGACCCGACTCGGTGATCACCGTCGGGTGTGGCAGACCGTGCTCTTCGCAGGCGTCGCCGATGGCCCAGATAATGTTGTTAGCATATTCGTTCAGACCGTAGTTCACCGAACAGTCGGACTGCGAGCGCGTCCCTTCATAGTCCACGCCCAGACCGCCGCCAACATCGAAGCACTGGATGTTCACGCCCAGCTTATGCAGTTCAACATAGAAGCGCGACGATTCACGCACGCCCGTGGCGATATCGCGGATATTCGCCATCTGGGAACCGAGATGGAAGTGCAGCAGTTGCAGACTGTCCAGACGCCCGGCTTCGCGCAGGGTTTCCACCAGTTGCAGCACCTGCGTCGCCGCCAGACCGAACTTGGATTTTTCACCACCGGAGGACTGCCACTTGCCGGAACCCTGCGACGCCAGACGCGCACGCACGCCCAGGCGCGGGATCACGTTCAGACGTTCAGCCTCATCCAGCACGATGGCGATTTCCGACATCTTCTCGATGACCAGATAGACCTTGTGGCCCATCTTCTCGCCAATCAGCGCCAGACGAATGTATTCACGGTCTTTGTAGCCGTTACAGACGATCACGCTGCGGGTCATCCCGGCGTGCGCCAGCACCGCCATCAGCTCGGCTTTAGAACCCGCTTCCAGCCCCAGCGGTTCACCGGAGTGGATCAGCGACTCAATAACGCGACGGTGTTGGTTGACCTTAATCGGGTAAACGAGGAAGTAATCGCCGTTGTAGCCGTAGGATTCACGCGCACGCTTGAACGCAGCGTTAATAGAACGCAGACGATGTTGCAGGATCTGCGGAAAGCAGAACAGTGCGGGCAGACGCTGCCCCTGCGCTTCACGGGCTTTCACCAGTTTAGCGAGGTCAACGCGCGCTTCCGGGACGTCAGGGTCCGGACACACGCTGATGTGGCCCAGCTCGTTAACGTCATAGTAGTTATTACCCCACCAGGCAATATTGTATGTGCGCAGCATCTTGCTGGCTTCCTGGGAGCTCATCGCAACCTCCTGCATAGAACGTAGTACACCTTGTTCGCCTGCTGACGAAGGCGAAGATGAAATGTCGTCAGACATAGCGAACCTCAAATTGTGTCGAAAGTGTAAAACAGCAAACTACTATCGCAGCCCAAAGGCGCGATAACAACCCATAAACAGTCTGATTCTCCAGCAGAAAATACTGAAGCGCCGACTGCGCGACCGGTTTCTTGTTCATATCATTGTAAAACACGTACCCGAACTTAGGTATGACGGTTCGGAGAAACCACGAGAAAACTCTTGTTCAACAAGAGCGCCCTTGTTCAGATTTCAGAGACAGTGACCAGCCCTTGAATCCTGAGAAGCACCGAGATGGGTGGAACATCGGCAGGTTTGCCTGGATGAGATGCAGATGGCGGAAAATAAGCGCACACCAGAACGGTGCGGCTGCGCGAACGGCGTCCAATGGTTCATTGTTTCGTATCACCTCCACGCCAACCGGTTCAGTCAGCGACAAGCCAAAGCTAAAGTTTTAACCCGGCTGGAAGTGGCGACACGAACAGATTCGTCGTGCGCTTTTTATATAAGCCGCGCGCGGCGTTTTATACCTGGATTATCCATGAAAAGCAAAACATAAATCAGCGTTATGCCAACGCAACCACAATACCTTTTCATCACGTTTGCCCGATAATGCGACATAACTCAAAAAAAACTGGAAATCGGGTGAAGAACTGACCTAAAATAGCCGTCCAGATGTTAATCCATCTATACAGATTAACACTCAGACTGCCAGTGCCATAAACCTGCACGTCCTGGTAGAGATATCCACCATGGCTACTCCGCATAGCAGTTTGAGCAAACCGACTTCTCCTTGGGTGAAATTAAACATGGCAAAACACCTTTTTACGTCTGAGTCCGTTTCAGAAGGGCATCCTGACAAAATCGCTGACCAAATCTCTGATGCCGTGCTGGATGCGATCCTCGAACAGGATCCGAAAGCACGCGTCGCCTGTGAAACCTACGTAAAAACCGGCATGGTTTTAGTGGGTGGTGAAATCACCACCAGCGCATGGGTGGATATCGAAGAGATCACCCGTAAGACGGTCCGCGAAATTGGCTATGTGCATTCCGACATGGGCTTTGATGCGAACTCCTGCGCCGTGCTGAGCGCGATTGGCAAACAATCCCCGGACATTAACCAGGGCGTTGACCGTGCCGATCCGCTGGAACAGGGCGCGGGCGACCAGGGCCTGATGTTTGGCTACGCCACCAACGAAACCGACGTGCTGATGCCAGCGCCAATCACCTACGCACACCGTCTGGTACAGCGTCAGGCTGAAGTACGTAAAAACGGCACCCTGCCGTGGCTGCGCCCGGATGCGAAAAGCCAGGTCACCTTCCAGTATGACAGCGGCAAAATCGTCGGCATCGACGCTGTTGTTCTGTCTACACAGCATGCGGAAGATATCGATCAGAAATCGCTGCAAGAAGCGGTGATGGAAGAGATCATCAAGCCGGTGCTGCCGACCGAATGGCTGAACAGCGCGACCAAATTCTTCATCAACCCGACCGGACGTTTTGTTATCGGCGGCCCGATGGGCGATTGCGGCCTGACCGGGCGTAAAATCATCGTCGATACTTACGGCGGCATGGCTCGTCACGGCGGCGGCGCATTCTCCGGTAAAGACCCGTCTAAAGTGGACCGTTCAGCGGCTTACGCGGCACGCTACGTGGCGAAAAACATCGTTGCCGCAGGTCTTGCGGATCGCTGTGAAATTCAGGTCTCCTACGCCATTGGCGTGGCAGAACCGACCTCCATCATGGTGGAAACCTTCGGCACCGAAAAAATCGCTACCGAACAGTTAACGCTGCTGGTGCGCGAGTTCTTCGACCTGCGTCCGTATGGCCTGATTCAGATGCTGGATCTGCTGCACCCGATCTATAAAGAGACCGCGGCTTACGGTCACTTTGGTCGTGAACATTTCCCGTGGGAAAAAACCGATAAAGCACAGCTGCTGCGCGATGCGGCTGGCCTGAAATAATCGGCTATCCCCCTCTTCTACAAAGCCAGCCTTGCGCTGGCTTTTTTCTTTTCTCGGGTTGAATAACCTGCCTTTTTCAGCAGGCGTTCTATACTGATCAGGCTTGTCATAGCCGTATAATGAAACCGATTACACCTCATTTTGGCTGACAACTTAGGGCGTTTTTTTGCTGTCTGTGCAAATTTTGCCATTCGTTACATTTCATTTCGGTTTAATCTGAAATCGCCTCTACAGACGCTACAAATCCCAACATAAAGACTATAGTTTCAACCGGTTGTAAACTTACCATTCTTGACACTTATGTAACCGATTACACTGATGTGATTGATCTCACATATTTTAGCGGCGTACTGACCTACTATTCAGGTCAAATAAATTTGATACCACAACTGGAGGGCACCATGCCTGACAATAAAAAACATGGGCGTTCTAACAAGGCGATGACTTTTTTTGTCTGTTTCCTTGCCGCTCTGGCCGGACTGCTTTTTGGCCTTGATATTGGTGTGATCGCAGGCGCATTACCTTTTATCACCAATGAATTCCAGATCAGCGCACATACCCAGGAATGGGTGGTGAGTTCCATGATGTTCGGCGCGGCAGTGGGTGCGGTCGGCAGCGGCTGGCTCTCCTTCCGTCTCGGACGTAAAAAAAGCCTGATGATTGGCGCGATACTGTTTGTGCTCGGCTCGCTGTTCTCTGCCGCTGCGCCAAACGTGGAAGTGCTGATTATCTCCCGCGTTCTGCTGGGCCTGGCGGTGGGCGTCGCTTCCTATACCGCGCCGCTCTATCTTTCAGAGATCGCGCCGGAAAAAATTCGCGGCAGCATGATTTCCATGTACCAACTGATGATCACCATCGGGATTTTAGGGGCTTATCTCTCTGATACCGCGTTCAGCTACAGCGGCGCATGGCGCTGGATGCTGGGTGTAATCATCATCCCGGCGATCCTGCTGCTGATTGGTGTCTTCTTCCTGCCGGACAGCCCGCGCTGGTTTGCGGCTAAACGCCGCTTCCACGATGCCGAACGCGTGCTGATGCGCCTGCGTGATACCAGCGCCGAAGCAAAAAATGAACTGGAAGAGATCCGCGAAAGCCTGAAGGTAAAACAGAGCGGCTGGGCGCTGTTTAAAGAGAACAGCAACTTCCGCCGTGCGGTGTTTCTTGGCGTGCTGCTACAGGTGATGCAACAGTTCACCGGCATGAACGTCATTATGTATTACGCACCGAAAATCTTTGAACTGGCTGGGTATACCAATACCAATGAGCAGATGTGGGGCACGGTTATCGTTGGTTTGACCAACGTGCTGGCGACCTTCATCGCTATCGGTCTGGTGGACCGCTGGGGCCGTAAACCGACGCTGACGCTGGGCTTCCTGGTAATGGCCGTGGGCATGGGGATCCTGGGTACGATGATGCATATCGGTATTCACTCGCCGTCTGCGCAGTACTTCGCTATCGCCATGCTGCTGATGTTTATCATTGGTTTTGCGATGAGCGCCGGTCCGCTGATTTGGGTACTGTGTTCTGAAATCCAGCCGCTGAAAGGCCGCGATTTTGGCATCACCTGCTCGACGGCAACCAACTGGATCGCCAACATGATCGTCGGCGCAACGTTCCTGACCATGCTCAATACGCTGGGCAACGCCAATACCTTCTGGGTGTACGCGGGTCTGAACGTGCTGTTTATCCTGCTGACCCTGTGGCTGGTGCCGGAAACCAAACACGTCTCGCTGGAGCACATCGAACGTAACCTGATGAAAGGCCGTAAGCTGCGCGATATTGGCGCGCATAACTAAGCCCTGATGCTTCCTCCCGCCAGGGAGGAAGCTTCTTATTGCACTCCCTTCCCCGCCGTTTTATCCTCTGGCGTTATGAAAACCTCCCGTCTCCCTATCGCCCTCCAGCAAGCCGTTATGCGCAGCCTGCGGGAAAAACTCGCCCTCGCCAATCACAAGCTGGATCGTCACTATCCGGAGCCGAAGCTGGTCTATCAACAGCGTGGCACGACGGCGGGCACCGCCTGGCTCGACAGCTATGAAATTCGCCTCAACCCGGTGCTGTTGCAGGAAAATCAGCAGGCGTTTATCGATGAAGTCGTACCGCACGAGCTGGCGCATTTGCTGACATGGAAACATTTTGGCCGCGTCGCGCCGCATGGCAAAGAGTGGAAATGGATGATGGAAAGCGTGCTTGGTGTTCCCGCCCGCCGTACCCATCAGTTCGAACTGGAATCAGTGCGCCGCAACACCTTCCCTTACCGCTGCCAGTGCCAGCAGCATCAGCTTACCGTGCGCCGACATAATCGGGTGGTACGCGGTGAAGCGACCTACCGCTGCGTCCACTGCGGCGAACTGCTGGTGGCCGACGCATAAATTAAGCGCGATCCGGAAATTTTCTGTTCTGCCTGATTGCATCTGACAACTGCTTTCGTTACGTTGCGTGCTCTTATTGAGATGGAGTTCACGATGTACCGTACCTGTCGTTTTTCCCTGTTCCTTTTGCTTCCTTTACTGGTGAATCCACTCCACGCCAAAGAGATCACCAGCTTCGCCCAGGCGAAAGCTGCGGGTGTCAACGTTAACGCTGACGTTCCCGGTGATTTTTACTGCGGCTGCCCGATTCACTGGCAAGGGAAGAAAGGCGTTATCGATCTGGAAGCCTGTGGCTATAAAGTGCGTAAAAATGCCAATCGCGCCAGCCGCGTGGAGTGGGAACATGTGGTGCCAGCGTGGCAGTTCGGTCATCAGCGCCAGTGCTGGCAGGACGGCGGGCGGAAAAACTGCACTAAAGATCCCGTCTATCGCAAGATGGAAAGTGATATGCATAACCTGCAACCGGCAGTCGGTGAAGTAAACGGCGATCGCGGCAACTTTATGTATAGCCAGTGGAATGGCGGCGAAGGTCAGTATGGGCAGTGCGCCATGAAGGTCGATTTCAAAAACAAACTTGCCGAACCACCCGCACGCGCTCGCGGCGCGATTGCCCGGATCAACTTTTATATGCGTGACCAGTATAAACTCAGCCTTTCACGCCAGCAGACTCAGCTCTTTACAGTCTGGGATAAACTCTACCCGGTGACAAAATGGGAATGCGAGCGCGACGAACGTATTGCGCGCGTGCAGGGGAATCACAACCCTTATGTCCAGCGCGCTTGCCAGGCGCAAAAGAGCTAACCTACACTAGCGGGTATTATCATTACTGGACTGTTAGCTTTATGCGTAAACCCCGCATTTATCACCCTGCCCCGCTAAGCGTGGGCCAGGACGTCGCGCTCAGCGACGACGCCGCGAACCATGTTGGTCGCGTACTGCGCATGACCGCCGGTCAGCCCGTGCAGCTTTTTGACGGCAGCAACCAGGTGTTTGACGCTGAAATTACCCGCGCCGATAAGAAAAACGTCATCGTTAACGTGCAAAGTCGCGAAGCCGACAATCGTGAATCACCGCTGCATATTCATCTGGGACAGGTGATGTCACGCGGCGAAAAAATGGAATTTACTATCCAGAAATCGATCGAACTGGGTGTAAGCCTCATTACGCCACTTTTTTCTGAGCGCTGCGGCGTTAAACTGGATGCTGAACGTCTGAACAAGAAGATCCAGCAGTGGCAGAAAATCGCTATTGCTGCCTGTGAACAGTGCGGTCGTAATCAGATCCCGGAGATTCGTCCGGCGATGGATCTCGAAGCCTGGTGCGCCGAGCCGGATGAGGGGCTGAAACTGAATCTGCATCCGCGCGCCAGCGCCAGCATTAACACGCTGCCGCTGCCGGTTGAGCGGGTACGCCTGCTTATTGGACCAGAGGGCGGACTCTCCGCCGACGAAATTGCTATGACCGCACAATACCAGTTTACTGATATTCTGCTGGGACCTCGCGTTCTGCGCACTGAGACCACTGCGCTCACCGCCATTACCGCCTTACAGGTGCGTTTTGGCGACCTGGGCTAACGGAGAACAAGAATGATTAAGCTCGGCATCGTGATGGACCCCATCGCAAACATTAACATCAAGAAAGACTCCAGCTTCGCTATGCTGCTGGAAGCACAGCGTCGCGGCTATGAGCTTCATTATATGGAGATGTCCGATCTCTATCTGATCAACGGCGAAGCCCGCGCACGCACGCGTCTGCTCAGCGTTGAGCAGAACTACGACAAATGGTATGAATTCAGCGGCGAACAGGATCTCCAGCTTGCCGATCTCGATGTCATCCTGATGCGCAAAGATCCGCCGTTTGATACCGAGTTTATCTACTCCACCTACATCCTTGAACGCGCGGAAGAACAAGGCACGCTGATCGTTAATAAGCCGCAGAGTCTGCGCGACTGTAACGAAAAGCTTTACACCGCCTGGTTCTCCGACCTGACGCCGGATACGCTGGTGACTCGCAGCAAAGCGCAGTTGAAAGCATTCTGGCAGAAGCATACTGATATCATTTTAAAACCGCTGGACGGCATGGGCGGCGCGTCTATTTTCCGCGTGAAGGAAGGCGATCCCAACCTTGGCGTGATCACCGAAACGCTGACCGAGCACGGGACCCGCTACTGCATGGCACAGAATTATATTCCGGCCATTGTTGATGGTGACAAACGCGTACTGGTGGTAGATGGCGAGCCGGTCCCCTACTGCCTGGCACGCATTCCGCAGGGCGGTGAAACGCGTGGCAACCTCGCTGCGGGTGGCCGTGGTGAACCGCGTCCGCTGACCGACAGCGACTGGGAAATTGCCCGCCGCGTGGGTCCGTTGCTGAAAGCCAAAGGGCTGATTTTTGTCGGCCTTGATATCATCGGCGACCGCCTGACCGAAGTGAACGTCACCAGCCCGACCTGTATTCGCGAAATCGAAGCGCAGTTCCCGGTCTCGATTACCGGTATGCTGATGGACGCCATCGAAAAACGTCTGGCGAAGTAATTTGCGTTGCGGGCGGATGAAATAAACCGCCGCCCTTGCAACACCTTATCGCGGGAGGGAACCCGCTGCTCTTCCTCCACTGGCTAGTGACAGCGTGGTACTTTCCCCGCATACTGAGCGTTGTTGCTTTTTTGAACCAGGAAACCGAACCTCTGACAATGAATTTACAGCATCACTTTCTGATTGCCATGCCTGCGCTCCAGGATCCTCTCTTCCGTCGTTCTGTGGTCTATGTCTGCGAATATAACGACGAGGGGGCGATGGGGATTATTATTAATAAGCCCCTGGAAAATTTGCAGGTGGAAGGCGTTCTGGAAAAACTGAAGATTACGCCTGAACCGCGCGATCCGGCGATTCGTCTGGATAAACCAGTCCTGCTTGGCGGCCCGCTGGCGGAAGATCGCGGTTTTATCCTGCATACGCCACCCGCGTCTTTCTCCTCCAGTATTCGCATCTCCGATAACACCGTCATCACCACCTCGCGGGACGTGCTGGAAACGCTGGGTACTCACGATCAGCCTGTCGATGTGCTGGTCGCACTGGGCTATTCCTCTTGGGAGAAAGGCCAGCTTGAGCAGGAGCTGCTGGATAACGCCTGGCTGACCGCGCCTGCGGATCTCAATATTCTGTTTAAAACGCCGATTGCCGATCGCTGGCGCGAAGCGGCAAAGCTGATTGGTATTGATATCCACACCATGCCTGGCGTGGCGGGACACGCCTGATGAGTGGAACCCTTCTCGCCTTTGATTTCGGCACCAAAAGTATTGGCGTGGCGATTGGTCAGCGCATTACCGGTACCGCCCGTCCGCTTAACGCGATTAAAGCCCAGGACGGTACACCCGACTGGACGCTCATCGAACGTCTGCTTAAAGAGTGGCAGCCTGACACGGTGATTGTTGGCCTGCCGCTGAATATGGACGGCACCGAGCAGCCGCTAACAGCGCGGGCGCGTAAATTTGCGAACCGGATCCACGGCAGATTCGGCGTGACGGTGACGCTGCACGATGAACGGTTAAGTACCGTAGAAGCGCGCGCTGGCCTGTTCGAACACGGTGGCTTTCGCGCGCTGAATAAAGGCAGCGTCGATTCTGCCTCGGCGGTGATTATCCTGGAGAGTTACTTCGAACAGGGTTTTTAGTTAAATGCACCCTGTGCGGTCCGGGTTGACTGGTCACGCAGGGAAGCATTTGTCCAGCTTACCGCCTGCGTTCTGTTTTTAACGTTGAGCTTACGGAAAATATTATATAAATGCGTGCGTACGGTATTTTCGCTGATAAACAGCGCGCGAGCGATATCCACGTTCGACGCGCCGCAGCGTAATTCATTGAGAATTTCATATTCGCGTTCGGTAAGCGAAATATTCTCGTAACGATCGCTATCCCGCTCGTCCGTGTATGCCTGGATAGTACCGGGCAATTCAGACACCTCGCCGTTTACTATCGCCTTAATACCCGCAAGAATATTTTCCTGACTATCATCATAGCTAAATATCCCGCACAGCGTGGGCCAGCGCGCCATGTCAAAAAGCGTGTGTTGCTGGGCACTATTTAAAATGATAACGCGCAAATCATCGGTTTGGGTCTGCAAAATATCACACCAGATGCCGGTTAATTTTTTATTCGACACGGCAACATCGAATAATACGATACTGCCATCAGGCAAACGCTGATCTAACGGCTTGTTTATATTCTGCAAACGGACGGGAACAGAAAGCGTTTCGGTCAGATAACTGGCAAAAGACCGGGATTGTACGGAAGGGCATGTAATAATAACCATCTGCTGCGATGCACTTAATCCATTATCCTGCTGAAACATCCTGATTCTCCTTTAAACGTAGATTGTCTCGCCATTAACGTCACGGACGCTTCCCTCGCCTCGCAAAGGTCATCTCATGATTTAAGCGAATTCCTGAGGCAATCCTATCACCGGGTCTGAAGGGGAATAAGCCAGCCTGATGGACGAGGGCTAATCGGCATCGGCGGCAGGCTCTCGATCCGGGTCACGTTTTTAGGATCTGCTATTGCAAAACCACGAGTGTTTCTATAAAAGAAACAAATCAGAAAGCGATTAACTGCGCTGCCAGCGTTTGCAGTTCAAGGTGGCGTGCCGCAATGGTTTCAGCGTCCGGCTGCCACATTCCGGCGAAGGCCAGCGCAGCAGAATGCGCGCCCAGCGGCTGAGCGATAGAGACTTCACCATCCTGGTGGTGCCAGATGACGCTCCCCTGCTCTCGCTGCTGCCGGAGGTGCGGGGCCAGCTGCTGCCACTGCTCGGCGGAAAAGCGTTTAGTGAGTTCGTCGTCGGATTCGGCCGCCAGCAGGCTCATGCCGATCACCGACTGCCACGCGGGCAGCATATGAAACCCCGCCAGCGCCTGACTGATCTGATGGCCGGGTTCAGAGTGATAAATGTAGATCACCTGATCCTCCCACAGAACCCCCATGGCGACCACGATATCGCGTGGGGCATGACGCTCAAGAATGGGCAGCGCCTGAGAAAAGAGAGCTGAACCGCGTATCGCCTGCGCTGCCAGCGCATGAATGCCCGGCCCCGGCAGATAGCGCCGCTGTTCATCCTGTCTCGTCAGCCCGATGGACGCCATGGTCATCAGCAGACGATTTACGCGGGTCGTGTTAATGCCCATAAGACGTGCCAGTTCGCGGCAGCCAATGGCGCGGCCGCTGGATACCAGATATTGCAGACAGCGAATGCCGTCAATCAGGCTTTGATTCGGTTGAGATGACATAGCAGTGATGGTCCGCGTCGGGCTTAAGCAAACTACAGATTCTAGCGCCAGTTGAGAAGGATACAAGACCATGAAAATCTTTAACCAGACCGACAGCAGAGCCTTCCCCACGCAGCATTTGCGCACCGACCTGCTGGTCGCAGGCGGCGGGCTGGCGGGGCTGTGCGCTGCGCTTGCCGCTGCCCGTGCGGGTATCGACGTGATCCTGATTCAGGATCGTCCGGTGCTGGGAGGGAACGCGTCCAGCGAAGTACGCCTGTGGGCTAACGGTGCCACCTCGCATATGGGCAATAATAATCGCTGGGCGCGTGAAGGCGGGATCATGGGCGAGATCCTTGAAGAGAACCTGTGGCGCAACAAGGAAGGTAATCCGGTGATGTTCGATCTGCTGCTGCTGGACATCGCGCAGCGCCAGCCGGGTCTGACCCTGTTGCTGAATACCGCCATCTCTGCCGTACAAAAAGAGGCCCGGCGCGTCACCAGCGTCAGCGCCTTTAACCCCATTAATGAAACCTTTTATGAGGTAAGCGCTGCACAGTTTTGCGACGCTACCGGCGACGGTGTGCTCGGTTATCTGGCTGGCGCAGAGTTTCGCGAAGGCGCGGAGGACATAGATGAACTCGGCGAAAAAATGGCACCGGGCGATAATTTCGGGCATAAGCTGGGCCACTCTATCTACTTTTATACCCGTCAGACCACTGCGCCGGTGAACTTCGTCCCGCCCTCTTTCGCGCTTAAGGATATCACCACTATCCCGCGCTATAAGCGGCTGACCTCCACCCTTAACGGCTGCGACCTGTGGTGGCTGGAATGGGGAGGCCGACTGGACACGGTTCATGCAAGCGAAGAGATCAAATGGGAGCTGTGGAAGATCGTCTGGGGCGTCTGGGATCATATTAAAAACTCCGGCGAGTTTCCCGAGGCGGAAAACATGACGATTGACTGGGTGGGCGTGATCCCCGGCAAACGGGAGAGCCGCCGCTTTGTTGGCGATCACCTGCTGAGCCAGCAGGATATTATCGAGCAGCGCGATCATTATGATGCGGTAGGCTACGGCGGCTGGTCTATTGATCTCCATCCCGCCGATGGCGTATACAGCACCCACGATGGCTGCCGTCAGTTTCACAGTAAAGGCACCTACACGATCCCCTGGCGCAGCCTGTACAGCCGCTCGCTGGACAACCTGTTCCTGACCGGCCGCCTGATTTCCGCGTCCCACGTTGCCTTTGGCAGCGCCCGCGTGATGTGTACCTGCGGCCTGCTGGGCGAGGTGGTGGGTCAGGCTGCCGCCCTGTGCCAGACGCAGCAACTGACGCCGCGCGAACTGGCGCAGCACGACCGCATCGGCACGCTTCAGCAGCAGCTTCAGGCCAGCGGCTTTTATATTCCGCGCCAGTGGCTCAGCGATCCGGCGCAGGGCGCAAGCGTGCGGGTCAGCAGCGAGCTGGAGCTGAGCGCATTACCGGCTAACGGCCAGTGGCATTCGCTGGCGGAACGGATGGCGCTGCTGGTGCCGATTAACGCCGGAGAGACGCTTCCCGAATTAACCTTTACGCTGCGCGGCGCTCATCCCCAGCCGCTTACCGTTGAGCTTCTCGGTAGCGAGCGCGCCGGTAACTTTACGCCGGAAATACACCACGCCTCCTGCGAATTACAGATCGACGGCGAGCGCGATTACCGCTGCAATTTCAGCTGGCAAAGCGATCGCGACCAGTACCTGTTTATCGCGTTTGCCGCCCAACCCGGCGTGGAGATCGCCCTGACCGACCGCCATCTCCCCGGCCTGATGACCGTATTTAACAGCCTGAATGCCAGAGTAGCGAAACATACGCGCCAGGTGGTCGACGGCGACTATGGTGTGGATGAATTTGATTTCTGGCTACCGGGCCGCCGTCCGCATCAGATAATGCCCGCCCTGCGTTTTGCCACACCGCTACGCTGCTTCAGCGCGCAAAACCTGCTTAATGGCCGCCTGCGCCCTGAACAGCAGAGTAATGCGTGGGTGCCCGCCGTAGAGGATGCCAACCCGGTCGTGCGCTGGCGCTGGCCGCAGCCGATAACCCTTAATAGCCTGACGCTGGTGCAGGATAACGACTTTGATAACGCCATGGAAACCGTGCAGATGGGGCACTATCACGCGGTGACGCCGCATTGCGTGACCCACTACCGCCTGTGGGCGGATGACGCCCTGCTGGCGGAAGTTACGGATAATCATCACTCGGTCTGCCATCACTCGTTAAGCTCGCCACGTGAAGTACAGGAGATCCGCCTGGAAATCCTTGCCACCGCGGGCGCGTTACCGGCGATCTATTCACTGAATGTCCGCTAAAGCAGCCCGGCCGCTACCCGTTGCTGGTAACTTTGCGTAAAGGTCTGCATCCCCATCTGCTGCCCGGTTTGCATCACGCCGGGTAGCTGGTGCGTTTTGCCCTCGCGGATCAGATTAGCGACGGCGGGCGTATTCACCAGCAGTTCAAACAGCGCCACCCGCGTATTTTGCGGGCTGCACTGAAGCTTTTGCGCCACCACCGCGCACAGGCTTCCGGCAAGCTGGCTGCGCACCTGCTCTTTCTCCTGAGCGGGAAAGACATCGACCAGCCTTTCTACCGCCTGAGCTGCTCCGCGCGTATGCAGCGTCGCCAGCACCAGATGCCCGGTTTCTGCGGCGGTCAACGCCAGACGGATGGTTTCGCTGTCGCGTAGCTCACCGAGCAGAATGACGTCCGGATCTTCACGCAATGCCGCGCGCAGCGCCGCAGCAAAAGAGTCGGTATGGCGACCCACTTCCCGCTGCTGGATCAGGCAGCGCTGACTGCAATGGACAAACTCAATCGGATCTTCCAGCGTCAAAATATGCCCGTCCAGATGGTGATTCAGGTGATCAACCATCGCCGCCAGGGTGGTCGATTTACCGCTTCCGGTTGCCCCGGTCACCAGAATCAGCCCGCTCTCTTCATTTAATAACTCCGGCAGCGCGGCGGGAACACGCAGGTCGGCGAGGTGCGGCGTTTCAGTGGGGAGCAATCGAAGCGCAAGCGACGCGCCCTGACGATGAATAAAAGCGCTGGCACGCAGCCGCTGCTGGTCCGGCAACGTGATGGCGAAATCCACCTGCCCGCGAGTGAGCTGCGCCATCTGCGCCTCATCCAGACAGTCATTAAGCACTTTTTCAACGTCAATGGGCGCAAAAGGCGCAGGTTCCAGTTTCCCTGACCGTCGCCAGCGTGGCGGCCAGGCGTTGCACAGGTGTAGATCCGAGACGTTATGCTTTACACTAAGGGTCACGATTTCTTCCATATCCATACCATCATCCTCTGAAAATGAACGACATTGCGCATAACCTGGCACAGGTCAGGGATAAAATCTCCGCCGCTGCATCGCGTTGCGGCCGTGCTTCAGAAGAAGTTACGTTGCTTGCAGTCAGTAAAACCAAGCCTGCGAGCGCCGTCGCAGAAGCCATCGCTGTCGGACAGCGGGCCTTTGGTGAAAATTATGTGCAGGAAGGCGTGGAAAAAATCCTCCACTTTCGCGAAGGGGGCGTGGAAGGGTTGCAGTGGCACTTTATCGGGCCGTTGCAGTCCAACAAAAGCCGTCTGGTGGCGGAGCATTTTGACTGGTGTCATACGGTCGATCGCTTGCGCATCGCCAGCCGTCTGAGCGAACAGCGTCCGGCGCATCTGCCGCCGCTTAACGTCTTGATTCAGGTGAATATCAGCGATGAAGAGAGTAAGTCAGGCGTTTCTCTGGCGGAAATCGACGCGCTGGCGGATGCCATTGTTGAGTTAAAGGGCGTGACGCTGCGCGGATTAATGGCGATCCCCGCGCCAGAGTCAGATTATGTAAGGCAGTTTGCGGTAGCAGGCCAAATGGCTGTAGCATTTACACGGCTAAAAACACGCTATCCCACGGTAGATACCCTGTCGCTGGGCATGTCAGATGATATGGATGCTGCCATTGCGGCAGGTAGCACCATGGTACGCATCGGCACCGCGATTTTCGGTGCACGCGACTACACAAAAAAATAAGGAAAACTGAGGAACGCCATGAAGACGTTGACTTTCCTGCTCTCAACAGTCATTGAACTGTATACGATGGTGCTACTGCTACGCGTCTGGATGCAGTGGGCACGCTGCGATTTCTATAATCCTTTTTCGCAGTTTATCGTCAAGATCACCCAACCGGTCGTCGGACCGTTACGCCGCTTTATTCCGTCGATGGGGCCTGTTGACAGCGCCTCGCTGCTGCTGGCGTTTATTTTGTGCGTTATCAAAGCCATCGTGCTGTTTATGGTGGTCACCTTCCAGCCAATTATCTGGATTGCCGCCGTCCTTATTCTGCTGAAAACCATTGGTCTGATGATTTTCTGGGTACTGCTGCTAATGGCGATCATGAGCTGGGTGAGTCAGGGCCGTAGTCCGGTGGAGTTTGTGCTGATGCAACTGGCCGATCCGCTGCTGCGCCCGATTCGCAAGCTTTTGCCTTCGATGGGCGGTATCGATTTCTCGCCGATGATCCTCGTCCTGCTGCTGTACATGATTAATATGGGTATCGCCGAATTACTGCAAAGCACGGGTAACATGCTGTTGCCGGGGCTGTGGATGGCACTATGAGTGCCGTTATCACCTGCTCAGACGGTCTGGTTTTGCGGCTCTATATTCAGCCGAAAGCCAGCCGCGACAGCATTGTGGGTCTGCATGGCGACGAGGTAAAAGTCGCCATCACCGCCCCGCCGGTTGACGGTCAGGCTAACGCCCATTTGGTTAAATTTCTTGCCAAACAGTTTCGCGTGGCGAAAAGCCAGGTGGTGATTGAAAAGGGCGAACTGGGCCGTCATAAACAGGTTAAAATTATTCATCCGCAACAGATCCCGACGGAAGTCGCGGCGCTAACAGAGTAAATGTCCTATGCAAAAAGTTGTCCTCGCGACCGGTAATGCCGGTAAAGTGCGTGAACTCGCCTCGCTGCTGAGCGATTTTGGTCTTGATATCGTCGCGCAAACCGATCTCGGCGTGGAGTCCGCGGAAGAGACGGGCCTGACGTTTATCGAAAACGCGATCCTGAAAGCACGCCACGCCGCGCAGGTCACTGGCCTGCCCGCCATTGCCGACGATTCCGGGCTGGCGGTTGACGCGCTGGGCGGCGCGCCGGGGATTTATTCCGCGCGCTATTCCGGCGTGGATGCTACTGACCAGCAGAATCTGGAGAAGCTGCTGGAAGAACTGAACGATATCCCGGACGACCAGCGTCAGGCGCAGTTCCACTGCGTGCTGGTGTATCTGCGACATGCCGACGATCCGACGCCGCTGGTATGCCACGGCAGCTGGTCCGGCGTGATTGCCCGCCAGCCAGCGGGCGCAGGCGGTTTCGGCTACGACCCCATTTTCTTCGTGCCTTCTGAAGGCAAAACGGCAGCCGAACTGACCCGCGAAGAGAAGAGCGCCATTTCCCATCGCGGGCAGGCGCTGAAACTGTTACTGGACGCCCTGCGTGATCGCTAATTTACCGCCTCTGAGTCTGTATATTCATATTCCGTGGTGCGTGCAGAAATGCCCGTACTGCGATTTCAACTCGCACGCGCTAAAGGGCGACGTGCCGCACGATGATTACGTTCAGCATCTGCTGAGCGATCTGGACGGCGACGTCGCTTACGCGCAGGGACGTGAGATTACGACCATTTTTATCGGCGGTGGCACGCCAAGCCTGCTGTCTGGCCCGGCGATGCAGGCGCTACTGGACGGTGTGCGTGCGCGTCTGCCGCTGGCAGCCGATGCAGAAATCACCATGGAAGCCAATCCGGGCACGGTGGAAGCAGACCGCTTCGTGGAGTATCAGCGTGCGGGTATTAACCGTATCTCCATCGGCGTGCAGAGTTTTAGCGAACCGAAGTTACAGCGCTTAGGGCGCATTCACGGCCCGGAAGAGGCCAAACGCGCCGCACGACTGGCGGCGGGGCTTGGGCTGCGCAGCTTTAACCTTGACCTGATGCACGGCCTGCCGGATCAGTCGCTGGACGAGGCGCTGGATGATTTGCGCCAGGCCATCGCGCTGAACCCGCCGCACCTGTCGTGGTATCAGTTGACCATCGAACCGAACACCCTGTTTGGCTCTCGCCCGCCGGTGCTGCCGGATGACGATGCGCTATGGGATATTTTCGAGCAGGGTCATCAGTTGTTGAGCGCCGCGGGCTATCAGCAGTATGAAACGTCGGCCTATGCGAAGCCGGGCTATCAGTGTCAGCACAACCTCAATTACTGGCGCTTTGGCGACTACCTTGGCATCGGCTGCGGCGCGCACGGTAAAGTCACCTTCCCGGACAGGCGCATTTTACGCACCACCAAAACGCGCCATCCGCGCGGCTATATGCAGGGGCGCTATCTGGAAAGCCAGCGCGACGTTGAGCAGGCGGATAAACCGTTTGAGTTCTTTATGAACCGCTTCCGCCTGCTGGAGCCTGCGCCACGCGCCGAGTTTGCGTGCTACACCGGGCTGACGGAAGCCGCCGTTCGTTCACAGATTGATGAGGCGCTGGCGCAGGGCTATCTGACCGAGAGCGAGTCGCACTGGCAGATCACCGAACACGGCAAGCTGTTCCTCAACTCGCTGCTGGAACTGTTCCTCGCGGATTAATCTTCTTTACCGCGCCGACCGGGATTATTTAATTACCCCGCGTCGGCGCAGATCGGTAATATCCTGCTGCCAGCGCGTATAGCCGCTCTCCAGCTCGCTGCTGCTGGTATCAAGTTTCATCAGTTGCGTGCGCAGTTCGCCCTGTTTCGCATACAGCGGCCTCACCTTCTCATCTCTTGCCGCCATCTCTTCTTTGATTTTTTCGCTTCTCAGCTTGTGCTGACGGGAATAATCGCGCTTCTGCTCTTCCAGCGCGATATCACGCGCTTTACGCAATGGTTCGGCGTCGCAGTCCGGCTTCTGCTGACAGGCGGCGAGCGCCGGTTCATAGATTGTTTTGTAGTAATGATTTTCAAAGGTGAGCGGATCGTTTTTCCGGTCAGCCCGGTACATCTCCTCCAGCATGGCCTGCTGCACGTCACCACGTCTCAGCGGCTTGCCGTTAGCGTCCGTTCCCCAGGAGCGCTTTATCTGGTCATCAAGTTCAGCAATCTCTTTTTCCAGCGCTTTCTGTTGGCTCTCCATGCCCTGTAGCGTCTTTTTTTGTTCGCTATAGCTGGCTTCGATCGTTGCCAGGCGCGCATAAAAATTGCTGTCGTTAATCACCAGATACTTTGTTTTATCGTTAACATCATCCAGCGGAACGCCGGCATTCTTCGCCGCCGTCTGCATGGAGAAGAACTCTGTCGTCCAGCCGGAGTCTTTTGTTCCCGTCGCGGTGACCATCGCCGAGAATTTAACCGGCTTACCCTTCGTCCAGGTCTTTTCCACCAGCCGATAGTCTGCCGCCATGCCGACGGTGGCGTATAAATCCTGCGTCGAAGAGACGTCACCCTCCGCCGACCAGGTGCTCTGGTTGCCGAGGCTATTCAGCGGGCGCAGCGAGACGCTGTCCAGATGGATCATGCCCTGATATTGCTCGCTGAACTGCTTTTTTAGCGTGTCATCGGAAGGTGGCGAGGGATCTGCCAGCGCGTAGCCAGCGG
This sequence comes from Superficieibacter sp. 1612_C1, assembly GCF_015234305.1. Classification (GTDB taxonomy): domain Bacteria; phylum Pseudomonadota; class Gammaproteobacteria; order Enterobacterales; family Enterobacteriaceae; genus Superficieibacter. The sequence continues at coordinate 368,809 of NZ_JADGMI010000006.1, forward strand.
AGAGGAGAAGCAGCGTCAGGCCAATGGCCAGAGGGTATTTCATGACAAAGTCCTTTTATCGTGAGGGATGGCAGGCAACATTCTAACGTTAATAGATAAAAGGGCCTCATTTTTTATATTTTTGCGATTGCGTCCTGCAAAAATCCTGCATCAGACAGCGCTTATCATTCACCATACAAATTATTTATAAAAATCCATTCACCACACATTAAATTAATATCGCGAATGTAAATAGATTAACAATAAATATACAAGGTGAGGCAGATCACATAAACATTAATCGTTACAATCCTTCGCAAAGATAGCTATTGCTTCCCCTTTTAAATAGGCAAATAATTCTTTTCACAGAACATTTGTTCTATATACAGAACAGGAAGAAAAATTAATAACGGTAAATTTAAAGATATCTCTCCGCCTGATTCTGGCTGTTAATCAGGAAGAGAAGCCCGGTATGCACAGGTAATCTACGTTGATCATTCCTGGAGAGAATGTTTGTTAAAATATTATCTTCAGTACGCAAGATAAAAATCTGTGAGGCTATAGCAGCTTTTATCGCACGCTATTCCTGATGGTGGAAACAGTGTCGATATAATATCAGTGGCAATAATAACCATTTCGCTAACAAACTATTTTGTTAGCGGTGGTTTGTGCGCGCCGTCAAGTTTAACTGGTTGAACGATAGATGAACTAAGCACGTCTTTCGAAACGCAAAAATATATTCTGAGGTGATAAATGGAGCAAAAACCTGTACTGGGTATTTTTTTAGGCGAGGCCGCTGGTATTGGGCCTGAACTGGTGGCGAAAGTGATCGCCGACGGGACTGCCTGTAAATATTGCCGCCCTATTTTAATTGGCGATGCGCGGGTACTGGCGCTCGGTCAAAAGATTGCTGGTGTCAGTTTCACATGGGAAACCATCACCGATCCGACGGAGGCGACCTGGGAAAATGGCACCGTTCCGCTGATCGATCTAAAAAACTACAATCCTGAAAACCTGGTAATGGGGACGATTGATACCGTCTCAGGTCACGCTACCGGCGAGTCGCTGGTGAGCTGTATGACGCTGTTAAAAAACAGAAAAATCGATGGTTTTGTTTTTGCTCCGCTGAACAAAGAAGCATTTAAGAAAGGCGGCTGGCATGTTGAAGATGAGCATTACCTGTTTGCGGAGCAGCTTGATTGCCTGAATCGTCCGCGCGGCCTGCTGAACGTGCTGGACGACCTGTGGGTTTTCCGCGTTACTGGACACGTTCCGTTCCGCGATGTCGTTAACTACATTACGCCAGAAAATGTTGGCCGCTCCATTCAGCTTTGTTACGACACCTTAAAAATGGCCGGATATGATCGTCCGCGCATTGCCGTGGCGGCGCTGAATCCGCATGCCGGCGATGGCGGCACCTGTGGCCGGGAAGAAATTGACGTGTTGATGCCAGTGATTGAGGAATATCAGGCTAAAGGCATGGATATTTATGGCCCTGTCCCCGGTGACACGATATTCATACACGCGTTTAATCATGAATATGATGCGGTGGTAACGCTTTTCCACGATCAGGGACAAATAGCAACTAAATTGCATGCCTTTGACGTTGGCGTCACGGTAGCAGGTGGTCTTCCTTATGCTATTACTACGCCGGAGCACGGCACCGCATTTGATATTGCCGGTAAAGGCGTGGCAAAAACGCTGGCAACAGAAAGAGCGATTTCCGTGGCGACTCAAATGGCAATGACTACCCACAAATATAAATAGTAAAGGTATCCTGGTCATTTATGCATAAATGACCATTTTACATTTTAAAACATGCGGGCATCGGTTTATATAACCATGCATCCGCAGGGCATTCTCTTAATTAATTTATGGGCTGGTATGGTTTTTAAGGAGAAATTCTGTGGACACAACCTCGTTTGTGGTAATAAGCGGAGTCGTTTCAATTGGCCTGCTTATTATTCTTATTACTAAATTAAAACTGCATCCCTTTTTCGCTTTGCTTATTTCCTCTCTGTTTCTGGGGATGGTTAATGGCATGGGCGTGGCGAAGTCGGTGAAGACCTTTACCCACGGTTTTGGCGGACAACTCGGTGTTACCGGGGTGGTCATCGGCCTGGGAGCGATGCTGGGCGGCCTGTTGGTTCAGTCTGGCGGCGGCGACAAAATTGCCGATATTATTATCGGTAACAGAAAACGCATATGGATGCCGCTAAGCGTAGGGCTGGTTTCACTTATCATCGGTCTGCCGAATCTCTTTGAGGTTACGTTCGTCCTCATGGTGCCGCTGGTATTTTCGATCATGAAGCGCCTGAACGTGTCTGTGCTGGCAGTCGCTATCCCTATGTGTGCCGGTTTAATGACGGCGCACGCCCTGTTGCCTCCTGGACCGGCAACCATTATCGCGGCAACAGCGTATAACGCCAATATCGGCGAAACGACGCTGTACGGGGTAATTATCAGCATTCCTGTGCTTCTGGTCGGCGCTTATCTTTTCCCACGCCTGATGCGTAATCATATGGATGTCGGCACGCCGCTTGATTTAACCGGCCCGGCTCACGGTTCAGGTAAAGCAAAGAACGTCACTCGCCAGCCTTCGCTGGGCGTGGCGCTGACCACCGTGCTTATCGCACCATTTCTGATGATTATCGGTACAATTGGCATCAATTTCGTGCCGAAAACCGGGCTGATTCAGGAAATATTTCAGGCCATCGGCAACCCGATTGTTACCCTCGGCCTGGCGCTGATTTACGCAATGCTGTTCCTCGGGCGCGCCACCGGCTTAGCGGCAGAAGAGATCCTCGCCATCTGTAAAAAGAGCATTGTGCCAATCGTCGGCCTGCTGCTGATTATTGGCGGCGGCGGCGGTCTGAAGGATATGCTCAATACCATTGGCCTGAGCGATATTATCAGTCATCTGGCAACCGAGTGGTCAATTCCGCCGCTGCTGTTCGCCTGGCTTATTGCGGTAGTTTTTCGTATCGCGCTGGGCTCTGGCACCGTGGCGGTTTCCGCCTCCTGCGGCATTGTCGCCGCACTGCTGGCGGCGAATCCGCACACCAACGTCGCTCTGCTGGTGCTGTCCACAACCACTGGCGCGATGATTTTCTCGCATGTGAGTGACGGCGCGTTCTGGCTGTTTAAGGAGTATTTCGGCCTCACCGTGCCGCAAACCCTGCGCACGTGGAGTTTGCTGGTAACAGTACAATCAGTGGTAGGTCTGGTCTGCGTGCTCGCGCTGGGGGCGTTTATCGGGGCGTAATGCTGAATTATAAAACAAAAAATCCCCGACACTGTCTCGGGGATTTTTTGTTGCAGCGAACAGGGTGCTTTACTTCAGGCCACTTACCAGCGCTTTGCGGCTGTCTTCCAGCGAAATCACCCGCTGACAAACATCTTTACCGAACTGCTGGAAATCTTTTTCCTGATTTTTCCACTCGTTCTGCACGGCAGTTTGCAGGCCGCCCAGATTGCCGAGCACGCTTTGCAGTGGATTACCGCCTTTGGTCACCGCCTGCGCGCCCATCTCGTTAATGCTGTCCTGCAAGATACCGCCCATCGCCTGATTCACCAGCTGTTGGCCGTTGGCACGGACCTGGTCAATAGCCTGATAGTGGAAGGTCAGACCGTCGCTACGATGCTCGATAATCTTGTTCAGTTGATCTTTAAGCTGCGCGTCCAGTTGGGTCAGACGATTGCGCATTTTGCTATCGGATCCGACCTGCTGGGTAATGATTTTATCCAGCGCAGTTCGGCCTTTCTCAACGCGACTGCGCGCGCCCTCGTCGATCCACGGCAGGGCATTACGTAAATCGGTCTGGTAATCTTTGGCCTGCTCACGCTGGCTGGCGCTCAGGTTGTACTGTTTGCCATTGAACATGACGCTGCCATCCGGCGCGATCACTAAATTGCCATTCTCGCCTTTAACCTGCACCGTTTGCGGGTTGAGGATCACGTCGTCGCGCGGCGTGACGCTACACTTGTAGTCTGCCTGTGCGGCAAAGGCCGTCACCGTCAATGCCGCTGCCAGCAGCGCTTTACGCATCATACTTACTCCCTCAGAGACAAAACGGGCCAGCATATGCCAGCCCCATATTTCTTAGTCCCACCAGACGTCGAAAAGTTCGCTGGTGCGCACCTCTTCGAGCTTGTGTTCTTCCAGCCATTTACGCACGGCGGCCTGATCGTCTTCGGTGCATTTACCGATCTCCTGACGGCAGATTAGCCCTTCCCAGCCGAGGTAGCCGCTACCGTCGAACGCCAGTTTGTTCGGCTCGATCACCTCATTGATAAAGTCATCAACCGTTTGATCGATCTGCTCTCCGGTCGTCCCCTCCGGGAAACGGAACGCGACGGAAAAACCTAACTCCTGAAACTCGTCAATGTGCATTTTTTTACGCAGACGACGACTACGATGCTTTGCCATTATTTCACCCTCTCGAACATTAAGTCCCATACGCCGTGACCAAGACGATGGCCACGCTGTTCAAATTTGGTTACCGGACGTGAGTCCGGACGCGGTACGTAGTCGTTGCTGGCAGACTGGTTTTTATACCCGTCCAGCGCGGACATCACTTCCAGCATGTGCTCCGCATAGGCTTCCCAGTCGGTCGCCATATGGAATACGCCGCCCAGCTTCAGCTTACTTTTAACCAGTTCCGCAAATTCGGTCTGCACGATACGACGTTTATTATGACGGGCTTTGTGCCACGGGTCAGGGAAAAAGAGCTGCACCATGGTTAAAGAATTGTCAGGGATCATTTTGTGCAGCACTTCCACCGCGTCGTGACACATCACGCGCAGGTTCTCCACGCCCTCTTCATGCGCGGAGGAGAGGCAGGCACCGACGCCCGGCGAGTGCACTTCAATACCAAGAAAGTTTTGCTCCGGCTTCGCTTTTGCCATCGTGACCAGCGAGGCTCCCATGCCGAAGCCGATTTCCAGCGTCACGGGCGCGTCGCGGCCAAACAGTTCAGCAAAATCCAGCGGCGCGTCTGAGAATTCAACACCCATCACCGGCCAGTAGTGATCCAGCGCGTGCTGCTGCCCTTTGGTCAGGCGTCCCTGGCGGCGGACGAAGCTACGAATACGGCGCAGCGGGCGACCGTTTTCATCAAATTCCGGTGAAATGACGTCGTTATTCATAAAAGTAATCTGCTTGTGAGAGTCGTCGGGAAAACGGGCATTATCCAAAGTTAGTTGCCGGATGCAAGCATAGCAAAGATCCGATTTACAGCTTCGCGCGGCTGTGCTGGAATCTGTGCCCCTGATAGCGCAAATTCGGAAGCCCGCTTTGACCCTACAAGCCTCGCAATTTTCAGCCCGGGTGCTGGAATGGTACGACAAATACGGGCGTAAAACCCTGCCCTGGCAAATTGAAAAGACGCCCTACAAGGTCTGGCTCTCTGAAGTCATGCTGCAACAGACCCAGGTGACTACGGTCATTCCTTACTTTGAGCGTTTTATGGCGCGCTTCCCGACGGTGACGGATCTGGCCGACGCTCCGCTTGATGAAGTGCTGCATCTGTGGACCGGGCTGGGTTACTACGCCCGCGCGCGTAACCTGCATAAAGCCGCTCAGCAGGTCGCCACGCTGCACGGCGGGGTATTTCCGCAGACGTTTGAAGCGGTTTGCGCCCTGCCCGGCGTCGGGCGTTCCACCGCCGGGGCGATTTTATCCCTCTCGCTGGGTCAGCATTATCCGATTCTGGACGGTAACGTGAAACGCGTGCTGGCACGCTGCTATGCTGTTGCCGGCTGGCCAGGTAAAAAAGAGGTCGAGAGCCGCCTGTGGTCAGTCAGTGAAAACGTCACGCCAGCACAGGGCGTTGAGCGGTTTAATCAGGCGATGATGGATTTAGGGGCGATGGTTTGCACTCGTTCAAAACCGAAATGCGAACTGTGTCCGTTAAATATCGGCTGCGAGGCGTATGCCACGCACAGCTGGGCGCAGTATCCGGGCAAGAAGCCGAAGCAGACGCTGCCGGAACGCACCGGCTATCTGCTGTTAATGCAGCATGGCGATGACGTTTATCTGGCGCAGCGGCCGCCCAGCGGCTTGTGGGGAGGATTATTTTGTTTTCCGCAGTTTACTACGGAAGAGGAAATGCGGGACTGGCTGGCGCAACGGCAGATTAGCGCCGATAATTTGCGCCAAATGACGGCGTTTCGCCATACTTTCAGCCATTTCCATCTGGATATCGTGCCAATGTGGCTTCCCGTGTCCTCTTTGCATACATGCATGGATGAAGGCAACGCGCTCTGGTATAACTTAGCGCAACCGCCGTCAGTTGGACTGGCGGCACCCGTGGAGCGCCTGTTACAACAGCTACGCGCCGGAGCACTCGCATAACGCTCGGGCCGATAACGAGGATTACCTATGAGCAGAACTATTTTTTGTACCTTCCTGCAACGTGACGCTGAAGGTCAGGATTTCCAGCTATACCCGGGCGAGGTCGGCAAACGCATCTATAACGAAATCTCGAAAGAAGCCTGGGCGCAGTGGCAGCAGAAGCAGACCATGCTGATCAACGAGAAAAAGCTCAACATGATGAATGTGGAGCACCGTAAATTGCTGGAGCAGGAGATGATCAACTTCCTGTTTGAAGGCAAAGACGTACATATCGAAGGCTACACGCCGGAAGACAAAAAATAAGGGCTTCGCGCCCTTCACAACAACACAACACACGCTCCCGGAATGATGAAAAAATATTTAGCGCTAGCCCTTCTTGCGCCGTTACTCATCTCCTGTTCAGATTCAACGAAGAAGGGTGAGACGTTTAACGAAGCCTGGGTCAAGGACACCAACAGTTTTGATATCCTGATGGGCCAGTTCGCTCATAACATTGAGAATATCTGGGGATATAAAGAGGTACTGGTCGCCGGTCCAAAGGACTATGTTAAGTATACCGATCAGTATCAGACGCGTAGCCACATCAACTTTGATGAAGGTACGATCACCATTGAGACCATTTCCGGTACTGAACCGGCAGCACGGCTGCGCCAGGCGATTATCCAGACGCTGCTGATCGGTGAAGATCCTGGCTCCATCGACCTCTATTCTGATGCCGATGATATTCAGATCTCCAAAGAGCCGTTCCTGTACGGTCAGGTTGTCGATAATAACGGCGAGCCGATCCGCTGGGAGTGGCGCGCGGCGCGCTTTGCCGATTACCTGCTGCAAAACCGGATGAAAAGCCGCAATAACGGCCTGCATATTGTCTACAGCGTCACTATTAACCTGGTGCCGAACCACCTTGATAAGCGTGCGCATAAGTATATCGGTATGGTTCGTCAGGCTTCGCGCAAGTATAACGTCGATGAGTCGTTAATCCTTGCCATCATGCAAACCGAGTCGTCCTTCAACCCCTACGCGGTCAGCCGTTCCGACGCGCTCGGTTTGATGCAGGTGGTGCAGCATAGTGCCGGGAAAGATGTCTTCCGTATGCAGGGTAAAGGCGGCACGCCGGACCGCAGCTATCTGTTTGATCCTGCCAATAACATTGATACCGGCACCGCGTATCTGGCGATGCTCAGCAACGTTTATCTTTCCGGTATCAGCAACCCGACCTCGCGCCGCTACGCGGTTATCACCGCCTACAACGGCGGCGCAGGCAGCGTGCTGCGGATGTTCTCGGCGGATAAAGTCCAGGCGGCGACGATCATCAACACCATGTCGCCGGGCGATCTTTATCAGGCCATTACCACCCGCCATCCATCAGCGGAATCGCGTCGCTATCTGTATAAAGTCAATAGCGCGCAAAAAGTGTATCGCAGGAAGTGACATTAGCCGGGCGGTCCCGTACTCCAGGGATTGCCCGGCAAGGCTTATCCACGTGCCATTTTTTGTTCGAAATTTACCGCCGCTCCGATAAGATTGGCCTCATTGCCATACTGACACAAACAGATCTCCGGCATAAATTCCTGTAGCTCTTTTTCGCTCACCAGAGTGCGCAACCGCTGCTCAATACCTGCAAACACGGCCTGATTGGCTGAGATGCCGCCGCCGATAATAATGCAGTCAGGATCGTAGCAGACCTGTAAATTAAGCAACCCTACCGCCATCCAGTGATAAAACTGTTCGACCTCCTGTTGAGCAATCGCGTCACCCTCGCGCGCAAGCTGGAAGACCTCTGCTCCGCTCAATGCGCTGGCGGCGGCGACGCGCTGATTATAGCGTTTTGCCATTGCCACGGCGGTGCCCAGCTCACTGAAGGTTTTTCCGCTGTCCAGCGTCATCAGGCCAAACTCGCCGGCATATTTATGGCTTCCTCGTTGCAGGACGTTATTTTTAACGATAGCACCGCCGATACCGGAACCCGCGATCACAAATAATACGTGTGACTTCCCCTGGCCCGCGCCGAGCGCTGCTTCAGCCATCCCGGCGGCATTAGCATCGTTTTCAATACAAACAGGCAGATCAAATAATGCGGTCAGTTCATCCACAATCGCAAAGTGATGAATGTAGGGGATAGCGCTTAAGCCGCCAATAATGCCGGCCTCCGGGTCAACGTTGCCCGGCGCGCTCACAGACACGCCTTCAACTGTATAGATGTGCTGATATTGCTGAAGAATATTCAGAAGCGTGCTTTTCATTGCCGGCCAGTTTGCTGGCGTCTTCGTTGATGCCGTTTGTACTAACGCCCCTTGTTGCCAGATACCGTGTTTTATTGACGTCCCGCCCCAGTCGAATAATACAATTGCCATATATCCTCCAGCTATATAATTCAGCAAAAATCATTCACCCACAAAATATATAAAACGCATTCAGAACGCTTTTATTATTTACACCACCCGCCATAGCTTCTCAATAGAAAAAAAATCTGAAGGATCAAATCAGGATAACGATCACAAAAGACATATCTTTTATTAGTATTGATATTTACATATAAAAATCGCGGGGTATTTTTAGTTCACAAAGCAATCTGCTAATAGCAGATAAATTGTTAATACCAAGGGAATAACAGATGAACATTTCACTTTTTTGTAACTCTGGCATGTCTACCAGCATGATGGCGAAAAAGCTCCAGGCCGCCTATGAAGCCGCAGGCATCCACCATCAGGTCGAGGCTTACGACTACTCCAGCCTGCCCGATGTGGCTGAAGAGACGCAGATTATCATTCTGGGCCCGCAAATCGCCTGGGCACTGGAAGATGTTAAAAGAGACTACCCGGATAAAATTGTACTTACGTTAGGCATTCAGGAGTTTGGCAGCATGAACGGCGAACGGCTGAAAAGCAGAATTGATGGATTAATGGAAGAGTAATTTCTTTTATCTACCAGGGATGAGGCTACATTAATGTCCATACTCTCTTTATCCGCGGTCCAGATCGGATTAACAAAATGCATCAGTAAAATTGCCGGCAATCGCCTGCTGCTGGCGCTACGCGATACTTTTATTATGACCGGCGTTCCGCTGATGATCGCCGGTATCGCCATTATGATCAGCTCCGTTTTCCTCGACCCAAACGGTATTATATTTGGTCATGCCGGATTAAAACTCGGGGCGCTTTTTTACGGCGGTGACGAGACGTGGATGGCGTCCGGCATGGCAGCCAGAATGGTCATGCTCCAGCATTACTGTAATTATTTTATTAACGGTACCATGGCGATTAACGCCATCCTGATTATTGTCGGCTTTACCTTTTTTGGCACCCGGCGTTTTTTTCCAAAAAATAAAGAACCGATTGTTTGCGTGTTTTACGCCATCGCCGCGTTCTTTATCTGCCTGCCGTGGGAATTGACCACTAACGATGTAAACCAGCAGGTCGTCACGCTGAGCGGTATCGTCAACACCCGTTTTATTGGACAGGAAGGTATTTTTACCGGGCTGCTGGTCTCAGGTTTAACCATCTGGATATTTAACCGGCTGGTGGAGAAGAATTACACGATCAAAATGCCTGACAGTGTCCCTCCGGCGGTCGCACGCAGTTTTGAATCATTGATCCCCGGCTGTTTCACCCTACTTGTTTTTGTGGTCATCGCCGCCGTGCTGCATGCCTGGTTCAACTCTTCAGTGCCTGAGATTTTATTAACGCTGCTGCAAAAACCGACGCTGGCGGTGGCATCGACACCCTTCTTCGCAATTGTGGCGGTCACCACCGGGCCGCTACTGCAATGGTTTGGTATTCATGCAACCTCCGTCTGGGGGCCAATATTCGGGCTGACATGGACCATCAACGACAATGAAAATATTATGGGCGTGGCGCACCATCTCTATTCCACGCTATTTTTTAACTTTTCCACTGTGTCATCCGGTGGGATGACGATTGCACCAATCATTGCGGTTTACCTTTTCTCCCGGCGAATGGAGAACCGTAACACGGCAAAAATTGCGCTGGCTCCTGCCATTTTCAATATCAGCGAACCGATTAACTTTGGCCTGCCGATTATTTTAAACCCGGTGATGTTTATTCCCTATGTGCTGAGCTGGGTACTGCCATTCTTCGGCGCAGTGTTGCTGACCAACATGGGTCTGCTCCCCATTATTACCAACAATGTTCCGTGGACCGTGCCGCCCGTTATCTCCGGAATACTTTTCTCCGGGCAAATTTCAGGGGGACTTTATCAGCTTTTAGTGATTGTGGTGATGACCGCTATCTATATGCCCTTTGTCAAAATTGCTAATTCGATTAACGAAAAAGCCGCGGAATAACAGAGAAAACGATGATGGAAGAACATATTATCAACCGGGCTATCAACGGCTGGGATTATCAGAATAGCGACCGCCTTTTTTATCACGATGGCTATCATTACGATTATGTCACCGATGCGACCGCAATCGTTGAAAAAGAGCATAGCGTCGACATTACGTTAACGTTGACCAGCGGTAAGGCGGCCTGCTTAACGCTGGCCGCGCTGGCTGACGACACGCTGGCGTTTGAGTTTAGTCCGCTACCAGTTAGCCATGAAATGTCAGCGTTTTATTTGCCGGTGACGGAATGGCCGCGACAGGCGTTAACCGTCCGACAGAATAGCGAGCAGGCACAACTCCACTGCGGTGAACTCAACGTGACGCTCACCCTCTCCCCTTTCTCAATGCAGGTGCGGCGGGGAGACACGCTTTTCACGCTGTCGGGCAAGAAAGTCTCACGCCAGCCGGTGACGCCGGGGCTGGGTATTCGTATTAACGCGCAGGGCCAGACCGACACGTTTTTATCCTGGGAGATGAAAAACGGTCAGCATTTCTACGGTCTGGGTGAAAAATTTGGTTCCGTTGAAAAATCGCAGTCTCGCGTCACCAGCTATGTGATGGATGCCTGCGCCACCAACTCAACGGATCTGAGCTATAAAGCGCACCCGATTTTACTGAGCGATGCCGGATACGGCATTATGCTGGCGACTGCCCGGCGCACCCACTGGGAAATCGGCCATTTTTGTTTTGAATCCGCCAGCGCGCTGAGCGAAAGCGCCCTGCTGCGCGGCTATCTGTTTTTCGGCGATTCATTAAAAGCGCTGGTGCAGAGGCAGGCTGAAATGCAGGGCAAACCCGATCTTCCCGCCCCGTGGACGCTGGGCGTCTGGTACAGCCGCTGCGCTTACCAGAGCGCGGAAGAGGTGCTGGGCATTAAAAAGCAGCTTGAGGAACACCAGCTTCCCTTTGATGTCCTGCACCTGGACGTCAACTGGGGCAAGCACTACTGGTATAAAGATTTTTGGGTCGATTGCTGTGACTTCGAGTGGGGTCATGCCCATTTTCCGCAACCGGAAGCCTTTTTTGCCGATCTTGAAAAAGAGCATGTCGCCTGCTCGGTGTGGATCAACCCCTACCTGCCGCCCGGCACCGATATCTATCGCGAGGCGCTGGAAAAAGGCTATCTGGTCAAAACGCTAAACGGCGATATAGCCCACGTTTACCGGCGCAACGTCAGTGAAATTGGTATTCCCGATCTGACTCATCCGCAGGCCTATAACTGGTGGAAAGCGCATCTGATCACGTTGTTGCGCCGTGGCCTGAAAGCGCTGAAGCCCGATTACGCCGATCGTATTCCTGAAGATGCGCTGTTTTATAACGGCTATAGCGGCAAGGATATGCATAACGCTTATATCTGGCTGTATGCGAAGGTGTGCTATGAGGCCACCCAGGAGGTTCACGGCACCGCGCTGGTCTGGAAACGGCCCGGCTTTCTCGGCTGTGGGCGCTTTGCCGGTACCTGGTCAGGCGATGTGGAGTCCACCTTCGAAGGGCTGAAGCACACTTTGCGCGGCGGCCTGAGCGTCGGCTTTAGCGGGGAGTGTTACTGGAGCAGCGACATCGCCGGTTTCAAAGGGCAGAACGTCGATCCAGAACTTTACATCCGCTGGTCGCAGGTTGGGATGCTGTGTTCTCTGGCGCGCTATCATGGCGTCAGCCCACGTGAGCCGTGGCATTTCGGACAACGCGCAGTTGATATCGTCAGACGTTACAGTCAACTTCGCTATCGCTGGCTGCCGTATTTGCTGGCGCTCGGCTGCGAAGCACAGGACAAAGGTCTGCCACTCATGCGTCATCTGGCGCTGGAATTTGAACGCGATCCTTTTGTCCACGCGATTGACGATCAGTTTATGCTCGGCGAAAACATTATGATTGTTCCGGTGCTGGAGCCAGGACAGCGCCAGCGAAGCGTTTATTTGCCCGCAGGCCGCTGGTACTCGCTGCATGAAAAACGCTGGTTTGACGGTCAACGGGTGCTCAGCGTTGATATTACCCTTGATGACATTCCAATTTATATCCGCGAAGGGGCGATCATTCCGGTCTTCGCAGAAAATACAGCGCAGATGAAAACCTTTAACACGATCCCTGTGGTGCTGAAGGGATACGGCGATGTTTCTCAGGGAAGCGGCACGCTGGCGGATGAAAACCGCAATCGCTATTGCTGGACATTTGCTAATAATACGCTGCGCTGCGATTACCCCGGCACGGTGACATTTGAAAACGTTCGATAATATTCACGGAATCAACGATGAAATTAACTTTTCCTGACCATTTTATGTGGGGCAGCGCAGCTTCCGCCACGCAAACCGAAGGGGCAAGCCAGCAGTTTGGCAAGGGTAAAAATATCTGGGATCGCTGGTTCGAGCTGGAGCCGGAGCGGTTTCATAACCGCGTCGGACCTGAGCACACTTCCCAGTTCTACCAGAATATGAAGGAGGATATTCCCCGGCTGGTGGCGACCGGGCATAACTCATTTCGTACTTCAATAAGCTGGTCGCGGCTTTATCCCGAAGGGACTGGCGACATTAATCCGCAGGCGGTTGATTTTTATAATGCGATGATCGATGCGCTGATTGAAAACGGGATCACGCCCATTATTAACCTTTTTCATTTCGATATGCCGCTGGCGATGCAGGACATTGGCGGCTTTGAAAATGAGCAGGTAGCACATCATTTTGCCCGTTATGCAGCCAGCAGCTTCCGCCTGTTTGGGGACAGAGTAAAGTACTGGTTCACTTTCAATGAACCGATTGTGCATGTAGAAGGCGGCTATTTATATAATTTTCATTACCCTAACCGGGTCGATCCGCAGGCGGCGGTGCGAGTGGCATTTAATACGCTGTATGCCAGCGCGCTGGCGATTGAACAGTACCGGGCGCAGGAACAGGACGGGAAAATTGGCATCGTATTGAACCTGACGCCTTCGTATCCGCGCAGCCAACATCCGGCCGACCTGCGTGCGGCTGAGATCGCCGATCTGTTTTTCAACCGCTCGTTTCTCGATCCGGCGGTAAAAGGAACCTTTCCGCCAGAACTGCTTACGCTGCTGGAAAAGCACAATCTTATGCCTTCCGGCCTCGGGCAGGCCTGCGCTGTCATCCAGCGTAATACCGTGGATTTTCTTGGCGTTAATTACTATCACCCACGGCGAGTTTGTGCCCGCCATTCTCTGCCTAATCCCGAAGCACCTTTTACGCCGGAATATTATTTTGATAATTACACCATGCCAGGGAGCCGGATCAATGAAGATAAAAACTGGGAGATATATGAGAAAGGCCTCTATGATATCGCCCTTAATATCCGCGACAACTACGGCAATACTCCGTGGATGGTGTCCGAGAATGGTTTCGGCGTAAAAGATGAGCGTAATCGTATCGTGAATGGCGAGTTAAACGACGACTACCGCATTCAATTTTATCGCGATCATCTTTTCTGGCTACATAAAGGCATCGCGGAAGGGAGTCACTGTTTTGGCTATCACGTCTGGACGTTTATTGATAACTGGTCGTGGTCCAATGCTTACCGTAATCGGTATGGATTGATTTCGCTTGATTTGCAAACGGGCAGCCGACTGGTTAAAAAAAGCGGTCACTGGTTTAAAGCGCTGCACGATAACAATGGCTTCGATTACTAATGATGTCCCCCGGGAGAGAAGCTCTCCCGGCGCTGGATTACTGCCGGTTTGATGGTATAGTGCAGTGATTTACGGACGAAGAATACCCGATGCGCGACAATTCACTGAAATATAAGATAATCTTTAATGATTTAAGAAATAAAATCATCACTGGTTATTATGGAATCAATCAGCAATTGCCGCTTGAAAAAGAGCTGGGCGACTTATACTGCGCCAGCCGTATCACCGTAAAAAAAGCCATGGATTTGCTGGTTAACGATGGCTTAATCATAAAACGCCGCGGCGTCGGTTCATTTGTTAAAGGTGCCGCCTCGCTGGTCGCCAGCGCGCCTGCGGCATCAAAACCCTTTGGCTTCACCGCCGCGCATCAGGACGACGCCGTATCGTCAAAGCTCATCGAATTTTGCGTGGCGCATCCACAGCCTGAAACCATAAAAAATCTCTATCTTGAGGAGACGGATTTTGTTTATCACTTTAGCCGCGTTCGCTATATCGATAAACAGCCGTGGTGTATTGAATACACCGAAATTCCCATCAAGATCATTCCCGGTATTCGTATTGATAATCTGATGGACTCCATTTATCAGCATATTGAAGTCGAAACCCATTTCCGCATTCAGAGCCAACATCAGGTTATTCGCGCCTGTCGGGCAAATCAGCTCGAAGTGGAAAACCTGGAGATAAATATCGTCGATCCGATAATGGAAATTGAGCAGGTAACTTATCTTGATAACGGTCTGCCGTTTGAGTACAGCATCATCCATTATCGTCATGACCGCTACGAATTACAAAACGTAAATATTAACAGTTAAAAGAGCAGGCCCGCATCAGACCTGCTCCATCAGGAGGCTATTTCAGCACGTAGCCATACAGCCGTTTGATGCCGTCAGCGTCGGTTTCGCTGTAGACGCCCTGCAATTCCGGCGAGAAGCCCGGCAGCAAATTAACACCCTCTTCCAGCGCCAGAAAATAACGCTGTACCGCCCCGCCCCAGATTTCACCGGGCACCACGCACAGTACGCCCGGCGGGTACGGCAGCGCGCCTTCTGCCGCAATGCGCCCTTCGGCCTCGCTCAGACGCACCAGCTCGACGTTACCACGAATAAACTCGCTGTTCGCTTCCTGCGCGCCCATTGCCACGGTTGGCAGGCTCTCTTTGCGGAACATCGCTTTTTGCAGATCTTTGACGTTAAAACTGACGTACAGATCGTGCATCTCCTGGCACAGCTCGCGTAGCGTATAGTCGCGGTAGCGCACCGGGTATTTGTTATAGATGGTCGGCAGGACGTCGGCCAGCGGCGTGTTGTCTTCAATATGGTGTTCGAACTGCGCCAGCATCGCCACCAGCTGCGCCATTTTCTCCGCGCTTTCGGCAGGCGTCAGCAGGAACAGTATCGAGTTGAGATCGCATTTTTCCGGCACGATCCCGTTCTCGCGCAGATAGTGCGCCAGAATAGTCGCCGGCACGCCAAACCCGGTATACTCGCCATTTTCGGCATTAATACCTGGCGTGGTGAGCAACAGCTTACAGGGATCGACAAAATACTGCTCACGGGCGTAGCCCTCAAAACCGTGCCACACGGCCCCCGGCTCGAAGCTAAAGAAGCGGCGTTCGCTGGCAATCACCTCCGTGGGATGTTCCTGCCATGCACGCCCGTCCACTTCCGGCGGAATAAAGGGCCTGAGCATTTTACACTGCGCAATAATCGCTTTCCTTGCCTCGATGCCAAGCGCCACGCACTCCGCCCACAGACGACGCCCGCTCTCCCCTTCGTGGATTTTGG
This sequence comes from Superficieibacter sp. 1612_C1, assembly GCF_015234305.1. GTDB lineage: Bacteria > Pseudomonadota > Gammaproteobacteria > Enterobacterales > Enterobacteriaceae > Superficieibacter. Next base: position 384,903 of record NZ_JADGMI010000006.1, read on the forward strand.
CATTCACATCCAGCGCTGCGAACAGCGGGTAAAACGGGCTGGTCGAGGCGTGCAGCATGAACGCATTGTTCAGGCGCTTATGCGGGCAAAAACGCGCCTGGCCGCGTAGATGGTTATCTTTTTTGTGGATTTGCGAGGTCTGAGAGAATCCGGCTTGCTGTTTATGAACCGACTGAGTCACAAAAATCCCTGGATCGTTTTCATTCAGCTCCAACAGCAGCGGCGAGGTTTCGGCCATCATCGGGATAAACTGCTCGTAGCCGACCCACGCCGAGTCAAAGAGGATGTAATCACACAGATGGCCGATTTTATCGACCACCTGCCGCGCGTTGTAGATGGTGCCGTCGTAGGTACCAAGCTGGATCACCGCCAGACGGAACGGACGCGGCTGGTCGGCTTTTTCCGGCGCAACTTCACGGATCAGCTCACGCAGGTAGCCATCATTGAAACAGCGCTCGTCGATACCACCAATAAAGCCGAACGGATTACGCGCGGCTTCCAGATACACCGGCGTTGCGCCTGCCTGGATCAGCGCGCCGTGATGGTTCGACTTATGATTATTGCGGTCGAAAAGCACCAGATCGCCGCGAGTCAACAGCGCATTAGTTACTACTTTGTTCGCGGCCGACGTCCCGTTAAGCACAAAGTAGGTTTTGTCCGCATGGAACACTTTGGCGGCAAATTTCTGCGCGTGCTTAGCCGATCCTTCGTGGATCAATAAATCGCCCAGCTTAACGTCCGCATTGCACATATCGGCGCGAAACACGTTCTCGCCAAAAAAGTCAAAGAACTGCCGCCCGGCGGGATGCTTTTTAAAAAACGCGCCGTGCTGGTGGCCCGGACAGGCAAAGGTGCTGTTATTCATCGCTACGTACTGGCTGAGCGTATCAAAGAACGGCGGCAATAGATTTTCTTCGTAGCGTAACGCCGCCGCTTCCACCTCAAGCCACTCCTGCGCGCTGCCGGTAATCGCCGCCACTACGCCGTCGGGAAGCTGGTCTTCCTCAGAGAATAAAAATACCGGCAGTTGAAAGCCTGTGCGTTTTAACAGCGCCAGAATGCCGCTGCGACTGTCTGCCGGAGTAATGACGACTGCCGCCACATCGGTGAAATCGGTACTGTCCAGCGTCACGACATCACGTGAGGTGGAGAGCGTGGAGACCAGCGCGGCGCTGGCGGCAATTTTCATTGTGTTCATAGGCGTAAATAACCCTTTCGGGAGAATAAAAACTCCGGATAAGGCTCTGGCCTTATCCAACGAAACGTCAGGGTCTGACTGGTAACCAGCTCCGACCGCCAGACATCAGTAAAAACAGATCGCGTCTGATTTTACTGTTGTCCTACAGCGAGCGTGCGTTGACCTCACCGCATGGTGAGCAGGCGAACGGATGGGATGGCACGGGGAAGCCCTCGCGTCGGCACGCGATGACTCAGGCGAGGTAGCGACAGTAATGTCATCTCAGGCAGCCCCGTAAGAAGATGGAGAAAATTCGCGCAATCATGGCACCTTTCCCTGACAGGTGCAACACTCCGCCGAGCTTAAAAAGACAACGTAAGGCAATAATTCTTTTAACCGTCTGGCTAACATATTACCCTCTGAGCTATCGATTTTACGCTTCGCGCCAGCCGGAGATGACGGTTAAGCTCTCCGGGAGACTATGCACTTTCATCGCATAGTTAAGCGATATGTTTGTGAGGATACAGTATGCTAATCGGACCTTTTATCAATGCCAGCGCCGTGCTGGTCGGCGGCGCGCTGGGTGCGCTTCTCAGCCATCGCCTGCCGGAACGCGTGCGCGTTTCCATGCCTTCAGCCTTCGGGTTGTGCTCGCTGGGTATAGGAATTTTACTGACGATAAAATGCGTTAACCTGCCAGTGATGGTGCTGGCGACGCTGGTCGGCACGCTAATCGGCGAGATCTGCTATGTAGAGAAAGGGATCAGCGGTGCGATTAACGGCCTGCGGAAAATAGCGCAGAAGAAAAAGCCCGAGTTACAGGCCAGCGGTGCCCATGAGACTTTTGTCAACAGCCTCGTGGCGCTGATCATCCTGTTCTGCGCCAGCGGTACCGGTATTTTTGGTGCGATGCACGAAGGCATGACGGGCGATTCGAGCATTCTGATCGCAAAATCTTTCCTCGATTTCTTCACCGCAGTGATTTTCGCCACCTCGCTGGGGATTGCCGTATCGGCTATCTCCGTCCCCATGCTGGCGATCCAGCTTTTGCTTGCCAGCTGCGCCACGCTCATTTTGCCGCTCACTACGCCCGCGATGATGGGCGATTTTTCCGCGGTGGGCGGCGTCCTGTTGCTGGCCACCGGCTTGCGCATTTGCGGCATTAAGATGTTCGCCGTCGCCAATATGCTCCCGGCGCTGATTATCTCCATGCCGCTCTCCGCGCTGTGGACAACATTATTCGCCTGAAAGCGGCTGCATTCTCGCCAATGTGCTGGCATAATGTGCAGTTCGCAGCGGATTTGATAATTTTCATTGACGCCGCAGGGGGATTACGGTTTAATGCGCCCCGTTGCCCGGATAGCTCAGTCGGTAGAGCAGGGGATTGAAAATCCCCGTGTCGGTGGTTCGATTCCGCCTCCGGGCACCACTATTCGAAGCACGCTGGTCAGAGGTGAGAAAACTGACGGGCGTTTAACGGGAGTGGTACTTGTTGATGTTGATCCTCACATCAGCATACATCAAGAAGTTACCCTCTCGATTAGGGAGCCTGCTGACACAGGCTCCCTTTTCTCGATCACTGTGAATAATTACAATGACGTGACTGAATGTCAACCATTGTAAAACATCTCTTCAGCCTTATCGGTGTAAAGTGCCATTTCCTTTTCCAGCGCCTGGCTCACAATATCCATACTGATATCAACATATTCCATTGTTGTACTCACGTTGCGGTGCCCCAGCAATCCCTTAACCAGCTGCAGGTTTCGTTCAGGCGAGCTCATCAGTGTCGTGGCAAGGGTGTGCCTGAACCGGTGGGGAGAAACATCAAATCCGCACTCTTTTGACAGTCTACGAAAAAAAGAGCGTAACGGTTGCAGCGATGGTTTTTCCGAAAGAGACGCCCTTTCTGCAGGCGAAGAGACAAACCGCTCATAGTGAAAAAGCGCATCATTATTGCCGGCACCGCAGTCCCTTGCACGCTGAAGCAATGCTTCCAGTCTCGGTCGTAAATGACTGACAACGGGAACCCGCCATTCCCGGTACGTTTTACTGCCTTCCGCTCTTAATTCAATCCACCCATCGTCAAGAGACACATCTTTTAGACGTATATGGAGCAGTTGATTTTGCCGCATACCAGTGTAACGCAAGGTGTCCAGGACAGTCAGCCAGTACCATACTGGCCTCAGAGCGCATTTAGATTCGGTTCTGGGCTCAGAAGCAAATTGCTGCATAGTTAGCCAGATTTTTGTCATCTGGTTTTTTGTTAGCGTTTTTTTACGCTTCTTGTCCTGTTTGACCGATACGCCATTGAAGGGATTTTTACTTAAGTTCGTCAGTTGAGAAGTGATGGCAAAATTATACAGGGCACGCATATGGCTGACCTTATTGTTCCAGGTATGTGCAGAAAGGCACTGCTTCTTGAGCACATGCCTTCGCCACTCAAGCACATCGCGACTGGTTATGCCGTAAGGCGGACAGGCTTCCCCGATATGCTTCCTGAAACCACGAACAACCTTCTTATAACTCCACTCGGTATCTTCGCGCAGCGATTTACAGAAAAAGTACTCATCCATAAGTTCCTGCCAGAGCCAGTCAGCACTATTTTCGTTCATTTTTTCCATTCCTCTCTTAGTAACAGTAACGCACCAGATGTCAGACCGACGTTGTGCTCAGGGGAACAAAATGAACTGACTGTCCTGAGGGATGGTCTTTCTGTATACCCGCCTGCTTTTCACCAGGTAGCCTTTTACCCGTTTGAACCTCCCGGACTTGTCGGGTGTATCGTAAAGCTGAGCAAAATAAAATCTCCTGTTATCACGACGCTTATGCAGGTTAAGTCGCTCAAAAGAAGCCTGAATGCTTTCCCGTTGAATAGTCGAACCAGTGGCCTTAAGGTAGTCGAAAAAGATACCGGGGACGGGTAAAAAGACATAGCCGGCAATAACATGGATTTTGTCTGCTTTACCATTAAAACTAATATCTCCCCGATTGAGTCCCTCCCGGAGCCAGTCAAAAAACTGTTCTCCTTCCGCTACGTCAGTACCGGAGACTGCTACGGGTACGGAATCTGATCTTTCATCACATTTGTTAACAATTGCAACCTGAGAATAGTCCGAGTTTCCTTTTGCAGACGGTTCCTTTTCATTTGCGGGGTCTTCTATCTTTTCAAGGGGTTCTGACGATTGCTGTTCCTCTGCAATCACAACGGACACGCCTGCCTGTACCCTGGCCAGTAAGCCATGCAGTGGCGTTATATAAAACCGGTGATAAACATCCGCCGGAAGTGAGCTGTTTTCCCATATTTGTTGCAGGCAGGTTTTTCTCAACGGGCTACAGCACAGCGTATCGACCGTACGCGGAGCGTGGTAGCCGGCAGGTGTGAAAGCGGATACATGACGTGCTGGTTCCGGTTCACCTTTTGAAAACAGAAACCTCAGAGTCCTGATTCTGTCGCGCATGATTTTCTCCTGGTATAGGGCTGCCCAGTGTTGTGACACTCCCCGCGCTTCACCATAAAAAACCAGTTACTCATTCTCAGAAGTTTTTCCCGTTTCTTCGTGGCTGTCGGCACTCTCTCCATTTCCGGACGGTACGGTTTCGTACGTCGTCTCGCGGTTTTTCCCGCCTTCATCGCTCAGCCAGCGCATCAACTCGTTAAGCACGAGCGTTCTTCTGGCCCGGGTGACAGCCACGTACAGCAGGTTGGTCTCATCCTGCCGCTCATCCTGCGAAAGAAGCGGGTCGGTAATGTCGGTAAAATCCTCACTCAGCATCACCACCGGCCATTCGAGCCCCTTGCTGCGGTGTGCGGTTGAAACCGTGACCTGAGCCTCTTTTTCATGAGTGACGACCTGACGGCGCATAATGGCCAGCTTTTGAGGGAGCGGGAAAAAGTCATCGAGCAGGCGAATAGCCTGGTTCATCTCCACGTCCTGCGTGGCTTTGGCTATCGAGCAGTACTCGTCAAAATCCCGGTAGTCCCGGCTGAAGCGCGGGGACTGCATCTTTTCAGGCATATCGGCGGAGAACCAGTACAGATCCTCAAGCTCTTCGGTCTTGTAGCCTTCAATCCCGCCGACCCAGAAGACCTTTTTCTCCATGAGACTTGCCGTTAAAGCACTCCCAATCACACCGGATACCGTCCGGCTCAGTACAGCAATGTGCTCAGTTCCCTCCGGAATTCGGGTCACCACACTGTCTTCCCCCCCGTTGCCTGTTACCTGTTTATCTTCACCGGCACGGTCCAGCAGGATGTTGGCCATACGCGCGACCTCAGGGCCAAAACGAAAACTCGCCGTCAGCCACAATTTGTCTGCCTGCGCCAGCTGAGGGGCATTGAGCGCGTTATCCGCCCCGCGAAAGCGGTAAATCTGCTGGTAGCGGTCGCCGACCAGGATGACCCGGCAGGGCTGATTCAGTACAAACGCACTGGTCACCGGGTTAGCGTCCTGCGCCTCATCGAAAAGGATGGTATCCCAGCGTGTTGATAAATCAGGATGTGAAAGCTGGAAAAGTTTAAGGTAGGTGTCGTGCGTGACGGGAAAGGTTGAATCAGTACGGCTCATTTCATACCAGAGGATTTGGATTGCCCCCAGAATTTTACCGGCATCGAGACCGTGGCGATCATCCTCAGACGGCAGATGTATCAGCCCCGGCTCAGTATCTGCACTGCAGAGGAACATGTTCAGCCCGCTTAGCGCCAGCCGCGCCAGCGGCCAGTGGCGGGTATTGAGCTTGCGGGCCACATCCGTAATGCGCAGACTGGCTGTCAGCCGGTCACGGAAATGCCTGCCGAAACGGGCCCATGCCAGCTGATGCGACGTTTTACACTCTACGTTATAGGGGAATTTGCGTTCAGCCTCATCCCGCACAGCGCGATTATAGGCAAGGTAAAGCATCTTACTTTCCGGGTTGGCTTCAGCGTAGTTCACTAACGTGGAGGTTTTGCCTGTGCCTGCAAACGCATTTACCACAAGATGATTACCCTTCCATTCGATGATGGCGTTTTGTTCGGCTGTTGTTTTCCAGGTCACTGTGTTCTCCCGCAGCAGCAGATGTGAAAAAAAACAGCCTGACAGCGGGAAGAGTTCACTACGATAAAAAACCAGATACCGTGCTTCAGAAATAAAAAACGCTCCCGGGCGGGAGCGTGTGGATGTGATTATGCCGCCTGCAAGTACCGTGGATCCAGACGAACAGGCCAGCCGCCGAGATAGTGCCCGGGGGTATAGAGTATCCGGCGTCGTTCATTCGCCAGGGTATTACCTACCACCACTTCGCCGGCAATCCCGCACAGGGACAGCTGTATGTAAGCCATTCCGGCCGCAAGCGGATCGATATCTGTCGCGGATACCCACAGATACCGGTGCGGTGGCCACCCCGCCTTTTGCAGAACATCAGCAAATGCCAGCACCATGCAGCCGGCACCGCACGCAGGTTCACTCAGGGTGATGAAGGGTTTGTCACGGAACAACGCTTCAGTGTCGCCCAGCTGCATGGCCGCCATCATTCTGGCCACGTCCCAGGGCGTGAAAAACTGCCCCCTGTATTTGTCACCCAGCTCCAGCTGCATAAAGACGCGGCCAAGGAAGTCCCCGGGCGCTTCACCCAGCCCGTTAACAACGTGGGCCAGCAGCTGCGCCATGCGCGTGACGTCCTCCTTTTCGTATCCACCGACTATACGCAGATACTTTTGCTCCTGCGCTTCACTGAAGTGAAGCCGGTTTTCCAGCGCGATGACGCTGCAGCTGATGAAGTCTTCAAACACTTTAAACCGGTGATGATACCGGGCCGTCTGACTGAACAACTTAACAAAGGCTTTTTCGTGGTTAATCATGCCAGGCATGCGTCTTCTCCATAAAAAAAGGGAACACGCACCCTGACCAGGGGACGTGTCCCCTGAGGGTAAAAAGCCACGGCATTGCCGTGGCTGGGTTAACGGAGGAACAGGCTTTTACCCCCGGACCTCACGATAAGATGCTGCTTCCTGAGTCGATAACGCCGGCTCATCGCTGACGAGATAAAGCACCTGACCGGGCTGAGACGCGCCGGCCGCACCTTTGTGTCCGTCGACATGTTCGCCGCCGTCATAGCAGTCGTAACCGCTGAGCCCGCTCACGGGCTCGCTGTAGCTGTGACGCACCTCGCAGTCAAATACCGCAGAAATTTCCCCGACAACCTCACCTGACGGCGGAAGCCAGGGCGTATCCATCTGCAGCGTAAGACTGTTTTCTGGCGGTACTGCGCGACTTTCACCCGGTCAGTCGCTGCGGTGAGCACCTGTATCTGTGTGTCGGTAATCAGGATCCTCAGGTCCGTCCTGCCGGACAGTACAGAGGTGGCTACCGCGTCGCTTATCGACAGTGATTCAATGAAATCATCGCCGCCGGCAAGCAGGCGTGCCGTGTCGTACCAGTCCTCATTTTTCTGAGGGTGACACCCTGTGGCATACGCAATACGCGGCACCGGATCGTTGCCCTGCCAGGCACCGGTGGCCGGCATAAGATAAACACCCTCATCCTTTGCCAGGTGAAGCTGACCTCCCTGCATGCGGGCGGCCAGCAGGACGTTCGTCAGGTCTTTGTTGTCGAAAAAAAGCATGGGGCTCTCCTTTAAAAACGGGAGAGCCGCCCCGTCCGGAGTGATCTCTCCCGACGGGGTTAAAGTCAGTACTGTTTACAGCGCGTCAGTTTTTTCCGCGACCCGCTTCAGTTCATACAGCTGAAATTCAGCCTCCGTAAACGCATTCCAGTCGTCGTTGCTCAGCACACGCTCACCACCGCAGAGCAGCTGCAGCAGCAGGGAATCAAACGCGTCACCACGCACCGGCGTTTTCAGTACCGGCTGAGGCGCGGTCAGCGTCGGCTGCTCAGGCAGGCCGAGATGTCGCTCAATCCAGCGTAACGGTAACGCCCAGCTGCGGCCTTCGTCAGAAGAATGTATCCGAAAGCTGCCCGGACACAGGTTATGCAGCAGGACCATCACAATGCGTGCAAAGAAATCGCAGGGCTGATGCTGAAAATCCAGCTCCTGGATACTCAGCGTATTGCGGTTGCGCTCACGCTCAATCGTCATGTTGACCGGCCAGACACTGCCGCCTGTGTCGCCACAAAACGCCATGACATCAGCAACCGGAAAGAGGTCAGCCGCGCGATTAAGCGACGGCAGATACGTATTCCCCGGACGCAGACGCACCGGCAGTTGCCAGAAAGTTTCTGTGACGGCCAGAACGAAAGCATGCCAGTGTCGCAACGGAACCGTGCTGACGTGCTCGATGGTGTAGACAACCGACATGGAAGCCGGCGAAGAAAACAGGTTTTTCATCGATAAATCCTCCGCGAATAAAAAAGGGGGGATTTATCCCCCGGACGGGAGTAAATCCCCGTCAGGGTGTGTTCTTTCTGCTGGTTACATCCGTTCGAGAGCCGCTATAGCCCGATCACACCGGGCATCCTGGATACCTTCATCCACGGCCTTCTCCCAGAAGGGCCGGTTAATTTCTTTTCCCAGCTCGTCCAGCGTGAAGAGCAAATTTTTAGACGTATCAGGCAAAGGCGGAATATCGCCTTCCCCGAGTAAAAAGACAAACCAGCCATAAGCTGTGCCGGTGCCAATGATGGAATCTTCCAGAAACGTCAGTTCATTCGGTTCATCCCGGTCCGTATGAAGATCGAGACGCTGGAATGCCCTTATGCTCAGAAGTTCACTCTCAAGCAGGCAAAGCCAGCTGAGCGTGTCCAGTGGAGTTTTAAGCGTATAAACGTCTGTGTGCATGGGTATATCCTCAGGTAAATAACGGGATATTCCCTCCGACGGAGAGATATCCCCGTCAGGGTCCACAACATTTTTTGACCGGCGTTCATCAACCGATCAGTTCAGTGCATATGAATCAGATTGCTCCTGATACACATATTCAGGATTAAAGCGCAGGCTTTTCAACGCAGCTACCGACAGTGGATCTACGGAATTTATGCCCGAAACGGCCACGCCATCCAGTATGTCGCCAGCCTCCACCCGGGGAGAATATCCGTAATACTGACACCATACACAGAGTTCGGGGTCAGCCGGATCACAATCACCGAGCGGTGCGACAAAAACCTGTTCGCCACAGGAGACGTTATCTCTGAGGATTTCGCCCGGATGAAAACACCACTTACGGGGCCATACTGAGCGGGACATACATCCCGTCGCGTCTCAGACATCGACAGAATACGGAAAGTGACATCGTGCAGTGCTTCAGTCATGAGAATGCCCTCCGGAAAGAAAACGGTAGCGCAGGTGTGCCAGATGCTGTGCCTGACGGCAAGCATGGCGGTATGCGTTTCGACGACCTGTTATTCCCTCAGGAAAGGAAACCGGCAGGCGGTGAAAAACATACTCGGCGCGGTGGCAACCTGTACGAACGGTAAGAAAGACGTTAACGCCCTGGTCTTTGACAGAAGTGATGTGCGCACGGACGGCATAATTGCCCGAACCGTTGACATACCAGCTGCTGTTGCGATGCAGATAAATGAAAGATTTCAATCTCCGGACAGCTGCGTCAGCAGACTGCTGAAGCTGAGTAAGGAGATGTTCAGGGAAAACCGCAAAAGAGATGACAGACATGGTGTTTCTCCATAAAAAAAGGAAACACCTGCCCGACCGGGAAGTGTTTCCCGTCGGGGAGTCAGAAAAAACAACATTCTGACTGTCTGATAAGTTGAAATGACCTCAATCACTGTTCAGCGATATCCGTTTCCAGAGGTTAAACGGATTTACCACCCGAAGGTATCCTCTCTCAGGCTGCGAGGATTTTCCGGTCACCCGAAGGTGTTTCTCTCAGACCGGTGAAACGTTAGCTGCTAGTCACCCGAAGGCGCTCCTCTCAGACTGCCGGAGCATTAGCTGGTTGCATGTAGCAACAAGTAAGCCTGTCTATTTTCAGAGCAAATAGTGAACATGTCAACTGACGAACTGGCACAATATTGTCATTAACTTTTTTTAATAACAGTCCCTAGCCTACGGCTAAGATTATTTATACATTTTCGCTGACTTATATCCTAACTAAGGAAGGTGCGAATAAGCAGGTCATTTCTTCCCAAGCTGACTCGCTGATTAAAATTTCGCGGATCTGGGCCGATTTTTTTCCCGCAAACACATCGAATCAGCCTATTTAGGCTATTTTTTCCACCATTTCTGGCGTTATTTCCGGTTTTTACTGAGATCTCTCCCACTGACGTATCATTTGGTCCACCCGAAACAGGTTGGCCAGGGTGAATAACATCGCCAGTTGGTTATCGTTTTTCAGCAGCCCCTTGTATCTGGCTTTCACGAAGCCGAACTGCCGCTTGATGATGCGAAACGGGTGCTCCCCCCTGGCACGGATGCTGGCTTTCATGTATTCGATGTTGATGGCCGTTTTGTTCTTGCGCGGATGCTGCTTCAAGGTTTTTACCCTGCCGGGACGCTCGGCGATCAGCCAGTCCACATCCACCTCGGCCAGCTCCTCGCGCTGTGGCGCTCCTTGGTAGCCGGCATCGGCTGAGACAAATTGCTCCTCTCCATGAAGCAGATTACCCAGCTGATTGAGGTCATGCTCGTTGGCCGCGGTGGTGACTAGGCTGTGGGTCAGGCCACTCTTGGCATCGACACCAATGTGGGCCTTCATGCCAAAGTGCCACTGATTGCCTTTCTTGGTCTGATGCATCTCCGGATCGCGTTGCTGCTCTTTGTTCTTGGTAGAGCTGGGTGCCTCAATGATGGTGGCATCCACCAAAGTGCCTTGGGTCATCATGACGCCTGCTTCGGCCAGCCAGCGATTGATGGTCTTGAACAATTGACGGGCCAGTTGATGCTGCTCGAGCAGGTGGCGGAAATTCATGATGGTGGTGCGATCCGGCAGGGCGCTATCCAGGGATAATCGGGCAAACAGGCGCATGGAGGCGATTTCGTACAGGGCATCTTCCATGGCACCGTCGCTCAGGTTGTACCAATGCTGCATGCAGTGAATACGCAGCATGGTCTCCAGCGGATAGGGCCGTCGGCCATTGCCCGCCTTGGGATAAAACGGCTCGATGACAGCGGTCATATTCTGCCATGGCAGAATCTGCTCCATGCGGGAGAGGAAAATCTCTTTTCGGGTCTGACGGCGCTTAGTGCTGAATTCACTATCGGCGAAGGTGAGTTGATGGCTCATGATGTCCCTCTGGGATGCGCTCCGGATGAATATGATGATCTCATATCAGGAACTTGTTCGCACCTTCCATAATGCCCGATGACTTTGTCATGCAGCTCCACCGATTTTGAGAACGACAGCGACTTCCGTCCCAGCCGTGCCAGGTGCTGCCTCAGATTCAGGTTATGCCGCTCAATTCGCTGCGTATATCGCTTGCTGATTACGTGCAGTTTTCCCTTCAGGCGGGATTCATACAGCGGCCAGCCATCCGTCATCCATATCACCACGTCAAAGGGTGACAGCAGGCTCATAAGACGCCCCAGCGTCGCCATAGTGCGTTCACCGAATACGTGCGCAACAACCGTCTTCCGGAGCCTGTCATACGCGTAAAACAGCCAGCGCTGGCGCGATTTAGCCCCGACGTATCCCCACTGTTCGTCCATTTCCGCGCAGACGATGACGTCACTGCCCGGCTGTATGCGCGAGGTTACCGACTGCGGCCTGAGTTTTTTAAATGGCGGAAAATCGTGTTGAGGCCAACGCCCATAATGCGGGCGGTTGCCCGGCATCCAACGCCATTCATGGCCATATCAATGATTTTCTGGTGCGTACCGGGTTGAGAAGCGGTGTAAGTGAACTGCAGTTGCCATGTTTTACGGCAGTGAGAGCAGAGATAGCGCTGATTTCCGGCAGTGCTTTTGCCGTTACGCACCACCCCGTCAGTAGCTGAACAGGAGGGACAGCTGATAGAAACAGAAGCCACTGGAGCACCTCAAAAACACCATCATACACTAAATCAGTAAGTTGGCAGCATCACCCGTTGGTCAGATGAATGCCATTCCCTTGACAGTTGAAAATTTATGAGAGAGTTAAAAAAACGCTCCCGGACGGGAGCGTAAGCCAGTGACTTCGGCGTCAAATGAGGGTCTAACAAGTGGAGCTGCGGGTTAATTCTGGGTGATCTGGCTGCGATGCTTTTCAGCCTGCTGCTGATGAATAACGGAAGATTGACCATTATTCGCCTTCTCATGCACAACAGCGGCTTTCTCATGCTCGTTCATTTCGGAAAATGATTTTGCTGTTTCGTTAGAAGCTGCTGGCTTGGATTTCATCATTTTTTTATGCATTTCAGCCATGTCCTGATGGGCAGCAGAATTGCCGTTTTGCATCATTTCATGGGACATTGCGGCCTGATCGTGACCGCTCATATCCATCATTTTCATGCTCTCCCCCTGAACTGCACTTTTTTCAGCGGATGATTGCATCTGATGGGCAGGCGCCTGGGCATTATTTACCTGGTCATGCATGTTCATTGTCTCTGCAGCCCAGGCAGATGAAGCGACAGCCATCATGGCAATAAAGGATACAAGGATCTTTTTCATGGTTGGGTCTCCGGTGTTTTCATACCCGAACAATCAATGCTTATAACAGAGAAAGCATTTGATCTCAGGGCTGGTTGATCATCATGCTAGGAACCGGGCGATTGAATTATCACGCTGTCCTGATTTATGGCTGATTATAAAAAACCGCCTCTGTTTATCGCGTGACTGAACGATGACATTTTTGTCACCTTCCGGGTTTCTCCTGAATAACGGTATTAATCCATTAACAGACGCACACTGAACACAATTTCCCGCCCCTGCTGTTCTGCTGACAGCTCGCCGCCGTGAGCATGAATGATCGACCTTGTAATTGATAATCCCAGCCCCGCGCCTTCCGTGTTGTAGAACCTTGATGAGTCTGCGCGATAGAACCGGTCAAACAAACGTTCCAGATTAGCGGGAACCTGGCCGGATATCGTATTCGTAATCATCACGTTCACACAGTCACTGTCACGCTCAAGGTGTATCGCTGTACAGGTGTTATCGGGAGAATACTTGATTGCATTGGAAAGCAGGTTACTGAAAGCACGTCGGAGCATATCGCTGTCTCCGGCAACAACGCCCTCTCCTTCAACCGTGATTGTCTTTCCTGTTTCGTCTGCCAGGGGCTCGAACAACTCACGTAATTCATTCAGTTCGGCTGCCAGATCCACATCATGTTTATCCAGCCGCAGCAGACCATGCTCTGAACGTGCCAGAAAAAGCATGTCACTGGTCATTCGTGACAACCTTTTCAGTTCTTCCAGGTTAGCGAATAAAATTTCGCGGTAATGCGAAACATCCCTTTCCTTAGCCAGTGCAAACTGCGTCTGCATCATCAGATTACTGACTGGTGTGCGCAGCTCATGCGCGATGTCAGACGAGAAATCTGACAGTTTCCGGAATGCCCCCTCCAGGCGATCAAACATATTATTGAACTCCTGCATGGTCTCAGAGATTTCCGGCGGAGCCAGATCGGGATTTAGACGCTGATCCAGGCTGTGTACGGTCATGGAGGAAGCCAGACTGGTCATTTCCCGTAGCGGTTTCAGACCAATACGTGTGGTCAGCCAGCCCAGAAAAACAGAAATAAAGACCAGACCGATATTGAACCAGAACAGCCAGGTACTGAGTTTGTCCATAAACAGGGTGTGATACCCAGTATCCGTGGCAACCGTAATGATGACATGTTTGCTTTTACCCTGTTCCGGCGTCACGGCAACCCGCCGCGAGATACTGCGGTACACGGTGTTATTTTCTTCCGTCTGGATCATATAGTCGAGAATATCACCCGACTTATTAAGCAGGACCGCTGGAACAACAGAATTTTTGGCATAGAGTTCAACAATTTTTTCATTTTCCATGTTTTTTATAGAAATGAATAAGCCATTGTGCCCCACCATCGCATCGTTTATTTTTTCTGATAATGACTTAATATCCGTTTTGTTCCTGAACGTCTCTGTTTTAAGAAACTCTTCGGTGAGCTGAAGTTTACCTGTCAGAAAATCGCGGTCCTGATTATCGAAATAGCCATTAAGGGTGCTAATCAGGATAAAACTTGATAACCACCATACCGTAAGCATCACCGCAGAAAAAATCAGGCTCAGGCGTGTGGTCAGGGAAATTTTGAACCTCACTCTTCTCTGATCTCCAGGACATATCCGGCACCGCGAACGGTATGGATCAGTTTTGGCTCAAAGTCATCATCAATTTTACTTCTCAGACGTCTCACGGCGACATCAATCACATTCGTATCACTGTCAAAATTCATGTTCCAGACCAGGGACGAGATAAGACTCCTGGGTAACACTTCTCCGGTGCGTTGCAGCAGCAACTCAAGCAGAACGTATTCTTTACCGGTGAGATGGATCTTCTTCCCCGAACGGATCACGGTCCGGCGCACCATATCAACGGTCATATCGGCGATGGTGCAGACTGTTGCGGCCTGCGAGCGTGCCCGGCGCAGTAGGGTTCTTACACGTGCAACCAGCTCCGTAAAATCAAAGGGCTTAATCAGGTAGTCATCTGCGCCAAGCTCCAGTCCTTTCACTTTGTCCCGCACGTTGTCCTTTGCGGTTAAAAACAGGACCGGTTCTTCGTGCCCGGACTCCCTCAGTGCGCTGATGATTTGCCACCCGTCGAGGAAAGGCAGCATCACGTCCAGTATTATCAAATCATACTGTCCCTTCGACGCGGCCCCGAGACCATCGCGGCCATTATTAAAGAGATCGGCCTGATAGCCTTCCTCAACCAGTCCCTGCTGCAGGTAACGACCTGTTTTTTGTTCGTCTTCAACGATTAAAATACGCTGCATGGTCAACTCGCTGATATGAAAGTAAAAATCTCACGCATGAGCTTTGGCTGTCCCCTAGCTGACCTGAGACGGAGCAAGCATTCCGAGCCACGCTACGGCGCCCAGAATGATAATCGCAACAACGAATTCTGTCAGGATGCTGTTTCGCATCAGGGCAACGCTGCGATCATAATTCCCTTCCCTGACCATAACTTCAAGCCGGGGACCCAGGTGAAACCGGTTTGCTGCAGCCAGAAGAAGCATCAGAACAAACAGAGCCGTCTTGGCAAGCAATATCCTCCCCCAGGAACTGTTGAATAAGGGAGTTAAGTTACCCTCAGCAATATACAGATAGTTGACCAGCGCACTCAGGATCAGGGCTACAACAATCACCGTTCCTGCCGTGGCAAATTTTGCCAGGGAGTCAGATATCACAATGACGCTCTGTGCATTATGCTCGTTTCTGCGCATCAGCAGGATAGCAAATGCAACCAGAGCACCTGTCCAGGCACCTGCAGCGCCGAGATGGGTCAGATCGCTCAGTAAATGGAGATAGTAATGCAGACCGTCATGCATAACGGCGTGTCCTCCCCAGGCAAGTGTAGCCAGCGCCACGCCCCCACTCATCGTCATCAGCAGGCAGGACAATACTCTCTTATTAGTGTAAAGGAACAAAGCACCGAGTGTGGTAAACAGGGCACAGAGCCTGACAATCCAGCTAATACCCACATCAGTTTCTTCTATCACCATCTCGATAACATGGATGGATAATTCTCTGAGGTCAGTTACTCCACTCATGGCATTAGATACCAGGAGCATATTAATGCCAGTAAGAATGATGCCTGTAACAACAGCAAAGGTTATAAACGACCTGAAATTAGTCAGGTTATAGGTTTCATGTCTGACACCGCTTATTCCATATATCTGAAAAAATGGCAATCCAAATATTACCATCAAATCCAGATAAAGAAGAAAACGAATAACAATCATAATCAGGTCGTTCATAATATTACTTCACTGTAAAGGTGTAATTACCGGTAATAGGGTGCGTATCTGAAGAAACCGCGCGCCAGTCAACACGATAAGTGCCAGCGGGTAAAGGCTCTCGCGGAATAATGACCATCGATTTAGGGTCAGCGCCTGGCGCCACTTTTGCCGCGACCGGCATCGGAGAATGTGATGACATGCCTTTCATACCCGTCATCGTTAATTTTGCACCTGAGAATTTCACGGTCAGATTTTCCGAGAAATTAAGCTGAATCTTTTCCGGGGCCGCTACGGCTGAATCAGCCTGTGGCACAGAGCTTTTTAATTCCGGATGGGCCATAGCAGAGAAAGCAACGCCCATAACGAGGCCACCTGTAAGAATGGCTTTATTTAAAATCGACATTTTATTTACCTGTTTAGTTGAGTGTTTTATATCAGTGCGTTAAAACCAGATTCTGGCTCCCGCCAGGAATACTACCTGATGGTCTTTCTCACCTTCTCTTTTCGCCATATCGGATGTTTTCCCGTAAAGTTGATTCCAGGAAACGCCTATATAGGGTGCAAACTCACGGCGTATTTCATAGCGCAGCCGGAGCCCCAGCTCTGTGTCAGTCAGTCCCCTGCCGCGACCCCGCGATTCATCATCCTGACTGTAGAAATTCACCTCATAGGATGGCTGGAGTATGAGCCGGTTAGTCAGTAAAACGTCGTATTCTCCTCCCAGACGAAGGGCTGCTTTTCCGCCATTACTGACAAAACCCGAAATTTCAGACTCAAAATTATAGAGTGCCAGCCCCTGAAAACCGACAGCAGCCCAGGTCCGGGCAGAAGCAGGTCTGAAATCCTGCCTGACACCCGCAACCAAATCCCACCATGGGCCAACCGCATGTCCCCAGAGTAACTGCGCTTCAGCCGCCTCCGTTTCCCCATTGCTTCGTTCACCTTCACTCTTTAGCCAAATCCGATCTGTGTCGCCTCCAATCCAGCTGTTAACACTCCAGCTGAAATTGTTGGTGTTATCCGACCGTTGCCATTCCAGTTGATCCAGCAGAACCAGATAATTAATCGCACTGTCGTGAATCGCATGCCCCTGTAAATTGCCGAATGCAGCCTTCCGGTCGGCATCGGTAACAGGCGGAATTGGCGTTCTGCTCTCAGTTACAATGGGCTCCATTGACGTCATCTCAGTGAAATTCTCATCTGCTGGCATCTGCATGGCAGACATGTCGTGCCCGGCGTGGGGATCTGCAGAGACGGAGCCCGCCGCAATAGAAAGCTGTGAGGTAAACAAACCGGCGACCAGAACAGGTATGGCCTTCAAATTTCTCTTCATTCGCATCATTCCTCCACCCGGACTTCACGAAACATTCCCATTTCCATGTGATAGAGCAAATGGCAGTGATACGCCCAGCGGCCAAGCGCATCTGCTGTCACTCTGTAACTGCGTTTTGTACCAGGGGGAACATCTATTGTGTGTTTACGAACCATGAAATTACCGTTTTCATCTTCCAGATCGCTCCACATACCATGCAGGTGAATGGGGTGAGTCATCATGGTATCGTTGATCAGCGTGATCCTGAGCCGCTCACCGTATTTCAGCAGCACCGGTGCGGCATCTGAAAACTTGATTCCGTTAAATGACCAGGCAAACTTTTCCATGTGGCCGGTTAAATGCAGTTCTATGGTACGGCCAGGTTCACGTCCGTCAGGATCCTCAAAGCGGCTTTTCAAATCCGCGTACGTGAGAACCTTTCTTCCGTTATTTCGAAGACCAATACCCGGATCATTTAATTTCGGAGAGACGCTCATCGCCTGCATATCAACCAGTGGGTTATCCGTTTCTGACGCAGGATGACTTTGCATACCCGGCATTCCGGCCATCCGGGAATGATCCATACCGGCCATGCTGCTGTGATCCATGGGCGCGGAGGATGTCCCGCTATCCGGAAGGTCAGCACCGTCCATAGACATCATCTCTCCGCTGTTATCCATGCCTCCCATCTGGCTGTGGTCCATTCCTGCCATATCATGTCCCATTCCCCCCATACCCATGTCTTCCATGGTCAACAGAGGACGGGGATCGAGGGGGGGAACGGCAGCACTTAACCCCTCTCTCGTGGCCAGTGTCCCTCGAGCGTAACCGGTCCTGTCCATGGATTGTGCGAAGATGGTATAGGCCTCACCCTGAGGCTCCACAATGACATCATAGGTTTCGGCAACGGCAATCCTGAATTCGTCAACGGTAACCGGGTTTACATACTGGCCATCTGCAGCCACGACCGTCATTTTCAGCCCGGGGATACGGATATCGAAATAGGTCATTGCCGAGCCGTTGATAAACCGTAAGCGTATCTTTTCACCGGGACGGAACAGTCCGGTCCAGTTTTTCAGCGGGGCCTGCCCGTTCATGAGATAGGTGTAGGTGTAGCCACTGACATCCGCGAGGTCAGTCGGATTCATTTTCATTTCAGCCCACATTTTCCGATCGGCAATGGTGGCTGACAGCCCCCTGGTATTCACGTCGCGGAAAAAAGAGCCAACGGTTGGTTTATTGAAATTGTAGTAATCCGACTGTTTTTTTAATTTTTTCAGCAGGCTGTGAGGATTTTCATCGGTCCAGTCAGACAACATGACCACATGCTCACGATCGTAAGCAAACGGTTCTGGCTCCCTGGCATCGATGATAATGGCACCGTATACCCCCTCCTGTTCCTGCAGACCGGAATGGCTGTGGTACCAGTAAGTCCCGTTCTGCTTAACCTTAAAGGTGTAAACGTAGGTATCATCAGGCTCTATGCCCATAAAACTCAGCCCCGGAACACCATCCATATTGGCCGGAAGAATAATGCCGTGCCAGTGAATGGACGTCTGTTCATTAAGACGGTTTTTGACCTTCAGGGTAATGGTGTCACCTTCTTTCCAGCGAAGAACGGGCCCCGGCAGGCCTCCATTGATTGTTTTGGCCTGACGCTCACTGCCCGTGATATTGACGGCCGTTTCACCAATGGTCAGGTCAAACTGAGTACCCTGCAGGGATGCGGCAACTGGCAGGCTCAGACTGGAACGCGCATTGAAACTCCATACGCCAAGACTTCCGGCTACGCCAGAGAGGGTTAACCCCTTCAGGAAAGTTCGTCGAGACGTTTTCAACAGCATGCGCATTCCCTTATTTAAAGTATGGTTACTGACAGAATTCGAGAACCGATTTAAATTAAATTACTGGTTCATCCACTACAATGAAATGAATCTAGCACACCTTAAGAAACAAATTCATTACAATCGTGTAATGTACATAGCTGTATTACATTTACGTCATCTTCCCCACAGGTTGATTATTTTTATATATGATCATAAGGACATCTTTTATGTACCTCAGAAGGTAATTACACATGAATATATTAATCACGACCACTGCGTTTACAGCTTTATTTTGTGGGGCAGCTTTTGCTCAGTCCAGTGATATTGCCCATGAAGCACATCGATTTGTTAATAATGCCTCAGCCGTCAGTCATGTGAATTCCTCGACGCATGAAAACTTACCGGACAGGGTTAATAAAAACAACACGCCCTCATTCTCTGAAATGAATGAACATGAAAGGGCCATTGTTGCTCATTCATTTATGAACAACAGCGCGTCCTATGCGCATCAGAAAATGATTGAGGAACATAAAAAAATGCTGTCCGGCAGTGATGCAAATTCAAAGACCTCGTCTTCTTCTTTTAACGAACTGAATGCCGGAGAAAAAGCCGCTCTCGTGCATGAGCAGGTCAATAATGCCGGTGCGGAAGCACATCAGACGCAGGCAAGAAAGCTTCGCGGGCTGTATTCGACCAGGTAACTGCAGGCGGGTTAGTGCTTAGCGTCAGGTGCGCAGCAGGGCTTTACTGACGGGTTACGTAGCAGGACATGAGCCCCATATTGCTCTGCCGTAACCTGTTTCAGTCCCGTTAATCATCACCGTCGGGCTGGTCATACAGTTCCCAGAGCTTCAGGAGCAAACGGGAAACAAGATATGTTACAAAAATGACGACCATCAACGGTGCTCCCGATTAACTGACAGATGACACGCCTCCTGAAAACCCCTAGCATACGCCGCAGTGTTCATGCTAACGGCGAATTCCAGTAAATGTATTCTACCGATGTCGTAAAAGAAAATGCCTACCTTTCAGCCACCCGCTCGGGGCTGGAATCGAACGAGATCGCTACTCTTCAGCGCTCCTTGCCTTCCCGGTTTAATCTGCGGCATTTGAAAAAAAATGAATCATTAAAACTCGTACTGCAAAAGAAAGCGGGAAAATCACGTGTCGTGGCCTATAAATTTACGTCCGGTTCATTTAATTACACGGCGTATCGTATATCAGATAAAAAGTTCTATAACCTTTCCGATACTTCCGGGAAGGGCAGTCTCGATTATCCGTTACCGGCCACAGCAAGACTCAGTTCGCCTTTCAATCCTGCAAGACTTAACCCGGTATCGGGAAAAGTGAGTCCCCATAATGGCATTGATTATTCCATGCCCATGAACACGAAAATAGTCAGCGTCATCGACGGAAAAATCACCCGGGCCGAATACAACAGTACCATGGGATATTTTGTTGAAGTAACGGGAAAAGCCGGTGTTAAAACTCGCTATCTCCACCTCAATAAAATACTCGTTACTAAAGGGGCCAGGGTTACCCGGGGAGACGCTATTGCCTTATCCGGTAACAGCGGACGTTCATCCGGTCCTCATCTGCATTACGAGCTGGTCATCAATAACAATCCTGTTAACTCACTGGCGTTCCGGGCAGCGGCACCCGCTGATAACAAACTTGAACAGCATGCCTTTGCGCATGCCAGAGACTACGAACGATACCTGGACTGATAACGGGGCCGCGACGCGGCCCCGTCTGCCGGATTAATTTTTTTTATCGTTTTCACTTCCTTGATGTTGATGATCTCCATGCCCTCCGTGGCCGTGGAAAAGATGCATTAGCGGGCAGACCAGCAATAACAGATATGGCCAGTAACCTGCCACATGTGACCAGTGTTCGCGCAGGAGGGCAAATGCCGCGATCGCGGCGACAGCAATAAGCGCATAGGTGGTACTTTTCATACTGGACTCCTTCTGTTCGTAACAGCCCCTTCACTCAGTGTTATTTCCCGAGCCTGACACTTTTCAGACGCAACGCATTCACAATGACGCTGACGGAGGAAAGAGCCATGGCCGCCGCCGCAATAACTGGCGACAGCAGTATTCCATACACAGGATAAAGCAGACCTGCAGCCACAGGCACGCCAAGTGCGTTGTAGATAAATGCAAAAAACAGATTCTGTCGGATATTTTTCATGGTGATTTCTGACAGATGACGGGCCCTGTTCAGTATCATCAAGTCGCCTTTGAGAAGGGTGACTCCGGCACTTTCAATTGCCACATCTGTACCCGTTCCCATGGCTATACCCACGTCAGCCGCTGCCAGCGCCGGGGCATCATTCACACCGTCTCCGGCCATCGCAACCACATGGCCAGACGCTTTCAGTCGGGTTATCACTGCTTTTTTGCCATCCGGCAGAATCCCGGCTTCAACCTCATCTATTCCCAGTTTCCGTGCGACTGCTTCAGCGGTAAGCTGGTTATCCCCGGTGAGCATAACGATGCGGATCCCCGCCTGACGCAAAGCTTTAAGCGCATCCGGCGTGGTTGCTTTCACGGGATCCGAGATAGCTATCAGGCCTGCAAGGTGCCCGTCTGTGGCCACATAGATAACGGTAGCGCCTTCCATCCGCAACGTATCCGCAACGGCCTTTTGATTATCAATAACGATACTGTTTTCCTGCATAGCCAGTTCATTACCAATAACAACCCGTTGACCTTCGACATCGCCTGAGACACCTTTACCCGACGGCGCATTGAAATGAGTGACTGCGGGTATTGCGATCCCCTTTTCCTGTGCTGCTTTAACTACTGCCATACCCAGCGGATGCTGCGAGCCTTTTTCCACTGCGGCCGTTACACGCAAAAGAGATGTTTCCCCACCCGGATTGAGACTGATAATCCCTGTCACCGTCGGCGAACCTTCCGTGAGCGTGCCTGTTTTGTCGACAACCAGCGTGTCCACTTTTTCAAGACGCTCAAGGGCTTCGGCATTCTTGATTAACACCCCGGCCTGGGCTCCTTTGCCCACCCCCACCATTATCGACATCGGCGTGGCCAGCCCCAGCGCGCAGGGACAGGCAATAATCAGGACCGACACAGCCGCAATGAGACCGTGCGCCATCCTGGGCTCGGGCCCCCAGACAGACCAGATCATGAAAGCAACAACCGCGATAAGTATCACCAGAGGAACAAACCAGCCTGAAACGCTGTCAGCCATTCTCTGGATGGGGGCCCGCGAACGCTGTGCATCAGCGACCATCTGAACAATTCGTGAGAGCATCGTTTCATCACCGACTTTCTCTGCACGGATGATAAGACTACCTGTCTGATTAATGGTCCCCCCGATGACAGGGTCACCCTCCGTTTTGGTAACAGGCATAGATTCCCCGGTCACCATCGATTCATCAACGGTTGTTTTGCCTTCGACCACGATACCGTCGACCGGAATACTCTCTCCAGGTCTGATGCGGAGCTTATCGCCAGGCAGGACATCTTCCGCATTAATATCCGTTTCATGACCGTCTTGATCCAGCCGCCTGGCGGTTTTGGGGGCAAGGTTAAGAAGCGCAGTAATGGCACCTGAGGTTTGTTCCCTTGCCCGCAATTCAAGGACCTGTCCCAGCAGAACAAGCACCGTAATAACAGCTGCGGCTTCAAAATAAATGGCCACCAGGCCATCCATGTTTCTGAACGATGCAGGAAACCAGGAGGGGAAGACGGTTGCAATGACGCTGTAAACCCAGGCTACGCCGGTCCCCATTGCAACAAGGGTAAACATATTCAGGGAGCGGTTACGTAACGACATTCCGGCCCGGGCGAAGAATGGCCAGCCACACCACAAAACGACAGGAGAGGCCAGAAGTAACTGCAGCCATGTGTTGTACTGTGGCGGTACTGTATTCCTCAAAGCGGGAAACAGATGAGAACCCATTTCGAGTATCAGAACCGGAAACGCCAGCAACAACCCCAGCCAGAAGCGTCTTGTCATGTCGCGAAGTTCATCACTCGTCCCCGTGGATGCCGTAGCTACGAGCGGCTCCAGTGCCATTCCACAGACAGGACAGCTTCCGGGACCACTACGGCGTATCTCCGGATGCATCGGACATGTCCACACACCTTCAGAAATCTCTTTCTCCGCCTGGCGGTGAGACTGTTTTATCTTATCAGGGCTGACTTCATGGTGGTCGTGGTGATGGTGATGTTCACTGGCATCTTCGGTAAAATAATGATCGGGATGGGCTTTAAATTTGCTCTCACAGCTGGCGGAGCAGAAATAAAGCTGATGGTCCTGGTATCGAATGCTGCTGTGCGCCTTGTCAGGCAGGATGACCATCCCGCACACGGGATCTCTCACCTTATGCAATGCGTGACTCTCGTCCGGGGATGATGTCTGCTCAGAAGCAGTCTGGTTGTTATGTTCCACTGCATTGTCATTTTTCACAGTAACTCTCCTTATGCATATCTGAAGCATTTTCTGTCTTCAGGATATGTCATGGATGCGATTACCACGAATGCCGCCGGCATAAGAGTGCCTGCTGCCGGCGTCCCGTTATCAGCCGTTCCGCTGACTATTCGATTCGCTGGAAGACTTTTTTACTGCCCTCCGGTGAGAATGCGATAACATCGTAAGCCTCTTTTCGGGCCCCCATCTCCATTCCCGGACTTCCTGCTGGCATACCGGGGGTGGCGAGACCGTATATACCCGAACCAGACTGCATGGCCTTATGTATCGTTGCCGCAGGCACATGGCCTTCAATGATCAAATTACCTACAACCGCGGTATGACAACTTCGTAGTCCAGCAGGAACAGCATGCTTTTCTTTCAGGGCTGACAGCGCCTGATCATTCATGACGTGAGTTCGCACTTCGAACCCGTCTTTTTCCATCGCTTTGCCCCACAGGGAACAACAGCCACAGTTTTCAGATTTGTACATATCAATGACTTTTTCACTCGCCATTGCAGGCAGTGACAGGCCGAGAGCCAGGGCCATTAGAACCACTTTTTTCATACTCACCTCTGTATATTATCGATATAAACCCTGACGTCAGGGTGAATCAGTGCAGAAGGACGCCCACTGGGGGCGCCCTTTCAGGGTTATGACACGCTTTTTTTATGTCTGCGCAGCCAGATTAATTTGTAGGCGGCAGGAATAATGAACAGGGACAGCAGCGGAGCCGTGATCATCCCACCAATCATTGGCGCAGCAATACGGCTCATGACTTCTGAACCTGCGCCGGTTCCCCAGAGTATTGGCAGCAGACCCGCAATGATCACCGCCACGGTCATGGCTTTCGGCCGGACACGCAGTACGGCACCATGATAGAGGGCTTCATCAAGACCTTCCGGTGTGAACGTCTCTTTACGGGACAATTCCGGGTGCGCTTCAATGGCATGACGCAGATACATCAGCATGACCACGCCAAACTCTGCTGCCACCCCGGCCAGGGCGATAAACCCGGTTCCGGTCGCCACTGACATATGGAAGCCCTGCCAGTACAGGAACCATATTCCGCCAACCAGGGCGAACGGCAGGCTCATCAGGATCAGCAGGGCTTCGTCAACCCGGCGGAATGCCAGATACAACAGGATGAAAATGATCATCACCGTCATCGGCACCATCAGCTTCAGTTTCTTGTTGGCATGCTCAAGCAGTTCAAACTGTCCGGAGAATGCCACACTGGTTCCCGGTCTCAGTTTCACTTTCTCGCTGATGGCCGTCTTAATGTCGTTAACCACCGACACCATGTCCCTGCCGCGGGCATCAACATAAATCCAGCTGGCTGGCCGGGCATTTTCGGTTTTCAGCATGGTTGGTCCAGAAACGACGTTAATATCCGCGACATCGCCCAGCGTGATCTGCTGCTTCATCGGGGTCAGGATCGGCATCTGTTTCAGCGCCTGCGGACTGTTCCGGTAATCCTGCGGGTAGCGAATGTTAATAGGGTACCGGGCCACCCCTTCAACCGTCTCACCCACCATAGCACCTCCGATTGCTGAAGAGACGAACAGCTGGACATCACCTACCGTCATCCCGTAGCGGGAGGCTTTCTCCCGGTTGATATCGATATCGATGTAGCGCCCGCCCTCAAGTCGCTCAGCCAGGACAGACACCACGCCAGGCACGGTTTTGGCTACCGCCTCGATACTCTGCGCCGTCGCGTCGATATCGGACAGAACAGTCCCGGACACTTTGATACCTATCGGGCTTTTGATCCCGGTTGAGAGCATATCAATACGGTTACGGATAGGCGGCACCCAGAGGTTTGCCAGACCCGGTAAACGGACTGTCCTGTCGAGTTCATCAATAATCTTGTCAATTGTCATGCCGGGACGCCACTGATCCTCAGGTTTGAGCTGGATCGTGGTTTCCACCATTTCGAGCGGCGCGGAATCCGTTGCGGTCTCTGCTTTACCGGTCTTGCCAAATACAGAAGCCACTTCAGGAACGCTTTTGATTAACTTGTCTGTTGTCTGCAGGAGCGCTGCAGCTTCTGCCGGAGAGACGCCAGGCAAGGTCGACGGCATATACAGCAGATCGCCCTCGTTAATCTTCGGCAGAAATTCACCGCCCACCTGACTCAGTGGCCAGATAACCGTGAAAATGGACAAGGCCGCAACCAGCAGGGTTGTTTTTGGCCAGTGGAGGACCCGCAGCAGCAAAGGATGATACGCTTTGATCAGCACCCGGTTCAGGGGGTTACTTGTCTCGGCAGGAATTTTCCCCCGGATCCAGAATCCCATCAGAATAGGAATGACGATGATGGCCAGTGCGGCCGCTCCCGCCATGGAGTACGTTTTCGTGAATGCCAGCGGGCCAAACAGACGACCTTCCTGCCCTTCCAGGGTAAAGATAGGAATAAAGGACAGGGTGATGATCAGCAGGCTAATGAACAACGCGGGTCCCACTTCCACGGAGGCGTCGGTAATCACCTTCCAGCGGGTGGCGTTGTCAATCTGCTCACCCGGATGCTGATGATCCCACTCCTCAAGCCGTTTGTGCGCATTTTCAATCATCACAATGGCGGCATCCACCATCGCACCGACGGCAATCGCTATCCCTCCCAGCGACATGATATTGGCGTTCAGTCCCTGGAAGTGCATGACGATAAAGGCGATACACAGGCCAAGCGGCAGAGAGATAATCGCCACCAGGGCAGAACGTACGTGCCACAGGAACAGAGCACAGACGATGGCCACCACGATAAACTCTTCCAGAAGTTTGGAACTGAGGTTATCAATCGCCCGGTCGATTAACTGGCTGCGATCGTAGGTGGTCACGATTTCAACGCCTTCCGGCAGGCTGGCCTTCAGCGTCTCCAGTTTATCCCTCACTGCCGTGATAACGTCGCGCGCATTTTTACCCGACCGCAGGATCACCACGCCGCCAGCGACTTCTCCCTGGCCGTTCAGCTCGGCAATACCACGCCTCATTTCGGGCCCGGTCTGCACGCGGGCAACATCCCGCAGATAAACCGGCACGCCGTTCTCACCTGTTTTCAGGACGATGTTATTAAAATCATCAATGCTCTGAAGATAACCGCTGGCACGGACCATATACTCCGCTTCGGCCATTTCAACGGATGAGCCACCGGCCTCCTGGTTAGACGATTCAAGTGCCTGTTTCACTTCGGGCAGGCTGATACCGTACTGGGACAGTTTTACCGGATTGACCTGAATCTGGTACTGTTTCACCACGCCGCCAACCGAAGCGACCTCAGCCACGTTCGGGATGGTTTTCAGCTCAAATTTCAGGAACCAGTCCTGCAGAGAGCGCAGTTCTGAAAGGTCGTGTTTTCCGTTGCGATCGACAAGGGCATATTCAAATATCCAGCCCACTCCCGTGGCGTCCGGGCCGATTTCAGAGCTCACACCCGCAGGCAGTTTGCCCTGAACCTGATTCAGGTATTCCAGCACGCGCGAACGGGCCCAGTACAGATCGGTGCCGTCTTCAAAAATGACATACACATACGAATCACCGAACTGTGAAAAGCCACGCACGGTTTTTGCGCCAGGTACGGACAGCATGGTGGTGGTAAGCGGATAGGTGACCTGGTTTTCTACAATCTGCGGGGCCTGTCCGGGATAGCTGGTTTTAATAATGACCTGCACATCTGACAGGTCAGGCAGCGCATCGACCGGCGTGTTAATTATCGTCCATGTGCCCCAGATGCTGAGAAACAGTGCGCCCATCATGACCAGGAAACGGTTGGCGACAGAGCGCCGGATAATCCATTCAATCATCGTCGTCTCCTCAGTGCCCTGAATGCATATTTACAGGCTGCTCAGACATTGCTGGCATACTGTTTTCTGTTTTTTCAGGGTGGCGCATACGTTCCAGCGCGCCCGTAATATTGGCTTCGGAGTCAATGAGGAACAGGCCACTGACCACCACGGTATCGCCTTCATTCAGGCAGGAGCCAATGCCGGACTGTTGCTGTGATTCATGCAGAACGTGGATCTGTTTCGGCACAAACTTGCCTTCATCATCAACAGTAATCACGCGCTGTTCTTTGCCGGTATCGATAACGGCCTGGCTTGGTATCAGCAGCATCTCCTGGCTCTTGGTATTCAGTTTCAGATAGGCATTCATGCCCGGCTTGAGAAACTCATCCTTATTAGAAACCTGGAGACGGACCTGAAGCGTACGGGTTGTCTGATCCACGCTGGGAAGAATGTTCCATTTTTCGACATGGAATGTTTTATCCGGATAAGCCGGTACCGAAATTTCAAACTGCGACGTATCTTTCAGCAGATATGCGATAGATTCTGGCACTGCAGCGCTGATCCAGACCGGGTCCATCCCCTGAATCTGAGCCACTACTTTATCTTTCGAAATATTCATTCCGGTGCGCAGGTCAAACGCAGTAATGACACCATCAATAGGTGCTTTAATGGTAAAACGGGTCTGGATTGTGCGGGTTGAACGCAGCCTTTGAATATCCTCTTCCGGCATACCAGCTAGACGAAGTCGCTCCAGAACCCCTTTTATCTGGGTTGACGTACCGCCTGTACCGGATAACAGCAGGAACTCACTTTGTGCCTCAACCCATTCAGGAATGGTGATATCGATAAGCGGAGTGCCTTTCTTCACATGATCGCCAATCGTCAGGGGATACACTTTTTCGACGAAACCGTCAGAGCGCGCCTGCACAATGACAAACTGATACTCGTTGTAACTGACATTAGCCGGGATTGTCTGAGAATAATTCAGCATTCCTCGCGTGACTTTTTGCGTTTTTAATCCCAGATTCTGAACCTGCGTTGGATCGATACGGATCCCGCCACTGCTTTTATCGCCGCTTTCATCAGCATATTTTGGCACCAGGTCCATATCCATAAAGGGAGATTTTCCGGGTTTATCAAATTTGGTATCCGGTTTCATCGGGTCATACCAGAAAAGTACCTTTCGCTCCGGTGCCTTTTGTTCGGTTTGTACTGTTTTTTGTGATGAGTTTACATACTGCCAGGCAGTAACCGATATCAGCCCTCCTGCTATGAGGCTGCTGATAATTATTGCAGCATATTTTATCTTTAAAGAAGCCATACAATTTCTCGCTGAAAAATCAAAACACCTGGCATATGCGCCCGATCATTCATTCACAGTAATCCCTTAATGAATGTTCAGGCGCACTGGATGTATTCGCTCCGGACTGATAATCAGGATTGCGTAACGTTAATGCTTTTGAGTAAGGAGATATTGCCCTGCTGAATAAACGAGAAATCGACATGGTTGCCGGTTTTCAGGGCATTGATAGCGTCGTCTGCATTAACAAAAGTGAAGCGCATGGTCATTGCAGGCCAGCCCACAGCAGGGATTGCTTCGTGCGAAATGGTAATCTTTTTACTATTCATATCAATGTCTTTAACGACACCGGTGCCCTTGATAACCTGCTGTACCGAAGCATCACTGGCAGCATTCATATCGCCATGCTGATGTGTTTCAGCATGAAGACCGGCAGAAAACATGACAGAGAAGGCACCAAATAAAACGGCTTTAAGTGAATTACGCATTTTTAATTTCCTGATTAATTAAATAAATTTACTCTACCCAACCGCCACCCAGCGCGGTAAACAGATTAATTTCGTTAACCTGTCGGGAATAGGTAAGATCGAGAATGGTTTGCTGCGTAGCGAAGAGGGAACGTTCTGCATCCAGCACTTCGATGTAACTGACAGCACCACTTGCATATAATCCTCTGGCACGCTGGAGAGTTATCTGAAGTGAATCAAGATAACGCTGCTGTGACTCAAGTTGCTGGCTAAGGCTGTCGCGCAGCGCAAGCGTGTCGGAAACATCCTTAAAGGCTGACTGAATTTTTTGTTCGTAATTAACCACCGATTGTTGCTGGCGAATTTCAGCCAGCTTCAGATTGGCTTTATTCCTGCCAGCATTAAAAATAGGAATTTCAATTTTAGGGATAAAATTCCACATTCCACTTCCTGACGTAAACAGGCTTGACAGCTCCGTACTGCTTGCGGAAAGACCACTGGTCAGGGTAATGGAGGGGAAAAAGGCCGCTCGCGCTGCGCCAATATTGGCATCAGCCGCTTTCAGCTGATATTCCGCTTCCATAATATCCGGTCGCTGCAGCAAAATTTGTGAAGATAGATTTGGTGGCAATTTTACTGGTGCGATCTCCCCGCCTTTCATCCCTTTTTCTGACGGAAGTGCGCGGTACGTTCCCAGCACCAGTTGCAGGGCATTGTTTGCCTGAGCCAGATCGCCTTCTCGTTTGGCTATTTCGGCGCGGGTACTTTCGATTTGTCCTCTCGCCTGTTCAAGTGCCAGAACGTTCGTACTCCCGGTCACGAGCTGTTGCTCAACGAAAGCATAGGACTGTTCATAATTTTTCAGCGTTTCCCGCGCAATACGGAGTTGTTCGTACGCCAGTTGCTGGCTGAAATAGCTCTGTGAAACGTTGGAGACCAGCAGGATGTGTACGGCCCGACGGGCTTCTTCGCTGGCAAAGTAGTTCTGGCGGTCAGCATCACTCATGTTCTTAAGTTTGCCGAAAAAATCGAGCTCATAGCTGAGCTCCAGTCTCGCGTCGTACTCCTGTGTGGTCGGCTTGTCACCTTTCAGACCACCGCTGTATGTTATCCCGGATGAGGCATTCAGCTGGGGGTAACGATCTGCATCCGTGACGTTGAACTGGGCTCGGGCCTCTTCAACCTTCAGGGCAGCCATTCTCAAATCACGGTTATTAGTCAGAGCTTCACCGATCAACCGGGTAACCTGGGGATCGACAAAAAAGTTACGCCAGCCCGTATCCTGATAGCCATTTACCGCTGGCGTCAGGCTGTTATGGGACAGTGAAAACTGCTGGGGTACCGGTGCTGCGGGCCGCTGATATTCAGGCGCAAGCGACACGCAGCCTGCCAGGATGAATATCGTGCTAATGCTGAGTAATTTTAATTTGAACATAACGCTTCTCGTCCAGGCAGACCTGGTAAATGGTTCAAATGAAGTCCAGAGTATTGATAGGGGTACTTTACCTAACGCTCTCTGTTTGCCGAGTGACAGGATAATGACAATGTTGTCATTTTTGCTGTAATCCGTTGATAACGATCGTGGGCGCAATAGAATGACATTAGCAGCCAGCCGGGGAGCAAGATGAAAATATTGATCGTCGAAGACGAAATTAAAACAGGTGAATATCTCAGCAAAGGGCTTACAGAGGCAGGGTTCGTAGTGGATCACGCTGATAATGGTCTTACCGGATATCATCTCGCCATGACAGCCGAGTATGATTTAGTCATTCTGGATATCATGCTACCTGATGTGAACGGCTGGGATATCATCCGCATGCTGCGCACTGCCGGAAAGGGTATGCCGGTCTTACTGCTGACAGCCCTCGGCACGATCGAACATAGGGTCAAAGGACTGGAACTGGGTGCGGACGATTATCTGGTTAAACCCTTTGCGTTTGCCGAACTGCTCGCCCGGGTGAGAACCCTTCTGAGGCGGGGAAACACGATGATCACGGAAAGCCAGTTTAAGGTGGCTGACCTCTCGATTGATCTCGTATCCAGAAAAGTCAGTCGCGCCGGAAACCGCATTGTGCTCACCAGTAAAGAGTTCAGCCTGCTGGAATTCTTCATTCGCCATCAGGGAGAGGTTCTTCCCCGCTCCCTGATTGCCTCTCAGGTCTGGGACATGAATTTTGACAGCGACACTAATGCGATCGATGTCGCAGTAAAGCGACTCCGCGCTAAAATAGACAACGATTACGAGACAAAGCTGATCCAGACAGTCCGGGGCGTGGGCTACATGCTGGAGGTCCCGGATGCATAGCAAACCTTCCAGACGCCCTTTCTCACTCGCTCTGCGGCTGACCTTTTTTATCAGCCTGTCCACGATACTGGCTTTTATCGCCTTCACCTGGTTTATGCTGCATTCTGTTGAAAATCATTTTGCCGAGCAGGATGTCAGCGATCTTCAACAAATCAGCACCACACTGAACCGTATACTGCAGTCCCCGGTGGATCCGGATGATAAAAAAATAAGCAAAATAAAGGAATCAATTGCCAGCTACCGCAACGTTGCCCTTTTGCTCCTCAATCCCAGGGGTGAAGTGCTCTTTAGCTCAGCTCAGGGGGCGGCACTACGCCCGGCAGTGAATTCAGCAGATTTTAGCGAGCACAGCCGCGCACGGGATGTCTTTCTCTGGACGGTGGAGGATCCTGCGGGACCGATGGATACCGGGTCCGAAATGAAGATGGAAACATACAGGATTATCGCCTCCTCTGGTCAGGCGATATTTCAGGGCAAACAGCAGAACTATGTCATGCTGACTGGCCTATCCATTAATTTCCATCTCCATTACCTCGATGCGCTGAAAAAGAACCTGATTGCGATTGCCGTCGTGATAAGCCTGTTGATTGTTCTGATCATTCGAATCGCTGTCCGTCAGGGGCACCTGCCCCTTCGTAATGTCAGCAATGCCATTAAAAACATCACCTCCGAGAATCTTGATGCGCGACTGGAACCGACACGCGTTCCCATTGAGCTGGAGCAACTGGTTATCTCGTTCAATCATATGATTGGAAAGATTGAGGATGTCTTTACCCGCCAGGCCAATTTCTCTGCCGATATCGCGCATGAGATCAGAACGCCCATCACCAATCTGGTGACGCAGACTGAAATCGCACTGAGTCAGGATCGAACACAGAGGGAACTTGAGGATGTCCTCTATTCCAGTCTTGAAGAGTATAACCGGATGACCAAAATGGTCAGCGATATGCTGTTCCTGGCACAGGCAGATAATAATCAGCTGATACCTGACAGGGTCATGTTTGACCTCAGAGCGGAAGTCATGAAAGTCTTCGAGTTTTTCGAAGCCTGGGCCGAAGAACGCAATATCACGCTCAAATTTAACGGGATGCCCTGTCTGGTCGAGGGAGATCCACAAATGTTTAGAAGAGCGATCAATAATCTGTTATCCAATGCCCTGCGTTATACCCCTGAGGGACAGGCAATCACCGTCTCAATAAGAAAACAGGGGAGCTTTTTTGACCTTGTGATTGAAAATCCGGGGAAACCAATCCCTGAAGAGCATTTATCAAGGCTGTTTGACCGTTTTTATCGGGTGGATCCGTCCAGACAACGAAAAGGAGAAGGCAGCGGCATCGGTCTTGCGATTGTGAAGTCAATCGTGGAAGCACATCACGGAAGAGTGCATGTGGAATCGGATATACGCTCGACACGTTTTATTTTATCCGTACCCAGACTGGAGAAAATGATTCCGGATCCCCAACACTGAGAATAAAGATTTAAATGACAAAGATGTCATTAGCCTGTCATGCAGCAAACAGAAGCCATTCGATATAATTAGTGCAACTTATCAGGAAGGCTGGATTGCTTCATCAATACCCGGCGTCAGAGTACGCCAGGAATGAATATCCAGCCATCTCCCGGAGAAATAAGAACTGCCGAACCTGTTTAAGTTATGAAACTGAAAACACCGGTTGTACTTCCCCGGACATCATTAATTGAGAAATGGAGAGTTATCATGAAAAATATCGTATTAGCATCTTTGCTGGGCTTTGGTTTAATTTCTTCGGCCTGGGCCACTGAAACCGTGAATATCCATGAGCGCGTCAACAATGCACAGGCCCCTGCTCACCAGATGCAGTCTGCTGCGGCTCCTGTCGGGATCCAGGGGACTGCTCCCCGTATGACCGGTATGGACCAGCATGAACAGGCCATTATTGCTCATGAAACCATGACGAACGGATCGGCAGATGCGCACCAGAAAATGGTGGAAAGTCATCAGAAGATGATGGGAAATAACACAGTATCCACGACCGTCCCTTCAACGTCTTACGCGGCGATGGATGAGCATGAAAGAGCAGCGGTTGCCCATGAATTCATGAATAACGGTCAGTCCGGCCCACATCAGGCCATGGCCGAAGCGCACCGCCGCATGATCAATGTAGGCTGAATGCGACTGTAGTATCCGTGCTTTTTACCCTTTCCTTGATAGATTATTCCTTAACCGGATATGTTGTGACATTTTTGCCCCCATCAGGGGGCTTTTTTATATGACTCAGCTACAATTAACCGGTACCTACCTGAAAAGGATTTATTAAATGAAAATCAAAAACACCCTTTTTGTTATATTAATGTTATCCCTGCCAGCAATTTCTGCCGAACATTCGGAAATGAAAATGTCAGATATGCACTCATCGGCATCGTCACAGGAATATATGGCTGGCATGAAAGACATGCATGAAAAAATGATGGCCGCCGTTAATGAGCCCGATCCCGATAAGGCCTTTGCAAAAGGTATGATCGCACACCATGAAGGAGCAATAGCAATGGCTGAGACCGAGCTTAAATACGGAAAAGATCCCGAAATGAGAAAGCTTGCGCAGGACATCATTAAAGCTCAGAAAGGTGAAATCGAGCAGATGAATAAATGGCTTGGCAGTCAAAAATAAAGATTGCAAAAACGCCATGATAAGCGTAATTTTAAATCACTCCCGGGCACGGGATCCTGTTAAACGTTAAATAATTAAAACCCGATTAATTTCGGGTTTTTTATATTCTATACTCCGGTCCTTTGCTGTGGACCGGAATATATGCAGCTGCGATTATTTTAACACATTATCTCGTCATGGAAATAATGTCGCTCAGGATCTCAATCAGTTCAATTCTTTCCTGCGTTCCGTCATGATAGGTTGATCTTGAGATTATTCTTTCCGCTGTCATCTGGGGCCAGAATTTATCAAGCACATTATCGGGTTTCATTCCCACAGCCCGGCCGATTATTTTTTTAGCGTCACAGGTGTCCGTAAACGTGACTGCTACACCGGTAATTTCTTCGATCAGATCCGGGCAGAGATAGTTCTCTATTTCACGTTTGCGCGTGGCGAAGAATACCTTACCGGCTTCCTCCACTTCTTTTTTACGTTTCTGAATGGACAGAACCTGTGCAGGGTCTCCCCCAATATCGGAGTCCAGAAATACGCACCAGGGAAGCCCCAGATCGTTGGCCAGATTTAAGGTAACCCAGTGTTTGACGCTCCCGCATCCTCCTATGAGGACTGGCACAATTTTCACGTCCTCAAGAGAGGCTGGCAGCACACCTGATTGTTTAAATGAACTGGCCGCATGCCTCAGGAAAGTGACATCCGACTTTCCTTCTACCAGAACAATGCCTTTAGCCCTTTCCATACCAGTCTCTGGCAACACCCCCAGGCTTTCAGTTGCTTCCTTCAGCACATCGTCATCCGGCATTTTTACAACGGGTTCACCTGTCTCATTTCTGGTGACATAACGTACTGAATCGCCACGGATAATCTAGACACTTCCGAGCCGTTGATAATACTGTTTTTCATATTCTGTCGGTGACATCTGTTCGCTAGAACCATGCCGACGCTTACTGTTATAAAACATTTCGATGTAATCAAAAATATCACTGCGGGCTTCTTCTCGCGTTCCGTAGATCTTTTTCTTTATCCGTTCACGTTTCAACAACTGGAAAAAACTTTCTGCAACCGCATTATCATGGCAGTTACCGCGACGGCTCATGCTACCCTCCAGGCCGTGTGATTTCAGGAACGACTGCCACTCATGGCTTGTGTACTGACTGCCCTGATCCGAATGAACCAGCACCTGTTTTTCGGGATTACGCCGCCATACAGCCATCAGCAGTGCGTTCAGGACAATGTCCTTTGTCATCCGGGATTGCATGGACCAGCCGATAATTTTGCGTGAGAACAGATCAACAACAACGGCAAGATACAGCCAGCCTTCGTGGGTCCTGATGTAGGTTATGTCCGTTACCCAACGCTCATCAGGAGCATCCGGATTGAACTGTCGCTGGAGCCTGTTGGGTGACACGATACTGGCCTCGCCTTTACGTGCCCGCGGGCTTCGGTATCCGACCTGAGCCTTTATTCCGACACGTTTCATCAGTCTCCAGACTCTGTTTACTCCGCACTGTTGCCCGCTGTCACGCAGATCCAGATGGATTTTGCGATAACCATAGACGCATCCCAATTCCAGCCAGAACTGTTTAATCTGTCCTGTCAGTCTCAGGTCTGCCTGATGGCGTTGTGAATGCGGCTGCTGAAGCCAGGCGTAAAAACCACTGGGATGAACATCCAGCACCCGACAGAGCAGGCGAACAGGCCAGCAACAGGAGTTGTCACGGATAAAGGCGTACCTCAGTCGGACAGCTTTGCGAAGTACGCCGCAGCTTTTTTTAATATGTCCCGTTCGTCGGTAACCCGTTTCAGCTCTTTCTGGAGACGGCGGATCTCGGCCTGAGCATCTGACTGTTCTTTATTAGTGGAAGAATCCGGACCGTACTTCTTTATCCAGGCATAAAGGCTGTGGGTGGTGATATCGAGACGTGTTGCAACGCTGGCAACAGAATAACCGCGATCAACAACCTGTTTGACTGCTTCAGTTTTAAACTCTTCGGGATAACGCTTACCGCTCATGGGCACCTCTCTTTAAGCCATCTTAAATGACTCTGAGGTGTCTGTTAAACCCATGGCGATTCAATATCCGTTTCCAGAGGTTAAACGGATTTACCACCCGAAGGTATCCTCTCTCAGGCTGCGAGGATTTTCCGGTCACCCGAAGGTGTTTCTCTCAGACCGGTAAAACGTTGGCTGGCAGTCACCCGAAGGCGCTCCTCTCAGACTGCCGGAGCATTAGCTGGTTGCATGTAGCAACAAGTAAGCCTGTCTATTTTCAGAGCAAATAGTGATTATGTCAACCTGGGTATCAAATGGGTATACCTATTAAATACTATCCAGTTTATTGGTAGAATATAAATAAGTTACCACTTAAATGATACCGATTGGAATGTGACTATTTTAATGTTACTGCCGGAGGAACTTTGTTTATATTTGGATATCTTCGTGCTTCAACTCAGGAACAGGATGCACTGCGTGCAAAATCGAGGCTCAAGGACTTTGCTCAACAACACAATCATCGCATTGCTGGCTGGTATGTTGAAAATGCTTCAGGCGCAGCATTGCACCGACCGGAACTGATGAGACTGCTTCAGGATACAGAGCCAGGGGATGCGATACTTATAGAACAAGTAGATCGGCTTTCACGCCTGGATGATAATGGCTGGGAATCTTTAAAAAAGATGATTAATGAGAAATCGCTTTCAATAATAAGCCTTGATTTGCCTACAAGTCACATTGCCCTGTCCACACCATCAGCTTATGACTTTACTCATAGTATGCTCCGGGCAGTGAATAATATGATGCTGGACATGTTAGCTGCTATCGCCCGTAAAGATTATGAAGATCGTCGCAGAAGGCAGATGGAAGGAATTACAGCCGCCAAGGAAAAAGGGAAATACAGGGGGAGGCTAGCAGATAAGGAAAAACATGAGTTAATTAGAACGCTTCGCAAGAAAAACGGAAAATCAATAAATGAAACGGCAAGGCTCGCCGGCGTTTCACGCATGACAGTTATTCGAGCATGTAAAGATACGGATTGAAATTTAGAAAAGCCACAGCCCTGAATGAGCTGTGGCGCTACGTCCTGAAAATTCAGTAAAGAAACAACTTATTCTGTTTCACCGCGAAAATAAACTTGTTTAATATAACGACCACGGCCATCTCCATGCCCCAAATCCATCGATACTAATGCTTCAGCTTCGTCGCGGCTCATTCCATTTTTAATATGATGATTTACAGCATCACGTGAATAAGCGTAACGCAAACTATGCGGGGCATTTTTACCATTCATCCCTGCCTCTCGTACAATATTTCGGTAACGATCTATTGCAGTATGCAGAGAAGGTTTATCAATCAGTTTTCCGTTATGTTCACTGACATAATGAATTGCCTTATCAAGAATTGATAAAACTTTTTCACGATTGAAAACTGTTGTTTCTCTCGGCCGCCCGCCTTTAGTCCCGAAAACAACACGGACACGCTCATTATTGTTAATCAATGACTGCTTCCATGTTTTTAACGACTTTGCGGACTGCACGGTTTCTTCTGTTCTCAATCCAAGGTATCTTGAAAGTTGTACCGCGAGCGCAACACCTTCATCTTTTTTAAGCGCAAAATTCACAACCGCATTAAGTTTTTCATCTGTAATAGGAAGTTTAGTGCCATCCCGGTTAGCACCAGAAATTCCCAGGGCCTGATTACTCAGGCTGGTATGATTGGGATCGGCCAGTTTATTTCTTCCTGCTGATAATAAAACAGAGCGGATAGCAGACATCTCATTCTGTAACGTCCTGAGAGACAAACTGTCTGCCTTCCTGCTCTCAATATATTTTTCAATATGGGAAGTTTTGATATGTTTTACGTCCCTAATCTGAATATTCAGTTCAGACAGACGTTCAGAAAAACGTTCTGCAATTCTTGAGCGGTCAGCCACAGTTTTATAACTTCCCCTTCCCTGACGAGCAAGTGTGACAAGTTGTTTGCACAGCTGTTTACTGAATCTGGACATTCCTATATCTCCACAGGGATACACGTCCCTCGGCTTGTAAATAAGCGGACGGATCTGTACCCCAGTAATTCATCCCCGACGACACGGTTGCTTTTGCGCTTCCTGCGTCTCAACTGGTATCTGTGCATCGGGGCGGCGAATTGTTGAGTTCTTGCGAGGCACCCCAGATCTCTGATCTGTTTGCTGCTTATGCAGAGCTGACTTACGTCAAGCTGCCTCCAACACTACTGTTCGTAGTGTCGCCATCGATACCGAGTCGATTTCCTCCTTACTGATAATTGAACGTTCAGACGGCCTTCCGTCGTGCTTACGTTGATGTAAAAGTGAGTTTAATACCGTACTAACACGGACTACATGTTGGTCAGATGGTAGTAAAACGTTGAAAACCACGTCGTACGTGGGTTGAGACGTTATGCGCTGCGCGCGTCACTTGGTAGTGTCTTCGCCACTTCACAAGTGACGCCGCGCAGCTTCGTGCTCCTAATGCAACTCCGTAAGCGGCCAAATGTGCCAAATGGCCTTATCCGTCGATGCAAAAGTCGTACGAAACTCAGGGCGTATCCCTGGCAAGAATCATAACGTAGTGAAAGATCAGAGCCTGATTCAGCTCCTTTAATGACAATTCAACATCAGGAAGATGTGAATCATTGAGGCGTTAGCCGGCCAGTTTTTGGTCGGTGACCTTATCCACATTAGTGGCCCCCGTTTTCAAAGGTTAAACGGGTTTACCGCCATAAGGCGTCCCTCTCAGGTATGTGGGACATTAGCTGGCAGTCACCCGAAGGCGCTTCTCTCAGACCGCTGAAGCATTGGCTGGTAACCGCCCGAAGGCACCCCTCTCAGGTTACAGGGGTTTTGGATGGTCGCCGTAGCGACTTCTAATGCACTGGTGATGTTAGCAACGCCTCAGATGATCGTCAACTTTCTTATATTATTCATTGTTAGGGTCTGCATATATCACCATTCCAACAGACATTAGATCCTCAACGTCATTAGCAAGAAAAGGTATAAAAGATTTGCTTTGAATTTTTTCTACTATACCTTGCCCAACGACTATAGGTACGTATTGATAGCCAGGAAAAATATCATTTGGCTTACCTACCAGCACACCTCCAGTATATTCATGGCAATCAGGAAATACATTTGAAAGAGTACTCAGATATGAAATATCAATCAAATGACCAGTATCTGTTGTATACCAGGCATGAAGATTTAGAGCAGGCGTCTCAGAAAAATCTTCGGGCTGAAATCCCTTGTTGGACCATTTTTCAAATTCATCATATGTGGGATTATAAAGCCATTTATCTCCCTTCCATAATTGACCGACTGTCGTCCAAATTTTACAGCCAAGTGCGGATTCAAAATATGGCTGAAGGAAATGACACCACTTGAGACATTGCCCTGCTGAAAAAGAGAAGCTATCCACTTCTGCTTCATGACACACTTTTGCCATCATATTATGATAATCCAATTCACCATCCTTCAAATCCGTTATTGAACCTTCATTAAAGCCCAGCCCTTTTGTAAATTTTAATGCATGCTCAAAGTTGGCTCTGTAATCCAGAGTTTCGTCACACTCTATAATTCGGCCTTTATATTTATTATGGAAATAGGACAAGAGATTAAACACACTTACTCCTTATAGATTTATGAGTGCGGATATAGCAATATCCACACCCTTAATAATTAGTTACTTCCCTTCAGCTACATTCTTAATATTTTGCATTAAATCCTGCAAGCCGCTACTTGCGAGTCTTTGCTTTGAAGAAGAACTGTACGTTATATGAATACGACTACCTGACCCATTTTTTTCTAGCTCAATAGTTAGGTGATCATCATAGTCGCCCCAATCTGAGCCCATTTTATAATAACTTCCAGTCATCGCATCCCATTCCTGATTACTATCGGTAATTGCGCTGGCAGTCCATTCGCCATCGTTATTTTTTTCTCTAATTGATCTCAGTTCATCATTAGAGATAAACTTAAACTTCCTTTTAATTCTTGCTGCTGCAGTATCAACATCTACTGGTACAGTATAACTTTTAGAGGTCGATTCTTTTTTTTCTGAAGGAGATACTTTCATACGCTGCTCATCATTTCCTGAGGAGTTACCTCTCAGGGAATTCATTATTCCTGAGGCACCATCACTGATTTTCTGGTTTGTAGTTGCTATATCATTCATACTACAAGCTGTTACGAGAACAGGTAGTATTAAAATAGTATATAGACCCTTCATATTCCTTTTTTCTCCCTATTTTTACCGTGAAAATAACAGCTTTAGTACGACTTACTATTCCGTCACATTGTAACAGACTGTAAAACCCTGCCGTATTGTATAATGAAAGTCAATGATGAGGTATACCAAATGGCTGGGCGTAAAAAGGAAGCTCACTTCACTTTAATTATATCACTTAGCTTAGTCGTGAAGGCGGGGGAAAGCCTTTCTCTGCGCATCTTCCAGCCCATAGATGCATCTTTAATACCTTGCCCTGCAAACCAAACAGAGCCTTTGCCTGAATGGTTAATGCTGTCTATTAATGTCATCAGCTCTTCGCTGTTACGATGAGGCTGAAAGTCATCAAAAAGGGTCAATTGAGATACGGCAGCGCTTCGGAAATCAGTGAGCATCACGCCAGCACGATGATAACGGTGCCCTGGTACAAATATCGTATCAAATGCCTTTATAGCCGCGTTAATGATATCCCGTGAATCCTGAGCGGGTACAGCAAGCTCTGTTACCGCCTGATTCTTATAAAACACCTCATTTTCTGAGAAAGGGCTGGTACTGATGAAAACTGCTACCCGTTTACAAAATTGATGCTCTGCACGGAGTTTTTCTGCTGCACGTTCAGCATGAGCGCAAATGGCCTGATGCAGGCTGACTTCGTCCGACGGTTTTTCTCCAAAAGATCGGGAGCATATGATTTGTTCTTTTGGGGCAGTAAATTCTTCTAAACCGAGGCAAGGAATACCGTTCAGCTCTCTGACCGTGCGCTCAACAACTACTGAGAACTGTTTACGAATGAATGAAGGCGACAGCTCAGCCAGCTGAAGTGCATTGTTAATGCCCATAAACTGTAATTTTTTACCCAGCCGCCGTCCTATACCCCAGACCTCCTCAACTGGTACTAAAGCCATTAACTTACGCTGACGCTGTCTGTCACTGAGATCTACCACACCTCGCGTTGCGGGCCAGCGCTTACTTGCATACTGAGCCAGTTTGGCGAGCGTTTTTGTAGGGCCTATTCCCACTCCCACAGTCAGATGTGTTCTTCGCTTAATCTGATCACGTATCTGATGGCCAAACACCTCAAGCGATAACAGATTACGCATACCCGTAAGATCACAAAAAGCTTCATCGATACTGTAAATTTCCACACGCGGAGTCAGTAACTGCAAAATAGTCATCACTCTGTCTGACATATCAGCATTTATGTGGAATACAATTTCAACAGCTTAATTAGTAACCGACTCAAAGCACGCGCGCTTTAGGTATGTCAG
This sequence comes from Superficieibacter sp. 1612_C1, assembly GCF_015234305.1. Lineage (GTDB taxonomy): Bacteria > Pseudomonadota > Gammaproteobacteria > Enterobacterales > Enterobacteriaceae > Superficieibacter. The sequence goes on from NZ_JADGMI010000006.1 coordinate 426,456, forward strand.
ACCAGCGCGTGGTCCAAGCAGGGCTTAGCATTTCACGTTTCATTTTCCATTCGGTATTAATGCCCTGGCCCGCAAACCATACATTTCCCATTCCGGACTGGTTGATATCATCCAGTACCTTCATCAGCTGTGCGCTATTGGCCCGCGGCTGGTTATCTTCAAACAGATTGAGCTGGCTTACACCGTTTGGAGTGAAGTTATCAAGCATGATACCTGCTTTCATGTACCTTCGACCCTCAAGCCAGATACGGTCAAGTGATCGCATCGCAGATTCAATAATGTCACGCGTGTCCTGTGTTGGCAGCGTCAGTTTCTCACCAGCGCTGTTCCCGTAAAAAACCTCACCGTTTGCGTGTGGCGACGTCCGGATAAACACACCGATGTTGCGACAGTACTGACGTTCCCCGCGCAGTTTTTCCGCTGCGCGCGCAGCGTACTGACACAGCGCCTGCTGCATAGCGACTTTTGAGGTAATTCGCTCGCCGAAGCTGCGGCTACAGACAATCTGCTGTTTTGCCGGTGGCAGCTCTTCGAGCGGAATACATGATTCACCGTTCAGCTCGCGTACGGTGCGCTCCAGCACCACGGAAAAGTTATCGCGAATGAACTTCGGACGCGCGCGTGATAGCTGCAGAGCAGTTTCGATGCCTATAAGGTTGAGTCGTTTACCGATACGCCGTCCCACGCCCCATATTTCCTCAACGGGCTGGTTAGCCAGCAGGGTTTCAGTACGTTTCGGATTACCTGGCGTAAGCGCCAGTACGCCGCGAAACTGCTTCCACTCCTTGCCCGCCCACTGGGCCGATTTTGCCAGTGTTTTGGTCGGCCCCATGCCGATACCGACGGTGAGACCCGTTGTGGTAAAGACATGCGCACGCAGGCGACGGCCAAAAGTTTCGAAGTTCTCACAGCCGTCAATACCGGTGAGATCCAGAAACATCTCATCAATGCTGTACTGCTCGACGCGTGGCGTTATCTCTTCAAGCGCGGTCATTACTCTCTGGCTGAGGCTGTGATAAAGCGCGTAATTGGAGCTGAACACGTGCACCTTTTCCGGATAATCCTGTGTTTTTACCTCAAACCATGGCGCACCCATTTTGATGCCAAGCGCTTTTGCGCCAGCGGAGCGTGCAATGACGCATCCGTCGTTGTTGCTGAGCACTAGCACAGGTCTGCCACGCAGGTCCGGGCGGAACAGCGTCTCGCAGCTGGCATAGAATGAATTAACGTCAGCCAGGCCGAACATGGACATCATGATCTCCGCCGTGTGTAGATAACCCGCACATATCAGTTTCTCCGGCGCGGAGTGTGCACGAAGTGCGCCACTACGCCGAAAATTTCCAGGGTATCCGGGTCTGGGATAATAACAGGATAGGCGGGATTCATCGGCTGCAATACCGGCCCTTTCTGGGTAATAAGAAGGCGCTTGACCGTAAATTCGCCGTACAGTACAGCGATAACCACGTCGCCGTGCTCAGGCCTGAGTGCCCGATCGACTATCAGCAGATCGCCGTCGTAAAGTCCTATATCCTGCATGCTGTTGCCCTGTGCGCGCAGGAAAAAGGTGCTTGCCCTGTGGGCTATTAGATATTCGTTTAAGTCGAGTTCCTGCTCCGCATAGTCCTGGCAAGGAGAGGGAAAACCGCAGGGTACGCGTTCCAGGAAAAGGGGCCTGTAGCTGGGCGGCGGATTATCCGCCGGGTGCATCAACTCAAAGGCGTGAAACATAGCAAAAATCCCTGTCAAAATGCTGTACGTATTTACAGTAGTATTGTCTGACTTTACGGACGAAGCAAGAAGCGTGGGGCGACACAAATATCATTAAAATAATGGACTATTGATTTATTTGAATTTATAGCGGAACGACAGCTCGTAAAACAAGCAGCTATCAGGACTTTCTGTGTCAGGGCATGTTAAAAATTTATTTTGATTCAGGAAAGATCTTACTTAGTCTGTTCAGTACTTCACTTATGCCCCTGCTGACAATCCGATCCTCCCGCATCACTGTCCCCAGAGTCCGGTGAAGCGATGGCGTTACTGAGTAAAGACTGAGACCCTGCCTTTCTTCATGACTTGCAACGGACATACGGGGAACGATGCTGTAACCCAGGCCGGAACGAACCATCCTTTTAATGGCTTCAATACTGCCAAGCTCCATAACCGGGCTGACAGTATGCCCTGCATCGCTGAACCATCCGTCAATCAGATCGCGTGTGGCACTTCCGGGTTCAAATACAATCAGCGGCAGTGGCAAAAGGGTATCAGGAGACAGCGGTTTTGCACTCTGCTCCGAGGTGTCCTTTTCCATGATTACAACAAACTCATCCGTACCCAGCGGGCTGACACTCAGGCATTTACCGGCTGCCGGCAGCGTTACCAGACCAATATCTATACGGTTTTCCTCCACTCCCCGTACAATATCTGAAGTATTGCCTGTGCGTACATCCACCTTCAGCAGGGGATGGGTCTGTCGAAGTTGCTGCAGTAAGTGAGGTAGCAGATGGATACAGGCTGTTGCGCCTGTGCCGACAGTAACGGTGCCGGTTATTTCGTCTGAATGCAGGGAAACCGCTTCAACCGCTCCGCTTACCACCGCATCAATTTTCATGCAGTGTTCAGCGAGAGTCAAACCGGCAGTCGTTGGTCTTACTCCCCGGCTGGTTCGCTCAATAAGCCTGACCTTAAGCGTCTGCTCCAGCTGTCTTATCTGCAGGCTCACTGCCGGTTGCGACAAGCCAAGTACTTCTGCCGCCCCCGAGAAACTGCCCCGGCTGATGACCAGCCTGAAGGTAGCCAGATGATCGAGGTTCAGTGTTGCCATGCCAAAGTTTTCCTCATAACGCTGATAAGCCCTGCTGCCTGTCTGAAATGATTCATCCGGGTTAGTCTCTGTTTCTGATCTGAAAGGGAGCTGTACTGATGGAAATAACCGAAGCAGATGAACGACATATTCCCGCTATACAACAGATTTATGCTTATCACGTATTACACGGCACCGCCACTTTTGAAACCGAACCGCCGGGTGAGGCTGAAATGGCAGCCCGGCTGAAAAAGGTACATGCAGCAGGACTGCCCTGGTTGGTGGCGGTTGACGGAGGAATTGTTCGAGGATACTGCTATTTGTCTCTATACCGGGAACGGTGCGCCTATCGCTTTACTCTGGAAGACTCTGTATATGTTGATGCCACGTATCAGGGGCGGGGCATTGGAAAAATGCTGCTATCCCGTGCAGTAGGATGGGCAGAAGCCCGTGGTTTTCGGCAACTTGTAGCGGTGGTGGGGAACAGTGAAAATACTGCCTCCCTTGCTCTTCACCGCGCTGCAGGCTTCAGCATCACTGGCACCCTCAGGTCTGTAGGATTCAAGCATGGGCGCTGGCTCGATACGGTTATCCTGCAGCGTACGCTCGGGCATGGCGACGCTACGCTTCCGGAAAGTACAGAATGACACAAGGATATCTGACAGGCCGCACCATTTTCTGCATCGGCATGACGCAGCTTATCAACTGGGGTATTACGTTCTACATGCCGGGTGTCTTCGGAGCCGCCATCATGGCGGAAACAGGCTGGTCTTCCGGTGAGACATTCTCCGGCCTGAGCGTTGCCATGCTCGTTATGGGGCTGGTTTCACCGCTTATCGGTCCCGTAATGGCCCGTACCGGTGGACGCACCCTGATGATGGCGGGAACTTTGGCTATAACCATCGGGTGTTTTCTGATGGCGTTTACCTATTCAACATTAGCGTGGGATGCCGTCTGGATCCTGACAGGCGCGGGCATGCGGCTTGCTCTGTATGACGCCGCTTTTGCCATGCTTGTGGAAACCGCAGGCGCAGAGGCTCGCAAGGCAATCTCTCTGGTCACCCTGCTGGGCGGTCTCGCGTCGGCCGCTTTCTGGCCTGCTGGCGCAGCGCTTCTTCACGTCACCGACTGGCGGCATGCCGTCATCATTTATGGCTGTGCGGGCCTGCTGAGCCTGTTTTTTTTAACTGCCGTTCCGGCAGGCAGTCGGGTAAAACTTCCCGTAACAGGGCGATCCGGCCATTCGGCTGACGCAACAGCAACATCAGAGGACACAAAAGCACTCATCAGCGGCCTGTGGTATGCCACTCTGATAGCGTTGATAAGCTTTGTCTCCACCGGCGTGTCCACACATTTTCCCCGGATACTGGCCTCTTATGGCGTGCCTGCTCTGGCTGGCATGCTGTGGGGAGTGGGGCAGTTAGGTGCCCGTCTGCTGGGTGTAGTTTCAGGTGCACGAATCTCCGCGATACGCCTGAACCTTATAACCGGTATCCTGCTTCCCCTCTGTTTTCTGACCGGCCTTGCAGGCAGCATTACTCCTGTGGCTACAGCCTTTTTCGTTCTGGGCTATGGGGCCGTAAACGGACTGAATACGATCGTGAAGGCCGTACTTCCTCTTGTGCTGTTTGATCCGCAGCAGTACGCCCGCAAAACAGGAATACTGATGTCGCCGGCATTTTTTCTCGCGGCACTGGCTCCGTCTGCGTATGCCATACTGCTGGAGCGCTACGGTATACCCGGCACGCTGCTTTTTTCCTTCATCCTGACCCTGATCATTACGGCGATTTCTGTGGTCCTCTGGCAGCGTCATTCTGGCTCTGTTGTGCAGAACCGGGACCATGGAGCATCTACCCTTCACGAAAAAAATGTTTGACGGCTTCCATATTTCTATTATTCTGGAAATATAGTTAAAGGAGGCCTCATGGATTTACACACCGCAGCAAACGCACTTCGAGAACTGGGCCACCCGACACGTCTCCGCATATACCGGGAGCTGGTCAGGGCTGGTCATGAAGGCCTGCCGGTTGGCGAACTGCAGAAGCACCTTGAGATTCCTGCCTCCACGCTCAGCCATCATCTTTCAGCGCTGATGTCCGCTGGACTCATAAGCCAGGAACGGCAGAGTCGTACCTTGTTCTGCAGACCTTGCTATGCGCAGCTTGAGCAGCTGATGGCTTTTCTCACTGAAGAGTGCTGCGCCGGTGGCAGTAGCTGCAGCCTGTCTACCGAGATTTCCCATAAAGAGACTCCATTGTGAATAACGTGAATGATGCCCTGAACAATATCGATCTGACACTCCTGGATACGCCCCTTTCGGAAGAGAAATTAAAGGCCGAAGAGGTGGCGCATCCGCCCCGCATACTGATGCTCTACGGTTCGCTTCGGGAGCGCTCTTACAGCCGACTCACCACGGAAGAGGCCGCACGGCTGCTGACGGCCATGGGCGCGGAGGTGAAGTTATTCAATCCGTCCGGCCTGCCGCTGCCGGATGATGTACCTGAGACGCATCCGAAGGTCGCAGAGCTGCGCCAGCTAGTGCTCTGGTCTGAAGGGATGGTCTGGTGCTCTCCTGAGCGTCACGGTGCCATGACCGGCATCATGAAGACGCAGATTGACTGGATACCGCTGACGTCCGGGGCGGTCCGGCCCTCGCAGGGGAAAACCCTTGCTGTCATGCAGGTCAGCGGAGGCTCACAGTCTTTCAACGCCGTAAACCAGATGCGTATTCTTGGGCGCTGGATGCGGATGATCACTATCCCGAACCAGTCATCCGTTGCAAAAGCCTGGGCCGAGTTTGATGAGGACGGCCGCATGAAGCCTTCTCCGTATTATGACCGCATAGTGGACGTCATGGAGGAACTGATGAAGTTCACCCTGCTGACGCGCGGTCGTAGTGGTTATCTCACCGACCGCTACAGCGAAAGGAAGGAGAGTGCTGCGCAGCTCTCTGAGCGGGTAAACCAGCGCAGCATATAAAAAAGCCGGCATCTGCCGGCTTTTTCACATTTTCCCTGTCACAGCCAAGGGAAACATCAGTGGCTGACGCGATTCCCTTGCTCATCAATGACTGCTTCGCCGTCCTCTTTGGTAAACGCTCCCTTCTGCGGGTCCGGCAGTATGCCCAGAACCACTTCGGAGGGGCGGCAGAGCTTCGTTCCCAGCGGCGTCACCACCACCGGACGATTAATGAGGATCGGATGAGCCAGCATCGCATCGAGCAGTTCTTCATCGCTGAACCGGTCTTCAGCCAGGCCGAGCTGCTCGTAGGGATCGGTATTTTTACGCAGCAGGGCACGCACGCTAATGTCCATGTCCGTAATCAGCTTTTTCAGCTCGTCGCGCGACGGCGGTGTTTCCAGATACAGAATCACCGTGGGCTCGGTGCCGCTGTTGCGGATAAGCGCCAGGGTATTGCGGGACGTCCCGCAGGCCGGATTGTGATAAATGGTAATGTCAGTCATGAGCGTTACTCCATAAAGGCGCTGCACAGGCACAGCTCCGGGGTTAAGGTTAAACAGACAGGCGCAGGGCCAGCGCAGCCAGCGTCACAAACAGTACCGGCAGGGTCATCACGATGCCCACGCGGAAGTAGTAGCCCCAGCTGACGGTTATGTTTTTCTGTGCCAGGACGTGCAGCCACAGCAGGGTAGCGAGGCTACCGATAGGGGTGATTTTCGGACCGAGGTCGCAGCCGATGATGTTGGCGTAAATCATCGCCTCCTTCACCACGCCCTGAGCGGTGCTGCCGTCAATGGAGAGCGCGCCAACCAGCACGGTAGGCATGTTGTTCATGACTGATGAAAGCGCCGCCGTCAGAAAGCCGGTGCCGAGCGTTGCGCCCCAGACGCCATGCTCGGCAAACCGGTTCAGGGCGGCAGAAAGGTAATCAGTTAGCCCGGCATTGCGTAGTCCGTATACCACCAGGTACATGCCCAGCGAGAAGATAACGATCTGCCAGGGCGCACCTTTCAGTACCTTTCCGGTATCAATCACATTGCCTTTCCGGGCTACCAGCCAGAGAATAAACGCCGCCACCGCGGCCACAAGGCTGACCGGCACGCCGAGTGGTTCGAGGGCAAAGAAGCCGATCAGCAGCAGGATGAGAACAATCCAGCCGGTTTTAAAGGTACGCGCATCGCGAATGGCCTCACGCGGCGCCTTCAGCTTCGCCAGGTCGTAAGTGTCCGGGATGTCCCTGCGGAAAAACAGGTGCAGCATCACCAGCGTGGCGGCCACGGACGCGATATTCACCGGCACCATCACCGAGGCATACTCGCTGAAACCCAGTTTAAAGAAGTCTGCCGTGACGATGTTGACCAGGTTTGACACGATGAGCGGCAGGCTGGAGGTATCGGCGATAAACCCGGCCGCCATCACAAACGCCAGCGTGGCCCCGGGGCTGAAGCCCAGCGCCAGCAGCATGGCGATAACGATCGGCGTCAGAATTAGCGCGGCTCCGTCATTGGCAAACAGCGCCGCCACTGCCGCACCCAGCAGAACGATATACGTGAACAGCAGCCGGCCCCTGCCGCCTCCCCAGCGGGAAACGTGCAGCGCGGCCCATTCAAAAAAGCCGGACTCATCGAGCAGCAGGCTGATAATGATGACCGCAATAAACGTGGCCGTGGCGTTCCAGACAATCTGCCAGACCACCGGAATATCCCCGATTTGTACTACGCCGGTCAGCAGCGCCAGCGCGGCGCCGATAACGGCACTCCAGCCAATACTGAGTCCTTTCGGCTGCCAGATAACCAGTACCAGCGTCAGAATAAAAATCGCACCCGCCAGAAACATACCCTCTCCTTCTTAATTATAACTGCCCGTTGAAGCGGGCTGCTAACTGTACCCTGTAAATATATGCGTTTAATCGAATGTGTTTAGATAAAATTTTTACATGCAGACAGCTTTGCCGTTGGTGGTTGCGTTATCACGCTCAGCCTGCTGACTGAGATGAAGAATTTCATCCCGCTGACACAGATATGCCTGCTCAATGACCGCTGCTGCCCACGCAGGCATGTGTGGCGATAACCGGTAATGGATCCACTTGCCGTCGCGCCTGTCGATAAGCAGTCCACTCTCTCTGAGCAGGGCCAGGTGCCGCGATATTTTTGGCTGTGTTTCTTTCAGGATAGATACAAGCTCGCAGACGCAAAGCTCCCCTTTTTCGCGCAACAACAGCACCAGGCTGAGCCGGGTTTCGTCAGAAAGATTCTTAAAAAGTTGCAGGGGCAGCAGTGACGGCATAATTTCTCCTTCGTGGCGGACAGCAACAAGTCTCGTCTGCTGCAGACGAAAGGTCAACTTTATATTTATAAATTCATATATGTTTTGACGTGCTTACAGGCTTTTCAGTACAGCTTAATGAGGGAATAGCGGTTAAACGATATCACACAGATTTTAACGGCAGCACACTTTCAGCTGCCTTAATGGTCGGGCATGACGAAGTAACATCACAAAAAAAGCCTGTTTCTTTAGTGAACCGTTCTACTTATGGCAGAAAGCAGCATCAGTAAGAGTGGCTTCCGGCCAGATGACCTGCAGTGATAACCGGCACGATATCCTCAGGCTCTTCTGCCTGCTCCAGTTCGCGCAGAATACCGCAGTCCCGTGTTGCCCGGTTGGCATTGCAGTGGCTGTGGAGCTCAAATAGTTGTTTTTCCAGCATATTTAGTTCACGAATACGGGCCTGAACGTGGTTCAGATGTTCATTTATCAGGGCATTAACCGTACCGCAGTCTGCGTCTGGCTGGCTGCGCGCCTGCAGCAACACCCGGATTTCTTCATGGGTCATATCGAGCGCCCGGCAGCGCCGGATAAACATAAGCCTTTCGAGATGTGCGCTATCGTAATGGCGGTAGTTATTAGTCTGGTCCCGCAATGCGGCCTGCAGAAGCCCCTCTCGCTCATAATAACGTACCGTCTCTACAGGACATCCCGCCTGGCGGGCCAGTTCACCAATTTTCATATCACACCTCTTCTGAGCTTGACCCTGTAGTTACATCAGGGTCTTTAATGCCAGTATACGTTATGAACGGGATAAAAAAATGAGTGACTGCTGCAGTAATAAAAAATGTGGATCAGCCGCAACCGGAGAGGAGGCGTCTGTTAAAAATACCGCCACTGCCCCGACTGAGGCTTCAGGGAAAATGCCACCAAAAACGACTCAGACCACACCGGCCTGTTGCAGCACCGGGAGCTGCTGCTCAACGGACGGCCTGAGCCAGATGTCCGAACCGGTTGCAGAGCTTCCCCGCAACGATGACGTTCAGACGCGTCTGCGCATCATGCAGATGGACTGCCCGACGGAGGAGACGCTCCTCCGAAAAAAACTGGCAAAATTACCTGCCGTCAGCAATCTTGAATTCAATCTGATACAGAGGGTGCTTACCGTGACCCATACACCGCAGGCGCTGGAACCGGTTCTGCAGGCGGTGCGCTCGCTGGGTTTTGACCCGGAACCGATTGATAAAGCAATGCAGCCTGAAGGCAGCTGCTGCTCAGGCCGTGAGGCGGAAAATACCGGCGGTTCCTGCTGCTCGCCTGCCCCTGTCACATTCGGTGAGCTGCAGACGCAGCAGGTGACCGCTGACGGGGTGCGTACCAGTATCAGGATCATGCAGATGGACTGCCCGGTTGAAGAGGGCATGATCCGTAAAAAGCTGGACGGCATGTCAGCCGTCAAGGAACTGGATTTCAATCTTATGCAGCGTGTACTGACGGTGGTTCACGCACCGGATACGCTGGAGCCGGTTCTGGCCGCCATTCGTTCTCTGGGCTTTGAACCTGAACTTCCTGACAGTAATGGCCGGCACGCGGTCACTGAGGAAAAGAAAAAACACTGGTGGCCGCTCGCGCTTGCCGGTGTGGCGGCAATCGCCGCCGAAGCCATGCACTGGGCGGGCATGCCGGAATGGCTGGAAGCGGCTCTTGCTCTGGCTGCCGTTGCGGCCTGTGGCCTGTCCACGTACAAAAAAGGCTGGATTGCTCTTCGCAACGGCAACCTGAATATCAACGCCCTGATGAGTATTGCCGTCACCGGGGCGCTGGCGCTCGGACAGTGGCCTGAAGCCGCCATGGTAATGGTGCTGTTCACGATTGCGGAACTGATTGAAGCGAAATCTCTTGATCGCGCCCGCAATGCCATCGGCTCTCTGATGAAGCTGACGCCTGAAACGGCCACGGTTCAGCAACCGGACGGCTCCTGGAAAGAAACTGAGGCCAGGTCTGTATCCCTTAACAGCGTGGTCAGGGTAAAACCGGGCGAGCGTATCGCTCTCGACGGCACGGTGGTCCGGGGCAGGACCGCCATTAATCAGGCACCTATTACCGGCGAAAGTCTGCCGGTGGATAAAGGGGAAGGTGACCCGGTCTTCGCCGGGACGGTCAACGGCTCCGGTGGCTTTGAGTACCGTGTAACGGCCGCTGCCGGAAATACCACGCTGGCGCGTATCATTCATGCCGTGGAGGAAGCGCAGGGGGCAAAAGCCCCTACGCAGCGCTTTGTTGATCGCTTTGCACAAATTTATACCCCTGTGGTGTTTGCTATTGCCGTCGCAGTTGCCGTTCTCCCACCGCTGATTGCAGGTGAAAGCTGGCAGGAGTGGATTTACAAGGCGCTGGTGATGCTGGTTATCGCCTGCCCCTGTGCGCTGGTCATTTCCACGCCAGTGACCATTGTCAGTGGCCTGACGGCAGCAGCCCGCCGGGGGATATTGATCAAGGGCGGCGTTTATCTTGAAGAAGGCCGAAAGCTGAAGTGGCTGGCGCTCGACAAGACCGGCACCCTGACGCACGGTAAGCCGGTACAGACGGATGCGATTATCTATACCGGGGTGGCAGAAGATGAGGGGCGCAGTCTGGCTGTGAGCCTGGCAGGTTACTCCGATCATCCGGTTTCGCAGGCTGTATCGGCGGCATCAGATGGCATTCAGCGTTATGAAGTGGAAAACTTTGAGGCTCTGCCAGGCCGCGGCGTGCGCGGCGTCATCAACGGTCAAACCTACAGTCTGGGCAATCTGAGGCTGGCTGAAGAAACGGTGCGCTGTCCGGAAGCGGTCAGGGCTGCACTAACGGAACTGGAGACCGGGGGTAAAACGGTCATCATGCTCTGTGACACTCATCAGGTGCTAGGGCTGTTTGCGGTGGCTGATACGGTGAAGGAAAGCAGCCGCGAGGCGATAAGTCAGTTGCATAGTCTGGGTGTTAAAACGCTCATGCTGACCGGAGACAATGCGCACACTGCGCAGGCCATTGCCGGTCAGGTTGGTATCGATGAGGCGCGGGGGGATCAACTGCCGGAAGATAAACTGCGTGCTGTAGAAACATTTACGGCGCAGGGCACGACCGGCATGGTGGGCGACGGCATCAATGATGCACCGGCGCTGGCCCGCGCCGATATCGGCTTTGCCATGGGTGCAATGGGCACGGATACCGCCATCGAGACTGCCGATGTGGCCCTCATGGATGATGATTTGCGTAAAATTCCGGCTTTTGTCCGACTCTCCCGGCAGACGTATAACATTCTGGTTCAGAATATCGTTATGGCTATTGGGATCAAGGCAGTGTTCCTGGCCCTGACCATTGCAGGTATGGGGACCATGTGGATGGCCGTATTCGCGGATGTGGGGGCAAGCCTGCTTGTCGTGGCAAACGGTCTGCGCCTGTTGCGTAAGTAACCTGTCTGGCTGCTCTTCCGGTAAAGACAGGCACCTGAAAATAGCCGCTAATCTGCACTCCGATAAAGGAAGAGAGTATGAAACCGCGTAACATGATTTTATTGCTGATGCTCGCAGTCGTGTTTCCGGCAACGGCTGCGCAGGCAGTACACGGAAACCATGCCGGAATGTCACCGTCTTCTGAGGCCTATATGGACGGCATGAATAATATGCACGAAGGAATGATAAAGGCCGTACAGGACCCGGATGCAGACAGGGCATTTGCCAGGAGCATGATTGAACATCACAAAGGAGCCATTGCCATGGCCGAAACGGAACTCCGTTATGGTAAATCACCGGCAATGCGGAAGATGGCTGAAAGCATTATCAGCGCCTAGAAAGAAGAAATACGGCAGATGGAAGTATGGCTCAGTAAATAAGCTCTTTTTTATTACTTTCGTTACGGCGTAGCAGCTCCTTACTACGCCGTCCTTCACACACATAAAGTGAATTCCGGTCAGGGCCTGCTACAGAATACGTGGGATATCTGTTTTCATAAGAGCGGCGTTCAGTTTTTCCACATCACCTTCTATTACTTCTTTCTCATCGGGCGTCAGTGGCACTTCTTCAAGATAATGTTTTACCGATGCCTTACTTTCCAGTAACAGTCCTCTTGCACTTCTCTTTGGCAGATTAAAATCACATCCGATGCATGCCATACGGTGCGGGCAACTGCTCCAGAAGGGATTAGTACAGAAAGAGTCGCCCAGATCATAATATGTCGCAGGTCCCGTGAGGCTGGTTGCTGCGGGGTCATGATCAATCAGCACGCTTATCATGTGCGCTACCCGGTCAGCTTTAACAAAAGAGGCAGCAAGCTGCGTCGGGCGTATTCGAATATAATGCATGGTGGATTCCGGCGGTAGCGAATAATCTTCATCCCCTGATGCGTGCGGGTGACGGCCAGCGCCGCAAACCCGGCTGCGGTGACATAGCTGACAGACGGAGCCAGAGCGACAGCCCAGGGTGCCTGCACACAGACATACGCCGCCATGCCCGATACCACGGCGGTATTCAGCTCAACGGCCGGACGCAGCAGGGCCTCAATGACGTAACGGTTACTCATCGTCTGCCTCCTTTATAATTTTACCGTCGGCTATACGGATATACGTTCCCCTCCCGGCACCGGCTTCCCTGCAGGAAAGGGAGTGGTAACGCAGGGCATCCGCCAGTAAGCGCCAGAGCACATACAGAACATTCGACAGGATGAAAAAAATGATCCATACAGCCCGCAATGACAGCAGGTAATTGTTCGCCGCGGTTTCTGTGGAGACGGCAGTGACGGTACAGGCGCTGCCAGGCCGCGTTCACCTCACGCTGGAAATCAAGCTCTTTCTGGGTGCGGGCAAACTCTTCCTTCACCCACTTTTCAGCAAACTTACGGCGCTCTGCCGGCGTCTGCGCCTCGATACCGAGGGTGGAAAGCGGATCGAGACCCGGCGACTGGGTACCCCGGGGTCCCTTCATCAGCTGCTGATAACGCTGATAATCGTCGGCACTGAGTCCCCACTGACCGGCCTGCTGCTGCAGGTTTTGCTGTGCGGAGTCCGCCCGTTGTGTTGATTCCTGTCGGCTGACATCCGTCTGTCCTGATGTGGTCGCGGCCAGGGTCAGGGGACTCAGCAGCATGGCGGCTAAAAAGGTGTGTTTCAGTTTCATCATTCGCTCCGTTATTCTGCTCTGAGCACGGTCAGGCGGCCGTTAACCCGAAACGTCGCCTCACCATAACCGGCACTGACCAGCGTCCAGCCGGCAACGGTTTCGCCCTCTCCGACCAGGGCCACCTGCGACAGGCTGCTGTAGCCCCGGGGCGCGATGGCAGCCCAGGACTCTGCCCCCCGCTTCTCCACGCCCGTCAGCACAAAAGGCGCATTGCGAGCCACGCGAAGGGACGGAGCAGCACGACGTGTGTCAGCGGGACGGGGCTTTTTTGCAGCAGGCGCGTTTTTTTTGACCGGTGCGGCGACAGGTGCGGCGGGTGCGGGTGCCGGCTGTGATTTCAGCGCTGTCAGCTGCTCAGTCAGCGCACTCAGGCGGGTTTCCAGCCCCTGCTGGGCGTCCTGAAGGGTTCGCAATGACTGACGCACGGCGTCGTCGCTGCCGGCCTGTTTCGCAGCAGCGCTCAGCTCCTGCTGCATCTCACCAAGTTTTTTCCGGGTATCCTGCAGGCCGGTTTTGAGCGTGGTCACATCTGACTGCAGGGCCGCGACTGTCTCAACAGTGGCCGCTGTACTGCCCTGAGATTCAAGGCGTGCAAGGCGTTCATCAAGGTTCGATATGCCCAGACTGAAGGCGGTGTAGCCCAGCGCCAGAATGCCGGCCAGCGCCACACCGCTGGCAGCGCCCCAGATGAGGCGGCAGCGGGGACGCCAGCTGAATCTTTTACGAGCCGGAGCGGGGTCAGTATGGAATGGTTGCTGTTCGCTCATTTTCTCAGAAACCCTCCGCTGACAGGTTTAACGGGTACTGACTGAGGGGCGCTGATGGCCGGTTGTGACACGGCGGACGGCGCAGGCGTGGACCAGCTGCTGACCGGCGGCGGAAGCTGGGAGACCGGCAGCTGGTAGCCGTCGCGCAGGCTGTGGCAGACCACACGCTGTACATCATCCACCTCAAGCTGCCAGGCCGGACCGGCCAGGACCTGCAGGGCAGTACGCAGGCGCATCGGGCCCAGCTGGTACTGAACCGCCGGCAATGCCTGGCGGTAAAGCACGCCGTTGGCGGAGCCTGTCGCGCACAGGGAATAACCGGACTGGCGCAGGGCGTAACGCAGCGCATCCGCCACGGTAGGATGCAGGGATGACGGGATACGGATATCAATAATCTGGGAGAGAGGGTCACGCTGGGCCGCCTGCGGATCGGTGCTGACCAGCAGATAACGATCGTAGCGCACCACTTCCGGCGTCCGCGCATACTCGTCCGGAGAGACCGGCTGAACGTTGCGGGTGACGGTGGTGCCGGGTGTCGGGTCGGCAGGCGCACGCTGTTGCAACTTTTGCGGCTGGGAAACACAGCCCGCAAGGAGCAGCAGGGGAAGAACAGTGGCAAGCCTGCCTGGTGAAAATACGTTGTGAGAGGTGTTACGTTTCATCCGGAATTTTCCTGTACAGTGATAAAACAGCCCTCACTGTGCGGAATCGGTCCGGTTTCACTCAATTAACAACTGATTTTCCGTTGATGAAAAAAAACGCCACCCGAAAGGATGGCGTTGCGGTGAAACAGACAGTAATCAGTCCGGGTAAAACTCGTTACTGAGAATAGTATCTGTTGTCCAGATGCTGTCTTCAGGAAAGATATCCAGACCTATGCCGGTTTCTTTGGAAGCATCGGCGCGGGCGTCAAACCACACATCCGCAAGCCATTCAGGATCAGAAAACGCGCTTTTCAGGCTCGGCGTCTTGTTCAGACGTCGTACAATCAAATCACGCTGACCTTTAATGGTTAACTCCCAGCTTTTACCTCGATGGGTTGGCTGAAACTTCCATTTAAGAAGGTGGGCCAGTAAGACAGCCATACGGCTGGCCAGCTCACGCTTTTCACTTTTGCCCACGTCTTCAATCTCCTCGGCGATGTTCTCAATATCAATCTGACTGAGCTTTCCGGCACGCAGTAAAGCTGCCTGTTCACTGGCCCAGGCAACAACGTCTGAATCGTAACGTGCTCCCATACAAGCCTCCGTTAGTCAAAAAGTGAAGAAACCGCCAGAACAGATATGCTCCGGGGATAACATAAGATGCAACATAAAAAGTTGCTTCCTGAAGTTTGTCAGAGACAGTCATAACAGTCAAAGCTCCATTAATTCAGAGGGCGTGAATTGCCACTCTGGAACAGTCATACCCGAATCCAATGAACGGTATATCGTCATCGAAGTCCATCGGTGGCGCACCGGCACTGCTGCCGGAGGCCTGGCCACTGTGAGTCGGTCCTGAAGGTTGCTGAGGCTGCCCCCAGTCATTCCGGGAAGACGTATTCTGTCCGCTGCCGGACTGGCGGCCGCCAAGCATCTGCATGGTGCCACCAATATTGACCACCACCTCTGTGGTGTATTTCTCCTGGCCGGCCTGATCGGTCCATTTGCGTGTGCGCAGCTGACCCTCGATGTAAACCTGGGAGCCTTTGCGCAGATATTCACCCGCAATTTCTGCCAGCTTGCCGAAAATAACCACCCTGTGCCATTCGGTCACTTCTTTCTGTTCGCCGGACTGCTTATCGCGCCAGCTCTCAGACGTGGCCAGAGAAAGGGTGGCAACTGCACTGCCGTTGGGAATATAACGAACTTCAGGATCCTGGCCGAGGTTTCCGACAAGGATAACCTTGTTAACGCCGCGTGAGGACATAATCATTTCTCCTGTAAGGAATAAAGAAACACCCCGCGAACGGGGTGTGTCAGGTGCGCATCAGAATGAGTTTTCTGCGTAGTTTTGTTGTGCGGCAGAGCCATTCTGCGGCGGCACGGAGTCAGATTTTTCAGTCTTGTAAACCATTTCCTGGCCTATTTTGATCCAGTCCACCTTTATCAGGCGGGCTTTCAGACTGACGCGCTGTTCGCCGGCATGGTCGCCTTTGTTCAGCGTAAATATGTCCGTGGACGGGTTACTCAGGTTAAAGCCCAACAGGACTTTCTTGTCTTCATCGACGGCTTTCTGGCAGCGGGCGATAAGGCTGGTTGCCTCTTTACCTGCGACAGAAATGTCAAAACGGACGTAGGCCGGATTATCAGTCGGACCACTCAGTGCATTTATTACGCAGCTGAGGAACGAGCCATTCTGATGGTTAACCTGGCGGATGTTGCTGAGATACCCGATGCCTTTGATAGTCAGGTTGAAGTACTCAGATTTTGCAGATGCAGAAGTATTGTTTGCAGACATGATGTTTTCTCCATGGAGGTAAAAAAAGGTACGGCGGAGAAACCATCTGCCCTGACGGGAGTGGTTTCCCGTCGGGGGTCAGGATCGGTTGAATCCTGAGAGTCTGGTATGTTGAAAGGACCTCAATCACTGTGCAGTGATATCCGTTTCCAGAGGTTAAACGGATTTACCACCCGAAGGTATCCTCTCTCAGGCTGCGAGGATTTTCCGGTCACCCGAAGGTGTTTCTCTCAGACCGGTGAAACGTTAGCTGGCAGTCACCCTAAGGCGTTTCTCTCAGACTGCTGAAACTTTAGCTGGCTGTGAAAAACAGCGGTAAGCACTGTTGATTTTTAAACCAAACAAGCCTGGTGTCAACCCATAAAACCAGAAATGAAAACGGCGCTGCATATGCAACGCCGTGGGGGCTGTACCAGACCTTAATGTATCTCACTACTCCGGGGATCCGTTCCCGACGCGATTTTCACGGAGCGCATGCGTCTTACAGTTCCTGCCAGATGTGCGATGGCAGACCGTCGTGCCGGTTGCCAGATTAATCCCGTTAAAGTTAAGCTGGCTGCCTCCGGCAAAGGGGTACATATCGAAGCGTAGTCACATTAGCAGAACCCGGCCCGGGGTTGTACAGTGAAATAACTCATCACTGTGCGGATGATTCTGTTTTTGTCCCTGATGCTGCTTTTTTGCGCTTTGTGGTCTTTTTCCCGTTGGTGTTAATAATACCTTTGCAGTCTGGGTAACGCACGCAACCCCAAAAATCTCCTTTCTTACCTTTGCGTTTACGTGTGGGCCCTTTGCATAACGGACAAGGGGGCGTGACGGGAGCGGTGATTTTCACACTGTCCTGGCGGCCTTTTTCGACAAGGTGACGGGTCCACTGCAGCTGCTTTTGCATAAAGACCGCAAGCGACATTTTCCCCTGCGAAATATCATCCAGTGCCTGCTCCCATAATGCGGTCATGCCCGGGCTCGTCAGCGTTTCCGGCAGGGCCGCAATCAGCTCCCGGGCCATCTGCGTTGAGTGGATGTGCTTCCCTTTTTTCTCCAGATAGTGTCGTTTGAAGAGGGTTTCGAGTACTGCCGCACGCGTCGCCTCTGTGCCCAGACCTGCGTTATCACGCAGCACTTTCTTGAGCTTCGGGTCACTGACGAAACTGGCCGCGTTCTTCATGGCAGCAATCAACGTCCCCTCCGTGAACGGTTTAGGCGGACTGGTTTTCATATCTTTAACCTCAGAACCGGTGACAGCGCAAATATCCCCTTTTGCCAGCGCCGGCAGCGCCATACTGTCACCGTCGACGTCCTCTTCATCGTCATCTTTTTCAGCCTGGAACAATGACTTCCAGCCCGTCACCACACCGACTTTCCCGCGTGTACGGAACAGCTGACCACCGATATTGAAAGACGCCTCCGTCACGTCAGATTCCTGCAGCGGAAGGAACTGGGCGAAATAATGCTGGCGAATCAGATGGTAGACCTTCAGCTCATCGGCGCTGAGGCGCGACAAATCAAATGCCTGTCGGGTGGGAATGATGGCATGGTGCGCGGTGATTTTCTTGTCATTCCAGACACGCGAGACAAACTTCCTGTCCAGCTGATTCAGTACCGGGGCCACAGCGGGATCGGATTTTGCCACTGCCGCCAGAACGTCGGGTATTTCCTGCTGCATCGAAGTTGGAAGGAAACCGCAATCTGTCCGGGGGTAGGTGGTCGCTTTGTGGGTTTCGTAGAGGGATTGGGCAATGGCGAGCACATCATTTGCGCCCATGCCGAACTTTCGGGAGCAGACCTGCTGAAGGGTGCCCAGGTCAAAACAGAGGGGGGCCGCCGTTTTTTCCCGCTTCTGTGTTACCTCCAGTACCACAGCCCTGCCCTGCTGCTGACACAACTGCCCCACCGCCCGGGCGGCCTGGGGATTGATGCAACGCTTTTCCTCATCACAGTACTGCTCAACGGGCACCCAGACTGCCCGGAACCGGACGCCCTCTTTTTCAATAAGCGCATGTACCTGCCACCAGGGCTTTGGCACGAAGGATGTGATTTCATTATCCCTGTTAACCACCATAGCAAGCGTCGGCGTCTGTACCCGCCCGACGGACAGCACTTCTGACACCCCTGAGTCACGGGCCTTAAGGGTATAAAGACGCGTCAGGTTCATGCCAATGAGCCAGTCCGCCTGGCTCCTGCCCTTGCCGGCATCATACAGCAGGGCTGTTTTTTCCCCCGGAAGAATACTGCTAAGTGCTTCCTTCACACTGGCCTCATCCAGGGCTGACAACCAGAGCCGGCGTACCGCGCCACTGTAGCGGCAGTATTCCATCAGCTCACGAGCGATCACCTCGCCCTCGCGGTCGGCATCGGTTGCGATGACCACTTCAGACGCCTTTTTGAGCAGCTTACTGATAACGGTGAACTGCGATTTTGTCTGCTCTTTAACGACCATTTTCCAGGCCTCAGGCAGCACAGGCAGAACATCGGCACGCCATGGCCTGCCATACTGCTCGCCATAGGCTTCAGGGCTGGCAGTTTCGAGTAAATGGCCGACCGCCCAGGTCACAACGATGTTACCGCCGCTGATAAATCCCTGCTCACGCTTGCTGATACCCAGCACGCGGGCAATATCCTTTGCCTGGGAGGGTTTTTCACACAGAAAGAGTTGCATGTGTTGCCTCCCGCATCAGCGTTTTTCACCCGCCGCAACAGCGCGGACATCATTCATCAGCTTCGTGACGCCGGACCCGGCCAGACGCTGTGATGATGATGAGCGATAGACAACATAGAGCCTGCTGCCGGACCCGTTTTTCTCGATTTCGATATCCAGGTGATCACGTCCGTTCCAGTCGGAGCCCATTTTGTAGTAGCTGCCCGGCATGGCGTCCCAGACGGGATGCGCATCATCTTCTGCCGCCGCTTTCCAGTCCCCGTCATTTGCGGCCTGCCGCAGTGCCTCAAGCTCCTGTGTGGAGATAAATTTGTAATGGCGCTTCAGGCGGGCCGCCGCGGTATCCACATCGACCGGCACGGAGAACGTTTTATCGACGGACTGCATGGCCTGTTGCCCCGCCGGGCTCATCAGCGGCATCCCGCCACTTTCTCCGCTGTCGTTGCCGCCTAACGTTTTTGTCAGGTTCGCAGCGGTATCGCTGACCTGTTTATTAATCGCAGCCCAGTCCGTTGTTGCGCATCCGCTCAGTAAAAAGAAGGAGGTGAGGAGGAACACAGGGCGAATCATATTATTTCTCCTCCTGAACGGCTTTTCTCAGAGGTGGAGAAAAGGAAGAGCGTTTCTTACCAGTAAGAATGTCAGTATCGGGCATGCCCAGTTTTTCTATTGCCTGTTGTGCTTCTTTAGTCTGGATTGCTATGTCAGCACGGTTAACCTTGACGGTTCGATAAAGGCGTAGCACACCATATACTTTTCTGATTAAGTGAGCGCAATGGCTCAGTAGTTCATCGCGACGGTTGCGGGATATGAGACCGTAATGAGCCGCCTGGAATGCTTTATCCGGGGCGGGCGTTACCGGCTCTCCTGAGATTTCACGACGTGGACTGGAGAAAGGCTGCGCGACCTCAACAGACTTCTGCGCCGGTGTGGCCTGACCTGCAGAGTCAGCGGTGACGAGGCTGTTTACGGGAGGGATGGACACCGGTTCTGGATCGCCGAAGTGATGTCTGCGGTTACGTTCTTTAGGATCCAGTTCCATCATCCAGCGGTCATAATCCAGCTCCGGATGGGGCAGCGCATGCAGTAAATCACCAATTAATTCATCGCGAAACATCTCAAGAGACCACAGTTCCGGTGAGTTGAAACGGCCACAACACTGGCCAAAAACGTCGCTGAAGGATTTGTCGCCTGTGTCTGAAATCAGGCAAAACTCATCCCACACGCGTTCAGCATCATGCCGGAGCGCCAGCAGCGCCGTTATCTGAGGCCTGCCGAGCCCGGACTCAAGCAGGTCTGGGATCCACGGAAAAAGATATTTCAGTGCATCTTCCATACGGCTGATAGTTGAATTATGTACCGGCAGACCTTCACGGGTCAGAAGCTCTGACAACTGTCGTAAAGAGACTGGCTTTCCTAACTGCTCTTCATATATAGAGCGGGCTTTGTGGATCCCCTGCGCTTTTTCAATAAAACTCAGTTCCCCGCGCACTTCATTCTCTGCCAGATGGCCGATAACACACTGCAGCCGTCCCGGCCACGGCTTGAACAACACATGGACACGGAAAAAACGGTCTTCTCCGGTCTCCTGCCACAGTTCTGACAGGATCTGATAACGTGTATTACCACCGTCGCTGAAGATGTACATATCGGGCTCACCATCCGGGTCACGGGTGACTTTGGGTACGGTGTCCAGCCCGCGCGAACGGATGGAAGCCTTGATATCGTCATAACGCGGATTGCGTGATGTTCGCGGATTATCAGGATTCGGGCTTAACTGGTCGAGCGTCAGGACCATGGGCATTTCAGCCGCCGGCATGACGCTGATATTGCCGGCCGCCTGCGACTGGCGTCCGGGCTGCAGCATGGCAGCCCCCACATTAGAACTTTTACGGCTCATGCCTGTTTCCTCCCGCTGCGGTAACCGAAGTCATAGCTGCCTTCCTGAAACTCCGAAAAGAGGGTATAACGCCCGTCAAATTTGACTTTCACCGTGCCGGTTGGCCCCTGCCGCTGCTTGCCGACAATGATCTCAGCCACCCCGGCATCAGGAGTGCCGGGGTTATAAACCTCATCCCGGTAAATAAACATGATGAGGTCTGCATCCTGCTCAAGCGCACCAGAGTCACGCAGGTCACCATTATTAGGGCGTTTATCGGCCCGCTGCTCCACCAGGCGGTTGAGCTGGGAAAGCGCCAGTACCGGACAGCCCAGCTCTTTACCGAGCGCCTTAAGCGAGCGGGAAATTTCCGCTATTTCCTGCGTGCGGTTTTCCTGCTCGGGGGAGCGGACAAGCTGCAGATAGTCCAGCATGATGAGAGAGGGTCTGCCGTATTTGCGGACATAGCGACGGGCGCGGGCGCGCAGTGTAGCCGGGGTCTGGTAGCTGGTATCATCAATGATCAGACGGTTTTTCCATTCAATAATGCGACCGGTAGCCGCTGACACGCGAGCCCAGTCTTCATCATCCATGTTGCCGCTGCGAAGCCGGGACAGTTCCACCCGGCCTTCCATCGCCAGCAGGCGCATCATCAGCTGCTCTGAGGGCATTTCAAGACTGAACACAAAGACGTGATCGTCAGGTTTTGCGCCCACGGCCGCGGTGCAGGCGGCCATGGCCAGCGACGTTTTTCCCATGGAAGGACGGGCGGCCAGCAGGGCCAGATCGCCGGGCTGGAGACCACAGGTCATCGCGTCCAGTTCACTGAAACCGGTCGGTGTGCCGGTGAGGCCGTCACTGGCGGACATACTTTCCAGATGCGTCAGCAGTTTATCCAGCGCCTCGTTAACGCCGGTCTCACTGTTGAGCTGCATGGCTCCCTGTTCGGCAATGTTAAACAGCTTACCTTCGGCCGACTCAAGGATGCCGGCCGAGCTGGCTTTCGGGGCCTGCACATCGGAAAGAAGACTGTTACCCACTGTCATCAGCTGCCGCAGGCGGCTTTTCTCCGCCACCACGCCGGCGTAAGCAAGGATATTGGCTGCAGACGGCGTGTTTTTACTCATTTCAGCCAGATAAGCAAAGCCGCCACACTGTTCAAGGTCGCCTTTGTTCTCCAGCCGTTCCGTAATAGTGATGAGATCGAGCGGTAGCCCTTCTCCGGCCAGCTCGGCCATGACGCGGAAGACCATACGGTGCGGCCGGGAAAACAAATCTTCCGGGGAGATTTGCAGTATCACCTCATCCCACCGGTCGTTATCAAGCATCAGTCCGCCCAGTACGGCCTGCTCAGCCTCATAAGAGCAGGGCATCATCATCTCAGACATGACGCACCTCCCGGGTCAGAACGTCACTGAAATGGCTCTGCCACTCAGGGAACAGTTCACACGCGAGGTCGTGCATGGTGACGGCTGCGGCCGGACCTTTGCGGCGTGTTTTGTATTCCAGACGATGCACGGGCTGCTGCTTGACGTGCCCCAGTTTGAAAATATCCAGCGCCTCGATACGGGTATTGAGTAAACGATAAACGTCACGGTTGCCCAGCGCAGAGGCGTCGTAATGTTTTTCGTTAATGATGGCGGCAAGACCGTCCATTGCTTCACGGTCAAGCAGAGTGTTTTCGATACAGTTGACGAGAATGGAAATATCAGGAAGGCGGATACCGTAATTTTCATAGGTTTTCAGGCGGGTAAGCATGTGAAGGGAGCCGCGGATAAATTCACGGACATCCGGAAGGATGGGTTTAACAACGCCCATCACATTACCGGTAGAGGACAGGAGGGAAAGCTCAGTCATAACGCCTGTTGCGCCTTTAGAATCCACAATAATGGCGTCATAACGGTTAAAGAAAGGATGCTGAAGTATGTTACGCAGGCGAAGACGGCCATCTGCAGCGTGGAGCATCGCGGTCGGCAACAGTTCGTCCGGGTCGTTTGAGTAGATGACATCGAGATTTTTTATGGCGGTCTGCGAAATGCATTGCGTATGGTCACTGACCATCTGCATCAACAATTCATAGAGACCGAATGGGGATTCATGCTCCAGCGCGAAGATACTGCTGGCTGTGGGCTGGGAATAGTCTGCATCCACAAGAAGGGTATTCAGGCCAGCATCGGCAAGAAAACCGGCAAGGTAAGCAGCAAACGTGGATTTGCCTTCTCCACCTTTGGGAGAGATAACGGGAAGTATTGTCATTTTGCACATCCAAAACAATGGTTTGGATGTATGCGTTAGCGATTATTCACATCTCTGTAACACAAAGGCAAAAAATTTAACTTTCCGGCAATGGGATTGAAAATCCCCGTGTCCTTGGTTCGATTCCGAGTCCGGGCACCACCTATTCTTATACGGACGTCTACGGACGTCCGTTTTTACTTTCCCCATCAATAAGTTCCCACTTACACCACGTCTACCCAGTTACACTGAAAACCACTCGCAGCCACATCTGTTTGCTGGTAAAACTGTTGGTAAAGTCAGTTCGATTATTTTTTTACCAACAATCGGAGGGGATTTCGATGCCACTCACTGATATTAAAGTAAAAAATGCCCGTCCCTCAGAGAAACCCGTCAAACTCACAGACGGACAGGGGCTTTATCTCCTCGTGCATCCCAATGGTTCAAAGTACTGGCAACTGGCATACCGTTTCAGTGGAAAACAAAAAGTTTTCTCCGTCGGCGTCTACCCTCTTGTTTCTCTTTCAGAAGCCCGTAAAAAACGCGATGAGGCCAGAAAACTCCTGAGCGACGGTATTGACCCTGTTCAGCAGAAGAAACATGCCAGAAACGAAACGGCCGGGATTATCCGTTTTGAACATATTGCCAGGGAATGGCATCAGAAACTTTCACTCAGTGAACGCTGGTCTGAAGCACACAGTGATCGCGTGTTAAGCAGCCTGATTAGCCATGTATTCCCTTCTATCGGACAATGTGACATAACCCGGTTGTCGACACGGGATCTTCTTGTCCCCATCAGAACTGTTGAAACAGCGGGACATCTGGAAACGGCTTCCCGTCTGAAGCAACGGCTCACTGCCATTATGCGCTACGCAGTCCAGGAAGCGCTTATCAGTCACAATACTGCTCTGGATCTGGAGGGGGCCATATCAGCACCTGAACGTACCCACAGGCCAGCCCTGGAGCTTGAGGCTATCCCTGACCTGCTGAGCCGTATTGAAGGCTATAAGGGCCGCAGGCTTACCGTACTGGCCATCAGACTGACCTTACTGGTGTTCATTCGTTCAAGTGAGCTTCGTTTTGCCCGCTGGCCTGAAATTGATTTTAAAAATGCGCTCTGGCTTATCCCACCTGAACGGGAAGAAATTATTAACGTCAGGTTTTCCGGTCGTGGTTCAAAAATGAAAACACCACACTATGTTCCTCTCAGTCGACAGGCCATGCAGATACTGGAGGAGCTGAAAACACTAAGCTACGATGCAACTGACGGTCAGGGGCTGATTTTTGTGGGCTGTCACAGCATTCATAAACCAATGAGTGAAAATACAGTGAACAAAGCCCTGAGAACGATGGGTTATGATACGAAATCAGATATTTGTGGTCACGGCTTCAGAACAATGGCCTGCAGTTGTCTCGTGGAGTCAGGGAAATGGTCTGAAGATGCAATTGAAAGGCAGATGAGCCATCAGGAGCGAAATCAGGTCCGCGCGGCATATATTCACAAGGCAAAGCATCTGGAGCAACGTCGGCTGATGCTGCAGTGGTGGGCTGATTACCTGGATGCAAACCGGGACGGAATGGTCAGGCCATTTGAGTTTTCCTGCGCGGAAACCACAAGCCCGGTGAGCAGCTAACTTTAATCGTTGCCGCCACATCTTATAAGCGCCCCGTATACGAGTAAATGGAAGAAAGGTTGCCTGAAGGTAGCCTTTCCTGTACCTCAATATACAGGGAAGCTGGTTCTTATTTCATCTTATCACATGTGAATGATGGATTTAGTAACATTGATCCTTTTCAGGAAATAATAAATTCACATCCTGCCCGTTGCTTTAAGTGAATTTCAAACATAAACTCTCTTAACCTGTTCATAAATATTTGTTATGCTAAAGTTGCCCAAATAAATGAATAGCAAAACAAGACGTCAGTGTCAGCTAGTTTTTAAATTCAACTTATCACCCAGAAGAAAACATTATTATTTTTTATATAAAAACAACAATGCTTAACATGCGTCAACAGACATGCATATAAACAAAACGATAAACAAGAATTAATAACCACATCACTATGTTCCTCCGGTACCTTAATGACCAATACCACCTGAGCAGTATGCATGCCTTCAAAACAGGTATTAATGTTAGTGCTTTATCATAACAATAAATTTTAAGGCGAGCTGGAGCCTCAATTCCGAATTAAAATAAAGCTTATGTGAGCGAAACACGATTTTCCAGTACTATACTCATCATTTTCCAGTTTTCCACCTGAAGAGTTAATCAATGGCGGCTGACTGATATTCAGGCATACTCCGACACCATTTTAGTCTTACGGATACTATATGCTGACTAAATAAGGATGTCTCACAACTTTTCCACCAGTGCTTTTAATTGTGTAATTAACTGCGTTTTCTCATCCCCGGCTTCTGTTTTACAGGGTCTGGTTGACTCACGGATGATCAAACGTGTAGGCAACAACTCGCTGATTTTTTTCTGCGGAGTTGCCATCAACTGGATCAGCAACTCTACCGCCCGCTTACCCAATACATTAAAATCCTGGGCAACGGTGGTTAACGGCGGCTGAAAGTAAAAGCTGTCCGCCGTGTCGTCATAACCGGTGACCGAGACAGCCTGGCTGCCGGTACGATTAAGCTGCGCCAGCGCGCTAAGCACCCCGAGCGCCATCTGATCGTTCGCCACCACGATTGCACTAATACGTGGATGCTGATGCAGTAGTTCAAACGTCTTATTCCAGCCACTGGCGGCGCTCCAGTCACCAAATACCGTTACCGCATTGCTGACCCCCAGCCAGTGCAGAGCCTCGCGCCAGCTGCTCAGCCGCATGCGCGCGGAAACCGAACTTTCCGGCCCGGCAAGTAACCCGAACTCGCGGTGCCCGGATTCCCAAAGGTGCCGTACGCAGGCACCGCAACCGTCGCGGTGATCGAAGCGCACGCAGCACACATCAGTCTCAGGTGAAACATCAAGAAACAGGCAGGCAATGTCCGGGTTCTCCTCTACCAGTTGCTCCGCAAGACTGCTTTCCAGTGGCAGGCTGATAATCGTGCCACGAATATGCTGGGCGCGAAACTCATTGAGCCGTGCCTGCAGCGACGGATAATCGACCTGCGCCGGCATTGCAATCGAGACCTCCATCTGATGCAAACCAGCATAGCTTTTCACCGCCGCAGCGATTTGCGAAGGTGCGTGCAGCGTTAGCGAGGCAGTAATCAGGCCAATCGACGATGCGGATTTACCCGCCAGCAGCTGCGCAGAACGGTTCGGCACATAGTGCAGCGCCTGCATCGCGCGAATGACTTTATCGCGGGTTCGTTCGGACACCACATCCGGTTTATTCAGCACCCGGGAGACCGTCTGCTGAGACACTCCGGCCTCCCGGGCCACATCTTCTAACGTTGCCAGACGGCGTTGCATCACATACTCCTTTTGTCCCAAAACACCAATGTCGTTCGCTAACATTTTATGTTTAAAGGACGACAAAACCCAGCCCTTTTTATGACGTTTCGTGATCGCCAGTGGATTTCGTTTTCGCCAGTATTGCGGACACGAGAAAAATAACTGATAACAAATCCATACTGTCTAGCGAATGACATTTTTCCACTTACCTGTCAGGTATGCGTATGCAACAACACGATTTTATCTCCGCTGCTGGGGCAAAGTTTCATGAAGTGCTCGCCCGGGAAGACTGGCAAAACCAGACTATCATTCACCTTAACCGTTTACCGGCCCACCCCACATTCGCCAGCTGGCGCGATACCAATAAAGCGCGGGATAACCAGCCTTCGGCAAGCCGCCGTCTGCTTGACGGCCAGTGGCAGTTCTCTTATGCCCACAGCCCGTTTGACGTGGATGCCCGCTGGCTGGAAGGCGATCTGCCGGATAGCCGCAGTACGCCGGTGCCGTCAAACTGGCAAATGGAAGGCTATGACGCCCCCATCTATACCAACGTGCGCTACCCGATCGACACAACGCCGCCGCGCGTCCCTGAGGAGAACCCAACCGGCTGCTACTCACTGACTTTTCACGTCGATGAACGCTGGCAGGCTGACGGCCAGACGCAGATTATCTTTGATGGCGTCAACTCCGCGTTCCATTTGTGGTGCAATGGCGAATGGGTCGGCTATTCGCAGGACAGCCGCCTGCCCGCCGCCTTCGATCTCACGCCATACCTTCAGGCGGGTGATAACCGTCTCTGCGTGATGGTGATGCGCTGGAGCGCGGGAACCTGGCTTGAAGATCAGGATATGTGGCGCATGAGCGGGATCTTCCGCTCGGTCTGGCTGCTGAATAAACCGACATTTCACCTGTGCGACGTTCAGCTCACGCCGCAACTGGATGCGCTCTGTCGCGATGCCGAGCTACTGGTTAATTTAAGCATTGCCGCACCAGTACAGCAACTGGAAGAGCTGGCGGTGAAGGTCGAACTGTGGGATGACGCCCGCCTGGTCGCCAGCCACCAGCAACTGCCGGACTCACCGATTATTGATGAGCGCGGAAACTATGCCGAGCGGGCGGCGATTCGTCTGCCAGTAGAAAATCCGGCGCTGTGGAGCGCAGAAACGCCAGACTGCTACCGTGCGGTAGTGTCACTGTGGCGTGATGATGAGCTGATCGAAGCTGAAGCCTGGGATATCGGTTTTCGTCGCGTCGAAATCAAAAATGGCCTGCTGCTGCTGAACGGCAAACCGCTGCTGATCCGCGGCGTTAACCGCCACGAGCATCACCACCAGCGCGGCCAGGTAGTGACCGAAGAGGATATGTTACAGGATATCCTGCTGATGAAGCAGAACAACTTTAATGCCGCACGCTGCTCACACTACCCTAACGCCCCGCGCTGGTACGAGCTGTGCAACCGCTACGGCCTGTACATCGTTGACGAAGCCAATATTGAAACCCACGGTATGGTGCCGATGAATCGCCTCTCCGATGATCCTTCATGGCTACCAGCCTTCAGCGCTCGCGTCTGCCGGATGCTGCAAAGCAACCGCAATCACCCGTCGATTATTATCTGGTCGCTGGGGAATGAATCCGGCGGCGGCAGCAACCATGAAGCGATGTATCACTGGCTCAAGCGCAACGACCCATCGCGCCCGGTGCAGTATGAAGGCGGTGGCGCCGACAGTACCACTACCGACATTATCTGCCCGATGTACGCCCGCGTTGAGCGCGACCAGCTGATTCCAGCGGTGCCGAAATGGGGAATAAAAAAATGGATCAGCATGCCGGGCGAACAGCGCCCACTGATCCTCTGCGAGTATGCCCACGCGATGGGCAACAGCCTCGGCAATTTTTCTGATTACTGGCAGGCGTTTCGCGACTATCCGCGCCTGCAGGGCGGATTTGTCTGGGACTGGGCGGATCAGGCCATCACCAAAATCTTCGACGACGGCAGCGTTGGCTGGGCCTACGGCGGTGATTTTGGTGATAAACCGAACGATCGCCAGTTCTGCATGAACGGTCTGGTCTTCCCGGACCGCCGCGCGCATCCTTCATTAATTGAAGCCAAACATGCACAGCAGTTTTTCCAGTTTACCCTGCTGGCGCAAAGCCCGCTGCATATCAGCATCAGCAGCGAATATCTGTTCCGTGCCACCGATAACGAAGAGCTGCGCTGGCAGGTTCAGGCCGCCGGGGAAACCTTTGCCGGGGGCTGCATGAAGCTCGAGCTTGGTGCTGAAGGGCAGAGCGAGTTGACGCTGTGCAATGAACTGGTGCTGCCTGCCGGAGCTGAAGAAGTATGGCTGACTCTGGAAGTTATTCAACCGCAGGCTACCGCCTGGTCCGATGCCGGACATCGCGTCGCCTGGCAGCAGTTCCCGCTCGCCGCGCCGCTGGCTCTGCACCGCCCTGCACCTGCCGGTACTGCGCCAGTGCTGGACAGCAGCGACGTGACCTGGACCGTGCGCAGCGGCTCACAGCAATGGACGGTCGACCGGAAAAGCGGTCTTTTAACCCACTGGCAGGTGGATGGTGTTGAGCAGTTGCTGACGCCGATGCGCGATCAGTTTGTGCGCGCACCGCTGGATAACGATATTGGCGTCAGCGAAGTGGAGCGCATCGATCCTAACGCCTGGGTCGAACGCTGGAAAAGCGCCGGGCTCTACGACCTTAGTGCCCGTTGCGTAGAGTGTGACGCCCAGCGTCTGGCTCATGAAGTGGTCATTGATAGCCGCTGGCATTATCTGCGCGGCAACGAAGTGGTGATAGTCAGCCACTGGCGGATGACGTTTGATGGAGAAGGTAAGCTGCATCTGGCGGTCGATGGCGAACGTGCAGGCATCCTGCCGCCGCTGCCGCGCATCGGGTTGAATTTTCAGGTACCTGACCAGCATGAACCGGTCTCGTGGCTCGGCTACGGTCCGCATGAAAACTATCCTGACCGCCGCACCAGCGCCTGTTTCTCCCGCTGGCAGCTGCCGCTGGAAGAGATGACCACGCCGTACATTTTCCCGACGGAAAACGGCCTGCGCTGCGACACCAAAGCGCTGGACTGGGGGCGCTGGCACGTGGCGGGCGGCTTCCACTTCTCACTACAACCCTATGGTACCAGGCAGTTAATGGATACCGACCACTGGCACTGGATGAAGCCGGAAAACGGCGTCTGGATCACCCTCGATGCTCAACATATGGGTATCGGCGGCGATGACTCCTGGACGCCAAGCGTACTGCAGCAATGGCTGTTGCTTGAGACACAATGGCAATATCAGTTAACGATTCATTTCCAATAATAATCGGGGGGCATAAGCCCCCAACCTTACAGGCATAATAATATGGAATATTCACGATGAAACTCTCTGAACTCGCACCACGGGAACGGCATAACTTTATTTATTTTATGCTGTTCTTTTTCTTCTATTATTTCATTATGTCGGCCTACTTCCCCTTTTTCCCTGTATGGCTGGCAGAAGTTAACCATTTAACCAAAACCGAAACGGGGATCGTTTTCTCCTCCATTTCGTTTTTCGCAATAATCTTCCAGCCTGTATTTGGGCTGATTTCAGACAAGCTTGGGCTTCGCAAACACCTGCTGTGGACTATCACGGTTTTATTAATTCTGTTTGCACCCTTCTTTATTTTCGTTTTCTCACCACTATTGCAGATAAATATCATCGCGGGTGCACTGACAGGAGGGATCTATCTGGGGATCGTCTTCTCCAGTGGTTCCGGAGCGGTAGAAGCCTATATTGAGCGAGTCAGTCGCGCCAACCGTTTTGAATACGGTAAAGTTCGCGTCTCCGGCTGCGTCGGTTGGGCACTATGCGCGTCGATCACCGGTATTTTGTTTGGTATCGATCCTAATATTACCTTCTGGATCGCCTCCGGTTTCGCCCTGATCCTCGGTATACTACTGTGGATATCAAAACCGGAGGGTAGCCATAGCGCCGAGGTTATCGACGCGCTGGGCGCTAACCGCCAGGCCTTCTCAATGCGTACCGCCGCCGAACTGCTGCGGATGCCGCGTTTCTGGGGCTTTATTATTTACGTTGTGGGTGTCGCCAGCGTATATGACGTTTTCGACCAGCAGTTCGCTAACTTCTTTAAAGGTTTTTTCTCCAGCCCACAGCGCGGGACTGAAGTCTTCGGCTTCATCACTACCGGTGGAGAATTACTCAACGCAACGATTATGTTCTTCGCCCCTGCCATCGTGAACCGCATTGGTGCCAAGAACGCCCTGCTGACCGCAGGGATTATTATGTCAGCCCGTATTTTAGGGTCTTCTTTTGCCACATCAGCCATAGAAGTAATTATCCTGAAAACGCTCCATATGTTTGAACTTCCGTTCCTTCTGGTCGGCACCTTTAAATATATCTCCTCAGCATTTAACCCTAAACTCTCTGCAACGTTGTTCCTGATTGGCTTTAATTTATCGAAACAGCTTTCAGGCGTTGTACTCTCTGTTTGGGTTGGACGGATGTATGATACCGTTGGCTTCCATCAGGCGTATCTGACTCTCGGCATCATTACGGCAGTGTTTACCGTCATCTCTTTCTTTGCGCTGACCAACACTCTGGCGCCGGCTGACGTGGATGTAGCACACCGTACGGCATAAAATGACAGGTCGGGGTTATCCCGGCCTTTTTTAATGATTAATCTCTGTTGGTCAGGTGAAATGAATATTCCTTGACTCAGTGGTACTTTTAATGGAGGTGATTATGATGTGAAGTGAGTCAGTGCGATTTTCAGAACCCTATAATTCATATAAAATGCCCCGCGCATAAGCTTTTCTTGCAAAGAGTGTGTTATATCATTATTTATTATACAGGGGTAACAAATGTTAAATCTATGTGTTAGATTACTGATGTAATAAGTATATTTCTTTTTCACTTTTTTGATATGAATATTACTTCACATTACTCTTCCATGCTTTATTAATAAAAATGGGAGAGAGGAAACATGCATGGCGCTCGCTATTCATGATTGATACATTATTTTTCATTTTCAACAAACATCTTATTCTCTGAGGACTGACATGAAAAAAATAAGAACAGGTATTAATGTTTTACTTTTATCCTTTGCAGTATTCTCACCTTCGGTTTTCAGCGCCGGGGCATGGATAGAAGCGCGTGATGGGTATGAAACGGCTTATAATCGCCATGAGCTTGCTTTCCGTGGTGGATATGATTTTGAAAATACTGCAGGGATCATGCTGACGAACGCCTATAACTTAGAGGCATTTGAACAGCTTAAACATAGCTGGAATGAACTGGAAGGCTGGTATCCTTTAGTTTCTTATCAGGCACTCACGATCTACGGCGGAGCCTTGGTGAACGAGAATACAGACGGTTCTGGCGGAGCGGGTTACTTCGACTTTAAATATACCGTGGAAAAAGATTTAAGCGTCACGCTCCGGGCCAGATATAACCATCGCAACTATGACTCAGAAAACAACTACAGCCGCAAAAAGCCAGCGGACACCCTCGAATCGCATCTGGGTATCAGTTACATCATCAATAAAGACTGGAATTACTATCTGGAACCGGCCTACTTTAAACATCTGAATGACTTCCACGCAGGTAACGGTAAGGGACACCACGTTGAGGTTGATAACGTGCTGACATATACAGGCTTTGACCATTTCCAGCCTTACGTATCATTAGCTTATATGGATCGATCGATTGCAGAGAATAATGAAAACTACCGAATTCGTCTGGGTGTCAGATATAACTTCTGACTTTTAGCATGAGGCTTGTGTAACAGGATTTTATCACTAAAGGGATACCATAGATAATATGCAGCATCCCTTTTCTGGTTCCCCGGCTAAACCCACGGGATAAACGTCAATATTGGTAACAGGAATGTATAGCGCAAGACATTATGATGAGAGTTAAACGCGATTTTCCGAAAACTGGCAATAAATTTTAGCCTTATCTATGATAGCTTATCACGGATTAAGGAGAGTATTTCTGTTAATGTAGTCCGAAAGAAATTATTTGTTTCTGATAACCATATTTGTACAATTCAGTATTGTTTTAAGGGAGAACATTCTCTTGGAGTGATAGATGTCCAGTCGTCAAATAACACTTGAGGATGTTGCCACCGAGGCTGGCGTTTCTGTCCAGCCTGTTGACGTGCCATCACCAAAAGAGGGGCATAAGTCCCCTCTATCTCAGACCCAGTGCGCTATTGTCTGGCTAACAGCGGTAAAGAACCTTGCGGAGGCCTTCGAACATTACAACGAATGGCATCCGCATAGTGCACTGGGATATCGTTCGCCACGGGAATATCTGCGGCGGCGAGTCAGTGAAGGGTTAGTGTCATACCTAAATAGTAAATCAGAATATAAATATATCTACAGGAGTTTTTTATGAATAACAAAGAAAGAAAAAAAGTGGTTTGATTTATCACTATGATGACCCAGAATTAATGGGGCAGCAAATGACTTATTTAGAAAAACTTTATGATTTTAACGCCACGCGACCATCTGAACAAGTAAAAAGACAGAAAATGCTAAAAGAAATATTTGCTGAAATTGGGGATAATTGTCATATTGAGCCGCCTTTACATGCTAATAGGGGATGTCATAATGTACACATGGGAAGTGGTGTGTATTGTAATTTTAATTTAACGTTTGTTGATGATGCTGAAATTTATATAGGTGACAATTGCATGATTGCACCTAATGTCGTTATTGCAACTTCTGGTCATCCTATATTGCCTATCTTAAGAGAAAATAATTATGTTTATAACCTTCCTGTATATATTGGTAAAAATGTTTGGATCGGTTCGGGAGTCCAAATTCTTCCAGGTGTAACAATTGGAGATAATTCAGTTATAGGAGCAGGAAGTGTCGTAACTGATAGTATACCAGCTAATGTAGTTGCTGTCGGTATACCTTGTAAGATATTACGTGAGATCGGTGATAAAGATCGACAGTTTTACTTCAAAAACAAAAAACTTGATTTATGGGAATAAATCAAGTTTTTTGTGAAGCTACTACAACACAGTCAGACCACACTGGTACAACGGCAATCTGACGCCAGATGAGTCGGAGTACAGATACAGGGAACATTATAAAACCGTGGCCAATTTTGCTTGTCCACTACACAGTATCCGCACTGACCCAGCTTCTGTTCGTCCAGATCCTGCGAACCTACATGGAACTTGCGGCAGAAGAAAATGCCGGCTGGCTCAGGGTCTTCGGTGACAGCCGTCTGACAGCTGCACTGAACAGCATACACCGTGCACCCGCAAGTAAATGGACGCTTGATGAGCTTGCACGTACAGCAGGCATGTCCCGTACCGATTTTGCAGTTGGTTTTCGTGAGGTGATGGGGGTGCCCCCCATCACCTACCTGACGAACTGGCGAATGCAACTGGTAAAACGAACCCTTGCTAATGGTGCTTCTGTGTCAGAGGCTGCCGCTCAGGTGGGTTATCGGTCCGAAAGCGCGTTCAGTGAGGCTTTTCGGCGCTGATCAGGCACAGCCCCGGGCACCTTTCGAAAAGCGTGTAAATCAGGTTCACTGAAAAGTGCGGCCCCGTCGTCCTTAGCACAGGATTAACCCTCCTGTTCTGATCTACATGACGAAATATCCAAACTTCTGGAGTCATGATAACGTCAATAGCTGAGTAACTGGTACCGGAGATTATGAATCGTAAAGCAGTGAGACATGAATATGCGTCTCAGATTTTTTAATCTGCACATGGCGCATTGTTGATATCAGTAAACTCTCCGCTATAAGTCATCAGCGCTTAACATTTATTTTTGTTATGTTATTTTACATAACTACATGCAGAAATCAGTAACACTCATCATTTTTATCAATCATAAATTCACAGAACTCCCCCCGTTACTTCCGGTAAAAACAAAATATATATCTTACACATCTCTTCACATCCATTTAATATTTATAAATCTTATATTTAGTCAAACTATGAAAACTGAGTTTTCACCCGCAACCTGTTTGATATTTCTCACTCGCTTATCTGGCTTAAAAATATCACTGACCCCTGATAAAACCCAGGATATAGGATACACAGAATATAATCTATCACCACAGCATTAATGCAACAACAGAGAAACTGAATTAATCAGACATCCCCATTTTCATACAAAGAAATCTCAGCTCCAAAATTTCAGCGCTTCGCCTGTGCAACCGAAGCAGTAATACCAGAGCTTCGCCTGTATCGCAGGAGAAGCGTTTAACAGAGATGCAAACGAAGCAATGTATTATTATGTAACAACATCTGCAGTATCAGCTTTTTTAACGCTTATAACTGAAGCAAGGGCTAACCCTGCGAAGCCGCTGCGCTTGCTTCTCCGGATTGCCCTTGCTTTTCTTCCCTTTGGTCAGAAAAGAAAAGCAGGCCCGGTG
Source organism: Superficieibacter sp. 1612_C1 (assembly GCF_015234305.1). Lineage (GTDB taxonomy): Bacteria > Pseudomonadota > Gammaproteobacteria > Enterobacterales > Enterobacteriaceae > Superficieibacter. The sequence goes on from NZ_JADGMI010000006.1 coordinate 461,441, forward strand.
CCACCTGCCTGTCATGCTGTTTATTCTGCTGATACGGTAATACTGCGCACGTTCTTCTGCAGACTATGTGGGATCAGCATCTAAGCTTCCCTGACATTATTGTCGTATATCAAACTGCTATCGGAGAACGCATACTAAATCATGATCCATTCGAATATAAATCCGCCATCGATTCAGACGTTATTTTTCAATTATTACTCTCTTATCTTTATGTCAGAAAGTTATCTCTCATATTAATATGCAATAGAATTTCATCATTCGCATTTAAAATAATTAAAAATAAATTTGAAAAACAAAAATTCATTGATTATTGTTATTTGACATTATAAGAAAGGAGATAAAACATGAACCAGAAATCACAAAATAAAAACACGCTGAACCTCTTCAAAATAAAATCGCCCGCAGAACTCAAAAAACTATTAAAGGCAGGGGTGGATATAAATACGCTCAGTTCATCGAACCAGAATGCTTTGTTTCATTGCAGATACCCTGAGCTTATGAAAGCAATGATTAGTGCCGGAATAAACATTAACCATACTGACACGTTCAACAGGAATGCACTTTTTTATGCACCCTGCCCAGAAACTATGAAGGTACTGACTGAGAACGGGATTGATATCAGCCATACAGACACGCTGGGCAGAAATGCGCTCTTTTACACCAATGACGCTGAATCTGCCCGGTTACTGGTAAAACATGGAATCAGCATAAACCATACTGACCTTGAAGATAAAAATGCTCTTTTCTTTGCGGCCAGCGAAAGCTCAGCCAGAGAACTAATCGACAGCGGTATCGATATTAATCACACTGACAGCTTTGGAAGAAATGCTCTTTTTTACACCTGTGAGCCTGACGTTGTACACCTGCTCATTCAACGAGGTATAAATGTTAACCTCAGGGACGTATGTGGTCATAATTCTGTTAACATTACCGGCATTACCCCTGAATTACTGAATGTTTATTTCGCCGCAGGCCTTGATCCTGACATACTGGACTACTATGGAAATAGCTTAATTTTTTACCCTTATAAAAAATCAATCACAGAAATTTTAATAAAAAATGGCTGTGATATAAACCGGGTTAATAACAATGGGGAGACCGTCTTTGAATACATACAGACCATGTTATTCAGCAACCGTCAACTTGATCAGTGTCTCAGCGTGCTTATGCATTACATTCACCTGATTAAAGCCAGACCATTAATTTTTAATCGTCTCACTTTTGGCTGCCTTGAGTTGATCAAAATATTGCAAAGCCAGAATATCGATTACAAAATCAATGAGCGTTGCGTTGTAAGATACGCTAACAAAGACATTAAAAAATTCATTACTGAAGTACAGAAAGTCACTGATATCAGCCACATTACGCTTTGCTCATGGTATGACACTCCGCTTGTCAGTTTAAAACACAAGGAAATTATTAAGTGGTTTATAAGGAATAATATTAAGGTAAACGTTAATGATATTGAAGAACCAGAAGTTCGCACTGAAATCCTTTCCTATCTTGCACTCAGGGAAAATAAAGAACTCAAAACCATTATTAAACCGGATAAAAAACACGCTAACGGTAAAAGAAGGCTGTGAGGACTACCTTCTCGTTTGCAGTTTTTTTCAACCACAGGAGGCATACATAAAGACTTTATGCTCCGGCACTCAACAGGGACACTGTACAGCGTGATAAAGCTGTCAGCGCCCCCTGATATGCTACGTATAATAAAGGTTGTGTGAATAGTGTTTCAGGCGTTCTGACAAAATAAAAAACACTACAGTTTATATAGCACAGGATAACGCCCGCCCCTGCTAAATGAACTTAAATACTGATTTTGCAATCCACCACAGGAGGAAAGAATAACCAAGGGATAAGCCGTTTTTTACATCACATAAAAAATAAACATTAACAAGTAACATATTACTTGTATTCATTATCTTCATTGTTAATCTTAACAACAATTTTCAGAGGAGAGAAAAAATATATGGCAACCATACATTACACACCAACCTGAAAATATTTTAGCCATATAATCAGGCATTGACGATATAGTCCATAACGCCCCAACAGAGCCTACATCTTTTGTTATATGAACAGCAGCAAGAACTGACTTATTTATCCTGAAAAACAAATACAATAACCACCCTACAATCTTAAATTAACTTTATCATTCCACCTGATATTTATGGCACTAATTTCAAACCTATATTGTACCTTTATACAAAAAATAATTAAAAATAAATTGGAAAAATAAAAAATCATTGGCTATTGTTATTTTCATTATAAATACAGGAGATATATAATGAAAGACAATAATAATAAAAACAATGACAGTCTGTTTACAGCCAAATCAAAAAAGGATGTTATTCGTTCACTAAAAATGGGTGTAGATATCAATACGCTCAATGAGCATGGACAAAATGCATTATTTCACTGTCGCACTCTCAAGGCGGCGCAGGCCATTGTTGATGCAGGAATAAACATTCACCATCTCGATAATAAGGCAGAAAATGCATTATTCCATAGCAATGATAAAAATATCATTGAACTCCTTATTCGCAATGGAATTAATATCAATCACAGAAATCAGTCTGGTCAGTTAGCCTTTCCGAACTTTTCTGTCACACCAGAAGTAATGACACTACTTATCGCATCAGGTCTTGATATCCATTCACTCGATAATCATGGGCGTACACTCCTTTTCAACCCCTTGCTCGCTGATATCTATATTTTATTAATTGAAGCAGGCTGTGATATAAATCACAGAGATCATAATGGCCAGACTGCTTTTGATTTTCTGCAATCAAGCCAGTACGATATCGCGCTGGCTTGTTCTGTTCATTTAAAAGACCGTTCACCCGTCATTTTTAAACATTTAACTTATGCCAGTATAGAGTTGATGTATGAACTGAATCAACAAGGAATAGACTTTGGTATAGGCAACCAATGCAGATTATTTATCGATGAAAACGAGACTAAAGAAATCATTACAATTGCCATGAAAATCACAGATCTCAGCCATGTAACATTTTGTCTTGGCCACGCTGAGTTACCAATTGTAAAATACGCAAGTAAATCTCTCATAAAATTTCTTATCGACTGCAATATAACAGTAGATACAGATTTACTGAAAGATCGCGATCTTTACGATGAAATCATCCAATACAAAAATATTTAGCCCTGAAGCTTTACCCGAAGCACAGCCCGAGTACCAATCCGTCGGCACGGAGCGGCTGTTGCCCATGTGGCAACCTTGCGTTGCATTTCGCTGATTATCAAAGGTCTTCACCTCGTTAGGCCAGTTAATCACGTCGCAAAACATGTAAACTGCTTCCTTTCGCCATGTAATGGGCTTTCCCCATCACGGACTACTACGGAAGCTCCGCCAGCCAGCGCGTCATCGGAGCCATGCCTCCTTAACATTCGCAACTGACCTTCCCCGGTTCATCAGTCTGGACTCAGACATGCTTAGGAGGCTGCCCGTCGCACTCTTTATCCTTGATTGCCGCAAATTGGCAGGAGTCAGCAGCCTGGGTGTGATGGGGATTGCTGTCCCGATGTTTTGCATATCTATCAAAACATCTTTGTCCGACAGTGCTTACGTATCACCGTCGGTTACTCCTGCACGGCCTGTCAGCTCACATAGGCCATAGTGACATTTTCAACCCCCGGAGGCGGATTAACGGATTCATGTTCTTCAGCCTTTCAGCACTTAACCATGAGGATCATCTTGGCTTAGTGATCTCGCCTCAATCCCCGCTGTCAGCGGATTACATCACCCTGCGGGCATGCCGCAGGTCATTGCCGCTCAGGTTTTCCACCGTCACACCGGTGGGATTGTTGGGCTTCTCGTCATGAGTTACCGGTTCAATATTGCAACAGACTCGTAGTTCATTTGAGCTTCCATGCCCGCCCTGAACTCCGGGCACACTATACGTAATATCTTCGTACCATACCCGGTCAGGCTCGGGCACAGCGAACTGGCGCTCAAGCAAATTCGGCAGGCAGGTATGCTCCTGACGAGAATTTTGTACTGATGTTTGCCGGGCTGACAACTGCTCAGGTTCAGATATTTCATCAGACGCCCGGCACGGTAGGGACTCATCGGGACGCCATTTTGGGTCAGCATTTCAGCCATAGTCCGCATCCCAGCAGAGCCCCGGCTCTGGTTCCACGCCCGTCGTATTTCGCTGTACAGCCCGACCCGCGCCGGATTAACAATATCGCGTCGTTTTCGCCAATACCGGTAACTGCTGCGGTGTATTCCCAGAGCAGAACAAAGGCTACCGATGTTGTAGTCCGACGAATTCAGCCGTAGCTGCAACCTGTCAGCAATAGGTTTGTAGATCACCAGGGCTTTGTTGAATAAATCGAACTTTTGCTGAGTTGAAGGATCAGATCACGCATGATCCTGATAATGCAGGCAGTTCCGTGGCAAAGCAGAAGTTCAAAATCACCAGCTGGTGCAACTACAACAAGGCCCTGATTAATCGTGGCTCCATCACCTTCTGGCTGGATGAAGAGGCGATTCAGGCCTGGTATGAGTCAGCAACGCCCGCATCACGCGGACGACCTCAGCGCTATTCAGACCTTGCTATCACAACCGTTCTGGTGATTAAACGCGTATTCCGGCTGACCCTGCGAGCGGCACAGGGCTTTATTGATTCCATTTTTTCCCTGATGGGTGTCCCACTACGCTGCCCGGACTACAGCAGCGTCAGCAAACGGGCAAAGTCGGTCAATGTCAGTTTTAAAGCGCCCACCCGGGGTGAAATCGCGCATCTGGTGATTGACTCAACCGGGCTGAAGGTCTTTGGTGAAGGCGAATGGAAAGTTAAAAAGCATGGCAAAGAGCGCCGCCGTGTCTGGCGAAAGCTGCATCTTGCTGTTGATGGTAAAACACATGAAGTCATCTGTGCGGACCTGTCACTGAACAACGTAACGGACTCAGAAGCCTTCCCGGGTCTTATCCGGCAGACTCACAGAAAAATCAGAGCAGCAGCGGCGGACGGAGCTTACGATAAGCGTCTGTGTCATGATGAACTGCGGCGTAAGAATATCAGCGCGCTTATCCCTCCCCGAAAAGGAGCGGGCTACTGGCCCGGAGAGTATGCAGACCGCAACCGTGCCGTTGCGAATCAGCGTCTGAGCGGGAGCAATGCACGGTGGAAGTGGACAACAGATTACAACCGTCGCTCGATAGCGGAAACGGCGATGTATCGGATAAAACAGCTGTTCGGGGGATCACTGACGCTGCGTGATTATGATGGGCAGGTGGCAGAGGCTCTGGCCATGGTTCGAGCGCTGAACAGGATGACAAAGGCAGGAATGCCAGAAAGCGTGCGCATTGCCTGACAATCTGCCCTGCTACAGGGACATTCGCCCCGAATCTGATTTATTCAACAAAGCCGCACACCGGTGCAAACTACCCGACTTTTTTGGTGCATCCTGCATTAACCTGGTGCGCCACTTCACTCCCGTTTGCTACTAAAAAACAACAACCATATGAAAAATAAAACAAAAAATATTATGGCACACCGTTTGCTTATTTCTGGCACAAACGTTTTAAATCATAATGACAACTGAAACAACAATACCAGCGTCCGGGGAAATAGAATGAAGAGAAATGATGCACCTGAAAATAGCCATTCGTTGGAAACTATCATTCGCAAGCGTTATAGTACGTTGTCCCCCTCGGAGAAAAAATTTGTTTCAGCATTATTAGAACAACAAGATCATCTTGGCTATTACAGCGCAACCGAACTGGCAGTAAAGGCAGGGGTCTCAAAATCCACCGCCGCCCGTTGTTTTCGCCAGCTGGGGTTCGATAATTTTAATGAGTTTCGGCAAAGCGTGTTGCCACATCGCGAGAATATAAATTCACCGCTGGCGCAAATGGCCAGAGCTGAAAACCGGGGTCTGGACGCGACATCCAGATTCGAAAAACATATTTGCCAGGAACAGGAGAACTTAAACCAGCTGTTGCATTCCGGGCAGCAAAAATCTCTGGAAACTTGTGTGGGGATTGTCGGCTCTGCTTCACATGTCTGGATTGCAGGGTTTCGCAATGGTTATACCCTTGCGTGCTATGCCCATGCATTATTATCTAACGTCAGATCACATGTCACTTTGTTAAATAAAGGAGATGGCCACCTTGCGGAAAAGCTTGCTAACATGCAGCCACAGGATGTTATTATATTAATGGATTTCCCTCGCCGAACCAAATTACTCTCTAACATTGTAAAAATTGCCAGAAAAAGCAACGTCCGCATCGTAGCCTTTAGCGATCAGACATTATCACCAGTCACTTCAGAATATGAAGTCGTGATTAGTTGCAGGAATGAAAGCATTACGTCATTTAATTCTTACATTGCCGGTCTGAGCATGGTGAATTATCTGACTAACGAAATTAGCTTTGCTTACCCGGAACAAGCCCGACGTACATTGCAGATAATAGAGCAAAATCATCAAGTAATGAGCGATCTTATTGATTAAGACTTACAGGAAAAACAATGTCAAGGTATATAAACGTTGCCATTGGTCAATTAGGACCAGTGAATCGCGAAGACTCTCGTCCGTTAGTCATAAACCGCATGATGAAAATGATGCGAGAAGCCAAAGCGCTTGCCGCTGATATTATCATCTATCCGGAACTGGCATTAACAACATTTTTCCCACGTTGGTATATGGAAAAAGAGGAAGAGATTGACCAGTGGTTTGAGAAAGACATGCCAGGTAAGGAAACTAATCCATTATTCTCTCTGGCTAAAGAGTTAAAGATTGGTTTCTATCTTGGATATGCCGAAAAAGAGATTAAAAATGGCGTTGCACATTATTATAACAGTGCAGTGCTGGTTGATAAGAACGCTGACATTATCGGAAAATATCGTAAGGTTCATCTGCCAGGTCATAGCGAACATGAGCCGTGGCGACGTTTCCAGCACCTGGAAAAGCGCTATTTTGAACCGGGCGATCGCTTTCCTGTATGGTCCGCCTTTAATGGGGTAATGGGCATGGCGCTTTGTAATGATCGTCGCTGGCCGGAAACGTATCGCGTTATGGGGTTGCAGGGGGCCGAGATGATATTCATCGGCTACAACACGCCAGTACACAATGCCCCGGCGCCGCAGCATGACGATCTGTCGCTGTTTCACAACACACTGTCATTACAGGCCGGCGCCTACCATAACGGCTGCTGGGTAGTCGGTGTCGCTAAAGCCGGTTGTGAAGAAGGCATTGAGCAAATTGGCGGGAGCTGCATCGTCGCGCCATCTGGCGAGGTTGTCGCCGCTTGCATCACAAAAGGCGACGAAGTGGTAGTCGCCCATTGTGATCTTGATTTTTGCCAAATTTATAAACGCACTACCTTTAATTTCGATCTCCATCGGCAGCCTCATGCTTATAAAGAAATTACCCAATATAAGGGCGAGACATTAAACGCTGATGGTTCGTTACGGTCGTAAACTATCTACTCATTAAAACTGCGAGGCATTTTATGTTTCATTTAAAAAAGATTCTTCTGTTCTCTTTCTCATTCATCATACTGGCAATGCTATCCCGAACGGTAAATGCTGATGATGGGCTGACAAAGTTAAAACAACGCGGTTCGCTAATCGTAGCCACCGGTAATTACAAGCCCTTCGAATATTATGACGACAATAACCAATTAGTCGGTTACGACATTGATATTGCCAGAGCGGTAGCCAAAAAAATCGGTGTCGAACTAAAAGTTGAAGATATGCAATTTACCGCATTGATTCCATCGGTACAAAGCGGTCATGCCGATATGGTTATTGCCGCCATGTATATTACCGACGCCAGAAAAAAAGCCGCTGATTTTTCAGAACCATATTTAAAAACGGGCATGGTATTTGTCACCCGCTCTGATAATAAGACAGTGACAGATGCAGCCTCTTTAAAAGGGCTGACGGTGGGGGTTAAAAGCGGCGCGGCCAGCGAACAAATTGCACACCAGATTAATCAAAATGTTCCATTCACGATTAAGACCTATCAGGATACCGCCCAGCAGACAATGGATCTCGCTAATGGCCGCCTTGATGCAACAATTAATGATTTATTAAACCAACTTGAGCTAAACAAGGTCTTCCCGCAGGTGAAAATTGTTGGTAAGCCATTTACTGAAGCGGAACTGGGTATTGCCGTAGCGAAAAGTAACACTTCGTTATTATCCGTTATTAATGAGGTCATTGCTGAACAGAAAGCGAATGGTGAAGCTGAAACCCTCTACAAAAAGTGGATTATTGGACAATAATTTTATTTCCAGGGTAAATCCTAATGATGATGCTGAATTATGAAGTTGTGCTGAGCAAAATGCCATTATTGCTTCAGGGCTGTTTAATGACTCTGGAAGTATCCCTGCTGGCTCTATTACTGGGAGTGACCACCGGGATTATTGGTTCATTATGCCGTCTTTCCACCAATAAGTTTCTGAACCTGCTGGCGTTCCTGTATGTCTGGTTTTTCCGCGGCACACCTTTTATGGTTCAGCTTTTTATTCTTTATTTCGGCTTTCCGGGCATTGGTCTGCCAATGAGTAGTATGACCGCCGGTATTATGGGGCTGGGATTATATACCGGATCCTATATTACTGAAATCATTCGCGGTTCTATTTTAGCCGTAGATAAAGGACAAGCGGAGGCAGCGGAGTCTTTAGGCATGAACGGGCCGCAAGCGCTCTGGCATATTATTGCGCCACAGGCCATTAAGTTATGTATTCCGGCACTGGTTAATCAATTCATTATGACCATAAAGAACTCCTCTATCGTCTCTTTAGTTACGATATCGGAACTCTTTCATGTGGCGGATCGCATTAACTCATCGACATTTCGTTCATTCGAGGTTTATACCACTATCGCGGTGCTGTACCTGATCATGAACTCGGTATTCATGATTTTGGCAGCCAGACTGGAAAAAAGGATGGCCCGCTCATGAGTCATTACATGCTTGAAATGCACCAGGTCACAAAGCGCTTTGGCGATCACGAGGTGCTAAAACAATTTTCTTTACTGGTTCCCCCTGGTGAAAAAGTCGTGCTGATCGGGCCAAGCGGCTCAGGGAAAAGCACCGTGCTCCGCTGTATTAACCATCTGGAGCCAATTCAGGATGGGAACATTATCGTCAACGGTCACGAGGTAAGAGATAAACGATCTTTACGCCAGCTGCGTCAGAATATCGGTATGGTGTTCCAGCGATTTAATCTTTTCCCCCATAAAACCGTGCTGGAGAACGTCATGTCCGGGCCGGTCATCGTCAAAAAAATACCCGTCGTCGAAGCCCGGCAGCTGGCGCTAGGCCTGTTGGATCGCGTCGGTCTTGCAGAAAAGGTGAACAGCTACCCCAAAGAACTCTCTGGCGGGCAACAACAACGGGCGGCTATTGCGCGGGCGCTCGCCATGAATCCAGATGTCATGCTTTTTGACGAACCGACCTCCGCACTCGACCCTGAGCTGGTTGATGAGGTGCTGTCAGTCATGACCGATTTAGCCAAAGAGGGCATGACGATGTTGGTCGTCACACATGAAATGGCGTTTGCCCGTGAGTTTGGCGATCACGTGCTGTTTATGGATCAGGGTGTAGTGGTCGAGGAAGGAACCGCAGAACAGATTTTTACCGCGCCGCAACAGCAGCGAACCCGCGATTTTTTACGCCGCGTATATCGTCATGCAAATTAACCACTGACCCCAGGGAGAGAGATAATGGCAGACCTTATTTGTGCAGTAATTAACCCATCGCGTCCGGCATCTGGTGATACGCTGTCGGCCTTCACGACATCGGAGCTGAAAAACGTTATCGCGTTTCATCAATCCATTCCCGGTTATCACCCTACACCGTTAACGGCTCTCCCGGCGCTTGCCAGTGCGCTAGGGGTAAAAACGATACAAGTAAAAGATGAGTCACGCCGTTTTGGCCTCAACGCCTTCAAGGCACTGGGCGCGTCCTGGGCGATGGCAAGCTACCTTGCGCAGCAACTGGAGTTAACGGAGCAACCGCTCACCTTTCCACAACTACAAACAGCTTTGCGCCAGCACCCTGCGCTCACTCAGACATTTGCGACCACTACGGATGGTAACCATGGGCGCGGCGTGGCATGGATGGCACGCCTGTTGGGACAAAAAGCGGTCATCAATATGCCCGCAGGAACCACCGCCGAACGTCTACAGGCGATCCGTGCGGAAGGCGCAACGGCGCAGATTGTGCCAATGAACTATGACGATGCCGTGCGTCTTACCGCAAAACAGGCGGCAGAAGCGGGTTGGATCATCATGCAGGATACGGCCTGGCCTGGTTATGAAGCGATCCCTATGTGGATCATGCAGGGCTATAGCACGCTGATTACTGAAATCGCCGAACAGCTCACTGTACTACCCACCCATCTTTTTGTTCAGGCCGGCGTTGGCGCATTTGCTGGCGCTATTCAGGCGGCTGCCATTGCCCGCTGGGGCGAACAAGCGCCCAGGGTGATTATTGTTGAATCCAGCCAGGCGGATTGTCTCTACCGTTCAGCCCAACGCGACGACGGGCAGACCGTTGCCGTCAGCGGCGCGCTGGATACCATTATGGCCGGTCTGGCCTGCGGCGAAGTCAATACGATCGCATGGCCTATTCTTCGGGATCACAGCAACGCCTTTCTCTCTTGTGCAGATGAGGTCGCAGCACTAGGAATGCGCATGTTAGCCGCGCCATGTCCGGGCGATATGCCGATAACCAGCGGAGAATCCGGCGCGGTCGGTGCTGGCGCGCTGGGGCTACTGATGCAACCGGGCTATGCGTCAATCGCCCAAATGCTCAGCCTGGATCACAACGCCCGCGTTCTGCTGATCAGCACCGAAGGCGATACCGACAAAACAGGCTATCGCAACATTGTCTGGGGCGGTCAGCACGCACTTTCCCTGTAGTCATCATTTAACCTTCAGAGAACAATAATGAATCAACAACACCAAAATCCTGTCATCACCTGCTGCCAGCGTTTAATCCAGAAGCAAAGTTATTCCGGGGAGGAGAAAGACGTCGTGGATGAAATTCACGATATCATGACCGAACTTAATTACGACGAGATAACCATTGATCGCTACGGCAATATCATCGGCATGATGAGAGGCAATCTGCCGGGCAAGCATATTCTGTTTGATGGGCACATCGATACCGTGCCGGTAAACGCGGCCCAGTGGCAACACTCCCCATACGCCGCAGACATTATCGATGGCAAAATATATGGTCGCGGCACTTCCGATATGAAAGGGGCAGTTGCCGCAATGCTTACCGCCGTTAGCGATTTCGCCTACGATAGCAACCGCCAGTTTGCCGGAAATTTGTATGTATCCTGCGTCGTGCATGAAGAGTGTTTTGAAGGCGTCGCCAGCCGGTTAATCAGCCAGAAAGTGAAACCGGATGTCGTGATCATTGGCGAAGCCTCCGAACTGAACCTGAAAATCGGTCAGCGCGGGCGCGCAGAGATCGTACTCGAAACCTTCGGCAAACCGGCTCATTCCGCCAACCCGGAAACGGGTATCAATGCGGTCTATAGCATGGCCACCTTACTGAATGCATTGCAGAAAATGGCCGTGGAACAACATCCACAGTTAGGTAAAGGGATTCTGGAAGTTACGGATGTTAAATCCTCGCCCTGGCCCGGCGCTTCAGTGGTTCCTGACTATTGCCGGGCTACCGCAGACCGCCGTCTGCTCACCGGAGAAACCCCTGCATCCGTGCTTGCGCCATTGCAGATATTGCTTGAAAACTGCGCCGCACAAGACCCGCGCTTTAAGGCAAAAGTAAGTTTTGCCGATGGGCAGGAAACCTGCTGGACTGGTGAACAAATTCAGGCAGTGCGTTTTTTCCCTGGTTGGATCATGGATGAGACCAGCCCGCTGGTGCAAACTGCCCTGACCGCTCTACGCGCCACTGGCCTGACGCCACAGGTAACCACCTACTCCTTCTGCACCAACGGCAGTCATTATGCTGGTGAAGCGAAGATCCCGACGCTGGGCTTCGGGCCATCCCGGGAAAATTTAGCTCATGTGATCGATGAATATATCGAAGTGGAACAATTGCTGGGTGCCGCCCAGGGCTACTACGCGCTGGCAAAAGCGCTAACCCGTTAAATCTGAATATTGATTTGTATGATACAGGAAAGCCAGGTCCGAAGATTTGCCGTACAGTAAATCTTCCAGGTGCAGGACCTGGCGGTTATGGGACTGATATGCAGCCAAAATTATGACCCAATGTGCCGCCAATGCGTGATTAAAGATTACAACGTGCGCTGAGAAAGCTCCTGTGTTGTTATCAGCGCCTGCCCGAAGCAGACCGTCTCCCACTCCGGGCCTGAAGCGGGCATATTATTAAGTCGCTCATTGTTAATCGCCCAATTATGCAGGTTTTTGATTCGCGAGCTGGTATCGAAAGCGAGCGTGTCCATAATGAACTGCGTGGCAGATTAAGCTTTGAAAGCCAAATACTGAATGGTTCCGAAATTGCTGATTTAGAGCCAACACTGGCAGGAAAATTTAGCCATGGTATTTTGCTGCCACAGTGGCGTTTTGTCACCGACACCGAAAGCTTTATTGTCGCTCTTACCGACAATTTCATCTCTAAAGGAGGTAAGCGTGTTAATGCCAGCTGAATCGCCACGGGTTTAACAGACACCTCAGAGTCATTTAAGATGGCTTAAAGAGAGGTGCCCATGAGCGGTAAGCGTTATCCCGAAGAGTTTAAAATTGAAGCAGTCAAACAGGTTGTTGATCGTGGTTATTCTGTTTCCAGCGTTGCAACACGTCTCGATATCACCACCCACAGCCTTTACGCCTGGATAAAGAAGTACGGTCCGGATTCCTCCACTCATAAAGAACAGTCAGATGCTCAGGCCGAGATCCGCCGTCTCCAGAAAGAGCTGAAGCGGGTTACTGACGAACGGGACATATTAAAAAAAGCCGCGGCGTACTTCGCAAAACTGTCCGACTGAGGTACGCCTTTATCCGTGACAACGCCCGTTGCTGGCCTGTTCGCCTGCTCTGTCGGGTGCTGGATGTTCATCCCAGTGGCTTTTACGCCTGGCTTCAGCAGCCGCATTCACAACGCCATCAGGCAGACCTGAGACTGACAGGACAGATTAAACAGTTCTGGCTGGAATCGGGATGCGTCTATGGTTATCGCAAGATCCATCTGGATCTGCGGGACAGCGGGCAACAGTGCGGAGTCAACAGAGTCTGGCGACTGATGAAACGTGTCGGGATAAAGGCTCAGGTCGGATACCGGAGCCCGCGGGCACGTAAAGGCGAGGCCAGTATCGTGTCGCCCAACAGGCTCCAGCGACAGTTCAATCCGGATGCTCCGGATGAGCGTTGGGTAACCGACATAACCTATATCAGGACCCACGAAGGCTGGCTGTATCTTGCCGTGGTTGTTGATCTGTTCTCACGCAAAATTATCGGCTGGTCCATGCAATCCCGGATGACAAAGGACATTGTCCTGAACGCACTGCTGATGGCTGTATGGCGGCGTAATCCCCAAAAACAGGTGCTGGTTCATTCGGATCAGGGCAGTCAGTACACAAGCCATGAGTGGCAGTCGTTCCTGAAATCACACGGACTGGAGGGCAGCATGAGCCGTCGCGGTAACTGCCACGATAATGCGGTTGCAGAAAGCTTTTTCCAGTTGTTGAAACGCGAACGGATAAAGAAAAAGATCTACGGAACGCGGGAGGAAGCCCGCAGCGATATTTTTGATTACATCGAAATGTTTTATAACAGTAAGCGTCGGCATGGTTCTAGCGATCAGATGTCACCGACAGAATATGAAAACCAGTATTATCAACGGCTCGGAAGTGTCTAGATTATCCGTGGCGATTCAATTGCCCATTTCCCCTGTACATTCATCAGCCCAGATAAAGCAACTTCAAGCAACTGTTTTCATTAGGGAAGGAAACTTTGATTTTGTCAGTTTACAGAGCCGATGGTCAGCTCCCCCAATGGCGTTGGTGATGTAAAACACTTTACGGATATCAGACGAATAGCGGAAGTATGCTGACAATTTTCCCATTTACGCCGCCACGACTGGATGATCATCGGATACTGATGAACCCATTCGCCTTCTGTTCATCCAGCGCAGTTTCCGCTATCGATTACGATACGGTTCGGTAAATCGGCTTCTGCTCCTTTGCTTTCGCCTCTGCGGTGTTCACCGTCAGACGGGCGAGCATCCCCGGGTTGCACGCAATTGGGAGCAAACCATATCCCGACTAAATAGTCTGAGTATGCCGGTGATCCTCGCAACCGTACTGGAAAATGAACTTTCTGCCGCAACGCGATGCCGGGTCTTAGTAACACTCGAACCAAGTTTTTAGCACCGAATACCAAGTTTATGAACGCTTACCCAGCCGGGATGAAATCACGGTACCCTGAACGAAGATAAAGAGATCCACAGCATCACAGCAGAAAACTGACTGGACGGGCCTGGGTTTGTGCATTGCGATCATTGCTGGAGTCACGCGGCGTCAATAGGTGCCTAGTTCGGAGAAAATTTTTGATAAGAAAGAAGGAAGAAAAACCGGTCACCAGCTTTCTTAGTATGGGCTTTTATCCAGGCTATACGCAGATGGCGACGTTTGCCGGAACTGTAATACAGCGCCATCAACTGCCGAAGAACTTACTTCAGACAGCAGAGAAGGCAGATAATGAAGAGATGGTCACAAAGAAGCCAGCCCCCGCCTTACTCAACACTCCCAACAGAGAGCAGGAAATGCAGTACAATCACATTATGCCGTTAGCGCTCGCGCTACGCAACGTCGAAGCGGGTCAGTCGGTTCATCCAGCCTCACCAGTTGGGGTTAGCAGAGCTAACGCAGGTTCTCGGCGCTGCATCAAAGATGCCGGCAATGACAGGAAATCAGCTTCGTCAGTTGCTGGCGTGGCTTGAAGTGTTAAGATAAGGCAAAGGAGTCAATGATAACCTCTTTTTTATTGGTTTCAAATCGTGAAAGTTACGTCATAATCCATACGCAATATGGCGCTATCAGGCTAATTGTTGCACTACCCGTTGAACGGTTGTAGTGGAAATTTAGCCGTTCGGCTACCTGCATAATTTTGAATTTCTTCTGCGCTGTTGAAGCGGTTGCGGCTATCACCTGATGTTGCAATCTATACACGGCCTCATATTGTCGGATGTGGTCACTGGTGCGCAGGCAATCAAAATTTAAAGGTGCAGAGGCAATGAACGCGAAACGTGTTTACCACATCATGTGCCAAAGTGCGCTGCTGCCTGAGAGTATATCTGCCCTTTCTATCGAAACGGGGCGCATGCCGAAAAAGTGGGTGTGAAGTAAAGCAATCAGTGGTGGTGCTCCGATGGGTTCGAGTTCCGCTGCGATAATGGTAAAAAACAGCGTGCCAGGTTCACGCAGGCCTGCTTCGATAGTGAAGCGCTGCACTGGGCGTCCAGTACGAGTGGACTCGACAGTAAACCCTCAGAGAACGTCATGCAAGGCGAACTGGAGCGGCACTTTCCGGCATAGCCGGTCGAGTGGCTGACAGATAACGGTTCGTGCTATCAGTCGTATTAAACGCCGCAGCTCGTCCGGATGTTGAGACCTGGGTTGAAAAAACAGCGGTGCGCATTCATGAGTATAACGGAATAACATCGGGCATCGTCAAAATGATGGAGCGCAACTACAAAAGTATTATGTCTAAAACAGACGGGTTAATGGCAGTAATGAACCTTACAGAATCCTTCGAAAACTATAACGAAAGGCATCCTGTTCGCCATGGGAATATCTGTTGCGTCCTACAAATAATGGGTTAAGCAATAAAGGTTGTCTGGCAATATGGGCGTAAATACTATACTATCCGGGTGCCTGCCGTTCTGGGTATTTGAGTAAGCGATGCCAAAAAGTATCATGACAATGGCATCGAATAGAACGGTGAGCCTGAAGTGGAAAGCCATATTGAAGTAAAACCGCCTGCCCGGCCATGGACAGAGGTGAAGTAATGGTATCCAAAATCTTCCTTATTAGACTCGTCGAATTGCCTAATGTTCGACGTCAAAAGACGTACCATGCTACATCGCTGCCGGAGATAAGTGATACTTTGTTATGGAAATTTCTTATAACACTACCTTACTAATAAAGAGACATAATTATGATTATTAGACTCACAGCCCTGAAAATTTCAATTCCAAATGTTGGCACAACTCACTTTAATGGAAAAAGTATTTTTGTCAATTCAAACAACATCAGTTACTTAAATGAGAGCGACAATGGTGCTAGTTTTTTATATCTTGTTAACGGAGTTTTGATTTATGTTAAAGAAACTCCTGAGCATATAGCTAATATTATTAACAATGATTCTTAGGTAACTTTTAGATCGATCTTTTATCTATCACCTGTTATGCTCCCAATAAGGTAACCAACTCCTTGTGCCATATGAGAGCATATGGCATCGCTACAGCCTCAGGATATCCTGATTCATGCTACGCTGAAGAATAGTAACAAAACCTAAACGGTAGTAGAAACGTTAACACTGTATATACTCCATTTAGAGGGAGCCTGGTAAAGGCCTCGCTGGAAATTCGCATTACTGATGAAAGAACTGCATAAACGAGCCTGTCAGTAATTCTGTGTAACTGCCACTATATTAAAGGTAAGCGATCATCGAACGCGATAATAAATCGACTCATTGCTAACCGCCAGTTCTGGATCGGCATACTCCATTTTTTCGGCGCATCCTTTATCGCCAGATAAACAACCTTTCGGACCGAGTCATCCGTCGGAAACACTTTGCGTTTCTTAATCGCCGTCCGGATCACGCTGTTCAGCGATTCGATTGCGTTTGTGGTGTAGATGGCCTTACGGATATCCGGCGGATAGCCAAAGAACGTGTTCAGATTTTCCCGGTGCGCACGCCAGCTTTTGCTGATTTGGGGATATTTGTCGTCCCATGCATCTGCGAATGCATCCAGCGCCATCAGCGCCGCGTCTTTGGCCAGGACAACCGCCTTCAGTCCGCTGGTGACGGCTTTGTAGTCCTTCCACGACACGTATTTCAGGCTGTTGCGCACCATATGGATGAGGCACAACTGGATTTGGGTCTGCGGGTAGATGCTGTTTATTGTATCCGGGAAGCCTTTCAGGCCGTCCACGCAGACAATCAGTATGTCCTGAAGACCACGGTTTTTTAGCTCCGTCAGCACATTCAGCCAGAACCTTGCGCTTTCATTTTAGGCCAGCCATATACCCAGCAGCTCTTTTTGCCCTTCGGTGTTGATACCCAGTGCGAAGAAGGCGGCTTTGTCTATTAGGCCGCCATTCTGGCGGACTTTGACGACAATGCAGTCCATATAAACAATGGGATATAATGCATCCAGTTGCCGGTTTTGCCACTCCGTAACCTGCTCTTTTACGGCATCCGTGACTTTAGATATCAGCGTGGGTGACACATCGGCGTCGTACATTTCTTTGAGGGTGGCAACGATTTCGCGAGTGGTCATGCCTTTGGCATACTGCGATAAAATCTGGCTGTCCATCTGCGTGATACGCGTCTGGTTCTTCTTAATTAGCTGAAGTTCAAAGTTGTTTTCACGGTCACGCGGCGTGTTCAGCTCTATCGCGCCGTCATCGCACAACACCTTGACGAGTAGCCATTGCGGGTGTTTGAGCCTGTTTTAGGGGCATTTTTCTCATGCCCGAGATGGTCAGTCAGCTCCGCATTGAGCACCGTTTCGACGGTTAGCTTCGTCAGCATACGGGAAAACTAATTGAGATCGGCTTCAGTTTTAAGGCCTTTAGCCAGTTCAGTCGCCAGTGCTTTTAGTTTCTTTTCGTCCATCATTTGCCTGTCTTCATTGCTGGAGTGAACATATCAAAAACAGGCAGATACACAATTTAAATTACAGTCTCGTAAATTCCCCCTCAAAAACGCCATATATGTGAAAGCTAACCGTATCACGTCAGTGCTTGTTCACCACTGGACGTCCATATACGATCCACTGTTCCATGCAGTTATTTAGTGCATTTATAACTTACAAATAAAAATCAGCATTGTGAATAATTATTCTATAGCACGGAAGTGAATTCAGATTATTCTGGCCTATTTTTTATTGCTTGCACATTTGTTGTCATATAAATTCTCTGTGAAGTATGTCATTTTAAAATAATTGTCTGAAGAAATGTTCTTCCTGCAATTGCGCTGATCTTAGTTGACTGACACAACGACTCCCTTTTGCTTGTAATTTTGCTGACTGTATTGCTCAGGGCGCTTTCAAAACCAGTACTACAGTGGGAAATCCACCAACCGACGCATCTGATTCGCAGTGACTCCTGAAATTATTGTTCTGCGCCTGTATCTGCTGAGTTAGCGTTATGCTATACACCCGGCCTGACAGTGTTTTATGCTCTCCAATGATTTCATAACAGCTTGATTCAGGAAAATCAAAGCCTGAATGAGGCAAAATCACGCCGGTTTCAGAGTCTGAAAATTATGGCTGCAACAGTTACGGGCATTGCATGAAACATCAACCAGCATATTCCTGCTGCACGAAAGTAAACAGAGCCTGGTAAAGCTGTGTTTTCAATTGATGCTGAATAGCCAGCCAGTGTCCATAGAACCAAACCAGTGATAGTCCAGATAAGGCATATCATCCATTTATATTTTTTTGAAAATTTTTTTAATCTGGTCATTTTCATCATTCTTTCCTTCCTTTAATAAAGTATTCTATAGCTAATCACTTAACCGAAAGAATGGCGAGGAAGTCAGTCTCGCCATTGAAGAAGTGTAAAAGTGCTATTTATTATGCTTTTTACGATATTCAGCAGTAGCTTCCTCAGCTTCTTTTTTCGCCTTTTCCGCAAGTTCCTCCACTTTATCTTCAGGTATTAGCTTCCCGGCTTCATGTATTTCAGCCAGCCCATCGCCCACGTTGGTCTCAAGTGGTTCTATGTTCATCATCACCCTCCTGTTAGTGTGGTTTTCTAAAGCTTAGCTCATACCAGTAAGTTCTGGCGTAACAGACTGCCTTATGATTTCTATATCAGTAACTCCACTGGCCTGCTCCTTTCCGGCAGACACTCCAACATTTAAGTTTCAGCTCAGAGGGTATGTATGAGCAACCCAGGGTTTGCATGTGCATTTAAGGAAAAAGGCGTCCGTCAAATGACAGAAGGAGGCTGTACCGTTACAGAAATTTCCGTTCTTCCTGGTAGTTTTGTACACTAACTCTGCAAATGGCTATGGACTATCAAATCCCATAACAGAGAACAATACTTCCCAGATATACTGGAGGCCAAAAATGAATGCCTGAAGCTCAGGCAGCAATTGAAGCATCCTGCTAAAAAAGCTCGGGATATTCTGAAAAAGGCTGCCTGGTACTTTGCAGGGGAGACTGAATGAAGTGCCTCATTATCATTGAGCGCCTCTCTGGATGGGGAGTCAGGACGTTGTATCGTGTAAGGGATCTGACATCCGGAAGCTTCAGGTTTGTTAACTCCGCCATTTCTGAACTTTGGCCCACAATACCTTACAACACAGACTTTCAGCAATGGGCATGCTGCTGTACGTCGAAAGCTCCTCCGAAAGGCACTACGCGCCGTGTCTTTTTTACGACACTAAATGCCTTGCGGACAGCATTACCATAAACAAAGCGGAACTGCTTACGCAGGTTCAGTAGTAAGTTCAAACCCATACTTAAGAGTATTGTCGCTACAACAGACCTTGCCGTGAAGGGGTAAAACATCTTATATTTATGGCATTCAGTCTGTAAAAACTAAATCTGGCATCCAAAGTTAAAGATTACTGGCATGGAATGTATATAATTATTTTTTAGGGTAACCACTAAGTATGAAAATGAAAACTCAATTTTCCATATCGGCATTTTCCCTTTTTACCATTTCACTTCTTTTTCCATTTCTGGTAGAACTGCATGTTCCTTTGAAACATGGTGAAGTGGTTGTCTTGATTGAAAACGGCCAGGCAGTTTGGCTCCTGTTTTGTGCCATTTTTACTGCCTGGTATATAAAATCGATGCCACACGAGGAAAAAGTGTTCTGGCTATGGTATGGTGGATCGTTCTTTTAGGAAGAAGTACCAGTTGGGGAAGAAACTATTTTCCTGATGAACCCAGACTTATTTTTAGAGCTATTTCAGTGCTGCTAATTTCAATATTGATCCTGCCAGTTATTTTTTCGAACATTTTGCGTAAAAAGATTATCATTAAATTCCGGTCTGTTCGGTTACCAGTATGGATGTCCCTGTTAGTTGTGACAACTTATCTTATCGCCGATTCGGTAGAGCATCATAGATTTATCGCTCCATTATTTTTGCATGATACGCGATACACCGATTTAATCGAGGAGCTTTACGAGACTATTTTTATGCTGGGTCTTTTTGAAGTATCTCTGGATGTTATGAAGGATGAAAAGAAACGCCTGCTAAATAGCAGTACGTGATACCATCAGGCGGGACAAGGCGACTTTCACACCCGAGCGGCTGGGATATCTGGCACAACATAAAAACCCGCCTAAGCGGGTTTGGTAATTTCAATTTCTCTCAGGCGGCCATCTTTCTGCATTGTTCAGCGCAGCGATGACAAGCTCTGGAGCAGTCCTGGCAATGCTCATGTTCATGCGTTGCGCACTCATCACCGCACTTCTGACAAACATCGGCGCAAAGTCGGCAGAGTTCCTGGACATACGTGCTATCACTATTAAGCGTCATGGATTGAGCTGCAAAACGGCAGATATTTGCACACTGTATATCCAGTTTTATGCACGTGCGCATCATTTCAAGGCTCTCTTCTTCGAGACATGAAGCCGCACAATTATCACATGCAACTGCACACAGGTAGCAAGTCTCAATGCATTTTTTATATTCGTCTAACATGATTTCTCCTTAGCTAGGTTACGTATTAAGCATGGAAGAAATAATTGTTTATGCAACTCTGGAATTAGTTAATAACCTTTCCAGCACTTCATCTAATTGATTCACAAAGCATTTTTGTGATTCCCCTGTGCGCTAATGACAACTAATGGCTGCGGATTTAACCGATAGAAGAAATACACTTGGATTGGCCCCTATATTTCCATACACTTTTTATCACTTAACCCGTTACTGGTACGCCGCCGCAGATATTCCCGTGGCGAGCGATACCCCAGTGCACTATGCGGATGCCATTCGTTATAGTGCTCGAACGCTTCCGCAAGATTTTTTGCTGCCGTTAATCCGTCTGGTTTCGGCATGATGCTGATATAATCCCGCTTCATCGTTTTCACGAAACTCTCTGCCATCCCGTTGCTTTCCGGACTGCGTACCGCCGTATGTTTAGGCTCCAGTCCTACCATTCTCGCGAACTGACGCGTCTGACGAGAACGGTACGCTGAACCGTTGTCTGTCAGCCACTCAACGGGGAAGGCTGGTAGGGTGCTGCCGAAGCGTCGCTCCACCGCACCCAGCATGACGTCCTGAACCGTTTCGCTGTCATATCCACCGGTACTGGCTGCCCAGTGCAACGCTTCCCGATCGCAGCAGTCCAGCGCGAACGTGACCCGCAGTTTTTCGCCATTGTCACAGCGGAACTCGAACCCGTCAGAGCACCACCGCTGGTTACTTTCCCCGACGGCCACTTTTCCTGTATGCGCCCGTTTCAAGGGCGGTATTGCAGGTTTCTGTTCGAGCAGCAGCGCATTCTGACGCATGATCCGGTACACTCGTTTGGCATTCATTACAGCAAGGTCTTCGGCTTCCGACTGACGGCGTAGCAGAGCCCACACCCGGCGATAACCATACGTAGGCAGATCGCCGATAACAGCATGTATCCGCGACAGGGCATCAGTATCATCCGGCTGACGTTTGCGGCGACGATCCTGCCAGTTGTCCGGGCGTCTTAACCGGGTATGAAGCTGCGCACGTGAGACCCGAAGGCAGCGGCTGACGAAGCTTATTCGCCATCCTCTGGCAACAAGGGTACATGCGCTATCCACTTTTTTTGGCGGCCAATATCGACAGCTTCTTTAAGAAGTTCAACTTCCATTGTTTTCTTGCCCAGCAGGCGCTGAAGCTCTTTGATCTGCTTCATTGCTGAGGCAAGCTCAGAGGCTGGAACCACCTGTTCACCCGCTGCCACGGCAGCGAGACTGCCCTCCTGATATTGCTTGCGCCAGAGAAACAACTGGCTGGCTGCAATGCCATGTTGACGGGCGACGACTGAAACAGTCATACCGGGTTCAAAACTCTGCTGAACAATGGCGATTTTTTCCTGAACGGTACGCCGTCTGCGCTTCTCTGGACCTAAAACGTCAATCATCCGGACTCCAACGACCAGTTTAAAACTAGTATTAAGACTATCACTTATTTAAGTGATACCAGCTGTCTGGAGATTCATGGGGCCAGTCTAACACTTGACAAGACGTAACATATAACTGGATATAAATTTCATATAAAACCAGCATAAATCAAGATTGTGGCTGGTTTCAGTAATTAGCGCTGTGCAAAAGGCAACTGCTGATGCCTTTGACAGAGTGAATTTTTCTGGTAAAAATACAGACGTGGCGAATCCCCCTGTGCGGAGGGGCGAACCAGTTATCAACTTGTGTTATTTGTTATCGCTCGCGGGTTATATGTACTGGCATAAACCCACCGGGAGGCACCCGGCACCACGCTTATGTCTAAGGTTACAAACTCTTTCGCCTGTCTGGATAAGCAGGCTTTTTTATCCATACTTTTACTTAATCACTCCCATAGCGGAGGTAATGGATATCCCATGGCAGACCCATAAGCGGTGTTGTGCCCCGCACGTCCGAATGCTCTTCCCTGAAAGGAGTTCTGACAGTACTGAGCCCTTAGGAGTGGAATATAAGTGGAGCATGCCAACGTGCCGGATGTTTTCACGGGTAGAATCATCACCAGCATTAACTGGTACTTCAAGCAAAAGGGTGTCAATACAAAACTGCGGTTGCCTAAGGCATAGCCCGAACGGCAGGTTGCGTAGTGTTTAGTGATGACCGTAAGAGCAACTTTGCTTCCTCCTGGCTTTACAGCAGATAGTCTGTTCAAACCGACACTACTAACTGACGATTTTATCAAATACCGGGGAAGGTCATAGTCTCTCAATATGTTACTATTTTGTGGTGTCTTTCAATCATAGGTTTGCCTTCCTGTTAAGTTGGCAGGCTCCGGTTAAACCACAAATGTGCATGGGCTCAACGGCCTTCAGCTTTTACGGCTAAAAAACTTCGAAGTTGTGCAAGCTGTGTTTATATAAAAATCATAAACTGATGTAACATGACGATTGATTTTCGTGATCATTAGAGAGATAGTAACGGATCAAAACGATGAGGAAATATTATGACATTAAAAACTAATCTTTTTCTGGGATGGTTTATTGGTACAACCATCTTTACTTGCTTCACCATGGGTAAATATTTTGCAGAGCAGTATTTCGATGGCTCTCAGACACCATGGGTGATCAGCTCCTTAGTCGCACTAATCATCAACTGGTGGGGGTGCGGCATCATTCAACACTTCACGTCAATATCTGAGCAAAAATCCAATACTGACCATCCTGATGAACTAAAACCGCAACCGTAATCATGTTGACAGCGTGGTATAATCAGGTGCCTCCGTAAATACGATTTGAGCTAGTCGCCTGGCCTGCTGGCTGTCCGTGTAATATTCTTTGTCCTGTTAAGGTTTATAGAAAGTAGTAGGGCTGAAATATACATCTGCAAAAGATTGCAAGAAATATATGACGACCAGGTTTTGTTTTAGATATGTCAGCGGAAAACGAGTTCAGGTGAACGAGACGCAATGATTTACCCTCAGCTTTCTTGACGAAGTAGCAACGAAATTTTTTGCAAACCGTCAGGAATTTTAATTTCTTAAAGAAATGGATGTATTTTAGCTTTTCAAGAGATTTACTTCTTTTTTAACAATATTGATTTTATTTCGGAGACGTCAATAATACTTTTCAGCATCGGAGGTAGGTTAAAGGAGAAAGTATCAGCCATGTCTCTGGAGTCTGTCGGCCATTCGATGTACAGATGTCGTTGAGCCGCTGCGGCTGCCAGGAACAATATCGCGAGGCTCAGACTGCTCAATAATCCTTTAGCATTTGCTGGTTATCTGATGTATTTCTCATCGGGCATTGTGGCATCACGCTGGATATTAATGGTATCGTTCGCCAGTTGCAGGTTGCCTTTCGCTTTAACGTGCTGCTTGTTATAGATAAGGGTATTATCTCGGTAGTGATTTATCATCCAGTCGGGTGTCGGCAGCATGTAATAATCACCAGCATGTTTATCGCTCTTCGTTTATTACACAGACTGCCGGTGATCGGTATATAATTCATCTCCGGTTTATACCACCGTGGTGTATGGGACGAGGTATTGACGGGGTTGCTGCACTAACATCGAGGACGCTGGTTCGGATCTTTCATCACTCGTATACGATTAAAATAAAAGGACAAAACTATCGACTGAAACAGACACGAAAGACCATTAATACCGCTGAAGTTAATCCTGAGTAAAACGGTGAATCAATATTAGACTGTCGGTGGAAATGTAAGTGGAAAAATTTCACCCCGTCATTGGCACCTTCGATATTATTCAGTTCTGTGCAACCAACTTTCTT
This sequence comes from Superficieibacter sp. 1612_C1, assembly GCF_015234305.1. GTDB lineage: Bacteria > Pseudomonadota > Gammaproteobacteria > Enterobacterales > Enterobacteriaceae > Superficieibacter. The sequence goes on from NZ_JADGMI010000006.1 coordinate 486,055, forward strand.
ATAAGGGACTGTCCCGGGGACAGTCCGTTTTCACAACCCGGTATAGTTATACTCTTCATCAATGCTGCTTTAATTTCCTGTAATTAAACAGCTATGTCTGTAGGCAGATCATCACAACCGCTCCTGAAACGAACAGGGCGACGCGAAACGTCAGCATAATAAACTTTCTCATTATACCAGACCGTGGATACTATCAGTCAGATAACATTATTAATATCTATAAATGTCATTTTATCGGTGCGGTTCAGGGGAAGCATTATGGGATAAAAAAAGCCTGCTCGGGCAAGCAGGCATCAAAGAAGCACGAGAAAAGAAGCTAAAGCGAAACGTTTATGGTGCCGGGTGCCTCCCGGTAAGTCCAGATCAGCATCTGAAACTTGCGTATTGATGACGGTTAACCCTCGTAAACGGGCTGCTGATTACGCTCCTCCGCCCAGGAGAATTCACCACTTTTTAAACATAGACAATTTTACCGCTTCTTTCCTGTATATGGGCAAAAATGTCAGTCCAAAAGCACAAAATGTCAATAAAGAGAGGTTCGCGAAGGAGGTGTGGTGCCGGGTGCCTCCCGGTGAGCCTGCGCCAGTACGCATAACCCGCGATTCTCGCAATGCATACTACAGCAGATGAGCCATTCCTGGTTCGCCCCTCCGCTCAGGGGGATTCACCACTTTATTATTTTAGAGTGTTTCGTGATTTTCGTATAATGGAAACATTAACAGCGGTCCGGTCACAGAAATTACCACAGGATAACTTACACCAGGAAATCGTGGAGCAGTATGAGCTTGATAAAACCGCCACCATCCTTAATATAGTCAGGAATGAACGCAAAAACAAACTGACACTATCCTGCAATGCGGGTGATTCATTGTAATTATATGCTTAATTTAAAGGTGATCGCTCTCAGATGCATCCAGAGGACAATAAAAGTCGACCGCCTGGAAAGAAACCGACCAAATCATAAATGATAATGCAGGTCTTTCCCTGCCGTCACCACTGTTTTATTAAAGTCATAAATGGGGATGACTGTTGCACCGGCAGGCTTTGAGTGAAAATCAAAGTCTGCACCCGCTCGTGGTCCCGGATAAACTCAGCAGAGCCATGGTCATCCGGAACCTCTATCTAAATAAAGGATCATTTGAAATATGGTGTCAATTGCCTCCCATGTTCCTTCTCCAGCAAGCAGGCCTGCGAACGATAGCAAATAACTCCAAATTAATAACCGGTTCGCCCCTCCGCGCAAGGGGATTCACCTTTATTCAAGCTTAGACGTTTTTTCGCGTTTTGCTGTGTACAGGCAAAAAAGCCAGTTCAAACGCACAGAATGTTAATAAAGTTGCCTTCCTGGAGATGTGAATGCTGTCTTCCGGTGAGTCTTTGATATGAGGATGACGGTGCTCTTTTCATACAGGGCAAGTTTATCTGAACATCGTTAAGAACGTTATCGCAGGAAGGCCGGACACGATATGGATCAGGAATCTGACCAGAGGAGTTATGCTTCGCGCCTCCCGGTAAGGACCGGTCAGCGACCGAAAACTAAGTGTAAGATTTTTCCACTCGGCTGACTCCTGACTATGCCCCTTCACCACAGGCGATTCACCTTATTCCGTAAACTGAGCCTTTTCTTCATGATTCATCATGACAGAACAAAAATATCAGCCTGTTAGTAACATATAGCTGTAACGCTTAAAAAAAGCCCGCCACAACAGAAAGTCCAGGCAGGCAAAAGGTTTTGTAATCCTACAGATGAATGTGGTGTCGGGTGCCTCCCGATGATTCTTTGGCTGGCTGACCATGAACCGCGTGGTTGGTAAGGTAACAACAGCCAGTTACGCCCCACCGTTGAGTAGGATACACCACTCTTTTACTTTAGACTGTTTTACCGTAGTTGCCCTCGTGAAGTTAAAAAACACCCTTCTGAGCGCACAAAAGGTTAATTGAGAAACGATAACAAAAAATGTGTTGCCATCCACATCACGATGATGTCTGAGAATCCGCGACGTTGAATAATTAAAGTCTGACTGAAGTCCCCCTCCGCTCCACAACACAGCCCAATTCTGTTCAGTCATTTAAGAAATCGTAAGACCATTTACCTGGCATCTCCTCAATCGACACAAAAAAAACGTAATTAATTGTAATTTATACTATATTTGTAACTTACCACGCGATTTATGAGCAGCCGCTTTTTATTTGTAGAACATATGCTCTTGATATTTAAAAGACCGGATGCCGCGGCATCCTTCCTTAGCCGAAGTTTTACAGGAACTGATACGGTCTTTACACAACAAATATTAAGCAACGTAATCAATACGTCCTTAAGAAATCTGGCATAACAGCGAGAATGTTAAACTAGGCCGTTAAAGTGAGCTTCAAATAGCTTATGGCGTTCGAAGACCGCCGGAGGCAGTCAGAAATCATACAGTTACAGAGTCAGTCGTCAAAGGCCCGGGACTGAACCAGACAGGCAAAGCACCATACACTTTCCCGATAATCTAATGATAAAAAAAAGACCAGCATAAGCTTAAGCCCGCTGGCCAGGTTAGTTCAGAATGTCTCATTAACAAGTCTGTAGACTTGACAGTATTATTATATAACACGCTTTGTGCGGCAGAAAGAAAATATACCATTTTATGTATGCTCGTCAATACAGAATAGTTTCCAGTTCAGGCTGTAACGAAAGTTACCATACCGCCTATAATCCTCTGCTTCAGTATGCAGCCAGCATGGACACCCCAGGCAAACGAACATAGCCAGAGTTGCTTGTTTTCTGCTTAACCTGATAACGGTTTAACAGGGGAAGCCTCTTGCTACAAAAGCGTCAGTCAGATCGTGAAGGCTGGCCCTGGACATGATGATATTCTGTCAGGTAATTTACTGCATGCATAGAAGCATTTTGTTCCGAGACAGATAGTTATCAAGTTTTGTTCTGTATTATATACTTTTGCTATGTGGCCATGGGTTTCCATTAATGTCCCTTAATCAGCAATCAGCATTTTTGAAAAGCTGGCTAATGAAATTATATAGCCTATACTTTTAACGCTACTGGCTGTTACTGTTAAACTTGTTACATAAGGGAACTATCATGAATAAAACAACTCCTCTAGCGGCAGTTATAGTTGCATTCCTTGCAATCACAACTTCCGGCTGTTCTTCTAACCAGGCTATTAAAACTACAGATGGACGAACCATCGTGACTGATGGCAAGCCCCAGATCGACGATGATACCGGACTGGTCTCCTATAAGGATGCGCAGACCGGTAGAACTGAGCAGATCAATCGGGACAAGATTACTAACATGAGTGAGCTTGATAATTAGTAAAGGAGAAGTACTATGAAAAAATTTTTTCTTACGGCTTTTGCGGCAACGATTGTACTGTCTGCGCTGACGGGTTGCACACGTACCAGTTATGCGATACATACCAATGACGGGCGAACGATAGTCAGTGACGGAAAACCCAGTGAATCAGAAACGGGCCTCCTCGGCTACACTGATGCCAACGGTGTGAAACAACAAATTAACAAAGCAGATGTCAAAGAAGTTGCGGAAATACCGCATTAATTTTCTCATGAAAGCCGCCACTGGCGGCTTTTTTTACGTTCAGGCTTTCCTTTTAATATGTTAAAATTACAGCATACCTGTTGCCTTATTAAGTACAATCAGACAATATTAACATTATATATGCTCTCCATTGCCTTTTTCTCATAATCAAAAGCCAGCAGTCTCAATTAAAAACACCAAGCCAAATTTAAAGCAAAATAAATTATTATAACTTGGAATAAATTACACCTCTATCCCTTAAAGAGTCATTGGAAAAATAAAATATAGGTATACCACAAAATTTATATATTACAAAAGTTAAAATAATAATCAACAATTACGTAATGGCAAGTATCAATGGAAGTTGAAAGCAGGCGAAATAAAAAAAGGTCAGGCAGGTAAACCATTTTACGGTAGTATATCTAACTGATCTCCCGGGAATAAACGGGTGCGGAACCAGATGTATTCATGCTTTTTCCATGATTAAGATAAAGCCGCATCGCCCTTCTCCAATAAAATTAAAAAAGGGCAGAAAATTCAAATTCAAATTCAAATTCAAATTCAAATTCGAATGAGACTGTATATCTCCGGAGAGATATACAGTGGTATATTCTTCAGAGGCTGCCGTAATGTTGTGAGCTCAGCTACTAATTAAGCATTATTTATTTTCCGTTTGGGGTTTCTGGCCTGATATCATATGCTTTCTGTACAAGAGGATCGCGTTTTGCTTCCTGATGGACTTTACGGCCCCAGGCTTCATCAATCTGTTTTTTTGTATCTTCGATGATTTCAGACGGAGTAACGTTACGGTAAGTGTCGATCTCGCCAATCGCCACTTTCGCAATAACTTCTGATACCTGACGAGGCTGGTACTGCTCATGAGGGAATGAAATTTCCTCATAATCAAATATACTGTCCAGAAGGTCTTCTTTTCTCCAGTTTTTCCACGCTTCAAACATACGATCATTGAATCCGGTTAGTATAGGACCAGAATTGACGGTTGCCACCTGGATGTCAAATTCATGTAGCTCTTTATATAAAGCCCCGGCAAAGGCTTCCAGAGCATGTTTGGGTGCAGAGTATGCTCCTGCAAAAGTGAATCGCCACGGATAATCTAGACACTTCCGAGCCGTTGATAATACTGGTTTTCATATTCTGTCGGTGACATCTGATCGCTAGAACCATGCCGACGCTTACTGTTATAAAACATTTCGATGTAATCA
>NZ_JADGMI010000007.1 GCF_015234305.1 Superficieibacter sp. 1612_C1
ACGCGTTGTCACTGGCCCGCTACCGACAGGCTTTCTGGCCCAGCGGTGCGAAGGATGATCCGCAGGATGCTGAGCTGGCATTAGACCTGATGCTACGTTATCCCAACAAGATAAAAGCCATTGAAGCCGACAATCCGGATATCCGATTACTCCAGCAATTAGTTGAGCAGCGCCGACTGTTGGTCGAAGACAAGCGTCGCTTTGTTAATCGGCTCATCAATACGCTTAAGCAGTATTACCCCCAGCTCCTGGAATGGTTCTCCCATCGGGACAGCTCACTGTTCTGCGAGCTAATCATTCGCTGGCCGAGTCTGCAACAACTCAAACGGGCTCGCAGCGATACTGTCCGTCATTTTATGAATGCTAAAGGTGGTCCTGCTGTTGCATATACCGAACAGCGGGTTGCAAGTATTGCCAGCGCTATTCCCCTGACCACAGATAAAACTGTCATCGAGGCAAATGCATTGATGGCAACAGCACTTGCATCCCAAATCAAACTGACAGGCGACCTAATCAGAACCTACGACGAACGTATTGAATCCTTATTCGATACGCTTCCGGATGCAGAACTGTTCAAATCACTCCCTGGAATGGGACCATGTATGGGCCCACGGATGCTTGCCGCACTGGGTGATAACCGCGACCGCTTCAACAGCGCCGAAGAAATTCAAAACTACGCTGGCATCGCACCAGTAACCGAGCGAAGTGGTCAAAAATCCTGGGTACACTGGCGTTGGCAGTGCGCGAAGTTCGTCCGGCAGACATTCGTGGAATGGACTGCGAAGACGGTTAACTCATCGTACTGGGCCAGACTTTATTACCAGGGCCAGCGAGAAAAAGGGAAATCTCATCAGTCAGCGATCCGGGCTCTGGCGTTTAAATGGATAAGGATCATTTACCGTTGTTGGAAGACCAAAACCCGATACGACGAAGCGAAATACTTGCTGGCACTGGAAGCGCGAAAGTCGCCCTTACTGAAGCCATAAAAAGCTTGTCGAATGTCTCAGGGCGTGAAGCGGACCTTCCAATGCCTCCTGCCTTCTGATTGCAATCCCTACTTGGCGTACCTCCTTCACACTTCCACGCGATCAATCAATACAGATCCGAGTTTACCCTTTTTCGGATCTGCGGGATTTAACAATAAGAAAATGCTGCCATTCCTTCAAAATGCACTAGAAATATTCTTATCATTAGCATTATGATGAAAACTTGCGCGATTCTGATGAATGCCTATTTCCACTGACCTTAGGTCAACCCCCCAGCAACAATGTGAAGCATAAGGAGAGCACGTGGCACTTAAACTTCAGCAGGAAATGCCCGCAGACAGCGACCTGTTTAAAGGTGGCAGCCACCAAAATGTGGCAGACAAGATGACAGAGGTAATTAAAGGACAGGAAATTAATATTTTGGGTCTGGAGGGTGAGCTTGGATCCGGAAAATCGACCATCATTCATTTTTTAAAAAAATCCCTGTCTCCTGAATACACTTTTATAGACTTTGATGCAGAGATTTATCATTACGGTAATACGAAAAAAGCACTCATTGAAGTTATTCACGATGGCCTGAGCGAAAGTAAAGGGGCAAATAAGGACAACCTTGATAAACTCAAAAACACAGCACTGGGGAACATCGTAAAGTATGATAAAAGAGTAAGCAGTAGACTGAGTTGGTGGACCGTTAGCTTCATTCTTTTATGCCTACTTTCAGTACAGATGGTCAGATATCTTATCCTAGACATCAATGCTAATGTCAAAAATCCGGACACAATTTCAAGTTTGGTGATTTCACTGGAAATATTTTTGGCGCTTTCACCGGGTCTGCTTTTATTATGGCTTTTAGTAATCCCGAAGCTAAATTTAAAAAGTTGGTGGGCCGTAAGTTTCGGTCTTTTATGCATATTTTCTGTGCAGGTGGTCAGTTATCTTATTCTAGATATCAATGCCAATGCCAAAGATCCGGGAAAAATATCAGGTTTGGTAATAGCCTTTGAGATAGTTGCGGCGTTGTCCTCGGTCGTGCTTTTAGCATGGATTTTAGTGAGCAAAAAACTTAATGCTAAACCTCGGGGTAATTCAGAGGAAATCACCACCGTGGGTGATCTCTTCAAGCAAAACAGTACCGATAGTATCACTGAAAAGTGGCTGATAAGCCGGGAAATAGGGACTATTGAATTAACGAACGCGCTCGCAGGTTTTACCAGTAGCTCATCTGTTTCTGCTGACGCAAAGTTTATTCTCATTATTGACAACCTCGACCGCATTAACGCCGACAAGGTTAAAGAGCTCTGGAGTGATATGGAGCTTATTGCGGGAACAACGCACCGGCAGTTCCGCATTATTGTGCCTTATTCCGCTCGCCATGTTGCAAAATCTCTTTCGCTAGAGGGCCATACCGGCCGGGAGTTTATCTCCAAACGCATCCCCGTTACCTTTACCGTACCACCTCTGATCACTGCCGGATGGCAGGATACGTTCCGTGAAATGTGGAAAGAAACCGTGAATGAGCAAACTGATTTCTCCTGCGCGGAAACCATGCAGATACTGGAACGCTGGCGTACTGTTGAGTATCCCCGGATGACACCGAGACTGCTAAAAAAACTGGTAAATGACGTCCACATACTCCTGATGACAGTGCCTGCGAAAGCTCCGGAGGAATACGTTTTACTGGCACTTTATGTAGTTTTTGTACGCTACAACGAATCAGAGGTAATGGCGCTACTGAGAGCCACTGAAAATGACGCTATCGACATGCAGTCCAATGAGTATGAAGATAAGTTGCAGGCAACAAAAGCCCAGTTAAACCGTCTTTTTATGAATGATACGAATCGATGGAGTGAATATCTGATGAGTATTCATTTCCAGGCATCGGTGGAGCTTGCGCGTACAGAGCTATTTGATTTGCCGCTTACCGAAGCAGTTAATAGCCGCGATGCTGTTGCATTAGAGAAACTGATAGGTATGTATGGGTTCTCTCATGCATGGCAGCGCTGTGCCGGGCGCTTTAATATGTACGACTGGATGGAAACTGTCATAAAGCTTTCCAACGATACATTAATCAAAATTAAAGAAGAGCTAACCGGTGCCGTTGCCAGGCTCAACGCAAATTATGCATTATCTGAGCGGGAAAAATTTCGTGAGTCTTTCACCCAAAGCCTCAAACTTTTAGAAGAAAAAGGTTACCTCGGTACTGAAGATTTTATGGTCCGGCAGAAAAATTATGTCGTCGCAGAACTGAATAAGCTGCAGAAAATGCCGGAAAATGATGAGATTTACGTCAGGGAGCTTCTTAAGGAGGCAGACCTCTATTCTGCAATATTTAAAAAAAACCTGCTGGACCTGATTGAGAATGATGTTAGCGGTAAACTTTACTCCATGTACTTGCTGAATGAAAAGGAAAATCTGCCCAACCTCTGTGTCAGTACTCTTTCACTTATAGATGCAGAGCAAGAAAACCTGCTTCGCCACTTACTAATGACTGAGACGCACGGGATTTTCAACCCTGACGTTATCCGCTTTTTCAAACTATCAAGCAGGGCAGTAGAAAATATAGTTATTAACGAAAATGCAAACTTACCTGAAAATATAGTTAGCAAGTTGGGATTGCTTCGCAACTCCGGCAGCAATGAGGATATAGATGATCTTCGTTATGTTATTTTCAATCCTGAGTGGTATGACAGTCAAATAACACCCAGTTTAAAAAAACAGAGTGTCATCAGCGAAAATCACCCTGAAGAATTTGCTGCTCACTTGGTCGCACATCTGGTAGCAATAAAAAACTACGCTGAAATACCGAATTACGCTGAAGGTTATGAAAATGATACAAATTACATTAAGTTTCTTTCTTTTTATTTCCGCTACACTCAGAATTTCAATATCGTACTAGATGCATTGAAAGACACTCAGTCGTCAGCGTATGTTAAAGAAGCCATAAAAAAATTATTTATAGAAAATCATCTAGGCTTAATCAATACAGTCGAGTATGTTAACACCTATTATCCGTTACTCAAATCTGAATTAAGTGATGTAGATTACATGAGTCCAATTGTTAATCGCGAGCTTGGTTTGCTCAGAGGTATAAATGGAAAAAATATAGCAAAAATAAGCGAAGGATTTCTGGAGGACATTTTCTCCAGAAATGTGCTCAAAAAATTTAAAGAGAAACTTCATACGATCAGTCAGGACATTATTTCAAGTGAAGAGCAGCTCTATAGTGCCTTTAAAGCGCTCGAAACCAACAGAAGCTTCGTTCTGCGAAAGATGGCATCAGCAGGAGAGTTCGCAAACATGACGGCAGGTATCAGCCTCTTCGCGGACTGGTATCGAAATATTGATGGTGTACAGCTGAAAGCTCCTAACAATGTAAAGTTAATATGGTCATGTATTAATGAAGTGCAGCAGTCTGAAATACTTAAAGAACTCCACGATGTTCTTATGGAAGTGGGCACGCTTAAAGATAACAGGCTCAAAGTAATTCATGACTTTCATGATGTTATAAACTTTGCCGAACCGGAAGGGAAAACTTCACGACGGGCAATTGCAGCGCTGTTCAGTCTTACTTCCAGTGATGAGATATTGCGTTCGTGGCTTAATGCACAGCAGTTTACTTTCAGCGCCTGGCCAAGGGCTGAAGCTGAGACAGTGAGTCAGGTAATTAACGAAAATCAGGATAATTTTCCTGATATTATCAGCCGCTCTTCATTCATCAGAAATCGTCTTCCCGTGCTGGCGCAGGAGCAGGATGACACAAAAGCAGAGGGAAATAAGGATGAGGCTTGAAACTACCTTTCGCATCTGGGCATTTCGGCAGGCCCCTGAAGAAGATGCTGCAAAACTGAAGTGGCAGTCATCAATGTGAAAATTGAGCTGTACAGGGAAGGGCCATGGAATGGCAAGATTTATACGTCTGTAACAGGATGTACTGGACTAACGGTGCCACTCTAAACTGCCCTTACTTTCAATGTCATCTGGCCCCTGAATGTCGCTAGAGCTGCATTCAGGGGATGACTGCGCATTACTCGCCTTTTTATAAGCTTCGAGAAACGAGAAATCAGTAGTCTGAATGTCCTCTTTTCGCTCAAAGCGGACCTTCGCAGTTGTCTGCTTCCTGGTGTTTTGGGATCTCAGAGTAAGAAGACGATGATTGTGTACAGTGAAGCAGAAGATAAGGCTGATTACGCCATAAATGACAATAATGTGATTATGTTAACAAACAGCTAATAATTTTGTACTGCATGCAATAAATAACCAGGCTGGCGCGATCATGTCGTTCCTGACGTCAGATCACCGGTGGCTGATTCCTGCTTTATCAGAGCAGCCAGCACCGGCGTCAGTAAAACAGGGGGATCACATTCATGTATAAACAGTTCAGCCTCTGACAGATGCAATGACAGACAGGATGGTTTTGCCGGGCTCCTGAGAAAAGTCGGGAGCCAGCTGAGCTGACACTGAACTGAGCGAGGTGACGATTCCCCCGGCCTGTTTAGCCTGCTTCAGCACCGCGTCTTCTGTCCGGGAAGATCTGCTGCCGATGCAGTCCACCGGAATAAAAACATGATAGCCATTCCTGAGCCCGCCCAGGGTGGTGAGCAAAACCGCAACTTCCGCCGTATAACCTGACACCACAAGCGTTTTACGTCCTGTAAGATGAATGGCGTCGGTCAGTTCTTTCACCTGGAACGGATCGGCTGTTTTACGGAAAATCGTATTGTCTGCACTGGCATATCCGGAGAGAGAAGAGATCAGTTCTCCGGGTCTGCCGTTCTGCGTAACCGTCAGAAAGAACGAGGGTGCGGAAACAGCTTTTGCTACTTTAGCAAGGCCACCAACGTTTGCGGCGAGCGATTCTGGCGGCATAGTCTTACTGGTGTTAATCAGACCGGGATGGAGATCGGCGAATATAAAAATCACGTCATTTTTTTCGACGCTGAACCTTTTCGCCGTATCAGGTATTAATTGTCCGCCATTCATCAGAACATCCTCATTTTCGGGTGTAGCTCCGGCCAGTGCGGACGTACCCATAGCAAAGACGCCCAGCAGTGCGCTGGCCGTGTGGAGAAAACATCTTCTTTTCATATCAGGCACTCTTTAGATCCGGATACAGGATGGCTTTGCCCTGTTTATCCCCCCTGACAGTAAGCAGTCAGGTAATAAAAATCTTTGTGCCGACAGTTCTGATCCGTTCCGGATCGCTGTGTTCAGTAAATAAAGTTTTACCCGTATCCAGCCGGCTGATTTCCACCATGTCTGCATCACTGAGAGAAAAATCGAAAATACTAAAATTTTCCTGAATACGCGGCAGATTGACTGATTTCGGAATAACGACAACGTTGCGCTGGATCAGCCAGCGCAGGACAACCTGGGCCACACTCCTGTTGTAAGTGCGGGCAAGAGAAGCAAGCACCGGGTTGCTGAAAAAGCCGTTTTTTCCTTCAGCGAACGAGGCCCAGGATTGTGGCTGCACGTTCATGCCCTGCATAAATTCCACGTTCTGTGCCTGCTGAAAGAATGGGTGCATTTCGACCTGATTGACGGCAGGTTTAATACGGTTAAAGGTTGCCAGATCGGTAAGCCGGTCCGGCGCAAAATTACTGACGCCGATAGATTTAATCAGTCCTTCGTCGTAAAGCTCTTCCATCGCGCGCCATGCCCCATGAACGTCAGAATAAGGCTGATGGATAAGATAAAGATCGAGGTAGTCAAGATTCAGACGTTCAAGCGAGCGCATGAATGCACTGCGGGCTTTGTCATATCCGGCGTCCTGAACCCACAGTTTTGTTGTGATAAACATATCGTTACGCGCCAGACCGCTTTCGCGAATGGCTGCGCCAACCGCCACTTCATTTTCATAGGCTGCGGCGGTATCAACCATGCGGTAACCCGTCTCAAATGCACCAAGAACGGCCTCCTGGCACTGTTTCAAATCGCGCATCTGATAAACGCCAAAACCCAGCAGGGGCATCTGAACGCCGTTATTAAGCGTCGTAAATTTCATCAGCATTTTCCTTTCACGTTAGTCATCATTGACCCTTACAGGGCTGAACTCTTATTCAAGGGCTCACGGGATATTGCTATCCTACGGCAGCCGGATTAGCTTATTAATAACGTTAAGTCCAAATCACATTTGAAAAAATCTAATGGATCCATTTTCTGATATCCTCAGCCTGCTTTCAGCCCGCAGTTATGCCACTGCCGGCCTGTCGGCCGGTCATCACTGGCACATGGCTTTTCCTGGCTTTAATGGCCTGAAATTCATTTACATCAGGAAGGGCGCATTCTGGTTCAGACCTGAAGCCGAGCCCGAATGGACGAGAATGGAGGCTGGCACGGGCGTGATCCTCACCCGAAGCGCGCGTTTTATGATGGCCACAGATGTCACCTGTCCGCCGGAAGAATCCCCGGAGAAAAAACGTCCCAGAGTCAGGGAAACGGTCAACTACGGCGGCGAGGATAATCTGCTGCTGGCCGGTAAAATGGAGATTGACTCCGCCGCCTCTGATCTTCTGCTTCAGGATTTGCCTCTGGTGCTCCGTTTTGATACGTATGCAAAAGAAAATTCGTCCCTCAGCACTCTGATGACCCTTTTATTCAATGAAAAAGTTTCAGAAAAGCCAGGCGCTTCACAGGCCTGTGACCATCTCATGCATCTTATTATGATAGAGGTGTTACGAAACGGAATGGAAAATAGCCGGAGTGGTGACGGGGTACTCACCAGTTATACCGATATCCGGATCAACAAGGTGCTCAGGGCACTTCATCATGAGCCAGAAAAAAAATGGTGTTTGAGCGAAATGGCGACAATAGCCGGTATATCGCGGGCTGGTTTTTCACGAAAATTTAAGGACACTACCGGGCTTACGCCTCTCCTGTACCTGACGAACTGGCGAATGCGACTTGCAGGTAAATCCCTGAGGCACACCCGGGAGTCTGTAAAGCTGATTGCCTTTAAGCTGGGGTATCACTCGGAAAGCACTTTCAGTACGGCCTTCAAACGCGTTTACGGCGTGGCTCCGCGTCTTTACCGCGACCAGCATCTGGGATCCCCCGATCTTACCGGCACGGAATAACCGCCGGGAAAGCATGTCTGAGTCCGGGCCTTTACGACGCACGTAACGTCTGCAACCAGCTGAAAAGTTCGTCCCGAGTGGGTAAATCCTTTTCCTGGCCCGCCGGCGACGATCCGACACTGGGGTTTTCGGAGCTTTGGAGGAGAGAAGAAGGATTGTTGCTGGAACACATAAAAACAGGCAGATAATTGTATTATGGGGATTATTGTTTCCAGCACAAAAAATCAGCGCATTATTGCGATACGTTCATAAATCACCTACCTGACTGGCCTCTATTCTGCAATGCCCGTTAAGTGCCAGGAGCGGACGTTGCCAGTAGATCGGCACAATGAGTTCGGGATACTGCATAGTTACTATCGCTGTTAATAAAAACATGTTTTAAAAAACAGTATTGACCTCAAATCTCAAATAAGTAAATTAGTACTCAGCAGCACAATGAAGGTAATTAGTAAGTGTGAATAGAAAGAAGTGCTGGGTTAAGCCATTTTGCTTTACAGGCCACGAAGTTTGTTGTTTGGGATGTAGTTCGCTTTCAGGCCTCGTAGTGATTGTGCTGGTTCGCAAAATGGTAGTGTTAGAGCGACGATGTAAGGCCTTGTTTTTTTAGTTGATGCTGACGGTTTCGTTTTTTTGATGGTGACCGTTTCAGCAACGGGCAACGCATCAAAGAGTATATGTCGCGATGGTTGATGTGCTTGTTTAAGTTGCCACGCTTAGGTTTTGAAAGCGCAGGCGGTGTATAACGAGATAAATAGAGGGAGGTTTTTTAGTATTAATGCCCAATATTATCTGTAGTGAACGGGTACATTTGAAAGCAGTATAAATAGCTGTATCACTTTATTAAGTCCATTAATGTTAAATCTCAAGTCTGTAGTACCTTAAAAGCCCTGGCTGCAATGGTCAGGGCTTTTAAGATTACTCACCCCTTTGAATTGTAAGTTTTTCCAACAGATTACTGACAAAACTAGTCTTGCTTATCAACTCATGTTAGTCCACTATGCGTCATCGGTTTGGCATACAGACCTTATGAAAGCAGTTTTAGTAAAGCAGTCCTCATTTCAAGCGTTATCTTCAGATACTCTTCTGCATGAGCCTCCTCCTAAGTGCCCAATAAGTCCTCATCTGCAAGCAGGCCATGTTCGCCACAACATGTGGCTCAAGAAAATTAAAGGAAGTATCTATGTCGAATAAAATGACTGGTTTAGTAAAATGGTTTAACTCTGAAAAAGGTTTCGGCTTCATTACGCCAACTGACGGCAGCAAAGATGTTTTTGTTCATTTCTCTGCAATTCAGAGCAACGATTATAAAACGCTCGACGAAGGCCAGAAGGTTGAGTTCTCGATTGAGAATGGTGCCAAAGGTCCGGCTGCCGGAAACGTAGTCGCGCTTTAATTGCCGATAACGGCACAGACGCTTACGACAGCGATGACGGCATTGGCCTGAGCAGATAAGTGAACGTGATAAAAAACCCGCCCTGCGCGGGTTTTTGTGTTTCATGGATGGCATGCAACAAGGGTGACGGTCACCGGAAAAGCTATTTCTGACCATCTTCAATTGTAAATTCTACCTTCTGGCCTTCGCTCAGAGTCTAAAAACCAATACTCTGAATGGCAGAAAAGTGCCAAGAGCGGACATTAAAACTTCATTCGATGTACTGACTGAAGCGTAAAAGATAGCCATCCGGGTCCTGCACGAGAAACTCTCTCTGGCAGGCAGAACCTTCTCCGGTGCTATAGTGGCTATCGTGGATATCCCGATAAAGCGCTACGCCATGTGCATGCACCCGGGCGAGAATCTGTTCAACGTCATCAACTTCTATCTGAAAGTTAACGCCACGCCCGAGAGGCCTTGTGAGCTCTCCCGTGTTCCATCCATCCGGGTGGTACTGCTCAAGCATCAGTTGTGCTTCACCAAGATTGATATAGGCAAAATCGGGTTCTTTGCGCTTTATCATGATGTTGAAGCCAAGCACATCAGCATAGAAGTGCAGGGAGGCGGGAAAATCAGTTACAGTCAACTCAGGAACCATACGGTTCCAGAAGGGTTCATTCTTTTCAATCATCTTCTCATCCTTTTTTGACTGATCCAGTCATACATCAAGTGGGTGATTCGTGTTCGTAACTAAGACATTACATCCGTTGTTCGCTCATCGCGAACCTTGCCCTCCTGCAGGGCTGTTCTGTGGCAATATTCGGTGCCGATGGAACGCTGCGGTAAAACGTGCTGGCATTCGTCGCCGCAATCCGTACCATACACGGCACACTTTCGCGTGCTGGTTATTGTCAGCAGGCGCTAACCCGTCTTTTATCGCTAATCAGATGGGGCACGAAAATGCGCAGATGGTGTATGAAATCTATGCAACATGGATAGAAGAAATGAATAGCGAACAGGTGGCAATGCTAAATAAGAAGCTGGCGCTTTAAAAGCGTTTTGCCCCACTGGTGCCCCAATTGATATTTGAGTAAAGAATAAATGCAATCTAATCAAGAAATTACAAAGAAAGATCAGTACAATCTCAACAAACTTCAGAAACGTCTGCGCCGCAACGTGGGCGAAGCCATTGCTGATTTTAATATGATTGAAGAAGGCGACCGGATTATGGTTTGCCTGTCCGGTGGCAAAGACAGCTATACCATGCTTGAGATCTTACGCAATCTTCAGCAAAGCGCGCCGATCAACTTTTCGCTGGTCGCGGTTAACCTCGACCAGAAGCAGCCGGGTTTTCCGGAACATATCCTGCCGGCCTATCTGGAGCAATTGGGCGTCGAGTATAAAATTGTTGAAGAAAATACTTACGGGATTGTGAAAGAGAAAATCCCTGAAGGCAAAACTACCTGTTCACTTTGCTCGCGTCTGCGTCGTGGCATTTTGTACCGCACGGCCACCGAGCTGGGTGCCACTAAAATCGCCCTCGGCCATCACCGCGATGATATTTTGCAAACGCTGTTCCTCAACATGTTCTATGGCGGCAAGATGAAAGGCATGCCGCCGAAGCTGATGAGCGATGATGGCAAGCACATTGTTATTCGCCCGCTGGCCTACTGCCGCGAGAAAGATATCATCCGTTTCTCTGAGGCTAAAAACTTTCCCATTATTCCGTGTAACCTGTGCGGCTCACAGCCTAACCTGCAACGGCAGATCATTGGCGATATGCTGCGTGACTGGGATAAACGCTATCCGGGGAGGATCGAAACCATGTTCAGCGCCATGCAGAACGTTGTGCCTTCCCATCTGAGCGATACCAGCCTGTTTGATTTCAAGGGTATTCAACACGGTTCTGAAGTGGTTGACGGCGGCGATCTGGCGTTTGACCGTGAGGAGATTCCGCTGCACCCGGCGGGATGGCAGCCGGAAGAAGAAGATGCATTGCGTGATGAGTTGCGTTTGAACGTGGTCGAAGTGAAGTGATTGAGGCGCGCTCAGGCATGAAAATGCCTGAGCCGCAGAAAACGGTTTATTTCAACAAACGAACGCGAACCGATTTGCCTTTGATTTTTCCATTCTGTAACTGCTTCCAGGCCTGACGCGAAACGTTCTGGCGAACGGCGACATACACGTGCGCCGGATGTACATCAATCTTGCCAATGTCCGCGCCCGTCAGCCCCATATCGCCAGTCAGTGCGCCCAGCACATCCCCTGCCCGCATTTTGGCTTTTTTACCGCCGTCAATGCACAGGGTCACCATGTCGGCTTCTAACGGAACGATACTGATGCCCGTCGGCGCGCTCAGCCAGTTAATGTTGAGTTGCAACATTTCAGCGAGAATATTGGCTCGCTGCGCTTCTTCCGGCGCGCAGAGGCTAATGGCCAGACCGCTGTTTCCGGCACGCGCGGTACGGCCAATACGGTGCACGTGGACTTCCGGATCCCATGCCAGCTCGTAGTTGATGACCAGCTCCAGCGATTTAATATCCAGCCCGCGTGCCGCCACGTCGGTCGCCACCAGGACGCGAGCGCTGCCGTTGGCAAAGCGAACCAGCGTCTGATCGCGGTCGCGCTGTTCGAGGTCACCATGCAGCGCCAGCGTGCTCTGCCCGGAGTCGTTCAGCGTGTCACAGACCGCCTGGCAATCTTTTTTGGTATTACAGAACACCACGCATGATGCGGGGCGGTGCTGACTGAGCAATTTTTGCAGCAGCGGAATTTTACCGCCGCGTGAAACTTCATAGAACTGTTGCTCTACAGCAGGGAGCGCATCAATGCTGTCGATCTCAATGGTCAGCGGCTCGCGCTGTACCCGGCCGCTGATCGCGGCAATGGCCGCAGGCCAGGTGGCGGAAAACAGCAGCGTCTGACGAGAGGCCGGGGCAAAGCGAATGACTTCATCAATCGCCTCGCTAAATCCCATATCCAGCATTCTGTCCGCTTCATCCATCACCAGTGTCTGAAGTGCGCCCAGCGAAACGGTATTTTTTTGCAGGTGATCCAGCAAACGGCCAGGCGTGGCAACGATGATATGCGGGGAATGTTGCAGGGAATCACGCTGCGCACCGAACGGTTGACCGCCGCACAGCGTCAGAATTTTGATATTGGGCAGAAAACGCGCCAGACGTCGCAGTTCACTGGCGACCTGATCCGCCAGTTCACGGGTCGGACACAGCACCAGCGACTGCGTTTCGAAACGTCCGGCGTCGATGTGCTGTAGCAGGCCCAGGCCAAATGCCGCCGTTTTCCCGCTGCCGGTTTTTGCCTGCACCCGGACATCCTTACCCGCCAGAATCGCGGGCAGCGCCGCCGCCTGGACGGGCGTCATCGAAAGATATCCCAGCTCGTTAAGGTTCCCGAGCTGGGCGGCAGGCAAAACATTCAGCGTTGAAAAAGCGGTCACAATCTCATCTCATTATAAAGGGAGCAATCAGCAGGCGCGTATCCTCGCAGATCTGCGGCTGTGATGCGACAATTTAATCGGTACTTCATCCGGCGGCGGGTCAGGCATAGGTTGTGGACGCGGGATGGGATCGGGAACGGGTACCGGATCAACGGGCACCGGATCGGATTGCGCAGATGGGATAAGAAAAAGTAGCGAGAGACTCGACATTTTTAACTCCTCAGTTACGGAACACCTCTTTAAAGGTAGATGCTGTAGTGCAGGAGGCAAAAAAAAAGCCGACTAATCTAAGCCGGCGTCGTACGAATCAATTGTGCTATGCAGTAATTCAAAAAAGGAAGTAAGACAATATGGAGCGCAACGCCCATCGCTTGACGTTGCATTCACCTGCGGGAGTTATATTGCACCGAATGGGTAGATGCTTTTTTGACTTCGCGCAATAAAACAGCCGTTTTTATGTTCAATTTATGTTAAAAAAAGTTAATTTTTACAGCCATTTACTGCGATGTAACCACCATGTAACGCCGCCGATTAAGATAACTAACATGGTGCAGAAGGCCGCAAAACCATAATGCCAGTTGCCGCCAGGGATGCCTCCCAGGTTGACGCCAAACAAGCCGGTTAAGAAGGTGCTGGGTAAAAATACCATGGCCATTAGCGACATAGTATAGGTTCGCCGCCCCAGGGATTCCTGGGTGATCTGGGTGATTTCATCGGTCATCACCGCGGTGCGTGAAATGCAGGCGTCAATTTCATCCAGACCGCGTCCCAGACGGTCCGCAATATCCTTCATCCGTTGCCGCTGATCGTCATTCATCCACGGCAGGCGCTCGCTGGAAAGGCGGGCAAAAACATCTCGCTGGGGTGCCATATAGCGGCGCATCACAATAAGCTGTTTGCGCAGCAACGCCAGAAACCCTTGCGGGGGGATCTCCTGATCGAGCAAATTATCTTCGAGATCGATAATCCGGTCATGCAGTTCTTCGATAAACTCACTGGCATGATCGGTCAGGGCGTCACAGACATCCACCAGCCATCCGCCACAATCGGTGGGGCCAGTGCCTTCCTGGAGATCGCTTACCACATCATCCAGCGCCAGCACTTTACGCTGACGGGTTGAGACAATCAGCCGCTCATCCATATAGACCCGCATCGCCACCAGCTGATCGGGGCGCTCGTCGGTGCTGCCGTTAATACAGCGCAGCGTAATAAGCGTTCCCTCACCCAGACGGCTGACGCGTGGGCGCAGGCTCTCCCCTGCCAGCGCATCACGCACGTTATTGGGCAGTAATGGCGTGGTAGAGAGCCACTGCGCGCTATCAGGATGGGTATAGTTCAAATGGAGCCAGCACGGATGCTGCCCGTCAATATGATCGCCATTTTGCAGGGGCTTTACCCCACCTTTACCATCCAGCTGCCAGGCGAATACCGCATCAGGCACATTAACATCCGATCCCTTTAAGACGTCCACAGCGCCTCCGTTATTCATCATTCTTGTGGTTAGTCTAGCCATGTGCCGTCGTTAAGCAACTGTAAGCGAAAGGATAATTGGTTTTGCCTACGTCACGTCCGGCAAATAGCTGAATAAAACGGCTTTTATAAATAAGCGGTACGGCTGTAAAAGAAAATACTTTTAAAATGTATGCTGTGCAGGGAATTAATTAACCTGCTAACGAATAATCATAACTTTAAGAGCCTCCGCCTGCGTAAATCGGCGACCAGGATGGGCTAAAACGGGTTTGTGTAAAGGAAAATATATTTTTGCCTGGCGGGCAAAGGAGTAACCCAAAGCGCAATTTTACTGCTAAATTAGACTTATCTTATTTTATTCTGGACGGCATGATGGTCCTCGTTTCATGGGACCCGATGTTAATCGGGGTCTCTTTTCTTGTTGCTTTCATTGCCTCCTTCGTGGCGCTTGATTGCGCTGCGAAAATTACGCTTTCACAACGTAAAACGGATCTCTTCTGGCGATTTGCCGCCGGCGCAACGCTGGGTCTTGGGATCTGGTCAATGCATTTTATCGGCATGTTATCCATGAGGATGGCCATGCCGATGCGCTACGATTTCCCCCTGACGTTTATTTCGCTGCTGGTGGCGATTGGCAGTGCCATCGCGGCAATTTCGATTGCGGTATCCGGTAGCGCACTCGCCCCAAAACGGTGGATTATGGCGACGGGGATCCTCAGCGGTGGCGTGGTTACTATGCACTATACCGGGATGTCAGCGCTGATATTTCACGGGGCAATTCTGTGGAGCAAACCGCTGATTGCCCTGTCAGTGCTCGTGGCTTTAGTCGCCTGCGGTACTGCCCTGTGGCTGACATTCAGCCTGCGCCAACGGCATAAGAACCGGCTTTCTCATCGCATTCTCGCCGCGATGGTCATGGGTCTGGCGGTCGCCGCTGTCCATTATATCGGCATGGGCGCAGCAACGTTTGGCGGCCACGGTGCCGATCTTGCTGGCGGACTGAGTGAGCACGGTCTTTCCCTGTGGGTGACGGCCACCACGCTCCTGCTGCTAGGCTGCATGCTGATGTTTTCAACGATTGATTCTCAGGTACGCACGACGCGCCTGACGGAAAATCTTGAGCAGTTGAATCTGCAACTGGAGCGACAATCACGCTACGATGCGCTCACCGGACTGGCAAACCGTATCCAGATGGACGTTCGCCTGGAAGAATGCCTGCGCAGCGCGCAGCACGTTCGCGCCACGTTTGCCGTGATGGTGATGGACCTTGATGGTTTTAAATTCATTAACGATACGCTGGGCCATGCAGCGGGCGACCGGTTATTAATGGCTGTCGCAAACCGTCTCAGCGCTCGCTTAAGGCCGAAAATGCTGCTGGCACGGCTGGGAGACGATGAGTTTATGCTGCTGGTACCCGACACCAGCGAAGGTGAAGCGACCGATCTCATCGCCGGGATCCTTGATGCGGTGCGCCGCCCGGTCTATGAAGCCGGGCAGCTGCTCAACCTCTCACTCAGCGCGGGCGTGGCGATGTTCCCGCGCGACGGCGAGAATTCGCATCAACTAAAAATGAATGCCGCGACGGCGATGAATAGCGTTAAGCTTCAGGGCCACAATAACTGGGCAATGTATAACCCGCACACCATGCAGCCAGGCACTACCACGGTAATGCTTGAGCAGGATGTGATGCAGGCGCTGGCGCTACAGCAGTTCGAATTATGGTATCAGCCGATATACAGTAACGGGACCGAAGCACTTCATGGCTTCGAAGCGCTCTTACGCTGGCGTCATCCGGTGAATGGCATTGTGATGCCTGATGCATTTCTGCCTGCGCTGGAAAAAAATGGCCAGATCCTGCCTGTAGGCCAGTGGGTGATAGAAGAAGCCTGTCGCCAGCTTAACGCATGGAGCGAGGAAGGCCATGATGAACTGACGTTATCCATCACGCTTTCTGCCATTCAGTTTGAGCAGGAGGAGATTCATACGCTGATCTGCTCAATGTTAGAAAAGTATTCCGTCTCTCCTGCCCGGCTGACCCTCAAAATTGTTGAGTCTATTGCGCTTAATAACCTTGAGCGCAGCCTGAGGATGCTGACGGCGTTTATGCGCTCGGGATTAACGCTGGCAATTGATAATTTTGGTACGGGTTATACCAACGTGATGCTGTTAAAAGATTTACCGGTGCAGCAATTAAAGATTAATCGCAGTCTAATCAAAGATATCCGCTATAACGGTAAAAATATGGCCATTGTGTCCAATATTATTGAGGTTGCACACTCCATGCATATGAGCGTGGTTGCCCAGGGTATCGAGACGGTGGAGCAAAAGCATTTGTTATCCAGTCTTGGCTGTGATTATTTGCAGGGATTTTTACTGGCACATCCAATGCCGGCCAGCGAGATCGCAGAATTGCTTCAACGCCGCGTAACGACTGCTGTAATGCCACACCAGCCTGCTTTTATTGATCCGCTCCTACCCGAGATAAAAAATCAAATTTAAGCGCAAATCCTGCTAATTTTTGTAGTTACCCTGCAAACTATATCCTCGCTGCTATACTTTAGTTCTGACAAAACAACAGAGTAGCGAGGATAAACATGAAAAAAGCGTTAATTATACCCCTTAGCGTTCTGCTGGCCGCCACTGCCCTTTCCGGCTGCACGCGCACGAGCTACGCCATTCATACCAATGATGGTCGGACCATTATCAGTGATGGTAAACCGCAGGAATCTGAAACCGGGCTGCTGGGCTATAAAGACGCTAACGGCGTGAAACAGCAGATTAATAAATCTGAAGTTAAGAACGTCGCTGAAGTCCCGCATTGAGGTTAACAGCCCCGCAAGGGGCTTTTCTTACCGACTGCCAGTCGTCCTCTCCAGCTATCACGCCAGCTAGACCTTCATTAGAAACAAATCAATAAACAGCAAAAATTATAAAGTTATTAATAGCCTATCTTTTTCAGGATTTATCCCTTAAATTAGCCTTTCTTGTAATGATAATGCACATTGCATTCTCTCAGGAACATCTGGATTTCATGTCCCTGAGAGTTTTTTTACCCGCGCCCTTCGTTGACATCATTGATTGCTTTTCCCCTCCCTTCCGCTGTAACTCGCACAGGTTTACGCCTCTAAAAATTGCCTGTTAACATTTTTACATAATTAGATCGCGGCGAAAAATACCGTTTGGTCTATGCTTAAATACATTGACAGCAACGTTAGACGATTATTTATCTGAACAAAGAACATTCTTAAAATCACGGGCTTAAACGTTATATGCAAAATAAAGATGCTATAAATAATACTACGTCAACGCCAGATAAAACGATGCCGCTAGCGGAAGAAAAAATTGCCGTATCGAAAGAAAAAATCGTCGATCGTCGCATTCAGATTTCCCGTAAGACGGTTTCTGATGAGGAGATCATTGAAGCTGAGCTTACCCGCGAAGAAGCAATAATACATCGCGTTACTAAAAATGAGATTATACAACCTGATAACATCCCCACTGCCCGGCAGGAGGGCGATGTTTATATCATCCCGGTGATTCGGGAAGAGGTGGAAATAATACGCCGTCAGGTTCTGGTAGAGGAGATCCACGTAAAAAAAATACTTACCAACGAACATTTTCAGGAAAGCGTCGTATTAAGGCGTCAGGAATTAGATATTTCCACGGATGAGAAATCAGATTAATAACACCCCGTAACCTAAGCACGAGGAGAATCTCAGATGGCTCATGAAAAAATCGTTACCGCCTTCGAGCAACCCCAGCAGGCAGCAGCAGCGAAAGAAAAACTGATCGCTGAAGGTATCCCGGAAAGTCATATTGATATTATATCGGGCGAAAGATTACGCGTTGAAGATAAAGAAATTCGCCATCCGAGCTTCTGGCAGCGACTGTTCGGGGACGATGTCGATGATGACTACGCCACCGAATATAATAAAGCCATTCAGCTTGGCGGTGTGCTCCTGACCGCCCGCGTCGATAAAGATGAAGCGGACCGTGTAGAGGCCCTGCTGGACAGCTATTCCAGCGACTACTCTTCACTGCGCGGCTCGTATGATCCGACAACCGAGCGCGATTATCTGGGTGAAGTTGATAGTACCACCGCAGCGGACATCGGCGGCGTACGTCCAGTCGATAACCCTGTTTCAGGCGTTGGGACTGGCGGTGTAACTGGTGTCGGCGGCACTATTCCGCCAAACGTCGGTGGCGTGCGTGCTGTTGATTCCGATACCATCAGCGCATCCGAACGCACCCGTGACTGGAGTGCGTCTGATGAAATTACCGATACCGACGATCTCTCTGTCACCCGTGACCGCGACCTTTCAGATGAGGCTAATCGCGAGACGCTGAAACTGGCAGAAGAAGAAGTGGATATCAGTAAGCGCCGCATCAGCGACGGTAAAATTCGTCTGCGCCGTTATACGACCGAAGAAGATGTGTCTGAGGATATCTCTCTGACCGAGCATCATGCCAACGTCTTCCGTTCAGCAGTAGATGAACCGGCTTATCTGCACGATGTCGACTGGTCAGATAAAACGATTGAAGTCGAAGAGTCTCATGAAGTGCCGGTAGTCAATAAAACGGCGCATATCCGTGAAGAAGTCGGTATTGATTCCGAACGGACTGAGCGCACCGAAACGGTACGTGACACGGTACGTCGTCAGGAAGTTGAAGTCGATAAATCTGCTTCCGATAAAGACCGCCTGTTAGACAAAGATCGTTTCAATGACGATAAGAAGTTCTAATCCTGCCTTTCAGGTATGACTTCAGCCCCCGCCTGTCGGGGGCTGAACGTTTATTCAACTATCTCAATTAAATTGCCATCCGGATCGCTTATCACCGCCTCGTAATAGCCATCCCCTGTCGTGCGCGGCTGCGAGACCAGAATGCCCTGCGCTTCTGCCCGCCTTGCCATAGCATCTACTGCCTGCTGACTGCCAAGTGAAATCGCCAGGTGAACCCATCCGGTCCTGTTATTATCTGGCGTGACCCGAGTGAGTCCGGGTTTGGTCATTAACTCAACGGCAATCGTGTTGTTGATCGTCACGAAATAAGATTCAAAGCCGTGATTAGTTTTACTGCAATATTTCTCGTTAATGTCGCCGCCGAAAAACTCGCCCCAGAAGCGCGCCTGTTGCTCCAGATCCTGCGTCCATAATGCAATATGTGCAATTTTCATCTTAACCCTCTTCACGTAATTTCATATTTTTTGTGCCATCCCCTACTGAACAGTAAAACCACGAGCATCAGCGCGGCGACCAAAACAACCCACATGCTCGATTATGATGTTTTATGACCAATATACAAAAATAAAAGTGAGTTTATGCTCGATTATGAATTTTTGGTGCGACTGCAACAAGCGGTTATTGGCTACAGAGACCAGGATCGCGCAACGGGATTACTGAGAGCGGTACGCTGGTGCGTAAAGGCACCAGCGTTGAGGAGGCGGGATGGTTTTAGTGCTTGATGATATACATCGTCCGGCTATAGGCGACATCTTCCGGGTTATTGATGGGATAACCTTTCAGCCACGGTTTAATCAATCGTCCATTGGTGTACTGGTAAATGGGGGCAATCGGGGCCTGCTCCGCGATGATATGCTCAGCGGCGTTGTAATCGGCATTTCTCGCGGCCACCGTGGTTTCAAGCGCCGCCTGTTTGATAATTTTATCGTAAGCCGGGTTTTTGAAGCGGGCGATATTTCCGCTATGCGTTGAGGTCAACAGCGATAAAAAGGTGGAAGGTTCGTTGTAATCCCCTACCCACGATGCGCGGATCACATCAAAATTGCCGGTGTTACGCGAGTCAATATAGGTTTTCCATTCCTGATTTTGCAGCTTAACGTCTACGCCGAGATTTTTCTTCCACATCGATGCCACGGCAATCGCAATTTTCTGGTGGTTCTCAGAGGTGTTATAGAGCAGCGTCAGCTTAAGCGGACGATCCGTGCCGTAGCCTGCCGCCTGAAGCAACGTTTTCGCCTGCGCATTACGTTCCGCCTGGCTCATCTCTTCAAACTGCGTTTTTTGCGGCGTGAAGCCTGCCGTGACGTCTGGGGTAAAATGCCATGCCGGTTTCTCACCAGTACCCAGCACTTTCTCCGCAATCAAACGACGGTCAATCGTCATACTCAGGGCCAGACGAACCCGCGCATCGGCAGTCGGTCCTTTCTCGGTATTAAAGGCGTAATAATAGGTGCCTAACTGCGGCGGGGTATAAACCTGGCCTGGAATATCCTTAAGCAGCTTTTGATACAGGTTTTTCGGGAAGGACTCTGTAATATCAATGCCGCCTGCCAGATAGCGTTTAGTGGCCGCTGATTCCTGGTTAATCGGCATAAAAGTGACTTTCTTGAGAACGGTATTGGCGTTATCCCAATAGTGGCTATTTGGCTCAACCACCAGTTTCTCATTAACCACCCGATCTTTTAGCACATACGCGCCGTTACCGATGAGTTTGCCGGGGCGGGTCCACTCTTTGCCGCTTTCGGCATTGGCTTTCTGCACCGGATAAAACGCAAAACTGGCGGTAAGACTCGTAAACCACGGAAGCGGTTTATCCAGCTGAACGCGGAACGTATGGGCATCGACAGCGCTCACACCCAGTTTATCCGGCGTCATTTTGCCGTCGATAATCGCCTGCGCGTTGTTAATTCCTGCCAGCGCGGCAAACCAGGCAAAGGGAGACAGCGTTTTAGGATCGACCAGCCGCTGCCAGCTGTAGACAAAATCCTGCGCCGTTACCGGCGTACCATCCGACCACTGCGCATTATCACGCAAGGTAAATGTCCAGACCCGATTATCGCTGGACTGCCATTTACTCGCGACGCCGGGAACAATCTCCCCTTTGGCATTTTGATTGACCAGACCTTCAAACAGATCGCGGATAACCTGTATTTCCGGCAGGCCAACGGCTTTTGCCGGATCCAGCGTAGCAGGCTCATCTTTAATATGGCGCACCAGTTCCTGTTTCTCAGCCAGCACCGTGCCAGGCGGGATCTCCGCAGCAAATGAAAAAGATGAAAGCGAACTAAAACACAGCGCACAGCAGGTCAACGAAACAGGATACTTCATGAGCTTCCCCGGCAATTGAAAACAGAATGAATTAATTATTTGTTTTGCTTAATAGAAATGCAAACGACTTATGTCAGGAAATTGACGTTGCCGCAAATTACTATACTGTGAAAGCAAATGGATTGTTCGAGGTGAATGATGACAATAACTCGCCCCCGTACCGAGCGTGGCGCGTTTCCGCCCGGTACATTGCACTATGGACGCTCATTACTTGGCGCACCGCTACTCTGGTTTCCTGCACCGCTGGCCGAGCGCGACAGCGGATTAATTATTGCCGGAACGCACGGTGATGAAAACGCGTCTATCGTCACCCTCTCCTGTGCGCTGCGCACTCTGGCCCCTGAATTGCGGCGTCATCACGTGGTATTGACCGTCAATCCTGATGGCTGCCAGCTCGGGTTACGGGCAAACGCTAACGGGGTCGATCTTAACCGCAATTTCCCGGCGGCCAACTGGAAGGCGGGCGAAACGGTCTATCGCTGGAACAGCGCAGCCCCGCAGCGCGATGTGGTCCTGCTGACCGGCGACGCGCCGGGTTCGGAACCGGAAACCCGGGCGCTTTGCCAGTTGATCCAGCAGATCCACCCTGCGTGGGTGGTTTCCTTTCACGATCCGCTGGCCTGTATTGAGGACCCGGCCCATTCGGCCCTCGGAGAATGGCTGGCGGAGGCGTTTTCCCTGCCGCTGGTGGGCAGCGTGGGATATGACACACCAGGCTCATTCGGTAGCTGGTGTGCGGATATTAATCTGCCCTGCATTACCGCCGAATTCCCGCCGATCTCCAGCGATGAAGCCAGCGAGAAATATTTGTCAGCCATGACGGGCTTGCTGCGCTGGCAACCTCAGAGGTGAAGTTCACCGGTGGTAAAGTGCAATGACGGCTCCACGTCGGCGGCAAGCCAGGTGGGGCCATCCAGATCGGCAAAACGTACCTGATTGACCAGCGGCAGCGCGGCGGTGATGGCGCGCGAGGTGCATAGCATACAGCCCAGCATTAACTCAAACCCCTGCTCGCGGGCCTCCTGCGCCAGCGCCAGCGCCTCGGTCAGGCCACCGGTTTTATCCAGTTTGATATTGACCATCTCATAGCGGCCGGATAGCCCGCTCAGACTGGCGCGGGTATGACAACTCTCATCGGCGCAAATCGGCAGCGGGTGGATGAAGTTCGCCAGCGACTCGTCTTCTTCGGCGGGCAGCGGCTGTTCCAGCATCGCGACGCCCAGGTCGGCCAGCAGTTGACAGCGGGCGGCGAGCCCCTCACTACTCCAGGATTCGTTGGCATCGACAATCAGCGTCGCCTCCGGTACAGCGGCACGGATAGCCACTATACGTTCGCTGATCAGATGATCGTCCATTTTAATTTTCAGCAAACGCGCCCCCTTTTGCCACAGCGTTGAGGCGCTGGCGGCCATCTGCTCCGGCGCACCAATGACCACCGTTTGCGCCGTCAAAACCTGTTGCGGTAGCGCGACGTTCAGATAACCGCCAAGCGTTTGCCCCGCTTTGCGTGCGGCCAAATCCCACAGCGCACAGTCAACCGCATTACGGGCCGCGCCAGCAGGCAGCATGTGCTGGATTTGCTGCGCCGTCGCGCCCGCCTCAAGCTGTTCATGGACCGTCATGATCTGCGCCATTACCGAGGCAATACTTTCACCATAGCGAGGATACGGTGTGCATTCGCCGACGCCTTTCACGCCCTCGTCTTCAATTTCAACCACCACGACTTTCGCTTCACTGCGGCTGCCTCTGGCGATAACAAACGGCGTATGTAGCGGCCAGGCTTCCTCATAAACTCTCAGGCTTCTCATTACTGATCCTCGCTAAAAGCGTTTGCTGTGTTAACTACTGATGTCATACACTAGCGTTGGCGTTAATTATATGTAAACAGGAAGAAAATTATGTCACAACTCGTGCATTTCCAGGGCAATCCGGTCGCCGTTTCCGGCGCTATTCCTGAGGCTGGCACTCCGGCTCAGCCTTTCACACTGGTTGCTAAAGATCTCTCCGATGTCACGCTCGCCCAGTACGCGGGTAAACGCAAAGTGTTGAACATTTTTCCAAGTATTGATACCGGCGTTTGTGCCGCTTCTGTGCGTAAGTTTAACCAACTTGCGACCGAAGTGAATAACACCGTGGTCCTGTGTATTTCTGCGGATCTGCCTTTCGCCCATTCGCGTTTCTGCGGTGCGGAAGGTCTGAGCAATGTGGTCACCCTCTCCACCCTGCGTAATCCTGAGTTTTTGCAGAATTACGGTGTCGGTATTGAGGAAGGTGCACTGAAAGGGCTTGCTGCCCGTGCCGTGGTCGTCATTGATGAACACGATAACGTCGTCTTCAGCCAGCTGGTGAATGAGATCACTACTGAGCCTGACTACGCCGCTGCGCTGGCAACGCTGAAAGCCTAAGCGTCGCGTTCATGAAAAAAGGCCCATAACGAATATGGGCCTTTAATTTTTACTCTTCGCCTTTTTTCTGGCTCAGCCCATATTCACGCAGTTTGTTGGCAATCGCGGTATGCGAGACGCCAAGGCGCTTCGCCAGCTTACGGGTGCTCGGATAGCTTTGGTAAAGCTGGATGAGAATAGAACGTTCAAAGCGGCTGGTGATATCGTCAAGAGTGCCCTCCATCGCCTCTTCACCCGGCAATTCAATCTGGACATCGGTGGTCGGTAACAAAATATCCTGCGAGCGCAGTTCATAACCCTCAAGCTGGGTTAACGCGCGATAAATGGCATTCTTCAACTGGCGCACGTTGCCGGGCCAGGCGTAGCGGGTTAAGACCCCGCTGACATCGGCGGCGAGTTTTGGCCGGGCAAGACCCTGCTCATCGGCAAAGCGGGCGACAAATAGCTCGGTCAGCGGCATGATATCCTGCGCTCTTTCGCGCAGCGGCGGCAGGTTCAGGGTCAGGACATTCAGGCGGTAGTACAAATCCTCACGGAACAGCCCCTTTTGCACCAGTTCCTGAAGATTTTTTTGCGTGGCGCAAATCACCCGCACATCGACGTGAATTTCATGATCTTCCCCAACCCGGCGGAAGGTGCCGTCATTGAGGAACCGCAGCAGTTTTACCTGCATACGCGGCGACATCTCACCAATCTCATCCAGCAGCACCGAGCCGCCGTTAGCCTGCTCGAAAAAGCCTTTCTTGCCTTCCGGCGCATGGCCGAATAATTCGCTCTCCACCGCATCTTCAGGGATCGAGGCGCAGTTGAGTGCCAGATAAGGTTTCGCAGCGCGCGGGCTGGCCTGGTGACAGGCGTGAGCAATGAGATCTTTTCCGGTACCGGTGTCGCCAACAATTAACAGCGGCGCGGTCAGCATCGCCAGTTTGCGCGCCTGCTCAACCACATGGCGCATTTTCGGGCTGACGGCGACAATCTGGCTGAAGGCGCTGACGTCCTGAGCGCTGACATTCTGCAACTGACGGCCCATCCGCACGGTAGAGCGTAGCATCACCACTGCGCCGGTCAGCAGCGGCTGGGCATCTTCCCCGTCGAGAAAGACCGGGGTGATCTCCAGCAGGAAATTTTGCCCGTTCACCACCACATGTTCGGTATGAGAGTCGGTGGGTTTATTTTCCAGCCAGCGCAGGAAGTTAAAATCGCCAATCAGTTGACCAATATTATGATTGCGCAACCGCTCCTGACTCTGCCCCAGCAGCTGACAACAGGCCGGGTTAGCCAGCTCAATTTTGCTTTTGGTATCCAGCGACAGCATTGGATCGGGCATCGCTTCCAGCAGCGCGCTGAGCGCCAGATGTTCCCGCTCTGAGGGCATCCACGGCACGGTGCGGACATCGGTCACTCCGGCGATGCGGCGGATCTCCGCCATCAGTCGGCTGAAAGAGTCAAACTCCAGCTCGGAGAAATTAAGGTAAATACGCCCAACGGGATCGATCTCAATGCCGCGCAAATCGATGCCGCGTAACACCAGCAGATCGAGCAATTCGCGAGCCAGACCGAGACGATCTTCACAAAAGACTTCAAGACGCATGGGATTTTTCCCTGAACAGTCAACGATGATAAGAATAATAAGCTACCCGCAGGCAATCGGGAAGATAGCTGTCAACAAATATTGACAGCTTAGTGGAAAAGTTACGCGAATGAGCGCAATTATGTGCTTATTGTGAGCGGTCGCCCGGCGTTTTATTGCGCTGGAGCGTCTCTTTCAGCTGACCGACAAGCTGACGACGAAAATCGCCCAGACGCGGCTTATCACCGTCTATCCAAGGCAATGGACGGCACAGCTCCATCGCCTTGATGCCCAGCCGGGCGGTTAACAAACCTGCACCAATACCCTGCGCGGCCCGGGTTGACAGCCGGGCGGCAAGATCCTGAGACATCCAGTCCATTCCCACCTCCCGCACCAGTTCACTGGCCCCGGCAAAAGCGATGTTCAGCAACACCAGGCGGAACAGACGCAGGCGACTGTAATACCCCAGCTCGATGCCGTAGAGGGTGGCGATACGGTTGATAAGGCGCAGGTTACGCCAGGCAATAAACGCCATATCCACCAGCGCCAGCGGGCTGACGGCAATCATCAAGGTAGATTCTGCCGCCGAGCGGCTGATTTCACGCCGCGCCTGCGCATCCAGCACTGGCTGCACCAGATGGGCATACAAACTGACGATCTCGCGGTCGTTCTGCGTTTCGTGGATCGCGGCGTACCAGCGCTGTAACGCAGGGTGCGACTGGTCGATGCCCGCCTGACGCGCCAGCGCTTCACAAAACGCGCGGCCTTTGCCCGTCCCGTGACTGGTAAGCAATTCACGCGCCTCGTCACGCTCGTGCGCCCGTTGCCGCAGACGCCACAAGCGTCGCCATTCGGTCGCGACGGAGCCGACGCCCGCGCCGACGATCAGCGCACCGGCGGCACAGCCACCGAGCGCCACCCAGTCCTGCGTGTGCTAGGCGTTCATCGCCCACTGTACGCCCTGTCCGACAACGCTGACGCCAAACAGCGTCAGGCCCGCCATCACCATTTTGCGCCACAGACTGCGTTTTGGCCGCAGCGCCGCCGCCACGGCGGCTTCCGCTGGCCCCTCTTCCGTGAGCGGATCGTCCGTCACTGCCGGGGCAAACGTTTGTGAGTCGAGTTCGCTGAAGTGGCGGGACGCCCTGAACGACTCTTCCCGTTCGGCATCCAGCGGGCCAGCGAAATCGATACGCGGTTTGAGTGGTTCAGTCATCGCAATTTATCCCCAATTAAAAATTCCAGCGCCGCGTCAATGCGGATATGCGGTAACGGTTTATCGACATCCACTACCGGCGGGCGAAACGCTTCAAATTGAAACCCCTGCTGTTGCCAGAATGCCTGCCCCGGTAGCCGGGCGGGAACCTCACCCGGATAGACCGTCAGCGGTGCCCCATCATCAAGACGATGACCCCGCAGCGCAGGCACTTTTTCGCCCTCAACGTCGATCACCCCGCTTTGCGTCGCCTGCACCGACGCCAGTCCCAGACAGTCCATCGCGATGCCTTCAAAGGCCGCATTCTGCCACGCGTCCTGAATCAACTGTTGCAGCAGCGAGACCATATTGGCGTGCTGATCGAGGGTCACGTGATCGGCTTTGGTGGCCGCGAACAGCAGTTTATCAATGACCGGCGAAAAAAGGCGGCGGAACAGCGTGCGCTGGCCGTAATGGAAACTCTGCATCAATTGCGTCAGCGCCAGGCGCATATCGTTAAACGCCTGCGGGCCGCTATTGAGCGGTTGCAGGCAGTCCACCAGCACGATCTGCCGGTCAAAGCGCAGGAAGTACTCTTTGTAAAAGCCTTTGACCACCTTCTCGCAATAATAATTAAACCGTTCGCGCAACATACCGGCATTCGTCTGTCGTCCCGCCTGCGCCAGCGTGGATTCGCCGATGTCATCAACGTTCGGCCACGGGAAAAACTGTAGCGCGGGCGCACCGGCCATATCGCCGGGCAGCACGAAGCGTCCAGGCTGGATAAAATGCAGCCCCTCTTTTTTGCACTGGTGCAAATACGCGGTCCAGGCGGCGGCGATCTCCGCCAGCCGGTTTTCATCGGCGGGGGCCAGCGGATCAAGATCCTGACAACATTCGCGCCATTTTGTAGACCATTCCGCGCGCTGCCCCTGTAACAGGCCGGTCATCTGCCGGGACCAGCTCAGATAGTCCTGCGCCAGCATCGGCAGGTCGAGCAGCCATTCTCCGGGATAATCGACGATTTCCAGATAGAGCGTTGAGGTTTCCCTGAAGTGACGCAGCAGCGAATCGTTTGAGCGAAAGCGCAACGCAAGATTGATCTCGCTAACGCCACGGGTTGCCGTTGGCCATGTCGGCGGCGAGGCGTAGAGCTGGGCCAGCCCCTCATCATAGGTAAAACGGGGCACGCCGAAATCGCGCTGCGGTACGCGTTTGACGCCTAACAACCGCTCCTCACGCGCCGCGCTCAGCAGCGGCAGCCGTGCCCCGGCATGGAGATTCAGAAGCTGATTGACCATTGAGGTAATGAACGCGGTTTTCCCGCTGCGGCTCAGGCCAGTGACCGCCAGCCGCAGGTGCCTGTCCACACCACGATTCATTAGCGCATTTAATTCGTTTTTAAGTCGCTTCATCCCCTTCCCTTTATCTCTGTCGCTGCCGCTGCCGCCGGGCGGTTTATCCTGAGTATACAAAATGGGGTCAGGTTGTTGATAATCCAACCGCTGTTGTTGTAATCAGACACATCTCCAGTAAGATAGTCATAATTTAGACGCTATGACGGAGCAGTCTGGAAGTATGTCACCCACTATTTATGATATTGCCCGCGTATCCGGCGTGTCGAAATCGACGGTTTCCCGCGTATTGAATAAGCAGACTAATATCTCCCCCGAAGCGCGGGAAAAAGTCCTGCAAGCCATCGAACAATTAAACTATCAGCCGAATAAACTGGCACGGGCGCTGACCTCCTCGGGTTTTGACGCGATCATGGTTATTTCAACCCGTTCGGCGAAAACCACGGCAGGCAACCCTTTCTTTTCAGAAGTGCTTCACGCTATCACGGCAAAGGCAGAAGTCGAAGGATTTGACGTTATTTTACAGACCTCGCACAGTTCTGAAGACGATTTACAGAAATGCGAAAGTAAAATTAAGCAGAAGATGATCAAAGGCATTATTATGCTCAGTTCACCAGCTGATGAATCCTTTTTTGCCCGCCTGGATAAATACAGTATTCCAGTGGTGGTCATCGGGAAGGTAGAGGGGCAATATGAGCACGTTTATTCCGTGGATACCGATAACTTTCGCGACAGCGTCGCCCTGACCGACGCCTTAATACAGCGCGGGCATAAAAATATCGCCTGCCTGCATGCGCCGCTGGATTATCACGTATCTATCGATCGCCTTAATGGATATAAACGCAGTCTGGAAAACCATCATTACCCGCTGCATCCGCAGTGGATTATTGATGGCGGCTATACCAATGAAAGCGCGCTGGAGGCGGCAAGAATATTATTAAGTCAGCCGCAATTGCCCGATGCGGTATTCGCTACCGACAGCATTAAAATAATGAGTTTATATCGCGTGGCCGCGGAGAGAAATATTAGCATTCCGCAGCAGCTTGCGGTGGTGGGTTACAGTAATGAGATGCTTTCTTTTATGCTGACACCGTCGCCGGGTGGGATCGATGTGCCTACCCGCGAACTGGGAGAACAGAGTTGTGATTTGCTGTTTAAGCGGATTGCCGGCAAAGCCAGCCCGCAGGCAATTACGGTTGAAACGCAAATCTCTCTTACCGCATCACTCGCCTGAGTAATGCCCGGCAAAACTAATCGCCGGGCATATGTATTATCAGAACGCGTAGTTCACGCCTACACCGACATAGTGGAAGCGATCGCGCTCACCTTCGTCGTGGTTTTCCCATTCATAGGCATATTCAAGGGTCATGGATAGGCCATTCTGGAAGTCGTAGGCATAGAGCATACCAAGACGGTCGAAATTATGTCCTTCACGTTCCGGATCGTCCCGCCAGTCCCAGTTTGACCAGCGATCCAGTCCCAGACGTGTATAAGGCGTCAGTGTCGTATTGCCTAAAGAAACAGGCAAGTAGGCGCGGATCTCCTGGGTGGAAAACTCCCCGTTATTACGGTTCTCGGCAAGATTGAAACCACGTTCAAGGTAGTAGTTTACCGTCAGGCCGACGGTTTCATTGAAGGTATAGTTCAGACCGGTTTCGGTTTCCACACGGCTGTCGGAATAGCCGGTAGTGTTCAGGTCGTTAACAAACTGATACATGGCAAACCATCCGCTGAAGCGCAGGTCATCTGTCAGTTTCACGTCCCAGTCCGGCGCGACTTTCCAGCGCTGCATATTGGCGGTATCCGCGTCTTCGTTCACATAATGGTAGCCGTAATTACGAAAACCACCGGTTAAACCAAAGCTGAAATCATCGCCTTCAAGAAACTGATAGTGTACTTCCAGTTCAGGACGGTCAAACCAGGTACCGCGCTTGCCTGCACTATAATCTACCGGGCCTTCCTGATAATAGGCCACGGCAATACGCCACGGGCCGTTTGCAGCATTAAAATAAATAGATGGCTCAAACAGTCCATCCATATCGTCGCTCTGGCCTTCAACGTTTTCACTTTCGTACATTGCGCCAACATTAAAATGCCAGTCATTATTTTCTGCCGCGTGGGCACAGGTTATACCTGCGCACATTGCCAGGGCTGCACCTTTCAATAGGGTACTCATAATTTAAAATCCTTGTAGAATAGAGGTAAAACCGGGAATAACTTCCCGGCGCAAAAAATTATCGAATTGCTACTTCACTCTCAGTATCAAAGAAATGACATTTACTCATATCAAAATAAATATTAATATTCTCTCCGGCATAATAATCATTAACGGCTCCGGCACGGACGACTAACTCATGCCCCCCGACAGTGGTATAAAGCATAAATTCAGCGCCAGTTAATTCGGCAACACTAATTTTTGCTGCAATACAATTATCCGGACGGTTTTCAGGCAGAATATCTTCCGGGCGAATCCCCATTACAATGGCTTTATGTTCATATCCCTGTTTTTGTAAAATAGCCAACTTATCTTCTGGAATCGTTAATTTAAGCGTTTCCGTCACAAACATATTGCCGTCAATCGCACCACGGATAAAGTTCATGGCCGGTGAGCCAATGAATCCGGCGACAAACATATTGGCTGGCTGGTTATAAACCGTTTTCGGTGCCCCAACCTGCTGAACGATACCGTCTTTCAGGATCACAATCCTCGTTGCCATGGTCATGGCTTCGGTTTGATCGTGGGTCACGTAAATCATGGTGGTATTCAGTTTTTGATGCAGCTTGCTAATCTCTGCCCGCATCTGAACGCGCAGTTTGGCATCCAGGTTCGACAGCGGTTCATCCATCAAAAAAACGCCCGCTTCGCGGACAATGGCACGGCCCAGTGCCACGCGCTGACGCTGCCCGCCGGAGAGTGCGCCGGGTTTACGCTTCAGGTAATCACGCAGGCCCAGCACAGTGGCGGCCCAGTTCACGCGCTCGTCGATGACTTTGGCATCGATTTTCTGCATTTTCAGACCGAACGCCATGTTGTCGTACACGGTCATATGCGGATACAGAGCGTAGTTTTGAAAGACCATTGCGATGTTACGCGCTTTGGCCGGGACATCGTTCATCCGCACGCCGTCGATCATCAGATCGCCCGCGCTAATCTCTTCCAGACCGGCAATCATGCGCAGGGTGGTTGATTTACCGCAGCCTGACGGCCCGACGAAAACGATAAATTCTTTATCCTCAATCTCCAGATTAAAGTCTTTAACCACATGAACCTGGTTGTCGTAGATTTTTTGGATATGCCGTAACGAAAGTTGTGCCATCGTAATTTCCTTATTTTGCGCGTTGCCAGAATGCCGATAAGCACGGCCACGTCAGTTGATCGGTTGAGAGAAGTCGAAGCCCGGCATGCTGCAAATCCGCACCAATACCGATGGAGCGCATCCCGCAGGCATTGATAGCGTCGATTCCCGCCTGAGCATCCTCGATGCCGATGCACTGTTGTGCAGAGACGCCTAACCCATGACAGGCCGCGAGAAAAATCTCCGGATCGGGTTTTGAGCGGGCGATCTTTCCGGCATCGGCACAGAACGTAAACAGATCCGTAATGCCCAGCATGTTCAGAATGGTGGGGGCATTCAGCGATACCGAAGCCAGCCCGGTTGGGATCCCGCGCTGCTTAAGTTCCAGCAGCAGGTCATGAATGCCCGGCAGGATAGATTGCGCCGTAAGCTGGTTAAGCGACTCGACATAAATGCTGTTTTTACGCGTCGCCAGTTCGTCACGCTGTGCCTGAGAAAAATCCGCTTCGCGCCCGCCGAAGTGCAGAATACGACGCAGCGATTCGCCACGGCTGATGCCCTTCAGGGTATTGTTAAACGCCTCGTCAATCTCGATACCAATCTCACTGGCGACCTGCCGCCAGGCATGAAAATGCAGATGTGCGGTGTCGGTAATGACGCCGTCCAAATCAAAAATTACGGCCTCAGGATTCATAGCCCCTCCGTGGTCGCGGTCCCAGCCGCAGATAAAATAAAGTCGCTTAACGCAAAGGTGGCGTCACCTTCCACGGTGACGTACTGGCCGTACAGCCAGAAGCTGACGGATGCCGGCGCTTCAACGGTGATGTGCTGCTGCGTCAGCGTGCAGCGCATCGCTACGCCCTGCCAGTGCAGCGGGAAGGTCATTTTTTGCCAGTGGGCCGGCAGGCGCGGCGCGAGCTTTAACCCCCCCTGATGCAGACTCAGCCCGGCAAAACCCTGAATCGCCCCCAGCCAGATTGCGCCGGTTGCCGCAGCATGAATTCCGTCATCGCTGCTGTGCGGTTCGTCACCCAGGTCGATGTCAATACCGTCGCGCCAGAACTGATACGCCTGATGCACATCCCCACAGCGCGCTGCCACAATCCCGTGAATCGCTTTACTTAATGAGGAGTCATGAATGGTGCGGGGTTCATAGAACGCCAGGTTTGCCAGACACTCGCGGTGGGTAAAGCGGTCAGGCAGCATATAATTCAGCATGACCACATCGGCCTGCTTGAGGATCTGCATCTCATTGACTTCGGCGCGGGAGTAATCCAGCAAAATCGTCTGCTTACCGGCTTTCAACTTATACTGCGTGAGATCGATAGCCGGTTTCGCCAGGAACGTATCATCCTGAGCCAGCACGCCATTTTCATCGCATTCAGGTAACCACAGACGCTGTAAAAACCGGGTGGCGCTGGCATAGAACGCCTCATCTCCCCGCGCGAAATGGCGGGCAAAATGGACCGCCTGCGCGACGTTATCATGCGCCATGTAGTTGGTGTAGGCGTTGTTGTTGACGTGCTCGGTATATTCGTCCGGGCCAATGACATCGTGGATTTCCAGGCGACCGTTGCACTCTGTGGCCCGGCTAATCCAGAACGTTGCCGTCTCAATCAGCAAATCCACCCCTTCGTGCGCCATAAAACTTTCGTCACCAGTAGCCTGCCAGTAAGCGATCACCGCCCAGGCGATGTCTGCCACCAGATGATGTTCTGCCAGCGCAGAGGCCACTTTTTGACGCACGCCGGTGCGAATATTGATCGCGGCAAATTCCGGCGTTTCTTCCTCACCGCGGCGGGCGCTTTCCCAGGGGAACAGCGCGCCCTGCCAGCCGTTACGCCGTGCTTTTTCACGCGCGCCGGGCAAATTATGCCAACGGTAGCGCAGCAACTGGCGGGCAATGGCAGGTGCGGTAAACAGGTGAAAAGGCAGAAGGAATACTTCGGTATCCCAGAAAACATGCCCTTTGTAGCCCTCACCAGTCAGCGCTTTCGCCGCAATGCTGCTGCGCTCGTCATGTTCCGGCGTCATGATATGCAGATGATAGAGCGCGTAATCAAGCGCCTGCTGATCGCGGGGATCGCAGCCCTCGATTTCAACGCGGCTACGCTGCCAGAAACTACGCCAGGCACTTTTCGAGGCATTGCAAAGGTTGTCATATCCCCGCGAAGCGCATTCGCTAAGCGCCTCCAGGTTTTGTCGACACACGGTCTCTGTGTCACGGTTACTATCGTCAGACCAGGCTATCCAGTTTAATTTCTCAAGCGTAACGCTTTCACCTGCCGCCACCCTGAGCGAGCTGTTTTGCAGCAGACGGCGGTTCTTCGCCGTAACGTTGCTTTGCGCCTCGCCGCTGACATGGCAGAACGATGAGATAACCACATCCGCCGCGCCGTCCTGGGTGGTATACACGCCCTGTAGGGTGTGCTGGCCGAAGACCCGAACCTGGGTTTCATCAAGATGCTGGCGTCCGGTGTTGGTTTGTGTTGCGTCAATACCGGTGCTGAGCGAGATACTGGCTGCCGTATCCAGCGGCGTAATGGTTAACCGCAGCGCGAGCAGTTGCGGCTGCGCGGCAGACGCAAAACGCCGGCTTTCGATAGCAAAATGCGCACCGCACGGTGCCTGCCATACGACTGAACGATGAAGCTCACCGGTGGCAAAATTCAGCTCGCGGTGCCACTCTTCAATATGCCCGCTGAGCAGCGAGAAAGGCGTGCCGTTCAGTTCAATCTGCACGCCGACCACGTCCGGCAGATTAACCAGTTCATTGGTTTCACCCTTACCCGCCCGGTGATACAGCCCCGCAAGATACATCCCGCGCGTCTGTACCGTGTAATCCTCTTCATGCGTTGCCCGGACTCCCATGTAGCCATTGCCTGACGTCATCAGAGACGCGTATTTATTCAGGCTGTGCGGGCTAAAAACCGGTTCGTTGAGCGTTGTGGCGTCCATCATAACTCTACACATTTCCCTGTTTCGGCGGCCTGATACAATGCGGCCACCAGTTGCTGAATGATGCGTCCCTGTTCAGCATCTGCGATGGTGACCGGCTCGCCCTGCACATGGCGGACGAAGGCGTCCATACTGCGGAAGTGACGGCGATCGTCAGCCTGTTCACGCCTGAACAGCGTACGTAACTCGCCGTTGCAATCGTCGTAAATATGCATCGGGAACAGCGTCGCACCGGCCTGATCGCCGCAAAAAGAGACGTTCATGATCGACTGTTCCGGAATATTGAGCGCAAAAGAGGTTTCAAGGCGTAAGATGCCGCCGTTGTGAAATTCAATGGTGCCGAACAGCGCATCTTCCACCGTATACGTCGAAGGATCCCATTCACCAAACTGACCATTGTTTTTACGGGTGCCAATTTTTTGATAGCTGTGGGCCGTCACGCTTTTCACCGCCGGGAAACCCAGCACGTACATCGCCGCATCCAGCATATGAACGCCAAGATCGATCAGCGGTCCGCCGCCCTGAAGTTCTTTATTGGTGAAGACGCCCCAGCCTGGCACGCCGCAGCGGCGCAACGCTTTGGCATTGGTGACGTAAATTTCGCCCAGCGTACCGTCCATCACCTGCTGCCGCAGAAGCTGCGCATCCTCAGCAAAACGGTGATGAAAATCATAGGCCAGCACTTTGCCCGCCCGACGCGCCGCCTGGCACATCTCTTCCGCCTGCTCTGGCGTCATGGCCGGCGGTTTTTCACACATCACATGACAGCCTGCCGCCAGCGCCAGCATCACGTGTTCATGATGAAAACGGTTGAGCGAGCAGATGCTGACGATATCCGGGCGAACTTCACGCAGCATAGCCTCGGGATCGTCCCAGGCCTGGGCATTACCGTATTTCTCTGCCAGCGCCTGCGCCTGGGAAAGGCGGCTGTCTGCGACAGCCACCAGTTCCAGATCGTCACGGGTGCAGTAGTACGAGGCGTGAACTTTATCCGCTACCTGCCCGGCACCAATAATGGCGACGCGCAGCGGAGAAGTTTTCGTTGTACTCTTCACGTGTGACCTCTTAGCAGTTACGCAGCCAGGCGAGAGACTGACGATACGCTTCGGCCGGATCTTCCGCCCGCACGCGCCCTTCATAGACCACGTAGCCCTGATAATTGTCGCTGCGCAGCTGGTCGAACAGCTGTTTGAAATTCAGCGTACCGGTACCCGGCTGGTAGCGATGGTTATCGGCGATATGCACATGACCCAGCAAATCGCGGTTATCGTGCAGCGCTTTTGCCATATCATCTTCTTCGATGTTCATATGGTAGAAATCGCCGATGATCTGCGTGTGTTTCAGGTCGTTTTCCACAATGTAGCGGCGCGCGTCGGCCAGGGTGTTGATCATATGATCCTGGTAGCGGTTCAGCGGCTCCAGATAAACGGTAGTGCCGGTACGGGCCGCTACCTTATCCAGCACGCGCAGCGAATCGCTGACCATTTTGCGGTCGCCTTCGAGGCTGCGCGGTGACACCATTGGCGGCAGACGGAAGGTAAACATTCCCCAGGCGGCAGGTACGATAATGCCTTTACCGCCGACGTCGCTCAGCGCTTCCAGAATGCGTTCGATCTGCTGTAAGCCGTTCAGGCGACGCTCTTCGATGAAGTCGCCGATCCAGCCGTCGTAGCCGCCGCAGGCGGTAGTGACCGGCAGACCGGTTTCTTTGATCGCTGCTTTGACTTCTTCGATATTGTTGACCAGCAGTTTGCCGTCGATTTCAAAGCCGTCAAAACCCATTGCTTTGATATAGCGGAATTTTTCCAGGATATTTTCCGGGAAGAAGGCCTGATTCTGTGTTCCGATTTTCATTTGTTGTTGTCCTTAACCTTAAAACGTCACGCCCATTTTGATGCTTAGATCCGGATGCTGATCGACATACTTCATGTAGCTCTCAGCACTGGTCGCAAAGCTCACGACCGGCTCGATCAGATCTTCGCAGTCCAGATAACCGTTCATCAGCAGTTCCCAGCAGGTCTCTTCGATACGCTTACGGTTCCAGCGCGGGTAATCCGGGTTCGGTTCGCTACAGGCGCGGGCGAAGACGATTTTCGCGTTGTTGAAGTGCGCTTCACGGCCGAGGTTAAAGCCTGCGCTAAACGGTTTGGCGAAGGCCACGTAGGAGATAGTGCCGCCGTAGGCCAGGCCGCGCAGCGCGGATTGCAGCGCATCCGGATAGCCGCTGGTTTCGATGATGACGTCAGCGCCCTGCTTGCCGGTGATTTTTTTGATTTCCATACCGACATCGGTGCCGATGGGGCTCATGCAGTAATCCGCGCCGTGACGGCGGGCGATCTCGCAGCGATGTTCAATCGGATCGACGCCAATGACCACGGACGCGCCCGCTTTTTTCGCCAGTTGGACGGCAATTTGACCAATCGCCCCCAGGCCAATGATCACCACAAAATCACCTACGCGGACGTTACCTTCACGCACGCCGCTCATCGCAAACTGCGCCGGGTCGTAGCACACCGCATTTTTCCAGGATGCGCCTTCCGGCATTTTGCGCAGCTTATAGTTGTTGACCGCGTTAACGATCACCGTCTCAGACAGCGGGCCATAGGTACAGACACAATCGCCAATGGCGTAATCTGTGACGCCGTCACCTTTTTCGATAATCTTGCCGACAACCATGTTACCCAGCTGGAATTTACCGAACTCGATACCGCGTGCTGCCCCTTCCGGACGAGGCATAAACATCTGCCATTCCGCATTGAAGTCTTCATCAATGAACGGGCTGGCCGCACGGAAGTCCACCACTTCAGTGCCGTGTTTCGGCGCGCCGAACATCACGCGGATTTTCACTTCATTGGCCGCAACAGCGCGGTCTTCATACTCAACAAGGGCCGCTACGCGCGGTTCAGTTGCTACTAACTTCTTCATTACAATATCCTTATTAAACAGGCCGCCTTAGCCTTTAACGCCACCAGCGGTCAAACCACTCTTAATAAAACGTTCGGAAAGCGCGTACATGATCACGACCGGCAGTGCGGTGACCAGCGATGCCGCCATCATTCGTCCCCAGATATAGTCCGGCGTACTGAATAGCGTGTTCAGGCCGACCGGCAACGTAAAGTTGCTGGAACTGGAGAGGAAAATGGACGCGAAAAGATAGTCGTTCCACGCCACCATGAAGCAGTACACAAACACCGATACCAGACCAGAAATCGCCAGCGGTACGGTAATACGGAAGATAATCTGCAAGCGGTTCAGGCCGTCCATCATCGCCGCTTCTTCGATCTCATCCGGGATGGTGTCGAAGTAGCTTTTCAGCATAAAGACCGCCGTTGGCAGCGTCTGCGTCACCATAGTGATGATCAGTGCCATTTCGGTGTCA
Organism: Superficieibacter sp. 1612_C1; assembly: GCF_015234305.1. Taxonomy (GTDB): domain Bacteria; phylum Pseudomonadota; class Gammaproteobacteria; order Enterobacterales; family Enterobacteriaceae; genus Superficieibacter. The sequence goes on from NZ_JADGMI010000007.1 coordinate 37,590, forward strand.
TAAATCCCGAGCGCGGTGATGATTTTGAACAGCGGCACCACCAGCAGGATCCCCGAGAACATGTACACCGTATAAAAGCTGGCGTTGATGGTCATCCGTCCTTTGAAACGCAGACGGGATAGCGCATAGGCTCCCAGCGTGCCAAGGAAAACGGCAATGACGGAGGATGCGACCGACACCACCATGCTGTTACGGAAGTAGTCCACAAACGGGAAAATCAGCGGGTTAAAAATGTCGACATAGTGCTCCAGCGTCCAGTGCTGCGGTAACAGCGTCGGACTCAGGGAGATCGCCTCTTTTGCACCTTTAAACGAGGTCATCAGCATCACGAAAAACGGAAACAGCGTGATGATAAGAAAGACCGCCAGTCCGATGTAAAAGCCAATACGGCTCAGCGTGCGTTTATTTGTTGCCATTGAGATTCACCCGCTTCCTGGTAAGCAATATGACCGCAAAGATAATGACGAACAGCACGACGGAGATCGCCGCTGCCTTGCCAAGATCGTTAAAGGCAAATGCCGTTTTGTAGAGATAAACACCGAGGATGTCGACTTTGGTCGTCAGCAGATACACATCGGCAAACATGTAGAACATCCAGATGGTACGCAACGTCACCACCGTCGCCAGCACCGGCATAATGGCCGGGAGGGTGACGATCATAAACCGCTGCCAGGCGCTCGCGCCGTCCATCTCCGCCGCTTCATACAGCGACTTGTCGATGGTCTGTAAAATCGCCAGGAACGAGATAAAGGCGTACGGGAAATAACGCCAGATGGCGAACAGCACCACCAGCACAAAGCTGCTGCCGGGGTTGTCAAACCACAGTGGTGCCTGATCGTAGAGATGCAGCAAATCGACGCCGAGGTAGTTCACAATGCCGTAGCCGTTGTTGAACATATATTTCCAGGCGAAAACCAGCGAAATTGACGGCGTCACGTAGGATAAAATCACCAGCGAGCGCGCGGTTTTACGCAGGCGAAATTCGCGATTAAAGAAAATCGCTACGCCCAGCCCCAGCGCCGTACTGCCAATAACGACCAGCGCGGTATACCAGACGGTCATCCACAGCGAGTGCCAGAATCCCGGATCGCCGAGAATGCGGATGTAGTTATCCAGCCCGACAAAGGTGGAGCTGATACGCGGGTTCAGCGGCAAACGTAAAAAACTGATTTCTATATTGGATATCATCGGCCAGGCTACCAGGCCGCCCAGCAATAATAAGCTGGGGGCCAGTAGCAGCATGGCAAAAGGCATATCCGAACGGCCCGAAAACAACCTTTTCATACTACTTTCCATTTTCGCCATTAACGTTGTTTTACCAGGTCATCCAGCTTCGCCTGGCTTTCCGTCAGGGTTTGCTGCAAATCTTTTTGCCCTACGGTCACGTTATGCACGAGGGAGCTGACGACGCCCGACCCGGTAACATCGCCCATGCGGGTAAAGTTTTTGTCGCCCACCGCGCCAAAGACCTGCATATGCGGGTACTGCGCGATCAGTTCATTCGGCAGTGTGCCAAAGGCTTTAATGACCTCGTTATCTTTCCATTGCGGCGTATTGACGATGGTTTTAGTCGCCGGGAATGCCGCGCCGGGAGACATCATGACCCAGTCGGCGGCGTTATCCGCTTTCTCCATAAAGGCGACAAATTTCTCGGCGGCGGCGGTTTCGTCCTCAGTCTGGCCGTTACTGATGGTCAGCGAGGTGATCGTGCCGTACACGGCTGCGGATTTTTCGGTCGGCACCATGAAACCGAGGTTTGCAGGTTCGCCCTCTTTGAATATCGCCGGGATGATGTAGGTGGAGTACATTGCCATCGGCGCGGAGCCGTTCATGAAGGCGTCTTTGATCTCCATGACGTCGTTTGAACCCGGCATGGTGGTCGCAGCCAGGTCACGATAAAACGCCAGTGACTGCGCCATTTCTGGGGTGTTAAGGGTGATGTTGCCGCTGGCGTCAAACACGTTGGCCTGATTAGACAGGGCAAACTGTGAGAATGCCTGTTCTGTCATTACGCTTTCGGCGGTAGGTAGCGCGATACCGTATTTTTTCTGTGCCGGATCGCTAAGTTTTTGCGCCGCGGCCAGCAGGTCCTGCCAGTTATGAGGCTCAGCAATGCCCGCCTTCGCCAGTGCATCTTTCTTATGCCACACGCCCTGTAGCCAGGCGCTAATCGGCACGCCGGTCCAGGCGGTGCCGTCTTCGGTGCGGACAATACGCAGAACGCCGTCATAGAACTGATCTTCACCCACCGCTTTAATGGCTTCGCCAATGGCTTTGCGGTCGATCAACTGCTCTTTATCCATCACTTTGGCATAGTCATGGCTGGTTTCGATCACTTCCGGCAGCGATCCGGAACGTGCAAGGGTGATAATTTTAGTGTTATACGCGTCTTCTTCTACCGGAACCTGTTTAACGGTGATATCCGGGTTCTCTTTCTCGAAGCGTTCAATCAGTTTGGTAATAACGGCCTGGCGTTCCTGCTCAACAGAAGAATGCATAAATTCAATGGCCACTTTATGCTTATTATTATCATCGCAACCTGAAATGAGCGTACAGGAAATCAGCGCTGCTAACAGCGCTATTTTTGATTTATTCATAAGACGTTCCTTTATTGTTTTTTGATCCAGGTAACCTGCCACGGGCGCAGTGTTACCGACGTATCCATAACGGCATGTTTATTAATTAAATCAAAACCACCCTGTACGTTTGCATCGACATGCTGTTCTTTATCACTAATATTAAACAGAGCAGTAATTTCTTCCCCATCATTAGCCGTACGGGTAATTAGCAGTACGCTGGGATTGAGCGTCTGAATAGTAAACTGGCTATCCGGGTGAAATGCTTTATGCTGACGGCGAAGCACAATCAGTTGAGAAAGGATATGGTAAGCCCTGCTGCGCAGCGAGCCAGACGCAGATAATTGCTGCTCTATTTCAGCTGCGTCATATTTCTGGCGATTAATAGCGCGGTTATAGCCCAGTTTTTCTACGCCCGCATAGTCGTTACGTGACCCCATAATACTCTGGATATATACCGCCGGTACGCCAGGGAAGGTCAGTAAAATCGCGTGCGCCAGCGTAAAGCGGGCCAGGCGCTCATCGTCGCTGTCATCCTGACGACTCAGCGCGTCCATATAGGTCACGTTGATTTCGTAAGGGCTGCGGCTGCCATCCGGGTTATTTTTCCAGTTAACCAGCGCACCTTGCTGCTGAAGTTTGTCGACCAGTTGCAGAATGTCATCTTCCGGCAAAATCCCGCGTAGCGGATTCAGGCCAACCCCGTCGTGAGAGGCCAGGAAGTTGAACCAGGTCGTTTTATCAGAAGGCAGCGTCAGGCTCTGCGCCCAGCGACACAGCGCGGTAGCATCCTGACTGTGTACCGAGTGTAATACCAGCGGCGGCAAAGAGAACTGATAAACCATATGCGCTTCATCACTGCCATTGCCGAGATAAGAAATATTGTCTTTATGCGGCACATTGGTTTCAGTGATGATCACCGTTCCCGGCGCAACAGCATCGGCGATAGCGCGGAATAGTTTGATGAGCAGGTGCGTTTTTTCAAGATGAATGCAGCTGGTGCCCGGCGTTTTCCACATAAAGCCAACCGCATCAAGACGGATATAGTCCGCGCCCTGCAACAGATAATGCAGCAGCACGTCCACCATCGCCAGCAGCACTTCCGGGCAGGCGTAATTGAGATCGATCTGGTCTTCGCTGAAGGTGGTCCACAGGTGACGTACCGAGCCATCGCTCAGGGTAAAAGGCGTCAGCAGTGGCAGTGCGCGAGGGCGCGTTACCGCGGATAAATCCGTCTCAGGATCCATCTCAATAAAGAAATTCTCGAAACCCGGTTTTTGCTGTAAATAGTTATTAAACCATTCACTTTTTGCCGACATATGATTGCAGACAAAATCAAACATTAATTTTGTTTGTCTTTTTAATTCCGCGATATCATTCCAGTCCCCACTTTCCGGGGCAACTCGATGATAGTCAATCACGGAGAAACCGTCGTCTGATGACCACGGGCAGAAGGGTAATAGATGAACGTGCGAGAAAACGGACTTAAACCATTTCTGGTAAAATTGATTAAATATTGCCAACGGTTTTTGTTCAGCGTGATGAAACTGATCGGCATAGGTGATTAACACCACATCACTTTCATCCCATCCCTGCTTACGCTGTTGAGTAATTAATGATTTACTGCGGTCAATGGCGGTAAATAACGCTTCACGATGTGCCGCTGAAAATGCATCGGCGTAAACATCGTTCAGCAACTGATTAATTTTTTCCTTCATTTCACTTTTCCATGGTAGCGGTCCCACGGAAGGGGAGACTACTACTGTGAAAATTAGCTGTCAATGCGGAGCATGAGCCATACGAGGCTAAAAAAAGATTTTTACCACAGTAATTTTGTAATTTGTGAGCTGCCGCAAATTCAGAGAGGAATATGTGAAAGGGTTGTTACGGTGACCGGAAGGGTCACCGTGGGGTTTGACGCTTTGCGTAACGGCGGGAGACTTTTTTTGCGGCGTGGTTCAGCAACGGCTCAAGCGCCACTGCCAGCAGCATTTTTAACGGACGGCGGGCAACCGATTTAATCGCCCACCCCGCCACGCCTGCCGGACCGTAGCGCAGCGCGGTGAGCAGCACCAGCTTGCCGGCGATCTTTAGGCCGGGTTTAACGCGGGTGCTGGCTTTCTGCCACTTACTGTTCATGTCAGGCTCCTGTTCATTAAAGCTGACGGAATCGACTGCGAAGTGAGAAGGTATCCGAGGTCACATAGCGTTCCATTTCGCGCAGACGCTTTTCGCCATCCGCCAGTTCACGGTCCACCACTGCCAGTAATTCGCTACTGGATGGGGTCCGCTCACCGTTAATCTCCCCTTCTGGCATTGGATCCAGCATGAAAGCCATAATGATATAGGCCACCACCACAAAGAAGAATAGCCCAAAAACCATCGCTAATACGGTGATCAGGCGGACCAGCTTCACCGGCACATCAAAGTAGTGCGCGATCCCGGCGCAGACGCCCTTCACCATGCCCTGCTGGGGAAGTCGCCACAGCTTTTTATTCAGATCGATGACGGCCATTAGCGATTCCTCCACTCAGGATGTTCTGCATCAAGGATAGCTTCCAGCGCCTGAATACGCTCCCGCATCCGTTGGGCTTCATCGTTAAGCTGGAGCAGTTGCTGCTGCTCATTCGCTGATAACGCACCGTTGCGCGAACGGTTGTTATAATGCAGCCACAGCCAGACAGGCAGAATAAATAAAATGAACAGGGTCAACGGTATGGCAAGAAAAAGCGTGCTCATGTGTACTCCTTACAGATATTGAGCGGCGGTGCGCTCGGGCACCGCCAAATAATTATTGATTATCCTGCTTCATTCTGGCTTTCAGTGCCGCCAGTTGCTCGCTAATTTCATCGTCGGCTTGCAGATCGGCAAACTGCTGATCCAGCGTTCTCTGTTTACCAAAGCCATGACTTTCCGCTTCGGCTTCCATGTGATCAATACGGCGTTCGAAAGATTCAAAACGGGCCATCGCTTCATCAATTTTACCGCTGTCCAGTTGACGGCGCACGTCGCGTGATGAACTTGCGGCCTGATGACGCAGCGTTAATGCCTGCTGGCGCGCACGGGTCTCGCTCAGTTTATTTTCCAGCTCGCCAATCTCTTTTTTCATGCGGGCCAGGGTTTCATCAACCAGCGTGCTCTCATCTTCCAGGGTAGCAATCAGATCGGTCAGCTTTTGCTTCTCAATCAGCGCGGCACGAGCCAGATCGTCTTTATCTTTACGCAGCGCCAGTTCCGCTTTTTCCTGCCATTCTGCCTGCTGAGCCGTCGCTTGTTCAATGCGGCGGGTGAGTTGCTTTTTCTCTGCCAGCGAGCGAGCGGAGGTGGAGCGGACTTCAACCAGCGTGTCTTCCATTTCCTGAATCATCAGGCGCACCAGTTTCTGCGGATCTTCCGCCTTTTCCAGCAGCGAGTTGATGTTGGCGTTCACGATGTCGGCGAAACGAGAAAAAATACCCATAATTGGATCCTCATAATAGTGTTCATTATATCGGGCGGTGCCCTGCTGAATAGCTATCTGCAATCGGCGTGCCATCTTTTTATGTTATTGTTTTATCAGCGCTTGATTGATTTATCATCGATACACAGATACAGTTAACTGGTGAATCACACTAACTTATGGTGAATTTCATCATGGCTGAATATAAAGACAACCTGCTGGGCGAAGCGAACAGCTTTATTGAGGTGCTGGAACAGGTCTCGCGGCTGGCAACGCTGACGAAACCGGTGCTCATTATTGGCGAACGCGGTACGGGAAAAGAGCTGATCGCCAGTCGCCTGCACTTTCTCTCCTCCCGCTGGCAGGGCCCTTTTGTCTCGCTCAATTGCGCGGCGCTTAACGAAAATCTGCTCGACTCCGAGCTTTTTGGCCATGAAGCCGGTGCGTTTACCGGGGCGCAAAAGCGCCATCCGGGGCGTTTTGAACGCGCCGATGGCGGCACTCTTTTTCTGGATGAGCTGGCAACCGCGCCAATGCTGGTGCAGGAGAAACTGCTGCGCGTCATTGAGTATGGCGAGCTGGAACGCGTGGGCGGCAGTCAACCACTCCAGGTGAATGTCCGGCTGGTCTGTGCGACGAATGCGGATCTGCCCGCCATGGTTGACGAAGGTACGTTCCGCGCCGACCTGCTCGACCGGCTGGCTTTTGACGTGGTGCAGCTTCCACCGCTGCGCGAGCGGCAAAGCGATATCATGCTGATGGCCGATCATTTCGCAATCCAGATGTGCCGCGAAATCGGCCTGCCGCTGTTTCCGGGTTTTACCGAACGCGCCAGCCAGACGCTACAGGACTATCGCTGGCCGGGGAATATTCGTGAGCTGAAAAATGTGGTGGAGCGCTCAGTGTACCGTCACGGCACCAGCGACGAGCCGTTAGATGAGATTATTATCGATCCCTTTGCTCGCGCCCTGCCGCCGCCGTCTGCTTCGCAAAGCCAGGCAGATGCCCTTCCCGATCTGCCGCTGGATTTACGTCAGTATCAACAGCAACAAGAGCGCGCGCTACTGGAAAAAAGCCTGCAACAAGGCCGGTTCAATCAAAAACGCGCGGCCGAACTGTTGGGGCTGACCTATCACCAGCTACGGGCATTGCTCAAAAAACATCAAATTTAGCCCCGGAAAAGGCAAAACTGGCGAGATTTACAGCGTTTGTCCGCAGACATTTTTACGCAGCCGACATAAGTGCGATACACTTTGCAGATCGAATCTGAAAACCCTGAAAATTATGCGCCTGGTTTTGTCATCTTTGGTCGCCGCAGTCGGCCTGTTTTACGGCCTGGCTCATGCCGCCCCTGTGCCACCGGCTTCGCCTGTTTCCGATATCCGCGATAGCGGTTTTGTCTATTGCGTCAACGGACAGGTGAGCACCTTTAACCCGCAAAAAGCGGGGAGCGGCCTGATTGTCGATACGCTGGCCGATCAGCTGTACGATCGCCTGCTGGAGGTCGATCCCTATACCTATCGTCTGGTGCCTGAACTGGCTGAACGCTGGGAAGTGCTGGATAACGGCGCAACCTACCGCTTTTATCTGCGCAGCGGCGTCGCTTTTCAGAGTACCGCGTGGTTTAAACCGACCCGCCCGTTAAACGCCGACGATGTGGTATTTACCTTCCAGCGCATCTTCAACCGCCATCATCCGTGGCACAACGTTAACGGCAGCAGCTTCCCCTATTTCGACAGCCTTCAGTTTGCCGATACGGTGGAAAGCGTGCGCAAGCTGGATAATCGCACCGTCGAGTTTCGTCTGACCCGGCCAGACGCCTCGTTTCTCTGGCATCTGGCAACCCATTACGCCTCAATCATGTCGGCGGAATATGCCGCCGCGTTAACCAAAACCGATCGTCAGGAGCAGCTGGATCGCCAGCCGATCGGTACGGGGCCTTATCAGCTCAGCGAATATCGCTCTGGGCAATATATCCGCTTGCAGCGCCATCCCCATTTCTGGCGCGGTCAACCGCTAATGCCGCAGGTGGTGGTCGATCTTGGCTCCGGCGGCACGGGCCGTCTCTCGCGGCTGTTAACCGGCGAATGTGATGTGCTGGCCTGGCCCGCCGCCAGCCAATTGTCCATTTTGCGCGACGATCCGCGCCTGCGGCTGACGCTGCGCCCGGGGATGAACATCGCCTATCTGGCCTTTAATACTAATAAAGCGCCGCTGAATAATCCGGCGGTCCGTCATGCGCTGGCGCTGGCCATTAATAACGAACGATTGATGCAGTCGATTTATTACGGTACGGCGGAAACCGCGGCGTCCATTCTGCCGCGTGCCTCGTGGGCTTATGACAACGAAGCAAAAATCACCGAATACAATCCTGGCAAAGCCCGTGCGCAGCTTAAAGCGCTGGGGATTGAAAACCTGTCGCTTCAGCTTTGGGTGCCCACCTCATCTCAGGCCTGGAACCCCAGCCCGCTGAAAATGGCAGAACTCATCCAGGCAGACATGGCGCATATCGGCGTAAAGGTCAATATCATGCCGGTTGAGGGGCGTTTCCAGGAGGCGCGGTTGATGGACATGAACCACGATTTGACGCTGGCAGGCTGGGCGACCGACAGTAACGATCCGGACAGTTTTTTCCGTCCGCTGCTGAGCTGCGCCGCCATTAGTTCTCAAACCAACTATGCCCACTGGTGCAATCGCCAGTTCGACAACGTGCTGCTTAAAGCGCTGTCTTCGCAGCAGCTGGCGTCACGCATTGATGCCTATGATGAAGCGCAGCGTATCCTCGCCAGCGAACTCCCGGTGCTGCCGCTGGCTTCATCGCTACGCTTGCAGGCGTATCGCTATGATATGAAAGGGTTAGTGCTCAGCCCGTTTGGCAACGCCTCTTTTGCAGGCGTCTCGCGCGAGAAAGAAGAGGAGCAGAAACCATGATTATTTTTACATTGCGCCGACTGCTACTGTTACTGGTTACGCTGTTTTTATTGACGTTTATCGGCTTCAGTCTGAGCTACTTTACCCCGCACGCGCCGCTTCAGGGCGCGTCGCTGTGGAACGCCTGGGTTTTCTGGTTTAACGGTGTTTTGCACTGGGATTTCGGCGTCTCCAGTATTAATGGTCAGTTAATCTCCGAGCAGTTAAAAGAGGTGTTTCCGGCCACTATGGAGCTGTGTATCCTCGCCTTCACGTTTGCGCTGCTGATCGGCATTCCGGTGGGAATGCTGGCCGGGATCACCCGCAACAAATGGCAGGACAATATCATTAGCGCGCTGGCGCTGATTGGCTTTTCCATTCCGGTGTTCTGGCTGGCACTGCTGCTGACGCTTTTTTTCTCGCTGACCCTCGGTTGGCTGCCGGTCTCGGGTCGCTTTGATCTGCTCTATGAAGTGAAAAACGTCACCGGTTTCGCCATTATTGATGCGTGGCTTTCCGATTCTCCGTGGCGGCATGAAATGGTGATCAGCGCCCTGCGCCATATGGTGTTGCCGGTGCTGACGCTGGCGGTCGCGCCGACCACGGAAGTCATTCGATTGATGCGCATCAGCACCATTGAGGTCTTTGATCAGAACTACATTAAAGCGGCGGCCACGCGTGGGGTATCGCGACGGACTATCCTCTGGCGGCATGTGCTGCATAACGCGCTGCCGCCGGTGATCCCCCGTCTCGGGTTGCAATTCTCTACCATGCTGACGCTGGCGATGATCACTGAAGTGGTATTTAGCTGGCCGGGACTGGGCCGCTGGCTGATCAATGCTATCCGGCAGCAGGATTATGCGGCGATCTCAGCGGGTGTGATGGTGATTGGCGCACTGGTCATTATTGTTAACATGATTTCTGATATTTTGGGTGCTATGGCTAACCCTCTGAAACATAAGGAATGGTATGCCTTACGATAGCGTCTACAGCGAAAAACGCTCGCCGGGCACGCTGCGCAACGCGTGGCGCAAATTTTACGGCGATACCACCGCCATGATCGGCCTTTACGGCTGCGGCGCGCTGCTGTTGCTGTGTTTATTCGGCGGCTGGTTCGCGCCCTACGGGATTAATCAGCAGTTTTTGGGCTATCAACTGCTGCCGCCGTCCTGGTCGCGCTATGGTGAAGTGTCTTTCTTTCTTGGCACCGATGACTTAGGACGTGATGTGCTGAGCCGTCTGCTCAGCGGCGCAACGCCCACCGTTGGCGGCGCGTTCCTGGTGACGCTGGCGGCGACGCTGTGCGGGCTGGTGCTCGGTGTTGTGGCGGGTTCCACCCACGGCCTGCGCTCCGCGACGTTAAATCATATCCTTGATACATTGCTGTCTATTCCTTCGCTGCTGCTGGCCATTATCGTGGTGGCGTTTGCCGGCCCGCACCTGTCCCATGCGATGTTCGCCGTCTGGCTGGCCCTGCTGCCGCGGATGGTGCGCTCGGTCTACAGCATGGTGCACGATGAGCTGGAAAAAGAGTACGTGGTGGCCGCCCGTCTGGATGGGGCGACGACCCTGAATATTTTGTGGTTTGCGGTGCTACCTAACATCACCGCCGGAATGGTCACGGAGATCACCCGCGCCCTGTCAATGGCGATTCTGGATATTGCCGCGCTGGGCTTTCTCGACCTCGGCGCGCAGCTTCCCTCCCCGGAATGGGGCGCAATGCTGGGCGATGCGCTGGAGTTGATTTACGTTGCGCCGTGGACGGTCATGCTGCCGGGGGCAGCGATTATGGTCAGCGTGCTGCTGATCAACCTGCTGGGCGACGGCCTGCGCCGGGCGATTAACGCGGGGGTGGAATAATGCCGTTACTGGATATCCGCAATCTGACCATTGAGTTCAAAACCAGCGAAGGCTGGGTAAAGGCGGTCGATCGCGTCAGTATGACCCTTGCCGAGGGGGAGATCCGCGGGTTGGTGGGTGAATCAGGCTCCGGCAAAAGTCTGATTGCCAAAGCCATTTGCGGCGTCGCCAAAGATAACTGGCGGATCACCGCCGACCGTATGCGTTTTGATGATATCGACCTGCTACGCCTTTCCGTGCGCGAACGGCGCAAGCTGGTGGGCCATAATGTGTCGATGATTTTTCAGGAGCCGCAATCCTGTCTCGATCCCTCTGAGCGCATCGGCACTCAGCTTATGCAAAATATCCCCCGCTGGACCTTTAAAGGCCGCTGGTGGTGGCGTTTTGGCTGGCGCAAGCAACGCGCCATTGAGTTGCTTCATCGGGTGGGGATTAAAGATCACAAAGACGTGCTGCGCAGTTTTCCGTATCAGCTTACTGATGGTGAATGTCAGAAGGTAATGATTGCCATCGCGCTGGCAAATCAGCCGCGCCTGCTGATTGCCGATGAACCCACCAACGCGATGGAGCCTACCACCCAGGCGCAAATTTTCCGCCTGTTGAGCCGGTTGAATCAAAATAACAACACCACCATTCTGTTAATCAGCCACGACCTGCAAATGTTGAGTAAATGGGCTGACAGAATTAACGTGATGTACTGCGGACAGACGGTAGAAACCGCACCCAGTGAAGAGTTGATCGCCACGCCGCATCATCCGTATACCCAGGCGCTGATCCGCGCCATCCCGGATTTTGGCAGCGCGATGCCGCATAAAAGCCGCCTGAACACCATGCCCGGTGCGATCCCGCTGCTGGAGCATTTGCCCATTGGCTGTCGTCTGGGGCCACGTTGCCCTTATGCGCAGCGTAAGTGTATTGAAACGCCTCGTCTGACAGGGGCTAAAAACCATCTATACGCCTGTCATTTCCCGCTGAATATGGAGAAGGAGTGAGATGGTGGAGACCCTGCTGGAAGTTCGTAATCTGAGTAAAACGTTCCGCTACCGTACCGGCTGGTTTCACCGCCAGACGGTAGATGCGGTTAAGCCGCTCAGTTTCACCCTGCGTGAAAAGCAGACGCTGGCGATTATTGGCGAAAACGGTTCCGGTAAATCGACGCTGGCGAAAATGCTGGCTGGCATGATTGAACCGACCACCGGTGAACTGTTAATTGATGATTATCCGCTGCACTATGGCGATTACTCTTTTCGCAGCCAGCGTATCCGGATGATTTTTCAGGACCCCTCGACCTCGCTCAACCCGCGCCAGCGCATCTCGCAGATCCTCGATTTTCCGCTGCGCCTGAACACCGATTTGCAACCGGAAGAACGGCGCAAACGCATCATCGAAACCATGCGCATGGTGGGCCTGCTTCCCGATCACGTCAGCTACTACCCGCATATGCTGGCACCGGGGCAAAAACAGCGTCTGGGACTGGCGCGGGCGCTGATCCTGCGCCCACAGGTGATTATCGCCGATGAAGCGCTGGCCTCGCTGGATATGTCAATGCGCTCGCAGTTGATTAATCTGATGCTGGAATTGCAGGAAAAACAGGGGATTGCTTATATTTACGTTACCCAGCATTTAGGGATGATGAAGCATATCAGCGATCAGGTGCTGGTGATGCACCAGGGGGAAGTGGTGGAGCGCGGCAGCACCGCCGATGTTCTCGCTGCTCCGCTGCATGATTTAACCAAACGGCTCATCGCCGGGCATTTTGGCGAAGCATTAACCGCCGATGCGTGGCGCAAAGATAAGTGATGGTTGCGTGTGGCCTGATGGGACGTTAAGAACGGCGCTGGCTAAAGCGCGCGTGATGCCGGGAGGCGGCTTCGCCTTGCCCGGCCTACAATAACACCGGCTCTGGTTTCACAATAGATCACAGGCCCGGTAAGCGCAGCGCCACCGGGCAGGTTAACGTGAGGCGATAAGCTTAACGCGTTAAACCCTGGAGCCACGCTTTACGGCTTTTGCTCACGCAACCGGAGCGATCTGTATTGCGGCGGTAGACAGCGCACCGGCACAGATCAGCAGCCCCACGGCACCGTCGGCGAGGCGTTGCGTCGAGGCATCCTCGGCACGCAGGGTTATACCGTCCACCGTGGCGGTAATGACAGGTCCCTCAATGACCACCTCGAAGGCGATATCCCGCTCATAGACGTCTTTCAGTCCCTGCTCCGCCAGCACCGTCACGCTATCGTCGCGGACGCGAATAAGCTGGATTTTTTCCTCCCGCGTTATCCGCAGCGCATAATAGCGTCGCATCCCCTGAATGCGGAACGCCAGTCCACCATAGTCGCCAAGATGCAGCGTAATCTGGCTTTGCACCCGGTAATCGCTCCACTGCCGGGTTCCGTGGCTGACGATCCCTTCACCGTACTCTTTTGAAATGCGGAAACGGGACGGATAATGACGGGAGATCAAATCCACACCGTTCACCCACGACCGCCACCAGAAATCACTTTCACCTTCGGGTTTGGTCAGCGTTAGCGTTGGTGTGCCGTCCCAGCGCAGGAAGTCGACCAGTACCCGACCGCTGACACTCCCGTCAACGGCGGCAAGCGAAACGCCCACGTCGCCAATCGGCTGGCCATGATTATCAGGAATAATCATACTCAGCGTAACGTCACTGCCGGGCTGTAACCTCTGCGCTTCACCGTAGCAGGTTTGTAGCTGGCTGTTTTCGTCATAAACCCGATAGCACAGGCGCACGGCGACAGCCCCGGTATTATCCTCCGGCATCAGCACCCTGGCCTGTAAATGCTGCCCCGAATAAATAAGCGGCGTAGCCATCAACTCGTAAGAGTGCATCTCAACGATTTCCGGCGGGGCGAAGGTTTGGGTGGTCACGCAGCTTTGCCGATCGGTAGCCAGATTCGCGTAGCGCAGGCTTAAATAGTGTTTCCCGGCGTATTGCTCGTTACTGACCCCGACAGAGGCTCTGCTCTCCTCCGCCAGCCAGCGGAAACCCTGCACGCTGCCGGGAAGCGAGAAATGATACTGTGCTCCCTGTTTCAGCGCAGCGGGCGGCTCCTGCCCGGCGATTTTATGGCCGAGAGCGACAAGATAATCCGTCACCCGCACGGCGTTATTGATGGAGAACCCACCGTCGGCGGAGGAGATTAGCATCCGGTCTGCCAGCGGTCCGCGCCAGTCCGGCCCGGCGTCGATGCCCTGTAACCCGAGCATAATGCCCGACAGACAGCCGACGTTACCCGCATTGCAATCCGTGTCCCAGCCGGAGGTGTTGATAATCATCTGCGCCTGCTGAAAATCATGCGGCGCGTAGAGTATCGCCATAATCATAATGGCGTGATTAGGGATCACATGGCAGTTGCTGGGGTATTTTTGATAGCCGTACTGATCTTCAATACGCTGGCGGGTACGGTGCCAGTCGTTATCTTCTTTGCGCCAGCGGCAGACATCGGCAATCACCCGGGCAATGTCGCAATCCGCAGGAATAACCGACAGCCCGGTTGCGATAAGCTGCTCAATATCCTGACAAATAAACGCCTGCGCCTCCATGGCTGCCCACAGCATCGCGGCATACACGGACTCGCCGTCGTGGCTGACGCTGGCAGCCTTTTGCGCCAGCGAGGCGGCCAGTAACGGTTGTCCCGGCGCGACCAGCGCCCAGCCATCGATGAAAATTTGCGCACCGATTTGCTCGGCGATGGTTTTACCGTTGGTGGCGATGGCTCCGCTCAGCGGCGCAGGAATGCCATTTTTGAGATTCAGCCAGGCGGTATGCTCCGTGGAATTACCATGGCCGCCCCACCAGAGAATAGTGCGTTTATCAATAATGTAATTCAGCCAGCACTGGCCCAACTGCTCTGCGGTGAGGTCTGGCGGTAAGGCGTAGTCTTCCAGCGCACGAATAAAGGTAAAAGTACCGGCCACGTCGTCGTCAGTCACCACCAGCGGACGGTTAAACTGGTCATGAACATAATAATTAATCGGCCCCAGCTCCTGCATAATCCGCTGGTAAGTCCAGCCTTCGAAGGGGCGTCCCAGATAAACGCCGATTAACTTCCCCAATACGCCGGCATAGACGCGCTGATAATAATCTGTTGGTAATGGCATAATCCCTGTCTCGTTGTGTTGTCCATTTCAGGCGTGCAATAGTACTGAGTGGACGGGAACTAAAATTAGAGACAGATCACATTACGCCATCAATCAAATGTCCGGATCTGTTAGCCTGAACACCGTTCTCTCTACTCCGGAGAACCTGACGCCAGCCGGAAATAAGTGACACCGTCACTGCTCTATCCACTGCCTCGCCTATAGCCTCCTCTGATGGAGTAGCTTATAATGGCCGTTTGTGGTTTCGTACCGCTTATTTAAGCAACAAACCGCCTGACCTCAGGCAAAGTAAGCACCAATCAAATAAGGACTTAAGCTATGGGTTTTCTTACCGGTAAGCGCATTCTGATCACTGGCGTCGCCAGTAAACTTTCCATTGCCTACGGTATCGCACAGGCTATGCATCGTGAAGGGGCTGAACTGGCGTTCACCTACCAGAACGATAAACTGAAAGGCCGCGTGGAAGGTTTTGCCGCTGAACTGGGCTCCAGCATTGTGCTGCCGTGTGACGTAGCTGAAGATGAGAGCATTAACGCGCTGTTCAGCGAGCTGGCGAAAAGCTGGCCGAAATTCGACGGTTTTGTTCACTCCATCGGTTTTGCGCCGGGCGACCAGCTGGACGGCGACTATGTGAATGCCGTGACCCGTGAAGGCTTCAAAATTGCCCACGACATCAGTGCCTACAGCTTTGTGGCGCTGGCGAAAGCCTGCCGCGAAATGCTGAACCCGGATTCTGCCCTGCTGACCCTGTCTTATCTGGGCGCAGAACGTGCGATCCCTAACTACAACGTGATGGGTCTGGCCAAAGCGTCTCTGGAAGCCAACGTGCGCTATATGGCAAACGCGATGGGTCCGGAAGGCGTGCGCGTTAACGCCATCTCTGCTGGTCCAATCCGTACTCTGGCGGCATCAGGCATCAAAGATTTCCGTAAGATGCTGGCACACTGCGAAGCGGTTACGCCGATTCGCCGTACCGTGACCATTGAAGACGTGGGTAACTCCGCCGCGTTCCTGTGCTCTAACCTCTCCGCCGGTATCTCCGGTGAAGTGGTTCACGTTGACGGTGGTTTCAGCATCGCCGCCATGAACGAACTGGAACTGAAATAAGTTCTTTGCCCTCTTCGCCCCGTGCGGAGGGGGTTTCCTCCTTCTATATTCCGATCCGCTATTAAATATCACCCTTCATTCTTTTATCCCATTACGCGCTTAAGCCAGGATATCCAGGTTAAAACGATCCGTTGCATAGCGTCTGCATTCGCGCGGGTCGCCACCTTCAGATCAAGGAAAGCCCATGGAGCAACGCCGCGTTTCCGGCAAAAGCCACTGGTATCATGAGACTCAGTCCAGTACCTGTCCGGCAGATGTTCTGCCGTTAGTCCCTGAAGCCGCTCACGTTGAGGACCGCTTCCTGCTTGAGCTTACGCTTCCCGCGTCGCTTCTTGCCGCCTGTGAAACCTGGCTCGCCCCGGCCAGAGAGCTGACAACGTTACTTTTCCCCGATACCGTGGCGGTCACGCGTCTGCAAACGTTCAGCGCCTACGATCGGCTGAGCACCGCCTTAACCGTCGCGCAGGTATATGGCGTACAGCGGCTGTGCAATCACTATGCCGCGCGACTGGCCCCGTTACCCGGCCCTGACTCTTCCCGTGAAAGTAATCACCGCCTGGCGCAGATCACCCAGTATGCTCGTCAACTTGCCAGTTCGCCGTCAGTGATCACCCCGCAGGCCAGAGCGCAGCTTGAAGATGTCGGACTGACCACTCACGATATCGTGCTGATCAATCAAATCAGCGGATTTATCGGTTTTCAGGCGCGCGTGCTCTCTACCTTCCAGGCGCTACTCGGCCACCCGGTGCGCTGGATCCCCGGCATCCCGGTGCAGGAAGATGCGCTGGCGACGCGTTTTGCCGATCCGCATGCGCAGTGGCTCCCCGCTATTGGGGGTATCGAACCCCACCACGCCAGCGCAGAACAGACTGCGACGCTGAACAAATGGCAGACGCTGCCGCCGCTGGAGGGACTGGTTCCCCTGCTGGTGTATGATTGTCGCACGCTCGATGCGACGGCGAGGCTCATCAAGGCCCTGCCAGCGGGTCCTTTTACCGGGCTGGCCGCGCTGATTACGGCCCGCATCAATGGCAGCGTAAGTTGTTTCAACACCTGGCGCAGCGCCGTCGACGGCACGACAGAGCCCCCTTTCGAGGATGAGAAAGCGTTAGCATCCTGGAGTCAACACCGCCCCACCGAGCAGGCTATCATTCAGGCCGTTCAGTTACTGACCCGCGCGCCAGACCGCTTTAGTGCCGCCCAGTTTACGCCGCTTATCGAACATGGCTTCTCCGTCGAGGATGCGGTTAACCTGCTTGCATGGAGCGGTTTGTGCGGCTGGCTGAATCGGCTAAGGATCGCGCTGGGCGAAACCGCTTAACCCGACATTGTCCAGGGGAAAGGGGCAAACAGCGCTTGCTGGAAGGGTCAGATTCGCGTAAAACTGTCAGCCGCTCTTAGGCCACGAAAATACACCATTATGCTTCAGGATAACCCGCTGCTCGCGCAGCTTAAACAGCAACTACATTCCCAGACCCCGCGTGCCGAAGGGGTCGTTAAAGCCACGGAAAAGGGCTTTGGCTTCCTCGAAGTCGATGCGCAAAAAAGCTACTTTATTCCGCCGCCGCAGATGAAAAAAGTGATGCACGGCGACCGTGTTATTGCCGTTATTCATAGCGAAAAAGATCGTGAAAGCGCGGAGCCGGAAGAGCTTGTTGAGCCTTTTCTGACCCGCTTCGTCGGCAAAGTTCAGAAGAAGGATGACCGTCTTTCTATCGTTCCCGATCATCCTTTGCTGAAAGACGCGATCCCGTGTCGCGCGGAACGCGGCGTGGAGCACGACTTTCAGAATGGCGACTGGGCCGTGGCCGAGATGCGCCGCCATCCGCTTAAGGGCGACCGCAGTTTCTATGCCGAACTGACGCAGTTTATTACCTTTGGCGACGATCATTTCGTCCCGTGGTGGGTCACCCTGGCACGGCATAATCTGGAAAAAGAAGCGCCGGAAGGGAATGCGACTGAAATAATGGACGAAGGTCTTGAGCGTCGTGACTTAACCGCGCTGGACTTCGTGACCATTGACAGTGCCAGCACCGAAGATATGGACGATGCGCTGTATGCGGAAGCGCTGGCTGATGGCAAGCTGCAATTAACCGTCGCGATTGCCGATCCGACGGCCTGGATCGCTGAAGGCAGTAAACTGGATGAAGCCGCTAAAGTGCGCGCTTTTACTAACTATCTGCCGGGCTTTAATATCCCGATGCTGCCGCGTGAATTGTCGGATAATCTCTGCTCCCTGCGTCCACACGAAGTTCGTCCGGTGCTGGCCTGCCGGATGACCGTTGATGCAGAAGGCGCGATTGAAGATGAGATCGAATTCTTCGCAGCGACCATTGAGTCAAAAGCAAAGCTGGCCTACGACAACGTCTCCGACTGGCTGGAGAATAACGGCAGCTGGCAGCCGCCGAGTGAACGTATTGCCGGGCAAATTACGCTGTTAAACCAAATTTGCCTGAAACGCGGCGAATGGCGTCACAACCATGCGCTCGTGTTTAAAGATCGTCCGGATTATCGCTTTGTGCTGGGCGAGAAAGGTGAAGTGCTGGATATCGTGGCCGAGCCTCGCCGTATTGCCAACCGCATTGTTGAAGAGTCGATGATTGCCGCCAACATCTGCGCCGCCCGCGTGCTGCGTGATAAGCTCGGTTTTGGCATCTATAACGTCCATACTGGTTTTGATCCGGCGAACGGCGAGCAGCTTGCTGCCCTGCTGAAAACGCACGGTATGCATGTGGATACCGAAGAAGTCCTGACTCTGGAAGGCTTCTGCAAGCTGCGTCGCGAGCTGGATGCCCAGCCGACCGGCTTCCTCGACAGCCGTATTCGTCGCTTCCAGTCCTACGCGGAAATCAGCGTCGAGCCCGGTCCCCATTTTGGTCTCGGTCTTGATGCCTACGCGACGTGGACCTCGCCGATCCGTAAGTATGGCGATATGATTAACCATCGCCTGCTGAAAGCGGTAATCAAAGGAGCGTCGGTTGAACGCCCGCAAGCGGATGTCACCGTGCAGATGGCGGAACGCCGTCGCCTGAACCGGATGGCAGAACGCGATGTCGGCGACTGGCTGTATGCCCGCTTCCTGAAGGATAACGCTGGCACAGATACTCGCTTTGCCGCAGAGATCATTGATATCAGCCGTGGCGGTATGCGCGTGCGTCTGGTGGATAATGGCGCGGTCGCTTTTATCCCGGCACCGTTCCTGCACGCCGTGCGCGACGAACTGGTTTGCAGCCAGGAAAACGGCACCGTGCAGATCAAAGGTGAAGTGGTCTTCAAAGTCACCGAGGTGATTGACGTGACCATCGCTGAAGTTCGCCTGGAAACCCGCAGCGTTATCGCGCGTCCAGCCGCCTGATTACTGTTAGCGTCATAAAACGGCTTTCCGTGAACACGGGAAGCCGTTTTTATATTCACCGCACTAATGCGATGCCCCTACCATTTCTCTAAAATTTCCGCCAAAAACAATAAAAGCGTTCACACTGAAAGAGACGACACGCAACGTGCCGGGCATAAATACGCTTATTTAAAACATATTTATTGTGCGGAGAGGGTATGAAAAACGAGCCTGAGCATAATCTGCTGTCCCGGTTAACAGGAAGTCCCAGCCCGCACTGGCGATTTAAAGCGCACAGTAACACCCTTCATCTGACGGCGCATGAAAGCGCTTCTCTCACTCAGGTTATTACCCTTTCCTCCGAGCAGGCGGCGCGAATACGTGAACTCAGCGTGATTACCTCCAGCCTTAAGATCACGCTCACTATCTATAATTGTGAGACGCCGATTCATCTGGTTGGTCGCAAAGTCAGCGCTGACGAATGGGCAGGCACATCCTCAGCATGGAATGACACCTCCTCCGTCGCGCGCGATCTGGCGCAGAGTCTTTCCTTTGCGGAACAGGTGGTTTTTGAAGCGAACTCGGTTATTGTTATCCTTGACCGCCACGGCAATATTCAGCGTTTTAATCGCCTCAGCGAAGAATATGCCGGTAAGAAAGAACATGAAGTCATAGGACAAAGCATCTTCAATCTTTTTATGACGCCGGGCGAGGCGAATGCGTCCAGAGAGTATATTAACGACTTTTTTAATAACGGCAGTTCTTATGAGGTAGAGCGCTGGATCAACACCCGTAAAGGTCAGCGTCTGTTTCTGTTTCGTAATAAGTTCGTCCACAGCGGTAGCGGTAAAAATGAAATTTTTCTTATCTGTTCCGGCACCGATATTACCGAAGAGCGGCGTGCTCAGGAGCATTTGCGGGTACTGGCCAATACCGACAGCGTGACCGGATTACCAAATCGCAACGCCATTCAGGCACTGATTGCCGACGCCATCGAACTGCGTGGTGATACGCAGGTGGGTATTGTTTATCTGGATCTCGATAACTTCAAAAAAATAAACGATGCCTACGGCCATATGTTTGGCGACCGGCGGCTCCAGGCCGTGTCGCTGGCTATTTTAAGCTGCCTGGAGGAGGATCAGCTGCTGGCACGACTGGGTGGCGATGAATTTATCGTTCTGGCCACCAATACGTCACAGGGCGCGCTGGAAGCCATGTCATCGCGTATCCTGCAACAGCTTCAGCAGCCCTTTCGTATCGGCCTGATTGAAGTTTATACCCGTTGTTCACTGGGCATTGCGATTGCGCCGCAGCACGGTGAGGATCGTGAGAGCGTTATTCGCAATGCGGATACCGCCATGTATACCGCGAAAGAGAATGGCCGGGGCAAATTCTGCGTGTTCGCCCCGGAAATGAATCAGCGGGTGTTCGAATATTTGTGGCTGGATACTAACCTGCGCAAGGCGCTGGAGAACTTACAGCTGCATATTCATTATCAGCCCAAAATTGACTGGGATGGTGAGGTGCATAGTCTGGAAGCGCTGGTCCGCTGGCAATCGCCTGAGCGCGGATTGATCCCGCCGCAGGAGTTTATTGCCTATGCCGAAGAATCTGGTCTTATCGTGCCCCTCGGACGCTGGGTGATGCTGGAGGTGGTACGCCAGGTCGCGGCCTGGCGTGACAAAGGCATTCATCTGCGTGTCGCGGTCAACGTTTCGGCTCGCCAGCTGGCGGATCAGTCGATTTTTAGCGATCTTATTCAGGCGCTAAAAGAGTTCCATTTTGACGACTGCCCGATTGATGTCGAACTGACCGAAAGCTGCCTGATTGAAAACGCCGAGCAGGCGCATTCGGTCATTCAGCAATTCAGCCAGTTAGGGGCGCAAATCCATCTCGATGATTTTGGGACAGGCTATTCGTCCCTGTCTAAGCTGGCGCATTTCCCCATTAATGCCATCAAGCTGGATCAAAGTTTCGTTCGCGATGTGCATAAACAGGCGGTGTCGCAATCGCTGGTCAGGGCCATTATTGCTTTCGCCCAGGCGCTCCAGCTGCGGGTTATTGCTGAAGGCGTGGAAACAAAAAAAGAGGATATTTTCCTCACCCGAAATGGCGTAAACGAAAGACAGGGGTTCTTATTTGCCAGACCAATGCCAGCGGATGCGTTTGAAAAATGGTATCAGGAGTATCAAACAAGAGTTATCCATTCATAGAAGATTTTTTTGCTTTTCTTTTATCATCAATTTTTGCATCATTGAATTTATTCACTTTTTGATAAAGGTTACGACATGGCCGAGCTTAACCCGCACAATGTGGCACAACGTATTGATACCGTGCTCGATATCCTGGTTGCTGGCGATTACCACTCTGCTATCCATAACTTAGAAATACTTAAAGCCGAGCTTCTGGAACTGTCAAATCGCGAACAGCCTGGTGAACAAGGCGCACCAAAATCACCCTGGGAAATTTAGCATCAGGCTAATTATGCTGGTTACATAACAAGGGACGTGACGTTACGACTATGAATTCCCGACAACACAATATTATTCAAATGGTGACCGATAAGGGGCGAATGAGCGTTTCTGAACTCGCAAAAACCCTTAACGTCTCGGAAGTGACTATTCGTCATGATTTGACATTACTCGAAAAGCAGAGTTATTTGCGCCGACAACACGGTGCCGCTGTCCCGCTTGATAATGATAATGTCGAAACGCGGATGCTCAGTAATTTCTCCCAGAAACACGATATTGCCGAGTTTGCTTCGACGCTGGTTGCGCCCGGTGAGACGGTATTTATTGAAAACGGAAGCTGCAATGCCTTATTGGCGCGTATTCTGGCCGAGACCAAAGCAACGACCATTGTCACGGTCAGTAGCTATATTGCGCATTTGCTGAAAGACAGTCCCGGCGAAGTCATCCTTCTTGGCGGAATTTATCAAAAGACCAGTGAAAGCATGGTTGGCCCTCTCACGCGTTTCTATGCGCAGAACGTCCACTTTCACAAAGCGTTTATCGGTATTGACGGCTGGCATCCAGATACGGGTTTTACCGGCCGCGATATGATGCGGGCAGACGTGGTGAACGCGGTGCTGGAGAAAGGCGGTGAGACGATCGTGCTTTCTGATAGTTCAAAGTTTGGTGCCGTCCATCCCTATCCATTAGGCCCGGCCACGCCTGTTCACCGACTGGTGACTGACGCCGGCCTGAGCGAAGAAATGCGCCTTCAGTTAGTCCAGTCTGGTCTGCACGTCGATATCGTTAATCCTGCCTGACTGCATACAGCCTGCCTCATGGCGGGCTGTATGCCTTTCTCTGAGATTTATCCTGGTTACTAATTAAGAGTTTTTACCTGTCTGATCAAAGGGAAACACCTAAAATTAGCTTAACGAAACGACAGGCCAGAACGATCACCTGCGTGATTTTTTCCACCTGCACAACAATACTCATGGACGGCCCCAATATTATGGCTAGCAGCTATAATAAAAGGGAAATTCTTCCATGAATCAATTATTCAGGAGAAGGTATGATGAACTTAACGAGTAAAAAAATGGCCGCTGTGGTTCTGGCTGTCACTGTAGCAATATCTCTGAGCGCATGTTCTAACTGGTCTAAACGCGATCGAAATACGGCACTAGGGGCCGGTGCAGGTGCTATCGGTGGTGCGGTGCTCTCTGACGGTAGCGCGCTGGGCACGCTGGGCGGCGCGGCAGTCGGTGGTGTTATCGGTCACCAGGTCAGTAAATAATATCCCCGATTTATTCTGCGTTATTTTATCGCGAATAACGCACCTTATATACGAACCACGGCTTTTACGCCGTGGTTCGAGCGTTTGATTACCCGCCTGCCAGTTTAACTTTCATTCCTTTAGCTTCGAGAAGCGATTTAATCAGATCTCGCTTATCACCCTGAATTTCAATTACGCCGTCTTTCAGCGCGCCGCCACAGCCGCATTTTTTCTTTAACTCGGCGGCCAGTTTATTAAGCGTTGCGTCATCTGCGTCAATACCCGTAATTAAGCACACGCCTTTGCCTTTGCGTCCGCTGGTCTGGCGCTGGATGCGCACGATACCATCCCCTTTGGGCCGCTCCGGTATTACAGCAGGCTCATTGATAGGGCCAGTTTCTGTAGAATAGACCAGCCGGGAGTTAGACGAATCGTTCATTATGCCTCCGTACGCAACGATGCATTGATGGTGCGTAATGTGAGTAAAGGATCGGCTGACTGCGTAACCGGACGACCAATTACCATATAATCCACGCCCGCGGCCTGCGCCTGCTCCGGCGTCATAATTCGGCGCTGATCGCCTGCGTCGCTACCCAGCGGGCGGATGCCTGGCGTGATTAATTTAAACGCGCTGCCCAATTCCTGCTTAAAGCGCACCGCTTCCTGCGCCGAGCAGACTACGCCATCCAGGCCACATTGCTGCGTCAGATGGGCAAGTTTCGCGGCGTAATCAGTCGGTGACAACGTCACGCCTAAATCAGCCAGATCGCTGCTCTCCATACTGGTCAATACCGTCACAGCAATAAGCAATGGCGCATCATTACCGAACGGTAGCAGCGCTTCACGCGCCGCATTCATCATCCGCGCCCCGCCGGTCGCGTGTACGTTGACCATCCAGACCCCAAGATCGGCTGCCGCCGCGACGGCCCGGGCGGTGGTATTAGGAATATCGTGGAATTTCAGGTCCAGAAAGACCTCAAAGCCACGCTGCTGAAGGTCGCGGACCAGTTGAGGGCCAAAGCGGGTAAACATCTCCTTCCCCACTTTAAGGCGGCAATCCTGAGGATCGATACGGTCAACAAATGCCAGCGCATTGTCACGGTTATCATAGTCGAGTGCCACCACCACGGGAGAATATGTGGAGGAGCGTGAAGAGGATGAAGCTGTAGACGTCATGACCGAACCTTCCTGATGATGGCGCGTGAGAGGCGCAAAAAAGGTAAACGGCGAGCATTCTACCTGCGACGGCGCAAAATGAACAGGCTGCATTTCTTGCTGCCAGGCGATGTCGGCACGGAGGTGGAAATCAGGAGGATAACGCAGCAGTAGTATGTTGTAACTAAAGAGGTGTTTTTTTTAATTATTGCCCGTCAAGCCCGCGAATAGGTTTAACCGTCGACCAGGCACGGCAGGACGGACAGTGCCAGTAAAGCGTATAGGCCGTAAAACCGCATTTCTGACAGCGGAAACGCGGCTTACTGCGTATCTGCTCGCCGACCATGTCGCGCAGCACCATCAGGCTCTCTTTAGCCCGGCCCTCTTCCGCTTCATTAAGGTGGTAGTCCATCAGCTTATGAAAAACACGCATTGTCGGGTGTTGCTGTAGATGACGCGTCACATAAACCTGCGCACTCTCCTGCCCCTCGCGCTGCTCAACGATATCGGCCAGCATCAGTTCTGCTGTCGCGCCGACGTTCTCTTCTACGCAGCGATGTAAAAATGCAGCCCACTCATCATGATTGCCGAGCTGCTGATAGCAGGTTTGCAGCATCTCCAGCGTTTCGCTAACCAGTTCTTTATCCTGATTAATGACCCGCAGCAGGCTTTCAACCGCCTTTGCATATTCGCCTTTAGCCATGAATACGCGTCCCATCATGATGGAAATGCGGGCGCTATTACGATCGGCCGACGCGCCTTTTTTCAGCAACGTCATCGCTTTGTCCATGTCGTCATTGCCCATTTGCTGAAGCGCAAGCTCGCAGTAAAAATGGGCAATTTCGCCACGATGTTTTTCTTTACCCAGCTTCACCAGACGCTCGGCAACGTCGATGGCTTTTTGCCAGTCACTCGTCGCCTGCGCGATTTGCAGCAGTTGTTGCAGTGCGCTGATGCGAAAATCGGTTTCATCGACCAGCTGACTGAACATATCCTCGGCGCGATCGTACATCCCCGCCGCCATGTAATCGCGGCCAAGTTGCTGTACCGCCAGCAGACGCTGATCGTAAGTCAGCGAGGCGCTTTCCATTAAGGTCTGGTGAATACGGATGGCGCGATCCACCTCGCCGCGGGAGCGAAACAGGTTCCCAAGGGTGAGATGGGCCTCGACGGTGCCGGTATCCTCTTTTAACATATCGAGGAACAGATCCACCGCCTTATCCTGTTGGTTGCTTAACAGGAAGTTAACCCCGGTCACGTAGTCACGTGACAGGCGATTCGCGTCGTCCTGTTTGGACTGTTGTGCACTTCTGCGCCCCATGTACCACCCATAGGCAGCCGCAACGGGTAAAAGCAGAAACAACAACTCCAGCATAAATGATTATTCCTTCGCTACCGGTACGCCCGGCTCTGTCGGCGCTGGCGTGCTCAGGGTTTGATTTTCCAGACGCTTGAGTCTTCGTTCAGCATACAGCAGCGAGACGCGAAGGCGCAGCCAGAACAGGCCGCAGATTAACCAGCCGATGGCAAAGCCCGCAGCAAAGAGCGCTGCCAGCAACGTGGAGATTCTGAACTCTCCCTGCGCCAGCAAATAGTTGAAAGTCACCACCTGATCGTTTTGAGCACCTAACGTGACCGAGATGACGAAAATCGCTAATACCAATAAGAAAATGAGTAAATATTTCACATTACTTCCCGTTATGTGGTGTGAGCGTTTAAATAGTATGCAGCCTGGCGCTTCCAGCCTTATAAAGTACCATTTTCATGCTATAGACGAAATGGAAAAGCGTCACACCAGTGCTGGATTTAGGGGCGAATGAACAGATTTTCAACCCTTCTTAGCTTTTCTGCTCTCGTTCTTTGATTTCCCGGGCTTCTTCACCCGGTGGCGTCAGCGGGCCGCAGATACGCTGTGCCAGCCAAACGGCGACGGTTACCAGCAGCCAGGAAATCAGGGTCGCGACGACCAAATCGCGCGGCCAGTGCATCCCCAACATCATACGACTCCCCATCACCGCCGTGGCCCAGAGCAACAATACGGCGATGGTGATCCGGCGACGACGCGGCCATAACAGCCCTACGCCAAGCAGTGCCCAGCTTGCGGCAAAAAGCGTGTGGCCTGACGGAAAGGCAAAACCCGTCTCTTTTTGCCAGTGTTTACGCAAAAAAGGAGGGATATTGTCCTGTTCTGTCAGCAATTCTTTCACCATCTCGCCGCGTGCTTTACGTTTTAAAGTGTAGAACTCATCCACCGGAATATGATGGGTTTTTTCCAGCCACAGCACAAAGGGTCGTGGCTCCTGCACCTGCTGTTTCACCCACGATTTCGCTCCCTGACCGATGAGGATTGCGCCTGCGAGGATCGCAAACAGCATAATGGCCGGACGTAACCGAAAACGCAGACACCAGAAAAACCAGCCGCAAAGCACCACATGGGTAATAATCCCCCAGGGCTGAGTGACCGTTTCAGTGATCCAGTAGAGCGTTTTTAACCACCCGCTCGCCATTCCCGGCTCCCATCGCCATCCTGAGAGCCACACCGCAACAGGCATGATGAGTAAAAATGCTGCGCCTGCTGACGTGCGCCTGGCAATGGAAAACATACTCTCTCCTTTTAACGTGGTTGCACAAATCATAACTGAAATTCAGCGTGGCGGCGCGGATAGCGCGTTTGTTCGCTTAATGTGCGTTCAAAATCGGGTAATTAGGAGAAGTTGAAAACATTGTGGCAAAATAGCGACATACAGAAGGCACGCAAGGTGCCCGCATAATCTGGAGAATCACATGCAGCTTAAACGAGTGGCAGAAGCCAAACTGCCAACCCCATGGGGCGATTTCCTGATGGTGGGATTTGAAGAACTGGCAACCGGGCAGGATCATGTTGCCCTGGTCTATGGCGATATTTCCGGGCAGACGCCGGTGCTGGCGCGGGTCCATTCAGAATGCCTGACCGGTGATGCCCTCTTCAGTTTGCGCTGCGACTGTGGCTTTCAACTGGAAGCCGCGTTAACGCATATTGCCGAAGAAGGCCGTGGCGTGCTGCTTTACCATCGGCAGGAAGGGCGTAATATTGGGCTGCTGAATAAGATCCGCGCGTATGCGTTGCAGGATCAGGGCTATGACACCGTGGAAGCCAACCATCAGTTAGGGTTTGCTGCCGATGAGCGCGACTTTACGCTGTGCGCCGATATGTTCAAGCTGCTGGGCGTGGATGAAGTTCGCCTGCTGACCAACAATCCGCTGAAAGTCGAAATTTTAACCGAAGCGGGAATTAATATTGTCGAGCGAGTTCCGCTGATTGTCGGCCGTAATCCAAATAACGAACATTACCTGGATACCAAAGCGGCGAAGATGGGGCATTTGTTGGGTAAGTAGGTTGTGGCACGATGGTTGAGCGTGTTGCGGGAATCCGGGTGCGTACAGAGAGTCAATAATGGCTCCGGTGAGTGATTGTGCCGGGTGGCGATGCTGGTGCATCTTACCCGGCCTACAAACCCTACCATATCAGCGAGTTACACTATTATCGTAGGCCCGGTAAGCGCAGCGCCACCGGGCATCAGGGCGCGGTGCTGACGCCCATACCGGATAATGCCGGGTGGCGGCTTCGCCTTACCCGGCCTACAAACTCCACAATATCAGCGAGTTACACTATTATCGTAGGCCCGGTAAGCGCAGCGCCACCGGGCAGTTTCACAGCCGGTCAATTAAGCATATTACGGATCACGTAGTGCAGGATCCCATCGTTCTGGTAATAGGTCAGTTCCGTCGCCGTATCAATACGGCAACGGCAATGAATCACCTCAGACGAGCCATCCACCCGCGTCAGGTTTACCGCAATATCCGCGCCGGGTTTGATGTCCTGCAAACCGGCCACATCAATACGCTCCTCCCCGGTCAATCCCAACGTTTTACGCGTCATGCCCTGCGGGAATTCCAGCGGTAAAATGCCCATCCCAATCAGGTTAGAACGGTGAATACGCTCGAAAGACTCCGCGATGACCACGCGAATACCAAGCAGTCGCGGCCCTTTTGCCGCCCAGTCACGGCTGGAGCCGGAACCGTACTCTTTCCCGGCAACCACTGCCAGCGGCGTACCTTCCTGCTGATAGCGCATTGCGGCATCATAGATTGATATCACCTCGGTCCCTGGCAGATGACGCGTCATTCCCCCTTCAACGCCGGGCACCATCTCGTTGCGAATACGGATATTGGCGAACGTGCCGCGCATCATCACTTCATGGTTACCACGACGCGAACCGTAGGAGTTAAACTCGCGGCGCTCTACGCCATGATTTAACAGGTAGCGTCCTGCCGGGCTGTCCGGTTTAATGCTGCCCGCCGGAGAGATATGGTCGGTAGTGACCGAATCGCCAAGCATCGCCAGGATCCGCGCACCGTGGATATCCTCAACCGGTTTTGGCTCGGCCAGCATATCCTCAAAAAAAGGTGAAAGGCGAATATAGGTTGAATCACTCTGCCAGCCGTAAGTATCCGAGCTTTCCACCTGGATCGATTTCCATTCCGGCGTGCCCTCAAAAACTTCCGCGTACTCTTTGCGGAACATCTCCGTTGAGACTTCTTCTACCGCACGGGCAATCTCACGCCCGGTCGGCCAGATATCCTTGAGGTATACCGGATCGCCTTTGCGATCGTGGCCCAGCGGGTCGGTAGTCAGATTGATGTTCATGTTTCCGGCCAGCGCGTAGGCCACCACCAGCGGCGGCGAGGCCAGCCAGTTGGTTTTAATCAACGGATGAATACGCCCTTCAAAGTTACGGTTGCCGGAAAGGACAGCGCCGACCGTCAGATCGCCCTTCTTGATCGCCACTTCAATCGGTTCAGGCAGCGGACCGGAGTTGCCGATACAGGTGGTACAGCCGTAGCCAACGAGGTTAAAGCCTAATGCATCAAGGTAAGGTGTCAGACGTGCGTGGGCTAAATAGTCAGAGACCACTTTCGAACCAGGAGCCAGCGACGCTTTCACCCACGGCTGACGTTTCAGCCCGAGCTTAACGGCTTTTTTCGCCAGTAATCCTGCGGCCATCAGCACGCTCGGGTTGGAGGTGTTGGTGCAGGAGGTAATCGCGGCGATAGCCACCGCGCCGTCAGGCAACTGATACTGATGCCCGTTCAGCGTATAGTCGACGGCCTGGCGATCTTTATGCGAGGTGTTGACTTCCAGCTCGGCGCTGGCGGCAAACGCATTGGGGACATTGCCCAGCGCCACGCGATCCTGAGGACGTTTCGGCCCGGCCATGCTGGCTTCCACCTCACCCATATCCAGTTCGAGGGTGCTGGTAAACACAGGTTCGTCACCGGTATTTCGCCACATCCCCTGCGCTTTGGCGTAGGCTTCAACCAGTTCAACCTGCTCATCGCTGCGCCCGCTCAGACGCATGTATTCAAGGGTCACGCCGTCAATCGGGAAGAAACCGCAGGTTGCACCGTATTCCGGAGCCATGTTAGCGATTGTGGCGCGGTCGGCGAGCGGCAGGGAATCCAGCCCGTCACCGTAAAACTCAACAAATTTACCCACCACGCCATGCTTACGCAGCATCTGGGTGACGGTCAACACCAGGTCGGTGGCGGTAATGCCTTCGTTCAGCTTGCCGGTCAGTTTAAAACCGACCACATCGGGGATCAGCATTGAGACGGGTTGACCCAGCATCGCGGCCTCTGCCTCAATTCCCCCGACGCCCCAGCCCAGCACGCCAAGGCCGTTGATCATCGTGGTATGGGAATCGGTGCCGACCAGCGAGTCGGGATAGGCCACCCACTCTTTATCCTGTAGCTCACTCCAGACGGCTTTTCCGAGATACTCAAGGTTGACCTGGTGGCAGATGCCGGTGCCCGGCGGAACGACGCTAAAACGGCTAAAGGCCTGCTGGCCCCAGCGCAGAAAGATGTAGCGTTCATGGTTACGTTCCATTTCCAGGCGCACGTTCTCGCCAAAGGCATCATCATCACCAAAATGATCGACGGTCACCGAGTGGTCGATCACCAGATCGACAGGAGAAAGCGGGTTTACTTTAGCGGTATCGCCACCGAGGCGTTTGACGGCTTCGCGCATCGCAGCCAGATCCACCACCGCCGGAACACCGGTGAAATCCTGCATTAACACCCTGGCGGGACGCCAGGCAATTTCGCGGTCGGCGTGGCCAGTTTTGAGCCATCCGGCCAGCGCGTGAATATCGTCGGCGGTAACAGAATCATCATCCTGCCAGCGCAGAAGGTTTTCCAGTAACACTTTCAGGGACTTGGGGAGACGGGTAATATCTCCCACTTCTTTTGCAGCCAGCGGCAAACTGTAAAAATGCCAGGTTTTATCTTGTAACGTTAATGTATCCTTACTGGCTTCGCGTAGGGTTAACGACATAGCTCCTCCTTAATGACAGGGATTGCGATTCCCTGATTTTTTCCAGGGTTGCATTAAAGATAACACAAACATGTCGTAACGTTTTGATAACAACTCAAATTGATAAACGGCGGGAAATGAACAAGAAAAACCCGGCAGAAGCCGGGTCTTAGAAGATTAGTAAGTTAACATCCAGGCCAGTTGCGCCCAAAAGAGCACAGAGAACGACAGGACGCCCAGCCATGACCAGTATTTTGTATCGCTATTGTGATTCATCTTTTACACCATAAGAGTGATTTGTTGCCCCTGTCCTTGCGGGCAGGGCTTATATTGCTGTGGTGTATTTTTATAATGTTATTAAAGACGCACATTCAGGGTTTGAGTTAACCCCAGAATTTCCAGATTAGCAGCGCCAGCGCCACCCAGAACAGGGCCGAACCTACGAAGACGGCCCGCCACGCTTTGCGCTTGAGATCCGGCTCTCTTTTCGGCTGATCGCTCCCAGATGACATGACTAACCTCGTAAAATCGGTACTACTTATCATTTTCAGCACCAGCAATCGGCGTAAGCAATCTTAATTGAGATAAATCCTAATCAAAATTCGCAAAAAAATCCAGTGAAATTACCCACTGGATCAATGGAATTATTCAATCTTTTGACCTGAAATAAATAATCGAAATGCCAAACTGGCGGGATGACAAAATTGTTACTACTTTGTTAAGTTTGGGCGGGCAAAGGCGGGGAGATAAGGCTTAATAACAACAAGGCCTCTCCGATGAAGAGAGACCATCGTCAGCAATAGATCACTTTTCAGGCAATTTGATGTCTTTAAACATCTCTTCAATGTCTTCATTGGAACGCAATGCCACGGCAGTATCGACCACGTCGCGCGTCAAATGTGGGGCAAAGCGCTGAATAAAATCATACATGTAGCTGCGCAGGAACGTGCTGCGGCGAAAGCCAATCTTGGTGGTGCTGTGGCTAAAGACACCGTGCGCATCCAGGCGGACCAGGTCGGGGTCGGATACCGGATCCACCGCCATGCTGGCAATCACCCCCACTCCCAGCCCCAGCCTGACGTACGTTTTGATAACGTCCGCATCGGTGGCGGTAAACACGATACGCGGGGTTAATCCGGCGCGGTTAAAGGCCGTATCCAGTTCCGAACGGCCGGTAAAACCGAAGGTATAGGTCACCAGCGGATACTGGGCCAGTTCTTCGATAGTGACTGAAGATTTGGAGGCCAGCGGATGCTCCGGCGTCACCACAATCGAGCGGTTCCAGTGATAGCACGGCAGCATGACCAGATCGTCGTAAAGATGTAGCGCCTCGGTCGCAATCGCAAAATCGGCATTGCCTTTCGATACCGCCTCGGCAATTTGCGTCGGCGATCCCTGATGCATATGCAACGACACGCGCGGGTAACGTTCGATAAAACCTTTGATGACTCCGGGCAATGCATAGCGTGCCTGAGTGTGCGTGGTCGCAACATACAGCGAGCCTTTGTCCGGCCAGGTATGCTCTCCGGCAACGGATTTGATGGCGTCAACCTTCGACAGCACTTCGCGGGCAATGCGGATGATCTCCTGACCGGCGGGGGTCACCTGAGTCAGATGTTTACCGCTGCGGGCAAAAATCTGGATCCCCAGCTCATCCTCCAGCATCCGGACTTGCTTACTGATGCCAGGTTGCGAGGTATAAAGCCCTTCCGCCGTGGAAGAGACGTTGAGATTGTGGTTGACCACCTCAACGATATAGCGAAGCTGTTGTAGTTTCATGACGCGCCATCCCGGTAAACGCAGGGTCAATCGCTTAAGACGATTTAAGACTAAAAAAGGAGCTAACTATAACCACTATATCATTTATAGCCACACTGTATAGATATGATTAAAAAATAATAATGAGAAATATAAAAGGGCCGACAAGCGGCCCTTTTGAGAGAGTTTACAGCGAGATACTGAGAGTTACTTCTTCCCTTCCACCCACTTACCATCGATGAAAAAGGCCGACCAGCCGGTCGCTTTGCCCTCTTTCTCAGCCGCAACATACTGCTGTTTAGTCTTACGGCTGAAACGGACGACCGTTTTGTTGCCTTCAGGATCCTGCTGGGGCGCATCGGCCAGATACCGCAGTTTCTCCGGCATACGATCGCGGAAGCGGTACAACTCCTCCACCAGCGGCGCACGCGTTTCGCGTGATTTCGGGAAGGTGTTGGCCGCGAGGAAGACGCCAGCCGCCCCGTCACGCAGAACAAAGTAGGCGTCCGATTTCTCGCACGGCAGTTCCGGCAGCGGTACCGGATCTTCCTTCGGCGGAGCCACTTCGCCGTTACGCAGGATCTTACGCGTGTTCTTACACTCTTCGTTGGTGCAGGCCATGTATTTGCCAAAACGCCCCATCTTCAGGTGCATTTCAGATCCGCATTTTTCACACTCAACAATCGGGCCGTCGTACCCCTTGATGCGGAACTCGCCCTCTTCGATCTCATAACCGTCGCAGGTCGGGTTGTTACCACAGACATGCAGTTTGCGTTTCGGATCGATCAGGTAGCTGTCCATCGCGGTGCCGCATTTCTGGCAGCGATGTTTAGCGCGTAACGCGTTGGTTTCCGCATCGTCGCCTTCCAGCACGTTGAGAACTTCGTTTTCCGGCACCAGGTTAATGGTGGTTTTGCAGCGCTCTTTCGGTGGCAGCGCATAGCCGGAACAGCCGAGGAAAACGCCGGTGCTGGCGGTACGAATACCCATTTTACGACCGCAGGTCGGACAGTCGATGCTGGTCAGCACCATCTGATTGGGCTGCATGCCCCCTTCAGTCGGATCTTTCTCTGCTGTCTGAAGCTGTTCGCTGAACTCGGCAAAAAAGATATCCAGCACCTTCTGCCATTCGGCTTCGTGGCGGGCGACCTGATCGAGCCGGTCTTCCATTTGCGCGGTGAAATCGAAATTCATCAGCTCGCGGAAATTATCCTTCAGGCGGTCGGTAACAATCTCACCCATCTTCTCGGCATAAAAACGGCGGCTTTCAACCCGCACATAGCCACGATCCTGGATGGTGGAAATAATAGAGGCATAGGTCGACGGACGACCGATACCGCGTTTTTCCAGCTCTTTAACCAGCGAGGCTTCGCTAAAGCGTGCCGGCGGCTTGGTAAAGTGCTGTGCCGGGATGATATCGATCAGCGACAGCTCATCGCCCTGATTAACCGCAGGCAGAATACGATCTTCATCACCCTTACGCAGCGCAGGCATGACTTTGGTCCAGCCGTCAAAACGCAGGATACGACCGCGCGCTTTCAGGCGGAAATCACCGGCTTTTACAGTTAGCGTGGTGGAATCGTACTGCGCAGGCGTCATCTGACAGGCCACGAACTGACGCCAGATCAGCTGATACAGCTTCTGCGCGTCGGTTTCCATGTCTTTCAGGGCGTCCGCTTCAACCGCTACATCGGAAGGACGAATGGCTTCGTGCGCTTCCTGAGAGTTGTCTTTACTGGCGTACTGATTCGGGTCCGCAGGCAAGTATTTTTTGCCAAACGTATCGCCAATGTAGCCGCGTACCATCTCCACCGCATCCTTACTCAGGTTGGTAGAATCGGTACGCATATAGGTGATATAGCCCGCTTCATACAGACGCTGCGCCAGCATCATGGTTTTTTTCACCCCGTAGCCCAGACGGGTACTCGCCGCCTGTTGCAGCGTGGAGGTGATAAACGGCGCGCCGGGCTTGCTGCTGGTCGGTTTATCTTCCCGTTCCAGCACGCTGTAGCGGGCTTTTTCCAGCACGCTGACCGCCGCCATGGTGGTCTCGCGGTTTACCGGACGGAACGGTTTGTCATTCTGATGCGTCACCTGAAGCGGCAGAGAATCGCCGCCTGGGGTAGCAACATTGGCATCTACTTCCCAGAACTCTTCCGGGACAAACGCTTTGATCTCACGCTCACGCTCAACCACCAGACGCACGGCGACGGACTGAACACGTCCGGCCGACAGGCCACGGGCGATTTTCTTCCACAGCAGCGGAGAGACCATATAGCCCACCACGCGGTCCATAAAACGACGCGCCTGCTGAGCGTTAACACGATCGATATTCAGCTCACCAGGCTTATCAAACGCCTGGCGGATCGCATTTTTGGTAATTTCGTTAAACACCACACGACTGTAGCGTTTGTCATCTCCACCGATCACTTCCCGCAGGTGCCAGGCAATGGCTTCCCCTTCGCGGTCAAGGTCGGTTGCGAGATAGATGTGGTCGGCTTTTTCAGCCAGTTGTTTCAGTTCAGCGACAACCTTTTCTTTCCCCGGGAGCACTTCATACTGCGCCTCCCAGTGATTCCACGGGTCAATCCCCATGCGGTTGACGAGCGCGCCGCGTTCATCCTTTTTGGGCTTTTTGGCCGTTTTGGTGGAGGCAGAGTCAGCGCTCTTTTTGGCGGCTGAGCCACTGGTCGGCAAATCGCGGATATGACCGACGCTGGATTTCACCACGTAGTCATTACCCAGATACTTATTGATCGTTTTGGCTTTTGCCGGGGACTCAACGATAACGAGAGCTTTACCCATATTCACCTTTACCTAATTTGATTCTTCCAGGAATACATCGCACGTTGATTCACGTACTGAAGACAATGAGCCGTTGATATTGCGACTCGTCCAGCAGAGATCAACCCCTCAGCCCAACAGCCTGAAACGAACGTTGTCACAGGTGGCTGAGTTACATCGCTTTTCTAAGCTACGGTGATATAGCACGACGAACTTTCGGTCGAATGTCAAGCAAATCTGTTGCCAGATTATCGAAAGGGTCTCACTGTACCTGATAAAATACGTTACGCAACTTTATTAGCATGCAAAAACAAATCCCGCCAGCCGATAGCGCTGAGGATCCCCCTGTTTTTCTGGGGGAATATTTGCCCGCGAGCCGCGCAGGACGTAGACTATCGCCAGTTTGCTAAGGAGTAAAAAATGAAAAGTGAAACTCAACCTATCGATCGTCAGACGCTGCTGGCAAAAGCAAATCAGCTTATCCGCGAGCATGAAGATACGATGGCGGGCATCGAAGCCACGGGGGTGACCCAGCGTAACGGCGTGCTGGTATTCAGCGGCGAGTATTATCTTGATGAGCAGGGCCTGCCGACCGGCAAAAGCACCGCGGTATTTAACATGTTTAAATACCTGGCGCATGAGCTGTCAGAGAAATATCACCTGGTCGATTAGTGCGGTCTAAATGCGCCGGGCAGCGAATGCCGCCCGGCCTGACCATCAGTTCAAAGGCTGTTGCCCACGCTGCCACCAGCGCAGCAGCAGACGATCGGCACTCTCTGCCGCGCTGCCGGTAAAGCGGTCCATCAGTTTTTTACGTTGCAGGAAGCGGACGTTCAATACTTCTCGCCCTTCCATCAGCCCCAGCAGCAGTTCATCGCTGGTACTCACGGCGTCGACCAGACCATTGCCCTGCGCCTGGGTGCCGTACCAGTGTTCACCGGTTGCCACCTGCTCAATGTCCAGCGTCGGGCGCATCCGCTTAACGAAATCTTTAAACAACACATGCGTTTCGTTCAGATCTTCGCGGAATTTCTGTCGCCCTTCTTCGGTATTCTCACCGAGCAGGGTCAGGGTGCGCTTGTACTGGCCTGCGGTATGCAGTTCGATATCAATGTCTTTGCTCTTGAGGAAGCGGTTGAAGTTAGGCACCTGGGCCACCACGCCGATAGAACCAATAATCGCAAAGGGCGCGCTGACAATTTTATCTGCCACGCAGGCCATCATGTAGCCGCCGCTGGCTGCCACTTTATCCACTGCCACCGTCAGCGGGATCTGCCGGTCACGAATTCGCTGTAACTGAGAAGCCGCAAGCCCGTAGCCGTGTACCACACCGCCCGGACTTTCAAGACGTAAAACCACCTGGTCTTCCGGCTTAACGACAGACAGTACGGCGGTCACCTCTTCACGCAGCGAGTTCACTTCGTGGGCGTCCATACTGCCTTTAAAATCCAGCACCCATTCGCGCGGTTTGCCGGAAGCGGTATCCTGGCCCAGCTTGGCCTTCATTTTGGCGGCTTTCGCTTCCTGCTTACGCTTTTTCTTTTGCGCTTTATGCCACTGTTTTTGCTGATGCTCATCAAGCAGTGACGCTGACATATTTTCCTGCATCTCTTTGTACTGCTCGCTGAGATTCGTTACGCGCAATTCCCCACGCTGACGTTTGCGCTGCGTCAGATTGACAATCAGTACCGCAATAACGGCTATCGCCACGACCACCGTGACAATCTTTGCCAAAAACAGGCCATATTGAGAGAGTAATTCCACGCTTCCACCTTGGTTAAAATCATTTAACGTCTGGCCCCAGTGTACAACACCCTTTCCGCCTCGTCTCGGGTCGTCAGTTCTCGTTGCGAGGCGGCTTCAGAAAAATGTCCCCGCGAATGAAATGGTTGCAAAGTGTGAATGAGGCAGCATGCTCTCCCTCTGGCCGATTGAATTCACGCGCTTTTTAAGGCATAAACCCCTTTTATGACCCGCCGTAAGCAGGAGAAACGTCGTGCACTACCAACCGCAACGCGACTTACTACAAAACCATATCATCCTCGTCACCGGGGCCAGCGACGGCATCGGTCGTGAAGCGGCGCTGACCTACTCCCGCTATGGGGCAAGAGTGATCCTCCTCGGGCGAAATGAGCAAAAACTGCGTGCCGTTGCCGGATGCATTACGGAGGAAGGCGGCATACCCGCGGCGTGGTTTACCCTGGATCTGTTGACCTGTACGCCGCAGGCCTGTCAGCAACTGGCGGAAAAAATCGCAGTGCACTACCCCCGTCTTGATGGCGTACTGCACAATGCCGGTCTGCTGGGCGACGTGGCCCCGATGAGCGAGCAAAAACCGGAAGTCTGGCAGCAGGTGATGCAGGTTAACGTCAACGGCACGTTTATGCTGACTCAGGCATTGCTTCCTTTATTACTTAAATCCGAAGCCGGTTCGCTGGTATTTACCTCTTCAAGCGTTGGCCGTCAGGGTCGTGCGCACTGGGGGGCGTATGCCGCCTCAAAATTTGCCACTGAAGGCATGATGCAGGTGCTGGCGGAGGAGTATCAAAACGCGCCGCTGCGTGTGAATTGCATCAACCCTGGCGGAACGCGTACCGGTATGCGTGCCAGCGCATTTCCGAGTGAAGATCCGCTCAAACTGAAAACGCCTGCCGATATTATG
Source organism: Superficieibacter sp. 1612_C1 (assembly GCF_015234305.1). Classification (GTDB taxonomy): domain Bacteria; phylum Pseudomonadota; class Gammaproteobacteria; order Enterobacterales; family Enterobacteriaceae; genus Superficieibacter. The sequence goes on from NZ_JADGMI010000007.1 coordinate 75,375, forward strand.
CCGTTGTATCTGTGGTTGATGGGCGATGACAGCCGCCGTAAAACCGGCATGACCTTCGATGCCCAGCCGGGGCGCAAACCGGGAATATCACAATGAGTGAACAACGCTATCAGCAGCGCCAGCAACGGGTGAAAGATCAGGTTGATACCCGCGTGGCCGCGGCGCAGGATGAACGCGGCATTATTATCGTCTACACCGGTAATGGTAAGGGCAAAACGACCGCCGCCTTCGGCACGGCTACCCGCGCCATCGGCCACGGAAAAAAAGTTGGCGTGGTGCAGTTTATTAAAGGCACCTGGCCCAACGGCGAGCGCAATTTGCTGGAGCCGCACGGCGTTGAGTTTCAGGTGATGGCGACCGGTTTCACCTGGGATACACAGGATCGCGCTGCCGATACCGCCGCCTGTCTTGAGGTCTGGCAACACGCCCGGCGTATGCTCGCCGACGACTCGCTGGATATGGTGCTGCTGGATGAACTGACCTACATGGTGGCCTATGATTATCTGCCGCTGGAGGAGGTGCTTAACGCGCTTCGCGCTCGCCCGTTACATCAAACGGCGATCGTCACCGGTCGCGGGTGTCATCGGGATATTCTGGAGATAGCCGACACCGTCAGCGAACTGCGTCCGGTGAAGCATGCTTTTGATGCGGGGATTAAAGCGCAGATGGGAATAGACTACTGACAAAACTGGCCCGCAGCGTGATGCCACGGGCCACAGGATTTAACCGTTGCTGCGCGTGCCGCCAGAGCGACGACCGCCGCCCACCTGGCTGTGGCGTTTTACTGCCCGGCGGATCTGGTTCGCTTTCATCCGGCGACGATCTTTCTCCACCGCCACTTTGGATTCGGTTTCTGGCTTCAGGCCCACCAGCTCACGCAGATAGTTGGTCTGCGGCAAATCCAGCTCGGTATAGCCACCGCGCGGCAGACCTTTCGGCAGCGGAATATCACCGTAGCGCACGCGGATCAGGCGGCTAACCTGCACGCCAACTGCTTCCCACAGGCGACGCACTTCACGGTTACGGCCTTCGGTCAGCGTGACGTTATACCACTGGTTGATGCCTTCGCCGCCGCTAAATTTAATGGTCTTAAACGCTGCCGGACCGTCTTCCAGCTGCACACCGCGACCTAGATCGCGCACTTTCGCGTCATCGACCTGGCCGAATACGCGCACAGCATATTCGCGTTCCACTTCACGGCTTGGGTGCATCAGGCGGTTCGCCAGTTCACCGTCGGTGGTGAATAACATCAAACCACAGGTGTTGACGTCCAGACGACCTACGGCAATCCAGCGCGCGCCGCGCAGCTTCGGCAGGCGGTCAAATACGGTTGGACGGCCTTCCGGATCGCTACGGGTGCATAGCTCACCTTCCGGCTTGTAATACGCCAGCACGCGACAAATTTGTTCGGCGGATTCTTTTACCGAAATAAGATGACCATCAAGGCGAATTTTTAACGCGGGAGTCACCTCAACGCGATCGCCGAGGGTGGCAATTTTACCGTCCACGCTAACGCGTCCGGCTTCAATGATGGATTCGATTTCACGACGGGAGCCGTGGCCGGCACGCGCCAGCACTTTTTGTAGCTTTTCGCTCATAGAGCTTTCCTTTAGGTGTCGCCTTCCCAGGCGTCGGCTGGATAGTTAAAGTCTTTTAAAATCAATAAATTAGCTTGATTTAATGCGTGCCATTATACGCACTTTTCACGCCATTGTAACCTCTTTTATGTTGCCGATAAAAACAGGGTATTTAAGGCAATTATATCGCCAGATGTCCCGGCCTATAAAAAATACTTTTGCGAGATCGCCATAAATTCCGTCCAGGTTGTACATTGACTGAGTCGGTCTATTACGTCGTTGTCCAGTATATTGGTTAAATAATCATAGATATGCATACTGTCAATAAACGCATCCTCGCTGATGGCCAGCATAAAAACCAGCTTTACTGTTTTACCGGGGTCCCATTCAATGCCCTGCGGAAATATAGCTACGGTCACCATGGTACTTAATGCCACCAGCCCCAGCGGGTGCGGGATAGCGAGCTTTTCATCGAGTAACGTTGAGGCGCGGGCCTCGCGTTCCAGCACCGAGGGCAGGTAATGTTCATCCACCTTCCCTTTTATTCTCAGGTGCGTTGATAATAGCTGGATAACACTCTCTTTACTGTAATCCGCCTCCGCCATAATAAAAAAATGCTCAGCCGAAAAATAATTCAACATGGTCACCGGAGTGACGTTATCCGCCAGCAGATAATATTTTATCTTTTCCAGTTCCCACCGCTCAGGCAGCGGACTCAGACTAATTACCTGCCGGTTTTTTTCTTCAATAGGGGCCATACTAATGACGATATCTTCTTCGATTGAGGCCAGTGCGTGATACTGCTCCACGGACAGACATTGCGAAATAGTGATATCTGCATAGGCCTTAACAATCTTTTGGCAAACCAGCCGGGTTGATGCCATGCCCTGATCGCTGACCACCAGAGCGCTAATTTTCTCATTCGCCGAGCCATAACCAGGCGTATCGAGGATCGCCCCAATATGCATCACCAGATAGCCGATCTCATCGTCATTGATGGTGGCGGTGAAAAAGTGCTCCAGTTCGCTGAAGGCCGCCAGCGTCATTTCATACATCAGCGGGTAATGGCGTTTAATCTGCTCGATCAGCGGGTTGACGATCGTAATGCCATTATTGATTCTGATGCGCATCGCTTTAATATGATTAAGAAGATTTTTACGCATCGCCTCATCATAGTTAACCTCGCAGAACCACGCCGTGCTGATATAACTGAGGAAATGGTGCATCACAACCCGCTCGGTGTCGTAAAACCCTACCTCTTCCATATGGTCGGGCAGCGCCGTACAGAAGGCAGCAAGGTTCATCGCCAGAAAATGAATTTCGCCCTCTGGCAGCGTTTTCTGCGGTTCGGCTAACAACAGGGGTAACAGTTCGCCCGCCGCGCTGCGCCATCCAGGTTCGCAGTGCGCAAAGTCATAGTCAAAAAGCCAGTGCTCATGCTGTATACGCTCGCGGATAATCCCGCACATCAGGGTAAAAAAACGCAGATTAACGTCGCTGAATATAAAGCCATGCCCCGAAAAATAGTGGCTGAGGATTTTTTTGATCTCCTGCATGGTGACAGGCGAACAAAAAATATCCTGATATTCCTCTTCCGCCTCGCGGGCGCTCAGCAGATGTTCGTAAAGGCAACGCCGAAGCGACAGTTCGCTTCCCTCCAGACGGAAGCAGTCCCCACCTTCTGCAATAATCGTTATCTCATACAGGGCAAAATGGCGCTTCAGTAAGGAAATATCATTTCTGAGGCTGTAGATGCTGATAAACCACTCGGCCTCCAGCGCGGCGAGCGACAGGCCGTGGCTTTGCGCCAGCAGCGCGGTAAGTAACGCGCGCCGCCGCTCGCTGGCGGAACGAATGTCCTTCCAGGGACGGTGCGCGTCATCCACCAGGCGTGCCAGATTCTCCTCGTCATCCACCTGAATGAGTACGCCCTTTTTTCGATCGTAAATAAGACGGTTGCCAGAGGCGCAAAGGAGAGCGTTAATTTCTTTCAGATCGCTGCGAATGGTGCGTGTCGACACATTCATTTGCAGGGCAAGGGATGCCTGGGTGACGTTCCCTTTCACAACCTGAATAAAAATATCTCTGATCCGCTTATGGCTAAACCGTCTCATTTTGTCTTCACTCTATTTCGACATAGCACGTCTGAACATCGGCAGGGTTGAGAACCGCTTTTTCCGCCATTGGCGTTCTCTCATCCAGCATCACGTTTTGCGCCTTAGCGACGGGTGGAATTCGCACTACGCGATCCAGGTTGGGATTATAGAAGCGCAGGATATAACCCGGTCCCTGCTCCGCGCATTTGACCGTGCTGACCAGCGCATCATCCGGCCCACACGGCAGCGTGAGCAGGCTGTATTCCACGGGGTAGTCGCGTTCAACATCGCTAAGACAGAAGCGCAGGCGACCGTTGAGGAAGTCGCTGTCCTGCCACACCGGAAAGGTGGTCAGCCAGGTTTTAGAGACGCAGGCCGATTGCGACGCCGTAAACGTACCGTGGTATATCCGCCAGGCGAAGGTGAACGAGCGTTTGCCCGGCAGTTGCGCGTCCGGGGTTTCGACCACGGTTTCGCCCGACGCGCGACCTGGACGGTAGAGCAGATTTTCTTTGCCCATAAAGCCAAAAGTGCGGAACAGGGTGATGGCAATCGTGTCGTAATGCTCGCCGACAATTTCATACTCACGCACTCCGTTAGTGTGGAGGCTAAAACCATGCTCATCATCATGCACATTGACGTAGCTCTGCATAGGTTCGATGGCAACAGGTTTCTCCTGCCAGTGTTCGTCCTCCCAGACCTCAAGCGCGGGACGGTATTCGACCGGCCGTTTTACCGCGCCGAAAAGCTGATCGGCGCAGGACATTTTCGCCATAATATCGGTAGCAAAATGCACGCAGAGCCGGTGGCTTAGCACGTTGTTATCGACATCAACACTGAAGCGGATCAGGTCGTCGTGTTGCAGGGAGACGTTCACCGAGATGTGCATTTCTGCCGTCGCGTTGCCTTTCGCCCGCTGCGCAAGATCTTCCGGCACACGGAGCACATACTCAAGCCTTAGCGACTGCTGCAAATCACTTCGCTGACAGCGCTGGTTGACCAGGCAACCTTCGGAAGTGATGATCATATCTTTACGCGGTGGCGAGTAGTTATAGGAATCCCCGTCATCGCCATTGTCGACAAAGCACATTTGACGCGCGTAACGCTTGCCGGTTGGCTTATACACGATGGTGAGCAGGCCATTATCTTCCACGTCAATGCGATAGTACGCGTTGTCGATGCTGCGGGGGCGGTCGGTAACCACCTGACGTGCGCCGTCGCCACTAAAATCCAGATGCCAGCGGGTGTAACCGAGGGCGGGAAGCTCGCGGCTATCGACCGTCAGGCGCGTGCGGAACACTTTTTCAGGCCGATGCCAGGCCTCTCCGGGGTTAAGCCTGATTGTCTGATTTAACACATAGTCCGTCAGATCCTGTTGCTCCTCAATAACGTATGGCAGCGCCCTGCCCGCGGCATCGCGAAGCGTAAAGGGGATGCCCGGCAGCCAGGCTTCAAAGGTGATCTGTGGCGATGACGGGTGGGTTAGCGGATTAAACACCGTGAAAGTAAAATCATGTTCCCGTGGGATGCGGATGCTGATCAGGCGCGTATGCATCTCCAGCAGATGAGTGGCTAAATCGCGGGCTTGCTTGTAGCGGAAGCGCACATCCTGGTTGGTTTCATCGCTATTACAGCCACCGATGCTGTCGTGTGCCGCGTTAAAAAACATCAGTTTCCAGATATCGGCAACGATACGGGCAGGATACTCATTTCCCAGACTGCGGCTTATCGCCAGTACCGGCTCGAGGGTATTAACCAGCAGGGCTTCAATTTCATTGTTAAGCTGTTTCAGATCCGCCCGGCATGAAAAAATGGTTTTGTGGATCCGCGAGTGCTTACCTTCGGTCAATTCGCCCCGCAGTACGCGGGCATCACCGCCGACCTCGTTTTCCAGCGTCTCTACAAAGGCCAGCGGGCTATCAATCACATAGTGCCGCTGCGCGTCGCATTCATTAAATTGCTTCACCAGCTGCGGTAAATTTTCCCTGACCGGAGCCTGATCGAAACCGTGTGGCCAGAGCAGATGCGTGCGATTGCTGCGCGCTTCAATCGGCGACAGTTTGTTGTTCAGAAACCTCACCATCGTCTCAGGCGTTTCATCAAGCAGACCACCGTAGTGGTATCCCCAGGGCATCTGTACGGCAAAGACCCGATCGCTATTCTCGCCCTGCCAGAAAAACTCGGTTTCGTGCAGGGTGTTATCCGCTATGCCTCGCCAGAACAGCGCATGTCTGATGCCGAACTGACGATAAATCTGCGGCATGTTACCGCCCTGACCAAAACTGTCGGGAACGTAGCCTAATAACATCGTCCCGCCATGCGCCCGGGCGATCTCCATCCCGTACCAGAGATTTCGCACCACCGATTCCTGATGGACAACCAGCTGATCGGTTTGCGTATACCACGGGCCGACAAGCAACCGTTTTTCAGCGATCAGCTGCGATAATCTGGTGCTATCTTCGGGTGCCCACTGGAGATAACTTTCCACCAGCGCGCTTTGCGCATCCAGCAAATAGCAGGGGAAATCAGGATTATTTTCCAGGATGCGGATGACATTTTTAACATGATTGAAAAGATAAACCCTGGAGCGCGACGAGGTGAAATACCACTCCTGATCCCAGTGAGTGTGACTATAAATATGTACTGTCTTATTCTTCATAAGAAACTCCCTATCATTGTGCCGCAGCGAGTTAATCAAATTTAATGTCGATCTCTTCCATCACATCGCTTTCTTTGGCGGTTGATTCCGCTTCATCATCGTTAAAGTTCACCAGCATATTCGCGCCAATGGCGATAACGGCAGTGCCTACCAGGGCACCGATAAAATAGGCCCAGGGATTACCGACGGTAAGACCACCGTATAATCCGCCCAGCGGCGGCATAATGGGATAGGCTTTAAACAGGGCAACGCATACTGCACCAAGAACTCCCGCTAATACGTTAATGGGAATAAGCCGCGCCGGGTTTTTCAGGGTGAACGGAATCGCCCCTTCGGATATACCGAGGATGCCCATGATCACCGCCCCATTACCCGCCTCTTTCAGCGTCTGACTAAAGTTATTCGGGCGCAAAAACCGCGCCGCCGCGTAACCGAGCGGTGGAATAATAATGGCGACGTTGACCAGAATGGCAGGCAAATAAACGCCGCTGAGAAAAAGCACGTTCGCCGTACCCCACGCGGCTTTATTTACCGGCCCACCCAGATCAAAGCAGATCATGCCGCCAAGCACCGCCGCAAGGAGCACGGTGCTGGTGCCATCCTCGGACATGGACTGCACCCACGCCATAAGGGTGATATTAATCCAGCTCAGGATATCGCCCAGCAGGAGCCGCATAATCAGCACCTGCAAACCAACGGTAATAAACGGCAGAATAATAAGCGGAACCGACGAGGCTGCCGAGCCTTCAATACGGATTTTGCGCGCCACCCATTCCGAAGAGTAGCCCGCCAGTAAGCCGCCTAAAATCGCGCCCAGAAACCCCGACCCGGTCAGAGAGGCAATTAATCCGGCGGTGAAGCCCGCGGCTAACCCTTTTTTACCGGCAATCGAGAATGCCACATAGGCACCCAGAACATAGTTCATCAGGCCGATGATTTTGAAACCGATATCCTGGGTTAAATAGAGCCAGTTTTTAATTCCCTCACTGTCGGCAAAGGCATCCAGATTGGATTCACCAAACATCAGGCCAATAATTTTAGCCACCGCCACCATTAATGAACCGGCGATAATGATCGGCAGCGCATAGGAAATGCCGGTCATCAGATGATTTTTAATCTCATTCAGCGTTTTTTTCATGATTTGCCCTTCCCTGACGCATTTCGCGCGGCAACTGCGCTCACGCATTTAGTGATGACCTCGGCGGCGTGTCCCACGCACTGACCAATTTTGACCCGGATAATAACTTTGCCGTGAAAACGTTCCTCCTCTTCAATCGCGCGATCTGCTGCAATAATCACAAAATCCGCTTCCGCAACCTCCTGGGCCGTAATTTTGTTGAGGATCCCCATCGCGCCTTGCTGTTCGATTTTTACCGTATGTCCCAGCCGTGACCCCTCTTTCTCCAGCGACTTTGCCGCCATTGGCGTGTGAGCCAGACCGGCAATACATGACGTGACGCCGATAATATTCATGCTTCCTCCTGAACTGGAATTCGCAATTGCATAAACTGGAATAATTCCTCTTCGTCTGACGCAGAAAATAATTTCTCTCTGAATTCATCGTCGACGATTTGACTGGCAAGACTGTTAATAATCTGTAAGTGAAGAACCTTCGCGCCGGACTCGGGCACCAGCAGCCCAAATACGATCTTAACGGGAAGCGCATCCAGACTTTCCCAGTCGATCGGATTGATGAGGCGAATAAAAATCACCCCGGCCTGAGAGACATTGGCGGTTTTGGCATGGGGAATTGCTATCTGACTTTCGAACCCCGTTGAATACTGGTTTTCCCTCGCCCAGAAATCCGCCTCTATTTTGGCCGCATCGCTTGCCCACCCCTGCGATACCGCATGTTGGGCGAGGAAATGGAAAATCTCTTTTTTATTACTGAACGTCTGATTAAGAAAAATATTCTGTTTCGCAATGAGCATCTGTGGCTATCTCCATTTGCATCGTCGGTATAGTGACTGATGAACAGAATAAACCGTTTTCTAAACCGATACTGACAGGCAGTTTCCTCGGCAAATGGAAATGAATTATTCAGGCAGGGAGAAAAAAGTGAGTTAGCTCAAATAACGGCAGGACTTTGTGATATATCTCATAAAATCCACGACGGGGACGCGTCATTTTTTTGCAACGGTGAGTGGGATATGGCGGGTTTATTTAACAGAAAAGCGAAACGGCAGGGAAAATGTCGCTGCCGTTGAAAAGCTGATTACAGAAAAGGGCTGACGTCGCCCACGCCTTCGCGCAGGACCACCGGCGAATCATCGGTCAAATCAATCACCGTCGTCGGTTGCTGGCCGAGATAGCCACCGTGAATAATCAGATCCACCACCTTCTCCAGACGATCTTTAATTTCTTCCGGATCGGACTCGGTGAAATCACTGCCCGGCAGCATTAGCGACGTGGAGAGCATCGGTTCACCCAGCGTCTCAAGCAGCGCCAGCGCGATAGGGTTAGAGGGAACGCGCAGGCCGATAGTTTTACGCTTCTCCTGCAACAGACGACGCGGCACCTCTTTGGTGCCTTTGAGGATAAACGTGTAGTTGCCCGGGGTGTTGTTTTTGATCAGGCGAAACGCCACGTTGTCGACGAACGAATAGGTCGACAGCTCAGACAAATCGCGGCACACCAGGGTAAAGTTGTGGCCGTTGGGCAGTTGACGAATGCGACAAATACGCTCCATCGCACCTTTATCTTCGATTTTACAGCCCAGCGCATAGCCGGAATCAGTCGGATAGACAATGATGCCGCCTTTACGAACAATCTCTACCGCCTGATTGATCAGGCGTGGCTGCGGGTTATCCGGATGGATATAAAAAAACTGACTCATACTTCCCTCTCAATCGGTGTTCTGCGGCTGTTCCCACTGATGCCACACGCCTTCCACACCGGCAGGTAGCCAGAGCTTGCGTCCAAGCTCGATCCACGAGCAGGGCTGGTGAAAATCCGAGCCCTGCGAGGCCAGCAGACCGAACTGCTGAGCATAAGCCGCAAGCTGCGTGCGCTCATTGGGTCCCTGCTGGCACTGGGCGACTTCCATCGCATCCCCGCCGCGTTCGGCAAAGTACGCCAGCAGTCTTTTCAGCCACTTAGCGGAAAGATCGTAGCGCCCCGGATGGGCCACTACCGCTTTACCGCCAGAATGATGAATCACATCAATAGCTTGATCTATTGTACACCACTGAGGAGGAACGTATCCGGTTTTCCCGCGCGCAAGGTACTTTTTAAAGACGTCGGCCATATTACCGGCTTTTCCCGCCTCCACCAGAAAACGGGCAAAATGGCCCCGGGTGACCGCGCCGCCCGCCGCCAGTGCTAACGCCCCTTCCCACGCGCCGGGAATATGCGCTTTTTCCAGCCGCTCGGCGATAAGTTTCGCGCGCTGCTGACGGCGTTCTTTTTGCTCCGCCAGAAAGGCGATCATTCGCGGATGGTGGATATCAATATTCAGGCCGACAATATGAATTTCGTGATTTTCCCAGACGGTAGAAATCTCTACGCCGGTAATCAGCCGCAGCGCCAGCCCGGCGCGGGCAATTTCCGCCTGCGCGGCAGGGATCGCGTCAATACTGTCGTGATCGGTAATGGCCAGCGTACCGATGCGCATGTCAACGGCGCGGTGAACGAGGGCTTCAGGCGACAGCATGCCGTCAGAGGCGGTGGTATGGCTGTGCAGATCATAAATAATCGCGTAATTGGTCTCGCTCAAAAAACGGCTCCGTCAGAGATAAAAAGTGTTTCGCGGCCCATCATAACGGCTGGCGAGGATTTTCTGAAATGAGCGCTTGACATTATTTTCATGAACTAGTTAACTAGTACGAAAGTTCACGAAGAAAAGGTATCTGAGATGAAAGACATTTTTACTCTGCACGGTTGGTGGCGTACTCCCTGTTAACGGGCTGTATCATCACGTCTGCACTTTGCAAACAGATACCAGGCCCGCCACTTAAGCGGGCTTTTTTTTGACCAGAATAAATGAGAATAACAATGCAAACGCAAAAACACACTCTCGAACTTCTGACCAGCGACGCGGTTTACCGCGAAGATCCCACTGCGCTTTTTCACCAGCTTTGTGATGCGCGGCCAGCCACGCTGCTGCTGGAATCCGCGGATATCGACAGCAAGGACGATTTGAAAAGCCTGCTGCTGGTGGACAGCGCATTGCGAATTTCCGCGTTAGGTGACACTGTCACCATTACCGCACTGAGCGATAACGGTGCGGCATTGCTGGCGCTGCTTGATACTGCGCTGCCAGCCGGCATTGAAAATACCCCGCTGGCGAACGGCCGCACCCTGCGCTTCCCGGCGGTGAGCACCTTATTAGATGAAGACGCCCGGCTGTGTTCGCTGTCAGTCTTTGACGCGTTTCGCCTGTTGCAGGAGCTGGTGAGTGTGCCAGCAGACGAACGTGAAGCGATGTTCTTCGGCGGTCTGTTTGCCTATGACCTGGTGGCGGGTTTTGAAGATTTACCGCAGCTTAAGAGCGATACCGCCTGCCCGGACTACTGCTTCTACCTCGCCGAGACGCTGCTGGTTATCGATCATCAGAGTAAAAAGACGCGCATTCAGTGCAGCCTGTTTACACCGCTGAGCGAAGAGAAAGCGCGCCTGACCCGGCGCATCGACGAACTGCGTCAGTTGCTGAATACCCCGCCGCAGCCGCTGCCGGTAGAGAAAATGGAGCAGATGCGCAGCACCTGTAACCAGAGCGATGAAGAATATGGCGCGGTGGTGCGTCAAATGCAGAAAGCGATCCGCGCGGGCGAAATTTTCCAGGTGGTGCCTTCGCGCCAGTTCTCGCTGCCCTGCCCGTCGCCGCTGGCCGCCTATGACGTGCTGAAGAAAAGCAATCCCAGCCCGTATATGTTCTTTATGCAGGATAACGACTTCACGCTGTTCGGCGCGTCGCCGGAAAGCTCGCTGAAGTACGATGCTGACTCACGGCAGATTGAAATTTACCCGATTGCCGGGACGCGTCCTCGCGGCCGTCGTGCGGATGGCAGTCTCGACCGCGATCTCGACAGCCGCATCGAACTGGAAATGCGTACCGACCATAAAGAGCTGTCAGAGCATTTGATGCTGGTGGATCTGGCGCGTAACGATCTGGCACGTATCTGTACGCCGGGTAGCCGTTACGTGGCGGACCTGACCAAAGTTGACCGCTATTCCTTCGTGATGCATCTGGTCTCCCGCGTGGTCGGCGAACTGCGTCACGATCTGGATGCCCTGCACGCCTACCGCGCCTGTATGAATATGGGCACCCTGAGCGGCGCGCCAAAAGTGCGGGCGATGCAGTTAATTGCCGGGGCCGAGGGTAAACGTCGCGGCAGCTACGGTGGAGCGGTGGGCTACTTCACCGCGCACGGCTCGCTGGATACCTGCATCGTTATTCGCTCCGCCTTCGTTGAGAACGGCATTGCCACCGTTCAGGCCGGTGCTGGCGTGGTACTGGATTCGGTGCCGCAGTCTGAAGCCGATGAAACCCGTAACAAAGCTCGCGCGGTGCTTCGCGCCATTGCCACCGCTCACCACGCACAGGAGATTTTCTGATGGCTGATATTCTGCTGCTTGATAACATTGATTCGTTTACTTATAACCTGGCAGATCAGCTACGCTCCAGCGGGCATAACGTGGTGATTTACCGTAACCACGTCCCGGCGCAGACCTTAATCGATCGTCTGGCGACCATGGATAACCCGGTACTGATGCTCTCCCCCGGCCCCGGTGCGCCGAGCGAAGCGGGCTGCATGCCTGAACTGCTGATCCGCATGCGAGGCAAGCTGCCGATTATTGGTATCTGTCTTGGGCATCAGGCGATTGTCGAAGCCTACGGCGGTTATGTCGGCCAGGCGGGTGAAATTCTGCACGGTAAAGCATCCAGCATTGAACATGATGGTCAGGCGATGTTTGCCGGGCTGTCCAACCCGCTGCCCGTCGCACGTTATCATTCGCTGGTTGGCAGCAATATTCCGGCGGGGCTGACCATCAACGCTCACTTTGACGGCATGGTGATGGCCGTCCGTCACGATGCTGACCGGGTCTGCGGCTTCCAGTTCCATCCGGAGTCGATCCTCACCACTCAGGGCGCGCGTCTGCTGGAACAAACCCTGGCATGGGCGATGCAAAAACTGGAGCAGACCCATACTCTGCAACCGGTGCTGGAAAAACTTTACCAGGCGCAGACCCTGAGCCAGCAGGAAAGCCACCAGCTTTTCTCCGCTGTGGTGCGCGGCGAGCTGAAGCCAGAGCAACTGGCTGCCGCGCTGGTGAGCATGAAAATTCGCGGCGAGCATCCGAATGAAATCGCCGGTGCGGCCACCGCGCTGCTGGAAAACGCCGCGCCCTTCCCGCGTCCCGATTATCCGTTTGCTGATATTGTGGGCACCGGAGGCGATGGCAGCAACAGCATTAATATCTCCACCGCCAGTGCCTTTGTTGCCGCGGCCTGCGGCCTGAAAGTGGCGAAGCACGGTAACCGCAGCGTTTCCAGTAAATCCGGCTCGTCGGATTTGCTGGCCGCCTTCGGCATAAATCTGGATATGAATGCGGATAAGTCGCGTGAAGCGCTGGATGATTTAGGCGTCTGCTTCCTGTTCGCACCGAAATACCACACCGGTTTTCGCCACGCGATGCCGGTCCGTCAGCAATTAAAGACCCGTACCTTATTTAACGTGCTGGGTCCGCTGATTAATCCGGCGCATCCGCCGCTGGCGCTGATTGGCGTTTACAGCCCGGAACTGGTGCTGCCGATTGCCGAAACGTTACGCGTACTGGGCTATCAGCGGGCCGCCGTGGTGCACAGCGGCGGGATGGATGAAGTGTCGCTCCATGCGCCCACGGTGGTCGCGGAGCTGCACAACGGGGAAATCAAAAATTATCAGCTTACCGCCGCTGACTTTGGCCTGACGCCGTATCATCAGGAGGAACTGGCGGGCGGGACGCCGGAAGAAAACCGTGACATTTTAACACGCTTACTACAAGGTAAAGGTGACACCGCGCATCAGGCCGCCGTGGCCGCGAACGTCGCGATGCTGATGCGCCTGCACGGTGAAGAAGATTTACAGGCTAACGTACAAAAAGTATTGGGCGTATTGCGCAGCGGCGCGGCCTACGATCGCGTGACCGCACTGGCAGCAAGAGGGTAAATGATGCAAACCGTTTTAGCGAAAATCGTCGCCGACAAGACGATATGGGTAGAAAACCGTAAACAGCAGCAGCCGCTGGAAAGCTTTCAGAACGACGTGGTTGCCAGCCAGCGCGATTTTTACGCGGCCTTACAGGGCACACGCACCGCGTTTATTCTGGAGTGTAAAAAAGCCTCGCCGTCAAAAGGCGTGATCCGCGACGATTTCGATCCCGCGCGTATCGCTGGCGTATACAAACATCACGCCTCCGCCATTTCGGTATTAACCGACGAAAAATATTTCCAGGGCAGCTTTGATTTTCTGCCCATCGTCAGCGGCATCGCGTCGCAGCCGATTTTATGTAAGGATTTTATTGTCGATCCTTACCAGATTTACCTGGCACGTTTTTACCAGGCCGACGCCTGCCTGCTGATGCTCTCGGTGCTGGATGACGAACAGTATCGTCAGCTTGCCGCCGTGGCCCATAGCCTGAAGATGGGCGTGCTGACCGAAGTCAGTAATGAGGAAGAACTGGAGCGGGCGATTGCGCTGGAAGCAAAAGTGGTCGGCATCAATAACCGTGACCTGCGCGATTTATCAATCGATCTTAATCGCACCCGCGAGCTGGCTCCGCGTCTCGGTCACGGCGTAACGGTGATTAGCGAATCGGGCATTACGACCCACGCCCAGATCCGCGAACTGAGCCGTTTTGCCAATGGTTTTCTGATTGGCTCGGCGCTGATGTCGCATGACGATCTTAACGCCGCAGTACTGCGGGTTCTGCTGGGCGAAAACAAAGTGTGTGGCCTCACACGCCCCGAAGATGCCCAGGCCGCTCACCAGGCGGGGGCCATTTATGGCGGGCTGATTTTTGTTCCTTCGTCACCCCGTGCGATCGATGAAAGCCAGGCGCGTGAAGTAATAGCCAGCGCCCCGCTGCGTTATGTCGGCGTGTTCCGCAACGCGGAAATCGCCGACATTGTTGCCACAGCGCAAAACCTGAGCCTTGCCGCCGTGCAACTGCACGGCGATGAAAATCAGGATTACATCACCACACTGCGAGCTCAGTTACCGGCAGGCGTGGAAATCTGGAAAGCGCTGAGCGTCAGTCACAGTCTGCCCGCGCGCAACCTCAACCATGTTGATAAATACCTGCTGGACAATGGTCAGGGCGGTAGCGGTCAGTCATTCGACTGGACGCTGCTGGCGGGCCAGGATCTGAGCAATGTTCTGCTGGCGGGCGGGCTTGGCCCCGACAACTGCGTCGCCGCCGCCGGTACCGGCTGTGCCGGGCTTGATTTCAATTCCGGCGTAGAGTCTGCACCGGGTCGTAAAGATGCCAGCAAACTGGCCTCGGTTTTTCAGACGCTACGCGCCTATTAAGGAAGAGATGATGACAACATTATTAAACCCGTACTTCGGTGAATTTGGTGGGATGTACGTTCCGCAGATCCTGATGCCTGCCCTGCGCCAGCTGGAAGAAGCCTTTGTCAGCGCGCAAAAAGATCCTGAGTTTCAGGCCCAATTTACTGACCTGCTGAAAAACTATGCCGGTCGCCCTACCGCGCTGACCAAATGCCAGAACCTCACCGCTGGCACCAGGACCACCCTGTACCTCAAGCGTGAAGACCTGCTCCACGGCGGCGCGCATAAAACCAACCAGGTGCTGGGTCAGGCGTTGCTGGCAAAGCGGATGGGCAAAACCGAAATCATCGCCGAGACCGGCGCGGGCCAGCATGGCGTGGCCTCAGCACTCGCCAGCGCGCTGCTGGGGCTGAAGTGCCGTATCTATATGGGTGCCAAAGATGTTGAACGTCAGTCGCCGAACGTCTTCCGGATGCGGCTGATGGGCGCGGAAGTGATCCCGGTGTATAGCGGCTCCGCAACCCTGAAAGATGCCTGTAACGAGGCGCTGCGCGACTGGTCCGGCAGCTATGACAACGCGCACTACATGCTCGGCACTGCCGCAGGTCCGCATCCGTTCCCGACCATTGTACGTGAATTCCAGCGGATGATCGGTGAAGAGACCAAAGTGCAGATCCGCGAAAAAGAGGGCCGTCTGCCGGATGCGGTCATCGCCTGCGTGGGCGGCGGTTCCAACGCTATCGGCATGTTTGCCGACTTTATCGAAGAAGCCAGCGTCGGCCTGATTGGTGTTGAACCTGCGGGTCACGGTATTGAAAGCGGCGAGCACGGTGCGCCGCTGAAACATGGTCGCGTAGGTATTTACTTCGGCATGAAATCGCCGATGATGCAGACCGACGATGGACAGATTGAAGAGTCGTACTCGATCTCTGCCGGTCTGGATTTCCCGTCCGTCGGCCCGCAGCATGCTTACCTGAACAGTACCGGCCGCGCCGATTACGTCTCGATCACCGATGACGAGGCGCTGGAAGCCTTCAAGGCTCTGTGCCGTGAAGAAGGGATTATCCCGGCGCTGGAATCGTCTCATGCCCTGGCCCACGCGCTAAAAATGATGCGCGAAAATCCTGAAAAAGAGCAGCTGCTGGTGGTTAACCTTTCCGGCCGCGGCGATAAAGACATTTTTACGGTACACGATATTCTGAAAGCGCGAGGGGAAATCTGATGGAACGCTACGAACAGTTATTTGCCAGACTAAAAGACCGTCAGGAAGGGGCGTTTGTGCCGTTCGTCACCCTCGGCGATCCGTCGCCGGAACAGTCGCTAAAAATTATTGATACGCTGATTGAAGCGGGCGCTGACGCACTTGAGCTGGGCATTCCCTTCTCCGATCCGCTGGCCGATGGCCCGACCATTCAGAACGCCACCCTGCGCGCTTTCGCCTCTGGCGTAACGCCGGGCCAGTGCTTTGAAATGCTGGCAACCATCCGCCAGAAGTATCCGGATATTCCCATTGGCCTGCTGATGTACGCCAATCTGGTGTTTAGCGGCGGTATCGATGAGTTTTACGCCACTTGCGAACGCGTTGGCGTGGATTCGGTGCTGGTCGCCGATGTGCCGGTCGAAGAGTCTGCGCCCTTCCGCCAGGCCGCGATGCGCCATAATATTGCGCCTATTTTTATCTGCCCGCCGAATGCGGACGATGAACTCCTGCGCCTGATCGCCTCCCATGGCCGTGGCTATACCTATCTGCTCTCCCGCGCGGGCGTAACCGGGGCGGAAAATCAGGCCGCCCTGCCGCTGCACCATCTGGTCGAGAAGCTGACCGAATATCACGCCGCGCCGCCGCTTCAGGGCTTTGGCATCTCCGCGCCGGAGCAGGTTACTGCCGCGATAGGCGCTGGCGCGGCGGGGGCGATCTCCGGCTCGGCCATCGTCAAAATCATTGAAAACAACCTGAATGCGCCTGAGCAAATGCTGAGCGAGCTGAAAGCATTTGTGCAAAAAATGAAGGCTGCCACGCCGCACGCCTGATCTTAAGACCGTCCGGCTTGCGGGCTGGACGGTTGCTCTTCCATTACGCCATCCGCATATTTACGCACCAGTCGAAACAGCGCTTCCACCTCCTGTGGCGGCCAGTCGCTAAAAATCTGATTCATCAGCCGATGACGCGCATGTTGAATGTTCCCAAGCAGACGTTCTCCCTGCGGGGTAACCGTGACCTCGCTGACCCGCCGGTCATGCTCGCCTGCCTGTTTATGCGCCAGCCCAAGCGTTTCCAGACGTTTCACCTGCCGACTGACGGTGGTGTAATCCCTGCCCAGCCGGGCAGCGAGGTCAACCACCCCGACCGGACCATAACGACCGATGGTCACCAGCAGCGGAAAAAGCGTTTGATCGAGGCGCACGTTCGCCTCTTTCAGCAAGTTTTCATCACGCAACGGATGGTTCATTACGCTGATGATATCCAGCAGCGCGCCGTGAAAATCAGTAATGTCGTAATTTTTATGTGCATCTTGCATATAAAATCCAGCAGAGTATAGTGCCGTTATTGAATATGTGCATTTTACACCTATTAACGTAACGGAGGAATACCGATGAAAGCAGCCGTAGTTTTCGACCCCGCAACGGGGCCGGTATATGCTGATTTTCCGCGCCCTGGCGCGGATGCCAGCCATCGACTAATTCAGGTTCAGGCGGCAGCGATTAGCCATGTGGTTAAAAGCCGTGCGGCGGGCACCCATTATAGTTTCAACACTACACAACCCTTTATCGCCGGGATTGACGGTGTCGGCCTTACCCAACAAGGAGAACGGGTCTGGTTCGTCATGCCGCCCGCGCCCTGGGGCAGTATGGCGGAGTGGACCCTGGTGCCGCCTGAACATTGCCTGCCGCTACCGGAGGCGCTTTCTTCTGTCGATGCGGCGGCAATGGGCAATCCTGGTATGTCGGCATGGGCGGCACTGGTAAACCGCGCCGGGTTTCAGGCGGGAGAAACGGTGCTGATTAACGGCGCTACCGGCAGCGCAGGACAACTGGCAGTGCAAATCGCCCGTCATCTTGGTGCGAAAAAAATTATCGCCAGCGGGCGTAATCCCGCGGCGCTGGCGCATTGCGGTGCAGATGTCAGCCTGCTGACCGGCGCAGACGATCTGGCGGCGCAGCTGGCAGAACAGGCCGCCGCACAGATTGACGTGGTGATTGATTATTTGTGGGGAGACAGCGCGTTGCAGATCCTGACCGCGCTGGCAAAACACACGCCATCAACCCGGCCGGTACGCTACGTGCAGGTAGGTTCACTGTCGGGAGCGGACATTAGCCTGCCGGGGGCCGTATTACGTGCAGCCCCGATACAATTGATGGGCAGCGGCATCGGTAGCCTGTCGATGGCTGAGCTGGTCTCGGCAACCGCGCAGATGTTTCAGGCCGCCATCCCCGGACGATTAACCATCGCCACCACGCCCTGCCCGTTAAGCAATGTAGCTGCGGCCTGGGCTGCTGACGACAGTAAAAAGCGCACGGTGTTTACGCTGGCTTAACGTCCACAGAAAAGAAGGGGTTGATTCTGAAGATGATAAAGATTATCTTTCTCACTACCGAATAGTTGAGCGAAATACTCAGGTATTCGGTACGACATTGCTCACATTGCTTCCAGTATGACTTGCCCGCCTTTACGGCGGGCTTTTTTTTAGCGGCTGGCGTGGGCGACAGAAAGCTCAGCTTCGCGTTTTTCGCTTTTCATGAGATCCCAGGTGATCAAGAACAGACCCACCATAAAGGGGATTTCATACAGTTCTTCAATCAAATCCTGATACTGTCTGACGTGCAAAAAGAGCGGTGCGATTAGCCGATGATGCTCTACGGAATCAGAAATCAGGAATGTAATCACCACGATAAGCACCATCCACAGCGGCACCTCCGCAGTGCGGAGTTTCAATGCAATCTCTTTGCGTAAGGTGGAGGACAGAATAACCGGCAGCGCCAGCGCTGCGATCAGGATCACCGAAATCGTCCTGAACAGCAGTTTTGGCTCATGGGGAAAATAGTCCCGTCCCCAGCTGGTGCTTCTGCCCAGCAAAACCAGCCACCACACCACCGCCCACAGCCAGAACTGCCGGGAGCCGTTTTCAAGCGATAGCGGCCTGATATAGGCAGCGGTA
Organism: Superficieibacter sp. 1612_C1; assembly: GCF_015234305.1. GTDB lineage: Bacteria > Pseudomonadota > Gammaproteobacteria > Enterobacterales > Enterobacteriaceae > Superficieibacter. Next base: position 94,359 of record NZ_JADGMI010000007.1, read on the forward strand.
AAAACCGCGCCAAACAACAGCCACAGCGCCTGACCATTTTCTATCCATTCCACGACTTTACCGTGAAGCAGCGGCAAATGCGCGTCTGCTGCAAACGGAAACAGGACTGCCAGCAGGAGCAGAAAAAATGCTGCTGCGGAAAATTGCTTTTTCAGTGTCATATGCCGCCACTACTTAAGGACAAATTAAGGAAAGTCTCAGGCAGCGATAATAACCCTTTTAGATGAATACGCATTATCTAAGTGTGCCAGCGATGCTGTTCATCGCATAAAAAGCTTTTATAGCTAAATCGGAAGGGCGATAAAACAAGGAACTGGCCGACTGCGGCCAGTTTGTAACAAAGAATTAAAAGCGATAGCCGGCTGAGAACATAAATACCCACGGATCGAGGCGGGTATTAACATTCTGCTGTACCCCACCCGCTTTAAACTTCACTTCGGTATCAATATCCATGTACCAGACCGACATATTGATCAGCCAGTCGCGGTTGATAAGATAATCCAGCCCGACCTGTCCCGCTGCGCCCCAGGAATCTTTCAGGCTGAGATCGGACAGACCAGCGTCCTTACCGGTATCGTTAAAGCTTTCATCGAAGAACGTCGTGTAGTTGACGCCCGCACCAATGTAGGGCCGCACTTTACTGCTGGAATCGCCAAAGTACCACTGAGCCATTAAGGAAGGTGGCAATTGATGGACGGTCGCAATATCGCCGGTTGGTCCAGTACCTACTTTATGACGAAACGGCGTCGCGGCCAGCAGTTCTACCCCAACATTATCCGTCGCCATATACGTAAGCGTCAGGCCCATTTGGGTATTGTTGTCCACATTAAACCCGCCGAGGCTGCCCAGCACGTTATCCGACCCTTCAGTCGGTCGAACCGTTGCTGAACCGGCACGAATGAAGAACTCACCCGCCTCGTGCGCCCATGCTCCGCCAGAGAGACTGCTTAAGATGACTGCCGCCAGCGCAATTTTTTTCATATCCACTCCTTCGTTATGGTTTTATCAGGCGCGGCAAATATACCTACAAAGAAGTAAAAGTGATCCAACTTAGATCACATTTAACCTTGAGATTTAACCTTTATTGATCTGGATTAATTTTTACGTGCATGATGCAAACCTTCTTTTCATAACCACATCAATTTTCGCAAAATTTGCGTATAAAACCCTTGCCCTTATGCTGCCGTCATTCACATAACTGATGAATAACGCCCACGGGTAAAACGTGCCTGCACCGACAGAGAGGGTGAAGATGGCCTGCAACCTGCGCCAGTGCAGCCGTGTTGATCGCGATGAGAGAGTAAGTATGGTCAACATCTTTTTTACAAAGACTGACCTTTACGGATGCTGCCACTGATGAGTTATCCAGGGTACAATCGTCCGCTTAATAACGCCTGCAAAACTCAAGGAGAGTGCATGTCTATCACGGCGAAGTCCGTTTACCGTGACACGGGTAATTTTTTTCGTAATCAGTTCATTACCATTTTGCTGATTGCTTTATTGTGTGCATTTATCACGGTGGTGCTTGGCCATGCTTTTTCACCGAGTGAGGAGCAGCTTTCTATCCTGAGCGAGGGTGACAATCTGGCCGGTAGCGGCGGATTGTTTGAACTGGTACAGAGCATGACGCCAGAACAGCAGCAGGTTTTACTTCGCGCCTCGGCCGTATCAACTTTTTCCGGGCTGGTGGGCAACGCGCTGTTAGCGGGTGGCGTGCTGCTAATGATTCAGATGATATCTGCCGGACAACGCGTCAGCGCCCTGCGGGCTATTGGAGCCAGCGCGCCGGCACTGCCTAAGCTGTTTTTGCTTATTCTTCTGACCACCTTTCTGGTGCAGATAGGCGTAATGCTGATCGTGGTGCCTGGTGTCATTCTGGCTATCGTGCTGGCCTTTGCGCCGATTATTCTGGTCCAGGATAAAATGGGGGTTTTTGCATCAATGCGCAGCAGCATGCGTCTGGCGTGGGCAAATATGCGTCTTGTTGCGCCCGCCGTCATTTGCTGGCTGCTGGCAAAAGTGCTGCTCCTGATGCTGGCATCGCATTTTGCCGCGCTGACGCCGCTGCTGGGGGCCGTGGTGGCGAACACGCTGAGCAATCTGATTTCCGCGATGCTGCTCATTTATCTGTTTCGTCTGTACATGCTTATTCGCCCTTAACCCTGTCGCTCGCCAGGCGAGCGTCATTACTACGGAATCGTTGTATGAAGCAGTTTCTGGATTTTTTACCGCTGGTCGTCTTCTTTGCCTTTTACAAGCTGTACGACATTTACATGGCGACCACCGCGCTGATTATCGCCACGGCAGTGGTACTGATTTATAGCTGGCTGCGCTATCGCCGGGTCGAGAAAATGGCGCTGATTACCTTTGTACTGGTCGCTGTGTTTGGGGGATTAACGCTTTTCTTCCATAACGATGAATTTATTAAGTGGAAGGTGACCGTTATTTATGCACTGTTTGCCGGAGCGCTGTTGTTCAGTCAATGGGTCATGAAAAAGCCGCTGATCCAGCGCATGTTGGGTAAAGAGCTGACGTTACCTGCCGCCGTCTGGTCGAAGCTTAACATTGCCTGGGCGCTGTTCTTTATTCTTTGCGGGCTGGCAAATATCTATATCGCCTTCTGGCTGCCGCAAAATATCTGGGTCAATTTTAAAGTGTTCGGCCTGACCGCGTTGACGCTGGTATTTACCCTGCTGAGCGGCGTGTATATCTACCGGCATATGCCGCAGGATGATAAGCCCTGATTTTTTAACCCGGTTTAGGCCGGGTTTTCTTTATTAAACGACTGGAACAACCATGACAACCACCAACGATGCGCCGCAGGGCGAACTGGTTTTACGTACGCTGGCGATGCCGGCCGACACCAATGCCAACGGCGATATCTTCGGCGGCTGGCTGATGTCGCAGATGGATATAGGCGGCGCGATCCAGGCAAAAGAGATTGCTCAGGGCCGCGTAGTGACCGTGCGGGTGGATGGTATGACCTTCCTGCGTCCGGTGGCGGTGGGCGATGTGGTGTGCTGCTACGCCCGCTGCGTTAAGCGCGGCACGACGTCGGTGAATATTAATGTCGAAGTGTGGGTTAAAAAAGTCTCGTCCGAGCCGATTGGTCAGCGATATAAAGCAACCGAGGCGCTGTTTATTTATGTGGCGGTAGACAGTGACGGCAAACCGCGGCCATTGCCTGCGGCGTAAAGTTTCGCCCGGCGCAATGCCGGGCAAAATCGGTCAAATAAAGCCGAGTAGCGAAAAGAAAAAGTAGCCAATGATCAGGACAATGACCGGCATGATGTACAGCGGCACAATTTGCAGGAAAATCGTATGCCGCGGCACCACGATGCGTGATTCGATCTGCTCGCGGGTCATCCCATCCGGCCCTTTCGCTTTTTCGAGGATCATCTGATCTTCCACCCCTTCACGCAGAAAACGCGCCTGACGGCTCATCCGCGCGCCGGAAGATTGCAGCGCCAGCCCGACAAAGATGAAGGCAAAGATAATCCAGAACATCAGGTTGAGGCCGTGACTAAACTCCGGCTGCGGTGAGTTGTACCAGAAAAAATTGAGAAACGGCGTGTTAAAACGCATCATTTCAATCATCACGTGCGCAAAATCCAGCATGACAGCGTTGATTCCCGCCTGTTTTTCGCTGTGCGCGTACATGAATTTCAGAACCGAGATGAGGGTAGAAACGACGGCTGGAATAAATATCACCCAACCCGCAATCCGTTTGATAATTGCGATGCGTCCAGCCTGTTGATACGTCATGGATTCCCCTTATAAAGACGCTTTGTTATCGCTGCTAATTCTACCCGCTGCTGCCACTTTTCGCCCGATTTTTAAAAGCAATATGCTATAACAACGCATAGCTTTCATGTGGTAAACATTTTAAGAGTGGACCCCTGAGGAGGGATGCAATGACGGTTCAGCGACAAATTCTCGCCGCAATTTTTGATATGGATGGTTTATTAATTGATTCCGAGCCCTTATGGGATCGGGCTGAACTGGAGGTGATGGAGGGCCTCGGGGTGGATATCTCCCGGCGCGATGAGCTGCCCGACCTGCTCGGCTTGCGCATCGATATGGTGGTGGATCTGTGGTACGCCCAGCAGCCGTGGAATGGCCCTGGTCGCGACGACGTCACCGCCCGTATTATCAGCCGCACGATGAATCTGGTGGAAGCGGCGCGTCCGCTGTTGCCCGGCGTGCGTGAAGCCGTGGCGCTGTGTAAAGCCGAAGGGCTGAAAATCGGGCTGGCGTCCGCCTCTCCGCTGTCTATGCTGGAAAATGTGCTCACCATGTTTGGCCTGCGTGATGATTTTGACGCGCTGGCGTCGGCGGAAAAATTGCCTTACAGCAAACCGCATCCGCAGGTGTATCTCGACTGTGCGGCAAAGCTCGGGGTCGATCCGTTAACGTGCGTTACGCTCGAAGACTCCGTCAACGGCATGATCGCCACCAAAGCCGCGCGGATGCGCTCGATTGTCGTCCCGGCGCTGGAGGACCAGCACGATCCGCGCTATGTTTTGGCGAACGTTAAATTGCACTCTCTGCTCGACCTGACCGTTCAGCATTTGCGCGGTTGATCCCCCAGGGCGTTCAGACCGAGCGCCCTTTCACTTTTTACCCGTCGGAACATGCAAATTGTGACATTGAGTTACAACGTCACCTCTTTCGCATACTGTATAAAAACCCTATACTGGATACATCGACAGTTTAGCGAGTCCAGTGATTATCATGACGGCGGAAGGCCATCTCCTTTTTTCCATTGCCTGCGCGGTTTTTGCCAAAAATGCCGAGCTTACGCCTGTGCTCGCGCAAGGGGACTGGTGGCATATTATCCCTTCAGCCATTTTGACCTGTCTGCTGCCGGATATCGATCATCCGCAATCCTTTCTCGGGCAACGCTTGCGCTGGATCTCAAAACCCATCGCGCGGGCCTTCGGGCATCGCGGTTTTACCCATAGCCTGCTGGTGGTATTTTGCGGTCTGACGATCTGCTATCTGAAAATACCGGAAAGTTTGGTGATCCCGGCCGACGCCGTGCAGGGTCTGGTGCTGGGTTATTTAAGCCATATTCTTGCCGATATGCTCACGCCCGCCGGGGTTCCGTTGCTGTGGCCCTGCCGCTGGCGCTTCCGCCTGCCGATCCTTGCGCCACGTAAAGGGAATCAGCTTGAACGCGTGCTGTGCATGGCGCTCTTTGCCTGGGCTGTCTGGATGCCGCAAAACCTTCCTGATAACAGCGCGGTACGCTGGTCATCCGGGATGATAAATTCGCTGCAAACCAGCTTTTATCGGTTGATACACCATTAATCGCATAAATTATCGTCTGTGCCAGACATTTTGATATAAGCCATTCCATTTGGATATAAGACCCCCATCACACTTCTGCTACTCTTGCGCCATCTGAGTCGGCGCTTCTAAGCCGACCGTAATAAACAGGAGAACGGGGATGAATTTTCCATTGATCGCGAACATTATCGTGTTCGTCGCCTTGCTATTTGTGCTGGGGCAAACCCGCCACAAACAGTGGAGTCTGGCAAAAAAAGTGCTGGTGGGTCTGGTGCTGGGCGTCATTTTTGGCCTGGCATTACAGTTTATTTATGGCGATGACAGCCCGGTACTCAAAAGCTCGATCCAGTGGTTTAACGTCGTGGGCAACGGTTACGTCCAGCTGCTGCAAATGATTGTCATGCCGCTGGTGTTCGCCTCGATTCTGAGCGCGGTGGCCCGTCTGCATAATGCCGCACAGCTCGGCAAAATCAGCGTGCTGACGATTGGTACGCTGCTGTTTACCACCCTGATTGCCGCGTTAGTCGGCGTTCTGGTCACCAATCTGTTTGGCCTCTCTGCCGAAGGGCTGGTACAGGGCGCGGCCGAGACGGCGCGTCTTAACGCCATCGAAAGTAACTATGCGGGTAAAGTCGCCGACTTAACCGTACCGCAGCTTATTCTCTCTTTCGTACCGAAAAACCCGTTTGCCGACCTGACCGGGGCCAGCCCAACCTCAATTATCAGCGTGGTGATTTTTGCCGCCTTCCTCGGCGTGGCCGCGCTAAAATTGTTGAAAGACGATGTGGAAAAAGGCCAGCGTGTTCTGACCGCCATCGATACGCTGCAAAGCTGGGTGATGAAACTGGTGCGTCTGGTAATGCAGGTAACGCCTTACGGCGTGCTGGCGCTGATGACCAAAGTGGTGGCCGGTTCAAACCTTCAGGACATTATTAAGCTGGGCAGTTTCGTTATTGCCTCTTATCTGGGCCTGGCGATCATGTTCGTCGTACACGGTCTTCTGCTTAGCGTTAACGGCGTCAGCCCGCTGCGCTACTTCCGCAAAGTGTGGCCGGTACTGACCTTCGCCTTTACCAGCCGTTCCAGCGCCGCCAGCATTCCGCTGAATGTTGAAGCGCAAACGCGTCGTCTGGGGGTGCCGGAATCCATCGCCAGCTTCTCGGCGTCGTTTGGTGCCACGATCGGCCAGAACGGCTGTGCCGGGTTGTATCCGGCGATGCTGGCGGTGATGGTTGCACCTACAGTGGGCATTAATCCGCTGGACCCGATGTGGATTGCCACGCTGGTGGGCATTGTGACGGTAAGCTCTGCCGGTGTCGCAGGCGTGGGCGGTGGAGCCACCTTTGCCGCGCTGATTGTTCTGCCTGCGATGGGGCTACCGGTTACTCTGGTCGCGCTGTTGATTTCGGTTGAGCCGCTCATTGATATGGGGCGTACTGCACTGAACGTCAGCGGTTCAATGACCGCCGGGACGCTGACAAGCCAGTGGCTGAAGCAGACGGATAAAACCGTACTGAACAGCGAAGATGAAGTGGAGCTGGCGCATCGCTAAACCCTGAGCCGGGCACCCTGCCCGGCTGCTATTACTCGCCCCCGACAATTTCCCCTTCCTGACGCATCTGCGTTGCCCAGCGCTGGGCCGCCTCCGGTACGCTGAAGGACTGCGAGCGCTGAAATTTCTCGCCCACCAGTACAAAGGCAACGTACTTGCCGCGCATAAGCCAGACGTCCTGAAAACCCTCCATCTTCACCGCATGTTCAGGCGGCGCGGGCTCGATGCGAGGCACGTAGCTGATGACAGGACGATTTTGTTGTCGAAGCGTTTTCATAAGCAGTTAATTCACTAAAGATCACAGCAAAAAAACTATGATAGCCGAAATGCCCCCCCGACGTCGCGTCAGGAGTGCGCGCTCTTCTCTTCTTTATATCCCCATCGCCCTGCCCATCGCTGAGATTGTTCTATAGTTAGAGAGGTTTTTCTTTAAGCAACTGCTCTTTTCAGAGATGAAAACAAGAGGCTTACGCAATGTCAAAAGATGATAAAAACAGCAAAAATCACACTTCTCCCGTCCATGATGAAAGAGAAGCACAACCGGGTCTGGATTCTCTGGCTCCGAAAGATGGCTCCCATCAGCCGGATCCTAAACCTACCGCTCCTGGTGAACAACCCACCGCGCCCGGCAGCCTGAAAGCGCCCGATGTCGAAAGCGATAAGTTAACGGCGCTGGAAAGCTTCCGTAAAGACAGCGAAAATCAGGCGTTAACCACCAACCAGGGCGTCAAAATTGCCGACGACCAGAACTCGCTGCGTGCCGGAAACCGGGGGCCGACGCTGCTGGAAGATTTTATCCTGCGCGAAAAGATCACCCATTTTGACCATGAGCGGATCCCTGAGCGCATCGTGCATGCACGCGGTTCCGCAGCGCACGGCTACTTCCAGCCCTATAAAGATTTAAGCGACATCACTAAAGCAGACTTCCTCAGCGATCCGCAAAAGAAAACGCCGGTATTCGTGCGCTTTTCGACCGTTCAGGGGGGAGCTGGATCGGCGGATACCGTGCGTGACATTCGTGGTTTTGCCACCAAGTTCTATACCGAAGAGGGTATTTTTGACCTGGTGGGGAATAACACGCCGGTGTTTTTTATTCAGGATGCCCATAAATTCCCGGATTTCGTCCATGCGGTGAAGCCTGAACCACACTGGGCGATCCCGCAGGGCGCGACCGCGCACGACACCTTCTGGGATTATATTTCTCTGCAACCTGAGACCCTGCATAACGTCATCTGGGCGATGTCCGACCGTGGTTTGCCGCGCAGTTTGCGCACGATGGAGGGCTTTGGCATTCATACCTTCCGTCTCATCAATGCTGAGGGAAAAGCGACGTTTGTCCGTTTCCACTGGAAACCGGTGGCCGGTAAAGCGTCGATGGTGTGGGATGAGTCGCAGAAGCTGATTGGTCGCGATCCGGATTTCCACCGTCGTGAGCTGTGGGAATCAATTGAAGCAGGCGATTATCCGGAATTTGAATTGGGATTCCAGCTGATCCCGGAAGAAGATGAGTTTAAGTTTGATTTCGATTTACTCGACCCGACCAAGCTGATCCCGGAAGAGTTAGTGCCAGTACAGCTGGTTGGTAAGATGGTCCTCAATCGTAACCCGGATAACTTCTTTGCCGAAAACGAGCAGGCCGCCTTCCACCCAGGGCATATTGTCCCGGGTCTCGATTTCACTAACGATCCTCTGTTGCAGGGCCGTCTGTTCTCCTATACCGATACCCAAATCAGCCGTCTTGGCGGGCCAAACTTCCACGAGATCCCGATCAATCGTCCGACCTGCCCGTACCACAATTTCCAGCGTGACGGTATGCACCGCATGGACATTGATACCAATCCGGCGAACTACGAACCCAACTCCATAAACGATAACTGGCCGCGTGAAACGCCTCCGGCGGCGAAGCGTGGCGGTTTTGAGAGTTATCAGGAGCGCGTTGACGGTAATAAAGTCCGCGAGCGTAGCCCGTCGTTTGCTGAATATTACTCCCATCCTCGCCTGTTCTGGAACAGCCAGACGCCAGTTGAGCAACAGCATATTATTGACGCCTTCAGCTTTGAACTTGGTAAGGTAAGCCGCCCTTATATTCGCGAGCGCGTGGTGGATCAATTGGTGCGCATCGACCTCAAACTGGCGCAAGCGGTGGCCGAAAATCTGGGCCTGACGCTGACGGATGAACAACTGGCGGTGACGCCACCGGCGGATGTGAATGGACTGAAAAAAGACCCGTCGCTGAGCCTGTACGCCATTCCTGGCGGCAGCGTTAAAGGACGCGTGGTGGGCGTACTGCTGAATGATAAGGTGAAGTCGGCCGATTTGCTGGCGCTGCTGAGCGGGCTGAAAGCGGAAGGCGTTCACGCCAAACTGCTTTATTCCCGTATGGGCGAAATTAAAGCTGATGATGGCAGCGCGCTGAACGTGATGGCAACCTTCGCTGGCGCGCCGTCGCTGACCGTTGATGCGGTGATTGTGCCCGGTGGCGATCTGAGCGGTCTGAAAGCCAGCGGTGAAGCGAATTACTATCTGCTGGAAGCCTATAAGCACCTGAAGCCTATCGTGCTGGCGGGTGATGCGCGCGAGTTTAAAACGGTACTGAACGTTGATGCTCAGGGTGAAGAGGGAATTGTTGAAGCCGACGCTATTTCTGCGGCGACGGTGAAAGAGCTCATTACCCTGCTGGCCGCGCATCGCGTGTGGTCACGTAGCAGCAAAATCGCCAGTATCCCGGCGTAACGAAAAACCGCAGCGCTGGCGCTGCGGTTTTATTTTCACAGATCGTTAAAGTTTCCCAGCCGGAAGCCCCGCGCGGTTACCGCCGCTTTTAACGACGGTGCCGTCAGTACCTCCAGCTCCTCCAGACGCGGATAGCAGTATTTGCTCTCCTGCAACGCCTTATCGACAAAACCGGGATGGCACATGACTTCAATTGACCGGTCGTTACGCGCAGCCGCGTTGTCCAGAATATCGAGGAAAAACGCCTCGTTGACATTTTCCGCATAAAAAGTACTGGCAAAGCCATCACTGCTGCGCTCGTCAGTGAGCATAATTGCGTTTTGCGCAACAACTTCACGATCGATACGCACCGGCAGCCCTTTCTCACCGGCAAATTTTGCGACGATGGTATACACCTGCGGGATCAGATGAACGTGATGATGGCTGTCGATATGCGTGGGCGCACGGCCAAAAACATCTAAAAAGCGCTGATACTGGCAGGCCAGTTCGCGCTCAACCTCCTGCGAATTTAATGCTCCCTGCTCTGCCACTTCCCAGACCCATTTCCCCAGCGTGCCGTCACGCGCCAGCGATGGCATGTCGGTTAAAGGACAACCAAAGCTGAGCACAAAATGTAACCCTACCCCGAGGTGCGGAACGTGCGCGCTGAGTTCTGCGGCGTGCTCCACCTCAGGCGCATTCATCATCGCCGTAGTGGACGTCACCACGCCATGACGCGCGGCCTCGATGATGCCGTAGTTAACGCCTTTGCTTAATCCAAAGTCATCAGCGTTGACGATCAGTAAATGTTGCACGTCGTGCCTCCTTTGTTTAACGCGATGATTTAATAGCCGCAATCGCCTTCGCAAAGCGCGGCAGATGCGCCTGATGCGCCAGCAGCAGTTCGCGTACCAGCACTTCTGCATCGTTGTCGGAACGCATCAATGGGTTCAGGTTCAGCGCCAGCATCGCGTCGTTAAACTCGCCGCTCAGTGCCGCCCTGCTTGCCGCTATTTCGAAACACTTGATGGAGTGGATCAGCCCCAGCACTTTCTCGTCAAAATGCGTGATACGCGGGTGCGGCGTTGCGCCGTCACGGCCCAGCAGGCAGGTCATTTCAACCGTCCAGTCCTGAGGAATATTCTGCACGCATCCCTGATGCGGAATATTGATGTAGTGCTCGGTCTGCTTGTCATTGTAAATCGCGTTTATCACTTCACAGGCGGCATCGGAGTAGTATGCCCCGCCGCGCTGCTCCAGCTCTGCCGGTTTTACGTTCAGCGCAGGATCTTTATATAACTCGAAAAGCTGTTTTTCCAGTTTCTGCACCACCTGAGCGCGCGCGCCGCCTTTATAGAATTCGCCCATCTCAATCGCCAGCATCTCTTTGTGCTTAAAGTAATACAGCAAATACGAACACGGCAGCAGATTCAGTGAACGGATCAGGCCCTCGTTAAACGGCAGGCCAAAGATATTCTTGACGGTTCTGGCGGTCAGCGTGCCGGATGCCACGCCGTCAATCAGCTCGGCAAAACGTGACTGACCGTTAACCAGCACATCCTTGATAAACACCATATGGTTCAGACCGAAGAGATCGATGGACAGGTCATCGCTATCTTCCAGTTTCAGCACGTCGTGGACGAACATTTTCATGCCGACCGGCACGTTGCACACGCCGATAAAGCGTTTAAAGTTAGTGTGGCGGTACACCGCCTCGGTCACCATCCCGGCCGGGTTGGTAAAGTTAACGATCCATGCGTTCGGGCAAATTTCCTCGACGTCTTTGATAATGTCAAAAATGACCGGAATGGTGCGCAGCCCCTTAAACAGACCGCCAGCGCCGTTTGTTTCCTGCCCCAGATAGCCGTGGCTTAAGGGAATACTCTCGTCTTTTTCGCGCGCTTTCAGCTGGCCGACGCGCAGCTGAGTGGTGACAAAATCAGCCCCCTGAAGCGCCTGGCGGCGATCCAGCGTTTTGAAGACTTTCAGCGGTACGCCCGCCTTTTCCACCATTCGCTGACACAGGGCATGGATAATATCGAGCTTCTCCTGTCCTTCTTCCACATCCACCAGCCATAATTCGCTGACGGGCAGTTCATCATAGCGTTTAATAAAACCTTCGAGTAATTCCGGGGTATAGCTGCTGCCGCCACCGATAGTGACCACTTTTAATTTCTGGCTCATACTTTTTTCCTCGTGATCCATTGCGATGAATGCAATTACTCCTCCACATTCATCGCGGATATTAATTTTACTGTCGCATAGCTACGGGAAAATACCGTAGCGTGTGAATTGTTTTACTTGATGACCGTCAGTCGCTTGCGATAATTGCTTGGGGTAAAGGATGTCAGCTTTTTGAATGTTTTAATAAACAAACTTGGGCTACTGTACCCTGACTCATAGGCAATATCGGTGACAGTGTAGTTCGTAATCTCAAGCTGTTTCATAGCAAAGTTAATGCGGATGTCATTAATGATCTGCATTGGCGTTTTGCTATAGTAACGCTGAGTTGCACGTGTTAAATACTCCTGAGTCTTTCCGGAAAGCGCGACCATATTTTCAAGCGCCCCCTCGCCAAACTTCATTTTATCGTGCATGGCTTCTACCGTTGTTTTCAGCCACTGTGGTATCACATCCTGCGATTGATCTTCACGATAATGCCGCAAACGGTTAATAATATAAAAAGACACAACTTCTATAAACTCATCAAATTCAGTTTCGCGAAAATTCAGCGAAGCGATCACTGATTCGATATAGTTGAGAAATGTATTTTTAACAGAGTAAACCTGCGAAGCGACCAGGCAGTATGGCATCAACGGCTGATAGTGGGTGGCAAAAAATTCTTTGCTTATCCCCACATTCAGAATGCGCGTCGCCCCAAACTCATAAAAGCTCTGGTGATGCGAACCTAACGGGATAAACACAAAATCACCACGCTCAAGCAGAACCCGCTTACCGTTGATCTCTTGGTAGTAGCGCCCCGTAAGCACCAGCGTGAACTCATAGTAGTCGTGCTGGTGCAGACCACTCACGCTTTCCGTTTTGTTGTAGATGAAGACATGAAAATTGCGGCCGTTAAACAGTTGCTGTTCCCGTGCGGTGTTAATTTCCATGGTCATCATCTTCGGCTGCCTTAGTGTATTGATAACCTATTGTACCTTCTCGTGAAGTTCGATCAATTCAGCAATCAGCTCGCGGGCCAGCATTGACGTCATAAGATGATCCTGCGCATGAACCAGCACCAGGCTCACCTTCATCTTCCCCTCGCCTTCATCACTTTCAATGAGCTGGGTCTGTACCCGGTGCGCGTCACTCAGGGCAATGCGCGATTGCTCCATCGTCTGTTTTGCCGCCGTAAAATCGCCCTGTTTGGCTTGCTTGAGCGCCGTATAAGCCAGACTACGCGCCTGACCTGAATTGATAATCAGCCCCATCACGACTTCTTCGAGGTCATTTTCCTGCACAGGTTCTGCCGTGATATTGTCCAGATCAAACATACATTTTCCTTTTTACAATGGCGGTATGGGCTTCCCCATACCGCGTGTCATCAGAATTTCAGTGCATTCGCGATATCTTCTTCGCTCTCTTCTTCCTCAATAACTGCCTGCGCCTTATTCGAGACCATAACAAACGGCAGGTAAATGAGCGTTGCGATAGCTAAGTTGACCAAGGCGACTAACAGTGCTGCGACACTGCCGTTACTGTTAAAGAACGCCCCCAAACCGGTGGGCATTGTCCATGGCGCAAGGTTAGTCACCGGAGGAATAATACCCATCGAATAGGCGGCAAGGGTAACCGCAGCCAGTATTGGCTGAACCAGCACGAACGGTATGAACATAACCGGGTTCATAATAATTGGCAGGCCAAAAAGGATCGGTTCGTTGATCTGAAAGATACCCGACGGCAACGCCAGTTTTGCGACCTGACGGTGATCCGCGCGACGAGAGGCGATGAAGATGGCAATGATCAGACCCAACGTTGCACCAGAACCACCCAGCAGAACATAAGAGTCAAGCATGGGTTTAGCCCAGAAGTGGAACTGGTGTCCTGCCGCTATCGCCGCGTCAACGGAACCGTACTGGTTATACAGCGCAATGTTTTCCAGCGCCCATGGCGTCATAATGCCGTTATCCAGCGCGGTCAGCGCCAGGGAACCATGCACACCAAAGAACCACAGTAACGTGTTGAATATGACATATGCCCAACCAACGACGCCGCCCATCGCTGCCAACGGCTTCGAGATGGAGTCCATGATGATCTGATGGAAGTTACTGCCGTAAGAGGCTAACAGCCAGGAGATAACCCCGAAAATACAGAGAATAATAAAGCCTGGGATCAGCGCGGAAAAAGAACGGGATACGGAGGAAGGCACACTATCTGGTAGGGTGATCACCCAGTTACGACGAATAACGAAGGTGAACATTTCAGCCACGACCAGACCAATAATCATGCCTGAAATAATATTCTGACCACCAAGCCAGTTCGCCCCAACCGCATAGGCTTCCCCAACGCTGAAGGGCGTTACGGTCATAAACGCCGCCACCGCCAGTAACCCTGCCGCCATTGGATCGACTTTGCGTTCTTCAGCAAGCGCGGACCCAATAAAGAAGGGAGCCATCAGTGACATAATGCCGAGGGTACCGTTATAGACGTTGCCGCCAATGCCTTTAAAGCTATTTAAGGTTTCAATGGTTGACGCATCCAGCCGTATTCCCATTGAATAAAAGAAAGAACCTTCGCCAAAGCTCAAAAATACGTTATTGATGAGAACAAACATGGCCCCTGCGAGGGTCAGCGGCATTAATTTAATAAAGCCATTTTTAATGGCATTGATGTGCGGTTGCTTGCCTATTTTTACAGCAAAAGGAAGCAGCACCTTTTCAAGCGAATCGATCACTTTACTCATAATGAATACCCTTAAAGGCCGCAATCAATTTGCGGCGTTTAATAATGAAATAACTCTTTGACGGGAAAAATAATAAAAAATTATTGCGCAGCAGCTTTTTTAATAGCAGCAACGGCTGCTTTAAGTACACCTAAACCATCGACCTTACCATAAAGCGTTGAATCAATTACTTCAATAGGTTTGTTCGGTAGAATTTTTTGAATATCCTGCAACATGTAGCCAATTTGCGGCCCAAGGAGAATAACATCGGCTTGCGGACCTTTTTCCGCAGCAAATGCTTCAGAAAACGCTTCAATTACGACAGGCACTTCATATTTCTCAGCCTGCGCACGCATTTTGGATACCAATAAAGATGTAGACATCCCCGCAGAGCAAAAAAGATAAATATATTTCTTTTCCATTCTCGCTTCCTCAACTTATGAATTATGTCATCACTGGTCGATGTTTCATTGACCCTACCTCGTTGTGATGACCTCCTGTTTATGAGTCGAGTATACGGCATCTCTTTGGGTCAGAAAAATCCATCCGGGCAAGAAATCATCTCTCATTGACCTCTCGTTATGATTTTCTTCACACTTTACTCAAATAATTCGCGCAATTAAATAAGCATTTGAATCATAAAAAAGCCCGACGGGGATGTCGGGCTTCAGACTGCTGACAAACGTTATACCATTGAATTTGCCTGGCGACGTGGCCGCAGTTTTCTTTTACAGATCGCTGAAGTTTCCCAGCCGGAAGCCCCGCGCGGTTACCGCCGCTTTTAATGACGGCGCTGTCAGCACCTCCAGCTCCTCCAGCCGCGGATAGCAGTATTTGCTCTCCTGCAACGCCTTATCGACAAAACCGGGATGGCACATGACTTCAATTGACCGCTCACCACGCGCAGCGGCGTCGTCCAGAAGAGTGAGAAAAAACGCCTCGTTGACGTTTTCCGCATAGAAGTTGCTGGCAAAGCTGTCGCTGCTGCGCTCGCCGGTGAGCGTAATCGCGTTTTGCGCAACAACTTCACGATCGATACGCACCGGCAGCCCCTTCTCACCGGCAAATTTTGCGACAATGGCATACACCTGGGGGATCAGATGGACGTGATGATGGCTGTCAATATGCGTGGGCGCACGGCCAAAAACATCTAAAAAGCGCTGATACTGGCAGGCCAGTTCGCGCTCAACCTCCTGCGAATTTAACGCTCCCTGCTCAGCCACTTCCCAGACCCATTTCCCCAGCGTGCCGTCACGCGCCAGCGAAGGCATGTCGGTTAAAGGACAACCAAAGCTGAGCACAAAATGCAGCCCGACGCCCAGTTGCGGCGTCTGCGCGCTCAGTTCTGCGGCATGCTCCACCGCAGGCGCGTTCATCATCGCGGTGGTGGAGGTCACCACGCCATGACGCGCGGCCTCGATGATGCCGTAGTTAACGCCTTTGCTTAATCCAAAGTCATCAGCGTTGACGATCAATAAACGTTGCACAGGGTGCCTCCTTTCATTACTGCGATGATTTAATGGCGGCAATCGCCTTCGCGAAGCGCGGCAGATGCGCCTCATGCGCCAGCAGCAGTTCGCGTACCAGCACTTCTGCATCGTTGTCGGAACGCATCAGCGGGTTAAGGTTCAGCGCCAGCATCGCGTCGTTAAACACGCCGCTCAGTGCCGCCCTGCTTGCCGCTATTTCGAAACACTTGATGGTGTGGATCAGCCCCAGCACTTTTTCATCAAAATGGGTGATGCGCGGGTGTGGCGTCGCGCCGTTGCGACCCAGCAGGCAGGTCATCTCAACCGTCCAGTCCTGCGGAATATTCTGCACGCTTCCCTGATGCGGAATATTGATGTAGTGCTCAGTTTGCTTGTCGTTGTAAATCGCGTTAATCACTTCACAGGCGGCATCGGAGTAGTACGCGCCGCCGCGCTGCTCAAGCTCCGCCGGTTTTACGTTCAGATGGGGATCTTTATACAGTTCGAAAAGCTGTTTTTCGAGCTGCTGGACGACCTGAGCGCGCGCGCCGCCTTTATAGAATTCGCCCATCTCAATCGCCAGCATCTCTTTGTGCTTAAAGTAATACAGCAGATACGAACACGGCAGCAGATTGAGCGAACGGATCAGCCCTTCATTAAACGGCAGGCCAAAGATATTTTTGACGGTTCTGGCGGTCAGCGTACCGGAGGCCACACCGTCGATCAGTTCGGCAAAACGCGACTGGCCGTTGACCAGCACATCTTTAATAAAGACCATATGGTTCAGGCCGAACAGATCGATGGACAGATCGTCGCTCTCTTCCAGTTTCAGCACGTCGTGGACGAACATTTTCATGCCGACCGGCACGTTGCACACGCCGATAAAGCGTTTAAAGTTAGTGTGGCGGTACACCGCCTCGGTCACCATGCCGGCCGGGTTGGTAAAGTTAACGATCCATGCGTTCGGACAAATTTCTTCGACGTCTTTGATAATGTCAAAGATGACCGGAATGGTACGCAGGCCCTTAAACAGACCGCCTGCGCCGTTGGTCTCCTGGCCCAGATAGCCGTGGCTTAGCGGAATACGTTCATCTTTTTCACGCGCTTTCAGCTGGCCGACGCGCAGCTGGGTGGTGACGAAATCCGCACCCTGTAGCGCCTGGCGGCGATCCAGCGTTTTAAAGACTTTTAGCGGCACGCCCGCCTTTTCCACCATCCGTTGACACAGGCTATGAATAATATCGAGCTTTTCCTGACCCTCTTCCACATCCACCAGCCACAATTCGCTTACCGGCAGTTCATGATAGCGCTTAATAAAACCTTCCAGTAATTCCGGCGTGTAGCTACTGCCACCACCAATAGTGACAACTTTTAAACTTTTCATATAAAACCCCGTTCAGTAAATGATCGCCGTGATTAATAGATTCACGGAATCCATAACTGTGAATTGATAATTTAAATAAATTCCTGCGCGGTAGTATTAATTAGCTACCACAATGCTTTTTGCGATAAGCCCCCGGCGTAAACGCCGTTAACTTTTTAAAAGTCTTAATAAAAATACAGGGACTGCTAAACCCGGCGTCATAAGCAATATCGGCCACCGAGAAATTGGTGGTTTCAAGCTGCTTCTTGCAAAAATTAATCCGGATATCGTTAATAATTTGCACCGGCGTCTTGTTGTAATACTTTTGCGTGGAGCGCGTGAGATACGCCTGACTCTTACCGGAAATCGTAATCATCTTCTCCAGCGCGTTCTCACCAAACATGGTTTTATCATGCATCTCCTTCACGGTTCGCCTCAGCCAGAGGGGGATATCATCATCTTCCACCTGCTCTTTATAATGCTGTAAACGGTTAACAATATAAAACGTCAACAGCTTATTGAACTCATCGAATTCATCATCGCGAAAATTTAGCGAGGCAATGGTTGACTCAATGTAGGTGAGAAACTCTTTCTTAATATGATACTTTTGCGAGGCGACAAAGCAAAAAGGTAACAGGTACAGGTAATGCTCATCAAAAAATGAACGGCTGATCCCCATATTTAAAATACGCGTCATACCAAATTCATAAAAGGTTTGATGGTGCGAACCAATGGGAACGAAGACAAAATCCCCTCGCTCCAGCAGTACCCGTTTACCATTGATCTCCTGATAACAGTTTCCCGTCAGAACAATGGTAAACTCGTAATAGTCATGCTGATGTAATCCACTGACGCTTTCAACCTTATCAAGAATGAATATATGAAAATCTTCACTGTTCAAAAATTGACTTGCGCGTACCGTTTGGATTTCCATCGCACTCTCCTGTTACCCGGTATTCTTTACAGCCTATTGTATTTTCTCATGCAGCTCAATCAGCTCGGCAATCAGCTCGCGGGCCAGCATCGACGTCATCAGGTGATCCTGGGCATGCACCAGCACCAGGCTCACTTTCATTTTGCCCTGCCCCTGATCGCCCTCAATCAATTGAGTCTGTACGCGATGCGCTTCGTTCAGCGCCAGCTTTGATTGCGACATCAGCTCCCGGGCCGCGGCAAAATCGCCCTGTTTCGCTTTTTTCAGCGCCGCATAGGCCTGACTACGCGCGGAACCTGAGTTAATAATCAGCCCCATCACCACTTCTTCAAGTTCATCGGCCGTGGTATCGGATTCAACAATCTCTTCCAAATCAAACATACGATCTTTCCTTTCAGCAGGGAGCGGGACTTCTCCCGCTCCGGTGAGGGTTAAAACGACAGGGCGTTCCTGATATCTTCTTCGCTCTCTTCTTCCTCAATCACGGTTTGTGCTTTATTGGAGATGATCACGAACGGCAGATAGAACATCGTTGCTACTCCCAGGTTGAACAGGGCGAGGATCAGTGCACCGATGCTACCGTTAGAGTTAAAGAACGCCCCGAGGCCTGGCGGCATGGTCCATGGCGCAAAGTTGGTTGACGGTGGGATAAGACCCAGCGAGTAAGCCGCCAGCGTGATGCCCGCCAGAATCGGCTGGATCAGTACGAAGGGGATCATCATCAGCGGGTTCATGATAATCGGCATACCGAACAGAATCGGTTCGTTGATATTGAACAGCCCTGACGGCAGCGCCAGTTTCGCCACCTGACGGTGATCCGCCCGGCGTGAGGCGATGAAAATCGCGATAATAAGACCCAGCGTGGCCCCCGTACCGCCGAGGAAAATATACGATTCCAGCATCGGTCCGGTCCAGAAATGGAAGGTTTTACCGGCGGCAATGGCCGCATCTACCGAACCAAACTGGGTGTAGGTCGCCATGTTTTCCATACCCCAGGGACCGAGGATACCGCTGTTCAGCGCGGTCAGTGCCAGCCCGCCGTGGACACCAAAGAACCACAACAGCGCGTTGAATACCACGTAAGCCCAGCCCACCACGTTTCCCATAGAGGCCAGCGGTTTAGAGACGCTATCCATAATGATCTGGTGGAAATTACTGCCGATAAGCGTCAGGCCCCAGGCGATGAAGCCCATAATTAACAGAATAATAAAACCTGGGATCAGCGCAGAGAACGAGCGAGAAACTGACGCAGGCACGCTATCCGGCAATTTGATGACCCAGTTATGGCGCACGATAAAGGTGAAAATTTCTGCGACCACCAGCCCGATAATGATACCGGAAATAATGTTCTGCCCGCCCAGCCAGTTAGCACCGACGGCATAGGCTTCCCCCACGGAAAACGGCGTAACCGTCATAAAAGAGGCGATCGACAATAAACCGGCAGCCAGCGGATCGACTTTACGCTCTTCAGCCAGCGCCATACCGATAAAGAACGGTGTCATCAGCGACATAATACCCAGCGTACCGTTATAAACGCTGCCGCCAATAACCTTGAACCCTTCTAATGTTTGAATCGTCGAAGCGTCAAGTCTTACCCCTAATGAAAAAAAGAATGACCCTTCACCAAAACTCAAGAATACGTTATTAATCAGAACAAACATTGCGCCTGCAAGCGTTAATGGCATTAACCGAATAAAACCATTTTTAATCGCATTAACATGTACCTGCTTGCCTAATTTCACAGCAAAGGGAAGGAGAACCCTTTCAAGTGAATCAATCGCTTTGCTCATAAATAGCATCCTGTAATGCCGCAATACCGGATTGCGGCGATAAAATATGAAATTACTCTTTGACGGGAAAAATAAATAAAATTAATGTACTGCTGCTTTTTTAATAGCTGCGACAGCGGATTTTAATACACCCAATCCATCGACTTTTCCGTACAGAATGGAATCAATCACTTCAACAGGTTTGTTAGGTACGGTAGTTTTAATATCTGGCAACATATAAGCAATTTGTGGCCCGATTAAAATGACATCTGCTTCAGGCCCTTTTTCTGCGGCCAGTGATTCAGGAAATGCTTCAATGATAACCGGCACTTCATATTTTTCTGCCTGAGCACGCATTTTTGATACCAGCAGAGAAGTGGACATCCCTGCGGAACAAAACAAATAAATTTTTTTCTTCTCCATAAAACCCTCCATAATTTTACGAACAAATTTTATACGGCGAATTATTAATCTCAACTTGCCTTTGCAGGCAATTCAAAATGATATTGTTTTGCCTGAGTGAAGTATACGATTTTACGTAGGGGGGTGATAATGCGTAAAGTGCATGAATTGTCTCTCTTTGACCTCATGCTTTGACGACCCTCACATTTCGGTCAAATAATTCGCGATGCTAAAAAAGAATAGCGCAGACAAAAAGAAACCGACACAAGGGCCGGTTTCTTTTTTAACTCAGGCAGAGCAAGGGGGTTACTGCTTCGGAGCCTGGGGATCGGTGTCATACTCGGCACAGGTCTGGTAGCCAGAGTTCAGCACCCGGCCAGCATCATCCAGCGCTACAAAATAAGTTTCTGTTTTACCATCACGTTGCCCCAGGATATAAGTCTGGCACGTACCGCGAGCATGGACCATCGACACTTCAGAAGAAGGACGGCCGGCGATCTGCTGTACCTGCTGACGCGTCATCCCTTTCTTAATATCTTTTACGACTGGCTGTGTAAACTGGTCTTTAGTACGATCATAGGCCGTACAACCAGCCAACATAGTCAGTACTGCCGCTGCACTTAAAATTCCTGCTACGTTCTTGTTCATATTCCGTCCTCTTGTTTATCAGCGTGTTATAAGCCTGGAATACAAATCCAAATTTTTCAACTCGCTTGAGAAAATCCTTTGTCTTTCGGAAATATCCTTAAAAAACAGCAGCGGAGGGCGAAAATGCGCCAATTACCCTCTTCTGCCCGGTCAATTGTTGTCGTTTTACCGCTGAAGAGGTAGGTTTAAGGTATCGTCCAGCAATGTCGATGACATTGCAGAATTTACTTACGGGGGTGACATGGCTCTGCAACAAGAAATTATTCGTGCGCTTGGCGCAAAACCACAGATCGATGCGGAAGAAGAGATTCGCCGCAGCGTGGACTTTCTCAAATCCTACCTGACCACCTATCCCTTCATCAAAACACTGGTCCTCGGGATCAGCGGCGGTCAGGATTCAACCCTTGCCGGAAAACTGAGTCAGATAGCGATTGATGAACTGCGGGCCGAAGGCGGTGGTGAGGATCTGCAATTCATCGCGGTGCGCCTGCCCTATGGCGTGCAGGCTGATGAGCAGGACTGCCAGGACGCCATTGAATTTATTCAGCCCGATCGCGTATTGACGGTCAATATCAAAGGCGCAGTGTTAGCCAGTGAACAGGCATTACGCGATGCAGGCGTTGAACTGAGCGATTTTGTGCGCGGCAATGAAAAAGCCCGTGAGCGCATGAAGGCACAGTACAGCATTGCGGGCATGACCAAAGGGGTGGTGGTGGGCACCGACCATGCCGCCGAAGCGCTGACCGGGTTCTTCACCAAATATGGCGACGGTGGCACGGACATTAATCCACTGTTCCGTTTAAACAAACGTCAGGGTAAGCAGCTGCTGGCGCAGCTTGGCTGCCCGGAACATCTGTATAAGAAACTGCCGACGGCGGATCTGGAAGATGACCGTCCATCTCTGCCCGATGAAGCGGCGCTCGGCGTCACCTATGAAGATATTGACAACTATCTTGAAGGTAAATCGGTGGATGAAGGCACCGCCCGCATTATTGAGGGCTGGTATCTGAAAACCGAACATAAGCGTCGCCCACCAATCACCGTGTTTGACGATTTCTGGAAAAAATAATCGCCTGCGGACCGGGCAGTTTTTCCGGTCCGTTCTTTTCGCCTCTTTTTTCGCCAGATTTAACTTGCTATACTGTATGTGTAAACAGTATCAGGAGTTAATGTGGCAAGGCGTCCCTCAGCCCCGCGCCTCGATTTCGAAGCGGCGGCAATTTATGAATATCCCGAGCATTTACGTCCCTGGCTTGAGGCGCTGCCCAAATTGCCCGGCGTTTATTTTTTCCATGGCGAAAGCGAAGCGATGCCGCTTTACATCGGTAAAAGCATCAATATTCGCAGCCGTGTGCTCTCGCATTTACGCACGCCTGCCGAAGCCGCGATGCTGCGCCAGTCCCGACGTATCACCTGGGTCCGTACCGCAGGTGAAGTGGGCGCGCTACTGCTGGAAGCACAGATGATTAAAGAGCAGCAACCGCTGTTTAATAAACGTCTGCGGCGTAATCGCCAGCTCTGTTCGTTGCTGATGGTGGACGGTAAACCGCAAATCGTTTACGCCCGCGAAGTCGATTTCTCCCATCAGCCGGGGCTGTTTGGTCTTTTTGCCAATCGACGCGCGGCGCTTGGCGCATTACAAAACATCGCCGATGAACACAAGCTATGTTACGGGCTGCTCGGGCTGGAATCCGTGACGCGCGGCCGGGGCTGCTTTCGCTCTGCCCTGCACCGCTGCGCGGGAGCCTGCTGTGGGAAAGAAAGTATCGAAGAACATCATCAGCGGCTGTATGACGCTCTGGCGCGGCTACAGATCGTCTGCTGGCCGTGGCAAGGCCCGGTCGCGATGAAAGAGAGCGGCCCGGATATGACCCAATATCATATTATTGATAACTGGCTGTGGCTGGGATCGGTGAACAGCCCCGACGAGGCGTCGTCGTTAATACGCACGCCTGCCGGGTTCGATCAGGACGGCTATAAAATTCTCTGCAAGCCGCTGATTGCCGGAAATTTCGAAATCAGCGAATTAATGTCCTGGTAGCCAGGTGATCTCGCTGAACAGAAGTTGACCTTCACTTTTGAGTAAGCGCAGGGTATGACATCCGTCCTGCCAGTAAGCACCCTGTTCGGCGGTGAGTAACTTATCGCCGAGCTGCCATGCGCCATTTAAGACGAAAACCACCCCACCGCGCGAAGCAAAGGTGGTGAAGGTACGATCGGCCACCCGGACCTTTGCCTGGCAACGATCGCGACGGGTAATGACGTTGAAGTCCATCGACATATGCCCTTCGGTAAGATGCGCCCGGACTTTGTGCTCGCCGGAAAAGCGAAATGGCTGGAACTGCCGCAGCGTATGCCGGAACGCGTTTCCGGCGTCAAGCGTCATTTCTCCCCCCTCAAGCAGGGTAATCACCCTGTCCGTTCCGGGAATAACCGCAAATTCACCATTCGCGGCAATAGAGGCGATACTGGCCCGCCAGTTGAAGTCGCGTGTGGCCGGAGGAAAACAGCACAGTTCCCGCGTCTCGCCTGCACCGTTACGCCATAAATTGACCGCCATTTTGCGCATATCAAAATAATCCATCATCACTCCTGAAAGGCACAGTGCATATCGCCATGCCGCCTGTTGCTGTCGGCAGCTTTCAATTATTCGTTATTTATCGGCAGCAGAATGACTGGCCTTAGCGCAACGTTATACAAAAATAAAAAAAGTCCGCGATGCGGCGTAAGACCATGATAATGCACCAGCTTCAGGAGAATACCGCGTCGGTAGCCGGTGGCAAGTGATAAAATGAAAAAACCGCCGGGCCTGCCCACGGCCTGTATCAGCTATGGGCAAGACCGGCGGTCTTGAATGTTGTCGGCTGAATTATTCAGCTGGCGGAGCCATTTTACCGTCCGGGGCGTGATGTTCTGTCAGACGCTTCTCAAAATTGGCATTAAACTGTTTTTTCTGTTCCGGGGTCAGAATGTTGTAAATCTTGTTCTGCGCTTCCATTCGGGCCAGCATCTGCGATTTGTGCTGAGCCGCCATTTTGTCGATCTGCGCTTCAGCTTTTGCTTTATCAAAAGTATCGCTGGCGATCAGGTCATGGCTTGCACGCAGCTCTTCAACTGGCGGGCGCTTCATCTCGCTACGCTGGGCTTTCATGATGTCGCGAACCTGCTGTTTCTGCGCGTCGGTCAGATTCAGATCCTTAAACATCATGTCATGATGCGGCCCCATCGGTCCTCTGTGCTGCTGTGCCGTTTTCGCGGTGGTCGCGGCAGTCGTCGTATCAGCAGCATGAGCCAGGTTAGCCGCGCCAAAAGCCAGGGTAGAGGCAACAAACAGAGCAGTTAATTTACGCATAGTTTTATCCTTTCTTACAGTTATTCTTTCGGCGTGTTTGCCGTGTTGACGATATTAACTTTACGCGCTTTATCGTCAATAAGTCAGTGCAAGAGTAAAGCATTGAAAGTATAAAAAACGTTTTATCGCCAATTATGAAGAAAATATGGAAAAAAGATGGAGAGTGATAACAAAAATAAATAATTCGTTGATTACGAAGAGATTATGCAGAAGTATAAAACAGCGGTGATTATTAATAAAGCATTTTGCTCAGATAAATCTGCATTGTTCCTAAAAGGTAAACCCGACCCTCAGTAATATACCGATGCCGGGAATAACACTATTCGCCTCAGAGAATGCGTTTTAACATTAATCCCGCACGCAGACCCGGCGCGACGTCAGGATTGGGGAAAAGAACATATTCTGTCTCATCGCCAACCTGCCAGCGGCGTTCCCCGTCTTCCGCCAGCAGCGTGCCGGGAACAAAGGAGGTGAAATTAAGCGTTTCTGCTGACATGTGCAGGGTGAAATGGCTGTCGTGCCGCGTCAGTTGCTGCACCACCTGATAGCGTAGTGGTTTCGCGTAGCGGGTGTCCGCCAGTTCTCCGGCAAGCAAATGGGTGAGTGCCCGGGCAGTGGTGGCGAAAAGCGACAGATCGTTGTCACCAAACGGCAATGCTTTACCCAGTTCAAGGGTGCAGGCCAGTGCCGCAAAGCGTTCCCCGCTGAAATGGCTGAAGGTGCCGCCCGGATGCTGATGAAAAACCAGTGCCTCCAGTCCGGCGGCCCCCAGCCACTGTAGAAATGACTCATCCCACGGCGTAGCTCTGGCGGGCAGCACGCCAAAACGCAGATGGTGCGAGCCACGGATGGCGGTGTGCAAATCCAGATGCCAGCACTGCGTCCGTTCATCCTCCTGAAAGAAACGGCTGACCGTCTCTTCCAGCAACGCGGCACGCGCGGTTTCATCGCTCGCCGGGAATTGCCGCCAGCGTCCGCCAAACATGCGGTTGAGATCGGCTTGCAGGTAGCGTTTACCTGCCCGTAACGCGGCAGGGTTCCCGAGGATCACCAGCAGCCGCCAGCGCAGCGGGATCTCCCCCGCCATCAATGCCGTAAGAAGATGGTCGACCATTTCGACCGGCGCGGTTTCGTTACCGTGTATTCCGGCTGAGAGCACCAGCGCCCGTGCTACCGGCTGATGCGGTGACAGCTCCAGAATTCCCTCACCCAGCCAGCGCCAGCGGAAATACGGCGTTTCTCCCCGCGTCGCCAGTGGCACCGTGGCCGACAGCGTCGATGCTAAAAAATGCTTCATTTCGCCCCCGTTAGCGCTGGAAGGGATAGACCGAGCCGAGGTGCAGGATCTGCGTCAGGTTGTCCAGCGCTTCACGCCCCTCGCGCAGCAGTTGTGGATCGGCCAGATCGGTCTGCACCAGTTGATCACGGTAATAGCGATCTACCCAGCGGTTTAAGCTGTTGAACAGTTCATCATTCATCATGACGGCCGGATTCACTTTTTGACGCTCTTCTTGCGTCAGAACCACCCGCAGACGCAAACAGGCCGGGCCGCCGCCGTTCGCCATACTTTCGCGCAAATCAAAGACCTTCAGCTCGCTGATGGGATTGTCCTCCGCCAGCAGTCGGGTGAGATAACGCCAGACGCGCGGATTCCGCTGCGACTCCTGCGGCAATACCAGTAGCATTGAGCCATCGTCTTTGCTCAAAAGCTGGCTGTTAAAAAGATAGGTGGCGACAGCTTCATCGACGCTGACTTCACTGGATGGCACCTGAAGCGGCATAAAACCGGGAATGCGCTGGCGCAGCGTCGCCATCAGCGTGGGCTGATCGACAAACGCCTCTTCATGACAGAACAATACCTGTCGATTGCTCACGGCGATCACGTCATTATGAAAAACGCCCTGGTCGATCACCGCCGGATTCTGCCGGGCGAAAATAAGCTGCTGCGGATTGACCTGATTCAGCCGCGCCACCGCCTGACTGGCCTCCAGCGTCTGACGCGCCGGGTAGCGTTCTGGTCGCGCCACGCCGCTCTCTTCCCGTCCGTAAACAAACAGCTGGATGCCGGGCTTTCCATACTCCCCGCCGAGGCGGTTGTGGTTCGCCGCGCCTTCATCGCCAAACAATGCCACCTGCGGCAGCGCGGAATGGATCGCGAACCGGGAGGGATCGGCAAAAATGGCGCGCAGTAACGCTTCGGTGGTTGGCGCTTCGCTGGCGCGGTGAAATTTGTTATTCAGGTTAGCCACCGTCAGGTGAACTTTGCCGTCCAGCGCATCCGCAGAAGGACACACCGTGGCGGCATTCGCCACCCACATCGACGAGGCTGAACTCACTGATGACAGCAGCCACGGAGCCTGCGCAGCGACGGTTTGAATAATCTTTTCATCGCTGCCGCTAAACCCCAGCTGCCGCAACAGCGCAATGTTCGGCCGTTCCTGAGGCGGGATCACCGCCTGCATAAAGCCAGCGTCGGCCAGCGCCTTCATCTTTAATAACCCCTGCTTCGCCGCCAGCTTAGGATTCGACAGTTGCAGGCGATGTTTTGTCGACGCCTGATTACCAAACGAGAGGCCCGCATAATGGTGAGTGGGTCCCACCAGCCCGTCAAAGTTCACTTCCCTGGCGTTCATGACTGTTCCTCGCGGTCAAAATTCAGTCCCGGACTGAGTGTGGCTGGAAGGGTTAACGCAGATGACTCCAGGCTTGCCATCGGCCACGCGCAATAATCGGCGGCATACCACGCCCCGGGCCGGTGATTGCCGGATGCGCCGACGCCGCCGAAGGGCGCGGTGCTGGCTGCGCCGGTCAACGGTTTATTCCAGTTGACGATCCCGGCTCGCGCCTCCAGCAATAGCTGCTCAAACTTTTCCCGTTCGCCGGAGATCAACCCGCTCGCCAGCCCGTAGCGGGTGGCGTTCGCCAGGCGGATGGCATCATTGAAATCGTCATAGCGCCAGACGCACAGTAACGGGCCGAAGACCTCTTCATCCGGGGTAGTTGCCACACCGGTAACATCGACAATTCCCGGCGTCAGCAGCGAGGTACCTGGCTGGAGCAAACGCGGTTCCAGCAACGTCACGCCGCCGTTGTCAACGTGCTGCTTCCACGCCTGAACAACGTGCTGCGCAGCCTGCTCTGAAATCAATCCCCCCATAAACGGCGGTGGCTCGGCATTCCACGCGCCGGGGGTCAGCCGACGGGCAACCTCCACCAGCCGGGTCAGAAAACGATCGCCCTGCTCGCCCCGCTTCACCAGTAGCCGCCGTGCGCAGGTGCAGCGCTGTCCGGCGGTGACAAACGCGGACTGAATAGTGAGATGGACTGCGGCGTCAATATCCGCTGGCTCATCAACGATGAGCGGGTTATTACCGCCCATTTCGAGGGCGAGAATTTTCTGCGGCTGCCCGGCCAGCTGCTGATGCAACTGCGCGCCGGTGGCGGAACTGCCGGTGAATAACAGGCCGTCGATGGCGGCAAGCTGACTGAGCGCAGCTCCGGTCTCCCGGCCGCCCTGTACCAGATTCAGCACGCCGGGAGGTAACCCCGCGTCTTCCCATAGCTTAACCACCGCCTCACCGCTGGCAGGGGTCAACTCGCTGGGTTTAAAAATCACCGTATTGCCTGCCAGCAGCGCGGGCACGATATGGCCGTTCGGCAGATGTCCTGGAAAGTTATAAGGGCCAAAGACCGCCAGCACGCCGTGCGGACGGTGGCGTAACGAGGCCTCGCCGTCCGGCAGATCGGTATGCTGTTCACCGGTGCGAACGTGATACGATTTTACCGAGATCGCAATCTTATTGATCATCGCCGCCACTTCGGTTGCCGCCTCCCAGCGCGGCTTTCCGGTTTCTCTGGCGATGGTTTCCGTTATGGCCGGTTTATGGCTCTCCAGCAGCGAGGCAAATTTTTCAACAATCGCCTGACGGGCACTGAACGGTTGTCTGGCCCAGCCAGCAAACGCCGCGCGTGCCGCGTCCCCGGCCTGACGGACCTGTTCAGCATCGGCATCATAGCCATGCCACACCACTTCGCCTGATACCGGATTGCATTTAACGCGGCGCTCGCCACGACCCGTTACCCAGTCACCGTTGATCCACTGGCTCATTGTTTTTTCTCCTCAGCGCACAGACGCACCACCCGGACACGGTCGCCCGCATGACATTTCAGGGCGTCCATCTGGGCCGCCGTCAGGATCAGCCGCTCACACTGCGGATCGGCCTCAATCAACATGGCACGAAAGTGATGATACTGTTCGTTGGCGACCAGACACATCGGCTGCTCGCCCGGCGCGGCCTGGCCTTCTGCAACCTCCACCAGTCGGCTTTTGCGAATGGCACGCACGCGGTCGATATCGCACTCCAGCGTCGGGCCACCGTCAAAGATGTCGATGTAATCCCGGTAGCGGAAGCCCTCTTTCTCCAGTACCGCACGGGCCGGCGCGGTTTGTGGATGCACCTCGCCAATGACTGCCTGCGCCTCTGGTGACAGAAAATCGGTATAGATAGGATGTCTGGGCATCAGCTCAGCAATAAAGGCTTTTTGCCCGGTGCCGCACAGGTAGTCCGCCCTCGCAAACTCCATCGAAAAAAAGCGCTTGCCGAGACCTTCCCAGAACGGGGAATAGCCGTTGTCGTCAATCACGCCGCGCATTTCGGCAACCACTTTTTCATTGAAGCGGTCGCGAAACGCCGCCATAAACAGAAAGCGGGATTTTGACAACAGATAGCCGTTTCCCTCTTTGCGCCAGGCGGGATCGAGAAACAGGGTGCATAATTCGCTGCTGCCAGTATGGTCATTACTCAAAAAGAGCGCCGGGAGCGCGTTATATACGTTCAGTTCTTTGGAAGCATGAACCAGGGTACCTACACGGTAGTTGTACCAGGGATCGTTTAAGCCAACCGCGACTTCAATGGCACAAATTCCGGCGACGTCGCCGCTGTCAGTCTCTTCCAGCACAAAAACGTACCCCTGCTCGCCACGCTCAATGGTGCCTTGCCAGGTTTGTAGTGAGCGTTCAATACGCGCTGAAAGCGTCGCTTCATCCGCAGGAAGCGAGGTTAAGCCGCCGCCTGTTTTACCGGCCAGCGCCACCAGTGCAGGCAAATCGTCATGGGCAACCGGACGAATGATCATCATGATGAACCTCCTGACACAAAGCGTTCACAGGCGCGGGCAAAGCGGTCAAGACCGGTGGTGATCTCCTCTTCGCTGATGATCAGCGCCGGGGCGAAGCGCACTACGTTGCCACCGGCAATCAGCACCATCAGCCCCTCGTCGGCCGCCAGGTTGCTCAGCTCTTTGGCTCGCCCGGCATAACGTTCGTCGAGCACGCAGCCGATCAGCAGGCCAAGACCACGGATCTGTTTAAAGACGCCGGTTTTCTGACTGATGGCCTGTAACCGTTCGCTGAACCACTGATGGCGCTGCTTCACGCCGTTCAGCACCTCTTCACGGTTAATCAGGGAGAGGACTTCTCCGGCGACCGCGCTGGCCAGCGGATTACCGCCGTAGGTGGTGCCGTGCGTGCCGACGGTCATGACGCTGGCACAGGCGTCGGTTGCCAGCAATGCGCCAATCGGGAAGCCGCCGCCCAGCGCCTTGGCGGTGGTCAGTAAATCAGGCGTGACGCCATAATGCATGTAGGCATACAGCTCGCCGGTACGCCCCACGCCAGACTGCACTTCGTCAAAAATCAGCAGCGCATGATGGCGATCGCACAACTCCCGCAGGCCGCGCAGAAAAGCCGGTTCGGCAGGCACGACGCCGCCCTCGCCCTGAATCGGCTCGACAATCACCGCACAGGTGTCGTCGTTGATCAGCTCGTGTGCCGACGCCAGATCGTTAAATACCGCGTGGCAGATGTCCGGCGGAAGCGGCGCAAAATCCCGCGAATAGGCAGGCTGTCCGCCAGCGGAGACGGTAAACAGGGTGCGGCCGTGAAACGCATTATTAAACGCCACGATACCGCTTTTGTGCGGGCCGACACGATCGTGAGCGTATTTACGTGCCAGCTTGAGCGCCGCCTCATTTGCTTCCGCCCCGGAGTTACAGAAGAAAACCCGATCGGCAAAGGTGGCGTCGATCAGGCGTTTTGCCAGCCGCAGGACCGGTTCATTGGTATACCCGTTGCCGGTATGCCAGAACTTGTCCGCCTGATCTTTCAGGGCCTGATTCAGCGCCGGATGCGCATGTCCCAGCGCGTTGACCGCGATGCCACCCGCAAAATCAATATAGTCCTTGCCCTGCTGATCCCACAGGCGGGAGCCTTCTCCGCGTACCGGAATAAAAGACGCCGGAGCGTAGACAGGCATCATCCATTCATCAAAGTTATTACGCGTTATTGACTGAGACATAGCGACCTCATCCGGTAAATGAAAAGTTTATGAAATGTTAATTTTCATGAGTATTTGCGCTGTAAATGTAGATTGCAGGCATCGTGCCAGCCAGCGAAAAAAATGCATAAAACGGATGAGCTAACGAAATATCAAGGAGTTACAATCCGACGCTATGCACCAATTTTGCATATAAAGTGCATAACTAGTCTGAAAGAGGGTTTTACAGCGCGATAATCAGAAATATTATTCATACGTAAAATATAATTCTGGAAATGTGATCGTCTGCGAAATTTCTCGTAGATTTACGCCTTAAAACGGGGCGTGGTGCACCGGGATCGCGCACAAATTGCACGCTGGCGGATGAGGCGAAGCAATGCCGCGCCATGAAGCATAATTTCTGCTACCATCGCAGCTCTACTCATCCAGCACAGTGGCAGCGACTATGAAATTTGTCTCTTTTAATATCAACGGCCTGCGCGCCCGCCCTCACCAGCTTGCCGCGATTATCGAAAAGCATCAGCCCGATGTCATTGGCCTACAGGAAACCAAGGTCCACGATGATATGTTTCCCCTCGAAGAGGTGGCGAAGCTGGGCTATAACGTGTTTTATCATGGGCAGAAAGGCCATTATGGCGTCGCGTTATTGACCAAAGAGACGCCGGTCTCGGTACGTCGCGGCTTTCCGAATGACGATGAAGAGGCCCAGCGCCGGATTATCATTGCTGAAGTGCCCTCACCGCTGGGCAATGTCACCGTGATTAACGGCTATTTCCCCCAGGGCGAAAGCCGCGATCATCCGCTTAAATTCCCCGCCAAAGCGCAGTTCTATCAGAACCTGCAACATCTGCTGGAGAGCGAACTGAAGAAGGAGGAACCGGTGCTGATTATGGGGGATATGAATATCAGCCCCACCGATCTGGATATCGGCATTGGCGAAGAGAGCCGCAAGCGCTGGCTGCGTGCCGGCAAATGCTCGTTCTTACCGGAAGAGCGCGAGTGGATGCAGCGCCTGCTGGGCTGGGGTCTGGTGGACACCTTCCGTCAGGCGAATCCGGAGAGGACCGGGCAATACTCCTGGTTTGATTATCGCTCAAAAGGCTTTGATGATAATCGCGGTCTGCGCATTGATTTGCTGCTGGCAAGCACCCCGCTGGCCGAACGCTGCGTGGAGACAGGGATTGATTATGAGATCCGCAGCATGGAAAAACCCTCAGACCATGCGCCGGTATGGGCGACGTTTAAGGTTTAATGAAAATTCTCGACGTGGTTGCCGCCATCATTGAACGTGATGGCAAAATTTTGCTCGCTCAGCGATCTGAACAGGCCGATCAGCCGGGGCTTTGGGAGTTTGCGGGCGGAAAAGTGGAGCCAGGCGAAACGCAGCCGCAGGCGCTCGTTCGTGAACTGCGGGAAGAGCTGGGGATCGATGCGACGGTGGGAAGGTATGTCGCCAGCCATCAGCGCGATGTCGCGGGCCGGATGATCCGCCTTCACGCCTGGCACGTCCCGCAGTTTAGCGGTACGTTAACCGCTTATGAACACCAGGCGCTGATCTGGTGTTCCCCTGCGCAGGCGCGGGCTTATCCGCTGGCACCCGCCGACATTCCATTATTAGAAGCGTTTATGCTTTTACGCGCCGCCAGACCAGCGGATTAGTACTGAGGGTCTTTTCATCACGCTGACATTGCAGCAGCACCCCTTCGGTTTTAATCACCGCGCCCTCAGAATAATATTGATCCTGATAGATGCAGCACTGGTTGCAGGGCTGCGCACGTTGACCGCTGGAGCTAAAGACCTCGGGCGGAACATTCACCTCAACATCGGGGCGAATACGCTGGTCTGCCAGCGTACTGGTACTGCTCAGGGCAAAAAGCGCGACAGCGATAATAGTCTTCATATTATTTAATTCCTAAATGTATTTATTGCTTACTATAACCAAAGCCAGATAAATATGCTGTCATCACTTTTTATTATGATGTTCAGGCCATTATAAATTCGCCCTCTGATGGATTTTTTTCTTGCAACCCGCACGGGCGCGAATGTTATAGTCGAAAAGCAGTCACTTTTTTATCGCAACCATAATAACTACAACCCATCACATCATAAGAGGCTCTTATATCTATGGATCAGACACGCTCTCTGGAAACTTTTCTTGCCCGCGTACAGCAGCGCGATCCAGAGCAAAAAGAATTCGCTCAGGCCGTACGTGAAGTTATGACAACGTTGTGGCCGTTCCTGGAACAGAATCCCCGCTATCGCGACATGTCGCTGCTGGAAAGACTGGTCGAACCCGAACGCGTGATCCAGTTCCGCGTGGTGTGGGTTGATGACCGTAACCAGGTTCAGGTCAACCGTGCCTGGCGCGTGCAGTTCAGCTCTGCCATCGGCCCTTTTAAAGGCGGTATGCGCTTCCACCCGACCGTTAACCTGTCCATTCTGAAATTCCTCGGCTTTGAACAGACGTTCAAAAATGCGCTGACTACCCTGCCGATGGGCGGCGGTAAAGGCGGTAGCGATTTCGATCCAAAAGGAAAAAGCGATGGTGAAGTGATGCGCTTCTGCCAGGCGCTGATGACCGAATTATATCGCCACCTGGGCCCGGATACTGACGTACCGGCAGGCGATATCGGCGTGGGCGGCCGTGAAGTCGGCTTTATGGCCGGGATGATGAAAAAGCTCTCCAACAATACCGCCTGCGTATTTACCGGCAAAGGCCTCTCGTTTGGCGGCAGCCTGATCCGTCCGGAAGCGACCGGCTACGGGCTGGTGTACTTTACCGATGCGATGCTGAAGCGTCATGGTCTCGGTTTCGAAGGCATGCGCGTCGCAGTGTCCGGTTCCGGCAACGTCGCGCAGTATGCGATTGAAAAAGCCATGTCGCTGGGCGCGCGCGTCATTACCGCCTCTGACTCCAGCGGCACGGTCGTCGATGAAGCGGGCTTTACCGCTGAAAAACTGGCACGTCTGGTGGAAATTAAAGCCAGCCGCGATGGCCGCGTAGCCGCCTACGCGAAAGAGTTTGGCTTAACCTACCTCGAAGGCCAGCAGCCCTGGAACGTCCCGGTAGACATCGCCCTGCCGTGCGCCACTCAGAACGAACTGGATGTGGATGCGGCTCGCCAGCTTATCGCCAACGGCGTGAAAGCGGTGGCGGAAGGTGCCAACATGCCGACCACCATTGAGGCGACCGATCTGTTCCTGGACGCCGGTGTCCTGTTTGCACCGGGCAAAGCGGCCAACGCAGGCGGCGTGGCGACGTCGGGTCTGGAAATGGCGCAGAACGCAGCGCGTATGGGCTGGAAAGCTGAGAAAGTGGATGCCCGCCTGCACCATATTATGCTGGATATTCACCACGCCTGCGTCGAATACGGCGGTGAAGGCAAGCAGACGCATTACGTGCGCGGCGCGAATATCGCTGGCTTTGTGAAAGTGGCCGACGCGATGCTGGCGCAGGGCGTGATTTGATTGCCCTCGGGCTGGCAGCAAAAGTCGCCAGCCCGACCTGCATTTATTGCGCAGCAGCCTCTTTTATCGTTTGCAATATCACCTTAAAGGCCGGGTTATCATTCTCTTCATGCCATGCCAGATAAAGCTGGCTTTCAATCCCCGCAGGCAGTTCAATATCGCGAAAGACAATGTCGTCGAAACGGATCGCGCTGGCGCTTTTAGGGATTAACGCTACGCCCATTCCGGAATTAACCAGAGAAAGAATGGTAACGGTTGAGCCAATATGCTGCACATATTTTGGCTGAATATTACTTAGACGAAACATTCCTGCTAATAATTCATAGAACGGTAGCCACGCTGAAGGTGAATACATAATAAAGGGCTGTTTATCCAGATGCGCCAGCGTCAGTTGCCCGAGGCTCGCCAGTGAGTGTGTTCCAGGAACAGCCAGAACAAAAGGTTCTCTGACAAAGCCTTCGGTTTTAATTCCTCCCGGCGCGCCCTCTGCACGAACGATCCCGAGATCGCTTTGCCGCAGGCGCAAGGCTTCAAATTGCTCGCCAGTCGACATTTCTTTAAGCGCAATTTCAATCTGCGGAAAACAGCGTCTTCCTTCAGCAATCACCTTTGGCAAAAATTCATATACGGCACTGGAAACAAAACTCAACGTAATGCTTCCCATCTCCCCCTGCGCCACACGTCGGGCATTAAATGTTGCCGTATGCGCGCGCTGCAATAAATCCTGCGCCTCAATAAAAAATCGCCGCCCTGCTGCCGTCATCACCACCGAGCGCGTCGAGCGTTCAAAGAGTTCCACGCCAAGCTGATGCTCAAGTAACTGAATCTGCCTGCTCAACGGAGGCTGAGTCATATTGAGCCGTTTCGCCGCGCGGGAAAAATTCAATTCGGTGGCCACGGCCATAAAAAAACGTAGCTGACTTAACTCAAACATTTATACAACCTTTGTATAAATTGATTCTTTAATTGAATTAGACAGTATGAACCGTTCGGCGCAATCTGGTAAAGGTCCGATTCAATAACAAAAAGGTCTTACTATGACGCTGTTACACCCTACATCTCCTGGCACTGCCGATCGTATTCGCTGGATAAAACTCTCCTCTATTACTGTACCGCTGACAACGGTAGTCAGCGACGCAAAAGTTCTTACCGGCAGACAAAATGCCTTAAAAGATGTCGCTTTGCTGCTTGCTGAAATTGAAACTGAAGAAGGACATCACGGTCTGGGTTTTACCTATACTCTGCGCACCGGTGGCCCTGCACAGTTTGCTCACGCACGTGAAATCGCTCCTCTACTGATTGGCGAAGATCCTAATGATATCTCTCGACTCTGGAATAAGATGGTATGGGCTGGAGCCTCTATTGGTCGTAGCGGGCTTGGTCCACAAGCCATCGCGGCGTTCGATACTGCATTGTGGGACCTGAAAGCCAGGCGAGCCAATCTCTCGCTGGCAAAGCTGCTCGGTTCACAGCGTGACGCCGTACGTTGTTACAATACATCAGGCGGATATTTACAGGCTTCTGTTGATGAGATTATCGAAAAATCAACGGCTTCACTGGAGAAAGGGATCGGCGGTATCAAGATGAAAGTCGGCCATCCCGATCGCCATATCGATCTGGCGCGCGTTACCGCTATTCGCAAACACCTGGGCGATGATGTTCCGTTGATGGTGGACGTCAATCAGCAATGGGATCGTACGACCGCATTGCGAATGGGCCGCATTCTGGAACAATTTAACTTACAGTGGATTGAAGAGCCGCTGGACGCATGGGATGTGGAAGGACATCGGATGCTGTCTTCGCAGCTTGATACGCCGATCGGCACGGGTGAAATGCTTACCAGCGCACGCGAGGTAACTGACTTTATTCGCCAGAACGCGGTGGATGTGGTTATGCATGACGCCCCCCGCGTCGGGGGCATTACGCCATTCCTGAGAGTTCAGCAGATGGCAGAAGAGTATGGCCTGATGATGGCACCGCATTTTGTTATGGAAATTCATTTACATCTTGCGGCTGCTTATGCTCATGAAACCTGGGTTGAACATTTTGAGTGGCTGGAACCGGTATTTAATGAGCGCATTGACATTCGTGACGGAAAAATGATTGTCCCTTCCCGGCCGGGTCTCGGTTTAACGCTGCACGAACAGACTGCTGCATGGACAGTCGCCACTTTCGAAACAGGAGGTAAATCATTTAACTGATTCTGTGATATAGCCTGTCAGGACTAGCAATATTTTTTAGTTATACCATTGAGGAAAATATTCCCTCTGGGGATGTATTTTTGCATCCCCAATTTATTTTCCCTCTTATAACAATAACGTCCAACAACAATATCTACCTTTATCCGAGGTATCCTATGAGTCAACACACGCCATTTATCAAACCCAAGAATCGAACGCGTTACATTATATTGTTAATTGTATTTTTTATTACCACTGTCAATTATGCTGACCGCGCAACTCTATCTATTGCTGGCAGCGAAGTTGCTCGCGAGTTAAACTTTGATCCTGGAAGTATGGGGGTAATATTTTCTGCTTTCGGCTGGGCATATTTAATTATGCAGATTCCAGGCGGCTGGTTGCTTGATCGCTACGGTTCAAAAAAAGTGTATACCTGGAGCCTTTTCTTCTGGTCTTTGTTTACTTTTTTTCAGGGCTTCATCGAATTTGTACCAGTAGCGTCAATGGCAGTCACGCTTTTTATTCTGCGTTTTATGCTGGGTTTTTCTGAAGCGCCGTCATTCCCGGCTAATGCACGCATCGTTGCAGCATGGTTTCCCATACAGGAACGAGCAACGGCCTCAGCCTGCTTTAATGCAGGGCAATATTTTGCGCTGGCGCTATTTTCCCCTCTGTTAGGCTGGCTTACCTGAGCGTGGGGCTGGCAACATGTTTTTACCGTTATGGGCGCTATCGGTTTCATACTGACTTTTATCTGGATTAAGTATGTGCATAATCCAGCCGAGCACCCTCGAATGTCGCAAAGTGAGCTGGATTATCTTATTCGTGGCGGCGCGATTATCGATATGGATGTGAAAAGCTCGCACAAAAATAATACCGGCTCTGGCTGGCTGTCGATAAAACAGATGCTGCGTAACCGAATGCTCATGGGCGTTTTTCTTGGGCAATATTTTATCAATACGATTACCTGGTTTTTTCTCACCTGGTTCCCTGTGTATTTAGTACAGGAACGTGGAATGTCTATCCTTAAAGTAGGCTTTATTGCTTCGATTCCGGCAATTTGTGGTTTTATCGGTGGAATTTCAGGTGGCCTGTGCTCCGACTGGCTTTTAAAACGAGGTCTGAGTCTCACCGCTGCGCGGAAAATTCCCATTGTTGCAGGTATGCTGCTTGCCACTTCGCTGATACTTTGCAATTACACCGACAGCGAGACGCTGGTGGTAATGCTGATGGCATTGGCGTTTTTTGGCAAGGGTTTCGGCGCGCTGGGCTGGACAGTCATTTCCGATATGGCACCAAAAGAAGCTGCTGGCATGTGTGGGGGGATATTCAACGCTTTCGGTAATATAGCGTCTATCATGACGCCGCTGGTTATTGGTTATCTGGTTAAAGAACTGCATTCATTTAACGGAGCCCTGATTTTCGTCAGTGCTTCCGCTGTTGCCGCTATGCTCTGTTATTTGTTCATGGTGGGCAAGATTACCCGCGTGGAGTTGTGCAAAGCATAATCGCGCCGCCAACAGATTTCTATCTCTTATATTTATCCGGGATATCGCCCAAAATCGGCGGGAATAATATCAGGGTTAAAAAAAACGCCTTTGAGCGATATACCCTCGAAGGCGTTTTTCAGAATAGATTAAGACGTGGCGGCGTCTGCGCCTTTATCGGACGACGCCGCTTTTTTGCTGCTGCGTTTACGGAAGGTTTTTTTCTTATCCGCACCCGGCGCAACAATGCCCCGGAACTGACGTACCGGCGTGCTGCGGGCCTGGTGAATCAGGTCATGAAGAGTGCCAACCAGCGGCTGCATAAAATCCTGATAGCGGCACTGTTTTTCACTGATTTGCGTCAGCACCGACTCCCAGTGCGCGGTCATATCTGGCCGTGCCGCCATTTCGGGCAGAGAGTGGATCAGCGCGCGCCCCGCTTCCGTTGAATGAATATAACGCCCCTGCTTATGCAAGAAACTGCGCTTAAATAGCAGTTCGATGATGCCGGCTCGGGTGGCTTCGGTGCCAAGGCCATCGGTGGCGCGCAGGATCTTCTTCAGATCTTTATCCTGCACAAAACGGGCGATCCCGGTCATGGCGGAAAGCAGCGTGGCATCGGTAAAGTGGCGCGGCGGCTGGGTTTGCCGCTCGACGACCTCGCCTTTTTCACACAACAGCTCATCGCCTTTAGCAACCACCGGCAGCGGCGTGCCGTCGTTCTCTTCATCTCGCTCTTTCGAACCCAGCAGCGTGCGCCAGCCCGCATCGGCCAGAAAACGCGCTTTGGCAACGAATTTGCCGTTAGCAATTTCCAGTTCAATGACGCATTTGCGGAACACGGCATCCGGGCAAAATTGCATCAGATACTGGCGGGCAATCAGACCGTACACCTTCGCCTCATTGTCGTTAAGATTGACGGAGGAACTGCGCGCTGTCGGGATGATCGCATGGTGGGCATCCACCTTTTTATCATCCCAGCAGCGGTTGCGTTTGTTCGGATCGACCACCGGCTGCGGCAGCAGGTCCGGCGCATGAACACCGATGGCGTTCATTACCGCCTGACGTCCGGCGAAATGCTCTTCCGGCAGATAGCGACTGTCTGAACGCGGGTAGGTAATCAGCTTGTGGGTTTCATAGAGCTTCTGGCAGATATCCAGCACGTTCTGCGCACTGAGGTTGAAACGTCTGGCGGCCTCAATTTGCAGCGATGAAAGAGAAAACGGCAGCGGCGCGGGTTCTGATTCCCGTTTATCGTTATACGAGGTGACAATGGCGGGCTGCCCGGCGATCCGGTTCACCACGTGATCGGCCAGCGGACGGTGCAGCAGACGCCCCTCTTCATCCTGATACGGTTCGCAGGCTTCGCTGGGTTGCCAGAGCGCGGTAAAGCGCTCGTCCTTTGGCGTGACGATATGCGCTTTGACATCGAAAAAGTCTTTGGCGACGAAGTTTTCAATTTCCTCATCGCGTCTGACCACCAGCCCGAGCACCGGCGTTTGCACCCGTCCGACAGAAAGTACGCCCTGATAGCCCGCGTTGCGTCCGAGAATGGTGTAAGCGCGGGTCATATTGATACCGTACAGCCAGTCGGCCCTTGCCCGCGCCAGGGCAGAGACGCACAGCGGAATAAACTCGCTGTTGGCACGCAGGCGTGAAATGGCACGCTCGACGGCCTGCGGGTTGAGATCGTTAATCAGGCAGCGCTGCACCTGCTGACGCTTTGCCGGGGCGAGTTGCAGGTAGTCCAGCACCTCGTCCACCAGCAGTTGCCCTTCACGATCCGGGTCACCCGCGTGGATCACCTCTTCGGCCTCGTGCAGAAAATGCTTAATCACGTTGAGCTGCTTCGTTACCGACGGTCGCGGCTGGAGCTGCCACTTTTCGGGCACGATAGGCAGATCGCTCAGATTCCAGCGCGCGTAGCGGCCATCGTAGGCGTCAGGCTGCGCCTGCTCGAGTAGATGGCCGATACACCAGGTCACTACCTGACCATTTCCGCACTCAATAAAGCCATCGCCCTTGCGATGCGGCTTAGGCAGCACATCCGCAATCGCCCGGCCGAGGCTTGGTTTTTCCGCAATAAACAGCCGCATCGACTTAACGGATCTCGATCATCGGTCGTCCCGCGCGTGCATGCACCAGTTCGCCAATGGCGCTCAGGCTGATGCCAAATTCCGCGGCAGCGGCCTGGACTTCCGCTTCGCCTTCCTCAGTTACCGCCAGCAGCAGGCCGCCGGAGGTTTGCGGATCGCACAGCAGGCTACGCCACGCTTCCGGCATATCGCCCATCAGATGCCCATAGCTGGCATAGTTACGCCCGGTCCCGCCCGGCACCGCGCCCAGCAGGATATACTCTTCCACGCCCGGCAGTTTCGGCACATCTTCAAAGCGGATCTGCGCCTGCACGCCTGCGCCCTGACACATTTCGCTCAGGTGGCCTAACAGGCCGAAACCGGTGACGTCGGTCATCGCTTTTACGCTGTCAAGGTTGGCAAACGCCGCGCCGGCAAGGTTCATCTGGCACATCACTTCAGTCGCCAGTCCCTGATGTTCCGGCTTAAGCAGGGATTTTTTCTCGGCGGTAGTTAACACGCCAATCCCCAGCGGCTTGGTAAGATACAGTTTGCATCCCGCCTGAGCAGTGCTGTTTTTCTTCACGCGCCCGGTCGGCACGATGCCCGTCACCGCCAGCCCAAAAATAGGCTCAGGGGCATCAATAGAGTGGCCGCCTGCGAGAGCAATACCCGCCTGTTTACACGCATGACGCCCGCCTTCGATCACCTCGCGGGCGATTTCCGGAGCCAGTTTCTCAATTGGCCAGCCGAGAATAGCGATGGCCATAATCGGCTTTCCGCCCATGGCAAAAATATCGCTGATGGCGTTGGTGGCGGCAATGCGGCCAAAGTCGAACGGATTATCAACGATCGCCATAAAGAAGTCGGTGGTGCTGATAACGGACGTACCGTTGCCCAAATCATAGACCGCCGCATCATCGCGGGTTTCATTGCCGACAAGCAAGTTGGGGTCGATAAACTTTGCCTGTTCGCTGTGCAGGATCGTCTCCAGCACTTTAGGGGAAATTTTACAACCGCAACCCGCTCCGTGGCTGTATTGCGTTAAACGAATAGCTTGCGCGCTCATGGACCTCTCCTGTCAATGCACTGCCGCTATGGTAGCGCCAGAAGCGGGCAGTGATAAGTACTACTGTCTGAATCACGCTGCTTTCGCTCATAATCCAGACAGTTTTTCCGCTGTTATCAAAAATAACGCACAAACGGCGCGGTATCGGCCATCTCAATGGTGGTCGAGGCTTTTAATTGCGGCGTGCCTAAATAGAGGAAACCGACGATTTTATCCTGCGCGCGACACTCCAGCCCTTCACGCACGACCGGGCTGTCGGTTAACGGACCGCTGCGCCAGATGCCGTTAAATCCTTGCGCCAGCGCCGCCATTTGCATGGCCATCACCGCGCAACCGGAAGACATTTCCTGTTCCCAGCGTGGCACCTTATGGTGCTCCTCGCATTTTGCCACCACCGCGATAATCATCGGGGCACGAAGCGGCGCGTTACGCGCTTTGTCGATGGCTTTTTCGTCCGATCCGGCCTCGATTGCGCCTTTTTCCAGCAGCTCACCGAAGCGCTGACGCGCCTCACCTTCTACAATAAAAAATCGCCACGGTTGCAGCGTACCGTGGTCCGGCGCGCGAATGCCGGCGCGTAAGATATTTTCCAGTTGATCGCCTGCCGGAGCCGGGTCGATCAGCCGTGAAGCACTGCGGCGGTTGACGAGCAGTTCAAGTGCGTCCATTAATTAACTCCTGTTATGTTAATTCTTCACAAAATTAACATGTACAGGCGTTTTGTTACAGCACCGGCGGCGATTCCTGCTGACAAGTGGCGACGGTGTATTTAGGATAGCCACACGATTTTGCCGACACGGCAAATTTTTCATTCTGTTTGGTCAGGGAGATTGCATGCGAACCCTTTGGCGATATATTGCCGGATTTTTTAAGTGGACATGGCGTTTACTGAACTTTGTACGCCAGCTAGTTCTTAATGTGGTGTTTATTTTCCTGCTGCTGGTGTGCGTCGGGATCTGGATGCAGCTCACCAGCGGTCCGGAAGAGAACACCCAGCGCGGCGCGCTGCTGCTGGATATTACCGGTGTTGTTGTCGATAACCCGTCTCCTACCAGTAAACTGAGCGCGGTGACTCGCCAGTTGTTTGGTGCCAACTCCGATCGCCTCCAGGAAAACTCGCTATTTGATATCGTGCATTCCATTCGGCAGGCAAAAGAAGACCGTAATATCACGGGTATTGTGCTGGATTTGAAAAACTTTGCCGGGGCCGATCAGCCGTCGATGCAGTACATCGGTAAAGCCCTGCGCGAGTTCCGCGACAGTGGCAAACCGGTGTATGCCGTTGGCGATAGCTACACGCAGGGCCAGTATTACCTCGCCAGCTTCGCGAACAAAATCTGGCTGTCGCCGCAGGGCACGGTCGATCTGCACGGTTTTGCCACCAACGGCCTGTATTACAAATCGCTGCTGGATAAGCTGAAAGTGTCGACCCACGTGTTCCGCGTCGGCACCTATAAATCCGCAGTAGAGCCGTTTATTCGTGATGATATGTCTCCTGCCGCGCGTGAAGCGGACAGCCGCTGGATTGGCGAACTGTGGCAGAACTATCTCTCTACCATTGCCTCCAATCGAAAAATCACCGCGCAACAGGTATTCCCTGGTGCTCAGGGGGTTCTCGACGGCCTGCGTAAAGCCGGTGGTGATACCGCGAAATACGCGCTGGATAACAAGCTGGTTGATGAGCTGGGCTCCAGCGCCGATATGGAAAAAGCGCTGACCAAACAGTTTGGCTGGAGCGATAAAGACAAAGATTTCAGCGCCATCAGCATGTATGACTATGCGCTGAAAAAACCGGCGCAAGAGGGTGGCAAAATCGCGGTGATCTTCGCTAACGGCGCGATCATGGATGGTGAAGCGACCCAGGGTAACGTAGGCGGCGACACCACCGCCGCGCAGATCCGCGAAGCGCGTCTCGATGCCGATGTGAAAGCCATCGTACTGCGCGTTAACAGCCCTGGCGGCAGCGTCAGCGCTTCAGAAGTCATTCGTTCAGAACTGGCGGCGGCAAAAGCGGCGGGTAAACCGGTGGTGGTTTCCATGGGTGGCATGGCAGCATCCGGCGGTTACTGGATTTCAACACCCGCGAACTATATCGTGGCTAACCCAAGCACGCTGACGGGTTCTATCGGTATCTTCGGCGTGATTAATACTGTAGAAAACAGCCTTGATTCGATTGGCGTCCATACCGATGGCGTGGCTACCTCGCCGCTGGCGGATGTTTCAATTACTAAAAATCTGCCACCGGAAGTTCAGCAGATCATGCAGTTGAGCATCGAAAATGGCTATCAGCGCTTTATTTCGCTGGTTGCCGCGGCCCGTAAGAGTACGCCGGAGCAAATCGATAAGATTGCTCAGGGCCATGTCTGGACCGGTCAGGATGCGAAAAATAACGGTCTGGTCGACAGCCTCGGCGACTTTGACGATGCGGTTGCTAAAGCGGCCGAGCTGGCGAAGCTCAAGCAGTGGCAGCTGGATTATCTGGTGGAAGAGCCGGGCGTCTTCAACATGGTGGTTGATAGTCTGACCGGTTCGGTCCGCGCCATGCTGCCGCAGGCAATGCAGGCGTACCTTCCGGCTCCGCTGGCGGGTGCCGCAAGCGTGGTGAAGGAAGAAAGCGATAAACTCGCGGCCTTCAACGATCCGCAAAACCGCTATGCGTTTTGCTTAACTTGCGCGAATATTCGTTAACCCCTGTCTCCCCTCCGCCTGGCGGAGGGGAGCGTTCCTGATTCAAAGACATCATGCAAAAGAAATCCATTTACGTCGCCTATACCGGCGGCACCATTGGTATGCAGCGCTCCGAGCAGGGCTATATTCCTGTATCTGGTCATCTCCAGCAGCAGCTGTCGCAGATGCCGGAATTCCATCGCCCGGAGATGCCGGATTTTGCCATTCATGAGTACCAGCCGCTGATGGACTCTTCCGATATGACGCCGCAGGACTGGCAGCATATCGCGGAAGATATCCAGGCGAATTACGACCATTACGATGGCTTTGTGATCCTGCACGGCACCGATACCATGGCGTTTACCGCCTCGGCCCTCTCCTTTATGCTGGAGAATCTCGGTAAGCCGGTCATTGTGACAGGGTCACAAATCCCGCTGGCGGAGCTGCGCTCTGACGGACAGATTAATTTGCTGAATGCGTTATACGTTGCCGCGAATT
Source organism: Superficieibacter sp. 1612_C1 (assembly GCF_015234305.1). Taxonomy (GTDB): domain Bacteria; phylum Pseudomonadota; class Gammaproteobacteria; order Enterobacterales; family Enterobacteriaceae; genus Superficieibacter. Next base: position 138,516 of record NZ_JADGMI010000007.1, read on the forward strand.
ACCCCATCAGTGAAGTGGCGTTGTTTTTTAATAATCGTCTTTATCGCGGTAATCGCACCACGAAAGCGCATGCCGATGGGTTTGATGCGTTTGCCTCGCCTAACCTGGCTCCATTGCTGGAGGCCGGCATCCACATTCGCCGCCTGGGTACACCGCCCTCTCCGCGCGGCACCGGTGAGCTGATTGTTCACCCGATTACTCCCCAGCCTATCGGCGTGGTGACGATATATCCGGGGATTTCTGCCGACGTGGTACGTAACTTTCTGCGACAGCCGGTCAAGGCGTTGATCCTGCGCTCCTACGGCGTAGGTAACGCGCCGCAGAACGCCGAGTTTCTTCAGGAGCTGGCCGACGCCAGCCAGCGTGGTATCGTGGTGATCAATCTTACCCAGTGTATGTCAGGCAAAGTGAATATGGGCGGCTATGCCACCGGAAACGCGCTGGCGCACGCGGGGGTGATCAGCGGGTTTGATATGACGGTCGAAGCCACGCTGACCAAACTTCACTACCTGCTAAGCCAGGGGCTGAGTACTGACGCGATTCGTACCGCCATGATGCAAAATTTGCGTGGTGAGCTGACGCCAGATGAATGAGGAAGGAATCATGAATAAACGCGCACTGTTACTGGTCGATATGCAGAATGATTTTTGCGCGAGCGGCGCGCTGGCCGTGCCGGAAGGCGATAGCACCGTTGATATCGCCAACGTGCTGATTGACTGGTGTCGCAGCCACAGCATCAAAATCGTTGCCTGCCAGGACTGGCATCCGGCGGATCACGGTAGTTTTGCCAGCCAGCACGGCGTCGAGCCTTTTAGCGAAGGCGTGCTGGATGGCATTCCACAGACCTTCTGGCCCGATCACTGCGTTCAGGGGAGCGAAGGCGCAGAGCTGCATCCGCTACTGAAGCGTGACGCAATCGAAGCGGTTTTTCGGAAAGGCCAACATCCGCTGATTGACAGCTACAGTGCCTTTTTCGATAACGAACACCGTCAGCAAACCGGGCTGGATAACTGGCTGCGGGAACATGAGGTTGGCGAAGTAATCGTGATGGGGCTGGCAACGGATTATTGCGTCAAATTTACCGTGCTGGATGCGCTGCAACTGGGTTATCAGGTGAATGTGATTACCGACGGCTGTCGCGCTGTGGATCTGAATGCGCAGGACGGCGCGCACGCGTTTATGGAGATGTCGGTCGCGGGGGCCACGCTCTATACCCTGGCCGACTGGACGGAAACGCAAGGGTAGCATGACTTACCATCCCACTATGATGTTCGCAACACATTGCATCATTATTACTCTGGAAGGCACTGAACTATGGCATTTATCCCTAAAAATTATGCCCGGCTTGAAGTCGGCTATCGCGAGAAAGCGCTGAAGCTTTTTCCCTGGGTCTGTGGACGGTGCTCGCGCGAGTTTGTGTACTCAAATCTCCGTGAGCTGACCGTGCATCATATCGATCACGATCATTCAAATAATCCCGAGGATGGCAGTAACTGGGAGATGCTGTGCCTGTACTGCCACGATCACGAGCACTCGAAATATACTGAGGCCGATCAATATGGCTCCACGGTGGTCGCGGGTGAAGACGCGCAGGATAGCGTGGGTGCAGCGAAATATAACCCGTTCGCCGATCTGAAAGCGATGATGAATAAGAAGTGAGTGTCGTATTCGCCCGATAGCACAGGCTTAGCGGGCGAAAGAGCGAGATCGACGGAAGGCCGCCCCGCTCAGGGTCAGGATTTGAACGTCGCGATCGGTTGCGGCGCAATACCAAACTCTTCTTTTAGCTGCTGCTTGGTTTTCATGACCATCTGACCGCGGGTGTCGATGGTCATATGCTGAGCGTCGGTGTTGTAACGCGCCTGCCACAGCATCACCAGTTGCAGGCTGTTCTCTTTTTGCTCAGGCGTCAGCGCCACACCATCAGGCCATTTGCCTAACTCTACTGCGGTCACCAGACGTTGATACACTTCCGGGGTCATGCTCTCAATAACGTTGTTGAGATCCATGCTGTTGCTCCTGCTGCTGGAATAATTTGCTGAATCGATTTTTCAACCCTTGATTTGTTCGCCATCGCTATCATCGGTAAAGCTCAGGGAAGCCGAGTTAACGCAGAAGCGCTCGCCGGTGGGCTGAGGGCCATCCGGGAAGACGTGGCCGAGGTGCGCGTCGCAGTTTCCACAACGAATTTCAATGCGTTGCATACCGTGCGAGTAGTCATTTAACGAACGCACCGCGTCTTCGCTAACGGGTTCATAGAAGCTCGGCCAGCCGCAGCCGGACTCGTATTTTGACTGAGAATTGAACAACGGCGCGTCGCAGACCAGGCAGTGATAGACCCCTTCGCGTTTATTGTGCAGTAAACGGCCGGTGAACGGCGGTTCGGTGCCATGATTTTGCGTCACATAAAACTGCATTTCGCTCAGCGAATTTTTTAGCGTTTCTGAGGAGGGTTTATTAGCCATTTTCTCACATCTCGCGGTAGTCGCACTTACATTTATAAGCCTATTCTAACAAAACATTAACATCAAGGTCTGGCTATTTGTTCTAAACTTATCCGGTGTGCGGGGCTACCCTGATTATTGTGATGGTGTTCACATTTTTATCCGGCTAGCCCTTTAAAATTCCGGGCGCAGCCCCCATGTGGTTTTCAGCCCAAAGGAAAAGTGGAGCGAGTCAGTCGTCCAAAGGTTAGGCAGAGGATTGATTTGTCGCAATGATTGACACGATTCCGCTTGACGCTGCGTAAGGTTTTTGTAATTTTACAGGCAACCTTTTATTCACTAACAAATAGCTGGTGGAATATATGACTATCAAAGTAGGTATCAACGGTTTTGGCCGTATCGGTCGCATTGTTTTCCGTGCTGCTCAGGAACGTTCTGACATCGAAATCGTTGGCATCAACGATCTCCTGGACGCTGACTACATGGCGTACATGCTGAAATATGACTCCACTCACGGCCGTTTCAACGGTACCGTAGAAGTGAAAGACGGCCATCTGGTTGTTAACGGCAAAACCATCCGTGTTACCGCAGAAAAAGACCCGGCTAACCTGAAATGGAACGAAATCGGTGTTGACGTTGTTGCTGAAGCTACCGGTATCTTCCTGACCGACGAAACTGCTCGTAAGCACATCACTGCTGGCGCTAAAAAAGTCGTTCTGACTGGTCCGTCCAAAGACAACACCCCGATGTTTGTTAAAGGCGCTAACTTTGACAAATACGAAGGTCAGGACATCGTTTCTAACGCATCCTGTACCACCAACTGCCTGGCTCCGCTGGCAAAAGTTATCAACGACAACTTCGGTATCATCGAAGGTCTGATGACCACTGTTCACGCGACCACCGCAACTCAGAAAACCGTTGATGGTCCGTCTCACAAAGACTGGCGCGGCGGCCGTGGCGCTTCCCAGAACATCATCCCGTCCTCTACCGGTGCTGCTAAAGCAGTAGGTAAAGTACTGCCAGAACTGAATGGCAAACTGACTGGTATGGCGTTCCGCGTTCCGACTCCGAACGTATCCGTTGTTGACCTGACCGTTCGTCTGGAAAAAGCGGCTTCTTACGAAGAAATTAAGAAAGCCATCAAAGCGGCTTCCGAAGGCCCGATGAAAGGCGTTCTGGGTTACACCGAAGATGACGTTGTATCTACCGATTTCAACGGCGAAATCTGCACTTCCGTGTTCGATGCCAAAGCCGGTATCGCACTGAACGACAACTTCGTGAAACTGGTTTCCTGGTACGACAACGAAACGGGTTACTCCAACAAAGTTCTGGACCTGATTGCTCACATCTCCAAATAAGTTGAGATGAGACATGATCCCAAAAGAGCGACTTCGGTCGCTCTTTTTTTGTTTTGAAGACAGAGGATTGCGCTTAATGATTAATAAAATTTTTGCTCTACCTGTAATCGAACAGATAACCCCGGTTCTTTCTCAACGTCAGCTCGACGAGCTGGATGTGATCGTTGTTGACCATCCGCAGGTTAAAGCCTCCTTCGCCCTTCAGGGCGCACATCTGCTCTCCTGGAAACCGGCTGGTGAAGAGGAAGTCTTGTGGTTAAGCGGCAACACCCCGTTTAAAAACGGTGTGGCGCTGCGCGGCGGCGTTCCTGTGTGCTGGCCGTGGTTTGGCCCGGCTGAACAAAAAGGTCTGCCCTCCCATGGTTTTGCCCGCAATCTGCCGTGGACGCTAAAGGCACACAATGAAGATGACAATGGCGTAGTGTTGACATTCGAACTTCAGAGCAGCGATGCGACACGCCAGTACTGGCCGCATGATTTCACGCTTTACGCCCGCTATAAGCTGGGTAAAACCTGTGAAATCGAGCTGGAAGCCCATGGCGAGTTTGAAACAACCTCCGCCCTGCATACGTACTTCAACGTTGGCGATATCAGCGCGGTGAAGGTCAGCGGCCTTGGCGATCGCTACATCGATAAAGTGAATGACGCGCAGGAAGGTGTACTGGCGGACGGCGTGCAGACCTTCCCGGATCGCACCGACCGCGTTTACATTAACCCGGAAGCCTGTAGCGTGATCCACGATGCGGCGCTTAACCGCAGTATTGAAGTGATTCATCATCACCATTGCAACGTAGTTGGCTGGAACCCTGGCCCGGCACTATCCGTCAGCATGGGCGATATGCCGGATGACGGCTATAAAACCTTTGTCTGCGTTGAAACGGCGTGCGCTACCGTTAAGCAGAAAGCCAGCGAAGAGAAGCCTTCTCGTCTGGCACAGACTATTCGCGTGGCTAAACGCTGAGTCTGCGTTATTTGTCGGGTGCGGCTTATCCGGCATGATGTATCTAAAAATGGCTACCCACCCGGTAGCCATTTAGCTTTTAGCGTCTTGCTGGTGGCGGCTTCACCTTACCCGACCACATATCAAACCACGTCCAGCGGCATTTTGCGCTGCGGGGCCGGAAACGCGCGGTCCAGCTTTGCCAGCTCATCTGCACTCAGTGTAATATTCAGCGCTTCGGCATTCTCTTTAACGTGCGCCACGCTCGACGCTTTCGGGATCGCCATCACCCCCTGATGACTAATCACCCACGCCAGCAGAATTTGTGCCGCGCTGGCATTATGCGCCTGGGCAATATCCAGCACCGCGTTGTTATTCAGTAATCCGTTACGCAGACGACCGGCCTGTGCCAGCGGACAATAGGCCATCACCGGCAGCGACTGTTGCTGGCACCAGGGCAGCAAATCATATTCGATACCGCGCGAGGCCAGATGATAAAGCACCTGGTTGGTCGCACACTGTTGACCGCCGTCAACCTGCCACAGCTCCTGCATGTCATTGATGTCCAGATTCGACACGCCCCAGCGGGCAATTTTTCCCTGTGCAATCAGCGTTTCCATCACCTCCACCGTTTCCGCCAGCGAATAATTTCCCCGCCAGTGCAGCAGATACAAATCGAGATGATCGGTGCCTAAACGACGCAGGCTGGCTTCACAGGCGGCAATGGCTTTTTTACCCCCCGCGTTCCACGGATAGACTTTTGAGACCAGAAAGACCTTATCGCGAATGCCCTTCAGCGCCTCGCCCACCACCTCTTCCGCACCGCCGTCAGCGTACATTTCAGCGGTATCAATCAGCGTGAGTCCCTGCTCCACGCCAGCACGTAACGCGGCGACTTCAGCCGCGCGCTGGCTTCGGCTCTCTCCCATATACCACGTGCCCTGACCGATTGCCGGCAGCGTGGCCTGATGACTAAAGTGAACGGATTTTGTCATAGCTCCTCCTGAGATTTTTACTGCACCAGCATAATGCAAAACAGGGCATATTCGCCCTGTTTTGTCGCACAACATGCCCTGTTAGTTTGCACTATCAGAAACTGTAGGTTACCCCGGTAGAGAAGAGCCCGGACCAGGATTTATCAACCATCGGGCTGTCGGTCACTTCGTCCGACAGGCGCGTATAGCGTCCGGAGCCGTAGATATTCCAGTTGTCGGTCAGGCTATAGTTAACGGCCAGTTCAACATACGGGTTCCAGCTGTCGTCAGGGTTATAGCCCTTAAGCCCGCTGCGACGAGACTCCTTCCCGGAAACACCATAGTAGTAGTCGTTCTGGTTTTCGCTGCTCCACTCCACCCCGATACCTGGGGTGATATGCAGGCGATCGTTGGTGTAGCGGTAAAGCCATGCCACATCACCGGTGAAGCCATTACTGTTATCCAGCGTATCGCCCGCAAACGTAGTGCGCAGGAAGCCGTATGGCGTTTCATGAATATAGGTCAGCCCCGCCATTACCGTGGAGCGACGGCGATCGAGCTGGCGCAACTGGTTGTTGTCGCTGTCGTGAGGTTTGAAATGCAGCGGCGAATAGTACGCTGTAATGGAGAGTTTATCGGTCTTGTCATTCCACAAATAGTAACCGCCGCCGAGGCCACGGAACCAGAAATCATCGCCCTCATAAGCGACTACCGGTACAGGATAAACATCGTCGTCATATTGCTTGTAGGGGTTTTGTACGACGCCGACACCCGCGCCCACTGTCCAGGGGCCTGCTGCTGCCTGCGCAACGGAAGCCGAAGAAGCAATTAGCACACCCAGTGCCACAAGTTTGAATTTAGTCACAATTCGCTCTTTCCTGTATCAAATTATCCGCTGAAGGAGTGTAACCGCCCTTTACTCACATCCCAAATTATTTACAAGAACCTTACTTAGACAAACGTTTTAGCATGATTGCCGCTAATGACAAAAGGTTTGCATATTCGTGACATCACCATGACGCAAGGCCAATGTTCTTCAGCCTGAAGGAATTTTTTAATGATGAGTTATTGATATGTCATTGAAATTGGGCCTGGCTCGCAGGCAAGTTTTGCAAATGCCATCTACGCTTTATTGAGAAGGTGTATCGCCGGGCACATCGACTTTTGGCCTCCTCTAACTTGGCATAATGGTTGCTGGAGTGTGAATGAGCGTGGCTCAGCCTACCTCTTCCGGGAGCCTCTACTATTCATATGAACGGCTCTTTTACCTGTGCTAAAACGAAAGGACGGCATGCCATGAATATATTCGATCACTACCGCCAGCGTTATGAAGCTGCCAAGGACGAAGAGTTCACATTGCAGGAATTTCTTACTATTTGCCGCCAGGATCGTAGCGCCTACGCCAATGCGGCGGAGCGGCTATTGACGGCAATCGGTGAGCCAGTGATGGTTGATACTGCTCAGGAGCCACGGCTATCTCGTCTCTTTTCGAACCGGGTTATCGCACGCTATCCGGCCTTTGAGGAGTTTTACGGTATGGAAGAGGCCATTGAGCAGATTGTTTCGTACCTGAAACATGCCGCTCAGGGCCTGGAAGAGAAAAAGCAGATCCTCTATCTGCTGGGGCCGGTTGGCGGCGGTAAATCGTCGCTGGCAGAACGACTGAAAGCGCTCATGCAGCGCGTGCCGATCTATGTGCTGAGCGCTGACGGCGAACGCAGCCCGGTTAACGATCATCCGCTGTGTCTGTTTAATCCACAGGAAGACGCGCAAATTCTGGATAAAGAGTACGGCATTCCGCGCCGCTATCTCGGCACGATTATGTCGCCGTGGGCCGCGAAACGCCTGCATGAATTTGGCGGCGATATCACGAAATTCCGCGTGGTAAAAGTGTGGCCTTCCATTCTCGAACAGATTGCGATTGCCAAAACTGAACCTGGCGACGAGAACAACCAGGACATTTCGGCGCTGGTGGGTAAAGTGGACATCCGTAAACTGGAAAACCATGCCCAGAACGATCCTGATGCCTATGGCTATTCCGGGGCGCTGTGCCGGGCTAACCAGGGGATCATGGAGTTCGTCGAAATGTTTAAAGCGCCGATCAAGGTGCTGCACCCCCTGCTGACGGCGACGCAGGAAGGTAACTACAACGGTACAGAGGGGATCTCCGCCCTGCCGTTTAACGGAATTATCCTCGCCCACTCGAACGAATCTGAATGGGTGACGTTCCGTAATAACAAAAACAATGAGGCGTTTCTTGACCGTGTGTACATTGTTAAGGTGCCTTACTGCCTGCGGATTTCTGAAGAGATCAAAATCTACGAGAAACTGCTTAATCACAGTGAGCTGACCCATGCGCCGTGCGCACCGGGTACGCTGGAAACGCTGGCCCGCTTTACCATCCTTTCGCGCCTGAAAGAGCCGGAAAACTCCAGCACCTACTCCAAAATGCGCGTCTATGATGGTGAGAGCCTGAAGGACACCGACCCGAAAGCGAAGTCTTATCAGGAGTACCGGGATTACGCCGGGGTGGACGAGGGCATGAACGGTCTCTCGACCCGTTTCGCCTTTAAAATCCTGTCTCGCGTTTTCAACTTTGATCACGCGGAGGTCGCGGCAAACCCGGTGCATCTTTTCTACGTACTGGAGCAGCAGATCGAACGTGAGCAGTTCCCGCAGGAGCTGGCAGAGCGCTATCTTGAATTCCTGAAAGGGTATCTGATCCCGAAATATGCCGAATTTATCGGCAAAGAGATCCAGACGGCCTATCTGGAATCCTACTCCGAATATGGGCAGAACATTTTCGATCGTTATGTCACGTATGCGGATTTCTGGATCCAGGATCAGGAGTATCGCGATCCCGATACCGGCCAGCTTTTTGATCGTGAATCGCTTAATGCCGAGCTGGAAAAAATCGAGAAGCCTGCCGGGATCAGTAACCCGAAAGACTTCCGTAATGAAATCGTTAACTTCGTACTGCGTGCCAGGGCGAATAACAGCGGACGTAATCCAAACTGGACCAGCTACGAGAAACTGCGCACGGTTATTGAGAAGAAAATGTTCTCTAATACCGAAGAGCTGCTGCCGGTGATCTCGTTTAACGCCAAGACCTCGACCGACGAGCAGAAAAAGCATGACGATTTTGTCGACCGGATGATGGAGAAAGGCTATACCCGTAAACAGGTTCGCCTGTTGTGCGAATGGTATCTGCGGGTACGTAAATCATCATAATACTAACGCCCGGCAGCGTGATGCTCGCCGGGCCTGAATAAAGATGCGATCTCAGGGCCCTGGTTCCTGAGACGCAGCGTGAAGTTGGCAAAAGCAGTACGGGGGGCATATGACCTGGTTCATTGACCGACGACTGAACGGTAAAAATAAGAGCGCGGTGAACCGTCAGCGTTTCTTACGCCGTTATAAAGCACAAATTAAGCAATCTATTTCCGAAGCGATAAACAAGCGCTCGGTGACGGACGTCGATAGCGGCGAATCCGTCTCCATTCCGGCAGGCGATATCAACGAACCGATGTTCCATCAGGGACGTGGCGGCGAGCGGAGCCGCGTGCATCCGGGAAACGACCATTTCGTTCAGAACGATCGCATTGAACGTCCTCAGGGCGGCGGCGGTGGCGGCGGTAGCGGACAAGGCCAGGCAAGTCAGGATGGTGAAGGCCAGGATGAGTTTGTATTTCAGATTTCTAAAGATGAGTACCTGGATCTCCTTTTCGAAGATTTAGCGCTGCCAAACCTGAAGAAAAATCAGCATCGGCAGATGAACGAATATAAAACGCATCGTGCCGGGTATACCTCCAACGGTGTGCCCGCCAACATTAGCGTGGTGCGCTCGCTGCAAAATTCGCTGGCCCGACGGACTGCAATGACGGCAGGCAAACGCCGCGAGCTGCGGGAGCTGGAAGCCAGTCTGGATACGGTGAGTAAAAGCGAACCGGCGCAACTGCTTGAAGAGGAACGGCTGCGTAAAGAGATCGCCGAACTGCGGGCAAAAATTGAACGCGTGCCGTTTATTGACACGTTCGATCTGCGCTACAAGAACTATGAAAAACGTCCGGAACCTTCAAGTCAGGCGGTGATGTTCTGTCTGATGGACGTTTCAGGCTCGATGGATCAGGCCACCAAGGACATGGCGAAGCGGTTTTATATTCTGCTCTATCTGTTCCTGAGCCGAACCTATAAAAACGTCGATGTGGTGTATATTCGCCATCATACCCAGGCGAAAGAAGTCGATGAGCATGAATTTTTCTACTCGCAGGAGACCGGGGGCACCATCGTTTCCAGCGCGCTGAAGCTGATGGATGAGGTAGTGAAAGAGCGTTATGATCCGGCGCAGTGGAACATCTATGCCGCGCAGGCGTCGGACGGCGATAACTGGGCGGATGACTCGCCGCTGTGTCACGAGATCCTGGCGAAGAAAATTCTGCCGATGGTGCGTTACTACAGTTATATCGAGATCACCCGGCGAGCGCATCAAACGCTGTGGCGGGAATATGAACATCTTCAGGCATCGTTTGATAATTTCGCCATTCAGCATATTCGCGAGCAGGAAGATATTTATCCGGTGTTCCGCGAGCTGTTCCATAAGCAAAGCGTCACCTCAAGTGATTAGCGTTACACCCCGCGCCGATGCGCGGGGGATATTACTGCCCTTTAACAGAACAGCAGGCGATATAGTTGAGGTGTCTGCGCTGCGACCGGAAAAAACGAAACATCCCCACAAAGCGGCTGCGGTTCTCGCGGTAGCGTAATCCGTTAAAAACAATTCTGATTGCGCCTTTAAGCCCTTCATCGCGGATTAACCCTTGCGGTGACATCAGCGACATTTGCCCCTGATGCTGCTTCACTTCGGCAAAACCCGATGCCAGTAAAATATCCCGCCAGCCCTTTTTCGTCATTGGACTGACATTGGATTTCACCACCTGCTGAAGCTGGCTTTGCTGCTCCTCAGCCAGCCGTCCGGCGGTAAACATAATATCGTGGGTTAACAGGCGTCCGCCGGGCTTTAAAACCCGATAATATTCGGCGAGTAATTTCGCTTTGGCTTTGTCAGCGTACATGGTCAGCATGGCTTCGTTAATCACCACGTCAAAGCTGTTATCGGCGAAGGGCAGACTATTCGCGTTGGCGGGCATAACCTGAATATGATCTTCAAGTCCCTGCGCCGCGACGTTATTCTTCGCCTTCGCCAGCGCGTCCTTATCCATATCAACGGCTGTGACATGACAGCCATAGCGTTGCACCAGTTCAATCGCCGTCGTCGCCATATTACAGGCCACTTCCAGAACCCGGCTTTCCGGCGTTAATTGCGCCTGGCTGAACAGCCATTCGGTCGCCTCTGTGCCGCCGGGACGCAAACGCGTTTTGCCAAGACTGGCCAGAAAAGTATGCCCTGCTTTTTCATGAATACTCATTTATCCCCTCCCCATCATAAGATGCATCATGAATACAACATTACCAGCGTAGCGATAAAAATGAGAATGATTTTTATTTTTACTGGGATAGCCGTCGACTGATTATTTAACCGGAAGCATCAGCGGGTAAAAAAAGCCTGTTTACTCACGGGTATGTGCGTAAAATGAGCATGCTTATTATTTTTCGGCAAGGAAAACTACGATGTTTGATGTCACACTGCTTGTCCTGCTGGGGCTGGCAGCTCTGGGGTTTGTCAGCCATAACACTACCGTCGCCGTTTCTATTCTGGTGCTGATTATTGTCCGGGTGACGCCGCTGAGCACCTTTTTTCCGTGGATTGAAAAGCAAGGGCTGACCATCGGGATCATCATCCTGACGATTGGCGTTATGGCCCCTATCGCCAGCGGCACCCTGCCGCCGTCCACGCTGCTTCACTCGTTTGTGAACTGGAAATCGCTGATTGCCATCGCCGTAGGGGTGTTTGTTTCCTGGCTGGGCGGGCGCGGCGTAACGCTGATGGGGAGCCAGCCGCAACTGGTCGCCGGCCTGCTGGTGGGAACGGTACTGGGCGTGGCACTGTTTCGCGGCGTGCCTGTGGGGCCGTTGATCGCTGCCGGGCTGGTCTCGCTGGTCATCGGAAAGCAGTAGTCCCTTTTCATATCTGGCGTAGACAAGTTGTATTACGCCTTCGTTTTATCTGTAGAGAAATTTATGTCTTCTGTTCTTCCTGATTCAGGCCGCCGCGGCATCCTGCTCATTGCCGGTATTCTGATGATTGCGACTACCCTGCGCGTAACCTTTACCGGCGCGGCACCGCTGCTTGACGCTATTCGCGCGGAATATGGTCTCACCACCGCGCAGACCGGCCTCCTCACCACACTTCCGCTGCTGGCCTTTGGCCTGATCTCCCCGCTGGCCGCAGGCGTGGCGCGTCGTTTTGGTATGGAGCGTAGCCTGTTTGCTGCGATGCTGCTGATTTGCGCCGGGATCGCCATCCGTTCCCTGCCCTCGCCTCTATTTTTGTTCGCGGGTACGGCCATTATTGGCTGCGGCATTGCGCTGGGTAATGTCCTGCTTCCGGGCCTTATTAAGCGTGATTTCTCACAGCACGTGGCGAAAATGACCGGCGCTTATTCGCTGACCATGGGTGGCGCGGCGGCATTAGGCTCGGCGCTGGTGGTGCCGCTGGCGTTAAGCGGTTTTGGCTGGCGCGGGGCGCTGCTGATGCTGATGGTGTTTCCGTTGCTGGCGTTTTTGCTCTGGCTCCCCCAATGGCGTCAACAACAGCTCGTATCGTTGACGTCCTCACGCATGCAGCACAGCCGGGGGATCTGGCGTTCAGCGCTCGCCTGGCAGGTGACGCTATTTTTAGGCATTAACTCGCTGATTTATTATGTGATTATCGGCTGGCTACCCGCCATTCTGATTGGCCAGGGTTATAGCGAAGCGCAGGCGGGATCGCTGCACGGCCTGCTGCAACTGGCGACGGCGGTTCCGGGTCTGGCCATTCCGCTGATTTTACATAAACTTCGCGATCAGCGTGGGATCGCCGCGCTGGTGGCTTTGCTGTGCGCCGTCAGCGCGGCGGGGTACTGGTTCTTTCCGCAAAGCGCCGTGCTGTGGACGCTGCTTTTTGGCTTTGGGTCCGGTGCCACGATGATCCTTGGCTTGACCTTTATTGGCCTGCGCGCCCGCTCTGCACACCAGGCGGCAGCGCTTTCCGGCATGGCGCAGGCGGTGGGTTATCTGCTTGCGGCCTGTGGTCCACCGCTGATGGGTAAAATTCACGATGCCAGCGGCGACTGGCATGTGCCGCTGCTGGCCTGCGCGGTGTTGTCCATCGCGATGGCCGTTTTCGGTGCCCTCGCCGGACGCGATCGGGAAATTAACGTGAATTAATGGCTGGCGGCATATAGCAGCGCCTGCACCAGCGGTGCGGGTCGCCCTGCCAGCGCATTGCGCTCATGCTGAAAGAGCGTTGCGACAAAAAACGGGTGGGTCACGAGTTCAACCGCCCGGATTTCCCCCTCCTCATCCCAGCCGGTCACATGCAATGGCTCATTTTCAAGCGCCAGTGCGAAATCCGCCGCGATGCCGTAATTGCAGTGATACCCCTCTTCAATACTCTCTTTGCCATAAGCCCGGGCGATATGGGTATTAGCACGCAGCTCAATAACATCGTTTTTTTCGACCAGCGAACAGGCCAAAGGCGCAATAACCATTCTTCCTTCGTTATCCATTTCGGCATGAGCGGCGTCCTCCCAGCCCATCACGTTGCGCGCGTATTCCAGAATGGCATGCTGAAAACCACCGCAGGTTCCGAGGAAGGGGATCGCGTTTTGCCGGGCATAGCGCGCGGCAAGCAGTGCACCATCGATATTTTCATAGGGACTGGCTGGCACCAGCCAGATGGCATCATACCCCGCCAGATGGTCTTCGCTTTTAATATCACGGGTGGCTAACCAGTGATATTGCGCAGCTATATCCAGCACGGCAGCGGCATCATCAATAGCCAGCGGGATCGCCTGATGAGCAATGACATCGGCATTATAATCACCGACAAGTGCAATACGCAGAGAGGAATTCATGAGGAGTACCTTATGTCTGAACGGAAAACGGACAACACAAGGAACCTCACATTAGCGATCTTTTCACTTAAAGACAATACCTTAATTCAGGCGGTTGGCGGCGGGCCGTGGTGCTGTATTGTGCGCATGGGATGTACTACTCTTGAGGTCATGTATGACATTGCTGGACGCGGAATGAAAAATAAGTTACTGGTGAGCGCCTGTTTGATGGGATTTAGCGTTCGCTACAATGGCAGCGAAAAAGCCAACCTGACGACACAACTTGCCCGCTGGCAGCGCGAAGGTCGGGTCGTCATCCACTGCCCGGAACTGGCGGCCGGACTACCCACTCCCCGCCTGCCGGCAGAAATCGTCTCTGCCGATGGCGCGGATGTGATGGGCCATCGTGCACGGATTATTGAAAATGATGGTCGGGATGTGACCGCCCATTATCAGCTGGCCGCCTGGCTGGCACTGCAAACGGCGATGGAACAGCACTGCGGTGCAGCGCTGCTGACCGACGGCAGCCCGACCTGCGGCAGCCAGTTTATCTATGACGGCAGCTTCAGCGGTATCCGCAAAGCAGGTATGGGCGTCGCCGCTGCGCTGCTGCGTGAACATGGGATCGCCATTTTTTCTGAACGGCAGATCCCGGCGCTCATCGCATGGATGGAGAAAACGGAGGAGGAGTATGATCCAGTGTCAACGCGTATACGATGATCCCGCCCCGAATGACGGTTATCGCGTACTGGTCGACAGGCTCTGGCCGCGGGGTATAAAGAAAGAGGCGCTGCCGTGCGATGAGTGGTGTAAAGAGCTCGCCCCCTCAGCTGAACTGCGTAAAGCCCTGCACAGCGAGGTGATCGACTTTGCCACTTTCAGCCAGCACTACCGCGATGAACTGGCCTCGCGCCATGATGAAGGATTACGTCTTCTTCACCAGGCCGGTGAGCAGAAACTTACCCTGCTTTATGCCGCAAAAAATACCCGCCAGAATCATGCGCTGATTCTGGCGGACTGGCTTAATGCGTTGAGGGATGATCGCGCCGCCACAGCTCCCACTCGTCGATAGTCTGTCCGTCGCTGAGTCGGCATTCCGTACGCACGCCCTGAGGGCTCTGTACCGGCTCCCGCGTCCCGCCTTGTTTCAGACACCATACCGCCGCCGGATTGGCCAGCCCAACTTCAGGAGATGGGCTTTGCTCGCTGGCACAGCCCACCAGCGCCAGCGGTAACAACAGGCTAAGTAGTTTCATCGTCTCTCCTTGTATCGCTCCCGGAAACCTGAAGTTGATCTTCATGATTTCTTCATTTTCCACAGGCATTTTTCGTTTAGTGTAGAGATGCTCTCTCCATGACCAGAGAGCAGATCATTCCGTAATTGATACTTTCGCCCCGCTGCTCGCTACGGGGCTTTTTTTTGCATGACGCCCGTCTGATAAGCCGAATATATCAAATTTTATCCAACCGTGCTTTACTGTGCCTGTAACAAGAAAATGTCTTTTCAGACCCCATGTTTCTCTGCACCGGTGAATTAACAGGACCAATGTGATGAAAAAAACAACGATTATTATGCTGATTGTGGCGATTGTCGCCGTTGCGGGCACTCAGCTTGGCTGGTGGTAATAGGGAATAAACACAGGCTCTCTCAACGCATTAAACAGAGCCTGTGCCCTGTATATTAATTAAACATTAATGTAAACAATCGAAAAGAAAAGGCATAATACCTTCTTTTTGTCATAGTTAAATAATCCTATTAGACAAATCTGAGTCTGCTGTTATATTTAAGTTAAGGAAAGATAATAATATTGGATTAAGACGCGTTGACAAGGAGCTTTCTGTTAATGGATTGGGAAATTGAACAAACCCTCGTTTGCCCCGTAACCGGGACCGGATTTGCTATCGCCTCTGCTGTAAAAAATATGAAGCTAATACTATGGTATAAAGGAAACTACTTTCTACGTCCAGGTAATATTCTTAGCCATAGTCCTTTTGGCGTAATAGTGAATGGAAGGAGAACGTCAATAGCGATTATTCATACCTTCCATTACTCAAGCGCGCTATGGCAAACGTTTAAAAACAGAATCTCATGCCCAGGCAATGACGATCCTGGAATAATTGTCTGCCCACGTTATAAAGCGTGTATTTTTACGTTGTGCCCTTACGGCGCAAAATCGGACTGAGCGGATTCAGGCATTAACCGGACACGCGCAAGGCACGTCCGGTTCAACGGTTAACGGCGGTACTCCGCCAGTTTCGGTACACTGCTGATGGCCAGATGACTGATGTCATCGCCTGCTACCATCGCGGATTTACAAAAAATGCATTTTGCACCGAAGCGATTTTTTTCCGTCACATCGTAGGGTGACGTTCTGTACTGCGACCCGTGACAAGCCGGGCATCTGAATTGTATTTTCAAAATTATTTCCTTACATAAGCGCCTTATGGCATTCATGGTTTGAATACAGATGCGAATCGAAGCTTCAGATGGAGACTCAAGAGAGGATATCTTTGATGAGAACTGCTTTAGTAAACTACTCAAAAGGTTGTCTGTGTATCAAACCCACACTCCATTTACGCATGATTCGAACATTAACACAAGGTTTATTTACGCTATTAATCGGCGGGCCCCAATTCCTGCCTCGCTAGTCTATTTTTAAAAAAATGCCGACTTTTTTCCGGGGTAACTGGTCATGACCGCTCAATTTATTCCAGTAACCCCGCTTGAGCATAAATAACCTAAAAATTATGCCACCATCCGCAGACAGGCATTGGCGCAGTTTCGGCATATTTTAGCGCAGCGCTGGCAGTGATCGCTCTGATGCTTGGCACACTCCTCTGCGCAGGCTTTACAAATATCCACACAGATACGACACGTCTGCTTAAAATAGTCGCTATCGAGACTCATAAACTGGGCTGAGAGCCGACAAATACCCGCACACTGCACGGCAAGTCGAATGCAGTCGGTCATCATTCCAGGGTTTTCTTCCTTCAGACAAGACGCGGCGCAGAAATCACACATCGCCGCGCACTTGTAGCATAACTCAATACATTTCAGGGCGTCCTGATGCATATCTCACCTCATTTTTTTTCATCATAGATGTGATAAGTCTGGACAAAGAAAGGGATATAGCAAGCGCCAGAAGACGATTAGCAGGCGGAGACGGTCGTCAGGATGTCTTGTTTCGTTGATCACCGAAGCATCTCTTTTTCACTGTTCTAAGATGCGCTGGAACATTAACGAGGGAGTCATTGTATGATAGCAGTCCTGTTCGAAGCCACTGCGTTACCCGATGCACAACAGCGATATCTGGAGCTTGCCGCAGAACTTAAGCCGCTGCTGGCGACCATGCCGGGATTTATCTCACTTGAGCGTTTTCAAAGCCTGTCCACACCTGACAAAATATTGTCTCTGTCATGGTGGGAAAATGAAGGATCTGTGTTGTGGTGGAAACAAAATAGCCATCATCAGGCCGCTCAGGCAGAAGGAAAAAATACCATTTTCTCCTTTTACCGTATCCGCATCGCCGGTGTACTGCGGGATTACTCCTCCGATACAGGGAAACATTCGTATGTATGATATTCATGTCGTGCTCAGCAATACGCCAGGCTCGCTCGCCGCTTTAGGAAAAACCTTAGGCCAGAACGGCACAGGTCTGGAGGGCGGAGGCGTTTTTTCAGTGGCAACGGAAAGCCATGCTCATTTTCTGGTGGCCGACGGTGAAAAAGCCCGTGAGGTTCTGCTGACCGCCGGGTTTGATGTCAGAGCCGTGTCCAGCCCGTTGATCAGAAAGCTACGCCAGGAGCGGCCTGGCGAATTAGGTGAAATAGCGGATATCATCGCTCAGGGTGGAGTGAATATTATGGTTCAATATAGCGATCACAGTAACCGCCTCATTCTTCTCACAGACGATAACGAACGGGCAGCACACTTAACCAAAGCGTGGGAAATTACGCCATCATGACATTCACCCGCACCGCATGCCACGTTTCCGGGTCTCCGCCGCTGGAAGCCGCCATGTCTGCCATCGCCTCCGCCATTGCTGACCCGTCGAGGGTCAGTATCCTTTGTGCGCTGATGGACGGGCGCGCCTGGACCGCCACCGAACTCAGCGTTATTGCTGATGTTGCCCCTTCGACGGCCAGCGGTCACCTTGCAAAACTGCTCAGCAACGGGTTGATCGTCTGTCTCTCGCAGGGACGACACCGTTACTATCGCCTTGCCGGGCAGGAAATCGCCGGATTGCTGGAAAATTTAATGGGCGTTTCTATGCTCTCCCGGTCATCCCCCACTTCCAGTACGCCTGTCCACCTGCGGCATGCCAGGACCTGTTACGATCATCTGGCCGGTGAAATCGCGGTCGGCCTCTATCAGTTCATGCAACAGGCAAACTGGCTTGAGGATGATGGCAATGCGCTGACCTCCGTGGGGCTGGCACATTTTCATGGTTTAGGTGTGGCGTTAACGCCGGGTTCCAGACGCAAACCCTGCTGCCCCTGCCTGGACTGGAGCGAAAGGCGTTTTCATCTTGCCGGCGAGGCAGGCGCGGCGCTGCTACGGTTGATGATTGAAAAAGAGTGGCTACGCCGGACGCCAGGTTACCGGGAGCTTACGGTGACGGTGAAGGGCCAGACCGCGTTGCAAAAATGGTTTTCAATAACGGTAACCACGACTTCACGCTAAACGCCATTATTGACCAGATCCAAATCTCCGGATGCAGTGTTGAAAAGCAGTCATCGGCATGTGCTACAGCATGCGGTCTATACTGTGGATTCACTTACATTCTTTCGGAGGTAAAATGGAGTATCTGGCAAGACTGAATATCGTGACGGTGCTGATGTCCACAGCTTTCTGGATAAATCTCGCGTTAGTATTTCTTATAACCGCAATAACCTACTGGGTTATCAATCGATTACTCGGCTTTGTCTATAAAACCTTTCAGAACTCCAACAAGCATGAAGGCCATGATGAGCGCCTGCGATATATCGTTTTTGATATGCTGAAAAAAACCAATAAAGCACTCATCCTTTTTGCTGCTTTTCTCTTCAGCTTGCGTTTTATTGCCTTACCGGATCGGTTGTTTTCTACCATCTCTCACGCCTGGTTTTTAGTCGTGGCAATACAGATGGCGATCTGGCTCGACCAAAGCGTGCAGTCGTGGATGCGACATTTGCTCTATGCGCCAGGGACCAATAAAAATCCGGTCACGCTGGTGATGCTCGGTATGATCATGCGCGTTCTGGTGTGGTCAATGATGCTGCTCTCTATTCTGGCGAATGCGGGGGTGGATATTACCGCGCTGGTAGCAAGTCTGGGAGTGGGCGGGATTGCCATCGCGCTGGCGGTTCAGACCGTATTAAGCGATGTCTTCGCCTCGCTGTCGATTGGGTTTGATAAGCCCTTTGAAATCGGCGATTTCGTGGTCTTTAATGACGTTGCAGGTACGATAGAGCATATTGGGCTAAAAACCACGCGTATTCGCAGCCTCAGCGGTGAGCAGATTGTCTGTGCAAATGCGCAGTTGCTTCAGCAAACCATTCATAATTACAAACGGATGCAGACGCGACGTATTGTTTTTACCTTTGGCGTTGCCACCTCTACCCCGCCGGAAAAGCTGCGCACCATTGGTGATATGGTGAAAAATATCATCACAGACGTTGGTGAAACAAAATTCGACCGCGCGCATCTGCTGGCGTTTAATCAGGATCGCCTGACCTTTGAAGTCGTACATATCGTAAACACCGCAGATTATAATAAGTACATGGATATTCAGCAGGAAATTAATATTCGCATTATTGAGCAGTTGCTTGAGAAAGATGTTGAACTGGCGCTGCCAAGCCTGGTCGTGAGATCCCCGGTGCAACTGACAAGCAATAAAGCTTCACGTCAGATCCCGGAGGAGCAGCCCGCCTGAATAACCTGGACGCCTGGTTGACGCAGCCCCGGAAGCGTTAACCAGGCGACAACGTTCTCTCTCCGGTCGCGTCAGATAGAGGCCGTTTCCCCCTCATCCAGCTTATGATCCACACACGATCGCTAAATTTTTCGCTTATGCCTGTCGCCTCGATGAGTTGCAAAAACTCAACACTCCCAACCAAGCTGATCCCGGATAGCTTTACGATATGGCGTATTAAATTCGGCAGGAACCTTTTTCATATAATCCTGCGCATGCGCCCGTTTTTCTCCCTCAAGCGTCCGCAGATAGGTAATCGCATCTTCCGCACAGGGAATGCGCCCTTCAATGCCGTTATACCGTGGAGGTAAGGCCGTCCAGATAACCGCATCCAGTTTTTTCTCTGATGCCCATTCTGCAAGCGCTCCCGTCGGCCTGCTATTCAGTATCAGAGAACCGACGCCATCATCACGATCTACGGGAATTTGCTCCCGTTCACGCAGCAAAGAAGTGGAATGCTGGACCGTTTCTGTGTCCAGTAAAGCCCACCAGACCTGTATCAGAGGCGCATTCATACATATGGCTGTAGCGAGTTCGCCCCCATCCCCGACACGTGAAAATTCTACTGGCATGACAGGTCCATCCTTCCGCCACTCACTGGCCAGCGGCAATACTGCGGGCTTCCATATCAAAGAGCCCCAACCAAGACATGCAATCTTCACTTTCCATCCCCTGTTCTCATGGTGACTCTCAATATTTATTTGTTGAGAGCATTATCGGATGCCGCTACGAATGGCCTTTTAATCTTAGGATGCTCGGGTAAAAACGCCATCCGGAACAGGAGGTACACAGCGGTTTTTGATAACCGTTTGAATGCGAATAATAAGTATCCTCCGGCATAGCCGGAGGTTTTTCAGATGCGCCTGTAAGGCTCTGTTACCAGCAGCGCCCTAACAGGCGCATACGATCTGACATTTGCATTAGACTTCGTTACTTACGGCCCGTAAACGGGCTGCCCGGATAAGGGATCGATAGCTGTTCTCACATTTTATCCTCTTCAAGCTGGTACTTTATGTATTCCTGTATCTTCGCCGTGTTCTTGCCTACCGTATCCACATAGTAGCCCCGGCACCAGAACTCCCTGTTTCTGTATTTGAATTTCATATCAACAAACTGCTCATAAAGCATAAGGCTGCTCTTTCCCTTCAGATATCCCATAAAACCCGACACACTCATTTTCGGCGGGATTTCCACAAGCATATGGATATGATCTGCGCAGCATTCTGCTTCCAGAATACGTACACTTTTCCATTCACACAGCTTTCTCAGGATCCCGCCTATTGCTCTACTTTTTTCTCCATAGAACGCCTGTCTTCGGTATTTCGGTGCAAAAACTATGTGATATTTACAGTTCCATCGGGTGTGCCCTAAGCTCTTTTCGTCCCCCATTGGGACCCCCTTTTGATTTCTTGTTTGACTCTTGCAGTTGCCAGACCGCAAGGTGTTTTAACAAATCAAAAGGGGTTTTAATAACTGGCCCAAAGCTGAAAGCTTTACTGAACTCCCAGCCTAGCTGGGGGTTGTCTGTGCACAAAAAACGGGAGCCATCAGGCTCCCGATTGTCAGTCTGTCTAAAACTGAGATAGCTTATAGTTAAATGGCTTCGGCAAACCGGGGTTGTTTAACTTCATTTTTTGCCATAATGGTTTGCTCCGCGTGCTGCTTACGAATTGCCATAGTTTCATGATAATGCTGGGCAGTAGCAGTTTCGATGAAGTCCACATCGTTACCCGCAACTTTAAGTACTGCTGTTTTAATTTCTTCAAGACTGACGTTAAAAAACTCTTTACGCCTGTTCACAAGGTTGGTGCGTTGTTCACTGAAATGTTGATGAAGCCAGTTTTCCATGGCTGGAGCATCTTCACTGTGGATCATGGCATGGACATCGAAGAGGAATGGCACAGATGCGCTACCAAGTTCATCTATACGGTCTTGCGGATCCAGGCGTCTTGTCATGCCTATTTTAAAAACATTCTCACCAAATGAACCGATATTAGAAATGACGTAGACATGCCCACGTTTGGTCTGCTGAGCCATGCTCAAGGCTCTTAGTCCTTTCTGCTCAGCTTCATCTAGCGCATCTTGCAATGCGTCAATCTGCTCCTGATATTTTGACGCTTGCTCAGTAGTCAATTTCGCCAATTTTTCGGTCATTTCTTTACGTGCTTTATCTAAAGCCTTTTGCGCTCGCCGTTCTTCTTCTTCCGCCTCACGGATAGCCCGTTCAATTTCGGCCTGTGCTTTTCGTTCCTCAGCCATTTGAGCACGAATTTCACGTTGCTCTTCCTTCTCCTCCTGCTTTTTAGCACGATATTCAAATGTAAGATGTAATTCTTCAATTTTCAGATCGCGGTAAGCATGATTAATATGGATCTGATTCACTTCATTAAGTTTATTTAATACGTCAAAGGCTTTATAGATCCGTGCCTCCATAGTTGTCACGTTTTTAAAATTGGTGTTAGCGATTGCAGCATCACATTCACCATTAAACGCACGAGCAGTCATGTTAATACCGCGAGTAGTCATTTTTTTACCCTCAGCTTTTGAACCACTGACTGTCCATTCGATGGCGCAGTAAATTGCACCCAGCGCGGTCTTCACGCGCAGCATATCTTTTTGGCGCTGTCGGTTAGCTCGAATAGCATCCTGAAAAGACTCAGAAGTGTCAAAATCGAAGTGGGGAGCATAAAAGCCCATTTCGGCAAAGTCCATATCATCTTTATAAATGGAAAGAGCTTCTTCCAGTTCGTCATAGATGATCTTTTTGCTGCGGTATGTGTTGCGCAATTCTTCAATCTGCTCTTCGATTTTATCGCGTTTAGTTCGTTGTGTTTCTACTTCCATCAATGCGTCACAATTGAGGCGTCTTGCTGCTACGCGGGCATCAGAAAGACGGATCTCAGCACGTTGTGTGATGGCTTTTGCATTAGCCTCACTCACAGCAATGGTACTTGCGGCTTCGGCTTTAGCTTCTTCCAGGATTCGTTGTGAATCTGTTTCAAGTTCATTGGCTGCTTCTTTGGCAACGGTAATAATGCGCTCGGCTTCAGCTTCGACATCTGTGATGATTGAAAAACGTTCAAGACTCGCGGCTTTGTCTGCGGCGTCCGCTTTTGCAGCTTTTAATTTTTTAATATTAACTATGAGCAAAACCAAAACGGCTATAAAAACTACAACTCCTGCAAAAAAGTAATAGATCATGTTCATTACAACTGTCTCTGTGAAATAGTAACCTGCTGAAAGCAAAATGCATACACCCCGCGCGTCATCGGCTTTTATGATAGGTGTAGAAAGAGGTGATAGCGGAAATGGCATTCCGGCAAACTTTCTGCTTCAGGAAGAAACATTAAACTTCTTAAAGTCAGAACAGCGGTATTATGCAATAATTGATGATACGCGTCGATAATACAACTGGCTTATGCAGCTTAGTTTATTGATGAACATATTGACGAAAAACAAGAAATTCACAAAAAAAACGGGAGCCATCAGACTCCCGCTTTGGTTTTACACCATCAGAAATTACATATTCTCGATGATCGCGTCGCCAAACTCTGAACATTTCAGCAGCTTAGCGCCTTCCATCAGACGCTCAAAGTCATAGGTCACGGTTTTAGCCGCGATAGCGCCTTCGGTGCCTTTAACGATCAGGTCAGCCGCTTCGAACCATTCCATATGACGCAGCAGTAGTTTGACGCTTAAGCAGTAACTAATTAATTCTTATAGGTTTTATCATGATATGTAATTGTTCACGATCAAATTTGCGTTGTTTGTATCTGCTTGATTTCATTGGTGCCACGATGAGTTTTGATAACCGTTTTTTGGATAAATAACCCTACGAGACCCTTCCTCAATTGCACTTACAAGGGATTTTAAATCAGTTGTGTTATCATTATATTTCAATAGATAACACCATTTTTTCGCCATTAATCGATAAATATTGATCTTATCAAAACAAGTGGTTACTGATTTCGAAAACATCCAATGGTGAAAAAAATTAAACTGCTTCGCTACCATTCTTTGTCCGCTTAGAGCCAGAAACAGATGTTCATGCAGATATTGCTGCCGTAACAGCAACCGAATTCGCAAAACAGGGTTTGCTTAAAGTAATATTGCCACTAGTACCATACACAGCAGCATCACGTAGATTCGCGCGTGCCAGACATCAGAGACGGCGGGGATCGCCCGGCGGCTGAACACAATACCCGCCCAGCCGGTCACCAGGAGCAGGCCCAAGATTTTCAGGCTGATAAATCCCACAAAGCCGCCCGCCGGAATTTTATGCCAGCCGCTTATCGCATAGGTCATCGCACCGCACAGCGCTACCGGCAGGGAAAGCGGGTTGGCCGCGCTAATACACTCGCGCATCGCATGGCCGTGTCGTCGTAACAGCGGCACCGTCATTACGCTGCCGCCCACGCCCAACAGTGCGGCAATCATGCCGATTAGCATGCCGCCGCCGGTGACCGTTAAAACGGACAAACGACGCGGCGCGCTGCCGCTGAAGAAGCCTTTGCGCAACAGGCAGTCCCCAATCGTCGCCAGCATATAAAGGATAAAAAGCGCGCGAACCAGCGCCTCGCTCAATATTCCCGCCAGCCACGAACCGGCCACCGCGCCCATGGCGATAAACCACAGCAGCGGGAACAAGATGGGTGGAGAAAGCCTGCCCGCGCGCCAGCTTTGGTAGCTGACCCAACCCCCGTTAAAAATCATCACCGCCGTCGAGGTGGCAACGGCAATATGCATCGCACTGCCTGCCAGCTGCGGCTGCCGCACCAGCAACTGGTAAACAAAGGGCACCACCACAAAGCCGCCGCCGAAGCCAAAAAGTACCGTTGTTATGCCGGTAGTAAAACCGGCCAGTGCAATAATCATAAGATCGTTCAAAGAAGTGTCCCGTTTGAAAATGAGACAGCAGCTTATCTCACCAGCACCCCGCTTCCCATTTGCGCAGCGCTCAATTATCCTTGCAAACTGGTCAGATGGGGGCGGATGTGCGAAACGGAAAAATTGACGATTTCGATCGGCTGGATCAGGAGGTTGTGGCGCTCGGCAACGACTATGCGCAGGGATTTGCTCTGCCGCAACACCAGCACCGCCGCGCGCAGCTTCTGTATGGCGCAACCGGCCTGATGCACGTCTCAACCCGTGACGGGAAATGGGTGGTGCCGCCACAGCATGCGGTATGGATCCCCCCCAAAACCCTGCATGCCGTAAAGTTTGTGGGCGTCACTACGCGTAGCCTGTATATCGAACCCGCATGCGCGGCCAGATTGCGTAACATCAGCCGCTGCGAAGTGATTGGCGTATCGCCGCTGTTGAGGCAGCTACTGCTGGAAGCGGTGGATTTGCCGCCGCGCTATGACAGCGTACGCGATCGGGCGCTGACAGATTTGATGCTCTTGGAACTGGCGGCAATGCCGGTGCGCGCGTTCGATATTCCTTTGCCGCAGCAACCCGCGCTGCTGGCGCTGTGTCAGGCTTTTTTACTCGCGCCAGCCATCCACGATCCGGCCGAGCGCTGGTCCAGCGCGCTTTTTATGAGCGGCAGCACATTTCGTCGCCATTTCCGGCAGCAAATCGGCATGTCGTTTTCCGCCTGGCGTCAGCGAGCCTGTGTGGTTACCGCGCTGTCATTGCTGCTAACGGGCACACCGGTGAATGAAGTCGCGTTGTCGCTCGGCTATGACAATGGCTCCTCCTTCGCGACAATGTTCCGTCGTGTTACAGGCCAGCCACCTTCATTTTATCACCCGACTTAAAAGTGTGCTTTGCATGCTGCTACTGGGTCAGGCCTCTATGCTTCTCTACCCCACTGGCTGAACATACGCTTGGCAGTTTCTGTTTTGACGGTATAAACCGCGTTATATGACCACGATAAAGAAGCAGCGCTGGAATTATCTGTCCGCTTTGTGCCAGAAGCGGACGTTGTTAAGCTCATGCAGTATGGATTCACGAAGAATAGACGTTATATTTTGTCCTGATTGACACGGGATGAAAGCTCCTGATGGCTCTCTTTTCGCTCGCTGTAACGATCCGCAAGATAACCGGTTTGTCCCTTAAGCAGCAGTGTGATTTTAAACAGCTCCTCGGCTACATCGACGATGCGGTCATACCATGACGAAGGTTTCATTCGTCCGTTTTCGTCGAACTCTTGCCATGCCTTGGCTACGGAGGACTGATTGGGGATCGTAAACATCCGCATCCAGCGGCCCAGAATACGCATCTGGTTCACTGCATTGAAAGACTGGGAACCGCCGCAGACCTGCATTACCGCAAGTGTTTTGCCCTGAGAAGGACGAACCGCGCCTTCACTTAATGGTATCCAGTCGATCTGCGCCTTCATAACTGCGCTCATAGCCCCGTGCCGTTCCGGAGAACACCACACCATCCCATCACACCATCTGACCAGACCGCGTAGCTCGGTGACTTTAGGATGCGTGTCCGGAGCATCATCCGGCAGGGGTAAACCGGAGGGGTTAAAGAGTTTTACCTCCGCACCCATCGCCGTCAGCAGGCGACCAGCTTCTTCCGCGGCAAAGCGGCTGTAGGAGCGCTCTCTTACTGAGCCATACAGGATCAGAATCCGTGGCGGCTCCTGCAGGTGCAGGCGTTTGGCAATGTGTTGATCAAAGCATTCAGTATCCAGGGCAGGAAATTGTTCCATTTTTCTCCTCCGGAGAGAACAGATGATTTCAAAGTTGATACATATGATTTACCATATGTGTATTCTAAAGGGAACGGAGTGAAAAATGCTACAACCTGTTCAGCTTTTCAAAATCCTGTCGGATGAAACCCGGCTCGCCATCGTCATGCTTCTCCGGGAGTCCGGAGAACTGTGCGTCTGCGATATCTGTGCGGCCACCTCCGAATCGCAGCCCAAAATATCGCGACATATGGCTATCCTGCGCGAAGTCGGGCTGGTTCTTGACCGTCGGGAAGGCAAATGGATCCACTATCGTCTGTCACCCCACATACCGGCATGGGCAGCAGAGACAATCACGACGACCTGGCAGTGTCTGCGAGAGGATGTGCGTGAATGGCTGGACAAATCTGCCTGCACCTCCTGCTGAGAAAGAAAAACACATTTACATAATCATATATAATGGAGTCTGAGATGCTTTTGGCAGGGAGTATATTTTTACTGACGCTGGTACTGGTGATCTGGCAACCCAGAGGCCTGAGTATTGGCTGGAGCGCGAGTATCGGGGCAGTGCTGGCGCTGGGAACCGGTGTCATCCATATCGCTGATATTCCCGTTGTCTGGAATATCGTCTGGAACGCGACAGCGGCATTTATTGCGGTCATCATCATCAGCCTGCTGCTTGATGAGTCCGGCTTCTTTGAATGGGCCGCACTGCACGTCTCCCGCTGGGGTAACGGACGTGGCCGCCTGCTGTTCACCTGGATAGTCTTGCTCGGTGCCGCTGTTGCTGCGTTGTTTGCCAATGATGGTGCCGCGCTGATCCTGACGCCGATTGTGATTGCGATGCTACTCGCACTGGGGTTCAGCAAGGGCACGACACTGGCCTTTGTCATGGCTGCAGGATTTATTGCAGATACGGCCAGCCTGCCACTCATTGTTTCTAACCTGGTGAATATCGTCTCGGCGGACTTCTTCGGTCTGGGCTTTACGCAGTACGCCTCCGTTATGATCCCCGTGGATGCGGCAGCGATTGCGGCCACGCTGATCATGCTGCATCTCTTCTTTCGCAGGGATATTCCGGCAACGTATGACGTTTCGCTGCTGAAGACGCCTGCCAGTGCGATCAAGGATCCGGCAACCTTCAGGGCGGGCTGGATTGTCCTGTTATTGCTGCTTGTCGGTTTCTTTGTTCTGGAGCCGCTGGGGATCCCGGTCAGTGCGATAGCTGCGGCTGGCGCAGCAGTGCTGTTTGTGGTGGCGAAAAGAGGCCATGCCATCAACACCGGGAAAGTCCTGCGCGGTGCGCCATGGCAGATCGTTATTTTCTCGCTGGGCATGTATCTCGTGGTCTATGGCCTGCGCAATGCAGGGCTCACGGAGTACCTGTCTGGCGTGCTGAATCTGCTGGCAGACAAGGGGTTATGGGCAGCGACGTTCGGCACCGGCTTCCTGACGGCATTTCTCTCATCAGTGATGAATAATATGCCGACGGTACTGATTGGCGCGCTGTCGATTGACGGGAGTACGGCGACCGGCGTCGTCAAAGAGGCAATGATTTATGCCAATGTGATTGGCTGCGATTTAGGCCCGAAAATCACCCCGATTGGCAGTCTGGCAACCCTGCTGTGGCTGCATGTGCTTGCCCAGAAAAATATAAAGATTACCTGGGGATATTACTTCCGTACCGGCATTATCATGACTGTGCCGGTGCTGTTTGTCACTCTGGCCGCGCTGGCGTGGCGGCTCTCTGTCACTTTGTAATGAGATACTGATATGAGCAACATTACCATCTATCACAACCCGGCCTGTGGCACTTCACGCAACACGCTGGAGATGATCCGTAACAGCGGCAACGAACCGACGATAATTTATTATCTCGATACGCCTCCGACCCGCGATGAGCTTATTAAACTTATTTCAGATATGGAAATTAAGGTTCGTGCATTGCTGCGTAAGAATGTTGAGCCTTATGAGCAACTGGGACTTGATGAAGAGAAATTTAGTGATGAGCAGTTGATTGATTTCATGCTTCAACATCCGATCCTGATTAATCGGCCGATTGTCGTTACGCCGCTTGGCACTCGTCTTTGCCGCCCTTCAGAAATAGTGCTGGATATTCTACCGGAAGGCCAGAAAGGAGCGTTTATCAAAGAGGATGGCGAGACGGTCATTGACGAAACGGGGAAGCGGGTTAATTAATCTATCCACTTCAAAATATCGGACGCCTGTTTACGCTATGCGGGCGTCCGCTTTTCGCTCTCAGCGGACCAAAGCCCTGTGTAAGCAGGGCTAAGATGAGTCATTTAGCAGTGCGGTAACTCTGCCCACTGCGTGGTATAGCAAGGTGACAGCATTTCCCGCTTCATCTGCCAAGACTGCTGAATCCCTGCACCGCGAAATACAGCGTTCCCCCGCCTTTTTTTAAGCCTTTCTATCAAAGCATCACTATCTAAACATGCTGAGACAGAGCTTCTGCCCTTTAACAAATACCTGTTGGAAAGTAAGGAGCACAGATGGCCCTTGTAATTCGAAGAAAGGCGATTACCCTTACAAATCCTGCCAGGCTTTCGAGAAGTGTCGTTAGTAGAACAGATGTCTGTATGGACATCCTGACAGTCCTGAAGAGAAGCCCCGGACAGAGTTTTATCTGCCCGGTCTTTCCTTTCCAAAATGATCGTAAGTTCACCCATAAGTGATTGCAATGTATAAAAATGAAGACCGAAAGCTAACCGATCTTATTCTTGGCGAAGCCGTCATGACCATTCTTGACGACGACGCACCTGTCAGTTTTGTCGCTCTGCTTAACGGACTTGAATCTATACTGATGACAGAAAGCGATGCTGAAAGGAAAAAAGCAACCCTTTACGCCATTAACATGGTCAAGGCACATATAGTGGAGACCAGCCCCTTACAAGCCGATAAAAAGCAAAGCGGAAAAGCAGCCATCTTTTTTGCTGAATATATCCCGGCACAATAATTTCTAAAACTGAGGGGCAATTCAGCAGGTTACAGGCCGCCCGGGAAAGCCTGAGGCGGCCCGTCGTTTGTCTGCGGACGAGCTGACTGGAAGGTGTGTAAAGAGATAATTTTTTATTCCTGAGAAACTACCTGAGCTTTCAAATCGTTAACTGTGTTTTGCAGGTCGTTGATCTGGTCTTCCATTGCCTGCATAGCCATTGTCATTTTTGCCATCATTGCCACGGTGTCCAGGCTAAACGCTTTTGTCGGGTCGAGTTCATCACCTTCCGCCAACCCTTCACCTTCGACACACTCCGGGCTGACCTCTTTCAGATCATTAGCGATGAATCCAAGCTTTGTGTCAGATTCCGGGATTAAACCGTCGCCACGCGCCTTGAATTTAAAAGTGGCCGTGGCCCACTGCATTACTTCACCCAGCGCTACCAGACGAGCTTTTTTCGGCGTGTATTTGATTAACTTCTTAAGCTCTCGATCTGACGATGATTGCATAGCAAGGAAGCCGATAGTCGAGCTATCGACGTATAGCCCCATCTTTGCGGTGCTTTCCCAGCCCATTGACCAAAGATTTCCGGTGGCCTGACTATTATTCCCCACTCCCTTTCGTGAAGCGTAGCCCCTCACCGAATCAGTACGGCCATTGTTATAAATGCCATCCCCATCAATAAGCAGCACGTCAAAGGTACTTCCAACCTTTATAACCATCGAGTTATCAGCATAGGATCTAAGTGATGTTTTACCTTCACGTATCCAGACCTCTCCCCCGAGGATCGGGTCGATAAGTGCGAGCTTTTTCTTGGTGGTTACGTCATATGCGCCCCACGTCTGATCGTTAATAAAAAGATACTTATCGTGGGCAACATTCCAAATCTGCGCCTCTTTACCGCTCTGAGTTATAGCGCCAGGGATTATCGGCCACCACGCGCCGTAGGTTACTGTTCCGTTTGATTGCGCGACGCCTGTTCTCAGCCAGAAAATATCTTTGTTGTAAGGGAAATAAATTTGCGTACAACCATTAACACTGTTGGCTGCGTTACTCATCACCATGAGAGAGCCGGCCGTATTTTCAGGGTAATGGCGGGCCGTTGTCGCATTTGCGGTCATCGGCTGGTACCAGAATCCTTCCTGACTGCCGTTAACGGCATCCAGATCCTGAGTACCCAGTGTCCCTCTCTGTTTGAATGTACCGACCGTGGCCGCCATCATTTTGGCCCACGTTGCCGCCGCGAACGTGGAACCGTCGGCGCGGGTGATAGTCACGTCGCCGTTACCGTTAAACAGTTTGTCCTGGTTCTGGATGTCGAGCTGGGCAAGCTGAAGAATCTTTGTCAGTCCTGCAGCCAGTTCATCGGAAATAGTTGCCATATTTTTTCCTTAATCATAAATACTGAGATTGAAAACAGTCATCGGGCTTAACGCATTTGC
>NZ_JADGMI010000008.1 GCF_015234305.1 Superficieibacter sp. 1612_C1
TAAACAGAATTTGCCTGGCGGCAACAGCGCGGTGGTCCCACCTGACCCCATGCCGAACTCAGAAGTGAAACGCCGTAGCGCCGATGGTAGTGTGGGGTCTCCCCATGCGAGAGTAGGGAACTGCCAGGCATCAAATAAGTGAAAAGCCCATCCTGACGGATGGGCTTTTTGCGTTCTGCCATAATAGTTATGCCTGATCCTGCCAGTAAACACGATTATTGTACTGCTTCCCCCAGGCCCGGTAAGCGCAGCGCCACCGGGCAAAGCGAAACCAAAGCAAAAAACTATAATTTCTCCTGCCCCGCTATCCACATCTCAATAAACACCACCATTTCCCCGACATCATTCAAATTCAGTACCGGCACATCCAGCGCCAGGGGAACATCGCTGGCAACAGCAATCACATGCGCATCCAGCGTCAGTTCGCCTGGCTCATACCCCGCACCGGCTCTGAAAAGCAGAATCTTTGCGATACTCTCCTGCTTAAATCCTTCTACCAACACCAGATCCAGGGTGGAATGATCCATCCGGCTGACCAGATAAGCCAGATCCAGCGTCTTCTCCTCCGGAGTTTCCGTCATAAGCGCCCAACGCTGCTGACTGGCCACCATCGTTTGTGCGGCACCCGCCTTACGTAACTCATAACTGTCCTTTCCGGGCTTATCGATATCCATATTATGATGCGTATGCTTAATCAGGCCGGGCCGGAGACCTCGTTCACAGAGTGCAGGGATCAGTTTCTTAAGCAGCGTTGTCTTGCCAGTGCCGCTCCATGCCGCAATTGCCAGTACAGGGATCATCGTCTCTCCTGCCAGTGCGCCAGCTCTTCGGGCGTATTCACATTCACAAACGCCGCCGGGCGATCGCTAAAATCGACAGAATGCCCGCCGCTCTGCCGCAGAAACACCATTACGCGGCGCTCACCGGCCTGAAGATAGTCCTGTAGCGATGGAATAAGACGCCGATGCAGCAGCGCAATCGCCGGGTGATCGCGTTCGCCGTCATTTACCCACACTGCGGGAGATCCCTTTATCTCTGCTTTAAAACGTGACAACAGATCGTCCGGGATAGCAGGCGTATCGCAGGGGCAAAAAAGAAACCAGTCGCTGTTAATCTGCTGCATCACAGAAAGTATCCCTGCCAGCGGACCCGGGAAATCCGCCAGCGAATCCTCAATCACCGCAAGGCCGCTGACCTGGTAACTATCGAGATTACGATTCGCGCTAATCACAACGTTCTCTACCTGAGAAGACAGTTTATCGGCCACCCATTTCCACAACGGTCGCCCGTGGAGCTCAATAAGCCCCTTATCTCTGCCCCCCATCCGCGTCGATCTCCCTCCAGCCAGCACGACGCCCGTTACTGCACTATCCTGATCCACTGATATCGCCTCTTTTATTGTGGGATTGACCCTGCTAACGTGTCTTAACGAGAAGTAAGGAGCCAAGCTATGAAGTGTAAACGTCTTAACGAAGTGATTGAACTTCTTCAGCCCGCCTGGCAAAAAGAGCCGGAGCTGAACCTTATTCAATTTTTACAGAAACTGGCGACAGAGTCAGGATACGAAGGCGATCTCGCCGACCTTTCTGACGATATCCTGATCTATCACCTGAAAATGCGCGACTCCTCTAAAGATGCCGTTATTCCGGGTATCCAGAAAGATTATGAAGAGGATTTTAAAACCGCGCTTCTTCGCGCACGCGGCGTAATTAAAGAGTAAAACCTTGTAAGCGGAGCCTCCGAAAGCGCTGTGAAATGATATCCTGAATCATTCGTATTTTTTCGGATGCCAGGATGAACGACAAGGCTTTCACATTCCAGACATTACATCCGGATACCATCATGGATGCGCTGTTCGAACAGGGTATTCGGGTGGATTCCGGGCTTACGCCGCTCAATAGCTATGAAAACCGTGTCTACCAGTTTCAGGATGAAGATCGCCGCCGCTTTGTGGTCAAATTCTACCGTCCTGAACGCTGGTCTGCTGAGCAGATTCAGGAAGAACACCAGTTTGCACTGGAACTTCAGCATGATGATGTCCCCGTTGCTGCGCCGCTGAAATTTAACGATCGGACTCTGCTGACCCATCAGGGATTTTTCTATGCGATATTCCCGAGCATGGGCGGTCGTCAGTTCGAAGCGGATAACCTGGATCAGATGGAGTGGGTCGGGCGCTATCTTGGGCGTCTGCACCAGACCGGTCGTAAACACCCCTTTCAGTTCCGCCCGGCGATAGGCGTACAGGAATACCTGATCGCGCCACGGCAGATATTAGAAAACTGCACGCTGATCCCCGCCAGGCAAAAAGAGGCGTTTTTGCAGACCACCGACGCGCTGATCGACGCTGTTAATGGGCAATGGCATAATCGCTTTACGTCGCTACGTCTACACGGCGATTGTCATGCCGGCAATATTCTCTGGCGTGACGGTCCGCTGTTTGTGGATTTGGACGATGCGCGCAGCGGCCCGGCCATCCAGGATTTATGGATGCTGCTGAACGGAGACAAAGCTGAGCAGCGCATGCAGCTGGAAACCATCATTGAAGCCTATGAGGAATTCAGTGAGTTTAATTCCGATGAATTAGGACTGATTGAGCCTTTACGTGCCATGAGGCTGGTTTATTATCTGGCATGGTTGATCCGTCGCTGGGATGACCCAGCTTTTCCGGCTAACTTCCCCTGGCTTGCCGAGGAAGATTACTGGTACAGACAAAAACAAATATTCACCGAACAGATTCGGGTTCTACAAGAACCCCCTCTACAATTAACGCCAATGTATTAATGACTATATTCAGGAGAGAGTTACCAATGAAAAAAATTTGGCTGGCACTGGCAGGTATGATTCTGGCATTTTGCGCATCAGCGGCACAAATCACCGATGGCAAGGAATATATCACGCTTGATAAACCGGCCGCTGGTGAGCCACAGGTGCTGGAATTTTTCTCATTCTATTGCCCGCACTGCTATGAATTTGAAGAAGTGCTGCACGTTTCGGATACGGTTAAACAGAAGCTGCCGCAAGGCACGAAGATGACAAAATACCATGTTGAATTCCTTGGCCCCTTGGGCAAAGAGATGACGCAAGCATGGGCCGTTGCGGTAGCGCTGGGTGTGGAAGATAAAATCACCGCCCCGATGTTTAACGCGGTACAAAAAACGCAATCTGTACAATCTGTCGCCGATATTCGTAAGGTATTCGTGGATGCGGGCGTTAAAGGTGAAGAATACGACGCCGCGTGGAACAGCTTTGTGGTGAAATCGCTGGTCGCTCAGCAGGAAAAAGCCGCTGCCGATCTGCAACTCCAGGGCGTGCCTGCAATGTACGTGAATGGTAAATACCAGCTCAATCCGCAGGGTATGGACACCAGCAATATGGATGTCTTTATCCAGCAGTACGCAAACACCGTGAAGCAGCTGGTTGAGAAAAAATAACGCTGCTTTAAACGTTAAAAACGCCTGAGCGAATACCTCAGGCGTTTTTTTATGTCTGTAATAAAAAAATAGCGCAAACGCTGGACAACACGCGCATAAAAAACGATAGTGCTAAATCTTGTAACTTTTTGTTTTTATTGTATTAATTATAGCTTCCATGAATTAATGGAGCAATTTTATTAAGGATGATGAATATGAAGAAATCAACAGTTGCCGTAGGCGTAATTATCGCTCTTGGCGTGGTATGGACCGGTAGCGCATGGTATACCGGAAAACAGCTGGAAAAGAATGTTGAGGCTGTGGTTAACAAGGTAACAGCCGACACCAGTAAAAAACTGGATGCCGAAATCCATTCAACCGTTAAAGATTTCCATCGCGGTTGGTTTAGTAGCCATTTTATTCTTGATATCGCGCCGGTAAAAGGTATCACCATTGACGGGATAAAATCTAACCAGAGCTTACAATTAAACGTCGATGTTGACCATGGACCTTTCCCTCTGGCCCGTGTTAGCTCAGGAAATATTCTACCTGCTATGGCCTCAGCCAAACTGTCATTAGTTAATAATGAACTAACCAGGGCAGTATTTGACGGTGCAAAAGGGAGAAGTCCGGTAGAGGCCATCATCAATTTTGCCTGGGGCGGTGCGATTTCATCTGACATTACCTTTGCACCGGCTGAATATAAGGACCAAAACAATTCGTTAACGTTCGAAGGCGCGTCATACCATGTCGATGCTAATGCATCCATGAACGCCTTTGATTATGAGGGTAAAAGCAAAAAAATTACCTTTTCAGGTAAAAATAACATTGAAGTCGTTGTACCGGGCATGACGTTTTCGGGTCATCAAAACAAGACGCCGTTTGACTTTATGACGGGCGATCAACGGCTCGATTTTGAAAGCATCAATATTAACGCGGCTGGCAAACCTGTCGCCCGATTTGACGGTCTGAGCTTTGGTGCTAATGTCGATCTTTCCGCTGACAATAAAAAGCTGAATGCTAAAGGCGAATATGCAGTCGCCTCGTTGAGCGTTCAGGGGCAGGATTTCGGTGGAGGTAAAATCGCTATGGATCTCGCCTCATTAGATGTTGTTGCCTTTGCTGATTTCATGAAAGATTACCGACAGCTCGGTAAAGAACTTGTCGCGAGTACGCCTGCTCAGCAAATAGATCCAAACTATATCAGTAGCAAGTTAAAAGCGTTGATAGTGTCGCATGCCAGCAAGCTGAAAAAAGGCGAGCCGGAAGTGAAGTGGCTTATCAACTGGAAAAATGAGAAAGGCGAGGCCGCGTTAAATCTGGATTATCAGGCTGCTGATACCAATAAGCGATTAGATGACAGCGCAAATGAGACGGCGGCGCTGGATAGCCAGCTCAAATACGTTGCAGCTAAGCTGGTTCTACCCGTGGATATGGCTATTGAAGTGGGCAAAAAGGGTTTGATGGTCGCAGAGCATAAATCTGAAGAAAGTGCGAAAGCTAAGGCAACTCAGGGCGTTAACGGTCTGGTGGGGCTGGGGAGTATGTTTAAGCTTATTACCCTGGAAAACAATACGGTTAAAATGGACGTGCGATATAGCCAGGGTTACATCACTCTCAATGGTAAAAAAATGACCGTCGATGAATTCCGTCAGCAATATGGTCGGCTTGGCTCTCTTCATTAATCTGCTTTAATGCTTCGCTCAGGCTGCGGGTGTGAATAGCCTGAGCGAATGCGCAAAATGTGACACTACCCACACCAGACTAATAAAAAAATAGTACTTATATCCACATCGGTTAAATTACCAGCATTGATCCTGAAATAACCGCGGATCCTCAATAATCCTATGAATATAAAGAAATTTACCCACGTAAAAACTCCAGGCTTTTTCTCTTTTATACGAGCATAAAATTCTATGCACAAAGTTATCCACAGGATAACTCTGCGATCGATCCTCAGGATCGGAGATTCTTTTCGATCAATTTAAGGGAAAAATTCAAGTTTTTATCCGGTCTGTGGCATCCTTTAACCATAAACTGATAAACAGGCATGGAAATTATGGTTCAGATCTCAGAAAACCCACTCATCCTGGTTGATGGCTCATCTTACCTTTACCGGGCCTATCATGCGTTTCCTCCTCTGACCAATAGTGCCGGAGAACCGACGGGCGCAATGTACGGCGTGCTCAACATGCTGCGTAGTCTGATCATGCAGTATCAGCCTACCCACGCGGTTGTGGTCTTTGACGCTAAAGGTAAAACCTTCCGCGACGAACTGTTTGAGCATTACAAATCCCACCGTCCGCCGATGCCGGACGATCTGCGTGCGCAGATCGAACCGCTGCATGCGATGGTGAAAGCGATGGGCCTGCCGCTGATGGCGGTGTCCGGCGTCGAGGCGGATGACGTTATTGGTACGCTGGCGCGTGAAGCGGACAAAGCGGGACGTCCGGTATTGATCAGCACCGGCGATAAAGACATGGCGCAGCTGGTGACGCCAAATATCACGCTCATCAACACCATGACCAATACCATCCTCGGGCCGGAAGAAGTCGCGACCAAATACGGCGTGCCGCCAGAACTGATCATTGATTTCCTCGCTCTGATGGGCGATTCGTCAGATAACATCCCTGGCGTGCCGGGTGTCGGAGAGAAAACCGCGCAGGCATTGTTACAGGGGCTGGGTGGCCTCGATACGCTTTACGCCGAGCCGGAAAAAATAGCTGGCCTCTCCTTCCGCGGTGCGAAAACCATGGCCGCGAAGCTGGAGCAAAATAAAGAGGTGGCTTACCTCTCCTATCAGCTGGCAACCATCAAAACGGATGTCGAACTGGAGCTGACCTGCGAACAACTTGAAGTACAGCAGCCTGCGGTTGAAGAGCTGCTGGCGCTATTCAAAAAATACGAATTTAAGCGCTGGTTTACCGACGTTGAAGCGGGCAAATGGCTACAGGCGAAAGGGGCGAAACCGGCGGCAAAACCTCAGGAGACGCTGGTGGTGGAGGCGGACGTAACCCCGACGGTCGCCACATTGTCATCGGAACATTACGTCACTATTCTTGATGAAGAAACGCTGCAAAGCTGGATTGCCACGCTGAAGAAGACCCCGGTATTTGCGTTCGATACCGAAACCGACAGCCTGGATAATATCAGCGCTAACCTGGTCGGCATCTCTTTCGCCACCGAGCCGGGTGTTGCCGCCTATATCCCCGTCGCGCATGACTACCTTGACGCACCGGATCAAATTTCCCGCGAGCGAGCGCTCGAATTGCTCAAGCCGCTGCTGGAAGATGAAACGCTTTTGAAAGTGGGGCAAAACCTGAAGTTCGATCGCGGTATTTTGCAGAATTACGGCATCGAACTGCGCGGCATCGCCTTTGATACCATGCTGGAATCCTACACCCTGGACAGCGTGGTGGGTCGTCATGACATGGATTCTCTGTCCGATCGCTGGCTGAAGCATAAAACGGTCTCCTTTGAGGAAATTGCCGGGAAAGGGAAAAACCAGCTCACCTTCAATCAGATCGCGCTGGAAGAGGCCGGGCACTATGCGGCGGAGGATGCTGACGTCACGCTGCAACTGCACCTGA
Organism: Superficieibacter sp. 1612_C1; assembly: GCF_015234305.1. Lineage (GTDB taxonomy): Bacteria > Pseudomonadota > Gammaproteobacteria > Enterobacterales > Enterobacteriaceae > Superficieibacter. Next base: position 7,001 of record NZ_JADGMI010000008.1, read on the forward strand.
AAATGTGGCCGGAACTGCAACAGCACGCTGGCCCGCTCAATATCTTCCAGAACATTGAAATGCCGCTGGTGCCGGTAATTTCTCGTATTGAGCGCAACGGCGTCAAAATCGATCCGGCGGTGTTGCATAAACACTCCGGTGAAATTGCGCTACGCCTGACCGAACTTGAGCAGAAGGCGCACGACATCGCGGGCGAGCCGTTTAATCTCTCCTCGACGAAACAGCTGCAAACGATCCTGTTTGAGAAGCAGGGCATTAAGCCGCTGAAGAAAACGCCTGGCGGCGCACCGTCCACGTCGGAAGAGGTGCTGGAAGAGCTGGCGCTGGATTACCCGCTGCCGAAAGTCATCCTGGAATATCGCGGCCTGGCGAAGCTGAAATCGACCTACACCGATAAGCTGCCGCTGATGATTAACCCGAAAACCGGTCGCGTTCACACCTCCTATCACCAGGCGGTCACGGCCACGGGACGGCTTTCTTCAACCGATCCTAACCTGCAAAATATTCCGGTGCGTAATGACGAAGGCCGCCGTATCCGTCAGGCTTTTATCGCGCCGGAAGATTACGTCATTGTCTCCGCCGACTACTCGCAAATCGAACTGCGCATCATGGCGCACCTGTCGCGTGATAAGGGACTGCTGACAGCGTTTGCTGAAGGGAAAGACATTCACCGCGCCACGGCGGCGGAAGTGTTTGGCCTGCCGCTGGATCGCGTGACAAACGAGCAGCGCCGCAGTGCGAAAGCGATTAACTTCGGCCTGATCTACGGGATGAGCGCCTTCGGCCTGTCGCGCCAGCTCAACATTCCGCGTAAAGAGTCGCAGAAGTATATGGACCTCTACTTCGAGCGCTACCCTGGTGTACTGGAGTACATGGAGCGAACCCGTGCTCAGGCGAAAGAGAAAGGCTACGTGGAGACGCTGGACGGACGCCGTCTCTACCTGCCGGACATCAAATCCAGCAACGCGGCACGTCGTGCTGGCGCAGAGCGTGCGGCCATCAATGCCCCGATGCAGGGTACCGCGGCGGACATTATCAAACGCGCCATGATTGCCGTTGATGCCTGGCTGGAAACGGAAAAACCGCGCGTGCGGATGATCATGCAGGTACACGATGAGCTGGTATTTGAAGTGCATAAAGATGACGTCGCAGCCGTGTCGAAAAAGATCCATGAACTGATGGAAAACTGTACCCAGCTTGACGTGCCGTTGCTGGTGGAAGTGGATAGCGGTAAAAACTGGGATCAAGCTCACTAAGATTTGGCTGCAATAAGCGCTTTCTTGTAAGTAAGCAACATAACTTATCGCGTTTTGTGATGAACATTAGAATTCGGTATGTAAAGAATGAAAAAAAATTACAAAAAGGGCTTCGCAGGTGGCTAAAAAAAGAGTAGAGTTATTCGCGTAGGGTACAGAGGTAAGATGTTCTATCTTTCAGACCTTTTACTTCACGTAATCGGATTTGGCTGAATATTTTAGCCGCCCCGGTCAGTAATGGCCGGGGCGTTTTTTATTGGGCGAAACAAAAGAACGCGGACTACGCCGCGCCTGCTTATTCAGCGTCTTCTTCTTCAGTGACCGGAGGAAGATCGCTAAACCAGCTATCCAGCTTCTGCCGCAGTTTATCCACGCCCAGTTTCTTCAGCGACGAAAACGCTTCAACCTGCACATCGCCATTAAAGGCCAGCACCGCTTCACGAACCATATTGAGCTGCGCTTTGCGTGCGCCGCTGGCCAGTTTATCCGCTTTGGTAAGCAGCACCAGCACCTGAATATTGCTCTCCACGGCCCACTGGATCATCTGCTGATCGAGATCTTTAAGCGGATGACGGATATCCATCAGGATCACCACGCCCTGCAAACACTGGCGTTTTTCCAGATATTCGCCGAGCGCGCGCTGCCACTTAATTTTCATCTCTTCAGGGACTTCGGCATAGCCATAGCCCGGAAGGTCAACCAGACGCTTGCCCTCAGCCACTTCAAACAGGTTAATCAGCTGGGTACGACCCGGCGTCTTGGAAGTTCGCGCGAGGTTTTTCTGGTTGGTCAGCGTATTCAGGGCGCTCGATTTGCCCGCGTTGGAGCGGCCAGCGAAAGCCACTTCTATGCCGGTATCGCCGGGAAGATGGCGAATATCCGGTGCACTGGTAACAAAGTGCGTTTGTTGATAATTAAAACTTGTCAAAATGGCCGTCTCCGTTAATTCAGGCGTTGGCGGCGATTATACCCGATCAACGGAAAAAGACTGTTTTTTCGGCTGGGTAGCGGCCATGTAAGCAAAAGCCATACGCTTTGTGAGACATTGACCATAATCCTTATGGGAGATTGCTGGCGCGTTTCCCTAAGCTAAATTTTTTTATCGCTATAAATCATAGAGTTAGTTTTTAAGTTTTTTCCGATTACCCTTTCTTACGTCTCGCTGTACCTTGTATACCCATCACAGTACGGTAAAGTGTGACTCACAGGCGAGGACGCCAGCAGGATTGATGACTCAGGATGAGGGTCAGGAGCGCCAGGAGGCGAAGACGCAGGATTGTCAGGAAGACAGACGTCCGGAGACGTTTTACAAGGAAAGGGAACTGCAACATGGATTGTTCCAGCTAAGGGATAAACAGGGTTGGTTGTAAGCAAACAGGGATTGTGGAGCCCCTTGAGGGTGTGAGTCAGGAAAAAAGGCGACAGAGTAATCTGTCGCCTTTTTTCTTTGCTTGCTTTCTGTTAGATTCCGCCTCAATTCTATACTAAAGAAAACGGCTTAAAGATCTCAGATTATGAAAAAACCAGCATCGGCACCGCGCAGTAAAGTCCGCCGCAAAACGCGTGAAGAGTTGAATCAGGAAGCGCGCGCGCTCAAGCGCAAGAAAAAGCACCGTGGTCACTCGGCGGGCAGCCGCGCAACCGGCAGTGAAAGCGCCTCCGGCGGCAAAGGCCAGAAACAGCAAAAAGATCCGCGTATTGGCAGTAAGACACCGATTCCGCTGGGCGTTACCGACGCGCCAGTCACCAGGCAGCACAAACCAAAGAGCGAGAAACCTATGCTTTCACCGCAGGATGAGCTGGATATGCTGGAGAACGATGAGCGCCTGGACGCGCTGCTGGAACGTCTGGAAGAGGGAGAAGCCCTGACTGCTGAAGAGCAAACCTGGGTCGATGCCAAACTGGACCGTATTGACGAACTGATGCAGAAACTCGGCCTCTCTTACGATGATGATGAAGAGGATGAGGACGAGGAAGAAAAGCAGGAAGATATGATGCGCCTGCTGAAAGGCGGAAAGTAACGTTTGCACCAGGCCGGGCTGCCCGTCCTGCTTCTACTCCTTCCGGTTATATGTTATCTGGGGTGGTTATTCGTTAAACTACAGCGGTTGTCGCGGCGTCAACGTTGGCTGCGCAACCGGCTGGTAACGAAAAACGGTGTCCGGCCGGTATACCGTACCCGCCGTCGGCATCATCGGAAGGAGTGAGCATGTCTGAGCAGTTAATCGACTGGGATCTGGCCCTGATCCAAAAATATAACTATTCCGGGCCGCGTTATACCTCTTATCCCACCGCGCTGGAGTTTTCCGAAGACTTCGGCGAGGCGGAGTTTCTCAGCGCCGTGGCGCGCTATCCTGAGCGGCCGCTGTCGCTCTATGTCCATATCCCCTTTTGCCATAAGCTCTGCTATTTCTGCGGGTGCAACAAAATTGTCACTCGCCAGCAGCATAAAGCCGATCAGTACCTCGACGCGCTGGAACAGGAAATTCTCCATCGCGCGCCGCGGTTTGCTGGCCGGCAGGTTAGCCAGTTGCACTGGGGCGGCGGCACGCCAACTTACCTGAATAAAGCGCAAATCAGCCGCCTGATGACGCTATTGCGAGCGAATTTCGCCTTCAATGACGACGCGGAAATCTCGATCGAAGTCGATCCACGTGAAATAGCGCTGGATGTGCTCGATCATTTACGCGCCGAAGGCTTTAACCGTCTGAGCATGGGCGTGCAGGACTTCAACAAAGACGTTCAGCGGCTGGTTAACCGCGAGCAGGATGAAGATTTTATCTTTGCGCTGCTCAACCACGCCCGGGATATCGGTTTTACCTCGACCAATATCGACTTAATCTACGGTCTGCCGAAGCAAACGCCGGAAAGCTTCGCTTTTACGCTTAAGCGCGTGGCGGAGCTTAACCCTGACCGGCTCAGCGTGTTTAACTATGCGCATCTGCCGACCCTGTTTGCTGCCCAGCGCAAAATCAAAGATACCGACCTGCCGACAGCGCAGCAGAAGCTGGATATTTTGCAGGAAACCATCGCCTCGCTGACCGCTGACGGCTACCAGTTTATCGGCATGGATCACTTTGCCCGTCCCGATAACGAACTGGCGGTCGCCCAGCGTGAGGGCATTCTGCATCGTAACTTCCAGGGCTATACCACCCAGGGCGATACCGATTTGCTGGGGATGGGCGTTTCGGCCATCAGCATGATCGGCGACTGCTATGCGCAGAACCAGAAAGAGCTGAAGCGCTATTATCAGCAGGTCGATGAGCAGGGCAACGCGCTGTGGCGTGGGATTGCCTTAACGCGTGATGATTGCATCCGCCGCGATGTCATTAAGACGCTGATTTGTAATTTCCGCCTGGATACGCAAGCCATCGAAGCCCAGTGGGATCTCGACTTTAACGACTACTTTGCCGAAGACCTTAAGTTGCTGGCCCCGCTGGCGAAGGATGGGCTGGTGGACGTTAATGAAAAGGCCATTCAGGTCACCGCCAGGGGCCGCCTGCTGATCCGTAATATCTGCATGTGCTTTGACGCTTATCTGCGCCAGAAAGCGCGTATGCAGCAATTCTCACGGGTAATTTAAATCGAGTTCCGCATAGTCAGGGAATACGGTGCGGAATAATCGACGAATCAACGCCACGATGTCTTCATCGCTTCTGGCGGCGGAAAAGTTGTAGATTAGCGAAAAACTCATCTCCAGAAAAAAGGCGATGTCCTCTTTCGTTGCGTGTTCCAGAAACCAGCTTTCAAAAATAGTGCGCATCGCCTGATAGCGCGGCTGCTGGTGTTTTTCGTTTAGCTGACTGGCAATGTCGGGATGTTCCAGCGCCAGGCCAATCATCACTCTGGCGACGGCAGTGCGGTGAAATTTACGCATCTCAATAACGCGGGCAATAAACTGCGCGTAAAAGTCGCGCTGGTTGCCGGCATCGTATTCCAGCACCGGAAGCGCTTCGCTGGCGTGACGCAGAAAGGCCTCGCAGAAAATCGCCTCTTTGCCCGGCCACCATTTGTAGATAGTGGTCTTGCTGACGCCCGCCTGGCGGGCCAGCTGCTCAACATTGATGCGGGCGAAGCTGACGCCGTCTTCAACCAGCGTCAGCATCGCGGTGAGAATGGAAATCCGCACGCTGTCGTCCCGCCTGCGGCCTCGTTTTATCTGCACGTCGTTTTCCCCGCTTTCGTTTTGCCAGTGAGTATAAGAAAGCGGGAAGGGATCAGAAAGGGGTATCGCTGCCTACGTAGCAACGGATCGCCTGCGCCTCGAAATGCGCTTTCATCGCCAGCAGCGCATTCTGGGTGAGCGACCCGGTATGCGCGAAGTCATACTGACGACTTAACTGGGTATATTTTGATGCGCCCAGCCGATGAAACGGTAATAAATTCACTTCCGTCAGGCCAGCCTGTTGCAGAAAACGCGCGGTGGCCTGCATGTTCTGGTCATCATCGTTAAAGCCAGGAATGACCGGCACGCGTGGGATCAGGCGAAACGCGTCGCGATGCTGTGCCATCTTCACGATATTTTCGAGGATCAGCGTATTGGATACGCCGGTGCCTTCACGGTGGCGGGCGTCGTCCATATGTTTGATATCGACAAAGACCCAGTCGGTGTGTTTAAGCACCTCCTGATAATGGCTCCACGACGCGTAGCCGGAGGTCTCTATGGCCGTGTGGATGTAGTTACGGTGGCACTGTTCAAGAAAGCGGGCGGCGAATTTATACTGGGTCATCATTTCGCCGCCGCCGAGGGTGATGCCGCCGCCGCTGCCCCAGAAGCGCCGGTCGCGTTCTATCTTGCGCATCAGCGCTTCCTGAGTGTAATACTTCCCGGCGATACCCAGCGCCGAGTCATAGCAATACTCCACGCAACGGAGCGATTCACACTGCTGGCAGCGCGCGCGATCGAAGGCAATCGCGCCGCCCTGCGTAATAGCGATGGCCTGTTCCGGACACTGCTCCACGCAGTTATAGCAGCGCTGACAGCTATCCTCGCGGAACATCACCTCCCGGTTGCGGCACTCTCCCTCCGGGTTGCTGCACCAGGTACAGCTCAGCGGGCAGCCTTTGAAAAAAATTAGCGTCCTTCCGCCCGGACCATCGTGAACGGAAAAACCCTGAATATCAAAAATCAGCGCGACGTCTTCATTGGTTTTCATGGCAGTGGTCGTCCGTGGCAAGCGGGGCCGTTTTTGGCCCCGCACAGGGTTTAGCTCAACGGCTGGAATTTCTCGCAGGCGTTCATCGTCGGGTAGACCATTTTCTCATGGCACTGGCCGACGAATTCCGTTCCGGCTTTCACGCAGTAGCTCTGGCAGAACTTGCACTGGTTTTTACGCACAAAGGCCTGACAGCTCTTCACTGGTGAATCCAGCAGAATGCGCTGCTGAGAGTGTTCGCAGGTGCCTTTAAATACATCAAACGGCGCGCATTTCTGGCAGTCGTTGCAGGTATATTCCATGGTCATTTAAATTTCCTCATACTCGGTGCGGGAAATGATTTCATCCTGAATAGGTTTGGATAACTCAACCCAGTACTGCGTAAAGCCGGCGACACGCACCATCAGATCGCGATAGTTACCGGGGTTTTCCTGAGCGTCTTTCAGCATCCGCGAATCGACGATATTGAACTGGATGTGGTAGCCACCCTTGTCCATATAAGCGCGGATCAGCTCCTGAAGTTTTTTCGACCCCTGCACGCCTTTAATCGCTGACGGATGGATCTTGGTATTCAGCTGGGTGTTCATAAAGTCGGAGTGATCGATGCAGGTCGCCGAGTTAAAGACGGCATACGGGCCGCTCACGTCGGTACCCGGATAAGGCGACTGCGCGCCGTCGGCCAGCGTCAGGCCGGTCAGACGACCGTCCGGCGAGGCAACACAGGCTTGCCCCAGCGGGCCGTGGGTGGTGACGGACAACATACATGGCACCCACGGACGGCCAAAAATATCGTTCACTTCCGGCACGATATCGCGGAAATATTCCACGATGTCTTTATAGATATCATCGACATAAGGCTCATCGTTACCGAACTTCGGCGCGCTCATGCACAGGGAGTGAATACGCGCCCATTCATTGCTGACGCGTTTTTGATCGAACATCGAATAGTTGCCGGTTTCCGCCACGCTCTGATAGCCGAAGTTATGCTCCAGCGCGGTTTTCAGATCGCCCAGCGTAAATTTCTGCTCGTCGAAAATATTACGCTTAATGGAGGCCAGCGAGTTGGTCAGGTTGACCTGGCCGGAGATCCAGGTGGTAAAGCAGCGGTTATAGCGGCTGCCGCCACGGTCGATATCCAGGCCGGACTCAATACAATCGGCCATTAATGCGGAGTAGAAAATCGGGTTGTCCACATCGTAGGTAGAGGCTGACTTGATATTAAACATCTCTTCAAACAGCACTACCACTTCGCGGAAATAGTGTTTGAACTGACTCATTACCTGCTCAAAGCTGTCCAGCGGCAGGCCGTGAGCCTCAAATACACGGGTCCCGGTGCGCGGATCGACGCCGTCCCACAGCACCAGTTCGAGGATTTTTGGCATATTGATAAAGCCGACGCCGGTGGAGCTGTAAGAGCCTGCGCCGAGTTCGCCGTTGACCAGCGCGCCGGGCTGAATTTCCAGGCAGCCACCAATGGTCCAGGAACGCGCATCCTCGAGGGAAATTTTTTCCTCGCCGAAGGTTTTCATCAGATATTCAATGGCGACGCGGTTATTCACCCACGCCGGGAAGCCGGAGCCGGTCTTATTACACTCGACCGCCTTCAGCACGAATTTGTCGCTGAGCTTGCTATCGTAGAGCATGGACAGCGTCGGCTGCGGGGTGGAGCAGCGCATCGTCGCTTCCATAATCAGCTCTTCAAGCTCGTTCTCTGCGGAAGCGCCGTTCGGCTTCAGGCCACCGATGCCGACGTTGTTAAAGGTGCTGCCTGCCAACAGACCGATGGTGCCGACCGCCATTGCCAGGTCGATACCGGTGAATTTGACGCGCATACATTCGAGGATTTCCAGCGTCTCTTCGCGGGTGATGCGACCCTCTTTAATGTCTTTCTCCCAGAAGGGGTAGAGCACCTGGCCGATACGCCCCGGCGAGATCCCGGAACCCTGAATTTCGTTTAGCACCGCGATATGGCAGGTCCACATCAGTTGGGTGGCTTCGAGGAAGGTGCGCGGCGGATTCTCGACGATCCACGCCAGCCGCCCGGCCATATCGGTCAGCTCCTGGCGTACCGTGGCATCCTGTTCAATCGCTGCCATGCGCAGCGCTTCTTTGGCGTAACTGGCAATCCATGCCTGCACGCCCTCAATCACCAGAATCGTGCCCTGCCAGAAGGCGAGGCTGTCCGGCGAACCGCCGGTGTTTTCAGCAATCTTGCGACGGCATTTTTCCAGCATGCCCTTAAAGCCACACTGTAGTGGATACTGGAAGTTGACCACGTTACGGCCATGACGCACCGACGTTTCCAGGTCCGAGCACATCAGCACCGCTTTTTTCATATTGAGGTACTGCTCGAAACGCGGGTGCATCGCCGCCCACATAAACGATGAGTCCTCAACGGATTTGTTTTTCCAGTAGCGGCACAGCTCAACGATGACCGGATATTCTTCGCGGCGCACGCCAAAGCGTCTGGAAATCGACAGCACGTTGCCCACGCTTTCGGTGACGTTGCCGCCGCCTTCCGCCACGATAGTCACTTCTTCCAGGCTTTTCGTCGCCGCCTTCGCGGATTCGGTTTCCATCTGCTCCGCGCTGTTGAGCGGGTAGCGGTTGGAGGTCCACGGCATAATATAGGCCCCGCGCACGTAGCGGGTTTTCTGCATCGCCAGCAGTTCGCCGCGGGTGATCATCGGCGTGAGGTGTTCAAAGCCGCACTTTAGCGCCATGGAGCGGCGCAGCATCGGATGATGGCCTTCCGCTTCGATCCATTTCTGCGTGTACCAGTATGTAAACTCGGTATCCAGCGACACTTTCGCTTCGTAATAATCGTCGAGTAACTTTTTCGCCCGTGCGGAACCGGTGACTTTAATTTCGCGGTCTGTCACCTCTTCGGGCGCTTTACCGTACTGAAAACTGAGGGGGAGAGATCCCTGATTAAGCTGTTCTGAATCCAACATTACCTTGTACTCCTTATGATAGGGCTGAGCGATTTCCGACAGGAAAACGGCTCATGGCGGTAACGTTATCGCGCAAAAAATAATTAGTAAACGATCCGTTCAGTAATTGATTTGTTGTTTGACCAGACGCAAAAATTTTCGCAATTACCAATATGAGTAAGAATGATTTGCGTTATTGATTTTGCGCAGAGAGACAGAGAGAAGGGCGAGGAGGAGTCCTCAGCAATTCACAGGCCTGTGCAAGCGCAGCGCCGCCAGGCATAATTCCACGGTATGACGCTTGCCAGCAATCTGACGCCTTCCTCAAAAGAGATGAGGAAGGCGTTCGGAAATTAACTTAAGAAATTCACCAGCGCCGCGCACAGCACCGCCGCAATCGCCGTTTGGGGCGAATGGCTTGCCGCTGCGCCAGCTTCGACGCTGCCCGACACAATATGAATTAATGATTCCAGCATGATGGCTCTCCCGTGTTACCGGGTCAGATCATACTCAACTCATCGGCACAGTAAAGTACAAAAATGCAGCAATTTGCGCTATATGATCCATTTTTACACAACGCCGGGCCGCTATTCCATGCCCAGCTCTTTCAGCTTGCGGGTCAGGGTGTTCCGTCCCCAGCCGAGCAGCCGCGCCGCCTCCTGTTTATGCCCCTGCGTATGGCGCAACGCGGTAGTTAACAGCGTGCGCTCCAGCTCAGGCTGCGCTTCGGAGAGCAGATCCTGATGCCCGGAACGCAGGGCGCGATCGGCCCACTGCGCCAGCAAGGTTGCCCAGCTATCCGGATGCGTTTGTGACGGGCTATCCGGAACGCTGGTTTCAAAGAGTTCACCCGGCAGATCCTGAATCAGCACCTCCTGCCCGGCGGCCATGACGGTCAGCCAGCGGCAGGTATTCTCCAGCTGGCGCACGTTACCCTGCCAGGCCAGCCGCGTAAGTGCGGCTTCCGTTTCCGGGTGAAGCTGTTTGGTCTCAACCCCCAGTTCGCGCGCGGCGACCTGAAGAAAGTGACGTGCCAGGCGCGGAATATCTTCCCGCCGCTCGCGCAACGGCGGCAGATGCACGCGGATCACGTTCAGACGGTGGAACAGGTCCTCACGAAATTTCCCCTCCTGCACGCGCAGCTCCAGATTCTGATGGGTAGCCGCGATAATTCGCACGTCCACTTTTACCGGCGCGTAGCCGCCGACCCGGTAAAACTGACCGTCCGCCAGCACGCGTAACAGTCGGGTCTGCACGTCCAGCGGCATGTCGCCGATTTCATCAAGAAACAGCGTGCCGCCGTCCGCCTGTTCAAAACGCCCCTGACGAATAGTATTCGCGCCGGTAAACGCGCCTTTTTCATGCCCGAACAGTTCGGACTCGATCAAATCTTTCGGGATCGCCGCCATATTCAGCGCGATAAACGGCGCTTTCGCCCTCGGGCTATGGCGGTGCAGGGCATGAGCCACCAGCTCTTTCCCGGTCCCCGATTCGCCGTTAATCAGCACGCTTATTGATGACCGGGAGAGACGCCCGATAATACGAAACACATCCTGCATCGCCGGCGCTTCGCCGATAATATCCGTCGTCGGACCGTTCACCTGCACGTTACGCGGCTGCTGCTGTTCCTGATAATGGCTGATAGCGCGCTCGACCAGCGCCACCGCTTCGTCAATATCAAAGGGTTTGGGCAGATAATCAAACGCGCCCTGCTGGTAGGCGCTCACCGCGGCGTCCAGATCGGAGTGGGCGGTCATTATGATGACCGGAAGCATCGGGTGGCGCTGTTTAATCTGTTTTAACAGCGCCAGGCCGTCCATGCCCGGCATGCGGATGTCAGAAAGCAGGACGTCCGGCGTTTTGCTCGCCAGTGCGTCCAGCACCTCGCTGCCGCTTTCATACGTGATGCAGCTCAATCCGGCACCGGTCAGCGCGCGTTCAAGCACCCAACGGATGGAGCTATCGTCATCGACTACCCAGACTATCCCTCGTTGCATAAACTCACGCCTCTATTTTTTGATGGGCAGGAACACCGAAAACTCGGTATGACCCGGCCAACTGGTAAATTCAATTTTTCCACAATGCTGGTCGATCAAACTGCGGGCGATGGATAAACCCAGCCCCGTTCCCCCTTCGCGCCCGCTGACCATCGGATAAAACAGCGTGTCCTGAAGATGCGAAGGAATGCCCGGACCGTTATCTTCCACATCAATCCGCGCCGCCAGACGATAGCGCACGCCGTGCAGCGTCAACTGGAACGCCGTACGCGTGCGCAGGATAATTTCTCCGCCTTGCGGCCCCAGCGCCTGTAACGCATTGCGTACCACGTTCAATAACACCTGCTCAATCTGGTCGGGATCGTGCGGCAGCTCCGGCAGGCTGGGATCGTAATCGCGCACCAGCTTGACGTTATCCGGCAGCTCCATTGAGACCAGCTTCACCACGCGCTCGGCGACTTTGTGAATGCTTTCTGTGACGTGTAGTCCAGGCTGCTGCGGTCCCAGCAGACGGTCCACCAGATTACGCAGACGGTCGGCCTGCTCAATAATGACATTGGTATATTCCGTCAGCGACGGATCGGGCAGCGCTTTACTCAGCAATTGCGCCGCGCCGCGCAGCCCGCCTAACGGGTTTTTAATCTCATGGGCCAGTCCACGGACCAGATCGCGAGCGGCGACCTGCTGCGCATGCTGTAGCTGCTCCTGGCTCAGACGGCGCTGATTATCCATCGGGGCCATCTCCAGCAGGATCATGCCGTCCGGCAGACGCTGTGCCGTCAGTGAGAGAATATGCGAGCGCCCGTCGATCACCAGCGTGACTTCGTTATCGGTAAACCCCTGCCCGGCGCGCAGACTTTCCTGCATCAGCCCGACATTGAGAGAGAAATAGCTCAACAGCTCCGGCAAGGGTGTACCGAATAATTTACGCGAGCTTTGCGCCAGCAACTGCTGCGCCGCCGGATTCGCGTAATGGACCGCCAGATCGTCATCGACCAGCAGGATGCTGTTAATTAATGAGTTGAGGATCTGCCCAGCATCGGGCAGCACGCCGGTTGCCATGTAGCAGTCTCCTTAGTGTGCACCAAATGAGTGCAGTATAAGCGTAAGTGGATGAAACAGGCGGTTTTAGTGGAGAAAAAAGCCCATCTGGAGATGGGCTAAAAATTTCCACGGCAACTAACAAATAAGCGTCAGATTACACGCTGTAGTACAGCTCAAACTCTACAGGGTGCGGCGTCATGCGCACACGGTCGTTTTCTTCACGGCGCAGGGCGATATATGCATCAATCGCTTCGTCGGTGAACACGCCACCTGCGGTCAGGAACTCGCGGTCCAGATCCAGCTCGTTGAGGGCTTCTTCCAGAGAGCCTGCAACCTGTGGGATCTCTTTCGCTTCTTCCGGCGGCAGGTCGTACAGGTTTTTGTCCATAGCTTCGCCAGGGTGGATCTTGTTCTTAATACCGTCAAGACCCGCCATCAGCAGGGCTGCAAAGCACAGGTACGGGTTCGCTGCCGGGTCCGGGAAGCGCACTTCGATACGACGCGCTTTCGGAGAAGCAACCACCGGAATACGGATAGAGGCAGAACGGTTACGGGCTGAGTAAGCCAGCATAACCGGTGCTTCATAGCCCGGGACCAGACGCTTATAGGAGTTGGTCGTCGGGTTGGATAGGGCGTTGATGGCTTTCGCGTGTTTAATCACACCACCGATGTAGAACAGCGCCTGCTCGGACAGACCGGCATATTTGTCGCCAGAGAACAGGTTGGTGCCGTTTTTGGACAGCGACATGTGGCAGTGCATACCGGAACCGTTATCGCCGAACATCGGTTTTGGCATAAAGGTCGCGGTTTTACCGAAACGGTGCGCGACGTTATGCACAACGTATTTGTAGATCTGAATTTCGTCCGCTTTCTTGGTCATGGTGTTAAAGCGGGTCGCGATTTCGTTCTGACCAGCGGTAGCCACTTCGTGGTGATGCGCTTCAACCACCAGGCCCATCTCTTCCATGATCAAACACATGGTAGAGCGGATGTCCTGTGAAGAATCCACCGGCGGAACCGGGAAATAACCGCCTTTCACGCCAGGACGGTGACCTTTGTTACCGCCTTCGTATTTGGTGGTGGAGTTCCAGGCACCTTCGATATCATCGATAGCGACATGGGAACCGGAAATCGACGCGCCGAAGCGGATGTCATCAAACAGAAAGAACTCAGGTTCTGGCCCGAACAGCACGGTATCGGCAATACCGGTAGAGCGCAGGTACTCTTCCGCACGTTTCGCGATGGAACGCGGGTCGCGGTCATAGCCTTGCAGTGTGCCCGGCTCCAGAATATCGCAGCGAATAATCAGGGTAGATTCTTCGTAGAACGGGTCAATGAGCGCGGTAGAGGAATCCGGCATCAGCACCATGTCTGATTCGTTAATGCCTTTCCAGCCACCAATCGAGGAGCCATCAAACATTTTGCCTTCTTCAAAGAATTCGGCATTTACCTGATGCGCAGGAATCGTGACGTGCTGTTCTTTACCTTTGGTATCGGTGAAGCGCAAATCGACAAACTTCACTTCGTGTTCATTCAGCATCGTCAAAACGTGTTCAGCGGACATACTTTAACTCTCCCCGGATTCGGTCATTGTCGTCGTGGTAACGAGGTATTCAAACGGCCTGACTGGCGTTATCGTGTTAAAAAAGATAAAGCGAAATCCGTGCCAACTTTCAAATTCCCCCCAAAAGGCGCTATCATGCGCACCATAGTGCAAAAGGGCTGCACCATTAACGTCACGCTGCACCAGTATAGTGCTTCTATGTAAACATTAAGCACCATATTGGTGCAATTTGCGTTAAGGTGCCCTGATTTCGCTTCGTGAAAGCGATCACAAACAAACTCTGCAATACTTGTTTGCGGAGGATCTTTGTGATCCTGTTTTGTAGTGCGATTAATCCGTGTACAATAACGCGCTATTTCTAATGCCTGAGGCAAAGTTGTGATCGAAAATTTGCGTAACATCGCCATCATTGCTCACGTTGACCATGGTAAAACTACCCTGGTTGACAAGCTGCTCCAACAATCTGGTACTTTCGGTGAGCGTGCCGAAACTCAAGAGCGTGTGATGGACTCCAACGATTTGGAGAAAGAGCGTGGGATTACCATCCTCGCTAAAAACACCGCTATCAAATGGAATGACTACCGTATCAACATCGTTGATACCCCGGGGCACGCCGACTTCGGTGGTGAAGTTGAGCGCGTAATGTCCATGGTAGACTCCGTGCTGCTGGTCGTTGATGCAATGGATGGTCCGATGCCGCAGACGCGCTTCGTGACCAAAAAAGCCTTTGCTCATGGCCTGAAGCCTATTGTTGTTATCAACAAAGTTGACCGTCCGGGCGCGCGTCCTGACTGGGTTGTCGATCAGGTATTTGACCTGTTCGTTAACCTCGACGCTACCGACGAGCAGCTGGACTTCCCTATCGTTTACGCGTCAGCGCTGAACGGTATCGCGGGTCTGGATCACGAAGATATGGCTGAAGATATGACGCCGCTGTATCAGACCATCGTTGATCGCGTACCGGCACCGAACGTTGACCTTGATGGTCCGTTGCAGATGCAGATCTCCCAGCTGGATTACAACAACTATGTTGGCGTAATCGGCATTGGTCGTATCAAGCGCGGTAAAGTGAAGCCGAACCAGCAGATCACTATCATTGATAGCGAAGGCAAAACCCGTAACGGTAAAGTCGGTAAAGTGCTGACCCACCTGGGTCTGGAACGTATCGAAAGCGACGTTGCAGAAGCAGGCGACATCATCGCGATCACCGGTCTGGGCGAGCTGAACATCTCCGACACCATCTGCGATCCGCAGAATGTCGAAGCGCTGCCAG
Organism: Superficieibacter sp. 1612_C1; assembly: GCF_015234305.1. Taxonomy (GTDB): domain Bacteria; phylum Pseudomonadota; class Gammaproteobacteria; order Enterobacterales; family Enterobacteriaceae; genus Superficieibacter. The sequence continues at coordinate 22,224 of NZ_JADGMI010000008.1, forward strand.
CGCTGTCCGTAGATGAACCGACCGTAACCATGTTCTTCTGCGTTAACACCTCTCCGTTCTGCGGTAAAGAAGGTAAGTACGTTACCTCTCGTCAGATCCTTGACCGCCTGAACAAAGAGCTGGTGCACAACGTGGCACTGCGCGTTGAAGAAACCGAAGATGCTGATGCATTCCGCGTTTCTGGCCGTGGTGAACTGCACCTGTCGGTTCTGATTGAAAACATGCGTCGTGAAGGTTTCGAGATGGCGGTTTCCCGTCCGAAAGTTATCTTCCGCGAAATCGATGGCCGTAAGCAAGAGCCGTTCGAAAACGTAACGCTGGACGTCGAAGAGCAGCATCAGGGTTCTGTCATGCAGGCACTGGGCGAGCGTAAAGGCGACCTGAAAAACATGAATCCGGACGGCAAAGGCCGCGTACGTCTCGACTACGTGATCCCAAGCCGTGGTCTGATCGGCTTCCGTTCAGAGTTCATGACCATGACCTCTGGTACCGGTCTGCTGTACTCCACCTTCAGCCACTACGACGACGTTCGTGCGGGTGATGTGGGCCAGCGTCAGAACGGCGTACTGATCTCCAACGGTCAGGGTAAAGCGGTTGCGTTTGCGCTGTTCGGTTTGCAGGATCGCGGCAAGCTGTTCCTGGGTCACGGTGCGGAAGTGTATGAAGGCCAGATCATCGGTATTCACAGCCGTTCTAACGACCTGACGGTAAACTGCCTGACCGGTAAGAAACTGACCAACATGCGTGCTTCCGGTACTGACGAAGCTACCACGCTGGTTCCGGCGCAGAAAATGACCCTGGAGCAAGCTCTGGAGTTCATCGATGACGACGAACTGGTAGAAGTAACGCCGGTTTCCGTACGTATTCGTAAACGTCACCTGACGGAAAACGATCGTAAACGTGCGAACCGTGGTCCGAAAGAAGCGTAATTAGCGCGTCCTGAAGATACAAACCCCGGGCGGAGTGAAAACTCGCCGGGGTTTTTTATTATTGCAGGATGAGTAAAGTCGTCAAAAAATCGGCAATCGCAGAGGTATTATGGTGGCCGATCACGATATCCGAGCCAGGACAAAATTAAATTTTGTAACTCATACGATTTAATGTGAGATATTTCTTGTTCATTGTTACTTTCTCGTCTTGTTTCTCGTATATCCTTTTCATCCAATCTTATAGCATGTAATAGATTCAGCTTGGTTTAGCGGTTATTTATATAAATATTATTTTTGTCCTGTTGTGTTCTGAATGTCTGGAAGTTACTAAAACCACAATACTCGCCACTGTACTTTCACAAAATAACCAATTAACCTTTATGGGTAGATTCTGAAGAGCGAAGTTCTACAAGCCTGGAGATTTTATCTCTGCAACAAGATTTAACGGATATTGATAACATCCTATCTCCTGTCAACCCTACCAGATACTGCTGCCCTGGTAGGAACCTAAATTGCTCCAGGCGTACTGCCTTATTCTCACCCTCCCTTTGGATAAAATATCCCTGATGCAGCCACGCCCGGCTATCTTTATTCACCATAAATATTTTCTCAAGTAGTTATAAGTAGAACTACACTTCATTAACATCTTGTCATCTAACCTTAACTGGCATTAGTAGTCATATTAATTAGAAAGGCTGTCATAGCTCTTACCTTTTCCTTCATTAATTTCTTAGTGCATTCTCCTATTTTGTGATGAAGGGAGTTAAGTTATAAGTTTGTTACATTTATAATAATTTATTTGCATCTTTTATGCATAAATTGGCTAACAATTGGATCGAATCTTTCTTCTTTTTCAATATTATGTAAATAATCACATTTTATGTAAAAGCTATCTTTATCCCCTGCATATCCAGGGGTTATGTATATTCTGTATGGCAATGAGTAATCATCGTCAACATGCGTATTTGTAATAATCCAGATATAGGGGTTAGCAGGATCATTATTAATGATGGAGGGAACGGCTAATAAATCATAATTCTTCCCTGCATAGTTTATTTTTTTCCTAAAAAACATGGGCTTTATTAATGTGTTTTTTTCTAATAGAGTTTTTTTGGCGTAAAAACGATTTACAAGATGCATTTCATTCCATATTGCAATATTCTTTTCAGACCATTCCCCTGTTGTAAAAACCAAATAAATATAATAAAAAAGTCCAAAAATAATAGATATTATTATAATGGAGATTAAGCCTGTGTAAGATGATTTAAATTTACACCTCATGCTATTTCATCTCTTCCAGTGCCTGGGGGATAGCAGCGTTTTTTGAAATAAATATATGTTCAAAAGATTCCAGCATACCTACAGACTGGGCAGTCGTAGGCATGTAAACAGGAAACTGATTCTTAATCGAAAAAGCAATGCCTTGTCGAGCAACACCAGCGGAAAATAAGGAATCTATTACCATGGTAGAACAATTATGATTTAAAATATTATATTTGCTTTTTTCTGAATAGTTCTTGTTAATATAATCCATCATGGCTTTTTCTTGCGCATCTGTTGTATTTAATATATAAATTTCCGAAAAACGCCTTGGTGATTGCCCTGCAAGATAATTAATAGTATTCGAACTATACACAGTGTTGTTCCCATAGCTATAAACACCTTTACCGGTGAAAGCCATAGCAGCATGTCCCGCAGGATTCCCTATAGATTCACCGCCATGTGGTTCTGTCGGCCCATTGAAAATAATTGCAGTATTTAACCCTCGTGGATCGATTTTAGTAACTGGATTCAATGGGTAATTATATAAATTCCACCCTCCTTCCAGCCCAATCGGATCCTGCGTGATATACCGCCCCAGCCCCGGACTGTAATACCGGTGCCGGTTATAATGCAGCCCTGACTCCTCATCATACTGCTGTCCCGGCAGGCGTATCAGCTGCTCCGGGTGCGCCGGATTCTCCTCACTCAGCAGGTTTCCCCACTCGTCATCCTCCGCGCGCCACGCCACCGTGTTGTCCGGGTTAATCAGCGCCAGCGGCAGGCATCGCTGGTCACAGTGGTAAAGGTGGAGTTTGCTCTCCGGCTCAGGGTGTGGCTCCAGCGTCATGCGAGCATAAGTTGACTTTTCAGCTTTAAAATATTTTACCATGTGTGAATTATAAAGTATTGCCAACAAATGAACTGGGTCACTGCTTTTTTTTGATAAACACTGCCTCTTATATGGCTCATCACATTAACGATCCTGTCATCGAAAAATGCTATTTTTTTAGCTGCATCTAGCAAACAGCGCATCATCATGGCCGATTCATAAAGCGTATCAGCATTTCTCACCGGCCTGGATCATACAACTGTCTTGGTAGATGCCCTATACTTTGTCAAATTTTCTAATTGCTAACCATTTAATTATAGAATCAATATCTTCTCTGTTAAATACTTTTAAATTAATTATTATAACATCTCCATTCCTCCCTCTGATTTCAAGTCGTACAGGAGGAAGGAAACGATCAGTATATTTATATATTCCAACCCTATGTCTCACGCTTGTTATATCTGTGAAACGGATACAAGTTGTTCCAGAAAATAAGCTACTGTAATAAATACATTCATCATCTATTTTTAGATTAAACCTTGAAATCCAAAAAACAACAAAAAAAAGCATAACAACCAAACAAAACAGTAAAGTCAAAAAACTGGAAGTAAATCCATTTACTAGTAAAGAAATGAAGATGATAACAAATGGAACGCCGAAAATAACAATCCATACAGTATAAGTTGATCGCCCAGCTGATACATTCATATTATTGGCACTTACATGGGTCACAAGTTAGATCATTCGGTTTATCCAACACCGCCGATTCGACAACACCACTGACTGCACCTACTGCCGTTCCAGGAACTAATGATGTATCTACTGCTCTACCAACAAACATTTTTGCTGCGGTTTGGGTTTTCATCGATGAAATAGTTCCATTAGCGGCTTTAGTTGTCATTTGTTTAAAAATAGCATTGAAACTTCCCCTGCCAGCAGTAACTCCCACTATATTCATTCCGGGGATAAATCCTGTGGCAGCACCTATAACTGTATCACCAGCAAACGTTATCCAATCGAAATCACATAGTTTTCCTGATAGATATTTTAGCCCTTGCTTACTTAGGTTAGTCGTCACTCCGGCAGTTGCGCCAGCAGCAACAGGTCCTGTGTACAATAAGGCTTCTCCTCCTGCTGCCCCACCGATAGCAGAACCAACATAATCTTCCCACCCACTTAACTGCCATGAAAATAAATCACTTACACCTTGCCCCACTAAACCAACAAGAGCACCTCCACCAGAGAATACAGCATCATCCATCCCCACCCATAATCCTAATGGATCGATCCAGCTTACTGGATTAAGTGCGTATGAGTACAGATTCCATCCCCCCTCCAGCCCAATCGGATCCTGCGTGATATACCTTCCCTGTCCCGGATTATAGTACCGGTGCCGGTTGTAATACAGCCCCGACTCCTCATCATACTGCTGTCCCGGCAGCCTTATCAGCTGCTCCAGGTGTTCGGGGTTCTCCTCAACCAGCAGGTTTCCCCACTCGTCATATTCCGCACGCCACGCCACCGTATTGTCCGGGTTAATCAGCGCCAGCGGCAGACCACGGTGGTCGCAGTGGTAAAGGTGCAGCTTCCTCTCCGGCTCATGCCGTGGCTCCAGCTGCGCCGCCATCTGCTCCGGCGTCAGCCCGCACTGCGCAAGCCATGCCCGGCTCTCCCAGCTTCATTCCCGCCAGGTGACCGCTCCCGTAGGTCAGCCACTCCACCGGCGACAGACCGTCCGGTTTCAGGCGGTTCGCCAGCCCCTGCGCGCTGTATTCCTGCTGCGTCTCATGCTCCCACAGCAGCGCCCCCGTCTGCGGGTCACTCACCGTCTGCCGCTCGCGGGTGAGGCGCCCCCTGTCGTCATAACCGTACTGTACCGCCACCCGCAGCCCTTCGCTGAGGTGACTGAGTTCCGTCAGCCAGCCGCGTTCATCGTACTGCCACTGCTCTGCCGGTTCCCCGTTCACCGTGCGGTGCGTCAGGCGGCCCGAGTCATCGTAATGCCAGTGTGTAACCAGGTCCTCGTCCTCGCTGCGCACCATCTGCCCGGTCAGGTCATAGCTGTAGCGCTGCGTCCTGCCGTCAAAGCCCGTCTGCTGTGTGAGGCGGTCCAGTGCATCCCACGTAAAGTCGCTGTGGCTCCCGTTCTCGTTGGTCAGCGACGTCACCCGGCCCGCCGCGTCATATGCCATCCGCCGCGTCAGCCCGCCCTGCGTGGTACTGAGCACGTTTCCCCGGCCATCATACTGCGTTTCCGTGCGGCTGCCGTCCGGACCAGTCACCGCGATAAGGTCGCCTGCCCCGTTATAGTCATAGCGGGTTTCACGGCCCAGGCTGTCCCTGATGGCCGTTAACTGTCCCCGGCTGTTATGGCTGCGGTAAACACTCAGCCCTTCCTCACGGTGAACCGCCGTCGTCTGGCCGAAGCGGTTGTACTCATACCGCGTCTCGTATCCTGAACAGTCGGTGAACGTGAGCAACTGGCCGTAAGAACTCCAGGTCATCTGCTTCCGGCTGCCGGTGGCGTCCTGCATGGCAGAAGGCCGCTCACTCCGCAGGTCGGCATAAAAATACCGCGTTGTCCCGCCCGTGCGCGACGTCTCCGCCGTCAGCCTGCCCCTGTCATCATACTCCCGGCTGCTGCGTAACCCGTCCGGATAAATGACGGATGTCAGCTGTCCGCCCTGATAGTAAAACTGCGTCTTTCTGCCGTCCGGGCCGGTCACCGACGAAACGGTGCCGTTCGCCACATTCAGCCAGTACGTTGTCTTTCTCCCGGCGGCATCCGTCTGCGCCATCAGGCGTCCCGCCGGGTCAAATTCACTGTGCGTCACGCTGCCGTCGGCTGACACCTTCATCACCACCCGTTTCAGGCCACCTTCACCTTTCGTGTGCAGTATCTCCCGACGGTTCAGGCTGTCGGTGATGGTGACGCGGTTCTTCTCATACCGGTAATCGCGTTATCGGATGTCCGGCCTACCGGCACGTCCATCATGCTGAAACCTGCGGCGCGCATGTCGGCAATCAGCTTGTCGGTTTGCAGCGGATGAATGGTGGACATATCAATGACCAGCGCGTTACGGGACAGGGTTTCGCAAACGCCTTGTTCGCCAAACAAAACGGCACGCACCAAATCGCCGTTCGGCAGCATGGTGATGACGAACTCCGCGCCGTCAGCTGCCAGAGCCGGGTTAAGGGCTGGTTGCGCACCTTTCTCCACCAGACGTTGTACAGCCTCAGGATCCACATCAAAGACGCGGAGCTGGTGGCCCTGCGTAAGCAAATTGCTCGCCATAGGCGAACCCATCTGTCCTAATCCGATAAATGCAATTACTGCCATAACGCTCTCCTGAAACGGTGGTGTCATTTTTTGTCAATTAATACGGTCATTACCTGTCTGTTTTTGATCGTATTTGTAATTTATCGTCAAAAAATTGACGACCGTCACTTTTTAAACATTTCGTGAAATTAAAATGGCGGCAACGAAAAACAGGAGGGAAAGAGCATGACCCGAATCGCATGTATCGGTATTACCGTGTTAGACCGCATCTGGTATCTCACTGATTTACCAAAAGAAGGAGGGAAGTTTGTTGCTAATGACTATAAGGAAGTGGGCGGAGGGCCTGCGGCTACGGCTGCCGTGGCGGCGGCGAAATTGGGCGCAACGGTGGATTTTATTGGCCGGGTGGGGGATGACGATACCGGCAAACGGCTACTTGCGGAGCTGGAGTCCCTGGGAGTAAATACGCGCTATAGTCGGGTGTATAAGGGCGCGCGCTCATCCCAGTCGGCGGTGCTGGTCGATGCTGGCGGCGAGCGTATTATCGCGAATTATCCCAGCCCGGATCTGCCCGCGGACGCCAGCTGGCTTGCCGATATCGACTTTTCCCAGTGGGACGCGGTACTGGCGGACGTTCGCTGGCACGATGGAGCGAAGCTGGCATTTACGCTTGCCCGCCAACAGGGGATTCCAGCCGTGCTGGACGGAGACGTGACGCCTCAGGATATCGCTGAACTGGTCGCATTAAGCGATCACGCCGCGTTTTCCGCACCGGGCCTGACACGCCTGACGGGAACGGAGGATATCCACCTTTCCCTGAAAAAAGCACAAACGCTCACAAACGGACATGTTTATGTTACGCAAGGATCACAGGGGTGTTACTGGCTGGAAAATCAGCAATTGCAGCACCAGCCTGGTTTTAGCGTGGACGTAGTCGATACTACCGGCGCGGGGGACGTTTTTCATGGCGCTCTGGCGCTGGCGATTGCGCAAAACAACGCAACTGCGGACGCCGTACGCTTTGCCAGCGCGGTGGCGGCATTAAAATGTACCCGGCCTGGCGGGCGAGCAGGGATACCTGATTGTGATCAAACCCGCTCTTTTTTGTCACTTTATGTATAAAATGCGGGGCAGGTAGGATTTGAGAGGAACATCCATGAGTTTGACCGAACTGACCGGCAATCCGCGTCACGATCGTTTGTTAACGCTGATTGCAGAACGCGGTTATATGAATATCGATGAACTGGCGCAACTGTTAGATGTTTCTACTCAAACGGTGCGGCGGGATATACGTAAGCTGAGCGAGCAGGGGCTTATCACCCGCCATCACGGCGGCGCGGGACGCGCCTCAAGCGTGGTCAATACTGCGTTTGAACAGCGCGAAGTCTCTCTGATGGATGAAAAAAAGGCGATTGCGGAAGCGATCGCCGATTATATTCCCGATGGTTCCACTATCTTCATTACGATCGGCACTACGGTTGAGCATGTCGCGCGCGCGCTCCTTAACCATAACCACCTGCGCATTATCACCAACAGCCTGCGGGTGGCGCATATTTTGTATAAAAACCCTCAGTTTGAAGTGATGGTAGCGGGCGGCACGCTGCGACCGCACAACGGCGGGATTATCGGGCCGGGTGCCGCCGCATTTGTTCAGGGGTTTCGGGCTGATTATCTGGTCACAAGCGTCGGGGCCATCGAACATGACGGTACGTTGCTGGAGTTTGACGTGAACGAGGCCAGCATCGCAAAAGCGATGATGGCGCATTCGCGGCATATCTTACTGGCGGCCGATCATACTAAATATCATGCTTCCGCCGCCGTTGAGATCGGCAATATTAGCCAGGTAACCGCACTCTTCACGGACGACTACCCGCCCGCAACACTGAAAGCGCGCCTTCATGAAGGTCAGGCGGAAGTGATCCTGCCCGGTAAGACAACGGAAAAGGATGCGTCTGAGATGTGAAAGGCGGATAGCGCGCTGTAGTGTTGAATGTTGTTATCTCACCCCGTAGTCAAACCTCGCCTTTCCCGCTACAGTTATCCCTCCACGGCGCGAAAGGAGACAAAAATGCTCTATATCTTTGATTTGGGGAATGTGATTGTCGATATCGACTTCAACCGTGTGCTGGGGGCATGGAGCGATTTCAGCCGTGTTCCCCTTGCAACGTTGAAGCAGAACTTCACGATGGGCGAGGCGTTTCATCAGCATGAACGAGGGGAAATCACCGACGAAGTGTTTGCGCAGGCGCTATGTCAGGAGATGAATATGCCCCTGAGCTATGAGCAGTTCTCCCACGGCTGGCAGGCCGTCTTTGTTGCGCTGCGCCCGGAAGTCATCGCTATCATGCATAAGCTGAGGGGGCAGGGGCATCGCGTTGTGGTGCTGTCAAACACCAACCGTTTGCATACGACTTTCTGGCCGGAGGAATACCCGGAAATCCGCAGCGCCGCCGATCATATCTATCTGTCGCAGGATTTAGGCATGCGTAAACCGGAGGCGCGCATCTATCAGCAGGTTTTGCAGGCTGAAGGGTTTTCTGCGGAGGATGCGGTCTTTTTTGATGACAACGCCGATAATATAGAAGGTGCCAAATTGCTGGGCATCACCAGCATCCTGGTGACGGGGAAAGAAACCATCCCGGACTACTTCTCGAAGCAGTTATGACAAAGTCTTTACGGCAAAAAATCAGTTACTCGACGCGCCCGCTGGTGGCGTGGCTGAAACTTCTCTGGCAGCGTATCGATGAAGATAACATGACGACGCTGGCGGGTAACCTTGCCTATGTCTCGCTGCTCTCTCTGGTGCCTCTGGTCGCCGTGATCTTTGCGCTGTTTGCGGCGTTCCCGATGTTCTCGGATGTGAGCGTTCAGCTCCGCCACTTTGTTTTCGCCAATTTCATGCCCGCCACTGGCGATGTGATCCAGCGTTATATTGAACAGTTTGTGGCGAACTCCAGCAAAATGACGGCGGTGGGGGCGTGCGGCCTGATCGTGACCTCGCTCCTGCTGATGTACGCTATCGACAGCGCGTTAAATGCCATCTGGCGCAGCAAACGCATTCGACCCAAAGTCTACTCCTTTGCCGTCTACTGGATGATCCTGACCCTGGGGCCGGTGCTCGCGGGGGCCAGCCTGGTGATCAGCTCATACCTGCTCTCGTTGCGCTGGGCCAGCGAGTTAAATAGCGTGATTGATGACGTGCTGCGTATCTTCCCGCTGATCCTCTCGTGGCTCTCTTTTTGGTTGTTATACAGCGTGGTGCCGACGACGCAGGTGCCGAATCGGGATGCGGTGATCGGGGCATTTGTTGCCGCGTTGCTGTTCGAGGCGGGTAAGAAAGGGTTTGCGCTGTATATCACCACGTTTCCCTCCTATCAGCTCATTTATGGCGTGCTGTCTGTCATCCCTATTTTGTTCGTCTGGGTCTACTGGACGTGGTGCATCGTCTTGCTTGGCGCGGAAATAACTGTCACTCTCGGAGAGTACCGCAAACTCAAAGAAGAAAAAGAAGACCAGCCATGATTGCATTAATTCAGCGCGTAACCCGTGCCAGCGTCACCGTGGAGGGTGAGGTGACGGGTGAAATCGGCCAGGGACTTTTGGTCCTGTTAGGTGTCGAAAAAGAGGATGACGAACAGAAAGCGAATCGCCTGTGCGAGCGCGTGCTTGGCTACCGGATCTTTAGCGATGCCGACGGCAAGATGAACCTTAACGTTCAGCAGGCAGGCGGTAGTGTGCTGGTGGTGTCGCAGTTTACGCTGGCGGCAGATACCGAACGTGGCATGCGTCCCAGCTTCTCGAAAGGTGCCGCGCCGGATCGCGCTGAAGAACTGTATGAATATTTTGCCGACCGCTGCCGTCAGCAGCAGATAGAGACGCAGACCGGGCGATTTGCCGCCGATATGCAGGTTTCACTGGTTAATGATGGGCCCGTTACGTTCTGGCTTCAGGTATGAGCCAGCTTCCGGCGTGGCCGCGGGTAACAAAAGAGAGTGCCGCTATGTATCACCTTCGCGTACCGCAAACAGCAGAAGAGTTAGACGCCTACTATCAGTTTCGCTGGGAGATGCTGCGTAAGCCGCTGCATCAGCCGAAAGGGTCCGAACGCGATGCCTGGGATGCGCTGGCGCATCACCAAATGGTGGTGGATGAAGATGGCAAACTGGTAGCCGTCGGACGGCTTTATATTAATGCCGATAACGAAGCGTCTATCCGCTTTATGGCCGTCGATCCTGGCGTGCAGGAGAAAGGACTGGGTACGCTGATGGCGATGACCCTGGAGTCCGTTGCCCGGCAGGAAGGGGTGAAGCGCGTGACCTGTAGCGCACGTGAAGATGCAGTCGAGTTCTTCGCGAAGCTGGGATTTGTGAACCAGGGGGAAATTACCGCCCCGCAAACCACACCGCTGCGCCACTTTCTGATGATTAAACCTATCGCATCGCTGGACGACATCCTGCACCGTGGCGACTGGTGCGGACAACTCCAGCAGGCGTGGTATGAGCACATTCCGCTCAGTGAAAAGATGGGCGTGCGCATCCAGCAGTATACCGGGCAAAAATTTATTACCACCATGCCGGAGACCGGCAATCAAAATCCGCACCACACCCTGTTTGCCGGCAGCCTGTTTTCACTGGCGACACTGACCGGCTGGGGGCTGATCTGGCTGATGCTACGCGAGCGACATCTGGGCGGGACGATTATCCTGGCCGACGCGCATATTCGCTACAGTCACCCGATTAGCGGGCGTCCAACCGCCATTGCCGACCTCGGTTCGCTCAGTGGCGATCTCGACCGTCTGGCGCGCGGGCGTAAGGCGCGCGTGCAATTACAGGTCGAACTGTTCGGCAATGACACCTCCGGCGCGGTGTTCGAGGGGATCTATATCGTCCTTCCCGCGAAGCCATTTGGACCGCTGGAAGAAGGGGGGAATGAGGAGGAGTGATGGTTCCTCTTTATTCGATAAACGCCTGTGCCGGAAGGTTAAAACGTTCGGAGAGTGCTTTGATGTGCTTTACCGTCAGCGCCCTGCGACCATTGAGAATATTGCTGACGTTGGCTTTTGACCCAAGCTCCTTTGCTAAATCGGCTGCTTTTAAGCCGTACTGATTCATCAGCGTTCGCAGCATAGCGACGCCCGGAGGCGTGCTTTCCAGGCGGCGATTAAACTCTGCAAATTCAGGTGATTGGTCTTCATAATCGCTGATTTGTCTGGCGAGAAGTTCAAAAAGCGGGTTATCCAGATCGTCCCTGTCGACTAAGAACTCAATCAGCGCCAGTGCTCGGTAGTATTTTGTTAGCCTGTTGTTTTCAATATGAAAACAACAGAGAAATAGTCATCTATATATCAGCCCGCCAGGCAATATCCCGCATCACGTTCTTTGCCGCCAGGCTTACTCCACCCAGTTGAAAGAAACCGTGAATGACGCCGAGATAGCGCTGGCAGGTACTCTCCACGCCCTGTTCACTCAGCCGTTGGTACAGCGCTTCGCCTTCGTCGCAAAGCGGATCGTATTCAGCGGTAATGATATGCACGGGTGGCAGACCATTGAAGTCATCCCGCCACAGCGGGCTGGCCTCCGGATGCTGGCGTTCTGTATGAGGCAAATACATCTCGTAACCGGAAAGCAGCGTGTCCCGGGTAATGATGTAGTCGAGGCCGTTACGGGTATAGCTTTCGAAATGGGCGGTGGCATCAAGCATCGGATAGATGAGAATGAGCTGTGCAGGCTGCCACTGACCTGCCGCTTTCAGACGCAGCGCCGTGACCAGCGCCAGATGCCCGCCTGCGCTATCGCCAGCGAGTGTTATGCGTGTGCGATCGACGCCGAGCGTGTCGGCATGCTGCCAGATGATATCCGCGCCTTTTTCTGCATCGTCATGCGCCGCAGGGTAAGTATGCTCCGGCGCGCATCGGTACTGAACGGCAATCAACCGGCAGCTGCTGTAAAACGCAAGTTGCCGCAACTGATGATCGTGCGTGGCAAAGCCACCGCTGACGAAACAGCCGCCGTGGTAGTAAATGACCGTCGGCAGAGCGCCCTTAGCGTTAAGTGGCGAGACAACCCGGAAGCTCAACCCTTCAAGCTCCATATCTTTCACAGTGACGCGCGTTTCCTTCTCGCCCGCGAGAACGGTGCTGGCAATATAGCCCTCCCGACGCTGTTCAACGCTTTGATGTCGTTCTGACGGACGTCCGGCGGCGATAAAATCGTTAACCAGCGCCGCGATACCTTTTTCCAGTGCCATGAGTACGCTCTCTGCCTGTATGGATATCCAGTTTTATAACCTGGCTGCTGGCAAATGAAAACGCAAATTTTGGTGGGGATCTGATTCTGGAAAGCGCCTCGCAAAAGTGAAAAGTGTCGCAAAGGCACTCTTTAATCTTGCCGTGAGCAAGTGTATTTTGTCCGCTTATTAACCATTAATGATATACTGGAGGTATATATGAGTATGTTGGCAGGTATCGATATGGGCAGAATACTTCTTGATTTGTCTGATGACGTTATCAAACGGCTTGATGACTTAAAACATCAGCGTGATTTACCTCGTGCTGAGTTGCTGCGTGAAGCGGTTGAAGAATACCTGGAAAGGCAGAATCAGGCTAAAGCGGCAATCGCTAACGCTCTTGGGCTGTGGCAGGGTTGTGAAGAAGATGGTGTTGAATATGAGAGAGCGCTGCGTGAGGAGTGGAAGTAATGAAAGGAAAAGCGCTCTTTGATACCAATATTCTGGTTGATCTGTTTAATGGTCATCGTGAGGCGATGTCAGCGCTTGACGCTTATCCTCCGCAGCATGCCATTAGCCTGGTTACCTGGATGGAAGTGATGGTCGGGGCGAAAAAATACCATCAGGAACATCAAACGCGTATGGCGTTGAGCGCTTTTAATATTATTGGTATATCGCAGGATATTGCTGAGCGAAGCGTCAGCCTTCGGCAGGAGTACGGTATGAAATTACCCGACGCCATCATTCTCGCCACGGCCCAACATCACCGTTGTGAACTGATAACGCGAAATACAAAGGATTTCGCAGGTATACCTGGTGTTGTGACACCTTATCAATTGTGACAGAAAAGCGCCGGGCAGGCGTAAGCCTGACCGACGTCTCATCTACTCCCCTTCACCCGGAAACAAAAACGGGTTGATGGAGCTACGGGCAAAACCTTCCTGCTCCATGCGGGCATCCAGGATCAGCGAGGCCAGATCGTCCGCCACCGGCTCCACGTTCGGGTCTTTTTCCTGATACAGGATCTTCAGATAAGTGCCGCAGTCGCCGCAGCTTTCTGCTTTTACCGAAGCCTGCTCGTTATCCAGCGACCAGTAGTGCAAGTCGCGGGTCTGCTCGCAGTTGCTGCACTTAATGCGCACCACGTGCCACTCGGTTTCGCACAGGTTGCAGTGCAGGTAACGCAGCCCCTGGGTGGTGCCGATTTGTACGATGCTGGAGACCGGCATCGAACCGCAGACCGGGCAGAACTGGCGTTGCTCGCCGTATTCAGCGCGGGCTTTGCCGGGGATCAGGCTTGCCATTTGCGCCCAGTACAGCGAAAGCGCGGCCCAGATAAACGGGGCTTTATCGCTGCTGACGGAAGAGAAGTCAGCGGCGAATAGCGCGCTTGCCATCAGCTCCAGCTCCTGCTCAGAGGACTTTTCCAGGTTCTCAATCACCGCCAGCGCCGGACCGCTCATCTCCGGCTTCAGCTCGGCGATCAGCGAATGCAGCAGCTTATGCCAGTGCTTGTCGCGCGGCAGGACGTGAATATCCAGCGGCGGCTTGCCCTGCGCGGCGGCTTCTTTGATACGTGCCGTCAGATCCATCTCCAGCGGATGATCGTACAGCACCACTTCCTGAGCGTGGGCAATCAGCGCGGCAAAGCGCAGGTAGTCACCCAGCGGGTTATTCTCGGCCAGTTTGCGCAGACGTTCAGCGCGGCGGTTGTACACATTTTTGAGCCTGGGGAACAATAACGGCGGAATCATATCCGCCGTACGTTTTTCGCCCGAACCCAGCTCATCTTGCGGGATTATGCGAATACTCATTCAGATGACTTTTCCTCTTTCTGGCGGACTTCACGGTACCAGCGCGGGTGATGTTTTCTCGCCCACGTTTTGGTAACCCAGCCTTCCACCATCGCGGTAATGGTGCCTTTCACCCAGAGGGCGGCGTAAATATGCACCATGATAACCACAATTAACGCCACTGCGGCAAATGAATGCAGCATTAACGCGAATCGGATCACCGGGATTGAGAAAGCAGGCGCAAAGTACGGACGCCAGATGACCACGCCGCTCGCCAGCAACAGCACCAGCAGAATGATGGCCGCCCAGAATACGCATTTCTGACCGAAGTTATAGCGTCCGGTATCACCCACTTCCTCGTTGACGACGATCTTACGAATATTCTTCGCCCAAAAGATATCATCCCGATTGATTAGATTGTGATGCCAGTAACGGAAAAACATGATGATGAAAGAAGCAAACATCACCACGCCGACGAACGGATGCAGAATGCGCGCCAGCTGCGGCGTACCCAGAACGTGCATCAGCCAGTTAAAGGACGGGAAGAAAAATCCCAGTCCGCTCACCGCCGCCAGTACGAAGCAGAAGGCGGTGACCCAGTGGTTGATGCGTTCCGGTGCCGTGTAGCGCACGATGGTGTCACGTCTTTTCATTTGCGCACCTCGTCTTTCTCTTCGTGCAGATTGTCTTCATCTTCTTCTGCGCGGTTCGGACCGACACCAACGTAGTGGAAGATACTGGCTGCGAAGGTCGCGGCAAAGCCGACCGCCGCAAGCGGTTTCCAGATGCCTTTCCAGAACTTCACGGTCTGGCTGATTTCCGGGTTCTCCGGCAGGCCGTGATACAGATTCGGCTTGTCGGCATGATGCAGCACGTACATCACGTGAGTACCGCCAACGCCCGCCGGATCGTACAGGCCCGCGTTATCATAACCACGGGTTTTTAGCTCGTTAACGCGCTCACCTGCCAGCACCTTCATATCCTCTTTGGAGCCAAAGTGGATAGCGCCGGTCGGGCAGGTTTTCACGCAGGCCGGCTCCTGGCCGACAACAACGCGATCCACGCACAGGGTGCATTTGTAGACGCGGTTATCTTCCGGATTCAGGCGCGGCACGTCGAACGGGCAGCCCGCGATGCAGTAGCCGCAGCCGATGCACTGTTCGGACTGGAAGTCGACAATCCCGTTGGCATACTGAATGATAGCCCCTTCCGACGGGCACGCCTTCAGGCAGCCTGGATCGGCGCAGTGCATACAGCCATCCTTGCGGATCAGCCACTCCAGTTTGTCGTTCTGCTCGACTTCCGAGAAACGCATCACCGTCCAGGATTTGGCGGTCAAATCTGCCGGGTTGTCATAGACCCCGACGTTGTGACCCACGTCGTCACGAATATCGTTCCACTCTGAACACGCCACCTGACAGGCTTTACAGCCGATACAGGTGGTGACGTCGATAAGCTTCGCCACCTCTTGCTGGTGATCCCGCGCCTGAGGCGCGGGGGTGAAACCGTTAGTCGCGGAACGACGGATAATGTCTTGCGATTGATAAGCCATAAGTCGTCTCCGTTACACCTTTTCCACGTTCACCAGGAACGCCTTAAACTCCGGCGTCTGGGTGTTCGCATCGCCAACGACCGGCGTCAGCGTGTTAGCAATAAAGCCTTTCTTCGCCACGCCCTCATAACCCCAGTGAATCGGAATACCGATGGTATCGACATCCTGATTATTCACCTTCAGCGTGCGGATACGTTTGGTCACCACTGCCTTGGCCTTGATGTAGCCGCGGTTAGAGGAGACTTTTACCGTATCGCCCTGCGCGATGCCAAGCTTGTTCGCCAGCTTCTCGCCGATCTCCACAAACTGCTCCGGCTGCGCGATGGAGTTCAACAGCGCGTGCTTGGTCCAGTAGTGGAAGTGCTCCGTCAGACGATAAGTGGTGCCCACATACGGGAACTTATCGGCTTTCCCCATCGCATCCATATCGTCCTTAAAGACGCGGGCTGCCGGGTTGGAGATCACGTTCGGGTGCAGCGGGTTGGTGCCCAGCGGCGTTTCAAACGGCTCGTAGTGTTCCGGGAACGGCCCTTCCGCCATCTTATCGGTAGCGAACAGGCGGCCTACACCTTCCTGAAGCATGATAAACGGTCCGACATCGCTGCCCGGAGGCGCGGTGTTGTAGTCCGGAATATCCGCACCGGCCCATTTGCCATTACCGTAAGAGATAAGCTGACGCTTCGGATCCCACGGTTTACCCTGCGGGTCGGCGGAAGCACGGTTATACAGGATGCGGCGGTTCAGCGGCCATGCCCAGGCCCAGCCCAGCGTATTCCCCAGCCCTGACGGGTCGGCGTTATCGCGGCGGGCCATCTGGTTGCCGTCCGGCGTCCAGCTTCCGGCGAAGATCCAGCAGCCGCTGGAGGTGGTGCCGTCATCGCGCAGATGCGCAAACGAGGCCAGCTGATTGCCTTTTTTCGCCAGTAACAGCCCGGTCGTCGGATCGGTAATATCTTCCAGCGCCTTACCGTTGCTCTCCATCGCTACTTCTTCAGGCGACGGATTCTCCGGCGTCAGGTAGTTCCAGGTCATATTCAGCACCTGTTCCGGCAGCGCGCCACCTTCGGCGGCATACATCTTACGCAGGCGCAGGAAGATGCCCGCGAGGATTTCGCCGTCGTTCAGCGCTTCGCCCGGACCATCCTGACCTTTCCAGTGCCATTGCAGCCAGCGGCCGGAGTTCACGATAGAACCGTTCTCTTCGGCAAAGCAGGTGGATGGCAGACGGAACACTTCAGTCTGGATTTTCGACGGATCGACATCGTTCGACTCACCGTGGTTCTGCCAGAAGGTCGAGGTTTCGGTGTTGAGCGGATCGATGGTCACCAGGAACTTCAGCTTCGACAGCGAAGAGACCACTTTATTTTTGTTCGGGAACGACGCCACCGGGTTAAAGCCCTGGCAGAGATAGCCGTTCACCTGACCTTTGGCCATCATGTCGAAATACTGAAGTACGTCGTAGGCTTT
The DNA here is from genome assembly GCF_015234305.1 of Superficieibacter sp. 1612_C1. Taxonomy (GTDB): domain Bacteria; phylum Pseudomonadota; class Gammaproteobacteria; order Enterobacterales; family Enterobacteriaceae; genus Superficieibacter. The sequence continues at coordinate 39,562 of NZ_JADGMI010000008.1, forward strand.
GTCCCACTTCGGCAGCCATTCAAAACCCCAGTCGTTTTCAGCAGTCGCTTTATCGCCGTAAAACGCCTTCATCATCGAGACGAAGAATTTCGGGTAGTTGCTCCAGTAGTTAACCTGATTTTCCTGTAACGGCTTGGTCGTGTTACCGGCAAAGTAGGTTTCAAGCGTGTCCTGCTTGTCATTCGGCAGTGTCATATAGCCCGGCAGGCTTTGCGACAGCAGGCCGAGGTCGGTCAGACCCTGAATGTTGGAGTGACCGCGCAGGGCGTTTACGCCGCCGCCTGCCATCCCCATATTGCCGAGCAGCAGTTGGATCATCGCCATCGTACGGATGTTTTGTGCACCCACCGAGTGCTGCGTCCAGCCGAGCGCATACAGGAACGACGCCGTTTTATCGTGCGCGCTGGTCTCTGCGATGTACTCGCATACCTTCAGGAAGTCCGCCTGCGGCGTACCGCAGATATTTTCGACCACATCCGGCGTGTAGCGGGAAATATGTTTTTTCAGCAGGTTCCACACGCAGCGCGGGTGTTGCAGCGTGGTATCGCGTTTCGCAAAGCCGCGCTCGTCCAGCTCATAGTTCCAGCTTTCTTTGTCGTATTTGCGTTTTTCCGGGTCATAGCCGGTGAACAGGCCGTCATCAAAGCCAAAATCTTCACGCACGATCAGACTGGCGTTGGTATAAGCTTCAGTGTATTCGCGGTTGTATTTTTCGTTGTTTAGCAGGTACAGCATGACGCCTGACAGAAAAGCAATGTCAGTACCTGAACGAATCGGCGCATAGAAATCGGCTACCGAGGCAGTACGCGTAAAGCGTGGATCGATCACAATCAGCTTCGCGCCATTGTGGATCTTGGCTTCCATCGCCCAGCGGAACCCTACCGGATGCGCTTCAGCGGCGTTGCCGCCCATCACCACGACGAGGTTGGCGTTTTTGATGTCGACCCAGTGGTTGGTCATCGCACCGCGACCAAATGTTGGAGCAAGACTTGCTACCGTTGGTCCGTGTCAGACACGCGCCTGGTTGTCGACGGCTAACATGCCGAGTGCGCGGGTAAATTTCTGCGTTAAATAGCCGGTTTCGTTACTGGATGCGGAAGCGCACAGCATACCGGTGGAAAGCCAGCGGTTAACGGTTGTGCCTTCGGCATTCTGCGCGATGAAATTGGCATCGCGGTCTTCCTTCATCAGCTTAGCGATGCGATCAAACGCCTCTTCCCAGCTGATTCGCTGCCATTTATCCGACCCTGGCGCGCGATATTCCGGATACTTCAGGCGGCTGTCAGAGTGGATAAAGTCAATGAGTCCCGCGCCTTTCGGGCAAAGCGCGCCACGGTTTACCGGATGGTCCGGGTCTCCTTCAATGTGGAAAATGGACGATTTGGCGTTTTTAGCACCGTCGCCGAGGCTATACATTAATAGCCCGCAGCCAACGGAGCAGTATGTGCAAGTGTTACGGGTTTCGCGGGTGCGCAGCAGCTTATATTGCCGTGTTTCCGCCAGCGCTACGCTGGGGGCAAAACCCAGCGCCGCTGCCGTTGTGCCTGCCATACCGCCAGCGCAGATCTTAAAGAACTGCCTTCTGCTGACCTGCATGGTTTGCTCCTTATGTCGACATTACTCATCAATATTATGACTTTCTGACTGACCATCTGCGGTTGCTACCGCTTCTGTGGTATTGATTTTCGACGGCCCGCCAGACAATAACCCTGCTAAGAATATCATAATTCCTCAAGTTGTTTCGGATATGTATACATGAAGAACCGGTAATGTTGCTTTGTGCACACTTTTCGCGAAAAAATGGCTTTATCAAAATGCACAGAGTGATATGAATCAATTTATATAGCGGTCTGAAATTTTTATCTGTTGGTGTCATTGATGTAGAACAAACCCACTTTCAGCACGGTTTGCTCCCACGAGCTAACCGTGCTGAAATAACCCGGTTCTTGCTATCATTTTTCAGGAAAAACCATGTCTCAGCCCCTTCTGGCGGTCGGTGCGGCGTCACGCCTTGTCTGGTCTCGCGAAAATACGAACAGTGCCACAGCGGATTATCTGGCGGAAGAAGTCCCTGTCGCCCTGGTCTACAACGGTATCTCGCATGTCGTGATGATGGCGTCTCCGAAGGATTTGGAACTTTTTGCTATCGGCTTTTCCTTATCCGAAGGGATTATAGAAAACCCCAACGAGATCTTCGGGATGGACGTGGTTCAGGCGTGTAACGGTCTGGAGGTGCAGATTGAGCTGTCCAGCCGTCGTTTTATGGGACTAAAAGAACGTCGCCGCGCACTGGCCGGACGCACCGGCTGCGGGGTCTGCGGTGTTGAACAGCTTAATGACATCGGTAAGCCCGTCGCGCCGCTGCCGTTTACGCAAACTTTTTCCCTGGCCGATCTCGATCGCGGGCTGAGCCAGCTTCGGGATTTTCAGCCCATCGGTCAACTAACCGGCTGTACCCATGCCGCCGCCTGGATGCTCCCTTCCGGCAAACTGGTGGGCGGACATGAGGACGTAGGCCGTCACGTTGCGCTGGATAAGCTACTGGGACGCCGTGCGCAAGAGGGCGACCACTGGCAGTCGGGGGCGGTGCTGGTGTCCAGCCGTGCCAGCTATGAGATGGTACAAAAATCGGCCATGTGCGGCGTGGAGATTTTGTTTGCCGTGTCGGCGGCAACGACGCTGGCGGTTGAGGTGGCGGAACGCTGTAACCTGACGCTGGTGGGGTTTTGTAAGCCGGGCAGGGCGACGATTTATACGCATCCGCAGCGATTAACTGTTAAGTAAACCTCATTCGTTACTTTTTATGCCGGGGTTACAGATGCCCTGGCGGGTCCATTTCATTCGAGGGAATATGATTTCGGACTATTATTACCACGCTAACCATTTGCTTTTAAAGAAGTCTGCTTACATAATCTAAGGCCATTCGTAGCTATCCGAAATTATTTCATTGCAAATTATACGATACGCTAAAAATAATTTATATCTTCAATTTTTGCTGTCAATGCCTATAACCAGGAGTATCTACGAACTACGCTATTCAGCAATATTAGGTAAATAATACGAATTGCAAAATGAACCATGGCGCTATTTTTGCAGTGGGGGAGGGAGCATGGATGTTGGAGAAACGAGAGTAATGCAATCAGTAAGCGATTCTTTTTCTACAGAAGTTAACTTAAATGGCTTAATAGAAGTATTAAGCAAACATCTTTATTCTACGCCCATTGTTGCCGTACGCGAACTGGTTCAGAACGGACATGATGCCATTGTCCGCAGGCGTATTGAACAGCCGAACGCCCCGCACGACAATCAAATCCGCGTTACTGCGGACGTTGCGAAATCCACCATTACTATCTCGGATACCGGAGCTGGTCTCACCGACAGCGAAATTCACGGCTTTTTAGCCACGGTTGGCGTGGGCTACACACGTATGCTGCGTCAGCAGGACGATGATACCGGGTTAATCGGGATGTTTGGCCTCGGCTTTTTATCCGCCTTTGTCCTGGCGAAAGACGTGACCGTTCTGACGACGTCATGGCAAACGCCTGAGCAGGGATGGAAATACCATTCTACTGACGGGCAGCGTTATTCAGTGACTCCCTGCGACGCGACTGCGCCGGGAACACAGGTCATACTGACGCTGAAAGAAGAGTACAGCCATCTGGCCAGTAATACATTGCTGGAGCGGGTACTCTCACGCTATTGCATTCTGCTTCACGAATCGGTTTTTGTCGGTGATGCCGTTGAGCCTGTCAATAAACTTCTGCCGCCGTGGCGTGAGTCTGTTCCGGAAGGAGTAACGCTGCACCGGGCTTTGGTGCAGCGTAAAAATCTGGCTTTTGCCGCACAATTTGAATCATCTTTTGAACCTATTTGTGCGATGCCAGTGACGCCTTTTGGCTCGAGCGATGCGGTGGGGATGTTGTGGATCCAGGACGGTGCGACGTACGGGACCAGTGATAACCGTAACCTGTCGCTTTTTTTACGCGGTATGCTGCTGGATGATGAAGCGCGGGAGCTTCTGCCGCCGTGGGCCGGTTTTGTCGGCGGCGTAATCGAATCATCGAAGCTTACGCCAACGGCAAGCCGCGAGGACTTGCAGCGTGATGAAACCTGGCACGCTGTCCGCAACGCCTTAACGGAGTCGCTCATTTCCGGGTTATCTGATTTAGCACAAAATCAGCCGGAACTATGGCGACGGGTATTGTTACGCCATAACGAGGCGCTGCTGGGAGCGGCGTTGTGTGACGATCGTCTGTTCGACTTGTTGAAAGACAGATTGCAGGTGCCTACCTCCAAAGGTGCTTTACTGGCTAAAGATTTACGCATAAATAACAGTATCAACATCTTGTTGAGCCAGGATGGTGGTTTTGAGGAGATGCTGTTTCATATTTTGCAGCGGCCTGTCGCCAGAGGCGATCGCTACGCGGTTGTCCCTTTTCTGCGTCGCTGGGCATCAACGTATCATTGCCGAATCATCGAAGTCGGAACGCGCACGGGCAATGAGCAGCTTTTTAGCCTTGCCGATCTCCCTGATGATCAATTCGCTTATCTGGAAACGCATTTATGCGACAACGAGCAACTCATTATCTCCCGCTTTGAGCCTGCCGTTTTACCCTTAGTGGTAACGCTTGACAGGGAGGCAGAATTAAAACAAATCCTTGAGCAGGATGATGCTGACAAACGAATGAGTACCGCCGCCCTGATGCTTGCGCGGCAATTTACTTCGCAAATCAAACAAACTAAAACATCAAGCCTCTACCTTAATTTAAACAATCCTTGCGTCATGCAATTAGTGGCCGCGCTGACAAATCAGCAGCAGCCTGTCGCGGCGTTAAGGGTTTTGAAATCATTAAAAGTTATATTGTGTGCAAGCGGTAATAAGAGCCAGCAATGGGACCTTCACCAGGCTCTGGAAGATTTTACTCAGGTCATACCAGCGTTAATTAATGAGGAAAAATAAGCATGGATACGTGGGAATGGTATAACAAATACAGTAAAGAATTAAGCGATGCCGGGCAGGAGTATATTCCACAGCTGATTGAAGATTTCTCTGACAGCGTTCTGCATCTGCAAATGGAAAAAGCCGATGCATTATTGCCGGAAGTGAAGGCGCTTAACCAGGTCGCAAAAAATCCATGGCTGGAGGTTTTTATCGGGCACTGGGAGTTGCGGCATCGCCTGACTAACTACAGTGAGGGTGAAAAAGTTCTGCCGGATGTCGTCGCCTTGTTTGAAAAAGCGCATCGCGAAGAGGCGATGGGGTGTCCGCAATCGGTCTGCGTCACGCAGGATTTATCCGCCTGTTATGAAAATATTGATGCCCCTGGATGGGCACCGGAACGTATGGCGGTCTGCGAGGAGACCATGTCCCGCATCGACCCGACGTGGAGCTGTTTTCAGTGCTTATCCACTGAATATGCCAGCGCTTTGATGGATACGCAAAAAAACGAGCAGGCGCTGGACTATCTGGATAAGCAAATTGCCGCTGTTCGTGCATCGGGAGAGGAGAATATCGAACCGTTATTAGCGACGCGGGTCGATATACTGATTGCGCTGCAACGTTACGATGAAGCGAAAAAGCTGGTTGAAGAACTTAGCGAAGAAAATGATTACTGGGGGCGCGATCGGGTCAGTTACCTCTTAAAGAAACTGTATATTATGGCGCTCACTGGACAAGACGATGAGGTATGGGAGCAGCTGCCTTCTTTGTCGGATATTACGCCATACGGTTGGGATCAGTGGCTTGATATTATCGGCGTATTGCTTCCGCGTTATCCTGAACGTAATTCCTGGCAACTGGCGAGAATTATTCAGCAGATTATGGAGCAGCGCTCGCAGGTCGGCGCGCACCGCAAAGTGGTCGATCTGGCTAAACTGCAAATCACGCTGGCGCTGGAGCGTGGATCCGTTTGGGTAGCAAAGTCGGCGTTAAAACTGGCTCAGCACCATATTCCAAAACTGCGCGCCCTGCTTGGCGTTGACAGGGAATTCTTTGAACTCAGTGAAAAAATCGTTGCGAAGGAAGCCGAGTTGCTTGCCCGTCCACCTGTCGTCGCGGAAGAAAATGACAACGGGGAAGCCGTGGCAGATCCGGAAAAAGATGTCGAAATTTATCGCCGCGCGTTCCTTCAGGAACCCGATAACGCGGAACTGGCTGGTAAACTCGCGGAAGCATTAAACGCCTGCTATGCCCGTGATGAAGCGATTGACGCGTTGCGTCAGTATGTTGAGCGGCATTTACATGATGAAGGGGCGCTGTGTTTCCAGCTGCTTGATTTGCTGGTCGCTAAAGGTGACGTTGATGCCATTGAACAACTGGCGCGTCAATATGAAGAGGCTGGCGTTGGTCATATGGCGTTATGGTTCCGCTCGCGGATCCTCAACCAGCAAGAAGACTGGGTGGCACTTGAAGCGCTGGGGCAGAAATTACTTCAGCATGAGATTGGTCGGGAATGGCCGGGTGCTTATCAACTGAATGCCTGGGCGGCGCAAAAGCAGTCGGCATTTGACAGACAACTGGACTACTTACAGCAGCTTCTGGCACTACAAACGCGGCGCGAACAGGATACCCGCAACACCCAGTGGGATATCATGTCCGTTGCCAGCATCCTTCAGCAGTGGGATACCGTCCGCCAGATGGCCGCTGAGCTTGATATGCCGCTCCCAGAAGGCGAAGGGTTCATTGACGAAAACCTGGGTATCATCCGCCTGCATTATCGTGAAAACTATGAGAGCCGCTATTATTTTGCTCAGCGCATCGGACCGGTTACTGCCAGGGTCATTGAACCGGCATATCGTACCGACCTTCCACAGCACGTTGACGAAATTGTAGTCTTCGACGCTGAACTTCTGAATACACCGCCTGAGGATGAAGAAGAGCGGAAAAATTTCACCCCGCTTTACAACGTCCTGCGTACGATCATCCCGACTCCCTATGGTGAATCCTGGTTTTGCGATGGCGTCATGCCGGAAGAAGAGCAGTACACCGCTTTTCGCGAGGCGCTGGAAGAATTGCAGTGGCGTTACTGGAGCAATAGCCCGGAAGACTATACGCTGACGGATAGCCATCAAGGTGAAGGCAGCGAACCTCTCCCGGGATTCTACTTTGTGGTCAGCGCGCCGCAGTCGGTGACGAAAGCCGACATTGATAAAACACTTAATCGTTTGACGGCAAGCTGGGCGCACCCGCTATGCTGGTGGGGGCTGGCGCGGGAAGCTGGTGCGAACGAAGACAAACATCGTGCTATTGCAGAGCGCTACGGGATGTAGGCGTTATACGCGCGGAGAGCGGCATTATTTGTTGATAATATGCTGTCGCCAGGGATGAGACTGCCACCGTTACCGGGCAGTACTCATCTCTGGGCGCTTCGAAAAGCGAAATGTCACACAATAGTGTGTTTGTCACAGGGCAGGAGTAGCGTCGTTTTTACTGAGATTCCACCGAAATACATAGTGTACACCCCCCTAATACAGGGGGTATCTCCACGCGCCATTTACAATTAAAATTAACTGTGGGCAGTATTTCCTTTTTTATATCTACCTACACACTCAACTTATTATTACACTGCATGACTTTATATCGAAAATTGCTTTTACTAAAAACCTGGTTAATGATAAGTATTCTTTTAATACCTCGGGCAGGAAATATATGAAGCGGAGTCTATTAGCAACAGCCATTGTTTTAACCCTGATTACCGGTTGTGACGATAAGAATTCAACAGAACCTTCTCAGGCAGCACCTTCCAGCAGTGCGCCAGCACCGTCTGATGCTGCATCCGCTAAAACGCAGGAACAAGCTGCGCCAGCCAGCGATGCACAGGCCGATCAGCAGATAGTTCATGATGAGAAAATGAACACCTATATTGATTGCTACAATACCCTCCAGCTTTCGATTTATCACAGTATGGATCGCTATGCGAGCTGGCTGAAAGACCTTGAGACGGGGCCGACCGGGAAAGAGCGTATCGTTTACGGGACCTATGCCGTATCTGATTCTACCATTGAAAAATGCCAGAAAGCTGTTCCTGAAGTCGTTAAGCTGAAACCTGCACTGGAACCGATGGATGGTGCAGCCTCCACCTTTATCACCAGTGCGGTGGATGTCGCCAATACCATCAATGAAATCAATAAATACTACGAGCAGGAAAACTACAAGGATGATGCCTTTGCACAAGGTAAAACGCTGCATCAAACCCTGATGAAACAGTGGGGTACCTTTGAGCCTGCCGCGAAAAATTATAATGACGCTATTAAACAAGTGGAAGCTGAACGCCAGGTTGCACAGTTAAAGGCGATTGAGCAAAGCGAAGGAAAATCGGAAAATTATTATTCATTGTCCGTAATGATTCATTCTGGCAACCTCAATGACATTATTAGTGGTGAAACCTTTGATGCTGATAGCGCGATGAAACAGCTAACAGAACTGGAAAAAACCACCGCTGAATTTAAAGAAAAATTAAAGGCACAATCGGATGGCTCTCATAATTTTTCAATGTTTATTTCCTCGGCTGATGAATACCAACTTGATGCTAAAAAATTTATCCGCCGTGTAAGAGATAAGACGCCTTACTCCGAAAGTGAAAACAGGCTTCTCTCAGATGCAAATGGAGGCTGGATGGTTGAAGCCTCTTATCCACGCGCGCTAAGAAGCTATAACCAGATGGTGGACAACTATAATCGTCTGCACTAATCACACCGGGATAAATCAGAGGGGACCCTCAATTACTTTCCTGCGTTTAGTGTTATGCGCACTGGAGGCCGTTTCTTAACCGGAACGGCCTCAGTTTATACTGAGTAGCAACATATAGGTGCCCTTCCCGTTATCTCAGATCTTGCCCGGGAACGTATTAAATCTGAGTTTTTGGGAATGATTTCACGAAAAAGAAGAGTAAAAAGGAGATTTTTTTCGGTTAAGCTGTATTCATGCTTTGCCATCACAGTATATCTGACTCATGTTCCGGGAACGCTACTCATCATGAAAAATGGTATTCCGCAACTGCCACCTGAACCGCATATGTGTCGCAGTTATGAAAAAACGACGCGTAGCCCTCTGGCACTCTATTCAGAGTATCAGCGTATGGACGTTGAGTTGCGGGCACCGCTGGCAATGACCTACAGCCACTGGCATGGTCAGGTTGAAGTCAATGTCCCTTTTGATAGCGATGTGGAATACCTTTTTAACGATGAAGTTGTGCAGATCAAGCAGGGGCATATCACCTTGTTTTGGGCCTGTACCCCTCATCAGCTCACCAGCTCAGGCCACTGTAAGCAAATGGCGATATTCAATTTGCCTATGCATCTGTTTTTGACATGGCCGTTGGATCGTGAGCTGATTAATCATGTCACTCATGGCATGGTCATAGAATCTATCGCCGCACAGCAACTCAGTATTTTTGAAGTTCAGCGTTGGCAGCATGAGCTTACCAGCGATAATGAGCAGGTTCGCCAGTTGGCGATCGATGAAATTGCCCTGATGTTAAAGCGATTTAGCCTTTCTGGCTGGCAACCTGCATTAATCCACAAAACATCACGCACGCAGAAAGATAGCCTTTCACGGCATGCACAATTTTATGTGAGTCAGATGCTGGAGTTTATCGCTAGCCATTGCGACAAAATATTGACTGTCAATGCCATAGCCGAACATGTGAAGCTAAATCCTAATTACGCGATGGGTATTTTCCAGCGTGTTATGCAACTGACCATGAAACAATACATTACGTCTATGCGTATCAATCATGTGCGTGCTCTGCTTAGCGATACGGATAAGACCATCCTTGATATAGCCATGATTGCTGGTTTTCGTTCCAGTAGCCGTTTTTATAGCACGTTTAATAAATATGTCGGTATGCCTCCGCAGCAGTACCGTAAGCTGAGTCAACAACGAAGACAACATTTGCCGCACCAGGAGGTGTAAGAGATCAGTAAAGTGTTATCGCTATGAAAAAGCATATAGCGCTAAAAATAATATGCTTCATTCCCGCAAGGAACTTATATAAAAAATGTAAGTTCATACATTACTATTACTTAGGGTAAGGCTATCTGTAATAGATATTCAACTTTTAACTGTTTGGATGGAATTATGGAATTGAAGAGTAACGCTTTGAAAAATAGAAGGCAACTGTCTTTTTTCTGGTCAGTAATCCCCATGGTAGTAATGCTGGGCGCGATTAGCATAGGTTATTTTGTCTTTAATATCCGTGCCGAACCTATGATCCTGATGGGGACAGCCACTGCTTCACTTATTGCACTGGCGCATGGTTATACATGGGATGATATTCTAAAATCAATTTGTGATAAAATAGCTGAAGCATTACCCGTCATCCTTATTGTTGCAAGCATAGGTTTTCTTATTGGCTCATGGATGGTATCTGGAACGATACCCATGATGATCTACTATGGGTTAAAATTTATTAATCCTCAATATTTTTATATATCCGCTTTCCTGCTGGGGGCACTCATCTCAGTATGTACCGGTACCTCCTGGGGTTCGATTGGTACCGTTGGCATTGCGATGATTGGTGTTGCTATTGGCCTGAATGTGCCGCTTGCGATTGCGGCCGGGGCAATTGTCTCTGGCTGTTGGTTTGGCGACAAATTATCTCCGGTATCTGATTCAACAAACATGGCGGCGCTTGCGGCGGGAGTGAATCTTTATTCTCATATAGCGCATCTGTTGTGGACAACCGGGCCTGGGTTTATTATATGCTGCGTCGTGTATATTTATATGGGGATGGGAATTAATATCCCGGTAGAAACGCCAGAAAATATTTCTGTGTTGATGAACGCCATCGGAAATATTTATCATTTTAATTTTTTCTTATTGTTACCGCCGATTATTGTCTTGTACGGCTCGCTCACCAAAAGACCTCCGATTCCTATGTTGTTCTTATCAACATTAGTCTCAATGATCCTTGCGTTGGTCTTTCAGGATTTTTCAGCATCTTCAGTGGGAGAGTCGGTGGTAAGCGGTTTTAAACTCGCTATGCTTGAAGGCAATAATGTCGCGGCTTTTCCTTCCGACGTCTCTCGCTTGCTGGAGCGTGGCGGTGCAATATCCATGTTCAGTAGTTTCGTGACGGTGTTTAGTGCCTTTAGTTTTGCGGGCGCAATGAGTGCCACCGGCTCGTTGCATACGGTTATTAGCGCGCTGACCAAGGGCGTTAAATCGACATTCCGTCTGGTATTAACCACCATTATCAGCACCTTTACCATCTGTGCATGTACCGCAAACGGGACGTTACCCTTACTACTTTGTGGCGACGCCTTTAAAGAAGAATACAAAAGAAGGGGGCTCGCTACGAAGAACCTTTCCCGCACAACGGAAGACGCCGGAACGGTTGTCGAACCTATTATTCCCTGGTCTGCCTCTGGCGTCTATTGTGCCACCATGCTGGGAGTTGCGACCCTCGATTATTTACCGTGGGCCATTCTCTGTTACAGCGGCATTATCTTTGCCCTTTTGTGGGCCGCGACGGGTATCGGTATTGCAAAGTATCAACCGGGTGATGATCCTGAACGTCTGGTTGAGAACTAATTACAGGTTTACTTTTTTATTACGCACACTAAGGAATATAAAGGCTCAGCAAATTTAACCGCATGATGCCTTTATGATTTTTAAAACAGGAGATTGTAATGTCTGGTTTTGATCGCGTTATTACACGAGACAGGCGTAGCCGCAAGTATGGGCAATTGAAAGCAATGTTTGGTACTGAAGATGTATTACCCATGTGGATTGCAGATATGGAATTCACGACGCCAGAACCAATCCTGAATACCCTGCGTGAGGTCGTATCGCAACCTGTTCAGGGTTATAATATGGAACATCCTCAATGGCGGCAGTCCGTGTGTGGATGGTATAAAAAACGCTATGATATCAGCATTGATGAAGCATGGTTACATTTTGTTCCGGGCGTAATAAAAACGATAGTGTTATCCATCATGGCATTGACGGAAAAGGGCGATAATATATTAACGTGCACGCCAATCTATGATCCTTATCCTAACCTGGTAAAAACCAGTGGCAGGAACCTGGTTCAAACACGCTTAGTCGAAAAAAATGGTATTTACGAACTGGACTGGCATGACTTCCGGGAAAAATTAAAAACGTGCAAGATGTTTCTGTTTTCCTCTCCACACAATCCAGGGGGAATCGTTTGGGACCGGGCGACGCTTGAAGAGATTAACCGGTGTTGCCATGAGGCCGACGTCATCGTCGTATCAGATGAGGTGCATTGCGACTTAACATTGCCGCCTGAGCAGCATATTCCCTTTTTTACCCTGAATGCGTCATTAAACAGTAAATCAATCGTCTTTACGTCTATCAGCAAGGCGTTTAACACACCTGCTATTCAGGGCGGGATCGCGCTTATAAAAAATGACGCATTGCGTAATAAATTCTATCATTTTCTCGATAACTGCTACCTTGCCGAGACGAATTCGATACAACAGGCAGCGATTTATTCTGCCTATACGGACTGTGATAACTGGATTGAAAAGTTATTAACCTATTTATCTGCAAATGTGGCCTATGTTAAGCAAGAAATTGAAAAAAACTGCCCTCTGATATCCATGATTTATGGCGGTGCCTCTTATTTAGTTTTCCTTAATGCGCAAAAAATGGGCCTTAATGACGAGCAGTTAATGTCATTTTTTGTTCATAACGCTAAGCTTGGTCTTTCGCCGGGTATACAGTATGGTCCCGGCGGCGAGGGACACATGAGACTAAATATTGCTTGCCCACGTTCGCAACTGGCTGAGTCGATGAAAAGGCTAAAGGTGGCGTATGAGTCGTGTGGGTTTCTCCTCCACAAATGAAGACTATTCCCGCAATAGCCCCACAAACGCCTCATGTCCGGTCAGGGCGATAATATCCTCACCCGAATAACGGTACAGTACGCTCGCCAGGTAGCTGAAGATTTTAAGCTCATGGCGGGCGCTGGAGCTGGCACAGGTTATCAGGACATGGTTTACCGGTTCTCCATTCACCTGGATGGCTGAAGTTAGCGTAATAAAAAATCCGCGAAAACGCGTTTGCTGTTCACTCCAGCAGTGGGGAATGGCAATCCGATTCACAATCAGATTTTCCCCCTCCTGTTCACGCAGGCAGATACGTTCAGCCTCATCCGCCGTAAGGTGATGGCCCGCGACCAGCCGTTCGCAAATGCGCGCCATGATCGCCTGCCAGGATTCGTCCGGTGCGTTATCGTAATGAAAACTCCCCTCCGCCAGAAAGAAACGTTCAGGCTGCTGACGAATAAAAGCCGACGCCAGAAAATCTTTTATCTGACCGATCCCGGCTGCGGTAATAATATTTTTAATCACCAGTACCTTGTGGCGTGATTCATCCGGGAAAAAGTGGCTGTTATTAATAATCAACATTGGCTCAACCTCGGTACTGATATTGTCCAACTCCGTCAGCGAATGCGCGATAATTACCCGGCAACTAATAATTTCCCGCTCAATGGCCTGCTTATTGATGGTGGCGATGGCGTTCTGCTCGCACAGCAGGATCACTGGCTGGCGTTCGTTCTGATGGCGCTCCAGCGCGCAGGCGAAATAAAGCCCCACCAGATCGCTGTCGAATACCGGAATATCGTACTGTTCGCTTAACTGATTAATAAAGCGCAGGCTCAGGTCGAATGCGGCGGGCCAGGCGGCCTTCAGGTTATTCAGGCTACCCTGACGGTTTTCTGACAGCCAGACAGGAGCGGCAGTACAGCGCAGAATATGGCCCGTTAAATCCTCCACCAGCGGCGTGTCGATAATATTCAGCCGGGCGATATCCGGCAGGGACTGCAATAATGCCTCGATGCTGGCGGCAGAGACCGCACCGGCACGTTGTTGATGAAGCATCAACAAGCCATTTAACGTATTTATTGCCTCGGTGCCTAAATACAAGCCCGCGCGCTCAATGGCTGTCCGCAGCGCCTCGTTATGTGTCTCAGGCCAGCGGCGGATGAGGCGATGACGTAGCGCATAGACGGCGAGGATCACACTGGCGATATAGTCGCCGGGAATAAACGACAGTTGTAAATGCTCGTTATCCACTTCCGTGAGCATCCCGACGACTTCCGGCGTGACGCCAGGCAAGGCAATGATAAACGGATCTTTTTTCAGCAGATTGGCCAGCAGGATAATGCGTTTTTCTTCCGGCTCATCAATAAAATGACCCATACCGGGACGGCTTTGCAGAGTAAAGGCGCGTTCGTAACGAAGCCGGAGACGCGGCAGTCTGTCGATCACCCACGCCTCCGGTAAATTGAGCGCCTCCGCCAGCTGAGTACGCGTGGTAAAAGCATTAATCAGCAAATGCGCCAGCAACCGGTCATCATTATCGTGCCGTTGCAGTAGCTGGAAGTAGCGGCGGCGGTCAAAAATCTCTAACCGGTAGCCTGAACTACCGGTTCCCTGAATATGGGCCGTCCCACTAAGGGTAAAGTTAAGATAATCAATATCACGCAGAACGGTACGACCAGAAACCTCTGTTAACCGCGCCAGCTCGATAAGAGTACCGGGCTGCTGTTCAAGAAGGTCAAGCAGGGTAAGCTGGCGTTCGTTAAGCATAATGTGTCCTTAGCGGAAATCCTTCATGTCCTGGACGTGCTGCTCATTCAGCGACAGCAACAGTTCACGTATCATCGTCAGCGAGGCCTCATAATCTCTGGCGGAAATCATGCCGCTGTTAGCGTGAAAATAACGCGTAGGCAGGCAGAGCGCGACCACAGGGCGACCGCCACCCATCACGTTATAGCGTCCGCCATCGGTCGCGCCGGTTTTCATGGTGGCAAACTGAAGCGGGGCATGGCTACGCATGGCGCTTTGTTTGAGCAGGGCCAGTAGTTTCTGGTTCGGGAAGTAGCGCTTATCGAATAGCATGACGCCCGGACCCTCGCCCAGTTGCAGTGGATATTTAATTCCATCGATGCCCGGAACATCGCCAGCGACGGCAGTATCCAGCACGATCACCACATCGGGCTTAATCGACTCGGCGGAGGTTTGTGCGCCGCGAAGCCCCACCTCTTCCTCAACGCTGCCTACGCCATAAAGCGTAATGTCCGGGTTGTTCACCGTCTGGAATAACTCTGCCATCAGGGCGCAGCCAACGCGATTATCCAGCGCCTTGGCGACAATCTTATCATCGCCCCAGCGGGCAAAATTGGCTTCCGGGCTGATGAAATCACCCACGGCAACGCCGCGATACTCTACCTCTTTGCGGCTTTCTGCGCCGATATCAATAAACATTTCATCAAACGTCAGCGGCTGCTGCTTCTGTTTTTCGGTAAGCGCGTGCGGTGCCACAGAGCCAATAATGCCGGGGATTTTCTGCCCGTCGCGGGTGCGTATGGTCACGCGATGGTTGAGCATGGACTGACTCCACCAGCCGCCCACGGTATTGAAGCGAATAAATCCTTTCTCACAAATATGCGTCACCATAAAGCCCACTTCATCCATGTGGCCGACGATGGCGACTTTAGGACCGCGCGAGCCTTTACGGGCGATAAAACTGCCCAGACCGTCAAACGTAATCTCATCGGCATCGTTTTCCAGCGTCCTGATCAGGACCTGACGTACTTCATGCTCATCGCCGCTCACGGCGCTGGCATCGCAGAGCTTCCGGAGTAAATCAGTGTTCACGGGCAACCTCCTGTTGCGCGGCCTTACGTTTCAGCCACAACCCTTTAAGTAGAATGATAAGAGAGATATTCAGCGCCAGACCGATGGCCAGCACCAGATAAAACGAACCGGCTGGCGACATCAGGCCAATCAGCGGATCGAATATACCTAATCCTGGTGCCAGGCGTTTGATACCAAAAGCGATAACCAGCATACCGGTAATACCGCCAGAGAGGGTATTAGCGGTGATCATCGGCAGCGGTGCGGCCAGTGCGTAAGGAATGGCGGGTTCAGTGGCGACGGTTGCGCCGACAATAATGGCGCTACTGGCTGCGCCTTTTTCCTGCGCCGTAAACAGTTTGGGGGCAATGTAGGTAGCAATGCCTGCGGCAACGGGAGGCAATAACGTGACGACGCCGACAATGCCATACCAGTCGTAAATATGTTTCTCCAGCAGCGAAAAGCAGAAGAACCACGCCGTTTTGTTGATGGGTCCGCCCATATCAAATGCCAGCATCGCACCAACCAGAAACGCTGCGCCGAGCTTCATTGACGGCGGAATGGTATTCAGGAAGTGCAGCAATGCGCCCATGATATCGGACATGACCGGACCGACCACGTAATAGGTCAGTACGCCGAACAGCAGCAGAGTCACAAATGGGATCAGCATGGACCCCAGTAGCGGTTGCAGCGCCTTGCCGAGACGGACTTTACGGAAATAGAGCACGAAGTAGCCCACTGCCAGCCCCAGTACGACTGCGCCAAGGAAACCCGCACCGGACTGGGTGCCGAGCATCGCTTTATCGTTTGCCAGATAACAGACCAGAAACGCAGGCGCAAACGCGGGTTTATCGGCGATGGAGGAGGCGATATACGCGCCCATAATCGGGATCATAAACGTAAAGCCGAGATAACCGATGGACTCCACTATCCAGGTAAACGACGGCGTGCCTTTTGCCATATCGGTATAGGGCAACCCGAACTGCACCAGCATATTAGCAATCGCCACCAGGATACCGCCGCCGATCACAAACGGCAGCGCAGCAGAAACCCCCGCCATCAGGTGACTCATCACGCTGCCCTGCTGTACTTCCTGGTTTCCCAGTTTAACGCTGCTATCGGCCGCAAAAAGCTGTGAATGCGTTGGCAACTGGGCAAAAATCTGGTCGATGTTTTTCAGTGCCTGAGAGATCGGAATTTCATAGACCTTTTTCCCGGAAAAACGCGCGCGATCTTCCCCGCTTAACCCGCGTCCGGTTGCCAGAATGACGTAATCCGCCGCGGCAATTTCAGCGCTGGTCAGGCGATTTTCCACGCCGCTCGACCCCTGCGTTTCCACTTTAATGGTATGGCCGAGCGCGCGGGCTTTTTGCTCCAGCGCTTCCGCCACCATATAGGTATGCGCGATGCCCGCCGGACAGTTGGTGATGGCAACTAAATGTAAGGATCCCATCCGGTTCTCCTTATTGGCTTAAGGTGTGGGTTAACAGAGAGAGGATCTGCGATGCATCGCCCTGCTTGAGCTGGTCGATAAAATCGGCATGAATGATTTTGCGGCACAGCGTGCCAATCATTTTGACCTGATCTTCCTCGCCTTCCTGCGGAACGCCGAGGCAAATCCAGCAGGTCACCGCCTCGTCATCGCTGGCCTTCCACGCCACGCCCTGATTGTTTCGGGCGAACAACACAAACGGCTGTTTGACGCAGGCATTTTTGCCGTGCGGGACGGCAACGCCTGAACCAAAACCGGTGGAGTGGAGTTTTTCACGCAGCAGCAGCGTTTGCAGAAACGCGCCGCGATCGGTGATATAGCCGTTCTGCCAGGCCATTTCCGTCAGTTGTTTGAGAATGGAATAAGCACTGTTTCCGGGGATATTGAGGTCAATACAGCTAAGGGTAAGCGTCGCCATGAACTAACTCCGTTGCACAAATCATTATCTGATTCTAATGAGATAGCGGCGTGAAGATGAGCGGCAATATGTCAAAGCCGGGTGACAATACCCGGCAGAGTGGCGTGCTAAATTTGTGGAGGGGAACACACTTTACTACGGCATTCCCGCCAGCCGTAGCAGCGCGGTAACAACGGCTGCCGCGACGATCACCACAATCAACGGCATTTTGCGCCAGGCGAGGAATACCGCGAACGCCACCCCCAGCACTCGTGCCATACCGGCGAAATGACCGCCTTCATACAGGGCGGTTGCCAGGGCCACCGAGAAGAGAAGCGTCGTTGCCGCATCAGAAAGTAACGCCTGCGCGCGTTCGGAGAGCGTCAGCCGGTTTCCCAATTTTGCCCCGCCCAGTCGCATCAGGTACGTGCCAATCGACAGGATTGCCACACCAGTCAGGATCAACATGTAGTCAGCCATCATTTTTTCCTTGTTGCTAAGCCCAGCAGGGAGAGCAGCACTGGCAGGCCCACCGGGGCAAAGGGCACGGCGGCAAGCGAGATAGCGGCACCGCTGGCGGCGCGGATCAGGGTGGTTTTTTTCTTTAGTGCTGGCAGAACGAGCGCCAGCAGAATGGCGGGAAATACCGCGTCCAGGCCGATGGTTTCCGGCGCAGGCAGGAGCTTACCTACCGCCGCGCCCAACAGCGTACCGACCGGCCAGAACAGCGCGACGCCAATGCCGCACAGCCAGAAGGCGGCTTTACGTTGCTCCGGCGTAGGCTGGGACAGACCAAATACCACGCTCTCGTCATTCATAATGTGGCAACCAATCAGGCTCATCACGCCTTTGCCAACCAGATCGCGCACGGTAACGCCGAACGGAAAATGACGGGCATTGACCAGCAGTCCCGCGATGGCCGCCGCCAGCGGATTACCGCCGCTGGCCACAATGCCGATAAACATAAACTCCGAGGCCCCGGCCAGCACAACGACAGAAAGCAACAGCGGTAGCCACAGCGGAAAGCCGTAGGCCATCGCCAGCGAACCGTAGGAGGCACCGACGACACCGACGGCCAGACAAACCAGAAAAATGGCTTTTATGGTGTCGCTTTTCAGGCTGGAGAAGAACGAGAGAGACATACTATTATCGCCATAACGAACAGGTATCCATTATAATGAACACATCAATATCGTTTTTCAAGACGAACGTTTCGTTCGGTAAATAAAACAGTGGAGTGGCTTTATGACGCAGCCAATCAGCACCATTGCCAAAAGCCTGGTCCGTGAGCGCCTGAGAACCGGACTATCGCTGGCGGAAATCGCGCGTCGTGCCGGGATCGCCAAATCAACGCTTTCCCAGCTGGAATCGGGTAATGGTAATCCCAGCCTGGAAACGCTCTGGTCACTGTGCGTGGCGCTGGATATCCCCTTTGCCCGCCTGCTTGAACCGCAGCAGCATAAAACGCAGGTTATCCGGCGGGGCGAGGGCACCAAAGTGGTGGCGGAGCAGGCGCATTATCAGGCGGTGTTGCTGGCAACCTGCCCGCCGGGTGCGCGTCGCGATATCTATCTTCTGCTGACGCAGCCCGGTGCAGATCGTATCTCGCATCCGCATCCTTCCGGCTCGGTCGAGCATATTATCGTCACCCAGGGACGCGCGCTGGTCGGCTTAACCGAAGCCCCGGAAGAGTTAAACGAAGGCGACTACATCTGCTATCCGGGTGACCAGCCCCACGTATTTAAAGCGCTGGAACCGGACACCCAGGCCATTCTCGTCGCCGAACAGAACTGACGCTGGATCCCTTTTCCCGGTTGCGGGACACTATCATGCAAATCAGCCTGTGCAGGTACGTATGTCACTTAAAGCCATTGCGAAAGAATTGCAGCTCTCCGTCACCACGGTGAGTCGCGCGTTAAACGGATACGACGATGTTTCCCGGGAGACGCGCGCGCGCGTCGAAGCGGAAGCGCAGCGGCGTGGCTACCGTCCGAACACCTTTGCCCGCCGTTTGAAAATGGGCAAAATTGACGCGGTAGGGCTGGTGTTTCCCGTGCGTCCTGCGCCGCTGAGCAACAGCGTTTTTATGGAGATGGTCGGCGAAATCAGTCACGAACTGGCACGTTATGAAATCGACCTGCTGCTGATGGCCGATGACGACGAGGCCGATAAACATGGCTTCATGCGGATGGTGCAGAGTCGGCGCGTTGACACGCTGATCGTCGCACATACCCTGGACCACGATCCACGCCTTGAGCAGTTACAGCGTGCCGGATTCCCGTTTCTCGCGCTGGGCCGCAGCCAGCTTCCCCGGCCCTATGCCTGGTTTGACTTCGATAACTATGCCGGGACGTATCAGGCCACGCGCCACCTGATTGCGCAGGGCCATCAACGCATTGCGCTGCTAAGTGAACGTAATAATCAGGCCTTTATTACCCAGCGGCGCAACGGTTATCTGGATGCGTTGCGCGAAGCGGGCCTTTCTGACGCATGGCTACGCGTCGTGCCGCCTTCTCGTCGCGCGGGTTATAACGAAACGCAGGCACTGCTCGCGCTGCCTGAACCCCCTACCGCCATCCTCACCGACTGCAATACGCACGGCGATGGTGCTGCGATGGCGCTGTCCTATAGGGGAAGGCTGGAGGGTGACAACCGCGTGGCGCTTATCGTCTACGATGGCCTGCCACAGGACAGTATCGTGGAAACCGACGTTGCCGCCGTGATCCAGTCGACGCGACAAGGCGTGGGCAAGCAGATTGCGGCGATGGTCCGCCAGCTTATCGCCGGAGAAGATCTCTCTCAGTTGCAGGTGCTGTGGCAACCTGAATTCACGCCGGGCGTTACCGCCTGATTTTCCCTCTGTATGCGTAAAATTCTAACTTGATCACAGATCCGAAACGTTTTGGTTGTTGTCCGAAACGTTTCGGATCAACAGTAAGACATCCCGACGACAGGAGATGTCTGATGCAAGATTCGATTTTACGCCTTGAAAGCGCCACCGTAGATGTAGTGATAAAAACCCACCCCTTCGCCGAAATTCTCTACTGGGGAGCGCATCTTAAGCACTTTTCGCCGAAGGATGCCGCCAGTCTGGTTCGCCCTGTGGCGAATGGCAGGCTGGATGTGGATATTCCGTTAACCCTGATGGCAGAGCCAGGGCACGGTCTGTTCGGTACGCCGGGCATCGAAGGCCACCGACAGGGACTGGATGGCTCACCGATGTTTAAAACGGTGAACGTTGAGCGGCAGGGGCAGGCGCTGACGATCCTCGCCGAAGATGAGCTGGCGGGGCTGCGCCTGGTCAGTGAAATTAATCTCGATACCAGCGGTGTGCTGGTGGTGCGCCATGGGGTGACCAACCTGCGTACGCAGGCGTGGCAGGTGGACAGGCTGGCGGTAACGCTGCCGGTGGCCGAACGCGCCCGCGACGTGATGGCCTTTCACGGTCGCTGGATCCGCGAATTTCAGCCGCATCGCCTGACCCTTGAACATGACAGCTTCGTGCTGGAAAGCCGCCGGGGACGCAGCTCGCATGAACATTTCCCGGCGCTGATGACCGGCACGTCAGCGTTCAGCGAAATGCACGGCGACGTCTGGGGCGTACACCTCGGCTGGAGCGGCAATCACCGCCTGCGGGCAGAGGTAAAAACTGACGGCCGTCGTTACGTACAAGCCGAAGCGTTGTACCTGCCGGGCGAAATGGCGCTGGAAGAGGGGGAAACGCTGTGGACGCCACGGCTGTACGCCAGCTACTCCGCGCAGGGCCTTAACGGCATGAGCCAACAGTTCCACCGCTATCTGCGCGAGCACCTCATCCGCTTCCCGGATAATAAACCGCGCCCGGTGCATCTCAATACCTGGGAGGGGATCTACTTCGACCACGATCCGGCGTACATCATGAAAATGGCGGACGATGCCGCCGCGCTGGGCGTAGAGCGTTTTATTATCGACGATGGCTGGTTCAGGGGCCGTAATGATGATTACGCAGCGTTAGGCGACTGGTATCTGGATGAGAAGAAATATCCGCAGGGGCTGAAACCCGTTATCGACCACGTTAAGGCGCAGGGCATGGAGTTTGGCATCTGGGTGGAGCCTGAAATGGTTAACCCGGACTCAGATTTATACCGCGCGCATCCGGAGTGGGTGCTGGCGATGCCGGGGTATCCGCAGTTGCGTGGCCGTCATCAACTGGTGCTGAACCTGAATATTCCGCAGGTTTTTGATTACCTGCTTGAGCGCATGAGCTGGCTGCTCGGCGAGCACGAGATTGACTACGTGAAGTGGGATATGAACCGGGAAATCGTTCAGCCTGCGCATGAGGGCAAAGCGGCGGCCGATGCGCAAACCCGCCAGTATTACCGTCTGCTGGATACCCTGCGTGCCCGCTTCCTGCATATTGAATTTGAATCCTGCTCCTCCGGCGGCGGTCGTATCGACTACGAGGTGTTGACCCGCTGTCATCGCTTCTGGCCCTCGGACAATAACGACGCGCTGGAGCGTAATACCATTCAACGCGGCATGAGCTACTTCTTTCCGCCGGAGGTGATGGGCGCGCATATTGGCAACCGCCACTGTCACGCCACCTTCCGCCAGCACAGCATTGCGTTTCGCGGCCTGACCGCGCTGTTTGGGCACATGGGGCTGGAGCTGGACCCGGTCAGCGCCGATGCGCAGGAGCGTGAGGGCTACCGGCATTATGCCGCGCTTTACAAACAGTGGCGCGGGCTTATCCATAGCGGGACGCAGTGGCGGCTTGATATGCCGGACACGACCACGCTGGCGCAGGCGATAGTGGGGCAGGATCGGCGTCAGGCGCTGCTGCTGGTGAGTCAACTGGCGATGCCGGATTACACCCTGATGTCACCGCTGCGGATGGCGGGGCTGGACGCCGATGCACAGTACCGCATTACGCTGCTCGATCACCCGGATATCAGCATTACCGGTGAGGGCGGGCATACCATGCGCAAGCTGCCGGAGTGGATGCTGACGCCGCAAACCGTCAGCGGTGAATGGTTGATGCAGGCGGGAATATCGTTGCCGATTCTGGATCCCGAAAGTGCCATCCTGATTGGCTTCGAACGCGTGTAAGCGTGTAGGGTCGCGCAGGCGGCCCTTATCTGAGGAATAAAAATGAATACCACGATCTGTACCCACAAAAACAATCCGAATTTCTGGATTTTTGGCCTGTTCGTTTTTCTCTACTTTTTTATTATGGCCACCTGCTTTCCCTTTCTGCCGATCTGGCTGTCCGACATTATCGGCCTGACCAAAACGGACACCGGGATTGTGTTCTCCTGCGTCTCCCTGTTTGCGATTAGCTTCCAGCCGGTGCTCGGGGTGATTTCCGATCGGCTGGGGCTGAAAAAGAACCTGCTGTGGGTTATCGCGATTGCCCTTTTTCTGTTTGCGCCCTTTTTTCTCTACGTCTTTGCGCCGCTGCTGAAAACCAATATCTGGCTCGGTGCGCTGGCCGGAGGGATTTATATCGGTTTTGTTTTCTCTGCGGGGTCAGGCGCGATGGAAGCCTATGTGGAGCGTGTAAGCCGTAACAGCAATTTTGAATACGGCAAGGCGCGGATGTTTGGCTGCCTGGGCTGGGGGCTGTGCGCCTCAACGGCGGGAATGCTGTTCAGTATTAATCCTGAATGGGTGTTCTGGATGGGATCGGCGGCAGCGCTTCTGCTGATGCTACTGCTGCTGGTGGCGAAACCCCGGCAGAATCAGACCGCGCAGGTCATGGATGCCCTCGGCGCGAACCAGCCGCAAATCAACGCCAGAATGGTCTTTAGTCTGTTCCGCCAGCGTAAAATGTGGATGCTGGTGCTGTATGTCATTGGTGTCGCCTGTGTTTACGATGTTTTCGACCAGCAATTTGCGACCTTTTTTAAATCCTTTTTTACCACGCCGGAAGCGGGTACTCGCGCCTTTGGTTTCGCCACCACCGCAGGCGAGATCTGTAATGCGATAATTATGTTCTGCTCGCCGTGGATCATTAATCGCATCGGGGCAAAGAATACGCTACTAATTGCCGGACTGATTATGACGGTGCGTATTGTCGGCTCGTCATTCGCGACCACGGCAATGGAGGTCGTCGCGCTGAAGATGTTGCATGCGCTGGAAGTGCCGTTCCTGCTGGTGGGCGTGTTTAAATACATTACCGGGGTATTCGACACCCGGCTTTCCGCGACGATTTATCTGATTGGATTCCAGTTTGCCAAGCAGCTGGCCGCGATTTTCCTGTCCGCTTTTGCGGGAAATATGTATGACCGCATCGGCTTCCAGGATACCTACCTGATCCTCGGCTGCTTTGTGCTGGCGATGACGGTGCTGTCAGCGTTTACTTTATCCGGCACGCCGCTGATTAATCCGCTGAAAAACCGGGTTGCCCAGTAATGTCCGCTATTTCCCCACCCAGTTATTTTTGATTTTAAACTTATCGGCACGGTTATAACTAAACGAGTAGTTAAACGCCGTGCCATCCTCAAGTTTGGTCACGCCGGAGACTTTAAGCATCGGACGGCCCGGCTGAATGGAGAGAAGTGCCGCCAGTTCCTCGCCAAACAAATCGCCTTCAATCACCGAGC
Organism: Superficieibacter sp. 1612_C1; assembly: GCF_015234305.1. Taxonomy (GTDB): domain Bacteria; phylum Pseudomonadota; class Gammaproteobacteria; order Enterobacterales; family Enterobacteriaceae; genus Superficieibacter. The sequence goes on from NZ_JADGMI010000008.1 coordinate 63,647, forward strand.
TATAAAACTTTATCTTCTTGCCCGTGGTGTGCTCGATATATTCGTAAAGCGAGCCTTCCTCGAGGATCCGCGAGGGAATAACAGGGATAACGCCGCGATTAATCCATGAGTCCTCTACCAGTACCGGCTCGTCATCAATCAGGCGAACGCGGCGGATAAAGTGCACCGGTTCGCCTTCGTTGATCTCAAGTTGGCGGGCAACGGTTTTATCGGCGGGAAGAAGCTGGTGGCAAACCAGACGGCTGGAGACTTTTGCCTGCTCCCGAAACTCCCGGGAAAAGCCCTGTACGGAATCGCTGGTGCCATCATTGAGCATGAAAACATCGTCTTCAATCGCACGGGTGACGAACATGCCTTTTCCGTGGATACGCTCGATAAACCCTTCCTGCTCAAGCATATGCATCGCTTTTTGCAGCGTAACCCTGGTAACGCCGTGCGTGACGGCCAGCTCGCGTTCTGACGGGATTTTCTCGCCGACCTGCCATGTATTGCTCAGGATCTGTTTTTTAATCGCGTTTTTTATCTGAATATAGCGAGCGGTCATCGTGCCGGATCTTGATAGAGAAAAAGAGAGCCAGTGTAACATTAACGTCGTGGCGGGAAATCAAAAGCGCATCACATCTGAAGTGATTTTATCGCTAACGTATTGAAATTAAATTGAATGTAGGCCGGGTAAGCGAAGCGCCACCCGGCAGAATGGAACAGAAAAAAATTACGCCCCGGCGCTGGCTAATGCAGCTTCTTCTTTCTCAGTAGCCAGTTGTTTACGCTCAAGGATACGGAAGAAGGGGTAGTACATGACCGTTGAAATAATCACCATGCAGCCAGACCAGATGGCGGCCGGAATATTCCCGCCGGTAGCAAAGTAGCCGTTAAGGATCGGTGGCATAGTCCAGGGGATCTGGAATACCGGGCGACCAATAATGCCATACTGCATCAGCAGATAAGAGCAGGTGCAGATGACCATTGGCGTCAGGATCAACGGCAGCATCATGACCGGGTTGAAGACCATCGGCACGCCGAAGATCACCGGCTCATTAATACAAAAGATGGCCGGCCCAATGGAAATACGTCCCAGCGATTTGTAATAGCGGCTTTTGGATAAGAGCATCGCCAGTACCAGCCCCATCGTTGCGCCGGACCCTCCGGAGCAGATGAAGAAGTTATAAAACCCTTCAGCCGTAATGTGCGGCACCGGTTGATGTTGCAGATAAGCCTCGGTGTTTTCAGCAATAAACTTGAGAAATATCGGGCTGGTAATGCCAGAGAGCACGTTAGTCCCGTGAATACCGCAGCTCCACAGCAGTGAGATCAGCGCCACCAGAATGAGTATCCCCGGCAGGGTATCCAGACCCATGACCAGCGGGCTTAAGATCAGCGTGAAAAAGGCGTTGATATCAAAATTGAGCACCACCCGTATCAGCCAAATCAGGATCAGGCAGGCCATTGCGGGGGCCAGACTGATAAAAGACTGGAGCACCGCTGGCGGAACGCTGTCTGGCAGACGGATATAAATCTTCTTAACCACGAAAAAGCGGACGATATAGACCGTGATGACCGATAAAATAATTGCCGAAAATAACCCCGCCGCGCCGAAGTTATTGACGTTGATTTTATGGGCATCATCAAGCTGGGCGAGCAGGAAAACCGCCACTGTAATACAGCAGCAGCTCAGACAGTCCAGCTTGTAATATTTGGCAAGGTTGTAGCTGATGCCAATCGCCGCAATCAGACCAATCGCGCCAAAGGTGGCTTGCACCGGTACGCTGAGCATTTCGGCATACGGGCCGAGAAACTCGCTCCATCCGGGGATCGGCAAGTTGGCAATGATCAGGAACACGCTGCCTGCAATAATAAAGGGCAGGGTAAACGAGATCCCGTCACGTATAGCGACCATAATGACGTTATTACCCACCCGCATCAAAATGGGTAACAGTTTGTTTTCCAGAAATTTTTGCATAAAAAAATCCCTTTAATGAGATATTCTGCGGCCAGCTCAGAAAGCGTACTGCGGCAGGAAATCACGGTTTGCCGCCAGATAGTCATTAAGAATGTGCTGCGCGACCTCAACCGAAGGCACCAGCGGATGATTAACCAGTGCTAGTAGCGCGATGCTGGTATCGCCAGTCATTGCCGCCTCAACCGTCAACTCTTCAAACGCTTTTACGCTCTGAATCAGGCCACGAATACGCATGGGCAGACGACCATAAGCCAGCGGGTGCGCACCTAGTTTGTTAATAACCGCGCTGGTTTCGATCACCGCATCGTCAGGCAAGTCGGGCGTGGTTCCCTGGTTTGGTACGTTCACGACATGCACTTCGTGTTTGTTGTTATAGATTGAACTGATGATTGAGCACGCGGTGTCGGAGTACAACGCACCGCCACGGCTGGAGAGTTCGGCCGGTTTTTCGCACAGCGCCGGGTTCTTATACAGTTCCAGCAGGGAGTGCTCAATTTCCAGCGAGCGCTCGCCGCGCGTGCCGCCGTTTCTCTGATCTTCCAGTTCGTGCTCCACCATTTCCCGGTTCAGATAAAAATACTTCAGATAGGAGAGCGGATAGAGGTTCAGCGCGCGGATAAACTCCGGCGGCAGACCAAGATCGGGCACGTTTTTAAGCTTATTGGTGCCAGTCCCTTGCGCTAATTTTTCAATAAAATCGGCGGTAGTGTCGTTACCGTTCAGGAGAATGCGATCGGCAAAAATAAGATGGTTCAGGCCCATAACGCGCGCGGTAACCGCGTTACGCTCCACGCCGTAGGCTTTGGCGATATCCATCATCATGTTATTTGCACCGCTACAAATCCCCAGTGATTTGATGGGGCTGTATTTGGCGATGGCCTCGGTCACAATGCCGGCCGGATTGGTGAAGTTGATCATCCAGGCGTCAGGACACAACTCTTCCATATCCTTACAAATATCCAGCAACACAGGAATGGTGCGCTGGGCTTTCATAAAGCCGCCCGGCCCGGTGGTTTCCTGACCCAATACGCCATATTTCAGCGGGATTTTTTCATCGTTGATGCGAGCCGCTAACTGACCCACGCGGATTTGCGTCGTCACAAAATCTGCATCTTTAAGCGCTTCCCGGCGGTCGGTCGTCAGGTGAACCGTCATCGGGATGCCCGCCTTTTTCACCATCCTTTGCGCCAGCTGGCCCACAATCTCAAGTTTTTCTCTCCCGGCATCAATATCGACCAGCCAGTATTCCGTGACGGGAAGATCGGCATGCCGCCGAATAAAGCCATCAATCAGTTCCGGGGTATAGCCTGAACCACCACCAATCGTTACAACTTTCAACTTTTCCATGTGGCCTCTTATTTATTTAAACTGGCATATGCCAGATTTGAGGAAAATATACCAATCCATTACCGGTGAAATAGCGAGGTAGCTCACAAATTTCAAGAGGCATAAAAATGCAGTGAATACGAGGGGTTAAAAATTAATATATTCATCAAATAACTATTTCTAACTAATACATGCTTTATGTTTATAGTTCAATTTTATTTCGTTAAATAATGTTACCTTGCTCACGTTATTGTATTTTTCAATATTTACTTGAAGTGGCCTTGATAATACTCTGCCCCGGCCTGCGTTGGGTTGCACCTCTTATTTGATGGGTTGGGTTTCTTTTATGGGAGCCATTAATACGCTTTCAATTAAACAGGTAAATTATAAAAAAAACTATTCGCCAGAAATATATATCGACGCGCAAATATAGATTTTAAGAATTAATGGATCATTGAAAAGGAATGGTAATAATGAAGAAAACAACGCTTGCAATCACAATAGGATTATTGCTGGTTGCTAATAACGGGTTTGCCAAAACCCAAAGTATGACTCTGGAACAGCGTTTAGAACAGATGGAAGCACGGCTGGAAGCGGCAGAAAACCGCGCTGCACAGGCCGAGAATAAAGTTCAGCAACTGCAAATTAAGCAAGCCGCTGAGATAAAAGAAATTAAAGCTGCTCAGGGGAATACCCCGGTTAATGGTCAAACGCCTGCGGCAGAAACCAAAAAAAATGCCTCTTCACCTAACCTGCTGCTGTCGGGTTACGGCGATCTTAAAATCTATGGCGACGTCGAATTTAATATGGACGGCGAAAGCCGCCGTGGCACGCTGACGAAACTTAATGAAGATCATACCACTGAGCAGTGGGATATGGACGGTCGTATCCTGATCGGCTTCGACGGAATGCGTAAACTGGATGATGGCCGCTTTGCTGGCTTCTCCATTCAGCCGCTGGCGGATATGTACGGCACAATGAACCTTGATGATGCCTACTTCCACTTCGGTCAGGAAAATGACTGGAAAGTTAAAGTCGGCCGCTTCGAAGCCTTCGATATGTTCCCGCTTAACAATGATACCTTTGTTGAGCATTCCGGTAATACCGCGAACGATCTGTACTCCGATGGTCAGGGCTATATCTATATGATGAAAGAAGGCCGTGGTCGTTCGGATGCGGGCGGTAACTTCCTGCTGAGCAAACAGATCGACGACTGGTATTTCGAACTGAACTCCCTGATTGAAGACGGTTCAACGCTCTATGCAGACAGCGGCAATGTCCAGGGTGTCGATGGACGTAGCTACCATGGCCGCGAAATGTCGAAAGAGAAGAACGTCGTCTACCTGCGTCCGGTCGTTTCCTGGGCAGCGACTGATAAGCTGACGTTATCCGCCGCTATGGAGTCGAACGTTGTTAATAACGCCTATGGTTATTACGATAACAAAGGCGATCTTGTCGATCAGTCAGACCGTACCGGTTACGGCTTTACGATGACCTGGAACGGCCAGAAAGCCGATCCGTTTGATGGCGTTCTCTGGAACGTGAACACCGCGTATATGGATGCCGACAGCGAGCAGGACTTCACTGCCGCCACCAACGTTACGTGGAGAAACTTCGAACTGGGTTATATCTACGCGCATAACAAAATCGACGACTTCAGCGGCGTTGTGTGTGACAACGACTGCTGGATCACCGATGAAGGCACCTATGACATTCACACCGTTCACGCGTCGTACCTGATCCCGAACGTGATGGATATGCAGAACTTCAATATCTATCTGGGCGCGTACTACTCTAAAATCCAGAGCAGCGAAGAGATCTCCACCGACGACGATCGCTACGGCGCGCGCGTCCGCTTCAAATACTACTTCTAAGTGGGTTAAAGCAGAAAAAACGCCTGAATGTCAGGCGTTTTTTTATGGGTGTCTGGCAACGAATGTGCTGATGGCGTTGCCCGGCGGCGCTTCGCTTGCACGGGCCTACGGGGTACGTATAACTTATTGATGTTGATGGTTTTCGTAGGCCGGGTAAGGCGAAGCCGCCCCCCGGCAGAGGTACAGTGAGATCACGGCAGGTAAAAAACCGCCTTTAACTCGCTACTCACCGGGCTGTTATCCGGGTTGGCGGGCATCACGTCACGCATATATTTCCACCAGCGCTGGCAGATTTCTGTGTCGGCAACCGCATTCCAGCGTTCTTCAGACTCAATATCGACCGTCGCAAACAGCAGATTGCGTTGCTTATCAAGCCAGATGGCGTAGTGGTGCGCGCCGTGCGCCTTCAGCGTCTCTTCCAGCTCGGGCCAGATGGGATTGTGACGGCGCTGGTACTCTTCATGCGCGTCTGCATTGACCTGCATCACAAAGGCTTTGCAGATCATAACGCCTCCAGATACAGCTCGCGAACCTCGTCGCGGGTGGCGGTGCGCGGGTTGCAGGGCGCGCACGGATCGGCGAGGGCTTTGTCCAGCCAGCCTTCGATATCCGCTTTGGTGACCCCGAGTTGACTGAAGCCGGACGGAATGCCCACGCGCGCGCTCAGGGCGCGGATAGCGTTAATCGCTTCCTTGCTGGCAGCCTCCTCATTCATATCGCGCGTGTCCACGCCCATTGCCTGTGCGACGCGGGCAAAGCGGGCCACGGCGTTCGGGCGGTTAAAGTTTTCGATGATCGGTAAAAGAATGGCATTACAGACGCCATGCGGCAGGTTATGCGTCGCGCCCGGCTGATGCGCCAGGGCATGAACCAGACCGAGACCCGCGCTGTTAAACGCCATGCCGGCAAGGTACTGACCGAACGCCATCTGCTCGCGGGCTTGCAGATCGTGTCCATTGTCGACGGCTTTCGGCAGCCACTGCGTGATCAGGCGGATCGATTCCAGCGCATTGGCGTCGGTCAGCGGATGCGCACCAACGGAAACGTAGGCTTCTACCGCGTGCGTCAATGCATCCATGCCGGTAGCCGCCGTGACGGAGGCCGGAATTTCCAGCATCACGCTGGCGTCATCGACCGCAATATCCGGAATGATATTCGGATCGATAATGACTTCTTTCACCTGACGCTCGCTATTGATGATCACCGCGTTGCTGGTCATCTCAGCGGCGGTCCCGGCGGTGGTATTGATCGCCACCAGCGGCACGCCCGCATTTTTCACTTTACCAACGCCGGAGTAAGCGGTCGATGGCGCGGGGTTGGCGGTGAGGATTTTCACCGCTTTCGCGGTATCAATCGGGCTACCGCCGCCGAAGGCAATCAGGTAATCGCATTGCGCATCCTGATACGCGGCATAGCCTTTTTGTACCAGTGCTTCGGTCGGGTTGGGGAAGACCTCATCAAACAGATGGTACGACATCTGCTGCGCGTCCAGCGCGGTAAACAGGCTGTCCAGCAGGCCGAGTTTGACCAGTTGACTGTCGGTAACAATTAGCGCCTTGCCCCACTGTTTGTCTGCAACCAGTTTTACCATATCGCCAATGGCACCTGCGCCGTGCAGGCTGATTTTCGGAAGTGCCAACATAAAGCTCATGATCATTCTCCTTAATGACATCCTTCAGGCTGCCGGGTTCACCCTCATCACGAACTTATGCCTTAATGCAGCTTGAATGATGTTATGTGTGTAGTAATGGCCCCGTCTGAATACACGGGGCGCAGTGCGATTAAGCGTACAATTCTAATGCGCTTGCCATCGGGGTAACGCCAAAGCGTTTGCCAAGGGCAATCAACTCTTCACGGGTGATAGTCTGTTTCATGCCGCCCATGGAGATCACTTTCACCAGCACTTCTGCGGATTTTTCAGCGGTATCGATCAGGCCGAAGGTTTCATCCAGCGTCGGGCCGCTGCCGAACACGCCGTGGAAAGGCCACAGCACCAGCGAATGCTGCTGCATATCCCGCGCCGTCGCCTGGCCGATCTCATCAGTGCCCGGTACCATCCACGGCAGAATGCCGACGCCGTCCGGGAAGACCACCAGACATTCGGTGCTGCCTTCCCACAGCTTGCGGGTGATCAGCGCGCTGTCATTTTCCAGCACATAGGTGAGGGCGATCAGGTTGGTGGCATGGCAGTGCATGATCACCCGGTCTTTACCGTTGGTTGCCTTGATGCGCTCGCAGTGAGAAAGGAAGTGCGCCGGTAATTCTGAGGTTGGCACCGCGTCGTCGGTGAGTCCCCAGAGAATGTGGTAACCCGCGCCGTCGCTGTCCACTTTTACCACGCCGAGGCTGGCGGCTGGATCGAGCTGAACGTTGCGGAAGAATTTGCCGGAGCCGGTCACGATAAAGGCGGTATTGGCGAGCAGTGGCATCGGCTGGCTCAGCGCGATGTAGCGCGGCTGCGTGTGGAAATCTGCCTGGTAAGGCGCAACGTCGGCCTCATCCAGACGCAGTGTCAGGTTGCCGCCGTTGCGCTCGTCCCAGCCTTTCAGCCAGGCATCGGAGGTGGCTTTGATCATGCCCTGGACGAACCAGGAATGGGTAATGGTCTGCATCGTCTTCACTTTCCTTCAAAATGCCAGGTTGCGTTTTGCTTGCCGGGCATGGGTTATCTGTTGAGCTTTCCTGCCCGGTGGCGCTTTGCTTACCGGGCCTACGGGGTGTTGAGCTGTCATGCCCGGTGGCGCTTCGCTTACCGGGCCTACGGTTTGCCTGGTCGCCAGTCCATAACGTCGGGCGAATTTGTAGGCCGGATAAGCGCAGCGCCATCCGGCATGGGTTCATCCGCGCTGGCTTAGGATCTCTTTCTCGTACCCGCGCACGTTATCCAGCCACTGACTGCCGGCTGGCGTATCGTGACGCTGGCAATACATCTCCCACACCGCCTGCCACGGCAGGGATTTTTGTTCTTCCAGCAGCGCCAGACGCGCGGTGTAATCGCCCGCCTCTTCAAGCTGACGCAACTGATCGGTCGGCTCCAGCAGGGCGCGCAGCAGGGCTTTTTTCATATTGCGGGTACCGATCACCCACGCGGCGATGCGGTTGATCGACGCATCAAAGAAGTCGAGACCGATATGCACGCGGTCAAACAGGTCATGACGAATAATTTCGCTGGCGATGGCCTGGGTTTCGTCATCCAGCAACACCACATGGTCGCTATCCCAGCGGACCGGGCGGCTGACGTGCAGCAGCAGGCGTGGAACATAAAGCATGGCGGCGGAGATTTTGTCGGAGATCACTTCCGTCGGATGGAAGTGACCAGCGTCCAGACATAGCGCGGTCTGACGGCTGGTGGCGTACCCCATATAAAACTCGTTGGAACCGACGGTATAGCTTTCCGCGCCGATACCGAACAGCTTGCTCTCCACGGCATCAATATGATGCGCCGGGTCCAGCTTCTCGCTGATCACCTCATCCAGCGCTTCCAGCAGGCGCTGACGCGGGGCGAGGCGGTCGACGGTGACGTCTTTCATCCCGTCCGGAACCCAGATGTTCATCACTGACGGCGTGCCGAGTTGCTCGCCAAAGTATGCGGAGACGCGGCGGCTGGCCTTACAGTGATCGATCCAGAACTGGCGAATCTCAGGATTAGCATGCGAAAGCGTAAAGCCATCGGCGCTCAGCGGATGGGAGAAGCAGGATGGGTTAAAATCCAGGCCCAGCTTGTTGGCTTTAGCCCACTCCACCCAATTTTTAAAATGTTCCGGCTTGATCTGGTCACGCGCGACCGGCGTTTCAGCTTCATGATAAATCGCATGCAGATTAAGACGCTTCGGTCCGGGGATCAGGCTAAACGCCAGTTCCAGATCGGCACGCAGTTCGGCGGCATTACGCGCTTTGCCCGGATAATTCCCCGTGGCCTGAATACCGCCGGTCAGGCTGCCTTCCGGATTTTCAAACCCGGCAACGTCATCGCCCTGCCAGCAGTGCATGGAAACGGGCAGGCGATCGAGCTGGCGCAGGGCCTCCTCGACATTGATACCTACAGCGGCGAACCGCTGTTTCGCGAGTTCCCAGGCGTGTTCTAGTGGAGTGGTCATGCGCAAAGCTCCTTTGTCTGTCGTGTTGACTGAGATTGCGCGACGTAGCGAGCGATCTCATTATCAGGATGAGGGGTGAAAGTGGTCAGGTCGTGGTTAGCAACCACCACCTTGCGAAAATCAGTAACGTCGCTCAGTTCATCCAGCGTCATAAGCTGGACGCCAATATTGCCGAGCGTGGAGGCTTCAATCGGTCCGGCGATCACCGTAATGCCGCAGGCGTCGGCGCAAAGCTGATTGAGCAACTGGTTCTGGCAGCCGCCGCCGACAATATGCAGCTGGCTGAACGGCTTGCCGCGCAGAGCGGCCAGCTCGCCCAGCACGTCGGCATACAGGATCGCGAGGCTGTCGAAAATGCAGCGTGCCAGTTCGGCATCGCTGGTCGGCTCTGGTTGACCGGCCTCACGGCAGGCGGCCTGGATCTCCGCGCTCATGTTGCCCGGATTAATAAAACGATCGTCATTGGGATTGATGACAAAGCGGCAGGCGGGCAGCGCTTCGGTACGGGCAATCAGGCCCGGCAGATCGGTAACCTGTTGTTCAGCCAGCACCCGCTGGAGCAGCCACAGGCCCATGATATTTTTCAGCACCCGATAACGCCCTTCCGCGCCGCCTTCGTTGGTGATATTGGCAGCCAGCGCCTTGTCGCTGGTATACGGCGTTTTGCTTTCAAAGCCCATCAGCGACCAGGTGCCGGAGGAGATCCACGCCGCGTCTTTCCCTTCCAGCGGAACGGCAATCACCGCGCTGGCGGTATCGTGACTGGCGACTGCCACCACCGGAATGGCATTACCCTGTGGACAGGTCCAGTGACCGATCACATTGCCGGGATGCGTGGGTTTGCCGAACCACGCGGCGTCCACTCCCGTCCAGTCCAGCAGCGTTTCATCCCAGCTATCGGTATTGATATTGACCAGTTGAGTAGTGGTGGCGTTGGTATATTCCCAGTTCATCTGCCCGGTAAGACGGTAGCTGAAGTAATCAGGAATGAGCAGCGCATGAGCAACCTCTCGCGCCACCTCGGGTTGCTGTTGGACCAGCGCGTGAAGCTGATAAAGCGTATTAAACGGCAGGAACTGAATGCCGCTGCGGCGGTAAATTTCCGCCTTGCCGAGTTGATTAAGCGCCTGCGCCATCACGCCGTCGGTACGATCGTCACGGTAGGCGATGGGCAGACCGACGCGTTCGCCCTGGCGGTTCAGCAGTACGTAATCCACCCCCCAGGTATCCACGCCGATGCTGTCAATAACGATGCCCGCCTCGCACACGTTCTCCAGACCACGGCGGATCTCCGCCTCCAGGCTGTCGATATCCCAGCAGTCATAACCGTCCACTTTTTGCAGACGATTGACGAAGCGGTGCATTTCACGCAGCGTGAGGGTGCGTTGTTCGCGGTCATAGCGTGCAAGCATTACACGCCCGCTGGATGCGCCTAAATCGACAGCGACGCAATGGCGAAAAGTCATGATAGGGTCCTTCTGAGAGTCAATGCCCACAGTCTAAAAAAGGACGCCTGGTTCTACCTTCTTGTTACTGACAGGGGAAATTGGCCGCTGGCAAGAAAGCAAAGATGAACGTGAGGAAGCTCACATTTTGCTGCGAAAGGGGGATGTGACCGCCGCCGCATTTCTGATGCTTTCCGTCCATTTCTTGAAAAATCGGCAGTGTTTGCACGCTTTATCGTCAAAATTTCAAGATGAGAATGCGGGGCCTTAATTACTATCATGAGAATTCTTCTCACTGGTGGCGACTCTTATGACCGTACTTCACAGCGTGGATTTCTTTCCTTCGGGTAATTCGCCAGTGGCGATCGAGCCGCGTCTTCCGCAGTCGGCCTTCCCGGAGCATCATCATGACTTTCATGAAATAGTGATTGTCGAACATGGTACTGGCATTCATGTTTTTAACGGCCAGCCCTATACCATCAGCGGCGGGACGATCTGTTTTGTCCGCGATCATGACCGTCATCTGTATGAGCACACTGACAATCTGTGCCTGACTAACGTGCTATACCGCTCCCCGGATGCTTTTCAGTTTTTAAGCGGACTGAATTTGCTGCTGCCGCAGGAGCAGAACGGTCAATACCCTTCACACTGGCGCGTTAATCAGGCGGTGCTGACGCAGGTGCGGCAGCTTGTCAGCCAGCTTGAACCGAAAGACGACGCGGCGGATGCGCCGGAACGGGCAAACCGCGAACTGCTGTTTATGCAACTGCTGGTGCTGCTGCGTAAAAGCAGCCTGGCGGAAGGGGCGGAGGATAATGACGCTCGTCTCAACCAGCTGATCGCCTGGCTTGACGATCATTTTGCCGACGAGGTGTGCTGGGACGATCTGGCAGATCATTTTTCGTTGTCGCTGCGGACATTGCATCGTCAGCTCAAGCAATCCACCGGCCTGACCCCACAACGTTACCTGAACCGGCTGCGTTTGATTAAAGCGCGCCATCTGCTGCGCCACAGTGACGAAAGCGTGACGGATATCGCTTATCGCTGCGGATTCGGCGACAGTAACCACTTTTCGACCCTGTTTCGCCGCGAGTTTTCCTGGTCCCCGCGCGATATTCGTCAGGGACGCGACGAAATTCTTCAGTAACGCGAAGAGAATCAACGTTTTTGATCGACCGTCAGAAGATAATAGCCGGTCATTCGTCGTTGAGGTGATCCTGCTGTGGGCCAGTTAATTCTTCGTAAAGCCGACTTTTTCACCAGCGTCGGTCAGGCAGTCGCCGTTGCGGATCGCTATCCGCAAAACGTCTTTGCTGAACATACTCACGAGTTTTGCGAACTGGTGCTGGTATGGCGTGGCAATGGCCTGCACGTCCTCAATGACCGCCCGTACCGCATCACGCGCGGCGACCTGTTTTATATCCGCGCCGAAGACAAACACTCCTATGCTTCGGTCAACGACCTGGTATTACAAAATATTATCTATTGCCCTGACCGCCTGAAACTTAATTTCGACTGGGACGCGCATATTCCCGGCTTTAGCGGGCCTGAAAGGCGGGCGCACTGGCGGCTTGGCAGCACTGGAATGAGTCAGGCACGGCAGGTAATCGCGCAGCTCGAACACGAAAGCGCCCATCCTGATGTGCAGGTCAATGACATGGCCGAACTGCTCTTTGCACAACTGGTGGTGACCCTGAAAAGACACCGCTATACCACCGATAATTTGTCGGCAACGTCGCGCGAGCCGCTGCTGGATAAGCTGATCACCGCCCTGGCAGGAAGTCTGGACACGCCTTTCGTACTCGAAACCTTTTGCGAACAGGAGCAGTGCAGCGAGCGCCCCCTGCGCCAGCAGTTTCGCAGCCAGACGGGGATGACCATCAGCCAGTATCTGCGCCAGCTGCGGATTTGCCACGCGCAATATCTCTTGCAGCACACTGAAATATTGATTGGCGACATCGCCATGCAGTGCGGCTTTGAAGACAGTAATTATTTTTCCGTGGTATTTAACCGTGAAATAGGCATGACGCCGGGACAGTGGCGTCATCGCAGCCGTGACGGAACCGCCTCTAATATAAATATGATGAATGATTAACGGTAAATAACGACCGCAGTACCGCGCTAAAAATTAAAATAAATCTCTGTGCTATAAATCACATTTGTTGGCGAAAATTCTGTTTTATAATAGCGCATTCACTCATGGAGGTAGAATGTTAGCCATTATCATTTTGCTGTTTATATCCGCCGCTGCTTTTTTGTTATCGCGAGATAACAAAAGTAACGTCGCGCTTGATGATATTTGTTGGCTAAATTCACCTGACGATCTTTCTGACGTTGACCTGTTTTCTGCCGACTGTCCGCATTATCAAATGTCGCAGGAGTGGTCCCGTTTATGGGATTGTACCGGGCAGGCATTACGCGCCCGTTTCCACCGGCGCAAACAACGTCTTGCGGCGATTTCGCCGTCACCTTGCCAGCGCGTGTTATGTTGCCGTAAACGCGATGAACTGCGTTTTAGTTTCCGTATATCCAGCCTGCGCCAGCTAATCGCTTGCCGCCATGCCAGCGGTGCCGATTGCCATCACGCAGGCCAACCTGATTTCATCCACAAAGCACAATGCGCGTTTTCGCCATTGTGCTTTTTTTTGTCTGAACAAACCTGAGAGGCTGAATGATGTTTATTGTTTGTGTTGCTGCATGTCCGACCGGCGTTGCCCATACCTATATGGCAGCGGAAGCGCTTGAAATGACGGGGAAAAAACGGGGTCATGAGGTCAAAGTTGAAACCCAGGGCTGCATGGGCGCGGAGAATGAGATCCTTGACGAGGATCTGGCGCGGGCCGACGCGGTGATTATTGCCGCCGATGTCGCCATCAACGGCAAAGAACGTTTTGCAGGACTGGTTAAGCTGGAGTGCAGCGTCTCCGATCCGATTAAATTCGGGGATGCCGTTTTTGAAGCCGTTGAACAGGAGGTTGCGCATGGCTAAGTTTCAGGGAGGAGGCGGCAAGCCTTCAGTGGGCGCGGAAGTGAAAAACGCCATTATGACCGGCGTGTCGTGGATGTTGCCCTTTGTGATTGCCGGCGCGGTCATTATGGGGATCGCGCGTATTGGCGCGTCGATGTACGGCATTGATAATATCTGGGATGCCAGCCATGAGCAGGCGGCCAGCCTGGTTGTGCAGGTGCTGCACCGCTTCGACGGCTTCGGCGGACTGGCCCTGTCGCTGATGCTGCCGGTGGTGGCGGGTTATATCAGTTTTGCCCTCGCCAATAAGCCGGGTATCGCGCCGGGGATGGTGGGGGGATTACTGGCGAGCAGTCTGGGAACCGGCTTTCTGGGGGCGCTGGCCGCCGGTTTCGTCGCCGGGTATATCGTCCGGGCGCTCATCAAATACATCAAATTACCGAAAGCTCTGGCCTCTGCCGGGCCGATTTTTATCCTGCCGGTCGGTGGGACGCTGCTGACGTGCATTGTGATGGCGTTTGTTATTGGCACGCCGCTGGCGGCGCTTAATCACGGTATGGAGCACTGGCTGCTGTCGATGTCCGGTACCAATAAAGTGCTGCTGGCGGCGGTGATTGGCGGCATGGTGGGCTTTGACCTTGGCGGACCCGTGAATAAAGCGGCGGTCACCACGGCAATGGCGCTACTGGCTTCCGGGATTTACGATCCTAATACTGCTGCGCAGGTCGCCATCATCGTACCGCCTATCGGTCTGGGCGTTGCCACGCTACTGTGGGCAAAACGCTTCCCGGAATCGCTGCGTGAAGCGGGCAAGGCGTCCACGCTGATGGGGCTGATTGGCGTCTCGGAAGGGGCCATTCCGTTTGCGCTGTCCAATCCTAAAATCATCGTGGTTAACATGATCGGCTCTGCGGTCGGCGCGGCGATGGCGGTGGGAATGGGTGCGGTGAACCAGGCTCCCATTTCCGGGTTTTACGGCTGGCTGGCGGTAGAACAGTGGCCGATATATGTTCTCTCCATCGCCTGTGGCTCCGCGATTATCGCCTGTGGATCGCTGCTGGTATTTCGCAATGTACCGGGCGAAGCCATTAAAAAAGAAATGGCGGCACCAAAATTTAAAGCCAGTCGTTAATATAAAGAGATATTAACGGCGGTTCGCCACTAATCATGAAAATTAACGGATAGCTATCCGTGGTATTTTCTCGCCCCTAAAAAAGGCAGGAATAAAGATGAAAACAGTTCATTTGATCCAACATACGCACTGGGATCGCGAGTGGTATTTCACTGAAAATGATTCTCGGGTCGTGCTTTATTATTTTATGGCCGATTTACTTCAGCGCCTTGAGGCCGATGAGTCATTAGGCCCATTTATACTTGATGGGCAGACCGTGGTGCTGGAAGATTATTTTAACATCGCGCCCGAAAACCGTGCGCGGGTGCAAAAACTGATCGACGAGGGCAGGCTACTTATCGGTCCGTGGTACACCCAGACCGATTTCTTAGTGGTCGGCGCAGAATCCATAACCCGCAATTTGCTGCTGGGCATGGCGGACTGCAACGCGATGGGAAGCCGGATGTCCGTGGGTTACGTCCCCGACTCCTTCGGCCAGAGCGCCCAGTTGCCGATGTTCCTGACGCAGTTTGCGATGGATCGCGCGGTGATCTGGCGCGGCTGGTGCGAGCACGGCGTTGCTGCCAGCGAGTTTCGCTGGCAGAGCGCTGACGGCAGTTGCGTCACCACCGCCGTGCTGCCGTGGGGATATGGCTGTGCGAAATGGCTGCCCACCGACGCGCAAAAGGCATGGCAGGTACTGCCCGGTATTCTGCAAAAACAGGCGAAATTCAGCACCTCCGGGCACGTTTTGCTCCCCAACGGTAACGATCAGTCCCCCTTTGAGCATGGCGTTCCGGCAATGCTCGACGCGCTTAATACGCAGCAGTCTGACTACCATTTCGTGCGCAGCGATTTTAACCGCTACTTTGCGGCGCTGGAACGGACGGGAGTCGAACTGGCGACGTATCAGGGTGAGTTACTCAGTCCGAAATATATGCGTATTCATCGGGGCATTTTCTCGACGCGCATGGATATCAAGCAGGCTAACGTCCGGCTGGAGAACTTCCTCAGCCAGCAGCTTGAACCGTTATTGAGCGTGGTCTGGCAACTGGGGCTGCCTTATCCGCAAACGGCGGTGGAGAATATCTGGCGTGAGGCAATGAAATCCCACGCCCATGACAGTATTGGCGGCTGTAACGCCGATCGCGTCAATGCGATGGTGAAAGCGCGTTTAACCTCCGGCCATGAGTCCGCCAGCCAGCTTTTCGACCTCAACATGAAAATGCTGGCGGAAGGGATCGCCGCGCGGCAGCAGGGCAAAAAAATCATTGTCTTCAACCCGCTGCCTTACGCGCGCGACGGGCGGGTGGCGCTGACGATTTACGTGCCGGGCGCACATTTTGCCATCGTCGATGACGCGGGGCAGCCGTGCCGCTGGCAAATTGTTCAGGAAGAACAGCAGGATATGTCGGTGATTGTGCAGGAGCTTTCCAACAGTACCACCACGGTGTGGTATCGCAAATGCGACATTATCCTTGAGGCAAAAGCCCTGCCTGCCTGCGGCTATCAAACGCTTTATCTTCAGGAGGATGCGCCTGCCGGGTTTACCGTGCCGCAAGAAACGATTGCTGCGCTCGATAACCCGTGGCTGTGCCTGACGCTGACGGATGGGCATATCTCGCTGCTCGACAAACGCAGCGGCAAACAGTGGAACGCTATCCTGCGGCTGGTTGATGGCGGCGATGCGGGGGACAACTATAACTACTCCCCGCCGGAAGATGACTGGCGGGTGACCAGCGACGGCGCATTAGTCTCCGCCATCTGGCAGCGGGATGCGCTGGCCGATACGCTTAACCTGAGCTGGTGCATCGCTGCGCCGCAGGATCTGGCTGCCCGTCAGCAGCATCGGCGTAACGGGCAACTTAACGTCAGCATGACGATCGCCCTCGATCGCGATCGTCCGCTGCTGGATGTGCAGGTACGGATCGACAACACCCTGCGCGATCACCGGCTCCAGCTGGAGATCCCCACCGGCATCAGCGGGATGTTCCATTTTGCCGATCAACCCTTTGGCCTGATCCGCCGGGAAAACCGTCCGCAGGCGCTGGATATCTGGCAGCAAGAGCAGTGGACGGAAGCGCCCGCGTCGCTGTGGCCGATGCAAAGCCTGGCGATGATGCATGATGAGCAGCACGGCATGTGCGTGGTCACCGACGGGCTGCGCGAGTATGAAATCCCCGCTGACCGTCCCGATACGCTGGCGATTACCCTGCTGCGCAGCGTCGGCTGGCTGGGACAGCCGGATATGCCGTGGCGTCCGGGGCGCGCCTCCGGCATGGTGCTGCCTTCGCCGGACTCGCAGTTGCCTGGTCGTTTTGATTGTCATCTGGCGCTGGTGCCTCTGCATCAGGGGCCGGACGCGGCGTTCTGGCGTGACATTGAGAACTGGCGCACACCCGCTTCCGGCTGGCTGGACTCTGGCTGGTCGCGCTTTAAAACCAATCCTCACGGCATGCGCTTTCCGGCAGCGTACAGCTTGCTGCGCTGGGATACCCCGCTGCATTTCAGCACGCTGAAAAAAGCGCAGAACGAGGAGGCGCTGATCCTGCGCGGCTGGAATCCGGGCACCACACTACTCGACGGTGTCGAACCTGTACTCTCCAGCGACGTAGCGCGCGTGACGCTGGCAGAAACGCCGCTTTCCGGAAGTCATACCCCAGTCCAACCCTGTACGCCAGTCACCTGGCGGATCACCCCTGCGGAAAAAGGAAAATCCGATGCGTAAAATAGCGTTTGTGTGTCCCCTCGAAAATGGCCTTCATGCCCGGCCTGCGGCCGAGCTGCAACAGCGCGTGGCGGAATTTCACTCCCGTGTGACGCTGCATAATCTGCGTAACCAGCGGCAGGTCGATGCCGGAAGCGTACTGGCGCTCATCGGCGCAGATATACTTCACCACGATGCGTGCGAACTGCATATTGACGGTGAGGATGAGCAGGATGCCTGGCAGACGCTGAACGCGTTTATTACCCGCGAGCTGGCGGAATGCGACGGGCCGCTTGTCCCTGCGACGACGCATCACCAACAGCCTTTGCCCGTGTTTCTGGCGGCCACCACGGCCACCTGCCTGCGGGGTAACGGCGTCAGTCCGGGGCTGGCAAGCGGGGTGGCGGTGCCTCTGGGCGCGGTGGATTTGCCGCAGCTTGCTGAGCAGGAAGCGCCGGAAGACGCTGGCCTTCAGCAGCAGCGGCTGGCGCATACGCTGACGGTCACCCGCGCGCAGCTAAAAGAGGAGAGCCGCCAGGCGCAGGGCGAGGCCGCGTCGGTGCTCGGTGCGCATATTACCTTGCTCCAGGATGCGATGCTGGAAAAGGCGCTGCTGACACCTCCCGCCGCACGCAACGCACTGGCGGCGCTGGCGCGCGTGATTGACGGGCTATGCCAGCCATTACACGAAAGTCAGAGCCAGTATTTGCAGCAGCGGGCGCTGGATTTACAGGATCTCGGGCTGCGCCTGGCCGCGAATCTGACCGAACGGCCGCTGTTTACCCTGCCGGATTTACAGCAGGATTCCATCATCATCAGCGCCGGACTGATTACGCCGGGTCAGTTTCTCGCCCTGCGCGGTCCTCATCTGAAAGGTATTGTGATGGGCGAGGGCGGCGAAACCTCCCACACGGTGATCCTCGCCCGTTCCTTTGGCATCCCGCTCTTATGCGTGCCGAACGCGTCTGTGCCTGCGGGTGCCCCGCTGCTGATTGACACGCGTTATGACGTGCTGATCGTCGCGCCGGATGCCTGTGCTGAACAGTGGCGCGACATGGAAGAGGACAAAATCGCGCGCATTACCCGGCGGCTGGAACCGCTCGCCCGGATGGCAGGCGTCAGCCGCGACGGAGAACGCGTGAAACTGCTGGCGAATATCGCCCTGGCTGACGAAGCGGAAAATGCCTTCGCGGCGGGTGCGGAAGGTATTGGCCTGTTTCGCACCGAAATGTTGTTTTGTGAGCGAAGCACACCGCCGGATGAAGAAGAACAATATCAGGCGTACCGGCATGTACTGACGCTGGCGCAGGGTAAGAAAGTCGTGATCCGTACGCTGGATATCGGCGGCGATAAACCCTGCGATTATTTAAACCTGCCGCAGGAAGAGAACCCGTTCCTCGGCTGGCGGGCAGTACGCCTTTATCCGGCGTTTGAGGCCATTTTTACCAGTCAGGTACGGGCATTGCTGCGCGCCAGCGCGGCAGGGCCGCTGGATATCATGGTGCCGATGGTGGCGACGCTTGAAGAGATTAAATGGCTGCACGCCCGCTTTCATCAGGTAGCGGAACAGCTTCACGCGGAAGGCGTCGCCGTCGGCGAATGGCGCTTAGGTATCATGGCGGAGGTGCCTTCTGCGCTGTACCTGCTGGAAAGAGCGGCGAAATGGATCGATTTTGCCTCTATTGGCAGCAACGACCTGGTGCAGTATTTCCTCGCCTGCGACCGGGGCAATCCACACGTTCGCCATCTGTATAACTACTGCGATCCCGCTTTCCTGATGCTGCTTAACGAGATGGCCACGCGAACAAACGTGGAACTCTGCCTGTGTGGAGAAATGGGCGGCGATCCGGCGGTGATGCCGCTGCTGCTGGGCACAGGGCTGCGGCAGATCAGCATGTCCGCCGGACGAATTGCCGGGGCGAAAAAGCAGCTGGCCTCGCTGGAAATGGATGATTGCCGGAAGACGTTGCAGCGGGCATTGGCCTGTGAAAGCGCGGCGGAGGTGACATCCCTGCTGCATGAGACGTCGGCGGCCAGCGTGCTACCCGTTTTCGATCCGGCCCTGCTATTGCTGGATCGGGACGCCACCAGTAAGGCGGAAGTCATCAAGCTGCTCACGGATAATTTTGAGATTGAACAGCGGGTGCGTTCGGGGGTGGACGTCGAGACCGCCATCTGGCAGCGGGAAGCGGTTTTTTCTACCGCGCTCGGCTTTGCGGTCGCCATCCCGCACTGTAAATCCGCAGCGGTACTGAACAGCAGCGTGTCGTTAATGCGCCTGAAGACGCCGTTATCGTGGGGAGAGGGGGTAGACGTCTCGCTGGTGATTATGCTGACGGTGAGCGAACAGGAGAAGGGCGATCACATGAAAATCTTCTCGCGGCTGGCCCGCAAGTTGATGCATGACGATTTCCGCCAGCAGTTATTGCAGGGCAGAGATGCTAGTGACATGACCGCACTACTTGAGCGCGAACTGACACTCTGAGGCACGTTTGCCCGGTAGCGTGGCTATCGGGCAGTTAAGGATGGATTCGTTATGCTGCATCATCAAAAAAACACTTCCGGCGCTTTTGCGCTGCTCTCTGCCGTCTTTTTTTACTGGGGATTGCTGACCTCCATTAACAGCGCGTTAATTCCTTTTTTCAGAACGACGTTCTCGCTCTCGTGGCGCGACGCCATGCTGGTGAACGTTGCTTTTTATCTGGCCCCGTTTGTGATCTGTTTTCCGGCTTCACAGTGGATGAACCGCGTTGGCTATCGTCGGGCGCTGACCTTTGCTCTGTGTCTCGCCTGTGGTGGGGCGCTGGTGATTGTCTTTTCGCTATGGACGATGCTTTTCGCACTGTGTCTGGCGGGCATTTTCATTCTCGCGATGGGCGTGGCCGCCATGCAGGTAGTGGCAAACCCTTACGTCACCCGGCTGGGAGCGCCTGAAAACGCGCCCGGCAGGCTGAGCCTGGCGTCATCAATCAACTCCTGCGGCGCGACGCTTGCGCCGGTGCTGCTCGCGGGCGTGCTGGCTTTGACCGTTTCAGCCTCAACGACGGCGATTGCGGGCCTCTATATCGGATTGATGCTGGCCGGTCTGCTGTTATTCCTTTTGCTGCATAAAAGCCGGATGCACGACTTTCGCGATGCAACGATCGCGCAACCGGGGCGCTGGCGCTACCTGTGGCAACAGCCGCAGTTTCGTTCAGGCGTGGCCGGGATTTTTGTCTATGTCGGCGTTGAGGTCAGCCTCGGGACAACGATTCTGAGTTACCTCAATGAGGCGTCGCTGGGCGGTTTTTCTCGGGCAACGGCCACCTCGCTGGTGGCGTGTTATTGGGGTGGTGCATTAATCGGCAGGCTGCTGTATGGACTCTGCGCCCGCTATTGTCATCCCCGGCGGATGTATTGCTGCTGCGTGACCGGCGCTATCGTGCTGACGCTTGCGGCGATCGTGCTGGCCAGCCGTGCGGGAGGCTACTGCCTGCTGACGATTGGCGTGATGAACTCGGTGTTATATCCAATCATCTTTTCCCGCACCTTAAGCGGGTTGCAGGATGATGCCGCGCGGATCTCGGCCTGTTTAATCATGGCCGGCATTGGCGGCGGGGCGATCCCGTTTATTCAGGGTGCGGTCATTGATATCGCCGGCCTGAAGATGAGTTTTCTGGTGCCGGTATGCTGTTACCTGTTTCTGCTGTTCAACGGGGTCCGACATTCGTCGTAACCGACGTCCCCCTGCCGTGCCAGCAGGGGGCATCCGCTAACCCGCCATGCCCAGTCCGACAATATTCGCTGCGACGATAATCACCACGCAGCCGAGGCTCAGCACGCTGACCGGACGACGCCCGGCGTTATTCCACTCTTTCAGTACCAGACCGACAATCCCACCGCACAGCACGTAGAAACTCATATGCAGCATCCAGCTGACATAATCGTACTGCGCCGGAATACGCGCGTGGCCCCAGGCATAGAAGAAGAACTGCAAATACCACATTAACCCGCCGAGTGCTGACAGCAGGATATTGCTGACGATCAGCGGTTTTGCCAGCGAGAAGTCCGCTTTTACCGACAAATTTTTCACTTTTGCCAGACGAATAAAACAGAAGCCGAGGTTGATCAGCGCGCCGCCGCCCATAATCACCACGTAGCTTGGCAGCGCGACGTACAGGGAATCGACGCCCAGCGCCGCTGCCGCTTCATGCATCGGCTTCGCGGCGTTCATCGCAAACGACATGCCAGCGGAAAAGATCCCGCACATCACCGCCAGCAGGAGGCCTTTTTTCAGATTGAACTCTTCCGCTTCAATACCCATCTGGCGTTCTTTAAGCCGACCAGCATGGGTAACAATCCCCACGCCTACCAGCGCAACCAGCACGCCCAGCAGCGTCATGCGACCACCGCGGGTGTGGATCAGAATGTCGAAATTACCGTTCAGAATCGGCGTCATCAGCGTGCCGACAATCAGCGTGATGCCAATCGCGATGCCAATGCCCATCGACATGCCGAGGTAGCGCATGGTCAGGCCATAGTTGATGTTACCAATGCCCCACATCGCGCCAAAAAGAAACACTGGCAGCAGCGTGGAGGCACTAAAAGAACCGTAATACGCCCAGAAGTCAGGCAGCAGGATGGCGCTGATCGTCCAGGGCAAAATCAGCCAGGAAACGGTACCGCCGACCGACCACATGGTTTCCCACGACCAGCCTTTGACTTTTTTGAACGGGGCATAGAAACAGGCTGCACTGGCTGCGCCTATCAAATGCCAAAGAATACCCATCGTAATCATGTTACTCATGCATTTATCCTCATCTTTTTTATGGCCGGTAAAACCTCCCCGACCCGATGAGTGTAAAAATTGCACGGTAAAGTAACCTTCAGCGGATTGCCGCGTTGTGTCGCACACTGGCAATGAACCGAGTAATCGAATGAGCAAGCTCACAATTTTCGCTTCATAACCGAAAGTTATAACCTTATTAAAACTACGGCATTGATAAACATTTTCAATATCATTTAATTAACTATAATGAACCAACTGCTTACGCGGCGTTAACACATCTGCCGCCCGACAATAATGGAGATGATTATGAGCTATACACTGCCATCCCTGCCGTATGCCTACGATGCCCTTGAACCGCATTTCGATAAGCAGACGATGGAGATCCATCACACCAAACATCACCAGACCTATGTCAATAACGCCAATGCCGCGCTGGAAAGCCTGCCGGAACTGGCTAACCTGCCGGTAGAAGAACTGATTGCCAAACTGGATCAGGTTCCGGCGGACAAGAAAACCGTGCTGCGCAACAATGCCGGTGGCCACGCTAACCACAGCCTGTTCTGGAAAGGCCTGAAAAAAGGCACCACCCTACAGGGCGATCTGAAATCCGCTATTGAGCGTGATTTCGGCTCCGTGGAAAAATTCAAAGAAGAGTTTGAGAAAGCGGCCGCTACCCGCTTTGGTTCCGGCTGGGCATGGCTGGTGCTGAAAGACGACAAACTGGCTGTGGTTTCTACCGCTAACCAGGACTCTCCGCTGATGGGTGAAGCCGTCGCCGGCGTTTCTGGTTTCCCGATTGTGGGCTTGGATGTGTGGGAACATGCTTACTACCTGAAATTCCAGAACCGTCGCCCGGACTACATCAAAGAGTTCTGGAACGTGGTGAACTGGGACGAAGCTGCGGCGCGTTTTGCTGCAAAAAAATAAGTCTTCTGACTGATACTCTGCACTGAGGTGTAGAGAAAAAGCCTCCGCAGGCCCTGCCGCGGGGGCTTTTTTTATGTCTTGTTTCTGGGTGCTATGGTGATCTGCATCAAATAAAAAACAATGATCCATTAAAATAGAAACTGCGTTTCAATTTGTGTGTTCAGGATCACTTTTATAGTTTCCCTGAATGATTATCTTCCTTTCATCGATACGGGAGACCTTTCTGACTGAGGGGGTTCTCGTCCATAAAAATCGCCCCATTTTTATGCTTACAGGTGAAGAAGATGCAGATTAAACGCAAAATTGAAAAAATTCCGGGGGGCATGATGCTCGTCCCGCTGTTCCTGGGCGCGCTGTGCCATACCTTTGCGCCGGGGGCAGGAAAATACTTCGGATCGTTCACCAATGGGATGATTACCGGGACGGTGCCGATCCTGGCGGTCTGGTTTTTCTGTATGGGCGCATCGATTAAGCTGAGCGCGACGGGAACGGTACTGCGTAAATCCGGCACGCTGGTCGTAACCAAAATTGCCGTGGCCTGGCTGGTGGCGGCGATTGCCTCGCGCATTATCCCGGAGCACGGGGTTGAGGTGGGGTTCTTCGCCGGACTCTCCACGCTGGCGCTGGTGGCCGCGATGGACATGACCAACGGCGGGCTGTACGCCTCCATTATGCAGCAGTACGGCACCAAAGAAGAGGCGGGCGCATTTGTCCTGATGTCGCTGGAGTCCGGTCCGCTGATGACCATGATTATTCTGGGCACCGCAGGCATTGCGTCGTTTGAACCACACGTTTTCGTCGGCGCAGTCTTACCTTTCCTGGTTGGCTTCGCGCTGGGTAATCTGGACCCGGAATTACGGGAGTTTTTCAGCAAAGCGGTACAGACGCTGATCCCTTTCTTCGCCTTCGCGCTGGGAAACACCATTGATTTAAGCGTGATTGCACAAACCGGACTGCTGGGTGTTCTGCTGGGCGTGGCGGTTATTATCGTGACGGGTATCCCGCTGATTATTGCTGATAAACTGATTGGCGGCGGTGACGGTACGGCGGGAATTGCCGCATCCAGCTCGGCGGGTGCGGCGGTGGCAACGCCAGTCCTGATCGCGGAGATGATCCCGGAATTTAAACCGATGGCCCCTGCGGCGACGTCGCTGGTCGCCACATCGGTGATTGTGACCTCCATTCTGGTGCCGATCCTGACTTCCATCTGGTCGCGGAAGGTGAAAGCCAGAGCGGCAAAAGCCGAAGCCTCAAAAGCCAATGTGCTGGGAGCAGTAGAATAATAGGTAGCCTTTCTGAAAAAGCCCGGTTAGCGCTGCTGCCGGGCTTTTTCTTTTAGCTCTTGATATCAAATACCTCATCAATCGTGCGGCACTCGTGTTCGTTTAACGCACCTCCCGCATTCCGTGATACCCCGGTGCAATAGCCGAATTTACGCGATACCACGGTCTTAATCGTTGAGACAAAATCATCGCCAATCGCATATATGGACATATAGGTGCCGATGTTTTGTTGTATCTCACGCAACGTCTCCAGGTCGCCTTGCTTAAACGCCTCGCGAGCGCTGACAAATAGCTCTGGCATCACATTGTTTAAACCGGAGATCACGCCAGCGCCGCCCGCCAGCAGATTGGGGATGTAATATTCGTCATAGCCGGAGAGTACGGCAAAATCCTCACGTACGGCGCGGGTCGCCTGGATCATACTGCGGGTATGAGACTGGCAATCGACGGTATCTTTAATCCCGGCAAAGTGCGGGAATTCAGCGGCGAGGGTGGCAATCAGATCCGGTGTTAAATCGCAGCCGGTGCGAGCCGGAAAGTTATAGGCAAACCACTGGCCGCTGAGCGTGTTACCCAGCTGGCGGAAATAACTCAGCAATTGCTTCGGCGTTTGCCCGTAATAATAAGGCGGTAACACCATCACCGCATCGTAGCCAACGCGGTACGCCTCCTCAGCCATGCACTGAATATCGTTCATACAGGTCGATGACACGTTGGCAACCATCTTGAGCGAACTCATCGTCCTGGCCTCGCGAATTAAGGTTAATCGCTCTTCCAGGGTAAAAGAAGCAAACTCGCCGATGCTGCCCATCAACAAAATCACATCAATATTTGCCCTGGTCAGGCGTTGAAGATGCTGCTTCAGGCCGTTCAGGTCGAGCTTTCCGTCTTGATCCAGCGGCGTAATGGCAGGGCACCAGACGCCAGCAAATTGCGATTGTACCGTCACGTTGACTCCTTATTATGAAATGCTGTTTCAAAATCATTTTAATAAATAGCATGTCTGGCAACGCGCCATGTGAACGTGGTTCGCATTTTGGAAGGTGCGGGTAAAAAATATGTTTTAATGGAGCAAATTTGTCGGGAAGAGAGATACAGATGCGATATCCGGTTGAGGTGTTCACTGGCAGGGTTCAGGACTACGAAGGAAGCCGTCCCAGCGCCATTGCGAAGGTACAGGTGGCGGGCGAACTGACTCTGACGGAGCGGGGGCTGGCCGGTGATGAGCAGGCAGAAAGCAAAATCCACGGGGGACCCGACCGCGCGCTGTGCCACTATCCTCGGGAGCATTATCTTCACTGGGCGCGTGAGTTTCCTGAGCAGGAGGATCTGTTTGTGGCTCCGGCGTTTGGTGAGAATCTGTCAACCGAGGGGCTGAACGAAGAAAATGTATTTATCGGCGATATCTTCCGCTGGGGTGAGACCTTTATCCAGGTGACGCAGCCGCGCTCACCGTGCTTTAAGCTGAATTTTCACTTTGCTATCAGCGATATGGCGTCCATCATGCAGGCGAGCGGAAAAACCGGCTGGTTGTATCGGGTGATCGCGGGCGGGAAAGTCTCTGCTGGCGCACCGCTTACGCTGGCCTCGCGGGTGAGCGATGTCACCGTGTATGAAGCCGGGGTGATTGCGTGGTCAATGCCGTTTGATGATGAGCAGTATCATCGTTTGCTGTCAGCGGCAGGGCTGTCGGCCAGTTGGACGCGGACTATGCAGAAGCGGCGAGTTAGCGGCAAGATTGAGGATAATTCGCGTCGGTTATGGGGAAAATAGCCTTTCCCCAGCTTCACGCTGGGGAAGACCTTACGCCCGCTTATACAGCGGCAACCAAATCACCAGACGTAACCCGCCAAGCGGGCTGTCTTCGGCTTTGACCCAGCCACGGTGCTGCTGGATAGCAGTTTCAACAATCGCCAGCCCCAGACCGGTGCCGCCCGATTCGCGGTCGCGCGCTTCATCGGTACGGTAGAACGGGCGGAAAATCTGCTCCCGGTCTTCCGGACTGACGCCGGGACCGTCGTCATCAACGGTAATGGTGATGCCCTCTTTATCGACCGCGAAACCGACCGAAATGGTGGTGTGGGAATAGCGCAGCGCATTACGCACAATATTCTCCAGCGCGCTTTCCAGCGCGCTCGGGTTACCGTACAGCGGCCACGGGCCCGGCGGGTATTCGATAGTAAAGGATTTACCCATCTGCTCGGCTTCAAAGGCCGCGTTATCCAGCACTTCGCCCCATAGCTGATTAGCTTTCATAGTCTGGCTGACCAGGGCATTTTTTTGCTGGTTGCGCGACATCACCAGCAGATCGTTAATCATGCTGTCCAGCCGGTGCGCTTCGGTTTCAATACGCTCCAGCTCTTTACTCTCGCCGCTGCGACGCCGCAGCAGGGCGGTGCCGAGCTGAAGACGCGTAAGGGGCGTGCGAAGCTCATGAGAGATATCCGACAACAGGCGCTGCTGGCTGGTCATCATGCGCTCCAGCGCCGTCACCATCTGGTTAAAACTGGCCCCGGCTGCCTGAAACTCCTGCGGTCCGGCTTCCAGCTCCGGATGCTGGCGCAAATTGCCCTGCGCGACTTCATCCGCCGCGTTTTTCAGCTTACGCGCCGGGCGTGCCAGACTCCATGCCAGCCACAGCAGCAGCGGCGCGCTGACCAGCATCGTGACAATCAGCAGCAGTAGCGGACGGTCAAACAGCAGGTTGATAAAATCGGACTGTGAACTGCTGGCAGGGCGGATCAGGTACAGCTGGTAGTTATCTTCGCCATCGTGAATCGAAAACGGCCCGACCAGTTCAACCCGGCCATACTTTTTCTTTTGCGGTTGATCGGCATCATCCGACTGACCGATAAAGTTGCGGATGATCTGCATTTCATTGCGTTCGGCACCAATCACCCGGCCTTCACTGGTCACAAGGACCAGACGCTGCCCCGGCGGTGCCCATTTGTCGATCGCGCGGAACAGCCGACGCCACCACATCAAATCATTGGGTGGATCGTTGGCTAGCTCAGCTTCAACATGCTGCTCAATCATTACGCCCTGACGCTGTTCGCTTTCCAGCAGCTCGGTCATCTGGCGTGAATCCAGCTTGGGTAGCATCAATACCAGCATCAATACCAGCGCCAGCGTGAGCCAGAAGATAGCAAAGATGCGGGCGGTCAGGCTTCCAATCATGAAGCCGAAACCATCAGATACCCACGACCGCGCAGCGTTTTAAACCACGGATGCCCATCTTTCCGCTCCGGCAGTTTACGCCGTAGGTTAGAGATGTGCATATCGATAGCGCGATCAAACGGCGTCAGGCGTTTACCGAGCACTTCCTGACTTAAATGCTCGCGGGAGACCACCTGGCCTAAATGCTGGGCCAGCAGATAGAGCAGGGTAAACTCCGTACCGGTTAGCTCCAGCGTTTCACCGTCAAAACTGGCTTCCTGACGCCCCGGATTCAGGCTCAGGCCATCCACTTCGACCGTCGGCGAACCGTTATCGCTATTTTGCTGCTGCTCGCTCCAGTGCGAGCGGCGCAGGATAGCGCGTATCCGCGCGACCAGTTCACGATCGTTAAACGGTTTGGGCAGATAGTCGTCCGCGCCCAGTTCAAGGCCCAGCACGCGATCCAGCTCGCTGCCGCGTGCGGTTAACATAATTACGGGTGTCTGGTGTGTCTGGCGTAGCTCTTTAAGCGTGTCGATACCGTTTTTCTTCGGCATCATCACATCAAGTAAAAGCAGGTCTATGCTGTCATCAATCAACGTCAGCGCCTGTTCACCATCATGAGCGACTAAAACGTTAAAGCCTTCCATGTCGAGTAGCTCTTTAAGTAACGACGTGAGCTCCCGGTCATCATCAACTAACAGGATTTTATTCATTTTTTAAATACCTCCGAGGCAGAAATTACGTCATCGAAGCGCGCTAATCCATGACTTTACGTTGTTTTACACCGCCTGACGCTAGTTTGCAGCCTGAATCGTAGACTGTCTCTCGTGGAATCGCGAAACAAAGTTTTTTGGGAGCAAGTGATGCGCAAAGCTACCGCTGCCGTCATGGTCTCAACACTGGCGTTCAGTGCGTTAAGCCAGGCAGGTGAAGCCATCACAGGCGATAACTGGCACCCGACCGAAGGACTTACGCAGCGTAATAGTCAGCAGAGTCACATGTTTGACGGCATAAGTCTAACCGAGCATCAGCGCCAACAGATGCGGGACCTGATGCAGCAGGCCAGGCACGAGCAGCCGCCTGTTAATGTTAGCGAAATTGAGGCAATGCACCGCCTTATTACCGCAGAAAATTTTGATGAAAACGCTGTGCGCGCTCAGGCTGAAAAAATGGCGCAGGAACAGGTTGCCCGGCAGGTCGAAATGGCCCGCGTGCGCAACCAGATGTTCCTTCTGTTAACGCCGGAGCAGCAAGCGGTTTTAAATGAAAAGTATCAACAACGGATGGCGCAGATGCGCGATATTGCGCAGTTACAGCAGAGTCCTCCGTTTAAGCAGTTTAGTAGCAGTAAGTAGCATCCCAGTGACATACCCTGTTTTCCTTGCCATAGACACCATCCCTGTCTTCCCCTCCATGATGGAGGGGTTTTTTTTGCCTGTTTTTCGTGAATCGGTAAAAACACCGTAGCAAAGGAGGCGGCCTACCGCCTTTTTCTTCCTGACCCCGACCTACGTTATACTACCCGAGGGTTAAGCAGGAGAATCTATGAACCACTCTTACGGCCAACTGGTCAGCCGCGCAGCGATTGCCGCCACGGTGATGGCGTCCTGTTTGTTAATTATTAAAATCTTCGCATGGTGGCATACCGGCTCGGTCAGTATCCTGGCTGCACTGGTGGATTCGCTGGTCGATATCGCCGCATCACTCACTAATCTCTGGGTAGTCCGCTACTCGTTGCAGCCAGCCGACGATGAGCACACGTTTGGTCACGGCAAAGCCGAGTCTCTGGCGGCCCTGGCGCAAAGTATGTTTATTTCCGGCTCCGCGCTGTTTCTTTTCCTTACCGGCATTCAGCATCTGGCAAGTCCCGAACCGATGAACGCGCCCGGCGTCGGGGTGATAGTGACCATTATCGCGCTGATTAGCACGCTGATTTTAGTTACTTTTCAGCGCTGGGTGGTGCGAAAAACCCATAGCCAGGCAGTGCGTGCCGATATGCTTCATTATCAGTCTGATGTTATGATGAACGGAACCATTCTCATCGCCCTCGGTCTGTCATGGTATGGCTGGCATCGGGCGGACGCGCTGTTTGCGCTGGGGATTGGGGTTTATATCCTGTATAGCGCGTTACGTATGGGGTATGAAGCCGTACAGGCTCTGCTGGACCGCGCACTTCCTGATGCAGAGCGGCAGGAAATTATTGAGACTGTCACCGCCTGGCCAGGCGTGCGTGGCGCACATGACCTACGAACGCGGCAGTCAGGGCCGACCCGCTTTATTCAGATTCATTTAGAAATGGACGACAATCTGCCGCTGTTTGAGGCGCATCTCGTGGCCGAACAGATCGAGCAGGCGCTTTTACTTCGTTTTCCGGGATCGGACGTCATCATTCACCAGGATCCTTGTTCGGTAGTACCGCAGGAAGAACAACGGCTTTAAGCTTTTATCTTTCTTGTAAAAGTGTGGGCTGGATCGGCATTTTTTGTATAAATTAGCGCCGTTTGGTCTGACCTGAATCAATTCAGCAACAGAGGATTGATATACTATCGGCAGTATTCGTTACGTACTTTGGGTGAGCCTAAGTCCGTTTCCGGCATCAGATTTCATTTTGCATTCTAAGTTCAGAGGTAGTCATGATTAAGAAAATCGGTGTGTTGACAAGTGGCGGCGATGCGCCGGGCATGAACGCTGCGATTCGTGGCGTGGTCCGTGCAGCATTAACGGAAGGTCTGGAAGTGATGGGCGTTTATGACGGGTATCTGGGGCTATACGAAGATCGTATGATCCAGCTCGACCGTTACAGCGTTTCCGACATGATCAACCGTGGCGGTACTTTCCTCGGCTCCGCGCGTTTCCCGGAATTTCGTGAAGAACACATCCGTGCTGTGGCTATCGAGAACATGAAAAAGCGTGGCATTGATGCGCTGGTGGTTATCGGCGGTGACGGCTCTTACATGGGGGCAAAACGCCTGACCGAAATGGGCTTTCCGTGCATCGGCCTGCCGGGCACCATCGACAATGACATTAAAGGCACCGACTACACTATCGGTTACTTTACCGCACTGGGCACCGTTGTAGAGGCGATTGACCGCCTGCGCGATACCTCCTCTTCTCACCAGCGTATCTCCATCGTTGAAGTCATGGGCCGCTACTGCGGCGATCTGACGCTGGCTGCTGCCATCGCTGGTGGCTGTGAGTTCGTGATGGTGCCGGAAGTGGAATTCAGCCGTGACGATCTGGTCGCAGAAATTAAAGCCGGTATCGCGAAAGGTAAAAAACACGCTATCGTTGCCATCACCGAGCATATGTGTGATATCCACGAACTGGCGGATTACATTGAGAAAGAAACGCATCGTGAAACGCGTGCGACCGTTCTGGGTCATATCCAGCGCGGCGGTTCCCCGGTGCCTTACGACCGTATCCTGGCGTCCCGCATGGGCGCGTATGCCATCGATCTGCTGCTTGAAGGGCACGGTGGCCGCTGCGTAGGTATCCAGAACGAGAAACTGGTTCACCATGACATCATCGACGCCATTGAGAACATGAAGCGTCCGTTCAAAGGCGACTGGCTGGATACGGCGAAAAAGCTGTACTAAGTGGGTTAATGCCGGGTGGCGGCTGCGCCTTACCCGGCCTACAAAGCTTGCCATATCAGCGAGTTATGTATTTCCCGTCGGCCTGTGCAAGCGAAGCGCCGCCAGGCATAATTCCACGGTATAACGTTTGTGAGCAATCTGAATGGGCGCATCTGCGCCCATTTTGTTTCCTCGCTCTCAGCTTACAAAGCCGCGTCAGTGACTGAATTAAGGATCTCTTTGAACGTCTCGTAATCCTTAGCAAAGTTATCTTCATTGATGATAGCGGTGAGCTGAATAACACTGGTTTTGTCTAAGAGGTAAACATAGAGAACCTGCGTTTCCGTTTGGTTTTTAAGTTGTATAGCGACGTTCTGCAAACCACATTGAAAGTTTTGTGCCTTACACTGATAGACCTGGTAGATATCTTTGTCATATTTTTCCCCAAAAATATGACGTGAATATTGCTCAATATCTGTTAACGCATGTATTCCCAACTCATCCTGTGAATGGCGTTCCGCTATGATATGAATATTACCAGAGACCAGCATTTTGGTTTGCTTTAACTCTTGAATTTTCCATCCTCGATTGGGTACGGTGACGGTTATCTGAGCACCTGGCAAGGTTAAATGTCTGGGTAAGCTGTAGTTGACAAAAGAAAAAACATTTCCCAGTAACATAACACCGAGCACCCAGTTACTACAGCGAAAAAAGTTCACCTTTTTCGTTTTACTGAACATTATGGCGACGCCGTAAATGATGGCCTGAACCAGTAATGGTGCCAGGAAAACACCACCGATATATTCTCCCATGTTTCCTGCGTTATGCTCAGCATCGATTAATAATCTGGCATTTTTCAGATGAGCTAAGCCGAATGTTATAATCATCAGAATTATATAAATCGTGTAACGCATAAATATTCTCATATAAATAGGTACTTTTATTTTACCGGTCTGACGGTAAACATAATTTCCTTTACACTGTCGTAATATTGGCCAACATAGGGTAAATCGATAACTGCTATGATTTGTACGAAATGAGTTTTATCGAACAAAGACATCAAGAGCGTTCTTTTCTTTGTACCATCTTCCGCTATTTGGTTGAAGTCCTGATAACCACACCTGAATCCATCAACCGAGCAGGGATAAATGTTGAATCTATCTGCCTGATAATCCTGCTTGTATTTTATTTGTTGCCAGGTAAGAAGTTCGTTAAAATTGTGAATGTTACTCGCGTCCTGCGTGTCGGAGACTACTGATAGACCTGCATGGGTATCTTTCATAACGAGTGTCAGTCGATAACCATACGGAGCGGTCGTGACGGGCTTCCATTGCTTATCGGGAAAGGTAAGGGTGACAGGTGTGCCAGGAGCAGTGTAATTCCAGCTAAATCCGTCCGACAGCAGGATAGCGGCGCTGATGGAAAGTATCATTCCCATGACCCAGTTAATACCAATAATCATTTGGTAAGCTTGTGTTTTTCGGACAATAACACAGACAACAGCGGCAATAAGAAATGCAGAAGCCAGAGGATAAAAAAAGACGAGGTTAATATAGCTGAGGATTGCTCCGCTATCATCCGTGAGCAGCACCTTCCATTGAAGGTGTTTAATAATTATAACTGCAATATATAATGCAGCCAGAATAATAAATTTCATATATACGTCCATGTATAAAAAAGGGAAAGCGCGTTTCCCTTTTAATATATAAGATTCATTTACTCGATATCCAGCGGATCTTCCGACAAAATAATACCGGTATTGTCAGCATAAAGATGGTCGCCGGAGAAGAAGGTGACACCGCCGAAATTAACACGCACGTCGCTTTCACCAATGCCTTCACCCGTCGCACCTGCCGGAATGGCGGCGATGGCCTGAATACCGATGTCCAGTTCTTCGAGGTCATCGACCTGACGTACCGAACCGTACACCACAATCCCTTCCCATTCATTCTGCGCGGCGGTACGGGCGAGATCCGCATCAATCAACGCGCGACGGACAGAACCGCCGCCATCGATCAGCAGTACCCGGCCACGGCCATTCTGTTCGAGCAGATCGTACAGCAACCCGTTATCCTCGAAACATTTTACCGTGGTGATTTGACCACCAAACGACGACCGGCCACCAAAGTTGGTGAACAGCGGTTCCACGACGTTGACATCTTCCTGGTAGATGTCACAAAGTTCGGAAGTATCGTATTTCATAGGCTTAACGTTCCGTTGCTGCGAGAACCTTCAGTATATCGCGCCAGATGCGCTGTTGGCAAAATCAACAATTGTTAATTGATATTTGTCAGTTAATTCATCGTCTGGCTGAGGATAATCCCAACCACAAACAGCAGGTTAGTCAGCAGCGCGCCTTTAACGGTACGTTCCAGCATCGGGCGCATCGCCAGAGGATCGTGCTCACGCATGACGTAGCGGGCCTGCCTGAACAGCATGGGTGTCGCCAGAATAAACAGCCAGCCCCACGGGCTGTGCAGTGAAATCAGGTTGAAGAGGGCGAGACAAATCAGTGCGCCGAACAGCAACACGCTATGGTAGCGTCGCGCATTGACGGGTCCCAGACGTACCACCAGCGTGTTCTTACCATTCTCCCGATCGCTGGTAATGTCGCGCAGGTTATTGATATTCAGTACCGCTGTCGCCAGCAGTCCGCAGGCGGTAGCGGGCAGGATAATAGCCGGAATGAGACTGTGCGCCTGAAGATACCAGCTACCCATTACGCTCAGCCAGCCAAAGAAAATCAGCACCGAGAGATCACCCAGACCAATATAACCGTAAGGGCGATTGCCCATCGTATAGGTAATGGCGGCGATAATAGAGAGGCAGCCCAGCACCAGGAAACCGATAAAATCGGCCATCGTTTGATAGGCCATCGCGACCAGCGCCAGCCCGGATACACAGGTAAGAATAATGGTGACGATCAGCGCACGCTTCATCTGCTCCAGGGATATTGCTCCTTTTTGCATACCACGCAGCGGACCAATGCGATCGGGCTTGTCGCTGCCTTTGACCGCGTCGCCATAATCATTCGCCAGATTGGAGAGAATTTGCAGTAGTCCGGCGGTGACCAGTGCCATTATGGCAACCAGCGGATCAAAATGGCCCTGCCACCAGGCCAGCGCGGTGCCCACCACGATGGCGCTAAAGGCCAGCGGGAGCGTTTTAGGTCGCAGGCTTTCCAGCCATGCCTGGGTCGGACTCAAAGGTTGTTCAGTCATAATTCCGGCTAATAAAAATGGGGCTTATACCCGTCATACTTCAGGTCGCAGGTGCGTTGGCTACGTTCGCTCACTCCAGTCGCATAGTTATCTATGCTCCTGGAGATTCGCTCTCTTGCCGCCTTCCTGCAACCCGAATTATTTTGGGTATCGTAGCCCCATCTGAAGTGATGAAAACGTATTGAGCACGATTATAAGATAAAACGGCTCAGATCTTCATCCGCTACTAAAGCATCAAGGTGTTTACTCACATAGTCTGCATCGATAATGATGGTTTCACCGTTCAGATCGCTGGCGTCATAGGAGATATCCTCCATTAAACGCTCCAGAACGGTATGCAGACGACGAGCACCGATGTTTTCGGTGGTTTCGTTCACCTGCCAGGCCGCCTGAGCGATACGCTTGATACCGTCGTCGGTAAACTCAATGTTGACGCCTTCGGTTGCCATCAGCGCTTTGTACTGCACGGTGACGGAGGCATTTGGCTCGGTCAGAATGCGTTCGAAATCGCCGGTCGTCAGCGCCTGAAGTTCAACGCGGATCGGCAGACGACCCTGTAGTTCCGGGATCAGATCGGACGGCTTAGCCACCTGGAATGCGCCGGAAGCGATAAACAGGATATGGTCAGTTTTCACCATCCCGTGTTTCGTGGAAACCGTGCAGCCTTCCACCAGCGGCAGCAGGTCGCGCTGAACACCTTCACGGGACACATCCGGGCCATTGGACTCGCCACGCTTACAGATTTTGTCGATTTCGTCGATAAACACAATGCCGTGCTGTTCAACGGCGTCAACGGCTTCCTGTTTCAGCTCTTCCGGGTTAACCAGCTTCGCCGCTTCTTCTTCAATCAGCAGCTTCATCGCCTCTTTGATTTTCAGCTTACGCGGTTTTTGCTTCTGGCCGCCGAGGTTCTGGAACATTGACTGCAACTGGCTGGTCATCTCTTCCATTCCCGGAGGTGCCATAATTTCGACGCCCATCGGTGCGGCAGCGAGATCGATCTCGATTTCTTTATCGTCGAGCTGGCCTTCACGCAGTTTTTTGCGGAATGCCTGACGCGCGGCAGACGGCTCAGCCTGTTGTTCCGCCTGGCCCCAGTTGTTTTTAGCCGGTGGGATCAGTACGTCGAGAATACGCTCTTCCGCCATCTCTTCAGCGCGGAAACGGTTTTTCTCGATGGATTGAACGCGGACCATTTTGATCGCTGAGTCGGTCAAATCGCGGATAATCGAATCCACTTCTTTACCAACATAGCCAACTTCAGTGAATTTAGTCGCTTCCACCTTGATAAACGGCGCATTGGCCAGTTTAGCCAGACGGCGGGCGATTTCGGTTTTACCTACGCCGGTTGGGCCGATCATCAGAATGTTTTTCGGGGTGACTTCGTGACGCAGATCTTCATCAAGCTGCATACGACGCCAGCGGTTACGTAATGCGATAGCCACTGAACGCTTGGCGGCGTCCTGACCAATGATGTGTTTGTTCAGTTCGCTGACAATTTCGCGTGGGGTCATTTCAGACATGGGTGATCCTTACGCCTTAGACGGCAATTCTTCAATAGTGTGGAAGTGGTTGGTGTAGATGCAGATATCGCCTGCAATCCCCAACGCTTTCTCCGCAATGTCGCGTGCGCCAAGCTCGGTGTTTTCCAGCAGAGCGCGGGCCGCAGCCTGCGCATAAGGGCCACCGGAGCCAATCGCAATCAAATCATTTTCTGGCTGAACGACGTCGCCATTCCCGGTGATGATCAGGGAGGCGTTTTCATCGGCGACCGCCAGTAGCGCTTCAAGTTTGCGCAGCATACGGTCGGTACGCCAGTCTTTCGCCAGCTCAACGGCCGCTTTGACCAGATGACCCTGATGCATTTCCAGTTTACGTTCAAAGAGTTCAAAGAGCGTGAAGGCATCGGCGGTCCCGCCGGCAAAGCCTGCGATGACTTTGTCGTTGTAAAGACGACGTACTTTTTTGACGTTGCCTTTCATTACGGTATTGCCGAGCGTGGCCTGGCCATCACCAGCAATGACCACATGGCCGTTACGGCGTACGCTTACTATTGTTGTCACGAGATGCCCCCCTGGGTGCAAAAGCGGAATATGCGCCCCGCAGCGTTGCGGGGCTGAATGGAATTATAGATGGGGGGGATTTTAGGGGTTTCAACCCCTGACGGCGACGCGAATGCAGTTTGCGTGACCCGCCATCTTCAGGCGATTAAGCATACCGTCTGCGTTGTCCTTACCTTTAACCGGACCAATCACTACCCGATTAATACCGTTACTGTTGGTAATGTGGGAGTCAAAACCTTCAAACGCCAGTTGCGCGCGCACGGTTTCTGCTTGCTCAGCACCTTTAAACGCGCCGCACTGCATCAACCAGCGACGATCGTCTTTTTTCTCCGCCGTCTGCGCTGGCGCTTCCGCTTCGCGTGCTGCCGGGGTAGCAGGCTGTGTTTTAGGCTGCGTTGAGTTGGTATGCGCTGGCGTCTGGATCAGATCCTGATACGGTTGCTGCGACGTCGTTTGCTTCGGCGGCTGGCTTTGACGCGGTTGTTGCACAGGCTGCTCGGCTACGCGAGGTTGCGTGCGCGGCTGCTGTGCGGGCTGCGTGTTCGACCACTGCTGTTGCTGCTGTTGAGCCTGCACCTGCCGCTGACGTTCAAGCGTTTGCTGACGCTGCGCTGGCGTCTGTTCGTTCCACGGCACTTCGTTAAGCTGCGTCGGCTGCTGGCGCATATCCGCCTGCATCTGCTCCAGCAACTGACGCTGTTCGTCCGTTAGCTGGTCTGGATTTTTTACCTCACCGCCTGCCGAGGGTTCGGTAGGCGTGCGGATGCCGGGCTGACGGCTCTCCAGCTCTTTGATGTATTTCCAGCGTTCTTCAGGCTTCGGCGGCAAGCCGTTACCGGTGACCTGATGGCCCTGAAGCGCTTCTGATTCTTCTTTTTTATGGTGGGTAATAAAGTACAGTCCCCCAATAAAGGCGACCAGGACGGCCGCCGCAATCGCGACCATTGCTGGCGAAACAGCAGGCAGGTTCCGTTGCTTTTTCCGTGATGTGCTCTTTTTGCGCCGCGAAGAAGCCGGTTGGCTGCGGCGTACATAATCTCGTTGTGCCACTATCGTTTCGCTGTATTTATTTGTTATCAGTCCGCCATGTTACTTAAGCGACGGCCCTTTGACCAGACAGGGGAGTCTTAAAGCGGGTTTACTTTAAGACAATATATTACCCGTACTGCCACGTATAATCAGTTCACAATCCAGTAAGCGTGAACCACTGCTGACATTTTGCCCATGTAATTGATCAAGAAGTAGCAGCATAGCTTCCCGCCCAATCTCAAAACGCGGTTGCGAAACGGTGGTCAGCGGCGGATCGCAGAACTCAGACAGCGAGATATTATCAAAGCCGATAATCGACAAATCCTGCGGAACACGTAATCCCTGACGCTTTGCCCAGGATAGTGCTCCCAGCGCCATCACGTCACTGTGGCAAAAGACAGCCGTCGGCGGCTTCGGCAGGGCCAGAAGCTGTTCCAGCGCCCTGGCTCCGGCTTCATAGGTAAAATTGCCGCGGGCGATGTAGTGCGGGTCGACGGTAATACCGCTGCGGCGCAGCGCCTGAACATAGCCCTGTAACCGATAATGGCACAGCGGCATTTCTTCCGGCCCGGCAATGCAGCCGATGCGCTGATGACCCAGATCGTGAAGATAGTTTACGGCATCAAAGGCGGCGGTCAGATTATCGATATGTACCGTAGGCAATTCCAGCTCGGGAGCAAATTCATTCGCCATCACCATCGGCGGCAGATTGCGCTGCTCTTCAATACTGGCGTCGAACGGTAGCTTTGAACCGAGCAATAGCATACCGTCGATCTGTTTAGTGATAATCAGATCGATAAAGGTTTTTTCCTGCTGGTTCTGGTGGGCGCAATCGCCAATCAGCACCAGATAACCCTGTTCGGCGGCGGTAATTTCAATACCGCGGATGATCTCGCTAAAAAACGGATCGCAAATATCCGGTACGATCACCAGCAGCGTGCGAGACTCATTACGCCGGGTATTGCGGCCGAGTGCCTGGGGATAATAGCCCACGTCAATCGCCGCCTGCTCAACCCGATTTCGGGTAGACTGAGACACTTTTTCCGGGTTCATCAACGCCCGCGACACCGTCGCCGTCGACACTTTTGCTTTTAGAGCCACATCCTTCATCGTCGCCGAAGCAACCGCTTTCCTGGTCTTCACCTCTTCTCTCCTCGCAGACACCGCGCAGGCACAGAGACGTCCTCTGTCTCTGACATCACCCACATTTTTATCAGATAGTTATCTGAAGAGTTACAGAAATTTCATGAAAAGTGTGATGAACGTTAAATTTCTCGATCCGCCTCGCATCGTTGTGGGTTAACCCTCAATCGGATCGACATCGAGAACCCATTTTACCCGTCGTGATTCTGGCAGCGTGTTGATCAGCGCCAGTGTCCCGCTGACTACCTGTTGCAGGCGCACGCGCGAAGGATGTTGCAGCAGAATTTGCCAGCGATAACGTCCGCCGCGCTTGGGCGCGAGCGCCGGGACTGGACCGAGGATCCATAGCTTATCGTCGGCCAGCGGACTGGCCTGCAACAAATTGCGCAACTGTTGCAGGAAAACGGGAGCCTGCTGGTTATTGTGGTCCTCCGCACGGATTAACACGTGACTGGTCCACGGCGGCAGTTGCATGGTCTGACGTTCCGCCAGCGCCTGTTGTGCGAAGGCGTCATAACCCTGGTGCAGCAGCGTCTGTAATAAAGGATGTTCCGGGTGGTGGGTTTGCAGGATCACTTCACCCTGTTTCCCGGCACGCCCGGCACGGCCTGATACTTGCGTATAGAGCTGAGCGAAGCGCTCTGCGGAGCGGAAATCCGCCGAGAACAGCGCGCCATCGACGTCCAGCAGCGCCACCAGCGTGACGTCCGGGAAGTGATGCCCCTTCGCCAGCATCTGCGTGCCAATCAGGATGCGTGCGCCGCCGCGATGCACCTCGGCCAGATACTGCTCCAGCGCGCCTTTGCGGCTGGTGGTATCGCGATCGATACGCGAAATCGGCACGCCGTCAAACAGCGGGGTCAGCGCCTGTTCAAGCTGCTCCGTGCCCATTCCTACCGGCACCAGATGTGTCGAGCCGCAGGAGGGACACTGACGCGGGATGGGCCGCTGGCTATCGCAGTGGTGGCAGCGCAGATGGTGCTGCGCCTGATGCAGGGTGTAGTAGTGATCGCAGCGCGGACACTCGGCGATCCATCCGCAGTCGTGGCATAGCAGCGCCGGCGCGAATCCCCGGCGGTTAAGAAACAGGATCACCTGGTTATCGGCCTGAAGATGCTGGCGCATACGGGCGATAAGCGCCGGAGACAGCCCGGCCTGAAGCTGCTGGCCTTTTAAGTCGAGCACATGCTGGCTGGCGGGTCGCGCATTACCGGCGCGGCGCGTTAGCTGAAGCTGGCGATACTTTTTCTGACGCACGTTGTGC
This sequence comes from Superficieibacter sp. 1612_C1, assembly GCF_015234305.1. Lineage (GTDB taxonomy): Bacteria > Pseudomonadota > Gammaproteobacteria > Enterobacterales > Enterobacteriaceae > Superficieibacter. Next base: position 103,567 of record NZ_JADGMI010000008.1, read on the forward strand.
AACGTCTCCAGCGCGGGCGTTGCGGAGCCGAGGATAATCGGGATTTGCTCGCTGTGCGCCCGATACACGGCCAGATCGCGCGCGTGGTAGCGCCAGCCCTCCTGCTGTTTATAGGAGCTGTCATGCTCTTCATCAATAACAATGACGCCAAGGTTTTTAAACGGCGTAAACAGCGACGAGCGGGTGCCGATGACAATCGCCGCCTCGCCGTTTTTTGCTTTCAGCCAGGCGGAGAGGCGCTCGCTGTCGTTAAGCGCCGAGTGCAGCACCTCGACCGGGGCATTAAAGCGCTCGCGAAAGCGGGCGATGGTCTGCGGTGTGAGGCCAATCTCCGGCACCATCACCAGCGCCTGCTTGCCCTGGGCCAGCACGTTCTCCAGCACGCTCAGATACACCTCTGTTTTACCGGAGCCAGTAACGCCCGCCAGCAGCCAGGCGGAGAAGCTGTCCGAGGCGCTGTGGATTGCGCCGACGGCGGTAGCCTGCTCGGTATTGAGCCGCAGACGCTCGCCTGTCACCGCGTAACCAGTACGCCAGTCGCTCAGGGCGGGCGCTTCACTGCTCAGTTCGCTCAGCCCTTTGGTCCGCAGCGCCTGCAATGCCGCGTCGTTAAACTCCAGTTCGGCAACCTGATGCCGCCAGATTTTCCCCTGACGCAACGCCGCCAGCGCCTGCTGCTGTTTGGGCGAGCGTTTCAGGCTATTAATATCGACCGCCTGACCCTGCTCAGTGGCAAACCAGTACCATAGCGGCGCGGCGCTGGCGGCTTTCCCCTGGCGCAGGAGAATGGGCAGGGCGTGAAAAAGCACGTCGCCAACGGGATGATGATAATAATCCGCCGCCCAGAGCAGTAAGCGCCAGACGGAGGTCGAAAACACCGGCTCGCTATCCAGCACTTCGACCACCGCTTTTAAGTCGTTAAGCGGCAGTTCACTTTTCTCACTGACCGATACCACAATCCCGATGCGCTCCTGCTGCTTGCCAAACGGCACGCGCACGCGACAGCCCGCCTTCACCGACATCTCTTCCGGTAAGAGATAGTCAAAAGTGCGGGGTAGCGGAACGGGCAGCGCAACGTGAGCAACGGGCATAACATCATCCTGACTTGAAAACTGGCGGGATAGTATACACATTACCAGAGGCGGCGAGCGGATCAGTTTGCATACGCTGGTTAAATTCTGTATGATTCGCCCCCTTTGGTGCGCTAAACGTGTATCAAAAACAACTACCATTAACATCGCGTGGTGTCTGGCGTTAGGGCTGGAAGAGCGACGCGGCCTTAAACTGAGGTTTTCCATGAAACAAGATATTCACCCGAATTATGTAGAAATTACTGCAAACTGCTCTTGCGGTAATGTGATCAAAACCCGCTCTACCGTGGGTCACGATCTGAACCTGGACGTGTGCAGCAAATGCCACCCGTTCTTCACTGGCAAGCAGCGTGACGTTGCTACCGGTGGCCGTGTTGACCGCTTCAACAAGCGTTTCAGCCTGCCGACCAGCAAGTAAGTTTTGCTGTCAGAAAAAAGCGCCGCAAGGCGCTTTTTTTGTCTCTGAATTTCCCTACCGCCGACGATTTTCCCTTTGGTGTATAATAAGTGTTATAAAAAAGTATCATTTTATACAAATGAAACACCGTTCCTCATTTAATGATAAATTGTTTTTATTATTGATCTGCGTCTTTTCGATCTTTCATTTTCTGCCACCAATTTTATTTTGTGGCAAAATCCAAAAGGTTTTTATCAGTGCTCTGCCATAGACTTTCTGGCGTTCCTTAATCTAATTATCAGACCTCAACGTTTCACTGCGGTTTTCACATTGATGAAACTCACAGGTTTATTCTATTGCTGGGATCTCATTTTTGAGAGGGTTTGTCATGAAGTCAAAATATGCCTTATTACTTCTTCCATTATTATCTTGTGCCGCTCATGCGGGTTATGTTGATTACCGCCATGAATATTATGACGACGGGCGTAACTATGACCGTGTTTATATGTCGCACCGTTTTGCAACAGGTTTCGGCGTTGCCGTAGAAGCTATTTCTCGTTCCGATGATGCGCAATCTAACGATGCGTGGAACAATATGGAAAGTAACGGTAACGAGTATACGGCAAGCTACCAGTTTACCTGGCAGGATCTGGTCTGGCAGCCGGGCGTCGCTGTTGAAACTGGCGATAACATCACGATTTATAAGCCATATATCCGCGTTCAGTACAACATCAATGACCACTGGTGGACCGCATTCCGCTATCGTCAGGAGTACGCGCGCAGAAACACTGACGGTAAAGATGACCGTATGGTTTACCGCCCTGAAGCCTGGCTCGGCTATAACGTGGCTGACTGGATGTTTGAGCTGAACGGCATTTATAAAATCGCCGATAGTGAAGATTTATATAATAACAAAAAAGAAGATTATGAACTTAACTTCCGCGTGGCCCATAAATTTGGTTCCTGGGTGCCTTTTGCTGAAATTGGTAACGTCTCTTCAGGCTATAACACTACCACTACAGATGACCGTCAAACCCGTTATCGCGTAGGTATTGGCTATAACTTCTGATCGTTAATGTAATAATGCATAACTATTTATATACGGCTGCTATGCCGTATATATTTCCAATGCTTAAATATCAGGGTATACAGATGAATAAGCGTAAAGTTGGTATTGTAAATTATCTGGCGTACGGCTCGGGCGATTGCCTTGGGGCAGGTACGACAGCACTTACCGCAGCATGGTTGCTTTATTTCTACACCACGTTTTGTGGATTAACGCCGATTGAAGCGACCTTTATTTTCGCGATGGCGAGGATCCTGGATGCCGTCGTCAGTCCATTGATGGGATACCTTACTGACAATTTCGGCGGTACGTGGTTAGGCAAGCGTTTCGGTCGTCGCAAGTTCTTTATTTTACTGGGTATTCCCTGCGTATTTACCTATAGCTTAATGTGGATGGGTCATATGAGCTATTGGTATTATCTGGTCACGTATCTTCTGTTTGATGTGGTTTACACCATGATCCTGGTACCGTATGAAACGCTGGTGCCGGAAATGACCGATGACTTCAAACAAAAAACCAAATTCTCTGGCGCGCGTATCGGTATGGCGCAGCTGTCAGCGATCCTTGCTGCGTTTCTGCCGGGCGTGTTGCTCAATCACTTCGGTAAAGACAATGCCATCTCCTTCTTCTACGCCAGCCTGGTGTTCTCCATCATGTGTGCCGTCGTGCTGACCCTGGTATGGTGCTTCACCTGGGAGCGCGATCGCAGCGAAGAAGAACTGACTGCGCAGGCGCAAAAACTTACCCTCGGGCAAAGCCTGCATCGGTTAGTTATCGAACTGAGTTCCACGTTCCGCATTCGCATTTTCCGTCAGCATCTCGGGATGTACCTGGGCGGCTATATCGCCCAGGATGTCTTTAACGCCGTGTTTACCTACTACGTGGTGTTTGTCTTGATGCAAAGCCCGACGCTGGCCTCGGACCTGATGGGGACGATGGCGATTCTGCAATTTGTTGCGGTGATGGCGATGATCCCGCTGTGTATCCGCTTCGGACAGGCTCCGTCATACCGGGTTGTTGTGACGCTATTCGGTTTGTGCTCGCTCTCTTATGCCGCACTTTATTATAGCGGGATGAGCGACAATTATTCCCTGCTGCTGCTTATCTCCGCGATTGCCGGACTGGGGCGTGGCGGCATCAACTATATTCCGTGGAATATCTATACCTACATTGCCGATGTGGATGAAGTTATTACCGGTCAACGCCGCGAAGGTATTTTCGCCGGTATTATGACGTTGACGCGTAAAGCCTCGCAGGCAGGCGCGGTGATGCTGGTGGGGATCCTGATGCAGATGTCCGGGTTTGTTTCCGGACAGTCCACGCAGTTGCCGGGCGTGAGTCATACTATCTTAATGATCCTCAGCGTCGGCACCGTCTGCGTATTGCTGATTGGCTTCCTGATTTCGCTGAAGTTCCGTCTGAACCTCAAAACGCACAGCGTGCTGCGTGAAGAGACGCTGAAAATGCGCGAGGCGGGTCGCCTGACGCCGGAGGCGATCACCCCGGAAGCGCGCCAGACGGTTGAAATGCTGGCCGGTATGCCTTACGAGAAGCTGTGGGGTAACAATACGATTGGCTATCTTAATCAGCGGAAGGCGTTGCAAGGGCAGAGTGTGTCACACCCATAATATCGTCAGGAAAAGGCAGAGGAGGTCTCTGCCTTAGACGGGTGATAAACGTGATAACGTGGAATAATGCCTGGCGGCGCTTCGCTTGCACAGGCCTACGGATTGCGAATAACCTGTTGATAGGGCTGGTTTTTGTAGGCCGGGTAAGGCGAAGCCGCCACCCGGCAAAACGGCACATACACTAATAAAAAGTCTCTTTATAATTTATATAGTTCATCGGCGCTAAGAACCACTTCGCCGATGTAAACCGGAATGTCTCCACTTATGGATGGGCATTCAACGTCCAGGTTTATCTCTTCTTTGATGTTTATTAATTCGCAACCTTCAAAAACCCCATCACGCTGCCTGACGTTAGTTTCAAAGACGGATTAATATTCACGCCTGCGCTTTCCAGCCCCTTTGCCGTCCATTTATTACAGGTATTATCTGAGCGTCGCCGGGTAAGGTGCTGACGACCGACGTTACCGCCTGCGGAAAGGTAGTGCAGCCGCACAGCAACAAACACATCCCTGTGACAGAAGTTTTCATAAACATTCACCACGAAAAAAGCGGCCATTTCTTATCAACGGTCTCCAGCTGCGGCGCATCAAATACCGCCTGCGGGGAGATCACCGTTTCATCCAGCGGAATAGCCTTTCCGTAGCGCTCTTTGATTTTGGCCTGAACGGCGGGAGAGCTCAGATCGAACTCCTTCATCTTTTGCAGCTTTCCGACCTGCATGTTCAGCGCATGAAAATAGACCTTCCATACAACTTCAGAACAATACTGGCGATCGTCAGACCAGGCGAAAAATAAATCATACGGTTTGCCCAGATAGCCTTTCGCCGTTTGTGCCAGTTTTTTCTGCTGCTGTGCGGACAGCCCACCGTTAACGCGACGAATGACATACTTGCCATCTTCGCCGCGGGCGATAAATTTTTGCAGCGGGGTATAAACGACCGGGCCAATCGCCTCGAACACATACGGCTTTTTATTGCGGATGACGACCATGCCCGTATGGCTATAGTCCGAATGAGTCGCTAACTGGATGGCTTTACTCTGCGAGGAGCGGGAGATCTGAAAAATGATATCGCCCGTCTGCGGCTCATAGGCCAGCGCGGGGTAACAGACAGCCAGCCCGAGGGCCAGAAGATATTTTTTCATACGGTTTCCCTGTAAACGAGCAGGGCGGTTCGACATCCATGAACCGCCGTTAAAGCATCAGTACTCCCACGTCTCCGGGTCGATCCCCAGCTCGCGCATGATCACTTTCGCGTCTTCCGGAATTTCGTCGCTGCGCTCTTTACGCAGATCGGCATCATTCGGTAACGGTTGACCGGTAAAGGCGTGCAGGAACGCTTCGCAGAGCAGTTCACTGTTGGTGGCATGACGCAGGTTATTCACCTGACGACGCGTGCGTTCATCGGTGAGGATTTTTAACACCTTCAGAGGAATGGAAACCGTAATTTTTTTTACTTGCTCACTCTTCTTACCGTGCTCAGCGTATGGGCTGATATATTCGCCGCTCCATTCAGCCATGAGTTACCTTGATCCTCTCACTATTAATAAAGGGCCGAACGTAGGTTCAGGCCGTAATTGCGCGTAGTTTACCTTAGTGAGAACGCTCTGACACGAGGTAAGCATTCTCAGATGTGCGCTAATGCATATAATTTTAACGGCTATTTGCCGTTTGCTCAATCTATACGCAAAGAAGTTTAGATGTCCAGATGTATTGACGTCTATTATAACAATGTTTACTCTGGTGCCTGACTTTTCATCGACTTTGCCAGGATGATTCACTATGACGCGTAAACAGGCCACCATCGCAGTGCGTAGCGGGTTAAATGACGACGAGCAGTACGGCTGCGTTGTTCCCCCGATCCATCTTTCCAGCACCTATAACTTCACCGGTTTTAATGAGCCGCGCGCTCACGACTATTCGCGTCGCGGTAATCCTACCCGCGACGTGGTACAGCGTGCGCTGGCCGAGCTGGAAGGGGGTGCGGGTGCGGTGCTGACCAATACCGGCATGTCGGCCATTCTTCTGGTGACGACAGTATTTCTGAAGCCGGGCGATCTGCTGGTTGCGCCGCATGACTGCTATGGCGGCAGCTATCGTCTGTTCGACAGTCTGGCAAAACGCGGATGCTACCGGGTTCTGTTTGTCGATCAGGGCGATGAAAAGGCGTTGCAGGCGGCGCTGGCTGAAAAACCGAAGCTGGTATTAGTCGAAAGCCCCAGTAATCCATTGTTACGCGTCGTGGATATTGCGAAAATCTGTCAGCTGGCGCGCGACGCTGGCGCGTTGAGCGTGGTGGATAACACCTTCCTGAGTCCGGCGCTGCAAAATCCGCTGGCGCTGGGAGCCGATCTGGTATTGCATTCATGTACTAAATACCTGAACGGTCATTCGGACGTGGTTGCGGGCGTAGTCATCGCCAAAGATCCTGAGCTTGTCACCGAACTGGCATGGTGGGCGAATAATATCGGCGTAACCGGCGGGGCGTTTGACAGCTATCTGCTACTGCGCGGTCTGCGCACGCTCTCGCCACGTATGGAAGTGGCCCAGCGCAACGCGCAGGGGATCGTTGAATACCTGAAAACACAGCCGCTGGTGAAAAAGTTGTATCACCCGTCGCTGCCGGAAAATCAGGGGCATGAGATTGCGGCACGCCAGCAGAAAGGATTCGGGGCGATGCTGAGTTTTGAACTGGATGGCGATGAGCAAACATTGCGTCGCTTCTTAAGCGGGCTGTCACTGTTTACGCTGGCGGAGTCTTTAGGTGGGGTTGAAAGTTTAATCTCCCACGCTGCCACCATGACGCACGCGGGTATGGCACCGGAAGCACGTGCCGCCGCCGGGATCTCCGAGACGCTGTTGCGTATCTCGACCGGTATTGAAGATGGTGAAGATTTAATTGCCGATCTGGAAAATGGCTTCCGGATCGCATCGAAGGGGTAAACATGAGTGTGATAGCGCAGGCAGGGACGAAGGGTCGTCAACTGCATAAATTTGGTGGCAGTAGTCTGGCAGATGTGAAGTGTTATCTGCGTGTCGCGGGCATTATGGCGGAGTATTCGCAGCCCGGCGATATGATGGTCGTCTCTGCGGCAGGCAGCACCACCAACCAGTTGATTAGCTGGCTGAAGCTCAGCCAGACCGATCGCCTCTCTGCGCATCAGGTTCAACAATCGCTGCGTCGTTATCAGAGCGAATTGATTACCGGTCTGTTGCCTGCGGGCATTGCTGACGGATTAATCAGCGCCTTTATTCACGATCTTGAGCGCCTGGCGGGATTGCTGGATAGCGGTATTAACGATGCCGTCTATGCGGAAGTGGTGGGCCACGGTGAAGTTTGGTCAGCGCGTTTAATGTCGGCGGTGCTTAATCAGCAAGGGCTGGAGGCTGCCTGGCTGGACGCGCGTGAGTTCCTGCGTGCCGAACGCGCCGCGCAGCCGCAGGTCGATGAAGGTCTATCCTGGCCGCTGCTGCAAGAGTTACTGATACAGCATCCCAATAAGCGCCTGGTCGTGACTGGATTTATCAGCCGCAACAACGCGGGCGAAACCGTGCTGCTGGGGCGTAATGGTTCTGACTATTCCGCCACGCAAATCGGCGCGCTGGCAGGCGTTTCCCGCGTCACCATCTGGAGTGATGTAGCTGGCGTTTATAGCGCCGACCCGCGCAAAGTCAAAGATGCCTGCCTGCTGCCGCTGCTGCGTCTGGATGAAGCCAGCGAACTGGCGCGTCTGGCGGCCCCGGTTTTGCACACCCGTACCTTGCAGCCGGTGTCCGGCAGCGATATCGATTTACAGTTGCGCTGTAGCTATACGCCGGATCAGGGTTCAACCCGTATTGAGCGCGTGCTGGCATCGGGGACTGGCGCACGTATCGTGACCAGTCATGATGATGTTTGTCTGATTGAATTCCAGGTGCCCGCCAGTCAGGACTTCAAACTGGCGCATAAAGAGATCGACCAGCTGCTGAAGCGTGCGCAGGTGCGTCCGCTGGCGGTGGGGGTGCATAACGATCGCCATCTGTTACAGTTCTGCTATACCTCTGAAGTCGCCGATAGCGCGCTGAAAATTCTCGACGAAGCGGGTCTGCCGGGGGAACTACGCCTGCGTCAGGGGCTGGTGCTGGTAGCAATGGTCGGCGCGGGCGTCAGCCGTAATGCGCTGCATTGCCACCGTTTCTGGCAGCAACTGAAAGGGCAACCGGTCGAGTTTACCTGGCAGTCGGAAGAGGGCATTAGCCTGGTGGCCGTGCTGCGTACCGGCCCGACGGAAAGTCTGATCCAGGGGCTGCACCAGTCCATCTTCCGTGCGGAAAAACGTATCGGTCTGATACTGTTCGGCAAAGGCAATATCGGATCGCGCTGGCTGGAGCTGTTTGCTCGCGAGCAAAGCACGCTCTCGGCGCGCACCGGCTTTGAGTTTGTGCTGGCGGGCGTGGTGGACAGCCGCCGCAGCCTGCTCAACTACGAGGGGCTGGATGCCAGTCGCGCGCTGGCATTCTTTAACGATGAGGCTATTGAGCAGGATGAAGAGTCGCTGTTCCTGTGGATGCGTGCCCACCCGTATGATGATTTAGTGGTGCTTGATGTGACCGCCAGCGAGCAACTGGCCGATCAGTATCTGGATTTTGCCAGCCACGGTTTCCATGTTATTAGTGCCAATAAACTGGCGGGTGCCAGCAGCAGCGATAAATATCGTCAAATCCGTGATGCGTTTGAGAAAACCGGACGCCACTGGCTGTACAACGCCACCGTGGGTGCGGGCTTGCCAATCAACCATACGGTGCGCGATCTGATCGACAGCGGCGATACTATTTTGTCGATCAGCGGAATTTTCTCCGGCACCCTCTCCTGGCTGTTCCTGCAATTTGATGGCACCGTGCCGTTTACCGATCTGGTCGATCAGGCGTGGCAGCAGGGGCTGACAGAGCCAGACCCGCGGGTCGATCTCTCCGGTAAAGACGTCATGCGCAAGCTGGTGATCCTGGCGCGCGAAGCGGGATACAACATCGAACCTGACCAGGTGCGTGTGGAGTCGCTGGTGCCGTCGCATTGCGAAGAGGGGTCGGTCGACCACTTCTTTGAGAACGGCGATGAACTGAATGAGCAGATGGTGCAGCGGCTGGAAGCCGCGCGCGAAATGGGCCTGGTGCTGCGCTACGTGGCCCGTTTCGACGCCAACGGCAAGGCGCGCGTCGGCGTGGAAGCGGTACGTCCGGAACATCCGCTGGCGGCGCTACTGCCGTGCGATAACGTGTTCGCCATCGAAAGCCGCTGGTATCGCGATAACCCGCTGGTGATCCGTGGACCGGGCGCTGGTCGTGATGTGACGGCCGGAGCGATTCAGTCGGATATTAACCGGCTGGCGCAGTTGCTGTAATTTTATCGCCCGGCAGCGCTGCGCCTGCCGGGTTTTCTCCTGCTTCCGTCATTGCATCCTGAATCTTTTTCACCTTCGCTGAGTAATCCTCACGCTTCGCAATCATTTTCCTGTTGACGCCATCCCGCTTTTCCGTCATTTTTACATCTGGACGTCTAAACGGATAGATGTTCGCAACGCCCATAATAATGACACGCGATTGATGAGGTAAGGTATGAGCTTTTTTCACGCCAACCAGCGGGAAGCGCTGAATCAGAGCCTGGCGGAAGTCCAGGGTCGGATTAATGTTTCGTTTGAATTTTTCCCGCCGCGCACCAGTGAAATGGAGCAAACCCTGTGGGCCTCTATCGATCGCCTGAGCAGCCTGAAACCCAAGTTTGTTTCCGTAACTTACGGAGCCAACTCGGGTGAGCGCGACCGCACGCACAGCATTATCAAAGATATCAAAGAGCGTACCGGGCTGGTTGCTGCACCGCACCTGACCTGTATTGACGCCTCGCGTAATGAACTGCGCGCGATCGCGCAGGATTACTGGAATAACGGTATCCGCCAGATTGTCGCGCTCCGTGGCGATCTACCGCCGGATGGCGGCAGGCCGGAGATGTATGCTGCCGATCTGGTGGGGCTGCTGAAAGAGGTTGCGGATTTCGATATCTCCGTGGCTGCCTATCCGGAAGTTCATCCGGAAGCGAAAAGCGCCCAGGCTGATCTGCTCAACCTGAAGCGTAAAATCGATGCCGGGGCCAACCGCGCGATCACTCAGTTCTTTTTCGATGTTGAGAGCTACCTGCGCTTTCGCGATCGCTGCGTGTCGACCGGGATTGACGTGGAGATCGTGCCCGGCATTCTGCCGGTGTCGAACTTTAAGCAGGCGAAAAAATTTGCCGATATGACCAACGTGCGTATCCCGGCATGGATGTCGCAAATGTTTAACGGTTTGGATAACGACGCCGAAACCCGCAAGCTGGTCGGTGCCAATATTGCGATGGATATGGTGAAAATTTTAAGCCGTGAAGGCGTTAAGGATTTCCACTTCTATACCCTGAACCGCGCGGAGATGAGTTACGCCATCTGTCATACGCTGGGCGTGCGGCCAGCGGAGTAAAGAAGACCGGGCAGTTTGCACCGCCCGGTTAAGGTTAGTGCGCTTTATTTGCCATGATTTCAATAATCTGCCGGTCGGTTTGCTGCATTGACTGACAGGCCAGCGCACACAGGTTGGCGATGGATTGCTCAACGTCGTGCGCCACAATCCCTTCATTCCCGGTGACGGCGGTGTTGTCCAGCGCCATCAGTACCGCTTTCCATGCCGCCGACGCGCTGGTAGAAACCTTCATCGCACAGCTATTCGACGCACCGTCGCAGATCATACCGCTGACATCACCAATCATATTGCTGATAGCCATGGCGATAGTCTCGTAACGCCCGTCCACCAGCCATGCCATACCTGCCGCTGCGCCCATGGAGGCCGTCGTGGCAGCGCACAGCGCTGATAACGTTGGTAACTGGTGATGAATATAAATCGCGCTCAGGTGCGAGAGCATCAGCGCGCGCGCCAGTTTTTCCTCGTCGGCATTGAAGTATTCCGCCACCACCATGACCGGCAGAGTGGCGGCGATCCCCTGATTGCCGGAGCCGGAGTTACTCATCGCGGGTAGCGTTGCGCCTCCCATCCGCGCATCGGAGGCGGCGCTGGTACGGATCACAATCGCGGTGGAGAGATCGTTAGCCAGTAATCCCTTAGCGCACTGTTTTTCCAGCGTCGCGCCGATATGCAGCCCCCACTGACCGTTTAATCCCTCCTGTGACAATGCGCCGTTTAAACGGGCAGCCTCAAGGATAAAGAGGATATGCTTCAGAGGGACAAGATTCGCAAAGCGCAAAATGTCTGCCAGCGAGGCACCGGAAAGTGCGGCAAGCGGCGAGTCTGTTAACGCCTGCTGCGAGTGCTCGTCCAGGCTAAACAGCCGCCCGTTCTGGTTTTCAATAGCGACGATGCGGGTATGGCCGCCGATAATCGTCGTGCTGGTCCATGTCTCACCGCACCAGACCCTGACGCGAGAGTAAAGAATATCGTCGCAAGGTTCCTGAATCATCACGCGCACTTTCCCTGCCGCTAATAGCGCTTTGGCATCGGCCACGGCCTCAGGCGGCGCGGCTTTCAGGACTTCCAGTCCTGCGTCGGCATCGCCCCCCAGCGCTCCCAGCGCAGCGGCAATGGGCAGGCCGACCATGCCCGTTCCCGGAACGGTCACACCCATGCCGTTTTTCATCAGGTTTGGCGACACCCAGGCCTCAATGCGCTCTGGTTTACCCTCCAGATTTGCCGCAGAGACCGCCGCCGCCAGCGCCAGTGAAATGGGTTCGGTACAGCCGAGCGCGGGCTTCACTTCTTCACGCACCGCCTCGATAAAACTGTCCCATAGTGGATTCATTGTAGACTCAAACATAGCCATAACCTTTTACAAACACCTCAGGAAAATGCGAGGAATGGGGAAACGCACAGCAGCAGGCCCGTCACAATAATAATGACCAGCGAGACGCCTTTATATTTATGCAGGGCTGGAACCTGGTAGACCAGCCACGCCGGGATTAAACAACCCACCAGACCGAATATCGGGCTACAAATTGAGGTAAAGCTCAGGACCGGAGCATTAAGCACGATGGCGCTCCACGCCAGCAAAATAGCGAAAAGCATAATGCCGCGCTGCACCCATTGTTCGTTGATGCGGTCCGCCGGATATTTGCGGCGCAGCAGGTTCATGACGATCCCCTGCGTGGCTTCGCGGAAACCCAGATAGACGCCAAAAAAAGCGGTCATCACGGCGAAAATGTTCAGGATCACGCTGACGATTTTTACCCAGCCTGCGCCCGCGCCGCTAATAAATTGCGCGGCAATCGCCAGCGCAGAAATATTTTGCGCCTGGGCTTTTACCGCTTCCTCGTGGCCCATCGCCAGCGTAAACGAAACGGCATAGAAGAAGACGGTCACGAAGAGAATGCCGAAAGCGATATTCATTGCCCGCAACGCTTTATAGCGCGCCACTTCAATGGATTTTTCCCGCGAACGGTAGGAGATGACCATCGGGCTTAACGTCTGAATAAACAGAATCGAGGTCAGCGTAAAGGGCAGCGTGATAATGGCATTTTTGATTAACAGCCCCAGCGGCGGAAGTGCGCCAACATTATACAGATGCCACATACCGACCATCGCAATGCCAAGCGCTGCGACCACCAGCAGTTTTGTGAGCACCATGCCGGTTGAAATTTTAAACAGTAACTTTTCACCGCGCGATGAAATGGCGACCAGAATACAAATTAGCACCAGACCATAAAACGGGTTTTCGGAGAGCAGCGTGTCCGTCACGCCAAAGGTATGCAAATAGGAGGCGCTGTCGTTAGTGATGGCAGTGGAATAAACAAACATCCAGATCACCAGCATGACAAAATAGAGCGCACCTAATAAAACCCCCCAGTTCTTACCCAGATAACCGCTAATAACGCTTGGGTAATCTTTACACTCCGGCGATTCTGCAAGGGTGTTAATAAAGAGACGCTGAAAAAGGTACATCGCCGGGTAGCCGATAATTGAGGACAGCAGAAATACCCATAATCCCATTAGTCCGACCTGGACGGGTAAAAAGACAATCCCCGCGCCAATGGCCATCCCGATACTCATAATGACCCACCCGGTATCGGTGCTGTCGAATTTCGTTGCTTCGCGCCATTCGCTCTCGGTCATATCAGCTCGCCGACGAGGAGTGGATGTCTCCACAACTATGCTGTTTTTATTAACGGTTTCCATAATTTTTTTTCGCTCAAGTAGGATAGAGATAATTATTTTTTTACCGCGAAAATAGCGAGCGATGCGCGGCAGGGTATTAGCAGGCGCTTTTCTTATAATGAGGGAATCATACGCGGGCAAAGGGAGAAAGTTTTCACCAATCTCAGGAGTAAAACGCTTATTTTTGGAAAATTAAGCTCTAAAGGAATTAATTTTAAGGAAAGTATTCTATCACTTGTGTATGTGAGAGGCAGATCACACTTCTTAAAAATAGCCAGACCCTCTTGCCAGAAGGTCTGTGTTAGCCATTACAACGTCAATTTCCGGACCACGGAGCATCTGCTGTGCAACATCCGGTGGCTGGGCGACAGCTTCACAGCCAGTCAGCGAAGGTGGCTGATATCGTGGTATATGGCTCTGAAAAAAGGCCATCCTGAACAGGATGGCCCGCTGAAAAATTACTGGTTGCCGGTTAGCGTGCCAAAAGGGAGCGAATCGTAGTCAATCAGGGCCTTCTTCTTATAGGGATTACCAATCCAGCGCGTTCGCGTTGCTTCGACAAATTGCGGGCTGACAATCGAGCGCGTTGGATCGTATCCGGTGTAGCGTAATCCCGCTAAATCTGACCAGGTATGGATAAGCTCAGAACTGCTGTACTTGCGATTCACGTCGCCGGAGACATCGCGCGGATGCGCCGCCTGCCATTTTTCTGACGTCCACAGCAGGAAAGGGATCGTGTACATATGGCGCGTCGGCGCTTCTTCGTTGCGCCCCTGCGTATGATGCGGCGGCGTGTCGTACACTTCTTCCCCATGATCGGAGAAATAGAGCAGGAAACCGTTAGGATCGGTCGCCTTATAATCCTTAATCAGGCTGGCAACAACATGGTCGTTATAGCGGTTGGCGTTGTCATAGTCGTTATACGCTTCCCGCTCTTCAGCGCTTAACCCGGCGGGCAGGTCATCGGTTTTGCCGTCGAATACGCCTTCGTTCTCCGGATAACGGTATTTGTACTTAATATGCGTTCCCAGCAAATGCACGATGATGAATTTCTTCGGCGCGGGATCGGCCATCACTTCTTTAAACGGTGCCAGCACGTTGGTGTCATACTCGCGGGCGCTCTGCATCCGCTCCTGATTCATATAGAACTGGTTATCGGTCTGCTTCGAGAATACCGTCAGCATGGTGTTACGCGCGGTCAACGTCTGCTGGTTGGTGATCCAGAATGTTTTATAGCCCGCCTGCTTCATCATGTTCATCAGTGACGGCTGCGTCAGATACAGATCGGGATGCTTCTCGTCGGCGAAGGTCAGCGCCTGTTGCAGGATCTCAATGGTGTAGGGGCGCGAGGTCACCACATTATTGAATACGGTAAGTTGCTTATCGGTTTTGTGCAGCGCATCCAGCTCCGGCGTGGTTTCACGTGGGTAGCCATACAGGCTCATGCGGCCGCGCTGAGTGGATTCGCCGATCACCAGCACCAGCGTGCGCGGCATGTCGCCCGAACTGTCCTGCAAATTTTTCAGCGGGGCGAGGGCGCTGTTTTTATCCAGCAGACGGTTCAGGCTATCCAGCTGTCGACGGTACTGATAATAGCCGGTGACAAATTGCCACGGCGCGGCAGGCTCCAGACGCGTCGAGAGCGAGGCGACCGATCGCTCGAATGACTTATCTTTCATCAGCATATTGCTGGCGACAGGATTCAGGATCAGCCCGTAGAGCAGGGCGAAAGAGACCACCCAGCGCCACGGCTTAGGGATATAGATCGGGCGCAGGCGTGACCACAGCAGGATAGTCACCGCCGTATAGGCAACGGCCACCAGAACCAGCTTCAGGCTGAAATACTGACTTACGTATTCGCTGGCTTCACTGGCGTTAGTTTCGAACATCACAAACAGGACGCTTTGCGAAAACTCCTGCCCGTAAATCACGTAGTAACTCAGCACCGCGATGGACGAGGCCCACAGCACAACGCCGATAACGGCGGCAATAATGCGGGTGCGTTGCGGAAACAGAAAAAGCGGAACGAGCCACAGTGAACTGAACAGTAACGAGTCGCGCAGACCGTTAGTGCCGCTAAAACCGCTGAAGGTGATAACGGCCTGAAGCGCCGTGGAGAAAAAACAAAAGTAGAGTAAAGCCCAGCCGAGGGCTTTCCAGCTGAACGCGTGTTCAGACTGAGGTTGTGCGGAAGACATACGTTAGACCCGTAAAAAATTTTACCGGCAAGCGTAGCGGTCGAACATTAAGCCAACCTTAAATTTTGTATGGCAAAGGTGGAAGTTAACATCAGGGGAAGGGAAAGGGAAAACACCTCTTGCACCTGGCGGGCGCAAGAGGTGTGGAGTTGATTAACCTGTATTACGCATACCGGCGGCCACGCCCGCGATGGTGACCATCAGCGCCTGTTCAACGCGAGGGTCCGGCTCTTTGCCTTCTTCCTCAGCCCGGCGCGAACGGTGCAGCAGCTCGGCTTGCAGGACGTTCAGGGGATCGGTATAGACGTTACGCAACTGGATAGACTCAGCAATCCACGGCAGATCCGCCATCAGATGCGAGTCGTTGGCGATAGCCAGCACCACTTTGATGTCATCTTCCAGCAGTTCACGCAACTCGACGCCCAGCGGCCAGAGTTCCTTTTTCACCAGGCGCTGATCGTAGTATTCCGCCAGCCACAGGTCGGCTTTGGAATAGACCATTTCCAGCATCCCCAGACGGGTCGAGAAGAACGGCCAGTCGCGACACATCGCTTCCAGTTCGCTCTGCTTGCCGTCTTCCACCACTTTTTGCAGCGCCGCGCCGGCACCCAGCCAGGCAGGGAGCATCAGGCGGTTCTGCGTCCAGGCGAAGATCCACGGAATAGCGCGCAGTGATTCCACGCCGCCGGTCGGACGACGTTTTGCCGGGCGCGAACCGAGCGGCAGTTTACCCAGCTCCTGCTCCGGCGTTGCGGAGCGGAAGTAAGGCACGAAATCTTCATTTTCACGGACAAAGCCGCGATACATATCGCAGGAGATGTCAGAAAGCTCATCCATGATATGACGCCATGCCTCTTTTGGCTCCGGTGGTGGCAGCAGGTTGGCTTCCAGAATCGCCCCGGTGTAGAGCGACAGGCTGCTGATGGTGATCTCCGGCAGGCCGTATTTAAAGCGGATCATCTCGCCCTGCTCGGTCACGCGCAGACCGCCTTTCAGGCTGCCCGGCGGTTGTGAGAGCAGTGCCGCGTGGGCCGGTGCACCGCCGCGACCAATCGAGCCGCCGCGACCGTGGAACAGGGTCAGCTCAATACCGGCTTTTTCACAGGTCTTGATAAGCGCATCCTGCGCCTGATACTGCGCCCAGGAGGCGGCCATAACGCCCGCATCTTTTGCCGAGTCAGAGTAGCCGATCATGACCATCTGCTTGCCCTGAATAAAGCCGCGATACCAGTCGATATTGAGTAACTGGCTCATGACATCGTTGGCGTTATTCAGGTCGTCCAGCGTTTCAAACAGCGGCGCGACCGGCAGCGCGAAGCCGATACCCGCTTCTTTCAGCAGCAGATGAACGGCCAGGACGTCGGACGGCGTTTTCGCCATCGAGATAACGTAGGCAGCGACGGAGCCGTACGGGGCTTCAGCGATCACCTTGCAGGTGTCGAGCACTTCGCGGGTCTCTTCGCTCGGTTCCCACTGGCGCGGCAGCAGCGGGCGTTTAGAGTTCAGCTCGCGGATCAGGAACGCCTGTTTATCCGATTCCGACCAGCTTTCGTAGTCGCCAATGCCGAGATAGCGGGTCAGTTCGCCCAGCGCTTCGGTATGACGGGTGCTCTCCTGACGAATATCAATACGCACCAGCGGGACGCCGAAACACTTCACGCGTCGCAGCGTGTCGAGCAGTTCACCATTGGCGATAATGCCAAGCCCACAGGCCTGAAGCGATTGATAGCAGGCGTAGAGCGGCTCCCATAGTTGTTCATTCTGCGTCAGCAGCCCGGTCGGTTTTGGCAGACGCTGGCCTTTAAGACGTGCTTCCAGCCAGGTTTGTGTCGCCATCAACTGACCGCGCAAGTTTTTCAGCAGGTAGCGATAAGGCTCCTGCGCACCCGCTTCGCCGACCCGCTCGCGCAGTTCATCGCTGCACTCGACCATCGACAGTTCGGAGATCAAGAGCTGAATATCTTTCAGGAACAGGTCGGTGGCTTTCCAGCGGCTCAGCAACAGAACGTGGCGAGAAATATCAGCGGTAACGTTCGGGTTGCCGTCGCGATCGCCGCCCATCCAGGAGGTGAAGCGTACCGGGACAAAATCCACGGGCAGTTTGTAGCCCAGATGTTCTTCCAGCTGTTCGTTCAGCTCGCGCAGGTAGTTCGGTACGCCTTCCCACAGGCTGTTTTCAACGACCGCAAAACCCCATTTTGCTTCATCGACCGGGCTCGGGCGATGCTTACGAATTTCATCGGTATGCCACGACTGGGCGATCAGCTGGCGCAGGCGGCGCATCAGCTGGTTACGTTCGTAATCCACCAGATCGTTGTTATCAAGCTGCTTAAGGCAGGCGTTCACCTCGCCCATCTTGTGAATCAGCGTGCGGCGGGTGATTTCCGTCGGGTGCGCGGTCAGTACCAGCTCCAGCGACAGGGACTCGACGGCTTTTTTGATGATCGTTTCGTTCAGTTCGGGCTGGTTTTTCAGTTTCTTCAGGGTACGGGCAATAATTTCCGGATTGCTGGCACCTTCGCCTTTCGGCGAGATGCTGTGGTACTGCTCGGCGGTGTTTGCCAGGTTCAAAAACTGGCTGAAGGCGCGGGCTACCGGCAGCAGCTCGTCATTCGACAGGTTTTGCAGGGTAGTGAGCAACTCCTGACGGTTAGCCTCATTACCGGCGCGGGAGGATTTAGACAGCTTACGGATGGTCTCTACGCGGTCGAGAATGTTCTCTCCCAGCGCATCTTTAATAGTCTCTCCCAGCAGCTTGCCGAGCATACTGACATTACTACGCAATGCGGAATATTGTTCGTTCATGTTACCCAGACACCCCATTCATTTTATTTTGTTATACCCAATTCTCTGCAACAGGAAGCATCGGGTATATGACATCGTCTTTTATAAAGCCACGTAAAACCCCTGACGTCAATTGCTGCGAAATCGCTTCAGCAAACGAATAAATCGCCGCAATTTACGAAAGTTAACTCACTGGCGAACAGATAAGTTGCGCTTATATAAATCGCCTGATTTTCTTCCTTTTTTGCCGGGATCAGTGCCAGCAAAAGTGATGCACCACCTGAGTAATCAACTCGCGGGTGGGCTTGATAAAGCGGGTTTCCAGATACTCATCCGGCTGATGGGCCTGATTGATTGAGCCCGGACCCAGCACCAGCGTCGGACACAGCGTCTGAATGAACGGCGCTTCGGTACAGTAGTTCACCACCTCGGTCTGTGCGCCGAGTAGCTTCTCGACGACCTGCACCAGTTGGTGATCCGGCGGGCATTCATAGCCGGGGATCGGCGGATGCAGTTCCGCCACGTTCAGGCGGCCCGGCCAGCGCTCGCTGACGGGGGCCAGCGCTTCATGCAGCAGGCCGTTCAAATCGTCGAGGGTCATGCCCGGTAGCGGACGGATATCCATATGCAGTTCGCAGCAGGCACAGATACGGTTAGAGGCATCGCCGCCGTGGATAGCGCCCAGATTCAGCGTCGGATACGGAACGGTAAACGCCTCATAGTGATAGCGCTCTTTCAGGTCGTCGCGCAGTTGCATAATTTGCCCGATGGCATCATGCATCAGCTCAATGGCATTGACGCCGCGCGCCGGATCGCTGGAGTGGCCGGACTGCCCGAGCACGCGGATCGCATTGGAAATATGCCCTTTATGCGCGCGTACTGGCTGCAATGAGGTCGGCTCGCCGATGATGGCGCAGTCCGGGCGCAGGGCGGTGCTTTCAGAGAAGTAGCGCGCGCCGGCCATGCTGGTCTCTTCATCAGCGGTCGCCAGAATATAGAGCGGCTTTTTCAGTTGCGTCACGTCTACATCGCGCAGGGCATCAAGGATAAAAGCAAAGAAGCCTTTCATATCCGCCGTGCCGAGGCCGTAGAGCTTGCCTTCATGCTCGGTCAGGGTGAAGGGATCGCGCGTCCAGCGGCCATCGTCAAAAGGCACCGTGTCGGTATGTCCGGCGAGTAATAGCCCGCCTGCGCCGTGCCCAATGCTGGCCAGCATATTGAATTTGTTGCGCGTATCCGGCACCGGCTGCACTTCAACGTTAAATCCCAAATCGCCAAACCAGCCTGCCAGCAGATTGATTAAAGACGCATTACTCTGATCAAGCGCTTCTTCCGTCGCGCTGATGGACGGTGTGGCAATCAGGGCGCGGTAAATCTCGATAAATGGTGGTAAGTTCTTTTTCATTGTTGACACGCCTCGGGTCATGATAGTATCAATATTCATGCAATATTTATGAATAAAAATACATTATCGTTGAGCGTAAGAAAACCCACCGGCTGTAAGGTGATGTTAATACGCTGAACAGGGTTAGGGAGATTCCGGTCTTCCAGGCAAACAGACGAGAAGGTGAACCGCCCCGATGTTAAATACGCTGATTGTGGGTGCCAGTGGTTATGCTGGCGCAGAACTCGTGACCTATGTAAATCGCCATCCTGATATGACCATAACCGCTTTGACCGTCTCAGCGCAAAGCAATGATGCAGGAAAGTTAATCTCCGATTTGCATCCACAACTTAAAGGCATCGTCGATCTGCCCCTGCAGCCGATGTCCGATATCAGCGAGTTTAGCGCAGGTGTGGACGTAGTGTTTCTCGCCACCGCCCACCAGGTCAGCCACGATCTCGCCCCGCAGTTTCTGGCGGCAGGCTGCGTGGTGTTCGATCTTTCCGGTGCGTTCCGGGTCAACGACCTGGCGTTTTATGAAAAGTATTATGGCTTCACGCATCAGTATCCTGAACTGCTTGAGCAGGCGGTCTACGGGCTGGCGGAATGGAATACCGATCGCTTAAAAGACGCTAACCTGATTGCCGTGCCGGGCTGCTATCCGACGGCGGCGCAGCTGTCGCTGAAACCGCTGATTGCCGCCGATCTGCTGGATCTTACCCAGTGGCCGGTCATCAACGCCACCAGCGGCGTGAGCGGAGCAGGGCGTAAGGCGGCACTCTCCAACAGCTTTTGCGAAGTCAGTCTGCAACCATATGGCATCTTTAATCATCGCCATCATCCGGAAATCAGCACCCATCTCGGTACGGATGTGATCTTTACGCCGCACCTGGGGAGCTTTCCACGCGGCATTCTGGAAACCATTACCTGCCGCCTGAAGCCTGGCGTAACGCAGCCGCAGGTGGCCGGGGCTTTCCAGCAAGTGTATGGTGATAAACCGCTGGTTCGCCTGTATGAGAAAGGCGTGCCAGCGCTGAAAAACGTGGTGGGTCTGCCGTTCTGTGATATCGGCTTTGCGGTCCAGGGCGAACATCTGATCGTCGTGGCGGCGGAAGATAATCTGCTGAAAGGCGCGGCGGCGCAGGCGATGCAGTGCGCAAATATTCGTTTCGGCTTTGCTGAAACTCAGTCTCTTATTTAAGGGTGCGGTTATGAATCCATTAATTATTAAACTTGGTGGCGTACTGCTGGATAGCGAAGAGGCGCTGGAACGTCTGTTTACTGCGCTGGTGAACTATCGTGAGTCGCATCAACGTCCGCTGATTATCGTGCACGGCGGCGGCTGCGTGGTGGATGAGCTAATGAAGCAGCTCAACCTGCCGGTGCAAAAGAAAAACGGCCTGCGCGTAACGCCTGCCGACCAAATCGACATTATCACCGGCGCGCTGGCGGGGACGGCCAATAAAACGCTGCTGGCGTGGGCGAAGAAACATCAGATTGCCTCGGTAGGTCTGTTCCTGGGCGACGGCGACAGCGTTAAGGTCACGCAGCTTGATGACGCGCTGGGGCATGTCGGGCTGGCGCAGCCG
This sequence comes from Superficieibacter sp. 1612_C1, assembly GCF_015234305.1. Taxonomy (GTDB): domain Bacteria; phylum Pseudomonadota; class Gammaproteobacteria; order Enterobacterales; family Enterobacteriaceae; genus Superficieibacter. The sequence goes on from NZ_JADGMI010000008.1 coordinate 124,864, forward strand.
GGTTCACCGAAACTCATTAACACGCTGCTGGAGAGCGGTTTCCTGCCGGTAGTGAGTTCCATCGGCGTCACCGAAGAAGGGCAGTTGATGAACGTCAATGCCGATCAGGCCGCTACCGCGCTGGCGGCAACGCTGGGGGCCGATCTGATCCTGCTCTCTGACGTGAGCGGCATTCTCGACGGCAAAGGGCAGCGCATTGCGGAGATGACCGCCGCGAAAGCGGAGCAGCTCATTGCGCAGGGAATTATTACTGACGGCATGATCGTGAAAGTGAATGCGGCGCTGGATGCAGCGCGTACGCTGGGTCGTCCGGTGGATATCGCCTCCTGGCGGCATGCTGAGCAGTTGCCAGCACTGTTTAACGGCACGTCGATCGGTACACGTATTACGGCGTAACCCGATAGCGGCTGCGCCTTATCCGGATAAGCGCAGCGCCATTCGGCAGTAAACTCGAAGAATACAGGCCGGGCAACCCGGCAACATTAACGAATAAAGGAAGCATGTTATGGCACTTTGGGGCGGGCGTTTTACCCAGGCAGCGGATCAACGGTTCAAACAGTTCAACGACTCTTTGCGCTTTGATTATCGCCTGGCCGAGCAAGATATCGTTGGCTCTGTAGCCTGGTCAAAAGCGCTGGTAACCGTGGGCGTGCTCACCGCTGACGAGCAACTACAGCTGGAAGACGCACTGAACGTGCTGCTGGAAGAGGTTCGCGTTAATCCTGAGCAGATCCTGGAAAGCGATGCGGAAGATATTCACAGCTGGGTCGAAGGTAAGCTGATCGATAAAGTCGGCCAGTTGGGCAAAAAGCTCCACACCGGGCGCAGCCGTAACGATCAGGTCGCCACCGATCTGAAATTATGGTGCAAAGAGACGGTCTCTGAATTACTGACCGCCAGCCGCCAGCTACAGAGCGCGCTGGTGGAAACCGCACAGAACAATCAGGATGCGGTGATGCCGGGCTATACCCATCTTCAGCGCGCGCAGCCGGTGACGTTTGCCCACTGGTGTCTGGCGTATGTTGAAATGCTGGCGCGGGATGAAAGCCGTCTTCAGGATGCGCTTAAACGTCTGGACGTCAGCCCGCTGGGCTGCGGCGCACTGGCCGGTACCGCCTATGAAATTGACCGTGAACAGCTGGCGGGCTGGCTGGGTTTTGCCTCGGCAACCCGCAACAGCCTGGACAGCGTGTCTGACCGCGATCACGTGCTGGAACTGCTTTCTGATGCTTCCATTGGCATGGTGCATCTTTCCCGCTTTGCAGAAGATTTGATTTTCTTCAATACCGGCGAGGCCGGGTTTGTCGAGCTTTCCGATCGCGTCACGTCCGGTTCATCCCTGATGCCACAGAAGAAAAACCCGGATGCGCTGGAGCTGATCCGCGGTAAATGCGGACGCGTGCAGGGGGCGTTAACCGGCATGATGATGACCCTGAAAGGTCTGCCGCTGGCGTATAACAAAGATATGCAGGAAGACAAAGAAGGTTTGTTCGACGCGCTTGATACCTGGCTGGATTGTCTGCATATGGCGGCGCTGGTGCTGGATGGCATTCAGGTGAAGCGTCCGCGCTGCCAGGAAGCGGCGCAGCAGGGCTATGCGAACGCGACGGAGCTGGCGGATTACCTGGTCGCGAAAGGCGTACCGTTCCGTGAAGCGCACCATATTGTCGGTGAAGCGGTAGTAGAGGCGATTCGTCAGGGTAAACCGCTGGAAGATCTGCCGCTGGCCGATCTGCAAAAATTCAGTCCGGTGATTGGTGATGACGTCTATCCGATCCTAGCGCTGCAATCCTGTCTCGATAAACGTGCGGCCAAAGGCGGCGTGTCGCCACAGCAGGTGGCGCAGGCGATTGCAGATGCGCAGGCAAGGCTGGTTTAACGTACATTCTCCCGCTCCAGACATAGCCCGGTTTCAAACCGGGCTTTTTTACGCAAAAAAAATGCGGACCATCCGGTCCGCAAAAAATTCACGTTGGCTTTAGGTTCGAGAGAAACTCTCTGAAGGAGCAGTGGCTTCGAGGGTTAAACAAAGTACCGTCTCGCTTCTGGTGACAATTATTGTACAGAGTGCTTGATAGGGATAATCGTTCATTGCTATTCTATCTATCGCCATGAACTATCGTGGCGATGGAGGATGAAGAATGAATATTCGCGATCTTGAATACCTTGTCGCACTGGCCGAGCACCGTCATTTCCGCCGGGCTGCCGATTCCTGTCACGTGAGCCAGCCCACGCTGAGCGGACAAATCCGTAAGCTGGAAGACGAGCTGGGCGTGATGCTGCTGGAGCGTACCAGCCGCAAAGTGCTGTTCACGCAGGCGGGATTGTTGCTGGTGGACCAGGCGCGTACCGTGCTGCGCGAGGTTAAAGTGCTCAAGGAGATGGCGAGCCAGCAGGGCGAGACCATGTCCGGGCCGCTGCATATCGGTCTGATCCCGACGGTCGGGCCCTATCTGCTGCCGCAAATTATCCCAATGCTGCACCAGTCGTTCCCTAAACTGGAGATGTATCTGCATGAAGCACAGACGCATCAGCTACTGGCGCAGCTCGACAGCGGTAAACTTGACTGTGCGATCCTGGCGCTGGTGAAAGAGAGTGAGTCCTTTATTGAAGTGCCGCTCTTTGACGAACCGATGAAGCTGGCGATCTACGAAGATCACCCGTGGGCCGGACGCGATCGTGTGCCGATGTCCGATCTGGCCGGTGAAAAGCTGCTGATGCTGGAAGACGGCCACTGCCTGCGCGATCAGGCGATGGGCTTCTGTTTTGAAGCGGGCGCAGATGAAGATACCCACTTCCGTGCCACCAGCCTGGAAACGTTGCGTAACATGGTCGCAGCGGGAAGCGGGATTACGCTGCTGCCTGCGCTTTCAGTGCCGCAGGAACGTCAGCGCGATGGTGTGGTTTACCTGCCGTGTATTAAGCCGGAGCCGCGCCGTACCGTTGGCCTGGTGTATCGTCCCGGATCGCCGCTGCGTGGTCGCTATGAACAGCTGGCGGAGGCCATCCGCGAGAAGATGGATGGCCACTTTGAGCAGGCGTTAAAACAGGCGGTTTAAACCGTTCAGCGCCGCTACCCGATAGGCTTCGGCCATGGTCGGGTAGTTGAAGGTGGTGTTAACAAAATACTCAATCGTGTTACCGCCGCCTTTCTGCTCCATAATCGCCTGGCCGATATGAATAATTTCGGCCGCGCGCTCGCCAAAGCAGTGAATGCCCAGAATCTCTTTCGTTTCCCGGTGAAAGAGAATTTTTAGCGTACCGACGTTCATACCCACAATCTGCGCCCGCGCCAGATGCTTAAACTGCGCCCGGCCAACTTCGTAAGGCACCTTCATTGCCGTGAGCTGCTGTTCGGTTTTACCGACGGAGCTGATTTCCGGGATGGTGTAGATGCCGGTGGGAATATCTTCAATCAGGTGCGCGGTGGCTTCACCTTTACTCATCGCCTGCGCAGCGATACGTCCCTGATCGTAGGCGGCAGACGCCAGGCTCGGATAGCCAATCACATCGCCGACCGCGTAGATGTGCGGCAGCGCGGTCTGGTACATGCTGTTCACTTTTAACAGCCCACGGCCGTCCGCTTCCAGCCCGATGTTTTCCAGCGCCAGCGAATCAGTGTTGCCGGTACGCCCGTTGGCGTACAGCAGGCAGTCCGCCTTCAGCTTTTTGCCGGATTGCAGGTGCATAATCACGCCATCGTCCATACCTTCGATTTTCTCGTACTCTTCGTTATGGCGGATCACCACGCCACTGTTCCAGAAGTGGTAAGAGAGTGAATCTGACATCTCCTGGTCGAGAAACGCCAGCAGGCGATCGCGGGTGTTAATCAGATCGACTTTGACATCCATTCCGCGGAAGATCGACGCATATTCGCAGCCAATCACCCCCGCACCATAGATAATAACGTGGCGCGGTTCGTGGTGCAGGCTGAGGATAGAATCGCTGTCGTAAATACGCGGATGAGAAAAATCGACGTTAGCGGGGCGATAGGGCCGGGAGCCGCAGGCGATGACAAACTTTTCTGCGGTCAGCGTTTCTACCGAGCCATCCGGAAAGGTCAGCGCCAGCGTGTGATCGTCAACAAAACTGGCATCGCCCTGGAGGATTTCACAGTGGTTACGCTCGTAGAATCCCTGGCGCATCCGCGTTTGTTGATTAATTACGTTATCCGCATGGTTAAGGATATCGGCAAACGAGGAGCGTAAAAGGCGGGAGTGGTCGCTGTAGAGAGGGTTCTGGTTGAATTCAATAATGCGGCTGACGGCATGGCGAAGGGCTTTCGAGGGGATCGTGCCCCAGTGGGTACAGCCGCCGCCGACATTATGATAGCGCTCGATAACGGCAACGCGCGCTCCCTGCTTAACCAGTCCCATTGCAGCACCTTCGCCGCCGGGGCCGGACCCAATAACAATGGCATCATAATCCCAGGAATGTGGCATGGTATGACTCACCTGTTTTTATACACAAAATAAACATGATGATAACATTTGCCGCTGTTTAACCCAATTATCGTTGTGCTTTTTTCCTGCAATAAAGCAGAAACAGCTCGTAAACAATCATTCACAACCTGTGCAAACCGATCTGTTTTGATCTCTGGTATAGTGCCTTCTGGGCCTTTGGAAGGATTCAGACATCGTGATGGGCGTTAGAGCGCAACAAAAAGAAAAAACCCGGCGTTCGCTGGTAGAAGCGGCATTCAGTCAACTGAGCGCAGAGCGTAGTTTCGCCAGCCTCAGTTTACGTGAAGTTGCGCGCGAAGCGGGAATTGCCCCGACGTCGTTTTATCGCCACTTCCGCGATGTGGATGAGCTTGGTCTGACGATGGTTGATGAAAGCGGCCTGATGCTGCGCCAATTGATGCGTCAGGCGCGCCAGCGCATTGCCAAAGGCGGCAGCGTGATCCGCACATCGGTCTCCACGTTTATGGAGTTCATTGGCAATAATCCAAACGCTTTTCGCCTGCTTTTGCGTGAGCGTTCTGGCACATCAAGCGCGTTTCGCGCTGCGGTGGCGCGTGAAATACAGCACTTTATTGCCGAACTTGCGGATTATCTGGAACTCGAAAGCCACATGCCGCGGGCCTTTACGGAAGCACAGGCGGAAGCGATGGTCACCATCGTATTTAGCGCAGGTGCCGAGGCGCTGGACGTAAGCGCAGAGCAGCGCAGGCAACTAGAGGAGCGGCTGGTATTGCAGCTGCGGATGATCTCTAAGGGCGCATATTACTGGTATCGTCGGGAGCAGGAGAAACCGACCCAACATGCTGAGGAGAAAGAAAGGTAATGAAACAGACCGTTCAGGATCGAGGTACGTTGCTGCTGGCGCTGATCGCTGGCTTATCCATCAATGGCACATTTGCCGCGCTGTTCAGCTCCATCGTGCCATTCTCTGTGTTCCCCATTATTTCGCTGGTGCTGACGGTTTACTGTTTGCATCAGCGCTACCAGAATCGCACCATGCCCGTGGGGTTGCCGGGCCTGGCTGCTGGCTGCTTTATTCTGGGTATTTTGCTCTATAGTACGGTGGTGCGCGCAGAGTATCCGGCGATTGGCTCTAACTTCCTGCCCGCGGTGCTGTCGGTGATTCTGGTGTTCTGGGTAGGGTTTCGGATGCGTAACCGTAAGCATGAGCTGTCGGAGTAACCTCGCCAGCCACGACATCGCAACGTTGCCGGGAGGCGCTTCGCTTGCCCGGCCTACAATCGTGCCTGTATCAACGTACCGTAGGCCCGTGCAAGCGTAGCGCCGCCGGGCAGGTAAGGGCTTATTTTCGCGTCAACAGCACGCCGCATTCCATATGATGGGTGTACGGGAACTGATCGAACAGCGCCAGCCGCTCCACCTTGTGCGTCTGGCTCAACGTTTCGAGGTTCTTGCACAGTGTCTCCGGGTTGCAGGAGATATACAGAATGCGCGGATACGCCTGCACCATCTTCTCGGTATCGCTATCCAGCCCGCTGCGCGGCGGATCGACGAAAATCGTCTCACACTGGTAACTTTTCAGATCGATGCCTTGCAAGCGGTTAAATTCACGCACGCCGTTCATTGCCTGGGTGAACTCTTCTGCCGCCATGCGGATAATCTGTACGTTATCAATGTGATTGGCGCTAATGTTGTACTGCGCTGCTGCCACGGACGGCTTGGCGATTTCGGTGGCTAATACGCGGTCGAAATTGCGCGCCAGCGCCAGTGAGAAATTGCCGTTTCCGCAGTACAGCTCCAGCAAGTCGCCGGTAGAATCTTTCGTGGCGTTCAGCGCCCATTCCAGCATCTGAATATTCATCGCCGCGTTCGGCTGGGTAAAGCTGTTCTCGACCTGACGATAGATCATCTCGCGGCCGCCAACCGGCAGACGTTCGTCAATATAGTCCTGGTCCAGTTCAATTTTGGTTTTGGTCGCCCGGCCAATCAAATGCACGTTCAGGTTCTGTGCCCGCAGGGCATCTCGCAGCGCTTCCGCCTCCTGACGCCATTCTTCATCCAGCTTTTTATGATAGAGGAGACTGATCACCGCCTGGTTACTGAGGGTAGTCAGGTAGTCGATCTGAAAGAGCTTATGACGCAACACGCGGTTATTGCGCACGCCTTCCATCATGGCGGTCATCAACTGATTAATTAATTCGCTGGCCGCCGGAAAGCTGTCGACGCGAATGCGACTTTTGGTCTGCTGATCGAACATGATGTGATAAAGGTCGTCGCCATCGTGCCAGATGCGGAACTCAGCGCGCATGCGGTAGTGGCTGACCGGAGAACGGAACACCTCTGGAACCGGCGCGGCAAAAGGCGTCATCATACTTTGCAGGCGGACGACCTTCTCTGCCAGTTGCGCGTCGTACTGTTCTGTCGGGAGATGTTCGGGGGTCATAATGCATCCTGAATGATAAAGAATTACGCGGGGATTGTAGGGATTGTGCCGGGGATGTCCAGCCTTTATCAGTCATAGCAGTATGGACATCTATACGTATCTAATTGTAGCATTCTGTTTCCGGTCTCCTGTGAGTGAAAAGGGAATCCAGTGTAAATCTGGAGCTGACGCGCAGCGGTAAAGACTGGCGGGACGAGTGCTGTAGACACTGCGTAATGACGTGGGAAGTCTTCATCCGCAAAACGCCACCTAGCCCGAAGACCTGCCGGGATCACGTCGCATTTGGTTTCATCATCGCGTGCTATAGATGAGGCCTGCGGCATCCTTCTGATATTGTGGATGCTTTTACAATGATTAAAAAAGCTTCGCTGCTGACGGCGTGTACCGTCACGGCATTTTCTGGCTGGGCGCAGGATAGCAACCCGGACACTCTGGTGGTCACAGCAAGTCGAATTGAACAACCGGTGAATACCGTTCTGGCCCCGGTGAGCGTAGTGACGCGTCAGGATATTGATCGCTGGCAATCAACCTCTGTTATTGATGTGATGCGTCGGTTGCCAGGCGTGGACGTCGCGCAAAACGGCGGTATCGGTCAACTCTCTTCTCTTTTTATTCGCGGCACTAATTCCAGCCATGTGCTGATCCTGGTGGACGGCATACGTCTTAATCAGGCGGGCGTTAGCGGGTCATCAGACTTAAGCCAGTTCCCGGTGGCGCTGGTGCAGCGCATTGAATATGTCCGCGGACCGCGTTCGGCGATTTATGGCTCGGATGCGATTGGCGGCGTAGTGAATATCATCACCACGCGTGAAAAGGACGGTACAACCTTAAACGCGGGCGTCGGCTCACACGGCTATCAGAACTACGGCGGCAGCACCCAGCAGACGCTGGGCGAAAACACGCGCGTCACCCTGGCGGGCGACTATACCTACACCAAAGGCTTTGATGTGGTCGCCGATGGCAACAACGGCGGATTAGCGCAGACGGATGGCGATGGCTTTATGAACAAGACGCTGTACGGCGCGCTTGAACATGACTTCTCTGAGCAGTGGACCGGCTTTGTCCGCGGTTACGGCTACGATAACCGCACCGCCTACGATGGCTATTACAGTTCGTTCACGCCTGATGTCCTGGTGGATACCCGCCAGCTGTATAGCCAGACGTGGAATGCCGGGCTGCGCTTTAATCAGGATATTTTCCATTCTCAACTCTATTCTGGTTACAGCCACAGCAAAGATTACAACTACGATCCTCATCTGGGGCGTTATGATTCTTCCGCCACGCTGGATGAAATCAAACAGTACAACGTGCAGTGGACCAACTCCGTTGATATCGGGCACGGAAACGTGGGCGCAGGCGTCGACTGGCAGAAGCAAAGTACAGAGCCGGGCACTAACTATGTGACCAATGGTTACGACCTGCGTAATACCGGGATCTACCTGACCGGATTGCAGCAGGTAGCCGACTTCACCTTTGAAGGTGCTGCCCGCAGCGATGACAACTCACAGTTTGGCCAGCATGGTACCTGGCAGGGCAGCGCGGCGTGGGAGTTTGTTGAAGGCTACCGTTTTATTGCCTCTTATGGCACGGCGTTTAAGGCTCCGAACCTTGGTCAGCTGTACGGCTACTACGGGAGTAAAAGCCTCGATCCTGAAGAGAGCAAGCAGTGGGAAGGCGCTTTTGAAGGGCTGACGGCTGGGGTGAACTGGCGTATCTCGGGCTATCGTAATGACGTTGATAATCTTATCGACTATGACGATCAGCTAATGAAATATTACAACGTCGGCAAAGCGCGCATTAAAGGTATTGAAGCCACAGCAACCTTTGATACGGGTCCGGTAACGCACAATATCGGCTACGACTACGTCGATGCTCGCAATGCCAGAACCGATCAGCCGCTGGCGCGCCGGGCGAAACAGCAGGTTAAATATCAACTCGACACGCAAGTCTATGATTTTGACTGGAGTCTGACATATCACTATCTCGGCACGCGGTATGATGCCGACTACAACGCTTATCCGACCCGGACAGTTAAAATGGGTGGCGTGAGTTTGTGGGATGCGGCAGTTTCATATCCAGTCACCTCACACCTGACAGTTCGTGGTAAAATAGCCAACCTGTTCGATAAAGATTACGAGACAGTTTATGGCTACCGAACTGCAGGGCGAGAATACAACTTGTCTGGCAGCTACACCTTCTGATCCCCGACCCACCGTGCTGGTGTTTGATTCCGGCGTCGGTGGATTATCGGTCTATGATGAGATCCGGCATCTCCTGCCGGACCTTCACTACATTTATGTTTTCGATAATGTCGCTTTTCCTTATGGAGAGAAGAGTGAAGCTTTTATCGTTGAGCGCGTGGTCGAAATCGTTACTGCGGTCCAGAAGCGTTATCCCCTGTCACTGGCGGTCATTGCCTGCAACTCGGCGAGCACCGTTTCATTACCTGCCCTGCGTGACAAATTTACCTTCCCGGTGGTTGGCGTGGTTCCGGCAATTAAACCGGCCGCACGTTTAACGGCGAACGGCGTCGTGGGCTTGCTGGCGACGCGCGGGACGGTGAAACGTCCCTATACGCATGAGCTTATCGCCCGCTTCGCCAACGAATGCAAAATCGAAATGCTTGGCTCTGCGGAGCTGGTGGAACTGGCGGAGGCCAAACTTCATGGCAAACCAGTACCGTTAGAAGAACTGCGACGCATTTTGCGCCCGTGGCTGCGAATGGCTGAACCGCCGGACACCGTTGTGCTGGGCTGCACGCACTTCCCGCTGCTACAAGAAGAGTTAGCGCAGGTGCTGCCGGAAGGTACGCGACTGATCGATTCCGGCGCGGCGATTGCCCGACGCACGGCCTGGCTGCTGGAACATGAAGCGCCCGATGCTAAATCTACTGAGGCGAATGTGGCATTCTGCATGGCGCTGACGCCAGCATCAGAACAATTATTGCCCGTTTTACAGCGCTACGGCTTTGAAACGCTCGAAAAACTGGCAGTTTAAGGGTGTTTTGCATAAAAAAGAGACGGTTGAAAAGTTTTTTGAAAAGAGGGCTTGTCAACGTCAGAGAACTCCCTATAATGCGCCTCCACTGACACGGAACAACGGCACGCAAGCCGCCGGGTCAGCGGGGTTCGAATGAGAACGCCGACGGAGAAAAGCGAAAATAAACGCTTGACTCTGAATGAGGAAAACGTATTATACGGGACCTCGCGACACAGCGCTAAAGCGCGTCGCAACTGCTCTTTAACAATTTATCAGACAATCTGTGTGGGCACTCGAAGATACGGATTCTTAA
>NZ_JADGMI010000009.1:0-3150 GCF_015234305.1 Superficieibacter sp. 1612_C1
TTTGATGCCTGGCAGTTCCCTACTCTCGCATGGGGAGACCCCACACTACCATCGGCGCTACGGCGTTTCACTTCTGAGTTCGGCATGGGGTCAGGTGGGACCACCGCGCTGTTGCCGCCAGGCAAATTCTGTTTATCACCCCGCGTCCGCGCAGTGATTAATCTGTAATCAGGCTGAAAATAGTCTCTCAAATCCGCCAAAACAGCTTCGGCGTTGTAAGGTTAAGCCTCACGGTTCATTAGTACCGGTTAGCTCAACGCATCGCTGCGCTTACACACCCGGCCTATCAACGTCATCGTCTTTAACGTTCCTTCAGGAGACTTATAGTCTCAGGGAAGACTCATCTCGGGGCAAGTTTCGTGCTTAGATGCTTTCAGCACTTATCTCTTCCGCATTTAGCTACCGGGCAGTGCCATTGGCATGACAACCCGAACACCAGTGATGCGTCCACTCCGGTCCTCTCGTACTAGGAGCAGCCCCCCTCAATCTTCCAGCGCCCACGGCAGATAGGGACCGAACTGTCTCACGACGTTCTAAACCCAGCTCGCGTACCACTTTAAATGGCGAACAGCCATACCCTTGGGACCTACTTCAGCCCCAGGATGTGATGAGCCGACATCGAGGTGCCAAACACCGCCGTCGATATGAACTCTTGGGCGGTATCAGCCTGTTATCCCCGGAGTACCTTTTATCCGTTGAGCGATGGCCCTTCCATTCAGAACCACCGGATCACTATGACCTGCTTTCGCACCTGCTCGCGCCGTCACGCTCGCAGTCAAGCCAGCTTATGCCATTGCACTAACCTCCTGATGTCCGACCAGGATTAGCTGACCTTCGTGCTCCTCCGTTACGCTTTAGGAGGAGACCGCCCCAGTCAAACTACCCACCAGACACTGTCCCCACGCCGGTTCACGGCGCCAGGTTAGAACATCAAACATTAAAGGGTGGTATTTCAAGGTCGGCTCCACGCAGACTGGCGTCCACGCTTCAAAGCCTCCCACCTATCCTACACATCAAGGCTCAATGTTCAGTGTCAAGCTATAGTAAAGGTTCACGGGGTCTTTCCGTCTTGCCGCGGGTACACTGCATCTTCACAGCGAGTTCAATTTCACTGAGTCCCGGGTGGAGACAGCCTGGCCATCATTACGCCATTCGTGCAGGTCGGAACTTACCCGACAAGGAATTTCGCTACCTTAGGACCGTTATAGTTACGGCCGCCGTTTACCGGGGCTTCGATCAGGAGCTTCTCTTGCGATAACCCCATCAATTAACCTTCCGGCACCGGGCAGGCGTCACACCGTATACGTCCACTTTCGTGTTTGCACAGTGCTGTGTTTTTAATAAACAGTTGCAGCCAGCTGGTATCTTCGACTGGTTTCAGCTCCACGGGCAAGCCGCTTCACCTACGCACCAGCGTGCCTTCTCCCGAAGTTACGGCACCATTTTGCCTAGTTCCTTCACCCGGGTTCTCTCAAGCGCCTTGGTATTCTCTACCTGACCACCTGTGTCGGTTTGGGGTACGATTTCGTGTTACCTGATGCTTAGAGGCTTTTCCTGGAAGCAGGGCATTTGTCACTTCAGCACCGTGGTGCCTCGTCATCACGCCTCAGTGTTAACAGCGTTCCGGATTTACCTGGAACACCCACCTTCACGCTTAAACCGGGACAACCGTCGCCCGGCCGACATAGCCTTCTCCGTCCCCCCTTCGCAGTAACACCAAGTACGGGAATATTAACCCGTTTCCCATCGACTACGCCTTTCGGCCTCGCCTTAGGGGTCGACTCACCCTGCCCCGATTAACGTTGGACAGGAACCCTTGGTCTTCCGGCGTGCGGGTTTTTCACCCGCATTATCGTTACTTATGTCAGCATTCGCACTTCTGATACCTCCAGCAGCCCTCACAGGCCACCTTCAACGGCTTACAGAACGCTCCCCTACCCAACAACGCCTAAGCGTCGCTGCCGCAGCTTCGGTGCATGGTTTAGCCCCGTTACATCTTCCGCGCAGGCCGACTCGACCAGTGAGCTATTACGCTTTCTTTAAATGATGGCTGCTTCTAAGCCAACATCCTGGCTGTCTGGGCCTTCCCACATCGTTTCCCACTTAACCATGACTTTGGGACCTTAGCTGGCGGTCTGGGTTGTTTCCCTCTTCACGACGGACGTTAGCACCCGCCGTGTGTCTCCCGTGATAACATTCTTCGGTATTCGCAGTTTGCATCGGATCGGTAAGTCGGGATGACCCCCTGGCCGAAACAGTGCTCTACCCCCGAAGATGAGTTCACGAGGCGCTACCTAAATAGCTTTCGGGGAGAACCAGCTATCTCCCGGTTTGATTGGCCTTTCACCCCCAGCCACAGGTCATCCGCTAATTTTTCAACATTAGTCGGTTCGGTCCTCCAGTTAGTGTTACCCAACCTTCAACCTGCCCATGGCTAGATCACCGGGTTTCGGGTCTATACCCTGCAACTTAACGCCCGGTTAAGACTCGGTTTCCCTGCGGCTCCCCTATACGGTTAACCTTGCTACAGAATATAAGTCGCTGACCCATTATACAAAAGGTACGCAGTCACCCCATAAATGAGGCTCCCACTGCTTGTACGTACACGGTTTCAGGTTCTTTTTCACTCCCCTCGCCGGGGTTCTTTTCGCCTTTCCCTCACGGTACTGGTTCACTATCGGTCAGTCAGGAGTATTTAGCCTTGGAGGATGGTCCCCCCATATTCAGACAGGATACCACGTGTCCCGCCCTACTCTTCGAGTTCACAGCATGTGCATTTTGGTGTACGGGACTATCACCCTGTACCGCCGGACTTTCCAGACCGTTCCACTAACACGCATGCTGATTCAGACTCCGGGCTCCTCCCCGTTCGCTCGCCGCTACTGGGGGAATCTCGGTTGATTTCTTTTCCTCGGGGTACTTAGATGTTTCAGTTCCCCCGGTTCGCCTCATGCCACTATGTATTCATGACATGATAGTGCAACGGATTGCACTGGGTTTCCCCATTCGGGTATCGCCGGTTATAACGGTTCATATCACCTTACCGGCGCTTATCGCAGATTAGCACGCCCTTCATCGCCTCTGACTGCCAGGGCATCCACCGTGTACGCTTAGTCGCTTAACCTCACAACCCGAAGCTGTTTCACTTCG
>NZ_JADGMI010000009.1:3613-112479 GCF_015234305.1 Superficieibacter sp. 1612_C1
GGTTCTTTAAGGTAAGGAGGTGATCCAACCGCAGGTTCCCCTACGGTTACCTTGTTACGACTTCACCCCAGTCATGAATCACAAAGTGGTAAGCGCCCTCCCGAAGGTTAAGCTACCTACTTCTTTTGCAACCCACTCCCATGGTGTGACGGGCGGTGTGTACAAGGCCCGGGAACGTATTCACCGTGGCATTCTGATCCACGATTACTAGCGATTCCGACTTCACGGAGTCGAGTTGCAGACTCCGATCCGGACTACGACATACTTTATGAGGTCCGCTTGCTCTCGCGAGGTCGCTTCTCTTTGTATATGCCATTGTAGCACGTGTGTAGCCCTGGTCGTAAGGGCCATGATGACTTGACGTCATCCCCACCTTCCTCCAGTTTATCACTGGCAGTCTCCTTTGAGTTCCCGGCCGGACCGCTGGCAACAAAGGATAAGGGTTGCGCTCGTTGCGGGACTTAACCCAACATTTCACAACACGAGCTGACGACAGCCATGCAGCACCTGTCTCACGGTTCCCGAAGGCACAGTCTCATCTCTGAGACCTTCCGTGGATGTCAAGACCAGGTAAGGTTCTTCGCGTTGCATCGAATTAAACCACATGCTCCACCGCTTGTGCGGGCCCCCGTCAATTCATTTGAGTTTTAACCTTGCGGCCGTACTCCCCAGGCGGTCGACTTAACGCGTTAGCTCCGGAAGCCACGCCTCAAGGGCACAACCTCCAAGTCGACATCGTTTACGGCGTGGACTACCAGGGTATCTAATCCTGTTTGCTCCCCACGCTTTCGCACCTGAGCGTCAGTCTTTGTCCAGGGGGCCGCCTTCGCCACCGGTATTCCTCCAGATCTCTACGCATTTCACCGCTACACCTGGAATTCTACCCCCCTCTACAAGACTCTAGCATGCCAGTTTCGAATGCAGTTCCCGGGTTGAGCCCGGGGATTTCACATCCGACTTGACACGCCGCCTGCGTGCGCTTTACGCCCAGTAATTCCGATTAACGCTTGCACCCTCCGTATTACCGCGGCTGCTGGCACGGAGTTAGCCGGTGCTTCTTCTGCGGGTAACGTCAATGGCTGCGGTTATTAACCACAACCCCTTCCTCCCCGCTGAAAGTACTTTACAACCCGAAGGCCTTCTTCATACACGCGGCATGGCTGCATCAGGCTTGCGCCCATTGTGCAATATTCCCCACTGCTGCCTCCCGTAGGAGTCTGGACCGTGTCTCAGTTCCAGTGTGGCTGGTCATCCTCTCAGACCAGCTAGGGATCGTCGCCTTGGTGAGCCGTTACCCCACCAACAAGCTAATCCCATCTGGGCACATCCGATGGCAAGAGGCCCGAAGGTCCCCCTCTTTGGTCCGAAGACGTTATGCGGTATTAGCTACCGTTTCCAGTAGTTATCCCCCTCCATCAGGCAGTTTCCCAGACATTACTCACCCGTCCGCCACTCGTCAGCGAAGCAGCAAGCTGCTTCCTGTTACCGTTCGACTTGCATGTGTTAGGCCTGCCGCCAGCGTTCAATCTGAGCCATGATCAAACTCTTCAATTTAAGTTTGATGCTCAGAGAATTAAACTTCGTAATGAATTACGTGTTCACTCTTGAGACTTGGTATTCATTTTTGCCTTTCGGCATTTAAGAATCCGTATCTTCGAGTGCCCACACAGATTGTCTGATAAATTGTTAAAGAGCAGTGCCGCTTCGTTTTTCGCTGCGGCGCGGGGTGTGCATATTACGCTTTCCCGCTTCAGAGTCAAGCGTTAATTTCGCTTTTCTCTGCTGAAGTTCCCGGAGGAGCCTCGCTAACCGGTCGGCTTGTTTGCCGTTGTTCCGTGTCAGTGGAGGCGCATTATAGGGAGTTATTCCGGGCTGACAAGCATAAATTTAAAAAAACTTATCGACTGCCTGTTTTTCATTCTTATCGCTTATTTCAGCGACGCATTGTCGGATAATTGGGCGATTTCCCGCGCAAAAACCGCCGCCTGGTTCCAGTCGGTATAGACCACTTCTTTACGGGTATCCGTTTCACCCCCGGTCATCTTCATAATCAGGCGGATCATCATACGGTCATACCAACGGTAATGAGGGTAACGTAGCGCGCCCGCAAAGACCGCGCACAATGTCGGTTGCCACGGCGAGCTGAGGAGAAACTTGCGGGTATAACTGTTGGTTTGCGGCGTACGCTTCTCGGCTTTACGCGCCACCAGATTCACCGAGAAGAAAGCGCCCGGCAGTTTCTCAAGCGCCTGCAGATGCTTTTTAATAAAACTTTCCAGCGCCGGATGATAGTGTCCATAACGAATGGAAGCGCCAATCACTACCCGATCATAGAGCGCCCAGTCAATGTCATCCGTGCGGTTAAGATTGACCAAATCAGACCAGATGCCCTGCTCTTTAAGTTCAGACGCAATAAAAGCGGCAATCTCGCGCGTTTGCCCATCTCTCGTCGAGAACAGAATCAATGTTTTCAATGCATACTCCAGTTAATCACGCCAGAACGTCGGGGTAAAAAGCACCAGTAACGTAAAGACTTCAAGTCGACCGAACAGCATGTTGGCGATCAATATCCATTTCGCGACCGGGTTCATGCTGGCAAAGTTATCCGCCACCACGCCAAGTCCGGGTCCGAGGTTATTCAGTGTGGCAACCACCGAGGCGAAGGCTGAGAAGTCATCCACGCCGGTCGCAATGATCGCCAGCATACTGACAATAAAGACCAGCGCATAAGCGGAGAAAAAACCCCACACCGCTTCAAGGATCCGCTCCGGCAGCGCCCGGTTGCCTAACTTAATGCTATAGACGGCATTCGGATGCACCAGACGCTTCAGTTCCCGGTTTCCCTGTTTAAACAGTAGCAGGATACGAATCACTTTCAGGCCGCCGCCGGTAGACCCCGCGCAACCACCAATAAAAGCAGAGCACAGCAACAGCACTGGCAGGAATAGCGGCCAGCGAGCAATACTGTCTGTGGTGAACCCCGCCGTCGTCGCCATTGACACGACCTGGAAAAAAGCCTGGTTCAGCGTCGTCACCGCTGCGTTATACACATCGTGAAACCACAGCACCAGGGTACAAATCACCACCAGCGTCAGCTGGACGCCAATAAACATGCGAAATTCCGGATCGCGCCAGTAAACCTTCAAATTTCGCCCGCTTAGCAGGGAAAAGTGCAGACCATAGTTACAGCCGGAGATCAGCAGGAAGATAGCAATAATGGTATTAATGGTGGGGCTGTCAAAATACCCCACGCTGGCGTCATGGGTGGAGAAGCCCCCGATGGCGATAGTGGCGAAGCTATGCCCAATGGCGTCGAAGGCGGGCATCCCGGCGAACCACAGCGCCAGCGCACAGGCCACCGTCAGTAAAACGTAAATCAGCCATAGCGTTTTCGCCGTTTCAGCAATACGCGGGCGCATTTTATTGTCTTTTAGCGGCCCCGGCATTTCGGCGCGATAAAGCTGCATTCCCCCGACCCCCAGGATCGGCAGGATAGCCACCGCCAGCACAATGATCCCCATCCCGCCGAACCATTGCAGCATTTGCCGGTAGAAAAGAATACCGTGAGGTAAGGAATCCAGCCCAACCAGCGTGGTCGCGCCCGTCGTTGTGAGGCCGGAGAAAGATTCAAAGAACGCATCGGTGACGGTCAGATTAGGCCGTTCAGAGAAGATAAAAGGTAAGGCACCGACGCTTCCCAGCACCGTCCAGAAAAGCACGACGATCAGAAACCCTTCACGCGACTTCAACTCGCCTTTTTGCCGACGGTTGGGCCACCACAGCAAGGAGCCAATGGCCAGCGCGACAAAAAAGGTCTGGGTAAATGCCCGACCGGCCCCATCGCGGTAAATCAGTGCTACCAGTCCGGGGAGGATCATTGTCCCCGAAAACAAGATAACCAGTAGTCCAACGATTCGGGTAATGGCGCGAAAATGCATCTCTGCCGCTTCCTGTGATAGTAAAAATAAGGTGGGGATTATTCTTCAATCGCTAACAATTGCAATGAACCACGGCTAAAATCCGCCAGCCTTGCTGAAAATTCATTCACGTTCGCATAAGGAAGCGCTACTCGCAGCATCACAACAGCCTGATACTCGCTGCTGACGATGTTACCGGCAAACTGCCCTAACAAGGTTTCTATTCCGGCCAACTGACTATATTCACACTGCAAAGTATATTCGGTTAATGGCGTCTTGCGCTGCGTCGTTAACTGCCGCAATGCCTGACTCACGCCACCGCCATAGGCCTTTACCAGCCCACCCGTTCCGAGAAGAATGCCGCCGTAGTAACGCACCACCACGGCAGTAATCTCTCCGACACCGCAGCCCATCAGTTGCGCGAGCATCGGTTTCCCCGCCGTTCCCGCTGGTTCACCGTCGTCTGAAAAGCCCAGCTGCTGTGAATCATCCGGCGCACCGGCGACCCATGCTACGCAATAATGGCGCGCATCCGGATGTGCAGCGCGCACGGACTCCACAAAGGCTTTCGCCGCCTCAACGCCGTCCGTATGGGCGAGCAACGTAATGAAGCGGCTTTTTTTGATCTCTTCAGCGATGCTCAACGGTGCCGCCGGGATTAACCAACTGTCCATTACGCCAGTTTCAGATCCCGCGTCATATTTTCAACATGGTTTTCATGGATCACCACGTTGTCTTCGATACGAATGCCGCCGAACGGTTTGAGCGCTTCGATTTTCTGCCAGTTGAAATGCTTACTGAACTGCCCTTCACGCCACGGCGCTAACAGCGATTCGATGAAGTAAATCCCCGGCTCAATCGTCAGCACCATGCCCGGTTGCAGCACGCGAGTGCAGCGCAGATACGGGTATTTCGACGGCGCGGCGAGATGAGTCCCGGAGTCATCCTGCATAAAGCCAGCGACATCATGCACCTGCAATCCCAGCGGATGCCCAATCCCGTGCGGCATAAACGGTCCGGTCAGATCGTTTTCCACCAGCGCCTCTTCACTCATATCCATAAGGATTTGGTGCTTACGCAGAATTTTGGCGATGCGTTGATGGAACTGAAGATGATAATCCACGTAGCTAACGCCCGCTTTCATGGTGGCAATCAGCGCCAGTTGCTCATCATTCACATCTTTAATCAGCTGCGCATAGTCGTTATCACTATTCGCCGCCCAGGTACGCGTAAGGTCAGCCGCGTAGCCGTTATATTCCGCGCCAGCATCCAGCAGGAAACTGCGCATTTCAGACGGCGCATGGTGATCGAGTTTAGTGTAATGCAGCACAGACGCATGCTCATTTAGCGCCACGATGTTGCTGTAAGGCACGTCAATATCGCGATGACCCGTCGCCGTCAGATAGGCGATATTGATATCAAACTCGCTCATGCCGGAGCGGAAAGCCTCTTCTGCCGCACGATGCCCGTTAACCGCCGTTTTTTGCGCTTCGCGCATGCAGGCAAGTTCATAGTCGGTCTTATACGCACGATGGTAATGCAGATAATCAACTACCCCTTTCGGGTTGATATTGCTGGCAGCAATATCCAGCCCCAGCGCGCGCTCTGGAACCGGGCCGATATAACCCAGATTACCGCGCGCAGCAGGCAGCTGGCTGCCAATGCCGTCCGCCTTCGGGAGGGCAATGACCTCTATCTCTTCTGTCCAGAAGGAGGTCGGCAGCGGTTCCACGTTGTGCCAGTAATCGACCGGCAGGTAAAACCACAGCTTCGGTTTATTAACGCCATCCACCAGTAGCCAGCAGTTTGGTAACTGAGTGACCGGCACCCACGCCTTGAATTGCGGGTTAACCTTGAACGGGTACGGGTGATCGTCAAGGAAGACATTAAACAGTTCACCGGAATGAATAAGCAGCGCATCGAGCTTAAAGCGTGCCATTACGTCGCGGGTACGCTCCTGCAACGTAACGATATGATTTTTATAAAGTGTAGCCAGTGAGTCCATCTCGTTATCCTTCAAAATTTAGCCCCTGATCTTCGCATCTTAACACACCTCATAAAGGCTGGGCGATTTCGCATGAGCGTGATCACGCCAGCAATTTCTTAATGATTAATTTGCATTTTATTAACATAAAATCCACACTCCGCTTCATCTGGTATGACCAGATCCCTTCGCGGATTCAGGAGACTGACATGCTTTACAAAGGCGACACCCTGTACCTTGACTGGCTGGAAGACGGCATCGCTGAACTGGTGTTCGATGCGCCCGGCTCGGTAAACAAACTCGACACTGCGACCGTCGCCAGCCTCGGCAAGGCGCTGGACGTGCTGGAGCAACAAAAAGATTTAAAAGGGCTGCTGCTCAGTTCAAATAAAGCGGCTTTTATCGTGGGTGCTGATATCACCGAATTTCTCTCGCTGTTCCTCGTCCCGCAGGAGCAGTTAAGCCAGTGGCTACGTTTTGCGAACAGCGTCTTTTGCCGTCTGGAAGATCTCCCGGTTCCCACCCTTTCCGCCGTCAACGGTTATGCATTAGGCGGTGGCTGCGAATGTGTGCTGGCAACCGATTATCGCCTCGCCACGCCTGACCTGCGCATCGGCCTGCCGGAAACCAAACTGGGCATCATGCCGGGCTTTGGTGGTTCCGTACGCCTGCCCCGTCTGCTGGGAGCCGATAGTGCGCTGGAAATTATCGCCGCCGGAAAAGATGTCAGCGCCGATCAGGCGCTTAAACTCGGGCTGGTCGACGGTGTAGTGAAAACCGAAAAACTGCGTGAGGGAGCCATTGCCATTCTGCGTCAGGCGATTAACGGCGATCTGGACTGGAAAGCCAAACGCCAGCCGAAACTGGAGCCGCTGCATTTAAGTAAAATTGAAGCCACCATGAGCTTTACCATTGCCAAAGGCATGGTGATGCAGACTGCGGGGAAACATTATCCGGCCCCCATCACCGCCGTAAAAACGATCGAAGCGGCTTCCCGGCACGGTCGGGATGAAGCGCTGGAGCTGGAGAACCAAAGCTTTGTCCCGCTGGCCCACTCCACCGAGGCGCGCGCGCTGGTCGGCATTTTCCTCAACGATCAATACGTGAAAGGAAAGGCGAAAAAGCTGACCAAAGATGTCGAGACGCCGAAGCAGGCAGCCGTACTGGGCGCGGGCATCATGGGCGGCGGCATTGCGTATCAGTCGGCCTGGAAAGGCGTGCCGGTCATCATGAAGGATATTAACGAGAAGTCGTTGACCCTCGGGATGAATGAAGCTGGCAAGCTGCTGAACAAGCAGCTTGAGCGCGGCAAAATCAACGGCCTGAAGCTGGCCGGGATCATTTCCACTATCCAGCCAACGTTAAATTACGCCGATTTTGAACGTGCCGATGTTGTCGTCGAAGCGGTGATTGAAAATCCAAAGGTGAAGAAAGCGGTGCTGGCAGAAACGGAAGAGAAGGTTCGTCCGGATACCGTTCTGGCCTCTAACACCTCGACCATTCCGATTAGCGAGCTGGCCAGCGTGCTGAAACGCCCGGAAAACTTCTGCGGTATGCACTTCTTTAACCCGGTGCACCGGATGCCGCTGGTCGAAGTGATTCGCGGCGAGAAAACCTCTGACCAGACCATTGCCAAAGTGGTGGCCTGGGCCAGCAAAATGGGTAAAACGCCGATTGTGGTCAACGACTGCCCCGGCTTCTTTGTTAACCGCGTCCTGTTCCCCTACTTCGCCGGATTCAGCCAGCTGCTGCGCGACGGCGCGGACTTCCGCAAAGTCGATAAAGTGATGGAGAAACAGTTCGGCTGGCCGATGGGCCCGGCCTACCTGCTGGACGTGGTCGGCATTGATACTGCGCATCACGCCCAGGCCGTCATGGCCGCGGGTTTCCCGCAGCGGATGCAAAAAGATTATCGCGATGCAATCGACGCGCTGTTCGAAGCCAACCGTTACGGGCAGAAAAACGGCCTCGGTTTCTGGCGCTATAAAGAAGACAGCAAAGGTAAGCCGAAGAAAGAAGAAGATGATGCCGTCGATGGTCTGCTGACCGACGTCAGCAAAGCGAAGCGCGATTTTAGCGACGACGAGATTATTGCCCGCATGATGATCCCGATGGTCAACGAAGTGGTGCGCTGTCTGGAAGAGGGCATCATTGCCAGCCCGGCGGAAGCGGATATGGCACTGGTCTACGGTCTCGGCTTCCCGCCGTTCCACGGCGGCGCATTCCGCTGGCTGGATACGCTTGGCAGCGCAAAATACCTTGATATGGCCCAGCAATATCAGCACCTCGGTTCGCTGTATGCCGTGCCGGAAGGTCTGCAACAGAAAGCGCGCCAGAACGAACCGTACTATCCCCCGGTTGAGCCTGCCCGTCCGGTTGGCGAGCTGAAAACGGCTTAAGGAGTCACAATGGAACAGGTTGTTATTGTAGATGCAATTCGTACCCCGATGGGGCGTTCCAAAGGGGGCGCGTTCCGCCATGTGCGTGCGGAAGATCTCTCGGCACATTTAATGCGTAGCCTGCTGGCGCGCAATCCGGCTTTAGAGGCCAGCGCCCTGGACGATATTTACTGGGGCTGCGTGCAGCAAACGCTGGAGCAGGGTTTTAACATCGCCCGCAACGCCGCGCTGTTAGCTGAAATCCCCCACTCCGTTCCGGCGGTGACCGTTAACCGCCTGTGTGGTTCGTCGATGCAGGCGCTGCACGACGCGGCGCGAATGATTATGACCGGCGATGCGCAGGCGTGCCTGGTGGGTGGCGTGGAACATATGGGCCATGTACCGATGAGCCACGGGGTCGATTTCCATCCGGGCTTAAGCCGCAACGTCGCCAAAGCGGCGGGCATGATGGGCCTGACGGCAGAGATGCTCTCCCGTATGCACGGCATCAGTCGTGAAATGCAGGACCAGTTCGCCGCGCGTTCCCATGCCCGCGCCTGGGCCGCCACGCAGTCCGGCGCATTTAAAAAGGAAATCATCCCCACCGGCGGTCACGATGCCGATGGTGTGCTGAAGCAGTTTAATTACGATGAAGTGATCCGCCCGGAAACCACGGTTGATGCTCTGTCAGCATTAAAACCGGCATTCGACCCGGTCAGCGGCACAGTTACCGCAGGCACCTCTTCTGCCCTTTCTGACGGCGCAGCAGCCATGCTGGTGATGAGCGAAAGCCGCGCCCGCGAACTGGGCCTTACGCCTCGCGCCCGCATCCGCTCCATGGCGGTTGTCGGCTGCGATCCCTCTATCATGGGCTACGGCCCGGTTCCGGCTTCAAGGCTGGCGCTGAAAAAAGCGGGGCTTTCGACCAGCGATATCGGTCTGTTTGAGATGAACGAAGCCTTCGCCGCGCAGATCCTGCCATGCATTAAAGATCTGGGATTGATGGAGCAGATCGACGAGAAGATCAACCTCAACGGCGGCGCAATCGCCCTGGGCCACCCGCTCGGTTGCTCCGGAGCACGTATCAGTACCACGCTGTTGAATCTGATGGAACGTCAGGACGTGCAGTTTGGTCTGGCAACGATGTGCATCGGGCTGGGTCAGGGGATCGCGACGGTGTTTGAGCGGGTTTAACCTCTGTTTCTGGCCGGACGACCATGCCGGATGATGACGCTAAAAGGTCTTATCCGGTATGAAACACAGCATTGTTCCGGCAAAAAGGTTTAGTTGCTGTTTTCCCGCCTGTCAGGGGCGGGCTTTTTCACTTTAAAAGTAGCGATAGTGTCCCACAATGCGCCAGCTAAACAGCACATTCTCCAGCTGTGCACCCGACCCAATATTGTGAACCACCAGCGGCGTCCCGTCCCGCGCCCGTTCATCAGCAACAATCCCAATATGGGCGAGGCCGTTATCGAGCCGCCATGAAACGATATCACCGGGAAGGTAATCCGCCTGACTATCGCTTACCGGCTGAGATTTATGATGGCGGGCAAACCAGGTTTCCAGATTAAATACTCGCCGATGGTCAATATTGGTATCGGGACGAGTCAACTTCCACTTTTGCGGATAGGCGGAAAAGTGCGCCTTCATATCGTCATGCACTAACTGCTGTAAATCGACCTGCTGACTCCGCAAGGCGCGGATCACCACATCGGCACAAACGCCACGCTCCAGCGGCACATCACCGCCGGGATAGCTGATTCGGCTGTAAGCAGGATCGTAAAACAGCGTCTTTCCCACCTGCTGTTTAGCGCTGCTGGCAACCGCCAGATTAGTAGCCGACACTGGCGGCAACGCCACCGGTACTCCCTCTACTGTTGGCGAGAATAATGTCTGACTTGCCAGACCGCCAACCAAAATTATCGCGACGATAAACGCTTTATGCATTGCACTCCTCCCTGAACAATCTGCGTAATATGGACCCTTTGTACGTCAGAGTCCCGCTTTTTCAGTGCTGCCGCGCATCACCAGACTGACGGGAAGCAGTTGATTATCTTCCTTAGTTCCTTCAAGCAAAAGCCGCACCGCTTCGCGTCCCAGCTGTTGTTTATCAACGGCGATAGTGGTTAACGGCGGCGACGCCCATGCGGCGGAATCAATGTCATCAAAACCGACCAGCGCAATATCTTCAGGAATACGTAATCCGCGTTCGGCACAGAGACGCATTACCACCAGCGCCGCGGCATCGTTATAGGCGAAAATCGCATCCGGCGGTTCAGGGAGATCGAGAAGCTCATTGACTGCCTGAATAAGTGACTGCTCGGTATCCAGCAGCGGCGGCGCAATGGCTTCATAGTCAGGTGGCATCAGCATTTGCGCATCGTACAACGCTTTCCGATAGCCTTTTTCGCGCTGGCGAATACTGTAGTGCGACAACGTGCTCGCCAGAAACGCAATACGCCGTCTTCCCTGCGCAATAAGATGGCGGGTGGCTAATTCACCTCCCAGCATATTATCCGGGTTAACACACGGTAGTCCCGGTGCCCAGGAATCCGCCAGCACCAGCGGCAGCTTCATTTGCTGTAATAAGGCCAGAAGCTCCGGTTCGAAGAAGCCCGCGCAAATCAGCGCATCGGGCTGGTGCAGCATCACCTGTTCACTCACCGCGTCGCCAGGGCCAATTGCCAGAAAGCTCAGTGCAATGCCTTTGTCGCGACAGCGATCTTCAATACCCAGCAATAGCTGCGAATAGAACGGTAGCGCGCGGCTGATGTTGTGCTGGCGGTGAAGTAAAAACAGGATGCGTTTTATTTTTTCGCTGCGCAGGCGGGAAAAATCATAGCCCTGCTGCTCCGCCACCGAAATAATACGCTGGCGCGTCTCTTCGCGTAAACCGGACTGGCCTTTCAGGGCGCGAGAAACCGCGCCCACTGACACGCCGCAGGCTTCCGCGATATCTCTGATCCGTACCGGCTTAGTCATTCATTACTCGTTGTTGAGATTCTCGACGATGCCGCCCCAAGCCAGGCCGCGCCACGCACGCCGCTGCTGTCGCCGTGGCTGGCACGTAAAATTGGCGTATTACACTGACGGCCAAAAACGTAATTCGCCACTCGCTGTTGCAAACCCGTATAGAGCATATCAATGTTCGACACGCCGCCACCCAGCACAATCACGTCAGGGTCGATCATATTAATGATGCTGGCTAAAGCGCGGGCAAGCTGATCGCCATGCCGCTGCCATAATCCGATTGCCTGTTCGTCACCTGCGCCTACCTGCCTGATGATCTCAGGTACAGCAGCGTGTTTATTAAACATGCTGTGGTACTGACGCTCCAGCCCGCTGCCGGAAATAAAGCTCTCAATACAGTTGTAATAGCCGCAATAGCAGAGCGCTGATTCGCCATCCGCGTTAGCATCATAGCGAGGAAGCGCGTTATGCCCCCACTCTCCCGCGCAGGCGTTCGGCCCCGTAATTAAACGCTGATCCACACAAAGCCCGCCGCCGCAGCCAGTACCAAGAATAACGCCGAACACCACGCCATACCCTTGTCCGCTTCCGTCCATCGCTTCTGACAACGTAAAGCAGTTAGCGTCGTTGGTAATGGTCACCGGGATCGCTAAAGTTTGTTCAAGATCGCTGGCGAAAGGTTGTTGGTTCAGCACCAGAATATTGGAGTTTTTAATCAGCCCGCTGGTGGGATCAACCGCGCCAGGGACACCGATGCCAACCGTTAAAGGGGGAGGAAATGCAGCCTGCGCCAGACGAATAATCCCGACGACCGACTGAAAAAAACTCGCATAGCTCTGTTTTTGCGTCGCGTAACGTTCCCGATAGCAAATCGCTCCATGATCGTCCAGAACGACGGCTTCGATTTTTGTACCACCAATATCCAGTCCTAATTTCATCGCTAATCCTCAGCTTATGGCAAAACAGCAGAATGAGGATTTTGTTTACTATACGCAATTGTGAAAGGGTAAACGGAGGGAGTAAAAATTGTTATTTGCGCAGAGCCTCACACTTTTCGGCGAGACAAAAGCGAGCGATACACAAGATGAGCACTGGAGGTGTTTACTATATAGTTAAAAACCGGGAAAACGCCGTCTTCCCGGTATCGCGATCAGATAAACGCAAAGGCATCGCCAAACAGGCGATCTTCGCGCGCGCCGCGTTCATTACAAAACAGATCGCGGGCAATTTTCGCCATTTCGAAACGACCGGCGATGTAGATATCGTGCGCGGCCAGCGAGCCATGATCCTGAAGCACGGCGGTCAACACCGTACCGGTACGCCCGCGCCAGTTTTCTTCCGGTTGTTCCACCACCGCTTCAATCCGCAGATTGGGATGACTGACGGAAAGCGCTTCCAGCTCGGACAGATCGTAAAGATGCTTCTCTTCACGCCCGCCCCAGTAAATAGTGATGTGGCGATCCGGATTCTGTGCCAGCGCGGTAAGCAGGATAGAGCGTGCATAGGAAAAGCCCGTTCCACCGGCGATCAGGATCAACGGACGATCTTCATCCTCGCGCAGCCAGGCTTCGCCATGAGGAATATCGATAACGATATTTCGCTCTTTCAAAATGCGATCCATAACGGCCATCGCGTAGAGATTCAGCTCCGAGGCACCGATATGCAACTCGATAAACTCTTTTTCAGACGGGGTAGAAGCCATGGAGAACGGACGTTTGTCACGTTCATCCATAACGACCATCAGGTACTGGCCTGCGCGAAAGGAAAACGCGGTTTCCGGCACCAGACGGACGCGATACACAGTGTCGGTGATCGCTTCCACCGAGGTCACTTTACAGCTTAAGGTTGTCATGGTTTCCCTCTGTCGGGTCTATACTCGTCACATTTCAGGTTGCAGGTGAATGGCGATATGCCACTCTGATTTACCGTCCGGGGTTAGCTTTTGCTTTCAGTAAAAATAGCCAGTTCATCCCAGATGGCATCAATACGTGCCGTTACGTCTGGATCTTTTTTAATGGGTCTTCCCCATTCGCGCTGCGTCTCACCCGGCCATTTATTCGTCGCATCCAGGCCCATTTTTGAGCCGAGACCAGAAACCGGAGAGGCAAAATCCAGATAATCAATTGGCGTGTTTTCTACCAGTACCGTATCACGGGCTGGGTCCATACGGGTAGTGATCGCCCAAATCACATCGTTCCAGTCGCGGGCGTTAACGTCATCATCGCAGACAATAACGAACTTGGTGTACATAAACTGGCGCAGGAAGGACCACACGCCCATCATCACGCGCTTCGCGTGACCGGCATACTGCTTCTTCATCGTCACCACCGCCAGCCGATAGGAGCACCCTTCCGGCGGCAGGTAGAAATCGACAATCTCCGGAAACTGCTTTTGCAAAATTGGCACAAAGACTTCATTGAGCGCGACGCCCAGTACCGCCGGTTCGTCTGGCGGACGTCCGGTATAAGTGGAGTGGTAAATCGCATCTTCACGCTGGGTAATATGCGTGACGGTAAAGACCGGGAAGTTATCGACCTCGTTATAGTAGCCTGTATGGTCGCCATAGGGACCTTCCGGTGCCATTTCACCTGGCTCGATATAGCCCTCAAGCACGATTTCCGCGCTGGCGGGCACTTCGAGATCGTTTGAGATACACTTCACCACTTCGGTTTTCGTGCCGCGCAGCAGGCCGGCAAAGGCGTATTCAGAGAGCGTATCGGGAACCGGCGTAACTGCGCCGAGGATAGTCGCCGGATCGGCACCCAGCGCCACTGAAATCGGGAAGCGCTCGCCCGGATGGGCGGCACACCACTCCTGATAATCCAGCGCGCCGCCGCGATGCGACAGCCAGCGCATAATCAGCTTATTTTTACCAATCAGCTGCTGGCGATAAATGCCTAAATTCTGCCGCTCTTTATGCGGGCCGCGAGTGACCGTCAGCCCCCAGGTGATTAGCGGCGCGGCATCTTCTGGCCAGCAAGTCATAATCGGAATACGTGACAAATCGACCTCTTCGCCCTGAAACACCTTTTGCTGACAGGGCGCGCCACGCAGACGTTTCGTCGGCATATTCAGCACTTGCTTAAACTGCGGCAGCTTATCGAACAGATCGCGAAACCCTTTCGGTGGTTCCGGCTCTTTCAAAAAGGCCAGTAACTTACCGACCTCGCGCAGCGCCTTAACGTCCTGCTGGCCCATGCCCATCGCCACGCGCTTAGGCGTGCCGAAGAGATTGCACAGCACCGGCATGGTGTAACCTTTTGGATTCTCAAACAGCAGCGCAGGCCCGCCCGCCCGCAGCGTGCGGTCGGCAATTTCGGTGATTTCAAGATGAGGATCGACCGCAAGCGTGATGCGTTTAAGTTCACCCTGCTGTTCCAGCAGCGTCAGAAAATCGCGTAAGTCGTGGTATTTCATGGCGTCAGTATGGCCTCTTTGTCAGCGGTTTATTATACGGCCTAAGGCAGGGGGATGCTGTATTTTTGTTAAATTAGGGTGAATTCTGATCTTGCTAACAATCAGCGGGGATTATAATTAACTTAAGGGCGTCCTTTTGTTATGCTTGCGCCCCGGATTAGCGGAATAGAGCCATTATGCAAGCCTGGTATTTACTGTACTGCAAACGCGGACAACTTCAGCGCGCTCAGGAGCATCTCGAACGCCAGGCGGTAAACTGCCTGACGCCCATGATCACCCTGGAGAAAATAGTGCGTGGCAAGCGTACCCCGGTGAGTGAGCCTTTATTCCCCAACTATATGTTCGTTGAGTTCGATCCGGAAGTTATTCATACCACTACCATTAACGCCACGCGCGGCGTCAGCCATTTTGTCCGTTTCGGCGCAAAAGCGGCGACCGTTCCCTCGGCGGTAATTCACCAGCTTTCCATCGCTAAGCCTGAAGGGATCACCGATCCAGGTACGCCTTACCCTGGCGACAGCGTGCTCATCACCGAAGGCGCATTTGAAGGGCTGGAAGCGATTTTCACCGAGCCTGACGGCGAAGCCCGCTCTATGCTGCTGCTGAACCTGTTAAATAAACAGGTCATGCACAGCGTGAAAAATACCGAATTCCGCAAGGTCTGACGCTTAAAACTGTATTCCAAATAAAGCCCGGACATTGGCGTCAGTGATACTTTCCAGCGTGTCTGAGGTTTCGCCGCGCCAGTACGCCACGCGTTCGAGAATGTGCTTCAGCAGCGCGGGTTCGTTACGCCGGGAAGCAGGTTTCGGCCGGATATCGCGCGGCAGTAGCCAGGGCGCATCGGTCTCAATCATCAGCCGTTCTGCGGGAATAAAAGGCAGTAGCTCCCTGAGTTCCAGCCCGCGTCGTTCATCGCACACCCAGCCGGTGATGCCGATATACAGCCCCCGATCGATACACTGCTGCATTTCCTCGCGCGTCCCGGTAAAACAGTGAACGACTGCGCCCGGCAGCTTATCCAACCAGGGTTCCAGCAAGGTCATAAAACGTGAATGCGCATCGCGGCAGTGGAGAAATACCGGCATTGCAAGTTCAGCGGCCATCGCCAGTTGCGCGCTGAATGCGGCTTCCTGCGCCTGCGGCGTGGAGTAATTGCGGTTAAAATCCAGCCCGCATTCGCCCATCGCCACTACTTCCGGCTGCGATGCCAGCGCGTAGATAGCGTCAGCAACTTCAGTATTCCAGCTACTGCTGTCATGAGGATGTACGCCCGCAGTTGACCAGCAATTGACCAGTTCCCGCGCCATCCGCTGCGCCTGCTCGCTTTCATGCTGGTTGGTGCCGGTCAGCAGCATCCCGCTGACGCCTGCGTCCCGCGCGCGGGCCACAACCTCTGCGTAGTCTTTCGCAAACTGCGAACTGGTAAGATTCACCCCGATATCAAACATCGTTTTCCCCAAAAACAAACCGCCCTGAACGGGCGGTCAAATCGTTGATAAAGAGCTTCTCAGGGGAAACGCCGGGATTGGGTTCCCGGAGGGAGGCCCAACCCGGCGGTCGCCCCGATATCCACGGACGATTTGTCATCAACCTTAGCGCCCTAAAATTACTCTTCGCTTTCAGCTTCCTGCGCGGCATCTTCATCGCGGGTACGCCGTTTGCCGACGTAAAAACGCGAGAAGAACAGGCCCACTTCAAACAGGCAGTACATCGGAATTGCCAGCAGCGTTTGCGAGAACACATCCGGCGGCGTCAGCAGCATTCCCACTACAAACGCGCCGACCAGTACGTAGGGACGCTTGGCGCGCAGATCGTCCGGCGTTGTCACCCCTAACCAGCAGATCAGGATAATGGCAACCGGCACCTCGAAGGCGACGCCGAAGGCCATAAACAGCGCCATGACAAAGCTCAGGTAGCTACTGATATCCGTCGAGACCTGCACACCTTCCGGCGCGGTATGCGTCAGGAAACCAAACGCCAGCGGAAATACAACGAAATAGGCAAACGCCATCCCGATGTAAAACAGCAGCGTACTGGAAACCAGCAACGGCATCACCAGACGGCGCTCATGCTTATACAACGCAGGCGCAACAAAGGCCCAGACCTGATAAAGGATCACCGGTGCGGACAAAATCACCGACACCATAAAGGTCAGCTTAATCGGCGTGAAAAACGGCGACGCCACATCAGTAGCAATCATCGTGGCACCCAGCGGCATTTGCTTAATCAGCGGTGCGGACACCAGGTAGTAAATTTCATTGGCAAAAGAAACCAGTGCCAGAAAAATGACAATAACAGCAATAATGCTGTTAAGCAGGCGCTTGCGCAGCTCAATCAGATGCGCAATAAGGGGTTGAGTGTCTTCTACGGCCATGTTTACGCTTTATCACTTGAAGAAGAAGATGAGTCAGAAACGGGTGCCGCAACCGGTTTTTTGGTGAGCGTTACAGCAACGTCAACATTTTCCACGGCAGGTTCCTGCGGGGATTGCTCCTGGGCGCTGGCCTGATTTTCTGCCGTCGCAGGCGTGACGCCTTCGTGCTGCGCTTCGTTACCTTTTACCAGCGGGTTATGGATGGTATGGGCTTCGTCACTCTCTTTCTCGGGATCGTGAGCGCTGTAAGAGCGTTTCATGGATTCCGCGGCTTCACGCAACTCATCCATTGAAGCTTTTAATTCAGGCGATAAGTTGTTGAGGCTGGCCTTTTCCACTTTCTTCAGGCTGTCCTGAAGCTCCTGGAGCTTTAACTCCTGAGCCAGTTCGTTCTGCACCGTAGAAGCCAGCGAGCGCAGCGCACGGATCCAGCCGACCACCGTTTTGACGGCCACCGGCAAACGCTTTGGCCCAAGAACAATCAGGCCAATAACGAATACCAGCAGCAGTTCACTAAAACCAATATCGAACACGAATTACACCTGCTTGTCGTCGTGGCGTTTGATCTCTTCCTTCCTGGCCTCTTCCTGTTTTTCCGCGAGGGTTTTGGTCGAGAAGTCTGCATCCTGAGCCGGTGGCGTCTTCTTCTCATCTTCATCGCTCATGGCTTTCTTAAAGCCTTTGATCGAGGAACCCAAATCAGAACCCAGCGAACTCAGTTTTTTGGTACCAAACAGCAGCACCACAATAACGACGATAATCAGTAACTGCCAGATGCTAATACCACCCATACAAAACCCTCAATGACAAACTCGCAAGGTGACGAGTGTGAATAAATAAGCAGATCGCATTATACGCCAGGCGCTTTTGCGATCGCGATGCGAAATTTAGCGCGTTTTGCGCCAGCCGATAAGCCATATCACAAGGCCACCAGCGATAAGCCAGGCGGGCATCATTTCCCAGTCAGGCCGATTAATCAACAGCAGCGTACCACTGAGAATCAACGTGGCTCCCATTCCAAACAAATAGCGGGATTGTCCTTGCCGCACGTGATTGACCTGAAGCTCCACAGCGATTTTATCAACACTATGTTGCAATTGTTTGTGCTGACGCAGGCTGTTGTAAATCAGTTCAGGTATTTCCGGCATTTTTTCGATCCAGAACGGCGTTTTCTCTTTGCACGCCCGGATCAGCGAAGGAATGCCCACCTGATCTTTGATCCACGTTTCAAGGAAAGGTTTCGCGGTTTTCCATAAATCGAGCTGCGGATAGAGCTGTCTGCCCACCCCTTCGATATACAGCAACGTTTTCTGTAGGAGGACAAGCTGCGGCTGAACTTCCATATTAAAACGGCGCGCCGTGTTAAACAGGTTCAACAGCACGTGGCCAAACGAGATTTCGGCCAGCGGCTTCTCGAAGATAGGCTCGCAAACGGTACGGATCGCAAACTCAAACTCTTCCACGTTGGTGTCTGGCGGTACCCAGCCGGAATCCACGTGAAGCTCAGCTACCTTACGGTAATCGCGGTTAAAGAAGGCGATGAAATTCTCAGCCAGATAACGCTTATCTTCTTTGTTAAGCGACCCGACGATGCCGCAGTCAATGCCGATATACTGCGGATCTTCAGGATGGTCGTAACTCACAAAAATGTTACCGGGATGCATATCCGCATGGAAAAAACTGTCGCGAAAGACCTGGGTAAAGAAAACCTGCACGCCGCGCTCGGCCAGCAATTTCATGTTGGTGCCGTGCTGCTCAAGCTGGGCAATGTCAGAAATAGGGATGCCGTAAATACGCTCCATCACCAGCATATTCTGGCTACAGTAGTCAGAATACACTTCCGGCACGTACAGCATGCGGCTATCTTCAAAATTGCGGCGCAGCTGGATAGCATTCGCCGCTTCACGCAGCAGGTCCAGCTCGTCGATCAGCGTCTTCTCATACTCACGCACCACTTCCATCGGGCGCAGGCGACGACCATCGGGTAACAACCGTGGCACCCAACGTGCCAGCCGTCGGATAAGCTTCATGTCGGCTTTGATGACCGGCAGAATATCCGGGCGGATCACCTTGATGACCACCTCTTTGCCGTTCTCTTTAAGCCGCGCCGTATGCACCTGAGCAATCGATGCCGAGGCCAGCGGGTTGATATCGAAATCGTCAAACCACGTTTCTACCGGCAGATCGCCCATCGCTTTTTCAATCTGTTGTTTAGCCAGCACGCCGTCAAAAGGCGCGACCTTGTCCTGCAACATCGCCAGTTGATCGGCGATTTGCGGCGGGAAGAGGTCACGGCGGGTTGAGAGC
This sequence comes from Superficieibacter sp. 1612_C1, assembly GCF_015234305.1. Taxonomy (GTDB): domain Bacteria; phylum Pseudomonadota; class Gammaproteobacteria; order Enterobacterales; family Enterobacteriaceae; genus Superficieibacter. The sequence goes on from NZ_JADGMI010000009.1 coordinate 22,964, forward strand.
ATCTGCCCGAATTTAATCCATACCGGCCCCAGCTCCTGTAACGCCAGGCGCAGGCGTTCACCTAACAGCCGGTCTTTGTGACGGTTGGGCATCCAGAACAGCGTGCGCCGCCAGAGTCTCAGCGGCAGCGTAAGGCGCATTCTTGGGATCAGCTCATCGAGCCCGTAGCTCAAAAATGTCTGGATGATAAAATACAGGCGGCGAACTTCACCTGGGGTCATTTGTCCTCCAGTTTTTCCAGCCGTGTCATCAGATTCGTCGCCGAACGTTCGACGGCAGCGACTTCTTCAGCAAACCACGCCACTTCCAGCGCACCCGGTGCCAGACGCCACTCTTCCGTCAGCGCATCAGCCACATAGCGCTGCTGGCGCTGCACGCTACGATTCAGAAAGGTTGCCCCGCGGCGTAAAAAGCGACTGACGCCTTCGGCAGCAATATCGCCTGTCCACGGAGCCAGCAGCTCCGCCAGGTCGAACTCGGCCAGATCGCTCAAGGCGACAAAATTTTGCACCACCTGAATATCGCCGTTCACTTCCAGTTCACCGCTGCGGATAAGCGCGGTAAGCTGCTGGCGGTCGCGCAGTTTTGGCAGCACGTTCAGACGGGTAATCACCGTACAGTCCGCCTCACCTTCCCACTCACCCAGCACATCAATCTGACGTTCGCTGAAACTGAGCACCAACGGCGAGGAGAACTCTTGCAGCACAACGCGTAATACTTTTCCCTGTAGACGCTGGCGGGCAGGTTTCAGACCGCGTTCACGCCACAGGAACGCGTTGAGGACATTTTCGATACCCGCAGTGATTAAGGGTTTAAACGGCATTACGCTCTCCTGTTAAAACTTATAGCCACGATGCAGCGCGACGATACCTGCCGTCAGGTTGTAATAGCTCACGTTCTCAAGCCCCGCCTCTTCCATCATCGCCTTCAGCGTCTCCTGGTCGGGATGCATACGGATGGATTCAGCCAGATAACGGTAGCTTTCTGCATCGTTCGCCACCATCTGACCGATCCGCGGCAGGACATGGAACGAGTAAGCGTCATAAGCTTTACTTAGCGGCTCGATAATCGGTTTTGAGAATTCCAGCACCAGCAGACGTCCGCCCGGTTTCAGCACGCGATACATGGAGCGCAGCGCTTTTTCTTTGTCGGTCACATTACGCAGGCCGAAAGAGATGGTGATGCAGTCAAAGGTGTTATCCGGGAAAGGCAGCGCTTCGGCATTGGCCTGAACGTATTCAACGTTGCCCACGACGCCGAGATTACGCAGCTTTTCGCGTCCCATCTTCAGCATAGAGTCGTTGATATCCGCCAGCACAACGCGGCCGGTTTCGCCGACAAAACGGGAGAATTTTGCCGTAAAATCGCCGGTTCCTCCCGCCAGGTCCAGCACGGTTTGCCCGCGACGCACACCGCTACAATCGATGGTATAACGCTTCCATAAGCGATGAATGCCGAACGACATCAGATCGTTCATGACATCGTATTTTGCGGCAACGGAATGGAATACATGTGCCACCATGTCAGCTTTCTGTGCGCTGGCGACAGTCTGAAAACCAAAATGCGTCGTATCCTGAGAATTCTCGTCCATCTTAAGGCCTGCTTATCAAGAAATTGTTCGTAAAGTGTAACAGATCAAGAACGTTTACCCTATGACTCAACCGCCGCGAGAGAAGGAGTTTAGCTCATGAATCCCGGTATTTTCCGCAGAGAATCCGCGCTCGTCATCGGCGTCCGCTCCTGAGCGTAGTCGAAATTCTTCATCCTGAGCGGTCGCCTGCTCGGCTAATTCCGGATTAATCTCGCGCTTGATCTCCACGCCAAGCCCGCGAAAAGCTTCCGCCTGCGCCAGCACATTACCGCGCCCGGAGGTCAGTTTTTTCATCGCCTGTCGATAGTTGTCCTGCGCTTTATCGAGGCTTTGTCCCACCGACGACATATCGTCAACGAACAGCCGCATTTTGTCGTACAGGCGACTGGCACGCTCGGCGATATGCTGCGCGTTGCGGCTTTGATGTTCGTAGCGCCACAGGTTGGAAATGGTGCGCAGCGCCACCAGTAACGTGGTCGGGCTGACCAGCATGATGTTGTTTTTCAGCGCTTCAGTAATCAGCTCCGGCTGGCGATCAAGGGCCAGCAAAAATGCCGGTTCAACGGGAATAAACATCAGCACATAGTCGAGACTGCGCAGCCCCGGCAACTGCTGATAATCTTTACGCCCCAGCAGGCGAATATGATTGCGCACCGAAGCAATATGCTCCTGGAGAGCCGCCTCGCGGGTATAATCCTCTTCCGCGTTGAAGTAACGTTCATAGGCCACCAGCGTCATTTTGGCATCGACGACCACGTCTTTGCCCTGCGGCAGGCGCACGATGACGTCCGGCTGCATCCGCGAGCGGGTGTCGGTTTCGATGCTTACCTGCGTTTCATATTCATGGCCTTCGCGCAACCCGGAGGCTTCCAGGACGCGAGTCAGCACTACTTCTCCCCAGTTGCCCTGCGCTTTGTTATCGCCTTTCAGGGCGCGCGTGAGATTCAGGGCTTCCTGCGCCATTTGCGCATTAAGCTGCTGGAGATTACGGATTTCATGCGCCAGAGTGTGCCTTTCTCGTGCCTCCTGACCAAAACTGTCCTGCACCTGGCGGCGAAAACCGTCAAGCTGCTCGCGCAATGGCGTCAGCAAGCCGTGCAGGCTCTGGCGATTTTGCTCATCCACCCGACGGTTGCTGTGCTCGAAAATGCGGTTGGCGAGGTTTTCAAATTGCTCGTTAAGCCGCTGCTCGCTGTTGACCATCTGGCGGGTTTTGTCCTGAGACGCTTCAAGGCGGGTCGTTACTTCGCGCAGGTCGGCTTCCAGCGAGGTATTGATTTCCCGCAGGCTACGCAGCTCGTTATTCAGCAGTTCGCACTCGTCGCGCCAGTGGCTGTGCTGGGCAAGCTGCTGCTTTGCGGCGCTCAGTTCGCCAAAAACCTCCCGCTGCTCGGCAAGAATATCGGCTTGCTGCTGCGCGGCACGGTAGCTTGCCGCCAGCCAACCGACGACGATCCCCGCCAGCATCAGTAGTACGCTGATAATGATTGCGCTGTCCATTCACCCTCCCGCATAACTCATTCACCCTGCAAAATACGGCTTTGCTGTATAAACGTCCAGTTTTAAAGGTTTTTCTGCGAGGCGTTACGCAAAAAGAAAGGGCCGAACATGTCGGCCCTTGAGGTTGATGACAAACCAGGTTTTGCTATTGTGCGAGCCGTTTTGCCGGGTGGCGGCTTCGCCTTACCCGGCCTACAACAACACCAATATCAAGAAGTTATTCGTAACTCGTAGGCCTGTGCAAGCGCAGCGCCGCCAGGCATAATTCCACGGTATAACGTTTGTCAGAGGAGGCGGCGAGCGGCTTCAACCACAATTTTCACCGCATGGCTCTCGGTTTGTTTCATGGTCTCCGCATTCGGAATTTCCTGCTGGGTGCGGTTAACAATCACGCCGGCAACCATCCCGGCACGCAGGCCCTGGCTGGAGCACATGGTCAGCAGCGTGGCTGACTCCATTTCGTAGTTCATCACGCCCATGGACTGCCACTCTTCCATTGAGCCTTTGAAACGGCTTACCACACGCCCTGAATGCGTATCGTAACGCTCCTGGCCTGGGTAGAAGGTGTCGGAAGAGGCGGTTACACCAATGTGGGTCGTCGCGCCAACCGCTTTCGCCGCTTCCACCAGCGCGGTAGTACAGGCGAAATCAGCCACTGCCGGATATTCCATCGGCGCGAAGTGCAGGCTGGCACCGTCCAGACGCACGGAAGCCGTGGTCACCAGAACGTCGCCAACGTTAATATGGGACTGGATCGCGCCGGTGGTACCCACGCGCAGGAAAGTACGAATGCCGAGCTGCGCCAGTTCTTCAACGGCAATAGACGTAGAAGGACCGCCGATACCAGTTGAACACACAATAACCGCTTTACCGTCGAGTTCAGCGCGCCAGGAGGTAAATTCACGATGAGATGCCAGCTTGACCGGCTTATCCATCAGCGCGGCGATCTTTTCCACACGCTCTGGATCGCCAGGGACGATAGCCAGCGTAGCCCCTTGTAGATCGTTTTTGGTGAGGCCGAGATGAAAAACATCAGACTTAGACATAAAAAACTCCTCTGTGGGTCAGTTTGTCAGAAGAAGCAAAAAGGTACTTTACAGAAGTGACCGGGATTATTTCGTGACCACAGTCACTCATGTAGAAACTTATTGCAGTTCATTTCCATAAAATAGTGATATTGATCACATAAATAAACCTAACGCGTCGGTCTGGTGACATTACGAATCGGCATCTGACACGGTGAATTGTTAACGTGGGGTCTATAGTTAACTCTGCGCTAATACTGGGTACGGAGAATGCCATGACTACTGATAATCAGCCGGGTTTCGCACCCGCGGCCTCACCCCACGCTTCCACCATCGTTCGCACGCCTGAAAACGCTATCGCGACCGGTGAAACCACCATCCCGACACAGGGCGAGCATATGCCCGCTTATCACGCCAGGCCAAAAGACGCGGAAGGTGCGCTGCCTGTCATTATCGTAGTGCAGGAAATTTTCGGCGTACATGAGCATATTCGCGATTTATGTCGTCGGCTGGCGCTGGAAGGCTATCTGGCTGTCGCCCCGGAACTCTATTTCCGTCAGGGCGATCCCAATGCTTATGATGACGTTGGCACGCTGTTAAAAGAGCTGGTGGCTAACGTGCCGGATGCGCAGGTGCTGGCCGATCTGGACCATGTCGCGAACTGGGCTGCGCGTAATGGCGGCGACGCCCATCGCCTTGCCATCACCGGTTTTTGCTGGGGCGGACGCATTGCCTGGCTGTATGCCGCGCATAATCCTCAGCTTAAAGCTGCCGTGGCGTGGTATGGCAAAGTGGTCGGCGATCAGACGTTAAAATCGCCGAAACATCCTGTGGATGTGGCCACCGAGCTGAGTGCGCCCGTGCTGGGGCTGTATGGTGCTCAGGACAACAGTATTCCTCAGGAAAGCCTGGAGAGAATGCGTCAGGCGCTGCAAGACGCCAATGCGACGGCGGACATTATTGTCTACCCGGAAGCCGGCCACGCCTTTAATGCGGATTATCGTCCGAGCTACCATGAGGCCTCGGCGAAAGATGGCTGGCAGAAAATGCTGGCATGGTTTGCCCGCTATGTGGGTAAAAAAGCGGAATAATGAGGTTGGTAACAAATCTGTTTTGCTATTTGTACGCCGTTTTGCCGGGGGGCGGCTTCGCCTTACCCGGCCTACAAAGCCATCAATATCAAAGTGTTATTCGTAACCTTCAGGCAGACATCCCACAGCATTTTTTATATTTTTTGCCGCTACCGCAGGGGCAGGGATCGTTACGATTCACACTCCCCGCATTGACCGTTTTTTCCTGTGCCAGCACACGCATAATCGCCTGTGGCGGATAGCCGTTGGTGACCAGATCCTTCATGATGTTCATGTTGCGCGTGATGTGGCGAAAGAAATGTTCATACCCTGCGCACAGATAGTTATGGCCAGGATGCCCGGAGGGCGAGACGGCAAAACGATGTTTAGGACAACCGCCGTGGCAAACAAAACGATAGTCGCACTTACGACAGTCGGCGGTCAGCGTCTCCCGCTTAGCCCGACCAAACGTAATGGCCTGTTCGCTGTTATTCATCTCTTTAATGCTTTTCTGATGAATATTGCCCAGCATATGCTCAGGGTAGACATAGTGGTCGCAGTTATAGAGATCGCCGTTAGACTCCAGAGCGAAAGCATGGCCGCAGTTTTCAGAAAACACGCACAGCACCGGCGGCTGGCCGCACCAGGCCGACAGCGCCACATCGAACATCTGCACATAGACGTTTCCGACATCGCGCCGCACCCAGATATCAAAGATCTGATTAAGGAACTCGCCGTACTGCCATGAGGGCACGGTCCAGGGAGCCAGCTTTGCCGCGCTCTCACCGGGCATCACCAGATTAAGTACCGGCGATGCTTCGGTACTCATCCGCTCCACCAGCGGGATAAACTGGATATAGCGGGAACCGGCCGCCAGCAAAAACTCGTACACGTCGCGGGCGTGACCGACGTTATGCGCGCCCACCACGGTCAGGGTATTAAACTCAACGTTGTACTCTTTGAGCAGCGCCATGCCTGCCATCACCTGCGCGTGGGTACCTTTACCTGAACGCGTTACGCGATATTTATCATGCAGATGCGCGGGGCCATCGACGGACAGACCAATCAGAAAATGATGCCCGGCAAAAAACTGCGCCCATTCCGGATTGAGCAAAATGCCGTTGGTTTGCAGGGCATGACTGATTTTTTTGCCGTTAGCATGCTTCTCGCACAGTTCTACCACCCGGCGGAAAAAGGGCAGTCCAATCATCGTCGGCTCACCGCCCTGCCAGGCAAAGCTCACCTCGTTACCGCTTTGCGCCTCGATATGCTGACGTATGTAGGACTCCAGCGTTTCATCCGACATCCGCCAGTTTTTGTTGCGCTCCGGATAAAGCGCCTCTTTTTCAAGGTAGAAACAGTACTGGCAATCAATGTTGCATACTGAACCCGTTGGCTTTGCCATAACGTGGCAGCCGTTGATAGCCATGCTCGCTTATATCCTTATCGTTTAATTAAACGCTTCCGTGAACTGTATAACCTCTCGCCAGCAGCTTCCAGCATTACCTGTAGCACGCTCATAAGATCCAAAAAGGGAGACCGTTGTCTCCCGTTGAATCGTGTTACTTACTCCTGACGCAAATTCTGCGCCGCTTTGACCATGTTCGCCAGCGCAGCGCGGGTTTCCGGCCAGCCGCGGGTTTTCAGGCCGCAGTCCGGGTTTACCCACAGGCGTTCTGCCGGAATACGCTGCGCCGCTTTCTTCAGCAGGGCTTCGATCCACTCCACGCTCGGGACGTTCGGCGAGTGGATGTCATACACGCCCGGTCCGATTTCGTTCGGGTAGTCGAACTCTTCGAACGACTCCAGCAGTTCCATATCGGAACGCGAGGTTTCAATAGTGATCACATCGGCATCCAACGCGGCGATGGAGTCCATGATGTCGTTGAACTCGCAGTAGCACATGTGAGTGTGGATCTGGGTATCGTCCTTCGCTACCGCCGCGTTGATGCGGAAGGCTTCCACGCCCCATTGCAGGTAAGCGTCCCAGTCGCTGCGCTTCAGCGGCAGACCTTCGCGCAATGCCGGTTCATCAATCTGAATGATGCCGATACCAGCCGCTTCCAGGTCCGCCACTTCGTCACGCAGCGCCAGCGCAATCTGCTTAGCGATGGTTTCACGGCTCACGTCTTCACGCGGGAAAGACCAGCAGAGAATGGTTACCGGGCCGGTCAGCATGCCTTTTACCGGCTTGTCGGTCAGCGACTGCGCGTATTTCGCCCACTCCACGGTGATCGGTTCCGGGCGGCTGATATCGCCAATCACCACCGGCGGCTTCACACAGCGGGAACCGTAGCTCTGTACCCAGCCGTTCTGGGTAAAGATGAAGCCGTCCAGGTGCTCGCCAAAGTATTCCACCATATCGTTACGCTCGGCTTCGCCATGCACCAGCACGTCGAGACCCAGGCGCTCCTGCTCCACAATCGCCTGCCTGATATGTCCGGCAATGCCGGTGCGGTAGTTATTCGCATCAAGATTGCCCTTTTTAAAGTCCAGACGCAGGCCGCGGATTTCAGTCGTCTGCGGGAAAGAACCGATGGTAGTGGTCGGCCAGGCAGGTAGATTAAAGCGTGCACGCTGGGCTTCGGCGCGAACCGGATAAGTATTTGTGCGCTGGCTGTCCTGGGCGGTAATGGCCGCCAGACGTTCTGCCACCGCCGCATTATGCACACGCGTTGAGTGGCGACGGGCCTGAATCGGCGCGCTCCACTCGGAGATTGCAGCGGTATCGCCGCTGTTCAGGGCATCGCGCAGCAGGGCCAGCTCCTCGCATTTTTGCAGGGCGAAGGCAAACCAGCTTTTCACTTCAGCATCCAGACGGGTTTCCACGCTCAGGTCGATGGGGCTGTGCAACAGCGAGCAGGACGATGCCACCCACAGTGCACGTTTGCCAACAATATCTTTAACTTGCGCGTATTTCTCCGTCAGATCGGCGCGCCAGACGTTACGCCCGTTTACCAGCCCGGCGGACAGCAGCCAGTCAGCAGGCAGACGATTGTGCAGTTCTGCCACGTCATCCTTACCATGCACCAGATCCACATGCAGACCCTGGACCGGCAGCGTGATGAGGGTGTCAAGGTTGTCGGTGACGCCTTCAAAGTAGGTGGTCAGCAACAGCTTCACCTGGCCCGCGAGCGCGTCATAGGCCGGTTTGAACGCGTTCAGCCATTCCTGCGGCAGTTCCAGCACCAGCGCCGGTTCGTCAATTTGTACCCACTCAACACCGCGTTTTGCCAGTTCAGCCAGCACCTGCTGGTAGACCGGAAGAATGTCGTTAAGCAGGCTCAGACGGTCGAACGGCTCGCCTTTGACTTTACCCAGCCACAGGTAAGTGACCGGTCCCAGTAGCACCGGCTTCACCTTATGGCCCAGTGCCAGCGCGTCGTCCACTTCCTCCAGCAACTGCGTCCAGGTCAGTTTAAACTGCTGGCCTTTGACGAACTCCGGTACCATGTAGTGATAGTTGGTATTAAACCATTTAGTCATTTCCGCTGCCGCCGCAGGTTCGCCGGTCGGCGCACGACCACGGCCAATGCGGAACAGGGTATCGATATCGACCGAGCCGTCGTTGTTCTGATGACGAGCCGGCACGTTGCCCAGCAGCAGGCTGGTGGTCAGAACATGGTCGTACCAGGCGAAATCACCTACCGGCAGCAGGTCAACGCCCGCCTGCTTCTGCTGATCCCAGTGACGGGCGCGCAGTTCACGGCCTACCGCCAGCAGATCTTCACGGGAGCTATTGCCAGCCCAGTAGCTTTCCTGCGCTTTTTTCAGTTCGCGTCGCAGGCCAATACGGGGAAAACCGAGGGTGTGATTCAAAATTGTCATTGTATGCCCCTTGAGAAATTTGTTATTTAGCCATCCAGATGTTTACACATCCATAATGTGAAGGTACTGTATAATCCTCAAGCGCAATTTGTTCATGCCGAAGTGAAGGACTTTCATGATCGAGATTAAACACCTGAAAACGCTCCAGGCGTTGCGGAACAGTGGTTCGCTGGCGGCGGCCGCAGCAACGCTGCACCAGACCCAATCCGCCCTTTCTCACCAGTTCAGCGATCTGGAACAGCGCCTTGGCTTTCGGCTATTTGTTCGCAAAAGTCAGCCGCTGCGCTTTACGCCGCAGGGAGAAGTGCTGCTCCAGCTGGCAAACCAGGTGCTGCCGCAGATCAGCCGGGCGCTACAGGCCTGTAATGAACCGCAGCAGACCACGCTGCGCATTGCGATTGAGTGCCACAGCTGCATTCAGTGGCTGACCCCGGCGCTTGAGAATTTCCGCGTGAAATGGCCGCAGGTTGAGATGGATTTTAAATCTGGCGTGACCTTCGATCCGCAGCCCGCGCTTCAACAAAGCGAGCTGGATCTGGTGATGACGTCGGATATTCTGCCGCGTAGCGGTCTGCACTACTCGCCAATGTTTGATTTTGAGGTGCGGCTGGTGCTGGCTCCGGATCATCCGCTGGCGGCGAAGGCTCGTATCACGCCAGACGATCTGGCCAGCGAAACGCTGCTGATCTACCCGGTACAGCGCAGCCGACTGGACGTCTGGCGTCACTTTCTGCAACCGGCAGGCATTAATCCACAGTTCAAAAGCGTGGATAACACCCTGCTGCTGATCCAGATGGTAGCGGCCCGGATGGGGATTGCCGCGCTGCCGCACTGGGTGGTGGAGAGTTTTGAACGTCAGGGCCTGGTGATAACCAAAACCCTGGGTGAGGGATTATGGAGCCGACTGTACGCCGCCGTGCGCGACGGCGAACAGCGTCAGCCAGTGGTTGAGGCGTTTATTCGCTCGACGCGGAATCACGCCTGCGATCACCTGCCGTTTGTACGGAGCGCGGAGCGACCCACTGGCGATGGACCCACAGCGACGCCAGGATCACCGCCGCACCCGTGATAAACGTTGGCCAGTGAGGTTGTTGGTGCCAGATCGCCAGATTCACCAGCAGCCCCGCGGGCACGTGCATATTATTCATAATACCGAGCGTGCCGGCATCGACCTGCGTCGCGCCAACGTTCCACATAAAGTAGCCAATCCCTGAAGCTGCCACCCCCAGAAACACAAGGATGCTCCACTGAAGCGTGGTTTCCGGCATCTTCTGCGCATTCCCCAGTACGGACCAGCCCACTACCGCCACTAAAAACGCCCCGATATAGAACCAGGCAAACGCATTATGCTGCGGCATCGGACGCGTTTCCATCAGGCGCTTATAGCCCACCATGCCAATCGCAAAGCTGATATTGGAAAGCTGCACCAGCACCAGCCCGGTCCAGAAATGATCGGTGACCTGATTATAACGAATAATACCCGCGCCAATGACCGCCAGCAGCGCGCTGAATGCGTATCCCCATCGCAACGGGCGTTTACTCATCAGATCGTAAATTAACGTGATATACAGCGGTGTCAGGACGGTAAACAGCAGCAGTTCAGAGACGGTGAGATAAAGATAAGCGCGGAAACTCAGCATATACATAATGCCAAGCTGCATGGCCCCGACCAGCATATATAACCCGAGGGTTTTCAGGCTGTGCCCGCGCGTGCGTAAAAACGGCAGGAAAACCAGCGCCGCCAGTCCGACACGCACCAGCACCGCAAAATAGCTGTCTACGTGCCCGGCAAGGTACTCGCCAAACAGGCTGAAGGCGAAAGCCCACAGGATAGTGGTGATGATAAGAAGCGCCACAATGAATGTCTCTTAAGTTGAAGAGCACTCATTGTAGCGGAGAGCACGGTTGACATCTGGTCAATAAAACATCAATCAAGATACAACTTACGCAGGTAATTCGGTACAGCGTTATCGGCATTGGTGCCAATCACCTCCAGCGCCGGATACATATCTTTCAGACGCTGATGGGCATTCGCCATAATGCAGCCTTTGCCTGCCATCGACAGCATTTCCGCATCGTTCATGCCGTCACCGAAAGCGATACAATCCTGTAAACCGTAGCCCATCGCCGCAGACACCGCTTCAAGCGCATGCCCTTTCGACACGCCGCCCGCCATCACTTCCAGACAGGTCAGCGTGGAGAAGCTCACGTTAACGCGATCGCCCCAGCGGGCGTTGATCGCTTGTTCAAGCGGCAGCAATTTTTCATGATTTGGGCTGGTGAAAAACACCTTGCTGATCCCCTGCGGATCCAGCAGTCCCGGCTCATACAGCGAATAGTTAAAGATCGCCTCTTTGAAGAAACGCATCTCTTCGGGACGATGGCGGTTCATAAACCATTCATCGTCGCGATAGACGTTGGTGATAATATCCGGGCTGGTATGCACCACGCCAAACAGGTCGGCGGCAATATCGCTGTCCAGATTATGCGTAAACACCAGATTGCCATCGGTATCGTGCACCCGGGCACCGTTCGAGGTGATCATGTAGGCTTTGATTTCAAGGGCATCGCGGATTTGACCAACGTCAATATGATGACGACCGGTAGCAAAGACGAAGTTAATTCCGCGCGCGGTCAGCAGCTTAAGCGTCTCTTTGGCAAACGGGGATAAACGGTGGTCAGGAGAGAGTAGTGTACCATCCAGATCGGATGCAACAACCTGATACATAAGAAAATTCAACCTCTGGTCAGTAAAGCAATAATCAATGGTGTCGATCGAAAAAGTCGACGATGGCATTTAGCGCGACTGAGCGCATGGCGTCCTTTTCAAAAAGGATCTCATGATAAGCGCCTTCTATGACAAGCGGCTGACCCCCTTCGCAAGGATGGCCCGCTGCGGCGCGAATTTCACAGTAGCGGTCGTGAACGCGGTTATCGACAACGCGCTCCTCTTCCGCCTGAAGCAACAGCATGGGCGTGGCGTCGTCGCCTGCGCCCGCCAGCACCTGTTCACCAGCCAGGATGCCCTCCCGCACCCAGTGATGCGTCGGTCCGCCCACGCGCAGTTTTGGTTCATCGGCATAAAAGCGCAGATTACGACGGTAGCGTGCGCGGCTGTGGGTCAGAACGTTGACGCTAAACGGCAACGCGTGCCAGCGCCCCGTTCCCAGCGCGTAGCTCTCCCGAAAACGCTGATGGCCCTCAGCCCAGTCGAGGATCTGCCGCACCATCCAGTCCGGAAGATGAATAATAATGCCGAACATCGGCGCACAGAGCGCGATGGCGTCGCAGGCACCGGGGGTGCGCTGTAAAAACAACGTGGCGATAGTCCCGCCCATGGAGTGCGCCAGAATATAACGCTTACGCCACGGTCCCGGCTGCACTTCCTGTTCCCAGAACGCCGCGAAATCATCCACGTAATCGCTAAAGTTAACCACGTGGCCGCGATGCGTATCGGACAAAAGACGTCCCGAACGCCCCTGCCCACGATGGTCGATGATTAATACATCAAACCCCATATGGAACAGGTCATACGCCAGTTCGGCATATTTTACGTAGCTTTCAATGCGACCCGGACAGACTACGATGACGCGATCGTTTTCCGGCGCATGAAAACGCACAAAACGGACCGGAACGTTATCTACGCCCGTAAATTCCGCCTCTTCCCGCTGACGCCAGAAATCGGTTAGCGGCCCCATAGAAAAAGCCGCAAACGCGTTTTCTCTTGTTTCCCAGTTCCTTTTTTGCCGAAACATCGGGTTTCCACCCCCGCTCACCGTGTAAAATCATTTTTTTGTGACTTATCGCACAAGGCTACAACACCAGGGTATTGTGGCATAAAAATAAACAATCAGGGAATTTCTCATGACCTTCGAGTGGTGGTTCGCTTATCTGCTGACATCTATTATCCTCAGCCTCTCGCCCGGCTCAGGTGCAATCAATACGATGACCACGGCCATCAGCTACGGCTATCGTGGCGCAGCAGCCTCCATTGCCGGTCTGCAAACCGGGCTGGGGATCCATATTGTGCTGGTCGGCGTAGGGCTGGGCACGTTGTTTTCACGCTCGCTGCTGGCGTTTGAAATCCTGAAATGGGCGGGTGCGGCGTACCTTATCTGGCTTGGCATTCAACAGTGGCGCGCTGCCGGGGCGCTGGATCTCAATACTCTGGCGCAAACGCAATCACGCGGGCGGCTGTTTAAACGCGCGGTGTTCGTTAATCTGACCAACCCCAAGAGCATTGTCTTTCTCGCCGCGCTGTTTCCGCAGTTTATCCTGCCCACGCAGCCGCAAATTGCACAGTACGTCATTCTCGGCGTGACGACTATCGTGGTCGACATCGTCGTGATGATCGGCTACGCCACGCTGGCGCAGCGAATTGCCGCCTGGATTAAAGGGCCAAAGCAGATGAAAGCGTTAAACCGGGTATTTGGCTCGCTGTTTATGCTGGTGGGGGCGCTACTGGCGTCGGCAAGGCATGCCTGAAGGTAGCTCGCATGTTTACGTCACCGGTTGCAGGGAATCATTTTGCTTTCCGGGGCGCTACGCAAAGGATGAAATTGGTTTTTTAACAGCGTGGCCATCGCGGTAATGCAACGTCATCTTGAGGCCGGTTACACCCTATTGCCGCTGGTTATTCCCATTTTATTTTATCAGGGAGAACGCACCCCTTACCCATACTCAATGAACTGGCTGGATGATTTTCACGATCCGCACCGTGCCCGCCAGTTGTACGGCAATGCGTTTCCCCTGGTCGATATAACGGTTATACCTGATGAACAAATCATGCATCATCGCAGCATGGCAGCATTGACGCTGGTGCAAAAGCATATTCGTCAGCGTGATATGGCCCGACTGCTGGACCAGCTTGCAGCCCTGTTAATGATGGAGCAGATGAGCAGACAACAAATAGTGGGGCTGGTAAACTATATGATACGCGCAGGAGACGCGCAGAGTATTGAGCCATTATTATATGAACTGGCACAGCGGGTGCCAAAACATGGAGAGACACTGATGACGATGGCAGAGGAGTTGCTTCAGAGAGGCATTCAGAAAGGTAAATTCAACGCCTTACTGGAAATCGCGCAAAAAATGTTGCAGCGTGGTTTCGATAGTCAGGCAATTATGGAAATCACCGGCCTGTCAAAAGACGAGTTACAACAGCTCGAACAGTAAAAATACCCCACCCGATGCACACCGGGTGGGCCGGTGCTTAGCGTGAAATAATCAGGTGAATGCCGAAGCCTGCAAACAGCACGCCCGCAAAACCATCAATCCATTTCGCCAGACGCTGATAGCCGCGACGCATTGCCGGCAGCGCAAACAGACTGGCAACCACCGTAAACCACGCCAGGGTTTCAATGGCGATCAGCACAAAAATGCCCCAACGCTCCGGCGTACCCACGCTGTCACTGACAAACAGTGAGAAAACGGAGCCGAAGTAAATAATGGCTTTTGGATTAGCGAGGTTGGTCATTAACCCCTTCAGGAAACTGCGCCCACCAGCCGCCAGTTCCACTTTCGGCGCAGGCGCATCGGCAGCCTCTTTTTTCAGCGCGCCGCGCAGCATCTGGTAGCCCATCCAGCACAGATAAAGCCCGCCACCAATCATAATAATATTGTGCAGCCAGGCCATTTTTTCGAGGATCAGATGCAGGCCCAGCAGCGCAACGCCTGCCCAGACCATGACGCCGCAGGTAATGCCAAGCACGCCCATCATGGCTTCTTTACGGGAACGGCTGACAGCAGTCTGGGAAACAAAGAAGAAATCCGGACCGGGGCTCATCAGGGCAATAAAATGCACAAAAGCCACGGTGAGAAATAGCATCAACATGATTAACTCGCGGGAAAATAGTTCAATGAGTCATCATCCTGGCACTTTTTGCGTCGGCTGACTACTCATCATCGTCGCCATCCACGTGCGAGCGAATTAACGCCATAAATTCTTTACCAAAACGTTCCAGCTTACGCACGCCGACGCCGTTGACGCTCAGCATCTCGCTGGCGGAAACCGGCATCTGTTCGGCCATCTCGATAAGCGTGGCATCGTTAAAGACAACGTACGGCGGAATATTGCTTTCGTCAGCAATGGCTTTACGCAGCTTGCGCAGTTTGGCAAACAACTTGCGATCGTAATTCCCGACCGCGGCTTTTTGCATTACGCGTGGCTTCAGCGCGACAACGCGCGGTACGGCCAGCATTAACGGTTCGCCGCGCAATATCGGGCGCGCAGCGTCTGTGAGCTGTAACGCGGAGTGCTGAGCGATATTTTGCGTCACCATGCCGAGGTGAATAAGCTGGCGGATCACGCTTACCCAATGCTCATGGCTCTTATCCCGCCCCATGCCATAGACTTTAAGTTTATCGTGACCAAATTCGCGGATACGCTGGTTGTTTGCGCCACGGATGACTTCCACCACGTAGCCCATCCCGAAGCGCTGGTTGACGCGGCCAATAGTCGACAGGGCAATTTGCGCATCATTAGAACCGTCATACTGTTTTGGCGGGTCAAGACAAATATCGCAGTTGCCGCATGAGGCCTGCCGCCCTTCGCCAAAATAGTTGAGCAGCACCAGACGGCGGCAGGTTTGCGCTTCGGCAAAAGCGCCCATCGCATTAAGCTTGTGGCGCTCAATATCCTGGAGCTGTCCGGCCGGTTTTTCTTCCAGGCAGCGGCGCAGCCAGGCCATATCCGCCGGATCGTAAAACAGCATCGCTTCCGCAGGAAGTCCGTCACGCCCGGCACGCCCCGTTTCCTGATAGTAGGATTCGATATTGCGAGGAATGTCGAAATGCACCACAAAACGCACGTTAGGTTTGTTGATACCCATACCAAACGCCACCGTCGCCACCACGATTTGCAAATCGTCGCGCTGGAACTTTTCCTGCACCGCGGCGCGCACGCTATTTTCCAGCCCCGCATGATAGGCGGCGGCGCTGAAGCCCCGGCTTTGTAGCCGCGCGGCGGTGTCTTCCACCTTCGCACGACTGTTACAGTAAATAATGCCGCATTTACCGCGCTGCTCCTGCACGTAACGCAGCAGTTGATCCAGAGGCTTAAACTTCTCCATCAGCATATAACGGATATTCGGCCGGTCGAAGCTGCTGATCTGAATCAGCGGATCGTTAAGCCCCAGCAGCCTGACGATATCCAGCCGGGTGGTGTCGTCCGCCGTGGCGGTGAGCGCCATAAACGGCAGCGCGGGGAAGCGCTGGCGTAAATGGCCCAGCAGGGCGTATTCCGGGCGGAAGTCATGGCCCCACTGGGATATACAGTGCGCTTCATCCACCGCCAGCAGCACCGGATTCCAGTGCGCAAGATGGTCAAGGAAGTTGTCCAGCATCAGTCGTTCTGGCGCGATATAGAGCAGACGAATTTCGCCGTTGCGACAGCCAGCCATGACCTGTTGCTGCTGTTCCCGCGTCTGCGTTGAGTTCAGACAGGCAGCCGCCACGCCGTTTGCCAGCAGCTGATCGACCTGATCTTTCATCAGCGAGATCAGCGGTGAAACCACCACGGTCAGACCATCAAGCAAAAGCGCAGGGATTTGATAACACAACGATTTACCGCCGCCGGTAGGCATCACGACCAGACAGTCGCGTCCCTCCAGCACCGTATGAATAATGTCTTCCTGGCCGGGGCGAAACTGCTGATAGCCGAAGGTTTCCCGCAAAACCTGTTTAGCCAGCGACTCCTGATTCAATACTTCCGCCTGCGCCACATTGACTCCAACCGCCCAAAATAAAAACAGGCGCTATTTTCAGCGCCTGAGAAGGAAACTGCAATGCCTGACATGAAATCATTCGAGGCTGCTTCCAGTTTTATGCAAATTCATCAGTAAAATCAATGTTTCGCCAGACGCACAAAAGCGTCCTGTAATGCCGCCGGCGTGCGCACGCCCTGATGCAGGTCCACCACCTTTCCCTGGGCATCAATCAATACTGACGTCGGCGTGCCGATCACCTCATAGCGTTCCTGGGTGATTTTCAGCTGATCGCGCAGTACCGGGTAGCTGATATGGTGTTTGGCCAGCAGCGACTCAACGCTCAACGAGTCCGGATCGGTATTGACGGCCACCACAACGACATTGTCTTTCCATTGCTGGCTCAGCGCCTGGAGCGTGTCCATTTCCGCCAGGCAACCGCCGCAGCCGGAGGACCAGAAATTCAGGTAAATGCCTTTGCCCTGCCAGCGTTCAAGGCTGGCTTCATTACCTTGCAGATCAAAGGCCGCCAGCGCAGGAGCGGTTTCACCCAACGCCAGTTTTTCCTCTTTACAGCCGCTAAGGCTTACCAGCGTCATTAGCAAGAAAATCTTAAGCCAGCGCATGTTGATTCTTCTCCTCGCCCAGATACTTACCGTGTTGCAGACGCAGGATGCGATCGGCAAATTGTCCCAGCGCCGGGTTGTGCGTCACCATCACAATGGTGCGCCCCTGTCGGTGCAAATCCTTCAGTAAGTCCAGCACCCGCTGCTCGTTCTCTTCATCCAGGTTGCCGGTCGGTTCATCAGCAAAAATCACCGGCGGTTCATTCACCAGCGCTCTGGCGATACATACTCGCTGCTGTTCGCCGCCGGAAAGCTGACTGGGGAGATGCGTCATTCGATGTTCCAGCCCCACCTGCGCCAGCACAGAACGCGCGGCGGCTTCGTCCACCACGCTGTGATAGTGCTGCGCCAGCATGATGTTTTCCAGCGCCGTCAGGAACGGAATAAGATGAAACTGCTGAAACACCAGGCCGATTTTTTCGGCGCGAAAACGTCGACGCCCTTCTTCGTCCAGCGCCGCCGCGTCGGTTCCATCAAGGATCACCTGGCCTTCGCTGGCGGTATCAAGACAGGTCAGAATATTCATCAGCGTGGTTTTACCGGAGCCTGACGCGCCCATAATCGCCACAAACTCACCACGCGCGATACGCAGATTAATATCATCCAGCGCAACCACATCGCCGAACCGCTTATACAAATGGCGCGTTTCAATCGCCACCTGAGGCATATGCATGACGGTCATGGGACTACTCTCCTTTAAGCACTTTCGCCGGTTCGACGCTGACTGCACGCCGCACCGGCACAATGGCCGCGAGCGCCGCGACCAGTAAAGACAGGATCAGGGTGATGGGCAGCACCGGCAGGCGCAGCGAGATGGCGGCGTTGAATACCGTCAGCCCCAGCAGTTGCGCCAGCAGATAACCCAGGATCCAGCCCGCCACTACCGCCGCCAGGGCGATAATGCCAGTCTCCAGCAGCATCTGACGGATGATATCGCCGTTACCCGAACCCAACGCTTTTTGCAGCGCAAACTCACGCGAACGCTCCCCGACGATAGCCATCAGAGTGGTGTTCACGCACAGCGATGAGAGCGCAAGAATGACCAGCGAAACGAGTCCCATCAGCCCTTTGATTTTGTCCAGCACCTGCCCTTCCGACGCGGAGACTTTGCGCACCGGGCGGATCTCCAGGTCGGGGAATTGCTGCTGCAAACGCCGGGCGTAGCTCTCCACCTGACCCACGTCATTACTGACGCTCAGCAGCCCGTGGCTGATTTTACCCGGCTGACGTAGCCACGCCTGAGCCACATCAAGGCTGACGATAAGCATATTATCGGTTGCATCGCCGGACTCCACGATCCCTTTGACCATCAGCTTTTTCCGCGCGTTATGATCGACCAGGGTGATGCTATCACCCGGTTTAACATTCAGCCGCTCCGCCAGCTTCACGCCAACCATCGCGTTGCGATCGTCAAAGCTGACGTTGATCCAGTCGCCGGTCACCTGCCAGTAAGGAGCCAGTTTTTGCAATGATTCAAACCACACGCCGACGATCACCACCTTTTCCAGCTCGGTACGCGCCATGCCGTACAGCCAGGGGCTGGCACCATAAATCAGACCTTTGGGTGCCTGGTCAAGAATGGTCTGGAGTTCCGCCTGCGGCATACTGGAACCGTGGCCGGGACCAATATAGAAATTGGCCCCGAAAGTGCGCAGCTCTTCACTCATTTTGGTATTGATATCAAACCAGACGGCGGAAAGCGCGGTGACGATGGTGGCTCCGACCATCAGCGCGGCAAAGACCACGCTAACGCGCTGAAGCCGCAGGCGTAGCGCCCGCCAGACCAGTAACCAGAGCATGTCGCGCTTAGCGGCCATACAGTACCTCCACCGGGTAAAGACGGGCAATGCGGCGCGCCGGGAACCACGTGCCCAATAGCGCGATCAGTACCGCAATCACCAGTACGCAGGGGACAACGATCCATGCAAAATTGAGCGGCGCATCAAACAGCATCAGGCCAATCGCTTTTGCCAGCCCCCATCCGGCGATACATCCCAGCGCACCGCCTGCCAGCCCGCTTGAGGCGGCTTCCAGATAGAACAGCAGCAGGATTTGCCACTGTCGCGCGCCGAGCGCCTTCATCAGGCCGATTTCCCGCGCGCGCTCCATGATGGTGCTGGTCATTAACGAGGCAATGCCCATCGCGGCGGCCGCCAGCGCAGCCAGCGTCACCACCGCCATCAGCAGCTGGATTTTGTCGATAACCACCCCTTCAGAGGCGGCAACCTGCCAGACCGGACGTACTTCCGCCCCGGAGATCGCCTCTTCCAGTTGATGAGCAATTGAGGAAACATAGGCCGTGCAGTACCAGAGGTCGTACTCTTCGGCGTTAAGCGCTTCGAGGTTTTCCCGCGCCCGGCGGGACAACTCATTCTCTGGGACCGTCAGGGCCGAAACGCGTATGGTCTGCACCTTACCCGGCAGCCCCAGCAGGGTTTGCACGACATGCAACGGCATTACCAGCTGGTTATCTTCCTCGCCGCCGCTGGACAAAATTCCGCTAACAACGACCTGCTGAGAACGCGCTTCTGCCTGCACCGTCAGCGTATCACCCACCTTCCAGCCGTATCGCTTCGCCAGCGCGTGTCCGACTAAGGTTTGCGGCACCTCACCCGCGGGCTCCTGCGGCCATTCGCCGACGACCTGCCAGAAAGGGCTGACGGTACGCTGTCCGGTTTGATATCCCTCTTCATCCGGGATATCGACCGGCTGACTGAAAAAGGTGCCCAGAATGCGCACATCCTGATGATTCACCGTCACATCGCCGCCCAGCGCAGGCGCAAAGCCGACAATGTTATTACGCCAGAAAATATCTTTAATATTTGGTAGTTCCGCTTCGTCGAGAAAATCCTGTCCGGAAAGCGGGCTGCTTTTTTCGCTGAACAGGGCGGGCAACGCGGCCTGTCCGGCAGGTTCAATCAGGATGTTTGCGCCGTAAGATTTCAGCTCGCGCGACATCTTATCGCCGATATCAATCGACACCGCCAGCAGTGCGGAAATCAGGCTGGACGCCAGGAACACGGTCAGGATCGCCAGCCCCTTGCGCCGTACATTGCGGCCCCACGACTGTCGTAGCATTCGCCATAGCATGACTATTCCTCCTTCATCCCGGCGGGAACAAACTGCTCAGGCGCGTCGCGGAAGCGGTTGTAGTTCGCCTCTGAGGCAAAGAACCAGGTTTTACCGCCGTAGCTGTATTTAAATTCGGCTGCGGTATTGGTGAGGGATGAACCATCCACCGGATCGGTAACCTTAATGGTCAGCACCGTTGAGAAGTAATTTACTCCCGCCGCCAGCGACGCGCCGGGGATGGTCAGCGTTTTGTCGTCATTGCGCCAGTTTTCAATCGGCACCGGGTTACAGCCGCCGGGTTTACCGATGGACGGAATAAAAATATGCACCCCGCAGGCGACGCAGATCACCTGATTACCTTCCATTACGTAGCCCTGATCGCCGCACAGCAGGCAGGCGTCAAAGACCACGCCAAAACGCAGTTTGTCGGGATAACGGTTGATGACGAAAAAGCGCACCGCCTTGCCATCATCCGCTACCCAGACGAAACGGTGCAGTTTACCGTCACGCAGTTGCTCAACCGGCAGATGGATCTGACCATCGCTTGCCAGCGTGACCGGCTGCGCTTCCGACAGCCGTGGCGGCTGGGAAGCCACTAATACCCACCAGAGCTGGCCTGCAACGACCACTGCCGCGCAACCAAGGGTAGTCAGCAACAAACGCATGGCGTTGCGTCGCCGGGCCAGCGCCAGACGATGCGCCACCGCCTCCTGCGTTTGCGCCGTCTCGCGGAAATAACGCAGCAAAGAAGGAAGCCAGCACAGACACAGCACCAGCAGTAATCCGGCCCCCGCCCAGTTATAGAGCGCCGCGTTATTGGTGGCCCGCGCAACAAAACTCAATAGCGGTTTCGCCAGCGGCACGATTTGCAGCTTCATCATCAACAGCAGCACATTACCGCTCAGCGGCAGCCATAGCATGACGACAATCACCATCGTCAGCGGCCAGTAAAGCCAGCACATCCGCCGAATCAACATGCCGCACACCGTCGCCGCCAGGCTGAGGACGCCGAACGCCACCACCAGCGCGCTCAGGTTCAACAACAGGTCGGTATTCAGGACGTGGGTGCTGGTAAGTCCGCCAAGATTAGGATCCTGCGCCCAGTGGCGAGCGGCCGCAAAAACGAGGATGCCCTGCCACAGGTAGCGCAGACGGGTAGATGCCCACCAGAAGCTCAGCAGGAACAGGAAAGAAATCAGAATTTCAGCGCAGACCAGCAGCAGTTCAACTTGTCGTGAACCGTGGAGGTAAAGCCCGGCCAGAAGCCCGGCTGCCAGCGCAATCAACAACGTCCACACCAGCGGACGCAGCGCTGGCGCATCGCCACGGCTCCACAGCACACCGGATAACAGTGCAATGCAGAAAAAAACCTGTAACGTCGTAACGAAAAAATAGCTCATAACATCCGTTCTGTACGGCAGAGGGAGACCAGAAATACGCATCGGGACAACCCTACGGTTATCCCGACATCCCGGCTTAATTCAGGCCGACATATTTAAATTCATAGCTAACATCAAACGGTTTCCACCAGCGGCCAACGCCGGTTTCGCTGTCGGTATGGCGGTGCATCCCGGCTTTTGACGGCGGGTCGATGTGGTAGGTGACTTTGTAGTTACCCACGCCCATCATTTTGATATTAGCGCCGTAGTGCGGGCCGTCACTGGCGACCATCGGCATGAAGGTGCCTTCCTGTTTTTCGCCCGTATCGTTATTCACCAGGGTGTAGTTAATGGTGAGGAATGGGATCCATTCCCCGGCACCAAAGCCGTTTTTATTGCCTTCCACCGCATGAATATCGGCTTCCAGGTGGATATCAGATTTCGCCGCAGGCAGGCCCATGCCGCGCGGCTCCATATCAATCGGCTGCAAATAAACGGCGGCCAGTTCCATTTCGTTCATCGTCACCGGTTCGCCAGCCGGATACTCTTTAAACGCCAGCGCGGCAGGCGCGGTAAAAATCCCGGCAATCACGGCGCTGGCAATCAGGGTTTTCTTCATAGTCATCTGACATATCCTCTTGTCTTAAAAGGGTTACGGGTTGTTTTTTATGGGTTCCCCCGGAACGTGACTACGCCGCCGCATTACCCAGAGTGCG
This sequence comes from Superficieibacter sp. 1612_C1, assembly GCF_015234305.1. Classification (GTDB taxonomy): domain Bacteria; phylum Pseudomonadota; class Gammaproteobacteria; order Enterobacterales; family Enterobacteriaceae; genus Superficieibacter. Next base: position 45,474 of record NZ_JADGMI010000009.1, read on the forward strand.
ACCAGCGCGGCGATCAGCAGCGCCACCTGCGGCAACAACGTTTCCAGCCAGGGATAGATTCCCAGCCAGCTGATTTCGGGCACGCCGGGGATCAGAGTAGGCTGGAACAATTTGCCTTCCACCAGTTCCAGCACCCCTTTCCCGGCGAAGACGAACGCCATCAGGTACATCAAACTGCCGGTAAACATAAAGAAGGGTTTCAGCGGCAGACGAACCACTGAATAACGCATGATGAGCCAGGCGATCAGCAGGACGACGCAGCCAATGACAAATCCTGCGCCAATCGCCATATGGCCGGCGAGATTCTGCGCATCGCCGATCAGGGCGTAATAAAACAGCACGGTTTCGGCCCCCTCGCGATAGACGGCAAGGAAGCAGGTCAGCCACAGACCGACCAGCGATCCGCGGGATAATGAATGGGAAAGTTTGCCCTCCAGCCAGGCTTTCCAGTGCCGGGCCTCGACTTTAGAGAGCAACCAGTAACTCATAAAGAACAGCATCACCACTGCAATCAGCATGGTAAAGCCTTCCAGCAGCTCGCGGCTGGCACCCGAGTTGGTAAACAGCAACTGGAAGATGACGGCGGTGATCACACTGGCAATCAGCGCGACCACCACCGACTGGCGGATCAGCGGCAGTTTGTCCTTGTGATTATTTTTCACCATATAAGCCACGATGGCGGCCACGATCAGCAGCGCTTCCAGCCCTTCACGGACGATGATCATCAGGCTGTACAGCAGCAGGCTCCACTGCGTCTCTTCCCCTTCGCCCAGCAGGGTGACCGCTTTCGTCAGATCCTGTTGCAGCGTCGCCGCTTCGGCGTTGATTTTCTCTACCGGCTGACCCGCCTTCATCAGACCGACCATCCGAGTGAAATAGCCTTCAAGGGTGGTTTTAAACGCGGCATCGCGCGAACCGATTTTGTTCTCCATGCCGCTGGCTTCGAAACGGTCGAAATAGGTGTCCTGCACGCTCAGGATCGCATCCGCCGCACCGTCGTTCTGATATTGAGCAATAGCGCTGGCAATACTTTGGTTAATGCCATTCGCCACGCTGGCCCAGTCGGTGCGGGACGCGGCATCGTCAGCGGCAGGCGCTGTCCCCTGTTCCTGCGGCGCGTTCACTGGCTGCTCGTCACGAGTCGTCGGCAGTCCAGGCAGAACGTCTTCGATATCCTGTAGCAGTGTCGTGACCTGGTAAGAGACATCGTTCAAATGGTCAGGCTGCGCGGTCAGCGCGATTAGCGCCGTAAACTGTTGGTTAATAGACGCGGCGTCTTTGGCAGAGCGATTCTGGCGCACCGACATCTCCATTTCGGAGTTTTTAAATCCCTGATAGTGCGCCTGCTGCACATGCTGACTGGCGGCGCTGAAGTTGCCCGCCTGATAGGCGTTGACCGCCTGTGCCAGCAAATCGTCAATGGTGCGGAAGCTGTCCTGCCAGTAAACCGCGATGTCTTCTCTGGAAAGCGCGTTATGCTGCTCTTCCGCCACCAGTCGGTGCCCGCCGTCCAGCACCGGCTCCACCTCGCGCAGCGCCTTTTTCAGGCCGTCGATTTTCGCCTGCACTTCCGCAGTCGGCTTACCTTCGCCGATCATCCGGCGAATCTCGCCGAAGGTGCTTTCCATTTCATAGCTCTTACGGGCGGAAAAATTAATTCGAATCGGACCTTCAAGGTTTTCAAAAACTTCGAAGTAGGCTGACTGCACTTCACGTCGCGCCTCATTGCTTTTCTGCTGCTGATAAAGCTCGGCGGTTTTGTCCAGCCGCTGTTCAATATCGTTAATGTACGGCGCATAGTTTGGCGCGGCCCACGCGGTTGCGCAGAACAACACGCCGAACAGCGCGGCAAGAAAACGGCGAGGAGATGTCAGCACGACGCATACCATAGAGAACGCAAATGATAACGATTATCATTATCTGTTATTGGCACTTTGTATATGACCTGGATCATAAAAAAGAGGCGTAATTAAGAGTTATGCAAATTATTTCTAATAATTACTATTTAATAACCATAACATAAGCACTTTCTCACCCAACAAAGGCGACAGAAGAAAAGGAAATAATGGTCAGAAAAATGTGGATATTCGACAGAAGGAAATAAAAAAGCCAGCACTAATAATCACGCTGGCCATATACTTAGTATTTATTATTAGCAGGTTACGGGTTTAAAATATCCTTGTCCGCCCGCAGATGTTGCAGAAAAGGGCCAAAACCACGCTCGCCCATCCAAAAACGCATACTTTTTTCAACGCCGGAAGAGGTCATGGTTGCGCCAGAAATACCGTCCACCGTATAGTCGTCATGAGGACCCGCACTGTTCTGCACGACCTTCAGCGCGGGCTGACCGTGCTCATCTACCAGACGTTTTCCCGGCCACTGGCTACGCCATTCAGGATCTGCCACTCTTGCGCCCAGCAAAGGGGTCTCATTTTGTTGGTAGTAATTAATGCCTTTTACCGTGGTGCCGTCGGTATCCAGCGCCACGAAAGCGTACATCATCGACTTCGCGCCCTTGCCGTTAACAGGCAGAATAACCTGCTGAATATCCCCGTTTTTTCCTTTCAGCAGATAGATTTCAACGCGGTCACAGCGCTGCCCACCGTCGCCAGGTGCCGTACAGGATGCCAGCGGCTCGCCTGTAGCGCCAGGCGGCAGCAGTTGCCCACGTTTCAAATCCACCAGCCGGGGAATGATGCGTTCGTGGTAAAGCGCACTAATATCCCGATCGCTACGCTCCGCCAGTCCAGCTACCTGCAAGATGGCGACTTGCTGCGCTTTATTTTCAGGCACGCCAGGCTCCCGAATCACCAATAAATAAAACGCAACAACTGCAAAACACAAAACAATAATGAAGATCACAAATGCAATAATAATTTTACTTTTGCGCATTCCACTCTTTTCCCCATGAAGCATCCCACCGCAGAATAGTGCGGCGTGATTTTTACGGATAAGACGATACAGAATGACGCCAGAAAAATACTTTTGCAACTACCGAAAGGAATAACGCCATCCCGATGAATCACTGGATGGCGTTAATTAATCAGAATAGATCGTTCAGCATCACACCCACACCAACGCGGGTTTGATTAAAGTTATAATCAATAAGCGACTCACCATAACCGCTATACACCTGGGTATAGAGACGCACATGCTTCGACACCGGATAGCTGACACCCAGCTCCGCGCCGCCGTAGCCCGTATTCCAGTTATATTGCCCTTTCGCGCTCAGAACCGCCTCGCCAAGCTGATAACCGAGCTTAAGCTGGTAATAACCCATGTATTTGGTGATATCCGGGTTGTCATCCGTGCTGCCCAGCACGTACCACGGTTTCACTTCAACCAGCCAGTTGCCGTTTTGCGCCATTAAACGCGTATAGGCGCGGTTCCAGCTACGCGATGTCGGATCGGAGCGGCCGTTGGAGTCGTGGTTGTAACCGACCTCGATATCGCGTAGTGACCAGTCACCCAGGCGGTAATCGGTCGCAAAACCGAGAAAAAGCTGAGGCTCATAGTTCGTCTCGCGGAACGGTGACGATTCACCGCTATTCGACAGCTGCCACCATGACTTTTGCGTATAGGACGCGCCCAGCACCGAATTCGGGCCAAGAATGCCACGCCAGAACGGAAATGCCAGGCTAAGCTGGAATTTCACTTCATCTTTGCGCGCGTTATCCGCCCAGTTGTAGGTGTTGATCGCCTCTTTATTGAGGTCGCTGGTCCAGGTATAAAGCACATAGTTTGAATCATATGGATACAACGTGAACGGATTGTCATGCTCCTGCAAAAGGTTAGCAATGATACTGCCGCGGACCGCAGGCGCATCGTGCACCTCTTTAACCGTGGCCTCCTGCGCGCAGGCCAAAAAGGGCAATAGCGCCACTAACGCGGTCAACCTGGCCAAAGACTTACGCTTCAATTGAGTGCTCCTGAAAAAAATGAGTATGTTTGTATATAACTGGCTAACAAGCATTCTACATATTTCTCATTTTGATGCCTATCAAAGGTGATTCGGATCTGGCATTCAACAAATCACAAGCATAAAATCAACATATAATTAACAATCAGCAAAATGAGCCTTTTATGTCAGCCGTACTTACCGCCGAAGACACCCTCCGCATGGTAGGCGAGATTTTTGTCTACCATATGCCTTTTAATCGCGCGCTCGGCCTGGAGCTGGACCGCTACGAGAAAGAGTTTGCTCAGTTGAGTTTTAATAACCAGCCGATGATGGTGGGCAACTGGGCGCAAAGCATTCTGCACGGCGGCGTGATCGCCTCGGCGCTGGACGTGGCCGCGGGACTGGTCTGCGTAGGCAGTACGCTGACCCGCCACGATGCCATCAGCGAAGAGGAGCTGCGTCAGCGTCTTTCAAGGATGGGCACCATCGATTTGCGCGTCGATTATCTGCGTCCGGGACGCGGCAACCGCTTCACGGCCACCAGCAGTTTGCTGCGTGCCGGGAACAAAGTCGCCGTAGCGCGCGTGGAATTACATAACGAAGAACAGGTTTACATCGCCAGCGCAACCGCCACTTATATGGTGGGTTGAGCCAGTAAATTCGGGTAGACTGGAGTTACTTTTTTGTAACGAGTTTTTCCGATGGATGCTAAACAAACGCGGCAAGGAGTGTTGCTCGCCCTTGCTGCCTATTTTATCTGGGGCATCGCTCCCGCCTACTTCAAGCTGATTTACTACGTTCCGGCCAATGAAATCCTGACCCACCGCGTGATCTGGTCCTTCTTTTTTATGCTGGCGCTGATCAGCATTAGCCGTCAGTGGACGCAGGTCAAAAAACTGCTGGCGACGCCGAAAAAAATCTTTCTGCTGGCGCTTTCCGCCGTGCTGATCGGCGGCAACTGGCTGCTGTTTATCTGGGCGGTGAATAATCATCACATGCTCGAAGCGAGCCTCGGTTACTTTATTAACCCCCTGGTGAATATCGTGCTGGGAATGATTTTTCTCGGCGAGCGTTTTCGCCGGATGCAGTGGCTGGCGGTGATCCTCGCGACCTGCGGCGTGCTGGTGCAGCTCTGGACCTTCGGTTCTCTGCCATTGATTGCCCTGGGCCTGGCCTTCAGCTTTGCCTTCTACGGTCTGGTACGTAAGAAAATCGCCGTGGATGCACAAACCGGCATGCTGGTTGAAACGCTGTGGCTGTTGCCGGTAGCGGCCATCTGGCTGTTTGGCATCGCCGACAGCGCGACCAGCCATATGGGGCAAAATTCGTGGTCATTGAACCTGCTGCTAATCGCCGCGGGCATCGTCACCACTATTCCGCTGCTGTGCTTTACCGGTGCTGCCACGCGTCTGCGGCTCTCCACGCTGGGCTTTTTCCAGTATATTGGCCCGACGCTGATGTTTCTGCTGGCGGTGGTGTTTTATGACGAGCATCCGGGCGCGGACAAAATGGTGACGTTCGCCTTTATCTGGGTCGCGCTGGCGATTTTTATCATTGATGCGTTGTATACCCAACGTCGCTTGCGTAAAAGATAGTTCTTATAATTGATGGTCGGTCAGGTGATCGGCCGTTTTTCTAAGGAAAAGCGCCTGCACTACAGCAAGCAGGAATAAATGCACGATATTGCTACCCGTAGTCATTTATGATAATGTGCAGAATATCGATAGATAATACATAAGGATTGTGTATGTCTTTTTCAACTGGTGACATCTTTCTTTTTTTTATATGCCTCTTTTTCTGGTACGCTACACCAGTTATTTATATCCTGTTAACTGTTTACGGCATCCTAAAGAAAAAAGAACACACAATACTCATCAAAACATTAGCAATCGCTAATTTACTCATTGTCTGTAATATTATTTATTACATAGTAACGCTGAATGATTTATCTTACAGTGATAGCCATCTCTGTTTTATATCGATCAGCTTAGCTGTTTTTTCCCCCGCCTCTTTTTCACTATTTATCAATAATCAAAAGAAGACCACATTTTATACTTACCTCATTCTTTTTTGTATATCGTTTTTCGGGTACAATGCCTATTACTTTTCAGGAAAAATCGCTCAAGATCATGAAGTGATGATTAAGTCTTCGTTAGAAAAAGGCAATTTAGAAAAATTACAACATATATTCAACAATGGATGCCCTGACCAAAACATCACACTTCATTACTTAAGAATAATGGCTAAGGATGAAATCTATCCCCAGCAATCTTTTAACTTTCTGTTGAACTGCATGGATAAAAACCTGGAATCTGGATATTCTAGTAATAATTTTTCCACCTATTACCAGGACGCAATAACCGGTGACAATATAAATAACCATCTGCTGAATTTATTAGTTTTCAATTACTATAATTATTTAAATGAAAATGACAAGAAAAATCTTGTGGTACATCTTATTAGTACCATAAACTATCAGAGTGACAATAAAGAAAGACAACAAATTGCAGATCGCCTCAATATTCTTATAGATAACCATCCGGAATTAACAAAATTTATAAAGGTAGATGATAAATATATTCTATTGATGATAGAACAGGGTAACAAATTTATGATCAACTATCTTAAACCATATTATTCCATCAATAATAACAATTGGCTTCTGGCAATAAGTGTATTATCTAAAGATAATACAAAAATCATCATGGAAATTGAAAAAGACAAAACCATTTTAAACATAAAGATTCTTAGTTCAGTTGGCGGCATATGGGGTACGAGGGATGTTGAATTACTAAGTTATATCTTTAGATATGGTTCAGCAGATTTAATCAACTGGCTGTTAAATCACTCACTGGATAACACTGCCAAATTTGATTATCAGGATCAAATTTTTAGCTATGATAGCCAACAGGATAAATTCTATTGTAGAAATTACCTTTTGGAATATATCAGTTTTAATCCTGATTTAACTGACAAAAGCACACAGTCGATTAGCCTGGAGTTAAAGAAAAGAAGCCGTTGCCCGGCAACATCAGATTAAGGACAATATAATCTCGCTGAGCACCTTGATGATAGTGAAATTATCAGCAAGATCGCCATTCCTCACCCGCCCCAAAATGCCTGGCAACGCGCAAAAGAGCTCTATATATGCGCTGCTGTACAAGGATATCAAAGCGCGTGGGGCGATGCTGCCGCTCTTGAGCTACGCTTTGGCTCAGATGAAAGCGTAATGCCATTATTACAGCGTGGGATTACGGCTGGTTCTACACGTTCAGCGATATTATTAGAGGCAATTTTCAATGGCCAGCCACTCGACCAGATATTTGGCAGAGAAAAAATAACGCGCCAAAAACTAAATATTAAGCCAGACCCGGAGCGGGCAAGACGTTACGAAATCTACTTTCAGTTTTTGTTATCCAATCAAAAGAGTTTCGTCGTCTCGAATGTAATCATTCCTGATGTGAACAAGTATATGCCACTGCCTCCCGCCCCGCTTCCCGAGTGGGATGGCATACTGCCACAGCAAAAACCTGCGATGGTGGCAGTAGAAAAGCCTTCGGAAGCGCTGATTAAAAAATTATGCCATAAAGAAAATCTCGATCCCGCCAGCGGTAGGCCAATGAACTAAAGCAGAGGCGTCTTTCAGGACGAAAGCCGCCTTCGGTTTAAAGCCAGTTCTTGCGCTTAAAGTACAGATACGGTGCCAGCCCCGCGAGGATCATAAAGATAATCGCCCCCGGATAGCCAAAGCTCCATTTCAGCTCCGGCATAAACTCAAAGTTCATTCCGTAGCTGGAAGCCACCAGCGTCGGCGGCAGGAAGACCACGGAGACCACCGAGAAGATCTTAATGATGCGGTTCTGCTCGATGTTGATAAAACCCATCGCCGCCTGCATCAGGAAGTTCACTTTCTGGAACAGGGATTCGTTGTGCGGCAGCAGGGATTCGATATCGCGCAGGATCTCACGCGCCTGCTCCAGTTGCCCCCCCGGTAGACGCGCTTTGCGCACCAGGAAGTTCAGCGCGCGCTGGGTATCCATCAGACACAGGCGGACTTTCCAGCCGATATCTTCCAGCTCAGCCAGCGTGGAAAGCGCTTCATCGTATTCGTCGCCCTGATGGCCTTCCATAATCACCCGGCTCAGTTTTTCCAGGTCACTGTAGATGTTTTCGATTTCATCCGCCAGCTGTTCGATTTTGGTTTCAAACAGGTCAAGCAGCAGCTCGTAAGCGTTGCCATCCACCATCTCCTGGCTGCGGGCGCGCATACGGTATAAACGAAATGCGGGTAGCTCACGCTCACGCAGGGTAAACAGGCGGCCTTCACGAATGGTGAATGCCACGGTGGAGTTACCGGCGTGATCTTCTGCATCTTCGAAGAAGAAAAAGGAGTGAATATGCAGGCCGTCTTCGTCTTCAAAAAAACGTGCCGATGCCTCGATGTCTTCCAGTTCGGGGCGGGTGGCCAGATTCTGGCCCAAATCCGTTTGCACACGGTGTCGTTCTTCATCGTCCGGCTCGACTAAATCCACCCATACCGAGCTGGCAAGGTGATTGATTTCATCAGCTTCGAGACGAATCAGACGATTATTTTCCAGTTGAAATGCGCTCAGCATGACCGGGACTCCCAATGCAAAAATTATCGGACAGTTCGGTGGGCACACAGAAACAATTGGGTTTCAGACCATTAAACAGCCTGACTCAGCGCGACGGGAAAAAAGAGAAGTCGCTGACAACCGCTAAGGCTATCAGCAAAAAGGGATAGCCTTAGGAGTTGATCCTGGATGACAGGATAATGAGCCAGTATCTACTGGGTGTGTCCAAGGCGAATGTCCTCTTAGCGTAATCGTGCGCGCATGTTACGCCAGCAGAAATTTGCCGTCAACACGCAACGGGACGCCAATGAGCAATAATTGCCCCTCCGTCATTAAGGCTAGCAGAATATTGCAAAATAATGATATTTTTCTTAAGGTTACACTGTTTCCAGTTTCGCGTACGCCGCCACCAGCCATTTGATCCCCTGCCCCTGGAAGGCGACCTGCAAACGGCTGTGTTCGCCGCTACCTTCGAGGTTCACGATGGTGCCTTCGCCGAATTTTGCATGGCGAACGCGCTGGCCCAGCTTGTAGCCGGTATCATTTTCGGAAATAGGCGTGCCCATCCGCTGATGGTTGACCGGGCGGCTGATACTGGCGCGCAGGCGTACCTCTTCCACACATTCCTCAGGCAGCTCGCCGATAAAGCGCGATGGACGGTGGTAAACCTCTTTGCCATACAGACGGCGCGTTTCGGCGTAGGTCATGGTGAGCTTTTGCATGGCGCGCGTGACGCCAACGTAGGCAAGACGACGTTCCTCTTCCAGACGTCCGCCTTCATCCAGCGACATTTGGCTGGGGAACATGCCTTCTTCGACACCGACGATAAACACCTGCGGGAACTCCAGCCCTTTGGCGGAGTGCAGGGTCATCAACTGAACGGCATCCTGCCAGGTGTCCGCCTGCCCTTCGCCTGCCTCCAGCGCGGCGTGGGAAAGGAACGCCTGAAGCGGCATCAGATCTTCGTCTTCGTCGTTGTAGCTGAACTGGCGCGTCGCCGTCACCAGTTCCTCTAAGTTTTCGATACGCGTCTGGCCCTTTTCGCCTTTCTCCTGCTCGTACATCATCCGCAGGCCGGAGTCTTTGATTACCCGGTCGGTCTGGACATGGAGCGGCATATCGGCGGTTTCCTGCGCCAGCGCGTCGATCAGTTCAAGGAAGCGTTGCAAAGCACTGGCGGCGCGTCCTGCCAGCGCCTTCTCCTGAAGCAGTTCGCGACAGGCTTGCCATAGTGTAAGCTGGCGCTCGCGCGACGCCTGGCGGATCACGTCCAGCGTGCGATCGCCAATGCCGCGCGTCGGCGTGTTGACCACGCGCTCGAATGCCGCATCATCGTTACGGTTAGCGATCAGACGCAGGTAAGAAAGTGCGTCTTTGATTTCCTGACGTTCGAAGAATCGCATGCCGCCGTAAATCCGGTACGGCATACCGACCTGCAATAACGCCTCTTCCAGCACGCGCGACTGGGCGTTGCTGCGGTAGAGAATGGCGCAGTGCTCCAGCGCGCCGCCGTTCTCCTGCCAGGTTTTAATGCGGTTGACCACAAAGCGCGCTTCATCCAGCTCGTTAAAGGCGCAGTACAGCGAAATCGGCTCGCCTTCGCTGCCGTCGGTCCACAGCTTTTTGCCCAGCCGACCGTTGTTGTTTTCAATCAGGGCGTTAGCCGCGCTGAGAATGTTGCTGGTAGAACGGTAGTTTTGCTCCAGACGAATAGTCTGCGCGCCGGGAAAGTCGTTGAGGAAGCGCTGGATATTTTCTACCTGCGCCCCGCGCCAGCCGTAGATGGACTGATCGTCGTCGCCAACGATCATCACTTTACCGGTATCGCCCGCCAGCAGGCGGATCCACGCGTACTGAATGTTGTTGGTATCCTGGAATTCATCCACCAGGATATTGGTAAAACGCTCGCGGTAGTGCTGAAGAATGTGCGGTTTGTTGAGCCACAGCTCATGAGCGCGCAGCAGCAGCTCGGCAAAATCGACCAGCCCGGCGCGATCGCAGGCTTCCTGGTAGGCCTGATAGACCTTCTGCCAGGTCTGCTCGACCGGATTGCCGTAGCTCTGGATATGGTGCGGGCGCAGCCCTTCGTCTTTCTGGCCGTTGATGTACCACATGGCCTGACGCGGCGGCCACTGCTTCTCATCCAGGTTCATCGCTTTAATAAGACGTTTGAGCAGGCGTAGCTGATCTTCGCTGTCGAGGATCTGGAAATCCTGTGGCAGCCCGGCATCCAGATGGTGCGCGCGCAGCAGGCGGTGCGCCAGCCCGTGGAATGTACCGACCCACATCCCGCCCTGGCTGGTGCCCATCAGTTGACCAATACGGTGGCGCATCTCGGCCGCCGCTTTGTTGGTAAAGGTCACGGCCATGACAGAGTATGGCGAGCAATTTTCCACGCTCAACAGCCATGCGATACGGTGCACCAGCACCCGCGTCTTACCACTACCCGCGCCCGCCAGCACCAGCATGTTGCTGCGCGTCGCGGCTACGGCATCGCGCTGTTTGTCATTAAGGCTATCGAGCAGGTAAGAAACGTCCATTGGCACCGCCGCGTTGAAAACAGGAAAACCACGAAACGCGCCGGGGCGTTTCGCTTAGTCGACCAGGAAAACCCTGGTGATTTATACAATACTGCTGGTGATTATATCAGCGTCGAGAGGGATGCCAACCGGGAAATTTCGATATGCGGTAACAGGCGGCTGTCGGTGGCCTGCATCAGGTCGGCGTTTTCCGGTTTGATCCAGCAGGCCTGCATGCCGCAACGGATAGCCCCGGCGACGTCGGTGGTCAAATCGTCCCCGACGTGCAGAATCTCACCGAGAGGGAGATCCAACCGCTCCGCCGCCAGATGGTACATATCGTGGTAAGGCTTGGAACGCCCATCCGGCCCGGCGCGCAGTACAAATTTAAAATAATCGTTAAGGCCGAACAGTTCCGGCTGCGCATTACCGTTGGTGATCGCCACCAGCGGCCATTTTTCCGCCAGCGCGGCCAGCGTGTCGTGGGTGGCCTGTGGCACATCAATACGGCTGCGCCAGGTCGCAAAATTGACCATTGCCGCCTCCGCGCCCGCGGCGGCTTCCTCCCGGCTTAACCCGGCATCCAGCATCGCCTGCTCAACGGCGCGACGCCGCCATTCGGTGACGTCATGGTAAATTTCCGGTTCCGCCTTACGCAGCGCCTGGCGCAAACGCTGAAAATCACTGTTTTCCAGCGCCACCAGCGACGGATGATAGTTGCGTAAAAATTTCAGCGTCTCCTGCTCGGTGCGCAGGATCACCGGACGGTTATCATAAAGCGTGTCGTCGAGATCAAAGGTCAGCGCTGAGATGTGGCCCAGCGGTCGGTAAAAGCGCATTATTTCCCCCGTTTGGCGCGCGGATGCGCCGCGTCATACACTGAGGCAAGATGTTGAAAATCGAGATGAGTATAGATTTGGGTTGTAGAAAGGTTCGCGTGGCCGAGCAATTCCTGAACGCCACGCAGATCGCCGCTCGACTCCAGCATATGCGTGGCGAAGGAGTGGCGCAGCTTGTGCGGATGAACATGGCTGTTCAGGCCCTGTTTAATGCCCCATTCGGCGAAACGCTTCTGCACATTTCGCGCCGAGATACGCTTGCCAAGCTTCGATAAAAACAGCGCATTCTCATCACTGCCAAACAACCCACGTAAATCGAGCCAGTGCTCAATCCAGGCCTTTGCGTTGCGCCCGATGGGCAGGCGGCGCTCTTTGCTGCCTTTACCCATGACCCACACTTCACCGCTATCGAGATCCAGATGCTTAAGATCCAGACCCACCAGTTCGGAGAGACGCAGCCCTGCGCCGTACATTACTTCCAGCATCGCCCGATCGCGCACCGCCAGCGGATCGTTCAAATCGATATCCAGCAGGCGATTCACATCGTCGACGTCAATATTTTTCGGCAGATGGCGCGGCGCTTTTGGCGTTGAAATACCTTTTGCCGGATTCGCTTTCAGCTCGCCCTGGCTAATCTGCCAGTCGAAAAAGCTACGCAGCGCGGAAAGGCGCAGCGCGAGGCTCGTAGGGCCAAGACCTTTGCGTCGGCTGCGAATCGCCAGATTACGCACCATCGCGGCGTCGCACTGCGACCACTGTTTCAGTCCGGCGTCATCGGCAAGGGCGATAATAGCGTCAAGCTGACGTTGATAATTAAGCAGCGTGACGGGGCTTAACTGGCGCTCAACGCTGAGGTAGCGCAGGAAGCGCGCCACCGCCTCGTACAGCGGGGAGTCGCTCATACGCGCTCGATCCAGCGTTCCAGCAGGCCGGGAAGCATCAGCGCAATTTCCTGAAGCAGTTGCGTGCCCTGCCCCGGCTCATAATGATGCGGATCGCGGCTGCTAAAAATCAGCACGCCCAGATCGCCCTCGCGGCCCAGCAGCGACAGCGCCACCGACCCGATGGCTTTCGCCTCAGGCAATGTCACCAGCAGTTCTGGTCCATTCAGCGTCCCGAGATAGTGATTTCCCTGCCCCAGGCGCTGAATGCGCAGCGGCTCAAAAGCCTGGCGGCTGAGCGCTAAATGGGTAAAACGCGACGGTGCGCCGATGCGCCAGCGATCCGGGAACAGGCGGATAGTTGCCCCCGCCAGACCCAGCTCGCGCGCCCAGCGGTGGAGACGATTTAACATCTCTTCCAGACTGTCGGCCGCCGCCAGACGATTTTGTAAGTTCAGCAAACGATGGAACAGGCTTTCGTTGGCGCTGGCCTGCTCCATCAGCAGCGTCATATCATCTTCCATCTGATTGATATAATTACGCGCGCGCACCATATGCCACTCGACCAGCGATACGGCACCGCGCACCGGGTGCGGCACCTGCATCTGCTCTACAAGACGGGCATTGCGAATGAAAAATTCAGGATGTTGCAGCAGATAGTCCGCTACGATGCTGTCATCCAGCATGGCTGGCGTATCCAGTTGCTCTTCCCCAATCTGTTTCATAAATGGATAAATCCGTCGTAAACATGTGTCGCCGGGCCGGTCATAAACAGCGGATGACCCGAACCTTTCCAGCCGATATCAAGACGCCCGCCGGGTAATTCAACGCGGACCTCTTCTGCCAGTAACCCCTGTAAGATCCCCACCGCAACCGCGCCACAGGCACCGCTGCCGCAGGCTTGCGTCTCGCCCGCACCGCGTTCATAGACGCGCAGGCGGATGTGCTCGCGGCTCACTACCTGCATAAAACCGACGTTTGCCCGTTCCGGGAAGCGTTCATGATTTTCCATGATCGGCCCCAGCGTTTCCACCGCAGCGGTGGCAACATCATCGACCTGAATCACACAATGGGGATTTCCCATTGAGACCACGCCGCAGAGTATGGTTTGCTCCGACGCGCGCATAATATAGGTCTTTTCCGCTTTGTTGGCGCGGAACGGCACCTGCGTCGGCTCAAAATTCGGCTCGCCCATATTCACCCGCACCAGCTCATCTTCAGTCACGCTCAGGACCATTCTGCCGTTAGCCGTGCTGACGCGGATATCGCGCTTATTGGTCAGTCCTTTCAGGCGCACAAACCGGGCAAAGCAGCGCGCGCCGTTGCCGCACTGCGCCACTTCACTACCGTCGGCGTTGAAGATGCGATAGTGGAAATCGAGATCGGGATCGTAAGGCGGTTCTACTACCAGCAGTTGATCGAAACCTACCCCCAGATGCCTGTCCGCCAGACGGCGGATCAGTTCTGGTGAGAAAAAGAGATTCTGCGTCACCGCGTCGACGACCATAAAATCGTTGCCAAGGCCGTGCATTTTTGAGAACTGCATTATCTGCTCCATGTGCGCGGGTACAGAAAGAAACGATCAGTAATCAACCTGAGAAGGGCCTTCATTCGTCGCGCGATCGTTACGATCTGGCGTGGCGCTTTGCGTTTGTGGTTCGACCTTCTTCGTCGGCGGCGGCGCTTTTTCATCAGCGGGCGGAAAATAGAGCGGCCCTTTCAGACCACAGCCCGTCAGGCTAAAGAGTGTGATAAGAACGGCCAGCGAACAGAAAACGTTTTTCATTGAGGGTTGCCTGTAAGTTCATGCTTTCTGTTGTCTATCATCGCAGGAGAAGAGGTAAAAGCAAGCGTTTAGCGGGGATCTTTATAAAATCCGAAAAGCGGCTTTCCGGCACAGTTATAGCAAAAAGGCGTTCACAGATATGCTCTACTGATTCATTAACCTTTTGGTTGGGTTGTCAGGATGACACGGTGATGAACAGAAATCTTCTGTGTGGCACATGACACTATCGCCTTCGCTAAAAATCAGGAAACCGGGTTCAGGATAGCCGTTCTCACGGAGAATGACAGAACAGCCACGAACCAACGCTATTCGTTCAAATGCGGGATAGTCTGTCCCGGTATTACGCCATGCTCGTTAAAGGAATAACCCATGAGACCTCTTGATTATATTATCCACTTGATACTTAGCGGCATTATTATTGTTGGCGTGTATCAGTTTTACTTTTTTACCCAGCGGCACATGTTGAGAGAGGCGCGCGAGTTTAGCTCCTCAATCGATGAAAAAATCCCGTTCTGGCCTGCATGGTCATGGGTTTACAGTTTTCTTTACTACCCGGCGATCCTCTACATTAACTGGATCGTCACCGACGAACACCACTTCATCATTATCATTTTTTCCTACATCATCCTGCTGGTGATGCAGATGGCCTTCTTCAGTCTGTTCCCGGTTTCCACGCCTGAGCACTGGCGCACGATCAATATGGGTAAAAGCTGGTCCGAGAAATTTCTGCTGTTCGTACAAAAATTCGACGACTCATCAAACTGCTTTCCGAGTATGCATGTCTCCGTCGCCACGTTAACCGCACTGCTGGCGCTCGGCACGCTGGGACCGTGGGTATTTTTGTTCCCGCTTCTGATTGCCTGTTCCTGTACGTTCACCAAACAGCACTACCTGCTGGACCTTCCCGCTGGCGCAGCGCTGGGCTGGGCGGCGTATGAAGTTTATGGCTGGCTGATGTAGGCCACGCCGTATAGCGCGCCGTTAACCTCAGCGATTTTCCTGTATACTCTCGCCATCATTTACCAACGGGATGTCACCATGAACGACAGTGAATTTCATCGCCTTGCCGACACGCTATGGCAAACCATTGAAGAACGTCTGGATGACTGGGATGGCGACAGCGATATCGACTGTGAAATTAACGGCGGTGTGTTGACCATTACTTTTGAAAACGGCAGCAAAATCATCGTCAATCGTCAGGAACCGCTGCATCAGGTGTGGCTGGCGACGAAACAGGGCGGCTATCATTTCGATCTGAAAGGCGATGAGTGGATTTGCGATCGCAGCGGCGAAACGTTCTGGAATTTGCTGGAGCAGGCGGCGACTCAACAGGCGGGTGAAACGGTTAGCTTTCGTTAAAGGTTAAACGAGCGCAGGCCGGATAAGGCGCAGCCGCCACCCGGAGAAATTACGCTGAAGCACCCGCTGTGATTCTGCCCGGTGGTGCTGCGCTTACCAGGCCTACAGGTTACGAGCAACTCGTTGATATAGCAGATTTTGTAGGCCAGGTAAGGCTAAGCCGCTATCTGGCAAAACAGCGCCATCAGGAGAAATACTGCTGCAACAACGGCGCGCCGTTATCCTGATTAGCTGGCGGAATAGTGAGAGGCTGGTTGCGGAACGGAATGACCTGCACGCGACCGTCAATCTTCACAATCTGATAGAACTGCGGCAGGTTGAAATTGATAAAGCTGGAGCCGTAGGTAAAGCGGTCGTGCGATGACGAGTAGAAGCGGCTGACGTCGCGCACCAGCTCTTCTTTGCTACCTTCGCAGTGATGATAGACCTCGGCGCGGTTGCTCTCGTCGAGGATATAAATGTTAAAACCGTTGTCGTCGCTGGTGCCTTCGAAGAAGAACTGAATAATCCCTTCGCTGGCAAAACCATCGACCACCGCCGGGAGTTCGACCTGATTGGTCTCCACCTGTACCGACAAACCATGTAACTTGTTATGGGAAATCGCGCCGTAGAACTCAATGGCGTTTTCCAGCTTCTGCACGGAAACGTTCAGGCGTTCGAAGAACAGTCCCCATGTCTGGCCTGCCACGCGCAGCGCCTTGAAGCGTCCGGTCTCCTGACGGGTACTGGAGAGGCGCAGTTCGATACATTCGGAGACCAGTTGCTGCACGCGGGTGCGGATCAAGCCGCGCAGGTGCTGGCTGTAGCAGAAGACGTCAACGCTATCCGGCGGCGCGGCATCCTGATGCATTTTGCCGAGGATGGTTTTCAACGCTTCGATCATCGCCTGCTCGCCGTTGAAGTGCAGAGTACGCACCTCATTCCACGAGTTGCGGTAGAGGAGATCGACGCTTCCGACCAGGCAATTTTGCTGTTCGCCAAAGCTAAAAACGTCCAGCTTGCGGAAGTCAAAGTGAACCACCTGATTGCGGAACGCCGCCGTCGGGTCATATTCAAGGTTGACGATAATCGCCAGATGGCGAATTTCACACGGGCTGTAGAGCGCTTTCGGCGTCGGAGCGGGCAGACGCAGCGGGAAGTGATGAGAAACCTCCGCCACCATCTCCTGTAGTTTCGCTAAATCGACAACCTCATTGCCTTTGACAAACAAGTGGGTACGTGAGGTCAAAAGACCATTAAACCACGCCCAGGCCACCAGTTTATTCAGGTATCGGTTATATTCCAGCGGCTGATGGCTGACGATAGATTCCATGTTTGGCGCACGGTTATACAGATACCAGCCGGTGCGGTTGGCCCGGCCCGGCGGCACATGGATAAAGGTCAGGTTCGGCTCGGAAAGATCCGGCGAGATTTGCGGGTTAACCAGCGTCACCTTACCCGGCAACGCTTCAAAAGCGGCGTACAGTTTACGCGTCAGCACGCCGATATCCTGCGGACTGGCGGAAACGCTGAGATTGTTACGGCGGGCAAAACGGATAAGGTTGCGGTAGCTCTGCATCATGGCATCGAGCAGTTCGTTATGCGCTTCGCGCACCTGATCGATTTTCCAGTTAGCCCGGTTATCCAGCATGGCGAGACGACTTTCGTCCCATCCCCACTCGTTGACTAAATGACTGATCACTTCACGACGCCAGCCGACGCAGGCGCGTTCCCGGCTAAGCTTCTCACAAACTTTTAAATAAAAACATCGACGCACAAGGTCGAGGCGCGTCGTGTCTTCAATGGCCGTAAGGTAAGTGGTCACCCGTTCGAGCATCATACAATAGGGGTCGAGACCAAAAGAGACGATCTCCCCGTCGTGCAAACGCTGTTTAATGTCTTTTGCCAGCAGGCGCGTGTCGGGATACTCCCACGAATACGCCTCCAGCAGCAGGGTTTTCAGCACCGCTTTATAGGGCGAATCGATGCTCTTATAAAGCTGCCACAGGCTGGCACCGAAGTACTCTTCGGCGGAAAGCGAGCTTAATCCGCCGAGATCCAGCCATTCGTTCGGGGTCAGCACGCCCTGCGCGTAGAGCGTCATCACATAATCATCGTAATGCTCTTCTTCATCGCCAGGCACCATATTCCACAGAATACGTTTACCCGCGAGGCGCACGGCGGTACGGTAAAATTCATCAAGCAGAAGGATGTGCTGGGTGGAACCGCAGTCTTCACCGCCCAGGCTGCCGCTTTCGTTATGGCGAAAACGGTTCTCATCAATCAGAAAGAAACTGACCTCGACGCCTAAAGAGGCAGCCCAGGACTCAAGCAGGCTGCATTTACGTTGCAGCAACTGGCGCTCGTCGTTGTCGAGCCAGGCCTGGTGGCATACCCAGATATCAAGATCGGAGGAACAGCTCTGCCCTACCGACGAGGTGCTGCCCATGGAGTAGATGCCGGTGATCGGCAGTTCGCCTTTCGGCGTTTCCTGCGGCGGCATGCCCCGGTACAGTTCGAGTTCATCAAGGTAGTGGCGTTGGGTTTCATCAGGCGTGTAAAAGCAGATGCCCTGGGGAACGTTACCGTCAAGGTAACCCGGCATCAGCGGATGGTGATAATGCAGCAATGTCGGCAGTAGACTGTAAACCTGCTGGAAAGCGGGCCCCATAGCAGCCAGCGCGCGATCGACACGCAGTTGGTTTATGGCATCCAGTCTCTGTTTTAACGTCTCAATATAGAGGTACAAGACATATCGCCTGATGTGTGAAACCTGAGTCCCTGAGCAGCGACAGCGGCTCAAAGCAGGAGGTTTCAGTAATTCAAATAAACGTCCCCGCTTGTCGTCCCTCTGATTTGGTGATGCAGACGAACAAATGGCTTAAAACGTGATCAATCTAACACCTTGCGCATTGACCGTAAAGAAAGAAGCACTACATACCAGTGTAGCATCGTTTGCCGGGTGTAAATCCTGGGCTACGCTTCCTCCCGTCCTTCCCGCGAAAACTGACATCCCGCTGGCAAGAGTGTTAGGATGGGATGTAGATGACAATGACGGTAACAAGCATGTTAGACAATGTTTTAAGAATTGCCACGCGCCAAAGCCCGCTTGCGCTATGGCAGGCACATTATGTCAAAGATCGCCTGATGGCCTGCCATCCAGGGCTGAGCGTCGAGCTGGTTCCGATGGTGACAAAAGGCGACGTGATCCTCGATACCCCGCTGGCAAAAGTGGGCGGCAAAGGGCTGTTCGTTAAAGAACTGGAACTGGCGCTGCTGGATAACCGCGCCGATATCGCCGTCCACTCTATGAAAGACGTTCCCGTTGAGTTTCCGCTGGGGCTGGGGCTGGTGACGATCTGCGAGCGCGACGATCCGCGCGACGCTTTTGTCTCAAATCACCACGCTTCCCTTGATGATCTGCCGGTTGGCAGCGTGGTCGGGACGTCAAGTTTACGCCGCCAGTGCCAGTTAGCCGCACTGCGCCCGGATCTCATCATCCGCTCTCTGCGCGGTAACGTGGGCACGCGCCTGAGCAAGCTGAATAACGGCGAGTATGACGCCATTATCCTCGCCGTCGCAGGGTTAAAACGACTTGGCCTGGAATCACGCGTACGCGTGGCGCTGCCGCCAGAACTCTCTCTGCCTGCGGTCGGCCAGGGTGCCGTCGGGATTGAATGCCGGATGGATGACGATCGCACCCGCGAACTGCTTGCGCCGTTAAATCACGTTGAAACCGCGATTCGGGTTAAGGCTGAGCGCGCGATGAATACCCGCCTCGAAGGAGGATGTCAGGTGCCAATTGGCAGCTATGCTGAAATAGTGGATGGCGAAATCTGGTTACGGGCGCTGGTCGGCGCGCCGGATGGTTCACAGGTCGTTCGCGGCGAACGTCGGGGCAAACCGGAAGAAGCAGAGCAGATGGGCGTTTCACTGGCGGATGAACTGCTGGCGAACGGCGCAAGGGAGATCCTTGACGAGGTCTATAAAGGAGAATCACCGGCATGAGCATTCTGGTCACCCGTCCCGCTCCGCAAGGAGAAGAATTAGTGAGCCGACTGTGCGCACTTGGGCAGGTGGCCTGGAGCTTTCCGCTGATTGAATTTATGCCGGGGCGCGAACTGCCGAAGCTCAGCCCCCTCCTTTCCAGCCTGACCGCCGACGATCTGATATTTGCCCTCTCCCGACACGCGGTGGAGTTTGCCCACGCGCAGCTTCAACGTCAGGGCGCGTCATGGCCCTCCGCGCCGCGTTATTTTTCTATTGGCCGCACCACCGCGCTGGCGCTGCATACCGTGAGCGGATACGACATTCGCTATCCACAAGATCGGGAAATTAGCGAAGTATTGCTACAATTACCTGAATTACAGAACGTTGCGGGCAGGCGTGCGCTGATCCTGCGTGGCAATGGTGGCCGTGAGTTATTGGGAGAAACCCTGACAGCACGCGGCGCTGAAGCTATATTTTGTGAATGTTATCAACGTAGTGCAAAACATTACGATGGGGCGGAAGAAGCGATGCGCTGGCAAACCCGCGGCGTCACCACTCTGGTGGTGACCAGCGGGGAGATGTTGCAACAGCTCTGGAGCCTGATCCCGCAATGGTATCGTGAGCACTGGTTACTCCGCTGTCGGCTACTGGTCGTCAGCGAGCGTCTGGCGCACCTCGCCCGGGAACTGGGCTGGCAAGATATTCAGGTCGCTGATAACGCTGACAACGATGCGCTGCTGCGCGCATTACAATAAATCTCATAATGGGAAGCCATAATGACGGAACAACAAACCTCCTCTGTCGTGGTTGAAGAGACCAGGGAGGCCGTGGACACCACGCCACAGCCACAAAAAGCTGAGAAGAAAGGCAGAACCAATACCGCGCTGGTGCTTAGCGTTGTCGCCATTGCCATTGCGCTGGCTTCCGGCGTCGGTCTGTATAGCTGGGGCAAACAGCAGGCTGCTAAGCAAACGGCGAACAATGATGCGCTGGTAAACCAGATCGCCGCGCTGCAAAAAGCGCAGGAGACGCAAAAAACCGAGCTGGAAGGCATCATTAAGAAACAGGCGACCCAGCTTGATGACGCGGGACGTCAGCAGACGGCAATGGCGAAAGAGCTTAATGAAGTTCAGCAAAAAGTAGCCACTATTTCCGGCAGTGACGCAAAAACCTGGCTCCTGGCGCAGTCCGACTTCCTGGTGAAACTGGCCGGACGTAAGCTGTGGAGCGATCAGGACGTCACCACGGCAGCCGCGCTGCTGAAAAGTGCCGATGCGAGTCTGGCAGATATGAACGATCCGAGTCTGATCACCGCTCGCCGGGCAATTACCGACGATATCGCCAGCCTTTCCGCCGTCTCACAGGTGGATTACGACGGCATTATCCTCAAGCTGAATCAGCTCTCCAACCAAATCGATAACTTACGTCTGGCAGACAACAACGATGACGACTCCCCGATGGACGCGGACAGCAATGAGCTTTCCAGTTCCCTTAGCGAGTGGCGCGTCAATCTGAAAAAAAGCTGGCAGAGCTTTATGGACAGCTTTATTACCGTGCGTCGCCGCGATGAGACCGCCGTACCGTTGCTGGCCCCGAATCAGGATGTCTATCTGCGGGAAAACATTCGCTCCCGTCTGCTGGTAGCGGCGCAGGCCGTACCGCGTCATCAGGATGAAGTGTACAAACAGGCGCTGGATAACGTCTCCACCTGGGTGCGTGCTTATTACGATACCGATGATGCGACCACCAAAGGATTCCTTGATGAACTGGATCAACTCAGCCAGCAAAGCATCACGATGGACGTGCCGGAAACGCTGCAAAGCCAGCCGATTCTGGAAAAACTGATGCAAACGCGGGTGCGTAACCTGCTGGCGCAGCCTGCGGCCGGTGAGTCTGCCCCTGCTGCCGAGTCAGCGCCAGCCGCTGCGCCACAAGGAGAGTAATGATGATAAAGGTCTTATTACTCTTTGCACTGTTGCTGGCGGGCATTGTGCTCGGTCCGATTGTTGCCGGGCACCAGGGCTACGTGCTGATCCAGACGGATAACTACAATATTGAAACCAGCGTCACGGGGCTGGTGATCATTCTTGTTCTCGCGATGGTCGTGCTGTTTGCCGTGGAGTGGCTGCTGCGCCGCATCATGCGTACCGGCGCACATACCCGCGGCTGGTTTACCGGCCGTAAACGCCGCCGCGCACGCAAACAAACCGAACAGGCGCTGCTGAAACTGGCGGAAGGCGATTATCAGCAGGTCGAAAAGCTGATGTCGAAAAATGCCGATCATGCCGAGCAGCCGGTGGTGAACTATCTGCTGGCAGCGGAAGCGGCGCAGCAACGTGGTGACGAAGCTCGAGCGAATCAACATCTTGAGCGCGCCGCCGAGCTGGCGGGTAATGATGTGATCCCGGTCGATATCACCCGCACGCGTCTCCATCTGGCGCGTAATGAAAATCATGCGGCACGCCGCGAAGTTGACCGCCTGCTGGAAGTTGCACCGCGCCACCCGGAAGTGCTGCGTCTGGCCGAACAGGCCTATATCCGTACCGGAGCATGGAGTTCGTTGCTGGAGATTATTCCTTCGATGGCGAAAGCCAACGTCGGCGATGAAGAACATCGTGCCGCGCTGGAGCAGCAGGCGTGGATTGGTCTGATGGATCAGGCGCGCGCCGATCAGGGCAGCGAAGGTCTGAAAGACTGGTGGAAAAATCAGAGCCGCAAGACGCGCCGCCAGATCCCGCTTCAGGTCGCTATGGCCGATCACTTAATCGAGTGCAACGATCATGACACCGCGCAGCAGATCATTATTGACGGCTTAAAACGTCAGTACGATGACCGTCTGACGTTGCTTATCCCGCGTCTGAAGACCAATAATCCTGAGCAGCTGGAGAAAATCCTCCGCCAGCAAATTAAAACGGCGGGCGACCGTCCTTTGCTGTGGAGCACGCTGGGCCAGTCGCTAATGAAACACGGCGAGTGGCAGGAAGCCAGCCTGGCCTTCCGCGCCGCGCTGAAACAGCGTCCTGACGCGTTTGACTATGCGTGGCTTGCCGATACGCTTGACCGTCAACACAAGCCGGAAGAGGCGGCGGCGATGCGCCGTGACGGTCTGCTACTGACGTTGCAAAACAATCCGCAGCCGTAAACCCTCCCCTGCCCGGCGGCGCACCGTTGCCGGGCACACTCCTGATGTACGCCATAAAAAAACGCCTGCTCTGAAACCAGAGCAGGCGTTAAAACAGGTCTGTTTGACAACATAAATGGGTGCTTCACTCAACGTTATGTCCATGATGTTTGATGAGGCCGAAGCGACATCTGGCAGGTGGACGATAAGCACCGTAAACGGCTCTGCATCATTCCTGGGTTTATGAGGCCGTAAGGCGAACATAAGAGATGGAATGAGCATCTACATACAGGATTATTACACACTGCTCATCCGCCTGTCATCCCGCTGCGTTAAATCCAGAGCATTCTGGATCGCCTGTTACAGCGAAACGCGTTGTATAAAAAGGAAACAGGAAAGATAGTCAATTAACGTCTAACGAAAGAAGAAAGTTGAAGGATATAAACGCGCGGAAAACAAAAAACCCCGCCGAAGCGGGGTTCAAAATTGGTCGGCGAGAGAGGATTCGAACCTCCGACCCACTGGTCCCAAACCAGTTGCGCTACCAAGCTGCGCTACTCGCCGATGTACTGCTTTTTGACTTTTTAGTTCAATTTAAGTAGTGGTGCGAGGGGGGGGACTTGAACCCCCACGTCCGTAAGGACACTAACACCTGAAGCTAGCGCGTCTACCAATTCCGCCACCTTCGCATTCCACAAAACGCTTAAATCTAATGGGGTGGCTGATGGGGCTCGAACCCACGACAACCGGAATCACAATCCGGGACTCTACCAACTGAGCTACAGCCACCACTGAAATCTTTTTACGCGGTATAAAACCACCGCAGCTCCAGCACCGGGTTAATGGTGCGCCCGACAGGATTCGAACCTGAGACCTCTGCCTCCGGAGGGCAGCGCTCTATCCAGCTGAGCTACGGGCGCTTAGCGCCGTTGCGGGGGTGGATAATACGGACTTCCCACCCCTCTGTCTAGTGCCTTTTTAAATAAAATGCGCGTTTGGTTATGCTTTGTGCACTTTGCCGCTTATTACTTCACTTTCTGCGCAGAACTGAAGCGATTGAGGCCAAATACCTTATAAATAAGCGTCACGGCGGCCATAAAAATAATCCCGACAAAAAGCGACAGTCGCGTATCGTCGTTAAAACCCATCCCGATTAACACGCAAATCAGGAACGCCATCGTCAGATAGTTGGCCCACGGAAACAGCACCGAGCGGAACGGGTGGCTGGCAATCGCCTCTTTATGCGCGCGGCGAAAACGCAGCTGGCTAATCAGGATCACAAACCACGGCACCATGCCGGGCAGCACGCTGGCGCTATAGACATAGACAAACACGCGCTGCGGATTCGGAATGATGTAATTCAGGCATGAGCCGATAAGCAGGATGACGATAGAGACCGTCACGCCCGCGACTGGCACGCCGTTACGCGACACTTTCGCCATCGCAGCAGGCAACTGACGGTTTTTTGCCAGCGCATAGAGCATACGCCCGCAGCTGTACATCCCGCTGTTACAGCCGGACAGCGCAGCGGTCAACACGACAAAGTTGATGATACCCGCCGCCGCGGTAATGCCAATCTTCGCGAAGGTGAGAACGAACGGGCTGCCGTTCGAACCAATCTCGTTCCACGGGAAGATGGTGACGATAACGAAGATCGCCCCGACGTAGAAGATCAGGATACGCCACAGCACCTTGCCGACCGCGCTGCGCAGCGTGACCTGCGGATTTTTCGCTTCGCCTGCGGTAATGCCGATCAGTTCAACGCCCTGGTAAGAGGCGACAACAATACACAGTGCCGTCAGGAAGCCTTTCCAGCCGCCGGCAAAGAAACCGCCGTGTTGGGTAAGATTGCCGAAGCCGATGCTATGACCGCCGTTACCGAAACCAAAAAAGATAACGCCAAGCCCAACCACAATCATCACAATAATGGTGGTGACTTTGATCATCGCAAACCAGAATTCAATCTCACCGTACAGACGCACGGCGGCGAGGTTTGCCATAGCCACCAGCGCGACGGCAATCAGCGCAGGTATCCACTGCGCCATCTCCGGGAACCAGAACTGGACATAAACCCCAATCGCGGTAATTTCCGAGATGCCTACCGCCATCCACATAAACCAGTACGACCAGGCAGTGAGGTAGCCAAAGAATGGGCTCATATAGCGATGCGCGTAGACCGCGAAGGAGCCGGTGACCGGCTCAAGGAAGAGCATTTCGCCCATCGACCGCATGATGAAGAAGACAAACAGGCCCGCAATGATATAGGCCAGCAAAACGGACGGCCCGGTCCATTTGAGGGTGCTCGCCGCGCCCATAAACAGTCCCACGCCGATGGTGCCCCCCAGGGCGATAAGTTCGATATGTCGGGCTTCCAGTCCTCGCTGGAGCTCCGGTTGTTTCTCAGCCATAAATCCTCTGTGCTTGCAAATTTCCGGGCGGTGCCGGTTCTTTTTATGAGTAAAAACGTTGCTTATGCGCATGAACGCGCACGAATGGTTTAACAATTTTCGTTAAATGGCAAACAAAGGATTAAAGAAGTGAACGTATTGTGCAATAAACAGGCGGGAGCCGGGTTGGGTAAGCGAAGCCGCTACCCGGCATTAACGTGACGTTAGCCGAGATGGGTTACATGCCCGGTGGCGCTGCGCTTACCGGGCCTACAGGGATACTGATAAGCCAATGAAGCGTAGGCCGGGTAAGCGAAGCGCCACCCGGCAAAGAGGGCCACCCGCGTTACATCTTGCCGGTATAGTGCCAGCCGAGATAACGCAGCAGGCGGATCTGGCGGCTAATACGGCTGGGTTGAGACAGCAGCCGATAGAGCCACTCCAGCCCGAGGTTCTGCCACACCTTCGGCGCACGTTTGACGTGCCCGGTAAAGACATCATACGTCCCGCCCACGCCCATATAGAGCGCGTCAGGATGGATCAGACGGCAATCGCGCATCAGGATCTCCTGCTTCGGCGAGCCCATGGCAACGGTCACAATTTTCGCCCCGCTGTCGCGGATACGTTCAAACAGCGCCGGCCGCTGCTCGGGCGTAAAATAGCCGTCCTGACTGCCGACAATATTCACGTTCCACTGTCCGCGCAGTTTCGCTTCCGTCTGCGCCAGCACTTCAGGTTTGCCGCCGAGTAAAAATACCGGCGTGCCTTCCGCACCAGCCCGCGCCATCAGCGCTTCCCACAAATCCGCACCGGCTACCCGCGATACCTGCGCATCAGGATATTTTTTACGCACCGACCGCACCACGCTGATGCCATCGGCATACTTGAACTCCGCGGCTTCAATCAGGCCGCGCACCTCGGCGTTGTCTTCCACCGCCAGCATTTTTTCTGCATTGATGGCGACCAGCGTTCCCTTGCGCAGCGCACCGTCAGCGTAGAGATAATCCAGCGCATGCTGCATATCGCGCCAGCCAATCAGCTTCAGGCCACGCAGAGTATAAGACGGAGCGGACGTTGTATTCGTCATGAGTATCCTTATCAGACTTGAGGTTGCGGCAGCGGCCGGAAACGTCTGCGGATCAGGCCCGCGCTTTCAAACAGCCAGTACAACAATTTGGCCGCCAGCAAACAGAGGCCGAAAATCGCCAGGAAAAAGACCACGCGCGAAACAAATGAGTCCAGCCCTTCACGCGCCAGTACGATCATGTTGAAGATCGCGCCAAAACAGAAACTGTGCAGGATCGCCGATTTATAGCGATTCGTCTCCCGGTTGCCCAGGGTATAAAGCCAGTCAAACCATTTGATAATCAGCCCCACGGTAACCGCGCCGAGCGGAATAAACCAGGCTCCGCCCATCACCACCAGCGAGCCAATCAGCGTCGGCGAGATCGCCAGTCCGGAATGGTTGTTAAGCACTTCCCAGGTAAAATAGTTGGCCGTATTCAGCACGATCCCCGGACGGTCCGGCCACAGCCAGGTGGGGATAAACACATAGAAGTCGCGCACGATGGGGGCCAGCCCCTGAAACTCGATCTTATCGTAGTTTTGCAGCAGCAACGCCAGGTTTTCCCACGGCGAGAAGGTATCGCGCGTCAGATACAGGAAGGTATAAAACGCCTCGTCTCCGCTGACGTTCAGCCCATAGCGCTTGAGCGCCAGCCAGAACATGCCGACAATGCCGAACGCGCCCGCCGCTGCCAGCATCCACAGCGAAATCCAGCCGCGAATAATCCCGATAAACAGGAAAATGGCAAACGCGATGATGATATTGGCACGCGTCCCGCCGACGATCATATAGGTCAGCATGCCGAAGGCAACGGTGCTGACGAGGAAAAACAGCCACGCCTGCGCATCCTGGCGCAGGAAATAGAGCACCAGCATCGCCGGAATAAAGAAGTAGAAGAAGCGCTTCAGGGCCACGCCGGACACTTCACTGGAGAAGATTTCGCTGTAGGAGTGCAGCCGGAACAGCAGGAAGCCGTTATGCATAAAGAAGATGCCGACGCTGAGCAGCGCAATGCCCATCAGCAGGATCCAGGTCAGGTGCGTCTCGACCCGGTTAATGGTGAACAGCGGTCGCCGTGGCGTAATGCGATCGGCGGAGCGCAGCCGCGTTTTATACGTCACATAGTAGACCGCATAGAAGCAGGCCGCAGCCAGCAGCGCCTGGAGCAGGATTTCCGGAGGAGCCACGCTAACGTCGAACCGAAACACCAGAATACAGGTCAGCGGAAAACCAAAGAAAAAGGTCAGCAAAAAAAGCAGCGAAAAGAAGACGTTAAAGTTAAAGCGCACCCGCCGAAACTCGAAGTATGTCAGCGTGGCGATAAACAGCGTAGAGAGCAGCCAGACCACCAGCAAGCCGCAGAACTGCATCTGACTCATGCTTCTTCTCCTGCCGCAATTCGCAGCGCCCGGTGCCACGGTTTCAGGTAGTTGGGCCGGAAGAATGTAATGCTGTTTTTATCGACTAAGGCCAACTGGCGCTGAGCTTCCCGTACTACGGCTTCATTCAGCGTGTCGGTGGTAAACAGCACCGGAATATGCTGCTCCGTCATATCCTGCCAGAACGGATTTTCCCGGTTCAGTACGCAGGGCACGCCCGCCTGGATCAGCAAACATAGCGTACCAATTCCCTGCTGGCGGGCAAAGATAAAGTAGCCGAGGTCGCAGCGCTTCAGCAATGCCAGATAGTCATCAAACTCCAGCTTCTCGCTGAGAATATGCAGATTCTCCTCGCTGAACAACGCCAGCCCGGCCTGACGGACTTCCGCAATATACGCCTCATTATTGGGCGGATAGCCCATAGGTACAATTGCATTCACCGTATCGCCAAATTGCTGATGCACGGCTTTTAACGCGGCAACGTGCTCGTTACTGCGATCGCCGGAATTGCCAATTAAGACCGTCAGCTTGCCGTCACGGTGAAGGGTGTCTGCCATAGTATTGAGTGAAGGCTCCATCCGGGTCGGAAAGTAAAGCAGCTCGCCGCGCACATCTGGATGACGTTCGGCAAAATAGCTCAGGTCGCCGCGCGTGGCAAACACGCAGCCTACCCGGCCCTGTGCCAGACGACGCAGCGGATAGAACAGGCGGAATTTTAGCCCGTGCGAGATCTCATACAGATCCGCTCCCCAGATATGCCAGCTCACCTGTTGCGGCTTGATGCCACCGCTCAGCAGCGCCAGCCACAGTCCGGTATTAAACTGGCCGTGGAAGAAAAAGCGCTGCGTCCGGTCGGCTTTCGCCCTGGCGATCACGGCCTGCGCCAGCGTTTTTTTATCCGGGTAAAAGGTCAATGACAGCGCCGGAAACACCGCACTGCTTCCCACGACCATAAACTCGCGCGCGTGCTCGCCCGTGACGGCAAGTTCATCATTGAAGAACCGCAGGATGGTCTGGTTGTGATGTGGGACGTCCGATCCCAGTACATGTATCAGTGCTGTCATGCCCGTCTACGCCAAAGTAAAAATACGCCGCTACAGAGCGTGAAATAAATAATATACGTCGCCATATACGCCTGGGCTGCCCCCAGCGCGCCATGCGCAGGGATCAACCAATGCGAAAAGGCCATCAGCAAAACAAACTGGCTGATTTCGGCCAGGATATAGAATCGCAGTGAGGCTTTGGCGATCACCAGATAGCCGTAGACGTAAGCACCCACTTTCAGTACGTCGCCGACCAGCTGCCAGGCAAAGAGATCGCGCATCGCCGCAAACTTTGTCGAAAACAGCAGCCAGATGGCGAAATCACGCAGCAGCCAGACGGTAAAACTGGCCGCCGCCACTGCGGGCAGCACGAACGTCAGCGATCGGACAATCTCCCGGCTAATCTCCTGCTTCGTCGTCAGCCTGGAGAGCGTCGGCAGCAGGTAAACGCTAAACGAGGCGGTGATGAATTGCAGGTAAGCATCAGAGATGCTGCTCACGCCCTGCCAGATCCCTACATCGTCCCAGCTATAATGCGCCGCCAGCAGGTTTCGCATCATCACATAGGCCACCGGCAGCGTCACCGAGGTGATCAGCGCCATCAGGGTAAACTTGCCTAACTGACCTGCCAGCCATTTGTCCCACTGCGGCTTGAGATAGCGCAACGGGATGGTACGGCGTTTTATCAGCACCAGCGCCGCCGGGATCGCTACCAGCGCAGGCACCAGCGCCAGCCCCAGCAGCGCGCCTTCGTAGCCGCCGAAACGATAACAGCCGTAATAGGCCACGACACCGATAATACTGCCCGCAATCAGCGCCAGCGCATTGCCCGCCGCATCGCGAAATCCTTTAATAAACGCCAGCAGCAGGTTGGCCCAGGCAATGCCCATCTGCACCAGCGCGACCAGGCGCACCAGCCCCTGATAATGGGTATGCCCGAACAGCCCCTGGCTGATGGGCGCGGCGGCCAGGACAAAGATCAGCGCCAGCAGTGTGGAGAAGCCCAGCATCATCGCCGACGAGGTGCCGACCACCGTGCGTAGCTGCGCCGGATCGTCATGCGCCTGGGCGACGAATTTGGTCACCCCGTTAAAAATGCCTGCCCCGGCGAGCACGCCGAGGACGGTCACTAACTGGCGGAAATTACCCGCCTGCCCGACGCCCGCCGGGCCGTATGAGACCGCCAGCAGTTTGACCACCAGCAGCCCCGCGCCGATTTTCACCAGCGTGGACGCGGCAGTCCACACTGAAGCCTTCGCCAGCGACATCTCAGGCGAAGTAACTTAATAACGAGTTGATCACCGTGCGCTGATTTACAGGAGCCAGGTTAAAGAACAGCGGCAGGCGAAGCAAACGCTCACTTTCACGCGTGGTATAACGATTTTCACCAAAAAATTCGCCGAATTTCTCGCCTGCCGGACAATCATGCAGCGGGATGTAGTGGAATACCGCGAGGATTTCCGCCTCTTTCAGCCACGCAATCAGACGGCTGCGATCTTCCATATCGCGCAGCTTGATATAGAACATATGCGCGTTATGAGCGCAGTCTGACGGGCAGGACGGCAGCTCAATACGCCCGGCTTTTGCCAGCGGCGACAGCGCGTCGTAATAGGTCTGCCACAGCGCCAGACGCTGCTGGTTGATGCGATCTGCCGCCTCAAGCTGCGCCCACAAGTAGGCCGCCTGCAAATCGGCCATCAGGTAGCTGGAACCGATATCGCGCCAGGTATATTTATCCACCTGACCACGGAAGAACTGGCTGCGGTTGGTGCCTTTCTCACGAATGATTTCCGCCCGCTCAATCAGCGTGCGGTCGTTGATCAGCGTCGCGCCGCCTTCGCCACCGGCGGTGTAGTTTTTCGTTTCATGGAAGCTGAAGCAACCGATATGACCGATAGTGCCCAGCGCGCGGCCTTTGTAGGTTGACATCACGCCCTGCGCGGCATCTTCAACGACAAACAGATCGTGCTTTTTGGCGATCGCCATGATGGTGTCCATCTCGCAGGCCACGCCCGCGTAATGCACCGGGACAATCGCACGGGTTTTGTCAGTGATCGCCGCTTCAATCAGCGTCTCGTCGATATTCATGGTATCCGGGCGGATATCGACGAAAATGATTTTCGCGCCGCGCAGCACGAAAGCGTTGGCGGTGGAGACGAAGGTGTAGCTCGGCATGATGACTTCATCACCCGGGCCGATATCCAGCAGCAGTGCCGCCATCTCCAGCGACGCGGTGCAGGACGGCGTCAGCAGTACCTTTGCGCTGCCAAAACGCTGCTCCATCCACTGCTGACAGCGACGGGTATAGCCGCCGTCGCCGCAGAGCTTGCCGCTCCCCATTGCCGATTGCATATAATCGATTTCGGTTCCCACCACGGGAGGCGCATTAAATGGGATCATCTTGTCACCTGTATAGCCAGAACGCGGTGCTTTCTACGTTCGCGCCGCTCTGAATGTAACGTTTAAGCGCGGCGGTGTTGCCCATCTGGGTCGCCACCCGCACTGTTTTTTTGCCGCGAGCCTGCGCCCAGTTGAGCGCCGCCTGCATCAGTTCTGCACCCGCACCGCGTCCGGCCAGCAGGCCGATACGCGCATCGGTTTCATTAAGTTCACGCAGCGAGACATAACCGCGAATATCGCCGCTTTCTGCCCGTAATAGCAGGCACTGGTGATCAAAGGTGCCGCGCACCGCGTTTTCTATCCAGCGGGCATAAAAGCGTCCGCTGTCGTGCGGCGGATACCATGGCGCGCGAAAACGGCTCAGCGCGAAGTCCTGCGCCGCCATATTACGCAGCGCCGGGATATCCGCCTCTGTCGCCACTTCAGCGGCAACAGAGGCTCCAGGTCTCACCGTGAGCGCCAGATCAACCTCGCCTTCCACCAGCCGAAAACCTAATTGTTGCAGCGTGTCCAGCCAGTCTGAACGGCCCGCCGGAATTTTTGCCTGCACCCGCGCCCAGCCGGAGAGTGCTCCGGTGGTTAATTCCGCCGCGCTGTCGTCAAGGCGCACAATGGCGCTTTGCAGACCAAAGAACTGGCTTTCCCAGTCGAGCGGCTCAACGCGGGCGCAAAGCATCAGTGCCAGACCCCTTTGGTATCGACCACATATTGCTGGGTCAGGCTGTCGCCGCTTATCGCCTTAAATTCATTGTGATCGACCAGCATCACCAGCACATCGGCGTCGTTCAGCGCCTGCTGCGTATCCACCAGCGTACAGTAACCGGCCAGTTTTTTCGGCAGCTCATGAATATTGGGCTCTACCACCAGCGTGTCACCGCTGTGCCAGTCGGCGATCAGTTTGGCGATTTCCATCGCCGGACTTTCACGCAGATCGTCAATGTTCGGCTTGAAAGCCAGGCCGAAGCAGGCAATTTTAATTTCACTGGCCCGCTTGCCGCTGGCGGTCAGGCAGTCGGCCACCGCCGCTTTCACCTGATTAATCACCCAGTGCGGCTTATGGTCGTTCACTTCACGCGCAGTGCGGATGAGGCGTGCCTGGTCGGGGTTTTGCGCCACGATAAACCACGGGTCAACCGCGATGCAGTGACCGCCCACGCCCGGACCGGGCTGGAGGATATTGACGCGCGGATGACGGTTCGCCAGACGGATCAGTTCCCAGACGTTAATCCCCTGATCGGCACAGATAAGGGAAAGTTCGTTAGCAAAGGCGATGTTGACGTCGCGGAAGCTGTTTTCCGTCAGCTTACACATCTCCGCGGTGCGCGAGTTAGTCACCACGCACTCGCCTTCAAGGAAGATCTTATACAGCTCACTGGCGCGCGCGGAGCACACCGGCGTCATGCCACCGATCACGCGGTCATTTTTAATCAGCTCAACCATCACCTGCCCCGGCAGCACGCGCTCCGGGCAGTAGGCGATGTTGACATCCGCCTGCTCGCCCGCCTGCTGCGGGAAGCTCAGGTCCGGGCGCATTTCCGCCAGCCACTGCGCCATTTGTTCGGTAGCCCCCACCGGCGAGGTGGATTCGAGGATCACCAGCGCGCCTTTTTTCAGCACCGGGGCGATGGATTTTGCCGCCGCCTCAACGTAGACCATGTCCGGCTCGTGATCGCCTTTAAACGGCGTTGGCACGGCAATCAGCCAGGCATCCGCTTCCACCGGCGTGGTGCTGGCACGCAGATAGCCGCCCTCAACCGCCGCTTTAACCACTTTATCCAGGTCTGGTTCAACAATGTGGATCTGGCCGCGATTAATGGTATCAACCGCATGCTGGTTAATATCCACACCGACAACCTGCTTCTGTCGGGAAGCAAAGGCGGCGGCAGTAGGGAGGCCGATGTAGCCGAGGCCAATAACGGAAATGGTATTAAAACTCATAGCGTTACCTGATTATTTTTCAGTGCATCCAGAATACGTTCACACGCTTTGCCGTCCCCGTAAGGGTTATGGGCGCGGCTCATCGCCAGATATTCATCGTCGTCATACAGCAGGCGCGTGACCTGCTTAACAATATCCTCGCGATCCGTGCCCACCAGGCGCACCGTACCCGCCTCAACGGCTTCGGGACGCTCGGTGGTATCGCGCATCACCAGCACCGGTTTACCCAGCGAAGGCGCTTCCTCCTGAATACCGCCGGAGTCGGTCAGGATCAGCCACGCGTGATTCATCAGCCAGACGAACGGCAGGTAGTCCTGCGGCTCAATCAGGATCACGTTGTCGACGTGTCCAAGGATGCGGTTTACCGGCTCGCTGACGTTAGGATTCAGGTGAACCGGATAGACAATCTGTACGTCGCGATTTTGCGCGGCGATGTCTGCCAGCGCGTGACAGATTTGTTCAAAGCCTTCGCCGAAGCTCTCGCGACGGTGGCCGGTGACCAGAATCATCTTCTTTCCATTGCTGAGAAACGGGTAACGCGCGGTCAGTTCAGTGCGCAGCGCTTCATCTGCCATCACCCGGTCACGCACCCAGAACAGCGCGTCAATCACGGTGTTGCCGGTCACGAAAATCTGTTCGTCGAGGGTATTTTCATCGCGCAGATTCTGGCGTGAATTTTCCGTCGGCGCAAAGTGCCATGTGGCCAGGCGGCCGGTTAACATCCGGTTGCCTTCTTCCGGCCACGGCGAATTGAGATCGCCGGTACGCAGGCCCGCCTCAACGTGCCCCACCGGAATACGCTGATAAAACGCGGCCAGGCTGGTGGCAATCGTCGTTGTAGTGTCGCCATGAACCAGCACCACGTCTGGTTTAAAAGACTCAAGAATAGGTTTCAGACCCTGCAAAATACGGCAGGTAATTTCGGTCAGTCCCTGGCCCGGACTCATGATGTTGAGATCGTAATCCGGGACAATAGAAAAAAGGTGCAGCACCTGATCGAGCATCTCCCGATGCTGCGCAGTGACGCATACTTTCGCCTCAAAATGAGGATCCTTTGCCAGCGCATGAACCAGAGGTGCCATCTTAATGGCTTCTGGTCGAGTGCCGAATACAGTCAGTACTTTCACATCGATTCTCTTCGATTGGATAATGAAGGCCAACGGCCTTCATTACAGATGCGGCGTTTAGCGAACACGACGGCGCACTAATGCAACCCCGGAGCCTATTAACGCACCCACAATGCCCCACATGATCATCAGGAAGGCGCGGCGAGGGCTGTCACGTTTTACAGGTTCTTCCGGCGTACGCAAATACCGATAGGTCTGAAAACGCGGGTCCAGTATGGGGCCAACATTCAGCGTCGTCAGCATTGCCCGGTTCTGATCGTAATCCAGATCAAATTCCGGTCCTACGGCCTGCAAATTTTCCAGCCTGGCCTGAAGCATTGGGCGGCCCAGCAAGAACAGTTCAGAATCGGGTAATTCATCTGCCGGCACATCGGTTTCACTGCGGGAAATATTGTGCTGCTGGGCGACGGTTAACGCCTGTTCGATGTTTTTTACCCGGCGGTCGTAAATCGCTTTTGCCACCGCTTCCTGGCGCTTCACCTGCGCTTTCATCTGGATAGTACGCGCGGACCACGCCCCTTTCAGCTCATCGTTCAAATGACCCGCCGCGCGCTGGCTGGCGAAGGCCACATACTGACGCAGCAAGTTATTGGCGTCCTGCGCGGTTTCCGCCGTCAGTTTAACGCTGTCGCTGATGCTTTTAAGCGCATCACCCGGTGTAAACTGAATATCGTTAATCAGATCGTCCAGCAGCGCGGCATCGGCTCTGGAGTTACCGACCATCCGCTGTTTGTAATAGTCGGTTTGTGACCAGAAATCCCGGCGGGTATCCCAGGAAGCCAGCTGCACAATGAACTCTTTATAGGAGTCGTCCATTACCGATGGCTGCTCGACCGGCACCTGATTTGCCCTGGCATCGAGATTGCGTAAAAACTGCTGCTGGGAATAGAAGCCACCCAGCATATTCACGGTAGGCCGGTCGGTAATTGCCGTCGCGCCCCATTCCTGGCGCGCAAAGAAAGTGTAAAGCAGAGCAACCAGAGCAAACAGCAGCGCCATTCCCACTATCCAAAGCTTTCCTGCCCACAACGTACGAAACAGACCGCGAATATCCAGTTCATTCTCAGCGCTCACTGCCTGTGCTCCTGATAATGGTTGAGTCATCACTTCCTCAGATTTATTTAGTTAATTTTGGATTACGACTACCAGGCCGACGCGCTCTACGCTTCATGCGTTTAATAAAACGCGCCACTTTCCAGGCCCGCTTGATGCAGTAGCCATACAGGAAGAAGGCTACCAAAAAGAGTATCAGCATGACCCATTCTGGAACAATATGCGTCGCTTCAGCAATCACCCCAATGGCGGCCAGCAGCGCAGCGGCAAGGGTAATAAGAACAAAAGCCTGACGAGAAGTAAAACCGGCACGCATAATAAGATGGTGGATGTGCTGACGATCGGGTGAGAAGGGACTCATGCCTTTGCGCAGGCGGCGGTACATAATCGCCACCATATCCATCAGAGGAATGGCGATAATCCACAGCGCGGTCACCGGGCTGATAGGATGCGTTTTACCCTGGGTGGTTTCCAGTAGTATCCAGATCACCGTAAAGCCAATCAGCGTACTTCCCGCATCGCCCATAAAGACTTTATAACGGCGGCCCAGCGCCCCCAGATTCAGCAGGATGTAGGGCAGAATGGCGGCGATCATGGCGAAACACCACATCGCCAGGCTGGTTTGTCCGTCAAATAGCAGGATCAGGCCAATCGCTCCAAACGAGACGCTGGATAGCCCGCCCAGCAGCCCGTCGATGCCATCAACCATATTGAAGGCATTAATTGCCGCCCAGACGGCAAACAGCGTAAGAAGAAAACCAAAGGGACCGAGAACCAGTTCCCACGGGCCGAAGATATAGCCCAGGCTACTGAGATGAAGATTAGCCACGCTTATCATTACGATGCCGACGATGGCCTGCACCGTGGCGCGAAATTTAACACTAATATCGAATCGGTCGTCCAGCGCACCGACAAAAACCAGTACGCCAGCACACATCAGGTAAAGCGAGGCATGCGGAATATAGTAGTTAATGATTTCGAAAGTGAAACAGATACCAGCAAAAACAGAGATGCCTCCCACTAATGGGATCAGTCCCTGATGCCGCTTGCGGAAGTTGGGTTTATCAACCAACCCGACTCTTATAGCTACCTTACGCGCAAAAAAAAGAAATAAGGTAGTGAACAGAAATATACTGATCAGATCAGCTGCCGCAGCCAGTAAATTCACAATTCACACTCTCAAATAATTGTTGTGTCAGAAGTATAACCACGAAGCAACCTATCCAGAAGGAAAACTCTGATCTGACTTCAGGAAAATCTGACAAATATCAGTCAGACAGCAACTTCTGTCGGCTCCTTGCCCTTTTAATATTGTTAACTAAAGCGTAGGCAACAGAAAACAAAAACGCCACGCAAAAGCGTGGCGTTTTTTTGACAAATCTTTACTTAAGAACGTTTCATCATATCGAAGAAATCATCGTTGGTTTTAGTCATTGCCAGTTTATTAATGAGGAATTCCATCGCGTCGATTTCGCCCATCGGGTGAATGATTTTGCGCAGGATCCACATTTTCTGCAACTCTTCCTGAGTGGTGAGCAGCTCTTCTTTACGGGTACCGGAACGGTTGTAGTCGATAGCCGGGAAGACGCGTTTTTCAGCAATCTTACGGGCCAGATGCAGTTCCATGTTACCGGTGCCTTTAAACTCTTCGTAGATAACTTCATCCATTTTAGAGCCGGTATCGACCAGCGCCGTTGCGATGATAGTCAGGCTGCCGCCCTCTTCCACGTTACGCGCCGCGCCGAAGAAGCGCTTCGGACGGTGCAGGGCGTTAGCGTCCACACCACCGGTCAGGACTTTACCTGATGCCGGTACCACGGTGTTATAGGCACGCGCCAGACGGGTGATGGAGTCGAGCAGAATGATCACGTCTTTCTTATGCTCAACCAGGCGCTTGGCCTTCTCAATCACCATTTCCGCAACCTGAACGTGGCGGGATGCCGGTTCGTCAAAGGTAGAAGCAACCACTTCACCTTTCACCAGACGCTGCATCTCGGTTACTTCTTCCGGACGTTCGTCAATCAGCAGCACCATCAGCACGCAGTCCGGATGGTTATACGCGATGCTCTGGGCGATATTTTGCAGCAGCATGGTTTTACCGGCTTTCGGCGGCGCAACAATCAGACCACGCTGACCGCGACCGATCGGCGAAGCCAGATCCAGTACACGAGCCGTTAAGTCTTCGGTAGAACCGTTACCACGCTCCATACGCAGGCGAGAGTTCGCGTGCAGCGGCGTTAAGTTCTCAAAGAGGATCTTATTACGCGCGTTTTCTGGTTTGTCGTAGTTAACTTCATTGACTTTCAACAGCGCAAAGTAACGTTCGCCTTCTTTCGGCGGGCGAATCTTACCAGAGATGGTATCACCAGTGCGGAGGTTGAAACGGCGGATTTGGCTAGGGGAAACGTAGATGTCATCAGGACCGGCGAGGTAGGAGCTGTCTGCGGAGCGGAGGAAACCAAATCCGTCCTGCAATATCTCCAGTACACCGTCACCGAAGATATCTTCGCCACTCTTAGCATGCTGCTTCAGGATGGCAAAAATGATGTCCTGCTTGCGCATGCGAGCCTGGTTTTCCAGTCCCATATTTTCGCCGAGAGTAATCAGCTCAGAAACCGGCGTATTCTTTAATTCGGTAAGATTCATAGTGGTGTGGGTTCTTAAACTCGGGGTAAATCTCGAACTTAATGTGTGAATGGTATGGCAGGGTCATCCATGCCTGTTAACGGCCATCGGCTCATGTCTGTTCGCTGTCTGGTCACAGGAGAGTACGCAGAACTGAAACGACAAGACGGATTGAGCGACAAGCCCGGAATCTTTCTGCTTCTTACGGGAAGCAGCGGGTAAAACAAGATATGTTTAAAACGAAGTCAAAACTAACTTAGCACGACTCAGGCCGGGCGTCCAGAGATCCTGTTAATTTAAGGATAACGGACGCCGCGAAAAGAAACGCCTTACGCTAAGTTAGCGTCAAGGAACTCTTTCAACTGGCCTTTAGACAGCGCGCCCACTTTGGTCGCCGCCACTTCGCCGTTTTTGAACAGCAGTAGCGTCGGGATACCGCGGATGCCATATTTCGGTGCAGTGCCCGGGTTCTGGTCGATGTTCAGCTTGGCAATCGTCAGTTTGCCCTGATATTCATCAGCGATTTCATCCAGAATCGGAGCAATCATTTTACACGGACCGCACCACTCTGCCCAGAAATCAACGAGAACCAATCCTTCTGCTTTGAGTACATCCGTGTCAAAACTGTCGTCAGTCAGGTGAATAATTTTATCGCTCATATTTAACTCCACAGGAATAAGCCTGGCATGTTGGTGTAGCATTAAACAACAACTGTTGATGTTGCATTAACCAACTAAAGGTTGACTTTATTTCACCGGATACGCTTTCGTAAAGCAATAGTAAGCTGATATTCTACCACACTATGAGCAAAACACATTTAACAGAACAGAAGTTTTCCGACTTCGCCCTGCACCCTCAGGTGATCGAAGCCCTTGAAAATAAAGGGTTTCATAACTGTACGCCCATTCAGGCACTCGCCCTCCCGCTTACGCTGGCAGGTCGTGATGTTGCAGGGCAGGCGCAAACCGGTACCGGGAAAACGATGGCGTTTCTGACGTCAACGTTTCATTATCTCCTTTCTCATCCGGCGATCGACGGTCGTCAGGTGAACCAACCGCGCGCATTAATTATGGCTCCGACCCGCGAACTGGCGGTGCAGATCCATGCTGATGCAGAGCCGCTGGCGCAAACAACCGGCCTGAAATTAGGGCTGGCTTACGGCGGCGACGGCTACGACAAACAGCTTAAAGTGCTGGAAAGCGGCGTTGATATTCTGATCGGCACCACCGGTCGCCTGATCGACTACGCCAAACAAAACCATATTAACCTGGGCGCGATTCAGGTCGTTGTGCTGGACGAAGCCGATCGTATGTACGATCTGGGCTTTATTAAAGATATCCGTTGGCTGTTCCGCCGTATGCCGGCCACCAACCAGCGCCTGAATATGCTGTTCTCCGCCACCCTGTCTTATCGCGTACGCGAACTGGCGTTTGAGCAGATGAACAACGCCGAATACGTTGAGGTCGAACCGGAACAAAAAACCGGCCACCGTATTAAAGAAGAGCTGTTCTATCCGTCCAACGACGAAAAAATGCGTCTGCTGCAAACGCTCATCGAAGAAGAGTGGCCGGATCGCGCGATCGTTTTTGCCAACACCAAACATCGCTGTGAAGATATCTGGGGCCATCTTGCGGCCGACGGACATCGCGTTGGCCTGCTGACCGGTGACGTGGCGCAGAAAAAACGCCTGCGTATTCTTGATGAGTTCACCCGTGGCGATCTCGATATTCTGGTGGCAACTGACGTTGCTGCGCGCGGCCTGCATATTCCCGCCGTCACGCACGTCTTCAACTATGACATGCCGGACGATTGTGAAGACTACGTACACCGCATTGGTCGTACCGGTCGCGCAGGGGCAAGCGGTCACTCTATCAGCCTGGCCTGTGAAGAGTACGCGCTAAACGTGCCGGCGATTGAGACCTATATCGGGCATTCCATTCCGGTGAGCAAATACAATCCGGATGCATTAATGACCGATCTGCCGAGACCGCTGCGCCTGACGCGCCCGCGTCCAGGCAACGGACCGCGTCGTACTGGCGCTCCGCGTAACCGTCGTCGTCCGGGTTAACGAAAATGCCGTCTGCCGCTTCGCTCTATGCCGCCATCGATCTGGGATCGAATAGCTTTCATATGCTGGTCGTGCGCGAGGTGGCGGGAAGTATCCAGACCGTCGCCCGTATCAAGCGCAAAGTCAGGCTGGCTGCGGGTCTGAGCAGTAATAACGTGCTCTCCCCCGACGCGATGGAGCGCGGATGGCAGTGTCTGCGCCTGTTTGCTGAGCGGCTACAGGATATTCCTCAGCCACAAATTCGCGTCGTCGCCACGGCTACGCTGCGTCTTGCGGTTAATGCGGGCGAGTTTATTGCCCGTGCGCAGGAGATCCTCGGATGTCCGGTGCAGGTGATTAAGGGCGAAGAAGAAGCGCGTCTGATTTATCAGGGCGTTGCCCATACTACCGGCGGTGCCGATCAGCGTCTGGTGGTCGATATCGGCGGTGCCAGTACCGAACTGGTCACCGGCACCGGGGCACAAACCACGTCGTTATTCAGTCTTTCCATGGGCTGCGTCACCTGGCTTGAACGCTACTTCTCCAGCCGTAATCTGGGTAAAAGCAACTTCGAGGAAGCGGAGAACGCCGCCCGCGAGGTGCTGCGTCCGATCGCCGATGAGCTAAGCTATCACGGCTGGAAAATCTGCGTGGGTGCCTCAGGTACGGTGCAGGCGTTGCAGGAAATCATGATGGCGCAGGGGATGGATGAACGCATCACCCTCGCTAAACTTGAGCAGCTTAAACAGCGGGCTATCCAGTGCGGTCGTCTCGAAGAGTTAGAGATTGAAGGTCTGACGCTGGAACGCGCGCTGGTTTTCCCCAGCGGCCTTGCCATTCTGATTGCCATCTTCACCGAACTGAATATTCAGTGTATGACCCTGGCTGGCGGCGCACTGCGCGAAGGACTGGTCTACGGGATGCTGCATCTCACCGTAGAGGAAGATATCCGCAGCCGCACGATGCGTAATATTCAGCGTCGTTTTATGGTCGATACCGACCAGGCACAGCGGGTAGCGAAACTGGCATCACGTTTTGCGAGTCAGCTGGAGAACACGTGGGATCTGGAGCTAATCAGCCGCGAACTGCTGGTAAATGCCTGCTTAT
This sequence comes from Superficieibacter sp. 1612_C1, assembly GCF_015234305.1. Lineage (GTDB taxonomy): Bacteria > Pseudomonadota > Gammaproteobacteria > Enterobacterales > Enterobacteriaceae > Superficieibacter. Next base: position 86,616 of record NZ_JADGMI010000009.1, read on the forward strand.
TGCATGAAATCGGCCTGAGCGTGGATTTTAAATCTGCGCCGCAACATGCCGCTTACCTGGTTAAAAATCTCGATCTTCCCGGTTTCACGCCAGCACAGAAAAAGCTGTTGGCTACGCTGTTGCTGAATCAGACCAGTACCGTCGATCTTTCCTCGCTGCATCAGCAAAATGCGGTCCCGCCACGGGTCGCTGAGCATCTGTGCCGCTTATTGCGTCTGGCCATCCTGTTCGCCAGCCGCCGACGCGACGATTTAGTGCCGGATATTACCCTCGATGCCACAGGTGAAAAGCTGACGCTGATCCTTCCTGCGGGCTGGCTAAGCCATCACCCGCTTGGTACAGAATTGATCGAGCAGGAAAGCCAGTGGCAAAGTTATGTTCACTGGCCGCTGGAAGTCTTGTCTTCAGGGCAGTGATAGTCCTTCGGATGAGACCCATCCTTCGGTCACTTTCTGGCTTGTCGGATGGGTATATCGGATAAACCGATACCCGGCGAATGCGGGCTTATTCAGCATCTGGACGCGATCGCCATCCACAACAAAGGCTTTCTCTTCACGCAGGCACGCTTTATTGGGCGCATCGTAGAGATATAAACGCTGGCGGTTGTTGGCGACGGTGCGCGTCACCATTTCTCCTGCCGACAGATTTTCGGTACCTGCTTTATGCCTGGCCTCATCGCATATCTGTTGTCGTGTTATCAGTACTTCCTGTGGTAGCCAGCCTTCTGTTATTTTTCGGGTTGTCGGATTGATATAGCGACTCCAGACAAAACCATTATTTTGCCCCCACGACAGCGCCTGGATCTTATCGTTGTTAACGACGAATGCCCGCACTGCACAGTTTTTATTTGGTGCCCAGTAAAATGGCTGACGGCTTTCACTATTCTTTACGTAACGTTCACTGGCGTCGCCCGCTACGTCGAAGGCATTGGGATAAAACCCTACAGTAGGGTCGTCATTTATGTTGCGGACAGCCTGGAAACACTGCTCGTCTACGGCGCGACAGGAGCGATATTCTTGCGCTGCGCTGGCGTCCCTGGTAAGTTTAACTGGATGGTCGGGATCGGCGCTTTCATCCCAAAGCTCGCCAGTATCCGGGTGATAAACCACCCAGCCATAATGGCCTGCACCGGGCGATGAGTCGTTTTTTGCCTCACGTTTATTGACTATTTCAATAAACTCAACGCCTTTACGATCGTCATGTTCTTCAATGAGAAAATCGAGATCTTCCGGCCGGGGATGCATATGGGCAATCATGTATTGATTAGAGCTCGCCAGTAACTTGCGCAGAGAAATACCACAATCCCTGACCGGCTGAGCAGCCGGACTGTCGCTCACCACCACATTCGTTATTTCTTCACTCGCAGCAGAGAAAACGCAAAATGTGGTAAAGAATGCAAAACCCACAGTAATTCCCTTTCGCATATCATCCCCCCGGGCCGCTTATTGCCCTTTCGCTTTTGCCATCATCGCCCGAATATTAGCGATACTTGCCTGCCCTTTTTGCATCCGTTCTTCCGCCGTCACCACTTTGCGTTCCTGCTCCCAGACTAAATCGTCCTGCGGCAGTTCCAGCAGAAAGCGGCTCGGCTCCGGGCGTACCAGTTCGCCGTATTGACGACGCTCTTTGCACAGAGTGAATATCAGTTCTTTCTGCGCGCGGGTGATCCCCACATAGGCGAGGCGACGCTCTTCATCCACGTTGTCTTCATCAATGCTGCTCTGGTGCGGCAACAGCCCCTCTTCCATGCCAACCAGGAAGACATAAGGGAACTCCAGACCTTTTGAGGCGTGGAGCGTCATCAGCTGAACCTGATCCAGTTCTTCGTCCGATTCTCCCCGCTCCATCATATCGCGCAGGGTAAAACGCGTTACCACCTGGGTCAGGGTCATCGGCTCGTCGATCTCGCTGCCTTCCAGCATTTCGGTCATCCAGGTGAATAACTGGTTGACGTTTTTCATGCGCATTTCCGCCGCTTTCGGGCTGGGCGAGGTTTCAAACAGCCAGGACTCGTAATCAATCCCGTGGATCAAATCGCGCACGGCGGCAATCGGCTCGCGCTCGGCCAGGCGCTGAACGTCCCCCAGCCAGTGAGTAAAGCGGGTCAACGATTCATAGCCGCGTCCGCTGAGCGTCTGTGTCAGTCCCATATCAAAACTGGCGCTAAACAGGCTCTTGTTACGGCTATTCGCCCATTCACCCAGCTTTTGCAGCGTGGCCGGGCCAATCTCCCGTTTTGGCGTATTCACAATGCGCAAAAATGCACTGTCATCGTTGGCATTGGTCAACACCCGCAGATAAGCCAGCAGGTCTTTAATTTCCGGCCGCGAGAAAAACGAGGTGCCGCCGGAGATTTTGTACGGGATGCGGTTTTGCATCAGAAACTTTTCGAACACCCGCGACTGGTGGTTGCCGCGATACAAAATCGCATAGTCTTTATACTGCGTTTTGTTAATGAAGTGATGGGCAATCAGCTCACCGGTCACGCGCTCGGCTTCGTGCTCTTCATGGTTAGCGCTGAGCACTTTCAGCTCGGCACCGTAGCCCAGTTCGGAAAACAGACGCTTTTCAAAGACGTGCGGGTTGTTGGCGATCAGGATATTCGCCGCCTTCAGAATGCGCCCGGAGGAACGGTAGTTCTGCTCCAGTTTAACCACCTGCAATGCCGGAAAATCCTGACTGAGTAAGACCAGGTTTTGCGGTCGCGCACCGCGCCAGGAGTAGATCGACTGATCGTCATCGCCTACTACGGTAAAGCGTGCGCGGTTTCCTACCAGTAGCTTTACCAGCTCATACTGGCTGGTGTTGGTATCCTGGTACTCATCCACCAGCAGATAGCGGATTTTGTTCTGCCAGCGTTCACGCACCTCTTCGTTACGCTGAAGCAGCAAGGTCGGCAGCAGGATCAGATCGTCAAAGTCCAGCACATTGCAGGCTTTCATATGGGCGTCGTACAGGCCGTAGCAGTGGGCAAAGATCCGATCCCGTTCACCCTTCGCCTGCGCTGCCGCCTGCGCCGGGGTCAGCAGATCGTTTTTCCAGTTGGAGATCGTCGAGATCAGCTGTTGCAGCACCGCTTTGTCGTCTTCGATCAGCCCTTCACTCAATTCCTTAAGCAGCGCGACCTGGTCGGTATCGTCGAATAACGAAAAGTTAGATTTCATCCCCAGCGCGGCGTATTCACGCTTGATCACTTCCAGCCCTAACGTATGGAAGGTGGAGATCATCAGACCCCGCGCCTCTTTACGTCCCAGCGTCTGCGCCACGCGCTCTTTCATCTCGCGCGCCGCTTTATTGGTAAAGGTCACCGCCGCGATGTGCCGCGCCTGGTAGCCGCAGCCGCGGATCAGATGGGCGATTTTGTTGGTGATGACGCGGGTTTTACCGGAGCCAGCACCCGCCAGCACCAGGCAAGGTCCGGTGACAAATTCGACGGCTTGTTGTTGTCCGGGGTTTAAACGCATAGAGTCACTCAATGAAAGTCGGGAGGGAAGAAAAAGTGCGTGGTAGTATAGCGACTGAAATCTTTATGACTCAAGGTACAATCATGGCAAAAACAGCGGCAGCAATGCATATCCTTGTAAAGGAAGAAAAACTGGCTTTAGATCTGCTGGAGCAGATTAAAAACGGCGGCGATTTTGAAAAGCTGGCGAAAAAACACTCTACCTGCCCGTCAGGCAAAAAAGGCGGCCACTTAGGCGAGTTCCGCCAGGGTCAGATGGTGCCGGCTTTTGATAAAGTCGTGTTCTCCTGCCCGGTGCTGGAACCTACTGGCCCGCTGCATACCCAGTTTGGCTACCACATCATCAAGGTGCTGTACCGCAACTAATTTAGAAGGGCAGAGGCTATTCGCCCTGCCCTTTATCGTTGAAATAGTCGATAAACTCCCGCCCCACTTCCGCCAGCGTTAGGCGTTTAAAACGTTCCAGTATTAATGATTCAGCGTCGGCAAACGTCTCTGACATCACCCGGTTTACCCCTTTTTCCACCAGGCACTGCGGATTGTCGTTACGATTGCCCAGCGCAAACAGCGTCGGAGAGCCGAGCGCGATATAGATATCGTACAGCGTTACGTCGCCCGCCGGACGCGCCAGCGTCCAGCCACCATGATGGCCTTTAGTGGAGGTCACAATTTGCCGCTCACGTAGCCCCGCCAGCAGCTTGCGGATAAAGGCCGGATTGCCATCGATAAACGCGGCCATCTGCTCTGAGGTGAGCGGTCGGTCCATCTGCTCAAGATGCAGCAGAATATGCTGCGTTGCAGAGAAAGAATTATTTATTTTCATGTAACTTACAGTATTACATAGACTTAGCTGGCGCAAGCCAAATGCTGATTATAGCGCCTGTTGACGGTGAATAAACTTATGATACTTTGTTTATTACATGAGTTAGTCATACAGGAGAAAAGTATGTCTGAAACTGAAAAATCCCCCCTGATTTTCTGGGAAGATCACTACGCGGCAATGTCGCCGGTTTCCAGTGGCATTCCAGGTAAAATTCTGGTGCGCTTCGCCGATCCGCTTACGCCAGGTCATGCCCTTGAGCTGGGCTGCGGGCGCGGAGACGATGCCGTCTGGTTAGCCAAAAAAGGCTGGGAGGTGACGGCGGTCGATCTGTCATCTACGGCGCTGGAGTATGCGTCTGCCAATGCTGAGCGATCCGGCGTCCTGGAGCGTATAACGTTTGCGCGGCACGATCTGACCCAGCGTTTTCCACAGGGCCATTATGATCTGATCGTCGCCTCGTTTCTCGAGTCACCGCTTACCTTCGATCGCTTTACGATATTTCGCACCGCCCTCGATCATGTCTTACCTGGCGGCATGCTGCTGATCACCTCTCACGCCAAAGTACCCGAGTGGTCAAAACACGCCGATCGCCCCTTCCAGTCAGCGAAGGAGGCATTAGCACAGCTGGGTACCCTGCCTGAAGGATGGGAAGTCCTCTTTTGCGACGATGTGGAGCGGATAATGAAAGGGCCAGAAGGACAGGAAGGTCGGGTTTCGGATTCGGTCGTGGCATTACGCCGGAAAAAATAAACCTGGTGGGCCGGGTTTAAGATTGATGGCAAATCTGTTTACGCAGCGATGTTTGTTTTTTTGCCGGGTGGCGGCTCCGCCTTACCCGGCCTAAGAAATACATCAATATCAACGAGTTGATTGCCGCCCGTAGGCCTGTGCAAGCGCAGCACCGCCAGGCAGATTATCTGAAGCCCGGCATCGTATTCTACTCGCTAACAACCATCACGCCTCGCGCCTCGATACCGGCGCGATCTTCCTCACTGATATTGTCCGTGATCAGGATACTGATATCGCTAACCTCGGCAAATTTGGCGAAAGTGTCATGGCCGACTTTATGCGAGTCTATTAGCAGAATGACGTTTGACGCGCAGGCGATCATCTCTTTCTTCAGATTCGCCTGGCGAACGTCCGGCGTGGTCGCGCCATTTTTGAGCGTAAAACCATTTGCGCCCATAAAGGCCTTATCGATGATCAGATTCGACAGGCCGCTGTCACGGTTGAATGGGATAACGCAGTGCAATTTTTGCCGCACCGCGCCGCCAATAATAAAGAGATTCACCACCCCTGGGATCTCTTCCAGAATAATGGCAATCTGCAAATCGTTGGTAATAACCGACAGTCCTTTACGCTCACCCAGCAGCTTCGCCAGTTCGAGCGTGGTGGAGCCGGTATCCAGCAGCAGCGTATCGCCATCTTCAATCTGCTCCAGCGCCCGGCGGGCAACCACGACTTTGGCATCGTGGTTACGCACTTCCTTTTCGGTCGCCATCATTTCGAGACCGGTTTTGCTGCGGATGAGCACGCCGCCGTGGGTACGCGTGACCAGCTTCAGCTTTTCCATCTCGCGAAGATCGTTGCGAATCGTCCCGGTCGATACTTTAAATAGCTGGCACAGTTCGGCAACCGTCGCTTTTTTATGTGCTTCAACATAAGCCAGAATCGCCTGCTGCCGTTCCTGCGTAAAAAGTTTATCTTCCGAATGGTCGCTCATTATCTTTCCCGAAATGGATAGCCAGAGCAGGACTATAAAACAAAGCCTGCCTTCAGCGCATTACCCGATTTAGCACAGGTAAAGGCCTGCTGATATTGTTCAAGCGAGAAAGTATGCGTCAAGATCTTTTTCAGATTAATTTGCCCGTTGGCGACCATTTTCAGGCTGGCGCGATACTGCCGCAGGTTCTGCCCGCTCATGCCGGTGACGCTAATCTGACGGTAGTGAATGATGTTGGTATTCAGACTCACCATCTCTTTGCCCGCTGGCAGACCGCCGAAAAAGAGTACCCGACCGTTCAGCGCGGTCAGTTCAAATGACAATGTCTGGATTTCCGGCGTGGAGGCGGCGGTGATTACCACGTCACAGCCACGATCCTGAGTAATGCGCAGGACGTCAGCTTTGGTGTCGGTGCCGCTCACCGGGATAAACGCCGGGTCAAACTCGCACGCCAGCGCCAGACGCTCAGGGTTAATATCGCTGATCAGCACTTTCCCCGCACCCGCGGCTTTGTGTAGCAGCGCATGCATCAGCCCAATCGGCCCCGCGCCAATCACCAGTACGGTATCGCCCACCTGGGTATGACAGCGTTCAAAGGCGTTGTAAACGCAGGAGAACGGTTCGATCATCGCCCCCTCTTCAAACGACACGTGATCGGGAAGTTCGACGATATTCCCCTGACGCACTGCCCTGGCCGGGATCACCACATACTCGGCAAACGCGCCGTGTTTCTGGATGCCCAGTGCCTGAAAATCTTTACAACTCTGGGTGTTGCCGCTGATGCAGCTGTCGCATACGCCACAACCATAGTTTGGCGCGACGGCAACGCGCATCCCTTTAAAGTATGCGCCGCTAACTTCGCTGCCGATCTCTTCAATCACGCCGGAAAGCTCATGGCCCAGCGTCAGGGCATGGGGAGAGTTGCGATGGCCGTTGGCATACATTCGCAAATCCGTACCGCAGATGGCCCCGGCTTTACAGGCCAGCAGGATCTCATCAGGCTGAATCTCAGGCTTCGGCAACTCAACCAGTTTGAGTTCATTTTTACCAAATAACTGAATCGCTTTCATCGACCACCTCTTATCTTTCGTTCAGGGTAACAACGCGTTTTTCGGTAATAGAAAGATTGCCGGCGTTCACCACTTTGACGACTTCCAGGCCATCGTTGCCGGAGGCTTTGACGGGCGAGCCGCTGCGAATAGAGGCGATAAAGGCGGTATCTTCTTCTTCGTAAGCTTTAATAAAGAGCGTCTGCCAGCTATTGACCGTTTTGGTGATCAGCTGCTTTTGCTCCCGGTTGGCATAACGTGCCGAACTTTCCTGGAGATCCCCGACGAAGAGAATGCCGTCGGTGCCGAGGATTTCGACGCGGGAGTCATAGCCATAACCAACGGAAACCGCGCCTTCAACAATGCACTGCGTGCCGTTGGTCATGCGTCCGCTCAGGGTGACGGTATCGTAGTAATCCGGGAATTTATCCTTCGCATCCGGGCAGCGATAGTTACCGGCCAGCGCGTACACCTCAGCAAAATCCGCCCCGGAGAACCAGCGCACAGCGTCGATATCATGGCTGGACACTTCCGCCAGCGGACCGCCGCTGATGGAGATGTCGTACATCCACGCCTTCGGGATGCTGGGGCCGTGGGTTAGCGCCTTCACCAGCACCACATCACCAATCACGCCCGCGTCAATCGCCGCCTTTGCTTCCATAAAGTTGCGGTCGAACCGGCGCATAAATCCAAGCTGTAGCTGTACGCCGTGCTGTTGCGTCACCTCAATCATCTGCTGACACTCTTCCGGCGTCATCGCCATCGGCTTCTCGCAGAAAATGTGTTTCCCGGCACGGGCGGCGGCGCAGACGATCTCGCAGTGATATTTGGTCGGCGTGACGACCACGATGGCGTCGACCTCACTATCGGCAATGGCTTCGTGATAATCGGTGTAGAACTTATCAAGGTGTAATTCCCCGGCAGCGGCCTCGGCGACCGATCCAACCGGATCGACCACGGCAACCAGGCGCGCTCCGGCGATCCCTCTGGCATAGTTGCGCGCGTGGATCATCCCGGCCCTGCCCGCACCAATAACGGCAATCCCAATCTCCTGCTTGTCCATGCATCCTCCTGGCATTCGTTGATATGAATTTCGGCTTATTTCTGTTCTTGCGAGTGTAGTCATGAAAAAAACAGTGTCAATCGTTTATTGTCATTTGATATCGGTTAATAAATTTATTACGTGATATCGATAGCATAAGTCAAGAATCATCAATCAAGACGGTACTTTTAAACAGCGAGGTCAACCCATGTCGATTTTTTCTACCGAAACAATTGTTCTGCAACTGGCGGCAAAGGATAAGCAGGATGCGCTGACACAACTGGCGAAACGCATTGAAGCTGCGGGGAAGCTTCAGCCGGGAGGGTTTGATAACTACATGTTATCTTTACTAAAAAGAGAGGGAGAGTTTTCGACTGCCGTCGGCTACAACTATGCGATCCCGCATGGTAAAAGCCCAGCGGTCGTTATGCCAGCGGTGGCTTTTGCCCGTCTGACGCAGCCGATTTTATGGGATGAGGAGGAAGACGACTGGGCAGAAAATCTGTTTATGATCGCCGTTCCGGCAGCCAGCGCGGGTGATGAGCACATCAAAATTTTAACCAAACTCGCCGCTGCGATCATGGATGACGACTTCAGAGAGCATATCAATCAGGCAAAAGATGCTAATGAAGTGCTTGATATTATGCATAAATTCACCGCGTAAGCGCATTTCCTGTATGCGCCCCTTCGGGGGCGCTCTTTTTTGCCCGCCTCAATTACCTCCCGAAACCAGGATCGTTATCACAACAACAAACAAAACCAATTGACATAAAAACGCGCACAAAACAATCATAAACGAAAACAGAGACCAGCAAATCACAATGTTATATGGCAGGTGATGAGGCTGTTCACCATTAAATGTTGATCCAGGAGCGAAAAACATGCCGAACAAGGAAAAATTTTTTGTTGCTGTTACCGGTTGCCCAACCGGTATCGCCCATACCTTTATGGCCGAAGCCGCATTAAAAAAGGCAGCACAGCAGGCAGGAGTAGCTATCCGCGTCGAAACGAACGGCGCAGCGGGTATTGAAAATGCGTTAACGGATGAGGAAATCGCCCGCGCCGATGCGGTGATTATCGCCTCGGATAAAGCCATCGAGATGGCGCGTTTTCACGGCAAGCGGCTGGTTCGCGCCTCGGTAGGCCACGGCGTGAAAAAGGCCAATGAGCTGCTTGCTCGGGCGATGAGCGGTAACGAAGCGGTTTATCACCATGAGAGCAGCGCAGAGGTCGGAGAGCGTAAAACGGATACCAGCGATGGCGAAAGCCTGGGACGTCTGCTGTATAAGGCCCTGATGAACGGCGTCTCGAACATGCTGCCTTTCGTGGTGGCCGGCGGTGTGTTGATTGCCGTCTCATTCTTCTGGGGCATCTACTCTTTCGACCCGACCAATGCCCAGTATAACCCGTTCGCCGCCAGCATTTTTAACCTCGGTAAATTGTCCTTTTCAATGATGGTGCCGGTGTTTACCGCCTTTATCGCTTACTCCATTTCGAACAGGCCGGGCTTTGTTGCGGGTTTCGTCGGTGGCCTGATAGCCGCCAACGTTGGCGCAGGTTTCCTCGGCGGGATCATTGCTGGTTTCGCCGCCGGTTATTTTATGAAGTGGGTTCTGCACATTACCCGCTCCTTTCCCCGCTCGCTGGAAGGTTTCAAATCTATCTTCCTGCTGCCGCTGGTCGGTGTGCTGGTCATTGGTCTGGCAATGACGCATATGGGCGATTCCATTGCGGCGATTAACAAAGGCATGATGGCCTGGGTTGCCGGGCTGGAGCATGCTAACCCGCTGATTCTGGGTATCGTGGTCGGCTGTATGAGCGCCTTCGACCTCGGCGGTCCGGTCAATAAAGCCGCCTATGTTACCGGCACGATGCTGCTGGCCGAGCAGGGTAACGCGTTGTTTATGGCAGGCGTCATGACCGCAAGCATGGTGCCGCCGCTGGTGATTGCTTTCGCGACCGTCCTGTTTAAAAAGTATTTCGAGAAAGAGGAGCAGGCGGCCGGTCTGGTCAACTTTATTCTCAGCGCCACCTTTATTGCCGAAGGGGCAATTCCCTTTGCCGCGAAAGATCCGCTGCGTGTGATCCCGATTCTGATGCTCAGTTCTTCCATCGGTGCCACCCTGACCTACTGGTTTCACGTCGCGGTTCCTGCCCCGCATGGCGGCCTGATTATCCTGCCGTTAGTGACCCACGGCATGTTGTGGATCGCCTCTATTGTCTGCGGAGGGCTGGTCGGTGGCGTTATCTACGGTTTCTACCGCAAGCGCAAATATCTGGCGCAGGCCGCTTCCACCGCCGCACCGCTGAATAATTCCTTAGCGTAAGTCATTAGCAGGCCTGGGCGTTCGGGCCTGCTTTAGTCATGAATGAAAGGACATTCTCATGATCAATAAAGATATTTTAATTATTAATCCGATGGGGCTACACAGCCGCCCCTGCGCAGTGCTGGCAAAAATGGCGAAAAAATATGACTGCCAAATCCGCCTGTCTTATCAGGATAAAAGCGCTGACGGCAGAAGCATGCTCGGGCTGATGAAGCTGGGCGTGGTAAACGGCAGCATGATTACCCTGCACTGCGAAGGGACGCAGGAGCAAGAAGCCAGCGCCGCTCTGGGAGAGTTTTTGGCAACGCTGGTTGAAGCGGAATAACATCATCCCTAAATGGAAATGCACCAAAGGGGGAAGCCATCCCCCTCACACTGCTGACAAACGTTATACCGTGGAATGATGCCTGGCGGCGCTTCGCTTGCACAGACCTACGAATCATGAATAACGTTTTGATATTAATTCGTTTTTTAGGTTGGTTAAGGCAAAGCCGCCACCTGGCAAAACGGCGCATACAATAGCAAAACAGGTTTGTCACCAATCTCGGGGGAGACCACTCCCCCTTTAATAAACATTCACGATTACACGTCGCTTGATCTTTACGAATGACCTTTGGTTTAAGGCTTACCCGGCCAGTGCATCGACAATTTCTACGCCGCAGCTGGTGCCGATTCGCTCGACGCCAGCATCGATCAGTTCCTGAGCAAATTTTAAATCGCGAATGCCGCCGGACGCTTTCACTTTAATCTGATCTTTAACAATGCTTTTCATCAGCTTAACGTCTGCAAGCGTCGCGCCGCCGGTGCCAAAGCCGGTCGAGGTTTTGATAAAATCGGGACGCACTTCGAGCGCGATTTCACACAGCTTCACTTTCTCTTCATCGGTCAGATAGCAGTTTTCGAAGATGACTTTCGACGTCACCTGATGCTTCTTACAAATGCCGACGATCGTCTCCATCTCTTTTTTGATGTAGGCGTAATTTTTGTTTTTCAGCTCGCCGATGTTAATCACATAATCAATCTCGCCGGAACCGTTGGCGATGGCGTCTTCCGTTTCAAATGCTTTGGTTTCAATCGTGTTCTGGCCCAGCGGGAAGCCGATTGCCGCCCCGGCCAGAACTTCGCTTCCTTCGAGATATTTCAGGCAGGTTTTTACGACCGCCGGATTGATCGCCACCATTTTAAAGCCGTACTGTTTGCTCTTTTCGCACAGTTGCTTAAAGTCCTGCTCACAGGCAAAAGGCTTCAGCAGCGTCTGGTCGATCATTTTTGCCAGTGACTGTTTGGTTAATTTCATTTCTCTCTCCCGTTATGATGTTTAGCAGCCTTGCTGTCGGGCTGTCAGAGGATAAATCACAGCCACATATTATCGTTTTATGTTGATTAGTAAATATTGATAGCGATCTCATGTGATAAGGATCATAAAACAACAGCAAATAACAATTAAGGCATTCAGGCAATAAAAAACCTGAACTGCCGGATAAGCAGTTCAGGTTCGGGGAGAGAGAAGGGAAGCGTTAGCCAGCGACAGCGATACGTTTCATATCGGTCATATAGCCGCGCAGTTTTTTACCTACTTCTTCAATCGGATGGTTACGCACGGCTTCGTTAACGTCACGCAACTGGGCGTTATCGACCGCGGTGCCCTCAGTGGCTTTGCCCAGATCGCCCGGTTGCAGCGTGGTCATGAACTCTTTCAGCAGCGGTACGCAGGCATAAGAGAACAGGTAGTTGCCGTACTCAGCAGTATCGGAGATAACCACGTTCATTTCATACAGACGCTTACGGGCGATAGTGTTGGCGATCAGCGGCAGTTCGTGCAGTGATTCGTAGTAAGCAGACTCTTCGATAATGCCGGAATCGACCATGGTTTCGAACGCCAGCTCAACACCGGCTTTCACCATCGCGATCATCAGGACGCCTTTATCGAAGTACTCCTGCTCGCTGATTTTGCCTTCAAACTGTGGTGCGGTTTCGAAAGCGGTTTTGCCCGTCTCTTCACGCCAGGTCAGCAGTTTCTTATCATCGTTAGCCCAGTCGGCCATCATGCCGGAAGAGAATTCGCCGGAGATGATGTCGTCCATATGTTTCTGGAACAGCGGAGCCATGATCCCTTTAAGCTGCTCGGACAGTGCGTAAGCACGCACTTTTGCCGGGTTGGACAGGCGGTCCATCATCAGCGTGATACCACCCTGCTTCAGCGCTTCGGTGATGGTTTCCCAGCCGAACTGAATCAGTTTTTCGGCGTAGGCCGGGTCAGTACCTTCTTCCACCAGCTTGTCGAAGCACAGCAGCGAACCGGCCTGCAACATGCCGCACAGAATGGTCTGCTCGCCCATCAGGTCAGATTTCACTTCCGCGACGAAAGAAGACTCCAGCACGCCCGCACGGTGACCGCCGGTCGCGGCGGCCCAGGCTTTAGCAATCGCCATGCCTTCGCCTTTCGGATCGTTTTCCGGGTGAACGGCAATCAGCGTCGGCACGCCGAAACCGCGTTTGTACTCTTCACGCACTTCAGTACCCGGGCATTTCGGTGCCACCATCACCACGGTGATGTCTTTGCGGATCTGCTCGCCGACTTCAACAATGTTAAAACCGTGCGAATAGCCCAGCGCTGCGCCGTCTTTCATCATCGGCTGAACGGCACGCACTACGTCGGAGTGCTGCTTGTCCGGCGTCAGGTTTACCACCAGATCGGCCTGCGGGATCAGCTCTTCGTAAGTCCCCACTTTGAAGCCGTTTTCGGTCGCTTTACGCCAGGACGCGCGCTTCTCGGCAATAGCTTCTTTACGCAGGGCGTAGGAGATATCCAGGCCGGAGTCGCGCATATTCAGGCCCTGGTTCAGACCCTGCGCGCCGCAGCCGACGATGACCACTTTTTTACCCTGAAGGTAGCTCGCGCCATCGGCAAATTCGTCGCGGCCCATAAAGCGGCATTTGCCCAGCTGTGCCAGCTGCTGACGCAAGTTCAGTGTATTAAAGTAGTTAGCCATGGTGATACCTCGTGATGTTGTGTTGTCGTGCTTATTATTCAGTTCGCTTTTGCGATAATGAACTTACTATATGACAGGAAATTTATTGCGGAAATTGATATATTCACAACGTCACGTTGCAATTTCTGCAATGTAAAATCAGGGAGAGCGGCTGGTGGATTTACGCGATCTAAAAACCTTTTTGCATCTGGCGGATAGCCGTCATTTTGGCCGTAGCGCCCGGGCGATGCACGTCAGTCCTTCCACGCTCTCCCGACAGATTCAGCGTCTGGAAGAGGACCTCGGCCAGCCGCTGTTTATTCGTGATAACCGCACCGTTACCCTGACCGAAGCGGGCGAGGAGCTACGCGTTTTTGCCCAGCAGACGCTATTGCAGTATCAGCAGCTACGTCACACCATGGATCAGAAAGGGCCGTCGCTTTCCGGCGAACTGCATTTGTTTTGTTCCGTCACCGCTGCCTACAGCCATCTGCCGCCGATTCTGGATCGCTTTCGTGCCGAACATCCTTCCGTTGAGATCAAACTCACGACCGGCGATGCTGCCGACGCGATGGAGAAAGTGGTGACCGGCGAAGCCGATCTGGCGATTGCCGGGAAGCCCGAAACCTTACCCGGTGCGGTGGCCTTTACTATTCTGGAGAATCTGGCGGTGGTACTGATCGCCCCGGCTTTGCCCTGCCCTGTGCGCAATCAAATCTCTGTCGATGCGCCCGACTGGTCAACGGTGCCGTTTATCATGGCCGATCAGGGTCCGGTGCGTCGGCGCATTGAGCTGTGGTTCCGTCGTCATAAAATCAGTAATCCTTTAATTTATGCAACCGTCGGCGGGCATGAAGCGATGGTATCTATGGTCGCGCTTGGCTGCGGCGTGGCGTTACTACCAGAAGTGGTACTGGAAAACAGTCCGGAACCGGTGCGTAATCGGGTAATGATTTTAGAGCGCAACGACGAGGAGTCACCGTTTGAGCTGGGCGTCTGCGTGCAGAAAAAACGGCTGCATGAACCGTTAATTGATGCGTTCTGGAAAATTGTTCAGGGTTGATAAGGAAATAAAATGCGCACAAAAATAATGCTGTTATCCGTGCTGGTAGTGCTGTGCTTCAGCGTCCAGGCTAAACCGAAGGGCATTACCGTGCAGGATGTAAAGCATCTGGCGCTGAAGCAGTGCCTTGTTGATAACTATCGCGATCTTACCCCGGCCGACGCAAATTCTGCGCCGTCTCACGATGCCTCCTTTATGGTGGAGAGTTATGCGCTGGGCAATGCAGGCGTCTGGGACGCGTTTCTGAAATTTGTCGCCAAAGAGACAAAGGATTATGACAAGCTGACGATGTCCCTGCATCCCGACCATGCTCAAACCGCCAATAACGTGCTGGCGCAGTGCATGGCGTTTTATGAGTCGGATAAGCTGGATAAGTATGTGCAGGGACTATTCAAATAATATTCCAGAAGCAGCGTAAGCCCGGTTGCATTATAAATCCGCCGGGTCCACCTGCTTCATTGTCTCCACCGTCATCAACCACTGATATAGCGGCTCCAGCTGCTGAAAACCCTGCGCCAATGCATTAACCAAATCCACGCTGAATAATTTTCCCACCTCGTTATCCGTTACCATCACGGCAAAGGTTTTACGGTGATACCAGTCGGAAATAGTTGGGTCGAGATCTTTTATTTTTAGCCGCTTATAGCTTTCGCCCACCAGTTTAAATGGTGCCTGGCAGCATTCGGCTACTTGCAGAAACTGCGCCGGGCGCTGTTTTAAGGTATGGCGGAACAGGTCCATCGTCGCCTTGCTGGCACTGTAGTAGCCGAGGCCGTAACGCAGCGTGTCCGGGCTGATTTCAAAAAACCAGACCGGTGCGTCGGTCCAGTTTTTAGCTGAGCGTTTAAAGGTCAGCCACATCCGGCTACGGTAGCGCGATTTATCGTGCGAAAAGCGTGTATCGCGATAAATGCGCGACAGCGTTTTGCCAATGGCGGGACGGGTTTCTAATAGCGGGTCGATCTCCAGCATCACGGGCGCTAAATCCTCCACCAGCGCGCGGAATGGCGTGAGCAGACTGCGTTCGTAGATAAAACGGTGTTCATCGAACCATGCTTTATCGTTTTCAATACGGACCTGCTGGAGAAAATCGAGTCCTTCTTGTGCGAATCCCTGGAAGCGCCCGGCCATCTTTTTACCCTTGTCGCGAAGAAATCATAACCGCATTATCGCACCGGGTGATGCGCTGTCTACGCTATTGTGCCCGATGACCGGAAAGCCGTCTCCCGGTCATCATTGCAACTAGCCAGCCAGAAAGAAGCGAAACGCCGGATTATGGGTCTCATCATGACACTCATAGCCCAGCTCTTTCAGCCGCGTTTCGAAATCCGGCTCGTGCTCGCCCAGCTCAAACGCCGCCAGGACGCGGCCATAGTCGGTGCCGTGGCTGCGATAGTGAAACAGCGAGATGTTCCAGTGGGTGCCCAGCGTGTGCAGGAACTTCAGCAGTGCGCCGGGAGATTCCGGGAACTCAAAGCTGAACAGCCGCTCCTGAAGCGGTTTCGAAGGACGTCCGCCGACCATATAGCGCACGTGCAGTTTCGCCATCTCGTCATCGGAGAGATCGACCACGCCGTAGCCGCCTTCACTAAGCAATTGCAGGATTTCCTGACGTTCCTCCAGCCCGCGGCTTAACCGCACGCCGACGAAAATACAGGCGTCTCTGGCATCGGCAAAACGGTAGTTAAATTCAGTGACCGACCGACCGCCGAGTAGCTGGCAGAATTTCAGGAAGCTGCCCTTTTCTTCCGGAATAGTCACCGCCAGCAAAGCTTCACGCTGTTCGCCCAGCTCACAGCGCTCGGACACATAGCGCAGACCGTGGAAGTTTACGTTCGCGCCCGAAAGAATGTGCGCCAGTCGCTCGCCGTGGATGTTGTGCTGAGCGATGTACTTTTTCATGCCCGCCAGCGCCAGCGCACCGGAGGGTTCCGCCACCGCGCGCACGTCTTCGAACAGATCCTTCATCGCCGCGCAAATCGCATCGCTATCGACGGTGATGATGTCGTCAAGGTATTCCTGACACAAACGGAACGTCTCATCGCCGATGCGCTTCACCGCTACGCCCTCGGCAAACAGCCCGACGCGCGGCAGATCGACCGGATGACCTGCATCCAGCGCCGCTTTCAGACAGGCGGAGTCTTCGGCTTCAACGGCGATCACTTTGATCTGCGGCATCAGTTGTTTGATCAGCACCGCGACGCCCGCCGCCAGGCCACCGCCACCCACCGGGACAAATACCCTGTCGAGATGCGCATCCTGTTGGAGCAGCTCCAGCGCCAGCGTGCCCTGCCCGGCGATCACCATCGGATGATCGAACGGCGGTACCCAGGTGAAGCCCTGCTGCTGTGAGAGTTCAATCGCTTTGGCTTTGGCTTCATCGAAGTTCGCGCCGTGAAGCAGCACTTCGCCGCCAAAACTACGCACGGCGTCGACTTTGATATCCGCCGTTGCCACAGGCATGACGATCAGCGCTTTCAGTCCTAAACGTGCGGAGGAAAAAGCAACGCCCTGTGCATGGTTGCCCGCCGAAGCGGTGATCACGCCGTGCGACTTCTGCTCTTCCGTCAACCCGGACATCATGGCGTAAGCACCACGCAGCTTAAAGCTATGTACCGGTTGCCGATCCTCGCGTTTTACCAGAATGACGTTATTCAGCCGCGCGGAGATTTTTTCCATTTTTTGCAGCGGCGTGACCTGCACCGCTTCATAGACCGGCGCGCGGAGCACCGCTCTGAGATACTCCGCCCCTTCGGGGGCGGAAGAGAGAGGTTGTGCGTCGGCCATCATTAGCCTCCCAGTTTGGATTTATCGCGCACCGCGCCTTTATCCGCGCTGGTGGCGAGGCTGGCGTAAGCGCGCAGCGCGAAGGAGACCTGACGTTCACGCGCTTTCGGCGTCCACGCCTCTGCGCCACGCGCATCCTGCGCTTCACGACGCGCCGCAATTTCCTGATCGCTTAACTGCAACTGAATACCGCGATTCGGGATATCAATGGCGATCATGTCGCCATCTTCAATCAGCGCGATATTGCCGCCGCTGGCCGCTTCCGGCGAAACGTGACCGATAGAGAGACCAGAGGTGCCGCCGGAGAAACGTCCGTCAGTGATCAGCGCGCAAGCCTTGCCGAGGCCCATCGATTTCAGGAAGGTGGTCGGGTAGAGCATCTCCTGCATCCCCGGTCCGCCTTTTGGCCCTTCATAGCGGATCACGACCACATCGCCTGCGACGACTTTGCCGCCGAGGATCGCTTCCACCGCGTCATCCTGGCTTTCATACACTTTCGCCGGGCCGGTGAATTTCAGGATACTGTCATCCACGCCTGCGGTTTTCACGATGCAGCCGTTTTCGGCAAAGTTACCGTACAGCACGGCCAGACCACCGTCCTGACTGTAGGCGTGCTCCAGCGAACGGATGCAGCCTTCCGCGCGGTCATCATCCAGCGAATCCCAGCGGCAATCCTGCGAAAAGGCTTTGGTCGTGCGAATACCGGCAGGTCCGGCACGGTACATATTTTTTACCGCCTCGTCCTGGGTTATTACCACATCATATTGTTCGATGGTTTGCGGCAGCGTCAGGCCAAGAATATTTTTTACGTCGCGGTTCAGCAGTCCGGCACGATCCAGCTCGCCCAGAATGCCAATGACGCCGCCCGCGCGATGGACGTCTTCCATATGGTATTTCTGCGTGCTTGGCGCGACTTTGCACAACTGCGGCACCTTGCGGGAAAGCTTGTCGATATCGCTCATGGTGAAGTCGATTTCCGCTTCCTGTGCTGCCGCCAGCAGGTGCAGTACGGTGTTAGTCGAACCACCCATCGCGATATCCAGCGTCATGGCGTTCTCAAACGCTGCTTTACAGGCGATATTACGCGGCAGCGCGCTGGCGTCTTCCTGCTCGTAATAACGTTTGGTCAGTTCAACAATGCGTTTACCGGCGTTGAGGAACAGCTGTTTACGGTCGGCGTGCGTCGCCAGCAGCGAACCGTTACCCGGCTGCGACAGGCCCAGCGCTTCGGTCAGGCAGTTCATTGAGTTGGCAGTGAACATCCCAGAACACGACCCACAGGTCGGACAGGCGGAACGTTCGACCTGTTCGCTCTGATCGTCAGAGACTTTCGGGTCAGCGCCCTGGATCATCGCATCTACCAGATCGAGCTTGATGATCTGATCGGAGAGTTTGGTTTTACCGGCTTCCATCGGGCCGCCGGAAACGAAGATCACCGGAATGTTCAGGCGCAGCGAGGCCATTAGCATCCCGGGGGTGATTTTGTCGCAGTTGGAAATACAGACCATCGCGTCGGCGCAGTGGGCATTCACCATGTACTCAACGGAGTCAGCGATCAGCTCGCGCGACGGCAGTGAATAAAGCATGCCCCCGTGGCCCATCGCGATACCGTCATCCACCGCAATGGTATTGAACTCTTTCGCCACGCCGCCTGACGCTTCGATTTGTTCAGCCACCAGCTTGCCCAGATCGCGCAGGTGTACGTGCCCCGGCACAAACTGGGTGAAGGAGTTAACGACCGCAATAATCGGCTTGCCGAAATCGGAGTCGGTCATCCCGGTGGCGCGCCACAGCGCACGGGCTCCGGCCATGTTACGGCCGTGGGTGGTAGTGGCGGAACGATATTTAGGCATGCTTTAGTTACTCCCAGTGTCTGTCTGTTAAATGGGACGGTGCGTGCCGTCCCATTTTTTTAATTAGTTATTAACTTGATCCAACCAGCCCCATTTGTCTTCGGTTTCACCGGTGAAGAGGCCAAAGAATGCTTGCTGAATACGTTTGGTGACCGGGCCGCAGCGACCTTCGCCCACCTGAATACCATCAACGCTGCGCACCGGCGTGATTTCAGCGGCGGTGCCGGACATAAAGACTTCATCCGCCAGGTAGAGTGACTCGCGGGACAGTACCTGCTCACGCACTTCGATATCCAGATCTTTCGCCAGCTTGATGATGGCGTCGCGGGTGATGCCCGGCAGTGCGGAAGAGGTGAATGGCGGGGTAAACAGGATGCCGTCTTTTACTTCAAACAGGTTCTCGCCTGCGCCTTCCGAGATATAACCGTTAACGTCCAGCGCGATCCCTTCCTGATAACCGTGACGGCGCGCTTCGCTGCCTACCAGCAGAGAGGAAAGGTAGTTGCCGCCCGCTTTAGCCGCGGTTGGGATAGTATTCGGTGCTACGCGGTTCCAGGAGGAGACCATCGCGTCAATCCCCTGATCCAGCGCGTCTGCACCCAGGTAAGCGCCCCACGGGAACGCGGCGATGATCACGTCAGTGGTGTAACCTTCCGGCGGGTTCACCCCCATTCCGACATCGCCGACAAAGACCAGCGGACGAATGTAGGCGCTGGTCAGGTTGTTTTTACGGATCACCGCACGGCAGGCTTCCATCAGTTCGTCAACGCTCTGTGAAACCGGGAAACGATAGATTTTGGCTGAATCACGCAGACGCTGCATGTGTTCGCGATGGCGGAACACCACTGGCCCTTTGTGAGAATCGTAGCAACGGATCCCTTCAAAGACTGAAGTACCGTAATGAAGCGCGTGAGACATCACGTGAACTTTCGCGTCTTCCCAACGAATCATCTCGCCATTGGACCAAATGTAATCAGCTTTTTTCGTCGTCATTTTCTTTCCTATTGCGCTCAGGCGCGGATTTGTTGTGATGTAGTTGTTCGTTGCTGTATCTCGACACGAGCGACGTCGACCAGTTTATTCAACTGACTAAACAGTAATTCGACGGGCCGGGGGCTGGCAACGGTCAATTCAATATTTATGTTCTGTGCATCGGTAGCAGTTTCCATATTCATGGCGCAAATCTGAAAGCCACGATGGCGAACCACACGTAAAACACGTTCTAACGTTTCCGGATTGAAGCGAGCCTCTACGGCGACCTGATGTTGCATCATGATAATTTCTCCAGCATTTGTGCGTTACTGGCACCGGGTGGTACCAGCGGCCAGACGTTCTCAAGTTCGTCGATTGAGACATGAAGCAGGTATGGTCCTTCGCTGTTCAGCATGGCGTCGAGGGCCGCTTCAACCTGGTCTTTTCGGGTGATGTGCTGACCAGGGATGCCGAAGGCGCTGGCCAGCATGAGGAAATCGGGATTATCGGTAAGGGTGGTTTCGCTATAACGTTCCTGAAAAAACAGCTGCTGCCATTGTCGAACCATGCCTAAACGCTGATTGTCGAGTAAAACGATTTTCAACGGCAGCTGCTTGCGTTTTACGGTGCCCAGCTCCTGTACGTTCATCATAAAGGAGCCGTCACCGGAGATACAGATAACCGTATCATTCGGTCGCGCCACCTGCGCACCGACCGCCGCGGGCAAACCAAAACCCATCGTCCCCAGGCCGCTGGAGGTGATGAAGTTCTCCGGACGGGTGTAGGTCATATGCTGCGCCGACCACATCTGATGCTGGCCGACATCGGTCGTCACCACGCTGTCCGCCGGTTTACGATCGGAAAGCTGTTTCAGCAGGAGCGGCGCATAGATGGACTCACCAGGATGATCGTAACGCCACGCATGTTCACGGCGCAGGTCCGCGCTGTATTGACGCCAGGCGTCAATCGCTAACGGCTGTTGCAGAGCGGGCAGCAGCGCGTTCAGATCGCCCTGCAAACCAACGTGCACCTGACGCAGTTTATTCATTTCCGCCGGGTCGATATCCATATGGATGACTTTGGCGTGCGGGGCAAAGGTGTTCAGCTTACCGGTCACGCGGTCGTCAAAGCGCACGCCAACGGCAATCAACAGGTCGCATTCCTGTACCGCAAAGTTGGCCGCTTTGGTGCCGTGCATACCCAACATGCCGAGGTAATGCGGATCGTTAGCCTCGACCGCGCCCAGCCCTTTCAGCGTGCAGGTGGAGGGCATTTGCGTGATGGCAATAAACTCACGCAGCGCTGGCACCGCCTGCGCCATGCCTACTCCACCACCAATGTAGAGCATCGGTTTCTGCGCCTGCGCCAGCATCTGACGCGCCTGTTCCACTTCTGCCTGCGGGAACGTAACATCGTTTTCTACGGTGGAAAAATGCGGCTCCAGCTCGCCGACGGCTAACTGGATGTCTTTCGGGATATCAACCAGCACCGGGCCGGGACGGCCTGAGTTTGCCACCTGAAAGGCCTCAGCCATCACGCGCGGCAACTCTTCCAGCGACTGCACCAGAAAACTGTGTTTGGTGCAGGCCAGCGACAAACCGAGGACGTCCACCTCCTGAAACGCGTCCGTGCCAATGAACGGCGCAGCGACCTGGCCGGTGATAGCAACAACGGGTACGGAGTCTAACAGCGCATCGGCGAGACCGGTGATAAGATTGGTCGCCCCAGGGCCGGATGTGGCGATACATACGCCGGTTTTGCCGGTTGAACGAGCATAGCCGATAGCCGCCATGGCCGCGCCCTGCTCATGGCGACACAACAGGTGTTCCAGACCGCCGTCATACAGTGCATCGTAAACCGGCATAATTGCGCCGCCAGGATAACCGAACACGGTATTAACTCCCTGCGCCCGTAACGCATGTACCACCCATTGTGCTCCATTCATAGTGACTTCCCCGCCGTAGATCGTGTGGAACAGAATTTTATGCTGTTAGTCATTCTCTGTCCCTTGTTGCTATTTTTAAGGTCAAAAAAAAACCCCCGGACCTTTCGGTGCGGGGGTCTTAGTTCGTTAAGGCTTGATTTTTAAGCCTTTCCTCGTCCAAGTGCAGCCCCGCACGGTGGGATAATAATCACCACCACGCTAATCACGACCAGGCTAATCACTCGTAGAAGGGCTGTCATTTTCTGTACTTTCTGGCTTCTTGTTCGAAGGAATACCTAAAGAGTTATCACAGATTGCGGAACTAACACAATATTTTTTTATGACCTTTTTTCTGAGCACGCTAACGGTTTAGCAAAATATCTTTGTTTTTTATAAGAAAAAAATTAAATGAAAATATTTCACTTTTTTGGTGATGGCCCGTCGTTTTTACCGTTTATGTTCTTTTTGCAAACGCGATCCAGAAAAATTTGTAAGGTTGCAGGCAAGCCTAAAAAGCCGGGAAGCAGGCTCGCAAATGCATGATTTCGCCATTAACAGCGTATCACCGGGCGACTACTCTTCCGGAACAGGAGGAGCTATGTCGCTATCAATTGTCTTCACACGTGCAGCACTTGGGGTTTCGGCCCCGCTGATTACAGTAGAAGTGCATATCAGCAATGGTCTGCCGGGTCTGACGATGGTCGGTCTGCCGGAGACAACCGTCAAAGAGGCGAGAGATCGCGTTCGCAGCGCGATCATAAACAGCGGTTATACCTTCCCGGCAAAAAAGATCACCATTAACCTTGCCCCGGCCGATTTACCTAAAGAGGGCGGCCGGTATGACTTACCTATTGCCATTGCGCTTCTGGCTGCCTCTGAGCAGCTCAACGCCTCGCAACTAAGCCGATATGAGTTTGTGGGCGAACTGGCGCTTACAGGCGCGTTACGAGGGGTTCCAGGGGCGATATCCAGCGCCATGGAGGCATTAAAAACCGGGCGGCAAATTATCGTCTCGCATGAGAATGCGGCGGAAATCGCGTTAATCGGTGGAGAAGACTGTTTCATTGCCACACATCTTCAGGAAGTTTGTGCGTTTCTTGAAGGCAAGCAGGCTTTACCGTTCCCACCTTCTGAGGATGTCGCTGTGCCAGACGTTACGCAGGATATTGCGGATGTGATTGGTCAGGAGCAGGGAAAGCGAGCGTTAGAGATTACCGCTGCCGGAGGACATAATCTGCTGTTTATCGGACCGCCGGGTACCGGGAAAACCATGCTGGCCAGCCGCCTGAATGGGCTTTTACCGCCGCTCAGTAATCAGGAGGCGCTGGAGAGCGCCGCTATTGTCAGCCTGGTCAATGCCAGCAGCGTCCGCCAACAGTGGCGGTGTCGGCCCTTTCGCTCACCGCATCACAGCGCGTCGCTGACCGCGATGGTCGGCGGAGGGTCGATTCCTGCGCCGGGTGAGATCTCGCTGGCGCATAACGGTATTCTGTTTCTTGATGAGCTACCCGAATTTGAACGACGCGTGCTCGACGCCTTACGCGAGCCGATTGAATCCGGGAAAATTCATATTTCCCGCACCCGGGCAAAAATCACTTACCCGGCGCGCTTTCAACTGATTGCCGCCATGAATCCCAGCCCAACCGGACATTATCAGGGCAATCATAACCGCTGCTCGCCGGAGCAGACGCTGCGCTATCTCGGGCGGTTGTCCGGTCCTTTTCTCGATCGTTTTGATTTGTCGCTGGAGATCCCGCTCCCACCACCGGGTTTGCTTAGTCAGCCGGTAAAGCGCGGCGAGAGCAGTGAAACGGTCAGGCAGCGGGTTATTGAAGCACATGAGCGCCAGTACGCCCGGCAGAATACCCTGAATGCCCGCCTTGAAAGTAGCGCGCTGCGCGAGCACTGCCGATTAAGCGATGACGATGCGTTCTGGCTGGAGCAGACGTTAACCCAGCTCGGGCTGTCTATCCGCGCCTGGCAGCGTTTACTGAAGGTTGCACGGACGATCGCTGATATTGAACATTGCGATCGCCTGGAGCGCCAGCATTTGCAGGAAGCACTGGGTTATCGGGGGATCGACAGGCTGCTTATTCATCTGCAAAAGATGATGACGTAAAAAAGGGGCTTTCGCCCCTGAATACTTAATCTTCTGATTCGGTGTAGTCTTCCGTACCTTCCACCTGCGGCTTACCGCCGGACAGGGTATGGAAACGCTTCGGACGTTTGATACGCGTCATGTACTTAGACCATACACGTTCTGCTTCTGTGACCGGCTCACGCTGACCACGGCATACCGCGACAAATTGAATTTCTTCTTCGGTTGCAGGTTCACGTTTACCCAGATCCAGCTCGTTGAAGGCATAACCATGACGCTCAAGCAGTTGTGCCTCTTTGATGGTGAAATCACCATGACGAGAGAACCCACGTGGGTAGTATTTATTGTCGAAATATCGATTAGTCGTCGTAAAGCTTTCCGCCATCCTACACGCTCCTAATTCTTCTGGCCGAGCTATTTATGGCGCGGAGTATTAGTTACGCTTGACAGAGTGTAAAACAAAACATTTAAATCATAACGACAAAAATTTTTGCGGAGAAAGATGTGGATACGGAATTGCTAAAAACTTTCCTGGAAGTGAGCAGAACACGCCACTTTGGGCGTGCTGCTGAAGCGCTATACCTGACCCAGTCTGCGGTCAGTTTTCGTATTCGTCAGCTTGAGAACCAGCTTGGCGTAAATCTTTTTACCCGCCATCGCAATAACATCCGCTTAACGGCTGCGGGAGAAAAACTTTTGCCTTACGCAGAGACGCTGATGAACACCTGGCAGGCGGCGCGGAAGGAGGTGGCGAATACATCGCGCCACAATGAGTTTTCGATTGGTGCCAGCGCCTCGCTATGGGAGTGCCTGCTGACAGACTGGTTAAGCCAGCTGTATCAGGCGCAGGATGGTTTACAGTTTGAGGCGCGAATTGCCCAGCGACAGTCGCTGGTGAAACAACTCCATGAGCGGCAACTGGACTTGCTGATTACTACAGAAGCTCCAAAGATGGATGAGTTCAGCAGCCAACTGTTAGGGCATTTCACGCTGGCGTTGTTTTGTGCATCGGCGTCGCGTCTGAAGGCTGAACTTAATTATTTACGTCTGGAATGGGGCGCTGATTTTCAGCAACATGAGCAAGGGCTGATCGCCAGCGATGATATCCCCCTTCTGACAACCAGTTCCGCTGAGTTAGCCCGGCAGCAACTGGCTGCACTAAATGGCTGTACGTGGCTGCCTGTGAGCTGGGCCAGAGAAAAAGGGGGGCTGCATACGGTAACTGACAGTATGACGCTGACACGGCCTTTATATGCCATCTGGTTGCAGAACAGCGATAAGCAGTCACAAATCCGTGAGATCCTTAAAACAGGCGCTATTGACTGATGTTCCCGCCGGAAGGCGGGATCTCTGGAAAAGATCACGGAAGGATTTGCTGAATTTTAGGCAAAAAAAATCCTTTGCCGAAGCAAAGGATAATTTTCTGGCAGGGGCGGAGAGACTCGAACTCCCAACACCCGGTTTTGGAGACCGGTGCTCTACCAATTGAACTACGCCCCTAATTAGGGTGGCGGAATGGACGGGACTCGAACCCGCGACCCCCTGCGTGACAGGCAGGTATTCTAACCGACTGAACTACCACTCCACCGAATTTCTTTGTCACTGACCGGATGTCACTCCGGTTTACTGCTTATTTGATGCCTGGCAGTTCCCTACTCTCGCATGGGGAGACCCCACACTACCATCGGCGCTACGGCGTTTCACTTCTGAGTTCGGCATGGGGTCAGGTGGGACCACCGCGCTGTTGCCGCCAGGCAAATTCTGTTTA